>CAWCNH010000001.1:0-4375000 GCA_963796925.1 uncultured Acidobacteriota bacterium
TCAGAAATAAAATTTCAACGCAAACTGAAGCTGACGCTCCGTGTTGGCGGTGGAAAGCACCGACCCGAAATTGGGGTCCGTCAGATCGTTGACAGGTACGGCGAACACCGGCGTGTTGGTCGCATTAAAGGCTTCGAATCGGAACTCAAGCCGCTTCGTCTCGCTGATAGGGAAAGAGCGAAAGAGAGACAGATCAAGATTCCGGCGCCAGTCTGAGCGAAGGCTGTTTCTCTCCATGTCGCCGATGTTGGCGAAATCCGGGAGTTCGAAAGCAGCAATATTGATCGGCTGCAATCTCGAGGTATTGGCGTGAGGATCGCCAACGACATTGGCGCGGACGACGCCGTTAATGTTGTTTAGATTGGATATCTGCTGCGGTCCTTGGACATCAAACGGCAATCCACTCGAGAGAGACAGAATTCCGTTGAGCTGCCAGTTCCCCACAATGTAGTCGCCAATGCGATTGCCCGTGCTCCACTTCTTGCCCTTTCCAAAGGGAAGCGGATACACCCAGCTCCCGGAGAAAATATGGGTCAGGTCGTATCCGGCGACACCTTTGTCGTTCTCGAAGTGGTTCGGATCCTGGACATCACATCCGCCGCTGTATCCATCGCAGCCGTAGTTGACCGCTCTCGAATAGGTGTAAGACAGCAAATAGCTCAATCCACCGGGAGATTTCATCTCCGAAGAGACTTGTAGAGCGTTGTAGTGGCTCTTTCCAAAACTGCGCACGTACGACTGGGGAGCTATATAGGGATAAGGGGCGCGCGACTGCGGGTCATCGGTTCCGAATGTAGTGGCCGCATTTCCCGTGATCGACAGCATTTCCCGGGCATTGCGCGAACCGACATAGTTCACGGTAACCACGGAATTGGCCGTGAGCTCCCGTTGGATGCCCACATTCCACTGGTCAGATCGCGGATTCTTGAGCCTCGGATCCAGGAATCCAAAACTTTGATCGAACGGCGAGGCAGCCGGGCTTATGGGACCGGAGCCCAGATGCAATGGATCGTTGGCGAACGCCTCAGGAAAGGGATCGTTGAGATCATCTCCGGCAAGAAATGCCACATTCGGCCAGCTCTGGGTGTAGTTAGACTGGTTCTGCGTGACCGCAGCCCAGTTATCGTAGAAACGTCCGTATCCCGCTCGCAACGCCATTTTGTCAGTCAGACGGTACGCCATGCCGACACGCGGTTGGATATTGTCGTAGTTATCGCGAATCAGCTTTCCATTGCTGGCAATCACCACATGGTCAGGCAGAATACCGCCAGGAAGGCAAGGTGCGCCCTGGGTCGCTGAGCAGGCGGGCGCCGGGTTCTGCAAAACGTAAGTTCCGTTGTTAAGGTCCATGTTGCCGGTGATGGAGCTTCCGTTGGAGGCTTTGCCTTCGCGAGGATTGATGGTGACGTCGTAACGCAGACCAAGATTTAGCGTGAGGCGGCTGTTCACCCGCCATTGATCCTGGAAGTAGGTTCCGATGATCTTTCCGCCGCGCAGCAGGGAGTAGACATTGTCGACCTCGGAATAGGTGGGCACGCCCAATACCATCGAGGCCAATGCATCTCCGCCATCTACGGCTGTACCAAGCGAAGAGGTTTGGAATGATCCGAAGTCTACCTCCGAACCCAGGAACGGCTGTTCCCACCCATCGGTGGCGTAACTTGCTCCCATGCGGAAGCTGTGATGCCCGCTAATTTTGGAAATGTCCCCTTTGTATTCCCAGATATCGGAATAGTGCAGCTTTCCTAAATAGTTGGCGCCACCCAGATACCCATCCACATTGACGGAGGGGATCAGAGGAATGGAAGTAGAACCCAGCTGGTGGTCGCTCAAATTGGGAGAGAATCCTGCGGTAGCGAGAAAATCGGAAGGAGCTTTTAAGTTGGGAGTGATATCGAATTCCGCAGAGACGCGCCCGAAGGTCAATTGCATTACGGCGCTGTTGCCGAAATTGTGGGTGTAGTTGACGGCGAGGTTGTAGTTGTTGCTCTGGGTGTTCTCGACCAAGCCTTGATATCCACCGGAAACCGAATCTGGCTGCCAGGCCGCCGTGTATCTTACGAAGATTCGGTTGCGCTCGCCTAGTTCCTCGTCAAACCGCAGCGACATTTGATCCTGGCGGATAATGGTCGGCGTCCCATCCCGGCCGTTTGTCCCTTCCACTCCGGTGTCGATAGGAGTTGGGAAGATAGACTGGCCGTACTTAACCATGGTCGCGTTCAACAGGCCGGCCGGCAGCATGTTGCAAGGAGTGCCCGCAGCCTGGATGCCGTTCCCATCCACCGGCATCGCTGCTCCCGCACCGTTGCACATGAAAGGGTCGCGAATGAATCCGCCCGCATTGTTCGGGTCAGTGTCTGGCCGCGTGCTGTAGGGGTTGTAGATTTGTGAGTCCACGGCGCTGAAATCGCCGGCAAGCTGATCGGGAGTCGGCGTCAGGTAGACCTGGGGATTTGAGGTGTGATTGCGAAAGCCCTCATAGGAGCCGTAGAAAAACGTTCGGTTCCTTCCATTGTAGTAAGGCAGGATCACCGGACCGCCGACTGCAACCCCGAATTCATTTTGCTTTAGCGGAGTCTTGTCAGGATTGAAGTAGTTCCTCGCGTCCAGAGCGTCATTACGCAGGAATTCCCACGCACTCCCGTGGAAGGCATTGGTGCCCGATTTGGTGGCCAGGTTGACGATGCCGCCCAGAACCTGACCAAACTGCGCCTCGTCGTTGTGAGATTGCACCTTGAATTCCATGACATCGTCGATGGTGGGCTGAACCGCATAGGTATCGCGGATTGCGCCATAGTTGTTAATCCCGTCGAGCAAGAACATATTGCTGCGGTTGCTCTGCCCGTTCACCGCGGGAAAAACGAAGTCGCCAATCGGCTTAGATGGAAATCCGCTGGCATTGCCGGAGGGATTCGCCGGGCTCATGCCCGGCGTCAGCAGGAGCAATTGTGTGAAATTACGTCCGTTCAGGGGGAGATTATTGACTTGTTGCGTTCCTACCACATTACCCAGTTCAGCCGTGGAGGTTTCTACCCTGGTCGCCTGCGCTGAAACATTGACCGCAGTGGCAGTCGTCCCCACCTGAAGGCTGAGATCGATCGTGGCCGTCTGATTGACTTCCAGGTTGAACGCCGCCTGTTTTTGTGTGGCGAATCCTTCCTTGCTGACCTCCAAGGTGTAGCTGCCAGGCTGGACGTTCACGAAGACGTATTGACCTGCATTGTTCGTCTTGCGGGTTTGGGCAGATGCAGTCTCCACGTTGGCCAAAGTCACGCTGGCGTCAGGAACCACTGCCCCTGACGCGTCTTTCACCATACCGTTGAGAGCGGCCGCGCTTTGCGCCGTTACCGAAGGCCCGCCGGACAACAACAACCCACAAACCATCACCAGTCCAAATAGCGGAGAAATGACATTGCGCTTACCCATGAATCTCCTCAGCAGGGACGAGATCGAATCGGACGGCATCCTTCCAAATATATTGGTCCATCCAATGCCCGAAGACATTAGCATTGCTCTCCAATCACTGTCAAGCCAGTGCAGGATGGGCGATTGGGCAGCATGCAGAGGGCAGTGCCAAACCAATTCCACCAAAAATTCGAGGGGTGCATTGACATGGAACATCCACGCGGCATAAAATCCCCGAGCGATTGGACCATCCAATGTAGTTTTTGCAATCTCAGACTTCATCGCCGGTCTCTGCCCGCCGATCCGCAGCGATGAAGGACCCAAAAGGAGAAATGGGCCCATGAAGATTTACCGCCCTACGTCGATTCTTTTCGCGATTCTCGCCAGTTTACTTATTTCCTCCCGTTGCACCGCACAATCCCAGGGATTGGTTGCGCAGTGGTCCTTCGATGAAAAGGACGGAGCAACCGCGCGCGATTCCGTGCCCGGCGTCGACGACAAGATTTCAGGCCACTTCAAACACGTAAACGGCCTCTCCGGCGAGGCTTTGCGGTTTGACGGGGAGACCACGGGAATTACCCGGCCGGCAGAAGACTCACCAAAGATTGCCAACGCCCTGACGGTGGAAGCGTGGGTTGCAGTCAGCACCTACCCTTGGAATTGGGTGCCGATCATCGATCAGAGCCGCGGGGAAGAGCAGCGCCGCGGGGAGATCGGGTATTCCGTTGGCATCGATGCGTTTGGCCATGTGGGTTTGCAGGTTTCAGTTAATGGGAAGTTTCATACGGTCCTGAGCAAGGATCCGCTGGCGCTAAAGAAATGGAGCCACGTGGTCGCAACCTTTGCCAATGATCAAGGTCTGGCCATCTACGTAAATGGGCAACTGGCGGGGGAACTCGGGGTACAAGGCGCATTTACTCCAGCCAACGGCCAGGATCTGATCATCGGACGGGTGCGCGACGCAGTCGTTCCCCTGGAGTGGATTCATCCGAAATTCCCCGTCTGGTATTCGTTCGACGGCATTATCGACGAGTTACAAGTTTACAACCGCAGTTTGAGCAATACGGAAGTGGCGACCGATTTCGGCAAGATCCACCTTCCAGAGGCCGACGCTTTGACTTGGCCGAGGCTTCCTTCCGGGCCCTCCGGACCAGGACGGTTCGGCGCCTACTACACTACCTTAAAGTTCGATGACATGTGGGATGAGCCCCGCCGTGTCGGCCCTGATTCCAATGTGGTCGTTCGCTTCGATCAATCTCCGACCCGGCTGGTCTTCTGGCAGGGCACCAACTACATTCCCGCCTGGGTCACGGAAAACGGGAAGTGGTACACCGATGAATTTATGGAAACGGGTGGAAGTCCCGGATGCCCTCTTGGCGAAGATTGCGAACCGATGTCGGACAAACAGAACCGCTACTCTCACGTTCGTGTGCTGGAAAGTACGGATGCCCGGGTGGTCATCCACTGGCGGTATGGCCTCTGTGAAGTAGAGCAGTACATTTGTGCCAATCCAGATCCGTACACCGGTTGGACGGATTGGACCGACGAGTATTACTCGATCTATCCCGATGGCGTCGCCGTGCGAAAAGGGATTGTCTGGAGTTCGAATTTAAAAAAAGGGCGTGAGTTCCAGGAAACCATAATCATCAATGCCCCTGGCACCCGGCCGGAGGACAACATCAATCCCGACGCGATCACGCTTGCCAACTTGAAGGGTGAAACCCAAACCTTTTCCTGGCTGAATCCCCCCAAAAAAGGCGACCGTTGGGAGAATGCCAATATCCAGTGGGTCAATTTGAAGTCGGTGTGGAAACCCTTTCAGATTGTGATTCCCCCAGCCGCCATTCGTCCTTACACAGGAGAAAAAACTTACTCCATGTTCGAGTGGTGGAACCACTGGCCGGTACAGCAGGTGAAATCCAGCGGTATCTCTGCAACCGCACCTGACAAGACATCTCACACTTCCCTCTCGCACATTGAAGGTCCGGTCTATGCTCAAACCGACGACACCATGACCAAGGTGATGATGCACGGGCTTACTACGAAATCGGCGGCAGAATTGGTTCCGCTTGCTAAGTCCTGGCTTTCGGCTCCCAAGGTGGAAACCAGCGGAGCGGGATTCTCCAGTGAGGGGTACGACCTTACTCAACGAGCATTTCTGTTTACCGAGAGTGGATCGAATGCTTCCTTCAAGTCCGTTTTCCAGGCGAGCGATGACTCGCCCCTCTACCATCCAGCATTGGTTATCAAGAATTGGGGGGACGCACAACCCAAATTGAAGATCGATGGCAAGGCTGTTGCCTGGGGCCCCAACTATCGTTTTGGCCGAGTGTTTACCCTTGAAGGAACAAACCTGATCATCTGGATGAACACCGAAGCGACCAAGCCGGTCACGGTTGAAGTCGCGAGTGGAAAGTAGGATGGAAATGAGAACAAATATCGTGAAGCAGTTGTGTCTGCTGCTCGCAACCATCGTGTTTCTAGCTACTGTTTCGGCCGCGCAAAACGATGGGGTGGTTGCGTGGTGGAAGTTTAATGAAGGGGCCGGGGACACGGTAGTTGACTCTCTGTCGGGAAAACGGGACACCATCCTTAACCACCATCAGTGGACCACAGGTGTTTCTGAAGGAGCACTTAAGTTCGACGGTTTCACCACGGTCATAGAGCGGCCGGCCAAAGAAGTCCCCAAACTCGAAGCACAATTCAGCATTGAAGCCTGGGTGGCAATCCAAACTTATCCGTGGAATTGGGTGGCGATTGTTGACCAGGAAAAAGACCACCATAGCGGCTACTACTTCGGCATCGATGCCCAGGGGCGGCTCGGACTGCAACTCTCGGTATGGGGAACATGGGAGACCTGCGTTTCTCAGAGCCGAGTCCCACTCATGCAGTGGTCGCATGTAGTGGGCACGTTCGATCCCCAAACTGGAGTCAAGTTATATATAGATGGCAAGTTGGCGGGAGAATTTTCGGTTAAAGGGCGCCCGGATCCAGCCAAGAAAACCGGCTTAAGAATTGGAAGGAATTTCCAGGACCTGCCTCCAACTTCGCTGGTGCGCACGTCGGCCGCATTTCCCACTTACTACTCGCTGGATGGAATTCTCGACGAACTGAAGATCTACAACCGGGCGTTAGCCGGAGAGGAAGTCACCGAGCACATATCAAGCCAGAAAACCTTCCACAGAGCCGCAACTGACCGCACGCCATTGGCCAGCCCTTCCCAGGGCAAATCATTTTGGAGCGGCATACACCTCATTAAAGCTGTATCCGGAGTGGGATGCGCTTTGGCGCACTGGGCCCTATTCCGACGTTGTCGTGAGTTTTGCTGATCTTCCCTGCCACTACGTGTTCTGGCGCGGCGGCAACTTCGGCAACACCATGGTTACCGAAAATGGCATATGGGTCGGGGATCAAAGCTTTGAAAGCGGTACTAAAGTTGGAACCGCCGAACACATGAACGACAAACACAACATGAACTCGCGCATCAGCGTTGTCGAGAATACGGATGCCAGGGTGGTGTTGCATTGGCAGTATGGGTTGGTCGATGTGATCGGACAATTCTCTAATGTCGATCCGGCCACGGGCTGGGGAGATTGGGCCGACGAATTTTTCTATATCTATCCGGATGGGGTGGCAGTGCGTTATGGCACGGCCCATGGCACTGACGAGCACTACAGTTTTACCGAGCCCACTATCCTCCTTGAACCGGGGAAGAAGCCGGAAGATTATATTTCTCTGCAGGCAGCCACTGTCGCGAATAGTAAAGCGGAAGCGAAAACCTATTCCTGGGACCCGGTCTCTCCTCCATTTCCTTTTCCAGACGCTCCTGCGGATGCCAACATCGCTGTAGTCAACTTAAAATCGGAGTACAAGCCTTTCTATATTTATCAGTCGGGCACAACACTGGGTCCTTATGGCTGGCCACCTGAATTGCGGCCTGAGTATTCGCACTTTCCAGTATGGGATCACTGGCCGGTCAACCAGGCGCCAACGGATGGACGCTACCAACTCTTCCCCGATGACTTTGCCAGTGCTGCGGTCATGTCACCAGATCCGACGGGCTGGATTGACGGGCCTGGCCCGACCAAGAGCAGCTATTTTTTGTTTGGTCTGACGAAACAATCGACCGGAGATTTGGCCTTGCTTGACCGCTCCTGGTTAAATCCGCCGGCGATAAGGGCAACGGGCGGTCTGACCGCTAAATTCGACCCTTCGCAAAGAGCCTATGTTTTGGAGCACGCCGAAAATGCCAGCAATCCAAGACAACAAGTGGATCTCACCTTAGAAGCGAGCGATCAATCGCCCATGGTAAATCCGGCGTTCGTCATCAAAAACTGGGGAGACTTTCCTGCGACCGTAAGGATCGGTCGGAAGCGGCCGGAGGAAACGGTTGTCCGAACCGGATTGGTGCACAGACTGGACGGCACGGACCTGGTGATATGGGTGCGGGCCGAATCAACGCATCCTATCCGGTTGAGCATCTCGCGGTAAAGAAGTCAGTCGGCGCTGGGCGGCTTTGCTAGCAGTGCTTGCGCGTCCACAATGTGCTCGTGCATCGCGCTCCGAGCGTTCTGAGGATTTCGGTCGCGAATGGCGGCGTAGATTTTCTTGTGAAAAGACAACGGACGCTCGATGCTGACTCTCCGCGACAACTGGCCCATGCTGGTCAATACGCTGCGATGAATGACCTTGAATAGCAGGTGGCAAATGCGATTACCGCTTGCCCGGAACACGCACTCGTGGAAGGCAACGTCGGCTTCCAGGCGGGCCTGATTGGTGCGGCTTCTCTCCATCGCCATGATGGCCTGACGCAGGCCGGCCATGTCTTCTGCGGTGGCCCGCTCGGCGGCCCGGGCTGCAAGTTCAGGCTCGACGATCAAGCGGGTTTCAAACAACTCATGATGAGAGAGATCATCGAGCAGGATGAGGAAATCCAGTGGCTCTTTAAGAATGGTTTCCGCGCTGGCGCTCAAATACGTGCCATCGCCAACCCGCTGTGTCAACACACCCATGATCTCTAGAACCTTCAATGCCTGCCGGAGCGATGCCCGGTTTACGCCAAATTCCTTCGCCAGTTCGCGCTCCGGCGGAAATTTCGATCCAGGAGCGATCGATCCGCGGGAAATCATCTGCTTGATGTTCGCGATGAGCTTGGCTGTGACGCGCGTATCGGCGACGGGAACACGGTTGGCCGTAGAGAAGGTTGGCATAGGTACAGCCAATTATAGCGGCAACCCCCCAACCTTAAAAGCGGCCTGTCCCCACAACCATGGTGGTCCGACTTTGTAGCATTGGTTCAGCAATAGAACGATATTGATTTTCGGCTCGAACGCGAAACGGAAACGAGACCTTTTTAGCTGTAAATATTGGACATAAGACTGGATATCCGGATTGTTTTCTTGACTCGGGACGCGAGACTACCTATAATCCGGCACGTTATATGGCTGGACCAATCATTCGAGGGTTTGATTACCCGGAGAGGCTTAAAGCATCCAGTAACTTATGAGACAGATCGTACTTCGAGGCCCCGGAGAATTCATCGAGCGTGAGGCATCCGTACCCGCACTTGTTGCAGGAGAGGCAATCGTTCGCATTCGCAAAGTAGGGGTGTGCGGAAGTGATTTCCATGCATTTGCGGGGCGCCATCCCGCCTATACCTATCCCCGAGTGCTGGGGCATGAGCTTGCCGGGGAGGTAGTCGAGATCGGCGCGAATGAGTTTGGCATCCGGCTTGGAGACCATTGTGCCGTCGAGCCCTATATCAGCTGTGGCAAGTGTCCACCGTGCAAGGCCGGGCGCACCAACTGTTGCGAAAATCTCCGAGTGATAGGAATCCATGTGGATGGAGGGATGCAGGGGCTCCTCTCCGTTCCCTTGTTCCTGCTGCACAAGTCAGCGACGCTTTCGCTTGACGACCTTGCACTGGTGGAGACATTGGGAATCGGCGCCCACGCGGTGACCCGGAGCGGCATTCGTCAGGGGCAGTCCGCATTGGTCATCGGAGCCGGCCCGATTGGCCTTGCAGTGGCCGAGTTTGCCAAGGCGGCGGGCGCGGAAGTTCGTGTGGTAGAAAAGAACGACTGGCGGAAGAATTTCGCTGAGGGTCTGGGCATGCGGGCGCTCGCGGAAGTCGACGGGTACTTGGCGGATGTGGTTTTCGATGCCACCGGCAGTGCCGCCTCGATGGCACAGAGTCTCTTCTACGTAGCGCCCACAGGACGGTTGGTGTTTGTTGGACTCACCAAGGAACTGGTAAGCATCGATGATTCGCTTTTGCATCGGCGGGAAATAACGATTTATGCCAGCCGTAACAGCTGCGGGCAGTTTCCAAGGATAATCCGCATGCTCGAAGAGGGGCTGATCAACACCCGGCCTTGGATTACGGACCGCATGCCGCTCGGGGAAGTGCCATTAGAGTTCAAGGATCTTTCCAGTCGTCCCAAATTGATCAAGGCGATAGTGGATGTAGAAGAAGCTGGAGGTTAGACACCAAGGGGTGCATCCTTAAATGCCGACGCATATTCGCATTCCCACGCTCGATCTTGGAATCATCATTGCCTATATCGTGGCGATTCTCGCCATCGGTATTCTCTCGACGCGAAAAATAAAGGTTACTGGCCAGGTATTTTTTCTCGCTGGACGATCGCTGCCATGGGGCATCGTGGGCGCCGCGCTCTTTGCCTCCAACATTTCGACCATCCATCTGGTTGGCCTTACTGCTTCCGGCTACAACGAAGGCCTGGTGTGGGGAAATTTCGAATGGATGGCGGCGTTCACTCTGATCTTGCTTTCTCTTGTCTTCGCTCCCTTCTATTTTCGCAGTAAGATATCGACGCTGCCGGAGTTCCTGGAAAAACGCTATAGCCCCGCTTCGCGTTCCCTGCTTGCCTTCATGGCCATCACCGCCGCTCTGTTTATTCACATTGGCATGAGCATCTACGCCGGCGCTGCGGTGTTCGAGCAGTTTTTCGGAATCAGTGTCTTTACATCCATTTTGATTGTCGCCGTTGTGGTTTCGATTTATACGATCCTCGGAGGTCTGCGGGCCGTGGTTGTCACCGAGACGGTTAATACCGGGTTTCTGCTGGTGGGTGCGATTATCATCACGGTCTATGCGCTGCTGGCATTGCCGGCGCACGGCATTCACTCTATCGCGCAATTCCGGGCCGCAGTTAAGCCAGACCAATTGCGAATGTTGCAAACCCACAGCTCCGCTGGGCTGAACTGGTACGCCGTGTTTCTGGGCTATCCTATTCTGGGGGTGTGGTACTGGTGCACTGACCAGACCATCGTGCAGAGAGTCCTCGGGGCGAGAACTGAGCGCGATGCCCAGTTGGGCCCGCTTCTCGCCGGCTTCCTGAAGATTTTGCCGGTCTTCTTTCTGGTATTGCCCGGGGTGATCGCTTATGTTCTCTTCCATAACATCATCGGGACCGCCAGCAATCAAACCTTGCCTGTTCTTATCAACGAACTGGTGCCCACCGGTTTAAAGGGATTTATATCTGCGGCTGTGCTGGCCGCACTCCTGAGTGCTGTGTCAGCGGCACTAAACAGCTCCGGAACCCTGGTTGCGGTGGATATTGTAAAGCGCCTTCGCCCCGACACCAGTGACCGAAGCCTGGTGCAAATTGGCAGAATCAGCTCCACCGTGGTGATGATCCTGGCGGTGATTTGGTCCTTTCAAGGAGGACGATTCTCTAGCATTTTCGAAGCCATCAACGTGATTGCCGCCGATCTGGCTCCGCCGATTACCACGGTATTTCTCTTTGGTGTGTTCTGGCGGCGGGGCACCAAGGAGGCGTCGATCGTCACTCTGATCACCGGCTTCCTGATTGGGGCGCTATCGTTTGTGCTTGATCTGCCTGTCTTCGGAACAGAAAAGGTCATTACTCACGGCTTGGGAATTTCCTTCATGATGCAAGCCTGGTGGGTGTTTTGCATCTGCAGCGTGATATTCGTCGTCGTGAGCCTGCTCACCCCGGCGCCGCCTCCTGAGCAGATCGAAGGGCTGACCTGGGCGAATCCCCTCGCCGTAATTTTTGGAAAACGGCTGGATGGATTTTCGGATCCGAGAATGGTCGCGGGCCTGCTCCTGGCGACGATGGCCGTGCTCTACTTCGTATTTCGTTGAGGAGGCCTTGTGGAATATCGAGTGTTGGGTAAGACCGGGTTAAAGGTATCTGCTCTGGGCTTTGGCGCGTCTTCTCTCGGCGGCGGCGTATTTCGTGCAGTCGAAGAATCCGAGGCCATCCGCGCTGTTCACACTGCCCTCGATCTTGGCATCAATATCATCGATGTTTCGCCGTTTTACGGGTACACGCGCGCGGAAACGGTCCTGGGCAAAGCTCTGAAAGGAATTCCGCGAGAGCGCTACTACCTGGCAACCAAGGTGGGGCGCTACGGTGATGACGATTTTGATTTTTCCGCAAAACGCGTGACCGCCAGCATCGACGAAAGCCTGGGCCGCATGGGCGTGGAATATGTCGACATCATCCAGTCGCACGACAATGAGTACGGCGATCTCGATCAGGTGGTGAACGAAACTATTCCTGCGCTGCGGAAACTTCAACAGAGGGGCAAAGCGAGGTTTGTGGGCGTAACCGGCTATCCTCTGAAAATCTTCAGCTACATTCTCAGCCGCGTCGAAGTGGACAGCATTCTCTCCTACAACCACTACTCCCTCAATGACACGACCTTGACCGAACTTCTGCCCTTCCTTGAGAGCAAGAATGCCGGAGTGATCAGCGCATCCCCGGTTTCGCAGGGTCTGCTGACAAACCAGGGCACGCCGGCCTGGCATCCCGCTCCGGAAAGAGTAAAGACTCTATGCGCCAGAACAGCAGCATATTGCCGCGAGCAAGGTTCGGACATCTCCAAACTTGCCATGCAATTCGCGCTGGCAAATCCCAGAATCGCCACGACTTTGGTTGGCACCGCTAGTCCTATCAATATCACCAAGAATTCCCAATGGATCGAGGAGCCCATCGATCGTCAACTTCTGGCCAAAGTTCAGGACATGTTACGTCCCATTCAGAACGAAACCTGGGTCGTAGGTAAACCGGAAAATAACTGACTACCATGCCGGAAGAGTGCATCGACGCCCATCATCACCTCTGGAAATATTCGCAGGAACAATATCCGTGGATGCTCGAGGGGATGGAAGGCATCCGGCGAGATTTTCTGCTTCCTGAATTGCAGAATGTAACGCAGGCAGCGGGAATTTCCGGGACAATTGCGGTCCAGGCGCGGCAGACCATCGAGGAATCCAAGTGGCTTTTGGACTTAGCTGGTTCGAGCGATCTGATTCGAGGCGTAGTGGGCTGGGTACCTCTGGTGGACAACAAGGTGGCGATTTCCCTGGAAGTCCTGGCTTCTGATCCAAAGCTGAAGGGTGTCCGTCATGTGCTTCACGATGAACCCGATGATTTCTACATGCTCCGGGATGACTTCAATCGCGGAGTCTCTCTGCTAAAGAACTTCGATCTCCAGTATGACATCCTGATTTTCGAGCGGCACCTGTCTCAAACCATTCAGTTCGTAGATCGCCATCCCAATCAGCGCTTCGCGGTCGATCATATCGCCAAGCCTCGTATCAAGGATCAACTTCGCTCGCCTTGGCAGGAACTGATCACAGAATTGGCGCGGCGTGAAAATGTCTATTGCAAGATTTCTGGAATGGCAACCGAAGCGGACTGGCACCACTGGACCGAGAGCGACCTGCGGCCCTACTTCGATATCACGCTAGGAGCCTTTGGGCCGAAACGGCTCATGTTCGGTTCTGATTGGCCCGTAATCCTGGTGGCTTGCGATTACAAACGCTGGGCGAATACGGTTCGTTCCTGGATTTCCGAACTGTCAGCATCCGAGCAATCCTTCATCATGGGGGGCACCGCGAAACTTGCGTATTTGTTGTAAGCCGAGCCGGAGAGCCACTGTGCAAGCAGACAAAGCACCGAAATCCGGACGTCGCACACCTTCGAGGAATGCTGGCCACCAAAGCGCTTACCGCCTTGCCGGGGACGGTTCCTCTTCTGCACGGCGGCGACGATGCGGCAGCCCAAGCGAGCCTGCCATCATAGGGCGCGCTCGCGTTCTTCCAGACTTTGTCAATCGTCAAAGCACCCAGTGACGCCCTGGGAGCGTTTGGATTCTCTTTGCGAATACGCCTGGCTCAAACACGAAAGGCTGCAAGGCGGCGATCGTAAGTGACAGACCAGCGTTGATTGGCATTCGTCAACCTCGTCCCTCAAGATCATTCCCCTCAGGCAGTACTAGAAATAGAACTTCAATGCCAGTTGTAGCTGGCGCTCCGTATTCAAGGTAGACGACACATGTGCAAAATTCCCATCGCTAACGTCATTGCTGGGGGTTGCGAAAACCGGAGTGTTGGTTACGTTGAAGGCTTCCATGCGGAATTCCAGCTTTTTGGATTCGCCGATGGTGAAGTTTCTAAACACGGAGATATCGAGGTTCTTGCTCCAGTCTCCACGCAGGCTGTTGCGGCCCATGTTGCCGAATGTGAATTGGGCCGGATTGTCGAATGCGCAAGGATTGACCCAGGTAGTTGGGGTGCGGACCTTGTCGGCCGCCCGGCCACCTTGCGAAATGGTTAGCGCGCAGTTGGGATCAGAGTTCGAAGGCACTGGTCCTGCGGTGTACGGATTGGCAATAACATCGGCGCGCTCGGCTCCGCTGATGTTGTTGGTGTTCTGAATTTCGGTCGAGGACTGCATGTCGTACGGCCGGCCGCTCGAAAGCGATAACACGCCGTTGATCTGCCAACCGCCGATAACGTGGTCGAGAGCGGTGTTGCCGGCACTCCACTTTTTGCCTCGTCCAAAGGGAAGCTCGTAAACCAGCCCGGAAGAGAGGATGTGAGTGAGGTCAAATCCGGCGACACCCTTGTCCTTCTCCCAATGGTAGGGGTCCTGCACATCGCAGAACGAGCCGTACACGTCGCATCCAAAGTTGATGGTTTTGGAATAGGTGTATGCAAGCTTATAGCTCAAGCCGCCCGTCGAGCGCCCTTCCGACGATACTTGCAGCGCATTGTAGTTACTCTTGCCGACGCTTTTTACGTAACCATTCTGCGGTTGGATGTACGGGAACGGTGCGCGCAACTGCGGATCTCCAGGCCCCGGAGTGAGCGCCGCATTGCCGGTGAGTTGCAGCTGCTCACGATGATTCTGCGAGCCCACATAATTGACGGTTACCACAGAATTGGCCCCCCAGGAACGCTGGATGCCGAAGTTGTATTGATCCGAATAAGGATTCTTCAAAAGCGGATCAAGAAATCCGTTGCCCTGTCCGAATGGATCGGGAGCAGGGGCAATGGCTCCGCTTCCCAGATTTAATGGATCGGTAGCAAAAGACGATGGATCAGGGTTGCTGGGATTGCTGGTAGGATTGTTCAGGTTTTCCTGGGCCAGAAACGCTACGTTCGGCCAGCTCTGGGTAAAGTTTGCGGCAAATCCAACTACCGCGGCCCAGTTATCAAAAAATCTTCCGTATCCAGCACGAAACACCGTCTTATCATTAATGCGATAGGCGAGGCCCACGCGCGGTTGAAAATTGTCATACGAGTTATGCATGAGCTTGCCACCGCTAGCAACGCTGACGTGCTCAGGCAAGTTGCCGCCCGGAATACAAGGCGCTCCCTGAGTGGCCGAGCAGGCGGGAGCGGGATCCTGCAACACATAAGTGCCGTTGTTCAGATCCATGTTGCCGGTGATATTGCTGCCGTTTGATTTGACCCCCTCGCGTGGCCAATCTGTAATGTCGTAACGGAGCCCGAGGTTCAACGTGAGCCGGTCGTTCACTCTCCACTGGTCCGAGAAATAGGTGCCAAAGATTTTTCCTCCGTGCACTCCAGAATAGACACTGTCGATTTCAGCATAAGTAGGCAAGCCAAGCAGCATCGAGGCAAAGCCATCTCCACCCGAGCCTGACGTTCCGCTGGAGGTTTGAAAGGGGTCGAATACGTCCACGCTACCCAGGAACGTGCCGAGGCGATCGTCCGTGGCCAAGCTAGCGCCAAACTTAAGCAGGTGGCGGCCAATCATTTTTGATGTGTCGCTCTTGTACTCGTAGATGTTCGAAAAGTTCTCAGTATTGGTGAAGTTCCCTTCGACCAGGTAGTTGGCAATATCAAAAGTCGGGATGAGCGGCGTCGCAACAGTGCCCAGGGTGTGATCGGTAAAGCTTGAGGCAAAACCAGCTGTCTGCAAAAAGTCGGCCGGCGCGTTCGAAATATTGTTGGCGTTATCACTTTGACCGCGGACCCGGCCAAATGTGAACGTGGTTACGGCGTTGCTCTTGAAGGAATGCGACCAGTTCACCGCAATATTCTTAGTGTTGATGGTGGAACGAACGATGTTTCCCTGAACTCCGCCAGAGCCGGTGTCTGGCTGCCAGGATCCGGTATAGCGAAAGAAGATGCGGTCGTTGTTTCCTAGTTGCTGGTCAACCCGAATTGACATCTGGTCTGACCTGACAATGTTCTGGGTGCTGTCGCGTCCGTTGAATCCCGGGACGCCTGTATCAATCGGCGCGGGAAGAAGAGTTTTAGCGTAATAGAGAGTGGTCGGACTGATTAGGCTGGCCGGAATCTTGTTGCAAGCCGTACCCGCAGCCTGCGCCCCGTTTGCGTCGGTTGGGAGAGGGTTGCCGCCACCGTCACACATGAACGGGCTATTTATGAACGAACCCGGATTGTCTGGGTCGGGCTGCACGCCATAGGGGTTGTAAATTTGCGATCCGATTCCGGTGAAGTCCCCATTGATCTGAGCCGGAGTAGGCGTCACGTAAAGTTGGGAACTCGACCCGCGGCGTCGGAACCCTTCATACGATCCGTAGAAGAAAGTCTTGTTCCGCCCGTTGTAGTGCGGAAGAATAACTGGACCGCCAAAGGATGCTCCGAACTGGTTCTGCTTAAGATCAGTTTTGGGATTGAAATAGTTATTGGCATCAAGGGCACTGTTGCGGAAGAATTCCCACAACGTTCCATGATAAGAATTCGTGCCCGATTTGGTGGCCAGGTTCACGATACCGCCCAACACCTGGCCAAACTGCGACTCGTCATTGTGGGACTGCACCTTAAATTCAAGAACATCGTCAATGGTGGGCTGGACCGTGTTTGTATCCGAGATTCCGCCGTAGTTGTTAACGCCATCCAGCAGGAACATGTTGCTGCGGTTGGATTGCCCGTTGATCGCCGGGTAGGCAAACTCACCGATAGCGCCTGGGGCTCCATGCCGGTTCTGAAGAGGATTCGCGGCGCTCGCGCCGGGAGTTAACAAGAGCAGTTCGGTGAAATTTCGTCCATTTAAAGGCAGGTCCAGTACTTCCTTGCTGGCGACCACCGAACCCAGTTCGGAAGTTGATGTCTCTAGTTGGATCGCCTGTTCCGTAACATCGACAACTTCGGTCGACGAGCCGACCTGCATAGCGAAGTTGATCGTGGCGGTCTGGTTCACTTCGAGACTGAATTCCGGCCAGCGTTCTGTTCTGAATCCTTGCTTCGTAGCCTCGAGCGTGTATCGTCCGGGAAGGATATTGACGAAGCTATAGGCTCCAGTGCTGTTTGCCTCAGTCGCCTGGGATACTGCGGTATTCACATTGGTGAGCCGTACGGTTGTATCGGTGATGACTGCCCCGGTTGCATCCTTAACTGTGCCATTAAGCGAAGCGGTGCTTTGCGCGGCTGAAAAGTGCACCATCAACCCGGCCACCAGCACAATCAGCAGCGTCCACCTGTGAATTATTGGCCTCATTGTCCCCCCATGCTGGCTGAATCGATTGTCTAGAATGCCGTAGCGGGCTTGACATAATTGGTTCAGCCAAACGCCAGACACGCTAACAACTATAGATGTGCGCTGTCAAGCGCAAATTGCCTTCCCCCGGAATTGGCCGAAGCGACTGCGCAGCGTGATAATAAGGCATTTGCATTAATCTATTGATAAATTCACGGTAAAATTGCAACCTTAGGCGATGTCGCTATACTGATAGACAGCGCGTTTTAAAGCCGCTAGGATTGACCGCCATTGGACGAACCATATGTCAATACGGCCCATTTTTAAGAGCCGGGAACGCTACGACAAACAAGACGACGCCACGAAGAAAAGGTCGACGTTGCCAAACATATCAACGAAGAGGCTGGAGGCAGAAGACTGAGGCGGGCCTTCGCCGGCAGGGAAGAGGGGCGAGAACGATCGCGAAGAGTCGATGCGACGTGCCTCCTGACTAACGGGTCAGCAAATGCTGGCCAGACGAATCGGCCAACTCACCCTCGTACTGCCGAATCGAAGCGCAGGAAATATTCATGCCTGTTAACAAGAAGAAGTCGGGAAGCGTATCGCGACAAAGTGGCGGGCGGCGAAACTTAGGAACTTCAGTACGCAGCAACGAAGTTTGGCGCAACCCAGACCGACGTGAAAAATGCGATCAAGAAGGTTGGAATTCGAGGACGGCGCTAGCCAAACACAGGGTAAGTGATCCGAAAATGTACAGAACCCATGCGATCTATATACAGCTTTGACAGAATGGCTTGATGTGATAGTAAAACCTAAACTGAATTTGCTGTTTAGTAGCCAAAGATTTGGTGCCGCTACTTTCATACCGATCATATCGGCGGACGACTAACCACAACCCCGAGGGGCTAACCGGCTCTCTCGGGGTTTGTTCAACCCGTGGTGGGAAAACGATCTAGCTAACTCTGTTAAAGATGACATCGGCCTGTATCCCCTGGGACAGCGAAGAGGTTGTCCCTCTTAGATGGAGGCGTTTCGCGAGACCAGCCCAGGCTATTGCTAACCTGTAACCTCCTTACCTGTTGAGTTCCCAGCCGCGGAGCCGCAGCAAAAGAGTGCCCCACCCGACGCGACGGGAGTGGTTTCCAACGCAAAAATGCACAACATGAAGGAAGACACCCAAGAAGCCGTCAAAGACAGCGGCATAACGGACAAGAACAAAGAGCACGGACACCTGAAGGTTACAGATGTGAACATGGTGAGCGATTCCTGCAAATGATGGGTACAGCATCTACCTGATTTAAACCTTCTGAGATTTCGGGAATAGTTTGATTCTCTCGACGCCTCTAAACGGACCTCAGGGGGAGGGGAACCCTTTGGGGTCTTTTTTTTGTTAGAGGGTGGTTAGAACAGAGGCAAATTCGCATCGC
The DNA here is from genome assembly GCA_963796925.1 of uncultured Acidobacteriota bacterium. Lineage (GTDB taxonomy): Bacteria > Acidobacteriota > Terriglobia > Terriglobales > Acidobacteriaceae > DATBAT01. Next base: position 18,584 of record CAWCNH010000001.1, read on the forward strand.
TCAAGGTCGGCGGAGCAGGTTTATGGCATCGGCTAAGGCTTACGCTTCGCCAGGAAATGCGTCTGCTAAAAGTACTCGTCAGAAAGAACATCAAGCGCGTCTTTTCCTCTAGTCTGAATTTGTACGGGGTGTTGGGACGGCATGGGCAAAGAAGCCGTCGCCACCCCGAAGCACCAGCCACCTTCTCGATCAATGCTCCATTGCTGTATTTGAATAAGCCTTCTTTGGGGGCCCAATCGCACCAACATGACGCGATTTCGTCACTCCAGCAGGTACCCTTGAGCGAGGCGGAAGTGGCTGCCCCTTCGATTTTCGCATCACGTTAGGCAAAGAGCCTGGTTAAGTTCTTTGTTCCAGATGTCGTGAACGCCGATCTCTTCAGCTTGTTCAAGAGATCCGATGGGGTGATTGTGCACATCACAAGCAGCCGATCTCAGATGCATCCAACGGCTCAATCTACGCGGACTTAGAAGTCAATGAGGCGAGTGCCCGGGAGGGATTTTAGAAGCTCCGTCCTAATTCTTGGTAGTAGGTTGTGATGTTACGCGGCGCCGCATCGTCGGTTCCGCGACGAAGCTGGCGGTGAGTTTATTTCGACAATAATAGTCCCTCAAAGCACGGCGAAAAACTGAAGGAGCTGGCCCGCCGATCCGACAGAGCCAATCGCACAGTCGCACGAAATGGCGAGCGATCAGGCAGTCTTACGTTCCCGCTCTTCGTCGAACGCTGGAGCAGCCGCGGATTCGGGACCTGGAGTGCGGCGGCTCAGCGTATAGAGGATTAACTGAACGCGGTTCGAGACCCCGATTTTATCGAAAATTCTGTAGAGATAGTTGCTTACAGCGACTGATTTCCGGCAATTCCTTTTTCGAACTAATCGACGAGAAGGAAGAGTCTGATCGGTCCGTCCCTAACAGAAAGCATCGCTACGAAAGAATCGCTGTCCGGTCTTGGAACCTGATTTTGGAGAATGGGTACCGCTCTTAAATCGTCGGTTACTTCCGCCGGGCTCCAACACTCGTCAGGCAATCTATTCCCTGGCGGCGTTAGCGGGGCAATTCAGAAATGCGAGCCGAACTTGGACCCTGGTCGGCCAAGGTCCCCTCGGTTCCATTCCTCTACCAGAACCTGCTGCCGAAATTTCGGCACTGGTGACCGCATTTCGGCACTCATTGATCCGGAGCTCAAATTTTCAAAGGCTTATCGCTTCAGTTCGATGGAGCCTTGATTGCAGCCATTCCCTAGGAATGCTTCCAGATAAGGCTAGGCTTCTTCTATCGGAACTGCGAGCGATTGAAGTTTGGGACAGAGAGTATTTTCGAGAGGGCACCCTGGAGGGAAAATCGACAATCGCGTTTGAGTCGAGGCAAGTACGCCGGAAGGAAATTCTGGAGCAACTGAGCCAAGGAAATCAGGACCACTAATGTTTCGACATAGTATTCAACCGTCTGATTGTGGGGGCGTGATGCCCCGTAGGGGCCCAGGCTGTTCCTCCCGCAGGCTGGTTTGGGTTGAAGGAGAGCGTGTGGCTGGGTGGGGTTGTTCCGAATGCGGCTGGGTGTTTCGACCATCGGATGTGCCCAGTAGCGAATCGTTTGAAGAAGCCGTCGAGTATTGCCAGTCGAAACTCTACAAAGAGTTCGCATCTCATGTTTGCGCCAAGTGTCCCCCTGTCACCCGGCCACCGTCGTAGCCGGTACAAGGCGTGTCGCCATGACTCGGACGACGAGCTGCTCCCCTTAGAATTCGTCCGGGCAACGCGGACTACTGAAAAGAACAAGACCGACTATCGGTAAGCCACTCGCTATCATGCTGAGATGAATTCCAGGTGCCCGACTTGCCGAAACAATCTGCCCAATCGCGGATCCGGTAATTTCCGGATTGCCGGACGATACGAGAGCTGTTTCGCTCTATAAGGTTGACCGTTGATAACGCCGGTTATTTTGCCTTCAAGATGTTATGTCAGGGCCGTCATTCGTTGACTGGCCATGTCACCATCCGTAAGATGAGTCAACCTGAAGGCGTGGAATCTCCTAGTGATCGGCCAGACCATCTCGCACTACCGCATCGTAGAGAAGCTCGGCGGCGGCGGGATGGGTGTCGTGTACAAAGCCGAAGATGTGAAACTCGGCCGATTCGTGGCTCTCAAGTTCCTTCCTGACGAGGTGGCCAAAGACCCGCAAGCCCTTACCCGCTTCGACCGTGAAGCCAAGGCAGCCTCCGCGCTGAATCATCCCAACATATGTACGATTTATGAAATTGACGACCAGAGCGGACAAAGCTTTATCGCGATGGAGTTCCTCGACGGCATAACGCTCAAGCACCGGATTGCGGGTCGTCCGATGGAGACGGAGCTGATTCTATCGCTGGCCATCGAGATTGCCGATGCGCTCGACGCGGCACACAGCCAGGGCATAGTCCACCGCGACATCAAACCTGCCAACATCTTCGTCACCAAGCGCGGACACGCCAAGGTTCTGGACTTCGGTCTGGCCAAAGTTACGATTCCGGCCAGTTCTTCTAGCCAGATAGCCGCGGCCAATACGTTGACGGGAACGCTGGAGGATTCGCATCTAACCAGTCCGGGAACGGCGGTGGGGACCATCTCCTACATGTCGCCCGAGCAAATCCGCGTCAAGGAGTTGGACCCACGCACCGATCTGTTCTCATTCGGCGCCGTCCTCTATGAAATGGCGACTGGGGCGTTGCCCTTCCGTGGTGAGAGTACCGGTGTGATCTTCGATGGGATCATGAACCGCGCTCCGCTGTCTCCCTTGCGACTGAACCCTGATCTTCCGCCCAAGCTGGAAGACATCGTCAATAAGGCGCTGGAGAAGGATCGCGAGTTGCGTTATCAACACGCATCAGAGATTCGGGCCGATTTGAAGCGACTGAGACGGGAGACGGAGTCGGGGAGAGTCGTAGCGGAGACTTCGCCTTCAACTTCCGCGATGGGGAGAGCCGCTGCGTCCCAGGTTGATATAGCTGCGCCGTCATCCTCCAGTGCTGTACTCATTGCCGAAGTCCGGCGCCACCGAGGAGCACTGATCGGCGCTGCCGTTCTGGTAATGGCGCTGGTCGCTGCGGCTGGCTTTGGCGTGTACAAACTGGTAAGCCGTCCTGCTCCAACATTCAATGCGCGTAGCCTCACGATTCGACCACTTACCGATCATGGAGAAGTCACGAATTTTGCGACCATTTCGCCGGACGGAAGGTTAGTCGCATACGGCCGGAGGGAAGGCGAACGAAGTCTGCGGGTAAAGCAGGTGGCCACCGGCAGTGAGGTGACCGTGGTACCTCCCCAGCCGGGGTTTTTCGGTTCGGGAGCGGCGTTCACGCCCGATGGGAACTATTTGTACTACCCTCACCGCGATCCTGCCAACCCAAATAGCGTCAATCTATACAGCGTACCGTCTCTGGGCGGGACACCTCGGCAACTTGTGAGTGACGTGGCCGGCGCGGCGGCATTTTCGCCGGACGGAAAGCAAATCGTATACCGCCGCTCCCTTCAGGAGACCGGCCAAGACCAGATCCTGATCGCGAATGCCGACGGAAGCGGTGAGCGAGTCGTCGTTAAGGAAAATCGGGGCGAGGGGAAGGGGTTGTTCACGGACCCGTCATGGTCCAACGGCGATCTGATTGCGGTGGGTGCTTTCGACGTGGGGAAGGGGCAGATCACATCGATTCTGGTGTACACGCCGCAGGGCAGGCTGGTGAATAGGTTCCCGCGGTCTTCGCTGGTTACATCGGTAGTGTGGCTGCCGGACACGTCTGGCTTAGTGTATGTCGGCGCGGAAAAAGGGACGGGATTGCGAAGCCAAATCTGGTTTCAGCCTTATCCGTCGGGCGACGCCATTCGGGTCACCAACGATCTGAGCAACTATCTCTCGCTTAGCGTAACGGGAGACGGACGGTCGTTCACTACGACCGAGCAACGCCAGGGCGCGACGGTTTACGTGAGCGACTCGCCTGCTGTGCTGAACGACAAGATCGATTGGAAATTGACACCAGTCTCGACCCAGCAAGCGACTGGATACGACTTGTCGTGGACTGCTACCGGCAAGCTTTTGCAAAAAGATATGAGCTGGCACATTGATGAGACCGCTGCGGATGGGAGCAACCGGATTCGCCTGTTGGAGAACGATAGTCTTTTGTTCAGCGCGATGCCCTGTGGTCCAGGAGACTTGGTAGCGGTGGGGAGGGTTCTTGAGGACAATAAGCCGAATCTGTGGCTCCTAAATACAGTCAGCGGCGAGTTGAAGCAGCTTACGTTTGGAATTGATGTAGAGAAGGGTAATTGCACTCCTGACGGCAAATGGCTGCTGTACACGGAGGACGCATCTGGCGATGGAATCGGGCACATTTATAAAATGCCAACCGGTGGAGGGACTCCCGCCGAATTGGCTCGCGGAACCAGTTTTACTCCAGTGGTTTCTCCGGATGGCAAACACATCGCTTACGGGAAAACGGAGGGGCAGGGAGCCAGTACAAAAGCGCAGATCGTGGTGCAGAGACTGGAAGACGGAGCGATTGAACAGCAGATCGTGATGATCGCGCCGTTTGACGACTGGCGCGCTCTGGGCTGGACACCTGATGGCAAAGCCCTTAGCTTTGTACACAACACAACTGGTAGCACGCAAAATGTGTATATGGTGTCGTTGTCAGGAGGCGCTCCTGTGCCGTTGACCCACTTCGCCTCGGAACCTGTGTCTGTCCCTGCGTATGCCTGGTCCAAGGACGGAAAGAAGTTCGCACTCACCCGCGCCCGCTACAACGATACGGATGTCGTCCTGTTCAGCGGATTCCGCTAGGCGCTCCCGAACCACTATGGCGGACACAAAAAAGTCCAAGAGTTCTCCATTTCGGATTGCGGGTGGATGACGAGCAAACCGAAATCATGTGTGCCATTGTGGGCCGCTGGTGCGCCAGATTTTCTCGCCGCGAGGCAATGCGCGCAATGACATGATTGACATCGAAAAGCTCTCTGCAGCCATCTGCCAGGGAAAGTAACAGAAGGCGTGGAAAGAAATCTAAAAACGGGTAGAGCAAACGGCGCTAGAGGCGAATCGGCAATACTGATCAATGGCATTGATGGGTTAATTCAAAACCACGAAATCTTCATCGTGACGAACGCTCTTGTCACTCATAGTTGAAGAACCTGAAAGAGGCGCTTTTTTTCCATCGAGGAGGCTTGAGCCCGCATCAATCGATTTATTTCCGCCGCCCAGGGAGTTGAAGGAACTTTTTGCGCCGGATTCCACTGATGATTTTCCGAAGAGCTCAACCAGATATTCATTTGAGCATTGGGATTGAGATCCGTGCTCACTCCGTGCGACCCCTGGGTACAATCCGGCCGATAGTTACGTTTGGCCATGTCAGAAGACAATGATCCATTTGCACCCCGCGTCAGGATGAGAAGAGATCTTAGGAAGAAGGAACAAAATGTCAGGTTGTGCACTTTGGTTGCGCTCAGAAACTTACTTCGGTTCGCATACACACAAAGTGCGGCAGCTCTTAAATCGCCCGCCTCTGGCCGACCACGATACTTCGGTGCTCACGCGCACTGCTTTCCAGGCTGTAACATATGTGGATGAGAATACTGCTTGCTGAAGACAGTGGGTTCATGCGGGTCGCGATCGAGCGTCTGCTTGTGAAGGCCGGACACCAGGTCGCTACTGTCGGGGACGGACAGCAAGCCGTTCAGATTGCAACGGGAAACGTTCCTGAACTCATATTGTTGGATATGATGCTTCCAAAGCTATCAGGCTTGGAAGTTCTTGAAGCCTTGAAACAGAATTCCCAGACGAAACATATTCCTGTAGTAGTCTTGACGAGCCTTTCACAGAAGAATGAAGCGAAGCTTTTGCAAGCTGGGGCCGCCGCTTACCTTACGAAGTCCGACAAACTTTTCGAAAGCGATTCGAGCCTGCTTCGGTTAGTAGATATGTTAGGACCTAAAGCGGAGTCTACTCTACCCTAAGAGCCTGAGAGAACCTAGATTCTGTAACGCAAGCTGGTCTAAGCGTGCGTAAATTACAATCCCAAAAACCTCGACACAAAAAACGAGAGGCAGGTTCCATTGATCCGCCAATGAAGTGTTCCGGCGCATCGCCGGAGACGGGCGATTCCGTCCATGGCAAAGAAATGTGATGGATAAATCATCGACGAGAACACATCGCAATATTTCGCCATGCCGGCAATGTCCTGCCCGGTGTGTCCGAGGTCAACCGGCTGCCATAATGCCAAAGACGTCGAGCGATAGCAGAACTCGTTTGGGGTGCAGCTCGGCGTAGGCGCGTTTGAGGACTGGGCTGCAGATTAGGTGCCGACCAGGGTAAAACCGACTTAGCTGTTTTTGCGACCTCGTATCCTACACTGCTGGATCCGCCTGATGTCGGCTGGGTCGAGGACGGTGAATCCTTCGGGGTGAATTCTGATTTTAGATTCCGCGCCGCTAGCCCAGTCAGGGCGGCGGTGTAGCCGGAAAATCGAGCGCTGGCCTTCGGAGAGGCGCGGGGCGCGCGCCCACATCGGCCGCTACGCCGATTTGAATGGTTCGAATGCCCACGGTGGACACAACACTCTGGTGGTTCATCTCGCTTGCTGAAGCCACGGGAGAACGACCCAGCCAAACTCCCAGATTTCTTGAGCAAGAGAAACCCTCCGGCCCCAATGCACGTCCGTAGCTAACGCTCTGGCTCAGACTCATTCAAAAAATCAGGCTTGACTCCAGAGGCTACTCGTAATCGTTGGTGCCGTCCTTCAGTTCGGCGGACGCGTCTGGCCCTCGCTATACAGGAATCTCGGTATGCTAGAGCACTTGGAAAGACGGTATTGCGGAACACAGTTTGAAAGCGGCAAACAGATCGTCCGCCTCGATCCAGCGTTGGCCCGTCGAAGCAATTCATTCCGGATCCGGCGGAGTTGAAGCGGCGAGATCGCTCGCTTCTACGCCGACTGACAATCTGCGCCACGCCGACACTTTCTGCTTGTCTGACTAATATCCTGAGGTCGTGTAGGTGAACGCCAAAGGACTGTTTGGCATCAAAATTACGTGGACAAAGGAAATTCGAATAATCGATTGGAGAGAATGGGCCGGCACGGCGTCTGGTACAAGAATACTGCGGGCGCCGAATCCTGGACAACAGGGAAGACGCCCCTGAGCCTTGCACGGGAAGAGGTAGCTAACACAAACACTATCAATCTCTGGTTCAGCCGCTTCGCCAGTAAGACTGCACAAATTGTCGGACAGCCGTACATGTTCTTGTTTGCGGTCGTCGTGCTCATCTTGTGGGCCGCCAGCGGCCCACTGTTTCATTTTTCTGATACCTGGCAACTCATCATCAACACCGGCACGACCATCGTCACATTTTTGGTTGTTTTTCTAATTCAGAATACTCAAAATCGCGATGCTAAGGCCCTTCATCTCAAGTTGGACGAACTGATTCGTTCCCATCTATCTGCGCGCAATGACATGATTGACATCGAAAAGCTCTCGGATGAGGAATTGGATGAAATCGAAAGACGCTATGCAGCCATCTGCCAGGAAAGTAACACGAGGCGTGGAAAGAAATCTAAAAACGGGTAGAGCAAACGGCGCTAGAGGCGAAAGGCAATGCTGATCAACGGCATAGATCAGGGCTAAATCCAAAACCACGAAAGCTTCCCCCTGCACGGCTGCTTCCACGGCTTTGACTAATGCCTCACCCGCTTAAACAGCGTGAATTTCAGGCATTTGCTTTCGGATGTCATCACTATCGAGGATGAATGCGACTCGCAATTAAAGCAATCGATGTTAGGTTTCATAGAATCTGTATCAACCTGGCCTGCAGCTTAAGCGGGAGGTACTTTCGTCTCAGGGAACAGCCAGATATGGTCCTGTAGAGAGGACAAAGCCGGGAATCTTCGGGAGGCCCCCCGGCAAGGCGGATGTGAGTGAAAGTTTGTGGTCTCTAGACAACTTAGCTTTAGCTTCCTGATAGTTCTGTTCACTATTGCGCAAAACTAAAAATAATGTCGTGAAGCTTGAAGTTTCTTGATTCACTCGTTTTCGGACACTGAATTGACCTGCGCCTTAAATTGGGTTCAAACTGACCCATCACGATAGGGTCGAGGCAGGCACTGCTGAATCTTCGAGGAGTGGATAGAGGATTGATATGGCGAAGGTTCCGCTCATTCTCAGCGATGGATCCCTGCCCTAGTGGAGAATGTCTGGGATGGGGCCGATTCCCTAGGCTAAGCTGATCGGGAAAACGAAGGAAGTCTAGCACTCGACCTTGCAGTAAAGCTAATCCGTCTATAGTACTCAGATGCCTTCAAAATCCTGCGCATCGGGTGATGCGAAGCTGGGCTTGACCTCCCCAATTTCTCGGCGTGACTTTCTCGGATCTACACTTTTGGCTTCGGGCGCAGTCTTGCTCGGGAACGCGAGTCCAGCAGAACTGCTTGCAGGTACGGACGAGTTCACCGGCTACGGAGGTGTTGGTGAATACAGCGGTTCCAACGGCAACACTCTAGAGGTTCTGCGGTCGGGCCACACCATTCGCGATGGCCTTTATGAGCCCCTTCCCAAAGAGATAATCGATACCGCGGAAAGCTACGATTGCGTGATCGTCGGTGGGGGAATCAGTGGACTTGCTGCAGCACTGTTCTTCCAACGCCAAGCGGGCCCGGGCATGAAATGCCTGATTCTAGAGAACCATCCGATCTTCGGCGGCGAAGCCAAACAAAACGAATTTCTTGTGGAGAATCAGCGGCTGACAGTGCATCAGGGCTCTGCCATTTTTCAACTGCAATATCCCCATAGCTTTCTAGCCCACTTCTACGACTCCATTGGATTGAAAGTGCCCAAGCTTACGTATCAAAAATGGGGCGGAACTCAGCCTGAGTTTCCTCTGTCGCGAACGCCTTATGAAGCTGTGGGCCTACAGCATGGACAATACGGATTCTGGTTTGGCCCGAAATTCGGTCTGAATCCGGGTCTCTTGTTAGTCGATCCCGTGGGCAAGAAACTGAAAGGTGCGCCTGTTACTGAGACTGCTCGAACGGAATGGCTAGGCTGGCTAAAAGGCGAAGCATCTGAAAGGGTGAAATTTGAGCGTCCCAAGGTCGAGGGGGACGCCATCTCTCGATATCTCGATTCGATTACGTTGGAACAACACTATATGGAACGCTTCGGGATCAGTCGCGAAACGGTCCGAACTTTCCTTTCCCCCGTGGAGGGTGGAGGTGCCGGTCTAGGCCCGGATGCCTTATCCGCCTATTCTGACTACGCGTTTGAGATGCTTCACCCGTTGAGGGACGAAGCTGGCGAAACAGACCAAATGTTCCCCGGTGGGAACACAACGATTGCACGGTTGATGGTAAAAACACTGATTCCTGCCGCAATCAACGGCCCGCACAGCGTGGAAGGAGTCAGCGCTAATCAATTGAACCATTCTGCTCTTGACGTTCCCGGAACCGAGACGAGAATTCGCGTTTCCTCAACCGCAATCTCGGTCCAGCACGATGGCGAGGCGGACAAGGCCAACTTCGTCACCATTGTGTATGTCAAGGCGGGCAAACTGTACCGACTTAAGGCGCGATCGGTTGTGATGGCGGGCGGCAGCTGGACCACCAAGCACATTGTTAAGGACCTTCCGAAAGCTCAGCGCGAGGCATATGGAAAGTTTTATCGCTCTCCCTGCATGATGGCCAACGTCGCTGTTCGAAATTGGCGTTTTCTGTACAAGCTGGGAATGACTGGGTGCCGTTGGTTTGAGGGCATAGGCAACTATCTGGAAGTCCGAAAACTAGCTCTCAACGGAGTTGAAAAGCCAACCATCAATCCCGACTCGCCCATCGTGCTGAACTTAAAGGTTCTTTACTCTTACCCGGGTTTATCAACCGAAGAACAGGGAAATCGTGGTCGCGCCGAGATGATGAGTACATCTTTTAGGACCTACGAAAGGCAAATTCGAGAGCAGTTTACTCAGATGTTCGCGACCGGCGGTTTTAACGCCGAGCGCGACATTGCAGGGATTATCTTGAATCGCTGGGGGCACGCCTATCTGAGCCCTCCACCAGGATTTTTCTTCGGTCACGGTGGCAAACCTGCTCCACGCGAGATATTGCGTAACGCGCCGTTTGGGCGAATTGCTTTTGCTAACACAGATTTAGCCGGAGCTATGGACCATCGCTATTCCATCTTGGAGGCACAACGAGCAGTGCAACAGCTCCTCGGCCAGGTTTTGGTTTGACAACTAAGTTGGAATACCAGTCCGAGGGAAGGCAAGGATGACCAAACTTATTTCGATACCAGTGGAGGCCGGCGGTGAGAACAAGCCTGCTCGTTCGGACGTTGAACTCGACTTCGGCCCGCTTAGGATGAGTTCTGCTACCCTGTCGTCGAGAAAGTGTCTAACGCCGCTGGCGAGAACCCGATTGAAGAAACTAGCGCCCGAATCGACCGATAATGACGCCGATGATGGTTCCGCCAATGGCTCCCATGCTGATGATTGGTGCGTAGGCTTTTGTAATGATGGCGTCGGGGATGCTCAGCAGCAGCCCGAAGAATAGGCCTACCGCCCAGCCGGGCCAAGGCAAACGGGCCGCGCCTATGACGAACCCAATCGCAAAGCGGGCAATGAAGGCCGCTGTAATCGCCGCTCTTTTGTCTGGAAAGCTCATCGGCAGCATGATTCCGACGTCCACCGCACCAAATATTAAGCCGCAAATCACGCCAAGTGTGATTCTTGACACGTTCTCTCCTTGAAGCTACTGCCGATTTTCAGGGCTAAGTACACCAAATAGTTCATCCATTGTCCATGTCTTCTGAAGGGATCGAGCGAAGCGCTTCCACAGTGAAACCTTAGGTCCTCCCTTTGTTAAAGGAAGAACCTCCATTTGCGTTGGTGTTCGAGGCAAACGGGATCATGCTGCGGTTCGTTATGGCGAAAGTAGTTCCTCCACGGTTGGGTACGGCCCTTGGTTGGCGGGTATCAGATCTAGGAGCCGTCGTCGCAGAATTGCAGAAAAGGCGGAGCGAGATCTGAGCGATACAACCGAATGCAACAGGACCCGCTCGGAATTTGGACAGGGCCGACTGGGCTAGGATAGGGTGGTTCAAGGATCCCGACGGGAATCTTCTCAGCGTTTCAGAACACCCGGAGGTGAACCCGTGAACCTCCTCGCCGTCAATTTCCATTGAGTGAAAAGATGTTTCGCGGATTGACCCGGGCCCGACTTGGCACACGTTCTTTCATGGCTTAAAGACAACGATCCGGATGTTTTATTCCTGCAGGAACTTAAGGGTGTGGAGTTTCCCGTCGGCGCTTTCGAAGCCCTCAACTACCGGGCAGCGTTTGTTGGGCAAAAGAGCTATAACGGTGTTGCCACCGTTTCTAAATATCCCGTTGAAGTCGTCTCCACTACTCTCGCCGGCGACGAGACCGACAGCCATGCCCGCTACCTTGAAGCAACCATCAACGGCCTACGCTTGATCAACATCTATTTGCCAAATGGGAATCCAGTCGGGAGCGAGAAATTCGCATACAAGTTGGCCTGGATGGACCGCCTGAAAAGCCGTTTAGTAACCTTTATGGGGCAAGGGGTGCCGACCATCGTCGGAGGAGATTTCAACGTAATTCCCGAGGACGTCGACTGCTTTAGTCCCAAATACTGGAAGAATGACGCACTGTTCCAGCCCGAGGCCAGGGCACGTTTCCGAGCTCTGAATGACCTCGGCTATATTGATGCTTTCCGACGTTTCAACTAGGAACTTGGCCAATACACCTTCTGGGAATACTTCCGTGACATGTTCAGCAAGAACCAAAAGAATTTGCATTGATCATTTTCTGGTGTCACCCCTACTCGCTGAGCGGATGACCGGTTGCATGATTGATAGGGGCCCCCGAGGCTTTGAAAAGCCGTCAGATCACACCCCAATTGTTCTTAGAGTTGAATAATTTCGATCAGTATCTCAATTCCAGCGCCGATCAGGCGCTGAAGTGGCCACAAAACAGAGTGTAGTTCTAAAAAAAGCAGCGTTGCGGATAACGGCCGCGCCGCGCCCATTGGTCTTCTCGTTTTTCGTTTGTCCTCAATCAAACGCCTATTCCAGGCATGTTAGGGTACGCACGAAAAATCCATGGCGCCAAAAACGATATCCGAACAACTGGTGGAACTCACGATTGGGATGGCGAATGCGCAGGATGTTGTAGCGTTTAGGAATTTGGCCAAGGATATGAGGTTTTCGCGGAGACTCATAATTTGATCATGAGTTTGCCTCGTGCCCACGATTATGGCTGCCTGCTCGGCCAGTCGTCACGCAAGAGTTGATTTAGGCCCTCTGTGACTTTCGGGCCGCAGCCGAACCCGACGCCGCACAGCTCGATGGCTGTGAGGATATTTTCCAGATCCAGTGCCGACAGCTCGGGAAATCGGCGGTCTTTGGCCAGGTAGTCCAACTGCTGCAGAAGCTGTTCTGAATACATTGTTCCTCCAAACAGCGTGTATTCTGCCCGTCTGGTTTCTCCGTGTAAATCCCACTGTTGTGTGGTTACTTCGGGGCAGAGGGAGCGGATACTCTTCGATATTGGCCGCAAACCGGTTTCCATAGTGTGTCGTGCCGATATAACGAAAGTAATCAGGTAACTCCCCGATTGTTTCCGACTAGGGCAAAAATGAAAATGTGCCTACTGGAGTTGATTTATGTCGATCCTCGATTCGTACCCCGTTACGCGCCAGCCCATCCTGAACTCTCGCCATCGTATCCTGATCGTCGATGATCACGCAGCAATTAGGCGCGCTCTGCGTCGGGAATTCGAGCGTTCTGGATGGGAAGTATGCGGCGAAGCCGCGAATGGTCGAGAAGCAATCGCAAAGACCGAACAACTTTTACCCCGCATAGTCGTTTTGGACCTAGCAATGCCGGAGGTAAATGGACTCACTGCTGCCCGTCTGCTAAAGCGATTGTTCCCTGAAGTCCATTTGATCCTGTTTACGTGCCACGGCGACCTTTTCAGAATGGATGAGGCCATCTCCGCGGGGATTTCTGCGGTTTGTTCGAAGAGTGAACCAGTTGCTGCTTTACTGGCTAAAGCAAAGTCTTTAGCTGATCAAGCTGCCGCGAGTCTCCACTAATCGTTCAGTTGCACTACGACGAGTCAGGGAAGAGCGGTGGATGAGGAGGGAAGAAGTTGCTTACTGAGACGCGCTGCCTACGATGTGCGACGGTGCTTGTATGGAGGAAAGTACCGGGAGGAGCCTGTTTAGGCTGCCCGAATTATCCGAGATGCTCAGTTTCAGTCCTTATAGCGAAGCTGGCGCAAAACCAGTATTCGCAACCGGCCGCAGCGTGACATTCGTTTCCGCTGCTGCTTTTCCAATGGACCTCGCAGCCAAGTTCTTCGAGAGGGTTGCCGAGAAATTCGGGCTACAGCGACTAGTACATCGCCTATGGGGCATCGCAGGTTCCGGCGAGGGGTTTTTTAAACGCCAGCGATTGCGTGTTAGAGGCTTGGCCGAATCCGATATGGCTCCGCAAGTGCGGTGATGGGAATGCTGCGATATTCATGGTTGTTGACTGCATTTTGCGTACTAGGCATGATCTTTTCTGCTCTCATGAGTCTTTGGGTAGGGGTTGATAGACTCGGCGCACACGTCGGGCGTGAATCCAAAACGGTGCACGATCGGGTTCGTTATGCGGCGACGATGAGTGTGCTGGCTCGGGGGCAATGTCCCCGAGGATCAACTGAGCGGTTGTTTGAACGGCGACCAAGACAGGGCGTCGTCTCTTTAGGTTTCCTGGCGATGCGATGTTTCAGCGTGACGCTGTTCAGAAACTCCATGACGAGGTATGGATGACCGCCCTGCGGTCCGGTTTCATGAATGTGCAGAATTCGCGTGATTGAGAGGGGAGACAGTCCGGGCCCCTCGCTCGCAGCGCGCCCAATGCTTCCGGAACTCTGGCGACCTCGTCAGGCAGAAACTTTAGGGCAACAAACCGATGGAGAGTGATGTCCTCAGCCTCCCGCCGGAGAATACTCCGTCATCCTGACGCCGTCTCCGCATCTCGGGTACCTGACTCCCGAACTACTGAACGTGCCTGGAGGCAACGCCATCCGTATCCATTAATCCTGATTCGGGATAAGGACTCGAATGAGCTCGTCTCTGACGCGATTGTGTTATAAGCAAACATATCAGCCTGTTGTCATGTCCCGACCGCAGTTGCAGATTCGTATCCTTGATGGAGACTCAGTGCACGGCTGCTGCACAGAGTGTCCTTTCCCGAAGGTATCTTTTGTGGTCGCCAAGACGGGCACTTATAAAGAAGTGGTGTCCGAATTACTGCGGCTGTTCAAAGAGCATCTAGAGACCACGCATTCAGTTTAGGGATAGGGAACACGCCGTTTAATCCCTCACTCTTTCGCCTTTGTCCTCCTGTCGCGATGCGGAGAAACCCGCAGCGCTCCTGTGGACAACTCGCACTTCTGACCGATTTTCACACCGCAGGTTGGGCAGGGTACGGACAGAGCGGTCTTCGGGTCCCTAACTTTCTTTGGCATCTAGACGTGTTACAGGGTCCCAAGTAGTATCGCAATCAGGATATCCCTGTAGTAACTCAACCCCCGGCAGTCCCCCGCTCCCCTTCGCCGCGTACCCCCGCAACCCCTCCCCCGACCTCCTCGACCCGCTCACCGATCGCTTCCAGGGGATTCGGCGGATGATTTTGCGGCCATAAAGAAAGGGGAGAAATACAAATCCTTTGGGGTCTTTTTTTTGTTAGAGGGTGGTTAGAACAGAGGCAAATTCGCATCGCTCAAGGTCGGCGGAGCAGGTTTATGGCATCGGCTAAGGCTTACCACTTCGCCAGGAAATGCGTCTGCTAAAAGTACTCGTCAGAAAGAACATCAAGCGCGTCTTTTCCTCTAGTCTGAATTTGTACGGGGTGTTGGGACGGCATGGGCAAAGAAGCCGTCGCCACCCCGAAGCACCAGCCACCTTCTCGATCAATGCTCCATTGCTGTATTTGAATAAGCCTTCTTTGGGGGCCTAATCGCGCCAACACGACGCGATTTCGTCACTCCAGCAGGTACCCTTGAGCGAGGCGGAAGTGGCCGCCCCTTCGATTTTCGCATCACGTTAGGCAAAGAGCCTAGTTAGGTTCTTTGTTCCAGATGTCGTGAACGCCGATCTCTTCAGCTTGTTCAAGAGATCCGATGGGGTGATTGTGCACATCACAAGCAGCCGATCTCAGATGCGTCCAACGGCTCAATCTCACGCGGACTTAGAAGTCAATGAGGCGAGTGCCCGGGAGGGATTTTAGAAGCTCCGTCCTAATTCTTGGTAGTAGGGTGATGTTACGCGGCGCCGCATCGTCGGTTCCGCGACGAAGCTGGCGGTGAGTTTATTTCGACAATAAGCACGGCGAAAAACTGAAGGAGCTGGCCCGCCGATCCGACAGAGCCAATCGCACAGTCGCACGAAAAATTGGCAAAATCAGGCAGTCTTGCGTTCCCGCTCTTCCTCGAACCCCGGAGCAGCCGCGGATTCGGGACCTGGAGTGCGGCGGCTCAGCGTATAGAGGATTAACTGAACGCGGTTCGAGACCCCGATTTTATCGAATATTCTGTACAGGTAATTACTGACCGTATGCTCTGTGAGATGGAGCATGCCGGCGATATCGGGATTCGACAATCCATCGGCCACCAAACGAGTGACCCGCTGTTCTCGCCTTGTCAGGATCGCAAGATCGTCCCTCCCCGCCACCGAGGGAGCCTTGACTTCGGCGAGTGCTTCTAGCAGATAATTTATATTTCCTTGGTGCTCGCCCATACCTGGCCTCTGTGAACCAAGCGGATGCATTTGGCTAACGCTTTGAAAGAATCACTACGAGAAATGACTCCGCTACCGGCGACTGCGGGTGCGCTACGAAAAGCGAGCAGACATTCACGAGGCGTTCTCGCCCCTAGGGTGCGCCCTGTTCTGCTGGCGCTTCCTGCGTGTCAACTGGGTGGCGGGTTGAGGGTTGAAGATAACTTTGCCCGCAACGCATTGACTTGCCTTAGTTTGGCCCTCTACTATGATCGCTCCCGGAGCGCCCACTCATGATCGGCCAAACCATTTCACGCTACCGCATTCGAGAAACTCGGTGGCGGCGGGATGGGCGTAGTCAGGTCGTCTCCAGACGAGAAAAGGCCTCTACAGAGCCACCCCTTCTGCGCATCGAGATCAAATGTCGCTCCAGAGCATGCTGACGATGCCGGATAGATCATCTGCGGGACTGCCACAAAAGGGTACACTGCGGGCGACCATGAGAAAGCCGAAACGCATGAAGGAGCGCGAATGAGGAGGGAACGGTGCTTTTTTATGGGAATGGCAGTTCTACTTCTCGCCACCGTGTCTCTCGGCTTTGCGAAGACCTATTACTTGGCAGGTATGTTCAAGGCTCCTCTGCCGAGCTGGGTGATTCATGTTCACGCTGTGGCGTTCACCTCCTGGATCGTGTTGTTAATTGTGCAAACCTCGTTGGTGTCTGCGGGACGCGTGGATATACACCGGCGCCTGGGCATGGTTGGGTTCGGTTTGGCGTGCGTGATGGTGGTCTTAGGCGTTATGGCGGGAACAGACCTGCTGAGACGGGGCGGAGCAGCTCTTGGGGCCGATGCGAAAGCGTTCTACGCCGCAACCCTAGGGGATATGTTGATTTTTGGAGTGCTGGTTTTTCTTGCATACTGGGCACGTTGTAAACCGGCAGTGCATAAGCGCTTGATCGTGATCGCGACGATCACACTGATGCAAGCGGCCATTAATCGCTGGCCTTTCGAGGTCCTCGAACGAGAGCCATTCCTGATTGACGTCATCCCGTCCCTCTTCGTGCTATTGCTCGTGGCATATGACCTCTGGTCTCTACGACGCGTTCATCGCGCTACGCTGTGGGGCGGGCTGTTCCTCATTGTCATGCAGGAATTGGAAGTGCCGATCGGTCGAACAGCTGCATGGCAGAGCTTCGCCTCATGGGTATTAGAACGAGTAACCTCGGTACATGGCGGGTGATCCACAGGCTTAAATGCTCGGAGATTTTGTTAATGATTATCTCGGCGTGAACGCTAAACCCCACCACGCACAGGACACAGCTTTCGGAGCATACTGGCGTAATATCGCCATAACGCTCATTGAGCGGGTTCTGAGCGAAAGTGCCTGAGGACCGTCAGTGGGGCTTGGTGGACAAGGAAGATCTGTTTTAACGCCACTTCGTCCGCTGGTTCGTCGTGACCTTGTTATCCGCTCTCTCCGGCCCGCTCTTTCGATCGTCGGTAGTAGCTTCTTGCTTTGGCGATGGTGCCGCAGGTTTGCATGCTGCACCAGCGACGCGACCTGTTCTTGCTGGCGTCCAGGAAAAACCATCCGCAGCTCGGACAAGACTTGACCCTCGGCATTGCCTCCGACAATAGCAGAGCGACGGCAGCCTCCACGATTCTGAAGCGCAACACCGCAGCGCCAGCCCGTTCTACCGCAATCTGGCGTTTGACAAAAATCTTAGAGGATTGTCGAGTCCCAGCAGCCGCGATAAGCCGGCTGGATTGAGCCGCCGCAGCGAGATCATCACTAAGCTTCGCCAAGTCGGCTCGCTTGGGCGGTTGTCCTGACAGACTTGTCTGAAAAAGCTGCTTTAGCATTGCGCGCAGATCTCTCAGCTTTGTCAATTCGACCTGAGAAGTCCGCCGCCGAAGGCGTGAGGCTTCCTCCCGATCCAGGAGTTCGGCCGTCTCGCCGAAGCGAATTGCGTCGGCGAAGTCAATCAAGTAGTCGCGCGGCTCGGGCACAGTCCAGTCGTGGATTGTATTGAGGAAGTCGAGGACAGGATGTCCACCGGTAAGCTGGAATTGATGGAGCTTCGCGAGGACCACGGTTCAAATATATCACCACCAAACTACAGTTGACTGGTCAAGTTCTGCTTGGTACTATTCATTACCATCTAAATCAATTTTGATGGTGATAATGGTCCAACCATGAAACGTAAAATAGCTGTCGTCGGCGCGCCATCGAGCCTAGGCATTCGTCCTTATGACAACGGGGAAAGCAGGCAGCTCAGTCAGGCCCCTTCGGTACTGCGCGAGCTAGGATTGGTCCAACGCATCGGCGCCGAGGATCTGGGCGATGTCATTCCGCCGCCATATCAAGATTATGTTCGCACGCCGGGTCGGGCGCGGAATGAATCCGCCGTCGCGGGCTACTCCCGGGGACTTGGCGAGCGAATAGAAGCAGCTACCGCCGAGGGCTGTTTTGCGGTTGTGCTGGGAGGAGATTGCAGCATCGTGCTGGGCAGCCTCCTGGGTGTTCGAAAACGCGCTCAAGGACCGGTTGGCCTCGTTTATGTGGACGGTCATGCGGATTTCGGGACGCCGCAAGAGTCCCGCACCGGTTCTGTGGCAAGCATGTGCCTCGCCCTTGCCGTAGGCCGCGGCGACACACCTTTAGCCCGTCTCGCCGGAAACCAGCCGCTGGTACACGATAGACATGTCGCTCTGATTGGGCGCCGCGATGCGGCGGAACCTTGGTATGGTCACGCAGCGCTGGCTGAGTCCTCGATTTTGGATATTCCGGGCGCTGTGCTTAGGGAACGCTGCATGGCCGACGTTGCGGAGGAGGTCCTCCAAGCACTGACATCGGATGGAACATTGCGCGGGTTTTGGATTCACCTCGACGCCGATGTCATCGATCCAACGGTAATGTTCGCGGTGGATTCGCCACTGCCAGGTGGGCCCGCCATCGAAGAACTGTTGGAGCTCTTGATCCCGCTGGTTTGCCATCCATTAGCGCTCGGCGTGCAGCTCACAATCTACGATCCCGGACTTGACCCTGACCGTTTATGCGCCACTCGCCTTGTTTCGCTTTTGGAGATACTTCTGCTCAGACTTCGCTCACGCGATGGGAGGGCAGCATGATCGCGCGTATCTGGCACGGAATGGTCCCCGTTTCAAAGGGGGACGAATATCTGGGCCTCATGCGGAGAATTGCGCTTCCCGAGTATCAGGCAACGCGAGGAAATCGTGGAGCCTGGTGTATGCATCGCACGGAAGGAGATGTAACCCATTTCGAGATGCTGACGTTCTGGGATGACACCGACGCCATCAAGCGATTTGCCGGTGACGACTCTGCTGCAGCTAAGTACTACGACTTCGATCCCGACTATCTGCTTGAAATGGAACCCCACGTCCGGCATTACGAAATTTGCAACGGCTAGGTCGCCTGAACACGCACTGCCCGGACTGTCTGTCCTCCTAATGAGCAAAAAGAAATGGGGATCTACGACAAGCAGTGATTCGCGTTGCGTTCGGTCGGTGAGTCTTTCGAAGTAAAACAGGAACGTTCGACGATCTCTTAATGGGGCCGGCCATTTTTTGTTGCCAGCAACCCGCGCCTAAATACCAAGTTTCGCTTCCGTAATGATCAAAAATCCACTTGCTGAGACCTAAATTTCCTTTGTAGGAATAAATATCACATTCGAGCTTCGCGGCTTCGTCGCCGCTTCAAGAGCGAGTACCCTCGACTCCGGTCCCTCCCGTACAATATCTGGGTTTCCGTTTCTTAGGTTATCCGAAAAGCCTAGGGGCCCAGCATGTACACGACTATCAAGAGAAACGGAGATTCTTCAGCGAAGCGCGAGCGGCGCCGCCGCCGATATTAGGCTTAATGACTAGTTCGAGCACGGTAACGCTCGAAAGCTGCACTTGATATTCTTCAACTTCACGTACCGATTCAGGTGGACTGAAATTCCACTGCTGGCGCACAATCTCTTTAAGAGAACTCCCGTCATCCGACGACCACCGCAAAACAAACTCTTGAGTGCGCCTATTTTCGTTTTCCTCAAAAACAAGGGATATGCAGCGGAGCCTTTGCGGCTGATCGAAGATCAGCCGAATTGTTTGAATCCCCGGTTCTGCTGCACGCCAGCCCGGAGCATCTTCTGACCCGAAGACCAACTCGACAGGAAAGTCTTTCTCTTCCGACGTGACCTCGACTGCGGCTGCGCGCTCTACATCTAACCACCCTTCTCCGCGAGCCCGAATTCTCTCTGGAGTCGGAGTGATAAGGCGCTTTCGCATGAACCCAAGTCTACTCTCGTCCTGGTGCTTCTGACAGGGCTAGGCCCAGCGATTTGATCTGTACCTCAACTCCAGCGCCGATCGGGCGCTGGAGGGTCCACAAAATAGGATTGGAGTTTTAAGAAAAGCAGCGCTGCGGATAACAAGCTGCGCGCATTTGTTTTCTCGTTTTTCGTTTGTCCTCAACCAAACGGAACTTCCTATTCCAAGCATGTTAGGGTACAGACGAAAAATCTATGCCGACGAAAACGAAACCCGAACAACTAGTGGAAGTCACGGTTGGAATGGCGGATGCGCAGGATCGCCCTCCCGTTCACTAATCTGGTAAAGGAAATGAGCCATCTTTTAATGGTTCAGGAAATGGAGCATATACTAAGGGCAGCAGAAACAATGTCTTGGTCGAAACTCCAACAGAGGCATAAAGTGGTAGCTGCCTTTGAGACGTCAAACTGATTGGATCCCCTCCGAAATAGAGCGTAGCGTTGGAGTAGACCATTTGTGCAGCTTGCCGCCGGACCCCTGCGTTGGGAGACCGTTCCTTGCGATAATCTTGCACTCTTTCGCGCATTTCAGGCGTCTTGTTTCCCGGCTACCACCAACCGGACCACACAATCTAGCAATCGCAAGGTGAGCACTGCGGTACCTCGGAAAACCCAGAATCTGCAACGCTCAGTTCAAACTGCTAGATAGAGAGCTGAGCCGCCCACTTGGGAACGGCATGCCTGGTTCCTCAATCTTGCGATAGGTCGCACCGCCCGATAGCCGAAACGAGCCCAACAACTGTTGAGATTTTCGACGTCGATAGTTTCGTGACGTGCATCATAAGCAAAACTACCCCGCAGGAGACGACAATGAATCAAGCAGCCAAGACGAAACGTATTACGCAAGCAGCGGCAGCGAATGACAGCCCTGACTACAAACCGATAATCCCTCAACCTGACACCAAAAACCAGAATTTATCTATTCCCTCACGACCCGCTCAGGCGAGCGATGAGGAGCGTGCTTCACGGGAAGAGAGAATTCGCCACAGGGCCTATGAATTGTATAAAGAGGGCGGGCGCCAGGACGGGAACTCCTGGGGTGATTGGTTCGCAGCCGAACTAGAGTTTCAAGAACAAGAAAACGAAGAGGACTGATGGAAACATGGCGGATAGCGGCTCGGCGATGGCGCTCATATTGCTATTGAGCACCGCATCAAGAATCAATTATGATGAGGTTAAGGATTCGCCTTGAGCCAAACTGCCGTCGGACCGTTTTTTTTAGCGCTCGTTATTTTGCTCGGTTTTGCCATAGTGCGGGCGCGAGGCGCAAGACAAAAGCTTCAAAATCTCCTGACAATTTGTGCGTTCATGGAGATAGGTTTTGGAATCGGTCTTGGATTAGGTTTCTTAATAGGGAACTCGATAGTTGGCAGTTATTTCGGAGCCGAATTGGTGTGGGCTCTAGGCTCGATCGCCGCAGTTGGCCGGATTCGGGAAAACCGGCGTTTTGCGAGGATCCATGCGACCGGGGTTGCTTACTAAACTTCTCGCAGTCCGGGATGAGCGTTGCGAACGGATTCTCCCGCTGAAACAACCCAAGCCTCCCGTTGACTTGTCATTTTTTCAAAGTCATCCACATCGCCATCGCGAGCAGAACAATTGTGATAACCCAGAGACGGGAAGCCCCTGTCTTTGTTTTCTTGGACATGAATCAATAGTACGCCGAGTGCCAACCTGGAATTGCTTGAACGCGAAGATTTGGAGGATAAAACGCGAGCAATCGAATAGAATCGATTGCCCATAAAAGATTTAACGAATCGCCCTCGGCTTATCTGCGAGCAGTCTGTAAACCTAATTACTGAAGATCCTACGGAAACGTCCCGCCCCGAACAAAGCAACGGACCCTAGCACCAATAGCCAAGCCGTCGGGACCTCCGGAGCCTCTGCGGTCGTGGTAACTACTGAATCATCAGGATCCCAGTCGCAGCGCTCGTGGCGGGTTTCGTGGAAAAACCGCTCGTGTTTCTTGTTAGAGGAAAACCAGTCATCGCGATCAAAAAAATTGCGGTTAGATGACCGTTCCCAGAATTCCTCTTTGTGCTGTCGAATCGTTGTTCTGAAATGATAACTGTGATTCTCGAATCTCTGACTAGATGATTTGATCGAATCGCCATGCGCTGGCCAAGCTGCCAGGAACACAATTGCAAAAGCAATGATTGCTTTCATCATAACGATTCTCTTTCAAGCAGATTTATACGTCTTGCTCCTGTTACGAAGAAGACACCAAGGCTAAACGGATCTTAGTCAACCCGCCACGGCGGTAAATTTCCGCTTGGTGAAACCAGCGATGCCAATCAGACCCACCCCCACTAACCCCAGAGTGCCTATCTCGGGTACCGCAGCAGCCTCGGTGTGTCCGCCGGTGCCGACGTTCGGATCATTAAAAGTTTGATTCATAAAGCCTTTTATGACTTGGCTGCCACCCGCCGTAAAGGTCAGGAGGCCACTAAACACTCCGTGAAAAGTTCCGTCCGTGGCGCTAGTACCGTGGTATAAGCAATCATTTGGAGTGGCGCAGTTAAAGCTGCCCGAAAAGTTGAATGCGCTCGTGGCAAATGTAAAACTACCAAGCCCGCTCCCCGTCCAACTCTTAAAGGTGATACCAAACAATGTCCCGGTGCTTAGCCCCGTTGTTCCGAGCGAGAAGTTTAGACTGTTCGGCGTGCCGGAAAAAGCAGGTAGGCCTGAGGTCAGCGTAATCGTAGCACCAGATAGTGAAATTCCGCCTCCAGCTTGGCTGAACGTTCCTCCTGTATTATCGACCGTTATAGATGAACCGAATACCATCGATGAAAGAAACAAAATTGTTGCGGCGGCGAGGGAGATCTTGGGGAGTGTCATACGGCCTTCCTTGAAAAAGCGTTCGCAAAATATCCGATCCAACAGCGATAGGGGCCCAACGGCGAACCCCATTCATAGTTCCTTACTGTATGTTTTGTCAACATCAAAATGAGACAGGATCATATTTTTCTTTGTCTGGGTTCTAGTGTACGACATCGAAGCTCAGATGCCGACAATACGGGACGAGTGACCCTGTGCAAAACTTTATGTTGGGATCTGGTGAAAAGATAGCATACGAAACGACCCTAGTCTAATCTGCGATTTCCGCGAGCGCTTTTTTCACATCTTCAGCGTCCGGGTAGGAAGGATCTAACTTCAACACCCGTTCCAGCTGTTGCCGAGCAAGGGCGCTTTGTCCTGTCTTTTCATAAGCTAGTCCTAAATGGTAATGCACCGCAGGATCTTCCTCTTGTTTATTAGTTTGGGCGAGTTTCAATGACTCCTTAAACGCGTCAATCGCCGATTTGTAAGCGCCTTTTTGATAAAGTGCCCATCCAAGAGTATCGGCCACATTGGGAGAATCCGGCATTCCCCTCTTTGCGATTTGTGCAAAGGAGAGCGCAACGTCTATATTCCCCCGCGACCTCAGCATTGAGTAGGCAAGGTTATTGGCCGCGAGGGGATCTTGCGGATCAATTTCCAAGGCCTTCCGGTAAGATTCTTGAGCGCGAATCGGATCTTTCCGGGAGTCGTACAATTGGCCCTTCAATATCATGAACTTAGGATCGCGTGGATTATCTTTTAGTGCGCGCTCGCAGACATCGAAGGCCTCATCAAATTTGCCCTTTGCGAGTTCTACCTGAGCGACTTTTAGCAACGCATCGGTATTTTTGTGGTCCAGTTCTGCGGCGCGCTTAAACGCCGGCTCAGCCCCGTCCAGGTCTTTCTTCTCTAGTAGGAGTGAGCCGAGGAGATAGTGGAAACTGCTGTTATCCGGAACAATACCGATCTGCGCTTTGGCTGCCGCAATCGCCTTGTCCGGTTGATTCTCTATTAAATAGAGTTGCATTAGGCTCTGAAGCGCGTCCGAGGCTGTTGGATCCCTAGACAACGCCTGCTTAAATTCATCCTCAGCCTCTTTCAGCTGTTTCTGTGCCATCCTTAGGTTCCCCATCTGGATGTATCCCGCCGGATGTTGGGGCGCCACGGCTATGGCCTTCCCCGCGTCCGCCTCCGCCTCAGCGAACTGTTTGCGGGCGGTGAAAGAAAGTGCGCGCAGAGCATAACCGTCTGGGTTGGACGGTTGCAGACCGAGAATGCTAGTGGCGGCACGCGCGAGACCCAACATGTCACCCTTGCGGAGGGCGGCTGCCGCCAGTGCACGGTGAGCGTCCACCAAATCAGGACGAAGTCGCACCGCGTCCCCCCAAGCAGTTTCAGCCTGGTGCAAGTTCCCGATTTGCGCGTACGCATTACCGAGGTGGTAGAAGGGCACCCCATTACCCGGATCGGCTTTGATCGCCTCTTGTAAGGTTGCTACGGCATCATTGGCATGACCGTCCCGTATCTGGATTTGTCCCCGGTAAATGAGACCGTCCCCGTCGCGCGGATTTGATTTCAGGATTTCATCATTCAGCTTGCGCGCCTCGACCAGGCGGTCCTTCAGCAGAAGCAACTGAATGTAATTCTTTTTTACTTTGAGGTCTTTAGGATGGTCTTGGTAAAGCGACCAATACTCACTGGTTGCATTGTCGAAGTCCCCTACCGCAAAGTAATAGTCGCCCAGCATACGATACCCGGCGGGGTCGTCGGCTAGATCACTCTTGGCTTGTTTCAACAATTCAACGGTCTCAGAGGTCCGGCCTTCGGCCATGTACAAACTGGCCAATGCGCCACGCGGGTCCGGACTCTTTGGATTTACCGCCATCGCCTGTCGAAACTGCCGTTCCGCCTCGCCAAAACGTTTCTGGGTCTGATAGTACTTGCCTAAGGCCAAGAGAGGCCCCATCTCGTTAGGTTGCACAAGAATCGCCTTCTTGAAGTTCTTCTCGGCGGCATCGAACTGATTGTTTCTGACCTGAAGAAGGGCTAGATCCAAGTAGGGCTCACCCTCGCTTGGATTTAAGGAAATTGCCGTTTGCAACTCCTGCGCCGCACCGGGCAAATCTTGTTGCAGGGCATGAAGTTTGGCGATAGCGACGTGCGTTCTGAAATCATTGGGCTGACGACTAGATAGAATTTCTATATGTTCCTGCGCCTGCTTCGTATCGCCCCCTTCAACCAAGATGTTCGCAATCTCCAGGCGGGCTTCGTAATTTTCTGGTTCGAGGTCAAGAGTTCGGTTCAGTTCCTGGTAAGCCCGAGGCCAGTCCTGCATCTTTAGGTAGGTTTTCGCGAGGCCGAAGTGCGCATTCCCATATGCCGGATCGATTTGCACGGCATTCGTAAACTGGATAACCGCCTCGGGATACTTAGTTTTGGCAAAATAGCGTTCACCGCTCTCGACGTATTTCTGTTTTCGGACGTTGGGATCGCGTGAGCATGCTGCTAACAGACAAGCGACTACAACGAGCCCGCAGCAGAAGCTCAAGACTCGATAAACCAGTGAAGGAGGGAACGGTTTAGACCTCATGAAAACACCTCAAGACGGAAAAAATCAATGTGGCACATAGAGCTCTATCGTCGGCAAGATCTGTGCCGCCAGCGAAACCAATCTTTGTTGAGCAAGGTCATCGGATTCATTCGACCGTAGCGGAGTGATCAGCCGGATCAGCGACCCATCGGTACGGTTAAGCCGCACGGAGTCGGCAAGCAAGTAATAACGCGCCCAGTACTCACTTGCTACTGGGCGGGCATGAGCCAGATACCAATAGAGAACGAGCTGGCGGTCGCTGCCTTTGGCGATGATGTAGCGATTCGCGGAAAAAGGGGCGTAATTGGGGAAAGATAGAGTAACTCTGCTCGATTGCAATGGCACCCATCCCGATCCCGGTAAACAATTCTTGGGGGAATGGATGGTGTCGCCGAATCGTTGACTGGGAAAGTAAGCGATGAAAAGGTCTACGTAGGGAAGACCGATGCCGTCTTCGCGATAGATACGGGAGAGAAAATCACCGTGGCCCAAAACTTCAAGAACATCGTCTGAAATACTTAGATCCGAGCCGCTCCAGGAACCAAATTGCAGGGGAAGGGAGGCGAGCGGTTTTCGCGGAGGCAAGACCTCCTCGCGATCATGGATGCGGAGAAAGACCGCCGTACCGGACAGCAACAAGCACACTAGCGCAAATCGCAGGCCGGTCATTTCGCCGTCCTCAATTCAAGAAAACGCAAGCTGCGGTGAAATCCCAGGAGCAGCAACAGCGACAAGAGAAATATAAAAGTGCCCGACAATGAGTGAAAAAAACCCTCGGCTTTATCTGCGCTCCAATATTGGACCAGCACTCCCGTGCCGAAAATACGGAAACTGTTAGCCAATATGGCTATCGGGATGGCAGCAAGCGATAGGATCACCCACGTGAGAGTTCTGGTTGCTTGAAAATACCCGTACACGATTGCCAGCGTGATGAGCGACAGCAGCGATCGAATGCCACTGCAAGCCTCCGCCACTTCAAGCGCCATTGAGGGCAAGTGAATAATATTTCCTTCCCGCAGGACAGGCACACCTGCGAGCGGCAATAGCGTAGCCGCGATCTTCGAGGCAAGAATTTGCAAAGGGAGGGTGATTTCGTTGAAGATGATCGCAGGAATCGGAATCATCAGAAATAAGAATGCCCATGGGAACAACAAAGCTCGAAAATAATGCTGTCCAAGGAAAAAAACAATTAGCCCGGCGATCAATATGACAAGCGAGATCCGAGAGAGGAATAATTCGCTGCCCAGCATACCGGCGACTAACAGCAGTAGGGCAAAAATCACAATCGCCAGGCCCCACCAGGAAGGCTTGGCTGGGACGCCGAGAAGCTGAGAACGCTGTTTCCACAACACGAATAATGAGAAAACCGGAACCAAAAATCCGTGGGAAAAATTGGGATCTTGCCACCACTGGTTAGCCAGTCGAATAACAACCGAGGCATACAGCAACCCAACCAGGATGACCAACATCCCAATCTTCCACCAGGGGGTGCTCGGTTTTGCTGGTTCAGGGAATCTAACCAGCGGTGCTAGTTGCTCCAATTGACTCAATTTAGGGCGAAACCCCCGCAAGAGCATATTCGAACTTGGCCCGGACCGCAAACCGGCCAAAGGGCCTCAATCCCGATAGACACGAGATTGCTGCTCACGTAAACTGCTTGCCTGACGCGGCATTCCGGGCAACCTGAGGTTTCAGCGGATGTACAAGGAATTCTTCGGGCTACAGGGAAACCCGTTTAATGTAAACCCTGATCCGCGATATCTGGTCTTGACCCCCCACACGGAGGAGGCTTTGGCCTGCCTGACCTATGGCATCCAGAGCCGGAAGGGTTTCGTTGTCCTTACCGGCGAGGTGGGTACCGGTAAGACTACGCTTATCAATAAGTTAGTGACTTGGTTGCATTCTCGGCACACTCCCTACGCTTTTGTCTTCAACACCCGGCTGAATGTGCCCCAGTTCTTCGATTACATGTTGGCGGATTTCGGGTTGGCGGTGGACCACCAATCGAAGAGTCAAACTGTCCTTCGGTTTTATCATTGGCTCCTGGAACGCTATCGGGCGGGGGAAACGCCCGTATTGATTGTTGACGAGGCGCAAAATCTGGCCGATAACGTTCTCGAAGAGATTCGACTGCTTACAAATCTCGAGACGGCTACCGACAAGCTACTGCAGATCGTGTTGGTGGGTCAGCCTGAACTGGACGTCACGTTGCGGCTCCCACATTTGCGCCAGCTGAGGCAAAGGGTGACTTTAAAGGCGAAGACCCATGCTCTTTCGTTGGAAGAAACTGAGGACTACATCGCTCGACGGCTGAATATCGCAGGATCGAATGGACGGATGATCTTCGATCCACGGGCGGTGCCGGTGATTTATCGCTACTCGGCCGGAATACCCCGGGTGGTGAATTTAATTTGCGAACATTGCTTGGTTAACGCCTACATCGACGAAAAGAAACTGATTACTCCCGAAATGGTTGAGGCAGTAGTGCGAGATCACGATCTTTATGACTTTACCGTGTCGGCTGAATTGTCAGAGTCAACGGTGTCTGGTGATGTGTTCGAGACAAATCGCAGAGTAGCTCGGTTTTCTAAGGATCGGGCTCGAGAATCCTGAGTGAGAGACAGTGCGATTCGACTTGGCGGATGAGCAGATTAGCCGGGTCTCGGCGCATATGTGAGCTCCGGCGATGGGCGGTTCACCTCGCCCAAGGCTACTCAACGGGCAGTTGGAAACTAGAATAGTTATGAGAAATATGGCACTTATATCGATTCTGCTCGCTGGCCTTTTGGATAGCTTCGTTTTTGCGCAGCAACCAGGCACACCCGTCACGGCACAGGGTGGTGCAGCAAGCGGAGTGGCCACACCAGCAACTTACATAATTGGCTCTGCGGATGTTTTGTTGATTTCGGTGTGGAAGGAACCTGATCTTACGGCAACTTTGCCGGTCCGACCCGACGGAATGATATCAGTTCCACTTCTAAATGATGTTCAGGCAGCCGGTTTGACCCCAATGCAATTGGCTGGCTCCCTGCGGGATAAGCTCAAAAAGTACGTCGCCGATCCGCGGGTCACTGTGGTGGTTACGCAGATGAACAGCCAACGCATTTACCTAATGGGGGAAGTCATGCATACGGGACCGACCGCACTGTTGCCTGAGATGACGGTCTTGCAGGCGCTGTCAACGGCAGGGTTCACTCAGTTCGCCAATACCAAAGCGATCTACGTTCTTCGCTCCGAACAGGGGAAGCAGCAAAGAATCCCGGTTAATTACAAGGCTCTGATAAAAGGGGAGACCTCCGAACGGAACATCTTACTGAAGCCGGGAGACACGATTGTGGTGCCCTAGAAGTGAAACATGAGAAGAATCCCCCGGATGCGGATGTTGATGTTTTTGGCTTGTGTTCTGGGAAGTGCCTGTGCACAGGAAAACAATTCGCAGTCTGGTCCTACTGGCCAACATCCGGATCGCCCTGCAGCGCCTGCCGTGGAGGACAGCGCCACAGAAAACTTACCGCTCTCCGCGGTCGACCAGCCATCTTTGACGCCGGATACCACAGGGCGCAGCTTCTTCAGTATCGGCTTGCAAGTCGGGCAAGGTGTGGATTCGAATGCGGCAGGTCAACCGGGGGCGTCGTCGCTCCAGAGCGTTACCCAAGGTTTAGGGAGTCTCACCCTACAGAAAGAATGGCGTCGCCAGGCTTTCAATTTGGCCTATGTCGGAGGTGGTTCTTTCTCCAGCAATGCGGGAGTCGGGGCGAGCCAGGAGCATGAGTTGAGTGCTGTCGAGCGCATGAGCTGGAGAAGTGGACAGTTGGCATTCCGCGATTTATTTAGCTACCTGCCTGAAGGATCGTTTGGCCAGGGAGCATTTGGTGGTGGAGGAAGCCTGTTAGGTCTTACTGGAGTGGATCCCGGATTTGGGGGCAGTTTTGGCGGAACGTCAACCAGTGTGCTTAGCTCCGGACAATTCGGTTCTTTGGGAAAGCAACCGCGAATCACTAATGTAGCCATGATGGATCTGATTCAAGAGTTCACATCTCGCTCCTCCTTTACCATGGCGGGATCTTACGGATTGACACATTTCATGGACGACGCAGCGAACTCGATAAATAGTCGTCAACTAAGCGCTCAGGCCGGATACAACCACCGCCTTACTCGTGCTGACCAGATTGGAATCGTCTACGGGTTTCAGGAGTTCCGCTATCCGGCTCCAATTGGCACGAAGGTGATCTCACATATAGCAAATGTGATCTATGGCCACAGGCTGTCGGAACGGATGGACTTGAGTGTCGGGGGGGGGCCACAGGCTACAGAAGTGGCTGATCCGCAAGGCAGAACGAAATGGACAGTTTCGGGAGTTGGCCAGGCAACTCTTCGCTATCAATTTCCGCAAGCGAGCCTCACCTTGGAATATCGACGAAACAACACTAGCGGGTCGGGCGTTGTTGCTGGCGCGATCACCGATGTGGTTACGGTCACCGCGGCACGTCCCGTGGGTCGGAAATGGAGCGCGACCCTGGATATCGGATATGCCCGAAACAGCAGCATTTCACCTCCGTCAACTTCGTCAAACGGGCAGCAATACACCTACTGGTACGCCGCAAGTGGAGTAAGGCGACAAATTGGTCGGCACATGGGAATCACCGCCAGCTACCAGTACAACCAGCAATTGCTAGACAGATCATTCTGCGGTACCAGCAGTCCGTGTAATGGCTCTACTGGCCGCAACAGTGCATTCATTGGGTTAGATTGGCGTCCGGGTCCTGTCCGACTCGACTAAGTACAGCGAGAACTAACATGATTGAAAATCGAACACTATCGATCGATGATTATCTTGCGATATTGCGTCGGCGATTAAAATTCATCGCCATACCAGTGCTGCTGGCACCCATAGCTGCTTTTTTCATTTCGTACGCCATTCCTGCGCAGTATATGTCACAGTCCGTAGTATTGGTCGAAGGCCAAAAGGTCGCAGAGGGCTATGTCAAGCCAGTTGTCAAGGAAGATGTGGAGCATCGGATCCTGATGTTGCAGCAGCAAGTCCTGAGTCGGGCCCGCTTGCGCGGTATGATTGAACATCTCGGTTTGCGCAAGACGCAAAATGTAGACGATACGATTGATGACGTTCAACGAAATGTTGCCATTGTCCCATTATCCGCCTCCGAAGTAGCACCCCTGATGAAAACGTTTGCCACGAAGGGTGTTCCTGGATTCTACGTAAATTTCACGTCCCATGATCCCCATGAGGCGGCACAATTATGCGGAGAGATCACATCAGTTTTTCTGGAAGAGAATTTAAAAGCTCGCGAGGAAGTGGCACAGGGTACTACAGATTTTCTGTCGGTTCAATTGGAAGAAGCCAAGAGCAATCTTGAGGACTTGGACGCCAAGCTAGCAGCTTTTAAGCAGCAACATTTCGGCCAGCTGCCCGACGACGAGCAGCACAATTTGCAGATTTTGCAAGGACTGAATTCTCAGTTCGAGGCCAATTCTCAGGCGCTCAACCGCGCACAACAAGATAAGTCGTACACCGAATCTGTGCTGGCGCAGCAGAAGGCGAGCTGGAAGACTCTGCAAAATGCCAGCAATCCAGCGACGCTTGAACAGCAACTAGCACAACTGCAAAGTCAGTTAGTTACCTTGCAAGGAAGATATACGGAAGACCATCCTGACGTGATCAAAGTCAAGAGTGACATTGCACAAATCAAACGGGAGCTCAAAACGATGAACTCCCCTGTTGGAGATAAGCCGGAGCCGGCAGAGTCGACAGGTGATCGGGAATCGCCTGAAATCCAGCAATTAGCGTTACAGCTTCGACGGCAGGAAGACATGATTGCCCAAAGTATTCGTGAACAGAAACGTCTTCAGAATGAGATTCAAACTTATCAAAGTCGCCTGACACTGAGTCCTGCGATAGAAGAGCAGTATAAGGCTTTGACTCGGGACTATGAAACGGGGCAGAAGCGCTATAACGATCTGCTGACAAAAAAAGACGAGTCGAAGATGCAGGGTGATTTGGAGCGGGGCCAACAAGGTGAACAAATGGTCTTGTTGAACCCCGCGAATGTACCAGATAAACCGAGCTTTCCCAATCGGCTTCTTTTCGCTCAGGGCGGACTGGTTGCCGGGCTCGGATTGGGATTGGGCTTAGCTCTGTGGATCGAGGCCCGCGACAAGTCTATTCGGACGGAGGAAGATCTAATTGCCGTTTTGGATATTCCTCTCCTCGTCTCCGTGCCGTGGGTGGCGGGCGATGCCAAGTCGAGCCAGGATTTACTCGACTCGAAGGCGCTTGACGTCTCCATCCACGCTTCAAGATCGTAGATTGAAACTCGTTTGGGGCTCGACCCGAGGGAAGTGCATATGACCAGAATTCACCAAGCTTTGGCAAAAATGGAACGCGAGCGTGCAATGCGTGAAGCAGGCCGTGGCAAGGATGAAGAACTGCCTGAGCCCGTCAATGCGTCGCCAGCCTTGCCGAAGCCTTTGTCCAAGCAGACCTTTCCGGAAGTTTCCTCCAGTGGAGCGGCCGTTACCCTTGCTTCGCCCACCTTGGACGCGGACATGCTATTGGCGGATTGCGCAAGAGGTGAATGGCAGCCGCGATCATCTATGTTGTTTTTCCGTAAGAATGAGGGCAGCCAGGGAGGCGAACAGTTTCGCACGCTGCGTTCCAGGCTGTATCAAATGAGGGAACAACGACCCCTACGGAACTTGCTTGTCACTAGCCCATTGCCAAACGAAGGAAAATCCTTCGTGGCGGCAAATTTGGCTCAGGCAATTGCTTGCCGGGAGGGCCGCCGAGCCCTGTTAATTGATGCCGATTTGCGTAATGGCCGTCTTCACGAATTCCTGGGAACTGGTTATGCCCCAGGACTTTCTGAGTACCTCTTAGGGGAAACCGACGAAGTCAAGGGCATGCAACGAGGGCAGATGGAAAATCTAGTATTTCTTCCTGCGGGCCGGTCCGTCTCAAATCCGGTCGAGCTGATCGCCAATGGCCGTTTTAAGAAACTGTTAAATCGGTGCGAAATCGTTTTCGACTGGGTGATCATTGATTCTCCTCCAGCGATTCCGGTTTCCGACGCAACATTGCTCGCTGACTATTGTGATGGCGTGCTGATGGTGGCGCGGGCTGAGAATACTCGTGCTGATGCGTTGCGCAGGGCCCAACAGGAGTTTCGGCCCACGCAGTTGGTGGGGGCGGTTCTAAATGGTGTACCCTCCACCTTTTTGCCCTACTACGGTTCCTACGGGCGGTCCTAAGAGTAAACGGCTATGGAGTAATGAATTGATTCGCTTGTTCAATGTGCACTACCCGGTGCGAGTGTTGCTACTGTTAGTCGTCCAGGTGTTCCTCGTTTTCAGCTCCTTCGTGCTTGGCATTTTGTTGCAATTCGGAGACGACAGCTATTTAGTCCTCAACTTCGAGTACGGTTATTACAAGATCCTCGGCATCACAGCCCTAGTCTTGCTGTTTTCGCACTGGTTCGATTTATACGACCTCGCGCAGTCTGACTCGAAGGCAGAGCTTTACTCGCGGTTGCTCATCGTTCCCGGGCTGATCGCCCTACTCTTGGCCCTGATCGGTATCATCTTTCCCGGTTTCATAAGGTCCTATGCGTTCACGATTGGATTGTTGATCCTAACCTTTGCGCTTTTCGGCTGGCGACACGCCGTTACTTGGCTCAGTCAGCAACAGTTTCTGAGGGAACGGGTGTATGTACTGGGCATGGGGGAACGGGCGCAAAGGCTGGTTAGCGGACTGCGGAACTCTGCATTGGGCATCGAGGTCGTGGGATGGAGTGGCAGTATTGAGGGGGTGCCGACGAGAGAGAACATGGCAATGCACCTGGTCGAATCGGTTCGGCAGCACAGAATACATCGAGTAATTGTTGCCGTCAGCGACCGGCGCGGTACGCTTCCCATGAACGAATTGCTTCCACTTAGACTTGAAGGGGTCAAGATTGAGGAGGCTAACTCGTGGCTGGAAAAAATCTACGGACGAATTGAGGTTGAACAGCTCTATCCTAGCTGGCTAATTTTTGCTGAGGGTTTTCGGTTCAGTGGGGCACTCAGTATTATTCGACGGATATTATCAATTTTGGCCTCCGCGGTTCTGCTAGTACTCGTCCTTCCGCTCATTCCCTTTATCATGCTCGCAATCAAATTAGATTCAGCTGGCCCAATCATGTATGGTCAGGCTCGGGTCGGCTTCAACGGAACACTATTTTTTTGCCACAAGTTTCGTACCATGCGTCAGGACGCTGAAGCCGATTGTGGCCCCACGTGGGCGGGCGATGACGATCCTCGGATTACGCGCGTTGGTCGGTTTTTGCGAATCTGCCGCCTGGATGAGATTCCGCAGCTTTGGAACGTTTTAAAGGGCGACATGGCATTCGTCGGTCCCAGGCCCGAGCGTCCTGAGTTTGTAGGACGGCTCAGCGAGAAGATTCCTTACTACGGAGTTCGTCATGCTGTACGGCCTGGCATTACGGGCTGGGCACAGATTCGGTATAAGTATGGCAACTCCGAAGAAGATGCTAAGGAGAAGTTGCAGTACGATCTTTATTATATTAAGAATGTGTCGATTGGCCTAGATTTGCTGATCATGTTCCACACTATCAAAATTGTGTTGCTAGGCAGAGGAGCCAAATGACGATGCCAAGTCTGTGAGGGCCCATGTTACCTAGCCGCACCAACGCAACGGAGGTAAGCCGGGAGAAATCGAGGTTTGGTTATTGGGTCATACTAATTTTCTCGTTTCTCTACTACTTTCGTCCGGGTGACGTCATCCCCGGGTTGAATGCACTACATCTCCCCAAAATTGCGGCCATCTTGGCGTTTTTCGCGTTGATACTTGGATCGAGCAAAGGCCGGCCAAAGAGTTTTCCTTTTGAGCTCAAACTAATACTAGCTTTGTTTGCATGGTCTGTTGCAGGTATACCCTTCGCATATTGGCGCGGGGGCAGTTTCAATGTTGTATTTTTTGATTTCTCCAAGGTAGCCGTCGTTGCGGTGACCCTGGTTCTTATTGTCTCCCGTACTTCCGAGCTCCGCCGCCTGCTTTTCGTTCAGGCAGTGAGCGTCACTCTAATGACTGTCGCCTCTGTGATCGTAAATAACAGGGTTGACGGTCGGCTGGCTGGAATTGGAGATGCACTACTGTCCAATCCCAATGACCTCGCACTAAACATCGCCCTGAACTGGCCATTATGCCTCGCATTTTTGCTTCGGGGTCACGGTGCAACGAAGAAGATCGCTTGGGGAATCGGGATGCTAGTGATGGTCTACGCCGTAATGTCTACCTACTCCCGGGGAGGATTCATGGCCATGACAATTGCTATTATTGTCAGCCTTTGGGAGTTCGGAGTTCGCGGCAAACGGTCTTACATCATCGCTGCCGCACTTCTGGCTGGTTTTGCGCTGATGGTTGCCGTCCCGCAAAACTACAGCAAGAGGCTAGGTAGCATAGTTGGCAACTACCAAGAAGGCGATAAGGACCAGGGTTCTGCCGAGGCTCGTAAGGATCTGCTGTCGCGTAGCCTGAAAATCACTGCCGCCCGTCCGATCTTTGGAATCGGAGCTGGAAATTTCGATATTTTTAGCGGTAGCTGGCATGGTACACACAATACGTATACTCAGCTGAGTGCCGAGTGCGGCATACCGGCACTCTTGTTGTTCCTTGTTTTGCTCGCGAGGTCTTTTCGCAACCTCCGACTAGCCAGGAGATTTCTAGGGGCTCAGGAGCGCCCGGAGCTCGAGCTGTATGCTGGCGCATTACGAGCCGCCATTACGGCCTACTTGCTGGGAGCATTCTTTGCTAGTACTGCTTATCAGCTCTTCCCGTACTACTTGTTCACATACACAATTATCCTTTTGAAGCTGAGCTCCGATCCTATCCAACAAAGTATGCTGCTAAAAACGAGAACTGAATTGAGGGTCGCTGAGCCACGATACAAATCTGTCCAAATCTAAATGCAGCTATTGTCCGACCCGTCGATCGACTGAATGCACTCTTGATCGATTAAGTCGCGTCGTTTCAACGTCGGTGAATTTTGGAGCAATTGTCGTGTTCAAGATGGAGTCTAAGCCATGTGCGGTATAGCAGGGGTTGTTGCTGACAACGGCGAAGTTGTGGACCGTGCCACGGTACATCGTATGTGCCAGACCATTGTTCATCGAGGGCCTGACGACGAAGGAATCTATGCGAAGGGCTCCGTTGGCTTAGGAATGCGTCAACTCAGTGTTATTGATCTAGTTGACGGCCGTCAGCCGATTCACAACGAGAATCACGACGTTTGGGTTGTCTTCAACGGTGAGATCTACAATTACCCTGAATTGAGAAAGGCTTTGGAAAACAATGGTCATCATTTTTATACGCATAGCGATACGGAGGTGATCGTCCATCTCTATGAAGAAATGGGCCTGGATTGTGTAAAAAAATTGCGCGGGATGTTTGCCTTCGCACTTTACGATGACCGTCGTCGCTCAATTCTATTGGCTCGTGATCGCCTGGGCAAAAAGCCCTTGCACTATGCTATCGACAAGGGCCGATTGCTCTTCGGTTCGGAAATAAAGGCGATACTGGCCGTAGCGCCCCAGCTCGTTGAGTCCAGCCCGCAAGCTCTGCTGCAATACTTTTACTTTGGATACATTCCCGATCCGCTTACCGCGTTTCGGAATATCAAGAAGCTCCCGCCCGGGTACGTGCTCGAATACGTTGAAGGCCATATCGAAACCCGACAGTACTGGGATTTGCCAACATACGGCACGTGTCCCGAGGTCTCCGAAGAGGAATGCCTGCATGAACTCGAAGAGCGGCTAGAGGATGCGGTGCGGGTACGCCTCGCCAGCGATGTGCCACTAGGAGCGCTACTGAGCGGAGGGGTTGATTCGTCGTTAGTCGTCGCAATGATGGCTCGCGCCAGCTCCTCGCCAATCAAGACATTCTCCATTGATTTCGCAAAGCAGGACTTTAGCGAGGCGAAGTACGCCCGAGCGGTTGCGGCGCGATTTGGCACCGAGCACCATCAACTCTCGGTCGAACCTGCAATGCAGGAGACTCTCGATTTCCTCACCAGGATGCTTGAAGAACCGTTCGGTGATTCTTCGATGGTGCCGACGTACCACGTCTGCCATCTGGCACGGCAGCATGTCACTGTAGCTCTTTCCGGCGATGGAGGCGATGAGCTGTTCGCAGGCTATGATCGATATGCCGTCCACATGAAGCGGGAACCGTTTGATCGGGTTCCCCAATGGGCTGGCCGATATTTTCGAGACCACATTTATCCTCGGCTCAGCAGCTCGTTATATGGACGTCGCTTTGCGTTCAATGTATCTTTGCCATCACGCGATCGCTACCTCGATAGCGTATCTTTTTTGCCGGTTTTTGATCGCGAAAGATCACTTTTTTCGAATGAGTTTCTGTTGTGGGCAAGTGAATGTTCCAGCCCTAGGTCTCTTTTAGCGAAATATTTCGACGACGCGCCGGCCTCGGATCTCTTGAGCCGTTTGCTATATCTGGATACGAAGACGTATTTGACGGCCGACGTCCTAGCAAAAGTGGATCGCATGAGTATGTTGAATTCGCTAGAGGTGCGTAGTCCTCTGCTCGACCACAAATTCGTCGAATGGGTGACACAATTGCCGGGTTCTTTAAAGCTACGTCCAGGCGGCCCCAAATATCTTCTGAAAAAGCTCGCCCAACGCGTTGGAGTGCCCCCAGAAGTCCTGCATCGTCCTAAGCAGGGATTTGCGATGCCTCTAGTGCACTGGTGGCGCCGGGAATTGAAAGGTGAAATGCTGGCAGTTCTGCTCGAACCGAGGACCCTGCAGCGAGGGTATTTCAATCCGCCGGCGGTGCGCCATGTGATGTCCGAGCACTTGAGCGGCCGCCGTGACCGATCACACGAGCTCTGGCTTTTGCTAGTGTTCGAAATGTGGCACAGAAACTTCTTAGAACCTGCTCGGAGCATGCAAGCGATATCGAGCCCTGAGATTCGTGTCCAGCATTCAGAGGAAAGTTCCTCGTAGAGCGGCAATTGCCCCGAAGAGTATGCGCGGAAATCAACAGTAATTTTCTCTGCTCCCATACAGGAGTTAACTGTACTTTATCGGCGCCATTACGCCGCTGAGCTCCAATTCGTGACTAAAAAAAGCTCGACGCTCTTCCTAGAAGACCTAACTTTTCTTTACTTCCAAACTACGGAGGGACGCTTGTTAGTCCGAGTCCTCGAATGGCTGCTCATTATGACTTGATAAAGCCACGCAAACAGCGAAGCATTGATCAGACAGAAGTAAAAAGGCAAGCGCAATAGCCGAATTTTCAGCCATCCGGCTGCGCCGAACAGCGCCAAGATGTAAAACAACGCCTGACCGGCCAAAAACCAAAAGTAAAATTGTCGGCGCCACAAAAATGCATTACTTACGGCTACTGCAATCATAGCCATCGGAAACAATAAGCGGGCCCCCTTGTGGGAGAGAAGGCAGAAAACCACAACTATCTTTGGAGGCCAAAGCATCATCTCCTTAATCTCGCGCAACTGCGCAAAGTTGCCCGCCATAACCCGGACCCGACGACCGAATCCTTCATTCTCGTGAGCGTCTTCGTATGCAATAGCGTCCGGTTCGTAGGCAATAACGAAGCCTCGACGCAACACGCTCGTGGGGATCACGAAGTCGTCATTAATCGTGCTTGTCGGAGGAAAGGGATACAGGAACTTTCGCATAGCATACAGGGCGCCGTGCGCACCCGTCAGAGCTCCGATCTTGCCTTCCTGGGCTTTTAAGAACGTTTCGTAGCGCCAATAAAAATCTTCTTGTTTGCCCAATTTAGCTCGATCTAGACTGGTGACGCGATAGACCCCACTGACCGCTCCCACCCTAGCGTCTGCAAAACTTGCAACTAGCTTCCTGAGCGAGTCCGAAGCCAGCATGGTGGTGGCATCCGAAAATGCCACGATATCGCCACGGAGACCCGGTACGACATCGTTCAATACAGCTATTTTGCCTCGGTTCTCTGGAAACTCTACAAAGCGGACCCGAGCGTTTCCTCCGCGTGCGATTGATTGGCGGACCAGCTCCGCAGTCGCATCAGTGGAGCCATCGGAAGCGACAACGATTTCGAGCTGATCTGAAGGGTAGTTAAGATCAAGAGAATTACGCACTTTGGCGCCAATGACGGAAGCCTCGTTGTATGCAGAAATGAGAAGCGAGACAGAAGGCGTATTAGAAGATTTGCAAAAGGTTTGCCCGAACGCGAATTGAGCCAACCAAAGCAGCAGTGGGTAGCCGACCGTAGCGTATATCATGAAGGCCGCCGAGGTCCAAAAAATCAGCTTTGTCATCATCACGTTAAAGAACGCTCGAAATCGAAAACTTGGAGGAATTAGAGCGAAAGTATGAGCAACGTACCAACAATAGCATCTGCAGTATGCCCGATACCTTCATCAATTCAGACGTTAAAAACAGATACGAGGGTGCATTATGAGATCTTCAAAATAATACTTGACTCTCAGCATCGCGAATCGATTCCAAATATCCGCGGCGAGCTTTAAACGTTGGATGGGTAGCGTGCCGCGACGTCAGCCAATGCCTTGGCGAATTTGTCTGCCACTCGTTCCCAGCTGTAGTTCTCCTTGACCATCTTTCGGGAAGCATCGCCCAAGTTCTTCCGCTCGACGGGATTTCGCAACAGTGAAACAACACTTGAGGCGAAATCAGCCGGCCTGTTAGCCAGGAGGATATTTTCTCCGTGGATGACTGGGAGACCTTCCGCACCGATTGAGGTCGAGACGACAGGCTTAGACATTGCCATCGCCTCGAAGATCTTCAGGCGAGTGCCTCCTCCAATGCGCAACGGTACTATGCAGACTTCTGCGACGCCCAGATATGGCCGAATATCTTCAACCCAGCTGGTAAGGCGAATACTACCGTCTTTGGCGGCGAACTCTCGTAGGCGGCGGGAGGGTTTCCGACCCACGACGCAGAGGGATACGTTCGGGACCTGATTGCGAATCAGCGGCAGTACTTCCTTTATGAAGTAGGAAATCCCGTCGTCATTGGGAATCCAATCCATCGAACCGGTAAAAACCAGAGAGTGTGGCGTCTCCGATTGAGAAATTCTCTGGAAATACTCCGTATCAACGCCTGTCGGGATCACGGTCAGGCGATTCGAATCGAGAAATGTTACGAAGACATCGCGATCTTTTTCCGAAACTGCAAATACGTGATCCGCGAGACGAAGGTATTTTTTTTCTGCAGCTCGGGTCGCCAGCCATTCCCGGAAAGCGAGGAGCTTCCATAAAGGATTTCTCGCAACTTCGTAATGGCGACGCCAGATCATAGCTTCCACATTATGAGAAAACAAAACCTTTGCACAGGGATACTCCCAAGGTATCGCTCCCGCTGCTGCTAGAAAGTCGCACACGATCACGTCATAATTTTCCTGCTTAAGAACGTTTAGCAGCGCTTGTCCAATTCCGGGACGGCAGTACTTGCTGATCCCATAGGGCGTACGCGAAAATATTCGAAATGCATAATCGAATAACTCATCCAACCGTCGTGGTGCTGGGAGTTTGATTGGATGGCAAATTACACGATTAAACTCGCCTTTCAATCCAGGGTGAAGGTCATTATCGTGAACGCCGTAAAAAGAAAACACGTCAACCAAATGATGGCGCGCCAGTTGCCGGAGGATGTTGTAGCTGCGAATCTTTCCACCGGTATCAGGTGGGACGAGTCCGCCAGCTTTTACCCAAAGAATTCTCACAGATTACCAGCAGATTCCACGATATGCGGTCCCAACATCGATGCGGCGTGCCGTTTCTAGGTTTACCAGGTCAATGACAATGTGTTCGTCGCGCA
Organism: uncultured Acidobacteriota bacterium; assembly: GCA_963796925.1. Taxonomy (GTDB): domain Bacteria; phylum Acidobacteriota; class Terriglobia; order Terriglobales; family Acidobacteriaceae; genus DATBAT01. Next base: position 58,996 of record CAWCNH010000001.1, read on the forward strand.
GGTGAGGACGCAGGGTTTCTTTGTCCAAGCCTCTGGTTCCAATAACGACAACCTCCACGCTCCGGAATACTTCCTCAAGGTCGGAACACAACAGCGACCCAATGTGCGGGATTACGTGCTCGATGTACGTCCGGTTGGAGCCAACTAAGCGACCGAGCGAGACATTATCGTCCCAGATCTTGATATCCCGGCCTTCGCCGAGCAGACGTTTTACTACTTGTACGTGAGGGCTCTCGCGTAAATCGTCCGTCGCGGCCTTAAAACTCAAGCCTAGCATGCCGATGCGCCTCTTCCCCGTATCAAGTATCATCTGTATCGCACGTTCAAGGTGCATTTCGTTGCTTGGCAAGATGGCGTCAAATAACGGCAACTTGAGATCGAGTTCCTTGGCTCGATAAATAAGTGCCCGCACATCCTTTGGGAGACAGGAGCCACCGAAAGCGAATCCTGGTTTCAAGTAACTGGTCGAAATATTAAGCTTGGTGTCCGCGGCAAATATCTCAACCACCGATTCCGCGTCAACACTGAGCTCTTTGGCCAATGTGCCTACTTCATTCGCAAATGCAACCTTAATTGCGTGCCAGCTATTACTGACATATTTGACCATTTCAGCCGAGCGGAACGAAGTTTCGAAAATCCGCCCAGGCGCCCAGGCATAGACCTGACGCAGAAAGGCACTGTGGGCAGGATCCGAGGCGCCTATAATTGTGATTGCAGGCGTCAGAAAATCGTTGACCGCGCTACCTTCTCGCATGAACTCGGGATTGACGCATACTCCGAGATCGTTACCTAGTTGTTTGCCACTAGATTCTTGCAACACGGGAATAACCAGGGATTCCGCGGTTCCGGGAAGGACCGTACTGCGCAGTACGACCATGTGAAAAGAATCTTTCTGGCGGAGGGCCTCCCCGATTTGGCGACACACCGGTTCGATATGACCCAAGTCCAGCTTGCCATTACGCAAGCTAGGAGTGCCCACACACAAGAAAGAAATGTCTGTTTCATGGATGGCCGATGCGACGTTGGTAGTCGCTCGCAAAAGGCCCGCTTTGAACCCGTCGGCTATCAACTCGCTGATCCCGGGTTCTAGAATCGGACTGCGCCCACACGCCAAGGCTTCAACCTTGGCCGGGCTGAGATCGACGCCAACCACTCTGTGGCCCTTGTGCGCTAGACAAGCAGCCGTAACCGTACCAACGTAGCCTAAACCGAAGACGCTAACAGACTTGTTCATGTAAACCTTTGAGCCAATCGTCATTATTACAGATATCATGTGCAAAGGCTGTCAACGTTGCGGCGAATCGACCCCCTTTGGAACCAACTGCTAAAGGGATCACAAAAGGCAGCTAGAGTCTGCAAAGAGTGCAAAAAATTCTGCGAGCAGCACGATTGTGTTGGATCGTGCGCGTCGTGCGAGCGATCCGATTGTGCGACCACGAACAAACCCCGCACATTAGGTGTTGAGGTCAACCTCGGAAACGGTCTGCGCTTCAAAAATTTTGGATTTTAATGAACTAGGCTAAGATTGCTGTCACCTGCCGCCAATGGCACGCGCAATCGAGTAATCAGCTTTGAGGATAAAACACTACACGAGCCGGCTAGCGTCTATGAGTGGCGCGGAACTCAGAGATCGGCTTCGCCAGCGGGTTATTGCACGGTCCGATCATTTCCGTTACAAACTCGGAATAGGGTTTGATCCAGCACTGCGCGCAACGGATATACCCTCCCGACCGAAGTTCTTTTTTTCTCTCGAAACAGTTCCGTTGATTTGCGCGGCCCTTAAGCAATTTTTTCCCGAACGGGCAGAAGAGATTCTTCGACTAGCGGAACAAGTCTGCGGTCATCGCTTTGACCTATTAGGTTACGAAAATGTGGAGTACGGTAAGGATATTGATTGGCATTGTGACCGGATCCACAACGTACGAGCTCCGTTGAAACCATGGTTTAAGATTCAGTACTTGAAATTCGCAGAAGTTGGCGACAGCAAGATTACCTGGGAACTAAATCGACATCAGCACTTTGTAACCTTGGCAAAGGCCTATCGTCTCAGTGGTAATAAGGACTTTGCAGCTGAATTGTTTCGCCAATGGAGAAACTGGCACAAAGCGAATCCTTATCCCATAGGCATTAATTGGGCTAGCAGCTTGGAAGTTGCGTTTCGTAGTTTGTCATGGCTTTGGGTGTATTTTCTGCTGGATGGCTCTCCTGTGATGCCCCCCGATATTCGTGCGGATATGATGCGCGCAATAGGCATTAACGGCCAACATCTCGCCAAGTTTCTTTCGACGTATTTTTCTCCGAACACGCATTTGCTCGGCGAGGGTATAGCACTTTTTTTTATCGGCCTTTTTTTCCCACAGTTTCGTTCTTCGGAACAATGGAAACGTCGTGGATGGCAAATTGTGTTGGACGAAGCCGATCGGCAGGTGCAGGCGGACGGATTTCATGTCGAACAATCCACGTACTACCATGTATATGCGCTGGATTTCTTTTTACATGCAAGGGTAATCGCCTCGGCCAATGACATCCAGATTCCGCCGGCCTTAGACAACACATTGATACGAATGCTGGATGTGTTGTGTACTCTTGGAGCTTCAGGAGCCCCCCCTCGGCTGGGAGACGATGATGGAGGACGAGTTTTCGACTCTTGCCGTAACCAAGCGGAGCACATGCTAGATCCGCTTTCCACTGGTGCAGTTATTTTCCGACGTGGTGATTTCAAGTCCGTCGCCGGCAGATTGCGCGAAGAGACGTTGTGGTTGCTTGGAGAGTCCGCAATTGCTGAATTCGAAGCTGTCACTCCCAGGGTTTCAAATCGAAATTCAGTTGCACTATATTCTTGCGGTTTGTACGTGATGAAGGGGGCGGGTTCAAACCAGCAGTTAACGATCGACGCTGGTTCTCAGGGCGCGTTCGGCGCGGGACATGGCCATGCTGACGCTCTGAGCATAGGCCTGAACCACGAGGGACGAACCGTCCTTATTGATTCGGGCACTTTCGAATATGTGGGGGCGGGCTCGGATCGCGATATTTTTCGAGGCACTAGCGCTCACAACACTCTAGTGGTTGATGGATTGGATCAGGCGGAGCCGCAGGGAGTATTCAGCTGGAAGCACTTGCCGCATGTGGTCCAGGAAACGTGGATAGAAGGGCATAGCTTCGATTTTTTCGAGGGTAGCCACGATGGGTACAAACGATTAGTGGATCCAGTTCTGCATCGCCGCTCAGTGTTTTCGCTAAAAGACCGATTTTGGTTTGTGCGCGACCAGGCTTTGGGACATGGAGAACATGCTCTCGACCTGTTTTGGCACTTAAGTCGAGGTGCTCCTGAAGAGGCACTGACATCGGCCCGTACCAACGGCGACCACAACTATGACCTCACTCTAATTACGGCGAATGATCATGGCTGGTCGGAAGAAATCCTAAGAGGCTGGTGGTCTCCGGCCTATGGCCGCAAAACTTCGGGTCATGTCATTCACTATGGCAAGCTAATGGCGCTGCCGGCCGAGTTTGGGACGCTATTGATGATGAGACCGATAAGTCCATCCTTGGGTTATCTGAGCCGGATTTCGTCTTTATCGTCCGGACAGGGGTCTGGATATAAATATGCCACTGCAGACGAAGTGTGTTTCATGTTTTTCGGCCAGGCAGGCTCCTGGACTATGGGGCAATGGAGGAGCGACGCAAAGTTCCTTTATTGGAGTATTGGCTTAAATCAGCGGCACAGTGTCCTGATTTGTTGTAACTGCAGCTATGCAGAAGCCGATGGAATGCGAATCCTATCCTGTCATCGCCCCCTCTTGCGCTGCGAAATGATTATTATGAATACGCATCAGGATCTTTATTCTTCGGATCCGAGCGTCATTGTGGACTGGGAAGCGCTCCAAAACGTACGACTATGATGCGTTGGAGGGTATTGCCTAACAATTCGTGGGTAACCGAGAGCGGAATCGCAACCGGGACTGGGGTGGCATAGCTTGGGATCCTCGTTAGCTGTTCCCAGTCCATAGATTCAATTGGGCTTTCCACTTTCTGATGAAGAGATTCTTAAGACGTGTAGCGTTGCGGATAATGCGGGGTAGCGGCCTTGCCCGTTTTGTTCGCGACAGCCAATGGCGGCAGCGTCGCTTGCTGATTCTGTGCTACCACGGAGTCTCCCAGTTCGACGAGCATCTGTGGCGTCCGGCCTTGTACATGCCGTGCCAGATTCTGCAGAGGCGATTAAAGATGCTGGAAAGGGGACAATATAATGTCTTGTCCCTCGAGGAGGGACTCCGCCGACTCCAGGCAAAAGAGTTACCCCCGCGTAGTGTCGTGATCACATTCGACGATGGCGGCTACGACTTCTATAGCCGAGCATATCCGGCACTAAAAGAATATGGTTTTCCAGTTACCGTATATCAAACGACTTACTACAGCACGTATCAAAAGCCCATTTTTAATCTAATCTGTTCCTATATGTTGTGGAAACGGCGAGGTAGCGTGATTCACGGGGGACGCGACCTAGGCTTGGACGAGCCCATGGATTTGAGGACTGAGTCTAATCGCAATCGAATTACTGCCATACTAACGGCAAGCTGTGAAGTTGGAGAGTTAAGTGGGATTCAGAAGGACCATCTGGCGCGTCGCCTAGCAAAGGTGCTCGATCTAGATTACGAAGACCTACTGGCAAAGCGAATTTTTCAGCTCATGAGCCCGACTGAAATCGGGCAACTCGCCACGGCTGGAGTAGATTTTCAACTGCATACCCACCGTCATCGTGTTCCAAATGAGGAGGTTCTGTTTCGCAAAGAAATTCGTGACAACCGACAAATCTTGCAGCAGCTAATCAAAGATAGGCCCGTACATTTCTGTTACCCCAGCGGCGTTTATCAAGCCAAGTTTCTCCCATGGTTGCGGGCTGAGGAAGTGGTTTCTGCGACTACTTGCGACACCGGCCTGGCAAGTTCAAAAAGTAATATTCTGTTGTTACCTAGGCTGATTGATACTTCGCTGAGGAATGACATTGAATTCGAAAGTTGGTTGACAGGAGTAGGGGAGTGGCTGGCTTTGCGTAGGGTAGCCAAATGGTTTGCATAGCGGAAAGAAAAGTTCTTCGAAGGTCCAGTATCAAATGCGCTACCGCGACGGCCTGAGTACCTTGCCGGTACGGGGTTATCCGGTTTTCTTGTTTTTCTTGTCCAGAAATGACGAATAAATTTCTTCCATACGAGCAGAACAGCGTTCCATCGGAAATTTGCTTTGTATGAGACTGGCCGCGTTTGAAGCCATGGTTTTGCGCCACTCGGCATTGCGCACAACATTGAGTATTGCATCCGCGAGCTTCTGCGCGTGGCCAACGGGAAACAATAAGCCCGTTGCCTCGTTCTGAATTAGTTCCCGATTTCCCCCGACATCGGATGCGAGAGAACAACAACCGCAAGCCATTGCTTCCATTAGTGAATTCGACAAAGCCTCCGAACGTGAAGGCAAGACAAAGATATCCATTTTATGCAACCAACTAGCTACAAGATTGGTGGTTTTTTCAAAGGCGCACACGTCCCCGATTTGAAGCTCTGATGCCAGCTGCCGGAGGTCTGCCAATTCTGGTCCGTCTCCAACAAGTTGGAGTCGCAAGTTACGCTCTTTGTTATAGGCGCTTGCGAATGCCTTCATTAGAGTTGGCAAATCTTTTTCAGGCCGCAATGCGCACACCACCCCAACCGTCAGCAAATCGCGGCGCTCCCTTTCAATGGTGCGGAAAGTGGTCGTGTCAATACCGTTATAGCAAAGGTGGATGCGGCTGGGGGAGACCCGATCTTCCTCAATCAATTGCTGCTTTACCGAGTCGCAATTGACGACAATTCCGTTTACCAGCCTATCTGTAATACGAAGCGCCTGCCGATAGCGGCCAGATAATTCTCGATGGGAACGCTGGCTGGAAAGAACTACGGGCGTTCGAAACATCCTGGCGACTGGGACCCCAAAAATATTTAGCGGAACATCAAATGTGTGCACCAATTGGATTCCGTGCTGACGAATATACTGCCCCATCAACCGGGCTCCCTCGATCGCTGATCTGTTCCTAAAAGAAGTGACAGGGAAGCGTACAACCGGAATGCCAAGAGAAGAAAGTTCTTCGGTGCGAAACCCCTCATTAAAACAACCGACGTGCACGTCGAAACGCGGGGAGCGGCTTATCGCCGACGCGGTAGCACAAAGCTGTCGTTCGGTTCCGCCGATTCCTAGTTCCCGCGCCAGCAATAACACCGGCGAGCGATCGCCAGCTACGGCTATTCTTCGACCCACATCAACCCTCCAGCCTAGTTTCGGTGGCTAACGCATATCGACCCAACGGGAATAGCGATGGGGCCATGATGGCCAGATGGCGAATCCAAAAAGCTAGATCCGGGGAATAAAATGGACCTCTATAGTGGGGATCCCGCGGAGATTAGTCCTTCCTGCCAGTTTTCCCGTTTGCCGGTTATGAAACAGTCGCCCCAAATCTGCAGATTCAGAAGGCGCCAAATTCGGTCGGTGGCATCTTCGGCGCCAGACTGATGTTTTGCTATCAGCGCATGCACTACATCAACGTCTAAAAACGATGAAACGAAGCTATTTTTTTCCTGAAGCAAGCTCAGCAACCGATTGGCACGCTCGTCGCGAAGCCATTGCCGCAACGGGGTAGGGAATCCCATCTTTTTTCTGTACACAATATCGTGAGGAAGTAAATCTTCAACCGCTTTCTTTAGGATGTACTTCTGTTCACCTTTATGTATCTTGAGATCATCCGGAATACACGCGGCGAACTCCACAAAAGTATGATCCAGAAAAGGTACGCGACTTTCGATTGAAGCAGACATACTCATCTGGTCCTGTTTCATTAACAGCTCAACCAAGTAGGTTTTCTGGTCGGAATACAGCATTTTTGAGAGCGTAGAGCGGTTTGTGCCTATATCCCAATAATGTAGATAATCTAAATGTGGGTTACGTACCAGCTGCTTAGAACGGAGAAGAGCTTCAATTTCCGCCATCGAAAATGCGCTGTAAAAATTATCCAGATGTAATGACTCGATCGATCCCTCGCGCCCTAAAAATGTATGTTGAGCTTTACGCCGTAGGGCGCCGGAGATCAGTGCGGATGCTGCAATTCCGTTTCGAACGGTTTTTCTAACCGTAGCAGGAACAAAATGATACGTCTTCATCCACTGGAGATTCCACAGATAGCGTTGATAACGTTCGTATCCCGCAAAGAGTTCATCACTCCCTTCTCCGGTTAAAACCACCTTCACTTGCCCGGCTGCTAGTTGGGAGACGAAATGCAACGAGATGCTGGAGGGCCAGCAAATTGGCTCGTCCTCATGCCAAACCATTTGTGGCAGTGCATCGAAAAACTGATCCATCCCTACGACAACCTCTTGGTGTTGTGTTCCAATCAACTTGGCTAGGTTACGGGCTTGGGGCAACTCGCTGTACTGCTGTTCGCGGTAACCGACAGAAAACGTCTTAACCGGAGTGGACACCATGCGCTTGACGAGTGCGGCAATCGCGCTCGAATCCACACCGCCCGACAAAAAGACGCCTAGCGGGACATCGCTCATTAACCGCAATCGCACGGTCTCTTCCAATCGCTGCCGGCATTCTGCGATCCAACTTTCATCGTCTCTTTTTTCGATGGTCTCGGGCTGAGGCACATCCCAATACTGCTTGACCACTATTGTTACGGGATCTGCCGTCAAATCTAACGTCAAGTAGTTGCCGGGCATCAACTTGCGAATTCCGCGAAACATTGTTTTCTCACTAGCGATGTATCCGGTACCGAGATATTCGGGCAGTAATTCCTCTTCAAACGTGCAAGAGACGGAGGGGTGCTGAAGAATGGCTTTTATCTCCGAAGCAAACACGAATTCCTTCCCATTCCACCAGTAGTAGAAAGGCTTGATCCCAAGCCGATCTCGGGCCGCAAACAGCTTTCGATGCTTCGCATCCCAGATCGCGAACGCAAACATGCCGCGAAAGTAGCTCAAACAATCGGCCCCCCATTGCTCATATGCGTGAATGATGGTTTCGGTATCGCAGTGGGTACGATATGCATGTCCGGCCCGTTCGAGCGCTGGGCGAACAGTCGAATGGTTAAAAATTTCGCCGTTATATACGATCCAAACATTTTGGTCTTCATTTGGCATCGGTTGATGGCCACTCGCGAGATCGATGATGCTAAGGCGCCTATGACCGAAGTGGGCATGTGCGTCACGATGAAAACGGCAATCGTCGGGTCCGCGATGCGCGATGACTCGCGTCATGCGAGTGATTATGTCGTCATTAATTTGGTAGGGCCTAACTGTGATGAAGCCAGCAATACCACACATAACCGAATATTGTACTATTCGCTATCGTTCTTCTCGCCTCACAATGGCGCCGCCTCCCAAGACGACTCTGAAGTGTCGGGTGTCGTTTTCTAGCACAAAAATCGGGAACTGGTAGATCTTGTCGAGCATAGAAAGGTGTCCAATTGAAGAATTTCCGCAATCGATAAAGGTAATTGAGGAATTCTTGGAGCCCAGGTCAAAGAAGAGACTACGGCCCAGGCACTGTAACTATGAGGAATAGCTTGGTATCTTTTTGCAAGAGCACGGCTTTCTGGCATTGTATTCGGCCATCTTCCCGGCTGATGCTCTAATATTGTTCGGATTGGGTGTCGTCGGCTGCTCTTAGCGTGACGCAAAAAATTGATACTTTCCCTTTGGCTGCGTCTGATAATCCTTGTTCCACCTTCAGGAACCTTTGCTCAAAGCCCTGAGACCGCTGCCGCTTACCGATTGTATTCGTTGGCCTTTTCCTATATCGTGTTGAACCTTCTCGTGCACCTCTAGCACCCTACACACGGAGTTGCCAGTTGAAACATTTCAGATACGGTAACCGTCTAGCCCCAGCCGACAGCCAGCAATATCGAGGATTGCCCCCAATCGATTTTGAATCTGTGAAGTGCGCAGTCTGCGCCGTTCGGAGCGAAGTTTTTGGATTCAAGTTTCGATGTCAGCTTGAGGTTGTTCCCAAAGCCGGGCCGCTTGAGTCACTTCACTATTATTTGTACAGCGACCGACTTTCGTGGAGCGCGATGAGGATGGATGACAACGGAATTCCTAAGACTTGGGAGCGGATTACCGGAGCTCGCTATAGACCCGGATATATCGCGTGGTACGGGCTCGTGAATTTAGAACACTACCTTCGGCATGGAGATCACCGGTATCTAACCATTTTTTTGAACCAGGTTGATTGGCTCGAAGAACATGCCACTACCCGCGGTGGAGCTGTCGTTTGGGCCACCGACTTCGACTATCCTGTAGGCGCAACAACATTGAGAGCCCCTTGGGTTCAGCTCATGACCAAGGATTGGCGATTAGTGCCCTGATTCGGGGGTGGCGGCTAACGCGACGCAAACGACTCCTTGAACTGCTAAACGATTCGGCCAAAATCTTCAGTCGTAGTGTAAAAGACGGCGGGATCCGAATCCTGATGGACGGGCATGTTCTTTACACAGAGGTGCCTGGCGGTCCCCCACCCGGTATTATGGACGGTTTCATGACATCTTTGCTGGGATTGTACGACCTGTTCGTCGAGACGAACGATCCAGCCATAGAGAGACTATTGAATGAAGGCATCGATGGATTAAGGTACGCCTTGCCCAAATGGAACTATCGGGACAAATGGAGCTGGTACGGATGCAGGGAGTATTTATGTCCTCCGTCATATCACGGCAAGAATCGATCTCTCCTTCATGTTCTTGAGCGTCTGACAGGAGAAGTTTATTTCGCGCATTATGCACTACAGTGGGATCCTAATAAGCTTTCGATCTTAAGCCGGGCCGAAATTTATCTGACGTTCCTTCTTACAAAGAACGCCAGTAGGGTCAGGCACCGAACATGGTCAAATCGACTTGTCAAAGTTCTGTCGGCGGCGGCTCAGAAATGCGTAAGCTAAGCCTGGGGAATCAGCCGAGATCTAGTTTGCAAAACCTTATTGCGATCCGTCAAATTCACTGGATTTGCTAACGCTCCAATCTAAAGACGGAATAGTCAGTCCTCGAAAGCAGACTCGCCGGGCGTACCAGCTGTCCCGATCAATTCGGAATACAACTCGATCCATTCGTGCCGGATTTCGCTCGGGCCATACTGCTGGACTTCCTGGTACGCGTTGCGAGTCAACTTTTCAACAAGTTCAGGATCTTCGAGGAGACGAATAGCGTATTCGGCCATTGTCTTGTGGTCGTTCAGTTCCACTAATAGCCCCGTGCGTTCATGGGTGACGACGCAGGGTATCCCCCCTGCTTTAGTTGCAATTACTGGAACGCCGGAAGCGAAACTCTCAAGGATAGAGCCTGGCATGCAGTCGACATTAGGACTCGTGAGATAAATGTCCGCAGAGTTGTACAGGTCTGGAATTTGTGTATATGCTACGCGTCCCACAAACTTGGTATTCCGAAGATTAAGTTCTTTAGCTAGCCCTTCCAACGCTGTCCGGCGTACTCCATCGTGTGCCACGATTAATTTTGCTTCTGGATGTTTATCTTGGATAATTGAAAAAGCCCGAAGAATGCAATCGACATTGTATAGAGGCTCTAGACTGCGGTTTGTGAGAAAAACTGGCTGCAGCTTTCGCCGCTGGCGATATTTGAATCTGCCAACGTCAATGATGTTGAAAATTCTACGAGCGGGAATGCCAGCCTCTCCTAAAACATCTACTACGTAACGAGAGGGGGAAATGACCACACTTGCACGTAATAAAACTGGCTTGGCATTCCGCGATCTATTGAGGTGCTCCTCTACCCGCCCGTCACGATAGTTGACAATGCATTTCTTGCCCAACATTTTGCCAATATTGACTGCCGGTATGGTCCATAGGGCAAATGAAGATAGTCCAGCCGAAAAAACATGAACAATATCACACTGAGGAATAGTCCAAGCCAGACGAATGCAATAAGTGATCCACCCCAAGGCCGTGCGCAATATTGGGGTTTTTCGTATCCACGACGGAAGTTTGACGTCGAGAGGCTGAAATATAACTACCAGTCGGGGCTCTTTACGGAGCTCACGGATGAGCCGCATTGCCTGTACCGCCTGGCCGCCCACAATCTCGGGTGAGGGGGCGATTAGAAGAACTGTAAGCTTTCTATTCTGTCGTTTTTCGGTAGTCACGTGGGGCCTAGAAATACTCCTCGCCATCGAAGGTTATGCTCGTGTCGCGTTTAGGACATGTCCATTCCGCCTTCCGTATAGCAAGTAGATCAGCGCTCGCGGGAAGTGTGGTTTTGAATTTTAGTCCACTAAGAATCTCATTGCAGACCAAACATAACCCATTTGCGATGAATCGATGCTCCGCCCATCAGAGGGCCGAGGGTGGTCGTCAGTTTTGACTCTGTAAAAATGCAGCCTATTAAGCCCCTTATGCAAGGCGGTTTCCGGTTGACGAATGCCGTCGAAGAGGTAACGCCTCAGCCCCTTTGGGGTGCTGACCTAGGGCGGAAAGGACTGGTCCCTTCGTGACCTGTTTTGGTGCCTCCGCGATGTATATGGTTGTTTCTACAGGGTACTTCAAGAATCCAGCACATAGGTTTCCTCCATGGGGTTTCGAAATTGGGATCATAAACTGCACGATCAAGGTATTCACTGCAATTTAAGAACTGGCCGCATTAAGCATATTCTGTTGGTTTGCTTCTGGGCCTTGGCCTTGTGTGGATGCTCTGGGCTCGGTTCGTCATCTTTCCTCACGAGCCAGCCGAACGGGCAGACGGTTACTATTGGTCAAAGAGCCACATTCTCAGTTAAGGCATTAGGGTCACCCGTCCCACACTACCAATGGCTGAAGGACGGAAAGATCATTTCGGGTGCTACTTCATCGAGTTACACTACTCAGCCTGCGTCGATGTCGGACGGCGGAATTTTTAGGGTAGTGGTTACTCGGGGGGTGGAAAGTCTGGAGAGCAGACCCATTACGTTAAGAGTGGTCGACAATCGGCGCATGTTGGTAACCATAAGCCCTGAAAATACAACAATTAGGGTTGGGTCTGCGCAATCGTTCTCAGCACTGATAAATGGGACCGTATCCAATGAGGTGAGGTGGAGTGTAAGTGGCGCCGGTTGTGTTAGCGTTGCCTGTGGTACGATTTCGACGGATGGAGTCTACGTTGCTCCGATAAAAGTGCCATCTCCGCCGACGATATTGGTGAGAGCTGTAAGTATGAAGGACCCCAGAAAATCAGCATCCTCAACCGCAGTAATTCTTACGGCCGTAGCGGCATTCTTGACAGTTAATCCCGTGACCGCTTCCGTGCAAACCGCTGGAATGCAACCTCTAACGGCTAATTTCGAAGGGACTAGTGATAAGGCAGTTGTTTGGTCTGTTAAAGGGGCGGGGTGCGCTGACTCTGCATGCGGAATCATTTCAAGTAGTTTACTTTCCGGCGTTTACTTGGCGCCGTTAGTAGCTCCGAATCCGCCAATCGTGACGGTGACTGCAACCAGTATTTCGAACCCGGCTCTATCGTCGTCTGCGAGTATTAAGGTCGTACCAGTAATCGCGGTCAATGTCACTCCAGCCGTCTCGTCTGTTGCAGTCGGAGCGACGCAACAATTTTCCGCTTCTGTAAGCGGGACGTCCAACACGAAGGTGACTTGGAGCATTTCGGGACCAGGATGTAGCGGTTCTGCCTGCGGTGCAATCGACCAACAGAGCGGAAGATACACGGCGCCTTCCGTGCTTCCATCTTCAGGTATTGTTGCGGTCAAAGCTACAACTTTGGCGACGCCGATGGTAACAAGCGCCGTTGAGGTTAATATTCTTCAGAAAAGCGTACCCAGCGATGGACAGGTAGACCTAGCCAAGAAACAACCGATGCTACCAACTCTCCCGCAGGCAACAGTCGATCTGCACATCCCGCAGCAAGTGGGGAAGTCGTGGAATGTACCTGCTGGAGATTCACGTGCACTGCAGAGCTCGATCGACGACGCCAACTGCGGAGATACGATCATGCTTCCCGCAGGTGCAACGTATGTGGGTAATTTCAAGATCCCCGCTAAGTCGTGTGATGGCTGGATAATCATCCAATCAAGCGACGTATCGCACCTCCCAGCGGGGATCAGAGTTGGGCCATCCAGCACACCGAGTCTGGCAACAATTAGCTCGGGCATAACGGGAATTCCACCGATCAAGTTTCAAGCCAGTGCTCACAACTGGCGTTTGATCGGGCTGGAAATCACAACCACGGTTGGAGTGACACAGAATGCACTCATCGAGACCGATATCGGCGCTAAATCGCTGGCGCAGCTCCCCAGCTATATAATCGTCAACCGATGCTACGTACATGGTGGTGCAACTACATCCGTTCGACGCGGGATTGGGTTTCAGGTTGCGTTCGGAGCAGTAGTCGATAGCTATTTCAGTGAGCTTCATCAAAAAGGCTCCGATTCTCAGGCAATAGCGATTTGGAATGGTGCTGGTCCCTTTCTCATTCAGAACAATTTCCTATCTGCAGCTTCTGAAAACATGCTCTTCGGAGGCGCGGATCCCGGCATTGCTGAGCTTGTACCCTCCGACATCACAATCAGGGGAAACCACTTCTGGAAAAACTATGCCACTTGGAAGGGAGCAGGGTGGGGTATTAAGAACCTTCTTGAATTTAAGAATGCTCAACGAGTATTAGTTGACGGCAACGTTTTTGAATACAGCTGGGCGGAAGGACAAGTCGGGGTGGCAATTCTCGTAACACCACGAAATCAAGACGGACACTGCAAGTGGTGCGTCGTCCAAGATGTCACAATTACGCACAATCTAATTCGCCACGCGGCGACGGGTATTGAAACTGCCGCTTCTGATGACAACAATATAAGCCTCCCGACTCAAAGAATACTTATTTCGAACAATGTCCTAACAGATATTTCATCCAAATATGGTGGAAATGGATGGGCATTTGAAACCATTTGCGCGAATACGAATGCGAGCCGAACTAGCGCGCACGATATCGTAATTGACCACAACACAGCATTTGCTGAAAATACCTTGCTTTACCTGGGCGACAGCGGAATCACTTTGAATTACCAGTTTACAAACAATATTGGTGGGTACGGCAGGTACGCAATTTTTGGCAATGCTTCAGGCGTAGGCGCGCTGCCGCTCAGAAGATATGTGCCAAATGCTATATACGACAAAATAGTTTTGCTGACCTCAAATAGTCAATCCGACGGCGGAAAATGGCCTGACGGAACACTGTGGAATAGCGTAAAGAGAGCGCAGTTCACAGACTATCCCGAAGGGGACTATCAACTTCTTGCTACCAGTCCTTATCACAATGCTGGCTCTGACGGTAAGGATATCGGCGTGTGGGATTGGGAGATATTTAAGGAGGCAACCACCAACGCGACAGGTGGCGCCTATCCCTATTAGGCGAATTTGACTTGAGCTGGCTTCCTTAAAGTTTTTCTGCGCGTTCCGGAAGCAGTAATTGGTTAAGTCTGCCGATGCTCACGCCATGCCTTTGTGGCCGAGACGTTTGAATAAATACTCAAACGGATCGTTTGGAAGACGCGCCGTTGAAAATGGAGACTCCAGTTGATGCCCTCGGTGATGGTACGGCAGATCAGCCGCCCCTGGTAAGCGTTATTATTCCCGCGTATAACACCGCAGAATTTATCGGTGAGACGCTCGAGTCGGTTTTTACGCAAACGTGCAAGGACTTCGAGGTCATAATCATTAATGATGGTTCCCGAGATACGGCTGAACTCGAACAGGCAATTGCTCCATTTCAAAAGCAACTTGTTTATATTCGGCAAGATAACAAGGGGCCGGCTGGCGCCCGTAATGCAGGCATTCGAGTGGCGCGGGGAAAGTACATTGCATTTCTGGACAGCGATGATTGTTGGCTGCCAGATTACTTGACCTCACAACTACGAGCATTGACGGAAGCGCCTTGGTTGGACGCGATTTATGCCGATGCGCGACACTTCGGAGACCCTGCCACGGCGGGAAAGACTTATATGCAAACCTGTCCCTCTAAAGGGCCGGTGACTCTGGAAAGTCTTATCAGGGAAGATTGTCAAGTAATCACGTCTTGTACGGTGGCGCTGAGGCAGGCAATTCTGAGCGCTGGATACTTCGACGAGCGGACCGACCTGAGGGGTTGCGAAGACTACGATCTTTGGCTACGAATCCTGTGTTGTCACGGGCAAATGGCATATCAGAGAAAAGTTTTGGGCAGCTACCGATCTCGTCCAGGCAATCTTACAAGTAACGTATTGAAAATGTCCGCTGCGCTGGTAGCGGTATATCGAAAACTCGAAACAAATCCCGACCTTCCGAATAGTGCACGGTTGGTACTCGAGAGGCAAATCACCAACGCCCAAGCACAATTTCATCTGGAGGCCGGGAAAACGTTTCTTAAAGCGGGCGAGTTCGTACGAGCGAGAGATTCCTTGACAGAGGCTAATCGGTTCTTTCATCGTGCGAAATTGAAGATGGCAATTGGCGGATTGAAGTACACCCCCCGATGTGTCCGACTTGCGTTTCTGGCTTGGAATAAGTTGTTAATTACTTTCTCGTGATCGATGCATCCAAGTCGTACTTCGGTTCTTTCCTAGCGGAGAATCGAGACATGTGATCTGGTGACTGATGGAGTTAGCTGCAAAGCGTGGCTAGAGGGCCATAAGTTCAAAATTAATCTTGATATGCCAATCTTATAGCTTAGCTTAATCTATTTTGTTCGAGGACAATGCGATGGGGTGGATCCTTGATCTCGGTTGCGGGCGGGGCGGATTCTTGAAACAGGTCCAGTTGTCGAAGGAGGATATAGTGTGTGGCATAGACGTTTCGAGGGAAGACTTGAAGGCGGCCCAAGCGGTCCATCCTCGGCATAAGTTCTGTTGCGCAAGAGGTGAAAATCTGCCACTCAGACCTGGATCGATAGACCGCGTTATCTGTAATGTTGCTTTGCCGTACATGAATATTCCTATGGTGCTTGCGGAGTTGCGCAGAGTTATTAGGCCTGGGGGGACAGTATATATTAGTCTGCACAGTGTGAGGTTTACACTACGCGAGTTTAAAATAGCATTTCCTGGATTGATTCCGACTCTGTTCCGTTTGTATGTTTTGCTGAATGGACTTCTCTATCACGTCACCGGAATGCTCTTTCCATTTTTTAATGGTCGTATCGAGTCGTGGCAAAGTGAGTCCGCGATCAAGAAATCACTTACAAGCGCAGGTTTCATAAATATTATTGCGACTCACCCAAAAGGTATGCTCGTAATAAATGCCTGCTTGCCAAAAGATTCGACCTGCTGAACAATGTATGTATGTCAATCCGGACAAGTAAGTGATCTGCTATCGAGAAGCTTTCCTTGCAACTTGTATTTCAGAACATTTGGGATGCCCGTCCATCCCAGAATCAACATGAATCCCCTTAGATTCCGCCAGGCGAGTCGATAATGGCAAGCGGCAAAATCCAGCCTTGCACGCCAGTACACACTCTGTGCCAGAAACATTCTAATTTGGCGCCCCAAAGTACCTCGAGTGCGATTTCGAAGGACGCGAATGTAATTTGATCGCCAATAGCCAGGCTGATCTTCCCACGGATAACAACCAGAAAGAACCCGAACTTCTTCCTTCGATAAGGGGCCGTGGATGTCGAGAGCATTATCAAGATCCTCAAGAAGCTCATCGAACAGCCCCGCACGCCACAGCATGACCATTCGCTGGAGATAAGCCCTCCGAACTGCTATTGGTGAAATCGACAAAGATTGCATGACAGGTAGATATCGCTCAAGAGGAACATCTTCAAAGATTCGTTTGTATACAATCCTGTCATAAAACCGCCATTTTGAGAGCCTGCTTGGAGCGGCGTGCCGATCATCAGCGCTGCCACGGAAATCGGAGTGCTGCCGATAAATAAACATCGGACCGGGGACTCGAATCGCCCTACATATGGCACTCAACCGAAGTAACATTTCGAAGTCTTGGGATCTCACCAAACCCGTGTTGTAAGGGCCAACTTCGTGGCAAACTGCCGCCCTTGTGAGAAATGCCCCTTGGCCGAGGAAATTTCCATATTCAATCAACGCAAGAAACAGATCAGCATCCGGAAAAACTGGAATCTTGCGTTCGACTGCATTCCCCAGGAAACCGTTTGGAAGGCTTTCTGCTATTAGATGCGTACCGAACGACATTCCGAGGTAGCTGCACTTTTCCAAAGGATCCACGAGCCGTTCTAGAGCGTTAGGAAGAGCGACGTCATCGTCATCCATTATCCAGACGTAGTCTCCGCGAACATGCTGCAAGCCGAGATTCAGCGCTGTGGACTTACCTCCATTCGGCTTAGGGAGATAGAGCAGTCGATCGCCGTACTGACGCACGATTTTCGCGGTCTCGTCTGTGGAGCCGTCATCAACTAAAATGACTTCGAAGGGAGCGACGGTCTGCGAAAGAATGCTCTCGAGACTCGCGGGCAAAAACTTAGCGCGATTGTAAGTCGGCACTAGAACAGAAATGCGAAGGTCCATCGAAGTCGCGATTCTTGAAGTTCGATATTCAACTACGAACTAAATATACTATCAGCAGTGGTTCACGCTACCGGAAGGCCTTCCTAGATTTCGTTGTAGTTGACTAGTGATATCTTTTCATAGGGTAGACGCCAGATTCTTGCGATCCCTGCCGGCTACGAACCGATTCGGGGAAGGCAGTTCCCCCAACGGCGAGCAAATAGGGTAATTTGAAATGGTTGTCTGCGGCTTTCTCTTCGGCTCGAACTCCTAATAGCGAATTCTCTATGTCTCTGATTTCGGAATCCACCGAACCAAGTCTTTCTAGCCAGGTAGCGGCCGGGGCTGGGTGGATGGCGCTGGTGCGGGTGATCGCGCAACTACTTTCCTTAATAAGCGTTAGTGTGGTGGCTAGGGCTCTCCCCCCCCAGGCTTATGGGCTCATGGGGATGGCGCAATTAGTTATTGCATTTGTTAGTTTGTTTCAAGAGTTGGGAACTTCGTCCGCCGTTATCCAGCGTCCCGGATTGAATCAGCGATTTCTCTCCAGCGTATGGTGGTTGAATTTGTCGCTCAGCCTTTGCTTAGCAGGGGTTTGTTGGCTGCTCTCACCTCTGGCGGCAGAGTTTTACCGAGAACCGGCGGTGACCCCGATCCTCCGAGCGCTGGGGCTCGGCTTCATCTTGGCGGCCGGTTCGACGATTCACGGCGCTCTTCTAACTCGGCGACTCGAATTCAGGGCATTGGCGATTCGGGAAGTGATTTCATCGATCGCCGGCTTAGTGGTCGCCATCGTAATGGCATATGCGGGTTATGGGGTGTGGTCTTTGGTGGGAGCGTCACTAACCACAACTGCCGTGAGCAGTCTGCTCGTAGTAATTCTGGCCCGCTGGATGCCGTCCTTTGCATTTTCGTGGCCTGAGCTGAGATCTATAGCAGGCTATGGGGCAAATCTTTCGGCTTTCAATATAGTGAATTATTTTGCTCGCAATGCCGACAATGCTCTCGTAGGCCGTTATCTCGGAGCAGGCCCCCTCGGCTACTATCAGTTGGCATATCGGATGATGCTGTATCCGGTCGAAAACATCTCGCAGACGCTGGGACGAGCCTTGTTTCCCGCCTTCGCCCGACTACAAGACGATTATGAACGCCTCCGGGCGGCATACCTGCGGGCTTGCGCCGCGATCGCTTTTGTTACATTTCCCATGATGCTGGGAGCATTCATCCTTGCCAACGAACTAATCCGGATCTTACTTGGGCCAAAATGGGCGCCAGTTGCGCCGGTTTTTCAGATACTTGCCCTGGTAGGGCTGGTACAGTCCATTGGCACGACGGTTGGCCAGATTTATGTCGCAGTAGGAAGGACGGATTTGATGTTCCGCTGGGGACTGTTGTTCTCCTGTTTGATTGTCGGCAGTTTTGTAGTGGGTCTACGTTGGGGGATCCGAGGTGTCGCGGTGGCATACGCGATAACGATCGCCGCAGTATTAATCCCAGTTTTTCGACCCGCGTTCCGAATAATCAACCTTTCAATTTTGGACCTTTGGCGGGCTCTCTGGCCTAGCGTAAGATGTACCGCGGCTATGGGGGTATTGGTAGAAGTGTTGCGAGAACTGCTTATTCACCTGGCGCCGCAATGGCATGCGATTCGTCTTGCAGTCTGTGTGTTGGTCGGTGCGACAGTATATATATCGTTAATGTTTCGAATTGAGGCTCCAGTTATCCATGACTTGACGGGATTAGTTACCTCCGCGATGCGCGGTTGGAGGCAAGGCCGCGGAATTCTTCTCAAGACCAAAATCCGCGCCAGGTCCAGTTAAAATAGACTAGCCGGAGATGCCCACGATTCCCCGCGCAATTGTATGGCGGCGAACTCATGAAGACCGCACGTTCCATTTCCGAAAGATCCGCCGGCGCCGTGCGGGGGGGCTCAAGGAGGCTGAAGGTGTCCATGATAAACTTTTAAATCTGTATTGCACGTTGACGTCGCTGCTTGGTGGTTGTCAATAACCGGTTCGTCGGATCGCCGAAATGCGGTCCGAGAAATCTCGGCAGAGCCAGCGATCGAATCCCACTTTATATGGCGGGAACATCAGACGACATGTCAGTATCAGCCGTAATACCAACCTATAACTGCAGTCATTTATTGCCTGAGGCAATCGAGAGTGCTCTCGGTCAGAGTCACAAGCTTCGCGAGGTAATCGTCGTGGATGACGGCTCAACCGATGAGACGGAAAAATGCGTGCGACCATTCCTTTCGGAAATTCGCTATATCAGGCAGGAAAATAGGGGTCTCGCTGGAGCCCGCAACCGAGGAATCCAGGAATCTCAAGGCGAATTTGTTGCGTTCCTCGATGCCGACGACCTGTGGCTCAATGAGAAAACAGCAAAGCAGTTGAGGGCTTTTGAAGCGTCTCCCAGTGCTGCGCTAACATTTACGGATGCATACGTGCTATCGCCGACTGGGGAAGCCATGCCGAATTTCACGTTCGGCAAAGCCGCTGGAGAGGGGCAGGTTTTCAGTGTCCTCTTGCATACACAATTTATGTTGCCCTCGACGGTAATGGTCAGAAGGGTCTGTTTCGAGGACATTGGGTTGTTCGACGAGGGTTTGCGATGCGTAGAGGATCTGGATCTCTGGCTAAGGATAAGTCGCAAATACCCGGTAAAAATGGTCGCCGAGCCCCTTGCGGTGTGGCGTCGCCAGGATAGAAGCCTTTCCACTCAGATTGTAAGTATGTCGCGCGGTAGTATTCAGGTTTATCGCAAATGGCTTCCGAAATCGTCTGGACTGTCGGCTAAAGAGATGACAGAGGTGAAAAATCAAATTTCCCGCTGTTATTTTGAGATTGGTTTTGCTCTGCGTGATCAGAACAAGCTGTCCGCTCTCTGGAGCCTGACCTTAAGCTTGTGGTGGAATACACGCGACTCAAGAAATTGGCGGGCTCTCCTGAGCGCTTTAATTCCAGCCACTGTTCGCAACCATCTCAAGGCCCACAGAATTCCTCAGCGACCATTGTAATTATCACAAGATAGCGAGTGTCTTAGCGGTCAGCGTGGCATGCACGTATCTTCGAGGTTGCGCAGAGATTGCGTTTATCACTTTGTCTTTTATGACGGGCTAATCTCAGCTTAGCACTGGCAAGTATCGTGCAGTCGATCAGCATCACGTCGGTGAGATCTATCTAGCAGCGGGACGCCGATCTGCCGATAGGGAATGAATCGTAAGCTATTTTGCGGAGCCTTGCGTAGGAAATCGAAGGCGGTGACGTGGGAATGGCTCAATCCATCGCCACTACCGTGGGGCACATATGGATCACTTTTTTCTGAACTTGTGTAGGGAGTTTAATAGTTGGTCTGCCTTTGGGAACAAGGCGTCGCGAACGGCGTATGCCGTCGTCATTGCTATCCTGGCGCTCTGGGCCGCATTCCGTATTATCGATCTGCCGCTCCTTGATCTTCCGATACGCGTTATCCTAGCCCTCAAAAGCACGCTAGTTATCGCGGGCGTCGTGATCGCGTTGCATTAGGCGTTCCTCGGTTTTTCGCCGAGGTAGCTCATCATTAGACTGGTGGGATGTTCAATCCCGGGCTGCTGCGTATTTGTACTTTATGTCTTGGCACGCACGCCAGTTGTAAGGGACATGCTTCAACTGTTGAGAGGTAATCGTATATAAAGATCTTTTGCAGAGTCGGTGCACGACGACATACGATGGTCAGGGGGCCCAATGGGTCAAGAACATTTAGGCCCGCTGGCTAGGAAGGCGTTTATGACCTCAAGACCGGAAACCGTCACCGCGCAAAAGCTGTTGAAAAGCTATTCTCTGCGTTGGTACGAATCGAGCATGCAGTGGCTACTTCGATTCGCATCTGCCCATCAGAGGATTCGAGGCTTCTGGCGTCTTCGCGAGTTGCTGCTAAAGCACGTTCCGAATCGTCCAGTCATCTGCACGGTGCTTGGCAACCGAAACTTGATAGTTAACCCAAAACAAGACAAGTACCAACTCAACCTATTCCTGAACGGAGAGTACGAACCCGGGACTCTCTACCTGATGGAGCAAATCTTGCGCCCAGGCGACGTTTTTGTCGATATCGGCGCCAACTTAGGTTTGATGAGTATTCACGCCGCTGCTTTAGTTCATGAGAATGGAACCGTCATTTCATTTGAGCCTTCGCCTGAGATCAGCTACAGACTCCGCGAGAACCTGATTCTCAATTCCGTCAAAAACGTCGAGGTGCATCAGGTCGCGCTTGGGGCTGAGTGCAAGAGCGCTATCCTCTACAAGTATCCTGAGGTAAACATTGGGGCCAACTCGTTGGTATGTTCGCGCGGCGGTGTGCGGGAAGCCGAGGTAACGGTGGTAAGGTTGGCGGATTGTCTCTCGTCTCAATGCCGAAATCGTGTCCGACTTGTGAAAATCGACGTGGAGGGATATGAGCTGCAGGTCCTCCAAGGGGCACGCGAGCTGCTTTCCGGCGAATCACGCCCGGTTCTATGCGTAGAGTATGGCGAAGATAAGCGGGATGGTGAGAGCTTGCGGGAAACGTCGCATTCTTTCGTACAGTCGCATGGTCGATATCAATCTTTTGTTTTCAAAGACAGCAAGTTTGCCAGAAGCTCCCTCACGCCTTGGCGCGGTGAAGTACGGCTTAAATCATACGATAACGTTATTCATATCCCCGACGAACTTATTCCGACTTTACCCTCCAGTCTTTTTCGCTCCGAGTAATCGCACGCGAGGGGGCTAGCATACCAATGAACTCAACCGAGTTCGGCGATGTGCACAACCTGGAGGCGTGCGGCGTCGCTACATTCATAAACCTGATCAGCCGAGCAACGATTTAAGGAGCATCTGTTCAAATGCGGGATAATACGTACTATGCAAAGCGGAAAAAGAGGTTCTCCAATACTGGAGCGAAAGAGCTATCTAAGCGCTGACTATGAAGCACGATAACTCTATTAGCGCTCTTTTCGTCGGGGAAGATCCTATAAAAAGCTCACCGCTCTTTACATTGGCGAAGGCTGTCAAGCCCCATGGGATCCGCCCTAAATTCAGCGGACAAGCGGAGTTCGCTTCTACCAGGGAATGGATTGCCTTAGTCCGAGAGTCGGCTGTTATTCTGTTTGTTGGATATTATGGACCGGCGCCGTACATGATCCGACAGCTCGCGTTAGCGGCAAGCCTCGGAACCCCGGTCGTTCGATGGTGGGTCGGTTCCGATGTACTCTACTGCACCAAAGATCGAACCGAGACGCGATGGGCGAAAATACTCCAGAGATTCTGTGCGGAAGCTATCACCGGGGCTCCGCATCTGCAAATGGAGCTGGCATCGGTGGGATTGAGGTCGAGTATTATCCCAACTGTAGTGAGTTCTGAGTTCCTGGAAAGCGAACCGCAGCGGGGCCCCGTCCCTCGTGACATCCTTGTATATCTCCCGACGCACAGGGCTCAGTTTTACGGTGAGGACGTTGTAGGCGCGGTCATCCGAGCAAATCCTGACTTAAAATTTATAGTGGTAGCCGATGTGCAGCACCGGTTTAAAGATTGTCGGAATGTGGAGAGCCTCGGGTGGGTCGACGACATGCGACCCATATATAACAGGACAGGGTGCTTACTCCGGATGACACAACACGACAGTCTTCCTAGAATGGCGATTGAGATGCTTCTTCTCGGCAAGTATGCGATTTGCTCGTATGAATTTCCTGGGTGTTGGACAGCAAAGAACTTTCTGGATGTGCAGAAGTGGATTTCCGTGTTTCGCACGTGCACATTTGCAAACGGAGAAGGAGTGGCGGCAATCAGAAAACTACTCACGCCGCCTCCTGGCGTTCAATTTGCGGATGTCCTCAGAAAGTCTGCCGGTGCGAAGAATCTCGCCACACGAATTCAAGCTATGCTGGCTATCGCACCTCTGACAATTCTGGCGCGAGCGCACAGGTAAGAGTGAAGTAAATTATTGGTGTTCGCCGAAAAGCTGTACCAAGGATATCGGGTCGAAACGACTCCGATTTGTGTTCATCATGTTCGGCTAGCTTGGTAGATGCCACACTCGCAACACATTCGATGCATAGTTTGACCCGAAGATGCTAGCACGCTCAATGTGCCTCCAGGTATGCCGCCAACTCAAGCGAGCGTTAAGGGAGCATGCGACCTTCATCATAATGTAAAATCTTCTCACTCACATGCGGGACGATTTTCAATGGCTACGATCAAGCAGACAATAAAGCGCTACCCAGCCCTCGCCAATCCGTTAAGGCGGATCTCGATCGGCCTCCAAGAAATTTCTCGTTGGCCCAAAGCTCAATGGCTAAAGCTAAACTTTCGCCCGGGTGACTACTGGGAGGCACGGTATGCCCAAGGTGGCAATTCCGGCTGGGGCTCCTATGGGCCCCTTTCCGAGTTCAAAGCTGAAGTCCTGAACCACTTCATTGAACATCGCGCTATCCAGTCGGTCGTGGAGTTAGGGTGCGGCGACGGAAACCAACTTTCTTTGCTTCGCTGCTCTAACTACACCGGGCTCGATATTTCTTCGAAGGCTATGGAGCTGTGCCAAACTCGGTTTCTCGGCGATTCCACCAGGCGCTTCGTTCTGTACCGTCCCAGCATTACCGAGATGGACGCGCTTCGATCCGATTTGGCTTTGTCTCTTGATGTGATTTATCACCTGG
This sequence comes from uncultured Acidobacteriota bacterium, assembly GCA_963796925.1. Taxonomy (GTDB): domain Bacteria; phylum Acidobacteriota; class Terriglobia; order Terriglobales; family Acidobacteriaceae; genus DATBAT01. The sequence goes on from CAWCNH010000001.1 coordinate 83,167, forward strand.
TCGAGGACACGGCATTCCGCCGATACATGACCGACCTTTTTCGGGTCGCCACGCGCTACGTCATCATTTATTCCGACAATGTCGACCGGCCTGGCGAGAGCGTGCATATTCGGCATAGAAAATTTAGTGCTTGGATTGAAAGTAATTGTCCAAACTGGAAACTACTGGAACACATCCCCAATCCGTATCCTTACAATCCGGACAAAGACAGTGGGAAGGGAACGTCGTGGGCCGACTTTTGGATTTACGAGTTGCCGGCTTAATCCGGTCGCACAATGCCCAAGCTTCAATCTGGATCAGCGCCGCGCTATTGGTGTGTCCGACGTTGCGTAAAGAACGGGTTCATGCCGCCGGTTGGAAGTTGGTGGTCTTGGTGACCGGAGAGTAGGTTCGGGTGCTGGACGCCGAAGTGCAGAACATGAAATTTGTATAGGCGGTCCGCGAAGTCATCTCGTAGCGCATGATCATTCGGATTCTAGGGGCCGCCTGCCCCGTAAAGAGCCAGGTTTAACCGTTCATTGGCAGTTCGCGACAGCTTGAACACATAGGTGGCCGTACAGCCGGTATTCCGGGCCTGGTGCGTCTCCCACGAATCTCCGAGGTGAGAGGCTATTCTAGTACGGCCGAGGGCGGGATACTCAACATGGGAGAACCGCCACAATCACCGGTCCCGACTCCGAGGCTACGAAAAGACCGCGGCGTCGAGGCAAGGTTGTATTTCTCAGCGCATCCGGTGCAACCGCTCGTGGCAATCGGCGCATAGGGTAACCAGGTTCAACTCGTCATCGTTGCCTTGTTGGCTCCGTAGTTGTTTGTGGTGTACTTGTAGATTTTGCCTCGAACCGCACACCTGGCACCGCCAGCCATCCCGTGACATTACCTGCCGGCAGAGCAACCTGTACGCTGGTGGATCTAACCGTACACGCGGAGTCTTGGCCATACCAGTCTTCATGCAGTTTGCTCTGTCCGCGATAAAAACTCCTGCCGCTGATCGCTTGGCAGGAATTTGAGCAGCCGTGACATCGACTGCAGCAGTGTCGATGAATCCTCCGAGTTAAAACTTGCCCCCGCAAGGAAGTCGGCGCAAATCATCTCCAGGCAATACCCGCGCGATTTGTCACTACCAAGCATGAGAGCTGCCGTCTCAATTGCCTGCTCGATGACTGGAAGCTGAGTCTTGTAGAGCTTGAAGTAAATAATCTCCCACGGTTCGGTCGACTTGCCCGTCAGCTCTTTTTCCACTTCCTGCTTGAACTGATCCTTCGGCAGGGAGCGAGCTTTGTGCAACCAGGTTGCACAATCGAAGTCCTGCCCATCCCTCCTCGCGACTTTCGCTAATTCCAGCCCCTTCGTCCATCCGACTTCTTTCAGTTCTTTCCTCGCCTGTGGCGGCAGGTGCTCATGAATGGACATGATGTAGTAAGCTTTGCGCCTCGATTCTGGAAATCTCCTTTCCAGAAATTCGTCGAACGATTTTAGATTTTCCACCCTCCAGTACTGTCCCGCCCGTACTTCACACAAATACCTTCCGAGCTCCACGAAGCGCGTGTCGCGCTCTGCCTCCGTGCGCTTTTCCCAAGCCAAAATCTGGTCTATTTTCGTCAAGACGAAAAGAGCTCGCTTCGGATTGAGCTTCGGCAACATGGGCGGATTTCTAGTACGTAAGCTCGTCAAGCCAACCAAGATCCTCTACTCCTGCACGTCTTTCCAGCCTTGCTTCGGCTAAGTCCGGCCTCCCCAGACACAGTCCTACATAAGGGCAGCTAGTGCACGGGTTTTGCGGAAAGCGGATACCGCTGTGGGGCAAAAACTCGGCTGATTCAATTCTTTGGATCGAGTCCTGAACCAACCTTCCGAATTCTTCCCTCTGCTCATCGCTGATCGTGGTCCGAAAGTACTGGATCTCAACCAGTCGCTTACGTACGAACACGACCTGCGCAACCTCGGTAATGCCTGTTACCCACGAATAGCAAATGAGTTGAGGATCGAGAGCCAGTAGACCTGCGGGTTCTTCCGGATATCGGCTTGCGGTAGTTTTCCATTCGAGCAGGCAGCGAGTTCCGTCCAATTCGCCGATGGCATCAACATAGGCAACGAAATCGTTCCGTTCGCCGACGGGCTTGAGGAATTTAACCTGCGAATCCAAGTGCGGTCGAAGGACGCGGACTCGATCTTCTTGTGCAAACCGATCGAGTAGTTGCACGCCGGATTGCAGCATGCGATCCCAGCTGTCACGGGCGGAAAAGTAAAGCCTGCTACTGCGGTATGTGGCCCACTCCTGATGTAGAACGACGGACGCGTCTTCTCTGCGAAAATACGCAGCAATCGACTGCTCAAACGCCCGGCCAAACAGCATGGTGGCGCGAGTATCCGTCTCCTTCCAGCCGTCAAGGTAGCGATGTTTGTATCGCCGTGGGCAAGATAGATACTGGCTGATCTGCGTATAGCTGTAGGTCATGAAGCCACCTCAGAGCAGTCGGCCCCCGAATTTGTGGAGATCTCCTCCCAGCGTTCCGCCGAGAGAAATCCGTCCAGGTTGAGCACCGAGACGCCGCGTACTGTCGCATGGCTGACCTTAACCATTCCCCAGAGATCAACAAGGGCATGGTCGTCGATCTCGGCTTTAGCTAACAAGTCCGTGTCGTACTTGAACTCCCGCAGAAACCAGCTCAGTTTCCACATCTCCTTTGACGTGCAGTAGAGTCGGGCGGTGATAACGCGGCCGGTTAAGTACTTTGGCTTGAGAACAGCCAGTTGGAATTCGTAATAAGGCTTCCGCCTGTGCCAGTGATACTGGGCCCGGCGAACCCTCACCATTAAGTACCCGTCTGGAACCGTATGAGCTGAAGAAATATCGACTGGGCGTAGCGCTTCAAAATAGCGTCTCATGCCACACCTTCTTTGGCGGCTGGATAACTGTTTAGCTGGCAGAGCAGGGCATTGCGGTCTTTCTCCGCCCAGTCGGAAAGGTGAGCGACAAAAGCTTCAACCTGATCCCGAGAAGCTTCGCGCAAAGTCTTGGTGCCGCAGAAATCGACTGCATAGGACTTGACCAGGTTCGCATCGAGCTGATGTTGACGAATCAGCTGGCAGAGGCGGTCGCGGACCTTGGGGCCGCCATAATTGCCGTTGCTTCCATTTACAGGCTGGGGCGGGAGCTTCTTGAGGTCGGGCGGGGATGAAACCGATTCAGGAAGCGCGCCGATTTCTTCGATAGAGCAAATGCCGATGCCATAAGCCTTGCGCAGGGCACGATTGACCGCGCGTGTCTCAGCCACCCGCATCTCGGCACCATGGACCAGGGAAGACACGTTGGAAGGGTCGGCGTCACCGTAGCCAACGAAGCTAACCGATCGAGATTTATGGACCGTCGCCTTGAAAACCCAGCGGCGCTGGGAAGCATCGGTATTGTGCTGTTCGATCGCGGTATCTATACCAGCGCACCGTCTTCGATGAGCTATTCGCAACAATCCGCTGTGACTCACATACCACTTTCCATTGAAGAAGGTAATTTCACCCTTGAGAATCGACAGCCGGAGCGCAATGGTTAGATCGCGCAAAGACGAGAGTTGCAGCGGTGAAAGATCCGGATAACTTTTCTGAGCGTTCCAAAGATTGTGGCGAACAAGCTTTCGGTCGTTACGACTGATTCTTGTCATGTGTCCTCCTCCAATCAAAGTGTATCACATTGTATCAATATGTTGCATTTCGAAAACTGCTGAATCCTGCTAAGTTTGCTCATAGTCATGAAGGAAGCGCGCGTCACGTTGCTGGTTCGAGTGCCGGCTAGTCTCAAAGCACGATTGGCTGAGATCGCCAAACGCGAGCGCCGTTCTTTAAGTGGGCAGGTCGAGTTGTTGCTCGAAAAGTGCTTAGAACCTCAAGGCCGGGAAAGCGTAGCTATTCATCCCAAGACCGGGCGTCGGCATGAGGGATAACACCGTGGAGCGGGGCTTAGCTCAAATATGCGACTGCCTCAAGGGCATTATCCAGACGTACGCAAAGAATTTTTCCAAATGCGAAGACGCTGGATAGTCATCCGACTATCCTGATTTCCTTGCACGTACGACACATAAAGCGCAGTGGTAATACGTAGCGGAGGGCCTTGGCGGCCAGCCAAGAGTTTGGTAGATCCGTTGATTGGTTGCTGACAGGGAAGACCTGCGGCGCGAACGAAAGAGCACAAGCACATGGAGACCGGCAGTAGCCTTCGACACTGGTCAGATAATCCGACTTCGCAAAATGTGGAGAAATAGTTGGTAGAACTCGAAGGTGGCATCGAGCTTAAGCCATATAGCAACAGGATTGGTTACTTCTTTGGCTTGCCATGCCTTGACATAGCTAAAGCAGTCGGTAATTTGCAAGCCATCCAATCTAGGAAGGCGGGTACACTTGTGACATTGGCATGGATCTAGTCTCGATCGAGCTTTCGCGTCAGCAGCTCCTTCGCCTTCAGTCCTGCGCTGTAATTAATATGACCATCGGCCCGCTCGAAAACCCGCGGATCACCCTCAGTAGCGCGACGGACTTCCTTGGCCGCGGCAGGCGAGAACACTGCCCGATAACACATGACGGCTGCAATGATATTCGCAAAGGTGCTTTTCTCAGGAAGCCCCAGCTCGTGACAAAGTCCTACCGGAGCGGGGCGACCAAGGAAAGACTCGTACGCCTTCTGCAGGGTCTGATGGACTTTAGGCTTGCCGCCGGGGTTCCCGGACTGCCCAGGCTTGAATTGGTAGGGCAAGTGTTCGCCCTTCTGGAAAGGCTTGCCGCGTGGCCGGCCCTTCGGCTTAGGTCCCGAAATTATGGAAAAAGGTTTGGTCATATGCTGTCGCTCCGAGGTCATTTTAGTCTGAAGCTGAGTGCTAATTTATCTGGGATTTGAGACTTTGCTGACGGGGAAGAGCTCCTGAGCAAAGTGATCATTCTGGGTGGCGGCTTCGAGACCGAGTGGACTTTTGCCGCAGAGATCTTCGAGGTGCATAACCTGAGAAGTCAGTGTCAAAACGCGACTCCGTGACCAAACGAAAACGACGCCGCAAGTCCGACAAGCGCGTGGACTCCACGGCTCGCACAATGGCGGCTATCAAGCAACACTCCCTAGCAGGCTAGAAATAGCCGCGCGAAGAATGGCGTCTTGAAAGGAACAATCCGCCGAAAGGCCGACGCCTAATCATTTCCCAGAAGCCGACTTCCGGCCCGCAACAACTTCCGAATTTCCCATCGACCGTTACCAACATAGGATTCGGGTCTACTTACGGACCTTCTTGAGGTTTGATCCCGGCGGCTTTGATGATACGGGCCGCCCTTTCACTCTCGCTCAACACGAAGCGCGCGAACTCAGGCTGCGTCATGATCATCGGGTCGGCCCCATGCTTCGCAAGCCAATCGCGCATATCCGGCATTGCCAAAGTGCGCGCGATGTCCTTCGCTAGTTTGTCCACAACTCCGGCTGGAGTGCCAGCGGGCACCCATACTCCATACCAAATCGGCCAATCGAAGCCGGAGACACCGGCTTCCGCGATCGTCGGAACTTCGGGCAGCAAGGACGAGCGCTTCTTGGTGGTTACGCCCAGTGCGCGGAGCCTGCCCGCACGGATCTCGACCAGGGCGAGCTGGATGGGCGCCAGCTGGTAATCGGTGCGCCCCGCTACCGTATTGGCAATCGTGTCGGCGATCGCGTCCCCCGCTCGGGCGGGCACGTGTACTGCCTTGATGCCCGCCTCCAGATTGAATTTCTCAGCCCCCAAATGCGTACCGGTGCCGATGCCGCTTGAACCAAACCTTATCTTGCCCGCCTTCGCTTTCGCCGCCGCAACCAACTCGCCGACGGTGGTGATGCCGGACGACTTACCTGTCACCAGCACGTAGGGCTGACTGGTGAGGGCAGCGACCGGGATGAAATCCTTCAACGGGTCATACGGCAGGTTTTTCAAAAGCGCGGCACTGTATGCCTGTGCACTGGTATTCACGAGCAACGTGTAACCGTCGGCGGGTGACTTCGCGACAAGTGCGGGGCCAGCTGTACTTCCCGCACCGGGATGGTTCTCCGCGGTCACAGGCTGCCCCCACAGCTCGGCAAGCTTTGGGCCGAGGGCGCGGGCTAGCACGTCAGGCCCGCCGCCAGCCCCGAACGGCTCGACCATACGTACGGGCTTCGTCGGATAGTTTTGTGAACTCTGCAGGATCAGTGCTAGTGAACAAACTATTCCCATCGCGATTCGAGTCAACATGCTTTACCCCTTACGGAACTCTGAGGAGAGGACTATCTCACAAGTGAAGTTCTTCATTCTGTGCGCAGCAGCGGCCTGCGTCAAATGAGTGCCATTCGGACGATTGGTCGGCAATCAAGTTGTCGAGAAACGGGCTTCTGGGAGATCAATGCTGATTTCCTCGAAGCCGACTTCTGGGCAGCGTCCTTAGAGCAGCTCTTGCTAGCCGTTGAGAGGATGGCTAAGCTTTGGAGAACCGAGGTGATTCGCATGCTCACACACTTCCCTGCGGCTGTACCCGAAATTCCCGTCAGCAACGTGGAGAAGGCGGCCGAGTATTACGTTAATGTGCTCGGATTCCATTTGGATTGGGGCAATGATGTGGGCGGCATTGGTGGCATTTCGCAGGGGGATTGCCGAATGTTCCTGACGAACGCACCGTTCCGCGAAAATTATGTTACTGGCGGTCCGATTATGGTTTGGTTGAACCTAACGAGCAAAGAGGAAGTTGACGAACTGTTCTGCCGCTGGCAACAAGCCGGCGCAAAGGTTGTCTCACCGCCGGAGGATAAGCCGTGGCACTTGCGCGAGTTCAGAGTCGTCGACTTGGACGACAACCAACTGCGCGTGTTCTACGACTTTTCGCGAGAACTGCCGCAGGAGCGCGCATAACCGTCCATAAACGGCGTGAGTCTTAAACCGGGGTCTTGCCAGATGGCCAAACGCTCGAAGCTAAGCTAAATTGCATAGGCGGGGGCAGATCATTCCTTGCGGATCGTCGGCTACCCGGAAGTTACCAGAAACGGGCTTCTGTGCGATAAGGGCTTGGCTGCGGTGGCTAGAAACGATTCTGCGCCATCAACTCAAGCCTGCGGCCGAGCACGTGGGTGTCGGAAAATTGGTTGGCATACGTTTCTCTACACCTATTCGACGATGCTGCGTTCGATCAGAGTCAACGTGAAGGGGCAGCAGGAACTTCTGCGCAATGCGGATATTCAGACCACGCTGAATATCTACACTCAGGCAGTTTCCGAGGCGAAGCGGGAAGGAAACACCAAGTTGTGCACATGGTGTTGCCGATCACGGCCAAAAAAACGACAGCGGCCGCGAAGGTAGCCGCTTGATGGAGCTTAAACGGGAGCCTCCAGCCGCTTCTTCCAACTGATTGATTCGATTGTTTACGGGGGCCTGCAACCATCCGAATTGTTTAGTCCTGCCATTCCGCTTCCCGATGATTCGTGTACCGGCTTAAGCAACCTGCATTCGCCGTAACAGCGCCGCGTCAATAGGTTTATCAACGACTTACAAGCCCGCGCGCGGGGGTTGCCAAGATACTCGTAATACCCACAAAGACCGCCGTTCCCCTGGGCACGACCGCGTGAGCGAATGGGTGATGCCAGCAGTAGGGAACGAGGCTCGGCACGCATGTATCATGTGGCATTGCGAGGTGTGCGATGAACGCAGGCACAGCACAACAGTATGCGAGGTGGATCGGGGCCCTGTATGTCATCACGATCGTGGCTGGCGGATGGGGCGAATCCCACGTGCCGAATACCCTGCTCATTGCCAACGACTTGGCTGGTACTGTGCACCGGGTGGCAAGTTCGGTGGAGACATTACGCTCAACGTTCTGCTCTATGCGCTGCTGCGGCCCGTGAGCCGTAACTTGTCGCTGCTAGGGGCGTGTTTCGGGCTGATGGGGACGGCAGTCTTTGCCGCCGGGGAAATGCTTTACTTCGCCGCCGCGCTGCCGGCGGTGGATGCCGATGTCGCGCAGGTGATCTCGCCGGAGGCCAAGGCGACGCTCACCTATCTCGGCCTCACAATCTACGGATATGGCTTCGGCATCTTTGCAACGTTCTATGGCACCGCGGCGGTGGTCCGTGGGTACTTAATTCTGCGTTCCGGCTATTTGCCGCGTGCGCTTGGCGCAATCCTCATCCTTGGCGGGACAAGCTTCATCGTGAAGAATTTTCTAGTCGTCCTCGCGCCGCATTACGACCTGCCCTACGTGATTGTTCCCATGTTCCTGGCGATGATTTCCCTGACGCTCTGGCTGCTAATCAAGGGAGTTGATAGCGCACGCTGGACTGCACGACGGACCGAGTGCTAGCGGCCGGGCGAATTAGATTTATATTGCCAACGAACCACATAGTGATGATTGAAGGCAGCCAGAGTCTCCGGCACTTTCTCTCCATGTGGACATGCACAAAGGAAGGTTGTGATCACCATTCCCCATAGTGAGCATGTCCGGGGGCAACCGAACAACGAAACCAACACTAAGGTAGGGTTCAAGCGGTCTAGTTACGATGAGTAGTCAGTCGATTCAATCGCCGTCGAACGCCCCGAGGGGCTTGGGCGTGGCGTGTCAACCCACGCTTCTGTTCGTGGCCGCTTATATGCTCAGCATCACCCCTCATGAAGCCGCGCACGCCATTACCAGTTACGTACTCGGATTCAACTCGACGCTTTTTCAGATGTGGGTGAATCCCGATCCAACAAATGCGACATCACGACAACTCGCAGACATCGCAGCAGCTGGACCTATCTTCAGCCTGGCAGTGGGAGTGACATGTTGGCTGTTTTATCAGCGGCGGTTCAGGCGGCGACCGTCAGCACTGTTGTTCCTGATGCTGGCCACAGTGGGAATCTATTCCTTTCTGGGCCCCTTAACGGGCTCGGCTCTGGGAGGAGATTTCAGTCTCGCGTTCAATTTCCTCGATGCATCGAAAGTCGTTCGCTACTTGGCTTCGATGACGGGATTTGTGCTCCTGACGTGTTTTATGTTCTTCACAGGAAGGAAATTGGTCGGATGGGCACCCAGTAACTTCGGCCGTGTCAAGGCGGTTGGCTGCACGACGGTTGCGCCCTGGCTGGTTGGAACTGCGCTTATATTATTGGTTTATTGGCCGCTACCGACTTTTTTGATTGGGTCAACCGTGGGAGGGTCGGTGTTCTGGCTGTTTGCCGTCATAGGGGCGACCGTCGCGTTCTCGACTACGAGGCCAGCCGAGGCCATCTCTTCATTCACCAGTTGGGATTTAGTGATTACGCTGGTCGCGATGGTGATGGTGCGCTTGCTCGTGCATGGAGTCCGACTGGCTCACTAGTACACCCACACGCAACCCGCATCGCATTGTCTGAGTCGCCTATAGCGAACCGGATAGTATTCATAAAAGGGCTTCGGAAAGATCTCCTCGAAGCCGACTTATGGCCCGCGTCGTCGAAAGTCTGGGCCGGGGGCATAACTTCCGGGTAGCCCGTGATCCGCCCACAAGCGGCGAGGACAGCTCCACCCTTCGAGACAAGGGGGAGCGATCTCCCTGAACACCGTATCCCTGGACATCCAGAAGGCGAACGACAGAGGCCCGAGGCGCCGACTGTGCTGCAATTGGACCCAGCCCCAGTGCCGAACGGTCACGCCAAGCAGGCGGCCGCGGGAGGCTTCGTTTTCGAGATACCATAGGAGGCTGCAGCGTGGGGTGGCCGGGCCAGCAAAGATGACAAATGGCATCGGTCAGACGCAGCGACGGTGGGGGAGTGAGACATGAATCAAGAGACATGCTGCATTGATAGCGGACTTCGTCGCCAGAAATGTAAGAACATCGCTACAACGCTTGTGCGGCTTCTCGCGTACCTGGTAGCCGCGAGTTGCTCGGTAGCTCAGACCGGGAAGCTTTCAACCGAGAAGCAAACCAAGGTTGAAAGCACTATTTCTAACTTCATGGCGGCCAGCAAGGCGCCGGGCATGTCTGCGGCGCTTGTACAAGATGGAGAATTCGTGTGGTCAGCGGGCTTCGGCATGGCCGATCTGGAGAACGCTGTTCCTGCGACATCACAAACGCTATACCGCCTCGCCTCGATCTCGAAATCGATCACGGCAACTGCCGCCATGGAGCTTTGGGAACACGGCAAGCTGGATCTGGATTCCCCCGTGCAGAAGTACTGCCCGGCATTTCCGCAGAAGCCCTGGCCTATCACCACGCGACAGCTTTTAGGACACCTCGCCGGAATCCGTTACTATCACGTGCCTGAAACTCCCTACTCCGAATCCCAGAGCGACCCCGAAGTGGGTAACACGCGCCACTTTGAAAATGGAATCGAAGCAGGCCTAAAGTTTTTCGCGAACGATCCGCTGGTGGGACAGCCGGGAACACACTTTAATTATTCCACGCAAGGCTACACCCTGGTGGGATGCGTAATTGAAGGAGCGTCCGGCGAGAAGTACGCGGACTACGTCCACGAGCATGTTCTGGTTCCGGCAGACATGTTGCAAACGCGTCCGGACGATCGCTTCGCCATTATCCCGTTACGCGCGCGTTTCTACTCAAAAGATAAATCCGGTGCGGTAGTGAATGCGGAATTTCTGGATGCAAGCTACAAAGTTCCCGGCGGGGGCTGGCTTTCCTCCGCACCTGACATGGCACGATTTGAGGCGGCGATCCTCAGTGATCGTTTGATCAAGCGCGCCACGCGAGACATCATGTGGACACTGCAAATGCCGTCGGACGGGCTGGGACGAATGGTTTACGGGCTTGGTTGGCAAGCTGGAAAGACGGAAGGCGTGAGAGATGTGGGTCACGGAGGGTCGCAGCAAGGAACCAGCGCGATGATGATGATCGCACCGGATGCACGGGCTGGCGTGGTGGTGCTGATAAATTCCGACGCCGCTGGCGCGTCCGAATTGGCATCAAAACTCCTCAAGATTGTGCTGGGACTTCCTCCGGGCGATCACAAAGAGAGTACCGTCGATCCGAAGTTGTACGACAATTATCTCGGAAGTTACGACGTGACTTCTGTCGTGATCAGCATTGTCCGAGAGGGCGATCATTTATTCGCGCTGATAAATGGTCAGAAGAATGAGATATTTCCGGAGAGCGCCCGCGATTATTTTTTTAAGGCCTTTGACTCTCAGATCACCTTTGTGACCGACGGCAACGGTCGGGCGACGGAACTGATCTGGCACGAAGGGGGCACTGATCTGCGCGCGAACCGGATCAAATAATCTCACATCCCCGATTCAGGCGTGATGCGTGGGTCTGCAAATAGTCGGCGTGAACCCCAAATCCACTTTTGTGAAGTTGACCAGCGACTCCTGACTGACCGTGCGGCGTAGGGCTAAATCAGCAACTCCCGCAGGGTCGGCAATCCAGAAGTTGTCGAGAAACGGGCTTCGGGGAGTTCGGGTGCGGCGCGCAGCCCCACTACACTTCCCCCAAGCCGACTTCTGGCCGGCATAACTTCCGGCTTGCCCGTCATCCGCCGAGAATCGCAAGCGGCGGACAGCCTGCAATGCTGCCGCCTCGATAGTTCGGTGAGTGATTCAGCGATAATGCGCCAATTGAAATCGCAGATACACGAATCTTCCGAACCCGCCGACAACACATTCATTTTCATTGTGATCCCTTCGAATCAGTAAATCTCGTCCGGCACCGCGACTATGCTACATTTCTCGCAAGTCCCAGGGGGTGCAATGCTTTGAAGGCCGTTGTAACCACACAATACGGGCCACCACCGGACGTGCTGCAGCTCACAGAGGTAGCAGCTCCTGTGCCCGCGGAGGACGAGGTGCTGATCAGGCTTTATGCCTCGTCGGTCAACCCGCTCGACGGTTTCACGATAAGAGGGCCATTGTTTTTCTTTCCGAAACTTGGGAGACTCCTCAAGCCGAAACACAAGATCGCAGGCGCTGATTTTGCAGGGCGAGTTGAATCGGTCGGCCGCGACATAAAGCGGTTTCGGCCGGGCGAAGAAGTGTTCGGAGCATCGTTCGCGGGAAAAGGCATGGGAGGATTTGCTGAGTTTGTGTGTGCCAGTGAAGAAAACCTGGCGCCGAAGCCGTCCAACATGTCGTTCGAGGAGGCGGCAGCCGTGCCGGTGGCGGCGATCACAGCCCTTCAGGGTCTTCGCGATCAGGGTCAAATCCAGCGCGGGCAGAAGATTTTGATCGATGGCTCGTCTGGCGGTGTGGGGACTTTCGCTGTCCAGATTGCCAAATCATTTGGGGCTGAAGTGACTGCCGTGTGCAGCCCGAGGAATGTGGACAGGGCGCGAGTGATCGGCGCCGACCACGTTATCGATTACACGCGAGAAGATTTCACACGCAGCGGGTTGCGATACGATCTGATTCTCGGTGCGAACGCACATCATTCGATTTTCGATTACAGGCGCGCGCTCAGTCGGGAAGGAATCTTTGTCATGGTTGGAGGTGGTTTGGCTCGAATTCTCCAGGCGGTGTCCCTGGGGCCACTTCTGTCGTGGATTGGCAGTAAGAAAATGCGTTTCTTTATTGCGAAGATAAACGGGGCGGATTTGCGTCTCCTGAAAGATCTTCTTGAAGCCGGAACGATCGTACCTATCATCGACAGACGGTACCCATTAGGCGAGGTTGCTGAAGCCCTTCGCTATCGCGAAGAAGGACATGCACAAGGGAAAATCGTTATCACCATTCATCATGGTGAAGATGTCCAGGGTAGCCTTTAAACTCTCCAGCCCCTTGATCTTGCTAAGCTTTGGGCAAGCCACGAACCAGAAGTTCCCCTCTCCAATTGACACCTCCAGGGCAAGTCACTCATCGAGGTTCGGTATTCCCGAATTCCGGGCGGTTGGTCGGCAACTCAGAAGCTATCTAGAAATGTGCTTCTGGGAGATCAATGCTGATTTCCTCGAAGCCGACTTATGGCCCGGGGGCTCGTGGTTCAATCTCCGGGTTGCCCGTCATCCGGAAGCAGACCATAGCATGGCGAAACCTCTCGATCGCCGAATCGCGTGCTACCATCGCGATGGGCGTGGCGCGTGACGACAAAAGGTGCTCTCATTCCGAGACGAACCCATCTCATGGTTCGATCGATGAGTCAGTTCCAAGAGCGGCAGAGCAAATGGCGCGGCTTTTGGGAGGTCCTCAACCGCTGGCGCCTTGGATGTTGCCCAGCGATACGCAACTGACCCGAAGATGAACACGCGACGGGTTCCACGCTATGTCCGGGGAATGGACAGCCATCTGGTGGCCGGGCACTATCGCATCGCGCACCGGCGTTCGTGGTCGATCGGGAATCAGCGCCTGCCTTTTATCCTTCGTTCGGGCCCGATCATTCTGATCCCAGCGTCACACGATGGCCAAATGGACGTTAGGCGTGCCTTGAAGTTTCGCACGTGTATTTGAGCATCGGCTGCTGGCCGACGCGCCGTCATTCGCGAGAGCGCGGCCTGTGGAATTGGTGGATTGACTGCTTCACGGAACCGGAACTGGAACGGCGAATGAACTGACGTGCGTCAACAACCAGCGTCCGTGGATCTTTCTGGCTTCACCGCTAAGGCTTACGTGGCTCTTGGCTGTCCAAAACGGCTGGCCGGTGGCTGAATTCAATGACACGTCGAAGTAATGGCATTCGAAATACACCGATGATTTCCATTGGCCCTCATCATTCTTCACCGGGACATACTTCGTTTTGTACGCCGGGGAAAGCGACACGAACTTATTGGCTGGCTGCAACCCGCCGGCAACATACTTGAAAAAGGTGCACAGCGTGCCCTGTTGGCCGGCGGCAGAGGTGTCGCCCGAGGGTAGAGGGCAACTTTCGGGATCATCCGGATCGCCGTTGCCGATATAGTTTCCGGCCGTGGCAGAGGTGCCGACAACCGTGAGCTGGGCGTTTTTAGTCCAGACCGCGAGTATTTTACGGATTCGCTGCGTGATCACTTCCGGCGAATCGCCATTTATCGGATCGTGCACGCTGATCGCCGCGTGAAAGGTCGCGTGAATTTGCTGTTCCAGTTCAGCGGCTTGGGCGAGTTGATCGTCATTGTCCCGCCTGCCACTTGCGTGGGCGGCTCCTATCGTCGCGATAATTGCCACAGCTACCAGGGCCACAAAACGTGGGTACTTCTTCTTGAGTGTCGATTTCATGTCACTCTCCTTAATGATCTGGGGCGCGGTTGTCGTTCTTGCCGCGCCTGTTTGTTTGCCTTCACTTCATATAGCGAAAATTGCAGCGTAAACCTGTAAGTGGGAAAGGAACTACTTGGGGCACTTGGCGGGGGATGTGGTAAAGTTTACGCAATTGGCCACCCCTCCGGCCTACGGATTTGGATGGATGACGCTCTCGGACACGAGATCACCCAACTGCTTCAGGCATGGCGCCGGGGCGACGACGGTGCTCTGGACAAGCTGACTCCTCAGGTTTATCGCGAGCTGCATCTGGTCGCCAGGCGTTGCATGGGACGGGAACGCGACGGCCATACCCTACAGACGACGGCTCTGATCAATGAGCTTTATCTGCGTCTATCCGATCTGAAGCTGATCGACTGGCAGGACCGGGCGCATTTCTTCGCGCTGTGTGCGCGACAAATGCGGCGGATTCTCACTGACCATGCCCGTGCCCGGCGATCGCACAAACGCGGCGATGGAATGCAAGCGATTTCATTGGACGATGCTCTGGCAATCTCTCCGGAACCCTCCGCTGATTTGGTCGCTGTAGACGATGCTCTCAATCAACTGGCGAAGGTGGACGACCGCAAGAGCCAGGTCGTGGTGATGCGCTTTTTTGGCGGTCTTAGCGTCGAGGAAACCGCTGAAGTATTGAAGGTTTCACCCGATACCGTGGCGCGAGATTGGCGGTTGGCCAAGGCGTGGCTGATGCGCGCCCTGAGCGAAAATAAATCCGATGAAGCCTGAGCGATGGAGCAAAATCGAAAGCATTTTTCACAAGGCTCTCGAGGCGGACGAAAGCCGGCGCGGCTCTGTAATCGAGGAATCGTGTGCTGGCGATGAAGAACTGCGCCGCGAGGTGGAATCGCTGCTCGCTCATCACAGCGACTCTGCCAGCTTCATCGAGCAGCCGGCATTTGCGGGCACAGTGAACCCCAGCAGCGTTCGGCCCGTCACGGCGGCAGCTGCGCCCAGGCCTGACCTGAAGGGCGTTGCGGTTGGACATTACCGCATTCTTGAAGAAATCGGCTTCGGCGGCATGGGAGTGGTATACAAGGCCGAGGACACTAGACTTGGCCGCCTGGTGGCGCTGAAATTTCTCCCTGAGCACATGGCGGCGGATTCCGTCGCGCTAGAACGTTTTCGTCGCGAGGCCCGATCCGCTTCGTCGCTGAACCATCCCAATATTTGCACGATTTACGATATCGACGTGTACGAGGGCCGGGAATTTATCGTAATGGAATATCTCGATGGGCAGACGCTCGCTATGTATATTGCCGGCCGGCGAGCGGTGGGCACTGAGCTCGTCGCGAAATTGGGAATGCCCATTGCCGAGGCGCTCGCCGCCGCACACTCCAAGGGAGTGATTCATCGCGATATCAAGCCGGGCAACATCTTCGTTACTCAATCGGGGCTGGTGAAAGTCCTCGATTTCGGCGTGGCAAAGCTGGTGGCTGAGGCCAATCAATCCGACCCTGCCACGTTGACCGAAACGAACACGATCACGGGCACACTGCCGTATATGTCGCCGGAACAATTGCGTGGTGAGAATCTCGACACTCGGTCTGACATCTATGCATTGGGGGTCGTGCTCTATGAGATTGCCACGGGTCAGCGCCTGTATAGTTCATCGCTGCATGCGCGGCTGGTTGATGAAATTCTGAATCGTCCTGCTTCTCCGCCGAGCAGCATCAACGGAAAGCTGTCGGCAAAAGCTGATGACATTATTCTCAAGTGTCTCGCCAAGGACCCGGAGGACCGATACCAAACTGCTAAAGAAATCGCGGTTGACTTGCGCCATTTGAGCACGCAGGCGACCAGCGGAGCCGTCTCAGCCGCGACAAGCAGCGTACGAGCAGGAAGGAAGGTCTGGCTGTGGCTGCTTGCCGCAGCGGCATTCACGGCAGTACTTCTTGTCTTACTTCTTGTCAGCCTGAGTGGATCTCGCGGCCCAACAGCCCCCCTGGAAATTCAGCAGATTACTTTTACAGGCGACAAAAAAGACGGAGGAATGGTTACCGACGGGGCGCAGGCTCTATTTTCAAAGCGATGGGCACCCTGTCGAAATGTCTGTAACCGGGGGCGCTATGCAACCGCTGCAGGCGTCTGTCTTGGGAATGAGGATTTGGGACATCTCTCCTGATGCTTCCCAGTTGATGATGTTCAAGGCGGATCTAAACGACGAGACAGGACGAGGCAGTCTATGGACCATTCCGGTCCTGGGTGGCTCGCCACGAAGACTAGGGAACCAGATGGCGCGTGGCGCAAGTTGGTCACCGGATGGGCATTCGCTCGTATATGCGGATTTGAACTCTGTTTTTGTCAGCGATGCGAATGGCGCAAATTCCAGAGAAATCTGGAATGCAAATCGCATGGTTCACAGGTTGGCCCCGATTTTCGCCCGACTCGAAGCGAATTCGGGTGACTGTGGACGGACAAACCTCAAGCGATCCACGACCGGATTTTCGAAATGAATGCAGATGGCAGCAATGTTCACCCACTCTCCCTCGATTGGCCGTCTGATGCCGATCAACGGGATGGCCAGTGGACTCCCGATGGCCGGCATTTCGTATTTATCTCGAGCCGCGGCGGGTTCAGCAGCACTTACGAATTAGTCTCTCCGCCATGGTTCGAATTTTGGAAGAAAGCGTCGGCCGTACGTCTTACACCGGAGCAAATGGATGTTGTGGCTATGACTCCGACCCGGGACAGCGCCAGCCTGCTTGTCATCGGCAGGGTCGCGCAGGGATCGATGCAGGTTTACGACTCTAAAGAGCAACGTTTCATTCCCTTCCTGAACGGCCTGGCCGCCTCGAGTTTCGTGATTTCTCCTGACCGCCAATGGATGGTTTACGCCGACTACCCCCGTCATTTCTTATGGCGTAGCAGGCTTGACGGCAGCGAAAGGCTCCCGTTGACAAACATTCCAGCATGGATGCCGGAATGGTCTCCCGACAGCAAGTGGGTGGTCTTTTCTAATTTCAGGGAAATCTACCGCGTCTCTATCGATGGCGGCGTTCCCGAGCAACTCACTTCGGAAGGAAAATTCGAGGTCGCTCCCACCTGGTCTCCGGACGGGACATCCATCGAGTTCAACGACTTTCCTACTCCGGGACATTTCACCGGTATCAAGGTTCTGGATCTCGCGAGCAAAAAAGTGTCCGTGTGGCCGGGCTCGGAGGGTATGTATGTCCCTTCCTGGTCGCCCGATGGAAAATACATGGTTGCAATCGCGAACCCACCAAAACGCATGGTCGTCTATTCTCGAGAAACGAAAACCTGGAGAACCTTGAAACAATTTGGGGCTGACTGGGGCTACTGGAGGTGGTCAGGCGACTCCAAGTCCATATTGATGGCAAAAATAGCTCGCAGAACCCGGAGAGCAACCGGGAGTTTACCGGTTGAATATTGCCGATGGGAAATGGACTCTCGTTGCCACGTTCGAATGGGTTGAGCGTTAGTTCAGATTGGTCCGAGAATCTTCTCTCGATTACACCCGATGGGCGAGTCGCTATGATGAGCGACACCAGCGTCGTGCAAATCTATTCTCTGCGGTGGAATCACGCAGTAGCTTCTCCGGTCGGCAGTTGGTAATCGCAATATCCAGAAAGTTTCCTCTGCGGTCGAGCAGTGCTTCGCAACCACTGGAAAGAACCGGTCTCACTGTTCGGACAGTTGGCAATCCGGAGACTGGCCAGAAACGGGATTCGCGGCAGTTTCGCGGCACCGCCATTCGCCGCGCTGCGCTTCTTCCAAGCCGGCTTCTGGACCGGAACGACTTCCGGATTGCTCGTAGTACGACGAGAACGCATCCGGGCCACGATTCGCGAAGCTATCGTCTGCTAACAGCAGGCGACTTTACGAGTAGGCGTAGCGAGGGATAGAGAGATAACACTATCGCAAACGCGCGTACTCGGCCTTGGCTTGCTTCAGGATGGGGATTTCGGCGTCCGAGTCTTTCCAGAGCGTGAGGAAATCCTGATATGCTGCCTTGGCTTTGACGGTGTCGCCTTGCAACACATAGGCGCGGGCGATGCCGAGACGTGCAAGAGCGCCGATAGGTGAGTTCAATGCAATGACGCGGTGCTCGATGATTTTGCGGAACTCGCCTTCCGCCTGGCTGCCTTGATGCGGTGCTAGATAAGCTTGGCCGCGCACATAAGCGGGTTCCAGGCCGGCAGCCATCCCCAGTTCGTACGGAGCGGCGGCCTGTAGGGTTCCATGCAATTCATGTGCGCCAAGATAGGAATGGTCTCTGGCCGCGGTCTGGCTGGGGTATTGAAGACCTACTATCCGCGCAATGTTTAGTATATCGCTGTCTTCTGGTTGGTCGCTGATTGTGCCGATCGCTCTTGCAGTAATCGCCTTTCAAATTTGGGGTTCGTATAAATTCATCGCGAACATCTTCAAATGGCTCAGCCTCGCGCTGTTCACCTACGTTTTATCCGCGTTTTCTTTTAAACCAAATTTTCTTGAAGTGTTACGCGGAACCGTGATCCCTAGTTTCCCCCTGAACCGGGCTTTTTTATCTCTAACGGTTGCTATTCTCGGATCATCGGAGCGATCGCCGTTCGGTATATGCCGCCGTGTGTTCCAGACTGCTGCTTCTCGGAAAATGGTCGGCGCGATTGATCACATTCCTGGCTTTGCTCCTTCGGTTCGTCTGCGCGGTCCTCGGTTGGTACCTCATCCTTCGGAGGTTCTCATGATCATCAAAGTAAATACCGACGCCATTCGCCAGGTGAGGTGGTACGGATACGGGGAACTTTTTATGCGGAGGAGCTGACAATGTGCCGGGGCTCATCGCAAAAAGATTTGGCCCTGGCTGTGGCGGGCTGTTTTTGGCATTTCCCGCCATTTTTCCGGCCAGCGCTTAGATTCAGAAGACCTGAATGAGGAGAAGGAAGCAACTGCCTCCGTTTCTATTGTAGCAGCGCTACCATCGATCAGTCGTGGAGCACTATATTCAGAAGCGAACTGTGAACTTCTATTCCACCATTGTAGTGAATGAAGCCTAACTTCCTAAACCTGTTCATAAAAAAACTGACGCGGGAGCGGGTTGTACCCACCATTTCACCTAGAGTCTCCTGACTCATGTTCGCAATCATGTTCTCCGTCCGTCCCTCTTTGCCGAAATGGGCCAAGAGCAATAGGATTCTTGCCAACCGTTTTTCGCTTGAATTGAAGAGTTGGTCTACCAAATCCTCTTCGTATCGGATGTTTCGGCTCAACAAATAGGCCACAAACATGTCCGAAAGCGTGTGCTCCCGATGAAGCGTATCCATCATGGACTTCTTCTCAATTTTCATCAGCGAGGAGTCGGCCATCGTGGTCGCTGACGACATGCGAAGCGGCTGACCCACAAGGCACCCTTCTCCAAAGAAATCGCCCGAATTCAAGATACCTATCGTGGCTTCCTTTCCAATTTTGGACAGGACAGTAAGTTTCACTTTTCCTGACTGAATATAAAACAAAGCATCGCTGACAGCGCCTTGAACGAAAACCGGGCGCTTCTTAGGGACAAAGACAATCTTCCGGCCTACGCCTATCATGGCAAGGAAATTCTCCGGGCTGAATCCGGAGGGGTTTTTTACGGCACGTGTGGATCCCACGCGGAAAATGATATCAAAAGACTCTCCGAAAAACGGGGAATTCGACAACTCGATTGGTGCACGTTTCTGGGGTAGTTTTTTTAGTGTCCTCTTCATGCGCTCGACCGGGATGCGCCCGTTAGGCCAGAACTGACTCTTGTCTTCAGCCGCTCAACCCCAGTCCGAAGTTGTTTAAGGACATGGCGACGCGAAAAAACTATAAGGACGGCGCTAGTTGTACGTCATGGGCGGCAAGGACGCGAAGCTTTCAGCTTTCGCCAATCAGTTGCGATGGAATGATGTGTCTTACCACTTGGGGGTGCGGATTTTGTCAGTAGCGCTTGTGCTGCCATCAAGAGTCTGCGCATGGAAATTCTGAAAAGGGCAATGGAATGTGCGGCCAGTGCGGGCGGGACCGGCCGCGGACTCTTAGCTTGAAAAGTCTATCGACAATTGGGCGATCTGGTATCGTTCCGCTCGACATTCAATCCGATCCAAGCGGCATTGAAATCATAGTCGCAATACGAGCAATTCACACCAAAACAGCACTGCATCGCGTCGGGCTAACTGGCCTTCAGGAGACATGCTCGCATATTTCCGCCTTTTTCATGCCGCTAAGTTGTCACATTATCGACTATGATGGAACGTTAGAGCCAGGAAACCCACCCTAGCCACCTCAGACCTTCGCACGCCATTGACCTCTTGAACAGCCACACACTCCACTCCCCAACATTGTGCCGCGTCGTCGGCGCCATAACGAAAAATGCCTTTCGTCAGGGTTGCGCGTTTATTAATATCCATTTCCAATTGCATCCGACGTAGTTTCACATACTTGCCTATTTGTACGCAACAGTACAGAGGGAACGCAGAAGACATAGCCACTATTTAGCAGATTTGGGAATCGTAGCGGGTGCGAGTAATGATCTCAGGCCCGGTATATGCCCTCGGAATACAAGTGCTCCCGAATGCGGTTGGACCTACCCAACGGAGCACCTCCGCAATCTAGGAGATTCCCTTCAAAGACGAAAGGCAGAGCTCTCGTACTGGGCTCGCGAATCGGGTGCTCCTTCAGGATCGGTTAGCCACAGCCCTCGCTGGAGCTCGCCGACGACAGAATAAAGTCGCGCTGCTGTTCCTCGATCTTGATCGGTTCAAACTCATCAACGATTCGCATGGACACGCGGTCGGGGACATTCTTCTTCAGGAAGTCGCTAGCAGGCTTAAGACGTGGGCTCGTGAACTGGGTGGGGGCCCGGCACCATCGCTCATTTCTCGAACCTGAAGATCACGCCGTAACGGGATCAATTGGGTCGAGAGAAAGTAGTAGACTGATGCCGCTGTGAATCGTCGGCAGATTGTCGGTGTCCCCAGGGCATTTTTTGAGGTGGGTCTCCATGAAATTTACGCGGCGTGCCTTCAACCGCTTAATGGCGCTAGGACTAGGCGCGCAGTTTGTTCCAAAGTTCTATGCGCAAGTCGAACCACCTAAAGTCCGATATTGCATCGTCGGCTTGGGGCGCATTTCCATGCAGCACTTCATGCCGGCCATCAAGAACTCCAGCAAATTGTCGCGCGTCACAGCGATGGTCAGCGGACATCGCGACAAGGCTGAGCGCATGGCCGCCGAGTACGGAATCCCCACCAGCAGCATTTATAGCTACGACAAATACGATGCCATCGCCAATAATCCGGAGATAGACGCCGTCTACATCGCGCTGCCCAATAGCATGCACGCAGAATACTCCATCCGTGCCGCTAAGGCCGGCAAACACGTGCTGTGCGAAAAACCGATGTGCACCACTGTTGGCGACGCGCGCGCCATGATCACCGCCTCGCAACTCGCTAACAAACAATTGATGATCGGTTACCGTTGCCATCTCGAGCCGGTCAACCAGCGTGCGGTGCAGCTGATTCGTGACGGCAAGCTCGGCAAGGTACAGGCCATCGAAAGTGCATTCGGATTCAACATCGCCAAAGGGGAATGGCGCACCAGCCGCAAAATGGCCGGCGGCGGTCCCTTGATGGATGTAGGAATTTACTCGCTCAACGCCTGCCGCTATCTCACCACTGAAGAACCGTCCGTGCTTTCCGCCTACTCTTCGGTGATCGACCAGGACGGCCGTTTCGCCGACATAGAAGAAAACATTTCCTGGACGATGAAGTTTCCTTCTGGCGTCGTGGCTAGTTGCAACTCCACGTACGGCGCCAATATGGCTGGATATTTCCGAGTCCACGGCAGCAAGGGCGTACTGAATGTCGAAAATGCCTTCAACTATGACGGGCTTCTTTTACGCGCCGACTTCAATGGAGAAGCGCCGATTGTGATGTCGCCTCCGGAGCGTGACCCCTCACAGTTCGTGGCCGAAGCCGACCACTTTGCAGAATGCATCCAGCAGAACAAACAAAATAAGACCCCCGGGGAAGAAGGTCTGCGTGACATGGAACTAATGATGCAGATCTACGATTCCTGTAAGCAGCACGCTGCTTGAGTTGCTCAGGGGCAACAACTCTTCTTTTCAGCTCAATAGGGTTTTGCGCACTTCGCTTTCGGGATCATCGGCCACGTGGCAGTTGTTGTCGAAGATCATAGTCTGAGAGCGCGTAGTATCGGCTGACGTCCACTTCAAGCCGGACTGGGTGGGATCTCCTGTGCGCGCAAAGTTGGCCCATGCTGTGGCCATCTTTTTGGCGAGTGCCTGGGCTTCGGGTGTGTTGCCCGTTCCCTGTTCGCATCGTTTGGTGTTGTCGAAACAGAAGGCCAACTCGGCTGTATGCCATGCACCGCAAATTCCATCGAGCATCGGAGATTGCCAGGTGAAGTAATACTGATATGCGGGAGCTCCTCCCTGTTCGTATTTCAATTTTCCTATACGCTGTACGTTATTACGTGCAGTCAAACCTTGCACGCCGTAGGACAGAGTGCGGATGGATTTTTCCGGATGGGATTTTTTCATGGCGGCGATTAAGGCGCTGGCTTTTTCTTCTCCTATTGCCGTAGCAAGAGTTGTGTGCCACTCGGCTTCGGTTGGATTCTGGTTGTAACGCATGCCTTCTTCGCTCACTGAACCGACCAGCATCGGGACATCTTTTGATACTGCGGGAGCTGTGTCGTAGAACGAACGGACGTTGACAATGCGTCCGTCGAGCGTCGGACCCCATCCCACGCGAGGTGTTGCAGTAGGTGCGGCGCCGGGACCGCCCAAGCCTCGTTGGGCAGGATTTATTTTGGCCATTACAGTGTTTCCTGCTGCGAACAGCTTCGACCAATCCATGTTCTGAAGCGCCTTGATGTCGTTCGGCGCGACTCCGAGTTCCTTGATGACCTGGCGCGCGAATTCTTTCGATTGCTCACTACTCGGGATGTTGCCTCCTCCTCCCGATTGCACGGAAGCACGATGGAAGAGGCCCGCCGCCGAAGGCATTCCCATGAGGCAGGTCACTTTGGATCCTCCGCCGGACTGGCCGTAGATCATTACTTTGTTAGGATCTCCTCCGAAGTGGGAGATGTTTTCTTTGATCCATTGCAGCGAGGCGACTAGGTCGGTCATCCCAACATTGACGGAATCTTCGTATCCCGCACCGCCAATTTCGGAGACATCAAGAAATCCCAGAGCGTTCAAGCGATGATTCACCGAGATCTGAACTACATCGTGATTGCGCGCCATCTGCGCGCCTTCATGCGATGGCAGCTCATAGGACGATCCGAAACTAAATCCGCCACCGTGGAAATAAACCATTACGGCCCGGCTGCCTGTAAGAGCTGGCGTCCAGATATTGAGCTTGAGCATGTCCTCGCTCATGTAGCCGTCGTCCCAGTCGAATAAGAAGGACTGCTCAATGGCGGTGAAATTGTGCAGGGTCTGCGGACAATTGGCGCCGTAGACCATAGCGGGGTATTCGTCTTTCCATGGCGTCGGCGGTTTGGCCGGAAGCCAGCGATTTTGGCCTCCGGTGGGTTGGCCGTAGGGGATGCCTTTGAAAGTGAAGACTCCGCCATCGACATAACCACGCACCTTGCCGTATCGGGTGGTGGCCACCGCGGAGCGTGGAGTGGTGCAATTTCCCCTCCGCTGATGAGCCGCTGTCTTGACGCTGTCGGAAGCATAGCCGTCTTTTGCGAGGGCGATGCCCATACTCGCCGTGGCCGACAGAACCAATGCCTCACGGCGATTGAGCAGGGTGCGACTTCCACAGTTTTTCTTCATTCCCATCCCTTGCGACACTGTTGATAGAACGCCTACAGTGAATGTTTATAACGCTCTGAACGAATTCAGTCAAAATATGAATGCTATTCGAGTACGTTTTGACAGAGGACTAAGGCCCGCGCTCGATCGAATGACTCGGTCATTTGTGGACAAGGTACCGCGTCTTCCCGTTTCTAGTTTCAACTGCCTCAATCTTGGCGTAGGCGACATGGATATCCGAAGCCATTGAGATGAAAGTGGGGGCATTTTCATGCTGAGTGCACCCGACTATGAACTTCGGCACCGGCGGCCGAGGTTGTGTGAGCGCACTGGCAGATTGTGGTCGGGAAGTCGTATACCGACATCACTCTTTTGAGTGTGGACGGCTAGTTTCTGAAGCTTGCGACGATTGTGGAACGACGCTCTGCGACTTCACGCCGAGCCTGGGAGCTTTGCCTCAAGATATTTTGTCACTGCTGTCTCTACTTCCACGGTCAAATCCAGGCCTGAAAGTCGGCGGCCGTCCAGATTTGCGTTTCCCCCGGAGACGCTCTGCCTGGTATTGCGGTGTTAGTTAGCCCTCGTGGACTTGGGAAATGCTTGGGCTAAATTTTCCAAGGAATTGGATAGGTTTATAGAACGTGAAATCTCTTGTAGCAGCGGTTGAAATTGCTCATGAACCAACCCGAGATGCCTAGAATCAGCTGTTAGCTCCGAGCACTCTTTTTCCCACGTCGTCTGAGGAATTTGGTGCGATTCTAGAACAATCTTTAAAGCCGCGTTCTCAGCCAACAAGAGTTCCGCTGCTTTAATCATATCTAGCACCCACGCATTTTCGGCGCTCGTCATTTGTTACCCCGCCTACGAGAGAAACCCCAGCCCCTACCGCCGAGCACGAGCAGCACCAAAAGAATGATCAATAAGATTGACAATTTGTTGTCTTACTGATGCGGACTGGATCGCATAATACCCGAACTTCTTCGCTCCACATGCTAGACCCCGGGGAGACGAATTTCTGATCACATTAGAACCGTCGGTCGGTTTTTTTTGCGAACAGCCGGCTAGCTCAAAAAGGAATGGAGCTCCCCCGAGTAGTCGCCTCAGCCCCGCGAATCGCTTCTTCGGGCAGCTTAGAAAACCTACAGAGCGTATTCTAGCGTTCGCCGTAATACCAAGTCCTGATGTTTTGTGCTGTGTCAAGAGCCCGGCATACAGGGACTCGCGCCGCAATGTATAAAACCTAACCTAAGGAGTTCGCAAAACTAAGAATGGCGATGGCGAATTATCCTATAGGGGGGGCAATAAATTGGGGCGAGTTATGTGAAGTCGCCCAGAATGAAACCGATCCCGGAAAACTCGTCCAAGTTCTAACAAAAAATTGAAGAGCTCATTTTTCAACGTCTCCAGGAATTGGGCGAGAAGAGATCGGCAGAACACGAAGCAATTACCGACGCGGTCAACACTATCCGCCGGTTGCAAGTGGAGAAGTTGAATTTTCCCGAATGGGAACCGCAGGGCCCTGGTGCGTCATGAGTGCACGAGAGACGCCCCCAGCTTTCTATTAACTCTTCCCCCGACCCCAAACCCAGAGCCCCCCTTGGACTAAATCATCTGGAGAAAAATGACCGCCAGTACGCGAGCTCTGTACCAAAATCATCGCAGAAAGAGATTCCAGCAGGCTCACCGAATTGATTCCGGAAGTGGACACAGTTCTCGCAGCGCGTGAAGAAAAACTTCGTAAGGTTCAGCAAGAGAGTTAAAGCTTCCTCGGCAGAAATTTTTCCCCACAGTTCGGACACTTCATCCTCTCCCCGTCAATCCTCGTCATCTCGTTCAGAGGGATGGAGCAACCGCAAGCAGTGCAGGAAACATTCAATTCTGTTGGAACTCTTGCCAAACCGGCTTTGGTGAATGCGGCATTCGACTCAGTAGGTACAATCTTTGTGGTATTGAGCAGTGATCATCTCGTCCTTTAGTGCTTAGCAGTGACCAATTCTGCACAGCTACACCATCACGGACATCTTTAGGATTTATCAACTGAGAGGTGCCGATGGAAAACAAAGAAAGATCGTACACGCCGCTAACCGAGATCACTACATTAGACGCCGCTGTATCCAAATTGCTTCGGATAGTCGAGAAAGTTGAGAACGAACACCCGACTTGGTTCATGACCAAAGAGAACCATTCGAATATCCTGGAGAGCTAACATGCTCGCACATCACGCGAAATAATAGAAGAAGCGGGCCGAGAGCGGGACCGTAAGAAATTGATGAGCCTGCTAGAAGAACTGGAGCTCATCTTGAAAAACGACGAATGTTTCAGAGCTGTCGTCAGGACTTGCGCTATACCATTTACCGGATTTTTGAAGCCTGAGCCTAGTGGCCGCGCCTTCCCGCACAATACCCTAACTCCATGACCGCCTTAGCTGTGCAATCGATGAAACGCCATCTCGTTTGCTAGACAAGTTGTAGGCAAAAGCTAGTGGAGCAGCAGCCGTGATCCAAACTACCTAATAGTTCGAGCTGTTTTGACCAGCACTTGCCGAATTATAAGAGCATCCTCAGTTCTACCAAGAAGGCAAGTGGCGCGGATGGGAAGTAAGGTTACACAAACCGACGAGTATTTTCTTCGGAACAACGGCGGTCAGCGCGTACTTCGTGAGGCTGTCGCTCTGCTCATCATTGAGTCGGACACACTCGAATATATAAATCAATTGCACGCATGTTCGATGCGTTCTGATGCCGAGGCCAATGCAAAATGCTCACGCCAATTACGCATTGTTCGTGAACAAATAACCACTCTTACGAGCCTTCTAAAGGGTGAAGACCAGACACTAGGAACTTTTCTCCAACAAATTGCGTGTACTGAACACTGGCCTAAATAGGACGCAGCTTCGCCGCGGCAGGTGAGAACACTGCCCGATAACACATGACGGCTGCAATGATATTCGCAAAGGTGCTTTTTTCAGGCAGCCCCAGCTCGCGACAAAGTCCTACTGGAGCGGGGCCACCAAGGAAAGACTCGTACTCCTTCCGCAGCGTCTGATGAACTTTAGGCTTGCCGCCCGGATTCCCCGATTGCCCCGGCTTGAATTGATAAGGCAGGCGTTCGCCCTTCTGAAAAGGCTTGCCGCGTGGCCGGCCCTTCGACTTCGGTCCCAGAATTATGGAAAAAGGTTTTGCCATATTCTGCCCCTATGAGGTCATTTTAGCCTGGCCGAAGTATGTAAATGGTTCGCAGCCTGTGACCTCCCTTTAACCGCCGCCCTTCGAGTCATCGGGGTTCGACCCCCGTCCCGGCACCATCGCTCGAGGTCGCGTAGGACAAGGTTTTGACGCTCATTGACCGTCAACAAATTGTCTGTTCTGTTGAGCATCAAGGATGACCTGGTGATCTCCCTGTGACCGGAGGGCGGCGCACTCCAGCGTGGTAGGGCGCAATTCGCCTGGCTCGTCGGATTGTCGGCCGCCAACTTCCCAGAAGGCAACGCTTTACACTCCACGCGTATGGAGAGAGGTTTTCATCTCCAGGGTTCTGCCTCTCCTTTAAGCCGGCACAATATCCAGCCTTTACGAGATCCCCATTCGCTGCTGAATTTGTTCAAGCGGAATACCCTTGGTTTCCGGCATTACCCACACGACCCACAGCAGTTGCCCGATCATACATACCGCATAGAAAGTAAACGCGGAGCCGCCCGACTTGGCGGCAATCATCGGAAAGGTCCAGGAGATGGCGGCCGACATGACCCAATGCGTAAGACTGCCGAGCGCCTGACCGCGGGCGCGGACGCGATTTGGGAAGATCTCACCGATGAAGACCCAGATCACCCCACCCTGGCCGAAGGCGTGAGAGGCAACGAAAACCAGAAGGCTGGCGAGGAGCAACCATCCACCTCTGCCGCTGTAAAACGAAAATGCAACGGCCCCAAGACTCAAAATGTAACCGATAGATCCAACTAGCATGAGCTTTCGACGTCCGAAATGATCGATGGCCGAGAGCGCTGCCAGCGTAAACACCAGCAGCGTAAAACCGACGATCACCGATTGAAATAAGGCTGAAGTTTTGTCGGCTCCGGCAGTCTGGAAGATGTAGCCGGCGTAATACAGTACAGCATTTATGCCGGAGAGTTGGTTGAAGGCGGCAATCGTCGAGGCCAGCGTAATGGGCTTCAAGTATTTACGGCTAAAAAACGGCTCTTCAATCTCATGGCGTTCCAAGTCGTACGAGCGCTGGATCTCGGCGATCTCTTTATCTAAATCGCCCGTATCCGTTCCGCATCGCTCGAACACCTTCCTTGCCTCGGCTGTTCGGCCCTTGGCAACGAGCCAACGGGGGCTTTGCGGTGTGAAATAGAGCATAAAAAAGAAGATCGCCGATGGCACAGCCATGGCGCCGAACATCCAACGGGCTTCGTTCTCCCCCAAACCCAACCGTCCTATCAGATAGTTGGACAGATAGGCTAAAAGGATTCCAACCACGACGTTGAGTTGGGTTATGGTGACCAAGCGTCCGCGATAGGCGGCTGGCGACAGCTCGGCAATGTACACCGGCGCAACCACCGAAGCGCCGCCGACCGCAATGCCGCCAAGGAAGCGGAACAAGATGAACGACCCCAAATTCCACGCCAGGGCACAGCCGATAGAAACGACCAGGAACGTTGCGGCTAGTCCGAAAAGCACACCGCGGCGGCCGAAAACATCGGTAGGCTTGGCAACAACAACCGACCCCACGATGGCGCCCATCAGCCCGGCCGCAACCGTAAATCCCAGCATGAAATTATCTAAGGAAAAATGCGCTTTCAGCCATTCCGTAGTGCCCGAGATAACCGCGATTTCGAAGCCAAACAACAGTCCACAAAAAGACGCGACTACGGCGCTGCGAATCAGATACCCGCTCACCGGAGTGCGTTTAAGGATGGAATTGCTGCCAGCCGGCAGCGTGCTTATGGCCATTTCAAACCGCTCATTCCTTTCGGGAAAAAGCCTGAAAAACATGTGCGATGATGAGACTCATTCAAAATATTCTTGGGACTATTGAACTGATAGTCGGCCATCTCGGCCATGTCAATCCGTCAAACTGGATGCGCCTTCAATTATTTCGAAGAGTGAACAATCGGTGTTAAATAGATGAACGTTTCCGGGGTACACTAACCGGCGGTAAAGACTGCTGGCCGAGGGGATTGTGAAAAAAGACGGCGTCCAATCTCGATATTTTGTCGAGGCCGCGGCCAAGGCACTGGATGTTTTAGAGGCCTTTGACAGTCCTCACGAGGAACTTTCGGCAAGTGAAGTAGCCAGACGCGCTCGCATACCTCATTCTTCTGCTTTTCGCCTTCTTTACACCCTGGAAATGCGTGGCTACGTCATGCGACTGTCATCCAGCAAGAAATTCCGTCGAACGCCGTCAACCATGCGCTGTCATATCGGGTATGCGGCGATCGGCGACAAACTCAGATTCAGCAAAGAGGTAAGTCATGGCATAGCGGTAGCGGCAAGGATGGCTGGCATCGATCTTATCGTGAAAAATAATGACCTGAGCGCGCAGAAAGCCCTGGCTAACGTCGACATCCTCATTGAGGGAGGAATCGACTTGCTCATCGAACATCAACTGGATGAGACTACAGCGCATTTGATCGCGGCCAAATGCCACGATGCAAACGTTCCGGTGCTAGCTATCAATAATGCACAGCCCGGGGCCTATTACTTTGGCGGAAACAACTACCAAGCCGGCCGCATGGCTGGGGAATTTATGTGCAAGTTTGTAAAGACAACTTGGCGTGGAAAGTGGGACAAAATAATTATTCTTTCCGGCAAAGGCATGGGGTCGACTCTCGAAGTGCGTAAGACTGGAATCTGTGAAGCCCTGGAGCATTCTCAAGTATGTCGGGAGTCCGATCTCGTATTAACCGCTCCGACAATTACAGTGCAGGATGGATATCGCGCGGCGAAGGAAACCCTTCTTGCATTGGGCAACAAAGCCCAGAGAATCCTGATAGCGGCACTCGGGGATGGGCCAGCCATAGGCGCTTGCCGTGCCGTCAAGCAATTAGGCTTGGTGGATCGGGTCGCTATCGTAAGTCAGGGAGGATCTGCGGACATTCGGAGTACTTTGCGGGAAAAAGGCCCGCTTAAGGCTTCTGTTGCCTACTTTCCGGAAACCTACGGAGACCGGGTGATTTCGCTTGCACTAAGAATCCTGGCCAGAGAAAACGTTCCCCTGACTAGCTATACGTCACACGTGGTCCTGACTACTGCAAACGTTGAGCAATATTATCCGGCGGTCAACAACTGAGAGCCGGGAAGGGAAAGCGGACAAGAGGTGACTGTGAAATGATTTCCGAACCGATTTGCGTGGCCCCGACAGGGGACACCGCCGGCGAAGGGGCTGTTTG
This sequence comes from uncultured Acidobacteriota bacterium, assembly GCA_963796925.1. Lineage (GTDB taxonomy): Bacteria > Acidobacteriota > Terriglobia > Terriglobales > Acidobacteriaceae > DATBAT01. The sequence goes on from CAWCNH010000001.1 coordinate 113,472, forward strand.
GCACGCAGCCCACAGCGCTGTCTACTGGACCGATATCAACCGCTTCCTGATTCATCGCTTCACCCCTGCCGATCACTGCGTGCGTACCTGGTTCTTCGATGAGCCGGTTACGGCCGTGGTGCTGACAGATCGAGATGAGGTGCTGGCTGTCGTCCTAGGCTCTCGCGTAATTCTATGGGAACCAGCTTCGGACTTGCGGCGGGAGCATAGTTACCATCTCGAAGGCTGGCCCACAGTTCGACTGAACGATGCGCGGGCCGATCCCCGCGGTTCGCTTTGGGTCGGCTCGATGCGCAATAACGTGAACCCTGACGGTTCTCCGGGGAAAGCGGGAGGCAAGGACGGGATTCTATGTCGTCTCGATCCGGATAACAACGTAACGATATTCCGTCGTGATATTGGAATCTCCAACACCCTTGCATGGAGTCCAGACGGCCGCCGTTTCTATTTTGGCGATACTCTTGCCAATGTAATCTGGGTCTACGACTACGACCCAGATTCGGGGATGATCAGCCATGAACAGCCTTTTCTTGAGGGTTTTTCGCGCGGGTTACCTGATGGTTCAACCGTAGATTCCGAAGGCTACTTGTGGAATTGCCGGTTCTACGGCGGATGTGTTGTCCGGGTTGCGCCGAACGGCACTATCGACCGTATGATCGAAATGCCGGTGCAAAATATCACCACCTGTACCTTTGGCGGCGCGGATCGAAAAACATTGTTCGTTACCACCGCAGCGCTCGAAGCACCGCGCGGAAATCGCTTAGCCGGGGGACTCTATGCCATCAAATCGGCGGTCCCGGGGCTTCCCGAGAATAGATTTCGCTTATTCAATCATTCCGTATAGGAAGCCTAAAATCTTCTCAGCAAGGCTGGATCTACATTGCCGACGTCCGTACAACCGCACAATTGCATCGCGCGAATGAGCTCTGTCCGCAAAATGTGAAATGCTTTCGTCACGCCTTTTTCTCCACCCGCACCCAGTCCATAGAGATAGGATCGTCCGACCGAACATGCCTTAGCGCCAAGCGCGAGAGCTTTCAGTACGTGTCCCCCGCGGCGTATTCCTCCATCCAGAATAACTTCAACCTGATCTCCAACAGCTTTAACAATCTCCGGTAAGACCTCGAGAGGGCTCGCCTCACCATCCAATTGACGGCCTCCATGGTTGGATATGATCACCGCTGTTGCACCGACATCCGCTGCCCGCCGCGCGTCGTCAGGACGCATGACTCCTTTCAGGGCGAAGGGCCCGCCCCAAAGCTCGATAATCTCGCGTACGTCTTTCCATTCGATGGAGGGATCCAACTGCGTGCCAATGTATTTGGTCTGCACCACCAGGCGCTTACTCCGGCTGCACTCCGCAGGAATCGGCATTGACATTCGTCCGCGGCATGCCTGTTGCAGTAGCCAACCGGGATGCCGCGCAAAACTGGCCAGCAGACCTACGGAAAGCTTAATCGGAACTCCGAAGCCTGCACGCAGGTCGCGCTCCCGTTTTCCAGGTACCGGAACATCAACGGCAAGACAGAGCGCGTCGTATTTGGAATGCTTACAACGCTTGATCACTTCCCGTAAGATGTCGCGATCCTTGAAAACATAGAGCTGAAACATTTTCGGACCTTGGGTAGCGGTGGCAACCTCCTCGATGCTGCAGGTCCCATTGATGGACAAGCTGTACATCGTGCCCGCAGCTGCAGCTGCCCGCGCTACGGCTAGTTCGCCGTCGGCATGAAAGAACCGTGAAATACCTGTCGGAGAACAAAATACCGGCCACGCAAGTTCTTGGTTAAGAACGCGAACTGCAGTTTTCACCGAGCTGACGTCGACCAGGCACTTCGGGATGAACTTTACTTTGTCAAAAGCTGAGATGTTTCCCCTGGCGGTCGTTTCCGTTTCCGCGCCTCCGTCGAGAAAATCGAATATAGGGGTTGGTAAACGGTGGCGCGCGAGTTTCTGCAGGTCCTCAATGCTGTGGCAATGGTCTAAACTTCGAGGTACGTGCGGCATATGCCAAAGCTCCTGCCCTAGATGTCTGGTTGAGAGAATTTCAGTTGTGGGCCGTTGTGCATAGGCAAAGTTTTTGCAGTGTATGACAGTCGGGCGACACCAGACCGCTGTTACCTCCGGCAGACATCACAACCTCCGCCACATAAACATCGCCGTGAGAATCCACGCAAATATCGTGCGGGGCAAAAAAATCTCCTGGCGCGGTTGGATTATTTCCCCCGCCGAAGCGAGCCAATAAAGCACCCTTCGGATCGAAAATACTTACCCGCCCACCGGTAGCATCCTGGGTTGGAGGAAGCGTTCCCGGCCACATGCCTGCTCGAAAACCGAGTTCAGCAACAAATAAATTGCCAGCCGCGTCGAATGTAACCTGGCTCGGGCGCGCCAGATCTCGCATCTCTCGCAAGAACTGCCCGTCTGGTGAGAATATCTGAATGCGACTGTTTTCGCGGTCGGCGACGAAGATCATTCCGTTTTTATCTATCGCGATCCCGTGCGGAACACCAAACTGTCCAGGCCCACTGCCGGGCGTGCCCCATGAAAAAAGCAGTTCGCCTGCAGGAGAAAATTTGTGGACGCGTGCATTACCGTAGCCATCGGTGGCGAAGATTGAGCCATCCGAGGATAGGGCGACATTGGTGGGAAAATGAAAGGGCTTTCCGGAGTAGCGAATGGTACGAAAATCGATACTAGTGGCTCCGGTATCGGAAGCCTGCCCTCGAGTGCCTATCCTAAATAGAAGTTTGCCGTCGGGCGTAAACTTCTGGATCGTGTGCCCAAAATCGTCCGTGCAGTACACGGAATCGTCTGGGCCAATGGTGATGCCGTGGGGACGGTCAAACTGTCCTTCACCCCAAGAACACAGGAATCCCCCGTCCTTCTTAAAGATCATTACAGGATGATCGCCGCGGTTAAGAATAAAAACGCGTCCATGGGAGTCGATAGCAACGCCAACCACTTCCAACCACGAGGTTCCGGGCGGCTGCTGGACCCAATCGGCATTAGGTTCGTAAGTGAAACGTCCTTGTCCAATTTGGAGGCGCTGAGACATTCATTTTTTCTCAAAGGTATATTGGCTCGCGCACCTCAACGTGGAAAGGCCGCGTTTGCCGAATAGTGTACGTTCGGTCGTCTCAGATCACTAAGGGCGCGTTGTTCACCCTTCGAAATAATCAAGGTGCGAAGTATGCCATTCAATTGACAAGGCAGAGTGCGGGCACGATAAATAAACTGGGGTTTTAGTCGTCAAATCGTCTGCAGCGCGCAGGAGCCAAAATTGATCACTGGGAAAATAGCCGTAGTTACAGGAGCGGGCTCGGGTATCGGCAGAGGTGTCGCGAAACTATTCCATGAGCAAGGCGCCCATCTCGCACTGATTGACATCAATGCCAAGTCGCTGGACGAGACGGTGGGTATGCTTGGCGATGGGAGCGGTCAGACGCTGGCCGTCCGAGCCGATCTCGGCGTGGAAGAAAGCGTGGCTGATGCGTTCCGGACAATTATTCACAAGTTTGGGCGTGTGGACTCGCTCATTAATGTCGCCGGTGCTACACACTACAAGGATTTCCTGGACTTCACCGGCGCAGAATGGGACCGGCAGCACGCCGTCAACCTCAAGAGCATCTATCTCTGCTGCAAGGAAGCATTGCCGGTGATGAAGGCCGGTGGCAGCGTCGTCAATACTGCCTCAGTGCACGCTTTAGCCAGCGGACCGCGGATCGCTCCCTATGCAGCCGCAAAAGGGGGCATGCTAGCCTTCACGCGAGCGCTTGCCTGTGAGTTCGGTCCTCGCGGAATCCGGGTCAATGCGATCTGTCCCGGCTGCATTGATACTCCCATGATGGAACGGACCCTGCATGACAATCCCGATCCTCAGGGATTTGCCAAGTCCATGAATGAACGCATTCCTCTAGGGCGCTTCGGTAAACCCCTGGACGTCGCGCGTGTCGCTCTGTTTCTGGCCTCGCCCCTCTCCGAGTACCTTTCGGGCTGCAGTATACCGGTGGACGGCGGCCTGATGGCCGGATTGCCTATGCCAAACTAGCTAGCCTTGTCGCGGCACCATTGGCTGCCGTCGCGTTTGTGGCCCAAACGCGAGCGCTCACGTTTGGGCCTCGCTGAGAGGCATCGCGAGGATTCCCTTGATGTCGTCGCCCTCGGCTCGTAGCATCGCTCGAAACGCTCGCACGCCATGATCCAACGGAAATACTTTTACCCAGCTGCTCATATCTGTGGCCTTGTCGGTAAGGATGGAAATCGCTTTCCCCACATCGTTATAGCTGCCAGAGTAGGTGCCGAGAATGCGCTTCTGTTGGAGCGTGATGGAGTGGCTGCTCAGTTCGATCGAATCATCATGTAGGCCAACCCAGACTACAGCGCCTCCAGGACGTACCAGGTCCAGCGACATGCGTTTCGTCGTTACTGAGCCAACAGCGTCGATGACGTAATCTGCCATGGCGGATCCCCAGGTTGCTTTGACAACATCGGCAGCATTTTCCTGCTTAGGATTGAACGTGGCTGTTGCGCCCAGCACTCGTGCCACCCCCAAGCGGTCGTCAACCAAATCGGAGACGATAACACTTGACTTGGTCAGGCTGCGTGCCGCGACCAAACACATTAAGCCGATGGGGCCCGCGCCAAGGATAATGACCCGCTCCTTAGACAGGGAGCGGTCAAGCTGGATGACATTCACACCGTTGGCAAGTGGCTCGGCCATGGTGGCTTCTGCGGCAGTGAGTACAGCGGGCCAATCAAACAGAACTTGTTCCGGAACGGAAACAAATTCAGCGAATGCCCCCGCGCGGTGCATACCGAAAACCTGACGAGACGAACAGAGGTTGGTCAAGCCGTTCTGACAAGGTGAACACTTACCGCAGTGCACCAACGCGTGCGAAATGACCCGGTCCCCATCTTTCCATTTGGTTACGTTTGGACCGCGCTGCGCAATGACACCACAAAACTCATGACCCATCACCAAAGGCGGAGCACGTCGCGGACTGCGAGCACGGAAAGAGTCGAGTTCCGATCCACAGATGCCGCAACTGTGGACTTGCACTAGAACCTCGCCAGCGCCGGGTACTGGTTTGGGCAGCTCGGCAATTTCCATGGAATCCCACCACGGATAAAGGAGAGCTTTCATTTGACCACCGTTGTACTAGCGTTGAATGCCGCGTACCGTGCGGCGGCGAACATGTTTAAATAAACTCGCGCTTTCTGCAGGACACCTGAACGATGTTGCCGTGGATCGATGGCACTAATCATGAGGAGCGTCCGCCGGGTGTGCGAACCCGCCTTTCTCTATTTCATGCATAAGCTCGGCATTGATCTCGTCCACATACGCAATAGCATCGGAATCAGGCAGGAGAGCGGCACTGCGGCAGAGAGCACTCCGCAAGCATCCCCTGGCCTGAAGCAACCGCTTTTCGTGATAAAGAAACAACTCCATGTTCTGAAGAGCAAAGACTAGCTGCGGCAGAACTTTTTGATACAGCGCAAAGGCTTGGGAGCTTTTTCCCGCTTTTCTCAAATCAAACGTACGTTGGAGCATGTCGCCCAGCGCCAACCCTGGCATCACGCCGCAGATCCCCGCCGGAATCAGTTCCATCATGTAGAGGCCACCCCAACCTTCTAGAATTCCGACCTTATCGTTCGTTGCGGTGCGAATCGCACGCACCTTTTTTGCCAGCAGTGCTTCCTCCAGTTTGAGATACCGAAAGTTCGGGCATTCTGCGAGTAGCTTCACCGCAAAATCCGCGCCTACTGTCGGCCCGCCTGGATTGAAATCTTGAATGAGGCAAGGGACCTCCAGTCCCTGCAGGATTGGCTTCACGTAATTCAGCAATTCGTTTTCCGGCAGGGCGAATTGCCGGGGAAGAGCCAGAGAAATCAAATCCGCACCATTCGCGATGTGCGCCCGTGCCGTGGAGAGAGCGATTCGCGAGGACCCGTGATTGCTCTGGGCTACAACCAGCGTTCGGCCTGCCGCCTGGTTCACGGCGATTTGAACTACATGAACGCGCTCAGCGTCCGAGAGTTTGTAGAATTCACTGCCGTAGGCAGGCAGGCAAATCGCGGAAAACTTGCGTACCACCGCAAACTCCACCAGGCCACGTAAAGCTTCTTCATCAATGTTCTCCGATTCGTCGAAAGGGACAGGAATAATCGGAACTACGCCACTCAGTTGAGTCGCCGCCACGCAAGTGCTCCTTGAAACGAAAATTAACTAACGATTTTTCTGCTGACGGTGAAACTTCAGGTACCAGCCCCACCCATTCCCAACAAAACAGTTGCGACAATCAGAAGAGCAATCCCGGTTAGCAGCATGCGAACTGCATTGCGCGGAGCCCCCTTCCATTCATTGGTCAGCCAGCCACAGGCGAAAGTCGTGATGATGAGAATGGCATTCCACAGCGACCAACCCAGAGCGGGTCCAAGACGTCCTAGGTCGTTGGCCCCCCAACCGTATACGAACAAGGACCCCGTCCAAAGTGCCGCCATCATAGTGGTGTGAAACCAGTCCCACGGCGCGGTATCACGCCACAACATCGTCCAATTGTTATTGCGCTGCAAAAGGTAGAGGCAGTAGCCGACATTCAGGATGCCTCCGGCCACAATGGCCAGCAGCCACAAAACATTGGCGCCGTCATCTTTTGAATAGCCGAGTTGGCGCGCGGCATCAATCATCGGTCCGCCGAAGGCGAACGCGAAATTCAACATCGCAGAGAAAATTCCGGCAAGAACGCAAATCGTAAGCGCGACGGGGAACGAAAACTTGATGCCCAGCTGCGTTGGTGCATCGGTTTGCGGCATCAGACGGTTGCGGACATCACCCGCTACGGCACAAAGGACAACACCGACGATGGTGACGAGATTACCGGCGATGATGAACAGTCCGTTGTGCGTCCACACCAGGTCAGGCGTTAGTACGACCAACGGAACCAAAGTCCCCAAAGCAGTGTAGATGCCAGTCATCATGGAGAAGCCGAGCGCCATGCCGAGAGCATCGACCCCCAAGCCGAACAGCACGGATCCTGCGCCCCAACCGGCCCCGTTGAGAATGACGATCCACAGAACACGTGCGGAGCACATCTGATAGACCTGCCAGGCCCTGGGAACAGTGATCAAAGCCACCGCGGGGAGCATGACGAAAAAGGAAAGGACGGAGTACACCAGCCAGGCGTGCTCCCACTTCCAGCGGCGGATAAACTTCATGGGAAGTACGAATGCTCCCGCAGTTGTGCCCGCTACAAACAGCCAGAAAAATCCTCGGACATGACTTTCGGTCATCAGAGAATCCTTGGTTCAAAAGGAAATCACCGTGCAGACGTCGGACAGCCCTAGTCGAGTGGAGCGATTCCGGATCCAAATCCGCCGGTCACGTTGTATTGAGAGGCGGTGACGAATGATGCGTCGTCGCTGGCGAGAAAGACTGCTACCCGCCCGACCTCCTGCGGTTGTCCAATACGCCACAGAGCGTGTAGCTTTCCTGCCGCTGCGCGCGCCCCAACAGGGTCCGTCTGCGCCTGGAAGTAGCTCTCCGCCAAACCAGAATCGATGTAACCCGGGCAGATACAATTGACGCGGATGCCATCCTTGCCATGGTCGATGGCCAGGGCTTTGGTGAATCCGATAATCCCCGCCTTGGTGGCGCAATATCCCGCCACGATTGGTTCGACAAAGAAGCCGTTGACCGACGCCATATTTACGATGTTTCCGCGGGTTTGTTTCAGGAATGGCAAACAGTACTTGGAGCAGAGAAATGTTCCGCCGAGGTTGACTGCCATTTGGCGGTTCCACTCTTCGAATGTGGTGTCTTCGATATTTTTGTTAACCTGAACTGCGGCATTGTTGAGCAGTACGTGAATCTGCGTGAAGGTCTCAATCGTTTTGCGCACCAGTTGCTCAACTGAAGCGGGATCGGCGACATCAGTCTCAACTGCAAGGGCCTTTCCGCCGGCATCCTCAATTAGACGGGCTGTTTCCTCTGCGCCGCGGAGATTCACATCGGCGACGACAACCGAAGCTCCTTCTTTGGCAAACTCCTGCGCGCATGCCCGTCCAATGCCCTTTCCTGCGCCTGTAACGATTGCCGTGCGACCTTTAAGTTTCATGAGCTCCTCTGTGTGGTTGAAAGCCGTAAAGAACCTCCGTTACTTCGACTGACGGCGCCCAAGCAGTTCGATTACCGTCACTGAGTGCGCCGGAAAACGGTAAGAGAGCGACGTTCCGGTTACAACGATGCTCTTCTCATGGAGATTCACTTTGTCGCTGTTGCCGAAGTCGTTCGCGGCATCGCGGTCTGGGCCGTTCAGCTCCCAAACTTTAGCTGTGCCCACGCTGGGCGTCCAACTCGCAGGCCGAATGGCGGCTTCTATGGCCGTGTCTTCGGCGACGTTCACGACAGCAACATAGAGTGTGCCGCCATCGGCGCTCATGGTTGTTACTGCATCAAGTGCCGGAAGCTTACTGTTAAACGCAGTCTTCGGAGTGGTAACCGTTGTGTTCAATACCTGGGTGCCAGAGTGATCGCGATAGAGCAGGTATGCGAAATAAGGAGGCGGCAACTTCACTCCCGTTGGATTTACGCTGATCAGCCCCTGAACGTTGATCATCGTGTTCCATTCCGCAATAGCCACCTGATTCGTGTGCCGATACAAAGCATTGAATACTCCAGCCAGATATAAGCCGTTGCACAACCGATAATCGGGATCTTGCGTTTCCGGCAGCCAATAAGAGTTGTATTCGGTAATCGCGAAGAGAGGGTGCTTGGGAAAGCGGTCGCCAACATTGTGAGTGAGTTCATCCAGCCATTGATCGAACCGTTGCGGCTCGGCTACTACGGAGCGGTAGTAATCAGTTGGATCGCTGATCTGCGTGTACTTTTTTAGCCATTGTCCCGTGTACATCGTAATCGTCAGCAAATCCGTCGGCACTAGACCCAGAAGATCGTGGTTCCAGGAATCTGGCCCTGGGGGAACGCCGCCAGCCATGATTTGAATTGAAGGGCTAACTTTTTTCATGGCTGCGCTGTACTGATGAAATCTGTCTGCGTACTCCTGAAGTTTTGTTCCGCCCGTATAACCTTGCGAGCAGGAGAATGCGGGTTCATTTCCAATAGCCCACCACTTCGCGTTGTACGGTTCGGCGTGACCGTTGCGTGCACGTAACGCGCCTTCCGCAGTTTCTCGCGAACCGCTGATGTACTCCACCCAGGCCGCAGCTTCTTCAGGAGTGCCGGCAGAGTAGTTCGTAGTTATATGAGACTCGAAGCCGAGTTCCCGCGCAAGATCCATGTACTCATCGGTACCGAAGTCATTGGGATCCCACTCCTGCCAGATGCTGGACCAGGTAGTAGGCCTTTGATCGCGCGGGCCAATGCCATTTCTCCAGTGATATTCATCAGCAAAGCAGCCGCCGGGATAACGAAGGATGGGAAGGTGAAGCGGGCGGAGGACCGTGATTACATCCGAACGCATGCCGTGAAAATTGTCGGCCGGCATCAAAGAGGCTGAATCGATCCAGAAGGTTCCATGTCCTTCGACACCGATTTGAATGCGTGCATTTGTTGCATCTTCAGATGGGGTGAACTCCGCCGAATATTTCTGCCATTGCTCGGAGATGTTGGTGAATTCCTGACGCGACGCAAGGGTGACGCCGTTTTTCTCCAGCGCCACCCACGCCTTGCCGCTCCCCCTCAACCTCAAATAAACGTAAAACGAATAGCGATGACCCTTCTGTACCTCAATATTGATTTGATAAATGCTTGCGTGTGAAGTTTGTGGACCATAAAGCTCTATGCCTTGCGATGCGCCTCCGCCGTAGTAGTCTTGCTGGTCGATGAAGTAACGATCGTTGCTGCCCACTCCGTCAGAAAGTTCAAAATAGTGGTTGGCGATGCGCTCCTCGGGTACCCATCCTTCGGAAACTCCGTCGCGATTCGTATCTCCTTGCTCAAACTTCCGGTCGCGCAGAAGCTCGGCCCAAAGTCCTCCCTGGATGGTCTTGTGCTCGTGCTCGATGAACTGTCCAAACAGGAGTGGATGAACCTCGCCTGTGACCTTACTGGCGTCGATCTCGACGGTGGCCCGGCCGGTCTTAGAGTGAGCGGACTGCGCGATACATGGCAAAACAGCGATCCACAAGGCAAGCAGTGCGGTCAGATGTAAAACAGCCCGCTTGATGTCTTGTTCCGCAAACGCCATGAAATGCTCCTTCATGATTTTGATGAAGAGACTAAGACCGTCCGACCAGAGGCTCGTACGGGACTTCTCCTGGTTCACCGACGAGAAAATCGAAATCGCAGCCACGGTCCGCTTGCAAAATACGCTCCATAAAGATGGAGTAGTAGCCGCGTCGGTATTTTTTGGGTTGTGGGCGATTTACCTGCATACGGTCGTGCAATTCCTCTTCTGACACAAGAAGATCGAGTCGTCGCTTGCCCACATCCAGCCGGATGGAGTCGCCGTTCTTGACCACGCCGAGCGGCCCGCCTACAGCGGCTTCCGGCGAGATGTGCAGCACTACTGTGCCGTAACTGGTGCCGCTCATGCGCGAATCGCTAATGCGCACCATATCGCGGACGCCGCGCTTGAGAAGTTTGGATGGAATCGGAATCTGCCCCCACTCCGGCATTCCCGGCCCGCCGACAGGGCCGCCGTTTTTCAGAACCAGCACACAGTTTTGGTCGACATCCAGGTCAGGACTATCGATCTGCTGCAACATTTCCTCATAGCGTTCAAATACGACTGCTCTGCCGGTGTGTTGAAGAAGATTGGGGGAGGCGGAGGAAGCTTTTATTACTGCGCCGTTCGGCGCCAAATTTCCATGCAGCGCTGCGAGATAAGTTCCCTCGCACACGGGGCGATTGCGAGGACGGATTACATCCGCGTTGAAGCACTCAACATCCTTCACATTTTGCGCGTGGGTTTTTCCACTTACTGTCAGCTCATTGCCATGAAGTAAGGGAAGAAGTTCCTTGATAACGGCCGGCACGCCGCCTGCGTAGTAGAACTCTTCCATCAGGAACTCACCGCTGGGTTGCACATTGGCGATCATCGGAGTAGTACGCGCCAGTTCGTCAAATTTACTGAGGGGAATAGAAATGCCCAGGCGGCCTGCTATGGCGATCAAGTGGATTACGGCGTTCGTGGATCCGCCTAAAGCAGCGAGAACACGAATCGCATTTTCAAAAGCCAGCGGAGTCATTACATGCGAAGGGCGAATATTTTCCTTGATCAGGTCGACGATCTTGCGGCCGCTCGACTCGGCATTCGCGTATCGCCGGGAATCAACGGCGGGAATGCTGGCAGCGCCTGATAGTGTCATTCCCAGTGCTTCTGCCAGACTTGTCATCGTGCTCGCAGTTCCCATGGTCATGCAGTGACCGGCACTGCGCGAAATGGAACCTTCCAACTCTTCCCACTTTTCGTCACTTACTTGGCCAGCCCGTCTTTCATCCCAAAGCTTCCAAATGTCGGTACCTGACCCCAACGTCTGATTTCGCCAGCGTCCATTCAGCATCGGTCCGCCCGGCACCATGATGGCGGGTACATCCATGCTGGCGATTCCCATGAGCTGTGCCGGAGTGGTTTTGTCACAGCCACAAAGCAGGACGACTCCATCCAGCGGATGAGCCCGCACCATTTCTTCCACATCGATCGCCATCAGGTTGCGGTAAAGCATGGCCGTCGGCATCATCAATTCTTCGGCGAGGGAGATGGTCATGAACTCAAGGGGGAATCCGCCGGCCGCCCACACGCCACGCTTCACGGCATCCGCCACTGCCCGAAGATGAAGGTTGCAATTATTCAGTTCGCTCCAAGAGTTGCAAATACCCACTACTGGACGGCCTTGAAACGAGCGGGGAGTGAACCCTTCCGAGCGCAGAGCAGCCCGATGGTTGAAGCCGACCTCATCATTCCTGTCAAACCAGCGAGAACTGCGCCACGAAGCCATCGATTAGCCTGTTTATGATTAATCTGCTAGAAAATCAGTGATACTTTATCGCTTTTAATTCAAAACTGCAATTAATACAAGTATTATTCTGGTATTTAGGCTGATATTTAGTTTTAATATGAAACTAATCAGTGGGGGTTTGCGTCGTGGGAAGCATGACTAAAGTTGGCTGAATTGCCAAGGTGGGCGATTAAATCAATGGGCAGGCTTGGTTTGGTTTTCGGAAGCAAGCACGCCGAATCGGTGCAGTGCATCGAACACTTGCTCTTGGACGCTGAGTTGCTGCTCAAGTGCCCACCCATGAATGGATCCCTTCAACATGATCAATTGATTGGGGACGCCAGCACGACTAAGGGCGTCGTGAAGACGCGTGGCATGTTCGGAAGGCACATGTGGATCGCTGGACGAATGCGCAAGGATCACTGGAGGCAAGCCGGCGCGAACGTAATTAATCGGAGAAAGTCGCCGCGCGAGTTCAGCGCGGTTATCGACACTTCCAAACCATTCGATTGCGAACCAGCTCTTATGCGGGCCATCAAGCATATCGGAGACATCGGTGGGGCCGGAGTACGAAATTACAGCAGAGGGCTTCAGCGGGACGTCGCCTTCTTGCGGGGAGCATTCGTTATCAAAGCCCGCCTCTTCCCGAAGCATCGCGGTCATCAATGCAAGATGACCACCAGCGGACTCGCCCGCCACAACAATCTTGCTAGTGTCGAAGCCATATTCTTTCGCGTGGCGATAGATCCAACGCAGGGCGCAACGGCAGTCCTCGACCGAGGCAGGCGCATGCGATTGGCTGGCAAGGCGATAGTCAATATTCACAGCGTTCATCCCCTGCGCCAGGAAGGGAAGGGGCGCGAAGGTAGTTTCGTTCTTTGTGCCATTGACCCATCCGCCACCATGAATGAAAAGCAAAGTTGGGCGCAGTTGACTCAGCGGTTGGATCGCAATTACATCAAGTTTAAGGGACTGACCTTGGACTTTTTTATACTCGATGTCAGGAAAGAATCGATATCCGGAGGCGGCCACCGACCAGCGAAAAACCGCGTCAGATTGAGCCAGGCAAGATGTGGTTGTTAGCGCGAAACAAAAAATGACGGCCGCTCGTCGCAACATAGCCTGAATTATAATCCCGGCGTTTAAAAGTATCTTGATTTCGAAGTATATGATAGTGACCTAAATTGATATTTGAATGAACAATATTGCAAAACATGAACGGGCTCTCATCCCACAATCGAACTTTCTTGACATAATACTTGTGACCCGTGGTTTCGTCAGTCTAGATTGGAGAGCAATTCAGTTGCTGTGAGTAGTAGGTGCCCAAAGATCAAATGAGATTGAATCGTAAGACATCCGAGAAAGAACTAGAAATTCTCGGTCTCATCCATGCTCGTAGTCCGTTATCGCGTGCCGAACTTGTAAAACTTACCGGTCTTAGCGGGGGTCTGATTTCCGCAGCGGTGCGCCGGCTGGTGGCGCGGAACCTGATTGTGGAATCCGGACTGGAGCCAAGTAAATTGGGCCGGCGGCGCGTTGCCTTGACATTTCGTGCAGGAGAACCTTACTCCATAGGCATCGAGATCGGTGGATATTTCCTCCGCATTGTGATCACGGACATCGCCGGCAATATTTGCCACCAACTGCAAACCGAAACTCTGCTTAGTGAAGGGTTTTCAGCTGTCATGGGAAGATGCTTCGCCGCAATCGATCAGGCGATGAAGGAAGCTGGGATCAAAGGAGAAACCCTGGCCGGAATCGGTGTGGCGCACTCCGGCGTTGTGGACAGCAAGCGGGGAATCGTTCTTTCGTTTCCACGGCCGGGACAGATGTCGGAGTGGCGAAATGTTCCGGTCGGTGCAATGTTTAGCGAACGCTACGGACTGCCGTGCATCGTGGAAGACAGTGTTCGCATGGCTGCGCTGGCGGAAAAAGAAATCGGCATCGCCCGCGAGTTGTCGGATTTTATTTACATCCGCATTGGCATGGGCATTGGTTCCTGTATTTACCTCAATGGCGAATCGTACCGAGGCGCCGGAGGCGGAGCCGGCGAGTTCGGCCACATTACCGTTCAGGAAGAGGGTCCCTTGTGTTACTGCGGGAATACGGGATGCCTTTCAACCTTAGCTTCGTGCAGTGTCATCATTCAGGAGGTCGCTGCTGCAATTCGAAAGGGGGTGCACTCGCGGATCCAGGAAATGGTGGAAAACACTTTGGATCGCATCAACATTGAGTTGATCTTGAACGCTGTTCAGGAAAAAGATTCACTGGCGTTCCGGGTGCTTAATGAGGCTTCGATGCACATAGGCGTCGCCTTGGCTGATGTCGTCAATCTGTTGAACCCTGCGGTGGTTATTTTCGGAGGCCCGCTCTTCCAGTCGAATCCGCAACCTATACTCGATTCGATTCAGCGAGTCATTCGGCAGAGGGCGCTGGAAAAGTCTGCCAATGAAGTGCGACTGATCGTTTCGACATTAGGACCCGAATCGTCAGCGTTGGGAGCGGCGCGCTTTGCCGCGGCACAATCGATTCCAACTTTGCACGCTCGGCGGGCGTGATCATGTCAGCGGCAGCATCATCACATCGAGATATACCACTGGGTCAGGCGAAGCCGTGGTTAAACCACAGTTCAATCCTGCTGGCACGCCGAAGTGATCGTGCGGTCCAACTTCCGCCGTCCATCCATTAATCGAAACCCGCCCCTTGCCAGAACGTATGGAAACGATTCGATAGTGATCGGACGCCAAGCTGACTTCCCCTGTGGGGACGGCATTAACCGCCAGCTCAAGTCCGCCAATTTCGCGAGAACCGGCGCGTTCTGCAGGGATTAATACTTTGCGCGCCGGGGCCCTCGACACGGGTATTTGTTGGATCGCCTGATCGAGAAATACTGATTTATTCATCGGCTCGGAGTCGAGCGGCTGAAGTTGGCGCTGTGCCTCATCATTTGCGCGCGCTTCCACATCAAAAAATACCCCCCAGCCAGTCATCATGATCGAGCCGAAAACAAACGGCAAGATGTGATCGTGTCCAGAAGTATTGCGGAAACCGTGATCGGTCATTGGCGGGATGGGCATGGCGTATCCCTCGGAGACGTCGGCAATGTAAGGGCCGAGAATCGTCTGGCCGTGCGTCGGCGCGAATCCTAGGTGGATCTCGGCGCCTTTCAAATGGCGATGAACCGAAACACCAAACTGTTTGGCAGAAAGAAACGCGGCGTTCCAGGAGTGGTAGTCGCCGTAAATCAGCGGCAAAATCGAAATCCCAAGATTGGGAACTAAGAACGCGCCTTGTTCGGGCAAAGAAAGATCACGTGCCGAATAAATCCCATTGCAGTTCGTAACGCGTTCGATATTGCGAATAAAACTTTCGAGAATCTTGTCTGCCGCAGGGTCCTTCTTAGCCGCTTCTTTTAACCGGTGAACAACCTGCACGACCGATTGATCATAGAAATAGAAGGTCGAAACTAGAGCGCGAAAATCCCGTGGAATCGGGTCACCCGCCTTGGCTTCAAGTT
This sequence comes from uncultured Acidobacteriota bacterium, assembly GCA_963796925.1. Lineage (GTDB taxonomy): Bacteria > Acidobacteriota > Terriglobia > Terriglobales > Acidobacteriaceae > DATBAT01. The sequence continues at coordinate 128,950 of CAWCNH010000001.1, forward strand.
CGCCCAACAACAGGCGAGCTTGCGCCATATTTGCGTCAGCCTCCAGTGCCGGATCTTCCAAGGCTGCACCGGTTGCATGAAATGTCCCGATAGCCTGCGAACGATAGGCGTAGCCGAAAAGCCGCGCAGCATCAATGTCGGATTGCGTAATTTCAAAAACATTACGGCCGTGCGCATGACTCCAGCGCGCTTTCTCGAGAAGCTGGGAGTAGAGGTCACTTCTTTTCAAGTTCATGTTTGAGTAGCCCGATAATTTCGTCTGCGGTTTTGTCCAGGTTCCACGAAGGCAACCAGCCCCAATCGTTTCTGGCTTCCGAGTCGTCAATTTGATGAGGCCAACTTTCGACGATCGAACATTTCAGCGGGTCTGGGTGATAAGTGATGCGAGCATCCGGAACACGCGCTAGAACCGTACGCTCCAACTCCTCAGCCGAAGGTGACATGCCGTGAATGTTATAAACCCGCCGCTTTAGATTTGCGGATGGTGCGTCATGTAAATTCAGGAAAGACTGGACCGCATCGTCGATATAGAGCATGGGTGCGCGCGTTGCAGGATTTACGCAAAAATCGTATTCACCGTCAAGCACACTGTGTTCGAACACCGCCGCCGCATACGCACTGGCCGCACCTACTGCCGCATGGGAGGTCAGGATGATCGGTAGTCGAATCGCCCGGAAGTCCACGCCAAACTGGCGGTGGTAGTAAACTCCCATTCTTTCTCCCGCGACCTTGGTGACGCCGTACAAACTGACTGGCCATTGGGGCGAGTCGTCATTCAGAGCGCCGGAGACATGTTCGCCATAGGTCGCGATAGTGCTGGAGAAGATCACGCGTTGCGCTCCGCCGAACCGGGCAGCGTCGAGTACATTAAGCGTTCCATCCATGTTGGCTCGCCATGCTTCGTAAGGGTGTTGTTCCGCGGAACCCGAGAGCATTGCGCCGAAATGAAAAATGCTGTTAATCTTGCGGGACCGCACAACTTCGAGCACAGAATCGCGGTCGCCAAGGTCGCCTATGACCACTTCAGCCCGCCCGAATTCGGGGCTGGCAAAAGTTGGTTGCGGACGGACGTCAAATACCACCACATGGTCGCCCCGGCGCACCAGAGGAACCAGCAATCGCGAACCAATATTCCCCGTTCCTCCTGTAATCAGAACATTCATGTTGATCCTCGCCTAAAGAAGAAAAGAATTGCCTGTGACGCGATTCAATTCTCCGCCCCTTCATTCTTTGCCGCAGAAGCTGGTGTAATGCCCAACCACAGAGCCGCGCCGATCATCGAGAGCACCGCGGCTACATACAAAGCGTTCTTCCAACCAATCCGGGCGGCAAGAATCGGAGTAAGAAGCGGCGAGATTGCGCCGCCAATGTTGCTGCCACAATTCATGACGCCTCCAGCCATGCCGCTGCGCGGTCCGGCGATCTCGATCATGCTGGCCCATGCCGGCCCTTCGACGGAGAGCACAAAGGCCGTTGCTAGCGCCAAATAAAGTACGGCAGCTTTCGCGTTGTCGGTTCCCGCTCCAAGGATCAAGAACACGCCCGAGAAGAAAAGTCCAATCATGGCGACACTTCCTCGGCCCCAACGCCGCCCGATTTTTCCATTGCTGAGTTTGTCTGAGATCACGCCGCCTAGGGGGATCGAGATAATGGAGAACACTCCAGGAAGGCTGCTGAGGGTTCCTGAATCTGAGAGATTGAAGTGGCGCACTTCGACTAGATATAGATAGAACCAAAAGATAAAAATGTAGGACACGTAACCTTCGATGGTGTAGCTCAAGGTCAGCAGAATAAAGTTCCGTGACCACAGAGTGCGAGTTTCAGGCACGGGAGACGCAGATTTTTGCGCGGGCCTGTTGTCCGTCTTACTTGACAAGCCGGTCCAAATGAATCCCGCTGCGAGTGCCGGTAAAGCGGACATCAAGAGCGCATAGCGCCATCCCCAATGAATCATGGCGCGAGACAGGATAGCTGGGGCTACTGCCGAAGCTACTCCCACTGCCCCGAGAACAATCCCGTTCGCCGAGCCCTGGCGTCTGGGGGGAATCCACTGCGCCACACCGCGTGCTGCCGCTGGAAAGGTCGGCGATTCTGCTACTCCCAAAATAAAGCGCAGAATGAGCAGCAGAGCAAAGGAACTAATTGCTCCTGAACTAAGCGGAGTTCTTCCTAAACTAGCAAGGCTCACTGTGAGTAAGACCCAGCAGAATGCGGCTGCGCCCAGAACACGGGCTGTTCCCCAACGGTCGGCAGCGCTGCCGGCCGGTATCTGAAAAAGAGCGTATCCCACGACAAAAGCGCTGAAAATGCTTCCCATATCGACTTGGGAGAAGCCCAAGTCCCGCATGATGAGGGCACCAGCTATGGAAACATTTGTCCGGCAAAGGTAGCTGCCAAGTGCGGTGAAAGCGAGTAACCCGACTAAGGCCCAAGACTTATTACCATTCCTCGGACCAGCAGTCCCCTTTGCAGCGCCTTCGGAGGTCGAGAGCGAAGAATCAGGGAGCACGCTAGCTGGCATATTCAGGCTATTTTTCGCTGATCGAGGAACACATTACCATAATTAATCGGCCGCATTAATATTTTTTTGAATAAATATTCGGGTAAATCGGCGAACTTTAGACTTATTCGGTCAAGATTATAAAAAAGTACCTTGACAAGGTAGGGCGAAGTGCCCTACAGTGCCGCCACATGAAGTCAAAGTCCGGGATCAAGAGCTTTTCCTGGATGGGCTTTTGCGTCGCGTTCGCAGTGAATCTAGCTTAAGGAGATCTGGCAATGACCTTCAATGATTCAAATCAAATCTGTCCCGGACGAGCACGGGAAATTGCTGTTTCACTGCGATGGGTGAGCGCCACAGTGTTGTGCACACTGCTATTCAGCTTAACCTTTCAGGCCCAAGTGGGTCTCGGCGGACTTTCCGGAACAATTACGGATAGCAGAGGCGCGTCAATTCCCGGCGCCAACGTTACGGTGATTAATTCCGGCACTCAAGGAAAGCGAGTGGCAACCACTGATGAGAACGGGATATATCGGGTTGACGGCCTTCAGGTCGGGACCTACAGCTTGGAAGTGCAAAAGGACGGTTTCAAGAAATATGTTCACACCGCGATCCCCGTTGCTCCTGGCCAGATAGGAGCGATCGATGTGATGCTCGAGGTGGGCGCAGTTTCAGAGACCGTCGATGTAAGAGACTCGGTTCCCGTGTTGCACCCCGACTCTAGCTCGCTTACTACCAACATTCCCACCGTGGCCTATGCGGAGAAACCGGTCGTCGACCAGAGCAGGGCAAATTATCTGTTCGACGCGGTTGTGTGGCAGCCAGGTTCGGCCGCCGGGAATGGCGGCTATTATTCAACCGCCGGCAACCGTATTAGTATGCAGAGCGCCAGTGTGGAAGGCTTGGTAAATAGTGTCACTTATGTTCGTCCTCCTTATATTGGCGTCCAAGAAGTCAACACGGTATATAGCAATCCTCCAGCTGAGTATGCTCGGCCTTCTACGACGACGGCCACGTTTAAGAGCGGGACGAATCAAATTCATGGGGAATGGATGCGAAATTACCTCAATCCCTGCATGAACGCTCGCAACACCCACTTCAGCCATCCGACCATATATCCTTGCCCATCCTCATGGAGAGACCAGTTTGCAATTGGGGGGCCGATCTACATCCCAAAAGTCTACGATGGCCGGAATAAGAGCTTCTTATTTTTTGCCATTAAACGCAACCCCATATGGTCGACAAGTCCAGTGGATAAGCCCTTGTATCCCACCACAATGTCCATTCCCACTCTCGCCATGCAGGAAGGCGATTTTTCCCAATATCCGAAGACCATCAAAGATCCACAGACTGGCTTACCATTTCCGGGGAACATTATTCCTTCAGACCGAATCACGCAAATGGCGCAGGTTTATGTCAATACCTATTTTGGTAACAAAGCGTTATACGCGGGAGCTCCCACTAGTTTTGTCAACAACGCCTATTATCTAGGATCGCGCTACATGGCCGCTGGCGACACGAAGATGCTGCGGTTTGACCAGAACATCGGTACTCGCGGCTCCTTGTCCTTCAGCTTTATGCATGAGGCTAATGGGTCAAGCATTGCATCACAGCAAAATCCGACACCGGTCACGGTGACAGGAGAGGCCATTAGCACATGGACGCCCTCAATCGGATACACGTACATGTTCTCGCCCCACCTGATCAATCAACTTCGCGTAGGGTTGTACTATTTTTATCTTCACGATAGCCTGCTGAGCACGACGGGTCAGGTGACTTATTACTCCGATTTGACACCTGTGAAAGGTGACGATGTCGTGGCGTCGTATGGGCTACAGGGAATTCCATCTTCGCCGCTAAGCGGAGCGCCTGCAATTTCGATTGCGGGCTGGCCTTCGGTTCCCACCGGGGGCATCAATGAGTCAACAAACATTGATGAACGCGCTAGTCTCAGCGACAATCTTTCTTATCAGCTCGGCCGGCACACCTTCAAAATGGGTTACTCGGCGCTGAAGCAAACCGGCAACGGAACATCCACCAATTTGGCGCAGCCTTCAGGGCCATATTTCGGCGCCTTCACCTTCAACGGTAATTTCACCGGCGATGCATGGTCGGACTTTTTGTTAGGAGTACCCAGCACCAGTCAGCGCTTCACCACTCGCGGGAACATTGGGCTGAACGAGTGGCAGCACGGCGCATTCTTTCAGGACGATTTCAAGTTGTCATCAAGATTGAGCCTGCAATTGGGTCTTCGACTTGATTTCTTCCAGGCTCCCTACGACAAGAATGACCTTTATTACAACTTTGATCCCAAGTCGTTTTCGGTGGTAGTGCCGGACCAGTATGCAGCAGACCATGTGAGCCCGTCATGGCCTTCGGCGACATTTCCCGTGTCTTTGGCGTCCAATGTGGGTTTCCCTGCGCGGCTGGTCAACAGCAGCCATCAGTTCGCACCCCGATTTGGATTCTCGTATCGTTTGACGGACAAGACAGTACTGCGCGGGGGCTACGGCATCTTTACCGGTAATCTGCGTTACAACTATGTGCAGACCAACGGGCCCTTTGCTCCGGTAGAAAGCTATACGAACGTGGCGACGCCAGGAGTGGGGCAAGGTGCGCTTTATTCGATGCCCGATCCCTTCCCGGCGGTCGGAGCGGCAAATATTCTTACCATCAACGGCTTCAACGTGAACTATCGTGCGCCTTACACTCAGAACTGGAACATCGGTGTGGAGCGCGAACTTCCCGGCAATTGGGGTGTGAGCGCTGTTTACCGTGGCATTCATGCGGTCGGACTACCGTATGTGACAAATCTCAATGCCGTAGAAGCGAGCCCGACAGCCTTCAGCCAGTCGCGATTGCCCTATCCAACTTTGGGGGCCATCAACTACATCGTCAACGGTGCGGGCGACTCCTACAATGCCATGATGTTCCAGGTGACGCATCCTTTTAGCAAGGGCGTTCACTTTGTGGCTGCCTATACGCACGCACGTGCTTATACAAACGCCCCCACAGCTTCCGGCGCGGTTGGATTTGCTGGCGCTGATGATCAGGCCGCATACACACCTGAATATACTTTTGACCTGTCACGTGACTGGGGACGGGATTCAACCAACCCATCCGATGACGTCATCAGCAGCTTTGTGGTGGATATCCCTGTGGGGCACAGTAAGAAATACTTCGGCAGTGCCAATAAGGTTCTCAATGCTTTTATCGGAGACTGGAGTTTCTCGGGCGCCTTCTCCTACCGCTCGGGCTGGTTCTTCACGCCAGTACTCAATGGAGTGGACGTGGGCAATATCGGTAATACAGCGTCACGTCGGCCCGATCGGGTTGCCGGTTGTGACCCGTACAGCGGTAAACGTAATGTCGCCGGTTTGTGGTTTAATCCTGCATGCTTCACCGCTCCAGCGGCCGGCCAGTTGGGCAATGTTGCACCCGGCTCTCTTGAGGGGCCAGGCGCGTCGACCATCATCTTCAACCCGTTTAAGGATTTTCCCTTGGACTCAATCCGCGAAGGAATGCGTTTGCGATTTGGAGCCGAAATTTTTAACCTCTTCAACCATCCGGTTTATGGGGTACCTACGGCAAACCTGAGCTCTCCCTCGGCAGGCAAGATCACAAGTATCGCACCTCCACGTGGGAGCGGTAACGACTACAGCGGCTCCCGTTCAATCATCATTACAGGAAGATTTATCTTCTGAGAATGTAGGCAGGAGTGAACTCCGCTTTTTGCGGAGCAAGACTACGTCGAACCACAACCGGAGGGGCACGGCTCTAGCCGTGCCCCTATTTTTTCGACCATAAATCTCCTCAACTTCGGGAGCAGCACAAATGGAACAACTTTTCTCCACCATACCGAAAGCTGCCATATTGTGGGCATTATTTTTGGTCCTTTGCCTGGTCTTGATTGGCGACTCATTCGCCGAGTCCCGTAGTCCTCAGTCTCTGGAGATTGTGAAGGTGGACCCTTTGCCTCTCCTTTTACTAGGCGAAAAAACGGGAAGGGAACAACCAATAGTGGTGGAACTCTATGTGCCATCGGGCCGGGCTTCCAGAAATCTAAAGATCAACGGAGAAGTTAGCGCAGTACGTTTTGAACAGGAAATTGTTGTACCCAAGACCGGCGGTCATTCGACAGTGCTTTTGCGAGTGCCCTATGTCGCGACTGACCATGAACTCGAATTTTCGGTCAGCGAGGGTCGAACGGTCCTGACACATCAGACTCTGGCTCTGTCACCAGTGGCTGACTTTGCATTCTATCTCTTCCCTTCATCTCATCTCTGCGTTGCCTATGAAAACAGCATGCTGGTGGATCATGACGATCTTGTCTACGTCGTCGGGCAGGCTATTCGAAATCTAGAAAGATATCCGGAGGCAACATTTACAGTTGAATTTGCTTGGGGCTTGAAGCTGTACTGGGATAAATTTCCGGAAAAGCGGGAACTTGTCAAACGACTGGTGCGCGAGGGACGGCTTGAAATTGGAGGCCGGTTCGCGCCCAATTTGCAGGAAGGGCAGGATGAAGAGAGTCTCGCCCGGCAAATCGCCGAAACCCAATGGTGGCTTCGAGAAACATTTGGCCGACAGGCGAGCGTGGCGGTGGATTGGGACCTGCCAGTACTCTTCCCACAATCCGCTCAACTTTATCGCGAAGGTGGACTGCGGGGGTGGGTAACGGGAGCTTATCTCGGCTTCGACGAAAACAAAGAACAACCGCCCATCGCCACTCGTGAGGGATCTCCGTTTTATAAATACGTCAGCCCGGACGGAACATCGGTTCCAGTGATGGCGCCAGTGACATCCCTGCACGAGCACTATCTCAACAGTGAAATCGTGGGTGAATTCAGTGCCAATCGGAATGGTGGTGGGCTTCTGCAAACTGTTCCGCAAGCATTGACTGCAGAGAACCTGCAGCAATTGGCGGATCTTGTACGCCGGGCAGAAAGCAAGACGGGGATGAACTTCCTGGCGGGAACGGCCGGCATGAGTGACCAGGCGACACCCAAGGAGAAGCTGTACCAGCAGGCGAAAACCTGGAACACACTTTTTTTGAGTCCACGTGTGGAATTTATTTCTGCCGGTGACGCCTTTGCTAAGGCAGAACTGACTGGTAAGGTCGTTGATCGTTTAGAGGGTGAGATTCCGTTCTGGCTGCGCAATTTTAGTAACACCCTCGGCCTCCGACCGCATATTAATCAAGCGGCAACAGCGTTACGCACTGCGGAAACGCTAGCGGCTCTCGATTCGCTCACCCTCGGTTCGCTCTATCCCAGAGAGTCAATTAATGCGGCATGGTTGGAGTTACTCCGCACTCAGCAACACGAGGAATTTGAAACTCGAGTTTCACCGGCCGGTGACGTTCTGGACTGGAGCCATGCCAACCTGGATCGCGTAGATGCAGTGGCGCATTCGGTTACGAACCTCGCTATGCGGGACTTGGCATCTCGCATTAAATATGCCTCAATGGGTCAGCCGGTCGTGGTGTTCAACCATCTGAACTGGGATGTTCGCGAGACTGTTTCTGTGAAGTTACCCTGGAAGAAAAAGTTCAAGCTCCTGAACGGAGCGGGCGACGTGGTTCCGGCGCTGATTTCCGATTCTGGCGACGGCTCGACGATTTCCTTCGTAGCGGATGCCCCGCCCATGGGTTATGCCACCTACTATCTCGCCGCAACCGATTCTGGAATTGGAGGCTCCGGTCCAGCGGGAGACGCGGGTAACACGATCGAAAATGAGTTCTACAAGATCACTGTGAACGAGAAGACAGGTCTCATCACCAGCCTGTACGACAAACGATTAGCGCGCGATTTAGTCGATCCGGCAAAACCCACGGGTGGGTTCCGCATCGTTTGGGATGATGGCGGAACTCCATCCACATGGTCCTTATCTCGTCCGAATGGAAAGGTGTGGAAGCAAGAAGACTACCCGGACTCGAAGGTTACCAGGCAAACCACTCCCGTGAGCCAGGAATTGGTTGTACGTGGACCCTTGCTGGGAGAAGGTGATGCAAAGTTTGGGGAATTTCGAGAGGTACGCTATCGCCTGAGTCCGGGCGTGGACCACCTTGAGCTGGAGGTCCGCTATTACTGGGGCCCCGATGTCAATAAGACCAAGCGGGCTTGGCTGATGTTCGATCTGCCTTTGGCGCTGCCCCAGCTCGAGACGACCTACGGCTCGCCATACACAGCAGTGCCTTATCGCGAGTTCTCCTGGGACCATTCCGGATTGCAACGCATTCGCTCCATGCAAGACTGGTGCTCGGTCTATGCATCGACTGCCGATATCGCGGTAGATATTGCTGGTCCTTCGGGGCTCATTGAGGTTCATCCGGATGGTTTGACTTTGGCTCTGCTCAGCCGGCACGGAAGCGAGCCTGCTGAAACCGCAATTGGCATTGATGGCGAACACTCATTTCAGTACGCATTGCGCGCTCATAGAGGTGATTGGCGCGCAGGCAACACCGTGAGATTGGGCACCGAGCATCGTGCGGGTGTTCGACCTTTATTGGGGGTGCTCGGCACAGCGCGAGAAGGGAATTTTCTTCCGCCGCAGCGTTCATTGCTGTCGATAAGTGGAGAGCATGTCGTTATCGCAGCTCTCAAGCAGGCCCATGACGGGCACGACTTGCTGCTGCGTTTATATGAAGCTCAAGGTAAACCGGGTACAGTTGGGCTTGGGGATGCATCTGGAGACCACATTTTGCATGCTTCGAAGTCGAACCTGCTTGAGGACACACTGGAATCTTTCGACAGTGAGCAGCTTAAGCACATTGAGTTGCGACCCTGGCAAATTTTTTCACTGAGGATGACACCGGTTTTACGAGGTGCCGAGGTTGATCCCAACTGGAAAAGGAACTGGAAAGCGGCTCCCGTCGTAGAGATAGAAACGACCCTTGGCCCGGTCCACTAGCGACCGAGCGTCGTTGTTTATTATTTTAGATTAGGATCGAAGGCACTGATCCAAAGCGCTTAAGGTCCGTTGAATGTCCGCTTCAGTATGGGCTGCTGAGATGGAGCACTGCTTGGTTTCAACCGGAAAGAAGTAGATTCCATACTCAATCATCTTTAGCCGCATGTTCCGGTCGCGCGTGAAGTCGTGATTTGAAGCCAGGTCGTGCCAATCGCGAGGCTCGTGATCCATGAAGTAAATGCAGAAGGCTGATCCTTGTCTGGCAACCACTCCGGTAATCCCACGCGCCCGAAGAATCTGTTCAATTCCACTTTGTATCTGTTCTCCCATACGGTCGAGCCGCTGGTAAATCGCTCCATTGTTTTCGAGCAGTCGCTCGATGGTGGCAATTGCGGCCGCCACAGATAAAGGATGGCCATTGTAGGTGCCAGCGACGAAGGGACGTTTTGCAGGATCGCTATCGGCGATGCGCTGCATCAGCTCACGCTTTCCCACTAGAGAAGAGATGACGTACCCATTCGCCATGGCCTTGGCAAATACCGCCAAGTCTGGACGAACGCCTCCGATCTTGCTGTACCCCCCCAGCGAATAGCGGAACCCGGTCTTTACTTCGTCGAAGATAAGAATGAACCCGTACTTGTCGGCGAGATCCCTCAGTCCCTGAAGATAACCGGGTTGTGGTTTTACAATTCCAATGTTTTGCAGAATCGGTTCCGTGATCAAAGCAGCAATCGAATAGCGCTCGCAAACATATTTCACTGACTCGAGGTCGTTGAAGTTGACGATGTGTACAAGCTGTTGATGCGCGAGCGGCACGCCGGATCCCAGAGGAACGTATTTATATTCTCCCGGTGACACCCGCGGGCCAATTACATTGAGCGGAGTCAGCACGTTGCACGCTACGTCGTTGTGCGAACCGTTGAACCCGCCCTGCATGACGATGACGTGATCGCGGCCAGTAACGCCACGCGCCAGCCGTAGGGCCGACATCGTGGCCTCAGTTCCCGTGTTCAGGATCTGCACCATCTCGCATACTTCAATATTTGTACACATCAGTTCAGCGAGCCGGCCTTCGAGCCTGTTAGTGCCGCTGCCGCAAAGATCAGGGCCTGACTTCAACGTGCGCTCTACCGCTGCATTCACATATTGATCATTGTGGCCGAGAATGCTTGGACCAAATGCGCCGTGGTAGTCGAGATAGCGGTTGCCGTCGGCGTCCCACATGAAACCGCCTTCGGCTTTTTCGAAGGCTAACTCGGGTTCGACCCTGCGCGGAAGGGACATCACCCCTCCGGGAATATACTTGCGATTGTGTTCGAAGATGCCCTTCGATGTGGTGATTGTCTGAGTATGTGTCGCGGACACGCGCAATTCCTCCTTATAGAGACGTTAAACGGGCGCTGATATCGCGCCCGTCTATTCCTTCAATCAATCTCAGCGTGCAGTTCTCACGCTGAAAAGTTAAACGAGTACAGCTTGGCGTCGCGCATATAAAAGATCACCCGGCGAAATGGCGTGCCGCTCATGCTGCCGCCAGAGGGCGACGAACTCGACTGACCCTGAGGAATGTCTTTTTGCCCCCGCCACGACAGTTGATGCTTGGTCGAACTTCCCGTGAAGCGGTCAAAATCCTTGCGCCCGTATCCCGGTATGACTTCATCCCTATCGTTCATGACTTCAGCTTCGATATAACCGTTCTTTCCGCATTCAGCATTGATCACGACTCCATTCCCGACGCTATAGAGCGGACGCAGGGCCAGGACGCCTTCGCGAACCGGACCCGCGCTCAGTGAGCAGAATCCGTCTAACCGCAACTTAGCCAGGCCCAGGAAATATCCGACTTTATTAACATCCTTGTAGGGAACATCCACACCTTCGCGAACCCATTCGGAGAACCAATCGTGGCGGCCGTAGCCGTTACCGTTGTAATAGAACCACAATTCATCGCCCATTACGATGGGCTCAATGCAGAACTCAGCCATTAGTCCGTCCCAGCTTCCCTCCGCTCCAGTGGTCAGCCACGGAGTGCGAACCCGACGCCAGTTCCTTCCGTCCAGGCTGTAGGTGAGCTGGACGTCCATAGTGTCGGTGACACCGTGCAGGATGTTGAGGAACCCAACCCACGTGTCGCCAATGCGATGCTGCGCCATCCCGTACATGTAATCGTCGAGATTGTCCTGCTCGTCCGGGCCGAGGATCAAACGCGGTTCGCCCCAGTGAATCAGGTCGCTACTTTCCGCTTGGAAAATACGCCGCTTGTTCATCCGGGCGAAATTTCCAGGATTGAACGGTCCAAAAAAGCTGTTGGTGCGGGGAAGGCGAGGATTCATGGCCACGCGGCCCATGTCACGATGACGTGTGTTGAGGATATAGAGTTTGCTGTCGAGATCGTAGTTCAGGACCACGACGTCATTGAGTTGCGATCCCAGCTTCCCGAACGAAGGAGTTTCGTCGTAATTTTTCCAGTGAATGCCATCGGCTGAATGCGCGATAAAGAAATGCGATTTATCGAAATGTCCTTCCCCCGTGCTGTCGATCGGGGCCTGTAGGTAGATGGTCTTGAAACGCTTGGATTCATCCTTCTCAAACGGATCGAGCATGACGTCGCGCACGTTGACGGTCCCGGTTTTCGGATCGCCCCAATAAATGTTGGTATCTTCGCCGTTTTCTTTGAAAATACCCAGCTTGGGTTTCACCCAGTGATAGCCATCTTCGGAATAGGCATATTCATTGCGGCAGAGCGGCCACGATAGACCGTTCTTCACCTGCTCGTTGGTCAGCCACCAGTCGGTGTACCAGGCTTTGAAAAGATTGTCCTTAGGATCACGAAGTACGCGGTCTGAACTGGTGCGCGCATACAGGATGTGTTCCCAGGGCTTGTCTTTGACCAGCAGAGGATTCTCCGCGGCTTTCTTCGGTTGGTGGAATTCCCGCATAACATCCTGGACGGATTCGACTAGCAAGTTATCGAAAAAAAGCTGCTTCTTCAGGCCGACATTTAGTAACGTGGCATCGTCGGCGAATGACGCGTCATCGATGGACGCATCGCCGCCACCCGCAAACGCGAGTGTTTTGGGCATAGCTGCCGCCAATGCGCCTAGTTTTAAAAAATCTCTCCGCTGTAGTTTCATTGTGTCCCCCGGTGGTATTCACAACTACTTTTCAAAAGCGACAACTTGAAACTTGTTCTTCACACTTACTCCATTCATCAAGCCGCCTGGCATGTCAGGTTCTTTCGCACGAGCCTCAGGAAAATACGCATGGATGGCATCGACGTCCGTTTGACGGAAAAGAAACAGAATTGCCGCAGCTGCCACCCAGCCCGAGATTCCAGCCAGCATGATCGAAGAAGAAAAATTTTTCGAGGGCCCTAACAGAAATCCGGTGAGCAACGGCGCACATGCTCCTGCCAGATTGCCAATGCCGTTCTGGTATCCAACAATTCTTCCCACAATTGGCGCAGGTGAAATTGCTTGCGTCAAAGACCAGAAATTTGAGCTTGCAAGGCCGATTCCCGCCAAAGAAAACATAAGCAAACCAAGAACCAGAAAAGGCGAGTTCACTTTGACTAGCAAAAGCACGGAACTGCTAAGAATGCAGCCGATGCAGACGAATCCTTTGCGGACGGCGAGAGGTCTGCCGAAGCGTGCGATCGTCCGATCCGCAAGAAAGCCTCCGAGGGGCGACATTGCAGCCATTACCCAAAGTGAAGCCGCCGAGTATGCGCCCATTCTGACGAAGGACATTTGCCTTGCTGACACTAAATAGGTCGGCATCCAGGTAAGAAAGAAAAACCAATAGTAGGAGTAGGCGAAAACTCCAATGCTGATTCCCCAAAACAGCGGGTTACTGATGGCTTTTGTCCAAGGAATGCGGAAATTAACGCGCGGCTTCTCTGTTGCGGAGTGGACTGGCGACTTCGGTGCAAACAACAACCATGGAATGAGCCAAACCAAAGCGCCGAGCCCAGTCGCCAGAAATAAATTTCGCCATCCCCAATATTTAAGGAATAATCCGCCGAGCAGCGACCCCGCGCCAGCGCCAACCATCATTCCTGAGACATAGATTCCAGTTGGCAAGCCCTGTTCCTTCTCATGAAAAGAACGCTTGATGTAGCTCAGGCTGAGGGGATGCGCAACAGACTCAGCGATCCCCAGTACCAGTCGAAGAGCGAGAATCTGAGTTAAGGTGCCAGCAAGGCCGATCGAAGCAGACGCCAGAGACCAAAGTACAAAGGCGATCGCATAGATGGAGCGAAAACCAAAGCGATCGACGACATAGCCGGCCGGTATTTGTAGTGCGGCATAAGTCCAGAAGAAGACCGAAAGCAGAAGACCCATTGCCTTCGGTGACAAATCCAACGAACTCATAAGCGGCACGGCGGCAACACTCAAATTCCCACGATCCATCAGATTGATTGCGACGGCGGCAAATAACAGCACCACCACCCACCAACGTTTGCTGCCGGCAGCATCGTGCGCTTCGAGGGAATTCAGCATTTGATCCTGGGCCCGTCAGTTCGGCCTAATCAACCGTGCCGAACTGACAGGGCATTGTTAAGCTCCATGTTTCATAGCGTTCGCCAGCCCACGAAAATCCTGAACAATTCTCTGGGCGCCCTGATTGATAAGATCGATTTCACTGGCTGTCTCGAAGAACGAGACACCTTTTTTGAACCAGCGTTCTGCGGCGGCCGCGTCGGGAACATACATGCCGACAACTTTGCTGTTGCGTTTCGCGCACTCGATAACGGTTTCCACGCCCTTGGCCAAAGCCGGATTGATGAAGTTCCCTGGATCGCCGTAGCTCAGAGATAAGTCGTACATTCCCACGAAAGCAATGTCTACCTGCGGGTTCGAGAGGATCGTGTCGATGTTTTCCACGCCGCGGCGAGTTTCGATATGCGCCAGAATCACCGTCTCCTGATTGGCATCCGCCACGAACTTGGGCCCTTCAACCGACAGGTCGTAATCGCTGTTGCCGCAGCCGGGCGCTGCTGCGCGAATGCCTTGCGGCGGGAACTTCACTAAAGACACCAGACGTTCGATCTGGTCTTTGGTTTCCGTCCACGGCAGCTGAATTCCAGTGACGCCACTATCCAATAGCTTGGCCACAGCGGTACGCGATAACTCCGGCACCTTGGCAACAACCGGCAAGCCTTCGGAGCGGCAGGAGAGCACGAAATCGGCAAGATCCGCTTCATTGAAAAATCCATGCTCATATTCAACGAAAATGAAATCGCATCCGCTATGCTTCCAGACTTTGGAAAGCCACGGCCGCATTACATGTTGTGTGGTCATCCCAACCAGCATCGGTGATTGCTTCAGCAGAGTCTTCAAGGACTTCATCTAGCGCGCGCTCCTCAGTAGAGAGTTGGAATTGTTACTGCCTGCAATGTCGAAAATCCTAATAATGCTTGATCGTAAGAATCCGTTTAGGGTTTTCAACGACCATCTTGTGGATCAAATCTTCCGAAACTCCGGCTTTGCGTAATTTGGGGAGGAACACTTCCGCTACGTAGGTGAAGCCGTTCCCTCCAAGACAGCGGAAATGCTGCACTTTGCAGACATCCTGCGAAAGCATCAACTGATCTGCGTGACCGGCTTCCAGATGTTTCAGCAGCAGTTGAAATGCGCGCTCCTCCAATTCCGGAGGCTTGTTACCCACGGTGTCGAATTGCACATAGGCGCCACGTTTGAGGATCTCGCGGTGGTATTCGAGCGAAAGACAAAATGGATGATCGCAGTGACCGATGACTACCCGTCGGGGATCCACGCCTTCGTCTTCAAAAATATCCAGTTCTGTTAAGCCGACCGGCTTGCCGATGGAGTGAGTGGTTAGGGCCAGTCCGGTGGCCAAATGCGCCCGCGCGGCGGCGCGATGAACCCGCTCTTCCTGCGCAGAAACCCACGACTTATCGGTTCCAACTTCGCCGATGATGCCCGGGCAGATTCCGCTATCCCCTACGCCTTGCTCAATCTCAGCAATGATCTCTCGAGCCAAATCGTCCGCTGATCGGCGGTCAATCAAATCTTCCACCGGGTAATAGGGCTCGCGGTACCAACCGCATCCCATAACAATGTGGACTCCAGTACGCTCGCAAATTCGGGCTAGCTTCTCAGGACAGCGGCCGATGCCACGCACCGTACATTCCACGATGCTCTGCCCACCCATTTTTCGGAATGCGAGCACTTCCTCGTAAACCAATTCATCGTCATCAAGTTGGCCGGCGTAGTCATTTCGCCCTGGGATTTCCCAAAGCTGGTCATACAAATGTTCGTGCGGCAGAGTCATGCCGAGCTGGTCCGGCTGTATCGGACCCGTGACCGTTTGGACCAAGCCCTCGCGATTTGATTTTGAGTTCATGAGTTCCTAGGAAGAGATCAAAGTTTGGCCAAGTTTGCCCTGTGGTGGCAGCAACATAGCAGCCTTTTAGCCAGACTCTGCACCTCTTCAAAAGAATCGGGGGAAGCGCCAGCAAGAATTCCGCACTGTATATAAATCGAGGGCAGAAGGAAGTCAAGAAGAAAATTCAAAAACGAAATAAAGACTGGCAATAATAACTCTTAATACTGATCATAAATTCATAATTATATTTTCGTAGCGCATTTTGATGGACGTGATGCCATCGTTTCGCTATGATGCTTCGCGGACGGATCGACAGCAAGATTCGTTCTGAGCGTTTTTGCCGCGAGTGAGGTCACATGAGCACTGCACAAGCTGAGGCGAAAGCCTTTGTTTCCCAGGCACCACTAAAAATGTTCATCGGAGGGAACTGGGTTGAGGCCGGAACCGGCAAAACCTTCGACGTTCGCGATCCAGGAGACGGCGGGGTCGTAGCCAAGGTTTCAGAGGGTGACGCGAAAGAGATTGACTTGGCGGTGAGCGCCGCCAAAAAGGCCTTTGCCAAGAGCGGGTGGGCCACCATGCTCGCCAACGACCGGGCGGTCATTCTGCACCGCCTAGCCGACTTGATCGAGCGCGATCGCGAGATTCTCGCGCAAATCGAGTCACTCGACGTAGGAAAGCCGGTCGCTCAACCACTTGGATTCGATGTGCCGAACGCGGCGGCTACGTTTCGTTATTACGCAGACCTTTCTGTCTACATGCGTCGCCGCGAACCCATCGCGGTTTCAGGATTCGAAGCCCGTACCGTTCGTTTTCCGTATGGTGTCTGCGGATTCATCGTTCCGTGGAATTTTCCATTCCTTTTGCTGTGTTGGGGAATCGCTCCCGCGCTAGCGGCTGGAAACACCGTTGTGGTGAAACCGGCGGAGGACACTCCTCTTTCTACGTTGTACTTTTGCAAACTTGCGGAAGAGGCCGGGATCCCCGCGGGTGTGATCAATATCGTGACGGGGTTTGGAGGAGGCGCGGGTGCCGCTCTGGCAAACCATCCCGGAATCAATCGCATGACGTTTACCGGTTCGCCCGAGGTCGGACGTTTGGTCGCCGAATCGGCGGGCCGAAACCTGGTGCCGGTGAAACTTGAACTGGGCGGAAAAGGTGCAGCGGTGCTGTTCGATGACATTGACGTCGATACAGCCGCCGACAACCTGGTTGGCGCAATCACGCTTAACGCCGGACAGGTTTGCTGCACGGCATCGCGCTGGCTAGTGCAGGAAAAAATCTGGGACAAGTTTGTCGGAAGAGCGTCATCAGCCATGCAGTCGTTGCGCATTGGCTACGGAAGTGATGCAGATACAGGCCTTGGGCCTGTCGTAAGCTCCAAGCAGCAAAGCAGGGTCTTGGGTTATTTGGAGAAGGGAACAAAGGAAGGCGCGTCATTCCTGCTGCAAGGTGGCAAGGCGGACGTTAAGGGACATGAAAATGGATTTTATGTGAAACCAGCGCTGCTCACCGGTTCTCCCGACAACGTGTGTGCACGCGAAGAGATCTTTGGTCCGGTTGCCTATGTCATGCGTTTCAAGGATGAACAAGAGGCGGTCGATTTGGTGAATAGTTCGAACTACGGCTTGGCGAACAGTGTGTGGAGCGGTGATCTCTCCCGCGCCAATCGTGTTGCCGAAGCGATGGTTGCCGGCAATAGCTGGATCAACGGACACAATTTGTTCGCGCACGGCATTCCCTACGGTGGTTGCAACCTGAGCGGCTACGGAGGCGGCGTGCTGGGTCCAGACACCTTACTCGATTATCTGCGACAGCAATCTGTTGTGCGTCCTTTGAGCTGAGATTGGCGGTGTGATGTTGTACGGCCATTGCCTTCACTTTTGTTTGGAGGACGACTTTAACTCTAAAGAGAGATAGAACGATGATCAATATGGATGTAAAAGCAAGCAAGTCTGCAGCAGTAGAGCTCGCGAACTCTCCGATTCCTCGAGGCGTGATCACTCAGGGAACACCGACCGCTAAAGCTTGGACGGCAGCTCAATCCGACGATTCGAAAGTCACCCAAGGGGTTTGGGATTGCACAGCCGGAAAATTCAATTGGGAATATACCTGGGATGAATTCATCATGATCCTGGAGGGAGAGGCGATCGTTACTCCCGCGGGCGGCAAGCCAGTCACGCTGCGCGAGGGCGATTTTTGTTACTTTCCTGCCGGTCTTAAGATGGAGTGGCACATACCGAAGTATGTGAGAAAGACATTTGTAATCCGCACACAAGAAGCAATGCCAGCCTGATCTACTAACGAGGCCGGCTCTGCGTGCAGCAAGTTGGCATCAACACACATTTACAGCCTGCCATCGCGTACAGAAAACACTGAAGGGAAGAGCGAATCTTGAAGCTTGTTGTACTGGATGGTTACGCACTAAATCCCGGCGATCTTTCGTGGGATGGATTCCGTAAGTTTGCAGACGTAAAAGTGTATGAACGCACTAGTGCATCGCGGATTTTGGACCGCGCTGCGGACGCCGATCTGCTTCTTACTAATAAGACGCCGTTAAGCGGCGACGCGTTGGCAAATTTGTCCCGACTGAAGTACATCGGCGTCCTGGCTACAGGCTACAACGTTGTGGATGTGAAAACGGCTGCAGCGCGGGGGATTACCGTAACCAACGTTCCCAGCTACGGATCGCATTCTGTCGCCCAGCTTGCTTTCGCTTTGGTTCTCGAACTGTGCCACAACGTCGGAGCTCATGATAGTGCAGTGAAGAGCGGAAAGTGGTCGGAAAATCCAGACTGGTGTTTCTGGCTAAAGCCGCAAATGGAACTGCACGGCAAAGTCATGGGCATAGTGGGATTCGGCAGAATTGGCCGTCAAGTTGCTAAAATAGCGCAAGCATTTGGGATGCGGCTGGTTATTGCAAACCACGGAAATCCTGACGTGGCGGATTTTATTAACGCGAAAGTGGTACCTCTGGAAGGTGTTCTTCGCGAGTCAGACGTTGTCAGTTTGCATTGCCCGCTAACGCCCTTGACGCAAAATCTGATCTCGCGGGAAACTCTGGCTTTGATGAATCCCAGCGCATTTCTCGTAAACACTTCGCGCGGTCAACTCGTTGTAGAACGAGACCTCGCCGAAGCTTTGCATTCGGGACGGCTAGCAGGAGCGGGTCTCGATGTTTTATCCATGGAGCCCCCACAGCAGGACAGTCCACTGCTCTTCGCCAAGAACTGCATTATCACTCCTCACATTGCGTGGGCCACAAAGGAGGCGCGGACGCGGCTTATGGAGATCGCAGTCAAGAACCTCGCTGCGTTTCTCGCTGGGCAGCCGGTCAACGTGATTTCTTAAAATGTGTCGCCATATCGAAGCACAATTTCTGGTTGGAATGTGGTTGGTGAATGCCCACTCTGGCGCACCGCCCGGATAGTATTTATTGGGGTTACGAGCGAATTCTCGGCCCGTATCCGCCTCGTCGCCATGCCTCGTCAACATAAGGATTGCTTGACCGCTTAAAGTGCGCCTGGCACCAGTGTCGTCGTTTTGCGATTACCGCCAGTATGCGGTCGTGAGCGAAGAACATTAGTCCCAACGTCTTTCTCGGGGTACCTAACGCTTTCGCTGGGAATTATCGTCGACATCGTTTTCAAACTTGACCGCCTGAAGTAGTCATAGCCACTTCGCTACGCCGCAGGGCAAAGCCGCTGTACCCTAGTCAGGAATCAATTGACCGCACTGATGTACGTCAAAGTGAACGTTTGGGCTAATGGGAGGTTCCCAAATTGTTTCTACTCCACGCAATGTATGCGGGTCGTGTCGAGGCAATGCCTACGATCCCATTTTCGGGGAAGTCGGTGGCGGCGTAAGTTTGGGCGCACAACCCGTCCGATTGAGGTAGAATTGCAGCTAGGGCTACCACGCCAGTGGTGCGCCCATACGATCTAAGGCTTCTTAACTCGACCAAATCGGTCGAGTTTTATTTTTGCGGCAAAACCGGAGTTCATCCCGGTAATGTGGTTTCTCACAGAATGCCATTTCTAACTTACTAAACTGTAAGTACACGACATCGCGGATCTCGCGTTACTAGTGGGATGTGAACTGCGGGTCCAGGCGAACATAGGCGGATTTTTAGGTCGTTCGCCATGCGGCCTAGCATTTCGCAAGATCAAACGCGAGGAAAAGCAACCAAGGCCCGACTATCGAGTCGGGCTTTTCCTGTCCACGCAGAAATTCAATATTTACGGCAAAAAAGGATCTCTATATGGCCATGGCTAAACCCAAGATAGCAGCAGGAAAGACTGGAGACCAGCCCATCTACAGTGCGGGCGAAGTACTTCCGGATGGCGCGGTGATTGAATTGGTTTCGGGGCTGGTGAGAGCTGACGAACCGCGGCTTATTCAGTGGAATCGCGGCAAGGCCAAGATCGCCCCGACGATCCAACATGGGGGGGTTACGTATGAGCCCATTAAACTTCCGCCGAGCCTTTGTCGGGCCACGCGGCTGGCGGCGCGCGCGCAGGTGTATGGCTCAGAAAGCGAATTATTCACACACATTGCGCAACTCTTCAAGAATTTTCTGAGCTTTCCAGATCGGGATTCCAAGCTGCTCTCGTGCTTTTGCCTTGCCAGTTGGGTGGCCGACCGGCTGCCCACGGCTCCGAGCTTGGCAATCTCGACTAGTGATCGCGCGCGAGGTATTGATCTGCTTCGGCTACTGCATAGCGTTTGTCGTCACCCTTTGTTATTGGGAGAGGTAACAAGCGCCGGACTGCGTTCGCTGCCGCCGGATTTCGCTTTCACTCTACTGATAAGTGGTAACGAATTAAACGCAAGGTTGCAGCGCCTGCTCCGCAACTCGAATCAACGAGGGATGCACATTCCAGGAAACCGCGGCACCATGATCGATCTTTACGGACCGAAAGCCGTTCTCCTTGGGCCGGATGCCGGCAATGGAAACTTTGGGGATGAGTTTATTCAAATTTCGGCACCCGGCTTATCGTATTTACCTTTACTAACACCGCAGCAACTGGAAAAGATCGCCAACGATTTTCAGCCCAAGCTTTTGACATACCGCCTAAAAAATTGCGTCAAACTGCGGGAGTCATCAGTAGATATCTCCCAGTTTACCCCGGCAGTAGGCCGGCTCGCGCTCGCATTTGCAACCTGTTTTCCTGAGGATACGCAGTTGGCGAGTGAAGTCACTCAGCTACTCAGGGCGCAGGACGAGGAGGTACGATCGCTGCGCTTTCTAGACGTTAACTATGTTCTCATCGAAATTCTGTTGGCGGAACTTCACGCTCAGAAAGGTCGGCGACTCCCTATGGAACCTCTAACCCGGGATGTGAACGCCCTGCTGCTTTCGCGAGGAGAAATTCGGGAGTACAGCGCAGAAGAAGCCGGTTGGAAACTGAGGCAGCTTGATATTCCCCGACATTCTGCCAGCACCGGAAGATTTGTCCTGCTTGATCGCACCACTAGCCAGCGCATACACCAGTTGGCTCGGCTCTATTCGCTGCCTTGTGACCGCAAGAATTGTTCGGATTGCTCCGAGCCAGGCATTCAGTTGCTCCATTAAGCGAGCTTGATAGGGTTATGAAGGTTATGAAGGTTTTAAGAACCTTATCTAATTAGGAGAAGAAATGCCGAAAACACAATCAAAAATCAGTACAGCGGAACTTCGGGAAGACCGCATGCGTTTGGTGCGCCTTCAACAGATCGGTATCGCGACTGGGGACGCAAGAGATTCAGCAGTCCGATACGATGGCTTTAGCTTGAGCAAATCGATTCCGAATTTGCCCGAATTTATGACTTGCCCAGCGGCGAAATCGCTGTTGTCGCATTAGCGAGGCTGATAGTCTCCCAACCCGGAATCATGATTACGAATCGGTGGATGACCGTGCCATGGAGCGACAATCTCCTGGAACTGGAGGGTGCTGAGGCGTCTTGGAGGCCGGCCCCGCCCCCGGCTCGATCTTCTAAGTGTGCTCCTCGGTACCGTCCGGATGAAAACCAATTTTTCCACGATCTGACCGGGGGATTGCCTCAGCATCCGCCGCGCATTCTCAATGATTGTGTAGTTGATCGCCCTCTGCCTTTGAGGCGTTGTCAGCTTGACGGCGTGATAATCGCCACCGGCTGGAGCTCTTTGCCTACTTCCTATCGGGACGAAGACTTGGTAGCCATGAGACTGACATTCGTGAATCAGGATGGGTACGAAATCGAGTGTGAGATCACGGGCCGGGTGGACCGTAGCATCAAGCGCAAACATGACCGTCGGCGACAAGAACGAAGCCGCGTTTTTCGCCCGCGTGTGGGCGCCGGCCTATTCGAGCTGGCGAACGTCGCTGCTGGTATCCGGGAAACGTCTCTTCAAAAAAACTGGCAGATGGAACTTTTCCCTGTAGAGGATCGCGGCTTGGGACGACCTGAGGTTACCCCGAAGACAGGCGCAAGCTGCTCGTCCTAGCCGTGCGATCTCAAACGCCTTTCATCAGCGCAGCAACCATTATTTCAAATCCTTGCGCTAAGACGTCCAACATGGGCAAACAGACGTTCTTCTTGCCGTTTTCTAGGTCTGAAATGTGTCCGCGATCGATGCCAAACAAGTGTGACATCTCTACCTGAGACCAGCCGCGCCCCTCGCGCAGCTTTCGTAGCCGTCGTGTCTTGTAGGCAAGACGCCGCCAGAGGGGGCCTCAAGCGGGAAATTAAGGAAATTGAAACAGTCTCAGGAGTACAACATGCTCAAATGCCGACCTACTAGAGTACGCACGGCTGATCGCGTCGCACCAGCGTTTTTTTTCTTCCAATCGGCCGGCACGGTGCGATGCCTGGGAGGTGTCGATTGTCCGGGCTTGAATTGGTAGGGCAATCGTTCGCCCTTCTGGAAAGGCTTGCCGCGTGGCCGGCCCTTCGGCTTAGGTCCCAAAATTGTGGAAAAAGGTTTTGCCATATTCCGCCCCCCTGAGGTCATTTTAGCCTGAAGCTGAGTGCTAATTTTTCTGAGATCAAGACTTGCTAACGGCGGAGGGCTCCTGAGCAAAGCGACCATTCTGGGTGGCGGCTTCAGACTAAATTGGACTTTTGCCAAAACGAAACCCGGGTGTTTGGCCATTGACCCTTCGTGGGGAAACCCGTGATCCGGGAAATGCTACGATCACGCTAGCCTAACTCAGGGGGCCAATGAGGGGGATCTAATGGGCGCGGATCGTCGCTCACTCGTCCTGTTAACGGGAGGGTCAGGCTACATCGGGGGACGCCTACTTAAGGAGTTGGAGAAAGCGGCCTGGCCGGTTCGCTGCCTGGCTCGGCGACCTGAATTTCTCAGATCAAAAGTTGCCGCTTCCACGGAAGTCATTAAGGCAGATTGCCTGGATCGTAGTTCGCTAACGCCGGCGATGGCGGGGGTACACACGGCGTATTACCTCGTCCACTCCATGGGTTCTCCGGGTAAGTTCGAACAGGAAGATCGCGAAGCCGCTCAAAATTTCGCCGATGTAGCGCGAGATTCTGGAGTACGGTGCATCGTCTATCTAGGTGGCTTGGGGAACCAGGACCAAGCGCTCTCGGCTCATTTGCGCAGTCGTCACGAGGTTGCCGACATCCTGCGAAGCTCAGAGATCCCAACCATCGAATTTCGCGCGTCCATCGTGATCGGTTCCGGCAGTCTTTCATTTGAAATGATTCGCGCCCTGGTACAGCGGTTACCGGTGATGATCTGCCCGCTTTGGGTTGCGGTCAAAGCCCAGCCGATCGCGGTCGAAGATGTGGTTGCATACCTGATGGCAGCGCTCAGGTTGCCGGCGGAACAGAGCAGAGTTTTCGAAATCGGGGGCACCGACCAAGTCAGCTACGGCCAGATCATGCAGGAGTATGCCCGGCAATGCGGCCTTCGCCGATGGATGATCCCAGTTCCACTCTTGACGCCGCGCCTCTCAAGTTTGTGGTTGGGCCTAATTACGCCTGTTTATGCACGCATTGGCCGAAAGCTCATCGATAGCATGCGCAACCCGACTCTGGTGCACGACAACTCAGCTTTGACCGCCTTTGACATTAAGCCGAAAGGGTTGCGGGAAGGGATAGAGAGAGCTCTTCACAATGAGGACCAGGAATATGCCCAGACTAGTTGGTGCGACGCTCTTTCCTCGGCGGGCAAGCCGCAGTTGTGGGGTGGCACGAAGTTTGGCACCAGGCTCGTCGATTCTCGGACGGTACAAGTATCGGTTCCGCCGGCTTCCGCTTTTGCTCCGATTCAGCGCATCGGAGGGTTGAACGGCTGGTACTTTGCCAATGTTCTTTGGCGGCTACGGGGTCTCTTAGATCTGGTTGTAGGTGGCGTGGGACTGCGCCGGGGCCGTCGCGATCCGCGCTCACTTTCTGCGGGCGACGCTCTGGATTTCTGGCGAGTGGAAACTTTTGTACAGGATCACGAACTCGGTCTGGCCGCTGAAATGAAAGTGCCGGGTCGTGCATGGCTGCAGTTCGAGGTAGAAGCAAATAGCCAGGGCTCCGTCATTCGGCAGACAGCTATCTTTGATCCCGCCGGATTGGGGGGACTCCTCTATTGGTACATGCTTTATCCCGTGCATCGCTGGATTTTCGGCGGCATGCTCAACGAGATTGCAGATATTGCAGGACGCAGGACTGGTACTTCTTCCCTTGGGCGTGACGGACAGTTTCCACAGAGTCCACTCATGAATTAACACCCGGCGGCCAGAGGTCACCCACGGAAGTGGAGGTTCGTGACCCGATTCGAGCCATGGAATACAAAAGTCCCAGATTTCCGGTCGACATAGAACGGGTTCGGGGTGCCGATTTTTCGGCAGACATTGTCTGTGGACGTGAATGAGGGCCAATAAGGAAGGGCCACGGCCTGTTGACTGGGTTGAGGCGATGTACCCGTTCCCGTGGTGGAGAGGACAAATTGAACCAGCGGCGGCACAAAATAACTTTGTTGCCTCTGGGACGTGCGAAGCATAGCATTGCTCCGCATCCGAATCGCGTTCTCCGTTTAAAATCGAAAGGCCCAATTTTAGAAAGGATTCGCATGAGAATCAAAACTCTACTCGCTGTCGTAACGTGTTTGATCTGCATGGGGGGCCTGCTTCCCATTCTGAGCGGCCAGATGAATAGCTCCGATGATATCGCGGCGGTCACCAAACTCGAGAACGATCAGGTCAAGGCCGCATTAGCAAACGATGTGTCATTTATAAAGACGAATTTAGCCGATGATCTCGTAGAGGGTACGAGCTTCGGAGAATGGCTCACTAAGGCGTCTCTAGTTGCCGACGCCGGAGATCCGGCCAAAAACAAGACCAATAACATGACAATCAGCGACTTGAAAGTCAGCGCGCACGGCGATGTTGCTATCGCACGTTATCTAAATACCTACGACGATGTATACCACGGCCAGCATCGCAGCCGGTCGGTAATTTGCACCGACACCTGGGCGAAAGACGACGGCGCGTGGAAACTTGTGGCAAACCACTGCTCGCAGAAAAAATAGAACTAATCGTTTGCGGTGAATTGAGGCGGTGAAAGACCCGCCTCGGTTTTGCCATCGCTCTTTTGTCCGTTTCCCGGGGTTTCTGGCTCGTATCAGTGTGCCGCTCCAAGCGTGTTTCCTGCGCTTAGGCTTCAAATAGAGCTTGGTATAGTGAAAAAAAACACTCTAGGGTGGGTCCACCCAACAACCTAACGTGTGGCACGCGTCAACGTGCAGGGCTGGGCTTTCGAGCGATTACTAGAAACTGTTTCCCTAACAATTTCCAAAGCAACTTCCAAGCTAGGTACACCCTCAGAAAAATTAATGGCCATTGACGCGCGCGCACCATGGTGTACGGGAGAAACCTGTCGACTGCAGTCTCCACCTTGAATCCCGCTGTTTCAAGGGCCTCCTTCACGGAAAGTTCCGTTAACGGGATGTAGTGATCGTAGAAATCCCAGTACGCTCCACCCACGTATTTAATGTTCGGTCCCATCGCGATCAGGTGTCCGTTTGGTTTCAGGCATCGGAATGCCTGGGTCATCGTACGGCTTAACTCGACCTTGCTCGGAAGATGTTCAAAGAAGTTGCTGGTAAACACGATGTCCAGTGTCTCATCCTCGATCTCCCAGTGGTTAGAACAGTCCTGCGGCAGAAAGGTTACGTCGGAATTTAGCCTACCTTCGGTGGCTGGATTCAAATCCATGCCGTACTTCCGACCGCATTGAATGTTGTTAATGAATTGTCCAAATCCACAACCAAGATCGAGGACAACTGCGTGACGCGGAATGTATTTCTGGAACCAGCGGGAGGTTAGAATTCTCCAAACCTGCTCCCGGTAGGCCTCCGTCGTAGTAAACCGATTTCGGTAAATGCTTTCCAGCTGAGCCTGTGTTTCGTCGCTAACTTCAGTCATTGTCTTGTCCGCTAGGTGACGTTGAGCGCGAAAGCTCGGGAACAATTGATTGTGGCCCTTCCGGTTTAGAGTAATCACCGCGGCTAAAATGCTTTTCCAGCCAGCAATACAGTGTGATGAATAGGTACCTGCTACCCATCTCTTTGATCTTTAGCTTCGACACGCCAGAGCGCCGGTTCCGCCAGGTAATAGGCATCGTAGTCCAGCTGTATTTGCGTACGATGGTTTTCAGCGGGAGTTCCACCGTAAGATTAAAGTGCGGCGAAAGGAACGGACGACATCCGTCAATCACCTCCCGCCGATAGGCTTTGAAGGCATTGGTGAAGTCATTTATCGGCACACTGAAAAGCATGCGCAGGAAGGCGTTAGCCATGCGGTTCAGAATGAGCTTGGCCCAAGGATAGTCAATCACCCCACCGCCGCGAATAAAACGCGAACCGAAAACCGCGTCCCACCCTTCGTTCAGAATGCGCCAATAGCGGACCACATCGCGGCAATCATCAGACTCGTCCGCCATCATCACCACTACGGCGTCGCCCTGCATGTGGTCGAAGCCGAATATGATCGCGTTGCCAAAGCCATGTGGCCCAGGATTTCGCAACGGCCTCAAAGTTGGCACTCGCGCCATCGTCGTCTGCAGCACTTCCCACATAGAATCAGTACTGCCGTCATCGACCACTATAATTTCATGAGCAATCCTTTGCAGGCGCAACTCGATGTGCAGGTGTTCTACAGTGGCAGCTATGCAGCCCTCTTCATTTTGCGCGGGCATGACAATGGACAGCAGATTTAACGCTCTTTGCGAGGGAGGACTTACAGTCTTCTTCAAAGACCACTCCTCTGCAGCCAGTCGGGATTGGTTTCGGCGTGGTCGGCGATCTCTCGTAACACGCTTTCCATTTCCGTTTCAATTCGCCAGTCAAAATCCCGTATCGCCGCGCCACTGTCCATGACCATCCACGGAATGTCGAAGATGCGAGGCTTTGGATCGCTGGCCGCTGCATGTGCTCCAAATCGTTGGTTGCACCATGCGGTTAGCTGTGCCAGGGAACAAGTATTCTCAATGCCGCCGCCTACTGTGTACAACCGTTGACCCCCGGCACGGCCTGTTTGTATCTGGGCGTCCAACAGAATTGCCAGATCATTCGGATGAAACACATCCCTCACTTGTTTCCCGGTCCCATTAAACCCGACGTAGTGGATGGCACGGCGCCGTAAGTGAGCATTAATCCAATACGAGAATATTCCCTGGTCTGGAGTGCCAAACTGACCCGCTCCCGCCAACACGCCGCAGCGATTCACCCACACCGGGAAACTGAATGCCTCCCCATACTCAACAGCAATAATTTCTGAAGCTAGCTTGGTACTGCCGTAGAGAGAGATCGGTGCGCTGGTGCTGAAGTTGGGCCCAATGCCCTGGGCCGAAACGCCGCACGGGAGATCCGGCGAGTCTTTCAGGTGAAAAGCATGGTTACGATCAACCAATGGAAGAGACGTGAGTGCCAGGATTGAGTAGACGCGGCTACTGCTGAGCAAAACTAGGCCAGCGCCATGAGTCTTGCAGTATTCGAGAACGTTGATAAAGCCGCTGAGGTTGTTCTCGAAAAGTTGGCGGCTGCTACTACCATTCATTCCCGCCAACACGCTCGGATTCGCTGCTGCGTCAATTACCCAATCGACCGCTGGCAGCGAGTCAAGATCGCTAGCGAGCCGGATGTCACCGTGGACAAAATTGACGCCCAACTCGCGCAACCGAACCCGATTTGTTTCCGAACCCGGCCGCAACAGGTTGTCAATGCCAACAATAGACAGTCCCTCGCGTCTTTGCAGCAAAGACTTCGCTAATGAGCTCCCTACGAATCCGCAGATCCCGGTTATCAGGATCTTCATTGCGCCGCCCTTGTCAGACGCTGCTGCCAGCTTTTTGAGATCTCGTCGAAAATGTTATCCAGAGTGAGACTGATATCCCACGACGGGTAATGTGCTCGCATTTTACGCAGATCGCTGTAGTAACAGATGTGATCGCCAATCCGATTCTCTTCGGAATACCGCCACTTCATGGGCACACTCGTATGCTGCTCGACTGTTTGGAATGCCTCTAGAATCGAACAGGCATTCTGCTTTCCCCCTCCGAGATTGTAGACTTCCCCAACTCGGGGGGCTTTCCAGAACTCATGCATGAACCGGGCAACGTCCTGGGAGTGGATATTGTCGCGTACTTGTTTTCCCTGATACCCGTAAACGGAGTATTCGCGCCCTTCAAGGTTGCATTTGATCAGATAACTTAGGAAACCATGTAGTTCCACGCCAGAATGATTGGGCCCAGTGAGGCAGCCGCCGCGCAAGCAGCAGGTCGGCATGTTGAAGTATCGGCCGTACTCCTGAACCATTATGTCTCCAGCCACCTTGGAAGCCCCGAATAGCGAGTGCTTACTTTGATCTATTGAAAAATCCTCGGCAATGCCGTTCGCGTACGCCGGGTCCGCATAGTCCCACCTAGATTCCAATTCTTTGAGCGAGATGGAGTTAGGACGGTCGCCATAGACCTTGTTGGTTGACATGTGAACGAAAGGAGATTCTGGGCAAGATTGCCTAGCCGCTTCCAGCAAGTGTAGCGTCCCCATTGCGTTCACTTCAAAATCGAGAAACGGAATAGTGGCGGCTCGATCGTGGGACGGCTGGGCTGCGGTGTGAATGATGAAGTCGGGTTTCACTTCCTCCACGAAAGGAAGGAGTTCGTCTCGATTTCGAATATCGATCGAGCTGTGCCGATACCCGGGAATCTGTTCCCTCAATCGGCTTAGCACCCAACTGGTATCACCTTCGGGTCCAAAGAAGACGGCGCGATGATTGCTGTCGATACCCACCACCTGGAATCCCTGTCGAGAAAAGTACACGCTGACTTCCGAACCTACGAGTCCACAGGATCCAGTAACCAGCAGAGTTCTCGGTTTCACCAAGAACGCCTTGGTTGTGAGTTTCTACGCTCCATGAATCTATCTTAAACGTAAGCGACTAGCGCATCATCTAATTTTCTAATGGGCCGGCGCGAATGCTCCTGGCTCATACCTCTTCATAGGCGTGGCCAACGCCTCCCGTCTTGGGTGTGCTTCGGGGCGAACTTGCTTGGCGGATACAAGGCGAATACTATACCCATTGTCTTTCCTAATCATGAAATGGGACGGTGAGAAAATAGCGACTAGAGGACTGATAGTCCTGGTCGCTTATGCAGCCGTCAGAAGCGTATTTTCCGCCGCGTCCAGACCATTTTGGTTCGACGAGTTGTGTACCATAGGGTTAGCCCGTCAACCCAGTTCATCGGCAATTTGGAGCGCATTGCAACGCGGGGCCGATTCGCACCCTCCGACTTACTACTTTCTAGAGCGGTTCGTCAACCAGCTATTTTCTAACCCTCATATCGCTTTTCGCCTAACCTCGATTGCCGGGTTCTGCTGCGTTGCGATTTGCGTTTTTTTCTTTGCAAGAAAACACACCAGCGCGGAAGTCGCTTTCCTATGTTCGGCGCTGACCCTGATGTCGGTTTTGTACGACAGTTACGCGGTGGAAGCGAGAGGCTACGCCTTGATGTCAGGATGCATAGCGATCGCGGCTGTGTGTTATCAACGCGTCAATAAGGCGGGATGGGCCATTTTGATGGCGGCAAGTCTAATTGCTGCGGGACTTTTTCAATACTACGCGGTTTTCGCTCTGTTTCCCTTCGCTCTAGCTGAGGCAGCATTTGTTCTGCGATCTCGCCGACTGCGGCTAGGGGTGTGGATTGCTTTAGTTTCTGGGATGTTGCCAACGATAATTTTCTGGCCACTTCTGTCACAGCTGAAACATATCTACGGCGATCATTTCTGGGCGAAGCCAAGCTGGAGGGCTACGCTCGCCACTTTTGGCTGGTTCCTCAATTTGTCTGCTGCCTGGGGAGTAGCAGTTGCTGTGGCTGCGGCTCTTGCCATTATGGCAATCATCGTTTCGGAGTACCCCAAAACGACTGCTTCTGTGAAGGTAACAAGTCTCCTACATGAAAGAGCGCTCGTAATCGGCTTTCTTGTTCTTCCCCTGGCGACTATGCTAGCGGTAAAGATCACACATGGCGGGCTGACAGCGAGATACATGATGCCCGGAGTGCTCGGCGTGCCACTCGCCGCCGGCTGCATACTACCTCGATTCGAACGCAGGTCTCTCGTTTTGTTTGGGGTCTTTCTTGGCGTCGCGGTGGCGGCCCAGGAGACATCATTCTGGCTCCATCAAAGACACAACATATGGAAAATCAGTTCCCCGGCTGGGGACGTTGAGCGATTGGTGAATGCGACCAACCAGCCACATCTACCGGTGGTGATTTCTGGAGCACATGACTACTTCCAACTTGCTTTCTACGGTTCTCCTAGTTTTTCCGCGCGCGTTGTCGAGTTGGTGGACCCTTCACAGGAGTTGATTTACTCAGAAACCGATAACGTTGATAAAGAGTTGCTCATCCTCCGAGGCTACTTGCCCCTCCACGTCTATGAATTCAACCGGTTCGTTTTAGAGTATTCCACTTTTCTGCTATATTCCGCGGACGCTGCGTGGGATTGGTGGCCAGCTCGCTTGGTAAATGACGGATACGCGGTGCAGCTGATTGCCGTTCAGGGAAACCGCAAAGTGTATCTCGTAAGCCGAGGTCAAACAACTCAAGCTGCTAAGGGAGAGAGCGGACGAAAGGGCCTATGACGAGGGCACTTTATGACCTACGATCACCGCTCGATCACTGTTGTTCTTCACAGTCCAGCGGATAACCTGGCCGCCTCCGCTTGAGCTGAGCGCATGCTACGCATACGATTACGTAAATATGTATCAAAAAAAGCGAGGAGTCGCCCTGTGCCTGCATTGCGCTTGGACTCTCGATCGTTTTACATAGAATTTCGAGGAAAAGGTCCCAGGTGGAGACTTAGAGCGCTGTGGGCATTCCGTGGTGCATGGGGCCCATCCACGGTTTTTGACGCGCACTGAGGAGACCTCCAGGAATCACGGTGGTTGTCCACCCACTTGTAAGCGGATCCTACTTCGCTTCTAGCTTTCGCATCAGCAGCTCCTTCGCCTTCAGTCTGCGCTGTAATTAATATGACCATCGGCCCGCTCGAAAACCCGCGGATCACCCTCTGTAGCGCGACGGACCTCCTTTGCCGCGGCAGGCGAGAACACTTCCCGATAACACATGACGGCTGCAATGATAGTCGCATAGGTGCTTTTCTCAGGCAGCCCCAGCTCGCGACAAAGTTCTACCGGAGCCGCTTCGGAGCGACGCCTCGACATGCAGTATTAAAGGCAACGTGCAGCTAGAAATTATTCGGGAAAATGTGAGCAACCAGAGCCTCGTTGTGCCCCGCTGGTGGGGGTGGGGAAGCGGAAGAACAGGCATTCGGGTCTTTGATGCCCACGGCAAGGAAGTGACTTCGTCGTTCCTTGCTAACGAGCTACCGCCACCGCCGCAACCATGGGATTTTGTTGTGCTGGATGGCGGTCAGTTTGTGGGAACGCGTGTGGACGAACCACTCACCCATTTTGTTGACAAACCCGGTGCGTATGAACTTGTGATTGAGTACATCAGCTATCTGTCGGAGCACTATGCGCGAGAGGCAATGAAAATGACTGATGCTCCATTTTGGTCTCGCGAGCGCGGACCAAAATTGTCGAATCGCATCAAGGTGACTGTTGCGGAATAGTCGCTGGCGAAATCGCCTTCACACTAATAACCAAATGGTTCTGAGCGAGAAGGCCTGTTCTCGACAGTTACCGATGATTCCGCGTAAATTGCACCTATGGCGCAAAAGAATTTCACATTTGATTTCGAGGATAGGTCGCCAAAGTCGATTGCTTACGAGCGTGATGGCCCCGAACGCTTACGTACCACAACAGAGGCGGGCGGTCCCTTCGTGTTCGCAAATCGTGCAGGGATGCTGGCGTTGGCAAAGCTTCTTGTCAAGCTGAGCATAGGCGAATACAAGCACGGCTTTCATATCCATCTTCGTTCCGATTTCAGCGATGATTTCGCCCAGCCGGACGCCTTGACGATTCTGTTGGACGAATCTACTGGCCAGCATTGAAGAAATGGTGGCTGGTGTACAAACCGCCATTTCACTCACAACGGGGTCCTGAGTGAAATTGCCTGATTTCGTCAATCATACCCATATAATGCAATTTCTCTGTTCCAGTGGAGGCCGGAATAAAACTCTTGGCGTTGCTCGTTAGCAGCGATATCGTGTGGCTGGTTATTATTGGTCTCGCAACAGCGGTTACGCTGATAGAGGCGGCCCTTTCACTTCCTACGGACGTTTTATGGGTTCTGAGTGAAATCGTGTTATCGACAGTTGGGAGAACGAGGGCATGAAGTATTACATGATTGTTGCAATTCTGCTGTTGTCCTCGCTGGTGTTTGCGGCCGATAAACAAGCCTCCTGCGTTATCGACGACAAAAGCATCCTCAGTGGTTCTCCTTCCGACGTCCCCCAGGTCAGCAACCTGGGCCTGATACAGATTAATTGCCGAGCACCCGGACGCCCGTGGCCATCAGACCCTAAACCCGGTTTTGGGCGCTTCGCTTTGCGTCTCAAAACGGTCGCCTATCAGATTGGCGACGACGGGACCAAGACCGTTGTTCCGTCATTCAGCAACGTCACGGGCGGAAGCGATTGTGGGCCTTTCCAGACCTCCGGCGAATGCAATGAGGCGTCGCTCCTCTGGGATCTCAACATCCCGATCGACCCCACCGAAGCCATCGCTGAAATCCGGGAATTCGATAGGAAACTCGAAGTCGAGCTTTCGCCAGAGCAGCGTCAGCAGGCCGAAGCCCACATTCGCGATTTGGAAAAGCATCCCGACGAACTTGCTGAAATCGTGAGGCAGTACCGGCCCGGAAACTTCGTGATCGAGTGCCGCATCATGGACGGTGACCAGCTGTGGGCGTTCGGTCACGTTGAACTCGAAATAGTGTTCAAGGGCCGCGCCTTCGATGCACTCATTGGCAAACTACCGCAGAGCAGATAACTATTGAAAAATCGCCATTTCACTCAATGACCGGGTCGGCCAGTTCTCACTGAGCGCTATCGCCTGATTTCGCCAGTTGACAAGGCTTCGCCAAAACGTGCTCCGAGACTGCATCAATAGCGCGAAAGAGCACCTTACCTTCAACCCCATAGGCCAACGCTTGATAAAATGCGATTAACGTATGTATTCAAAGGATCGTACCCATTTACCTGTCTTTACGGAAGAATCGTGCTGAGATACTCCCGGAGGCCACACATCTTTATGGTTTAGCCGAAAGTCTAGCGTTCGTAGAGCGGCACAATTTGTGTTGGCCCGGAATGAAACGCTCTTGGCAGCTTGGTGATAAGTATGGTTCACTCTTCGAATGGTCAAAAAACAGACTCGCCGCAATTTGCTACGGGTGGCACCACTTGCCATCGCAGTGAGCTTTCCTCTTACCAAGAGCTTACTCTTCGCTTCGAGCGCTGGCTCAGGGGAAGGACCGGTAAATCCAGAGCCATTCCAGCTCTTTACGGCGGAGAAACTTGCCGATTCAATCAAAGCGTTTCAGGCGCAGTTGGGCGAGCACTACTTATATCAGTCAAAAGATCTGCCCTTGACCATCGCCGTGACTGCGCAGGAAAAGCAGAACGCAGGGGAGTTTGAATATCATGAAGGCCGCGATCATATTTTTCTGATCCTTGAGGGCGCGACGAAGTTCGATCTCGGCGGCACGCCAAAGAATCCGCGAAATGTAAGGCCCGGAGAGTGGCTGGTGCCGGAGTCGGAAGGAGCCACATCACTGGAGATCAAGAAGGGCGACATGCTAGTAGTCTCCCGGGGCACACCGCACCGACAAAGTACCGAGAAAAGCGTCACGTGGATGTTGATCTCATCTTCCGGTTCAGGATTCCTAAAACGGCCGATGCGGCACGCCGGACTTGAAGCGGTTGGCAATCAGGCATGTGAAACACAAGAAGAGCACCCTTCTATTTGACAGTTGGGTGAAAAATCGCCATTGCGCTCAATGACCGGCGGTCAAAACGCGCTAACGCCTGTTATCGACAACTGAGAATCGGAGTACACTTGCGGCGATTTTCAATGACCTAATGCCGCTGGTGGCACTGGTAGCAAGGCACCTACGCCTTAATTAATACAACCCGGTATGGCAGATCCATGGTTCTTGCCTTCGAACTCAACCAGGCTTATGTCAACCGCCGAAGCATGGTTCCGCAATCGTGACACGAGTTCGAGGAGAACAATAGCGATGTCGTGAAGTCGGCTTACCGGGACTATTCTCACAGTGGAAGCCAGAACAGCTCCCGATCTGCCTAAGGCAATGGTCTCATGACTCTCAGTTCGTACTAGTGACCAGTACCGGCCGATATTCCTTTTCCTCCTCCGCCCAATTCCAGTCGAGCCCGAGAATGTTCGCGCGCGCCGTATGAGCTTCTGCCAGCGCCGGATCGAGTTCCAAGGCTTTTGCCGTCGCCGCTTTTGCCCGCGGCAAAATCTCTTCGGTGGAATGCGCCCCTCCGCCCGACAGCGGGTTCCCGAGTTGAAGCAGGGTCCAAGCCAATCCAGAATAGGCTCGTGCGTAGCCTGGATCTATCTCGGCGGCCTCCTTAAAGTATCCAATCGCCAGCTGCAGGTCTTTCTCGGTCTGTTTATTGGCGAAGAACGCGCCGCGAAGGAAAGCATCGTGCGCCTCCGGATTTATTCTGTGAGCGCTAGCCAGGCTGGTCTTCTCGTCCGTTGTCAGCTTTACCTGAATCTCGTCTGTCACCGCCCGCGCAATTTGATCTTGCAACACCAACACATCGCGAACACCGCGATCGTAGGTTTTCGCCCACACCTGGCGCTCAGGAAGCGCCTGCGAAAGGTGGATTGTTATCCGCACCCTTTCGCCCGCGCGTTCCACCGCCCCGCCCAAAATTGCGTCCGCCTTTAATTCCTTTGCAATCTCTGGCAGAGATTTGTTACTGCCTTTGTACTGCATGACGGACTGGCGGGAAATTACTCGCGGGCTGCTGATCTTTCCGAGCTCGGAGATGAGCGCCTCCGTCATACCATCAGCAAAGTATTCTTGTTGCGAATCGTGCGAGATATTTTCCAGCGGAAGCACCGCCAGCACTTGAACCGCCGGGTGGTTTTCCGAACTTGCCGTACGCTCTAGTGCTGCGTGGAAAATATTTTCGACTTTTAGCCAAATGTCTGGATTCGAGGAAGTTGGCCGGATTAGTAACGACAAGTCGGCTAGTGTTTACCGATGAAGAGACGTGGCGATTGCGATTGTTGCTTCTGCCTGAGTCAAGGCGGAGCGGGTGCGACACTTGATTGCCGACTTCGACGCTGACCCGAAGTCGGCTTCGAGGAGATCTGCTCAGACGGCGACTAATCCACTGCTACATGTCCTCGAAGCCCGTTTATGGCCAACTTTCGAGCCCAAGCGGCAAATACGCGTGGTCAATGAGCGTTATGGCGATTTATCGCCAGTTGAGACGATTGCCTGCCCCCATTGGCGCCTCGCACAACTTGCTGTTTGCCGACGAAATCGCCATTCCAAGTGAATTCGCAAGTTGATAGGATAAACAGTGATTTCTAGTGATCCTTCGGCGTCGAGTTCATCTATGAATTTCATGCGTAATCAATCGAAATCAAACATTTGGTCAAGGCCTGCGCAGCAGACGACGAATCTCGTCCTGAGTGTCCTTCTGATATGGGGTGCCACCGCGTACGGCCTACCTTCTGATCAGAATTCCGAGATCGACAAGCTGATGGGGATTTTGCACGAGCGTGGTCAGTTCAATGGCGCCATTCTGGTTGCGCGAAGGGGCACGATCCTTTACCGCAAGGCATTCGGCAAAGCGAACTTCCAAACAGGGTCAGATTTTACTCTGGAGACTCCCTCCAATATCGGTTCGGTTACCAAACAATTTACAGCGACGTCAATCATGATTTTGGAGGAACGGAAGAAGCTCAGCTATGACGATCCAGTGTCAAAATACATTTCAGAGTTTTCCCGCTCCGCACATTTCAGCAAAATCACACTGAGACACCTATTGACCCACACTTCTGGAATGCCAGACTATGGCGACTTGGGCATCGACGATTCCGTTCTGGACCAACGCGGACTCATAGCAGCTCTGCTCAACAAAGAAGGCAGTTTTGCGGCCCAAGGTTTGAAGTATCGATACAGCAATCCCGGATACGCGTTGTTGGCGATTGTGGTCGAACGCGTTTCCGGCGAGCATTTTGGAGAATTTCTGGAACAAGAAATCTTCCAACCCGTAGGAATGAGCCGCACTTTTCTCTACGACACGCCGAAAGGGAAAACCCCACAAGTCGCCCTGGGCTACGATCAATTTGGAGGGATCGACGACGGCGGACCAACAGCCATCCCGGGAGACGGCGGCATTTATTCGACCGTGGTTGATCTATTCAAGTGGGATCAAACCTTATACACAGACAGGCTCGTACACCAGTCTACGTTGAGCCAAGCGTTTACTCCAGGCAGAGTCCAAGAAGCAACTTCGAGCTATGGTTTCGGTTGGAATGTCGAGGAGGTGGGCGGCAGCAAATACCTTTGGCATACCGGCAGTTCAGCGGGTTTTAGAGCCTTTATCGGCAGGCGGCTGGCAGATCGAGTCACGATCATCATGCTGACCAACAAGGGAAACAGTAAGCGACAAGACATAAATACAGCGATTCTGAACATCTTGGCTGATAAGCCGTATGTTGTGCCGAAGCAATCGGCCGCCGAGATGCTATACAGAGTCATCCACGAATCGGGAATTCAAGCTGCGTTGCAGAAATACGGCATTCTCAAGAATGAGAAAAGCGCTGACTATGATTTGGGAGAGTCCGAGCTGAATACACTCGGATATCAGTTGCTCTACGGAGACAAAAGGGTTAGCGATGCAGTTGCAATCTTCTCACTAAATACCAAGGAGCATCCCAACTCTTCCAACGCCTTCGACAGTTTGGGCGAGGCTTATTGGAGGAATGGACAAAAGAGCCTCGCGATCAGCACTTATCAAACCGCCGTCAAATTGGACCCGGCAAACGGACACGCAGCATCTATGCTGAAGGACTTGCAATAGCCGAGCGCTGGTTCCTGCAATGGTCCAACCTTGGTGCGTCCGATTTCTCACCCACAATTGTTCGGCGGATCAAGGGCTACCCGGAAGTAATTTGTTGTTAACAGGCGTTCTCGCAACTTTGCGCTTTTTATTCGCCAAAATCGCGGTTGATGAGTGCTATGGCGATTTTTCTCCAACCATCACCTGCCCACTTTCGATGAACCGCCCGTTCTACTCCGAAACCGTCACGGCCCGCGCGGCAAGTGTCACTTCGTCGCGTCGTCTCCAGAAATATATCGCCATCAGGACGGAAACTACGAGCAGTGCGGCACCAAATTCGCCTGCCACATACCTGGTTTTGCTGTTGTCGACCGTGAGCGGATCGAAGAATTCTTGCATGAATGTGTTGTGTGCGGCGTGCAATATGACACCGGGCCACAAGCTGCCGGACTTTAGCCTCATCCACGTCCACACAAAGCTCATGACCGGTAGCAACACAGTGAACAGTGGAAGGTAGTACCAAATCGGTGTGCCGCCGTTGTAGCCATCCGCAAACAGAAAGATGGGATAGTTTCACAAGGCCCAAATCAATCCAGAAATGATGGCAGTCGCCGCAAAGCTATTCCGTTTCGCAAGTTTGGGTACAAGAAATCCTCGCCAGCCGATTTCCTCTCCAAGGACCGTGGCAAAGTCCCTAATTACAGTTATCGTCGCAGTGAAGACGAAATAGAGGCCAATGCTCACTCAAGGGCGTAACGGGCCAAGTCCAAAAGCTGGGGAAAAACGGTCAACAAACTGCGAGTTGTAAAAGCCACCGATGCATAAAGTGACGCGGACTTGAGAGAATGACAACCTGGGGGAGAGATGCACGAAGTTCGTCAGTATCCTACCGCTCTACTTGGGGTCGAAGCGGTAAGCCTGAACTCGGCCTGCCAGTTTCCTCGTCACTCCCACGATCAATTTGGCATAGGCGTCATCAACTCAGGCGGCCATCGCTCTTGGAGCGGCATCGGTTGGGTAGAAGCCGTTTGCGGGGACA
Organism: uncultured Acidobacteriota bacterium; assembly: GCA_963796925.1. Taxonomy (GTDB): domain Bacteria; phylum Acidobacteriota; class Terriglobia; order Terriglobales; family Acidobacteriaceae; genus DATBAT01. Next base: position 167,242 of record CAWCNH010000001.1, read on the forward strand.
TTATTATGGTCAATCCGGGGGAGATGCACGACGGAAGCTCTCTTGATCAAAAGCCTCGCAGCTGGAATATGCTTTTCTTTGAGCCGCAGATCGCTTTCCAAGTGTTAGCTGAAGACCGATCAGCCACGGTCCATACTCTTCGCCCTACAGTGCGTGACAGCTACCAAGCGATACGTTTCAGGCGGTTATTCGATGCCGTGGTTGATCCGCAACCGGATAGCTTACACGTCGACGAAGAACTCGTCATGACCCTTGCTTACGCCTTCCGGCATCACGGCGGTCAGCGTCCCTCACGCTTCCCACGTCTGCCCTGTGTTAGCCGAATTGTGAAGCTTATAGATCGCGAACCCGAGAGACCGCTTTCGCTTCAAGCAATGGCGGACATCGCGGGAGTGAGCCGCTTCCATCTCCTTAGAAGTTTCTCTCGCTCGACCGGAGCAACACCACACGCCTATATCTTGCAGCGGCGTGTTCGCCTTGCACGCCGTCTTCTCGCTAAAGGATGGGAACTCGGAGAAGCAAGCGCCGAAGCAGGCTTCGCCGATCAAAGTCACATGACGCGGGCCTTCGTGCGGCAACTTGGGATAACACCTGCTCGCTACCGACGGGTTGTCAGAGAGCCGAAAAAGAGGGCAATTTCGTTCAAGACAGGGCAGTAAGGGCCTTCGACAATCGACCTATGATTCGGCCCTGTGATGAAAATGATTTTGATGAGGTTGGGACCGTCATCAATGATGGCGCGTCTGCATACCGAGGGATTATCCCGTCCGACCGCTGGAGTGAACCGTACATGACTCGTGAAAAGCTCCGTCACGAGATGCAGGACGGTGTCGTCTTCTGGGGAGCCGGTGACGATAGTTCTCTCCAGGCTGTGATGGGAATACAAGACGTGCTTGACGTTACCTTGATCAGGCACGCCTATGTGCGCACGAGCCAACGTCGTCAGGGCTTGGGCGGTGAACTGCTTCGCCACCTTCAGGCGCTCACCAAGCGGCGAGTCCTCATTGGCACTTGGGCTGACGCGACTTGGGCAATTCACTTCTACGAGAAACATGGCTTTCGACTAGTTCCGACAGAAGAGAAGGATCAACTTCTCCAGCGGTATTGGAAGATACCCGCGCGTCAGGTAGAGACATCCGTGGTGCTTTCCTCGGAGGAAGCCTCCACCCGATGAAGCGGGCGGGTAGGTCCTCGGAAACGCTCAAGCATCCAGGATTTTGTCTACAGCCTTGCCGACTTCACACTACTAATGTCCTCGAGCCTGTTGTGTCGCCAGTCTCCGAGTTGCCGACAATCCGGGACTGTGCAGTTTCCGCTCTTAAATACTGCCGCCTGTGGATGGTGGTGGGCGGCTTCCATTTTATGGAAACCAATTACCCCGATTCGACGGTGCTTTCCGATTGGACTCAGTCGCCCGGGGAGGCGATTCCGCACAGCTAATGGCTGCTGCAGCTGAAACAGTGACCGAGTGTTCTTAGATTATGCGAAGCAGCTCAGAGTGCCTATTTAGGTAGCGACGAGTCCACATCACAGTGTGGCCGGACCGCAATTTTATTCGGTATTCGCCATGAGTCCATTTTTGCAGTTCATCAATGAAATCAACCCGAATCAATGAGGAACGGTTGATCCGCAGGAACCGTTCCGGATCAAGCTTCTTTTCTATGCCTTCGATTGTTCCGCGCACAGTGTAGACGTGGTTTCCGAAATGCAAATTGATGTAATTTCGATCCGCTTCCGCCCAGTCGATCGAATTCAGAGCAATCAACACTCCGCGGCCATTTTCTTCCACCAGTAATCGGGGATTGCGTGCGGATTGAACCTCCTGAAGCATATGTTGCAAGCTGCTTTTCAATTCGCTTCGCCCTTTCGCAGCTGCATGCCTGACGTCGGCTAGTATTTTCGAGAGGTGTGATTGGTCGAAGGGCTTTAATAAATAGTCGAAGGCATGAATCTGAAGCGCTCGCAGAGCATGTTCGTCATGAGCGGTGACGAAGACAAGTCGCGGGCTCAGCTCGCCCAGAGCATCGACGATTCCAAACCCATCCATGCCTGGCATCTGGATATCAAGGAGCAACAAGTCAGGCCGAGTGTTTCGCACTCCGGAGATTGTGTCCTGACCATTGCTTGCTTCGCCCACGACGGCGACGTCCGACTCCGCCGCGAGAAAGCGCAGCAACTTTCGCCGTGCCGGACGCTCATCATCAGTTACGAAGACGCGCAGGGCGGGCGTGGAACTCATATCGAGCCTGCCTCAGTGTGAAAGGGAAGACGGATCGTCACCCGAAGGCCATTCGCATTTTCAAGCAGCATCTGCTGACGCGTTCCGTACAAATTGAGCAGGCGCCGTTCGGTATTGGAAAGCCCAACGCCCTTGATCATCCGGTTACTCGCATCCACCGTCAGCCCCAGTCCATTGTCCTGCACCTTCAATAGAAGATCGGTCTCTTCGTGTGTTGCGGCGATACGCAAAACGAGCTTGGGCAGCCGAGGATTGCGACCATGCCGCACCGCATTTTCAACCAGTGGCTGCAGGATAAATTGCGGGACAAGAGTCCGCATAACATGAGGATCAACTGCAAATTCAACCTGCAGATCGTCCCCAAACCGCTCCTCCATAATCGCCAGATAGCTCTTTACTAAAGCAAGTTCCTCTTCCAGCGGGACTTCCTGCGAGTGTCGCGTCTGCAATGTGCGCCTGAGCAAGTCGCTGAGCCGCGCTAGCATGGTGTCGGCACGGCGGACATCGTCGTACATCACCGAGGAAATGGTATTCAAGGCGTTGAACAGAAAATGCGGCTGTAATTGGAGCTGCAGATTCTGCAACTGGGCTTCGGCAAGGCGAGCTTCGAGGTCCGCCGACGCCACTTGGCGATCGCGTGCCTCGCGGTAGGAGTCGAATGCGTAAATCGCTCCGACGGCGAACCAGAAAAGGAGAACGTGCTGTGCGAACTCCATCGGATATCGATATCTCATGGTGCCGTAGTCGTACTGTCCCAGGCCGAATACGGGAGACAGAGTTTTTCGCGTCAGGCTCATGCCGGTAGTGTCTGCAACCGAAAACGCGCACATCATCAGAAGATTGAGAGGCACCGTGATCCACCAGTTGGCGCGACGGATACGAGCGCGTCGTATTGTCCAAGCCACAAACGGAAACAGGGCAAGAGCGACGTAGGCTCCAGTCATCTCTTCAAAAAGGTGGATCGCAAAGGTATGCTGCACCCCGCGAGCCAGATTGTCGAGGTACCGATACTCGAAATTGAGAAAACCAAAAGCCGTGAACCCGAGGAACGTAAGGAGCCACGAAACTTTGGGGCGTATTCGAAATCCGGCATCTGCGGCATGTTGGTGATTTGCTCGCATGGATCAGTACACGTTAAATCAATTCAGGTGCGATTGCAGATCCTAATTTGCAGAGGCAACGCCGATTCTCGGCCATCCGTGTCGTCCCTGCCCCAGGCCCGGTTGTCCCACTCTAGTTGTCGCATCAATGTTCCAGTTGTTATTGCTTCCCAATGAAGTTTCACAGATGGCTGCGCCTTGTTCGTGGCACCGCGCTCGTCTGGGCGGCGATCAACCTTGGTTGTCATGCGCGCGCTCAAGTTAAGTCGGAATCGGACTGGCCCAACTACGGCAACGATCCCGGAGGCATGCGCTACTCGTCGCTTTCTCAAATCAACCGCGGGAATGTGGCGATGCTCAAAGTCGCGTGGACCTTCCATACCCGCGACATTTCCGAGGACCACGATGGGAGAAAACGGAGCGGTTTTGAAAACACTCCCATTCTTGTCGATGGCACGCTTTATCTCACCACGCCGTTCAATCGCGTCATTGCGCTTGATCCCACGACGGGAAAGCAGCTCTGGGCCTACGATCCCAAGATCGACCAGAAACTCGATTACGGAGATGGTCTTATTAATCGAGGAGTAGCCACGTGGGTCAATTCGGCTCTGCCCGCAGGAAAGCCATGCCGGCGCCGCATCTTCGAAGCGACGCTCGACGCCCGATTGATCGCACTCGACGGACGGACAGGAGTGCCGTGTCCTGACTTCGGCTCGTCAGGGCAAGTGAATTTGGGGAACGTTCCGCGCTATCAACGTACGGATGATGGCGAGCACATGCCCGGCTGGTATCACATGACCTCGCCTCCGGTAACCATCGACGATATGGTCATCGTCGGATCCTCCATTAACGACAACAATCGAGTAGATATGCCTTCTGGAGTGGTGCGGGCTTTCGATGCGCGTACCGGAGCCCTCAGATGGAGCTGGGACCCCATTCCGAAAAACGTATCGAGCACCACCTCAACTTGGATAACCGGGGCAGCGAATGCCTGGTCGATCATGACCGTGGATGCAGCACGTGATCTGGTTTTCGTTCCTACCGGCAGCGCGAGCCCCGACTATTACGGCGGACTTCGTCCGGGAGACAACAAGTGGGCAAACTCGGTGGTGGCACTACACGCCAAGTCTGGCCAGATTGCATGGGGTTTTCAGTTGGTCCACCACGATTTGTGGGACTACGACACGGCCGCCCCTCCTCTATTGGCTACATTGCCGCACAACGGGAAGAATGTTCCGGTTGTCATTCAAGGAAACAAGACAGGATTCTTGTATGTCCTCGACCGCGACACGGGCAGGCCAGTTTTCCCGGTTGCAGAACGGCCCGTACCGCCAAGCGATGTTCCCGGCGAGAAGGCATCGCCTACGCAGCCCGTTCCGCTGCTACCACCTCCTCTGGCACCACAACACATGTCGATTGAGGACGCGTGGGGACCGACCCCGGCGGATCGTGAAGCCTGCAAAGAAGCTATAGGGAAGCTCCGCAATGAAGGTATCTTTACTCCTCCCAGCGTGCAGGGCACTTTAGCGGTTCCCGGCAATCTCGGCGGAATGACTTGGAGCGGTTATGCTTTTGACCCATCTCGCAATCTCCTGGTCGTGAACACGAACAACTTGATTGCCCGCGTACGATTGATTCCTCGCGAGAAGGTCGGTTCCGACCACGAAGATGGAGATACTGGGCTACAGCGCGGGGGGCCTTACGCCATGATTCGCCGCTTCCTGCAATCGCCATCGGACCTGCCCTGTGGAGCACCTCCGTGGGGCTCTCTGATAGCTATCGACATGGCCGAAGGAAAGATTCGTTGGCAAGTGCCTTTCGGCTCGATGCAGAATTTCGGCGGCGCCCACGGCTCTGTCCCGCATGGATCGATCAGCCTTGGAGGTCCAATTACCACGGCAGGCGGCCTTGTTTTCATAGCGGGTACACCTGACGCGCGTATCCGTGCTTTCGACATTGAGAGTGGGGAAGAGGTTTGGGATGTGGCGCTACCCGCCGCCGGAGGCGCCACTCCCATGACCTACGAGATGAACGGCAAGCAATACTTAGTCATCGCCGCGGGTGGGCACAAGGTAATCAGCGAGGAGCCTCTCGGAGATTCAGTAGTCGCTTTCGCCCTGCCGTAACGAAATGGCCGGAACGTTGGTTCTTCGTTAGCGCCTAGAGATCATTTGCGATTGTTGGCTCCCGTACGGCGGGCTACTCCAGATGTGATCGGATTCGGATCGATAAACGGGCAGATGGTCAGAAGACATACTAGTGATTGACGCTGTTGCAACGGCTCGAAGGAGGCCGTTGCAATGGCGCGAAATGCAAAATCGAAGCGGAAGCGGGCCGCTAAAACGGTCCTGAAGCTCCCAGATCTTGAACAGTCCAAGTCGGCCGTCCTCAACAGCTTGACCTCACCCAGTTCTCAGCGCTCGTACGACCACGCGATTAGCGAGTTCATTGACTGGTACTGTTCGGAGCCACGTCTGGCTTTCAACAAGACCGTCGTAACTCGATATCGAGTTTCGCTGGAGCAGCGTCATTACGCTCCCTCGACGATTAACCTTAGGCTGGCGGCCGTCCGCCGCTTGGCAAATGGCGAAGTAGCAGCCGCAGGCGCTCCCTCTGTTGGTAATGAAAAACGCCCTTAGCGTCAGTTGTGCGATTGATGACGAGAAGCCGACTTATCGAGACAAATTCACGGACAATCGAACAGCCTAGTGCTCCATGTCTACTCCGGCCGCCCACATTCGCAGGATGGATTTCCGGAATCCGTATAGGTGTCCGCATTTATTTTCAATCCCGTGATTTTCACCGCGAAAGCCCCATGAGGTTGAGTGCCTGCGGGCAGGGTCACGGCGAGTCCCGAAGCATCCTGCTTGAATTGCAGGCGTTCGCCTCCGAGTAGGGTTACGGAGCGGACGGATCCCGCTGGCCCGCCCTGCGGCAGTGAGCTGATCGTGACGTGGGTTCCGGTGGTCTTACTCATGACGATCGCATAGAGATCATCTTTCTTTACGGTGAAGTTGATGTGGTCGTTACCTTTCTCTTCGTACTTTATCCATGCGTGGGTATCGTAGATCGCTTCGCCATAGGTATCCAGCCATCTGCCGAGGGCTAACAGTGTGTCCTGCTGATCCTGAGGAATGGTCCCATCCGCTTTGGGCGAGACGTTGAGCAACAGGGTGCCGTTCTTGCTTACCGTATCCACCAACCAACCGATCACGGTCTCGGGTGAATTGGCCTTGAGACCCTCGACGTACCCCCAACTACTCGTGCCGATTGGCCTGTCCACAACCCACGACCCGTTGCGGATGCCGTCAGGCGGTGCACCCTCGAAATCCAGAATTGAGGCGATCGTCTTCGTGTTCGTGCCAGAGGGCGCGAACGCTGCTTTCTTGGTGGTGAATGAGACCTCTTTGCCCCAGCTCTTGGCACGGTTGTAGTAATAGGCAGCAATTTCCAGCTTTAGAGGGTCGATGTGCCGCTGGTCCACGCCATTATCGAAATAGATGAGGTCCGGCTGGTACTTGTCGATGAGCTCAACATTGCGCTCATACCAGTTCACCAGGAAGCGCTTCATGGCCGCATTACTTCGGTCCGCGTAGTTATAGAAGTCAGCCCACTCCGGGTCGTACAAATCGACCTTTTCGGCCTTCATTTTCTCGGCCAAGTCGAGCGGGGGATTGATGAACTCGAAGTTTTCGATCCCGTGATTTGCCACTCCCAGCTTCATTCCGTGCTTCCGTACGGCTACAGCGAGTTCTCCGATGATGTCCCGCTTCGGTCCCATCTGCATGGAGTTGAACGGCGTCACCTTGCTGTCCCACATGGCAAAGTTCTCATGGTGCTGGGCGCCTGGCATGACGTACTGGGCGCCGGCTTTCTTGAACAGCGTCGCCCAGGCGTCGGCATCGAAATGCTCCGCCTTGAACATCGGGATGAAGTCTTTGTAGCCGAATTTGTCCGGCGGCCCAAAGTGCTGTGTGTGCCATGCGCGAGTACTGTTTGGACCGTCATTGACTCCAAGGGCCATATCGTTTCCACCCAGCACTTTCAAAACACTGTCATCTCCCCCCGCATACAAGAATTTCTCGTACCACTCGTTGCCGTGGGCAGGCACCGAGAAGATGCCAAAGTGCATGAAGATGCCTAACTTTGCTCCTTTGAACCAGGCCGGAACCTTGTAGTTCTCCTTGAGCGATTCCCATGTTGGTTTCACCGGTCCGGGAGCCATCGGCGTGGGGACCTGCTTGACGGCATCTTCCACTACGCGTTGGCTGGTCTCTGGGGCCATATCGAAACCCAGGCTGTTCCCACCCTCTCCCGAACACTGGGCGGCCAGGTATGTCGAAGAACTCATCGCCACGGCACAGACAGCCGCGAGAATCGCTCCCCGCGCTGTTCCCAGGCGTAGCTTCGGATTCCAATATCGAATGAGATCTCTCACTTTGACTGACCTTTGTTCGGAAACAGCAAACAGATTACATACTTTGGCCATGCGATTTCTCCGGGTTGATGGATCATATTGACTGCCGACCCGTTCCTCAGCTTCGATGACGCGAAAGCCCCTCGCCGGTTACCTTACGGCTCGGCAGAGGCATTCGTAATAGTAAACTGGCAGGGGAAAGGCATCCGGTGCTCTCCAGTACCCCTGGCGCCATGCCGACTTACCGGGACTTATCCAGAAACTCATAATTCCGACAGATCAATGCCGCTCTAAGCCACTGCAAATGACAGGGTTGAGTTTGGACTTTCGGTTGCAGCATGTCTCAGCAGCAGTGGAGATCCTCCCGCGTCCGCGTGGCTTAGCTGCCAGACTTCGGAATGTACACTGGAACCAAATCTTCGACTGCGGTTCCCAGCTCGAACGGGGCGAACTACGATCCGCGTGGCAGCGGCATCGGCACGTCCACACGGTCTGAACCGTGGGGTCGGCAGCCATGGGCAAGCTAAGCGTCGGGCCTTGAGTAGTTGCGGACACATCTTCGCAGAAAGGAACGAAAACGAGCATGATGCGATTTGCAAAGGTCGAAAAGATTGCAGCCAGAGTTGCAGTGGGAGCGCTTGCCCTCGTGAGTTTGCTGAGCATGGCTGCGAGTACACGGGCACAGGATGCAGAGAGGCCCTATCCGACGATGCTCCCACTTTCGCAGTATTTAATGGACCGGGGTGCAGCAATCGCGCTGGCGCGAAGCGCTGCTCCGGAGGGCATTTCAAAGGATGCGTCTGTTTTGGTGCTGACGCCCAAAGGCTGGGAAACGGCGGTCCAAGGTACAAACGGTTTTGTGTGCATGGCGGGGCCGGCATGGACGGCCAGCATTGACTTTTATGACGTCTGGAGTCCGAAGCAGAGAGGGGCGATTTGCCTCAATCCAGCGGCGGTGCGGTCGATCCTGCCGATTTTTCGTAAGCTGACGGAAATGACGCTCGCGGGAGTGACCTCCGTAAAAGAGCGCATCGCGGGCATTCAAGAGGCGTATGCGAAGAAGGAGATTCCCCCGGTGCAGCCGGGGGCAATGAGCTATATGATGTCCAAGGACGCATACCTTTCCCATTTGGGTTCACACAATTTATGCCACGTGATGTTCTTCTTGCCGATAAAAGATCCTGCTGAGTTGAACGCCGATGATCCGAACGCACCCATTTTTTCGACATCTATCTGGTTCCCGGACCCTGACAAACCAGATAGTCCACTGAACAAAGAGCTGCCGCCGCTGCGGACCGTCCCAATCGAAGTGCCCTATTGGTCCGATGGCACTCTGGCGTTCCACTAAATATAGCCGTATGCGAAACCGTACCGATCCGAGGAACGACCTCAGGTCCTGGCAAACGCGCTAACTGGTTAGAAGATCCGGGACAGCTCTGGGGTCGATCAGCGAGACTCTGCGACAGCCTTTTTGGCGCGACAACAGGAGGCCGCGCCGATGGCTAAGTCCTCGAATCCCAAAAGGAAGAAGACCCCGAAACCTGTTCTCAGGCTGCCTGATCTCGAACAGTCAAAATCCGCCGTGCTGAACAGCCTTGTCTCTTCGAGCTCCCAGCGGTCCTATGATCATGCGATTCGTGAGTTCATCGAATGGTATTGCTCTGAACCACGACTGGCGTTCAACAAAACGGTCGTGACTCGGTATCGCATTGCTCTGGAGCAGAAGCATTTTGCTCCTTCCACCATCAATCTGAGATTGGCCGCGGTCCGACGACTGGCCTACGAAGCGTCAGATAGCGGGCTACTCAGCCCCGACTTGGCGGCTGGAATCCGCCGTGTCAAAGGAGTCCGCCGCCTCGGAGTTAAGATCGGTAACTGGCTCACGGCTGAAGAGGGCCGGCGTCTGCTGTCGAGTGCTGGCAACGCGACTCTGCGAGAGCGTCGGAATTATGCAATGCTCGCAGTGCTGGCAGGCTGTGGTCTGCGTCGGGCGGAAGCAGCAGCATTGAAAATCGAAGATCTGCAGCTCGCGAGGGGCATTGGGTGCTCGCCGACCTGAACGGCAAGGGCGGTCACATTCGAACCGTTCCCGTGCCTGATTGGGTCAAGACAGCAATTGATCAGTGGGCAATCCCGGCGTCCATCATATCGGGGAAGTTATTTCGATCTAAAAGTTTTCGCCGAGATTCTTAAGACGAACAGCAGGCAGTCCGATATGTGCGGGCGGATGGGAGGCGAGGAATTCCTCCTGGTTTTTCACTCACTTGGAGAGAAATAATACTGCAGTGGTCGTTGAACGCATTCGCCAGCAGCTCGAAGAAAGGCGTTTTCACTTCGCCGATCTGCCATTGACCGCCACCGCCAGTTTCGGAATAGCAGGTTTTAGCGGGACCAATCCGCCCGAATTTGGTGAACTAATCGCGCGAGCAGATGCGGCTCTGTATCGAGCTAAAGAGAAAGGTCGAAATCAGATTGATTTTGCGATCTGAGATGGCCTCTAAAGCGCGAGGAGCGCTGGTCATGAAGTCGCGAAATTTCCGCTTCATGCGGCCGGGGTTGGATTGAGCCTTTCATAATTGGGGCAAAAGCGGCACCACTTTGAGCAGCTCCGTTCAACGGGAAGTTGGTGGCGGAGCTAGTACAACCTAAAGAATACGTCCCCAACCCTACTTTTGACCACCCGGCGTTCGCGGTGGAAGCACGGATTTTATTCAGCAGAGGCGATAGCAATGCGGAAGGTGGCGTGCGAGCTTATTCGTCAAAGCCTGGACTTCCGACCCGGTAAGGCATCTTCCAGACGATCCCTAGCGGCATGCCGTTGACTGAGACTTCCGCCAGGTTCTTGACGTCTCCCAAGTCAATCCATAGGCGCGCTCCGGACTTGAACCAGCTCGCGGGCGCATCCACGGTTTTGGTATAGGTTGCCGTGCCGGAAAAATACTTCACGCCGTCGTCGCTGCTGTCGGTCCACGACATGAGCTTGTCGAGCGTGATTTGGGCGGCGCGCCGCCATCCGGCTGGAAGGCCACTTCCCAGGAACCTTCGACAGTGGCCACAGGTTGCGCGGCAATCGCCGGCAGGGTCCAAGACGGAGCGGAAGTCGCGCGGCGGAAAACTACAAATACCGTGCCCCAAGGCTCCAGATGCAGCGGCACTGTGGTGCGGCCGTTCGACGACTGGTAGGAAACCGGTTCAATCAATCCGGTATCGGGATGCCGAGGCGACCACCGCACTAAAACCTGGCGCAAACCGCCTGGAGACCAAAATCGCCAACGGCTGGGCAAACAGAGTTATAGGCGACCGCCAGTCGGAAACCGCCAAGCAATATACGTTAACCGTGCCGATATTTTATAAGGCAAGCGCACCGCTCTGGGCGTCGGGCCGGCTTGGCCCGGTTCAGGTGGTCCAGACGCAAACAATGATTTCGAAGTAAGGGGGCTACGACGATAATTCCTGCAACGCCCGACTCCTTCGAATGAGAGAGCACACATTTGAGTATTTGCTGACTTTGCTCAACTGCATCGCCGTTGCAAAACGACACTTCAATGGTTGCGTTCTGCGACTTCGCGGCCTCCTCGGCGGCGCGAACCTGCGCAACCTGATAGTCATTATTTTGATCCGGAAGCGCAACAAATATGTGTAGCGGCTGTTTCATTGACCGCCTGTCATCGGGCTCAGTTCAACCGAGCAGGCCGACAGCCACATCACGACAGACTTCAAAAAACCACAAAGTACAGTGGCCATTTTCTTTCTTGAACTACTTCGCACTAAGCCCCAGGTAGTTACCGTATCCCACGATGCCGGTCGAGGCGACCAACAGGAAGAGTGCGAGCGCGAGAAGCTGTCCGGCGCGCCTGCCCGAGCCTTTCCACTCCTGAAACCCAATTCCCCAAAGACTGCTGAAAATGATGATGCTTGCCATGTGGATCGTCCAACTCGAAAATTTGTATCGCCCCATTTGCGTTTCCCCCATTGTGTAGAAAAAGAACTGGAAATACCACGTTGTGCCCGCAAGTGCGCAAAGAAGATAATTGGAGAACATCGGAACCCGCTCGGTCGAGGCTTTCTCCCTAACACTGTCCTCAAGCAACATGTGCTCGACTACCTCGCGGCTCGGTGCATCGGTCACCGTCTCTAGGGTCCGCTCGTTGTGTCCTAGTTGGGCATCGGGCCGCGATGTAAAGAACTGGTGGCCGGTACCGTTTCGAAACAGAAGAATCAGGCACCAGATGAAGTTGGTGGTGAATCCGCCAAGCAGGACAACAACCAACACTGGAAGCCCCTGCCATAGGATTGGGGTTCCATGTCGCAGGGTCAATGTTTTAATCGGGTCTCCTGCAGCAAGACCGTAGGCAAAGCAGGCACTCATAACCCCTGACAATACCGCCACGCCGATACCCTTCCGCAAATTGAATTCCTTGATGGCAGCCTTCTGCTGCTCGGGGGACATAACTCGGTCCTTCGACATCCCAGCAAAACCTGCTGCAGCAATTCCTAACAGGCAAACGGCGACGCCCAACAAAATAACTCGGCCTGAGGAAGTACCAACGACTTCACTCATAAACTCCCCTCGAAAGATGGGCGGCACTAGGGTGCCGAATGCGGCACAAAGACCAAGGGCTACGGCCATTCCGAGGGAAAGGCCCAGGTACCGCATCGTAAGGCCAAACGTAAGGCCGCCGACTCCCCAGAGAAGTCCAAAAAAAAATGCCCAGAAAACAGCGCTGCGGGGAGCGTCATGAAGAACGGCCAGCAAGTTCTCAGTTAGAAGTAGGCCAAGAAGCCAGGGTGCGATGATCCAACTGAAGAATCCACCCGCCAACCAATAGGTCTCCCATGCCCAGCGCTTTACACCACGATAAGGGACATAAAAGCTTCCCGAGGCAAGGCCACCGAGCCAGTGATAGACAACGCCAACAGCCGGATTTGCTGCCATAAAAGTTCAGTCCCTCAGTCGAGATGAAACACTTCTTCGAGTGGCTGCATCGCTTGGTCCGGGAGCAAACCTTCGCGTTCTACAAAGAAGCCCGCCATTTCGCGCTGCCATCGCTCATTAATCTCGCGTGCTGCCATACCACGGCGGGCGCGCTCAAAATCTTCTGTTTCCAGATAGCCCACCAGCGTGCCATCGTCACGAAGGAAAAGGGAATAGTTGCCCCATCCCGTTTCCCTCAGTGCTGCCATCATTTCAGGCCAGACACTCTTGTGCCTATCCTTGTATTCCTCTAGTCGGTCGGGCTTCACATGCAGAACAAAACAAATTCGGTTCATAGGTAGCAAGTCACTTCTTGGCCCCGGGCCGGGTCATCTCGATATCGAGCACGATTTCAATCTCGTCTCCGACTGCCGTACCAGCGCCATTGACGCCAAAATCTTTGCGATTGATCCGGGTGGAGGCAGATGCTCCCATTCGTGAGTTGCCGTAGGGATCTGTGATGGGTGCACTCGGGCCATCGACCTCCAGAACTGTTTCCTTAGTCACGCCGTGAATAGTCAGATCGCCCGTGACGTGTAATTTCCCCTGACCAGCAGATTCGACCTTCTTTGATTTAAAGGTGATGGTAGGAAACTTGGCGACATCAAAAAAATTCGGGCTGCGCAGATCGTTATCACGCATCTGGATACGAGTGTTTACAGAAGCACCATCGATCGATGCGTCGATGGCGGTTTTGGACGGGTCAGCGGGGTCATATGCCACCGTGCCGCTCGTCTTCTCGAATGTGCCTCTGACAGTAGAAATACCAAGATGTCGAACAGAAAATTGCGCCGCGGTGTGAGCCGGATCAATTTGCCAGGTTTGGATTTCAGCGAATAGGTTTGTATTGAAAACCAAGACTGCTAACAGCAACACTTTCTTCATGTAATGCCTCCTAAAATTAGTACCCTTCATGCCCAAACTTCATTAGCGCAAAAATGCTTCGGTCAAACCGCCATCCACCGGTATCACGTGTCCGGTCGTCTTCGCACTCTGCTCACTCAAGAGCCAGACGATTGCGTTGGCGCAGTCGTGGGGTAAGATCGCGCGTTTGGTTAGAGTCCTTTGCGCATAGAAATCAGCCAGCTTTGCTCGCAGGTCCTCCGTGGTCTCGGACTGCGAGAACGCAATCTCGTATTTTTCCAGGGACTGAATTACGCGTTCACGCGGGAACATGGCAGATCCGGCGACTACGGTTGCAGGAGCGATGCCGTTGACCCTAACGTGTGGCGAAAGTTTGATCGCAAGCTCTCTGATTAGGTGGCTCAGTGCCGCTTTGCTGGTGTCATATGCTTCACTTCCGCGCTTGGATACCACCGCATTAGCTGAGCTCGTCAGCACAATGGCAGCGGGAAGACCCTGGTCTGCGAAGATCGAAGCGCTCGCAAGTGCTAGCAAATAATTTCCAGTGACGTTTACCAAAAATGTTTTTGACCACTGGGCGTCGCTTAATTCGCCCTCGGGGCCCGGAACGGGAAAGATGGCTGCTGTGTTAACGATGGCGTCGATCCCGCCGAACTGAAGCACGGTAAACTTCGCTGCATCCCTTAGACTTTGTGTGGAAGCGAGGTTTACTGGCACATAAGCAGCCAGCTCTGAAGATGATGCGGCCTGCGCTTCGCCCGCAACTCTTTCTGCCCCCTCTTGGTCGGCGTCGGAAACTACAACATGCGCGCCCTTCTTGGCGAGTATCAGAGCGACTTCCCGTCCAATTCCGTTTGCGCCGCCTATGATTAACACAATCTTGCGGCTGAATTCAGCTTCCGCCGGCATGCGCTGTAACTTGGCTTCTTCCAGCGCCCAATATTCGATTCGAAACGCCTCGGATCGAGGCAGCGCAACATAATTATGAAACTGCGTGAACTGTTTTGATTGCTCTGCGGTGCGGGCTTGCGGCAAAGGATTAGGCGGAGGCTCGTCCTCCAAAGCATTTGCCCCTTCCATAACATGAATCGCGTTAATGAAAAACTCAGTTGTAATCCGAGCTTCTTTCTTACTACGTCCAAACCCAAACAGACCTAGTCCCGGGACGACCACCACGGATGGGTTCGTGTCTCGCAATTTGGGTGCGTCCTTATTAGCGTGGGCGTCATAATATTGCTTGTAGTCGACACGGTAGCCACCGAGAGTCTTCTGGATAAGCTGCTTTAGCTCGCCCATACCCGACAGAGGGTCCCAAGCAAGATACATTGGGCAAACTCGCGTTCGGAGAAAGTGATCAGGGCAACTCGTACCCAGGACCGCTAACTCCTTCGCCCATTTCGATCCTGCGAAAACAAGAGCATCGGGATGGTCAGTGTAGTGCCCGATGACGCGCTGATTCGAGGAAACCGCTCCCCTTAGCAAGGGCAAAACTTGGGATGCAATTTCTCTTCGGTTCTCTAGGCCAGCGAGCTCAGTGCCCCCGAATACCGTGTGTTTTTTTTCCCGATGCATCCGGATGAATTCACCCATCTCATCGATCATGCGAATGCTATTTTCGTAGCACTCTCGCTGACTCATTCCCCAGGTGAACAGTCCGTGTCCCCCTAGGATGAGGCCGTCGGTCCCGGAAGTTTCCCGTACGGCCGTTTCAATGAGCAATGCGAGCTCAAAGCCGGGACGTTGCCACGGGACCCAAACGATGTTTCGGTCAAACTGTTTGTTGAATTCTGCGAGTTTTACCTTTCCGTTGGCGCTCGCGGCCAGCGCAATCGCCCAGTCGGGGTGCAGATGGTCGACGTGGGGAAAGGGAAGAAACGCGTGCAGAGGAGTGTCGATGGAGGCAGCTACCCTATTTTCGCCAAAGGCAGAAAGCGGATAGTACCCCACCATCTGGTCTTCGTATACTTCGCCTCGATACAGACCCTTCAGCTGTTCCAACCGATCCAAATACAAAATTGCAAATCCTGATTCAGTAATAGATCCGATGTCTCCTCCGCTTCCTTTTACGGCCAGCACTCTTACCGATTTGCCAGTAAACGGGTCGGGTAATTCAAATTTCGAACTTGTGTTGCCACCACCGAAGTTGGTGATTCTCAGATCAGCCCCGAGGAGATTGGAGCGGTACCGAAGCAGGGCTAACTGATCGTTCCCAAGTGCATTAGCATGTTTCTCATCCCATAAGTCTTTCAGGTGAAGCAGGTGCTGTATTTCAGGCATAAATCATCTCCGAATATTGCTGAAACCGAGGTACGTGGCATTCCCATTTGTCCGTATTTTGCGGCTTGAAGAACTCAGTTGGAAAGGAGCGGTCAATCGTCGCTCGGACCTCGGCAAGTGATGTGGCCACCCCAGCAGCCAGAAGTTGCATACCTATGTTGCCAAGTGCCGTAGCTTCGGGAGGGCCGGCCAATACAAGCCGCCCGGTAGCATCGGCTGTGAACTGGTTCATCAGGCGGTTCTTTGAGCCTCCGCCAATAATGCGAATCTGACGAATCGGTTCGCGGGTCAGCCGCTCCAAATCAAGAATGACTTGCCGGTATTTGAAAGCGAGACTCTCAAGAACAGCTCTTACAAATGCGCCCGGTTGCAGTGGTTTTGGCTGTCCGGTTCTTGCACAAAAATCGCCGATTACCTTCGGCATATCCGCTGGGTGAAGAAAAGACTTGTCGTCCGGTTCTACCAAATGTTGGAACGCAGTTTCCTTTGAGGCCATGTCCATCAGTTGAGCATAGTCGTAAACTAGCCCTTGGGAGGCCCACGACTGACGGCAGCACTGCAACATCCACAATCCCATGACGTTTTTCAAGAATCTGGTTGTGCCGCAAACCCCGCCTTCATTGGTGAAATTCAAACGCAGACTCTCAGAGGTAATGAGAGGCCCAGCAAGTTCAGTTCCAAGGAGGGACCAGGTTCCTGAACTAAGAAATGCGGTCCCTGAACCTGCGGCCACCGCAGCTACCGCCGAGCCTGTATCGTGCGATGCCGGGACGATAACCGGAGTTCCCTTGAGGGCCGGTTGTACTGCCAATTTTTCTGATATTGGTCCCACAACAGTTCCGGGCTCGACGATGTTTGCTGGTAACCGGTAAGGAAGTCCCAGTTTCTCCATCAATCCTCTTGCCCATGTTCGTGTTCGCGGATCTACCAACTGGGTTGTGGTGGCATTGGTAAACTCACATACGGCTTTTCCAGTTAGCCAGAAATGAAATAAATCGGGGATCGTCACCAAGGTGCGGGCTGCCTTTAGTATTTCGGGGGTGTCTCGCTGGGCAGCTAACAGTTGGAACAGAGTATTTATCTGCATGAATTGAATTCCGGTCTTACGGTAGATCTCCTGTTTTGAGACCTTTTCGAATACCAGTTCCATCAATCCATCGGTACGTTTGTCGCGGTAATGATAGGGATTCTGTAACAGCTCTCCACGTTCCCCTAACAAGGCATAATCGACGCCCCAAGCATCCACACCGATTCCACCCAGCGCTACGTCTCCTAAGCGGGAAAGACTTCGACGCATTTCAAACCACAGTCGGGGAGTATCCCAGTGCAAAGCCCCGCCATACTCAACGGCATCATTGGAGAAGCGGTGAATCTCTTGAACATTGATTATCCCTGCGTGCAGAGAGCCTAAGACAGCCCTCCCACTTTCAGCACCCAGGTCGAACGCTAAGAACCGTTTTTGTTGAAACTCGGGCATCGGGAAATGATCAGTCTAGACTTCAGGTCCGGCAGTCGCATTTTTCCGGAAAGACAACCAACATCTGAGGATGAGGAGGAATCCGGGCTGGGCTGCAAACAAAGACTGCCGTACTGGGAGTTTTGCAGAGAACCTCATTCAGACTTTCTCAACGCAGGCGCTTCCCCTTCGAACGAGTGAGTTCAAGTCATCTCGATAACTTTCAATGCTTAGAACTAGGCATAGGACGAAATTGTGTTTAGATTCTTCGCACTCCGTTCCTTGGTAATGCGTTCCAAATATCCGCTTTCGAGAAATGCTTTTAAGGGATCGCGAGGCAAACCTTTGGATTCTCGCCATTCTTGAATTGCTGGTCGAACATCAGTATTGAAAGCATCCTGTAAGAGAGACTCCGCGCGAATTAGATCACAATCGGTCTGTGCGGATGAAAGTGCCCCATGATCGACCAAGCATGCTTTAGTGAATAACTGTTGCGCCACCGTTACCGTCTGGATTGTTTCTTCAATTTTGCCTTTGAGATTGTGGCTTTGGTCGATCATGTAGGCGATATCTGCTTTGTTCTTCGTCTCCCATTCGTAAAATAGGATCTCGTGAAAAATCCTGAAGACCTGATAGGGATCAATCGACCCAATCGTCAAATCGTCGTCCGCATACCGACGGTCGTTAAAATGAAAGCCTCCAAGTATGCGCTCGGATAATAACCAAGCAACAATTTGTTCGATATTTTGCGATTGATAGTGATGGCCAGTGTCAACTAGTACCTTGGCTTGGGGTCCGGCATAACGAGCCAAGAGAGTTGCCATTCCCCAATCGGCGATGTCGGTGTGATAAAACGCTGGTTCAAATGGCTTATATTCGACAAGTAATCTCTGGTCCGATGAAAGATGCGAATGTGCTTCCCTGAGCCCCTCTTGAACCCATGCCTTGCGGCGGCGGATATTTGCGGTTCCCGGATAGTTCGATCCATCGGCGAGCCACATTGAGATGTCCCGGCTGTGAAGTGATTTGGCGATTTCGATGCTATCCCTCGTATGTTGCAAGGCGCGGGAGCGGACTAAAGCATCAGGGTTGCCAAACGACCCAAACTTATAAGCCTGGTCTTGGAATAGATTTGGATTGATTGATCCGGGCCGAATTCCGTACTGCTTCGCTAAGTCAACCACGGTCTTGACGCTCGCCACTCCATCGGGGAAGTCCCACAAAACATGAAGAGCTATCGTCGGACAAATGCCGGTCACACGGTGGACTTCGGCGGCGTCGCTAATTTTTTCTTGGGTCGTCGTGGCTGCTGCTGGTTGCAAGAACTTTCCGAACCGAGTGCCAGTGTTGGCGAAACCCCACGACGGAATTTCGATGCGGAATGTTTCCAAAGCCTCAAAGATCCGGCTGGTTTGAGAGGAATGCATAAGTCTACCTATAATCGTCTAACCCGCGAAAGAGTCACAATCTCGGCATTATTGGTCACGGTATTTGTTCAGTCTGGCTATTTTTCGCAGTGCGAAACGAATATCGAACTCCGCCGGGCACGCCGTGTCGTGCGTCAAAGATGACCAACTCCATTGTATTCCTTATATGTTTATATACGTTTGGCGCTTGCGGAAGGACTGCACTTTTCAACGAATCTTAATCAGGGACAAAAATGCATCGTGCCTTCAGGATTGGTGGCTTTTGCAACGCGCAGGCAAAAGCCAGTTCGATGTACTACACGGGAAAGGTCAACCGTCCGATTCAATAGGATGGTGTCGCTTTCACGAAAAGATTGAATACAGCCTCATAGTGCCTGCCTCGCTGGTTGTCCGCGATTGGTACCAGAAAGACATGAAACCGGCCTAGGACGGCATGCTCCAGTTCAAACGTGCCTTGCCCGAGATTGACATCTTTCGGACCCAAGAACAGCAGCGAGAATTGTTCTTGAGAGGGAGTGCCAGGCCTTTCTTCCAGGCGATCCAGTTCCAGTTCGAGCGGGGAACGCCCTTCGAGATGAACCAAAAATTTGGTATGGACTTGGTTCGAAAATTCAGGCTGAGCAACCTTCTGATTCCCGAGCAGCGACCCAGTCTGTTGAGGACCGACACCTCACGAGTCCCGGCGCGACACTCGGAACGGTGGCTTACATGGCACCGGAACAGGTGCTCGGTAAACAGCTTGACGCTCGTTCCGATCTATTTTCATTTGGCATTGTTCTACATGAGATGTGCACCGGCGTCATTCCATTCAAGGGTGATACTTCCGGGGCCATTTTTGACGGCATCCTACACAGGCCGCTAGTCGCCCCGGTCCGGCTGAACAGTGCTGTTCCGGCGGATTTAGAACGCATCATTGACAAGGCCCTGGAGAAGAACCGTGACCTTCGCTACCAGCACGCCTCCGATATGCGTGCCGATTTCCACCGGCTCAGGCGCGGTAGCGATTCTCATCAGACGCTGCACGAGGGCGTGGGTACTCTCGGCTCTTCCGTCCACGATAGCTCGGAACCTGGGGAACCACGAAGCGCTAGACACAAAAAAAGACCCTAAATCCACGTTTGTGAAGTTGACCAGCTAGTCCTGACTTATGCCGTAGCATTTACGGACTGGATGACAAAGAATGCAATGAAGAGGGCCATAGCGATTTGAGCAAGTGCGGTTCGATTCGCCATGCGAAGATGCTATGGCCCTTGCTGGGCGTAGTTGGTGAAACATCGCCATTTCACCAATCATCCAGAACAGGTGCACCGACTTTTTACCCTTGTAGGTATTCTTGGCGTAGCGAGGGTGAAAGGAGCTTTAATATGGGCACCGCGAATGTGTACGACGCGCTACGGATGAGTGGCATGCGGTCAACTCGGAACCGCGTTTTTCAACTTTTAAACATTTCTTTTTTGCGAAGTATTGACTTCCACAACCCGCACCGCCACAATGCTGCATAAATTCAACCGGACCTGGCTCAATGCCCTGTTGCTAGCCACTTTTGGCGAGCCTCCGGTCAGCATCGTGCCCAAGCACTTAATTCAACAGGCTGCTGGAAGCGCTGAGCTACAACTTTTTTCCCACGTTGTAGTTCGCCGGATTTGGTGTGGCTTCATTAGGTCCATGAAGCTCGGTTCCGGTATTTATGGAGGAAAAATGAAGGTTCGTTGGATTCGCCTGTTCGTGTGTCTTCTCGCTGCGGCGATGGCGTGCGGCCTTTCGTCTGGAAACTCAGGACTTGCATTTGCCGCTACCTCAGACCAAGTGGGCGAATGGGGCCCGGTGCTGAATTGGGGCGTTCAGGGCAAACACATGACTTTGTTGCCGGATGGCAGAGTGCTGGTGTGGTCCACCGGTGACACGGCGCGGGTATGGGACCCCGCAACCGGACAGTTCATACTTACGCCGGCGACTTTTGGCGACCTGCATTGCGCTGGACAGACTGTGCTTTCCGACGGTAGGGCGGCTGTGTTCGGGGGCGTCAAGGGCGGGCCCCCGATTGGGACCAAGGTGACGGCGATCTTTGACCCGGCAACCAATTCCTGGAGTCAGGGCAAGCTGATGAACTATGCGCGCTGGTACGCGACGGTCACGACCTTGCCGGATGCGCGAGTACTGGTGACCAGTGGCACGGATGAGAACGGGACCAAGGTTCCAATCCCTGAAATTTATGATCCTGCGACTGATACGTGGACGGTGCTAACCGGAATTAATCGGGTGCAGGCCTACTATCCGTTTATGTATGTACTGAGCACCGGCAAAATTTTTGAAGCCGGCCCGGGGCAGACTACTTTCTACGACGACCTTAACGGAAGCGGCGCATTAACCCCCGGCCCCTCGAACACTTATGGCACGTCGGGGATTTCGGAGTCTGCGGTCATGTATTTGCCGGGAAAGATTCTACGCGCCGGAGGCAGTGATCCCGCCATAGCCGGCACCAGCATCATCGATATGAATGCGCAGACGCCTGCGTGGCAGCAAGTAACGCCTATGTCTTTTCCGCGGCGTCGCATGAACCTGGTGCTGCTGGCAGACGGGACTCTGATGGCGGTTGGTGGCACCCGTGCCTCGGATGATGCAACGCAGGCAGTTCTGGAAGGCGAAATCTGGGATCCGGATGCCAAGCATTGGACTGTAGTCGCACCCATGGCTGAGGCGCGGATGTATCACTCGGCGGCTGTGCTATTGCCGGACGGTCGTGTGGTCTCTGGAGGCGGCGAGGCCAGCGGACGCCTTAATGCGCAGATTTATTCGCCACCTTATTTGTTCAAAGGGCCCCGTCCCATCATAAGCTCGGCCCCCACTGCCGTGTCATACGGCAACAGCATCACTATTAATACTGATGCGACGGACATCAGTTCGGTAGCGCTTATTCGTCCGGGCGCGGCTACTCACGCCTTGAACATGAATCAGCTTTATATACCACTGACCTTTACTCAGGGCACCGGACAAGTGGTCGCGACCTCGCCGGCAGCGGCCACAACCGCGCCGCCGGGATTTTATATGCTGGTGATCAAAAACAGCGCGAACATTCCGTCGGTTGCGACCTGGGTCCAGTTGAGCGCGGATGTGCGTACTGCCACCGTGACCGGATCAGTCACCGACTCGACCAACGTGGCGTTGCCGGCAATCACCGTTTCTTACAACGGCAGTTCCGCAATCACCAATGACAGCGGCGTCTACACTCTCGAAAGCGTTCCTGCGGGTACGCATGACTTTACTGCCTCGGGAACCGGGTTCGGATCTGTGACCAAGTCCCTGCATGTGGATTCGGGCGCGCTTGCCACACTTGATTTCCAGCTATCCGCACCGGGAAATATTCAAGGCGTGGTCCGTGATGCGGTGACTACTAATCCGCTGGTGGGGGCGACGATAGGCTACGTCGGGGGAACAGTCACGACGGACGTGAATGGAGCCTACAGCATTACTGGAATTGCCGCCGGCAGCCAGACAATCACCGCCGTGATTTCCGGCTACGAAAGCGCGCAGGCCGTTGTGACTGTGCCTGCCGGCGACACGTTCACCCAGAACTTCAATCTCAGCACCACGCGGACGGAAATTGACGGAAATGTATCGGACGCGGCAACCACGCTTCCGATAGTAGGGGCCAGCGTTTCTTACAGCGGTGGCACAACGACTTCAAACGCGCTTGGGCAATACATGTTCATGAACGTTACGCCTGGGCCCTATAGCGTTACGGTTACGGCTCCCGGCTACACGCCCCAGACGCACGGCGTCCTGGTGGTGAACGGAATTATTTCCACCTCGGACTTCACATTGGTATCGAACGTCGGCCCCGGTCCTAGTTTGACGCTGAATCCGGTGGCCGACGCGTACGTGGCAAATAACAAGCCAACAACCAATTACGGAACCCAGACTACAGTATCTTTGCGCCAGGGCAACGTCAGCAACAACGTCACCTATCACACTTATTTTCAGTTCAACGTGACAGGACTGGTGGGCCCCGTAAGTTCGGCGAAGCTACGACTGTCAGTCACCGATGCCAGCCCGGACGGCGGCGCGGTATTCGATGTTGCCAATACCTGGACTGAAACTGGAATCAATTGGAACAATGCCCCGCAGCCTACAGCGCCTGCATTGGCAAATGCGGGAGCGGTGACGAAAGGGCAGGTGGTGGAAATAACATTGCCGTTGAGCGAGTTCAATCGCGGCAATGGGACGTACAGTCTTGAGCTTGTCACCAGCAGCACGGATAGTGCGATATTCAGCAGCAGGGAAGCCGCCACTGGAGGACCGCAACTGGTGCTGGCGCAGGGCGGAGGCACACTGCCGACGCTGACGGCAGATTTCCGCTCCGACAAGCAGAGCGGTACCGCTCCACTCACGGTGGCATTCGACAGCACACCTTCTACGGGGAATCCAACTTCGTGGACCTGGGATTTCAACAATGACAACGTGGTCGATTCGACGCAGCAGAATCCTACCTTCCTCTACAACGCGCCCGGGACCTACACGGTGAAGCTTACGATCGGAAACGGATCCACTACGAGTCTGGTCACTAAGACCAACTTCATTACCGTTTCTACTGTCACTCCTCCGCCCCCGCCTCCGGGAGGTTTCGCCGTGCTGGTCGCAGATTCGTATGTGGCCAACTCCAAGCCAACCACGAATTACGGCACTGCCACCACTCTGCAACTGCGGCAGGGTACGCCCGGCAACAACATCACTTATCACACCTATCTGCAATTTAACGTATCGGGATTAACCGGTCCGGTGACTTCAGCGAAGCTGCGGCTGTCAGTGACTGATGCCAGTCCGGATGGAGGCAGCGTGTTTGACGTTTCCAACGCGTGGACGGAGGCGGGAATTAATTGGAATAATGCGCCGCAGCCCACGTCTGGTACGCCCCTGGCGGTTACTGGACCGGTGGCTAAAGGCGCCGTTGTGAATATTAATTTGCCGCTCAACGAATTCGTAAGAGGCAATGGTAGCTATAGCTTCGAGCTCGTCACCAGCACCAGCGATAGCGCTATTTACAACAGTAAGCAGACTGCGAGTCCCCCGCAGCTGGTCTTGACGCAGTGAGCGTTTGATTTCTGCTTAACAACGTGTCCATGCCTTCGGGCTTGGACGCGTGCCCTTCAAATTCGGTGGCTGGGATGCACATCGATTCAGGAAAAGTCGGCGAGCTGGTTGGCGGGCTTATCGACCTTGGCCGCCCGAGCAGGCCAAGGGTGTGGCCCGTCACTCGGGAGACGAAATGCGATACGCTGCCAGGACCCGACACAGGAAATGCGGACTTGGTTTTTGGTTCTACCGGCCAGGGCGATAGGCCCAATAGAGTCCCGCCGGGAAAGAAACCAATCGAACCGAGTTATGGTTTTCACCACGATAGAGAGTGAAGCGATAATCCAGTCCCGCCGGCTTAAGTTCGTCGAGAAGCTTGGCGAATGCGATTGTGTCTTTCGCAAACCCGAATTCATCTTCGTCCCCTACGGAAAGATCTAAGCGAACCTGTGATGGCAGTTCCCGTAATTTCTGGCGCGCAGCCGAGAAAAGCAGGCGGTTATCCCAGCTCAATGCGGGGCTTGCAGCTACGATCCGTTGAAAAAGCGCCGGGCGCTGCTCCAAAGCGTAGATCGCAAACAGGCCGCCGT
The DNA here is from genome assembly GCA_963796925.1 of uncultured Acidobacteriota bacterium. Lineage (GTDB taxonomy): Bacteria > Acidobacteriota > Terriglobia > Terriglobales > Acidobacteriaceae > DATBAT01. The sequence continues at coordinate 191,657 of CAWCNH010000001.1, forward strand.
AAGAATGGCCCAGGAGGCCCCGGTCCGACGGAATCGTGCGATACGTGCGATCGACGAAGGGAATCACCTCGTGTTCCAGAAAATCGAGAAACGCCGCTGCGCCCCCCGAAGCCGCCTCGCGTGACGTTTTGGTCGGCGTGAAATCACGCGCTCGCAGCGCCATCACATCTGGAGTCGAACCATAGCTCACGTTTACCATAATGACTGGGCGCATCCGCTTCGAATAGACGTTGTTGTTCTGGAGAAAAGCCATCAGCGGGAAATGCCAGCCATCGAGAATGTAGAGCACGGGGTAGGACTGGCCCGATGTGGCATAGCCATTGGGCAATGAAACGAGGAGATCATAGCGCTGGCCGATCTTTGCAGACGTGAGCGTGCGGTGTTCGGTGCCGGCGATGCTCACCTGCGGAGCGACCGTTTGCGACCAGGCTGCCACGCCACTCAAGAAGAATACGGTGAGTAAGATCCATAACATGATCCGAATCGTCTTCATGACTCTCCGATCAAAGGCGGACTCGATCTGACCGAAACTGCCGGGTCGATCTAAGTTACTCCAGGATGATACGTAGCATCCGTTCTATGCCACATAAGCTCGGCTCCAGCAAGGCTAGTTCTTCGATTGTCGGCTAACCGGAAGCTATCCAGAAACGGGCTTGGAGGAAATCAATAGTGATTTCCTCGAAGCCGACTTCTGGCCCGGAACAATTTTCGGGCTGCCGGTATCGGCCAGTTCTCAACGAGTGAAATCGCCTGATTCCGTCAACTTGTGGAATCGGCCTTCCCTTTCGGCGTAAAGTTCCAATCGAGGAGACTCTACCTTGCGAATCTTGACGGTTTCTTTGAGGCTTGCTGCAATTGTTGCGGGAGCAGTTGTAGCACTTCCTTCGGCTGTCTACGCCCAGAACCGCGCTGACCTCAGCCAGCGCTATGGAACTGCCATCGGCGAGATCTATCGCACGTCAAATCGACTCGTAATCACAGCGTATTTCGATAAGGATGGGAACATCTGTCGAGAGCACATCGAATCTGAAGATAGAGGCAGGCGAATGACCGACGAGGAGGTTAACACCGTTCTTGATGAAATCGCGCCGAAGAAGGAGAGGGGCAACTACATTATTGGTACCTTCCTCAATATAATCTGCCTCCCAGATAATGACTGCGCAGGTGTGAGCGAGGCTTACGAGCATTTGGGAATCCAGAAGATAGGAAGTACAAATGAATATCGTTACGTTTCCATCAGTTACCACTCTGCTGAATGCAGGCAGTTGGAGGCGGACAAAAAGGATTGAAACTCGTTAACTGGCGAAAAATCGCCATAACGCTCATTGACCACGCGAATTTGCCTCTGGGCTCGGAAGTTGGTCATAAGCGGGCTTCGAGACCATCACTCCAACTGAAAGACCATACTGAGCGTCGCGGCTAGGAGGCCGCCAGTATTGCGCATCGGAAGACGGCAAAACGCTCCAAGGCACGAAGTATGCTTCGACTGGCCGATTTGCAGCGGTCGAAGAATGCTGTTGTTCACTCGCTAGGCGCGGCCAGTTCGCAAGAATCCTACGGTCACGCCATCGACGAATTTATCGGGTGGTACTGTTCCGAACCACGTCTTGCATTTAATAGGACGGTTGTTCACCGGTACCGGTTCTTTCTCGAACAGACTGACCGGCAGCCTCCGAGGCAAACGTGATCGGGCGATCCTCGCGCTGCTCATCGGATGCGGACTACGACGGGCCGAACTTGTTGGACTCGAAACGGAAGACTTTCAAATCCGCGAGGAGCGCTGCGTAATTGCTGACCTGGTCGGCAAAGGAAAGCACATTCGGACCGTTCCTGTTCCACTCTGGACGAAACGCGCCGTCGATGTGTGGATCACGACGGCTGGCATCAACGGCGGGGCCATCTTTCGTCGAGTAAGTCGATTGGTTTGGGGCGATGGAATCACGCCGAAGGCCATCTGGCACGTAGTGAAGGCGGCTGCCAAACGTGCTGAAATCAAGAATCTCGCTCCCCACGACTTGCGTCGCACCTGTGCTCGGCTATGCCATCTCGCAGGCGGAAAACTTGAACAAATTCAGTTTCTCCTTGGCCACGCATCGGTTCAGACAACCGAGCGATATCTCGGCTGCAAGCAGAAACTTGGCCATGCCGTGAATGACAGTCTCGGACTGGAAGACGGCTGAGAAGCGGCAACGACCTCCAAGCCGACTTCCGGTTCGTGTCGTGCAGATTCTTTCCGGTCCGTTGCCAGTTGTCCAGAATGTTTGGTCAGCAGCGTTCGATAGCCGAAAGGCGTCTAACTTCATTGCCTGCGGAGTACTTGGATTTGCTGAACCGAGCGACCCTGGGGATCCAGTCCCTTGAGTGTCTGACGCATTGTTTGCCCGTCCCGGCTGATGACTTTGTGCATTGTCATGACTTGCTTCCCGTCCATGAGAAAGGTGGCATACCACTCTCCTGGTTTAAGCAGTGTTTCAACCGCTGTCATGCCTTTGGGCAGGCCATCTCGAGGATCCTGAACGACCCCTCCACCCGCTGGCCACGACAGGATCACTGAAGTGGATGCACCTTCGTTCTTGACTCTTGTGAGCTCCAGCTCGATCTGACCGGAGGCAAGCTCTCGATATACTTCTGTTTGTGCTTTGGGGGGGGAGAGAGATGCAACGAGCTTTGATTTGCTTACATCTAGCTTCCATGTGCCGACAATCGGATCCGCAGCCCTCGCCGCCAATGCCGTTCCTATAGTTAATCCGAGCGCTACAATCGCACGCACCAGAGACCTGTACGTTCCCATTTCCATCAGAAGTAAGATTACATGATAAGGATGGGATCGAATACGGCTGGTCGGCTAACCGGAAGCTATCCAGAAACGGGCTTGGAGGAAATCAATAGTGATTTCCTCGAAGCCGACTTCTGGCAAAGGAATGTCTGACCTCAATGACAGATGAGATATAGTTCCGATCATGAACGCAGGACTGTTGCTCTCTCTCGTCGCTCTCGTGGCCAGCACCCCAGCGCCGGGGCTCCAGGCGCACTCTTGTGAGAGGCTTTTGAACCTAGCCTCGCCAACGGTCTCAATCACTTTCGCGAAGACCATCGACACTGGTACCTTCACGCCCGATGGCGGCGCGAGCACGATCTCCCACCTGCCTGTGTTCTGTCGTGTGGTCGCAAGAATCAAGCCGACTGCCGATTCCGATATCGGAACCGAGGTTTGGCTCCCGATCGCCGACTGGAAGGGTAAATTCCTCGCTGTCGGTAGCGGCGGTTGGGGAGGCTCAATCGCCTACGACGAAATGGCGGATGCACTGCGCCGAGGATACGCTACCAGCGCTACTGATGATGGTCATGCTGGCCGAGGCGCCAGTTTCATCGTCGGTCACCTGGAGAAGTTCGTCGACTTCGCCTACCGTGCTGAGCACGAGATGACTGTGGAGGCCAAGGTACTAATCACGGCCTTTTACGGTCGTGCCCCTCGATACTCCTACTGGAATGGCTGCTCTGGAGGTGGACGCGAAGGCCTCCTGCAGGCCTACCGCTACCCAGACGAATTCGATGGCATTATTGCGGGAGACCCAGCTAACGTCCGCCGCAATGCGTGGGCGCTCTGGCTCGCTGTACAAACCTTCAAAGACCCCTCCGCCTACATCCCGCCTGACAAGTACCCTATGATTCACCGCTTCGCTCTCGATGCCTGCGATGCTAACGACGGACTAAAGGACGGTCTGATTGAGAACCCAGAGAGCTGTCATATTGATGACAGAGCACTGCAGTGTAAAGGTCCTGACGGCCCCAACTGCCTGACCACTCGCCAAATCCAAACCGCACAGACAATCATTAGTCCCGCCACCACGAGTACAGGCGAGATTCTCTTTCCGCGCCTTGAGCCTGGAACCGAACTTCGATGGGATCGTCTCGCTGGCGGTCCGCGCCCGGCTGATCTCTTTCTAGACGAGTTCCGCTATGTTGTGTACCAGGATCCCAACTGGGACTGGCGAACCTTTGATCTGGAGCGCGATTCTGCCAAGGCGCACGAGGCCGATAAGGATGTGGACGAACTCAATCCCCATCTCGCGGCCTTTGCGAAACACGGCGGCAAGCTGCTCATCTATCATGGATGGGCCGATCAGCAAGTAGCTCCGGGCTCCAGCACCGAATTCTACAAATCAGTGGTGAGCCTCAGCGCTGATCCCGAACACGCGTCGAACTGGGTCCGTCTCTTCATGATCCCGGGAATGGGGCACTGCTCCGGGGGAGAAGGACCCGACGCGTTCGATAAAGTCAGCGTCATGGAACAGTGGGCCGAGCAGGGTAAGGCTCCCACCCAGATCATCGCTGCGCACCAGACGGCAGATAAGGTCGATCGCACCCGCCCTCTCTGCCCCTATCCACAGATTGCTCGATATAACGGCGTCGGTGATATTGAAGACGCCTCAAATTTCACTTGCCGTTTGCCCCAATAAATATTCCGTCACGAGTACGCGGGATTGCATTCAGGCCCGACCTGAGCTGTGAACAATTTTTTCCTGAATTGTCGGCAACTCGGAAACTATCCAGAAACGGGCGAGAGAAATATCATAATTGGACCTCAGTTCTCTGACCCCCTTCAGGACGAGAATCGGCTGGGTTTCCCGAGTCACGCGGCCTGAATCGTTGGGGCAAGAAGAATGCGGATGACTGATATGACGGTTCTCCTGAACTTCGATAATGAAAATTGAACAGCAAAGAAGCCGCTTTATAGGAAACTGGTTTGTTGTGGTACCAGTGCATAGCCCGACCCAAAGTCCGCCATCTTAAACATCTAAGTTATTGCTGGCTCTGGTGTTGATGGTTTTGCGCGGTAGTTTACGATTGACACCGTCGCGGCCTTTTGGGAACATGTTTCCCTAAGTCAGAGAGCGCAAAAGCTCTCTCAGGTTTACCGGCCTTCCCTGTCCCCGCAGGCCCGGCATTGAGATAAGGCTAGATTGTGCCAAACTCGCTCCTGTAAAGAGGCGCAATCTTTTTGCCCGGCATGCTCCAGTTTAGCGCTACCTGTTTTGGGTAAGGCATTCCGAGCCGACATTGAAGAAGCTTGGCAAATATGAGTTGATCGGCGAGCTGGGGCGCGGAGCCATGGGCATTGTTTATCGTGCTCGCGATCCCATCATCAGCCGGCTGGTCGCGCTCAAAACGATCACTGCCGGTGTCAGCGACAACCAATCACTGCTGCAGCGGTTCTACCGCGAGGCCCAGGCTGCCGGTGGCCTGCAACACCCCAATATCATAACCATCTATGACATGGGAGATGAAGGCGGAACTCCGTTCATCGCCATGGAGTTGGTGGAAGGCGAGAGTCTTGAACAGCTGATCTCCAATAAGACGGACATTCCTCTATCGCTGAAACTTACCTATGCCATCCAGGCCTGCCGGGCATTCGATTATGCGCATAAGCGCGGCATTATCCACCGCGACATCAAGCCCGCTAATGTGATGCTGAGCAAAGACGGCATAGTAAAAGTGGTGGATTTTGGCATCGCTCGGGTAGTCGAGAACTCCAAGACCCAAACCGGTCTGTTGATGGGGACATTCGCGTATATGTCACCGGAGCAGTATCACGGTGAGCACGCGGATGAACGGTCGGATATCTGGTCATTCGGAATTCTTCTCTACGAACTCCTTTTCTACCAACGTCCCTTTGCAGGAGAAGCCCCCGCGAGTCTGATGCACAGCATTTGCTCCCAGGAACCTGCGCCTCTCGGCCCTGACTGTCCGCCGGAGTTGGACGCAATAATTAAGAGGACGCTTCATAAGTCTCCAACTGAGCGATTTCAGACCATGGAGGATCTACTTCTCGAGCTGGATCCGATTTGCAAGGGCTTGCAGGCAGTGACGGTTACGAATCTCGTCGCACAGAGCCAAGGTCTGGTCAAACAGGGAGATTATTCCGGCGCTCGTGATGTTCTCCGTCAGGCACTTCAGGTTGATTCCAGTAACCCTCAGGCGCGCATTCTGTTGGAGAGAGTCAACACCGAACTGCGCCGTATTCTGATACGCCCCAAGGCGCAGGAGTTTGTAGCCAGGGGCCACGCTCTGCTCGCGGAAGGAAAGATCACGGAGGCCCGCACCGAGGCAGAAAGTGCGCTTCAGCTAGATCCTGGATTTGAACCGGCCCAGGAGCTCAGCCGTCTTGTTCAGGAGGAGCTGGATAAATCCCAAATGGTCGCGGAATACCTCGAACAGTCCAGACTTTGCCTGGTTGAAGGGATGCCGGATGAGGCCGAAGCGCTGCTGTTGAAGGTCATAGCGCTTGAGCCTTCGAACAAGTTGGTGGCGCCATTACAAGAGCAGATCGCCAACGAAAAAGCGTTACGCGCGCGGCGTTTGAGATTGCTTGACACCATGCAGCAGGCCCGCAGCCTCTGGACTCTGCAAAACTATGCAGAGTGCATTCGAACTCTGATCGATTTGCAGGGCGAGTTTCCCCAGGAAGAAGAAGTGCCACGTCTGTTAGAGACAGTTCGTGAAGATCAGGCGGAACAGCGGCGCCGCCAAATGGTCGAGCGGGCTCGGAATTTACTGGCCGCCGGGAAACACGAAGAGAGCACAACTCTGCTCTCAAGCCTTCAGCAAGAGTTTCCAAACGACGCGGAAATTGCCGGCATATTACGCGAGATTGCCGAAGACCTGGCAAAGCAACGCAGGCAAGGTGGGCTGGCCGATGCACGCCGATTGCTCGGGGCACGGCAATACGACGAAGGCATCGCGGTCCTTGAAGGCTTGCAGCAGGAATTCGGCGACGATCCGGAGATCGCGAAATTGCTGGACGCGGTGCAGGTTGAAAAAGCCAACCAGCAACGGCAGCAAGGCATTTCGAAAGCCCGCAAACTTTTGACGGCACGGCGCTACGAAGAATGCACTGTGCTGCTGACGAAACTACAAGCGCAATTTCCAAGTGATGATGAAATTTCCAGATTACTGACCGCGGTTCGGGAAGAAGAAGCGGAACAGCAAAAATCGCGCACGCTGGCTGAAGTCGGTAATTTGTTAAGCTCCCATCGTCACGAGGAGTCTATCGCTCTACTGGAGCAGCTGCTGAAGCAGTATCCAGGCGACGCAGAAGTTTTGCGGCTAATTGACGCCGTCCATTCCGATCAGGCAGAACAACGCAAGCTGACCAGCCTGGCAAGAGCTCGAAAGCTGCTGAGTGATCGGCAGTATGACGAAGCGATTTCTCTTCTCGGAAGTCTTCAAGACAGTTTTCCCGCCGAAGGCGAAGCGCAAAAACTGCTACAGATCGCAAGAACGGACCGTGCCGAGCAACAAAAGCAGGAGCAACTGTCGCAGGCTCGCCAATATTTGGCGGCAGGGAGGGTCTCGGATGCTTTCGCGCTACTTGAGATTCTCCAGAAGCAGCATCCCGAAGACTCGGCAGTACAAAAACTATGGAAACTTGTTCAAGCTGAACGTGAGAACCAGGCAAAGCTCGAGCTCCTGCAAAAGGAATTCACCATCATTAAGGCTTTAGTCAACGACAAAAATTACGGCGAGGCGCTTACCCGAGCCGAAAAAATCAACTACAGCGGAGATGCCAATCTCACCAGGCTGGTGGATTTCGCCCGCGCCCGCCAGCAACAACTTGAGAAAGAGGTTCTGCTTCAGAAGACCTTGGATCAGGTCAAGTCGTTGGTTCTGGAAAATCGGTTCCCCGAGGCCATCCGCGCCGCCAAAGATGGCCTCAGAAACTTCCCCAACAACCAGGAATTGGTGCAGCTTCAGCAGCAGGCCGAGGGCCAGGAAAAGAAATTACAAACCCGCAAAGCAATTGAGCAGCGTATCCGTGAGATTAAAGTAAAAATCAATCGCGATAATTACAGCGAAGCCATCGAGATGGCGAGAGCAACGCTGGTCACTCTGGGACCCAGCACTGCAGTCACCCAGTTGCTGAACTCCGCGCAGGTTGAGTTTGAGACGCGCGAAAAGAAGAGAAAGCAGGAAAAGGAACTAGAGGAAATTCGCGCCCGAATCGAGTCAGGCAAGCTCGATGAGGCCACGAAGATGTTGGACGTGGCTTTGTCGAACAACAAGCTGGAAGCCATGGATCCAAGGGTCAAGCGCGTCGCTGACGATCTCGATAATGCGAAGAACCGTTCAAATTGCCCACCTTCTCCGCCTTCGTCGCAGCCGCCGGAACCGCCCGGACTTGCAAGGGAATACGCGTATGAGGTGCGGTCGCCGCAGCCGCGGCCGGTAGATAATGATCCGCTTGCCCTGACGCAGATGCCGTCGCCCAGTTCCAGTGGCCCACCGGCGGCGTATCAATCGGCTGCGCCCCCAGCACCTCCGGCGGAACCTGCGAAAGCGCCGGAGCTGGTTCAACCTGTTTCGTTCGCACCGCCCCCTGCCGAGGTAGTGCCGCCACCCGTTACTCCGGTGGAAAAGAGCGCCGTATCACAGCCTCCAGTCCGCAAGGAGCAGGTGAACAAGCCCTCTGCGCCTCCCGCACCGACTGTCTTGCCTTTGTGGAAGCGTCCTGCGGTGGCGGCTGGCGGTGTCGTAGTACTAGTAGTTGTGATGTGGGCCGGCATGCATGTGTTCTCTGGGAAGGGTCAGCAGAGTCCGTCAGTAGTCAGCACGTCACAACCGGCAACAGCTACGCCGCATGTAAACCCCATGGAAGTGCGCCAACGGGATGCGATCAATGAGGCTGACAAGGACCGTGCGGCTGGCGATTTGCAAAGCGCAGCTGACGAACTGGAGCGGGCCTCGGCCCTGAACGGTCCTCTTACAGCGGAGATTCAAAAGAAGCAGGACCAGATTCGCGAGGAGATGAACAACAAGACGCTCGCCGATCTGGGGCGCCGCCAAGAACAGCTCTGGCTTCAGGCTCAAAAGGAAGCCGACCGAAGCCAGTTCAATGCAGCCGAGCAGGAGCTGCAAAAGATTGTGGCTGAGAAGGGCGGGCCGAGAAACAATGACGCTCAGAACTATCTGGATAAGGTCATACCGCAACGTAAAGAAGAAGAACGGATTTTTGCTCGGGCAAAGCAGACGTCGCAAGCCAACGACGCCAGTGCTCTGAGGCAGTCCTCTAATACTCTGAGCCAGATAATTGCATCCGGTGGCGCCCGAAAAAGCGATGCCGAACAGTTGCAACGAACGGTACAAAGCAAACTGGACGGACTGGCGAGAGAGCAGCAGCGCAGTAGCGAACTTGCCAGCTTGAAAACTGAGGCTAATCAGGCCTTGGCTCGCGGAGATATCGCGGCGGCGCGGCAGAACCTTGCTCAATTGAAGAGCAAAGGAGCAGACACTGCCTCGCTCAGCGGAGATATTCAGCGCTACGAGGAAAACCAAAAGCAGGAAGCTGACCGCCAGAACGCTGAGAGCGAATATCAAAAGCTAGTTCAGCAGTATCAGCAGGCCACCAACGCAAACGACAAGTCAGGCATGGAAGCCTCCAGGAGCGCTTTTGCCGCGATTGCCCGGGCGGGTGGAGCCCACTCCGCAGAGGCCCGCGACTACGCAAACAAGCTGACGGCCCGGCTAGCCCCGCCTGTGACGCCGCCAGCCGTTGTAACTCCGCCTACCCTGGCGCCGACCGTATCGAAAGCGGACAGAAGCGGAGACGAGCGGCAAATTCAGGCCGTTCTCAATCAGTATCAACAGGCTTTCAATGAGCGAAATGCCGACATGGTCCGCGCGGTCTGGCCCAACATCAGCAAGAAAATCTATTCGGGGTACTCAGATCTGTTTAAAGCAGCAGGCGCAATCCAAATGCACGTTACTCCAGTATCCACACAGTTCAATGAAAATACGCAGGGCGCGACGGTAGTCGCTTCGGTAGAACAAGAAGTAACGGCAAAGGGACAAAAAAAAGCAACTAACCGAGTTGACCGTTTCACCTTCGAATTAGTTCGCCAAAATGGCGGCTGGGTAATATCCCAGGTTCGCTAACGAGCAGAAATACATGCGGTCTGTGTAACCTAAACTTGACAAACGTGGCGTGCAGCTTAAACTGAGCCACCAATGCCACACCTTCGGGGAGGACGTAATGTCCAATCGTTTTGTTCTCGGTCTCGCGATATTGTGCTGTTTTCTAAGCCGGGCGGCTGCAGCGCAAGGGATTTGCCCGCTAAACGGTGCCTCTACCCACAAACTGGTGTGTTTGCTGCCCGAAGTTTATGGCCCGACCGGACTTCAAGGAGCACCAGGACCATTGGTGACGGCCTTTGGTCACGAAGCGCACTTCAGCGGCGAGTTTATCGAAAAGTTGTCGCCGATCAACGAGGCTGTGGGTATTCAGGTATCGCAACTGCCCCTGGCTTCACCGTCTTCCGGATTCACTTATGACACGGCCCTAAAAACCTTCGCGCCCGAACAAAGCTTGGGCCCAATCCTCGGAGAGCGGTCGTCCACCATCGGTCGCGGACGCCTTTTTGTTGGATTCAGTTATCAGTATTTCAACTTCGATTCCATCGATGGCCAGCCGCTGAACAATATTCCGTCTGCTTTGGAACATCAGGTACCTGACGCGGACAGCATCAATCCCGCCAACCCTAACTCAAGAGCCTGTCCAAACCAGGAAAACCTGCAGAATACGAAATTTGCGGGCTCGCCTTGTTATGTTCGTGATTTTATCGAAACCAACGATAGTATCGACCTCCGGGTAAGCCAGTACACGATGTATGTCACGTTCGGAATTACGGAGCACTTGGACTTGTCGGTCGCTGTGCCATTTTTGAATGTCCAGGAGGACGTTCGATCCAACGCGACCATAATATCTAACTCTAAATCCTCTGGTGGGACTCCCTTCCATCAATTCCGCCCCGATGTTGCTGCCAATTGCAGTGCAGCTCCATGTCTGAACGCCAGCTTTTCAAATTCCGGAAGCGCAACCGGGGTTGGGGACATTGTTCTGCGCGGGAAGTATGAAGTGTATAAGGGCGAAAGAATCGGAGTCGCCGCCGGTTTAGATCTGCGCTTGCCCACGGGCGACGATACGAATTATCTGGGTTCAGGCGCGACCGGAGTTCGACCATTTGGCGTGGTTTCTTATAAAGCACGCATTTCACCACACGCTGAAGTTGGGTACGAATTTAATGGCGATTCTGCGTTAGCCGGACAATTTGTCCATACTGCAACCGTCAAGTCCCAGTTGCCCAATCGTTTTGTGTACATCGTGGGAGCAGATGTCGCGTTTAACAGGCGCATTACCGGGGCTTTTGATCTGTACGGACAACGGCTGTTCGGTGCGGCGCAAATTACGTCTCAACCCTATACTGATCTTGGAAGTTGCTCAGACGTTGATTGTGCGACCCTTGGCTCCTCTTCCACTCATCCCAATTTGAATGGCAACCAGAAAAATGACTTCAACGTTACCAACGCATCAGTAGGCGCCAAAATTCGGGTATTGCGGAATTTGGTTGCGACCGGAAATGTGCTGATCAAGCTAGACGACGGCGGTCTGCGCGCAAAGGTTGTGCCCCTGGTCGGGCTCTCGTACAGCTTCTAAATGAGTTGTCGCTCAACGGTTCTGAATTCCCGCATCGAAAAGAACAACACGTGGGTGGACGTGTCTACGGGATATACCCGATAGTTTCACAAACCTAACATCGATTTAATAGTTCGATGAGCCCCCACTGCCCCCGATGCCTGACACCACTCATATGCAAGAACACTACCAGCGGAAGTTATCTAGGTTGTCCCAACTTCCCCAAGTGTGCCGCTCCGGTCCTGAATCGCAAACCGCCAGAGAGCTGGTGTGCGCAAGCGAGTGCGGCGTAGTTTACCGCGGGTAAAATCATTGATGTGATTTTTTGCGGTGTCGAGCGACTCTTGTTCCGCTAGTGGGATCTTCCAGCGATGAGGGCACCGAAGAGCGAATACGCCATCCAACAGAACTGGCGCCCAAGTCCCCGACGCGATCTTCGGCAATTAGTTCCTGATCGCTGGTAGTGGACTCGGTGAGCCGTGGCTTTTTCGCACGGTCTAAGTTGGGAGCATTTTTTCAAGTCTTTCCCGGAGAGAACATCGAGAATTCCGCGAGAAGTCTGAATCCTCCGAAAGAATCTCGATCAAAAAAGCGAACTGTTACTTTCGTCACAATCCAATACAGGATTAGCCGGATGTCTTTGGTGGCGTTACCTCTCTAATCTGAATTTAATTTCGGGAGGAAACCCCATGTCGGAGCAAATCCAGTGGAACATTTACAGCGAAATCGAGGCTGAAGTGGTGGTGCTTTGGCAAATAGTCCAGAACACGCTTAAGTCGTTAGAGGTACCGAAGCGGGAGGCCATCGGGAAGTGCGGCGAAAAATCTAACGATCCGTTGTTCCTCTGATTCTCTTCTTCTTCCTCTTATCTGGTCCGGAGAAAAAGTGGCTTCCCGCACAAATTTATCGGCTGGGTGAAGCCGCAATCATTTCGTGCTCCTATCTGGTCTATTGCGACGAAGGGCGAAAAGCATTCTGTCAAAGTGACTTAAGGGTACGTTCCGATTCTTCGCCCAAAATACCCGGCGCGAGCCTATGCGCCGGCGGACGCCACGGAGTCTTGCCGAGGGCGAAATCAATGCTTTCGTGATCTTTCTTAGCCGGACAGCAAGGTCTGATTCGGACTCTGCCAGTTGGCACACCTGTTTCCATTTCTCTACCATCTCATGTTGCAAGCAGTTCTCCTTAGGGAGTGGTAGAACTCTAGCGAGCAAATTACCCGCGGTACATAGGGCTTTCTCCGTAGAGGGTCCAAACGTCCGTACCGAGGCTGGGGCTCTCAGCGCGTTACTGTGGTGTGACAGCCCTGTTAGGGGCTCGCCCGGATAAAGAGGCAGTAAACCGACCGCCACATAAAACACCCTTAGACATCGATCTTCGCCTGCTTTAAAAGTATACTTCCGCTGAAAGAACGGTTTCCCTATCTCGCTTTGGAGGATATATGGCTCGAAGAGTAACCTACTGGATCAGCACAATCATTGTTGCAGTGACGCTGCTCATGGCTCTGAGCTATCTGACCGGCAATGAGCAAGCGGTCTCCGGCTTCGCGAAAGCCGGCTACCCGCAGCATCTTCGGATTGTCCTGGGAATTGTGAAGCCAGCAGCGGCCATCGTTCTGCTGTTGCCGGGGTTTGCTCTGCTGAAAGAATGGGCCTACGCGGGCGTGACGTTCACTTGGATCATGGCTTCCATCTCCGCTCATTCGTCGGGAGAACGGGTACAAATATGGACCCTCCCGCTGGTCCTTTTGGCCATGCTGCTCGTCTCCTACGTAACCAGGCCTCCGAGCCGCAGATTGGTTGGTGGTTCGTCTGCGCCGGTGAGCAGTCAGTAAAAAAGTTTTGCAACGCGTTGCGATCCTCGAGGTGCTTTCGCGACCGTCGGACTAGAAGTCCTTGGAAAATGCCGCGCGAGTCTACCAATCGTGTGTTGATTGCATCGAAGGTGCCCACCCAGAGAAGATTCCGTGAGAACTAGAATCGGCCGAAACTGTTGGGGTTCGCGTCGCAAGATTGGCAGGGGCACCCGCTGGCGATGATCCGTGCCTTCAACACGATGGACCTGCGCACGCTAATTTAACGTAACGTATACTTTTGCGAAAATCGTCGAGGCGTTTCAGCTTCAGGAGAACGGCAGGCATTTTGCTAAGTTGAGGGCTAAAGGCCCTTCCGTACGTGCCGCCTGGAAAAGAAGGAGTTCTCGCCAATGCATTCAAGGTTCTTCGCCTTAGCGCTGCTCGTTTGCTCAAGCGCTGCCGGTGTGGCCGCGCCAGAGCAAGCCCTCCTCGGGCATCGTTCCGCGCCTTTGCTCACGGTGGATGGCTTGAGATTCAAGGATCTCGATCGAAATGGGAAGCTTGATCCCTACGAGGATTGGCGTCTATCTCCCGAGGTCCGGGTCGCCGACCTGCTCCAGCGCATGAGTCTCGAAGAGTTGGCCGGACTAATGGTGCACGGCACGCTGCCCAGTTCCGGTCCGTTAGCGCCGCTCGGCGTTGGCAAAGAGTATGACCTAGTGAAGGTCCGCAAGTTCATCGAGGAAGATCATGTAAACACCTTCATCACGCGACTGAATGGAGGCGCTGACTTCTTTGCCAAACAGAACAACCAAGTTCAGGCGATTGCGGAATCCTCACGATGGGGGATTCCGGTTACGATCTCCTCGGATCCGCGGCACCATTTTGAGCAAGTGCTTGGAGCCGCGGTGCAGGACCGAGCATTCTCCCTGTGGCCGGAGCCGCTGGGCTTTGCGGCGGCGAACGACCCTGAGCTTACTCGTCGTTTCGGGGATATCGTCCGCCAGGAGTATGAAGCGGTTGGCATCCGCGAATCGCTCGCGCCGCAGGCCGATCTGGCGACCGAACCGCGATGGCCGCGCGCCAACGGAACTTTTGGTGAAGATGCTGACATCGCAAAACGCATGGTGGAAGCTTACGTCGCCGGAATACAAAACGGCGCGCATGGCTTGAACTCGGGTAGTGTCGTCGCAGTAGTAAAACATTGGGCGGGGTACGGTGCAGCAAAGGATGGTTGGGATGGTCACAACTACTACGGCCGCTTCGCCGATTTTTCAGGACACAACTTCACGCAACATCTCATTCCGTTTGCCGGTGCCTTCGCGGCGGAGGTAGGTAGTGTGATGCCGACCTACTCGGTCTTACAAGGGGTTGTCCTCGATGGCAAGCCGCTGGAGCCAGTAGGAGCCGGATTTAATCATCAACTGCTTAGTGAGTTGCTGCGCGGGCAATACGGATTTCGCGGCGTTATCATAAGCGACTGGGCGATTACGAATGATTGTTCCGAGGCTTGTCGCAATGGGACGGCTGCGGGCGTCAAACCGACCCCGGCGGAAATTGGCATGCCCTGGGGAGTGGGAGAACTGACTAAAGCGCAACGCTTTGCCAAAGCGATTGGCGCCGGTATTGATCAGATCGGCGGAACCGAAGAATCGAAGGTCATCGTCGAAGATGTCAATAACGGATTGATCTCGGAGTCGCGCGTGCGCGAAGCCGCAGGCCGCATTCTTCTGCAAAAATTTCAGCTTGGCCTGTTTGAACAGCCCTACGTAGATGAGACCAAGGCCACGGTGATTGCTGGCAACAAGGAATTTGTGCGCGAGGGAGAAGCGGCGCAGGCCAGCGCGGTCGTGCTGCTGGTGAACAAGCCCGTGGGCGTAACCGGAAAGGCCTTGCTGCCCGTCACTGCGAAGAATCAGAAGGTCTATCTGTACGGCGTAGCTGCCAAAGCCGCGGAGGCCGTTGGGTTCATCGTGGTCACGGACCCCACAAAGGCCGACCTGGCGATCATTCGAGCCCCCGCGCCCTACGAGAGTGAGCATCCGAACTTCTTCTTTGGATCACGGCAGCACGAGGGAAGACTTTCGTTTACGGAAAGAGACGCAGCTTACGCTGAACTGCTGCGAGTGAGTCCGATGGTCCCAACTGTATTTTTGACCACGCTCGAGAGGCCGCTGATTCTTACTAGCATAAGCCCCCACGCCGCTGCGCTCTTGGGCGATTTTGGCATCTCGGACGAACCACTGATGGCGCTGATTGCTGGTAAGGTGTCGCCCAGCGGACATCTCCCCTTTGAATTACCGTCTTCGGTGGAGGCAGTGAAAAAACAGAAAAGCGATCTTCCCCATGACTCGCAATCGCCGCTGTTCCCCTTCGGTTTCGGGTTGCACTATTGACGGCAAGGGAAGTCGTTCGGATGGTCTAGTCATCGAACTTGCTTCGCAAAACCCAAAGTTACCCGCCCTAGTAGACTGCTCCGACCGGCTCGGGCGAACGGGTTTCCGGTTCGGCTTCTTCGTCATCCGAGACAGGTGCGTGCGTCCGTGCTACCAGCATGTAGATGGACGGCACAACAAACAAGGTGAATGCTGTACCGATGATCATGCCGCTGACCAGCATGATGCCGATGCTATTACGCGCTCCGGCACCGGGCCCGGTCGCGAACACCAGGGGGAAGTGTCCGAACACGGTGGCCGCGGTCGTCATTAAGATAGGCCGCAGCCGGGTGCCGGCAGCTTCCGTGATGGCGGCTAGCTTGGTTCGTCCGCCCTCTTGCAGTTGGTTGGCAAACTCTACTATCAGAATGCCGTTTTTCGCGATGAGTCCGACTAGTGTAATCAGACCCACCTGACTGTAGATGTTTAGCGTGGTGAAGCCCAGGAACGAGAACATCAGCGCTCCGGCAAGCGCAAGTGGAACCGATCCGGCCAGCACAATGAAGGGATCGCGGAAGCTCTCGAACTGAGCCGCCAGTACCAGATAAATCAAGATCGCCGAGAGCAGAAACGTTCCGAGGAACTTGCTGCCTTCGACGCGCAGCTGGCGCGATTCGCCCGCGTAGTCAACAGTGAAGCCCTGCGGCAGGATTTTCTTGGACTCGTCCTCCAGAAAGGTTAGCGCTTTGTCCAAAGGAACATTCGGTGGGATCACGCCTTGAATTCTCACCGCGTTAAGCTGCTGGAATTTGTTCAGGCTGCGGGGTTCGGTCGTAGTCCGTAAGTGCGCAAAGGTAGACAACGGCACCAGCTTGCTGTCTGAACCCTTCACATAAATCTGCGACAGTTGTTCGGGCGTCAAACGCTCGGAGCGTTTGATCTGAGGGATCACCTTGTAGCTGCGGCCCTGGATGCTAAAGCGGTTAACGTAGTTTCCTCCCAGCATGGCGGAAAGATCCTGTCCCGCCTGGCTCAGATCAACCCCTTGGGAGCGAAGTTTGTCGCGATCAAATACAACTTCCGCCTGCGGCTGGTCATACTTGACATCAACGTCGGCAAAAATGAACAAGCCGCTAGCCATCGCCTTCTGCACCAGTTGATTGGCAAGCTCGCTCAGTTGCTGCGGCTCGCCCGCCGAGGCAATAACGAAGTCCACGGGGAAGTTCCCCCCACCGGGTAGCGCGGGTGGCGTCAAAGGAATCACGCGAATGCCGGAAATCTTCGACAGCGGTCCAGCGGATTCCACCAGCAGCTGCTGCGTGGTCTTCTTGCGCTGGCTCCATGGTTTAGTAACCATTCCACCGAAACCACCGCTGGGGTTAGTAATTTGAAAGACGCTTTCGCTTTCCGGAAACGATTTGTAGACGTCGTAGACTTCCTTGGTGAAAAGGTTGGTCTGATCGATGGTGGAGTTTGCCGAGCCCTGAATGACTCCAAACACCACGCCCTGATCCTCACTGGGCGCCAGTTCTCGTTGCGAGAACATATAGAAAGGAACGATTAAAGCGGCCACGAGTACCCACAGGGTCAGCACCACCGGCCGGAAACGCAGCGTTCCTGAGAGCAGGCGCGTATACAGATTGCGAACTTTGTCGAATTGCCGATTGACGATGCCGGAGAATCCGCGTTCCGTAGCCCCGGCGCGCAACAACTTCGAGGCCATCATGGGAGAAAGCGTCAGGGCCACGATACCCGAAACCAGAACCGCACCCGCCAAGGTGAACGCGAACTCGCGGAAAAGGGCGCCGGTCAAGCCACCCTGAATTCCGATTGGCGCATAGACAGCCGCCAGGGTTATGGTCATCGCGATGATCGGACCAACCAGTTCGCGGGCAGCATCAATGGCCGCCCGGAATGGGGTCGAGCCATTGTGGATATGGCGCTCGACGTTCTCCACCATCACGATCGCATCGTCTACCACCAATCCCACCGAGAGCACGATCGCCAGCAGGGTCAAAAGATTGATGGTGAAACCGAAAGCCAGCATCAGGAAAACGGCGCCGATCAGCGAGATCGGAATAGCAACAATTGGAATGAGCACCGAGCGGAACGATCCGAGAAATAAAAAAATGACTACAACCACGATGATCAGGGTTTCGGTCAGAGTGCTAAGCACTTCGTCAATTGCGTCTTGAATGTATGCGGTCGAGTCGTAGGGAATACCGACATTCATTCCCACCGGCAACTGGCTCTTGATCCCGGGTATGTCTTCGCGGACTTTGCGAATGACTTCCAGGGAGTTGGCAGTCGGAAGCACCCAGATGCCCATGAATGTCGCCGTCTCGCCGTTGAAACGGACATCATTGTCGTAGTTTTCCGCGCCCAGTACGACATCGGCGATCTCGCCCAGGCGCACAACCACGCCGTTTTCCTGCTTGATCACTAATTGCTTGAATTCGTCCGCGGTTCGCAGGTCGGTATTGGCAATCAAATTCACCGACACCATGGATCCCTTGGTGCTTCCTAGAGCGGAAAGGTAGTTATTCTTTGCCAAGGCGTCGCGAACCGTGGAGGGAGAAACGCCGCGAGCCGCCATTTCCTGCGGCTTGAGCCAGATACGCATGGCAAAGGTGCGGTTTCCCAGGATATCGGCGCGCTGTACTCCGCTGACCGCGCTCAGCTTGGGCTGCACGACGCGCGTCAGGTAGTCGGTGATCTGGTTCTGATCGAGGTCTTTTGAGGAAAACCCGATGTACATCGCCGCAAATTCCGTGTCCGCAGTTTCAAGGTCGATGATCGGAGCTTCCGCCTCGGGCGGAAGATCATTCCGAACCTGGGCAACTTTTGACTGAATTTGGGTCAGCGCCGCATTGGTGTCGTAGTTCAGCTTCAGGTGGACAGTAATCGTACTTATGCCCTGAGCGCTGGTGGACTCCATGTAGTCGATGCCGTCAGCGCTGGCGATCACGCGTTCCAGGGGCGTAGTGATAAATCCACGCACCAGGTCAGCATTGGCTCCCACGTAGATCGTCGATACCTGTACCACCGCGATATCGCTGCGTGGGTACTGCCGCACGCTGAGCGAACGAATCGCTTGCAAGCCCGCGATCAGGATCACGAGATTGACTACAATAGCGAGTACCGGGCGCTTAACAAATAAATCAGTCAACTTCATCAGCGATCCTCATCAGCCACTCAACTAACGGTTTAGCTTTCTTCCGGGTTCGGCGCAGGATTATTCCCAGGCAGAACCTTGTTGTTGATCTCAACCGGGGCCCCGTTGCGTAGTTTGAATACTCCCGAGCTGACGATTTCGTCGCCAGGATTGATCCCGGAGACCACTCCCACCTGGTCTCCGCGCGATCCCTCGAGCTTCACGAACTGCTGCCGTACGCCGCGGAAAGTCTTTCCATCTTTGCCTTGGATGTCGGTCACGACGAAGACTGAATCGCCGTAGGGCGCGTAGTTGATGGCAGTGGCTGGCAGCGCAATTACGGGACGGTTGGCGCCTGAATTCACCCCCACCTGCACAAACATTCCCGGATGTAATTTGGCCTGGGGATTAGGAATCGTCGCCTGAACCTGAACATTTCGGGTGGCTTCATTTACCACCGCGTCCACGGCTGTCACGCGACCGTTGAACTGCACGCCAGGTAAATCTTCGCTGGTCACCAGGAGCTTCCGGCCAACCCCGACACTGGGCGCCGCCTGCTGAGGCACCCCGAAGTTTACGTAAATTGGATTTAATGCCTGAAGCGGAACAATGGCCTGTCCGGCGGCCAAATACTGTCCCAAGTTGACTTGGCGAATGCCGAGCACTCCCGAAAACGGCGCCCGAATCGTCTTGCGGGCGATGGTGGCCTGAATCTCCCCGACCTGGGCCTCAGTCGCCTTTTGTTGCGCAGTCACGTTGTCGAACTCGTTCTTGGCGATGACTCCTTGCGTTACCAGTTCCTGGGTTCGGCCGAAATTGATCTTGGCCAGATCGCGTTGCGCTTCCATCGCCGCTAGCTGTGCCCGTTCCTGTCGAGTGTCGAGCTCTATCAGAACGTCCCCTTTTTGCACCTGCTTGCCTGACTCGAAGTTGATTTTGTCTACCGTCCCGGGCAGGTCCGCGCTCACCGTTACTCCCTGGATGGCCGCCGCGGTCCCAATCACATTCATGGTCGAAGGCCAGCTCTCACTCGTAGCCACTACCGTCGTGACCGCCGTTGGCGGCGGTTGGTAACTTGCACCCATGGCAATCGCCGTCTTAACCTGCCGGAATTTTACAAAACCAAGACCTGCAATGACCGCGAATACCGCTAACAACATCAATATCATCCGTTTTGCCATGGACACCTCTTAGTCGTAAAACCCTGGATAGCCGTAGACGTGCGACTAGGTCGTTCGTTTGTGACTTGGTTGGATGTCGGCTCTTGTAAGTTGGCTGCAAAAAAATAGGTCTATACCGCGCATTAAGGGAACTAATATGAATTTTGCGTGCTTATTTCAGTCCGATTCCCGAAGAAATTCGGGTTAGAGGAAATTCGGCATTAATTGCATCCATAACAATGAGATAGCGTTCAGCTCATTGTCACCTTGGTCAACGTTCGGGTCGATTCTAACCATGCTGGCGGCACTCCCACTCTAGGTCTTAATGGTTTTTCTTCTGACTTCGGGAGCAAGCACGATTTGCTGCCTCCGTGACGCTTAATGAAGAAGCTGCCGTAGAAATGCCCCAAGGTAAGAAATGCCATCCGCAAAAGCGGAACTCGGTTGCGACTCCCTAAACGGGGAAGGCACGTGGCTGCCTTCGGCTTTCTTTATCGTAGAGACTGGGCGGATTTTATTTTCCGGTTACCCGCAGCATCATTTGGGTTCCGCCATCCAAATGGACATTGCGGCGGAGTGAAACAATTACGGATCCAAGCGCAGCGTCAGCCGATTCTGCTTGCAGCCCCAATCCATCGATTCCGAGCACGCCATGACAACTGGGTGTGAGCCCTCCCGCGGACGTAAGACTATCCGCTGATTCGTTTGTGGAATCCGCCGGACTGGTGATTCGGCCCGGCGTGCCCGCATTCGGATCGGACATTGGTCCCATATTTCCTCCGCCCCCTGGCATGGGAGGGGCCCCTGCGCTGTTCCCGCCGGCGGTTGCCGGACTCATCGGCATCATAGGAGGAGTTCCCAGTTGCGGTGGCGCCACCGCCTGAATCTGCAACTCCAATGAGGCCTCATGACCGTCCTTCAACACAACGTGGTCAAAGGCAATTCCTAGGGCTGACTCGGGTATATTCTTAGTTCGGGCCTTGGTCGCGGTCACATGGCCAAGGATCTTCGAATTTTTCGGGATCACAACTTCTCCGTCCGATTTCACGTGCTCGGCTGTTCTTGCGATGACTACATCTCCGACCTTGTTTTTCCGCGCATCCAGTGATTTTTCCAGGATAACGGGAACTGTGCTTCCAGTCTTTAAGTGGATGGAATCCAAAGCCTCTGCTTGGACTTGACGGCTCGCGATGAAAGCGATCACCGCCCAACCCAGCACTGAAAAACTCATCTTGTTCATGACGTTCAATCTCCGCAAGTTACTCACCAACGAATCTCTGATAGCGGGGTCCGCGTTCGGAAAGCGCTATGATACATCGGCTCGCAATATAGCCTCATGTTCTCTCGCGCGATGCTGATGGCACGGTCGGAGTTGCGATGTGCTGGCCCATGGCGAATCGCCGTTGGCTTGCTATGTTTGATTTCTTTCGGGAACGGACAGACGCGACCTCACATCAGCCAGCCTGAGATGGCTAATCACGAAGCCGCCAAACACACAGCACCGTCGAAATATCCGACGCTGGTGGATATCACAGGTTCGACCGGGATCACTTTCGAGCATCTCTCCAGTCCAGAACAAAAATACATTGTGGAGTCGATGAGCGGAGGCGTCGCATTGATCGACTACGATCGCGATGGATGGCCTGACATTTACTTCACCAATGCGCAAAGTGTCGAGATGGCACTCAATGGCAAAAAGGCGCGCAGTGCGCTCTACCGCAACAATCACGACGGGACCTTTACAGATGTGACCGATACAGCGGGAGTTGGGTATCCCTGTTGGGCGATGGGTGCAAGCGTCGGCGACTACAACAACGACAACTGGCCCGACTTGTTGATCACCTGTTTTGGCGGAGTCGTGCTTTATCGTAACAACGGCGACGGCACATTTGCCGATGTCACCAAGGACGCGGGTTTAAGCGGCGACAAGCAATGGGCGACCGGCGCGGCCTTCGGAGATTATGACGACGATGGATGGGCGGATCTTTTTGTTTCGCACTACGTAGATTTCCACCTCGACGACATGGCGGCAGTTGGTTCAAAAGATACCTGCAAGTACATGGGAATCGATGTGCAATGCGGGCCGCGCGGTCTAAAGGGCGCGCCTGATAGCCTGTACCACAATAATAAAAATGGAACGTTCACTGACGTTTCAGAGAAATCCGGCGTGGCCGATCCGGAACATCGTTATGGCTTAACCGCCGTCTGGTCCGACTTCGATGGCGACGGCAAACTCGACCTTCTGGTCACCAACGACGCCCAGCCCAACTATCTATATCGGGGAAATGGTGCCGGAACATTTGTGGATGCGGGTTTTACCTCCGGCGTGGCGCTGAACGAAAATGGTGCGGCGCAAGCCAATATGGGGGTCGCCCTCGGCGATTTTCTGCACACCGGCCGTATGTCCATCTTGATCTCTCATTTCGATAATGAGTTTGCCGCGTTCTATCGCAATGATGGAAGCATGACCTTCACCGACATTTCGAATCCCTCAGGCATCGCGAAGGGCACCAGAGGGTATGTGGGATGGGGAGACGACTTTGTAGATTTCGATAACGATGGATGGGAAGATTTTTTCCTGGTGAACGGTCATGTGTATCCGCAGGTGAATAGCCTCAATTCCAAGCTGAAGTACCCGGAGCCGAAGCTACTATTTCTCAATCAGCGGAACGGAACGTTCAAAGACATCAGTCAAGAATCGGGGGAAGCGATCCAGGTGCCCCAGGTGAGCCGCGGGATGGCGGTGGGGGATTTATTTAACGATGGCAAGCTCGATGCAGTGGTCGAAAACCTGGTCGGCGGGCCGATGATCCTTCGCCCCGAAGGTGGCCCTCCAAATCATTGGATCAGTTTTCAGTTGGAGGGGGTCAAGAGTAACAGGTTGGCCTTGAACGCCCGCATACGGATAACAGCAGGGACATTGGTCCAAATGAAAGAGGTTATTAGCGGAGGTAGTTATCTGTCGCAGAACGATTTGCGCCTCCATTTTGGTCTAGGCCCGCATGAACGAGTCGAAAAAGCACAGATTCTCTGGCCGGATGGAACGATCGAGACCCTACAGAATCTGGCCGCCAATCGCTTCTATGAGCTAAAGGAAGCGGTCGGGGTGGTTTCGTCCCAGGCGCCAGAAACCAAAAAGTAACTTCCTAGAAGCGCGCCGAGTTCAAATGAAGTAGCGCTTCGAATCGCCCAAAGGTCTTTGGCAGTCACAAAATCGATAGTTGTTAAGCCTTTTTTAGGCAGTTAGCGGTAACGAAGTAAACGATTGCCGAGCGATATGTGAAGGTTGTCTGAAGCCTTGTAGCCCTCAACTATAGGAAACTCAACATCTGAGGTGCGTGAACGTTTTTATCGCCGCGAAAACCGTCTTGACAATTGTATACAAATCAAGATAAAAGCTTGTTCGATTCGAGAAAACGCTTGCTGAAAAAGATACGAGTCGTTCCGTCGACTCGTGACTGTGGACTTTCAGTAGTGGATTTCAACGACGAACCAAATACGAACCCATTGCGGAAGGCTCAGCACTTACCAATGAACTTAAAAGGGAGACAAATTATGACTCACGTCAACACCCGGGCCCGCCTCGCGCAATCTCCAGTGATACAAGCCCCAAGCGCGAAGTCACTGACAATGTGGTTTTCATTTCTTTTCCTGCTGCTGGTGCTAAGCACCGTGGCTTGGGGGCAGGATAACGCCGCCGTCACCGGAACCGTAGCGGATCCCTCAGGCGCGGTAGTTGCAAACGTCAACATTTTGCTCACTAACACTGCGACTGGACAAGTGAGGCAGGCCGTTTCGAACACGGCAGGATCTTTTCTGTTTGCCAACGTAGGCGCCGGCGGCTATACGCTCGAAGCTTCGATAGCGGGCTTTCAGAAGTATGTTAAGACTGACATCGTAGTTCACGTTGCGCAGACTTTTGCCGCCGACATAACGTTGAAGGTAGGAAGAACTGAAGAAACCGTCAGCGTCGCCGCTGACTCCTTACAGGTACAGTCGGAAACCAATGAGGTAAGCAACCTCATCAGCGGCGAGCAGGTGACGCAGTTGGCGACCAACGGCCGCAACGTTACGTCGCTTGCGGCACTGGGCATGGGAAAGTCCAACAATCTGCCGTCGTATAGCGGCGCCAATGCCCTGACCAGCGCAAACGGAATTAGTTTCAACGGGACCCGCAATACTCACAACGTCTGGCTTCTGGATGGCGGCGAATTGAACGATCGCGGATGTGGCGGTTGTTTTAGCTCCTTGCCCTCGGTTGACGCCATCGCCGAATTCCAGACTCTCGACAGCAACTATGGCCCGGATTACGGTATCGGCTCGGGCGGAACCATCTCCATGGTCATTAAATCCGGCAGCCGCAATTTTCACGGCGCACTGTGGGAGTTCAACCGGAACGAAGCCTACGCTGCCAACAATTTCTTTCTGAACCGGCAGGGGAAACCCCGGCCCGAATTCCGGCTTAACGTGTTCGGCGGCAACTTCGGTGGTCCCATCGGGAAGAAAACATTCTTCTTCTTTAACGAGGAAGCGCGGCGGCAGATTCAAGGCAGTGTACCTACCGTTCAAAATACTATTGCTGCCAGCAACTTCCCAACCCTAGGCGAGGATCTGGCTTATACCCCGCCCGCCAACGGGAAGACCCCAATTGTTCCCGTCACGCAGGATCCCGCCAAGCAGGCTCTCTACACGCAAGACGGATTAACCGCGGGACAGCCTTTTCCGGGCAATGTAATCCCTGCCAACTTGATTGACCCCAATGCGGTGCGGGAACTCAACGCAGGTACCTTCCCGCAGCCCAACTTTGGCACCAGCCAATACATTCTGGCGGTTCCTCAGCCGACCAATGTTCGAGAAGACGTAATTCGCATTGACCACACCATCAACAGCAAGTTCCAGTTGATGGGGCACTATCTGCACGATGCGGTCAACCAGAACTACTTTCCGCCGCTGTGGGGTAACAGCACTTATCCCACGGTAGGCACGGCGATGCAGAATCCTTCCTGGTCATCGACTCTCAAGTTGACGCAGACCTATTCTCCGACACTGCTCAATGAAACCAGTTTCCTGTTTAGTGGCAATACCATCCACCTCAGCCCGGTCGCCGGACCTGGCCTAACGTCGTTTTCACAACCCGCCGATTGGAGCGCAACGTCGTTCTTCGACTCGTCGCTTAATCGCGAGACCCGCCTTCCAGAAATCCGATTGGGCGCGCCGTATGGCACTAACTGGAGTTCGAGCTACTTCCCCTGGAAGAACTCCTACTTTGGCTATCAGACCCGCGATGACCTCTCATGGACTCACGGACGCCATCAGTTCAAATTTGGCGGAAGCTGGTTGCATGCAGTGAAAAACCAGGAACTGCAGGCCAATACTCAGGGAACCGCCATTTTTGGTAACGGCTCGTTTTCGCAGGATTCGTATATCAACTTCTTGCTAGGCGATGCTGATAGTTTTACGCAGTTGCAGTTACTCGCCGGCAAGCACTGGGTTAATAACAATTATGGACTATACGTTAACGACAACTGGAAGGTCACAAACCAGTTGACTCTGAATCTGGGGTTACGCTACGAGGGATTGCCGCATGCCTACGAGCGTTACAACCGGTTCGCCAATTTCGTTCCCGCAGACTACGATACCTCTCTGGGGAGTCCGGTCACTCCTGCCGGTACGCTGGATCCCGCATCCCTTACGGCATTCGAAGGCCAAAATTTCTATCTGAACGGCATTCGAGAAGCGGGTGTCGGCGGATTCCCGATTGGGAACGTCAAGAACTATTACAACACCATCGAACCAAGGGTCGGATTCGCCTATAACCTGGGCGGAGACGGCAAGACGGTTCTTCGTGGCGGCGCCGGAATATTCTATGAGCGTGTTCAGGGCAATGATGTCTACAACGCGGCTCTAAACCCACCCTTTGCTTATCAGCCTTCGGCTACCAATGTTTACTTCTCTAACCCGAATACCAGCGCGCTAACCGGCGTAACCACCACTCAAACATTCCCATCCGCCCTTACCACCCTGGACTATACGTACAACCCCCCGGGAACACTGATGTTCAGTTTGGGAGTGCAACGACAACTCGCCCAGTCAGTCGTCGCGGTCGTGCAATACGTAGGTACTCGAGGCTGGGACCAGAGCGATGACCGCAACATAAACACCTTGCCAGTGGGTGACCTCACTCATCGCCAACAAGTTGCCACGGGTGCAACAAATGCCAACCGCTGGCGGCAGTTCACCGGGTTCTCAGGCATCACCCAGGAAGAAAACGAGGCGAATTTCAATTACAACTCACTCCAGGCCGGCATCCGCATGGAGAACCGGCATGGCCTCACGGTGCAGCTTGCCTACACCTGGTCGCACGAACTCGACGTCGTCAGCAACGATCTAAATGGAGTCTCGAACCCCTTTGATCTTTCCTACGACTACGGATCAGGGACTCTTGACCGGCGCCATATCTTCAACGCGAATTATGTCTATAGTCTGCCGTTTTTCGCGAAGAGTTCCAACCGTGCGCTTCGTGCAACCTTGGGAGGATGGCAATTGTCCGGGATAGTGGTGCTTCAATCTGGAACCCCGCTCAACAACGGTGGCCTTGGCGTACGCTATACGGGGGCGGACCACCTAGGGCTGGGCGGCGGCACCAGCAACCGGGAAGACCAAGTGTCAGGCGTCAGCTATCCCAAAACCGTGGATGCCTGGTTTAGCACCAGTTCTTTTGCCAATCCAGCGGCCCCTTGGGCTGGCGGTACGAACCAGGGATTCGGAGACTCACGGAAGGATGCTGTGGTTGGTCCGGGACTTGTGAATTTCAACACGGCCCTGTTCAAAGTGATCAAGATTACGGAACGAGCGGCGTTTGAATTCCGGTTTGAGTCTTTCAACACTTTCAATCACACGGAATTCCAAAACGTTAACACCAGCTCGAGCGACGCGAACTTCGGCAAGGTGACCACCACTTACGATCCTCGCGTGCTTCAGCTTGGCGCAAAGTTCCGTTTCTAGAGATTGGGCGGTCGTACTCCTGGCACGGCGGATGTTTCCGCCGTGTCTTTTTTTGTGGTTAGAAGTACCGAATATCTTGCGCGTCCATCGACCACAAGCCAAAATACGACAGATGAGGACGCGCGCAAAATGCATGGTTGCGGTTCCGAGCCTGATAGTGATGGTCATAATTACTGTCGCCGGCTCCTTCGGGCAGGTGGCGCCCCAGGCCAGTCGCCAGAAAGCGGTTTCCCTTGAGCAACAGGGAAAGATTGTGGAGGCCGAGGCGGCATGGCGCGCCGTCTTGAAAGCTCAGCCGTCGGATGCCGAGGCCTTTGCCCACATGGGCTTTCTCGAGTCCCATCAGGAGCACTACAAGCAAGCTGTGCCTTTGTATCGGAAGGCATTAGAGCTGAATCCGGCAATGCCCGGCTTGCGCATGAATTTCGGCCTCGCACTCTTCAAAGGGGGTGATCTCAAAGAAGCAATCCGCACATTCGATTCTTTGTTGAAGGCGCAGCCCCCGGGATCGCCGGAAGCTCAGCGCCTTACAATTCTTCTTGGATTGGCGCATTACGGACTGGACGATTTTGCGGCAGCGATTCCTTACCTCAAAGAGGCCACAGCCGGCGATCCCCAGAACCTCCCGTTTCGCCTCATTCTGGCGCATAGCTGTCTTGGATCGAAGCAATATCAGTGTGTCCTCGACGTCTATCACCAAATTCTGCTGCTTAATGCCGAATCAGCCGAGGCTGACATGCTGGCAGGTGAGGCCGCGGACGAGATGAATGACCATGTCGCCGCTACCCAGTACTTCCGCGCCGCCGTCAAGGCGAATCCGCGGGAGCCTAATGTGCATTTTGGCCTGGGTTATTTGTTGTGGACGCAAAGCCAGTACGAAGAGGCAGCACAGGAGCTTCAATCCGAACTTGACAATGTTCCCAACCATGCCCAGGCATTGGCCTACCTGGCAGATACAAACATGAAGATGAGCCGTCCTGAGGTCGCGCTCCCGCTGCTGACGAAGGCCATCCGCATAAGCCCGAACCTGGAGTTGGCACATTTAAACTTGGGAATCCTGCACGCCGATGCTGGGCGCAAGGAGGAAGCATTGCGGGAATTCAAAATAGCCGCCAAGCTAAGCCCCGATGATGTGAACGTCCACTGGCGACTGGCAAGGCTCTACCAGAGCACGGGGAGAAAAGAGGATGCAAGTATTGAATTTCAGAAGACCAAAAGCCTAACGAAAGCTGCGGACGATTCCGTTTTCAAGAAGCTCAAAAATGCGAAAGTCCAGCAGTGAATGAAGGAGATTCGGCTCAGTAAACCGGATAAGGATGAGCGTGAGCTCACAATCTTGTTACTGACTCGGATTGGAACAGTTAATCTATCCAAGATTGAGACTTGCTGACGGCAAAGAATGTTCGAGCAAAAATGACCATTCTGAGCGGCAGCGTCGAGCTTAGAGTAAACTTTCGCTGTACAGACCTTTCGAGCGCAAACAGGAGAACTCAGTGTCAAAACACGATTCTGTGACCAAACGGAAACGACGCCCCAAGTCCGACAAGCGCCTTGACTCCACGGCTTCCACCATGGCGGCTATCAGACAACACTCACTGGCAGACAAGAAATCTCAAAAGGTAGCCCCGAAAAGTTCGTAGTGCGCTAACTCACCTCTGGGGATACGCCAGTTCGCGTTGGAGCGGTCGACAGCAGGCGAATTATTTGCTGAACCGGCAGGACATTACTGCCAGCGACGGCGCATTGCTAGGTACCCTGGTTGCGGTTGGTTTTTTGCTTCAGGTGAGACCATAACTTCGGGGCCGTTGTAACCTGCTTGTGCGCTCAGCTCGCAATGCTCAACCAGTGGCGCGCGCCCTGCGGCGTCTGCAATTCCCCGGAGCACTTCCGCATACACATCGGTAGCAGTATTGGGCGGAACGACGCCGATTAGGCGGCGCGCCTCGTCGCGAGGGCGCCGGCGACTTGATCTGGTTCGTATCCTAGACCGCGAGCAGCAGAAAATGAGTAGTTGCTTAATTGCGAGTTGTCGCAGATAGGTAATATGAGGTCTCGTAGTTTAGGATCTTGGGGTTTGGTCTAAAACGCCGAATTGCAACCGGAGAGGCCGCTACGTTATGGACAATGAATCTAGAGAAATTTCGCGACGCAATTTCCTGAAGCGCACCGCCATGGGCGGTGCAGGACTAGTGGTTACAGCCGATCTGCTGAGTTCAGAAAAACTATTAGCCGCGCCACCGAAAAGTGTTGGCGCTACCATGATCGGCGTACCTTTTGAGGCTAGGGAACGAGTACGTCTTGGCATCATCGGGGTTGGCGGACGCGGTTCCACACTGCTAGAGAACCTGCTCGCCGTCGAAAAAGTGGACATCAAGGCAATCTGCGACGTCGTTCCGGAAAAGGTAGCGCGGGCACAAAAGATGGTAACCGACGCAGGTCAGGCCAAGCCCACTGGCTTCAGCAAGGGCGACGAGGATTTTAAGAACCTCAGCCAGCTTGATCTCGACATTATTTACATTGCTACCCCGTGGAACTGGCATGTCCCTATGGCGGTTCATGCCATGAAGAATGGGAAGCATGCGGCGGTCGAAGTACCTGCCTGCAACACGTTGCAGGAGTGCTGGGACCTGGTGGATGCCTCAGAAGCTACGCGCAAGCACTGCGTTATCCTGGAAAATTGCTGTTATGGCGAAGTTGAGATGATGGTGCTGGGCATGGTGCGTGATGGGCTGTTTGGGGAAATCACCCACGGCGAGGGTGCCTACCTTCACGACTTGCGCAGCATTTTGACTTCGTCTGAAGGCGAGGGTCTGTGGCGGCGTTTTGACCATACGAAACGCAACGGCAATTTATATCCCACGCATGGCCTGGGGCCGGTCGCTCACTATATGGACATCCATCGCGGCGACCGATTTGACTACATGGTTTCCGTGAGTTCCGCGGAGGCGTCGCTGAGCGCTTATGTGGAGGCAAACTTTCCTGAGGGCGACGCCAAGCGCCGTGAAAAGTACGTTTGCGGGGACATGAGCACCAGCATCATCAAGACTGTGAAAGGTCGAACGATTTTGCTCCAGCACGATGTGGTTAACCCGCGGCCCTACAGCCGCCTGAACGTGATTGAGGGGACGAAGGGCATATTCGCTGATTATCCTCCCCGCGTATTTGTGGACGGCCAGCAGAAAGAAGAGTGGCAGACAATCGACGCGTTTCGCGAAAAGTATGAACATCCACTATGGAAGGCGAATGGCGAGATGGCCCGTAAAACCGAGGGCCACGGCGGAATGGACTATATTGAAAATTTCAGGCTTATGGATTGCCTGAAACGGGGCCTGCCGCCGGATATTGATGTGTACGATGCGGCAGCGTGGAGTGCGCCGGCCGCGTTGAGCGAGGCGTCGGTGAAGCAAAATGGCGCTCCGCAGAAATTTCCCGATTTCACTCGCGGTAAATGGGATGCGCGTTCCGCGGCAGCGGGCTTTGCGGTCTAGAGGGATTTTCCATGGGTGAAAGTATACAAGTCGAGAGTCCTTTGTTAGACGCGCCGGCATTGCTTCAGCCCAAGCTTGAAGAAAATACTCGGCTGATCTCGATGGATGCGTTCCGCGGAATGGTCATGACTCTTATGCTCGCGGAAGAGATGCGCCTATGGGTCGTAGCGCAAGCCTTTCCTAAAAGCGCGATCTGGAATGTGATTGCCTACAACACTCAGCATGTCCCGTGGCAAGGTTGTTCGCTGCATGATCTGATCCAGCCGGCTTTCTCGTTTCTCGCAGGCGCGGCTTTGCCCTTTTCGATCGCCAGCCGGAAGCGCAAAGGGCAGCCTTTCGAAAAGATGCTGGGGCATACGGCTTGGCGGGCGCTGCTTCTAGTCATTCTTGGAATTTTTCTGCGCTCTCTTCACTCGCCTCAAACCTACTTCACTTTTGAGGACACTCTGACCCAGATCGGATTGGGTTACGTTTTTCTATTTCTTCTGGCCTTCACCAAAGTTAGAACGCAAGTCATTGTGCTGGTTTTGATCTTGATTTGTTTTTGGGCGGCTTTTGTACTTTATCCGGCGCCCGCTCCGCAGTTTGATTACGTGCGAGTTGGGGTACCGCAGAACTGGGAGCATAATTACACGGGCTTTTTGTCCCATTGGAACAAGAATTCCAATCTTTCCTGGGCGTTCGATGTCTGGTTTTTGAATCTATTTCCACGCGAGCAGCCTTTCGTCTTCAATGAAGGCGGGTGGTCCACGCTGAGTTTTATTCCCACGCTGGGGACCATGATCCTGGGACTTCTGGCCGGCGAGTGGCTTAGAGCGAAGGGAGCCAAAGAACGCAAGCTACGGGGGCTGGTAATCGCCGGGGGATCGCTAATATTGCTGGGTTTGCTCTGCCAGTGGGCCGGTATCTGCCCTATTGTCAAAAGAATCTGGACCTCATCCTTCACCCTGTACAGCGGTGGCTGGGTGCTGCTTATTCTGGCGGCATTTTATTGGACCATTGAATTGAGAGGCTGGCGGCGATGGGCGTTCCCTCTAATCGTGATAGGGATGAACTCGATCGCCATCTACGTGATGAGTTGGACAATGGTGAATTTCTTGGGTAATGCCCTGGACCGCCACTTTGGAAGTCTGTTGAACGGGCTGTCAGGAGCGACATTCCAGCCCATGGTCCACGGTCTGGCGATAATGACAGTCTTTTGGTTCATCCTGCTTTGGATGTATCGCCGGAAAATCTTCTTGCGGATATGAGCGATCTTTTCTAGAAGTCGCCCGGTCAACTGGCGAATTGGGTGTGCCGGCGAGAGTCGTTACGGTGAAGGTAAAA
The DNA here is from genome assembly GCA_963796925.1 of uncultured Acidobacteriota bacterium. Taxonomy (GTDB): domain Bacteria; phylum Acidobacteriota; class Terriglobia; order Terriglobales; family Acidobacteriaceae; genus DATBAT01. The sequence continues at coordinate 223,430 of CAWCNH010000001.1, forward strand.
TCGGTACCGTCACCGTGATGTTAATGCTGTGCGAAGAACCCGGGAGCCACGTGAATGTTTGCGGGGTGGTGTAGCTGACACCGTCGACCGTGAACGGGAGCCCGTTGATGCTTGTGCCTATAGTCACTGCTTGAGGAACGACGGGAGCACTTGCGGTTAAGATGAACGGCTGGTTCACGCTCCCTCCTGAATTGGTCGCGGTGAAACTGATGCTTGATGCGCTGGCCTCGGTCGGTATGCCAAACAATGTTCCGCTGCCATTGTGGTTGTCGACGAAACTTACGCCTGGCGGTAATGTTCCGTTTTCAGAGATCGAGGGCGTCGGATATCCCGTAGCCGTCACCGTGAAAGAGCCAGCCACCCCTACGGGGAATGTCGCATTGTTCAGGCTGGAGAACGAGGGCGGCTGAGTCACGGTCAGGGTGAAGCTTTGAGAGGATGAGCCCGTACTGTTTGTGGCGATTAAGTTCACCGCAAAGATCCCACCATTTGCAGCGGAGCCGGTAAGCGTTCCGGTGCCGTTGTGATTGTCAGAGAAGGTGACACCCGCCGGGAGAGTGCCCGTGAGGCTGAGGCTGGGCACCGGTGAACCCGTGGTGGTGACGGTAAAAGTACCGAGTGTCGACGTAGCGAATGCCGCAGTATTAGCGCTGGAAATTCCCGGCGGCGCACTTACCACCAGGGAGAAACTCTGCGTGGACGTGCTGGCAGTGCTGGTCGCAGTCAGTGTCAAAGGGAATGTGCCGGGCGAGGTGGCCGTGCCTGCCAGGGTTGCGGTGCCATTGTGATTGTCGACGAATGAAACGCCCGAGGGCAAGGCTCCGGCTTCTGTAATTGCGGGCGCCGGATATCCCGCCGCGGTTACTGTAAATGCCCCCGCAGAACCCACTGAGAATGTCGCCGTATTAGAACTGGAAAACGAGGGTGATTGAGTCACCGTCAAAGTGAAGCTTTGAGATGCCGACCCAGTGCTGTTGGTGGCGATTAAATTCACCGTAAAAACACCACCACTTGCCGGTTTGCCGGCAAGCGTTCCGGTGCCATTGTGATTGTCAGTGAAAGTTACACCGCTGGGCAGCGTGCCGGTCAGGCTAAGGCTTGGCACCGGCGAACCTGTGGTGGTGACGTTAAATGTGCCCGTGGTCGACGTGGTGAAGCTGGCGTTGTTCAAACTGGAAAACCCCAGCGGCGCACTTACTATTAATGAAAAGCTCTGCGTGGTAGTGCCGGCGGCGCTAGTCGAAGTGAGCGTCAGAGGAAAGTTCCCGGTAGAGGTGGTGGTCCCCGCCATTGTGGCAGTGCCATTTTTGTTATCTGTGAAGGTGATTCCGGACGGCAGATTCCCTGATACCGACAGACTTGGGAACGGGGACCCAGTAGTGGTTACCGTGAATGTGCCAGCCGAACCGCTTTGCAAGGTGACGCTTCCACTGCTGGTAATAGTTGGAGCCTGATTCACGGTGAGCGCGAAAGTCTGGGTTGGATTTGGCGTGGTGCCGTTCTGCGCGGTGAATGTCAGGTTATAAGTACCGCCCGTTCCAGCAGCAGGGGTTCCGCTCAACTTCGCCGTGCCGTTGCCATTATTCACAAATGACACGCCCGACGGTAGAGTCCCGGCCTCTGTGATCGTGGGCGAAGGACTGCCTGCGGTCGTGATGGTGAAGGTCCCCGAGGTTCCAACTTTGAATGCGGTATTCGCCACACTGGTGATTGCCGGCCCTGCACTGGCTGTGAGCGTAAAGGTCTGTGTGGCGCTGGGCGAAATTCCATTCGAGGCAGTGATTTTTAGGCTCGAGTCGCCGTTGCTCGAGATGGTGCCGGCCAGTGTTGCAGTGCCGTTGTGATTGTCGGTAAAGGTCACTCCACTCGGTATCGTACCCGACTTGCTAAACGTCGGAACCGGAAACCCGGTAGCCGCAAAGGTAAACGAACCGGCAGATTTGGTATGGAAGATAGTACTGGCCGGCGTGGTAATTGCTGGTACCTGGTTCACCGTCAGGGTTAATGTTTGCGCGACATTCGGTAGCGTGCCGTTTTGCGCGGTGATTGTAAGCGGATAAGTTCCCGCGGTTCCGGCGGCCGGCGTTCCGCTGAGTTTTGCTGAGGTTCCACTAGCAACAAATGTCACGCCCAGCGGCAAAGCACCAGATGCCGTAATCACTGGAGTAGGGGTTCCGGTGACGTTAACTGTAAATGAACCGGCGGAGCCCACTTTAAACGCGGTGTTGTCGGCGCTGCTGATGGTTGGTGCCTGGCTCACCGTGATGGCGAAACTCTGGGATGCGTTCGGAGTTGTACCGTTCGACGCCGACAAGGTGCTGATGAAGACTCCGTTGGCGGTAGGTGTGCCTGCAAATGTGCCGGTGCCGTTGTGGTTATCGGTGAATGTCACTCCAGCAGGAAGTGTTCCAGAGCGGGTGATGGCCGACACGGGGAATCCGCTAGTTGTAACAGTGAACGACAGCGCAGCACCTTTGGGCGCCGTCACGCCTGCCGCGCTGGTGAACAATGGCGCCTGCCCCACAGTCAGGACGAAGCTCTGACTAGCATTGGGGAGCACGCCATTTTGGGCAGTGATTGTGAAGTTGTAAGTTCCTCCCGAGCCCGGGGCTGGGGTTCCACCCAGCTTTGCCGTGCCATTGGAACTCGAGACGAAAGTTACACCTGCCGGAAGAACTCCACTTTCAGAGAGGGTTGGAGTGGGCGCTCCAGTCGAAGTTACCGTGAACGAACCGCTGGAACCGACTTTGAACGCGGCCGTAGCCGCGGTGGTGATCGCCGGGCTCTGGGAAACCGTTAGAGTGAACGCCTGCGACGCATTCGGCGTTACGCCATTGGAAGCCGAGATTGTGATGTTGAAGACCCCGCCCGCGCTGGGTGTCCCAGCCAGCTTGGCCGTACCGTCCTGATTGTCGGTAAAGGTGACGCCGCTGGGGAGACTGCCTGATTCGCTGAATACCGGCTTGGGAAATCCACTGCTGGTGATGGTGAACAGTCCGGCTGATCCAATGGTGAAGCTCACATTGTTAAGGCTGGTGATTGCGGGCGGCTGGGTAACGGTCAAGGTGAAGTTCTGCACGGCGTTCGGCAGTGTGCCATTTTGCGCGGTGAATGTGATGGGATAGGTGCCACCGGTGTTGGCGGCGGGAGTTCCATTGAGCTTCGCCGTGCCGTCGCCATTATCGAGGAAGGTGACACCCGAAGGAAGGGATCCAGCTTCAGCGATGGACGGACTTGGGGAGCCTATCGTGGTTACCGAAAATGATCCGGAAGATCCGACTTTTAAGCTCGTGCTGGCTGCACTTGTAAACGCGGCCTTTTGTGCGACCTTCAATGTGAAGCTTTGGGACGCGTTGGGAGTGGTCCCATTGGTTGCGGAAAAAGTAAGATTAAATGTGCCTCCAGAAGTGGGCGTGCCGGCGAGGGTTCCGGTTCCATCATGGTTATCTGTAAACGTAACTCCCGCGGGGAGCGGACCTGCCTCCGTGAGGCCAGGACTTGGAAAACCTGAAGTAGTGACAGTGAATGATCCCGCTGTCCCGGTCTGAAAACTGACGGTGTTGGCGCTGGTAATCAATGGAGGCTGGTTGACGGTAAGCACGAAACTTTGGGTCGCATCGGGAAGCGTTCCGTTGTGTGCCGTAATGCTAAGGGTATAAGTCCCTCCGCTATTCGCAGTAGGAGTGCCCGCCAGCGTAGCGGTTCCGTTGCCATTGTCGGTGAAGGTTACATTCGCAGGCAAAGCCCCCGTCTGGCTGAGCGTCGGAGTGGGCGATCCGTCGGTGGTGACACTAAATGTTCCCGGCGACGCAACTGTGAACATGGCGCTGGCCGCGCTGGTTATAGCTGGGCCCTGGATGCCCACGCCGCTGAGATTCACCACGTGAGGGGCGCCAACGCCGTCGTCGGCAACCGTCAGCGTACCAGAGAGAGGATTTCCTGCCACCGCCGGCGCAAAGGCTGCTCCCAGGAAACAGGACGCTCCACTGGAAAGCGCGGTGCCGGGCGTGCAGTCATTACCGGTAGGCTGAAGCACGAAACTACCGGTGATGCCGAAGGCCTGAGTAAAATTCAGTGGAGCGCTACCTACGTCGGAAATAGAGATCTTTTGCGCGGCGCCGCTTTGCCCGACCGTCAACGCCCCGAAGGTCAGTAAAGATGCGGTGACGTCCACTTTGCGCACGACGTTGTTGTGATAGTCCGCGATGAAGAGATTGCCGCTCGCGTCGATCACTACGCTATTTGGGCCGTCCATTTGCGCCGCGGTCGCGGGCCCTGAATCACCAGCGAAGCCAGATCCCAAAGGATAACTACCGGCCACGGTTCTAATCACGCCGCTGGTGTCAACTTTCCGCAGCACATTGTTATAGTGGTCAGCGACGTAAATATCCCCGGCATTGTCAGTGGCCACTGCCACCGGCCCTGAAAGTTGGGCGCTGGTTGCGGGTCCGTTGTCGCCACTGAAACCAGCGGTGACTGCATTATTCCCAGCCACAGTGCTGATGTTGCCAGAGTTGTCGAGGCGACGGATTACATCGTTGTCGGTATCGGCGATGTACAAATTGCCCCTGCTATCTAGGCCGACGCCGTAGGGATGATTCAGTTGGGCCGGCGTACCGGCGCCTCCATCGCCGCTGTAGCTCGGAGTTCCGTCCCCCGCGATCGTGTTTATATTCCCACTAGTGGCGTCTACTTTACGAATGCGGTGGTTGCCGTAGTCGGCGATGTAGAGGTTGCCGGCACCATCAACGGCTATTCCCATTGGCGAATTCAATATCGCGCTCGTGGCCAGGCCGTTGTCTCCCGCAAAGCCCCCAAGGCATGGCAGTGCAGCGCACTGGCCGGCAACCGTGGTGATGTTATGAGAGGAATCAACTTTGCGCACAACTTGATTGCCGCTGTCTGCAATGTAGAGATTCCCCGTCCTATCAAAAGCCAGCCCTACAGGCTGGTTAAGCTGTGCGCTTGTGGCGGCACCGCCGTCTCCGCTGTAACCGGCACCCAGGTCGTGGTTACCGGCAATTGTGGAAATATGGCCTGTGCTATCAACCATCCGAATTACGTGATTGCCGTAATCGGCGATGTATAGATTTCCCGACCCGTCGAGAGCGAGTCCAGAAGGCGAATTTAGTTTTGCCGCAGTTGCCGCTTGACCGTCTCCGCTATATCCAGCGCTGCTGCTACCCGCCACTGTGCTGATGATTCCCGGAGTGAATGCCATGACCCCGTTTTGCGCCGCCGCAGGCAGAACCCCGAGAAACAAAACGGCGATCCATCGCAGTTGGGGGGATATTAATGAGTCGAGAAGCAGGATTCTCCCAGGTGCGGAGCCGCACTTTAACGGGCGCGTGGCGTGGCCAGATTTCATTAGTAGGGCTCCTTCAATCTTCCGATTCGGGTGACCGGGCCCGCCAAAGCCGGACTGCTAGATGCAGCCAGCCTGGCAAATATTCAACTGTTTGTTTGGTTACCCGTGGACTCAACCCGCAGATGGGGGACAAAACCGACAAGCCCTAGAAGAGTGCGAAGCCTACGAGCTTGCCAGCCAGAACCCGCTCCCAGAGCCAAGTGCGGCGAGCTTAAAGAAGCTGAAGGACTATGTCAATTGTGAATATTTGGCCTCTTTTCAGCGGTTTATCCGGGATTGCCAGACCTGCGCTGACGAAACGCTTTAGATTCCTATGGGTGCTGGACATTCAGAGACAAGAATGCCGAATCGTACCTGGATACCTTGATTGTGTCTGGGCCAACCGGGACCCTACGGCTATGCAAATCTGGACGTGCTACTCGGGGACTTGAGCGTCGCTTACCCGAGAGCGTGGACCATTGCTTCGACCGTATCACGCTCAAATCGCCTGCCTCACCAGGTGGAGTTTGCGACCTTCTGCCTGTGGCTATAATCAAAGAGGGTGTGATTTTGAGTGTCGGGCTGACCGAGATTGGGAAAACCTCGGTGTCAGCCCGGGATGACTACGGAAGTTAAACCACCTTCAAACATGAAAAAAAAGTATCAACATCCGCTGGAAAAGATCCTCGAGAGCCGCATCGCCATCATTGATGGGGCCATGGGGACCACGATCCGTACCTACGGGATGACTGAAGCAGACATCCGTGGGGATCGCTTCAAGGATTCGACGAAGAGCTTGCTGAACAACGGCGATCTTTTTTCGCTCACCAAGCCGAAGATGATTGGCGACATCCATCGCCGGTTCCTGGAGGCCGGGGCAGACATTATCGAGACCAACACTTTTGGAGCGACCAGTATCACTCAGAGCGAATTCTTTGTTGACGATCCTCGAGAGCAAGGTGGCCGGAAAGATCCCGCGTTCTATCAAAAAGTCATCGACGACACATTTCTCGGTAGCCTGGCCTGGGATATTAATGAACAATCTGCGCGGCAGTGCCGTGAGTGGGCCGACCGAGTGGCGACCGAAACCTCGCGTCAACGTTTCGTCGCGGGAGCCATCGGGCCGCTTACGGTTTCGCTCTCGAATTCGCCGGATGCCGATGATGCGGGATTCCGCGTGGTCACCTTCGATCAAGTCAAAACTGCCTACGCCCAACAGGTGCGCGCCCTGATGGCAGGCGGCGTGGATTTATTGCTAGTGGAGACGATCTTTGATTCGCTAAACGCCAAGGCAGCCTTGGTCGCCATTCGCGAGGTATTCGATAAGGACGTCAGAGAACTCCCGGTGATGATCTCAGCCGCGGTAGGCCGCGGCGGCGAGACGATAATCTCTGCACAGACTACAGAGGCGTTCTGGAACGCGGTGCAGCATGTGAACCCGTTGTCGGTGGGGCTTAACTGTTCACTTGGGCCTGATTTGATGTATCCGTTCCTGGAGGAACTTTCGGAGAAGGCAGACGTGGCTATCTCCTGCTACCCCAATGCCGGCTTGCCGAACCCGCTATCTGAAACTGGATTCGATCTGGGCCCGCAGGACATGGCTCGTTACCTGGGCAACTTTGCGCGGGCGGGATTGATCAATATTGCCGGGGGGTGCTGCGGCAACACGCCCGAGCACATCGCAGCGATCGCCAAAGCGCTTGAAGCACAACCGCCGCGGGTGTGGGGATCGCAGTTAGTTGAGGAATCCTTCGCCGAGCAGATCGAGAGTCGAGCGTGAGCGTCTCCGATAGCGCAAGGGCGGTCAAACCAACCAAGATAAAACCGCTTCGTCTTTCGGGATCACAGCCATTTACTCAGCAGCCTGGGGTCTACATCATGATCGGCGAGCGGACCAATGTTGCCGGTTCGCCAAAATTTTCCAAGCTAATCAAGCAAGGGAAATACGAAGAAGCCGTAAGCGTGGCCCGGCAGCAGGTCGAGAATGGTGCGAATGTTCTCGACATCTGCATGGACGAAGGCATGATTGACGGCGTTACGGCCATGACGCGCTTCCTGCAGCTGCTTGCGAGCGAACCTGAGGTAGCCAAAGTGCCCTTCATGGTGGACTCGTCAAAGTGGGAGGTCATCGAGGCAGGGCTCAAATGCCTGCAAGGAAAGGGTATTGTCAATTCGATTTCGCTGAAAGAAGGCGAAGAAAAGTTCCGCCAGAATGCGGCTACGGTTCTGAAGTATGGCGCTGCGGTCGTGGTGATGGCCTTCGACGAGCAGGGCCAAGCCGCGACTTACGAAGACAAGATCCGCGTCTGCGAACGCGCTTACCGGATTCTTGTCGATGAAGTCGGACTTCCCGCCGAAGACATTATCTTTGACCCCAATATTCTTACCGTTGCCACTGGCATGGAGGAGCATAACAACTATGCGGTGGACTTCATCAATGCCACGCGTTGGATTAAGGCGAATCTGCCGCATGCGAAGGTGAGCGGGGGCGTCTCCAACATTTCGTTCAGTTTCCGAGGGAACAACAAGGTGCGCGAGGCTATGCACTCCGCATTTCTTTACCATGCCATTGCCGCTGGTATGGATATGGGCATCGTGAATGCCGGAATGCTAGAGGTCTATGAGGAGATTGAGCCTGAACTGAAAGTGCTGGTCGAGGATGTGTTGCTAAACCGCCGTCCTGACGCGACTGAGCGGTTGGTACAGCACGGTGAGTCGCTCAAGGGTGTGGACGCAGTAGTAAGTGAAAAAAAGGCCGAAGAGTGGCGCAACGGCACCGTAGAAGAGCGCCTCTCTCACGCGCTGGTCAAGGGCATCGACACTTACATCGAAATCGATGCCGAAGAAGCGCGCGTCAAACTAGGGCGCCCTTTATTGGTGATCGAAGGCCCATTAATGGCCGGTATGGGCGTGGTTGGTGATCTATTTGGAGCGGGCAAGATGTTCTTGCCCCAAGTGGTCAAGTCGGCTCGGGTAATGAAGAAGGCCGTCGCTCACCTTACGCCGTTCATGGAAGCGGAGAAGGTCGCTATGGCTGCTTCGGGTCAGGAGGTAAAGGCGCAGGGGAAGATTCTGCTAGCGACGGTTAAAGGCGATGTTCATGATATTGGCAAAAATATCGTGGGCGTGGTGCTGGCCTGCAACAACTACGAAGTGATCGACATGGGAGTAATGGTCCCGTGCGAAAAGATCCTCGAACGTGCCAAGACCGAGAAGGCGGACATGATTGGTCTGAGCGGCCTGATTACTCCATCACTCGACGAAATGGTGCACGTGGCACGCGAGATGGAGCGCCAGGGCTTCAAGTTGCCGTTACTCATCGGCGGAGCAACGACTAGCCGTGCACATACCGCGGTCAAAATTGCGCCGCATTACAGTGAACCGGTGGTGCACGTGCTGGATGCCAGCCGCGCGGTACCTGTCACAACTAGCCTTCTGAGTGACGATGGCAAGGTCGCGTTTGTCGTGCAGCATCGCGCCGATTACGAGAAGCTGCGCAAGGCCCACTCTGCGCCGCGTCTGACAGTGGTGTCGCTGGAGACTGCTAGAAAGCGCCGGACTCCGATCGAGTGGCGAGCTGCAGACCTTGCTGTGCCCTCGTTCACGGGTGTGCGGGTACTGGATAATTTTTCTTTGGCGACGCTGCGCGAATTTATCGACTGGACGCCGTTCTTTCATACCTGGGAATTGAAGGGAGTTTACCCTCGCATTTTTGAGCATCCGGAATACGGTGCGCAGGCACGCCAGATATTCACCGAGGGCAACGCTCTTCTGGATACGATCATTGAGAAAAACTTAATCACGGCGCGCGCGGTATATGGGTTGTTTCCTGCGAATGCGGTGGGAGACGACGTCGAGCTGTACACCGACGCCTCGCGCGAAAACATCCTTGAGCGATTCCACTTCCTCCGCCAGCAATCCAACAAAGAAGGTAGCGAACCCTGCCGGTCGCTTGCCGACTTCATTGCGCCGAAAGAGACCGGCCTGCCAGATTCCATTGGCGCCTTTGCCGTAACCAGCGGAATTGGCCTAAAGGAATTGTGTGATCGCTTCAAGGCCGAGAACGACGACTACAACGCCATCATGGCGGAAGCTCTAGCCGACCGCCTGGCCGAAGCTTTTGCCGAGTGCCTGCACAAGCAAGTGCGGTGTGAATGGGGCTACGGTCGCGCGGAAGGCTTGAGCAATGAGGATCTTATCCACGAAAAATATCGTGGGATCAGACCCGCTGCGGGCTACCCGGCCTGTCCGGATCACACGGAGAAGGGACCGCTCTGGCGTTTGCTCGATGTGCAGGCGAACACGGGAATGTTGATTACAGAGTCTTATGCAATGTGGCCGGGATCGAGCGTGAGTGGCCTCTATTTCGCCCATCCGGAATCGCGATATTTCAGCCTGGGTAAGATTGACCGCGATCAGGTCGCCGATTACAGCGAACGTAAGGGGATGAGCGTGGCTGAGATCGAGCGATGGCTTGGCCAAAATCTGAATTACGACCCTGCCCAATAGAAGCTGGTAAGGCGGATTGTTCTTCCTAAGGTGCAGCTCTTCCCGTGACCATACAATTTTTTTGACGCGGTGAATTCGTGCGCCCGCGTTTGGCATCCAACCCCGTACTCGAGGCGAAATCGCGAATGGAAGACGGAATCCGTACGTCGGGGGTTGATTTGCGAAAGTGGGGCAGGGTTGCGGGGTTTGCACTATGCCTCTTAGTTTTCGCCGCCATCGTTTTGCTCTGCATCGATTGGCCCTTCAGTGAAACTGCGGTCTTGAAGGAACTAGGAGAGGCCAGCCAAACTACAGTGAGAGCTGCTTCTTATCACGGAACTTATTTTCCACGTCCCGGCTGCGTACTTGAGCATGTCACTTTTCAGCACAACTCGAAGCCGGGTACGCCGCCCCTGATGATTGTCGATAGTCTCAGAATTGAGGGGAGCTTCACCGGGTTGTTCACTAAGCATCTCAAGCTCATTCGTGCTGGTGGCCTTCAGCTTCACGTTCCTCCTCTGGGCTCCGAGCCATTTCAAACACCCAGGCGTTCGAGCTTCGTGATCGACGATCTGATCGCCGATGGATCCAGCCTTGAGGTAGCGTCGCGAGCGCCCGGCAAACAAAACTTGAGATTTGCTTTTCACAATTTCACCATGCACGAGATTGGTAGCAGTGGCAGCCCGGCGTCTTTTGAAGCCAATTTTTCAAATCCAGAGCCGCCGGGCGAGATTATTGCAGCGGGAAAATTCGGCCCGTGGAACGAGAGCAGCGTCGGCAAGACGCCGGTGTCTGGGCGGTACTCCTTCCAAAATGCGGACCTGGGAGTTTTTGGCGGCATCGCCGGAATCCTGTCATCGAACGGTGACTTCTCCGGCGTGCTGAATCACGTCGAAACCAGCGGCCATATTGACACGCCCGAATTTACAGTCTCCTCAAGTTCCCACAAGGTTGCTTTGCACGCCGACTTCGAAGCGGTGGTGAACGGCGAAAATGGAGATACTTTCCTAAAGAATGTGAGCGCACATTTTCTCGATACGTCGATCGTGTCAAATGGGAGCATCGCCGGGCAGGAAAATCAGGATGGAAAGACGGCCACGCTCGAATTCGCCGCAAGCAATGGCCGCATTCAGGATCTGCTTCTTTTGTTTACTCGCTCACAAAGGGCGCCGATGTCCGGCGCTGTGAGCTTTCACGCAAAAGTCGGGCTCCCTCCAGGCGAGGGGTCGTTTCTCGAAAAAGTTGAACTACAGGGAGATTTTGGAATCGACGATGGAAGTTTTAATAAACCGAATACTCAGGCGGACGTAAACCGCCTAAGCAGAGGAGCTCTCGGTAAAAAGGGAGATGAGCCGGAAGGAACCGTGCTCTCTGATTTAAGAGGCCACGTGTCCTTAAAAGGTGGAACCGCGACGTTTTCTAACCTTTCATTTAGTGTTCCCGGGGCCCAAGCGCAGATGCAGGGAACCTTCAGTCTGGTAAGCAATAAAATCAATTTGCATGGAACCCTAACGACCGACTCCGAACCTGCTAATGCAACTCGCGGAGTCAAGACGGTGATGTTAAAAGTTCTCGAACCATTCTTTAAAAAGAAGAGTCGTGGTTACGCCATGCCCGTGAAGATAACCGGCACCTACCGCCAACCCTCTTTTGGCCTGGATATGAGCCGTCCTGAAGCAAAACATTTTCATCAGGTGCACATCGCTGCCTCAAAGCAGCCCAGTTAGCTCAACGGGCACGCTACGACTTCGGGCTTCATTCTGGAGTTTTGCCCCGGCAATCATCTTTCCAAGTAGCTCGTTTACAATCTTGCGGCTGACCGTCGCCGTCAGGTGCGACAAGTCTTGCCGCGGATTGTACTCAACAACATCGGCGCCGACGATTGTGCCAGTAATGGCATGCAAGTGGGTTAGCGCCTCCCTGACTGACATGCCTCCGGGCTCGCGATGTGAAACGCCCGGCGCAAATGCCGGGTCGAGCACGTTGACGTCGAACGAGATGTACACCGGCCCGCCAACGGTGAGTTTCTCGAGCGCCGGCAGCTGATGCATCCCGAGGACTTCGACCCCGAAGCGTTCCGCCTGTTCCCGCTGATGAGGAATCATGGTGCGAATTCCCAACTGGATCAGGCGTTTCGCCAGCCTTTCCTCCATGACCCGGGCAAACGGACAGGCATGCGAATAACGGCTGCCCTGGAACTCCTCATAGAGGTCGGGATGAGCATCGAAATGCACCACCGTAAGATTAGAAAATTTTCTGCCGAAGGCCCTCAGAATAGGATAGGTAATAGAGTGATCGCCACCTAAACAAAGGGGCCCCTGGCCCTTGTCTAGCAGTGCCGCCACCGACTCCTCGATCTGCTGAAAAGCGCTAATGTCGTCGGGGAACTGCAAATCACCAGCGTCGGCATAGGCTGCATCCCGCCCCAGATCGATACCAGTCTCGGTCCAGCAATTCGAAGCCTCGGAGTGCAAAGCCTCGCGAATCAGCCGCGGAGCTTCGGCAGCTCCTCGTAAATAGGATGAGTTAGCGTCGAACGGAATTCCGAGCAGGACGGGCGTACCTTTGGCGGAGTCCATGATCAGGGTAAGCGCTGTTCATAGATAACATAAGTCGGCGGTTTGAAGTTTGAAGGATCTCGGCTATCGCTCATATACAACCTGGTAATGTAGTTTGTTTCCCGCCACCACCCATCCTACCGTGCCTCCGATCAAGCCCAGAAGAAGAGCGCCTCCCACACGGGTACTTCCATATTTCTCGGGGAGTGCTGCGCCTATAGCCCCACCCACAGCCGCGCCAATCGCCGCGTCCTTCGCCGGGCTGTATCTTTTTCCCATACCAACCTGCCGAATGTCGCGGCGGTCGAGCTTCAAGGTTCGGGTAATTGTTTCGAAACGTGAGTTAGCCACGAACTCACAGAAAAGAGCGTCATCAGTGGCACGGAGAAATAAACAACTCACTCGGTGGTGGGCCTCAACCGAGATCGGTGTACCGGACTCGAGATTCTCTACGCTTCGCCAATTGTCGCTTTGAGCCTGCAGGGTCGCTACGGATAGTGAAAATGCCAAAAAGAAAGCAATGATCCGCGTGTGAATTCGATCCATAGGCCGTTCCTCCAGTTGCGACTTCGCTTCGGTCAGTGGGGCCAGACAAATCGCCTCACCGCCTTTGAACAGCAAAGAGGTTAAGGCACAGAAAGCAGCAGGACGCGCCGACTTATGACACTTTCGCGAGTGTCACAACGAGGGGCTCAAGGGATTGCGGACGAATTCCTCATACCGCCGGAGCTCCGTGGCAGAAGCTTCTGAGAGCAAGGGAAAAACAATGGCACGCGTGGGTGTACTCAACGCCTTAGCGGTAAGGCAGTCGCAAATGACGGCCGCGGTTTGCTTCAGTCCGCGCTGCCAGCCCGATTCCCGCGCATCGCGGAATAGCAATGCGTCATTGTTGAACCCGGCGGCGACTAAAATGGTGCGCGCCATTTTAAGGAATTTTGGCCAGCGCGACGCAATCCCAACTAAAGCACTCTTGGGGGCGGGCAGCCAACTCGCAATAGACGAAGTCACAGAACGAAAAGACAACGTGATTAACTCAGCCCCAGCCGGTAGATAGCGGCGGACGTTTTCCACAGAATTGGAAAAAGCTACAGGAATCGCACCCGGCAGGCCTTGGGCAATATCCGATTCGCTTAGGCCGCAACTACTCACTGCGAATGTGGTCGCCTGCTGCATTTCCGCGACCACGATCTTTCTAAGTTCCTCGTCAGGTTCGACCAGCAGGAAATGATCGGGCGGCTGCAATTCCAGCCATTGCCGGATTCGCGATCGTACTTCGCTAAGAGGGAATCCCAGTTCACGGGCCCCGCGAAACAGATTGGCTACACTTTGGTCGAGTGCAAGCGTCCCTGAAAGAGCCTTCTGGGGACGGGTATTGCGCACATAAACGCCACTTCCGTGGCGAAATTCCACCCAGCCGTTCCGCTCCAGTTGCCGGTAGCCTGCACTCACCGTATTGGGATGAAGATGGAATCGGCGCGCCAGTTTTCGAGTGCTGGGTAGACGCTGTCCAGCCGCAAGATCGTCGCTGAGAATGGCAAGAACGACTTGCGTGGCCAGTTGTTCGCGGATGCTGACGTCCCCGCCATGGGCGAACCAGAGTTGCATGAAAAAGTATCTTACAGCTGCTTCTGGCTGGCTCATAGCGTCTGGTATTTAGCCTGCTCTCCAAACCGTCTTAGTCAGAAGGCAAAGAGCCCGCGACCGTCGCACCGCAGCCATGGCCCGGCACTTCCGTTACCCTGAATCTCTGCCAACTTTCGCCGCATCCGTTATCCTAGGAGATATATGGCACCAACCAATGGCAAGGCAGCTAGCCGGGGACGGAATACCGGAGTCCTCGAGGTTTCTATTGGCGACCGCGATCGGGTTTTCGATGCATTCCGGCGTTGGGGATATCTCGAGGCAGATCTGGATCCTTTGGGATTTCTCCATCCAGAACCACATTCGGAACTGCAGATTGATAGCGACATCGCGGAAGAAGCCCGCCGCGTTTATTGCGGCACCATTGGCGCTGAGTTCATGCACATCGCCGACCCCATGCGCCGGCAGTGGATTCAGGAAAAGCTCGAAGGTTCGCCCGAGCCCGTGGAACAAGAGCACGTTCTAGACCAACTGATCCGCGCCGACCTTTTTGAACAGGTATTGCAGCAGCGCTATCTCGGCAGCAAACGGTTTTCGCTGGAAGGCGTTACTGCGCTAATCCCCTTGGTCGATGAAATCATCGAAGGCGCCGGGGAGCGTGGAGCGGTCCAGTTAGTCATGGGCATGAGTCACCGGGGACGGCTGAATGTGATTGTTCACGTCGCCAGGCGCGCCCCCGAAGAGGTGTTCGCCGGGTTTGAAGATGTCGATCCGCGCAGCGTGCTGGGCAGTGGAGACGTGAAGTACCACATGGGAGCGACCGGCGAGTACGTGACTCGCAAGGGAACCAAGGTAAACGTCCATCTGGTTTCGAACCCCAGCCATCTTGAAGCTGTCGATCCAGTGACCATCGGCCGTACTCGCGCCAAGCAAGAGCGCACCGGCGACGGCGGTCGCGAGAAGTATTTACCGCTGTTAGTTCACGGGGACGGTGCTTTTGCCGGACAAGGAATTTTTGCCGAGACGCTCAACTTCGCCGACATTCCGGGCTATACCGTTGGCGGCACGGTACACGTAATCGTCAATAATCTGATTGGATTTACCACTGTCAGCAACGAACTGCACTCTTCCCGTTTCGCCGCGCAGATTGCCCGCCGTCAGGCGATTCCCATCTTCCACGTGAATGCGGAGGACGTTGATGCGGTGGTGCGTATCGCGCGAATTGCTCTGGAATATCGCTACACCTTCGGCAGCGACGTGGTGGTGGATCTCATCGGCTACCGCCGGCACGGCCACAGCGAAGTGGATGACCCGACCGTGACCCAGCCTTTGCTGTACAAAGCGATCAAAGAACATCCTCCGCTATGGGAAGTTTACGCCGAGGATATTGGCGCCCAGGACGTCCAGTCGCGCGTGGACGCCATAAAAGCAGAGCTTGAAGCGGCGCAAGCCACTGCCAAAGCGATGAAGAAGAAGCCCTCGCTCCGCAGTTTGCCGGCGTATTGGGACGCATATAAAGGAGGACGGTACAAGTCGCAATACGATGTTGAGACCGGATTGCCCCCAGATGAATTGCATGTGCTTAGTGAGCGGCTAACCACCTATCCGTCCGACTTTCATATCCATCCCAAGGTCAAAAAGCTGCTTGAACAGCGCGCAGAGATGGGAGCAGGCAAGCGGCCGGTGGATTACGGTATGGCAGAAGCTCTTGCCTTCGCCAGTTTGGCTAAGGCTGGAACACCGGTTCGGCTCAGCGGTCAGGACAGCCGCCGCGGCACCTTTAACCAACGGCACTCGGTGCTGGTGGATATAGAAAATGAACAGCAGTACGTGCCCTTGCAGAATATTTCTCAGACTCAGGCGCGCTGCGACATTTATAACTCTGCGCTTTCGGAAGCCGGGGTCTTGGGCTTTGAATACGGCTACAGTCGCGATTATCCCGATGCGCTGGTGATGTGGGAGGCGCAGTTTGGCGACTTCGTGAATGTGGCGCAGGCGGTAATCGACCAATTCATCAGCGCCGGCGAAGACAAGTGGAACTTGCTGTCTGGCTTGGTCTTGCTGCTGCCGCACGGATATGAAGGGCAAGGGCCAGAGCACTCCAGCGCCCGCATTGAGCGGTTCATGCAACTGGCGGCGCGCGATAATTTGCAGATTTGCCAGCCCTCGAATGCTGCCCAGTATTTTCACCTGCTGCGTCGGCAGGCCATGCGAGCGTGGCGCAAACCACTAGTGGTGTTTACCCCGAAGAGCATGTTGCGGCATCCCGATGCCTCTTCTCCCATAGAGGACTTTACTCACCAGCGTTTCCAGAATGTGCTGCCTGACAACGAAGCCATCGACGCGACCCGGATTCTGTTGTGTACCGGCAAGATCGGCCACGAGCTGCGCGCCGAACGCAAGCGTCGGAACGACATGTCAACCGCGGTGGTTTATTTGGAACAGCTGTATCCGTTTCCTGAGGCGGAACTGACTGCGGAGCTTGAGCGCCACAGCAGCGCTCGTGACATCGTATGGGTGCAGGAAGAACCAGCTAACATGGGCGCTCTCTTCTACGTGGTGCCGCGGTTGAAACGAGTCGCAGGCAGGCGGCCGGTGCTTTCAGTAAAGCGCTCAGCCAGCGCCAGCCCTGCGACCGGATCGGCCAAGGCCCATGAAGTAGAACAGAAGACCCTGATTACTTTGGCTTTCAGTGGCAAGGGATAGCAGGTGGATGTAACCAAAATGAACTTTTGTCCCGCGATTACTCCCCAATCGTTCCCGATTTGGGACTACCGGTCACTCCCAGGCTCGAAATGACCGGTGTAATTTTACGTTCAACTTAAGCCCCTCTTAACTGCAATCCTGCCTACGGTTTAGCTGTCTATACATTTTCGCCATGACGCTGTGTTCCGTGCGGAACACTATGCGCGCGGGGATGTTACCCTAACCATCCCTATGCCTAGGAGCTCCGGCAAACTTCCCATGCGCATTGCCGTCGACACTGGGGGCACCTTTACCGATTGCGTCTGGATCGACCGCGGCAGGATTCGTATGACCAAGGTCTTCTCCACGCCGGACGATCCTTCGCGGGCCATCGCGGAAGCGGTCGCAAAAATTCAAACTAGCAAGCAGTTGATACTGCTGCATGGAACCACCGTCGGCACCAACACGTTACTGCAACGCAAAGGCGCACGCGTCGCGCTGGTGACTACAGCAGGATTTGAAGACGCGATTGAAATTGGGCGGCAAGCACGGCCCAAACTGTATGACTTCTTTTTTGATCGGATTGAGCCGCTGGTGCCTAAGGAACTACGTTTTGGTGTGAACGAGCGGGTCAGTGCCGAGGGCGAAATTTTGCTGGCGCCGTCTGCAAGAGAAATTCAGTCGTTGCTGTCCAAGATTCGCCGCAGCAAAGCAGACTCAGTTGCCATTTGCTTACTGTTTTCTTTCGCCAATCCAAAAAACGAGCGCCTGGTGGAGAGGGAACTGGCGCAGCTCGACGTTCCGCTTTCCATCTCCCACAAAATCCTGCCCGAATTTCGCGAGTATGAACGCACCAGCACCGTCGTCATCAACGCGTATTTGCAGCCGGTTATGCAGCGTTACCTCGGTGGTCTGGCGCAACGCCTTTCTGCCCGCATCTTTGTGATGCAGTCGAGTGGCGGCATCGCGGCTTTGGAAACCGCAGCGCGCGAGCCGGTTCGTACGGTACTTTCCGGGCCGGCGGGAGGCGTGGTGGGCGCGTCAACCATGGCGAAGCGAAGCGGCTTCACCCGACTCATCTCATTCGATATAGGAGGCACATCGAGCGACGTCGCGCTGGTCGACCTCGAGATTCGTACCGGACAGCAAGCCGAGATTGCCGGCCTGCCGATTGGCGTACCTATCCTCGATATTCACACCGTCGGCGCCGGCGGAGGCTCAATCGCACGCTTCGACGCAGCCGGCGCGCTGCGCGTGGGGCCGGAATCCGCCGGCGCCGATCCGGGCCCAATCTGCTACGGTCGCGGCACGCAGCCCACGGTAACAGATGCGAACCTGATTCTGGGTCGCCTGCAGAGCGACCGTTTTTTAGGCGGGGACTTTAAACTCGACCTCGACCGCACTCGCAAGATTATTTCGGAATGGCTCCGGCAACAGAAGATCAATCTCACGCTGGAACAGTTCGCCGCCGGGGTGATTCGTGTGGTGAACTCCACCATGGAAAAAGCCATTCGTATGGTGTCTGTAGAGCGGGGCTACGACCCGCGCGACTTCACGCTGGTAGCGTTTGGCGGTGCCGGCGGCCTTCATGCCTGCGAGCTTGCCTCTGCCCTGGGAATTCCGCGAGTGATTATCCCCTCCCTGCCCGGGGCTCTTTCAGCTTTCGGAATCCTGGTCAGTGACGTGGTCAAGGATTATTCCCGCACCGTGTTGCTGCGAGCCGCCGGCGCGCTTCCCAAAGAGCGTCTTGAGCGGGAATTCGCCACCTTGATGAAGCAGGCGGCTGCCGACCTCCGTGAGGAAAAATGGACGGGGCGAGCGCGGTATCAGCGATCGGTGGAGGTCCGCTACAAAGGGCAGGGCTATGAGCTGAACATTCCATATGACACTAACCTGCTCACAGCGTTCCGAGAGGAACACCGCAGGCGCTACGGCTACAGCTACGACGGTCGCGAACTTGAGCTGGTTACTATACGGCTGAGGGCCACGGTGAAAACGGCACCGGCAACTTTAAGAATGGCGAACTCCCACCACCCGGGCCGGGGCGTTCCCCGAAAAACCCAGTACTTCTTTGAGGGAAAACAGATCCGGGCTGGCCTTTTTGAGCGAACCGAACTGTTGCCGGGGAAACAATATCGCGGGCCCGCCATTGTGACGGAATACAGTGCCACCACCGTCATCCCGCCGGGTTGCGGCTTCGCTATAGACGATGCGGGCAATCTGGTCGTCTCTATCTAGCTAGATCAGCCCTATTTAGGTTAGCCTGATTGTTACAGCCAGGTTAACAATTCTCCCGATTTTTGGCTCGGCGTGTTACAGGACTGTTAATCGTGGCCCATAAAGTCGCTTTCCATCGTCTCGAATCTATCTAGTTTTCGCTTCCGTCGCTACAATACTCGCGTGAAACCAAGTATTTACGTTGTGGAAGACGATCCGGATATTTCCCGGCTTGTGCGTCACCACCTTGAGGGAGCGGGATTCACCGTAAAAGTATTTCCCACCGGCCATACGGTGATCTCCGAGTCGGAGCGGCAACGCCCGGCGCTGTTCGTGCTGGACATCATGGTGCCGGGAAAAGATGGCCTAGAACTGTGCCGGCAGATTCGCCAGGCGCCGACGCTGGCTTCCAGCCCGGTCATCTTTCTTACCGCAAAAAGTAGCGAGGCAGACCGCGTTCTGGGCCTTGAACTTGGGGCCGACGACTACATCCCGAAACCGTTTAGTCCTCGCGAGCTAGTGGCGAGAGTCAAGGCCGTATTGCGCCGCTTTGAACGCCCGCTTTCCCCCACGCCCCTGCAGGTTGGGGAGATTGAAATTGATCCGGGAGCCATGACCCTGGTCGTTCGGGGCAACACGGTTCCAACTACTGCCACGGAATTTCGTCTGCTCGACTACTTCGCCCGTCATCTCGGCCGAGTTTTTACCCGCGACCAGTTGCTTGATTCGGTGTGGCGCGACACGGCTTATGTCACGCCGCGATCCGTCGACGTGTATGTACGTCGCATTCGCGAAAAAATCGAGCCTGATCCGGAAAATCCCCGCTATCTGCGAACCGTGCGCGGCGCAGGATACCGCTTCGAGGCGCCCAAGTGAGAAGCCGAATATTCGTGAAGCTGATGGTGGCGTTTGTGGTGGTGATCGCCGTAAGCACGATCACGCTCGACTTCACCGTGCGCCGCGCCTGGGAATTATCCGTACTCCAGGACGTCGAACGAAATCTTCGCCAGAAAACGCTGATGTTCGCCAACCGGGTACGCGACAACCGGGAACACACCGTTCAGGAAGTGACTACCCAAGAAGGCCAGGCGGCGGGGGCACGCGCCACTGTGATCGATACCACGGGAAAGGTCCTGGCAGATTCCGAGGCCGATCCCGCGGAAATGGAGAATCACGCTGGCCGCCCGGAGTTTATCGCTGCGCTTAAGGGAACGGTTGGCGAAGATACGCGCAAGAGCCACACCGTTGGCATCCCGTTTCTTTATGTTGCTGTGCCGATTCCGAATGGCGCGGTGAGGCTGGCATATCCACTTTCTGATGTTGAGAATGCGTTATCGCACATACGGCGCACCTTATTAATAGGTTCCACCGTTGCATTCATCGTGGCATTGCTGGTTGCGGGAGTAGCGGCGCAATCGACGGCAAATCGTCTGCGGCGCATTGTCACTTTCGCCCGGCAAATTGCGTCCGGCGACCTCACTGCTCGTATCGCAGAAACTTCGAATGATGAAATTGGCCGGGTGGCGACATCGCTGGACAAAACCGCCCGTAAGTTGGAGGACAGTTTCTTGGCTTTGCAGACCAGTCAGCGCCAACTCGAAAGCCTGCTCAACAGCATGCAGGACGCAGTCATTGCAGTAGGCACCGACGAACGAGTGCAATGGGCCAACCATTCAATGGACAAGCTGGTGCCGCAGCACACCCGAGTCGGTTCCCCAATCGAAGAGACGGTTCGCGATCCCGACTTCCTGCGCGCCGTCCGGCAGGCTATAGCATCGGGAAAGGTTTGCGTGGTGCGTGCTACTTCTATTTTGCCGGGACGGATCTTCGATGTGACCGCCGCACCCATGCCCGGCGGAGCCGCAGTTGCGGTATTGCGGGATTTGACCGAAGCTGAGCGTGCCGAAAAAACTCGACGCGATTTCATTGCCAACGTCTCGCACGAGTTGCGTACCCCGCTCACCTCGATTCAGGGCTACACGGAAACCTTGCTCGATAGCTCCGGCGAGAACGATCATTTCCGCGATTTTCTGGAAATCATTCGCAAAAACGCTGTCCGCATGTCGCGCCTCACAGAAGATCTGCTGACGCTGGCGCGGGTGGAGTCGGGCGAGCAGCGTTTTGATCTGCAACCGGTTGCGCCGGCAGATTTGCTGCGCGAAGCTTTCCAGAGTTTTCAGGAACGGGCTCACACGGAAGCCATCAAGTTGGAAATTGAAGACGGCGCCAGTGGGCAGGTGCTCGCCGACCGGGAAGCAATCCACCAGGTGTTCTCCAACCTGATCGATAATGCGGTGAAGTACGGTGCGTCGGGACAATTAATTCGAGTCGGAGCTCGGCCTTCTCCCAAGGGAGTGGAGTTTTATGTGCGCGACTTCGGTACCGGGATCGCTTCAGAGCACTTGCCACGCTTGTTTGAACGTTTCTATCGCGTCGATAAGGCGCGGTCGCGGGAATCGGGCGGGACAGGGCTTGGCTTAGCGATCGCCAAGCACGTAGTTCTGGCCCATGGCGGAACGATTCGTGCGGAGAGTGAACTGGCCCAGGGGTCGACCTTCCTTTTCACGCTGCCCCTTATTTCGGTTGAGAAAGCGGCCAAGGTTCCCACCCAGGATTCGGACCTCTTGCTGGATGAACTTGACGGTTGAGCTCCAACCAGCCAGTAAATTCACAGGCTGTTAACCAATCCTGCACCAAAACAACCTATGCTGGCCGCGTGACCATCAGTGTTAGTAGGCGGCGCGCTACCAGATCGACGGCAACGGCGCTGCGGAAGGATGTGAGCATGACTGCCGCCAGCATCAAAGCTCCTGTTGTATCCCCTTCGTATTCCTATCTGGTTTCATTGACAGTTGAGGCTTGCCATCTGGCTAAAGAGGCGGCGTCGGCCGCAGCCGAGGGTATTGCCACGGGATCGAACTCGCTGCTCAACAGCCTGCGTGAGCGCGAGCGCCAGCTCGACACTCTGGATCGCGAAATTGATGAAGGCGTGACCAAGGCGATCACCCACGTCTCGGAGTCGGAAGCCCGTGAGCTACTCGCCTGCATGAAATTTATGATCGGCCTGGAGCGGATCGGCGATCTGTTGCTTAGCTTTGGCAGCAGCGCTCAGGCGGCCGGCCCGCGTCTCGATCCGCAAGATACCCGCGACCTGACGCAGATGGCGACGGTGCTAGAGAAGATGTTGAATGATGTGGGGGGCGCTTTCTCATCGCGAGATGTAAAGAAAGCTATCGATGTTTTGCGCGCCGACGCCGAAATGGATCGTATTCGAAACCTGATTTTCATGCGGCACATCGAAAACCCGGAGCGGGTTCAGCATCAAGCCAGCCTGCAAATCATTTTCATGACCCAATCCATGGAGCGCGCCGGCGATCACGCCAAAAATCTTGCCGAAGAGGTTTGCCACTTCGTCAGTGGACACACTGTCCGTCACGTTTTGATGACCTACGACAAGCCCATCGAGCAGATGTTTCTGGAATGGCTGCGCCACCGCGACGATAAAGAAGCAGTCTCGAAGCCCTAACTGCGGACTGTATTGCGACCTTTCCGATCTGACTATGTTCCTGCGCAAAATATCTCTTGCCAGAGTTCCGCCACTCGTGCGATAACTACGCCATGCGTAGTACGCGACACGTAGCAAACGACGAAGACGAGCGGCTGGGACACTATTCCGATCCTCCCATGCTGGTGCTTGCGAGCCTCGCCAACGGCCCAAAACATGGGCACGCCATGATCGATGACATCATGCAGCTCTGCGGAACCCGGCTGGGCCCAGGAACGTTGTATGGGGCAATTGCGCGACTGGAGCAGCAGGGTTGGATTGAACCGCTTCCACCAGAAGATCGCCGACGTCCCTACCGCATCACGGTGCAGGGCGTGCAAGTACTGCGGGCGAAACTGACCACGCTGCGGCAGTTCACCAAGGCGGGCCTGGAAAGATTGGAGGCTTTATGAATCCCAAACTGGCGCACATGCTGGTGAGCCTGTATCCTCCGGCGTGGCGGGAGCGCTATGGCGCGGAATTCGAGGCGTTACTTCAGGGCGGACCCGGCGGGATAAGGGCGGCGGCCAATGTGGTCTGGTCGGCGCTTCATGAACATCTCGTGCCCACTCCAGGATTGGCCACGAATCAGTATTCCGTAATCGCGCTTACCAAGCAGCCGAGCGCGTTTATTCCATTGGCCATGTCTCTGACTGCGCTGGCAATGGTGCTGGGGCACTTTGCAATCTATGGCAACTTACATGAAGTGGATGAGGGGGCTACTGCGCACATCTGGCAGTTGCTGATGGCTGGACACCTGCCGGTAGCTTTGTACTTTGCCATCAAATGGTTGCCGCGGGCGGTTAGGCCGGCCTTACTTGTGCTGGCGCTTTTAGCGGGATCGCTGATTGCGAATATTGCCGCTGTGTTTTTTCTCACTTAGCTATTTCGAGTGCGGGATTTTTCGCAACTTCTGTCATTTGCGGGGCGCGGCGAAGGGTTCCTGCTGGGGACAGTGCCGCTGGTAGGGGGCCCTTCGACAAGCTCAGGGCAGGCTCTTCGGCGTAGAGAGCGCGCCTCAGGATGACAGGGGATTTTGGTGGTGTCGAGAAGAAGTCAGGGTCTTCTCAGGGTGATTCGTTGTCCCCAACGTCTATGGCCCTCCGTCACTCTTACGCTAACCTTTCCTCGCGCCAGAGCGTTTACAATGGAGTTAACCTCGATCAGGCTAATTGCGGAAGGCAGCGTAGCGCGTCGCCGCGACTGACGATCTTGTTCCACGAACTGACCACTTGCAATGTTTGGCCGCGATGAAAAAGTCTCGCCGATGCGCCTCACTGCGGCGCAATACATTATTCTCGGCATTTTTCTCGTTCTGACTTATGGGCTGTGGCGGCTACAGGTCTCGAATAACGACTGGTACGCGTCTTTAGCGGAAAAAAACCGGGTTCGCGATGTGCCGATCCTGGCTCCGCGAGGACGCATTCTCGATCGCGAAGGTCGCGTCATCGTCACCAACTACCCCTCTTACACGGCGCTGCTGATGCGCGACTCTACCCGCAACCTCTACGATGACGCAGACCAGATTGCGCAAGGTTTGAATCTGGATCCGAAAGATGTGAAGGATCACATCCGCCACTTCGCCTCGATGCCGCAGTACCAACCTATCTATTTGAAGGATGACATTACGGCCGATGATTTGGCATTCATCGAGGCGCATCGCAACGAGCTTCCTGAACTCGACACCATCATGGCGCACCGGCGGCTGTATCCGCCGAAGGGCTTTCTGGCTCATCTGATCGGCTACGTCGGCGAGGTCAGTGAAGAGATGCTGAATTCGCCGCGCTGGGACCTCTACAACCCGGGCGATGTCGTCGGGAAGTCAGGAGTGGAGCTGGAATACAACTCCATGTTGATGGGCAAGAACGGCTCGCGTCAGGTGGTGGTGAACAGCCGCGGCAAGGAAATGGGTCAACTGGACGAAAAGCCTGCCGAGCCTGGCAAAGACCTGAAGCTGACTATCGACATCGACCTGCAGATTGCGGCGGAGCAGGCGCTCGACGACAAGAATGGCGCCATCATCGCCATGGATCCGCGCAATGGCGAAATTCTCGCCATGGTGAGTCGTCCGACGTTTAATCCCAACGACTTCCGCATCCGAATTTCACGCGACCAGTGGAGCAAGCTGGTGAATGACGATGAGCATCCGCTTCTAAATAAAGCGATTCAGGCACAGCTGGCGCCCGGTTCCACTTTCAAGATCATTATGGCTACGGCCGGCTTGCAGGAGGGCATCGCGCAGAATTTGCATGTCAATTGCGGTGGCGGCGGAACGTTCTATGGCCGCTACTTTAAATGCTGGATCGCGGTGCAGCATCACGGCCACGGGCCGGTGGAGATTACGAAGGCGATTTACCAGTCCTGCGACGTGTTTTTCTATACGCTGGCCGAGAAGCTGGGGATTGGCACCATCGCGAAATACGCGACTGCCTTCGGCCTGGGACAGAAAACCGGCATTGATCTGCCGCAGGAAGTCTCTGGAGTAATGCCCTCGGAAGAATGGAAAATTCGCAATTTCAGGCAGAAGTGGTATGCCGGCGAGACGATATCAGTCGGTATTGGCCAGGGCGCGATCGCTGCCACACCGGTGCAGATGATGCGCGCCTTGGGGGCCATCGCAAGCGGCGGGAATATGGTTCGTCCGCATGTCACCTTTTCCGGGGATCTGCCGCCAAACCTGGTGCCGGCGTCGAGCGTTCCTGACAAAGTGAGCATCCCGATTGATCCTAAGAACTGGGAAACAATTACCGACGCCATGGCGGAAGTGCCCGCGCCTGAGGGAACTGCGGGCAGCGCTCATCTCCAGGGCATCGACTTTGCGGGCAAGACTGGCAGCGCGCAGACCATCAGTAACGCCTTGAAAGCGAAGCTGGCGAACGGCAAACAGGATTACAAAGACAATGCCTGGTTTGTGGGCGTGACTCCCCGCAGAAGTCCGGAGATTGTAGTGTGCGTACTTTTCGAGGGTGGTGAACACGGCCAGTTTGCGGCGCGCCTTGCGGCGCAGGTAGTGAAGGCTTATGTCGATAAGCAGCGCCGCCAGCCGGTAAAGATTGTGAACGGTACCAAGCCGAAGTCGGTAGAGATGGGGGCGGTGTGGGATACGCCTGCTGCCGCAGGGCAAGAACACACTTTGGGGTCCGGAAGATTTGTGGTGGATTTACCTAAGAAGCGGTTGCCGTTAGCTGCGGCGGCGCCGGGGTTGGGGACGGGAAGGTAGCTGTTAACACCCCGCTCAAGCGAAGCTTGAACGGGGCACCCTTGAGTCTGTACTCAGATAGAACATGTCACGTTACGTATCATTTCGCGACTTCGACTGGTGGCTGTTGTTCTTCGTGCTGGTTATTTGTGGCCTTGGCGTGATGGAGATTCGCAGCGCCACCACTCACACCAAGTTCGCGGGCGCCCACATCAAGCAGCTTTATTGGATTGGGGCGGGCGTCATTATGATGTTCGCTATCAGTTTTCTTAGCTACCAGGCGGTGTTGGATAAGATTCATTGGATCTACATTGCGTCGCTGGCGTCGCTGATGATGGTTCTGGTGTTTGGGCAGAAGTATCTGGGAGCGCGACGCTGGATAAAAATGCCGGGAGGCGCTCACTTTCAGCCATCGGAGTGGGTGAAGCTGATTCTGATCCTCGCGGTAGCTAAGTACTTTACCGACTTAAGCCAGCGAGACTTAACCTGGCCCGACTTCCTCAAGGCGGGCGCCATAGTCGGTATCCCCATGCTGATGGTGTTGGTGCAGCCGGACTTAGGCACGGCTCTGACGTATCTGCCGATTGCGATCATTGGGCTGTTTCTGGGAGGATTGCGGTTCCGGCAGGCACTGATTGTAATTTTGCTGGGCGCTCTGATGCTGCCAATTGCGTGGCACCATTTGAAGCCTTATCAGAAGGATCGGCTTACCAGCTTTATGGCTCCGGAAGAAGATAGCCAGGGATCGGGCTATCAGGTGAATCAATCGAAGATTGCTGTGGGGTCGGGGGGGATTTGGGGCAGTACAGCCGGCTCGCAGACCCATTTGGCGTTCCTGCCTATCCCGCAGACAGACTTCATTTTCGCGGCCTTTGCCGAGGAACATGGTTTTGTAGGCGCGTTGGCACTGCTGCTGTTATACTTCATAGTGCTGATGCGTTTGACGCAGAATGCGCAAACGGCGCCCGACCGCGCTGGCGTGTTCATTGTGATGGGTGTAGTGGCTGTGCTTAGCTTCCACATCCTGGTCAACGTCGGCATGGTGGTCGGATTTATGCCGGTCACTGGAATACCTTTGCCACTGATGAGTTATGGCGGGTCTTCCGTCCTGTTCATGTTTCTGGCGTTGGGGATTGTAATGAACGTCCGAATGCGCCGCTTCGTTAACTGAAAACAGGGGAAGAAGGCAAGGCGAAGTATCCGCGCCAGCCATTGCGCGGCAGAAATCAAAAGATTAAAGATTACGTTCGCCCTCGCGTTAAGAGGGCATACCACCGGCCGGATAGGTAGTGATAGGCCGGGCAGGATTAAGCTAAAGCGCCCAAGTCCGGGCGGGTAACGGCCCCCTCATAAGAGAGAGCGGTCACAAACCCGGTAAAGCGCAAATGCGATTCAGTGCGAAAGATTTCAAATCTTGTGCAACGGATTCGGTCACGGACAAACCTCCGGGGCCCCAGCCGTCCCTTGTCAGGGACCAATATCGCGACGCTAGATCCTCCCTTGTCTTGTCTGCCTCGATGCCGGTGAAAATCAATTGGCCGCCTGACGGCCAATCACCGGAGTTTGCATGAACAAAGAATTATTTGTCACCGCCACCCCCCACGAAACCAAAGTGGGCCTGGTGGAAGACGACCAACTCGCCGAGATCTACCTCGAGCGCGAGAACGAATACACCCTGGCAGGATCCATCTATAAAGGCCGCGTGACCCGCGTGCTCCCTGGAATGCAGTCCGCATTCGTCGACATCGGACTGGAACGCGACGCTTTCCTTTACGTCTCCGACTTTATGGAGTTGGAAGACTCGGAAGACCTGGATGACGTTCCAACCAACCGTCCTGTACAAGAGTCGAGACCGCAGTCACGGCCGGCACATGAAGCTCAGTTTCAGGCGGCTGAGGGCGGCGAAGCTGCCGGATTTGAGCCGCACGTTGAAGCTGAATCTGGAGGGGAAGGAACTGCGCCGCCTCAGGCTGATGGCAATCGGGGAGAGCGCGAGGATCGCGGAGGGTTTCGCGGCCGCCGCCGCCGGAGAGGGCGTCGCGGCGAACGCATGCCGGAGTCGAAGTTCGCGCGTCCGGCTGCCGAGCCGGTAGCCGAAGCAGCGCCCGTGGAGCGGATTGAGCGCACGGAGCGAGTGGAGCGGCCGAGTCGAACTGAGCGGCCGGAGCGGCAGGAAAGAGCGCCGCGCTCTGATTTTGGGCCGCCGCCGGGTTATCAGCCGATTATTCTGCCGGGAGAATCGATTTCAAAGTATCAGCGACTGGCGCAGAGCCAGCCTGCGGCGGCTGCGCGGGCGCCGCAATCTGAGCCGCATCATCAGATTGAAGAACCTTCGGCCTCTCCCCTGGCCAGTACCTTTCCTGAAGATGAGCCACTTTTTGCGAAGGCGGCGTCAAACAATCCGACGCCGGAGGAGTATTCAAGAACCGCTGGCGTGCAAGAGCCTGCTGAGTCAGCCTGGGATCGGGAACAGAAGAGACTTCACCAGATGAACGTCGCCGCCGTATTCGGCGGAGGGGTTATAGAGGAAGAAGTTGAAGGCGTCGCGGAGTATCACGAAGCTCCTCACGTTGAAGCTCCTCATGCTGAAGTGCCCCCGGTTGAGGCACATCAAGTAATGACGATCAGCCCTTCCGGGACCATGGAAGAAGAGGAAATCGAAGAAGACGAAGCGGATCTTTCTTCTTATGTCGAGGAACTTGAGGAAGACGCTGCATTTGAAGAGATGGAAGAAGAGATTCACGCGGCAGACGAATTTCACGAGCCACTGCTGACTGAGATTGCTGCATCAGGTGAGCCAGCGACCGAAACCGCAGTCGCCTTTTCTGCCGATCCGATTTCGGGCGAGACGGTTGATGTTGCCGAGGCCGACGACGTAAACGAGGAAGCAGAAGAGGAAGCTGAACTGGAAGAAGCTCAGGCGGAAGCCGAAGCTTTGTTAGACGCCGAAGGCCGGGGAAATGGCACGGTGGATGCCCGCGTTGAAGTTCGCGCACCGGCGGCCAATGCCGCTTACACGCAGCGTGCGCCTCGTCCGACGCCTGGGCGCCGCTTTGATCGCGGGCGTCGCGGAGGGAATTCTGGAGCGCGTCGCTTCGGCCGCCGCGACAATCAGCAAGTTCCACAGATCAGCGATTTGCTAAAGGAAGGCCAGGAAATTCTGGTACAGATTGCCAAAGAGCCGATCGGTAAGAAAGGCGCGCGCATTACCAGTCATATCGCGCTGCCGGGACGGTTCCTGGTTTATATGCCGACGGTCAATCACACCGGGGTTTCGAGGAAGATTTCGTCGGAAGAGGAGCGCCAACGGCTGAAGCGCATTATTCAGAGCGAGCGCGAAAACGGCCACGGCGGGTTCATTGTACGTACAGCGGCGCAAGGTGCAGACGAGGAAGAGCTTCGGGCTGATATCCGTTTCCTGAAGGGTCTGTGGGAAGAGATCAAAACCCGCGCCGACAATGGCAAGTCTCCGGCATTGATTTATCACGATTTGAACGTGGTGGAGCGCGTGTTGCGAGACCAGGTAACCTCGGATTTCTCGGCGATCTGGGTGGACAACGAGCAGGAATACGAACGCATTCTGCGCTTTGCCAATCGCTTTCAGCCTGCGCTGGTGCGGCGGGTGAAGCTCTACACCAAAGAGACGCCGCTCTACGAGCAGTTCGGACTTTCTGAGGAGATCAATAAAGCTCTCAAGTCGAAAGTCTGGCTCAAGAGCGGTGGCTATATCGTGATCAACCAGACCGAAGCGTTGGTGGCAATCGACATCAACACCGGCAAATACGTGGGCAAGACGGCGCGCCTCGAAGACACCATCGTCAAAACCAACGTGGATGCCATCAAAGAGATCGTGCGGCAGATTCGTTTGCGCGACCTGGGCGGCATCATCATCATCGACTTCATCGATATGGATGAGCGTCGCAATCGTCAGAAAGTCATGCAAGCGCTGGAAGAGGCGTTGCGCAGTGATCGCGCTCCTTCAAAGGTACTTCAGTTTAACGATTTCGGACTGGTGGCAATTACTCGTAAGCGAGTGAAGCAGTCACTGGAGCGGACGATTGGTTCGCCATGCCCGTATTGTGAGTCGACCGGGTTCGTAAAGTCGGTAACCACCGTCTGCAACGAAATCTTTCTCGAAGTACGCAAGATTTCCAAGCATCTAGAGCATGCTGAGGTGATGTTGCGGGTGAATCCGGAAGTTGCGAAAGAATTGAAGACCAACAATGGCAAACTGCTGGCCGAAATGGAAGAGCTCTGCAAACGGACGGTGATTATTAAGGGTGATCCGGCGTTGCACCAGGAGCAATTCGATATTAATTAGTTTGTGATGATGGTTAGTGGGGACGAGCGGTGAGCTCGTCCCTTTTTTATTTCTTGATCACGAATTCGTTAATGGTCGGAGGGATATCGATGGAAAGTGCCGTACACGATTGCCTGAGGATTGAATTCTGCCCTCCGGATCATATCTTCAATTTCATCCGACACTGAGTGCTTCGCAATTCTGTCTGAAAGCGGCCCTGCATCCTCAATCTCGGCAACATAGAGGTCAAGCGTTGCTGCGATCGTCTCAGCTTTCCTTCGAAACTCGTCGCTGTCGCGAGCCCACGTGACAATGTTTGTAAAGGCTCCAGCGGCACCGTACTCTTTGCGATCGAGTGGTTTCAAATCGACCAACCCGATCCA
Organism: uncultured Acidobacteriota bacterium; assembly: GCA_963796925.1. Classification (GTDB taxonomy): domain Bacteria; phylum Acidobacteriota; class Terriglobia; order Terriglobales; family Acidobacteriaceae; genus DATBAT01. The sequence continues at coordinate 253,732 of CAWCNH010000001.1, forward strand.
TAATTCCGCTTGCTGTAGAGGTGCCATTTAATGCTATTTATTCTGTAGTTATCAGTTGCAGCCTGCCCAGGACCCCCACCAACCGATCAATCCAAGCCGCATCAAAGTCGTGGTCGTATTCCGCCGATAGCAGTTCGGCGATGTCGGAGGTGGTGCGTTTGCCGTCCATGAAGTTCATGGCCTCGTAGACGATCATGCCGAAGGGTGGCGAGGTGGGCTCGCCCCCGTCGGGGGCTTCGGTGCTGAAGGCCGCTTCTTGCGTGTCCCACCACTTTTTGTCAGCAGCCAACATGTTATCGAAGGCTGCTTCATAAAGAGGCGGAACGGTCAGCCTGCGGGGGGCGGGGCCGGTCGACGCGCTTTTTGTACTAGGCTTGAATTGGAATTGATTGCTTTGCCGTTGCATGGCGGCGGCCAGGGAATCAATGTCAGTTTGCGCCCGCTTGCTGCCAGCTTCGAGAGCGAGCGTTTCGCCGAGTCGCCTGGATCGGGTGGCGATGATCTCTGCGCGGCCCACGTCGGCGATACGTTTCTGATTTTCGGGCGAGTCATTGGCCAGCCAGTAGGCGCTGGCGGCGGCCAGGACCCCGACGCGGCGGAACTCTGATGCGTCGGTCTTGTCGACGGTGTCTTCGCTGCTGTGATGGGTCCAGTCGGGATCGTGGCCAAGCATGGTTGAGCTGATGCCGAGGCCCAGAAAGACATCGTGGTCGCTGCCCTGCATGTAGGGCGCCATTTCCGCCGGCCAATAGTTTCTGCTGCCTGTGGGGGCAAACAGGCTGGCTTCACGGGTCTGTTGTAGAACGTCTTCCATTACACCGTTCAAATAACCGGGCACTGAATCCGGCGTGCGCGTGATGTAGAAACGCGAGTTGGTCTTGACCGTATCTTCACCGGTCATGTCGAGGTTGAGATTGAACAGGATGCAGGGATCGCCGACGTGGTAAGGCTTGTTGGGCGGGCTTTGACGTGGGTCATCCCATCCCGCGTTGCAGCCGCGGGCTTCGGGATGTTTGGTGATGTAGGCCATGGTGCCGAAAAATTCCGGTACCCACATAAAGTGGATTGACACCAGCGGTGCTGGAAGCTTTCCGGCGGCAATTAGAGCGTGCAGTGTACGTACAGCTTCGAGCATGGTGGCGGACCCGCTGGCATTGTCATTGGCGCTCCACTTGGGATGATCGAGGTGGCCAGTGACTATGATTTCCTGCTCGGGATTCTGGCTGCCGCGAATCCAGGCGTGTACCAGCGTGAGTTTGTAGGGCTCAAGCGTGGCATCGATCTTACCGTGGACTTTCACGGCACCCTGGCGCATTAGTTCTTGCAGCTTGGTGTACTGATTGGCGGAAATCTGAAATCCGCCGACGGTCTTATCGAGTTCCTCGGCGCGTGGCCAGATGCCGTTGTAACGCACCATGTCAGGATGGTCGGGGCGATCGCCCGGCGGTGGATAGATCACGACGCCGACCGCGCCATGTTTAATTGCGGCTTCGCGAACCACGGCGCCGGCGTATCCGTAAGCCAGCGCAACTTTGCCGCGAACGTCTTTGTTGGCGTAGTCGGCGTCGCTGGTGCCCGCTCCGACTTCCACCAGGTCACCGCTCCAGTCGCCGCCTTTCGAGTAAGTCGAGACGCACATCGGCACGTCGCTGTAGCGGCAGAGGCGCAGCGGCGAGAAATGTGCGTCACCGGCAACACTCTCGATCCAAAGTTCACCGCCGCGCATGTCCCACCCCATGGGCGAAATATGAGTCTGGTAGCGAATCTTGCCGTCAGAAGGGAACTGCTCGATCTTCGATTCGATCCCCCACGATTGAAGCCTGGCGAGCGCGACTCTCTCGGCAACCTCAGCCATCATGGGGCTGCCCTGGATGCGATGGTATTGCACGATCTGGCGGTCGTATTCCTGCGCGGCCTCGCCGGAGTATTCGGCGGCGATGGCATTGAAGACCGGTTGCGGAATCAGATGTTGCGCGAACAATGATGACGAGATTAGAAGGAGCAGGAGGGAAGGCGCGAATCTCATGGCGCTAAGGGTACAACATTTGGCGAGAACTGCTGTGCTCCAAAGAATTCTGTTCTCCTGGGCGCCGGCGAAGAACTCGTATCGCCGTCTCGACAGTGGCTTTGTCTTCTCGGAGCGGTCAAATCCCTCAGACGCCAGCGGCTCCGTATTATGCCGGGGTCCTTCGCTCCGCTCAGGGTCACAGGTTTATTTCGCACGCGGATGCGTCTGGTCATAGACCTGCATCACATGCTTCATTGATAGCTGCGTATATCTCTGGGTTGTGGAGAGGCGCTCGTGGCCTAACATTTCCTGGATGGCGCGCAGGTCGGCTCCCTCCTCCAGCATGTGAGTTCCGAAAGCGTGTCGCAGGGTGTGGGGATGCACGTCCGGCGAGAGCCCTTTGGCGACTGCGATTTTCTTGATGATGCGGCCAACGCTGCGGGTGGTGAGGCGACCCCCGCGTCGGTTGATGAGCAGGGCTGGCGAAGTCTTCTTGAGCAAGGAGCGCCGCAGGGGAAGGTAGAAAGCTAAAGCGGATTTAACTGAATCGCCGAAGGGAACGTAGCGTTCCTTCTTTCCTTTGCCGCGAATGAGGATCGCCTCGTTGCTTAGACGAATGTCGTCGAGATTGATGCCAACTAACTCAGAATTGCGGATGCCGCAGCCGTATAGCAATTCAAAGAGTAATTGATCGCGTTCAGGGAACGATGCGACCTCAGGCATCGTGCCGTCTAGCACCCCATTCATTTCTTCGATGGTTGGAACTCTTGGGAGCTTTTTGGATAGCTTCGGGGTTGAAACCAGCGACGCCGGATTCTGCTCGACCATTCCCTCCTGTGCCAGCCAGCGATACAGCGACCGCACCGCAGCCAGGGAACGGGCCACCGAAGTTTTTCCCAGGCCGCTATCGTAAAGATGAGAGAGAAAGCCGCGAATGGCGATGTGATCGACGGACTTCAAGTCTCGCTTGCCAATGTGGGTGGAAAAAACTTCCAGGTCTCCGCGATATGCCTTGACAGTGTGGGCCGAGGCATTGCGCTGGCGCAGTGATGCCAGAAACTGTTCCGTGGCTTTCTGTGCGGGAGCTTTAGGGGTCATCGTGCCTTCGCCCGGGGGTGATGCTTCTGGTAGACATTTTTCAGACGATCGAGTGCCACATGGGTATAGACCTGAGTAGTTGAAATATCGGAATGGCCGAGAATGGTCTGTACTGTGCGCAGATCGGCGCCATTCTCAACCATGTGGGTGGCGCAACTATGACGCAGCATGTGCGGGCTGGCGTGGCGGCCAGCGCTGCCGGATCTGCCGCCCACCATCTGCCACACCCGCTGCCGGGTGAGCGGTTTGCCGCCACGGCCTATGAACAAGAATGGAGTTCCACCGTTGCCGGCGATCACGGGACGGCTATGCTTTAGATAGTTGCTGAGCGCATCCTGTGATGAACGCCCGAGTGGCACGATGCGTTCTTTGTCGCCTTTGCCCCGGACCATCAGACAGCCGAGATCAAGTTTCAGGTCTTCGAGTTTTACTCCGATAATTTCTGAAACCCGTAGGGCGCCGGCGTAAAAAACTTCAATCATGGCTTGATCGCGCGCTTCCAGAGCCGCTGCCAACGGCGTGGCTGGGGTTGCTGGAGGACTGCCAAGCAGACCGGCTACTTCGTCGTGAGCCAGCGACTTGGGCAGTACTTTCCACTGTCTGGGGGAATCGATATTCAGTGTTGGGTCGTGCGCGATGACCTGGTCGAGCAGCAAAAACTTGTAGAGATGACGTAGAGCCGAGAGCTTGCGGCCGACGGAACGTCCATCGACGGAGTTCGAAAACAATTGCTGGATAAAGTCGCTGACGTCGCTGCGCTGAGCATTTGCGAGTGAGAGCTTACGCTTCTCCAGGAAGCCTGCGAATTGGGTGATGTCGGTGGAATAGGCGGAGACGGTAAGCGCGGCGAGGCCCTTTTCGATTTTTAAATAGTCGAGGAAGTTGGCAAGAATTTGGTTTTTGGCGCCCACGCTCCAATAGTGCCCGTTATCGGACGTTGCGCCAAGTGGCGGGAGCGATGCCCTGGCATCCGATAGGATCCTTCGCGTCGCTCAAGATGACAAGTTCAAGGGCGAATTGAATTGCTTCAGCACATCAACTGCGTACAACGCCCCCTGTGGCGAATCTTCGTGCTTGAAATAGGCGAACACGTTGCGGTTGGCTGCGATGTGTTCGCGGATACGTTCAACCATGCCAGCGCGTTCTTCGTCGGTGTAGGTGGGCTTGCGATAGCGGTAGTAGCAGAAGTCGGCGGTGACCTCGTCGGGCGTAACTCGGTCCTCAGTCTCGGCAACGCACAGGGCACGATTATATTTTTTTAGCAGACCAAATATTTCATCAGCGAACCATGAGGGATGGCGGAATTCGAAGGCTGACGGTATTCCGCGCGGCAGAGTAGCGAGGAACTCGTCCAGCAATACCGGGTCGGCTTTCATGTTAGGTGGCAACTGGAAGAGCAGTGGGCCCAGCTTTTTAGCGTTAGCTAATGGCTCAAGCGTGCTGAGAAAACGGGGCAGGAAGTCCGCGGTGTTTTTCAGCCGCTTGATGTGAGTGATTACCTGGTGAGCCTTGGCGGTAAACAGAAAATGCTCGGGAGTACCGCCAATCCATTTCTGGGCTGTGGTGTCCTTCAATAGCTGGCGAAAGGTGAAATTGACTTCAACTGCATTAAGCTGCGTCGCGTAGAATCCGAGAAATTTCGCCTGTGCCAGTTTCTGCGGATAGAAATCCGGCTTCCAGCTTGGGTAGGCCCATCCGGAGGTGCCAACATAAAGTTGCGCCATAACTGCGATGGATTATACCTTTCGAGCTTTTTTCTTCGGCTTAGCCGCTGAAGCGCGCTTGGTTTTGAGCGGTGGCTCCTCGGCTTGGGCGGCGATATCAAAGCCCTTCTTGGCTGGCGGCGCAGGCTCCAACCCAGCCAGTTTGGGTAGCTTCTGCTTTAACGTAAGTAGCGGCGCGAAGAGATCTCCCATGTTCGAGACTCTTTCCAGCACCTGCGGAGCTTCGAATACCAGTAGGTTTGCATCTTTCTTTTTGAGGCAAGTCTCGACTTCTTCCCAGGTGACTGGAGTGGAGACCGTCGGATGTTCGCGAGCGCGCAGCGAGTAGACGCCAATCGTGGTCTTGTGCTCATCATTCTGGCTCCAGTCGACAAGGATCTTGCCGACGCGCAGGACTTTCTTCATGTCAGAGACCACCAGGTCTCGGTGCTCCGTTTCGAGCAGGCGCGCCAGTGCGTGGGCGAACGGCTTAGTTTGGTCATAGCTGGTTTTGCTGTTTAGCGGGACATAAATCTGCAAGCCCTTTGAACCGGAAGTTTTTGGGAAGCTTTGCAGGCCGAAACGCTCGAAGATGTCGCGCAGCCAGAATGCCACCTGGCAGCACTGCACAATATTTGCCGGTGCCCCAGGGTCGAGATCGAACACCATCATGGTCGGACAGGTAATTTCCTTGGCCAGCGAAAGCGAGGGGTGTAATTCAATCCCCGCCAAGTTGGCTACCCACACCAGGGTTGGCAGGTCGTTGAGCAGGATGTAATTTACGTCGCGATTATTTCCCTCGCTCCATATGGGAGCGGTCTTCACCCAGTCGGGACGATGCTTGGTGGCGTTCTTTTCGAAAAAAAACTCGCCATTCACGCCGCTGGGATATCGCTTCAAGGTGAGCGGCCGCCCCGCCAGTTGAGGTATCAGCACGGGACCGATACGAGCGTAGTAATCGATGACCTGCCCCTTGGTAAATCCAGTGGCGGGGTAAAGCACTTTGTCCAGGTTCGAAAGCTTTAAGTGTTTCCCCTCAACTTCAATGACGGAGTCTTTCACGCTGCCTCTTTGTTGGGAAGGAGTCGCCCGAAAGTATACCGTCTAGAGATGTCGGCGAGGACTCCGGTGCTGCCTCAGATTTGATGCAAAGCGGCTTATTCGGCGGCGGGCTGGGGAGCGACCATCTGAGTGATGGCTTTGGCTGGCGTATTGGCGGGCGCCATGGCGCCGGGAGCCCCATTTTTGGGGGCATATTTCGAAGCACATTTGGCTTGCAACTGTTTGGCGTGGAAGACGCCGTCATGCCCGAAACTGCCGTCAGCCAGCGCTTGCGAATCGTCTTTGAAAGTGTCTGGCGGGGGTTCGGTTCCGGCGTAGCTCACCCGCAACGTCTGATCGTTTTCTACCAACACAAAATCGACGTGGGTACCGTTGCGCTTAATCGACCCCGGCTGCACGTTGCCGGCTACGCGCAGTCGCTTGCTGTAAACCCCGTCTGACATGCCGCGCAGTTCTTTAATCGTGACGTAGTAGCTTTTGCTTTCCTGAACGCCGGTGTAGGCAAGAAATCCCAGAGAAAGCAGGATTAAGGCGGTGGCGCTTCCAAACTTCAGATATCGACTGGTGTCGCTGGACATAGGCCCGATGTTCAAACTTTAAGCCTTGCCGGGGTTGTGGTCAAGGCATGTAAGTGCGTCAGACTCAGGGGACGTATTTGGATAGAATGTAAAGTTACTCATCCCAGTGTAAAGGCGCCTAATGATTCATCCCTGGCACGACGTTACTCCCGGCGATAATTTGCCGCAGGAATTTCAGACCGTAATCGAGATCCCATTCGGTTCCAGCGTTAAGTATGAATTGGACAAGGCAAGCGGCCTCATTAAGTTGGACCGCGTTCTCTATTCCGCAGTTTATTATCCGGCGAACTATGGATTCATTCCGCAGACGCTGGCCGAGGACGACGATCCGTTGGATGTGCTGGTGCTGTGCCAGGAGAGCGTGGTGCCGCTGACTATTATTCATGCCCGTGCGATTGGACTGATGACGATGATCGATTCTGGCAAGAAGGATCACAAAATCATTGCCATCGCTACCAAAGACCCGGAGTTCAATAGCTATCGCGAGGCGCAGGAAATGCCGCCGCATCGCTCATTGATGCTTCGCCGGTTTTTTCAGGATTACAAACAGTTGGAGGGGAAGGCGGTGGAGGTGGACGAAATTCGTCCCGCCACGGAAGCCTTTCCCATCATTGAGGACAGCCTGCATCGGTATAGCGAGGCGCGTCGCAAGGGTTTTAAGGGATGAGCCCGCCGGCCCCAGGTCTCCGGTAGAGACGTAGCTTCGCTACGTCTTGGATGCCGCCGAGAATTCTGGAAAGGGATCTACACCGATTTGGAGCAGTGGCGCTCCTGAGACGTAGCCGAGCTACGTCTCTACCGGAGGTTGTTTTTGCTTGGCCGCTTAGTCGGGAATCAGTTGATAGCTGACGAAGGCGATGCTTTTGCTGTCAGGCGACCATGAGGGAACGTTCATTGTGCCCTGACCTCCAAACAAGTGGGCCAGGACTTTTATCGCCTTGTCGCCGGTTAGCGACATCAGTCGCAGCGAGACGTCTTTGTTGGGGGGATGTCCGTCTACGCTTTTGTCGAAGGAGATGAAAACTATCCACTTTCCGTCCGGAGAAATGTGGGGGAACCAGTTGTTGAATTCGTCTGAAGTGATCTGCTGCTGGTCGCTGCCGTCGGGGTTCATCCGCCAGATCTGCATTTGGCCGGTACGTACAGAATTGAAGTAGATGTACTTTCCGTCGGGCGAGTATTCGGGACCGTCGTCGAGGCCCGTGGCGGTTGTTAGGCGAGTCTCTTCGCCGCCGTCAACGGGGATAGTGTATATATCGAACTCGCCGTCGCGTTGGCCCACGAATGCCAAGGTTTTTCCATCCGGCGACCAACCATGCCAGTACGACGGCGAATTCCTGGTAATGCGCTTCGGCATGCCGCCGCCGATCGGTAGCGTGTAAACCAGAGATTGATGCTCGGCCTGTGACTGGTCACTAACGGCTAGCAGTGTGCCGTCTGGCGAAACGCCGTGGTCGTTGTTGCAACGCACGGCGAAGCCAGTATCGATAGGTTCGGGTTTCCCGCCGGTTGCCGGCATGTGCTGGAGATGGCCCTCGGTGTTGAAGATCAACAGGTTGTCGCGCGTCCAATTGGGCGCCTCGATGTGGGCAGGAGTTATGTAAACAACCTGGCGGTCGGTTGACGCGACCGGCAGGGTTTCAAGCGAGCTGTAAAGAGTGGGCTTGGCTGCAGTAGGCGCGGCCGTCGAAAGATTCACATTGCTGAACACGGCTTTTTCGACGACGTCTTTGTCGTGCGAGCAAACGCCCAGGCCCACGTAAAATTCTCCTTGCAGCGGAATCCTTTGCCATCCGCCCGCGACCTGGGGCTCGCTACCGTCGGTCGAAAGCGACATGTAGATATAGTTGCCGCGCTTTACGAGACGAACCCGTTTCGCTGCGGAGACGTTAGCCTGGATTTCCTGAGTCGTGGCACCGGTGGATTCACGATACTGCATGGCGGTAAGCCCGGCTCCGTGCACTGCCATGTCGACGTAGACCGAATCTGCGTCGAGGCTCTGCCGGAAGATCAGCACAGCTTTGCGGTGGGGGTTCCCTCCCGTGCCCACGAAGGAAATGTCGGCGGTAAGCGAGACGTCGCCCGACAGTTTCTTCCAGACAAACTGAAAAGCATCTTTGCCGAGCCACATGTTTTCGCCGCTGCCGGCGATGGTATAGCTCTGCTTGGCAGCGTCATAGTCAGCGCTGCCAGGGTGGAGAACAGTGCCAATGTCTTGATGATTTTCGAAGATGCCGATGGGAGCGCCGAACATGGGGATCGCGAAGAAGAGGAGAACTGCTACTAAAAGTTTCATTGTTGATCCTGATTGCGGAGCATTTGATTTCGCTGCTCAAAAACTTTTGCCGTTCTCCTGAGCGGCAGCGGAGCTCGAGGAAGCGGGCAAGGAGTACGAGCGCAACTAGCAAATATGAACAGTCCCCGGGACGAGCGCGGGCTTTTATGAGTCACACTAGTCTCCTCACCCGCAACTCACGCGCCTAGGGCTCTACTCTAACCATTACCACTGCGTGCGGGGCTACGGACGCGGAGAATTTTTCTTTGAACTGCCCGAGATCTTTGGCCTGCCACAAGTCTCGCACGACAGCGCTCAGGTGTGCAGGATAGCCTAGCTCCTCCCATGACACGCTGATCTCCCTTTCAGCAGGGCCGCGGTTAAGCAGGACGACACCGCGACTCCCGTCCTTCATTTGCTTGGCGTACACGTCAAGGTCGCCATCTCTGTGGACCCGACGCCCCTGACGTCCCATGGGATCCTGGTCGACAGCGATCACTTCTCTGTTGGTAAGAATTTGCTGGATTTCGGGGGTCATGCTTCGCAGATCGTTGCCGGCGATAAGCGGTGCGGCGAGAATCGCCCACAGGCTGAAATGAGCCCGGTATTCGGAAATTGTCATTCCCCCGTTGCCAACTTCCAACATATCGGGATCGTTCCAGTGTCCCGGGCCCGCGTAGCTCTGGAGTCCGTCCTGCATATCGACGATATTCAACATTCCCCAGGAGCCGCCCTTTTTACCTTCCCACAAATCTGTGATGTCACCGGTAGTGCGCCACAAGTTGCCGATCCCTTTGGCCCATAGCCACGGCTTGTTTGTTCCCCACTCGCATAGACTGAAAACAATAGGACGCCCAGACGCATCAAGCGCCTGCCTCATTAAGGCGTAGGACGAAGGGCCATCCTGTGTAGTGGTGGAACACCAATCAAACTTCAGATAGTCGACGCCCCATGTGGCGTACTGCCGTGCGTCCTGGAATTCGTAGCCGCGCGCTCCGGGTCGTCCCGCGCAGGTTTTGGTGCCGGCGTCAGAATAGATGCCGAACTTCAGTCCCTTGTTGTGCACATAGTCAGCCAGCGCTTTGATTCCTGAGGGGAACCGCTCGGCATCAGGAACGATGTTGCCATTGCTATCGCGTGAGACCTGCCAACAGTCATCGATGACAACGTATTGATATCCGGCGTCTTTCATCCCCGAGCTCACCATGGCGTCGGCGGTTTGCCGAATCAAGTCTTCGCGAACATTGCAGCCGAATTTGTTCCAACTGTTCCAGCCCATAGGAGGAGTGCTGGCCGGCGACTGCTGCGATATTGCAAAGGGACACAGCAGAATTACACATGCGAGCAGACTCAAGCCTCGTGGCGTCATGCTGTCACTCCTTAGAGATTTCTTTAATCGAAACCGCGTTGTAGCCGTCGCGATTCGGTTGGCAACGATTGGGGTTCGGCAACCAGTGCCCCGCCGCCGGCGATTCCTGCGTCGGCGCCGTAGAATGCCGGGACCAGTGGAATTTCATTTCCACGAGAGTTTACACACAAAGCCGGAAGGCGGTTGCGAATATCCTCGAAGAAGGGGGCCATCATAGCAGCCACTCCACCGCCCATGATCAATACATCGGGCTCCAGCAAGTCAATAATGTTGCTAAGCCATATCGAGAGCAGGTTTACGGTGCCCAGCAACGTCTCGGTGGCGACAGCGTCTCCCTCTGCGTAAGCTTGCCCGACCATCTCGGCGGTGACCGCGTTGGCATTTCCATTTGCCAGGCGAAGAAGAGTAGAGGAGTCGTGGTTGCCCTCAGCGAGCTTCGCCTGTGCCCGCTTGGCGATCGCGGGGCCAGCAGCAAACACTTCGATACAACCGGGCTTACCGCAGCCGCAAAGCGGGCCGCGATAGTCGATACTCATGTGGCCGCCTTCGCCGGCGGCTCCGGTGCGACCGTGATATATGCGGCCATCGTGAACAATGCCAGTACCGATCCCGGTGCCAAGGGTCGTCAAGAACACAGTGCAATGGCCGCGTCCAGCGCCCCATAAAGCCTCGGCCAGTGCGCCTGCATTCGCGTCGTTGTCAACCTTTACTGGCACTTGATAGATTTTGGAGATTTCATCGGCGAGAGGGAAATTTCGCCAGCACAGCAGATTCGGTGGATTGATGACGATCCCTGTATTGGGATCGAGTGGTCCTGGTGAGCAGATGCCAATCCCCCGCAAGTCGCCGTCGGACCCGCCCGAAGCAGCGGACTTGGCACGTACCATGTCGATGGCTTGGGTCACTGCTGACAGCCCGGCGGCTGCGTTTTTATTCGCCACCATCGCCACCCGAGTGGAATATTTAATTTTGCCTTCAGGATCGACTAAGCCCGCTGCAACTTTAGTGCCCCCGACGTCGACTCCGATAGTGAAACCTGGCGCAACTGAAGTGGAGGGAATTCCCATTGGCGGCTAGGCCGTAACCAGCCTTGGTCTTGATCCTTTAAATGCGTAGTAAACAATGTAGAGATAGCAGACCGCAGGAATCACAAATGCGTGATGAAGGCCGATCATATCTGCCAGGCGACCTTGTGCCAGAGGGATGAGTGCACCTCCGACGATCGCCATGATTAGGAGACCGGAGCCGTCGCCAGTTAGCGGCCCGAGCTGCGCAATCCCCAGGGTAAAGATGCTGGGAAACATCACTGAGTTAAAGAGGCCGACCAGGATAATGCTCCACATGGCCAGATGACCAAGGCTCAAGATGGAAACAAAAACCAGGAGGCACGCTGCCAGCGCCGCGAGGCCCAGAACAGTTCCGGTGCGAACCTTCTGCAAGATAGCCGAGCCAATGAATCTGCCGACCATGGCTCCTCCCCAGTAAAGAGAAACGTATTTGGCGGCCTCCATTTCCGTGATATTTCCGATGTCGGCCTGGCTGAAATAATTGATTAAGTAGCTTCCGATCGAGACTTCCGCTCCGACGTAGACGAAGATACCGAGTGCCCCTAATACGAGATGACGATGCTTCCACGCGCTGTCACCCACAACTTTGCCTTGGTGCGAGGCGCCTGGCAGCGGCGGCAGCTTGAACATGGCGATGCTGATGGCCAGCAGGATCAAAATCACGCCAATCAAAAGGTAGGGAATCTTCACCGACGAGGCCTCATGTACGCGATAGGCTTGCAACGCCGGCCCCGAAAGCTGAGTGAGCACGTCAACACTAGCCGGTGCACTAAGAATAAAGGCGGCACCCAGCCAGGGAGCAATCGTCGTACCGAGCGAATTGAAAGCCTGCGCCAAGTTTAGGCGGCTGGACGAGGTTTGCGCAGGACCCAAGACCGCGACATAGGCGTTCGCTGCGACCTGCAAAGCGGTGATGCCGCATGCCAATACTACGAGTGCCGCCAGAAATAAGGGGTAGGATGCCACCATCGCGCAAGGAATGAATAACAAGGCCGCGGCCGCCATAATAACCACGCCTAGAACCATTGTCTTCTTATAGCCGGCCCTGTCGATCAGCTTAGCCGCGGGAATGGAGAAGATAAAGTATCCGGCAAAGAAGAAAGTCTGGATTAAGCTGGCACCCGCATATTTCAGCCCGAAAATAGCCTTGAAGTGCGGCACCAGGACGTCATTCAAAGCGGTGACGAATCCCCAGATCAAGAACAGAGTCGTGACCACGCTGAGCGCCACAGCGTTGGAGGGACCGCCTGTGGCGCCAGGGCCGGAGGAATTAGCAGTTGCGATAGCCATCAGGTTAAAAGCTCGTTTTGCCAAGGATAACGAGGCTGGATCATATCATTTGGCAAAACGGGTTTTGCTGATAGCGAGACCAAAGACCTACTCGAGCGGTCTATAGCCGAATCGCGAAGGCTGCCATGAGGTTGCACAAAAAGGTCAGAAATTTAGCCCGGCCAGCGGACGTTTACTTCAGATTTCGGCATCTCGCTTCGCGCCGGTTCAAAGTATGTGTCTCTCGGGACCTGAGCAATATTCCATCCGGCTTTGCAAGGACTAGTTCTGAAAGTATTCAGGCCAAACCTCGTTGTAGTGGTGCTCGTACACTTCTAGGCGGTTTGGCTTCACCCGAAATAAAAAGGAAATGCTTTCCAGCTTGGGACCGTTCGAAGGATGGTTGGGGCAGGAATGCTTCTCGGATCTACTCTTTCCCTTCCAGTCGAGCTATGCGCTTAATTCCTCAGGCATTGCAGAGCATTGGCTCGCCTTTGCTCTCGTCACGAATCAGCCTTGGGAGTTGGACGGGATGCAGGTAATTGAGGCTCAAAGGGTCTATGCCTATTGCCCCCAACTAATAGTCCGCAGAAGGACTACACTGAGAGGGTGAGATACTACACAACCAAACCGATGAACGGCGCCACTGTCTTCAAGTGTACCTTCTGCGAGCATACCGTAACTACACTTGATTTCGACAATGCAAACGGCAATCGCCGCACCCAGGCGGCTTCAGCAATGAATCGGCACGCCGACACATTGCATATTTCCTCTTTCCGACGGATCGAGCCGGCCAAGCAGGGCAGCTACGGCGCCCTCTAGTTAGCCTGCCCCGAGTTGCTGGTGCCAGTCGTAGTTTCGAGGTTGGCGAAGCTGACCGTGGGCCCGGTGGCGTCATCTGGCCATCCCATTAGTATGAATTCCTTTTCTTTGCTGCTTTCCGGCTTGAAGATTACGATCCGCGTCCACCGCCCGGCCAATAGTGGGACACGAATTGCGCTATAGCCATCGCCGTGCGCCGCCAAAATATAGCTGCAATCAAGCGACGATTTGACCAAAATACTTACCAGCAAACTGCCAGCGGGTGATCCCACATTCCCGAAATTTACCCGATTGGTTTCCTGAGTTCCGACAGCCGTCATGTGATGCACGGTGACAACCCTCCCCATGACCGCGTCGTTTCCAGCGCCCGATGATACCGATCCCCTGCTATCGACGATGGAGAGGGTTGAGGCATTATTAGAAAAATTGGGCCGCAGTGGCACACCATATATGCGCACGTAACCACTACTTCTTATTGCCGATGGATAGGCCACGACATTCTCTATGCTGCCCAAAGCATCGAGGCGGCCTTCGAGGGTAGTCGTGCTGGTCGCATCTACACTCACCAGAATGCCGTCCCAGCGGCCGTATCCGGAGATGTTGTTAAGAACTATGGTTGAATCGTTTTCCCCGCGAATGAAAGGATTGACGGCAGCTTCTTCAATCGTCACTTCGGTTAGAGTGATGCGCGCATGATTGGCATAGATCGACGCCTGCTTAATAAGGTGGCCGTCGATGGTGATGGCGGAGGGGCCGCCGCCATTTGCTTCTGGTGCTCCCCCAAACCAGTGAATATCGGCCGGCCAGGTGTTTCCAGATACGGCCATCGCAGCCACCGAATTACTGAGCATGCTGGGATCGATGAAGTAATCCGGCCCCATGCCAAACTTTGCGCTATCAGCGATCAGTACGCCCACCGAATTCCCAACCGCCTTCAGTCCATAAAAGGTATTCGAGTTACCGCCGCCACCCGCAACCGTCGTGTAGATTTTTAGTCCCACCTGATTGTGATAGAGCGAAACATTTGAATATTCGCCGAATTGGGCCCCTTCGAGGCGCAGTCCTGAATTGCTGCAATTCGTCACTGTGATGTTACGCATTGTGGTCTGCGCATGACCCGCTCCGACGAGAATTCCGGTCGAATTTGGTTGCTGATCGCAGTCGAGGCGAACTCCGTCGAGCGTGAATTTGTCGGTCGTCTGGAGAACGGCGAAATTTACCTGATTGATACCAGTGCAATTGGTGCCTCGAAGCAGCAATAACGCGTCGTGATTATAAATTTTCGTGAATTTCCCAACATTGAGTTGGCAAAGCCTGAAGGTCGCGCTGCCAGTGAACTCCAGGGTTATGTTGCTGGCAATCATCCCGATTGTCGTGGCGTTGCCGGATATGGAATCCGGCATATCGACGGTTCCACCGCCCGTAAGAGTTGCTGCGGCGGCATTCATTTTCGCCACCCAGTCGACACCGGGGAAATCTGCAGCGCTAACGGTCCCGGCTACCTGCCGCACCGGAGCCGTCGGTGCAACGAACACAAATAGCGTAAGAAGAATTGAATTTAAAAGGGAAGTAGTCATGGTGGGAAACAGCCAGAGGACGATCTTGAGGGAAAGAGACGGCGGCTTTGAGGCAGTGCTAGTTACTCTTTAGTGCAAGCTTCACGGCCCGTTGCAGGGTGTGGGCGAGAATCTTCTGGCCTGAGTGGTTCAGGTGAAGGGTATCTCCCGGGAAGAAGGGATTCATTCCAGACTTCAGTCGGGCGCGAAGTTCTTCGGCGTCGTCAACGTATGCAACGTTGGATTGCAAGGCAACCAGTTGATTAGCATAGTAGCCGACCTGATACTTCCCCTTCAACTCAGGAAGGGAAAGGTGCTGTACTAGCGCCACCCTGGCATGCTGAGCTCGAGCCAGCCAAAAGATAGTGCGCTCCGCGCCGCGGCATTCTGCAATATCGGCTTGAGACAACGCCGTATTGATAAGTGTCTTGTCGATGCCATCGGGAGTTAGTCCCAGGTGGAAATAGGGCAGAATATAACTTTCGAAAAGATCGGTTAACGCCAGCGCTGGTTTCTTGTCGGGATATTCCGAGGAGACTCCGACCACCGGCACAAATGTTGGTGCGTCCGCGTAGTCATGGGAGGAAAGTTCCAGGATTACTACGTCGGCATCCAATGTTCCGTATCGTTTCAGATATGCCAGTTCGTTCGGCGGTCCCCAACTCTTAGCGGAGGCATTGCCCACCACCACCGGGCGACCTAATTCTTGTTGCAAGTCACGTTTGAGGATTTCGGTGTCGATCTCGGTTTGGTCAATCCGCACTCCACCGTATATAACGCTGTCGCCAATGACCAGGATCCGAAGCTCTCCCGGGAGCGATTTCCGCGGGGGAAACTCGTCCGCCCGCATCCCATAATCGTTGACGGTGATCCGGTGGTGAAAGCGATTACAGCTTTGCGAGGGCCGCAGCAGGTATTCCAGCTCGCGATCTACCTGATAAAGCGGCGGATCGCCCAGTCCGACGACAAACCGCAGGGTGAGCTCCGCGGCTATCAAGCAGATCGCAAATATTAAAAAAGTGACTCTGAATTGTGCCAGCCTAGACCGCTTGATACTTCTGAACGAAGATCGCAAAGGTGATGGAGTCGGAGCATATTCAGTGGTCGGAGAGCCTCCGGAGGCAAGCGTAGCGTCGGTTGCTGGGGTCAGAGACACGTCCTCTGGCTGAAAACGTTGAGGGTAGAGAGCGGCAGATTTAGTCGCCCAGCGCGCTGCCTGCGGCGGCTTGCAGCAGACTTGAAACTGACCCGGTCCACTGGTGCCACTCGCCGAATTTTTCCTGCATGATGGAACGCCCGGCGCCTTTCGGAGTCAGCCCAATCGCCTCCATGTCGGCGTCGACCATAATGTGGACCAGTTCCTTGAACCTGATTCTCGGCTCCCATCCAAGCTCGCGTCGTGCTTTGCCGGCATCCCCCAACAGACAGTCAACCTCGGTGGGACGGAGGTAACGCTTGTCGATTTCTACATGGTCTTGCCAGTCCAAGTCGAGATACCCGAAAGCCTCGCTTAGAAACTCCCGCACGCTGTGGGCTTCGCCGGTTGCCAGAACGTAGTCGGCGGGTGTCTCATGTTGCAGAATCCGCCACATTCCCTCAACGTACTCAGGCGCATATCCCCAGTCGCGAAGCGCATCCAAATTCCCCAAGTAAAGTTTTGCCTGGCGTCCCGCATAAATACGCGCGGCCGCCCGGGTGATCTTGCGGGTAACAAAGGTCTCGCCACGGCGGGGACTTTCGTGGTTGAACAGAATGCCGCTGGCGGAAAACATTCCGTAAGCTTCGCGATAGTTCAGTGTCATCCAGTGACTGTAGAGCTTGGCTGCACCGTACGGGCTGCGAGGACGAAAGGCGGTGGCCTCATTTTGCGGTGCCGGCGCCGAGCCGTACATCTCAGAAGAACCTGCCTGATAAAAACGGCAACTGATGCCACTGGCGCGGACGGCCTCGAGGAGGCGAGTTGTTCCCAGGCCGGTGATGTTACCGGTGAACTCCGGCACATCGAAACTGACCCGGACATGGCTCTGCGCGCCCAGATGGTAGATCTCGTCCGGCTGCATGTTGTAAATCAGGTGGCTCAGCTGTTCGCCAGTCGATAGATCGCCGTAGTGGAGAAAAAGTTTACGGTCAGCCCCGTGAGGGTCCTGGTAGATGTGGTCGATGCGCTCGGTGTTGAAGGTGCTGGTGCGGCGAAGGATGCCGTGAACTTCATAGCCTTTTTCGAGCAAAAGTTCGGTTAGATAAGAACCATCCTGACCGGTGATGCCGGTGATGAGCGCGCGTTTGGACAAGCGTGTCTCCTTTTGGTGGTTTGTTCAAATGTGAAGAAGAGAAAAGGTGAATGTTATGGATGTTTAGTCCCAGGAGGCTTGAGCATGTCGCCTGATCCGAAGCCGGGAATAACTTGCTTGCGGAAAGGTTGATTTTTAGAAGCAGCCCGACGACCTCGAATTTTTCGCGTTAAGACATTTTGTTCGTTGAGCGGTTGTGGGTTGATCTCCAATCGTCTTGAGTGAAACGTACTGGGTAAGGGCTGAAATACCGGTAGCAGAAAATTGGAGAAGGTTGCGGCATCTCTTTCTACCTTCTCTGACGACTTATGGTTCCACCATTCAAAATCAGCGCGGGGCGTAGGTGGCGGGGCTCGGATGATTCCGGGACTCGGGCCTTCTGGGCTCCTTGCCGTTGGCGTGCCGAAGATTGATACCGATGTAACAGTTGGTTTCACAGGCAACGCGCCGACCGCGGCCGGGCTCGATGGCATGGACTTGAACGTGCCATTTTTCCGCGGTCCCGTGATCGAGCTGCGAGCGGGATCAACAGGGTCTTGCAATGGCAGCTGCGCGGTGACAGACTCGACGGCGAGATTCGCCGAAACCGACATCGCTTCCACCCTGCGATTCGCCTCCTGAGCAAGAGCAAGACCGCAGCTCGCGAGCATCGCCGAGCCCAGCAAGATTTGTCGGGAAATTTTCATGAGGTTGTTTGATTTGGATAGGAAATCATTGCAGCCTTTCGCAATTGCGACTCAAAACTCGGCAAAATTCGGATTGAGTCCCAATGCCGCAAGGCATAGCGTCGTCCCGATTCGCCCATAGCGGAGCGTTTTTCAGGGTCGCGAAACAATGTTTCAACGGTTCTCGCGAGGGCGTCTGCCTTGCCTGGCTCAGTAACTACTCCACTCTCCGATCGCCGAATCACTCTTGCAATCTCGCTCTCAGCGGTAACCGCCGCGCCCACGGGTCTGGCGGCTGAGAGCAGCGTCACGGTCTTTGATGGGAAGGCGATGTCGCCCACACTTGCTTGCTGCGCAATCACCGCCATGTCGGTGGCCGCCAGCATCTGCAGAAATTCCGCCGGCTGCTGCGAGGGCAGGAACCAAACATTAGCCAGATTCAGTGCAGCCGCGCGGTTTTGCAAATCGCAACGCATCACCCCATCGCCGGCCAGCAAGAAGGCAACTCCTGGCTGTTCTTTCAGGCAGAAGGCGGTGTCGAGAACGGTATGGAGACCCTGTTTCACCCCCATGTTTCCCGCATGAGCCACCACGAATTTGCCCTCCAGACCGTGACGCCGACGGAACTTCTGGCTTTCGACGGCGCTACCAATCGCGAATAATTGATGATCTGCCGAAGGCGGCACTACCACGACTTTCTGCGCCGCTACTCCCTTACCTATGATTTTCTGCCGCATGCCTTCGCTGACGGTTGAGATCAGGCTGGCGTTGCGGTAAGCCATGGCTTCCAGCAGATAAAGTAGCGGCAATACAGGGCCGCCAAGCATGCCTAAGTCCGCCGCACTGTCTGGCTGCAGGTCTTCAACATCGAGGACGTAAGGCACCGCTGCCCAGCGGCTCAGCAATTCACCCGATAGGGCCAGTCCGAGTGGAGGCGAAACGACCAGCAACAATTCAGGTTTGCGATTGCCTAAAGCCCGCAGCAGCGAACTGGCAAGGAACGATGCCTCTAAGCAGATTCGCTTCGCCGTGGTTACCTGCTCGGGCACCCAGATCCACGAACGCAAAATAGTCACGCCCTGGTGTTGCTCACGGCACCACAACTTGCGTCGGTAGTCCGAATAGACACGCCACTCCGGGTAATAGGGCATGGCGGTGCAGACCGTGACTTCGTGGCCAACACTCGCCAGATACTCGCAGCGTCGCGTCAGCACCGCTCCGATACCGGTCGGCTCCGGCCAGTAATTAATCGTTAGAACCAGAATCCGCATGCAGATCTCCGAGGTCGGTGGGGCGGGGAATTTCGATGGCGGATCCGGGCGGGAACGGCAGCACCGGCTTTCGCTCCAGTTCGCGGGCCTTTAGCACGATCATGTATTCATAGAAAGCCTGTAGGGTGGCGTAGCTGAACCCGGCGCTGCCATCGAGAAAACCGCATTTGCCAAAATAAAGCGCCAGAAATTTCAACAAGGGCCGGGCCGGCAGGCGGTAAAAAAGCTCTTTCTGGTGAAAGCGCCGGCGATTGAAATCTGTTGTGAAACACCCCGTGAGTAGGCTGAATGGCTGCTGTTCTCCACGATGAATATCGATCTGCTGCGCTTCCAGGGAACTGTAGGAATTATGCCGGTTGAGCCAGTGTGCGGTGCCTTTGCGGAAGGGGTAGTGGTCGAGGTATCCGGTGCTTTCGCCTACCGCGCCATCAGGAATCGATACTGGGTTGACCAGCCGCTCATAGTGCATTTTTTCCGGCCGGAAAAGGCGCAAAAAATAGGACGACGTCACCGCGTGCCGTAACCAGCGCTCGCCCCAGAAATCGCGGCGCCGTACTCGAAACGCGACCCGATCCCGGTGCTCGCGCACGTCGCGATTGATGCTGGCCGCAAGCTCGGGAGTGATACGCTCGTCGGCGTCCAGATAGAAGACCCAGGAATGACGGAAGGGCAGATTCGATACGCCCCAGTTCTGATGGCTCGACCAGTCGTCGAAATGCCGCCGGGTCACGATCGCCCCGGCCTGTCGGGCAATGGCAACCGTGTGGTCTGTGCTGTAAGAGTCGTAGACGTGGATATCGTTGCACCATCTCACCGAATCGAGGCACCCGGGTAAGTCCTGCTCTTCGTTCCGGGTGAGGATCATGACTGAGATCATTGCGGTTTTACCGCCACGACCATCATCGAGCAGGCAAATGACGGGATGCGTCCCAGACGCAGGCAGTCCTCGATCACGAAGCCAGCTTCACCGACCAGTGCAGTCAAGGTTTTTGCCGAGAAAAATTTTATGTGCCCGAAGTCGCGCAAGGGATGCCAGTGCTGATCAAAGCCGTTGGCCAGTGCCAGCGCAAGATTTTTCCAATAGCCATGAAATGGCGTGCTAAGAATTAACAGTCCTCCGGGATAGAGCGCGGCCATGGCGGTTTCGATCAAGTGTCGCGGTTGCAGCAGGTGTTCCACCACCTCGAGCGAAACCACCGCGTCATAGCATCGCCGATGGTGAGCTGGCAGTGAATGATTGACGTCATACTGAAAGAATTCCAGCTGGGGATGGGCGCTCTGCGCAAAGGCCAGGGCCGAGGCGCTCGCATCGCATCCCGCTGCCTCGTAGCCTTCCGCCCGCAACCGAGCCGTGGCCGAACCGTTGCCACATCCAAGATCGAGTACGGTCTTCACTCCGGCCGCGAGCAATATCCGGAGCATCGCCGGCACCAGATAGGCGTGCGCTGCCGGCATCGCGGAATCTGACCACACGAAATCCTTGGTCGCGATCGAAAGACGACTGTCAGTAGATGGGTTCATCGGATTCCTCTCTGAGGTTCGCGTGAATCGTGGAACGGGAGCGACTCTTTATTTTGCGTGCAGGTACGCCGCCATACACCGTCCAGGGCTCGAGATAGCGACAGGCTACCGATCCCAGCGCCAACACTGCGCCCTCACCCACCTCCACTCCCGCCTGCACCGTAGAGCGCGCGCAAATCCAGGCGTTCTCCCCGATGGAGATAGGAAATGACACCAGGGGAAAATTAGGATCGTCGTAAAGATGAGTGGCACCACATAAATATGCCTGCTGCGAAATCGTGGCGTGGGATCCCAAGGTAACCGTGCTGGGGTTATAAACAATGGCACCGTCAGCGATGGCGACCGTATCGCTGCAAACCAGATTCCATGGCGCCCAGATCGAGGCCGTGGGATAAATATGGACATCCGGTCCTAGTTGAGCCCCGAAGCTGCGCAGCAGAAACGCCCGCCAATGATGAAAAGGGCGGGGCGAGGGCCGAAACAGCAGCGTATAGACGACGCCCCAGGCGGCGCGTGACAGCCGGCTACGGACCGGAAACGCCGGTACAAGATAAGGATCAAAGCGGGTTTCTGACATGGAATAGCTCAATTCATTGCTCCCAGGCTGGCAAGAAGGGTATGCAGCGTTGCGGCGGCATGCCTGATCTCAAAACGCTCGGCAAAACAATTGCGGGCTGCCTCCCGCATCTGCAACTTTTCGCCGGTCGAAAGGTGGAGGTAAGCGCGCAGCAGATGGCAAGTGCCCGCGAGCGTGTCCGGCGCGACTATACCTGCGCCGTCAATTTCCACTTCACGCCATATGTTGACCTTGTCAGAAATCAGAGCAGGAACCCCGACCGCCAATGCTTCCGCTACCACGATTCCGAAATTTTCCTGATGCGACGGCAGCAGTAACACTTCCGCAGCTCGCAGTGCACCCCATTTCAGGGTTCCCGCGATCATGCCGGTCCAGGTAATTCTCGTGGTAATGCCAAGCCGCGCGGCTTGATGTTCAAGTTGAATCTGCCAATGCACTTGATCGGGCCCGGCGATGACCAGGTGCCAGCTGGGATGCTCTCTCAATACTCTGGCGAAGGCTTCAATCATCAGATCGCAGCTTTTTTTGGGATGGATTCTGCCCATGAAAAGTACCAGCCGCTTTCCCTGCAACTCGGGATAGCGTTCCAGGAATTCTCTGCGCTCGAGCTCGGCACTTCCGCTGGGCTGAGCAGTTCCGTAACTCACTACCACTTCCTTACAGTGATATAACCAGAACGATTCACCGGCCAGACGCCGCTCTTCTTCGCAGGTGAACAACACTGCCCGGGCGTCACGCAATACACGGTATTCGGCCCACGGCCAATACATCCATTTCTTGCAGTGTTTCAAGGGATAATGCTTCTTGAACCAGGGATCGAGCATGCCGTGAGTGAATATCACGTAGGGTGTGCCGCCGTGGCGCAGCACTCGCCATGCCCCCAGACTGTGGAATTGCCAGATGCCGTTAATCACCACCGCGTCGTAATTTCGCTGATGGGCTCGTAACCAGGGGATTAGATGTTTGCTATAGCAGTATCCGGACAGCGGTGGTCCAAGCGCATGCACGGCCAGCGGGCACTCTGCCACCCACTCCGCGTCAGGCGCATCAAGCGACGCAATCTCAACCTGGTGGCCAGCCTCGATTAGGGCCGTGCCCAGTTGCTTGACCCCTTCGATCGGGCCGCCGCCGGCGGGATTCACCGAACTGATAATGTGCAGAATTTTCACGCGCTCGACAATGAAAGGATTTGCGGACTAACCGGTGGAAGCAAGTGAGGTTGTTAAAACGCGGGGAACCATGACTCGCAAAATATCATCACGACGACAAACCAGGCAGAACAGCGCCATCAACGAAGCCGGATCTCCATAGCCAAACAGCACGCGGTGCACAAAGCCATTGGCGAGAAATACCATCAGCGTGAACAGCAGCGCAGCCAGAGTTTCCCGTCGCGGCGAGTTGCTGGTGACAAAGCCAATTGCCAGCCACCCAGCCACCAGTAGGTACTTCAGCAGAATGACTGCCGTCGAAAACAGTCCCAGTTCGTAGATGCTGGCCAGGTAGCCGCTGTCGACCGAGAAGTCGAAGTCCTCGTCAGTGGTGCGATAGCCGTTGCCGATAATCCAGGAGGTCTTGGGAAGGATGCCAATCAGCGTGGCCCAGCCATTGGCACGTCCGGTAAATCCCGAGTCCATGCCTCGAGCCCGGCTGTCGAATGCCAGTTTTGTCCACAGATAGTCACTGGCACCGCTCGCGGCCGCGGGACGAACCACCGGGATAATGGCCAGCGCTGCTACCATTCCCAACCCGGCCATCAAAGAACCTCGCGAAATCGACAGCGAAGGACAGCGCAGTTGTCGTGCCAGGTAAAGCAGCCCGATGAAACCTGCCCCGATCAATAATGCGCCGCTCGAGCCACGCGACGACGCAGCTACCGTCACCAGCAGGCTGAGCCCGCTGGCCAGCAGGATGTAACTTCTCTGCGATCTTCTACGGGCAAACCAAAGCTGTGCAGGTATGGCGGTGACTGCGAAAAATGCTATGCGGTTCGGCTCGAAGTTTAGAGGGAAGTAGCGGACGGAACCGAACGCCCGAAGCAAATCGCTAAACGTGATCACTACCACCATCACAGTCCCCGCGGTGGTGGCGTAGAAGAAAGCCAGTAATAAGCCTTCCAGACCAATACCACAAAGCAGGGTTCTTGCCGCCATCAGAGTCACTATCATCACTATCCCGTAGGCGGCGGGATAGCTGCTGGAGCGGTAGAAAGAGGAAAGCAGCGGGGGCAAACAGACCAGATTTATCAGCGTCACGGTGGGCAGAGACGTCAGATTCGCGAATAGCACGCGACGATGCCGAGCAGAACAGCTGGCGGCAAACAGCATTGCCCCTGCGATCAATACCGCGACTGGCACCAACCGCACTACATCGACTCGCTGCAGGCAATATTGCAGGTAGGACAATAGGAAGGCGAGGGTAAGAACACCCAGGGCAAATTTGTTGGTCGTAGCAAAAGACACAGACGACTCGTGCCGGGAAGTCAGAGTTTGCGTGAGCCTTGGCATAATGGCAGCGCAGGTCAGCGGCGGAACCCCAACTGCGGAAAACGGAACATGGATCCACAAAAATCCCCGGCTTTTTCGCGCAGCCTGGCTAGTGACTGGGTCAGTACATACCAACCAACAATCAGATCAATCGCCAGCAGCGACATGGCCGCCCCGCTCATTCCAAAGTGAGGCATCAGAAGATGTGCCAGGCCAAGCGAAGAGACGGTACCCAGGAGATAAAAGCCGGCCACGCGCTGGTGGGTATTGGAGGCGATGGTTACCACGGAACTGGTGTACCAAAAAGAGTTGGCTACGATCACCACGAGCAGCCAGCGAAACGCGGCCACATCTGCCACCACTCTTCCGTGGGTCCAGAGCAACAAGATGCGGCCGCCAAAAAAATACAGAAAGATAACCGTTGCCAGAGAAGACCACAATGCAACTTGGCAGGCGGCACGGTGCAGGCGCCGCGCTAACCCCCAGTTTTCTCCGCCATAAGCGGCCGAGAGCTCCGGCCATACGCTGTTCTTGATCGATTCCATAATCTGGAATCCGAACCTGGTCAAGGTTCGCATGGTCGAAAATGTGACAACCGCCATGGGACCGAGCGTGGCTCCAACTATCAACACTATGCCCTGCAGACTGAGAGCGTTGCCGGCGGGAAACGCCAGGTACGCTACTGCCGGAGCGGCGAGGCGGCGAGTACAGTTCCAGCTGGCATGGCGAAAGCCATAATGCAGCCAGGGGATCTTCCGTCGCATCAGCCAACTCATGGCCAAGGTGCCGGCGAAACGAACTGCAAGATAGCCGGCGGCAGCAGCCAGAGGGCGGGCGTGGAATGCCGCCATGGCCGTCACCAGTGCCCCCTCGGCCAATCGCAGGAGATTCTTGCTCAGCATTCCGATGGCGTAGTTCCCCTCGCAACGAAATCCCGAGGTCGTCAAATCGGCCTGCAAGCTGAGCAGCGCATAGCTGCCTAGCAAGATCAAGATGCTGCTACTTTCGAACGCGGAAATCGATGAGAGCTTCAACCAGCGAGTCAGGGGAAACAAGCATGCCCCCGCGGTAAAACCTGCCAGCACCAGCGCAGAGCTGACCGTCATCAGCGTCCAGGTGCTTTGAAAGGTCTCGAGCGCGCCCTCGCGGTCCCCGGCGGCCACTCGCATGGTCATGTCGTTGGCGGCGACATTTCCAAAACCCACGTCGCTGAATGTGATATATGTGGGCAATGCCGCCAAAATCAGCCACTCCCCGTAAAGCTTCGCTCCCCAGGAATGTAGAAATATGGGCAGACTGATGACCTGCACGACTATTGTCACCAGCGGCCCCAGAGCAGTAGCCCCCAAGCCGCGCAGGAAACGATTCCGGATAGAAGGACTCATGAAGGTCAATTCAGTGGAGAGACGAATTTATTAATAGCGGCCGTACACAATTACTCCAGTCGCCATCTGCAGGGCGGCTTCCATCCCCCGATACGCGACGCTCTTCTCTTGACTTGAGGGCACAAACAAGATGTCGCCGTCGGCCAGCATCTGGTCCTCGGCTTTGTTCGAAAGAATCCGTTTTAACGGTACTGCCAACTCCTGCCGGCCGGTAGAACTCTTGCGAATTAGTTTTGCTCGATTCAAAGCCGCAGTCTTATTGGTGCCCTGAGCTAAAGCGATGGCTTGCAGGACCGTAAGCCGGTCGTTGTTTTCGATTAGAAATCCCCCCGGCTTCGCCACATCGCCCACCACATACACGATGCCGGCGTGTGAAACCATAATGATGTCGTGGGGCTCGATGTCGACATTGAACGCAGTGTTGGCCCCGGGCGCGCTTTCTACTCTGACAATCACCGGATGCGTGGGATCACTGCGATGGGTAACCGTTACCGCTTTGCCAGCACTGGGGGTAATTCCACCCGCGGCTGAAATCAGGTCCAGCAGGCCGTGCTCGCCGAGCAAGGGGTAGACTCCGGGATTCTTGACTTCGCCAAGCACTACTACTCCCTGAGTGGCATACTCGAGCACTGTGATCGACACGTGCGGGTCGAGGACCATATCGCTGTCGCGAAATCGGGCTTCCACGGCGTAGGCTGCTTGTTCCGCTGTCATACCCGAAACCGGCAATTTTCCCGCCAGCGGCAGTGTGACCGCGCCATTCTCATCGACTCGCAACTTCGAGGAAAGTTCCGGCGTGTCCAGCAGGTTCACGTCGAGTAGGTCTCCGGCCGCGATTTGCAGAGCATGAGTCTTTTTCGCGGATGGCTTCGCCGCGGATGGATCCGAAGGCACGGCATTCTGGCCTGGCAAACTGAGCGAGCCAAAGGCAAGCAGCAAAAGGAACAAGAGAGGAATTCGCGGCATATTTTTGGGAGAGATTGCAGTACAGCTCTGGGGGCACTTAGTGCCTACAGGCCGGAATAGAGAATGCTGGTTAGTTGATTTTGCTGAGAAGCTCCGGAATCAGTGGCATCTAACAGCGGTCTTTGCGCGGTCACTAAAAAAGTGGGCGGAGAGCCACTTAGCCAACGAGCTTACTTCAACTTTGTCGATGCAAAAGCTCATATCACAAATCGATGCTTGCTGGCGGTTCATTATTATTCGCAGTCTGGCCGCCCAACTGGTGATAGGGCGCTGGATAGGCGTAGGAATACTCTGGATGCCGCACGGCATTCAGCACCAGGCCGAGCAGGTTGGCGCCCGAACGCGCCAGCACATCCTGCACTCGCAGCAGCAGCCTTCCGCTCGACACTCCGCTGCGCGCTACCAGAATTACTCCGTCGGCGCGCGCCGCCAGCGCCAGGGCGTCGGCAAAGGGTAGCACCGGAGGTGTATCCACGATGATGTGATCGTAATCTGCGCTCCATGCCGCCATCAGTTGTTGCATTTTCGCCGAGGCTAGAATTTCCGCCGGCGCTGCGGGACGGAAGCCCGCCGGCACCACGTGCAGATTTGGCAAATCGTCGAGCGGCTGAAAACGCGTGAACTGCCCATTGGTAGTGGAAAGCATGGTACTCAATCCTGGGCCCTTGGTGATTCCGAGCTGGATATGCAACGATGAACAGCGCAGATCAGCGTCGACCAGAAGCACCCGACGACCGCGTTGCGCCAGCACCGTGGCCAGGTTACAACTTACCGTGGATTTACCTTCGCCGGGGATGGCACTGGTAACCACCATAACTTGTGGCGGAAGATCGTTTGATGACAGCAGAATCACGCTACACAAAGTACGATAAGCCTCTGCTCCCGGACTATTAGGCTGGCGAAACGATAGAGGCCCAAATCCACCGTTTGGCGGAGCGCCTAGAGCAAGCGTCTTACCTCGAGTGGTGGCCAGGGCGGCAAGATATGGAACCGAAGCCAGCTCAGGCAGAGCGCTTACCGCCTCGAGGCCAGCTGACCCCTGGATAGTGTCATCGAACGAATCCAGTCCCAGGCCCAGCATGACTCCGCCCAGCAACCCGCCCCCCAAGCCCAAAGCTAAATACAGGGCTCGTCTCGGTTCAACCGGCTCATCCGGTATCTGTGCCCGATCCACCACGCTCACATAAGAAGAGGTCAATCCTGAACTGATGCCTGCTTCCTTCAATTTCAGCTGCAATGTGTCATACAGCTCCTGCCCAGACTCCACCTGATGTTTCAGAATGGCATACTGTGCCACATGTTCATTGAGCCGGTAAGCTTCCTCTTTTTGTTTGTCGAAGTCGCTGCGGATCATGGCTTCCGCCGTGGCGGCAGCAGAATACTCATTGCTTAACCGAGTCTGAAGGTTGCCGGTTTCGCTGGCGATCGCCGAACTTAGCCGTCCCAACTGCGACCGTAACTCGCGAAGCTTAGGGTATCGGTGCCCGAACTTCGAACTTAACTGTGCATACTCCGCCCGCAGTTCCGCTTCCTGAGTGCGCAGCACCTGTGCCGTCGTCCCCGGAGTAACCGTCGCAATCAGCTCGGGATCTCCGGAATTCGCCAGCCGATAACGACCTTCTTTGACAATGCGATCAGCTTCCGCCTGAGTGAGTTCCTGGTTCAGTTGCCGTAAACGGTCGGTGACAATGTTGTCGCTTTCGTCGCTCCCCAAAAGATTATTCTGCCGCTGAAAATCAGCCAACTTCTGCTGCGCTACGGTGGTGTCGGCGCGGATGTCTTCCATTTGACGCGACAGCCACTGCGAGACCTGCGAGGTGCCATCCACTCGAGTATGGAAATTCCGTCGCATGTATTCATCGATGATGGAATTGGCGGTGGCGGTAGCGAGCGCAGCATCACGGTTGCGAAAACGGATTTCGACTACCTGCGTGTTGGGAACTACCTTTACCAGCAGGTTATTGTCGAAACGCTCGAGTAGGCGCTGCCTTTGCCTGGCATCAAGTCGTGCGGGATCGTTGATTCCCGGTGTGGTAAGCCCCCCGCTGAAGCTGGCATTGCCGTACAGGTTGAGCGACTTCATTACCTGAAGCGCCACTGTATCGCTCGCGATGATGGCCATTTCCGTCTTTACCCGGCTATCCATGTCGGTCGGCACCGGCTTGTCGTCGAGCCCCAGCGTCGAGGAACGGGTGGGATCAATCTGCAACCGCGCTACCCCTTCGTATAAGGCTGTGCGCGAAAAGGTATAGATGGCGGTCAAAATGAAGACGCTGACGGAGAAACTCAAAATCACGCGCCGCCGTCGCACCAGCGTTCCCCAAAGATCCGCGATGGAGACTTGTGCCGGTGGCAGGCTCGAAGATTCCCGGACAAATGACGCGAGCGGCGCCTGGCGGTGCTTAACCAGGTTCTGCTGAGACTCGGGCAGAGAGCCCTTAATTCTTGAAGAGGCTGACATGTTTTTGGAAATCGGGGAATTCGTCGGCTACACTGCGTCTACTCGATAACCGTCAATCCGAACTTCGATCGAACGCTGAATGCCTTCCACCGAGACCACCAGAGAGCGATGGGAATTCATGGTAAGAATTCCCTGAATGCCATCCAGACTGCCTCCACGTATTCGCACCCGTTGGCCGACATTCAGAAACGGACAGTGGGTAAATGGAATCTTTTCTCGCAGCAGCCGGTGTATTGCCTCAATCTCGCCCGCCGGAACGCTAACCCCGACCCCGCCCGCTCCGACAAAACCCACTACCCCGGCGCAGCGCAACACGCTGGCCCGGGAGTCACACCTTGCTACCAATTGCACAAACACATAATTCGCGAACAAAGGCATCTCCACTCGCCGGCTGCGGTCACTCCACTGATGCAGGGCACTGAATAAGGGCAAAAACACTGCCATTCCCTTCGCCTCGAGTTCCGAGGCCAGTTTCTTCTCGTGCCGCGGCCTGGTTTGCACTACAAACCAGGAGGCCTCAACGGGCGCAGGCCGTAGCGGTTGCTGCGAAAATCGGGATGCGTACTGCTCGCCTGTGGCTCCGCCTATCTCAGTCACAATTGCTCCAACTCCTAAGTCGTCGATTTCAACAGTGGGATCGGTTTTCGGTGTTGCACCTCACGTGCCAATGGTGGAGGCAGAAGATGAGAAGAATTTTACGTGGCATCGCAATCGCAATCGTCACGTTTTATTTCGACGCTCTGCTCCCTTCTTTGCCTTCTACGTAAACTTCATTCCCAAGGAGGTAGCTCGGAAAGCGCTTCAATTCGCCCGACTTGCATGCAACTCCGTCGTCGTTTTGATTTGCATTACTCAGGGCCGCACCCAACTTTGCTCGACCGTCCGATGGAAGCCCGCAAGATGCAAGCCAATGCGAATCCCAACGACTTAGCGAAAATTCGCGAAAACGTTGCAATGGTCAGCCATTTTTTGTGCAGGTTTGGCACTCACAAGCCTTTAATGGAACCCGCCCCTGGCTTGTCCTACGGCCCTTCATCATCACCTTCTAGACTTGACCATCGCCGGTTTGACTGACCGGTACTATACTCCTGCGGTTGTTAGCAGCATCGGCCCTTCGAAATTTCTTGGAGGAAGCAATGGCAAAAACAGTGAGCTGTCGAGATGTTGGTATGGACTGCGATTTCGTAGCAACTGGAGAAACCGAGCAGGACATACTGCAACAGTGCGTAGAGCACGCCCGTACCGACCATGGAATGACCGAGATTCCAGCTGAAGTGGCGGACAAAGTCCGAGCCGCAATCCACGACGAAGCCGCCTAAAAAAGTGAGAGGCAGCGATTCGCTGCCTCTTATTTATTCATCCACACTCATAACCTTCCGCTCTCAACTAGAATTCCACTCAGGTGGAGTAGTCGGCATTAATGTGAACATACTCGGCGGTCAGGTCAGTGGTAAGAAAAAGTACCTTCCCCTTGCCCCGCCGTAGTTTTATCCGCACATCGCAAACTGGCTGAGACAGTTCGTCGTGCGCTTGCTTTTCGTCAAAGGTACAAACTGATCCTTTCCGAAAAACCTTCTGGCTGCCGATGACGATGTCGATCCATTCTGGGTCCAGCGGAATGCCGCAGGATCCAACCGTTGAAAGAATCCGTCCCCAATTAGGGTCGGCCCCCGCCCAGGCAGTCTTTACCAGCAGCGAATGCGCGATAGCTTTCGCTACGTGGAGCGCTTCCCCTCGATTTTTGGCCTGTTCGACCTGCAGGCGAATGACGTGCTTTACTCCTTCTCCATCGCCGACAATTTGTTCAGCCAGCGACTGGCAGACCCCAAGTAGGGCGGCGGCGAATTTCTTGGTAGTCGACGAGGCAAGCCGAACTCTGCTTTGTCCACTGGCCAGTAGTAGGGCGGTGTCATTGGTCGAGGTATCGCCGTCAATAGAAAGGCAGTTGAAAGTATTATCTGCGACAGAGCGGAGAAGCGGTTTCAGCTTAGTTGGCACCGCCGCGATATCGGTCATCAGGTAGACCAACATGGTTGCCATCTGCGGATGAATCATGCCCGCACCTTTGGCGATGCCGAGAACAGAGAACTCCTTTTTACCGAGGTGGACCCGGGCAGAGGCCAACTTGGGCCGGGTGTCGGTGGTCATGATGGTCGCAGCGAATTGCTGGGCGGCAGTGGGGCTGGCTTCGCGGGAGGAGATCACTTCCGGTAGCTTTGCCAGGATTTTCTGAAACGGCAACAGTACGCCGATGATTCCAGTTGAGGAAGAGAAAATCTCTTCGACCGGAACGCCCAAAAGTGCGGCGGCCTGAGCACAGACCTCGCGGCAAGCGGCCAGGCCGGGTTTCCCTGTGGCACAGTTGGCATTGCCGGAATTTACCACCACCGCGCGAACCCTTCCTCTGCTTCTTGCCAGCGACTCCCTCGCCACGGTCAGCGGCGCGGCCACAACGCGGTTCTTGGTAAAGACGGCGGCCGCGGTGGTGCCGGGTGTGGCTTCGATAAAGGCCAGATCGGGTCTTCCGCTGGCTTTTATCCCAGCAGTGCCGGAAGCAAAAGAAAATCCCCTGGGCAGGAAAAGTTCTTGCGAGGTCATGCCTCGATCTTCACCAGAACGCCCGCAGGCTCGGGCAAAATGGCAAATCTTGGCAACTCCCCGCGCACCATGGCAACTTCATCGCAACAGTGCAGTCGCGGACAGACCCAGCAGTCTTTGTGGATCTTGTCAGGCAAATCTTCGCGTTGCGCCATGCTGAAACCGAGATGCGCAAAAAAATCCGGCTTGCGGGTGAACAGGCAAATGCAGCTGACTTTGTGTTTGTCAGCTTCATCCATCAACGCATGAACGAGCTTTTTGCCGCCCCCGAAGCGCTGGAACTCCGGCTCCACAGTGATGGAACGGATTTCGGCGAGGTGTTGCCCGTAAAGGTGCAATGCCCCACAGCCGATGATGCGGCCCTTGTGTTCGAGCACCATAAAGTCACGCACATTCTCGCAAATTTCGGCGAAGTTGCGCGGCAGCAGAGTGCCATCGCCCGAGTAAGCCGAGATCAACCGGTGAATGTCTTCCGCGTCAGGAAGAATTGCGTCACGCGTGCGCATGAGTTTCCTCCTTCATGGATTCGAGCTTATGCTTCAAGTCAGCAATCGCCTGCTTGACTTGAGCGGGAGCGGTTGCGCCCGGCACGTTGTGAATCGCGAGTACCGCCGGCAAAGTTAAAGACGAATAGAAGTCCTGATCGAACGCGGAATTTAGTTCGCGCAATTCTTCCAATGACAGATCCTGCAGTTCGCAGCTCTTTTCGAGACACATCGCCACCGCCTTGCCGATCTGTTCGTGCGCCAGGCGGAAGGGAACTCCGCGATGCGTCAGGTAAGTTGCGGCGGCAAATGCGTTCATAAATCCGGTTTGAGCGGCTTGCTGCATGACATCAAAATTAAACTCGACGGCCTGCATCCATCCAGTTACCAGAGGCACCAGCGTCAGAAGAGTCTCGGCTGCTTCGAATACCGGCTGTTGCGTTTCCTGCAGGTCTTTGTTGTAAGCGAGGGGCAGACCTTTCAGCGTAACCATTAACGCCGTGGTATTGCCGATCAGACGCGCCGCTTTGCCGCGCGTGAGTTCCAGCAGGTCGCCGTTCTTTTTCTGCGGCATAGCACTGCTGCCAGTGGAATATGCGTCAGGCAAGATTACAAATCCATACTCCTGCGAGGAGAACAGAATCATCTCTTCCGCCCAGCGGCTGAGATGCAGGGCCAGTAGTGACAGGGCGTTGACGAATTCGAGAGCGAAGTCGCGGTCGCTGGTCGCGTCGATGCTGTTGGCAGTGGGACGGTCGAAGTTGAGGTTGGAGGCCATCGCAGTGCGACTGAGCGGCAAGGTTGTCCCCGCCACCGCGCCGGAACCCAGCGGACACATATTCAGCCGTTTGCGACAATCTGCCAGCCGACCCATATCGCGCAGAAACATTTCCGTATATGCCAGCAGCCAATGTCCCACTAAGACCGGCTCCGCACGTTGCAGATGGGTATAGGCCGGCATGGCTGAGTCCCCGGCTTTTTCCGCGCGTAGCACAAAAGCCTCGAGTAGCGCATGCAAATCATGGTGTAGTTGATCGATGCCGGTGCGAATGTACAGCCGCAGGTCGGTGGCGATCTGTTCATTGCGACTGCGGCCGCTGTGCAGCTTGTATCCGGGATCGCCGATCAGCTTCACCAGTTGCTTCTCGACGAAGTGATGAACGTCTTCCGCTTCCTGGTCGTCAAGAAACGCCGCTGAGGCCGCCTCTTCGCCGATCTGGGCCAACCCCTGCAAAATCGAAATTAGCTCATCCGAAGACAACACGCCGGCGTCCTTCAACGCATGGGCGTGTGCCCCACTTGCAGACAGTTCTTGCTTGAGCAGGCGCTTGTCGAACTCGAAAGAGCGCTGCCAGCGTTCGAAGTCTGGGTCGAGCGGACTGCGGAAACGGCCCGACCACATCTTCATCGAGTCACCTCTGTCTTGGCTGCTGCACCACGCACCAAGGCGCGTGATCGCGATGGCAGACCGAGGATGCGAATAAATCCCTCCGCATCTTTCTGGTTATAGCTTTCTCCCATGGTGAACGACGACAGGTCGGTGCGATAGAGCGAGTACTCGGACTTGCGGCTGACAACCGAAACATTGCCCTTATAGAGAGAAAGCGCGATCGATCCGGTGACGTTTTCTTGTGTTTTATTGACGAAAGCATCGAGCGACTCGCGCAGCGGCGAAAACCACAGCCCGAAGTAAACGATCTCGGCATACTTGAGGCCGATGTGCTGCTTGAAATGGGCGACTTCGCGGTCGAGACACAACGATTCCAACTCGCGATGCGCTACCACCAGCAATGTGCCGCCCGGCGTCTCGTAGCAGCCACGCGACTTGATGCCGACAAAACGATTCTCCACGATGTCGACGCGGCCGACGGCGTTGCGGCCGCCAATCTCGTTGAGCAGTTCGACCAGCGCTACGGGATCTAGTTTCATCCCGTTTACTGAGACCGGGACACCGTCTTCGAAGCCAATCTCCACCCTCTCTTCGCGGTCAGGCGCTTCTTTCGGCGAACGCGAAATCTGCCACGTGCTATCGAGTGGAGAGTTGCCGGCATCTTCAAGTTCGCCGCCCTCGTGGCTGATGTGCCACAGATTGCGGTCGCGGCTATGAATTTTCTCGCGGCTCTGCGCGACGGAAATGCCATGCGCTTCAGCGTAGTCAAGACAATCTTCACGCGACTTTAGATCCCATTCGCGCCACGGCGCGATCACTTTCAACTCCGGTGCCAGGGCTTGGTAGCCAAGTTCGAAGCGAACCTGGTCGTTGCCCTTGCCGGTGCAGCCGTGAGCAACCGCCGTGGCGCCCTCATCAAGGGCGGTTTCTACCTGGGCTTTCGACAGAATCGGCCGCGCCATCGAAGTTCCCAAAAGGTAGGTGTGCTCGTAGACTGCACCCGCCTTCAACGTGGGGAAAACGTAACTAGTAAGAAATTCTTCGCGTAAGTCTTTGACGATAACTTTGCTGGCGCCAGTCTTGTAGGCCTTCTCAACCACGGCGTCGAGATCGTCACCCTGACCCACATCGCCCACCATGGCGATGACGTCGTAGGAATAATTTTCCTTCAACCATGGAATGATGATCGAGGTATCAAGTCCACCGGAATAGGCGAGTACAACTTTCTCAGGCATTTGCGCTCCTAATCTTCAGGCGGCCCATGTCTCCGCCCAGCAACAACAGCAAGATGGCTTTCTGCACGTGCATGCGATTCTCCGCTTGGTCGAATACGACCGAGCGTTCGCAGTCCATAATTGCATCTGTAATTTCTTCGCCGCGATGCGCCGGCAGGCAATGCATGAAAATGGCATGCGGCGCCGCTCCCGCAGCCAGTTGATCGTTTACTTGATACGGAGCGAACACTTTCACCCGCTGCTCCGCTTCGTGCTCCCAGCCCATGCTGGTCCAGGCGTCAGTGTAGATTGCGTCCACCCCGGCAACGGCTTCGTGCGGATCATTCATCAACTGGATGCTCGCCCCGGTTTCGCCGGCGATGGCGAGCGCATCCGCCACAATCTGCTTGTCCGGTTCGTAGCCTTTTGGCGTAGCGATGCGAATCCGCGAACCGAGAGCGGCAGCAGTCAACAGCAGCGAGTGCGAGACGTTGTTGCCATCGCCCACATAAGCCAGCGTGATGTTCTTCAGGTCGCTGAATTTTTCCTGCAGCGTGAAGTAGTCTGCCAGCGCCTGGCAGGGATGCTCCAGTCCACTAAGCGCATTGATCACTGGGATTGATGCGTAGGCCGCCATGTGCTCAATCGTTTCCTGATCGTAAGTTCGCAGCACAATCGCGTTCACCCAGCGCTCGACATTGTGTGCCACGTCTGCCAAGGTTTCGCGCGCCCCCAGACGTTCCTGGGTTTGGTCGATGAAGAAGGTCGAGCCACCCAAACTGGCCATGCCAGCCTCGAAGGTCAGCCGCGTGCGCAGCGATGCCTTCTCGAAAAACATCACCATCTGTTTTCCGGCGAGCGCTTTGCTGAAGTCGGAGGGACGCGCTTTCATCACAGCGGCGAGATTCAGCACGGTTTCAACCTCGCGCGGACCAAGATCGCGGCTCGATACCAAATCACGCGACCAAAAGTGCTTCGCCGGCAACGGTTGCGAAGCGGGTGTGCTTTTTAGTGGCTGGATGCTCAATGCTTTCTCCCTTTACTCGATTTCGTAGTCCCGATTGGCTTGGCCGACAAGGCCACATCCAAAGCGCGGATTACCTCATCGACATGTTTTTTCTGAATTACATACGGAGGCAGAAATCGCAAAACGGTTTCGTGCGTACGGTTAATTAAGATGCCGCGGTCGAGCAATTGCTGCACTGCCGACTTCGCGGTTTCCGCCGAATCAATTTCCACGCCCAACATCAATCCCATGCCGCGAATCTCCCGGATTGAGCTGTGCTTGGCCGCGAGCTTCTCGAGACCATCACGAAAATAATCGCCAAGTGTGTTGATGTGTTTGAGCAACCCCTGCACCTGGCGCAGGAACTCAATGGCCACTGCGCAAGCCAATGGCCCGCCGCCAAAGGTAGTGCCGTGCAGCCCAGGATGCATGCCGCTGGCAACGCGGTTGGTAGTGAGGATCGCGCCCAGCGGCAAGCCAGCAGCAATCGGCTTCGCTACGGTAACGATGTCGGGCGTAATCCCGTACTGCTCGTAGGCAAACCACTTGCCGGTGCGACCGAGGCCGCACTGAATCTCGTCGAGAATCAGCAGCGCGCCGGATTTCTTCGTCAATTCGCGAGCGGTTTGCAGAAACTCCGGGCTCACCGGATTAATGCCGCCCTCGCCCTGAATCGTCTCCAGGCATACCGCGCACACGCTGCCATCGAACTGACGCTTAAGATCTTCTACATCGTTGAAAGCAACGAAGTTCACGCCTGGCAATAGTGGCGCAAACGGATGGCGGTATTTCGCCTGTCCGGTGGTAGCCAGTGAGCCAAAGGTGCGGCCGTGAAAAGAATTTTCCAGCGCAATAATCCGCCACTTAGCCTTGTGTCCGTTGGGATTGTTGACCCTGGCGAAGGCCCGAGCCAGCTTCAAAGCACCTTCCCATGCCTCGGTCCCGCTGTTGCAAAAAAACACCTTCTCGAGGCCCGAAACTTTGATCAACTGCTTCGCCAACTCGGCCTGGTACTCATGAAAAAACAGATTTGAGACGTGAATCAGCTTTCCCGCTTGCCGCTGCAGAACAGCCTTAATCGCGGGATGCCCGTGGCCGAGTGCATTAACGCCCAGGCCACTCAAAAAGTCGAGATACTTCTTGCCCTGCGAATCCCAAAGATAGACGCCCTGACCGCGGGTGAATAGCACGCGCTGGCGGTCGTAGGTCGGCAACAAAACTTCGGATTCGGACTTTACTACCGAGGCCAGGTTCATGCGCCCAGCACCTCGGTTCCGCAATCCATTTTCGTGAAATAAAATTGCGGCAAAACTTCCGCCTTGGTCGCAGGCATAATGCGCACTCGTCCCACTCCTTTTTTTAATGCCTGCTTGCAGGCTTCGAGCTTAGGCAGCATTCCTCCTGCGATCACAGCCGTCGCCACCATGGAAGGAACTTCTTTCATATTCAGCCATGGAATCACGCTGCCCTCAGCATTTTTGACGCCGGCTACGTCGGTAAGAAAAATCAGAGTGTCAGCGTGACAAGCCACGGCGCAAGCCGAAGCCATCTGGTCGGCGTTCACGTTGTAATACTCGCCATCGGTGCCAAGCGCCAAAGATGACAGAACAGGAATTCCGCCCTCGGTCCAGATCGCTTCCAGCCAGCGCGGTTCGACCGAGCAAATTTCTCCAACGAAGCCCAGGTCATAGCCGACTGTTTCTTTTTTGCGAGCCCGGAAAGACATGCCGTCGCCGCCGCACAGTCCAATCGCGGGATTGCCCGCCGCCACCAGCGCCGCGACCACTCCCTTATTCACAATTCCCGCCAGAACCATCAGAGCAACGTCGCGAGTCTCCGCATCAGTAATGCGGAGTCCATCGACGAAATCACTTTTCTTTCCTAAAAGCGCGAGAGTGCGGGTCAGCGTGCTGCCACCACCGTGAACGACCGCGATCTTGTGTCCGTCGCGCGCCAGATCCACCAGTGCATGCGCGCATTTTCGGAGTGTGTCCTTATCTTCGAGCGCCGCGCCGCCAATTTTGACTACGACTTTCATTGCAAGCCCTCCGCTTCGTCGAACCCATACATCAAATTCATGTTCTGCACCGCCTGCCCGGCCGCGCCTTTGAGCAGGTTGTCCTCGCAGGAAACCACGATCAGGCGCCGCCCGTCTTTAGCCAGTGCAAAGCCCAGGTCGCAATAGTTGGTGTTCACCGAAAACTGAATCTCCGGTAGCTTGGGATTAGAAAACACCCGCACCCAGCGTTCGCCCTTGTAGAAATCGCGAAACAGCGTTTCAATTTCGGCCACCGTCATCTCGCGCTTCAACTGCAAATAAATAGTCGAAAGAATCCCGCGCGGAATCGGTAACAGGTGTGGCGTGAATGTCAGCTCTCCGTCATTAAGCTTTAATTGCTCGAGAATCTCTCCCAGATGACGATGACCGAACACCGAATATGCCGAAAGATTATCGGCGACCGAAACAAAATGGGTGCGTGCCGTGGGTTCTTTGCCCGCGCCCGAAACACCCGATTTTGAGTCGGAAATAATCCCCCGGGTTTTATCGACCACGTCAGCGTTCAACAACGGCGCCAGAGCCAAAATCACCGTAGTCGCGTAGCAGCCGGGATTCGCCACCACCGTCGCACTAGCGATCTCGTCGCGATTTAGTTCTGGCAGTCCATACACAGCTTTGTCCGTAAATTCGGCGGCTACCGCCGAGCCTTCGTCCTTAAATCCATACACCGCGCGGTAGTCGGCGTTCTTAATCCGCCAGGCCCCGCTCAAATCGATCACGCGCAGTCCATTTGCCACCGCCTCCGGCACCAGAGTCCGCGAGGCATCATGCGGCGTTGCCAGAAACAGCAACTTCACGCCTTGCTCCTTCAATGCACTCCACAACAGAGGCTTCAGCGGATAGCCCCCGTTACCGGAAAGAGCAGGGAAGAGATCAGCCAGATTCGTCGTGCCACCGCTCTCGGCCCCACGGCTGAGCAGCATAGGAGTATCGACCAAAGGATGACGCAGCAGAATGCGCGTCAACTCAAAGCCGGAATAACCGGTCGCTCCCACGACCGCTGTTTTGAGTTTGGCCGGCATTTAGGCAAGCATCTCCTGGGTGCGGGCCGCCAGCCGTGCGGCTGATTTCTTATCCGGACAAACAATCAGAATGGTGTCGTCCCCTGCGATAGTGCCAACGCTCTCCGGCCAGTCTTCGCCGTCGAGGGCTGCCGCAACCGGCTGAGCGCTGCCAATGGCAGTTTTCACCACCAGCAGGTTCTGAGCGACGCGAACATCGAGGACGAATTCGCGCACCATCCGCGAAACCGGCGGTAAGGAGGGATCAGAGAAGTCTTCGTTGGCTTGAGCGTAACCTTCACCAGTCTTGATCAGCCCCAGTTCATGAATATCTCGCGAAAGCGTCGCCTGCCCCACCTTGAAGCCATACTTGCGCAACGCGCGCTGCAAGTCTTCCTGGCTGGCGACCGGGCCTTTCTCGAGCACCGTGACTATGGCCTTTTGTCTCAAGCTCTTGCTCATAATGAATGACTATTCATCGAAATGAATAAGTATTCATTCTAAATTCTGCGTCCCCTATGTCAAGAGAAAATACGGAAAAACGTATACCTAAGGATTTTGCGGCAGGGTGGGTCTTAAAATGGCCCGAACTGTGCGAATCAAATCTTCTTCAAAAAACAACCGCCGCCCTTAGGCGGCGGCGCTGAAATATCTGATGGCAAATGAAGCGACTAATTCTCCTGGTCGCGGCTCTTCTTCTCTGGAGACTTCTGCTCTTCTTCGAAGAAATGCAGCAGACGGTCAATCAGGCGGCGTTGTCCACCGATCACGTGCAAGCCGCTCTCGTGTTGGTGTTCTTCCATGATTTTGTGTAATCCGCGCTCTAATTCGTTCATGATTGACTCCCCTGGATCGAGTCCTGCTGATTCTTCTCGGAATCCGATCTCTACTCTTACCTTAACAACTGTGGTGAAATCACGGAAATCGGAAAATTGAATGACTCGAATCAATGAAGTTGATAGGTGGGGCGGACACTCTTGTCCGCCGGGGGACAGAACGACCCAAGACTGATTTTTCCGGCCACCGGCAGGCGGACAGGAGTCCGCCCCACACTTACTTGGTCGCGGCCAGCTGACGGACGGTGCTGATAAAAGTACTGGTGGCGCGGGTCAGGGTACGGTCCCGACGATATGCCACTCCCAATTCACGCCACAATTCCTCGTCCTGTAGCCCAATCAGCTTCACTCTCCCCGCCAGCACCTGGTCACGGGCAAAGCTGGCACTGATTAATGAAACACCGAGTCCTGCGGCAACAAAACTCTTGATCATTCCAACACTAGGTAATTCCATCCGAATCTGCAATTGCGCAGCATACGGACGGAATAACTTGTCCATAAGTCTGCGGCTGTAGCCGGTCTTGGGCAGCAACAACGGCTGCTTGGCCACGTCGGCGACCGACACCACATCATGCTTGGCCAGCGGATTCTGCGGGCTCACCATCACCATTAACTGATCGCGATAAATCGAGTGCGTCTTCAGGCTGCTGGACTTCACGGGCAGGGTAACAATCCCCACGTCGAGAGCGCCGTTTTCCAACTTCTCTACGAT
The DNA here is from genome assembly GCA_963796925.1 of uncultured Acidobacteriota bacterium. GTDB lineage: Bacteria > Acidobacteriota > Terriglobia > Terriglobales > Acidobacteriaceae > DATBAT01. The sequence continues at coordinate 293,460 of CAWCNH010000001.1, forward strand.
CTTGTAGCTGAAGTTGCGATAAATACTGATTTGCACGCCCGGATAGAGACTGGAGAACTTGGCAAAGACATCGGGCAAAACGTAAAGACAGGTGGCCTCGTTTGCCCCAATGGAAAGCGTTCCCCGCGGTATCGAGCCTTGATCAGCCACTGCCAGAAGCGACTCGTCGCGCATCTGCAGCAAGCGCTCCGCATATGCGAACAATACTCGGCCGGCGGGCGTGAGCGTTACATCTTTTCCAGAGCGGTCGAGCAGCCGGTCTCCATACTCCTGCTCCAGTTGTCGGATCTGAGCGCTAACCGCCGATTGTGAACGAAAAACCTTCTGCCCGGCGCGCGAAAAGCTGCCGAGCTTGGCCACTTCCATGAATGTGGTGAGTTGGTCGAAGTCCATGGGTAGTGCGGATTATAAACGAGGCAGGGAACTGGCGCAGAAACCGCCCAGGAGGCCGGTTTTAGTCGTCGCCTGCTGCAATTCCAATCTGGACCAGATTCTCAGCCGAGGCCGGCTGACCATCCAAATGAAGCCCACACTCGGTCTTAGCAAGACCCGACCAACGACCCGCGCGAGAATCCTCTCCCGGTTTGATAGCCCGTGTGCAGTTAGTGCACCCAATGCTCGGGTAGTTTTGATCATGCAAAGGGTTGTAGGGAACGTCGTGCTTAAATACGTAGCTCCACACCATTTCCATGGTCCAGTCGGCAATGGGATTCAGCTTGGCCAGCCGGAATTTTTCATCCCACTGAATTTTTCCCGCATTAGCCCTGGCTTTGCTCTGGTCGCGCCGAATGGCCGTGATCCACGCTTTTAAAGTCGAAAGCTTATGTCGCAGCGGCTCCACTTTCCGCATATCGCAGCAAAGGTCAGGGGTCCGGCTCCACAACGCGGGGCCATAAGTTCGCTCCTGCCCTTCCGGCGTCAACGCCGCATAGATTCGTTCCACGCAGATTCCATACCTCTTCTCCACCCGGTCAATCAGGTCATAGGTCTCTGGGAACAGAAATTCCGTATCTAGCGTGAACACTCGCAAATTGGAAGTAACACGAGAGGCGAGATCAATCAGCACCATGCCTTCGACACCAAATCCTGACGCCATTTCGATGCCATTGCCGAAATTGGCAAAGCCCCAACCCAAAACCTCCTCTGCGCTCCAGCTCTCGGATTGTGTCTTCATCTGCTCCAGGGATTCTTTCAATCTGGCTGCTCCTGATTAACGGAAGTTCCGTCGCTTTCAGCCTTGCGGCTCGCTGCAAAAAATTCACTCTGCGAAACTGTCGTCACAAACTCGTGTTCGTTTTCCCACTGAACCTTCGCTAAATCAAGAAATGGCGTTTGATCCGCAAGTGCCACTACTTCGCCCACCACCAGCAGGTTGGGCGCAGTTAACTGAGGCGCCTTAAACAAATTCCTAATCGTAGTAAGGTGGACGCTCTCTTGGAGCGATGTCGCCTGCGAAATAACGGCGCAAGGCGTTGACTCGTGCAGGCCTCCGCGTAGGAGCTTGTGCGCCAGAGCCCGGTAATCTTTCCCCGGCATATACACAACGATGGTCGCGTTCCTGGGCAACGGCATTGGCCAGCCCCCATCGTCGCTGGCATCCGAGCGATGGCTGGTAAGAATGAGTAGAGCGGATGAAACCTCGCGGTGGGTGAGAGGAATTCTGCTAGAAGCCGCCGCGCCCAGTGCCGCGGTTATACCGGGCACAACCTCGAAGTCGATCCTGGCATGAAGCAGCGCTTCAATTTCTTCGCCGCAGCGCCCAAAGATGAGAGGGTCGCCGCCCTTCAGCCGAACTACCTGCAGATCAAACTTGGCGTAGCTAATCAGCAGCCGATTGATCTCCTGCTGCTGGGTGCTCTTGCGTCCAGAACGTTTCCCCACATTGCGCACCGTGGCAGTCGGCGCGGCCAGTTTGAGAATTTCGGGGCCAACCAACGCATCGTGCAGGATCACATCTGCCGACTTGATCAGGCGATGAGCTTTCAGTGTCAAAAGCTCTGGATCTCCCGGCCCCGCGCCCACCAGATAGACCTTACCGGGCATGAATGAGCCCCGCTTTCGTGGCCGCGTGTTTTGCTTCAAAGGCTTCGCGGCTGGCGACTGCGTGCAATAACTGCCGTCGTTCTTCAGGGTCAATGTCCTGGGAAAATAATTGTTCCCGCCGCTTCCCCAGTTCCCGCAGCCAGTCCGAATATTCCGGCCCGAACTGCAACTCGAGTTCCTGACGAAGCCGCTGCGAAAGCGCCGGACTATGTCCGGCGGTCGAAATCGCAATCTGTAAATCTCCCCGCCGTACCACCGATCCGTAGTAAAAATCGCAATTTTCCGGATCGTCAACTGCGTTGCAAAGAATGCCACGCGCTCGCGCTTCGACAAAAACCCAGCCATTTAACTCATGCAACGAAGTTGCCGCGATCACTAAAAAAACGCCGTCAAGATCGGAAGGTTGAAACGCGCGCCGCTCCCAAATTACTTTTCCGCTATGGGCTAATTCCGCGACCACATCGTTGGCTTCTGGCGCCACGACTCGCACCTTTGCGGCTGCTTCCAGCAGGCTCGGGATTTTGGCCTGAGCAATGGCTCCGGCGCCCACCACCAGGCAATGCCGGCCTTCTAGCTTCACGAACATTGGAAATAAACTCATTACTGCGTATCCCTCTTCTCGCCCTTTGGCACAAAAAAAAGCCACCACCAGACTCTTATCTGGCGGTGGCTGATATCCGTATGATTGCTAAAGGATTTTTAAATCAGCAGTTCTCCCACGCCAGATAGGATCCGCGTACAACAACAACATGGACACGCGATCTGGCAGGTGGCCTGCGACATAGTTAAATGCTAGAGAACAGGAGGCAAGTCTGTCAAGGTTACTTCCTGGGTCATCATGAATAAAACGAATCGAACCCATCAGCAAAACGCTAGCCCAATAGATAGGTTGTCATCCTGAGGCGCGCTCTTTGCGCCGAAGGACCCCTATACCCTCTTCCGCGTGTCTCAACATTGACAGGCCGGACTTGCCTGGGGGAACCAAAGGTAGGCCGCCACAACTCCTTTGCGCCTAACATCAATAGCCCCTATAATCTGCGTAGCTTACGAAACATAAATCAGGAGTCCTAATGTCAGCACCTAGCCGTCGCCCGGAAATTCGCCGTCGCCGTACCCGCCAGGAAAAAATCGCCAAACTGCGCAAACGCCACGCCGCAGCGTCCTCCGATCAGGACCGTACGCGGTTGGCGGGAAAGCTCCAGCGCCTGAGCCTGACCTCACCCGGCCAGCCCTTGCTGAAAGGATAATTCAGGAACTCGCCACTCGCCCCACGTGCTCTTCTTGTATTACCCGTGACGAGCGGTGTCGCTTGTCGGCCACCGCTTGGTAGGCATCGAGCAGCTGCCGGGCCGCAATGTCCCAGGAAAATTTCTTGGCTTGCTCGTAGCATCGCCGCTTCATCCGCTCGCGCAATCCCTGGTCGCAGAGTACGCGATGCATGGCGCGCATAATCTCAAAAACATTTTCCGGATTTACCAACACAGCGGCATTCCCCACCACCTCAGGCAACGACGAAGTATTGGAAGCTAGCACGGGCGTGCCGTGTGCCATCGCTTCCAGCGGGGGCAACCCAAATCCCTCATAGAGCGAGGGAAACACAAAGATCTTCGCCGCATCGTAAAAGATGCGTAGCACCTCAATCGGTACGAACCCTAGAAAGCGCACATCGTTCTGCACTCCGCCGCGAATAACGGTGCGCCGCAAGTCAGGATTTTTGGAAAGTTCATCGCCGATGATGATCAGCTTCAGGTCAGGAAACTTTCCTTCCTTTTCCAACTCGGCCCGCAGCGCCGAAAAAGCCTCAATGATCCGTACCAGATTCTTGTGCGGGCTGATTCGCCCGGCATAGAGCAGAAATGGATAGTTGATCTGGTAGCGCTCTACCAGCAGCTTGCGATCGACATCGGTAGCATGTCCGTGTAGAAAGCGTTCATCGATGGCGTTGTAAATAACGTCGATGCGGCTGGGGCGAATGCGAAAAATAGTCGAGATTTCATCCTTGGTGAAATTAGACACCGCGAAGATGCGCGAAGCCCCCTTCAGCACTCGGCCGGTGAGATGGAAATGTAGCGACCGCCGCAGGCTCGATCGCCCGCGAGTGCGAGCCATGTGATCGAAAACATCGTGAACTGTCACCACGTAGGGGCAGCTGAAATAGCGCGGCATCCAGAACAGATGCGGCACATGCACTAGGTCGCAATTTAAACGCTTCAGGATGGAACGTGATTCAAGATACCCTTTGACCGTGGTGTCAGGCTCGACCAGCGCAACGCTTTGAAAATTGCCGGGAAGTGACCCCATCTCGGCCACTTTCTGTGGCGGCCCAATCAGAAAGTATTCGTTCACTACGTCGAGCCGGCCCAAGGCCCGCACCACGTTGCGCGTATAAGTGCCAACGCCAAAGTCGGTCATCCGCCGAATATCGATGGCGACTTTCATGGCTTCGATTTAATCACAAACAATTCATCGCAAATGAGGGAATTCAAATCAAACCCATGTCATCCTGCTACCCAAACATTGTCATCCTGAGTGAAGCGAAGGACCGCTGCACTTCCGGCAGCGATTTATCAGTAAAACTGAGAGATAGTGTATGCGGGGAAGTACAAATGCTCTAAAGACGACAATGCAAATGAGCCAGAAATGATCAGGCTCGCGCCTCAACCGCCCGCCGTTCCAGATACAGCGGGAAGGCTTCCGCCAGCTCAAATACCTGGCTCCTTATTTTCGAAAGCACTGCTGCATCGGTGCGATGTTGCAACGCCTCCGCAATCCAGCGTCCCACCTGCCGCATCTCGCCCTCTTTCATGCCGCGAGTCGTAAGAGCAGGAGTACCAATGCGAACGCCGCTTGGCTTCATCGGCGGATTCGCATCGAACGGGATCGCATTCTTATTGACAGTGATAGCCGCCTCGCCCAGTGCTTTCTCGGCTTCGCTGCCAAACATGCCCTTAGAGAACACATCGATCAGCAGCAAATGAGTATCGGTCCCACCGGAAACTACGCGAAAGCCTTCAGCCGCCAGCGTCTCCGCCAGCACTTTGGCGTTCGCTACAATCTGCCGCGCATATTCACGGAAGCTCGACTGCATGGCCTCGCGGAAACATACCGCCTTTGCGGCAATAATATGGACCAGCGGTCCGCCCTGGCTGCCGGGGAAGACCGTCTTGTCAATCGCCGCGCCAAAACTCGCATTCGCCAGAATCATTCCGGAGCGAGGACCGCGCAGCGTTTTGTGGGTTGTCGAGGTCACAATATGAGCGTGTGGCACCGGCGATGCATGCGCCCCGCCGGCCACCAGACCGGCAAAGTGCGCCATGTCGACGAGAAACAGCGCGCCAACTTTGTCTGCGATCTTTCGCATGCGCTCAAAGTCAATGACCCGTGGATAGGCGCTACCCCCGCCAATGATCATCTTGGGATGTTCCTTTTCCGCCAGTTGCTCAAGGTCGTCGTAGTCGATGGTTTCGGTTTCTTTGGTGACCCCGTATGGCACGATCTTGTAAGTCTTGCCGGAAAAATTCAGAGGGTGGCCATGCGTCAGATGACCGCCATGCGCCAGATTTAGTCCGAGAATCGTGTCCCCCGGCTGTAGCACCGCCGCATACGCTTCCATATTGGCCTGCGATCCCGCATGGGGCTGCACGTTCACATATTCCGCGCCAAAAAGCTCCTTTGCCCGATCACGGGCCAGGTTCTCTACTACATCGGCAAACTCGCAGCCGCCGTAGTACCGTTTCCCGGGATAGCCTTCCGCGTACTTGTTGGTGAATACCGAACCCATGGCTTCGAGCACGGCTTCACTGACAAAGTTTTCCGAAGCAATCAGCTCCAGGCCTTCGTGCTGCCGCTGCACTTCATGGTCGATGGCCGCAGCCACCTCGGGATCAAATTCGGCCAACGATCGCGACATCGCAGAACTTTTCATGATGTGTCCTGAACAGGATGTGAATTTTGACTATTACCTTACAGCTTCCAGGGCCTGAACTTTTTCCAGACGCCGCTTATGTCGTTCGCCGCCGGGGAACGATGTTGCCAGCCAGCGATCGACAATGCTGAATGCGGTTTTATCGTCCAGCATTCGTCCTCCTAGCGTCAATACGTTGGCGTCATTGTGCTCCCGGCTTAATTGCGCCTCAATTTCACTGTGAACGTTGGCAGCGCGAATGCCATGAATTTTATTGGCCGCGATCGACATTCCAATGCCGCTGCCGCACACCAAGATGCCGTAGTCTGCGCCGCGCTGGGTCACGCGATTGCCCACCAGTTCAGCATAATCAGGATAATCCACCGACTCTGCCGAGTGCGTGCCCACATCCTCGACATTTATTCCTGCGGCCGTCAGATGCTGCATGATTTTGTCTTTGAGTTCCAGGCCTGCATGGTCGGAACCAAGGGCAATCTTCATGGACTCAATTCTAATGAAGCGCGCCGGATTTAGCACTCGCTTCTGCTCAGACAACTGCACCTATTCCGGTCCCGGAGATCCCTACCCATCAAAGGCGGTACGCAAGAACGACGCCATCCGCCAGCCGTCGATGTATTTGTACGGCGACTCCCCGGTTGTGTAGTGTCCGCACGGCAGAATCGAGACCTTGTGGTCAATGCCGTAGCGGGCAAATGCGGCGATCGCCTCCCGTGACAGTTCTGGCAGAAAAGTTAAATCGTACTTGGCGTAAATGATGAGCGATTTCTTTGGCCAACGGGCATACTGCTCGAAATAGGACATGGGACTGATCGCCCGCCACATATCGCGCAGCCGGTCAAGATCGATGTGCGGATCCAGCCCTTCGCGAATATGGCGCGTCGACTGGCCATGCCAAACCACGTCCGAAACATAAGTCGAAGCATGATTAAAAACTGCAACCCGGATTCGTGGGTCATGCGCGGCCACCAGAAACGCATAGCACGAACCGAGGCTGGTGCCCACAATTCCAAGCTGGCTATAGCCCTGACCCTCCAGCCAATCGAGGCAGCAACGCACGTCGAGCACCCCCTGGCGGCTTGCATCGAGGGTTCGGCCGATGTTGGCTGAAACCGCATAGTCAGCACGCCGGATCTCCGCCGGCATGCGAATGTCGTGATACGGCATGCTGAGCCGTAACACCGCAATTCCCAACATGTTCAAAATTCGGCAGAGTCCTGTGTAAGCCAACGCGTCAGAGTTCCAATGCGGCAGTAGGACCACAGCCCGGCGCCCGCGAGCCGGAAACCAGCGCGCATTCACCAGATTATTTTCCGGATAACTGGTTTTTACCGGAGATGTAAAGCGGAGGAATTCGGCATACGTGCCTTTGACCTTCCGCTCTAAAGCCGGATCGGGTATTTCGCGAGTACTAAAAACCTGAATCTCTCGCCGCTCCAGCCGGAAATCGGTAGGCTTGTCGTACGCGTAAAATTCGTCGCTGGTGGTTACTACCCGCCGGTTGTAGTCACAAAGGAATTTTTCGGGATCCGAGGCTATCTGTTCGGCGGTGTGTCCGTTGCGGCATGGCCAAGCCGGGGCAAATTCGATTCCCCACTCCAGGGGACGCACCACCCGGTTGTTGTCCACCGAAGTGAGTTTCGACTCCCATTGATACATCCACCGCGCATAACGAGATTCCATAAGCCTAATGAAAATATAGCAGTGAAAGGCTTTAAAGCCGCCCGATAGCAAGGGAACGGTCTCGAACCGCAATCAGGACGAAGCATTCAGCAGTGAACGGGAGGCTCTCTATCCAGCTCTGGCGGGCCCCAACTGAGCGCCTAGGGAACGAGGATCAAGTTGTCGATCAATCGAGTAGCGCCCACGAATCCTGCCACGGCCAGCAGAGCCGGACCGGCCAGTCGCTCAACCGGCGCTAGCGAGTCCGGATCGACCAAGTCTAGATAATCTAGACGCGCTCCAGTTTCCTTCGCGAAGGCCTGCTTACCCGAGGCTATTAATTTCTCGGCAGATCGCTCGCCGCCTTCAAATAATTTCTGTGCTGCAACTAGAGATCTGTATAACGCCAACGCCGCCTTTCGCTGCGTCGCGTCGAGATAAGCGTTCCGCGAACTCATTGCCAGACCATCCGCTTCCCGCACAATCGCTCCAACTGCAATCTCAACCGGCAGGTTTAGATCACGAACCATCTGGCGAATGACTGCCACTTGCGCAGCATCCTTCTGGCCAAAGAAAGCCACATCCGGTTCCACAATGTTGAACAGTTTCGCCACTACAGTGGTAACCCCGCGAAAGTGCCCGGGGCGCGATTTTCCGCACAGCCGGTCGCTCAACCCCTCGACCGTCACATACGTCACTGCGCCAGCCGGGTACATCTCCTCCACTGACGGCACAAACATCAGATCGACACCTTCGTTTTCCAGCAAGGCACAGTCTCGCTCGAAGCTGCGCGGATATTTGGCGAAGTCCTCGTTCGGCCCGAACTGCGTGGGGTTCACAAATAGCGTGGCCACCACCACACCACACCGGGCTCGGGCCGCTCTTACCAGTGACAAGTGGCCGTCGTGCAGGGCACCCATGGTGGGCACGACTCCTAACGGCCCTGTGGATCCCTTGGCGGCGCGGCACGCCAAACGCATATCATTTACAGTTCGTAAAATTTTCATTCGCCGAGTGGATCTACCGCTTCAACGCGTGCTTGCGTTCCAGCACGGTCTCGAGCGCCAGACGGGTTTCTTTGGGTAGGTGGTACGACTCCGCGTCTGAGGGATACTGCCGCGAGCGCACGTCAGCGGCAAACGCCTGCACCGCATTCGATGTGAGCGCAGCCGCATCTCCGTAGTGACGTACAAACTTCGTGGGTGGGCCAAAACTCAGATTCAGCAGATCGTGAAACACCAGCACCTGACCGTCACATTCCGGGCCCGCACCAATTCCGATGGTCGGCGCGTTAACCTCAGCGGTGATCAGTGCAGCAACTTCGCGTGGAATTCCTTCCAGGTAAATACAGATGACGCCAGCGCGATCAAGTGCTATCGCATCGCGCATAAGCTGTTCAATCTCCCCTAGCGACTTGCCCTGGACTTTATATCCTCCCATCACGTTGACCGACTGCGGCGTTAACCCGATATGCCCCGCGACGGGAATCTCCGCATCAATTACCCGGCGAATTACATCCACCCGTTTCTCCCCGCCTTCGATCTTTACCGCCTCGGCGCCACCTTCCTTGATGAACCGCGAGGCGTTTCGTACGGCGTCATCGCCACCTACGTGATAAGACCCGTAAGGCATGTCCGCGAGCAATAGCGCATTTTTCACGCCGCGCCGGACTGCGCGGACGTGATGTAGCATCTCGTCAACTGTTACCGACAGCGTATTCTCGTAGCCCAGCACAGTCATGGCGAGCGAGTCACCGACCAGAACGATGTCGATGCCAGCTTCGTCAACCAGCCGCGCCGCGGCATAGTCGTAGGCCGTCAGGCAGGCAATCGGTTCGTGCCGGAGTTTCTTTTCACGCAGGGAAACAGGGGTAATCTTCTGGCGAGGATCGCCGATCGGGGTAAGACTCACTTTGGCCTCCAGTGCCCCTCCGCCGTGGCGGATAGAGCCTGTCTGCAGCTTCTCGGCTGCTGGGCTATTGTAAACGCAGACGAATCCTCCAGTCGATCATTAAAATAGCCAAGAGGAAAGCCCACGATGACCCACAATTCCCACTCCATGGTTGCGCCTCTGTTGCGCGTCCTGGTCTGCACGCCGCGAACCGCAGGCTGGGACACTCCCTCCAAAGCGCAACTCTGGCCAACCCTGGGTTTCAACCATGCGCCCAACTACCCCGTCGCGCAGGCCCAGCATGACGACCTATGCCGCCAGTTGCAGACCGCGGAGGTGGAAGTGATTGCGCTCGCCCCCTCGCCCGGCTTATCTCTCGACGCCGTCTATACTCACGACCCATCGTTAATGATAGAGGAAGGAATCATAATTCTGAATCCCGGCAAAGCAAATCGGGTTTCAGAAACGGCAGCGCATCGCCAGTTCGCCAAAAGCTTAGGGATTGGCATAGCGGGTGAAATCAAGCCACCCGGCACTGCCGAAGCCGGAGACATGGTCTGGCTTGATGCAAAAACCCTGCTGGTTGGCAACGGCTTTCGCACCAACGCAGCTGGAATAGAACAGTTGCGTGCCCTGGTCTCTCCCGGCAACGTGGAGGTCATTTCCGCGCCGCTACCCTATGGCACAGGTCCATCTGCCTGTCTGCATCTGATGTCACTAATGAGTGTGCTCGACGAAAAGACTATTCTCGTAGACGTAGCTTGGCTGTCGGTAGAGACGGTGGGCCTCTTGCACTCGCGAGAGCATAGCTTCATCGAAATCGATGATTCGGAACGCGACTCGCTCGCCTGTAATGTACTTGCACTGGGCGGTCGTCGCTTATTAGCAATTGAAGAGAATCCCAAGACCAATCAAAAGCTTCGCGACGCCGGATTCGACGTCCGCACCTTCGCTGCCTCAGAACTCGGCATCAACGGCGGCGGCGGTCCTACCTGCCTCACCCGGCCCCTAATTCGCGGCTAGCCCGTATCTTCCCTTGACAGCCGATCGCGCAAGTGTATATAACCATATAGTTATTTAACTAATAGGTTATGTAAATGACAGACCACCTCAGCTCAACCTTTGCGGCTCTCGCCGATCCAACGCGTCGCGCCATTCTGTCCCGACTAGCGGCGGGCGAGGCATCGGTGACGGAGCTGGCTGAGCCTTTTGCCATGAGCCAGCCGGCGATCTCCAAGCACCTTAGAGTTCTGGAGCGGGCTGGGCTTATCTCCAGCGCACACCAGGCACAGCGGCGGCCGCGACGCCTGGAAGCTAAACCTTTGGCCGATGCCAGCCAATGGTTGGAGAACTACCGGCAGTTTTGGGAGCTTAGATTCAACAGTCTCGATCAATTGCTTAACCAAATGAAAGCTGAAAAGACAAAGCCTGGCGCTGCCAGACGCTCACGACGGAGGCTCGACTGATGTCAAACCTAAAAATTGCCGCCAACGGAGACCGCAAAGTAGTCATTACCAGAGTATTCGATGCGCCTCGCGCCATGGTTTTTCGGGCCCTTACCACACCGGAGCTGGTCAGGCAGTGGTTACTCGGTCCCAAAGGCTGGACCATGCCGATTTGCGAGATTGATCTCAGGGTTGGGGGCGCGTATCGCTACTTGTGGCGGCGAGAAAAAGACGGCTTTGAGATGGGGATGGGTGGCTTCTATCGCGAAATTGTTGTGCCCGAACGCGTGGTCACGACTGAAAAGTTCGATGAAGCGTGGTACCCCGGGGAAGCGGTGGGCACAATTGTGTTGGTCGAACAGGGCGGAAAAACTACTCTGACCATGACTATGGAGTACGAATCCCGAGAAGCGCGTGACTCCGTCCTCAAGTCCCCGATGGAAAGCGGTTTGTCTGCGGGCTATGACCGGCTCGATGGCGTGCTGCTATCATTGCGCGCCTAGTAGGAGGAACTGCAAATCATGGTCGAAATGCCGCGTCCGCGACGCCTGGGTCGCAGCGCTCTAGCGATCCTGGGTGGCTTTGTTGTGGTGGTGGTTCTGTCTGCCGGCTCTGATCTGGGTTTACATGTCGCGGGACTGTATCCAGACTTGGGCCAGCCAATGGCAGGCCCGCTGTTGGTAATCGCCACTATTTACCGGGCCGCTTACGGGGTAGCTGGCAGTTACATCACTGCGTGGCTCGCGCCTTATCGGCCCATGCAGCACGCGCTCGTGGGCGGGGCCATTGGTTTTGTTTTGGGCATTGCCGGGGCAGTGGCAACCTGGAACCACGTACCCTCGATGGGGCCTCATTGGTATCCGCTTGCATTAGTCATTCTCGCAATGCCCACCGCCTGGTTAGGAGGAAAACTCTTTATCATCCAGTCTCGCTCCGGGACTGCTACTTAGTCGTTCGTCCTCTGGAATGCAGACCTCCTAGCTACCAAATGGTATGCTCTGCAATGCGCTAGTAGTAGGCTGCACTCACAGGATTCAGGCAAGGGACTTCAGTCACTGTTCGACAGGATGACCCGTGCCTCTGGAAACAGTTTGGCAGCCTGAAATAGACATGCCCTCGTTTTCGCAACCCTCAAATCATGGAAGCGCGCCCGGTGCCGGCGATAGCCGCGGCGCGTCCCGAATCATTGGCCAGGGAGAGATGGCCGATCTGATCCGCGAGTTTGACTGGCCGAACACTCCGCTCGGTGCAGTCGACAACTGGTCTGACACGCTCATAACCACGGTCAACATGCTGCTGGCATCCCGCCATCCCATGTTCTTGTGGTGGGGACCGGAACTGATCCAGTTTTACAACGATGGGTATCGGCCCAGCATACGTGCTGACAAACATCCCTTAGCCATTGGCCAGTGCGGAATCCAGTGTTGGCCCGAAATATGGCCCATTATTGGCCCCCAGATAGAAGCGGTGATGGGTAAGGGCGAGTCCACCTGGAACGCCAACCAGCTCGTCCCCATCAACCGCAATGGCAAGCTGGAAGAGGTTTATTGGACCTATAGCTATAGTCCGGTGCGAGACAGCTATGGTGTAGTGCAGGGCACTCTGGTGGTGTGCAGCGAAACCACAGAACAGGTGCTGAGCGAGAGGCGCCTAAGGACCTTGCTTTCAATTGCCGCTGATTCGGCGGCTGGCGATCTTCCACAATCCCTTCCGCTGTTGCCTTTTGCGCAAGCATTAGTGAAGAAGCTGGACCACGACCCGGCGGATATTCCATTTGCTGTGCTCTATCTGTTGACCCAGGGCGAAATTGTTCAGGCCGGAAGGACTGCGTGTTGTGGTCCTATGGCGCAACCGAGTGACTGGCCATTAGCTGACGTTGGAAACTCCTACACACCTTTGTTGCTCCAGGACATGCAGCAGCGCTTCGGAGAAATTGCCTGTCCACCCTGGCCGGAAGCGGTGACGTCCGCGTATGTACTGCCGCTACGAATGACGGGATCAGCAATTCAGGCTGTTCTGGTTTTTGGGATTAGTCCCCGTCTGCCTTTTGATGCCAGCTACCAAACGTTCTTCCAGTTGGTGGGCTCTCGCATTGCAGCCCTGCTACAAACCGAAACCCAGCAGTTGGAAATCGCCCAAGCCGCCCGGCGTTTTAAGAGCCTGGCACAAGCGGATCCTTTCGGCATGGTTATCGGCAATCTCACCGGCGAATTAACCTACATCAACCCTGCTCTTTTGATGACGCTCGGGTACTCCGAAAATGAGGTCAATGCTGGAAAAGTCCGTTGGGACACACTTACCCCGCCCGAATATGCCGCGATTGATGCCGTAGCAGTGCAACAGTTGCGCGATTCTGGCCGCTGTGAGATTTATGAAAAACAATATCTGGCCAAAGACGGACGTCGCGTAGCGATTCTGCTCGGGGCGGCTGTAATTGAGAGCTCCGGCACAGACTCTGAGGTTGCCGCCTTCGTCACCGACCTTACGCCATTAAAACGTGCGGAGGAGGCACTTCGGCGTGCCAACGATGAACTGGAAAAGAAGGTCGCGCTACGAACCGCGGCGTTGAACGCTGAGATCCTGGATCGTCAACGCGCCGAAACCAGTTTACGAAAGCTTACCGGACGTCTGTTACGTACCCAGGACGAAGAACGCCGCCATATGGCCCGCGAACTTCACGACCACGCCGGGCAAACTCTGGTAGCGCTAGGAATGAATCTTGCGACGTTGCAATCAGCTGCTGTGGGCCAAGACCCGAAACTCACCGCTTTGGCGGCCGAGAGTCAGCAGCTATCCGACGATCTTTCCAAGGAGCTGCGCACTCTTTCATACCTGCTCCATCCTCCGCTGCTCGATGAGGTGGGACTGAGTTCAGCTCTGCGCTGGTATGCCGACGGATTTTCCGAACGCAGCAAAATAAAAGTTGATCTGGAATTGCCTGACGACTTTGGCCGGCTTCCAAAAGAATTGGAGTTGGTTATTTTTCGAGTCGTGCAGGAATCGCTGACTAACGTTCATCGCCACTCCGGAAGTTCCTCCGCCAAGATCTCACTGTCTCGTTTTCAGGGTGGCGTCCGTTTCGAAATAAGTGATCGTGGAAAGGGGATTTCTCCGGAGAAACAGCAGGAAATGACTACGGCCAAGGCTGGGGTTGGGGTTCGTGGTATGGAAGAACGCGTCCGTCAGTTCGATGGCACCCTGCAAATTGTGTCGGACGGGCAAGGGACCAGAGTGGTGGTGACCCTGCCCTTTGAGCCGTAATCAGGCGCTGGCTGCGTCCTGGCTTCCCAGCGGCAGAAAATATTGCGTGCCTTTAATCGGCGCGGATACCTTTCGCAGCAATTCCTGCAAATCTTCGTTGCGCTCCACGAAATCAATTTCTGAAGTATTGACGATCAGCAGGTCAGAAGATGTGTAGTGAAAGAAAAAGTGTTCGTAGGCCTTGATTACTTCTTCCAGATAATCCTCGTTGATTGCTCTTTCTCCCGGAGCATTCTTCTTCTTCAGCCGCTTTTTTAACACCTCGGGCGTGGCCTGTAAGTAAATAACCAGGTCGGGGGTGGGCAGTTGCTCGCGAAAAAAATTGTAGTAGCGATTGTAGGTCTCGAGTTCGAGGTCGGTGAGATTCAGGCAGGCGAAAAGTTTATCTTTCTCGAAAACAAAGTCGGTGACCACCGCCTTATGCGAGCGTCCGCCCACGTCCAGTGTGCGAAGCTGCTCAAAGCGGCGAATCAAAAAAGCAAACTGGGCCTGGAACGCTGCGCCACGTTCTCCCTTGTAAAAAGAGGACAGAAAAGGGTTCTCCTCGGGCTCCATGACCCGTTGCGCATTCAGGCGCTCCGCCAAAAGCCCAGCCAACGTGCTCTTGCCGACTCTTATGGGGCCTTCAACAGCAATATACCGGGGAAGCTCAAAAAGATTAGCCATGTTTTCGGGAGAAAGAAGACGTATGCAGGATAACGCGACCCGCCCAAGCAGACAATTGCGCGAAGAGTTAACAGGCAGGATGGGAAGGCAGAAGTCTCAATTAAGAATGCAGAATGAAGAAGTCAGAATGCAGAAGTAAACCGGGAACTGAGAACTAGGAATTGACAGCTAGAACACCCGCCAACCTTAGCGTGCCCCGCCCAAACTCCAACTATTCTCTGAATTCCGCACTCTGAGTGCGCCTTCTGCCTTCTGCCTTCGACCTTCTTCATTCTTTCTCCTTCCCGCTACAATCATTCAATGCTCAAGCTGGCTCTTACCGCGGTCGCCGCTGCGGTTGCATCTGCCGCCGGATACCAGACCATGGCACCTTCAGGGCAATGGTACGGCCCCACGTTTCGTGGTGCGAAAGCTCCTTCAAGAAAAATAGCGTTGACCTACGACGACGGCCCCAACGATCCCGATACACCGCGCCTCATGGAGGTCCTGAATAAGCATGGGGTCAAAGCAACTTTCTTTCTGATCGGCCGTTTCGTGGCGCAGCGGCCGCAAATTGTGCGCGACCTTGTAAGCGAAGGCCACATCGTGGGGAACCACACTTTCACCCATCCCCAGTTAATTTTCGAAACTTCCGTGCAAGTGCGAGCCCAGCTAAGCGCGTGCAGCCATGCAATTGGTGACGCTGTGGGGCCCCACTCAAACTTATTCCGCCCCCCCTACGGAGGCCGTCGCCCCGCAGTGTTGCGCATCGCGCGCGAGTTAGGACTGGAAACAGTAATGTGGACCGCGATCGGATATGACTGGCTGGAAAGGGCCACGCCCGCGCATATCGAACAGAACGTCGCGAAGAGTCTAAAGGGCGGAGGCATCATCGTGTTGCATGACGGTAGTCACAAGCAACTGGGCACCGACCGCTCAAGAACAGTCGCCGCCACCGACCGCCTCATCACTCGTTATAAAGCAGAAGGCTACGATTTCGTAACCATCCCGGAGTTGATGCATCAGCCCTAGTTAAATCGGTTCAGCCGTGAAGCGGCACAAGCACAAGTCAGAATTAAGAATACAGAATGCAGAATTAGAACTAAGAACTAGGAACTGACAACTTAAAAACACCAGCCGGTCGTCGGTTATCCCGCCCGGATTTCAACTTGTGTTCTTAATTCTGCATTCTAAATTCTGCTTTCTGACTTCTGCTCACGCCGCCACAAACGCCTCTCTCGCCGCCGCAATCGACTGCTGCACATCATCTTCAGTATGGGCCGCGCTTAAAAACGCCGCCTCGTATTGCGACGGAGGCAGATAAACTCCGCTCTCCATCATTCTCCGAAAGAAATTCCCGAAAGCTTCCGTATTGCTCTTCGAGGCCGTGTCCCAGTTGGTCACCGGAGTATCCGTAAAGAACCATGTGAACATGGATCCCACTCGATTCGCCACCACCGGAATGCCTGCATCTTTAGCCGCGTCCGTTATGCCCAGCACTAGATCAGCGCTAAGGCTCTCCAGCCGCGGGTAAAGCTCGCGGCGATTCTCGTTGAGATAGCACAGTGTAGTAAACCCCGCTGCCATCGCCAACGGGTTTCCCGACAGCGTGCCCGCCTGATACATCGGTCCAAGTGGAGCCACCAGATCCATAATGTCAGAGGGCCCGCCGTAGGCGCCTACCGGCAAACCGCCGCCGATGATTTTTCCCATGGTAGTTAAGTCTGGCTGCACGCCATATAGTTCTTGTGCCCCGCCAAACGCCAGCCGGAAGCCTGTCATCACCTCATCGAAAATCAACACCGCTCCGTCTCGCTTGGTGATGTTGCGCAAGGCTTGCAAATATCCATCCGCTGGTGGCACACAACCCATGTTTCCCACCACCGGTTCCACGATCACGCAGGCAATTTGATTCTTGAACTTCGCGAACGCTTGCTCCACCGCGTCAACGCTGTTGTACGGCAATGCCAGCGTAAATTGGGTGAATTCCTCGGGAACCCCCGCCGAGCCCGGTATCCCCAGCGTCGCTACTCCCGAACCTGCTTTCACCAGCAACGCATCGGCATGGCCGTGATAGCAGCCCTCGAACTTCACAATGTATTTGCGCTTGGTGAACGCCCGCGCCAGCCGGATCGCCGACATGGTCGCCTCGGTCCCGGAGCTTACAAATCGCACCTTCTGCATATGCGGAAAGGCCGAGATCACCATCTCAGCTAACTCCGCCTCCGCTGGCGTCGAGGCGCCAAAACTGGTTCCCTTGCGCGCTGCCGCGATAATCGCTTCCACCACTTCAGGCGCGGCATGACCGAGAATCAGCGGTCCCCATGAGCCCAGATACTCGATGTATTCGTTGCCGTCCGCATCCCAGATGCGCGACCCTTCGCCGCGCACGATGAACGGTGCGTCTCCCCCCACCGAGCGAAATGCTCGTACCGGGGAGTTCACTCCGCCAGGGATTACCTTTTCAGCTTTCTTTTGCAGTCTGCGTGAAATATCCAGTTTGCGTGCCATATTTTCAGTCAGAATTCTAGCAGTCATGCTTGCGAAAGTAGAGCCGTAGCTCCGCTACGGCTGGCAGCGCCGCAAAAGACCGTGTTCAAAACCGGCCGTAGCGGAGCAACGCCTCTGAACACGGCGCAGCCCTTGGACGTTGTAAAATCAAAAGTTAAACTCCCTACAACTGATTGTCACCTATGTCCCAGGAAGAAAAGTCACAACGCGACGATCGCTACGACCCGCAATCCGTCGAGACCAAATGGTACGAGCGCTGGCAGTCAGACTCGTCCCTATACGCCGCCGAACCCAATTCGTCCAAGAAGAAATTCTACGTGCTTGAGATGTTGCCCTACCCTTCGGGCGCTCTGCACATGGGCCACGTGCGCAACTATGCCATCGGTGACGCCCTTGCGCGCTACATGTGGATGAACGGCTACAACGTCCTTCATCCCATGGGATGGGATTCCTTCGGCTTGCCCGCGGAAAACGCCGCTATCTCCAATAACACTCCGCCGCGCGAATGGACTCTCCGCAACATCGCCAACATGAAGGCGCAGATGAAGCGCCTGGGCTTTGCCTACGACTGGTCGCGCGAAGTCACCACTTGCATGCCCGACTACTACAAGTGGAATCAGTGGTTCTTCATCAAGTTATTCGAAAAAGGCCTGGCCTACCGAAAGAAGAGCCGGGTCAACTGGTGCCCCAAGTGCGCCACCGTCCTTGCCAATGAGCAAGTCGTCGGCGGATGCTGCTGGCGCCATGAGGACACTATCGTCGAGCAGCGTGACTTGGAGCAATGGTTTCTTCGCACCACCCACTACGCCGATGAATTGCTGCGCGACTTAGACAAGCTCGACGGTTGGCCTGAAAAAGTGCGCACCATGCAGCGCAACTGGATCGGCCGCAGCGAAGGCGCGCAAATCGATTTCAAGTTAGACAGTCTGCAAGCCTCCACAATCACAGTTTTCACCACCCGCGTGGACACAATTTACGGCGCGACCTCACTCCAGCTCGCACCACAGCACCCCTTAGTTTCCGAGCTAATTAAGGGCAAGCCCAAAGTGGGCGACCAGGTTGACCACATGATCGCCGAACAACGCAAAGCCAAAGAAGCCGGCGACCTTGGAGAGATCGAGAAGCACGGCGTCAACACTGGCCACTTCGCCATCAATCCCTTCAACGGCGAAAAGATTCCCATCTGGGTAGCAAACTACATCCTTATGGATTACGGTACCGGCGCCATCATGAGTGTGCCCGCGCACGACGATCGCGATTACGAATTTGCCAAGAAATACGACATCGAAATTCGCCAGGTGATTGTGCCGTCGGGCGCCGACAAGAGTGGAACATCGTCCCAGCTCCCCTTCACCACCCTCGCAGGCGCGCTGATAAATTCCGGACCCTTCTCCGGGCTCTCCTGCGAAGAAGCCATTAGTCAGATGGCGGCGCACGCCGAGAAATCCGGTTTCGGCAAAGCCACCATCACCTATCGTCTGAAAGACTGGGGCATCTCCCGCCAGCGCTACTGGGGCACGCCCATCCCCATGCTGTACTGCGAGAAAGACGGCATTGTTGCGGTCGACGAAAAAGAGCTGCCCATCCTCCTGCCCGACAACGTAGACATCACTCTTACCGGAGGCTCGCCGCTCGAGCGTGTCCCCGGCTTCGTCAACGCCACCTGCCCTAAATGTGGCGGCCCAGCGCGTCGCGAGACCGATACCATGGACACCTTCGTCGATTCGTCTTGGTACTTCTATCGCTACACCGACGCCCGCAACGCCAAAGCTCCATTCGACTCTAAAACCGCCGCCTATTGGTTTCCCATCGACCAGTACATTGGCGGCGTCGAGCACGCCATCCTGCACCTGATCTATTCACGATTTTGGACAAAGTTCATGCGCGACATGGGTCTCATCAAAAACGACGAGCCCGTCGAACGCCTCTTTACTCAGGGGATGGTGATCAAAGACGGCGCCAAGATGTCGAAGAGTCTGGGCAACGTGGTGTCGCCTGATGAGATGGTTGTGCGCTATGGCGCGGACGCCGCGCGGATGAACAGTCTTTTCGCCGCCCCGCCCGATCGCGATCTTGACTGGCAGGATAAAGCAGTCGAGGGCATCCAGCGTTTTCTCGGACGCGTCTATCGTTACATCCTGCGCAACGGCGGGACCTCGAACCGCGGCGAAGCTGGCTCGCCCGATGCCCGCGCCATTCAGCGCAAGATGCACCAGACCATCAAGCGCGTGACCGACGACTTTCAGGGACGTTGGCACTTCAACACCTGCATCGCCGCCATCATGGAGTTCGTCAATCACCTCTACGCGGTGGAGGAAAAGGGCACACAGGCCACGGTCCCTGCCGCCGTGCTGGCCGAAGCCCAGCGCAATCTCATACTCTTGCTGGCGCCATTCGCGCCCTATCTCACCCACGAGCTCTGGGAGATCCTCGGCGAAAAAGAAAACTTACTGAAAGCGCCCTGGCCAAGGTACGACGCAGCACTGGCCAAAGAAGATGAGATTGAAATTCCCGTGCAGATCAACGGCAAGGTGCGCAGCCGGATCACAGTTCCCGTCGATTCGACGGAAGAAGTCCTTCTCGCTGCCGCTTTAGCCGACGAGAAGATCGCCGCCGCAATCGCCGGAAAAACCATCGTTAAGAAGATCGTAGTACCCGGCAAGCTGGTAAACGTCGTCGCGCGGTAATCGAAAAAAATCTGTCATCCTGAGCGCAGGACCCCTATAACGCCGGCATCTTGCCATCGCTAAGGGCCTATTTGGCGCAAAAGCCAAACTCGTACGCCTAGCCAACGGCACCATGCACCCTCAGAATGGCGCCACCGAAATGCGCTATCCTTAACCCGATGCCCCTCCGCTCGCCCACTCTCGAAGGCTTCAGCACGCTCTTCCGCCTGCCATCGTTAGGCCTTGCAGAAATTACCTGGCGCTGGATGCTCGGGGCCGCCTTCCTGGCAGCCAGTGGCTTCGCCTTCGTGCAATATCTCAACACGCTACCGGTTTCTACGGCCGATCTTCTGCTCCTCCGTACTCGGCATCCCGTAATGGTTTCACGCGCGTTAAGTCACGTCCTCGCGGGCAGCGGGTTTCGCGCCCTGGCCGCCGCTTTGGTATTGCTACTGTCATTCGCCCTGGCATGGGTAGTTGTCGCTGCAATCGGCCGGGCCACAACTCTTAAGGCACTGCTTGCACTCCACCGTTCTGGGGAGGTCTCAGTTTGCCTGCCTCCGCTGATAGGGCTGAATGTCTTGCGCGTCTCTCTAACCCTGGCCGCAATCATCGGATTGCGTGGAGCATTCCTACTAGCCGGTCACGTGTCCCCCGACCGCAATCCCTCGCCCGGTTCCGCTCTGCTGGTATTTCTGTTGGTCGTTATCCTCCTGGGCTTTTGCTGGGTAGTGCTCAACTGGTTTTTTTCGCTTGCCGCAGTTTGTGCCGCGCAGCAGCGCAGCTCCGCCCTTGCTGCTGTCTCCCAGGCTGTGGATTTCTTCCGCGACCGCACTGGTCCCATCGTCGCCGCCAGTGTCTGGTTTGGACTTGCCCACGCCATCGCGTTCGTAGCCGCAAGTTCAGTAGTAGCTTTTCCCTTGGCGTTTATTGGCTTGCTCCCTGGTGCAGTGGTTCTGGGCGGAGTAATTCTCGTAACGCTCGCTTACTTTGCAGTAGCAGACTATCTCTACGCTGGCCGACTGGCTGCCTACGTCTACATCGCCGAAAATCCGGGCAACTCCCTCGAAGCCGTGGCGACTCCGCCAGGAAGCAGTCCAAATACAAGATTAAGAACTGGGATCGATCAGGACGAACTTATCTTAAGCGACCTGCCACTGGGCAATCTTCCTGCCTAGGCGGCGCGACACTACGCGGCTGAAGACTTTCCACGCCGCTCTCTTTCTTCCAGCAGCCGGTCAATTTCCTGCGTAAGCGCCAGAAGCTTTTGTGAATCGGTCTCGTGCGAGGCCTCTTCGCAAAGCTGCTCAAACGTCTTCGAACTTTTTTCTTCGTTTGGAAGCGACACTGCTTAACTCCGATAGAGGCAATATAGTTTGCCTGCCAACACAGTGTCGGTCGGGCAGCTAACGTAAGGATGTTACGTTCCCGTAAATTCGTCAACGTATTCTTTAACCACCCGATAGCAATTACAGGCCACACTTTCCAGCCCATCACGATCGACAATTTTTATCTTTCCCCGCCGATAGGAAATGTAGCGTGCCTGCTGGAACATCGACGCCGTCAGGCTCAGCGTCGATCGATTGACTCCCAGCATCCGCGCCAGGAACTCGTGGGTCAAAGGCAGCTCCTCGCCATTTCCGGCACGGTCCTCGGTCACCAGAATCCAGCGGGCCAAACGTTCTTCCACCGTATGGATGCGATTGCACAGTGCAGTCTGGGAAATCTGCGCAATCATGGTATAGAGGTATCCATTCACCAGGTTGCGTACGTGTTCGTTCTGTGAGAACTCGCGGCGAAAGGCAGTTGCTTTGATGCGAGTTGCCGGGCCGCCCAGTTGGACCAGGTTCCGATGAATCGCCAACCGGCTCCCCATCATCGCGGAGATACCGACGAATCCTTCCGCCCCGGTTACCGCCACTTCCACCGTGCTGCCATCTTCGCCGCCTGAGAGCAACGAAACCATGGTGCCGCGCTCCGGAAAATATAGATAGTCAACTTCGTCGCGCAACTCGTAGATGGTTGCGCCAAGCTCAAGATCGACCAACCGCATTTCCGATTGCAGGTTGGCGACCACTTCCCGCGGCAGGCGCCCCAGGAAGAAGTTGGTTACCTTGTCATTCGTTGATGTACTTACAGTGGTCTTGCTTTGAGGCATCCGATGAGGGCGGAACTTTCTCGCCTGACCAGCACTTTAACCTAGGGATGCATTGGTTGTATGTCGGTAGCCCAACTGTGTTAGCCACAAAACAATATTACTGGGTAAGAAATTTGCCACGTTCGCGCCGCAAAATCAGGTAGCACTCGCAGGCTGCATCTTCGAGTTTCTGACGGTCCAGGATATTGATCTTGCCGCGCCTATATTCGATCAGCTCGGCTCCCTGCAATACGCCCGCAGCCAGCGTTACCGTAGAACGCCGCGCCCCCAGCATGAACGAGAGAAATTCATGGGTCAGTTCAAAATGATTCGATTCGCTATAGTCAGCAGAAGTGGCCAGCCAGCGCGCCAGTCTTTCTTCTACCGAATGCAGATGGATGCAAAGCGCCAGTTGTGACATCTGAACAAATCGCGACTGTAAATAGCGGTGAAATATTTGCCGTAGTCCGTCACGCTCAAACGCCTCGCCCAGTTGGTCCGCCCGAATGCGCCTGCCAGTGCCGTTTAGCTGCATCATGCACCGCGTCGCAGGTGCGTGATACTTCAGCAGCGCAGGTACTCCGGCCACTCCTTCTTTCCCCGTGACGGCGACTTCGAGACTGAAGCCCGAGGGAGCTACTGCAACTTCCGATGCCATGCCGGAGTCGAGAAAGTAAGCGTACTTGGCTTCCTCGTCGGCTTCGTAAAGGATGGTCCCCGCAGCCAGCGTCATGCTGTGCAGATTGCCGTCGAACTGGCTCATCTCTCTCGCTGAGAGGGACGCCAGTATTTGATTGCCGGTTGTGCTGGGGACTTCTAGGGTCGAGATCATCGGAAGGCCTCCTTCGCCGCGTACGGCATTAAGAAGAGCAGGAGGCTGATCTCGATGTCACTTTCTAGTATACGCCTATTTGTTGGGGAGAAAACATAGTGGATGGCCGCCAAAAGGCTTAGCACCTCGCTCCAACGCCGGAGAAATGTTTGTTTCCCTTTTCGTGGTCCGAGAGCAGGGAATTAACTTCCTGGATCAGAATGGCCAGCTTTTCAGCGTCGTGCTCCTGCTGGATTCGAGCACACAACTCACGCCAACCTTGGGGTTCGTCGGGTAAAAGCTGATCCATGTTTTCGCTCAATTCCGGCCAGTTGCTTCCATATAGCACGTTTCATATGTTTCTGTATGTCTGATTGCTGACGGAATACGGCGTTTTTTGTCGCTCCCGTCACAAATTACGCTGGCCGACTCATAACCAGCAGATTGGAAGTGACGTCAACATCCTCTCCCCCCGCCATCGCGAATTGCGCTTCGACATTCGTGTCGTAGCGACCCAGTTGCCAGCCCTCGGCCGTCCACAACTTTGCCGAATCCTCGTCCATATAAATGATCTTGGACTCGGCATCATGGCGAAGTAGATAGTAGGCGTTCATAATCGAAAGATACAGGGGAGCGGAGCGCGGAACTGTTCAGTTCTGCTCAGACTCGGCCTTTTAGTTTGCTACCTGCGCCAGTGCGCGAGTGTTCACCCCTGGCGGTACATCGCGGCTCGTGCGCGCTGCTTCCAGCACGAAGTAGAACGTCGTCCCTTTGTCCAGTACACTTTCACCCCTAATGCTGCCGCCGTGCCGGTGGA
The DNA here is from genome assembly GCA_963796925.1 of uncultured Acidobacteriota bacterium. Lineage (GTDB taxonomy): Bacteria > Acidobacteriota > Terriglobia > Terriglobales > Acidobacteriaceae > DATBAT01. The sequence goes on from CAWCNH010000001.1 coordinate 317,270, forward strand.
TAATTCGTTGCACCGATGCCAGTCCAATACCGGTTCCTGGGAACTCGTTCTCGGCATGCAGACGTTGAAAAGCTCCGAATAGTTTCCCCGCGTACTTCATGTCAAATCCCGCACCATTGTCGCGTACAAAATAAGTGGCAACTTTATCCGTGTGCGACGTAACTCCAAATTCAATCAACGCTGCATCGCGATGGCTGGTGAATTTCCATGCGTTTTGCAGCAGATTCTCCATCACCACTCTCAAAAGGTCGGCATCCCCGCAGCCCATGATGTCTTCCGCAATGGCAAATTCAACGTGCCGGTTAGGGTCGCTTTCTTTTAGTTCCGCAGCCACCAAATGCGCAATTGAACTCAGGTTTACGGGTTTCGAATCAAACTTGCCGGTGGACAGGGATGCGAGCTTCAGAAGAGCTTCGATTAGCCCGGTCATATGTTGCGTGGAATTTTGGATTTCCCCGATCAGTCCCTTGCCCGCAGAGTCTAACTTGTTCGCACAATCCTCCTCTAACGCCGTCACGAACCCGGCAATACGGCGAAGCGGCGCTCGTAAGTCGTGCGAGACTGAGTAGTTGAATGTCTCTAACTCCTCATTTAGCGCTTCGACCTGGGCAGTACGGGCCTGCACCCGGTGCTCCAGTTCAGCGTTAAGGTTCCGGATTTCCACTTCAGCGCGCCTGCGTTCTGTGATGTCCCGAATGTTGCACTGGATCACTTTCTTGTCCTCTACCATGTACACGTTGCTCACAAATTCCACCTCGACCTGGCCTCCCGTTCGCGTGTGCATCGGGATGTCTTCGAAGCGAATGTAGCCTTTGCCGCGTAACTCCAAAAATGCAGCCTTGGACGCTTCGCTGTCTTTAAAGGCCCCTACCTCCCACAGTTTCTTCCCCAAATACTCTTCCCGTGAATAACCCACTAAGTCCATCAGGAATGGATTCACATCATCGATCTGCCCGGTCTCAGCATCCACAATCAATATCCCGTCCTGCGCCGTTTCAAACAGGCGACGATAACGAGTCTCTGAGACTTGCAAGGCGCGTTCCGAGGATTGTTGCTGCTGGTGGTCTTGCACATCGTGCAGCACGCGATCGATTACGGGAACCAATCGTGCCAGCTCAGCCTTCTGAACATAGTCTCGTGCCCCAGCCTTCATAAGCGAAACCGCAAGCGAGAGGTTAATCTCCCCGGAGAGGATGATGAAGGGAATCGCCGGACAAAGTTCTTGCGCCAATGCCAGGGCCGCGGGACCACTGAACTGCGGCATGGCGTGATCTGAAACAATTACATCCCATGCTTGGTTTTCCAAAGCCGTTCGCATGGCCGTTGCATTGTCTACTACTTTGTGGGTGACAATGAACCCTCCCAGTAAGAGGGCGCGTAGCAAAAGGTCCACATCGCTGGCAGAGTCCTCAACAATCAGCAGCCATAAGGACCGGCCAACGGTTGGGTTAAGAAGAATTGGTCGATTCATTAGATTCCTTTTAAGGATCATAAATCCGACCCTTGCCACAAAACTGCTCAGTATGGCTCAAAGGACAGCGGCCACCGATCAAACCAAAGTTTAGCCTCCCTGTATAACAGTGAGCAGCAATTGAACATCGGTGCAGCTACCTTTGAAGATGGCATTCGTCTGGCCAATCGAATAACCACTCCATAACAACTCGAAATAGGCGACGGCCCTAGAACATTGACCGGAAACGTCCCACCCCGAGGGAGGTCGCCATGAAAACTGATCGCAAGCATAAAATCGAGCCGCAAGACAAAACCCTATTGAAAGTATTGTTGGTCGAAGACCATCCGGCTGACGCCGAACTTATACTTCGTGAATTGAAACGCGACGGCTTCGACGTCACTTCCAACATCATCGCCACTCAGGACGAGTTTCGACGCCAGCTGTTGGAAAACCCTCCCGATCTCGTGCTTTCAGACTACAACCTGCAAAACTGGGGCGGATTGGATGCCCTGCAGATTTTGAAAGACACCAACCTGGATATTCCTTTCATTCTGGTTTCCGGATCGCTCGGCGATATTGCGGCCGTGGAGTGCATCAAGCAGGGCGCCACCGACTATATCTTGAAAGATTCACTTGGTCGTCTACCGATTGCTGTCCGCCGGGCTCTCCACGAGAAAGCCCTGCGCGATCAGAGGCGGCTCATCGAGGCCGAATTGGAGCGTTCCAATCAGGACCTCCAGCAGTTTGCCTCCATTGCCTCGCACGATCTGCAAGAACCGTTGCGTATGATGTCCACTTACGCAGAATTGTTAGGCGACCACTGCGGTAAGCTTGGCGACACTACGAAGACCGACAAATATGTTCATTACGTTATGGATGGCGCGGCGCGCATGAAAGCCATGATCAAGGACCTTCTGGATTTCTCCCGCGTAGGAAACGATGGCACCGAAATCGGAGCGACCGATTGCAATCCGTTGCTGGAAGCCGCCTTGCTGAATTTGGCCGCTGCCATCGCTGAAAGCGCAGCCAAAATTAACCACGGCCAGTTGCCTACCGTGATGGCGAACCCACCTCAGTTGCAGCAGGTTTTCCAAAACCTGATAGGAAATGCCATCAAATTCCACGGCACTCAAGCACCGGTCGTTGAGATCTCAGCAGAACAGAAAGGCGCGGAATGGATATTCTCGGTCGCTGACAATGGCATTGGCATCGCCAAGGAAAACGCAGATACTGTTTTTGCTGTCTTCCAGCGCCTGCACACCCGAACCGAATATGCCGGCAACGGAATCGGACTGGCAATTTGTAAGAAAGTTATCGAGCGCTTGGGCGGCAGAATCTGGATCGAGTCCCCCCCTCCCGGTGGTACCACTTTCAAATTCACCTTGCGGGGCGTTAAGCCCGCAAATGTCCCAACTCCAAACCGGGAGCGGTCTGCGAAACGCGGGCCGACAGCCCTGCCTCTCAGCGCTTAAATTGTCGTCTACCCGACTACGCCGCGCTGCGCGATCCCAATATTGTCGCGGGTCGTATTCTTCACCAGATACATCATCTCGTCAGCCTGGCGGATAATTTCGTGTGGAGTCTTCGCGTCGTGCGGGAATGTGGCCATCCCCATGGAGGCGCGCACATTCAGGTTCAGATTCTCGTCCTTGCAGAAAACGCTGGCGCGTAAACTGTCGCGCAAGCGGCGCGCCACCACTAGCGCCGCCTCTTTACTGGTTTGCGGTAACAGCACCACGAATTCGTCGCCGCCATAACGGAATGCGAAATCGATCAGGCGCAGCTGGGCTTTGATCAGATATCCAATTTCCGCCAGCAGCTTGCTGCCGATCAGATGTCCGTGCGTATCGTTCACCTGCTTGAAGTGGTCGAGGTCGATAAACAGCACGCTGAACTCGTATCCAAACCGCGATGACCGGTAAACCTCCGATTCCAGGGTCTTATAGAGGTGCCGTGCGTTAAACAGGCCGGTGCAATCGTCGGTAATCGTAAGTTCCTGAATCCGCTCCACCGACTTGGCGTTCTCAATCGCGATGGCGGCGTAATCGCAAAGCGACTGCAAGAAGAACAGCTCGGCATCGCCAAAACCGTTCATATCTACATTTACCAATTGGATAACGCCGGACACCCGGTGCTTCGACCGCAACGGAATGCAGATAATGCTGTGGGTCTGCCACTCCGTCATTTCGTCGATTCGCTTGGCGAAGCGCGGATCGCTCATCACGTCCGGAACCACCAGCCGCTCACCATGCTTGGCCACCCATCCGGCGATCCCTTCTCCGACTTTAAGCCTCACATTCTTAAGGGTTTCTGCTGCATTCCCGATGGCAATCGCGAAGTAAAGCTCGTCCTTTTCCTCGTCCACCATCAATAAAGACCAGTTGTCCGGACGGAAGTATTCCGCCATCTTTTCCATGATGGTCTGAAGAATAGAGTCGAGGTCGAGCGAGGACGTGAGGGCCTTGGCCACGCCGTGAAAGATTTCCAGCTCCTGAATTTGCTTGTTTAGGGCTGTGCCGGTGGCCTTGCTCATGAAAACCCGTGTCCTTAGGCCGGAGATTGCTGAAATTATATGCGGCGCTTCGCCCCCTAACAACCAACCTTGGTAACTCCGTACCCCTCTAGCCACGGATTAGGCTATCCAGAAGGAATGGTTACTAAATCGCTATAAAGCACGATTTTTGCTGATTCCGGCCGCTCTGCTTGACATAATATTTGTACAACTCAGTCTCCTTTTGTACTGCTGAGAACTCATCTGGCCTGGAGGGGGGCCTCTAGTGGGCTTACTAGGCGAGCGCTTGCGACTGGAGCGCGAAAAACAGGGAATCACCCTGGACGAAGTTTGTGCGTCGACAAAAATCAACACGCGCATGTTGCGCGCGATTGAAGAGGAGAAGTTCGACCAGCTTCCGGGCGGCATTTTCAACAAGGGATTCGTGCGCGCCTACGCTCGTCATCTCAACATCGACGAGCAGCAGGCGGTTGATGATTATTTAATTGCCGCTGGACTGGTGGTGGTGGCCGAGCCGCTGGCGACTGCGGTCGCGGAAGTGCCCCCGGTACAGATTCCCAAAACCGATCTTCCCAAGATAGAAGTCAAGCCAATCGCGGAACCTAAACGCGAAGAATCAATCCATCGCAACGGCAAGGGAAAGCACGCCAAAGCGCAAGCCTCAAAACCCGAGCTTGCGGAACCGGCACCCCAGAAGAAGACGCAACCTGCACAAATAAAGCCTTCACAAATAAAGCCTGCTCAAATAAAGAAAGAAGCAAAGTCTGTAGCCAAACCCGCGAAGCGCCCACCCGCTAGAGTGGAGAACGAAACGCCGCTGCCAGGCTTAAGTCCGGCAGAACGCATTCCTTGGGGGAGGCTGGCATTCGCGCTATTGCTGATCGCGTTCGGCTTCGCTATCTGGGGATCCTTCGCCCGCGAGTCCGAACAGCAGTCTCCGCGCCCAGTCGCGACACCCGCCAGCAAGCCCTTAACCGGCGATTCGAAAACCTTGCAAAATGTGAGCGTCGCGTCGCCCGAGGTAACCATTCCGCCAGCGCCCGCGCCTGCCGATACGGCGCAGGTCGCATCGTCATTAACTTCGCAGCCTGCATTGCCGGTTGCAGCCGCCTCCACCGACTCCGCCTCGGAAACAGCATCATTCAAGGTAGTAGTGCAGGCTCGAGAGGATTCCTGGGTATCAATTACCGCCGACGGCAAAGAAGTAATGAGCCAGGTGCTCGGTGCGCCCGCGGAGAAAGCGGTGGAAGCTCACAAAGAAGTTGTGATTAAAGTTGGCAACGCCGGCGGCGTGGATTTTCTGTTTAACGGAAAGAAAGTGCCGTCGCAAGGCGAACCGGATCAGGTAAAAGTCCTGACCTTCGATCCCAACGGACTGGAAACCCCAGTCTCAAAAGCACCAACCACCTTGGCCAGCCGACCCGCAGCATAATAATTAATAATAATAAATGTGGCGCGGGCGCCCTCGCCCGCGAACTCCAATGTCGGCCACCCACGATGTAAGCAATACCACTCTCAGGGTAGAGCCGTTGCTCAGCAACGGCTTGCTACCGCAGGCACGCCCCTCGAGCGCAAGCTCCCAATTCCTATTTGGCATCCCCTGGGCCCCACTTACCAGAATCGGACCCCCATTCGCTGTCAAAAGGTACCAGTTGGCCCAAAGCCGTTGCGTTAAGCAACTTATGTTTGATAGCTTTCTATAGACCTTAAATCGCCTGTTTGATGGCCGTTGTGTTCGGACCTTCCCGCCAGACTGACGTCCAGTTCGTAAAAATTTGTGGAGGAGCAGCCGCGTGTCAATCAAGAACCCCTACTTGTTTACATCCGAATCTGTAACCGAAGGCCATCCCGATAAGATCGCCGACCAGATTTCCGACTCCATCCTCGACGCCTGCCTCGCCGAAGATCCCATGAGCCGCGTAGCCTGCGAGACGCTCACCGCCACCGGCCTCGTAGTAATTGCCGGTGAAATCACCACCAAGGCTTACGTCGACTTCCAGTCGCTGGTCCGCGGCACCATCCATTCCATCGGATACAACAACGCCCTCTACGGTTTCGACTCCAACACCTGTGCTGTAATCTCCAGCATCAACAAGCAATCCGGCGACATCGCCATGGGCGTAGACACCGGCGGCGCCGGCGACCAGGGAATGATGTTTGGGTATGCTTGTAATGAAAATGCTGACTTGATGCCGATGCCGATTTCGCTGGCGCATAAGCTGACCATGAAATTGTCGGAGATGCGCAAGAACGGCAAGATGACTTATTTGCGGCCCGACGGCAAGTCGCAGGTGACAGTCGAATACGATGCCAAAGGCAAGCCGTTTCGGGTTGACGCGGTCGTAATTTCTACCCAGCATGCGGAGACGGTTGGCAACGACGAGCTGCGCGCCGACATTCTTAAGCATGTGATTCAGTCGACCGTTCCCGCCGAGCTGCTCGATCAGGACACCAAATACCACATCAATCCAACTGGCCGCTTCGTCATCGGCGGCCCCATGGGCGATACCGGGCTGACCGGACGCAAAATTATCGTCGACACCTACGGCGGCATGGGACGGCACGGTGGCGGAGCATTCAGCGGCAAGGATCCGACCAAGGTCGATCGCTCGGCGGCTTACATGGCGCGGCACATCGCGAAAAATATCGTGGCTTCTGGACTTGCCGATCGCTGCGAGGTGCAGTTGGCTTACGCGATTGGCGTGGCTGATCCGGTCAGCGTTCGAGTCGACACTTTCGACACCTGCAAAGTTGATGAAGATACTTTGTCTGACTTGGTTCGCGCCAACTTCAAGCTGACGCCCAAGGGGATTATTGAATCGCTCAACTTGCGGCGTCCTATTTACGCCAAGACCGCAGCTTACGGCCACTTTGGGCGGAGCGATCCGGACTTCACCTGGGAAGCTACCGACAAGGCTGCAGCTTTGGCGAGTCACGCCGGAGCACGCGAGCCGGTGGCGGCCCGGAAGTAATTACTACCGCGGAGGCCGCTGAGTACGCAGAGTTTTTTCTAGTACTTCTCTGCGATCTCTGCGTACTCAGCGGTCATCAGTTTTTAGACTTTTGAAATTCAGCGCCACAGGAGATTTATGTCGACTGCACCAGTGCAAGCTAACTGTGACATCAAGAGCATCGAACTGGCCGATATGGGTAAGAAGCGCATCGATTGGGCTAACCAGTCGATGAAAGTGCTGCAGATTATCCGCAAAGAGTTCATCAAGAACCAGCCGCTCAAGGGCATTCGCATCTCAGCCTGCCTGCACGTGACCGCCGAAACCGCCAACCTCGCCATCTGCCTGCGCGACGGTGGAGCTGACGTGGTGCTCTGCGCCTCCAATCCGCTCTCGACGCAGGACGATGTCGCCGCCAGCCTGGTGCGCGACCAGAATATCCCCGTCTACGCCATCAAGGGCGAAGACAACGACACTTACTACACCCACATTATGGCGGCCATCGATCACAAGCCGCACATCACCATGGATGACGGCGCCGATCTCGTCGGCCTGCTGCACACCAAGCGCCAGGACGGCCTCGAAAGCGTCATCGGCGGCACCGAGGAGACCACCACCGGCGTGATCCGGCTGCGCGCCATGGCAAAAGATGGAGTGCTAAAGTTCCCCATCGTCGCGGTGAACGACGCCGACACCAAGCACCTGTTCGATAATCGCTACGGCACCGGGCAATCCACTCTCGACGGCATTATCCGCGCCACCAACTTCCTGCTGGCCGGATCCAAGTTCGTGGTCGCCGGCTACGGCTGGTGCGGACGCGGGCTCGCGAGCCGCGCTCGCGGCGCCGGAGCTGAAGTCATCGTTACCGAAATCGATCCGACCAAGGCGCTCGAAGCCATGATGGACGGCTTCCGCGTAATGTCGATGGTCGAAGCCGCCAAGATTGGCGACATATTCTGCACCGTGACCGGCAATAAGAACGTGCTCGGCAAAGAACATTTCGAATTGATGAAAGACGGCGCGATTATCTCGAACTCGGGACACTTTAACGTCGAAATCGACATTCCCGCGCTCGACAAGCTGTCTTCCTCCAAGCGCACCACGCGCGGTTTCGTCGAAGAGTACTCGCTGCGCGACGGCCGTAAGATCAACCTGCTGGGCGACGGACGCCTCATCAACCTGGCCGCCGCCGAAGGCCACCCGGCATCGGTAATGGACATGAGCTTCGCCGATCAGGCGCTGTCGGTCGAATACATGGTCAAGAACTACAAGAGCCTGGAAAAGAAAGTCTACAAAGTGCCGGAAGACCTCGACAAGCGCGTCGCTCGCCTGAAGCTCGAGTCAGTCGGAATCAAGATCGACAAACTGACTCCGGAGCAGGAAGAATATTTGGCGGGCTGGAACGAGGGAACGTAGGGGCCGTCGTTGGTCGTTCGTCTTTGGTCGTTGGCTTTTGCGGGGCGGCACTTGCCGCCCCGTTTTATTTGTAGCGGTGCCCCCCACCATCCAGTCGTCCCGACCGGAACAGATCATCGCAAAGCGATGATCTGTGGAGTAGAGAGACCTGTTTTTCCCGGTCACAAGAAAACCGGGTGCCCCATGTCTCGCCTCTTTTGCGAGACCTGGGAGTAGCGCAAAAAGTGGCCGTACCTAAGAGATTTGATAAGTGAGCCCTCCCAGGTCTCGCAAAATCAGCGAGACCTGGGGCACCCTATGGACAAGAGAATCTTGCCGCCGAGGGCTATAATTTTGCTATGACTCAAGATGCTCAAGAACTGCTGCAAAAGGCATTGCCCTTGCCGGAGAACGAGCGAGCGGAACTGGCTCGAACCCTGCTCTCCAGTCTTATCCATCGGCACGGAAGCATCTGGCAGCAGAATAGCGAGAGTTCGCATGAGGTTGAAGCTGGCAGGTAAAAACTTCGCGTTGAAAGGTCCAGGAGAGGGCGTCAAAGCTGAAAGTGTCGACTGCCGATCTGGTCGCTATCGTGCGCGAGGGGACGCGAGCGCGAGAGGGGAGCACGAATGGAATCCCCTCGATTCGAAACAGGCTCGCGTCGAACACCCGCCAGTCAAAGACAAACCCCTGCGAAAGGAGTGTCGCGGTCTCCCACCTTTGCGCACAGAACGCGCAAAGATGGGGCACCCGCAGATTGATTTTGGGTCAGAAAGAACCGGAGTCTGAAAAGGTGCGCCACCCGCCCATGGCAGCGGAAGCCCGGATATTGGCGGGATCGAAGATGAGGACACGCCAGCGCCCTTCGGTTTCAGCAGGCGCTGCTAACAGGCCTGCGCATGGACGGATATCTTCCGGCCATTCTGAGTCAGATCGTCAAAGCTTGCCGTTGCGGGCGTAAAGGGCCTGGTCAACTCTTCGATCCAGGCAGATTGCCGGCGATTGCAGATAGAATCGGCCTGTAGCCTCGATGGCTGCGCGAGCCTGCCACTCGCCCGATCGCGTTTTCTCGCCTCATCAATCAGTCTGTGAATTGCGGCTGAGGCACCGCTCGGTTGTTGCTCCAACCACTCCCATTGTCGGCGCAGCAACGATATTTCGCGTGCCACGCCCCCCAGTTTCGGGCGACCCGGGCCAACACGCTCCAGCGCTGGCCGATAACGTTCTAGGACATTGCGAGCGTACCGGCATGTCGACATCCATTGCTGCCCAGTCTGGTCTTCGAAAGTCAGAACCAAAGTAGATGGATTGAGATCGAAGCGCGACTTCAGCGCGGTGAGAACCTCGTCCCGCATTCCGGATGCCAGCAAATTCGCATCGATAAAGGCCGTATACGTTACGTTATCCACCATTGCCTAATTTTACCCGGATAATATACGGTATCAATATCTTCCGGGTAAAATATCTATCTTGCTGAAAGTAAGTAGTTATATTTCTACTAAATGCCAAGCTGGGATTTAAGCGCAGGGCAATCGGCATCTTCTATCGGAGGGCCTTACGTCGCGATTCCGATGTCATTCCCCTCTAGTCGAAACCAAGCTTGAGTCGGCCGTCCGCCAGTACAATGACGAACGCCTTCGAGGCGAGTATCGTGGTCTCCCACCTTTGCGCACAGAACGCCCAAAGATGGGGCACCCTCAGATTGATTTTGGGTCAGAGAGAACCGGAGTCTGAAAAGGTGGGCCACCCGCCGATCAGGATAACTTTCCCTTCCCAGATTCACTCATTCTGCGTTCCTGCTGCTCCGAAAACCGGCGCCATATACCTTTCCGCGCGTTGCACGCTTCGCTTAATCGTGACGTGAGGCAGTTTTGAGACGTCATGCTCATCATGTGGCAAAACTTGGATTCTCATCGTCGGTGAATTTGTTGGTCTCGTCAACGAGCTTTTGCTGATGCTCTGGGGTAGCCTGAGATTTGGCATTTTCTTATGCGCTCGCCAGAGCGGAAGGTATTTGTCCCATAGCCGCGTGATCAGAAAGTTTGTGTTTTCTGGGGGCACAAGGGCAAAGGACAATAGCCCCTGTTTGCGCACCTCATCCGGCATATTTGAGTAATGCTGGTCGAGCTTCTGTAGATCTTCCTTCAACTCTATGCCGTTCACGAACGTCTGGTGCTCGGGCATGAACAATGGCGCAAATGCGCATGAAAGCGGTCCTTGGACGTGAAGACGGAACAGAAGGGCAAAAATAAGGATAGGCGAGATACCGATGCTTGTTTCAAATTGCAGTCATTGGGTGTAAAGCCAGGCTGAGGAAGAGTTGATGAAAACATGTACGTCAAGTACGGCAAAAGCGGTGACGGGGTTGTCGCTGACGATGAACTTCGTCTTGCTCTGCCTCGCACGAACAATCTCCCACACGCCCTCCATCCACATCGTACTGTAGGCTTGAAACACCCCCATCAGAACAGAGAGGATTTGGTTCGGATCGTCAGGAGCAAGTTGGGACCGCATGTTCCTCATCTGGTAGAACTCCGGCGGTAGCCTGAAGCGCTGAGTGGATACATAAACCTCGGCAAACGGTGTCAGGTCCTCCCAACTGGAAATTTTCTTAATCTCATCTAATCCCCTCGGGGTTCTGAAGCGCTGAGCACCCATATAAGGTGGCAAATTTCTGAACGCGTCGGGTCCGCTGAGTGATCCAATTCCGGCAAATTCGGCCATTTCCGTCACGGCGCTCATGCCGAGTCGATCCACCATTCCGAAGAAGAACCTTTCCATGACATCCGTGGTCGCGGGTCCAAACCTCAAGGTATAGAGGTCATCTTTGTAGAAGCATCTGGCAGGGCTCCAGTGGAGCCGATCATTGCGCCGATAGGAAATTCCTTCGCGGACAATGGTGTCCGGATTCATGTCTAAGTAGTGATACCTCGACTGGCCGGGCAGAAGGAAGCGCCTCTGATACCACTGCGGCACGTAATGATGCGCATGCGACTGCTGGCCAGACATACTTGCGGGGAAGTTCCTTCTGCCCCGATCTTACCATCTTGAACGAAAAATGTTTGAACGGCCTGTAGTGAAGATAAGGGGAATACCGTGCCATGATCGTCGCCTTTGCGATGATCTGTTCCGGTCGGGATGACACCGGGGAGAAAGTTCCAGGTTCTCGCGACGGCGGCGAGACCTGGGGCACTCTCAACCCCCTACGTTGTCTTAGCCTCTGCCCAGATGTATGCCTAGGGACGTGGCGACCTGGCGAAGGCGCTTGTCTCTGTTCCATAGAAGCGTGGGCGGATTGATCATGACTGGGGCTATCAGGTGAGCGTCGGTGAGGCCGATGCCGAGGTTGTAGAGGTGGCGGGTTTCGATCAGCAGACGCACTTCCTTCAAGTGGGCAATTGGTAGTTGCGGGAGCGCGTCCAGCAGTGCGAGGGTGGCGGTGCCGCCGACGCCGCGAGCTCAGGGCAAGTTCGGCGACGATGACAGGATGGATTGCAATCTGACCCTGGTTTAGAAGCTCTGCCAACTCTTCGATTGGTGGACCGCCGGTGGTCGAACCTCGCTGAAGCAATGTCGCAAGATGCGCAGTTAGATAGCGATGGCCTCTCCGCTACAACACAAGGTCCCTCCACTCCGGTCGGGATGACATAATTTTTGAGGAACGTCGGTTTTGTCTTACGCGACTGAAGGCAGCTTCTTTCGCTTCTGCGCGAGCTTTATCGGTGGTGGTGTTGTCCCTTGGCTTGCGCCCCGGGCTGCGTTCTTTCGCCGCTTCGCGGCTTTTGCTGATTTTGCAATTTTGTGCGGAATGGCGCTGCTGGCGCGGGGTTTAGGATATTGCTCTTAAGTCAAGGGGATTCTGGGGTGGATCGGTAAATATTTTTGTCAATAGGCAGAAATTGCAGAAATCGTTGTAAGTCGATGTGATTGTGGGAAATATAGTTGCGGGGCAAATGTCCCATTTTTGGGTGGGAAAGTGTCACAATTGATATATAGGGTGTGAGAAGCGAGAGCTTCAGCTTTGTTCGGCGCTGTTGCTTCGCCGGATCATCAGTGTGATTGCGTAGGGGTCCTTCGGCGCATAGTGCGCGCCTCAGGATGACAGTGTCGACATTGATCGTAGTTAGTTTTTACGGGCGGCCTATTGGCCGTCTTTTTTATTTTGGGGTGAATACATGGTTCAAAAGGGAATGGGGATTAAGCATCCTAAGTTGCGGGGCGAGTGGGCGGAGTTGCGGTTTATGACTTGTGCGGCGGAGCATGGGCTGTGTGTTACCAAGCCGTGGGGAGAGACGGCGCGTTATGACTTTGCGGTGGAGCATGAGGGCGGATTTGTGCGGGTGCAGGTGAAGTCGACGGGCTTTAAAGATCGCGGCGGATATTCGTGCACGGTGCGGAGGTGTAGCGGTCCGTATGTGGGAGATGCGTTTGATTTTGTGGCGGCGTATGTGATTCCGGTGGATGTGTGGTACATCATTCCGGCGGAGAAGGTGCGCGGGCAGGGTAGTGTGGCGCTGTATCCGGAGCTGGCGCGGGCGAAGTATGGGCCTTATAAAGAGGCCTGGGAGTTGTTGCGCGGCGGGCGGCGCTCTTAAGTAAGCGCAGCGGAAGGCCCCTAGGGCTTTGCCGGCAGCGGCTGCCAGAGCTCGATCTTGTTGCCGTCAGAGTCATAGATCCAGGCAAAGCGACCGTAGGATTCATCCATTCGTTTGTCGTCGATCTTGACTCCCTCTTGTTTCAAGCGGGCGAGCAGAGCGTCCATGTCATCGACGATGTAGTTGATCATGAACGGTGCGGGGCTGGGATCGAAATACTTGCTGGAGGCGGGGAAAACCGTCCAGACGGTGACCTGTTCTTTTTGCGGGTCATCGTGTTCGCGCCACGGCAGCATCACGCCCTGGCCTTTGTCGGCCAGTCCGAGATGCTTGGCATACCATTCGCGCGCCTGATCACGATTCGCGGATTTGAAGAACACACCGCCAATTCCAATGACGCGCCCGCGCTGCTCGGTTTTGACCGGCGGCTTCGAGGTTTCAGGTTCCGGAGATTTCACTTGCTGTCCTCCTGCTGGGCGGGCCGCGATGAATAACAACGAGCCAAGCGCGATTGTGCTCCAGGGTATTGCTGGCATGCGGGGGATTATACATAAGCTGCGATTGGGATGGGGGAAACCGCAAGGTCCCTCCATTCCGCCGGTCATCGCGTTCGCGATGACCTGCTCCAGTCGGGATGACACAGTTCGGTAGATCGAAAGCGTTCTTCACTAGAGCTGGTCTCTCGTCTAGCCATGTTCGACGCGCGCCTTTATGTCCGTATACGCCGCGGTGATGAGGCTGTTTAATGCTGCGACGTTGGCGGGCGTTTCTGGTCGTAGCTTTACGTGGCGCATGAACCTGCCGGTGCCTTGCAGCAAGCGGGCGGGATCGGGCAGGGAAGCGCCCTGGAAGAATCCCACATTCACGTGCGAAGTGAACACGTTGACATAGCCGAAGGGTACGTCTCCCAGACACGCGGTCGGGCAGCCGTCGTGCAAAAGCTCGCGGACCTCGTCGCCGCATTTTCGCATCACTTCAAACCAGCGATGTGCGATGGCTCCCAATTCGCCTGCGTGGTCTTTCATCCAGGCATCGATGGCGGGAGAATGTTCCACAGCTCCGTTGAATCGCAGCAGGTCGCTTCGCATGGGTGCGTCACACTCTAAATCCAGCCCTGAACCTAGCTGAACCAGTTTCGACTACCACGTTTTTCAAGTCAAATCGGGTTGAGTGGGGCCGGGGGGTATGTATTCCTTGACACGTATATACATTTAGAGGTATATAACAAGAGTGGAATCTGTCTTTGAAGTCATTGCGGAGCCGAACCGCCGCGCCATACTGAGCCTGCTGGTCTCGTCCGAACAGTCAGTGGGAGAGATCGAGCGCCAGCTTCGTATGTCGCAGCCGACTGTGTCCAAGCATCTGCGGGTGCTGCGCGAGGCTGGGTTTGTGGACTCGACGGTGGACGCACAGCGCCGCCTCTACCGGTTGAGGCCTGAACCACTTCGGGAGCTCGATATCTGGCTGGCTCAGTTCCGCCGGTTCTGGTCGGCTCACATCGATGCTCTCGAACGCCACCTTGACCGCATGGATCACTCCACAGCAAAGAAAAAGAGACTGACCCGGCGCAAACCGCCAACGAAGGAGAGATGAAAGTGAAAATCAGAGTAGCCAAGCTATACGTGGACGATCAGAACAAGGCCCTGCGCTTCTATACGGATGTGCTGGGCTTTTCCAAGAAGGCCGATTTCAGCCAAGGCCCATTTCGCTGGCTGACCGTGATCCCACCGGATGACCCGGACGGCGTTGAGTTACAACTGGCACTGAACGATGATCCCGCTGCAAAAACTTATCAGCAGGCGATGTTTCAACAGAGTCAGCCCGCAATCATGCTCTTCACTGACGACGTAAAAGCTGACCACGAGCGGATCAAAGCGTGCGGTGCCGAATTCACCATGCCGCCAACAGCTGTGACCGGATCGACCATTGCAGTGCTGAACGACACCTGCGGCAATCTGATTCAGCTCAGCCAACTGGCAAAGTGGTAGGCCAGACTCAAGGAAACGAAGATGAGTGAACGTGCGAGGTATTCACCAGGCCCGGCCAGCGAAGCGCGGGTGCAGAAAGATCGCGGACAAAACGGCGAAGAAAAATGGACGCTGGTGCTCGTCCGGGAGCTGCGCCATTCGCGGGAAAAGGTCTGGCAGGCGATCACCGACCCGGCGCATCTGCGCGAGTGGGCTCCTTTTGACGCCGATGGAAACCTGGGTGTGGCAGGATCCAGGGTAACGCTTACCACTGTAGGAGCGCCTACCCCGCATATTACCGAAACCACCGTGACGCGGGCCGACTCCCCTCACTTGCTTGAGTACAAATGGGGCGGCTTCGATATGCGATGGCAGCTCGAAGCCTCCGGCAGCGGTACGCGCCTGACGCTTTGGGCCAACATCGGTCACCGCTTTATCGCCATGGGTGCTGCCGGTTGGCACATCTGCTTCGATGTGCTGGAGCGGCTTCTGGAGGGTGATCCCATCGGGCGCATCGCCGGCCCTGAGGTCATGAAGTTTGCGGGATGGCAACGCTTGAACGCCGAGTATGCCAGGCAGTTGGGGGTAGAGATGCCCGACTGGAGTAAAAACAAATCATGATCCGATCCCACCAATCGTTCGACAAAGGCACGAGTCACCGCGCCTCACTTGCGCTCCCTCAGGATTTCTTCAACCCGCGACTTTGGCACCGATAAATGATCTTCGTTCTGCTTTAACCACTGGTAGTAATCGGCCTCGATTGCGTCGGTCCAGCGCGTATCAATCTGTCCGGCTGTGTACTTACCTTCCTCCAGGCGCTTGTGTCCAAACACGTCTCGCAGGTGAGTTTCTTCGGAATTCTTTACAACCTGTTCCGCCAGTTGTGGAGGAATAAATATCACGCCACCGTTGCGGCCCAGGATGACGTCCCCCGGCATCGCCATAACGTGGCCGATTCTGGTTGGAGCATTGATGCTGACCATGGTTGAATTAAGCAGCTTGCCGGTTTTCAGCGATCCGTAGTGGTGCGAGGGATCGTAGCTGCGGACAAAGGCGACAAAGTCCGGCAGTTCCTCAAGGCCGTTGATGTCACGCACCGCCCCGTCGTAGACGATGCCGTTGCCTGACTTGGCGTAGATCGCGTTGCCGACGTTGTCGCCAATGGACGGCCCGCTCACCTTAAGATCAAAATGATCGCAAACGTAGACGTCTCGTTTCTGTAACATGTCTACCGGCCAGGCATTCATGCCGCCAATCCGGTGGGCCTTCGCGCCTTCCTCTTCAATCAGTTTCTGCACGTCAGGCCGGCCGGGCATCCAGGTAGCGGTTAGCGCGCGCCCGACGAGAACTTTGTCAGGATGAATAGAAAGCCAGCCGTCCTCGTACTGATGCATGAATCCGTTTGTCTGCAGAACCGCCCAGGCTTCTTCCAGCGTCACCGTCTTCATGCGATCCAGAATGTCATCGGGCACTTTCGGGCGCCCGTCGGGGAAGCGCTCTCCGTGCCACTCCGGCGTGTACTTGATCACATCTTCGGCGGTGAAGAAGCTCTGTTGGGCGCAAACCCGGGGCGCAGTCGCCGCCACCAGAGCCAGGCAAAGAGCCGTACAAGAAATCCAGTGTGATTTTTTTCTTGTCATCTTTCTCCGTTCATTCTTCTTATCCTGCATTTGGCGCAAACCATCCTGTTCCGGGCACTTGGGCTTTTCGCGCCGCTTCTTCGTTCATCTCCACCCCGATGCCGGGTTTGTCGGTCACGGTGACGTAGCCCTTCACAATGATTTCGCCCTCTTTCACCCAGCTTTTCCAAAGATCCATATGGTTGATCCAGTGCCATTCGCACACCAGGAAGTTGGGAACTGAAGCACACACATGGGCGGACGCCATGGTGCCGATCGGCGACACCACGCAGTGCGGCGCAACCGGCACGTAATAGGTCTGCGCCAAATTCGCGATCTTGCGGGATTCCGAAAGCCCGCCGACCTTTTGGATGTCAGGCATGATAATGTCGGCGGCGCGTTTTTCCAACAGCTCGCGAAACCCCCAGCGCAAATACAAATTCTCACCGCAGCAGATCGGCGTTTTCGTGGAGTGCCGAATGTCCGCCATGGCATCGATATCTTCGGCCGGCACCGGCTCTTCCAGCCATAGCAGACGGTAAGGCTCGAGCGCGATTGCGACCTGCTTGCCGGTGGCTGCGTCGTAGCGCCCGTGCATGTCGCAGGCCAGATCCATCTCTTTGGGAATAGATTCGCGAACATGCTTCACCCAACTCACCATGCGGTCGATCTCGCCGTTGCTGGCGGTCCAATTCACTTTGTCGAAGCGGCGCGGATCATTGGCCTCATCCAGATCGATCTTCATCGCGGTGAAACCCTGCTCCTGAATCCAGGGCAGTTTCCGGTCGGCTTCGGCTCCCAGCGGATCGTCCATATCGGAGTCGCAATACATGCGCACCTTGTCGCGGAATTTCCCGCCTAATAACTGATAGACAGGCAGGCCCAGTGCCTTGCCTGCCAAATCCCACAGCGCGATTTCCACTCCGGTCAACGCTGTGACGTATTGACCGGCTTGCGCGCCGGCGAATATTCCCGAGACCCGGATTCTCTCCCACAGGGCATCGACATTCAGTGGGTCTTGTCCCACCAGGAAGCGGCGGAATTGCTGCACCAGCGCCACCGTTCCGACTGCAGCGTCGGTGGCTTCGCCCTGTCCATAAAGGCCCTGGTCTGTGTAGACGCGTATGTGGGTCTGCGGCCCATGCACGCGGACCTCGGCAGTTCGAATATCCGTGATCTTCAGCCTGGGGCGCTGAAACGGAGTACTTGCTTCCTGCACCGCTGCCGCCAGCGCGGGCAGCGCGAACGCTCCCGCGATCGGCAGGGCGGCACCCTTCACCATGGCGCGGCGTGTGAGTTTTCCCATCCCGGAAGATTTTCTTTCCACCATCTGTTTTCCTCCAGTCTCAACCGTTGAATTCAAGCCCCGCGTGCCGGGGCGGCTGTCAGTTGCTCGTCCGGATCGACAAACAGCCAGGCCAGCGCGCCCAAAAAGCACACCACTCCCGCCACCACGAACGACATCTCCCATCCAAAATGTTCCGCTATCCAGGGAGTTAAAGTCGCGGTGAGCGCGCCGCTAAGCTGGCAGCCCATATTCATCACGCCTGACACTGCCCCGGCCGATAAGCCACCGATATCCGAACTCACAGACCAGAAGGCGCTCTGTGAAAGATACAGCGCGCCTGCCCCTCCCGCCAGAACCACGCTGGCGAGACGCGCGTCGTGCACCTGCGTGCCAAGGCCAACGAAAAGCGCTGCGGCGATCGTGGTCACGCAGGCTGGAATGCAACGACCAATTCGTTTGCCGTAGCGCTTGGTCAGCAGATCGCTCCCCCATCCGCCCAGCAGACAGCAGGTCGCCATGGCGGCAAACGGAAGCATGGAATAAAGCGCGCTGGTTTTCAAATTCAGCCCGCGTACCGAACTCAGGTAGGTGAAGAACCAGGTAAAGAAAATGTAGGCTACGTAGCCGAAACACACATAGCTGGCGGTGATCGCCCATAAATTCCGGCTGCCGAGGATAGTTCGCCAGGGCAGTGCCTGACTGCTTCCGCCATCCTTCCTGGCTTGCGGCAAGCCGTTCGAAATATGCGAAGCTTCTTGCGGAGTTACCCAGGGATGCTGGTCAGGATGGTCTCTACCCAGCCACCACCATAGTCCGCCAACCAGCAGGCCGAGCAAACCGCAGATCCAGAAAGACCATCGCCAGTTGTGATGAAAAATAATGTAGGCAATTAACGGAGGTGTAAGCGCCGCGCCAGCCCCCACGCCGGAGAAAATCATGCCGTTAGCAAGCCCGCGTTCCTGGGAGGGAATCCACGCCGCCACCAGGCGGTTGCTGGTGGGATACATGATGGACTCTCCCACTCCCAGCAGAAAGCGCACTGCCAACAGTAGAGCGAGCGAACCCGCCACGTTGGCCGGCGCAAGTGCGGTGAGTGCGGTGAAGATGGCCCACCACACCGCGCCCAGGGTGAGAATTTTTCGCGGGCCAAAACGATCCGCGAGACGTCCACTGGGAGCCTGGAACAGCGCGTATCCCAGCACCCAGGCGCTGAAAACCCAACCCAGCCGGATATGGTCTAGATGGAACTCGCGCTCGAGGGAGGGTCCGGCAATAGAAATATTCACCCGATCGAGAAATGAAACGGCGCTGAGCACCAGCATCCAGGCAATCAGTACCCATCGAACTCGTCCACTGAAAATGTTCATAGCAAAGGAGAGTCATTGTACTCCCGAGCCAGAGAACGCGAGCACCTCTCGCGCTTTTTCGTGAAAGGTAGGACACCAAGCACCGGCCATCGGTAGGTTTTCGGGAAAAACTATTTAACCCGTTGGGAAACTCTGACTCCCTTCACATTCTCTCCGCTCTGCAATGGTTGAAGTCCAGGGCAAGGAATTTCGAAGGCTTCGGTTGACCCGAAAATTTCGCCTAAACTTTTGCGAGTAGGGCGACGTCTAACCCGCAGCGGAACCTTTGCAGGAGTCAAAAATAAGGAGTCATTCACAATGAAACGTTCTTCGCCGGCGTTAGTCGCGGTTACTTTGCTTGCTGTGATCGGAATGAGCCTCAACAATTCGGCCCAAACGCAGAATCCAGTTCCCAGTCCGGCACGCTCTCGATCCGACGAGATGTTGGACAGGTGGAACGACATTGGCAACAAACTCCTCGCGATGGCGAAGGATTTTCCCGAAGACAAGTACGACTTCAAGGTGCAGAAGGACCAGCGCACTTTCGCCGAGAATCTTCTCCACGCCGCCGCACTCGATTTCGTCGTAATACGTCGGGTGTCCGGCTCTAACGTCGGGCCTGACTTCGGCGAGGGAGATAATCCGTCGCGCGACGCTTTCAAAACCAAGGCCGATGTGGTGAAGTTCGTGCAGGAAGCCATCGCAGCCGGAGCCCAGGTGATTCGACAGCAGGGCGACGCAGGGCTGGACAATACGTCCAAATTTTTCGGCAACAGAATGGCGCACAATTCCTCCATCTGGACGTTCACGATCGAGCACAGCGGCGAGCACTACGGCCAGCTCGTGGTCTACTATCGTGCGAGCAACCTTGTGCCGCCAGAGTCGCGGCATTAGCGCGAGGAACAGGGTGCTTTTAAGTTCGGGTCTTGGAATTTCTAGAAGCCTGAGACGCGACGTCGTCAGTTTTGGGCGTTACGAAAATGATTAGCTGCAGTTTGTCGCCGATGTCAAGGGTGGCATTGTTGCAAAGGGACTAGAATGTCGGCCGCTGAAGAATGAAGGTCCACGATACCATCAAGCAACTGGAAAAGACGGCTGGCGGCCGGTGCGTACCAAGCCTCCCGGAACAGTTGAACAATATCCTTAAGCAGGCTCGGTTTAAATGAACCTGTGGTTAACGAAAAATCAGTAAGCGGGTGGGCGCCTACGCTCCTGATCTTCCAGGTCCGGGGGGTGCGACGAAAACTTTGGACGAAGCCAAAGAGTTGATCCGCGAGGCTATCGACTTCCATCTCGAAGGCCTGCGAGAAAGCGGCGACCAAATCCCCGCTCCCAGCGCCATTACCGAGTACATCACCGTTTAACAGGGACTCCTGAAGCTGAAGCGCGGAACTCGGACTTTCTCGCGTTCAGGTTTTTGGCTGACAGCACTTCGAACGCACAGTCCATAATCTAGACAAACTATTACATTAGATATATTCTAATCTTTCTCATGGCCACAGATACCATTAAGGACTCCCTTGAGGATAGGGGACTGCGCTGCACGGCGCAGCGCTATGCCGTGATGGCATTCTTGATGAGCCACCAGGGGCATCCCACGGCGGCGGAAATTTTCGACGCCGTGAATCGCGTGGATCCACGCTCTTCGAGGGCGACAACTTATAACAATTTGCGTGACTTGGTGAAGGCGGGGCTGGTGCGGGAAGTAGCCGCCGAGGGCCGTGCCGGGCGCTTCGATCTGGAAGGTATGCGCCATCACCACTTTATCTGCGACCGCTGCGGTGCGGTTGAGGATGTGGACTGGTACGACGTCCCTAAGCCCGCATCGCGAACCTTGGGCAAGCGAATTGTTCGTGAATGCCAGCTTATCTTCCGCGGATTCTGCGCGACCTGTGCCCGCCAGCGTGCGGGCCGCGATGCGAGGGGTTCGCAATCATCAAAAGTTTGAACTAATTCAAAGGAAAAAGCATATGGAAAATCCAACGCATATGGAAAACACGATTGCCTCTTCATCCGGAACGGTTTCTCCGGAGAAGCAAGATAAAAGTACCTTAACCGAATCGAAGTGCCCGTTTAACCATGGAGCTGCCGCTCCCACCAACCGCGACTGGTGGCCGACGCAGGTAAGCCTTGAACTTCTGCATCAGCACTCAGACCTTTCCAATCCTCTGGGTAAGGAATTCAATTACGCGGAAGCGTTCAAGAGTCTCGACCTGAATGCCGTGATTCAAAGACCTGCATGCGCTCATGACCGATTCGCAGGAGTGGTGGCCTGCCGACTTCGGGCACTACGGCGGGTTCTTCATTCGCATGGCGTGGCACAGTGCCGGCACCTATCGCATCGCCGACGGACGAGGTGGTGGCGGAGCCGGGCAGCAGCGCTTCGCTCCGCTCAATAGCTGGCCTGACAATGTGAACCTCGACAAGGCACGCCGCCTGCTCTGGCCCATCAAACAAAAATATGGTCAGAAGATTTCCTGGGCCGATCTGATGATTCTCGCCGGCAACGTCGCTCTCGATGACATGGGATTCAAGACCTTCGGTTTCGGTGGCGGCCGCGCCGACACCTGGGAGCCCGAAGACTCTATTTACTGGGGACCGGAAGGTACCTGGCTGGCAGACGAGCGCTACAGCGGCGACCGTGATTTACAGAATCCGCTGGCTGCGGTGCAGATGGGTTTGATTTATGTGAACCCCGAAGGGCCGAACGCGAATCCTGATCCGGTTGCCGCGGGCCGCGACATTCGCGAGACTTTCAAGCGCATGGCCATGAACGATGAAGAAACCGTGGCGCTGATTGCCGGCGGCCATACCTTCGGCAAAACTCACGGGGCGGCGATTCCCTCTGATCACGTCGGTCCCGAGCCAGAAGGCGCCGACATCCAGGACCAGGGTCTCGGGTGGAAGAACAAATTTGGCAAGGGCTTTGGCGCTGACACCATTGGCAGCGGCCTCGAAGTCACCTGGACACAGACGCCGACCAAGTGGAGTAACAACTTCTTCAACAACCTGTTCAACTTTGAATGGGAACTGACCAAGAGCCCTGCGGGGGCGCATCAGTGGACGCCGCAGAATGGCGCTGGCGCCGGCACGGTGCCGGACGCGCACGATCCCTCAAAGAAACATGCGCCGTCTATGTTGACCACGGACCTCGCGTTGCGCTTCGATCCTGCCTACGAAAAAATTTCGCGCCGGTTTTTCGAGCATCCCGATCAGTTCGCAGACGCGTTTGCTCGCGCGTGGTACAAGCTGACCCATCGCGATATGGGACCCATCGTCCGCTACCTGGGTCCGTTGGTGCCGAAGGAAGAACTGCCATGGCAAGATCCGATTCCTGCAGTGAATCATCCGCTCATCGATGAGCAGGATGCAGCTGTTCTCAAGGGAAAGATTCTCGGCTCGGGCCTGACGGTTTCGCAGTTGGTGTCGACGGCCTGGGCATCGGCCTCAACCTTCCGCGGCTCCGACAAGCGCGGCGGGGCGAACGGCGCACGGGTTCGACTGGCGCCGCAACGCTTCTGGGAGGTCAATCAGCCGACTGAACTCGCGAAGGTGCTCCAGAAGCTCGAAGGCATTCAGAACGAGTTCAACGCCTCTGCGCCCGATGGCAAGAAAGTTTCGCTGGCTGACCTGATCACCCTTGGCGGCGACGCCGCGATCGAGAAGGCGGCGAAGGACGCTGGGACGGAAGTGAAAATCGCCTTCAAGCCGGGACGCATGGACGCGTCGCAGGAGCAAACCGACGTGGAATCCTTCGAGCCGCTCGAACCACGGGCCGATGGTTTCCGCAACTATCTACGCGGCAAGCAGCGCCTGTCGCCGGAGGAGATGCTGGTCGATAAGGCGCAGCTACTGAAACTGACTGCGCCGGAGATGACCGTGCTGCTCGGCGGCCTGCGAGTGCTGGGGGTTAACGCCGGCAACTCGAAGCATGGTGTCTTCACTCAGAAGCCGGGCACGCTCACCAACGACTTCTTTGTGAACCTGCTCGACCTGAGCACGCAGTGGCAGCCGTCGGCTCACTCCAATGGCTCGGGAGAAGTTTACGAAGGGCGTGACCGCAAAACGAATCAGGTCAAGTGGACTGGTACACGTGTTGACCTGATCTTCGGCGCGCACTCGCAGCTGCGCGCGTTGGCGGAGGTCTATGCGTCATCGGACGCGAAAGAAAAGTTCGCCAAAGACTTCGCGGCGGCGTGGAGCAAAGTAATGAACCACGATCGCTTTGAGGTGGCGGCGTAAATGAAGAAGTGTTCCGCGCGGAACACAACGTGATGACAATTGTGTATAGACAGCTAAGTGATTGATTAGATATGCCCTCAACGAGGGTTCCCGAATTGGGAAAGTTTGGTAGGTTTGCCTACTCCAGGGCGGCTCTCGAGCCGCCCTTTTTTTGTGCCGCGGGTTAGGTTGGCCACTAGTCGAAAACCCGGTCATTCCTATTGGCTAAAATGTTGTAGGAGCGATAGCCCTTGCCAGACGATCTGATTATGCCGCGAATCACGGAGGCCATCTCGGTACTGCACAGTGGAAACCGAGACGAAGCTCGAACCCGATTCGAAGCGCTCTGGGGCGAGATCAAGGGCCAGCCAACGCCGCTCCACGTCTGTGTGCTTTCGCACTACATGGCAGACATCCAGGAGGACAGGCGCATGGAACTTACGTGGGACTTGCGTGCGCTCCGGGCGGCCAATCGCGCTACCTCAGCGGATACGCGAGCCGCCCATCACTCATCGTTCGATATTCAATACTTCTTTCCATCGCTGCATTTGAATGTAGCGTATGGCTATTTCGCGCTCGGAAGACGTCTGGAAGCTCGACGGCATATTGAGGCGGGACTCTCCGCTATACATAACCTCCCCGAAGGCCCCTACCTGTTGACCATCCATAACGGGTTGGAGCGACTTGCCAGCCGCGTTGCCAACTCTGATTGAGGGCGGTATCACTTGAGAAACGCCGGCAACGTTCGGCGGGCAGCCCATCAACCAATCAGTGCTGGAGCATAGCCGTGGCAAGGTGATTCCACGTCTCGGTGAAGGCAAGGTGGGAGGCGAGGATGCAGACGGCGACCAGGGCCGTGTATCCAACGGCGAAGGGCCTATCGAGTTTGCCGGTCAGGAGGGAACGGATTATCAGGAGCACGGCGCCCAGGGCGAAGACGGGGCCGAAAAGGCCGGGCCATCCGGCGTGGCTGAAAACCGGATAGAGGGCTGGGATGCGGGCGGTTGAGCCGGCAAGGATGCTTAGGCTGGCGAGCAGCATCATGGGGCGGTGGATTGCCGGGCGTTTTCGGGCGATGAGTCCCGCTGCCACGAATGACGCATAGAGCGCGATCTCTGCGAACATGACCAGCAGGAATCGCGGGTAGGGCATAGCGAAGAAGACGAAATCCGGCGCGGACTGGACGGAGCGGAAGGCAGTGACAACGCCGCAGATGGCCAGCACAGGAGCGATTGCCAGTGCAGCCCAGCCGAGTTTCATATGCAGGCGGCGTTTGCTGACGCCGATGAGGATCGCCTGGATGAGGAAAAGCAGAACCCAGGCGGACATGGCCGCGCCATGAATCGAGTCCAAGACGAACATTTCCGGTGCGATGGGGTTGCCGCCTGCGG
The DNA here is from genome assembly GCA_963796925.1 of uncultured Acidobacteriota bacterium. GTDB lineage: Bacteria > Acidobacteriota > Terriglobia > Terriglobales > Acidobacteriaceae > DATBAT01. Next base: position 342,008 of record CAWCNH010000001.1, read on the forward strand.
CCTTGCCGTAAAGGTAGAAGGAGTGAAATCCCCAAAAGGTGATGAGAACAAAAACTGCGGCGGAGATGCTATAGAAGTATCGGTCGAGCTTCATTTGGCTCAGGCGTGAGAAGCGGGCCATTGTCTCATCCCTGGGCCGGAATCGGCGAGGTGGATTCCGTCCGCGGTTTGTGCGAATCGAAAGTATTTTGAGAAGACCTTCATAAACTGCCATAATATGAAGGTATGGCGATGACCTCTTTAAACATCGCACTCCCCGAAGCCCTAAAAAACTATGTGGAAGGACAAGTCGCGTCGGGGGACTGGGGAACGCCGAGCGAGTACGTTCGCGAACTGATTCGCCAGGATAAAGACCGCTGTCTGGGGAATTTAGAGCAAGACCTGTTAGCGGCAGCCAAGGGCCCCAAGATCGAACTGCCGGTTGCGGAGATAAGAAGAAAAGGTTTGATCTCCCTTCTGCGTGAACGGGCGCGGAGAACCTGAAAAAAGTTCAGCTTGTTCTCAGTGATTTGGCTGTCGCTGATATTTTGGAACAAGCAGATTGGTATAAAGCGAAGGCCGGCCATTCCTTGGCCAAGCGTTGGGACAAAGCCGTAACTGCCACTGTTCTGCGCACCTTAAGAAATCCAGCCGGCGGGAAAGCCTGCTCATTCAAAGCCCCTGAGTTGAGGAACGTTGGTAGCATGCCGATAGGCGGATTTCTAAAGCATATGCTTTTCTATCAGGTGCGGCGATCAAAGCCGGTTGTTCTCCGCGTGGTTCATTGAGCGCGGGATTTGGAGGGTCTTTTCTGAGGGGAACGTTCCGTCTGTCCCCGGTTTTTCCTCAGGAACCACTTTGGGCGGGTTCGTGGTATCCCACCTTTCGCAGGGGACGCGAAAGATGGGGCACCCTCGCTTAGTTGTGCTGCACACATGTGCTGAACGAAAAGGTGGGCCACCCGCCGGGAAGAACTCAGGTGGGAAAGACTGGGGAAACATTCCGTCTGTCGCCGGTTTTTTCTCACAGAATCCCATCCGTGACAGAGCCGGCCACCCGTCTCGGATTCCCCATGTTAGTATTCCGTGCAGATCTCTAGGAGGTCGAGCCGCCCCGAGTTTTCCCCACAGCTTTTTTAAGCTACTGGGTCTGGATACGAAGGGGTCACCCGACGTACGCAGGAGAATATATTTTTTTGCTCGGGGCGGCGTTTTGATTTGGAGAATTCAGTAATATTCCGGGCGATCCGCGATGAGGCCTACAAGCTCATCTGCAGACACCAGAAGTATGCGTCGAAGCTTGCTGAAACCTTACGTCGGAAAGAGCGCCGATCTGGAATTCCACACGCTAAGTATATTCACTTGCCGGAATATTGGACGGTAGATAAGGGCTTCAATCCTTACCACGTATACAGTCACGCATCCGGGATTTCTTACGCCATCGAGAAAGCCTTATCCTCTGCTCATTATCGCCCAAAACCTGCTGTCATTTATCAGGTGCCCAAAGCTGATGGTTCGCTTCGGGATGTTTCCGTTTTTCAGGTCGCCGACAATTCTGTCTCTAACCTTACATTTCACCGATTAATTGAAAAAAACGCTCGGCATCTGAGCGCCCACGCTTACGCATATAGAAATGATCTTACGATCCATGATGCTGTCTTGCATATTTTTTCGGATTTCAAATCCAAAAGTAGAATCTTTGTAGCTGAATTTGACTTTAAGAAATTCTTCGACTCAATTTCTCATGAGCATATTCGACGTGTCTTAAGGGATGAGCGTTTCTTTGTCACTGATCGGGAACAAAGAGTAATCGACGCATTTCTGCGGGCACCTTCGCTGCCTGTATCGCACTACACCCTCGATACGAAGCTTGAAAGAGAAAAAGGGACACCACAAGGTACTTCGATATCCTTATTTCTTGCGAACATCGCCGCCTATCCTCTTGATCGCAAACTGGAATCTCTTGGCGTGGGATTCGCGCGCTACGCCGACGACACTTTGATTTGGGGCGATAGCTATGATGTTGTTTGTCGCGCAGTAAATGCGCTTGAGGATACGGCAAACGAAATGGGAGTTGCGCTAAATTTTAACAAGTCTGAGGGGATAAGTATCCTTTGTCCCGATGATGCCCCGGCCGAGTTCAAGTCGAAGGCATCAGTTTCTTTTATTGGATACCGCATTGGATCAAAACTGATCAGTTTTCATCCTAAGACTCTCAAAGATACCCAGGAGTGGCTTTCCTATCTTATATATTCCAATCTGCTGCAGGAACCTAAGAGGGGAAGAATTGTATCCGATCGGATCGGTCGCGATGTCGATTGGGACTACGTCATAATGCTCACGCAAATCAGACGATATTTGTACGGCGACTTAACCGAATCGCGTTTGCGAAAATATATGGCGCGCCAGACTCCCCTACTTCGGTACCACGGCCTGATGAGCTTCTACCCGGTCGTAAATGACGAAGCGCTTCTTCGACATTTAGATGGTTGGTTATTGAATTCGGTCTACAGAGCACTGCGTTTGAGAGGCAAACTTCTCTCGGTTGCGGGAGTAGCGCATTTACCGCTTCCGCATGGATTGGCGACAAGAGATTTGGTTGGCCTTAGGCATATCACCCGCGAAGGTAAGCGGATTGATCTTCGATTTCCTAGTATTGCTAGAGTAGCTCGGTTGATTCGACGTGCATCGAGGACATATGGCGCCAGCGTAATCGCTGGCCCGGGATCAAATTCGTACTATGTAATCTAGGCGAGTGGGGCACTCGCTGCTTTTTATGCAATTAACGATTGTTTCGATGGCATATGTGTACACGACATGCGTAAGCTGACGATTCAAGTGTCTTTCAGGGATCCAAAGTTTGGGGCGAGGGACTACAGCGAATCTATCGATGTGGAAGATGACCTTAATAGTTCCGGATTGGACTATCTTGCAAGACACATGCTCCGCGAATGTCACGTGGAACTTATCTATCGGATTCATCGCGGAAAGCTGCCTAGGTTTGACGGCTTTTCTGAAGTGAGCGATTGGTCTCCTTCGCAAGATGCGTTGTTGGATTTAAACCGATGGGCAGCACACGAAAACACTGCCGAAACGTGGCTGCAAATCCAAAATGTCTTCTACGAAACTGCGCACTTGTTGGCGCAGGCTCACGCCTACAGGGACCTCGAAATCAACGGAAGAGACGAAGACGAACAGCTTTTGTTGCATGTTATTAAAATGCAGGTTTTCAATTCAGCGGTTTTTACGATGAGCAAAGGAGTTGGAGCTGGATTTTTTCGGCGAAGCCTTGCGGCGCATAAAAGTGGGCGGGAAGCGATCTGCACCTTGATCGCGGAGCGGGCCGGGCAAGGCGGCCTCAGCGTGGAACGAATGTGCGAGTTGAGCGGCGTGAGCCGGGCGGGCTTTTACCGGCATTGGGAAGCGTCGGCGCCGCGGCGGGCGGAGACGGCGCTGCGCGATGCCATCCAACAGGTGATCGTGGAGAAACGGTTCTACGGTTATCGGCGGGTGCAGCAGGCAATTCGGGGACAGACGGAACTGACCCCAAGCCTGAGTCCTATCAATTTTTGAGCAACCTGAATTTCCAGTTCCGTCTCGCGCCTGTCTTGGATTGAAAATGCCCGGACGGGCGTAGTCGCGTATGGCCGAGGGGTGACGATGGAATGGATCGCTTCGGAATAGTGGGCCAGCGCGATGGCTTTGGGCGAAGGCTGGCTTGCGTCCAACCAGTGCGGATGCGAGGGGTAGATGCCGAGGAATTCGAGTCGGCGGTGATTGAGTGTTTATTTTTTAGTGTGGGGTGGAAGAGCTCTGGGTTCTTGCTGTCCGCTGGCGGGCAGGAGTGCCCGCCCTACATTTCGGGTGAGAAAACACAAGGTCTCTCCACTTCGCGCTCGGCTTCGCCTTCCGCTCCGGTCGAGATGACAGAGTTGGGGAGTTTTGGACTAGCAGGGATAAACCATGGTTCGATGAGAAAAAGCGACGCCGCTTTGTGCAGATCGTCTTGTGAGATCGTCTGTGAGATCGTCTTGTGAGATCGTCTTGTGAGATCGTCTTGTGAGATCGTCTTGTGAGATCGTCTTAGTGCAGATCGTTTTAGTGCAGATCGTCTTAGTGCGGATCCTCTTAGTGCAGATCCTCGATTTCTTGTATGGGCCGGATTTCGATCGTGCTTGGGCCCTTCATCGGATTGGGGCAGCGCTTGACCCATGCGACCCCCTCGTCCATGTCCTTCACCGTCCAAAGCCAATATCCGGCGACCAACTCTTCCGCCCGGGGAAACGGCCCGTCAATGACCTTGCGATTGGGGCCATCGAACGCTACACGTTTGCCTTGCGAGGAAGGCGTGAGGCCGTCGCACTCTCCGGGACGCAGGATTCCGGCTTTCACCAGTTCGTCGTTGAATCTGCCCATTTCCTCCATCATCTTCTTCACTTCGGGCGTCATCACGAAACCTTTTTCGCTGTCATTGGTCGCTTTCACGAACACCATCACGCGCATTGGCCGTCTCCGTCATCAAATTTAATGTCTCACCTTTTTGCGTAAACGATGATAGCCAAGCCTGGCTTCAGAATATGTAGGGAAGAAACTGTAGGCTTGGCGGGCAACCTATGAAGTTGGAAAAATCGAGTCCCGGAGGGAGGCTTGAAAATAGCCCGGGCGGGTCGCCCGTCGTTATGTCGATTTCTTTCGTGCAAAACAATCAAGGATGGGCTTAGCAGAGGCCCCGAGGTCAATCGTCACCTAGACTCCTCCCACCGCAGGGGGAGAGTTCTGACGAGACGTCGATCCTAACTCTCCATGCGGGGCAGAGATGGGAAAGCCCACCCTTGCAAAAGGCGCAAGGATGGGCCGCCCGCCGGGTAACTCTACAGGCTTACTTCACTCACCCGGGGTACCAGACAATGCGAGGATCGTCCTCACTTCGCCGATACTCCCACGCGGCATCTGTCATCTTCTTCAGATCGTAGATTGGCCGCCAGCCCAGCAGAAACTTGGCTTTCGCATTGTCCAGCCAGTTCGAATGATACGGGGTGGATACAGGTACCGAAGGCAAACCGCGCGACTTTGCCAGATAGGCGGCCAGTTCGCCATAATCCACTGGCTCATCCATGCAGATGTTGAACGTTTGTTGATGGGCCTTGGGATGATCGATCGCCCGAAGTATCGCCGCAATCAGATCTTTTACATGCACAAAGTTGCGCTTCACAGGCAAGCCATGCGGATCGAGCATCACTGGAACAGTCTGCGCCCGGAAATACTCATCCGCTCTTTCGGCACCAACAAGATCGCGCCATCTTGGCCCGCCAAACACATCTTCGCCAAACGAAAGCTGATAGCGGAAATCGTCCTTCTCCATGATCCACGGGGCGCGCAGGCAGCACCCGGCCAGTCCATATTGAACGTAATACTGCTCCAGCATCACTTCATCCAGCACCTTCGATAGCGCATAGCAACCCGCATAAGAAGTATGCCTCTGCGTCTCGGTCACAGGGATGGGATGCGGATACACAAAGTGCCCCAGGCTGTTGTCACCGCCAATCAGGAGAAATTGTTGAAATGTCGGGCTGATGCGGCAGGCTTCCAGCAGCCAGAAAATGCCCTTCACCGCCACATCCATCACGCTTTCCGGCGTCTCCTTCGACGTCGCCAGATGCAGCACATGTGTTGTATTCCGCACCGCCTCATTTGCATCCTCGCGATTCTCCAGCGATCCCTTCACAATCTCGAGCCGAGGTCGAGGCTCCAAAACGCGATTGTGACAGAGCGCCCGCACGGTGAACGCAGCGAACGCAGGATCAGCCAGGAATTGATCGATAAATGTCCGGCCAACCTTCCCGGTTGCGCCAGTCACCAGAATGCGTTTGGTCTCACCCATGCAGCCCTCGCATCGCTAAATGTTGGTTGAGGATCATGGCAGATCGTGCCCCCAGGCCTCAACCTCAATGAAGGCGCACCACCGCGCCGGATCGTCCGGAACCAGATCGTGAAGGCGAAACCACGAGACCTGCCGTTTCGGAAAACTGAACTCCTGAAAATCAGCAGAATTTGTAATCTGAATCGGAACCAGGCTCCCATCCGAGAACTCCACCACCGCGCTCTTCCAATAGCTGTCATGCGGAAAATCCGCGCGCACCATTAGCCGTATCTTGTCGAGATCGACAGGCCTGCCAAAATCCAGCTTCCACCACAAGTCCAGCCGCAGCCCCGGTCCCCACGACTGGTAGGGCCAAACGCCATGATGCCCGTTCTGCGATACGCCATCGATCGCATTCCTCGCCGCAAAGTCATAAAGATTTCTCGAATAGCTATTGGTACTGCTATGCGGATAAGCCTGCCCCGGACCCTCTTCCGGATTCAGTACATCGCATGGATTCGCCGCAAGATTTCGATAGTCCGTCTTCTCCTGCTGATTTAGCGGCCGCACAGTCACAGTGTGCGACCTCCCGGTAAAGTTCTCCGGCGCATAAGCACTTCCGGTCTGTTGCTCGGCGCGTCCGTAGGGTACCTCGTAGCTGAACTTCCCCTGCGCCGAATCCGCAAGATAGAGCAGGCACTCCGGCATCTTCTCGTCCAGGCGCACAGCCATCCGCTGCGAACCTGTCACTTCAATGCGATCCCCCGGTTTGTACTCCCGGTTGATCGAATGCGCATCCGCCGCGTGTCCGCTGTCTCCCGCGACAGACGTTCCTTTCGCATCCAGCACAACCACATGGAACGATGGAGTGCCACCGTGCGGTTTGCCCGCTAGCCCTCGCGCAGCAAACGATTCGCAAAAACCGATCGCCAACATAGAGAGCAAAGCGATGGCTGCAGACGATTTCAAGTTTCGCATCGTTCATCCTTCCTGAAACAGAGCACTGCGGTCGCAAAAGCTCGTGCTGGAACACAGAACGCAGGTACGCGTGTCCCCAGCGCGGCCCAAGAGTAATCAAATCGGCACGGAACGTATTCTGTGAAGACTCATCCCGAAACCTTTACCAGGAACTTCCACCATCCATGACGGCCGCGATTTCCTCTTGCGATCATTTTCCGCTAATTTACCGCAAAGACAGGTTGCAGGATACCCATCGGCGTGTTTTTAATGGTAGCGCACAGATAGCTAACGGCCTCTGTGTCCAAAACCGTTTCTGCGTTAACCCGGCCTGGGAACACGATCCTCGCGCGTTAAATCGCCCATGTCCTTACAGATGGCCACCCCCCAGATTGCGGAGGGCTTTGCAATCACCAGGAGGGTGGTCCCTGCGGTGAGGTCGTCCGGTGCTGCCTGACGCCGATGCCGACCTGAAAGAAGCACGGGCGGTATGACAATGCGCGATCTGAGCTGGGCGAGCGCTTTGCTTACGCGGTAGAAGATACCGTTGTGTCGATTTCTGAAAGCCCCCTGCAATTTCCGGTTGTTCATCGCCAACTTCGCCGCGCCGGGGTGAGGCGCGTTCCTTTTGGCATCTTCTTTGGGGTACAGGCATCCAGACGGAACTGACCCCATGCGGGTGGTAGATGCCGAGGAATTCGAGCTGGCGGTCATTGCGTCTTCATTATTAGTGTGGTGGTGGAAAAGTGCTGGGTCCTTGCCGTCCGGCTGTCGGTGGGGGCGCCCGCTCTACATTTCGGGTTGTGAGCGAGGACACACAAGGTTTCTCCACTTCGCGCTCGGCTTCGCCTTCCGCTTCGGTCGAGATGACAGGGTGGGAGATTGGGGGAACACCGGGTGGAGTGCGGGCCCATACAGAGACGTAGCGGAGCTACGTCTCTACCTTAGTTAAAAGCGAAAGCTCCGGTCAGCGCCGGTTACGACGGGCCTAGTAAAATCGCAGCGGAGGGACGAAATAACTTTGCAGACACGCGGGAGTTCTCTATCGCCCGGTCCGGGGCTAGCACAAATGGCGGGCGACCCAGCGCTCACGCGCTGGGCTGCAATCTTTCGCCGCTTTGCGGCTCTTTTCGTTAGTGCGATTATCCTCGCGATTATTGTCACTATTATTAGCGAGTGTGCCGCCGCATCGCAGGGCCAGAGCATTCCGCTGGCCGACCATCACGCGCATCTCCAGAGTCCGAGGGCAGCTCGTCTCCTAAATGAAGGAGCACGTTTGCACGCGGAGGAGACTCACTCAGAAAGAGAAAAGCCTTATACCGCGAAGGACCTTATTTCCGCGCTTGACGCTGCGGGCGTGCGGCGCGCCGTTGCGCTCTCTGAGGCATATCTGCTGGGCACGCGCTTTGTGCATGTACCGAACGAGGCTGAGGTGGTCGACGAGGAAAATGAGTGGACGCTGCGGCAAGTGCGACGATATCCAGAGCGGCTTGTCGGTTTCTGTAGTGTCAATCCAATTCGGCCGTATGCGATGGCTGCGATTAAGCATTGTGAACAAATCGGTCTGCGCGGCGGACTCAAACTACATTTGGCCGCTTCCCACTTTCAGTTCGAGAAACCTGAAGAGGTCCGCGAGCTGCAGCAGGTCTTCCGGGAAGCAAATCGGTTGCGCATGCCGATCCTGATTCATCTCCATCCTGACGATGAGAAGTGGGACGGCAGGCGCGACGCTCAGATTTTTCTGGAACAGGTCTTGCCGCTGGCTCCTGATGTTCCGGTGCAGGTGGCTCACATGGTGGGATGGGGAGGCTACGACCGCACTGCGGACGCGGCTCTTACCGTATTCGCCGATAAGTGCGAATCGCAAGCGACGTTGTGTGAGCGGCTCTATTTCGATATCTCTGCGGTGATTGTGCCGCCGTCAGCCGGCAAAGCACCTCAGGGCAGCGATCTTCGATTCATGTACGAAAACCAGAAAGACTTTACCGAAGGGCCGCAACGTCTTGCTGGTAATCTTCGGCGCATCGGACTCAAGCGGATCCTGTTTGCCACCGACTGGCCAATTTTTACGCAAAAGGACTACATAGAATTGTTGCGGACGGGCCTGCCACTCACTTCCGCCGAGGCCGATCAGATCTTCAGCAACATTGCGCCGTACTTTCCCGCCGAACCCTGTGCGGGAAGCCGCTGTGGCACGGTCCTAGCCCATCCACTAAACTAACCTGACTCATTGCGATCAGCTTAGGAGCGTACTATGCAGCTCTCAATCTTCTGTGGAGTGAGCGTCGATGGTTTTCTCGCCAGGCCCAATCACACCCTTGATTTTCTGGATGCAGGCGGCGACGAGCCGCACGGCTTCGAAGAATTTTATGGCAGTGTCGACGTGGTGGTGTTCGGACGCAGAACCTTTGAATTCGTGCTGAGCTTCGGCAAATGGTTTTACGGAAAGAAGCCGGTGGTGGTGCTGAGTAGCCGTCTGCTTGATTTTTCATCCATCAAGGACGCTGTGGTGGAACAGATGACCGGTGAGCCCACCAAAGTCGCAACCCAACTGAAGGCACGCGGCTTCAAACATGCCTACATTGACGGCGGCATCACTATTCAACGATTCTTAAGCGCAGGGCTCATCGACCACATGGTGATAACCCGCGTGCCCGTCTTGATCGGAGAGGGCATCCCGCTGTTCGGGCCCATTCCTCGCGACATCAAGCTCAATCACGTTGCCACCCGGACCTATCGCGGCGGATTGGTGCAGAGCGAATACAACCTTCGTTCTGCGGGGCCAGTAGAGCCGTAGCCCGGCTACGGCTTGGCAGCGCTGCAGAACTCGAAGGCTCGCACCGAAGTTAACAATTAACGCTTCTGATACGGATGGAAAATATAGTCCTTCGCCTTTACCGCCGTATGGCACGCATGTCCGCAGTCCGAGAGGCTATTAAGGTCAGCCGCGAACTTGTCTGATGCGGCATCGTAGTTGAACACTGCATATCCCCACCCAGCGCTCTTAGGAAATCGCTTGCTGTCCTTTTCGATCACGAACGCTTGTTTAAAAACATCGGGCACATCCACAACAAATGGAGCCTCGGTGCTCTTCTTTGGCTTCCACTGGAGTTTCGCGATCTTGGAGCCGTCCGGGAAAGGCTGGCCGTTGCCCGGAATGCCGGACTTGTAGGCGGCGATCATGGTCGGATTGGCAACGATCACCTTGAGCACTTCGTCGGTGCGGGCGGAAGAGACCACTGACCAGTCTTCGTATCCTTTAAAGTCAGAGAAGGCGATTCCACTCGGCGATTGCAGCGAGTACTTGTCTTTAGCTTGGCCTTGCGCGTAAACCAACGTGACGACCAGAACTGCGAGCGCTGCCGTGGCTATCGCAACGGTGAGCGGGCTTTTGCGATTCATGGCTGATCCTCAGTTATTAGCTTGGGTTAGCCAGGATGTCCATTTTGGCTCCCGGATGCGCCACAGAATATCACAGGCCTGATTGCGTATATCGGGACACAGGGTAAAGATTGGAGTGAACTAGTTGGAGGTCTTTGGCGTGCGCGAAGGGTCCCAACTCTTGTTCAAATCCGACGAAGGGGTGTCGCCGCCGCCGAACTCTAAACGCCATCCCTCGATGAGATGAGAAACCGGTAGAGCTGATTGCTCTTGTCGGAGCGCACGAAGTAAATGTAGTTGCCATCCGGCGAAAACGTGGCTTCGGCAAACTCCCCCACGTCAGGCAAGCACCTGCACATCACTCTTGGTGGCGATGTTCCGCACCCAAAGACACTGCTTCTCGGCGTCCCATAATACATACACCATGTAGCGCCCATCAGGCGCGATCGCAAGTTTGTAGGCTCTTCCGCTGTCGGTCAGCATCTCAACCTGCCTGTTTTGCAGATTGAAAGCCGGCGACTGTCCCATGAATTCGTAAGCCCCCAAACCGAGCACCTTGGCGGTCCCGCGCCGGGTCACAAAAACATTTGCCGGCTTGGATGTCGCGATGCAGAATGCCCTTATTATCGCAACGCGATGACCGGCGGACGGAGGGAGCTTGTGTTAGGACTGAAAGCCACCGAGGGGTGCTTATATCGATTATCAATATTTAGTTTGACGAATAACGATATATACTTTATCGTTATTCAATAAATAAGCTGCGAGGGACTGATTAAGATGACCCAACCCTACCCGGACACTCTAACGCTGTCGCGGAGAGTCCTCCGCCTGCTGATCACTTTGAACTTTCTCATGGGCGCATTCATCCTGACATTGCTGATCGCCAGCCTGATTGCCGAATCTTGGGTCATGCGGGCGCTTGGCGCGCCACATGCGCCGGGCAATTCGATGCTGATGCTGGGCATGCGCCTGATCATGGTGCTTGGCCTTGCCTCGATCCCAATTGTGCACATTGTTCTTAAGCGACTGCTTACCATTGTCGAAACCGTCAGCGGTGGCAACCCTTTCGTAGTAGCCAATGCGGTCCGGCTGAAGACGATCGCCTGGGCCATGCTCAGCCTTGAGCTGATGCATTTCGTGGTTGGCGGAGTTGGGGCGAGCGTATCCACTACCGAGGCGCCGCTCAATATCAGCTGGGGATTCTCCCTGACGCGATGTCTCGCGGTGCTAATGCTATTCGTCTTGGCGCGGGTGTTCGAGCAGGGAGCACGCATGCGTGAAGATCTGGAAGGCACGGTCTAACCATGCCGATCTTCGTCAAGGTGGATGACATGCTTCACCAGCGTCGAATGACGCTCACCGACCTGTCCGAGAAAATCGGAATCACGATGGCCAACCTGTCGATCCTGAAAACCGGAAAGGCGCGCGCCATCCGATTCTCCACGCTCGAGGCCATTTGTGAAGCACTGCAGTGCCAGCCGGCTGACTTGTTGGAGTTCAAACCCACAGAGGAACGAAGGTAAAGCCGTAGCTCCGCTGCCGCTAACGGTTGGCAGGAACATTTTGATTTCTAAGCGCCCCTGAGCCGTAGCGGAGCTACGGCTCTACTGGTGTTGGGATGGCGGGATGTGAGTGGAATTGTCATGCGCGCCCGTCACTCCGCTCGCAGCGCGCACGCCGGATCCACCAAAGCCGCTCTTCGCGACGGCACGAATGTGGCAACCCAGGCGATAGCGAGAATTGAAAGCGTCGCTACGCTATAGGTCCAGGGATCCATGGGACTCACGCCGTAGAGCAGAGAACTCATCAGGCGCATGGTCGCGATAGAACCTGCAATGCCGCCGCCCACGCCAATTGCCGTTAGTATCAAACCTTCGCGAACATACATGCTGGTGAGGGCTTTGCGCTGCGCACCCAGGGCCATACGGATGCCAATTTCGCGTGTGCGCTGCGAGATCGCATAAGCAATCACGCCGTAAAGCCCGATGATGCCCAGCAACAGAGTCATCGCTCCGGCCACCAGCAACATGACCAGGGTGAACGATGTGCGCGCCATGGATTTGGTATACAGCTCACCAAGCGTCTTGGAATAGGCAAGTGGTAAATCGTGATTGACCGACCATACCGCGCGCTCGCAGTCGCCCAAGAACGCTGCTGATCCCGCCCGTGGCGAGCGAATTACGAAGTGGACGTAGCGGCGCACGAGTTCTTTCTGGGTTGAAAAACCGTCCTGAAACAGTCCCCAATAGACCGACGTAGGGGGCTCCTGACTGACGCCGTTATCGTGTACATCGCCAACTACCGCGATAACTTCGTGCCACGGATCGGTTGCGCCAATGTGTATCAGTTTCCCGATGGCGGCGGCCGATGAGCCCCAATACTTGCGGGCAAAATTTTCCGAGACTATCGCGACCGGGCGCTTTTCCAATTCCTCCGGCCAAGTGATGTCCCGTCCCGCCAGCAGGGGAATGCCCATGGTCGTAAAGAAGCCCGGCGACACAAACTTCTGCAAGCTCAAGGGCGCGATTTCCCCTTCTTTGTAATTGCGATCGCTGGCAAAAACCGGATCGATGGACCGGTTGTCACCCATGGGAATGTTTGACGTGATGGCCACCGCGCTCACTCCGGGAACAGCCGCAAGCTGATTCACAATGGCCTGCTGCATCCGCAAAACATCGATGCGCTTTGTGTCGGGGACTTGAGAGGTCGGAATAAAGATGTCAAAGGATCCCAGGGTGTAGGGGTCGCTGAATCCCGGCGATACGCGGGCGAGTGCGCGGAAGGTGCGAATCATCAAACCCGAGCAGATCAACAAGATCAGGGCCAGCCCGACCTGTACCACAACCAGAAGTTTGCGTGCCCGATGACGCTCGCGGCTTTGGCTCAGCCCGCGGCCTGCTTCGCGCAGCCCCGTAGTGGCTGTTACGCCAGAATATTTCAGCACCGGAATCATTCCGATTACGAGACTGACGAAAATGGCGAGCCCCGCCGCAAAGAAAAGAACCGGCATGTCGATGCCAATCTCGTGCAGGCGAGGCAAGCCCGTCGGCGCCGCTGCTACCAGCACATGCAGGGCGGCATAAGCGAGCCCTAGTCCCATAGCGCTGCCAACGCATCCCAGCACCAGGCTTTCCAGAAACATACCCGCGACCATGTTTTTGCGGTTCGCTCCCAAAGCCGCGCGGATAGCCAACTCCTGACGGCGGCCCTCGACGCGCACCAGCAGCAGATTGGCTACATTCGCGCACGCCACCAGCAGAACAATGGCAATCGATCCCATCAGCACCCAAAGCATGTTGCCGATGTCGCCGACGACATCAGTCTTCAGCGGCTGTACATTAGGCGTAAAGTTGGCTTTTTCAATCAGCGCCATGCTGAACCCTTGCGGCGGCGGAAAACTGTGTGTGGCAATCGGCACCAGGCGCGCCAAATCGGCGTTCACCTCCTGCAAGGTAACGCCGGGTTTGATTCGTGCCAGGCCGTTGTATTGGAATCCGCCGAGCGTCACTTTGCTGCGATCGATTTGTGCCGGTACCAGAAGATCGACATCGGAACGATCAAGAAACTGGAAATCCGCCGGCAGAATGCCGATAATCTCACGCGTCGCGCCGTCCAGGGTAAGGGTGCGCCCGATCACCGAGGCATTCCCGCCCAAATGCCTTTGCCAGAAACTATTAGTAAGAATGACGGTCTGCGGCATATTCGGCGAATCATCCCGTCGGCTGAACGATCTGCCCAGTGCAGGGCGAACCCCGAGCGTCAACAACGTACCATCCGTCACTCGCAGGCCTTGCACCTGCTCAGGCTGCGCGCCGCCCGTAATGTGAAACGACAAGAAGTCATACAGGCCCATGTCTTCGAGGGTCGTACTTTGTTCGCGGTCGATGAAATACAGGTACTCCGCCATATTGATTTTGGGGATATTGATGGCGGGCGCTTTGTACCAAAGGCCGACGAGCCGATCCGGTTGCTGATAAGGGAGGGGCTTGAGCAGAATCCCTTCCACTACGCTGAAGATGACAGTATTAGCACCGGTGCCGACAGCTATCGTGATTAGGATGACGGTGGCAAAAAGCGGCGCACGGCCAAGCCGGCGGAAGATCTGCCTGATCTGGCTGACAAAGAACGCCATAGAGCCTCCTGAGTAGACGATTGATAGCGGGCGTTCCCCGGACCGCCGGCGACGGACTTACTTCGACAGGTGCAAGCCGCTTGCCATGATTGCGCCCCGAAATCCCAGCATTTCCAATGGAGATGGCCGCCGAATTGGCCCAATACGTTCGATTCCGGTTCCAACTGTTCGTTCCTGAACACTTGAGTTATCTAAATCACCAGTAGAGCCGTAGCTCCGCTACGGCTAAGGGGCTAGGCAGAATGCACGGTTATATTCGACTGAATCCGGCGCGAGCGGGATTATTCGTGCTTCGGCTCATGCCGGATATGCAGTGTACGCCGCCCGGCAGCGGCTCAAGCTGTCGCTTAAAATTTGTTTTCGCCCGGCTTAAAGCCGGGCGCTTCCACGCCAGTTTCCGGCGTCCGTCGAAGAAATCCGAGTTCACTCTCGATTCTGGATGAGGAAAGAGTCTATTTCGTTGTCAAACACTAAGGATAAGGAGTGATTCGCGTTAAGCTACGTTCCAGAGCCAATTCTCCCGCAGCGTCTCGAACCTCGGGATTGCTTAACGGGCGCCACAAAACTGTCGCCTCCCACGCGGATAGAGAGTGATTCGCGTCAAGCTACGCCCCGGACACATTCTCTCCCGGAGCGTTTCAAACCTCGGAATTGCTTAACGGCGCCACAAGAGTGTCGCCTCACACGCGGCGCGCCGTCGCCGTGGAAGCGTGGCGCTTCCAGCGCCACGAACCCGATTTTTACAGTGAAGGCTTTAGCCGCTGCGCTTTCCCCAACAGCTCAGTTCGAATCACATCCCAACGAGAACCGCAGGGCTGCGCACACTTCATTCATCCGTGCGGAACTCAGCTGGGCGATGCGTCTTCCTAGTCGCTGTTGGGACACCGTCACCGCATTGTGCAGATTCACCGCGCATGGCGATTTCATGCCGTCGTCCTCGGTCAAAATGATCTCCGATGGCACGCCGCGAATGGTGGATGTGATGGGCGCCACCGTAACTGTCGATAGATAGGTGATGGCGCTGTTGCGGGTGAGTATGAGGGCCGGCCGTTTCTTGTCCGGCGCGGCAAACTGGTAGAGCCGGACCTCCCCTCGTGCGATTCGACCTCGTGGCATTCTTTCTTCGGCTATTCTTGCGGCCATGTGGATTCCGATTCCCAATCCTGTGCGTCCGCGTCCCGCTGCGGATGTTGCGAGTAACCCTGGCGATCTCGTTTTTCACTGGCTCGCAACTCCAGGCGTTGGAGATGTTCTCGCAGGGCATCGCGCACCAGAGCGGACCGGTTCCGCTTGGTCCGTTTCGCAGCCTGATCGGCGGCGTGTAACAGTTTTTTATCCAGCACGATCTGAACAATCTGCATGTGGAATCTGTTCCACAGTATACTCCACACCTATATAGGATCAAAGTAGATCGAAACATCCCCATTCGCCAGGAAGCGCGCTTTAATTGGCTATCGGTGAGTTTTCGGGACTTGCGATCTGCGGTCGAGCGCCGCTAAATTAAATGCGAGAGTTTGGAGCTGTTTATGAAAGTGAAGAAGTCCGGCGCTGTGTTATCTGCCTCTGCCGCAATCGATCAGAAGCTTATGCAACTTAACGACTGGCGCGGCAAGACGCTCGCCAGAGTGCGCGAGATCATACACGCCGCAGATCCTGAAATCGTCGGAGAATGGAAGTGGGCCAAGGCGACTTCGCCGGGGGTGCCCGTTTTCTCCCGTGGCGGCATCCTGTGCACTGGGGAAACCTATAAGAACGTAGTCAAGATGACGTTCGCCAAGGGAGCTGCGTTGAAGGACCCAGCAGGTCTATTCAACTCCAGCCTTGAAGGAAATGTCAGGCGCGCCATCGATATCCACGAAGGCGACAAGATCGATGCCGCGGCCTTGAAGCATCTCATCCGCGCGGCTGTCGCGCTGAATCTCGAACCCAAAAAAGCCAAGACTAAATCTAAACCCAGGCAAAAATCCCGCCCCTAATATCGCAATTCTCAGGCGACCCCGAAAAGCCCTTAGTATCAACCTCTTAGCTGTCTATACACAACCGTCATCACGTTATGTTCCGCGCGGAACACTTTCCATATTCACTGACCACCCGAAAACCTGCGCACACTGTACGCGATTGGCAAGGCGATAAGAATCATGTGCACCAGCAGCCCTTGAATCAAGTCAGGACGTGCGATCGGGCCACGGGCATGGATGGCAGAGAGGGGCACCACCACGAGGTTCATCACCAGGTACAAAGCCATCCCATAAAACAAGCCGCAGATCAGCGGGTATTCAATAAGGAAAGGAAGCTTACGGCTGGCTGCGTAGTAGACCGCGGCCATCGAAAGAGCGATGAAGAAGTGCAGAGCAAGGCCGAGTATCCACGTGGCTGCGCCGCCCTGAAAGGAACTCCGACCGAGCAGCCCGCTGGCAATGCCTTGCGGCATTCTTTGCCCGAAGGTGTAGAAGGCAAGTGCGGCGTCGAATGTCCCCGCGATCAAACCGCCGACCAGAATTGCCGGGACGGGTCGTGCCGGACGGTTGACGGTTACCACGGTTGAAGAAGTATTCATAGGCATCGGTTGCGCCAAGCGCCGAGATTTCTGGCCGAGAGCTGCCAGGCAGCGTATCCGAAGTTAGACGACGGCGCACGCCGTGCGATAGCGCAAACAGTTCGCTACTTTGCAGGATCAACCAACGCCTGGTAGACGGTCGCGTGGCTGCGATACAACAGGCCATGATTGTCAGGACTGGTCATGCGCTGAATCATTGCCACGAAGACAATATCGTTAGTAGGGTCGACCCAGAACCAGGTGCCAGCCGCGCCGTCCCAGAAGAACGTTCCCTTGCCGTCAGGCAGGTTGGCCTCGGCCGGATCGAACACCACGGCGCAGTTGAAGCCATATCCGAAGCCCGGCCGCATCATGTGCATGCCAATACCGAATTCTCCGGTTAGTAGGTTCGCCGGGAGATGATTCGACGCCATCAGCTTGACGGTGGCGGGAGCAAGCACTCGCTTGCCATCAAGCTCGCCGCCATTGCCGAGCATTTGCGCAAAGCGATAATAGTCTTCCGCGGTCGATACCAGCCCGCCGCCGCCCGATGGCATGGTGGGCTGCGTGGTGTAGTCCGTGGGCGGGCTGCCTGCCGTAGTGACAACTAACTTGCCCTGATCGTCGCGATAGTTGGTGGCAAAGCGCGAGCGCTTTTCTTCCGGAACAAAGAACGCAGCGTCCTTCATATTCAGCGGGACGAAGATGTGGTCGCGCATGAAGTCGGGAAGCGTCTGGCCTGAAAGTTTTTCGACGATGTAGCCCTCGATGTCCATTGAAGCGCTATAGGTCCAGCCTTTGCCCGGCTCGTAATTCAGAGGGATGGTAGCCAGCTTGTTGATCATTTCCTGCAGGTTGGCGGACTGCATTACTTTCTGATCCTGATACATCGTGTCTACCACGGTGCCACCCCGTCCGTAGGAAAATCCCGCGGAGTGTGACATGAGTTCGCGCATGGTAGGAGCATGTTCGGGATCGGCGACAATTGGCTTGCCGGCGCTATCGACGCCTTTGAACACTTTGAGGTGGGCGAACTCCGGAACGTATTTGGAGATTGGGTCAGTAGGCAGCCACTTGCCTTCCTCGTACAGAATCATCATGGCGACGCCCGTAACCGGCTTAGTCATGGAGTAGTCGCGGAAGATCAAGTCTTTGGTCATGGGCGCGCCGGTGGCGAGGTCCCGCTGGCCATAGGTGCGATAGTCCACGATCTTGCCGTGCCGCGCCAGAATGGTGATTGCGCCGGCTAGTTTTTTCTCGTCGATTTCCTGCTGAATCAGGGAGTGCAGGCGATCGAGCCGCTCGCTGGAGAAGCCGACAGCTTCGGGCTTTGTTTGAGCTGCGTCTGGCTTGGCGCGGGATTTTTTTTGTGCCGCACAGGGAAGTGTCGCCACGAGGCTGAGAGTTGCCATCGCCATTCCAATCGAACGCGCTAGTCGAAGTTTGTTCATAAGAAATTTGTCCATTGGGCGCAGGATATCCCAGCATTCAGATTGCATGTCGATCTTTTGGCAACCTGTTATATCAGAAGATGTGCGAGTAACGGAGCCTCAAAGAAAGGCAGGGACACCCTGTCCCCCCGCGATCCGATTGCATAGGTCCTTCGGCTCGCTAAAAGCGCGAGCCTCAGGATGACAATTTGAGTTTTGGGGATTGAATACCGCGCCTGTCTGAAGCCTCTTTATTTGTATGACGCTATTACCCGCCTACTTTTGTTTTGCTTGTTTGGGAATTAGTACGGTGGTGGCGGTGGGCTTTTGGTCGGCGTTCATGCCGCCGATCAGGATCAGCGAGCGCGTGCCTACGATCAGGGCGCGATGGTCCATGGTGGGGTTGGGAGTTTTCTCATCGATGGTTTCCCACTTGCCGGTTTTGACGTTGAAGTCGAAGGTTACTGGCGAAGGTAAGGAGGGTTTACCGTCGTATCCGATGCCGTTGTAGTTGTAGGGATTGTCGGTTCCGCCGGAAAAATAAATCTTGTCGTCTTTCTCGGAGCCGCCTGCGGCAATGCGATAACGGGCCGCGCCGGGATGAGCGGGAAGTTTGGTCCACTCGATGTGGGTGGGATCCTTGCGGTCGATTTTCCCCATCCAGCATTCATCGGAGGGGACGAACTTTGGATTGGCGACTGCGGGATTGGGGTACGCACCGTCGATGGAGACGATGGTGTTGCCGACCAGCGCACCAGAATGTCCGAAAACTGCGGTGCCGGGAAAGGGCGTGGCTTTTGACCAGGTGTTCTTTTCCGCGTCGTAAACTTGCACGTCGTTGACGGGCTTATCTTTCGACCATCCGCCGACCAGGTAGATAAATCGGTCTTTGTGAACGCCGATTACGAAGTCGTCAACGGGGACGGGAATGTCAGCGGCGCGAAACCAGCGGTCGCCGATGGGCTCATAGACGTTGACGTCGGAAAGAGTGTATTCGCCACCCTGACCGTCAACGGCGTATCCGCCAAAGAGGAAGACGTGATCGCGGGCGCTGATGGCGTCGGCTGCGAGCCGGCCTGCCGGGCCGGGGACGGACCTGGCTTGCGACCATTTACCGGTTTCAGTGTTCAGGATGTAGGCATTGTTAGTCACGGCGTCCCAGGTCTTTTTGGGGCCGATGCCCATAAAGGAAAACAGCAGGAGATCGCCTCGGCTGCGCATAGCCGCGACCGCGTTGTTTGAAACCTGCTCAGGAAGCGGGTCGTACTGCGGGGCATCGACAGCCAGCAGAGCGGCGGTGCAAGCGAGCAACACGATTACGGGGAGAAGCTTATTTCGGCTGAACATGGACGAACTCAAAGTATCACGATTGGCAGAGTGCTGACCTTAGAACCATGTCTTTCGGCGATATTCGCGGTACTCGTCACCGAATTTTTCTTCGAGCACTTTGGCTTCTTGATGGGCCCGGGTAATTTGCAGGATCAGAAGTAGCGCGAGCAAGGCAAAAAGTTTTGGAATCTGAATCACCAACAGCACTCCCAGAACCATCATTCCGCTGAAGACGTACATTGGGTTGCGGATGCGGGAATACAAGCCTTGGGTGACGAGCTGGCGAGCTTGCGGCGTTACCGAGAATGAACGCCCGAGTTGGAAGCGCGCCAGGAAAAGCAGGAATAGTCCGATAAAAGCAATCACCACGCCAGCATAGCGCTCTGCGTTCCATGGGCCCTTCCAGAAAATTGTTAAAGCGGCCAGCACAATCGCCGCGGCAAGTTGGATGATGAGAAAGGTCGCGAATTTCATGGATGGGTCACTCCACGAAACCCTGGCGAATGCTGTGAATGTAGTCGGTGTAAGCGGGCGTCAATCCGGCTTCGCGCATGTTGGTGGCAATCTGCCCGCGATGGTACACCGAATGGGCGATTACGTGGGTGAGGATATCTTCGACGCGATTGCTCCAGGGTTCGCCGAAAGTATTTTTGTAAGTGATGACGCGGCCGTATTCGGCGCTGCTTAGGTAGTCGCTCCACATCTGGGCGAGTTCATTGGCCTGTTGCCTGCACTGCTCGAGAGTGAAGTTTGGCCATACGGGGAAGGTTTGGGTTTGCTGCTTAATCCGGTCAAACCACACGTGCTGCCCGGCGAGAACGTGCGCCATAAGTTCCAACGAACGAGCGGGCGCGTTTGGCAATACGGCCAACACTTCACGATTAGCCCATTGATCGTAGGCGAAGAGACGTCGGAAATGAGTGGTCGCGCCCATGGCTCAGACTGAACACTCTAAGGGATAAATGCCGACGGCTTCAACTTCCGCACGAAAAAAATGGTCCCCGCAGCGAGCTGCGGAGACCGGTTAGTGTTCGGCCAGTTAAACTTAAGCTCTTACGTCCACTTTCGACTGCGCTTTTGGTTGTGCCTGCTGGGCTGCCGGTTGTGGAGGCAGCGGAAATGCCCGGGCACTGACTCGGGGGTGCGCATCGTCGGCGTTGGGTGGAGGCTGCAACGCTTTTGTATTTTGAGTCGCCTGTTGGCCTACTTTTTGTGGTTGATCGGCTTGGATGTTTAAGGCTTGGGCGCTGGAGTTGGAGACCGGGTTGACCATAGATTGGTGGCTTGAGCCCCTCACTGTCTTTAACGACAGTCAGGGGCGTTGACTTTAGGTTCTTAAGATTAAAATTTGCTAAGACTTGTGTCACGGAGCGATTGATGCCGCAAATTCGCGGCGGACCGAGCATCCGAGGCAGCTGCGCCGGATCGGCGCGTCTTCGTTGCGTTTGGTTTGAGTGGCACGTCTGGAGCCCGTGCCCTACCCGGGTGCGGCCGGCTCTGTGCGGGGAGGAACCGGTTAGGGCGTGCTAGGCTGGAGTGCGATGAAGGCTTTACGGGTTACTTGTTTCCTTTTGGCCGCGTTGAACACTTTGTGGGCCCAAACGCCGGCGAAGAAGAGTCCGCCCAACGTTTTTCTGATCACTATCGATACTTTGCGCGCCGACCACGTGCATTGCTATGGATACGACAAGATCGAAACTCCGGCGCTGGACGCGCTGGCCAAAGATGGCACGCGCTTCACGCAGGCGTTTACTCCCAGCCCAATCACCAACAGTTCCCATACTTCGATTATGACGGCGCTGCTGCCCAGCCATCATGGGGTGAGTGACTTTGCCATTTCGCTCGATGCCAATCACACAACTTTGGCCGAAATGTTGAAGGACGCCAACTACCGTACCGCGGGGTTTATTGGAGCGGTGATCCTTGACAGCAAGACCCTGGCGCCGGGACTCGATCATGGTTTCGACTATTACGATAATTTTCCGGAGCATCCGGCGATGAAGTCGCGGTTCGGGCGGCTGGAGCGGCGCGGCGCAGAGGTGGCCCAACATGCGGAAGGGTGGCTGACGGCGCATCCGACGGGCCCCCATTTTGTGTGGCTGCATCTTTACGATCCTCACGATCCCTATGAGCCGCCACCGCCGTTTTCCGAAACCTACAAAGACCGCTTGTACGACGGCGAGATTGCCTATGCGGATTCAGTGCTGGCGAATTTTATTGGATATCTGAAGAAACGTGGCTGGTATGAGAATTCGCTGATTGTTGTGGTAGGCGATCATGGCGAGGGACTTGGAGAGCACGGCGAGAATACGCATGGAATTTTTTTGTATGACTCAACGACGCATGTGCCGCTGATTATCAAGACGCCTGCGGCGGTGCATTCAACCAAAGTGGTGGACGCGCAGGTCCGCACCACTGATATTTTGCCGACGGTGGCTGAGTTGCTGAATATTGCTCCGCCGAAAAAACTTGATGGAGAGTCGCTGAAATCGTGTTTGAGCGGGAGCGAAACTAAGGGATGGAGCGCTTTTGGGGAGACGGACTATCCGCAGCGTTTTGGCTGGTCCGCTTTGCGTTCGGTGCGGGTGGGAGGGCGAAAGTTTATTGAGGCTCCGCGGCCGGAGCTTTACGATTTGCAGGCTGATCCGCACGAGGCGCAGAACATTTATTCGGCGGATGGCCAGGGCGTGGATGAGTATCGTGGGATGCTGGCGGATATTCAGTTGCAGGCGGACGCGAGTTCGAAAGGGCTTCCGGATCCAAAGGACAAGATCGAGGAACAGAACCTGCTGCATACCGCGATGATGGCGGTGGATGACAATCACGTGGCCGAAGCACGTGAGGCGTTGGAGAAAGTGGTGCAACGCGATGCAAAATCATCGACTGCCTTGCGGCAGATTGGCGAATTGGAACTGGGAGCGGGGAACTACGCGAAAGCGGCGGAATATCTGAATCGCGCGCGGCAGGTGCTGCCGGATGATGCTACCGTCGCGTTCAACCAGGGGCGTGCGTTGGAAAAGACTGGCGACTTTGCGGGGGCACGCGATGCGCTGGAGGCTAGTTTGAAAGCTTTGCCGTCGCAGTTCCCAGCGCGATTGTTGTTAGGGCAGGTTTATCTGGAGTTGAAAGATCCGAAGAGCGCGGCGGATCAGTTTGAGGCGGCGTCGCTGGTGCAGCCGAATAGTGTGGAGGCACAGCTAGGCAGCGCTGAAGCGCTGATCGCGCAGGGAAGTTTTGCGGAGGCGGTGCAGAGTTTGGAGGCGTTGAGTAAAAGCCAGCCGGGGAATGCCCGGGTATTTGAGCTGTTAGGGAAGGGGTATCGCGGGGCGGGGAAGAGTGCGGAGGCGGATCGGGCGGAGGGACGCGCTCAAGCGCTTCGGAAGCGGTAGGCGGGGAGAGGTCCACAGAGGCTAAAGCCTGCATTTATTGTGGCGTTGAATGGCATGGCTGAAAAGCTTGCGAAAAAAACCGATTCGGCTGCAGTTGAGAAGGGCACCGACTCCAGTCGTGCCGGATCGGCGCGTCACCTGATCGTCGGATATTTATGTCACGGCTGAAGCCGTGACCTACCCAAAACCATTTATGAGGCACTCTCGGGATCATTTTTACGGGGCCTGCGCTATTCGATACAGGGAAAACCGGCACCAACTATAATCTCGGCGATGTCTATACCGAACTGGATCGAGGCAGCATCAGCTGTTATGGCAGCGCTGGCAACCGTCTGGATTGCCTTCCTGACCTATCGAACGCTCAAAGTCTTGCAGGTCTACGCAAAGGATACCAAGCGCATTGCCGACGACAGTAGTCAGCAAATCGAACGTGGACAAATGCCGTTCGTAGCGGTCGCCACTGATCCTACAACGGGCCTGCTGCTGGAAAACCAGGGGTTCGGCCCTGCCATAAATATTCAATATGCTGGTTGCGATCTCAACAAAGAAGAATTTAAGCGAGCGGTTCCGAGCCTGGCGATCAAAGGCACATTTCAGGCCCATCGAGAAATTTTCAACACGTTTCTCAACAACCGAGCACTGGAGATTACATATACATCGCTACGAGGCAAAAAATATCGCTCGATAGTAAAGAGAACGGGCATGACAATGGAGACTATTTTCATTGAAGAACCTGAGGTCAGCAAGGCTTTGCCAAGCAATCGTTGAGAGCGTGGGCACCCACGCTAGTCGCAAAAAGGCGCGATTAGAATGGGGCACCCCTCAAGGCTGTTGGGTGGGGAATATTAGTTATTAGTTTTCGGTTCTCAGTTCTCAGTTTGTGTGGCGATTTGTTCTATCTGACGCAGGTGGTTCAGGTCGTGGCCGGCGAATATTCTTACTATGTGAGCGATGGTTTCCTTGCCGCGCTCCTGATGCATACCGTAGTTTTCCCAGAGATCTTTAGGGATTGATTCAAGCAGTAGCAAATTGGCGGCGCGAACCGCGCGGAAGGTTTCCAGCGAGACAGCAGGTTCACGTTGCGAATAGCCGAAGGTTTCGGCCCACACTTCCTGATCGTAGGCTTGAATCTCGACTCCGTTTTTCCCGATCACCTGGCGCAACCGCCATCCGCCAACCAGTTCTGTGTCAGCCAGATGCGCCAGAATTTCGCTAATCGACCACTTCTCGGGTGCGGGGCGTTGCTGGAGTTTTGCTTTGTCGAGTCCCTGAATCGCTTTGGCAAGTTTCTCGGGCGTCGATCGCTGTACTTCAAGCGGGTCCTTGCCTTCTACGAACCCGAGAATGCGTTGGATGTATTGCTGCGCGGTTTCCTGCATGGGGCCTCCTATTGATTCAGGCGTTCCAGGTGGCGAAAGCCGCCGGTGGCGGCGAACAGTAACACGGAGATGGTGCCGTTGTACGCGATGTGGACCAGCACTCCAGCGGCGACAGATTTTGTAATGGCGCGAGTAATGGTGAGTGCCAGTCCGACGATGAAGATTACCAGTACCGGCCCCCAGGCGCGTCCCAGCTGAGGGGCGTGAATCAGGCTGAAGGCCAGAGCCGTTAAGAACACGGAAAGCGCGACCCCTAATCTGCGGTTGAGCACGGGATACAAGAATCCGCGGAAGAACAGTTCTTCCAATAGCGGGGCGGCGGTGGTACCGAAGATTGCCAAGACCCAGGCCTGGCGCGATGTCTGGAAGAAGCGGTCCATCGGAAGCTCTTTTGGCATCGGAAGCCAGTGGGCCAGGGCTTGTAAGGCGATTGAAAGAACTACGCCGCCGAGGAGATATCCCATCCAGTTCAGCGGCCAGTTCCAGCGCATCGCCCGCCAGAAGGGCTGGCCATGATGCTTCACTACGAACACCATGAAAGTGAAGACCACCGCGTAGGCGATCAATTGCGCTACCACCGAGACTAAGGGATACTGCGCCACGTCGACGAATGCGATTCTGGGATACAGAACTTTCTGGGCAACGAAGGTGCTGAGCAGAAGCAGGATGAAAACCGAGGCGACGGTAAGGAGAATGATCTTCAGAACGTCCCAGCCGGTCCAGGGTGGGTCCTCGCGATTAGGAGGGGGGGCGTAAGGAGTAAATGCAGGAGGCAGCGGACCTAACGACCCGGGATCGTATGGCGGCGTAGGCGGGTTGGGTGAAAAGACCAAGTGTTAATCAACGAATTTACACGAAAATGCTGGGGGGCACAGAATCGCGCGGAACTTATCCGGTTAGCGCTTTGGCAATGGCTGGGCGGCCGTTGCCGTTGAAATATTGGGCCAGCGCCAGCCCGGTGAACGACTTCTTGTTGCGAGAAACCTGCTCGGGCGTTCCTTGGGCCATGATGCGGCCACCGTCTTCGCCACCTTCAGGGCCGAGGTCGATAACCCAATCAGCATTTCGGATTACGTCGAGGTTGTGCTCGATGATGATGATGGTGTTTCCCAGATCTGCTAAACGGTGCAGCACGTCGAGCAGCTTTTTGACGTCGTCGAAGTGCAGTCCGGTGGTGGGCTCGTCGAGCAGATATAGAGTTTTGCCGGTTTGGCGTTTGCTGAGTTCGCGGGCTAGCTTGATGCGCTGCGCTTCGCCGCCGGAGAGAGTGACGGCTGATTGGCCGAGATGAATGTACCCCAAGCCGACGTCAACTAGAGTTTGAAGCTTCTGCCTGACCTGGGGAATGTTCTCGAGGATCGGCAACGCGTCGGCGACCGGGGTCTCGAGCAGGTCGGCGATGGAATATCCGTTGTACTTCACCGCCAGAGTTTCGTGGTTGTAGCGCCTTCCGCCGCATACTTCGCACAGAACGTAGACATCGGGCAGAAAATTCATTTCGATGCGGCGCTGCCCCTCGCCCTGGCAGGCTTCGCAGCGGCCTCCGGCGACATTGAATGAGAAACGGCCCGGTTTGTATCCGCGCTCGCGAGATTCGGGCAGCATGGCGTAGAGGTCGCGGATCTGGGTGAAGACTCCGGTGTAAGTGGCCGGATTGGAACGTGGCGTGCGGCCAATGGGCGACTGGTCGATGCGAATGACCTTGTCGAGCAGTTCGGTGCCTGAAATCGTTTTGTGTTTGCCGGGTTCTTCGCGAGAGCGGTAAAGCTTTTTGGCGAGAGCGCGATACAGGATGTCATTTACCAGCGTGGATTTTCCCGAGCCGGAAACGCCAGTGACAACAGTCATCACGCCGAGGGGGAAGGTCACGTCGACATTCTTAAGATTGTTTTCTTTGGCGCCGAGGATGCTGACGCCGGCTGCCGTTGGGAGAGCGGCGGCCGGGGCGCATTTCAATTTGCGTGCGTCCGGAAATGTAGGCGCCGGTGAGCGAGCGCGGCGTGTCGATGATTTGCTGGGGCGTGCCTTGGGCTACCAGTTCTCCGCCGTGGCGTCCTGCGCCTGGGCCGAGGTCGATAACGTAATCGGCGCGGCGGATGGTTTCCTCGTCGTGCTCCACCACCAGGACGGTGTTTCCGAGATCGCGCAATTCTTCCAGCGACTTCAGCAGGCGCTCGTTGTCGCGATGGTGCAGGCCGATGGAGGGCTCATCGAGAACATACAGCACGCCGCGGAGCTTGGATCCGATTTGTGTAGCCAGTCGGATGCGCTGGCCTTCTCCGCCGGAAAGCGTGGCGGCGGAGCGATCGAGCGAAATGTAGCCGAGGCCGACCTGGTTCAGAAACTGCAGGCGCTCGACAATTTCGTGGCAGATTCGGCCCGCGATCAGGGTTTCCCGGGGATTGAGCTTGATAGCTTTCGCGGCCGCCCAGGCACGCGACACGGGCAGCGCGGTGAAATCGGCAATCGACATGTCGCTGACCTTCACCGCCAGGCTTTCCGGGCGCAGCCGCTTGCCGTGGCAGGTAGGGCACTCAGTGGCTGACATGTATTCGAGCAGCCAGTCGCGATAGGTTTCAGAAGCAGACTCTTCCTGAGCCTGCTTGAGATAGCCGAGAACGCCGAGGAATCCAGTTTTGCCGCCAGTGCCGGCGTCGCCGTAGAGCAGCAGGTTCTGCGTCTTCTCCGGAAATTTTTCGAAGGGCGTGGCCAGGTCAAAGCGGCGCAGTGCTGCCGTGATCTCGAGCTGATGAATCAGATTTCGCGAAGCCGACCCAGGGCCGAGTCCGCCTTCGAGCAGCGGCTTTGACCAATCCACGATCACTTTGGCGGGATCGAAATCATACTTGCTACCCAGGCCGTGACAATCGGGGCAGGCGCCATAAGAGCTGTTGAAGGAAAACGACCGGGGCTCGAGTTGAGGAACGTCGATGCCGCAATCGGGGCAGGCAAGTTTCTCGGAGAACAACTGCTCTTCGCCTCCGACCACTGCGACTTGCACCAAGCCGCCGGCCAGTTTCATGGCGAGGCCGACAGAAAGCTCCAGGCGATGCTCGATACCCGGCTTTACCAGCAGACGGTCGACGACGACTTCGATGGTGTGGTTCTTGCGCTTATCAAGTTGGAGGTCATCTTCCATGTTGACCAACTCGCCGTCGACCCGGGCACGGGTGTAGCCATGCTGCACCAGCTTCTCCATTTCTTTCTTGAACTCGCCTTTGCGGCCACGCACGATCGGCGCGAGAATCATCACGCGGTCTTCGGGAGTTCAGGGCCATCACGCGCTGCACAATCTGCTCCGCGGTCTGGCGGGTGATGGCCTGGCCGCAGTTAGGACAGTGCGGGGCTCCGATGGAGGCGAATAAGAGGCGAAGATAGTCGTATATTTCGGTGATGGTGCCGACGGTAGACCTGGGGCTGCGGCTGGTGGTCTTTTGCTCAATGGAAATTGCGGGGCTCAGACCGTCGATGGAGTCGACATCGGGACGTTCCATCTGGTCCAAAAACTGCCGGGCATAGGCCGAAAGAGTCTCCACGTAGCGGCGCTGCCCTTCGGCGTAAATCGTGTCGAATGCTAGAGATGACTTGCCTGAGCCGCTCAAGCCGGTGATCACCGTAAGCGTGTTTCTGGGAATCTCAACGTCGATGTTTTTGAGATTGTGCTGGCGCGCCCCGCGCACGGAGATTTTGGTGATGGCCATTCAGTGTAGGGTGGATGATCCTTTGGTTATATGGACGGAGCCCCAGAAATCTTAGACAGTAGGGGTGCGCACCTCTACTCCGTATCTTAGTTGCTAACAGAAAGCACCGTCAACGCGGGTAAAGTTGGTGGTGGCGGTTGCGGAGGGCTTTTGTGGAAATCGCAAGAGCCTGCAAAGGGTGTAGTTTGCTCGGAAGGCAGCTTCGTCTTGAATAGTTTATTCGTCGCGCTGGTTATTGCAGGAACAGTTTCGACCGCCACAGTGGCGGGAATTGCGGCCGCTTACGGAATCATAACCGGGATTTTGTATGGGTTTGCTTATAGGCGGGCGCGGCACGCGTCAACTCCAGTGTTGATCGCTACCGGACACGCTGCCGGCGCGGATTAATCTGTCCTACCTGCTCGGCAATCTCAACGATATCAACTAGTTATTTTCCGCGTTGACGGCTATGGCGTCATGCGTCTTGCCCGTAGCCAGGGTGGTGTGGCTGGCGACGCATTGCCAAATCCCTTTGAGGTATATCCAGGTGTCGGTGAAGCGACCGTAATGGTCAAATGGTTTGCCTTTCAAGGTCCCTTTGGCATGGTAGGTGCCGACCACTATCGCCGTGTTTGGATAGGGGTAAACCTTGATATTTTCATTCGACATCACGGTAGCGCGGTAGTCGGGATCCTCGGCGTCCGCCAGGAATTGTGACTTGTTCATCACGGTGCCGTCGGTGTCGGTGTAGACGAAGGCTTCGCCTACAAGGCTATTTAAAGCTCCGGAGTCGTGATGAAGCTGAGCCTGGTTCCAGGCGTTTTCGAGGGCGATCAGTTTGCTGGCCTGTTCGCTGGAGTTGCTCAATGGCGCAATCTGCGCGGTTACCTGTAAAGCCAGACCCAGGAGTACAAACAGATAGAACTTGGCCCTCATCATGATTTCCCCGAGACAGTCTTACAACGGGGAATTGGGGTGTCAATTGGGAAGCGGGCGGTAGCGTTTCCTTCGTAATGAGGCTTTGGTGGGGGGTGATCGGCCGGTAGGGATTCTTTTACTTTTGCTGACCTTGCGCATCCTTTGCCGTCTTGACGCGCAGCCTCTGTACCGCTAGCGCCCGTGATGGGTATAGGGGTTCTTCACTGCGCTCAGAATGGCAGCTATGGCTAGGGGCATCGCTGTGTTATCGCGGCAGCGACACCCCAGGGAAGGTTATGCCGGTTTGCGGTCTGAGCCTATGCGCATTCCATAGAAGGAGCGATAGACGAAGACAAAAGAGACCAGGAAGAAGACAGCCGCCAGAATGTGGCTGAACAGTTCGCCTTGTTCGGCTGTCAGCTTTACCGCCAGCTCTACAGCCAGCAGTCCGAACAGCGTGGTGAATTTGATGACGGGATTCAGAGCCACCGACGAGGTGTCTTTGAAGGGGTCGCCGACGGTGTCGCCAACTACGGTGGCGTCGTGCAGCGGAGTGCCTTTCTGGTGCATTTCTACTTCGACAATCTTCTTAGCGTTGTCCCAGGCGCCACCGGCGTTGGCCATGAAGATTGCCTGGTACAGGCCGAATACGGCGATCGAGATCAGATAGCCGATGAAGAAAAATGGTTCCACGAAGGCGAACGAAAGAGTGGCGAAGAACACCGCCAGGAAGATATTGAACATACCTTTCTGTGCGTACTTAGTGCAGATCTCGACGACTTTCTTGCTGTCGGCGACGGAAGCCTTTACCGCGCTTTCAAGGTTGATATGGGCTTTGATGAACTCAACGGCGCGGTATGCGCCGGTGGTAACCGCCTGCGTGGATGCGCCAGTAAACCAATAAATCATGGCTCCGCCGCTGATGATCCCCAGCATAAATGGGGCATGCAGCAACGATAGCTTGGCCACATTGGCGGTAAGGCCGTGAGTCAGTGCCATGATGATGGAGAAAATCATGGTGGTAGCGCCAACTACTGCGGTGCCGATCAGCACTGGCTTGGCGGTGGCTTTGAAGGTGTTGCCTGCCCCATCGTTTTCTTCCAGCAGGTGTTTGGCGCGCTCGAAGTCGGCGTCAACGTTGAACTCGCGTTTGAGTTCGGCTTTAATGTTGGGCTCGGCTTCGATTAACGAGAGTTCATAAACTGACTGAGCATTGTCGGTGACCGGGCCGTAAGAATCGACCGCGATGGTCACGGGGCCCATGCCGAGAAATCCGAAGGCTACCAGGCCGAAGGCGAAGACCGGTGCGGCGATCATCATCGCTCCGAGGCCCATGGTGCTGAAGTAATAGCCAATCGACATCAGCGCCACCATGGAAAATCCGAGATAGTAAGCAGAGAAATTTCCGGCTACGAAGCCGGAGAGGATTCCCAACGAGGCCCCACCTTCCTGGGCGGAACTTACAACTTCGCGGACGTGCCGTGATTCGGTCGAGGTGAATACTTTCACCAGTTCCGGAATCAGGGCTCCGGCCAGGGTTCCACAGGAAATAATCGACGCCAGCTTCCACCACTGTGTGGAATCGCCACCGAGCTGGGGAATGATGACCGCGGAGACAATGTAGGTAAGAACGATCGAAACCAGAGAAGTGATCCACACCAGCGAGGTGAGGGGAGTTTCGAAGTTCATTACGCTCTTGTTGGCGAAGCGCGCCTTCGCGATGGCTGCGTTAAGGAAGTAGGCTGCAGCGCTCGACACCAGCATCATGATGCGCATGACAAAGATCCAAACCAGTAACTGCACCTGGACTACCGGGTCGCTTACGCCGAGCAGGATGAAGGTGATCAGCGCTACGCCAGTCACGCCGTATGTTTCGAATCCATCGGCGGAGGGGCCGACGGAATCTCCGGCGTTGTCGCC
Source organism: uncultured Acidobacteriota bacterium (assembly GCA_963796925.1). GTDB lineage: Bacteria > Acidobacteriota > Terriglobia > Terriglobales > Acidobacteriaceae > DATBAT01. Next base: position 372,897 of record CAWCNH010000001.1, read on the forward strand.
GGTACAATCGGCAATCACTCCGGGGTTGCGGGCATCGTCTTCTTTGATTTTGAAGACGATTTTCATGAGATCAGCGCCAATGTCGGCAATCTTGGTAAAGATACCGCCTGCAATCCGCAGCGCGGCCGCGCCCAGCGACTCACCAATGGCAAAGCCGATGAAACAAGGGCCGGCATAATCGGCTGGAATGAACAAGAGAATGAATAGCATGATGAGCAGCTCGACGCTGATCAGCATCATGCCAATGCTCATCCCGGCTTCCAGGGGAATTCGGTAGATCGGGTAAGGCTTGCCACCAAGGCTGGCAAAGGCAGTCCGAGAGTTAGCGAAAGTGTTGACGCGGATGCCGAACCACGCCACCCCGTAGCTTCCGGCGATGCCAACCAGACTGAAGCCCAAGATGATGGGCAGGGTCACGCCAATTGGCTTTCCCGGAACGGGGGACAGCACTCCAAAATAGAGAACGATTACGACCGCGATAAAGAGCCACAACAGCAACAGGAACTTCCCCTGCGTGATCAAGTAAGTCTTGCAAGTCTCGTAGATAAGCTCAGAGATCTCGCGCATAGTGCGGTGCACGGGAAGATTGCGTAAGCGAACGGAAATTGCGAGACCAAACGCTAAGCCCAACAGACAAAAGATAATTCCGATTAAAAGTAATTTATGGCCATCGATGCCGAGGAATGTAACTTGAGATAAATCGGGGAGTTTGAGGTTGGCTTCCCCTGCGGCGCTTTCGCCGGAGGGCTGAGCTAGTGCAGCAGTGGCGCTGATCAGGGTCAGGGCGACGGCTGCTGAAAATGTCTTGATGCAGCGATATGCATACGACGCAATGCCTGCGATGTGAACGCGCATGAGTCCCTCGGAATTAGAGATCGAGTCAGGATTGACTACGTTCTTTTGCCCAATCTTCCGTGACCGCGGCTGCCCTAGCCGGTTGAGGACAAGGTAGCGCTGCAACGGATTCCCGAACACGCTTCCACCGCAAGACTTGACAGGGGTGCTGAGCTTGGCCGCGTCCGTCGTTTGCGCAGGTAAAGGAGCGAGTTGGATGGTGACTCAACCTGAACCCTCCTACACAAAACTTGTCTTTATAACATAAGACGGGGGGCGATGGTCAAACAATCGTTCACCCTTTGGAACGCGCCCCAAAAAGCGCCTGTTTCCCGTGCAAAACTGCAACCTTTGATGCGGGTGACACGCCACGGTTGTTCGAAGCTGAGGAATCGCAGGTGATCTCGATCGCTTGAGAGGCCAGGACCGTTTGCGCGGTAGGGGTCCTTCGCTGCGCTCAGGATGACTGCAGTTTTTTGGGTCCTGAGACGAATGGGTTTCCGGCGACTATGTAGCGCAGAGGGCGCTCGGCGGCTTTGGTAATGCCGATGCGAACCGTGGCGAGGACTCGGACTTTGGGCGATCCATCATCAGCAATGTAGAGGTCGGACTGGGGACTCGTAAGATCTTTGTCGTTGTCCCGCAGTCGGGTGATGCCGAAGGCTTCTGCCAGACGTCCGGGACCGCTGGTCAGATTGCGCAAGTCGCGCGGCCCTTCCACCAAAATATCGCGGGCTAAAGCCATCTGGTCGATTCCTAGCAGAGGCTCTACGGCGCGAAAAAGAACTCCACCGGCTACCCCATCAGGCAGGCAGGAAACATTCAGGCAGAAGTGATTGCCGTAGATGAAATAGACGTACGCGCGTCCGGGAGGGCCAAAGATGACGGCATTGCGCGGGGTGCGCCCAGAAGAGGAGTGAGCAGCCGGGTCGCCCTTGCCAAGGTAAGCTTCAACCTCAACGATGCGCGCAGCCAGCAGCTTACGACCCTCGCGGCGGACGAGAATCTTTCCCAGTAGGTCGCGGCCAACGCGTTGAGGATCGCGATTGTAGAAAGAAGAGGACAGTGGCGCGGAGAGTTTCAGAGGATTCTTCATCCCATGATTCTCGTCAGGCCGGCTCTTACTGGGTAAATGCGGCAATAGTTGCGCTGATCAATATAAGCAGGAGAAACCACCCGAACACTCCAAACATTGCCGTCGAGCGCTTAAGTTTGCTGACACAAGTGAGACCAAGGGCTGCCAGCACCAGCGTCCAAATCATAAACACGTCGAGCGAAGTAGCGATGCTGTAAAGGAACGGCGATTCACCCGGGGTCATGAAGAATCCGGGATTTGTTCCCACCGGGTTCTGAAAGGTAAAACCCTCAGGACTAACCCCGGCCAGCAGGGAACCAATCGCCAGAAGCGATCGTAAAACCCCCGGCAGACTGGAATACATAACGACGGCGAAGGTTCGCGATAAGGTAAGATCGTTGGCCCCCGCTCCAAATTTGAAGGTGACGAAAAGGATGACGGACACAATGAGAAACCAGATCAGAAGGAAGATCCAGAATCCGTATGCGATGTACCCGGTAATTTTGGCCTGCCGGGCCATCGCCTGTTCGCGATCGACCGGATTCATCTGGTCCATCCGTTGGGTCGCCTTGGGCGAGGCCTGAATCTGGTTCTCCGTGACCCTGCGAAAGCTGACTTTCTTATCGACGGTGTAGACAAAGCTTACTGACACCAGGCATGTGAGCAGGAACGGCGCCCACCAGGCCGCGCTGCGGCGCAGGTCGGTGAACGTCTTGCGGGGTGCCACGAATGTGTTAACAATGCGCGCGCCTTCGGATAGCGCGGTAGCCTCAGGCGTGGACGGTGGCAACGATACAGTCGAGCTCATCAAAGCCTCCTCAGCGTAGGAGGGACATTCTAGACCGGCGCGAGAGAAACGTACAAGGGCCAGCGCTGTTCAGTACGAGAGTAGGGTTCGCAACAAATGCATTTACGCCGGAGCGATTCTCAGGCTCAAGTCAACCGCCTGGGCGGAGTGCGTGAGAGCGCCCACTGAAATGAAATCGACTCCGGTGTCGGCATAAGAGCGGACATTCTCCAGCGTAATCCCGCCGGATGCTTCTAGGGGAATGTGCCGATCGAGGCGCTTGCAGCGTTCCACCGCCTTCTGCACATCGGCCACCGGCATGTTGTCGAGAAGGATCGACTCGGCGCCGTTTGCCAGGGCCAGTTCTAATTCCTCAGGCGTGCGCACTTCGATTTCAATGGGCTGTTCGCCGCGCCGATTGCGGTGCACGCGCTCCAGCGCGGGAACTACCCCGCCAGCCAGCGCGACGTGGTTGTTCTTGATGAGCACACCATCGGAAAGATCGAGCCGATGATTCTGCCCGCCGCCGCAACGAACCGCGTATTTATCGAGCACCCGCAACCCGGGTACTGTCTTTCGAGTGTCAAGGATGCGCGTGTTGGTGCCGGCGACCGCATCGACAAACCTGCGGGTGAGGGTAGCGACGCCGCTCAGCCGCTGCATGAAATTTAAAATTACCCGCTCGCAGGAAAGAATCACTCGAGCGTTGTGCCGGATGACCGCCACCGATTGCCCCTTGTGCAACCGGACTCCATCGAACATTTCGGGATGGCTGGTGACCTCGTAATGCGAAACCACCGCGCCATCGAGAGCCGCGTACACTTCGAGAATGCGCGGGATGCAGCCGACGCCGGCAAGAATGCAGTCCTGCTTGGCCAGAATGGTGCCCGAGGCGCGCTGACCGGCATCAATGCAGGCGTAGCTGGTAGCGTCGCGCGTGGCGCGGTCTTCTACCAGCGCGTTCTCGATGATGGCGGTGATGCGGCGGGTGTTCCAGTCCATGGGGTGAGGCGCTTATGGCTAACTACTTGCTCATCCTCTCATATCTTCGATCAATTTAACTTTGGACATATTCTTACAAGACCCTTGTCATTCCGACCGAAGGGAGGAATCTGCTCTCCGCTGGCGGGTGCCACAACTTAGGCTTCGCAGCGCTGCTTGCCAAAAGCAGATTTCTCCCTGCGGTCGGAATGACAAGAGTCGTGGAAAGGTGTCATTCGCAGCCTAACTGCTGCAACTGACTGCCCGTCTTCTCCCGCAGAACCACCAATTCCTCAGCCCGTTTGCGAATGCCCTCCACGACTTTCGCCGGGGCCTTCGACAAAAAGCCTTCGTTGCTTAGCTGGCGCTGGCCATTGGCCATTTCTTTTTCGATCTTCTCCAGTTCTTTCTTCAGGCGCTCACACTCGGCAGCCACGTCGATTTTTTTCTCGTAAACCACATGCACTTCGAATCGTGCGGTATGGCGGGTTCCCGAGAGCTTAGCCAGAGAACCGTTGACAAAGGAAATTGATTCCACGTTGGCCAAGCGCTCCACCGCACCGCTATTTTCTTCGATCAGCGACCGAATAGAGCTATCCTCGACGAAGATTTGCACTGGCACTTTCAGTTTTTGCTCGATCTTCATTTCGGCGCGCAAGTTGCGGATGCTGACGATCAAGATCTTGCAGGATCGCCATGTGGGTTTCGGACGCCAGGTCGATTTCACTTTCAACCGATTGAGGAAACGCCGCGAGTGCCACCGACTTCAGCGGCGGCTTGCCGTCATACAAAGCCTGCCAGATTTCCTCGGTGATAAACGGCATGATGGGATGCAGCAATCGCAGGGCTGCCTCAAACAGGCTGACAAGGTTGGAGCAAGCCAGCGGGGCGCCGCCGCTCTCATCAAACAGCCGTGGCTTGATCAGTTCGAGATACCAGTCGCAGAAATCACCCCAGAAGAAATCGTAGATCCGATTGGCGGCTTCGTGAAAACGATAATGTCTCAAGCGCATCGTTCACATCTTTCGCCACGCGATTGAAGCGCGAGAGAATCCAGCGGTCTTCGAGCGTCGTCGCCTGGACCTTGGCTCCGACCTGCGATGTTAGCCGATGCGGTCGACGTGCATGAACATGAAGCGCGCGGCGTTCCAGATCTTGTTGGCGAAGGCGCGGTAGCCGTCGGTGCGGCTCTCGCTGAAGGCGATGTCGGTGCCGGGCGCGGCCATGGCTGCCAGCGTGAAGCGAGTGGCGTCAGTGCCGAAGCGGGCGATGATATCCAGCGGATCGACCACGTTGCCCTTGGTCTTTGACATCTTCTGCCGCTCGGCGTCCCGTACCAGCGCGTGGATGTAAACGTGGCGGAAGGGGACGCTGTCGTCTTTCTTGTCCGCCCAGCCGTTGGCCGCTTTAATCGCCGGGTCCTGCTGGTGGTCCCTGCATGAAGTGGCAGCCGAACATGATCATGCGTGCCACCCAGAAAAACAATATCTCGTACGCCGTAATCAGCAGGCGTGGTGGGATAGAAGACTTGCTGGTCGCGTGTTTTCTCCGGCCATCCCAGCGTGGTGAAAGGCAGCAGCCCAGACGAAAACCAGGTGTCGAGCACGTCCAGGTCTTGTTTCAATTCGCTGCTGCCACAGTTGGAGCACTTCGCGGGCGTCTCGCGCGCCACAATAATCTCGCCGCACTTGCAGTGCCACGCCGGAATGCGATGTCCCCACCACAACTGCCGCGAGATGCACCAGTCATGGATGTTGTTCATCCAGTTCAAATAAATTTGCCGGTAGTTGTCGGGGACGATCGTGATCTCGCCACTCTCGACCGCCGCAATGGCGCGGTCGGCCAGCGGCTTGATCTTGATAAACCACTGCGTGGAAAGCCGCGGCTCTACAGTGGTTCCGCAGCGGTCGCACTTGCCGAGCGCGATGGTGTAGTCCTTTTCGCCCACCAGAAAGTTGCCGGCGCGCAGATCGTCCAGCACTTGCTTGCGCGCTTCGTAGCGATCGAGCCCCGCGTAGCGGCCGGCGTTCTGATTCATCACCGCGTGCTCGTCCATGAAATCGATCTGCGGCAGATTGTGTCGCAGTCCCGCCTGAAAGTCATTGGGATCGTGCGCCGGCGTCACCTTCACCGCGCCGGTTCCGAACTCCGGCTGCGCCAGTTCGTCGGTAATGATAGGAATCTCGCGCTCCATCAGCGGCAGCAAAACTTTCTTGCCGTGCAGGTGCTGATAGCGTTCGTCCTTTCGCGTTTACGGCGACCGCGGTATCGCCCAGCATGGTTTCCGGCCGCGTGGTCGCGACGGTGATGAACTCATTGCTGCCCACAACCGGATAGCGGATCTCATACAGCTTGCCCGGCACCTCTTCGTGCTTGACCTCGAGATCAGAAATCGCGGTCTCGCAGCGCGGGCACCAGTTGACGATGTACTTTGCCGCGATAAATCAGACCTTCTTCATGCAGGCGAACGAAAACCTCGCGCACTGCGCGCGAAAGGTTCTCGTCCATGGTGAAGTATTCGCGGTCCCAGTCGACCGAGTCGCCCAGCCGCTTCATCTGCTCCAGAATCGCGCCGCCGTAATGCCGCTTCCACTCCCACACCCGCTCGATAAATGCTTCGCGGCCCAGGTCGCTGCGCTTTTTGCCTTCGCTCGCCAGCTGGCGCTCCACCATCATTTGGGTTGCGATGCCGGCGTGGTCGGTGCCGGGCAGCCACAGCGTGAGAAATCCGCGCATGCGATGCCAGCGCGCGATGATGTCCATTTGCGTCTGGTTGAGCATGTGGCCCATGTGCAGGCGGCCGGTGACATTTGGCGGCGGCAGCAGCAGGGTAAACACGGGCCGCGTCTCGCCGGACCCCGGCGTGGGCGTCGAGAACAGCTTTTCTGCGATCCAGTAGTCGGCCCAGCGCGTTTCAATCGCGCCCGGCTCGTAGGCTTTAGGCAAATCGTGAGGCATAAGTTAAAAGTCAGTCGTCAGCACTCAGCATGCAGCTGGGTGAAGTGGTCGCGTGCAGCCAGTTTTATGGGCTGATGCTGAAGGCTGGGCTGATCTTTGATCTTACAGGCGGAGGAAAAAGCGGGTCAAACCGGGGGGAGTTGGAAACAACCATAGGAAATGCGGCCACTTTGAATCCTCTATCGTCGCCGAGTTGCGAGTCTATGGGGTCTGGTTACAACCAACGGCTGCAAAAGGCATAATGCTGTTAAGACGCCCGCATGAAAGTCGAATTGATGGAAGCAGAGTCCAGGATCATCAACATCGATCGATGACTGCGATCGCCGGTTTCGCCGAGTCAAACGAGTATCTTAAGTCGAGAGATGAAATTAGGGATGATTCCAGCCGGCTACATGGCGAAGCGCGTGAGCCCAAAGCCCGACTGGCTCAATGCGCCCCACGTAGTCGACATTTATTCGGTGGGCAATTGTCAGTCGGCAGATTTTGCTGACTATATTCCCTATTGGAAACATAATGGGTATTGGCTATTCAACGATCCCGGCATTATTAAGACCGTGGCGCGAGAAAACTCGATTTCGATCGAAGGAGCAACCCTTTTCTATTACGAAGTGTATGAGAAGGAGTTTGACGGAGAAAACTGGCGGGAGTTCTCACCTGAACGATCATTTCCCACGAATGTGACAGTTCCTACCACAAAGCAACTGGAAGGCTTCGACGTAGTCAATTTTACGGGCAGAACTTCTCCGGAATGCTCCGGTCTCTCGTGCAGCAGTCTAGCAAGTAGTCTTCGCACAAACTCTCATTGTCTTTTTAATTCGTTTGACGAGGCCCAAACCGCGGTCAGCGAAGGCGCATTTAACGAATCCGAACCTGGGCCTTACAGAATCTTTGCAGTGTATCTAGTCTTTTTTCGCTGAGGCTTCATTGGCACTGCCAAAAGCGAGAAGAGTGTCCGTCCCACATTTTTTTATTTCGGTTTCCTTTTCAGTATGCCGGCGGAGATTAGGGTAATCAGGAGTCCCACGGGGAACGGCTCTACGAAGGTCATGGCGGCGTTGACTAGTGGGTTTTCGTAGAGCCTGCGGTAATTCTGTAGCTCCTGCATCTTCAACTGGACGGCGGTCGCGCTTGCACCTGAAGCCTTGAGCTTATCGATTGCATAGGCGTTGTACCTGTCCATGAAATCGTGCATAAAGTGGAAGTAGAGGACCTCCCAGGTCGCGACATAGCAGGCGCACATGATTAGGGTGATAGAGATACCGATGGCAAATCCCCGGCCGAAGGTGATCTGGCCCTGCCCGACGTTGTCGCGGTAGGAGCGGATACCGAAGTACACCAGCAGGAATGACAGAACAATGGTGGTGTACCCGACGATCATGCTTCTGTCGAAACCGATTCTGTCGGCGAAGGGCAGGGTGGCCACCATCATCAGCGACGCAATGGCGCCGGAGATCAGGCCGAAGGTGAGTATGGTTTTTTTCATGGGAATCTCCCGGATTCGAATTGCTGGCACCATAGCGCCAGATGGGGGCTTTGTCGTCATGCTTTCGGGTGATTTTCGCGAATGCCGGGAAAAATCATTCGTTTGCGTGAATCATTCAGGAGAGCAAGCCGAGTTCTTTGCCTAGTTGAACCGCCTGAGTGCGGCGCTTTGCGCCAAGCTTATCGAAGGCGTGGCTGCAGTGCGTCTTGACTGTGTTCTCGCTGACAAAGAGTTTTCCGGCGATCTCGCGGTTGCTCATGCCCTGGGCGATCAGTTCGAGGATTTCCAGTTCGCGGCGGGTGATGCCGAGATCGTCGCGCTTTTGTTCGTCGGGCACGAATCGCGTCGCGGCGATAATGACCTTGGGTAGGGTTTGCGTCAGTTTGAGACCGAGCCAGATGCCGAGAACGGCGAAGGTGGCCGCAATCAGCCCACCATAGATTTCGATGGAGTGTTCTGTTACGAGAAAGCGATACTCACTCCACTTTAGCAAGGTGATCAGAACTCCACCGAGCAGGCCGTAGATCAGAATGTGACGTTTCATAACGCTCCGGCTGAACGAATAGCCAAAACTGCCGATGATTATATCGCTGCGGAAGAACGACTTTTCGCCAAACCCTCTTAATAAGGAGCTGCTCAGGCTCTCCCGGCGAACTCACGGCTTTCCGTGGATACCTTCACTTTTTCTCCCTGCTTAATGAAGAGGGGGACACGGATTTCCAAACCGGTTTCCAGCTTTGCGGTCTTGGTGACGCTGCCACTCGAGGAGTCACCTTTCACTCCGGGCTCGGTTTCGGCGACGGCTAGCTCGACGAAGATGGGCAGGTCCAAGCCGATGGGATTGCCGTTGAACTTCCGCAACTCGATGATGGCGCCTTCGACCAGGAAGTCGAGCGCATCTCCGACCATCGCGCCAGTGAGGGTCAGGGTTTCAAAGCTTTCCTGGTCGAGAAAGTGGGAACCATCGCCGGCGCTGTAAAGGTAAGACGCCGGCACCGATTGCAGGTCGGGGTCTTTAAATTTGTCACTGGCCTTGAAGGATTTTTCAAAAACGGCATTAGTCAGCAGATTGCGCATCTTCAGGCGAACCAGAGTCTGTCCTCCACGGGCGGTGGGCGTGTTCACTTCGGCATCCAGGCAGAGGAAGGGGGTGTTTTCGTACTCAAAAAACGTTTTGCGTTTTACGTCAATCGCGTCAATCAGTGCGGCCATGGATTAATAGTAAAGGGAAATCTGGGATAAGGTTTTGAGGCGGGAAAATCTTTTACCGCAAAGGCCGGAGGGCATTAAGCGATTACTGCTTTGATTTCCGGGGTTCCGAGCTGTAGCAGGTTAATGCTTGCCGCGCTCGTTCAACTGCTTGGCGATCTCTTCGACGAGCTTGGGCTTGAGCTGCGCCAGCACGCTATCGACAATGCTAGCGATGGCATCGGAACTTGGCGGAGCTGCTGCGGCTGGCGCACTGCCGTTTGCCGATCCCGCTGCGGTTTCCTGCTGTTGCCGCTGCGCTTCCTCGATTTCTGCTGTCGCCACGTCGGCTACTTGCGAAACGAATTGCGGGCTGGCGACTGATTCGCGGATTTGACGCCAACGCGCCCAGGCGGCGGCCAGTTCGGCATCCTGTTCGTTGCCACCCTGATTGGTTCTGGGCTCGAAGGCCGGGGCACTCGCGGGAGCATCGGCGAAAGCGGGTCCCGCGCTGGCACTTGCTGCCGCTGCGGCAGCAAAAGATTCTTGATGGGTAACGGCAACAGTTTCCTGGCTAACAGCTTCGGTGGCGGCTTGCGCTTCGGGAATCTCCGCCACGGCGGCTTCGGGTTCTTCGACTACTGATTCCGGCGCGGGTGCGCTTACCGCGTCAGCCAGTGTTGCTTCTGCGACCGACTCTTGTGCTACTACGTCATACGACTGATAACTACCTTCAGAGGCCGCCTCTTCCGCGCTAATGCTCGCGTCGATAGAAGCAGTCATCGCCGCGACTTCGGGCGCAATCGCCTCAACCGGGGCGGGCGAATCGCTTCCCTCGACGGTGGGGAAGTCTTGTTGCCACGACTGCAAACCTTCGGCGATGCTGACTGGATCGCGGCCCAAGGCGGAATAAACTTTTTGCATTTCTGCTTCAAGAATCAGGGCTGCTTCGCTCTGCTCGCGGTTTACTTCCTGGGCGATCCACTTAGCCGTGCCTAAGCTGGCGTTTTCTTCGCTCCACGATGCCGGAGGCGCGTCAATGAAATGGTCAGCGCGGTGATCGTGGGCGAGTTCTGCCGCCTGCAACTGCGACATAATGTCTTCCGCAGCATCGAGCGGAGCGAGCGATGCCAGGGCGGCGTTCACTTCGAATTCGGTTAATCCTCCACTTTCGCCCTCTACAGCAGAACTGACTTCCTGCTCAATCGCCATCAGTTCGACCGATTCCTCGACTTGAGGAATCTCGTCTTCGAAAGCCGGCTCCGCGATCTCAGTAGCCGCTGCAGGCTCTTCCAGTGACGAAACTTCTTCGACGCTCGAAATCTCAGGAGTACTTTCTTCCTCCCGCGTTGCTTCAGGTTCTGCGACTTCCTGCACCGCGGGTTCTTCCACCGCAAATTCCTGCACCGGCACGGGCTGCGATGGTGCCGCATCCAGTTCGGCGAAGGCAGCTTCGTGGGCTCGAACTGCCTCTTCCCACTGGCGGCGAGCTTTGGCCTCGACTGACTCCGATGTCGATGCCGCCGGCTCTTCGGGTTCAGCGACGGTAAGTGTCACGCTTTCAAAATCTTGTTCTGTGCGGTTGGTGAATGCCGCAACGGCTGCGGTAATCGCTGCTAGTTCTTCGGAGGTGACGTTGCCCGGCAGATTACGGGCAATGCTTTCCGGCAACGATGGACTAGCGGTTACAACTTCGTGTCGGATGTCATGAAAAGCCGCTGGAGCTGGTTGTTCCACCGGCTCAATCTTGGGCTGTTCTGGCTCGGCAATCCGGAGACGGCCTTTCCAATTTGCTTCTGCCTCAGCGGATACTTCTGGCTTGGCTGCAGAAGGAGATTTTGCCGGAGCTGCCTTTGCGGTCGTTGCCGGCGCTGCTTTTGTTCCGCGCGCCGCTGGCGTGGGAACAATCTTGTCTTCGAGCTTGCTGAGAATCGCTAAGAGCTCAGTCGCTTCAAATGGTTTGACGATAAAGGCGTCGGCAAAAACTTTTTTGGCCTCTTCAGCCTTGAACGGCTCGAGTTTGCCTACGGTCAAAAGAATTGGAAGGCCGGCAGTTTCCGGCGCGGCTTTGATCCGCTGGCAAACTTCCAGGCCGCTGTATCCAGGCATGTAAACGTCAAGCACGACGATTTCCGGCTTGATCTCGGCTATTTTTTTGAGGGCGGCCGAGCCGTTATTTACCGTGACGACGTCATAGCCAGCATCGGTCAGGATGCGGCGACCCATGTTCTGGGCTGTCACACTATCGTCAGCTAGCAGTATTTTCCGCGCCAAGGGTATCCTTCGGTGAGGGGGAGCTTTCGCGAAGTTAACGTGTCCCAGACGGTAAGTCAATGAATTGCAGGGGGTAAGGGGTTACCAGCGGACTAGACCTTTGTGAAAAGTGTGGCCCCGGGAGGGGCCATTTCAGGGTATTTGGAACTTCATTTGATTGGGCGGCGATCCTCAGAATGGGACGATCTTCTTAAGCCCCTTCTTTTTCTTATGTTTGCTGGAAGAATAGGTCGTATCTTCCTGATCCTGCGAGTTAGAACTGGCAGTGGCGGTGGTAGCGCTGGTTCCAGCGGCAGTGGCGGCGGACGGGTCGATTTGGTTAACCTGCGCCGGCGCCGGTAAAGGCTGATCGACGTTGGGCTTCAACTCGTTGGCGTCAGGTTCGGGCTTTAGCTCGTTAGGATCTGGAGCTACCGGAGCGGGCGGTTCAGCGGCTGCTTGAGGAGCTACCGCCGCAGGATCCCCGTTGACGGCAGGGGCAGCATCGGACCGAGGGGCCGGCTGGTTTTCTCCCGGGGCGCCATTCTTGATCTCAATCGACGCGGAATTGTTTCCGGATCCCGGAGGAGGGGCCATAGCGCGGGTGGCTGCCGCCACCACTTCGGTTGCGCTCAGAGGCTTAGGATCGACCAGCGTGGGTTCGCCAACCTTGGTCGCTTGGGTGGTGTCGGGATGCTTGCGGAAGCCGCTCATTACCTTGGCAAAAGTGCTCGCCTGAGCGCGGCTTTCTTGTTCTTTCTTGTTCTGCGCGACAGCGGCCTTGGTTGGCTTCGGAATGGGCTGATGCAGGGCAGCGAGCCGCTCGCTGGCATCGCCGGCGCGGTCCATCAGGGGATAGCGCGTAATGATTTTCGAGTAAGCCTCGGCGGCGCGCTTGTTGAGGTCCTCGATTAAGCGTGCCTTCTGAACTTCGTTTGCTCTTCGCGACCGTACGCTCGCCACCTCCTGCTCGTAAGACTGCCCGAGGAGAAATAACGCCTCGTCGGCATGGCTGTAAAGCGGATAGCGGTCTATCACTGAACTAAGCCGTGCGATCGACGCCGGATACGCCTGCCGCATGAAATAAAAGTGCCCGATTTCGTATTCGCGGTCGGCCAGCACTTCCTGCACTTCCATTAAGCGCTGCTTGGCTTCGGGCAGCAGCTTGCTGTCAGGAAATTGCATGATCAGGCTGCGATACTCTTCCTCGGCGCGCATGGCATGGGTGAAGTCGCGATCCGGCTTTTCCATCTGCTGATAGTGGATATTCGCAATTTTCAACTGCGCTTCGGCGGCTTCCGGCATGTTGGGGAAGAAAGTCTTGAAGTCGTTGTACTCGATTTCCGCCTGAGCCATGCCCGCCGTGCCACCTTCGGCATACCAGGAGTCAGCTACCCCAAGTTTGGCGCGGGCGATGAATTCCGAATCCGGATAGGCATTGATCAGCGTCTGCAAGGTAATACGGGCGACGTCAAAGCGATTGTGCTTGAGCGCGTCCATGGCACGATCGAACAGTACTTTGTCAGGCTGCTTGGAGTCGATATTGGCAATGGGATTTTGGACTTTCTTGTTGGTGCATGCGACCGTAACCAGAAGCATGCCTGCCAGGAGCAATATCGGGATACGACGTGACATAGAACCTCGAAAGATGAAAGAGAGTGTAGCCGGTGCCTGCGGTCGCCGACCGCCCGGCAAAACCGCGCTAGACTTTTTGTAAGGTTGCTTCGACCGCAGCCTTCAGGAGTTGCTGCGCATTTCTCTTTGGATCACCGTGACCGAACACGGCGTTGCCTGCCACCAAAATTTCTGCCCCGGCCCGAACCACTTCGGCCACCGTTTCGAGCGAGATTCCACCATCAATTTCAATACGATAGCTCAGGTTCTTCTCGGATCGCCACTCCGCCAGTTTGCGCACCTTCCGAAGCACTCCCGGGATAAACTGCTGCGCCCCAAATCCCGGGTTCACCGACATGACCAGAACGTAGTCGACAATATCCAAGACTTCGGAAAGGGTCTCGACCGGTGTTGCCGGATTGATAACAACGCCGGCATGGCAGTCGTGACTCTTGATGAGATGCAAAGTCCGGTCCAGATGGCGGCAAGCTTCCTGATGGACCGACATCCAATCCGCCCCAGCGGCGGCGAACTCCGGAATGAACTGATCCGGATTTTCGATCATCAAGTGGCAGTCCAAGGGTAACTTAGTGGCCTTGCGCAGAGACTTTACTACCGGCGGACCAAGCGTTAGGTTGGGTACAAAATGCCCATCCATGATATCGACGTGGACCACCGTGCCCCCGCCCTCGTCGGCGGCCTGGACCTGTTCCGCCAGGCGGGCGAAGTCAGCCGACAAAATCGAAGGTGCAAGTTCAATCAAAGTGATGTCCGGGCGAAGGATTCTTGGGGAAATTCTAACACGCTGGGAGGGAAGGACCTCGAATGATTGAGGCATGCCCAGCCGCAATTTCCCACTCATTTAGCAGCCATTCTGCCGCGCGAATACAGATTTTTCATTCGGCGCCGATCATGGCAAAATTCGTTCTGTGTTTCTACCGACAGAGATAGAGAGGAGGTAACCCCTATCTATACCGGCCTTCCGTCACCGCCGCTGCCTGAGACAAGCTGATAAGGTCAAGCTTAGATGAACTCCCCGAGTAGTGGCACAAAAGATCCGGTCCGGCGCTGGCCACGCCACAAGCTAGACGTTCCACTGCGAGTGGTGATTCACAGTCTCGACAAGACGGTAATTAGGGATGGGCGCGGCCGCGCCTTAAGCGACGGCGGGATGTGCCTGGCGGCAGGTATTGAGCTGAAGATGGGGGACCACGTGGAGATTGAATTTACGCCAGCCTATTCCGGACAGCCGATTCGGGTCCGGGCTGTGGCGCGCAACCGCGATGGGTACACCTACGGAGTCGAATTCCTGGCTTCGAGCGACCAAGAACGGCACGAAATTAGGAATCTGAGGGAAAACCTGCAAACACTCTCCTCGTCATATTCGCCCGCCTATTCCGTAACATCTTCGTAAAGTGGATCTACGCCAACACATTGAGGAGTGCCTTTTGCACCTCTCCCGATACCTTGAATGTGCTGATGTTAACGGCAGCCAGATTTTTTGCTGACAGGAGAGCAATCACCTCGGCGCTCAAATCGACCACGTCGAGTGAGGCTCCGTCGGGAGACTGTGAGCCCAAAGAGGCAATTTGGGCCGCGGCACCCTCTATCTGGGCACTTGCTTGTTGTATCCCTTGCAGGGCAATCGCAGAAAGATCCATAGCTGTTCTATCGACCGAATGAGCATAAATCTTTAGCTCTGTAAGTTATTGATAGGTAAGGCTGCCGCTTTAGTTAATTGATCCAACCAGGACTAGTTTTGCCGCGTCTATGATTGCTCTTTTGCACAACTTTTATCGCCGCCATGTTCACTTTTGCACAGTCACGCGTTTAGGGTTTCCCCTATCTTCTCGCTACCAGCCCTGGAGGAGTGAATGGAAACCTTCACCGAATTAATGAAAAGGCTTGTTGAAATTCAGCGCGACGAGCAACGAAGCCAGGCGCTGATTGCGGAAGATAAGCGCTTACTAGATGGCCTTCAGCAGAAAATTCTGGCCGGGAGCCAGTCACCAAGCGTGAACGACAATGAAGACGGATCAGAGCGGGTATGACGCTCCATTTGATTTTACCCTCCCCCGTGCAACCCTAGCCAAGCGAAGGGATTGATCTCTCCCCCTTTGCTTGGTTTCTTTATCGCATGAGCACTTGTTATCCAGCGGATTGGCCCCCCCTGAAAAAGCCCTGCTATAAATTTAAGATTGGCACGTTGGCGGTCTGCCGGTCTTGCCTTTACACTCTTCTGTCAATTTGAGAGACTCATCCGTGGAAACCCAATCCATCGTCGTCCTCGACTTTGGCGCGCAGTATTCACAGCTGATCGCGCGCCGTATCCGCGAACAAGGTGTCTTTTCGGTAGTTATCCCGTGCACATCCACTCTGGAAGAGATTCGCAGTTATTCGCCGGCAGGGATCATTCTTTCGGGCGGGCCGTCGTCGGTTTATGACGCCGATGCTCCGGCAGCCGACAAGCGCTTGTTCGATCTGGGACTACCGATTCTCGGCATCTGCTACGGTCTTCAGTTCATGGTTCATGAGCTGGGTGGCAAAGTGCGGGCGGCGGAGCGTCGCGAATATGGTCACGCCCAAGTCGAGGTGATTGCCGACTCGGAGTTGTTTCGTGGATTGCCGCGCCAGCTCGAAGTCTGGATGTCGCACGGCGATGAGGCGCTTGAATTACCTGCGGGTTTCAAACTGATTTCAAAGTCGCCGAGCGCGGTGGCGGGGATTGAGAACGCCGGTAAGAGAATGTGGGCCGTGCAGTTCCACCCAGAGGTGAGGCATACCAAGCAGGGCACTGATATCCTGCGGAATTTTGTGCTGGAAATTTGCGGCGCCAAGCCAACCTGGACGCCAAAGCACTTTATCGAGACGACGGTCGTTGGGATTCGCGAGACGGTCGGCAAAGGGCGGGCCATCTGCGCGCTTTCGGGCGGAGTAGATTCTGCAGTGGCAGCGGTATTGGTCGATCGGGCGATGCGGGATGCGGACGGTAAATCGCGGCTCACGTCGGTTTTCGTAAACAACGGCGTTCTGCGGAAGAACGAATTCGAAAAAGTGCAAAAGGGACTACGCGACAATCTCGGCTTGCACTTGGTGGCGGTCGATGCGACGGAGCGCTTTCTCAGCAAACTGGCGGGTGTCACCGATCCGGAAAAGAAACGCAAGATTATCGGTAACGAATTTATCGAGGTGTTTGACGAGGAAGCACGCAGAATCGAAAAAGAAGAAGGTGAGGTGGAGTGGCTGGTGCAAGGAACGCTCTATCCGGATGTAATTGAATCGCGTTCAGTGCGAGGGCCATCGCAAATCATCAAGTCGCATCATAATGTCGGTGGCCTTCCCGATAAGATGAAGCTCAAGTTAATCGAGCCGCTGAAGGAATTATTTAAAGACGAAGTGCGCAAGATTGGCCGCGACCTGGGCATGCCTGAGGAAGTATTGCAGCGCCAGCCGTTTCCCGGACCAGGGCTGGCGGTGCGGATTGTGGGAGAAGTCACGCCGGAGCGCCTGACGATTCTGCGCGAATGTGACGACATTGTGGTCAGTGAAATCAAGAAGGCGGGACTGTATACCAAAGTATGGCAGTCGTTTGCGGTGCTGCTGCCCGTGATGTCTGTGGGTGTGATGGGGGATCAGCGGACGTACGCGTATACCTGCGCTGTCCGCGCGGTTCATTCGGAGGATGGCATGACGGCCGACTGGGTTCCGCTGCCGCACGAAGTGTTGAAGACAATGTCGAGCCGGATTGTGAACGAGGTCAAGGGCGTAAACCGGGTGGTTTACGACATAACTTCGAAGCCCCCCGGAACGATCGAGTGGGAGTAGATGAATTCGGAAAGCGACTTGCTCTTAAAGTTTGGATTCTTGATCGCACTTCAACGACCATCGTGCGTTCCCCTCCGGAGCCGCGTAATTCGTTTGGAACCGTAAAGGCAAAAAAATGACGCAAGCTGTATCCGACGCGCTGGTATTTTTTGGAGCCACCGGCGATCTCGCCTATAAGAAAATTTTCCCTGCATTGCAACGTTTAGCCAAGCGGGGCGAGCTAAACATGCCGGTTATTGGCGTGGCAAAATCGGGATGGAATCTCGATCAGCTGAAAGAGCGGGCTAAAGCCAGCGTAGAAGAGTACGGTGGCCTCGATCCCGATGGGTTCGGCAAGCTGATGAATGTGCTGCGCTATATCGACGGCGACTACGTTGATCCAGCGACTTTTCAACAATTGAGAAAAGAGTTGGGTGAAGCGCAACGACCGATTCACTATCTGGCAATTCCTCCCAGCCTTTTTGGAGAAGTCGTAAAACAGCTGAAGCTGGCAGGCTGTACCCACTCCGCGCGTGTCGTGGTCGAGAAGCCATTTGGCAGGGATTTAGCCTCAGCCCGGAAGCTGAGCCAAACGTTGCACAGCGCCTTTGACGAGCCCGCGATTTTCCGCATCGATCATTATCTGGGCAAGAATGCGGTGCAGAACGTGGTGTTTTTTCGCTTCGCCAATTCTTTTTTGGAGCCGATCTGGAATCGGCAATATGTCGAGAACGTGCAGATCACCATGGCGGAAAATTTTGGAGTCAGCGGCCGTGGTGCTTTTTACGAACAGGCAGGTGCGCTTCGCGATGTGGTGCAAAACCACCTGATGCAACTGCTCACTAATATCGCGATGGAACCTCCGCCAAACGATCAGACCGAAAGGCTGCGCGACGAAAAAGTGAAGGTACTGCGAAGCATTCGAACCCTGGGGCCAGGGGATATTGTGCGCGGTCAGTTTGAGGGGTATCGCAATGAAGCGGGAGTTAAACCAGATTCCGATGTCGAAACTTATGTGGCACTGCGGTTGTACATTGATTCCTGGCGGTGGCGTGGCGTCCCATTCTATATTCGCGCTGGAAAATCGTTGCCGGTGACGGCGACCGAAGTGTTGGTCAAGCTGCGGCAGCCGCCGGCAATTTTTTCTGAGACGATTCCTGCCCACAACTATTACAGATTTCGCGTAACGCCAGACTTGGCCATTGCGCTCGGCACGCTAGTTAAGGCATCCGGCGACCAATGGCACGGACAGCCGGTGGAGCTGTTGGCGAAACAAAGCTCCGATCCCACTGAACTTCTGGCGTATGAAGAATTGCTGGACGACGCGATGCATGGCAATCCGGTGCGCTTTGCTCGTCAGGATTACGTAGAAGAAGCCTGGCGAATCGTAGATCCGGTATTGGGAAATGCCACCCCGGTGAGTGCTTATAAGCCCGGATCGTGGGGCCCAGCGGAGGCCGATGCGCTGACGGCCGAGGTGGGCGGATGGGATAATCCGCAGTAGAAGCAACGTTCACTCCGCCTTCTCCGCCACCCAGCGCGAAATTGCCGTGGCCAATTTTCGTGGCGCAACCCTGACCGTCTCAGCCAGCACACGATTCTTGAATCCTGAAATGGTCAGCGTCTTTCCCTTCATCAAGGCGCGATAACCGTCACGAGCAACCGTCTTTGCCTCCATTGGCCCAAATTGTTTGAAAAGGCGGGAATCCTCTACCCCGGCCCGACCCTGGAAGCCGGTGTCGGTAGGACCTGGACATAGGCAAGTGACGGAGATCCCAGTGCCTTGCAGTTCGTTCGCAATAGCTTCCGAGAATGAGATCACATAAGCTTTCGAGGCGTAGTAGACGGCCATCAGCGGTCCCGGCTGGAAGCCGGCAGTCGAGGCAACATTAAGAACTTTGCCTCGCTTTGATGCAATCATGTGAGGCAGCAGAAGTCTCGTCAAAACGGTAAGAGACGCAATGTTCAACTGAATTTGTGCTATCGCGTCTTCTATAGGGAGCTGCGCGAAGTCACCGAATTTCCCGTACGCGGCATTGTTGACCAGGATGTCGATTTCTGTTCGCTGTTTTTGTAGTTCATCAAATATCCGTTGCGGCCCCGAAGGGTCAGAAAGATCGCAGACCAAGGGCTGCGCCGTAATCCCGCATTGGCTCTCTAATCCTGCCGCCAACTCACTAAGCTTGGCCTCCGTGCGCGCCACCAGCACGAGATTGTAGTGATCGTTCGCAAACAGTTTGGCCAATTCGCAGCCAATACCGCCGGAAGCTCCGGTGATAAGGACAGTCTGTTTCGCTGGTTGGTTATTCATCTCAAAAGATGTTAGCTTTTTCCTGTTTAAAGCGCTCCTATTAGACTAGCGTAAGTCAACCCTCATATATTCGCAGGGCATCCAACGTTCTCGACCGATGGAGGATCCATGCCGACCTCAAACCGCATCGCGAAACAGGAGAACCTTCCTAACCGGTGGATCATCGCTGTAGCGGGTGTGATTATGCAAATTGCTTTGGGTGCCGTCTATGCCTGGAGCGTATTTCGCATTCCGCTCAGTAAAGCATTCGGATGGACGATTTCACAGGTTACGCTGACCTTCACCATCGCCATGCTGACGGTAGGATTTGCTGCTTTTGCCGGCGGGTGTGGATGAGAAAGTCTGGGCCACGTAAAGTCGCGATCACCGCTGGCATCTTTTATGGAGCCGGAGTATTTCTTGCCAGCTTTTCTGGCGGACATCTCCTGTGGCTCTATTTCTCCTACGGGCTGATCGGCGGGATTGGGTTGGGACTCGGTTATATCGTTCCGGTGGCAACCCTGGTGAAATGGTTTCCTGACAAACGAGGGATGATCACCGGTTTCGCTGTCGCGGGCTTTGGCACCGGTGCATTGATCACGGCGCCAATCGCCAGCAAACTGATTGTCACTGTCGGGGTGCTGAAAACATTCGCGATCCTTGGGGTTGCGTACTTCGTGGCAGTAACGGTCCCGGCGTTTTTCATGACTGATCCACCGCCAGGTTATGTGCCGGCGGGATGGACGCCCTCTGCCGCACAGAAGAAACAGCGCTCCACAAGGGAGTACACGCTTGGTGAAGCACTAAGGAGCTGGCAGTGGTATGCGTTGTGGACGCTGTTGTTCTTGAATACTTCGGCCGGCATTTCGATTATTTCGCAAGCAGCGCCCATGGCTCAGGAGATCACTGGAGTAACGGCCGCGGTTGCCGCGGGCATGGTGGGGATTATTTCTATTGGAAATGGCGCAGGGCGCTTTTTATGGGCTTGGCTTTCGGATCTGATCGGAAGGCGTTGGGTATTTCTGCTGATGTTCCTGATTCAATCGGTCATTTTCTGGATCATGCCAGGCGTAGCAGCCTTCCCGATGTTTACAGCTTCCGCTTTCGTCATCTTGATGTGCTACGGCGGGGGCTTTGGCACTATGCCGGCCTTTGCCACTGACTACTTCGGTTCAACCAATGTCGGCTCGATCTACGGATTGATGCTTACTGCCTGGGGCTTTGCCGGAGTGTTGGGGCCGATACTAATTGCCCACATCCGCGAAACGACTGGACATTACTCGGGAGCATTGCATGTGATTGCTATTATCGTGCTGCTGGCGGCAGGGGTTCCGTTACTGGTGCGCCCGCCAGCATTTGAGTCACCGAAGCTGGTCAGCAAACCAAAGGCGGCGTAGTAGTGAGTGTCAGTGGGGGCATGCGAATTAGGAATCTATGTTTGCCATATGTCGCCCTTACTTGCCGAGGGCGGCGGCCAATGGCAATTGATTATGCGCGCACAGGTCAGGCATCGCCAATTCTTTCGCCATAACCTCTAGCATGCGCTCCAGAAGATAAAACCAGTGCACTGCCGGCACCGACTGGTGAAACAGCGAAAGCACATGCTCACTACTTTCCCGATCGGCAAGGATGGGCTCGAAATCCACATTGTCCCAGCGCTCCAAGGCCGCGACCGCAGCCTGAACATCCTTGCGGTGCTCTTCCACGTAGGCGCGAATCCGTAGTGCATTGCGTTCATCCATGCCATCAAGCTTTACCGGCATAGCCCATTCCCTCATGACTCTGGGATGATTGCGGAACATATAAAAGTAGTCGGCGCCGTAGATTCTGGCGCGGCGAACCAGATTCCTGACCGCGTAAGGCAAGTGATCGTGCCAGGCATGGGCAGCGGAATGGTAAACCACACTGTATCCGCTTTCAAAAAGCTTAATGCCCATTTCAGTGTCTTCGCTAAGCATATAAGTACCGTCGAAGGACCCGACATTTAACACGGCATCGCGCTTGATGCTCAAATTGCAGGTAATGAAGTGCGAGTAGCCATAAGCGCAGCCATTCTCCATCTCAACTTGCGGGAACATGAATGGATTCACCCGAAAGAAATGAGTGAGCGCGCGCTTGCGAGCCTCCGCCGGATACTCGAAATTGCCCAGCACCGCCCAGCGCTCAGATGCATAGAAGCGTTGAGCGAGAAGATGCTCTTCGATCAAGTTGACATCGCAAATGGTGTCGTCGTTCATCAAAAGTAGATATTCGCCGGTGGCGTGCGAGACTCCGTTGCGCCGGGCAGTGCCGGTGCCGGAGTTGTTTTGGCGTAAGTATTGCAGCCGGAAGGGTGGCTGATATTGCCTCATCAGCTCTTCGGTGCCATCGGAGGAGCCGTCGTCGATCACAATGACTTCAAAGCTTTCCGGAGAAATCGTTTGAACTTCCAGTGCGGCAAGGCACTTCTTTAAGATGGGAAGGCGATTGTAGCTGGGGACGATGAGCGAGATCAGCGGTTGGTTCTTGCTTTTTGAGGTGCTGCGCGAAACGGGCTCACGCGCACCCGGCCGATCGGTAAAGCATCGTCGTGCCTCTTCCGCGCACCGCAGAGCCATTGCACCTTCGCCCATTTGCCGGTAACAGCGCGATAGGAGGGTCAGAGGCTGCGCTAGGGCAGGCGCCAACTTGATCGAATCTCCTAACCAGCCGAAGACGTGCCGCAGCTGGTCGCGCGCAAGACTCGCTTTGTCGTGACGTAACAGTTGCTCCGCGAGCTGAACGTAAAAATCCAGGCGTGAATACACGCGCTGATCACCACTGGTTTGCTGCAACAACTGTGAGTAGATCGCGTCGACAAGAGTCATGGAAAACGATTCTTGTGCTGCCGGCTTGGGCGTGAGTCTGCTGGCCCACGCCAAAGCTTCGGTAAGTTCCGCCGCGACGGTAGTAACTATCGCGATTGGAAGCCCAGTTATGCGCTCACTGAGACTTTGCTGTTCCCGCTGATGCGAAACGATGGCAAGGTCGGCGCGTTGCAGGGCTTCTTGCTCTCGCTGCGTGAAGTCGGCGGCCGTTTCGTGGTGTTTTAATTCTCCGGTGGTTCTGGCTTTTTCTGAGGTCCTGGCTCCGTACAGTTCTTCGCTCAGAATGGCGATTCGGGTCTGGGGAGACTGCCGGCGAATGTCATTGAGGTAGTGCTCGGGAATAGAGATTCCCCGAGTGAAGCTCTGGGTGAGAATCGCAAAAGCAAATTTGGTGTTTGCCAACACTTCGGCAAAAGACCAGGTAGGATCCCCGATTTTGATGCCGAGTGCCGCCAGACGTTCGCTGTCCCCCGAATAAAGGCGAATATCGAGCTTCCGCAAGATTGCTGCCCATTGCGCGCGATTTGCCGCATCGCGCACGACGAGAGTCACTTCGTGACCGAGGTCCCGCAGGGCACGCACTATCTGCAATAAACGAGGCTCGGAAGCGTTGTCCGTTCGACGGGGAAACACGTCATCAATCACCAGGATGCTGGATGAAGAAAGGCAAGACTCCTTCTGTGCGATGGAGGCTTTGGCGGTACGCAATAATTGTTGTTGCTGCCCTGCAAGGAATGGAAGACACTCATCGATGAGTGCCGCCGCGCGCGAAGCTTCGCCGAGGCTCAACAATAATATTGCGAGATCTGCCTTCGCTGGATGATTCTGCGGATTAAGTTCGAGGGCCCGCAGCAGCCCGGTTATGGCCTCGGTTACATTTCCATTGGCGGCCTGAGCGGTAGCCCAATCGTTCCACAAATCACTACTTTCCTGCGCATGCAGCAGTTCATCGAACAAGCGAATTGCCTGTTGCAGTTGACCGTTCTGGAAAGCCTCCACCGCCGCGGCATGCTTGTCGGCTGACAATTTCATTAGGCGCACCCGTCCCCTGGCTAGGGAGTGCAATTCTGCTGCCTCATCTGTTTCTAATGCTGAGCTACTCGAGAGGTAAAAGGATCTCGCAGCTGTGGATCGCCTTCGCCGGCGGCAGCAAGTCGCGCCTTAAGTAACAGAACTCGCCGCGATAAGCCAGGGCGGTATGTGCTCGCCAGAGCACGTGAGTGTCGGCAAATATTTGGTCAATCAATCGCCGATCGCGTTCGCTATGGTATTCAACATAAACCAGCTTAATTGCGGAGATATATTTCGTTAAGGATCGCAGGATTGGAACTTCACAGCCCTCGGTGTCGAGTTTCAGGATATCGATCTGTTCAATACCCTCTTCCGAAAGAAATTCCGCGGCGGACCGTAGCTGAATTGTCTCGCAGTCGGAGCTAGTTCGTCCGGTAGGGACGACCGATGATTCCACACTGTCATTCCTGCCAGAATAGAGAGGCGCGATCTTGTTACCGGAGAATAGCCCAAAAGGAAAGAGGCGCACATTGGGGAGCGTTTTTACATTCTGTTGCAATAGGGAAAATTGTTGATTGCCTGGTTCCAGAGCATAAATAGTCGAGTGAGGATAGGTGGTGCCAAACCACATGCTGGCCGCGCCGATATTGGCTCCTACGTCGAGAATGGTATGAATACCTCGTAGAAACGATACTTCGGGGTATGTCCGTCCCGCGAGTATCTCTTGCGAAATTCGGATGCACACTTCGTTGTTGAATAAGCGGAAAGTGAGCTCACCCGCGGGATGCTTAAAAACTCCGTCCACGATTTCCGGGGCTAGGGCAGTTTCCATAGCTGCTTCTGGTGACATTATTTTTAGCTCCGGCTGTCCACTAATTGAGCTTCGGCATTCTTCAACTCAGGCGACTCAGGAAAAAGTTGCAATGCACGCTCAATCAGACCGCGAGCTTTTTCTTCTTCTTTTAAGTGAGCGCGAATGGCGGCTGCGCGCAAAAACGTCTTGGGATGCATAACTCTGCCGGCAAATGTTTCGGCGGCTGCGGCTGCCTCGGCGAGGCGGCCAGTAGCGAAATAGCCTTTGATCAACCGTTCGTGCAATTCAGCGCCGTTGGGAAATTCCGCAATCGCCTGCTGCATCTTGCGGAATCCGGTTTCAAATTCGCCTAGTCTGACTTCGACATATCCCAATTTGCTCTCAACTTGAGGGTCGCGGCCAGTAAGGCGCAGGCTGCGCCGATACGCGGCTTGCGCCTCTTTCAATTTTCCCAGGTCATGCAGTGCATCTCCCAAATGATGCTCACGCTCTGCGGCGAATTCCTCGTCATGTTGGCATCGTTCAAACGCATCCACCGCGAGCTGATGCCGACCCAAATCAAGATTTACTACGCCCGCCATGAACCAAGCGGCAGCCATACCCGGTTCGATGGTCAGCGCGCGCTCAAGGGAGCGCAGCGCTTCGTCATGTTTGCGAAAAGGCTCGTACAGTTGGCGAGCAAGTTCTACCCAGGCCAAGGCATTTTCTGGTTCTCGCTCGACTTTGCGCCGCCCCAGATCCAGGTAGAATTCGGCCTTATCTCGGTAACGATCGCTTCCCGCCAGGAACCCGAAATGATGGATGCAGAAATTCGCGTTGGCGAACTTCATGCCGGCGGCCAGAATTTGTGGTGCAACCGCTTCATGTACGCATCCCTTGTACTGGATCGCTGCATGTCGCCGAAACAAGCGAACCGTGCGGTGTTCGCAATAAGCCGGTGCATCTTTGTGGCTGCGGCTGCGGCCATCGTTTTCTTTGGCGCGATTGCCGTTTACATTTCCATGTCGTAGCAAAATGTAATTGCGGATTGGAACGATAAAGCCGCCGACGTGGGCTTTTGAAAGTAACCTCGGCAAAACCTTTCCAGCTTCGAAATCGAGCTCTTCGTCAGCATCGAGCGTCAGTACCCAATCGGTGGTGCAGTGCGCAAGCCCGGCATTGCGCGCTTTGGCGAAGTCGCCTTCCCAGGCAACTGACACAACGTTGGCCCCGCAGTCTTTCGCAATTTGCTGACTGCCATCACTCGATCCGGTATCAGCGACGACCATTTCGCTAACCACCGACCGGACACTCTTCAGGCAGTGGCGCAGGGTCTGTGCGCCATCTTTGACAATGATGGTGAAGCCTAGAGTTGGCACGACCGTCTTCTCCCCAGCGGAGTGGAGTCCAAGTGGGACAATGCAATTCGCCTGCCTAATCTGGCGCTAATGACATCCAGCGTCACACCAGGTGATTGTGGTTGATAATTTGTTTGTATTCGCGGGCTTGGACTCGGGCTTTGCCAGAAGCCCGCTCAGCATTTAGACTCGATGCTGTAGGGCGCGTAGCTCAGCTGGCAGAGCAATGCCCTTTTAAGGCATGGGTCGATGGTTCGAGTCCATCCGCGCTCACCAATTTCAAACAGTTGAAAACAAAGGCTCCCGCGAGGGGGCCATATTTTTCGTGTAAGAATCGTGAAAACTAACGACGCGGATGCCGGGATGGAGAATCAGAAGATTCGTGCAAGGCGGAGCGATTTGTGCGGATTGTCCGATTTTTGCGGGAAGCAAACAAAGCAACTTTACTGATTCTAGGCACTGGCTAACGCTTCAAGTCCATTCGCGCTCACCAATTTCTTTAAATATCTGTTAGTCGGGGCTCACGAACTCCGAGATTTTCTTTTCCGGCGTCAGGGTAACATCCAATAGTAAGTCGTGCTCGGGAAGTTTGATGCGGTAACGCGATATCTCTGAGCCGTTGACTTGTTTTCTACTCAAAACCTCGATTGAATCAACTGGACCTGCATCTGCCAGGAAGTTTTGGAATTCTTGCGATTCATCCGGGAACCATTTCTTGGCAACCTGAGGGGTGAATGCGTCCTGCGGAGATTTGCCTTCAGTAAGGTCTGTCAAGAGTTTGCGCAAAATAGCGGTCGATCCAGGCGCGATGTCTGGGATGGCTGGGGGAGGCTGCGGTTTGAGGTCCGGCATGTAGGTTCCTGCAACCTGATGAACAATCTCGGACACTCCGCCGCTGGCGCAATTGGTGAGAGCGACCACCGTCAAACCGTCATTCACATAGCGCGCGATGGCGCCGGTGAAACCCTGCCATGAGCCGGTATGTTCGATAATGCGATGCCCGCGAATGTCATTCAAAAACCAGCCAAATCCGTAGGGATAGGTCGTTCCATCGTTGAGCGTCACGGGTGTCCACATTTGCTGCAAGCTAGCTTTCTTCAATAAGTTTTCGGTATAGAGAGCCGCGTCCCACTTGGCGAAATCCAGCACTGTAATGTAAAGGCTGCCGTCCGCAGTGGTGTTCAGCGTCGCCGAAACATATTCCTGGTTTTTTATTTCGTGCTTCACCAAACGATATCCGGCGGCACGATTGGGAACAATGTCAGACTCGCTGATGATGCGCGTAGTCGTCATTCCCAAAGGCTTGAAGATCCGCTCTTGTAGGAAATCTCCATAGAATTGTCCAGTAACGCGATGAATCAGAATTCCCAGCACCAGATAGCCGGTGTTGCTGTAATTCCATTTATCTCCGGGAGCAAAATCCAAGGGGAGAGACTCGGCCTTCACGAGCAGGTCTTCTTCTGTATAGTCGGCGCGGTAATTAAGATCGTTATCTGTGTAGTTCTTGATTCCCGAAGTATGGGTGAGCAAATGCCGAACGGTCATCGCGTTCCAGGTGGCAGGCGCTTCGGGGAAATATTTTGTAATTTTGTCGTCTAACGAAATTTTGCCTTCTTCTACCAACATCATCACCGCGGTCGCGGTGAATTGCTTACCCAACGAACCCGATTGGAAGATTGTTTCGGGTTTCACCGGAACCTGCAATTCAAGATTTGCGAAACCATAGCCCTGCGTTCTGATGATTTTGCCATCACGGATGACGGCGAGGGCGACTCCAGGAGTTTTCTTCCGTCGCATAACATTTTGCACAGCCCGATCAACTTCGTCACCGGAGGCACACGCGGCGGAAATAAATATAAATAAGCAAACTACGGCAAAGGGCGTTAAGAGTCGTTTCGGCATATTGAAGCTTCCTAATTGTTTTATCAGCATATGGCGGCTGTTGAACGAGCCGCTTTCCTTTTTGCACTGCAGTAGAGCAGTGCGCCGGCACCCAAGAGTACCGCGGTGAGTCCAATCACTTTGATTGCAGCCAGAAGCTTATTGGGTTCCTCGGGCCCCGGAACAAGCGAGAGTCCAATGGTGAATAGCGTGGTGAGAAACCCCACGCACGAGATCAGGATAGCGACCGGCTTTCCAAAAGGTACGCGAATGACGTTTGGATCCGCCGGTTCCCATTGCAAGCGGAACATCGACGCGAAGACAAACAGGTACGGTATGAAATAGGTGATGATTCCCATGCTGACCAAAACATCGTAGGCCCCTTTGACGCTGGTGCCTGCCTGTCCCAATAAGATGAAGGCCGCTGCACAGACTGCCTGAGTTATCAGAGCAACGTATGGAGTGCCCCAGCGGCGGTGGAGATTTCCGAAGGCTGCGGGAAGATAACGGTCGATGCCGACTACGAACGGCAGCCGCGCAGTCGCGGCCAGAAACGCCCCTGCCGCTCCCAGGTTACTGATCGCGATCAGTGCGGCGGAGATCGGCACCACTGCTACCCATCCCAGCCGGTCGGACGTACTTCTAATCGCATCGATCAAACCTTGCAGGTCGCTAATTCCGCCGACGGGAAGCGCCAGAAGGACGGCAACCGTGCCGGCGATGTAGCAGAAAGCGATGATCAGTCCCGCCAGAATCAGAGCACGTGGCATGTTGCGGCGTGGATTCTTCACTTCCTCGCCCATGAAAGATGCGGTCTCGCATCCGCCAAACGCGAACGCCAGCGACGCCCAGAAAATCATGTCTTTGAGGTGAGCACTGGGAACGAAGCTGGCAACCGTGAACTGGTTGGCGGAGCCAAAGCGGTGCCAGCCAACCAATCCCATGACAATCACGATCAGGGCGGGAATCCACATGCCGAAGGCTCCCACATTGTGAAGCCACTTGCCAAGGTTGAGGCCCAACAGATGCAACAGTGTTGTCAAAGCTAGTGCCGCCAACGAAAACCAGACGTAGTAACTGGGCCGATTTGAAAGGTACATCCATCTCTCGCCGCCTACGTAAAGGACATTGCCGGCGGCAAAATACAAGATCGCCGGAAAGTACGGAAGATTACTGGTCCAATACGTCCAAGCAGAAATGTAGCCGGAAAAGTCACCGAACGCTTTTTTGCTCCAGACGTATAAACCACCTTCCTGGGGATAGCGCGATGCCAGTTCAATCACCGAGAGCGCCAACGGAACGTAAAAAAGAAGCCACGCGCCGAGCCATACGACGATGGCGCTTGGCCCGGCATGCGCGGCCGTAGCGAGCCAGCGCAGGCTGATTCCGGTCACCACATACAACATCAACAGATCAGCAAAGCCCATTACCCGCGGAAGGTTTTTAGTAGTTGCTTCTGACGGAAGGGCGGCCCCGGGATTTTCTGTAGAACCCATATTCTTGATGGATCCGGATGCTGGTGTTGCGGACGTTAAAATACCGCTCGCTTCTGCAAAATGTCTTTGGAGTTCAGCGAAAAGCGCGGCTCCGGTTTCGCGTCACCGTCGATTTGTGACCGAATATAGTCCGCGATTGCGGGGCCGTGTTTGAAGCCATGTCCTGATCCGCCGCCGGACAGCCAAACATTTTCAGCTTCAGGGTGGCGATCGAGCAGGAAGTCGCCGTTAGAAGTGTTTTCATACTGGCAAACGCGGGTTTCAGCAACCGCGGTATTCGCCAACCGCGGGATCTTTTTCGTCAGATAGGCGCGCATTCGGGCCAGACTTGCCGGGCTGACGAGACGCTCCCCCGTGTCTGGATCAAATGGCGGCCCGTGTTCATCGAAAGCAACTTTAACCCCGCGACTCTCAAGATCAGGGAAGCCGTAGACCTGATCTTCCATGTGAAGCCAAATGGGCATTTTCTCCGGCTTGTAGTCGGTGCTTGGAGAGGCAACGAAATAGAAAACTTCCTGACGGGTGACGAATAGTTTTTTCTCCAGCAAACTCGGGAACAGCTTTGCAAGCCAAGGACCGCAGGCGAAGATAAAGACGTTCGCTGAAATTCGCTGACCATCGTCCAAGACAATCGAGGACAACCCTTTAATTTCTGGAGGTGGCGAAATCTTACTTAAGCGGAATTCTCCGCCCTCTTCTATATAGGCTTGCCATACCGCTTGCACCGCTCGGCGGCCCATCAGTGCGCCGCTTTCTGGCTCGAGCAATGCGTGTCCGATATCTTCGCAATTGAACTGAGGGTGGCGTCGCCGCAATTCGGCGACCGATAACTCCTCAAGCGGCGCACCTAGCCGCTTAAGTACGTTGGCGCTTTCTGCCATGTACGTGTCGTCTTTTTTCCCCATCCACAAAACACCGGTCGCATGGAAAAGGTTGTTGCATTTCTTGTGTTCGAAAAGCTCCCGCCATTCTCGGAGCGAATCCATTGCCATGCGGGAGTAAATTTCGTCTGAACCATAGCCCATGCGGATGATGCGAGATTCGTCGCCGGAACTGGAGCGGCTGTTGCCCGCGCCAAAAGCGTCGATCAACAGAACTTTTTTGCCGGTGCGGAGCAACTTGTATGCGATCCAGCAGCCGAATACTCCGGCTCCAACGACGGCGACGTCATAAGCTGGTGAAGTCAAACTTGTTCCCCGGTGTTCTTTTTACCTGTCACTTCAGAAAAAATTATGGATCTTCGAAATTACGGCTGGTCAATCCCCAGGTGTTTTGTGACGTAGCGGCGGATGTCGGCGCTGTCGTCTTCCATGGGGGCGTAGTACCCGAATTTGTGGACGCGAGTCCTCAAGCCTTGTTGTACTCGCTCACAGATCGACCAGTCCTGCCGGTTGATCAGATGCCAGAAATCGACTGCGTCAGAGGGATCGAAATCCGATTTCGCCATCTCGTCGGGATGAAAAAGGAATCGGCACTCGATCACGGTGCGCTCCACAGTCTGCGGCCAGACCAAGAATGCCGCTACGTGATCGTGACTCAGACTGATCATAAGATTGGGGTAGGCCAGTTCACCGCGATGTCTGACCTTCTCGTATTCGTCCAGGCTGGGAAAAGAGGCACGAGTCGTAGTTCCGTCCCAAGTGAAAGTTGTCGCTCCCTCGCGGTGAGGGATACCGTTCGCCCAATCCAGTCCTGAACCTCCTCGCCGGAAATCCGGGACAACTTCGCAGAGTTCAGGGTGCAGTGGCCCGCAGTGATAGCACTCGTTGTAATTTTCCAGGATGAGTTTCCAGTTCGCCGCAACGTCGTAACTGATGGTCTTGGCAGTTCGCAGCTGCGCGAGCGGATAACGCCGAAGCCGTTCCGGTATGTTTTTGAGTTGCGAAGCCAGGTTGGGGCCTTCGGAGGTAGCTTCTTTGGGCGAGAGATTCAGAAAGAAGAATCCACCCCAGGTTTCAACCCCAACCGGGTATAAAGAAAAATCACTCTTCTGAAAGCCTTCTGATTCATGCAGAAACGGCACGTTTAATAAGGTGCCATCGAGAGCATAGGTCCATTGATGATAGGGGCACCGAATTGTGCCAGCTGAAGTAATAGCATCACGCAGCTTTACTCCCCACCGATTGCCTTCGGCTGCGCACAGGCGCGAACCGCGGTGCCGGCAAACGTTGTAATGAGCTTTGAGTTCTCCAGCCTTGGTTCTGGCTACCAGAATGCTTTCACCTAGAACCTCGCGAACCAGCACGGTGCCCGGAGAAGGGAGTTCCTCTTCGCGTCCGGCGCAGAACCACTCGCGCACAAAGATGCGTTCTTTTTCTTGCGCGAACATTTCCGGCTGGTAGTAATAAGAACTGGGTAATGATTTTTCCAGCGCCGGGTTTGTGATCCCACTGCTCACTCTGATTGTTTCTCCTAAGCTCGCTTCTTTCGAAGATCGCGTAACACCTGTTTTGCCGCGTTGTGCCCAGGAGCGCCCGTGACGCCACCGCCAGGATGTGCGCCGGCTCCGCATAAGTAAAGGCCGGCGATGGGCGTTCGGTACTGCGACCAACCTGAAACTGGACGCATGAAGAATAGCTGCTCCAGCGTTAAATCTCCATGAAAGATGTTGCCCTCAGTCAGGCCGTAGGTGCGTTCCAGGTCCAGGGGCGTGACCACCTGTCGCGCCAGAATCGAGGCGGGAACATTCGGCGCGTACTGGGCAATCTTTTTTATTACACGGTCGCCCAGCAGGTCGCGGTTTTCGTCCCAGGTTCCGCGCTTCAATTGATAAGGCACGTACTGCACGAAGCACGTCATGATGTGCCTGCCTTTGGGTGCAAGAGTTTCATCGACATTGGAAGCCACCACACAATCCACCCAGAGATCCTCCGGAATATCGCCAAATTTGGCGATGTCGTAGCAACGTTCAGCGAACTCGAGCGTCGACACACAGGTGAAGAGAGATCGGTGCGCGGTGGACGCATCGGGCGGCATGCTGCTGACGCGCGGTTCTTCTCCTAGAACCAGGTTCACTTTGGCGCATGGTCCGGCCATCTTGATGCCGCGAATTTTCTGCCGAAAGTCGTCGGGTAAATCATTACTCTCAACCATTCCGAGGAAAGTTCGCTTAGGATCGGCATTGGAGAGCACGACCTTAGACGTAATCTCGGTACCATCCTCAAGCACGACTCCATGCGCGCGCCCATTCTTGACCGTGATCCGGGCTACGCTGGCCGACGTCATAGTTTCTACTCGGCGTTTGCGGCCGGCTTGAGCGAGAGCCTGGGTGATCGCTCCCATTCCGCCAATTACGTGACCATTGAAGCCCTGCACATCGTGGTCGCCTCCGCTAAGCAAGTGAAACAGAAGGCCGATTGCCGTGCCCATTTGATAGGGACCACCGTGCTTGCCATAGACGTTATTCGCGAGAAACAACGTTTTCGTTTCACTGGATTCATAGTTGCGGTCGAGAAATTCTCCGAGGCTGCCGGTGAGAAAAGAAACTAGCTCGCCGATCTCGTCGGTGGTGATGGAGCGAAATCTTCTGGCAACACGCAGCAGTTCTGCCAGACCTTCCAGGCCCTTGCCGCCGATTTGTGGAGGTGGCTCGAGAAAAAATGGCTGGAGGTAGCGCGCAAGTTTCTTCAATTGCTGTTCGACGCGGAGAAAAGCTTTCGCATCGCGTGCGGAAAACTTGGCGATTTCGGCTGCGGTGCGCTCGCTTTCTGGCCACCAGCGAATGATTCCGCCGTCCTGTAGCGGAACTTGAAGAAAAGGATCGCAGGGCACCATGCGCAATCCGTGCGCGCCGAGGTCCAGGTCGCGAATCACGCGCGGAAGCAACATGCTGGCAATGTATGAAGTGGTGGAAGCGCGGCAGTCTGGCGCAATCTCTTCTGTGACGCAGCAGCCGCCGACAATATCGCGTCGCTCCAGAACCAGCGTGGAGAGGCCCGCCCCCCCGAGGTATGCGGCGGCAGTCAAGCCGTTGTGCCCAGCACCAATTACGATTGCATCGTATTTCCGAGTGGCCAGATTCAAGTTCGCTCTCAGACTTTAGCTTTGCGCCATCAAAACTTAGACTGGATATCGAATCGTCTCGATATCATATACTTTGAAGTCGGCACCAGACGCCGCGCAACGCGAAAAACATTCCCGGAGATTGAACATGGCTACCCTCGACACGACTGCAAAGACGTTACCCGGACGTTACTATACCGACCCGCAATTATTTGCCGAAGAATTCGAGCGTTTCTATTTTCATGACTGGATTTGTGTCGGCCGTGCCGACCACATTCCCAACCCCGGCGACTATTTCCTGCGGCAGCTGGCCGAAGAAAGCATTATCGTCACCCGCGATCAATCGGGCGCGGTACGCGCTTTCTACAATGTTTGCCGGCACCGCGGCACCCGGTTGTGTTCGGTTGCGGAAGGCAGTTTTTTAGGCCGCATCCAGTGTCCGTACCATGGATGGAGTTATGCGCTGGACGGGCGGTTAATGGGCGCGCCCCACATGGACGACTTGCAGCGGGAGCAGTATCCGTTGAATCGGGTGCTGGCCGAAGTGTGGGATGGCAACATCTTCGTGAATCTTGATCCCAGTGCGCCGCCGCTGTCAGCTCAATTGCTCGACCTTCCAGAAAAGTTCGCCAACTGGCACATGCAGGACCTGAGGCTTTATAAACGTATCGTTTACGACGTGAAAGCGAATTGGAAGCTGCTGATTCTGAATTACAACGAATGTTTGCACTGCCCGGTGCTCCACCCGACACTTAACTGTCTGACTAATTACCTGGGCGCGGACAACGAAACACCGCACTCCAGTTACGTTGGCGGCGCGATGGGATTCAAAGAGGGCGTGGAAACCATGAGCCTGGATGGGCGTCGCCGCCGCGACTATCTTCCATCGCTGACGGAGAATCAACGTAAGGAAGTGCGTTACTACGCGATCTTTCCAAATTTCCTGCTGAGCCTACACCCTGACTACATGATGACCCACACTCTGTGGCCCCGAGCCGTGGATCGTACAGAAGTGATCTGCGAGTGGTCATTCCATCCCAACGAGATGGCCAAACCGGATTTTCAGGCCAACGACGCGGTTGACTTCTGGGACCTGACGAACAAAGAGGACTGGGGTGTCTCTGAACTGTCGCAGGCGGGAATTAAATCTCGGGCGTACAAGCCCGGGCCATACTCGGAGCGCGAGGGACTGTTGCACGCGTTCGATGAGATCGTGCTGGAACGGGAGCGCCGGGCCAAAGGGTGAGTCGCCGTTCTTGGATGAACATGCGCGTCAAAATATGGGATTTATCGCGGTACTACTTGGTCTGCTCCGAATAAATTTGGCGGGCCTGCTGAAGCTGGTTCAATACGGTTTCTTTTTCCGCGTCGGTGTTCCAGTCTGGATGAGACTTTGCCGCTTCCGTCAGCCGGTCGATCCAGGCGACGAAGTAAGCTGCGTCGTCGGGCGATTTTGCTGGGGAGCCCGCAACAGTTACATAGATTGGGCTGGTGGTTGCGTACGGATACTGGTCGAGAACCGGATGTTCAGCCTTCTCGCCCCAGGCACGCAGCAGGCACCATCCGCTTTGCGACAGCACTAGTTCACCGCCACTGTCGGATGACTGGTGGTCGGCAGATAACTGTAGCTCATTCATCACCTTGCCATTGCAGACGATTTGCAGATGGTCCAGGGGGACAAATGATTGCAACCAGGCCTTAAACTTTAGCTTTTTTTCGCCGGCCGAAACATGCAACTCTCCACCGATTTCTTGTCCGCCTAAATTGAATCCGAGCAGCGGTCCGTTGGTGGCAAATGTGTGTCCGTGCTTGATCGCGTTTAGCCAAGGCTCAATCTTCAACGGACCCACTGGCACTCTGGCATAGACGCGATTTAGTCCAACTGGGCCGCGCAAAGAGGCGAAGTTGGCCATGGCATCCGTGCCTGCCGCCGTTGGCAGATGGAAGCCGCAGTTCAGCAGGCGGTACCAAACCGCCGATGTTGCTTGGTGGTCGCTGAATCCCATGGCCTCAATGTAGTCGACTTTCCCGAGCGCGACATCGACGGGCAATTCGTTGGTAAGCGACGCGTCTTTGACGGGATCGGGAACTGCATCGAATGGATGAACGTATCCCACCATCGCTGCTTGCGCGTGTGCCATGTCAGCGACACTGGCGTTGCTGGGGAACAGGCTGGCCGCGCTGGTATTGACGTATCCGACGTAGTCGGGGATCAGGAAGTTCTTGGTGAGGTGAAGTAGGCCGAGATGTCCCCAGTAGCTGGTATGAAATTCCTGGCCGTGCAACAAGAGATTATTGGGGGTGGACGCCGGGTCAGGCTTGCTGCTGAAGTAGCCAATGTCCGGGATACGCTGCTCTTTGTTAACTACCAGATTCTGTACGATTTGCAGATTTTCCGCCTCTGCCTGCTCAATCAGGTGCTTGGGCGTGTTGCGATATGCCCCACCGTAATTCATGTGCACGTGTACGTCGCCACTGATCCAGCGAAAGCCAGCATCCTGAGGGAGTTTCAAAGGCTTTAACCGGACGGTGACTGCCGTGCGATCCGCAGATGTCTGCACCGTACGCCTTTCGATTTGAAATTCA
This sequence comes from uncultured Acidobacteriota bacterium, assembly GCA_963796925.1. Classification (GTDB taxonomy): domain Bacteria; phylum Acidobacteriota; class Terriglobia; order Terriglobales; family Acidobacteriaceae; genus DATBAT01. Next base: position 408,137 of record CAWCNH010000001.1, read on the forward strand.
AAACCTTTCATCACTTCGATATTCACGGAGCCCGCCGCAACCGTGAGCTCTGACCGTCCTCGAGAGTGAAAGTAGTGCGCCTCAAACGCACGCTCGGTACGGACGAAATTGTCGTCGGCATGCATCCAGGCATCGTCGGGAGCGCACGCCCGGCCGTCTTCTCCGGTGACGAAAATCCGCGCTGGCGTTAGTTTGCCCGCAGAATCGAGAACAGTGATCGATAGATGTGCTGTCGACCTGAGATAGTGTCGGTCTTTCACGACGAGTTGTCGCTGAGCGCCGCCGGGGATTTCCTGAAGCCAGATCGAAGTGTTGCCTCCCCGATTAGAGATAAACGCAATGTGCTTCCCGTCAGGTGACCACCGCGGATTGATGTTGTCGTAATCACCGTAGGACAGGGGAAAAGCATCGCCTCCTTGAGCCGGCATCGTCCAGAGCTGATGCCACGGTTGGCCGAGGTAGGAGGCGTAGACGATGCGCTTTCCATCTGGCGAAAATTCGGGACGCGCCTTCCAATTGGTTTCTTCGTAATGAATTTCACGGGCTTCGGCGCCGGGCGCTGCCTTCATCCGCCAAAATCCGCCGGTGCCGTAAATGTGTCCGCGATTGGAGACGAATAGCAACTCAGCGCCGTCTGGCGACCAGGCAGGACTGATCTCATGGTCAAACTGACTGTAGTAGTAGCGGGGAAGGGTGCTGCGATTTTCCCCGGTGATTCGCTGCAGATTCTTTAATTCTCCGGCATTGAATTCCGCAGTAAAGATGTGAAAGTGCCCGTTGTAGGCAGTTGAAACGAAGACGATGCGAGTTCCGTCGGGCGAAAACCGCGGCTCGACATTGACGGCGCCTGCCGTCGTGAGTTGATGCGACTGCCTGCTCGAAGAGTCGAGGGTCCAAAGCTCAACCGCATCATTCGCGTATTTGGCATAAACAATCCAACGCCCGTCGCGAGACACATCGGGCTGATAGTCATATCCTGGCCCAGCAGTCAGTTGCTCAGCGGCGGTGGAGTCTGTCTTCTGCATCCACAGTGAACCGGCCATTGAATACACAACAGATTGCGAATCCGGCGACCACGCTACGAAACTTGGACCCGTGGTGAGTTGGGGCAAATACATTTCGCGGAAGTAGTAAGGATGCGGATGATTGATTTGCTTTAGAACAGGCTCGCGCTGCTGCGCCATGAGAGTTGAGCCGGTGAGCACAACAACTGCGAAGAACCAAAGCGTGCGCCAAGTATGCATTATCTACCCCAGGTTCGCGGCAATGGCGGATTATAGCTCTGTTACAGTGATGCGCGCGTGGAGGATACTCCGGTGTTAATTTGGCTAGCAAAGATTTGGCTAAGCGATTTGAACTATGGCTCGGATATATTCTGTTGCTACGTCAATTCAGTGAAGATTCATCGACCGAGGAGTCGCACCCCACGTGACTGAGCTTTCCGTTAGGAATCATGCCGCAGTCGGAAAGCCCAGCTTGGCAAGGCAATTGGGAACTTTTGATGTCACCATGCTGGTCATGGGAGGCATTGTTGGCGCCGGGATTTTTGTAAATCCCTCCGTGGTGGCGCAACAGGTACATACTCCGGCGCTCATCCTGAGCGCGTGGATTTTCGGTGGCATCGTCGGTTTGGCCGGCGCATTCATCTGGGCAGAGCTGGCGGCGACCTTGCCAGCTGTAGGCGGGCAGTACGCGTATCTCCGTGAAGCCTACCATCCGGCCGTTGCGTTCCTCTATGGCTGGGTTCTTCTACTCGTAATCCAAACCGGCGGTATGGCGGCAGTGTCAATCACGTTCGCGCGCTACTTTCTTGAACTGACCAATTTGCATTCGCCAGAGTGGCTGGTTGCCACAGTCGCGCTCGGAGGGTTGACAGTTGTTAATTGCCTGGGAGTGAAGGCCGGGGGGCGTACCCAGAGTGTTTTGATGCTAATGAAGATCGTAGCCATTGCAGCGCTAGTGATTGGTGGCATTGCCTTGGCGGGCACTCATTTGACCACTAACACGGCGATGGAGAGGCAGTGGTCGGTTAGTTCTTTTGGCGGCGCCATGGTCCCGGTTTTGTTCGCGTACGGCGGATGGCAAACCGCTAACTTCGTTGCTGCTGAAGTGAAAGATCCCAGGAAAGACCTGCCGCGTGGGCTTCTGTTGGGAGTTATTGGGGTGGTAATTCTTTATTCGACGGTTAATTGGGTGTGCGTGCGGTCGCTTGGATCGCAAACTCTGGCAGCGACCCATACTCCGGCTACCGCAGTAATGCGATTGGCATTCGGGCAAAAGGGGGCCATGTTTATTGCAACGGCAATTGCCATTTCGACTCTGGGATTTCTCAGCCAATCGATCTTGACCGCACCGCGCGTTTACTTTGCCATGGCGGACGATGGATTGTTTTTCCGCGCGGTAGCGTGGCTGGCACCTCGCACCCGCGTTCCCGTAGTCGCAATAGTGTTGCAGAGTGTGTGGACCATCGTGATCGCACTGACCGGTCGCTATGAACAGATACTCAATTATGTAGTGTCAATGGACTTCATTTTTTTTGGTCTCACCGCGATTACTATTTTTGTGTTCCGAACGCGTGCCGCGAAAGGGATTATGACGCCCAGCGAGGGGCACCGCGTTCCCGGGCATCCCGTAACCACGGCGGCTTTCGCAGTAGTGTGCTGGTGGGTGGTGGGCAATACTGTCTATCGCTATCCGCTGAACAGCTTGGTGGGCTTCTTATTGCTGTTCGCAGGAATTCCCGTCTATTGGTATTGGAGCCGTCGTTCCCGGCGAACGATAGAAGGAGCACTCGGCGGCGAACATCAATAAGGACGACGGGCCGACGCACAAAAAAGCAGGCAGCCCCTAGGGACAGCCTGCTCGGTGAAGTAGTCTAGACTGAGTTAGCCAGCCCGCTTCCGGCTGGATTTACTATTTGCGTTGTTAGCCTTCGGCGGCTTTCTGCTTTGCTTTGCTGGTGCACGCTCTTCGTCTGTATCCGGGTGAGCGCGTTGGGCCGCTTCGTCATTTACGCCGCCTTCTGCAATCGAAGAAAGCTTTTCATCGGCGGCTTCTTCCTCGTCGAGAGTTTCCTGCAAAAGTTCAGCTGCTTCGTTGTGCCCCATTGCTTTAGCCCAGGCAATAAGAGTGCCGTAAGCCGCCATCTCATAGTGTTCAGCCCGCTGCCCAGAACCAATAAGACAGGCATCCATTGCGGCCTCGTCGAAATCTTCCTCCATCGCAGACTTACCCTCTTCAATAATGCCGGCGATGCCGTCGCAGTGTTTTCCCCTAACCTTCTCGTCAAGGCTGGCAAACACCTGTTCCAGGCGCTTCACCTGGCCCAGTGTTTCCTGAAGGTGATTTTCGAAGGCGGTTCGAAGTGTTTCCGAGGTTGCCTTCTTAGCCATTTTCGGCAGGGCCTTGGTTAGTTGTTTTTCCGCGTCATAAGCGTCGCGAAGTTCGTCTAGAAACGCGTCATGTAAAGTTTTTGCTTCAGCCATTTTGTTCTCCTTTATTTTCGTTATTAAATTCCGATTACTAAACGCGCGGAGGATCCGTCTCGCGTGCAAAATGCCGATGTGCCGCAACTGCGCTGACGAACAACGGGAAGACATCCGCAGCTTCGCTTGCAGCGGTCAGAAGTCCGGGATCGGGCTTTCCCGAAGCCAGTGCCGATGGAATGTTGGCTTGTTCCAGCAGAGACGATGAAGCCCCTAACGCCAATATGGGTTTGCAATGGCGATACTGATCTTTCAGGAATTCCAGTGTCCGTCCGTCGGTAGCCAGGGCGCGAACCGCATCTTCGCCGTCGGGCAACACCACCGCGTCGAAGAGAACTGACGGCAATGCTTCCAACGTGCCGTCAACTTCGATGAAGTCTCCGGAGGGGCCGGCGACGCGACCTAGTCGCGACCCAAGAAATCTGGGGACAGCTCCCGCCGCTTCTAGTTGTTTCGCAAAGCCCGTCAGTTCGGCGACATTCACTCCGTTGGCGACGATTATTGCGATTCGGCGCCCGCTAATGCTTCCATCGCCCGGCCGCGCGAAAAGAGATAATGCGTTTGACTTCGCCACTTCTGGTTTCACCGTCTTCTGCAACACCTTCGGCATGGGCTTTGGCATTTCTGGAAGTCCCAGACCGTCGGCTACGGCTTGCGCCAGCTCAGGCGCGACATTCATCAGCCCTGAAACCATGCGCTCGCGGATCGCCGGGGTTTGCACTCGCGAAAGTTCGAATCGAAATGCGTTGATAATGTGGTTCTTTTCCACGTTCGACTGGCTATTCCAGAAAAGGGTCGCCTGGGTATAGTGGTCCGCGAAGCGCTCGCCTTTACCGCGGACTTTATGCGGTTCTGTATCAGCAGGCCCCGAATACGATTTAAAACCTGCTGAACCGGCTTGAAACGGACATCCGCCAGCCAGCGAGTTGGGCTCGTAAGAAACGCGGCCACGATTGATTGCCTGGCGATGCATGCCATCGCGCTGATTGTTATGGGCCTGCGCTATCGGCGCATTGATAGGGATTTCGTGAAAATTCGGGCCTCCCAGCCGGGAGATTTGCGTGTCCACGTAAGAGTGAATACGTCCAGCCAACAGAGGATCGTTGGAGAAATCGAGGCCGGGGACAATATGCGCGGTACAGAATGCGACCTGTTCAGTTTCGGCAAAGAAGTTGTCCGGATTGCGATTCAACACCAGCTTGCCCACAGGAATGAGCGGTACAAGTTCTTCGGGCACCAATTTGGTGGGATCAAGCACGTCAAAGGTAAACTTTTCAGCTTGCTCCTCGGTGAATATCTGGAATCCAAGTTCCCATTCAGGATAGTTTCCGGCTTCGATGGCCTCCCACAAATCGCGACGGTGGTAGTCGGGATCGGCGCCTGAAATCTTTACGGCTTCGTCCCAAACCAGCGAATGCGTTCCGGCGCGAGGCGACCAGTGAAATTTGACGAAGCGCGATTCGCCATCCGCATTGATCAGCCTAAACGTGTGCACCCCAAATCCCTGCATGGTGCGATAGCTTCTCGGGATAGCCCGGTCCGACATTGCCCACATCAGCATGGCGGTTATTTCGGGCATCAGCGAGGCGAAATCCCAGAACGTGTCATGGGCTGTGGCTGCCTGCGGCATGGCGAAGTGGGGCTCAGGTTTGGCAGCGTGAACCAGATCCGGAAACTTCATCGCATCCTGGATAAAGAAGATGGGAATGTTATTCCCCACCAAGTCCCAGTTGCCCTCATCGGTGTAAAATTTCACCGCGAAGCCGCGCACGTCGCGCGCCGTGTCAGCTGATCCGCGCTCTCCCACCACCGTGGAAAACCGTACAAACACCGGCGTTTGCTTGCCCGCTTCCGCGAAAATGGACGCCCGGGTGTACTTTTCGAGCGACTTGTAACATTCGAAATAACCATGCGCAGCCGAGCCTCTGGCATGCACAATTCGCTCGGGGATGCGCTCGTGGTCAAAGTGGGTAATCTTCTCGCGAAGGATAAAATCTTCCAGCAGGGTCGGCCCGCGAAGCCCCGCTTTAAGGGAATTCTGATTGTCCGCAACAGGAACACCCTGGTTGGTGGTCAATTCCTGGTTGGCGGAGTCCACGCGGACTCGATCCAGAGGAGCGATCGTTTTATTGGTTCCAATGGGCGGAGAGCCGCTGCCTACCTTTTCGGACGAATTGCTCTCCGATACCGTGCTGGCTGTGACGATAGGATCTTTGGGATCTTCATTTCTTCCCTCGCTAGCTTCCGCGTCGGGGCCAAACTCGTCCGGTTTATTCGCGTTAAAAGCGAACTTGGACGCCAATTCCTGGGTGCCGGCCATTTTCTCCGACAAGATGTTTGGTGTTTGAGCCTGTGGAGTACTAGGACCGCTTACCGTGGTTTTCGAAGGCGCTTCGCGCGGAGGAGTTTTCTTAGCTTTCAACGGCTTGAATTTGGGCATTATTGGCCTTGGGAAATGAAAGGATTTTTGGAGCGTGGATTAAGAAGATGAGATCAGGCCACTGGTTTCACGCGGCGTTCAGGAGTGCCCAGTGGCACTCACTCATTTCAAAAATCGAGTACACATTCATCTCTGTCAGTTTTGGCTCAACGCCGACTTTCGACAATACCCACATCCATGTAATCTTTGCGCCCTAAACCCTAGACAAGGTTCAATGCGTCGCGCAGAGCGTCGAATCCGGTGCCCGCGCAATTACACGTTTGGCGGAGGGATCACCAAACTCTCCCGAGCCGAAAGAACTATAGGTGTTCAGCTGGTTCGGCTCGCCGATGTCGGAAGGTCAATTGATCTCGAGAGGGTTGGTACTACAGAGACATCACGCGGCTAATTCTACGTAGCTTCACTCCGATTTCAGATTCGCCTCGAGCTTAGACTTAAGGAAGCCGTTATTGTCGGATTTTGATGGCTTGGTTCGCCTGGTTTGTACGGGGGCGAGAGCGGTAGTTCGCCTAAGCACCAGAGTTGTGGTGAGGTCAAAGCTGGTTGGTACCGCTGGTTTGGCATACTTTTCCACCTCGCTAATCAGCGCTTCGAACGCCAATTCCGCGAGCAAACTTTGCGACATCCGAACTGTTGTCAGCGGAGGCGTCATAAACTGTGCCATGCGAATATCGTCAAATCCGATCACAGAAAGTTCCGCGGGGATTTGAATGCCGTATTCGTAAGCTTCCCGTAAGACTCCGATCGCTGTCATGTCATTCGAACAAACTACCGCAGTTGGACGGTTGGGTTTGTTGACAATCTCAACCAGTGCCCGCATTCCACCTTCCATGGTGTGATCGCCCGAGACGATATAGTCGGAGGGAACCGGCAATCCTATTTCTTTCATAGATAATTCAAAGGCGGCCGTACGCGAACAAGCCGACTTTAAGTGCAAGGGACCACTGATAAAAGCAATGTTTCGGTGTCTTAAAGCGGCCAAATGCTGCACAGCCTGCCTGATGCCGTGCTCATAATCTATTCGAATGCTGGTAATACCCGGAACCATGGGCTCAACATCCACCAAGACCAGAGGGACTCTACGAAACCGCAAATCTTCTACCAGCGATTCTTCCATACCGAATGTCAGGACGGCGACTCCGTCCACTCTTCGCTCAATCATTCTGCGTACGGCCAATTCCATACGGCTGCGATCATGGACGGTAGAGGTCAAAAGAATTTCGTAGTTATGTCGCACCGCAATATCTTCAAACGACTGAACGATCTCAGGGAAAAAAGGATTGGTTATTTCGGAAACTATCAGGCCGAAGATTCGGCTGCGTCCGGAAACCAAAGCACGGGCTTGGCTGTTAGGATAATAGCCGAGCTCCTCTACGACCTTCCAAACACGCTTGGCCAGTTGAGGGTCGACGGTAGTGATGCGGTTGATGGTGCGCGACACGGTTGCAGTCGACACCTTTGCCCTTTTTGCAATTTCCCGGATGTCCATAACTAATTAGGTGGCCGCATCGTATCACACTGCTGAGAATACGTTTGCTGCATCTACTAGGGCGAGATCGCGTCGCCCAGGGTAAACCCATAAACCACGCCAGCGTCAAAAACAGGAAAGGTCAATAGAGGAACTGTTGAGTTTAGTGCGCGTCCTCTCTGCGAGAGCGAAGAAATCGCTCCAATAATTGGAGAAAACGTTTGCTTTAGCGTAGCGTTTACGCTTTGGCTTTGCTGTGACAGACACCTCGGGGATGCGCCTTGGCGGACCTCGTTACCTTAGTAAGCGAACTAGCGGGGGATCTCACCGGTTCGAGAATGAGAACCGTACAATATTTCTAGTTCTTCCGGCGAAACCGCGTCAATCTCGTGTCACTCACCTTGGCATTTGAAACAGCGCAATCCATGTTCAACCATCATAGGGTCTACGATCTCGGCTATTGTCGGCATCGAACGATGGCGCCGCTTCTTGTCCTGAATGTTGCGATGAGTTCGCAATGATCCTTCCGTTCCGCAAGCCTCGAATTGCGCTAGTCGTCGCGGCGTTATTAGCCTTTACATTGCTGGTGTCGTTGCGGTCATCGAGTTGGCTGGAATTCCTTTTTCCGGTAAACACGAGAGGATTGCGGGATTACAGGCTCTTTCGCTTGGAGCCACCGCCCACCTGCAAGGCATTGTCACCTACACCGACCGTGCTGCTAAACGGGCATGGATCCAGGACGAAAGTGGTGCGATAGCGATTGAACGGGAAGCCAGTCTGGGTTGGTTGCGGAGAGGGCAGTCAGTCCGCATCAGGGGCACGGTAACGCGCCCTTACGATGCGCTGGCGGGTGCTACTAGGGTTGGCCTGAGCGATGTCGAGGTGACTCACTCCCAGATCCAATTCGAACTACCTCCGCCGGCAAAGGCATCGCTTCGAACCATTCCTGATAATGAAAAAACGGGTATTCAGATCCAGGTAAGCGGAATTGTGCGGCAAGTGTTGCGTGACCGCCTGGGGCGAATACAACTCGCGCTTTGGAGCGCGGGGCAGGAGGTACAGGCCACGGTGGCTGACGGTGACGCTGACCCTTTCAATTGGGTGGACGCAAAAGTCCACATCGTTGGAGTTGGCGAGTCCATCCCTGACAGTCGAACCGGCCGCCGGGCGACGCACCTCTGGGTGCAAAACCTCAATGATATTCGCGTAGAGAATGACCCGCCACCGAGTGTGCCCACATACAGCATTAGGGATCTGTATCGCGATCCCAAGGCTGGAGAGGGTCACCGCGTGCATCTCCGTGGCAGGGCAGTTTCGAATCTGTCAGCGAGCTCAGTGCTTGTAGAAGACAGGTGGGGAGCGATCGCCTGCGAGCTGGAGGCACCCGCCACTGTCTCCGCGGGAACGGAAATCGAAGTCACCGGCTTTCCCGCTTCTGACGGCCTGCGAATTGATCTTTTCCACTCCTCACTCAAAACGATTGAAACACCCAAAAATGACATCGGGATAAAAACCGATAACACCCGGCTGCTTACCACGGCCGCCTCAATTCGCCGACTCAGTGGAGATCAGGCCAGCGCTGCGCTGCCCGTCCAACTAACCGGGGTTGTGACCTACAGCGATAAGCAATGGCGGCAGATGTTCGTGCAGGATTCCACCGGCGGTATTTATGTGAAGTATTCGGGAAGCACAGCTCCGATAGAACAGGGACAAAGAATTGCGCTGATCGGTATTACAAATCCCGGGGGGTATGCTCCGGTCGTCGTTGCTCCTAAGATCCGGATACTTGGAAAAACGGAATTGCCTAAGCCGATCCGAGTAACAGCTGCGGACGCTTCTTCTGGGATTCTGGATTCTCAGTTTGTGGAGATCGAGGGCGTTGTTCATCCGATGAAAATAGGAGAAGAGCCCGGGCACCTCACATTCGAGTTGTATTCGCCGTTTGGCCAGATACACGTGTATACCGGCCCTGATTTCCTGGACGCCCAAAACGCACAGAGACTTGTCGACGCTAATGTTCGCCTACGCGGAGTTTTGGGCACTGTCTTTAATTCTCGTCGCCAACTAGTTGGTTATCAATTGTCTGTATCCACCTCAGCCGATGTTGACTTGCTGGGAATGCCCAATGCTGACCCTTTTCTAGGAGCTACGATCCCAATCGGCAGTCTTCTGCAATTTTCGTCTAATGCCAGCTTCAACCACCGTGTCAAGGTGCAAGGCTCGGTGATCATGGTTGGCAAAGGATTTCTTTATGTCCAGGACGGCAGCGGTGGCATGGAAGCCGTGGGCGAAACCAATGGACTCCGACTGGCTGATTTCGTGGAGCTTGTAGGGTACGCTTCCCCCTTGGGTGGCTATTCTCCGATGTTTAGCGACGCCACGGTACGCGTGGTCAGGCACAATGCTGCGGTAAACCCCAGACTAGTGACGACCGAAACCATGTCGCAGGGACAGTTGGATTCCCAGCTTATGACCATAGAAGGCCGCCTGCTTAGCGTGGTCAACTCGGTCAACGGAAAGAATTTGGTGCTACAGTCCGGCGGCATGACATTCAATGCCGAGCTAGGAGTAGCGAATTCGGCCAGCCTGCTGCATCAGCTCGAAGAAGGCAGTGTCCTCCGACTCACCGGCGTGTGCTCTATCCAATTAGACCCCAACAAGCTTTATCGAGTGTTGGATTCGGATCTTCTCGGTTTCAAGCTCCTGTTGCGTTCACCGGACGACGTAAGCGTTTTGCGGCCCGCCTCTTGGTGGAAGCTCCAGCGTATCCTCGCCACCCTCGGAATTCTGTCAGTCCTGGTGCTTGCTGCGTTTGGCTGGGTAACCATGCTTCAGCGCCGGGTGCGCAGCCAAAGCGATGCGCTTCGGAAGGCCAAGGAGAAGGCTGACGCCATTAGAAACCTGTCTCGCGCGATGCGCGAAGTGACGGTGCGCGAGGACTTCACGGCAAGAGCGACCGTTTTCGGCAACGATGAAATCGCCCAACTCGGGGTGGGCTTTAACAAAATGTTGTCGGAGTTGGAAAAGCGAGATCTGGCGAAACTAGCCGCAGAACAGAAGTTGCACGATTTAGCGGTGACGGACGAGCTAACCGGGCTGCCCAATCGTAGACTGTTGGCGGACCGGCTGTCACAGACACTCGCGGCCGCGCAGCGCGGGCGTTACATGGCGGCTGTACTCTACATTGATCTAGACGGTTTTAAGCTGGTTAACGACAGTTTGGGCCATACCGTGGGGGACGTGCTGCTGGGGCAAGTTGCTCAACGCCTGCGATCGCGAATCCGTCAGTCGGATACCCTGGCTCGTATAGGAGGCGATGAGTTCACAGTCATATTGGCGAAGTTACCAGCTCGCGAAGAGGCGGGACGGGTCGCTCAAACCCTCCTGGACGTACTGACTAAACATTTCGTTATTGAGAACCATGAGATCACAATTGGAGCCAGCATCGGAATCAGTCTCTTTCCTGATAACGCCGCCAATGGAACTGACTTGCTACAGCACGCCGACAGCGCCATGTACGCCGCCAAGCGAAGTGGCAAGAACCAAGTCACATACTTCACTTCTGAACTTGGCGCCTCAGTGCGGGAACGGTTAAGCCTCGAAAATCAACTTCGCGGAGCGGTGGCACGCGGAGAGATTGGCGTGCAGTACCAGGCGGAATTCGACGTGGCCGTGCGTCAACTGGTCCGATTTGAGGCCTTGGCGCGTTGGAACCATCCCATGCTGGGGATGATTTCTCCAGGAAAGTTCATTCCTATTGCGGAAGAGAGCGGCCTTATCGTTGGGATCGGCGCCTACATTATGGAACAGGCCTGTAGCGAGGCGGTTAAATGGCAAGGGCTTACCCCGAATCCGGTGCAAGTCGCGGTGAATGTTTCCAGCTTGCAATTCGCTCGCCCCACTTTCGTGGAAGAAGTGGCGGAAGTGCTCCGGGCGACTGGGCTGCGGCCGGAGCTTCTTCAGATTGAGCTGACCGAATCGGTCATGTTGCGTGGTGCGGAGCTGGTTTCAGGAAGTATGAAGCAACTCCGTGAGTTGGGTCAGTCTCGCGATTGATGACTTCGGCACTGGATATTCCTGTCTAGGCTACCTGCCAAGACTGCCTTTCAATGCGCTGAAAATCGATCGATCTTTTGTCAAAGAACTGGTATCCAGACCCGAGATCAAGGCGATGGTTCAGTCCTTGATCGCCCTGGCACACAACCTCCACATGCAGGTAATCGTAGAGGGCATCGAGACTCCACAACAATTCGAGCTTATTAAGAAAATGGGCGGCGACGAAGTTCAGGGATTTCTTCTGGGACGCCCAACTTCGAACCCCAGCCAACAACTCAGCGCGGGTTATGAAGTGGATTCTCGTACGCTTGTTGAACATCACTAGGTTCAGTTACACCCCCGACCCTGATTGTTTTAATAGGGCCAGCCTTATACTGTCGCTCTCCTGACAAAACAATACTGGACATTTTGCCTCAGTGATCACGAAGGCAACCACAATGGCCACCGCAGCCCATGGGATATCGACGGTTCGAAGTCGAGTTTTTCGATTCTGGCTTCGAAGCGTTTGCGCTCACCTTTGGCTGATATACCAGAGCTAGTTCCGGCGGCTCATCCTCCGCGGCCGACGCGATTATCTGTCCGATGGTCTCATTCCACCCAAGAAGCGAAAACGCGATAAGCTAAAGCGTTGAGGGTAGTCGGGACCGATAGGCCGTGTTAACCCCGGCGCAAAGCACGTTACCAATCGAAACAAAATAGAATGTTGTGAGGGGAAGCCATGCCTTCAGATTTAGTTAACTTCAGACCGAGCTCAAATGGTACGTTGGTCCTACTTCTCAACCCTGACGACAACGTCGCGGTCTCTGTTTCTGCCTTGGAAGCTAACTCTTCTGTGAAAATCGGTGAGCGAATCTTAGTAGTAAAAGAGCCCATTCAGGCCGGCCACAAAATTGCCGTTCGTTCCATTGCCGCCAACGAGCGTGTTCTCAAATACGGGGAGATGATAGGCCGCGCCAAACAGAGCATCGAAGCCGGGGCTTGGGTGCACACCCATAATATCGATCCTGAGTTTATCGATCTTACCTACGAATATGCCATCAATGCGCCGACCACAGAATATGTTGCCGCTGAACAAACCGAAATGTTTCAGGGCTACCGGCGGGAGAACGGTGACGTAGGAACTCGCAATTACATCGCGGTAATTGCCACTTCGAACTGCTCAAGCCATGTAGCTACGGAGATCGCGGCAAGCCTGCGCAATGTCACCTTCGAAACCCACGGCGTGGACGGTGTGGTCGCCATTGCGCATCAGGAAGGCTGTGGACACTCTGAGGGCGGCGACACCTGGCAACTGGAACGAACGATGGCGGGAATGATATTTCATCCCAACGTCGGCGCAGTCTTGATGGTGAGCCTCGGTTGTGAAGTAAATCAAATATCGAAATATCTGGGGACAGCTCAACTCGGGCAGCAAGCTTTCCGTAAAGGCAAGCTGATTGTCGGGATGGAGATGCAGTCCAGCGGCGGAACTCGAAAGACGATTGAGAGTGGCGTCGCCCAGGTGCGGGAACTTATCTCGCGCTGCAATACCATGACGCGCACGCCGCAACCCCTCGGTAGGATCGTGATGGGGACAAACTGTGGAGGCTCGGACGCTTTCTCCGGTATTTCGGCTAATCCTGCGTTGGGGTACACCAGTGACCTTCTGGTTCGCCGCCACGGCACGTCAATCCTGGCGGAAATTCCTGAATGCATGGGCGCGGAACATCTCTTGACCCGGCGCGCAGCCGACGAAGCCACCGGCAAGAAAGTGATCGAAGTCGTCCGCTGGTATCAGGAATATCTGGGGCGTTTTGGGGGGAAATGGGATGATAATCCGTCCCCCGGAAACAAGGCTGGCGGCATCACCAACATCGCCGAAAAATCGCTGGGAGCAGTGGCGAAAGCGGGCACTACGGCGTTGACCGCCGTGTATCGCTACGCCGAGCGGGTGGATAAACCTGGTTTTGTGCTGATGAATACGCCTGGATACGACCCGGTTTCACTGACCGGAATTGCCGCCGGAGGCGCAAACCTTATCGTCTTTACGACTGGCCGCGGATCGGGAATAGGATTCCCAATCGTGCCCGTAATCAAGGTTTCTTCCAACTCCCGCATTGCCGCGACCATGAGTGACAACATCGACATCAACGCAGGCACCATCGTCGAAGGCAAGGAATCGGTCCAGGACGTGGGACTGCGAATTTTTGATTTGCTGAAGCGAGTGGCGTCAGGGGAAAAAACCAAGAGTGAGCAGCTTGGCCACCGCGAGTTCGTGCCTTGGAGAATCGGTCCCGTGTTGTAAGGCCAAGCCGGCCGACGCCTGCAGAAATACTGGCGCCGCCATCCTTGGCCAAATCCGCCAGACGGACAGTTATCTTCGGTACTCCCTGGAAGCAGATAGACATCAAAACATTGCTGGCGCGGTATTCCCAAAACTCTGGGAAGTAGCGACCGCGTTGTTACTTTACGCACGCCGGATGCCCGCAGTCGCAGGCTATTTCCGCTTCGTCAGAACCGGCATCTTTGCAGAACTGACTACAGTATTTTTCGCCCGCTGGAGGAACGCAGACGCAGGGCAGGTGGGCGCACTTTTGAGACTTCTCAGCCATAATTAACTCTCCCAATAAATCTATGTAATGCGAACCTTGGATGCCGATTCGCTGATTGGCGTCTCCCGGTCAAACAATTCAGGCACGCCTTTCGGGCGGCAGGGCGTCCGAGCCGGATAGGCTTCCGGTTCATCGAAAAAGTGAATGTTCGAGCCAAACTGCTTTGAGGATCTAGAGTTTGTTCAATCCATCTAAGGCTGCCACTTTGTAGGCTTCGGCCAGCGTGGGATAGTTGAATACCGCATCGCGGAAGTATTCGAGCGTGCCGCCCATGGTGAGGATAGCCTGGCCGATGTGGACAATCTCTGCGGCACGGTCCCCGATGATGTGAACTCCCAATAACTTTAGGGACTCCGGTTCAAACAATAGCTTCAACAAGCCTTGTTCGTCGCCCAGCATTTGACCTTTGGCGAGCTCAGCATAACGAGCCAGACCAACTTCGTAGGGAATTCTTTGCTGCGTCAACTGCTCTTCGGTCTGCCCCACCATGGAAATTTCTGGAATGGTATAAATGCCGAACGGAATGAGGTTAGGCATCATTTTTCCGGGCTGCCCGAACATGTGGCAGCTCGAAAGCCGCCCTTGCTCCATCGCCGTACTGGCCAGGGCAGGGAAGCCGATTATGTCGCCACCGGCGTAGATATGCGGTGTTGAAGTCTGGAAATGCTCATTCACTACGACTTTGCCTCGGGAATCTGAGGAAATTCCAGCGGCCGCGATATTGAGCAGGTCGCTGTTGCCCTGGCGGCCAATGGTGTAGAGCAAGCCTTGTCCGTGAACGGTTTTGCCGCTTTCGAGCTTTGCGAATACTCGTTGCCGGGGTTCATCAATCCCTATCGAAACCACCTTTTCACCCAGCCGGAATACCGTACCCAATTGCCGCAATTGAAAACACAGGCTCTCGATGATTTCCCGGTCTACGAAATCGAGCAGCGTGGGGCGTTGATCCAACAGGGTGACTTTTACCCCGAGTGCGGCGAACATCGAGGCGTACTCTAATCCGATGATGCCGGCGCCCACGATCACCAGGTCGCGAGGCACTTCTTCGAGGTTATGGACCTGGTCGGAGTCGAAGACCCGCTTGCCGTCGATAGGAATTTCAGCACTATGCGCGGGCCTGGTGCCGCAGGCAATCATGATGTAGTTTCCGCGAATCAGTTGCGCACCATCCTCGGTCGCAACTTCGATCGTGTGCGGGTCGACGAAACTGGCATCCCCTTCTATGGTCACGACAAAGTTGCGGCGAAGCTGGGCCTTGATCACTTCTACTTCCCGCAACATGACCGCCTGGGCGCGAAAGATCAGGTCAGACATCGCGATTCGATCTTTCAGCACATAGCCACGGCCATAGAAAGTGCGCTGCCGGAATCCACTCAAATAGAGAACAGCTTCGCGGAGGGTTTTGCTGGGGATGGTTCCGGTATGAACGCAGACGCCACCGATGGTGCGCTTCCGGTCGATAATGGCGACCTTTTTGCGAAGTTTTGCGCCGCAGATGGCCGCCTTTTGTCCGGCCGGCCCGCTACCGATCACAACCAGATCGTATTGATTCGCTTCCATAGTTGCGCTATTCCGATAACTTACAGACCATCACACGACGGACCCACCGACCTGAATTGTTCCGCTGAGACAAGAAGCTAACACCATTTAATGAGTAAGAAAAGAATGGAGCCACTGGGAAGCTCGAAAGGTGCGCGAGCTTTTACATGGCATTAACAATGCTACGACAGAATTCTCGCGCATCGAAGATGACCAAAGTTCGATTAGCCGAAATTAATATTCAGACATCGAAGAAAACCGTTTCTCGTTCTCCGCCGAGATGAAAATCGAATCGCCACTCTGTCCTGGAAGAGGACGGTTGCGCCATTAATGTATTGCGCCGGTCATTTGGGACCAAGGAGAGGACGGGGTCTGCGCTATTAGAAGGGTCGGCGTCGAAGTAAATCCGCGTCGTAAGCCGATTAAGCATGCCGCGCGCAAAAAGGGAGATATTCAAGTGAGGTGCTTGCCACGTGCCGTCATTGCCAGGGACGCATCCAGGCTTAATGGTTTCGAAGATGCAGGTTCCGCTCGGGTCGGTAGCGAGCCGGCCAAAGCCAGTGCAGTGTGGGTCAACTTCCTGGGCGCGGGGGTCGTCCGGATGATGATACGTTCCCTCCGCATCAGCCTGCCAAATCTCAATCATGGCGTCGGTGACGGGGATGTTGTCCGCATCGAAGATTCGGCAGATCAAACGTACGGGTTCGCCCTTAGCTTCAGGGCCGGCGAGGCAACTGACGGCCCTGGTCTTGATGCATCCTAGATGAAAGAATGGGCCGGCAGTTTGGGAAGCTGTTGGGATCAGAGTCATACTAGGTTTCAAACGGCGTAGCTTCACGGCCGCGCAATACAATGTCGAAACGAAATCCCAAGGCCCACTCTGGTTTTGTCGAGAGCAGATCGAACCTCGAAATCAACCGTTGCCGGGCTTGCTCATCGGGTATCGACTGAAAGATCGGATCGTAGGCAAAAAGCGGATCGCCTGGAAAATACATTTGCGTGATCAGTCGTGTGGCAAATGCCGGCCCAAACAGCGAAAAATGAATGTGCGCTGGTCGCCACGCGTTGTGGTGATTTCGCCAGGGATACGCCCCTGGTTTGATCGTCACAAACTGGTAGTTGCCATTTTCGTCGGTTAAGGTTCTGCCGGCGCCACTGAAGTTCGGGTCAAGCGGTGCGTGGTGCGTGTCATTGTCATGGGAGTAGCGGCCGGCAGCGTTGGCTTGCCAGATTTCCAGCAGGGTGTGTGGAAGGGGCTGTCCAGAGTCGTCAAGTACGCGTCCGCTCACCACGATGCGTTCTCCGAGGGGAGCCTCCGCATGTTGTCGAGTCAGATCGTTGTCGGTTTCGGCGATATCGCCGTGGCCGTAAACTGGTCCGGTAACCTCTGAAAGAGTATGCGGAAGAATGATCAGAGGCTTGCTTGGGGTGCGGCGAATGGTGGAAACGTAATCGGGATATGGCGATGTTGGCTGAGTCCGGGGATCGATCCGCCGATATGGGCCCACTTTCATTGTCTATATATTTAGCACCGGGAGTCGGGAAAGGATAGTGCAGTCGATGCCCATTTCATTCCGTACTCAGGTCGGGATTGTTGGCGCCGGGCCTGCAGGCCTGGTGTTGTCGCACCTTCTCCATCTTCAGGGAATTGAATCAGTCGTCATCGAGAATCGCAGCCGCCAATATGTTGAGGAGCGCGTTCGGGCCGGAGTTCTGGAACAAGGCACCGTCGATCTGCTGAATTCCATGGGAGTTGGCGAGCGCATGAAGCGGGAAGGCCTGGTGCACTACGGAATCGACTTGCGCTTTAACGCCAAGGGGCATCGCATCGACTTCCAGGAACTTACCGGAGGAAAGGGCATTACCATCTATTCGCAGCACGAGGTCCTGAAAGATTTAAACAATGCTCGGATTGCGGCAGGTGGCCAGGTCCACTTTGAGGTCGAGGACGTGAGTGTGCGGTATTTTGAAGGCCCTACGCCAAAAATCCAGTATCGAAAAGACGGTTCAGACTACGAATTGCATTGTGATTTTATCGCCGGCTGTGACGGCTTCCACGGAATTTGCCGTCCCAGTATTCCAGATGGCGTGATTACCGAGTACGAACGCGAATATCCTTTTGGTTGGCTTGGCATTCTGGCAGAGGCGCCGCCTTCTTCTCATGAGCTTATTTACGCTGCGCACGAGCGAGGCTTTGCATTGCTCAGTATGCGGACTCCGCAAATAAGCCGCCTGTACTTACAGTGTTTGCCCGATGAAGACATTAAAGAGTGGAGTGACCAACGAATCTGGCACGAACTTCAAACCAGGTTGGCTTCAGAGGGATTCAATCTGACGGAAGGGCCCATAATCCAGAAAGGCATCACTGGCATGCGCAGCTTCGTGGCCGAGCCCATGCAATATGGAAGCCTTTTTCTTGCCGGTGACTCTGCCCACATTGTGCCACCCACCGGGGCCAAGGGATTGAACCTCGCGGTGGCAGATGTGCAGATCCTGACGCGGGGCCTCAAGCAGTTCTACACCACGGGCAACCGCGCCCTGCTGGAAAGCTATTCGGAAACTTGCTTGCGGCGAGTTTGGAAGGTGCAGCGTTTTTCCTGGTGGATGACTTCGATGCTGCATCGCTTTCCCGATGAAAGTGCGTTTGATCATCGCCGCCGGCTCGCCGAACTGGACTACGTCACCAGTTCGCACGCAGCCGCCCAGTCGTTGGCGGAAAACTATGTTGGCCTCCCGCTCGATTGAACCGGCTACGAACCGAGGCCCCCGAAGCACAAGTATTTAATTTCCAGATATTCCTCGATTCCATATTTCGAGCCCTCGCGCCCGAGGCCAGACTCTTTCACTCCGCCGAACGGCGCAACTTCCGTCGAAATCAGGCCGGTATTGATGCCAACCATCCCGTACTCAAGTGCGCCCGCAACTCGCCAGACACGGCCAATATCGCGTCCATAGAAGTAGGCGGCGAGCCCAAATTCGGTGTCGTTAGCCATGGCGATCGCATCTGCTTCGGTGTTGAACTTAAAAAGCGGAGCCACTGGGCCAAAGGTTTCCTCGCGCGCGATAGCCATGTTTGAGGTTACTCCGGTGAGGATGGTGGGCTCGAAGAAACGTCCGCCCAGAGAATGCCGGTGGCCTCCGACGGCAACCTTTGCGCCTTTCGAGGTGGCATCGCGAATATGACTTTCCACTTTCTCCACCGCTTTATCGTCGATCAGCGGACCTTGAGTTGCACCTGACTCAAGTCCCGGTGCGGGTTTCAAGGCTTTGACCGCTACCGACAGTTTGGCTGCAAACTGGTCGTATACTCCGGCCTGGACCAGAAATCGATTTGTACATACACAAGTTTGACCGGTATTGCGGTATTTCGAAGCAATCGAGCCTTCAACCGCCGCATCGAGATCTGCGTCATCGAAGACGATGAAGGGGGCGTTTCCACCCAGTTCCAGGGACAACTTTTTGATGGTGCCGGCGCATTGCGCCATTAGAGTCTTTCCGATCTCGGTGGAGCCGGTAAAAGACAGCTTTCGCACTAGAGGATTGCTGGTTAGTTCGCCTCCGATATCGGAGGCCGATCCCGTGATTACATTGAAGACTCCCTTAGGCACCCCGGCGCGCTCGGCGAGTTCGGCCAGCGCCAGTGCGGAGAATGGGGTTTGCGAGGCCGGCTTAAGTACCACGGTGCAACCCGCCGCGATCGCCGGACCCGCCTTGCGGGTAATCATCGCCAAAGGGAAATTCCACGGAGTTATGCAAGCCACCACGCCGACGGGTTCCTTGACCACAACGATTGTTTTGTCTGACTGATGGGCGGGGATAGTATCACCGTAAATTCGTTTGCCCTCTTCGCCGAACCATTCCAGAAAGGCTGCCGCGTAAGCGACTTCACCGCGCGACTCGGTGAGCGGCTTTCCTTGTTCCAGAGTCATCAATATGGCGAGATCTTCCTGGTTCACCATCATTAGGTCGAACCAGCGGCGTAGTACCGCGGCTCGTTCCTTGGCGGTTTTCACTCGCCAGAGGGGAAAAGCGCCGGCAGCAGCGGTGATAGCCTGCCGGGTTTGAGCCGCACCGAATTTCGGGACCGTGCCAATAACCTCTCCAGTAGCCGGATTATCCACAGCGATCGTGCCGCCGCCCGAAGCCGCAACCCAGGCACCGTCGATGTAACAAGACTGGCGAAACAAACTGGGATCTTTCAACGCGGCTGTGACATCGTTGGGCGAGATGGTTGTTGGCATAGGCTCTCCTGCTGGTTGCATTGGTTCCAGTTTCATTTTACCCGTCAGGCCCGCTGGCGGCGCCATGCGGAGAGTAAGAACTCAGCTTGAATGCGTCGCTAGGTTTTGCGGGCACGGTCATCGCAGCGTGCCTGGCACTTGGGCACCGACCTGAATGCGGCCCGCGTAGACGATCTACTTGCCGATGCCCATTGCCGGAGAGAGCGGCGGCCCTGCCTCGGGAACTTCACCGCGATAGTTCTTGCCCAGCAACGCAGCCACCGTGGACGCGATCTGCGATTGCGTGACGGCATCCACGTTTACCCGTTCGCCCAGGGCTGGAGTATCTGGACCCATTACCGCGATCCAGATATTCTCCGATCCTTTTTCGTCTACGCCATGTTCCTTCCACTCCACCAGGCCGCTTCCGCGGCCGTGATCGGTAGTGATGATGAAGGTTGTCTGATCGCGATACTCGGCCATAGACTGTATGGTTTTCCATAGCTGTTCAACGAAGTGATCGAAACCGTGAGCGCTCTCCAGCACCAGATCATAACGGCCAGAGTGCGCCCAGTTATCGGTTTCGCCATAGCCCACGAACAACAGGCGAGGATGTTTGGCGCTCACATACTCGAGCAGCGGAATTTGCAAGAAAGAGTCGTACAAGTCTTCGTCGTCGAGCCGGGTTGTAGTCCGAAATAGCTGGTTGAGCAGTTCTTGCTGAGAGGTGGGGCTTCCGGTTTCTGGCGGGTCCCAGCCGGTTTGCATCACCAGGCCGCTGCGCTTCTTGTTGAAGATGTCGTCGAACGTCTTCCATGTTCCGAACACGGCGACCTTGCCATTAAACTCTGGCAAGGTGTTCAGCCACTCAAAGACAGTCTTATTCGGATTGGGGCCAAAGTCGTTTCGGTCGATTCGGTTGTCGGGTACGCCGGTGAGCATCTCGTTGTAGCCGGGATAAGAAAACGCTTTTCCGTTAGTGACGCGCGCGACACTACCCTTGGTCTGGTTGCCGTAAATCTGACCGCGCTGAGCGACAGTGCCCCAAAGAAATGGGAACAACGCCTTACGGCGCTCAGAAACATGTTCGCGCCAGAACTTCTGCTGAAGCATATTCGGGTCGGCCCAGATGCCGCCATGCTCTGAATTCATGAGGCTCTTGTCCGCACCGGTGAAAACCTCTTGCCAGCGCAAACCGTCACTCACGATTAGGACAACATTGCGTGTTTTCAGCGGCGGAGATTGCTGTGCGGCGGCGAAGACAGTTATCGCCAGGACGGCGATTGCACAGAGTAGGCGGTTGATTCTGTTCATGCGGCTCAGGCCGCGCCGGCCGCGGGGCGAACTAGAATCGGGCATTCGTAGGTGGTTTCCAGAAGATATCGTGCTGCAGCTACTCGCTCGGACGGCGGCGCCGCGCTCAGGTTCCCCTCCGCCCATAGAGTTATGCACTCATCGGTTTCTTCGACCCTGAGATTTTTCACCTTGCCACCATATTGCCGGTCGACGGCATCGGTTAACCGAAGAATCCCCGCGAGCAAGGCAGCCTGCCGTTTCTGACCTTCAGGTAAACCGGCGAACTCTCGATTATTAACGCTGGGTAGAACGCCGCGATGGTAACGAGCGACCAGCCCGGCCAAGTGCAACTCTCGAGGTTGCCAGCCCAGCGGGGCGTCCAGCTTGGAAATCAATTTATACGAGGTCTTGTGATGATTCTTCTCGCGCTTGGCCCGCCCTACTTCGTGCAATAGGGCCGCAACCTGGAGAATCGATCGCGCTCGCGGATGCTGACGGTTTTTTCTTGCGTGCCCGTTTCTGGTAAGTCCATCGTAAATCTGTAGGGCCAGTTTTGACACCCGCAGGGCATGCGCTGAGTCCGGATCCAGAAACGAAGCCCATATCCTAAGCCTCTCCAGGGCGCCTTCTTCTACCTGATCGCCTTGCGGCAAGGCGCGCCTCCATTCTTGCCACAATGAGTCGTGCCCCAGAGTCCGTTCCCGATACTTTGCGATCCGCTGGTCGCGCGCTACCCTAACGATCGCCTGCCACCGCATACGGTGCTCGACGTCGGGGAACACCTTGGACTGAACGGCTTCCGCCCACAGAACATCAAGATCGTGGATCTCGCCTAGCCAATCCTGAATATGTTTTAGATCATTTCCCCAGCTGTGGTGAAGCTCGGGAATAAAATTCTCAATGATGTAGCGGAATTTCTTCAGTCCGATTCGTACGCGATGGAAGCTTGTTTTGGTGCGGTTGCGCAACGCCTGGCTATGCAGGGCGCGAGCGGCCTTCCACCGCTCCAACGCAAGATGCCTGAAAGCGATACCGCCAATTTCCACATGTTCGGTCCGTGCCGGCAGTAGTTCAATCCATTGCGCCCATTGCTTGCGATCAAACAGGTGGAGCGCAGCGGCGGCTTCGAGTTTCTTGGTTTGCTCTTGAGCCTTGAGGTGCGTCAGTAGGCTCACGGTTACTGGATCTTCAGCCGCCCCCAGCCGTTGCACCCACTCCTCCATTACTTGAACATCACGTAGCGCACCCAACTGCTGGAAAACCCGTTTCCCAGCCTTCTTCATTTTTTTCCACGCGGGATGAGGATCCAGGGTGCTGAGGCCATCAGCTATGGAGCGGCAGCGGCGCAATGCAACTCGAAGATCGTGCACCGGCTCGGAAGAGAAGTCCTGCGAAGCCTTTTGGCATTCCTCCAGCGCGCGCTGCATCCAGTGCGCTAACCCAAGTCCGTTACGACTCGTAGCAGGAGTGGCCATGACTTTTTTGGAATCCGCAGTAAAAGCCTACCACGTTCTCTATCGCCTATTTTTCAACAGAGAGATGTCTGAGAACGAGCAAGCAGGTGACTCAAATTTCTCGCGCAGCTAACAATTCACGGAAAATTAATGCACCATTCATGGTGCCTTAAGAAGAGTTGTTGATTCTTAATGTGTGTAGTACCAGCTCAGTGCGGCTGGTTCGAGGTGCAGATGCGTCAACTGACAATCGTTCTCTTCGATGCGGGCGGCGGACATCGCAATGCCGCCGAGGCGCTTAAAGCTACGCTCGAATCGCAGGAACAACCCTGGGAAGTCACGCTGCTGAATCTACAGGAACTGCTCGACTCAATCGATGTCATTCGCCGCGTCACCGGCGTGCGCATTCAAGACGGATACAACCTGATTCTTCGCAAGGGCTGGACGCGTCCGACGCCACAATTACTTATCGTGCTGCGGGCCCTGGTTCGCCTGTACCACGCGCAGGTTGTTAATGTGCTGAAGAAATACTGGTCGCAAAACCCCGCAGATCTAGTGCTCTCGGTGATCCCGCTCTTTAATCGCGCCTTAGCAGAAAGTATCCACGCGCAGATGAGGGGGACGGCATTCACCACTCTGCTGACCGATTTTGCTGACTGCCCGCCCAATTTCTGGATTGAACTTGAGTCGGAATACATTATTTGTGGGACCGAGCGTGCCAAACAGCAGGCACTCGCCGCCGGCCATCATCGCCGCCAGCTTTACGAGACGTCAGGCATGGTAATGAAACGGAAGTTCTATCAAAACCCTGTAATTGATCGTGCCGAAGAAAGAGAACGGCTGGGTCTGGATCCAAATCTGCCGACTGGCCTGGTTCTTTTCGGCGGGCATGGTGCGCCGGTAATGGCCAACATCGCGCGCAGTCTGGACGCGAGTCCCGATCCACTCCAATTGATCATGATCTGCGGCCACAACCAGAAGTTGTGCGCTGAGCTGAGCGCGTTATCGACCAGCAAGCGAGTCGTGGTGCAAGGTTTCACCTCCGACATTGCTTACTTCATGTCACTGGCCGATTTCTTCATAGGGAAGCCCGGGCCTGGGAGTATCAGCGAGGCTTTGCAGTTTAACCTGCCGGTAATTGTCGAATGCAATGACCGCACCATGCCTCAAGAGCGTTACAACGCCCAGTGGGTGCAAGAAAAGCGGCTCGGCATTGTGCTGAACAACTTCCGCGATATTGCTGCTGGAGTACATCAGCTTCTGGATAAGGAAACATTCGACGAACTTAAAAGCAATGCCGAGCGCTACACAAACCGGGCATTGTTTGAAATTCCAGTAATTCTCGATGAGATATTTGACATTCATAGTCCGCGCTCGGTTGCAGCCTCGTCGTTCAATAATTCGGAGTCGCGGGGACCGTCGGCGGCCTGGGCAATCTCAACTTAATTTTGGAATTCGAAATCAGCGAGTTTGACCGTATTGATTTCCCCGAGGGATTTCTCTGGGGCGTCTCCACTGCCGCCCATCAGGTCGAAGGCGGCAATCACAACAATCAATGGTGCGACTGGGAAGTCCGCGGCAATATCAGGTCTGGCGACATTTGCGGCGACGCCTGCGACTGGTGGAACAACGCAGATGGTGATTTCGACCTGGCGCAAAGCATGGGGCTGAATGCTCTTAGGATTTCCGTAGAGTGGAGCCGCATTGAGCCGGAAGAAGGCCGCTGGGACTTCCAGTCGCTGGCGCGTTACCGCGAGATGCTGCAGGCCCTGCTGCGTCGCGGAATGGCGCCGATGGTTTGCCTGCACCACTTCACTCATCCCATGTGGTTCGAAAAAAAGGGGGCATTTCTTCACCCCGAAGCCCCGGCGCTTTTTGAACGGTTCACTCGTCAGGTGGTAAGCGCGCTGGGCGACCTATGCCAGTCATGGGTAACTTTCAACGAACCCAACGTCTACGCGGCGCTGGGATACGTTCTGGGCGAATTTCCTCCTGGACGCAAAGGCGAAGTTGGAAACGCTCTGCGAGTGAATAGCGCGCAGGCGCGGGCTCATTTACTGGCTTACCGGGCCATCCATGAGATGCAGCCATCGGCGGAGGTTGGCTGGGCCCAGCATATCGCAGTGTTTGAAGGCATCTCAGTCGGTCCTGCACGTTGGGTTGCCGGACTGCTGAACCTGCTCTTTAACGAGGGCTTCTTAAAATTGATCGAGCAAGGCGGGCTCGGATTCCCCTTGAGCATGTTTGATGGCGCGGGAAGAGACGTGAAGGGCTCATGCGACTTTGTAGGACTTAACGTTTACAGCCGCTTTCATGTTGCTTTTGATGCCACGCACCCCGGGCAGCTCTTCGGGCGCATTTTTGTTCCCTCGCACGTGCCACAAGGAGATCCAGGCATGGAGAAGCCCTACGGCGAGGCCTATCCAAAGGCGATCCGAATTGCAGTAAAACGTGCCGCGCGTCTCGGCAAGCCGATTTATATTTTGGAAAATGGGGTTCCTGACGCACATGACCGCATTCGGCCGTGGCTGATTGTAAGCGTGATCAAAGAGTTACGCCGACTGCTCGACGATGGATACGACATTCGCGGTTATTTTCATTGGACGTTGACCGACAACTTTGAATGGGCAGAAGGGTGGAACCTGCGCTTTGGGCTAGTCGCGCTGGATGAACGTTCTCAAGTACGTACCATGCGGAAGAGCGGAGAGTTATACGGCGAAATCGCCCGTAGCAACGGCTTGTCGTGGAAGGTCGCGACCAAATATTTGTCTGAGAGCTTTCCGCGAAACGGACACAAGTAATTAGCGCCCCAGCTTGCGGAATGGTAATTTCGTTCTGGAGGATTCGAATGGCGGCATTGGCTCCCGGAACGACAGCCCCTGATTTTTCCTTATCGACCACCGATGGCAAGAGCTTCTCTTTGACGGACGCGCTTGATCATGGGCCGGTTCTTCTGGCGTTCTTCAAGATTTCTTGTCCAACCTGCCAGTACGCCTTTCCTTTTATTGAGCGGCTGCACAAACTATATGGGCAAGGCGCTGTGAGCATCGTCGGCGTTTCGCAGAACTCCAAAAAAGATACTTTGCTTTTCCTCAATCAATACGGCATCACCTTTCCGATTCTTCTTGATGAGATCGACCAGTACCCGGTTTCGAACTCCTACGGCCTGACGAATGTGCCGACTTTGTTCTGGATTGCGCCGAGTCGTGAGATTGAGATCACGAGTGTGGGATGGGACCGTGCTGATTTCGAAAAACTGAATTCCAAAATTGCGGCTGCGGGCGCAATCAGTATGCGGCCGCTGTTCCATACCGGCGAAGAAATAGCTGCGTTTCGCGCTGGCTGAAGTTCCAAAAACTAGCCCGCAGGTTGCGGGCTCACATCACAGCGACCCTCGGCTGCCTTCAGCATTCCAGCATCCGTCCCTTACAATAACCCTCATTGCACCAGGAGCTTGTATCGCATGCGCAAAAGCACGGCAGTTTTTTATTTCGTTGCAGTCTTGTTTCAGGTTATCGCAAGCTCGGCCCAGAGCAACACGGCTTCGCCGCGGCTTACTCCCGCCGGCATTGCCGCCATGGAGAAAATTAATCCGGAACACATTCGAGCCGACGTGAAGTTTTTGTCAGACGATCTGCTGGAAGGCCGCGGCACGGGACAGCGTGGCGGAGATATTGCTGCCGAGTATATCGCTGCTCAATTTGCTCTCAATGGTCTGAAACCCGCCGGAGACAGCGGAACCTATTTGCAGAAAGTTCCCATGGTCGGAATTACTCCCGCGGGTGAGACCACTTTTTCTCTCGCCAACGCGCGCGGCGACTCTAAAAATCTTAAAGTGCTTGACGAATACGTCGCTTACGACCAGACACAGCAGGCGCAGTCTGACGTCGATGCCGACATCGTGTTTGTCGGGTACGGAATCGAAGCCCCGGAATATCAATGGGACGACTACAAAGGCGTCGACGTTAAGGGAAAAGTATTGTTGATGTTCGTGAATGAGCCACCCTCGGACGATCCCAAATTCTTTACCGGCCATGCCCTGACCTACTACGGTCGCTGGATATACAAATATGAAGAAGCGGCTCGGAAAGGCGCGGTGGGCGCTATTCTGATTCACCAGACCGACATGGCGAGTTACCCGTGGGACGTGGTACGGAATTCCAATTCAGGCGAGAAGTCGTATCTCAAGCTCGATGGCACTCCCAAGTTGAAGGTCGCGTCCTGGATACAACTTGATGTTGCCAAGCAGCTAGTCGCCGGGGATGGCTTAAATCTTGAGAAGCTGCTGATTGACGCGCGCTCCCGCGATTTTCGTCCCGTCGCATTGCACTCCAGGCTCAAGGCGCACATGGTGAGCAAAGTTCGGCCGTTCGAGTCGAATAATGTGATCGGCATTCTGCCCGGATCAAGTGCCAAGCTGAAGAATGAGGCAGTGATGTACACAGCCCATTACGATCACTTGGGAATACGACCCGATATGCCGGGTGACAACATTTATAACGGTGCCGACGACAATGCGACCGGATGTGGCATCCTTCTCGAGCTGGCACGAGTCTACGGTCAGGCTACGCAAAGACCGCCAAGGTCGGTGATTTTCGCCTCGGTAACCGCCGAGGAGCAAGGATTGCTGGGTTCAGAATACCTGGGCAAGCATCCTCCGATTCCGCCGGGGAAGATCACGCTTGATCTCAATTATGACGACATACCGCCGCTCGGTCAGCCAGAAGAGGTCGAGGTTTCCGGCTCGGAGCGCACTACCTTCTTTCCCGCTGTGCAGGCGACGGCGGATGAATTTCGCCTAGTCATACGCCCCGATTCACATCCTGAAGCTGGACATTATTACCGTTCTGACCACTTCAGCCTGGCTCGTGTGGGCATTCCTGCGTTCTCGCTCAACGAAGGCATGAAGTACAAGGGGCATGACACTGCGTGGGGCATGCAGCAAGCCGAAGAGTACACCGAGAAGCACTATCACCAGCCGAGCGATGAGTACCACGCAGACAGCGATTTCATTGGCGATGCAGTGATGGCGCGTTTTGGGTTTGCCCTAGGCTGGCAGGCCGCCAACATGCCGAAAGTTATTGGTTGGAAAAAAAGTGATGAGTTCGAGGCCGCGCGGTTGAAGAGCGGCGGTGGGGGTAAGTAGTTCGGTGTCCACAGGCGCGCACTCCGTTGCCAAATAAACAACACTCCAGGTAGAGACGTAGCTCCGCTACGTCTTGCTCGGGGCGACGCAAACCCTAACGTTCATACCGCTGCGCTCGAAGACGTAGCGGAGCTACGTCTCTACCCGGCGGTATTAGCTCACGACGAGTCTTACTCGGCGAGCATAATTTTAAGGGTGGGACTCAAAATCAAAGTCGGTTCAGTCGCCCTCTGTACGTCGTCGGCGGTAAGCCCAGGGGCTATTTCTTCGAGTACGAGTCCGGCTGGCGTGACCTGGATTACCGCCATCTCGGTCACAATTGTATTCACCACTTTCGCGCCGGTCAGGGGCAGCGTGCATTTGCAAAGGATTTTTGGTTGACCATCTTTTGTGGTGTGTTCCATCGCCACCACCACCCGGCGCGCGCTAGCTACAAGATCCATTGCGCCGCCCATCCCCTTCACCATTTTGCCGGGGATCATCCAATTGGCCAGGTTGCCCTCTTCGTCGACTTCCATGGCGCCTAGAACGCTGAGATCGACATGGCCTCCACGAATCATGGCAAATGAATCGGCACTGGAAAAAAATGCGGTGCCCGGCATTTCTGTAACAGTTTCTTTCCCGGCATTGATCAGGTCGGCATCTTCCTCGCCTTCGAGCGGGTAAGGGCCAATGCCCAGCATTCCGTTTTCACTTTGCAGGACCACCTCAATGCCGGGAGGAACGTGATTCGCAACCAGCGTGGGCATTCCGATGCCGAGATTCACGTAAAAGCCATCGCGTAATTCCTGCGCAATGCGCTTGACGATCAGGTCTCGCTTGGTCGTATCCTTCACGGGTTTGGCGGGAATCGGCATTCGCTGCTTATCTCGCCTTCCTCACGGTTCTTCTCTCGATCGTCTTCTCAAAAAATTCACCGCGGAAGATGCGCTTCACGTAAATGCTGGGAGTGTGAATCAGGTCGGGCGCTAATTCTCCCAGATCGACCAGTTCTTCCACTTCTGCAATAGTGATTTTCGCGGCGCTGGCCATCATGGGATTAAAGTTCCGCGCCGTCTTGCGGTACACCAAATTCCCCCACTTGTCGCCCTTCCAGGCTTTCACGAAGGCGAAGTCGGCCTTCAATGCACTTTCCATTATGTACGTACGCCCATCAAATTCCCGGGCTTCTTTATTATTGGCCACCACGGTACCCACACCGGTCGGAGTGAAAAATGCAGGAATGCCCGCACCACCAGCCCGAATCCGTTCAGAGAACGTGCCCTGTGGAACCAGGTCGAGATCAATTTCTCCACTCAGCATCTTCTGTTCCAGCAGCTTGTTCTCGCCAACATAAGTACCGATGTGTTTGCGAATCTGGCCGGCGGCCAGCATGAGCCCGAGTCCCAGGCCATCTACGCCTACGTTATTGCTGATGGTGGTGAGATTCTTGGTGCCCTTCTTAACCAGCGCCCGGATCAGATTTTCAGGGATGCCGCAGAGTCCGAAGCCGCCAATCATGATGGTCGCGCCATCGAAAACATCGCGGATGGCCTCGTCTGCGTTAGCGACTACTTTGTTCATTCGCCACGATTCTAAATGAAAACCTGCAGCCAGCCCCCAACGAAGAACCTGGTTTTTTCCAGGCCCTTTAGCGGCTCTCGGGTAGAGCCGTAGCTCCGCTACGGCTTGCACCGGCCACGAATGGGGAGATTGTGCCAACCCAGCCGTAGCGAAGCTACGGCTCTACACTCGCGGTACCACAATTCTCAGAATGATGGGATATGCCTTACCGCTTTAGCTTCGCCGGCCCGCCTTCTTTCTTCAGAACCGTCTTCTTCAAATGATGAGCACGCTCGAATTCTTCTTCCAACTGCCGCGTATCCAGATTTTCTCGGATGTGCGCCAACCTCTGCTCCAGCTTCAATAAGGCTTCCCGAATGTTGGCTTTGTTGGTGAGCATGACATCGCGCCACATGGAATAAGGGCTCGACGAGATGCGGGTCATCTCCCGAAGAGCGCGTCCTCCGGCTTCGAGCAGGGGCGCATCTTCGCCGTATTCCTCTACCAGGGTTGCGGCGAGAGCGGTTGAGATCAGCTGCGGCAGATGGCTGATCCACGAGCACAGCTGATCGTGTTCGCTCGCATCCATGGTTGCGACACGTGCCCCGATTTTTGCAATCCACTCCAGGAATTCTCCGCTAACGCCGTCATAGACGTTCTGCCCTGGCGAGGGCGTCAGGAACCAGGCAGCGCCCTGAAATAATTGGGGGTCCGCAAACTCCACTCCGGAATTTTCTTTGCCTGCCATGGGGTGCCCAGCCAGAAATCGGCGGCCAACATTCTTACCGAATATCGCGGTAGCGCGGGCGAGGACCTCAGCTTTGGTACTGCCAACATCGGTGAGCAGGGCTTTTGCGGGAAGAGCGGGGCCCAGGCGATCGATCAAGTCGATGATGGCGCCGACTGGGGTTGCAAGAACTACTACCTGGCTGCCACGGGCGGCATCGCCGATTTGTGTTCGCCCCTGATCGATGGCGCCCATTCTCTCGGCGCGTTCGAGAACCGGCGCACGATCGCAGCCGACAATCAGGCCGCCAAATCCCCGCTTCTTCAGTGCCAGAGCGAGTGATCCGCCGATAAGTCCGGTTCCAACGATGGTGATTTGGCGAATCGGCACGAGAAATCAACAGTTCAAGATTGGTTACGCGATCTTTCGGCCCACTGCTGGAGCAATCATGCGTAACTCATCCATCAATTTGGAAAACTGGTCAGGATAAAGCGATTGCGCGCCGTCGGACATGGCCTTGTCGGGATTAGGATGCACCTCAATCAGCAACGCATCCGCGCCTGCTGCAACCGACGCCCGCGCCATTGGCGGTACCTTGTCGCGTAACCCGGTGCCATGCGAAGGATCAGACGTCATCGGAAGATGCGAAAGCTTCTTGAGAATCGGAATCGCCGAAATATCCAACGTATTGCGCGTGTAAGTTTCAAATGTGCGAATGCCGCGCTCGCACAAGATCACTTCATAGTTACCGCCCGACATAATGTATTCCGCCGAGAGCAGCACCTCTTCGAAGGTGGCAGCGATGCCGCGCTTGAGTAGTGCCGGCTTACGCACTTTGCCGAGTTCGCGCAGCAGATTGAAATTCTGCATGTTGCGCGCGCCGATCTGGAAAATATCGATGTAAGGGAACATGGGTTCGATCTGTGCGATTTCCATGACCTCGCTGATCACCAGCAGCCCCTGACTGTCAGCCGCCTCACGCAAGAGCTTCAAGCCCTCGATCCCATGGCCCTGAAACGAGTACGGAGAACTGCGAGGCTTAAACGCGCCTCCACGAAGCACCCGTGCGCCGGCCTTTGCCACTTGCTCAGCCACCAGGAAAATCTGCTCTTTAGATTCGACAGAGCAAGGCCCGGCCATGACGACTACATCGTCGCCGCCAATTTTCAATCCGTTCTTAAATTCAATGATTGTGCCTTCGGGCCGGAAGGAACGGCCCGCCAGCTTGTAGGGCGCGCTGATGCGGTGCACGTGCTCGACGCCGGAAAGAACCTCAAGATTGCGGGTATCGAAGTCAGTGCGCGCCCCCACCGCGGCGAGGATCGATTGCCGCTCCCCGGTGGTGCGGTGAACGGAAAAACCCATGCGGATCAGATGTTCAATAACATCCTGAATCTGCTCTTCAGTTGCTAATTCCTGCATTGCAACAATCATAAGTTTGTCAGTCGCTGCCATCGTGGGCAACGATTCCCGAATACTGCGGAAAACCGGGGTCTCAGGTAGAGCAGGCCTTTCAGCCCGGCGTTAAAGCCCCTCGAATATATCGGGCTTTAGCCCTGAAGGCCAATCCGCAAGCCTGTCTAGTCGTTCACGTCTGAATCTAATTCCGTGTCGTGGGGCTGATCAGCCAGATTTGTTTCCGGCGCGATCTCTTCTTTCTGAATCTGTCGCATGATGTCGATAATCCGCTCATAGACCCGCTGCAAATCGCGGTCGGGCAGCGGTCCCGGGTTATAACTTTTTACGTTCGCAAATACGGCATGCTCGCGGTCCGGCTCGTAAATCGGCATGCCCGCGATCTTTTTCAGTTTGCCGATTTCGTGGGCTGCATGGGCCCGCTTGCTAAGCAATTCCACCAGCTTGCGGTCGATCTCATCGATTTGCTTACGCCAGTCGGCAATTTCCATAGTCGTAGAACCATTAATACTGCTGCTTTCTGCAAAATGTTGAAACTAGGTTCGCGGCGAGCTAGGGCTAAAGGCGGCTGGCCGACGACTGGGACTATACGGCTGAAAGCTGGTGGATAAATTGTGCCACAGACTCGGCTTCTTTGCCGGGATTGTTCTCAATTGTTTGTACAATCGCGCTGCCGATTACAGCGGCATCAGCGAAGTTTGCAACGTCGGTAAACTGCTTGGCGGTCGAGATGCCAAAGCCTACCGCAATTGGCAGCTTGGTGAACTTCCGCAACCGTGCAACCAGGCTTCGCGCATCGTCGGTCAACTTCTCGCGTGCGCCGGTCACGCCGGTGCGAGAGACAGCATATATGAATCCGCTGGAAGCGTTGGCAATCAGTTTCAGGCGGGCGTCGGTGCTGGTTGGAGCCGCCAGAAAAATTGTGGCCAGCCCATTACTCTTGGCTGCTCGAATGTATTCCGCCGACTCTTCGATCGGCAAGTCGATAACCAGCACGCCATCAATGCCGGCATGACGGGCCACCTTGCAAAATTTCGCCAGCCCCATACGCCAGATGGGATTCAGGTAAGTGAAGATGATAAGTCCCGTCGCTTGCGAATACTGACGTACTTCCGCGGCCAGCCTCAGGACCTGTTCGAGCGAAGTGTGATGTTTGAGCGCACGCTCACTGGCCCGCTGAATTACCGGGCCATCGGCCACCGGGTCGCTGAATGGCACGCCCATCTCAATGATGTTTGCCCCAGCGTCGATAGCGGCGAAAATGATGTCACGGGTAGTGGCGAGATCAGGATCGCCGCAAGTTACGTAGGCGACTAGAGATGGTTTGTTCTCGAAGTGGAAGGGCATGGGAGTCTAGTCGAGCTTCAGGTTCTCCCGCATAATTCCAATGTCTTTGTCGCCGCGTCCGGAAATATTCACGATCATGATCTCGGACTTCTTCATCTTTGCGGCTCGCTTGATGGCTTCAGCTACCGCATGCGCCGATTCCAGCGCAGGAATAATTCCTTCAGTGCGGGCTAAAGTTGTCGTGGCCTGCAGAGCCTCCGCGTCTGATGCTGCAACATACTCGGCCCGGCCAAGATCCTTTAGCCAGGCATGTTCTGGACCAATCGACGGATAGTCCAGGCCTGCGGAAACCGAGTGCGTAAGCGCAATCTGACCTGCCGCATCTTGTAAGACATAAGAGTAAGTCCCTTGCAACACGCCCGGTAGGCCGCCGGCAAAACGCGCGGCGTGGTCTCCCAGACTGCCGCCGCGCCCACCAGCTTCTACGCCAACCAGTTTCACCCTCTTGTCTTTTATGAACTCATGGAAAATGCCAATCGCGTTCGATCCTCCGCCCACGCAAGCAATAATCTCGGTCGGCAACTTACCTTCGGCCTTAAGAATCTGCTTTCGTGCTTCTCGTCCAATGACTTTGTGGAAGTCGCGCACCATCGTCGGATAGGGATGCGCCCCCAGCACGCTGCCCAGCAAGTAATGAGTAGTGCGAACATTGGTGACCCAGTCGCGCATCGCCTCGTTGATGGCATCTTTCAAAGTTCGCGAGCCGGACTCAACCCCACGAACTTCCGCGCCCAGCAATCGCATGCGGAAAACATTCAGCTCCTGCCGCCGCATGTCTTCCGTGCCCATATAGACGACACAGTCAAAACCCAGCAGAGCGCAAACCGTTGCCGTGGCGACGCCGTGCTGACCGGCGCCAGTCTCAGCAATCACGCGCTTCTTGCCCATGCGCTCGACTAGAAGTCCCTGGCCGATGCAGTTGTTAATCTTGTGCGCGCCGGTGTGCAGCAAGTCTTCCCGTTTGAGATATATTTTTGCTCCGCCCAGCTTTTGCGTCAGCCGCTGCGCGAAAAACAGCGGCGTCGGACGACCGGCGTAGGTTCGTAGCAATTCTTCCAGCCGGCTTTTGAAACGAGGGTCTTTCTTCGCTTTCTCATACGCCTGCTCAAGTTCCTCGAGCGCCGCCATCAGCGTCTCTGGAACGTAGCGCCCACCGTACTCGCCGAAGCGCCCGGGTACTAACTTCGCGGTCTTTTCTCTGCCGATTACTGCGCTTCCCATTTTTATTTGCTCGTTTCCATCTGCCGCACCGCTTGAATGAATGCTTGAATCCTGGCTGGATCTTTCTTGCCCGGCGACGACTCCACGCCGGAAGAAACGTCCACCCCCCAGGGTCTTAGTATACGGATGGCCTCGCCCACGTTCGAAGGCGAGAGCCCGCCGGCGACAACTATTTTGAAGCGCTCGCGCAACGCCGCAAGTGTGCCGCCAGCCTCTTCCCAATCAAACGCTTTGCCTGTCCCTCCCGGATCGGAGGCAGTTCCGGAATCGATAAACACCGCTTTGACCTTGCCATCTATCGCTAAACCGCTGGCCTGCTCTGCCAGTGCCGCAGGAATCGCCAGGTAGTTGACTCGCGTCGTCAGCTCTGGCGCCTCTTTTATAGAGGTTAGGTGTAGTTGAACGCCGGTGAGTCCAGCTTCGGTCGCGACCTGTTCCATGACGGACGCCGACTCTTCCACAAATACGCCGACCTTCTCGACAGACTCCGGAAGTTCGGCGACGATTTCTCTAACCGTCGCGGCATCGACTCTCCGCTTGCTCTTGGGATAGAAAACAAACCCCAGCGCATCGGCGCCGCACTCAACCGCCGTAAACGCGTCTTCCAGGTTCGTAATACCGCAAATCTTCACCCAAGTCATAAAATAAAACTTCTGAGCGCAGCGAAGGACCCCTATACCCGCCAACATGTGACCCAATGGGTTCCTTAGGTCCGCAAACCGGCCTGCGTGGTCCCGGCCGCTGCCACCAAAGCCCCCAACGCCATTCCCGGCGACCCCGCCTTCATCAGCGATTCCCCAATTAAGAATGCGGCGTACCCGGCGCCACGTAGACGATCGATGTCGCTTGCCGTGTGAATCCCGCTCTCCGCCACACTAAGAACGCCCTTCGGCATGTGCTTCGCCAAATGAAGGGCAGTATCCAGATTCACTTCGAACGTCCGCAGATCGCGGCTGTTAACCCCAATCAGATCGCAGCCCGCGTCCAACGCCCGTTGCAGTTCATCCTCATCATGCACCTCACACAACACATCGAGCGATTGCCGCCGCGCCGAGTCCGCCAAGGCCGTCAGCTCATCTTGCTTCAATGCCGCCACAATCAGCAGGATCGCGTCAGCGCAATGGGCGCGCGCCTCGACAATTTGATACTCATCAACCATAAAGTCTTTGCGCAAGCAGGGAAGTTTCGTCACCGATGATGCACGTTCCAGGTTCTGCAACGATCCCTGAAAGAATTCTTCGTCGGTCAACACCGACAGCGCAGCCGCGCCTCCAGATTCCAACTCTCGGGCCAGAGCCTCGACATCGAACTCTGCCCGAATCAGTCCTCGCGACGGGGAAGCTTTTTTGAGTTCAGCAATTACCGCAACCCCGGCTGCCGCGCTCTGTTGCAGGGCACGCCGCAAGCCACGTGGAGCATGCTGCTCCGCCTTACGCTCGAGTTCGTCGAAGTTCGCGCCTGCCTTGGTTGCGGCGACGTGGTGACGGGTGGCGGCGATAATGTGATCTAAACGGGTAGTCACTACGGGATCTCAGGTCCGCCGGAAAAGTCACAGGGGAATGGACATTATAAAGGAACACTGTAATCCCGACCGGAGCGGGAGGCGAAGCCGAGCGCGCAGTGGAGGGACCTTGCGTCTAGCTCACACCAAGCACAGCCGCCAACTTGCCGCTGGCAATGAGTTCAGCAAGACGCGCGAAATCCTGATACATCACGCGGTCTTTGTCCATGAAGGTGCACACCGAGCGGATCGCGGCATGCGCTACTTGCCCACGTTTGGAAGTCTTTAGCGGAGCGAGAAAATCAATTGCCTGCGAGGCTGCCATGGCCTCGATCGCCATTACGTTGCGAGTATTCACCACAATGCGCTTTAACTTCGTTGCCGCAGTCATTCCCATGGAGACGTAGTCTTCTTTATTTCCTGAAGTCGTGATTGAGTCAACCGACGCCGGATGTGCCAGCACCTTATTTTCGCTAACCAGCGCAGCCGCCGTCACTTGCGGCATCATAAAGCCGGAATTCAATCCCGCTCCCGCCGCCAGAAATGGCGGCAAACCCTCGTTCAGCGTCGGATTCACCAACCTCTCGACCCGCCGTTCCGAAATTCCCGCCAGCGCAGTCAGTGCAATTGCCAAAAAATCCAGGGCGAACGCCAGTGGCTCGCCGTGAAAATTTCCTCCGGAAAGCACGTCGCCCTCGCCGTCCATCTGTTTCGGATTTTTCACGAACACCAGGGGATTATCGACAGCCGAATTGGTTTCAATCTCAAACACGCGCCTGCAATGCGCGAGCGCGTCTCGTACCGCGCCATGAACCTGAGGAATGCAGCGCAGCGAATACGCATCCTGCACCCGGCCACAGTCCGCGTGGGATTGCCGAATCTCGCTGCCCTCAATCATTTTGCGCAGGTTGGCGGCCGTGGCAATCTGCCCGGGGTGCGGACGCGCCAAATGAATGCGCTCATCGAACGCCACGTCAGTGCCCTTAAGCGCGTCGAGCGTCAGGCCACCAATGACATCGGCGGAGTCCACCAGCGTCTCTGCTTCAAGCACTGCCAGGGTTCCTATCGCCAACATGGCCTGCGTGCCGTTTATTAACGAAATGGATTCCTTGGCTTCGAGTGTCAGTGGCTTGATCTGTGCTCGGCGCAGCGCTTCGGCGCTGGCCACGCGCACACCTTTGTCGTCGAAGCACTCCCCTTCGCCAATCAGTACCAGAGCCAGGTGAGCCAGCGGAGCAAGATCTCCACTGGCGCCGACGCTTCCTTGGGATGGCACCATTGGGAATACGCCCCGGTTCAGCATCTCGCAAAGCGTATCGATCACAACCGGACGAACGCCGGAATGTCCTTTGCTAAGCGAGTTGGCTCGCAACAACATCATGGCGCGAGTGTCGGCTGCAGAAAGCGCTTCCCCCACGCCTACGGAGTGCGACCGCACCAGGTTTACCTGCAGCTCGCGAATCTGCTCGCCGGCAATCCGCACATCACTGAGCTTGCCGACCCCCGTGGTAATGGCGTAAGAAAGCTGGTTGCCCGCCACCAGTGCGTCGACCACTGCTCGGGCCCGCTGCACGGCTTCCCGCGCATCCGGTGCGAGCAGCACCGACCGGCGCTCGACCGCAACTTCGCGGACCTCCTCCAGCGTCAGATCGTTCCCGTTGATGTGCAGTGCTTTCAAGGAGTTCTCGATAGGGCGAAAGCCGTGTTATTTTCTAATCGCATTCCGAAACGCGCTCAGATATTTTTGCGGCAGCGGAGTCATTTTCATTTCTGCATTAGTTACCACATGAGTGGTCTCGCCTTCCGCCAGCAGCAGACCATCGGACCGCAGCACTTCGTAGCCAAAGTGCACCACTGACTCGCGAACGTTTTTCAAGTGCGTGCGCACAATGATCTCGTCGTCGTAGCGCGCCGGAGCTTTATAGCGGCAGCGCGCGTCAACCACCGCGATGAAGCATTCATCGTTTGCTTCCATGTCGCGATAAGAAAAACCAAGCTGCCGAAGCAGTTCAACCCGGCCAATTTCGAACCAAATAAAATGATTGGCGTGGTAAACCACCCCCATCTGATCCGTTTCCGCGTAACGCACTCGCAGCCTGCTTTCGCAAACTGCGCCCGTAATCAGGGTCACTTGCCGCTCCAGCGCGGCGGTCGTTTCTCCAGGAATGACGATATCCCCTCGCGAAAGTCTTCGGTGGTGCGAATCCTCGCATTATCTTCAATTGCCTGACTGATTTGCTCGTCAAGCAGCGCGGCGATGAATCCATTGATCAGCTTCTTGCTCGCGCGCATCGAAGACGGACTGTTTTGCTTGAGCTCGGCAGCCAGTTCGTGAGCGCGTTCCATCAGTCTTTCTGGCTCCACGATTTCGTTCACCAGTCCATAGCGGTGGGCTTCGGAGGCGCTGAAGCGGCGTCCAGAGAGCAAAGGTCGCGGGCAATCTTGTGTCCTACTTGCCAAACCAAAATGGAAGAGACAATCGCCGGCACAAAGCCGATTTTCACTTCAGTATATCCGAACCGCGTATCCGGAATTGCCAGCGTAAAGTCACACATGGTGGCCAGGCCCGTGCCACCGGCAATGGCCGCGCCGTTCACCGCCGCAATCGTCGGCTTAGGAAAGTCGTAAAGCCGCCGAAAAAGATGCGCCATGCGTTCCGAATCTTCCACATTTTGTGCATGTGTCTTGCCTAGCAGCGACTTCAATTCTTCCAGATCCAGGCCGGCGCAGAAAGCGCTGCCCGCGCCTGTAAGGATCACTATCTGCGCGGCAGATTTCTCGATCTCATCCAGCGCCGCAAGTATTTCGCCGACCAGATGAAAATTAATTGCATTTCGTTTTTCCGGCCGGTTAAGCGTGATTGTGGCAAACACCGGCAACCTCGTCGAGTTGGATAGTTTTATAGGACATGAATTCAGTCTGCGGCATGTGACTCCGCGTAGCGCGCCCCGATTTCAGTAGAAGCTCGCAACAGCCCGTCCAGCGAGCCGCAGGGCAGGGAACAGAACCCCGCGCGATCTTCAAGGTTTCGATCACCGTTTCGGTCGCGATATTGCCAACCAGGGCGTCCTGCGCGAATGGGCATCCTCCCAGTCCGCCGAGCGCCGACTCAAATCGCCGGCATCCCGCTTCATAAGCGGCAAGAACCTTTGCGGCAGCCTGGTCAGGCCGGCTGTGCAGATGCACCCCGATCTCCAGATAATCAAATTTCCCCAGCACGGTCGAGACTAATTCTTGAATCTGTTCCGCCGAAGCCATGCCCACCGTGTCAGCCAGCGAAATCATTTTCACTCCGTAGGATTCCAGCAAGTCGACCGCGTCCACTACTTCGCCAATATTCCACGGATCGCCATAGGGATTGCCGAATGCCATGGAAATGTACACCAGCCGTCTCGAGGCCGGCTGTTTCCCCTTTTTGCTTGATCTTCTCCAGTTCGTCGATCGCATCCTCAAGCGTCTGGTGCTGGTTTTTTTCGAGGAATGTGGGAGAAACAGAATAAGGGAAGCCCAACGTACGTACAGCCTCCGTCGCAATCGCCCGCTCCGCCCCCTTCTCGTTGACTACAATGCCGATAATCTCGACATCATCTGGCGGATCAAGCTCTTTCAGTACCTCTTCTGAATCCGCCATCTGCGGCACCGCCTTGGGCGACACAAACGAGACTGCGTCAATATGCTTGAATCCAGCGCCGATCAGAGCTTTCAGATAGTCAATCTTCAAATATGCCGGAATCCGCGCCGGCAGCCCCTGCCACGCATCACGCGGGCATTCAACTATTTTCACCTCATCAGCCATATAAAAATGGTATCCGCAAATCCGCGATCTACGTCTGCAGCACTCCCACCTTAAACTCCGGCACGTCAGGATTCAGCGCCGCCGCCTCCAGCGCCAAAGTGATCGCATCCCGCGTCTCCACCGGATCGATAATCCTGTCAATCCACAGCCGCGCCGCGCCATACCGCGGATCAGTCTGTTCGTCGTAAGTGCGCTTGGTCGAATCGAATAGTTCTTTCTTCTCTTCGTCGCTGAGCGTCTTACCGCTGCGCTCCAGTTGCTTGATTTTGATCTCCACCAGCGTGCCGGCGGCGGAATCTCCCCCCATCACAGCATATCGCGCCGTCGGCCAGGCAAACACAAATCGCGGATCATAACGCCTTGCCGCACATGGCATAATGCCCCGCGCCGAACGAGCCACCCACGATTACCGTGATCTTTGGCACCACCGAATTAGAAACCGCATTCACCAGTTTGGCCCCGGCCTTTATGATGCCGCTCCACTCCGCGTCGCGGCCCACCATAAAACCATTTACGTCGTGAAAAAATACCAGCGGGATCAGGTTCTGATTGCAGTCCATGATGAAGCGGGCTGCCTTCTCGGCAGATTCGGTATAAATCACGCCGCCGAATTCCATCCTCTTATGTCCCTCATGATCGGTCTGCTGCGCATTCAGCTTCTGGTTAGCCACAATTCCTACAGCAAAACCACCAATTCTCGCGTATCCACAAATAATCGTCTTGCCGTATTCCGGCTTGTACTCATCGAACTTGCTGCCGTCGATCACTCGCGCCAGAATCTGCTTCATATCGTAGGGACGGCCGGGCGAAGGATCGTAGATCCCATAGATTTCCTCCGCCGCCTGTGCCGGATCTGACGGTTTCCGCCGGTCCCAGGGTGACTGCCGGCGATATCCCCACTTTTCGACGATGGCGCGAATTCGCGTGATACAGGCTTCGTCATTCGGCTCGCGAAAGTCGACCGTCCCACTAATCGCGGAGTGCATTGCTGCACCGCCCAACTCCTCGGCTGATACTTTCTGTCCAATTGCAGCCTGCACCAGCGCCGGACCGGCTAGAAACAGCCCGCTGCCATCCGTCATCAGGACGTGATCGCACATCACGGGAAGGTATCCGCCACCCGCCACGCACATCCCCATGATGGCCGCGATCTGCGGAATCCCCGCCGCTGACATCACCGCGTTATTGCGAAACACTCGCCCAAAATCGTCGGTATCGGGGAATACATCTTCTTGCAAGCGGCAGAAACACTCCGGCGGAATCGACCAGATAAATCGTCGGAATACGATTTTCGATGGCGATGTTTTGCGCCCGAATCACCTTCTTCGCAGTCATCGGGAAGAACGCCCCGGCCTTCACCGTGGCGTCATTCGCAATAATCATCACCAAGCGGGTGTGAATGCGGGCCAGGCCCGTGACCACCCCGGCTGCCGGCGCTCCTCCCCATTCCTCGTACATTCCATGAGCTGCATAATACACCTAGCTCAACGAAGCTGGCCGGGTCCGCCAGCAATTTGATACGTTCCCGGGCGGTGAGTCTTCCCTTGTTGTGCTGGTTTTCGATTGCTTTGGCGCCGCCACCCTCGCGGATCCGCTCCTGCTCATTTCGCACCTGCGACACCACATCGGCAAGGAAGCGCATGTTGGCTTCAAACTTTGCGGTCGTGGGGTCCACATGGTTTTCAATAACCGGGGATTCGGCGGGCGGAGTCAGATCGATGCGGTCGGCCATAGGTGGAGCCCGGAACGGTTAGCGTATACCACGAAAGTAGACACCGGTTATGCGTCTAGGTGCGACAGTTGGAGCAATAGCCGCCAATTTCCAGACGCGCTACCACGATGTGGAAGCGGCAGTCGCTTTCCATTTGAGCCTTCAGTGATTCGAAAATTTCGCTGACAAATTCGGTAATCTTGCCGCAACGCAGGCACGCCATATGGATGTGGTCGCGGCCCAGCTTGCGCTCATAATAGTGGCCTTCGCCGTTGATGTGCATCAGGTCGAGCTCGTCGACCATCCCTTGCCTCTTAAGCAGATGCAGGGTCCGGTATACCGTGCTGCGGTCGATGGAGGAGTCGATTTCCTGTGCCTTGCGCAGAATCTGGCTGGCGTCGAGGTGCTTCTTGGCGGTTTCGATGACTGTGAGAATGGCCCGTCGCTGCTGGGTCATGCGGATGCCCGCGGCTGGCCAGTTGCGCTTGCAGGCGCCCGGGAATTTCGGTCTGAGGAAGAGGCATGAAATTGCTCCGTTTTGCAACTAATCGCAAACGTCCTGCGACAGATTTTCGTCAGCTTCGTTGACAGCAGGACGGCGTGGAATTAAAGTAATTCTACCTTGTTGCGACCCGGTTGCAACAG
Source organism: uncultured Acidobacteriota bacterium (assembly GCA_963796925.1). Lineage (GTDB taxonomy): Bacteria > Acidobacteriota > Terriglobia > Terriglobales > Acidobacteriaceae > DATBAT01. The sequence continues at coordinate 449,738 of CAWCNH010000001.1, forward strand.
GGAAAGAGTCGATCATGGCCGAAAAGAACCCCTCCGCAACTTCTTCTGATCCTGGCGCAATCCGCTGCTCGTTTTGCCCTTGCGGACATGTCTGTTTACGCTGGCGGCGGGCTCTGGCCCTGCATTTCGACCAGGGCGAGGTATCCTGCGCGCTCAACTGCCTGCGCGAAGTTTTGCAGTCCCAAACCAGCGGAGTGTCGCTCGAAGCGGGATCATTCTCCGCCTGCCGGGCTTCGGACGGCTTCTACTATTTGCTTTGCCAGAATAATGTCATGCTCCGGCTTTCTGAAGAAGAAGCAGTCAGCCTCCAATCAGAATTGACCTCCGCCCGCGCCGAACTGGATCGAGGCGCGTCCACACCGCTGCGCGTAATGTAGCCATCAAAAACGCCCTGTCATCCTGAGGAGTGTCTTTTGCGACGAAGGACCCCTAAAGCCACCAAAATACCGGCAATATAGGGGGGTCTTCGCGCGCTCACACTGACACAGGTTTTGTGACCCCCCTACAACTTCTCAATCCAGCTATCCAGCCGCCGCCCGTCTTCCTGCAACACAAAACTCCCAGCTCCAAAACATTCCCCAATAATGCGATGAGACTCTGGATCGCGCGTGGCCCGCGTAATCCACTGCTTGCCTACTTCATATTGCGCCGCCGTGAACCACTGCTGCGGCAAAACTTCCACCAGTCCAGCCTGCGGATAAACAACATAAAGCGCGAAGGCCGGGTCATTGATGCCGTCCGCTTTGTAACTTGTGGGCACAATCATCTCCGCCACCGTCTGCAATTCCGCCGGAACATCGATCTTGTGAATCCCTGCTGGCAGTTGTGTCGGCACTTCAAATTCGGCAATTGGAGCGGTCGCCGCATAAATCCGGTCTGCCGAGGCCTTGAACCACCCCGCAATCTCCACAAAATCAAAAGCTTTGAGCTGGTCAGGATCAAAACACATCACTCGGATACTGCGCCCTTCTGGGCACCAGACTCCCAGGAGCGAAGGTTGCACCAGGAAAGGCCGGCAGTAAGTGTTCAGCGCGAGGCGCGGACTGCCAGGTTCTTGCTGCAACGCCAGCGAAACCAGGTAGCCCAGGGGGCCCTGATCGCCATGATGAGTCCAGGTAAACTTCTGGCCGGCGACAGAAATGAATGCGGGAAAGGTCTTCCAATACCACGGAGCGGGACCCACGCTACGTTGCAGCAGCGGCCGCAATTCAGAAATATTGGGATTGGTCATGGAAGGCCGGTATCAGCTACTGGTTGGAACCTGGTGAGGCCGGACGTTTCCCCGGATAAACCTCACAATGTCATCCATTGCCGTGCCCGGCTGGAAAATCGCGCCGACGCCCTTCTGCTTGAGGCCGGCAACATCCTGATCAGGAATAATGCCGCCGACCACCACCAGCACGTCGTCCATTTTGTTTTGCTTGAGCAGATCCATGACGCGGGGAACAATGGCATTGTGCGCGCCGGAAAGAATCGACAGCCCAATCACATGAACGTCTTCCTGCAATGCCGCCGACACAATCATCTCCGGAGTCTGCCTGAGACCGGTGTAGATAACTTCCATGCCGGCATCCCGCAAGGCCCGGGCAATCACCTTGGCGCCGCGATCATGCCCATCAAGCCCGGGTTTCGCCACCAGCACACGGATTTTCAGCTCACCAGCCACGCCTAACATTTAACCACAACGAGGAACCAATGTAGAGACGTAGCTCCGCTACGTCTCTGTCAGGAGCGTCTCGGAAGTTTACTGTATCGCCACTGCCGGAGACGTAGCGGAGCTACGTCTCTACCTCTACATCGTCTTTACATCCAGGCTCCGCCACAAATACCAGCAGGCCACACTGCGATACGGCGCCCAACTCTTCGCCAACTTCTGCATCTGCTTCGGATTGGGCAGCTTGCGCTTCCGATACGCTTTTTTTATGGCCGACTGAATTCCGTAGTCGCCGGTCGGCAGAACGTCCGGCCGCCTGAGAGTGAACATCAGAAACATATGCGCCGTCCAAACTCCCACACCCTTTACCTGCGTCAGGTGTGCAATGACTTCGTCGTCCGACAGCGTATGCAGCTTGCTGAAATCCAGATCGCCGCGTTGAGCTCGTTCCGCCATATCGCGCAGATAGGACGTCTTCTGCTTGGATAACCCGACGCCCCGCATTTGTTCGTCGGTCAGCTTGAGAATGCCCTTAGGCGTGACCGGATCGCCTGCCAGCGCCACGAAACGATTGAAGATAACCACCGCGGCCTTGCCGTTCAACTGCTGATAAATAATCGACTCAGCCAGGCTTTCAAACTCCGGCGGACCAAACTCCATGCGGCAAGGCCCAACCCGTTCGATGATGGCCCGCAAAATCGGGTCAGCCTTCTTAAGATGATTCACTGCTTTGCGCATAAGCAAACCAAAAAATTACCGTTAAAACCCCTTGTCATTCCGACCAACGGGAGGAATCTGCTACTGGCCAGCCAGCGGCACGAACTGTTGCGTTATCCGCCTCAGGCGACTAGCAGATTCGTCCCTGCGGTCGGAATGACAATCGGTTTGAGGAGGGGCGGCGTTAAACGAACATGCCGAGAATAACAAATCTTCCAAGCCGCTTCGGGATAAGAAATCCGATTAGGACGACACTTTGTGAAGCGCTGTTTCGATCGGCGGCGCGGGCACCTTGCTGACGAAATCGCGCAACGACAACTCCAGCCCGCCAAAGTCGGCGTGGTCGTTGTAGCCAATGCTGAAAGCGATATCGAGCCGATCGCCGCCAATCATAGGCTGCGATTGCAGTCGCTCCGCCATCCGCCAACCCATGGCGTTGAACGACGCAGCTTTCTGCCAGCCGCCATTTGTTGGCTTGTCTTCGCGCCGAATCGTGCTTGAGTCAGGATCGCACCGTGGCATCACCCGGATCGCCTCTTCCGATAACTGCGTATCCCTTGCGGCCGCCATCACTCGCAGGCGGACGTGTTTTTCTTTCACCAGGCGCGGCGATGCCAGCAATCTTACGTTGCGTGCGGCAAACACCGGCTCGGGATTACCAACTCCAAAAGGCTCGAGCCGCTTCAACAACTGGAAAAACTCCGGCGTCACTTGCTCCAGCTGAATTTCGGCGTCGTAACTCAAGCGCGGCTCAAAATCCGGCAGCGTAAGCCGGGAGCGGGCATAGGCATCGAGAACAGAACGCAATTCCGCCACATTCGCTGACGGCAAAGAGAATCCCACCGCATGGGAGTGTCCGCCAAATCGGGTGAACAGGCCTCCGCACGATTCCAGCGCATTCAGCAGATGAAATGGCGCAATCGACCGCCCTGAGCCATGGGCAGTCTCGCCGTCGCGCGAGACTACCAGAACCGGACGCCCATATCGTTCCACCACTCGAGTGGCGGTTATGCCAATCACTCCACGATGCCAGCCTTCGCCGTCGATTACCATGCAAAAGGCGTCGCGCAAAGCAGCGTCTTCATCGATGCGAGCATGAATCGATGCCAGAATCCGCCGCTCCTCTTCCTGGCGCTCGGTATTGAGCTGGTCGAGCCGTTGGGCGATTTCTCGCGCACGCTCCGGGTCTTTCACGCTGAATAGCTCGATTACATCGCTGGCCACGTCCATGCGGCCGGCGGCGTTGATGCGCGGAGCGATGCGAAAACCAACCTCGCCCGAGGTCAGGGGGCGCCCACTCAACTGCGCAACCTCGAGCAGTGCCTTGAGCCCAGGATTCACCGCCGAACGCAATCCTTCCAGCCCGAGCTTGGCGAAGACTCGGTTCTCACCGGTAAGCGGCACCGAGTCTGCAATGGTCGCGATCGCGACCACTTTCATGAACGACGTCAGTACGCGGGAGCAATCGGAGCCGGCGCGGTGCCGCTCGATCAGTCCCTGGGCAAGTTTGAAAGCGACTCCGGCACCGCACAGGGCTTTGCACGGATAGTCACACCCAACTTGATTCGGATTCACCACGCTTAAGGCATGCGGCACGCCATCGGGTCCCGGCAGATGATGGTCGGTGACGATCAAGTCCACACCCAGCCGTCGTGCTGTGTCCGCCGGCGCGAACGCCCGGATCCCCATATCCACGCTGACAATCAGCCGAATACCCGCGGCCGCGGCGCGTTCGATTACATCCCCGCGCATGTCATAGCCGTCGCGGATGCGATGCGGCACGTGGAAGTCAGCCGCGCCTCCGCACAGTTCGATCGCGGTCTTGAGAATAATGATCGCGGTGGTGCCGTCAACGTCGTAATCGCCGTAGATCAGAATCGGTTCTTTGCGCGCGATGGCGGCCTCGATGCGGTCGACCGCTGCTTTCATGCCTTTCATTAAATACGGCGAGTGCAGCTGCGAAATGGAGGGAGACAAGAAACCCGCGGCAACTTCACGGTCGGTAATTCCACGCAAGACCAGCAGCCGCGCCAGCACAGCCGCCGCCGCAGGACTGAGCGAAGGCTCAACCCGCGATGCCGCGAGCTGATCGACTAGCCGAGGATCCGCCGTCTTGAGAGTCCATCTCATTGAATTTGTCTGAATCCGTTCGCGGCTGGCGATCGTACTGTTTTTAACTTAGGTTGCTGCTAGCTTTCGTCGTCCTGGCCCGGTTCGTCGATCGGGATTCCGCCGAAGTCGTCCGACATTTCCACCAATCGCTGATAGCGTTCATACCAATCGGTGGCGACCTCGTAAACCATCATGATTCCCTGATGGGCGAACCCCAGCTGTACGAAGCCGGTTTTCCCCAGGTAGGTGCGCAACCAGCGCGCCTCTTCGAGGTCTTCGTCATTGGTGAACTCGGCGTTGCCGACACTTTGTAGCAGATCGTCCAGCTCGGCACGCTCCAACGTCCAAGAGTCCATGGTCAGGAAGGGCGCGCCCGCGGCCTTGGCTAGCTCAACAAAATCTTTCCATCCGTCAGGATTTTCACCCTGTTTCCATTGCACGCTCTGGACTTCTTCCTGGTCGACGTATCCATGGAAGCGTCGCATGCCATGGCCCTCGGTGAAAGCGATCATGTCATCTTTAAGCGTAGCTAAATTGTCGGGCAGGGGAGACATATTTGAGTCGATTGTATTCCCGTTGCAGGTGGTTTGTCCTGAGGACGGCGGCGCTAAATTGTGCTCTTTTCATGCCGAGCGTAGCGAGCAGGCTGCTGTCCTCGCTGGCGCACAGAGCTGCCCAGCGTCGGCGATGCGGGCCGAAGCAGATTCCTCCCTGCGGTCGGAATGACAATCGAAACAGGTAGGGCGGCTGTGCTACACTTCTTCTTTAAACGCAGAAACTCCCGACCCACACATGCTCCTGTCGAAAGAATATGTGGGCTACCTGGCCCGCGAAGTCACCAAAAAATTGATTGCTGGCGAATTCATCGAGACCAAGAACCAGCCCGCGCTCGTCGAAAAGATGAATGCCGCGCTGCTGGACGAATTTGGCCTGGAAGACCGCATCAATGACGAAGTGCGGGTGATTCTGGAGGCTTACGCCGAGGAGATGCGCCGTTCCGGCGCCGACTACCAGGAAATGTTCCGCAAAGTAAAAAACGAACTTGTCCGCAAATACAAGGCGGTGCTGTGAGAGTCAGCCGCGACAAAGTGAATAAAGTTGCACACACCCTCTCTGACGTACTGGCCGAGTTGGACATCGTCGAGTTCGTTGAAGACCGCAACACCATCCGCCTCGAAGTGCGGAAAATCCTCGAAGACCTGCTGAACCATGAAGAGAAGATCGACTTGGCCGCCAAGGCCAAGATCGAGAGCCAGAAGCGCACCATTCTCGAGGGCAGCCAGGAGTGGGACATCCTCTACCGCAAGTATTACCAGGAAGAAGTAAAGAAACTGGGCGTTAGCTAAAAAATTCTCCCGTCATTCTGAGCGAAGCGAAGAACACCTACCGTCTGCATTCTTTGAGCTGGTGGAGGTCCTTCGCTGCGCTCAGAATGACAGAGTTTTTATACATACAATAATATACATACAATCGCCGGGTGGCCCTACAGCGATTCCCAAATTGGGACAGTGTTGCAATCAAAGAAGTTGCAGGTTGCGGTGGACTCCTGCTAATCCCCGCTCTCGACTATCGCGCCTTGCCCCTTAGAACGCCGGGAAATGGCATTCTAGGCGAAGGCCGAAACGGTAAATTGCGTTTCATTTTGGGGCACCGCTAAGTTGTTGAAAATTGCCCGTGCCAGCAAAAAGCATAGTAGAGACGTAGCTCCGCTACGTCTCCGTTCCCATGGTTCCGAACTGTAAAGGTCACCGTGACCGCCGCCAAGACGTAGCGAAGCTACGCCTCTACCGGGTTTGATTTAGCATTCCTGCATGCGCATCCGCCTCGTCCGCCACGCAACGTTGTTCATCGAGTACGCCGGACGTACTCTGTTGATCGACCCCATGCTCGATGATGTTGGCGCCCGGCCGCCCATTCAGAATTCTCCCAATCCCAAAAATAATCCTCTGGTGCCGCTGCCGTTCGCGGTGGGCGAGTTTCTCGGCGCAGTTGAGGCTGTGATCGTCACTCACACTCATAGCGACCATTGGGACGCCGCCGCCGAGAGGTTGCTGCCCAAGCCTGTGCCACTCTTCGGCCAACCGGAGGACGAAGCTAAATTTCAGGCCGCCGGATTCACCGCGGTACGCCCAATTCAAAAATCGTTGCAGTGGAACGAAATCAATATCGCGCGCACCGGCGGGCAACACGGTACCGGGGAGATTGCGAAAAAGATGGCGCCGGTCTCGGGCTTTGTGCTGCGGGCCGACGATGAGCCGACCCTCTATATTGCCGGAGACACCATCTGGTGCTCGGCGGTGCAGGACGCTCTCGACATTCACGAACCGGAAGTCATCGTGCTGAATGCCGGCGGGGCCAAATTCCTGGAGGGCAATCCCATTACAATGTCGCCGCTCGACGTGGTCACCGTCTGCCGGAAGGCACCCAAGGTGAAGCTGGTCGCAGTTCATATGGACGCGATTAATCATTGCCTGGTGACGAGAGAAGACTTGGGATTCCAGTTGGAAGCGGAGAGAGTTCGCGAGCGGGTCAAGATCCCGGTAGACGGGGAGTGGGTAGTCTAGTCTCCGCTAAAGACGTTGCTCCGCAACGTCTCTGTGTCCATTGTTCCGGTTTATAAAGGTCACGGTCACTGCTGACAAGACGTAGCGGAGCTACGTCTCTACCCGGATACCCGGATACCGGGCCGCAGCCGGGCCGCTGGTAGAATAATCACTCACACCATGTTTGAGAATCTTCAGGAAAAACTACAGCGAGCGTTTAAGTCATTGCGTGGCCAGGCCACGCTCAGCGAAGAAAATATCCAGGAAGCCCTGCGCGAAATTCGCCTGGCGATGCTCGAAGCTGACGTCAACTTCAAGGTCGTCAAGCAGCTCATCGACCAGATCCAGGCCAAGGCCGTCGGTCAGGATGTGATGACTGCTCTTTCTCCGGGCGAACAGGTCATCAAGATCGTCCGCGATGAGCTGGTCAACCTTCTGGGCACCGACACCGCCAAGGTTAAGTTCGCTTCGCAGCCCCCGACGGTGATTTTGATGGCTGGCCTGCAAGGTTCCGGCAAAACGACAACCTCGGGCAAGCTGGCCAACTGGCTAAAAAATGGCGGACACCGGCCGCTGTTGGTTTCGGTCGACGTGTATCGTCCGGCGGCACGTGAACAGTTGAAGGTGGTGGCGCAAGCGATTAAGGCCAATATCTATGAGGGCCAGGTTGGCGAAGCCAACACCGCGACCGTAGAGCGGCTCGCGAAGGAAGCGCGTCGCGAGGCGGTCATCTCAGGCAGCGACGTGCTGATTGTCGATACTGCCGGCCGGCTTCATATTGACGACCAGCTCATGGACGAAATGCAGCTGCTGAAGAAGCTGCTGAATCCGCAGGAAATTCTGTTCGTGGCCGACGCCATGACCGGTCAGGATGCGGTCCGCTCGGCGGAAGAGTTCCACAAGAAGCTGTCGCTGACCGGTGTGGTCCTTACCAAGATGGACGGTGATGCCCGCGGCGGCGCGGCGCTTTCGATTCGCCAGGTGACCGGGCAGCCGATCAAGTTCATCGGCATTGGTGAAAAGTACGACGCGCTGGAGCCCTTTCATCCCGACCGCATTGTGTCCCGCATTCTGGGCATGGGCGACATTCTTTCGCTGATTGAAAAGGCCGAGCAGTCGGTTGATAAAAAGAAGGCGCAGGAGATGGCCAGCCGCGCCCTTACCGGAGATGGCTTCTCGCTGGAAGATTTTCGCGATCAGCTGCGGCAGGTAAAAAAGATGGGATCCATCCAGAACCTGATGGGGATGCTGCCGAGCATCGGACCATTCTCAGGATTGCAGAAAGCTGCCGACAAGGTGGACCCCAAGCAGATCGATCGCGTCGAAGCCATCATTAACTCGATGACGACACACGAGCGTATGCACCACGAGGTCATCAATGGCAGCCGCCGCAAGCGCATCTCGAGGGGATCCGGCACCACGGTACAGGAAGTAAATAATTTGCTGCGGCAATACGCGCAGATGAAGAAGATGTTCAAGCAGATGGGCAAGGGAAGCTTCATGCGCCGCATGGCGGGGATGAAGCTGCCTGGAATGTGAGTACGGCTACGGCAGGCTGGTAATGATCTGATACACCATATCCTTGGTGTCGGGGATGGGCCGGCCCCAGACAATCAGAGTACGGACGCTTCCGTCGCGGTGAGTCATCTCCATTTCAAGCCGGTCAAAAGCCTGGCGCATCCGAATATGGGTCATCAAGGTGGAGTAGTGTCTCGGATCGGACAGCACGGTCTGTTTCAGGCTTTTGCCCAGGATGTTTTCGACCCTATAACCCAGCAGGTCAACGAAAATCATGTTGGCTCGCAATAGTTGTCCGCCATGGCCCAGGCAGGCGACCCCAAAGGGAAGACTGTCAAGCATGGTGCGCCAGCCACCGATAATGCGGCTTAATTTTTCTTCTTTATCCAACACCCTGAAACCGGTTCGGACCCGGCACAATAATTCTTGTTCATCGATCGGTTTCTTGATGTAGTCGTCGGCGCCTGCTTCGAAGGCAGCCAGCAGGTCTGCTTTCGCCGTGCGCGCGCCGATCAGGATGACGTAGGTATAGAGATCGGAACCGCGGGCCCGCAGCTTTCTGCAGATGTCCAACCCACTCATGTCGAGTAGCACCCAGTCGAGAATCGCCATGCGTGGAGGGTCGGTGGCGCTTAGCAACTGCCACGCCTGCACTCCCTCACTGGCGCATACCACTTGCATGGTTGGATCAGTGAGGCTTTGCACAATGAGGTCGCGGGTGCCGGAAGATTCGTCTGCGATCAGAATTTTCATTGCGGATGCGCGCTTTCAGTCGAGATGGTGAATGAGACTCTGGATCCCCAAAAGAGACTTATCGGCAATACAGCGGCTGACTCCAGTTCCCCATATAATCGAGCGGTGAAATGGCGTGCCCTGGAAGAGTCGGCGCAAAGTACAGACACGCGTGCTTTGCGCGAAATTTTTGCGGAACGGAAGACTCTTATCGAGAGATACGTTCCGGAAGAAACCCGTGCAATCAATGCCCGCGTTGTGGCTGAACTGAAGGAAAAACAGGTCGGCTCCCTGGCGGTTGGCGCCAAGGCTCCTAACTTCGAACTCAAGGACCAAAACGGAAAGGCGATTTCGTCAACCCACCTCTTAAGCCAGGGACGACTGGTAGTTTGCTTTATCCGTGGCCGCTGGTGCCCGTTCTGCGTCGGACAAACGGAAGCGATGAACCTGATGGTGCCGCAGATAAAGGAAACGGGAGCGTCACTGGTTGCGATCTCTCCGCAGACCGTGCAGCAATCGTTTTTCATGTCCGATCAGCACAAGCTGCACTTTCCGTTGCTGAGCGATGCGGGGAATAAGGTTGCGCGCGAGTTCGGACTCTCGTATCCAGTCCCTTATTATCAGCAAAGTCTGTACAAGCGTGTTTTCATCAATCTGCCTCTGGCCAACGGAGATGAGAGTTGGCAGCTGCCCATCCCCGCAACCTATATCCTCGACCGCGACGGCACGATAGTCTTCGCTTCCGGCAATGCGGACTATACCGATCGGCCCGAGCCTGGCGAAGTTCTGCAGAAATTGGCAACGCTGGCGAAATAGCACCGGGATACCTCAACGTTGGTTGCCAGACAGCGTGTGGAAGGGCAGCGGCTTCCAGCGCTTGCGGAAATCCAATTCGGCCGCAGTTGGGCAGAGCACCGACTTCAGTCGTGCCGGTTTGCTTTAAATCTATCCGCACTTCAGCGCCTGAGCTTGCTCTACACACCAGCGGCCGGAACAGTTGCGCCGGATCGGCGCGTCACTTGATCGTCGGGTATTTATGGCACGGCTTAAGCCCGTGCCCTACCTAAGGTAATCGAATCGGGCTTTCTCATGCACGACCGAACTCGCTCCGCAAACCAGTACGAAAGCTCGCGCTTCAGCGCGTGAGGTCGGCTTTATCTCGAGTTGCGCCGATCGGACTTTTCTGCACCTCTGGAAATCGCGTCGTTCCCGTGATGCTCTTAGCTTGCAGTACAACCGCTTCGATCGGCCAGCAGCACAAGCCGGAACGGCAAGAACGTCGGCGAACCGTCCTTTCGGTAATATAGTGCTCTATGGGTCAACATCCCCTATGGAGCAGCAACGACCAAACCGGCCGGCTGGCGGAGCTTACCGCCAGCACTTCTGACCCTGCAAAAGAATTGCCCCTGCGCCGTGACGTGCGCTCCTTGGGTAAATTACTGGGCCGGGTGCTGGTTGAACAGGAAGGCGATCGGCTGCTGGAGATCGTGGAGCAGCTTCGGCGCCTCCTGATCAAGCACCGTGAGCTTTCGCGTACCGGCGAGTCTGGAGGGGATGACTCGCAAATGAAGAAGGCGATCAAGATCGTCAGCGGTCTTGATATCGAAGATGCGCATCGCGTCACCAAAGCCTTTGCCATTTACTTTGAATTGACCAACCTGGCGGAAACCAACCACCGCAAGCGCCGCCGGCGCGCCGGAAAACTACATTCCGAGCAGCTCTCGCTGCCGGGATCGTTTCGCGGCACCCTCCGTCGTATGAAGGCCGCGGGCATCGCCGCCAAAGACGCGCTCGATGCTTTGCAGAAGATTCGCGTCGTGCCGGTGATTACCGCGCATCCCACCGAAGTTGCCCGTCGTACCGTTCTGTTGAAGCGCCGCCGCATCGCCCAAAATCTCGAGAGCCTGGACAATCTTCCCCTTGCGTCACCCGACGCCAGCGAGCATGAGACCGCAATTGCAGCCGAGATCACGGCGCTGTGGCAGACCGATGAGGTCCGGGTGGAGAGTCCGCTGGTGACGGATGAGATCCGCATGGGACTGGATGTTTATCCCATGTCATTTTTCGCCAGCCTGCCGCGGCTCTATCAGGAAATCTCAGAAGCCTTTCGCGAGATATACGGCATTACCGTCGACGAACTGGAGCTACCCAAGTTGCTGTCGTTCGGGTCGTGGATCGGCGGCGATCGCGATGGCAATCCTTTTGTGACTCCGGATTCGACGCGCGAGGCTCTGGAGCGCGCCCGTAACACAGTTCTTGACCACTATATCGGCGAATTAGCGAAGGCCGCCGATCAGTTGAGTTCGTCGGCGCAACAGGCTGCGATATCGCCCGGGCTGCAAGCGCAGTTGGATAAATACACCGCGGCAATTGGTGACGAGCACTCGCGGCTGGCAAGAATTTCGCGCACTGAGTTGTACCGGCGCTTCATCAATTTTGTGGCGTTGCGATTGCGTTATAGCCGGTCCTCGTTGACCGATGCGAAGGCGTACAAAACTCCGGCGGAGTTCGAGAGCGATCTGACTCTGCTGCGCGAAAGCTTGAATGCCAATCGCGGGGAGCGGCTTTCGCAGTTGGCCATTGATCCGCTGCTGCGCAAGCTGCGGACTTTTGGGTTCCATCTGGCGACTTTGGACATCAGGCAACACGCGCGAATCCACGGGCAGGCGCTTGCGGAGATTAAGGCGGAAAGCGCGCCCGGTGACTGGATGACGATTCCGGAAAACCTGTCCGCCAAGACCACCGATGTGGTGGAGACCTTCCGCAAAGTGTCGGAGCTGAAACGAATTTACCCGGCTCGGGCCATTCGCGCTTATGTCATCAGCGGAGCGGAGAGCGAAAAAGACATTTTCGATCTAGTGCAGCTGGCAAAGATTTGCGGGACCCAGCTGGCGAGTTCCGGCGACGATCCCGGGCTGATGCCGGTTCCGCTATTCGAATCGATCGACTCATTGCGTAATTCGGCGGCGATTATGGGTCGGGTCTGGAAGAATCCCGAGTATGCGCGGCTGCTCGATTCCTGGGGGCGCTGGCAGGAAGTAATGCTCGGTTACTCCGATTCAAACAAAGATGGCGGGATGCTCACCAGCATTTGGGAGCTCTATAAGGCGCATCGCGAGCTGCACGCCGTGGCGCGTGAAAATAACGTGAGTCTGCGATTGTTTCATGGTCGCGGTGGGACGGTTGGCCGGGGTGGGGGGCCTACGCATCGCGCCATTCTGGCCCAGCCCGCGGGAGATTTTTCCGGGGAAATCCGGATTACCGAACAGGGAGAAGTTCTCAACTGGAAGTATTCCGATCCGGTGCTGGCGGAGTGGAACCTGGAGATCATGATTGCGGCGTGTCTGGAAGTGTTGGTTCGGCCGTTAGAAGACCAGGGAAGCGCCGGTAGGCGTTGGGCAGAAGCCATGGACGAAATGTCGCAGGACAGTTTCGCCTTTTATCGCAAGCAGATCGCCGACAATCCTGATGTGCTGCATTATTTTGAGCAGGCCACCCCGGTGAATCAGCTGGAATTTGCGCGGATCGGGTCGCGCCCGGCGCGGCGTAGCGAAAGCCGCCGTCTGGAAGATCTGCGTGCTATTCCCTGGGTATTCGGCTGGATGCAAAGCCGGCACGCGCTGCCCGCCTGGTTCGGGGTCGGCTATTCGCTGGAGAGGTTTGCGGGCAAGAGTCGCGCCAATGCTCAACTGTTGAAAGAGATGATGCGCAGTGTCACCTTGTTTTCCGACATCATTCGCAACGTTGAACTAGCTATGGCCAAGGCCGATCTCACAATTGCCAAGCTGTACGCGTCGCTGGTGACCGACGCTAAGTTGCGGGCGCGGGTGTGGAAGATGCTGGTACAGGAGTTCGAACGCACCCGGCAGATGATCCTCGAAATTACCGGGGAGAGTCACTTGCTGGGAGATAATCCGGTGTTGTCGCGGTCGATCCGGCTGCGCAATCCCTATGTTGATCCCATGAGCCTGATTCAAGTGGACCTGCTGCGACGGAAGCGGTCGGGTGGCAAGAGTGAAGCGTTAAATTATGCCTTGGGGGCGACGATCAATGGGATCGCTGCCGGGCTGCACAATACGGGCTAAGCGGGACTAGCGCTGCACGCTTGGACGCCCCCCTAAGCAATCTTTCTGCTGCAAACATTCCCTCATACATTGGAAAGCGCACATCTGCATCGCCTTACTCGGCGGCAAGAGTTGGGGCGAATAGGCCCAAGGTAGAAATGTAACTCGAGCAGTCACCCGGATGTGGGTGACGAGGGCGAAGCTGTGATCGCCGTCCCGCATCCGGCGGCAGACTTTAATCCACCCATCATTGCATCGCGTCTTTATCAGTTCGTCGCTATTTCTTCTGGTGGGCATTGCCCACTCCCAGAGCACGCTCAGTACGCCCGCGATGGCTCCGGTTGACTGTGACAACTTGAACTGTCTTTACGGCTCTGACAGCCGAGAAACCACGGTTGATGACACGGACGACGAAGGAGCGCAAGCTTCTTCGTCTAAACGACGGGACTCTGCGGGAGAGGCCGACGCGCGCGAGAGGGAAGACCGCAACCGGGCGCCAGATTCGCGGCCGCAAACCAAAGGACAGAATGGCAAGCGCGAGCCCGACAACCCAGAAGAAAAAGATCAATCCGACGGGAAAGGGAAGGGGAGCAGAAATCGGCGGGATGAATCTGACGGGCGGTCCTATGAAAAGCCTGAAAAGGAGGAGAAATCGGAATTCCAGAAACAGGTGCGGGAAGCGACCGGACGCGATCTGGAAATCTACGGAAGGAAGTTATTCAGCAAAGTTCCAAGCACCTTTACCGCGGTCGAGCAGTCGCCGGTGCCGAACGGATACGTGATCGGGCCGGGCGACAGGTTGCAGATCCGCGCCTGGGGGCAGATCGACTTGGCGGCGCGGGTAGTGGTCGATCGCGGCGGCGAAATTTACCTGCCGAAGGTAGGGACGATCAATGTTGCCGGAGTGCGTTTTGATCAAGTGGAAGAATATTTGAAGAATGCGATAGGCCGGCTGTTCCGGAATTTTGATCTCAGCGTGAATCTGGGCAAACTGCACGCCATACAGATCTTCGTTACCGGGGCGGCGCGACGGCCAGGTTCCTATACCGTTGGTTCCTTTAGCACGCTGGTAAGCGTGATTTTTGCTTCTGGCGGCCCTGGACCGGAAGGCTCGATGCGCCATATTCAACTCAAGCGGCGAGGGAGTGTGGTGGCGCAGTTCGATCTCTACGATTTGCTTCTGGGCGGCGACACGTCAAAAGATGTCGGCTTGTTTTCCGGGGACGTAGTCTACATTCCGCCGGTAGGTTCTCAGGTTGCGGTAAGTGGCAGCGTGAAAGCGCCAGCCATCTACGAAACTCTGGGCCCCACTTCGGTGAAGCAGTTAATTGAAATTGCGGGCGGGCGCAACCCTGGCGTCGCCGCAGTGATTCAACGGGAAACCATAACCCCGGAAGGTAAAAGGGCGCGCCTGAGTGTGAGCTTTGATGACCCGACACCATCCCTTGCTAACGGCGATATTTTGCTAATCGCGGCGGGGTCGGGAGCGCCCGAACATGCGGTGGTATTGCGGGGGAACGTTATGAATCCGGGCCGCTATCCCTGGCACGAGGGAATGAGGGTAAGCGAATTGATTCCCTCCAAGGAAGCTCTCATCGACCGTAAGTATTGGTTCTTTTATAAGAAGCTGGGCGGGGAGAAAGCGGACTGGTACCACGAACCCAAATTTCAGGACAAAGATAAGAATGATCTATCCGGTAAGCGCCAGAGCATCGATCCCGATGAAGATGAGCCGCAAGCGACGACCACCGTCACCCGGCTGCTGAACGATATCAACTGGGACTATGCCACCATCCAGCGCTTCAATCCGGAAGACCTTACCACCAAACTTGTCGATTTCAAGTTGGGCCTGGCTCTGGCAAAGCGCGGCACGGTCGATGACCCAGTCCTCCAGGAACATGACGTGGTCACCGTCTTCTCGCAGCGCGATCTGAGGCTACCCTCCGAAAAAAGTACCCGGCTGGTAAGAATCGAAGGTGAGGTCAACGCCCCCGGGATTTATCCCATCGGTCCCGGCGAAACCCTGCGCGACCTGGTAGCCCATGCCGGCGGTTTGACTCCACTGGCTTATCTGTTTGCTTCTGACTTTCGCCGGGAAGCGACTCGCAAAGAGCAACAGCGGAGGCTGCAGCAGATGATCGAAGAGATGGATAAGCAACTGCGTTCGCGGGCGGCGGCACTCTCCAAGGCGAGCGCCGAAGAGCACGCCGCCGAACAAGAACAACTGGTGGCAGAACGCAGTGTGATGGAAAAGCTGCGGGAAACCAGGGCCACCGGCCGCATCGTGCTGGAGCTGAAGCCTTCCGACCACGAAGTCGCGGCGCTTCCCGGACTGAGACTGGAAAATGAAGACCGGTTTTTCATTCCAGCCCTTCCGGCCACGGTGGAAGTGATAGGCGCGGTTTACAACCAGAATTCATTCATCTACAAGACGGGCAAGACGGTCGCACAGTATCTCATTCAGTCCGGCGGAGGAAATCGGGATGCGGATCGCGCCCGGTTGTTTGTGGTGCGGGCTGATGGCTCGGTAGTCAGCAAGCAGATGCATCACGGTTTGTGGGCGGGCAGCTTCGAATCGATGCGGCTTATGCCTGGCGACACCGTTATCATGCCGGAGCGCATTCGTACCGGCGGACTGCTGAAAGGCATCCGCGACTGGTCGCAGGTGTTCTCGCAATTCGCCCTCGGGGCGGCGGCCATTCGGGTGATCAGCCCGTAATCCCAAGTGACAGCGCAATTACAGGATTCCGGGAGCGAACTTGCCTCGCCGACCGCGTCACGGCTGGCGCTCAACAACGTAGTGGTGACTGAACGGACGCGCGAATCGTTGGGAAGTCCGCGTGGGTTGGAATTATTGATCCTTGCGGCCGAACACCGCCGCGGGGTCTTTTTGATTACCACTGCCTGCACCCTGCTGGGCTTGCTCACTGCATTACTCATCCCGCCCCAATTCACCGCCGTAACGCAATTGATGCCGCCGCAACAGAATAAGTCATCGGTCTCGGCGGCCCTCGGACAGTTGGGCGATTTGGCTGCACTGGTGGGGAAGGATGCGGTTCAGAGCAGCAGCGCGATTTTCGTAAGCCTGTTGCACAGCGACACGGTGGCGGATCGGCTTATCGTACGGTTCAATCTCATGACGGTTTATCAAACTTTGCTGCGTTCGCGCTGCCGTGCGGCGCTGGGTTCGCGAACCGAGATCAGTAGCTCGAAACAAGGCGTGATCTCGATCCGGGTGCGTGATTGGGATCCGGCTCGGGCGGCGGCACTAGCCAACGCCTATGTGGATGAGCTGTTTCGTATGAATCAGACTCTGGCCATTGGCGAAGCGGCACAGCGCCGGCTTTTCTTCGAAACTCAACTGGAAAATGCCCGGACCCAGCTGCACGACTCTGAAGAGGCGCTGAAAGCAACGCAAAAGACTACTGGGATTATTCAGTTGGACGCGCAAGGCAAAACTTATGCCGCCGCCGATGCTCGATTAAGAAGCATGATTGCGAATGCGGAAGCCGAACTCGTCGTCATACAAGATTCCAGCACTTCCGACAATTTTGAGTATAAAAAGCTCAACCACGTCATTAAGACGCTCAACAATAAGTTGGATCAACGAAATAAGAATGATCAATCTGAGCAAGCGCAAATTACGACCTCCCGCATGGCTGACAGTAGCCTCGAATACCTCCGCAAATTACGCGAGGTGAAATACCGCGAGGCGGTCTTCGAAGCGCTGGCAAAACAACTGGAAGTGGCGCGTATCGACGAGGCCAAGAGCGCGGCGTTGATCCAGGTAATCGATCGCGCCGAGGCTCCCGACCGCAAGAGCGATCCCAGCCGGGCGCTGATCACCTTGACGGGAACGGTGCTGGGATTGGGCATCGCCTGCCTCTGGATTGGCGGGAAGCAAGTGCTCAGTCAGTGGCAGTCGGATCCCATAATTCGGCAGCAGCTGGAGAGCTTAAAAGGTTCCTTGCTGCCGCGCTGGAGCCTCCATTCCGGAGCAGGCTCCTCGTAAATTCCTCGGGGTGCGTCGGTCAGCAAAGCCCAAGTTTCGCAGTCCTGGTAAAAAATGTTGCGGGAAAGAAAAATACTTCTGGCCTCTGGCCTGGCAGCCCTCGACGCCGCCATGATAAGCCTGGCTTATTTTTGCCTGGCGGTATTCCCGCTCCGCAACGGTTCAGCCCGGCCCTTTCTGCTCCCAGCAATACCCACGCTGCGGGTTGCGACTAGCTTTATTTTGACCATGTATTTTCTGGGAGCTTACCAGTCGCAGAGACGATCTTCCCGGGTAGCGGAGCTGCGACTGATCGCGAGAGCCGCCGTAATGACTGGGCTTGCGGTGCCGGCCATTTGCTGGATGTTCCCGCATTTCACCCGGCAGCATGTAGCTGCTGAGTGGAAATTTGTCGGATTGGCGCTTCTGACAGTGGGCAGCGGCCGGCTGCTGGTGCGCACCATCTTGCGCGCCCTGCGAAGTCGCGGCTACAACCTGCACTACTACCTGGTGGCAGGCACCGGCCCCCGGGCACGCGAACTGGCGGCGGAAGTTTTGACGCATTCTTCCTGGGGCATCGAAGTAATCGGGCATCTGTTTGTTCCTGGAGACCTGGCGCACCCGGTACCTGCCGCCGGAGTGCTGGGAAAGATCGAGGAGTTGGATGTAATCGTGGAAAGCCGGGTGGCGGATGGAATCTTTCTGGTGGCCGACGAGATCCCGGCGGCACTGCTACGCCGGGCGCTCGAATGCTGCCGTCGCTTTGGGATACAGGCGTTTGTCGATCTGCATCCCTTTGCCGAACTTTGCGGAACCCTGACGGTGTCGCAGTTCGCGCGGTCGCCGCTGCTGATGATTGCGCATACCCGTCTTGGAGTGCGCCACGAGATGTTAAAGCGCGCCTTCGACTTCCTGAGTGCAGCCCTGGGATTGCTTCTGCTCTCGCCGTTGCTTTTGCTGATCACGGTTTTCATCAAACTTAGCTCTTCCGGGCCGGTGTTATTTCGTCAGCTGCGGGTGGGGGTCAACGGCCGCACTTTTACCATGCTGAAATTTCGCAGCATGGTGGAGAATGCCGAGCATTTGCACGCGGCGATCGCCTGCCACAATGAGATGAGCGGTCCGGTATTCAAAATGCGAGACGATCCCCGAGTGAGCGCCGTGGGGCGCTATCTGCGGATGTGGAGTTTGGACGAACTTCCGCAGCTGTGGAACGTGGTGTGCGGCGATATGAGTCTGGTGGGCCCGCGTCCGCCCCTGCCTCGCGAGGTGGGGCAATACGAAAGCTGGCAACGGCGGCGGTTGAGCGTGCGTCCCGGGCTGACTTGCCTGTGGCAGGTGAGCGGGCGCAATCAAATCGATTTCGACGCCTGGATGAAACTTGACCTGGAATACATCGATCACTGGTCATGGTGGCTCGATCTGAAAATTCTTTGCCGGACTTTGCCGGCGATGTTGCGAGGCCAATGAATCCGCGTTCTGCTTATGGCGCCGGGCTTGTGGAGTCCGCCGGAGGCAACGGCGCATCCAGAATCGCCTGCCAGTTCAAAATTGCATTCCAAACCAGCCGCTGGTCTCCGCGATTCAGGTCACGGTGTATGGGATTGAAATTAAATGTGATTACGTGGCCGTGGCCGGCGGGCAAGTCCATGATCGCTGGCCGCCCGATGAGCCGCTGTTCTCCCCAGGCCTGACCGCTGACCACGAAGGGCGCGCCTTCGCGGTCTCCCCATTCGAGAACAATTCCGCGGCGATCTTCGGGGCCGTCCAGGCAGGTGGTGCAATAGGCCATGCGCAGCCAGCGGCGCGGCGCGTCGTAGAGCGGAAAGTTCTGGCGGAAGACGTAGGTCCGCGCCGGATAGCCGTAAGCGATTGGGGAATCGGGCCGCGCAAAAGTTACGCGCACATGCGCACCCGGAGTGCGAGTCTCGGCATGCTGGGCCGCGGCGGCGGCGTCTGCACCACCTCCCTGAGTGGACCGCGGAACTCCACCCGATGACCGCCTGACCCCGCGAACAATTCCGCCCTCCAGTGCCAGCATTGATCCGCTTCCGAGCGTCACCATCAGCCCGCCGTCTTCGACGAAATGCTGGATCTGGGCCAGCCCTTCCCATCCAATGCCGCCGGTAATGTCGTCCGACTCAGCCGGCGTTCCAAAGCTTGGACTCTTTGCCGTCTTCTTGAACGGCATCGGCCCCCAGGCCTTGGGCAGGCCTTGAATCTGTTCCGCCAACTCAAGGTCAACGTGGCCATAGAGCAGGACGTCGATTTTGTCGCGCAACCCGCCAGCGCGAATGTCTTCGTCGCGGAGATAGGTGTAGGGCACCTTTCGTTGATCGAGCGAGTAGCGAATCCATCCGATGGAATCGGTGTCGGCCCAGGGAACCCACAATCCGATTCGTGCGGCTTTTTCTTCATGGCGCGTCACCTCGGGCACGGTGGCGACGCTGGCGAAGTCGAGACCCAATTCGGAGGCGACAGAACGCACCGCGTCGGCGAGGCCCGCCTGCGCGGGAAGAATCCATGATCCGGCAGGGAAGTCGACGCCGCCGGCATTGAACGATCGCTCGGCGACCTCGACCTTAAAATTCGGCAGCCGATAGCGCGCGGCCAGCAGAGCTTCCTGCCCGGTATCTTTTAATAGAAATGTCGAACCGCTCTCTGTCACTATTCCTGCGGGATGTGGCGGCTCGGTTAAGCGAGTAAGGGAAGCCGCTTGCACCGACACATCCGCAGTTGGAATTGCTGCGACTTTGTAGTGAGCGGGCAACTCCCAGGAGACATCGTCGTAGGGCTCGTTGCTGTCTTTGGGATAATTTTGTGGGGTGAGCAAATCTACCGCATAGTTGCGGTAGGGCTGGTCGAGGCGCACGACGTAGGTTCCAGCCGGAAAGCTTCCTTCCTTCAAATTGAGAGCAGATTGCGAGGTGCTTACCTCGATGTGCTGGCTCATCAGTCGAGCAACCATTTGCCCGACGCGAGCGCGATCCCCCTGGTCGGCAGGAATCAGGAAAGCGTAGGGTGGCTCGTGCAGGCCTTTCTGCCACGAGTCCCAACCTTTCTTATAGAAATTTCGCAGCATATCTTTCGCCGAACGCGCGCTGTAATCGAGTGCCGCCAGCGCTGCGGTTTCCTGATAATTCAAGTTGTCACGCATCGACCAAGTCACGTCTGCCGGCGGAGGCAGCGGCCGGTACCATTCCATGGTGGTGTCGTCAGCCGGGACATGACGATGCATAGTTTCAGCCGAACCATTTCCCCAGGTTTCATAACCACGGCCAATGCTGTTGTGGTTCATGGCGACGGAATCCAGATACAGGTGGGCAAAGGCTTCGCCAAAATTCCAGGTGGAGACGCCGGGCATGCCCATTGCGGTCAGGCTCTGAACTTCGTGGAAGCTGAGTTCGAGGAACTCAGTGTAGGTAATGGGATCGATATTCGGGTTGTATGGACCGGTGCCATTCCAAGTCATCAGCATCGGGCTGCCTTCATGCAGATCGTGGACCACGGTCGGATGCCATTCGTGGAACATGCGATGAACTGCCTTGGTGGTCTCGTGAGTTTGCTGATGGGTGTCGCGATTGATGTCGACGAAGGTGTACTTCGACCAGTAGGGAGGAGATTGACGTGGCAATGAAGCGCGATCGGTTTTGCCTTTCAGATACTGATAGAACCAGTCGACTACCTTGTCGCGACCATCGGGGTTCGAAATTGGATTGATGAGAACCACAAGTTGCTCGCGGATGCGGCGAATCATCGGCTGCTCTGAAACTGCCAGTCGATACGCTAGCTCGACCATGGCTTCGGTAGAGCCGGTCTCGTCAGAATGTAGCGCAGCGTTGAAGTAATAAATTGGCCGGGCGGTGGCTACCAGTTGCTGGGCGGTTTTGGCATCGGTGCGTCGCGGGTCAGCCAATGCCGCGGTTGCTGCTTTCAGCCGATCGAGCTCGTGGATGCCTGCTTCATCGGCGATGGCGAGCAGGACAATGTCGCGGCCTTCTTCGCTTTTCCCGATGGTAAAGACTCTTACGCGCGGAGAAGCGGCAGCCAAAGCGCGGCAGTAGGCATAAGTTTTCTCGGTTCCGGCAAGCTCACCGGGAGCGCCGGCGATCCGTCCCCAGAAAGCGAGCGGAGATGGCACGCCCGACGACTTAGGCAAATAGGAAACCCAGGGAGAGACGAAGCGCTGATCGCCGGTAGCGGCGGCAATCGCCTCTACTGAGCCTGGCTCGGCAATGTCAGGAGCGATCTCCTGAGCGGACGATGCGAGTAACAAAGCCTGGAAGACACAAAGGAAGGAAAGCAGCCACCGAACCATACATGCTCCTGCGGGCCCTGAAAGAAGCGGGGACGGAAATTCAATTGTGACGGCGAGTGAAGTCTACCATTGGCCGACGAGCAGATATGGGAGGCGATTTGAGTGCAGAATACTGCTCAGATTCTATCGGGCCTTGGTGCGAGCTTTGCGATAGTCGTCAGCGGTGGTGCGATAGCAGGGTAGGGGACGGTCTTTATCGGCCAGACGCAGAACCGCGTCGGGTGCGCTGCCTTGCAACTCGGAGTAGTGATCGCCGGCAATCTGCACCGCCGATTCATCGCAGGAGTGGTCCCGGGTAAGGCGAATCTTGAATATCTTGTTATCGTTCAATCCGTATTCGGAGAGGCGCCGCTGATAAGGCCGCGACTCGTAAACGAGCTTGATCAGTTGTGACTCGCTTTTCGCGATTCGTCTTTCCGCGATAAAGACTTCGTAATTAGAGAAGTAAGACGAAGTCGGCAGGGCCAATGCCAGTCCAATTACGCGTACTGGTAATTCTTGCGTGTCCGGTCCATCCGGTTCTTCAACCTTAGCTGGAGGCAGCGGTGGGGAACTTGAGCGAATGTTCATCGCCGCCGATCGTTCCATCCCACTGGCGACACCTGCTGTAGAGGCCAGCGAAGGGGCCGGGCCCACAACCTGCCCGCCGGAACCTGACAATGAACTGACAGCTCCGGAACCCAAGGCTTGCGATCCGGAAAGCGATGGAGGCGGAGGAACGACTGACTTGCCGGACCCGCCGAGGCTGCGTGCAGAAATATTGGCTTGATCTCGCGAAGGCATTCCGGGCGCGGGGCCAACGACTGCTTCCGATATACCGAGACCAACCCCGGCCGTGGTCGAGGGTGCGCGTGACGGTGCTCCGGGCGCGGGCGCGACGACTCCGCCTGACCCAGCAAGCGACATGCCCGGGGCAATCGATCGTGAGGGGGTTGCGCTCGGTGGCCCGATCACGGCTCCGGTTCCGCCCAATGTCGGTAGCGCAAGACTGGCCTGTTCACGGAGAGGCAGCGAGGGCGGCGGGCCTACGACTGCGCCTGTCCCTCCGAAGCTCACAGGAGATGCCACCGCACGTTCGCGAAGCGGCATGCCCGGTGCCGGTCCGACGACCGGAGAATTGCCAACTTTGCTTCCTGCGTAAGTTCTCAAAGCGCCTTCGACAGTTGGCGGCGGCGCGACGGCCACCGCATTGGGGGCGATGACTCCACCGCGACGGAGACCAGCTACGAGTTGGGGTGGCGGGCCGACGACCGAGGCTTGAAGCAGTCTCGCACGGCCACCCATTTCTCGCGATGGAGTCGCAGCGTCTAAAGCGGGTGCAGCGACTACCGGCATTTTGGGTTTCACCTGCGTCCAGGCGGCGAGTTGAAGGTTGCCTTTGGGCGACAATTTCACCGAGGGTGCGTTAACCGCGCGCTGCGCTGTCGCCTTGCTAACTACCATGGCGGACGGCGGCGCGGAGTGAGCTTGAGCTTTATGTAGAACCTTGGGTTCTGGCCTGTGACTGGTGGCTGCGCGGAACGTCGGATAGTACGTCACCTGAGAATTGCTGGCGACGGTGCGCCTTAGAATCTCTTCACTTCTGGCCCAGTCCTGCGATAAGTTCCAAACCACAGCGACCATGATCAAGTGCCACAAGGCTGATTGCAAAAGAGGCTTCCAGGGGACGGGGGAATCAACAAAGATGTTCGTCCACAAATGCGCGGTGCCGGGGACTGAAGCTTCGGTATGCAGCTTGCGCCGGGCAACGGTGTCAGCCAGATTGCGTCCGAAAACTGCAAGCGCCGATTCGCTCTCGATAAGAATTCGGGGCGGGGCAACTTGTGCCGGGGGCAGGGTTTTCGGTTTACCTGGCGACACGACGTTTGTAGTTGAAATTCCTGGTTGCGCCACCACGTGGTTTTTATTGCCTTGCACTGCGCTGGTTACAAATTCCGCCAGGCTCTGAAGTTCGCT
Source organism: uncultured Acidobacteriota bacterium (assembly GCA_963796925.1). GTDB lineage: Bacteria > Acidobacteriota > Terriglobia > Terriglobales > Acidobacteriaceae > DATBAT01. The sequence goes on from CAWCNH010000001.1 coordinate 473,343, forward strand.
GATGTCAGCGTCGGTGAATGCCCTGGCGCGAGGGGAGAATACTTCGATTATTCCTAAAACCAACTCGTCAGCCTTGATAGGGACGGCGACCAGCGAGCGGATGCCAAGCCGGCGGCAGCTTTCGCGGTCGACCCGTTCGTCGATTTCAGAGTCATCGCAGCGCTGCAATTTTCCCTTGCGGACGCACTCGCCGGAAAATCCGGAACCTACAGGAAGACGAGTACCGATGCGAGGCGCGTCTTCGCCCGCACTGGCACGGCAAGTCATTTCATCATTGGGATGGGCGTCGCGGGTCAAATCTTCCGGCGACCGAAGGGCAATCGCAGCGCCGCCAGCAAGAGTGAGACTATGGGCCTGGCGGGCGATCAATTGCAAAGCGCTATCGAATTCAGTTACAGATTTTGACGAACTCACTTCCACAAACCCCTACCAAAGATGATGGGTCAAACTCGCAGCGAAGGCTTTCCACCACGTCAGGTGATCTCAATTGAAACGAGTATTTTCGCTTCGCCGGACTTGCAGGACTTCGTAAACAAATTGTGACATTTCCCGGCACCATGATTGGTGCTAATCGAGACGAAGCAGGTTACTTTCGTACATGCTTGGATTGTGCCGATTTGGTAGCAGATAGAGCGGACGCGTCGAGAAACGAAGGAAAAATGGAGACAGACGTTTCAGCTGTGATCGGCGAGTGCTACGTATGCTCCTAGTCCAATCATCACGAAGCCGGTGGCAGTTCTTTGGCGGCGACGCAGGATGGCCGAGGCACGAAGGCGCGCGCCAATGGGAGCTGCGAGAAAAGTTACGATCAGATCACAGGCAGTGTTCAGCGAAACGGAAATTGTTCCCAACAGCAGAAACTGCCAGAAGACACCGCCGTGGTGGCGGTCGACGAATTGTGGAACGAAGGCCAGAAAAAATAAAGCGGTCTTGGGATTTAAGACTTCAGTGGCAATGCCTTGCCAAAACGGACTTCTGGGCCGGGACGGCGGGATTGCGGCTTCGTCCTCAGTGGGGGCGCCCAGAATCATTCGAATTCCCAGATAGATCAAATATGTGGCGCCCGCATATTTGACAATGCCAAATGCGGTGGCCGAGGTGGCGAGAATCAACGAGAGACCGGTCGCCGCGGCAGCCACGTGCATCAGGCCGCCGATGAAAGTTCCGAAAGAAGAAAGCACGCCCTCGCGCCTGCCTCCAGCCACGGTTCGCGCCAGCACGTAGAGCATCCCCGGCCCTGGCGCGACTGCGAGCAAAGTGGCCGTACCCAAAAATAAAAGGAGCCGATGTGAATCGATCATCAGTAAATTCTACAGAAGAGGCGTGGCCAGCACAGCATTCGGTTAGCATCAACCGGTGAAACCTTCGGCACAAAAAACGGGAGTAGCTAGGGCGCTATCGAAACTTGGATTCTGTTCCCGGTCCCAGGCCGCCGCTCTGGTTCGTGCGGGCAAGGTGAAGGTGAACGGACTTGCCTTTCGAGATCCGGAACGTCCGGTCGCGCTCGGGGTCGATCGCATTGAAGTTAATGGCGGGATAGTTGAATCGGTCGCGAAGATTTATCTGATGATGAACAAAAAGCGTGGGGTAGTGACGACGGCTGCCGATGAGAAAGGGCGCATCACCGTTTATGACTCGCTCGACAAGAAGCTGCCTTGGGTTGGGCCGGTAGGCCGTCTCGATAAAGCCAGCGAGGGATTGCTGCTGCTAACCAATGAATCGCAATGGGCCGATCGGATTACCTCTCCGGCAAGCCACTTGCCGAAGACTTATCACGTGCAAGTCGCAGCCGAGGTTGGCGACGCACTGCTAAACGCGATAGTCGCAGGCGTGCGCTCGGCGGAAGGCGATTTTCTGCGGGTGCAGAAGGCTCGGTTTCTTCGCCGTGGCGAAAAGAATGGCTGGATGGAACTGGTGCTCGATGAAGGGAAAAACCGTCAGATCCGGCGATTGCTTGAGGTATTTGGGATTGAGGTATTGCGCCTGATTCGCGTGGCAATTGGCCCGCTCGAACTTGGCAAACTTGCGAAGGGTAGTTATCGCTCACTTACCAAGGCCGAGAAGTCCGCGATTGATCGAGCGCTTGATTCGAGGTGAAATTAACTGGTTTTGGAATGCTGCATGAAGGCAGCTTTCGCCAGTATCTTCGATACTGCTTTCAACTTATCGGCATCCTGCTGAGTGAAATCTGCTCCGGCGCTCGACATGTAAAGGCCCTTGCGCGAAATCTGTAGCACGCCTAACACGCCCTCGCCTTCCAGAATGGGAGCGGACATCAATTTCTGAATGGGCAATTGCACCGATGTGTCCCGAGTGTGGGCACTGCCCAGCTTTACGGTTTCGAATACCGTGGCATGCTTCACTTCGCAAAAGTTGTTAAAGATCTCAAGTTGGCGGGTAGTGGCAGTTTTGGCCGCGACCGAAGAAGACGACAGAGGGATAGTTCCAAGCTCGCCCAGTTGTTCGGGGAACAGAAAGGAGAGCACATTTCCTTCCAGACGCAGCAGTGCGATCTCGGTCAGGCGCACGCGAAATATGCCGGCGATTTCCAGGCAGAGACGGTCGGGGCCGAGACCCTTTTCCAGAAGTGGCCGCAGGGCATCCACGCTTAGCGCGGCTGCGATGCCGGTTCCGGTTGCCGAATTATTTTGTCCTTTGTTCACGAATTTGGCTCCGGTTAATTGGTGAACTCTGGCCGGGGGCGGCTAGTCTGAAAGGACTGGAGAACTCGGCCGACTGCCTGCACCAGACGGGTGGAACCGGTGTCGATTCCCAAGCTGGCTTTTTCAAAATAAGCGACGGCACCCTCATTTTTCAGCCGTTCTTCATTAGCTTGAGGAAGACTGCTGAGGACAATTACTGGAATTTGGGAAGTGCGCGGATCTTTCTTTAACGCCTGCAAGAGCTGCTGGCCGGGAATTTTGGGCAACATCATGTCGAGAACAATTAGATCTGGTACGCGCTCGCAGGCCATATTTAAGCCTTCCTCGCCATCACCGGCCGCGAGTACGCTGTAACCGGACCGCGTCAGCGCCAGTTCGTTCGCTTTTCTCATAAATCTGCTGTCATCAATCAAGAGCACGGTTGATTTCATGGATTTCCCCCTCCGGGCAATCCTGCCCAGAGCCCTCTTCAATTTCTTTTAAGGCTGATGCGTTGGGATAATCCTGCCTGCCTAAGGGTGCAGTCGCAAGTTACTATCGGGGTAGGCAGCTAAATGACTGAATTCTCAATCTTTAGTGAAAGGAAAATTCTTTTCACGCCACCCGCGTACGCCACCGTCCATGGAAACTACGTCGGTATAACCCATCTTTTGCAGGTTGTCGGCTGCCAGGGCGGAACGAAAGCCGCCGCCGCAGTAGAGGACCAAAGGCGTCGCCGGATCGGGGACGCGCTCTTCAATATCGCGCTCAATCACACCTTTGCCAAGATGGATGGCGCCGGGCAGGTGGTCTTTGGCAAATTCACTCTCTTCGCGAACGTCAACCAGGACGAACTCCTCATTGTGATCAAGCTTGGCTTTTACGTCGTCGATGGTGACTTCGCGTACCCGCTGCTTTGCGTCCGCTACGATTTTCAAGAAGCCGGGAGCGTGTTTTGGTGCCATATACCCTCCAGGTGAACCTTCACTTTCCTACAGAACATTATCTCAATCCATCAGGCATTTACCGGATGCTACCGAAGTTTTGGGAAGTTGAAACTAAGAGTGACAAAGAAAACCCTCGGGAGAGATTTTATGGCTGAGAAACAATTGGATGGCATGCGGGTGGCAATTCTGGCGACAGACGGTTTCGAACAGATTGAACTTATCGCACCGCGGAAGGCATTGGAAGAAGCGGGCGCAAAAACGACGGTGATTGCACCGGCATCAGGAAAAATCCAGGGAATGAAACACCATGACAAAGCAGATCAAGTCGACGTCGACATGACTCTGAATAAAGTCAAAGCCGCAGATTTCGACGCAGTACTTCTGCCCGGTGGGGCTCTGAATGCAGACGCACTTAGGGTTGAGAAGGCGGCGCAGCAATTTGTGAGCGAAATTGACAAGGCGGGCAAGCCCATTGCGGTCATCTGTCACGGGCCCTGGCTTTTGGCCTCTGCGGGCCTGCTTAAAGGGCGCACTATCACCAGCTATCACACCATTCAGGACGATATTCGGAATGCCGGCGGGCAGTGGGTAGATGAAGAAGTGGTCCACGACCAGAATTGGGTGAGCAGCCGCCAACCCTCGGATATTCCGGCCTTCAATCGAGAGATGATTTCCATGTTTGCCGAAAGACGCCAAGAAACCCCTAAAGTAGCCTAATCCCCAGCGATGGGAGCGGCCTAAAAGCCGCTCCCATAGCGGGATTTGAAGGCATAGTAACCTCCAAAAATATTACCGGTGTCACGTTTACGGGCCTTCTGGGCTCTCATAAGCTGCATTCATGGTGTTGAATGCTTTGTTGGTCTGCTCTGACCGGCGCTCGTTAAGCGTGATAAATCCTGTTCTGGATGACCTTGAGATCGACCATGAAGTCTGCGCGTCGGCGGACGAGGCCATGGAACGCGTGGTTCGTGGCCAGTACTCGGGTTTAATCCTGGACTTTGACCTGGCAGGCGCCACGCAGGTAGCGAAAATGGCGCGTATGGTAGAGCCGGGGCGGCGGCCAATTTTGTTTGCGCTGATCGGGGCTTCCACAGCGGGTGAAACCTCACACGCCGGAGCCAACGTGATGTTGTATAAGCCGTTGGATCACGACCAGGTCAAATGCTCGCTTAAGGCGGGACGCGACCTAATGCGTGCCGACCGCCGGCAGACCTCTCGTCACAAGATCGAGACGCTGGTCTATTTGCAGTTTGGGGTGGCGGCGATGCCCGCACTGGTACTGGACGTCAGCGAACAGGGCATTTCGCTACAGGCGCCGGAGGCATTTCCGCCGGTGCGTGAAGTGGAAATGCGCTTTGTCATACCGGGCACCAATCACAATGTGGAGGCTGTCGGAGAAGTCATCTGGTCAGATGACAGTGGCCGCGCCGGTCTGTTTTTCTCCCGGCTTAAGGCAACATCACGTAAGCATCTGAACACCTGGCTATTGAAACATGGAGCCAAAAAGCGAGATGCGGTACGGGTTTTGATGCCTCCGGAGCGGACGCGCAAACTTGTACGGCTTGCGCACTAAGACGATCACGTCGGTTCGCCCTGCTAAACTTCTAATTCACCCGCAGACTGCGTATCGGGTGTGCCGCCGTGCATGTCTGACCTCACATATCTTTCTGCAGCTACCATGGCGGCGCAGATCCGCACCCGCGATATCTCGCCCGTCGATTTAGTAGAAGCTCACCTGGCTCGTATCGAACAGCTGAACCCAGTCCTCAATGCATTTGTGCAAGTTGATGTTTCCGGCGCCCGGCATCAGGCCCAGGATGCCGAAAATGCGATCGCGCGCGGCGAAAATCTTGGCCCTCTGCACGGTGTGCCGCTAAGCATTAAGAGTGCGATTGATGTCGAAGGAATGCGTAGCGAGGCCGGAACCGCGCTGCGTCGGGGGCACACGGCAACACAGGATGCGCCGCTGGTAGCCCGATTGCGCGCGTCGGGGGCGATTATCCTTGGCATGACTAACACTCCAGAATTGCTGATGGCTTGGGAAACCGACAATCTTTTGTATGGGCGGACAAACAATCCCTGGGATCTGTCGCGCACGGCGGGAGGCTCCAGTGGCGGCGAGGCCTCGGCGATCGCCTCAGGATGTTCCGCTGGTGGAGTGGGCAGCGATGGCGGCGGATCGATTCGCGAACCGGCGCATTTCAACGGAATCTGCGGACTGAAGCCCACTCCCGGCCGGATCCCTGCCACCGGGCACTTCCCGAATTCGGTGGGACCATTTGCTCTGACCGGCGTTGTAGGACCCATGGCGCGCACTGTTGGAGACTTGAAATTGCTGTTCGAAGCGATGCAGGGGCCGGATGTCGGAGATCCATCGTCAGCGCCGGTGCCGCTGCGGTGGCCGAAATCAGAAGAGGCGCGGAAGCTGCGAATCGGTTATTTCGAAGATGATGGCCGCACTCCAGTGACGGCTGAAACACGACTTGCGGTTCGCACTGCGGCAAGGGCCCTGCGGCAAGCGGGGTTTACGGTCGAGCCTTTTCGACCCGATGGATTGCAGCAGGCGCGGCAACTCTGGTGGAAATATTTTGGAGTTGCGGGCGGAATGCTGCTGGGGCCGATGGTCGCCGGACATGAGGCGGAGCTGAGCCCGGTGCTAAAAGAATTCATGCAGTGGGTTGCCGGCGAACCTTCGCATACCGCCGGTACGCTGCTCGATGCCTGGATACAGCGTGATCTGGTACGCATGCAGGTGTTCGCGCAGATGAAGGATTATCCGATTCTGCTCTGTCCGGTGGCAGCCATTCCCGCCTTTCGCCACGGAGAACGCGAGTGGGACATCGAAGGACGAAAAGTAAAGTACCTTGACGCGTGGAGCTATACCGAGTGGTTTAACTTATTGGGCAATCCAGCGGTTGCCGTGCCAGTGGCGCAGTCCAAAGACGGACTGCCGATCGGAGTTCAGCTGGCGGGCCGGCCGTGGGAGGAAGAATTGGTGCTTTCGGTGGCGGCCGAGTTGGAGGCGCAGCTGGGCAACTATCCCCAGCCGCCGGTGTGACTTTGGGGCTCCGATGAAAGTTCTGTGTTTCTTCGGTCGCCGCTGTGGTTAAATTTCTTATCTCATGATTCGATCCAGGCTCTTCTCCGTTGTTGCTGCGGTTTTGACGGTGGTTTCTTTGGGTGCATCCGCTCCCGATTCCTCAAAGAGCGCAGAGGCCGCGCGATCCAACAATATCGGCGCGGCCTACATGAATCAGCAGTTATTCGAGAAGGGACTCAAAGCCTTTCAAGAAGCGGCGGCGCTTGATCCCTCGATGTTGATCGCGCAATTGAATCAAGGTGTGGCCCTGCTGAACCTCGGGCGCGTCGACGAAGCCAGGAAATTATTGGAGTTGGTGGTAAAGCGATCGCCCAAGGATCCGCACGCCTGGTACAACATCGGACTGCTCAGCAAAAATTCCAGTGATTCGCAGGCGGCGATCGATGCTTTCCGCCGGGTTACTGAGATTGATCCAAACGACGCCGATACCTGGTACTTCCTGGGGAGCGCTTACTCGCAGTTGAGGCAATATCCGCAGGCTATTGACGCCTTTCAACACGCCCTGAAACTGAACCCACTGCATGCGTCCGGCGAATTCGGCTTGTCGCGGGCTTATCAGCAATCGGGCGATCTTGCCAATGCCCGCCAGCATCTGCAGCGCTTTCAGTACATCACGCAGAACAAGCTGGGTTCGCCGATCAGTCTCGCGTACGGAGAGCAGGGGCAATATTCGCGAGTCGAGGAATCCGCCGGAGTGACCGAGAAAGTGCCAGCGGCCATTCCCGTTCATTTTGTTGCGGTCACGGCTGCGGCAGGATTGTTGACCAAGTCGGACGGAAAGGCCAGCGATCTCGCTTCTTTCATAGGGCCGGGAGCATGCTTCCTCGATTACGACGGCGACGGCAAGCCCGATCTTTTCCTTCCAGATAACGGGGCCGACGGGGGGATGGCGCTTTATCGCAATCTGGGTAACGGAAAATTTGAAAATGTTAGCAAGAAGGCGGGGATTGATTCTTCGCTTCATGGCATTGGATGCACCGCCGGCGATTTTGACAACGATGGCTTAACCGATCTGGTGGTCACCTTGGATCGAGGAGTATTGCTGCTGCACAACGAAAAGGGTGGCACATTTAAAGACGTGACCGAAGCTGCGGGAGTCAAAAGCGACGGCCTGAATGCCGGCGTCACCTTCATCGACTACGACCACGATGGCGACGTAGATTTGTACGTCACGCACTTGACCGACCAAGCTGTCACGGAGGGCGGAAAGCCTGCTGCGTTTGCATTCGACCAGCTTCGTCCGTTCAATGTGATGTTTCGTAACAACGGCAATGGAACTTTTACCCAGGTCACGCGCGCTGTTGGCATGGAAGGCGATGGTCTGAACCTCGCCTCGGTTGGTACCGACTATAACAATGACCGCGCCGTGGATCTTCTGGTCAGCACAGCAGCCGGTGCGCCGACGATTTACGAAAATCCGCGCGAGGGGAAATTCGCCGCCCGTAAGCCTTGGCCGGCCACGCCGCCTGAAGCAACAGCGGGCGTGGCCGTGCTTGATTTCAATCATGACGGCTGGATGGATATCGCTTTTGCCAGTTGGTCAGCGCCCGGCATCAGCTTATGGCGCAACCAGCATGGCAAGAGTTTTGAGCTGGTTACCCTTCCAACTCCAAACTGGGTTCGCGGCTTCGGCGTGGTGGCTTTCGACTACGACAACGATGGTTGGGTTGACCTCGCCGCAACTGGCGAAACGGCGGAAGGCAAAGGTGAGATCCGCCTGTTCCGCAATCTGGGGCCAGATGGATTCAAGGATGTGACGGCCGAAGTTGGTCTCGATAAAATTGTGTTGAAAGACCCGCGCTCGATTGTGACCGCCGACTATGACGGCGACGGCGCTACCGATCTCCTGGTCACGCAGAATCACGGTCCGGTGGTCCTGCTGCGCAATCAAGGGGGAAATAAGAACAACTGGATGCGGTTGGCGCTGAAGGGGCTCAACGACAATAAATCCGCCATTGGAACCAAAGTCGAAATTTTTGCTGGAGGCAATCGCCAGAAATTCGAGATTGCAGGCTCGTCGGGATATCTGGGGCAGAACTCCACTGACATTGTGGTTGGCCTGGGGCAAGCGAAAGAAGCGGACGTCGTTCGCATGTTGTGGCCCACTGGCGTGTTACAGGATGAAATTCAAGTGGCTGGGCTCAAGCAACACAACTACCTGGAAATGGACCGCCGTGGTAGTTCGTGTCCAACATTATTCGCCTGGGATGGGCATCACTATGAGCTGGTCGCCGACGTGCTTGGCGCCGGAGTCGTCGGACACTGGGTGGCTCCCGGGGAACGAAACATCGCGCGCCCCACCGAATATGTGAAGGTTGACCAAAACGCCATTCAGATGAAAGATGGCAAATTGAGTTTTCGCCTGATGGAGCCGATGGAAGAAGTTGTTTACCTCGATCAGGTAAAACTGCTGGCAATCGACCATCCCACGAACGTTACGGTGTATCCCAACGAATATTTCGCAAGCAATCCGCCGTACCCGCCATTCAAAGTTGTGACCAGTTACAGCCCTCGTATTCCTGCTGGTGTCTGGGACGAACATCGGCATAATCTGCTGCCTAAACTTTTGGCGCATCGTTATATCGGCGACTTTGAATTGACGCCATTCAAGGGCTTCACAAAACTGCATAGCCTGGAACTTGACCTGGGGCAGCCGTATCGCGGTGGATCACTGTGGCTGCTTATGCATGGCGAGATTGAATATTTCACCGCTACCGGAATGTACGCCGCCGATCAGGCGGGTATTCATGCGGTGGCTCCGTATGTTGAAGCGCAGGACGCAAAGGGAAAATGGAATCGCGTCATCGACGACATGGGATTTCCCGCCGGCGGTCCCCGCACCATGACCGCAAACCTCACCGGTAAGCTTCCGCAAGGAACGCAGCGCATCCGCATCTGGACAAACTTGCAGATTTATTGGGACAGCATTCTCATCGATCGAGATCCGCAGAACCAAAAAGTTCAGGTGACGCCGGTGCCACTAGCCGATGCTGCGCTCAGCTTTCATGGATATCCGCGCCAAACCGAGGCAGCGCCGCCAGGAGTCGTAAAATACGTCTACGAAAACGCGAGCCGAACCGGCCCCTATGCACGTCAAGCTGGAACCTACACCCGATTCGGCGATGTGTTGCCCCTCTTAACCGCGGCGGATGATCGCCTGACTGTGTTTGGATCTGGAGAGCAAGTGGCGCTGGAATTCGACCCCGCATCTCTTCCGCCGCTGGCGCAGGGATGGTCGCGCGACTACTTCTTCCTCGCTAACGGCTACGAAAAAGATATGGATTTCTACGCCGCGCACGGCGATACCGTGGAACCGATGCCATTCCAGGCGATGGGCACTTACCCCTATGGAGAAGGAAAGAGTTTCCCCATGGACGAGTCACACCTCAACTACTTACTGGAGTACAACACGCGCCACGTTTCCGGCGACGAACCGCAGAAATATAAGTTCGACTATCGCAAGTAAGAGCTGTCATCACGAGGGGCGCTTTTTGCGGCCAAGAGGACCTCTGCGGCCAATTAGAGCGACCCATGGATTCTTCCTTGCGCTCAAAACGAAGGGAAGTGAAACATTACGAATCGTTTTAATATTGACAATTGATCCCACTCCGAATCCAATAACCTGACCCATGGCGACTTCAAGCACCAATTCTCAATCGTCTGCTCCCCGGCTTCGACGCTCACTTACCCTGTGGGACCTAATCCTTTACGGCATCATTGTGATTCAGCCGACCGCGCCCATGTCGGTGTTCGGGGTGTTGAGCGAGCGGGGTCACGGGCACGTTATCACCACCATCCTGATTGCGATGGTAGCGATGCTTTTTACCGCAATCAGTTATGGACGCATGGCGCGCGCCTATCCTAGCGCGGGTTCGGCCTTTACTTACGTTGGACAGGAAATTAATCCGGCGCTTGGATATGTTACCGGCTGGAGCATGGTGATGGATTACATGCTCAATCCCATGATCTGCACAATTTGGTGCAGCCAGCAGGCGCATGTCTTCGCCCCCGGTGTTCCCTACTGGATTTGGGCAATCTTCTTTGCCGGAATTTTTACCGGCCTGAATATCCAGGGAGTCAAAACTTCTGCGCGCGTGAACACGGGACTTGCGATTGGTATGGGCGTAGTTATTGCCATCTTTTTCGTAACCGCCGCCCGCTATATTTTCGGAGTACCGCACGATGCTGCCGGATTTTTTACCCGGCCTTTCTACGATCCGGCGTTATGGAATACCAAAGCTGTTCTGGGTGGAACCTCGATCGCAGTGCTGACCTACATAGGTTTTGACGGGATTTCTACGCTCTCTGAAGAAGCGGAGAATCCTCGTCGCAATATTCTGCTGGCGACCGTGCTTACCTGCGTGGTCATTGGTTTTCTATCTGCCATAGAGGTTTACGCGGCGCAGCTGTTGTGGCCTGCCTCTGAGCCATTCCCCAATGTGGATACTGGTTTTGTTTTCGCTGCGGCACGCGCCTGGAAGCCGATGTTCGCCATCGTTGGTTTTACCTTGCTGGTGGCAAATTTCGGTTCCGGCATGGGCGCCCAGTTGGGCGCCGCCCGCCTGCTTTATGGCATGGGCCGAAGCAAGGCGTTGCCACAATCGTTTTTTGGCGTGGTTGATCCCAAGCGGCACGTGCCTCGCAACAATGTAATCTTTGTCGGAGCAGTAGCGTTAGCGGGAGCGTTATTGGTTAGCATCGGTGTTTTCAGCTTCGGCTTGGGAGCGGAGATGCTGAATTTTGGTGCTCTCATCGCTTTCATGGGGGTGAACGCGGCAGCATTCATGCGCTATTTTGTTCGCGAAGGGCAGAAGAAAGTCTGGAATTTCATCCCGCCGGTTATCGGATTTTTCATCTGCTTGTTGCTGTGGCTGAACCTTAGTCGTCCCGCCATTATCGGTGGGGTAATCTGGATGGCGGTGGGCATCGCCTTCGGGGCCTGGAAAACTCGTGGCTTCCGCGGCGATCTGGTGGATTTCGAACTGCCGCCGGAAGAAGCCTAGAAGCTCTGGTCATTCTTCCGGCGTCGCCAATATGCCGTTCGGCAGGCGGTTAGTCCGCCATCTTCTCCACGTTCCAACCCGTAACCTCAATCGCCGGTTTAGCCGCTTGCAATTGCTTGGCATGATATGTCGCGGTAATCTCGCGCTTCTCTCCCGGTAGCAAAGTGATGTAGTTGTCTTCCCACAGCACCGGCAAAATTTCGTCGCCGTTTTGCAAGCTGCTTAGCTTGATCCGAACGAAGAACGCTAAAGTCTTTCCGGGATTTTCCAGCGTCACATGCGTAACGTCATCCTCGCCTTTGCGTTCGGTTCTGCTGCTTGAAGTCAGTTTTACTTTGGGGAGCTGTCCGAGCGCCGTGTAATCGGCGTAGGTGCTGGTAGGAGTCGTCCACCAGCTCGATTTTTCCCAATCCAGGGCTTCGTTCTTGGTAGACAGCCAGTAAACATTCGATCCGACAATTTTGCCGCTGGCATCTTCGACTCGCAGCAGAAGGAAGTAGGTTGGGCTAAGGTCCTGGAGATCCGGGAGAGTTAAAATCTTGCGGGTGCTATCAGCCGCCGCGTCGACCGTTGCTTGCTTGGAGAATAGCTCCTTCATGCCCAGGTTGAAGACCTTAGCGGTCAGCTTCAGGTTCTTAGCGTTGGCGTACTGGCTGCTAACCAGCCAAACCGAACGGTCGTCATAACCGAACACGGGATGCAGCGCCTCCATCGCCTTTTTCGCGCCGAAGTAGCCGCCACCTGGACGCAGATAGAAGTCATAAAGGTGCCAGATCATCGAGGGCCATGCATTGTTCAGCATCCATTGAATGACGCCGGATGAACCGTATTTGTTGCGACTATAGGCTTCGAACATGGCGCGGACGCCTTCGTACGCCATGAGCTGCGATTTGAAGGTGTAATCCTCCAACGTTTCAGCCTTGCCGTAACGCGCATTCAGGGCGTCGGTAAAAACGTGGATGTCTTTGAACTCGCCTCCGCCGGCGTGATAGTTCCAGAATTCATCGATCGGCCATTGGTGGTCCTTTGGCAGCATCTCGCGGATGCTTTCGATTGGGGGAACAGCGGGGCCCATGCTGGTTTCTGAATTAAAGCCGTGCGCGCCGCCGCACCCGCCAGCGTTGCAGTTATGCGGAGGCTGGGCCTCCACGGTGTCCTGCAACCAGTACGCGGGAGCCACATATTCATACGGCCCAGTCATCTTCACGCCACTGGTGCCACTTCCTTCCGCAGGCTTCGCCGTGGCGGATGACACTGTCGGATTGGGCCATAACAGCTCTTTCTCAATCCCTAAATACATTTGCTCGACATTGGCCGGCGGCGGATTGTCACTGCCATTCAGCCACATCACCAGGCTGGGATGGCTGCGCAGGCGGTAGATCTGATCTCGCAACGATTGCTGCGCCACTTTGTAGGTCTCATCGGTCCACTTGGGCCATTGCTCCCAGAAATCGCAGCAGCACCATCCCGCCATGATGAGAACACCCTTACGATCGGCGAGGTCAAAAAATTCTTTGGTCTCGAGCTTGCCCTCAAGTCGAATGGTGTTGAGGCCCATGTCTTGTACGTAGCGAAATTCGTCTTCCATGCGTTGGGAGTTTTCGCGCATCATCATGTCGGGCGACCAGCCGCCGCCGCGAATCAGAATTTTCTTGCCATTGATCGAAAATACCAGTCCATTCGCCGCGTTCAGTTGAGATGTAATCTGGCGGATTCCGAAGTTGGATTCAGTGCTATCGGAAATCTTGCCATTTACCACGAATTCCAGATTCAGCTTGTATAAATTGGGCGAGCCCATTTGCGCCGGCCACCACAAACGAGGGTTATGCATGTTCAACGCAGCAAACTTCTCCGGCGTAAATGCGACGTCTTTCGATTCCTCCGGATCTAGCTGAACTTCCTGCGAGAACATGACTTGGCCGATGCGGCCTTTGAGTTCGCCCTTCACCGGGTTGCGGGTGCTGTTTTTTAGCAAGGCGGTGACGGTGAGGTGCGCCAACTGATTTTCCGGGGATTCAACCTTGGACACTACGGTGGGGTAACGCAACTCGACGGGCCCGCTGGATGTGATGTCGACTGCCCGCCACAAGCCTGTGTTCTTGTCGGGCGGCGAAGGATTCCAGTCGACGAAGGTAATCCCCAGGTCGGTGTCAGTGGGCGGCGAAATTTGCACAGCTAGGACATTGGTTTTTCCCGGCAAAGCGGCCTTGGTGATATTGAACTGGTAAGTGCGCCACGCGCCCACCACATCATTCGAGTTCGCGATTTGCGTTCCGTTCAACCAGACATTTGCGCGGTAATTGATACCTGCGAAATTGAGCCAAATGGTGCGACCGTTAAGAGCGGCGGGCAAGGCGAATTCCTTGCGATACCACCACGGCACGTTGAACGGGCTGTCGGCGGCCATGGGCAGCTCAGAGAAATTTTCGCCGATGGGATAATTCATCCCCGGATAAGATCGCAGGTTCATGCCGAACTCAGGGTCGGGATAAACCTTCTTTTTCACCAATGCGGCCACCACCGTGGTGGGGACTTCCACCGTGAACCAACTCTTGGGCTGGAAGTTGGGCTTGGAGATAGCATCACCACTCTCGGGAACTTGCGCGGACGACTGTAGTGACCAGCCGGCAGCCAGTGGAATTCGACCGTCGGGATGAGATGCGGGTGGTCCTGGTTGGGCATAAGTGGTCGCCGCCAGCAAAATGCCGAAACAAACCGCTGCCAGTAGTTTCATTAGGGTGGTTCCTTTATTAAATCGTTTAACTAGCTCTTGATTATCATCAACCGCTGCAAGAGGCAAGAACAAATCTAGTTAGTTTATAATCAACTCTTCCGCACATTTCATGGAGTGAAGCCAAATGATTCGTTTTTTGCAAACCCCCGGGCCAATCAAGAAGATCGTACTCGGCGGGATGCTGCTGGTTATTAGCGGAGCCATGGTCATAAGCCTGGTGCCGAGCGGAGGTGCGACTCTTGGCATCGGTGGTCCTGGCCAAGGCGTCATTGCGACCGTCGACGGCGCCGATGTCACTACGCTTGAGGTTTCCCGAACTACTGACCAGATGCTGCGGGAACAGTTCCCTAAAGCTGGACCGCAGGCGGCAATGCTGCGGCCCTTCATTGCGCCTCGCGCTCTGGACAACCTGATCGCCGAAAAAGCCATTATCGCGGAAGCAAATCATCTTGGATTGCGTGCCACTGACGAAGAAGTTCGCGACGAGTTGCAGCATGGGCGTTATTCCGCAGTGTTTTTTCCCGGCGGTAATTTTATAGGTCAGGACCAGTACCAGGCTCGTCTGGATCAGGCCGGAATCACCATCGCTCAATTTGAAGGCCAGGTAAAAGATCAGATTCTCTTCACCAAACTGCGGGATCTGGTGGCGGGCAGCGCGACCGTGACCGATGCGCAGATTCGCAAGGACTTTGAAGAGAAAAATACCAAGGTAAAGCTCGACTACGCGGTCCTGGATAAGGACGAAATCGCTAAGTCAATTCATCCTAGCGAAGTGGAGCTTAAGGCTTTTTACGACCGCAACAAGGCCACCTACAACAATTCGATTCCGGAAAAGCGAAAGATTAAATACGCAGTCATTGACAGCAGCAAGCTCGACACCCAGGTTACCGCTCAGGATTTGCAGGCTTACTACGACCAGCACCGCGACGAATACCGCGTTGATCAGCAGGTAAACGTACGCCACATTCTTATTAAGACTCCACTGGCTGGACCCGATGGCAAGGTAGACCAGGCTGGAGTCGATGCCGCACGCAAGAAGGCTGAAGACGTTCTGAAACAGGTAAAAGCCGGTGGTGACTTTTCGGCTCTTGCTAAAAAATATTCCGAAGATACGGGTAGCGCTGAGAGTGGCGGGTCCATTGGATGGATTGGCAAAGGCCGTACCGTTCCTGAATTTGAGAAGGTCGCGTTCTCACTGCCTAAAGGCAGTACCAGCGATCTGGTGCAGAGCAGCTACGGATTCCACATTATTCACGTTGACGACAAGCAAGATGCTCACCTGAAGACCCTTGCCGATGTGAAGGATCAGGTAGAACCGATTCTTAAGCAGCAGAAGCTGGCGCGGGCGTCGGAAGCAGCGGCAAACTCTTTACTGAGCCAGGCTCGCACCGCAGGCTTGGACAAGGCGGCAGGCGATAAAGGACTGCAGGTAATCACCACCGACTTCGTTTCTCGCAACGATTCTTTGCCCGGCATCGGCAATGCCCCGCAATTCATGGACGCAGTGTTCGCGCAGGCCGAGAAGGCGCCCCCTGATCAGGCCCAGTTGCCTCAAGGCTCCGCGGTGTTTCAGTTGATCGCGATAAAACCTCCGTCCACCCCAACATTCGACGAGATTCGGAGCCGGGTCGAGTCTGAGTTCAAGAATGAGCGGACCGCGACGCTGCTTTCGCAAAAGACGCAGGAATTGTCGGACCGAGCGAAAGCCGGCCACGATCTAAAGAAGGCTGCGAAAGAATTGGGTGCGACGGTCAAAACCAGCGATTTGGTTCTGCCTGATGGCCAGGTGCCGGACATCGGCTCGATGAGCGGACCAGCGTCAGTTGCGTTCACCATGAAGGCCGGGGAAATCAGCGGACCGATCACGGCCGCCAGCAGCGGCATTGTATTTAGCGTAGTTGAGAAGCAAGAGCCGACCCAGCAGGATTTCGATGCCAAGAAAGACGGAATTCGCGATTCACTGCTACAAAATAGACAGTCTGAACTTTTTGGACTTTTCGTAAGCAATCTCCGCGATCAGATGGAGAAGTCCGGCAAAATCAAAATTAACCAGCAGGAAAAGGAAAAGCTCACTCGGCCAACATCTGGTGCCGAGGGCGAGTAGCCTGTTCCACCGGCATCCACGATTCGCCGTGTCTGCGGATCTTTGGTGCATCCACGACCTTTATCCTGAAGCCCTGCTGCTAGCTATTGCGGCGGGACAATAAACGGAAGATCCCACGAATGTCGTTTCCTCGGTCCAGCGGAATTCTGCTTCATCCCATCTCATTTCCCTCGCGCGGGGGTATCGGAGACTTGGGAGAGGCGGCCTATAAATTCGTTGATTTTTTGACTGACGGCCGCCAAGGTCTGTGGCAGGTTTTGCCGCTTGGGCCACCCGCCAACGGAACTTCGCCATACTCATCCACTTCTGCGTTCGCGGGCAATGCACACTTGATCAGTCTGGAACGGTTGGCGGAACGAGGATGGATCGACAAAGCGCGCCTCGCCGATTTACCTGCGGAAATAAAATCGATTGATTACGCTGAAGTCACCAAACATAAGCAACCATTGTTGGAGGAAGCTGCCAGAAATTTCATGCAGCGGCCACCCGACTGGGCACATTCGCGGTTTGATCGTTTTTGCGCCGACAATGCCTGGTGGCTTGACGACTTTGTTCTGTTCGACGCTCTGCGCGACCGTTATGGAAAGCAAGCCTGGAATTTGTGGCCACGCGAGTTAGCTCGACGCGAACCTGAGGCGATTGATGTCGCGCGCCGGGAGCTTGCCGGAGAGTTAGCCATCAAACGAATTTTGCAATTCGCCTTCTATGAGCAGTGGCATTCGCTGCGCCAATATTGCGCAGAACGTTCGATCCGGGTGGTTGGCGACATCGCAATTTTTGTCGATTACGACAGCGCCGACGTATGGGCGAATCGCGAGAGTTTTCGCCTGCGCGAGAACCTTGAGCCTGAAGTTGTTTCCGGCGTACCGCCCGACGCATTCAGCGCTGATGGGCAACGCTGGGGGAACCCGCTCTACGACTGGGATGTCATGCGCAGCCGAGGGTACAAGTGGTGGGTGCAGCGTCTGCGCTGGGCGACCCAAACCTGCGATTACATTCGGCTCGACCACTTCCGCGGCTTTGCGCAGTTCTGGGAAATTCCGGCGCACGAGCCCACCGCGATTCGCGGCCACTGGGTCGACGGGCCGGGGGACGACCTCTTTCACAAACTTCGCGAGGAGCTGGGCAGTCTGCCGTTCTTTGCGGAAGACCTTGGCGTTATAACTCCCGACGTCACCGCGCTTCGACTGCGGCATGACATTCCAGCAATGGCTGTGTTGCAATTCGCATTTGGCGATGCCGGCGCCCACATTTACCTGCCGCACCGCCTGACTGAGGACTACGTAATCTACACCGGCACCCACGACAACGACACCACTCTCGGTTGGTGGAGAACTGCCGGGGAACAGGAACGCCGCGCCGCCGAAGCACTAGTCGGACGCTGCGATGACGGAATCAACTGGGCGCTGATCCGTTTGGCTCACAGTTCCATCGCCAGTTTGTCAGTGGTTCCGTTGCAGGACGTTCTTAGTCTAGGCAGCGAAGCCCGCTTGAATACCCCGAGCACTCCACACGGAAATTATCACTGGCGTTACCGGCAGGAATGGCTGACTCACGATCTGGCGCAGCGCCTGGCAAATCTGGCGGAAGTTACCGATCGAGTGCCCGAACGGTCGGCAGATCATCCGCGGGAAGACTTTGCCGCCTGAACTAAAACTGGAACTCTGCTTAGCGCAAACTTGATGCATTCCGCTGGCGAGCCTTCGACGGCGACCTCGGGATTCGCAATGTCCCACTTTTGACCGGCACGCCTTTCGGTTTGATCGCTAACGTCCGCGCCAGGGTCACTGGCGCCGGTAGCGGCGCAAGTACGCGCAGATTAAGCGCCAGCGACGCCAATCCTGTGTATGCCATAGCTTGAATCTCTACGGCTGGTACCTCTGAAGTCGCGGGGAATATCGCTGCCAATCCATCCGCACCCGAGACCGCAGTGAGTTGATAGGTCCCCAAAACCGACGGTGGTGGATTGCGGTGAATATTCGTATCGCCGATTACCACTGTTGGGCCGTCGTTCTGAGGCCGTGTGACGGTCGCTTGAAAGAGTACCGAGGCGCCCGCCACCGGATGCGCGCTAGTGGGATCATCAGAGTCGCTCACCCTTACCACGAGAGGCTGGAAAATTTGTCCCACTGGAAGCGCCTGAAAATTCCCAGACACCACTTGCAATCGCAATAAGCTCGTGGCTACCGGGAATATTGTGAGCAGCCGTGTGCATGGCAGGTTGGCAGGCGCAACACATGCCAGTATTTGGACTTCGCGAGATGTCGTTTCCAGATGCACGCTGGTGACAGCATTGCCTCCGGCATCGGTCGTTGCAGTGGCTGAACTTAAAGAACCATTCCCCTGCACAATTTGAAATTTTACCGACCGCGCACTCTGGGGTACTCCGCTGGCAAGCACCCGAGCGGAGACTGGCAGATCGAAGTTATTTCCTGCTGCGACCCAGATGTTTTCAGTTGCCATGGCTATATCGAGCGCCTTTGCCGGTTGCGGTACGAGCGTAGTGGATACCTGTTTCGCGGGTGAGTACGAAGCCGGCGCGAGCAGGGCGGTGATTGTAGAAGACGCCTGCGTTATCAGCGCCATCGCCGTCGACGCCTGACCGCTCTGGTCGGTGAGCACGGTGCAATTGGTCTGGCCTCCACACGCCGACAGGCTCACGGCCGGAGCCGACTGGAAGACTACACTTGCCCCGGCGACCGGGGTAGTTTCGTCCAGTTGCGCAACGCGCACACGAAAAGAATTTGGCGCCGCCGCGCCGACCGGCGTCGGCAGATTTGTTCCAGACAACATTTTGATGGTGTCATCTGGGCCTGCGCCGTAGGTAATGGCTGCTGTCATCGCCGCCGAAGCACCAGTTGCTGGATCGGAAAGTAGCACATCATGAACGCCATCCGGCAATGGCGGAGCCGAGGTTTGCAGTTGGCCAACAGATATTCCCATCGGGGATGCTGATGAGTCTCCAATCGTGATCGACGTATTAGAGCGCAGGCCCAAGCCCTGAATGGAAAGCGCGGTACCTCCGCCAACGCTAGCCCTCGCCGGAATAAGTCGATCTCCATAAAAAACGCGAGCATGATATTGGAAATCCGGACGGCCATCTCCGCGGTAGTCGGCGATTCCGATGCGAAAGTCTGCGACGCGAAGCAAGCTCACATGGTCGAGCCGGGTGAGCCCGAATGTACCGGTGTTAAAGGGTATAAGCGTAAATGCCTCGGCCGGTGTGGTGTCATTAGGCATGGTCCAAATACCGATGGCGGGCAGAGCCTTGCTTTGGGTGGCAACTCCGTCTTCATTCAGCGAGGTCACTTCGATGGAGAGCGTTCGATTCGCCTGGCCGGGAAGCCGAAAGTAGTCTGCCGCCCCGTAACTACTGAGACTGGAGTTCCAATCTCCGCCCGGAGGTAGGGCTGCCGGCGTCAGCGCGTTCTGCGAGCCAAATCTGTCGCCAGTATTTATTGCGCTATCTTGCATCAAGATGTCCTGCTTCAAACTTCCGCCTCTTGTCGGCCTCACGATGATTGAGGGTGACATTCCAGACGGCCACACCTGCGTCGGAGCATAGGGACCGACGTATGGGGACCACAACGGATCAACGGGTTCGACCGTCAACAAGAATTCCGCAGTCAATGCCGCAACACCTGGCTCCAGGCCAGCGAGATCAAAAGATCCTTCGACTGTGGGATCATCAGAGCCGAATTGATCGAAACGATTGCCTGCATCGTCGGCAAGGCCGCTCAGCGGATTGCCAGCGTTGCCGCGAAACTTGAAGCCGGAAACGCAGCTGGCAACAAACGTATTCGATACCGCGCGGGTCACTGGATCGATCCATCGCGCCACCACATTTACCCCCTGCATCGGTAGGCCGGGCAGCCCATTAGCGCCAACAAACCGCACTGACCCTTGAACTCTGAAGGTGGATTCATAGAACAGCTGCTTGCCCGGGAGAGTGCCAATGTTCGCAGCCGTGACCGGATATAAACGAGATATGGCGGCCCGGTCGTCAGCCTTCAGAGTAGCTGCGTTGGCGCCATAGCAGACAGAAATTGGCACGCAGGAAAAAGAATCAAGCTCATGCATCACACTAAATCCCGGCAGACTGCCTGGCGCCGGATTCAGACTCACTTGCGACCAATCCAGCCCCAACACTCGTCCTATCTCACGTATCAGACGGTATTTCATGTCCGCCAATTGATCGGTTGTAGTAGCGCAGAGGCCATTTAGTACGATCAACGCATGCCTGAAGTGAGCATCGGTGCCCATACTCGGCGGCAGGGAAAAGACTGCATTCGTAAAACACGATGAACTCGAGCCATGCAAAGCTTCGGTGACCGCGCCGTCTTCGTCATAAATAATCGCCACCGGCTTCGCGATCGCCGTCGGAACAATATCTGCCGGCAAGCTAATGCTGTTGTCGCCGAGCGTAGTGACGTTGGTTCCACTCACGTCCTCATCGAGTTGCCCGTCTCGGGTGGCCAACAGCGCGGCTGTGACGACCCCAGTCCACCGACTGAAGGCGTCGGCGACGAATGCGTCAGCGGCGGCGGCAGGAAGCAGGCTGCTCAGATTTCCCTGATCGGTGTAATAGTGGACCGCCCCCTGAGCCCATGTAACCGGTGTGCCCTTGGTCGCGGGATCAAAATAGCTGCTTCCGGCTACATAACGGGGGCCGCCGGCGTTGGCCAACGGCGACAGCAGGACCGTGTTTGCCAGCATCAATGACAGAACAGTCCACCTCATTGCTGGCTCTCTAGTGATCGTGTGATGGCGCGTCTGAACAAGCGGTCATCGAGCGCAACGGTACGGCGAGCCGGGTCTCCTCGCAAGGGTCCCCTTAATACTGGGTCTCTCTGCAGAGAGCTGATCCGCGCTTCCTCCAAAAGGACGCGGCCATTGCCGTCAATCTCAAAACGTCCGAACCTGCCTTCTACCGGCGTCGTGAGCCCCAGCTTGCTGGCAGGATAAAGAAAGAGCAGAACATGCTCCCCAATTCGGTAGCGCTCGTCCATTTCCTGAAGTCCAGCCAGCTGTCGAAATGTCATGGTTTGTCCCGACTTCACCCCGCGAAGCCCCTCATCGACGCGAAACGAAATGGTTAGGATTGGAAGGCTGTTGGCCCCTCCGCCGTGCGCAACCGCTAGAACAGTGCCGGCGAAGATGAATCCTGATTGTTTGGATAGTTGTGCCAAGGTAGGCGCAGCCGGGCTCTGGGCGGCAACCGGGCGAGTAAGGCAAAATCCCAGGACCAGTGAAGCAACAACGATTTCGCGCGCGAACATAGCAAGCCTCACTTAGAGGCCAGCGTTGACAGGGAACACTAGCTTAGCCAGGGGAAGGTATCAAGAATGTACCAGCCGTCACACTTGAATGTGACGGGTGAACATCTGTCCGGTGATGGTCAAACACTCTTTATAACGTTGCGCGCCGAGAGGTGAGCTCCCGTGAGTAATAACAATCCGGAAAGGAAGGCCCAGAACATTAAACTGACCGAGAGAGAAAACGGCCCGTAGACTTCCTGAAAGTTCAGCCGAGGAATAGCCAGGATATAGGCGTATTTCAAAACTTCTGACAGCAGTCCCATGATGATGGCCGCCGGTAGCACCGACCGGGGGCTGACCTTACCATTCGGCAATAGCCAGTAAATCAAAAAGAAGATGCAAATGCTGGCCAGAATCGCGAAAATCTTCATAATCAGGAACGCAAAAAACCGTCCCAGGAGTACACCGCGCCCATGCATCGACGACTGCATCAGCGCTACGTTACCCGCAGTTAGTGCCACCGAGGCCAGAGCCAAAACCCCACAGCCGAATGCCAGTCCGAGCGAGATCAGCTGATTGCCCAGGTAGGAGCGATTCTCCGCGAATCCCCAAATTCGGTTGAGTGCCACCTCCAGGGGCATGAAGATTCCCGTAGACGTGATCAGCAGGATCATCAGGGAGAAGATCTGCGCACGATGCCGCGCTCCTACCAGAGCGTTGAGATTCCGGATAACGAAATCCTGTCCCGCCGGCAGATAATCTCGCAACAATTGAACCAAAATGTCGTACATCACCGGGGAATGAAAGACGTCTCGTATCACCGTCATCAGCAAAAGCACGAAGGGAAAGAACGACAAAATTGCGTTAGCGGCCACCGAGAATGCAAACGTATGTACCTCGGTGTGTAACAAATATTTCAGCACTGCCGAAGCGGCGCCACCACGTTTAACCGGCAGATCGTTTTCATCGGGTTGAGTCAGGCTTTGCAATTTGTGCAAATATCTCCAGCAAAATCAAACAGTTAAGTGTGTATGCACTAATATTGGGCAGGGCCGATGTTAGCTTCACAACCAAAGACCGTTTACAAAGTCTACCTACGATTTTTGTTCCTCGCTCAATCTTTTCTTGCCAGAAACGAAGTTCCTGAATATTATCTGTTGCTCGTTGCTGCCCAATAGTAACGAGCTCGGTTGGTGGGTTGATGTTTCCGTGTTTGGCAGTCGAAAAACCGCGCAATCGAAAGACCCCGGAGTCTCTCGCCGTTCTTTTCCATGGCGCGAGACTCAGGGGCCTTTCTATTTCCGGAGCCGACACTGCGGCGCGAAAATTCAATCGCTTTAGATTTCCTGTTGCTCCGAGAGGGGGGTTGTAAACGAGCAAGCCTACCGGACACAGGAAAAATTCTTGAAAAGAGGCGAAAGGAGTAATTTGTGAGAGAGAAGGGAACAGTGAAGTGGTTTAACGGAGCTAAGGGCTACGGTTTCATCCAGCGCTCCACCGGAGAAGATGTATTCGTACATTTCTCCGCCATCCAAGAGAACGGTTACCGTACCTTGAACGAAGGTGAAACCGTCGAATTCGATTTACTGAAAGGCCCAAAAGGCTTCCAGGCGGCGAACGTTACCCGCGTGGTGTAGCCAAGCTTCACCCCCTCACTTTAGACCCTCCCATTCCCCTGGGAGGGTTTCTTCTTTGGGAGGTACACCTCAGATGCAGGCTTGCGCCCGAGACCAGAAGTCGTTATTGCACTTCCAGCGAAACCAGATCCCCGTCAGACTTACCTCCCGCTTTATAGTTCGCTACGATCGGCCGGTTCTGCCATCCACAGGAAAATGCATCGGCGCCAATCAGTAACAGCGACTTGTAGTCTTCGGTCCGCAGCCTGAGTCGCTTGGCTCCAGCCGTGATGCTGATGATCGCAACCGGCTGATTCGTGCAATCGACGCTCACAAGTTTTCCTCTGGCGAATTCCACCTTGCGACGATCGACTTCGGGCTCGGCAGGGCGGGGCGGCTCCGGCGCGTCGTCCACGGTTGCCGCCTTTACCGGAGGTTTGGGCTTGACCACTGGCTTAGGAGCTTCCTGTACGCGCTGCGGCAGCAGTCCATATTTCTTCAATGTGGGAAGATCACTTAAATTTTGGCTCGCAGCGGCCGCCAGCTGAGGATCCTTGCCGGCTTCGATCCGTTCCAGCAAAGTCGTGGCCTCATCCCACTTCTTGGCTGCCATGTACACTCTGGCCATGTCGAGCAGGTATTTTTCACTCCGGGGATTCAATTGCACGGCTTTCTGAATAGCCTCCACCGCGGAATGGACGCCGCCTCCCTCGACCCTAGCCATGGCCAGCATGTGATAGGCCTCGGCGACCTGATCGTTCCAATCAAGCACGGCACGGAGGTCGAGCATCATGTTGGCGAGACCGGGGAACAGCGTTCCATTGGCCTGCGCCTCGTAATACTTCATCCAAGCCAGATAGAAATGCGTCCAGGGGTCTTGCGGCTGCAGTCGCAACGCCTGCTGTAATTCGTCCTTGGCATCCTCAAACTCGTTTTTTTCAAGATGTCCCCAGGCAATTGCGCGATGCGCTATTGCGGTCTCTCCTTTTGGTTCATCGAGCATTGCGTCGAGCTGTCTCAAGGCTTCGTCGCGATGTTCCGGGACGCGCACCATAAGTTCGCCGACCAGGGCTCTCGCTTGCGGCAGCATGACTTCCTGACTGCTGACCCCAACTTCATTTACTCCGAGAGGCGTGAACTGATAGGCGCCAGGCGGCGATGGCTGACTCTTCGGCGAGATTGGCTTCTTAGGGACAGAAAGGGAATGGAAATAATCCCTCACCGCCAGCTCCAGTTGCATGGAACTCATGCCGAACCCCTTCTGAATCGCATCTTCCGGGTTGGCCTTTTCGTTGAGCGCCAGTTGAAAATAGCTTCCGGCCTCGGGCAGCTTCTCGTGGTTCAGCAGATAGTGCATGACGATCCACGACTCAGCGAAAAACAGGGTATGGTGCGAGCCTTCTCCGGAAGCTTTCATTTCAAAGTCAAATAATTGCGGCAGCGGCATCCACTTCTGAGTGTTCAGAATTTCGCTGAAATTTTCCGGATCAGCTCCAATCTGTCCCTGTAGGTCGTCGACCCGCAAACTGGAAAAATATTCAGCAAAGCCCTCATCGAACCAGGGTTGAGTGGGCGGATAGTTGTAGTTCAAATAGAGATGAGCAAACTGATGGCTGACTGCCAACCAGCTTTCTTCGTCGGCAAGGTTCAGGACAATATAGTTTCGATCGAGTCCGGGAAGAAAAAATCCCTGTGCCGCAATAGCCCTGCCATCTTGTTGCGGAGCGACTCGGGCGTACTCGCTGTAATCCTTAAAAGCGATCACGTCGAGTGGCTCCGGCATGCTCAACTTATTCTTCATCAGCAGTTGGCCGCAAACCGACCGCATCTGTTCCAGGCGCAACGCGACGTCTGAGCCCTTTTTCCCCTCCGCGTCGGTGAGGACGACGAAGTGTGCCGAACTCATCAGCAACCACTTGGGCACTTGCTGATCGGCGGCATGAGCGGAATTTATAAGTACGCCTAGCAGCGAAGCAAACAGAAACCGCGAAATAGAAGGGAAGTTCAAAGGAGGCTACACCGAATTTCGAAAAATGCTATCACGGACACCAAACAGTGTTGTCATTCCGAAACGCTCAGGGGAGAAGAATCCAGTCCCGTCAGCCGTTCCATGGCCCACTTCGCCGTCTCCGCCAATACCGGGTTTTCATCCTCCACCATGCCCTTCACCGCCGGCACAAATCGCGAGTCGCCGCTGTTTCCCATGGCGATTAGCGCATTGCGCTTGAGTCCCGCAAGCTTGGCGCGCTTCACCGGCGAACCGCGAAACACTTCGCGGAAAACCTCCGGCGTCATGCCAGCCAACCACTCCAGCGCAGGATTGAACAATCCTTCCCGTGGCTGAAACTCAAATGCGCCGGTCGCCGGAGCCTTGCGGTTCCACGGGCAAACGTCCTGGCAAATGTCGCAGCCATAAACGTGCCGCCCCATACCTTCGCGCAAATCCTCGGGAATCGTTCCCCGTTTTTCGATGGTGAGGTAAGCGATGCAACGATTGGAGTCGAGTTGATACGGCGCGATCAGAGCATCCGTAGGACAGGCCTCAATACACCTTGTACAACTCCCGCAGCGATCCGGCGCAGGCACGTCGGGCCTCAACTCAAACGAAGTTAGAATCACACCCAGAAACAGCCATGAGCCCATTTGCTGATTCAAAATACAAGTGTTCTTCCCCACCCAGCCCACGCCGGCGTACTTCGCATAGACTCGCTCAACTAGTGGTCCCGTATCGACGTAGCACCAGGTTTGAACCTCGCCGGCAGCCTGTTTCAGATGTCGCTCAACGTCTTTTAGCTTGCGAAGCACGCTGTCGTGGTAATCCTCCTGCGCCCAGGCGTAGCGCGAGATCCACCCGCTTTCCGGATCGCTGACCTCGGTAGAGTACGGTTTGGCGGTGTTGTAATTAATCGCGCAAACAATCACGCTGCGTGCCCACGGCACCGCGGTTTTCAAAGAAGCTCGCTTCAACTTGCCGGCTTCATCGCGGGCTTCCAGATAAGTCATCTCCCCCGCATGTCCAGCCTCAATCCATTCGGGAAAGCGTTCAAGCTCAGGGAAGTCGCATACCGGCGCAATGCCCGAAAGCTCAAAGCCGGCATCGGAAGCAGCCTGCTTAACCGACGCCGAAATGTCAGAGAGAACGATCATTGATGCTTCTAAGGTCTCTTCAGACCTCTAAAAAATGTCATCCTGGGGCGCGTTGTTTACGCCGAAGGACCCTATGCTCCATGGAACGCTTGCAGATAGGGATTCTTCGCTGTGCCCAGAATGACAGGAAACTGAATAAGATAGCGGCGGAATAGCGCACGCACCATACCCTACCTCGCTCGCGCCAGTACTAGTGTCACATCATCCGGCTGCTCATTCGCTCCGATCCAGTCATCGACGGCTGCCGTTACCAACTCGCTGATCCGGGCCAGAGGCAGCGTGCGATTCTCCCAGACCAGTTCGATCAGGCGTTGCTCGCCAAATTCGCCGTAGTCGTTTTCAGGTTCGGTGACGCCATCGCTATAGGCAAGAAAAATCTCTCCATCTTTCAGCGTGACCATTCCTTCTTCATAATTCATTTTGTCAAATAGTCCTACCACCGTCCCGCCGCAATCCAGCCGTCGAATGGAGCCGTCTTCACTCAGAATAATAGGAGGCAGATGGCCGCCGTTGCTGTAGTTAAGGCTGCGGTCGCGGCCGTCATAGAATCCCAGAAATAACGTCGCATATTTTTCTGCGGGAGTGCTGGTGAAGAGCTGATGATTCAACAGAGCCAGCATTGCTCCAGTCGAAACTTCGGCCCCGTGAAAATCCGAGGACCGCATTACCCCCGACCCTTTTACCGCGCCCACCGCCGCAGGCTCACGCAATACCGGCATACCTTCCAGCGTGTAAGCGCGCACTGCGGAGTTGATCGTGGCCATTAACAGGGCAGCAGAAATTCCTTTACCGCTCACATCGCCGACGGCCAGCACCAGTCGGTCGGACCCGATTGGCAGAAAATCATAATAGTCTCCGCTGACCGTACGGGCAGGCCGGCAGAATCCGTGCATTTCCAGGGTCGGCAGCTGGATAATCTCCCGCGGAAATAATTGCGCCTGGACTTCTTGCGCGATCACGAGTTCATTTTCCAGACGCTGCTTCTGCTTCTGCTCTTCGATCAACTTCTCCAGCGACTCGGCCATGGAGTTGAAGGAATTGCCCAGCGTGGCCAGCTGATCTCGTGAAGTTACCGGAATACGATGACTGAAATCACCGCGATTAATATGCCGGGTCGCGTCATAAAGATAGGCAACAGCCTTGGTTACGGTGCGAGTTAATCGGGTGCCAATCCATAAAGCAAGAATCTCGATAATCGCGAACACGATCAGCACGAATAATAAAAGGTACTGAACCGTTTTGGCTGACTCGGTGAACACAAACAGCCGCGAGTAAAGTGCCGAGGGCCGCGTCTGGATTGATACTCCGGCTCGCTTCTGTTCGCCGGTATTGATGTCTACGACCGGCAAGGGCGCGGCGAAGATGATTGCCCGGTCGAGAGGGCCGGCCGAGGCTGGAGAACTGCCAGCGGTAAATGGGGGATCCACCGGACCACTGCTGCCGGGTTCCACTCCTGATGGATATAGAGTGATTTCTCCTAGATCCGCTGCAAGTTTATCCAGCAGTCCGCGATCCAAGGGCTCGCTGGAGACGACTATGAGACTTGCCGAGCCCGCTTTGAAACTGGCCGCTGCGCGCAGATATAGACGACCCTGGTCGCGGACGATGTCCGCAAAAGGCGGATGCAGAAAAGCGGGAACTGGCTTTGTGTCCGTGCCGCATAGCGGCAACGCTTTTCCGTCTTTCCAGGCGCAGATCTGCCGCGGTGCCCAGTCCTCACCCTGGGGCCCCGGCCCGTGAGGAAACTCGAACGCCAGGGGTTCCCCCCGCTCCATCTTCGCCGAAAGCTGTTCCCCAACGGCGGCGTTCACCGCTTCCAGGCGCCGCAGACGGGAGTGCAACTCCGAGGTCACGAGAAAATTAGAAAACTGGCCCGCAAAGAGATAAATAGTGATGAATCCGATGGTTAGCAGCAGAAATACTGGGATGAATCCGAAAAACACATAGGTGACGATCAGTCGATTCCGTAGCCGCCACAATAACCTGGACTTAAGCCAGCGATAGGCCAGCACCATCAGCAGAGCTATAACAATCACGCTGAGAAAATCCAGCCATCCGGTAAGACTCTGTCCGTAGGAAACTTTGAAGACGCCAAGAAGCTGCTGCAACCCGAATAACAATACGTCGAGCCCCAGCAGATAGCACACAGCCCATGCCACGCGACTGCCAGGCAGCAAATCTGCCTGGCGAAGTCGAAGGCGCAAATAGCGAAGAGGCGCGTCCATGGGAAACCCGATTATAGAGGGTTAGACGGCCGAACCGGCCGATCGGGTCTAGCCCAGAATGTAAGGCAACACAACCTGCGGCTAAATCTCGGGGTAGAAATCAAAAAATGCCTCAAGACTGCTTTGCAACTGCTTCTCGATCTCTTCCTTGCTGCCCTCGAGGGTATGCATGGTGACTCTTGCCTCACGGCCGTTCTTAAGCTTCAGGGTCGCGTCTCCCACTTCCGTCAGTTCGTCGGAAGGCAGCAACCGTAGTCCGTAGACCAAAGTTAAATTTGCCATGATCTGATTTTACCGCTGCCTGCTGGGTTAGCATTTAATAGGCTTGTGATTTCAGCCGTTTTGGATTCTGGAGACCTTTATGCGCATTTCTAGCCGTTTGTTTGTTATAGCTCTGATTCTCGCCTCTAGTACTGCGTTATTGTCCGCGCAATCCAAGAAAACCGACACCTCCAATCCCGATGAACCAGCGATCCACGATTTTCTCCTCACCATGCCGCGGATCCAGAAATTCTCCGAAGTGGCGAAGAAAATGAATACCGAAGGCAAAAATGATGCCGTTATGGTGGCCGAGATGAAAAAAATCTCCGATACCGATGTTTCAAATATCGAAAAGGCCGCACTCATCGAAAAGTCCCCACACCTCGCCGCATTTTTCAAAGCCAATGGAATCAGCGCGCGCGAATTTGTATTAACTCCCATGACAGTGTTGACGGCAGCTCTAGCCACTGCCGCCCAGGATATGAAGGGTGACCCGCCTGACTTCGTGAATCCCGCCAACATTCAATTTGTTCGCGAGCACAAAGCTGAGCTCGAACAGTACAAGCTACTGGGAGGTGAGAAAGATGGTGACTCCGACTCCGACAAGAGCGATGACAATCAGTAAAATTAGCCAGGCATGAAGAAAATCGTCCACGCCGCATGTCCCCACGATTGCCCTGATGCCTGCGGCACGCTCATCACCGTGGAAGACGGTCGGGCCACCAAGATTGAAGGGGACCCAGCGCATCCCGTAACTCAAGGCTTTTTGTGCGCAAAAGTATCGAAGTATCTCGATCGAGTTTATTCACCCGACCGGGTGATGTACCCGATGCGGCGAATTGCCCCCAAAGGACCTCGATCGAGCCCTGAAGCACAAACTTCAGGTTGGCAGCGCATCACTTGGGACGAGGCGCTCAGCGACATCACAAAGCGTTTCCAACAGATAACCACGGAATACGGCAGCGAAGCCATCCTGCCCTACTCTTATGGGGGGACCATCGGCGTACTGAACGGCGCCGGCATGGATCGTCGTTTCTTCCACCGTTTGGGTGCCTCGCAACTCGACCGCACCATCTGCTCCGCCGCCGGAGACGCGGGGATGAAGTCGGTTCTAGGCGGATCGATCGGCACTGAGCCCGAGCAGTTCAGCCAATCTCGCTACATCATCGCGTGGGCGGCAAATATCCATGGCAACAATGTCCACCTGTGGCCTTTCATCGAAGAAGCCCGCCACAAAGGCTTGAAGCTGGTGGTGATCGATCCTTACCGCACTCGTACTGCGGGTTGCGCGGACTGGCATTTACCTATCAATCCGGGAACCGATGCAGCGCTCGCTCTCGGCATGATGCACATCATCATCGGCGAGGGCCTCCATGACGAAGATTACGTCGCCCGCCACACCCTGGGATTCGAGCAACTACGTGAAAAGGTCAAGCAGTACACGCCCGACCGCGTCGCGCAATGGACGGGCATCAATAAAGGCGACGTTCTGAAGCTCGCGCGCGAATACGCCACGGTGCGGCCCGCAGTTATCCGTTTGAACTACGGCGTGCAGCGCTCAGAAAATGGAGGTATGGCGACTCGCGCCATCGCTATGCTTCCCTGCATTACCGGATCGTGGAAGGAAGTCGGGGGCGGATTTCAGATGTCCATCAGCGGCGCTTTCGGCCTGAACCGCGACGCCATCAAGCGAACTGACCTGATGGAGAAATCGCTCGGCCGCCACGCCCGCACCATCAACATGGTTGAGTTAGGCAAGGTTTTGAACTATGTGGAGAGTCCGGAGTTTTCCCCACCGGTAAAAGCGCTATTCGTTTACAACTCCAATCCGGCGGCGGTCTGTCCCAATTCAAACGCAGTGATAAAGGGCCTGCTCCGTCCGGATCTTTTTACCGTCGTCCACGAGCAGTTCTTCACCGATACCACTGACTATGCTGACATCGTTCTGCCGGCTACCACTTTCTTTGAGCATAAAGAGCTCCAGAGTAGTTACGGCCATTATTACCTCCAGGTGTCCGATCAAGCGATTGCGCCACTAGGGGAATGTAGGTCGAACGTGGAAACTTTTCGCTGTCTGGCAAAAAAGATGGGCTTCGGCGACGAGTGCTTTGACGATTCGGTAGACGACATGATTGACCAGGCCCTCGACTCCCCTAATCCATTGCTCAAAGGCATTACCCGGGAGAATCTGGCCGCCAACGGCCACGTGCGGCTCAACTTTGGAGTCAAGCCTGCTGAACCCTATCTGCCCTTCGCCAATGGAAACTTTCCCACGCCCAGTGGCAAAGCCGAACTGTATAGCGAAACGCTCAAAGCGCAGGGACTCGACCCGGTCGTTGATTTTATCCCCCCCACCGAATCTCGCCACGGCGCATTGGGAGCGTTTCCGCTGGAACTGCTGGCCAGGAAGGCTGATAATTTCCTCAACACCACCTTTGCCAACCAGCCATCCATGCAGAAACTGGAAAAGGTGGGTCTGCTCGAGATGAGCCAGGACGACGCCAGGCGGCGCGGCATCGCCGATGGTGATACTGTGAGAGTATTCAATCAGCGAGGAGAGATCCTGCTGAAAGCTCGCGTCGATGGTGCAGTTCAGCGTGGAGTAGTGTCGGCAAAACTGCATTGGGCTAAATTTACACAGGGAAGCCGGAACATTAATGTTCTCACATCCGAAAAACTCACCGACCTAGGCAACTCCGCGACGTTTTATTCCGTCTTGGTTGAAGTGGAGCTTTTTAGAACCGAGATTTGTAAAGTCAAGTAAGGGTCGCTAGCTTGGACGCTCCTCACTGCTCTACCGTATAATTGCGGTTTTCCATAATCCTATTAGCCCGAGGTAGTGGCAATTCTCCGTTCTCATCAGGAAAGCCCTGCTTTCATGACGTGCAGGCGCCACCGCATGTGTTTCCCGTTCTCCCAAATGGACCCATCTCCTTCATTTATAAAATCTTGCAAGATGCCGAAGATGGTCATCGGTGTGCTTTTGTGCGTTTTGGCGCTTTGCGCGGTTGGAATTGGGCAGCAGGACCTTATTGTCGACATCAAGGTTCATGGCAATCGGCGCATTCCGGTTGAGACTGTAAAGGCCCGGATTTTCAGCCGCGCCGGCGACGTCTACGACCAGGCAGCCATCGAGCGCGACTTCAACTCCTTGTGGAACACTGGCTACTACGAAGACCTTCGTTTTGAGCGGGAGCAAACCGCAAAGGGCTGGATCCTCCATATCTACGTCAAAGAACGTCCCAACATTCGGGAGATCAACTATACCGGTCTAAATTCAGTTACAACCAGCGACGTTCTCGACCGCTTCAAGCTGGCCAAAGTTAGCCTCACCCCTGAAAGTCAGTACGATCCGACCAAAGTTAAGAAAGCCGAAGTCGTCCTCAAACAGTTGCTTTCAGAGCACGGCCGCCAATTTGCCACAGTGCGCAGCGAAGTCCGCCCCATCCCTCCTAATGCGGTCGGCCTAACCTTCGTTGTCAAAGAAGGTCCTAAAGTCAAAGTGGGTGCCATCCGTTTCGAAGGAAACAAGAACATTCCCAGCCGAACCTTACGCAGTGCGATGAAGAACCTGAAGCCCATTGGTATCCCGCACTCCATTTTCCTCGAAGGCGTATTCTCCAAAACCTACGACGCAACCAAGCTCGATGAAGATACCGAGCGCGTCCGCAACGAGTACCAGAATCGCGGTTACTTCAAAGTAGTCGTTCAAGATCCCAAGACTGAGATTCACGACACCGGCAGTCACGGCTTCCATATACCGCTCATCACCAAGGGGCCCGGCAAGGCAGTCGACATCACCATGCCCATCGAAGAAGGCGATCGCTACAAGCTCGGCAGCATCACCTTCAAAAACAATAAGGCGGTGGCGAACGTGGGCGCGCTGCGCAGTCAGTTCCCCATAAAAGACGGCGAGCTTTTCAGCCGTGAAAAAGTTGCCAAAGGGCTGGAGAATCTGCGCAAAGCCTACGGCACTCTGGGCTACATCAACTTCACTTCCATTCCCAACACTACGTTCGACGAAGAGAAAAAGCTGATCTTTCTCGACATTGATCTCGACGAAGGAAAGCAGTTCAATGTGCGCCGGATCGAATTCCGCGGTAACACAACTACTCGTGACAAAGTGATCCGCCGTGAAATCGCACTGGAAGAGGGCCAGGTTTATAACCAGCGTTTATGGGAGGTCAGCATCCTGCGCCTGAATCAGTTGGGATACTTCGAACAACTGAAACCAGACGATCCCGACATCACGGAACGGCATTTGAACGAACAGGACGGCACCGTCGATCTAACCCTAAAAGTTAAAGAAAAGGGTAAGAACAGCATCGGATTGACCGGCGGCGTCAGCGGTCTGGCGGGCTCCTTCATCGGAATTAATTACGCCACCAATAACTTCCTGGGATTAGGCGAGACCCTCAGCGTACAAATTAACCTTGGCGATCGGCAGCGGGATTTTGTTTTCGGCTTCACCGAACCATATCTCTTTGAAAAGCCTCTAAACTTAGGATTCACCGTCTACAGCCGGCGCTTCAGCTACGACCAGGCCCGCGAAACATCGATTCTTACCGGTCAACAACTGAATTTGCCGTCCGCCCTGTTGCAGAGTTTGCAAAATTACACCCAGTCAAGCGCGGGCTTTTCACTATCCGCCAGCTATCCTCTGCATCGGTCGTTCAAGCGGCTTGGACTAAGCTACTCTTACGATGACTCATCGATCGTTGCGGTCAGCGACGCGTCCAAGTCGTTGTTTACGAATCTGGCTTTCAGGGGCCTGAACGGACCAAACTCCCTGAACGGAATCATCACCAGCAAGGTCGTTCCCAGTTTCACCTTTAACACCATCGACGCGGCTTACAACCCTCATAGCGGGACCAGCGTGTTCTTAGGCGGAGAAGTTGCCGGGCTTGGCGGGACAGTACGCTCGTTGCGTCCCATTGCAAGTTACAAACACTTCATCCCCATGCAAAAACGCCGGAACGCCATTGGGATGAACTTCCAGGGTTCCTTTATCACCGGTTACGGTGGCGTAGTAGCACCTCCATTTCAACGCTTCTACATGGGTGGCGAGTACGACCTGCGTGGCTTCGACATCCGCTCCGTATCGCCGGTAGCTTACCTGCCAGATCAGAGCGCCATCACACTGGTGAATCCGGATGGTTCGAGTGTCCCGCGCGATCCCGGCAATCCGCTCCGCGGTGCCTACACAATTCCAATTCCGGTCGACCGGATCGTGTTCCCCGGTGGCGACGCCAGCCTCACCGGTACTTTGGAATACCGCTTCACTGTCATCGGGCCTTTAGTGATTGCGCCGTTTATGGACTTAGGCGTCGATCCGATCATTCGCAAATCGCAATTGCGGATTAATTCCGGCCAGCTGGCGGGCATCAATAACACCCGCTTCGGTTGCCCCGCTCTCGATATCGCGCTTAATTGTCTCGGCGGCCAATTCAGTACCTTCTCTGAAATCTTGCAGCCGGTGCCGGGAACTAACTGGACACCCAGGGGCTCCACCGGAATCGAGTTCCAGGTGATGCTGCCAATCATCAACGCGCCGTTCCGTGTCTATTGGGCCTACAACCCACTGCGCCTAGATACGACCAGCGCCCCTCCAGTCCAGGTAACTCGCGGCATGTTCCCCGCGGGCGCTGCGGGCGACTACACCTACAACCTGGCAGTCAATTCTTTCTCCCCAACCTACGTCCTCCGCGAGCCCCGAAAAACCTTCCGCTTCACCGTTGGAACCTCGTTCTAGCTAGATGTAGGGCGTACACTCCTGTCCGCCATTGGCCGCGCCGCATCTCTCGCCGATTTTCTGAGACATGGGAGTGCCCATCTCGGCATCCAACGGTCATCCGTCACAGCCGCTGAGCCTTCCACGCGCGACGAAGGTCCTGCCCGGTAAGGGTCCGGGGCGGAATCTGTCTTTCACTGTGAGGTGGGCGGATACTTCTTCGAAAAGCTCCCCCGCCTCACCCGCCATGCCGTGGCAACACATTTTCAATACGCCTGTCAGGGATCAGCCAGACCAACGCTGCGAATGCGAAAATCAGTTGGGCAATCCACACCGAACGCAGCGTGGCGATAATCGCTACCAGATACATCACCGGCGATAGCCTGCCCTTCCAATCGCTGCCGATAGCTTTTTTCAGGATTGAATCCGATCCCTGCGCCCGGATGATCGCCTGTTGCAGGATGAAGTACGCGATCGCTGCCATCAACAACACCATCCCGTAGAGCACCGTGGGTAGCACGGTGAAATGGTTTTCGCCCATCCACCCGGTGGTGAAGGGAAACAACGACAGCCAGAACAGCAGATGCAGATTGGCCCAGAGCACTCCGCCCGTCACCGCGCCGCAGGTGTGCAGCATGTGGTGGTGGTTGTTCCAGTAAATGCCGACATAGACAAAACTCAAAACGTAGCTGAGAAACGCCGGCAGCAAAGGCCGCAAATCTTGCAGGCTGCTACCATGGGGCACTTTCATCTCCAGCACCATGATCGTAATAATGATGGCGATGACGCCGTCGCTGAATGCCTCGAGTCGTCCCTTACCCATCTTCCCTCCGTTGCCGGGTAGCCATGGCTCAAGGAAGTATATATTCGGAGTTGAAAGCACCTCGATGTTGAGAACTTGGGGCCAGTTCAGATTGCGAGCGGAGGAGAACCATGCGAACTAAACACCAGGCCGTGCGTCAGATACTCAACGTATTAGCCATGGCTGCGGTCGGGCTGATGCTGACCGTTCGGGGGTTAGCGAAGGATAAGCCTTCCATCCCTCCACACGGCAAGCTGACGCGACTTTTCAATGGCAAGAACTTGACTGGCTTCGATACCCTGCTCGAAAAACAGGGAATCGGGAACGATCCCAACAAAGTCTTTCAGGTTGAAAAGGGCGTGCTCCACATCTCGGGACAGGAATTCGGCGGGCTGGTGACCCAGAAAGAGTATGGAAATTACTACTTGCGCGCCGAATTTAAATGGGGCGAAAAGACCTACCCCCCGCGAGACGGGAAAGCCAGGGACAGCGGCATACAGTACAACATTACGGGACCACTCAAAGTGTGGCCGCGGATGATCGAGTTTCAGATCAACGAAGGCGGCACGGGCGATATGTGGGTGGTCGGCGGCACCGGCGCGACGGTAGACGGGAAGCTGTATGAAAGCACGTTATCCGGGCCGGGTGCGTATATCCGCATTCCGCATATCGGCCGCGGCCCGCTGGTCAACGTCACTGGATACCGCGACCCGGTGGACGATCTGGAAAAGCCCCACGGGCAGTGGAATGTACTGGAACTGGTGGTCGATCATGATCGCATTATCTATTTTGTGAATGGAAAAATCGCCACCTTGGCCACCAAGTCCAATACCACCGCGGGGAAGATACTCTTTCAATGCGAAGGGGCAGAAGTGTATTTCCGCAAGATGAAGATCGCAATGCTGAAATAGAAGCGGTGTCCAATTCTCTGAGGTGCTGTGCAGACAATTGCTCTCGCTCAAAGGCAATCGCCTCACCCGCCATCGAGAGTAAACTTACTTTTCAGCACACTCACAAACAGGGGGACTATGCGATCCAGTATCTTGGCGGCCATGTTGCTCGTTTCCGGCGTGGCCCATGCCCAACTCGGCGACATACTAAAGAAAGCGGATGAGGCGTTGAACCAGCGCAGCGCCGCCGGACTGAGCAACGACAAGATAGTGGCCGGCCTTAAACAGGCTTTGCAGGTCAGTACCGGCAAAGCCGTCGCGCTCACCGGTAAGCCCGACGGTTTTCTGAAAAACCAGGCTATTAGGATTCTGTTGCCACCGAAGCTTCAGACCGTAGGCAGAGGAATGCGGATGTTCGGCATGGGCCAACAGGTGGACGAGTTGGAAGTGGGCATGAACCGCGCCGCCGAGCTGGCGACTCCTGAAGCCAAAAGAATTTTCATCGCGGCAGTCCAAAAGATGTCCTTTGCCGACGCTCGTCGCATCTTGACCGGCAACGACACCGCGGCGACCGACTACTTCAAGAGTTCGAGCACCGCAGACTTGACCGCTGCGTTCTCTCCGATTGTGGCGCGCGCCATGCAGCGTGTCGGAGTGGTGCAACAGTACAATCGCGTGCTTACCAGCGCCCCTGGCGCCAGTGCGTTGCGCGGCCAGTTTGACCTGAACCAGTACGTGGTGGGAAAGACCCTCGACGGATTGTTTCTAATGTTAGGCAATGAAGAGAAAAAGATAAGAAAAGACCCAGCTGCACAAACCACGGCGCTGCTACGGGAAGTATTTGGTAGGAGATAGGGTGTAGCGCCGGTGGCCGACCCTTTCGCCGGACAATATATGCCGGCCTCAAGATCGACGAGGCTGCCCAAGCCTTTCCGCGTTCTTTTTGCGGAACGGGTGGATCATTGCGTCCAAGCCCGCAAGAGGTCGACCCCTGCATACCCGGCCTCCCTTCGCAAAAAACCGTGAAGGTTTGGGCCCCCTCCTCAGTTTCAAGCTCAACAGCCGCGAAAGAGTCGGCCACCCCCGCTCTTCCCTCCGTTGGCGGGTAGCTATGTCGCGGGTAGCAATGTCAGGGATGTAGTCGGTCAATTGAAGGACGGGTAGAGACGTAGCTCTGCTACGTCTACGGCCGGCGGCGCGGCAATCCCGACAGAGACTTAGGACAGGTGGGAGGTTAGCCCACCTTTTCCACGAATTTGACTTTTCATAATCAAAAACAAATCTGGGTGGCCCATCCTTGCGCAATTTGCAAGGGTGGGCATTCCCATTCGTGAACTTCGCAAAGATTTTACTTCCCCAATTCAAGCAACAGGCACCAACTCGCTCTAAACTGCCGAGATGCCACACGCCTTGCGACCAAACTACGGGCTTCGCCACTTACACTATCTGACTTGCAGTTGCTATCATCGTGAACCGAACGGATCGTACTTAAACGTGACCGTGCCGCCCGTGCCCGGCAGCGTGGCTTGGCTCAGCCGGTTCTCGTAGTCCCAGGTGTAGCTGGTGGTGCCGGTGCCATCGACCTTGGTCAGGGTGTTGCCGTTGTTGTCGTAGGTGTAGGTCGTCCCCGGCAGCGAGGTCAGTTCGTTCGACGTGTTGTAGCTATACGGACTCACGCCCAGCGACGACAGCCTATTGCCCACCGCGTCGTAGGTGTAGGTCTCTTTGGTCGTAGTACCCTGCTTGGCCGTCTTCAGCTGGTAAATGTCGTCGAGTGTAGGTTAGCGTGGTGCTGGTTCGGTTGTCGGTGCGCGAGGTGCGGTTGCCGTATAATCAGTTTACTTTAGGGTGGTCTGCGACAAACTTGTCGATATTGAAAGGCTCTACGTAAGGCTGGCCGGTCTTGCAGCTGATTCTGAACTCCCGCCCATTTCTGATCGTTGTGCAAAGGTCGGTCTCTATCAGTTGCACGCTTCCACTCTTGTCCACGTGGAAGGCTCCTCCGGTTGCGCCTGCCTCGGTGCTCTCCGCGAAAAATGAATAGATCACATCGCTTCGCAAAGCAGGCGGGGTTTGAGAATTACTCGGAATGAGTTGTTTGTAGCTTGGAGGAACCCTGCCATAGGGAATTTTCATGCCATCCACCGCATGTCCCTCAAAGTAGCCCCCTGAGGCCTCGATCTGCCAAATTCCCAAGGCCTGACCGCCGCACGTAATCAGTCGAGTACCGCAGCTGACAGCAATTTTCTGTCCATCGAGGGGGGCAGAAACGGTAAAGGAAGCTAATCGCCCGCTACCCGTAAATGAGAAAACAGTTCCCTTGGACACTGTCACCGTTGTTGCAACTTCCGGCCCTTTGCATCCGACCATCATCAAGATCGACAAAAGCACGGTGTGCCAATTCATCGCGTTCGATCTCCTTAACTCCCAACCTTTCGCGGAACCAAAGGCTCGATTGGCGCCAGCATCGGGCCGTATCTATCGACGCCCCAAGGCAAGAGATCAAAGAAAAAATGCTGCCCCGGGCTGTACAGAGGATTGTGAGGATCAAGATGAAATTCGTCGATGGTGCATTCCTTGGCGCCACACTTTTTATCCGTTTCCACCAGACGGAAATGAAGCCCGTCGAAACCATGCACCTCGGTTCCACCCAAATGCCATGGGCTATGGAACAACCAAGGATTGTTAGTGGAAAAACCGGGGACAGACGGGACGTTCCCTGGTTTTCTAATGCTAGGCCACAAAGGCGAGGCCAGCCTGCTTGAAATCGGAGGCGTGCTGTTGGGGCGGCCACCTTTTCGCGGGGCGAGCATACGCAAGGTTGATTTTACAGGGCGGCAACGAATTCGGGCGTTCCCAGTGGGCGGTCGCTATAGGGGCACCGGCGCAGGGCGGTTAGATCGGTGGACGACTCCCCGGCTACGAGGTGCTTGCTCCAATCTGGCTCGGTCCGCGTCGTTGGCCAGGATCACTTGTCGTGCATTGCCACGCTGCGTAACATGATGGGAACGTCGACGATAACGACGCGAGGCAATCGAGCCATCTCAAGAAAATATCAGGATGGAATCCTCTTCGATGGCGGGTGGCCCACCCTTTCCATGAATGTGAATTTCATAATCAGAAACAAATCTGGGTGGCCCATCCTTGCGCCTTTTGCAAGGTTGGGCATTCCCATTCGTGAAGTTCACAAAGATTTTGCTTCCCCAATTCAAGTAACAGGCGCCAACTCGCCCTAAACTGCCGAGATGCCACACGGCTTGCAACGATACTACGGGCTTGGCCACGTACACTATCTGACTTGCAGTTGTTATCATCGTGAACCATGGCTGGCAAGTCCGCGTCGCCGCGACTTGTTCATTAAGATACTGGAGCAGACAAGGCAAAGCTATCGCTTCGTGGTGGCAGGCTACGTCGTGATGCCGGCACATTCACCTTCTATCAGTGACCCTGAGCGAGGCACGCCTTCCACCATCATGCAGGTGCTGAAACAACGCTTTGCACGATGCGTCTTGGACCAGCCGCGCGATTCGAGGCAAGCCGCTTTGTGGCCAGAAGACAAGGCGCGAGTATGGCAGCGACGATTCTATGACTTCAATGTCTGGAGTGCGGAAAAACGAATTGAGAAACTGCGTTACATGCATGAGAACCCCGTGAAGCGAAGGCTGGTATTGGAGGCGGGGCAATGGGAGTGGAGCAGCTTTAGAAGTTACAGTGCCAGGACAATGGGAAAAGTTAAGATCAACGACTGGCCTGAGGCCATATTGAAAGTCGAGCCGGCAGCTCAAGCTAGATTGCGAGTTGAGTTGGGTTCGTTAAGCCCACCCTTGCAAAAGGCGCAAGGATGGGCCACCCGCCCGCCAGAATAAACAGTAGTGCCAATGTCCCTAGTTGCTCTGAAACATGATTACGATCAGATAGACTGCCTGGGCTGCCGCCATACCCATCCATACAAATGTCCGGGAAAAACCGGGGACAGACGGGACGTTCCCTGGTTTTCTAATGCTAGGCCACAAAGGCGAGGCCAGCCTGCTTGAAATCGGAGGCGTGCTGTTGGGGCGGCCACCTTTTCGCGGGGCGAGCATACGCAAGGTTGATTTTACAGGGCGGCAACGAATTCGGGCGTTCCCAGTGGGCGGTCGCTATAGGGGCACCGGCGCAGGGCGGTTAGATCGGTGGACGACTCCCCGGCTACGAGGTGCTTGCTCCAATCTGGCTCGGTCCGCGTCGTTGGCCAGACAGAAAAACCGGGGACAGACGGGACGTTCCCTGGTTTTCTAATGCTAGGCCACAAAGGCGAGGCCAGCCTGCTTGAAATCGGAGGCGTGCTGTTGGGGCGGCCACCTTTTCGCGGGGCGAGCATACGCAAGGTTGATTTTACAGGGCGGCAACGAATTCGGGCGTTCCCAGTGGGCGGTCGCTATAGGGGCACCGGCGCAGGGCGGTTAGATCGGTGGACGACTCCCCGGCTACGAGGTGCTTGCTCCAATCTGGCTCGGTCCGCGTCGTTGGCCAGGATCACTTGTCGTGCATTGCCACGCTGCGTAACATGATGGGAACGTCGACGATAACGACGCGAGGCAATCGAGCCATCTCAAGAAAATATCAGGATGGAATCCTCTTCGATGGCGGGTGGCCCACCCTTTCCATGAATGTGAATTTCATAATCAGAAACAAATCTGGGTGGCCCATCCTTGCGCCTTTTGCAAGGTTGGGCATTCCCATTCGTGAAGTTCACAAAGATTTTGCTTCCCCAATTCAAGTAACAGGCGCCAACTCGCCCTAAACTGCCGAGATGCCACACGGCTTGCAACGATACTACGGGCTTGGCCACGTACACTATCTGACTTGCAGTTGTTATCATCGTGAACCATGGCTGGCAAGTCCGCGTCGCCGCGACTTGTTCATTAAGATACTGGAGCAGACAAGGCAAAGCTATCGCTTCGTGGTGGCAGGCTACGTCGTGATGCCGGCACATTCACCTTCTATCAGTGACCCTGAGCGAGGCACGCCTTCCACCATCATGCAGGTGCTGAAACAACGCTTTGCACGATGCGTCTTGGACCAGCCGCGCGATTCGAGGCAAGCCGCTTTGTGGCCAGAAGACAAGGCGCGAGTATGGCAGCGACGATTCTAAGACTTCAATGTCTGGAGTGCGGAAAAACGAATTGAGAAACTGCGTTACATGCATGAGAACCCCGTGAAGCGAAGGCTGGTATTGGAGGCGGGGCAATGGGAGTGGAGCAGCTTTAGAAGTTACAGTGCCAGGACAATGGGAAAAGTTAAGATCAACGACTGGCCTGAGGCCATATTGAAAGTCGAGCCGGCAGCTTAAGCTAGATTGCGACTTGAGTTGGGTTCGTTAAGCCCACCCTTGCAAAAGGCGCAAGGATGGGCCACCCGCCCGCCAGAATAAACAGTAGTGCCAATGTCCCTAGTTGCTCTGAAACATGATTACGAGTAGATAGACTGCCTGGGCTGCCGCCATACCCATCCATACAAATGTCCGGATGCGGGAGCGGCGCACATCGCGAAGCAGTGCTGCTTCGGTTGGGTGCTTAGGGTGCATGGCTTGGGTTGTGGCGGCCGTAGTAATCGGCCGGGGAAGTGCCACGGAGGAACTTGCTGCTTTGGGTTTATCCGGATAAAACACCTTTGGCGTGGTGATCAGTTCCGACCACGCCGGCAGCAACAACCAATTTGCCGGGATGATGTTTGCAACCGGTTTGGCGGTCACTTCGAGCTTCGGCAACCTTTCTGGGACCAGGCGGTCGGCCAGATTGCGCAGCAGTGAACTAAACCAAAGGTGACTGAGCTGATCGCTGATCAGCTCTCCGACTTCAACTGGCACAGATTCCAGCTCCAGCGGCGGCAGCGTCTCGGGAGAAATAACGTCCCCAAGG
Organism: uncultured Acidobacteriota bacterium; assembly: GCA_963796925.1. Taxonomy (GTDB): domain Bacteria; phylum Acidobacteriota; class Terriglobia; order Terriglobales; family Acidobacteriaceae; genus DATBAT01. Next base: position 515,703 of record CAWCNH010000001.1, read on the forward strand.
TTCGTGAACACGGTGCGAAACCAGGGCACTTGCAGGCGGTCGCCAAGAGGCACGCCCACATCAATGGGCCGCGAGGTAAGTTGCAGTGGCGGCAGTTTTTCCGGTGCCACCACATCCCGCAAGTTGCCCGCGAGCGATTGCCACCAGAACTGAGTCAGCGACGCCGGCGGAAGCAAATCAATCTGATGCTCCACCTGTGATTCGAGAGGATCCGGCTCCGGATACCATGCTTCGGCGGCATTCGAACGGTTAGGCATTAGGATACGATGCTATGGGTCCGGGAAGGGATTGTCACGCGGGTTTACGCAGCTTTACAAGAACCGCGAAACGCCACCGAAGATGGCGATCTTTGCGCGTTTGTCCTGAACAACTTAGCTGTCTATACGCAAGTGTCATGACGTTGTGTTCCGCGCGGAACACTTTGAAGTTGTACTAGCCCTTGAGTTGCGGCGGCGCAGGCGCCAGATCCTTATCCTCTTTCGCTCCACCCTGCATCAGCTCAACGACCATCGTAAACAAATGATTCCGAGCCTCAACTCTTACTCCGGCGCGAGTGATGTAGCGAATTAGAATGTCCACCCCGCTTCCCGCCGGCCTGAGATTGACTGACGGCATGGCGCTAAATTGTGGGGCGCCTTCTTCGCGCGTCACCCGCTTCCATTCCGCTTCCGCCATCTTCGCGTCCGCTTCCGTGATCTTCACCGTGGCTTCGTAGATGCCCTTGAGCAAGACGTGAATATCTGTGCCGGGAGGAACCGTTACCTTGATCTCGTCCCACATCCACTGCCCGACGGTGGAGAAGTTGAAATACTTTCCGCGTATGGCATAGCCGTTTAGAAACGAAACTCTTCGCCCAGTCGGATGGCCGTTAGCAGTCCAGTTTCCTGTCTCCAATAGCCAGGTGCGGAACAAGCCGAGGTGCACCACCTCGCCGCCCACGCCGTCGATCTCCACCCAGTCCCTCACCCTGACGCCGTTTGGACCCATCAGAACAAACCAGCCGCAGAAGGCGAGGATGAAATCCTGAAACACCACCGTCAGTCCTGCGGTCGCGAGACCGAGGATGGTTGGCATCTGCTGCGGTACGCCGAAAATCGCCAGCAGAATAAGCAGCAGGCCAACCAGTTGCGCTGCCAGGTTCACAACTGTTTTCAAAGTCTGCTTCTGGCGAGGATCGCGAACTACTTTCTCCAATGCCAGTTGAAGAACCCATCCGGCCAGGATTACCAACACGCAGATGCCCACAATCAATGCCAGTGATCGCAAGATCAGATGGACCACAATCTTGCGCTGGATCTCGACTTGCAGTGCCCATCGCCCGTAGAGCGCTACCAGTTGCTGTTGCGCTCCCACGCGATCGCTCAGGATGCTTAGGATGTTTTGCTGCGCGCTTAGCTGGCGCAGCCGTTCGATTCGTTCCGAGTTTGATTCTCCAACCGCTTTGTTGCCAAGGCCCGCAGCTTCTGTCTTTAACCTTTCCTGATCGCCGGTCAGGGCCGCCACATCAGCCTTGGCCAACTGTTGCGCCTGCGCAATCAATTGGCTGCGGTTGCGAAGCGCCCGCCAGGTCGCGAGCTGCTGGGCGAAGGTTTTGTATTGTTCGGCTGAGGCGACGGCGGTCTGCCCACCATCCTTGGAAGCACTATCTTTATATTGCTTCACGGCGGCTTGGCGCGCCGCCAGCTCCTGCTGAAGCTTGACTAGCTGACCTCCGCTCTCGCGGGTGAGATCTTCCATCGAGTCGGCCAGCTCGTTTTGATCGAGACCAAGTTGCGCCTTGGCAATTTCAAGGTCGCTGCTATTGGAAACTGCACGCCCTGGTTTCACACTTGCGCTGAGAGATGCGACTCGAGCCTCGTCGTTCCTGATAGTCTCCTGAAGCTCGTTGACCCTTTGCTGCAACGCCAGGGCCTTACCGCTCAGAATTGGTTTTGCCAGGCTGGCTTGACGCAGTGACTGCGAGAACGCCTGATCGACTTCATGATCTGCAAGCCGCTCGGCCTCGCGGGCGAGTTCTTTTTCCTCGGTCGACTGGGCCAGGGCGGCGAGAGTCGCCGCTGTCTGCCAGGGCCGTTGATCGACAACGCCCGGTGGGACATACGCACCCTGCCAGTCTCCCTTGCGGGCTTGCAAAAACGGAAGGTCCGCCATTACCCCGCGAGTGAGAAACACTCCTGCGAGGGTGCCTGCCAGCACCATCAGCAGCACCAGCACGATGACAATGCGAGCCCGATTCATAGGCGCATCTTTCCGTAAACCTCTCTCTAACTGTATCGCAAACGTAAAGCAAATTTAGTGTTCAACTGCACGCGGCAGGTCATCGAACCGATGTAATCAGAACGGGAAGGCAACCCAGAGAGAGCAGGAACAGTCGTCACAAGCTATGTTACTAGCTGGCGAAATCAGCCAATCTTAAATCGATGAGCATCAATATTTACGGTATGACAGCAGTTAAATGCTTCCGGGCCACTGGCCACTCGTTTGTCTATTGGTCGCGTAGAGTCCGCATCGGGTCTACGTTCGCGGCTCTAAGAGCTGGGATAAGCGCGGCCACTGTCGAGACCAACAACAGCACAAACGTCACAGTGAGGAATACTGATCCATCCAGCGGCTTGACCTCATACAGGACACCTTGGATCAAAGTGGCTGCGAATACTGAAGCCACTGCTCCCAGGGCAGTTCCGATGCACGCCAGAACCAACCCTCGTCGCAGCACGAGCTGCAAAACGTTGGAAGGTGAAGCTCCCAATGCCATTCTCAGCCCGAGCTCGCGTGCCCGCTCGGCGACGATGTAGGAAAGAACCGCATAGAGTCCGATTGCCGAAAGCAGAAGAGCGATCACAGCAAAACCAGACACCAAGGCAGCCTCAAAGCGAGGCTGTGCGGCCTGCGCGTCAATGTCGGCGGTAAGCGTGCGGTAGGCAGAGACGGGGGCATCCTTGTCTATTTCAGCGACGGTTTTCCGAACGACGTTCGCAAAGCTTCGCGGATCCCCGCTGACCTTCATGACTAGTTCCGGGCGCCGATGCCCGGGATTTTGTGCGTACGGCAGGAAAAACTCGGGTAGATACGGGTTCCAGCGTTCGCCATTTCTCGTGTTGCCCACGACGCCAATAATCTGGCGCGCTATGGGCGGGTTTCCAGGATGACGATCAAGTTGCGGCGTGAAGTAGCGTCCGATGGGATCCAGGCCAGGGAAGTACGCGCGCGCAAACCTCTGGTTGATAACCGCGACCGGCGCTGCTTTCGCGTCGTTGTCATGTTGGTCAAAAGTGCGTCCCTGAATCAGTGCAATAGACAGCGTTTCAAAATAGCCGGGCTCAACAACCACATCGGTTGCAGTAGGTATGTTATATCCCTCGGTCGGAAAACCGGCGATGGTGCAGTTAGTCCTGGAAGGCTCTTGGAGAGGAAGTGGGTTGCCGGCACTGATCTTTGCGACTCCGGGCAGCGCCGCCAGCTGTGGTAAGAGCCTATCGTAGAACCGAACTTTGCCGGGGTCCGGATAACGGAGATTGGTCAGCGCAACATCGAACGCAACCGTGTGGGTGTCGAACCCGGGGTCGATGACGAGCACTTTGATCACACTGCGGATGAGCAATCCAGAACAGATGAGCAAGGTGAACCCGAGAGCAGTCTCTGCCACAACCAGCGCGTGATGAACTCGATTGCGGCGACGGCCGGAGGTACTGGTGAGCCCTCCATCTCGCAGGCTAGATGCCGGATCCGACCGCGACATTTTCCAGGCGGGAATAAGACCGAAAGCCAGGGCTGTAGCGACGGACAGCACAATCGCGAATATCAGCACGCGTGCATCCACCGAGACCGCGTACAGTCGTGGTACATCGCCAGGGATGAAACGAAGACCTATTCGCAACAGAGCTAGAGACATCGGAATGCCCAAAGCCGCACCGGAAACTGCGAGCAGCAGCGCCTCTACCAGAAGCTGACGCAAGACCCGAATCCGGCTTGCGCCCAAGGCTGTGCGAATGGCGATTTCCGATTGTCGTCCGTTCGCGCGGGCCAGGAGCAGGCCAGCGATGTTGACACATCCGATGATCAGGACCGTGCCCACCGCGGCTAACAAGAGTGACAGCGCTGAGCGCACATGCGCGACCGAATTTTCGAGCAGTGGAGCAAGCGCTACACCGAGCCTGTAAGTGTTTTCGGTATATTGCTGCACCAGACTGCGTTGAATCGCATTCAAGTCAGCGAGAGCCTGTTTGGGCCCAGCCGCCTTCTTTATCCGTCCGATGATGGATAGTCGGTCCCCCAGGCGCTCGGAGACATACGGCGAAGATCCTTCGGCATCTGCCGCGAAGGTTGCCCAGAAGTAGACTGGATCGCCCACCGGAAAATGGAAACCCGCAGGCATCACTCCGACAACGGTTGAAGGCTCATCGCTAATCTTCACAGTTTCACCGATTACATTCGGCGAGGAGGCAAAATCCGATGCCCAAAGTTCATGACTCAGAATGACAACCCGGTGTCCAGGCCGTTCCTCTTCCTCGGTGAACGTGCGTCCAAGAGCGAGAGGAACGCCCAAAGTCGCAAATAAATTTGCGGAGACGCGGGCGCCGGGAATGATGCGAGCGCCGTCGCCATTCATCTTGCTGAATAGCCGAACGGTTTCATCATAAGAAGCGAGGCATTCAAATGTGTGGTTTCGCTGTCGCCAATCAAAGTAATTGGGATATGAACTGCCAATTCGGTCCGCGCCTGCGGGATTGGTTGGCGCTACTCCGGGCGGAAACTCCAACGTCGAGATCGCAACCAATTGCTCTGAATGTGGGAACGGGAGCGGCCGAAGGAGGATGCCATAGGCCAGGCTGAAAATAGCCGTGGTAGCTCCAATCCCGAGAGCCAACGTAAGCACGACAGTGATCGTGAATCCTGGGCTGCGGCGAAATTGCCGAACGGCAAAGGCTATGTCCTGCGGTACCGACATCGTAGCGGGTATTACAGCAAGGAATGTGTCGCTCGGCTATCTTTTATTGGGGAGTGAAATTGCTTGGTCAACGTCCGGCGGAAAAATTCGTGGTGCTGTCGGCAAACTGAATTATGACACACGGAATCCCGGGAAATGGCGACGGAAAGAGTGGGAATGGAGCAGCTTTCGGCACTATGCAACCGGATTTAAGGGTCACGTGGAGATCGAATCGGAGTGGACAGCAGACAAGCGCGAACGCGCGGCGGGAAGACTCAGTCCGGCTGGTGAACTGCCCCACTCAAGCCAAAACCAGGCTTGAGTGGGCCACTACGTTTCCACTTGCTCTATTTAATTTCGCGTAAGCGGCCGGTGCTTACGTCATAGACGAATCCGCGCACAGAAACTTCTTTGGGAATCCAGGGATGGGTATGCAGCTTCTGTAGCTGGTGACGAACGTTCTCCTCGATATTCTGAAAGGCAAAGAAGAATGCCGGAGCGACGGCTGCGGTCCCGGTACGGTTCTGGATTCTGGTGCGCAACTCTTCCTCGCTGGTGAGCATGAGGCCGCAATCGGTGTGATTGATGACCATGATTTCCTGGGTGTCCAGCAGATAGTGCGATATCAGCAGCGAGCGCAAGCTATCGTCGGTGACAATGCCGCCCGCGTTGCGGATGATGTGCGCGTCTCCGGTGGTCAACCCCAAGGTGCGGATGGAGAGCCGCGTGTCCATGCAAGTGAGAATGGCAAGCTTTCGCGCCGGGCGCGGAGTAAGGCGGCGTAACTCGTGCGTACGCGAGTAGATTTCGTTGGCTTCCAGAACTTCGTCGATCACGCTCATGGCCAGCCCAGTCTACCAAAGGGGCAGAGAACGCTCAGACTCACCGCGCTATCGGGTCCCGTCGAAGACTCCACAGTCCGCGCGCCGAGAGGATGAAGGTCAAGCCTCCGAGCCCGCCGAGCGCCCAGAGCGTCCAGACGAAAAAGAATCCGCCGGCGGACTTGGCGATCTCGCCGTAATGTGCCCCCCTCATGTGCATGACGGGCATGGCCGCCGCTAACAACCCGACGAACAGCATGATGACGTGCCCCGTTCGTCGTTGGGCAAGTACCAGCGACCCGTATAGCAACAGTACGAGAACGGCCAATGCAGTTTTTGAGGGCTCGGCCCTGGATATTCCACGAACGATGTCGTCCGTAATATGGAGCGTCAGCAAGAGGATCGAGAGCAGAGACGCAATGGTTAACGTCACATTTTCTTTCATTGGTTATTCTCCTTGTTAGATTTGTGTGTGCCTCTCACCGAGGCACATGACGCGCGGCGATGTTGACGAGGGAAAATGGCGGTGTCCCAGACTCTTGATTTCGCTGGCATCTCCAACACAATGGGCGCCCGGTCCTTCGCGTTGTTTGCGTTCTTTGCGAACGGGGGGAAACGGACAGGCTTGCGCATGTGGGTTATTTCCGTCACGGCGTAACAAATCCTATAGCACGGGCATCATCGATGCCCACTCTGGCAAAAAACGCAAGGATGGGCACCCTCTGTGTTTTAACTTTGGGGAAAGTTATACCGAATGAAAAGGTGGGCCACCCGCCACTACAATGAACAGAATTTCGATAATTCCCTGCGTACCCGTCACTCGGAAACTCCCGGTCAACTTAGAGAATCAAATGCAACCCAAAAACTGTGAGCACGGTTGCCCACATCAGGTTCGGCGCGAATGTTTGACGGCGCCAGCCCGCCGCATAGATGCTCAGCAGGGGAACAATTATGACAAGTTGGAACCACCAGTAATGCGAGAAACCAAGTAGGGACTGAGCTTCGCCCCAATGCCACAGATTCCAGGGCAGGTGAATGCCGGAGTAAGGATAGAGTGCAAGCGGGCGCGGATGAATGATGGCATCGAGGAGAAAATGCGAAAAGACCGCGAGCCAAACGGGCATCCAGACATTTTTACCCGCACGAACAAAACACAACGCGAGCAGACTTGCCTGCAGCGTTATAGACAACAGAGAATGCGACCAGTCATCAAAGAATCTTGAGGTCGCGAAGGGCTCCACGCCCGCAACTGAAAGGATGATCCAAACTACATCGGGAAGGAATGCGCCGGCCAGAAGTACCCATAAGGGCGCACGTGGCGCCTTCGCGCCGACAGCCAGGCCCGCTGCGAAGTGCGCGGCGTACATCAGCGTGGGACCTTTCTGTTAACCAGCGTCAAAACAGCCCATGGCAATGCAATCAGCACGAATTGGACGATCGCTTCGCGAATACTCATGCCACACCTTGGCCGCGCAAGTCGCAAACAAAAAGGTTGTGCCTAAATGAGTGCTTACAGTTTCTACTATAGAAAAGGCGGCTAAGCAATTGTCAGCCGCGATGTTTAAGCTTCATTATTCTGGTGGTTCTTGATCATTGAATGGTTACCTCTGCGGTACTGGAAAATGCCCCGCTGCTGTCTCATCCTGTGCTGCGGTGCAGTCGCCACTCGGGTTGGCGGCCCACCGATCCGATGTGCGGTGCAGTACAAGGCCGATGGGTGTGAGGGTTTTGTCGGCGTCGTGCTGTGCAACGTCTTGCAAAGTCATATTCATGGAACAGTGATCCGGCCGCCTGTCGACAAGTTCTGGGCTGACTGGTTGTATCTAGGCTCGGTTTAAACTAAAAACAGTTCGCAGAGGGGGCTCGATGAAGCGCACCTGGACGATCATAGGGGTAAGCGATGTAACCGGCAGCTCGAAATGGTACCAGGCGCTATTCGGTCAGCCAGCCACCCTTCCGGCCCATGATTACTTTGGGCAGATCGTCGATTCAGACGGAACTGTTTTGCTCTGTTTCCACCAGTGGGGAGCTCACGAACATCCGTCATTAATGAGCCCCGCTCACGGGACACCGGGCAACGGGCTCTTGCTGTTCTTCCGCGTCGATGATTTCGACATGGCGCTTCAAAGGGCGCGCGCTCTCGTCGCCAGGTTCGAAGAGGAGCCACACCTGAATCCGAACACGCGGACCCAGGAGTTCTCGCTCCGCGATCCGGACGGCTATTACGTCACGATCAGTGCGCTGTCGGGGGTTTGACAAAGGGCTGCAGGACCGAGCGCTGCCGATCATGCGGCTCGTTCGCATTTTGGTGGCTTCCATTTGGATTTGCCTAGGCCGCGCTTTGCATTGGCGGTTCCCGGCTCCAAAATCCCCACTCTAAATTTCGCAACGAACGCGAAATTTAGAATGGGGCACCCACATCGTTTTTTTCTCGAGCCTAGGACGAGAACATCTGCGTCAGGTGCGTGATGCGCAGTAACTCTTGCACGCCGCGGGTTGTGTTGGCCAGCTCAAGATTGCAATGCTCTTGCTTGATTGCAGACACCTTGAGGCCAACTAGGGCTCCTAGGCCCGCGCTATCCATGTGTTTTACGTCACCCAGATCGAGAATGATGCGCCCGCCCACAGAGATTAGTGGCTTCACCAGCTCTTTCACCTTAGCGGCGGTATCACTGACCAGTTCGCCATGGCACTTGACAGTCGTCACTTGCTCGCCGTTTTTCTCTTCATCATTCGACTTCTCAAGATCACAGTGGAACGAACCATCTCGGGGCATAGTCTGGGCGGCTCCTGTTATTAGCGAGAGTGCTGAGCGGCGGATGGCTTGCACTCGCCGGTGAGTATATGACAATCATGCAGGAAGGGGGGCCAACTCTTTTTGCGACACGCCGCCCAGCCCGAAAACGGTGTCTATATATCCATGATCCGCAGGGTCGATTTTCGCCGCGTATTACCGGTATTAATGACCGTTGTACATATTGTGCTTCTTTACTTTGCCGCCAGACAGTCGGCCGGCAGCTTACCCTGTGTTGGGAACGAGTCGGCCTACCACTCCGCCGCCCAGCAGGAGGGTCGCGTCGTATGGGGACCAATGGAGCCTAAACCGCCTGTGCCGGCGGAAAAAATCGCGATTCTGCTCAATCTTCCGGCCTTGATCCTAGGGATCCCACTCGTGCTTGTGTTCTTTCAGGGCTGTAATATTGCTTCGCTGTATGCTGCGATGCCTTTCGTGCCCCTCGTGTGGTATTGCATTGGATGGTGGCTCGACAGGTTCCTGGGGCGCATCCCGCGGACACAGGAGGTAAGTCGGACTTGGCGCGAAGGTTTCGCGGTACTCTTTGCCGTGTTGCTTTGTTTGAGCATTGCCAGTATCACGCCAATGAACCAACGCCGAACTTTACCTGATGCGTACTGGGTTGGAAGCGTAATGATTCTGTGGTCAGGTTTGTTTCTTGTAATCGGCATCGCTGGACTTAGGAGGCATACGCGTAGTTGATGCGGCCAGGAGATTTCGGTTAAAAGTAAGTTGTTTAGGGCAAAGGGACTTTTGCGCCGACTACTTTGGAATCGCGCTGGCTGTAGGTGAAATTGAGCCTCGAGCCCCCTCGCGGCTTGAAACGTTCCTTGGCAACTGTTCATGGCTTTGGCGCCGGTTTGACGCGGGGGCGCGGGCTTCCTATAATGCTCAGATCGACACCCTTGTGATCCAGGGTGGCACCACGCCTTCAAGGTGGCGCTCGGTAGACCGCGTTGACGTTCCCGTGAAATGCGACAGGCTGATTGAAAATGGGAAGCGGTCCAGCTCATCCGTGAGAGAAAATTCCGGAAATTGTCCAAGGAGTCTATACCTACACATGATTAGCAAGTTTGCGCGCGTTCTCGTGGCTACGACATTCGCCTTTGCGGTACTGGCATCAGCCCAAACCGGCGGTGCAGCAGCACTGCCCTCAGCTCCTTCAGCCGGCCCGGTGGCCGCCAGCGGCGGAGGCGGCAAGCTGGGAACCATCAATCTGGAACAGGCTATTTTCGCTACCAACGAAGGCCAACGGGACTTCGAAGCGTTGAGCAAGAAACTGGAGCCCAAACAGTCTGAGCTCAAAGGGGTAAACGACGAAGTCGACGGCCTCAAGAAACAGCTAAACACCCAGGGCGACAAGATGAACGAACAGGCCCGGGCCACGCTGGTGAAGCAGATCGAGACCAAGCAGAAGAGTCTCGACCGCCAGGTCCAGGACGCTCGCGAAGACGCGCAGGGGCAGCAGAACGAAATCGCCCAGCGCATCCTGCAAAAGCTGGCGCCACTTCTGGTCAGCTATGCCAGCGACAACGGCTTTGGCATCATTCTGGACACCTCCAATCCCTGGCCAAACGGTCCCGTAGTTTGGGGCGCGCCCTCGGTGGACGTGACCAAAGCAGTGGTCGACGCCTACAACGCGAAGTCCGGCGTGCCGGCACCAACCAGGCCCGCAGCTTCCGCGCCCGCGAAGCCGGCTGGGACTCCAGCGACGAAGCCAGCAACCACACCTAAATAGCACTTTAATAAAGAAGAGTCTTCAAAGCCGCATCTGATGCGGCTTTTTTATTGGGCGCGAATCTCACGAGTGAGAATATTCGGGAGCGGGCCTCGCCGGATTGACCTCGGCGGAGCGGGGCCCCTCCTTAATTTTTTAAAGCCGCTTTGGCTTGGGCTAATACATAAGGCCCCTCAGGAATCACCGCAATGCTGGCATTTTTCGGAAGGGAAGACGTCAGCGCCTGGATAGCGGAAGTCACGGTAGGATATGCCTTCCCCCACAGAGAATTCTGATATCGCTGCGGCAGACCCGGAACGTAATAGAGGACCTCTACGTTCGCGGTCACCAGGCCTAGCTTTTCGAGTTGCCATTGGTCGACCTCCACGGGCGCGGTTGCAATGCTATTCATAAATGCCTGGCCCGACGAGTGCGTCTCTAGCATGCTTCCGAATTCCGGCCCCCCAACGCCTTCGGTGCAGGCTGCTACCAGCAATATTTTCCCGCCGGGCTTGACCAGATGCTGGGCCGCCATAACTCCTTTTAATGACTGATAAAAGGTCAAGTCGAGCGGGTACCCGGCAGCCGTGGTGATGACGGCATCGGCGGGGGATTCGAGAGTTTCCAGCATGACACTTCTCACAAACTTAACGCCGGCACGATGCGCTTCAACCGGATCGCCCGCGAAAACTCCTGCAATTGGCCGCTGTCCCACGCCTTGGGTGAGAGCGACGTCCAGCATGAAGTCATGGCGCGCCATGTGCGCAATCTCCAACAATTCGTGATGAAGAGGATTGTGTTCGACACTACCTTCGACGGCGCGCGGATCTCGTATGAATTTCGAGCTGTGCAATACCTTAATAGTTTCTTGTGCCGCGAGCCCTGGCGCGATCAGCTTGCGTCCGCCGGAAAAACCAAGCATCAGGTGAGGCTCAATGAAGCCGAGAGTAATATGCAGATCGGCCGCTATGAAACGTTCATCGATGTACACGGGCGTTCCTGACGTAGTTTTGCCAAGATAACGGTGCTCGGAAAGTTCTCTGGCGTTGTGATTGACCACGCGAAAGTTTGCGGCAACAAACTCGCCGCAAATCTCCCGGATTTCCTCTGGAGGGGCAGGGCGATGAAGGCCGGTGGCGATGAGGATGGCTATATTGTCGCGTGAAATACCGGCAGCTTCCAAGCGGGAAAGCAGCGGCGGCAGTAACAAACGATTCGGGACGGGCCGGGTAATGTCACAAACCGAGATCGCGGCAGATTTCTTGTGCTGTGCCAATTGCGTGATACAAGCGCTTTGAATGGGCGCGTCGAGAGCCTTTGCGATCTCGGCCGCAGGGTCTTCGAGCGGCGGCGCCCAGCGCGCTTCGAGCAGACGATATTGAAAGCCTTCCGGAAGATCAACCGTCAGTCCGGAGTGGCCAAAGGCGAGCGTGGTTTGCATGGTTGCCGAATTTGCCATAAGGACTTCGAGGAGTAACGGCGCAGATAGAATAGCAGCGCGCCGGCACGATATCTTCAGTCTATCTTGTGATCCACGTAGAGCCTGCAATCGCCGATCCGCCACCCGAGGCCGGCTCTGCTCCAACCCAGCTCTTGGAAAGGTGTTAGCTGGGCCTCGTTAAAAATTCCCATCAATCAGCAAAACCGTCTGCAAAAGAACGTTGGCCCTATGTGCGCAATGGGACCGATCTTACCTGTTGGGAACTCTGGCTGCCACCGCCGCCTTGTCACGAAGTGGTGGTACTCTGTCACGACTGTTTCGACGCGGACGGAGAGATCAAATGAAAAAGTGTCTTTCAACCCTAACTATTATCTTGCTGTGTGGCGGCTTCGTTTTTGCGCAGACTGAATCCGAGGTGCGCAGCCGACTCCTGGGGACTTGGAAGCTAGTCTCGGCTGAGTACACCATGAAAGACGGCAGCAAACGCCCCTATGGGTTTCTGGGCGCAAATGGAAAAGGCTTTCTCATGTACACCGCGGATGGATATATGTGCGCCAACCTGGTGAATCCAGATCGGCCGAAATGGGCTGACGTGCTTCATCCCACCGCCGATGAGAAAGCGTCGGTTGCCGACGGCTCGTTCGCTTATTGCGGGCGCTTCGAAATTGACACAGTAAAAAAGCAGATCATTCACTTGCCCGAGGTCGGCTCCCGCCCCGACTATGCCGGAACCCGCCAGGTCAGGCCATACTCGTTCGAGGAGGGGCGCCTGGTACTGAGCGATGTAGAAACCGAGGAACCCGCAGCGGTCCGCTGGAAGATCGTATGGGAGAAGGCGCGATGAAAAATAACATCACCCGCCGCGACGCACTCAAGATTGGCACGGGAGCAGCCATGTCGGCGGCTGCCGCTCCTTTGTTGTCCTCCCCTATGTTCGCGACACCAACTTCCACGGACGATATTTGCTTCATGCGCGCCGTCGATATGCTGCAAGCCATGCGCACCAAAAAGCTTTCATCGCGGGAAGTCATGCAGGCTCACCTGAAACAGATTAACCGCGTGAACTCAAAAGTGAATGCCATGGTCACGATGGTTCCGGAAGACCAGCTTATGGCGCAAGCCGCCGCGGCTGATGAGGCACTCGCCAAAGGGAAGTGGCTGGGCCCACTGCACGGACTCCCCCTGGGGGCAAAAGATCTGCATGAAACCGCCGGCATCCGCACTACCTTCGGTTCGCCGCTCCATAAAGACAATGTTCCTAACTTCGATTGCCGCGTGGTGCAGCGACAGAAAGAAGCCGGCGCAATCATCGTTGGCAAGACGAACGTGCCCGAGTTTGGACTTGGATCGCAAACTTTTAATCCTGTCTTTGGCGCTACTCATAATCCTTATGATGTGACCAAGACATGCGGCGGCAGTACCGGCGGCGGTTGTGTGGCGCTCGCTACCGGGATGGTTCCGCTCGCGGACGGCAGCGACATGGGCGGATCGCTGCGCAATCCGCCGAACTTCTGCAACGTCGTGGGACTGCGCCCGTCCCCTGGCCGCGTGCCCGACGTGCCGTCTCACCTGGGTTGGTTCACGCTGTCGGTTACTGGGCCGGTGGCGCGCAACGTCACCGACTGCGCGTTGCTGTTGAGCGTGCAGGCCGGCTACGACCACCATTCGCCCATCTCCATCGATCAGGATGGCGCCCAGTTTGCCCGGCCGCTGGAAAGAAATTTCAAAGGCGTGCGCGTCGCCATGTTCAAAGACCTGGGACTGCCCTGGGACCCTGAAGTAAAGAACGCGGTGCACGCGCAACGCAATGTTTTCGAATCACTGGGATGCACCGTCATCGATTCCGAACCCGACTTCAGCGATGCTAACGAAGCCTTTCTGGCGTGGCGGCATTGGTCTGTTGAACTCTCCTTCGGCGACCTCATTGCAACCAAGGGCGATCAACTCAACGAATACATCCACTGGCATGTTGACGAAGGCCGCAAGCTCACCGGCCCGAAGCTTTCACGTCTCGAGGCCAAACGCACCGCGTTGTTTCAGCGGCTTACTAATTTCAAAGGTGAATACGATTTCTTCGTCATGCCGGTCAACCAGGTGCTGCCTTTCGACGTGAACCAGCATTACCCCGCGGAAATCGCCGGGGTAAAAATGGAAAACTATCTGGCTTGGATGAAATCTGCCTATTATGTTTCCACCGCGGGTAATCCGGCGATGTCGGTGCCTTGCGCATTTTCTGCCGCCGGACTTCCCATTGGGATTCAGATTGTGGGCCGCCATCACGACGACTGGGGCGTGCTGCAATTGGGATACGCGTTTGAGCAGGCAACGAATATCGGTAAGCGGCGACCAGCGGTGTAGGGCGGACACTCCTGTCTGCTGGCTCAGGAACCGCTGGCTCCTTGCCGTCCGCCAGCGGGCAAGAGTGCCCGCTCTACATCAACTGGCGTTGGTAGCCTTCCCTGTCGAAGTGGCCTTGCGATTCGGCGATGAGGCCGTCGGCGCCGAAGCGCCACTCTTCAAACCCGCTGATGCGAATCCAATTCCCGGTGCCGCCGGGCCCGGTATTCGTCCCCGTCAGCGTCCATCGATAAACTGTGCGGTTTCCTTCAACCTCAAGCGCGTCCATCGCGACTTTCATGTCGGGAAACGCGGTCATAAATCCCAGTGCTACCTGCGCGATGGCGGCGCGGCCCACCGCCGGCGGACCGTCGTTTATGGTTAGCGAGCCCTGGGGCGAAAAGAAAGCAGCCAGGATTTCAGGATCCTGGCCGCACCAAGCATCGGTATAACGCTCCGCAAATTTGCGAAGCGAGTCTGCCGGTGGTGTCGTCATCCTCGGGATTATTTCATGTCCATCTTGCCCATCCCTTTGGCGCCCTTGCCCTTGAGCTCCACCAGGATGACTTCCATATCTTTATCGCCCATATTTTCCGGCAGATGTACACCGGCGGGCGTGAACTGCGAGTCGCCAACCTTAACGGTATGGCTCTGCTTACTGCCATCCGGAGTCGTAAACTGCACCGTAGAGTCGGTCATAAACACTGCGACCGACGCGGGATGGCTGTGCATGATCGACTTCTCATGCGGCCCGTAATGAACTTTCAAAACGCGCACCTGGTCGTTCTCAGTGACCACGGTATAGTGTTTGGGATCAGTCTTGACCGCGTCCTGCGCTGAAATCAAGGGTACGAAACAAACACAGGCCAACAAACCACACATCAATGTGGGGATTCGCATATCGATCTCCTTTATTTATTGGAATTTGCCAGAAAAGGCTACCAACGCTACCCCGGGAGCGGGGTGATGTCAATCACTTAGAGAGGATCATCCAGGGGTTCTGCCCGCATCTGGCGAGCCAATTCCGAAAGTTTGCCAGGTATTTTCCACGCCGCGCAACGGATGATATGATGGATTTCGTTAAGTCAAAACGACGCGCCTCCCGGCGCGCCCGCCACACTCCTCAGTAGCTCAATGGCAGAGCATTCGGCTGTTAACCGAAGGGTTGTAGGTTCGAGTCCTACCTGAGGAGCCAATTTTTCAAGTAGTTAGCCAATTAGGCAATTGCCGCCGCAATCAGCTGAGCCGAGGTTCTTACGGCTCCACTCGATCGGTCCTCTCTGCGGTTATCATAAAACTCTGAAATGAAATCTCATGACACCACATTGATTCGGTTGATCGCTGTTTTCAAGTTGCTGAAGGCCATTCTTCTGATCGCCGTCGGTATCGGCGCCCTCAAACTGGTTCACACCGATGTCACGGATGTCCTCACCGAGAGGGTTGCGAGGATAGGTCTGGATCCAGGTGGCCGGTACGTGGGTCGCATCATACTCCAGGCGGCAACGCTCACGCCCGATAAAATCAGGGATATTGGAGTTGGAAGTTTTATTTATGCCGGCCTTTTTCTGACCGAGGGAATTGGACTTTGGTTAGTGAAACGTTGGGCGGAATGGTTCAGCGTCATTATCACCTGCTCACTGATACCGATCGAAATTTATGAAATACATCGCCATCCAACCATGCTAAGGGTGTTGGCGTTAGTGATCAATGTTGCCGTGGTGGCATATCTTCTTTATCGCATTCGAGCAGAAGGAGCCGAGATTACATAGCGCAGCTATTGGGACCTCTTCACGATACTATCTCGCCCGCCGGTGAGACCGTATGCCGCAGCTTGGCCAAAGATTTGGTCTCGCTCATTTTAAGCTATGGGACCGACGGTCCGGGCATGGTTCCGCTGTCGAGCCGTATGTCGTCGAAGGTTAAGTTGCCTCCGGTGGCGGTGCTGGCACCGATCTGCACCGAGTCGGCTTGCGTCTTAAATGTTTGGGTGGTGCTTTTCGCAAAGGCAGTAGTAAAGTCAGCATCGCCAGTTGCCAAAAATCCTTCCAAAACGGCGTTCGACCCGGTGCCCTTTTTCTGGTGAATGCCAATGCGATATACGGTTCCGGGATTCAACGACGTTGTAGTTGCGCCCACATTGGTTGAGGCGTTTCGCAGCGTGAGTTTTCCTGTCGTTTCTAAAGTCAGCGCCCCGACCGAAGTGCCCTGGTCGGTAACCCGTACCAGCCTCACCTGGCCCGCAGGCACCGCGCCGATTTTTATGTAAAGGGAAATGAAAAGCTCATCGGTGGCCGTGAAGTTCTCCTGACCATAGGATGTATCCACCGTGATTGCCATGGAGTCGGCGCCTTTGAGCGGAGACGTCTTGGTCACGTTCACCGTTCCGGTCTTCGTGTCAAAGCCCGTGGTTGGGTCAATGATGCTGCCATTCTCAAAAGTAATGTCCTTGATCCGGGTGGAAGAGGACCCCGTAACTGTGAATGTAGTGGCACTCGTCCCGGTTCCTCCCAGCGGAGTTGTCACGCTCACCAAGCCGGTGGTCGCACCTGCGGGAACGTTTACCGTGATCTGAGTATCGCTCTTCACGGTGATCGCTGTTGTGGTAGTGACGTTGAAACTGGCCGACGTCGCGCCGGTGAAATTGCTGCCGGTGATTGTCACCGAAGTACCGACCGTACCTTGCTTAGGACTGAAACTCGAGACAACCGGCGCTAACGGCGTTGACGCCGTTACCGTGAAGCTGTCTGGGCTGGTAAGCGTTCCACCCGGTGCAGTAACGGTGACTGCGCCGGTTTTTGCGCCACTTGGCACCGTCGTATTGATTTGAGTGTCGGAAACAACGTTAAAGGTCGCGGTCTTACCGCTGGTGAACTTCACTGCCGTAGTACCAGTAAAGCCTGTCCCATGGATGATGACTGCTGTGCCGATGGGGCCAGATGAGGGCGAAAGGGAGGTGATGGAAGGTTTAACGGTAAAGGTACTTCCACTAGTGGCTGTACCGCCGGCGTTAGTCACGGTGATTTTGCCCGTTGTTGCGCCTGAAGGAACAGTGGCGGTGATTTTGGTGCTGGAATTCGCGGTAAAGTCAGCGTCAGTCCCGTTGAACTTCACGACTGAGGCCGTACTAAAGTTCGTTCCGTTGATAGTAACGTTGTCGCCCACAACCCCACTCGTTGGTGAGATTGAACTGATCGTCGCGATAGTTCCTTTTACCGAAAAGGACGAGCTGCTGCTGCCAGTGCCCCCGTCGGTGGTTACCGAGATGGGGCCGGTACTCGCCAGGTCCGGCACCGTCGCCGTGATCTTGGTGCTGGAGTTAACAGTGAAGCTGGCATCTGTTCCGTTAAATTGAACTGAAAAAGCGTCATCGAACGCCTTTCCCGTAATTACCACGGATGTGCCCGCCGACCCGCTGGTCGGCGTAAACGAGGTAATTGTCGGAGGATTGACGCTGCTTGGAGTAAGGAAGTTGTGCACGTAAAACTTTGAAGTATCGTCAGAAGCGAGCACGACCAGACCACTACTACTGGTAATGTTTTGCTTGGTCGAGGTCGCATTATTAATGTGCGTGTCTTTCGTGTTGTCGATAAAAGGGTCACCATTGCCGTCAACAAAAGCCGGACTGCTCATGCTGGTGACCTTATAGTCGATGTTCCCCCCTGCCTCACTGGATGAAACGAAAAAGTAAAGGCGATTGTGCGGCTCGTCTAATAAGACAATGCCCCGGGTGTTTGTATACTGGTGAGTTGAATAGGTGGAACGTGACCAGACGCCATTGGTGGACCGGACCAGCAGATTTATCAGCGGCTGGCTATCGTTAGTGAATGATGTCTTGGAGGCGACATACAGCTTACCGGAACTATCCACCTTTATATTGATGTGATCGTCCGCGCATGCCCCTGTGCAATTCACACCTTTGCCAACGGCAATTTCTTCCGGCGACCAAGTAGTGTCGGCGACGCCATCCTGGTGAATGGAAAAATAGTCGTTATTGGTGCTTTGGTTGCTCCAAAAAACTCCGATCTTGTTTGCACCAAACGCAATAATAGAAGAGACGTCGTCGCTGGTGGTGGACCGTGCTGCGGTGCTGACTGGCAGTACGAATGGGGTATCCCAGACGTTGTCACTGCCATTGCTGTGGTTGATCATCACCTTGCTATTTTCGACATAGGTGACCCACAGTATTCCGGTGGAATCCTTGGCTACTACCAGAGACTCTTCTTTTCCCTTGGTGACCGTTACCGGGAACCCGGAATCCAGGGAATAGACCTTGGTCCCGGAGTGATAAGTGTAGCGATATAACCGACCCCAGTTGGACGAACTACTGTTTGGCACGCCGCTATCCACGTGGATGTTAGAAACTATGTAGAGTTTTGCCGATGCGTCATCCCATAAAGCATCGCCCTTAGCGGTTGGCCTGTCATCCACGGGAGTGCCGGTATCGCTCCAGGTTTGATTATCAGAGCTGAGCTTGTAGATATCAGTGCCGTGCAGCGAGGGATTGAACATAACGGCCCACCAGGTGTTGTCGTTAAACCAGACTTTGCTCTCAGGTTTTGAGCCGGTGGGCGCAGTAAGACTATCTTTATTGGAAAAGGAAAAGTCGCGGTAGCCAATGGTCTGGGCAGACGCGCTGGCCCAGGCACCGAGAATAGTGGCGACAAAAATAGCGGTAGCGGCAAGAAGTCGCCACGAAAATTTCTTAAAATCGGTCCGATCCATGCTCTCCCTCTTCTGCTTCTTAGCCTCAAGCAAGCTTGTTGAATACATGCCCATCAGAGACGTCTAGCCGGCAGTGTTAGCACAGCCGAATAAATTTCTGTATCTGACTGAGCATGCAACTTTCGCTAATGCTCAAGCTGTTTGTTCCGCATCGGGGGAGTGAGCGTCGCCAATTGACAGCGGCACTCGAGAAACAAGGGGGGAGGGCCTGTATAACTCGTTCGTTATCGTATTGCCAAGTACACTAAGAGGCAATGAAAGAATTGTAAAGAATGCACTTTTTGAGAAGTGCCTTGACGAAATAATGGCAAACCTTTGCAACACTGATTAAATTAAATGCAAAGTTGGACTCTCTGGAAGAGCGTAAGGCGCGGTCGAAGCAGGGATAACGATTTGCTCTGGGCATAATGTTAAACTCTTGGAACTGTGCCGCAATTCGTGATCGAACGTGAAATTCCTGGAGCCGGGTCTCTGTCAGAGATTGAAATCCGTGAGGTGTCGTTGCGTTCGCTGCAGACGTTGCACGAGATGGGACCGCAGATTCAGTGGCTACATAGCTATGTCACCGAGGACAAAGTTTACTGCGTCTATTTGGCGCCCGACGAAGATACGATCCGCGAACATGCCCGCAGGACTGGGATTCCAGCTAACCGCGTAGCCGCAGTTCGCCACTTGATCGACCCCGCTATCGCGAATTGAGGGGTCCCTGCTCTTCTAAACAATATTCGATAGCTTTTCCGAGATCCATTCGAGTACCCTCCGTCCACATACTCTTTCCCGTCGATTCACCCAGCTTTTCCCAGGCAGGAAGCAGCATTTGATCAAGTTTCGACTGCTCGGCTGGAGTTAATGGAGCCCCGATCAACTGGCGTAAATGTGCGGATGCTCCTGCCAATTTCAATGCTTGCGCAGTTCGACCACGAGCCAGGGCCAGGCAAGCTGCTCCTTCCAGTACTCTCGCGGTTCCCCGCCGATGGCCCAACGCGGCGAAGAGTTCTAACGCCTCGCGATAAGCTTCGTGGGCTGCGAGATGTTCTCCTTGTTCGCAGTCAATGCTGGCCAAATCCGTCAAGGACCGCGCCGTTCCCCACTGGTCCCCGGTTTCTCGGAAGGCTAAAAGGGCACACTGATACAACGCACGTGCGGCAATCATGTCTCCTTGGGCGCGCGCTATGTCTCCCTCCTGGTTAAGCGACCACGCGGCACCGTCACGATCACCCAGTTGATGAAAAATATCTGTAGCCTGACTTAACGCCCATCGGGCATAGGGATAGTTGCCGCGAACCTTGACCACATTGGCCAGGTTATGGAGACAACGAGCTAGCGCCAAGCGATCGGACAATAATCGCCAGCAAGCGAGACTGCGTTCAAAATTACTTTCCGCTGAGGCGTAATCACCCCGATCGCGTGCGGTTATGGCCAAAGCATTGAAAGACGCAGCGATGCCAGACTGATCGCCTAGTTCCTGGTAGATAGCGAGAGCCTGTCCCAGAAAAAACTCGGCAGCCGAATAATCACCCTGAGCCGACGTCAAGGCGCCGAGGAAATGGGATACTCTGGCTCGCTCCTTTGGCTGGCTGGATCCAGCCAGACGCAGAACCGTTTCGAGGCGGTCACGTCCCTCACTCAGATGTTCCCTCATGTCCCAGAATCGGAACAGGGCTACGCAAAGTCGCAATCCCCAATCCACGTCCTGCGTCTGGAACAGCCAGTCCAGCGCATAGCGAAAATTATCAATTTCGGCATCACACTGGGTGAGCCAGCGCGCGCGATCCGGCGGCTCCAGTTCTGGGTTTCCCTCCTCCGCTAATACCAGACAATATGCCGCATGTGCCCTGCGCACAGCAGACTGCTCCCCGGCATCGGCCAGACGTTCGGCGGCATACTCGCGGATGGTTTCCAACATGGCAAATCGAGGTTCGGGCTCAGTTCGATCCACGCGTTGAATTAGGTTCTTATCGACCAGAGACGATAGACCGTCAAAGATGTTGATTCCGAGGTCGCACTTTGTATTGCAGACGGCCTCCCCTGCCTCCAGCGTGCATCCTCCAACGAACACGGAGAATCGGCGAAAAAGTTTCTGTTCCGCCTCATCCAGAAGGTCATGACTCCAATCGATCGCTTTGCGAAGAGTTCGTTGCCGTTCTGGAAGATCGAGCGCACCGGTAGTTAATAATTGCAGACGGCTTTGTAGCCGATCGAGGATGGCGCCCGGCGATAAGAGCCTGGTGCGGGCGGCCGCCAGTTCAATCGCCAGTGGCAGCCCATCGAGCCGGAAACAGATATCTCGTACCGTAGACTCGTTTTCTGCGGTGACAGCAAAATCAGGCCAGACGGCGGCCGCGCGTTGCATGAACAATTCGACCGCGTCAGTCGGCGCAAGAGGAGCCACGGGAAATTCCTGCTCCCCATAGATTCGCAGGCAAGATCGGCTGGTAACCAGAATCTTGAGAGATGGGCAGGCTTCCAGGATTTCAGCTACGACAGTGGCAGCCGGCAACACCTGTTCAAAGTTATCCAGCACGAGCAGGAATGGCCCCGAGTTCTGTAGCCGATCTCCAAGAAGTTGAGCGAGAGTGCGATTGGCAACCTGCTGGATTTCGAGGGCGCTCGCGATAGCGATAGTTACCAGTTCGGGATTGGTGATCGACGCCAGATGAACAAATTGCACGCCGGCGGGGAATTGTTCCGCGCTGGCGGAAGACACCGCAAGCGCAAGGCGTGTTTTCCCCGCACCGCCAGGGCCGGTGAGACTCAATAGACGAACGTCTGCTCGATGTAGCAACTGCGTAACTTCTGCTACTTGCTCTGCGCGTCCGATCAGCGAAGTACGCGGAATTGGCAGATCGTGAGTCTTACGGCCAAGCTTCGGCGAAGGCAGATCAGGGTCAACCGATGAACTGGAGGATTCGGCTGCAGGAAGACCATCCAGCTTCCCAGGATGTTGAACCACTGCAGCAGTGAACAAGTATCCCCGGCGAGGTACTGTCTTAAGCAAGATTTGGCCGCGATCATCCAACGCACGACGCAGTTCAAGTGTGCATTGCACCAGCGAATCGTCGGTTACAAAGGCGTCTGGCCACACCGCCTGCATTAATTCCGGTTTACCAATCAATCGCCCCGCGTGTTCCACCAGATATTTGAGAGTTTCATACACCTTGGGTCGAAGCTTGATCTCGTCGCCATCTCTGAGCAGGCACCCCCTGCCGACGTCCAAGGTGAACTCGCCGAATTGATAGTTTGGGGAACTCATTTTCCGGCCCGACGCCCACTTTCCTCAGGGGATGGGGAGCGTATTCGTCTCGATTTCGGCTTTTCTTCGGCGTTGTTTCGTTACTTGCGGTTGCGATGCTTGTTACTTTGCACTTGCTCGGGGAGGTCCAGCAACCTTTTGCAACGCTTTCTCGACAGCCGAAAGATGATCCGCAGAGCGGATTCTAACAAAACTGGTCGTCGATGGAGCCATTGGAAATAGCAACCTTGGAAGATGGACACCGAGATACAAATCTGGAGGATTTTATGAAACGTACTGCAAGCATCTTGACTGGACTTTCACTTGCTGTTTTGTTTTTGGCCGGATCGGCTGCTGCGCAAACCGACGGACAACGACTCACGGCTAACATTCCGTTTGAATTCACCGTCGGAAATACCTCGCTGCCCGCAGGCCAATACGAATTTCTGCGCACCGGAACCAACATTTTCCTGGTTCGGGATGGCGACCGTCGCAGTCTGTTCACGGTATCGTCTGCCGCGATCGATTCGAACGCGCTCTCCGAAAAATCGATGCTCAAATTCGCAACCATAGATGGCCGCCATGTCCTGGTGCAGATCTGGAATGAAAGCGCTGAGAATGGCAGCGAATTTTCCTACAAACACGCGTCCGTCGATTTGGCGAAACGGTCTACCAATTGACGGCACAATTCAGAAGACAACTAACCGAGAGGAAGGAGAAGTTCGATGAGCGCCACAAGGCTGCACATCTTCGAAGCGAATGCTGCCGACCTAAGGAGGCAATTTCTGACCTACTCGGTTGCAGCCATTGTTCTCCTGATGGTCTGGCCGTCGCGGGCCTGGGCTCAAGACGGCCACTCTCGTAGGGCGACAGTGCAAAATGCTCAGTTAACTGCGGACCTGAGGAATGGGCAGACCGCCCTTGTGCGGATTGTCACGGAGTCGACCGCGAGGTTCCAGGATGTGGGGGAAGCGCTATACGAAGGATATGCCCTTCAGTTCGGCTGCGTCAGCGGTGACAACGCGGAAACGATGGTTTACCACTTCGTGAACAGGTATCTGATGGGTCAGGGCATAGTGGACGCCACGCATCCACAGATAGTGATTTATGAGCCCACCCCAAGTGGAAGCCTGGAGCTAATTGGCGCCGACTACCTGGTCCTGGCGGATCAATGGAATGCAGACCGGAAACATAAAGGACCGCCGGAACTCATGGGACAGATGTTTCATCTGTTCGACAGTGCAAATAGTTTCGGGTTGCCGGCTGCCTACACGCTGCACGTGCCGGCTCAGAAGGAGAATCCAGACGACGCGCTTGCGAGCTGGTATCCGAATGAGTCGTGCGAACAATTCACCGAGCAACCTTGGAGATAGGCGCAGGCAAGAGGCAAGCAGCATAAGCATCGATCAAAAAGGAGACATCAAAATGAGCACAGCACAAGTTCCAGCGATTGACATGAACAAACTGAACGCTTTCATCGGACAATTCGTGACCGATCTTGGGGCTACGGTTCACGCCGGTATGGTCGTTATTGGGGAGAAGTTGGGACTCTATAAAGCCCTCGCGAGCGATCCCATGACTTCCGCGCAGCTTGCCGCTAAAACGAAGACGGACGAGCGCTATTTGCGTGAATGGCTGGCGTCACAAGCAGCAGGAGGCTACATCACCTATGACGCCAAAACCGGCAAGTTCGGCTTAACCGAAGAGCAGGCATTCACGCTCGCATTCGAAGATAGCCCGGCATATCTGCCAGGCGCATTTGAATTGGCGTTAGGCGCACTGGCGGCGGTTCCGCGAATTGCAGAATCTTTCCGCAGCGGCGACGGAATGGGTTGGCACGAGCATGCCGACGGTGTCTTCCACGGATGCGAAAAGTTTTTCCGCCCGGGTTACGCCGCCAACCTCGTAACCTCCTGGATTCCTTCGCTCAGGGACGTCAAAGGAAAGCTTGAAGCGGGGGCGCGGGTGGCTGACGTAGGATGCGGTAAGGGGGCGTCAACGTTGTTGATGGCCCAGGCATTTCCCAAGTCCAAATTTTTCGGATTCGACTACCACGATAAGTCGATCGAAGGGGCTCGGGAGGCGGCTAAGCGCAATGGAGTCGCCGACCGTGTCACTTTCGAAGTGGCGAAGGCAAAAGATTTTCCTGGTAAAGACTACGACTTAGTGGCGGTCTTCGATTGTCTGCACGATATGGGCGATCCGGTTGGAGCGGCAGCGCATGTTCGACAGTCATTAGCCAAGGACGGCACCTGGATGATCGTCGAACCGTTCGCGAACGATCAACTTCAGGACAATTTGAATCCAGTTGGTCGAGTCTACTATTCGTTTTCAACTTTGCTTTGTACGCCTTGCTCACGCTCACAGGAAGTCGGGCTGTGCCTGGGGGCGCAAGCGGGTGAAGCGAAAATTGGAGAGGTCGTAAGCCTGGCCGGATTCAACCGATTCCGCCGCGCCGCGGAGACACCGTTCAACATAGTCTACGAAGCCCGGCCGTGAGTTAACTACGCTTCGTAGCGCGAGGCGGCGGTTTTCGACGGGGAAATCGGACCGCCGCGCTCGCATCAATGGTTTCAACACGACCTCACCGCGCGGTTGCAGTGGGATAACGGAACATTGGACTGAAGAGGAATAGCCATATGAGTCTCCTACCCAACGCTTTATCGAGTGCACACCCATACGACCATCGCGGCGTGCATAATGCGGTATCCTTACCGCGACTGGTTATGCCTGTACTTACCGAAGAGATGCTAACTCGCTTGGCTTCGCGCGCCGCCGGCTACGACCGGGAGAATCGCTTCATCGTCGAAGATTTTGAAGACTTGCGGGCGTCTAAGTATTTGCTACTGCCCTTGCCGACGGAATTCGGCGGTGCCGGCATGACACTGGCTGAAGTGTGCCGGGAACAGCGCCGTCTGGCTTATCATGCCCCCGCTACTGCGCTTGCTGTGAACATGCATATTTACTGGATCGGTGTTGCGGCCGATCTCTGGCGGCGTGGAGATGCCTCACTGGAATGGCTTCTGCGCGAAGCGGCTGCGGGGGAAATCTTTGCGGCGGGGCATGCGGAGGGTGGCAATGACATTCCCGTTCTGCTGTCCACTTCGAAGGCGGAACGCGTTGAGGGCGGCTACAAGTTCACTGGCCGTAAACACTTCGGCAGTCTGACGCCCGTGTGGACTCGGTTTGGATTGCATGCAATGGACACCAGCGACCCGAGCCAGCCAAAGATTGTTCATGCCTTCATGCCCCGCGATACCCCAGGCTACACAATCAAGCACACCTGGGATGTGCTCGGTATGCGCGGTACCGGGAGCGATGACACCGCGATAGAGGGCGCATTTATTCCGGACCGTTATATTGCTCGCGTGGTCCCGGCTGGCGGAGCGGGACTCGACTCTTTCGTGCTTACTGTCATGGCATGGGCGCTGATGGGCTTTGCCAACGTTTATTACGGATTAGCCAAGCGCGCACTCGACCTCAGTATTTCTGCAGTGAAAAGCAAGGGCGCCGTAGCTCTTACTCGTTCAATGGCCTATCACCCCGAAATCCAGCACACCATCGCCGAAATGGTGATCGAAATGGAATCCATCGGACCACACCTGGAGACGATCGCCGAAGACTGGTCAAAGGGCGTAGATCACGGAGCTCATTGGCCGGCGAAAATTTTTACCGCCAAATACCATGCCGTTGAGGCTTCATGGCGCGTCGTCGACAAAGGCTTGGATGTGACCGGCGGCCTGGGGATCTTCCGCTCGGCAGGTTATGAGCGTCTGATCCGGGATGCTCGTTTAGGCCGGATTCATCCCGCGAATTCGTTTCTTACACATGAGGTTGTGGCGAAAACTGCGCTAGGTATCAGCCTGGATGAGCAACCTCGCTGGGGCTAACGAAAAACATGTAAGTAATATTTATCGAGGGCGATAATCAGTTTCGCGATTTTACGCGCCCAGCATTTTCTGCGATTCGATCTTGGCGGGATCTAGTTCGATATCAAATCCCGGAGCAGTCGGAAGAGCGAGACGCGCCTTGACTGGGACCGGAGGACGCTTTTCAAAGTGATAGTAGTGACGCATTTTGTTGACAAGATATTCGCCGAGCGGAAACGTCATCGGCGACTGGCTGGCGATCACATGCAATGCGGCATGAATGCTGTGCCCATGGGGAATCACAGGAATATCGTGCAGCGACGCCGCAGCGCCGATTTTTAACAGTTCGGAGATGCCGCCGGTCCACTCCGGATCGGCCTGTACCACAGAGAGAGCGCCAGCCTCTAGATAGTGCTCTACCTCCCAACGCCCATAGAAATGCTCCCCGGCAGCGACAGGGATGGTGGAGCTACGCCGAAAGGTGGCGAAGCTCTCCATTTTTTCCGGATGAGCAATCTCCTCCACCCATCGCGGTCTGTATTTCTCCACCTGATGCGCCCATTCCAGCGCATAAGTAAGATCCCATCCGCTGTAAGCGTCGAACATGATTTCATTGTCGTCACCAAGTGTTTCGCGCAGGATGCGAACCAGTTCGACGTTTTTGCGCATGCCTTCCTGCCCCGATCCCGGACCATAACCCATAAACCATTTCTGATTCCTGTAGCCTTCTTTTTGGAGGCTGAGAGAGCGGCTGCGCACGGCGTCGGGTTCAAGCGAAAATCCAAGGCAGCTGGCGTAGACTTCCACGGATTCTCGCGTTGGTCCGCCGAGCAGGCGATAAACCGGAACGCCGTAGTAGCGTCCCCGTAAATCCCACAGCGCGTTGTCGATAGCGCTGATAGCCATCAGGTAAAACCCGGTGCGTGAATGCCGGTTGGAGCGGTACATCTGGTCCCAGAGCGCTTCTCCTGCGAGTGCATCTTTGCCGATAAGAAAAGTGCGCAGATCTTCCTTGACCACAGTGGCGGCATCGCGTTCTATGGGGCCGTAAAGTCCATCCAAACCGGCGTCGGTGCGAATGCGAAGATAAATCGCCTCGGGAGTCACTTGCCGTGTGCCTTGTGGGTTGTCGTGATAGACGGGAGGGCGCAGCTCATCGTAAATGTCGAGGGGATTTACCTGCTGCTGGCCGTTTAAGCCTGCTTCAGTTTCGTATCGTCCGTGGAGCTCCAGCAACTCGATGTCGGTAATCTTCAGGGGGCTATTGCAATTGATTTTTCCGCCGCACACCGATGCAGCCGCCGATGCCAGTTGGCTCACGTGGGTGGCTATGAGGGCGCTCGATGCAATACCAAACACTACTTTTCGTCGGGAGATAGCTAGGCCGCCGGCAAATGTATTCTTCATCTGAAGTTTCCTCTGGAGTGACGGTAGATTCTGGTTCGGATTTCTGAAATTTCGTTCGGTATAAACAAACTTCGGCCGTACGCTCCAGGTCGTTGATTCGCCATATGCGCAACATTCTATATGTTGAAACATGCCCGCAGGAGTTGCTGCTAGAATCCCGAAGTTGGGGTACCGAATGGAAAACCTCCGCGCTCGCGGAATCGGCATAGCCCACTGGTTCTGAGTTCGTCGGTAGTGCTGCGTACCAATCCCTTGGGTTGTTCTTCAGCAGTCTGACTCCCTTGCAGACTTCGCATAGGCATCCGCTTTACTTCTCAACGGCATCTCAGCATCCCTGAGGTGATTAGCGCAGATGAACAGATCTACGGTATTTGTTTTAGCGGGTATTAGCTTTGGCGTTGGCGGATATCTCCTGCTGCGGAACCTGGCGCAGGCGCGGCGTATCGCAAACGTTCACCTCACATCCCAGGATTTGCAGTATCCAGACCTGTCCCGCGATGAGGTGGTTTCCAGCCATCTTACCGACTTGAATGAAGCGGACAACGCGCAGCTGCAGGCTCTGGGCCTGGGTTCAGATTCGCTCGATCGTCTGGTTGAGAATCGCCCCTATCGCACCAAGCTGGAACTGGTCTCTCGCTTGATTCTGGGTGCTGACGAATACGCCTTAATAAGGGACAAAGTGGCGGTCGCGAACGCGCGAGAAACCTTCAAGTTTGCCTAGAAATTAGGAGTTTACTGCTGGCAGAGCATTCACCACGGAGTTGCGAGCCGCCAGATTTGCTAAGGCATTGGCGGCGCCGTTCCTGGCACGGGGAATGTGTGAGATGGAAAAATCCAGCGAGCGGGCCAGCTTACAGCAGATCCACTTCAAAGAATAGAGCCGAGAGGTCCGGCATTGATACTCGCCGGTCATCTGCTTCACCACTACTTCCGAGTCCGAATAAACATGCAGCCGGCGGGCATCAGACGCCACGGCAAACTGCAACGCTTCCATGAGTGCGACGTATTCCGCGACGTTGCTATCCTGCCGCCCAATCCATTTCGCGATCGTCACCGGTCCGGTGGTGGCGCCGTCGATGATTACTCCGATCCCGGCGGGTCCAGGATTGCCAAACGAACCCCCGTCAATGTAAGCAATCAGATCTGCCATGGCGCACAAACTATCATCAACACCATGCCTGCATTCAATTTTTGAGTCAAGGTCCTTCAATGGTTCCTTGCAATATTAAATACCTGTGAATACTCTTGTGCAAAACTAGGAAAAAATCGTTTTGGCATTTTGTAACCTAAACGAAATACATGCTGAAAAGATAATGCCGATCTTTCCACACTTGCACCGATTTGCGGCATTGACATTATTTGGCCGTGCCTTTAATTTCACTTTCGTCGACGGCAGAAAAGGTTTGGCGAAAATAAAACGTTGCCGATCCGAAGTACGCTGAGTGATTCGTTCAGGCGGGGTAACTCGCCGGCAACAGCCAGAAACAGACGGGTCCGCAAGGATCAGTTGGAATCTGGAACTGCGAAAGCGGTGATCACATCGAAAAGCTGTGACGGTACATGCGTCCACGCTGTAGGCTTCCTCACGGGAGCAGGCTGCTAGAGCATAACCAATGTCACAGCTTTTTATTATTTGGCGAAACAAACCGCCTTTTCCGCTTCAGAATTTGATTCCGCCTCTCGGTCCCCATCGTTCTACTACAAACAATAGAATTATCCAGGCTTATGTCGAATCGGTTGGCCTTCATTCGACGTGTAAATAGAGGCGCAATTCTAAGAGTCGACGGAAGCCTCATCAAACCAATTAAGGAGAAGTCAAAATGCGATACATGATGTTGGTCAAATGCGCCGAGAATTCTGGGCCGCCGCCAAAGGCTTTGATGGACGCCATCACTAAGCTTACTGAGGATGGCGCCAAAGCGGGAAATCCAATGATTGGCGGTGGAGGATTGAAGCCCTCCTCCATGGGAGCGAGAGTGCGCCTGGCCGGCGGGAAATTGAGCGTGCTCGATGGACCTTTCACTGAGGCCAAAGAAGTGATCGGCGGGTATGGCCAGTTTGAGTTTCCCACTAAGCAGGCCGCGATCGAGTCAGCCAAGATTTTTATGGAATTGCACAAGAAACACTGGCCGGGATGGGAAGGCGAGACCGAGGTTCGCCAGATGTTTGATGAAGGCGAAATGCCGAAGACGGCTTGATAGCCGCGACTTGCGCCGGAGAATTGAAAAATGGTGTGATGGGTAACGGTGCCTGTACCCGATACCCATCGCGCCATTGACGCCGTCTGGAGAATCGAGTCGGCCAAACTGATCGCCAGCCTCGCGCGCATTGTGCGCGACCTCGATTTGGCCGAGGACCTCGCCCCGGATGCTCTGCTGGCCGCTCTCGAGCAGTGGCCGCACTCTGGAATTCCCGACAATGCCGGCGCGTGGCTGATAACCACAGCGAAGCACCGGGCCATCGACCGGCTGCGCCACAAGCAAATGCTCGAGCGCAAACACCAACAGTTGGGTTACGAACTCGAGGCGCAGCAGTTGGCAGCCAGAGAAAAGGCTGTGGCGGAAATCGATGTGGCTCTTGACGATTACGTTGGCGATGATCTGCTAAGGCTTATTTTTGTTGCTTGTCATCCCGCACTGTCCACTGACGCACAGGTCGCCCTCACCCTGCGCCTGTTAGGTGGCCTGACCACCGACGAGATTGCGCGCGCTTACCTTCAACCCGAAACCACCATCGCGCAGCGAATTGTGCGCGCCAAGCGCACCCTGGCAGAAAAGCAGGTTCCGTTTGAAGTCCCGCAGCCGGCAGAAATGGTAGAGCGGCTGGCGGCGGTACTCCGGGTTCTCTATCTCATCTTCAACGAAGGATATGCAGCGACCGCCGGCGACGACTGGATGCGTCCGGCGCTGTGCGAGGAAGCTTTGCGCCTGGGAAGGATCCTGGCGGGGCTGGCCCCGCAGGAGCCAGAGGTTCACGGGCTGGTAGCCCTCATGGAAGTTCAGGCGTCTCGCGCCCGGGCGCGGGTAGGACCTTCCGGCGAGATGGTGTTGCTGCTTGATCAGAATCGCGCGCACTGGGACCAGTTGCTAATTCGACGTGGATTGGCCGGCTTGCACCTTGCCGAATCCATGGGCAATCGCGGCCCCTACACCGTGCAAGCTGCAATTGCCGCCTGCCATGCCCGGGCGCGGACAGCAGAAGAGACTGACTGGCAGCGAATTGCCGCACTTTATGCCGCATTGCTCGAATTATCCCCGTCTCCAATCGTTGAGCTGAACAGAGCAGTGGCGGTAGGGATGGCGTTTGGGCCGGCAGCAGGTCTTGAATTGGTTGACGCCCTAACCTCAAATCCGGTGCTAGCCGGCTATCATTTATTGCCCAGTGTGCGCGGGGACCTTTTGGTAAAACTTGGCCGTCTCGATGAGGCCCGCGACGAATTCGTGCGCGCCGCTGCCATGACGCGCAACGCACGCGAAAGGGAACTGCTGCAGGGCCGAATAAGATCGTTAACCGCAGGTCAGTAATTTTTCAAGAACTAACAACTTATTGACATTTCCGTGACAATTCCCGCACGAAATTGGTTTAGCTTGATCGCAATGAACGGGTTGCCCCTGTATTACCCGTTCCAAGTGCAGGTCCCGGGACCATCTCATTTACCTCAGTTAAAAGGGCTTTGCAAGAAGCCCCTAGCCTGCGTGTGTCTACCGTCACGAATCATTATTCATCGAATACATTTAAGGGTTCTCGATCATATTCGAGACGAAGCGGAGAATCGGCGAGTGAGGTGATGTGATAGCTTTACTTTTCGAGGTGCTTTATGGGAACTCCGTCCCCTGATTTTGGCAAGCTAAAGTCGGGCATGAAAACCACGTGGATGGCGGGCGACTTCGGCCAGATTGCCAATTACGCCGCCAAGGCCAGTGAAGACTTTGTTGCCCGCACCGAAATCAAGCCCGGCACGCGCATTCTCGACGTTGCATGCGGCACCGGCAATAGCGCAATCCCCGCGGCCCGCAAGGGCGGATCGGTGATAGGTGTTGACATTGCTACTAATTTGCTCGATCAAGCCAGAAAACGCGCCACGGCCGAAAATCTGCCAATTCAATTCGATGAAGGCGATGCCGAGGACCTTCCATATAAGGAGGGCGAATTCGATATTGTGCAGTCGATGTTTGGCGCCATGTTTGCTCCCCGGCCTGAACGTGTGGCCGCTGAATTAGTCCGCGTCTGCCGGCCCGGCGGTCTAATCGCGATGGGCAACTGGACGCCGGAGGGCTTTGTCGGCCGATCGTTTCGCGTCACCTCCGACTTGGTGCCTCCGCCCCCGGGAATTCCTGCACCGGTTTTGTGGGGAGACGAAAAGACGGTCCGTCAGAGGTTCTCGAACGGAATCGCCAGTATCAGCATGACCCGTCAGATATTGCCGATGCACTTTCCGTTTCCTCCGAAAGAAGTCGTTGCCTTCTTCCGCGAATTCTTCGGGCCAACCAAAATAGCGTTTTCGCGGCTCGATGGAGCTGGCCAAGCTGAGTTTGCCCGGCGGCTAGAGGCGCTTTGGGTCGAGAACAACCAGGCCACGGATGGCACCACCAAAGTCGACTCCGAGTACCTTGATGTGCGAGCTATCCGCGCTTAAGCCCGATAACCACAGAGCTCACAGTGGACCAAATCTTTGCGTTTCTCTGTGTCCTCTGTGGTTACGATTTCCTCGCTTTCCGTGGGATAGAATAGCGCCGACTAAAAAAGGAAAGGATTTCATCATGCTGGAAGCCCCCAAGAACGAAATCAGCCGTCGAGGATTCTTAACCCGGGTTGGAGCGGGAGTCATCGCTGCAAACGTTTCGGGTGCATTGGTCGGGCGCGCAGCCGCCCAGCTTAAAGTTCCCGAGCCGCCGGGAAAGAAACTCGGTTGGGCGATTGTCGGTCTTGGCAGCCTTGCCATCAATCAGATTCTTCCTGCATTCGCCGAGTGTGAAAAATCAAAAGTGGTAGCGCTGGTCAGTGGACATCCCGATAAAGCCAACAAGCTGGCACTGCGCTATGGCGTCAGCCCCCAAAATGTTTATAACTATCAGAACTACGATTCCCTCAAAGACAATCCCGAGATCGACGTCATCTACATCGTGCTGCCCAATAGCATGCACGCCGAATACACCGTCCGCGGCTTACAGGCAGGGAAGCATGTTCTAAGCGAAAAGCCGATGGCGACTACTCCGTCCGAGTGCCAGCAGATGATTGATGCCGGCAAAAAAGCAGACCGCAAGTTGATGGTCGCTTACCGCTGCCGTTATGAGCCCTACAACCTGGAAATGATCCGCGTCGCCAGAAGCCAGGAATTTGGCCAGGTCAAAGTCATCATTGCCGATGCCGGCTTTCCCATCGGCGACCCGACTCAATGGCGTCTAAAAAAGGCTCTGTCAGGTGGCGGCTCGCTGATGGATATCGGTATTTACGCTCTGCAAGCGGCGCGATATCTGTCCGGGGAAGAGCCCACCGAACTGAACGCCATTTCCTACACCACGCCCGGAGACGAGCGTTTCAAGGAAGTGGAAGAAACAATTAATTTCCAACTGCGATTCCCCAGCGGCGTGATGGCGAACTGTACTTCAAGTTACGGTTATACGCCGCAGAGTCATTTCCGGGTGCTGGCCACCAAGGGAGCGTTCGAACTGAATCCCGGAAGCTGGTACGAAGGCTTGCGGATGAACGTTCAGCACGACAACATCGTCGAGCAGCGCGATTTGCCAGTGCGGAACCACTTCAGTTTGGAGATGGATCATATGTCGGATTGTGTCATGAACAACAAGCAGCCAAACACCCCGGGCGAGGAAGGATTGCGCGATCTCAAAATCATGATGGCAATTTACGAGTCCGCACGTTCCGGCAAGATGGTGAAGTTATCTTAAAGAGAACTAAGCATTTAGAGTAAGAAAGGGGCAAGCTCGCGTCCGAACTGATAGAATAGACTTGCTCCGCTAGCTGAACGTTTCGCGACGGATCGCTTACCCTAAACTTCTATCTATCTGGAGGCTTGGATGGCAGGACATACCAGCTTTACCAAACGTCAAAAAGAACAAAAACGCCGCGAGAAACAGCGCGATAAATTGGACAAAAAGACCCAGCGCAAGCTCGATAAACAGACCCAGGGTCCGGAAGCCGACGACGATATGTATGGGACAAACGAATTGTTCATCGAAGACATGGCAATTTCGTCCGATCCTTTGTCGTAGCTTTCGTTAGACATCGCGCAACCAGCCATTTCCGGCTAACTTCCGCAGCATACCTTAACGCACTTTTTCGAAATAGGTTCTCAAAAGGACGGGCAAATTGCCCGTCTTTTTGTGGACCCGAATCTTTCAACATTCTTGCCTTTACAAAGTTTTACTATTACGTTAACAACCATCCTCTCCAACTGTAGGTTCTCACTGACTACGAAGTAGAGCGCCTCTCGCGTCTCCATCGCTCTGCTAGGAATTTATGCAATCTTGGTTTGGATTCAGGCCGCAGCTCGCAGTTCTATCTTGTTCCATCCTTCTCTCTTCCAGCTACACCGCATTGGGACAGGACGACCAATCCTCCAATCGCCCGGTAACCACCATGTCGGTACATGTGAAGGTGGTGAATGTTCTAGCCACGGTGCGTGACAAACACGGCGAGATTGTTTCTAACCTGACCAAAGACGACTTCACGCTTTTGGAAGATGGACGGTCGCAGATGCTGCATTATTTCGCACAGGAAAGTGATCTTCCGCTTACACTCGGGCTACTGGTAGATACCAGTTTGAGCCAGCGTCGTGTCCTGGATCAAGAGCGCAGCGCCAGCCACAGCTTCCTGGATCGCATGGTGCGTGAAGATCGCGACCGCGCCTTCATCATTCACTTTGACCGCGAGGTCGAACTCCTGCAAGACCTCACCTCCTCTCACCAGAAATTAGAAGCTGCGCTCGACCAGTTGGAAACGCCGCACCTGCAACGCGCCAGCACTGGCGGCCCGAATGATCCATCAAACGCCCCCAACGATCCTTCGTCGGGAGGACGGGGAAGCAGAGGTGGGCGCGGCGGATTTCACGGTGGTGGAGGCACCATGCTCTATGACGCCGTATTCCTTGCCTCTGACGAACTAATGAAGAAGCAGACCGGCCGCAAAGCGGTGATCATCCTGTCGGACGGCGTCGATATGGGCAGTAAAGAATCCATTGAGTCTGCCATTGAGTCCGCGCAGCGTGCCGATACCATGGTGTTCTCCATCCTTTTTAAAGACGACGAGGAAGACGGTAACCGCGGCGGCGGATTCGGCGGCCCCCGCGTTGGTGGTGGCATCGGCGGGTTAGGCGGGGGTATGGGCCGGCCCGGTGGTGGAAGGCGCGGCGGTGGCTACCCGCAGCAGCGCGAACACCCCGACGGCAAGAAAATTCTCGAGCGTATTTCCAAAGAAACCGGCGGCCGCATTTTTGAAGTCAGTAAGAAAGAATCTATCGACCAGATCTATGCGCAGATCGAAGATGAGCTGCGCCACCAATACAATCTTGGTTACACACCCGACCGTGCGGACGCGGGCGACTCCGGCTATCACAAGATTCAGCTGACTACCAAGAAGAAGGACCTCATTGTGCAAACCCGTGAAGGATATTACGGAGACCGCAATTAGC
Organism: uncultured Acidobacteriota bacterium; assembly: GCA_963796925.1. GTDB lineage: Bacteria > Acidobacteriota > Terriglobia > Terriglobales > Acidobacteriaceae > DATBAT01. The sequence continues at coordinate 550,618 of CAWCNH010000001.1, forward strand.
TCTTCGAGTTCGTAGAGCAGCGTGCGCGCAACCCGAGATCGGAATTCTCCCTCTAAGTGGCGGGAGAATCAAATGCCAACTAAGAAAGCTGGCGGTAGAAAATACGGCAAGGCAGCGGGAAAAACTGTAGCAAGCGCAATGCGGCGCAAGAAAAAAGGTACCCTTAAGTCCGGCAAAGGCGGAAAAGGGGGCACCGTAAAGAGTCGCAAACAGGCAATAGCGATCGGCCTTTCCGAAGCCCGCAAAAAGGGTGCGAAAGTCCCCAGGAAAAAATCCAGCTAAACGATAAAAAGGTCCACGAAGAAAAACCCTTCGTGGACCTTGTGCTTATGGGAAAGCCTTACTGCTGGTGATTCATGATATCGAACACCATCTGCCCATTGCCCAGCGTTAATGGATAGCTGTAGCTGGTGTAAAGCAGGTTGTATCCTGCATCGAGCGACTGGATTTGATAGTTGAGTGCGGCCGGAGTGCCTATACCGGACTGATCAAACACCAGCAGATTGTTCCCCGGGTCGGGGAATGTGAGCTGCGTGTTAGCCGAGACCGCCTTCCAACTCCAATTGGTTCCCGAGCCGTTGTATTTATAAAGCTGCGCGGTAGTGGGAGAGCCTTCAAACATATATTCCGCGCCGATTGCGAGGCCGCTACCTTTGTATCCGGTTTTTGCGTTGCGATCGGTATCGAAATAAACGTGCCAGGCTGCTCCTGTAACAGCGCGCCAGCGGAGCGAAACTCGCGCTGCCATGGTGCCGCCGGTGCTGGTAGCGGAGGCCGGCCAGGCAGTCGCGAATGGTGCTTGAACGCCCTGCTGTTTTACCGCAGCCGCTTCCGCCGTCCAATAAAGAGGAACCTGATTGTACGCATTGTCCGAGCTATCGCTGATGTATACCCATCCCGCATTACGCGACTTCGCTAGATCAATTGCGCTCTGCATCTGCGCCTGCGGCACGCCCAGTACGATGTGCCAGAAACGGTCCGATGGATACTGGTGTACCCAAGGATAGTCCACGTAACCAGTCTGGTAGAGCGAATATCCGCCCATGTTTTCCCAGTTCACCAGAATGTTCGTGATCGCCATCCAGCAGTCATTCGAACTGTACGTTCCCGGATTCATCACCGTGATACGGGCACCCGCCTGCTTCTGGCGGACGTAGTTCGTCAATTCTGAGTAATAAAGAAACTGTGTGCCGGCAAAAGTGTTGCTGTCGTTGCAGTTGACCGGAGCTTCGTCGAAGAAGATGCCATCCACCAGATAATTCTGGTAAACGTTGTCGATCGACTGCCGAACCAACTTGGGGTCGCGAGTTCCATACGTAGTATGCGTGTAACCGAGCACGAAGATGCCCTGTTTGCGAGCGGTTTGGATGGCGGCATCGACCGACGGATAATACGTCGCATCGTCGCCACTGCTGATGTCCACGATCATCAGACCAACCGAAGCTGAGCCTGGCGCGACCCATCCCTGCCAGGTTGAAGTGCCAGGGTTCTGGTAAGAAGGTACAGCGATACGAGTTTGAGCATTCAGCCCCACCGCTAAAGTCAGAACTGCAAAAAACAGAGCTGCAGAAAAGCGAGACCCGCGCATTAATTTCTCCTTGAAATTTTTGGTTCAGAAGCAAGCGGAGGGAGGTACGAAGGAGTATGTGCAGTTGAATGGCCGATCAAGCACCACCCTAAGTGGCGTTTTTACCTCTAGTTAGCAGATGTTAGTTTCTGTGATGCGTAATCGATTGCGTACTTAGGATCTAATTTTGCATCCATTTTCATTCTTGGGCACAGCGAAGACCTAAATGAACAATACGGATCCTGCCCTACGTTCGAATTGCACTCTCTGGAGGCCGAGAGCAACATGTCTTGCCCCGAACTTTTTGGCGGCGTAATATCCAACTTCTCTGGGAACGCCGATGCTACCACTAGGGGTCACTGCTAGCGACTATCCTGCGCTCTTTCAGGCGGCGGACCGGGCATCATTGACTGCCCAGCGGCGTCATCTTCTTTTCACCAGCGCAATCTTGCTGTCACTGGTAATTGCTGCCGGCCTTGGCGCGCTCTCGGGAGTCCTCCATCCGGCGAAGACGGCTTTCGCCGTAGCCAGTACCGCGCTCGTCTCCCTCAGTTTCGTTCTGACTGCGATTCGCCGCGCCCTCAAGCCGGAAAAGCTTTGGTACGGCGGCCGCGCTGTTTCGGAGTCAGCCAAAAGCATGGCCTGGCGCTACATGGCGGGAGCCGACCCCTATTCAATGTCAACCCCTGTGAGCGACAGTCGATTCATTGCCGACCTGAAATCAATGGTGAAAGATTCTGATGAGCTGGCTGTCGGATTTGGGAGCGAGTTCGCTGACCGTCCGCAGATTTCGCCGCGCATGCGAGAAGTACGCTCTTCGCCGTTGCCGCAGCGCAAACAGATTTACGTGACGCAACGGATTGCCGATCAGCGCAGTTGGTATGGGCGCAAAGCGAAGAAGAGCCAGAAGGCCGAAAGCCGGTATTTCGTCATAATTCTGGTAAGCCAGGCATTTGCCCTCGCAGCCGGCGCATACATGATTTCGGCGCCGGATTCAAAGTGGAATCTCATCGGCGTGTTTTCCTCGCTGGCAAGTGCATTAGTAGCGTGGCTGCAAGTACGGCAGCATGAGGAGCTGGCACAGTCATATGCAGTCGCGGCCCTCGAACTCGGTTTCATAGAAGAACAGGCTCAACATGTATCCAACGACCAGGAATTTTCCGCGTTCGTTGCCGACGCCGAAAACGCGATATCGCGCGAGCACACGCTTTGGATCGCGCGTCGCGATCACAGTTAGTCTTCTGCTATAGTCGAAAACTGCTTTTCGACTAATTTTGCTAAACAACCGAAGAGGTCCAGCTTGCGTCAAGCTATGTCTCGTATTTTCGTGTTGATCGTTGCTCTCCTGTTGCTGTGCACGGTGGTCTCAGCCGCTGCGAAAAAGCGTCCCAAAAACGCGACCAAGGCTGCGGCTCCAACTGTAACGCTGAGCGTCGATGCCAGCGAAGCACCACGCAAGATCTTTCACGCCAGGTTGAACATTCCGGCCACTGCCGGATCCCTTACCCTTTACTATCCCAAGTGGATCCCCGGGGAACATGGGCCTACCGGTCCGATACAGGACTTGGCTGGCCTGAAATTCACCGCCAACGGACAAGATTTAAAGTGGCGCCGTGACCTGCTCGACGGATGGACTCTGCACGTTGAGGTCCCGGCCGGAGTGACGGCGATTGAAGCGGCGTTGGATTTTATTTCTCCCGCCGGAGCTTCGGGCATCTACACTGGCGGCGCCGCTGCCACCAACAAGATGGCCATTGTGAACTGGAATGCCCTGCTGCTTTATCCCGCCGGGTGGGGTTCCGATGAATTAAGTTTTCAGGCAAACCTTCGCGTGCCTGAAGGCTGGAAATTTGGCACTCCGCTGCCCGTTGACTCGCAGTCAGGTGCCGAAATTAAATTCAGGCCCAGCTCGCTGACCACTCTGATCGATTCGCCGGTCATCACTGGCGAATTTTTACGCGTAGTGCATCTCGCCGACAATCCATTGCAGGAAATGGATATCGCCGCCGACAGCGCGGTCGCGCTGGATGCGCCCCAGGAAGTTCTCGATCACTACAAGGCCCTAACCGAACAGGCACTGAAGCTTTTTGGAGCACAACACTTCCGCGACTATCACTTTCTGTACAGCTTAAGTGATCACGTTGCCCATTTTGGCTTGGAGCATCATGAAGCAAATGACAGCCGCCTGGATGAGCGCGCTCTGATCGACCCGTCATTACGCCTCCTTGGAGCTGGATTGCTTACCCACGAGTACGTACATTCGTGGAATGGTAAATATCGCCGTCCTGCTGATTTGGCGACGCCCGAATATGAAACGCCCATGCAGACTGATCTACTCTGGGTCTATGAGGGCCTCACGTCCTATCTGGGAGACGTGCTCAGCGGCCGCAGCGGTTTGCGGACACCCGAGCAGTTTAACGATGCCCTGGCGGTAATCGCCGCCGATCTCGACCATACTCCGGGCCGAACCTGGCGCAATTTGCAAGACACTGCTGATGGCGTACCAGCGATGCAGGATGCTCCCCCGCAATGGGAATCCTGGCGACGTGCTCTCGACTACTACGATGAAGATGTCTTGAACTGGTTGTGGGTCGATACCATCATCCGCCAGCAAAGCAACGGAGAGAAAACAATCGACGATTTCTGTCACCTGTTTCACGGCGGCCAAAGCGGCCCTCCAGAGGTTAAGCCATACACCTTCGACGATGTAGTGAATACCCTGAATCAGGTCGCGGCGTACGACTGGCGTGGTTTCTGGACCGATCGTCTCACCAATCACGGCCCGGGTGCGCCGCTCACAGGGATAGAAAACAGCGGCTGGAAACTGGTATACGACGGCAAACCTTCCGAACTATCAAAGGCTCGAGAGTCCTCCCGCGAATTCATCGATGCCAGTTTCTCCATCGGCTTGTCGATGCGCAAAGACGGAACGATCGGCGACACTATCGAGGGCATGGCGGCCGCCAAGGCGGGCATCGGCCCGGGAATGAAAGTAGTTGGCGTCAATGGCAGGATTTTCTCTGACGACGTTTTCCACGACGCGCTGGCAGCCACCAAAGTCAGCTCAGCTCCACTGGAATTGTTGGTGGAAAACACCGACTACTACAAGGTCTACAAGCTGGACTATCACGGCGGCGAAATGTATCCGCATCTGGTGCGGGACGATTCAAAGCCCAATATGTTGGGAGAGATTATTAAGACCAAATAAACCTAGTCGTCGTCTTTGACCCCGGCAAAAAGATCATTCTCCAAAGTTTCAGTACCAGGTTCGATGGAGGCCGCGAGATGATACAGCTCTTGCGGCTTTCGCTTCAGCACGCTTTCTTCAAATAGCGGCCACAAGGGAGACTGGCTGGTGTGTGCTCGAAATGCCTGGAGCTTGGTCTCCATGTACTTTCCAATTTCAATCACCGCACTCACTGGCGGAAAAGTTATTGGCTGGCGCCCCGGCAGAGGTCCGTCAGGGGCTCCGTAATAGAGCTTCTGCGGGCGATGCGGTGGCAGACCTGCATTTAGCTGGTCAGGATAGCGATTGGTGCGGCCGGCCCACTGAAAGGCCAGCGAGGCAAAGATGCCAGCCATGGAATGATCGGTATGGCCCGTGAACCCGCCCTCTGGACCAAAACTAACCATCACCTGTGGCCGAAACTCACGCACATGTCGCGTGACCTCGCAGACTACGTTGTAAAGCTCCTGGCGATGAAGCTTTCCGTCTGGATAGTTCAGTACCACTCCGCGGTCAACTTTCAGAATCTGACAAGCCGCCGCAAATTCCTTCCGCCGAGCGGCTGCTAGTTCGTCGTCACTCTTAGCGGTGCCGCGATGCGTCGCCGCCTGTCCCGGCGTAAGACACAACACAAGACTTTGAACGCCACGGTCGTGATAGAGGCGCAGTGTACCGCCAAAGCCGCCAGCCTCGTCGTCAGGATGAGCGGTGACGCACATTAAACGCAGCATATTTAGATTGTAACGTCAGGCAATGTAGAAATCTTAGAGCAGCCCGGTAGAGACGTTGCTCGTTTTATAGCGAAGCGGACAAACCTGAGCCGCAACGCAGCGGCCACCTTCCTACTCCACCACCGCGATTTGCAACGTTATATTGTCGGGCCCGCCATTGTCCTTCGCCATCTGGATCAGTTCGCGGCAGGCGGCCTCAGGTTCGTTTTTCGTGATAACGCGTTGTATGTCCGCCTCCGGCACCAGGCTCCACAATCCGTCGGTGCACACAATCAGAGTGTCGCCACTTTCCAGCGAAAGTGGTTCTTCCGGACATTCCGGCGCCACCTCCAACCCGGCTCCCAGTGCGGAAGTCAGAATGTGCCGTTGCGGATGCGTGCCTGCTTCCTCGGTGCTGATGATGCCTTGCTCTACCAGCTTTCCCACATAGGACTGATCTCGCGTGATGCGGTGGATGCCGGACTCTCTCGTCAGGTACAGTCGGCTGTCGCCGACGTGCGCATAAAACAGATCCATGCCGCGCACTACTACGGCAGTGCAGGTTGTGCCCATTCCTTGCAGCCCAGGATTTCTCTCGGCATATTCAAGAATGCGCCGATGTGCCGTCTGAAATGCCGCGAGTAGCAGCACGCGAGGGTCGTCCCCCGGCGTGTTCTCGTAGATATCTTTTAGGGTTTCGACCGCGATCCGGCTGGCTTCCTGGCCGCCTTCATGGCCACCCATGCCGTCGGCAACGCTGAAGAGTCTGCCTTTGCGTTTGAATTGTTCGTCGTCGTCAGGTTCCCAATAGGAAAACTTGTCCTCGTTATTCTGCCTCTGGCACCCGACGTCACTAAGCCCTGCCAGCTTAATCCCCGGCCTGATCCCCATGCACTCCGCGCCTCACCTTCTATGAGTTGGACACCCGACTTTCGGCGCTTCCAGCCGCAACTCAACCGGCCAGAACTGACGAAAGGGGAAACGGGAGTCTTAACCAAAGCGGACTCAGCTGTCCGCTGCCCAGCAGGTGCAATGGATTATATAGCCGATAACCGGATTTATGTTCTCTGCGAATGACATTTGTCACGAAAGCGTAATGATGTTCTCCACTGGCGGCCTTCACTCAGAAACCCCATTATTACCTTGGCTGGAGGCAGCTTAAAGATGGCGACCTTACAAATTCCCCTTAAGCTGCAGGGCAGTGCGGCTACTGCCGTGGTAGCCGGTCTGGAGGGAGTCAGCAAGAGTTACGGCGACGTTAAGGCCTTGCAGAACGCAGATTTCTCAGTGCGTGCCGGGGAACTGGTCGCCCTTCTCGGCCCTAACGGCGCGGGCAAGACCACTGCCGTTAAGTTGCTTCTCGGGCTTGCTGCTCCCAGCCAGGGAAATGTCAGCGTTTTTGGCGGGAATCCGATGAATGCAAAGGTACGCATGCGAATTGGGGCCATGTTGCAAGTAGGAAAAGTGCCTGAGACGTTGCGGGTGGGCGAACACATAAGCCTGTTTTCTTCGTATTACCCCAGGCCCCTGTCGATGGCGGGCACATTGGCGTCAGCAGGTATTGAAGGAATTAAAGACCGCAAGTTTGGCGAGCTTTCCGGAGGCCAGAAACAACGGGTACTTTTCGCTCTCGCCATCTGCGGCGATCCCGATCTGCTCTTTCTTGATGAACCCACGGTTGGTATGGACGTGGAGTCGCGCCGTACTTTGTGGGAGCAAATACGCAAACTGGTCGCACTCGGCAAGACAGTACTGCTTACCACTCACTACTTGCAGGAAGCCGACTCTCTGGCGGACCGTGTGGTCGTCATCAACAAAGGCGTGATTATCGCGGAGGGCACTTCTGCTGAGATCAAAGCCCAGACCGCGAATCGCCGGATTCGCTGCATCACGGCTCTCGATCTGACAATCGTGAGACAGCTTCCGGGGGTGCTCGATGCCAGCCAGGACCGCGAAGCTGTTGAAATTCACGCTGTAGACGCCGAACGCGTGGTTCGCGAGCTGCTGAATCGCGATCAAAATCTTTCGGGACTAGAAGTCACAAACGCCGGACTGGAAGAAGCATTCATCGCGCTCACGGCGGCTCACGGCTCCTAGTTTGCAGCACCCGGGTCTACTGGTCCGTCCAAATGCTCAGGAGTTCTTATGAGGAAATCATGTCAACCATCGCGCTAGTCCCGGCAACTCGGACTCTAAATCAGTCTCTGACCATCTACGCCAAAGAGGCCTACTACGAATTTCTAAAGTATTTGCGCATCCCCATGTATGCCGGATCGACTATTGCCTTCCCGGTCATGTTCTATGTCTTGTTCGGCCTGCTGATGAATCGGGCCGGGACTGCCGGAAATATCAGTGTCAGTACTTATTTGATTGCGACCTATGGAAGTTTTGGCGTGATGGGCGCTTCGCTTTTCGCCAACGGAATCGGCGTCGCCACCGAACGCGGCCTGGGCTGGATGCAGGTGAAGCGCGCCAGCCCCATGCCTCCGTTCGCCTACTTCATGGCCAAGTTTTTCGTCAGCGCCATGTTCAGCCTGATCATCGTTTTGATGCTGCTCACCTTAGGCACAGTGTTTGGCGGAGTTCATATAGCCGTCAGCAGCGCCGTCAAGCTGATTCTCGCCCTGCTGGCGGGAGTCGCTCCTTTCTGCGCGATGGGACTGGCCATCGGGTACTGGGCTGGCCCGAACTCAGCTCCTGCTGCGGTTAATCTCACTTATCTCCCACTTTCATTTGCCTCCGGCCTCTGGTTTCCCGTCCAGGTCCTGCCCAGGTTTTTACAGCACGTTGCTGTCTTTCTGCCGCCTTATCATCTGGCGCAGATGGCACTACAAGCGATCGGCGGGGCACACGCTGGTACGACCCTTTATCACCTGGAATTTCTATTGGGCTTCACCCTGCTGGCGCTCGGCGTTGCCTACATCGGCTATCGGCGGGACGAAGGAAAGACCTATGGCTAAACACTGGCCCGGTTTCGCACTATTCGTGTTGTCCCTGGGTGTGCTTGGAGCTTTCGGCAATTTGAACGTTCTTCCGGTTCTATTGCCGGTGGCCGCGATCATAGGATTTTTGGCCGTAGGCTTGACGAATCGCCATAGGAGCCTGTCGCTGCCACGCAAAAAGCGATAGGCTTAGAATTCGCAATGAGACTTTTGCCGCCAGACCGGGATCACGGATGGGTGCCGTTTGTGTGGCTCGCCTACCTGGGCTGGTTTTTTGTCCATCCTATTTTCGATCACGTGGGATGGAAAGAGTGGCTTGCGACTATTGTCGGGACGATCGTTTTCCTGGTTCTTTACTTCACTCATTTCTGGGTAAGAGGGAAGTGGAGCTTTTTCACGTTAGGCGGCATTGTGCTGCTGGGCGTGTTATTCGCTCCTTACAATCCAGGTGCCGGGGACTTTTTCATTTACGCCGCTGCCTTCGCACCCTTTACTGTAGAAACCGAACTGGGCGGTTTGGGTGTGGTGTCGCTGGTTATAGCGACTCTGCTGGTGGATTCGTACCTGGTGAAGATGCCGCCTGGCTGGATTTGGCCATTTGCCTTGATGTCCTTCTTGATTGGAGGAGGCAATATCTATTTTGCCCAGCGCAATCGCAACAATCGAAAGCTGAAGATAGCGCAGAGTGAAATCGAACACTTGGCCAAAGTCGCAGAGCGCGAACGTATCGCGCGTGATTTGCACGACGTCCTTGGGCACACGCTTTCGGTCATCATTCTGAAATCGGAACTTGCCGGAAAGTTGATCGATCTAGATCCCGAACGCGCCCGTATTGAAATAAGAGATGTGGAGATTACGTCGCGAGCCGCTCTCGCTGAGGTCCGTAGCACCATTCGCGGGTACCGGGTGCAAAGCCTCGAGGCAGAGCTGAAGCAATCGCTCACCGCTCTCGAAACTGCCGGTGTAGCAGTTCGTTCCCAAACGGCGGAGGTGCACCTCACCCCGGCGCAGGAAAGCGTCGTCGCCATGGTGGTGCGCGAAGCCGTCACCAACGTCGTGCGCCATGCTGCTGCCCGCAACTGCGAGGTCACCCTTGGGTGCGCTGATGGCAACTGCCTGCTCGAAATTGAAGACGACGGACACGGCGGCTCGGCAATTGAAGGCAATGGCCTGCGCGGCATGCGCGAACGCATCGAAGCCCTCGGCGGAGACTTTCGGCGCCAGATTTCCAGTGGAACCAAACTGACCATCCGATTTCCCCTGGATAGCGGAAATGGTGGCCATTGAATCCTCCAGTTAAAGACGCCCGTAAGACCATTCGCGTTGCGATCGCCGAAGATCAGGGAATGGTTTTAGGCGCACTCGCCGCATTATTGGAAATTGAAGGCGACATTTCGGTCGTAGCCCGCGCCCGCAACGGCCGGGAAGCGTTGCAAGCCGTGCTGACCCACAAGCCCGACGTATTCATCACCGATATTGAAATGCCGGAGATGACCGGTCTCGACGTGGCTGCGGAACTAAAGCGTGCCCGCACCGGCACCCGGGTGATTATCCTCACCACATTCGCCCGTGCCGGATACTTGCGTCGCGCCCTGGAAGCTGGAGCTCTCGGTTATCTGTTGAAAGACATGCGGGCTGAACAATTGGCCGACGCCGTGCGGCGGGTCAATCAGGGATTGCGGGTGGTCGATCCGGAGCTGGCAGCCGAAGCCTGGGCAGAACCCGATCCGCTGACCGACCGCGAGCGCCAAGTCCTGCGGCTGGCAGGAGAAGGCAAAGCAAGTGGCGACATCGCCAGCGATCTTTCACTTTCCGAGGGTACAGTGAGGAATTATCTGTCGGAAGCCATCAGCAAACTGGGTGCCGCGAACCGCACCGAGGCCGCCCGCATCGCCCGCGCCAAAGGTTGGCTATAGTCTTCGCAGGGGCTGTGTCAGCCTGAGGGTAGCGAAGAATCGCTATGCCTCGTTGCCTCGTCTTTGGTCGACGATGAGTCGTTCGGCGCAAAAGCGGGTGCCGCAGGATGACAAGTGCTGCTTCGGCAAAAGTCGGACCCTCTAAAATACAGGGAAGCAAGCGACACTCAAAGGCAAAGCCGCAGCCGCTCAAACAATAGCAACAGCCGGCTCATCGCAGCGTGGATCCATCACGCGCGCCTTCGGTTCATCGAGAGCACGGCTGAGCGCATCCGCCAACGCGAACAATTTAACCGGATCTTCTTCCGTCATAATTTCCTGGCACAGCTGTTTCCACGTTAATTCACGCATGGACGCCTCCTGAAGTGTGAAATCCACACCGGCTGGTTGATGTATCCGCTTGCGAATATGTATTGCACCTGACGGGCCAAATCTCCTAAGTCATTGAGAAATGGTAAAACGTCTATGTTTCACGGTGATTAAATTTCCCGCTGTTCAGCAATAAATTCACGGTGAAAATCTGAGACTCCGCGTTCCCCTAGGCTGGTGCCACTTTGCAAAATCAGGAATCCCGATGGTCACGATCAAAAATAATGTCTACTAATACAATAGACTTTATGGGAGTATAGTGTTCTTCATGAAGATCTCTCAAAAGGGCTTGTATGCCTTGCAGGCATTGATGATGCTGGCTCGCCGCTATAACCAGGGCGCTATCCGCATCCGCGATATTGCCTATGAAGAGGATCTGCCGGAAAAATTTCTCGAGCTGATCCTGCTGGAGTTGAAAAATGCACGCATTGTTGAAAGCGTGCGCGGTGCCAAAGGCGGGTATGCCTTGCGCCGCAGCCCTTCGCAGATTTCCTTGAGTGAGGTCATTCGACTGATCGACGGCCCGCTGGCCCCATTCGGCGATGCCGAACAGCTGCGCACTCTAATCGATCGCGATCTCGAACATCGCGCCCTGTACCAGGTTTTTCTCGACGTGCGAAATGCGGCTGCCCGAATTCTCGACCATACTTCGCTGGCCGATATCATGGACGCCGCCGCCGCCGCGCCCGCAAAAGCAGGCAAACGAAAGAAAAAGGACCCCGAATCCCGCGTGCTTCCCATGGTGGTCAACAGTCGAAATAAGGACGAATGAAGGATTCGGCAACGACTTCTTTAGAATGTTAAAGCTTTTTACCCCATGACCAGATTTATACAAGCCGAAAATACCGCAGTTCCGGCATCATCCGGCCCACGCTTGGTGGCTTGTAGCCGCCATGCCCGCTGTTGAACCAATCCGCCCCGGTCCATTCACTCTCAATAAGTTAAACAACCTTTGAATAGCTTAATTATTGGTGGCTTCCGTCCATGCCACCATTAGGCAACACAACCATCGCTCAATATTTGACGCACTAACAAGGAGCTTTACCATGCATTGGAAAGCACAATGGTTCTGGGTCCCGGCATTGATTCTCATCATGTCAGTGAACCTGCTCTCCCAAAACAGCCTCTTTGATTCGCCCAAGGCGAAGAAAAAGCCGCCGTTAACTCATGCCCCTACATCCGCAAGATCAAAACAGTCTTCCGCCAGCAAAAAGGAACTGGAAGACTTGCGCCAATTGGTGATTGCCCAGCAACAGCAACTTGAAGCCCAGCGTGTGCAGGTGGAGCGGGTCACCCAGCAGTTGCAGCAGCTACTTGACTCACAACAGCAGGGAAGTGCTGCCGCCCAAAAGGTGCAAAGCAGCGCCGAACAAGCGCAGGCGGCAGCGACCCAAGCGCAACAAGTTGCGGACGAAGCGCAGCGTGCGGCCAGCCAGGCCTCGAGCAAAGCTACTGAGGACACAGTGGCCTTGGCTGCAGTGAAGACGCAGACCAAGGATGATGAAAAAAAGATCGGTAGCCTGGAAACCCTGGCCAGCCGCTTCCGTTTTAACGGAGACATTCGCATCCGGGGAGAAAGCATTTTTCAGGAGCATGTGGCTGACCGAAATCGCGCCCGGGTACGGGTCCGCTTTGGCGTGGAAGGCAAACTGAACGATGACTTTATAGGTGCCATCGCACTAGCAACCGGGACTCTCGGCGATCCCACCACGACTAATGAAACTTTTACCAATTTTTTCGACCGAAAAACCGTAGCGCTGGATAAGGGTTACGTCGTCTATCAGCCGCTGGCTCATAAGTGGCTGCAAGCTACGGCCGGGAAATTTGCCTATACCTGGAACCGCACCGCGGTGACCGGCGACCCTGATATCAACCCGGAAGGTTTCAGCGAAAAATTCTCCTGGGACCTGAAGACGCCTTATATAAAGAACTTCACCTTCCAGACCATGCAGTTACTCTTCAATGAGGTAGCAGCGGGCACCGATTCGTATGCCCTAGGAACTCAAGTCGCGGCCAAACTGCAATTCGGTCGTCTTACCTCTACCCCATCGTTCCTTGCGCTAAAGTGGAATAATCCCGATCCTATCCTTCAGGCCAGTGCCTTTGCTGTACAGGCGACCACAACGACCGGAGGCCTGCCGGTGCCGGGCGAGGGCCCAGGTTGCGCTCGTGGACTCGGGTCTACCCACGGTGCCGCCTTGCGCCTTTTCCGCCAATGGCATGACTAATGCAACCTACACCGATGCCAGCGGCAAGCCTCATTTTTACTCGCAATTCTTATACGCCGATCTGCTGCTGAACAATCAGATCAAGACCGGATATGACCGCTGGCCGGTGAATTTGATTCTCGAATACGAAAACAACCTGAATGCCGAGGATCATCCGTCTAGCCTCGAACGGGGCATTGCTCATCGAACCTCGGCAAACAAGGCCATGTCTATATGGGCGACATCAGCGTCGGCCAGAACAAGACAAGGAATGACGTTCAAGTCGGCTATCTATGGCTGCGCCAGGAACAGGATGCGGTGATCTCTTCTTTTTCTGAAAGCGATCAACGCGCTCCCACTAACATCCTTCAGAACAAGATCTATGCGACCTGGAAGGTTCGACCGGGGACGACCTTTGGTTATACCTACTGGATCGGCCGAACTTTGAACAGCGCTCTGGAACATGCAACCCTGCCGACTGGAGTCGCTCCCGGACAGGAAGAGCCTTGGGTCAGGCGCATGCAGTTTGATCTGATGTACGCGTTCTAGATGAGGGTGACGAAAGGCCGGCGTGACCGCCGGCATGGTCTTTTTTTCGTCAGCAGTATTTTGGCTTAAACAGGCCAGTCTTGCGGCGGCTAACGATGCGATCCAACGGCCCTCTAGAATGCCCGATGCGAGCGTCGGTTGGCCCCGGTTGCGTCCGCGATCCGAGGACGGTAATTAGGTCCTCCATAATCAAATATAATTACAATATTGTAACTACAACGTGATTGTGAGCGCTTTATTTTTTACAGCTAGTATTCTTCAAAATTATTTCCTTGCACAGCCTAACAAAAAATCTACACCTAACCCACTTGAACCAAAGCACCTAGCTTTCGGCTATCATGATCACTCATCTGCGGAGGGCATCGAGTGAAGGTTTTAGTGATAGGCGGCGCCGGCTATATCGGCAGCCATACCGCCCGAGTGCTGCGAGAGCGCGGCCATGAAGTTCTGATCTACGACAACCTCTGCACCGGCTTTGCCGAACTGGCCAAGGGCTTCGAACTGATTCAGGCCGAGATTAAAGACGTCGCGAAATTGACTCCCGCGCTTAAACGAGTCGACGCTGTGATGCACTTCGCAGCCCACGCCTACGTCGGTGAGTCAGTAAGCAATCCGCGAAAGTATTTTCAGAACAACGTGAATGCCGGCCTGACCTTACTCGACACTATGGCCGACGTCGGGGTGAAGAAGTTTATTTTCTCATCGACCTGCGCAGTCTATGGCACTCCCACCAAGGTTCCGATTCCCGAGGACATTCCGCGCCAGCCGCTGAATCCTTACGGCGCGACCAAGCTGGCATTTGAGTTCGCCCTCGAAGCTTACGGACGGGCTTACAACATGGGATGGGTCAGCTTCCGCTACTTCAACGCCGCTGGCGCAGCCGAAGACGGTACGCTCGGCGAAATGCACGATCCTGAAACTCATCTAATTCCGGTTGCATTCGAGGCGATCAAGGGCAAGCGCGGCGCCCTGGATATTTTTGGCGACGACTACCCAACGCCCGACGGAACCTGCATTCGTGATTACATCCACGTAAGCGACCTCGCCGACGCCCACGTGCTGGGACTGGAATATCTGGAGAAGGGAGCGTCGGTCGCGCTCAACCTCGGCACCGGCAAGGGATCTTCCGTGAAAGAAGTGATTGCCACGATTGAGAGGGTCAGCGGCAAGAAAGTTCCGATGCACATAGCGCCACGCCGCGAAGGCGATCCCGCCGGAATTAGTGGCCGATCCGCGAAAAGTGAACCAGGTGCTTGGCTGGAAGGCAAAGCGATCACTGGAAGAGATTGTGTCAACCGCGTGGAAGTGGGAACAGAGGAGCAAAAAGTAAAGGCAACGCGCTACCGGCCCAGCGTCCGTGAGGAATCGTTGCGATAGCGCTGCCCAATGTTCGGCCCAATGCGAGGAGTGTAAGGGCGGCTTGGTAGCGATTCTAGTACATAAGCAGGTTCGTGATCCGCTTGGGCTCGGTTTTGCTTGTAGGGGTCCTTCGCTGCGCTCAGGATGACAAGGCTTTTTTATCGTCGGGATTTTCTTCTTCCGCCTTCTTCTCCGGCCGCAGCAAGGGAAACAGAATCACATCGCGAATGCTCTGCGAATTTGTGATCAGCATGCAGAGACGGTCGACGCCGACCCCCACGCCTCCGGCAGGAGGCATGCTGTAAGAGAGTGCCCGGATGTAGTCCTCATCCATCTGGTGAGCTTCTTCATCGCCGCGCTCGCGCTCGCTTAACTGACCTTCGAAACGGCGGCGCTGATCTTCGGGATCGTTGAGTTCGCTGAAGCCGTTGGCGATTTCCATTTGCCCGGCGTAAATTTCCCAGCGCTCAGTCCATTCCGGCTCATCGGGCTTTTGCTTCGAGAGCGGTGAGATTGCGGTGGGGAACTCGTAGATAATGGTCGGCTGTTGCAAGTGCTCTTCGGCTACTGCCTCGAATAAATTTGCAATCG
The DNA here is from genome assembly GCA_963796925.1 of uncultured Acidobacteriota bacterium. Lineage (GTDB taxonomy): Bacteria > Acidobacteriota > Terriglobia > Terriglobales > Acidobacteriaceae > DATBAT01. The sequence continues at coordinate 566,054 of CAWCNH010000001.1, forward strand.
TCTTGCCGACGGGCTCTTTCGGATCGTAAGCCATGTGTGACTGCGACTGATTGAAGCGCTGCACCAGCGATTTCACCGATTCGGCGGTGGCGAAGTCAGACGGCTGCGGCTTCGTCCCAGCATTCTCCGGCCAAAAATGAATAATGGCTTCGCGCATAGTCATCCGCTGCCAGTTCGCCCAGTCAATCTGCTGTTCGCCCCATTGAGTCCTCGTGCCTCCGGCCACACTCTTCACTGCCTCGGTGATCAGTTGCTGGGTCAGGTCCATCACCCCTCGGTAATCGGTGTAGGCCTGATAAAACTCAACCATGGTGAACTCAGGGTTGTGCCGGGTCGAGATGCCTTCGTTACGAAAGTTGCGATTGATTTCATAAACGCGGTCAAGGCCGCCGACCACCAGTCGCTTCAGATAAAGTTCCGGCGCAATGCGCAGGTAGAGATCCATATCGAGCGTGTTGTGGTGGGTAACAAACGGCCGCGCCACCGCGCCGCCCGCAATAGGCTGCATCATTGGGGTTTCGACTTCGATGAAACCATGGCTATCGAGAAACTGCCGCACTGACTGGATCAGCCGGCTGCGCTTGAGAAACACTTCGCGCACCTCTGGATTCATCACCAGGTCGACATATCGCTGGCGATAGCGAAGCTCAACGTCTGTAAGGCCGTGCCACTTCTCCGGCAGGGGCAGCAGGTCCTTCGACAGAAAAGTGATCTCCTCGACGTGAATCGAAAGTTCGTTAGTGCGGGTGCGGAATAAATATCCGCTGACCCCAATGTGATCGCCCAGGTCGAGCAATTTGTAGAGTTCAAATCCCTTTTCGCCGACTGCATCTTTCTTGACATAAATCTGAAGCTGCCGTCCAGACTGTTGCAGATGTGCGAACCCCGCCTTGCCCATCAGCCTGATCGCCATAATGCGTCCTGCAACCCGCACCGGGATGCGCGGATTCTCCAGTTGCTCGCCAGTTGATTCCGAATAGGCCTCGAGAATTTGCGGAATCGTGTGAGTAAATTCGTACTTGCTGGGATATGCCGGCTGACCCAAGGCTTCTATTTGCTTCAGCTTGTCACGCCGTAAGTCGTGAATCTTCTCGTCGAGTGCCATAAGGGATAGGTGATTATAGCTTCCAGGGCGGCGGGTTACGGATTTGACACGTCGTCGCCTGATATTTGTCATTCCGACCGCAGGGAGGAATCTGCTGCTTGCTTACCCTCGAGCGAAAATGCGGTGACCATTGCATGGAGCGAAAGCCGATTCCTCCCTGCGGTCGGAATGACAAGGGCGTAGATCGCATTCACGTGGGCTGCTCTGCTTAGCCAAAACTTCGGTGTTTTGAAGAAGTAATCGTACCATGGTACACTGGTACCAATGACTGGCGAGCCTGAGTTCGTGGTTGAGCGGGTACAGACCGGAGTCCGAGTGGAGAAACGCCTGCTCAAAGTTCTTAAAGCCTTCGCAGAGTTCCACGACATGAGCCTCGGCGATTTGCTGGAAGGCATCGTGCTGCACGCCTTTGACGGGAAGTCTCCGTTCAACCAGGAATCTCTACAACGCATTCAACAGCTGAAGAAATTCTATGGGCTGGATCTGGACTCCAACGCCAGCCATCGCCTGAAGGAGGTCAAGGTGCGGTCACGCAAGCGGACCGATCCGAAATAGATATGAGCAAGAAATGTGCCATGTTGATTCTGCAGTGGTCGCTAGCAGTAGTTGTGCTGATCGAGGCCTCGATCCTTGGCTTCTCGCACGAGGCGGCGCTTGCCTTCCAACCCTTGGGCTTGCCTCTATGGATAAGGCCGGTGGTTGCGGGCGCAGAGATTGTCGCCGCGTTACTGTTTCTGGTACCGCCGACCGCAGTGGTGGGCGGATGGGTGCTATTGGGAGTTTTCGTGTCCGCGATATTAATTCACCTTCTTCATGGAATGTATGCGGTCGGATCTTTGATTGTTTTTGCTGCTGCGGCACTGGGTGACGGTACATCGCGCCGGTGGGGATCCCAATGCTCGCTAGCGTATTGACCGACGAAGAATTAATCGAGCAACTCGAAGATGCATCTCTTTCGCCGGAATGCTTTCACCATCAGGATCACGTAAGAGCGGCATTCTTATACTTGCGCCGCTACTCTCCGCTTGATGCGCTCCAGAAGTTCGCCACGGCACTGCAGCGCTTTGCCACTGCAATGGGCAAAGCCGGTCGTTATCACGAAACTATCACCTGCGCTTACGTGTTTCTGGTGCGTGAACGCATGACGGACCATGCCCAAACCTGGGCAGACTTCGCCGCTGCTAACCCTGACTTGCTGGACTGGAAGAATTCGATTCTGAAACGCTATTACAACGAAGAAACCCTGGCATCGCCGAAGGCCAGGAAGGTATTTATGTTGCCCGATCGCCTCAAGCTATAACGCTGGCAAGAGTGAATTAAGTAAATTCGCGGGGGCTTATTTGTCGAAGTCAACGGCCGTCGTATTAGCGCCGCACAACACAATTCCGATACGCTCGCCCGCCGAGGGTCGGTATTTTCCAGATAGCAGTGCGGCAAATGCCGCGGCCCCGCCCGGTTCAACCACAATTCTCAATCGTTCCCACAGCGAAATCTGAGCATCGCGGATCGCCTCGTCAGGCACTAGTACTACTGCGCTTACATACTGCTTCGCGATTGGGAACATCAATTCTCCCACGCGTTTTGGAGCTAAGGAATCGGCTGCAATGCCACCAGCTTCTGCATCTACAGGGCGGCCAGCTTCGAGTGCGCGCGCCAGAGTAGGTGCAGCTTCGGGTTCGACGCCAATGATTTTTGCCCGTCCGCCATACCATGCAGCAATGCCGCCGATTAATCCTCCTCCCCCAACAGCAACGAGCAGGGCATCGAGTTCCGGACACTGTTGTTCGAACTCCAGCCCTACCGTTGCCTGCCCCAACAATGTTTCGATCTGGTCGTAGGCGTGAATCGGAAGCGCGCCAGACTCCGCGGCCCAGGCTTCGCTCGCCGCAAGTGCCTCGGAATAGCGGTCGCCAGAGATGACAAGGTCAGCGCCGTAACCGCGAATACGGGCGATCTTGGATGGAGAAGCCACACTTGGCACGAAGATGCGTGCCGGCTTGCCCACCTTCATGGCGGCGAAAGCTACCGCCGCGCCGTGATTGCCACCGGAGGCCGCGACCACACCCGCAGTCGGAATCTGCCGGGACAAGAGATTTGTAAACGCACCGCGAGCTTTAAAAGATCCAGAGTGCTGAAGGAATTCCAGTTTGAAAGTGATTTCGGTCCCTGCTCCGAATTCAGAGCCATCTATCGCAAGGACTGGAGTTTTGCGGATGTGGGGGCGCAAAAGTTCGTAAGTGCTGAGAACCTGTTCGCGGGTGATCAATGGGGACACGAATCTCGAATTATAAGGCGCAAACTTCCGCCCAACGTGTTTCCGAAATGGAGTTCAACTGTGTGACATCGTAGGCTCTAACCATAGAGGATGAAGCGTTTAAAAGAGAATCCCCCTGCCCTCTCTGGTTATGCCCTTGAAGAGGGCCCGGTTCAGTACTAATATGTTCGGGCATGCCGCAGAACTACGTTCCTATTTTCATTTTTATCGCGGTGGTGGCGGTGATGATCCCCCTGCCGTTGATTCTGGCTAAACTGGTGCGGCCGGATAATCCCGGCAAAGAGAAGCTGATGCCGTACGAATGCGGTATCGATCCGCTCGATAGTTCACGCGGCCGCTATACCGTTCGCTATTACATTGTGGCCATCCTATTTGTGGTCTTCGATGTGGAGACCATCTTCCTGTTTCCCTGGGCGGTGCGTTTCAAAGCGCTGGGCATGTTCGGATTGATCGAGATGCTGGTTTTCCTCGGAATCTTGATTGTTGGCTATATCTGGATATGGAAAAAGGGCGCGCTCGAGTGGATTTGAGGTGGGACGCTTCTAGATCTGGCTTTTCTTGTTTATGACTGCTACCCCTGCTTTGCCCAATCCCGGCGCCGAAGAGAGCTTTGCCGCGAGCCGGTGGACAAAGGGGAATTTGTTTTTTCCAACGCAAATTGTGGTTTCTCCGCAGCGGGTGGCGCGAGTAAAGCGGCGGCTGTTTGGCAGCAATGAGGAAAGTATTGGGATTCATCAGGTGGCGTCGGTGCATATTGCAACTGGCATGATCTGGTCGGATATCCGGATTGAATCGACTGGCGGCACCGATCCGATTACCAGCCATGGGCATCGCAAGGGAGATGCGCTGCGGATTCGGGCTTTAATCGAGGGGTACCAGACGGCGGTGCGGTGAAAGCTCTTTGTCATTCTCAGCGAAGCGAAGAACCCTACCTTCCACCGCATTGTCAGCGATAGGCAAGCTTGGGGCTGGCTCTTCGGCACAAAAAACGCGCCTTAGGATGACTACGATTCTTGGTGTTCCTCTCGTCGTTGACAGAGCAATTCCAAGCTGTTAGAAGTTATCGTTCTTTTGCATGCCTTTGGCGTCGGAGGTCTGTACCTTCGTAGCAATGCCAGACGAAACCAAGTCGCCCGCACCACCGTCAACCGGCGAGCCTAAATCGCCGGAGGGAGCCCCCAATCCTCCCAGCGTCGAGCCCGTTCCGTCGCAGAAACCAGGCGATCCCAATGCACAACCAAATCCCGGGGCAGCTACGCCGCCGAAGACTGCGGCTACGCACGCGCCTCCGCCAAAAGCGACTGGCCCGGTCCCCACTGCGTGGGATTCGCCCATGGTCGCCAAGCTCAAGCAGCGCCATGGCTCGGGTATTCGCGAGGCTGACACCTACTTTGGCCAGAATTATTTGGTGATCGATTCAACGCTGACTCTCGATTTTCTCAGAGTGCTGCGCGGTGACGAGCAGTTCGACTACCTTGTGGACGTCACCGCAGTGCACTATCCGGAGCGCGAGAAGCCGTTCGAGGTGATTTGGATTCTTTACTCGTTTGAGCGCAATGAACGGATTCGGGTGAAGACTTCGATTGCTGAGGACGAAACCATACCCAGCGTATTCGGTATTTGGCCAACAGCAAACTGGTTGGAGCGTGAAGTCTTCGATATGTTTGGCATTCGATTCGACGGACACCCGGACATGAAGCGCATTTTGCTGCCCGACGGATGGAAGGGGCACCCGCTTCGAAAGGACTACGGAATTATTCAGCAGGACCAAGAATGGGTGCAGATCAACCTGGGGATTGAGAGCGGGCAATGAGTAACGGGACCTCCCACCTGGAACTTCAAGAACACGAGAAAACATTTCTCGATTCCAATGAGCTCATTATCAATATGGGCCCACAGCACCCTGCTACCCATGGTGTGCTGCGCGTGATTCTGAAGCTGGACGGAGAAAAGGTCCTTGGCACCGAATGTGTCATCGGCTACTTGCACCGTGGCGTGGAGAAGATCGCTGAGAACCGTACGTACACGATGTTTAATCCCTACGTCGACCGCATGGATTATGTTGCGGCGGTCTCAAACGGGTTGGGTTACTGTGAGGCGGTCGAAAAGCTGTTGAATGTGCAGGCCCCGCCGCGGGCCAATTACATCCGCGTGATTCTGACGGAGTTGAACCGGTTGGCCAGCCACATGCTTTGGCTGGGGACGCATGCACTTGATATCGGCGCAATCACTCCGCTGTTTTATACCTTCCGCGACCGCGAAGAAATTCTCAAAATCTTCGAAAAGTATTGCGGGGCACGGCTTACCACGCATGCCTTCCGCATTGGCGGCTGCCTTTACGAAACTTACGATGGCTTTGAAACCGACGTTGTCAAGTTTCTGAAATTCGTTACCCCGAAAATTGACGAGTACGAAGAACTACTGACCACCAATCGCATTTGGGTAGAGCGGACCAAGGGCGTGGGATTCATTTCTGCGGCCGACTGCGTAGCCTTGGGGGTTACCGGCCCGGTGCTGCGTGCGTCCGGAGTGAAGTGGGACCTGCGCAAAGCGCAGCCTTATGCGGCATATTCGGAATTCGACTTCGAGATTCCGGTCGGCACCACCGGCGATACTTACGACCGGTATTTAGTGCGCATGCAGGAGATGCGGCAGTCGTTGCGGATTATCGATCAGGCGGTCGGCAAAATACCCAGCGGCGCCCATCATGGCCAAAGTTCCTAAGGTGATCAAACCCGCGCCGGGAGAAATTTACCACTCCATCGAAGCGCCCAAGGGCGAGCTCGGATATTTCATTGTCAGCGATGGCTCGACGCAGCCCTACCGCATCCGGGTGCGTCCACCGTCATTTGTGAATTTACAGGCGCTCGATCAGATGGTGCGCGGAGCGATGGTGGCGGACGTAATCGCGGTGATCGGCACACTCGATATTGTGCTGGGCGAGGTGGACCGCTGATGCTGAAGTACATCACTTCATATCTCAGCAGTGACACCACGCCGGGCCAGGCCGGGAATGTGTTGTGGTCTTTAATTTATATTTTGGCGATTTTTGCCGGGCTCTCGGTGGCGGTGATCGCCATGAACTGGCTGGAACGCAAGATTCTGGCACACATGCAGGTTCGGCTGGGCCCAATGCGCGTGGGCCCGCACGGCCTGTTGCAGCCGATCGCCGACGCGCTAAAGTTACTGATCAAGGAAGACATCGCACCCACTGAAGCTGACAAGTGGGTTTTCTGGATGGCGCCGCTTGGTGGTTGTCATTACCGCGTTCACCGTTTTTATCGTGGTGCCTTTCGGCCCGACGCACGCCGTTACCGACATGAATATTGGCGTGCTGTTTATGCTGGGGGTGTCGTCGTTGAGCGTGCTGGGCGTGGTAATGGCGGGGTGGGCGTCGAACTCCCACTATCCCCTGATGGGCGCGTTGCGCTCCAGCGCGCAAATGGTTTCCTACGAAATCGCCATGGGATTGGCGGTGATTTCGGCGGTGCTGATGAGCAGCCTGAACGAAAAAGGAGTCGGCACCTTGAGCATGATCGGGCTGGTGCAGGCTCAGCAAGCGCAGGAAACCTGGTTCATCTTCAAGTTCTTCCCGCTGGGGCTGATCGCGTTTTTTATCTTTGCGGTCGCCATGGTGGCGGAAACCAATCGCGCCCCGTTCGACCTGCCGGAAGCGGAGTCAGAGCTGACTGCCGGCTTCCATACTGAGTACAGCGGCTTCCGCTGGTCGTTGTTCTTTCTGGCCGAGTATTCGGCGATGATCGCGGTGTCGTCGATTGCTGTGACTTTGTGGCTGGGCGGATGGATGCGCCCGTTCTCGCATTGGCTTGAGTGGCGAAACTGGGACATGGTTTTCTCGTTCTTTCCCGGGCCACCTTTCTTTTTCTCGCCGCGATTACCTTCTTCAGCACCACTGCGGATGCCCAAGCATCCCTATTTTAAAGTGCAGAAAATCGGACTCGGAGGATTTGGCGCGGTGCTGCTGCTGATCGCCGTGATATTGTTCGTGCCGGCGGTGAGTGTCCGCGTGCAGGACATTTACTGGTTCGTGGTGAAAGTCGCGGGCTTTATGTATATGTACATTTGGTATCGGGGGACGTTTCCGCGGTATCGCTTTGATCAGTTGATGAAAGTGGGATGGAAGGTATTGCTGCCGATGGGGATTGGGGTGTTGATTCTGACGGCGGTGTTGGGGATTTTGATGTAGGCGCGAACCGTCATTGCATCGTGATGGTAGGGGTCCTTCGGGGCAAAGTGCGCGCCTCAGGATGACACGGTAAGAGGAGTGAATTAGGGCAGACATGCAGCCTGTAGCAACAACATTTTTCTTTTATTTCTTGGCGGGACTTGCTGTGCTGGGCGGGGTGCTGGTGATCACGCGCCGCAACCCGGTCCACTCCGCGCTGGCGTTGATCCTTACTTTGTTGTCACTGGCGGGGCTTTACTTGATGCTGTATGCGCCTTTTGTCGCCGGCGTGCAGATCATTCTTTATGCCGGCGGAATAATGGTGCTGTTTCTGTTTGTAATCATGCTGGTGAACCTCGAGAAGTCCGAGAAGGAAGCGCAGCTACAACAAGATCTGGATGGTTGGCTTGCTGGCGGCGGTCGTGCTGGGCGGGTTACTGGTCACAGTGATGGTCAAAGGTAAGGGATTATTCCCGCCTCATGTTGTGATGATGCCAGAAGAGTCGAATACGCAGGCGATCGGCACCGCACTGTACGGGAATTACGTTTTCACGTTTGAAATTGCGTCGTTGTTGCTGCTGGTCGCGATTATCGGTGCCGTGGTAATGGCGAAGAAGAGGATATAGAAGCCGTCAGTTATCAGCCGCATTCAGGTCAGAGGGTGGGCTTAGGGCTAAGAGCTGACGACTGAGGGCTGACGCTAAGACATGGTTCCTATCACCACATTGCATTATCTGGTTGTTGCGGCCGCGCTCTTTATTTTAGGCGTGATCGGGGTGTTAACTCGTCGCAACGTGGTGATTGTCCTGATGTCGATTGAGTTGATCTTAAACGCGGTGAATTTGAATCTGGTAGCGTTCTCGCGGATTTGGGGATTGCAGGGGCAGATCTTTTCGATTTTTGTCATCACCGACGCCGCCGCTGAAGCGGCTGTCGGGTTGGGAATCCTGATCGCCTTCTTCCGTAATAAGGAGACGGTGAATGTGGATGATGTTGAATTTGATGAAGTGGTAGTTAGCCGTCAGCATTCAGCCGTCAGTCTTCAGGTCAATCCTGAGCCACTGCTGACTGATGGCTGCTGACTGATGATTTATGTTTTTTCTAAACTACATCTGGCTGATTCCGCTGATTCCCGCCATGTGGGGCGGCGATCATGCTGGGCTTCGGAAAGAAACTGCGTAAGCAGACGGTAAGCGCTGTCTGCGTGGGCGCAGTCGCGCTGGCGTTTGTGTGTTCGTGCGGAGCAGTTTGGCAATATAGGCATTGGGCCGCGGTTCCTGGCCATCGTCGTTTGAGACTACGGCTTTCACTTGGCTTGGGACCGATACTGGACACTTCAATTACGTCAAGTACGACGGCACGCCGGCGCAGTTCAAGGTCGATGCCGGATTCTTGCTTGATCCACTTTCCGCGCTGTGGCTGCTATTTGTAACCGGCGTGGGAATGCTCATCCATATTTATTCCACCGGCTATATGGCGCATGAGGAGGGGTATTACCGTTTCTTTGGATACCTGAATCTGTTCATGTTCGCCATGCTTACGTTGATTTTGGCGAACAACTACGCCGTGATGTTTGTGGGGTGGGAAGGCGTCGGCTTGTGTTCGTATCTGCTGATCGGGTTTTATTTCCATCGCAAGTCGGCGACCAACGCGGCGATTAAGGCCTTCGTCGTTAATCGCATCGGAGACGCTGGATTCATTCTGGGCATGTTTACGATCGCCTGGTACTTCGGCTCGGTGCGGTATACAGATGTAAATACGCTAGCCCGCAGCGGCCATTTTGCTATCGGCGATCCCATTATCACTGCGGCTTGCCTGCTGCTGTTCGTGGGAGCATGCGGCAAGTCGGCGCAGCTTCCTCTTTATGTATGGCTTCCGGATGCCATGGAAGGCCCCACGCCAGTATCGGCGCTGATCCACGCCGCGACCATGGTGACTGCGGGCGTCTACATGGTGGCGCGGTCGAATGCTTTGTTTGTACTTGCGCCGAATGCGATGAAGACGGTGGCGATTGTGGGCGGGCTGACGGCGATTTTCGCGGCGTCGATTGGACTGGTGCAGAACGATATCAAGCGAGTGCTGGCTTACTCGACGATCTCACAATTGGGGTACATGTTCCTCGCGTTGGGCGTGGGCGCGTTTGCCGCCGGCGTGTTTCACGTTTTCACCCATGCCTTCTTCAAAGCTCTGTTGTTCCTGGGCTCAGGGTCGGTGATCCATGCCATGAGCGGCGAGCAGGACATGAAAAATATGGGCGACCTGCACGGGCGCATCAAGATTACGCACGCGACCATGTTTGTCGGCACGCTGGCGATTGCAGGAATTTTCCCGTTCGCCGGATTCTTTTCGAAAGATGAAATTCTGTGGCAGACATGGTCGGCAGAGCACGGCGCGTATCGCATGTTGTGGCTGGTCGGATATTGCACCGCCCTGATGACGGCGTTCTACATGTTCCGCCTGATGTATTTGACCTTCCACGGACGAGCGCGCATGAGCCACGATGTGGAGCACCACATTCATGAATCTCCGAAGTCGATGACTGTGCCGCTGATCATTCTGGCTTGCTGCTCTTTGTTCGCTGGATTTTTGGGATGGCCGCATAGTCTGGGCGGGTCGAATCGCTTCGAACGATTTCTTGCCCCGGTTTTTGCCAAAGAGGCTTACGTTCTGGGTGCAGAGGGCAATTCCGGGCAGTTGGTGGCTGGAGAAAAAGAGGAAGAGCACACCAGCAAAACGGAATATCTGCTGATGTTCTTATCTCTTGCGGCGGCGGGAGCGGGTTGGGGAATGGCGTGGAAGGCGTATCGGCATGCAGATAAGGGCTATAGTGAGCCTATCGCGGCTGGCGCCCCAATCGCTTACAACTTGCTGCTGAATAAATACTACGTCGATGAGGGCTACGACTACGTCTTCACCGGACGAAAAGAAATTGGCGACGTGCGACTGGGAGCGATGGGGCTGGGCGAAGCCGCGTCACTGTTTGATTCGCGAATTATCGATGGCGCGGTGAACGGAGCAGGCTGGCTCACGCGATTTACCGGAGCTATTTCGTCCTGGTGGGACAAGTGGATTATCGACGGCGTCGGGGTGAATGGGCCAGCAATGGTGGCGCGCGCATTGTCTTATCCCGCGAGGCTGGTGCAGTGGGGGCAAGTACAGTGGTATGCCCTGGTGATGGTAGCCGGGCTGCTTGGTTTTGGCTTTTATTTTTACTATGCCGTGAAGTGGTAGCGCTGCAGGGCCAAGTCGCCCTGGGCGGTTAGTTACGAGAACTGCTTTTATGCAAAGCCATATTCTCTCGATCATTCTTTTCGTGCCGCTGGTGGGCGCGCTTCTAATCCTGTTTGTTCCCGGGGAGAAGAAGAACGCCATCCGCTGGATTGCGAACCTATTTCGCGCTGGGCGGCTTTCTCATTTCACTGCCTCTGGTGCCCATGTTCTGGCATCAGCGTATGGAGCCGGGCTTCAAGTTCATGGAGGGCACGCCAAATAACTGGATCCCCTCGATTGGCGCCGGTTACAACCTGGGCATCGACGGCATCTCGTTTCTATTGATTATGCTGACCACGCTGCTGGGATGGATTTCCATTCTCTCGTCATGGACGGCAATTGAGAATCGGGTCAAAGAATATTACGCGTGGTTTCTGGTATTACAGACCGGCATGCTGGGCGTTTTTATGGCGCTCGATTTCTTTCTGTTCTTTATGTTCTGGGAGGCCATGCTGGTTCCGATGTACCTCCTGATCGGCATTTGGGGCGGCTCACGCCGGCTTTATGCGGCCATTAAGTTCTTTCTCTATACCCTCGCCGGTTCGGTGTTGATGCTGCTGGGAATTATTTATTTGTACTTCAATCACCACGCGGTTACCGGCATTTACACCTTCAATATTCTGTCGCTCTATCAAACGGCGCTGCATATTCCGTTCAATGTCGCGATCTGGCTTTTCTTCGCGTTCTTTCTCGGATTCGCCATCAAAGTGCCGATGTTTCCGTTCCACACGTGGCTGCCGGACGCACACGTGGAAGCACCAACTGCCGGTTCGGTGATTCTGGCGGGCGTTCTGTTGAAGATGGGCACGTACGGCTTCATCCGCTTTACGCTGCCGTTCTTTCCGGAAGTAGTGATGCATAGCCGGGTTCGTGCGGCGGTGATGACGCTGTCGATTATCGGGATCATTTACGGCGCGTTGGTTTCGCTGATGCAGAAAGACATGAAGAAGCTGGTGGCTTACTCGTCGGTGAGCCACTTAGGCTTTTGCACGCTGGGGATTTTTGCGGTGACGCCGCTGGGATTGAGCGGTTCGGTGTTGCAGCAGATCAACCACGGAATTTCCACCGGCGCACTGTTCTTGATTGTGGGAATTCTTTATGAACGAAGGCATACGCGCGAAATCTCGGAATATGGTGGGATTTCTAACGTAATGCCGGTGTATGCGACCATAGCGATGATCATGTTCCTGTCGTCGATGGGACTGCCGCTACTGAATGGATTTGTTGGAGAGTTCACCATCCTTCAAGGAACCTTCATGGAGAACTGGAAGTGGGCGGCCTGGGCGGTGCCCGGCGTGGTTCTGGCGGCGGCTTATTTGCTGTGGCTTTACCAGCGAGTGTTTTTTGGGCCTATTACCAATCCGAAGAATGAAAAGTTGCATGACCTTACGCCGCGCGAGTTGCTGACGTTTGCGCCGCTACTGGTGCTGGCATTCTGGATCGGGCTTTATCCCAAACCGTTTTTGCAGATTCTGGAACAGCCGGTTAACAATCTGGTGTTGTCGGTCAGGCCGGACTATCCCGGATTGCAGAGCACCACGGTGAACGCCTCGGTACAGCCCGTACCCGTTGTAAATGCGAAAGGGATGAAATAGGCCGGCACAATGTCCCAGTTTTTTACCAGCACCGATTACATTTTATGTCTGCCGATGACGCTGCTGACACTCTTTGCGCTGGGCATTTTGCTGATTGATCTGACCGTGCCGCCGGAGTGGAAGTGGTCGAATGCAGTGACGGCGCTGGTCGGGATTTTGTTCTCCGCATTTTCAGTCTCGGGCCTGCCGAAACTCGGCCCGTTCCCTGGCATTCTTGGACTCTCCGGGGCGCTACAACATTACAACGTTCTGGCACTGCCGGCGGTTTCTGGCGCACTGATTATTGACCACTTCAGCATCTATTTCTTTTATCTGTTTCTGGGCGGGGCGGCGGTCGCCGTCATGATGTCAGTGCGCTATCTGGAAGTGGAGCACGAAAATCATGGCGAGTATTACGCGCTAATTCTGTTTTCTGTTGTCGGCATGATGTGCATGGCAGCGGGTTACGACATCGTGTTGATTTTTATTGGCCTGGAATTAATGGCGATTTCGACATATGTGCTCGTGGGTTTTCTGCGGCGCGACAAGAGATCAAATGAGGCGGCGCTGAAGTACTTGCTGCTGGGGGCGTTTTCCTCAGGAATTTTTGCCTATGGACTGTCTTTATTTTATGGGCTCACGGGAAGCACAGCCCTGCCCATGATCAGGGTTGGCTTGGCCCGGCAGATGGAGCAGCAAGGGCACGTAAATCCCGTTGCGATTGTGGCATTGCTGGCGACGGCCACCGGACTGTTTTTTAAGATCGCTGCAATCCCGTTTCATCAGTGGCTGCCGGACGCGTATGAGGGCGCGCCTACAAGCGTTACGGGTTTCATGTCCGTCGCAGTTAAGTCAGCAGCCTGGGCGATGTTGCTGCGGGTATTCCTGTGGGGACTGTATCCGTTACGGTCAGTCTGGGTGCCGCTTGTCATATTCGTTTCCATCGCGACCATGACCGGAGCGAACTTGGCAGCGTTAACACAGAGCAATTTGAAGCGGCTGCTGGCGTATTCGTCGATCGCGCACGTGGGGTACATGTTGCTGGGCTTGGTAGCGCTAGGATCGTCAGTCTTTCCTGCTCCATCGTTCTACGATGGCTTCAAGGGGATCCTGCTCTACCTGATGGTTTACACATTCATGAATCTGGGCGCGTTCGCGGTGGTTACATCGCTGCGGCAGCGGGGAGTAATCGGCGACGAGATCGACGACATCGCCGGACTGTATTTTCGGGCCCCAGCGGAAGCGGTGCTGATGCTGATCTTCCTGCTCTCGCTCGCAGGGATTCCGCCGCTGGCGGGTTTTTATGGGAAATATTTTATTTTTCTTAGCCTGATTGAGAGCGGGCACTACGTGCTGGCTTGTCTGGGCGTAGCGTACTCGGTGTTTGGGCTTTACTACTATTTGCGGATCGCGAACGCCATGTTTATGCGCGAGGCCATCCACAAAGAGCGGCTGCCAATCAGCCTGGGAATGAGGGCGGCGCTGGGGATCACCGCGCTCGGCACGGTTGTGATTGGCATCTTCCCTGAACAGTTTATCCGGGCGGTAAATTGGTCGCTGCGGATCGGATAGGTAGCCGTGCCGGATAATGATCCTCCGAAAAAATCCTTTATAGTTCAGGCTGGGCAGATCAGCCAGGTGGCTTTTGTGCTGCCCGCCGCGACCGTTGTGGGCTGGCTGGCTGGCGCGGGATTGGATCGCTGGCTGCACACGACCTGGCTATGGATGGCTGGCCTGCTGCTCGGTATTGTTGCTGGCTTTGTGGATTTGATTCGAACCGTGCTGGCCAACTCGAAGTAGCCGGCCAGTAAGGTCAATAAGGTACATCAAGGAAATCCCTCAGCGTCTTTGCCCTTTGACGTAGTATTCTGCGCTGTGACCCGCTCCTATCCAAATCCTCTCTCCGCCGCCGAGTTACGGCGCGAGCTTAGCTTTCGCAATCAGCATTATGCGCGAAAGATGAATCTTTCCTTTCGCGAGAGCTATGGGAATCCGCCTGCTGTCTGTTATTTGCCTTGTGAAAAGGGGATTACGCACGGCAATTTTCTTCCGGAAGCTTATCGGGCAATCATTCGAAGTAAGTCATGGCACAAAAGGATGGGAAAGGTGCATACCCAGGCACGGAGTTCTCTCCCTCGGGAAGACAGGCGCTGGCGCGAACTTGATTCCTGCAATAGCTCAGATGCGCTGTTGATGAACGTTTTTTGTTTTCCACGGACCTTACCAGACGGAGCCGTGTATGACTTGCTGGGTGTGGAACAGGGAGGTTCTCCTGAATTTGGCTTTCGGGCCCGAGTGCCACTCGCAAATGGGAAGTTTGATCGGACCGAAGTGGATATGCGTCTGGGTGGTCTGCTGGTGGAGGCCAAGCTGACGGAGTCGGATTTTCAATGTGCCGAGTTGGAAGTCGTAGAGAATTACCGTGATTTCGCGGAAGTATTCGAAAGGCGCAGTTTGCCAAAGTTCGGCGGACGTTATAACAGCTACCAGCTGATACGCAATGTGCTGGCCGCGCACCACAACCAGGCCAGTTTCTGTGTGCTTCTGGATGCTCGGCGAACTGATTTGCTGGAAGACTGGTTCGCGGTGATGAGTTCTGTGCGGCCGGTGGACTTGCGCCTTCGCTGCAAAGTCCTGACTTGGCAGGAACTGGCGGAGGTTCTTCCCCGCAAGCTGCAACGATTTCTGGCAGATAAATATGGCATTGGGGCGGATAGCTCGATCGTCTTTAGCGACGAGGCAACAGGAGCATTCATTGCTGGCGACTGAGGCGCGGAGTGAGGCTTTCTATGAAGGCGCGCTACGCCGGATTCAGCGGATCATGGTGGCGCTGGGCGTCCTGGTATCGGCGGGAGCGTTGTTATCGTACGGCTGGCGAGTTGCGCTCGGCTTCGCCTGTGGCTGCGGCATCGCGTTCCTGAATTTTGTGTGGCTTAAGCGAGTAGTCACAGCATTTGCCGATCGGGTAACTGCGAGCGGTGCGCAGCAATCTGCAATGGGCATTGTGACGCGGTTTCTCTTGCGCTACCTTTTGATGGGCGCTGCCGCCTATGCTATATTCACTGTTTCGCGCGCCAGTCTTTTTGGGTTACTGGCAGGCTTGTTTTTGCCGGTTGCGGCGATAACGTGCGAAGCCGCCTATGAGGTTAGCGTTAGCCGCAATGACTCGCGGCGTTTGACAGCCCACTATGCCTGAACAGCTTTGGTTTACTCAAATTCTGAATCACGCCTTCGCCGGTCCAGTTACGGCTTTGCTGCGGGGGTTGCATATTGAACCGGCATTTCCTCAGGCTCCGATTAACAATGCGGTGGCAATGCAGATTCTGGTAGTGGCGTTTCTGCTGTTGTTATTCGTGATGGTAAGGGCCCGGCTTTCCGTGGAACAACCGAAAGCGCTCCAACATATGTTTCGAGGGCGTCCACGAATTCATTCAAGGGCAGAGCGAAGAGATTATCGGCCATCACAGCGAGGGCTTCACGCCATTTCTAGTGGCGCTGGCGCTGTTTATTTTGATTTGCAACCTGATCGGATTGATCCCAGGCTTCGAGTCGCCGACGGCAGTCCCGGTAGTTCCGTTGGGCTGTGCGATCTGCGCGTTTATCTACTACCACACTCAGGGCTTCAAGCATCACGGGGTGGCTTACCTCAAGCATTTCATGGGGCCAATGTGGTGGCTGGCCATTATCATGGTGCCGATTGAGATCATCAGCCATCTGGCGCGGGTGCTCTCGCTGACGGTTCGTCTCTACGCCAACATGTTCGCCGGCGATATGGTCACCATGGTGTTTTTCTCTCTGGTTCCGGTGCTGGTTCCGGTGTTGTTCCTGGGACTGCACATCGGCGTTTCGTTTTTGCAGACTTACATTTTTGTGCTGCTGACGACCGTGTATTTGTCCGGCGCGGTGGCGGACGAGCACTAGAGCGCTGCTCGCTCCTGGCTGAACTGTGTGGTGAGCCAGAAGCGCTTTTCAAAGTTTGGACCGTACAGTGTGAGGGCGTCTGTACGAGGATGACGTCAACCACCTCCTGCGGGATCCATGTAGGGAGAAACAAAAGATGAAGAAACTTAGCTATTTGTTTATGGCATTGTCGTTCATGAGTTTCGCTGTGCCGATGTTTGCGCAGGGCGGAGAAGGCGCGGGCGGAGTTAACTGGGTTGCCATCACCGCGGGCTTCTCAATGGCGATCGCCTCCGCGGTTTGCGGAATGGCGCAGGCCAAGGCCACCGCGGCAGCCGCTGAAGGATTAGCGCGGAATCCGGCGGCACGTCCGGGTATTCAACTGGCACTGATTCTTGGTCTGGCGCTGATCGAGTCGCTGGCGCTTTACACGTTGGTTATTATTTTCGCCAAGGTAAAGTAGCGACGAGTTCAAGTAGAGACGTAGCTCCGCTACGTCTCTTTTCTTTTGCAGCACAGACCTCTGACGGCCTAAAGGGCAGGGCCTCCCAGCGGTGCTATCAAAAATCGCGCCTAAAAAACGCGCGCCCGGCGCACCCCCGCATCAGATTTGGCCTCTTACAGCAGGGCGCCACCCCTTGGCTTCCCCGAAACAAAAAGACGTAGCGGAGCTACGTCTCTACTAATAATTATTAAAATTCTGTAGTGAACTTCAGCTTTTGCGCTGGGCGGTCCAGGAATCGTCAGGAGCTTCATTCCGCGCCTGGTCGGCGGCTTCGATCAACATGCGGCGTAGTCTATATCGGCTTTCGAGATCGGTCTTCACGATTTCGAATCCTACTTCGTTAACCCGAGCGCGACGCAGCAAGACCTGAGCGCGGATTCGGCGCACGCCGACTGAGATATCGAGATTCGCGTCAGCTCCGACGCGAAGATTGTCTTCTTTTACGCCCATGCCTCCGCCGAGACTCAGTTCACGGACCTGGATGCTGGATTTTCCCCAGGTGCTGCTGAGAATCGCCGAGAACGGCTTTGCCAGCACAACGCGCTCATAGCGGCGCTGACGGACCCACGGACACGCAGGAGCGGAGTCGAGCGGCGCGATGTTCAGTTCGCTGGGCTCGAGGCCGCTGGTGGCCAGTATCTCTGTCCCAAATCGAGGGTCGATCTTGGTAAGTGATTGCGCGGCTGCAATGCGCAGCTCGCGGTGGTTGATCCACTTCCACATCTTCTTCGCTTCCAGAATGCCGCGCAGTACAGGAACGGAATCAGGATCCCGCAGGCGGCCGAGTGATTCAACGGCCTTTAACTGCAAGAGCGGCGGACGGCCTTGCGCTTCGCCGGACTCTGCAATCACCATCAGTGATGACGCTGCCGAACCATCGCTGCTCATGCCAATTTCATCGAGTGCTTGTGGCAAAACAGCAGCGTCGAGAATTTCCAATAACTCAAGCAGTGTGCGGCCGCGATCTTCGGCGGCTCCGTATGCAATTTGCCGGACTACTACGTCGTGATAGAAACGATTCCACTCCGGCAGCCTGACCGGCAAGAGTTCGAGCAAAGTCGGGACATCGAGGCGGCTCAATAACCCGACTACGGCTGCGGCCTGGCGAGTCTGCCCAGTGCGCAAGGTTTCCCGCAGATAGTGCATCGCGGGCGACCCAAGCTCTCTCACGATTTCCACCATGCGATCGCAATCTTCACGACGCATGCAGCGGAAGAAGCGATCGGCAAGCTGCTCGGCGGCGGCTTGCGAATTGCGGCACAGCACTTCCAGAAGGTCGCGCGGGACTTCCGGAAGATTCAGAGCCTCTTCGATGAATTCCGAAAGACGATTTTCAACTCCGATACGGGGGCGCAATTCCTCGGCGAAGGCCGGACGATCTTTGGCGATGCGGTCCAAGGCGCCAGAAACTTCGGAGACGGCACCATACATACGGCGTCCACTGGCTTCGGCGCTGATCCGCACAAATGCCGCGCTGACCAGGCTCTGTACTTCGGGATCTTGCTCGCGAGAAAGCACATCACCCAGGCGCGAGACTGCAGTCGCCATTAACTCTGGACCAGCCAGAGCAAACAAGTCAGAAAGTTGGCCGATGCCGGTAGCGGTTTTGCGGCGAGGCTCAATATCTTTTGCGTTAAGCGAATTGAGGTAGTTCGACAGGATCGCGTTGACCGCTTCCTTGTCGCCGCGCTCCAACAAGACTTCGACAAATTGGCGGATATTGCGCGGCGGCACGCAAGGAGCTTCACTTGAGAGCAGTACGCTTTTCTTGCCCGCCTCGGGTACCTCTGCCCAGAACATGCGGTCGAGAATGTCGGCGTGCGACTCCACCAGAATTCCCGCCTTGCCCATCTTGTCTTCCTGGATGCGCAGGATCTGGCGCAGCGTATCCATCTGCCGGCTCATGTGCTCCAGCATCTGGTGAACGGCATTAACTTTGACTTCGCCCTTTTGGAAGCGTTCCATGGCGAAGCGAATCGCCATGTGCTCGGCTGCCTTCATCAGCAGGGGGGTATCGTTTTCTTCGGTAGCGACGTTCGCTGCCAGGCTACCCAGCAATTGCTGTAGGTTCAGCTTGGTGTTGGGATCAACCTTCGTCAGTTCGTCGTGCAACTGCTTTTCGGCATCGGCATTGGGATCAGAGCCGACTTCCCCGAAACGCGTCAGCAGGCGAATCGCCTGAATAACTTCTTCCTCCTGCAGCGGCACAGTGCCACCATCCCAGGTTCCAGTTCCCGTAGCGGAGCCAGTTGCGGCGGTTCCGGCGGGTGCGTTAGGGACAGTTCCGATGGGCGCCCCTCCTCCGGCGCCTCCGCCGCTGTGCGCGCCTTCCGCGGCAGCGATCAATTGCAAGAGTTTTTGCGGCTCGTTGAGCCATTGCTTGAATTCAGGGCCGAGCGTCTGGGCGGCAATCTGGGCCGCGATGCTGATTTCGCCAGTCGATGGGTCGGCCGCCACAAATCTGACTTCATTAATCTTGATGCTGCCGTTGCCGGTGCTTTCCGCTAGCGCTTCTTTCACCTGCTTGGCGACGTCGCCGGCCTTCGATCCCCCTGCGGTAAAGGCACGCACCAGGCGAGTGAAATCATCTTTGGTGACTTGTTGCGAAAAATGGATGCTGGCGAGCCCCGCGGTGTTTAGAAGCTGCGCGAAACTGCGCTCCGCCTGTCCCGCTTCGAGCGGAGTTCCGTCGAGCAAAAGTTTATTATCGGAAACGCCCAGCAGAAATCCGCCATCCCCGCCAGCAGGCATTCCAGCGCGAAGTTCGTTCCAGGCAATCTCAAATTGCCCCTCCGTACGCTTATGGTCGAAGCCGTAAAGACGGACGTATTTCACCAGGATATTAAGGCTGTGAACGAACGCACGAGCCGAAGAGACCCTGCTTGATTTCGCGGTAGTGGCTGCCGTGATGATATGCCGCTCCTATAGGTTTCCCGGGGTACGCGTAAGCGTAATGCGAAACACCAAAAACGTGTACATTACGGAGGTAATTGCACTATTGCCAACCGGGGGGACGATCCCCGTCAAAGCCCGCGTCGGCGGAAACCACTATGCCACTCCCCTTACCGCCCCTCATTCGGTAAAAGCGTTATGTGACTCATTCTCAATTAGTTGCGAAGGCCGTGGCATGGTTGCGCCGCTATCGGTGTGGAGTAGTCTTATCGGAACAGGCTTGCGTCAGTGGCGAAATGCCAGACGCAATCGGATGGAAGCGGGCTTGCCATTCGGTAGTCGTCGAATGCAAGATTTCACGCGCCGATTTTCTCGCTGATCGAGGCAAGCCGTGGCGCCAAAAACCCGATGCGGCGCTGGGCTGTGAACGATTTTATCTGACTCCTGCGGGGCTATTGCGGACAGAGGAGTTGCCGGCAAAATGGGGACTGTTGGAGTGCAGCAAACGTGGAGTTGATATGGTTCACGCCGCAGCCAAAGACATGCGCGGCACCAAGGGCTTTCGTCACGAGATGAATCTATTGCTTTCTAGTCTGCGTCGAGTCGAGGTTCGCATCGAGCCGCAATCGATTACGGAATTTCTAAAATGGAAAAATCGTATGGCGGAATACAATCGCGGAGTGTTGCCCGAGGGAATGGTGCCGGCTGAGGCCGAGGCCAATTTCTTTCTGGATGGGGAAGGGGAAGTTGCAGCGAATTAAGGCGTTCGCCACAAAGGACACGAAGATTCACAAAGGAAGTCCCAAGTCGGACAATTGTGCACCTGCGTTGAACGTTAACGTGTCGTTTGTATTTGGGTTTACCGCCACTTCTTCAACTCCGGCCAGATCTCCTGCAAGTTCCACTTCAATCCCTGGCAAACGAAAATTGGGTTGTGCTCCAGCGCGTATGGGCTGAAGGTCACGTCGTATTCCGCGAGGCTGGCGCACTTGGATTGGAGCGAGCGGCGGTTATCGCCCAGCACAATCAGGCTTTCCCCAGTGTAGTTTCGCGGTCCCCAAAGCCAGTAGGTTTGATGGCTGCTAATCGACTTGGGAAGGCCATATCTCGGCCCGAAGAAGTCAATGGCCCCTGCATACCCATAGTTGTTTCCGAAGATGCCGGTCTTGGCGCGCTGCTCCGGCGGCAAAGAGTTGTAAATCCGCGCTACCGCCGCGGTCATTTCTCCCCATCCGAATTGATCGGCGTAGTGCTGCGGCAAGACCACGTTGAAGTGGCTTTTTTCGGAGCGCGGTAGCTTGAAGGGCAACTTCTCCATGTAGGCAATGAAGCTTTCGACTTTCAAGACAGGCACTGTAATTGGTATCAGCCAGGCGCCACCGGCAAACACAACCCCCGCGATTAGCGGCTTGAGCCACTCCTTCCGGGTGCGCTCAATGCCGCGCTCGAAGGCGACGGTGCCCGCGGCCAGCAGCATTGGATAGATTGGAGCAAGATAATAATTCTTGCCCTTCAAAATCACGAAGACCGTAAAGGCGACCAGGTAACACCAGCCAAGCACCCGATAGGGCTTGAGCGGCTTCCAGAAGAGCAGTGCGATCACGCCCGCGATCCAGATAGGTGCCGCGAGTGGGCCGATTAGAAGAACCTGCTGGGCGAAATATTCCCCCGCGGAGAGTTGAACGTCGCGCCCGTCCGCTCTTATATTGTGCATCAGTTCGACAAATGGCCAGTGATAATGAACGTTCCATAAGAGGTTGGGAAGAAAGATCAGGAACGCCGCGACACCTGCCAGCCAAATCCATTTATTCCACAGAAAGCGGCGTTGCGCTGTGAGCAGCAGCCCGATCACAATACCCATCCCGAATATTGCGATCGAATATTTGTTTTCGAGGCCGAGTCCGGCCATCACGCCAAACCAGATCCAGTAGCGGGCATCATCCCGGCGAATGGCAAGGATTGCGGCGTAGGCGCATCCCATCCAGAAAATGGGTTCCATGTAGTTGGTGGTGACGATGCTGCCATTGGAGAGGTACATCGGCGCGAGCGCAGCAGCGAGACCGGCAAGAATCATGGCGTAACGGCGGCCGCCCAATTCGCGGGCGAGCAGCGCCGTTAGTACCACGAGCAGGGAACTCATCAGTGCCGGCAATAAGCGAATCGCTCGCAATGAATCGCCAATCAACTCACGGCTGATGCGGGTAAGGAAGGGCACTAGTGGAGGCTGATCCACATAGCCCCATGCGAGATGGTCGCCGCAGGCCAGGTAGTCGAACTCATCACGAAAGTATCCATAACGGTTGTTGAAAATCATGTGCAGGGCAAATTTCAACAACGCGATGCCGGCCACCACGAACAGGCCGCTAAGCAGGAAGGGTCGCTTCTTGAATTCGACCGGGGGGGTGACCAGCGTGCTCATAGTGTCGACGGTAGTCAAACTATATACACGAAAAGGCGCTGACCGTTCAAAGGGGAGCCTTTCGAGCACAAAAAAACCGGGCTGGTTTGCCCGGTTTCTGTAGCGTCGAGTTGAGATGCGGTTACATGACGACCCGGCGCAAGCTACGCGCTGAGAAGAAATGCGGCGGCCCAATTGTGGCTCAAATCCGCATTTCTCAGCGTGGCCAGAAAAGTCCAACAAGGAGCGTTGTCACACGCACCCGGACTATTGCAAAGCAGGCACCATTTGCCGGACTTCGTCAGTCGCCTTAAGTTATTGATTTGGAAGGGAGCTGTAGGTGAGATGGTTACAGAGCGGCTCTTAACAGTGCAAACATTTGCAGACGAATAGCCTTTATCGGCCCGCCGGAGTATAGGGCTCTCGTTGGCTCCGAATGACGCCCTACAGTTCTCTTCGCCCCTCCATTGCTTTGAGCATGGTGATCTCGTCCGCGTATTCGATGTCGCTGCCTACCGGGATTCCCATAGCGATGCGCGTCACCTTGAGTCCGGCGCGGCGTAGCTGGCCGGACAGGTACGTCGCAGTCGCCTCGCCTTCCACTGTCGGATTGGTGGCGATTATGACCTCGTCCACCTGACCGCCTTCGACGCGACGCATCAGATTCGCGATGCGAAGCTGCTCGGGCCCGACTCCGTGCAGCGGCGAAATGGTACCGTGCAGCACATGGTAGACGCCGTTGAAGTGTTTCGTCTTGTCGATCGCGGCAATGTTAGTGGGCTCTTCCACCACGCAGACCAGCCGCTGATTACGGGTCGGGCTGGTGCAATAGACGCACGGATCGACATCCGTGATGTTGTTGCAGACGGAACAGAGCCGCAAACTGGCCTTCACGTCGCGGACCGCCGCGGCCAGCGCCTCGGCATCCTCGTTGCTGGCACGCAAAATATAAAAAGCCAGGCGCTGGGCGCTTTTGCTGCCGACTCCGGGAAGCTTTTTTAATTCTTCGATCAGCCGCGCCATTGGTTCTGCAAAACGATTCAAGGGGATTCCTCGGTAGATTTGTAATTGGGTAATTTGGTAATTGAGTAATTTCAAACTCGGAGCGCCTTGGGACCAAATTACCCAATTACCGAATTACAAAATTACCCAATCGGTTACATCCCGGGAATGTTCATGCCGCCCAACATTCCGCTCATGCTGGACTGCATAGCTTCGTCGACTTTTCTGCCGGCTCCGTTAATAGCGGCAGTGATCAAGTCCTGTAGCATTTCGAGATCGCCGGCTTTGACCGCTTCGGGATCGATCTTGATGCCGAGCACCTGTTTGCGGCCATCCATGCGAACGGTAACGGTGCCGCCACCGGACGAACCCTCGACCTGCGTGTCTTCCATTTTCTTTTGCAGAGACTCGTACTGCTTTTTGGCCTGCGACATTAATTCTTGCAGGTTAAATCCGCCCATTTGATTCCTCTTTCAAACTGCTTGCCGCGGAGTATGTTGGCGGGAGCTCAGCGCTGTTTATGGTCGATGATGGTGCGAATTTCCGCGCCAAATTTTTCTTTCATCCGTTGCACGATTGGATCCTGTTCAGCGCGCCCGCGTCCGCCGATCGCTGGGCCGCCATTGCGAGGTGCCGGCGTCTGTGCCACTCCGCCGGGCAGCACCTTGATCCTCATCGCGCGTCCTAGAACACCGCTTGCAATGGCCGTCATAGTGCGCTTGGCGTCGGCTCCAATCGACATATCGATTACCGTGGCCGAGGCCGAAACTTTGATCACCAAATCATTGCCTTCGATCTTCCAATCGCCCGATTCCATCATGCCCGATAGCATTCGCTGCCCGGAATTTTCCAGGTCGCGCAATATCGCTTCACGTGCGGAATCCACCGGAGAATTTCGCGGCTCGGGATCAGGTTCAACCTGGACAACCGCAACGGCGACCTCGGTAATCGGCTCGGGAACGGGTTCGAGTTCGGCGACCGCCGCAGGCGCTGCTGACCCCATGACAACCTGAGCAGATGCCTGGGACGACGATGAAGCACGAGCCATCGCGTTGGGCGCGCTCTCTACCGAGAGTTTTGGACTGCCCTTTCGCGCTGAGTCGGCGGCGAAAGGCGAAACTGAAGCAGCCCGCGTCTGCGGGGACGACTCCGGCTTGCGAATATCCGGAACCATGGTCGGTTTGCCCGGGGCTCGCGACGCGCTCGCGCTCGACACTCCGGCATCGCTCAATAGCTGTTCCAGCGGAATGAGGCGCTGGGCGTGGGCCATTTTTAGCAGACCGAGTTCCAGGTGGAAACGCTGTTCCTGGCGGTATCCCAACTCGCCGTGGGTGCGCAGCATAATTTGCAAGTGCCGCGCCAGATCTTCTTCGCTGAAGAGGTCGGCCACGGCAGAGACGCGCTGCCGCTCGTCGCTGGAAATCTGTAGCAGGGAAGAGTCGGCCCCCGCAACTTTCGCCACGGTTGCGTTGCGCAGAAACCGCACCATCTGGCGCGCAAAGTGGGTGGGACTGTGGCCTTCGCTGAGCAGTCGATCTACCAGGGTGAGCACAGTCTCGCTGGAACTCTCCGATACCGCCCGCATCACCTCCTCGAGAACGTTCGAGGGCGCGATACCAACCAGCTGGCGTACCGCATCGGCGGTAAGCCGTCCGCCTGAAGACGCAATGGCCTGATCGAGGATAGAAAGTGCATCGCGTACCGATCCGTCGCCAACTTCGGCGAGCAGAGCCAGCGCGTCGTCGTCGGCCTCGACGTTTTCCCGTCCAACCAGATCCTTAAGCTGCTGCATGATCTGCTCAAAACGCACGGCGCGAAAGCTGAAATGTTGGCAGCGGGAACGGATGGTCTGGGGAATATCTTCCGGCTGAGTCGTTGCCAGCATAAAAACTACGTGGCTGGGCGGCTCCTCCAGCGTCTTGAGCAAGGCGTTGAACGCGGCATCCGTAATCTGGTGCGCTTCGTCGAGAATGTAAATCTTGAAGCGATCACGTGCCGGGCGATAGCGGGCAGCCTCACGCAGTTCGCGGATTTCGTCAATCCCGCGGTTAGTGGCGGCGTCGATTTCAATCACGTCGACCGCGTTGCCGGCTCGGATCTCGGTACAGGAGTCGCACACACCGCAGGGCTCGGTAACCGGTTTATCCGAGGACCGGCAGTTCAGCGCCATTGCCAAAATGCGGGCGACAGTAGTCTTGCCGATACCGCGATGTCCGCTGAAAATATAGCCGTGCGCAATTCGTTCCTGCTCGATCGCGTTCTTAAGGGTGCGGGTGACGTGCTCCTGGCCGATGACCTCGGAGAACTTTTGCGGGCGGTATTTGCGGGCCAGGACCTGGTAACTCATGACGGGAGAATACTCGATTATACGTGATGGCGATGGGTGCAAAACCCGGCCAAAATGACTGGCAGAACGAAAAAATGGCGTTAGAAACGGGGGCAGGGGCTGTTACGATATCAAACCAGCCTGAAGGGAGACACTCGTGCAACTGAAACTCGATACCCGCACCGTGGATGACATTGTTGTGGTGGACTGCTCTGGCCGCATCATTTTCGGCGAAGAGACCAGCCAACTCAGAGACACGATCAAGAACTTATTGCCAGAGCATAATCGCATCGTGCTGAATCTGTCCGGTGTAAATTACATCGATAGCGGCGGACTCGGAACCTTGGTTTCGCTGTATACCTCGGCCCGGAACGCCAACGCTTCGGTCAAGCTGGCGAACCTTACCCAGCGGGTAGGAGATCTATTGCAGGTCACCAAGCTGCTGACGGTGTTTGATGTATACGACAGCGAGGCCGAGGCGCTGGAGTCGTTCCGCAAGGCGGCATAAGGCAAACCAACCTTCGTCCCGAGCGCGGCGAAGGACCTGTGCCGGTAGCATCGGGGCGCCCCGCGGTTGTTCGGAAGCACGCTGCGTTCGGACGACAAAGACTTACGCAGCCGCCTGCTTAGGCCTTAACTCAAAAATTCTCCGATGTCGATCATCCACGCGCGCATGCTGGCGGCGATTCGCCTGATTCCCCGCGGTAAAGTTTCCACTTATGGAGCTGTGGGTAGGGCTGCGGGGTATCCGCGTGCCGCGCGGCAGGTTGCCGTCGCACTGCGCAAAGCGATAGGAGTTCCCTGGCACCGCGTGCTGGGGGCCGGTGGAGAAATTAAGACTTCTGGTCACACCGCACTGGACCAGCGGCTGCGCTTGCAGATCGAGGGCGTTGGATTTCGTGGGCGCCGGGTCGACATGGAGAAATTTGAGTTTAAGTTTCCCTCCAGGCGGAAGAAACGGTAGCTGGTCGGTTATCCGTCATTCTGAGCGCAGCAAAGAACCCCTATTGCTTGATGAACTGTGACTACCTCAGCAAGCCTCTGCTAAACTTTCTCACTGTGAAGCCAGTACTCTGCGTCTCTCTCCTGCTCATTTGTCTTTCGTTCTCCGCAGCCCAACAGAAGCAATCAACGGCCATCAAGCCAAAGCCAGCCCCTGACCTCCAAGTCGCTACCGGCCTCGACGAGCGGCTGGCTAAGTTTCGCCAGGTGCACATGGCTTTTCATTCCGAAGGGCTCACTGCTAACGAACGCAATCTGGTAGACAAATTGGTAGACGCTTGCCGTTATCTGGAAGACATCTACTGGCGGCAGAGCGATCCTGAGGCGCTGACGCTGTATCAATCGCTGCTCGCAAGTTCTGATCCTAAGAATGTCGCGTTACGCCGTTACTTATGGATCAACGCTTCGCGCTATGACCAGATCGATGAGAACAAGCCGTTTGTAGGATCGGCTCCCATGCCTCCGGGGCGGGGCCTTTATCCTCAGGGACTGACACGGGAAAAGATCGAGCAGTACGTGAAGCTGCATCCTGAGAAGAAAGCTGAGATTTATAACCCATTTACCATCGTGCGTTGGCACGGGGACGACCTCGAAGGAGTTCCATATCACATCGCTTACCGGTCGTTTTTAGAGCCGGCTGCGGAGGATTTGCGCGAAGCCGCCAAGCTCACTACTGATAAAGCTTTCGCCAACTTTTTGCGTCTGCGGGCAGATGCCCTGCTGACCGATGATTATTTCAAGAGCGATCTGGCATGGCTTGATCTCAAAGACCCGAAATTCGACATCATTTTTGCTCCTTATGAAACCTATCTCGACGATTTGCTGGGGGTGAAGACCTCTTACGGCGCCGCCGTGCTGGTCCGCAATGCGGTGGAGAGCAAGAAGCTGGCGATGTTCCAGAAGTATGTTCCCGACATTCAGGACGCGCTGCCGCTGGCGCCTCAGGACCGCCCGTCGAAGCGTGGCCTGCTGACGCCCATGGAAGTGATGGACGCGCCTTACCGCGCCGCCGATCTTCGTCACGGCTATCAGGCCGTGGCCGATAACCTGCCAAACGATCCGCGGGTCCACGAACAGAAGGGCAGCAAAAAGATTTTCTTCAAGAACTTTATGGACGCGCGGGTGAACTACATCATTCTGCCGCTGTCGAAATACCTGATGCTGCCCGAGCAGGCCGCTAAGGCATCGGGCGAGGGTTATTTGCTGGGCACCATCATGCATGAGATGGCGCATGGCTTGGGCCCGGCGTTTTCGCGCACCGCGCAAGGCAAGGTCGATATCAGAGAAGCCATCGGCCCCGCCTTCGGAGGCCTCGAAGAAGCCAAGGCCGATGTTGTGGGCATGTTCGGACTGAAATGGCTGGTTGACCAGGGCGCGCTACCCAAAGAAAAGCTGGAAGAATACTATGCGTCTTATATAGCGGGGATTTTTCGAACTGTCCGCTTCGGAATCGGTGAAGCACATGGCCAGGCCGAAATGATGGAGTTCAACTATCTGTCGGAACACGGTGCGGTTAAAAGACTTGCATCTGGCAAGTACGCGGTGGACTACGCCAGGATGCCACAGGCTATCGCTGATCTGGCAAAAGAGCTTTTAGAGATCGAAGCGACGGGCGATCGACAGCGGGCCGAGAACTGGTTCAAAAACTACGATGTAATGCCGCCACAGCTAGCCACAGCCATGAAAGCAGCTACCAAAGTGCCGGTAGATGTCGACCCAACCTTCTCCTTCAAAGAAAAAATCGAGTAGAGACGTTGCTCCGCTACGTCTTGCCAGTCCAATCACTGCGGTTTGGGCAAAGCGGGACTTCAGCCCTGCATAAGTGAAATGCCAACTGTCCGGTGCGAGTACGTGAGGGCGGAGGTTGATCCCCTGAGAAACTGAAACTAGCATCGACCCTATCGCCGCCCAGATGTAGCCAGGCTACGTCTCTACTCCACAAACTCGACGTTCGCCTTGTGCGGAATAATTCCTGCCTTATAACCCAAATCCAACAGCCGCCTTACTGCTTCGCGGCCGTCGGGGCCGTAGTCCAGTGTGCGCTGGTTGACGTACATGCCGACGAATTTGTCTGCTAGTTGGGTATCGAGGTCGCGTGCGAACTGCATCGCGTAGGCTAAAGCCTCTTCGCGATGATCGAGCGCGTATTGAATGCTTTCCTTCAAGGTTGATCCGACCAGCGCCATTAGTTCCGGGCCGAGACTTCGGCGAATCGCATTTCCACCCAGAGGGAGCGGCAGTCCGGTTTGCTTATGCCACCAGGCACCTAAATCGACAATTCGGTTTAAGCCCGACTTCACATAACTTAGCTGCCCTTCGTGAATGATGAGGCCTGCTTCGTACTTGCCCTCCAAAACTTGGGGAATGATCTGGTCGAAAGGAACGACTTCGGTTTCAATTCCCGGCGCAAACAAATTCAAGACCAGGTACGCCGTGGTAAGCGTGCCTGGGACGGCGATCCGCCGCGTCTTGATCGTATCCTCTGAAAACGCTCGCGTGGCCACGATCATGGGGCCGTAGCCGTCGCCCACGCTGCCCCCGCTCGGGAGCAGCGCGTATTGGTCCTGAATGTAGGGGTAGGCGTGGAAGGAGATAGCGGTTACGTCGTAAACGCCTTCCATTGCCTGGCGATTCAGCGTCTCGATGTCGCACAGCGTATGAGTAAAGCGCAAACCTGGTACTCGCACTTTATTGGTCGCCAGCCCATAGAACATGAACGCGTCGTCAGAATCCGGGCTGTGGGCGACGGTAATTTCTCTTACGGGAACTGAAGTACTGCTCATAGGCCTTTCGCCACTCCATGGGAATACTGCCTGGTCGAAATTCGAGGAACAGCGTTCATGCCTGCGGTTTCGCGACGCGGCGCAAGCCGGTGGAAGCGCCCGCCGCCATCATGATCTTGATTACCTCGGCAAAGACAAACCAGTAGAAACCGTATCTCATCGCTAACGCGACCGAGTGGGTATGGATCGCCAGCCATCCGATGCCGGAAGTGAAAAGCAAAATCTCGGCCAGCACACACCCAACTACCACCCTCGCAAAAGTCTGTTCGCCGCGCTCGGTGACCCAACCGGCTAGCCCCGCGACTAGCGGATATGCCATCAGAAATCCGCCAGTCAGTCCCAGGATTTGCGCCACTCCGCCTGGCCCCAAGGGATTAAATACCGGCAAACCGCTCATGCCTTCGGCAAGGTATAAAGCCAGGGCGGCGAATCCCCGCTTGCTGCCCAAAGTGACTCCCACCAGTAGTACTCCGAAGTTTTGGAGCGTCAAAGGGATAGGCGTAAACGGTAAAGGAACAGTGAGATGTGCACAGAGCGCTACAAAGAGACTAGCAGCGACTACGATAACGGCCTGCTGCGCCCAATAAGCTACATTGTCCTGCGCGCCGAGAACCTGAGTTCCTGCTCTTGCCATGTTGCCTTCCTCGCCCCAGGGCTGATGCCTGCTTATTCTGCCCCGGGTTCTTTGGGGATGCCGTGTTTCATGTGGCGGCGAACCCGCAAGTATGCCGATACTCCAGCCCACAGCGCTGCACCCGCGCTGAGAGACAGAATGACGAACCACCACATCATCCGCACGATGGACTAGCATACCAAAATCTCGCGACGTTCCCACACTGCGCGGCGATAGCAAGCTTTCGGAGGGATTTGACTACGACAGCGAGTAGACGGCGGCTAGCATGATTGCAAAGCGGACCATATGACTGCGCATGGGTTCGGCTCTCTTAAACCAGCTCCAGGTCCAGCCCCACACGATCATCGCAAGCACCAGAAACCAGACCCACCCGATAGTAGCCAGCGGCGGAAGCGTGGCGCCAATGCGTTGCCTCAGGCCCTGGTTCCACAGCGACCCGTACAGAATGCAGATGTGGACGAAGTAGATGGTGAGCGATTCCTGTGCCAGCGCCTGTATGGACTTTTGTGGCAGGTGGACCCTCCGGGTCACCCAATGCAGTGCCGAGAGCAAGAGGCAGACACATCCGATCTTTGTCAAAAACAGGTTAGGGCTCGCCTTCCAATAGTCGAGATTGGAATAGATCGTAACCGGCAAATGTTGGAGAATGACCCCGGTGACGATTAAACCTAAGCCAGCGCCCGCCACCCGAAGCTCTGAAGCCTGGGCCGAATACCGAGAGTAGGCGTAACCAAGTGCGACCCCAAAGAAGACATAGGCTGACCAAGGGAACAGGGGAAAGAACGATCCTGTGCTTCCGCTGAAATACGCCGCGACTGAAAACGGCAGGCGGCCCTGCCAGTGCATGTTCCAGGCGAGGGGAGCCAAAAGAGCTATGGCGACGCCAGCAGCGGCAACGATCGTTGCAAACCGCTTCGGAGTTTTCGCCACAAAAACAAGCAATTGCAGAAATGCGAGGGTCAGTCCGATGCATTGCAGGACGTCAACCTGGAGCCAGCTTTGCCAGCCTGCTGCGTCGAGCCACTTAAGATCGCGCAGGGTCCTCATCGGGACGTGCATCGAGTAACCAAGGATGATGAAGAACAAAAACCGCGACAACCGACGGAACAGCTGGCTGGACGGAACCAGATAAGAATCCCATCGGCGCAGGGTCGCGACCATGAACGAAAAGCCGGAGAGGACGAAAAACGTCGGAGCCGTCAAGCCTCTAAGAAAAAGCCACTTATCGAATAGAAACCCGTGCCGGTATACCGGATCAAGTAGTACATCAAGGGTATGGCCCTGGACCATGAACAGGATGGCCAGTACGCGCGCCAAGTCAACCGCCAGAAGCCGTCCGGGTAGCGCCGAGCGCTGAGTCATCGAGTTTGGGGGGGCTGATCCATCCGTTTCGGACGGCATGACCTGATCAGATGCCACTGGCATCCTATCGGTCGCCGTTCTGCCCTGCAAGGTTCGGTTAAAAATTGTCTATTTTTGTAATTCGAATCGGGATAGCTCCTCAGTAACTTCAACCCGACCGGTCATGAACTTGGGGACTGTGAGCCTAGTTAATCACCTGTGGGGATGCAGATAAGCTTGTGATACTCTCGGGATTACCCCATATTCTCTAAGAGTTTGCGAGGTTTTTAGGGGCTTGGTGTCT
Organism: uncultured Acidobacteriota bacterium; assembly: GCA_963796925.1. Taxonomy (GTDB): domain Bacteria; phylum Acidobacteriota; class Terriglobia; order Terriglobales; family Acidobacteriaceae; genus DATBAT01. The sequence goes on from CAWCNH010000001.1 coordinate 597,551, forward strand.
TCGACTCGGAAGCCTGGGATCCACATTGCGTGGAAGACGGTTACGTACCGCAGCGTGGCGCTGGCGGTGGCCGCCGTGGTGTTTCTGCTGCTCGTCGTCCTGCACTTCGTGTTTCCCGAGATCACTGACAAGGGGCTAAAAGCCGCCGGCAATATGCTGGAGTGGGTGGCCGGAGCCGCCGGTACTCCCGGCAAAGCCAGTGGCATGAGCGCTCAGCAGGCCCACATCACCGCCCTCGATGGCACCGTGCGCGTAAAGAAGGCCAATGGCAACACCTGGGTGACCGCCGATTACAACATCCCGCTGGAAAAAGGCGACGTGGTACAGACCGGTTCAGAAGGCATGGCTAAGATTGTCTTCAACGACGGTACCAACTACACCGTCAAGCAGGACTCCCTGATCGTGATCGAAGAGAACTCGGCCAATGAGAAACAACAGACCAACGTGGCCGTGGCGGTGAGCACCGGTACTGTCGATCTCTCCACCGGCACCTACAACCAGGGATCGAAGTCGCAGGTCATCGTTGCCGGGGCGACCGCATCACTGGCCCCTGAGAGCGCCGCCATGGTTCACAACGACGCGAAAGGCGATAAACACGAAATTCTGTTGAGGAAGGGCCAGGGCGACGTGACCCGCAACGGCGAAGTTGTCCGGCTGGCAGACTGGGAGAAAGTAAGCTTTCAGCAAGAATCGCCGCGCATGGCGAAGCTCAAAGAAATTGGATCCCCGACGCCGATCTCGCCTGCCAACATGATGCCGATCTTCATGTCCGGAAAAGAAAAGCCGGTGGAATTTTCCTGGACGCCGATGAAGAACGCTGCCGGATACCGTCTGCGAATTTCTCGCAATCCATACTTTTCCTCCACCGTAGTGGACCGCAAGGTCGATACCGCCGATGTAATCGTATCGGGTCTGGGCGAAGGAGCCTACTATTGGTTAGTGCAGTCGTTCGATCCCGAGGGCAAGGAGTCGCTGGAAAGCGAACGTAACCGCTTTACCATCATTCCCAAGGGGAAAGAAACGGCCGCTATGAATCTGGAACTTGACCCGTTTGTGCAGCATGGGCACGTCATAGAGGTCATGGGCAAGACGGAGGTTGGTGCCCGCGTCATGGTCAACGGCCGCGAAGTGCCGCTGATCAATGCCGACGGTACTTTTCACTACTTCACGCCACCGCTGCCCGAAGGCGAGAGCGTTATTACCATTACTGCTCAGAACGCTCGCGGTGGAGTCAACACGCAACAGAAGAAGGTCGTGGTGCAATAGGCAAACTTAAGTTATGCGCGCTGCAGGGGCACGAACTTTCGTTTGCGGTAATGAAGCCACGAATCCAATAGAATTAAAGAAACAGATACCAACGGAACGGCAATAATCGGGTAATTTCGGCAAAGACTCAGGTCCACAATAAGGAATCGTCACGTATGTCATCAAACGGTTTTCATTCCAGCGCCTCACGCATGCATAACCTGCGGTCGCTTTTCAGTCTTTTTTCCAGCGACCTGGCCATCGATCTAGGAACCGCGAACACTCTGGTTTATGCCCGCGGCAAAGGCATTGTGGTGAACGAGCCCTCCATTGTTGCGATCAACAAGAACACCGGGGAAGTCGAGGCTGTAGGCAAGGAAGCCAAGGAAATGCTTGGCCGTACGCCAGGGAACATCGTGGCTATCAAGCCAATGAAAGACGGCGTGATTGCCGATTTCAAGGTCACGGAAAAGATGTTGAATTATTTCATTCAGAAGGCGCACAACCGCAAGATGCTGGTGCATCCGCGCATCGTGATTGGCGTGCCCTCGGAGATTACCCAAGTCGAAAAGCGCGCAGTTATGGATTCCGCCTATCGCGCCAAAGCCAGTGAAGTTCACTTGGTTGAGCAGGCCATGGTAGCCGCTATCGGCGCAGGTTTGCCGATCACCGAACCTTCCGGAAACATGGTCGTCGACATCGGCGGTGGCACCACCGACATTGCGGTCATCTCCTTGAGCGGTATTGTTTATTCGCGTTCGGTGCGCATGGCCGGCAACCAGATGGACGAGGCCATTATGAATTACCTGAAGCGGAAATATAACCTCCTGATCGGCGAGCGCACCGCGGAGCAGATCAAGATCGAGATTGGGTCTTCGTACCCACTCGACAAGCCGTTAACCATGGAGATCAAAGGCCGCAACCTGATTGAAGGCGTCCCCAAGACCATCACCGTAGATGACAGTGAGATTCGCGAAGCTCTTAGTGAATGCGTTTCTACCATCATGAATGCAATTCGCGTCGCGCTGGAGCGGACTCCCCCGGAACTTTCCGCCGACATCAGTGATCGCGGCATTGTGCTCACCGGCGGCGGCGCGCTTCTCAAAAATCTTGATAAACGCATCCGCGAGGAAACCGGGCTTCCGGTTTCCATCGCCGACGATCCACTGTGCAGCGTCGTGCTGGGCACTGGGAAAATGCTGAGCGATTTCAAACTGCTCAGAAAGATTTCCATCGAGTAGCTGAGAGACGATCCAACATTTGCAGGCGCGGGAACTCCGTCAGCGGTTTGCATCGAATTACAAAACTAGTGGTCCATGGAAACCTTTCTTAATCGCTACCGCAACGTCAGCTTCCTGGTCGCTGTCTTGTTTTTTCAGGTACTGGGATTGGCCGTGCAGGTACGGCGCTCGCCTGACCGAGATTCCGGACGCCTCATCCGAGTCTGGGCGGTCAGCGCCATCACTCCCTTTGAAAAAGCCATTGTCTGGATGCAGAGTGATTGGCGAAACGTCTGGCGCAACTATCTCTACCTTCGCGGAGTGCGGCAAGAGAATCGCGACCTCAAGGATGAGTTAGACCGGCTGCGATTGCAGCAGGTTCGTTTCAAGGAAGATGCCGAACAGGCTCGCAGGCTGCAGGCCCTGCTGGGATTTAAAGAACAGTTCATCTCTCACACTTTAGCGGCACAGGTGATCGGCTCGAGCGGGAGCCCGCAGTCACGTTCCGTCTTCATCGACAAAGGAAAAAACGACGGCGTCAACGCCGGCATGCCGGTAATTACCTCAGACGGAGTGGTCGGCAAGGTGTGGCAGGTGTATGGCTCGAGTTCTAACGTGCTTTTGCTTGACGACCAGAGCAGCGGAGTAGGTGCGATCCTCGAAACCTCGCGTCTTCAGGGCGTCCTACGCGGAAAGCCGTCCGGCGACGTTGTGCTGGAAAAGATCATGGCAGAGGAGCAGGTGCAGCCCGGCGACAAAGTGTTGACCAGCGGCGGTGATCAGGTTTTTCCTAAAGGGCTGGCGGTTGGGACAGTCGAAAAGGTTTCCCGCTCCGCCGATTCTTTCCTGACAATTCGCGTCAAGCCATCCGCCAATTTGAGCAAACTGGAAGAAGTGCTGGTGATTACTCAGAAAGAGGAAAAAGTGCCGTCAGTTGCTCAAAGCGGAATTCGAGCGGCTGACATTTTGGCGCAGCGCCTTCCATCCGTTCCCGATAAGCCGATCGTGGATCCGACTAAGCCAAAAACGGCGCTGACTGCTCCTGCAGCGGCCGGCACCAATCCGTCCGGCGTTAAGCCACCAGCGGCCACCAACTCAGCAGCCGGTAAGCCTCTACCGTCTGATAAGAAAACAGTCGATCAAAAAGCTGAGGACGTTACCCGCCGCCCGAACTCAGCCAAGCCTCAGCCCCTGCCAGCTTCTTCTACCGAAAGGCCCCAGTAGCGTGCCCATCACTTATACCTCCGGGGAACAGGTAGAAGTCTATAGATTCGGACTTCCCATATCGATTGGGGTGCCGGTCGCGGCGATTTTTCTCCAGGCATTTCTGCCGCTGCATTTCCCCTTCTTCTCAACTTTTGATTTGCCGTTGCTGGTGACCATCTTTTTCGCGGTTGCCCGCAGAAACCCGATTAGCGGCCTGCTGACCGGCGCCGTAATCGGCCTGCTGCAGGACAGTCTGACCCATCATCCCATTGGACTCTACGGAATCGCCAAGACAGTGGTTGGCTATGGAGCTTCATCGCTGGGCGCCAAGCTGGATGTCGAGAATGTGGGCGCGCGCTTTTTGGTAACGCTGGTTTTCTACATTGTCCACGTAGTGGTTTATTTCGTAGTGGCCCGCGGATTAGTTGGTCTGACTCTCGAATGGAGCTGGATGCACGAGCTCGGTCGGGCTATGGCGAATGCACTGCTCGCGGTAGCGCTGTTTGCCGTGCTGGACCGCTTTAAGCAGCGCACCTAACCTTTTCCCAGCCATGTCATCCTGAGCGCAGCGAAGGACCCCTACAATTGTATCCGCGGCCAAAGTCCAAGTCGTCTAACGGGCTTAAACGGTTGAAGCTGTTATTAGCCCTTCTTCCCACCAGCCTTCGCTCCCGCCTTCGTCCGTACAAAGGCGTAATTCAACTGCGGCAGGGAATTGAAGCCGGCGGCTTGGGCATAGTAACCCTGGGCCTTCGCCTTGTCGTGTTTCCCGATGCAGGCCTCGCCTAGCCGATACAGATTTTGCGGATCCTGCAAGTTTGCCTGTTGGAGTTCTGAGATGGCCTGGTCGTAATTCTTTTCTGACAGGGCAATGATCCCCATAAGCTCATGCGCCTGCCGTACCAGCGCTGGATTCTTTGACGCATCGGTTCCCTTACTGAATTCGGCTGCTTCGCTCTTTGCCGTCTTTAAATCTTTTTTGTCGGCCGCGATCATGCCGAGGTTGTAGTGATGGACCAATTGAGTGTTGTCTTTGATCTCTTGTGAGAGATTGGAATCGTGAATCAGCTTCACCGACTGCTCGAACGTCTGCTTGGCAGCGTCGTATTTTTTCGCCTCAATCAGGATCTTTCCTTTCGCCTGAAGGTCTGCTGCCATGGCGGCCCGGTCATTCGCTTTTTCCGCCACTGAGTATTCTTTATCGATTTCCTGCGCCGCACGGTCAAGCTTTCCTTCATCCGCAGCTACCACTGACAGCCCAAACAGGGCAGTGCGACGGTCGCCATCACTGCGCGCATTATCGTCGATCTGCTGCAGTTCGGCCGCGGCTTCGCCCGATTTCCCCATATACATAAGATCAGCCGATATTCCGAAGTGCGACGGCAGAAACTTCGGATCGATCGACAAAGCTTTACGGTATTGGGCGATCGAATCGTCGAAGCGGCCCATTTTTAACAACAACTCACCGTAGGAGTCGTAAGGATTGGGATCGTTGGGAATCAGCACAATATATTTCTTGAACGCCTGCTCTGCGTTGGCATAATCGCCAGCCTGACGATAGGAGTATCCCAGCATGTTGTAGGGAGCAGAGAAGTCGGGAGCTATCTCGGTGGCTTTTCTCAGGTGTGCAATAGCAGCAGCGAAGTCTTGCTGGCCAAAATCATTCGCACCGCGGGTTAGCAGGACCCGTTCGTCGTTAGGAAAGTCGGCCAGCAGCTTGTCAAGATATTGCTTCTGTTTAACCGTGTCGCCGTTAGCTCCTGCTTCGGTGGCGAGAATCAGCAGCTTTTCGCCCTCGGAAGTTTTGTCGGCCAGGCTGACTGCCTTTTTCAGATGCTCGAAGAATTCATGCGCGGTGGGTGCTGAGCCGGCCAGAGCCAATTCGGCGGAAGCAAAGTCAGAGTCGAGAGCAGTTGCTTTTTCGAAGTGCGCGATGGAATCCTGCAGTTGCAGCTTGTCGGCGAGGGCGCGCCCCTGCAGAAATTCTTTGCGCGCGTCTTCGGATTTCGTGGTGATAGGAATCTTGCCGGTATCGGCGGAAGCGCTGGCCTTGGCATCATTGCTGTTTGAAGAACAGCCAATTCCGATCGCAGTGCTAAGTGCGATGACGAATCCTAAGAACGACCGCATAGATAGGTTGAGGCGCATGACAGCATCTCCTTCGCAATCCTTGTTTCTTTGCCTTTGCTAGACAGAAAGTGTACGACTTTGGATAGCCGCAGCGTAGAAGCGTGTTGAAATCTGGGATGAGTTGCAGGTTGGAAGGGACGGTTGGTTTAGGTTGCTGTCGTCGATCAGCGGAATAGGGGTAGAGACGTAGCTCCGTTACGTCTCAGCAGGGGCAAGAACGATGCCAGTTCGAGGGCGAGGCCACACGGCTAAGGTCCCTCGGCAGGCAACAACTCCACTTGAACGATGAAGAAGACCTACGCCCCGGCCGACAGCTTGTGATGGCTCTTGGCTTCCGCCAAGCCATACTGGCGGATTTTATACAGCAAAGCCTTGTAGCTGATCTGCAACAGAGCGGCTGCCTGCTTTCGATTCCAGTTTGTTTCGTCGAGAGCTTTGGCGATAGCTTCGGCTTCAGCGCCATCTTTCGCAGTGCGTCCTAGGGACTTCAAACCGCCCAGCGGTTCATTGTTCTTTCCCGGAGCATCGAAGGCGGCGCCTGCGCCATCGGCCTTGGGTGCGAGCTCGAGTATCGCAGCGTTCTCGTCGCCCAGTACTATGTAACGCTTGATGAAGTTATTAAGCTCGCGAAGATTGCCCGGCCACGGATAGTCCAAACAGGCTTGCAAGAAGGTCGAAGACATTGACAGAGGCGCGCGCGCGTAACGTTCTGACATGCGCGACATAAAGTGTTTCAACAAAATTGGAATTTCTTCCTTCCGCTCGCGCAGCGGAGGAACCTGCAAGGTGAAGGCATTCAGGCGGTAATAAAGATCTTCGCGCAGACGCTTGTTGGCGATGGCTTCCGGAATATTGATATTGGTTGCGGCCAGAATACGCACGTCAACCTGAATTACCGAACGACTTCCCAGGCGCGAAAATTGCTGATCCTGCAAAACGTGTAACAGCTTGGCTTGCAGCAGCGGCGGCATTTCGCCGATTTCGTCGAGCAGAATTGTTCCTTTGTTGCAGAGTTCGAATTTTCCCGGCTTGGAGTGGGTCGCTCCAGTGAAAGCTCCGGCGTCGTAACCGAATAGCTCGCTTTCGAGAAGGTCCGCCGGGACAGCGGCGCAGTTCACTTTCAAGAATGTGCGATGGGCCCTCGGCGAAAGTTTGTGAATCAGCCGTGCCAAAACTTCTTTGCCGGTGCCGCTTTCTCCCAGCAACAGAACCGGAATATCGACGTTTGCGACCAGCGCAGCCTGTGAGCGGATCTTGCGCATTGCAGGGCTGGCGGCGACGAAAAACACATCATCAAACAACTCTTCGACTTCGCCGGGATCGTTCCCTTTCTTGCTGCCCAGGCACTGATCAATAACCGCGTCGAGTTCCACCTTCTGAAACGGCTTAGTCAGATAGTTCTGTGCGCCCAGACGAATCGCCTGCACTACTTTGCGAGTGTCGCTGACACAGGAAAGCATCACCACTTTTATGCCGGGCTGCGCCTGCCGCAGCTGCTCCAGCGTCTGCAAGCCGTCGATGCCAGGCATTAACAGATCGAGCAAAACCAGATCGGGTTTGAGGCCCTTCTGAACCTTGTCGAGCGCCTCTTCTCCCGTGGTCGCGGTCTCAACCTTATGGTCGTCCACTTCGAGTAGGGTCTTGATATAGCGCAGCATCCCCGGTTCGTCATCAACCAGCAGAATTTTGGATTTTTCCTTCATTGGCTTGTTCCTTTGCTGCCCGCGCTAGGGACCGGCGGTTTGAGAGGGATCAGAAAACAAAATTTAGCGCCTGCGCCAGAGTCGCTTTCCACCCAGATTTTGCCGCCCATGCTTGCCACCAGCCGGCGAGCGATTGCCAGCCCAAGGCCCATACCGTCAGATTGAGCTTCATTTTGGGGCAGGCGGAAGAAGTCATCGAAAATCTCGATCTGGAATTCTGCGGGGATTCCCGGCCCCGTATCTGAGACGCTGATTTTGACCGCGTTGGGAACTGAAAGAGGTGCGCGGCGGCGCTCCGTGCCAGTGCTCTTGTTCGCGCTACGGCGATCCCACATATGCGGCTCGGCATGCAGCCACACGGTGCCGCCGGTCGGTGTGTACTTGGACGCATTCTCTAGCAGATTTGAAACAACGCGCTGGATCTTGGCGTGATCAAATGAAAATTCTTTAAGCTTGTCGTTAGCCAGGAAATACAGTGCCAGACCTTTATCCTGGAACCGCAGCGACCACATGCGGCAAATTTCCGAGAGGCAGGCGTTTACATCGCCCGGCTCATAATGCAGTTTCATTTCACCGGTTTCCAGCACCGTGAAGGTCAGAAAGTCCTGGATGAAATGTTGTAGGCGGTGACCGCTGGAATGCATGTCCGCCAGAACTTCGCGCTGGCGCTCATTCAATGGCCCCAGCTTTTCACCGCGCAGCAGCTCAATGTATCCATTCAAAATGGAAAGCGGAGTCTTAAGGTCATGCGCCGCGGATGCCAGCGCATTGGTAGTGCGGGCAAAGCGATCACGCAGCTTGGTGTACTCCTGAAACAGCTTCTGGGTTTCAGCCTCGGTGGCGTTGCCTAACGCCGGCGCTAGAGCAGTTGCATCGGATCCGGCCTTTGGATCACGCGCAGGAGAAACACTGGAATTTTCGGACGGAGGCGCCATAAATGAAGTTCCAACTTGGCTATCACTAGGAGGGAGGAGTAAAACGAGACGCCTGTTTGGGCGTAGCTGAAGTATGACAGATTTTACCCTTGTGTCAACGAATAAAGGCCATTTAATTAGCCTTCTAGGATAAAAGCTTGCACGTGTAAGCTACTGATTGCCTTAGGAAAACCCGACTTACTCGCATGTGCATGTGGCGAACGTAACCGGGTAACACGGAATTACCCGCAGGACTCAGGATTCGTACCTTTTCTTCCGTCAATTGTGTGATATCCATTCCATAATGGCCCTGAAGATGCTTGGTATTGAGGCTGATCCACTGTTTATGAGGGCTTGATTTGACCAGAAAGAAAACTGCCGCAGAGCGCCGAAAGTGGCAACGCCTGCCGTTGGCTGTCCCCCTGTTCATAAGATGTCGTGATGAGAAGGGAAAAGACATATTGGAGTTTGCCACTGCTCTGAACGTCTCTGCGGGCGGAATGCTGGTCGCGGTTCGCCGCGATCTGCCTGCTAATTCCCAGTATTCCTTGGAGATTCCCAGCGCGCCTCTGCCGGACGCTAACCTGCTGCCGCAGTCCGCTCGTATGCTCACCGCTCGGCCGGTGCGAGTGGTTCATGCCAAGGACTACCATCTGGTGGGGCTGAAGTTCGTCAAACCCTTGTCCGCATAGGTGACTGGCACAAAAGGGTAAGTTACTTCCCCTATGTGAAAATCATTTCCTATTATTACCCTTTGCCGGCTAGTAGTACTCAAGCCCCTGTTACTTTCGCTTTTCTCCACTGCCGAATCATCTAACTGTATTTAAACAAAACCAGTTACGCTAAATGTCCCCGAGGTGTGCCGCCCCGGGCGAGGTTTGGTGCTCCGGATGCACATTGAGAGCTGCATATGGGAGCAACAAATTTCAAGATGCCGAGCCTAACTAGCAATCCCGTGAGTTCTTTGGTCCAGTCTCTGGGCGAGTTTCCGCCAGAGTCCGTGGTGTTCGGGCGTACCGAGGGCATGCAAGCCGTCCGTGAACGCCTCAACAAGGTCGCTGCCGCCAACGTTCCTGTGTTAATCCAGGGAGAGAGTGGCACCGGCAAAGACATCATTGCCCGCATGGTCCATGGGCTCTCACCATGGAAAAGTGGTCCATTCGTCAAGGTGAATTGCCCCGCTATCCCAGGAACCCTGTTGGAAAGCGAGCTGTTCGGCTATGAGCGTGGCGCCTTTACTGGGGCTTACGGCTCCAAGCCCGGACGCGTCGAAATGGCGCATCGCGGCACCCTGTTTCTCGACGAGATTTCCGAGCTCGATCCGGCTTTGCAATCCAAGTTATTGCAGTTGCTGCAAGATGGCCAGTTCTGCCGGATCGGCGCGCAAGAGGACAAGAAAGTAGAAGTCCGTATTGTGTGCGCCACCAACCGGCAACTGGAAGTCGAGATCGAAAGTGGGACTTTCCGTCAGGACCTGTATTACCGGATCAACGTTGTGAACCTGCAACTGCCGCCGCTACGGGAGCGCCGCGCTGACATCGAAGACCTGGTCAACTATTTCCTCGAGTATTACAACCGCAAGTACAACTGCCGCGCCCGCGCACTGTCGTTGGAGATGATGACCCAACTGCAGAAGTATCACTGGCCGGGAAATATCCGCGAACTCGAGAACCTGATCAAACGCTACGTGATTCTGGGCAATGAAGAAGTCATTACCAGCGACTTGGTCGCTCGCGAGCCGGAGTATTTCAATCCGGAGATCGACTACGATGGCCCGATTTCACTAAAGAAAATTACGCGAGCAGCGGTTCGGCAACTGGAGGGCAAAGTAATCCTGAAAGTGCTCCAGGCCAACCACTGGAACCGCAAGCAGGCGGCACGCGCTCTTGGCATCAGCTACCGGGCGCTTTTGTATAAGATCCGCGAAGCTGGACTACCACCCAACCGCACCTCGCGGCGACGGGTAGAAGTGGTCGAAGCTCGACCGGCCGCTGACTGAGTTCCGCATCGAACGCAAGATCATCATGAAGCCGCGCCAGTTATTGGCGCGGTTTCGTTTTGGTGCGAGCATGTTCGAGAATAGCTGTGCAAGCCCCCATCAATGATCGCATCGTTCCGTGCCGAGAGCAGGGGCTAGCAGATTCCTTCCTGCGGTCGGGATGACGATCCGGCTGTGGCGATTTCCCGGGCGTCGTTTTTTTGCGACTTCGCGAATTCCGCGAAACGCCTCGTCTGGCGCGGTGTTTGGGGTATTTCGCTTAAGTCAAGTAGATTGTGGTGTGAATTGGGATATATTTTTGTCAATAGGCTGAAATCGCGGAAATCGTTGTAAGTGAGTGTGGCTGTGGGAAATATAGTTGCGGGGCAAATGTCCCATTTTGAGGTGGGAATGTGTCACAATTAATATGTAAGGTTGAGGTCAACAAAAGGTCCCTCGGGTTGGTGAGGTCGAAATTGCGGGTGCGGTACGGATTCTTCGGCGCAGAGGGCAAGCCTTAGAATCACAGGGTTGGTGGCTAGTTTCTTCGCGCAGAAGTGGCGCCGGCTCAGGATAACCGGCTTCATCAGAGGATCGAATGTTCGGGCGGCCTAATCGGGCCGTTTTTTTATTGGGCCAAGCTTACAGTCTTTAGTCCCTATACTTAAGGCTATGATGCCGCTAAAAGCCGCTACCATAGCCGGTTTTCAGCGATTTAAGCTCGAAAGATTTGTTGACAAGAAATCGATCCGCGTCTAGTTTTGGTACACATTTTTAGTACACGCCGCTTCAGAGGGTGCCTGGCTCCCTGTTAATGGTTCGGCACTCTGACGGATTCATCGTTCGGCCTGTTTCCTTTTACGAGAACTTGTCAGTAGCTCGGACTGTGGTGCTTTAAGGGAACCCAAGCATGGCCAGCTTGATCCAAATATCTAAAATTCGCGTCGCCTGGTTTAAACCGGCGACTTAGAGGTAAATCCGTGATGAGCAAAGTATTCCCCCGCACTGTGCTCAATTTTGTGCTGCCTGGAATCATTTTTTTCCTCATTCTTCCGACGTTCGCGCTCGCTCAGGTGAGCGTATCGGTTACGCCAGCTAAGGCTACGGTTGCTATTGGCACGAGCAAGCAGTTGAAAGCTACTGTTCTGAACACCGCGAACAGCGCGGTTACGTGGAGCGTGAATGGCATCGCGGGCGGCTCCGCTGCGCTTGGGACCGTCTCGCCAGCCGGCCTATACACCGCCCCGGCCAGCACTCAATCGAAGTTGGTACTAGCATTGACGGCGGTGTCGCAGGGCGATACTTCTAAGTCGGCAACCTCTCAGATCACGGTCTATCCCGTCGTCGTCCACGTGTTGCCCGGGCCGGTTTCGTTAAGCGCCGCAGGCCAGCAGCAATTTACCGCGAACGTGTTGAATACGACGAATACCGCGGTGACGTGGCTGGTCAATAACGTGGTAGGAGGCAGCGCTGCGCGAGGAACGATTACCCCGCAAGGCCTGTACACTGCGCCTGCAGCGATTGCCAAGAGCGTGGTTGTTTCCGTGAAGGCGCTATCCGTCGCCGACCCCACGCGCTCGAGCGTGGTTAAAGTTACGTTGAATCCACCGACAACGGCAGTAACGGTATCAGTCTCGCCGACGGCTGCTAGCTTGAGCGCCGCAGGCAAACAGCAATTTACTGCCACCGTTCTCAATTCCGCCAACACTGCCGTAACCTGGACTGTGAATGGCGTATCCGGGGGAAGCGCTAGTACCGGCACCATTTCTACCGCTGGACTGTATTCCGCCCCGGCATCGCTGGCCTCGGCGATAACCGTGAGCGTGACTGCGACATCGCAGGCCGATCCCACCAAGTCTGCTACCGCGCAAGTAACCGTCACCCCGCCAACCACCACCACCGGAAATGCGTTCTATGTTAGCAACGCCGGTAATGATTCGAATCCTGGAACGCTGGCTTCTCCGTGGAAGACGATTTCACATGCGGCGGCCTCCAGCGCAGTAAAGCCAGGCGCCACGGTCTATGTGCGCGCTGGTACTTACGTTGAAAGCGTCACCATAGGGATGTCAGGATCGGCTGCGGGCGGCCCAGTCACTTTCCAAAGCTACCCGGGGGAGCTGGCGATCATTGACGGCACGGGACTGACGCCGCCAACCGACCAGAACGGACTCATCAACATCGTGAACCGCAGCTACGTAACGGTCTCGGGTTTCGAAATCCGCAGCTATAAGACGTCAAGCGCCAATGCGGTTCCCGCGGGCGTCTGGGTCACCGGGGCTGGCAGCAACATCAAGATCCTCAACAACAAAGTTCACGATATCAAGACTTCTTCAGAAGCTCAGGGCAATGCATTCGGGATAGCAGTTTATGGATCGGAAGCGCCAGCCTCGCTCGACCTGGTTACGATCGACGGCAACGAGGTTTACAACCTCAAAACCGGAGGCAGCGAATCAGTCAACGTCAACGGCAACGTCACAAACTTTGCCATCACCAATAACACGGTTCACGATAACGACAACATCGCTATCGACGCTATTGGATACGAAGGTGTCTCTTCAAGTGCCGCGTATGACATCGCCCGCAATGGCGTTATCAGCGATAACGTCATTTACAACATCAGCGGCAAATCCAATCCTGGCGAAGGCAACGACTATGACGCGGACGGGATTTACGTGGACGGCGGAACTCAAATCGTCATCGAGCGCAACCTGATTCACAACGTAGATATTGGCATTGAGGTAGCGAGCGAGCACAAGGGAACCGTAGGAAGCTATGTGACAGTTCGCAGCAATGTGGTTTACGCCTCGAACGTCGTAGGCATTTCCATAGGGGGCTATGACAGCACCGTCGGAGGCACCGACCACTGCACCATCGTAAATAACACGCTCTACGGTAACGACACGCAAAATTCCGGCAGCGGCGAATTCCAAGTGCAGTATTACGCGACCAATAACGTGTTCAAGAACAACATCGTCTACGCCACGTCACAGGGGTTGTTTATCAATAACTACACCAACAGCGTAGCCAACCCGGTCGATGTCGATTACAACCTGTACTACACGACCAGTGGGGCGGCGGATTTCCTGTGGAACGGTTCTGACCACTCCAGCTTTAGTTCCTATCAGTCATCGACTGGAAAGGACGCGCATTCGGCGTTTGCCAATCCGCAGTTCGTGAACATCAATCTGTCGGGGATTAACCTCGACGTGGTGGCGGGTTCTCCGGCAGTAGGCAAAGGGACGAATCTGGGAGCGACCGTAGTAGGCGCGCTCGATTTTGCCGGTGACGCAAGGGTGCAGGGAGCCAACATCGATATCGGGGCGTTCGAGCAGTAGGGCTGAAAGTCGCGTCAATGGCCGCATTTAGGCGAGTTTGATATTGACAGAAGCAAATATTCAGACTAGTTTTTCGAGCAGCTGGCGGTTATGTGAATGTCATTCTGAGCGGAGCAAAAAATTCCTGCCGGTGTATTGGCGCGGGGTAGGGTCTTTCGTCGCAAGAAGCACTCCTCAGGATGACAGCGCGTTTTTGTAAGTGGTATTCGTAACCGTTCCGGGGCCCTTGAATTATCAGTCTTTAGCGTTTTTCACACTGTGCGCGCGAGGCGACCTTTGAAAGCCAAACTCCCCCTGTTGTTTTGCGTTAGCCTGGTATTGAGTTGGCTATCGGTGGCGCCAGCTTTAGCGGCGTCGGTCACGGTTTCGGTTTCGCCCACCACCGCCTCACTGCGCGCATCAAGCAGCCAGAAATTTACTGCCACGGTTCACAACAATAGCAATACAAAGGTGACGTGGCAGGTCAACGGAGTCACCGGCGGGAATTCCACCACTGGCAGAATCTCAACTTCCGGAACCTATACTGCACCTTCCACCATCAGCGCGCTGGCGGTGGTGACGGTGAAGGCGGTTTCGCAGGCCGATACTTCAAAATCAGCCTCCGCCCAGGTCACGCTGAATCCGGTAAGCGTCACGATTTCCCCGACGTCAGCCAGTCTGTACGCAGGTGCTTCAAAGAAATTCACTGCGACGGTGAAGAACAGCAGCAGTACATCAGTCACCTGGCAGGTGAATGGAATAACTTCAGGGAATTCAACCGTAGGAACTATTTCAAGCTCGGGCACTTACAATGCGCCGTCAAATCTCGCGGTGCAGACAGTGGTAACGGTCTCCGCCGTTTCGAAAGCTGACACCAGCAAATCTGCCTCGGCCAAGGTGACGCTCACGGTTCCGGTTTCAGTCAGCATCAGCATTTCGCCGAAAAGTGCGAGCTTGATAGGCGGGGCCACGCAGGCATTCACTGCGACGGTACAGAACACCAGCAATACGTCGGTCACCTGGCAGGTAAACGGCGTCACCGGTGGAAACTCCACGGTGGGAACAATTTCGAGTTCCGGGAGTTACAAGGCACCGTCAAAAATCCCCAGTTCAACCGTGGTGACGGTAACAGCTATTTCCAGCGCCGATACCTCGAAAGCTGACAGCGCACAAGTGACGTTGAATCCGATCATGGTTTCTATCAATCCGCTTTCGTCTACTCTGCTTGCCGGAGCTCAACAACAGTTCACGGCGACCGTGCAGAATGCCAGCAGTAGTTCAGTCACCTGGTTGGTGAATGGCACCAGCGGAGGAAGCTCCACGGTCGGTACGGTTTCGGGTTCTGGTCTTTACACTGCTCCAGCGACCGTTGCCAGCCAGACCATTGTGAGCGTAACCGCTCGCTCGAATTCGGATTCCTCAAAGACGGCGTCGGCGCAGGTAACGGTGAATCCGCCGGTGCCGGTTGTCAGTGTGTCGATCAACCCAACCTCCGCAATACTAGCCGGTGGAGGGACGAAAAGCTTTACCGCGATTGTGCAGAATGCCACGAACCCGGCTGTTACCTGGAGCGTCAGCAATGCGCTTACCGGCGACACTTCCGGTGTCGGCACAATCTCCGATGGGTTCTATACCGCGCCCGCAGTCACCGTGCAGACCTTGGTCTCGGTAAAAGCTGTTTTGCAGGAGGACCCAACCAAATTTGGAACTGCGACCGTAACTATCAATCCCGACAGCGTGAGCGTGGCGCCGGTGCAGGTGACTCTGGGCGCAGGTCAGACGAAGACGTTTATCGCCACGGTGGTAACGAGCGGCAGCCCGGCTGTGACCTGGTCGGTGGACAATGTTGTGGGGGGCGACGATACGAAGGGACGGATCACTGTCGACGGCGAATATGCCGCACCGGCATCAATCGCAGCTTTGACCACGGTCACAGTAAACGCTGCATTGCAAAGCGATGCGACAAAATATGGCACGGCGATGGTAACGCTAAGCCCGGTCACAGTTACGGTTTCGCCCACCACGCCAACCGTTGCAATTAACAAGACTCAGCAGTTCACCGCGAACGTGCAATACACCAGCACTCCTGGCGTCACCTGGCAGGTGAACAACGTCGAAGGCGGCGACGATACCAACGGACACATTTCCGCCACCGGACTCTACATGGCGCCCGCGTCAGTGCCTGCTGGCACGGTGACCGTAACCGCTATTTCAGTGGCGGACACCTTGCAGTCCGACTCCACGCAAGTCACGGTGGCCGCTTCAACCGGGAATAATTACTACGTTTCAACGACAGGTAGCGACAGCGCCGCTGGAACGCTGGCAGCCCCGTGGAAGACAATTTCCCACGCGGCAGCGGCTGGCAGCGGGGTAAAGGCCGGAGACACTGTGTTCGTGCGAGCGGGTGTTTATAAAGAGACGGTAGCCTTCGCAATTTCTGGCACGGCGGCTAACGGCCCGATTACGTTCCAGAGTTATCCCAACGAAACTGCGATTATTGATGGCACCGGCCTTGCTGCGCTCTCACAGGCCCACGGACTGATTCACATCGATAGCAGGAATTATCTGATCGTCAAAGGCTTCGAAATTCGGAACTACCAGACGACCAGCTCTTCGCTTGTGCCAGCAGGCATCTGGATCACCGGCTCTGCCAGCAACATTCAGATTCTGAATAATCTGGTTCACGACATCAAAACATCATCCGAGGCAAACGGCCAGGCGTATGGTATTTCCGCCTATGGATCCGGAAGCACGCCGATCGACACTCTTACCATTGACGGCAACCAGGTTTACAACCTCAAGACGGGCGGGAGCGAATCGGTAAATGTGGACGGCAACGTCACCAACTTCGTCATCACCAATAACATCATCCACGACAACGACAACATCGCAATTGATGCGATCGGATTTGAGGGAGTTTCTTCCAATTCCGCCCTCGACTATGCGCGAAACGGCGTAATCAGCGATAACACCATCTACAACATCAGTGGCATCAGCAACGCCGGGGAAGGAAATGACTACGACGCCGACGGGGTCTACGTCGACGGTGGGTCGCAGATACTGATTGAGCGTAACTTCATTCACAACGTCGATATCGGCATTGAGGCCGCAGCCGAGCACAAAGGGAAGGTCTCGAGCTATGTGACGATTCGCAACAATGTCATCTACGCCTCGAACTCAATGGGCATCACCATCGGTGGATACGACAGCCAGCGCGGCGGCACCGACCATTGCACCATTGTCAACAACACGCTCTACGGCAATGACACGAAGAACACCGGCAGCGGCGAGCTACAAGTGCAGTATTACGCCACCAACAATGTGTTTAAAAACAACATCGTCTACGGCACCTCGCAGGGACTGCTGGTGAACAGCTACACCAACAGCTCGGCGAATCCGGTCGACATCGATTACAACTTGTATTTCTCGCCACTTTCTTCAGGGTCAGCGGAGTTTGTTTGGAACGGCACGAGTCGTTCCGGACTGGCGGCTTTCCGCAGTGCGACCGGCAAAGACACTCACTCACAATATCTGAATCCATTATTCCTGAACGTGCCGTCCGACCTGCATGTGCAGCCAAGTTCGCCAGCGGTAGACGCGGGTGTGGACCTTACCTCCGACGTGAATGGCACGACCGACTTTTCGAAGAATCCGCGAGTACAGGGTGGCGGCATTGATATTGGGGCGTACGAACAGTAGAGATTCTGGCATGCTTCGCTGCGGCGAGAATGTCCGCAGAATCAGCTAACGACCAGGCCATTTCCACGCAGGCGCACTAAGTTGTTCAGACCCAAGCACCGTCGTTTCGCCGAAGCTTTTTTCCAGAACGATGGAACGGCAGTTGGCTTGTCCAGACAGCGCGTCAATTAGCTTCGACGCATGCGTGACAGCAATTACCTGGGTCCGTTCAGAAGCTTGTTTGATCAGTCTGCCGAGAGCGGGCAGTAAATCTGGATGCAGGCTGGTCTCGGGTTCATTCAACACCATCAATGTCGGCGGCCGTGGCGTCATGAGTGCCGCGATCCAAAGCAAATATCGCAGCGTGCCGTCTGATAGTTCAGCGGCGGTCAGTGGCCTTAGCAAACCGTGCTGCTTCATCGTCAGCACGAATCTTCCGGAACTGTTCGCTACCGATACGCTCGCCTGCGGGAATGCATCGGAGACCGCGGCACATAAGGCTTCCGCTTCTCCAATTTCATAAATCGTCTGGATTGCAGCTGCGATGTCGGAACCGTCATTGCTCAATACTGGTGTGAACGTGCCGATTTGTGGAACGCGTGCAGGGGAGTCCGAATCGGTTCGCAGATGGTCGTAAAAGCGCCAGCCGCGAATCGATTCGCGCAGAGTCAGGATCTCCGGTGCCCGTCGCGGGTCTGAGACGTGAGCCATCATGCTGTCGAATGGTGACAAGTTTTGAGCGGCGCAACCCCAGCTTCCGTCGTCGCCGCGGATGCGAACCAGGGGACCTTGCCTGTCTACGAGCAACGTCGATGGCAGCAGTGAGGGCCCGTGCCAAATGCACTCCTGTTTGATTTGCGGATCGAGTCCAAACGCACTGGTACCGTCGGGCTTTGGCAAGCCGAGATCGATTAAGTATCCGAAATCATCGCCGGCGAATCCGAGCCGAAGATTGATCGGGAGTTTGCGTCTGGTGCCTTCCACAGCATGCTCGCCTTTGCGTACTGATCGGGCAATCGTTTCCGGCCCCGCCCACAGCGTTGAAGTAAGACCACCCTCACGCGCCAATGAGGCGACCACCTGATTCTGCGCCGTATCCGCCAGCAACCGGAGGGCTCGATAAAGGCTCGATTTCCCGCTTCCGTTAGAGCCGGTGATCACGTTTAGCGGTCCCAAAGAGACTATCAACTTCCGTAGCGACCGGTAGTTCGCGATGGCGAGGGTGGAGAGCATAGCGGCGAGAGGTTTTCTTCGTGGAAAGTATAACCGCTGCAATCAGTGATCTTTTGAGGGCAGTTGCTATGCGTTCATCGTTGCAACCGCTCGCGGAAATAGTCTTTCCAGCTGTCGGGCAGGTTTGTGAGTTGCAAGGTGCGCTGCGCCAATGCCACCTGTTCGTCGCTGAAGCTTTTGGCAAGGTAAAGCCTGGTGATCGCCGTGACCGGCACTTCATGCGGATCGCGCGCCAGCACCTTGATTTCATCTCCGGCGCCAACCTCGCCTTCCTGCGTCACCGCGACGTAAAAGCCTGAACGCCCGGAAATCAGGAATCGCTTCACCATGTCGTCGGCTTGAAAGCGAACGCCAAGTTTGTAGCAAGGCAGTCGAGGCTGGGTCACCACGACTTCGGCGGTGCCGATCGAGAAGCGGTCTCCAATATAGAGGCTGTTTTCCTCGAAGCCGGTTACGGTGAAGTTTTCTCCAAATATGCCCAGCGGCAAATCGCGCCCGGGCAGTTCCTTCTTCCAGTAGTCGTAATGCTGGAGCGGATAGCAGTACACAGCCTTATACTCGCCGCCGTGTACGGAAAGGTCGGCCTGGCGGTCGCCGTCCAGATTGAGCGTGCGCAAGGCTATGCGGCCTTCCACCGGCTCTTTGAAGATACCGGTAAGAACGTTCCTGCCGTGCCAGATTACTTCGCGGGGAAGCCCAATATTGAGAGAGACAAGCTTCATTTCTATATTTGACGAGCGCAATTAGTCGTTGGGTACATTTAGTTGCCGGAGGCGGTTCTGGAATAATTCTTAGTTTCCAGTTTAAGTTCTCGGTTCTCAGTTTAGATTAATAGCCGTGGCTATGTTCACCGTAAAAAAAAGCTTCATTCAGGGTCGGGGGCTGTTTACTAGTCGCGCGATCCCCGGCCGGAAGAAATTGGGAGAGTTTTCTGGCGAGCGTATTTCGGTTCGCGAGGCGCGGAAACGAGCCAGCGGCTTGAGCCGCATAGCGATTGTCGAGATCAGCGCCACCCAGGCAATCGACGGCAGCGTTGGCGATGGCCCCTTCCAGTACATCAATCACTCGTGCGATCCCAATGTCTATATTCGCATTGCCTATGGGCGGGCTGAATTCTATTCCAAGCGGAAGATCAAAGCCGGCGAGGAACTGACCTGTGATTATGGCGAATCGCACCACGACGGCAAGCTTGGCTGCCAGTGTGGAGCGAAGGGCTGCAAAAAGTTTATCTAGCGCAGCGCGTCTTCGACTTCGGTGATCCAGTCAGGCCGCTTTAAGACTTCGCGAGGCTTGGGACCGTCGGCGGCGCCCACGATGCCATCGCGTTCCATCAAGTCGATAAGGTGGGCAGCGCGACCGTAACCGATGCGCAGGCGGCGTTGCAGCAAGGAAGTCGAAGCCTTGCCGAATTCGAGAACCAGGCGAACCGCGTCGCCGTATAGCAGATCATTCTCTTCGCCGTCGCCGGCCTCGCCACGTTCAGATCCCTCGCGCTCTTCGCGGGGAGCTTCGAGGAACTTCTGCTCGTATTCGGCAGTGCCCTGGGCCCTCCAGAACTCGACCACGGCCGCGATTTCTTTTTCGGTGACAAAGGCGGCATGCAGGCGATGCACGCGAGCCGATCCAGAGGGCAGGTAAAGCATGTCGCCTTTGCCGAGAAGGGCTTCCGCGCCATTGGCGTCGAGGATGGTGCGCGAATCAACCTTGGTGGCTACACGGAAAGAGATGCGGGCAGGGAAGTTGGCTTTGATCAATCCGGTAATTACGTCAACCGATGGCCGCTGGGTAGCCAGGACTAGATGAATTCCGACGGCGCGAGCCATCTGGGCCAGGCGAGTGATGGATTCTTCGACGTTGCTGGAATCGAGCATCATCAGGTCAGCCAATTCGTCGATGATGATCACGATGAATGGCAGCGGGCGATCTTCCGAGTCTTCCCCGAACAGGCTGCGAGTCTCGGCGTGATCGAATAGTTTGTTGTACTGCTCGATATTGCGAACGCCCTTCGCAGCCAGCAATTTCAACCGGCTCTCCATCTCGCGGACGGCGTTGCGCAGCGCATTAGCAGCGAGCTTTGGCTCGGTGATGATAGGCGTGTAAAGGTGAGGCACGCCTTCGTAGTTGCCAAGCTCCAGCCGTTTTGGATCGACCAGAATTAAGCGGACCTGATCCGGTGTCGACTTGTACAGAATCGACATGATCATGGCATTGATGGCTACGCTTTTACCGGCGCCGGTTGAGCCTGCAATTAACAGGTGCGGCATACCGGCCAGGTCGGCGGTGACGATGCGTCCGTTGATGTCTTTGCCAAGCGCCAGCGTGAGCTTGGACTTCGAGCCCATGAACTCCTGCGACTCGATGTTCTCGCGGAGCCAGATAATTTCGCGCTCGCGATTCGGCACCTGAATGCCGACCGTCGATTTACCGGCCATGCGCTCAACCAGAATGCTCTCGGCCTTCAGGGCCAGGCAAAGATCGTCGGTGAGGTTGGTAATGCGGCTGTACTTGATTCCGGCTTCAGGCTTGAATTCAAATGTGGTGACGACTGGGCCAGGATTAATCTGCGTGACCTGCCCGTGTACGTCGAACTCGGCGTACTTTTCAACCAAGACCTGGGCAAGAATCTTAAGCTCGTCGGCATCAATTACTTGCTGATCATCGGAGCGATGTAGCAGGCTGCTCGGCGGCAGCTTGAAATTGCCGGCAATGCGCGGCATTGTGGTCTTAGTTTTTGCGCCAGTGTCGGCACGCTGGGTGACTTCGACTTCCGGCGTCGACTGTTCCTCAATTTCTTCCGCTTCGGGGGCAGCCAACATGCGATCGATTCCAGACTTGACCGGCTCGGCGGCGCGCGGTGTGTAGAACGGCTCTATCGGGCGAGCCGGCACCATCTGGGTTGAGACGAGGGGCTTAGCAGCGCGGCGCTTTTCGACTTCCTGTTGCATCCTGCGCTGGGCTCGGGAATGCTTCCAATCCTTATAGCGGTCCCACAGCGCGATAGCGAAAGCGAAACGGGTCGGAAGCCAGAGCTGCATCGAAGCGAACGAAAATGCGGTCGAGAGATATAGCGCTACGGCCAATACGCTGGCACAGACAATGTAGGCCCCTGCCAGGTTCAGATAATGGATCAGGGCATCGCCGACTACGCGGCCGAGCAGCCCCTCGATTGGGATTACATGGACCCAGCGCACGTGCCCAGGCAAGAGCGCCAGCAGCGCCGGGACAAAAACAATCAGCCACAGTCCGCCCAGTGCCTTGGCGATCGGGGAAATCGTTTTGCGCGAACGAAACCAGCGTAATCCCAACAGTCCCGCAAATACAGGTAGGAGAAACGCTCCTACGCCGAAACACTGCAGGAGCAGGTCGGCAGCCATGGCGCCAACAATGCCGATCCAATTACGGGCAGCACGTGAACCGTCGAGCACCGAGGCGCTATTCAGCGACGGATCAAGCGGCGAATACGACGCCAGCGTCAAGAATAGGAGGAGCGCGAAGGTGCACAACAAGAATCCAACCAGCTCATTGAGCCGGCGATTGTTTGTTGGCGCGAAAATCCTGGAAATGTACTTCATAGGGCGTCTTGCCAACCATTTGAGGCGACACAAATCCCCACAGGCCAGCACCACGCCAGAGCCAGACGATTATTACAAGAAGCGGCGCGCGCGACAATGGCGGATTGGGAGCCGGTACCCAGTTAGTTCCCCGATGCGATGGTGTTTACTAGTCGCGCTAACCGCATATATAGCGTAGCGGTTGAAATCTATCCCGAGAGTCGCGAAGCGAACACCAGTGCCCCCAGGAGAATGCGATAGATTGCAAACGGCACGAAGCCGCGCCGCCTTACCCATGACATAAACCAAGCGACCGAGCCGTAGGCGACGATAAAAGAAACCACGAATCCGATGGCGAGCACAATCCAACCATGAGCGTCGATTTGGGCCACTCCGATGGGATTGTCGCCCTTGCCGCGGAGCGATTTAAGCAAATCGTATCCGGTAGCGGCCATCATCGTCGGGATTGATAGAAAGAACGAAAATTCCAGGGCGGAAGCGCGCGACATCCCGGCTAGCTGTCCGGCTGCAATGGTCGACATAGAACGCGAAGTTCCAGGAAATACGGCGGAAAGAATCTGACAAGCGCCGATCCAAACCGCTTGGCCAAGACTCATCGCCTCCATCTTCCAGGTGTGAATGCGAGTGGGCTTAGCCGCTTCCCCGGCTGCCTCTGCCTTGGAATTTATGGCATCCACGATCCACATTACGATTCCGCCAATGAGGAGTGACATCCCGATGATGCCCAGGTCTTCCAGGTGCTTGCCGATGATTTTGGTCAGCAGGAAGGCCGGAATTGCCGTAACTACAAACGCCACCGCAGTGAGGCCTAGTGGATGGGTCAGAGCGGTGCGGTCGCCTCCTTCTCCGCGCGGAAAGGTCGCGAATAGCCTGGCGATCCGGTCACGGAAATAAACTGGCAGGCAGAGAATCGCACCCAACTGGATGACGATGGTATACATCTTCCAATATCCGCTGGTCAGGCTGATATGCAAAAGCGCTTCGGAAATCCTTAAATGGGCGGTGGAACTGACCGGCAGGAACTCGGTCACACCCTCGACGATTCCGAGCACCACAGACAGCAAGTAGTCGTTCAATCTTCCTCCACAAAGCCGTTCGAAAGTATCGCAGACTTAGCCGCTTAAGTGGCTAAGGAACGCAGTTGGATGCGTTATTCCTGGGCGTTGCCGTATGTCGGAATGTCGTGTTGTACCAAGTAAAGCAGGCGCTGGGCGCGGGCTGTCCAGTCGTTCTGTGTTGCCTGACTGGTAACTTTTTGAGCGAGGGCCAAGGCCCGAGCTTTGGCTTGCTCGGATTTCTTGGGCTCTTCTTCCGTTTTATAAATCTCGACCAGCGCCGACTGCCGCCACGCTGCCAGATAAATTGCCTGGCCAGCATTAGGAGACTGGGGATGTTCTGAGGCATACTTTTCGTACATTTCGGTTTCTTTCTCGGGGCACTTCGAGGCGCCCTGCCAGTCACCGCACAATTTATTGTCGAGTAGTTGGAAGGCGGCGAGATCGGCCCATTTGGTACCGGAGAATTTCTTGGTGACCTCTTTCATCCAGGTGTCGTCCATCCCTTCGCGGAGAAAGGCGTCCTGCTCTTTGGCCGAAGGCCTGGTCATGACGTCTTCTTTGTCCAATTGCCAGCGAATGTCGGCGGCGCGGTAGAGCGCCTCACCGGCCAGTGGCGAGGCCGGGAAAATCTCATAAACGCTGCGGTATAGCCACATGGAATCCTGCGCAGCACCTCGGCGCCCATGCTTGCGCGAAGCCTGGTCTTCGGAGTCGATCGCTTCGCCGAACAGGATCTTATCGCCGTCCTGAACGCTGGGACCAATCACGCCCTTGTTCAATATCCAGCCGGTGATGGTGCGTTCGGTTGTGAGATTTGCCTCAACGTTTACCCAATCGCGAGAGTTCTCAAGAATGATGACCTCACGTCCGCGGTCCACTTCGCCAAGCTTGGCTGATGTCGGATCGGGCGAGACATAAATGTTTGCCTCACGCACCATTGCGCCGTGCTGAAACCCGGCGGCAACAGCCGGACGTTGAAATCCTAGCGAGAAAAGAAGCACCGCGGCTGCTGATAGACACCGCGCTGGGCTGGCCATCACTGATTGTCTCCCTGAATTTCTGACAGTAGTTTCGGATCGATATTTCCGCCGCTGACCACCGCGACGGTAACTTTTGCCTCGGGTAACTGATTACGGTGGAAAAGAAATGCCGCGGTGGCGACGGCCCCGCTAGGCTCGGCGGCAGTCACTGGGTTACTCCACAGCCGCTTTAATGCTTCGCGAATTTCTTCTTCGCTCACGGTCACGATGTCGTCCACATATTTTCGGATATGTTCGAAATTAATCGGGCCAATACTCTGAGTGCGAAGCCCGTCGGCTATGGTGCGTGATACGTGTTCGGCAGGGAATTGCCCGAGCGTTCCGGTGCGAAAGCTGGCCTGTGCGTCGGCTGCAAGCTCTGGCTCGACGCCGATTACTTTGACCTCTGGCCGGCTCAACTTGACCGCGGTTGCTATCCCACTCAACATCCCCCCGCCGCCTACCGGCGCCAGCACGCACTCTACTTCGGGCAAGTCCTCCAGGATTTCGAGACCCATAGTCCCCTGACCAGCGATTATTTTTTCGTCGTTATACGGGGGCACGATGATATAGCCGTGCAGCGCAGCCAATTCCTCAGCCTTTGCCTGCCGTTCAGCGCTGCCGGGGCCCACCAATATGATCTCCGCACCCAGCGCCTCGGTTGCCTCGCGCTTGATTGCCGGAGCATTATTCGGCATGACAATAACGGCCTTAATCCCAAGCGCCCGGGCAGCAAACGAAACTCCCTGGCCGTGATTGCCGCTGGAATACGAAATAACTCCGCGCTTGCGCTGCTCGGGCGAGAGCGAGGCAACCTTGTTGTAAGCCCCGCGCAGTTTGAATGATCCGATTGGCTGCTGGCTTTCGAGTTTGAGATAAAGTTCGCGATCGCCGTCGAATCCGAAGGGAACGGTTTGGGTTCGCACCGCGACACCGCGCAGTCGTTCCTGAGCTTCGCGGATATCGTTGAGCGTGACTATGAAGCGATCCTCCGAACAATGATTCTATTACGACTGAAAACGTGGCAATTTTTCGCCTTGACATCATGATGTCTGGCACACTAACATCAAGATGTGAGAACTACTTTATCTTTAGATGATGATGTTGCGCGCCTATTAGAAAAGGAAACTCGGCGGTCTGGAGCTTCTTTCAAGGAGGTAGTAAACCATGTTCTCCGCCTGGGTTTAATGGCATCGAAGCGTCCCGCTCCAAAACCATTTGTCGTCAAGCCGCGCAAGCTCGCATTGCCTCCGGGTCTCACTTACGACAACGTGGAGAGAGTTATAGAAGTTCTGGAGGGTCCAACTCACCGGTGATCGTTTTAGATGCGAACGTTCTTCTTTACGCGTATAACAGTGCATCGGATCTTCACGCAAGAGCCCGCGCCTGGATCGAAGCTGTACTCTCAGGCATTGAACCGGTAGGGATACCGTGGCAGACCGTTTCAGCATTTGTCCGCATCATGACCAATACCAGACTCCCGGGCGAGCGTCTAACCACCTCAGAAGCGGTGCAGGTCATAGCTGATTGGCTTGCCCAACCCAACGTTCAGTTCTTAGCCCCGGGAGAGCATCATTGGGGACTGTTTCGGCAGATGATGATTGACGGACAAGCCTCAGGCCCGCTTGTTACAGATGCCTCACTAGCTGCGGTCACCCTGGAATATGGCGGAACACTGTATACAACCGACCGAGACTTCGCGCGCTTCCCAGGGCTAAGATGGATCAATCCGCTCGCCTAGGGGTCTAAATCTCCAGAATCACCGGCATAATCAGCGGCCGCTTTTGCGTCTGCTTGGATATATACCGCTTTAGGTCAGCGCGTATCTTCTCTTTGATGACGCCGTAATCAGCCTTTTCTTCATTGCTCGACTGATCCAGAGTTTGCATCACCAACTGTTTCGCGCCGACCAGAAAATCGTCTTCCCCGGGATTGAACCCGCGAGTGACGATTTCAGGCGAAGAACCTACCCGTCCAGTCAGCTTATGGATCGCGATGATCGGCAGCACGATGCCATCCTCGCTCAGGTGCAACCGGTCCTTGACAATCAGGTCTTCCACCACGTCAGTGCGAGATCCCGAGTCGATGCATACTCGGCCGACGTTCACCCGGCCGGCCTTACGGGCGCCAAGTTCATCGATCTCGAGAACGTCCCCGCTTTCGATGAGCATGATGCTGCCTACGGAGTTGTGCATGGAAGCGGCCAGCTCGGCGTGCAGCTTCAACTGCCGATACTCGCCATGGATTGGAATGAAATACTTTGGCTTCACCAGGTTGATGATGAGCTTCAGTTCTTCCTGACTGGCATGCCCGCTGACGTGCACTGGCGGGGATGATCCGTCGTCGTAAATAACGTGGGCCTCGCGCCGAAAGAGATGGTCGATCATGCGGTAAATCGCCTTCTCATTGCCCGGAATAATTCGGGACGAGAGCATTACCGTGTCGTTCTTCTCGATTTTGGCGTGCTTATGATTATCCACTGCGGCGCGGGACAAGGCCGACATCGGCTCGCCCTGGGTGCCGCTGATCATTACGCAAACTTTTTCCGGCGGATAATTCTTAATCTCGCCGGGATGAATCAACAATCCTTCGGGAATCTCAATGTAACCGAGATCTTCCGCGATCTCCGCCGAACTATTCATGGAACGGCCGACTAATGCGATTTTTCGGCCATGTTCCCACGCCATCTCGGTTGCCAGTTTGATGCGATGAATGGAGGACGAAAAGCACGAGATGAAAAGCCGCCGCTTGGTGTTAGCGAAAATTTCCTCAAACTTCCGCCGCACGGCTCGTTCGCTGGGGGTGTATCCGGGCCGTTCAACGTTGGTCGAATCCTGGAACAGCGCGAGTACACCTTCCTTGCCATACTCAGCAAAGGCGTGCAGATCAAACAGGCGGTTGTCGGTGGGGGTAGGATCAACCTTAAAGTCGCCGGTATGCACGATTACTCCCAGCGGCGTGTGGATGGCCAATGCAACACAATCCACCAGACTATGAGTCACCTGAATTGGATGCACCGTGAACGGCCCAATCTTGACCCGTTCGCCCGGAGTCAGCTCGCGCAGATCCGCTTTTTCGAGCAGGCCATGCTCTTCCAGTTTGTCTTCGACATAGGCGAGGGTGAACTCCGTGCCATAAACGGGCACGTTCAGTTCCGATAGCACCCAGGGCAATGCCCCGATGTGGTCTTCGTGACCATGGGTCAATAGTATGGCGCGGACACGCTGACGGTTTTCGGTCAGATAAGAAATGTCGGGAACGACGATATCGACGCCCAGTAACTCGGCTTCAGGAAACATAAGCCCGGCGTCGATCACGATAATGTCGTCTCCCCAGCGAACGGCCATGCAGTTCATACCGAACTCGCCCAAGCCGCCCAAGGGCACGATATTCAATTTTCCGGTTGGCATTTAAAGGATAGTTGATGCTAGCACAGTGGGGGCAGCGAGCCCTGCCAGGGCTCCCGCACCAGCTATAGGGCCGTAGCTCGGCTACGGCTCAGGCCGTCACCCGCCTGTTAGGTTGAGGCGCCCCAGCCGTAGCAGAGCTACGGCTCTACTTGAGTTTGTGCTCGGGGCTGAATTCACGTTTTCTTGAAATTCGTGGAGTTTTGGTCCCTCGTGGTTTAACGTTTAAATATAGATGGCTGATCTGGCGCATAAATCGTGGATTCGCATCCGAGTGGAAAAGGCCGTGGGCCGTGCCTTCACTAAGGCTTACGAAACCGTCAAGGTCGATCCTGGAAAATTCCTGCTGCAATTGCGAACGGCTTACGATCTTCCCATCAGCACCTTTCACGGGGTTTATTCGATCGAAGTCGGGCATCTCGACGATCTCGCCGAGCAAATTATTCGCGGCGGCATGAAGGCGGCGGCCGCCGAAGGCGCCGGGCTCGGACTGGGGGGCCTGATTACGATACTTCCTGACCTCGGAATCTTGGCGGGAATTACGTTACGCACCATCCAAAAACTAAGCCTGTTATATGGCTTTGAATACACCACAGAGGACGAAACCGCCGAGCTATGGATTGCCGCGGCCACCGCCGCCGGCGTCGACATCAGCCGTGAATTGGTGGAAAAAGAAGTAGTCAGCAAATTCGTGCCAAAAGTAATTCAGCGCATTGCCGCCAAGGCCAGTACCGAAGTAGTGGAGAAGTGGGCAGGGCGGTTGATTCCGCTGACCAGCTCAGTTCTCGGCGCGGGGTTGAACTACTATTTCGTTAAGGCCTGGGGAGAACGGGCGCGCGCTCATTTTCGGGAGCGCCATCTGCAACGACGTAAAGCTGAGCAGTTGATTTCTCGGGTCCGGTTATCGTCCTGAAAATTTGCTAACGCTTCGGAGCGCCCATCTTTCAACCCTGATGCCCACCTTCCACTGCTCGGCAATCCTCTTCGATCTCGACGGAGTTCTCATTGATTCCACGGCAACCATTGCGCGGCGCTGGAGCAATTGGGCGTTGAAACAAGGCCTTGATGCGGCGAAGGTTCTGGAATTGATTCACGGCCGTCGAACCACTGAAGTCATTCAGATCGTCGCGCCTCATCTGGATATTCCGGCAGAAGTACTTGCGATAGAACAGAGCGTCACTGACGACGCGGACGCTGCAATTCCTGGGGCGGTCGAACTTTTGCGATCATTATCTGAGAATGCCTGGTGTGTGGTGACCTCAGGTACTCACCGTCTTGCACTTGAGCGCATGAAGATAGCGGGTTTGCCGTTGCCGAAAGTTTTGGTGGGTGCCGACGATGTGACCAAGGGCAAGCCCGATCCGGAGCCATACCTGAAAGGCGCGGAATTGTTAGGTTTCTCCGCGGCGCAGTGCATCGTGGTGGAAGATGCCGTGGCCGGAGTTAGGGCCGCGCACGCCGGAAAAATGGATGTGATTGCCGTAGCCACGACTTACAAGCCTGAAGAACTGCAAGAGGCCGACGCAGTGGTCACACGGCTGTCGCATATTCGTGTGACGCTGGCACAAGGCAAACTGCGAGTAGAAATTTTAACGTAGCCATTCTTCGAGTTCGATACCGCGGTCGGTTTTCTGATCGCGATACTTCACAATCACCGGGGTATAGAGCGACAGGTCCCAGTCGTCTTTGACTTTTCTAGTGACGGCACGCGA
Organism: uncultured Acidobacteriota bacterium; assembly: GCA_963796925.1. Classification (GTDB taxonomy): domain Bacteria; phylum Acidobacteriota; class Terriglobia; order Terriglobales; family Acidobacteriaceae; genus DATBAT01. The sequence goes on from CAWCNH010000001.1 coordinate 626,940, forward strand.
TCCTGGCACCACCACGGCGTTTTCCGGCACTTGCAGCGGGGTATCAGCAGTCGCCCGGTAGACCTCTCCGCGAACCAAGTCATAAAGCGGAGTCGAGCGGGTGAGAATAGTGCCTGCTCCCAAAACGGCGCGGGCGCGCACCAGCGTTCCTTCATAAACTCCACAATTACCGCCCACAAGCACGTCGTCTTCTATGATGACCGGTGCGGCATTCACCGGCTCGAGTACGCCGCCGATCTGCGCGGCAGCGCTGAGGTGAACTCGCTTGCCGATCTGCGCGCACGATCCCACCAGGGCGTGCGAATCAACCAAGGTACCTTCGTCAACGTAAGCGCCTACATTGATATACATCGGCGGCATACAGATCACCGAGGCCGCGACATAAGCACCGGCGCGCACCGACGATCCACCCGGAACCACGCGGACGCGATCGGTGACCGAAAAGTGGCGGACTGGGTAAGTGTCCTTGTCGACGAATGAAAGCCCGAATCCTCCGCTCTCAGCCAGTTCGCCGAGCCGAAATCCCAGCAGGATCCCCTGTTTGACCCACGCATTTACCGTCCAATGGCCGTCAATTTTTTCTGCTGCGCGAATACTGCCTTGAGTAAGCTCATCGCGGAACCTGAAAAATGTGGCGCGCGCAGAAGAGATACCGGAGAGATCACTGGCCGAAACTAATGCCTCAATGTCGGTTTTCAACGGATGCATGAGAGAGAAGTATAAGCGAGAGGTTGGCGGCGCTGCGTATCAACCATTTACAACTTTATAATTCTGAGTACGGGGAACGACCGATGCGACTCGCATCCGGTGGGGCGAATAGCAGATTCCTCCCTCCGGTCGGAATGACAATTCTGGGTAGGATGGTCGGACAATATCACAACTGGTTTCGCATTTGAGCAAACAGGGGAGAAGCCCCTAAATGCACTTGCACTCGCTGCGAATCAGTACTCCGGGAATCGTTTGCGAAGCCTGGCGCGCCTCGGACAGCGTGCCGTACGGCCCATGCCAGCGAGCATGATTGGCATCGTGCCCGGCCGGTCGCCCTTTCCCATGATTGCACTGTCCGCAGCCCGACCGGTGCAACACGATCTTCCGCGGCCCGGCCACCCAATTCTCATATACGAAGAAGTCGGTTGAGTCGGATGAAGCGGCCGCGGTCTTTGCGACCAGTCCGACCTCGGCCGCCACCTTCTGGAGCTTGGTACGGGTGTCGCGGCGCATCGGCAGTAGCGGCAGCCGATAGACTTCCTCAATCCGGCCCATCATCGCCAACACGGCTTTCACCGGCAGGGGACTCGACTCGATAAAGTTTGCCTGCATTAGCGGAACATATTTACGATTGATCCGCCGCGCCGTCTCCCAATCATTATTCAGCGCCGCCCGGGTCATCTCCGCCATCTCGTGAGGAATTTCATTGGATGCCACGGAAATCACCCCGACCCCGCCCAGCGCGATTACCGGTAAGGTAGCGGCATCGTCACCCGAAAGCACGGAAAAGTGATCGCTCTCCAGACTGCAAATTTCCGCAATCTGGCCAATATTCCCGCTGGCTTCCTTTACGCCAACGATATTTTGTACTTCGAGTAGCCGCGCCACAGTTACCGTCTCCAGGTTTGCTCCTGTGCGGCCAGGTACGTTGTAGAGAATTACCGGCTTGTCGACAGCCTCTGCAATCGCGCGGAAGTGGCGATACTGGCCTTCCTGCGTAGGCTTGTTGTAGTAGGGGGAAGCCGTGAGGATGGCATTAACGCCGGACCGCGATGCAACTTCCTTAGCTTTTTCGATGGCGTCGTGAGTCGAGTTGGAAGTGGCCCCCGCGACGATAGGAACCCGCCCGGCGGCAACCTCGATGGTGGTGTCAATTACTTGTAGCCACTCAGCATGACTCAGAGTCGGAGTCTCGCCGGTAGTGCCACAGGGGACGAGAAAATCAATACCAGACTCCACCTGCCACGCCACCAGATTGCGCAGCGCGGCGTCGTCCACCGAGCCGTCCTGGTGGAAAGGAGTGACTAAGGCTGTGCCACAGCCGCGCAGATGCATGACCATAAGATACCGCCATCAAGCCGCAAATGCACCTTGTGACTATTTTTTCGCCTACAACTCCCGCCAGACGTCGCGAAAGTCAAAGAGACCCTGCTTGCCGACCAGCCATTCAGCGCCTTTAACCGCCCCCTCGGCAAATCCCCGCCGTGACTTGGCGTCGTGGCAGAGGTAAATCGTGTCGTTGGGCGAGTCGAGGATCAATTCATGCATGCCGACGACGTCGCCCTCGCGGAATGACGTAATCTCGAGTTCGGTCTTGGAGGCATCCCGAACCACCCGTTGCAGCATGGCAGCTGTGCCCGACGGCGCGTCCTTTTTGTGGACGTGGTGCCGCTCAAAAATGTGCCCCAGATATTCGTGGTCGAGCGCCGCCGCACCAGCCCGCACGACGTCAAAAAACAGATTTACTCCCACAGAAAAATTGGACCCGTAGAGAAACCCCACGCCAGTGGTTTCAACTTGAGCCTTGATAACGGGGAGTTTCTCGTACCAGCCGGTGGTCCCGACCACCATGCTCTTGCGAGCCTGGACACACGCAGTAATATTCTCGAACGCCACCGCGGGCGTAGTAAAGTCGATGACGACATCCACCGCGGCAAGTTTTTCTGGGGTCAGCCCGGCGGCAAGCCGATTCTCGGCAGATCCCACAACCTCTACCTGGTGGTGCCGCTCGCGAGCGATCTCGGCCACCAATTTCCCGGTCTTGCCCCGGCCTAGGATCAGTAGATTCATGAAGCAAACACTTCGGGGTCGAGTACCGAAAAGAATGCCTTGTGCAGTCGCTTCACCACGGCCGGTACGGCATCTTCTTCGATCACGAAAGTCAGATTAATCTCCGATGCACCCTGGGAAATCATCTGGATTTTCACGTCGGTAAGCTCCGCGAACACCCGCGCCGTTATTCCGGGCGTTTCCCGCAGGCTCTCGCCCACCAGGCAGACAATCGCCTTGCGCCCTTCATATTTTACGTCGGCCAGCTTCGCGAGGTCGGCGGCCAGCGCAGGAATGACTCTCATTTGAGTCGACTGTTAACGAAACGCTGACCTCGGACGTCGAAACCACGTCCACTGCGATACGATGCCGGTCGAACGCGTCAAAGATGCTCTTGAGGAACCCATGCGCCAGCAGCATTCGCGGGGCAGCGACGTCGATAATGGTAATCCGCTTCTTAGCGGCAATGGCCTTGAAAAAATTCTTGCAGTGCGGCGCACGCGCCGAAATACGAGTACCCTCGCAGGCCGGATTTTTCGAGTTCAAAATGTAAACCGGAATATTCTTCTGCACCGCCGGCAATACCGTAGCGGGATGCAGGACTTTAGCTCCGAAATACGCCAGTTCCGCTGCTTCGTCAAAGCTGATCACTTTAATCCGCCGCGCATCAGGACAAATATTGGGATCGGTGGTCATCATGCCATCGACGTCCGTCCAGATTTCGATGCGTTCGGCATTTAACCCGGCCCCGACAATCGCAGCGGAGAAATCCGAACCGCCACGCCCAATCGTTGTAGTCGTGCCAGCTTTCGTAGCCCCAATAAATCCACCCATCACCGGTACTTTGCTCTCCGCAACCAAGGGAGCTATCTTGGCCAGCAGCCGTTCGTTCGTTTCCTCAAACAGTGGAGTCGCGCGAGTATGTGTGCCGTCGGTAACAATGCACTGCCGAGAATCTACCAGCGCACTTTCCACGCCGCGCGCTGCGAAAGCCGCAGTCACAATGTTGCTGGAAAGAATTTCGCCATAAGCGGCGATCAGGTCAGTAGTTCGAGGAGTAAGCTCGCCGACGGCAACGATTCCGCGCAGCAATTCTTCCAACGATTCGAAGTGGGCCGCCAGATCGCGTGGAAATTGGTGAACAGACCTGTGCCCAGCAGTTCCCCTGCGGTGTTGTAGTGGCGCTCCTGAAGTTGCCGGCACAGTTTTAACGCGGTGTCACGGTCTCCAGCGCCTGCGGCGCGAGCCATGGCCAGGAGCTGGTCGGTGACTTTCGCCATGGCGCTCACCACGACCACCGGCTTTTGCGGCAGGCGTTCTTTGACAATAGCGGCGGCGCGGTCGATAGCCTGGGCGTCCTGCACCGAAGTGCCGCCGAATTTCATCACGATCATCGGCAGCCTCGCAAGATCAGGAATTCACAGATTTGGTTCGGCAGCGGGGCGACCGATTTCACTCAAGATGTCCTTGCACCTTGAGTAATTCGGCATTCAGCACGGCAGCGCCGGCAGCGCCGCGAATCGTGTTGTGCGAGAGCACCGTGAATTTCCAGTCAAACACACCACAGGGACGCAACCGCCCGACGGACGTGGTCATTCCTCGCCCCAGTTCCACATCCAGCCGCGGCTGCGGGCGATCCGGCGCGGTCACATATTGCACCGGCTGTGCCGGGGCCAGCGGCAGCTTCATCTCTTGCGGCACACTGCGGAACTCATTCCACGCCGTGATGATTTCTTCGGGCTTCGCCTTGGTCTTGAGCTTGATGGAAACCGATTCCGTGTGGCCGTCTTCCACGGGGACGCGATTGCACTGCGCACTCATGGCAAAGTCTCCCGGCACAATGCTCGAGCCGTTAAGCCGGCCCAGCAGCTTGCGCGTCTCCTCTTCCATCTTTTCTTCTTCCTTGCCGATGTAAGGGATCACGTTTCCCAGAATATCGAGGGAAGGCACTCCCGGATAACCAGCCCCACTCACCGCCTGCATCGTTACTACCATCACGGTATCGAGGCCAAACTTTCGCTCCAGGGGGGCGAGAGCCAGAACCAACCCAATTGCCGAGCAGTTGGGATTAGTAACTACATATCCTCCCGACTTGCGCCGCCAGCTCTGGCATTCCAGCAATTTGATGTGGTCAGGATTAACCTCGGGAATCACGAGCGGCACGTCGGCTTGCATCCTAAGCGCGCTGGAATTTGAGACTACATAGCAGCCGGCATCAGCGAATCGCGGTTCCATTTCAGCGGCGATCGAGGCATCGAGCGCCGCAAAAATAACCTTGGGCGCGCCGTCCGCAACTGCCGGTGAAACTTTCATGGCGGCAACACGAGCGGGAAGGGAGGTTTTCAGCCGCCAGCGCGCAGCGTCTCCGTATAACTTGCCTTCAGAGCGATCCGACGCCGCCAGCCACGCCACTTCGAACCAGGGATGGTCCTCAAGCATCTGGATAAAGCGCTGCCCGACGACACCGGTGGCGCCCAAAATTCCTACAGGGATCTTCTTTTGCATAAGAGTATGGAATTGAATTTTACAACAGCAAAGACCTTAACCACAGAGGGCACATTGCACCGGGGAAAATCGCTGCTTGACGTTTAGTCAGTGTCTTGTCTAGACCGCACCAGAAACTCGTTCGCCAGTTCGTAGACTATGGCTGCTGAAGGCACCGCCACCAGAGCACCCAGTACTCCGCCCAGTTCGCCGCCAATGGCCAAAGCCACTACGACCGCCAGACTTGGCAGTCCGACGGTGGCTTTCATAATCCGTGGAGTCAGCAGCGCGTTTTCGAACTGCTGGTAGATTGCGTAAAAAATGACGACGCCAATAACCTTCGTCCACGAGTCGAAAGCCGCTATAGTTACCGCCAGAATGATGGAAACGATGGGTCCGATAATTGGAACAATATTTGCCAGGCCGGTGAACACTGCCAGCACGGTGAAATAGCGGAGCTTCAGCAGTCCGTAAACCACGAAGCTCAAAAATCCCAGGATAAACATCAGAGAAAGTTGCCCAGTGAGCCAACGACGTAGCCGGTCTTTGGCCCGCAGCATGGTGTCGTGAATTCGTATGCCGGTGGCCGGCTCGATCATGGAAATAATCCAGCGCTCGGCGCGCTCGCCGTCGAGGATGAAATATGCGGTAAGAATCAAGAAACTGAAAAAGGCCACGAACAGTCCCGCCACATTCGGGATTACCTTCGCCAACGCGCCGGCAATGTCGCCGGAATGCTTGGCCCAGGACTCCGCACTAAGGTGAAACAGCCAGGGGACTTCCCGGATGCGGTCTTCCGCCCGGCCAATCTTGTCGGGCAGATCGTTGGCGAGTTGATGGATGTCGCGAAAAATCGGAGGGGTGACAAACCATGCAAATAAGGTCGCTGTAGCCGCTGCTAACCCCAGCAGCAGCATCACCGCCAGACCCCGGCTCACGTGCCGCTTTCCTACATGAAACCGCTGCACTCGCTTCACGAATGGCGTGGTCACCACTGCGAACAGCATGCTTACATAAATTAGAAGAAGAATTTCTCGCAGAAAATAGGCGAGAGCAAGCGCGACTGCAATCGCGAAGGCGAAAAGAATATCCGACTTATGTTTTGCAGCCATTCACTGACTTTGTGGCCTTGAGCGCCGCTTGTCAAATAAATGGTATTTACTGTCGAGAGCCGGGATCGACCCCGAAGGCGTATTCATTGAGCGGGCCAAAGCGCTTTTTCTCGGCATAGAGGCGCCAGCGCCGCCACACAATTCGCAAGCTGGCCATCACTGGAATGGAAAGATAGATCCCCAGCACTCCACCAATTTCCGCTCCCGCCAGCACTCCAAAAATTGCGGCCAGGGGATGAAGTTCCATGCTCTTGCCCATGATCCGCGGCGAAACAATGTAGTCCTGCACTAGCCGCCACATGCCGAGGAACACAATCACGATAACCCAATGCTGATATCCGAGAATCAACGCTACCCCAACTATCAAAACGGCGGCCACCAAGGGTCCAACTACCGGGATAAATTCCATCATGCCGCCGGCAACCCCCAGCAATAGCCAGTTGGGGACTCGCATGCCACCAAGAAACGCGCAATAGGCAACCATCGAGAGACCCGCCAGGGTTAATTGCGCACGGATGAAGTGCGCCAGCATGCGGTTCATGTCCTGCAACACGCCCTCCACAAACTCGCGTTGCGGCCGCGGTCCTGAAAATGCCAGCGCGACTTCGCCGAAGGCTCGGCCATCGTTCAAAAAGAAGGCTGCCAGGATGGGAATCAATATCAGTAACCACGCTTCCTTGGCTACCTCAGCAACCCGAACCCCAACCCGTTGTGCCACGTAAGAAAGTGTGTCGCGATGACTGGCTAGAAAGGCCTTTAACTCCTCGGTGGTCTTAGTGCTCCATCCCCGTTCGAAACCGATCTGGTAAGCGATATTGCCAGATCCGATGTTGTCGAGGAGAGGAGGAACTGAGGCTCCCAAATGCTGCCCCTCGCGCCCGATCTGGGGGCCAACAAAAAAGAAAAACGCTCCCAAGGTGGAAAGCAGAAGGACATAAATAATGGCAATAGCCCGTCCGCGCCCGCGAACAAGTTTCTCCAGGTGCGACACCGCCGGATCTACCAGGTAGGCAAAGAATATGGCGAACAGAAACGCCATAAGCGTCTGGCGTGCCGCATATAAGAAACTCAGCGCAAGAGCAAAAAGCAGCGCCGTAAAAAGAACTCGGACCGTCCGGGCATCGAACAGCGACATCATTTGTTCTCTTTCGTGTCAGCCGTACGCTGAGGACTTACAGCCAACAACTGCCTATTGATCTCTGACTACTTCCATATTTTCCCCGGTGCGGGCGATCTTGATCAGCTTGAAATGATCTTGCGGATCAAGCCAAAGGTCCCAGTCGGCATCTTCAACCTTCATGCTCAGATGCAATAACTGCCGTTCGCTACCGTTCAGCGTCACTTTTTCCTGGGCTACCGGGTTAATAGCGACTCGCACCGAATCGCGTTCCTGGGGAATGATTGCTCCAAACTGAGCTGGGCCGCACTTCATCTGCCCGCCCTCTGTCGGACAGCTGGATGCCATATATTTCCACACCAGGATTTGACGGTGCACAAAGAAGTTGTTGTCCAGGATTACGGAAGTATTGGGCATCAGGAAAGGCTTTTCTTTGGGCTTCTCCCCCGGAACTTCGGTGACCCTTTCGATAAGAAACTCGTTATTAGGGGTAATTTCGAGTTCGACTCTTTCCCGGAGACAATTCACGCCACTCGTAGCGGACCAGGGCTCCACCCGGCGTGATCTGCATGTCGCAACGCTGCGACGGATTGCTGCTGCCTTCTTCTTTAAATTGCGAGGATGTAGTGCTATTGCCGCCCTTTTGCTGGTGAATAGAAAAGCTCTCGGTGGCCATCCGCCTGCCATTAACGAAGACGCCAAAGGACCCCGAATCGACCAAATCGCCAGACGGTTCCTTCTCTTTGGCGACGGCTAGCAGCGCCAGCGAGCCCAGCAATATCAATCCTGCTAAACCTCTTACGTTCACGATTCGCTCCTGAATACCTTTGAAATTACTAATTCAATCCCAGCCGAAGAGCAATTTCGCCGGCCACCGTTTCCACATTCTTGCCCGTAGTCTCGATTCGCAGCTTTGATTTCATATAATGCGGCCGACGCACTTCCAGAAGTTCTTGAAACTGCGGCAGGCTGCGCCGTAAAGGGCGTTCCACGGATTGTTGTTGGCATCGGCGAAATAATTCCTCGGCCGGGCCATCAAGAAACACGGAAATAATTCCCTCCGGGCTCAGCAGAGCGGCATTCCTGGCCTGCACAAATGCACCTCCGCCCAGTGCCACCACCCGAGCATCGGGCCCCAAGCCTTGCAACAGCTCTTGTAACGCAGCGTGCTCCGCGTCGCGGAAGGCTGCTTCCCCGGATTCCTGAAAGATCAGTTCAACGGTACGCCCCTCGCGGGCTTGCACTCGATCGTCGAGGTCTTCGAACGGCCAGTGCAAACGCCGTGCAAGTGCTCTGCCCACCGTGGTTTTGCCCGCGCCCATAAATCCCACTAAAAAAATGCCCCGCACCCTAGTTGCGGATTCGGCTGTAGGCGTGTGTGGGTGGGCGTGCGACCCCGAGGGGGTTGTCATGCTTTGGTGGATTACTCTGGGCAGCGTGTGCCGCCCGAAAATTTGGCGCTACTTTAGCGCTTCTTGAGGTGGATTTTACCACTGAAGGAAAGCAACTTGACCGAGGAAGCGGCCTTGCCCATCGTACCTGCGAAGGCACTCCCTGCTTTAACTACGAATGAGGTGTGTTCGGGCTGGAGAGGAAAATCGTTTTCGACCGTACCATTAACCGAACGGGCGACGACATCGATGGAAGCGTAGGCGGGCGCCATTGCTTCAATGTCTCCGGTGTGGCTGGTAAGCAAGTAGCGACCGCCAGCTCCAAAATCGCCGTCATAACGGATTTTGCCACTGGTCGAATTCACCTCGACCAGGCTGCCGCTTACCGAGCTCAGGGTTACGTCGCCACTCACTGAGGCGATTTCAACGTGCCCATCACGGATATTGGCGACGGTAACCGGACCATTCATGCTCTTGATGTGCACATGCGCGTCGTTGATATCGCGAACGTCCATGGTGGCGCTGGCGCCTTCCAGGGTCACGTCGCCGTGGAGCTTTTCCGCGTGCAGCGGACCCGTGCTGGAATGCAGGGTAACGCTGGCGTCGGCAGGGACTAATACTTCGTAATCAATTCGTCCGCTGTCGGCGTCTGCGCCGGCAAGTAGATGCGAAACTATATCGATTCGATTTCCGTTCTGACTCTGATCAACCTCTGCCTTGTCGGAATGAATCGTCGCAGTTACAACCACCTGGTTACCGCTGGTCGGCTTTACTGATACCGGTCCAAACTGATTTATCACCGACAGGCTGGCGCGTGGGCCGACTGTATAGCGAAATTCTTTCCGGGTTTCACCTGAAGCAAGAGTCACGGCTCCTACGATTACTACAAGAGCCAATTTCGCGGCGCGCTGCCTGGTTTCCATGATTACTCTCTCCACTTCTACTGCTTTGGCCAGATGACCGACAATTATGGCATGGAACGGTCCATAGCCATTTCATAGACCATGGATCGTTGTTCGTAAGCATTCATCAGGGACCGCTGCGCTTCTTCATCATTCGGATCCTGATGAGCTGAAGCTTCAGCGTCACGAATATAGGCATCGATGTCGCGCAGGTTGGTTTGGTAAGTGGCCCGCATGGCGGGTGTTCGCAGGCTCACTGCGTTAAGCAATTCCTGATCGTCTGATGGTGCCGTGGAAGCGGTCTCTGCAGGTAGGGCGACGGACGGTAACTTCGCGGTTGCCACTTCGGTATGCACCGGTCGTTCATAAACTACCGCCAAGGCAACCAGTATCGCTGCGGCAAGCGGGGCCATCAGCCACACCGGTCTCCACTGTCGCCGTGGAGGTGAAACTAATTCCGGTCCCCACTGCGGCTGGCGAATCAGCCCCTCCTGGCGCAGGGTAGTTTCAATGTTGTCCCAGACTTGCGGGCCCGGTTCGAACATGCCCTCCAACTGGCGGGCGTCCCGCAGAATTATTTCTAATTCCGAAACCAGGGTCAGGCAATCTGTACAGCTCTTAAGATGATATTCATGATCGGGGTTGCGAACACCCTCGACCACATCCGGCAGGAACTCTTGGAACTCCGTGCAATTCATACAACCCTCTCTCCCCAATCAGCGCCTCTTTTTTTGCTCCCTACGGCTTGGTGGCCTTTTCGGCTCTGCTCGTCTTCAGGAGCTCACGCAGTTTCATCCGCGCCTTATGCAGTTGCGACTTGCTATTTCCGATCGAACACCCCACTAAGGTCGCGATTTCATTGTGCTCGTACCCTTCAACGTCGTGAAGCACAAATATTGATCTGTAGCCCGGTGGTAATGCTTCTACCGCTCGTTGTAACTCCATCCGGTCAACCGAACCGGCGAGAACCTTGTCCTGAGCTCCTAATTCTTTCCTGGGCGCTTCATCTTCCGCTTCCAGCGTTTCATCAAGCGGGACCAGCGGCAGCCCCTTCTTGCGGAGGCGCATCAACACCACATTGACCGCCATCCGGTGCAGCCAAGTCGAGAAAGCCGACTCGCCGCGAAATGTGGCAATCTTTCGAAACAACTGTAGAAAAGCTTCCTGCGTGAGGTCTTCCGCTTCCGCCGTATTGGCGGTCATCCGCAGGCAAAGCGAATACACCCTACGCTTATGCAGATCGTAGAGGATCTCGAATGCTACCGGATCCCCCTGCTTGGCGCGTTCGATCGCTTCCGCTTCGGTGAGCTCTTGGCCCTTTAGTTTTCTAGCAGTCGTCAACTGGCCTTTTCTGGCCGTACCTAATCTGATGCGGCCCTAAGATTATTTCGTTGTACAGAGTTGCAGCGATTTGCCGTTTAGTGTTATCAAGCCCAGTGGTTAAGCTCGCCCCCGCCAGCCTACCGGTATCATGCAAATGCCGTCAATCTCGCAACTTGGCGTCCATCAACCATTAAACACCCTCTAGCCTTGAACGTTGTGCGGCGATAGCCACTGCCGAACTGATTTCCCATAGCGCGCTCTAAGTAGCTCTTTATCAATGACTTGAAGCGCCGTGCTGAGAGAGATTTATTCGTGCCTATCGAAAGTAACCCCGGTACCACCTCGGGATTAACCATCGCATCATATTTTCGCTACAGGAATCGCACGCTGAACCGCAGCCTGCCAGTCCGGAAGCCGCGGCCAACCTTAAGGAGAAGTTACTGTATGAAACGCAGTTTGTGGTTAGCAATTATTGGATTTTGCTTCGCCATACCTTCCATAGCGATGGCGCAGACTTACGATCATGGCGAAGTGGGAGTTTTTGCTGATTATTTTCGCCTGGACGTTACTAGCCCGAAAATCAACTTCGTTGGTGTCGGTGGACGGGCGTCGTTCAACGTTCATCCCAATGTTGCTTTGGAAGCGGAAATGGCTTACGACTTCAAACGCAACTTCACCAGCACTTTTTCGGACGGGGTGACCACCGAATTCGTAAACACCCGGGTTCGCCCATTGCATGCTTTATTCGGACCACGGTTTCAAGCAGGCAGGTCCTCCAATTTCCGCGCATTTGTGACTGGCAAAGTCGGATTCGTGAACTTTAGCGTCTCTGATCAGAATGCGTCGGCTGGTTTCCAGGGGGCTCTAGGGGGCGTTACCACAGGCGACACCAGATTCGCGGTTTATCCCGGGGCGGGACTGGAAGGCTTCATAGGACCGATTGGATTACGTCTCGACGTGGGTGACGAGATCTACTTCGACAATGGCGCCAAGAACAATCTGCGGGTAAGTTTTGGTCCGCATTTCCGGTTCTAGAGCTTCAATTGCTTTAAAAAGGCAGCCCCGAGTGGGCTGCCTTTTTTGGTGCACGAGTATTTTGACAGACTGCTTACACCTCGTAAATCGAATGCCACGACGTGGCAGCCTTAAGACTGTCATTGACGTTGTTGATGTTTTTGACACCCTCGTTTTCAAGCCACTTGCGGAAAGCATCCGCGCCTTGCTTGGCATAGATTGGAATGCCGTCCTTCCACGTGGCGCGTCCGCAGAGTACCCCGTTGAACTTCACTCCCGCATCGGCTGCCAGAGCGAGTGACTCGGTAAACTCGGCGTTGCTGACCCCCGCCGATAAGTAGATGAATGGCTTAGTGGTGACCGCAGCCGCTTTATGGAAGGCGTCGATGGCTTCCTGCTTGCTGTAGGCTTTCAGTCCGCCAAACGCCTTGATGCCTTCAACAAACTTGGTGTTTACCGGAATCTCCACCTTCAGCACGTCGACCCCATAGCGATCTTTGGTGAATTCGCGCATGCTTTCGGTAACGATATAAGGCTTCTTCTTGGCGTATTCGACGCCCTTTTCATCCGCCCCTTCGTCGTAACCGACGAATTCCAGAAAGAATGGCATATCGTTGGCCCGGCACTCGTCTCCAAGCCGCTCCACCCAGGCGTGTTTCTTGTTGTTAATCTCTTTCGAGTCGTAAGGGGTGTAATAAAGCAAAATCTTGATGCAGTCAGCGCCGGCTTCCTTTAAACGTTTTACTGACCACTCGTCGAGCAGATCGCCCAGGCGGCCGGGGCCGGTCTTGTCGTATCCGGTCTTTTCATAGGCCAGCAGCAGGCCAGCATTTTTGGCGCGCCGTTTGGCGGCCGGCAGTCCCCATTCGGGGTCTAAGAGGATGGCGCTGGCATGCGGGGTAAGTACCTCGGTGACCAGTGACTTAAATTCTTCCATCATGGAGTCGCTGATTTCCCCGCCCTTCTCTTTAGCCAAAGATTTCTGGAGCGAGCCGCGCTGGTCCATGGCGGCAGCCGCAATAACGCCGCGGTCATTGGACACTTTTTTCAGTCCGGCTAGCTTGCCAGGTGTGAGCTTCATAACTTTCCTCCAATTGAGTTGCTGGAATCAGAAAACAGGTGCGTCCAATGCTCGCAAAATGTAAGGTAGGACGGCTGACCATTGTAAACGGTTAGGAGAGCTTGCGAAAGCGAACCGGCAATGTGAGCAGCATCACAGTCGATCGCGGCGAATAGGTTTAACCTAAAGACAGTAGAGGGAGGGTCAAATGGACACACTCCTGACAGGCCTAGTGATCGTATTTTGCATAGTGGGCGCAGTTTTCCTCTTCAGCCTCAGTTATAAGTGCGAAGGTGACGATGAGGTCGAGACGCAGCAGCGTCTGCATCCCAAGGGCAAATAAGTTCTAAGCGACCGACGCAAAAGACAGTAACCACGAAGGACACGAAGTTCCGCGAGGGATTGATCGAGAGATCTCCTTAGTGGAACTTCGTGTCCTTCGTGGTTTTTTAGTTATTTGTCGGGCATCTTGACTCCAACCTTTAAAAGTACGTAATATAACTACATTATGGAAAAGGCTATTTCAGCCGCCGACGCCAATAGGCGATTCTCCCAGCTTCTGCGGGAAGTCAGGGAAGGGCAGAGCTATGTCGTTACCAGCCATGGAAGGGCTGTTGCCCGGATTGGTCCTGTTAAAGAAGGCCGCACCAAAACCAAAGCTCGGGCTGCTCTAATTTCCCGCCTACGCTCGGAAAGGGTCGTGAACATAGGACCTTGGAATCGCGACGAGTTGTACGACTAGCCGCCGATGAGACTTGCGCTCGATACTAACGTGCTGGCGTACGCTGAAGGTGTCAACGGCGTGCCTATGAAGGCTACAGCTCTTGAGATCATCGCGCGCCTGCCGGAAGACAGCACATTCGTTCCCGTACAAGTTCTGGGGGAGCTCTTCCATGTCCTCGTGAAAAAAGCGGGGCGGACACCGCGTCGGGCGCTGAGTGCAATTCTGAACTGGCAGGATGCGTTCGCGCTAATTGAGACTTCACAAGTCGTCTTGCTGGCGGCGACTGATCTTGCAACTCAGCATCAGCTGGGAATCTGGGACGCTGTGATTCTGTCGGCTGCTGCAGCGGCAGGGTGCAGAGTGCTGCTCTCGGAGGACCTGCAATCGGGATTCACCTGGAACGGAGTGACAGTAGTAAATCCATTCGCAAAACAGAAGCACGAGTTGTTGACGGTGATTTTGGAAGACTAATCACAACTTCGCTAAGTCATGGAAGCTACGTAGAGCGCTCGCGACGTGAATTGCTGTTTAAAAAACGTTCCTAGAATGCCGCTTGCGAGCGTCCAGTTGTCCCAGGCTGCGTGCCTGGTTTAGCGGGGACACTTCCCCCTCTCCCGAAATCGGTTCCGAAAAATGGGAAAATGTACGTTATTGTACCTACAATGGCTCTTAACCTCTTGGAAACTTTTAGGTAGCTCTCTGAACATCACTGCCGCAGGGTTAACTGGCTCAGAATCGCCCGTTGCTGCCCAATCAAAGCCTGCACGCCTTGGCGTGCCAAACTAATCATTTTGGTCAGTTGTTCGTCATCGAAGGTCTGGTGCTCGGCGGTAGCCTGGATTTCCACCAGCTTCTGAGCCGAGGTCATGACAAAGTTCATATCCACGTCGGCGCGCGAGTCCTCTTCGTAGCAGAGGTCGAGCAGGATCTCTCCATCCACAATCCCCACGCTGATCGCTCCGACAAAGTCTTTGAGCGGCACTGCGCTGAGGGTTCCAGCTTCGACCAATTTTTGCAGTGCCAGGCCAAGCGCCACGAAGGCTCCGGTGATGGAAGCGGTGCGGGTGCCGCCATCCGCCTGGATGACGTCGCAGTCGATCCAGATCGTACGTTCTCCGAGCCGCGTTAAATCGGTGACGGCGCGCAAGGAGCGCCCGATCAGCCGCTGAATTTCGTGGGTGCGCCCGCTTTGCCGTCCGCGGCTGACTTCGCGGGGACTACGGGTGAGGGTAGCCCGGGGAAGCATGGCATATTCGCTGGAGATCCATCCCTTACCCTGATTGCGCATGAAGACTGGTACGGTTTCCTCAATCGAGGCAGTGCAGATAACCCGGGTGTTGCCGACTTCGATCAGCACTGAGCCTTCGGCGGTGCTGATGAAGTCAGGAATAATATTTACCGGACGAAGCTGGTCAGGACGGCGGCTATCCGAGCGATAGAACATAGGTCGCGATTGTAAATGACAATCGGTCGCGGCTATTTCTGTTGGAGTTGGGTAGCGAGATCGTTGATGGCAGGGACATCGAAAAAGTTGGTGAGATCAACATGTCCGGCAAGAGTTTCGGCCTGCTTGCCGTCAACCAGAATTTTTACTCGGGTAATGCCATCGATGTTTTCCGACAAGGTGTGAATCAGCGAAACCACGCTAAGCTCCTCAATCATAATTCCAGAGCGATGGCCTGCCGCGAATGAGCTATTAAGGTCGATTACCGCGATTCCGGGATCAATCAAGTAAACGGCGCGAATGTCAGCGTCCGGTGCCAGGGGATGGGGCGAAGACTTCTCCAAATAGCGGCTCAGTAGAGCGCGGAGCAACTCGTGGGCCCGCTGCTGTCGCTCCGCCGGTAAAGGTATGGCCGCGGGCTGCGCGAACAGTACTCCGGGATCATCGTGAGCGACATACAGCGTCACGTGTTCTGTGGGTCCGGCGGCTGGAGGAGCCACGGGGCGCGCATCGGCAATGGGTGTTTCGAGCGGAACCCGCTCGCGAATTCGCCACGCGTAGATCCCGGCAAGCATTGCCGTCAACAACAGCGCAGAGATCCAGAAGATAATGCGGCGAACCGTCATCTTCCTGCCCCCAACTGGGTGCGCATGGAAAGAATGGCGAGGGTGACGCTGCTGGCAACGAGTTCCTGATACGACGGAGAGTTAACGTCGGCGATGGTGCCGGCAGGCGGCGCTAATTCGATGGCGATAGCAGGACGCGAGATATTGTTCAACGGACGCAGTGGCGCCACCCGCACGCGAACCGCTAGCCGCTTCTTTTGCAGTTCACCGCCAACCGCCGAGGCGAAGGCGCGGCTTAATGGCAGAAAATTAGTTTGCGCGGTATTCCAGTCGAAGAAAATCCCAATGCCAGCTGTGCCAGACGGAATCAAAGGGCTATATATACGCACGCCATTGCCATCGGAGCTGGCATGCACGCAGATGTAGATTGCAGGTTGGGTGCGATTGGCAATTTCTGCGCGCTGATCGAGCGTCAGGCTGCTATCTCCGTCGCGTAATAGCATCGCAGGAATGCCTTGGGATTGCAGGTCTTGTCGCAGGCGACGGCTGAACGCCAGGGTGACGTCTTTTTCCGCCAGTTGGTCGCTGAGCGCGGCGCCGCGTTCGCTTCCACCATGGCTGGCGTCGATGACAGCGAAATATCGAACCGGTTGAGCAGGTTCGGCGGCAGGCACGACTTCGACAGGAGGCGCGCTCGGCGGAGCTGGCGCTGGGGTGATCGGGGGCGCGGTTAGAACGGAGGGTTTTGCCACAGCGGCTGCTACCGCAGACGAGGTGGCGGTGATGGTGATGGTTTTGCCGGCGTTGCTGAAGCTGGCAAACAGCGACCCGCTTCCGTTGATCGTGATGATTGCCGCACCATTGGCTTCATCGTAATTGGCGGAGGGAATTGTCTTGTTGCCGAAGCTCAACGATGAAGTGCCAGGCGCGACCAGGGAATCGCGGGCAAACACCATGAGCAATTTTCCCGGCTCGGTGGAGATCATGGGATTGACCGCCGCCGAGAAATTCATTACCAGTGCCGGAGGATCTGACTTGCCAATCTGCGCGGTGAAGTGCACCCCCACGCTCCCAATGAGCAAACGCCGTGCAGTTTCGTGAAAAGTGACCGGACCACCCAAAATGCGGGGCAGCAGCGAGCCGACGCCACTCAAGGGCACCAATCCGCGATTGCCTTCCAACAGAAACGGTGCAGGCAGGTCAACGTCCTGCCCCCTGACGCGTACGCCGGTCTTCTTGACGGTGAATTCCACCGTGGCATCATTGTAGTGGGCAGTCCAGCGGGAGCCCTGGCTTTGAGCGCTTACGGTGCCGAGAGGATCGAGCATCTCCACTACGCCGACGTAATCGCGACCCTCGCGCTCCACCACCGGCACATAATAGTTTGCTGCCACGGAGAAAATGGCCAGTTGCTTCTGCTCGGCCGCGTTGCCGGTCAACAGCAGCGTTGCCAGAATCAGAAGTAGGGGTGCAAACCTGGCGCGGAAGAAGGCTTGCAAGGCTCCCTCGGTGCGGCTCTCGGAACTTTGACCAATCGCCGGGTTGGAACGCATCCGATGTATCACGAGCCTCACGTGCAAGTATTTAAACACTAAATCACAATAGCGAAGCTGGTAATCTAAAAGTCCGCAATGAACACAGGAACGATGCTGCTGCACGGAATTTTTCCGCCGGTGACCACGCCGTTTTATCCCGATGGAGCGGTTTTTTTTAAAAAACTTGAGCACAACGTAGAGCGTTATTCCCGCACCCCAGTGTCAGGGATGGTTGTCCTTGGCTCTACCGGAGAAGCGGTGATGCTGTCGGATGAGGAGAGGCGCGAGGTTTTAAGGATCGCTCGCGATGCGGCGGCGCCCCATAAAGTGCTCATGGCGGGAACCGGCGCCGAGTCCGCAGCCGAGACTTTGAAGCTTACGGAATACGCCGCTGGGCTCAATTATGACGTGGCCTTGATTCGTACTCCGCATTTCTACCGCAAGCAGATGCAGCCGGCGAATTTACTGGCGTTTTATCGCACTGTGGCCGACCAGTCTCGACTGCCGGTGGTGCTCTACAACGTGCCCCCATTCACCGCCTACGATTTACCCGCCGAGTTGGTGATTGAGTTGGCGGAGCATCCCAACATTGTTGGTATTAAGGAGTCTGGCGGCGACATAGAAAAAGCGCGCCGCATGGTAGAGGGCACGCGGCACATCAAGCGTAGCGCGACCGTGACCGAAACATTCGAGGCGGTGACCGCGCGCATGTTGAAGGTGCTTGAGGCGGAGGGTGCGAAGCTAGTACAACTCGGCGGGTCGCAGGAGAGCAGCAGACCATCGTCAACTGCGGTTAAAGTGGTGAGCGGATTGAAAACTCGCCAAAAGGAAGTTGGCTTTCAGGTGCTGGTGGGGACGGCGCAGAAAATGTATCCCATGCTACAGGCGGGAGCAGTAGGAGCAGTGCTGGCATTCGCCGACCCGGCGCCGACGGCATGCTATGAGATTTATGCCGCGTGGAAAGAAGGCGACCAGGTACTGGCGCAACAGAAACAGGAGAAGATTGCAAAGGCGGCGACGCGCGTGGGTGGGGAATTAGGCATTCCGGCGCTGAAGTATTCCATGGATTTGAATGGCTACTTTGGCGGATCACCGCGGCTGCCCCTGCTGCCACTGACGGGCGATGTCAAGGCAGAGGTGGAAAGGCTTATGGGAGATATTCGGAATTAGAACACACCATCTTGTCATTCCGGCCGCAGGGAGGAATCCGCTGGTCGCCTATTGCATTGCAAACGAGCACTAGCAGATTCCTACTTGCGGTAGTAATGGCAAGATGGTGTAAGTGTGCCGGGTTGCGCAATGACTCTGCCAGGCAAAGAAGACTAGAATTTAAGGGCCGCATTCGGGCGGCCTGTTTTTTGTGTAAGAGTGCAGGCGAGGGGGACGGAATCACACCTCGCAGGGCGCGAATTTTCTGTAAGGAGATCAATTCATGGCAACTACCATTCAGCCCACCACCGCTGAAACTACCAAACAATTAGTGAACTATCGCGTCGATGGTGGCGTGGCGGTTCTCGAAATGAATGATCCGCCGGCCAATACTTACACGTACGAGATGAACCGGGCGCTTGATGAGGCCATCCTCAAAGCTCGCATGGACAACGATGTTTACGTCATCGTTCTTACCGGCGCGGGCGACAAGTTCTTCTCGGCGGGCGCTAACATCAAGATGCTTTCGAGTGTCGATCCCACGTTTAAATACTATTTTTGCCTGCACGCCAACGAAATGCTTTTGCGGCTTGAACATACTCCGAAGCTGGTGATTGCGGCTATCAATGGCCATTGCGTCGGCGGCGGGCTGGAAATTGCCATGGCGGCCGATCTTAGAATTGCTCGTCAAGACTCGGGCAAGATCGGACTTCCCGAGGTAAATCTTGGCGTTTTGCCGGGCACGGGGGGCACCCAGCGGCTTTCGCGGCTGGTGGGCAAGAGCAGGGCCATCGAACTGATGGTTACGGGAAACACTTTCTCGTTCGATGAGGCGAAAGAATTCGGCATCCTGAACGACATCTTTGACAAAGACAACTTTATGGAGAACATCATGGAGTACGCTCGCCAATTTTGTCCGCCGAACAAGGCAGCGAAGGCCGTGGGCCGCATCAAGCGCGCGGTACAGACCGGATGGGAAATTCCTATGGAGTCGGCGTTGGCGGTCGAGCGGGAAAACCAGCAATTACTCTTCCAGAGCGATGACGCCAAGGAAGGCCTGGCGGCCTATGTGGAGAAACGCCCAGCAGTATTCAAGGGCAAGTAAGCCATGTTGTCTGCCACTAAGGCGAAAGTCTCCGCGGGGCGGTTGCTGATCGACGGTCAGTGGCTTGATGGCGTCCACAAATTTGACAGCATCAATCCTGCGACCGGAGAGAAGCTGACGGACATCGTTGAGGCTTCGGCGGAAGACATTGACCGTGCTGTGCTCGCGGCTCGAGAAGCTTTCGAAGATCGTGGTGGTCTCTGGCGAAAGATGTCCGCGAGCGAGCGCGGCAAGCTGCTTTGGCGGCTGGCTGATCTGGTCGAGAAAAATCTGGAAGAAATTGCCGAGTTAGAAACGCTCGACAACGGCAAGCCCATCTTTGAGTCCCGCTACGTTGATCTCCCCATGGTCATTGATGTCCTGCGCTATTACGCAGGATGCGCCACCAAAATTCACGGCGAGACCGTCAACACTTTGGAAACAGCGTTCACCTACACCTTGCGCGAGCCGGTGGGGGTGGTCGGTCTGATTATTCCCTGGAATTTTCCGCTGTTGCTGGCCTCGTGGAAGCTGGGGCCGGCATTGGCTTGTGGCAATACCGTGATTCTCAAGCCGGCCGAGCAGACTGCGCTCAGCACCTTGCGGTTTGGCGAACTCGCCCTGGAAGCTGGCGTTCCACCGGGCGTGCTCAACATCGTAACTGGAGGGCCGGAAGTCGGGAGAGCGATGGTGCGCCATCCCGGGATCGACAAGATTGCGTTTACCGGTTCCACGGCTGTGGGAAAGGAGATCATGCGCGGTGCAGCCGATTCCCTGAAGCGGTTGACGCTGGAGCTGGGCGGGAAGTCTCCCAACATTGTTTTTGCTGATGCTGACATGGATAGCGCGGTCAAGGGCGCCCTCAACGGAATTTTTTACGGCAAAGGCGAGGTCTGCAACGCCGGGTCTAGGTTATTTGTCGAGAGCAAGGTTCAGGACGAATTTGCAGAGAAGCTGGTGGCGCGTGCGAAAAAGATGCAGCCGGCCGATCCGCTTGATCCCAAGACGCGGATGGGGGCGATTGTCAGCCAGGAGCAGATGCAGACGGTTCTTGGCTACATCGGCGCGGGTAAAAAGGAGGGTGCAACGCTTGTGGCTGGCGGCAAGCAAGTCGTTGTCGCCGGACGCAAAGGATTTTTTGTGGAGCCGACGATTTTTAGCGGAGTTAGTAACGAAATGAAAATTGCTCAGGAAGAAATTTTTGGTCCGGTGCTGGCGATACTTTCCTTCGATGACGCCGACGAGGCGATCAAGAAGGCGAATCAGAACCCGTACGGGCTTGCAGCCGCGGTTTGGACTCGTGACATCAAAAAGGCGCACAACATTTCGCGGCAGCTTCGCGCCGGAACGGTATGGATCAATACATACGGGTTAATGGATGCTGCCTTGCCGTTTGGCGGGTATAAGAGTTCGGGATTCGGGCGCGAGTTGGGGATGCATGCGGTGGAGCACTACACCGAGTTGAAGTCAGTTTGGCTGAACTTGGGGTAGTGACCAAGGTCTGTCGGCGCGGATCACGCGCCTCAGGATGACGAAGTTTGTTGGATTAGTGAGGTTCCTATGCCGGGGAAAGTTGCGAAGATTGGAACATTTAGTGACTGGATTGGCATGTTTAACGACTGGCGTAAAGAGATTGGCGTAGACCGCGACGAGATTGCGGCCTTCAAGTTCGACACTCTTTATGGCGCAATCGAGACCGAAGAAATTCAGTTTGGCGCCTACAAAGGACGGCGTAAGTGGGAGAACTTGCGGCAGATTCCGACCCAGCAGATGCGCGACGCATTGCTGAACATGATCGTCTATCAGGGCGATACCGAATTTGCCAGCGTTGAGCAGCAGCGAAACTTATTTGAGAGTGCCCCGACCGACTGGGACCGCCGCGCCATCATGCGGGTGATGATTGAAGAGATGCGCCATGGCTGGCAGATGTGTGCGTTGCTGATGGACCATTTCGGCTATTCCGGTAAGGTCGAGGCGCAGAAGATGCTGGAACGGCGAGCGTTCGACAACAAGCGGCTGCTGGGGGCGTTCAACGTCGATGTCGACAACTGGATGGATTTTTTCACCTATACCGATTTCGTCGACCGTGACGGCAAGTTCCAGCTCCAGATGCTGAAGTATTCAGCGTTCGCGCCGCTAGGCCGCTCGATGTCTTATATGCTGCGCGAAGAGGCCTTCCACATGGGTACGGGCAACGACGGCTTGCGGCGAATTGTGGAAGCAGGCGTCGTCCCGGGATGGCTGATCCAGAAATATTTGAATAAATGGCTATCGAGTTCTTACGACTTGTTCGGCACCGATCATTCTTCTTCGGCGCACTGGGCGTACGTCTGGGGTATTAAGGGCCGCTATGATGAGCCGAAAAATGAACACCCGGCTGATCTCGATGATCTGAACGACTACAACCGTGGTCTCTATCGCGACGAGGTGGCGGGGCTGATTTCACGCTTCAACGGCGCGTTGAAAGCCGGGCAAGCGCCGCTTTATGCGCCCAACATAAAGTTCAATCGCTTCATTGGGCGATGGGCGGGGCAGAAATTTCACGCGCAGACCGGTGAACCGGTCGACGATGCTGCTTATGAGCAGCACCTACAGGAGTACCTGCCGACGGTGGAAGACAAGAAGTTGTTGCTCGACATCATCAGCACCGAGAAGAAATGGATTGCCAACAAAGATGGCGCGCGTGATCCATTTGAAACCATTGGCGAGCCACGGAAGTCGGCGATTAATTTGTAACTTCTTTCTGCTTTGTGATGCTAAGGAGCGATTTTGTCTGGCGCAGCAGTGCGGCGGCGGGGGTCCTTCGCTGCGCTCAGGATGACAGCAGACGCTTAATTTCATGGCCTACACTCTTAGCGAACTTATGGTCGCGGCAGCGGCGCGGGAGATCCACGACGAGGAAGTTGTGTTTGTGGGGATGCGGCTGCCCTTGATTGCGTTTGTGGTGGCCAAGAAGACGCATGCGCCGCGCGCCATTGGCCTGTTCGAAAACGGCGTCATCCGCGACACTCCTGCTTCGGAATTGATTTACACCATGGCCGACCCGCCGAATTTGCTGGGGGCGATCCAGTGTCTGGACATGATTGGTGTAATGAGCCTGCTGCAATCCGGGCGGGTGCATCTGGGATTTCTTGGTGCTGCCGAAGTCGATCGCTTTGGAAACTTGAACTCAACCGAAGTGCGTGGACCGCATGGCATGGTGCGACTGCCGGGGTCGGGCGGCGCCTGCGATATTGCTTCGCTGGCGCATCGTTTTGTGGTGCTGATGGAGCACAGCAAGCGCCGGCTGCCGCAGCGGGTTTCGTTCGTGACGAGTCCGGGGAATGGGAACGGTCCTGGCTGGCGTAAGAAAGTTGGATTACTGCGGGGCGGGCCTGCGGCGGCGATCACGACCAAAGCCATTTTACGTTTTGGAGCTGATGGCGAGGCTTATCTAGCGTCGGTGCATCCCGGAATAGGTGTAGAGGACGTTGTCAGCAATACTGGTTGGGCTTTGCGAGTGTCTGAATGTGTTGCTCAGACCCAGGAGCCAAGCGCTGAGGAGTTGTGCGCGATTCGAGAGTACGATCGCCAGGGGTTTTGGACGAAGTGAAGGATGACTTTCACCGCAGAAGAGCGCAGAGGTCACGGAGGAGTTCTTGAAGCTTAAGATTCGGGACTCTGGGCGTGCAGTCGTGATTGAGCTGAATCATCCTCCTCTCAATGTTATTGATTTCGAAATGATGGATCAGTTGACCGAGGAGTTGAGTGCCGCTGAGGCTCGATCTGAAGTCTCCGTCATTTTGCTGCAAGGCGCGGGCAAGGCTTTTTCCGTCGGGGTCGATGTGAATGTACATACACCCGACAAAGTGGAGGACATGCTGGCGAAGTTTCACCGCGTTGTGCGGAGATTATTGGCGTCAAAGAAAATAACGATGGCTGTAGTTCACGGGCACTGCCTCGGTGGCGGCGCGGAGCTGACGATGGTTTGCGATCTGGTTTTCACTGCAGACACGGCTACCTGGGGGTTCCCCGAAATCAAGCTGGGATGTTTTTCGCCGGTGGCGGCGACTGCACTGGCTGCGCTGGTGGGGCAAAAGCGGGCGGCTGAGTTGGTTCTGACCGGGAAGACGATCAGCGGCGCTGAGGCGGCGGCAATCGGGCTGGCAAGTCGCGCCGTGCGAGAGGCAAGGTTGAATGGCGTCCTTCGCGAAGCCGTGAACATGTTGGCGGCGCTAAGTCCGGCGGTCCTGAGCATTACCAAGAAAGCAATCTACGCAGGGGACTCGATGCGGTTTGAAAAGGGCCTGGCCCGAACTGAGAAGATCTATCTGAAAGAATTGGTGAAGACGCAAGACATGCAGGAAGGGATTGCCGCGTTTATCGAAAAGCGGCAGCCGCGTTGGGAGGGAAAATAGTTGCCGAAAGTCATCTCAATGCGTGAGGCGATCGCTGGCCTGATCCCAGACGGTGCATCGGTGGCGCTTTGTTTGCAACTGGAGCAGATGATCCCTTTTGCTGCCGGCCATGAAATCATTCGCCAGAAGAAGCGCGGGCTTAAGCTGATCGGTCCAATTTCCGATGTTTTGTTTGACCAGCTAATTGGCGCCGGATGCGTTGAGCAGGTAATAGCTGCCTGGGTCGGCAATGCGATGATGGGCTCGGCCTACAACTTTCGGCGGGCGGTGGAAGAAGATGGCCTGAAAGTTTTTAACATGACCAATTTCTCGGTAGCGTTGGCCTTGCAGGCGGGAGCGATGGGCGTACCGTTCATGCCGACGCGTACTGCGCTCGGCAGCGACATTACTAAAGGCAACCACTTCTTCTATCAGATTATTTCTCCGTTTGTGCCACAGGAGACGCTGTGGGCGGTACGGGCGTTGAATCCAGATGTCACGGTCGCGCATGTGCAGCGCGCCGATCAGGATGGCAATGCACACTGCTGGGGGAATTTCGGCATCATGATTGAAGCCGTGCGAGCGGCCCGAAAGGTGATTGTGGTGGCAGAGGAAATTGTGAGCCACGACGTGATCGCCAGTGACCCAAACCGCACCGTCATTCCCGGCTTTCTAGTAAGCGCGGTCGTGGAGTGCCCGTATGGGGCACATCCTGCGCCGGTGCAGGGCTATTACAAGCGCGACGACGCGATGTTTCGGCAGTATCATGAGCAGACCAAAACCAGGGCCGACAATGAAGCCTGGCTCGATCGTTGGGTTTATGGCGTGGCTGACCGCAAGGCTTATTTGAATCAGTTGGGAGCGTGCCGGTTGGAGGAGTTGGGAGTTAAGCGGCACGCGTATGCGGAGAAGACGGATTATGGATATTAAGGCAGAAGGCAGAAGTTGGAAGGAAGAATTTAAAAGCCAGGAGTGATTTTGGATTTTGAAATTAGTGCGGGGCAGGTGCAGTCGATGCGTAAGCGGGGCGATGCGTTTACCCTGCTCGATGTACGGGAGCCTTGGGAACTGGAGAAGGCTAGTTTTGATGGCAGCAAGAATATTCCGATGGGCGATATTCCTTCGCGGGCCCATCAGGAGCTTGATCCCGACGAGCATGTTGTTGTGGTGTGTCATCACGGTGTGCGGTCGTTGAGCGTTACCAACTGGCTGCGGCAGCAGGGATTTGAGAAAGTCCAGTCGATGCGTGGCGGGATTGATGGCTGGGCGCGGACGGTGGACCCTAAGGTCCCGCTGTACTGAGAAGTGCTCGTCACAAAAGCATGTCCCACGATGACAGAGTCGCTCGGATGTATTGCGATGAATCTGAATGCGGAGTGCTGACGGCTGCATCTGACTGCTGAAGGCTGGCTTTGATCACTGACTGTCATATTCATATTCAACCGATGGAGATGTTCAAGCCGCAGGCGCTTGAACTAATTCGACGGAAGCGCGCCGATTTCGCTGAGATCGAAGAATATTGCCGGTCACCCAAGGCGTTTCTCGGCTACCTGGACTGGGTTGGGATCGATCGCGCCGTACTGATCAACTATGTCGCTCCGGAAGTGATCGGGTTTACCTCAGGGGTGAATCAATTCATTTCTGACTACTGCAAGGCGGATCCCGCGCGTTTACTTCCGTGCGGCAGTTTGCATCCACGCCACACCTCGAATGTGCTCGCTGACGTGGAACAACTGCTACGACTGGGGATTCGGATGATCAAGATCCATCCTCCGCATCAGCTCTTGTTTCCCAACGACTATCTCAACGGCGTCAAGGAACTCGAAATCATTTATCGAGCGGCGGAAGCGAATGGCATTCCGGTTATGTTTCACACCGGCACGTCCATCTTCCCTGGTGCGCGCAACAAGTATGGGGATCCCATCTACATTGACGATGTGGCAGTTGATTTTCCCAAGTTGAAAATTTTGCTGGCGCACGGTGGACGTCCGCTATGGATGGAGACCGCATTCTTTCTAGTGCGGCGGCATCCGAACGTGTTTCTTGATATCAGCGGCATTCCGCCGAAGACCTTGCTGAGGTATTTCCCACGGCTGGAGGAAATCGCGAAAAAGACACTGTTTGGTACTGATTGGCCTGGGCCCGGCGTGCCCGATATCAAGAAAAATCTGGAAGATTTTCGAGCTTTAGAACTATCTGTCGACACGCAACAACAAATTCTCAGCCGGACCGCGTTGGAGCTTTGGCCGGGATAGCGCTTTTCCACCAAAGCCACAAACCAAGCCCTATAACCGCGAATGGAATGGACGCGGCCGCGCGCACCGGAACCAGTACCCACGATGTGCGCACAACTCCCAGATAAAGGAATGAAGCAATCGTTACGGCGGTGCCAGCGATCCATTGCCAGGAAAGCGCGGCAAGTGCCGCATAGCCGAGAATCCGCAGCGGCAGTCTCCCTCCAACAATCGTTTTTTTGATTGAAAACAGCCAAAAGATTGCGGGCACTAGCAGCAGGTGGTCATAAACGGCGATGCTCGATGGAAAAATGGGTACCGTAACTGCCAGTATTAGAGCGCACACCACCGCGAACTGAGTCGAGGCCGCTTCTACTCGCCTAGCCCGCCAAAGTATTAATGCCGTGATCGCCAGCAAGACTAGAGAAAACATGTCGCCAAGCGCTCTGCCCAACACAACCTGGGCCAAAGGCAGGTGGTTATGTTGCCGGTATTCGTGCAGGGCGCGAACCCAGTTAAGAGTCCATCCCGGCAAGATGATCTCGCCGGCGATTAGCAGCGCCGCCACGGTTCCTATCGCCGAAATTACGAAGAATTTTCTTTTGCTCAGGTCACTGCTGGCCCATACCAGCAGCCACAACGCTAGCAGCAACACCAGTTGCGGTTTTACCGTCGCCAAACCCAGTAAGACGCCCGCAGTTACAAGGCGTCCTTTGGACAAAGCGGCCCCCGTTCCTGCCAGAAGCGCGAACACTAGTACTGTCAGTTGCTGAGCATAAAGTCCCTCGAGTACCGGATAACTGGTAAAAACCAGCAGCAGCAGTGTAATCAACGTAATCCGGTGCAAATGTAATCTCAGAACCTGGAGCCAGAGAAATAAGCCGATCAAGATTAGCGTAGGAAATAGGACCGTCCCTACCATCTGCACGCCGGGAAAGGAAAGTGGAGCCAGGGGCGCGATCAGAAACGAGGTGTAGAGAGGGTAAGGATAGATTCCCTGAATGGAATCATCGGGTTTTGAATCGATCGCCCGGCCGTAGATTGCAATTTGGTTTTCAATGCTAAGCTCTGTCGCGTAGGGATTTGCTCGATGAAGGAATAGCTCGTGACTAGATAGCCAAATAGGATGAAAATCGCCTCCGTAGAGATAGCGTCCGTTCAATTGTTGTGCCGCGCGCGCGGAGTGGGCGTGCGGAAGAAACAATGCAACGTAAAAGTACCCCGTCCCTAGAGCAAGAACGCAGGCCCCGGCCAATAAGGCCAAGCGCCAAGATTGCCGGGCCGCATACGTAGATTGTCGGGTGTCGGTCATTTCCCGGGCAGGAAAGATTATCGCCGGGGCGGGAGCGAATTGTCGGGAATAAATCGGAAATAAAAAGGGGGCAGCGTGCCCAAACGCTGCCCCACCACGTAGCTCCGGAGGCGTGGAGCTACCGGTTTGCCCGCAAATCGCCAGACCGCAAAATCATCTCAGTACCGCTGTCGAGGTGAACATTGCTGGTGCTGGAAGTAATCGTGCTGGAATTGGAGGTTGCCGATGCCAGGTTCAGGTGCGGCATTCCGACCACGCCGCGGCTTGCCGGGGTTAGCGGAGCAGAAATACCGCCGCCAACGTTGCCAGCACCCCTTAGCGTTCCGCGCCCTACCCCGGTGGCTGTATTAGTCGCGCCACCTGCGGTAGCTCCTACGCCGCCAACTAAGCCGCCGCCAGTAGAACGGGCCGCTGTCGAGGTTGACATCCCGGTATTGGCTGCAGTGGCCATTGAATTGTCGGCGTCAGCCTGAGCGGCCTCCGCGGCTGCGGATGAGTTCCCGATGGCCTGCACCGCGAACGCTACGGGGACAGTAGTGCCATCTTTCAAAACCGCATGATCAAAAGCTAAGCCTAGAGATGAATCGGACTGGCCTTTGGCCCGGGCCTTAGCTTCGGTGACGTGGCCCATAATTTTCGACCCCTTGGGCAGAACCACGTGGCCGTTCGACTTCACGTCCTGTGTCGTCTTCGCCACAACTTCATCGCCCGCCTTGTTTTTGCGGGCGTCCACTGGTTTGATGAGCTGTGCTTGTACGGTGCTTCCGGACTGAAGTTGGCCGGCGGCCGATTGGGCGTGGCTCCCGTTGGCGACGGCTGTATTTTGACCGGCATTTGCCGAAGTTGCTGAGTTCGCCTGCGCTCCAGACTTGCTCGCCGAGGCAGAAGTACTCTGCGAAGCTGATCCTGAAACGTCCGTCTGAGCCGAGGTTTGGGCTGAAGAGGTGCCAAATAACAGGCCGGTGGCCAGAATGGTGACGAAATGCTTGTTCATTTAGATTTTCTCCCGAGAATAACGAGTCCGTTTCCAGGGGAGTCAACCTTTACAATGCACTGCAATTGCCAATTTCAGAAGTAATAGATTGTTGCTATATTAAAGAATACAAAAGTGTTAATGGCCATACGGCGAATCCTGTATTACAGCCGTCACGGTGCAAATTCTACTTGCCGAATGGACATTCATTCCCGGTGGCAGTCGGTAGCGGTTTTGTCACCTTCGCCCTTTGCTAACTATTGATTACAATAAGGTGCCTCGTTTTCGGGTCGTTCAGCCAAGTAGGTCGCGCACTGGCTTGGTGCTTAGTTTGGACTCACAAATTTGAACCAGCCAACTCAAATTCCGGGAACGTCGCCAGTTTACTGGCGCGTGGAAGGCAGCTTACTCGAGCTGACCACCGTGAGGCCGATAGCTTTTTTCACGTGGAATGCCCAGACTTTTCTAGAACGCTGGGTGCGCCGCGGGCTGGTACTGATTATTGCCGCGCTTCGTCCGTTGCTTTACCTCGCAAATCGCGCCTTTGCCATGAAGGCAGTGCATACCGTGCTGAGGGGAATCAGTCGCGACCGCATGGACCTGCTGGGCGAGGAATATTTCAAATACAAAGTCCAGCCTCACCTGAAACAGGATGGAGTGCGTCAGCTGGCGGCTCTGGTTGAGACCGGGGCCAGCGTGGTTTTGGTGAGTCAGGGACTGGATCACGTAATGCGTCCGCTGGCTCGACACTTGGGGGTGAGTTGGATCATTGCCAATCGGCTGGAATTCCGCGATGGCATTGCTACGGGACGGTTACTTTCGCCGGTGATTCGCTCGCGCGGAGTATTTGCCTGGATCATTGCCGCCGGTGCTGACGGCAAACGTCACCGCCAGCGCTTGGTGCGTGATCTGGGATTGCTGCACGTAGAGAGCCTGGAAAATGCGATTGTGCCTGCAGTGCGACAGGCGACGTTACCGAAGCGGCCGATCGTTCATTTCGACGGCAAAGTGCACTCAGCTCCGCTTTCGGTGCGCAAGGCATTAGCAGGCAAGCACGTCATGCTGATTGGTGTGACGGGATTCATCGGCAAAGTCTGGCTAGTGAATACGCTGATGGATCTGCCAGATATCGGGCGAATCTATTTGTTGATCCGGCGGCAGAAGTCGAATCCAGCCTCCCAACGCTTTGAAAAGTTAGTCGAGGAGTCGCCGGTTTTCGATCCGTTGTACGAACGCTACGGTCTAGACCTCCCGAGGTTTATCAGCGAAAAAGTGCAGGTGGTGGAAGGCGACGTCACGCAGGCAGGACTGTCACTGGCGCCAGAGGTGGCGGAGTTGCTGCGCAGGGACCTCGATCTGGTGATCAACAGTTCCGGGCTGACGGATTTTAATCCTGATTTGCGCGACGCCCTGGCGACAAATGTTGATGCGGCATTGCATGTGGTTGAGTTCGTGCGCCAGTGCGACCATGCTGGCCTGCTGCACCTTTCAACCTGCTACGTGGCGGGGGCGCGAGACGGTCGCGTGGAGGAACGGCTCCGGCCAAATTACACGCCCAAACGCATTTCGGATTTTGACGCCGAGCACGAGTGGCGGGCCTTGCATGACTTAGTTGCAAGCACGGAGGCGCGCGCGGAAGGGCCAGAGGTCACCGCCCAACTTACGGCGCAGGCATTGTCGAAGGAACATGCGGCCAAAGATCTAAGCGGCGCGGCGCTGGAAATCCAGGTACGCAAGAATCGCATCCGCTGGCTTCGTCAGGAACGCACCGAGGTCGGTACTAAGCGCGCGCTGGAACTCGGCTGGCCGAACACGTACACGCTCAGCAAGAGTCTGGCGGAATCCCTCATCTATAAGTATGGCGCCGGACTGCCGATTGCGGTTGTGCGTCCTGCGATTGTTGAGACCTCCACGGATAAGCCGTTTCCTGGATGGAATGAAGGTATCAACACGTCGGCATCACTGTCTTATCTGTTGGGTACTTACTTCCGCCAGCTGCCTTCGAATGAACACAAGCGGCTGGATATTGTGCCGGTAGACGAAGTATGTTGCGGCATGACGCTGATTGCAGCCGCTATCATCGAGCGCAGAAATGACCCCATGTATCAGCTGGCGAGCTCGGTCACCAATCCGTGCGATATGCGGCGCTCAATTGAGTTGACGTCGCTCGCGCACCGTAAACATTACCGGGCGCAAGAGGGCCTGGAATACTGGTTGCGGCTGCGCTTCGACGCCATTCCAGTTTCGAAGGAACGCTATCAGCGGATGTCGGCGCCGGCGCAGAAGGCGATTATTCGATCGATTCGTGCGATTATGTCGCCTTTGCCGCTGAAGAAAACACCGTTGGCCCGGGCCGAGCGAAGCTTGGAACGAGTGGAAAAATTGATCAAATTGTTCGAGCCTTTCATCCTGCACAATGAACAGGATTTTGTCGCCGACAATGTGGAAAAGCTGTCGCATGCGCTGGTGGAAGAGGAACGCACCACCTTCAACTACCGCACACGCTCTCTCGACTGGTGGGATTATTGGATCAATATTCATATTCCGGCGTTGCGCAAGTGGACTTATCCCCTGATTGAGGGCCGTCCGCTGGAAGCGCGGCCGGCGCGTAATTTCGAGCTTGCCAGCAATGGCGAGGCCCTCAAAACTGGAACCAACGGAGCAACGTGGCGATATTCCTGACCGGTTCTACCGGCTACATCGGCGCGCATGTTGCCGCCAATCTGCTGCAAGGCTACAAAGAGCCGCTCAATTTGCTGGTGCGTGCCAAAGACCAGCACGAAGGCGAAGTGCGCCTGTGGCAGGCGTTGCAGTTGCACATGGATTTTCCCAAGTTTCATGAATACCTGCATTCGCGAGTGAAGATTTTTCGCGGCGATCTTACAACGCCGCAATTCGGACTGTCGGATGACGACTACGGCAAGCTCGTGGAATCGACCGATTCGATCATTCACTGCGCCGCGTCGCTGAATCGCAAATCGGAAAAGAGCTGCCTCAATGTAAACCTGCGCGGCACGCTCGAAGTGCTGCAACTCGCGTTGCATGCCCGCAGTCATCATGGCCTGCGCCGGTTCAGCCACGTCAGCACCGTCGCCGTGGCGGGCATGCGCAATAACGAAGTTGTCACCGAAGATAATTCGATTGATTGGGCGCGGTCCGATTACGATCCTTATGCTCGCACCAAGAAATTTTGTGAGCACATGATTCGCCAGCTCTTGCCGGATACGCCGAAAACGATTTTTCGGCCGAGCATTGTGCTGGGCGACAGCCGATATGCCGAAACCACGCAGTTCGACATGGTAAAGGCGTTTGTATTTTTAGCTGGACTTCCGGTTTTGCCATTTCGTCCGAATGACAAGATCGACATTGTGAACGTCGATTTCGTGGCTGACGCGATCGCTACTCTCCATCAAAAAGAAAAGACCGATCACGATATTTATCATCTTTCATCGGGCACTGGATCGCAGACCTTCCGTGAACTGACCGCTGCACTAGCCTCGGCACAGGGCAAGAACAAGCCGATCTTCATGCCCAGTTTTGAACGGCCGTTCAGCGCCATCGTTCACTGGATGGCCAATCGCAAAGGGAGCATCGGCTACGCCGGTTCGCTGATGAAGGTCTTTCTACCGTACCTGTTGTGGAATACCGTTTTTGACAACACGCGCGTAACTGCCGAGCTTGGGCGCAAGCCCGTGCCGTTCTCGCAATATAGTTATCCACTGTTGAAGTTCAGCCGCGACACAAAATTTTCGTACAAATATCAGGACTGGCCGGTGCAAGCGGGGGGCAACGCCGCATGATGGACTTCATTTTAGAAGCCTGGGTCAGCGGGTTGATTGAGCGCTCGAAGATCTCCTGGATGCTGGGCAAAGGCAAGGCGTGGCAGCCGGGCGAAAAATTGAAGCTCCTGTTTGCCGGATATAACGGGGCCCGCAACATGGGGTCTGACGTGCGTGTCGAGGAGATGTTGCGGCAGGTTCGCCATATTTTGGGTGCCGACAAAGTCGACCTAAGTGTGATGAGCCAGAACTTCAAGCTTACCGAAGGCTACTTCGACCAGACTACGCAAGTCCGTCTTCCTGATATTTTTCCGCCGTTTCTCTATGAAGAAGTCCCTAAACATCACGGCGTGATAGCGTGCGAGGGCTCGGCATTCAAGAGCAAGTTTGCCAATGCACTGACTACGATGATGATCGGATCGCTGGGCATCGCCGCGGCGCAGAACAAATTGTCGGTTGGGTATGGTTCGGAAGCCGGGCACATGGATCCGCTGGTCAAGAAAATGTGCGGCCGCTTTTGCCAGAATTCGCTGGTGATCACGCGCAACGAGGAATCGCGAGTGGTGCTCCGCGAATTGGGTGTTCCGACTGAGCTCGGCACCGATACCGCCTGGACTTTTGAGCCGGCTCCCGCGGAATTCGGGCAGAAAGCCTTGCGCGACGCTGGCTGGGACGGCTGCACGCCAATTCTGGTTGTCTGCCCCATCAACCCTTTTGAATGGCCAGTAAGAGCTTCAGTAGGAAAGTTTGCCGCGCATGGCCTGACCGGAGCTTACAAAGACAGTCACTACCGTTCAGTTTACTTTCACAATTCCGGGCCAGTCGCGGACCAAGCGCTTGAACATTACCTCACCTCGATCGCGAATGCGGTGGCGGCGTTCCGCAAACACCACAATGTATTTGTTGTCCTGGCGGCGACGGAGCGCCTGGACGCTCGCCCCGCACGTCGAATTTCAGAGAGACTCGGTGGCGTGCCACTGTTCAGCTCCGATGACTACAACATGTGGGAGATGGTCAGCATTCTTCGCTCTTGCCACATGATGGCGTCATCGCGTTATCACGGTATTGTTACGTCGATGCCTGCGCTGGTGCCCTCCGCGGGAATAACCATGGACGAACGTATTCGCAACCTGATGCGCGAACGTGGGCACCAGGACTTGCTGATGAACGTGGATGATCCGGATCTCGAGTCTCGATTGCTGGCGGCGCTCGAAAAACTGGCGGTCGAAGGCGAAATGATTGCAGCGGGCATTGGGCGCACTGTGGTGCGCAACCTGAGAGTTATGGCCCGCATGGGCGTGTACTTCGAGGAAGAACTGCAGCGGCGCTATCCTGATTTCCCAACACGCACTGGCGAATGGGGGTGGCACGATTATCTCCCACCGATGAGTCCAAGCCTGCACCAATTGATCGAAGCCTACAACTAGCTCATGACCTTCGTGGAAGACATTCTCGCGCAGCTCGAATCAGCCCGCGATCTGGTGTTGTTGCAGGAGATTCAGGGCGCCGGGATTGTCAAAGCAACGGGAGCGAACCTGCTGGAGTTGATTGCGAAGGCACGAGCGTTTCTCGCCTGGAAAGGCCTGAAAAGGGGCGACCGTTGCGGTTTGCTAGCACCCAACAGCATTCGCTGGGTCGCGCTTGATCTGGCGGCCATGGCGGAAGGTTTAATCGTCGTTCCACTCTATTCACGGCAAGCCGCCGCCGAACTCGTCGCCATGATGAGAGATTGTTCGCCTTCACTCGTCTGCTGTGGCGACGCAGCGTTACGGGATGGCATCCTGGCCGAATGGCCTGAAGCCCCGGCGCAGTTTTTGTTTGAGGATATTTTCTCCTCGGCTGCAACCACCACGTCCCATTCGCAACTTGCCGACGACGATGCGGTCACAATTATCTACACATCCGGCACATCGGGCGAGGCCAAAGGCGTCGTGCTCAATGCCGGCAACATAACTTTCATGCTGGGCTCGACGTCGGCCCGGCTCGACGTACTGATGAATCAGCGACCAGGACAGGATCGTGTATATCACTACCTGCCACTGTGCTTTGCCGGGGCATGGATCAGCCTGCTGACTTGCCTCAAGCGACGCAGTTTGGTGACGCTCAATACTGACCTGAGCAAAATCTCCGGCGAAATGCGATTGGCTGCGCCGGATTATTTCCTGAATGTGCCGGCGTTGCTGGAGCGAATGCGTAAAGCGGTCGACGAGCAGCTCTGGAAGACTGGCGGCATCGTATTGACGATTTACCGCCGCGCCAAGATGGCTTGGATAAATAAACAGGAAGGGAAGTCGAGCCTCTCCGACGCTATTTGGCTCAGTGTCGCGAATGCTGCAGTGTTTCCAACGATTCGCAAGAAAATGATCGGCACAAATCTCAAAGCCCTCATCTGCGGATCCGCGCCGCTGAACGTGGAAACGCAACTCTACTTCATGATGCTTGGAATTCCGGTGCTGCAAGTTTATGGACTGACGGAAACCACTGCCATTTGCACCATGGATGACCCGCGTCATGTCGTACCCGGCCGCGTTGGGCCCGCGATCGACGGAATCGAGATGAAACTTGGCGAGAGCGAAGAGATCGTCGTTTGGGGACCGAACATTTTTGGCGGATACTGGAATCGTCCGCAAGAGACGGCGAAGGCGCTCCAGGATGGTTGGTTTCACAGTGGCGACCAGGGAGATGTTGATGCAGCGGGCAATTGGCGGATTGTGGGTCGCATCAAGAACCTGATTATTCTCGGGTCAGGCCACAATATTGGCCCAGAGCCCATTGAGGACGAGATCCTGCAACACCTTCCAGTTGCGCAACAGATTGTTCTTGTTGGAAACGGGCGAGGATATCTATCGGCGATGGTGACGGGCACGGTTACGCGGGAACAAGTGCAGGAAGCGTTGGATGAGGTGAACGCCGGACTGCCGCACTACAAGCAGATTCGTGCCTTCGATATTCTTTCGGAACCTTTTTCAATTGATAACGCCCTGTTGACGGCGAACGGCAAGCTGAAGCGGGACGCCATTGCGGCGCGCTACAAAGAGCAGATTGAAGGCATGTACCAGGTGAGGCAGGTATCGTGAGCCAGTACAAGGGCAATGCGCTGTCCTGGGAGTTGAAAGATGGCGTCATCGAACTGGCGCTGCATCGTGACCCTTGTAACGAAATCGGCTCGCTCACCCTCGACGAACTGGAAAAATTTGCGGCGGCGCTTGAGGCCCTGCGCTATGAGGCCCATGCTCTCATTCTCTTTAGCCAGCTTAAATGCGGATTCTGTGCCGGCGCCGATCTGCGCGAACTCTACGAGCGTTCGCAAAGTATGGAGCGGCATGAAGCCTCCGCAGGAGTACGCGGATTTCTGGAACGCATTCACGCCGTAATGAACGCTATTGACGCCGCGCCGTTGACCACCATAGCGGCGGTCCACGGAGTTACTTTCGGTGGGGGGTTCGAACTGGCGCTGGTGTGTGATCTCATCATCGCCGACAAGATGGCGCGTTTCTGCTTTCCCGAGTTACGGTTAGGATTGATTCCCGGGTTCGGCGGCGTTCCCCGGCTGAAGCGGGATTTGGGCAATGCCGTGGTGCGGGATCTGCTGCTTACTGGTCGCAGCTTCAATGCAACCAAAGCACAACAAATTGGACTTGTGAGTCAGGTCGTCGCCGAGGGCGAGGCGTTACGGGTGGCACGTGCTACCGCTGCTCAACTAGGCAAGTTCGATCGCCGCACCGCTATCGCAGCCAAGCAGTTCATCAAGCCGATCCCTTACGAAGAATTGCGCCAGGAGATCGACATCTTCTGTGATTTGTTCGAACAACCCGCTGTCGTGGCTGGACTCAAAAAGTTTGTGGAGAGCACTGACGCGCAGCCATATTTAGCTTAGGCTCGACTTTATTATGCCCACTACCGATCAGACTATCGAAGAAGTGCTGAACCTTGCGGCGTCGCATTTTAAGGTGCCGCGGGCGCAGCTTGCCCCGGATGACGATTTCTTCAAGACGTTGGGAATCGACAGCTTGCAGGCGCTGGATTTGCTAACACGGCTTGAGCAGCATTTCAAAATCGAGCTGCCCGACTACGAATTGCAGGGTGTTACTGACTTCCGCACCCTGGCGGCGCGCATTCAATCCAGACTGTAGAATAACCAGTTGCCGGAACATTCCGGCTGGACCTAGTAACCGAACAATCCCATCAATGCTCGATCTCGATCAATACTCCTGTCTCGGCGCAGCATTGCGCGCGGCACTCGACCAATGGCCCAACGAAGTTTGCCTGATCGAGTCTGACCGCGACAAGGAGAAGCTGCGGCTCACTTACGCTGACTTTAGGGAGATGGCACAGCCGCTGGCGCGAGCCCTGGAAGACGCTGACCTGAAAGAAGGCGATCGCGCCGCCATCATCATGACTAACCAGTCCAAGTGGCTGGTGTCCGCGTACTCCGTTTTCTTTTGCGGTGGAGTGCTGGTGCCGCTTGACTACAAACTTACGGCAACTGAGCATCTGCAACTGCTGGCGCACAGCGCCGCCAAATTTCTGATCATCGAATACCATCTGTGGCGCGCCATCACCCAGGCGCCCGAATTTGCCAGCCATAAGCTGAAGACAGTTTTGGTGACGGAAGCGCCGGCCGCGACTGATTTGTCGGGAGCATTCCGATGGGAAGATTTTCGCCGCAGTGGTGATCCGGTATTTGTCCCGCGCAAACGCCAAGATGTAGCCAGCATTGTGTATTCCTCGGGCACTGGCGGAAGTCCCAAAGGCTGCGTGCTCACCCATGAAAATTATCTGGAGCAATGCAAATCGCTTACGGCGTGGTTTCCGTTTTGGCCGGGGGTACGCTACTTGAGCATTCTGCCTACCAATCACGCCATCGATTTCATGGTGGGATTTGTGGGGCCATTTGTGTGCGGAGCTTGCGTGGTGCATTTGCGCACGCTCAGGCCGGAATTCGTGCGCGACGCTTTTGTGCGCTACAAAATTACTTATGTGACGCTCGTGCCCATGGTGCTGAAAAATCTTGAGCGCGGTTTGAAGGCGAAATTTGAAGGTCTATCGCCGATCAAGCGCTCGGTATTGAACGCCTTGATTCGAGTGAACAAGTTTATGACGCGCAGGCGGCCGAATACTGAGCTGAGTCGCAGGCTGTTGCCGCAGGTGCACGAGGCATTCGGCGGCAATTTGAAGGCGATGTTTACCGGCGGCGCCTTTATGGAGCCGGGCACGCTGGAATTTTTCTACGAGCTAGGCGTGCCGGTTTCAAACGGATACGGGCTTACTGAGGCTGGCACGGTGCTTACGGTGAATGACTTCAAGCCGTTTCGGTCAAACACAGTCGGCAAACCGCTCCCCGGAGTGGAACTACGAATTCTGAATCCAGACTCTGAAGGCATTGGCGAAGTCGCGGCGATGAGCAAAACCGTAATGTCGCGTTATCTCGACGAGCCGGAAATGACGGCTCAGACGATTGTCGACGGATGGCTGCTTACCGGCGACCTGGGCCGCTTTGACGACAGCGGCCATTTGCAGCTTTTTGGTCGCAGAAAGAACATGATCGTGACCGACGGCGGCAAGAATATCTATCCCGAGGACATTGAAGGCGTCTTCGATGGTCTTCCGGTGAAGGAGTTTTGTGTTTTTGCCGCAAACTATATTTGGCCTGCTAAGACGCTTAGCAACGAAACACTGGTTATAGTCATAAGACTTGAGCAGAGTCAGGAAACTACTGACTCGTTGCGGCAAGCAATTCTGAGCCAAAACCGTCGCCTGCCGGATTTCAAGCGCATCGGCGGATACCTGGTGTGGAACTGGGATTTTCCCCGCACGGCGTCAATGAAGATTAAGCGCCCGGTGCTGGCGCAAGAGATTGGCAAGACCGTAGACCGCTCGGCGATGGTCCTGTTGTGAACGACACCTTCTTGGCAGTGGTCAACCCCGCCGCCGGCGGAGGGCGCTGCCGCAAACTGGTTGGCCCGGTACTGGACCAGCTTCGCACTGATGGCGTCAGGATCGAAGCGGTTGAAACGCACGCCATGGGCGAAGCGGCCACCATCGCTCGCGACGCATACGCTCGCGGCTATCGCCGTTTTCTTGCCGTAGGAGGCGACGGCACGTCCTACGAGATCGTAAACGGTTTATTCCCTGAGGCCGAATCCGACGATCCGCCGAGCCTCGCGTTTCTTCCGTTGGGCACGGGCAACTCCTTTCTGCGCGACTTCACTGACCGCGGAGTGAAACACGCTATTGATTCATTACGCGCGGGAAAATCCCGGCCCTGCGATGTCATGCGACTTTCGCACCGCGAAGGCACGCTCTACTACATCAACCTACTCAGCATCGGGTTTTCCGCGGACGTGGCCAATCTGCGGGCGCGGCACTTTAGCGGCTGGGGAGAGATGGGATACCAGACCTCGATTTTCATCTGTTTGGCTCGCTTTCGCCGCCGCCCATTTCCATTGCAGGTCGACGGCGAACCTGAGATCGACCGCCGTCCCTGCCTGTTTCTGACATTCAGTAACAGCAAATACACTGGCGGCACCATGATGATCGCGCCTCGCGCCGAAGTCGATGACGGCTTCATCGAATTTGTGCGCTGGGGACCAATCGGCCGGGTCGGCTTGATTCGCAATCTGCCGACACTTTACGACGGTACCCACATTAATCATCCGCTGGCCGAGAGCCGAAGAGCCAAGCAAATAGATTTTCATCTTGAAGCTCCAGTCGATGTAATGGTCGATGGTGAAGTTCTGACCCTGCACTGCGAAAAGCTCGACGTGTTGCCGTCGGCGCTGAACGTCGTGGTATAAGACTGTCATGTCGGAAGAGCGCAAAAAGCGGCAAGGACAGCGGCAGAAAGAATCTGAGCCACAGCCGCTGCCGTGGAAGAAAATAGGTCTGGCAGTGGGAATTATTATCGTCGTGGGTGCTGGTTATTACTTAGTTACAAAAAAGAGTCCCGGCCGCCTCGATAGCTTTGCGCAATGCTTGAGCTCTAAAGGCGTCAAAATGTATGGCGCGTTCTGGTGCCCCCACTGTGAAGAGCAAAAGGAATTATTTGGTTCGTCTTTTGACTACGCCCCTTACGTCGAATGCGGAATCGAAGGCTCTCGTGCCGAGCAAAAAATTTGCATCGAAGCCGGCATCAAGAATTTTCCCACCTGGGTTTTCGCCGACGGGTCCAAGGTGGAAGGCAAGTTGCAAATTGTCGCCCTGCAAGAAAAAACTGGATGCCCGCTGCCGTGAGCCAGACCGCCCGTGGCCTGCTCCTGGCAATTGCCATTCTGGCTTTTGGGGGAACTATAGTTTCAGCGATTTCCCTACAACATCACTACAGCACGACCGACAACTCATTCTGTAACATCAGCGAAACCGTCAACTGCGATATTGTAAATCGCAGCGTCTATTCCAAAATCTTCGGGATTCCAGTCGCTTTGGTAGGAATTGCCGGGTACCTCGCCCTATTCGCCAGTGCCACTATTTTGCGATCTCGTTTGGGCATCGCAAACTTACTACTGCTTGCATCCGGCGCCGGGCTGGCGTTCGCTCTGTACCTTACCTACATTGAAGGCTGGGTTCTGGGAGTATGGTGCCTTCTCTGCCTGACCTCGCTGGGCTTCATCTCAGCCATCACGCTATGCTCCGTGGCCCTGATGTTGGAATTGCGCCCGCCACGCGGTAACCCATAGGGCCGCATTTTGAAACTTGCTCAACTGGCCCTAAAATAGATGCTCCGTGCCGGGATGGTGAAACTGGCAGACACGCAGCACTTAGGATGCTGTGCCCAAAAGGCGTGCAGGTTCAAGTCCTGTTCCCGGCACCACTTCTCAATTCCTGGTCCATTAACGACGCTGGAGAGGCTGCAGGTCAATTATTTGAGGACGTCGATCCCGCGTGCTATCAATCGATTATTTGAAACCGGCGAGATTCCGGGGACAGAACTTCCCCTGGACCGTTCTTGCGCACGACCGACCGGCAACTTCGGCTATTGCACCTGGTTCAGCCCCTGGTAAATCGCAAGCCCCGCGATTACCAGAATGAGAAGTCCAGAGGCTGCGCCCAGCCAACGCAAAAACGGAGTAAGCCGATCCACTTTATGCATGATTTCAATTTGTTCCTTTTCTGCCTGCGACTCAGACTCACTCAGGAACAGTTGTTCGTCTTCATGCATGGTGAGAGTACTGCGATAGATCAGGAGGACCACCAGAACTGCGGTCAGAGCTCCCCACACACTCAGCAGCCAGACTAACGGAGTCATAGGCCACCTCTTTTACCTGTATTACCTTCCCGAAGTTCTTGCAACAGCGGCACCCTGCCGCTGCGTCCGGGTAAGGTTGTTGCCCGAATTATAGACCGCAAATGGCCGATTTCGGCTTTTGTTTTAGGCTGATCCCTTACTGCGCCTTTTGTCATCTAACAACTGCGAGTCCAGAAAGACTTGGCGTTTTGTGCCTAAATGCTATAATAACCGAGTAATTTCAAGGAGATACAATGGCTACGACAACCACGCCCGAAGTGACCACCGAAAGCAAGCCTAAGGCCCAGCCGGTCAACCTGACGCCAAATGCGATCGCGAAGGTAAAGGAAATCATGGCCCAACAGAATCCCGTGCCAGCAGGTTTGCGGGTCGGCGTTGTTGGTGGCGGATGCTCCGGCTTCTCCTATTCCATGTCGTTCGAAAACAGCCCAGGTATGATGGACAAGGTGTTCGATATGGGCGGACTTAAGGTCTACGTCAACGCCACTTCCGTGATGTATCTGAACGGCTGCAACGTGGATTATGTCGAAACCCTTGAGGGTGCGGGATTCAAATTTGAGAATCCGAATGTGAAGAGCACCTGCGGCTGCGGATCGTCATTCAGCGTATAGAAAATAACCCTGATTTTAAAAAGCCTCGCCCAAACCGGCGAGGCTTTTTGTTATTCCAACCAGGCGTGAAAAGGATCCCTAAAAAAGAATGGCATCGCGCTGGTTGACGCGATGCCAATGCTTATTTTCCAGCAACATCTTTTTTATGAACGTCCCGCTACGTGCAAGTTGTTCTGCACACTGAATACACCGAATACTTGTCCGGCACGGATGCCTGCCATGGTTTTATCCATCGTGCTCTCGACCGTACCGCAGAGGGTTAAATGACCATTGTCAACTACGATGCGGATCGGCAATGCCGGATCACTTGCGTAACGGCCAAGCACCGGGTCGCGATATATCGCACGACTTGCCGCCAACCGGATTTGATCGTCAAAGTTAGATACGGGTGCAACTTTAACGTTGTCGACTACGTCCTTGACGCCTTCCGTGCGGGTCACGATGGCCAGGGCCGAGTCCCTTCCTACATCGGTCCGGGTGGTGCCATTGACGGTTGCAACTCCATCTTTCACCGAGACGGTCACGTAGTTGAACAGATTGTCGTACCCAATACGGTCAAAGTAAAGTTTGCGACCGAGCTTCGCCATCAATTGATCGTCAGAAGCTGTGCTGCTCACTCCGATCTGATTGCGAACGCCCTGAACCTTGGCAGTTTTACGCGCATTCTTGGCCGCATCCAGCTT
Organism: uncultured Acidobacteriota bacterium; assembly: GCA_963796925.1. Lineage (GTDB taxonomy): Bacteria > Acidobacteriota > Terriglobia > Terriglobales > Acidobacteriaceae > DATBAT01. The sequence goes on from CAWCNH010000001.1 coordinate 668,815, forward strand.
CTGCTGGTATAGATCAACCGTACCGGTCAGCGTCACAATGCCGTCTTCCACGGAAGAAGTTACATTGCGGAACTCCTTCTTGTCGGCGAACTGGCGCGTAACCTTGGTCTGAATATCCTGGTCATACCGCGCAGCCGAAGTTTGCGCCAACAAGCCACCGTTTAGCACTAGTACCGCGAGAAACCCTGCAAATCCTTTCAAAACGGTCTTCATGTTCTTCTCCTCCCCCGGTTAATTAACCGGGCAGTTAATTGATTGGATGCCTGATGTCTAAGGAAGGATGCGTTCGGCCGGCTGATTGAATACAGGCATGTTACGTGGGCATTGACTTCTGGTCGTTGTAACGAATATTGTTGCCTCGACATGCAGTCTGGAATTCAGGAAGAAATCAAACAGTCAAAACCGTTCAGCAGCCTTGAGGAAGAGACCTTTCTGAGTGTGTTGCGTACAGCCGACCAGCTTCAGTGGCGTGCAACGGAACTTTTTAAAACTTATGGGTTGTCGCCAACTCAATACAACGCACTGCGAATTTTGCGTGGGGCCGGCGACGAGGGGCTGCCTTGCAGCGAGGTCGCGGAACGAATGATCAATCGTGATCCCGACATAACCCGGCTGCTGGACCGCCTCGAACACAGAGGATTCACCAGACGCAGCCGCGGTCACAAGGACCGGCGAATGATTATGGCGCACATAACTAAGGATGGCCTGAAACTATTGAAGTCAATGGATCGACCGGTAGAGAGCTTTCAAAAAAACTTGCTGGGGCGAATGGGAGAGAGAAAGCTAAAGGCGCTAATCCATCTTTTGTCCGATGCTCGTAATGTTTGAAGGATCATTCACAAGGTCAGGAATTAAACGACTGCTTAACAAATAGGAGGCGTATGAACGGCAACTCAAACTTGGGCTCTTATGGTTCGACGGTGCTCCGTCTGGTGGTTGGAATTGTGTTTATAGCTCACGGATGGCAGAAACTTTTTACCATGCACATTCCCGGGGTCGCGGGCTTTCTGACTATGCTTCACATTCCACTTCCCGGCGTTTCTGCGGTGGTGCTGACGTGCGTGGAACTGCTCGGAGGGCTTGCGCTGGTGCTGGGTATTGTGACTCGCTGGGCCGCTCTGCTGCTGGCTTTCGATATGCTGGTGGCGATTCTAGCCGTGCATCTGAAGAATGGGTTTTTCATGCCTAGCGGCTACGAGTACGCACTTACGCTGCTGGCGGCGTGTATAGCTTTGGCGATGACTGGCCCTGGGCTGGCCTCCCTGGACGACGTATTGGCAAAGCGGACCTAACTCGGAAAATTCAATAAAGGACCCGAAGGTACAACGGAACATCTTTTCTAAACTTCGGGTCCCCTTCGCATTGGCTGTTGCGAGGCTATTCGAGTTTGGCGCTCATGGTGATTTTTGCGTTGAGCACCTTGGAAACTGGGCAGCCAGCCTTGGCGTCGTTGGCGGCTTTCTCGAACGCGGGGGCATCCGCGTTAGGCACTTTGGCAGTCACATCCAGATGGACGGCAGTAATCGTCCATCCTGAATCTAACTTCTCCATCGTCAACGTGGCCCCGGTGTTAATAGCTTCCGGGGTCAGGTTGGCGGCGCCAAGTTGCGCAGAAAGTGCCATGGAGAAGCAGGCGGCGTGAGCTGCCGCGATTAGCTCTTCCGGATTGGTGCCGGGAGTGTTTTCGAAACGAGTGGTGAACGAATAGGGTGTGTTCGAGAGTACGCCGCTGGTTGCGGAAACGGCTCCTTTGCCGTCTTTTAGTCCACCTTTCCAAACTGCGCTTGCCTTACGTTGCATTCGAATCTCCTCAAATTAATGAATATGCGACTTTGATTATTGTAGACGGTAGGTGGCGTGTTGCGGGGAAAGCAGAACAGAATGTGTCGCTTTCGGATGTGCCGAGACACAGAAATGTGCTCGGCAGCTGGCTGCGGAGTCATCGCGAATTAGAAAGATACTGCTAGCGAGAAGTGCGACGGTCGCCACCGCCGCTGAGCCCTATGATCGTCGGCTTACTCGATCGGCTTCAGATTAATGTTCCAGCACTCCGCGACGAGTAGCCAAACCCCGACTCTCCGCCACACGTTCAGGAATTTGCCACGTTCGATCGAGGTCGTGCCGTTTTCTTGCCGGACTGCTACGGTAAACCGTCCAGTCTCAGTGGCGGTATCACCGGACTGCTCCACGCGTAGAGTTTCCAGGCGCAGATCCTGATAGCCGGCGTCACCGTACTTTCTGAGTAGGTGCTCAACGGCCTTGGGGCCTTCGACCGGCTCATGGTAGGGCGTGAGCAGTTGCCCATTGGCGGCAAACAGCAAGCCTGCTTGATCGTAATTTCCCGTGTTGAAGGCGGTGCCGAGATCCTGTGTCAGCCCTCGAATGGTTGTGTTTACATCTAACGCAGGGCTCGGCGGAGAAACCGAATAACTGTACGAACGATACGTCAAAGCTACACCTCCCGGGAGAAGGGAAACGTGTTAGCGCAACTTTTCAGCTGCGAGGGCAAAGTACATTTCCGAATGGAAGGCATTCTAGCGCATAAGTGCCTGTGGAAGTATGCGAAATGTTTTCGCAGACCGGGCTTCCGGCGCAGGTTTCAGCGAACAGTCAAAATTGCTGAGACGCCCTATAATGAGTGCGTAGGTAATTCGCATGAAAGTGCAACTCTTCGAGCTTGGAAAATCCTTCCTGATTACTTGCATCGTCTCAACGGTTGTGTGGTCGCAAAGCGATAGCTCGCTGGCCGGTAAATCCTCTAGCAGCAACAGTCAAGAGTTAGTGAACGGTGCCAACCCGACGCGATCCAAAGACACGCACAGCGAGAATGGCTCGCGTAGCGTCGATACCCACAGCTTGGAAAGATTAGGTCCAGACGGCCGTTACGAGCCTTATCTGGACACCGAAACGGAAGCGGTTAAAGTAGACGCGAACACCACGAGAACCGTGGTACGCACCTATGGCCGCGACCCTGATGGCCGCAAAAAGCTGGTCCAAGTCACCGAAGAAGAAGCCCACAAAACGCCGGGAGGATACGCACGAGTGTCCCGAAGCACCTCGAATCCAGACGTAAACGGAGGATTGCAGGTCGTGCGCCGCGAACAGGAGGACACCAGGAAGACCGGGCCAAATTCACAGGAAACCAGCACCACTGTGCTCGCTCCGGACGCCAACGGAAGATTTGTTCCGGCCATGCAAATTAAAGAGCAACAGACCAAGAGAAGTGACAATGTCACTGAAGTTCGCAAATCGACGCTTCTCCCCGACGCCAATGGGAGGTTCCAGGTAAGTGAGGTGCGCGAGGGTCGGGTGACGACCAATGGCAAAGATCAAACCAAGACCGAACAGGTTTCGCGGGCCGATTCGGAGGGCCGGCTCTCCGTGGTGAATCGTACCGTTCGTAAAGACACGGAAGGAGCGAACGGTGAGAAACGGCAAACGATGGATAGTTACGCAAGCCAAGTCTCGGGCAAGGCCGACAATGACGGATTGCGGCTCAATCAGAGGGTTGTGACTACGACACGCCCCGGCTCGAGCGGAGCATCAACCACCACGCAAGTGGTGGCACAACGTGATGCCAGCGGCTCAAATAATGCACTGCAGACCACGCAGCAAACTATCGACATCGTTAGACCAGGGGTAAATGGAGTTCTTCAGGAGCAGCAACAATCAACGTCGCGCGATGTGAACGGAAACACGAACGTTGTATGGATCGATAATCGTCAGAGCTCAGCGGCTCCAAACGCTACGGCACCTTCGAAACCGGCTCAGCCCGCGAAATCCAAGCCCGCCGTTGCAGACAGCACGAAACCTAAGTAGTTTCAGCGACACACGATTAAGCTCAAGCATTGCTCTCACCTCCAGCTGTGTGCAAAACTTTTCACCAAATATTCACAATTGACATAGCCATCTACGTTCTTTAAGCTCGCCGCACTCGGCTCTGGAAGCGGTTTCTGGCAGGGAAGTTGGTTCGGCTTCTTACTCTTCTAGAGTTTAATTGCGCCTCTTTAGCTGGTTGAGTTCCCAGGGTAGCCCAAAAGAGTTTGAAAAATGTCCAGCTGGCAACGATTCGTTGCTGGCGCGGCCGAACCCTAGTCAGTTGACGTAATTTTTGAAGGAGCCCTCCTGATGAAATCTGGCCGCGCTAAACGTCTGCCCGCTGGTTCGTCTTGTGCTTGGGAATTTTTGCTTTGCAAATTATCGAAGTCCCACTTGCTTCGATCAATAGCAGTCCTCGTTCTTGGCGTTTTGCCTGCGGCGGCGCAAAACGGCGTGTTGGCGTTCACTCCCGGAATTATCACGACGGTTGCGGGCACCGGCGGCTCGGGATATAGCGGCGACAGCCAGGCGGCGACCGCAGCACAGCTCAATTCGCCGGCGGGGCTGGCGATTGACGGTGCGGGAAACCTATACATCGCTGATTCCGGCAATCACGTGATTCGACTTGTCGATGCAGCCACAGGGCATATTTCTACTATTGCGGGAAACAACTCACAGGGGTACAGCGGTGACGGTGGCGCGGCGACCAGCGCGCAGCTAAATTTGCCTGCGGGTTTGGCGCTCGACAGCGCAGGAAACCTTTACATTGCCGACAGCGGCAACCATGTGGTGCGTGAGGTTGACTACACCACCCACAACATCAGCACGTTTGCAGGGCAGTGTGTAGCGCCTACCTGTACCGGCGGTTTTGCCGGAGACACTGGCTTAGCGATGGCCGCCCTGCTTAGTAGCCCAAAGGGAGTTGTGGTTGACGGTTCCGGGAATCTCTACATCGCCGACTACGGGAACAATCGCATTCGCAAGGTCGACGCCGCGACCGGAATCATAACTACTTTTGCCGGGGATGGCACCGGTGACTTCGGCGGCGACGGCGGTGCCGCTACAACCGCGCAGCTGAACCATCCTTACGGTATTGCACTCGATAATGGTGGGAATCTTTACATTGCTGATACCGATAACGACGTAATCCGCCGGATTGACGGCTCCTCCAACATCGGGACGATTGCGGGGAACAACTCCGTGATTGCAGGATTCAGTGGAGATAACGGTCCAGCCACAAGTGCCCAGCTTTCAGGGCCGATCGGAGTAGGTACCGATGGCGCCGGGGACATTTACATTGCTGACCACTACAACAATGTGCTGCGGAAGGTGGACACTAGCGGCGTAATCACCACTGTGGCTGGGAATTTTTCGCTTGGCTCAGGCTACGCAGGGGACAGCGGGCTCGCGACTGCGGCACAAATGGAGGGCCCGAACAGCGTGGTAGTTGATAGAAGCGGCAATCTCTTCATCGCCGACTTTCATAATAATGTCGTTCGCAAAGTGGATGTCACAACTTCACTCCTTACTTTTGCTTCGTTGACCGCGGGCCAAAGCAGCGCTGCTCAAACGGTGTCGATTTCTGACGTCGGCGTCGCGTCGCTTAATTTTACTCAGGCTTTTGCGGTCACTAACAATTTCGTACTTCAAGGGACAAGCAACGACTGCCTGCCTGGCACACCCCTCGTCAGCGGTTCCTCCTGTCTTTTAGGAGTGGCATTTGCTCCCACGGAGGCGGGAAATCCTCTTTCCGGGACCCTCACAATCGTTGACGACGGGCCGGGTACCCCTCACGTCGTGAGCCTCAGCGGAGTGGCTGTGCAGGGACCGTCCATAACCAGCGCGGGGAGTGCGACATTCACGGTCGGTTCGTCTGGAACATTTAGCGTGACCAGCGGCGGCTCACCGACCCCAACCCTAGGCCAGACGGGAACTCTGCCTGCGAACGTAACCTTCACCGACAATGGGAACGGAACCGCGACGCTTGCGGGCACTCCTGCTGCAAATACCGGAGGAACTTATACCCTCAGCATAACGGCGCACAACGGCACGCTTCCCGATGCCACACAAAGCTTTGTTCTCACGGTGAACCAGGCACCCGTGATTACCAGCCCCAACACGGTCAATTTTCAGACTGGAGTCACGGGGTCGTTCACTCTCAGTACTTCGGGTTTTCCAAGTCCGGCAGTTGCAGAATCAGGCGCGCTTCCAGCGGGCGTTACGTTTACGGATAACCATGATGGTACCGGCACCCTTGCCGGTAAGCCCACCGTCGGTGGCACATTCAATATCACTTTTTCAGCTACAAACGGAACAAGCCCCAACGCGTCCCAAAGCTTTAGCTTGATCATCTCCCAAGCCCCGTTGTTTAGCAGTGCGAATAGCATCAGCTTCAAAGTGGGATCTTCCGGCTTATTTTCTGTGACCACGACGGGTTCGCCCACCCCGACGATTTCGCAAGCCGGGACTTTACCCGCGGGCATCACCTTCCTGGATAACGGTAACGGTACAGCAGTGATCAATGGCATCCCCACGGCGAATAACAGCGGCGCCTATCCCATCACATTAACCGCGCAAAACGGCACGACTCCGAATGCGGTACAGAGTTTTACGCTGAACATTACTCAGGCGCCCGCAATCACCAGCGCGAACAGTGCCAGTTTCGCAATCGGGACAGCAGGCCTATTCACGATCACCAGCAGCGGATTCCCCAAGCCAAGTTTCAGCGAATCAGGCAGTCTCCCGAGTGGCGTCAGCTTTGTCGACAATCACGACGGTACCGCTAAGCTGGCTGGGACACCCAGCGCAGGCGGCGTCTTTACCATCACAATTTCGGCTGCTAACGGTGTAACGCCGAATGCGTCGCAGGCGTTCACTCTGACAGTTCCGAAGAGTCCGGCAATCACCACCACGACTACTGCCTCTTTCAAGGTAGGATCCAATGGCTCCTTCACGGTAACGTCGACTGGAGCGCCAACCCCGACGGTCTCTGAAAGCGGAACGCTCCCCGCCGGAGTGACATTCGTCCCGAATTCTAATGGCACGGCAAAGCTGAGTGGAACGCCCGCCACAGGTTCTGGAGGAACTTACAATTTCACAATCACTGCCCAGAATGGCGTGCTTCCCAATGCCACGCAGACCTTTGTGCTTACCGTGGGGCAAGCGCCATTGTTTACCAGCGCTGCTGGCGTGACAGTACCAAAGGGTACAGCGCTCTCGTTCACCGTTACCACCAGCGGCTTCCCTGCGTCGACCATCACGCGCTCTGGAACACTTCCTGCTGGAGTGACATTCACCGATAATCACAACGGCACAGGCACGTTCGCAGGCACCCCTACCGCCAACGGAGTTTTCACCAGCACCTTGTCGGCGTCGAACGGCACAACTCCCAACGCATCGCAGAGCTTTGCCATCACCGTAAGCCAGGCACCGATAATCAGCAGCGCCAACAGTACGGCATTTAAAGTGGGTTCGTCAGGATCTTTCACAATCACCGCAACCGGAACTCCTACTCCTGTAATCACGGCGTTAGGAGCTCTGCCTGCAGGCGTTACCTTGGTGGCAAGTGGGACTTCAGCAAAATTGAGCGGAACTCCGGCTGCTGGAACAGCGGGAACTTATCCGCTCACAATCACCGCGCAAAACGGGACGCTGCCGAATCCGGTCCAATCATTTACGCTGACGGTGAACCAGGTGCCGGCGATTACTAGCCCCGCCAGCACCATCTTCCACACCAAGTCCGCCGGATCGTTCACCTTCGTTGGGACCGGGTTTCCCGTCCCGACCTTCACCAAGTCCGGCACGACACCCAGCGGAGTAACGTTTACTGACAATCACAACGGCACTGCGACCTTGGCTGGCACTATCAGTTCGAATGGAAATTCCAGCCTTAAAATCACCGCCTCGAATGGCATTTCGCCGACTGCCACCCAGACCTTTACCCTTACTGCAAGCGCAGGACCAGCGATTACCAGTGCGGCTAATACTGCATTCAAAGTTGGGACTGCCGGGACATTCACCGTCAGCACCGCAGGCACACCCGCGCCAACGATTACAGAATCAGGTACGTTACCCTCCGGTGTGACATTTGTGAATAACGGAAATGGCACGGCGAAGTTGAGCGGAACCCCAGCTATCGGAACCGGCGGCACCTACACCCTGACACTTACCGCGAAGAACGGCACCACGCCGAACCCGACTCAGACTTTTGTTCTCACTGTGAATCAGACACCTGCTATTACGAGTGGAGGGGCGGTCACCTTTCAAGGCGGTTCAGCAGGATCGTTTATGGTCACTACGAGCGGCCTTCCGGCGCCCAGTCTTTCAGTCACTGGAACGTTACCACCGGGAATTACCTTCACTGATAATCGCAACGGCACTGCAACCCTGGCTGGAACCACGACGTCGACTGGCACTTTCCCGCTGACCGTCACTTCCACCAGTACTGCAGGTACTACGACTCAGAACTTCTCCCTGGTGGTAAGTCCGCCGCTGGGCATTTCGAGTCCGAATACCGTGACGTTCACAGCCTCTGCCATTGGAACGTTTAGCGTCACCGCCACCGGTTCGCCGGTGCCCAGCCTCAACCTTATGGGCCCGCTGCCTGCGGGCGTAACGTTCACCGACAATCACAACGGCACGGGAACGCTCGCCGGCACCCCTGCAAGTGGCGGAGTCTTTTTGGTGAACTTGATCGCCACCAACAGCACCGGTTCATCGTCTCAACCCTTCACTTTCACCGTGAGCCAGGCGCCATCAGTTACCAGTGGGAATAGCACTACATTCTCGGCTGGATCAACCAATTCATTCACGGTTACGGCTACCGGATATCCAACACCGTCGATCACACAAAGCGGATCGCTGCCCACGGGCGTAGTCTTTGTCGACAACCACAACGGCAGCGGCACTTTATCGGGCACGCCAATTGGGACCAGCGTCTCGAATATTAGCTTTACAGCCGCCAACACCGCAGGGAGTGTGAGCCAGCCGTTTACTTTAACTTCCAGCGTGACTGCGCAGAACGTTACCGTGCGCACTAGTATTAGCGGCCTCGCGTTCACGGTGGACGGAATCAATTACACTAGCCCACAAACATTCCCTTGGTTGCCCGGCTCTTCTCATACGGTTTCCACCACCTCGCCACAGACACCTTACATCTTCAATAGCTGGTCCGACGGAGGTGCAATGACACATTCCATACTCGGTCCAAGCACGGCTACAACTTATACGGCTAGCTTCAGCGTGCCGATTACATCCACGCCCGACTGTACCGGCTACCCGCAGCCTCGCATCTTTCTGGAATCCCAGGCGTGGTGGTTATCGAACGGAACCGGGACAAACTACGGAATGGTCAGCGAGGGCACCTGTTTCCCCGTCGGGGCCACTCTCACCGGCGTAGTTCCCTTCGACGTTCGAGTTGTCCTCTATGACGCTCCCGGTGTACTTAAGACAGTCGAAACTCAACTGTTCGGCGATAAGGGCGATGTAGTGCCGTCGCAGTTTGCCAATCTGAATATTACTTGCCCCGGAGAGGACCCCTGTGTGTACTGGTTCCACATGGACGTGGACACTGCGCAATTTCCCAACGACGGTCGCCAGGAATTCCGTTTCCACGCCATCCGCCAGGAGGTCGACGGAAAACAAACCTTTCCCTCGACCGGATGGCAGGCGTACTTTGCCAACGGCCATCCTGTTTCGGACTATCGCAGCACGGATAATTTCACCGAGGCTCGAGGATGGTACACCGACCAGGGATATTCCAATGCCCGGCTGGACTCGCCGATTCCAACTCAACCGCTATCTGGAACCTGGACGTTCAACGTAACCATTGCGCCGGGTTCCGGAGGAAAGCCGGTTACCGGATATCTCGCTGCCGTGGATTATTGCGCGACCTGTGACGATCCGGCTCCAGCCCTAACTATCAAGAGTGGCACCGGCAAGTATGTCGGCCCTTTATCGATCGACACCCGGCAACTGCCGAACGGCCTGCACTACCTCTACCTGCGCTCGTATTCGGACTCGGGGACGGGCTCAACATTGAGCGGAGCAATGGTGATCCCGTTTACCGTGGCAAATTAGGAAGTGCTCATTCGCATACCTCAAACGAGGCTATGGATTCAAACCGGTCTTGGCTTTAGCGCAAAAATCGGGGACAGCCGAAACTGCAGTTCTTGGCAACGGTCTTCACATCGAGATCTCAGGCCGAAGTGATTTCCCATTGTTCCGATCACGTCGAATTCGCATGCAAATGAAACCCGCGGGAGGGTCCGCTTCACAACGGTCGAGGGCCCTCCATTGAGACAAAATTAGAGCCTCCAAATCTCCTCACTCCCGCGAGCAACTTTCACGCTGTCCGCCTCATCACAACCCCCTAACATCAAGGAGGGAAGCTTGAGTCCCAAAAATACGATCTGCCTCTGGTACGACAAAGACGCACAAGGGGCAGCGCGCTTTTACGCCGCAACCTTTCCGAATAGTGAAGTGACCTCCGTTCACAAGGCGCCCACCGATTATCCGAGCGGCAAGAAGGGAGATGTGCTGACAGTGGAGTTCACGATTCTGGGCATTCCCTGCCTCGGCCTCAACGGCGGCCCGCAGTTCAAGCACAGTGAGGCCTTCTCTTTCCAGATCGCAACCGACAATCAGGAAGAGACGGATCGTTACTGGAACGCGATCGTCGGCAATGGCGGCCAGGAAAGTGAATGCGGTTGGTGCAAGGACCGCTGGGGCCTTTCATGGCAGATCACCCCTCGCGCTCTGACCGAGGCGCTTGCGGCTGGTGGCGACGAAGCTAAACGCGTCTTCGAAGCAATGATGTCCATGAAGAAGATCGACGTCGCCAAGATCGAGGCAGCGCGGCAGGGATGAGGCGGATACGTCAGGCGATCCGCTGCACCCATTGGCTCCGCCAGGCCGGGGCCTCGAACGGGTCCGCGTAATACTGAGTCTCGTGGACGACTTTGCCGTTGCGAACGCGTTTTGCTCCTGGTGGGTAATGGTGTCCACAGGTCTCATTTCCGAGGATTCACCTGACGGCTTTACGGGGTGATGACTCCGCAAGGCCTGCAAGTTTCTCTGCCCGAGGATGCGCTCGCCTGACTGCGGGCAGTTCACAGATGGCGTCCTCAGCATATCGTGTTCCGTGTTAGCAGCGCCGGCTGCCGACGCGAGCCAGTGCGCAGTCAGGGCTTCACGTAATTTCGCGTCTTCATTGACATGGAGTGCGATAGTTGGTTTGCGTCCATATTTATTTACCTTGCGGTGCCAGGAGGAGCGAGGAACCACCCCAAGCAAATACCGCGTTGCTAGAATAGCGAAGGCGATGGCAGGCATCCAACCACGAGAAAGAAACCACTCCTGAAAAATTCGGAAAGCCGAATCAATTGACTACCAAAGGGAAAAGGGAAGCGAATGAAACGCTTTTTAAGCGCGGGACTATTTCTGGCATTGGCTGCAACACAAGCCCACTCCCAGATCAATGCCGGCACGCAAAAACCTGAGTCCGCCGTGCCTTTTACTCTGACACAAATTACGACGCTAAAACTACCTTGGCGGATTGCGTTTTTGCCCGATGCGCGGATGCTCATTACCGAAAAGGTCGGTGGTTTATGGCTCGTAACTCAGCAGGGGGCAAAGACGCCGGTCGCCAATATTCCCGCCGTCCTGTTTAAGGGACAAGGTGGCATGCTGGGTGTCTTTGTTTCTCCGCACTACACCTCGGATCACAGCCTCTACTTTACCTACTCGGAGCCGGGCGCGCCGGGCGGCTCAAGCCTGGCGTTGGCAAAAGCGCAACTGAACATAACTCGGGATTCGGCAAGCCTTGAGAACCTGAAAGTGATCTGGCGCGACGGAGAGCGCGGCCAGGGCGGACAATTCGGCGCAGCCATCGCGTTTTCCCCGGATGGCAATTTGCTGTATCTCACCGTGGGCGAGCGGCAGCGAATGACGCCGGCCCAGGATCCCAATCAGCCGCTCGGTAAAATTCTACGGCTGACTCTCGACGGTAAGCCTGCGCCCGGAAATCCCATGGCCGGAAAGATCGGGGCTGCAAGCGTGCCGGTAATTGACCCTCCAGAGGATACTGAAGCCGCGAAGACCGCTCCCGTGATAAGAACTTATAAATTCCCCGGGCCAAACCTCACGCCGTCGGAAACCTGGACAATCGGACACCGCACTCCCTATGGCCTTGCCTTCGCGCCAGACGGTCGGTTGTGGGAGGTTGAGCATGGGCCGCGAGGCGGAGATGAGTTGAACCTGATCGAGCCGGGCAAGAATTATGGCTGGCCGCTGGTCTCTTATGCGGTGAACTACAACGGAGTGCCGATCCCAAGTCCGGAGACACGGCCAGATTTGACTAAGCCCGTTATCTACTGGACGCCGATTATCGCGCCCGGCAACCTTACGTTCTACAACGGAGCGATGTTTCCGCAGTGGAAGGGCTCCGCGCTGATTAGCGGCCTGGCGAGCCAGGCGATCCTGCGCGTCACCTTCGATGGTAGCGGCGGAGCCAAGCCTGCCGAACGCTGGAAGATTCCCGGGCACCGAATCCGCGATGTGGAGGTCGCGCCCGATGGTGCGCTGTGGGTACTGGAAGATAACAGCCCGGGAGGCGTGTTTCGCGTAACGCCAAAGTAGCCTTCCGCATGAGAATGTTCAGGGCGCATTGATGAAGGAAAAGTGGCCACGATCATCAGCGGATAGAAGCCTCGCTCCGTTTTTGAACACACAAGACCGTGAACGGCAAAGACCTGCGCCACAGAAGATGAGTCGACGGGAGGAACGCTGCGAAGTAGCTAAGGTAGGGCAAACTGAGTTCGGTTGCCAAGCCCACTCGCTTGAATTAGTCTATGTTTTCCTTCGGGTTTAGCCACCAAGCCGGGATGGCGGAACTGGCAGACGCAGCGGACTCAAAATCCGCCGACCTTCGGGTCTTGGGGGTTCGACTCCCCCTCCCGGCACCAACCCCAAAGCCCACAGAATACGCGGCTAGCTGGTGCTAGCTCCCGCATGAAATGCACCTCTGGAGCAAACGCAGCGGATTTCGCGTCATATATAGTTGCGAATGAAAATCTATCACACTGAAATGAGTAAGTTTATAGACACCTACGTAGTAGGTCTCGCTTACACGTCAGTTACACATTTCCGGATTCGCACCCCCTTCCAAGCGAATTAAAGATGGTGGGACTTGCATCAATCTTGGCGGCAAGGGTCATGTTGTACAAGCGTCCAAACCACAGCCTGTGGTGCTCAAGCTATTTAGCAGGTAAAAAAAATCGGCGACCAAGCCAAAGCTCGAGCTGGGAAGTTGTAGACGGTGAAGGGATGGTCCAGGCCGCAAACCGGACACTGAGGCTTCGCACGGCATCGGCGGCGGCATCCGCAAATCTCAAAAGGCCGGTGAGAGTCGCCTCTATCCGCGCGCACCATGTTTTGCTCCGGCGTTGAGTTGTCGTCACTGACATCGATATGTGTCATCACTTCCTGTTGTGGAACGACGTATTGCAACACCTTCGTAAGCGTCCGGTCGAGGCCATATTGACAGCGTCCGGATGAGCTGAGGGGAAAGTGTCCACGTAAAGAGTAGTTGGACAGTTGCTAACACGTATGAGGATAAGAGGGGGAAGCTATTTCGATGAGGACGGGAGCCGCTGGTAGCGATATCCGCGAGGTTTGAGCTGCTGATTCACGTAGGTGCCTTAGGAGTCGGCGGCGAGGAATGCGGTGTATGCCTCGGCGGGCACATCAAAGTATTGATAGACCTCGCCCGATTGACGAAACTCCAGTTCCAGCACGTGTTCCTGAGGAGCGTAGCCGATGCTGGCGATACTGCTGGACTCTATCGGAACTCTCTGCATTCTCGAATCGAGAGCTTTCCGGGCGCTCTCTCCTTGGATGCGAATGACGTCAAGGAAGGAACTCGCCCACTTGTCTATACGGTCACAACCGGACGCTTACACTTTTATCCACTGCGCCCCGAAGACCGCGAAAATGAAGTCACGCCCACAAGCAAGACATTGGCGCGGCAACAAGACGGTCACCGAAGGGGACCGGCCTTCCACCATCGTAGAGAACCACTCCCAGCTTGAAGTTATCGCCGCAGGCCTCCGCCAACTTTCGGAGTCCCTTGAAGTCGCCAGCATTCACGGTAGCGCTCGCTTTGACTTCGATACCGACCAATGCGCCACTTCCCGTTTCAATCACAAGGTCAACCTCGTCCTGGTCTTTGTCCCGGTAGTGGTATAAAGCGCAGCTCTCATCAAACCAAGACGCCTGTTTCAACACCTCAGAGAAAACGAACGTTTCCAGCAATGGTCCGAAGATCGTCCGGTCTTTCGCGACCCGCTCCACACTAGCTCCTAAGAGTGCGCCGAGCAGGCCGGAGTCAAGGAAATGCAGCTTGGGCGTCTTGACCAAGCGCTTCAACTGGTTCCGAAACCACGGTTCCACCCGACGAACGAGAAACAACTGCTCCAGGATGGCCACGTATTTCCTTGTGGTCTTGTCGTCAAACCCAACTTGGCCGCCTATCTGGGTGAAATTGGTGAGTTGGCCAGAATGGTGGGCAAGAACCTGTAGCAGACGCGGCATTTGGTCGAGTTTTTCCACGTCGGCAACCTCGCGCACATCCCGCTGTACGAGGGCTCTTACATAGTCGCGTGCCCATGTCTGGCGTCGCTTTGGATCTTCGCGCCGCAGCATTTCGGGGTAACCGCCAGTTAGCACGGCTTGTACGAGGTCTTTGCCGATCATCGGCTCCGCAGGTTTGCCAAACTTGCTATCGAACGCTGCTTTGAGGAAGCCCGGCTTCTTACCTCGGATTTCTGCCCGCGCGAGAGGCAGAAGGCTCACGATCTCCATGCGGCCGGCTAGGCTCTCTGAGACCTGAGGCAGAGTCAGGATATTGGCTGAGCCCGTCAACAGAAACCGGCCGGCCCGGCGATCATCATCGACTGACTTCTTGATAGCCCGGAGAAGGTCGGGCACTCGCTGTACTTCGTCAATGGTCGTTCGATCGAGCGCTCGCACCAACCCAGTGGGATCGCTGCGTGCCGCGGCCAGAACTGTGTCGTCGTCCATGCTGATGAATTCGCGTTTGCCCCCTACTAAATCGCGGACCAGCGTCGTCTTGCCGCACTGGCGCGGCCCAGTAACCATGACGACCGGCGTGTCCTTGATCGCGGTGGCCACCAGTTCGGCGGAAAAGCGAGGATAGAGCGCGTGATCGGTATCATCCATGCCGGGCGGAGGCTCCGTCTAGTTCGGATTGATGGTTCGTCTATTTCGGATTATAGACTCGTCTGATCCGGAATGTAACGATGGACAGTGCCGGGGCTCATTTCGGCGGCTACAGCGCCAATTCGATAGCCGAGGGCACCGTAGCCATTTAGTCAGCGGGCGTACACTCGCATGGAAAACCTTAAAAACCGGCACATTTGCTTGCACACTTTCATGTCTTGTACGATCTAAACTATTTATTATCATAGTTATACTGCGATACGCAGCGGACTCAAAATCCGCCGACCTTCGGGTCTTGCGGGTTCGACTCCCCCTCCCGGCACCAAGTCTCAATCCACTCATCAGACGTCAGTTAGGAAGGCTGTCTCGAAGAGACGACTCGCTCGCTCCCTCGCACTTCGAGCATTTTTCTTGATCGGCTCTGCCCAAATTCTGCCTAAATACTTAAAAAGGCGTAATCTGTTTTGCGGTGTGTGACGGTCCGAGCGCTGCAACTCTTGCTCGATGGAGATGTTGATCCTTGATAGTTTGCGGGACTTGCACCAAACTCCACCGTCTGCATACAGGGAATACTGTAGTGCCCGCCTTGGGAATTCGTGTTAACACCGTAGGTTCTGGACAAATTATCCTTCATTACCACGCAAGGAATAGATTTTATAGGATTTCCGGCGACCGTCCGCGGCAGCAATATCGCGTGGGATAGTGGCTTCCAAAGGAGTTTGACTTACCCCGGGGAAAATTATGGCAAAACGACAGAATTCAAGTTCTACAGAGACCACATCCAGCGTTGCTGTCGGTAACAATGGCCACTCGGGCGACGAGGGACAACCGGCCGACCTAGCTGTGATCCTCACCAGCCTGCAAAGTATGCGCGATGGCGACTTCTCGGTACGGCTGCCAGGTTCTTGGACCGGCCTCAGCGGAAAAGTTGCCGACACCTTTAATGCCATTGTCGCCGCCAACCAACAGATGGCGCAGGAGCTGAAGCGCGTTGGCCAGGTAGTAGGAAAAGAAGGACGCACTCGTGAGCGCACGCGTTTTCATGAATCGAAGGGCGCCTGGGGCGAAATGGAGGGTTCAGTCAATACCCTGGTTGAAGACTTGCTTCGTCCTACGGCGGAAGTAACTCGCGCGATCGCCGCCGTCGCTCAGGGAAACCTGACGCAGACGGTTCGGCTCGATGTTGATGGACGCCCTTTGGAAGGCGAGTTCCTCCGCTCCGCCAATATCGTTAACACGATGATTCAGCAGCTGGGCGTTTTCACCGCGGAAGTTACGCGTGTGGCCCGCGAAGTGGGAACCGACGGCAAACTAGGCGGTCAGGCGCAGGTTCCAGGTGTTGCTGGAACGTGGAAGGATCTGACGGACTCGGTGAACTCCATGGCCAGCAACCTTACCGGCCAGGTGCGAAACATCGCAGAAGTTGCCACCGCCGTGGCCAGCGGGGATTTGTCACGCAAAATTACGGTGGACGTTCGCGGCGAAATTCTGCAGCTCAAAGAAGCCATCAACACAATGGTGGATCAGCTTCGGTCGTTCGCTTCGGAAGTGACGCGTGTGGCTCGTGAAGTCGGTACCGACGGAAAGCTCGGTGGACAGGCCGTGGTGCCCGGTGTAGCCGGGACGTGGAAAGATTTAACCGACTCCGTGAACGCCATGGCCGGCAACCTTACAGCCCAGGTCCGAAATATTGCTGAGGTTACGACCGCTGTGGCTCGTGGCGACTTGTCACGCAAAATCACGGTAGACGTAAAGGGTGAAATTCTCGAACTCAAAGACACCATCAATACGATGGTCGACCAGCTCAATGCATTCGCCGGCGAAGTAACGCGCGTGGCCCGCGAGGTCGGAACCGAAGGAAAGCTTGGCGGACAGGCTCAGGTGCCCGGCGTCGGCGGAACCTGGAAAGATCTCACCGATAACGTGAACTTCATGGCCAGCAACTTGACTGGCCAGGTTCGTAACATCGCCGAAGTGGCGACGGCCATCGCAACCGGTGATCTCTCCAAGAAAATCACGGTGGACGTTCGCGGCGAGATCCTCCAGCTAAAAGAGACTCTCAATACCATGGTCGACCAGCTCAACCGGTTCGCCGGTGAGGTTACGCGCGTGGCCCGCGAAGTCGGAACCGAAGGTCGTCTGGGTGGTCAGGCTAACGTTCCCGGCGTAGCTGGGACCTGGAAGGATCTTACCGACTCCGTCAACTCCATGGCCGGCAACCTTACCGGACAGGTGCGCAACATCGCGGAGGTTACAACCGCCGTGGCTCGTGGCGACTTGTCGCGCAAAATCACCGTAGACGTGAAGGGCGAAATCCTTGAGCTGAAAAACACTATCAACACCATGGTGGACCAGCTCAACGCGTTCGCCGGCGAAGTAACGCGCGTAGCTCGGGAAGTTGGTACGGAGGGAAAACTCGGAGGACAGGCGCAGGTCCCGGGCGTCGCCGGAACCTGGAAGGATTTGACCGACAACGTAAACTTCATGGCCGGCAACCTCACGGCCCAGGTGCGAAATATCGCCGAGGTCGCGACTGCCGTGGCTCGTGGGGACTTGTCGCGCAAAATTACGGTGGACGTGAAGGGAGAAATTCTCGAACTCAAAGACACCATCAACACGATGGTGGACCAGCTGCGCTCGTTCGCTTCAGAAGTTACGCGCGTAGCCCGCGAAGTCGGTACCGACGGAAAACTCGGTGGACAGGCGCAGGTACCGGGCGTGGGCGGCACATGGAAAGATCTCACCGATTCTGTGAATTCCATGGCCAGCAACCTCACTGGCCAGGTACGTAACATTGCGGAAGTCTCCACGGCGATCGCAAATGGTGACTTGTCCAAAAAAATCACGGTGAATGTCAGCGGCGAAATTCTGCTGCTGAAGGAAACCATCAACACCATGGTGGACCAGCTCAATGCATTCGCCGGCGAGGTAACCCGTGTGGCTCGCGAAGTAGGAACCGAAGGACGACTTGGCGGACAGGCTAACGTGCCTGGAGTTGCCGGAACCTGGAAAGATCTTACGGACTCCGTGAACTCCATGGCCGGTAATCTCACGGCGCAGGTGCGAAACATTGCTGAAGTGACAACCGCCGTAGCCAGTGGCGATTTGTCACGCAAAATCACGGTAGATGTGAAAGGCGAAATTCTTGAGCTGAAGAACACCATTAATACGATGGTCGATCAGCTCAATGCCTTTGCCGGTGAAGTTACCCGTGTGGCCCGCGAAGTCGGTACCGACGGCAAGCTTGGCGGCCAGGCGGAAGTGCCGGGAGTTGCCGGAACCTGGAAAGATCTTACTGACAACGTAAATTTCATGGCCAGCAACCTTACTGGCCAGGTGCGTAACATCGCCGAAGTTGCGACCGCAATTGCGAACGGTGACTTATCGAAGAAGATCACGGTGGACGTCCGCGGCGAAATTTTGCAGCTCAAAGAAACGCTCAACACCATGGTCGAGCAACTGCGGTCGTTCGCCGCCGAAGTGACGCGCGTCGCCCGCGAAGTTGGTACTGAGGGCCGGCTAGGTGGACAGGCCAACGTACCCGGAGTCGCCGGGACTTGGAAAGATCTGACGGACTCGGTAAACGCCATGGCGGGCAATCTGACCGCTCAGGTGCGAAACATCGCTGAAGTTACGACGGCCGTTGCGCGTGGTGATCTATCCCGCAAAATCACGGTGGATGTCAAAGGCGAAATTCTTGAGTTGAAAAACACCATTAATACGATGGTCGATCAGCTCAACGCCTTCGCCGCTGAAGTAACTCGCGTGGCCCGCGAAGTGGGGACTGAAGGAAAGCTCGGCGGACAGGCGCAGGTGCCGGGCGTCGCCGGAACCTGGAAAGATCTCACCGACAACGTAAACGTGATGGCCGCCAACCTGACCGAACAGGTGCGCGGTATCGTGAAAGTGGTGACCGCCGTCGCCAACGGCGTGTTGACGCAAAAACTTACGGTAAACGCGAAAGGAGAAGTCGCTGCGCTCGCCGAAACCATCAACAACATGACCGACACGCTGGCGACTTTCGCCGATCAGGTAACAACGGTTGCGAGAGAGGTCGGCGTAGAAGGCCGACTGGGCGGGCAGGCCAACGTGCCGGGCGCGGCCGGAACCTGGAAAGATCTAGTGGGCAATGTGAACCTGCTAGCCGATAACCTCACGCGCCAGGTACGCGCGATCGCCGAAGTGGCGACCGCTGTCACCAAGGGCGATCTTACCCGATCCATTCAGGTGGAAGCGAGCGGCGAGGTGGCAGAGCTAAAAGACAACATCAACACCATGATCAACAACCTCCGTGGAACTACGGAGCGCAACACCGAACAAGACTGGCTTAAGACAAACCTCGCGCGCTTTACCGGCATGTTGCAGGGGCAGCGTGACCTGAGCACGGTAGGAAGGAGATTGTTGTCGGAACTCGCGCCGCTGGTAAACGCGCAGCAGGGCGTTATCTATCAGATGGAAGCCGAGGAATCGGCCGGCATGGTTCTGCTCTCGGCTTTTGCCGGCGACGGTAATGAGGGGCATCTGCGACGTATTAGCCTCGGCGAAGGTCTCGTAGGGCAATGCGCTGCGGAAAAACAGCGGATGCTGATCAGCGACTTGCCGCCGGACACGATCCCAATTCGATCGGGATTGTTCGAAGCGGTGCCGCGCAACGTTATTGTTTTGCCAGTACTGTTTGAAGATCGAGTCAAGGCGGTCATCGAACTGGCTTCGCTTAGCGCCTTTACCGCATCGCACCTTGCATTCCTCGAGCAACTGACCGCCAGCATTGGCATCGTGCTTAACAGTATCGAAGCAACCATGCAAACCGAAGCGCTGCTGAAGCAGTCGCAGCAGCTTGCCGCCGAACTCCAGACCCAGCAGAAGGAACTCCAGCAGACCAACGAACAGCTGGCGCAGAAGGCCCAACAGCTCGCCGAACAAAATGTGGAAGTGGAACGCAAGAATCAGGAAATTGAGCAGGCTCGCCGCGCACTTGAAGAAAAAGCAAAGGAGCTGGCGCTGACTTCGAAGTACAAATCCGAGTTCCTTGCTAACATGTCGCACGAACTGCGGACGCCGCTCAACAGCATTCTAGTGCTGGGACAGCAGCTCACCGACAATCCCGACGGCAACCTGACGCCGAAGCAAGTCGAATTCGCCCGCACCATTCATGGCGCCGGCACCGATCTTCTTAACCTGATCAGCGACATTCTCGATCTTTCGAAGATCGAGTCTGGAACAGTATCGGTCGAGGCGGAGGAAGTATTCTTCGCTGGATTGCTGGAAATGGTCGGCAGACCGTTCCGGCATGAAGCGGAAAATCGCAAGTTAACCTTCGAAATTAACGGCGACCCGCACATGGGCCGCAGCCTGGTGACTGACTCCAAGCGTTTGCAACAGGTGCTGAAGAATCTGTTATCGAACGCGTTCAAATTCACCGAGCAGGGTGGTGTTCGCCTGGCGGTTTCAGCTGCAAGCGCCGGCTGGAGCGAAGATCATCCCATTCTGTCCAATGCGGCGTCTGTCATCTCCTTCCAGGTATCGGATACCGGAATCGGAATTCCATTCGACAAGCAGCGCATCATCTTCGAGGCCTTCCAGCAGGCAGATGCGGGGACAAGCCGGAAATACGGCGGAACCGGCCTGGGTTTGGCTATCAGCCGGGAACTGGCAAGTTTGCTCGGCGGCGAAATCCAACTTCGCAGCGTGCCTGGTGAAGGCAGTTCGTTCACGCTTTATTTACCGCAAACCTACGTCGGACCATCAGTTACCGCGAAGCCAACGGCTCACGAGCCCGCAGCCGCTCAGAGTCCGGCGCTGCAACTTGCTCAGGTTGTGATTTCAGAGCGACCGCTGGAGCAGATTCCGGACGACCGTCAGGATTTGCGGCCCGACGACTCAGTCCTGCTGATCGTGGAAGATGATCCGCATTACGCGGGCATACTCAGCGATCTGGCCCGGGACAAGGGTTTCAAGGTACTGGTGGCGATGCGCGGTTCAGACGCTTTGGCGCTAGCTCGCGAGTACCATCCTACTGCCGTTTCCCTAGACGTGTTCCTGCCTGACATGTTGGGGTGGACGGTGCTTAATCACCTTAAGCAGGATCCAACCACGCGCCACATCCCAGTGCAAATGCTAACGCTCGACGAAGACCGTCACCATGGACTTGCGCGGGGAGCGTTTGCGTTTGTTACCAAGCCCTCGTCGCCTGGCGATTTGGAAGATGCGCTGGAACGTA
This sequence comes from uncultured Acidobacteriota bacterium, assembly GCA_963796925.1. GTDB lineage: Bacteria > Acidobacteriota > Terriglobia > Terriglobales > Acidobacteriaceae > DATBAT01. The sequence goes on from CAWCNH010000001.1 coordinate 690,092, forward strand.
TCAAAGAGTACGCCGCCCCGCGCCGTAAGCGTCTCCTGGTAGTGGAAGATAATCCCGCAGAACAGTTCACGATCAGAGAGCTGCTTGGCTATGACGACATTGACGTCACTACTGCCTCAACCGGCAGTGAGGCCCTAACCGCCGTGGCAGAGGAGCAATTTGATTGCGTGGTACTAGATCTGCGTCTCCCCGATATGTCAGGCTTCGAAATTCTGGAGCGCATGCGGGATGATGAATCTGTCGGTGACTTGCCGGTCGTGGTATTCACCGGCAAGGAATTGTCACCGGAAGAAGACGCTCGCCTGCACACCTTGGCGAGAAGCGTCGTGGTGAAAGGAGTTGAGTCTCCTGAGCGGTTGCTTGACGAAACTGCATTGTTCCTGCACCGAGTAGTTGCGGACTTGCCAGTCGAGAAGCAAAGAATGCTCGACCGGTTGCACCGTTCCGATGAGGCTCTGCTAGGAAAGAAAGTTCTGGTCGTCGATGATGATGTGCGAAATATTTTCGCGCTTAGCAGCGTGTTAGAAAGACGAGGAATGTCAGTATTAACTGCCGGCACCGGCCGCGAAGCCATCGCGACTTTGGAATCCACGCCAGATATCGCTATCGTTCTAATGGACATCATGATGCCTGAGATGGATGGCTACGAAACCATGCAGGTGATTCGCCAGAATGCGCTGTTCCGCCGCTTGCCGATCGTTGCCTTGACCGCCAAGGCAATGAAGGGTGACCGCGAAAAATGTCTCGAAGCGGGAGCCTCAGAATACCTTGCCAAACCCGTAAATACTGAACAGTTGTTATCAACTCTCCGGATGTGGCTGCATCGCTAGTAACTCCGGAAGGGTAATCACAAGGATGAACGTACAAGAGCAAGTCAACATACTGATGGTCGATGATCAACCGGGCAAACTGCTCAGCTATGAGGTCATGCTGGCAGAACTGGGCGAGAACCTGATCAAGGCGACTTCGGGCAGGCAAGCTCTTGAGTTGCTCCTCAAGCACGACATCGCGGTTGTCTTGCTTGATGTGAGCATGCCTGAGCTTGACGGCTTTGAACTGGCCGACATGATTCGGCAGCACCCTCGCTTCCAGAAAATCGCCATCATCTTTATTTCGGCCATCCATCTTACAGATCTTGATCGAGTGAAGGGCTATCAGCGCGGGGCTGTCGATTACATTTCTGTTCCCGTGGTGGCAGAATTGTTGCGTGCCAAGGTCAGCTTGTTCACCGAGTTGCATCGTAAGACTCGTGAGCTGGAAACGCTGAACCGGCAACTTGAAGAGCGGGTTGCAGAACGCACTGAAGAGCTTGAGCGGCGCAGCAGAAGTCTGCAGCAGTTGAATCTGGAACTTGCCAAGAAACATCAGGAACTCGACGCAATTGTGCAAACGGCGCCAGATATTATTTTCAGCCGCCACTCCGATGGTACACGTGATTACATCAGCCAGCGTTTTTACGAATATACCGGCGCCGATCCCGCGAGTATCAACGGATCAGGTTGGGCGGCCTATCTTCATCCCGAAGATCGCAGTGGTAGCAAGGCCGAATGGCTAAGCGGCATCGAGTCAGGCGCGAACTATGAATCGGAATTTCGTTTGCGCGGCCGCGATGGCTCCTTTCGGTGGTTTCGGGCTCGGGCTGTGCCGATCCGCGATTCTCAAGGCGCAATCGAAGCGTGGTATGGCACCTGTTCTGACATTCACGACAGCAAGGTGCTTGAACAATCAATTCGTGACAGCGCGAGTGAACTAGAAAAGGTCGTCGCTGAAAGAACGGCAGCACTACGAAAACTGTCAGCTCGCCTTATGACCATGCAGGATGACGAACGCCGCCGAATCGCCCGCGAATTGCACGATGGGCTTGGGCAAGAACTGGCAGCGGCAAAGATAATGCTTGATGGCATTCCTTTGCAGCGCACCATTGAGCGCAAGGATGAGGCAGCGAACGAGGCGAGCGAACTTATGGATAGCGTCATCAAACAAACTCGCAGCATGTCGCACCTGCTCCACCCTCCGCTGCTCGACGAAGTCGGATTGCTCTCCGCTGTAAGCTGGTATGTTGAAGGCCTTAGCAAGCGCAGCGGGATTCAAGCCACGCTCGATGTGCGTCCGCAGCCCTTTCCCAGGCTGCCTTCGGAATTGGAAACTGCGATCTTTCGCATTATTCAGGAGGCTCTTACCAACGTTTTCCGCCATGCAAAGGCCAATAACGCATGGGTAACACTTCATTGTGAAGACGGGAACGTGCTGATCAAGATCAAAGATGATGGGAAGGGAATTGATCAACAAATCCTGGAGCTATGGCCGGGAAGGCTCGGCGTAGGTATCGGTGGAATGAGGCAGCGCACGCTGGAACTCGGCGGAGAATTAAAAATGGAGAACAGTAATCCGGGAACGGCCGTAGCCGTCAAAATCCCGGTCGGCGCTCCTTCCTAGTATCCGTTGTCATTCGATCGAAAGAGCAGTCTGCTGTTAATGCCGCTACACTCTCAGGCGATCTTTTTAAGCAACAGCGCAGAATTCTTCGATCCAAATCCTACGCAATTGCAAATAGCGTGTTCGATCGCAACCTGACGTCCGACGTCCGGAACGTAATCCAAATCACATTCCGGATCTGGTGAGTCCAGATTGATCGTAGGCGGGATTTTTCCATGCTCCATGGCGATCAGCGTTGCGGCAACACTTGCCGAGCCACATGCACCTTGCGCGTGTCCGATTTGCGACTTTAACCCTGACATCGGAATTTTGCCTGCGCGGTTTCCCAGTGCCAACTTGACAGCTCGCGTCTCTACCCGGTCATTCATCTCCGTGGAGGTTCCGTGAAGATTGACGTATTGAATATTCTCTGCGGTTATACCGCCCTCCTCAAGCGCCAGGCTCATGGCGCGTGCCGGCTCTTCTGGCGAATCGCTCATCCGCACGCGGTGGAAAGCTTCGCACGTCGATCCGTAACCAGTAATCTCCGCATAGATGTGGGCGCCTCGAGCTTTGGCGTGCTCGTATTCTTCGAGCACAAACATCCATGAGCCTTCGGCCACCACAAAGCCATCGCGGTCGGCGGAAAACGGCCGCGAAGCGCGCTCCGGCTGGTCATTCCACGATTGGGTCAGCGCCCTAAGCAGGGTATATCCCTTGACGATTCCCGGCGTAATCGGTGAATCTACGCCGCCCACCAGGAAGAGCGGTTGCACTCCTGCTTGAATGTGCTGGTAGGCATAACCGAGTGCGTCGGTTGAAGACGTGCATCCCGCCGTCACCACGTGGCTATAGCCGCGAAATCCGAAGCGCATACTGATTTCGCTGGGCAGCGTTCCCATAGTTCCGCTGGGAATACAAAACAGGCTCACCTGCTTGACGTGCCCGGTGTGCCACAGCTTGTACTGCTCTTCAGAAAATTCCTGGGCGCCGCCGCCGGTGCCGATAATCACACCGATCTTGCGCTTTTCTTCCATCGACATGTCAGCGTAGCGAATGTCGGCATCTTTAAGTGCTTCGGTGGAGGCGGCCAGCGCTAGCGGAACGACTCGTGACACATGCTTAAGCTCTTTTGCTTCGACCCAGGCCAATTCATCGAATTCAGAAATCTCGCCGGCGATTTGTACCGGAAGGTCAGCGGGGTCCCACCGGGAAATCCGCTTTACGCCGCTCTTGCCCGCCAGAATGGCGCGGCAGAATGCTTCTTTGCCCATGCCGTTGGGGCTTACAACTCCCATACCAGTAATCACAACGCGAGGAAGCATTCAGTTTTTAGGCGGACAAACGCCCATGCCTTTCCTTAGTTTCTGGTTCTCATACAGCATCCGGATTATCTGCGTTTGCATATTGAGATGCAAGCTATGCTTGGGCGAGGTGTCATAATAACTCGATGCCGCTTGGCCTGTACATCTCCGTACCGTTCTGTAAGACCAAGTGCAGTTATTGCAATTTCGCATCCGATGTTTTCTCGAAGGCTGTCTTTCAAAGGTATGTCGATCGCGTAGTCAGCGACATCGATCATGCCGCGGAACTGGCCGCCAGTCTTGGCGGAGAGTCCGATCCGCTGGTCGATTCGATATTCCTCGGCGGAGGCACACCTACTGTACTCGAGACTCAACAGCTTGAGGCGCTCTTCTCCGCTGTGCATAAAAATTTACAGGTGCTGCCCGATGCGGAGATCACGGTCGAATGCGCTCCTGGAACTTTGAGCGCGGGAATGTTGGAAAGCTTGTCGCGATGTGGTGTAAACCGGGTGAGTCTCGGAGTCCAGTCGTTTATCGATCAGGAGTCGGCCGCCGTTGGGCGAATTCACAAGGCGGCGACCGTGGCCGACGATGTTCGACGACTTCGCGCCGTAAACATCTCGAATATCAATGTAGACCTAATCGCCGGCCTGCCACACCAGAGCGCTGAAAGTTGGGACTACTCCGTAACGCAAGCGATCGCCTTGGGCGTGCCACACGTTAGTGTATACATGCTCGAGGTCAACGAGGACTCGCGCTTGGGCAGGGAAGTGCTGGCAGGCGGGACCCGGTATCACGCGCACAAGGTGCCCGATGATGATGTGACTGCCGATTTTTACGAGGCTGCCAGCGAAAAGTTAGACGCCGTCGGCGTCTTGCAATACGAAATCTCAAATTTCGCGAGACCAGGATTTGAGTCCACACATAATATGAAGTACTGGACGAGGCAGGCGTACCTGGGATTTGGCGTGGATGCCCACTCGATGCTGCGGATTTCGGACACGGTAGATGGCTCCGGCCCACCCTACGTACGATTCGCGTCCCCTGATTCTCTAGAACCCTACGTTGCTGGAACTCAGACTGGGCCGAGTTTCATATCTCAGCAAGAGGCGTTAGAAGAATCTTTTTTCCTGGGACTTCGGTTAACCCGGGGCGTGGACTTGGCGAACTTAGTTAGCGAATTTGGCCTTGCTCGGCTCACTGCCCTTCGACCGGTAATCGACGAACTTGTTCAGATGGGCCTGTTGCGGCGGGAAAAAGAAGTGGTTCGGTTGACCGCACGCGGCCGATTGCTTTCCAATGAGGTATTCGAGCGGTTCGTCGCGACCCCGACGGAATAGGAACCCGGTTAGGATAAGCTGGTTGCGTGCCGGAAGCCACCAACGCACGTCTTGATCGGGTACTGTTGCAGCTTCGCCTCTATGAGCATCCGCTGCTTGATTTTTCGGCGCGAGCCAAGGGCGAGGGTGTCGAAGTTATCATTCAGTTCAAGGACCGCTCGATTCCGGTTCACACCTACTACTTCGACCTGCATCCTCGCGACCTAGATCATCCGCAATTTGAATGGACCTTTCAGCGCCAGCTCTTTGACTGCTTGCATGATTACCTCATCGAGATGTTTGTCCGCACGCCGCAGAACCGCGCCGAGCGCCAGCAGGACCGCCTGTGACGCTGCGGCAGAAGATTGATGGAGAAATAAGGGCTCTCGGCCCCCTGCGCTTTTCGCGCTATATGGAGATTTGCCTCTACGATCCCGAGTTTGGATATTACTCGCGCAATGCTGAACAGTTCGGCAAGTCTGGAGATTTCTACACCTCAAGCGACGTGCATGCCGTTTTTGGCCGCCTAATATGTCGACAGTTGCAAGAGATGTGGCGGGTATTGGGAAAACCAGCGCAAATTGAGATTCTTGAACTCGGCCCGGGCCGCGGATTGTTTGCCCAAGACGTTCTTGACTGGGCAGAGAAAAAATTTCCGGAATTCTTTCAGGCTCTGTACTACTCGTTGCTGGAACAGTCTGCCGCGTTGCGTTCTCGAATCCAGGTAACGCTGGCTCGGCATTTTGAACGAAACAAGGCCGCATCGATAGAAGTTAAGATGCCGCCGAGTAACGTCTCGACAGAACAAGTAATGCTGTCGCGCTCGCTCCCCTCCGACATCCCCCTACTTATCTTCGTCAACGAGTTCTTCGACGCACTGCCCGTAGAAATCCTAACTTCTAAAGGTTCGTTACGAATCAGCGAAGGACTAACGGAAACTTGGGTGCGCGCTTCCCCCGCGGAGTCACAATTTCTTGAGCAATACAGCGTGCAACCGCTGCCAGGCGAACGCCTGGAAGTTTCTTTTCTCGCGCAACAATATGGTGCGGCGATTGCCGCCATCCTCAATCGCGGCTTCATGATTGCCGTCGACTACGGCTATACCCGCAGAGAACAGTTGGCGGGCCGCCATCGCGGAACGCTAATGACCTACCACCAACATTCCGCCAGCGCAAACCCATACCAGTCGCCGGGCGAGCAGGATATTACAGCGCATGTCAACTTTACGGCACTAGCAGCAGAATTTGAGCGTACTGGTCTTCGTCCACAGCGGCTGGTAACTCAATCGCAGTTTCTGCTCGGGATCGGAGAGCGCAACCAGTTCGCGGACGCTTTTGAGGATTGTCGACTGCCGCAGGAGCGCGCTAAAGTTGCGCTCCAACTCAAACACCTGATCACCCCTTCGGGTGTGGGAGAATCATTTCAGGTACTGGTCGCCAGCAAGAACGTCGAACCGGCGGACCCATCCAACCTGCTTGGTCTCAGCTTCGGAAAAACAAACGGCGACCTCGACGAGCGTTTCTGATTACCGGCATTCCTGCCTGCCATTAAATTGTTTCATGCAGAAAGTTAGTTCGTTCTGTGTCGTCCAACCATCTATTCAGGATCATGCAAGGAGTAAGACGATGACAACCGCCGCCCGCCCAGCGTCATGGAAGATCCTGCTGGCGTTTGCCATTATTTACATTGTCTGGGGATCGACTTTTCTCGCCATTCGCATTGGTGTCCACGAACTGCCGCCATTTCTCATGGCCGCCATACGTTTTTTTGCGGCTGGAATTGTCATGTACGCATGGCTGCGTTTCAGCGGTACGCCGGCCCCCAGACGCAAACAATGGGTGGGCGCGTCGATGCTCGGCGGCCTCATCTTTGTGCTCGACTACGGTTGCCTGTTTTGGGCGGAACAGCGCATTCCGTCGGGTATCGCGGCTGTAGTGTTGGCCACTATCCCAGTATTCATAGCACTGTTTGAAATTATTCTTTTGCGAACTCAGAGACTTACGGTGGCCCTGGGCATTTCGCTTCTCGTTGGCATCGCGGGCGTCGCTGTGTTGATGAACAACTCTTTCGCTATCGGCGAGACGCCTATTGATCACGCCGCCGCGGCCGCCTTGCTGCTGGCCGCATGCACCTGGTCGGTTGCAACAGTCGTGACGCGAAAGACTCCGCTACCAGAATCGAAGGCCATGAGTGCTGCCACCCAAATGCTGGCTGGTGGCACCCTGCTGATTCTCGTGGCGGGGGTGACCGGAGAGTTTTCGCGCTTCCATCCTCGCACCGTCTCATGGAATGCGTGGTTTGCATTACTGTACCTGATCGTCGCCGGATCGATCGTGGGCTTCACCGCCTACGTCTGGCTGCTGCACTACGAATCGCCCACGAGAGTGGGGACTTATGCGTATGTCAATCCTGTAGTGGCTGTGGCGATCGGCTACTTTTTTGGTGGTGAGCCGATTGGGGTACGCACGATTGTGGGAACTCTGTTAGTGCTGGTGAGCGTCATTGCGATCACGCTTCGAAAGAAACCGCAGGCAGAAAGTCACCAGCGAGCGAAACGCGAAGAAGTGGCAGCGGGATAGATTTATTTGCTTTTGACCTCATCCCGCTTGGCGGCGGAATCGAGCGGCCTAACTGGTTCCGTCATACGCACCGGGTCGAGAATGTCGTTGATCTCCTGCTCGCTTAGCAGCTTCTTCTCGCGCGCGATTTCGATGATTGACCGTCCCGTAGCCACGGCTTCCTTCGCAATCTCCGCCGCCTTTGCGTATCCAATATAGGGATTCAGCGCGGTGGCTAATGATACGGTCGCCTGCGCATAGAAATTGCAACGCTTGGGGTTTGCCGTGATTCCGCTGACGCACTTGTCGGTAAACTGCCGCAGCATGTTGGTGAGGATATTGATGGACTGCATCACGCTGTAAGCCATGGTCGGCATCATGACATTCAATTCGAGTTGGCCCGCCTGTACCGCCATGGCTACGGCAACGTCATTGCCTACAACCTGAAACGCCACCATAGCCGCCAACTCCGGCATCACCGGATTAATCTTCCCCGGCATAATCGACGACCCCGGTTGCAACGCAGGCAGGTTGATCTCGGCGAATCCGGTATTAGGGCCGGACGAAAGCAATCGCAGGTCGTTTGAGATGCGAACAACTTCCAGCGCCAAATTGCGCAGAGCAGATGAAACCGCCGCCATGGCGAAGTTTGACTGCATGGCGTAGCGCATATCGTCAGCGGGCGAAAGCTTCTGGCCTGAAATCTTCGACAAGTTACGAATGGCTTTTTCTCGATAATCGGGATGAGTGTTGATGCCGGTTCCGACCGCCGATCCTCCGAGGCCCAGTTCTCGCAACGACTCAGAGGCAGCACGAATTGCGTCCTTCGCCCTACGAATCGCACCGCCATAAGCGGCGAACTCCTGCCCTAGTCGCATGGGGACTGCGTCCTGCATATGGGTTCGGCCAGATTTCAAGAATCTCGTGGAATTCTTTCCCCTTGCCATCTAGAGCCGCAATCAGGCCGTCTAGCACGGGATACAGCTTTTCCAACTCCAATAAAGTGGCGAGGCGCATGCCGGTAGGGAAGACATCGTTGGTCGACTGGCCGTAATTCACGTGATCATTGGGGTGAACGATCGAATAGTCGCCGAGCGTTCCGCCCAGCATTTCTACCGCCCGGTTGGCAATGACTTCGTTGGAATTCATGTGGAAACTGACGCCGGCCCCGGCCTGAAACACATCCACCACAAATTCCTGGTTCCACTTGCCCTCCTGCACTTCTTTCGCGGCGCGAATGATAGCGTCAGCGCGTTTGTCATCCACTAGTTTCAATTCTTTGTTGGCCTGCCGCGGCAGCTTCTTTCACCATGCCGAAAGCCGCAATCAGCGTGGGATGCGCCCGCATTCCAGAAATTGGATAATTCTCCACAGCTCGCGCCGTCTGAATTCCGTAGTAAACATTTGCCGGGATTTCCTTTGGTCCAATCGAGTCTTTTTCCAGCCGGGTAGGTTCTTGCGTCGCGGTCGCCATGAGTGCTCCTGTAAGGAAAATACAGATAAAAAAACGAGAAATGTAACATCAAAAGTATAGCAAGGGCCAGCTCGGTCGCTTTGCTGTTGCATCGAAACGTCTGTCCATGCCTTTTGTAGGCAACCGTCCGAGCGGAGGTAAACGCTTCACATCGGCACTGCGACCCGCGTGCTAGAATCGCCCTTTACAAGGCCCCAATGCCCCGTTCCAGAAGAACTTCTGTTTTGCCAAAAGAAGACGTGGCCACCGAGCAAATCCCCGATGCGCTGCCCCGCGCTGAATTGCAGCCCGCCTCAAATCGCCAAGCCGATGTACTGGTGATCGGGGCCGGACCAACTGGCCTTGCCTGCGGCATTGAGGCTCAGCGTGCCGGATTGAAAGTTATGGTTGTCGACAAGGGCTGCCTGGTCAATTCACTCTACAACTATCCGGCGGGCATGACGTTTTTCACCACGCCCGAACTGCTGGAAATTGGCGATATTCCTTTCACCACGGCGCACCAAAAACCTACACGCGAAGAGGCGCTTGAGTACTATCGCAAGGTTTCGGAGCACTACCATCTGCCGCTGGTGCAATATCAGCGGGTGGAAACTGTTACGGGCAAAGATGGCGACTTTCGCGTCACCACTTCCGACCGGTTAGGCCGAATCTTCGACTATCAAGCGCAAAAATTGGTCGTTTCCACAGGTTACTACGATCTCGCGAATTATCTCGGCGTTCCGGGCGAAGATCTACCCAAAGTGTTTCACTATTATCGCGAGCCACATCCTTATTTTGATATGGACGTGATTGTCATCGGAGGCAAAAATTCCGCCGCGATTTCCGCTCTCGATCTGTGGCGACATGGCGCACGCGTGACCCTGGTGCATCGCGGCGCAAAAATGCACTCGCACGTGAAGTACTGGATTCTTCCGGACATCGAGAACCGCATCAAGGCTGGGGAAGTGAAGGCTTACTTCAACTCTTCAATTGTGGCAATCGAGGCCGATGCGGTCATGCTTGACACGCCGGAGGGACCAGTGCGCCTCAAAAATGATTTCGTTTTCGCTCTGGTGGGTTACCATCCCGACTACGATTTTCTGCGCGCCATGGGAATTGAGTTATCCGCCGAACAATGCCGTCCGGTCTGCGATCCGGAGACGCTCGAAAGTAATGTGCCGGGTATTTATGTGGCGGGAGTAATCGTCGCAGGATCGCGGACCAACGAAATCTTTATCGAAAACGGACGCTTCCACGGCAGGCAGATCGCCACCGATCTGAAGCGCAAATTGGGAACTCGCTGACGCGAGCTCAGTCCAGTTTGACCACGTCTTCACCCAACTGCTGATTCACCAGCCGCGCCACCAACGGTTTCAACCTTTCACCAGTCTTTTGCAGCACAAAGTCGTCGTCAACCCAATCCAGTTTGAAACTAGTAGCCAGCGCTGAAATCCAAATCTGTCGCACCGGTGCGTTTGGAGAAATCACAAACCTATTGCCATCTTCAAAAGAAATATGCAGCGCCCCCGACTGATCCTCTACTTCGAAGTCGGCGGTTTCTTCCGCCGTTATCAGCGATTGCTTTAGACCTTCCAGCGAGATCTCAGAATGTTTCCGAAATTCATTCTCATCGAGCATGCAAGGATTATAAGTGAGAGTCTGCTGGCCCTTCACGTCTCGAACCCATATTCGTGATTTACGATAACAACTTCCATGGACACACAGTCAGAACGCGTCAGTAACGCCGTCACTTTCTCCGCTTATTGGCGACTACTGCGCGACAATACTAATTTCCGCAATTTATGGCTGGCGCAAATTGTCAGCGAAATTGGCGACTGGTTCTACACTCTAGCATTGTTTAGCCTGTTACTAGAGCTCACCGGACGGGCGGGATCGGTAGGTTTGGCCCTGATGGTGCAGATCCTGCCGCAAACCTTTGTCGGTCCTCTGGCCGGTGTAATCAATGACCGCCTTAGCCGCAAATCAGTGATGATCACCGCCGACATGTTGCGCTTTGTCACTGTATTGGCGATGTTGTTAGTACGATCACGCAGTACTGTCTGGCTGGTCTACCCATTGCTACTGCTGGAAACTTCGATCGCCACTTTTTTTGGCCCCGCCCGAAATGCTGTCATTCCTAATATTGTTAGTAAGGAAGACATAGTTCTGGCCAACACCATTTCTTCCTCCACCTGGTCAATGAACCTGATGATCGGCGCGGCGCTTGGCGGTGTTGTCGCCGCGCTGTTCGGCCGCGACGCGGTATTCATCCTAAACGCGTTGTCGTTTCTGGTTTCGGCGATCTTTATCGGCAGAATGCACTTCGCTGAACCGCATGCCGAAGCTTCGGCGCCGTTACGTGCAAGAGACCTCGTCGACTATTCGCCGGTGATTGAAGGCATTCGATATGTGAAGAACGATCGCAGTCTGCTGGCGACGGTATTCGCAAAAGCGGGAGAATTGATGGTCGGCCCCGGCTGGGTCTTATTCACCGTGATGGGTCGTCGCTACTTTCCGGTGCACTGGCGCGGCAGCGATCCGGAGCGCGCCGCCATGCTGGGGATGAGTCTGCTAATCGGCGCCCGTGGGGTGGGAACTTTATTCGGGCCGCTGCTGTCGGCGCGTTGGGCGGGGCACCTTGAGCTTCGCTTGCGTCAGGGAATTCTTGTCGGATATGTAATCATTGGAATCGGTTACGCCGCGCTGGGCGGAGCTTACAGCGTCTGGATCGCATGCCTGTATATAGCCTTTGCGCATTGCGGAGGATCGACGGTGTGGGTTTTCTCAACCACGCTGCTACAGCTCAACACTGAAGACCGATTCCGCGGCCGCGTCTTCGCCGCCGACAATGCGTTAGGGATGTTAAGCATCGCCGTAGGAGCCTATGTCTGCGGCCGCTTCATGGATTGGGGCTTCTCGCCTCGCGCCGTAACTACTGTGGTGGGTATTTCGATGCTTATCCCTGCAGCGCTCTGGGGATGGGCCATGCGGCCTTGGCGAGAACGGGATATATAACAGCTTGGCTTTATGAAGTCACTTCCCCAACACACGGTCAATCCGGGCCGCCATTATGAAATCGCTCTCTGTCAACCCGTCGATCTTATGCGTCCATAACGTCAAATCGACCTTACCCCACGTCAAATAAATATCCGGATGGTGCCCCTGATCCTCGGCAATTTCACCTACGCGATTCACAAAGGCCAGTGCCTGCTTGAAGTCAGGGAAGGTAAACATGCGCGTAATATGGTGCTCGTCCACTGCCTTCCACTCGGGCACCTGTTGCAGGATTTGCGTCAGCTCGCGTCCCTTCATCGGCGGCACGCCGCCCTTGCAGGGCACGCACTTCTTCTCGGCCAACTGTTCCGTTTCTGTCATTTGAGAACTCCTGCGATCAAGTTTACTTGGTCATCGTTGCACCGGCGGAGGATTCCGATCCACAAACTGGTCTTGATGCCAATAAGGATAAGCCGGGCTTATCACACTGGCCGCATCGAGCGCAGCAATCTGTTCCGCAGTCAACTTCCAATCTACCACCGCCAGGTTCTGCCGTAATTGCTCTTCATTGCGTGCGCCAACGATCACACTCGAAACCGTGGGACGCTGCAATAGCCAGTTAAGCGCAATCTGTGGAACCGACTTTCCCGTTTCTGTCGCAACTTTGTCAATGGCATCTACAACTTTGTAGAGATATTCATTGTTGACTGGTGGGCCTTGTTCTGAAGTCTTGTGTAGACGACTGACTTCCGGCAACGGCTGCCCTCTGCGAAGCTTTCCAGTCAGCCGTCCCCATCCCAGGGGACTCCAAATGAGCGCTCCCACCTTCTGATCCAGACCCAGTGGCATAAGTTCCCACTCATACTCCCGCCCCACCAAAGAGTAATAAACCTGATGAGCTACATAGCGCGCCCATCCATATCTCTCCGAAACCGCCAGCGATTTCATCAAGTGCCAGCCGGAAAAATTTGAACACGCGATGTAACGCACCTTGCCGCTGCGCACCAGAGTGTCGAGCGTCTGCAGAGTTTCTTCTACAGGGGTGGTCGCATCGAACCCATGCATATGGTAGATATCGATGTGGTCAGTGCCCAACCGGCGCAGGCTGTCTTCGCATGACTTGACCAGATGATGACGTGACGAGCCCAGATCATTGGGCCCATCTCCCATGCGAAATGTAGCTTTTGTGGAGATAAGCAGCTGGTTGCGTTTGCCGGCAATGGCTTTACCCAGTATCTGTTCCGAAACTCCGTTGGAATAAATGTTTGCGGTGTCGAGGAGATTGATGCCGGCGTCGAGGCAAATATCGACCAAGCGGGCGGCCTCCCGCACGTCCGTCTCGCCCCATGCGCGGAAAAAGTCGGTTGCGCCACCAAAAGTGGCGGCTCCAAAGCTAAGGGCGGAAACTTTTAATCCAGAATAGCCAAGCTGTCTGTAGTCCATTACCAATGGATGTTTACAAACACTGGCAGGATGCAGAGAGGTACATCGATTTTTATCTCGTCAAAGTCCGGCGAATGGCGACCGCGTGCAGCGCCGTTACTCCAAACACGAACATAGGGATAGCAAGCGTGGTCACAAACGGCAACTTCCACCCGCTCTGTATCACTCGCGGCGCGAGCGCCAGCGACCCAAACATCAGGCCCAGCGCTGCAATCCAGGGCCACAACATTAAAATTGCCCCAACACCGTAAACCAGCCGGGTCGCGAGTTTGCCTCGCCGAAATTCTGCAGCGTAGCGAACACCTAATAAAATCGCCGGAAACAGCAGCACCTGATTGTAGGGCGCGAACATAGGCACGAGAAGCACTGCCAAAGACAGCGCTAAGGCGGTGCAAGCGGCGAACTCCATCGTGTCTTTATCGGCCCTTAATAAAGGCCAGCATAAACTCGCCAAGGACAAAACCAGCATCACGGCCAGAATGTTGCCGACCAGGGGAGTCGAAATCCATCCCAGCACCGACACGTTGTGCGTGTACCGATGATAATTTTCGATCGCCATGCGAAACCGTAAGATCCACCCCGGCAATACTAACTCCGCCCCGACGAACAAAATCGTCGCGGTCATTCCGAGTCCCCAAAATAAAGCCTGCCTACGACGCCAGTCGCGGACACTCCATGCCACCAGCATCAAAGCGGGTAGCCACACCAATTGAGGTTTGATCGAAGCCAGCCCTAGCAAGATTCCGGCGATGAACAATTGCCCGCTGGCAACTAGCGCGAAGCTGCCTGCGAGCAGTCCCGCCACCAGTAAACTTAACTGCTGCAGTTTAATTCCAGGTACGGCGGCAATACTCCCTAGGGCCAGTAAAATGAAGATAACTTTGACCGTCCAGTGCGGACGCCAGGCCAGCCCCCGCAACCACAACAGAATGCTGGCGGCAGTCACTAGCCACAGCAGTACGGCAAAACCTTTCTGCACAATAGGGAATGGCAATCGTATGGTTGGCGCCAGCACAAAAACTACGTACACCGGATAAGCAAATCCCTGCTGGTCCAGCGGATCATCGGGGCGAGACGGATCCAAAACTCGCCCGTAGTAGCCCACCTGGATTTCTCGCGTTATCTCCGGACTGTAGGGGTCTCGGCCATGCAGGAGCAACTCACGCGCCCCCAGCCAGCGCGGATATAGATCCGAAAGATTCCCCCGCGGCCGGCCATGCGAAGCGGCATCGCCAATCTGGTAAGGCACCAGTACGCGATCAACAAAAAACCACATGCTCGCAGCCGCGACCAGAGCTGCAAACATACCTGCCACTAGTTTTCCAGAAGTCACGATAGGCGCCGGTCCGCTCAAAAGGACTCCAGTATAGCTGCAATCAAATGAGAGGTTCTGGCGGGCCCTGATTCAGGACCATGGGAGAAGGACGATCGAAGGCTTTTCCAACTCCGTCGCCGGACTTCTGTTACCTTAATCACGCTCGCAAGGAGACCCAGGTTGAATCATCGTTTATTCCGAGCCCCCATCCTATTTCTAGCCCTAACCGCTTCAGCCCAAATCGACGACCAGACTCGCCAGCTGTCTCACGACATTTTCAAGCAGCTGATAGAAATCAACACGACAGATTCTGTTGGCAATGTCACCACCGCCTCTGAGGCCATGGCGCAGCGTTTCCGCGATGCTGGATTCCCTGACAGCGACCTCTACATCGGCGGTCCCAACGACCGCAAGAAGAACCTAGTAGTGCGGCTGCACGGCACGGGCCAGCACAAGCCCATTCTGTTGATCGGCCACGAAGATGTGGTCGAAGCCCGGCGCGACGACTGGACCACCGATCCTTTTGAGTTCGTTGAAAAAGACGGCTTCTACTACGGCCGGGGCACACAGGACATGAAAGTGGCGGACGCGATTATGGTCACCACGCTGATCCGCATGAAGAAACAGAACTATCAACCTGACCGCGACATTATCCTCGCCCTCACTGCCGACGAAGAAGGCGGCAAATCAAACGGCGTCGACTGGCTGATCAAAAATAAACGCGACCTAATCGACGCAGAATTCGTGCTAAATCCGGACGGCGGCGGAGTCGAAACCGAAAACGGCAAGCCGGTAATGATGGTGGTCGACGCCACCGAAAAGCTCTACGCCGATTACGAACTGACCGTGACCAACCCCGGTGGCCACAGTTCCATCCCCATCCCGGATAATGCCATCTACCATCTGGCAAACGGCCTGGTTCGGCTTGAGCACTACAAGTTTCCTTTCGAGTTGAACAACGTGACTCGCGCCTATTACGAGCGCATTGCGAAAATAGAGAAAAGCGAGCGCGCAGCCGACATGAAAGCTATCCTCAAGACTCCGGCCGACCAGAAAGCCATCGATCGCCTTTCCGCCGATCCAATAGACAACTCAACTCTGCACACAACCTGCGTCGCCACTCGCCTGAGCGGTGGCCACGCTAACAATGCGCTACCTCAACAGGCACATGCTAACGTCAATTGCCGCATTCTCCCCGGACACTCTTCAGAAGAAGTTCGCCTCGAGCTGGTCAAAGTTTTCGCCGACCCGAAAATCGCTGTCCGCTATGCGGGCGCCATCGGAGAAGTCACCGACCACGCTTCTGACAAAGTGGGCTACGCTCCGCCGCCGCTGCGCCCTGACGTCTTTCAGCCTCTGGAAAAGCTGGTCGCCGAAATGTGGCCCGGTGCGCCCGTTGTTCCAGACATGGCCACCGGCGCCTCTGACGGCATCTACACCAACGCTGCCGGGATGCCTACCTATGCTGTCTCTGGCGTTGCCCTCGAGCGCAGCGACGTCCGCGCCCATGGCCGGGACGAGCGTATCGGCGTCGAATCCTTCTACAAGGGTGTCGACTTCTATTACCGATATCTGAAGGCGGTAACGTCCGCGAAATAGCTAAAAAAATCTGCCAGGTATGTCGAAATCCCCGCCATCGAACGTCGTAACTTATAGGGGACCGAATCCGCCGGAGTAAATTCCAGTCGGAGCGAGCAAGGTCCCCGAATCAACTGAGGAGGCAGAGCATGCGCAAGCTAATCGTCTTTAACCACGTCTCGATGGATGGGTTCTTTGTCGATGCCAAAGGTGGTATGAGTTGGGCCAAGTCCGACCGGAATGACGCGGAGTGGAAGTCATTTGTCGAGGATAATGCCAGAGGTGACGGCCCATTGCTGTTTGGCAGGATTACCTACGAACTGATGGCCAGCTTTTGGCCGACGCCCATGGCGGACAACCACGACCCCAGTCTCGCCAAGCGAATGAATACTTTACCCAAGGTCGTATTTTCCACAACCCTGGAAAAAGCACACTGGAACAATACGAAGCTGGTTAAAGGCGATTTGCTGACAGAGGTTAAAAAGATGAAGCAAGAGCCCGGCGAAGGCATGGCGATCCTCGGCAGCGGCACCATCGTCTCACAACTGGCCCAGGCAGGATTGATCGACGAATATCAGATCGCAATGAATCCCATCATTCTCGGCGAGGGGCGGACAATGTTCGAAGGGGTCGGCCACAAACTGAACTTGAAGCTTACAAAGTCGCGCAGCTTCGAAAATGGGAACATCGTTATGTGGTATGAACCGGTCGCGTAAGGCTTTTGTCGGAGGTTGAAATGTCTTCGCCCGAACTGCGAACGCTCCTAACCGGCCTCGGATTTGGGGAATCACCGCGCTGGCACGACGGTCGTCTGTATTTCTGCAATTGGGGCAGGCAAGAAGTTGTCGCCATGGACATACACGGTCATAGCGAGGTCGTGGCACGCGTCGCGACCAGCATTCCATTCTGTATCGACTTCCTGCGAGACGGACGCCTCCTCGTTGTGTCCGGACAAGAATCGCTCCTTCTTCGTCGTGAGCTTGACGGATTACTAGTAACGCATGCCGACTTAAAAGGCCTTGCGAACCAGCCATGGAACGAAATCGTAGTCAACGGCCGCGGCAATACCTACGTCAACGGCGGGCCTGGCCTCATCGCTTTGCTCACCCCAGATGGCATGCCTCGACAGGTTGCCGACGGCATTGCTTTTCCCAATGGCATGGCAATCACGCCTGACAACTCAACCCTGATTATCGCCGAGTCTTTTGGAAAGAAACTTACCGCATTCGAAATTGCGACCGATGGCGGTCTTTTGAACCGTCGAGTCTGGGCGGATCTTGGCATTGGCACTCCCGATGGCATCTGTATCGACGCCGAAGGGGCCGTTTGGTATGCTGACGTCCCCAATAAGCGCTGTGTGCGCGTCCGTGAGGGCGGCGAAGTTCTTCAAGCCATAAATGTTGATCGCGGTTGCTTCGCCTGTGTGCTTGGCGGCTCAGGGCGTCGAACTTTATTCATCCTGGCAGCCCAATGGCACGGCTTTGCAAAAATGATGGACGGGATGGGAAGCGGGCAGGTGCTGGCGGTGGAAGTAGAAGTTCAGGGCGCGGGATGGCCGTCCGAGAGTAAGGCACCATAAACGCCCAGAAAACCGCGATCGACGGCTTAAACCAATAAATCAACGCCTGCTCAGTGCAGACAGCTTCCCGCCACTATGGCGGAATGAAGTATTTTGCACTTGAATACCGACTCCTCGACCTACTTCTTCTCATCCTGCCGAAACGTTAATTTTTTTCGCCCGCCAATCCAATCCTTGTTCCCTGCCGTACAAAGCTCAGGAGATTGACTTATGAAAGCAGTTCGAAGGATTTCTGTATTGGCGATTCTGTTCGCTGCGACGATGATCGCAGTGCATGCTTCCAGCCATCGCGAGGCACTGGCCATCCTTAACGAACCCTGTGCCGATAACACCGACACCTATGCGTGGGTGTCGAATCAGGCGCATGACAAGCTGTATCTGATTATGGATTTCAATCCTCTCCACGAGCCGGGCCAGGGAAATCAGGGGCTGCGAGCCTGCAATGGATATCGCTATGAATTCCATATTGCCAAGGGTAAGAGTCTCGACGACAGAGTCGTATACCGAGTCGAGTTCAAGAACACGCTAAAGCGTGAGGCGGCTCCAAGTCCTGCCGATCCGTTGGGCGGAGGGAACGAACTGTTGTGGCAATTGACCGGGGGCACAGAAACCATGACTGTTACCCGCTTCAGGTCTGAGCATGACGGTGATGGTGATGCCTACGTTTTGGGAAAAAGTCTGCCAGTTCTGCCCAACAACCATGGCCCGCAAACTGACCGTTTAGTGTACGGTCTGGGCCCCTTCCAGGGCTACGACTCGGGAGATCCGACCAGTCGCGAAGTCGGCCTGTACGACCAGGACTTCGTCGACTCTTATATTCATCCTTTGTCTAACGGTGGCCGGATTATCGCCGGACAATTTGACGATCCATATCAACTCGATGAAAAGGGAATTTTCGACCTGGTAAATCTGAATCGGGATGACCTTGGCGGAATCCCCGGAGCGCGGCGCCCGCCGGGTAAAGATGTGTTCATGGGCTTCAACCTTTTCTCAATTGCGATTGAAGTGCCGATCAGTGACATTTTTCCCAAAGGCATACCGCACAACGGTGTGCTCAAAGCTAACTCGACCGATAGCTTGATTCGGGTGTGGGCCAGCATCAGCCGTCAAAAGACCCAGGTAGTCGATACTAGCAACATCATTACAGGACAAAGAGGCGTCGGCGACTATGTGCAGGTTGGACGAAATGCCTTGCCGTTGTTCGATGCCGGCTTGGTGGGAACACAGCGTCAGACGTTGTATTTGCATAGCAGTCCAAAGCACGATGTGACTAATTTTGGTGCCGATATTCTGTTTCCGGTTTTGGTGCGCGACGCTGAAGCACTCGGCATCTACAAAGCTTTAGGAGTTCCTGACAATGTTGTGAACACGCTCAAGGGACCGCGCGTCAACATCATCAAAGCGATCAATTTGAATCGCCCGATCCCAATCGCGGACGGCTTCAGCGGCGATGTACTCACCATCGACGCGGCCATTGATTCGATGTTCCCGAATGGCAGGAAAGTAGGGGGCGGGACCGCTCCCAACCGCAATCAAGTCAATGTGAACAGTGTGTTGATTAGTTTAATCGTCGCTGGGGATCCCAATGCGGGTCTGGCGAAGGGGGTCGAGGTGAACGACAAAGATTATCTTGACCGGTTCCCTTTTCTGGCGCCCGCTCACCAGGGCCTTTTGCAAGGCCACGGCGGAATTAACGTTCCGACCGAGCCGAATATTCCAACGCCGTAATGATTGAACTGGATCGGTTCCGTGCGGGGGCCGATCCAATGTTTCTTGCTCTGTCCGCTTTGCAAAAGGAATTCGCAATGATGTTTAAATCTGATTCTTTGCCGTTTCATCGACGGGTTTTGGTGATACTCGTTATTGGTCTGCTGTATACGCCGCTGTTGGCCCACGATATGTGGATTGAGCCGGCGACGTTCTCTCCGCAGACCGGCGAAATCATCCCCATCCGGTTGCTGGTTGGGCAGGGTCTGCTGGGCGATCCGCTGCCCCGCGATTCGAACCTGATCAAACAATTTGTCGTCGAGGACACGGTCGGGTCTAAGCCGGTAGTCGGCCGGGACGGTTCCGACCCTGCAGGGTATGTTTTTGTATCCAAGCCCGGTCTGCTGGTGATTGGCTACCGCAGTAATCCTAGTGCAATCGAACTGCCGCCGGAAAAATTCAACCAGTATTTGAGAGATGAAGGTTTGGATGCTGTAGCTGCTCTACGAGCGCAACGCAATGCAACCGGCGCGAGTGCCCACGAACTATTTGCACGGTGCGCGAAAAGCTTGATGCTTTCGGGATCACCGAACGAAAAGCAGAGCGACCGGCGATTGGGATTCACCCTCGAACTGATAGCAGAAAGAAATCCTTATTTGCTGCGCCCCGGGGAGGACCTACCCGTGCGCTTGACTTATCAAGACCTTCCGTTGGAGGGAGCACTGGTGATTGCCATGAACCGCCTGAACCCGTCGGAAAGACAGGCAGTACGCTCGGACCGCGATGGTCGCGTGCGCTTCCGCCTACACGCGGGCGGTCTGTGGTTGATTAAGGCCGTTCACATGATTCCAGCGCCAGTCGGCAGCAATGCTGAGTGGGCCAGCTATTGGGCGTCGCTCACTTTCGAACTGCGCAGCCCGACAGCGCAGGGGAATTAGGGGACCGTGTTAAGAAGCATTCTTGCGATGGTTCGTTCAGGAGGATGGTTCGCGGTCAGCATGGCTTGGCTGGTGGCGTGCATACCGGCCTCGGCCCACGAGATCGGCACCTCGCATGTAGCTGTACTCTTTCGCGAAAACCAGACCTACCAGATCGAAATCGTAACCGACGCAGCAGCCCTCATCGATAAGATGGAATCCGTGACCGGGCATCCGTCGCCAACCGATACCACTCCCGCCAGTCTGCAATCTTTGCTCCCCGCTTTTGATGCGCAGTTCCGCCAGCGCTTGAAGATCGTCTTCGACGATGCAGTTGCGAGCCCGGCCATTGCGTATGCGGTCAGGCCCGGCAGCGGAGCCGGATCGTCCGCAGTCGCGACGATTCGATTGACCGGACCGATTCCGGCCGGCGCGCATCAATTTGTCTGGACGTACTCGTGGACGTTCGCCTCATATGCCATGACTGTGCGCCGGGCCGCTACGGAAAATCTCACGACTGTGTGGCTGGAGGGCGGCGAAAGCAGTGCGCCCTTCGCACTGGCTATGTCGGGGCCAAAGATTGATCGTCTCTCGACCGCACTGCGCTATTTGAAGCTTGGATTCACCCACATCCTTCCCAACGGCTTCGATCACATGCTGTTTGTGCTGGGCATTTTCCTCCTGAGCCGCCGTCCCAAGACTGTGTTGGCTCAGGTGAGCACCTTTACCGTAGCGCATTCGATCACGTTGGGTCTTAGTATGTACGGCCTGGTGAGCGTGTCGCCAAGAATCGTCGAGCCCGCGATTGCACTTTCGATTGCTTATGTCGCCATTGAAAATATCATTCTTTCGGAGCTTAAGTCGTGGCGAATCGTTCTGGTCTTCGGATTCGGCCTTCTGCACGGCATGGGTTTCGCGGGCGCGCTTAAAGAGCTCGGCTTGCCACGCTCGGAATTTGTGACCGCGTTGGTTACATTCAACGTGGGGGTGGAAGCGGGACAGTTAGCCGTGATCGGCGCCGCGTTCCTGCTGGTGGGTTGGGGATTTTCCCGGCAGACCTGGTACCGCAGCCACATCGTTGTTCCCGCGTCGGTGATGATTGCATGTACCGCTGTTTACTGGACGGTCGTGAGGTTGGCGGTATAAAGGCGCCAATGCTCTGGTTTTGATTTATCCTGTGGGTCGGCAAAAATGACCCCTAAAGAACTACGACCCACGAGCGTTACCGAATACATCGCCGCCGCTCCCCAGCCGGCGCAGAACAAACTACGTGAAATGCGGACCTGCATTCGAGCCGCCGCTCCCGGGGCCGAAGAAAACCTGAAGTGGGGCATGCCGTCTTTCTCCTACAAGCGAATCCTAGTCACCTTTGCCGGCTTCAAACATCACATTGGCTTGTATCCAACCCCTGCCGCCGTAAAAGCCTTCGCTCAGGATTTAACCGGGTACGTAACGGGGAAAGGATCAATCCAGTTTCCCTTGGAGAAGCCCCTCCCATTGGGGCTAATTCGTAAAATCGTCGCCTTCCGCGTTCAGGAGAGCGTCGAAAAAGACGGCAAGTGGAGATCCTAGCCTCATCTCAAAAACAAGAAAGCCGGGCTGGTTGGCCCGGCTCGTTCTTGCGACTTACCTTCGAGGATCGACTTGGTTCCGAGGTCCCTCGAGATCTTTTGGTCACCGCTGAACGATTGGTTACATAACCAGAGCTAAGTTCTCCAGCTCGTGTTGAAGAACTGGCATGGCACAACCCGCCATTTCGACTCGGCTGGCAGCATCCATAGCCGCTTGGGGCGATACACCGTAGCCTCGTCCCATCAGAAATACCTGGAGAAGTTCGGCGGCCTCGCGGGAGTCCAGCAGCCCTCCCTGTAACATATCGTTGCGCAGGGCCGTCAATTCGTTTGACGAAAATCTATCTCTCATGGCCGTTCACCTCCGACCTGAACTTTCCTTGTGGTATTAGACTCACCGGAACCCGCTTTTGTTGCATGCAATTTTCTGGCCGTGTTCCAGCTCGTTTCTAACTACCTCAGGAAACGACTGCTATCCAATTGAACCCCTTACCACGCCACAAGTTGCGCCGCGGTCTGGCGCTGTTATCGGTACTTGGATGCAAATGGATTAGTCTCGAAACTGACACTTTGTGTCTATGTGAAACACGAAAGGGTGAGATATTTCGTGCAACTCAGTGAGATTACTGAGAATCGAGGCGCGACTCCTCGATGAGCAAAATAGGAATATCGTCCCGAATCGGATACACCCGATGGCACTCATGGCACTTTAGGGTAGTGCCGTTATCCTTCAACTCCAGCGGCTTCTTGCAGGCTGGGCAAACGATCATGTCAAGCAGGTCCTGAGGAACCATGGTGAAATTGTACTACCCACACCCCTGGTAGAGACGTGGCTTTGCTACGTCTGTCGGCCGGGCGCACACTGGACGAGTCTTGTTGCGACGTCAGCGAGACGTAGCGAAGCTACGTCCTCTACTCAGGCTATTGTGGTGGCAGCTATGGTTTACGATAGATTTTTATCTTTTTCGGTGGAGAATTGATGGCCGCGAATATCCTGGACGGAACCCGAATCGCTTCCGACATCCGCTCGGAGCTGGCTCACGAAATCAAGACCCTTGCAGCTTCAGGAATCCGCCCCGGGCTCGCCGTGGTTCTGGTAGGACACAACCCGGCCTCCGAAATCTACGTACGCGGCAAAGTTAAGAGCTGCGAGGAACTCGGCATCTACAGCGAAAAGCTGACGCCTCCAGACACCAGCTCAACCGAAGAGTTACTCCTGTTGGTCGACCAGCTAAACGGTCGTGACGACATCGACGGTATTCTGGTCCAGCTACCGTTGCCCGACCAGGTCGATTCCAAGAAGGTCTTAATGGCGGTCGATCCTGCCAAGGACGTGGACGGCTTCCACCCCATGAACGTCGGGTTCCTCTCGACCCAAAGACTCGGACTGGTGCCGTGCACTCCGGCGGGAGTAATGGAAATTCTGCGCCGCAGCAGCGTTCCGGTTGCCGGAGCCGAAGCAGTCGTAGTGGGCCGTAGCGATATTGTCGGTAAGCCCGTAGCTATGCTGTTAATCAATGGCAACGCCACCGTTACGGTCTGCCATTCCAAAACCCGCGATCTGGCTGAAGTTTGCCGCCGGGCCGATATCCTGGTGGCGGCAATCGGTCGCGCCGGCATGATTACCCGCGATTTCGTGAAACCCGGCGCAACGGTAATTGACGTCGGTATGAACAAAGTCACGGAGCGATCAGAATTCGACCGGCTGTTTGCGGGAAACGCCAAACGAGAAGAGGCGTTCCGGGCGAGGGGCTCGACACTAGTCGGCGATGTGCATCCAAACGTCGCCGAAGTCGCCGGCGCCTTGACCCCGGTCCCAGGAGGAGTTGGCCCGCTAACCATCGCCATGCTGATGTCAAACACTGTAAAAGCGGCCAAGCTGAGGCGCGGGAAAAAGTGACATCGTCAATCGCCAATCCCTTGTCGGCATTCCCCAATCCCTTGTCGTCAATTGCCAATCCCTTGTCGTTCCGACCGCAGGGAGGAATCTGCTCCTCTGCCGTCGGCCCCAAAACACTCCCATGCTGAAAGTCGGGCTCACCGGCGGCATCGCCTCGGGAAAATCGGTAGTGGGTGAAATGATGGCCGCTCTCGGCGCCCACGTCATCCAGGCGGATCAGATTGCCCATCAACTGCTACAACCTGGCGAAAGCGTGCACCGGGAAGTCGTCCAGCACTTCGGGACCGGAATTCTCAATCCCGACGGCACGGTGAACCGTGGCAGGCTGGCGCAAGCTGCCTTTGAGGTGGCGGATGGCGGCAGTTCTCGAATTCAGGAGTTGAACGAAATCGTCCATCCCGCCGTACTTCTGAAGCAGGAGCAATGGATGGACGACGTCGGCCGCCAGGATCCCAGCGCAATTGCAATCGTCGAAGCAGCTTTGATCCTGGAGTCTGGCGCGGCGCAGCAGTTCGATCGGCTGGTCGTCGTCGGCTGCCTGCCTGAACAGAGAATCCGCCGATGGGCGGACCGCGTCAAAGTGGATGAGGAAACCGCGCGGGCCGAAGTCACGCGCCGTATGGCCGCGCAGCTCCCCGATGCAGAGAAACTGAAGGCTGCCGATTATGTAATCGACAACTCCGGATCGCTTGACGCGACCCAGACACAAGTGAAGGCTTTATTTGTCGAGCTTCAGAAGCAATCCACGAATTGAGAGAGAACTGAGCAACGATTATGAGAGTGCTGCGACCACTTCTATTGGCAGTCATCCTGGCTGCCGGTTTCTTTTATTTCACCACGTACCGTCATACCAGCGCATTTCGCCTGGCTGATCTGGTAACCCGGCCCGCTAAGGTCGAGATCACCGAAGCCGCTAGCAGCGAAAGCTTCGATTCCGAAGAGCAGAACAACATCAGTGTCTACCGCAAGAATATTCAGTCAGTGGTCAACATCACTTCGCGGGCCATGGCTTTTGATTTCTTCAACGGACTCGTTCCCCAGGAAGGACAGGGATCGGGCTTTATCATCGATAAAGCCGGCCACATTCTCACCAACTACCACGTGATCGCGGACGCGCGTCAGGTTGAAGTCACCCTGCATAATCGAAAGAAGTACCCTGCGGCCATCGTCGGTACCGACCGGTCGCATGATCTGGCCGTCATCATGATCAAAGCTCCCGACCTGACCCCGATGGTCCTGGGAGATTCGCACAACTTACAGGTCGGACAAAAGGTTTATGCCATAGGCAATCCCTTCGGCCTCTCCGGCACACTTACCAATGGCATCGTTAGTTCCATCCGCTCCGTGCAGGAACCCGATGGCATGACTATCGACGAGGCGATTCAGACCGACGCCGCTATCAATCCCGGCAACTCTGGCGGACCGCTGCTGAACTGGCGTGGAGAAGTGATCGGCATCAACACCATGATCGCCTCCAATGTGGGACAGAGCGCGGGCATCGGTTTTGCGATCCCGATCAACACCGCGAAAGCTGTCCTGAACGACTTGGTGACGTTAGGTCGCGTGCGTCGGCCGGCGCTGGGTGTAAGGACGATTCCCATCAGTCCCGAACTAGCGGAGCAGATGGGTCTAGCCGCAGACTATGGCCTGCTGATCGTGCAAGTCGTGCCTGGAGGGTCAGCCGACCGTGCCGGATTGCACGGCGGAAGCGAGCGCGCCTACCTGGGCAATATGCCGATCATGACCGGAGGCGACTTGATCGTCGGAATTGATGGCCAGGATGTCCAGAGCCAGCAAGATCTCAGCCAGATGATGAACAGCCACCGTGCCGGTGACACAGTGCGGGTAACCATTTACCGCGGTAAGCGAAAGATGGACGTGACGGTAACGTTGGGCGAAGCCAAGCAGGAAGTGTAGCCGCAACTCCCGGCTGCTACGATCCACATGCAGAGACGTTGCTCCGCAACGTCTCTGCATGAAGCGTCGATAATCTCAGCGAATTCCATGACCAAAATCTACGTCGTACAAGGGGACATAACCCAACAGAAGGTCGATGCGATCGTGAACGCTGCCAACTCCTCACTGCTCGGCGGAGGCGGCGTCAACGGCGCCATTCACCGTGCTGCGGGTCCTGGACTGCTCGCAGAATGTAGCCGTCTCGGGGGTTGCAAGACAGGATTCGCCAAGGCCACCGGCGGACATAACCTTTCAGCAAAACACATAATTCACGCCGTGGGGCCAGTCTGGCGGGGTGGAGCTGCCGACGAAGAAGAGCTTTTGGCCTCGTGCTATCGAAATTCGCTAAAAATCGCCGCTGAACTAGACGCCAGAAGCATTGCGTTTCCAGCGATTAGCACGGGTATCTACGGATTTCCCAAGAGGCCGGCTGCCGAAATCGCGGTCAAGGTCCTTAGCCAACATGCCCAGCAACTCGACAAGCTCCTATTCGTCTGTTTTGATGAGGAAACTGCCAGCATCTATCGGGAACTTTTGGGGATTTCCTCGCCCGCTTGACCCGCCGAAACTCACCCACTCACAAATTCCGCTCTGCCGCGTCTATACCTCGAGTGGAGGATTCGATGAAGATCAATCACAGCATTCTCAAGATGGCAGCTGTCACCAGCACACTGATCTGTGCATTAGTTCTTACCGCGGCGGGCGAAGATCGTCCTGAAAAGGTGACCGAAGAATTCCACCAGACCTACTCACTTCCGGCGAGCGGCCGGCTTCACCTGGAAAATATCAACGGCTCCGTGCACATCACTGCCTGGGACCGCAACGACGTCAAAGTAGATGCGATAAAATCTGCCTACTCGAAGGAACGGTTGAATGATGCCAAGATCGTCGTCGACGCTAATCAGGACCGCGTTTCCATTCGCACCGAATACCCCGACCACAATATGAATTATGGCCACCACGAAAATCCCGCCAGCGTTGAGTACACCTTGATGGTTCCGCGAGATGTCCGCCTCGATCACATTGAACTGGTTAACGGTGGTCTGGACATCACCGGGGCAGGGGGTGAGGTTGATGCTTCCTGCGTCAACGGAAATCTAAAGGCCAACGGACTGAGCGGTCGAGCGAATCTCTCGACAGTCAATGGTCGCGCTGAGGTGGGGTTCGTTCACTTGGGAACGTCGTCGGTCGAAGTCTCATCCGTGAACGGAACAGTGGAGCTTACGCTGCCCTCGAATGCCAAGGCCGAACTTGAAGCTTCGACGGTAAATGGTGGAATCGGCAATGACTTTGGCTTGCAAGTTCATAAGCACCGGATCGTCGGCAGCGATATGCGAGGCCAGTTGGCAGGCGGTGGTACTCGCATCAAGCTCAGCGACGTAAATGGAAGAATCGAAATTCGCCACGCCAAGGACAATCAAGCCCTCAGCCCTGCGAAAGATCTGGAGCCGTCAGATTCCGACGACAGCATCTAGCCTCATGGGAACCAATGAGTAGAGCCGTAGCTCCGCTACGGCTCGGCCAGACTGCAACCCCGAGGAGAATGCCGCCGCCCTTGCCCGAAAACCGGGCAGTAGAGCCGCTCTCCGTCTAAAGGGCAAAACCCAAGCCGCCGCCATCCAGTCCGTGGTCTAAAATCGTAGGGACGACACAATTGATCTCAGTACTCCAACTCGGCACCATCGACTACGCCACCGGACTGGCTCTCCAGCGTCGGTTAGTGGACCTCCGCAAAGCTGGTAGCATCGGCGACGTCCTCCTCTTGCTCGAGCACTCCCCGGTAATAACCCTGGGCCGTAACGCCAAAGCAGCCAACATAATCGCGTCGCCTGAATTATTGGCCCAGCGTGGAGTAGAAGTCTCCGAATGCGATCGTGGAGGCGATGTGACCTTCCACGGCCCCGGCCAACTAGTCGGCTATCCCATCTTCGATTTGAGCGGATTCCCCTCCAGCGAAGCGCATCGCAACAGCATGGGCGCGATCGAGTATGTGCGCGGCCTGGAAGAGGTCCTAATCCGCACCTGTGCCGATTCCAAAATTTCCGCGGGAAGAATTAAGGGTTTAACCGGCGTGTGGACAATTTCCACCACCGTGGAACCGCAAGCTAAAATCGCCGCGCTCGGGGTACACATTTCTCGTAGCGTTACCTCGCATGGCTTTGCCCTGAATGTCGACACAGATTTAAGCTTCTTTAATCTCATCATTCCCTGCGGCATTACCACGAAGCCGGTGACTTCGATGGCGAACGAGTTGGGAACCTCACCCAACATGCAAGTCGTAAGCGATTCGATTTCCCGCAATTTCGGCCAGGTCTTCGGAAGCCAGATCCTCTGGCTGGAGACGCTTGACGCCCTACTTGGGCCCTCGGTGGGAGTTCCCCTTCAGGTTCCGGGGGAGCTGCAAAAGATACACTCGGAAGACGATACCGCCTGGGCTTAAGGTGTACTCTGTTGCAATCTAACCGACGGTCGCCTTGGTCAACCGGAGCCACAACATGCTGAATTCCAATCCCGCTGAGTATTCCCGACGCTCATTCTTGTCCATTGCCGCGGCCGCTGGGGCGGCATCATTTATGAACGAGCCCATGCTCGCTGCTGCCGCGCGCAAACAAGTGCCGCATCCGCCACTTTCCAAAGATGCGGTGATGATCGATTACAACGAAAATCCGTTGGGTCCAAGCGAAGCAGCCCGTAGGGCGGTCGCCGATATGATTCCCCAGGGCGGACGTTACTGCGATAGCTATACGGAAGAGCTCAATCGCACCTTCGCCAGCCTCGAAGGCCTTGGGGACGTTCAGTTTCACCTCTACCCTGGATCCACAGTTCCGCTCTACGGAGCAGTTACGGCTTATACCTCACCTCAGAAGAGCTACGTCACTGCAGATCCGGGATACGAAGCCGGCGTCTTCGCCTCGTTGACCAGTGGCGCCCGAGTAGTGAAAGTCCCTCTCACCAAAGACTATGCGCATGACGTTAGGGCGATGATCACCGCCGCACCAGACGCCGGACTCTTTTATATATGCAGCCCCAACAATCCAACCGGGACCTTGACCCGACTGGAAGACATCGCCTATCTTGCCGAGCACAAGCCCAAGGGCTCAGTAGTTGTCGTGGACGAGGCCTACATCCACTTCACCCAAACACCTTCTGCCATCGAATTGGTAAAGGCTGGCAAAGACGTAATCGTCCTCCGGACGATGTCTAAGGCCTACGGCTTGGCAGGCCTGCGCTGCGGTTTTGCCGTTGCCCGGGCCGAACTGCTTGACCCCATGCTGAATCGCACCGGCGACAACT
Source organism: uncultured Acidobacteriota bacterium (assembly GCA_963796925.1). Lineage (GTDB taxonomy): Bacteria > Acidobacteriota > Terriglobia > Terriglobales > Acidobacteriaceae > DATBAT01. The sequence continues at coordinate 719,395 of CAWCNH010000001.1, forward strand.
TCATGCCAGTGCCCGCAGTGGTTGCAGCCTTGGCTAGCCTGAAAGATCCGCAACTCGTCGCTGAACGCCAACGCATCAATGCGGTTGTGCGGCAACAAACCTTCGAATGGCTGGATCGCAACCACTACGAGTACATTCCTTCGCAGTCCAACTGTTTTCTGTTGGATACAAAACGTCCAGGCCGCGAGACTATCGAAGCTATGGCGACACAAAACGTGTTTGTAGGACGCGTGTGGCCCACGTATCCGAATCACGTTCGCATTACAGTCGGAACTCAGGAAGAGATGGCGCGCTTTCAGGAAGCGTTCCACAAAGTGATGACTGGGGTCGTGGCCTTTTCAGTCGGTGTGCCCAGACTTAGAAAGTTTCGTAGCAGCTTGTTGAGTTAGAGGCGCGGAATTGTTAGACCCGGCATCTGTCTTTTGTCACTCGGCAGGCGCTAGCCCAATCGCTTGTATTCGCGTTAGCATCTAGGAGAACGGGTAAATTCTTTCTTCATGGCAAACAAGAAACCCAAATCCAAATCTCACGCCAACGGTGCCTCGGGATCGGTCACGAAGACTTCTGTCAATCCTCAGCAACGCACCTACAGCATCCCCGATACGCGCCTGGAAAAGCCCGCCTTCAAGGTTACTCAATGCCGCAAGGATGAAGCCATCTGCTACGAAATAACCGGCAACCTGAATGCTCCGGTCCCGCCTATCCGCGATTCGAAATATCTCAGCAAACAGCAATGCATTGAAATCTACCGTTTCATGCTCATGAATCGCAAAATGGAAACGGCCCTCGAAAATCTCTACAAGCAGGGCAAGGTCGTCGGCGGCGTCTATTTCGGTTTGGGGCAGGAGGCTTGTTCCTGCGCATCTGCTTTCGCTCTCGGAAAAGACGACTGGTTCGCTCCCATGATCCGCAATCAAGGCTCGCTATTGGTCCGCGGCTTCCGTGCCCGGGACACCATGATGCAATATATGGCGAAAGCTGACTCGCCAACCAAGGGCCGCGACGGTACCTCGCACTTCGGGGATATCTACCAGCGCAACATGGTCTCGCCCATCTCAATGCTGGGCGACCTCATCCCTGTAATGGCCGGTGTCGCGCTAGGCTCGCGTCTCCAGGGCCGCAATGTGGCTGTAATGACCTACATCGGAGACGGCGGCCAGTCCACCGGCGTTACCTACGAAGGAATCAACTTCGCCGCAGTGCAGGATCTTGGCTTAGTGCTCTTCATTGAGAGCAATCTTTGGGCATATTCAACCCCGTCTGAGATGCAATACAAAGTGAAAGACCTTGCCGAGCGCGCCATTGGCTACGGCGTCCCCGGAGTAATCGTTGACGGCACCGATGCCTGTCAGGTCTACGATGCCGCCCATGAAGCGGTTGAGCGTGCCCACCAGGGCAAAGGTCCGACCCTGATTGAAGCCAAAATGATGCGCATGAAAGGCCATGCCATCCACGACGCGGCTACCTATGTTCCCAAACCAATGTTTGAATACTGGAAGAAACGCGACCCCATCACCCGCTTCGAGAATTACCTGGTGAACACTAAAAAGTGGCTGACGCCAGCCGCCAGCCGGGATTTGATTGGCGAAGTTGAAAAAGAAATCGAAATAGAACGCGAAATAGCGGTTAACTCGCCCATGCCAAAGCCAGAATCGGCCTTGGGGGGTGTCTACTGCGAAGACGGTTGCCATGAGATCAAACCAAAATACGCCATGCCCAAAGTGAAAGCAGGGAAGACCGTCACCCTAAAGCAAACCGAAGCCGCCCTGCACTTCAAATAGAAATACCTATGCCCCAACTCACTTACCTCGAAGCCATTCGTCAGGGAATCTGGGAAGAAATGGAACGCGACCCCACTGTCTTCTGTCTGGGCGAAGACATCGGCATTTACGGCGGAGCTTTTAAGATCACCGATGGTTTCATCGACCGCTTCGGGCCCGAGCGCGTTATCGATACCCCAATTGCCGAATCCGCGATCGTCGGCGCCGCATTCGGTGCCTCTCTTACCGGGATGCGCCCGGTCGCCGAATTCCAGTTCATGGATTTCATTCCCTGCGCCATGAACCAAATCAGCAATATGGTGGCCAAGACCCACTATCTTTGGGGCGCTCCCGCTCCGCTAGTTCTGCGCGGCCCGAGCGGCGGTGGCGTGCACGGCGGTCCGTTCCATTCCCAAAACCCCGAAATGTGGTTCGTCCATAATCCCGGTCTCAAGGTAGTCTGCCCTGCCACGGCCTACGACGCCAAGGGACTGATCAAAGCGTCCATCCGCGATAACAATCCGGTTCTTTTCTTCGAACACAAATATCTTTATCGCCGCATTAAAGACGAAGTTCCAACCGAGGACTATGTCGTGCCCATCGGCAAGGCCCGCGTCGCTCGTGAAGGCCGCGACCTTAGCATCATCACCTATGCCGCCATGGTCTTCACTGCACTCGAAGCTGCTGAAGCGCTCGCCAAAGAAGGCATTGATGTCGAGGTGGTCGACCTGCGCACGCTTTCGCCTCTCGATCGCGAGGCAATTACAGCCACTGTGCGCAAGACCAGCAAAGTCATCCTGCTGCACGAGGACACCAAGACGGGCGGGATCGCCGGAGAGCTGGCCGCCATTATCAATGAAGAAGCCTTCGATGATCTGGACGGCCCCATCGTCCGCATCACTGCGCTCGACACCCCCGTACCGTTTTCACCGCCGCAAGAGGAATTCTTTTTGCCGAAGGTGAGTGACGTAGTTCGAGAGGCGCGGCGATTAAAGGCCTATTAAAGTTCTCCGATCAGCTGTGCAAATGGGCCAAAGTTACGCTAAACCGTTAGAATGGCGTCGCTAACATTCGAGGAGGAGCAATGCGGAATTTCGTTCTCGGAGTAATCGTCACTGTCGTGATCATCGTTATTGGTGGCCTGTCGTACGCGATGCTCGGATATATGCAAACCAACGCTGACGCCCAGCCCTCCCACGCTGAGATGCGCGTCGCCATGAGTTCACTCGATGCTTCCATGGATCGGCATGCTCCTCGCGTTACCAATCCCATCCCCCCAACTGACGAAAATCTCATATCCGGGATGAAGGTCTACACCATGAATTGCGCCCTCTGCCATGGCGGGCTCGACAAGAAGCCCAGCGCTTTGCAGCATCACTTCTATCCTCCTGCACCGCAAGTCATCCTGTATCCCCTGGACGATCCCGAGTGGCACGTTTATTACGCGGTCCGAACCGGCGTTCGCTACACCGGGATGCCTGCTTGGAATAATGTCCTCAGTGACGACGATATCTGGAAGGTAACCGCGTTCCTCACTCGGCTCGAAAAACTTCCCGGTCCCGTGCAGGACTACTGGAAGAACTCATTCGGAACTCCTCCCGCTCCACCGCCCGCGGCAACTCCGGACATGCACCATAAGTAGGTGCGGCAAATTCGAACAGCCAACTTCTATATAATCTAAGGTTGCGCTGAAATAGCTGGCGCCGCAGGGAAGGATTTTCATGCCGACTGACATCATCATGCCCCAGATGGGCGAATCCATCGTTGAGGGCACTATTACCAAGTGGCTAAAGAAGGCTGGCGATAAGGTTCAGCGCGATGAACCACTATTCGAAATTTCGACCGACAAGGTCGATGCCGAAATCCCTTCGCCCGCCGCCGGAATCTTACAGGAGATCAAAGTCGCCGAAGGCGCCACCGTTCAGGTAAACACGATTGTCGGTACAATCTCTGCTGACGGCGAAGCCGCCGCCGCTCCAAAAGCATCCGCGGCAGAGCCAGCAACGAAGAAGGAAGCTCCGAAGGCTCCAGCCCCCACCGCGCCCGCCGTTGCGCCTGACAGTGAAGAAGATGAGCACGCTCGGTCGTCGCCGCTAGTCCGCAAAATCGCTCGTGAAAACAATGTGGATCTATCCCAGGTGGAAGGCAGCGGATTGGGAGGTCGCATTACTAAGCAGGACATCACTGAGTTTCTCGAGAAGGGAACTGCTGCCCCAGCGCCCCCTGCCGCTCCACGTCCTGCCGCAGCTGCTGCCCCGGCCGCTTCGCGTCCTGCGCCGCCTGCCATTCTCGGCGACCTGGTTCCCTTGACCAACATGCGCAAGATCATCGCTCAGCGCATGATCGAATCGCGGCGCACAAGTGCCCACGTCCATTGCATGTTTGAAGTGGACATCACCCGCATCGTCAACTTGCGCAATAAGACCAAATCGGGTTTTGAACAACGCCACGGCGCACGCCTGACGTTCATGCCGTTTTTCGTGCGGGCCACCATCATCGCCCTGCAGCAATTTCCAATCGTCAATGCGTCGCTCGAAGGCGATGGCATTCGCTACCACCGCAACGTCAATGTTGGTATTGCTGTCGCCCTCGATTGGGGACTGATCGTACCCGTACTGAAGAACGCGGATGAACTGAACTTCCTCGGCCTGCAACGTGGCATCACCGATCTCGGCGAGCGCTCCCGCGGCAAAAAACTAAAGCCCGATGAAGTGGAAGGTTCGACGTTCACCATCACCAACCCGGGCCAGTTCGGTGCGGTGTTTGGCTTGCCTATCATTAATCAGCCAAATTCCGCCATTCTGGGCATTGGCGGCATCATGAAGGTGCCGCTGGTTGTAACCGATAAAGACGGAGCAGATTCCATCGCCATCCGCTCCGTCGTGCACTTGACGCTCGGCTACGACCACCGCCTCATCGACGGTGCGGTTGCCGACCAGTTCATGGCTTATCTAAAGAAGGTGTTGGAAAACTGGAGCGAGGAAGTCGGGTAGCTATTTCGCAGGCTTGGCCCAGAGGGATGCGTTCAGGCACTGCACCGTGCCGTCAATTACTTTGCCCAAGCCTTCCTGGAATTTGCCGGCGTCGACAATCTGCTTACTCGACACCGCGTCGGCCATCGAAAGTGCGGCCTGTACAAAAGACATGGCGGCATCTTTTTTGTCGGTGCCGGCATGTCCGCCAAACAAACCTTCAATCCCGTTGACCACTGCCGGAACAAAAGCAATCCCCTGTAAAAGCTTGGCTAAAAAATTCATATCCATTTCTCCTTATAAAAGTATTTGTTGGAAAAAACTGAGAACCGGGAACTGAAAGCTGGAAACTAATTTCCCCGCCAATGTCCTAAAACCAAAAATTAACATGACGAGCGCTCCTACTTAACCCCAAGATGGTCCCGCCATCCGAATCCCGCACTGATAGCGACAGTAATAACTGCATTCACTAATCGGTCATAAACGCTCCGCTTAATGTCGTTTCGTTCCAGAGCCATCACCCGTTCCTCAATTAACTGGACTCGTCCAGGTTGGGTGCTGCCGACCAGCGAATCCATTTTGGTTTCCAGCCGGCCTAGTTTGTCCAGCACTTCGCGCTGGAAATCGCTGTCAGTTACCCGCACCACCAGCGGTTGTCTTCCGCTGTTGGACGAAGCTCGCCCGAGGATTGCATCATTCAATTCGCTCATAAGGGATAGTCAATGTGAATCGCCGTCGTATACCGTGAATACTTCGGAGTTGTTGAAGCGTCATACTGGCGCAGATAGTAATCCTGAGTTCGTACCAATCGCGGCACCAGAAAACTCTGTGTGCTGAAACGGCCGATCAGGTTACGGTCGTTGAATGGCCCCCAACCGAAATCAGTTCGCCGTACTTCAAAACCCCCGCCCGCCGGAGGCGCTACTCCAGCGTCCAAAGTCACAGTCGTCGAGGTCACCAGCGAAATCGAAACTGCCGTAAGGTCCGCGATAAATGTAGTTCCTACCAGCGAGGCCTCCACCGCCAGTACGTTCAAACTCCCCGGATGGCTTGCACTGGTGACTTCATACGTCAAGGGTTGCGCCGCGTCGTCGGCGAACTTAATCGAATAACTGCTGTGTTCTCCGTCGAGGTCTTTTACCTGGATAGCGACCTCACGCACAATCGCGCGAAACGTCGCGCCGCGTGATGGCGCATCCACTTGCACTGCATCTCCCGGGAACACATCCTGCCCACCCGGCAAGAAATCGCTCCACGTCTGGTATTCTCCCGCCCACGCTGCTCCCTCGGTGTCGTCAAGAATTGCTAGCGCTGCGTTCTCGCAATCCGCTGTGGTTCTTGCTGGTGGCGACTGGATCATGTGCACCACTCCGCGCACGCCATCGTCGCTCCCATGTGCCAAAGCCGCCACGCTGATTGAATTGGTCACGCGTGCTAACGCTCGACCTAACCCGCGATATCGCACTTCACTAATGGTGGTAGTTGTGGGAGCTTGTGCTCGTGCTGGCAGCCATGCCACAGCCACCACCAAAAGCAAAAGCCGCTCCCAGGAGCGGCGTCGTTCAAACATAAATTCCTCCACAAACAAAACCAAAAACTGAGAACCGAGAACTAGAACTGACAACTAGGAATATACCCAAAAAAGCCGCCAACTCAACAAGTGCTCCGAGGACCACGCAGCAATCGTAGGCCTGGCGGAAGCCAGAAGCTAGGAGCGAGTGGCGATTTCCAAAAACTTCTCCACGCTTCCCACATAAACTTCCGCAAAGTCCACCACCGGACGCCGTGCCTCAATCATCTGCATTGCGTCGTTGACCGTCCAGCCCATCGAACACAAAACCGCCAGCGTCATCATCGGTGCACGATGAATCCCGGCAGCGCAGTGAATAAACAATTTGTTCTCCGGATCATTTAACGCCGAGAGCGCAAACTCGACCCCGCGCTCAAAAATGTCCGGAGTCTTGGGCTGAAAATCATCATCCGTCGGATTCCACAGAACACTGACCCCATGCGGCTTGGCCAGCGGCGTGTCGTCGAATTCAATCTGCATGTCGATGATGTGCGTCACTCCCGCCCGCACCACCTCCGTCATGTTGCTTGCTGTCCAAATCCCGCCCCCGACCCCAATCCGGTCAGTGACCCACGTAATATCCATTCCGCGCTTCCCCCGTGTGCGGTCTTGCCTGACGACCCGAACTCGCCACCCACGCCGTCGGATCCTTGAAATCCCGCGCCGCTTGTTCATTCTACGGCATCGACCGCAATCTTCTCAGATGCCGCCGCGGTGTCTTTGGTAACGCTCGCTTCCACATTGGACTCTTCCGGCAGGTTCAGGCGCCGCAACAGCGTCTTCGCCAGCACCGATTCTCCGCCGGAGACCTGTTCCTCGCCTCCGGGATACAGCCCAATCAACTCAAACAGATACTTCATCGCCACATAGTGGCCTTTGTCGACTTCGCCAATCGTGGTCTCCACCATACTCAAGGCTTGGGCTCCCACCAGATTGGTAATGCCCTCGCGAACTGTCGCCAGATCCACTGGCTTGCGCGCAGCTTTAATTCCGCCCGTCTTCTTCGCGCCCTTCACCGATTTTGTCTTCGTCTTTTTCATCAAGTGGTCCGCACTTTGTCCGTAAAAAAGTTCGGGGCGCGTCTTTGTGGGACGCGCCCCGTGAATTTCTCGTTACTCAATCTCTAAATCCAGCATAGCATTTTCAAGGGGTAAATTGGGACATTGCCCCCAACTTTATATTTGGATTCTTCTTAATCACTTACAGAGAAATCGTCGATTTTGCCCTCTTGACAAATTTTTTTCGCCCGAAATTGCCTTGGCGGTAAACGATGCAATAAGCCCCCTTTCAGGAATAATTCGCTCAAACGATCGACTGCCTCCGGAAAACGGCGGCCTACCGTCCTCCGCCAGCAATGTAATTTCACCGCCGCCTCATCGTGCGTATATTCCTGGAGTACGATGGTGGCGATCAGTCGCTTCTCGAAGTCATCGAGCTGCGCCAGGCATTTCTCTACGTCGTAGACAAAAATCACTGAGTCTTCAAACGAAGTTGCGCGGTACGCCGTAATCTTCGCGCGAAAAATTTCCCTCCCCAACAGCGACGGCATCCTTCCTACCTCGATCGATTGCCGCAGGTAGCGCTTTAGCATCGCAATCGTCCGCCCCCGATATAGACACAGCGTAGGGTCAACCGCCGGCCTTTCCGGAATGATGTCGAGCAATGCTTCGGGGCAAAGTCCTAGCTCGTCAGGCGGGATGGCAACGGCATTGATGGTGAAACCTGCCGCCGTCATGCTCTACCTTCTTCCATCCAAAGGCTTATTCCCATTCCTTCGAGATCGAAACCCTCATGAATTGGCATGCGCGGTTTGCGCCGGGTCTTACTGGGCATCGCCACTTGGGCCATCGGTATCGCGCAGGTCGCGCAATACACATCAGGCGAGCCTTGCTGGCGGAACCATAATCCGCCGCAGCGCTCGCAATACTTCAGCTCTAGCTGAATAAATTGCATTTTGCCTCCCCACCATCACGGCGGCCACTTTGAGTGGCCGCTCGTTTTGCCACAAAACAAAACGAGCCCTGCGCCGGTATTCCGGCTGCAGGGCTCGTTTCTCTTACGATGACCTGATTAAGTTATTTAATTAGAACGGTTGACGAAATTGGCGCCGCTGACTCTATATCGGCGCAGTCTCTTGTTGGCGGAAGTATCCTTCCTCATAGCCGGACTTCAACACACGGCCATTCTGCACCACCACACTCACTCGGCCAGTGAAGCGCAGTGACACTAACAGCCGTTCCATCGCGGCAGAAAGCACTTCAGCCGAGCGCACCTTGCGGCGAAACTCAGTGAAGTTACTTCCCTCGTTGGCAGATTCTGCTTCGGTAATCATGACTTTGTCCTACCAGAACTAACGTTATTAGTGAATTGATCGTAGACCCGCTGAAATATGAGAGTCAAGAAATATATTTACTTTTGGTTGTTCGTGTTCTGTAACAAATATCAATGCGCTATACTTCGCGCATGAAGTTCAAAGTGTTGCAGCAAAACTTGCGAAAAATATTGTGGCAGCGTATCGAAGAGGGAAATATTACCGGTCTTCGACTGGCTGCTCAAACTGGCTTTCAGCAGGCGCACATTTCGAACTTCCTGAATAACAAGCGCGGCCTCAGCACCGAAGGCATGGATAAAGTGTTGCAGGTACAGCACCTTTCCGTGCTTGACCTGCTGGATCCTGCTGCCGTCAACCAGCGCGCCAGCATAATGCCCTCAAGTGACGATGGATTCGAAAATATCGCGGTGGTCGAAGGCTCGGTAGCCGCCCGCCAGCCGCGCATTATGCGTATGAAAGTTAAGGAGATATTGAAGTTTAAAAAGAAATTTCTAGGCCAGTTGCGCCCTGAAATTGAAGGCGACCGCAAGGCCTGGGATCGTTTTATAGCTCTTAAACTCGATGGCCGCGACTTGAGCATGTATCCGCGCGTGCCCGCCGGCGCGCACCTGCTCGTCGACCGTCACTACAATTCCTTAAAACCGTACAAGCGGAACCAGGCAAACATTTATGCGGTTAACCAAAATGGTCATTGCACAGTCAAATACGTAGAACTGGTCGCGCATCACCTTGTACTCAGGCCGCATGACCAGACTTCTTCTGTGGAAATGATTCCGATCAGCGATGGAAAACGCGCCGCCGACTACCTCGTAGGACGAATCTGCCACATCAGTGGCGAACTGAACTGAAGCAACTGAGGAACTAAAAACTAACAACAGGACGACAAGAACATGAGCCAGGTAAACTTTCGCCTACCCTCCATCAGTATGGTGATGCTGGGAGTCAAAGAAGTAAAACGCTCGGTAGACTTCTACCGCGACCGCCTTGGACTAACTCTCCGCCAGCAATTCGAAGGATTCGCCATGTTCGACACCGGAGCAGTAACCCTGGTGTTGAGCGAAGCGCGCGCCCAGAACGCCGCGAGCATTGCCGGCGCGACCGAGGTTATCTTCACCGTCGAGGATGTGCGCGCCGGAACCGACGCGTTGAAAGCCCAAGGAGTGAAATTCTCGAGCGACCCTCACCAGGTCAACGGCCCAATGTGGGCCGCCAACTTCGAAGACCCCGACGGCCACCTACTGACCTTGTTCGGCCCGGAACGAAAAAGCTAGTACAGTTCAAACCTCCCCCTTGCGCCTGTCATTCTGAGCGCAGCGACGGATCTTTGTACTCTCGATTCGTGCTTTCGTACTATCGGTGACAGACTTGGCATCGATTTCTGGACACGCCCCCCCGTGCTTCGGCCGTTGAGCCGTGTAACTAGAGGAGGCTATTTATGCGTTTGCTACAGATATTGCTTTTAATGCAAATCATGTCAACAATTTCTTACGGGCAGGATCGCTCGTTTGTTATCGGGGAAACGCAAGACTGCTTTGCGGGAAGACCAATTCACCCCGCCGGAGTGGATATCTATCTCTTTGATCCTCTAAAATCTCCCGAAATCGCGGTAATACTCAATGAGATGGAAAAACAAGTGCCGAAGGGAGACGAGCAAAATGTGGTTACGTTTTTTGCTTCTTATCAACGGCTCACATCAGCAATTCGAAAAACAAACACGTTGGGGCATGTACGGTCCAGTAAGGCCGGTAGTTTCTCATTTCGTAGGTTGAAAGCTAAAACAAATGTCATTCTTTTGGGTCTTGCCGAAAGAGAGGACGAACCGGCCTACTACGCATACATGCCACTGAAACTTCAGCCCGGCAAGAACTCGGTAACACTGGATTTTGATCGTGAAAGCGCCTGTAAGTCGCACTAGGTTCATGAGGCTGGTATGGGGCGGGTGGCCGACCCTTTCGCCGGACAGTATATGCCAACCTCAAAATGAACGAGGGTGCCCAACCCTTTCCGCGTCCTTTGCCGAAAGGGTGGACCCAGCGTTGGCTTTCATCTTGGGCGGTGGAGAAGTTGGCTGGGGCCGCAGAGCGTGGCCGAGTCTTTTCTGAACTAAGTTTTTGGCGATGAGCTTTCGCTTGCACATGAAGTGGGGACTGTCTCGAACCGGTGCGGTGGAAGCAGCGGTTATCGCTGCTATGAATCAGGAGAGATGGCACTGGTGCGAGTGGCGACCAAGTCGCAGGATAGCCACAGACTGAAGCGTACATCGGCAGCCCCGGCCAACCCTTTTTGCAAAGAACGCAAAAAGGGTTGGGCACCCTCATTTGTGGTGATTCGTCATATAGAGTCGGCCAAAGGGTCGGCCACCCGCCCAACCGTTTCCGCCCAACCGTTTCCGCCCTAACGCGAGCGTCCTCCATCACCGTCCAGTGGCTACCGCCGAGCGTTTTCCCGCTGCCTCCACCTCTTGATGATCCAAATTTCAACACCGATGGCCACCACGGCGACCGCAAGGCTCAGCCACGACCTATTCGGCGATAGAAATACTACGTTGATGCAGAACGCGATCAGGATGAGCACCGCAATAATCTGCCACAGAATGGCCCCCACAGTGTTTCCCTTTGCGAGGTATTGATGCCCCGCGTAGAACCAGAACGCAGAGACCGGGACAGCAACTAACACGATGTGCGTCGAGAAAAAATTAAAGATGGTTGTAAACGCGGATACTGTTACAAACCCTGCTAGTGAGTTCGCGATCAGCATTTGTTACCTGCGCTTTGGAGCTGACGCTGCCAGCATTAGAAGTACCCAAGTGCTGAAAGTGACTGAGTATATCCGGCACATGCGGCACAGTGTTTGCGGCGAGTGCTGCTTATCTAGTGGCTAAAAGAGTGACACCATAATCCTCCGCAACGGAAATAAGAGAGCCATCTGACGAAATACGAAGAGAAGATGCATCAAAAAGGCTCCGCTTGCGAAGAGACAACAACTCTGGAAGCTGCTTCCTGCCTGCAACAGAGAAAACATTTTGCTTCGATAGCATCACGAGCTCAGGTCTTGTATTAATGGGGACGGCCCTGTGGTGCGTCAGATATTTGGGATCAACATAACGACTAATACAGGCCAGAATATTCTGATCGGCAGATACTGCTATCTCTCCCGTAGGACCATAGTGCTCCGGGAATACCTCGTGGAGTACCTGGGAATCTTTCACTCGTAAGAACTTTATGCTTTGCCCGACATCATATCCCGCTTGATCTTTATTCCCATCAGGCGTTACAACTACCTCGTCTTCACTAACAAATTTGGCAACGATCCTGGCAACGAAACTGTCGCCTGACGACGCATTTTTGAAAGCAAATCCGTCGGCGAGTTTAAATATTCTTTTTCCGGACACTGCATCCACAACCACAGCCCTCAGCACTGAACCAACACTATCGCGATCCGACACGGTAACAAACTTTGCATTTGGAGATACTGAAAAGGGAATATCACTGCTGGCCCAACTCGAAAGGAGCCTGCCGGATGAAATGTCAATCAATTCGGTATGTATGGTCCGCTTCTCCATGTAGTTCAAAACGGGAGCACCGGTACCAAAGGATACGGCTATCACATTGCTCTTGCTCGCCATCAACAGCCCCACTGGAACCCCAATCATACTGTGATCGGACACAATAGTCCGAGCAGTCTTCAAACTATTCGCTTCAAGAAGGCGTACGACTTGACCGTCTTCAACGGCTAAAAATTTGCCATCCGGGGAGAAGGCCAGTTGAGGAGCATAACCCTGCACTTCCAAATGTCCTGTGCCAAAACGCATCTGGTCCATGACTTTTAAGTCACGCGTGCCTACAATGACGATCCATGAAGGAGCCTCAACCAAGTTTCCGGAGGCGACGAACAAAGCTATCTGGCTTCCATCAGGCGACAGGTCGTAGGCTTGAATTCTCGGACTTGGCACTACCGAAGCTAAGGCTTTCTCGTTAAGATTCCCGATTGTCCGAAATTGCGCCCGTGAATGCATCTGTACTTGTGTTAAAGCGGAAACGGAAGAAAAGAACAAAGTCGCGATCCGCGTAATCGTTGCCAGTCTAGTATTCATCATTAGCACCCATGGTGATATCCGAGGTTTCCAAGAATCACATCCACGATTATGTGATTCACGGAACCCCAAAAGGTATTGGCATTGCCTGAGTCGATGTGCGCCGTAAAGTAAAATCCGGGGGCTCCATTGAGTACAGATGGTTGTCCGGTAAATTTCGTCGGATCATTGAGATTTGGGCAACCGGGCGCTCCAGGAATCGGGATGTGAAGACCATCGGAAAAACGACCACAGGTTGTGCCGGAACCGCACTGGCTGTACCAGTGGGCCCAAACGGCACACCTGTTACAAAAAAGTTGACATTGTAAGGCCCGCCCCTCATCCCACTGCTATCCATTCCCGGGCCAGAAGTAGGCCCAAGATTCGTGGTGGAAATTCTAACAACTCGTTGGCTTCATCTCGATTTCGAGCCGAGTTGGATAGGTTCGGTTTCGAGCAGCCTAAGAAGTTTTACCATCTGCCGCGTCTGATCTTTGTATATTTTGAAATGGGGGCTTTGCAGATGTGATTCGTAAGCGGCCGCATCCTTGTAGGTCTCGAACAATCTGATCTGTTCAGGATGCTCCTTGAGCGAAACGGCATACAGCGTCAAGACCCCCGGCTCAACGCGAATAGACGTCTCGATTTCCTGTTTTAGAGCGATCTTATAGGCCTCAAGCTGCGCCGGATCAATTTCCAGTTCTGCTATCCGCACAATCGGGCCTGCGGCCGATTCGGCAGCGGCACGTCGCTGCGCCCAAAGCAAAGACGACGCAATCAACGACGTCCCGAGCACCAGCACTAGTCTCCCCGTCATAGGCAATCCCTTTTCAAGATCAGTTTAGCCTGACGGACAGGCATAGCCGGCGAAAAATCGCTGGCAATTCACTATGCGCTTCGAGGTCTTTCTCATGGCCGATAGCTGAGCGCAACAGTCTATAGCGCTGCTCGTGATCGGCGATAAATCGCTCATTATTGCGTGCTTACATCACTAGTGAAACATCGAGAAAGTCTGGTATGTCACAAGGAGTAACAAGAGGATGATAGTGCGAACCCAAATCTTGCGGCTGGTCAGAAGAGACCCTGACCTCAGGGTTGTTACTAACCACGTCAGGGACAAAAAAAGCATCAGGCAGGCAATCACGAGACTGACGGGCTGCGAGAGGCCATGCCTCCGCCCGCCGAGAATAATAAACTCAAGACCTGCGACAGCGTAAGAGCCATATATCAAAAGCGGCTATCGGCGCGGGACAATTTGCTCAGGAGGAGGTTCTAAGGTCTCAAACATAGCCTCGCCCACGGACTATCTCACCTTCTAAAACAACTTGAGCCCGGGATTATTGTCGCAAAATCTATTTCACTCAACAACCGGGTTCTGAGGGAATCGCCTGATTAAGTCGATCACATTCTAGGAGGCGTGATCTATACTGCGCACGAACGATTTTTCCAGAGGAAATCGAATGGACAACACCATTGAGAAGCCGCGCCAGAGTTGGCTGCGGTCACATTGGGCATTGATACTTGGCGCCGGGCGGGTGGCCAACTCAAGCCCGGTTTTGGCTTGAGCGAGGCAGTTCGACAGACGGGTTTCCCGGCCTTCCAGGTTTTCCTTCCCATTACGAAACTGTGGGTGCTCCGTCCTTGCGTTTTGGGCAAGGGCGGGCACGACGCTGTCGATATCATGAGCTTTTATGCCCAGCGGTCTGCCGCGCATTTACTGCGCCCAAGATTTGCACTCCATCACCTGCTCCTGTTACCGGCGCTTGCCTTTTCTCAACGCCGCGCGCGCCCGCGATTGTTTTTCTTTCTATCCTGGACCAGACCCTGCGTTATCGCTTGGTAGTCGTTGGCTAATGCCCAATGCCGGAACACATTCACCTGCTGGTAACCGAACCCGAAGTTGGAACTCCCTCCACCGTGATGCAAGTGTTGAAGCAGCGCCGGCCCGAGCTTTGCTGCCCAAACGGACAAGGCGGCTGCCCGGGAAATAATTCGGGTTGTTCACGAATGACGAGACGGTAACTTGAACTTCTCAGCTTGCTAAAGTTTTTTGCTCCGAAGCCATGTGCGGATGGCCTGAATGAGTTCTGCCTTGCATTCCAGCGGCAGCCAATGCGCTCCGCGCAGATTCGTCACGGTAAGGTCTGGGCAAGTCGCGCGCATTGGATCGCCATAATGATTTCCCTCGATTGTATTAATTGCATCGAGCTCTCCGTTGACGAAAAGTACAGGCTGCGAAATACGACCGCCATGTGGCGCCATACGCGCAAAAGCGATGTTCGCGTCGTCGTTCAGGTACCACGCGCAAGGGGGGTGAAAGCCGTGAGCATTGAACGCCTGCAGCAGCGCGTCGAAGTCCTCAGCGGGCCAGAGCGCCGGGTCGGGTGAGGTTGGCGGAGCGCGATGCGCGGCACCGAAACGTCCTCCGTTGCGGGTGACCATGGCATTCGGCGAAGGCTTACCGAAGCTGGCGGGGTCGCCACGCCGGAAGATCGACGCCAGTGATGCCGCCTTGTCCGCATCCAGGTCAGCAACGGCGGATTTGAAGTGCGTCGTGTAGTAACGATAGTAGTCCCACTGGCCATCGGGATACCGGTCAGCCGGGTAAATCGATCGATCAACCAGCGGAACAAGCGTCGGCAAGGCATTCGCGTCAGGGAAATAAGGAACCGAAATCAACACGACGCCGCGGCTCCGCTGAGGCTCATGCGCGACCAACGAACCGGCCACGACACTGCCCCAATCGTGGCCAACCCAGATTGCAGGTTTGCCGCCGAGGTGGTCATGGAGTTCCGCCATGTCCGCAACGATTTGCTCGTTGGTATAGGCGTCATCGGATACGGGAACGGACGAGCTACCATAGCCGCGCATATCAGGGGCGACGCAGTGCCAACCGTCCGCAGCGAACGCGTCCATCTGGGCGCGCCATATTAAACTGAGCTCTGGCCAGCCGTGGAGAAAGATCATCAACGGTTGGTCGGCAGAACCGCACTCAATGTAGTGCGTAGGCTGACGAGGCGTGCTGAACGTGCGCGAAACCAGTCTCGAGGAAGAAGAAGGCATACCCAATGCTAAACGCGACAGGGCGAATGCCCCCATCCCGAGGAGCATAGATCGCCGGGTGAGCGTAAATCCATCTTTAGAAGTGAGCGGCTCAAGTGGGTTTGTCATGGCAAGTTCCGTGAGTTTTTTCATGCGCTGTTTGGGTTCCCTAACTAGTTCGCGGGTGAACATGAACTGCAGTCTCACTAAGCTCTCGTGTTCAGGCGTAAAGAAGTTTGCCCGCCTGGTAATGGGTATGCTCGGGTCTAACCGATAGGAAGGCCCACCAATTTGGCATAAGTCACTGGATTGGCGTACTCCAAAACTTCTTCCAAGAGACCATTGCGCCCGACGAACTTGAAGACGTAGATATTCGTGTAGTGTTTGTTGCCCTCCTCCGCGATGTAATCGCCCTTGGACTCAACGAATACGGTTTGGCCGTCCGTGGACTCGTAGAATTGCTGATCAAACATGCGGATCTGCGAGAAGGCTTTCAATGTCTTCGTCTGATACTCTGTGATCGCTTTTTTGCCTTCGTAGCGAAACCAATCTTTCTGCTCTCCCGATGCGGGCAAAGGAAAGATGTAATTGGCGGTTTCTGCAAATATGGCCATCGTCGCGTCGATGTCGTGTTGCGACTTCGCCTCAAAGAACATTTTTGCTAATTCGAGCGTTGTTCTCAGTGCTGCGGGGGATTGCGTTGGCATAACATGGCTCCTTTTAGATGTTGTTGTTCGAACTTACTTGACTGTGGGCAGGTGGCCCATTCAAGCCTGGTTTTGGCTTGAGTGGGGCAGTTCGACAGCCGGACTAAGTCTTTCCGCCGCGCGTTCGCGATTGTCTGCTGTCCAGTCCGATTCGATCTCCACGCGCCCCTCAAAACCGGTTGCATAGTGCGCAAGCTGCTCCATCCCCACTCTTCCGGCCGTTCACACGCATCCCGGCCTTCACCGAATTGAAGTGAAGGTAGCGCAACTTCCCCAAAAACTGCGGATAGTCGCGAACGTTAAAATCGTAGCATCGCTTCTGCCAGAAGTGCTCTGCCTCGCCGATCAAACGTCGAGCCACTGCTTATTTGAGCGCCTTCAACGCGTCCGCTAAAAAAGAAATTGTGGCATGAAAATTGGAAACAGACGAAACGTTTCCCAAGTTTTAGGTGAATGGAAATTGGCGAACGTCTCGTCTGTCCCCAGTTTTTTGTCCCAGTTTTTTGTCCCCAGTTTTTTGAAACCAGGCGAAGTGGCTCGCGAACGCCGGAGCGGCGCTGGTTGCGGCGTCGCTCGAAGACGGTGCGGCCGTCACCAAGACGCTTGAAGGGGCGACTTCTCTCTTTGCAATGACGGCGCCGTTCAGAGGCACTAAAAAAAGGGCTGCCGAGGCAGCCCTTATGAACCTCGGATTTGTTAGCTGACCAAAACGTGGCCCGATTCGCCCACTGATACCGCACCGCCCGTGACTGCGGCAGCGACGTAACGAATTCCCATCACGATCTTGCTGCTGTTAGCCTCCCAGTAATCTGCTTCGGAGACATCGAACCGCAACACCGCGATTTCGGGATCGTTTTCGTTCTCAAACCAAGCCCTATACATAGGGTTCCACAGCTTCTTGATTTTGGTGCGGTCCTGGTTTACGGAAGCTTTGCCGCGAAGCGTAATGTACTTCGAGTGCTCGGGATCGGCAAAATCCAGGGTTACGATGCGATGCTGTTCAATATCGCCGATCTTCTCCGACGATTTACGGGTTAGAAACCAAAGCGTTCCATCAAACGGCTCATCCTGGACCGCCATTGGCCGGCTGTGGATCTGGCCGTTATTGTCCAGGGTCGCCATCATCGCAATCCGGATACCTTTCACCAGTTCGGCAATCTTCTGCAATCCATCGGGGCCACTTAATTCCTGGAAATTTCTGTGGCTGTCGGCCTTTTCACTCATCAATGAACTCCTTGCATGCCTGTACTAGCGGCTAAATAACGCAATTAAAATCACAAACGGAAGAGGTACGCCTAAGAGCAAAAGAAGTATGGATCGCATAATAATCTCCCTTCAATAAAGTCGGTCTGTCCTATACGGGCACGTGGTCGCGCTGGCGTCCACCAATGGTTGCGGCATAGGAAGCGCAGAAAGCGCCACCCAAGAGTGCAACGAACAGCCACAATGACAAGTGGGCCAATGCCTTGCGAGTGGTATCTGCGGCCTGTTGGGCTTCGGCAAATACATCCGAGACGCGTTTATCGGCGTCAGTCTTACTTAGTCCGGTGCGTGCAGAGACGATTTGGCTGAGGTACGCCTGATCGTTAGGCGCCATACCCTTGTGAGCCAGCGAATAGGCGAATATACGTCCCACTTCCACATGCTGCGACATCTCGGCCGCATTTGGGGCAACGTTGGTGGAACGCAGCAGGGAATCCACAAAGTAGTCGCTCGATCCGGCGCTATCTTCAGCGCGAACCGAGGTTCCAGTCAGGTTGCGTGGTGTCGAGCTGCCGGCAAGAGTGGTGGCCGCAGCGGCCAAGAGTGAAGCGGTGATGACGACCCCGACGGCCCAAACCAGAAAACCATGAGCTGTGTCGCGGAAGTAGACTTCATCGGTGTGCACGCTGACCCATTTGGTGCGCAACCGACCGGCCAAATATCCGCCCATAGCTGAGGCCAGAATCTGGGTGAGGATCAACCAGGCAACCGCTCCCGCCCCGACCGCCGATGGCGACGCGCCGGAGTTGGCCCAAGGTGAAACAACGGAAAACCCGAAGCCGGTACCAAGCGAAATCAAAATTAGCGACAGGGAAGCGGCGGCAAAGGCACCGCCAATTACTGCTGCCCATGAAACACCGGATGAGAGCGCCTCATTTCTGGCGGGGATTTCAGAAAGGCCTGTTTGACGTTCAATGATGGGGCGAGGAACAGTAGATTGCGGCATGGCAAATCCCTTCCTTTTCAAACACAGAATCGCCCGAGCAGGGCCGGTCCGACGTCAGGACCTGGAATCTGCTCGGGCGTGAATTACGCTGAGTGGCGTTCTTTGAAGTCGTCGATCTTGTCTTTGATTTTCTCTTTAGCGTCGTCTACCTTCTGCACTACCTTGTTCCGGGTTTCATCGGCCTTTTCTGAGCCGGCCTGCTTGTGTGAGTCGTGAATCTGCTCAGCGGCGTCCTTGGCATTGCCCCAGGTTTCTTTGGCTGCGCCTGTGGCTTGATCAACCACGCCCTTATTGGCTAGTTTTTCATTTCCTATGGCTTCGCCAACGCCTTGCTTGACTTTACCGACCGCCTGATCGACCTTTCCAGCTACCTGATCCTTATTCATGAGGTCTCCTTCTTTGGGTGCTAAACTCCTGTTTATCTAGCAATTGCACGTTAGCTCGTCTGCGGAGCAGAGTCCATCCGGCGAACACCCTAGAAAGCGAAAGTGCGTACTGGAGGTGCCAGGTTGATAGGATTTTCTGGTTTTGGGAAGGCAGGCTAGCTATCCACTCTTCTTCAGCGAAGATCCTTGAAGCTCGGCTTTGGACTACCGAACCCCCGGCGGCGTTCTGATGGTGCTGAGCTCAAATGCCTCGCATAGTGTGGGCTCGTGGTGTCCAGTGGCAAACGTTCGAAAGTTCCAGGGGCCCTACTCTGCCGTTCGGACTAGCTGACTTCAACATGTTGGGCTACGGGCCTGACCACCGACAATGCGTGCTCCAGATCGGCGATCAGATCGTCGGCGCTTTCAATGCCCACCGACAAGCGCACTAGTTGCTCAGTAACGCCCATCTTTGCGCGCTGATCGGAGGAAATCATCGCGTGTGATGTCAACACAGGAATCGTCACCAGGGAATCAACTCCACCGAGGCTGGGTGCCAAAGTGAATAGCGTCAGAGCCTCGACGACACGGCGTGTTTCAGTCGCGGTTCCATTCACTTCGAAGCTCAATACACCGCCGCCACCTTCCATTTGATCCATAGCCAACGCGCGTTGTGGATGGCCTTCGAGGAAGGGATAGTAAACCCGACCAACGGAAGGCAGGTTCGACAAGAATTGGGCGATGCGCAGAGCGTTGTCGTTCTGCCGTTGCACCCGGACAGCCAACGTCTTGATGCCGCGCAGTAATAGCCAAGCGGCATGCGGGTCCATGGTTCCACCCAGGGAGGTGCGAGTTTCTTTTATCTTGCCGATCAGGTCGCCACGGCCAGCAGCGATGCCGCAGATAAGGTCGCTGTGGCCGGCAAAATACTTGGTGCCCGAGTGCATGGAGAGATCGATGCCAAACTCGACGGGACGACAGTTGATTGGAGTGGCGAACGTATTGTCGATCATGGAGACGATGCCGTGCTGCTTCGCCAACGCTGCCGTTTTTCTGAGATCGACCACCTTCAATGTGGGATTCGTAGGCGATTCCAGATAGAGCAGTTTCGTATTGGCCTTGATGGCGCGGGCATGTTGCTCGTAATCAACAGAATCCACAAATGTGGTTTCGACTCCCATCCTGGGCAACCACTGGCTAAGAAATTTGGTGGTGCCACCGTAAATGTCGCGTTGCGCGACAATGTGGTCGCCGCTCTTGGTCAACGCCAAAATGGAAGTTGTGATCGCCCCCATCCCGGAGGCAAATAGTAGCGCGCCTTCGGCACCCTCGAGCTGCGCGATAGAACCCTCGGCAACTGTGTGCGTAGGGTTCCCATAGCGGGTGTAAAACATGTCAGTCTTGGTGGCAAGAAGTTGCTCGTCGTTATCTGCGGCCTCGAAAGTCGAGGTCTGATAGATGGGAGTGGATACCGGTCCATTCTTCTTGCTGAGGTCTGTTCCTCCACGGACAGCCTGGGTTTCGCGGCGATATTTTGACGTCATGGCATGCTCCATCCCAATATGTATTGATCCCTTCAAGAGTAACGTTCCGAATGCAACTGGGCAAGCGCCAAGCAGTAATCCGCGCAAGCGTTCGCGAGCATTTATAATCCGGTGCTCATGCAAACCGGACTTAAGAACCGCGTCGTGATTGTCGCTGCGTCAAGCCAGGGGATTGGCTTAGCTACCGCAGAAGCCTTTGCCGCCGAAGGGTGCCGTGTGGCGATGTGTGCGCGCAATGGCGAGACCCTGCAAGCGGCAGCTGAAAAAATTCGCGAACAGCACAGAGTGGAGGTATTCGCCCAATCGCTGGACGTCACCAACATCGCGGGTGTCCACGATTTCGTAGAAAATGTCGCCGGCGAATTTGGAGGTGTCGACATCTGTGTGACCAACGCCGGCGGTCCGCCGGCTAAGGGCTTTCTTGCCACCAGCACGGAAGATTGGCACAAAGCCATCGACACGAATTTGTTGAGCACAATCTATTTCGCACGTGAAGTCATACCCCATATGCAACGTGAACGTTGGGGGCGGATCATTACCATAACTTCGGTTACGACAAAGCAGCCGGTTCCCAACCTGGTGCTTTCGAACGCGGTACGGGCCGCGGTGGTTGGACTGGTAAAGAGTCTGGCGAATGAATTCGGTAAAGATGGAATCTTAGTGAACAATGTTGGCCCAGGATTTACGGCAACGGACCGGCTGAAAGAACTCGCGCACAGCAACGCGGCAGCGACGGGCAAGAGCGAACAGGAAATTTTCGAGGGATGGGCGGTGGATTCATCGCTCAAGCGTTTGGGCGAGCCGCGAGAGGTAGCAGAGACCATCGTTTGGCTGGCGTCCGATCGCGCTTCATACATCACAGGACAAACTATTCTTGTTGATGGAGGGGCTTACAAAGGGCTGTAACAAATGTTTCTTATAGGAGCGATTGTAGAATTAGCGTTGCCAAACCCTGTCGAATTCTAGTAGGCTCGAATTTCCCAAAGGCTACAACATGGGATCTTTGTATCCATGCAAGAGTACGAACTTATGTGCTCACTGGCGCTTGCCTCTCATTCCGTTTCCGGCGCAACCCTTCAGGCCATGCCACGCGCCCTTGGTTGTTGTTGAAGCTTCTATCGTCCGCGGCGTTCAGCACTCCTTAATAAATTCTTTTCACGATCTAAATTGGAGAACGTTTATGCGCCAAGTCACCCGCAGTCTATCGTTAATCGTTTTAGTAATTCTGCTTTTCGCCGGCCAATTGTTGGCTCAGGGCGGTGCCACTGGTGCCATTAGTGGAACAGTGCAGGATCCCAGCGGCGCGACCGTCGCCAATGCAGACATTACGATTACAGATCAAAATACCGATGTCGTGACCCGCAAACTGAAGACTGACGACAGCGGTTCCTTCACGGCGAGCCTTTTGCCGGTGGCGACATATTCCATCACCGTTTCGAGTGCGGGTTTTGGCGAGGCGAAATTCCCTGATATTGCGGTGCGGATCACGGAAACTACTCGCATTACGGCGAAATTAACACCTCGCACCGTTAGCGAGAGAGTTGAAGTGCGGGCTGAGGTGCAAACCATTGAAACGTCCTCCGCTACCACTGGTCAGGCAATCGAAGCTGTCACCATCCGTAATCTGCCCCTGGCAACACAGAACTTTCAGCAGTTATTGACGCTTTCCTCGGGCGCGCAAAGTGAATTAAACGCTGCCGCCCAATTAGGCCGTGGCGATGTGCGCATCATCGTTAACGGCCAGCGCGAAGATAACAATAATTATTTGATCGAGGGAATCAGCGCCACTGACTACAACGTGGCAGAGTTGACGAATACTCCGTTGCCCAACCCCGACGTGGTTCAGGAGTTTAAAGTTCAGACTTCGCTTTACGACGCCAGCCAGGGTCGCAACGGCGGGGGCAATGTTAACGCAATCTTGAAGTCGGGCGCGAAGACTTTTCATGGCGATGCCTACGAGTTTTTCCGCAATGACGTGCTGAATGCCAACGAATACTTCCTGAAACAACAGGGAGGCGATCGCCCGGTTGTGAAGCAGAACATCTTCGGAGGTAGCCTGGGCGGACCAGTTGGCAAGAATGCCAAGCTAGGTTTTTTCTTTGCCAACTATCAGGGCACGCGGCAGCGCAGCGGGCTTTCCGGCGGAACGTTTATCAGCAGCCAGATTCCGACATTGCCCGACGATCGCTCGGCGACGAATCTGGAAACCGTATTCAATGTTTCCAGCATCGATCCCGTCGCCTTGGCATTGCTTAACTTCAAGAGCGATCAATTTGGTGCTTCTTCTGGAGGATTTCTGTTTCCTGCAGCATCGGGCACTCCCGGCTCGACCGGCCAATTCGCAGTGAGCAAACCCGGCAGGTTTATTGATGACCAGTTCACGGCCAACTGGGACCGCGAGTTCCGTAATTCGAATGACAAAATTTCTGCCCGTTTTTTCTTCTCCAACTCTGAATCCGATGTTCCGTTCGGTGCGGGCGGCCTGCAAGCCTCACTTGGCGGGAGCATCAGCGGGACAGACTTGAACTTTCCTTACAACCTGCCGGTTAAAGACAGGTTTCTCTCACTTTCCGAAACCCACCTGTTTTCGCCAACTCTGGTAAACGACTTTCGCTTCGGATTTGTGCGCATCAACAACAGCGCTATCAATGTTCCGCCGGTGACCGTCATCGATCTGGGCATCGATCGTCCCACCAATAATTTAACGGACAGCATCTACAAGTTTACTTTCGCCAGCTCCGGTTTTCAGTTTGGTCCAACACCTCAGGCCAATACTGCGAACACCCAAAATAATCTCAACTTCGTGGAGACCCTTAGTTGGGTAAAAAGCAAACACACGTTGCGCTTTGGGGGCGAGTTCACCCATGTGAGTCTCGACAAGCTTTTCCCTCAGGTGTTTAACGGGCAGCTATTTTTCACTAATACTCCCGATGGCAACACTGATTTCCAGAACTTCCTGATTGGGGCGCCAGAGTTCAGTTTTGGAGGTGGTGGAGTTTACAACCACGAGTACCGGCAAAAGAATTCCGCGTTATTCGCCCAGGACGACTGGAAGGTTCGTCCCACGCTGACGTTGAATCTAGGTCTGAGGACGGAGTTCATGGGCGCGTTTCACGACGATGCTTGCCATATTGGAAATCTGGAATCGGATCTGACGAATTCCGGCGCGTATCCCTTCATTTATCCCAAGTGCGTGAGTGGACTGAATGTGTCCGGCCTCACCGGAACCGCCGACAATTCCACCTTCCGCAACACAATCGCCACGGGATGGGGCCCGCGCATAGGGTTTGCCTGGGACGTGTTTGGCCACCACAATACGACTGTTCGTGGTGGCTATGGAATCTATTATGTGCGTGAAGATGTTGGCACCATCGACCAATTGAGCTTCCAGGCGCCAATTCTTCCGATTGCATTCGGTGGCGGAGCGGCGGGCAGCCTGGGCAGTTTCTTTGCCGGCTCGCTGGCTGGCGGGAATGCCAATGCTCTTCCGCCCGCTGGAGTGATTGATCCCACCTATATTCCGTGCCTCTCAATCTTTACCGGATTTACTGGCGGAACGACTGCTCCGGCCACAGATGGTGCGGCCAACTATGCAAATTGCACTGGCGGCGGAACAATACCGTCAGTTGGCATCTTCGGGCTCGAAGTTCCGCGCCACTTTGTGGCGCCAAACACTCAGCAATGGAATCTGACCATCCAGCGTGATCTGGGACGCCTTTGGGTCCTGGAGGTTGGCTACGTCGGCGCAAAGGGAACGCACTTGCGCGAAACCAGGGACGGCATCCAGTCGCTGCGCGCAACTCCAGATAACCCGGTTGTATTAACCGATCCAAACGGCGTTACTTACAACATCACCAACAATACATTCGCCAACGGCATTGCTCGTACGCCTACCGTGGGGCTTAATGGATACTCGGGCTATCAGTTATTCGCTGAAGATGCGTACTCCATTTATCACGCATTCCAGACCACGCTGTCGCGCCGCTGGGGCGCGGGATATTTTCAGGGGGCTTACACCTTCTCGAAATCCATTGACGCTACTTCGACGGGGAACACCGCATTTAACACCGCATACAACGACCAGAGCGACATCAACGCATCGCGCGGACTATCCGACTATGACCGGCCGCATCGCTTGACGGTGAGCTACTCTTACGACTTGCCGTTTTTCGCGCATGCATCAGGGGCAGTTCGCAGTCTTTTAGGCGGGTGGGGAGTTAGCGGAGTAACCATTTTCCAGTCAGGGGCACCGTTCTCAATTTTCGATTCCGGCGCCGGCACAGGTTTCCTGGGAGCAGGCAGCACGCCGTTGCTGGGTGCGAGTTTGGCCTCGGGGTCATCTATTTCGGACGGACTCACGAGCGGTGACATCCATCAGAGAATCAACGGATATTTGAATCCCACGGCTTTTGCTGCCGCTCCCCAGCTTTATCCGACGCAGTGCGCGACTGACTCTAACTTCTGCACTACGGATTTCGGAGATCTGCGACGCAACATTTATCGTGGACCGTTCCAGCAGAACTGGGACTTTTCTCTGCTCAAACACATTCGGCTGTCAGAGCGGCAGGACCTGCGTTTCACGGCTGACTTTTTCAATTTGTGGAATCACGCAAATTTCTCCAATCCGGCGGTTACCGATATCGAAGCCTATCTCGCGAACCCCGGGGACCCGGCAAATCCCTTCGGCAAAATCGTGAATACCAAAGGGACGCCGCGATTGATTCAGTTATCGTTGCGCTGGGCGTTCTAATGAGCGAGACTCGTCTGCCTCTACTCGAGCGGGACCAGGTGCCGTCCGAGATCGCCGCGGTCTACGACGCGTTGCTGAAGCAGCGCGGCGTGGTCCCTAATATGTTTAAGACGGTCGCGCATGTTCCGTCCCTGGCTTTAGCATTCGCCGGCCTTCTGAAAGCCTTGCTCAGCGACAGCGCGCTGCCCGGCTGGTACAAGGAGCTGGTTGCTACGCGCATGTCGGTACTCAACAAGTCTGAGTATGCGGTGAAAGCGCACGCGCTCTCTGCCAGGCAAAAAGGAGCGAGCGATCAGCAAATTGAAGCGATCAAGGAAGACTTCGAGAAGGGGCCGTTCACTGCGGCCGAAAAGTCAGGACTGCGTGCGGCAGAGAAATTGCATCGTTCGGGACATGACCTGGATGACGCTACATACGCCGAGCTAAAGGCGGCTTATAGCGATTCGCAGATTGTGGAACTAGTGGCTACTGCCTCTATCTTTGAATTCTTCCCACGGTTTGTAGACGGGCTTCGTATTCCGCTCACCCCGCCGCCTGCACCTTAGACTTAGTGGCCCAATGCTACGGGCGGGTTGTGGGCCAGCTTCTCGGTATTGCTTTCTTCCCAACCGCCACGAACCAGGTTCATGTAAAGCCCGACGGCGCACAGGGCTGAGAGAACCAGCAAGATGAAGCCCCGAGTGTAGGCAAGAAGAATTACGTAACCGGAACCGAATAGTGCGAGATACACCATGGCGCAGCCCAGCACCCAGGAAAGCAGGTTGCGACCTAAGTCGCGGGTGGGAGTGATCTCGGGAGCTAAACGCGCAATCGGTTGCCAGCCATCGACATGCGGACGAACGCTGCGGTAAAACTTCAATAGTACTTCCTGCGGCTCCGGTCCAGTGGCCAGCGTCACAACCAGCCATACGAGCGTTGTTACCACGGTAGTCGCTAAAGCCGTCTTGGCGAAGATAACCGTACTATTTCCTGAGAACGGCATGGCCCGGTTCAGTGACACGGTCATGAGTAGTGCGGTGGCCATTGCTGAAATTTCGCTCCACGCATTAATTCTCCACCAGTACCAGCGCAGCAGGTAGACTCCACCGGTGCCTGCACCGACTTCCAGCACAACCTGCCACCCGGAACGAATGTCGGTCAATAGCCACGACACTACAGCGGACGCAATGACCAATAGCACAGTAGCAAGGCGCGATATGTTGACGTAATGCGCATCGTCGGCCGTCTTATTGATGAAGCGCCGGTAAAAATCTGAAACCAGGTACGAAGCTCCCCAGTTGAGCTGAGTTGCAATCGTCGACATAAAGGCTGCCATGAAACCGGCAATCACAATGCCACGCAGGGCGGGGGGCACGTGGTCGCCGACGATCATCATGTACCCGCGTTCCGGATGCTCCAGGTGCGGATAAAGCACAATCGCCGAGAGTGCGGTCAGAATCCAGGGCCAGGGGCGCAGAGCGTAGTGGGCTACATTGAACCACAGAACGGAAAGCAGGCCGTTGCGCTCATCCTTGGCACTGAAAATCCGTTGTGCGATGTAACCGCCGCCGCCCGGCTCGGCTCCCGGATACCAGAACGCCCACCATTGCAATCCGATGTTGACCAGGAATGTTAGTACCGGGAGCACCCAAAGTCCTTGCCAGCTTAAGGGCTGCGAGAAGTCGGGGAAGAAGGATGTGGCGTCGCCGGCATCTGGTCCAGCCGCAGCCCGCATATCAGCTAAGCGGTGCAACAGGGAACTCATGCCGCCGGTCGCGGCCACGGCGTACCACGCTACCGCAATTACGATCGCCATTTTGAGCGCGAACTGGAATAGATCAGTCCACAGAACGCCCCACAGCCCTCCCAGTGCCACGTAGACGCCCGTAAAAGGGATGAGGAAAAGAACACAGATCAGCAAGGCCCGATAATCGCTTACGCCTAGAGTGGCCGCCACAATGCTGGTCATTGCCTTAGTGACCCATCCCAGGATCAGGCAGTTCATCAACAAGCCCAAATACACTGCACGGAAGCCACGCAGGAACGCTGCAGGCTTGCCCGAATAACGCATCTCGGCAAATTGCACATCGGTTAAAAGGCCGGACCGACGCCACAACCGTGCGAAGAGGAACACGGTCATCATTCCTGAAAGCAGGAATGACCACCACAGCCAGTTGCCGGCGATGCCTTGCGTGTATACCAATCCCGTCACTACCAGAGGGGTGTCGGCAGCAAAGGTGGTGGCAACCATTGATGTGCCGGCGAGCCACCATGACACGTTGCGGCCGGAGACGAAGTAGTCGTCCATGCTCTTGCCGGAGCGTCCGCGGAAATAAAGCCCCAGACCGAGGGTGATGCCCAGATAGGCGATGATTGCTGACCAATCCAGCAGAGTGAAGTTCATGGCGGAGGGAAGGATAACATCGAAGGCAGAAGTTAAAACGGTAGATTGTCGGCGAGACCGACTGGATGGTTATCCCGTATAACGCAGTTCGACTACGGTGCAGTCATCGTTTAGCGGTGTTCCGGCGCAAAATGTACTGACGGCGGTAAAAATGTCTTCCATCTGACCGTTTTTCGCCGCGACCGCTTCGAGCCGCTCGTTATCAAAGAAATCGCCGGAGGCATTTTCTGCTTCGGTGACGCCGTCGGTGACCAGGATTAATCTGTCCCCAGCATGCAGATTGTAGTGGTCACTCTCGTAGGGAACGTCAGGCAACAATCCCACCGGCATATTTCCGTGAGTGGGGCGAATCACTTCTCCCGCGCACACCAGCAGCGGTGGCACGTGGCCGCAGTTGACGTATTCGAGCTCGCCATCGCGGCGGATTCGGGCAATCACCAAGGTCGCATATTTCTCCCCGATATTTTTGTCGGTAAAAAATCGGTTTACCGCAGTAACAATATCGGTGAGCCCCATGCCGGCAGTGAGTTGCGAATAAATCATTCCCTGCAAGGTAGAGGCGAGCAACGCCGCTGAAACCCCCTTACCACTCACGTCGGCCAACACTACCGCCAATCCCTGGTCGGTAATAACCGCGTCGAAGAAGTCGCCGCCGATTTCTTTGCAAGACAGGTTCTTGCCTTGCAGTTTGGCAAACGGCACATCCGGAATGGTCACGACCATTAGCCCTTGCTGAATCGATGCTGCGATTGACAACTCCTGCTGATAGCGACGTCCTGCTTCTTCCGCCTGCACCAAGCGGGCATTTTCAATGAGCGAGGCTGCTTCTGTTGCAATCGCACGGAGAATATCGTTGCTGACGGCGGAAATATCGCGCGATGCGAAGCGGGAATCGAGATATAAGGCGCCCATCGCCTCACCCATTGCGGCCGGCGCATCGACGCCTCGTGTGGTTTGGACTTGCGGCTTGCGCAGGGGAATGCAGATTACGGTGCGGAGATCGAACGCTACTACACTCTTGCGACCGGAAAGATCGAGCGACTCGCTGGTGTCGGTGATGAGAAATTCAGAGTTAGACTTCAGCGCATCGTCGAGCGTGGAGTGGGAGATAGTCTTGTCATCAAGTAAGGCTTCGCCGCGAGCCGTTCGGCCTGCCGCGAGCCGCAACTTGCCGTCTTCATTCTTCAGGAATACGTAGCCACGCTCGGCCTTGGTGAGTTTGAGCGTGGTATCGAGCAAAGTCATGAGGATTTCTTCGAGCACGCCGGTCGTGTTGAGCTTGCGGGCAGCGTCGAGAAATAACGTCAGCTTCTCAAGATCGTTGGTTTCCTGGGAGATTTGAATGCCGGAAATCTGGCTTAGAAATTCGCGAGCGGTATTGGTGGAGGCATAACGCGGGTCAAAAACGATGTAAGCCACATCGCGGACCCCGAACTCAACTCGGTCGTTGCGTTCCAGTTGTTTGCGTTCGACGCGCTCACCATTGACGAAAGTTCCGTGCTTACTACCCTGATCGACGACAAAAGACTTCCCATTTTCGGTGACAATAATGGCGTGATCACGCGAAACTCGAGGATCGACGATGACCAGGTCTTTATCGGCCCTTCGCCCGACCCCGAAAGGACTACGATCTAAAGGAATCGTGCGCTGATCATTACCCTGGACGAAGATCAGGCTGGGGAACGCTCCGGAAGAACTGGCCTCCGGTATCGAGCCGGTGATTGTCGGAACGGCCATGGGCGCTGCTGTTGCTCCTTAATTGGGTAGGCAAATAATGACAGGATCGGAGGAACGCCGCAAGCCCCAAAGCCCCAGACTAAGCGGCCCCCTGAAACGCCGCAATCGCCTGCTGTTCGGTATCGTAGGCCTCAAACACGGTGACCAGTTTTGTTACCTGGAGCACATCGCGCAACCGTTGACCTAGTCCGCAAAGCTTAATATCAGCTCCACCCGAGCGCGCGGTGGAGTAAACCCCAACCAAAGTTCCAAGGCCGCCGCTATCAATGTAACTGACATCCGAAAGGTTGAGCACGATCTTCTGGGTCAAGCCCAGGATCTGCTTAAGGTTGTCCCGCAAGGCAGTCGCTTCTTCCCCAAACATGATTCGGCCATGGCATGAAATCACTGTGACCCCGTTGACTTCATGACTTTCCATTTTAAGGGTCATATAAATCCTCCGTCGTGTTGGAGAAGCCTAATCGTTTGTATGCGATCAATGCAAGTCCGGGTTTGACTTAGCGGTGCTCAAAGGAGAATAGCCCAATCTGCACAGGTCAGCTAGACTGCGGCAAACGAATGATGGCGAAACAGCGAAAATCGTTTCTTCCCGACCTCGTCGGGAATTTGTCAGTGATTTTGCTGCTAGTGGGAATTGTCTGGTATCTCGGCCGCGATTTCGCGGAGCGGGGGAAGGGAACTGACTTTCCCGACTTTTACGCCGCCGCCAGAATGGTTCGTGATGGAAGGGGTAATCAGCTTTACGACCCTGCCGTGCAAGCCGCCTACCAGGCTCGTTACGTCGGACGAAGTGGTTCTCTTTATCTTCGTCCGCCGTTTGAGGTTTTGCTCTATGTGCCTTTTTCGTGGGCGAC
This sequence comes from uncultured Acidobacteriota bacterium, assembly GCA_963796925.1. Taxonomy (GTDB): domain Bacteria; phylum Acidobacteriota; class Terriglobia; order Terriglobales; family Acidobacteriaceae; genus DATBAT01. The sequence goes on from CAWCNH010000001.1 coordinate 749,692, forward strand.
CATGCGGCTGGCATATGGCCTGTGGAACTTGTTCAGCGCGACTTTATTGGTTGCGAGTGCTCGCCTGCTTACGCAGCTGACCAATCGAAACTGGAGTTGGCGCGTGGTCCTGGGGGCTTCACTGGTATTTACCCCAGTCCTACTATGCCTCCTGCAAGGTCAGGACGCGATTCTTCTGTTATTCATCCTCTTGCTGACCTTGCGCGCGTTAAGTCGCGGGGAAGATCTCATGGCGGGAGCCGTCCTGGCATGCGGCTTGTTCAAGTTTCATTTGGTGCTTCCGCTGTTCGTGATCCTGGCGGTTATCCGAAACCGCAAGTTCATCGTGGGATTTGCGGCGTCGGCAGGGGTGTTGGTTCTAGCTTCGCTGGGAATTTCTGGATGGGCGGGCCTCCTGATTTATCCAAAATTTCTTCTTCACCTCTCTGAGTTCCCGATGCCCGGAAACAACCCGTCGGGGATGGCGAATCTGCACGGTCTTGGCTTCTTCCTCACCGCTGGCTCCGGGCGTTCTGCATTATGGCTGATTACAGGCGCAACTTTGCTTACTTTGGGTTTGTCGGTTCGGAAAGTCTTACAACAGGCGCAGCAAATTAATTTGAGCTTTAGCGTCGCCGTCATTGCGGCAATTTTGGTGAGCTATCATCTCAGCCCTCACGACTTGGTTCTCTTATTGATCCCGCTCGCAATCGTGTCTGGATTACTAAGTCGCGATCATACGCAAACGAGCTGGTGGAAGACTTCCGCGATCGCGATCGTCGCCCTGCTCTTTTTCCCACCCTTATACGTCCTGCTGCTTCGCTACCATTTGTACTTCTTGTTGGCGCTTCCGAGTGTCGCTCTAGCCCTGCTGCTCAGCCGGGCTGTCAATGAATCCGTCTTTCAGAAGACTGCGTGAATGCGCACGAATCCCGCCCAGCGTCCAAAAATCCCGTGGTACAACTATGCTGGATTGAAACATTGAGAAACCGAATACTCATTGCGGCCACGATAGGTACTGCTACTGGTTGCCTCTGTTGGTTTTTGATGAGGCACTTCAATCAGGATGCCGCCGATTTTCGCTGGGCGCTGCGTGCGGCACAGCACGTTCTCGCAGGTGAGAACCCTTACAACACATCATACGAACAGTATCCCCTAACCGGGGCTGCGTTTGCTTTGCCTTTCGTGTGGCTACCACGGGAGTTAGCCGCGGCAATATTTTATGGCGGAAGCACGGCTTTATTGGCGTTTGGACTTACTAAGCACGGATACGAGCGGTTGTTGATCTTTCTGGCGTACCCATTCTGGGGAGGGATTCTCGCGGTCCAATGGGCGCCTCTGATCACGGCAGCGGCATTTTTCCCATTGTTGCTTCCGGTGACGCTAGCTAAACCCCAGGTGGGCTTGCCGGTTGCCCTTACCCATCTCAGCAAGCGCGGACTGATCGCTTGCGCGGGGCTCGTTCTGGTGACTCTAATCGCAATGCCGCGCTGGCCATGGCTTTGGCTCGGCCAATTAGGACACTATCAACATTTCATTCCAATACTGGTATTGCCCGGGCCACTTCTGGCGTTGGCGCTATTGCGTTACAAGGATAAAGATGCCTGGCTGCTTTTTCTCGCAGCGCTGATGCCGCAGCGTTGGTTCTTTGACACGTTGACCTTATGGCTTATCCCTAAATCTCGACGGGAGCTGGTTTGGACTGCGGCAGCCAGTTGGGGTGCCGGAGTTTGGCGCTGGTTTCACACTCCGGGGACATTCGCCGAAGTCGGATCCTGGGCGGTGGTATTCATTTACATGCCGATGCTGGGGCTGATACTGTCTCGGGTCCTGGTCCCCCCGGAAACGAGGGCTACGGGCTCCTGAATGTATCGATACTTAAATCCTCGTCACGTTTTTCCCGTGATTCTTGCGTTGGGATTGTTTGTGCTCGCCGCTCGTCCGGTGGTTGATCCTGATCTATGGTGGCACTTGAAGACTGGCGAATTGATTCTTCACAATCACGCCGTTTTTCATGCCGATCCCTATTCATTTACACGCGCGGGGATGCCGTGGGTGAATCATGAATGGCTTTCGGACGTGCTCATGTTTGGGCTGTACCGAGCGGCAGGCTGGACGGGGTTAATTGTCACTTTCGCCGCGCTTACGACTGCGACTTTCCTGCTTGCCTTCCAACGGTGCGTGGGACGCAGTTATATCGCGGGTGCTCTGATTCTATGGGGCGCGATCGCATCACGGCCGCTGTGGGATGTACGGCCGCAGATGTTGTCTTTCTTTCTGGCCAGCGTGCTATTGGTGCTGCTTGATAAGAGCTCACGCCGGCCGGCATTGCTGTGGTGGGCGGTCCCGATCATGCTGCTATGGGTGAATCTGCATGCAGGATATGCCCTGGGGCTCGCCTTGCTCGTGCTTTTTCTGATCGGCGACGCCTTGGACAGAGTCTTCGGATCGCTATGGGCACGATCATCAGGGCGCCGGTTGTCGACCCTGGCGTTTGTGCTGGCCGCATCACTTGCAGTGGTGCCAATCAATCCGGCGGGAACGGCGTTGTACTCGTATCCGTTCGCAACTCTGCGCTCTGCCAGCATGCAACACTACATTGCTGAATGGTCATCGCCAAATTTCCATCAGGCGCTGTACCTGCCACTGGCATTGTTGATGCTGGCGATTTTAGCGGCCCTGGCGATCTCGTCACGGCGGCTCTCGCCAGGGAAGTTGCTGTTGCTTGGTACGACGAATTTCGCCGCGCTGGTTTCGATTCGCCACATCCCTGTTTACGTTCTAATCGCGGCGCCAATTCTTAGTGAACTACTCGCCGCCCCACTTCAGCCAACCAAGACGCGGCTGATTGGCTCCCGTGCGCTCGCCGCGAACGGCGCCATAGTGCTGGCATTTGCGGCCTTCGTGGTGCTGCAGGTAAGAAGCATAATTCTGTCCCAGCCGGCAACCGTAGCCGAGCATTTTCCTGAACGAGCAGTCACGCTCCTTGCTGAGCAGCAAATAGCTGGCGCGATCTTCAATCACTACGACTGGGGCGGATATTTCATTTGGCGCCTCTACCCCCAATACAGTGTTTTCATTGACGGACGCGCGGACGTTTACGGTGACTCGCTCATGCGCGATTTCGCCTCTACTTACTCCCTGACCGATGACTGGCGTACCCCGCTAAACCAGTGGCATATTCGGACCGTCGTTCTACCTCCGGATGCGCCTCTGATCACTGCACTACAGATGTCCCCCGACTGGAAGAAAATTTATGGTGATTCTCAAACGGTCATCCTTACTCGCGCTAACTGAAAGCGCCCCTGCGGTGAATTATGTTTAAATCTAGCCATGAAAACAGTACGCAGCGGCGATGCTGAAATTGCCTATGAGGTAATGGGTAACGGCCCGCCTGTGGTGCTCCTGCATCCGTTTCCTGCTAATCACGAGTTATGGATTCCAGCCGCGCAGGCGTTGATCCAGCGATACCAAGTGATTCTGCCCGACCTTCGCGGACACGGAGAATCGGACATCGGCGAGGGGCCCGCTACTATGGAAAAACACGCTGCCGATCTGGCACGTGTCATGGACGACGCGGACATCGGCCGCGCCGTGATCGCCGGAGTTTCGATCGGTGGTTACGCGATCTTTGAATTCTGGCGGCGTTTTCGTGGACGCGTAGCAGGGCTGATGCTGATTGATACCAAAGCCACCGCCGATACTCCCGAGGCTCTTAAGGCGCGACTACAGACCGCCACCGACGTATTGGAGCGTGGAACTGAAACCTTCATCGAAGGAATGTTGCTTAAACTGTTTGGCGAGACCACTCGCCGCACGCGTCCTGACCTGGTAGAGGCAGGCCGGAAGATGATGTTGAAAATGTCCGCTGAGGATGTGAGCCTGGTGCAACGCGGGATGGCGGAGCGTCCGGACTCGGTTGCGACCCTAAAGACCATTAATATTCCGACATTAATCCTTACCGGAGACGAAGATATCCTTACGCCGGTCGCGGACGGCGAACTAATGCGCCAACATATTTCGCGAAGCGAACTGAAAATCATTCCCAAGGCTGGCCACTATGCTCCTTATGAGCAGCCAGAGTTGACGGGAACTCTATTGCGGCAATTTTTGGATACGATTCACGGAAATTAGCAAGAGTAAGAGCTGAAAACTAAAAATCAAGAACGAAGTGCAGGCCACATTTCTCTATCGGCTCTGCTACAATTTGCGCGCTATGGTCGATGCCTTCCTGGTTCCTGAAAAGACTACCGTCATCGCTAAAGGGGACGGCCCCACCGTCGATGTAACCAGCGCCGCCAGTCGCGTCTTCCTGCTGACTTTGAATATAACGAGGATCGTTGAGCAAGAAGCTCTCGACGTGAGTATTCATGGCTCCGCCGATGGTGCGAACTGGGACATGAAGGCGGTTGGCGCATTCCCCCAGAAATTTTATGGGGGTGACCACCCTTTGTTGCTGGATTTGTCCGCGTCGCCCGACGTGAAGTTCGTGCGCGCCCACTGGGAAGTTAACCGCTGGGGCCGCGGTTCTGAAACTCCCATGTTTGAGTTCTCTGTCACCATCAAAGAAATTCCGCCCGACATTCTCAAAGAGGCTACGGCAGAGGCGAACGCTCTGGCCTAACTTTAATTTTTCTTGGGTATAGCCGCCTCAGACAAGTCGTGCTGCATTCGCTATATTTGAATCCAATGGGAAAAGAGTCTTCAGTTACTATCCGTCCCGCCCGCAGCTTGTCCGGATCAGTACGACTGCCCGGTGACAAATCCATTTCCCATCGGTATGCCATGCTGGGCGGGATCGCGGAAGGCGACACACGGCTGCAAAATTATTCCACCGGGGCTGACTGCGCGAGCACGCTGGCCTGCGTTCAAACGCTGGGTGTCAATTGGGAGCGCCAGGACGACACCATCGTCATTCATGGCCGTGGACCGGTGCTACAAGCGCCCAAGGCCGCACTCGACTGCGGCAATTCTGGGTCTACGATCCGCATGTTAAGCGGCATTCTTGCAGGGCAGGATTTTACCAGCGAGTTGGTTGGCGACGAATCCCTGACCCGTCGCCCCATGGCGCGGATTATCAAGCCCCTCGAGCAGATGGGTGCCGCGGTTGTTTCAGCCGAGGGTGGCCGCCCGCCGCTGCGCTTGACGGGCGGTCATCTGAAAGCGATCCGCTATAGCATGCCGGTTGCAAGCGCGCAGGTGAAGACCTGCTTGCTGCATGCGGGACTCTACGCTGACGGCGAAACCAGAATCCACGAACCGATTCGCACGCGCGATCACGGCGAGGTTGCATTACGGGCTTTTGGCGCTGAAGTGACGCAAGACGGCACGGGAGTCTGTATTCGGGGAAGTCAGCAGTTGCGCGGTATTGAGACCGTGGTTCCAGGAGACATTTCGAGTGCGGCATTTTTTCTCTGCGCCGCCTCCCTGTTCCCTGACTCGGATCTGATTGTGACCGCGCTCTTGATGAATCCCACTCGCGCCCGGCTGCTGGATGTTTTGATTTCGATGGGCCTAGAGATTTCCGTTACACAGCTCGAAGAACAGCATGGGGAACTGGTCGGTTCGCTGAGCGTTAAAGGCAGAAAGCTACGGGGAGGTACCCTCTCCGGCGCGGATAGCGCGGCACTGATCGACGAGATTCCAGTCTTAGCGGCTATCGCACCCTTCAGCGAGAACGGGATCGAGATAAAAGACGCCGCCGAATTGCGAGTCAAAGAGTCGGACAGAATTACTTCGATCATCACCAACCTGCGGGCAATGGGAGCCGAGGTGGAAGAGCGTGCGGACGGAGTAAAAGTTCCCGGCAACCAGAAACTGCATGGAGCTGAACTGGATTCTTTTGGTGACCACCGCATTGCAATGGCCTTCGCGGTGGCCGCTTTGCGAGCCCAAGGCGAAACCGTAATCAATCGAGCAAATGCTGCGGTTATTTCTTATCCGGAATTCTTTACCACCCTCGAATCCCTGGTTATACGTTAGACGGCCCCCACTACTTTTTCAGGCGGTCTATGTCGTCATTGGTAAAGGTGTGCGAGGCTGCCTTGTGGTTACGAGATCCGGCGGCAAGTTGTGCCACCCCGAAGCTGTCTTGCGCCATGGCCGCGCCCCAATCGGTAGTTTGCCCAGTTCCTTCGAGCGCACTGTAGAACTGAGCCGGGCCTGACTGTCCGGAAGAAACGACGGTGTCCGCGGTGGAATTGGTGGCACCCGCCACTAATCCGGCGGTCGCATTGCTGGCCCCTACTTGCAAAACGGGAGTTGCAAATTGCTGCGCAGGAGTGGTCACGAGCGGCGCGACTGGGAAAGCATAACTTCCGGGGGTTAGGTTGCTGGCGTCTCCAGAAATTGTCGCCACTTGTCCGAAGGCAAGGCCGGCAAACACGGTGATGAGCGAGAAAACGATCAAAATTCGCATGACTGGTACTCCTGCACAGTAAGATTCTGCGGACCAACCGCAGGATGCCTTTCGACCCTAACTGCCCACATAGCGTGCATACAAGCTTCGGGCAATGGCAGTGTCTGTGGTGCCTTTTATAATCGCCCTTCCATCCGGGAACAGCGTCAATTCATACGGTTCTCGCCAAAATTTCAACACAAAGTCATTGTGTTTCACCGTTCCCAGCCCGCTGAGCCGATCACTCAGTTGGCCCAGGTCAATCGGCCGGTGCCTTTCATGGATCTGCACGGAGTTCCGTCCACAGAGAGTAATGTGTGGTCGTCCATCGCCGGTCAAATAAACGAAATCCCTCTCGGCACATGCGCGGCAATCACGGCGCGGCGAACCTGCGGCGATTTCGACGCGATCGTTACTCCACACATCGAAGGAGAGTAGCGTAGAGCGTAAACGCTCTTTCGCTCCAACCAGAAATTTCAAGGCCTCAGTTGCGGCAATTGACGCTGCTAAATTTACCGCTGAATTAAGTACGCCGGCAGTCTCGCAGGTCTCTATCGCTCCCGAAGGGGGCTCAGGAAAAATGCAGGCGAGACAGGCAGTTTGCCCAGGAATGATATTCAGCGTCACCCCATAGCTTGCGACGGCGGCGGTGTAAATCCAAGGTACGGAGTTTTTTACCGCGAAATCGTTAAGCAGATAGCGAGTCTCGAAATTGTCAGTTCCATCGAGGATCAGCTGGATGTCATCGAGAAGCCCATCAATATTCCCGCTGGTCAAATCGGCGACTTTGGGCTCGACCACAATCTGCGAGTTGAAGGCGGCGATTTGTCTCGCCGCGGCAATCGCCTTGGGAAGAGACTCCGCAGCATCCGCTTCATCAAATAGAATCTGGCGTTGCAGGTTACTGGGCTCAACGTAGTCGCGGTCGATGATCCGTGCGGTTCCAACTCCGGCTCGAGCCAGCAGGCCCGCGATGGCCGATCCGGTAGCTCCGCAACCGACAATCGCTACACGCGAGCAAGCCAGCCGAGCCTGCCCTTCCGGTCCGATCCCAGAAAACAGTACCTGTCGGGAATACCTTTCCGAGTCTTCCAAAGAGGTCATCATTTAACGGCTATCCAAACCAGTATTATAGGTTCAAGCTAGTCGAAGGACCCAATACAACGGTGCAATTTGCCTGCTCATCGAACCAAATAACCACCCGTATGCCAATTGAGGAGCCGGTTTGCTGACAAAGGGAGGAAGGCTTGCGGCCTTGGCTGCGCTGGCACTCACAGTTCTCTGTTCCGTTCCCCTTTGCGCGCGCTCGACGGCCACCTCCTCTCGGCCTCCGTCAGTCGTTGCCGATAGCTTTGCTTATGATGGAACCAAGGTGGAAGCCATTCTCCTTCCCGACATTGGCAATCCGAAGGAAGAAGCGCGAGTTCGAGATCTGCTGGCGCAGCACGTAGGCGAACCGCTGGATCGAGAAAAAGTTCGAGACAGTATCAAAGCGCTTTATGCCACGGGCCGTTTCGCCGATGTTCGCGTCGAAGCCGAACGCAATGGCAGCGAGGGCGTTAGCTTAACTTTCGCGACCGTCCCTAACTACTTCATTGGCGTGGTCAGCGTTGACAGCGACATGGGCAAGCCAACTCCCGGGCAGGTTGCGAACGCATCCAAACTCCAACTGGGACAGCTGTTCACCACCGACAAACTTGATCGAGCACTCAAAAATATCAAGCAGCTGCTAGAGGAGAGCGGATTCTACCGTCACACCCTGACTCACGAAGAAACCCGCCATCCAGATACTCAGCAGATCGACATTACCTTCCGCGTAGTGCCCGGCGCGCAAGCGCACGTAGGCAGCATCGGCATTTCTGGAAATCTTAAATATTCCGAAGGCCAGGTCAAAGACATCGCACACCTCCATCCGGGCGATTTAGTTTCCGCGCAGCGCATCACCGATGCGCTCGATCACCTGCGCAAGAAGCTGCAAGGTCAGGACCATTGGCTGGCTCAAGTTTTGGTTACCAGCCGGGTCTACCATCCGGAAGCAAATACCGTGGATTACAAGCTCGAGATGAACCCCGGCCCGACAGTAGAAATCGTAACCGAGGGATACAAGATAAGCCGTAGCACTCTCAAGCGAAACATCCCCGTCTATGAAGAGAATGCGTTGGACGATGATCTGCTGAACGAAGGACGGCGCAATTTGCTGAACTATCTGGAAGCGCGCGGCTATTTTGAAGCCAAAGTTACGCTACGCCGACGCCGGGCCAACGAAGGCAATAACCTGCGCGTGATCTATGTCATCGAAGCTGGAGCCAAACACAAAGTAGTCAACGTGCAAATTTCCGGCAACAAATACTTTGCCGAAGATCTTCTGCGCTCACACATGCAGGTGCAACCCGCAACCCGATTTTTCTCGCAGGGACGCTACAGCCCTCGTTTACTGGCGGACGACGTTAGCGGGTTGCAGGATCTCTACCGCGCCAACGGCTTCCAGAATGTGAAAATCACCAGCAACGTCGAAGACGACTATAAGGGGCAGGAAAATGATCTATCCGTTGCTCTTCACGTGGATGAAGGTCCGCAGACCCTGGTGAGCGACCTGAAAATCATAGGCAGCCACGCCATCCCGGAAGATGAATTACGGGCAAATATAAACGTCTCCAAGGGGCAGCCCTTTTCCGAGTTCAACATTGCCCAGGATCGCGAGATTGTCGTTAGCTACTACTTCAATCGGGGGTTTCCCAACGCCACCTTCGAACCATCGGCCAAACCGGCCGGTGTGCCTAATCGGATGGACGTCGTCTATACCATCGTTGAGGGCAAGCAGGAGTTCGTCGATCAGGTCTTTGTTACTGGTTTGAACTTTACGCGCCCTTACGTGGTTGATCGCGAATTGCAGGTGAAATCTGGCGAGCCCGTCAGTCAGATCGACATGCTGAATACTCAGCAGGGCCTTTACAACCTCGGACTGTTCAGCCAGGTTGATACCGCGGTGCAAAACCCTGAAGGCAACGAGCGCGAAAAAAATGTGTTGGTCGAAGTGCAAGAGGCCAAACGCTACACTTTCAACTACGGTGTGGGACTTGAGTTTCAAACCGGTCAGCCGACCATCGGCAGCAACGAGCCACAAGGTGCATCGGGCCTAAGCCCCCGCGTCTCATTCGGCGTAACTCGCCTTAATTTTGGCGGACGTGGTCATACGGTCTCCTTCAAGACCCACGTTGGCCGCCTGCAGCAACGTGCCCTGGTGGGTTACGAGGCGCCGCGTTGGTTCAACACCAATAATCTGCGCCTATCGGTTACTGCGTTTTATGACAACACGGTTGACGTAACCACTTTCACTTCGCAGCGTCTTGAAGGCTCGGTACAGATCACCCAGATTTTGAACAAGGCGAGCACCCTGACGTACAGCATGACCTACCGTCGAGTGCATGCCACCGACATCGCCATCAGCCAGGACCAGATTCCGTTACTTTCGCAGCCCGTTCGCGTCGGAATTCCAGGTTTTAGCTACATTCGCGACAAGCGCGACAATGCCCTTGACTCAACCAAGGGCACTTACACCACCGTGGACGGCGGAGTGGCCACCAGTTATTTCGGATCTGAAGCTGACTTCGGCCGTTTGCTGGTGCAAAATTCGACCTACTACGCTTTCGGTAAGAACCGTCCCCAGGACAAGAAGTTTGTATTTGCGCGATCCACCCGCATCGGCATTGAAAGTCCTTTCGCGGACACCATTAACGTTGCTCCTGGGGAAGTGATTCCAGCGGGGCAGACTTTAATCCCTTTGCCGGAGCGGTTTTTCTCCGGTGGCGGCAACTCTCACCGAGGATTTGGGTTAAACCAGGCAGGTCCGCGAGATCCCCAAACCGGTTTTCCCCTGGGGGGCAGCGCTCTTTTTGTAAATAACCTTGAACTCCGCTTGCCGCCGGTCGTTCTGCCCTATGTTGGCGATAACGTCAGCTTTGCGGTGTTCCACGATGCTGGAAACGTCTTCATCAACGGCAATGACATGTTGCACAATCTGCTGCACTGGTCGCAGAAGAATCCACAGCTCTGTCTGCAGCAGGCGACCGCTGCGCAGTGCGACTACAGTTACATTTCTCACGCTATAGGGGTTGGCGTCCACTACAAGACTCCAATTGGCCCAGTGCGTTTCGACTTCGGTTATAACCTGAACCCGCCAGCTTTCCCAAGCGTGCAGATCGCCCCGGACCCGGCCGATCCCACGCAGACCATCAGCACGTTCGTGCCGCAACACGTCCGGCATTTCAACGTATTCTTTAGTATTGGCCAGACATTCTAATGAAACTTCGAGTGCCCATTTGCGTTGGCGTGATGCTCCTGCTGGCAGCGCTATGGGCTGAGGCGGGGGAGATTATCGATCGCATCGTTGCCACGGTGAATGGCCACATCATTCTGCAAAGTGATTGGGACGACGCGGTGCGCTATGAAGCCTTCATGGATAACCGCGCATTACCAGAAGTAAGCGCCACAGACCGAAAGAGTGCACTCGACCGATTGATAGACCAGGAACTGCTTCGCGAACAGATGCGCTCGTCGGATTTCGAGACAACTGCCAGCGATCAGGATGTCTCGCAGCGAATTCAGCAGATTCGCGCGGCATACTCCATCACCAATGAAGCTGGCTGGCAAACGGCGCTTGCCGAACACCATCTAACGGAAGCTGAGCTCAAACGCCGCGTTGCACTGCAACTCGACATGCTTCGCCTGGTGGACGAACGCTTACGGCCAACCATTCAAATCGATTCACAAAGTATTGAGAGCTATTATCAAAAGTCACTCCTGCCTCAGCTGCGTCAATCTGGCGCACCCACGGTCCCGCTTGCCGATGTCACTCCCAAGATCAAAGAACTTCTAACCCAGCAAAAACTGGACCAATTGCTCACTTCATGGCTACAAAACTTGCGTTCCACCAGTCAGATCCGCACCCAGTCTGCTCCTGACCAGGGGCTGGCGCAATGACCGTAGAGACCGATCAAACCAAACCCGACGCCTTCATGCGGTTCCTGGGGAGACGGCATTGGCGCAAGATCGGCAAAATTTTGCTGATTACCACAGCTGCTGGGTTAGTGATTCTTGGGCTCCTCTTCTGGTATACGACGACGCCTGGGTTTCAGGCGATGGTGCGACGTCGCTTGGTCGCACAATTGGAACGCATTACGGGAGCCAGGGCTGAACTTGGCGGCTTTCATGTGGTGCCGTTTCGCTTCCGTGTGCAGGTCGACAATTTGACCCTCCATGGAACTGAAGATCCGAGCGAGGTTCCATATGTGCATGTCGATCGCCTCATCGCCAACATGCACATCATTTCTATCCTTGGAAGAGATTTTGGTTTTCGCTCGGTGATCATCGATCACCCCACTATCCATGTCCTGCTTTATCCAGATGGAACAACCAACCAGCCGGGCCCCAAGCTCGGCGCGAACTCAGGCAAAGCGGCCATCGAGAAATTGTTTTCGGTTTCTATTTCTTATCTTGAGGTGCGGCACGGGCGCTTTTTGTGGAATGACAAGGACCTGCCTCTCGACTTTGCCGCGAACGACCTTTCGATGGACATGACTTATTCCTTGCTCCATCGCCGCTATGACAGCAACATCTTGTTAGGAAAAATTGATACAAAGTTCGATGGCTATCGGCCTTTTGCATGGATGGCGGAAGCCCACTTCAGCTTAGGTCCTGAGGGGATTGAAGTTCGTTCTGCCCGCGCGAATTCCGGGCGGTCGCATCTGGAAGCGAGCGGCCATCTGGAAAACTTTGTTAGTCCCAAGATTGACGCTACGTATAAAGCCAGTCTTGATCTGGCAGAAATCGATGCCGAATCAAGGCACACCAGCATTCGACATGGAGTGCTCGAAATAGCAGGCCAGGGACTCTGGTCTTCGCAAACCTATACCTCTTCCGGGAGGTTGGATCTTAAGGGTTTCGAATGGCGAGACGCAGACGCTACGGTTCGCGACGTCGCCCTGACTTCTCCATTTACTCTCGATCCAACCCGGATCACCCTTTCAAAAATTCAGGCTCGAGCCCTGGGTGGCGCAATTTCCGGAGATGGTGAAATCTTTAACTGGCTGCCGCAAGGAAAAAATGCAAAGGGGCCCAAGTCGAGGCTTGCTGAGGAGCAAAAGGGCAGCTTGCGCCTGCGATTCAAAGACATCTCCGTGGCGCAGGCCACGAACATAGTTCCTCCGGCAAACTTCCCTTTAAGCCGAATGAATCTGACAGGTGGCGCAACCGGCTCTATCGACATTCGCTGGTCAGGATCGTGGCGCAACGCTGAATCAATAGTCGCACTTGATGTGGAGCCTCCGTCCCGTCCTGCTCCCTCGCAGATAGCGGTCAAGGCGCACGTTCGTGGCATTTATCGCGCGAAAACCGACGAGCTTGAAGTCGCCGAGCTAACCGCCTCCACTCGAGGGACGCAATTGCACGCTACGGGAATGCTTTCCTCTGCCTCGTCGCTAAAAATTGCTGCTTCCACCACCGATCTAAACGAGTGGCGGCCAGTACTCTCCGCTTTTCATGGTTCCGGCCGTCTGCCTGTTACTCTGCACGGCCATGCCTCATTCAATGGAACTGCAGCTGGCAAAATTTCGAACATCACCCTTGCGGGGAATGTTCAGGCGGACAATTTCGATATTCTGGCGCCTGCTACATCTCACACTCCTGAACACGAGATGCATTGGGACACGCTGGCTGCCGGAATCGGACTCTCTTCGCGGGGATTTCAAGTCCATAACGCAGCGTTGCATAGTGGGCACACCGAGGTAGACTTCGAGCTAACCGCGGGTCTACAGAATTATCACTTCACCGATTCAAGCCCGTTCACGGCACGGCTAGACACTCGCCGGACAGAAGCAGAGGCGGCCATGGCGCTTCTCGGCGTGCACTATCCGATTACTGGTACTTTGGATTTTCGCTTCGACGCCTCCGGTACCAGGGCATCGCCCCGCGGAGAAGGTCACGTCTTGCTTACGGACGCCAACGTTTACGGCGAACCTGTTGAGCGACTTGCCGCAAATATAAAACTAGTTGGAACGGAAGTGGAACTTGATGAGTCGGTGATGGCCTATCGCGGAGCCCGTATCTCCGGAATGGCTGCCTATGATTTTTCCTCCGGTGCTTCAAGGTTCAACCTCACCGGTACAAACTTTCAGCTCGTGCGCATCCCTCAGATACAGAATCATCACGTCGTTCTCGGGGGCGCGCTCGAATTCACCGCCCGAGGTTCTGGAACGCTGGCCCAGCCCGTTATCAATGCCACGGTGCGGGTCAAAGATCTAACGCTTGATGGAGAGGATGCGGGCGGCTATACCTTCGAGGCGGTGACGCAGGGCGAGCAGCTTCGCATCACTGGGCGTTCGCAATTTAATGAGGCGGAACTGAGCATCGATGGCACCGCCCATCTTCGCGATGACTGGACTTCCACCATCGATTTCCACTTCAACCACCTTGACGCTGATTCTGCATTGCGTACTTATCTGAAGGGAAACTTAACCGGCCACTCCGCCATAGCCGGAGACGTGCGTGTACAGGGGCCGCTTCGTCACCCACGTGATCTCAATGTTAGCGGCGCGCTCAGCGACGTATTCCTCAATGTTGAAGACGTTAACCTGAGGAATGAGGGTCCGGTCAGGTTCTCTATTTCGCGACAAGAACTCAAGTTCGATGACTTTCACTTCCTCGGGGAACGAACTGACCTGACCGGAAACGGCACCATTCAGTTAACCGGCCAACGTCGGCTTGATCTGCATGCGCATGGCCGGGTGAATCTACGATTGATCGAAAGCTTTAACCACGATGTCACTTCGCAGGGAGTGGTGACGGTAGATGCATCACTGGCAGGCACCATGGCCAGTCCCATTGCTCAGGGGCGGCTGGAAATCCGGAACGGCTCCATCTCCTACGCCGATTTGCCCTCCGGGCTCAGCGAGATGAATGGATCGCTGTTATTCAATCAAGACCGGGTTCAGATCGAAAATCTTACCGCCCGTAGCGGCGGAGGCATGGTTACACTGGGTGGCTTCGCTACGCTGCGGAACGGTCATTCCACCTTCGATTTCACCATTCATGGCGAAGATGTTCGCGTCCGCTATCCCCCGGGAGTGAGCTCAACCGCTAATGCAGATCTGCATTTTTCTGGAACCTCTGACGGCTCCATGCTGAGCGGAGACGTCACGGTTACCAAGTTATCCCTGAGTCCGGGTTTTGATTTTGCGGCCTACCTGGCGCACAGCGCGCAGAGTTCGACGTTGCCGCAGACCAATCCCACGCTCAACCGGATTCGTCTCGATGTTCACGTCATGACTACGCCTGAACTGCGGATGCAAACCGCTATTGTCCGACTCTCCGGCGACGCCGATTTGCATCTCCGAGGCACCGCAGCCAAGCCTGCCATGTTGGGCAGAGCAGATGTAATTGAAGGGGAAATATACTTTAACGGCGCGAAGTACCATCTGGAACGCGGCGATGTCAGTTTTGTAAGCCCGGTATCGATCACTCCAGTTCTCGACCTGCAAATGTCAACGCGGGTTCGTGACTACGACATTACCGTCAGTTTGAATGGCGAAGCCAGCAAGATGAAGCTCAGCTACCGTTCCGAGCCACCACTGCCCGAAGCGGATATCGTTGCCTTGTTGGCTCTCGGACGAACTCGCGAGGAGTCGGCCCAGCTACAACAGTCCGGCCAACCTTTCAGCCAGGAAGCTTCCAACGCCATACTCAGTGAGGCCCTCAATGCCACGGTAAGCACGCGGGTGCAACGTCTGTTTGGAGGTAGTCGCGTCAAAATCGATCCTCAGGGACTCAATACCGAAACCACACCAACCCGCGGTCCCGAGGTCACCATTGAGCAACAGGTCACCAAAGATCTGACGTTGACTTACAGCACCAACGTATCGCAGGCTTCGCAACAAATAATTCAGGTGGAATACAATTTGTCGCGAAACGTCTCGATCTTAGGTGTTCGCGACCAGAACGGCGTAGTCAGCATCGACGTCCTGATCCGCCGCCGCAAAAAGTGAGAATGTCACAGGCGTAATGGTTGACCGCCGAATGGCGCGGTAGTTCGACTCTCCGGCCGGAACCACACCGATGCTCTGGCAATACGATTCCGGGGAGCTCTCAAGCGCGTGTTGCCACATGGTCGAGATCCAGCTTCGTCCCCGTGGGATAAAAGAAGAGCGTTTGTTCGGCGCAATGGCCGTAATCCCACGCCATGAATTCGTGGAATCGTAGCTACTGGGACCAAGCCCACAAAAGACGATCCGATCCCCATTGGCGAAGACCAGACCAAAAAATCACGAAGTATAGACGTACCTCCGCTACGTCTATGGCGCCACAATTATGAAACCACGATAGAAATTGCGCCGCGCACGGCAGCGCGACCGGCGAACTTTCGATTCCCGCGCTTGATGCCAGAAGGCCGTAGCGGAGCTACGGCTCTACCCGCAAGCAGAGGCTAGTTGGCTTTCCACTTGCCTGGCAAAATCAGAGGGTAAATTCCTCTGATCGGACAACAAGGCTTC
This sequence comes from uncultured Acidobacteriota bacterium, assembly GCA_963796925.1. Lineage (GTDB taxonomy): Bacteria > Acidobacteriota > Terriglobia > Terriglobales > Acidobacteriaceae > DATBAT01. The sequence goes on from CAWCNH010000001.1 coordinate 765,610, forward strand.
CCGGCCAAGTAGTCCCCGCAGCATTTACAATCTAGCTGTGGCATTTGCTCACAGCCTTCGACTTACTTTAGAGATGATCAAGTGGGAGCATTCCATCTTCGCGCTCCCCTTTGCGCTCTGCGGAGCCATGTTGGCCGCCGGAGGTGTGCCGACACTGCTTCAAATACTGTGGATTATCGTGGCCATGGTGGCTGCCAGATCTGCGGCGATGGCGTTCAATCGCCTGGCAGATGTAACCATCGACGCGGCCAACCCTCGTACCGCGGCCCGCGCCCTTCCCGCTGGCCTGCTGACGCCGGGTTTCGTCACAACTTTTGTGGTTGTGTCATGTGCGGTATTTGCCTTTTCGGCTTCGCAGCTGAATCGAACTGCGCTATTACTTTCACCGCTGGCGCTCGCGGTGCTGCTGCTTTACTCCTACACCAAGCGTTTCACTCGCTGGTCCCATTTAGTCTTGGGATTCGCCCTCGGTATGGCGCCTGCCGCCGCTTGGATCGCAATCCGCGGCTCACTGGACCCCCGCATTCTCCTGCTAACCTCAGCGGTGACCTTCTGGGTCGCTGGGTTCGATGTCCTTTATGCCTGCCAGGACTACGAATTCGACCAGCAAGCCGGGCTGCACTCCATCCCGCGCTACTGCGGGGTCGGTCTGGCGTTATGGATTGCCCGTGCGTTCCATCTGATCATGCTGCTGCTGCTGGTCGCATTACTTCTAGCCTTCGGGTTAGGCAAGGTCGCGGTCGTCGGTGTAGTTCTCGTAGCGCTCCTGCTGGCCTACGAACACTCCCTCGTGTCTGCCAACGACTTAAGCAAACTAAATGCCGCCTTTTTCACCATGAATGGAGTAATCTCCGTAGTCTTCTTCGCTTTCGTCGCCGGCGACGTCCTGCTCAGAAATCGCCTCTAGCTGTTCTCCACGGTCGCCGCGGAGCGACCCGCTGTGGTCATCAATACCCCTAAAGTGAGTAGCTACAACCACCAAGCTGATTTATCATTGACCTGATGGCCACCCAGCACGCCTTCCAGACCGACGACCCGCGCTTGCACCCGATCTACGACAAAGTCCTCAAGGGTGACCGCCTCAACGCCCACGATGGCGCGGTACTATACGGAACCGGCGATATCCTTGCTGTCGGATGGCTGGCCAACAACGTCCGCGAGCGCCTGCACGGCGACAACACGTATTTCAATGTGAATCGCCACATAAACCCTACTAACGTCTGCGTAGCAGCTTGCCGTCTGTGCGCCTTCGGTCGCAAAAAGGATTCTCCCGGCGCCTACACCATGGCGCTCGAAGAAGCTTTCGAGACCGCCGCCTCCGGATACACCGAAGCCGTCACCGAATTCCATATTGTCGGGGGCCTGCATCCTGATCTGCCGTTCGAATATTTCCTCGACCTCTGCTCCGGCCTGAAACAGCGTTTCCCAGAGGTTCACTTGAAAGCTTTCACCATGGTCGAGGTGGCGTACTTGGCGAAGCGCGCCAAGCTTTCTATCTTGGCCACATTAGAGAAACTAAAAGCCGCCGGTGTCGATTCGCTCCCGGGCGGAGGCGCCGAAATATTCGCGGACCGTATCCGCCACATTATTTGCGATCACAAAATCGACGGCGACCAATGGCTTGAGACCGCCAAGACTGCTCACCAAATTGGACTGAAATCGAATGCCACCATGCTCTACGGTCACGTGGAGAACGATGACGACCGTGTGGACCATCTGCTTAAGCTACGCGCTCTTCAAGATGAAACTGGTGGGTTTCAGACGTTCATACCGCTAGCCTTTCATCCTGAGAACACCGCGCTCCAGCATCTGCCGAAAACTACTGGCATGCTCGACATCAAGCAGATTGCGGTTAGCCGCTTGTTGCTCGACAATTTCCCGCACATCAAAGCCTACTGGCAGATGATGAGTCCCAAGATCGCGCAAATCTCTCTCCGCTTCGGAGCCGACGACATCGACGGCACCGTCGTCGAGGAAAAGATTTATCACGACGCCGGCGCCACCACCCCACAAGGCATGCGCCGCCAGGATCTGGTCCGACTGATCCGCGAAGCCGGGCGCGAACCCATCGAACGCGACACCCTGTATCGTCCCGTAACCCGCACCGAAACCTCAGTGACCGTAGCCGTCTAAAAATTCAAACCAAAATTCGAGGAGCTAAATGTCCTGGTCACGTCGCGATTTTTTAACCACGGCAATCGTCGGATCGATCTCTTCACTGTCCTTGGGCCAGGAAACGGCGACTCAAACTTCTTCTCAAGCTACTGCGAAGCGTCCCATCATCATCTCGGCTGGCAACGGGTTCAATTACCTTGATGACGCCTATGCGTTCCTGAGAGGCGGTGGAGACACGCTCGATGCCGCGCTCAAAGTTGTAAAGGGCCCGGAAGACGATCCCACCGAAACCAGCGTTGGCCTCGGCGGCTTGCCGAATGAAGAAGGCGTAGTCGAACTCGATTCCTGCTGCATGCACGGTCCCACGCGGCGGGCCGGCTCCGTCGGAGGGGTTAGAAATATCAAAAATGTTTCCCTGGTTGCGAAAGCAGTCATGCAACACACCGGTCATGTCATGTTGGTTGGTGAGGGCGCCGAGCGTTTCGCCGTGGCCATGGGGTTTCCACGTGAAAATCTTCTCACTGAACACTCCCGCAAAATATGGATGCTCTGGAAGGAATATCACTCGACCGACGACTGGTGGGGGCCCGGGCTTGCCGATCCAAACTGGAAGGCCCCAGACACTCCTCCCCAAACCAGTCTTTGGGAAGAACGCCTCAAAAAACTAAATCAGCTGGCCGCGTCCATCGGAATGGATCCGGAGCACCGCCAAGTCGCGATCCGCAAAGTAATCTTCCCTCCGACTGGCACGATTCACTGTTCCGCACTGAATGAGAAGGGTGAGATTTCCGGTTGCACTACTACCAGTGGCCTGGCCTACAAGCTCCCCGGTCGAGTGGGCGATTCCCCTATTATCGGCGCTGGCTGCTACACCGATCAGGACGTGGGTTCGGCAGGCGCGACCGGCAGTGGCGAAGAAAATATAAAAGTCGCCGGGGCACACACCATCGTTGAAAACATGCGTCACGGGATGGCTCCGCACGAGGCCGGTATGGATGCACTGAAACGCATCGCCCGCAATTACAACAACGACATGTCCAGACTTCGCTTCATGGACATGACCTATTACATTCTCCGCAAAGACGGTGCCTATGCCGGGGTCTCTCTTTGGGACGGCTATTCGCCCGATGAGCCTCATAAAATCGCGGTGCACGATGGCAAAAAACGGGCAGAAAAAACTACGGCACTCTTTAAAGGCTTCTCCCAGGAGTTCCCGCCATTTCCCAAGGTGCCCGACCAATTTAAAAAGGACCTGGAGTAGGGGCTGGGAACCTGGAACAACGAACTGGAATCTGTGGTCGTCCACCGACACTCCGAAAGCAACTGATCGTTTCTCGGTAGGGAGCTAGTGCAGGTTTGGCTCACTCGATTGGTGTAACGCCAGCAAATCCCCCTGCCGGCCGCGTTGCTCAGCTCTCAAGACGAAAGCCATTGCCAGCAACGTTGCGAACAATTGCAATCCGATGCACCACATCCAGGTAAACACTTGAGACAGAGAGCCATTTGGTGACTTGGCATCAAACGTAAGCCCCACGCCGGTAGACCACGGTGCCAACATTAACATTAAGGCTGCGCCTGCCAGGGTGGAACCTACAATAGACCAGGCAAGGCGTGCTCCAGACGTCGGAGCTACTGTGGCAATGCTCGCCGGCGTTGGAGTCCGGCGCACTTCAGAGAAAGCTCCCAGGCGCGCCGCTTGGGACAAAGCGGCACCTACATGCAAAGCTGATGCTGGCCGCTTCGCCGGATTAGTTTCCAGGCACCGCCAAATAGTTTGCTGGATCAGGGAGTGAACTCCGGGCATGGGATCCAGCCGCGAAGCCCGCCTCATCGCTCCGCGCACTAATTCGGTTGCCGTACGGGGTTCGAGTGCCCGCTTTCCGGTAAACAATTCGTAGAGAACAAGTCCCAGCGCATACAGATCACTTCGCACCGTGACCTCTTTGCCGGCCAACTGTTCGGGGGCCATATAACCTGGTGTCCCCGCATCGGCTTGGTGACTCGCATCACCCGCCAGTACCGCCAGCCCGAAGTCAGTGATTCTCACGTTTCCACGCGCGTCCAGCATAATGTTTGCCGGCTTCAAATCGCGGTGCAACACCCCAGCTTCATGCGCCGCCGCCAACCCGGCGCAAAGTTGCCGCGATACTTGAAGAGCCTTGTGCGGAGACAAGTGGCCGATCCGTCGCATCAGAGAAAGCAGGTCCTCACCGCTCACAAATTCCATGGTGATGAACGGCCGGCCTGCGGTCTCGCCAATGTCGAAGACCCGGCAGACATTTCCATGGGAAATCTGTCGCGCCAGCCGGACCTCTTTGTATAACCGGTCGAGACTCTCCTGTTCGTTTCCCGCATGCTGAGGAAAGAGTTTCAGCGCCACCGGATGCTTCAATATTAAGTCGTCGGCCCGGAAAACTTCGCCGCCTCCGCCAATGCCAAGCGATCCAACGATCCGATATCGGTCCGCCAGAAGTGTGCCCGGGATGAGTCCGCTGCCCGCTGGCGCACTGTAAGCCGCTGCCGTAACTGGTGTCGGCTCAACTTCGACAGGTTCGTCGTCCTGCAATGTATGCCCACAGGCGGAGCACACGGCGCTAAACGCAACTTCAGATGGAGCTGAAACTTCGTAATCTGGCATTGCACCCGCTCTTAGTGAATTAGCTGAGGTAAGCCAATTACATGCGCCGCTTCGGGCCGTGGTCAAGAGTTAGAGCCGAACCGTAGGAGATGGCCCAATCGAAATGGGAATAGATATCTCGCGCCGGCCGGCACGCGAGAAAACAAGCCCACTGTGCGTTGGTCAACATCTGAAATCCGGGTAAATTTGCAGAGGTCAACGCGACGGAGGGGAATTTCGCAAACTCACGGGCGGTTTCCCAAAGTGGGATAGCAAAGCGATTTAGTATCCGGTACAGGTGCCTTTTAACTCTCATTCTCCCGGCTGTTATACGCACCCCTCAAAACATTTCCGGCTTTCAAGAGGATAGATCGAGGGGTGAAGGCGGCCTACGCAAAGCGAACTCTCACGTCGGCATTCTTGTCCAGGTGAATGCTCTCGATGAAGCGCACTTTACAGGTACGCAAAGTCATAATGGCAGACGAAGTCCGCACGCCTTCGCCAAAGAAGCGCACACCCTTTAGCAGGGCCCCCTCGGTAACTCCAGTGGCTGCGAAGATAATTTGCTTGCCCGGCGCCAGATCTTGCGCCTCGTAAATTTTGTTCTTGTCTGTAATGCCCATGCGAGCAATGCGCTCTTCCAACTCTGGCCGATCGATCACCAGGCGCCCCAGCATGTAGCCGTTCAAACAGCGGATGGCCGCTGCCGTGATCACACCCTCTGGCGCGCCTCCAGAACCCATTACTGCGTGTACTCCAGTCCCCAACACAGCGGCAGCGATACCCGCCGAAAGGTCACCGTCACCGATCAGGCGTATGCGTGCCCCTGCGGCGCGAATGTCGGCAATCAGCTTTTCGTGGCGAGGACGGTCCAGCACCATCACCACCAGATCATCCACATCACGGCTCAGGTGTTTCGCGATACCTTCCAAGTTGTCGGCCACGGGCGCGTCCAGGTCGACGGCGTTTTTGCATTGCGGCCCCACCACAATCTTTTCCATGTAGCAATCGGGCGCATGCAACAGTCCGCCGCGCTCCGAGGCGGCCAGCACCGTGATGGACCCCGGCGCGCCGGTGGCACACAGGTTCGTCCCTTCGAGCGGGTCAACGGCGATGTCGACCTCGGGCACCTCGGTTCCGTCCGGAAACTCCGCGCCCACGTGCTCTCCGATGTAAAGCATGGGAGCTTCGTCGCGCTCTCCTTCGCCGATAACGATGGTGCCGCGCATGGGAATGTTGTCCATGGTGCGGCGCATGGCTTCGGTGGCCACGTGGTCAGAAAGCTTTCGTTCTCCCTGGCCCATAGTGCGCGCCGAAGCGATGGCTGCGGTTTCAACGACGCGTAGAAAACGCGACGCCAGATCGCTTTCGATGTTCTCCCCGAAGCTGCGGGCCTTGGTGCTGGAATTGGCCTGTGACATGGGTTCCCCTTTACAACATCGCGGTTCAAAAGGACTAAAGACTATAGCGCCAAACGGGGAATACGTCAGCGAATTTATTCGCACGTCACTGATGCCCGTAGCGCCGTGGAAGCGCCCGGCTACAGCCGGGCGAAATAAGGAAGCTAGGATGCGCCTTCAGGCGCTGGCCGCAGCGGCTAAAGCCTCTCGAACCAGAGCCCCAGATCGTTGCGCTGGAAGCGCCGCGCTTCCACGGAACCGCTGATATTCCGTGACACTTGGTTCAAGCTCTAACTCGTCCAGCCGCTGAAACCAGAAAACGCCAACCTGTTCTGGCGCCGTTACAAACTTCAGAAGGGAATCTCCCGTGTCCGGCAAGGTTCCTCTGGACAAATCAGGCCAGAAAGTGACACAGTGTTCCACGCGGAACACTTTGTGCGAACGAATCCGTATGTACAATAAGCCTATGAGGGACCATATGAAGCGGCAAACTAAAGGTAAGAAAAGAGTTAAGGCGAGCAAGAAAGCCTTTCGCAAAAAGGGCACCAGTTTAAAGGCGTCCGCCGCCAAGGGCAAGGCTTCCCATTCTGGGAAAGAATGGACCCCGGACATGGCGGGCTACTTCAAGCCGCTAAAAAAGCCCATCACGCTGCGGCTCGACGCGGATGTCCTGGCCTGGTACAAGGGCGACGGGCGCGGCTACCAGACCCGCATCAACCAGGCACTACGCAAGATCATGATGGATCAACGCAAGAGAAAGTAGCGGTTTAAAAGGTCATAAGTCTTGCACAACGATACTGAACTGTTGGCGCGGGGAGCCAGCAATGAGTGAAGACGCGCTGCTGCGCGATTTCCAGTCCTGGCCACGGATGTCGGTGGAGCGCTTTGCCGCGCTCGAAGGGGCGGCTGGACTGAAAATCTCGAAGCACGGCAATATCTATTGGCGGGAGGTCAGACCATTTTTTTATCGGCCCCTGGCGCCATTTTGCAGGTACGATCCGCGGCAAACCAAACGGGGTGTTCGGCTTCTATCGGCATTTCAGCACGCCGTGACGCAGGGTCAGCCGTCGAATTCCTATCTGAACTTCATCGTGTTCGATGATCTGCGGAACTACGATCCCGGCAAACTGCATCGCAATGCGCAGCGAAATCTCAAGGCAGCAAAGAAGAACAACCTGACTGCAGCTCGAATATCCGACGAGAAGGAATTTGTCGAGCGGGGCTACGAGCTTTACCTGTCGTTTTACAGGCGAGCCAAATACAAGTTTGCCACACAGCGCACCCGTAAGGAAGGTTTTGCGGAGTGGGCGCATTCGCTGTTTCAGTTTCCTGACATGATTGTGTTGGGGGCCTACCTGGGCGATGAACTTTTGGGATTCGAGATGTCGTGCCGGGTGGAGGACACGGTGGTCCTTAAGACCATGGTGCACTCCGACAAGGGCCTTGAACTGCGCGCTCCCGACCTCATCCTCCATCAATGGAGAGTGGCGGCACGGGAGGATCATGGGATCTCAATGATCTACGACAGTGGCCTAAGCACCCGCGGCATCGACGAGTACAAGCTACGTCGCGGAGCAAAGGTAGTAGCCGAACCAGCGTATTTGCACGCTAATCCGATCCTGTTAAGAGTGGTGAGGAAATTTGGCCGGGAAAATTACAAGCGGCTGGTGGGGCTTGCACCGGATGAGCTATCGGCTGCTTGAGCAAGTGGTAGCGAAACTCAAGGTCTCGCTACTTCGCAAGCTGATGCGCTTCCCGCATCACTTTGACGCGACGATGACAGTCTTCTAGAACGCGTCGATGCCGGTCACGTTGGAGCCGATTATCAGGGTGTGAATGTCGTGCGTGCCCTCGTAGGTTTTTACTGATTCCAGGTTCATCATGTGGCGCATGATCGGGTAATCGTCGGCCACCCCGTTTGCTCCCAGAATGTCACGTGAAAGACGGGCGCATTCAAGAGCCATCCAGACGTTGTTTCGCTTAGCCATTGAGATGTGTTGATGCTGCACTTTGTTGTCGTCCTTCAATCGGCCAACCTGCAGGACCAGCAATTGGGCTTTTGTAATTTCGTTGATCATCCATGCCAATTTTTCCTGCACCAGTTGATGGGACGCGATCGGCTGATCACGGAATTGTTTTCGCAGAAGCGAGTACTGCAAGGCGCAGTCGTAACAGGCCATGGCGGCGCCAATTGCACCCCATGCGATTCCGTAGCGAGCCTGGTTCAGGCACATCAGTGGCGACTTGAGTCCGCCGCTCCCTGGCATAAGGTTCGACGCCGGAACGTGAACATCTTGTAACGAGAGGCCTGAGGTGACTGAAGCTCGCAAAGACCACTTACCATGAATGTCTTCGGCTTTGAACCCCGGCCGATCGGTCTCTACCAGAAAACCGCGAACCTTGTCGCCTTCATCGTCAACCTTGGCCCAAATTACAGCGACATCGGCGATGCTGCCGGAAGTAATCCACATTTTTTCGCCGTTGAGGATGTACTCATCGCCAACTTTTTTCGCGCGAGTTCGCATGCCGCCGGGGTTTGACCCAAAGTCCGGCTCGGTCAGGCCGAAGCAGCCCAACTTCTCGCCCTTTTGGAGGGCCGGCAGCCACTTTTCCTTTTGCTCGTCACTTCCAAAAGCATAAATTGGGTGCATCACCAAGGCCGATTGCACGCTCACGAATGAGCGGACGCCCGAGTCTCCGCGCTCCATCTCCTGCATTACCAAGCCGTATTCGACGTTTGACATGCCCGCACAGCCGTAACCTTGGAGTGAGGCGCCGAAGAATCCCAGGTCTGCCATTGGCTTTACCAGTTCGCGGGGAAAACGGCCTGCACGGTTACATTCCTCAATAATCGGCACCAGGTTGTCTTCGATGAACTTACGGGTGGTATCGCGAACCAGACGTTCGTCCTCATTGAGCAGGGAATCGAATTCGATGAAATCTACACCGCGGAACTTAATTGCTGGCATGGGACTCCGGTTCAGAATTTAGTGGATGCGGATGGCGCTTTCAGCTGTCGGACCTGGTTCTCAGCTGTCAGCAGTATCGAAAGGTCGGGGTTCTTTTGTGCCTGGATTATCAAGGTTCCTTTGCTAGAATCATGCCCGGCCAACCATCTCACGGTTCCTTTGGCTGCATCAAAGTTTACTACAGCAGGATATGGGCCTTGAGCACTATGCAATCGTTATTCTCTGGTAAGCGAGCGGCCGGATTACTACTGATAGCGGTTGTCCTGGGCGGCTTTGCGCGGGGCGACGAGATCAAGGCAGGACTTTCTTTGGGCGACGGTTTTCACCTGCTTTATAACCTTGATTTTGAGCCGGCTCACAAGCTTTTTGCCGCATTCGAGAGGCAGCATCCCGAAGATCCAATGGGCCCGGTGTGCGATGCGGCGGGCTTTCTATTTTCTGAATTTAATCGGCTTGGCATTCTGGAATCCCAGTTTTACGAAGACGATAAGGCGTTCGATAATCGCAAAAAGCTTACGCCTGATCCCTTGGTGCGGGACCGCTTTGACGCCGCATTAGCCACTGCCGAGAGGCTGGCTCAGGCACGTCTGGCGAAGACTCCCAGAGATCGCGATAGCCTGCTGGCAATGACTCTATCTGCTGGATTGAAGGCCGACTATGCCGCGCTCATCGAGAAACGGAATCTAGCCTCCTTGGGACTAACCAAAGACGCTAGCCGCTGGGCACAACAACTACTGGCCGCAGATCCGGGATGCTATGACGCTTATGTCGCCACCGGTGTCAGCAAGTACATTGTGGGAACGATGGCGGCGCCGGTGCGTTGGCTTCTGCGCTTCGGTGGGGTCAGCGGCGATAAGAAGGTTGGCATGGATGAACTTCAGCTGACGGCCGACCATGGACAGTACTTGGCGCCGTTCGCCCGAATCCTCCTTGCCATTGCCTACGTGCGCGAAAAAGATAAGCCCAGAGCTCGCGAGTTGCTGGCGGGATTGCGAGAGCAGTATCCAGGAAACGCCCTCTTCGCCCGGGAGATCGCGCGGCTCGATGGGGCTAAAACGCCTACTCCTTAGGAATTCCCGAACAGAAATTCTTTTCACATTAATGCCTTTCCTTCCGCCCGTTAGGGGTGGAGGATCTGCGTCGCTTGCCTGAGCAGTGATTTCCTAAGTTGTTACATTCAATCCCTTTAGCCTCCCTCTCATGCCCTATTCACGGGAAATTCACTGAATTGTAACCATCTTGTAACACTGCGACGGTACAACCGAGCTGACTTAATTACAGGAGGAAACCGAGTGATTCGTCGCATTGCGCTACTGAGTCTAGCTTTCGTGTTACCTGCCTTGGGGCAGACGACAATCAATGGAGCGGGTGCAACCTTCCCCAATCCCATGTACCAAAAGTGGTTCAGCGAATATCACAAAGCACATTCCGATGTGCAGTTCAACTATCAGTCCATCGGCAGCGGCGGTGGCATCCGCCAGGTTCTGGCCCAGACCGTGGACTTTGGTGCCAGTGATGGCCCTATGAGCGACGAGCAGCTGTCGCAGGCAAAAACCAAGATCCTGCACATTCCCACCGTGTTGGGAGCAGTTGTTCCCGCGTACAACGTTCCAGGAGTGAAAACTGACCTGAAATTCACGGGTCAGGCTCTGGCCGGCATCTTCCTGGGAAAAATCACTACGTGGAACGACAAGGCAATCACCAGTGCGAACCCGGGAATTGATCTTCCCAACCAGCCGATCATCGTGGTGCATCGCTCAGATGGCAGCGGCACCAGCTTCATCTTTACTGACTACCTCTCGAAGGTGAGTGCGGAGTGGCAGCAGTCGGTAGGAAAAGGAACTTCGGTGAAATGGCCGGTGGGTCTCGGCGGCAAAGGTAACGAAGGCGTTGCCGGGCAGATTCGCCAGCTCGAAGGTTCGATTGGTTATGTGGAACTGATCTATGCCGTGCAGAACAAGATTCCCTACGGGATCGTGAAGAACGCGTCGGGTGAATTCGTGAAGGCCTCGCTGGATGGCGTGACTGCAGCAGCAGCTTCCGTCAAAGCAATGCCTGCAGATTTCCGGGTTTCGATCACCAACGCTCCTGGCAAGGAGTCGTATCCAATTTCCAGCTTTACCTGGTTGCTGATTCCAATGCAATCGAAGGACGCCGCCAAAGGGAAAATCATTAGCGATTTCCTGGTGTGGATGCTGGATAACGGACAGAAGATGACCGCTGAATTGACCTACGCTCCTCTCCCCGACAGCGTAACGGCAAAGGTCAAAGACACGATTAAACAAGTTCACTAAGAAGAATAAAAATCAGGTTCGGAATATACCGACCCCTCAATGCCCAATGAGGCCAAAGGAGACAAGATGAAGTTCGCCCTAAAATGGTGTGTGGTGCCACTTCTGGCTACGGCGCTGGTGGCTCAAACCGCGCCCAAACCCAAGAAAAGAGCGGCACGGATGAAGCCGGCAGAACCGGTCGTTTCCGTCCAGGACGTGCAGCAGTTGAAAGACGCACTGGCTGCCCAACAACAACAGATCGAACAGTTAAAACAAGAGATGCAAACCAAAGACGCGGCCTGGCAACAGCAGCAGCAGCAACTGGCAGCCGCGCAGGCAGCCGCTACCGATGCGCAACAAAAAGCGGCGGCGGCGCAAAGCGACGCCAGCGAGCAGAAGGAAACCGTTAGCCGTATGAGCGGCGATTTGGCAGACGTGAAGACCACACTGACCAACACTGCGGTCAATACCCAGGAAGACCAGAAGAAGTTCTCTGCTCTCGAGGGCATGGTTGGACGTTTCCGCTTCAGCGGGGATATGAGAGTCCGCGGCGAAGGCTTCTACCAGGACGCTCCGGGATTCCAGGATCGCAACCGGGCCCGCATCCGGGCGCGTTTCGGATTTGAAAGCAAGCTGAATGACGACTTCACGGCTGGTATTTTCCTGGCGACCGGCGCTTTAGCCGATCCGACCAGCACGAATACCACACTCACCAATTACTTCGAGAAGAAGACGATTGGCTTGGATCGCGGATACATAACTTACAATCCGCGGTCGTTCAAGCCGCTCTCCGTAACTGGCGGAAAGTTCCTCTACACCTGGCTGCGGACCCCGGTCACCTTTGACAGCGATTTGAACCCGGAAGGTTTCAGCGAAAAGTTATCGTTCGACACCAACAAAATGCCGCTGGTGAAAAACTTTACGGTGCAGCTGATGCAGCTGATGTTCAACGAAGCGAGCGGCGGCACGGACTCGTACGCGTTGGGCGGACAAGTTTCGGCCAAGCTCCAAATGGGGCCATGGACAGCGGTTCCGTCGTTCCTGGCGATGAAATGGAACAATCCTGATTCGATTCTGGCGGCGAGCGCGTTCGCGGTTGGCGCCACCACGGCCGGGGCAGGAGGAACGACCCCGATCGGACCGATTCAGGTTCCGGGAGAAGGTCCGGGTTGCGCTCGCGGCGGAGTTTCGCTGCCGGCATTCGCACCCTGCGCCTTCGGTCCTAACGGCATGACCAACGGCACATTCTTTGATTCCGCCGGCAAGCCGCACTTCCTGTCGCAGTTCCTTTATGCCGACTTCATCCTGAACAACACGATTAAGACCGGCATCGCTCGCCTCCCGCTGAATATCGTTGGCGAGTATGAGCAGAACCTGGATGCGCGTGCGCCACTGGCTAACAACGGCACCACAGCAACTGGTCTTGACCCGCAAGATAAAGCGTACGGGGTCAACATCAGCTTTGGTCAGTCGAAGAACAAAAACGATATCCAGTTTGGGTATGCCTGGCTGAGACAGGAACAAGATTCGGTTCTCGCCTCGTTCAACGAAAGCGATCAACGTGCGCCAACCAACATCCTACAGAACAAGATTTACGGGACCTGGAGGTTGCGCTCGAACGTAACTGCTGGTTATACCCTGTTCCTTGGCCGGACTTTGAACACTGGCCTGGAGAACTCGGTACGAGCCGCTGGGACCGCCGCTGGCGCGACCGAACCAAACTTGAAGCGTATGCAGTTTGATCTGGTGTATACCTTCTAATCACAAACGAAGTAGGGCGCCGGTTTCTGAACCGGCGCCCTTTAAGTTTTGGCGGCGTAGGGGTTCCGGCGAGTGCTTTATACTGAAAGCCTCCGGACTGGATAGCCATCCTCTCTCGTTTAGCTTATGGCCCGCTTCACACTCGACAATCCGGCTTATTACATCAACAGGGAAGCTTCGTGGCTGGGATTCAATCGCCGCGTCCTCGAAGAAGCCGAAGACGAGAGCAATCCACTCCTCGAGCGCCTGAAATTTCTCGCAATTACTGCCAGCAATCTGGATGAATTCTTTGAAGTCCGGGTCGCCGGCTTGATGCAGCAAATTGAAGATGGACATACTGAGGCTGGCCCGGATGGCCTCACCATGGAAGAAGAGCGCGATATTCTCTCGCGCGACACTCACAGCTTTGTGCAGGACCAGTACCGCTGTTGGAACGACGACCTGCGGCCGGCGCTGGCGCAGAAGGGCATCAGGATATTAGGCCTGCATGAACTGGATTCCAGAGGCCGCGCCTTCGCCGAGGAGTATTGCGAACGCGAACTGGATTTGCTGCTGACGCCGGTCACGGTCGATCCTGCCCATCCTTTTCCGCGGGTAATTAATAAAGCCCTATGCGTGGCATTTCTGTTGCGCCGGCGGCGGCGGTCATCGATGACCTATACCGGCGTGGTAACTGTACCGCGAGTGTTGCCGAGGCTGATCAAGTTGCCTTGCGACGGCGGGACCGATGACTTTATTTTTTTGGCCGACCTGGTCGCTCACCACGCGGCACGGATGTATCACGGATACGACATTGTTTCTTCTTCGGCATTCCGCGTTACCCGCAACAGTAATTTGTATTTGGCAGAGGAAGAAGCTCGCAGCCTGTTGGAATCGGTACGAACCGAGTTGCACAACCGGCGCAAGGGCGACGCCGTGCGTCTGGAGATTGAAGGGGATGCTGATCCTGAGATCATTGAGCGGCTGCGGACGAATTTCGAGCTGGATCCGTGGCAGGTTTTCTCAGTGAATGGCCCGGTTAACTTGTCTCGCCTTATGAATATTTACGGAGAGACGGCCCATCCCGAGCTCAAGTTCAAGACGTTTATCCCGCGTGAGTTGCGGTTGACGGGAAAATCGCAGGATTTGTTCGAGGAACTTCGCCGCCACGACATTCTTTTGCATCATCCTTTCGATTCCTACGATTCGGTAGTTTCGTTCATTGAAGCTGCTGACACCGATGCTCGGGTACTTTCCATCAAGCAGACGCTTTATCGCACCAGTGAACATTCCTTGATTGTGCCGGCTTTGATCGCGGCGGCGGAAAAGAAAGAAGTCACTGCGGTAGTAGAACTGAAAGCGCGCTTCGACGAAGATACGAACATTCGCTGGTCGCGTGACCTCGAAGATGCCGGCGTGCAGGTGTTTCACGGACTGGTGGGGCTGAAGACACACTGCAAGCTGTCGTTGCTGGCGCGGCGCGATCCGGATGGCGTGATTCGGCGTTACGCGCACCTCGGCACCGGCAATTACAACGTGAGCACAGCAAAGATGTATACCGACCTGAGCTTGCTGACGGCTGATCCGGCGATCACGGAAGCGGTACACGACGTATTCAGCTTTTTGACAGCGTATGCGGAACATCCCAACTATGATCCGCTGCTGGTTTCTCCCATCAATCTAGCCGAGAACTGTTTGGCGCTGATTGCCCGCGAGGCGGAACATGCGCGCCACGGGCGCAAGGCGCATATTGTGGCCAAGATGAATGCGCTGCTGGACAAGAACATCATCATGGCGCTTTATCGGGCCTCGCAGGCCGGAGTACAGATTGATCTGCTGGTGCGGGGACCGTGCGCCCTGAGACCGGGTATACGCGGGGTTAGCGATCATATTCAGGTGCGCAGCATTGTGGGGCGTTTTCTGGAGCACAGCCGCATTTACTATTTCGCGAATGGCGACGACGAGGAAGTTTATCTCGGTAGTGCCGATTGGATGCCGCGGAATCTCTATGAGCGCGTAGAGGTGATTTTCCCTCTCAAGGACGAGCGCTTGCGGGATCGGGTGAAGAATGAAATCCTCGATGCCTACCTTGCGGACAACGTGAAAAGTCGCCTTCTGCAAAAGGACGGCCGCTACTTAAAAGCCTGGCAGCTCAAGGGCAAGCGCAAGCCGCCCACCGGCGACGCGGCGTTCAGCTCGCAGGACTACTTGATTGGTATTACCGAAGGAAGACAGCCTTTGAACGGCATTCCTTCGTTGCCCGCCCCGCGCAGGACTCGCAAAGCTGCGGTGGGAAGAGAAAGATAGGATCTGATGATTATTTATTTCTTACGCCACGCCAGTGCCGGCGAACACCTGATGAATCCGAAGAAAGATGAGAAGCGGGCCCTCGATCAGACTGGGATCGAGCAGTGCGGATACGTGGGGCGAGGACTGGCGGCGTTGGATGCGCAAGTTGAAATTGTTGTATCGAGTCCCTTGAAACGCGCCACCCAGACCGCTTCACTTGTCGGCAATGAGATGGGGTATGAAGGCAAGATTCAGTTGGATGACGCACTACGTCCCGGGGCGTCGTTTTCGGATTTTCGCGGTTTGCTGGGCAAGTACGCCAAATATGAATCGCTGATGGTGGTCGGGCACAATCCGAATTTAAGTGAGTTCCTCGGCGCCTGCATAAGCGAGAGCGGCTGCGAGGCCAACGTCGAATTAAAGAAGGCATCCGTGGCGCGGGTGGAGAGTTCGAGAAACTCTGGCGTATTGGTGTGGTCCTTGACGCCAAAGATGCTGCGTACACTTCACGCCGCCGCGGCAGAAAGTTCCCGCCCGAAGACTTCGCGAAAATAAGCTGCTTCTTTTTCAACTGCCCACAGTTCCAGATCGATGCTGGCTTTTGGCTTGGTCGTCAGCCTCAGTTCTACTTTGCCATTCTTGACGTTTATTCGAATCTTGCGGACCGCACCGGTCCGGCCCAAATTCAAGGCCCGCGCCAGACGCAACAACAGGGAAGCGCGGCGAACCGACTCGCGGATTGCGGGCGGAAGAAGTTTGATCGCAGTATCTCCCGCGGTAGGGCGGGACTTCCCAAGAAAGCGGGCAATTGCTGCGATGGTGCGTCGCTGCTCCGGCGTGAAGCCTAAAATTTCCGAGTAGGAAATAATGTAGTAAGAGTGCCGATGCCGCCCGTTGCGGTTTACGTAATCGCCAACTTCGTAAAGCATGGCCGCCGCCGAGAGCCATTCTTTGTATTCTGCGGGTAAGCGGTGGACCGACTTCAGCCCGATGAACAATGCCATGGCTGCGTCCCGCACTTGCAGCGCGTGGTCCATTTCGACCCGATACCGCTCCATGGTGATGCGGATCGAATCCACCCGCTCGAGTTCCAACTGCTTGCCGGAACGTGTGCCACTGTCGTATTCCGCAGCCATCTGGGCCAACAGGCCGTCCCGCAGACCTAAAGGAGAGAAGCGGAAGCCTTGAAGCTGGCAGCGTTCCAGCAACTCGGCATACACCGCGGCGCCGGCGACGATGATCTCCGCCCGTCGGGGACCCACCCCGGAGAGCTTTCTGCGACCCTCGACCGGCAAGCCTGCCAACTTCTTGGCGATTTGCTGCACTTGCTGCCGCGAGGCAGAGGTAGTCCGAGCGCCTTTAGTCTTGTAGAGAGCGTGACAGACCGCGGCTAATGACTCCGCCGTTCCGGAAGTGGCGATCACGACTTTTGGCCTCGCCCGAATAATTCGATCGGAAATACGGCCGATTTCGCGAGTGATGAATCCTTCCAGGCGCCGCAACTCAGGCTTGCGAGGAGGATCATGCAGCAGAAACTCATTCGTAAGCCGAACCGCGCCCAGGGGCAAGCTGACGGTCTCGCGGATATGGTTCTTAACCGAAATGGTCAGCTCGCAACTGCCGCCTCCCAAATCGGCCATCAGCACAGGAAAAGCACTCGTCCGCTGACTTGATATCAGGCCAAGGTGAATTAAACGAGCTTCTTCCAGGCCGGAAATAATTTCGACTCGCCAGCCGGTAGTGGAGCGCACCCATTCCAGAAACGCCTGGGAATTTCGCGCATCGCGCATAGCGCTGGTCGCAACCACCCGAATCGTGTCAACCGCCGATTTTTCCACTGCTCGATGGAATCGCCGCAGTACTTTAATCGTATTCGCCATAGCATCTGGGGAAACGAATCCATCCCGAAAAACCGATTCGCCGAGCCGTGTGACTTCACGATCTTCGTGAACCTCGACCAGACGCCCAGCCTGAAGACGGGCGATCTTAAGGCGAACCGAGTTCGATCCAATATCAACCGCGGCAAAGGTCGGCATAGGGCGATCAACAGTTTACAGGGAACAACAGCCACTTGGTTGCACTCAGGCATCGTGGTGCTGACCTACGAGAAAGGAAGGGTCGCGGTAACCACGGTGCCAGAAGAGTCAGTATGAATCTCTAACTGCCCTCCAAGCTGGCGCGCCCGCTCTTGCATCCCCTGAACGCCGATGCCGATCGTTGCTGGACGAGTCGTGTCGGACTGCGCAACAGTGGAGAATCCCCTGCCTTCGTCACGAATTTCCACCTTCACGGACTTGGCGTCTCGGGTAAGCACGATGGCGGCGCTCGCACTGCCCGAATGGCGATGAATATTGGTAAGTGACTCCTGCACGATACGGAAGATGGCAGTCTCCACCTCGCGTGCGACGCGCCCCAGGTCGGGCGCGATATGCAGGTGAACGGGAATCTTGCTGCGCTCGGCGAATCCTTGAACAAACCAGCGCAACGCCGATTCAAGCCCGGTTTCGTCGAGCAGGGGCGGATGAAGCAGATAAGAAATCGTGCGTAGTTCTTTAAGTGTGGTATGCACCAGGTCGATGCTTTCGGAAACGGCACCCTCCGCCGTTGGACTTAGTTTGGTGGCTTCGGTCTGGATGGTTGCCAGGTTCATCCCCAGTGCGGCCAGTACCTGTCCGGTGCTGTCATGCAGCTCGCGAGCTATGTGCCTTCGCTCTTCGTCTTGCAGTTGTAACAAGCGAGTGGAAAGAGTTCGCAGACTGTCTTCAGCCCGTTTCAGCTCTGCGGTGCGTTCTTTGACCCGGGTCTCCAGTTCGTCGTGCGCTCGCTGCAAGGCGGTGTCACGGACCTGAATCTGCTCCAGCATCTCGTTGAAGGCCGCAATAAGGGTGGTGACCTCATCCTTCTTGCCGCCGGGGTCGACGCGTATTGAATAGTTTTGTTCTTTAGAGATGATTCGCGCCGTATCGGAAAGCTGCACGATAGGCCGTGACACCGCGCGTTGTGTTATGCGCGAAATCAGTAAAGCGGCGAGCATCGAGGTGAGCAGTACGATGCCCACAATAATCGCGTATCGTTTCAATCGATCAGCAATGGCGGTCAGATCGGACTGCAGATAGACAGTCCCCACGGGCTTGCCCTGAAAAATGATCGTCTTGACCAGCGACACATCGTTCTTTGTATATAAATAAGCGTCGGTTCTCCCCGGCGCTATTGCCAGCAACCGGGGCATGGGACCGTGCCGGTCTCGCCAGTAAGCCGCAAATGGTTCGCCCTTGAGGTTGTACACTCCGGCGAACATGATGTTGGGCGCAGCATGCAAAGCTGAAAGCGTATTTTCCGCGGAGTGGGGGTCGTTAAACAGAATGGCGGCGACGGAATTCGACCCGATAATCTCCGCCTGAACCGACAAGCCGCGCACTCGAGCCTGGCGAAACGTCAGCAGATCGTAAGTGAAAAACGCGGTGCAGGCGAGCAGCAGCGCTATCCCGCTCACCACCATGTTCATGGCGGTGAGCTTTTTCGAGATCGGATAGTGCCGTGGCTTCAACATTGATCTAACGTTCCCCGGGCTGCGGCCCGCCGCGTACCCGTACCGCTACTTTCAGCAATTGCGAACTTAGGGAAAGACCCGCTCGCTGCGCCGCGTCCAGATTCACTTCGAAGCGCACTCTGTTGTCACTGATAACGAACCCGATGGCGCCCCCGTGTCGGGCAAACTCGGGCGCGTCACTTACAGTGAGGATGCGGAGCTTACCCGCAGTCGCCAGAATATCGTTCATCTGCTCGCCTTCCGACAGCGTGATGAATAAAACCCGGCATCCAGAAGCGTCTTCCATTCGGCGGATTCTCTTCGCGCTTACGTCCTTGCCATCCCAGGATGCTCCTGTCAGGGTTTCATCCAAAGCCTTGCCGAAGGGGTCCTGGCCCAACACACACACAGAGAGGGAGTTTCCTCCCGCACTTGTTTCTTGAGTCCAGCTGATGAATTTGCCAAAATTGTAGAGATATGCCGCCTTGACTTGGTACTCAGTCGGCTTTACCTGTTGGGCAAAGAGGAGGCCGCAGCCTAGCCAGCCTGTCAAACAAACGAACATCAGCCAGCGTATTGGCCGTAGACGCGCCAAGCCGGGTAACGATTGCTGCGGTCCTTTTTGCCGGCCGAAATGGTCCATGGAGACGGGTAAATAGTTGCTTCAGCTTGCGGATGCAATCGGTTTAGTCTTCTCGGATTATTCCAACCTACGGAAATAAAAATTCACTCTGAACCTTCGCTTAGGCGGTCTGGATACTCCATACAGTGTTTACTGTAGACGCCATAACCGATGTAATTTCGGCACCAAGTATGTAAAGCTTTAGCTAGCGACCTGCAGCTCCGCGCAATGCGTCGAGGTACTAGAAGCGCAGTTACCGAGCTTGTACACTGCCTGCATGCGGGTTCTTGGCATTGACTGCGGCACCGAGTATACCGGCTACGGCGTGGTGGAACTCCGCCTTGATGGGGAGCTTTTGTACCTGACCTGCGGGGCCGTCAAGCTTTCACCGCGAGAGCCTATGGCGCGCCGCCTCTCCACCATTTTCGACCGCTTGGGAGAATTGATAAAAGAACATCAACCAGACAACGTCGCCATTGAAGAAGTGTTTTATTCGGTAAATGCCAAGTCGGCGTTAAAACTGGGTCAGGTTCGGGGCGTGGCGATGTTGGCGGCATCCGCAGTGGGGCTGGAAGTCGCCGAATATTCACCGCTTTCTATTAAGTCCGCCGTAGTGGGCTATGGGCGCGCCGAAAAAGAGCAGGTCCAGCATATGGTTATGCAGCTCCTGAAATTAGCTGCCCCTCCGCAGCCTCCCGACGCAGCCGATGCATTGGCGATTGCCATTTGCCACTTGCATACCTCTGCTACCCTGGCGCGCCAGGGCGCGGCAGCCAGATAGGCGATGCCAGCCAAGTTGAGCCGCAGGCATGCAGAATTTTTGGCATACTAGTTCCCGTGTGGCAAGACAGCCTACTCCCGCAAAAGTGTTGCAAATGGACCCGCTGCCTATTTGTGATCTTGGTGGCGTGCTGCGTCACCGTCCCGGTGGCCTTGGCGGAGAGCCCTACCGTCAGTTTTAAATTCGACTTCCCGGGTTCAGAACCGGAGCATTACGTCATCAACGTCGCTGCCGATGGCAAATCCAGCTATGACAGCAACGGAAAGCTCTCCGCCGAGTCTGACCCCGACAATACTTTTCATCTCGAATTTGTGCTGCCCCATGATGACTGCGCGAGAATCTTCGAGCTGGCAAAGAAGTCAAAGTATTTCCAAGGCGAAATTGATTCCAAAAAGCAGGGATTAGCCTCGACCGGGGTCAAAATCCTGGAGTATAAAAATGGCGCGACCAGCAACCATGCCACCTACAACTTTTCTCCATTGGTCCCTGTACAACAGCTCACCGAGTTATTCCAGGGCATGTCGAATACGCTCGAGTTCGGAAGGCGGCTGAAATACTTTCATCACTATCAGAAACTGGCTCTCGCCGAGGAGCTGAGGAAAATGGTAGGAGATCCGCTTTATAAAGACATGCCAGCGATTTCTGCTATCGCCCCCATTCTGCAAAGTATCGTGGATGACCCTTCAGTGATCAATGTGGCCCGAGCGCGGGCGCAACGCCTGTTAGTTACCGGACCGAATGTCAAATGATTGTCAGCGCGGGTAATTTATCGCACCGCCTCCCACCAAAAGGTGCTCTAATAGTGGTGTCCCGTCTAGGAGGCGCTAGTCCATGCGCAACCGTTCATTCGTTCTCCGCCTATTTGCCGCAGTCTCATTGCTAGCGCTACCTTGTCTCGCCGATTCGCAGGCCCGCATTGTGCGCCTTAGTGACGTTCAGGGCGACGTGCTCATCGACCGCGCTACCGGTCAAGGATTCGAGCGCGCGTTCATAAATCTTCCCATCACGCAGGGCGTGAAACTGAAGACGCGTGATGATGGACGCGCCGAGGTTGAATTCGAAGACGGATCGACTGTGCGGCTCGCGCCCGGGGCTGTGGTCCAGTTCACCGAACTGTCGCTGCGCGATTCCGGCAGCAAGCTCTCCACCGTCGACCTCTCGGAAGGCATGGCCTACGTTAATTTCACTTCGAAAAAGGACGACTTGCTCAATCTGAATTTCGCCCGCGAGCACATTGCTCTCACCGAGCCGGCGCACTTCAGAATCATGGTCGCGCACGATGGGGCGCTGCTCTCGGTGTTTAGCGGAGACGTAAGAGCGGAAGGTCCTTCCGGTGCAGTGGACATTTCGAAGAAACGCTCCGCCACTTTTGATCTCGCCGGTGACAATGCGCCAAAGCTGGCGAAGAGCGTTCCCGAACTTAGTTTCGACGACTGGGACAAGACGCAGCAGCAATATCACGATCGCTACATGGCGCGCAGTTACAACAGCTATTCGCCTTACGCTTACGGCGTCAGTGACCTGAATTATTTCGGCAACTTTATGTACCTGCCGGGCTATGGTCTGGCCTGGCAACCCTTCTTCGTTAATGCCGGTTGGGACCCGTACATGAACGGTGCGTGGGCCAATTATCCCGGCATGGGATACGCCTGGGTTTCGGCCTATCCGTGGGGATGGACGCCCTACCACTACGGCAGTTGGATCAACGTACCGAACTCGGGTTGGGCGTGGATTCCCGGCGGGACTTGGGCGGGATATGGCCGGACCCCGCAAACAACCGGAATGGCTTCGTTGCACGTGATGGCTCCGGCGGGAACCAATCGGAGCATGGTAATGGTTAACCGCAGTAGCCTAGCCGCAGTTTCTAATGCGCGGTCAAATAAAGTCGTGATCAACAACGGTTCTGCGGGTCTGGGAATTGCTCGCGGAAGCTTAAAAAATCCCGCACAAGTTTCTGAGCGGGTAGCACAACGTGGATCGGTGACTACCAGCGTACGGAGTGCTCCAGTACCAATGGCTGGTCCGAGCGCTCGGCCAAGCGTCTACGCGCCGTCTGCTTCTTACCCAACTGCCCAACCCTCGATGAGTTCAGGGCGTACGATGTCAGCGCCCTCTTCGTCAGGCATGGGACGAGGCGCTTCAGCCGGG
Organism: uncultured Acidobacteriota bacterium; assembly: GCA_963796925.1. GTDB lineage: Bacteria > Acidobacteriota > Terriglobia > Terriglobales > Acidobacteriaceae > DATBAT01. Next base: position 788,093 of record CAWCNH010000001.1, read on the forward strand.
GCCGCAGCAGGAGCTTCTCGCAGCGCAGGTGCTGGCGCCGCCGGAACTCGCCGGTAAGAATAATTCGGCAAATGCCCGTTCTAGTTTCTCCGCTCTTCGGAGAAACTAGGGCGGGTTTTTCGTTTGGGACGATGCGACCGAACCACAACCCCTGCATACCCCACGACCATATCCCGATCGCCCGAGACATCAGCGGAAGTCGCATACTTCACCAGTTCAGAACTCGTTGCTCCCAGTTTCATGGCTGCGCTCAGCATCACGATTGACGGACCCACCCCGCACATGCTGATGCTTTCCGTGAGGACGGTTTCGTAGAGTCCAACCGGATCTAAATTCACAATCTTCTCAATGGCTTTGTGATCTTTCACTCGGGTGACGGAATCATTTTCGTAATGGTTCATATCGCTGGATGCGATCATCAGGACATTCCCACCAGCTGCGCTGATGACCTCAGCCATGGCAATGCCCAATGCCTCTAGCACCTCCACCTGCCGTGTCCCCACCGCGATTGGAACAAACTTCGCTCCTGGTGTCAGAACTTGCAGAAAAGGCAATTCAACCTCGGCGGCGTGCTCGTTGCGATGGGCTTCCGTGTCTTCAGTCAGCAATTCAAACTTTTGCTTCAAGCTATCCGCCAACTCGGAATCAATCTCCACCGCGCCCAGCGGAGTCTCCCAAGCTCCCTCGCTCATGATGGAAAGCGGAGTGCCGCGGCCGGTGTGGTTGGGGCACATCAGGATGACGCGCAGAGTGATATCGAGCCGCGAAAAAACCGCCCCAGCTACGTGCCCGGAATAGATGTACCCAGCGTGCGGAACAATGCAGCCCAATGCCGAGGACTTCTCGACGGAGGGTGTGAGGTAGGACTTTACCAGCGCGGCCAGCTCTTGAGCATCGGCTGGGTAGAATCTTCCGGCAAACGCAGCGTGGCGTATGGTCGCGGTCACAACGCGTTACTCTGCGGCCGCTGCCGGCGCCTCAAGAGCGCGGAACAAGGCCGCATTTTTCTCCAGCGACAATGCCTCGGCCCGCGTTGTCGGCTTGATGCGAGCCTTCTCCAGAGCCGCTCTTAATAGGTCAGGCGCGTAGTTCAATTTAAGGTTGTTCCAAAGAGTCTTGCGCTTTTGCCCAAATGAGAGCTTCAGGAAATCCACGAATGGACGTTCCGGCACATTCAGTCCTTCCAGCCGCGGTTCGAGCATCAACCGCACTACTGACGAATGCACTTTGGGTGGCGGCGCGAATGCCTCTGGGGGGAGCGTAAATAAGTTCTCCACCCGCGCATACAACTGAGCAGTGGCGGAGAGCAATCCGTACTCGCTGCCCCCGGGCTTGGCGGCGAGTCGGTCCGCCACTTCGCTCTGCACCATCAGCACCATGCTTTCGAAATACTGCCGATGCTCAAAGAGGCGCAACAATAAGTCGGAAGTGATGTAATAAGGAATATTTCCCACGGCACGCACCGGTTCAAGAGTGACTTCGAGTCCGGGACGGGTGCTGCCTGGCTTGGGCCCGAAGACGCTGTGCAGATCAATCGTTAGGATGTCAGCTTCAATGATTTCGACATTAGGCGCGAGGGCGAAGTTCATCCGCAGCTGGGCTGCCAGCACGCGATCAAGTTCCACCGCAATCAGTCGACGTGCGCGTCGCGCCAGCAGAGAAGTGAGCACCCCTCGACCGGGGCCGATTTCCAGAACGGTTCGTTGCGAGAGATCACCCAGCGCTTCCACGATGCGCAGCGCGGCATTGTGGTCCGTCAGGAAATGTTGACCGAGCTTAGGCTTGCGGCTGCTGCGTGACGGTGCATCAGAAATTTTCGGCAAGTTGACCTCTTTCTAAATCGGTCGTAAGTAGTGTCGGGGTTTTGCGACCCATTAACGACCAACGACCGGCACCGGCCCAGCATCCAATGGCGTCTCTATGATAGCGTGCCTATAGCATCCGCCGGAGCACGTCTCTAAGTAAACCAGTCCCGGCCAAGGGAGTTGCACCAATGCATATAGCGTTTGTGGCCTCCGAATGCGTCCCCTTCTCGAAGACCGGCGGCCTCGCCGACGTGGTGGGTGCTTTGCCGCGTGCCCTGGCCGTTGCCGGCCATCAGGTCAGCGTCTATCTCCCGCGCTACCGGATGACCAAGCTTCTTAGTCCCCAGGCCGTAGTTCGCAGCATCACGATCCCGTTCGACGACCGCTATCGCTTCTGCTCAATCGTCACTGACGGCAATCATTCGGGCATAAGCTATTACTTTGTGGAATACCCGCAATTCTTTGATCGCGAAGCACTTTACGGAACTTCGGCGGGCGACTACACGGATAATGCCGAGCGATTTGCCTTGTTTTGCCGTGCTGCACTCGAGGCCTCAAAAGTGCTTGGTGTGCCCGATGTATTCCACTGCCACGACTGGCAGTCCGCCCTCGTGCCCGTGATGCTGCGCACTCAGTACGCCGAGGATCCGGCATTCGCGAATGTTGCTACGGTATTCACCATCCACAACATCGGCTACCAAGGCCTGTTTTCACCGGACACGCTACCCTTGCTGACTCTTCCCTGGGACCTCTTCACCATTGTGAAAATGGAATTTTTCGGCCAGGTTAATTTCCTGAAGGGCGCTCTGGTCTATTCGAATTTCGTGACCACCGTCAGCAAGAAATATAGTCAGGAGATTCAAACCTCCGAATTCGGATTTGGCCTGGAAGGTGTGTTGCGCGACCGGGCTGCAACCGTGACCGGAATTCTGAACGGCGTTGACTACGACGAATGGAGTCCACAGACCGATAAATTCATCGCCGCCAAATACTCACCGGAGGATCTCAGTGGCAAATCAAAATGCAAACAGGATCTGCTCGATGCATTTGGCCTGTCGGCGGCGAATCCCAAGCTGCCGGTGATCGGCATTGTCTCCCGCTTTGCCGGGCAAAAGGGTTTCGACCTGATCGGCCAGATCGCTGACCGCTTGGCGCGCGAGGAGCTAATCATCCTGGCGCTTGGTTCGGGTGACCGGCTCTACGAAGAAATGTTCCTGCGTTTGAACAAGCAGTATCCGCAAAAGATCGCCGTCAAAGTCGCCTACGACAATGCCTTGGCACACAAGATCGAGGCCGGCAGCGACATGTTCCTGATGCCGTCGCGCTACGAGCCCTCGGGCCTGAATCAGATGTACAGCCTGAAGTACGGAACGGCGCCAATTGTGCGCGCGACCGGCGGCCTTGACGACACTATTGAGCCGTGGAATCCCCGCACCGGCAAAGGAACTGGCTTCAAGTTCACCGACTACAACGGCGAAGTGTTGCTGTTGACCATCAAAGAGGCTCTGCACGCCTATCGTGACCAAACGTCCTGGCAGACGTTAATGCGCAATGGAATGGCAAAAGACTTTTCGTGGAATGCCTCCGCCAAAGAATATGTGCGGGTCTACGAGCGAGCGAGGCAGTTGCGAAATCTGCCACCCGCCACCGTGGCCAACCACTCGCCCTCACCGCTCACTGCGACGTTGAAGTAACTAAACTGAGCGAGTATCGACCCTGAACTGAGGCGGCTTGCGCGCTTTTGTAGCCTGCTCGAATCCATAGGCAATTTTCATTAGTGTGGGCTCGCTCCACGCGCGTCCGAAGAACGAAATGCCGACCGGCAGTCCGGAAATCATTCCGGCTGGGACGGTAATGTCCGGATACCCCGCCACCGCCGCGGCATCTGAACTGCCGCCCCCGACGTGATCTCCATTCACTAAGTCGGTGAGCCAAGCCGGCCCCGCGGTGGGCGCAATTAGCGCGTCCAGCCGATGCGTATCCATAATTGCGTCAATGCCTTCCGTCTGCGACATACGGTGGTTGGAAGCCAGAGCGTCGACGTACTCCTTGGAATCGAGCGGCCCCTTGGCTTCGGCCTTGATGAATTCATCCTGACCAAAGTACGGCATCTCTTTTTCCTGATTGCGATTGTTGAAGTCGATCAAGTCTTTCAGCGTATGCACCGCCGCATCTGGCCGACTCGCCAGGTACGCATTCATGTCCGCCTTAAGCTCATAGAGCAACACGGTGAACTCCGTATCGCCAAACTTTCCGTGAGTCGGCAGATCCGCCGGATCGATCAGTTCTGCCCCTTGCCGCTTCATTTCGGCCAAAACATCTTCCATAAGCTTGTCGACCAGATCGCTGAACCCGAAATATTTTCGCGCCACTCCAATGCGCGCTCCTCGCAGCCCGTTGGGATCAAGAAATTTCGTATAGTCGAGCGCGGCCTTGTCAGCCGCTCTCGACGTCGCCCTGTCGTTCGGATCAACTCCCGCCAGTGCGCCCAGCAGCATCGCGGCGTCGCGCACCGTCCGCGCCATCGGCCCCGGAGTGTCCTGACTGTGTGCGATAGGAATGATCCCGGAGCGGCTGAGCAATCCAAGCGTCGGCTTGATTCCTACCAGCCCGCATAGCGACGACGGACAAACCACCGACCCGTCAGTTTCTGTTCCTACCGCCAGAGCACAAAGATTCGCCGCCGTCGCCGCGCCCGACCCGGAACTCGAGCCGCAAGCATTGCGATCCAGCGCATATGGATTTTTCGTCAGCCCACCCCGTCCGCTCCATCCGCTCACGGAATGGCTGGACCGCATATTCGCCCACTCGCTAAGATTGGTTTTCCCCAGAATCACCGCGCCGGCTTTGCGTAACTGCTGCGCCACAAACGAATCCTTCGCGGGCTTTGACCCAACCAGAGCCAGCGATCCCGCAGTCGTCTGCATCCGGTCAGCAGTATCGATGTTGTCCTTAATCAAAATCGGAATGCCGTGTAAGGGTCCGCGCGCACCTTTGGACTTGCGCTCCGCATCCAGTTGAGCGGCAATCGAAAGCGCGTCCGGATTCACCTCAATCACACTGTTCACTGCCGGTCCATTCTTGTCGACTGCATCAATGCGCCCCAAATATTTTTCTACCAGCGTATGCGCCGTAGTGTTGCCGCTACTCATGGCCGCTTGCAGGTCAGTCAACGTCGCCTCGTCAAACTCAAACGCCGGTATTGTGACCGGCGACCCCGACGGTGCAGCGAAAGCGCGAGCCGCGGACAAGGCAGGAACAGCCCCTAACACCACCCCGCCAACCAACCCGGACTTCAAGAACCCACGCCGCGAGCCAGATGAAAGTCTCGTCTTCATTGATGTTCCTCAAAAGGGAAGTAGGAAGTCAGAAGTCAGAAGTAAAAAATCAGAATGAAGAAGTAAATAAATCCCACGCCGCCGCCTTCTTAATTCGTAATTCTGCATTCCTAAATTCTTACTTCTGCATTTTCAAATATCCATCAAACCACGCCACAATCCGCCGCAGCCGGTCCACCTGGTGCTTCTCTTCGCGAATCGGATGTCCCTCGCGCGGATATACCACCAACTCCGTTGCCACTCCATAGCGCTTGAGTGCCCGATACAGCTGCTGGCTCTGCCCCAAGGGATCGATCGTGTCCGCATCGCCCTGCAATATCAGTGTCGGCGTGTGCGCGTTTCGAATGTACTGGATCGGAGAACTCTTACGAAATCCTTCTGGTTTTTCGTAAGGCAGCCCATAAAACCACTCGTCATAAGCCGGATGCTCTTCCGTGCCGTACTCCTGTGCCAGGTCAGACATGCCTGCGCCTGAGACCGCTGCCTTGAATCTTGGCGTCTGCGTAATCGCCCACTCCGCCATGTACCCGCCGTAAGACCATCCCGCTATCCCCAGCCGATCAGGGTCGGCAATACCTTTCGCCACCAAAAAGTCCGCCCCCGCCATCACGTCTTTGAAGTCGCCTCCGCCCCAGTCCGCGCGATTCAGCACCATGAAGTCGTAACCGTATCCCGTAGAACCCCGCACATTGGGATACAGCACCGCATAACCCGCGCCCGCCAGCAACTGTCCCCATGCTTCGAAAGAATCTTCCCAGTTTCCCGTCGGACCGCCATGAATCAGCAGCACCGCCGGCAGCTTCGACTTGCCATCGTAGTCGGAAGGCTTCAGCAACTCAGCTTCGATTTCGCGCCCGTCAAAACTCTTATAGTGAACGAACTCCGACGCGACCAGCGCTACCTTCGCGAAAGCATCGTTGAAATGCGAAACAGCCTGCGGCGCCGCCTTACCGTCCCACTCTGTCAATTCCGGTGGATGACTGGCATCCCCCGCAACCATTGCCACCGCGCCTGAACTAGACAGACTGAAGTCATCGGCGCTCATTGCCAGCGGAGCAAGTGGCTCAGCCCGGCCACTCCCATCCACAACATAAAATTGGCTGCGAAATCCATTTCGCACCATGGTCAGCAACTTGCTATCGCTGCGCCATTGGTATTCCTCCACCGGCCGATCAATATTCTTGGCAGTCAGATTCGTCGGCGATCCCCCGCTGACCGTCTGCAAAAACAAGTCGTGCGGTCCGGGTCCATCTACGCGGCTGCCTACGTAACTGATGTGCTGGCCATCGGGCGCAACCCTTACGGCTTCAAATGGCCCTGGCGGCGCAACGATCAGTTGCATCGTTCCGTCAGGAACGCTTACCGTAAAAATGCGATTTGTCTCTTGATCTGACTCAGGACGATCCGTCGCAACCACCAGCAGCCGATCACCGCCGGGGAGCCACTGCAACTCGCTGAACTGCCACAGCGCATCGCCTAGCTTCCTTGCCTTTTGGTCAGCCACCTCGACGAGCCACAGATGCGTGCGCTTGTCATCGCGGTCGACCGACCGCGCGTCGTCCTTATCTTTCTCTTTTTTCTCTTCCTCGTCGGTCTTGGGATCTTTGGCTAGAAACGCAATCCGCTTCCCATCAGGCGACCACTCAAAGTCATCCACTGACTTCTTGCCTTCGGTGAAGGGCAAAGCCTCGCCTCCGTCGGTTGGCATGATGAGAATCTGGTTGTAGTCGTCCTTCTCGGAGAGAAACCCCAGCTTCTTTCCATCCGGCGACCAGCGCGGACGGCTTTCCGATTTCCCAGAATTGGTGAACTGCCGCAACTCATGCGTGGCAGGAAAGAAAATCCACACATGACTCTGGTGCTCGCTTCCCTTTGCCGGCTCCGAAACCGTGAAAGCCAACCGTGTGCCATCAGGCGAAAACCGCAGATCGTGCATGCGCCGCAGCGAAATCGCCTGCTCAGGCGTTAACCGTATTTTGTCGGGAGTGGTCTGCGCGCCGCAGAGAGACACCAACAGCAAAGAAAAGATCGGAAACGCTGAGCTGATGCGCATGATTTAGGAGACGGCCGAGCCGAAGTCAGCCAGCGAGAGATTATATGGGAGCGACTAGAAACCGTGTTGAGATTTCCTCCGAGCTCAAGCCGTAAACATGGGCCGGAACGCGTGAATCCATTTTACTTTTGCATTCCGCCCTCTAACTTCTGCATTTTTCCCCAAGCTGCTAAAATCCCACTGTCTTCACGCCTGTGTCCAGCCCCTCGAAAACCCCGATCCCGCAGGAGTTTCCGATGTCCGCACGTACGACGCTTCTAGTACTGTGTCTGTTGATTTTCGCAAGTTTGTCTTTCGCGCAAGACGTGCAGGAAGGCCGTCTGCTGCGCTTCCCTGACGTTTACAAAGACAAGATTGCCTTCATGCATGGTGGCGACCTTTGGTTGGTATCGAGCAGCGGCGGCGTAGCTCGCCGCATCACCACTCATCCTGGACGCGAACTATTCCCTAAGTTCTCCCCTGACGGCAAGTGGATCGCCTTCACCGGCCAATACGACGGCAATTTTAATGTCTACGTAATGCCCTCAGAGGGTGGCCAGCCGCGACAGCTCACCTTTTACCAGGGTGCCGCGCAGCCGCTCAGCGACCGCATGGGAATTCACAACCAAGTTGTTACCTGGACACCTGATAGCAAGCGAATCGTATTTCTCTCGCGCCGCGCCGCGTCGAATGGGTGGACCAAACGCCAGTTCAGCATCAGCGTCGATGGCGGCCTTCCAGAAGCCATGCCCATGGATCAGGGGGGCGTTGGCACGTTCTCCGCTGACGGCACCAAGATCGCCTATAACCAGATCTTCCGCAACTTCCGCACCTGGAAGCGCTATACCGGCGGACTCGCGCAGAGCATCACGATCTACGACCTGAAAAACAACACATCCGAAGATCTGCCACACACCGAATGGACCGATACTTTTCCCATGTGGCACGGCAATACTATTTACTTCACTTCAGACCGAGGCGCCGGAACATCGCCTTAATCTTTATAGTTGCGATCTCGGCTCCAAACAGATTACCCAACTTACTCACTTCACCGATTTCGACGTAATGTGGCCGAGCCTCGGCACCGACTCCATCGTCTTCGAAAACGGCGGCTACATCTATAACTTCGATCTGCATTCGAATCAGCCCAGCAAGCTTGTCATTACCCTCCCCAGCGAACAGGATGAGACTCTGAAACGCTGGACCAGTGTCAGCAAACTAATCACTGATTTCGATATTTCTCCAGAAGGGAAGCGGGCAGTGTTTGCCGCGCGTGGCGATGTCTTCACCGTGCCGGCAAAAGAAGGCAGCGCCCGCAACCTCACCCGCACCCCCGGTATTCGTGAAAAATTAGTCGCCTGGTCGCCCGATGGGCGCTGGATAGCCTATGTTTCCGACCGCACAGGCGAAGACGAAATCTACATTGCTCCGCAAGATGGACTGGGAAAAGAACGGCAAATTACCAGTGGTTACAAAGGATTCAAGTTCACTCCCGTTTGGTCGCCTGACAGTAAAAAACTGGCTTGGGGAGACAAAGACCTGCGCCTCTGGTACACCGACATCGACGACAAGAAGCCGCTGCAGGTCGATAGCTCGCGCTATGCCGAAATCCAAAACTATTCCTGGTCGCCTGACAGCAAGTGGTTGGCTTTCGACAAGAATGCGGAAAACGGCTACAGCATTGTCTACCTGTATTCGCTTGCCGATAGCAAAATAACTCCCGTCACCGACAGCATGACGAACAGCACGCTTCCTCTGTTTGATCCGGATGGAAAATATCTCTACTTCCTCTCCGAACGCGATTTCAACGAAGTGCTGGGGAATATTGACTTCGAATTTGCCAATCCCAAAACCACGCGGGTCTACATCGCCACGCTGCGAAAAGAGGACCCTTCGCCATTTCCGGTGTTGAGCGACGAGGCGCAAGTCAAATCTGAAAACAAGGATGAACTGACTCCGCCGCCGTCGTCAGCGCCCGAAAAAGAGAAAGGCAAAAAGCCGGCTCCGCCGGAGAGCCACCTCAAAAACGCCAACACCACTCCACCGCCTGCGGAAAAAGAGAAAGAGAAAGGAAAGCCCAAAGAGTTCCGCATTGACCTTGAGGGGATTCAAGGTCGCATTGTCGCCATACCCATGGAGCCCGCGGTAATCCGCAGCTTTGCCGCGTCCAAGGGTTTTATTTACTACTCCACTACGCCGGTGCAGGGTTTATCCGGCCCTATCCCCGGCGAGAGTTCGCAGATTCATGTCTACGACCTGAAAGAACGCAAGAACAAAGTGATGATGGAAGATGCGGGCCGTTTCGCACTCTCTTTCGATGGCTCGAAACTGCTCTATGAAGCTCAAGGCCACACTTACGGCATTATTGAAGCGAAATCCGCAGACCAGCCTAAGAAAGCCGGAGACGGAGCCGTCCCGCTGAGCGGCGTGCGTGCCGAAGTCGATCCCCCGCAAGAATGGAGGCAGATCTTCAACGAAGTGTGGAGGCAGGAGCGCGACTTCTTCTTCGAGGCGTCGATGAATGGAGTCGACTGGGAGGCTATTCGCAACAAATATTCCGCGTTGCTCCCCAGCGTAGCCGACCGCTACAGCCTCACCTACATTCTCGGCGAAATGATTGGTGAGCTGTCTAACTCTCATACTTATGTCGGTGGAGGCGAGTTTCCCGACCTGCATCCCGTCAACGTCGGCCTTTTGGGAGCAGACTTCGAGCTCGACACGCCAAGCGGGATGTATCGCATCAAAAAGATTTACCTCGGTGAAAACTGGGATGCCAAGGTTCGGTCGCCGCTTACCGAACCTGGCGTGAACGTAAAAGAGGGCGAGTACATTATTGCGATCAATGGCAGGCCGTTGCGCGCTCCGCGGAGTCCTTACGAGCTGCTCGTCAACACTGCCAATGACGCCATCACCCTGACCGTAAATTCCAAGCCGTCTGAGGCCGGTGCTCGCAATCTTCAGGTCAGGCCGATCGCTGACGAGTTCAGCCTGCGCGAGCTCGACATGATTGTGAGCAATCGCAAAAAGGTCGAGGCTGCCACCAACGGCCGAGTCGGGTACATCTACATCCCGGACATGGACGGTCCCGGGCTCGATGAGTTTGTGAAGCAATACTTTCCGCAAATTCGTAAGGAAGGCATGATCATTGATGTCCGTTACAACGGTGGTGGTTTCGTCGATCAGCTGATTTTTGAGCGTTTGCGGCGAGTACTTTCAGGCATGGGGTCGGCGCGCAACTGGGAGAGCACGACCATTCCCCCTAATGTCTTTCACGGATACATGGCCTGCATAACTAACCATTACGCCGCCTCAGATGGCGATATCTTCAGTTACTACTTTAAGTATTACAGGCTTGGCCCCCTCATCGGCGAACGCACTTGGGGCGGGGTTCGGGGTATTCGCGGGCAAATCCCTTTGATCGACGGCGGCTACATCACCCGGCCCGAGTTCGCGCGCTATGGGCTCGACAGTAAATGGGTGATTGAGAACCATGGCGTTCAACCAGACATTGCGGTTGAGAACCGGCCGGAAGCCTTCGTCAAAGGACAAGACCCTCAGTTGGAACGTGCGATCCAGGAAGTGATGAAGCAAATCCAGTCAAGCCCCAAGAAGCTGCCACCGCGCCCAGCCGATTTGCCCGCTTATCCCGACGGGCCCGGTTTCTGATCTCCAATAGGGGCAGCCGTAATGCTGTCCCTTAATTTTTTGCTGTTATGCGCAGGCCGCGCGCACCTTATAATAGTTGTATGCCCAAGTACTCCATCGTCGTGCCCCTGCATAACGAGCAGGAAAACGTGACCGATTTATACGACCGTTTGAAGGCTACGATGGAAACCAATGGCGAGAGCTTCGAACTCGTCCTGGTTGACGATGGATCCGCCGACCGTACCTTCCACATGCTGCGTGAGATTGCCGCAGTCGATAGCCGCGTAACCGTGGTTCGCCTGCGCCGCAACTTTGGACAGACTTCTGCTCTGGCAGCCGGTTTCGATCATGCTCGCGGAGAGTACATTATCGCCATGGATGGCGACTTGCAGCACGATCCCGCCGACATTCCTCGCTTCCTGGAAAAAATTGCTGAAGGGTATGACATTGTCAGTGGATGGCGAAAGCGCCGTATCGATAACCTCTGGCTACGCCGCATTCCCTCGCGCTGCGCCAACTGGTTGATGGCAAAAGTGAGCGGGGTTGATATTCACGATTTTGGCACGACATTTAAGGCCTACCGTCGCGACATTCTTGAACAGGTGCCGCTCTACGGCGAACTCCATCGTTTTATTCCGGCGCTGGCATCGTGGCATGGAGCGACGATCTGTGAGGTCCCCATTCGCAATATCAATCGCGAACACGGGGCATCGCACTACGGCATCTCACGCACTTTCCGCGTATTTTTTGATCTCATCACTATCCGCTTTTTGCTTCGCTATTTGTCGCGTCCGCTGCATTTCTTCGGCACCTTCGGAATGTTAAGCATCTTCTCTGGATCAGCCGTAAGCCTCTGGCTGCTGATGGAAAAATTCCTCCACCACGCCTCGGTGATGGCGAACCACGGCCCGCTGATGATCTTTGCCGCCGTACTGTTGCTGGCTGGATTGAACCTGCTGGCGGTAGGCCTGCTTGGCGAGATGCAAGTCCGCCACTATCACGAACCGTCCCGCCGCGCCCCTTATTCAGTCGACCGCGTACTAAGAGCCCAAAGCGAAGAACACACAGTTTCCGAGTAATTCTCGCTGCATCGTCATTCCCGATAGCCCTTGTCATTCCGACCAACGGGAGGAATCCGCTATGTCCCTACAAAAACGCCTCCTTATTCACCACATAAGGCATTTTGCTGAGATCCCCGCCATAATTCCCCTCCAGTACATCGATCACCCCTTGCACCACGCGCCCTGCCATACCCTTATCCGGATCAGTCGATAGCCGTGTGATCTTGCCCGCGCTGCCGATGTGCGGATACAGCCGGCAACGATCCTCAATCGCAGGGTCGCGCAACGGCGAATCGGCCGGCAGCGGTTCACTGGCGTAGACATCTAGTGCCGCACCCGCGATCCAGTTTCCCCTGAGCGCCTTTGCCAACGCGATTTCGTCTATCACCGGTCCACGCGCGGTATTGATGAGAAAGGCTGTGGGCTTCATCATCCGCAGGGTCTTTTCACTGAAGAGATGGTAAGTAGGAGTGGCACTCTCTCCCTCTCGCACCAGCGGCACGTGTACGCTGACGAAGTCGGCCTGTTTAATCGCGTCTTCGAAAGGAACGTACCTGATCCAGTTCTTCTCGCGCGAGATACCCCGCTGGTGGCTCAGCTCCATCAGCTCCTGAATTGCCTTCACGTACTCATGCTTAGGATGGCGCGGCGTGTAGCACAGAATATTCATGTCGAAGCCAGCGCACTTTTTGATCATGGCCTGGCCAATCCTGCCAGTGCCGATGACCGCCACCGTCTTGCCGGTCACTTCATCGCCGAGAAAGGGCAGGTAAGGGTGCCAATATCCCCAGCGGTTTTCGCGGGTTATCCGCTCAGCGCTCCACAGCTTGCGGGCCAGCGCGCCCATCATGAAGAAAGCCAACTCAGCGGTGGCGTCGGTCAATACATCCGGCGTATTGGTGAAAGGAATTTTGCAGCGATTGGCGTCGGCGCGGCTGATGTTGTCAAAGCCAACCGCATACTGGCCCACTACCTTGAGCCTGCCTTTGCCGGCTTCGAAGACTTCGGCGTCAATCTTGTCTCGCAGAGTAGTGATCAGCCCGTCGATGCCGGACTTAACTTTCTCAACAATGGCTATATGCAGCATGGGTTCCGGTGAGGGATTCACTTCCAGGTCGTATCCGCGCTGCCGCAGCAGGTTAAGGGCATCGCCGATGTCGCAAGTGGCAAAAACACGAACCTTTGGGGGCATAAACTAGGAGGCCTCGACAAGTAGTTTTATTTCAATAACTTGGCTGTATAGACACTTCCGTCTATACGTTATGTTCCGTGCGGAACACTTTCTCAATGTGGCTCGGGCGCCCTCGCCCACGAAAGCCGGAATTCTGCTGGAAAGTGTCGTACCGGAACGCGCTCACCCCGATCACATCGCCCAAAAGGGATCAGCTGCCGCCACAAATTCAATCGGCACCTCCGGAACCAAAGGCTTGAGCCACTCCACGCAATACTTCATCCCCGCCTGCTCTGACACCACGTGCCCCAAAAGAATCAGGGCCTTCTTCTTCCCGGAAGCGATAGCGTCTTGGGCATACTCGACTACTTCCCACTCGCGCGTCTCGCCGCCGATGAGCATGTCAACGTCGGGGCGAGATAGTGTAGCGATGCCAGGCAGTTCGCTGATGTAACCCCAACTCGAGACTACTCGGCTGACAGGCAGCTGAGGATCGCCGAGCACCCTCATGTTGTGAGGCTTTAAGCGCGTCTGAATACTTTTCACAAAGTCAGCCAACGGCACCGATGGAAACGAAAACTGCCGCTGGTCATGCGCATCGACGTTCTTTTCCCATCCCAGCTCGCGCGTCATTCCGAACGCGATCCCGTCGGGCGTGCGGGCGTGCCAATGATCATGAAAGCGAAAGATAACCATGTTGTTTTTGCGGATGAAGTCGAGCTTGTACTGATAAGTGGGATCGTTCTTAAGCTCGTCAGTCGTGTCCTGATGCGAGTAGTAAGTCGGCTCATGGGTTATCACCATGTTCTTGCCGGCTGCTGCCGAGCGCTGCACCACGTCGAGTGTTGCCATCATGGTTGTCGCAATGCCGCGCACGGGGGTGTCGGGCGCGCCGGCCACGATGCGGTCAACTGTTTGCTCGCGCCAGGGAATCCCAACGTTGGCTTTGATGCGATCGACGATCTGGCTGGCAGTGAGCGGCGACTTGCCGGTTTGGGCAGTGGCGACGCTGGCGGCAGCAAGGCCGATGCCTCCAAGAACAAAGTTGCGGCGGGAAATCTCGTAGGATTGCACGCGGCTATTCTACACAGCGGCTTGGGGTTCCCCGGGACGGCTTGGCGACAAACAGCCTCATCCTGCGAGGAAGTTAGTAACCTGCACGGCCCTCCGTCGTCTGCTATTCTGATTGCCTAAATTCCTCATGCCTACTGCTTCCAAAGTTGACGATGTTTTGTTGCGCTGCATCGGCTGTGGCGCAATTACAGCAGTCGCAGACTCGGGCTTGAACTGCGCTAGCTGCGGCGATCTGCTGGAGGTAGTGTTTCCCACGGGTGACACCAAGCTGGATGCCGGCACGCTGAAGAGTCTTTGGCGGGAGCGGCGTACTTCGAATCTTCCCATCGATCAGAGTGGCGTGTGGCGGTTTCGCGAAGTCTTGCCGTCGCTTGGCGAGGGCCACTCGCCGATCACGCTGCGGGAAGGGAACACTCCGCTGTACGAATTGTCCCTCTGCGCCCGAATTGCCGGAGTGCAGACTCTGTATGCCAAGCATCAGGGGATGAATCCTACAGGCTCGTTCAAAGACACCGGCATGACAGTGGCTTCATCGTTCGCGCGCAAGGACGGATTCCGCTGGGTGGCCTGTGCTTCCACCGGAAACACTTCCGCATCAATGGCGGCCTATGCGGCGCGGGGCGGGATGTTGAGCCTGGTGCTGATCCCGGATGGAAAGATTTCCTGGAGCAAGCTGTCACAGGCGCTGGAGTATGGCGCGGTGACCTGCCAGGTGCGCACCGACTTCGATGGCTGCATGCAGATATTGAATGAGATCGTCAGCCGCATGCCGATTTATCTGCTGAACTCGATCAATCCGTTTCGCCTTGAAGGGCAGAAGACGGTCGCCTTCGAATTGATGGAACAGTTCGACTGGCAGCCACCTGACCATGTAATTGTTCCCGGCGGAAATTTGGGAAACTCGTCGGCTCTTGGCAAAGCATTTCGAGAGATGCAGGAGATGGGTTTGATCACGCGCGCGCCCAAACTCTCGGTCATTCAGGCCGAGGGCGCTAATGCGTTGGTGCGATCGGTACGTGAGAAGAATGGCAAGGAGTTGGTTTCGGTACACGCCGACACTATGGCGACGGCGATTCGCATTGGCAATCCGGCTTCATGGAAGAAGGCAGTCCGCGTCCTGGAAGAAACCGGCGGCACTGTGGAGCAGGTGACCGAGGTGGAGATTGCACTAGCCAAGGCGGAAATCGGCGCAGACGGGATAGGCTGCGAACCAGCCTCCGCAGTGACTCTGGCTGGATTGAAGAAACTGGTTAAGCAGGGCTTCGTGAAGCGAGGAGAATCTGTGGTCCTGGTGCTGACCGGGCATTTGCTGAAAGATCCTGATTTTACATTGAAATTCCATCGCGGAGATTTGTTCGACGGTACGCCTTATGCGAAGGACGCCGGGGTTTTGGCGGCGCGGCAGCGAGCGCCGATTGTGCTGGATGCCAGCGTTGACGCGGTGATCAAGGTGCTTGAGCAGGCCGAGAAATCGTAGGGTGTTTTCCGACTTCGGAAGTTTCAAGTCAGAGTTAAAAGTGCAAGGCTTGCGTGAGGGCGATCTTTCCCCCCTTTGGGGCTTGCTCCATGGATGGTTCTCCCAGGGCTTGCGTCCTGGCCTGTATTCTTGCGCCGCTTCGCGGCTGTAAGCGAGGAATGGCTCAGTCGTTAGTCAACCATGCCCAAACGGAAATCTCAGCAGAAATATTTTGATCTGGTGTTGCCGGCGACTTCGGCAAACCTTGGTCCAGCATTTGATGCTGCCGCTTTGGCGTTCAAGCTGAATCTCGGCATTCGGGCGGAGGTCGCCGACGATTTCTCGATCGTGGCTCGCGGACGCGACGCTGAGATTTGCGGGCGAGTCGAGGATCACCTGCTGCTGACTACGTATCGCGAGGTGCTGCAGTCAGAGGGCAAACCAGTACTGCCGCTGGCTTTGCGGATCAATAATCAGATTCCCATCGGAAAAGGTTGCGGATCGTCAGCCTCGGCGCGGCTGGCGGGCATCGCCCTCGCGGTGCACTTTGGACGATTGAAATGGAGCGACAGTCGCATTGTGGGAGAGGCGTCTGCGCGCGAGCACCATCCTGACAACGCGTCCGCCTGCTGGATGGGCGGGCTCACGATTGCCAAGATGCAAGGCGAGCGGGAGGCGACGGTGGCGCGCATTGTGCCGAAAGGAAAATGGCCGCTCCTGCTGGCGCTACCCGATCACGCGCTTTCTACCGAGCAGGCACGCCGTGTTCTACCGGCGCAATATTCGCGGGCTGACGCGGTGACCAATATTCAAAATTCCATGTTGTTGCTGGCTGCGTTCGTGCAAGGGCGCGCCGACCTACTAGCGACGGCGCTGGAAGATCGCATTCATCAGCCTTATCGTGCGGCGTTGTGCCCGCTGTTGCCCGCCTTACAGAAGTTGGCTGGAAGCAGAGGAATCCTGGGGGTTGCATTGAGCGGGGCGGGACCATCGGTGCTGGTTTTTCTTGACCCGAAAGCTAAGGTGGGCCGGGCTAAAATTGCGGTGGCCGAGCACCTGAAAAGTCATGGACTCACGGCGGAACTAATCGCCACTGAGATTACCGATCGCGGCGGCCGAGGCTGAGCCAGGGATTTTGCGGATCGTCGCGGATAACCCTGAAGTACTTCTCAAAGCTGAGTTGCGGATCGAGGGCAAACTGAGACGGGTAGGATCCCAGAGCCTCCATAAAGGTTTTGATCTCGCGTTTTGGGTCTCGACGCGCCACACGGCGAGTCAAACTGGAGCTGGCAGTCCCGCGAGTTTGAGTTCTCATGCACCACCACCTGAGAGCTCGCTTCCCTGGAAGCGGCTAAAACCTGGACGGTCTGGACGTGGGAGAGTTCAGCAAGAATGGCCCAGCCTCGCGAGCCTGTAAATGGCACGTGCGTGCCGGGTGCTGTGGATATCAGCAAGTGCATATCAAGAAAAAGACCGGCGCGCGCGCCGGTCTTCGTCATTGCAGGCCAGGTTTAGCGGCTGGCGGGAGGAACGACGCCGTTAAGCCTCAGGTACACCACCATCTGCCCGTAATGGTCGAAGCAGTGGCCGGGGATTAGGGTGGCCATGGAAATCTTGGTCACCTTGTCGTCACCGAAGGGGCTCTTCACTTTGTCAAACGCGCCCTTATCGGAGATCGTCAGCATCGCCTTATGCGTGTAGGTGAAAGAGTCTTTCAGGAATTTGACTATGTCGGCTTTGCTGGCGACAGAATCCGGGCCGTTTTCACCGCCGAGATCGACCGGGGGCTTCTCGCCGAGGATGGCGGCCGCGACCATGTAATTCACTGCGGCGATGTGTTTCGCCTGGGAGGCAAAAGTGCGAACCCCTTTGAACTCGCCCCCGGTAGGCACGAATGACAATTTTTCTTCCGGCATGGCTTCAACCAGCGGAACCAGTTCTCCCTCGACCGACGATACGTTGTGATCTAGAACCTTGGTGATGGTGTCGCCTGGTGCCATTTGAGCCGACGCCAAAGTACAACAGGCAAGCAGGAACATCCCCGCAAACAACAAAGTTGCTTTTTTCATTTAATTCTCCTTGAAAGTCTTAGCAGATTTATACCGACCCGAGTTAGTCCCGAACTACTGATGGCGCCAATTGCAATTCGCGTGCGGTTAAGCGGTAGCGCCGCACGGTAAAGAGGCCAAGCACCAGCGCAATGGCAGAGGCCAGAAGAGTCGCCGGCACCCCTGCTTTGCTGGCAAGCGCTCCCCAGGCCGCGCTGCCCAAAGCCATTCCGCCCTGCAGCACCAGTAAATACATGGAGAGCGCCCGCGCCCGCATCCACGAAGGCGACATGGTTTGCGCCGCAATGTTGAGGCAAGCGAGTATAGCAATCCAGCCAATTCCGCTGGCGAAAAGTATGAGGCACATCCAGCCGAAATTTTCGACGCGGCCGGCGCTGAATGTCATGGCGGCAAACAACAGGATGGCCACTGCGACCACGCCATCGACAGAAAGTCGAGAGCGCAAGCGAGGCAAGATGGCCGCGCCTGATAGCGCACCGACGCCAAACGAACCAAGCAACAGGCCGTATCCACTGGCGCCGTAGGGACGGGCCAGCAGTGGCAGCAGTGCGGGCAGGGAACTAGCGGCCAGACTAAAAGCGCCAGTACGAATCAGTACGCACTGCACCAGCGAGTCGCCGCGCATGTAGCGCAATCCGGCCTGCATCGCGCCCCACATCCTGCCTTTTTCAACCTGTTCGTAGTGCGGGCGCTTCCAGCGATAGAGAAAGAAAATGACTCCGAAAAAAGATACGGCGTTGAGCAGGAAGGCGACGCCTGATCCAGCGGCGACGATGACTAGTCCGCCCAGCGCGGGTCCGACGGCCCGGGCGACGTTGTAGCCTACGGAATTTAAAGCGACAGCCGGGGCGTGACATCGGGTGGAAACAATTTCGGGAGTGATCGCCTGCCAGGCCGGATCGTTCATCACAGCGCCAAGTCCCAATACGAAGGTGAAACTGAGAAGAATCCACGGCGTTATATGACCGTAGAGGGTCAGCACCCCCAGGAGCGTTGCGGCGATTACCATCCAACCCTGGGTGATTAGAAGAAAACGGCGACGATCAACCAGGTCAGCCAGCGCACCCGCAGGAAGGATGACGAGGAAGACTGGCAGCGTGCTAGCCGCCTGCACCAGGCTGATCATCAGTGGCGACATAGTCAGCTGGGTCATCAGCCAGCCGGCGCCTACGTTCTGCATCCAGGTGCCGGTATACGAGATGACGGCGGCAATCCACAGCGAGCGGAAAAGCGGCTCCTGTAGCGGTTCCCAGGCAGAGCGGTTGGTTTCGGGAGCGCATGCGCGGGCTGTTTTCGCCGTGGGAATCATATCAATTATCAGTCATCAATCGCCAGAGGCCTCAGGCAGTGGCACAGCCAAGCCGGCGCCGAATGGCCACTCGCGGTTTCTCCAGGCACGGAGCATGTAGATAATGATTCCGCTAATCAAAATTACCAGGGCATAGTGAATCTGTTTTATCGAGTTGGTGCGATAAATGAGAACGTAGATAAAACCCAGCGAGGCCACCAACGCGGGCAGAGGATAAAGCCACATGCGGAATGGACGCGGCAAATCTGGCCGGCGAATACGCAGCACGATGAGGCCCACCGCCTGCACCAGAAACTGAAGCGTGATGCGGATGACGACCAGAGCGGCGATAACGTCAGCCAGCGATAGAAAGCAAAACAGCGCGGCCACCGAACCAAGCGCCAGTAGCGACACATAAGGAAAGCGGTGCTGCGGATGCACCCGGGCGAAGATGCGAAAGTAATTTCCGTCGAGCGCGGCGGCGTAGGGGACCCGGGAATATCCGAGCATCAAAGAAAAGACCGAAGCGAAGGCGGTCCACATTACCAGGCCGGTGGCGAGGTTCGCAGCCCATGAACCGTAGATCCGTTCCATAAAGATTGAGACTACATAAAGTCCGCGATTGGGGTGGCCAGGATCAATAATCTCACGCCATGGCACCACGCCCAGAATGCTCACATTCATCACCACATATAGACAACCCACCAGCAGAATGGATAGCAGCAGCGCGCGCGGGATATTCCTGGAGGGCTCTTTGATTTCGTCACCCAAAAAGCAAACGTTGTAATAGCCCCAATAGTCGTAGGTCGCGACCAGCATGGCTGCGCCCATCCCGAGAAAAAAATTGTGCGAGAGAGCGAAGGCGCCGGCGGGGAAGTCGAAGGCGCGCGCGGCGTTGAAGTGGGTGAGGCCAGCGATGATGATCCAAGTAATGGTGCCAACGACGCCACCCAGCAACACCTTTGACATCCATCCGATGCTGGTAATTTTGCGGTAGAGCAGAAGCATTGCCAATACAACTATTGCGATCGCGACGAAGGTCGCGCCTGAAACCAGCCAGCCAGCTTGCAGAGTGCCCAACAGGGGAACGGCGAGGCTCCAGTTATGGATCGTATATTGAGACTCTAGGGCCGGCCACAGATAGGCGGCGTAGCCTGCCAATCCGATCGCACCGGAGGCGATTGAAAGCGGTGCGCTGAATGAAAGCTGCCAGATAAATAAAAACGAAATAAGGCGCCCGGCGCGATTTGGCCCGTAAGCTTCTTTAAGGTAACGATACGATCCACCTGATCCCGGCATGGCAGCGCCAAACTCCGCCCACACCAAGCCGTCGCAGATGGCGAACACTGCGCCCAGGATCCAGCCCAGCATGGCCTGCGGCCCACCCATGGCACTTACGATCAGTGGGATGGTGATGAACGGCCCCACGCCGATCATGTCGATCATGTTGAGCGCGGTGGCTGAGCCCAAGCCAATGCCACGGATCAGAGTACCGCCGGGTTGGGATGCTTCCTCAGGCATGGGACTACTTGCCGTCGTGACCGGCACTGAGCAAATTCACATACAACCGAATCGCCCCGGGAACGCCGGCCGGCAACTGTCGAAAGAAGGCGTAGCCTGCATAAATGTACGTACCCTTGCCATATTGCGCGCGCATAAGCCCGCCCTTCATGGGCTGCTCTCCGGGATCATGCGAAGAGAGCAGTGGTTTGAAGTGATCATCCCACTGGTCCATAAAATAAAGGCCACGTTCCTGTACCCAGTCGTTGAAGTCTGCTTGGGTAATCTGGTTGGGATAATGAAACACGCTATCTTCGGGCGCGAGAATCTCGACGGGCGCTTCCTCCACCGAAACCCGCGAACGGCTGAACTGTGCGGGGAATGGAGTGTAGTGCCCGCTGTTAAAGTCACCGACGGCGGCGTTGTATTGCAGAATTAGCGTGCCGCCATTGGAAACGTAATCCAGCAGCCTCTTGTTGTTTGCAGCTACATCCTTCTGGGTATCGTAGGCGCGGATGCCCAGAATAATGGTGGCGTACTTGTTGAGCTCTTCCGCGGCCAACTTCTCTGCCGGCAACTGGGTGACGTCGAGTCCAACCTGGCTTAACACGGTGGCAATGTCGTCACCCGCGCCCATCACGTATCCAATTTTAAGATGCGGCGGAATCTTCACATCGACGATGCTGACTCGCTGCGTAGCGGGCTGGTAGTAGTAAAAAGTGTCGAGGTCGTCGCGCTCAACCGCGGTGTAACCCTCGGTGAATTTTTTCCCGCCGACGTTAAGAATTGCGCGGATCTGAGTTTTGCCGGTTTTCAACGCGGACGGAGAAACTTTAAATTCGAATTCGCTAGTTTCGCCGCGGCGATTCAGATTGACTGCCAAGTCCGCGGGATTAGCTTGCCAGCCAGAGGGAACCTCCAAGTGAATCGATCCCGGCGGAGCACCATTCAGGTTGCAGCTTACCGCAACTCTTACCGAGCGCGCAGCTTGCGCATCGACGGGAATAATCTGTTGTCCGGGTTGCAGCATTACGGAGAATGCCGGCGCGATGGCCAGTGGCCGTTTCTCCGTTTTGAGATGGACGAAAACTGGGGAAGCGATTTGCCCGGTGTGGTGTCCGTCGCTAACTGTCGAATATTTGGCGGTTACATGAAATGGCGAGGGCGGGAAGGGAAGGGTGACATACGTTGGGTCATCAATGATATTGAGCGCGTCTTCTGCCGGATTGTCGCGGTGCCAATAGGGGCGCGTGTAAGGTGTGCCGGGTGGGACCTGAAGCGAGAATTTCACTGAGGCGTCTTTGCCAGGTTCGACGCGTGTCGCCGGCTTACTGGCTGTGTTTCTTCCCCATCCCTGGAAACCTTGCAGCGCGATTTCGTCGAGCTGGACGGCTTGCTTGCCACCATTGTGAAATGTGGCAGAGAGTTCGACTTGCTGCCCAGCCGAGATCGCTGCTGAAGTTCGGTCGGTCCCCACTGACACGGCGGTGGCAGCCAACGAAATGTTCGATGCGAAGTTGAACGCCGCCTCGGCCTGCTCATATTTCTCGCGTAAGCGCTGTAGCAGGTCGGCTTTGACTGAGGAACTCAGATCACTGCGCTCGATCTTATTTAGCAAGGACGAGAGCTTGTCTGTCACATCAAACAGTGGTTCGACCGAGCTTTCAGGAGTTTTCTCCGCTTTGGCCGTGCCTTCGTCAATCAGGGCAGCAATCTGCAAAAGGTCGGTACGCAGGGATGCAACTTTGTTTTCTTCGCTGCCCAGCCGCGATGCCAGCCCCGGCAGGCTGGTATCAACTCCATCGAAGAAATCCTGTTCGTGGGCGGACGTTGAGGCTCCAATAACGGAATCTACTAACTTGTAATAGGCGAAGTGTGGGCCGGCGTCGATCGTCCAAGCGCCGGCGCCCTGCGACAATTGGTGGCGGAGGCCTTCCATTGCAAATTGTATGTACGTCATGCCCAAGGCCGGATTCGACTCTCCGGTGTTGAGCTTTACCGTGTAATTCTCCTCGCCGCAGGTGCTGGCCATAAATCCGCAAACATTGCCGATATAGAGCTTTTTTGTCTGCCAGGGCAACAAGCCCTCTTTTATTTGTTCGGGAAATCTTGTGGGATCGGCGGCGGCGTGGAACGCTTCCTGCGTCAGTATTCCCGAGGCTTCGTGGTGGCCGTGCCCGTCACGCGAGGTGCCGGAGAAGCGCGCGACCAGCACGTCCGGGCGAAAGGTTCGAATTACTCGCACCATGTCACCCAGAGGAATGTCATGACCGTGCCACTTCTGAAACGTCTCCTCTGGATTCTTCGAATAGCCGAAATCGGCCACGCGCGAAAAGCGTTCTTCTACCCCGTAGTAGCGGTCGGCGGCTGTAACTTCCAGCGAACGCAGCACGCCCAGGACGTCGAACAGATTGCTCCCGACTTTATTCTGCCCACCCTCGCCGCGATTCAGGGTAAATAGCGTGATGGTCACGCCTTTCCCGCGGGACTCCAGGGTCAACATGCCGCCGTCCTCGTCGTCAGGATGCGCGTCAGCCTGCAGCATGCGCGCCGTAGTATGCAGCCGTAGGAGCATCTGTTTTAGGCCGGGAGTGCCGGTGTCCTGAGGGAGAGGATCAGTGGGGCTGATGGACGAGCCTTGTCCCACACAGAAGGAAGTTGTCAGGAATAGACAAAGTAAGAGTGGGAAAAGTCGCAATGTATGGCAGCGCTTCGGTAAGTGCATGGATATCAGATTGGTGGTCCGCGAAGTAGGGAGCAAGATTATTCCGCTATGCTGAGTTTAGAATCCGTTCGTCTAGTATGCCTGAATAAGAGCAAACACAGTTCTCCACTCGTCATTCCGACCGAAGGGATGAATCTGCTGGCACTTCCCTCTAAGTGAGACACGGTGGGCGGCAATGACTCAGGGTCCGCGCCAATAGCAGATTCCTCCCTCCGGTCGGAATGATCATTTTCGGGGCGGTCGTTGCCCTCTCCGCTTGCGATGGACGATCTCTGGAAATGCTATTTCTTTTTGGACGCGATCGCACGCAGCTCGGGTAGCAGGCCTTGGCGCATTTGGGCGACCACCTGAGCCTGAGTCAGCGTTAAGTTGTCGGTGATTGACTGCACGCTACTCTGCCAAATCACAGTGTTGGTTCCCACATCGACGGCTTCGAGGGTGATCATCAGGCGTTCGCCTTGCGCTATAAAGTGGCCACTCACCAAGACGGCAGCGCGAAGTTCTTTCCCGGCCTTTCTGGGATCCACCTGCTTGCCGACATATTTTTGAGTCTCTGAGAAAGGGCGCACCGCGAGTTCCGGCAGGTTGGTCAGCGAACGTGTCATGGCATCCGCCAAGGCGATGCGCAGATTGTCGAGCCCCGGATTGTGGCCGAGATTATTCAACGGCAGCACCGCGATGGTGTTCGCAGCAGGCGGTGGTTGCTGATGGCGGAGCCACCAGAGCACTCCAGTGCCTATAACCGTCAGTAGCAAGGCACTGACTGCGATGAGTACTAAAATCAGACGACGGTGGGAGCCTTGAAAAGTATCGGTTGCCAACCGTAGACGCGCCGGCGCGGAAGGAACCGCTCCAGCTTCAATTCGTTTTTGCAGCCGTTGCAGATCATCTTTTATCGCAGTGGCAGTCTGGTAGCGTCTGCGGCGGCCTTTCTCCATCGCTTTGCCAATGATTCCTACCAACTCCGCCGGAAGCCGTGGATTCAATTCCGCCGGCGACTTTGGCTTGTCGCGCAGCACGGCGCTCAATGTAGTTACTACGTTCTTGCCGTGAAACGGCTTCTTTCCGGTGGCCATTTCATACAGCACGACGCCAAAGGAAAATAAATCGGTGCGCGGATCAAGCTCTTCGCTGCGTGCCTGTTCTGGCGACATGTAGATCGCGGTGCCGGGGACTACATTAGCCGCAGTCAGCGGATCTTCGTCCGACTCCACGCTCGTCCCCAGAGCACGATCGCGCGGCAGCTTTGCCAAGCCGAAATCCAATACTTTTACCGGGCCGTTCGTTGTCAAAAAGATGTTCCCAGGCTTGATGTCACGATGAATGATGCCCTTGGCGTGCGAAGCCTCGAGCGCGCTGGCGATCTGGATGGCAATATCGAGCAATTCCTTCAGCTCGATGGGGTTGTGGTGAATGCGCTGCTTGAGGCTCTCGCCCTCAAGCTTTTCCATCACGATGAAGGGATGCCCGTCGTTATCGACAATGTCGTGAATGGTACAGATATTGGGATGTGCCAGCTGCGAGGCGGCGCGGGCCTCGCGCTCAAACCGCTCCAGGGCGACGCGATCTCCGCTCAAATTGTCCGGGATGAACTTCAGCGCAACATGCCGTCCCAGGCGAGTATCTTCCGCCTCGTAAATGACGCCCATGCCGCCGCCACCGAGCTTATCCAGAATGCGGTAGTGGGAGACGGTTTCGCCGATCATCAGTCGATTGCCCGGGAGGGTTAATGGTATGAGGTAGGGAGGGTGGGGTCAAATGCCCGGGAGTCAGCTCATTCTCATTGGTGACCGATGTTGTCCAGTTGGTTCTGAAGTTTGAGCTTGTCGATACTTGAGAGTGGAAGGGACAAAAAAAGATTTATTCGTCGATCGAGAATTACGAAGGCGTCACGGAAAGCGCGATCGATGTCTTTGGCATTGCCCGTAACCACCGCCGGATCGGCAATACCCCAATGCGCGGTCATGGGATGGCCGGGCCAGACTGGGCACACTTCTTTCGCGGCGTCGTCGCAGACGGTAAAGATAAAGTCGAAGGTTGGGGCTCCAGGCTTAGAGAATTCATCCCAGCTCTTGCTGCGGAGCCCGGTTGCCGGAACCTGGGCGGCCTGTAACTGCTGCAATGCTTCGAGCCTCACCACTCCCGACGGATGGCTGCCGGCGCTATAGGCTTTAAAGGTAGGCCCCCCTTTAAAATTCAAGAGAGCCTCGGCCATGATGGAGCGGGCCGAATTTCCGGTACACAAAAACAACACGTTGTATGACGCGTTCATATCGTCCTCGAAGATCGCTAAGTGCAGCAGGTGGGGTCGCAGCAGGCATTCTTCGCCAACGGCTTTACGGCGCGGATGAAGGCGCTCATGAATTTTCCGTCCACTTGCGGCGCAATCGTCTCAACATCGATACCTGCGGCTGAGAGAAACTCGCGAGCATCGTCCAGCCGGTAGACTCTGGTCGGCTCCATTTCAATCTGCTCGAAACCCGCCGAGGCCAGCTTGGCGGCATATTCTTTTTCCTCCAGTGCTCCGGCGACACAACCCACCCATAGCAGGACGCTCTTACGAATCTCTTCGCTCATGGGCCCGCGCGTGACCACGTCTGAGACAGCAAGTCTGCCTCCCGGTTTGAGAACGCGAAATGCTTCGCGCAGCACCCGATCCTTGTCAGCCGAAAGATTGATCACGCAATTCGAGATAATCACATCGATCGAGCTATCGGGCAGCGGGATGTGCTCGATCTCTCCCTTCAGAAACTCGACATTCCCGGCTCCAGCTCTCCGTTTGTTCTCGTTGGCCAAGGCCAGCATCTCGTCGGTCATATCGAGCCCATACGCTTTGCCGGTTGGTCCAACTCGCTTTGCAGAGAGCAATACATCAATTCCTCCGCCCGAACCCAAGTCGAGGACAGTTTCTCCGGAATTCAGTTGGGCAAGAGCTGTTGGGTTGCCGCAACCCAGCGAAGCTAGGAGTGCTTCCTCAGGAATCTGCTGCGATTGAGAAGGGTCATATAAGTTCGAAGTAATGGGGTCGCAAGACAATCCACTCGCTGCAGTAGCGCCGCAACAGCTGCTGCCACCACTATGAACTCGCAGCGCAGCCTGCCCGTATTTCTCTTTCACGACTTCTTTCATGCTTCTTTCCGGCATAGCAATCCTCCTACTTACAGATTTGAACAATGTCTTGCGGTTTGAGCGCTTGATTACGGGTGCAGCACTCGGCGTATAAAAACTGCAACAGCTCCTGCAAAGCCTCGGTGTTGGCGGTGTAACGCAGAAAGGTGCTCTCACGACTCACTTGCGCCAGGCCTTCATTCTTCAGTTTGTCGAGATGGTGCGACAGAGTGGAATTGGGGATATCGAGTTCTTCTTGAATCTCCCCCGCCACCAAACCCTCAGGATGAGCGGAAAGCAGCAATTGCATAATCCGGAGGCGCGGTTCAGTTCCCATAGCAGAAAACATGTCGGCGTAACGGGCGATCTGTTCCATAGAGCGCTTGTTTTGCGTCTTCATATTTCGATAATTGCAGAAATATAGTATCAATGTCAAGCAGGACAGTGTGCAGCAGTCTAAAGGATTTGAACAAACTGCCGATGGCTACCTCTGCGGGGTAGAGCGCCTTCCGACTAGGGGCTCTTGCCAGCGGGATACTCCAAAAGACCGTCGCCTCATGAACCGACCCGATCCTAACTTCGTGAAAGAACACCCCGCCAGTAAGGATCCATTGGATCAGATGTCTCAACGTATCTCTGCCCCGCAATCCATAGGCCCGCTGCGAAGCTGGGTTGTTGGCGGATTTGTAGTGGCCGTTGCTTTTACTGCGTTTGTGGGTATTTTTTCCTGGTATAGCGCGCGGCGGGCCGAGGATGATGCGACTTGGGTCAGTCATACGCAGGATGTTCTGACCATCATTGAGACCACTTTCAGAAATTTAGCCGATGTAGAAGCCGGTTCGCGCGGTTTTGCGTTAAGTGGACACCTGCCGATCCTAGAAGCCTATGAGACCGCCCGAGGCGAGGTTGACACGGACTTTGCAACCCTGCGCCGGTTGACCGCAGATAATCCAAGCCAGCAACACCGCCTCGACATACTTCAGCCCCGCATTGCAGAAAAGCTTGCCGCCGCCCAAATTCTTGTGACTGCACGCAGAACGGCGGGAACCATCCCTACGCCTCAACAGCTTGACGAAGCCAAACTGCTTATGGATGCGGCAGGCGCCACGATCATTGAGATGGAAGCCGAGGAAAAGAGGCTGCTGCTGGCGCGCGTCCAAAACTCCATTGCTTCCCGACATCTGGCAGTGTTGGGTCAGGGTCTGGGAGCATTGGTCGGGATGCTGCTGTTGGGTGCAGCCGGATTCGCCATCTACCGTCAGATCAATATCACGGCGCGCGCGAACGCTCTCAACGACCAACTTTATAAAAGAGTCCAAGGTCATGCCACGGCTTTGGTGGAAAGTGAGGGTCGTCTGGCTGGGGTTATTCAATCTGCGATGGATGCAATTCTGACGGTCGATGAGAAACAGAGGGTAGTGCTTTTCAATGCGGCTGCGGAACGAATGTTCCAGTGCGCGGCATCGGAAGCAATGGGGCAGCCACTCGCGCGATTTATTCCGCAGCGATTTCACTCCGCCCATGCGGAGCACGTTAAGAAGTTCGACGAAACCGGCGTGACGAGTCGCGCCATGGGGGTGAAAAATTCGCTGTGGGCGGTGCGGGCGGATGGTCAGGAGTTTCAGATTGAGGCCTCGATCTCTCAGCTCGAAGCCGGCGGCAAGAAGCTGTTTACCGCCATCTTGCGGGATGTAAGCGAACGCATCCGGGCGGAAGCAGCACGGGAACAATTCGCAGCCGTAGTGGAATCATCCGATGACGCCATTATCAGTAAAACTTTGGACGGAATCATCACCTCCTGGAATCCAGGGGCTGAAAAGATATTTGGGTATTCTTCCACGGAAGCGATAGGCAAGATGATGTCGATAATCATTCCGCCGGAGCGCGCAAGCGAGGAATCCCACATCCTGAAAGAGATCGGGCTTGGACGTGGTGTGCGGCATTTTGACACTACTCGCCTTCGCAAAGACGGCGCGTACGTCCATGTTTCCGTGACGATTTCACCGATTAAAAACAGCAGAGGTGAAATCGTTGGCGCTTCAAAAATTGCCCGCGACATCACAGAACGCAAGCTGGCAGAGGAAGCACTGCGGGAGAGCGAGGAGCGTTTCCGCCTGTTCATTGAGTATGCCCCGGCAGAGTTGGCGATGTTCGACCGGGAGATGCGCTATCTCCACGTGAGCCAGCGCTGGCGGGCTGACTATGGCCTGGGAGACCGCGACCTGAGTGGCGTGTCGCACTACGAGGTGTTTCCCGATGTTCCCGAGCGTTGGAAAGAGGCGCATCGGCGTGGACTTTCCGGCGAGATACTGCACTCCAAGGAAGATCGTTTTGAACGCGCCGGCCATGTGGTGCAGTGGGTGCAATGGGAAGTTCGACCCTGGCATGACAGTGCGGGTGCGATTGGTGGCATCCTGATATTCACGGAAGACATTACGGAACGCAAACAGGCGGAGGAGGCACGCCGCGAGAGTGAGCAGAGATTCCAGGCCATGGCAGATGGGATTCCCCAACTGGCTTGGATGGCCGATGCCGATGGTTCTATCTTCTGGTACAACCAGCGATGGTATGACTACACCGGCAAGACCTTGGAAGAGATGCAGGGTTGGGGCTGGCAGAGCGTGCATGATCCTAAGTTGCTCCCCCCGGTAATGATTGGGTGGAAAAACGCCATTGCGAAGGGCGTCCCGTTTGAAATGGAGTTTCCCCTGCGCGACGCCGATGGCCGGTTTCGCGAGTTCCTGACTCGTGTAATGCCGTCGAAAGATAAAGAAGGGCGGGTAGTTCGCTGGTTTGGCACCAATACAGACATCCGCGAACGAAAAGAAGTAGAGGAGCGACTCTCAGTGCAAGCCGAGGATCTGGCCCGGCAGGCCGAGGAACTTGCACTCTCGCGAAGCGCCTTGACCACTCAGGCACTCATGCTGCGATCGGTGCTCGATAGCATGGGCGAGGGGCTCGTCGCGGCTGATGAACATGGGAAATTTGTAATCTGGAATCCGGCCGCGGAAAGGATTTTGGGCTTAACTGCCGCCGATATTCCAAGCGAGAAGTGGACTGAGTATTACGGAGTATTTCTCTCGGATACGGTGACCCCCTTTCCCCCTGACCAACTTCCCTTGGCGCGTGCCATTCGAGGCGAGGCAAATACCGGCGAGTTGTTTGTGCGTAATCGCAATAAGTCTCAAGGT
Organism: uncultured Acidobacteriota bacterium; assembly: GCA_963796925.1. Classification (GTDB taxonomy): domain Bacteria; phylum Acidobacteriota; class Terriglobia; order Terriglobales; family Acidobacteriaceae; genus DATBAT01. The sequence continues at coordinate 817,556 of CAWCNH010000001.1, forward strand.
GCGTGGGTGGAGGTCAACGCTAATCCCTTAACAGACGCAAACGGAATGCAGAGAGGCGGAGTGGTCGCCCTGCGTGACATCAGCGAGCAGAAAGTCGCGGAACAGAAAATTCGGAAATTGAATGAGGAACTTGAGGTTCGCGTGCTTGAACGCACCGTTCAGTTGGCGGAGGCAAACGAAGAGTTGGAGTCATTTACTTACAGCGTGGCCCACGATTTGCGAGCCCCTCTGCGGCAGATCTCCGGCTTTTCCGGAATTCTGGTGGAAGACTTCAGAGCCTCCCTTGATCCCGAGGCGCAACGTTATCTGCAACGCATCCAGCAGGGAACCAGCAAAATGGGGCAATTGGTCGACGAACTCCTGAATCTCGCCCGAGTGGGACGGCAAACCCCGAATCCTAGAACAGTCGATCTTAATTCGGTGGTGAGGGAAGTGATCGAAATGCTTCAGCCCGAAATCGAGGGCCGCAACATCGAATGGACAATCGCCAAGCTATCTTCCGCGGATTGTGATCCTACTCTGATTAAGCAGGTATTCCAAAACCTGATATCCAATGCTATCAAATATTCGCGGCCTCGTTCCCCGGCAGTCATCGAAATAGGTCAAATCAGGCAGGGAGCAAGCAACACAATCTTTGTGCGTGACAATGGTGTAGGCTTCAGCATGAAATACGCGGACAAATTATTTGGCGTATTTCAACGCCTCCACCGCGCTGAAGATTTTGAAGGCACAGGGGTAGGGCTGGCAACCGTGCATCGCATTATTAAAAAACACCAGGGCAAAGTGTGGGCAGAGGCCGAACTGGACAAGGGCGCGACATTCTATTTCACGGTCGCCAGTCAGGAAGACTCGGAACTGAAAGCGCAGAGTGCCGTTGCGACCGTGCAGCTGGGCTTCTAACCGTCGGATACCTACTTCGCTTTTTCCAAAACAATGATGGTGTCAACGGGATCGCGTACAGCGGAGGGAATTCGCAGTAGCAAACCGCCGTCCAACACCTGAAGTTTTAGCTTGGTGTTCGAACCGAACAGGTGCGCCTCGGCGATTCCAGCCAGGCTGGGCAGCGCCAGGTACTCGTCGTTCAAATCCAATACATGAAGAAATATCTGCTTGCCTTTTTGGGTGGAGACGCCCCAGCTGCGTGGGGTAATGGGACCTCCGCGGGTGCCATAAACGGTTTCTCCGTTTTTTGCGACCCAGTCGCCCATTGCGTGCAGACGTTCCACGAACTCAGGCTGCACCTGACCGGTTGGCATAGGGCCGATATTCAGAAGGAAATTTGCATTGGACCCGGCGGCACGCACCAGATAGTGAATGAGCGTGGGGACACTCTTGAAATTTTTATCACTCTGGTTGTAGCCCCACGCCCCGTTCACCGTCTCGCAAGTTTCAAGTGGAATCTTGCCAATCTGCGCCGTGTTGAACCCGGCGGTATTCGCGCCAGGAAGGTCCTTTTCGAACATCTGGAAGTCCTCCCCGTCGAACGGCGTCTGATGGTGATTACTACCAATCAAAGCAGCGGGCTGAAGTTTGTGAATCAGGGAGTAAGTCCTCTGTAGCTGCCAATCCGCGGCGGGCTTGTCCCACATGCCATCGAACCAGATGCCGCCTATCTCGCCATATTGCGTCAGCAATTCCGTCAATTGAGCGTCCATAAAATCCAGATAACGGTTGAAGTCGCCACCGTCAGGCCGCCCCGCCGAATGGCCGGTTCGGCCGAGCGGGAAGTAATCTGGATTGTGCCAATCCAATTGTGAATGGTAGAAGAACAGCTTTATACCTTGTTTTCTGCACTCTTCCGCCAGTTCCTTGAGGGGGTCCTTGCGGTAGGGCGTGGCATCCACGATGTTCCATTTCGTCTGCCTGGTGCCCCACATGGCAAACCCATCGTGGTGCTTGCTGGTAATAGTGATGTACTTCATCCCGGCAGCCTTAGCCAGGGCCACGACTGCAGCGGCATCGAATTGGGTTGGATTGAATTGAGGAGCGAACTTCTCGTATTCAGAAACCGGAATCTTCTTCTGCTCCATTACCCATTCGCCGTCGGCCGGCACGCTATATACGCCCCAATGAATAAACATGCCAAACTTGGCGTTCTGAAACCATTCCCGCGCCTGAAGATTTGACGCAGAAGGCTGATAGGACTGGGATACCGCAGTCCCCGTAAGGAACGCGAGTGCAGCTACAGCAAGGGCGTAACGTAGCGCTTTCATAGTCGTCCTCGTTTTCTCAACCGGGCTGATTTCAAGGCTTAAAGATTCGTTCCATCAGCAGCTACGGTTCATCAGGGCGTCGCCGAACAGGGAATTTGTGAGTGTCAGGTCAGGGCGCGATCGAGATGAACATATCCACCATCGATAAAGAAATGCTGCCCTGTGGTGTGGCCTGACTTGGAAGAAAGAAGAAAGACCGCTGTGTCAGCAATTTCCTCTGCCGTCGTCATTCTTTTTCCCAGGGGAATCTTGCTGACAATGTTCTTCAGCTTCTCCTCGGGATTTGGAAATGTGTCCAGCCAGCTGCGATAAAGAGGCGTCAGGACTTCAGCTGGAAGAATCGTGTTGACCCGAATTCCATAAGGCAAAAGCTCGGTTGCCCATTCACGGGTGAGCGCCATGACGCCACCTTTTGAAGAGGCATAGCCGGAAGTACCACCCTGTCCCGTGACCGCCGTCTTAGACCCGATGTTGACTATGCATCCTTTGGAGGACTTCAAGTAAGGCAACGAATAATGAGCCATGCTGTAGTAATGAACCAGATTGCGGTTGAGCGATGCAACGTATTCGCCAGGGCTGCCATTCTCGAGGCCCACTTTGTCGTTGACACCGGCATTGTTTACCAGCGCATCGATGCGGCCGAAGGTTTTTACGGCAATTTCGATAGCGGTTGAACAATCTTCTATGGCGCAGAGGTCAGCCGAAATCAATCCGCATTCACTGCTCTGCGATATCTCGGCTTGAAGCTGTTCGCCGGCTTTAATGTCGCGCTCCACAATCACCGGGATGGCAGCCTCGCGAGCACAGGATCGTACGATCGCCGCGCCAATCCCTTTTGCTCCCCCTGTAACAACAACAACTTTGCCTTTCAGTTGTAAATCCACTTTGGCCTCGCTGATTTTGGGACTGTCGCTCGATTGCAAGCCGTCTCGGTGTCGGCCAGTCCTGATTGTTGCGTAAGCGTTTCAAGTCAGCGGTAACTATCGGGGATTAACCGGTGAAATGTCAACGCGCCTGGATCGACTGCCGGAAAAAGCCGCGATCTCATTGGCGTCTTTGGGGTGGATGATCTAGTTCCTTGCGTCGAAGTCCATGAAATATTCAGTGTTAGAAGCACGCAATATAAGAGGGTTTTCGGTTGATTTTCCATAAACTCGCAACTTGCCGTCAGACAATCTGATGTCGCGGACGTCCCCAAAATTGTCCGGAATGGGGGTCAAAAGTGCGAGATATTTCACCGTCTTGGTCCCCAGCGCAGGAATGCTGGTCAAAGTTGGTTCATCGAACAGACGGCCAGACAAGATCGCCTCTCTCCGCAGGAGGGGTAACGGAGTCGAGCTGAATTCAAGCCCCCGAGCCTGAGTCCGCTGCTTCCATGGCGCCGCGGCGATGCCAAGGTTTTCTTCCCAGACCGCAACCCAGGGAAAGTCGGTGCGCTTGAAGCAATATGCGATCAGAAGACCGAGCTTACGATTGACGGCGGCAACGAATGCGAAATCGTTATCTTTATCTAGGAGGACGGCAACCACGAACCCCAGGCCCTGGCGCAAAAAGGGACGACTCAAATCAATATCTCCGCCTTCGACCAGCGGAGCGTTTGGCCACTGAAACTCCTGGCCCGAGGCCAGCAAGGCTCGACCCTCATCGTATCCGTGGGGATAGGTGATCGCTCTTACTCCCGGCAAGGCGACTGAGGAATCTTCCGCGCTCAGGAATTGAGGACCGAGCGTTATGTGTTGAGTCCAATGAAAGAAGTGGTCGACCTTGCGTTCATTGCGAACGGTTTCCGTGAAATATATGACTGGCTCGTTCTTCCTTAGCTCGATTTCCCGGCTGAACCGCAGCCCGGCCGCCGGAAGCCGGACGGACATTTCCAAAGCCGTTCTGTCCCGGCCTTGCGAAATCTTTCGTTTCGTCCATTTCGACCAGGGTGCTTCGCCATGTTGTGACATCCCTAGCTTCGCCTCTTCGGCAGAGGGAGAACCAAAATAGTCCAGGCAAATATTGTGTCCGACGATGCCGGAGAGCAATTTGCCTTCGGTGATCGTGCCGTAGGCGCGCTTATGAACTTTCTCGCGGTATTGGTGAGGATCTATAGTCTTCCAGGGTGGAACCCAGAGGGGGCTCACGCTGCGTGATCCATCAGGATTTTCTAGCTGAAATTCCGCGACGTGACCGCCGCCGGTCAGCGTAGTGAGCCGAACAACATTATTGCCCAAAATATAGCCTTTACGGCCATTCCAGGTCGTGGGTTTACAAAACAGTGTTTTCGGTTTCATCGGTGATTCCACTCGCTACTGGCTCTGCATGACTGCGAGCTTGAAGGGCTCAATGCAGCCTACCATTACTGAATCTTCGCCATACTTTTGCAGCAGAGGCTTGGCGATCCCTTCAAAGAAGACATTGGTCTTTGCATAGCTAGTGTAAGGAGCGCCTTGCGCTAATATTTGCTTGAGGCGATATTCGGCATCAGTCAAGTCTTTGCCGTCTTCGTAGATAGGATGAGGCCATACTGTGATGTCGATCATCTTGTCCCACCCCGTCTCTTTGTTCCAGGCCAGCAGCTTGTCGAAGTACGCTTCCAGCAAAGCGGCGCACTCCGCAATATTCGGCTTGCCGCGCAGCGCCTTTAAGAAAGATTGACGGGCGGCGCGAATCTCCAGTTGCATTTGCAGATTTCTTGCTACAGCTAGAGCATCTGGAAAGAGAAGCCGGCCCAGTGCTCCGGGGCGGCCTGCCTTACTCTCGTGCAACATTTTGTCCAGGCTTGCCAGCGTGGCATTAATCCGCTCCGAGTCAGTCTCCCGCAACGCGAGGAAGGCGTCGGCAATCAGGTCTTTCTGTTCCGGATAGAGCTGCGCGGCCAAGTCCAGCATCACATCTTTTTCGGGCCGGCTCTCGTAGTCCTTATCCCATGCGGTCGCGTAGAAATAGTAGGTTCGAGGAAATTGCAACAGCATAAGTTGGTTGTTTCCCATCACGCCTCGAAGTCCTGGAAACTGATTGGCGCGGTCGAAGACCTTGCGGACTTTTTCTTGTCCAAGATTGGTGGCGGGGAATGCCGGCTCACTCTCGATGGCGCCGTAGGGAAGATACACAGTCCTGGCGAGGACATCTTCCTTTTGCACGACCGGCAAGTATGGCGGTTGGCCGGCGATGAGGGCCCAAGGTTCGGTGAGATTCGCCTTGAAGTTCCGAATGGTTTCGCCCATGAAAGCCACGTCGCTCTCGTCGGGGTTTTTGTCCGTCCAGTCGTAGGCGGCCACTACGGAATCATTCGAAGTGAAGAATTTGTGGCGGCCCCAGCCCACGTGCATCCAGTCGATGAGTTTGGTTTTGTCTTTCTGAAGGCTGTATTGATCGAGCAGCTTCCTGGAGGCCTGAAAAATCTTTACCTGATCGCTGATAGGGCTTTGCGGCCAGCCGCCGGGATCGGAATCAATCATGACAAAGGCATCGGCGTTATTGACGATCTTGTAAAAGGCCTCAAACGACTTCAAAATCCGAGCAAACTGATCCGGCTCGGCCGGGTTCATATCTTTTTGGCAGTCGTTGATCCAGTAGGCTCGGAACCGGGGATCTTTTGTGCCACAGTCGGAGGTTCCAATACGGTTGGCCGACTGCATGATCCAGACTTCCATGCCGCGCTGATTCTGCGCGTAAGCGACCACGCGCTGAACCTCCTGCAAGTAGGCTTCGTCTTCCTTGCTTAATGGCACCGGCAAGATTTCCATGAATGGCCATAGGTAGAAAAGATTGATGCGCTGTGTCCAGGCAATGTCGATGAAGCGCTTCCAGTCGGCTTCCTTCCAGGAGCGAAAAGCGTAGGGATAGCTCAGCGGCCAGCCATTGAGGTGAATGCCGCGCACCGCGAAACTGGGCTTACTTCGCCAGTCGATTGGGCCGTCAAGGTAGGCCGATTTGCCTTCCGCTTTGATCATTTGCATCAGCGTGGCCAAGGCGTAGTTGGTGGCGTGCGAGTCGGATCCCGTGATTGCGATAATCTTGACGCCACTCCGGTCGTAGGAACGTATGACCGATTCGTCTTTGCCAATTTCCTTTGCTGGATCACCGATCGCCGTGGTCATCTTTTCGCCAATGACGATAATGACTTTGGCTTTTCGAAGTTTTGACGAAGAGCTGACAACTGAAGGCTGTCCGCTGATCTCGGTCAAATAGGACCCCAGATCCTTCGCAGCGTATTGAACGTAAGAGGGCTCGCCCGAATCCACAAGAATAGGCGCGCCATCGAGGACGGTTCGTTGGCCTTGGGCAAGAGCGGAGATTAGCAACGAAAAAACGATACATGCAATGCGGCGTTCGATCTTCATTGACGTCCCCTGTCTTTCGCCCCTTCGGGGCTTACTCATTCTGGATCCTACCCATGACTTGCGCCCTGGGCTGCATTCTTTCGCTGCGTCACGGCTGGACATATCCTTCACAGATTTCATGCCCGAGACATCACCAGCCCTGAATCAGGGATAGCTTGAAGGGATCGATGCAGCCGATCATCACCGAATCCCGTCCGTACTTTTGCAACAGGCGTTGACTGATTCCGTCGAAGAAGGCGTCCGTCTGCTGATAGCTTGCGTAGGGTTTCCCTTGCGCAAGCACCTGCTTGAGCTTGGTGATCGACTGCTCCAGGTCTTTGCCGCTTTCATAAATCGGGGTCCGCCAGATGGTGATGTCGATCATCTTGTCCCAGCCCGTTTCTTTGTTCCAGGCCAGCAACTTGTCGAAATAATTTTCCAGCAGGCGCGCGCTTTCTTCGATCGCCGGTTTGGAGTGCATGGCCTGGATGAATGTTTGACGGGCGGCGCGAATTTCCAACTGCAGCTTGAGATTTCTGGCCACGGTCAACTTGTCAGGAAAGAGATAACGGCCAATCGCGCCCGGACGCCCGGCATCGCCGCCCTGAACCAGCCTGGCAAGGTTCTCCAATGTGGAGTTGATTTTGCCGGGATCGTTTTCTCTCAATCGCAGGAAGGATTCGGCGATGAGCTGCTTGTGATCGGGATAAAGTTGCCCGGCAAGCTCCAGGAGCATTTCCGGCTCCTGGCGTTTCTTGTATTCGCCGTCCCAGGCGCGATTGAAGAAGTAAAAGGTGCGGGGAAATTGCAGCGACATCAGTTCGTTGTTGCCCATGATCCCCTGGAGTTCGGGATATTTGGCGGCGGTATCGAAAACCTCCTGCACAGATTCCAAACCTAAATTGGTCGCGGGAAAGGCCGGCTCTTCCTCAATCGCGCCGTAGTGCAGGTAGATGGTCTTGTCGAGCGCCGATTCGTTCTTGGCAGATTCCAGGTAGTGTGCCATTCCGGAGATCAGGCTCCAGGGTTCCGCAAGGTTCTGTTTGAAGTTGCGGATGGTTTCCTGCATGAAGGCCGTGGCCTGCTTTCCGCTTTCATCGCCGGTGGGATGCCGGCCCCATCCCAGCCACATCCAATCGATCAGCTTGGTTTTCTCAGCGTGCACGTTGTACTGGTTCAGCAGCTTTCGCGCTCCGTTGAAGATCTTGGTTTGATCGCTGAGCGGGCTGCCCGGCCAACCGCCGGGGTCGGAGTCGATGAAGCAGAAGCCGTCGGCATTATTGACGATTTTGTACAACGCCTCAAAGTGAGTAAGGATGTTGGCAAACTGCTGCGGGTCGGCGGGGTCCATGTCCTGCTGGCATTCGCCGGGGACCCAGTAGGTGCGGAAGCGCGGGTCTTTTATTTTGCAATCCGAAACCGCCACGCGGTTGGCGGACTGCATGATCCATACTTCCATCCCGCGCTGCTTCTGGGCGTAATCGATGACGCGCTGCACTTCCTGCAAATAGGCCTCATCTTCCGTGGAGAGCGGCACCGGAATGATCTCCATGAAGGGCCACAGGTAGAAGAGATTGATGCGATGCGCCCAGGCAATGTCGACGAAGTGCTTCCAATCGGCTTCTTTCCACGAGCGGAAGGCGTAGGGATAGTTCAGCGGCCAGCCGTTCAGGTGGATGCCGCGGACCGCGATGTCAGGCTTGCTCTTTAGATCGAGCGGCCCGTCGAGGTATGCCGACTTGCCTTCCGCCTGGATCATACGCATGAACGTAGCGAGGCCGGCGTTGGTGCCGTGAGGATCGGTCCCAGCTATGACGACGACAGTGGTCTTGCCTTTGTCTAAGGCGCGAATCACCGCCCCTTCTTTGCCCAGATCGCCGGTCGATCCCAGATCGGTGCCCACGGCGCGCGCCATCTTTTCACCGACCGCGATGATGATCTTGGATTTGCCCGAAATTTTTGGCGAGGGGCTCACCGTGACCGCTTTGCCCGTAATCTCCGTGAGGTATGCGCCCAGATCTTTCGCGCCATATTGAACGTACGACGCCTCGCTGGCGTCCACCAGGACGGCAGCATTATCGAGCGTGATTCTTTGCGTTCCTTGCGCAGTCGCTGGGAGCAAAGCGGCCACTAGAAAGATTAGTACAGCGGCAAACCGTTGGATAATAAAGCGCATTAAGCACCTAGCCAGAAAAACCGGGGACTTGTGACCCGCAAATCGTATTCCAGCATGGGATGTCTTGTAAAGCGTTTATTGATGTATTATCGATCATTGTTCGCGTCGTACGAGGTGAAGCATGCCCAAACGCTGCCTGATTTTCCTGTGCCTGCTCAGTTCGGTCACAGCCGTCGCGCAAACCAAAACTGAGATCTTTGCTATCGGTCGCAAGGACAACACTTTCACCGAATTTCTCCGCAACCACAAAGAGGGTGCCGGGGTCGTTTACAACGTTGGCCACAACAGCTCCGGCGATTGGCCCGCGTACCAGGCCGGGTCCTTCGATTCCGCAGTCGCCCGCAGCACCATGCAGCGGGATTGGACCGAGACTAAGCCCGGTCCGGAGGCCGCGCCCTTTCAAATAGATTTCACTCTTGCGGCTTCACCGCGGGGGACCTTCATCCTCCATCTCGATGCCATCGTTCGCCATCGACGGCCAGCCCCGCCCCGGTTCTCATTACTGATCAACGGAAAATATGCGGCGAGCTATCGGCTGAACCTGCATCCAGCGCCGGAACTGTGGTGGCCGAATGGTGGCGAGGCCGACGGCAACACCCAATACTTCGGATACGAATCGCTTGACATGGCGCTGCCTTCCAACTTTTTTGTAAAGGGCGCAAACACTCTCGCCATCCAGTGCCGCGATGGTTTTGGGATTTACTATGACGATCTGTCGTTGCTCAACGACGCGGCTACGGTTCCGCCATCCATCGCGGCGGCATTCGTTGAGCCCACCGTGCTCTACAAGAACCGTCCGTCAGGATTGGTCGAACTGGCGAGGGTAGCGCTCCGCACCACAAAGCCCTTGGGAACGGCGAAGCTAAGGCTCGAGGTTGGAAGTGCGAAGTTGGAAAGCTCAGTTCACCAAACTGAGGTAGGCGACGTCGAAACGTTGATCGAAATCCCCGCCACTGGCGCGACGCAGATCGCACTTTACGTCTCCGACGCGAAGGAACCGGTCTATCGCGGCACGTTTACGCCTCGCCGTAAATGGCAGGTGTACGCCCTGCCCATGGAGCAGGCAGATTTTGGATACAACGATCTGCCCGCCCGAACCCTGGAGTGGGAGAACCGCTTCATCGACAAGACGCTGGAAATCCAGAAGAAGTATCCCTTTTACGCCTTCACCCTCGATGCTGCCGCCAACCTTGAGTCCTACCTCGCGACCCGGCGCGAGGAAAATGGAAAGCAGTTGCTGGGGCACCTGCAATCCGGCAAGTGGGGCATCAACGCGCTCTACGCCAACTTCTTTACCGGGCTTTCAACTCCGGAAGAGTTGTCTCGTACGCTCGACTACTCCTTGCAGGCGGGCCGCAAGTACGGCCTACAAATTGACTCGGCATCGCAAACCGACGAGCCTTCGATCACCTGGGCGATGCCGCAGATTCTCGCCGATGCCGGAATCAAATACTTCACTAACGGCAGCGACCCGATTCGCGGCGCGACCAATCCCATCGGGCTGTTGAACTTTCACTCTCCTTTCTATTGGGAATCGCCCACCGGCTCGAAAGTCCTGATGTGGAGCGGCGTTTCCTATACCGCGGTCGATGACATGACCTGGGGCGGATGGAGTGCCGAGGCCGCGCGCGCCGGCAGCTACTCAACCTCTATTTTTGGCCTCACACGGTCTCTTCCGCTGTTCCTTTCGCAGTATGAGCGCGAGGATTTTCCCTTCGACGCGGTGCTTCTCTTTGGCCTGCACAATGATGAAATCCCCATGCGGCACTGGGGAGACGCCGACGTCATCGACAGGTGGAACCAGGAATACGCGTATCCCAAAGTCATTCCCGCTACGCAACGCAGCTTCTTTGAACACATAACGCAAAACTTCGGCGACAAGATCAAGACTTTCCGGGGAGACGGCGGCGCGTACTGGGAGGACGAGGCAGGCGCGGATGCGCGAATCGCCGCCATGATTCGCACTTCGCAAACTCAACTGGCAGCCGCTGAGAAATTTGAGAGCGTCGCCGATTGGCTGTTGCCGCACCTGAGATTCGATTCCCAGCCCTTTGACGCCGCGTGGAAGAACATTCTGCTCGCCGACTCTTACGTTTGGAGCGATGCCAATTCATACCGGCGTCCGGAGAGCTATCGTACGCGCGGCGGTGAAGCTGCCCACCGGGCCTGGGCGGAGGCGGCATTGCAACAGACGAGCGACCTGCGACTGGTCGCAATGGACACAGTGGCTGAAGTTGTGGGGACCGACAAGCAGGGAACAGTCGTCTTCAACTCCGAAAGCTGGCCACGCAGCGACCTTTTCGACTTTGAATTAGAGCCGGACGAAGTGCTGATCGATCCTGCCACCGGACAACCCATTCCCTGCGGAGTAACCGAGCCTCACCCTGACTATCAGGATGTACGTTGCTGGGCGTCCGATGTACCCGCCACCGGTTACAAGTTCTACGCGATCGCAAAGGGTAAAGTCCCGGATGCTGAGCAAGCTTCGTCAACGGTCGAAAGCAAGTACTACAAACTTCAACTCGATCCCAAGACGGGCGCGATTGCTCACTTGATCGACAAGGCAACCGGCGCCGACTTAGTCCGCTCGGAAGCCGAGTACGGGCTGAATGAATATTTATACGTAAGCGGCGGAGACCCCGGAAGCTTCTTCCCCGGCAACATCAAAGACAATCGAATCCTTAACGCCGACGTAACGCTTCCTCTGCCCAAGCTGGAAATCCATCGCGCCAATTTGCAGGGCGTACCCCAGGTGAGTCGTTTTCCGTGGGGAGTCGTAGTCACGATCCGATCGCAGGCTCTCAATACTCCCGCAATCGTTTCGACGATCACATTGCTCGATACCGGCAAACAGGTGAGCTTTCACAACGAGGTGGAAAAGACCAGCACCTTGAAGAAAGAAGGAGTCTATTTCGCATTTCCGTTTGCTCTGGACGAGCCGCATGTGAAGTATCAAGGGGCGACCGCATGGGTCGATCCCGAGAAAGACATGTTACCCGGCGCCAACAAGCAGTGGTTCACGACGCAGGGAGGAGTTTTTGGAAAAGGAACGGCCAATAACGTGGCCTGGGTGTCTGTCGATGCGCCGCTCATCACGCTGGAAGATATCAACCGTGGCCTATGGCCGGAGTCCATTCAAATTCGGAACGGAGCCGTGTTTTCCTACGTGATGAATAACTATTGGTACACCGACACGCCGGCCCAACAAGGTGGGCACTTCGTTTTCCGATACGCCCTGACCAGCGGGCCTGAAGTATCGGAGGTGCAAACCATGGCGCTGACAGCGGAGCAGCGCTCGCCGCTCACGGCGATTCGCCACTACAACATGGGATGGAAGCCAACCCTGGCGGATAAAGGCGCTGGGTTTCTCAACGCCTCCCCTGCGGGGGTAAACATTCTGACCATTCGGCCCCTGGCTGGCACAGACACCTACCTGGTGCGGGTGCAGAATATGAGTTCTAGTGAGGTTAAGGCGTCAGTGGAATTTCCCGCCGCCGCATTGAAACAAGCATTCCTGGGTTCAGTGCTGGGTGAACGAACCGGGCCCGTAGAATGGACCCCGCATCATGTATCGCTGGCCATGGGACGGTATGAAATCAAAAGTCTGGTGATAACCATCCAGCGCTAGCCGGTCGTGCCCAACAACACCGCAGCGACCAGGCCCACCACGATTCCAATCTTGGCAAGCGTCCCAACCCGTTCGCGAAAGAAGAGAACTCCTCCTAACACCACCACGCACATGCTGGCGCCCATGGCCAGCATGTAGACCACGCTGCCCGGCACGCCGCGCGAGAGGGCAAGCCCCATGAAGAACTGTCCGCCGACGCTGGCCACCGACATCACCAGTCCGATGATCAGATTGGCCCGTGAAATCTTTTGCCGCACCTTGATCAGTCCCAGCAGGCCGAAAGCAAATCCCGCGAGATACCAATAGACCAGGTAAACCGGCGTGTATTGTTGAGCGAGTCCCCTGCCCGCCAGAACGCGTAGACCAAACGGACAAATGCCGTTCACCAGGAACGCAGCCAGCATGGCCGTGATCCAGATCTTCACGTTCGCGTGCGCGGGGACATCGCCCGTGGTTAAACCTTTTTCAGTTTCCTGTTGCTTGTCCTTCCACAACAGAACAATCGAGGCCACCACCAGCGCCAGCACCACCGCCTTGGTGAGCGTGACAGCTTCGTGGTAGATCATGATGGAGAGCGCGGCTGGCACTACCGCCGACAGGTTCATGAAAATCCAACTGCTCGTGAGCTTGCCGAACTGCAGACCGTAGAGAAACAACCAGAACGCAAGGATGGCCAGCGCGCCAAAGAATGTCGCCGTACCGCTGACCATGACCGGTGGAATCAGGGAGGATTTCTGCACCAGGGCAACATAGAGCCCCATGAAAACTGTGGAGCCACCAAACAGCGTGAGCGCGGTGTTCAGCGGGGTGCAGCCGTAGCGGTCTCCCAGTTTGCTTAGGAGTCCCAGTACGCCGATGCTGAGCATCGCGAGCACTGCAAACAGATATCCCAGGAACATGAATTCTCCTTAGTGCATCAGCGGGCGTGAAGCTAACTCCACAGAGACTGCAACTGCTCCACAATTTGCTTTTCGAAACCCAAGCGCAAGGCCCGGCGGTGGCGATAGCGCAGCGATGCCCCGCCAAGATCGGGGAATGTAGCTGCCTCGTATCCCCCCAGCGCCAGATCACGATCCATGGGAATATAGCTTTCGCAGCCGTTGGTGTAGGCCAGCATCATGGTGTGTTCGGTCGGAGAAGCTTGGTCCAGCAATAATTGATATTCGGCAAACAGCTCGTGCGTGGCCGCGAGCAGAGACCAGTGGCTGCCGAAGCGCAGTAGATGGGCGTCAAAACGTAAAGGACGTTCATCCTGGTGTTCGATCTTTTGCAGAAGATCGCGCAGGCACAGGACCGTATCCATCATCCACCAGGCTTTGCCTTCCATGGGCTGGACGTCGTCCGCGGCTTTCGACTCGGTCTGACTCTTGGCCAGTTCGACGTCGTCCTGCATGTCCCATAGGCGTTCATCGCTGAATGATGCCTTGCCGTACCGCGCTTCCAGTTTTTCCTGCGCCTGACGCAATACATTCTCAACGTCTGCCTTGGCAGGCAGAGCTTGAAGTGGAAGTTCGGTATGGAGTGATCTGACGGTAAATTCCCCGGAAGGGATACTCTTACTGTTCGCGATTGCCTGAAGCGCGGCTTGCGCCAGCACATCGCCCGCCTGCTCGGCGGCGGCAATTCCACCGCGCAGCGGGTCACCATTGATATTCGCCGCAAACGACTGGCCGAACATGGCCACCACGTTTTCACCAAGTAGACTTTTTAGCTTGTGCGACGCGAAGCCGGGAAACTCTGCACTGATGGCGCGACTCGCACCGTGGATGATCACGGGATGTGCCGCATGGCTGAACAGAACCGCTAGTGGGCTGCCATCCAGCCGATTGACGGACAGCACATCCACCCAGGGGACCACCGGCCCGTCCGGGTCTGGCTTCATAACAACACCTTGATCCGTAAGGGTGCGCCGGTTGGTGCCAATGTGTACGGGCGCCCTCCCGGCACGTAAAACCACGCTTTGACCGTTGGCCTCCGCCTCAGAAACTAATTCGGCCAGCCTTCCCGCCAACTCGTCCCGCCAATTCTTGCCCGGACCCATGATCCAGCGCGGACCGAGCACGCTCCACGGAATGGTGAACGGTCCGGAGTGATTGTGGGTGCAGTGGACCAGTACCACGCCGATACCAGTTCGCTTGGTGATGGCGTTACGGATCTCGTCCGCCAGAATAAAATCCATTCCGATCAGGTCAAGCGACAGGATTGCAACCCGCTGTTTGCCGTCGTTCAATACCAACGCGCGGGCGAACAGCTCATCGTTCACTGAGGTGCTGCGCTGGATTGTCCCCAGCGTTGGAGCGCCCACCGGAGGCGTGATCGCTATCTCGGCCGCGCCTGCTATTAATTTCGTTTCTGCCAAGTGCTATCCCCCTCAATGATGGCTACGGTCAACCAATCCGCGGCCCTCTTCCACCACAATGTCCCGATCCACAACAATGTCGCGGAGCGTGTCGACGACACCGCTCGGCCAATCGACCTTCACATCCACTTTGTTGTTCGCACCCAACCCAAAGTGGACCCGCATATCGCTTTGCGAAAGGAAACTGCCACCGGTATGCACCCAGTCGAATTCTTTCAATGTGCCTGCGGTGACCTCGATGCGCGCCCCAACTCCACCGCGATTCGAACGCTTACCTACTGTGCGGATTCGCAGCCAATGATTCTCGGTCGATCCTGCATTTCGAATCAGAGAAGGAACCTCGTCCAGATTGGAGACGGCAATATCTACTTTGCCGTCATTATCAAAATCCGCGGCTGCGGCCCCGCGAGCCACGTGCCGCTCCAATGCTGAAATCCCCGTCTCGTCGCCCACGTCGCGGAACTTCTGCCCTTGCTCGTTTTGAAGCAGCAATAAGCGCTGTTTGTAGCTGGTGCTGTCTTTGAAATAGCTCTCGACCTGGGGAAACAGGTGTCCGTTGGCGGTAAACAGGTCGCGGAACCCGTCATTATTGAAATCGATGAACATCGTCCCCCAACCCATAAACGGATGGGTCAGGTAATACAGCCCAGCTTCCCGGGTCACATCATTGAACATGTCTCCCTGGTTCTTGTAGAGCGTGTAGTGATCGTCGGAATAAGTGGTGATGAACACATCAGGCTTGCCGTCATTGTCGTAGTCGCCCACCGCCAGCCCCATGTTGGCCTGTTCGGTACCATCACGGCAGCAGGCAATGCCCTTTGACAACGCGTCTTCCTTAAATTTGCCGTTGCCTTCGTTGTGGTAGAAGTAGTTGAAGCAGGCGTCGTTCGCGACCAGGATGTCCGGCCGCCCGTCACCGTCGAGGTCCTGAAATAAAACCCCAAGTCCGTAATAACCTTCTGTGTTGGCCACGCCCGCTTGCTCTGTGACCTCGGTAAACGTACCGTCGCGGTTGTTGTGGTAAAGAGCGTGGGGCGCGCCGCGAAATCCGCGCGGACCGCAAAAGGTCGGCAGAGAACGGTAGTTACAAAGTGGCTGGTAGTTTCTCGCGGCATCGATATCGAATTCCAGATATCCGGCGACAAACAGGTCGAGCCAGCCATCATTGTCGTAGTCCGCGAAGGCGGCGCCGGTGTGCCAGGCATTGCCGCCGCCAACCCCGGCCTTCAAAGCATCTTCTGTGAAGGTTCCATCGCCGTTATTCTTAAACAGTTCGTTACGTCCGAAGTTGGTGACCAGGAGATCGGTGAAGCCGTCGTTATTGATATCGGCTGCAGCGCATCCCTGGCCCCAACCCCCTCCGGCGACGCCCGCTTTTACCGTCACATCGCTGAATTTCCCGCCCCCGTCGTTGCGGTAGAGGTAATTTCTCTGTGGGCGTGGCTTGCCCGATTTGAGGTCCTCAACCGTTGAGCCATTCACCACGAACAAGTCTTCCAATCCGTCATTGTTGTAGTCGAGCCAGCAAATCCCGCTTCCGTTGACGTCAAGCACCGATTTCTTCTCCGGCGATCCGTCAATCGTTGTTCCTTGAATGCCCGCCTGCTTGCTGACGTCAACGAATCCGATTTTTCGCTCCGCATCCTTGGTAGAGGCCAACATGGCTACGGTAAAGAGTCCTAGCGAAGCCGCGATGCGAGCTACCCGGCGGCTCATCGGCTCGCACTCTTCGGATGTGCATCGTCAAACGCCGCGGGCGCAGCCTCGAACGTCTTCCGTCGCAGATCCAGCAATTCGTTTTTCTTTTTCCGGAAGTCCGCGAACATTCGGGCCGACTGTTCTTCGTTGCCGGCGCGTTTGTACAATGTTCCCAGGAGAAAGTAAGTGTCCTCCCAATCGGGATCTAGCTCTCGCGTCTTTTCCAGAAACGTCAAAGCCTGCACGTCTTGGTTGCGGTCGTAATAAATCTTACCCAGCCGAAAATAGGCTGGGGCATAATTGGGGGCTGCAGTGAGCGCTTGATTGAAACTTTTTTCGGCTTCTGCAGGGCTGGTCTTCGATTGAAGCACGCCAATTTGGAGGTAAGCGGCGGCCCGATTGGGATCGAGAGCCAAAACCCGCCGAAACGTCGCCATCGCCTCGCTATCCTTCTCCAGTTCCGCCAAACAGATGCCTAACGACTGCTGGTAGTCGGCGTTCCGCGGCTCCAGCTCCACCGCTCTATTCAATGGCGGCGAGGCCTCTGCCGCAGCCCCGTTGGCCATCAAGGAAATCCCCAGCAAGTAGTTCAGTCGCGCGCTAGTCGGAAGTCGGATAACCCCGGTTCGCAAGGTGGCAACGGCTCCGGCGCTGTCTCCGACTTTGTGCTGAGCGGCGGCAAGATGACGGAAATAATCCTCATTAGCGGGATTGGATGTCGCCGCCTGTTGGAAGTGCTGCTGCGCCTGATCCGGCTGACCAATATCCTGAAAGACGCTTCCCAAAGCATCGTGAAAATCCGCAGTCTCCGATGCGCCCAAAGCTGCGGCGCGCTCAGCGACCGGGGCCGCTCTTGCTGTTTGCTTTGCGGCGATCAGGGCCATCGCAAAATAGAGTTCGGCTTGCGCGCTAGCAGGATCAAGTTGACTTGCCCGCTCCAGAAGAGTCAGTGCTCCCGCCGTGTCGCCCGAGGAGAGCAATAACCGCCCAAGAGGGAACTCAGCTGCAAATAATTGTGGCTGCCTGATCAGCGCTGCTCGATAATTTTCCATGGCGGCGGCAGCATCGCCAAGCCGCTCATTTGCCGTCCCGAGATAAACGTAGATCTCTGCTCCAACCGATGTGCCTTTTGCTAGAAATTCACGCGCGGCTCCGAAGTCACCCGATTGGAGCAGTGCAATTCCCAGGGCCGCACTGGCGGCGGGAAACTCTGGTCGAAGCTTTACTGCCTGTTTCAACTGGGTGGTTGCGTTACCGGCATCCCCGGTGGCAAGCAGCACGGTGCCGAGCTTGTAGAAAGTGTCAGCCTGCCTAGCGTCCCGCTGCAACGCCGCTTCCAACGCCTGTTTCGCTTCCGCAAACCGGGACTGGCGAAGATAGGCGCTGCCAAGCAGATTGAAGTAGGCCCACGAATCAGTCACCGGCGGGGTTGCGGCTTGCAATAGAGGTAGCACCGAATCAAAATTTCCCAGCCGGTAATAAAGAAGCGCCTGGAAGTATTTCCCCTCGGCATTTTGCGGACGGGGATTAAAGCCTGCCTGGATCGCGCTCGCGGTGAGCGTCATTGCGGAAGTGGGCTCTTGCGGATCCAGATCGTGGTCCCAGATGTGGTGGAATGCTGTGGTCAGCTTGATTCGATCGGCGGAACAGTCGTAGGTAATCCCGAGCAAGATTCGGGCTTCTGTAAGATCGGGGGCGGCCGTCAATGCCTGCTGAAGTTCAGCGGCTGCCCCTTTGCATTCGTGCTTTACAAGCAGCGCCAATCCAGATGCAAATCTGCGACCTGCAATCGTGCCGCCGGTAGCTGCTGCTCCGCTCCCCTGGGCGGCACACGCAAGTGTGCTGCCCAAAAGTAGAATCGCAATCTGGATTGGCTGGCAATTACGCATTTAGTGCGACCGTCGCCCTGCCTGCCCCCTCGTCGTTTTGCCTCATCCGCCATGGTCATTATCGGCCTCAAGGGCAAATTGTTAAAACACCAACCGCAACGCAAACTGCATTTCCCGGTTATCGAGATGCGTACTGTTGATGGTGCCAAAGGACGGCGATCCGAAAGTCATATCGGGATCGCCAAGAATCGTATGGTTAAAAGCATTAAAGGCTTCAGCACGGAATTGCAAATTAACCCGCTCGGTGATCGCTGTATTTTTCACAAATGACAAGTCCACCGTCGAGATACCAGGCCCAGTCACCGAGCCAATCCCTTCATTGCCGAAGGTGAAAGGCGCCGGGGTTGCGAAGGCCGTGGTGTCAAACCATGCATCCGGGGTCTGTGGCCCGTCGTTCGGGTTATGGATAATGTCAGGCAGCTTGGCCCCTTCTCCTACGTTGGGATTGTCGAATGGCAGAGTCGCGGTCAGCGGTTGGCCGGACTGCACCGTGACGATGGTCGCAACCTGCCATCCCGAGATAATTTTGCTGGTGACCCCCCGTGCATCCCCCAGGAAACGCTTACGCGCTCCAAAGGGAAGTTCGTAGACCGAGCTCAAAGTAAACCGATGGCGGGCATCAGCCGACCACAATCCACGGTTCGCTCGGCGATTGTTGTTGTCCTGCAAGTCAGGAACGCCCGCGCCGGTTTCGGCGCCCTGCGTATCGGTGATCGCTTTCGACCAGGTGTAGCCACCCAGAATGGAAAGCCCCTGAGAAAAGCGTCGTTCCAGGCGAACCTGTAAAGCGTTGTAGTTGGCGTTTCCAATGGGCTCATTGCCAGCTACCGTCGAGACATTCCCGTAGGGACGGCGTGAATCAACACTACCCGGTCCTGGCCGCGGCTGGTTGGGCCATGTGCGCGCCCACAGCTTCGAATCCTTGTTGCCGACGTAGGAGACATCGAGCACCATGCCCGCACCCAGATCACGCTGAACCCCCAGGTTCCAGGACTGCAAATACGGTGTCCGCGAATTCGAAGGAATGTAGGTGAATTGCACGCCGCCCGGCGGTTGCCCCGCCGTCGGGTTGTTCCAATCCCAGGTGTTGTAGTTGGTGGGATCAAGGAAGCGGTTATAGAAGCTGACGAATGGCGGGTTAATGCTCAGAAAGATGAATTGGTTGAACGGTTCCGGTTGATAGAAAATGCCGTAGCCGCCACGAATCACCGTTTTATCCGACTCACCCAACCTGTAGGCGAATCCGATGCGAGGCGCAAAGTTATTGCGGTCCGTGTTTGCGATGGTACTGCGGGTGTTGGAAATCGTAGACGACAGCGAACTGTCGCAAGGACGCACCGGCAAGTCCGGTGTGCAAGGTCCGGCGAGCACCAGGGACGCCGTCCCACCGCCAGGAGGAAGAATGATGTTCGAAATCGAATTGTTCTTTGAAACCGGCCAGGGACGCCACTCGTAGCGCAGTCCGAGATTCAAAGTCAGCTTTGGAGTGATTCTCCAGTCGTCCTGCACCCACGGCATGACTTCCCACTGACGATACTGGGGATCAAAAAGTTCGGGTGAGAGTTCGAAGTTTTGCGGGATGCCCAGCAACATATCGGCCATCGGATAGCCGGTAAACGATCCGTCAAACACATAGAGGCCGTTGCCGATGAAGATTTCCGGGAAAGTCTCGTGGTGACGGACGGTCTGCAGACCGGCGCGAATCAGGTGCTTGCCCCGCACCAGGCTCACGCTGCCCTGGTACTCATAGCGCTCGCTGAACCATTGCCGCGGGCCAAAGTGGAAACCACCCAAGGAGCCAAAGCCCGGCGTAATAAAGGTGGGCGCATCCGAGGCGCGCGAATCGCTGGCCACGCCGTTGATTCCCAAGACGTCGCGCGCGATGTCCGGCGAGGTGTTGGCAAGGTTTTTATTCACAAACTGCTTGAATAGGTTGTACCCTGCATGACCTTCCACAATGGTGGTCGGGCTCAGGGCTTTCGTGACCTGCAGGCTAAAGTTGTGGTTGGTATTGAATTGCTTGATAAAGAAATTCGGGTTGGTGGTGGTCGGTGTGTCGTTGATCTTATTGTAAGTGTAATGAGACGACAGCTGCATCGTTTTGCTTAGTGAGTGATCGAAACGGCCGATGAACTGGTTGATTGAGTTGCTGCGAGTGCTCGGGGTCACATAGTTGTTCGAAAGTCCAGGACGATTCGGCAATGGAACATAGGTGTCCAGGTATCCCGGCATCACGTCCAAAACATCAGTCGGTGTAATGATATTTCCAGGATAAGGGTTGCCCGCCGGATCGTGGATTTGAATGGGATCAGGCAACGCCAGCAGTTCGGAAAAGTCCCCGTGATGCATGGCCTGGGTTGGGTAGGTATCAAACAGCGTGGTGGTCCGCTGCTCACGAAACCCTTCATAACTGCCAAATACAAATGTCTTGTCGCGAATGATAGGAGCGCCGAAAGTTGCGCCAAATTGATTGCGGCGCAGGGGAAGCTTGTCCGCGCCCGCTTTTTTCGTGAAGTAATTGAGCGCGTCAAACTTGTCGTTGCGCAGGAACTCGTAGAGTGTGCCGTGAATCTGGTTGGTTCCTGATTTCGTGACCATGTTCGAGAGGCCGCCGGCATTGGCGCCGAACTCCGCCGTATAGTTGCTGGTCTGAACCCGGAATTCCTGGATTGCGTCAACCGAGGGATTGAATCCGTTGGTGCCATGGATCCAGTCCTTAAAGGAAACGCCATCGAGCAAATAGTCGTTGTAGACGTCGCGCATTCCGTTCACCGACACGTTGCCTCCCCCGATGCTGGTGGTTTGCGAGTCGATCTTAACGGCCGTGAAGGTGCCGCCTCTGGCCAGGGTCACACCCGGCGCGAGCAGCTGAAGTTGTAGGAAGTTACGGCCATTCAACGGAATTTCGTTAACCACCTTAGTCTCGAGCAAGGTGCTGACCGATGACTCGGAGGTCTGTAGCGCCGTGGCCGAGGCGGTCACGTTGACTTGCTCCGTGACAGCTCCGGGAGCGAGCAGGAAGTCGATATTGCGCACCGCCTGAACCTCCAGCGCAACCTGATCGACCAGCTTTCGCTGAAACCCTTGCTTCTCCGCAGCCACCTGATAGACACCAACTTGCAGATTTGGGATGTTGTATTGGCCAATTTCATTGCTGACAACTTCACGCGTTTCCCCGGTGTTCACATTTTTCGCGGTGACACTCACTCCGGTCAGGGCGGCGCCTGAGGGATCCGTAATCGTTCCGACTATTCCTGATTGCTGTCCCATAACGACGAGGGGACAGATAAGCATCAGTAAAATGAGGGACCACAGTTTTGGGGAAGACATGAGCTCTCCTAAGCGACTATTGATGACCGATTATCACGTGAACATTAGTAGCCACTATAGGATATTGTCAAGAAAAAACTACTTATTTGCTCGATCATCAATCATTATGGGAGCGCTAGTGGAACGCCGGCCAATCGATTATACTAGCAAAAGGGGCTTCGAAGTGAGTGAACCAGCCGCTGGTCGCCCAATTTCGAGCCGAAGATTCCCGAACCACATATCTGCAAGCCTTTGGGATGAAATCTCATTCGCCGCAGAAATGGCTTCTATTTTGGAGCGAAAAATAAGAATATCTTTCGGGCGCCGAGTCTCGGTCCCCCGAATCCATCGATAGGAACTCGAATGCCACTGAACGCTACCAAGCTGAATACCCAACCCGCCCGTCACCAAGTTGCGGACAAGATCCGCGAATCCATTCTCGACGGATCTCTCGCTCCGGGAGAGCGGCTGGTGGAGCGTAAGCTGGCGGACGCCCTGGGTACGAGCCAATCTGCGATCCGCGAAGCCCTGATTCAGCTGGAGATGGAAGGGCACGTAAGCAAGAAGCCGAATTCGGCTACTTTTGTGACCGATTTCAGTCAGAGAGATCTGGAGAACACGATTTCAGTGCGTCGAGCGCTGGAAGGTTTTGCCGTGGAGGAGGCTGCCCGGCTATCGACACCGGCCGATATTTTGCGCCTGGAGGAACTCTTCCAGCAATCGCAAGCTGCAGCCCGCGCCCACGATTTCCAGAAATACATTCGCGGCGACCTCAGTTGGCATATCGCGATGTGGGAATCGACTCACAATGATTGTCTGGTGGACTCGCTCCGCCGCATTGTGGTGCCGTTGTTTGGTTTCAGCGCTATTCGTGTCGCCATGCAGCCCGGCTTCAACCTGGGAAACGATCTGCATTTGCATCGTGCGCTACTGGATGCAATCGCCGCCGGCGAACCGGAAAAGGCCAAGCGGGCCTTCCACGCCGCCATGAAAGATTGGGCGGAACAAGCCGTTCATCTTTATTCCGAAGAAAATGAAGAGGCCCAGGCGCTGTAGAAACCGCCGTGGCTTATTCTCTTCTCAGCGAATCGTCAATCTTGTCCGATACTCAATGCGCCCCTGAACGCCCGCGTTCAGGTGAAAGAGGGCGCCGCCGAAATACCCGGTTGCGGAATCGTACCCGGGAGGCATAACCGGCGTGGGTTCAGACTTCGCCGCGGACGTGACAAATATGTCGCGCAACTCCGGTCCTCCAAATGCCAGCGACGAGGTTTGTTTGGCCGGAATTTCGATTCGCCTTTCCAGTTCTCCATCCGCATCGTAGCGGGAAATACAGCTTCCGTACCATTCGGCCGACCATACGAATCCCTCCGCATCGACCGTCAACCCGTCGGGCAATCCGGATGTGTTTTCAACTTTGACAAACACCCGCCGATTCGCTACCCGTCCAGTCAGCGAGTCATAGGCGTATGCGTAAATCAAGCGCGCTACTGAATCGGTGAAGTAGAGCGTCTTGCCATCCAGAGAAAATCCCAAACCATTGGCGAGATGAAAGCCCTCATCCAGGATCTGTACCGCACCATTGTGGGCAATGGAGAACAACTTTCCCAAAGGGTATTGTTCCTCGGGCTTGTAGAAGCAAGACCCGGCAATCAGCCGTCCCTCAGGGTCGGCAATGCAGTCGTTCAATTGCAATTTCTCGCCACCGAATTCACCGGCGATTAACACTGGCTTATCTTTCTTGTTCCACGCCCACACGCCGGAATTATTGATGAAGGTCAATCCGCCGTGGTGATCGAGCGCACAACCGTTGACTTCAAAACCGTCGAGCTCCAGAGATCTCGTCTTCGATTTCCAGTCATAGCTGTAGAATTTGCCGCCGACACTATCCGTCCAGTAGAGCTTTTGCTGGGTCGCGTCCCAGATCGGAGATTCGCCACACAAGTTTCCATCGTCGATCAGCACCGAGCAGGGGGACATTTTAGTTAGGATCTACCGTCAACTGCGCGGAACGTCGTCCTTCGTACAGCGTCAAGGTCGCGGTGCCGGCTACTGTCAACGCTCCCCCAATGATTTGCGGCAGGGTGATTCGGTCATGGACGGTCACAACCGATAGAATCAGCCCAAACAGTGGCAGCAAATAGATTGAGGTAGAAACCTGGCCGACCTCCAGGCGATTGAGCACCCACATCCAGAGAATCATGGCCACGCCCCACGACAGCACTCCAAGTACAGCGACCGCCAGCCAGGTAGCCCCGGAATATCCTGTGACGAAGTAAAAAGGCTTGCTCTCGTGGACTGCGGAAATAATTGCGCAGGCGGCAATCGCCACCGCATAGCTGTAAACCAAAACCTGCAGCTCCGAATATCGGGACAAAAGGTCCTTACTGTAGGTGTTGTAAAACGCGCTCCCGAGGCCGGCGATCAGCAGCACGAAGTTGCCCAGCAGAAGGCTGCGGCTAAAGGAAGCTTGCGCCAAATCACTGGCAGAAATCAGCAGTGTCCCGGCAACCCCCAGCAGCAGGCACAGCGCACGGATCAGCGTTAATTTCTCCCCCAGCATCACGACACCCAACCCGGTCATCAGGACGGGAATGGTAACTGAGAGAATGGCCGCGTTCGACGCCGAGGAATGGGCTATGCCCCAGGAGAGCATGACCGAGGGCGGCACTATGCCCAGGACTCCCAGCAGCAGATATTCTCGCAGGGTCTTCCATTCAAACCGATTCGGATCGGCGTTGCTCTTAGCTCTCTCCCGCAACCACAAAGGAAGTAAGAGCGCAGATGCGAAAAGTAACGTCCAGAAATTTAGCGCCGCCGGCTCCATATTATCTCCGGCGATCTTGTAGGCAGGATACTGCGCCGCCCAAAGCAAGTTGACCAGGATCAACGCCGCGAAATTGATCCATCCGCCACGGGCTGCACTCATGTAGAAAGCCTGCTGAGCAACCCTCCATCCACCACCAGGGTCGCGCCGGTAATGTAAGCTGCGGCCGGTGAGGCGAGGAAGTAGACAGCCTGGGCAATGTCTTCCGGTTGCCCGACTCTACCCAGGGGAATGGTGCGGCCGATCGCCCGCACGGCTTCTTCCGGATCAGCTTGATCCTTCAGAAATGGCTCCATCATTCCCGACTGAATCGCTCCCGGACAAACTGCGTTGACGCGAACTCCATCCACCGCGAAATCGAGCGACATACCCCGAGTCAGCGCCAGCAATCCCGCCTTGGTGGCGGCATAAGCCGAGATATTGGACTCGTTGGCAAACGCCTGCACCGAGGAAATATTAACAATGCATCCCCGAGATTTTTTTAAGAGAGGGTAGGCGTACTTAACGCACAAGAAGGCACCGCGAAGGTTGGTTTCAGAAATGGCATTCCAGTCGTCGAGTGTGTATTCTTCGGGGCGCCGGTATCGTTCAATGCCGGCATTATTGCAAAGCACATCGATGCGCCCGAATGCTTCCTCCGTGCGCTGCATCAAAGCCTGAATCTGCCCCTCGTTGCGAACGTCGGTAGAGACAAACAAAACCTTGCCGCCCCCGCCGTTGATCGACGATTCCAGCGCCGAGCCGCGCTCCGCGTCCCGGTCGGCAATTACGACAGCATCGCCCTTTTTGGAAAATTCGTGGACAATCCCGCGCCCAATGCCATAAGCGCCGCCGGTCACCAGCGCCACCCGGAAATCGCTCATCATTGCTCCTAGCTGCTCCTAGCTGCTCCTAGCAGAGAGACAGAGTAGCGGTCGCCGCTTCCGCTTCGCGCTTAAAGCGGGCCAGCGCTTCGCGGTTCAAATCTACTCCCAACCCAGGACGTTTCGGGAGCGCAATTTCTCCATTCACCATTTGCAATTCATTCGAAACCAGTTCGCGGCGCAGCGACGACTCGCACAGCTCGTCGGGTAAGAACTCAATAAATGCGCAATTGGCGGTGGTGGCCGCCAGGTGAGCGGCCGCGGCAATGGAAATCCCCGACTTCCAGAGATGCGGCACGATCGTGAGATTTCTCTCTTCCGCCAGGTTGCATACCCGCTTGGCTTCGGTGAATCCGCCGACCCGCCCCACATCCGGTTGGACGACGCTGATTTTTCCCCGGTCCATCAAATCAAGAAACTCAAAGCGGGTCGCCAGCCACTCGCCGGCAGCGATGGGAATCGGTTGCTCCGCCGTCAGACGCGCGTATCCTGCCAGATCGTCGGAAGGAAGCGGCGTCTCAATGAAAAACAAATTGAAATCTACCCAGGGGCGGATTGCTTTGAGACAAGTGTCGGCGTCCGGAAATGCATATTGCACGTCTACCATCAGCGTGAAGTCTTTGCCGACCGCCTTCCTGACTTCGCCGATCACTTCTGTCATTTCTTCGTGCGAAGCTTTTAAGCCTTTATGAGCGTAAGGGCCACACGGGGTAACTTCAATTTTGGCAGCGCGAAAGCCTAGCCCTTTTGCGCGCAGCGCCCATTCCACAATCGACCTGCGGTAGGCGGCGAAGGAACTGACTTCCGGCTGAAGCGATGCGTAAGGAGTAATGCTGCTCTTAACGGCGCCGCCCAGCAATTCATGGCAGGGTTTGCCAAGAGCCTTGCCGCGCAGATCATGCATCGCCATGTCCAGCGCTCCCATGGCATGGATTACTGCCCCGCGCCGACCATTCATGGCCGAGCCTACATAAAGCTTTTCCCACAAAGCTTCCGGCTGCATTGGATCCTGGCCGATCAACATGTCCGCCAACCCCAGGCCCATGGTGTGGGTTCCAGGGGCATTGATACAGGCGCGTGCGATCCAGGGATTGACGTCCGTTTCCCCTATACCGGTGACACCCTCATCGGTGTGAATTTCCACAACAATGTCATCCTGGGACGAACTGGTAGCGCCCACGTCATAACCGGGATCGAGAAGGACGTGACAGTCAATCTGGGTAATTTTCATCTGGCTCTATAAATGATCGATCACAGACTAGAGGAGAGCTCTTGATTTGTCAACGACTGACGGTGTTATTGAGCATTGCGCGGACATTAGTCGCAAACTTTGATCGATCATTGTTCCAAGGCAATGAGCGCGAATGCTCCTCATCGCTGGTGAATTACATTCTACGATGGTCCGAGAGCATCGATGTCTTCGGAAACCCAAAATATTGCCCAGGGCGCCGAATCTTCGGCTAGGCGTCCACTAACAGGACATCTTGCTCAAAGCATCGCACCTTTTTGTCGGTCGGGAATGACTGCGCCGTCACTGATGCCCCCGGCAAGCCCGTGTAGCCTCGCAGCATCGCCACTGAATTGGTTCCGAGAGACGCAGGCGCACGCCACATCGAATGAACATGGACGCGACCCCAGGCCGCCGCGCGTTTAGTGTCTCGCGCTCACAATCTTGGTGCCACGAATACCAAGCACTACCTGATGCCAAAACACAGCCGCAAATGATTGCTGCCTGGAAACCGAAAAAAGGATATGCAAGAGGTAAAAAGTCTAATCGCAGGACTTCGAATTGACGGCCTTTGCCACAGTTTCATCACCCACATGGTCGAGCATGGTGTTCTACTAGGAACGATCCGATCGTTTGTGGGCCACATGCGCGCGCATGATCAGCACTACACGCACATCACCACCGGGGCTGCACGAAGGCGGCGGCTATGCTTGATCAGGAACCCATGCTGGGCACATCAGGGAACGACGTGATGCAATCCGGTCCGAGCAGTCGCCCTGAACTATGCAACGAGCTTAGTTTGTGGGGGACATTTGTGGGGTTGAAGCCAAGGCCCGCACGAGGGCATTCGTAAACCATTCAAAGGAATGGCGGGGACGACGGGACTCGAACCCGCGGCCTCTGCCGTGACAGGGCAGCGTTCTAACCAACTGAACTACGTCCCCACGCCTGCGTCGACAGCTTGCTCAATTCCTTGTTGGACAAGGCTTTGAAAGCGACGACCCAATTCGCTGATCACCTGTAAATGCACAGGCAATTACGCGAGATTTATCTTAACACAACGAAATCAGACTGCCTTCGGAGGGGACGGCACTCGATGCAGGTGCGCTACGCTTCTCTGATAGCTTTCGGTTTCACGGTAGAATTAGGCACCGCCGATCAGTTCGCGAGGAGTTTGTTTGATCGACTATTCAATTCCACCTGGCTGGCCCGGCATTCCGGCGCGTTGGACTTCGAGCGCCAAGGACGGGGTGGGCACTTCACTCGGTGCATTCAGCCGGGTTTGGTTCACCCTTAGTCATGGCATCCTGAATGAGGTTTACTATCCGCGCGTCGATCAGGCCTGCACTCGCGACATGGGGCTGATTGTCACCGCTGCGAATTATTTCTCGGAAGAGAAGCGCGACACAATTTCTACCGTCCGGAATCCCAGTCCCGGCGTACCCGCATACTTGCTGCTGAATCAGGCTACAGACGGGCGTTACCGCATCGAGAAAGAAATTATCGCGGACCCGGCACGAGATGTGGTTCTGCAGCGCGTCAGCTTCGTGCCGCAGGTGGGCAGCGTCAGCGATTATCGAATCTATGTCCTGCTGGCTCCGCACCTGGCTAACTGGGGGATGGGGAATACGGGCTGGCTTGGCGATTACAAGGGCATCCCGATGTTGTTTGCTGAGCGCAACGGCTGCGCGCTGGCGTTGGCATGTTCATCGCCGTGGGGCAAACGGTCGGTGGGCTACGTGGGTTTCTCTGACGGATGGCAGGATTTATCTCAGCACCACGAAATGCAGTGGGAATATGCCCGCGCGGAAAACGGCAACATCGCGCTGACGGCCGAAGTCGACATGAGTGATTCGCCGGAATTTACTTTGGCCCTTGCGTTTGCGCCGGCGGCCACCGAAGCTGGCCAACACGCTCGCGCCAGCTTGCTGCAAGGCTTTGAATCAACGCGTAAAAGTTTTGTTGCCCCCTGGGAAAATTGGCATAAAACCCTGTTGCCCATGGACCGGCCGGGGCAGAACTCTTATCGCACCGGCGCGGCGGTGTTGCGTATCCACGAAGCCAAGCAGGCGCAGGGCGGAATCATTGCCAGCTTGTCGATACCCTGGGGATTTTCCAAAGGCGACGAAGATCTTGGCGGCTATCACTTGATCTGGCCGCGCGATCTGGTTGAAACCGCTGGTGGTTTGTTGGCAGCCGGCGCAGGGGATCTCGCGCTTCGCGTGTTGCTCTTTCTTCGAGTGACTCAGGAGCGGGATGGTCATTGGCCGCAGAACATGTGGCTGGATGGGCAGGCTTACTGGAATGGCGTGCAGATGGATGAGGCCGCATTTCCCATACTGCTGATTGGTCTTCTGTTGCGCGAGAAGAAATTGGATCCCGCTGAATTAGCCGGCTTGTTGCCCATGGTCCGCAAGGCAGCAAGTTACATCGTTTGCAACGGACCTGTTACCGGCCAGGACCGATGGGAGGAAGACTCCGGATATTCTCCGTTTACCCTGGCAGTAGAGATTGCCGCGCTCGTAGTGGGCGCGGAGATTGCTGAATCCCAGGGCAATCACGATGCGGCAAAATACATGCTGGAGACCGCCGACACCTGGAATGATTCGATTGAACGCTGGACTTATGTGAATGGTTCCAAGTTCGGAGCAAGCTTCGGAGTCGATGGGTATTACATTCGGATTGCGCCGGTAGAAGAGAGCACAGCGTCTTCGCCTCTCGGCGGATTTGTTCCCATCAAGAATCGCCCGCCCGGGGAATCGCAGCAACCAACCAGCGATTTGATCAGTACCGACTTTCTCGCTTTGGTGCGCTTCGGACTGCGGGCGCCGAATGATCCTCGCGTTGTGAACACGGTGAAACTGGTGGACGCACTTCTCAAAATCGATACGCCGCAGGGCCCAGTGTGGCATCGCTATAACTACGACGGATATGGCGAGCATGAGGACGGCTCTCCGTTCGACGGTACTGGCATTGGCCGGGCCTGGCCTCTGCTAACCGGTGAGAGGGCATTGTATGAATTGGCGGCAGGAAATAATAAAGGTGCGGACGGTATGCTGCAAACTCTGGAGAATTGTGCCAGTGCTGGTGGATTGATTCCAGAGCAGGTGTGGGACGCGCCGGATCTGCCGCAGTTCGAATTGTTCTACGGACGCCCGACAGGGTCGGCGAGGCCATTGGTTTGGGCACACGCCGAGCTGATCAAGCTGGTGAGATCGTTGCGGGATGGGCGTGTTTTTGATCAGCCGGAACAAACAACGGCTCGCTACCTGGAGCGAACCACTCGCTCACCTTTTTCTCTCTGGTCTTGCAACAATAAGACGCGTGTGTTCTACGTGGGCACGAGGTTACGGATCTCTTTGACCGAGTCATCCCTCATTCACTGGAGCGCCGATGGCTGGACGACAACCACAGACACGGAGACGGCCTCAACCGGCTTAGGCACGCACATCGCAGATTTGGACACCAAGCAAT
Organism: uncultured Acidobacteriota bacterium; assembly: GCA_963796925.1. GTDB lineage: Bacteria > Acidobacteriota > Terriglobia > Terriglobales > Acidobacteriaceae > DATBAT01. The sequence continues at coordinate 847,530 of CAWCNH010000001.1, forward strand.
TACCGATAGGCGCGACCGTTACATTCACTATTTATTGGTCAACTCGAAGCGTCTGGGATGACCAAAACTACAGCGTTATGGCGGTCGGCAGGGAGGCTTGAGCCTCTTGCCTGCTGTTTTGTACTTTAATGGAGAACGATTTGCGATGCGGCAATGATTAGCGTGGTCGAAAAGCCGTCAACTCTGCGAGATATTTTGCAGCAAAGGTGTCCCCGCTGCCGTCTCGGTCATTTATTTCGATCTTCAATTTTCCGTGGCTTTCCCGGGATGAATGAACGCTGTGAAGTTTGTGATCTTAAATTTGAGCGCGAACAAGGTTATTTCCTGGGCTCGATGTACATAAGTTATGGCTTGGCTCTTCTTACCATTGGAGCCCTGACATTATTAATATGGCGATCCACGGGCTGGTGGATCGATAGAGCTACGCTCTGGGGAGTACTACTCTTCCTTCCTCTGGCTCCTACATTGACGCTTTTCTCGCGCGTACTTTGGATCTACCTCGACCAAGGCATCGATCCTGAACCGCGACCGTAGCCGTTTCTACCTGATCTTGTGTGTACTGTGCGATAAGAGACGACCTCTGCGATTCGCATCCTCAAACCGTCCCACTTCCACAACACGAACCATTTGGCGGATAATAGCGGCTTGTCCGCTTGCCAAGACCTGGAGGATTTGTGTCGATAAGTGAAATGCTGTTACCCGAATTCGATTCAGAAATAAAGAAAACCCGTACCGTCCTGGAGCGTGTACCCAACCAACCAGACTTTGCGCCACACGCAAAATCGATGCCAATGGGAAAGCTCGCTCCTCACGTCGCACAACTCGTTGGCTTCGGCCTCACCATTTTGACCACCCCAGAGCTCGATTTTTCGAAAGGCAGCATCAAGCCGCTTCCTTTTGAGTCGGCCGAGCAATTGGTGAAGGCGCTGGATGAGAACGCCTCCAAAGTGCGCGCTGAACTCGCCGCCGCGCCGGATGATTTGTGGAAGCAGAACTGGCAACTGCTGTTTCAGGGAAAGCAAATTTTCAGCGGCAACAAATTTATGGCGTATCGCCAGATGTTTCTCAATCACCTGATACACCATCGGGCGCAGCTTGGTGTCTATCTTCGTTTGACTAGTCAGCCGGTGCCGGCGACCTATGGTCCCTCCGCCGATGACACCATGGGCTTTTCGTAAACTCGTAAAATGTGTTCTTCCCACCGCGCCGATACTAATTCGATGGAATTGTATCGGCGCTGTTGCAGCTAGGCGGAACTCCCCAGCTCGAACGACATTGGGCGATCGCCGGAACCTGCAACATCACGGCGGCCTGTCCGCTAAACTCTGAATCTGGATAAGTGTTGACGAGGGTTTGAAGCGTTATACGCGAGACCTCAAACCGTCCTTCGGCTGTAGCTTTAATTGCAGATTGAAACAGCACTTCGTCGGGCCGTCTCGAAGGGCCTCGCAATGCGGGCCACGTAAGGCACGCTGCCATTCCTGCAAGCAACGCAATCAGACCAGCGGCTTGTCGCATCGGATGCATTTCATTTTAAAGTTTACCGCGGCTTGGAGATTCAGGGACCGTCCTGAAATCGGTCGGGTGACGGGAATAAAGTCGCTGTTATCCGACCTTCTCCGAAGAAATTACAGACTGGCGCCTTGTCGAGTTTTTCACTCAGCTTTAACCTCGTTGTAACAATCCCTCCTTATAGTTGCCGCCATTCTAGTCTCGAATCGATGGCAGCTAAGGAGAACTCGATGGCAACCGCACCCACTTCTGTCGCCCCGCCACCTCATCGGCCTGGGCCCGTAGCAGTACCTGCGCTGGAGGCCAAGCTTGGCAAAGGGCCCGGAAAAATCGGAGTTCTTGCTTTTGTCGTGGTGCTGATCATCGGAGTCGTTTATGCCGGTTCCAGCCTGGCATCCGATCTGACGGGGGTGCACAACTCTTCTATCCTGCCGTACCTGCTTCTCGGGCTCGCGTTGCTGGTGGCGCTGGGATTCGAGTTTGTAAACGGGTTTCACGATACCGCCAACGCCGTCGCAACTGTGATCTATACCCACTCACTGGAACCGCATATCGCGGTGGTATGGTCGGGCCTGTGGAATTTTCTGGGCGTAGTTAGCTCCTCGGGATTAGTGGCATTCGGCATCATTTCACTACTGCCGGTGGAACTGATTCTTCAAGTGGGAAGCAAGGCCGGCTTTGCCATGGTATTTGCATTGTTAGTCGCGGCCATCATCTGGAATCTAAGTACCTGGTATTTCGGCTTGCCGGCATCGAGTTCCCACACCCTGATTGGCTCAATCATCGGAGTCGGTATAGCGAACCAGCTTATGTCGGTTAGAACCGGCACCAGCGGCGTCGACTGGGCGCAAGCATTGAACATCGGAAAGTCGTTATTGCTTTCGCCGTTGGTTGGTTTCGCCGGCGCCTTTCTCTTACTTTCACTGATGAAGGCCGTCGTAAAAAACAGAAAGCTTTACGAAGCCCCGGAGGGCACTCAACCGCCGCCTTTCTGGATTCGTGCCCTTCTGCTGCTGACCTGCACCGGCGTCAGCTTTGCGCATGGTTCCAACGACGGCCAGAAAGGGATGGGTCTCATCATGCTCATCCTGATCGGAACGGTGCCGACCGCGTATGCCCTGAACCATGCCGTCACTAAGAAGCAGTCCCAGGATTTCATTGCGGTGTCTCAACAGGCCGGCAGCACTTTGGATAAATATGTGAGCCCAAATGCAGTGATCGCGGATGCGCGCGAGGAAGTTACGGCCTACGTACGGACCAAGGAATTCACCCCAAACACCATGCTCGCTCTGCGCCAGTTGGTGAGCGATGTGGGTAACGAGACCGTCCTCTTTGGAGAGCTGGCAAAAGTACCCAATGACCGGGTGCGTAATTTCCGCAACGATATGTATCTGGTTAGCGAGGCATTGCGCCTGATGCAGAAGACTCACCAACCGGAGATCGCAGCCAACGATTGGTTGGTGTTGACCAACTATAAAAAGCACGTTGATAACGCCACCAAATTCATTCCACTTTGGGTGAAAGTGGCGGTCGCGATGGCTTTGGGACTGGGAACAATGGTTGGCTGGAAGCGGATTGTGGTCACGGTCGGAGAAAAAATCGGCAAGGACCATTTGACCTACGGCCAGGGCGCCGCTGCTGAAATTACCGCCATGGTAACCATCGGAGCCGCGGACTGGTTCGGCCTGCCAGTGAGCACTACGCATGTATTGTCGTCAGGTATCGCCGGTACGATGGCGGCGAATCATACCGGGCTGCAGTGGGCGACAGTACGCAACCTTCTGATGGCGTGGGTACTCACACTGCCTGCCTCGATGATCCTTTCCGGGTTCTTGTTCTGGGGATTCAGGAATATCTTTTAGTTTTCTGTGGGAACCGCAAGCTTTGGGAAAAGCTGATTTATACCGGCGCATTTAAATTCTGCGCCGTTTTTTCCCCCTAGCGCTTATTGTCCCAAAACTCTTGCTTGATTTCCCCCATGCCGGCGGGCAAGATTTCATTATGGCCCACGAGTTCACCACCTCTTATCTCAAAGATGCAGTAGACGTATTCCATTACTACAAGCACCTCGCCGACCGGGCGCTGGAACAGGTTCCTGACAATGCCCTCTACTCGGCGCTCGATGCGGAATCGAATTCGATTGCCATCATCATGAAGCACGTGGCGGGAAACCTACACTCGCGCTGGACCGATTTTCTAATTAGCGACGGTGAAAAGCCGGACAGGAACCGTGACCGCGAGTTCGAAGATCCACCGTTCACGCGAGCTGAGCTGATAGCAATCTGGGACTCGGCCTGGCAGGTATTGTTCGACACGCTCGTCACGCTCAAGGAAAGCGATCTCGCGCGCACCATTCACATTCGCGGCGAGGCGCATTCGGTGATGCAGGCCGTCAATCGTAGCATCACGCACATCGCCTATCACGTGGGACAAATAACCTGGTTGGCCAAACACTTGTCAGCTAGCGAGTGGAAATCGCTGACCGTGCCGAAAGGGAAGTCGGCGGAGTTTAACAACAAGGTGACGGCGGGTCTGGCCTCACAGCGGTGAGCATCATTAATTGAGGTCCAAAACGGCGAGCGGTCGTCTAACGGGTGATAGGTTCTTCGCTGCGCTCAGAATGGCACTTGCCTAGCTCTTCGGCTTTGCCGCCGAGCCAGCGCGGCCTGACGGCAAGCCTCCACTTTTATTTAGCTTTTGGGCAATCAAGAGCGACCCATCCTGAGTCAGGTGGTCGTAGTCGGCTTGTATGGGAGCGCCGCTGCTTGCGTATTCGACACATGAAGTTGGGGTGCACAGTAGCTTGAAGAACGAGATGTAGGGCACCTTCCATTGCTCGCGCGCGAGCACGTCCATCTTGGTGTCGAGGCGCTCGTAGGATTTCACTCGATGGTGGTTGGGAAGCCCGGGATTGTTCTCTTTCAGCGACGCAGCCAGCAGACGCGGTAGCGCGGCATCGTATTGCACGATGGGTCCGAAGACCACGACTTTTAGCCCGCCTTGCTTGAGAAAATCTATGGTACGCGTCAGACGTGGAATATCGGCGTCGACCCAGCGGGCTGACAGCAAAATGGTATCCACATGATGGCTGGCAACGTAGTCGTGAAAAATAAAGTCGATCAAATTGCGGCAGCGGGATTCGTCTCCGCGAGCCGGCTCTAGGGTAGGTTTGCAACCCGAGGCAGTGGCCTGCATTAGATTTACGTCGGTAAATGTATTGGAGAGGCCATACCAGAGCATGGCGGCGTGGCTGTCGCCCAACAGCAGGACATGGGGCTTATCTGGCTCCTGGTGCAGACAAGTGGCCTGGTCGAAGTCCTTAAACGTATAAGAATTGGCAATGAAGCAGGTTCCGCTGCGGTAAGCCTGCTCGGAATGATTGTCGAGATAAGCGGCTACCCGCACCGCTTCCGCAGGATAGCGCGATGGCAGGCCATGCAGTGCCAGCATGGCCGCGCCCAGGGTGAAAGGGACCATGGCGGCAATGGCGGCCAGGCCAAACAGAGTCTTGCCCTTCAGCTCGAGACGGCCATGACGGAAGGGAAGCTCGACATATTTCCACGAAAGAGTGCCGATCAGCAGGGAAGCTGCGAGTGTTACCACTTTAACGGTGAGGTCAGAGCCGCCCTTCATCAGGATTGAGCCGACTCTCTGGAAGACGATGATCGGCCAGTGCCAGAGATACAGTGAATAGGAGATGAGCCCGATGAAAACCATGGGACGAAGCGACAAGGCCTGCCCGACCAGAGAGCTGCCGGATTCTCCCGCGGCGATGATCATGGTGGCGCCTAAGCATGGGGCCAGGGCGGCGATGCCGGGGAAAGGCGTGATCGAAGAGTACTTGAGGCCGGCAAAAATGATTAACGCCAAACCCGCCACCGCTATGACGTTGCGGCCGAGCGCGCTGCGGGCTTTGGGCAACAGCTGTAAAGACAAAATTGTGCCGAGCAGTAATTCCCAGGCGCGGGTGTACGGCATATAGAACGTGGTGCTGGGAAACTTGTAGGCGCCAAAGGCGCTGATTACGAACGAGACGACGCTGAGGACGACAATCGAGAGTCGCAGGCGCTCCTTAAATAAGCGGCGGATCACCACCAGAAGAATGGGAAAGATTATGTAGAACTGCTCTTCAACTGCCAGCGACCAGGTGTGTAACAGCACCTTGGTGGTGGCAGGAGCATCGAAGTAGCCCGATTGATTCCAGAAATAGATATTTGATACGGAACCGGTGGCCGCCACCAGCGAAGCCGCGAAGTGCTCGAGCTCCGTGGGTAAAAGAAAAACGCAGGCGAGTATGCTGGTAACGATCAGCATGAAAAACAAAGCCGGAAAAATGCGGCGGATGCGGCGTTCGTAGAACGATGCAATAGAGAAGCGGGAGAGCTCCATATCGTGAAGGATGGTGGAGCTGATCAGGTAGCCGGATATCACGAAGAAGACGTCAACACCAATGAAGCCGCCCCGCAGGTGGCGGATGCCCATGTGGAAGGCGAGAACCATAAGCACGGCGACCGCCCGTAGTCCGTCGATATCGGCTCGGTAGCGGGGACCGTGGGCGGAGGGAGCTTCCGGCGTCAGATGTTCGTTTTCAAAGCTTGCGGTAGTCATTGGGATTCCTATCTATATTTCTGAAAACAACTACATCCACCACCGCGCGACGCTTTGGTTTGATAGACGATGACGCTACAGCGCGCGCATAAGTTCAAAAGTGCGCTTGCGGGATGAAGAACTTTGCCTAAAAGACGCAAATTACACGTCGTGTGTATTCAGGAAACTTCTGAGCTTTGATGCGCGGATGGATCACTGTGATGGATGTGAGGTGCATTTGTCAAATATGAAAATTGCTGAAACCCCGCGCCGGTAGCGGCATCTAAGCGGAGGTGTCATCCCCTGAAAAAGACGAAGTCGAGCGGCTGCGATCCCTTCTGCGTCACGCTCACGACCCTCGAAAATCCTTCACCAAGACCATAATGCGCGGAATCAAGAGCCGCCTTGGAGCACGCATCCAGAAAAAGGCCATCGTCGATCGGGTTGAGAAGCCCGCCGAAAAATCGAACGAAGACGCAGCATAGGGGCTGGCGAAAAAAATTCGATTCGACCCACCAGATAAGGGCACTTTTTGCGCATTGCGCCGAATCGGCCGCAGTTGGGCAAGGGTACCGACTTCAGTCGTGACAATACGCTATTCCAAAATCGTGCTTTAGCGCCTGCGGTTGGCTTCTACACATCCCACCCGGAGTTACCCGTTTGGTACCGACTAGTTTTAGCCCCTCCTCACCCTGGACGAACAAAAGGCGAAAGTGTATATTCAGTTCATGCCCGCTTACTTGTTGGGCGCCATGCCTATCCCTAATTAGCGCCTTTTAGCCCGCCTCCCTGGCGGGCTTTTTTTGCCTGAGAGGTCGCGTGAAAGCAATGCCGCGTCCTGTTTCTGTCTTCAATACAATGAGATACATGTTCTCGCGGCGCACTGCTTGGAAACTGGCGGCGAATCGACTTACCGAGGCGCAGGCGGAATTACGGCGCACCGGAGGCAAGCTTTTCGATCTTACGGTTTCAAATCCTACCCACGCCGGCTTCGCCTACGACGAGGCGGCAATCCTCAGGGCGCTGAATCATACCGCTTCCTTGGATTATGACCCGCAACCAAAAGGATTGCCCTCCGCCCGGGCGGCGGTAGCTGGGTATTACCGCGACCGTGGCGACCAGGTGGATGCGGACTCGCTGATTTTAACCACTTCGACCAGCGAAGGTTACTCATTCTTGTTTCGTTTGCTGTGCGATGCGGGCGATGAAGTTCTGGTCCCGAAGCCCAGCTATCCGCTATTTGAGTTCCTGGCTGACCTCGATGACGTGAAGCTGGCGCCTTATCTGCTGATTTACGACCATGGTTGGCATATCGATTTGCCTTCACTGCATAAGGCTATAACGGAACGGACGCGGGCAGTGGTGGTGGTGCATCCCAATAATCCGACAGGTTCATTTGCCAGTACGGCAGAGCGAGCGGCGCTAAATGGGTTTTGCGCCGAGCATGAGTTAGCCTTGATTGTGGATGAGGTATTTTTAGATTATTCGCATGATGGCGTGGAGCGGCAGAGTTTTATAGGCAATCGCGAAGCTCTCACCTTTACTTTAAGTGGTCTGTCGAAGATCTCCGGCTTGCCTCAGATGAAGTTGGCCTGGATAGGGGTTAGTGGAGAACACGCAGGTGAAGCCTTGGACCGGCTGGAGGTGATTGCGGATACATATCTGTCGGTGAATGCGCCAATGCAACATGCAGTGGCGGAATTGCTTGAGCAGAGGAAAAGCTTGCAGCCAATGTTGCTGGATCGAGTGCGAGCGAATCTTTCTGAACTGGATCGGCAGCTCGCGCCGCAGTCAGCTTGTAGCCGGTTGGCAGTCGAGGGTGGCTGGTGCGTTGTGTTGCGCGTGCCCGCGGTGCAGACAGATGACGAATTTGCAATTACGTTGCTACGGAAACGTGGGATGCTGGTGCATCCCGGTCATTTTTATGATTTTCCGCGGGATGGTTATCTGGTGGTGAGTTTGATCACTCCGGTCGAAGAATTTCGGGAAGGCATCGATCGATTGGTTCGGCAGGTCGGAGAAGGCAACTAGCGGCTTGCAAGTGTTCCTTACGGAACATAGTGTGATGACGCAAGAGCCTAGACGATTACGTCATGACAGCTAAGTATAAGAAAGTAAACGTCCGCAAAGAGCACATCGCAATGTTGGGGTCTTTCGCCGGGAACTCAGTCATCGGCGTTGACCGTCTCTGCTGGCAGTTCCTGGTCTTTATATTGCAGTTGATAGAGCTTGTAGTAGATGCCGCGCTGTGCCAGCAGTTCCTGGTGCGATCCGATTTCTCGGAGCTGACCTTTGTGCATCACAATGATTTTGTGGGCCCGCTGAATGGTAGAGAGGCGATGCGCGATGATCACCGAAGTGCGGCCTTGCACCATGCGGCTGAGAGCGTCGCGCACGCGGAATTCGGTTTCGGTGTCGACGCTGGAAGTGGCCTCGTCGAGAATCAGCACCTTGGGATTGTGAGCCAATGCCCGGGCAAATGAAATCAGCTGCTTCTGCCCGGTGGAGAGAGTTGAGCCACGTTCGCGAACCTCTTCTTTGAAGCCCTGGGGCAGGGCGCGAATGAAGTCTGCCAGGTTAACGTCTTCTGCAGCTTTTTCGACCTCCTGGTCAGTGATCCGTTTTGTCCCCAGCCTGATGTTGCCTTCTACCGTTCCGGTGAATAGAAAAGGATCTTGCAGCACTACGCCAAAGCGGCGGCGCAGATCATCGAGGTCCATTTCTTTAATGTCGACGCCATCGATCCTGATCGCGCCACGCTGCACGTCGTAAAAACGCATCAGCAGAGAGATGATGGTGGTCTTGCCGGCGCCGGTGTGTCCGACGATCGCGACCGTTTCACCCGGCTCGATGGCGAAGCTGACGTCGCGCAGCACCCAGTCAGGATCGTGGGACGTTTCCGCTGACGGGTCGCCCGCGCGATAGGTAAACCACACGTGGTCGAATTCGATTCGTCCTGGCCCCTCGGGCTTCTTCGTCACCGCGGGAGAAGTAATTTCCACCGGTGCATCGAGTAATTTAAAGATGCGTTCGCTGGCAGCCATGGCAGCCTGTAGCAGGTTGTACTTTTCGCTGAAGTCCTGAATAGGTCGAAAGAATCTTTGCGCGTATTGAATGAACGCGATCAGCACGCCGATGGTGACTACGCTGGATGCCGAGCTAAAAGACACGAGATTGCCATGCCCGAAATGCACTGAAATACGCGAGGTGAGTGCTCCGCGCAGAACGTCGTTTCCGCCAAACCAGAACACACAGGCAATCGCGACCGCCGACAGAAATTCGACTACGGGGTAGTAAACCGCGTGCGCCATGATCGCGTCTTTGAACGCCTCCATGTGTACTTCGTTGACCTTGGAGAATTGTTGAAAGGCGCGTTCCTCGCGATTGAAGAGCTGCAACACTGTCATGCCGCTCACGTGTTCTTGCAGGTGGGAATTGATGCGCGCGATGGCGACGCGAATCCGACGGTATGAGTCGCGGACTTTATCGCGAAAAATCCTGGTCGCGATGGTTATCAAGGGCAGCACCGAGAGGGTAATCAGCGCGAGCTTCCAGTTGACGCAGATCATGATGCCGATAATGCCGGCAAGTACGAATACGTCCTCAAACAGTGAAACCACGCCTGAAGTGAACATGTCGTTCAGAGCGTCAACGTCGCTGGTGACGCGGGTGACCAGTCGGCCAACCGGATTCTTATCGAAGAATGCAACATGCATGCGCTGCAGATGGCGAAAAATCTGGGAGCGCAGGTCGAACATCACTTTCTGCCCGGTCCACTGCATGTAATAGGTCTGCAAATACTCCAGCAGGAAGCTGAAGCCCAGGAGTCCTACATACACTCCCGCGATTTCGGCGACGCCGGTATAGGGATTGCTGCTGAGCATGAAATCGAGGAAGGTGTGCAGCCCTGCGACCGGGGCTAGATACTTATCGGCCGCAGTCATCACCAGGATGGGCTGGAGCACGTCGGAGGCGGCTTTCAGCAAGATGGAAGCCAGTGAGATTCCAACTTGCAGCTGGTAGGGACGCAGATAAACCAGCAACCGCTTCATCAGGCGGCTGTCATAGGCTTTACCTAATACTTCTTCGTCTTGCTGGGAGGCCATGGACTACTTATAAGGTTACCTCACTTGGATGGATGTAGGCACGACCGGGATGGAAAAGCTTTGGCGGGTAAAACGGTTGCCTGCTAAGGGTTACACCCTTGTCCCTGTCCCAAAAGCGCACTGCGGTAACGTATTCCTATTCTGGGCTTGGCCTCATAATTAAAAGCAAGACAGGGGCTCAAACCGCTTTTCTCTGACTCCTCGTTAAAAACCAGCATTTCGTACCGCCAATGGACCTATTAAATACACTTAGATTACGGACGATCATCACTTTCTTTTTGGCCGCAGGCCTGCTGGCGGCGGCGGCATTGGTGTTGTATCGAAGTTGGCAGCGGAATGTGCAAATTCGCCAGTCCATTTTCCACACTCGCAGCGAAGTCATTGCCCTGGAATCGCTGCAAAACACAATTGCCGACGCGGAAAGCGGCCAGCGTGGATATCTGATTACGGGGGATGTCTCCTATCTCGCTCCTTACCAGCGTGCCTTACATCGCGTAGAAGCAGACCTGGGCCAACTGGAAGCGCTTTCTGTAGAGGACCCGCTGCTGCGCGGAAGCCTGCTTCCCCTGCGCGGTCACGTGCATACTAAAATCGAGGAACTCCGTGAAACTGTTCGTCTTTACGACGCAAAAGACGCGGTTGGGGCGCACAGCCTGGTAATGGCCGGTGCCGGACAGCGCGAGATGGAGGCGATTCGTTCGTCGTTGGGCGACCTTCTTGCCGAACAAAATCGGCAACTCGAGCAATTGCGCCAAGACTATGAAACCAGCCTTGCCGGCAACAGCCAGATGCTTGCGGTTGGGATCGGCGTTCAGTTTGTCTTGCTCATTCTGGTTTTCGTGTTTTTCTATCGCGATACTATAAACCGGGCCCAATCCTCGCGCGAAATGCAACGCGCCCACGCGCGCCTGGATGCCATTCTTTCCACTATGAGCGACGGTGTGTACCAGGTTGATGGCAAAGGCCGGTTGGTCTACCTGAACCCTGCCGGCGAAGAGATTTTAGGTTATACCCGGGGAGAGATTGAAGGCATCGGTCTACATGATTTAATCCATTCCACAACTCCGTCGGGAGAGCATCGGCCCGCTGAGGCGTGCCCCTTGGCGGAGGTGCTGCGTTCCGGCACGGATTATGTTTCGCCGTCGGACCAGGACGATTGGTTCAAGCGCAGCGATGGCAGCTTTCTTACCGTGGAATACGCCGCCGCCGCATTGCGTTCGGGAGATGAACTAACCGGAATGGTGGTTTCTTTTCGTGACATCACCGATCGCCGCGCTCACGAAGAACATTTGCGAGTCATAACTGAGTGGCAGCAGGCGATCCTGCGAAGCGCCAATGTCGCCATCATTTCGTGCCAGGCAGACGGCATCATCACCACGTTCAATCCCACGGCCGAAAACATGTTGCAGTATCGCGCCGATGAAGTGGTGGGAAAGGTCACTCCCGCGATCATTCACGATCCAGAAGAAATAGCTCAGCGGGCCGAGCAGCTTACACAGGAACTGGGAGCGTCCGTGGCACCAAACATGGAGGCATTCACCACCAAGGCAGGCAAGTTCGGCCTGGTGGACAAGGCGGAGTGGAGCTATATAAGGAAGGACGGCACCCGGTTCCCGGTGTCCCTGACCATTACAGCATTGCGAGACGCTGCGGGGAAGCTTAGTGGCTTTATCGGAATCGCGGAGGATATTACCGATCGAAAATTAGCGGAGTCGTCAATTCGCCAGACCCAGACCCTGTTGCAGGAAGCTTTGGAGCGAGAAAAAGACGAGGCGCGCATGGACTTTCTTACCAAGATCGCTAATCGCCGCGCCTTCTACGAAGTCGGACTTCGCGAGACTACCCGCGCCCGCCGCTATAGCCGCCCCTTGACCCTGCTGTATATCGACCTCGACAACTTCAAGCAGGTTAACGATGCTTTTGGCCACGAGACCGGGGACGAACTTCTGGTGGAAGTTGCGGCTACCATTCGCTGCAACGTTCGCGCCACCGATCTGGTGGCTCGACTGGGCGGCGATGAGTTTGCCCTGCTGTTAACAGAAACCGACCGCGACGCTGGCTTGATCGTAGCCAATAAGCTCCGAGAGGTGCTATTGCGGTCTATGCAGGAACACAACTGGCCGGTAACCTTCAGCATTGGAATGGTGAGCTTCGCGGTTCCACCCGCATCGGTTGAAGAAATGGTGAAGCAGGCGGACGAAGTGATGTATTCGGTGAAGCAGCGCGGCAAAAATTCTATTGCGGCGGCCCGTGTGTAGTATTAATTGCGCTACCCTGTGACCCCAAAAAGCTAAAAATGCCGGAAATTTCATCGGTCCCACGACCGCGCCCGCGGCCTTGTCCCTGATGGTTCTTGCGATTTACAATTCCTGAGATCAATCCAAGACGACATTGTTTCTTGCCGCGCAGGTTGCGTCGGCTCGCAGCCCGCGTATCTACCACGACTTGCTTGCCCCTGTCGCCAGGCATAGCCGTTTTGACATAAATAAGAAGATTGCTGATTAAACTTGAAGGAGCTTAGTTATGGATAACCAACTATGCAGTGGGGCAAAACTCCGCCGTAGTCGCCAGCTGTTATGCCTGCTCAGAACTCTAGCAATCGGCCTGTTTCTCACCCCAGCTGCTTTAGCGGCCAATCCTCAGCCTGAAAGCGACCTGGCACAACAGATCTTCGACGTCATGAGCCAGCTTCCGGGGAACAAGCCGAACACCCGAGTGGTGCATGCTAAAGGATTCGTGTGTCACGGCACATTTGAGCCTTCCAAAGACGCTGCCAAACTTTCCGTTGCCAAACATTTCGCCGCCTCCGTCCCCATTTTGGTGCGCTACTCCGATGCGGCGCCCGATCCCTCCGTAGCCGACGTTTCGCCTGACTCGTTCCCCCGCGGCATGGCGATTCGCTTCACTCTTCCCGACGGCAAAGAAACCGATATCGTTTCCTTCGCTCACAACGGGTTTGTTGTCGGCACTGGGGAGGACTTCCTTGGACTACAGAAGGCTGTGGTTGCAACTGACCCCAGCAAGCCGCATCCCTGGCCGGTGGAAGTATTTCTCTCGAGCCGTCCGCGAGCTTTGAAGTTCGTGCAGGCTCCAAAACTCATGCCGATTAGCTTCGGCAATGAGACCTTCTTCGGGAATAACGCCTTCATTTTCGTCGACAAAAAAGGGAAGAAGCAGGCAGTTCGCTATCAGATTCGTCCCGTTGCTGGGCAGCAATATCTCTCCGATGCCGACGCCAAACAAAAGCCGAAAGATTTTCTGTTCGACGAGCTCAAAACCCATTTGGCACAGAGCCCGATCAAATATCGCTTACTGGTCCAGCTGCCCAACCCGGGCGACCCCACTAGCGACGGTTCCATGGTCTGGCCTGACGATCGCAGGACCATCGAGCTTGGCACCATCACCGTGGCTTCTGTCGATGCGGATAGCGACAGCGTACAAAAAGAAATGGGGTTCGATCCCGCCCGTTTGACTGACGGCATCGAACTTTCCGACGATCCGCTACCAGCGTTGCGGTCCCGGGTTTATCTGATTGCGCGCATGCATCGCGGAGCACATTAGCTTTCATCGCACTCAACATCCTTGGAGCGAAGCGGTTCCACGTCGAACCTATGCGCGCCCCGTTGTCACAACTGGCACAAAAAACTAAAGGAGATTTGCTATGCCGACCATTACCACCAAAGACGGGACCGAGATTTATTACAAGGATTGGGGAACCGGACAGCCGGTAGTCTTCAGCCACGGCTGGCCGCTTACCGCCGACGCCTTCGAAGACCAGATGACGTTCCTAGCCGAGCGCGGATTTCGCTGCATCGCCCACGATCGCCGTGGCCACGGACGCTCCGGCCAGCCGTGGAACGGCAACGACTTGGATACCTATGCCGATGACCTTGCCGAGCTGGTGCAAAAGCTCGACCTGAAAGAGGCGATTCACGTTGGCCACTCCACTGGCGGAGGCGAAGTCACCCGCTATATTGGCCGCCACGGCACCAAGCGGGTCGCCAAAGCCGTGCTCATCAGCGCTATCCCACCCCTGATGTTGAAGACGCCGGCGAACCCCGGCGGATTGCCGATCGAAGTTTTCGACGGTCTGCGTGATAGTGTCGCGAAAGACCGGGCACAGTTCTTCAAGGATCTGGCGCTGCCGTTCTTCGGGGCCAATCGTCACAACGCGAGAGTGTCGCAGGGTTTGATGGACTTCTTCTGGCTGCAAGGAATGATGGCGGGACTGAAAGGAGCTTACGATTGCATCAAGGCATTCTCCGAGACCGACTTAACTGAGGATCTCAAGAAAATTGATGTGCCCACGCTCATTCTGCACGGCGATGACGACCAGATTGTGCCCATTGGCGCCTCGGCTATGCTCTCCTCAAAAATTGTTAAGGGCGCAATCCTGAAGGTCTATCCGGGACTGCCACATGGGATGTGCTCTACCCACAAAGAACTGATTAATGCCGATTTGCTTGGTTTCTTGAAGCGCAGCGGCCAGGCAGCAGCCTAGTCAAACTAAATGAAGATGGGGGCCGTAATCGCGGTCTCCATCTTCACTCTTAAATCCTTCTCGTCGCCTCTCCGCTTCCCGCATCCTAGGTGTGTTCTCGCCTGAACTCTTGTACGCTCGCGGTTGCCGTATGCTGAATGGGGAAGGTACTGCCGCATGAGTGTTACTGACTGGCTGCTAGCCGATCTTCGGTTGCCCAAGGGTATTCGAGGTAAGCCGGAGACGGAGCATCCATGGTGGCGCGTTATGTGCCTCACCGGTGTCGATTATTTTTCGACGTTGAGTTACCAGCCGGGAATCGCATTTCTTGCGGCGGGGTTTCTTTCGCCTCTGGCCACCCTGGTTCTGGTAGCCGTAACTTTATTCGGCGCTTTGCCCGTGTATCGGCGCGTCGCCCAGGCCAGCCCCAACGGACAGGGCAGTATTGCCATGCTCGAAAAGCTTTTTCCCCAGTGGGCAGGGAAGGTGGCTGTCCTCGTTCTGCTCGGCTTCGCCACCACCGACTTCATCATTACCATGACGCTTTCCGCGGCTGACGCTGCCGCCCACTTCACGCACAATCCCTTCACTCCGCACTGGATGGATCATCAGATGGCGGTCACGTTGATCCTGCTGGCGATTCTGGGCGCGATTTTCCTCAGGGGCTTCAAGGACGCAATCAGTGTCGCGGTAATTCTTGTCGGGGTGTATCTCGCGCTGAGTTGTGTCATCACGGCGGTCGCTCTGTTTCACATAATTGAACATCCGCATTTGTTCGTGAATTGGAAAGAGGCGCTTTATACCCACCACGGCAGCGTGCTCGGTATGGTGGGAGTGGCACTGATTCTGTTTCCAAAATTAGCGTTGGGCCTTTCGGGTTTCGAAACCGGAGTGGCGGTCATGCCACTGATCGAAGCCGAAGACATTGAAGCGCGTGTCCGCAACACCTGCAAGCTTCTGACCACGGCGGCCATAATCATGAGCGTTTTTCTCATGGCTACCAGTGTCGCGACCACTCTGCTGATTCCGCGCATTGAGTTCCAGCCGGGCGGCGCGGCGAACGGGCGGGCCGTGGCTTTTCTGGCGCACCACTATCTCGGAAATGCTTTCGGGTCGATCTATGACATCAGCACCATCCTGATTTTGGCTTTCGCCGGAGCCTCGGCCATGGCGGGCCTGTTGAATCTGATTCCACGCTATCTGCCTCGCTACGGAATGGCGCCGGAATGGGCCCGCGCCTCGCGGCCACTGGTGCTGGTTTTCATGGCGGTAGCTTTCGCCGTGACGTACTTATTTCACGCCGACGTCGATGCCCAGGGCGGAGCTTATGCCACCGGCGTGTTGGTGCTGATTACCTCGGCGGCCGTTGCCGTCACCATATCGGTGTGGAACAAGAGTCTGCGCTGGCCATTTCTGCTGATCTCGCTGATCTTTGTTTACACCACCGCGCTTAACATCTTCGAAAGGCCGGAAGGTATTAAGATCGCCTCATTCTTCATTTTGGCGATGGTAGCGACGTCGGTACTCTCGCGTGCATTGCGCGCTACGGAATTACGCATTACCGGGATCGAACTCGATGACATCGCCCACAAGATGCTGGGCGACGATGACGATCGCGTTATCAGGATTGTTGCCCGCCGGCCACGGCCTGAAAGCGTCGAGGATCTCGATGCTGCCGACAAGAGCGTTCGCTCCTGCCACTCGCTTACGCAGTCAGAATGTATATATTTCTTCGAAGTGGAAAGAGGGGATGCTTCCGATTTCGAAGAGCATGTGTTTGTAAAAGGAGAACGCGTCGGCAAACACCGCGTTCTGCGAGCGAAGAGCCCGGTGATTGCCAATGCGGTAGCTGCACTATTGATCGATCTGGAGAAGAGAACCGGCGAGGTGCCGCACGCCTACTTCAGCTGGCACGAAGGGAATCCGATTACGAACCTGTTCGCCTTTCTGCTTTTCGGTGAAGGCGACATTGCCCCTCTAACTCATGAAGTCCTGCGCCGGGCCATACTGGACGCGCACCGCAGGCCAATAATCCACGTTAGCTAAAATATTTTTGTCATTCGGAGCGCAGCGAAGAGCCTCTACTTAATGGCGACCTTTGCCGGGAGTAGGGGTTCTTCGCTGCGCTCAGAATGACAGGTATTTTTATGCCGTGGCCCCGAACCGCACTGACACCAGCTTTGAAACTCCCGGCTCCTGCATCGTTACTCCGTAAAGCACCGGAGCGATACTCATAGTCTTCTTACTATGCGTAATCAGCACGAACTGGGTTTGCACGCTCATCTCGCGCACCAGTTCGGTGAAGCGGCCGATGTTGGCTTCGTCCAATGGCGCATCGACTTCGTCAAGAATGCAGAAGGGTGCGGGTTGATATTGGAATATTCCCACCAGCAGCGCCAGCGCAGTCATCGCCTTCTCTCCGCCGGAAAGCAGCAACACGTTTTGCAGCTTCTTTCCCGGGGGTGAAGCCACTACGTCGATGCCGCTCTCCGCGCTGTTCTCCTCATCGGTCAGCCGCATGAACCCATTGCCGCCGCCGAACAATTTCTTGAACGTAGTCTGGAAGTTCTCGTTAATCCTGTTGAAGGCCTCTTCGAATTTCTGTTTGGAGAAGACGTCAATCTCTTTGATGGTGGCCTGCGTATTCTGGATCGATTCCAGCAGATCCTTGCGCTGCGCTTCGAGAAAGCCGTGCCGCTCCGCTGTCTCTTTGTATTCTTCCAGCGCCATCATGTTCACCGGCCCCATGGCATCGAGCCGGGTGCGCATGTCGCGATAGATCGAGTCTTCCATCACCAGCTGCTCGCCCGCCACCACCTCAACGGTGACGTCCTCGACTAAAACTTGCCGCTCAATCCCAAGTTCATTGAGGCAGGTCTCCGCCATGTATCCCGCGTCAGACTGAAGCTTGGCGGCAGCCGCCGTCAGCTCACTGCGCCGGTCGCGCGCGGCATCCAGCAACTCTCTGGCTTGGTGCAGCGCCGCATCGATCTCGGCCAGCCGCGCCCGAATCTGCTCAGACTCCATTTGCAACAATCCGTCGCGCGCTTCGCTGGCATTGCGTTCCGCATCCAGATCAACCAGCTGATCGGCGAGGGTCTGATTTTCATGCGCGCGTTGCAGTAACTCGCCAAAGGACGCTTCAATCTGTCCATGCAGCGTAATCACCCGCTGCGAAAATTCGCTGACTTGCCCCTCAATGCGCTGCAGCACTGCCGCCGCCGAACGATGCCGCTCGTCCAGTGTGGCCACGTTCGCCAGCTGTTGCGATGCCGCCTGGTTGGCCGCGTCCCGCCGTTCTCTCATCGCCGACAGTTGCGCCTGCGCGCTGCTAGCCGTCAGTTCCAGTTCATAGCGAGTCCGCTCTAGTGACGCCATCTCCGTTTGTCGGGTGGCAATCAACTCTTCCTGCGTTGTCCGCTCCGTCCCCAGCCGCTGCAGTTCGCGGCT
The DNA here is from genome assembly GCA_963796925.1 of uncultured Acidobacteriota bacterium. GTDB lineage: Bacteria > Acidobacteriota > Terriglobia > Terriglobales > Acidobacteriaceae > DATBAT01. The sequence continues at coordinate 865,665 of CAWCNH010000001.1, forward strand.
GCAAGCCGCCGCCCGCTCGCCCACCCGGCCCATCTCCGACTCAAGCTGCTTCAGCAAGTGTCCGGAAGTCATCGCCTGTTTTTCCGCCTCGCGCTTTTCGCCTTCCAGCCGGTCCAGCAGCATGGTGAGTTCTTTGATCTCGCGTCCCAGCGTAAGCACACGCATTTCTTCATCGCGCAGCGCATGCTCCAGTTCGGCCAGAATCCGCAGCACGTCGCGCAACTCACGCTTCATGGAGAGCGGTCCTTCGGTGCGCTGCTTACCACCTGTTACCGTGACATTGTGGAAACACTCTCCAGTTTGTGACAGGAAGAACGCATCCGGATTCTCCAACGCCAGCTCCCGAGCAAACGTCGGATCCGGCACAATGTATCCGTCGCGCAACTTGGGCAGAATCACTTCCAGCGATCGCCCAAAGCCATTGAGCACTCGTATCGCCTGCTTCAGCGGAATCAGAGAATGCGCCGGACTTGAACCTCTTGCTGCCTCATCCACCGCAAACGAAAACTTCGCCTGCGAGTCTTCCGGATGCACCAGGAAAGTCGCCCGCCCATCCACGTCATTGCGCAACAGACGCAGCCCTTCATCGGCTGCGTCCCACGACTTAACCACCACGTAATTCAACTCATCGCGCAGAAAGTCCTCGACTACGCCTTCGTAGCGCGGCTCAACTTCAAGAAAGTCAGCCAGCACGCCCGCCGGCGCCAGCCCGCCTTGCAGCCCGCCGGACTGAAACAACCGCCGCACCGATTCCGTCGAATATCCATGTTCAGCAATTACCGCTTCGAGCGACCCCTTCTTGCCGATTGCCGAAGCGTACTCAGCGCGCAAGCCATCCAGCCGGCTCTTGGCTTCCGACTCCGCTTGCCGCTTCGTCTCCAGCGACTGCCGCGTCTCGAATATTTCCCCCGTCAACGCCGCCACTCGCTGCGACACCCCTTCAAACTCCAGCGCCAGCTGTCCACGCTGACCGCCGAACGCCTCAACCTGTGAGTTGGCCGTGGACATTTCAGCCTGCAGCCGCTGTGCTTCGCGATCGACGCCCCCAAGGCGCTCTTCACTTTGAGTCAACTGATTGCGCAAGTTCGAAGCCGCCGCCACTGCCTGCATAATGGCGCTGCGCGACTCTTCCTGCTGCCTCTCCAGTGCCGCCAACGCCGCGGTTGCCGCACTCGCCTCCATTTGGCATGCAGCCAGCTCTTGCTGTGCCGCCGCTACATCTGCCGCCGCCGACTCCAGAATCTGCCGGTTGGCATCGATCTCCGATTGCAAAGCAGTAACTCGCATGCGCGCTTGCAACATCTCGTTTTCGTACGCCCCGGCACGCGTTACCAGCTCGGTGCAACGCTCCTGATTGTGGTGCCGGCGCGCCTGTGCCCGGTCGGCTTCCATCTTGATCTGATTCAGCCGCTCGCGATTCTCCCGGTTCTCGACTTCAACTGCGTAGCCGCGCTGGGTGCGCGATGCGTGTTCCGAATCAAATTGCTGAACTACATCGCTCTGCTCGCGGATTGCCTCCGACACTTCGCCCACCTGCGCATCCACTTCGGCGCTCTCCTTATCGAGCTGCGCGAACTTACTGGCCAATACCAGCCGCAACTTGGCGCGCATTTCGTCGCGCAGCTTGGCAAAGCGTTCCGCCTTGGAGGCCTGGCGTTTCAGGGAATTCATCTGCCGCGTCACTTCCTCGAAAATGTCATTCACCCGCGACAGGTTTTGTTTGGCATCCTCAAGGCGCGCTTCCGCCAGCCGCTTCTTGGTCTTGAATTTAGTAATCCCGGCAGCTTCCTCAATGATGTTTCGCCGGTCCGTAGGGCGGCTGCTCAAAATTTGCCCAATGCGTCCCTGCTCGATCAGTGCGTAGGACTCCGGACCCAGGCCCGTGCCCATAAACAATTCCTGGATATCGCGCAACCGGCACAGCTTTCCGTTCAGCAGATATTCGCTGTCGCCGGTCCGGAACAGCCGTCGCGTCACCACGATCTCGCCCGCCCGATACTGTTGCTGAAACTTGCGCCGCCGAATCTTTAAAACCACCTGCGGCCCGGCAACCGCGACTGCCGCCTCACCGGACGCCGGAACCTCTGCCTCGGCCACGCCGCTCGCAGCCGCGACTTCGCCTTCCTCGACGTGACCTGGCTGCGCTTCTTCGGTCAGCCTCTCTACTTCTTCCGCGGCCCGCGCCCGAATCGCGCTCTCATCCCAATCCTCGTAGGGCATTTCATCCTGGATCACTAGCTCGGTGGGCTCGTGCGCGTCTGCCCCGTCGTACTCCTCGGGATTAATCAACGTCAGCGCCACTTCCGCCATGCCGGTCGGCTTGCGATCGCGCGTCCCGGCAAAGATCACATCTTCCATGCGCGACCCACGCAGTGTCTTGGCCGATTGCTCGCCCAGCACCCACGAAATGGCGTCGGCGATATTCGACTTGCCACACCCATTCGGACCAATGATGGCTGCCACGCCGTCCCCGTGAAATTTCAGTTCGGTGCGGTCGCAGAATGACTTAAACCCAAGAATCTGAAGCCTTTTTAGTTTGAGCAACGGACACTCCTCGATAGCGCTGTGATGACATGCAACACCGGAACTGGTCCGGCGGTATTAGCGGCATCCCGCCGCCTGGGGCGCGCTGCAAGTGGCTGGGCCTTAATAAGGCAAATCGCAAAACGACAGAGATCGTCCGCCTGGTTTACCAATCGGGTTCCTCCATGGCTAGCTTCGGAAAAACTCCCGCCCAGGCTGGATGGGATAGGGCACGAATTCCCATTACTGTAACGGCCAAATTGGGCCGGGGTCAAGCAAGAAAACACTATATCTTGTATGGCCTTCCGAGCAACCGCCTTATTTTGCACACCCAATGCAACACACGCTTAGTTTTACGGCAGGGAAAGTAAGAGGAGGGGAGAACGCGAGAGCGAAACAACGTTAATCGACCCGAAAGGGGAATGCAATAGGTGTGAGCCCGGGCGTTTTCTTCGATGGACTGCGACATCAATGCCACGTCCAGAACGCCAAGATGATTCTGCTGACAGAACAAGTACCCGCCAGCACAAATCCAGCTGGAAATTGTAAAGATGACACTTGCCAACGAAAAACCGGTCGCTCACCCAATTGCAATGCCCTAGCACATGCCTTGGTTGACGGATGGGGTTTGCACAAGATCACAATTCATTACTATCTGCAATTACAGGAAGCGCTTTTATTCGCTCGCCAGTCCTAAAGCCTACATCTAATCGCCACCATCCGTGAGGGGCGGTTGTCAGAATGAGCCTTGGATTACGTGTCATTGGTTTCGCCATAGGGATGTTTGTTTCGGGATTTTTACTGCAAAACAGAGTTTGGGCGGGCAACGGTGGTTCTCAGTGCGTAGCAAATTTTTCGGGGAACCCTGGCCTGGTCCGCTTCAATGGGCGGCTGGAGAATTGGGAGGGCAAATCCAGTCCCGGTTTAATTGGGATTCTATTTGCTTTGTACGAAGACGAAAATGGAGGCGCTCCGCTCTGGGTAGAATCGCAAAATGTCGAAGTAGATCCGACTGGCCGCTATTCCGTCCTGCTCGGTAGCGAGCATGCTGCCGGCATTCCAAGCGACCTGTTTCTAACCGGTAAAGCTCGCTGGCTTGGAGTTCTAATTGATGGTCAGGAAGAGTCAAAACGGGTGGCGCTACTCAGCGTCCCTTATGCGTTGAAAGCCTTGGACGCCAATACAGTCGGGGGACGATCTCCTTCCGATTTTGTTTCCGTTGAACAACTGAAATCGCTCTCCGGACCGCTGGGCGCTTTCGGAGATCAGCTCCGCGAGTCGTCCGGCGCGGCGGCCGTGACGCTCACTGGGAAAGCTGGCGCTCCCGTCGATCCGAACAATGCGAGCGAGCCCCGCAATAAGAACTCTATTGCAAGGAGTGCCGCCAGCGCGCCTTCTCCAAGGGGGACATTTTCGGATGTAACAATCAACACTACACAACAGGACCCTCTCTATTCGCTTGAAGTCGGCACCTCGGGAACTGGGCCGTACAGTCATTCACAAATGCGGATTGGACAGCGGAATTCTCCGGGCGGATTGGTGCTGGGTTCTTCCAAGGCTGACAGCGCCACCCTGCTCAGCGGAGGCGAAGTGGATGAGTATTGTCCGTCCAGCCAGCGCGCCGTGACCCCCCGCGGGGCTGACCTTCATATGGGCGGGGTGAATTACGGTGGGATCTGGGAGTTTCACGATTGGTTTGGGGAAACTCCGGGGCAATGCATAAACCGCCTCACCAATCAAATGGTGCTTAGCCATGGCATACTGCAACTCCACAATTCCGGGCCAACGTCCCCCAACCTTACATCACTCGACGAATCCCCCAATCAATTTACCGGCATGTACTTTACCTCCGAACCGGCCGTGGGATTTTCCGTCAAGGAAGCTGGCCTTCCCTCTGACGAATGGCGCATCTATCACAACCTTCTAACTCCAATGCGTGACGATGCGATCGATATTGGCAGTGTCTCCCGTCACGCCCACGCGCTTTTTCTAGGCAATCAGGGGATTATTTTTGGCACCGCCAACGCGGCCGTGCAGGCCGATTCCAGCGGGCAATTGTTTTACGGCAACAGCAATACCACCAATATGACTTTCTCGACCGCGCCCAGTGGTTTCATCCAATTCCAGAATCGCGTAAGCATGACCTCGCTCATTCTGAACGGCGTGGATGTTGGCGCAGCTCTGGGTGCGCCGGCACCCGCCGCCAACTTAAAAACAACCAAGATATTACCCTCGAACGTAACCTCGAGTGCAAGCGGCGCCATCAAAATTAATTCCCGCGCGGCGACATTGCTTAGCTCTTCTGCGATCGCGTCGCTTTTCATTTTGCGGGATGTGGTGTCCGGAGGCAGCGCTCTGGTCTACGTAGGCGATGCCGGGCCACCCGTGATTCTCAATACCAGCGGTGCCACCAAGTTTGTTACTGGAAAACCTTCCCCATCTCAAATACAAGTGGTGAGGGAGAATGGGTTGGCTCTGCTTGCAGGCTCGGCACGCGATGGTGATTCAATTCGCTTCACCCTAGTGGACGGATCATAGGCGCTCCCAGGTTCCCAGAGTGCCTAGATAAAGGAAGGTTCTCATGGAATCTTTAATCAACCTCGGGCGTGTGTTGCTGGGCGCTGGCATGGTCGCGCTCGGTGGCATCGACATTGCCTTCGCCGACTTCATTATGGAGTGGACGCAAGTCCCTGAGCATTTGCCCTCGCGAGCGGCGTTCGCATATCTGCATGGCGCGCTGTTGATCATTGCTGGCGTCGCCCTTATTTTAGGCAGGGCCGTCAGGCCTGCGGCTCTCGTTTTAGGTTCTGTCTGGCTGTTGTGGGCATTGCTGTGCATTCCCCTGGTAATCGCCACGTGGCGTGGCCGCGCCGGTCTCGAAGCTGAACTTCTGGGGATGACCTGCGGCATATTTACCCTCGCCGCACTGTCAGGTCCTGTAGTCAACCGCCCACTTTTATGGGCCTGCCGTTACGCGTTCGCGCTCTGCCTGCCGGTCTATGGCATGGTGCATTTTCTGTACCCCGCGGCCGTAGCCAGTTGGGTGCCCAAGTGGCTTGGGGTGCCGATGTTCTGGGCATATTTCACCGGGACCGCCCATTGTGCCGCCGGCCTCGCCCTTCTCACTGGAGTACTCGCACGCCTGGCAACCAAGCTGTTTGCAATCATGATCAGCTTGTGGGTTTTGATTCTCCACATTCCGCGGGTAGCAGCCACGCCGCGAGACCGTCATGAGTGGCTCACCCTGTTTATTGCGCTTTCCCTAAGCGGCGTCGCATGGATCATGGCAGGCAGCCTGTATCGGGTCCCCGAAAAGAAGATTTTTTAGGATTGATTGGCCGGCAGTAGTGGCCAAGCCAAAGTCCAAGGACGATAAGCGCGATGACGGTCTCAAAAGCAGAGCCGTAGCTTCGCTACGGCTGGGCAGCGCCACAAAGCAGGGTTGTGCCAGCGTCAGCCGTAGCGGAGCTACGGCTCTACGAGAGGTTCGTGCCATCCGGCGGGTTTCTCCCCCATCCCTTCCCATGACCCGCTCATCCATTTAGAATCCATGGTTCTCTAAACTCCGATCGCCCAAGAGGTGCATAGCCTTGATCCCCCGGTATACCCGGCCTGAAATGGCCCGCATTTGGAGCGAAGAAAATCGCTTTCGCACCTGGCTGACTGTCGAGATCGCGGCCACCGAAATTCTCGCCCAGGCTGGAATCGTGCCCAAGGCCGCGGCCAAAGCCATCCGCGAGAAGGCCAACTTCAAAGTCGAGCGCATTCAAGAGATCGAGGCTGAGGTTCGCCACGACGTCATCGCCTTTACCACCGCTGTCGCTGAGTTCGTTGGCCCCGAGTCGCGCTGGTTTCACTATGGCCTGACCTCCAACGATGTCGTCGACACGGCGCAGGCACTGCTGATCGCGCAAGCTTCAAAAATCATTGCCGCTGACCTGGAGCGCCTCGCCGAAGTGTTGAAGCGGCGTGCCTGGGAATTCAAGGACACGCCCATGGTCGGACGCACCCATGGCGTCCACGCCGAGCCCATCACCTTCGGATTCAAGCTGGCCAACTGGTATTCCGAAACGCAAAGAAACATTACGCGGCTCGACGCCGCCATCGAAGACATGCGCGTTGGCAAACTCTCCGGTGCCGTGGGAACACTGGCGCATCTCAGTCCTGGGCTGGAAGAAAAAATCTGCGCCCGCCTTGGGCTTCGGGCCGCCCCGGTGACTTCGCAGGTGATTCAACGCGACCGCCATGCTCACTATCTGGCGACGCTGGCAGTAATTGCCAGCAGCCTCGATAACATCGCTACCGAAATTCGCCACTTGCAGCGCACCGAAGTTCGCGAGGCCGAGGAGTTCTTCAGCGAAAAGCAAAAAGGCTCGTCGGCCATGCCGCATAAACGCAATCCCGTGACCTGCGAGCAGATCAGTGGTCTGGCTCGCGTGGTACGGGCGAACGCCCAGGCGGGATTTGAAAACGTCCCCCTGTGGCATGAACGCGACATCTCTCATTCTTCCGTCGAGCGGGTAATCATTCCCGACTCCACCACACTGGTCGATTACCTTCTCAACAAAACCGCCAACCTAATCGACACCATGTTCGTCTATGCGCCGCGGATGAAGGCCAACCTCGAAAGCACCGGCGGCCTGGTCTTCAGCGGCCAGCTGCTTCTGGATCTGGTGGAGCACGGGGTTTCTCGCGAGGACGCTTATCGCATGGTGCAAAGCCATGCCATGCGGGCATGGAAAGAGGACCTGAATTTCCGCGAACTGGTGTTGGGGGACAAAAATATCACCAGCCGCGTGCCCCCTAAGCAGATTGAGAATGCTTTTGACTTGAAGCGCCAGCTGCGAAACATCGACAAGATCTTCGAGCGCGTGTTTGGACGGCAACGGAAGGCGAAGGCCGGCAAGCGATAAGCGTAATCACGGCTGGCTTGGCGCCAAAATTACGCTCTGCCGGACATGGTCTTGTATCTAAGCCCAGTGACCAAAGTTATTTTGACTACCGCTACCTTCCCAGCGAACATGGGGGCAGTGAAGTCCCTACGGCATTATTTCTCCGGCCTCCTGTTTGGTTGCGTGTTGGTTGCGACGACCCATTCCTCCGCCCAGACCAATCTGAACGCGCCTCGTTTGTTTGAGTTGGGTATGGACGCCTTGACCGGAGTTGGGCCGGGCCGCGACACCGTGGCAGCGATGGATTACTTCCGCAAATCGGCGGACCTCGGCTATCCCCTGGCGCAGATTGCGCTTGGCTACTATTACGAAGTAGGTGGGCTCACGCCTGCCGATCCCGGGCAGGCAGTCGATTGGTACAAGAAAGCCGCCAAACAGGACGATCGGGTCGGCGACTGGGTTCTCGGCCGCATGTATTTCACCGGCACCGGCACAGCTCGCGACTTAAATCAGGCGCAGGTAGTGCTGCAGCGTTCTGCCAATCAGGATGACCCTTTCGGCCAGCATTTACTCGGCTTGGTGCTGCTCGAACGCAGCCAGTACGCTCCTGCCGCAAAGCTCTTCGAAAAAGCTGCCATGCAAGGTTTGCCCCAGGCACAACAGCAGTTAGGGAAACTCTACAAAGATGGAAAAGGCGTTCCTGCTGACAAACTCCAGGCTTACGTCTGGATGCTGGTGAGCTATGACGCCGGCAACACTTCGGACACCACCGATATCCTGCAACTGCAAGCCGATTTGGGGGCGACTTTGGTTGAGCAAGCCAAATCCAAGGCTCGCAACCTGGAGCAGACCGTCAACCGCGTAGTCAATGCCCGTGGATGCACCGGCTGGGCCGGCGAAATGAACAACATCCCAACCCCACCACCGCCAGATATTCAACGCTTCTGCCGCTAAAGCTGACGTCAGATACTATACTGGCCACAGTCCCATGACCTCTGACTGCCTTTTCTGCCGCATCATCCGAGGCGAGATTCCTTCGAAGAAGGTGTACGAAGACGAGCACACCTTCGCCTTCGAAGATATCGACCCGAAAGCTCCTACTCATGTGCTGGTGATCCCCAAAAAACATGTGGCGGGACTGAAAGAAGCGAGCGAAGCCGACGCGGAACTGATCGGACGCTGCCACTTGGCGGCGGCTGAGATCGCCCGCCAGCGCGGCATCGAGAATGGATATCGCACGGTGCTGAACGTCGGCCCCGGGGCCGGGCAGTCGGTGTTTCACCTGCACGTGCATCTGCTCGGTGGCCGGAATTTAAACTGGCCACCGGGATAGCTTTTTCGCTTGGACCTAACCCGCGGCAGCCGTGGCAATTATTGGTCTTGAGCACAATTTAGATCCCATCCAGATGAACCAGATAGCCTCGCCCAGCATGACTGCGGCCATACCATGCACATCCAACTGCAAGTGGCCGGTGCCGATTCCGATGATGATCAGTGGCGAGACAACGCAGCCGTAGACGGCGACTGGCTGGCCACTACTTCGGTTGCGCAGCATAGAGGCTGACCAGAAAATTATCGCTATTGAGCCGGCCACGGAATAAATGCGCGCAAACGCTTGATTGATCTGGAAGATTCCGTCGACCACAATCTGCCATTGGTGGGCGGCCGCCGGAACGTCGCGCGCCATGTGCTTGATGATCCCGGGAATGACAAATCCGCTAACCGCGGCGGCTATTACAATGGCGACGCAAGCGAAGCCGTAAGTCACGAGGGCTGCGAATGCAAGGCGGTCGGCAGCTGCAAGGCGACTCGTGAGGCCGCAGGCGCCAAGAAACAGCAGGAGAATACTCACCATGGCGAGTGAGTGAGCAATCCCGGAGGTCAGTGCCAGATGCGAAACTTGGGCTAAGGTGTAGGAACCCGACGCTGTGGGGTGAATCGCCATGGTGAGCATGCCACCGAGCGAACCAGCGATCAGAGCAATGCCAGATTTACGATCGTCCGTCATGAGGACACTCTAGACACACTTACGTCGTGGGTGAAAGCGCTATTTGCGGAACCGCCGCGATACCGAACAATGACCGCGAATTTGTCCGGGAACGAGGAAATATGAAGGCCGCTACGAGCAAAGGCAAAGTGGCAGTGCCGGCAGCAAAAACTGACCGTAGAATCCTGCGGACTCGTGACACGCTGGGCGACGCGCTGGTCGCGCTGATGCAGGAAAAGAACTTTGACGACATCACTGTGCAGGATCTCTTGGATCGTGCCGGGGTAGGACGGTCGACCTTTTACCAGCACTATCGCGACAAAGATGATTTGTTTCTCAGCGACGTAGAGGATTTTCTTCAATTGCTTTCCAGCGCACTGAGCCAGCACGGAGCCAGTCCCAGACGATTGCTGCCGGTGCAGGAGTTGTTCTCCCACATTCGCGAGACACATGGGTTTTATGCGGCACTGGTGAAAGCGGGAAAGATGGACGACGTGCAGACCCTGGCGCGGGGGATTTTTGCGCGGTCGATCGAAGAGCGGCTTCAGCGGTCGGGCATTGAGATGGGACCGGCGCAGCAATCAGCTCATGCGCATGCTCTGGCAGGGAGTGTTTTCTCGCTATTGGACTGGTGGATCGATCAGGGAATGAAGAGGGAGTCCAGGGAAATGGACGACGTATTCCACAATCTGGCTTGGAATGGAATGGGCGGCTGGCCACCGAATGAAAGTGACCAGACTCATAAAGTCCGAAAGAAAGATTGAAGGACTATTGCGGAAGTTCTCCCGATAGATTTGTCATGTGGCGTCGGCGGGGTGATTTACTAATTTTCAATCACTTACAGAGAGCCCCCGCGGAGCTCTAATTTTGGGATGAGAGGCCTCACGTAGAATGCCATTTCCCGGCGTTCTAAGGGCCGTAGAGCGATAGCTGACACGCCGAATTAGGTAGAGGACACTGTGTCTTTTAACTTCTTTAGTGTCAACACTTCCCAATTTGGGAATTACTGTAGGGCCGCTAGAGCGTTTGTATGTACGTTTATGTCTATACTTTGAGTCTTCGATAGACGCCACGTAGAGCCGTAGCTCCGCTACGGCTGAGACCTTTCAAGAATCGCCCAGTCCGTACCGGCCCCAAGCAGTAGCCGAGCTACGGCTCTACCCTTGGGGCAGAGCTTAACGCTAATGAGTGGTTTCCTCTTCGGGGGCACCATGCCGCCGCAGTAGCTGCGGCAGATTCTGGGAAAAAGCCGACCGCGGCAGCACCATGTCGCAGCCGACTTCATGAGCTTTTTGCTTGAGATCTCCCTGGACGTGCGAGAGGAAGCCGATGATCGAAGTCTTTTTTAGCTTGGTCTTCAATTTTGGGATCAAGGTCAACGGCTTGGCGTTGACGTTATTCATGTCGAAAATGATCAGCGACGGTTTCTCGTCGCCATTCTGCTTGATGTGATCGAGCAGGTCTTTTTCGGTCTTGATGAATTCCACTTTTACATTGAGCTTGCGCGCCGTCTCTTGAATCTTTGCCATGAAAAACAGGTCGTCGACGAAGGCAAAAATTCGTGAGGTGGCGTCTTCGCGATGAGGCAGAGGATCGGGATCGACCGGCGAATAAGAGGGCGCGAAACCGGGTCGCTGCCGGCCGGGCCGGGAACCGTTACCAGCCTGGGCGGCGCGGTAGCTATGGTCCATGGGGGCGGAATAGATTCCGCTTTGCAGTTGCTGACGGTCGCGGCCTCCGCCATTTCCACTGCCACCACCCTGGTGACCACCGCGATTTGGCGGACGGCGTCCACGCCTCCGTCTGTTTCTCCCTCCTCCGGAGGGATTTGCAGGTCCTACATTCATATTTTTCTCTTTAAGTTTTTAACTTCGCTACATTTAGTGGGCCCGAAGGGGAGCCGGTCTCCTGGTGCGTTGACTTAACTTATCTCTGGATAGCGCTTCGCTTAACAAACAGCAAAAAGCGTATGCGAAAAACCCATTTCGGCTGGAACTCAGTCGTGAATGATCTTAATCGTTTGGCGCCTGGAGCCAGAGAGCGCAGAGGGCCAGCTAGGAAGCATGGCCGCTGAGAACATTATGATGGTAACTCTGCCCACCCAGCAGCGCAAGTCCAAAGTGACCACAGTTTTCCACCGGAAGTGCATGGTCTGGTGCGGGTACCCTCAACAATCATCGGCAAGGTACCTAACCTTCGTTCACCTGACGCGCCCACTGCATAGCCTCCCAGTACACTTCGGCGACTTCCGCCTCGGTGATTTTGAGCTGAGTGGCGAACTCTTTTACCGCCTGCCAGTCTCCCGATTCGCGCGCCAGCAGCAACTGATATAGCGGACGCAGGCGGCTGGCGCCACCGAGCAACACGGCTTTGGTTTCCTGATCGACCGGAACCTGTTCGAGCAGCGTGGCCATGGGCACTTCGAGCATCACGTCGATTAAAGACAGCAGACCTAAAAGAAAAAGATCGGAGTCGCCGTGGCTGACCTTAGGCGACAACAATTCGCAGAAGCGGGCACGCGCCAACGCCATCAGAACCAGTTCGGTGGATTTCTGCTGAGCGGCGCCTAAAGTGGCCACCAATCGTACCCAGCGGCGAACCTGGCGTTCCCCCAGCAGCGACAGTCCGTGCTTCACCGAATGGATTTCGGAGCCGAACGCGAAGGCGGCAGAATTCAAATATCGCAACAGGCGGTAACAGATTGATGCATCGCTTTTGACCAGTCTCTCAATCTCGTTGGCGTCCAGTTCGGGTTTTGAAACCGCCTTCAGCATGCGGATGTAGTTCAGCCGGTTGGCGGGAATTTCGTGGGTGGTGAGGATCTCGGGACGGCTGAAAAAATATCCCTGAAAGTACACGAATCCAGCATTGCGTGCGGCCAGAAACTCTTCCCGAGTCTCCACCTTTTCAGCCAGCAGGCGGCAGCGCCAGGGGCCATAGCGTTTAATTATTTCTGCCTGGCGCTTGGCTGAAACGTGTTTCACGTCCACCTTGATGATGTCAGCGAAATCGGTGAGCACTTCGCGGGGATCACCAATATCAAAGTCGTCGAGCGCGATCAGGTAGCCGGCTTCTTTCATGCGCTGGCAGGCGGCGATGACCAGGGGGTCGGGGTCAACCGATTCGAGAATTTCGATCACCGTCTGATTCGCGGGAAGGAGTGTGATGTAGTCCTTCAGCAGCACTTCATAAGTGCAATTCACGAAGGCTCGCCGTCCCCCACAGAGTACATCCAACCCCATGAGCATGGACGCGTCGAGCGTGCTGCGAGCGGCAGCCTCCACATCTGAGCAATGAAAGTAATTTTCAACTCCGTCACGAAATAACAGTTCGTAGCCAAATACCTGCTCGTCGCGCGTCAGGATTGGCTGGCGCGCAATAAAGCGAGTTAGGGCCTGCGAGGGCGGCTGGATTGCTGCGGGTTGGACCCCTGGGGCGTTCACTTCAGGTATATCGGCACGGAAGCGGAAAAACGTTACCGGCCCGGGCTGGGTAACGTTTGCGGCTTAAGACGGCAGGATTTTGGTAACTTGACCCGGATTTTGGTGACGCCTAGGGTCGAAACTATGTACTTTCTTCTGGCCTGCATGCTGAGCGGCAGCATGGCGTTAGCAATGATTTTGCCGCCAACGCAGCCTAAGCCGCTGCCCGACCCGGTTCCGCAGCGTCAGGTGGTTACGAGGTTAAAGTCGCAGCCGATTCGGGCAATTCCTCACCATCCTCATGGTCATGCAACCCCACTCGATTGCCGCCGCGTAGACTCCGGCATCAGGATGATGCAATCCGCCCCGGAGGTGGTGCAGCCGGCGAGCCTGGTTCGGCGCGGTCCGCATCATCGTGAGCGCGCTTGCGGCGCCTGGGTGCGACCGCGAATTTAGCCCGGCGGAAAGAAATTCCCAGGGGAAAAGCTTTAGACGGAAATGGGAAGGGCCAGCGGCTAAAGCCTTTGCTTGCGACTTATATTCGTGGCGCTGGAAGCGCCACGCCTCCACGGTGATGCCTGCTGTCGGAGAAGGCGACACTCTTGTGGCATGGTTAAGATAATTCCGGGTTCGGATTCAGCAGAAGAATCTGGCTGCAACCTGAGTGGACGCGAATCGCCTTTGCAGCTCTCGAGCATTCAGCCTACGGGAGTTCCGACTACTTCATTTTTCGCCCTCCGGCTTTTCGCGGGCGAGGGCGCCCGCGCCACATTTTTTGTTTAGAACGAATAGATCAGGTCTAGCTGCATTCTCCTTAGGTAAGGTTCCAGCTGGCCGGGGGTGAGGCCGGGGGCGAGTTGCGAGTGTTGCAGGGCACTGTTCAGGGTACGGCCTATCCAGATGTTGTAACTGACGACCGTATTCGGGCGCACTTTGTAATTGGCGTAAATGCGGTTCTCGATGATGTTGGTGGGTGCGCGCTCTTCGCTTTCAGAGAAAGACGACAGGATTGAATCCTGCTCTTGCCGCCACCAGGCATAGCCTAGCTGCAAGCTTCCGGGAGCGGTGCGATCGGTGAGCATGTTTGGTCCCAGACTGAAGTCGACGCCGTAGGCCTTCGATTGTTTACCCAGACCGGTAAGCTGTGCGCCTGTTTTTCCCAGAGGATGTTCGGCGGCGTTCAGGTTGTTTTCGAATTCCAGGCTGAGGTTGAGGGGAAACTTTTCGGATGACGTCTTGATGCGATTGGCCAGGATCAAATCGGCATAGAGAAATTGCGACCAGTAATGAATTTTGCCGCTGCCGTCGGTATAGGTTGCGTTGGTAAAGGTTTGCGGCGAATAAACGCACGGCGGCACCGCGGGTAAGCCGGAACCGGTGGCGCAGCCCGGGCCTTCCCCGGGAACCGGCAGGCTTCCGGTAGTGCTGGTAGCCTGCACACCGAAAGCGGAAGCATTGAGCAGGGCATCGATTCCGCGCCAATTCAGCAGGGTAAAAGACGGTGTAGTGGTCATGAATCCGAAGTCAAGTTTGCCTGATACCTGGCCGCCGACAGCGAATGAGTCGTCACCGCGACTGGTTTCGTTGTAGAGCAATTGAATCCCCTGCGCGGTGAAATTCTTCAGTACCGGTCCGTGCAGATCGAAGGATACTTTTTCGCTGAAGCCTTCCGGGTTCAGATCGGGATCAAAGGTGAGGGAACTGCGCGTCCAGGTGTAAGCGAATTTGCCGCCGGTAAGCGAAAGCCATTTGTGCGCGCCCGGATGATAGACGATATAGGCGCGGTCGATACCGATGGTTTTGCGGCTGAAGAAATTGGTAAGGGTTTCGTTGGTGGAGTTCGAGTCGGCCAGCGAACCCGAAGTCAGCATGAAGCCGCCGGTGAAGTCGTCGGAAAGTTTACCCTCGACTCCGAAGCGCACGCGGATGCGGCCGCGGTTGCGGGTGGCGCAGCCGGGACAATCCTGGATGAAATTCTCACCGCGAACCCGCACGTCGCCGGTGAAGCGGATGCGGCCCGCCAGAGCTTCGAGCGCTCCCAGCTTTTTGCCCTGATCTTTTTCATTGTTATCGACAACTGCCAGCGCGGCTTTGGTGTCGGTGACGTCAGAGGAAGCTTTTACCGCCATTTGTTGCGCGGCCGCGGCCGACTGCTGTGCCTGGCTGGCGGTGGTCTGAGCCTGCTCGGCACTGGCCTGCGCCGCGGATGCGTCTTGCGCGTTTGATTGCAGCAGTTGCTGAAGCTGAGACTTGAGCTGTTCCATTTCGTCGTGCTGTTGCTGCATTTGTTGTTGCTGGGCGGCCAAAGCGTCGCGGAGCGCCTGCACCTCGGCGGCGATGGCTGCGTGTGCCACCGGCCGTTTGGCTTTTGGCTTAGAAGCTTGTCCGAGCAAACCGGTGGAAATAGAAAGAACGACAACAAACCATAGAGCAGGTTTCACTTTTCACCTCGAATTTAGTCCGGAACTTCCTAGAAACTTCTACTGGGTCTTGGGCACGGCGAAGCCGTATTTTTCCAGCAGGCTGACGATCTCGGGCTTTTTCAGGTATGCCATGAATTGCCGCGCGAGTTCTTTCTGCTGGGACGCTTTCAAAATCGCCGCTCCCTGGCGGATCGGCGGGTATTCGTCGTCGGGGATGGAGGCGTAGCTGGCTTTCTCCTGGGCAGTGGGCGCGAGCGCCAGGGAAAGCGCGACGATACCGATGTCGGCGGCGCCGGAAACGACGAATGACGCGGTCTGGGAGATGTTTTCTCCCATAACGAACTTTGAGGAAATCTGGTCGTAGAGTTTTTCGTGTTGCAGGGCGGCGACGGCGGCGCGTCCGTAAGGCGCGTGCTCGGGATTGGCGATGGCGATCTTCTTGATTTGCGGATCAAGCAGGACGGAGAGGCCGCTCTTGAGGTCAAGTGGTGACGCTTTGGGAGCTAACAATACGATTTTGCCGGTGGCGTATTCGTACAAAGTGCCGGGCTCAGCAAGGCCGGCGGCCTCGAGCTTCTGGGGATAGCCGATATCGGCGGAGAAAAAGATATCGAAGGGAGCACCGTTCTGTATTTGAGCGAAAAAGTTGCCGGAAGAGCCGAAGATCAGTTTGACGTTGTGGCCGGTGTCTTTCTGGAACCGGGTAGCGACGTCCTGGAAAACGAATTGCAGGTCGGCGGCGGCAGCAACGGTAATTTCCTGCGCGGCGCAGAACGTGCTGAGGAAGAGGAGAGCGAGCAGAGCCCGGATCAATATCTTGCGTGACATAGTCTTGCATGACATGGAGAGACGATTTAATGCAGATTGATTGGTCCTGTCAAATCAACTTAAATCGTATCCGGATAGGGTGGATTGGGGCGGGTGTATGTCATTCTTAGTGCAGCGAAGGACACTTGGCGGGCTGCATTGCTGAGGGTAGGGGGCCCTTCGACAAGCTCAGGGCAGGCGCTTCGGGGCAAAGCGCGCGCCTCAGGATGACAGCGGGTGGGTGGCATCGACAAGTCTGTGTGGTGGGGAGAGCAGATTCCTCGCTTTGCTCGGAATGACAAGATTGCTGTTGTTCTAGTTCTTCTACGGGCGCAGGATCATAACTTCTGTGGCTTTAATCAGGGCGGCGGCGGTTTGACCTTTTTCCAGGCGCATTTCGCGGGCGGCGTCGGCGGTGATAATTGCCGTGATGTGCTGGCCGCCGATGGAGAGTCGCACTTGTGCCAGCAAGCCTTCGATTTTGAGGTCGATGATGCGGCCTACGAGTTGATTTCGTCCGCTGATGTGGCGGAACTGGGCCCGGCGCTCCGCTGCAAGATTCTTGCGCGGAGCGCGATAAAGATGACGGTCAAGTTCACTTTCCGGAATGCGATGGTGTCCGCCTTGGGTCTTAACGGATCGTAACTGCCTGGTAAGAATCCAACGCTTCAATGTGGAATAGCTGATGCCAAGAATTTTCGCAGCATCGCGCGGACGGATGAGTTGAGTGGAGGGCTCGCCCATTTCGGATGCAAGAGATCATAGCTGATTTCTGCATTTCGTCATTACTCAAAGGAATCCCGGCCGTCGGGTGAGTCAGAGCCGTCGTTGCGATGCGGACGAAGTTTTTGCTCGCGTGCTTCCAGCACAGTGTTGATTTTTTCAGCCAACTCCATGAGCTTTTTGTGGTCGGTCTCTTTGGCAACCTGCTCACAGAGGTCTCGCCATTCCTTATCATCGTTTTTCATGCTGGTAGTAAAAGCAGGCATACGGCCATCTGCGCCTACTGCTGGAGGTTCTTCCAGGCACTTGAATCGGCGGGAGTTAGCGCGGCGTCCTTAGAAGAAAGAGGGGAAGTCTGTAGAAAAAATTTACACGGAAAATGAGGTAAGAGAGTTTGGGAACGTTTACGCAAGTGCCGATATAGCGGCACTTAACTGTTTGCATTCCGCCGGCTTGTACATACAACCCCGACGAATTTCTTCTTGCGACGTGTTATTGCAAGGTGACGGTTACATTCGTGGTGTGTGAAACACTTCCACTCATGGCCGTAACGACCACGGTGAAAGCTCCCGCTGGAGTGCCGGGAGTAGCGGGAACCGTGATGGTGGGCGGGGAGGAGCTGCTGCCTCCGCCGCAACCCACACCCGTGAAGAGCACGGCGCACAGTGCGAGTAGTCCGAGGATGGCGGCCCAACGACGGCGGCGTGAAGGAATCCCGATGGCAAATATTCCAACTAACAGACTGCTGCCAGTGGCGAACCATCCCATGCCGTGGGAGGAAGCGGTGGCGGCGTGAGCAGCGACGGTAGAGACCGTTAGTGTGGCAGTTGCTGAATTAGCGGTGGTGCCCAGCGTGACAGAAGCTGGATTGATGGAGCACGCCGCGTCGGTGGTAACGGGAACCAGGGCGCAGGTCAAAGCCACGTTTCCCGAAAACGCAGTAGTTGAGCTGACAGTCAATACATCGGTGCCCGAGGAGCCGGCACTGGCAATCGAAACTGCCGAAGTTGCGGGCGTTACGCCGAAGGAGTTGCTGGCGCTAAAGCCTGGCCATGCCTGTGCCAGGTTGAACATGTTCAGGGAACCGAGTCCGGTTGCCTGGTCGTAGCCGGCGCCAGCGCTGAATCCGATGGAAGTGGTGCCGCTTGGGCAATTTGGTTTTCCGGTGGTGCAGGGAACCTTGTTGTCGCCGGTGGTGATGTCGTGGAACGCATTGTTATGGGAGGCAAACAAGCCATATAGCGTGGGATTAACGTTGCCCTGTCCGATGCTCTCCGTCGCTTGATCGATCAGACCAACTAATCCCGCAAATACCGGCGCTCCGACCGAGGTTCCGCCGACCAGGGTCAAGGTGTTATCGGAGGCGACAAATCCGTTGACGCAATTACCGGCGGAGCAGACCAGATAGCCATCGTGACGGGCTGAAGCGTTGAGAGAAATGTCGGGAACGTAGCGATGATTGGCGGCGGGAACTCCGGTGGCGACCTGCCAGCTTGGTTTAGCGAAGAAGGTACTGGCGCCACCGCCTCCGGCGGAGAAACCCTTGTTGGCAGCCACGGTGGCTGCAGTGTCATTCCATGAAGTTTCGGGAATGTAGGAAAGCGCCGAGGCGTTATTGCTGTCGTTTACGGCATTCCAATAGGTAGCGGCATTGTTGACGTCGCCGCTGAATTCGGTTCCGCCGACGCCGGTGACTTCAGGGATGGCGGAAGGAATGTTGACAGCCAGGCCCAGGATGGCAGACTGGGCGTTGGAGTCTTCACAATCCGCTGCGCCTTCGTCGCCAGAGGCCGACGAGATGGTGATGCCTTTGGCAATCGCCTGCTTTGCATCATTCTGCAAGGCGGTCATGTTGGCGCTTCCGGCGCTGGCTTCGCACAAGCCGTAGCTAATGCTAATTACCGGAGCCAGATTCTTTTCGATGGCATACTCCATGGCGTCAATGACGTTCAGGTTGCCGTTGCCGGTGTAGACGTAAATGATTTTGGCATTGCGCGCCACCGCGCCTGACCACTCGACGTCGAGGTCAGCTTCAAGTTCATCGCCATCGACGGTGGTGGAGGCGCCGCTGCTGGGGACGAGCACCATCTGCACAGGATTGTTCGACAGGCCGGAGGCGCTGCGAAAGGTAGTGATGTCGGCCTGGCTGATTTGCGTCTGGCCGGCGACCGCGATGGACTGTTCGCCGTCGATGCCGATCGCGTAAAGCGGCTTCAGGTTGTAAATGGTGGCAAGGTCGTCGGGCGAGATGAAGTGATTGCCGCTGCCTGCCTCAAAGTGGGCGTCTGCGGAAACCCTGCGGACTTTAAGATTGCGCGGCTGAATGCGAAAGTTATTCAGATTTCGCACAGCCAGCACGGAATTCGCCAGTGCCGCAGGGACGGCGGGTTCGGTGGCGTTAGCGAAATGGTTCTCGCCGTTTACTACAAACTGATGCAACTCGGTGTGCAGCGCTCGCTGCACTTGCGCGGCGGTTCCGCTGAAAAATATCTGGGTGCGACTGTCGGCTACCCGATCTACGGTCAGGCCTTGCGACTTCAGCCAAGTCGCAACTTTGGCAATGTCGTCTTCGGTCATTCCGAAACGATCGCCGAACTGCTGAGTACTGAGCCACTTGTGGTAGTTGGGCGAGTCTGGATCCTGCTGTTGAGCAATGAGGGTGTCGAGATCGTTCTGCTGGGTGGCGGAGTGATTGAACACAATCGACGCACCCTGGATCTTAAGTGCCGGGCTGACCGGGCCTCGATCAAACTCGGCGCGCGCGAGACGATGCACGTTACCGCGAAGAAAAGTGGTTTGATTGCTGTCAATTGGCTGCCGAATGCGGGACGAGGGCTGCGCTGCAGCCATTCCGGCAAAAATCATTAGGCTTACGAAAACGCACTTGTTAAAAGCCATGCAGGCTCTCCTGACAGGTCATATGGTGAACGAAGGGGGCTGTATAAGTATGGATTCAGGGTAGCCCACCAAAAGATGTATGACCAGTCAGGGTCGGGGCACTCAGATGACCGTGGTCACTGCTGTCCGATCGGACATGGCCGAGGGGAGTGTTTGGGAAATTACAGAAGGCCTTCGGTTCCTTCCACACGCTCGAGAAAGCTTGGGAGCGTCACAGCCAACCGCAGGCGCTAAAGCGCGACCAAGCTTGAGCGCTTATTGGCACGGCTGAGGCCGGTACCCTACCCAAGAGAATCGAAACGGATTTTCT
This sequence comes from uncultured Acidobacteriota bacterium, assembly GCA_963796925.1. Taxonomy (GTDB): domain Bacteria; phylum Acidobacteriota; class Terriglobia; order Terriglobales; family Acidobacteriaceae; genus DATBAT01. The sequence goes on from CAWCNH010000001.1 coordinate 885,650, forward strand.
GCGGAAAAGCTCTGCAAGAAAGGGGGAAGGGCACGAAGTTCATGGTGCCACTATGCCGCGAAAGATTAGTCGCCTCAGCGTCTAAGGTTGCTTTACATATCAGCGGCCGAAACAGTTGCGCCAGATTGGCGCGTCACCTGATCGCCTGGTATTTATTGGCACGGCTGAAGCCGGTGCCCTACCCAAAGATAATCGAAACGGATTTTCTGCACGGCGGAAGTTGGTTGGCGGGAATGACAAGATGGCGGGAATGCGCCGAGTGCTTACGGCTTGCGACCGGCTAAGAGAGCAAGCTCTCGCCACTTCCAGTGGCAGTCTACGTCGGCGAATCCGATTTCACGCAGCCATCCCAGCTGAGTTTCAAGCTCTAACAGTTTATTGGAGGGGTCTTCAGTTTTCGGGAGTGAGGCCTAGCTGCTGTAGAAATCCTTCGTGAAGTTCAGGGGTGGCGGAGGCTACGTGCTCGAGGTTGCAGAAAACACCGCCTGGGCCTAACAACGCGAAAACTTCAGCGTAGAGCTGGCGCTTTCGGGGATGGATGAGATGATGAATAGCGAAGCTGGAAATGACGGCATCAAAGGCCCCGAGTTGCGGAAGTGAGTGGTCGAGATTGTGAGCCAAGATGGTCACACTGCGGTCGCCGGCAAAACGGGTGCGGGCGGCATCGAGCATAGCTGGCGAGAAATCTATGGCGACGGCTTCGGCCCGCGGGTGGCCGAGTTTGGCTAGCGCCAGGAGTCTTCCGTCGCCGGTGCCGAGATCAAGAATGCGGCGCACAGTGGAAGGAATAAATTCAAGAAGAGTGGCTTCGCCCTCTACGCGATGAGGGATGGAGTCGGCACGTCCGAGGTATTGCAGCGCGTGTTCTGCTGAGTCCCACAGATTCACTGCCATTTCAACAGTATAAACTCAATGCCGAGGCCTTCATTGAAAACGGATTTCATAAAAACTGCTCTGATCAGGTTGGCGCTGGCCTGCTCGTTGGTGGCGGGCATTGGCGGGGCGCAGGTTTTCGCGGAAGAGACGAGCAAGTCGGACGAATCGTCCACGGCGACGCACGGTGAACCGGTCGCGACCGTAACCGAAGAGCACAAGGTAACTCCGCAGGAGGCGAAGGAGCTGTTTCGCTCGATCGATGAAATCCTGCAGTTCTCGAGCGAAGACACTGGATTACCGATTAAACATAAAGTAAAACGCAAACTGATCAGCCGTGACGAGGTAGTGGCTTACCTGACCAAGCACATGAAAGAGGATGAAGATGCGCAGCGCTTGCGCCGGTCAGAGTTGGTACTCAAGAAATTTGGATTGCTGCCACAGGATTTCGATCTCCCGAAGTTTCTAGTGGCCCTGTTGCGCGAGCAGGTGGCGGGGTTTTATGAGCCGAAGAGCAAAACCGTGAACCTGCTGGACTGGGTTGATATTGAGCAACAAAAACCGGTGCTGGCGCACGAATTGACGCATGCGTTGCAGGACCAGAATTTCGGCCTGGAAAAGTGGATGAAGGATCAGGATCTCGACAGCAAGAAAGAGCCTACATCCAACGATATCGATGAAGACGAGATCAGCACGGCGCGACAGGCGGTGGTTGAAGGCCAGGCGATGGTTACGCTGATTGATTACACACTGGCGCCAATGAAGAAGTCACTGTTGAATTCACCTGAGGTGGCGGAGGCGCTGAAGCAGGGGATGCTGGTGGGGACGGCCGACTCTGTCGAGTTCCACAATGCTCCGATATTCCTGAAGGAGGCGCTGACATTTCCATATCGGTATGGCTTGGATTTCGAGGCGGCGCTGCTGAAACAAGGCAAGCAAAAGGCTTTTGTGGATGTGTTTCGCGATCCGCCGCGCAGCACGCGGCAGATTATGGAGCCGCAGACCTATCTGACAAGGGAGCGGATTGATCCCATGCCGCTGCCCGATTTCAAATCCATCTTCAAGGATTATGAACGCTTTGATATTGGGTCGATGGGTGAGTTCGATGTCGCGATACTGGTTGACCAGTACGCCGGAGTGGAGGCGTCGCAGAAGGTTTATCCGCATTGGCGCGGCGGGTATTACTACGCGGCGAAGCGAAAAGACGATGCGAATGCGCCGCTTGGCTTGTTTTACGCTTCGCGGTGGTCGAGCGCCGAGCGGGCGGGGGAGTTTGCGGCTATCTATGCGCGGTCGCTGGCCAAGCGGTATCGCCGGGCGCGCGAGGCTGTGGCAGACCACGGCGCTGCACTCGACCTGGAGAAAATCGAAGGGCTGGTCGGCGCACGCACTTTTCTGACAGAGGAGGGCCCGGTGGTGATTGATGCCGAAGGGGACACGGTGATGGTTACGGAGAGTTTGGATCCGCAGGTTACGGCGGCGTTGCAGGCGGCGTTGTTTGGGGCGGGGAAGCGGTGAGGGCTTTAGGAGAATCGGAATGCGGAATGCAGAAGTAAGAAATGCAGGATCATCAATCCCTTTGTCATCCTGAGGCGCGCTCTTGCGCCGAAGGACTCCTCGGGCCGAAAAAGTGTCGATAGTATAGGGGTTCTTCGCTTCGCTCAGAATGACAGACGTTGGACCAAATCTCAGAATCACCGGTCGTTTTGTATAATCACGATTCACGAATTGCTGATTGGAGTTCCACGGAGGATGCTTGTCGCAAGCTGATATTGGGATTATTGGTGGCAGTGGGCTTTACGCCATGCCGGGTCTTACGGATATTCAGGAAGTTAGCCTGACGACGCCGTTCGGCGATCCGTCCGATGTGTATGTGTTGGGGAAGCTTGAGGGCAAAAAGGTTGCGTTCCTGGCGCGGCATGCCCGCGGCCACCGTATCCTTCCGAGCGAGTTGAACTTTCGCGCCAATATCCATGGGTTCAAACAACTTGGCGTCGAGCGGATTCTGTCGGTGTCGGCTGTCGGGTCATTGAAGGAGGAGCACAAGCCGCTGGAGTTTGTTATCCCGGATCAGTTTTTTGACCGGACGCGGCATCGCATCGACACTTTCTTCGGCGAAGGCATGGTGGCGCACGTTTCATTTGCCGATCCAGTATGTGGAGAGCTGGCGAAGGTGTTGGAAGGCGCTTGCAAAAAGGCCGGGGTAATTGGCAAACGCGGCGGCACTTATGTCTGTATGGAAGGGCCGCAATTTTCCACCAAGGCCGAGTCGAACGTGTACCGCGGCTGGAACATGGACGTGATCGGAATGACCAACCTGCAGGAAGCCAAGCTGGCGCGCGAGGCGGAGCTTTGCTACGTCACGGTGGCGATGGTAACGGACTATGACTGCTGGCATCCGCACCACGATTCGGTAACGGTCGACCAGGTAGTTGCAGTGCTGCTGAAAAATGCGGATAACGCCTGCAAAGTAGTGAAGGAAGCAGTAGCGGCAATGCCTACGGCGCGCGGCTGTAAATGCGGAGCGGCGCTGGCCCACGCGCTGTTAACTGACCAAAGCCTGGTTCCGGCGGCCACTAAAGAGAAGCTGAAGTTGATTGTTGGAAAATACTGGGAGAAAAAAGGTAACTGATGAGCATTCTGGCAGTGGGTTCGGTTGCCTTCGACAATATTGCAACGCCCTCGGGCAAGCGGGAAAACGTGCTGGGAGGGTCAGTCACGCATTTCGCGATGTCGGCGAGTTTTTTTACCGACGTGCGGGTGGTTGGGGTGGTGGGCGAGGATTTCAAGCCTGAGCATGAAGACGTTTTGAAGAAGCGAGGCATTGATACTCGCGGCATTGAGCATGTGAAGGGTAAGACGTTTCGCTGGGGCGGACAGTATCTGGAAAACCTCAACGAAGCCAAGACCGATTTCACCGAGCTGAATGTTTTTGAGCACTTCAAGCCGCAGATTCCTGCCGAATATCGCGACTCAGAGTTTTTATTCCTGGCGAATATCCATCCTAGTTTGCAAGCTACTGTCCGCCGTGAAATGAAAGATGTGAAGCTGACCGGTGGCGACACCATGAATTTTTGGATTCAGGGAGCGCGGGCGGAATTAGTCGAGACGCTGAAGCTGGTGAACATTCTGCTGATCAACGACGGCGAGGCCAAGATGCTGGCCGGCGAAACCAACTTGTTGCGGGCTTCGCAGAAGGTGCTGGCCATGGGACCGCAGGCGCTGGTCATCAAGCACGGCGAATACGGCGCGACTATTTTCTTTCGTGAAGGGGCTTTTGGAATTGGGCGGCATCCATTTCGCGCGCCGGCGCTGCCAATCGAGCAAGTGAAAGATCCGACGGGCGCGGGCGACTGCTTCGCCGGCGGATTTATGGGATACATCGCTTCGCAGGAAGAGATCAACCGCGAAGTGATTAAGCGGGCGCTGTTCTACGGCGGCGTAATGGGGTCGTTTGCTGTGGAAGAATTCGGTTCAGAGCGCTTGCACAATCTGACCCGCGAGGAAATCGAAGCGCGGTTCCAACTCTTCCGCGAGCTCACTCACCTGGAATGATGAGCCCTGCCAAGGGCTGGGACCGCGAAACTTCGTTGGTGGCGCAGATTGCCGCCTGCGTCTCGGTCGCCTCTTTTCTCTACTACTTACGCTCCGACCAAATACTGCTATACGGCGATGCAGTTGCGCACATCAACATCGCGCGGCGGATCTTTGACTCGCGCACGCCCGGATTGCTGCAACTGGGGACGGTATGGCTGCCGCTGCCGCATCTGCTGATGGCGCCGTTCCTGCTGTCAGACTGGATGTGGCAAACCGGAATTGGCGGTTCCATTCCTTCGTTGTTTTCTTTCGTGTTCAGCGCGGTGGGAATCTTTCGACTGGTCCGTGGGTCGGAAGAAGCGGTGCTTTCCGCGAGAATCGCGGCGTGGTTGGCGGTAGTAATTTTTGTGGCGAATCCCAACCTGGTTTATCTGCAAAGTACCGCATTGACGGAACCGGTGTATCTGGTCTTCTTTATTTGGGCGACGCTCTACTTCACCGAATTCGTGCGGGAAGCAGAAAAAGATCCGGCCTCGAACTCGAAGTTGATGAAGTGTGCCGGTTGCCTGGCTGCGGCGTCCCTCACCCGCTATGACGGATGGTTCCTGATTGCCGCCGTGGGCGTGGCGGTGATTGTTTTTTTAGTGAAGCAGGGCCCTGCGCGATTGCGTGGACCGGTTGTTACCTTTTTGCTGTTGGCGGCAGTCGCCCCGGCTGTTTGGCTTGGATATAACGCAATCGTCTATCGCAATCCGCTGGAGTTCGCCAATGGACCGTATTCGGCCAAGGCGATTGAGCGCAGGACTTCGCCGCCGGGCAGCCCGCCGCATCCGGGGACCGCAAATTTGCCGCTGGCGGCAAGTTATTTTGTGAAGGCGGCGGAACTTAACGTTGCAGAGGGCAATTTGCATCGGCTTTGGCTGGGGTTGGCCGTGGGTGGCGCGGCATTGTTATTGATTTTCCGGCGAGAAAAGTGGCCACTGCTGTTGTTATGGATCCCCGTGCCGTTTTATGCAATTTCAATTGCGTATTCTGGAGTGCCCATTTTTCTGCCGGCATGGTGGCCGTTTTCGCTTTACAACGTTCGCTACGGAATTGAGCTGCTGCCGGCGTTCGCGGTGTTTTGCGCCGTGGGAGTGTCGATTGCTTGGGAGTGGCTTCGTGACTCGCGAGGCAAGATCGGACTGGTGGCCGCCGTTCTGGCTGTGGTCGCGGTCAGCTACGGGTTGGTCTGGAAAGCCAAGCCGGTATCGTTCCGCGAGGGCTGGGTAAATTCGCGGACGCGCACGCAGATCGAACAGGAAATGGCGCGAAATCTTAAACGGTTGCCGGAAAATTCTACATTTCTGATGTATCTGGGCGATCACGTGGGGGCATTGCAGCGGGCGGGTATTCCGTTGCGTCGAGTGATCAATGAAGGGAATCATCGGCCGTGGTTGAAACCGTCGGACTCCCAAGGGTTGTGGGAGCGGGCACTGGAAGATCCACGTGAGTATGCCGACTTCGTTGTGGCCGGAGAGGGGGATGAAGTGGCGCTCAAGGCACGGACGGATCAACTGTCGGCGATTCTCGTGATCCACGTTTTAGGCCAGCCTACGGTGACGGTTTATAGCAGCGGGCGGACTCCGAAATAAGGCTGACAACTGCGCCGACTGGTTTGCTTCGGTCCGCGGATGGTGAAATCACGGTGGAAGCGTGGCGCTTTCCAGCGCCACGAATAAGAGTTCGCCGCGAGAGGCTTTAGCCGCCGCTGCAGCGCCTAAAGGCGCACAAATGAAAAGCGGTCTCGCGTGCGGCCGAGGCCGCACGCTTTCACGGCGACGCGGCGGCATACACGCTCCCCCTTGTCATTCCGACCAACGGGAGGAATCTGCTCTGTGGGCGGGGCACAACGGGCGAAGCGATTTTCACGGGCCACGAGCAGATTCCTCCTTCGTCGGACTGACAAGAGGAAGAGGCGCAAACAGAAGGCCTCACCACAAGTGGCAATAGCCATCGCGCTCGGAAAGTTCCACTCTCACACAGGAACGCTAATGTTAGCAGTGATAAAATCCCATCACGTCGAGTTGGAATTTGAATGTTTGATCAAGCTTCCCAACTAATTCACGGTGAGACGCACGTGGTGTTTACCTCCACCATCGAGCGTCTGGGCCTAGCTGCTGCATTGGGCGGAATCATAGGCCTGGAGCGGGAGTTCCGGCATAAGGCGGCAGGCTTGCGCACGAACATGCTGATCTGTTTAGGGTCGGCCTTGTTCACGATCCTGTCGGCGCAGATGGCGGACAAGTTTGGCGGCGACAATGTACGGATCGCATCGCAGATTATCCCCGGCATCGGATTCATTGGAGCGGGAGCGATCCTGCGGGAGCGCGGCTCGGTTATCGGACTTACCACGGCAGCGACGATTTTCGTGGCGGCGGCGGTCGGAATGGCGGCGGGGGCAGGTTTTTACGTTACAGCGTTATTTGCTACTGCGGTGATTTTGGTGGCGCTGGTTCCGCTGGGTCAGCTGGAGAGACGATTCGAGCACAAGCACCTGTCGATCAATTATGAGGTAGTAGGGCCCAACACCGACGCCGTACTTGCAGAGCTTGACCGGATTCTGGGTGAAAAGAACCTGGGGATGCGCGATGTACATACAGCGGTGACGGTCGGCCAGTCACGAGTGGTGTTCGCCGTGAAAGGGCTGACCCCTGGCGACCGTACTTTGGATTTACGCTTGCACCAGTCGAGCGTGTTCAGCAGCGTTCAATCTTTGGGGAACTCCGGACCGGAATGAGCGAGGCGCGAAATTCTGTTCCGTTTGTCAAAGCCAATGCCTGCGGCAATGATTTCCTGATCATCGATGGTGCGCTGGCGCCGCCCGATGTTGCCGAATTCAGCCGACGTATTTGCGATCGTCATGCGGGGGTAGGTGCAGACGGCGTGGAGTGGTTATTTCCCGCCACGGATGCCGACATCGAGGCTCGGCTGTGGAACGCGGACGGCACGGTAGCCGAGATTTCCGGCAACGGTACGCGTTGCGTGGCTGCGTATTTGTGTTCCCAGGAAGCGCGAGAGAAAGTTGTAATTCTTACAGGAGCGGGGTTGAAAATTTGCACGCTGACTTCGCGGCACTACCGGCAGTATGAATTCGAAATTGCGATGGGCGAGCCGGTAGTCGGGCGAGAGCTCGAGTTGCAGGTTGAAGGTGGGCGAGTGCGGGGCATCCCGGTTTCTATGGGGAATCCGCATTATGTGTTGTTCGTCGATGAGTTTGCAGCAGATTGGCAGGCCGCCGGGGCCGCGATTCAGCGGCATCCACATTTCACCGAAGGGGTGAATGTGGAGTATGTGATTGTGCGCGATCAGGGAAATATAGAGGTGCGGTTTTTCGAGCGAGGTGCGGGCGAAACCCAATCTTCGGGGACTGGGTCCTGCGCGTCCGCGATAGCGTCGATGGTGTCTAAACGTGCGGCCTCGCCGGTGCGGGTCCATGCTCAGGGCGGCTCGCAAACTGTAAGGTGGGATGGGCAGGTGTTTCTGCGGGGCACGGCTGAAATTATTTGCCGGGGAGAGTTTCTGAGTTAGGGAGATCAGTACGGCCTGAGTTTTTGAATTCAATGCAGCCTACGCCACAGACATTGCGGGTTCGTCCACCATCTTTGCGGCCGGGAGACACGATTGGCATTGTGGCTCCGGCGAGCAGTATCCAGCGTGAATTGCTGGCGGCGGGGTGTGTCCGCTTGCGGGAGTTGGGATACAAGCCGTTTTATTTCGATTCTATTTTTGAGCAGGACCTTTATTTTGCAGGATCGGTGGAACGACGCACGCGCGAACTGGAAGAGATGTTTGAGCGTGAAGAAGTACGGGCGATTATTTGTGCGCGTGGGGGGTATGGAGCAAATTACCTATTGCGTTCGCTCGATCTGAAGAAAGTTACACGTCAGCCGAAGATCTTTATGGGCTATAGCGATAACACCACGCTGCTTACCTGGTTTGCGGACACGGCAGGTCTGGTGACGTTTCATGGGCCGATGGTTACTAAGGACTTTGCCAGTGTGAATGGCGTGGATCTGCCATCCTGGAAAAATGCGGTGGAGGGTGCCAGCGATTGGATTATTCACCCTGATAATTCGGTGAAGTCGTTGTCGGAGGGGTTTGCCCAGGGTGTTTTGTATGGAGGTTGTCTTTCCATGTTGGTGGCTTCGCTGGGCACGCCTTACGAGATCCGCACGGCGGGCACGATTTTGTTTATTGAAGACATTGCGGCCAAGCCCTATCAGGTGGATCGCATGCTGATGCAGTTAAAGTTGGCCGGCAAACTGAACGAAGTTCGCGGGTTTGTCTTTGGGGAGATGATCGATTGTGTGCAACATAAGGACCAACTCTACACACTGGAAGAGGTGATACTGCGGGTGATTGGTGACTTAGGAGTGCCGATTGCTTACGGATTGCGCTCAGGCCATGTGTCGTCGGGTAATATCACTTTACCCATAGGAGTGCGGGCCGAGTTGTCGGTCAGCCGCAGGGAAGTGGGCCTCAAGATTGTAGAGTCGGCCACGACCGCGTCGCAACCGTGATAAGTCTGACGAAGAGAGATAGATGAGCGCTAAACATATTCACTTGATCGGAATTTGCGGCACTGCCATGGCGTCTCTCGCCGGGATGCTAAAGCAGCGCGGCTTTCGTGTGACCGGGTCTGATGCAGCGGCGTATCCGCCGATGTCGGATTTTCTGGCTTCGCTGGGCATTCCGCTTTTGCAGCCGTTTGCCGCGGCCAACCTCGACTCCAAGCCAGATCTTGTGGTGGTGGGGAATGCAATTTCTCGAGGCAATGTCGAACTGGAAAGAATTCTCGATGAGCGAATTCCTTTTTGCTCGATGCCGCAGATTCTGCATGACGAATTCCTGAAGGGTAAAGAAGTTCTGGTGGTTGCCGGAACTCATGGCAAAACAACTACCACCTCGATGTTGTCGTGGATTTTTCAGGTGGCCGGACTGCAACCCTCTTTTCTTATCGGGGGGATCGCGGAGAATTTCAGCAGCAGCTTTCAGCTTGCCGATGGTAAGCATTTCATCATTGAGGGCGATGAGTACGATACTGCGTTTTTTGATAAGGGTCCGAAGTTCCTGCATTATTTTCCGGACAGCATGATCCTTACAGCGGTCGAATTCGACCACGCGGATATCTATAAAGATCTGGATGCGGTCGAAACGGCGTTCAAGCGGTTGGTGAATCTAGTCCCTAGGCGGGGAAAGATTATCGCTTTCGATAGTGGCGAAAGCGTTGAGAAATGTCTGGCAAAGGCGTTCTGTCCGGTGGAGCGATATGGGAGCGGTAACAAAGCGGGATGGAAGATTACAGATCTGCGGTTAGAGCCCACGCGCACCACATGGTCGCTGCTACGTGACGGCCAGCCCTGGGGTGAATTCGAGTTTTCCATGGCGGGCGAATACAACGTGTGGAACGCTGCAGCGGCAACTGCACTGGCGGCGCACTATGGAATCGCACAAGAGACGATTGCCGAAGCGCTGCGCAGCTTTAAGAGCGTGAAGCGGCGGTTGCAGGTTCGAGCGGAGGTGAACGGCGTCACAATCATTGAAGATTTCGCGCATCATCCCACCGCAATCGCAGGCACGCTGAATGCGTTGCGGCCACGATATCCTGGGGCACGGTTGTGGACAATTCTGGAGCCCCGTTCCAACACGCTGCGCCGAAACGTGCTGCAAAAAGAATTGGCCAAGAGCCTGGCTTTAGCGGACGAAGCCGTGATCGCGAATGTATTTAAGTCCGACGCGATACCACAGGCTGAACGGCTTGATCTCGCGACTCTGACCGCCGATGTGCAGAAACATGGCGGCCGGGCCCGATTGGCTGCGGACGTCGACGCCATTGTCCAGTTGGTGGCACCGGAAATGCGTTCCGGCGACGTAGTCGCAATCCTCTCCAACGGCGGATTTGACGGAATTTATGAGAAGCTTCCGGCGCGACTGCGGGCGCTGAGCATGTCGGCCGCAAAAGCTTGAGGCGCGCCAGGCGAATCTCGTCGAGCAAACTCAGGAGACCCGGGCTTGACTGATTGTTGGCGTGTTGCGCGATCGAGTTGTTTGGCGACCTTGATTTTAGTGTTCATGGCGTGCGCCGCCACGGCGCAGGTTGCCCCGGCCATCCAGTACACGGTGTCATTAGCTAATCCTGCCAATCATCTCGTACACGTGACTGTTGATCTGCCGCCTGGCACCGCGGATCGCGAATTACAGCTACCGGTTTGGAATTCTCTTTATCAGGTGCGCGATTTCTCGCAATATCTTAACTGGATCAAGGCTGCCGATATGTCGGGCCGGCCTTTGCCATTGCGCGAGCTGGACAAAAGCCGTTGGAGCCTATCCGGCGCTCAGAATGGCGCTGAAATCCGATACGAGATCCAGGCCGATCTCGGTACGCCTTACGATGCACAGCTGAACGAGCACCACGCGTTTTTTCACTGGGCGGAAGTTCTTCTGTACTCAGTGGCGGAGAGAGGCTCACCACAACAGGTGAAGTTCTCCGATGTGCCGGACGGCTGGCGCATGGCGACTGCGCTCGAGGGTTCGCTGGCACAAGGACTCAGCGCGGAAAATTACGACCGCCTGGCTGATTCGCCTGTCGAATTGGGCAATTTCGAAGAAGCTGACTTTGACGAAGGCGGCGGGCACTATCGAATCGCGGTCGATGCAGATCATGCCGATTACAACCTGCCAAAAATTGTTGCCATGGTGCGAAGTATTGTTGCGACCGAGACGACCTGGATGAATGACCGGCCATTTCAGAGTTACCTGTTCATCTATCATTTTCCGCAGGGACCGGGCGGGGGAGGGATGGAACACTCCTTCTGTACCGCCATCGACGTGAATGTGCGCACGTTGACGGACAGCCCGCTGGCGCTGCCCAGTGTGACAGCCCATGAGTTTTTCCATCTGTGGAACGTGAAGCGCATCGTGCCGCAAGCGTTAGCGCCTTTTGACTTCACCAAAGAGAACTACACAACTTCACTGTGGTTCAGCGAAGGCTTTACCAGCACGGTGGAAGATTACGCCTTACTGCGTGCCGGAATGATGGGCGAAAAAGAATATTTCAGCCGGCTGGCGGCGCAAATCGGCGAACTGGAGCGACGTCCAGCCCACTTGACGCAGTCGGCCGAAGAGTCAAGCCTGGGCGCATGGTTGGAGAAGTACTCTTATTATCGCCAACCGGAGCGCAGCATTTCCTATTACAACAAAGGTGCGCTGCTGGGGGTGATGCTCGACTTACAAATGCGGGAGTCGAGCCATGGCAACGCATCGCTACGGGATCTTTTTCAGTGGATGAATCAGCGCTATGCGCAGCAGCGCCAGGCATTTCCGGACAGTGACGGAGTGAGGCAGGCGGCGGACTCGGTGAGCCACGGGGACTTCCAGGACTTTTTCAAAAAGTATGTTACCGGCATTGATGAGATTCCCTGGGACGATTTTCTTAAAATCGTCGGGTTACGACTGGAACGACATACATCCTCAGTAGCTGACCTGGGATTTGTCGCTGTTCGCAACTTCAATGCCTCGCCGGTAGTCACGCGAGTAGCAGCCGACGGCGCGGCCTATCGTGCGGGCCTGAAGGTGGGAGACTCGATTATGGAGCTGAATGGACGGGTGACGGGTGGGGATTATGAAGATCGCATTGCGCAAGTGCGACCCGGTGAAACCATTCGCCTGCGCGTAAAAGATCGTAGCGGCGAACGTGAACTGCATTGGAAGGTGGAAAAGCGTGAAGACTTCGCGTTTGAACTAGTCGATTTGCCGCACCTCAGTCCCCAGCAGAGAGTGCGGCGGGCGGCTTGGTTGAAAGCGGAGGACCAGTGATCCACACCGCCTTGATGCTGGGTTTCTGGGGAGTGCTCATGCCGTTCGCGGCACTAATCGGCTTTCCCTGGACCTTCATTACTGGGGATGTGAGTTTCCTTTATCGCATCAGCATGTGGGGGGCGTTTGCTGGAGTTCGCCTGGCAGGTGTGGACGTCGAGACTGTGGGTTTAGAGAAACTTGATCCGGCACGCACTTATATTTTTATGTCGAATCACGTTTCGAATATCGATCCGCCGGTGATGCTGCCGCTGATACCCAAGCGCACTTCAGTGATGGCACGGCATGAGCTGTTCAACTATCCCTTGCTGGGGCGAGCAATGCGTCTGGGATCATTGGTGCCGGTGGAACGCAAGAACCGCGATGCTGGTATCGCAGCGGTGCGGGCTGCAAGGGAAGTGATTCGCAAGGGCATCAACATGACGATTTATGTAGAAGGGCACCGGTCGTTCGATGGCCGGCTGTTGCCGTTCAAAAAAGGACCGTTCTACCTGGCGGCCGAGTGTGCGGTGCCAGTGGTGCCGGTGACGATTGTTGGAACGCACTCAGTTATGCCAAAGGGAAGGTTCTCAATTAAGCCGGGGAAGGTCACCGTGATCTTCCACGATGCGATCGAGCCCGAGGAGTTTGGCAGCCGCGATTCTCTGATGGCGAGGGTGCGAGAGGTGATTGAAAGCGGCCTGCCACCTGAGTTTCAGGAGCGAGCGGCATAGTGGGTAGACTTCGACTCGTCACCCACGCTTGATTCCTCTTGCATTCCAACCGGAGGGAGGAATCGGGTTTTGCTTTGGCGGGCTCCCTGACGCGTTCGGAGAGTACGGTGGGTTTACCCATGCATACTGCATTCCTCGGGGTGTTATTTATGGATAATGATCCTCGACGAATCACTTTCAGCGATGCAGCTAGACGGAGATGGAAACCTGCGCTTATAGGGGGACTTTTGTTCTGGCTACCTGACCTACTACATAGGTATTTTGTCAGATCAGAATCTAGCTCAGCCGCGATATGGACCCTGACATTTTTGATGCCCCTCTGCGTTGTTGTTGGGTCCATATTTCTGAGGCGAATGCAAAGGGGAGTAGCTACTCGTACCGAAACTTCTATGTTATTAGGGATCTGGGGTTTGGGGCCCGCGATGATAGGAATCGCCCAGACTTTTCAAGGAGCCGGTTTCAAGCACATTCAAGCTCTGGTGGTGGTAATCCTTGGGACCATATGTCCACCCATTCTTTTGATAATGGCCGGATATGATCTCACCATTTTCGCATTGTTGCTCGTCACAGCTATCATGATGCTGATACGCCTAAAATCGCGGGTCAAGGCTTAGGTACTCCTCAGCCCACGGCTCTACTTGAGGCGGGTGGCCGACCTTATTTTTCTCTTTCGGAATCGGGATCTCAAAACCCACGGCACGCTGACCTTCCCAGCTTGAAGCTGCATGCAGTTTTTCATCCTGTCAACATTTTTCTCGACGCATTTCAAGATAGACTTTCAAGATCACGTTTCGCTTGCGTTGCGATTAGAACGAAGGGCATCAGTGTTGCGGAGGATAGGCACTAGCAGATTCCTCCCTGCGGTCGGAATGACAAGGCTTATTTTTCCTTATCTCCTGCGTGACTCCGTAACGCCTTCGCCATTTCTGGCAGCTTGGGGAATACGGCGGTGCAGCGGAGCCACTGTTTGTGATCGAAGCCCGGGGAACCGCTAATCATTGACCCCGCCGGAATATCGCCGTGAGTTCCGCTTTGTGCGGTGATGATGACTCCGTCCCCAATCTTGCAATGGCCGGCGACGCCTACCTGGCCGGCGAGGATCGCCCCTTTGCCGATCTCGGTGGATCCCGCAAGGCCCACCTGCGCACATAGCAAAGTGTCTTCGCCGATGACCGAACCGTGTCCAACCGTGGTCAAGTTGTCGATCTTTACCCCGCTGGCGACATAGGTCTCTCCCACGCTGGCACGGTCAACGCAAGAGTTAACCTGCACTTCAACGTTGTCGCCCAGAATTGCAGGACCTGACTGCACGATCTTGTGCCAATGGCCTTCGTTGTTTTTTGCGAAACCAAAGCCGTCGCCGCCAATGATTGCGCCGTTTTGCAAAATTACGCCACTTCCCAGACGGCAGTGCTCGCGTACCACGGAGTGAGCGTGAGCGAACAGATTGTCACCAATTTGCGCGCCCGGATAGATGACGACGTGCGCCAGAAGAACTGCATTGTCGCCGATGTGCACATCTTCGTAGATCACTACATAAGGGCCGATGTGCGCATTGGCGCTAATTTTTGCCGACGGATGAATGACCGCAGTGGGGTGGATTCCGGGCGCGTACGTTGGCGGCTGATAAAAGAGTTCGATGGCGCGGGCAAAGTCCAAATAAGGATTTTTGCTGCGCAGCAAACCGGTTGAGACCGCCGGAAAATCTTCGGCCACGATGATCGCAGACGCCTGGGTGGTCTTGGCGTTCGCGATGTACTTAGGGTTAGAGATAAAGGTGATTTGGCCGGGGCCGGCTTCTTCAATACCGGTAACGCCGAAAATTTCTGTGTCCGGCGCGACGTTTTCCAGCCGCACGCCAAGAGCTGAGGCAATTTGCGCAAGTTTCATTGGTTAATCTCAAGGAAATGGTAATGCGAGCATTTAAACACGGTGGCCGGGCGAACGCGACCTCAGCGGGAGCTGAAGAGGTGTCCCATCTTTTCTTTTTTCGTCCTTAGATATTCTTCGGCATGGGTGCCAAGCGGAACTTCGCAGGGAACACGTTCAGTAACCTCGATGCCGGCCTTCTCCAGGGCGGCGACTTTGTCAGGATTGTTAGACAGCAGGCGCACTCGCTTTGTATTCAGTGCGTTCAAGATGTCGGCGGGTAGAGCGAAGCCGCGCTGGTCAGCTTTAAATCCGAGTTTCTCATTGGCCTCGACAGTGTCAAGCCCGGCGTCTTGCAATTCGTAGGCCTGAAGTTTGGCCATCAGTCCAATGCCGCGTCCCTCTTGTTGTTCGTAGAGAAGCACGCCCGCACCTTCTTCGGCGATCATAGCTAATGCCATTTCGAGTTGCTGGCGGCAGTCGCAGCGTAAAGAGCCGAAAACGTCGCCGGTCAGGCATTGCGAATGAATGCGGACCAACGGCGGAGTAATGTGTACGTCGCCCATCACCAGGGCTACCGCGGTTTCGGGCCGTCCGTCGGCACCGATATCTCCCTCGAAGCCGTAGATGCGGAAAGTTCCCCATCGAGTGGGAAAATCAGCGGAAGCGACTTGGCGAGCCAGGGGCACATATCGATTATAGCTGGGGAGTCCTTGGTGTTGCGTGGCCGTTGGTAGCGGAGACCAGTCGTTACGCGGGTAGGGGTCCTTCGCTGCGCTCAGGAGACAAGGGATCGGGGTTGGCGCGGGCTCGGAGGCGATACCAGGTTACGATCGCGGCCAGCGAGAACACGAAGATGATGGTGGAGATGGCGTTGATTTCCGGGGTTATGCCACGACGCAGGCGACCCCAAATTTCGAGTGGCAGTGTGTTGTCACGGCCGGTTAGGAAGAACGTGACGGCGATTTCGTCCATGGAGAGCGTAAAGATCAGCAGCGCTGCGCCGATGATAGAGAGCCGCAGGTTGGGCAGAGTTATGCGCCAGAAAGTCTGCCAATAGGTTGCTCCAAGGTCGAGCGAGGCTTCTTCCTGAGCACGGTCGAGTTTTTGCAGTCCTGCGAAGACTTCGGTGGTTGCAACTGAAATTAAAGCCGTTCCATGACCCAGCACTATGGTGAATAAGTTGAGCCGCGTGCCAGATTCGCGAAATAACATCGACAGTGAAAGCCCGGTGATAATTCCCGGCAGAATCAACGGAAGAAGTACCAAGCGGCGGAATAGAGTTTTACCCGGGAAGTTCGCGCGATCAAGTGCCAGTCCAGCAGGAATTCCGAGTCCTAATGCAATCGCTACGGCTGCGATTGCCACTATCAGGCTGTTCAGGACCGCGGACCAGATGGCATCGTCGGCAAAAAGCTGTCGATACCAATCCAGGGTGAGATCACGCGGCGGAAATCCGCCTACGCCCGGTCCGTTGAAAGAATAGACCATCAGCGTCACGATTGGCAGATAGAGGAAAGCGAAGACAAGTGCGGCGTGCCAGGGCAGCCATCCGGATTTAGGTTCCTGGCGGCTCATCGGAAGCTCCAGCGTTTCTCGAAAGTCTCCGACAGCCAGAGCAGCGCCACCACCAGCAATAACAGGGAGAAGGAAATTGCCGCTCCCAGGGGCCAGTTGTAAGCCGCGCCGAACAGGCTGACCACAATATTCGAGATCATGATGCCGCTGGGGCCACCGAGCAGCAGCGGGGCTAGAAAATCGCCGAAACTCAAGACGAAGGCGAATGTGGCCCCCGCCAGCACTCCAGGAATCGAAAGTGGGAAGACTACTCGCCAGAAAGTTCGCGATGGCGTAGCACCCAGGTCGTTGGAGGCTTCCACGAGATTGCGCGGGATGTGCTCCAGCGACGCGTAGATCGGCAGGAAGGCAAACGGCGTGTAGATGTGGGTGAGCGTCAGAACCACAGCAAACGGACTATATAAAAGAAAGTCGAGCGGATGCGAGGTGAGGTGTACATACTGCAACAAGGTATTCAAGACCCCGTCGCTGCCAAGGATTGTCTTCCACGCGTAGGCTCGGACCAGATAGCTGACCCACAGCGGGATGATAACCAGCTGATAGAAAAGGTCTTTACGCTTGCCAGCGTAAAAAGAAAGAAAATATGCAAGCGGGTATCCAAGTAGCAACGAAAACAGTGTAACGCGAGCTGCAATCCACATCGAGCGAATCAGGGTCTGGCGATAGACGTCTTTTGTGAGAAGCTCGCGATAGTTGTCGAGGGTCCAAGAGTGGACAATTGCCTGCGACGGCGTAACAGACCAGAAGCTGTAGCAAAGCAGCAAGGCATAGGGTGCGAGCAGGAATACGGCTACCCACAGCAACGGCGGCACGGTTACAGCAGCGCGATAGGCTCGGGAGAACATTTATTTCGACTCGCGTACCGGCACGGCATCGGCGGGATTAAACTCCAATTCGACCGGGCTGTTCCAGTCGCCTGTGCTGGCAGACCTCATCGAGAGTTGCAGCCCATCGGCGCATTCGATTTGCACTAGCTCCGTCGCGCCGTGAAACGCCTTTTGCTTAACCTGACCCTTGAATTTAACAGCGGACCCGTTGGCTCGCGCCAGGCGAACGCTTTCTGGGCGAAGCGAAAGCAATGCGGGGCCGTCCGGCAGGTTGATCGGCCATTGAAGAGAGTGGCAGTACGCGATACCGGCGTTGATGTCGGCACTTAGCAGATTAGTGTGACCGATGAATTGGGCGGCGTAAGAAGTCGCAGGCCTGCTATAGATTTCTCGGGGCGAGGCAATTTGTTCCAGTGAACCAAACCTTAGCAGGGCGATACGGTCGGACATAACCATGGCTTCTTCCTGATCGTGGGTAACAAAGATGAATGAAATCCCCACTTCGCGTTGGAGCGATTTCAGCTCCACCTGCATCTGGCGGCGGAGGTTGGCGTCGAGTGCAGAGAGCGGCTCGTCGAGTAGCAGCATTTTCGGTCGGTTGACCAGGGCTCGGGCCAGTGCCACGCGTTGTTGCTGGCCTCCACTAATTTTGGACGGCTTGGCCTGGGCGAATGCCGACATTTTTACCATGGCCAGAGCCTTCTCGACGCGGGTCAAGATTTCCGCTCGCGATACTTTGGCCACACTAAGTCCATAGCCCACGTTTTCGGATACGGTCAAGTGAGGAAACAGCGCATAGTGCTGGAACACCGTATTGACGCGGCGCTTATAGGGAGGCAGGTGATCGAAGCGTTCTCCCGTCATGAGAATTTCGCCGGAGTCGGCCGACTCGAAGCCGGCGATGATTCGCAGCAGGGTGGTCTTGCCGGAACCGCTCTCACCGAGGATGGTGAGGAACTCGCCTTCCGCTACGTCGAGTGAAATGTCACGCAAGACCGGATTCTTGCCGAAAGACTTGGCCAGGTTGCGGATGGAAAGCAACGGATTCTGAGTTACGGATTGGCCGATGTCTGGCATTGATCTCAGTCTGCTGTCGTTGTTCTTTGGGCAAAGACCAACGACCAAAGGCCAACGACGATTACCCTACTGCGACGCCTTTACCTCGTTCCACACTTCGTTGTACTTGGCGCGGCGGGGAACATTCTGCCAGAAATAGATTCGCTTCTGATAGTTCTCTACGTCGTCGAGATGCAGGCTCTTGATTTCTTCCGTGGTCATGAACTGCGCTGCCTGCGGATTTGCCGGAGTATATCCGGTGATGTCGGTGACTTTCTTCTGAATTTGGGCCTCGATCATGAAGGCCAAAAATTTGTAGGCCAGTTCTTTGTTTTCGCTGCCGGCGGTGATCATCAGGTGATCGATCCATCCCGTGGTGTTTTCTTTGGGGATGGTCTCGCCGACGGGGAATTTCGCCTTCCGCAGCTGATTGGTCATCAGCGGCCATCCCATGGCGGCGACTACTTCATGATTTTGAAATAAATTGGTAAGTTCGCCTCCACTGGACCACATTTTGCGGATATTCGGTTTTAATTCCAGCAACTTCTTTTTCACCGTGTCCAGCTGCGCATCGCTGAGGTTGTAGAGCTGTGATGGATCCGGCTTGTCGTATCCAAGTACTTGCGCAGCCATGTAGACGGTTGAGAGATCGTCCCAGACGGAAATCTTGCCGCGATACTTCGCATCCCAGAATGCGTTCCAGCTATCCGGCACGGTGGGGAATGCCGTGGTGTCGTAAATCAGAGGATCAGGGCCCCACATGAACGGAACGCCGTAGACCTGATTGTTCACCCGGACCAGCGGAAGGGAAGTGAGCTTCGGCGAAAGCTGGCTGTAGGCTGGCAGCTTCGAAAGATCAAGCGGCGCGGCCAGTTCGGCGCTGGCAATCATCGTGGCCACATCGCTTGAGGGTGAGATCACGTCGTAGGTTCCGGCGCTACCGCCGCGGAGCTTTGCCACCAGCTCGTCGCTCGATCCCATGTAGGAGGCGGAAACCTTACAATGGTTTTGCTCTTCGAAGGCATGTACGTACGAGGGATCGGCATAGCCTTCCCACACCAGCAGATTCAAGGTCGACGTCTTTTTGCCGCAGGAGGGAAGGACTGCTACAGCGAGCAGCAGTGATGCGGCAATTGTTGCCCGGCGGATCATTGATCCTCCTTAGGCTGCGACAACTTCCACTTCGGCGATTGGTAAACCACTTTGCCGCCGACCATCGTCACCAGAACTTCTTCTTTTGAAATCTCGCTTGGCTTTATCTTGAACAGGTCGTCGGCAAGAATAATCAGGTCGGCCAACTTGCCTGGTTCCAGCGAGCCCTCGGTCTCTTCTCTTCTTCCCGCGACGGCCGCGCCGAGGGTGTAGCCTTTGATCGCGTCTTCCAGACTCAAGCGTTGTTTGGGATTAAATCCCGCTGGCGGCTGACCATCTCTGGTCTGGCGCGTGACTGCGGTCTGAACGCCCGGCCACGGACTCAGCGTGACCACCGGCCAATCGCTACCGAACGCCAGGCGCCCGCCGCGATCTTGAATGCTGTGCCATGACCATGCCCGCCCAGCGCGATCAGGACCGGCGTTGCGTGCCCAGATTCCAAGAGTCCCCTCATCGGGATAGGAGTGCAGCGGCTGCATGCTGGCGATCACACCGAATTTTCCAAAGCGGGGAATGTCCTGCTCAGAGATGGTTTCGATGTGTTCGATTCTTGGCCGAGGATCGCGTGAATGGTTCTTTCTCAGAGCGTCTTCATAAGCATCGAGCGCGGTGCGAACGGCCCGCTCGCCGATGGCGTGAGTGAAAATCTGAAATCCGCGACGGTCGAGTTCGTCGACCGCTTCTGTATATTTCTTGGGATCCCAGAAGAGCTTGCCCATCTGAGTGGGATCATCGCTGTACGGCGTGAGCATAGCGGCGGTGTGTGCTTCGACTACTCCGTCCAGCATGGTCTTGACCACGCCGCCGGCGAGCCAGTCGTCGTGGTAGGTGTCGCGGGCCTGCTCGATCTTGTCAATGGCGTCGGCGGTTAGTCCCGGCGGATCGAGAAAGTAAGCGATGTAGAAACGCAAGGTAAGCTGTCCGTCACGCCGCAGTTGATCGTAGAGGTCGAGCCATTCGAAATCGCCTCCCGCGCTGTGCACCCGTACCAACCCGAACTGGTTCGCGCGCTGGATTCCCAGACGCAAAGCGGTCAATCGCTGCTCGCGCGTGGGCTTGGGCATCATCTGGCTCACCAAATGGCCTGCGGATTCCTTCAGGGCCCCGGTAGCCTCGCCTTTTTCGTCACGCACAATGATTCCATTGGTGGGGTTGGGCGTATCGTGGGAAATCCCGGCCATCTGTAGGGCCTTGCTGTTGGCCCATGAACTGTGACCGTCAAAGGCTTCGAGAAAAACTGGACGGTCGGGCACAATTTCGTCGAGAATTTTCTTGTCGGGAAGTCCGGAGGGCTTGAATGTCGGATACATCCATCCCATACCGGTGATCCAGGGTTCAGTGGGATGTGCGTCCGCGTAGGTTTTCACGCGCTTCTGAATTTCCAAAACCGTGCTGGCTTCGTTTAAATCGACATGAGTGAGGCCCAGCGAGCCTTCCATGAAATGAATATGGCAGTCGACAAATCCGGGCAGGACTAGGTGCTGCTGAGCGTCAACGGTTTTGGTATAGGGGCCGCGAAACGCCTCCATTTGCTTGGCGGTTCCCACGGCAATAATCTTGCTGCTGCGAACCGCTAGAGCGTCGGCCCATGGCTGTTTGGGGTTTTCCGTGTAGATCCGCCCATTGATGAGGATGGTGTCGACGCGATCAGGATTGTCGGCCTGCCCCAGCAAGGTGGCAGCGGAACCAATGATCGCAAGAGAAAAAATAATCTGGCAAAACGTGAGTCGGAACCTGACGACCTGGGCCATGCAGCTTGCTCCGTGGTGATTTAGGACTACAAAAAATCTTAACCCGTCCGCCGGCTCAGAAGGTTGGCGGAGTGTTGACCCACAATACCAGTGTCTCGGTGCGGCCGGGATTTTTCCAGTGGTGCGGAACGCTGCTTTCGAAATAAAAACTGTCACCCGGCTTCAACTTATACTGCTCGTGCTCCAGTGAAATATGGAGCACTCCGCGCAGCACGAAGATAAATTCCTCTCCCTCGTGAGTGTAGGACTCTCCGCTGTCAGCTTGCGGCGCGATGCGGAACAAGTGGGGTTCCATCACGGTGTTGCCCCAGGCAAGCAGTTCCATTCGCACGCCCGGCCCAGCGTTCAAGACTTTTCGTTTGTCGGCCGATACCAACCGGCTATTGGATTCCTCAGGATCAAAGAAATCGAGAATGTTCGTTTTGTAAAACGCGGTGAGCTTGCGCAGTGTTCCCACGGATGCGGTCATCTGCGACCGCTCAAGCGAACTGAGGAAGCCGAGAGAAATCCCAATTTCTTTTGCCACTTGCGCCAGCGAAAATCCACGTTCCGTGCGCAAGCGGCGCAGATGTGGCCCGATAGTGCCTGAGTTCCGTTGCGGGTGCGGGCGTACCAGGCCGTCGCGCTTCAGCAGTTGCACAATCGCGGCGGCGTTCAGCCCGCGCACTCGACGCAAGAAACGAGCACGCTTCAGCAGCTTTACATCATCCGGCGAATACAGGCGATACTTGCTCGGCGTGCGTCGTGGACGAGTCAGGCCCAACCCTTCCCACGTCCGAATTACCGAGGGCGAAACCCCAACCAATCGTGCAACGTCTCCGATTTTTAAGTAGGGTTCGGCCTCAGTCGTCTTCATCAGTCTCGATGATTCCCGATAAGATTTTCTTCTGGGAGGGAAAAGTATTTTTCCCTTGACAGTGCGTGCGCAGCTTCTCTAACCTTGCGCGATTATAGCAAGGTTTGTTTTTCTCGCAAGCACTCTTTAAAAGATCAGTTTAGCTGCCGTTGAAAGTTATGGAGGACGTCATGCAACCTTCCCCCTCACATCAGGTAGTCCGTGGGTTGGCCGTTTTCGCGATATTTGCGATGTTTACGCAGATAGCTTTCGCGCAAAGTACCGGCGGAAGAGTCCTGGGACGCATCTCCGATCCCAGTGGCGCCGTCCTCAGCGATGTAAAAATCGTTTTGACTAACCAAGCCACCGGAGTGGTTCGCGATGCCACTACCAGCAGCGGCGGCGACTATGTGTTCGTGGAGGTCGTGCCCGGCAAGTACGACGTATCGTTTGAACACCCCGGGTTCAAGAAGAATGTTCAGAAGGACGTGACGGTTGAAGTGAATCAGGTGGTAACACTGAATCCAGTTCTCCAGTTAGGCGCGGCCCAGGAAATTGTAGAAGTCACTTCGGAAGCGCCGTTGGTGGAAACCACCAGCACGCAGATGGGCGCGGTGGTCAATTCCCGCGCGGTTTCGCAATTGCCCCTGAACGCTCGCGATACCTATCAGTTGCTGCAACTGCAGCCAGGAGTACAGTCACAGACTGGTTCCGACCTGTTTTACGGCAGCAACAATGCTGGCGTGGTTTCTGTAAATGGCGGACGCGGACGCTCCAACAACTTCAGCGTGAACGGCGGCGACGCCAATGATCAGTTCGCGAATCTTCCGGCAGTGCAGCCCACGCCGGATTCGATTGAAGAGTTCCGCGTTATCACCAACACTTTTGACGCTGAATACGGACGTAATTCTGGCGCGGTTGTAAACGTAATTACAAAATCGGGCACTAACCGATTCAATGGCAATGCCTACGAATTCTTTCGCAACAAGGTGTTGAACTCCAAGGGATATTTTGACAGCGAAAAACCCGACTTCAAGCAGAACCAGTTTGGCGGGACATTCGGGGGACCAATTAAGAAAGACCGGACTTTCTTCTTTACCTCCTACGAGGGCCGTCGAATTCGCCAGGGAATTTCCTCGGATGCGTTTTCGGTTCCGACCGCTGACGAACGTGCCGGCGATTTTTCCGGAGTGCCGTTCACTGGCACTCTGACTGACGGGCCGGTGGCGGATTCTCTCAATCGCCCTGCCTGCCAGAGTGCGATTTTGGCACAGAACCCCTCGGCAGTGATCGCGCCGGGTTCATTCTTTGGATCGCATTTGGACGAGAACGGGGATTTACAAACCGGTATTTTCTCGAATGGCGGTGGGGTCAATAATGCGATTCCAACCGCATGCATGGATCCTACCTCTGTCGATCTGATGAATCAGTTCGTTCCGTTGGCAAACCGTGACGACGGGACCTTCCAAACCGTAGCGGGTATCCACAAGGATCGCACCGATCAGTTCACGATCAAGGTGGATCACCGTATAAACGATAAGCAGAATCTTTCGTTTTATTATTATTTTAACGACAGCAATCTATTCGATCCTTATTCACGTTTTCAGTCTGGCGGGGCTAGCGTGCTGAACTTTGGCGCGGGCACGCTTGAGCGTTATCAGCAAGTGAACCTGACGCATAACTGGACCATTAACAATAATCTTGTAAATGAAGCCCATTTCACGTATTTCCGCGAATCGCAAGGTTCGTTCTTGCACCCGCAGCACACCAATCTGGTGCAGGACTCTTGCGCAACTGTTGATTCCAGCGCCTGTTTTAACGACGGTACCGACGGAAACCCGACCGGAATACATCCCGGTTTAGGAGCCAGCCGGGAAGGGGTGCCCTTCGTGGATGTCTCGGGGCTCTTTTCCTACGGGAACAATTTTGAAGGCGAAATCCCTCAGACAGGGAATACGTTGCAGTGGTCAGACAATTTGAGTCGGGTCAAAGGTAGTCACACTTTTAAAGTTGGCGGTGATATACGCCGACAACTCTTCGATCAGACTCTCTACTACAACGTAAATGGGTTCTACAGCTACTTCGGGGGTAGCGCGAACGACGTTGGCAGCGATGACCTGATGCCGAATTATCTGCTGGGATTGCCGGATAGTTTCAGCCAAGGGTCCGCCCAGGTAGAAAATGTCCGCAGCTCAATCTTTTCAGTTTTCGCTCAGGACAGTTGGAAGATCAGAAAAAATCTGACCTTGAATTACGGCTTGCGTTGGGAACTGTTCACACCTCTAACAGACGTGAGTCAGCATGTGCAGAGTTTCCGCCCGGGGCAGACCAGCACAGTCTATCCATGCACGGACACTTTGCCGGAGAATTGCCCAACCGGGCTGGTGGTCCCCGGCGATCCAGGCGTTCCCGCTGCGCTCACTTCGACCTACTACAAGACTTTTGCCCCCCGAATCGGCATTGCATGGAGTCCCGGGGACTCAGGAAAAACTAGTATTCGTGCCGGCTGGGGTTTGTTCTACAACCCGATGGAACAACTGGTTTTGGAGCAGTTCAGCGCCGAGCCTCCGTTCGGCGGAAGCAACATCATCAATGGGCCATTCTTCAATACGCCGTACGAGCAGCAGGATGGCACCATAAAACCGAATCCTTTTAATGGAATCATCGATCCTCCCCGAGGGCAGGATCCGGATTGGCAGCGCTTCCGGCCTTTGTTGCTCTATGGTCAATTTCAGCCCAATCTTCGGACTCAATATTCGGCGCAATACAATGTTAATGTCCAGCGGGAGTTGACCCGCGATTTGGTTCTCCAAGTTGGCTATGTAGGATCGCAAGGCCATCGTTTGCTGGCCAGTCATGACGTGAATTTCGGCAACGCGCAAACCTGCGTGGATATGCAGAACATCGCCAATTACTACACTGACACGGCGCCCAATGACACCCTGGCCGCGGACTACACTTGCGGTCAGTTTTACGCCGACAGCGCCTTTTCGTTGCCTGCCGGGAGCATTCCGGCAGGCATGACTCTTCATTTGCCTTACGGCTCCGTGCCAAGCATTACTGGGCCCAATGCTACCGATGTCACGTTGGTTGGCCTGCGGCCTCACTCTTCACCGCAATGCGAGCCGACTACCGGCGTGGGATGTCCTGCTGACTTGACCCCGGTTTTTTCGAGTGTCTTCGCCGAGGATACGATTGCGAACTCGAATTACAACTCGATGCAGGTGTCGCTCGAGAAGCGGTTCTCGCATGGCTTACAGGCACAGTTGGCCTACACGTGGAGCAAATCCTTCGATGAAGCATCCAGTTTTGAAGGGGAATTGAATCCTTATAACTTCCACGACAGTTACTCGCTTTCCCAGTTCGATGCTCGTAACCGGTTGGTTTTGAGTTACTTCTGGGAATTACCTGTTCCAAAGTATTCAGGGTTTGCGGGCACGGCGCTCAATGGTTGGGACGTCTCAGGAATCTACACCTACCAAACTGGGTTTCCCATCCGTATCACTTCCTCGGCCGACAACGAATTGATGTATAGCGCGTTTTTTGAATATCCGGGTGAGCCGGACCAGGTGGCTCCGTTCCGGCGGCAGAATCCAAAAGGAAATGGCGGCTACTGGTTCGATCCCAACTCTTTCACAGAGGACACCAGCGTTGATCCAAGCCTGTTTGGACGAATTGGCAATGCCAAGCGGACTATTTGCTGTGGTCCGCCAATCAACAACGTGGATTTTGCTCTGCATAAAGTATTTAACGTGAGTGAAAGTCAGCACTTTGAATTCCGGGCGGAATTCTTCAACTTGCTGAATCACAGCCAGTTCAATAACCCGGATGGGAATAGTACGGACGGCTCAGATTTTGGCCGCATCCTTCGCGCCAAAGAGCCGCGCCAGATACAATTAGCGCTGAAGTATTTCTTCTAGTTGAACGACCCGGCAGCTTCGGCTGCCGGGCGTATCCTAATGACCGGATCTGAGCCGGTCTGAGACTTTCCTGGAGACCCGATGTACCCCGCACTGCAGAAAGAGCTCGATACATTCGAGCGCCGAACGCCGAAGTCCGCCGAGGCGCATAAGAAAAACCTGAAGCGTATTCCGCTGGGCGTGGCCAGCAACTACCGCGCTTATGATCCGTATCCGATTTTTGTGAAGGAAGGCTCAGGCTCGCACTTCCGCGACCTCGACGGCAACGACTATCTCGACCACAATCTTTGTTTTGGCGCGCTGATGGCGGGGCACTGCCATCCTGCCGTGATGAAGGCCGTGGAAAAGCGGCTGAGCACCGGCACCATGTTTGGCATGCCGCACGACATGGAATGGCAACTGGCGGAAGAAATCTGCGACCGCTTTCCGGTAGAGATGGTACGCTTCGGCAATAGCGGCACCGAAGCCACCATGCATGCCATTCGCCTGGCGCGCGCCGCCACCGGCCGCGACAAGATCATCAAGTTTGAAGGCGGATATCACGGGCTGCACGACGCGGCTCTGGTCAGCGTGAAGCCACATGCGCCGGAGTTCGGCGATGTGAATGATCCTATTTCCGTGCCCGGCGGATTGGGCGTGCCCAAAGCCAGCATAGCTAATGTTCCGATTGCAACATTTAATGATCTCGCCACAGTCGAGTTGCGCTTCAGGCAACATCCCGGCGAAGTAGCCGCCGTCATCCTCGAGCCGATTCTGATGAACGTCGGCCTCTGCATGCCCCAACCTGGGTTCCTCGAAGGCCTGCGCGAGCTGTGCACCAAAAATGGTGCACTGCTGATTTTCGACGAAGTGAAGACTGGCGCGAAACTGGGCTGGGGCGGCGCCTCAGAATATTTCAACGTCAAGCCCGACATGATTTGTCTGGCGAAATCGATTGGCGGCGGTTTGCCGCTGGCGGCTTTCGGCACCAGCAAAGCAGTCATGGGCCTGATCTCAGATCACAAGGTCTTTCACGGCGGAACTTACAACACGAACCCGGTATCGATGGCGGCGGGACTTGCAACCTTCCACGATGTTCTGACGCGCGAGAACTATGCGCATGTGGAGAAGCTCAGCAAAAAGCTGACTGAGGGCTATCGCAAGATGCTGGCGAAAACCGGGCTACAAGCCTACATCATCAGCGCCGGGGCGAATGGCGCTCTGATGCTGTATCCCAAAGAGATTCGCAATTATCGTGACTGGCTGGCGGTCGACATCGATCTGTGGCGACACTATTGGTTCGGCATGGTTAATCGCGGCGTAATGGCCCAGCCCTACTGGTGGGACGAGCAATGGACGATCTCGGTGCAGCACACCGAAGCCGACATCGATAAGCACTTGGCGGCATTTGAAGACGTAGCGCCCGGTTTGGCCGCCGCCCAGCAGGAGCGGCTGGCGGTAGCCGTGCACTAGAAAATTCTGCGGAATTGGGCGGGCAGGTCGAGCCTGTTCGCCCAGCCGCAGCTGGAATCTCATCCTTGGCCACCGACACCCATCAGTCCGACCTCAAGCGCGTTCTCGGCCGCCGCGATTTAGTTTTGCTGTTTGTGGTGGCCATTTTCAATCTGAACGTGGTGCCGAGCATCGCGGCCAACGGGGGAGTGACGGCATGGCTGTGGCTGATATCACTCGTGCTGTTTTTCTGGCCACAAGGAATCGCAGTGATCGAACTGGCACATCGCTACCCCGGCGAAGGCGGCGTCTATCTCTGGGCTAAGGAAGTCTTCGGCGACTTCCACGGATTCCTCTCCGGGTGGTGCTACTGGACCAACAACATGCTTTACGTCCCCACGGTGATGCTGTATTTCGTGGGCGTATCAGTGTTTGTGCTCGGTCCAAGCCATCACGCGCTGGCCGACAACAAGATATTTGCTCTGGTGATTTCGATTGCATTGCTGGCTCTGCTCGTCGTGCTCAACATTGTCGGCCTGGGAGTAGGAAAGTGGGTCAACAATCTTGGCGGCATCGGCACTGGCGTGGCTGCTGCAGCATTAATCGGTTTGGGCATCGTGGTGTGGCTGCGCTTTGGAACCACCATCACCTGGGCAGATTTTAAAATTCCGGCGAATCCGCGCTTCGTGCTGAATTCGTTTGGCGTGATTTGCTTTGGGCTGGTCGGACTGGAACTGGCCTCGGTCATGGGCGACGAAATTAAAGATCCGCAGCGCACGCTCCCAGGGGCAGTGCTGTGGGGCGGGGTTCTCTCAGGCTTGCTCTATGTGGGCGCGACGCTGACTTTACTGGTAGCTGTCAGCAAAGATCAGATCAGCGTCTTGCAGGGAATCGTTCAGGCCGTCGGGCACATGGCCGATAGTGTCGGCGTGGGCTGGATGCTGGCGCCTTTTGCGCTGCTATTGAGTTTTTCCATCGCGGGCATCGGCTCGGCCTGGCTGGGTGGATCGGCGCGAATTCCGTTTGTCGCCGGCCTCGATTCCTACATGCCCGCCTGGATGGCCAAAGTTCATCCCC
This sequence comes from uncultured Acidobacteriota bacterium, assembly GCA_963796925.1. Taxonomy (GTDB): domain Bacteria; phylum Acidobacteriota; class Terriglobia; order Terriglobales; family Acidobacteriaceae; genus DATBAT01. The sequence continues at coordinate 914,126 of CAWCNH010000001.1, forward strand.
GGTACGGAACGCCCTACGCGGCGCTGATTGTGCACGCCGTTGTGTCTATGTTCTTGATCGTCATGAATTTTCTCGGCGACTCAGTGCAGGCCACCTTTCAGAAGATGCTGGCGCTGGCTGTAGTCTTGCAGTTGATTCCGTTCCTTTACATGTTCGGGGCGCTGCTGAAACTGGCGGCTGCTCCCGCCGACGGCAACGGCTATTACAGCAAGACCACGCTAGTGCTCTCCGGCATAAGCGGGATGGTGACGACGATTCTTGGCATCGCCCTGGTGTTTTTTCCCGCGCAGCAGATCACGTCGTTGTGGTCGTATGAAATCTGGATGTTCGGCGGCACTTTGTTTTTCATCGGGCTGGCCGCATTTTTCTTTTTTGTCTACGGACGCAACAAGCAGATGGCGCGTCCCAACCTGAGCGCGGCCACACTGAGCGAATAGTTTCGGAGGGTGTCATGGCGGGTGGGGTGAAAGCGGACGTGCGCAGCTATCAGATGTACGTCAACGGGCAGTGGGTCGACAGCCAGTCGAAGAAGACATTTCCGGTCTACGATCCCGCTTCGGAAGAAGTCATTGCCCACGTACCCGAAGCCGGCCCCGAAGATGTGAATCGGGCTGTGGCCGCCGCGAGGAGTGCATTCGATGAGGGTCCCTGGGGGACCACTACCGCCCAGGAGCGCGGCCGCGTTCTGTTTCGCCTCGCCGAAAAAATTCGCCAGAACATTCCCGCGCTGGCCGAACTCGAATCTCGCAACTCCGGCAAACCGATTGTCGAAGCCGAATACGACATCACCGACGTCGCCACCTGCTTCGAATATTATGGCGGTCTCGCCACCAAAATTGTCGGCTACGTGAACCCGGTTCCCGACAACGCCATGAGTCTCACGCTTAAAGAGCCTATCGGCGTGGCCGGGCAAATTATTCCGTGGAATTATCCGCTGCTGATGGCGGCGTGGAAACTGGCTCCTGCGCTTGCTGCGGGTTGCACCTGCATCCTAAAGCCCGCCGAGCAGACTCCGCTCACCGCGCTTGAAGTGGCGAAGTGGTTTCCCGAAGTCGGACTGCCTGACGGCGTGGTGAACATCGTTACCGGCTTCGGCGAAACTTGCGGCGCGCCGCTGGTGCAACATCCCGACGTTAACAAGATCGCCTTCACCGGCAGCGCTTCGGTCGGTAAGATCATCGTGAAACAGGCCGCCGACACGGTAAAGCGAGTGACCCTCGAACTGGGCGGTAAGTCGCCCAACATTTTCTTTGCTGACGCCGACTTCGAAGCCGCGATCGACGGTGCGCTGTTTGGAGTGTTCATCAATCAAGGCGAAGTCTGTTCCGCCGGTAGCCGCATTCTTGTACAGAAATCCATCTACAAGAAGTTTGTCGATGCCATGGCCGCGAAAGCCAAGACCATCAAGCTGGGTGCGCCGCTCGACCGCGACACCAAGATGGGGCCGCTGGTCAGCAAAGAACAATACGACCGGGTGCGTTCATATCAAGACATTGGCAAGAGTGAAGCGAAGCTCGCATCCGGCGGAGGGCGAGCCGAGAAATTCGCTAAAGGCTATTACGTTGAACCTACGATTTTCTATGACGTCGATAACTCCGCCCGCATTGCGCGTGAAGAAATCTTCGGACCGGTTGCAACTGTGATCTCCTTCGAAGACGAAAAGGACGCGCTGAAGATTGCCAACGATTCGCCCTACGGCCTCGCTGCCGCCGTATGGACCCGCGATATCTTCAAAGCCTTCCGTGTGGTGAAGTCGTTGCGCGCCGGCATCGTGTGGGTGAACCACATGCAGCCCACCTACGTCGAAGCGCCCTGGGGCGGCTACAAACAATCCGGCTTCGGCCGCGAACTTGGCCCTTGGGGCATCGAAGAATATCTTGAAACCAAGCAAGTTCACATCAACTTGAACGAACAGCCGATCGGCTGGTACTAAAAACTGAGAACTGGGAACTGGGTTTACTGAGAACTAAGGACACGATCCGGAAATCGCAATGGGCACCATTCAACTACAAACGTCCGTTCCAGGCCCCAAGTCAAAGGCCTTCGCGCAGCGCCGCGAAGCGGCTGTCCCGCGCGGGTTAGGCCACGCGCTGCCGATCTTCGTTGCCAAAACCGAGGGCGCCACCCTCGAAGACGTCGACGGTAATTGCTATATCGATTTCGCCGGCGGCATCGGATGCCTTAACGTCGGCCACCGAGCGCCGCGAGTGGTAGCCGCTATCCGCGCCCAGCTGGACCGCTTTCTGCACACCAGCGTGCAGGTGACCGCCTACGAGAGCTACGTCCGGCTGGCCGAGCGGCTTAACGTGGCGACGCCGGGCAAGTTTCCTAAGAAAACGATATTGATGAATACCGGCGCCGAAGCCATCGAGAATGCGGTAAAGATCGCCCGTGCTCACACCGGCCGAGCCGGCATCATCGCTTTCGAGGACGCCTTCCATGGTCGCACTATGATGACCATGGCCTTGACCAGCAAGACTCATCCTTACAAGGCTGGCTTCGGGCCCTTTCCCTCCGAGGTCTACCGTATCCCCTACGCTTACTGCTATCGCTGCTCCTATTCGCTAAGTTATCCGTCGTGTGATGTTTTTTGCGCGCGCCATCTGGAAGACACTTTCAAGCGGGTGGTCGCTTCGGAAGACGTTGCGGCGGTGATTGCCGAGCCGGTGTTGGGGGAGGGCGGATTCGTCGCGCCGCCTCCGGAATTCTTTCCGATATTGATCGATATTTGTCACAAGCACGGCGTGCTGTTCATTGCTGATGAAGTACAAAGCGGTTTTGGCCGTACCGGCGCGCTTTTCGCCTGCGAACGCTATGGAATTGAGCCTGATCTCATTGTTACGGCAAAGTCGCTGGGCGGTGGGCTGCCACTTGCTGCGGTCACCGGCCGCGCCGAAATCATGGATGCCCCCGGCCCTGGCGGACTAGGCGGAACATTCGCGGGAAACCCGCTGGCATGCGAAGCGGCACTGGCCGTTCTCGATACCTTCGAACAAGACGACCTGCTGACTCAGGCCAACGTTGTCGGAGATTATTTTCATCGTCGCGCCTGCGAGTGGCAGCGGCGGCTGCCGATCATCGGCGACGTGCGCGGGCTGGGCGCCATGCAGGCCATCGAACTGGTGCAGTCGCGTGAAACCCGCCAGCCGGCGCCCGAAGAGACTAAGCAGATTACGCAATACTGTTTCGAGCACGGCCTCATCACGCTCACCGCGGGAAGCTATGGCAATGTGATTCGTGTGCTGGTGCCGCTGGTAATAACACGCGAGCAGATGGAAGAAGCGCTCGACGTGCTGGAAGCGGCGCTGCAGTCAGTGTGCGAGAAGCGCGATGCCGTTGCCGAGCCCGTCTAGAAAATCATGACTACAGCTACGGAAGTTCTCAGAGTTTCTCAATATGTGAGCGGACGGTGGGTTGAGTCCAGCGCCACAGAGTGGCAGGAGGTCATCAATCCCGCCACCGGAGAAGTCCTTGCCAAGGTCCCCCTGGCCGACGCTGCCGAAGTGACCGCCGCGATTGAGGTTGCCGCCGCCGCTTATCCCGAATGGCGGCGCACACCGCCGGAAGATCGCATTCAGCCGCTGTTCAAGCTGAAGGCGCTGCTCGAAGAAAACATCGATGACCTGGCGCGTATCATCACTCAGGAAAACGGCAAGACGCTCACCGAAGCCAAGGGGGAGCTGCGCCGCGCGATTGAGAACGTGGAAGTTGCTTGCGGCATTCCCATGATGATGCAGGGCTACAACCTGGAGGATGTGGCCCGCGGCATCGACGAAACCATGATTCGCCAGCCGCTCGGCGTAGTGGCGGCCATCACGCCATTTAATTTTCCGGGGATGATTCCGTTCTGGTTTCTGCCTTACGCGATCGCTTGCGGCAATACCCTGATCTTGAAGCCGTCGGAGCGCGTGCCGCTCACCATGCGCCGTGCCTTTGAACTTCTGGACCACACAGGACTTCCCAAGGGCGTCGTGAATCTAGTGAACGGTGGGAAGGCCGCGGTCGATACGCTGATTGACCACCCCAAGGTGCGCGCCATCAGCTTCGTCGGATCGACTCCGGTAGCCAAATACGTTTATGCGCGCGCCGGAGCCAACGGCAAGCGCGCTCAGTGCCAGGGTGGCGCCAAGAATCATGTCATCGTGCTGCCGGATGCTGACATGGCTTCCGCCACCCAGATTATTACCGACAGTGCTTTCGGTTGCGCTGGACAAAGATGTCTCGCAGTTTCTGTGGCAGTCACGGTCGGCGAAGCCCAGAAGACTTTTCGCGATGCCATTACTGATTCGGCGGCGGCGTTGCGTGTGGGTAACGGCCTTGACCAAGGCGTGCAAATGGGGCCGGTAATCACGCCGCAGAGCAAATCGCGAATCGAATCGCTGGTTGGCGAGGGCGAAAAACTGGGGGCCAAAGTTTTGCTCGACGGCCGCAGAGCCGCATCCCCCCACGCATCAGGAAATTTTGTCATGCCTACGATTATTGACGATCTGCCGGCGTCGAGCGACCTTGCCGATACAGAAGTCTTCGGCCCCGTACTCAGCTTGGTGCACGCTAAAGATATGGACGACGCGCTGGCATTTCTGGAGCGCAGCGCCTACGGAAACCAGGCGTCGCTCTTCACTTCAAGCGGGTCGGCAGCACGGCGCTTCCGCTACGAAGCTCCGGCGGGGAATATCGGCATCAACATCGGCGTGGCTGCGCCCATGGCCTACTTTCCTTTCAGCGGATGGAAAGACAGTTTTTTCGGCATCATGCACGGCCAAGGTCGCGACGCCATCGAGTTCTACACCGAAAAGAAAGTCGTAGTCGAGCGCTGGGCAAAAGAGCACTCGCGAAAGTTTTAGCCCTACCCTTGTCATTTCAACCGAAGGGAGAAATCTGCTGTTGGGTAGTGGCACTAACGCACCTGGGGTAGCCCATAGCAGATTTCTCCCTTCGGTCGAAATGACAATTAGCGAGGGGCGTGAGAGGGTAACGGGAAAAAGAGGCAGTCAATGTCTGACACCATCCAGAAATACAAAGACTACGTGATGACCGGCTTCATGAAGGCGGTCACACCCATCGTCATCGACAAGGCCAGCGGCGCGGTCGTTACCGACGAGAACGGCAAAGAATATCTCGACTGCTTCGCCGGCATTTCGGTGGTGAATTCCGGCCACTGCAATCCGAAGGTAGTCGCCGCCGCCAAAGCCCAGATGGAAAAGCTCATCCACTGCGCCTCTTATATTTATCATGCGCAGCCGGTGGCCGACCTCGCCGAGAAGATCGCCCACATCACCCCGCGCGGGCTCAGCAAAACTTTTTTCGGCAACGGCGGAGCTGAAGCCATCGAAGGCGCGCTAAAGCTTGCCCGCCTCTACACCGGCAAGCACGAGTTCATCGCACTCAACGCCAGCTTCCACGGACGCAGCTTCGGCGCCCTCAGCATTACCGGCAACCAGGGCCGCAAAAAGCGTGGAGGCCCCTACGCCACCGGGGTTGCCTTTGCGCCCGCGCCTTATGCCTACCGTTCGCAGTGGCGGAACGATCCCGAAGAGTGCGGACGGCAGTGCGCTCGTTCCATCGAAGATGTAATTCGATTTGCCACCTCCGGCGATGTGGCGGCGTTCATCGCTGAGCCGGTCATGGGCGAAGGCGGCATAATCGTTCCGCCGCTGAATTATTTCCGCGAAGTTAAGAAGATTCTCGACCAGCACGGCATTCTGTTCATCGCCGATGAGGTGCAATCAGGCTTCTGCCGAACCGGAAAAATGTTTGCTATTGAGTATTACGGCATGGAGCCGGACATTCTCGTCACAGCTAAGGGTATTGCTGACGGATTCCCGCTCAGCGCCTTCACCACTCGCCCGGAAATCGCCGCCTCCTATAAGCCCGGCGACCATCTCTCAACTTTTGGCGGCAATCCGGTTTCCTGCGCCGCGTCGCTGGCTAACATTGAGTTTATGCAGGAGGAAGACTTGGCGACGCGTGCCACCGACACCGGCAACTACGCGATGGCAAAGTTGAAAGCCTTGCAGAAAGATAATCCACTGATAGGTGAGGTGCGGGGTCTGGGACTAATGATTGGAGTGGAGTTGGTGAAAGACGAAAAACTAACGCCCGCCACTGCCGAGGCTGAAGCTATCCGCGATTCATTGCTCAAGCAGGGTGTGTTGGTAGGCGTGGGCGGAGTTTTCGGCAACGTAGTTCGCTTCCAGCCGCCGCTGATTATTACGCGTGCGCAGATTGATCGGGCGCTGGAAGCGTTTGCGAATGCGTTGTCAGAGGTAACGGAAACCGCCGCCGTTTGACATCTCTCAGTCATCCTGAGCGGAGCGACGCGGAGGCGAAGAGGATCCGTCGCGAAGTCCTTGCGAAGCAATTGCCACTGAAGACAGACGCAAGGTCCTTCGACTGCATTGATGTCGCCCTCTAGCGCGACATCAATTTCGCTCAGGATGACAAAACTGGGGGATTACTGGGCTTTTCGTTTTGACTTCTTCGCAGGCGCGACGACTTCCCGGCTACCCGCTGTACTCGCGGCCGGCTTCTTGCGGCCTTCCATCTCAGCCAGGCTCTGCTTAAGCGCGGACATCAAATCCACCACTGGGGCTAACTTCTTCGGCTTCTCGACTTCGGCCACGGTGCCACCTTCGAGCTTGGCTTCGATCAGCTGCTTCAGATTTTCCTGGAATTCGTCGTGATACTTATCCGGATCCCAGTCGGCGGCGAGGGCCTCGATCAACTGGTGCGCAATCTTCACTTCCGCGTCTTTCAGTTCCACATCCGGCGCGCCAAAGCCTTCGACCTTACGTACTTCCTCCGAGTAATACATAGTGTGCAGCATCATTCCGCCTTCATGCGGACGCAGAAACACGGTGTATTCACGGTTATGCATAGTTAGCTTGGCGATGGCCACGTACTTGCTTTGCTCAAGCGCCTTGGTCAGCAGGGCATAGGGACGGCGACCGGCTTCTTCCGGAATCATGTAATAAGAAGATTCGAAGAACACCGGATCAACGTCATCGGTTTTCACAAACTCCAGAATCTCCATGGTCTTGGCAGTGCGCGGCTCGATCTTCTTGATCTCTTCCGGTTCGATGACGATGTACTCGCCCTTGCGGAACTCGTAGCCCTTTACGGTGTCGCTGCGGTCGATCACCTGTCCGTCGGCCGAACAAACCAGCTGCTGCTTCACCCTTTGCAAATCCTCGCGGTGCAGCATGTTAAACGAGATGCTGGAGCTGCGTGCGCCAGAATAGAGTCTTACCGGCAGAGAGATAAGACCAAAGGTGAGATACCCAGACCAGACCGAGGCTGCCATAGAATCTTTCTCCGTAGTGGCGCAGACTGCCGCCGAGCTTAGTGAGTTTAGACGACTTCAGCCCTTTGATGCATCAAGTTGAGGCATCGAGTAACCGAAGGTGGAAGCCCTATGAGTTGTGGCTGTAGGATTGCTAGCCTATATATTGTGTAGGTGGAAAGCGCGACTTCCTGCCGGCAGTGGGGTTCTAGAGTAAAGGCTTCTGGCTCCTCGCTCCTGGCTTCTTCGCTAACCCATTCGGTTTAGCTGCAAGTGAGAAGTCGAGACGGCTAAGCCAGCAGCCAGCAGCGGTTTTATGCTCACTCGTCGAGTCTTCCTTCGTAATAGCGCTCTAGCCGTGGTCGGTACCGCGGCTGTGCCTAGCTTTCTTACACGGGCGGCGTTCGGGTCTGCGGAGCCGGGTGTCCGCAACAAGCGTCTGGTAGTGATCTTCCAGCGCGGTGCGGCCGACGGGCTCAACATTGTCGTGCCCCATGGCGAACGCCAATACTACGCCATGCGGCCGACCATTAATATTCCTCGCACCGCAGTCATTGACCTTGACGGGCTTTTCGGGCTGCATCCGTCGATGTCAGCATTCCAGCCTTTGTGGAAGCAGGGACACTTGGCGATCGTGCACGCCGCCGGATCGCCCGACCCTTCGCGGTCCCACTTCGACGCGCAGGATTTTATGGAGTCAGGCACGCCCGGCATCAAGGCCACTGAAGACGGATGGCTCAATCGAACGCTTCGCGATCTGCCGAACCCCTCCGACAAGGCCGCATTTCGCGCCATCGCCATGGGCCCGTCGTTGCCCCGAATTCTATCGGGCAGCGAGCCTGCGGTGGCGATCAATAACATCAACGACTTCGGCGTGGGCGGACGCAATCCTGGGGCTTCGCCCATCGCCAACTCTTTTGAGTCGATGTACGCGCAGTCGGTAGACACCGTGATGCACGGCACCGGCCGCGAGACGTTCGACGCGATCAAAATGCTGCGCTCCGCCGATCCCGGAAAATACACGCCGGCGCCCGGTGCGAACTATCCCAAGGGCCGCTTTGGCGATCAGTTGCGCCAGTTGGCACAGCTAATCAAAGCCAATCTCGGCGTGCAGGTCGCCTTCGCCGACATCGGCGGATGGGACCATCATGTCAACGAAGGCAGCACTCAGGGACAGTTGGCCAACTTGCTCGGCGACTTCTCGCAGTCGCTCGCCGCATTTTGGACCGATCTAGGCGATCTTGGCGAAGACACTGTCGTTATAACCATGTCTGAGTTCGGCCGGACGGCCTGCGAAAATGGCACCCGCGGTACTGACCATGGGCATGCCAATGTCATGTTTGTGCTCGGTGGCCCGGTAAAAGGTGGCCGCGTCTACGGTCGTTGGCCTGGGCTTGATCAATCGCAGCTCTATGAAGGTCGCGACCTCGCAATTACCACTGACTTCCGATATGTAATCAGCGAAGCTGTCGATCGTCACCTGGGAAATAAGTCGCTTCCGCTAGTCTTTCCGGGATTTGAAAGCAGGTCGCAACAATACCTGCGCTTCCTGGGCTAGAAGTGATCTCGCAGTCCAGCGAAGCTTTCTATTACCAGCAGTTGGCATGGCGGCTGCGGAGTCGCGACCTCTTCGTGTTCTAGTATCCAGGTGTCGCCGTGCGGTAAGAACACCGCATTCAGGCCTGCCGCCAGCGCCGGATTGATATCCGACTTAGGACTGTTGCCGACCATCCATGTAGTCTCTTCCGGCAAAGAATGCTTGGAAACCACGGAGAGGTACGTCGCGACATCCTTTTCCGCTACGATTTCTACCGAAGAGAAAAAATCTTTTAATCCTGATCTTTCAACTTTGCCCGATTGCTCTATCTGCGCGCCTTTAGTCATCAGAATCAGCCGATGACGCTCGGCCAAATAAGGCAAGGTCTCGCGTACTCCGGGACGTACCTCAATCGGCTGTTCGGCGATGGCGCGCGTCAATCCAACAATGATTGCGTGTAACGCGGGAGTGATGGGCTCGACCGAAAGTTGCTCGAAAGTTCTGACCAGAGCATGCTCGAAGACGTGCAGCCCATAGCCATGGCTGATGATGCATTCGCGTTCCACTTCATTCAGAACTTCGCGCACCTGCTCGGGTGAGAACTCGCGGTGATTCAAAAACGAAATGAAGTTAGCGATGGCGCGCTCGAAATAAATATTGTTTTCCCAAAGCGTATCGTCGGCATCGATCAGCAGGGTCTGTTGTAAAAGTTTTATAGCGGCCATCTCCACCATCATAGCTAACAGCCCTCGTGGCGACCCTTAAGTAGAGCCGTAGCTCTGCTACGGCTCAGTGGCTGACAAACTACTTTGGCAACCGCTGGCAGCGGCTGAAGCCTCTCGCACTCTGGACATGTCGTGGCGCTCGAAGCGCCACGCTTCCACAGAGCTGCCCGCGTCAAAGTATTCCATACGGCAAATCGTGACTGTGGATGCGCCTGAGCAAAGATAAAGATTCCCATCGCTACAAGTTTGACGCCAGCAATTTGTCCGCTCGTTAGAGACTGCTGGTAGCGCCGTGGAAGCGCCCGGCTTCCAGCCGGGCGAAAAAAAGAACGAGGAGAACGCGCCTTTAAGGCGCTGCGGTCGCCACGACCGTGTCAGCAATCTGAGCCGTAGCGGTACGAACCAATGACTTGTGGCATCGCCCAGCCGTAGCGGAGCTACGGCTCTACTCTCGAGTCGCTCAGAATGGCAGGCAGCTTATCGTTTCCTCGATTGTGGGACCGGCGCCACGAGATGCCGCGCAAACGGCACCAGCGCCCCCTTGGCGGGATCAGCGGCGGCATTGGCTCGCGACTGCACTTCTTCCTGAAGATACTTCACGAAATCCTGCATCTGGCGCTGCATCTCTTCCATGCGCTCGCGCATTTGCAGGATGATGGCAATTCCGCTGATATTCACTCCCAGATCGCGTGCAAGCGAAAGAATAAACTCCAGCCGCAGCAAATCCTCGTCGGTGTAAAGGCGGGTATTGCCCTCCGTACGTGACGGCTTTAATAAACCTTCGCGTTCATAGAGGCGCAAAGTCTGGGGATGAATGCCATACATTTCCGCCACCGACGAAATCATGTATGCGCCCTTCGATTTTCTCTTGGTCATGGTTCCTACAGGAAAACTCTTACGTAGCGATCGTACTCTCTAGTCCACATAAGTATTAAATCAGAAAATCGAAAAGGGAAGCCACACCCGACCGTACTACGGCATCACAGGTGTCGAGGTACCAATCATGGACAATAAGAATCCTATCGATGTAATCGAGAAACTCATAGAAGTATGCAAGGATGGCGAGAATGGGTATAAAGATGCTGCCTCCCATGCCAAGCGTTCTGACCTCAAAAGCTATTTTCAAGAACAAAGTGCCGAACGTGCCGGTTTCGCCAAAGAGCTGCAAAGCAAACTGGGAGAGCTCGGCGAACCTAAAACGAAGGATTCTGGAAGCGTGGCTGGTGCCCTACATCGTGCCTGGCTCGACACCAAGGCGACGGTTGGCGGCGGCGATAAGACAATTCTGGAGTCGGTTGAACAGGGTGAGGACCAGGCGAAAGAAACCTACCAAGAAGCGCTTAGCGGAGGTTTGCCTTCGAATGTCGCTGACATCATCCGCCGACAGGCGGCTAGTGTGCAGAGTGCCCACGATAAGGTAAAGGGATTACGCGATAGCATTGCTGCATAGCTTTAGAGATAAAAAGGGGATCGAGATAAATTCTCGGTCCCTTTTCTTAGTGATCAGCTTCTACTAAAGCGCTATCTGCGGCTTTTCTTGGGATGTCAGCGCCCAGCCCTTGGGCTTCAATGCGATGTTCAGTAAGTAGGCCAGCACACCCAGCCCAATCAGAATCATCCCGAAGGTGAACGAACTCATCCGCCATACGTGTTCAGCCTGGCTGCGGACGATCGAGAAGCCCAACAGTAGCGTAGGGAATACTCCCATGGCGTAAGCCCCAAACTTTCCCCCGGGCACCCGAAACGGCCGCGGAAGGTCGGGCTCTTTAATCCGCAGCACGATCAGCGCCACGAACTCCAGAGTCAGGCTGCCGCCGTACAGCAGGATGTCGATGGTTACCAGCCGCTCGAAGCCGAGGCCGAGGCACATCGCCCAGCCCATGGCGCAAGCCAGAATCGCCACCCAGGGCGCCCGCGTCTTAGGATGCACTTTGGCAAACACCTGCGGCAACATGCCGTCCTGCGCCATGGCCAGCGGTAATCGCGAGTAGCTCATCACCAGAGCGTTGAACATGCCGAAGGCGCTCATCATGCCGCCCAGAACCAGGCCAACGCGCAGCAGCGGCCCGCCCAGCATTCCGGCGATGTCGGCCCACGAGCCGGTTTCCCATGCTCCGGGCGCAAGCTTAGTCATCCAGACGGCCGCTACCGGGAGAATATAGCTGATGGCGACAATTGCCACCGCCGCCAGCATGGCGCGAGGATAAGTTCGCTGCGGGCGTTCAACTTCAGTAGCGATGGTCGATGCGTTGTCCCAGCCCATGTAGTTCCACATCGCGATCAGCAGCCCGCCGATCAGGTCGACGTGCGAAGTGGTCGGAGTGGTCACAGTGTTTAGAAACGCCCCATACTTGAACGGCGCCAGTAACACGATCAACAGAAACGGCGATGACAGCAGAAAGAACAGCCATAGCGAGGTGGTCGAAACCACACGCACGCCGGCAATGTTGAGAATTGTGCAGAGCCCTACCACCGCGAGACCTACCATCACGCCGCGATGTCCTTCGGCGAACCAGGGAAACAGGCGGGTCAGGTACAGCACAAACAGTGTGGGATAAATCGCCATATCGAAAATGCTGGCCACCAGCGACAACCAGGCTTCCTGAAATCCCCAGAAATTCCCCATAGCGTGGCGCACCCAGGCGTAGTAGCCGCCCTCGTAAGGCAGCGCGCTGGAGAGTTCGCCGATCATGAACGCCGTGGGCAGGCTCCAAAGAATGGGAGCAAGCAAGAGCAGCAGAATCGCCCGGCCGTAACCCGCGCCGTGAACGATGTCTTCAATGCCGTAGGTTCCGCCTGACACCATAAAGAACGTGGCAGCCACCAGCGGCCACAAAGTGAGGCGGACGGATTTCTTTTTCAGAGGGAGTGAGAAAGCTTGGGATGCAACTTTGACGGGAGCGCTAGCTGTGGCCAATTTCGATGGCTTCCTCCTCAGTTCGAATCACTCTCAGCTACCCATCACGCTACTGCGTGCGCCCGGGCCTGCCAGTGTTGTCAGATTCCGGCAATAACGCTGAAGTTAGTTCGCTTTCGAAGAATACGGGATATTTCCACCGACGCAAGTAAATATTTGCGAATTTTATGGCGACGATCACGCCAGTTTGAATGACGTCGTAAGGGTTTGATCTAGGGTACCGTGGAGACTCTTGTGTAGAGCCGTAGAGGAGCTACGGCTGAGGCTGGCATGAAACTATGAGTCTATGGCGCTGCCAGCCGTAGCGGAGCTACGGCTCTACTTTCGTGTCTGCCGCCAATTAGACATTCTTGAACAGTTCTTCGCGCGGGTCTTCGGGGTTGAGCTTCGCCAGTTCGCGCAGAATCTCTTTGGAGCGTTCATCCCGCGGCATGGGCACGCTAATTTTGATCTCGACAATCTCGTCGCCGCGGGCGCCTTCCTTGGTCGCCGAGGGCACACCCTTTTCCCGCAAGCGTAATTTCTGGCCGGACTGGGTTCCTGGCGGAATCTTCAGCAGGGTGCGCCCGTCGATGGTCGGAACCTCGATTTTGGCTCCCAGCGCGGCCTCTGTCGCCGAGATCGGAACCGTCAGGCGGATATCATCGCCGTCTCGTTGGAATACCGGATGGTCGCCGGTGCGGATTACAACATAGAGATCGCCGGTCGGCCCGCCGCGCAACCCAGCGTTGCCACGACCCTGTATACGAATCCTTTGGCCGTCGCGAGTTCCGCCTTTGACTCTGATTTCAATGGGATCAACTTTTTCTACGCTGCCTTCGCCGTGGCACGTGGGACAAGTAGAAATATTCTTGCCCGTACCGTGGCAACGGGGGCACGGTACATTAAACTTCATCCGCCCACCGGTTTGAGTGACTTGCCCCTTGCCACCACAATCGGGACAGTTACCGGCTGACTCGACGTATCCGTTTCCATGACAAGTCTGGCAGGTGTCGCGACGGGTGATATTGAGCTTCATCACGCCTCCACGAATGGCTGTCCAGAAGGGAACATTGACCTGGTACTCGAGGTCAGAACCTGGTTCGGGCTGCTCGCGGGTAGCCGGTTGATTCCCGCGTCCGCCGAACATGCCGGAAAAAATATCGCGGAAGCCGCCGGAGCCAGTACTGGCAGTGCGTCCGCGGCCGCCTTCGAAAAGATCGGAGAAATCGAAGCCGTTGAAATCGAATTGCGCACCCTGGCCGCTACTTGCACCGGGCTGGGCGCCCCGAAAGCCGCTGAAGTCCGGGCCGCCGCCACCTCCTCCGGCGCGCGCATAGGCCTCAGCCGCCGCCGGGTCAATGTTGTCGGAATAGAATCCGACCTGGTCGTACATCTTTCTTTTCTTGGGATCGCTCAGGACGTCATTGGCTTCGGAAATGCCCTTGAATTTCTCCTCGGCCGACTTGTCGCCGGGATTGACGTCGGGATGGTATTTCCGGGCAAGCTTGCGGAATGCTTTGCGGATCTCGTCCGCGGAAGCAGACTTCTTGACCCCAAGCAGCTCGTAATAATCTTTCTTGGTCGTCGCCATTGTCTTGCTTAATTTATCAACTAACTCAGTGCTGAGCGAGGAGCGATTAAGCGCGCAATTTGTTATCGCTGATGAACCGGTCCCCTCGCTCCCGCATGAGCTTTATCGGCTTACTTTTTGTTGACCATTTTCCAGCACCCCGGAGCGGTCATTAATCGGTGCGTCAACGTATACCGGTATACGTTCGACTGCTTGTGGCGTTGGCGCGAACACGTACCACCTTCGTTCGTCCTCCACAAACGCGAGAAAATATTCTTTATCCCTCACTTTGAATTGCACTATGGGCCCCCTTCTCCAAAAAACCAACCACGGATCCGTCAGAACTTGCTCTGCCGAATCCGTGGTCTGGCTTTCGTGCAGTTACTTCTTGTCTTCTACGTCCACATACTCGGCGTCGATGACGCCTTCTTCTTTCTTCTTGGGCTCCTCGGCCGCCGGACCTACTCCGTCTGTCGGAGCCTCTCCCGGCGCGGCTTGGGCCTGCGCTGCCTTGTACATCTGCTCAGCCAGCTTGTGCGACGTCTGGGTCAGGTTCTCTTTCGCCTTGTCCATCGTGGCCCTATCGTTCGACTCCAAAGCTTTCTTGGCGTCGGCCAGCGCGTTCTCAACGTCACCGCGTTCAGAGCCGGAAATCTTGTCGCCCTGCTCGCGCAACATCTTTTCCACGCTGTAGACCATCGAGTCGAGCTGGTTGCGGGACTCGATTTCGTCTCGCTTTGCTTTGTCTTCCGCGGAGTGCGCGTCCGCGTCCTTGGCCATGCGCTCCACTTCTTCTTTGCTCAAACCGGAAGACGACGTAATCGTGATCTTCTGGTCCTTGTTGGTCGCCGTGTCTTTCGCGGTCACGTTGAGGATTCCATTAGCGTCGATATCGAACGTCACCTCAATCTGTGGCAAGCCACGCGGCGCAGGCGGAATGCCCGTCAAGTGGAACTTGCCGAGCGTGCGGTTCTGGCTCGCCATCGGCCGTTCGCCTTGCAGCACGTGCACCTCGACCGAGGTCTGGCTGTCGGCTGCGGTAGAGAAAGTCTCCGTCTTGCGGGTCGGAATCGTGGTGTTGCGCGGAATCATCGGTGTTGCTACTCCGCCTAAAGTCTCGATCGCCAGGGTCAGAGGAGTCACGTCGAGCAGCAACAGATCCTTTACTTCGCCGCCCAGCACGCCGCCCTGAATTGCCGCTCCTATTGCGACGACTTCATCCGGGTTGACGCCCTTGTGGCCTTCCTTCCCGAATAGCTCTTTCACCAGCGTCTGAATCCGGGGCATGCGGGTCTGTCCACCCACCAAAACCACTTCGTCGATCTTGTTCATATCGACGCCGGCATCCTTCATGCACTGGCGGCACGGGCCGACCGAGCGCTGAATGATATCTTCCACCATGCCTTCGAGCTTGGCCCGGGTCAGCTTCTTGACCAGGTGCTTCGGCCCGCCGGCATCGGCGGTGATGAAGGGCAGATTAATTTCCGTCTCCATGGTGGTGGAGAGTTCGATCTTGGCGCGCTCGGCTGCATCACGCAGACGTTGCAACGCCATTTCGTTGCCCTTGCCGCGAAGGTCAAGGCCTTCTTCCTTCTTGAACTCGTCGATCAGCCAGTCAACGATCCGCTGATCGAGGTTGTCGCCGCCGAGGTGGGTATCACCGTTGGTGGCCTTCACTTCGATCACGCCTTCGCCGACTTCCAGCACCGAGATATCGAACGTGCCGCCGCCGAAGTCGTAAACAGCGATGGTTTCGTCTTTCTTCTTGTCGAGGCCGTAGGCCAGTGCCGCCGCCGTAGGCTCGTTGATAATGCGCTTTACGTCGAGGCCGGCGATCTTACCCGCATCTTTCGTGGCTTGGCGCTGGGCGTCGTTGAAGTACGCCGGAACGGTGATGACCGCTTCCGTGACCTTCTCACCCAGATAGTCTTCCGCCGCCTTCTTCAACTTCTGAAGGATCATTGCAGAAACCTCGGGCGGGGTATATTTCTTGCCCTGCGCCATCACGGCGACGTTGTCGCCATCTTTTTCGACCTTGTAGGGCACCATTTGCAGTTCTTCTTTGACTTCGTCAAAGCGCCGGCCCATGAAGCGCTTAATCGAATAAACCGTGTTCTCCGGATTGGTAATCGCCTGCCGCTTGGCTACCTGCCCCACCAGCCGTTCTCCCGTCTTAGTAAAGCCAACCACCGACGGGGTAGTCCGGCCTCCTTCTTCGTTGGGAACGACCTTAGGCTCGCCACCTTCCATCACCGCTATGCAGGAGTTGGTGGTTCCCAGGTCAATTCCTATAATTTTGGCCATATTTATCGCTCCTTAACTCTATAAGTCCTTTGCCTTCATCGCATTAATGATAGCGAACAGCAGCATAATAGGACTTGAGTGCATCGTTGTCAATGTTTAGATGTGGGAATAGATCGGCAGGATGCAGAAGTGCATTACGAAAAACACCGCTAATCATACTTCTCGTACAGAATGGATTTGCGATCCCATCCCAGCCCCTTCAGCAAGTCCCGATTGGCCTTAACCATCTTATCGAGCCCGCAAACATAGGCATGCATGTCAGTCCGGCCCCCGGCTATTTCCGGCACATGCTCCTGCACATACCCGCGCAGCCCAGCCCAGTTGTCAGCCCCCCGGCTAAGGGTGGGCCGGTAGTGAAAATTCTCGTGCGCGTCTGCTAGGTGCAAAAATTCCTGATGATAGTAGATGTCTTTCTCGGTGCGGTTGCCAAAGACCAGCCACAGGTCTCTGTCCTGATGCCTCGACTCGTCAGTCAGCAGCCATTGCAGCATCGATCGAAACGGCGCCACCCCCGTGCCCGTAGCAATAAAAAGCGTATCGCGCATCGGCGGCCGCAAAATAAAGTCGCCAAACGGCCCCTGGCAGCGCAGTTCGTCCCCCGGCTGCATGTCGCAGAGGTGGTTGGACATGTAACCGTCGTTGACTCGGTTTAAACAGAGCGCAAAGCGATCGTCGTCGCCGGGAGGCGACGCGATCGAGTAAGCGCGAGTAATCTCTTCACCGTCAGTCTTGTTGTGCTTGAAAGAAAGCCATTGGCCAGCCACAAAGCCGAAACGGGATGTAGCTTGCATCTCGAACTCTAGATGCTTGGTCTGTTCGGAAAGCGCGATAGAGCCGACGAGGCGCGCGGTGTAGGTCTGGAAAGGCATTCAGTATCTAGATGATGCTCAGCCTCTTGAGGGTGCTAGGATCGGCTCAATCGAGCCGCTGACAACACCGTCATAGGGACGAAGCCATATCTGACGCAAATCAATTCAGAGCGATTCTAGACAAAAGAAAACGGCGGGCGCTCAAGCGCCCGCCGTTACGACACGCAATTAATTAACTTACTCCACCGTAACCGACTTCGCCAAGTTCCTCGGCTGATCAACGTCGCAGCCGCGGCGGACTGCGATGTGATACGCCAGAAGCTGTAGCGGCACGATCTCGAGTATCGGAGCCAATTCCTCGGTTGTTTGCGGAATGTAGATCACGTGGTCGGCGTCGTCCTTAACGATGTCGTCGCCTTCGGTCGCCAGGGCGATGATCTTTCCCGAACGCGCCTTGACTTCCTTCATGTTGGAAATCGTCTTCTCGTAGCGAATGCGCGACAACTCGTTGTGCGGGTCGCAGGTCGCGATCACGACGACTGGAAGGTTCTCGTCGATCAGCGCGTTAGGGCCGTGCTTCATTTCGCCGGCAGGATAGCCCTCCGCGTGAATGTAAGAGACTTCTTTCAGTTTCAGCGCGCCTTCTAGAGCAATGGGATAGTGAATGCCACGACCGAGGAACAAGAAGTCCTGAGCGCGCGCATACTCTTTGGCCAGGTCTTCGCATTCATCTTCGCGAGTCAGCAATTGCTCAAGCTTACCCGGAAGCCGGGTCAGTTCTTCCACCGCGACTCTCGCTTGCTCGGGCGTTAAGGTGCCGCGTACCTGCGCCAGGTATAGGGCGAAAAGGTAGAAAGCTGTTAGCTGTCCGGTAAAGGCTTTTGTAGACGCCACGCCAATTTCCGGACCTGCATGGGTGTAGATGGTTCCAGAAGCTTCACGAGGAATCATTGAGCCGACCACGTTACAGATAGCCAGTGTCTTTGAGCCCTTTGCTTTGGCCTCACGCTGCGCGGCCAGGGTATCGGCGGTTTCACCTGACTGCGAAACCAGCACGGTAATTGCATCGGGGCCAACCAGCGGATCGCGATAGCGCCATTCGCTGGCGTAATCAACTTCAACCGGAACCCGTGCCAGGCTTTCGATCATGAACTTGCCAGCCAAGCCGGCGTGCCAACTGGTACCGCAAGCGGCGATGTTCACTTTCTTGATTGCCTTTAGATCGGCCTCGGTGATCTCCATCTCTTCGAGGAAGATGTGTCCAGTTTCCTGCGAGACTCGTCCGAGCGTAGTATCGCGCACGGATCGGGGCTGCTCATAAATTTCCTTGAGCATGAAATGCTTGAAGCCGCCCTTTTCCGCCATGATCGGGTCCCAGGTAACGTGCTGTACCTGGCGAACCACCGGTTCGCCGTGGAAATCAGTAAGCTGAACGCCGTCTGGGGTCAGGACCGCCAGATCGCCGTCTCCCATAAAGAACATATCGCGGGTGTGATACAGAATCGCCGGAATGTCGGAGGCGATAAAGTATTCATCTTTACCCAGACCAATTACGGCTGGCGGGCCATTCCGAGCCGCCACAATCTTGTTGGGCTCATCGGTTGAAATTACTGCGAGAGCGAACACCCCGGTCAGCAGGCCGACGGTCTTTCGAACGGCTTCTTCCAGCGAAGGCTGGTGGCCATTGCCGTGGTGAATGTAGTACTTCTCCACCATGTGAGCGATGATTTCAGTGTCAGTTTCGGTGGTGAATTTATGGCCCTCTGCCATGAGCTTGCGCTTGAGGGTGACGTAATTCTCAATAATTCCGTTGTGTACGACAACAATCTTTCCCGTGCAATCGCGATGGGGATGGGCGTTTTCTTCCGTGGGGCGCCCGTGAGTAGCCCAGCGAGTGTGGCCAATTCCGTAGGTGCCATCGAGCGGCTTGAGGCGGATTACCTCTTCCAGATTGCGCAGCTTACCTTCGGCGCGCCGAATCTGGAGGCCTTCCCCGTTACCACATACGGCAATACCGGCGGAATCATATCCGCGATATTCGAGGCGACGAAGTCCGTCGATGATAACCGGTACAACTCGTTTCTTTCCAACATATCCCACGATGCCGCACATGAAGAACTCCTTGGAATTTCGGCAGGGTGACCGAGAATTGGGTATATCTAAGTTTCTGGCCTACCGTTGCAGAACACAATAGCCCGAATGGCTAGTCTTCGAGGGAGAATCGAAATTCTTCAATGACTGGATTGGTAAGAACTTCGCGGGCTATGCGCCCCACTTCCGCTTCGGCTTCAGGCCGGGTCAGACCACCGTCGAGCGTTAGTTCGAAGTACTTGCCCTGCCTTACCTCATCCAGACCTTTGTAACCCATTTTCTTGAGAGCTCCGTGAATCGTCTTGCCCTGGGGATCCAGAACGCTCTTCTTTAACGAAACGTACACGTAGGCTTTCATGGGTGCAAGAACATTATACTTCAGGAGGTTACAAAGGGAATGAACCTATGAGTCAATCCGGGAGAGCTAGTTGGCGCTCCAGATCGGACAGTGCGGATTCGAGCATTTTTCGGTACTCGGGTTTCTCCGTGGCCTGAAGTTGTTGCAGAATTCGGTTTCTGGAAAGAAGTAGGGAGTCGCGGCGTTGCTGCATGGCGATCTCGACCGCTGTGAGGTGTCTCTTGGATTCGTCCCTCGACGTGGTCGCTTCGGATTGTTGTTCTTCGACTGACTTACTTTCCCAACCGCGAGCCATAAGCAATTATAGGCGTCGATTTTCCAATGTTCGCGATCCGGTACAAAATCCCGATTGATGTTGACATCAATTGGAACTAGGTTATGATCCCAACACAACACAGGGTTGGAGCTTTGCTCGAGGGGGGCAGGAGTTAATGCAGACTCGTGCAGCCAGGTCCTGTAATTGATTTCGACGCCAACGCCGAACTAGGGCGTTATGAAGCTCTGCTGCAAATGGCGGATTTGGTAGTCCGTCACCGTAGCCTGGAAGAGCTGTTCCGCGACGTGGCCAGTCGCCTCCGCCACGTCACCCCTTTCGAACTTATCGCCTTCGATCTCCACGATTCTGCCACCGGTCTCATGAGTATTTACTACTGGGAAGGCGCGGACCTCGGACAGCCACCTGTTCAGTTTTCCATCGATCAAACTCCCAGCGGTTGGGTCTGGCAACATCAGGAGGCCCTGGTCATACCCAGCGTTTCAGCTGAACCGAGATTTCCCGCAATAACGAAGGTCTTGATAGAGGAAGGAATCCAATCCTACTGTTGCGTTCCTTTGAGTACGGCAAGGCGAAAACTCGGAGCACTCGGGCTAGGAGGTCGCGAGCTCGGTGGCTACGGCGAACGGGATTTGAATTTTCTTAAACGCGTGGGCGACCTATTTGCAGTTGCAATAGAGAGTGCATTGACCAACAGTGCGCTGCAAGAAGAAAAAGAACGATTGCAAGTGCTGCTCGAGGTAAACGCTACTCTAGTCTCTAACCTGGATGTAAGGGAATCTTTTCAGGCTATCTCGACCTCGATTCGCAAAGTAGTGGACCAGGACTTCGCCAGTGTCGCCTTGTACGACGAAGACGCGAAAGTCATGCGTAAATATGCAGTCGACTATCCAGTGGCGCCAGGCCTCTTTGAACTAGGCGATATCTATCCTTTGAGCGCAATTTCTGGTCAGGCTTTTCTCCAACGTGAGACCAAAGTGGTTGGGTTTGCAGAATTGCAGCAGTCGCCCTCAGAGGTCGTGAAGCAACTGCTGATGCAAGGGGTGAAAACGGTTTGCTGCATTCCTCTGGTCAGCCGAAAGGGTCCGCTGGGCACACTGAACCTGGGGAGTAAGGTAGAGAACGCTTTCTTGCCCCAAGACGTAGGCCTCTTGAAGCAAGTTGCGGCTCAGCTGGCAGCGGCGCTCGACAATACCCGCGCCTATTTGCAGATCGCAGAACTAAAAGACAAGCTGGCGGAAGAAAAAATCTACCTGCAAAGTGAAATTCGCTCGGCTCTGCACTTCGAAGAGATCGTTGGGGAGAGCCAGGTGCTGCAAAGAGTACTGGAGCAGGCCAAAACCGTCGCCACCAGCGATGCGACTGTGCTGATCCTAGGGGAAACTGGCACGGGAAAAGAACTTATCGCGCGTGCCATCCATCGCATGAGTACGCGAAAAGAGGGCAGCTTTATCAAGATGAACTGCGCCGCAATACCCACTGGTTTGCTCGAGAGCGAATTATTCGGCCACGAAAAGGGGGCATTTACCGGTGCGATCTCACAAAAAATTGGGCGACTGGAGTTGGCGGATAAAGGGACCCTGTTCCTCGATGAGGTGGGTGACATTCCACTGGAACTTCAACCAAAACTGTTAAGGGTGTTGCAGGACCAGGAGTTTGAAAGATTGGGCAGCACTCGCACTCTGCGAGTGAATATTCGGTTAGTAGCAGCCACCAACCGTGATTTGGCAAAGGGTATGCTGGAACGCGAATTCCGTAGTGATCTCTATTACCGGCTGAATGTGTTTCCGATAAGAATGCCCGCCCTACGAGATCGGCGCGACGATATCCCTCTGTTAGCGCGCTTCTTCGCGGGGAATTTCGCTCGCCGCATGAATAAGAAGATCGACACGATCCCTACTGAGACCATGAACCTGCTCAAGAAGTGGGATTGGCCCGGGAACGTCAGAGAGTTGGCCAACTTCATGGAACGCTCCGTAATCTTGTCGGAGGGTTCGGTGTTGAATGCTCCGTTGGCCGAACTCATGGTCTACGTCTCAAATTTTGAGCACGGTGACACTCTGGAAGATTTGGAACGCGAGCACATTCTTCGCGCCCTTCGCGAAAGCGGTGGGGTAATTGCCGGCATACGCGGCGCTGCCGCCCGCCTCGGCTTGAAACGAACAACTCTCCAATCGAAAATGTCGAAGATGGGAATTTCCCGGCTCGACTACCAGAACTAGATCGCTGCTGCCGGAATTTCGGCAGCACGACTTTAGCTCGGCACCGTCGAGACAAATAGAAAGTTGCGCGGCTTCAGTCTTCCCTTTGTTAGTAAGCAGATGGAAGCATTCCCTGATTGGCACGCGGAATGCCTGTTATCCACATAGTTAGGCAACGCTAAGAATCCACACCCAGCGCACAGACGACGTCTTACTTGCGTCGAATTTTATGGACAACCTGACTCACAGTTCGCGCGCAGCCGCGAACCATAGGTTAGTGATCTTGCCGCCCGGACCAGCACGCAGTGGCTGGCAAGCGGGCTCCAGCATATTGCCGGAATTGCGAGCCCTCGCTCGCAACAACCGGTTGGCTGAAGCTCACGTCGATCCCCTGTACCTGTTCCATTGCGGTTTGTTGTGGCAAAGTGAGGGGGACACTAGCTCCGGCTGGGAATTAATTCAAAGTTTGCGGTCATTCGACCGCGATTCGCGCGCAGTTGCCGCCGCCTTGCTATCCAAGACAGAAAACGCGCGGTTGTTGTCCCGCGATTTACAGCGCGCCAAGCGAATCTTTCGCCCGGTGAACCACCCTGAGATTTCATACGAATATAAGGTCGGAAAGGTGAAAGATTTGAAGACTCCCTATGGGCTCGAAATTACGGAAAATTGCCAGAGTTGCAAACTTCGTCAAGACAAATGGTTCTGCGGACTATCCTCCGAAGCACTACGGTCGTTCAGCACCGCGACTCGTCCGGCCACTTATCCCGGAGGCGCGATATTGTTCGTGGAGGGACAAATGGCGCGCGGTGCGTACGTTCTGTGTTCGGGCAAAGTAAAGCTATCTACCACGTCCCGCGAGGGGAAAGTGCTAATTCTGAAAATGGCACAAGCCGGTGAAGTTCTGGGCCTGAGCGCGATGATCACCGGCGAGTGCTATGAGTTCACAGCAGAGACCGCCGGACCGTGCCAGGTAAATTTCGTGGAGCGCCAAACTTTACTTCGCCTGATGGAAAAGCACGGCGAACTGGGTGTCCATTCAGCCCAGGCCCTGAGCCGGGAATTCCAATCTGTTTTTCGTGACATCCACGAATTGGTGCTGGCGCGCTCGTCGGCCGGCAAACTGGCACGGCTGCTGCTTTCCTGGTCTCCCGTAAGGGAGCGGCTGGACACGCCCGAGCCGAAGATCCGTTCCTGTATGACGCATGAGGAGATGGCGCAAATGATCGGAGCGTCACGGGAAACAGTTACGCGATTGCTGAATGAACTCAAGAAGAAGGAGTTGATCCGGCTCGAAGGTTCAACGCTGGTGATCCGTAATCGCACAGCGTTGGAAGCGATGGCTGCATAGAAGTTGTGGTGGCAGCCTAACCAGCGGCCGGCTGGACCCCCCTCCCCGGCCGCTGCCCCCGAGTGCTTGGCATCGCGAGCGCAGCTGAGAATTCTTAACGGACGTTCGCGGATTGGAGGAAGTCCTTCGGCGCAAAAAAGCGTCTGAGAAATGACAGTTCACAGGCCGAATAACTCGCGAAGGCGCTTGGTTTGGGCGCGACTGACGGGGACTTCAGTCTGCTTCTTGTCGTCCATGCGGAGCTGATACGAGCTCTTGAACCAAGGAACTACTTCCTTGATGCGATTGATATTTACCAGGTAAGAGCGATGGGCTCGCCAAAAAAGCGCGGGATCGAGCGACTCTAACAATTCCTCGAGCGTGCGGCAGTTGGATTGGCCCTCCATGCCGTTCACTCCACTGGTAACCACGCTGATCACGCCATCCGCGATTGACGCATAACAAATATCTTTCTGATTGACCAGGAACATGCGTCCTGCCGCCTTAAGCAGAACTTTGAGGGCTTGCGGTTTTTGGTTCCCAAGCATGCGTACCAGAGTCTCAAGCTGTTCCGCCGCGCCTCCACCAGCCTCAATTTTCGTGCGTGCCTTTTCGATAGACTGGACCACCCGCTTGCGATCAAAAGGCTTTAGCAGATAATCCACGGCGTTAACTTCGAACGCCTTGACCGCATACTGATCGAATGCCGTAGCAAAGATGATCTTAGGCAATGGGACTTTTTTATCGAGCAGCTTCTTGATGACGCCGAAACCATCGAGCCCGGGCATCTGCACATCGAGGAAGAGAAGATCGGGAGCATGCTCACGCACCAGATTGACGGCCTCAACACCGTTCTTGCCTTGAGCTACTACCTCGACGCCATCGACTTCGTTGAGCAGGAATGCCAGCTCATCGCGGGCCAGCTGCTCGTCGTCCACGATCACAGCGGAAAGTGACATTTGCTTTCGATCCTGCGTTCAAAAAAAGTATAGGAGTGTGGTCGGGGGGCGTCAATCGGAGGGCAGCCGTTGCGGGAAGGTAACTGTGGACGCCGATAACTGAATCGTAGAGACGTAGCTCCGCAACGTCTCCCGCCACAGCCCTTCATCCTCTTTGAAGAAAGGCATCAACCATGAAGGCCCCTGAGCTTCACTAAGGAAAACCATCAGGCCACGTTTTCGATCGCCAGCGCCATACCCATTCCGCCACTCACGCACAAAGTGGCGACTCCACTCCTGGCCTTGCGCTTTAGCATTTCGTGCAACAAGGTGACCGTGATTCTGCTCCCGGTGCAGCCGATGGGGTGGCCGAGCGCGATAGATCCACCATTAACGTTCAGCTTGGCAGGATCGAAATGAAGTTCCCGGTCGCATGCCAGTACCTGTGCGGCGAAGGCTTCATTCAACTCGATCAAATCGAAATTCGCCAGCCGAAGGTCGTGTTTCTCCTCCATTTTGCGTAGGGCTGGTACCGGACCGATGCCCATGATACGTGGATCAACTCCGACGGATGTGACCGCAACGACTCTCGCCAGAGGCCTGAGATTATTATTTTTGACGAACGACTCGCTGGCAAGCACAAGCGCGGCGGCGCCATCGGTAATTCCTGATGAGTTGCCAGCAGTAACCGTGCCGCTCTGTGAAAATACCGGGGCCAGCTTCGTCAACTTCTCGATAGAGGCACCGGCGAAGGGATGCTCGTCGAGGCTGAATTTCACAGTCTCTTTTTTCTTTTGGACTAATACTGGGGCAATTTCGTCAGTAAAGCGCCCGGCCTCTATGGCAACGGCGGCGCGTGTTTGCGACTGAATCGCAAATTGATCTTGTTCGTCCCTGCCGATTTTGTATTGTTCGGCAAGCACTTCGGCGGTCTCGCCCATCAGCATTTCTGCCAGCGGACAAAAAAAACCGTCACGGTACATGCCGTCGACCAGTTCCTGATCGCCCAGGCGATATCCCCAGCGTGCGCCGTCCAGATAGTAGGGCAAACGGGACATTGATTCGGTGCCGCCTGCGAGCACGCAATCCAGGTTTCCGGTTGCAATCTCCTGGTAGCCGAGAGCTATCGACTTCAGTCCTGAAGCGCAGGCTTTATTCACCGTATAGGCCGGGACTTCTTGTGGAACGCCGCTGCGGATGGAAATCTGCCGCGCCGGATTCGGTCCACCGCCAGCCTGGCGGGCATTTCCGAAGATGGTTTCCGCGATCTGAGCGGGCACAATTCCAGCACGTTCCATCGCAGCCTTGGCAGCGACCACTCCCATGTCGGCGGCAGTCATCGATGCCAGCGCACCCCCGAACTTCCCAATTGGAGTGCGCACCGCGGAAAGAATATAGACGTCTGGCATGAAGTATCAGTTTATCAAGAGCGGCCAGTACTCAGCATTCGGCCCTTACTGAGCACTGACTACTGAGTGCTGAATGCCAACCGCTTCCGGTAAACTGAGAACTCATGAATGTTATCTACGGAATCAACGCTGTGGGCGAGGCTCTCAAAGCGCGCAGCCGGGCCTTTGAGTGGGTGGGAGTGCTGAAGGAGCGTCACGACTTGCGCTTACAGCGTCTGATTGAAGACTGCCGCAAGCTGAATGTGGCGGTGCGCTTTTTACAGCGAGTGGAGCTCGACAAGTTGGCCGGAAACAATGCGCACCAAGGTGTGGTCGCAGCTACTTCGGGTAAGCAATATAACCATCTCGACGATATTGTAGAGGCGAAACGAGGCAAGCATTCTCTCCTTGTCGTACTCGATGGGGTGGAGGATCCGCATAACCTGGGAGCAATTTTGCGCACGGCAGACGCTGCCGGGGCGGATGGAGTCGTTATCCCCGAACGACGCGCTGCAGGAGTGACGCCCACGGTTACGAAGGCATCCGCCGGGGCCAGTGAGCACATGCCTCTGGCTCGCGTCACCAATATCGCGCGAACCCTGGAAGACTTAAAAGCGCAAAATATTTGGACGGTCGGCCTGGACGAACGCGGTAAACAGAACTACGACGAACTTGACTACAACATGGATTGCGCCATCGTGCTGGGCGGAGAGGGAATTGGCCTGCACGACCTGGTCCGCAGAAAGTGCGATTTCCTGGTTTCAATTCCGATGCTTGGCAAGGTGCCGTCACTGAATGTGTCGGTGGCCGCTGGAGTAGTGCTGTATGAAGTGGTGCGCCAGCGGCGAATGAAATGATGAAGTTCTACGGTGTGCTTGGCCTTTTATGCTCTCTGATGTCATCCGGTTTTGCGTTGGATCGTAATGCTTTCACCTTCACAAAATATGACCTCACGGTTCGCATCGAGCCGGAACAACAGCGGCTGGGCGTGCGCGGCAAAATTACTTTACGGAATGATTCAGACTCGGCCCAGAAGAACCTAGCTCTGCAAGTTTCATCCAGCCTTGACTGGCGGTCAATCCAAGCCAGTGGCCAGCCGGTGCAGTTTGTGACCCAGTCCTATACTTCGGACATCGATCACACCGGGGCGCTCTCGGAAGCGATCGTTACCCTTTCCGCAGAGATTCCGAGTAAAGGAGCCGTCGAATTGGAGATTGGGTATGAAGGTCCCCTTACGCTCGATGCGACACGCTTGACGCGAATTGGCGTGCCACAACAGACTGCCAGCCACACTGATTGGGACCAGATCAGCCGATCCTTCACAGGTATTCGCGGGATTGGCTATGTAGTGTGGTACCCGGTGGCGACGGATGCGGCGAACCTCTCCGACGCAAACAGCGTTTTCGATACCGTTCAACGCTGGCAGTTGCGCACGGCAGCCTCCGTCATGAAACTATCGTTGTGCTTTTTTGCCAGCGGTGCATTCAAAATGCCGCTTGGGGTGATGAACGAGAAGCCGTTGCCCGGTATTCCTGCCGGGAGTTTCAGCGGTACGGGGGGCGGCGAAGCAACCCAATGTTCGGACCATGTGTTTGAGCCGATGGGCGGCACTGTGCCGACTATCGCGGCTGCTGCATACCAGGTTCTTAACCAGAAAGACGGTAATATTTATTTTCTCCCAGAGCACCAAACCGGTGCCGGGAATTTTGCCGCAGCGACGGAGAAGGCCGCGCCGTTTATTGCAGGTTGGTTTGGTGCTCCTGGCTACCGGAGGATTGCGGACCTGGGCGATCCACAGGCCGCACCTTTCGAAAGTGGCAGCCTCTTTCTGACACCGCTCAATTTTACCGTGGCTTCTGCGGAGAGTACCGCGGTTCATCAACTCGCGCACGCGGCATTTTTTTCGCCACGTCCCTGGATCTATGAAGGCCTGGCACATTTCGCACAAGCAATTTCCGTCGAGCATCAGAATGGCCGGCAGGCAGCCATAGATTTTATGGGTGCATACCAGCCCCAGGTCAGGGAAACAGAGCGCACGATCGCGGCAGAACATAGTCCTAGGTCAGCGACCGATCAATCCTTGGTAAACACCAGCGACGAGGAGTTTTACCGCAGCAAGGCGATGTATGTGTGGTGGATGCTGCGCGATCTCGTTGGCGAGGAGTCGCTCAAAAAAGCGATGGCCGCATACCGTCCCGGCGAGGACAAAGATCCTTCCTACATACAGCGTTTGATCGGCACGCAGTCCAAAAAGGATCTCGAATGGTTTTTTGACAACTGGGTATATCGTGACCGAGCGCTGCCCGACTTCCACATTGTGTCGGTGTATCCTCGGCAAACCATGAAAAACACTTATCTGGTGACGGTTACTGTTGAAAATTTGGGAGAAGCCGCTGCCGAGGTGCCGATTTCTGTGCAGTTTAAGGGTGGCCAGAGTAGTGGCCGGGTGATGGTCCGAGGTAAGTCACAAGAGAGCACCAGGATTGAGACTGCAGGTCCGCCTGACCAGGTAGTGGTGAATGACGGCAGCGTTCCGGAAGGCGATTTAACCAATAACATCTTCACGATAACTACACCTGCTAAATAGTAAAAGTTTATCTTTCGGAGGAATCTTTGGCCTACATTCAGTTTCTCGGCGCTGCAGGAACCGTTACCGGCTCGAAGCATTTGATCGACACGTGCACCGCTTATGCTGGGAAATCTTGTTTCCAGGTTCTGGTTGACTGTGGGATGTTTCAGGGACAAAAGGAATGGCGGGATCGTAACTGGCAGGACACGCCGATTCCCGCCCGTGACATTGATGCAGTCATTCTCACCCATGCGCATCTCGACCATTCCGGCTGGATTCCAAGGCTGGTGAAAGGCGGCTTTCGCGGCGCTATCTACGCCACGCCTGCCACCATCGATCTGTGCGGAATTCTGTTGCCTGACTCCGGCCACCTTCAGGAAGAAGACGCGAACTTCTATAACCGTCACAATAAGTCGAAACACCATCCCGCACTGCCCTTGTACAACCTCGCGGAGGCGCAGGAGTCGCTGAAATACTTCCAGTCGGTGCAGTTTGGCGAGACTAAAGTTTTGTCGCCTGAATTGTCGTTTCGTTTTGTGCGCGCCGCACACATTCTAGGCTCGTCCATGGTGGAGATCGCTCTTTCTGCGAGTGGAGCACCCCGGCATCTTCTGTTTACCGGCGACGTCGGGCGAGTTCGAGATTCCAGATCAGTACCTGGAGAAGTAGTTCGCTCCGGGCCGACGGAAGGGGAGAGTGCAGACCTCTTGGTCATGGAGTCCACCTACGGCAATCGAATTCATCCGACGACTGATCCTCGGCCTGAGCTCGCGGCGACGATTAACAAGACCATACAACGAGGCGGAAGTGTGGTTGTTCCCGCGTTTGCGGTCGAACGCACGCAGAAATTCTTATTTATTTTGAAAGAATTAATGGAATCGGGCCAAATTCCGCGGGTTCCCGTCTATGCCGATAGCCCAATGGCGATCAAAGCTGTGCAGGTATTTCTCGACCACACCGAAGAGTACAGCGATGACACCAAGCAGCTAATCGCTAAGTACGGTTCCCCCTTGCAATGGCCGGGATTTAGTTTTGCCTCCACTGTGGAAGATTCAAAGAAAATTAATGAGTCAAGGTTCCCGTCGATCATTGTTTCGTCCAGTGGCATGGTGACTGGCGGCCGCATTCTGCATCACTTGGTACAACGACTGCCCGATCCGAAAAACACCGTGCTGTTTATTGGATTTCAAGCGCCCGGCACGCGCGGATTCACCATCAAGAGCGGGGCGCCGGAAGTGAAAATTTTCGGTGATGGCGTGCCGATTCGGGCGCAGATCGTTACCTTCGAGCAGTTCAGCGATCACGCCGACACCCGCGAGCTATTGGAATGGCTGCGAACTTTTACCCAAAAACCCGCCTCCACCTATCTGGTGCATGGTGAGCCAGCGGTCGCTTCGCAGTTGCGTGACGCGATCACTAAGGAACTAGGATGGGACGTGCAGGTCGCAACATGGATGGAGAAGGTCGAAATCGAATGAAGTTGGGCCAGAGATGAACGAAGGACAAATAAAACAGCAGTTGGATGCCGCGGAGAAAAGCCCCAGATTGATTGCGGCGGCGGTTTCCGGGCTGTCGGAGATTGTTCTGCGCTTCAAGCCTGCACCCGATAAGTGGAGCATTCTGGAAATTCTCGGTCATCTCGCCGATATCGAAATTGTCTATGCTCACCGCCTGCGCCAGATTCTGGCGGATAAAGAACCTACCATTGCTCCAATAGATCAGGAAGCGTGGGCGCACGCCCTCGGATATACAGACGTGCCCGCGGCAGAATCGATCGCGGTGTACGGGTTAATTCGGCTTCACAATCTGCGGTTGCTGCGGCGGCTAAAGCCCGGCGATTTCGAAAAAGGCGCGTTCCATCCCGAACTGAACCGAAAGCACAAGGTGGCGGAAATTTTGGAGCGAATGGCGAAGCACGGGCCGAATCATCTCGAGCAGATTGAGAAATTAAAGCGAGCAGCGGTAGGGAAGTAGTCGCTTAATTCTAGGCAAATTCAACCAGTGCGTTCAACTTCGCCGCCGCTGCGCCGGAATCGATCGACAGCACCGCCAGCGGGATGGCATCCTTTATGTGGTCAGCCTTGCCGGCCGCTACCAACGCTGCCGCTGCATTAAGTAAGACCACATCCCGCCGCGCCGAGGGCTTTCCGCTCAGAACCTGGCGGATGATTTCAGCATTGGCTAATGCGTCATCCCCCGAGATGTCGGCAAGCGAGGCTCGCTGCATCCCGAACTCTTCCGGAGTTACCTCGTAGGTTCGGATTGTACCGTCGCGGACTTCCGCAATCCGGGTCGGACCGGTAATGGTGATCTCATCGAGACCATCAAGTCCGTGAACCACCAATGCGCGTCGCAGTCCCAGCATGCTGAGCGCTTCTGCCAGTTTCTCGACAATTTCCAGCGAATACACTCCGACTACCTGCGCCGACGCATTTGCAGGATTGGTCAATGGGCCAAGCAGGTTAAAGATCGTCCGGAGGCGAAGCTCGCGGCGTACCGTTTGTACGTACTTGGTTGCCGAATGCATAACCTGGGCGAAGAGAAATGCCATTCCCGTTCGCCGCAAACACTCGGCCACTCTCGCCGGCGGGAGATTGATGTTGATACCCAGTGCCTCCATCACGTCAGCTGATCCGCATTTGGAAGTCGCGCTGCGATTGCCATGCTTTGCGACTCGTACGCCAACCCCTGCTACAACAAATGCGGTTGCGGTGGAGATGTTGAAGGTGCCGCTGGCGTCTCCCCCGGTGCCGCAGGTATCGACCAGGGCGTCGCGACCGGTCCCGCTGACGTCGAGGGCGGAGTCCTGCGAAATCGCGACCGGAGCAGCGGCAGCACGGATGGCTTCCGCGAAGCCGACGATTTCCTCGACCGTTTCGCCCTTCATGTGCAAAGCGACCAGCAATCCGGCGATCTGGGAGTCAGTGCATTTGCCAGAGAGCATTTCCGTGACTACGGCCCGCGTCTCTTCACGTGAGAGCGATTCGCGATGAACGGCGACGCGATGCAGGGCTTCGATGATCATATGGAAGTACAAGATTAGCATTTGTATAGAAAAAACAAATTCTAACCACAGAGGACACGGAGGATAGTGAGAGAATTCTTTAGCGCATGCTCTTGGTCGTCTCGTGTCGCAGTGGGAACCAGTCCGATTTGACATTAATGTGGCGGAGGCTAGCATGAACAACGTCGTCCACTTGCTCTGGTTCGTGAAGGAGAAGTCCGAGGGATTAGAGGACATCGAGTTACTAATTGGAGTCTACTCGTCTGAAGTCGAGGCTAAAGCGGCAATTGAGCGAGTAAGAGATCAGCCGGGATTCGTTGAATTCCAACTGGGATTCGAAATTCATCCGTACATATTAGACACTGACTGTTGGAGAGAGGGCTTCATCGCGGACTAATGGCCTCGGGTTGGTTTGCCCATCTGTGCGAGGTTCTATAAAATCAAAGGTTTGCTGCCGGAGTTTCAGCCGCAAGCAAGTTCCTGCCGATATACTGAACGAGAATCATTATGAAAATCCATGAGTACCAGGCCAAAGGGATATTGAAGAAGTATGGTGTCGCCGTGCCCCGAGGCGAAATGGCGGAAACCCGGGAAGAAGCGGAAGCTGCGGCCCGCAACCTGTTTGATGCCGGCGCTAGCGGGGTTGTGATCAAGGCGCAGATTCATGCTGGCGGTCGGGGCAAAGGTGGCGGTGTAAAGATCGCCAAGTCGGTTGATGAAGCGGGTCAAATCGCAGCCAGGATTCTGGGCATGACGTTAATCACGCATCAGACCGGGCCTGAAGGCCGCGTGGTTCGCCGTCTGTTGGTCGAAGAAACTCTGCCTATCGAGAGGGAACTCTACCTTGGTATCGTCATAGACCGCGCCGAGGCTAGGCCGGTTTTTATGGCGTCCGCAGCCGGCGGTATGGAGATTGAGGAAGTCGCCGCCAAAGATCCTAATGCAATTCTCAAAGCGTACATCGATCCGGGAATGGGACTGGAAGGTTTCCAGGCGCGCAAGCTGGCATTTGCGCTTGGCTTAAAGCCGAAACAGGTCAACGAAGCGGTTCGCTTGATGAGCGGTCTGTACAAGGCATTCGCCGAGACCGATTCCTCGCTGATGGAAATAAATCCCTTCATTACGTGCAGTGACGGGCGA
Organism: uncultured Acidobacteriota bacterium; assembly: GCA_963796925.1. Classification (GTDB taxonomy): domain Bacteria; phylum Acidobacteriota; class Terriglobia; order Terriglobales; family Acidobacteriaceae; genus DATBAT01. Next base: position 946,542 of record CAWCNH010000001.1, read on the forward strand.
CTGTTCGCGCTCGACGCCAAAATGACCTTTGACGACAACGCCATGTTCCGTCACTCGGACCTGCGCGAGTTGCGGGACGTTACCGAGGAAGATCCCCTGGAAGTTGAGGCGTCGAAGTACAGCCTCAACTACATCAAACTGGATGGCAATGTAGGTTGCATGGTGAATGGTGCCGGCCTTGCAATGGCCACGATGGACATCATCAAGTACGCGGGCGGCATGCCGGCCAACTTTCTGGATGTCGGTGGCGGTGCCAATGCCGAGCAGGTGACTCATGCTTTCGAAATTCTGCTGAGTGACAAGAACGTGAAGGCGGTCTTGATCAACATTTTTGGCGGGATTTTACGAGTGGATACCTTGGCAAAGGGCGTCGTGGAAGCGGCCACCAAAACCAATATCCAGTTGCCGATTGTTCTGCGGCTCGAAGGCACCAACGTCGAACTGGGCCGCGAGATTCTTAAGAACTCAGGGCTAAATTTCATTGTCGCGGAAACCATGAAAGACGCCGCGGAGAAAGTTGTCACTGCAGCCAGAGGCTAAGCCCAGGCTGCGGTTAGGATCGGTGAAAATTTCATGAGCATTTTGGTAGATAAATCAACTCGCGTCATCGTGCAGGGGCTTACTGGCCGCGAAGGAACGTTTCACGCTAAAGCTTGCGCAGAGTATGGGACGACAATCGTCGGCGGGGTTACGCCCGGGAAAGGCGGCACCACGCACGAGGGCTGGCCGGTATTCAACACGGTGCAGGAGGCGGTCGACAAGACCGCAGCCGATGCCACGGTCATTTTCGTGCCGCCGCCATTTGCCGCCGATGCAATCATGGAGGCCGCCGACGCTGAGGTGGAGTTGATCGTCTGCATCACCGAAGGCATCCCTACGCTCGATATGGTTCGCGCCTGGGAGTTTTTGCAGAACCGCCGTTCGCGCCTCATTGGCCCGAACTGCCCGGGCATTATCTCGCCCGGAAAATGCAAAATTGGAATCATGCCGGCGCGTATCCACTTGGAAGGTTCGGTAGGCATTGTTTCGCGCTCTGGCACGCTTACCTACGAAGCAGTCTACCAACTCACGACTCGCGGCATTGGACAATCCACCGCGATCGGCATTGGAGGCGACCCGATTATCGGAACCAACTTTGTGGACGCATTGGAATTGTTTAACCGCGATCCTCAAACGGAAGCCGTCATCATGATTGGTGAAATCGGCGGGAACGCAGAAGAGGTCGCGGCCGAATATGTGAAGAACCACATGAAAAAGCCGGTTGTAGGCTTTATCGCCGGTCAGACTGCGCCACCGGGGCGCCGCATGGGCCATGCTGGTGCCATCATCTCTGGCGGCAAAGGCACGGCTGAAGAGAAGATCAAAGCTATGGAAGAAGCCGGCATTCGCGTGGCGCGCACTCCGGCCGCGATTGGCGAAACCGTGGTTGCAGCTATGGGAGTAAAAGTTTAGCAAGCTGTGGATTAATGGATTATCTCGGGCAGAGTATCGATGTGTCCGTCCATGTTATCCCTAACAAAAATTTCTGAGGAATATAACGACAGACTATGAAGACACTGGAACGCACGCTGACGATTATTAAACCGGACGCCGTGAAAAAGAATGCCATCGGCGACATTATTGAGCAGTTCGAGAAGAACGGTTTTCACATACTCTGCATGAAGATGCTGGAGATATCCAAGCACCAAGCCGAGCAGTTCTATGCAGTCCACGCTAACAAGCCATTTTTCGGATCGCTCACCGATTTTATGTCCAGCGGCCCTGTGGTAGCGCTCGCTTTGGAGAAGGAAAACGCCATCGCCGACCTGCGCAAACTAATGGGCGCAACCAATCCTGCGAATGCCGAGGAAGGAACGATCCGCAAGAGGTGGGCCAGCAGCATTGAGCTGAACGCAATTCACGGATCAGACGCCGATGACACGGCGCGTTTTGAGTTGAGCTTCTTTTTTGCGGGCTACGAGTTAACCGCCTAAGCGAGAAATCTACCACTCGGTCGGCACAAGAGACGCGTCAGGCCAGCGGTTCGTAAAGCTGGCCTTCCAATCGGTCGGCAATCTTCGGCAGGTCCTTCTTTACCAACTGCAAGAAATGTGGAGTACCTCGGTGCGATTCAAGCGCGGCATCGTCCCGGTATTGCTCGTAAATGAAAAAGCGCCGTGGTTCGGTTTTGTGTCGATGAACTTGAAACATCAAGCAGCCGGGTTCTTTACGAGCCTCTTCGGACAATTTGCTAAATACGGCAGCAACCTCCGCCTCGTGTCCTGCCTTCGCCATCCAGGTTACCGCCAGAACCACCATCGAAAGCTCCTAGATTCCAATTTTATTGGTCTTGCGCTCCGCCATTGCGTTTAAGTCCTGCGCAAATTCACCTGCCACAATTGTCTGATTGCGGTCGGGGCCCGTCGAAATCATGCCGGCCCGGGCGCCGGTCTCTTTTTCGACAAACGCAATGTAGTCGCGGGCGGCCTTTGGCAAGTCTTCCACTTGTTTAGCGTCTTGCGTGGAAGTCTGCCAGCCCGGCAAAGTGTGGTATATGCCCTGGATGTTGTCATAACCACTGGCATGCGCGGGAATGTCCGTCACCCTCTTTCCGTTGACCGTATATCCGACGCAAATCGGAATCTCCTGTAATTCATCGAGCACATCCATCTTGGTAATCACCAGCCACTCAATGCCGTTAATCATGGCAGAGTAACGCAGCAACGGTAGATCCAGCCAGCCACAGCGCCGCGGACGGCCGGTTACGGCGCCATACTCGTTACCGCGCGCGCGCAACAGATCTCCCGTAGGACCGGATAATTCGGTGGGGAAGGGACCGCCACCGACACGCGTGCAGTACGCCTTTGTAATGCCAATTACCGTGTTGATCGCAGTTGGCGCAACTCCAGTGCCGATCGCGGCCCCACCGGAGGTCGCGCTCGATGACGTCACAAAGGGATAGGTACCGTGATCAATATCCAGCATCGTGCCCTGCGCGCCTTCGAACAACACGGACTCGCCTTTGGAAATAGCGTCATTCAACAACGCCGCAGTATCACAGACGAAAGGCGCCAGCTTTCCCGCGGCTTCCGCGTATTCCTTGTACATCTTGTCGGGATCGATAGGTTCCGAGTTGAACAGTGCATGCGCGATCATGTTTTTTTCGCGGCATGCATTCTCGATGTGTTTTTTCAGAAGTTCCAGGTCGAGCAAATCAGCGACACGCAGTCCACGGCGCCCCATCTTGTCTTCGTAAGCCGGGCCGATCCCACGCGAGGTGGTGCCAATACGTACCCGCCCTGGCGCGTTCTCCGCGGCCAGCTCGATCATGCGATGGTAGGGAAGAATCACATGGGCGCGGTTGCTGACAAATAAGCTGCCGTCAACTGTGACGCCCGCGTCGCGCAACGCCCCAACTTCCTTCAGAAACGCCATGGGGTCGAGCACCACTCCGTTGCCGATGACGCTACGGCAGCCGGGGCGCAGCACTCCGCAGGGAACAAGCTGAAGAATGAACTTCTTGCCATTAATAATTACAGTGTGCCCGGCGTTGTGGCCACCGGCGTAGCGCGCCACTACTGAAAAGTTTTCAGAGAGGACATCGACAATTTTGCCTTTGCCTTCATCGCCCCATTGGGCGCCGACAATGACCGCGGTTTTACCCTTCTTCAAGTCAACTCCAGTCGAATCGAAAATCGCCAGCGGATACCGGTTTTCTAAGCTTTAAACTTTGTCAGCGGGACCGCGCCGGTCGTACCCCGGGGTCGCACACTCCTGGCCGCCGGTTAGAAACAACAAAGTTAAAACGGGAAAAGGCGGATGACGTGTACTCAAAATGATAACCCGTCAGGCTGAGGATGAGCAATCGTTGGAGCCCATTAGTCCGGTCCTTTGTGTGGTGTACAACACCTGAAGCCCGTGTCGCCAAGCCCCTGTAAACTCGTCTTATGCCTGAACTGCCAGAAGTCGAAACCGTCGCACGCGGCTTGAACGTGAGAGTAAAAGGCGATCTGATTGAGTCCGTCTGGCTTGGCTCGAAAAAAGAGCCGTTGAAGTCGTCACCGAAAGAGATTGTGGGAGCGCTGCAATCGAAACGAATCGCGGAAGTGCGTAGAGTCGGAAAGCATATTGTTTTTGATCTGGAGAAGGTGAAACCTAAGCGCTCGCGGCGGTTGTCCCCATCGGAAAAAGACGGCGCGGCGCAGTGGATTGTGCACCTCGGCATGACTGGCCAGTTGCTGGTTTGCTCGCCAGAAACGGAGAACGCGAAGCATACCCATGCGATCGTAACCCTGGCGTCTGGCAGAGAGATTAGATTTGTCGATCCTCGGCGCTTCGGACGGTTGAGCGTAGCTCAGGGATTTGCCGCTGCCGGTTCAGAGCCGCTCGAGGTTGAGCTCGACCGCTTCGTAACATTATTTCGTGGCCGCAAAACGCCTATAAAAAGCGCTCTCCTGAATCAGAAATTGCTGAGCGGTGTAGGCAATATCTATGCCGACGAATCGCTTTTTCGTGCCGGCATTCGGCCCCGGCGACAAGCGGTCTCTCTTACCAAGGAACAGCTGCGCAAACTCTTTCTCGCGGTGCAGAGGGTTCTCAAGGAAGCCATTGCAGCAGGAGGGTCCTCCGTCTCAGACTATGTTAACGCCGATGGCGAGGAGGGATTTTTCCAATTTCAGCATCGCGTCTATGGCAGAGAAGGCGAGCCCTGTCTGGTCTGCAAGACGCCAATAAAGCGCATTGTTATTGCTGGCCGCAGCGCGCATTATTGCCCGAAGTGTCAGCGTTAAAGTCCGGCCGTAGAGGTTGAGCCGCTGCGCGGTCCCGATGGAGGGCGCAGCGACTCTTTTAATCCCAGGTTTCGGATCAAGCGGTGCAAGTAATTGGGATGAACACCCAGCACGCGGGCGGCTTCTGTATAACTGCCCTTGGCTTCCTGTAGCGCGTTGGCGATTAGCTGCTTTTTCAGATCGACCAGCGCATCGTGATATCTAGGATTTGTAATGCCCGCGGGCGGCGCCTTCTCAAGTATGGCATCAGGCAAGTCTTCTAACGCAATCACTTCTGACCCGCTGAGAACGACAGCTCGCTCCATGGCATTCTCCAGTTCCCGCACGTTCCCCGGCCAGTCGTAATTCACCAGCCGCGCCATGGCTTCCGGAGAAATCCGCTTGATTTTGCCTCCTGCCTTCTTGCTGAACTTGCTGGTGAAATACTCCACCAGCAAGGGAATGTCTTCGCGACGGTCGCGCAGTGGTGGCATGGTCAAGGAAACCACGTCAAGGCGATAGTAAAGGTCGCGACGAAACTCGCCATCCTCAACGGCTTTTGCCAGGTCTTTGTTGGTGGCGGTTATCAACCTGATGTTGACCGAAATCAGCTTGTTCCCACCGACTCTCTGAAATTCTCGCTCCTGTAACACTCGCAGCAACTTGACCTGCACGGCCGGCGACAATTCGCCCACTTCGTCCAGGAATACCACGCCCCCGTCAGCCATTTCGAGAGCGCCCTTCTTCTGCGCCACGGACCCGGTAAACGATCCCTTCTCGTGACCGAAAAGTTCGCTCTCGATCAGGCCCTCGGGAATGGCGCCGCTGTTGATGGCTACAAAAGGCTTACGAGCGCGAGGGCTATTACGATGCAAGGCCCGTGCCGCAAGTTCTTTGCCAGTGCCGCTTTCGCCCCGTATTAGAACAGTGGCATCGGAGGGCGCGACCCGCGACAGAAATGAGTAAATCTCTCTGATGCGCGGACTGTCCCCCACCATGTTGTGTTCCAGGTTGATCTCGGTGGTCAGGCGCAAATTTTCCTGCTCCAGCCATTGCAGATTGCGGGCGTTGTCGAGCGCTACGGCGCAAATATTGGCAATGGCAGCGACCAGTTGAAGATTGTCGTCGTCGAATCGAGTGGCAGCGTTAGTCGTGTCGAGATAGAGGCAACCCGTCACTTTTGTGAAAACGATTAGCGGGACGCAAAGCAGGGAACGGACGTTTGATACCACTAGGCTCTCAACTGCTCCGAAACCCTCATTGCCCTGAATATCGCTGCCCAGGATTGCGTTACCTTGCTCCACTACTTGGTTGGCGATTGTTCGGCTCACCCGCACTGTTTGAGTCGCCGAGGCAATTCGGTTTCGCGCATACACTGATGCAAATTTGTCGCCCTGAGAATCCTGAAGAATTGCACCACGCTCGGCTGGCACGACCTCAAAGATTAGAGTGAGAATCTGTTCCTGAAGCTCCTGTAGATCTCGGATAGCGTGGACCACCCGGCTAATCTTCAGCAGCGCGTTTAAGTTCTGGGCAAGCCGGGAACTGGCCGGCAATTCACGCAAAATGCGGTCTGGCTGCAGATAGAGAACATCCTGGGGACGAAATTGAGAGGTAGCATGTGCCGAGCTGTCTTCGAACTCCACGGGGCTCGGCCCGGCGTTATTGGTGTCCTCCTTCAGGAGCAGAACGAATACCGAGTCTCCGATGGCGATCTGATCGCCATCATGCACAGGACTTTCCTTAATCGCCACTCCATTTACAAATGTTCCGTTGCGGCTTTCGAGGTCACGTATTTTGAAGATTTCGCCGTCCCGCTCTAACAGGCAGTGCCTTCGCGACAGAGAGGGATCACTAATCGCCAGCAGATTTGCGGGATCGCGCCCTATCGGCACCTGTCCCCCTGGGAGCGCAAAACTAGAGTCTTTTAGGGGACCGGAAATTGCGAGCAGCCGTGGATTTACTTCTTGCTTGAGGGCGCTGTCTGGCACAAATTTCCAAACGTCTTTCGAGGATTGTGACTCTCGGCCGGTTAGCTTTTTTGCATTTGCTATCTGATAGGATAGCCATACTAGCCATTCAGATAGAGATGTAGATGGCCTGGTCAGAGATGTTATCCACAGGCTTAACAATGGTCAATGTTTTTCTAGACTTGGGCGACGAATAAGGCGTGTCCCGATTTGGGAATATGGCAATAAAGGTGCACTAACGTAGGCGCTGGCCTGGCAAAAGCGACGGGGGAAGCGCTTTTCAGCGGTCCTGCTAGGCGGCATCATCGGGAGCTCGAAGGGACCCCCTCATCGAGTTCCCGTTTGATTTTGGACCCGCCCCAAAGTCTTCCCGGCAGCCAAAAATTTCCTATCACTCACCAAAATATTGGCTGCGGATCTTCCGTAGCGCTGCCAGATGGCCGGGCTAGTTAGTCTGCCGAATAAGCGGTGGGGCTGGGTTCACTCATGGGGAAGTTAACTGTCGCGGCTCCAGGATCCACTGCGACCCCGTCGCGGAACGCTACCAGCCGTCCTGAAATCGCGGGGACGCGGTCGCCGGGAACTAAAATCCCCACTAGGTTCAAGGGGTCAGCCGCGGATAACAACACCGCTTCTCCGGTCGGCGGCATCTTGCGAGTGGCCCGTAACGACTCTACCGCGACCGGCAGAGCGAACTGTTCGCCAAGGAAGCCATCGATAAACCGTCCCCCGCGAATCTCGCCGCGATCTTCCAAACGGCGAAACGCGATTTGCAGATCTCGCCATCTGGGCAGGTTGGTTTCCCGAACCAACAGGTCGCGGAACACCACGCCGTAACGTTTGAGCAGCATCCAGCAGGTAGCTTCAAGGGCCCGTTCTCGCTCGACCTCCTGATCCGTGTAAAGCAGCGCCCAGCGTCCGGAGCTGTGGCGCGGCCGTGCCGCCCGCCCGCTGCCTTGCCCGGCGCGCCGTTTGGGATCGATCAAAGACCGCAAATTATCGAAACCGTCGGCGGTCACAATCCCGCCCGCCACGAGTTCCCACAGTGCCGTTTCGACTTCTGCTTTCAGCTTCTCGGTACCCCTAACAATGTCGGCGAAGAATGACGCGCCACGATGCCGCAGATAATCGAGTACCAGCCTCGCCCCATCACTCAACCCGCGAGCTTCCGGCTGATCGGCGCCAGGGTTATGGGGCGTCATCCAGTCAGCATCTTCGCGAACGAAAAACGTAATAGGGGCTACGCTGGTAGGAATTACCCGGCGTTTCCCGGCAGCCGAATCTTCGAGAGTTGCGGGATGGGGTGATAGTCGTCCCCAACCAACCGCTCCAGTTAGACAGAGTTGATCGAGCCATTTGGGATCGTAATTAGCGATCCGGCGCCCGAGCACGTGGCGCTCCCAGGCGTTCGCGGGAATTTCAAAACCCTGCAACTGCCGCAGCACGTCAAGTGTAGCCCGTTCGCCTTCCACCTGTGCGCCCGGGGCCGCGTGTTGCCATCGCAACAGCCAACGCATAAACTGCGCCGCCGTAACCGGCTCAATTTGCTTCCGCAAAGACGCCACTGTCAGGCGATGAATGCGTGCCAATAAACGCCGCTCGCACCATTCGGTTTCCTGAATCTTCGGATCGGTAAATTTCCCCCGCAGAATGGCCCCAGTAGCCTCCATGCGAAGCAGTGCCTTTTCGATTTCGGACGTCGGCATTCCAAACCAGGAGCCGAGAGATGCCGCCGTCACCGGGCCGGAGTGCGTCATCCAGCCCGTCACCAAGGACAAAATTGCTTCGTCACGGGTAACTGGCGTCCCGTCTATTTCGGCAGGTTGAATTTCAAATTGTGCCTCCGGAAATAGTACGGAAAATGCTCTGGCCCGCTCCGTCGCCACCCAGAAGCGGCGGCCATCGGCCATTGCGCGAGTCGCCCGGTTCTGCCGGACCAGCCGCTCGAAATGTCCCAACCAATTCGTTAAGAACGACTGTCCGGCAGCCTCGCCGGTTGCAATGCTCTCGGGCAAGGCGATCAGGGTATGCAACACGTCATGCAGCTCATCGGCGTCGCGAACATCGGGCCAAGCTTCGGCTCGCACCTGCTCGATCGCCGCTGGATCAAGCTTCCCAACTTCTTCCAAGACTGACTGCGGCAGCATGCGCCGCATTTGAACCGCGCGCGCACGGCGTTCCTCGAGGGGAGCGTCATCGAGATAGGCATAAGGGTTGGCATTCAAAATCTCGTGGGAGAATTGCGAAGGCACCGGCGTATCCACGGCTATGCACCGGATGCGGCCGTCTTCTATTCCGCGCAACAGCTCTTTGAGCCCGTCGATGTCCATGGCCTCGGTGAGCACATCTTTCATCACCTCGTTCACCAGAGGATGATTGGGAATCTGGATGTCTCCAACAATATTTTCCTGGCAGGCGGCGACGTCGGGAAACACGGAAGCCAGCAAATCATCCGATCGCATCCTCTGAATTTGTGGTGGTACCTTCTTGCCGCCCTGAAAACGCAGCAGTGCCAAGGCACGATTCGCATCCCAACGCCAGCGAGTGCCAAAAATTGGAGAGTCGAGCGAAGCCTGTTCCAACACCGACTGAACGCTATCTGCGCTGAGAAAATGGAAGACATCGGCAAGTGGAAAGCTGTGTTGCTCGGCCAATGCGATGTTCAATCCGTTATCGGTGGCAGCCGCCTGAAGTTCAAAGTTGAAACTGCGGCAAAATCGCTTACGAAGAGAAAGTCCCCAGGCTTTATTGATCCTCCCACCGAGTGGCGCATGAATCACCAACTGCATTCCGCCGCCTTCATCGAAGAAACGCTCTGCGACGATGGTCGTCTGCGTGGGTACCACGCCCAGCACCGCGCGGCCCTGGATGGTGTATTCGATCATCTGCTCCGCGCCGGAATCGTCCAGCCCGCATTCTTCTTTCAGCCACCCGACAGTTTCGGCGACTTCAGGAACTTTCTGCGAGATTCCAACCGGAGAGAGGTTGGGCAGCATGTCACTGATCTGCTGCCGTAAATCCGCCACGTGAGCGGATAGTTCCTGGGTTCTTGCCGGGGCCTCGCCTCGCCAGAAGGGAACACTGGGTGGAGCTCCATGAGCATCCTCGACCAGGACGCGTCCAGTTTTTCCTTCCACGCGGCGGATACGCCATGAACTGTTGCCCAGCAGCATGATGTCGCCGGCATTGCTTTCCACCGCAAAATCTTCGTCGAGGGTGCCGACCACAATACCCTCAGGTTCCGAAACCACCGTAAATAACGCAGTGTCCGGGATAGCTCCTCCGCTGGTAATAGCCGCCAGCCGCGCCCCGCGACGGGCCCGCAGCCTGCGATTTACGCGATCACGATGGATGTATGCGCCATACCGTCCCCGGCGGGCTGCAATGCCCTCCGATAGCATCTCTAGGACAGATTCGTACGTTTCTCGCGAAAGATTGCGATAAGGGTACGCGCGCTTCACCAGGGCGAACATCTCGTCTTCGTCCCAGCCTTCGGATTCTGGAGTCGATCCATCGCTAAGGATGCCGCCGTTCATAAGGGCGGCCGGCGCAGTCGCGCAGGTGGCCACAATTTGCTGCGCCAGAATATCTAACGGTGAATCTGGAATGATCAGGCGGTCGAGATCTCCATGCCGAATCGCACGCAGCAGAGCGGCACATTCCTGCAATTCATCACGCGTGGTAACAAAGAAGCGGCCTTTGGGAACCGCGCCACGCCAGTGGCCCGACCGACCCACGCGTTGCAATGCCACTGCAATCGCCCGTGGAGAACTGACCTGCACCGCCAAATCGACGGTGCCAATGTCGATGCCCAGTTCGAGCGAGGCGGTGGCGACCAGCACTTTGACTTTGCCTTCTTTAAGTTTCTTTTCCGCCGCTAACCGAAGTTTGCGAGACAGGCTGCCATGGTGCGCCGCAACGTTATCTTCGCCCAGCCGTTCGCCTAAATGGAAAGTAACTCGTTCCGCCAGCCGCCGGGTGTTGACGAATACCAGTGTCGAGCGGTGTTGTTCCACCAGTTCAACGATGCGGCTGTAAATCTCGTCCCACATCTCATTGCTGGCAACCGGACCTAGAGGAGTTGGCGGGACTTCAATGCCGAGATCGAGCGTTCGCTTGTGGCCAACGTCAACAATTACCGGATCAGGCCGGCCATTGCCGGTAAGAAAATGCGCTACCTGCTCAATCGGCTTCTGGGTAGCGGAAAGGCCAATCCGCACCGGAGAACGCTTGCTCAAAGCCTCTAGACGCTCCAGTGAGAGCGTCAGATGCGCGCCGCGCTTATCGTCGGCCACAGCGTGAATTTCATCGACAATTACGGTTTCAATGTCGCGCAGAATCGCCCGGCTCTTATCTGCGGTAAGCAGGATGTAAAGGGACTCCGGAGTCGTCACCAAAATATGCGGAGGCCGCTTTAGCATGGCGCGACGTTCTGGCATCAGCGTGTCCCCCGTGCGCACTGCGGTCCGAATCTCCGGCATCAGCAGACCGCGCTCCCCAGCCATCTGGAGAATCTCGCCCAACGGCACTTCCAGATTCTTCTGGATGTCGTTCCCCAGTGCCTTCAATGGCGAAATGTAGAGGACCTCGGTGCGATCGCGTAAATCGCCTGCCAGAGCCTTGCACACCAGCCGATTGATGCAAGCCAAAAAAGCAGCCAATGTCTTGCCGGAGCCGGTTGGCGCGGAGATTAGAGTAGTTCGTCCCGCCAGGATGTGAGGCCAGCCTTGCTCTTGTGGCTCGGTAGGCGTACCAAACCGCTGGATAAACCACTCACTCACGAGGGGATGGCACCAATCCAAAGATGAGGCAGGGAGGGACATCAAACTCATTTTAAACGGAGGAGGCCGTTTCGTAAAATGTTCGCCCAGGACTATGGATTTCTGAGGAGGTTAAAGCTAGAGGCGCTACCTTCGTTGATCGAAGCTAACGAGTACGACCATGGGGTCGACGAGGATGAAGTTCGCGATGTCCATTGGCAACCGAAAGACGGCCTCCTAGTTTCCGCCTGCTAGAATCGCGCTGATGTCTAAACTTCGCGCCAAAAAAATCAAACTGTTTCTCTTCGATGTCGACGGTGTACTCACAGACGGCAAGCTATATTTCATTCCTGCGTCGGCCGCCCTGCCCAGTTCAGACACCACCAGCCAGAACATTGAAGTAAAAGGTTTCCACGCCCATGATGGTGCTGGAATCTCGCTAATTCGGATGGCGGGAATCAAGACCGGCCTCATTACCAAGCGAACTTCTGCAACTGTCGAGATCCGCGCCCGCGATTTGAAAATCGATCATATCCATCAGGGAATCCAGGACAAGCTTGCAGTATTTCGAGCCATTTTGAAGCAAGAAGGGTTAGTCGCCAGCGAAGCTGCCTACGTCGGCGACGACGTAATCGATCTGCCGGTTCTACGAAATTGTGGGTTGGCAATCGGAGTCGCTAACGCTCGGCAAGAGGTGAAAGATGAAGTGCACTTTATAACTCCTCACGCCGGCGGAGACGGTGCATTGCGTGACGCTATCGAATATATTTTGAAGGCGCAGGGGAAGTGGAAGCAAACTGTGGACTCGTATATTGGGGAGCGCGGAAAAAACAAAGAGTAATATTTCAGCAGCTCACCGCAGAATCAGATCTCGCTACTTCTAGATCCTCACCGGAGGCCCCTTGAAAGTTCACACCCACAAAATGCCCGATTCGCCGGAATGTTGGCCGCCTTTACCATACGAGCCCTGGAAAGACACTTACACCACCTTGCACATGTGGACGCAGATTGTCGGAAAAATAAGGCTGGCTCTCAGTCCTGACGTCAATCACTGGTGGCATTCCGCAATGTACGTGACTCCGCGAGGGCTCACAACCTCCGCGATTCCCTATGGCAAGCGGGCTTTCGAGATCGAGTTTGACTTCATCAACCATCAATTGCTATTACATTCCAGCGACGAGACCGACCGAATTCTTCCACTTATCCCCCGTTCGGTCGCGGACTTCTATGCGAAGTTCATGGACTTGCTAAAAGCTTCTGGAATCGAAGTCAGCATCTGGAAAATGCCGGTAGAGATTCCCAATCCCATTGCGTTCGATCAGGACACCGTGCATGCCTCCTATGATCCTGAGGCCGTCAGCCGCTTCTTTCGGGTCCTGCTTTCGGCCAACGATGTTCTACAGGAATTCCGCACTCGATTTCTCGGGAAGTGTAGTCCAGTGCATTTTTTCTTTGGCAGCTTTGATCTGGCGGTGACTCGCTTCTCCGGCAAGCGGGCTCCGGAGCGTCCGGGCGCTGATGCGGTGACGCGGGAAGCCTATTCGCATGAGGTGATAAGCGCAGGATTTTGGCCGGGGAACGACGACTCCAAGGGTGCAGCCTTTTATTCCTATGCGGCGCCGGCACCGGAGGGTTACGCAAAATATACGATTAAACCCTCGGCGGCTTCTTTCTCCGGAAAAATGCAGGAGTTCATTTTCATGTATGACGATCTCAGGCGCGAAAGCTCGCCGAGCGCTGCGCTCATGGAATTTTTGCAGACTACTTATGAAGCTGGAGCGAATTTAGGGAATTGGGACCGGGCATCGCTGGAAAGATCGTGAACTACAAACCCATCGGCTGCCTGCTTGGGGCGTGCTCGGGTCGACAGCCGATGGTTTTCTCTCCTTACTCACCCTGTTGTTTTCAGGAGTATTGATTTAGCTTAACTCGCGAGTGCGCTAAAAGTTTCGACAGGGCGTGTAAAATTTTGTAAATAAAGGTGTTATTGCGTAATCGCAGTCGGACGCCCGCCCATCAACTCGGCGAATCGCGGACTCTTTCGCAGACTGGCGAACTCCGCATCCTTGTAGACGTTCTCAATGTCTTTGTAGCCCTCCTCCATGGCGCGCCGGAGATGCTGCAAGGCACGATCTTCTATCCCGCTTTTTGCATATAGTTTGGCCATAACATAGTCATACTGCGCACGATCTTCGGGGGATGGCAGCTGAGCGGTAACGCCAGTCCGCGAGTTATGTTCCAGCACATCGGGATCAAGTTGCAAGGCCTGATGGTATGCCTCGACAGCTTTCTCAATGTCCTTCTTGGCGAAATAAGCCGCTCCCATATTGCTGAAATAAGAGGCCGAATCCGGTCGAATCTTGATGGCTTTTTCGTACTGCTTAATGGCTTTGCCGTATTTTTTTTGTTCGTAGTAGACCACGCCCAGATTGTTGTAGGCGTCGGGGAAGTCGTGGTCGTAGTGGAAAGCTTTTTCAAAATCCTTGCCCGCCTCCTTCATTCGCTGCATCTGCAACTCTGTGACTCCGGCTTTATTGTAGAGGACGGCTGCGCCGGGATTCTTCTTGATGGCTGCGTCATAGTAATCCAGGGCATCAAGATAGGCTTTTTCAGCGCGTAACTCGTCACCCCGCTTCTCAAGCTCCGCAGCAGTGGCCTCGTGGCTCGGCGGCGCGCCATGGCGAACTGGCGGCGGCTCCACCTGCACTTGGCTGGATGGATTCTCGGCATTGAGAAAGTTGAGGCTAAATAGAAGACTTGCCAGGAAGAGCGAGGTCCGATGCATCATCCCACCTCGTTGTTACATCGTCTTAAAAACTAACTAGCGGGGCCCAGTTCCGTCATTGCTCTGCGGCGACGCCGGAGGATTAGACGTTTTGTCGTCCTTAAAGATACCTACTATTTTGCCCAGAAAACCCTTTTTCTTTTGCTGCTCGGCCGGAGTGGTGCCATTTTGTGCATTGGTCTGCGGCGGCGCGCCGGGCTGTGGAGGAGGTAGTGCTTTCTCGCCGCCAATACCCAGCATGCGCGAGAAGAATCCCCTAACCCCGCTGCCCTGATCGCAGGTCTGGTTCGGCTCGGTGCCGGCTACAAATGCAGCTGTATAAGTTTCCGGGCAGGCTGGCGTTGCGAGTAGGTTGGTCGCCTTATCCAGCTGCACATCTACAACTCCGGACGGCTGAAGAAAGGTCTTGGCATCTGAATATTGCGGAAGGGTTACAGCTTTCTTCATGAAGGCTGCCCAGATTGGCGCAGCAGTCTGGGCGCCGCTCAAGCGAATATCGCTATAGTCGTCATAGCCAACCCAAACAATGCACAGCAGGTTGCTGGTGTAGCCGGCAAACCATCCGTCGTGAGAGCTGCCGGTTTTACCAGCAGCCGGAGCATTAAAGCCGCCGGAGCGGACCGAGAAAGCGGTGCCAAAGTTCAGTACTCCTTCCATCATGTTGGTCATGACGGCAGCAACTCGCGGATCAAGCACCTGCTGCTGATCCGGTTTGAAGTCTGCCACTACATCCCCCTCGGCATTTCTTACCGAATTAATCATGATGGTGGAAATTCGCTGTCCGCCATTGGCAAATACTGTGTATGCGGATGCCATATCGAGCGGGGTGGCGTCATAAGCCCCGAGCGCCATCGCAGGCGTTGCTTTGACGCTCACAATTCCCGCCGACTTGGCCAGAGCCGCGACTTTGTCATAGCCCACTTCTTCGGCCAGCTTGACGGTCGCATTGTTGAGCGACATCGCGAGGGCATAGCGAGCCGTCACCTGGCCGTGATATTCCTCCTTGTAGTTTCGCGGCTCATAAATCTGATCGCCGTAGGTAAAGGTTGTTGGCTGATCGTCGACCATGGAAGCCGGCGTGAGCACAGCGCTGGTGCCATCGAGCGCCGTATTAATGGCTGCAGCGTAAACAAAGGGTTTGAAGATTGATCCGGTGGGTCGCTTGGCGACCGCATGATTCAGCTGGCTAAAAGCGTAGTCGCGTCCTCCGACCAGCGCCAGCACTTCGCCGGTGTGAGGGTCGATCGCCACCAACGCAACCTGCGGAGTGGGTCCCGGCTCAACTTTAGTCTCGTACTTGTTCTTGCCGATTTTTATTTTCTTGGTGCGACGCTTGCGAACCTGCTCGTCCACCAACTTCATGCCCGAATCCACCGCATCGGCGGCGGCACGCTGCAAATCCGGATCGACCGTGGTGTAAATCCGGTACGACTGCTCGTTGACCTCGCGCTCGTTTAACTTGCTGATCAAATTGTCGCGAACCAGATCCACGAAATACGGTGCATCGCTGGCTTCTACGTTCGGTGGTGCCAGTTTCAATGGTGTAGCTTTGGCCTTCTCGGCCTGCTCCTGGGTAATGGCGTGAGTCTCTACCATGCTTTCCAGGACCAGATTCCGGCGATCAAGGGCACGTTCCGGGTGCCGGTAAGGAGACAAATAACTGGGCGCCTGGACCAACCCCGCAAGCAGCGCTGCTTCCGGCAGCGTGATTTCTTTCAAGTTCTTGTTGAAGTAAGCCCTCGATGCCTCGGCGAAGCCGCTAATGGTGAACGATCCGCGCTGGCCGAGATCAACCCGATTGGCATAGAACTCAAAAATTTTCTGCTTATCGAACTTGTGCTCCAGTTCGATGGCAATCAACATCTCAATCAGCTTGCGCTTAACGGTTTTCTGCGGCGTCAAAAAGAACGCGCGCGAAAGCTGCATGGTGAGAGTTGATCCGCCCTGCTGCTGATGGTGCTGATGGGTGAGGTCGATCCAGGTCGCCTCTGCCAGGCGGATAAAGTTGACTCCACCGTGCTGGAAAAAACGGCGGTCTTCGATGGATGTGACGGCGTCGACCAACACCTTGGGAATTTCGTCATAGGTTATGACTTGCCGCTTGGACCGCTGCCCAGCGTCGAACAGCGACGTGATCATCTCCGGCTCTAATTCGTAGGCAGCCAGATCGCCAGCCTTGCCGGTAATGCTCTCAACTTTTCCCCCGCTAAATCGAATAGTGGCAGGCTCCGGGCTGTGATACGACTGCGCTCCCGGCGAAATCTCAATACCCCCATTCAATAAGCGGTAGCTTCCCAACGGAGAATCACCATCTTTTTCGGTGTATCCTGCGTGCCGCAAGCCAGCCACGATTTCTTTCTGTCCAATTTTCTCCCCCACCCGCACGGTTTGCGGTACCGCGTAAATCTTCGCGGAGCTGCTGAACACAGGTCCACTAAACCGTCGCGCAATAATGCGATCATAGGTGACGTAATAGTAGGAAAATGTGCCGATGATGATTGCGGCCAGGACGATGAAAATTGCGACTGCGGCTTTAACCAGCGGATCGTGCAGCGAAAATCGGCTGGCAGCCTTCCCACTTCTAGTTGTGCGTTTCGGGATTCTTAGTCTGATGGCCACTTTGGGTCGTGAAGTCGGCCGGAAGACACACCTCCGACAACTTCTTAATCGCAATATATGAGCTTAGATGCAGGCTGTCGGCAAAGCCGAAACCCTTCCAAAACGCTGGGATTCCGGCGGAACAGTCCTGTCGATATTCTAAATCAGTTTCGGAGGCAGGGAGGTTTACCGGAAGGCACCCTTGTTCATGGTCGAGGAGTTAAAGGCCAGGTCCACGGGATAGGCCATCAGATCGACGTGCACGGTATAAGGCGCGTCAATCGAAACCGAGCCGGTTCCATTGAGACCGACCTTATGGACAACAATGGCTTCCTTGGCAATGGGGATGTCTAGTTGTTGTGCCTTCTTGTACACGTTGTCGCGAATGGCGTCTTCCGAGGAATTCGTGTTGGTGCTGAATAACGCTTCGCCCCGAATTGCGTCTTCGAATTCGTAGTTCGCATAGTACGGGGGCACGAACTCAACCCCAAGATAAATTGCCAGAATAATGACCGCCAGTCCGAAAATCATCTTCATGTTCGCCCCCGCTTTCGCCCGGCTCTAAACGAGCTAGAGCGCAGGCTGTAGAAAAGCCTGAAAATATTCGCTTATGGCGGCGATGCTAGCATCCTGCATTTCACGAGTCGAGCGCGGAACGACTTCCACGATACCTTCGGTAACCTTCTTGCCGACAGTTATCCGATAGGGAATTCCTATAAGGTCGGAATCCTTGAACTTAACTCCCGGCCGCTCATCACGATCGTCGAGTAACACGTCGTAACCTGCCTTGGTAAGCCGTTCCGCGATATCATCGGCAGCCCCAGAGATGGTTCCATCCTTGACGTTAGTAGGCACAACCACGATCTGGAAAGGGGCGATGCTCGGCGGCAGAGTGAAGCCGTTTTCGTCGTTGTTTTGCTCCACTGCGGCGGTCAGGATGCGCTCAATGCCGATGCCATAGCTGCCCATGATCGGCGTGACTTCTTTCCCGTTTTTGTCGAGCACGCGCGCGCCCATTGATTCGGAGTACTTGTAGCCGAGCTTAAAGATGTGCCCGATTTCGACTGCGGTGTCGATGCGCAACGGCGCGCCACAGTTGGGGCAGCCCTCTCCCGCCGCGACCGCACGCAGATCGAGGAAGGCCGTGGGGTGGAAGGTCACTCCCGGCGTCATGTTCTTTAAGTGATAGTCCTCTTTGTTGGCGCCTGAGATCAGATTGGTGCGGCCCTTCAGTGCGTCATCAACGAAAAGTAACGGACTGGTGGTGTCATTCGTATCCTTTGCCCAGTTGACGCCGGTTGGCCCAAGAAAGCCCGCGGGAGATTTGAAGAGCTCCAGAATTTCTTCCGGCAGCATGGGACGGGTTTCCTTTCCCCCCACTGCCGTCGCCAGCTTGGTCTCGTGCAATTGATGGTCGCCGCGCAGCAGAATGACTACCGGGCGTTGCGAAGTCTTGCCCGTCTTCGCGTCGGTTTCGAGCGCCATGTAGGCCAACGTTTTAATCTTGTTGCGCGGTGAAACCCCGAGGAACTTCGCGACGTCTTCGATGGTCTTCATTCCCGGCGTGTGAACTTCGAGTGGCTTGCCGTCACCTTCGGTTGCCAGTTCTTTTACTTCTTCTAGCTTCGAGGTAGCTTTCTCCATGTTGGCTGCGTAGTTGCACTGATCGCAACTTACTACCTGGTCTTCTCCCGCGGGCGTGCGCACCATGAACTCTTCCGACTTGGTTCCTCCCATGGCCCCTGAGTGCGCGTCGATGACCATGTATTTCAGGCCACAACGGTCGAAGATTCTCTGGTAAACGTCGCGATGCTTTTGGTACGACTCATCAAGCCCGGCGGCATCGATGTCGAACGAATATGCATCCTTCATGATGAACTGCCGCACTCGCAGCAGCCCGGACTTGGGCCGCGGCTCATCGCGGAACTTGGTCTGGATCTGATACCAGATCTGCGGTAGTTGCTTATAGCTGCGCAGCTCTTTGCGGGCGATTTCCGTCATGTTCTCTTCATGGGTCATACCGAGGCAAAGGTCAGCCCCTTTGCGGTCTTTCAACCGGAACAGGTTGTCGCCCATGACATCCCAGCGCCCGCTCGCTTCCCACAGTTCACGCGGGTGCAGAGCCGGAAGGTAAAACTCCTGCCCGATGGTGTTCATCTCCTCTCGGACGATGGCGATGATCTTGTTAAACGACCGTTGGCCCAGAAAGAGATATGAGTAAATCCCGGCAGCCAGTTGGCGGACGTAACCCGCCCGCACCAGGAATTTATGGCTGGCAACTTCGGCGTCAGCCGGCGCCTCGCGAAGGGTAGGGATAAAGAGTTTGGACCAGCGATGCATAGTTGGAAAGTCCTGTCTTTAGAGGAAACGCTGATTCTAAACGATTTCACAAAAAAAGCCGACTTCGGTGATGACTTGAAATATAATTATATTTATAAAAACTAATTACCTTGTAATAATGATAAAAACATGTGTAGCTGTGAAGCTTGCAGCAAATTTACCCAAATTCAGTTTCAGAAAGGACGAGGTTGATGAAAACCGCGCCGCCTAAACTTGAAATAAAAGTCGCTGACCAAGTCTGGGTTGCGGCTGCAACCATCCAGCGCGATCATCCGGAGAAAACGGATTTTTCCATCGAAGAAATCATGGAGCGCGCGTCTAAGTTGGCTCACGGAGAGTCGCTTCGTCCAGGTGTATATGTTCACATCGTTCAGCATTGCGTCGCCAACCGCCCTCCTAATCCCGGGCGTTACCGCATGTTGGTCGAAACCGCTCCCGGACGGCGGCGGTTGTTTCGTCACGGAGATTCCTACGACCCACAGCGCGAAGGCGCGAAGACTATGCCCGAGCGGGAGTCATTACCCGAGGAGTATAGGGAGTTGTTGGACTGGTATTACCGGTGGCAGCAGGTTTCATCAGTTGACCGCATAAAGAACGATCCTTTGCTCGCTCTGTGCGGATCGGGGAAAGACATTTGGGGCGACGAGCATGCCGATGAATACATCCGGCGTTTGCGGGAGGGATGGGAGTGAGTCGAATCTTTTGGGATTCAAACCTCTTCGTCTATCTTTTCGAAGATAACGCCGATTTTTCTCCTGCGACAAAAAAATTGCGACAGAGCATGCTGCAGCGTGGCGATCAGTTACTTACTTCCACACTTTCACTGGGAGAGGTTCTGGTAAAGCCGTTGGAGAGGGGACAATCGGGACGCTGCCAGCAATACGAAGACGCTTTAAGCAGGAGCGCCATACTGGTGCCTTTCGACCAGAAAGCCGCGCGCCGTTACGCGGTGATTCGCAGTAATCGAATCGCTAAGGGCCCCGATGCGGTGCAGTTGGCATGTGCCTCCGAAGCTGGAGTGGATCTTTTCATCACCAATGATCACCGGTTGCAGGGCAAGCAAGTGGACGGAATTCAATTTATCGTGGGGCTCGATCAAGTGCCGATCTAGACCTACTTCCCAGCGAATTGCTTCAGAATCTCTTTCCCCAGCTTCTGCGTCTCGCCAAAGAATTTCTGGTATTCGACGAACAGGCGGTTGATTTCCAGCGACCGATCGGCCGAGAGGCGTTGGCGCAGGATCATATCGCGTACGTGGACCGGGTTCGGCAGCACAGCATCTTCAGTGAGTTCTTCCAGGGCAAGAGTTGGGTCGTAGTGATACATGGAGGAATTGTAATTTGGGAATCGGGTAATTTGTAAATTAACCCGAAAGCGGCCTTAAATTTGAAAATTACACGAATACCAAATTTGCTATTCTGCCGCGCCCCACAGATCGTGCAGATGCACGATGCCTTGCAGCCGCCCTTCGCCATCGACTACCGCGAGTGAAGTGATTTTCTTTTCCTCCATTAGCGCCAATGCGCTCGCGGCAACCTGGTCGGCAGTAATGGTCCTTGGATTCTTGGTCATTGATTCGCCGGCTGTGAGATCAAGTGCGTCTTTGCCGCGGCGCTCCAGCAGTCGCCGTAAATCACCATCGCTGATGAGGCCTACAAGTTTTTCGCCTTCGACTACCGCAGTAATCCCCAATTTCTTGCGCGACATTTCGTAGATCACGGCGGGCATTCTTGTGTCAGGTGCGACTCGGGGAATTGCCTCGCCCTTGTGCATTAATGATTCGACGCGTGCCAGCCGCCTGCCCAGCTTTCCCCCAGGATGCAGGTTGGCGAAGTCTTCCTGCTTAAAGCCGCGCTTCTCCGAGAGTGCAATCGCCAGTGCATCGCCCAGCGCCAACATCGCCGTGGTTGAAGCAGTCGGCGCGAGATTGAGTGAGCACGCTTCCTGGTCGACTGAGCAATCCAGCGCGACATCCGCGGAGCTTGCGAGAGTTGAACGCTTAGTATTCGCTGCCGCCCCATAAAGTGAGTCACAGGTCAACGAAATCATAGGTACTTGCAGACGCTTGAGGGTCGTCAGAAGCTGGAGCGTCTCGTCCGTCTCTCCGCTCGCGGAGAGAGCGACCACTAAATCCCCACGCACGATCATTCCCAGGTCACCGTGCAACGCCTCCACCGGATGCAAATAAAGCGCCGGGGTTCCCGTTGAACTGAATGTAGCGGCAATCTTATGGGCGATCAGTCCGCTCTTGCCCATCCCGGTTACAACCACCCGCCCGGAGCAGCCATCGAGCAAATCGACTGCGCGATTAAACGCCTCGGCCATCGGGCCCGCAATGCGATCTGCCAATGCATTGAGCGCCGCGGCTTCAATCCGCACCACGTTTTCGCCTCTTTGGTTCATGGAAGAAAGGATGTTAGCACGCGTTGACCGGAGCGCAGGGGCTGTCAAAAGTGCTCATCAGTCCCGTAAAAATGATGTTCCGCCGTGCTCCCCTTGCGGATGGCTTTGTCCCACGGCCCGGCCTGCCAATTGTCGCGGCGTTTCTCAGAATGAATCCACGGCGGCAGGTTGATGAACAGAGTGCGCGCCACTGCTTGGGCGTAAGGCTCATACATCTTTCGCAAATCGGTTAATTTTTGTTCCGCTTCTTCGTCTTCCGTCATGGCAATCCCACGCTCTGCTAATACTTTGCGCAGACGGCTTAACTCCTCGGGCGGCAAACGGTCGGGATCGGCGGGGTTGTAGCGCGCGTTCACCACCTGTGCCAGATCGACAACTGCATGACGCGCCGCTGCAAAGGTTAATTTCGCCTGCTCCCTGCGTAGCGTGTTGGCGCCAGCAATTACGACCGCGCTGGTATCGAGCATAGTGGTGAGCGCCCCCAGCCACGACTGATTATTGTGCTGCGATCGAAAAAAACTGAGCACCGGATATGACAGGTGGCTTTCCAGGATTTCCGCGGCCCATCGCTCCCAGCCCTGCAAGATGTCGTCCAGGAGGTTTTGCTGCGGGCAGTTGCCAAATCTTGACAGCAATTCGGCCGCGGTTGGCGGCGAACCGGCACGGGCGTCGAGCAGAGAAATTTCAATTTCGCGCCGGGAGAAAGCTGAGTAAATAGTTGGCAAGTAGCCGATGACGACAGCGAGAAAGGCGAACCCTAGTCCTGATTCCAGCACCGTCAGGGCGCGAGCCGGAGCAGTCACGGGAGTTACGTCTCCCAGTCCCAGGGTGAAGAAAGTTTCTCCGCTCATGTAGAGAACGGTCCAAAAATTGACCGTCTCGCCCGAAAGGTGTACATGTTCGCCCAACCCATATTGCAGAAAAGCGAAGCCAAGCACCAGATTGAGTGCCCAGAAAGCAAGCAGAAAAATCAGAGACAGCGGCCCGAAATACCCCAGAAAAGCTTCACGCCGCGCCGGGCTTTCAATATGTCGTGCAGCGCGTGACCACGGCACCCATGTCCGGCGATAGAACCACGCTGTCAGGCGGAATTGGCGCGTGACCCGGCGCGGCAGCGCGACTGTCTCGAACGCGTCCAGCAGAATGGAGACAATGAAAATTACGCCGACAATAATGCTGAATACGTGCATGAAGGTCAGATGTGCGGAAATGGTAGCAGACTCAGGATTTCAGCGACACCGCGGCGTGGCGCGCCGCGTCGAGGATTTCACAAACGATCATATTGGTTTCAAGAGAAATGGGAGAGCAAGAATGTAAGGAACGCCGATTGTCCTCCCGAAAGCGGATAGCCAAGCTGGCCTAAGGGGTTACGCGAGAGTCCTGCACGGCTTTTTGTATGGCCAACAATTCTTTCAGAATCCCGCGTAGCTGCGTGCTCTCCAGGGCATTGGCTCCGTCCGATTTGGCTTCCTTGGGTTTGTTGTGGACTTCCATGAAAACTCCATCAACCCCAGCCGCAACCGCGGCGCGCGACAGCACCGGAATAAATTCCGGTTGTCCGCCACTGCTGGCGGGCTTTTCGGTATCACCCTCCGAGGCCGATGGCAACTGAACCGAGTGTGTAGCGTCAAACACAACCGGAGCGAATTTGCGCATGATGGCCAGCGAGCGCATGTCGACCACCAGATTGTTGTAGCCGAAACTGGCACCACGTTCGGTGACAAATACTCTGTCATTGCCTGCGGCACGGCATTTCTCCACTACATGCCTCATGTCCCAGGGAGAGACGAATTGCCCCTTTTTGATGTTGACCGCGCGCTCGGTCATGGCCGCTGCAACCACCAGGTCAGTCTGGCGGCAAAGGAATGCTGGAATCTGCAATACGTCGGCTACTTCGGCGACCTTGGCCACGTCGGCGGCCTCGTGCACGTCAGTCAGCACCGGAACGTGAACTTCGTCCTTAACTTTCTTCAGGATGCGCAGGCCCTCGACAATTCCCGGCCCACGAAAACTTCGAATCGAGGTGCGATTGGCCTTGTCGTAAGAGGCCTTAAAAATAAAAGGAATATTGAGCGCACGCGTGACGCCTTTGATTACCTCAGCCATGAATAGCGCATGTTCTTCGCTCTCAATGACGCAGGGCCCGGCAATAAGAAAAAGAATTCCCGAACCAATTCGAACATCGGCGACCTGAAAGGAAACGCTCATGAGAACGCGAAACTTAATGTAGAGACGCAGCTTCGTTACTTCTTGGCCTGCTAAACAAACCGCGTATTCATCGTAAAGCCTGAGGCGTAGCAGAGCTACTTCCTACCTCGGTATTGTCTCCACTAGCGACCGATGACGCGCTCGGGTCGATGAAACATCCCAACTTCGGCGGCGACTTTGTGCTGCTGCCGTTTCAGACCATGCTGGTACGCCGCCCCAATAAAAGTCTTAAACAGTGGATGCGGCTCCAGCGGCTTTGACTTGAACTCTGGATGAAACTGGCAACCGATAAAGTGCGGATGATCCGGAAGTTCCACTATCTCGACGTATGTTCCATCCGGAGTCGAGCCAGAAATCCGCAAGCCGGCTGCCGTCATGGTTTCTTCGTACTCGCGATTGAACTCGTAGCGATGACGATGGCGCTCGCTGATTTCGGCCTGACCATAAATTTTATGGGCCAGTGTTCCAGGCTCAATCTTGCACGTCCAGGCTCCAAGCCTCATGGTCCCGCCAAGTTCTTCAACTCCCCGCAGCTCGCGCAGTTTGTAGATGACGCGGTGCGGCGTCGCGGGATCAAACTCGCTGGAATTTGCCTCAGCCAGTCCGCAAACATTACGCGCAAATTCGATGCAAGCGGTCTGCATACCCAGACAAATTCCAAAGTATGGAATCTTCTTTTCGCGCGCATAACGAATCGCCTGCAACATTCCTTCAATACCACGCTTGCCGAAACCGCCCGGCACCAGAATGCCGTCATAGTCCGCCAGCTGCTCCTCGCAGGCGCGTTGTCCCGCCTCGAGCCCTTCCGCTTCAACCCAATTCAGTTGGAGTTTCAGGTTATGCGCCAGCGCTCCATGTACCAGCGCTTCCTTCAGCGACTTATAGGAATCTTCATACTCGACATACTTGCCGACAATTGCCACGTTAACGTCGGCCTTGGGGTTGTAACTCTTGTGCACGATGTCTTCCCAGCGCGCAAGGTCGCGACCGCGCGCCTCGACATGCAAATACCGAAGCACCAGAGTATCGACGCCTTCATGCGCGAACACCAGCGGTACCTCATATACCGAAGCTACGTCTTTGGCCGTTATCACGGCCTCTTCCTCGACGTTGCAGAACAGAGCAATCTTCGACTTGATGTCCTTCGACAGGAAACGGTCGGTACGGCAAAGCAGAATATCCGGCTGAATTCCAATGCTAAGCAATTCTTTGACTGAGTGCTGCGTCGGTTTGGTTTTGAGTTCCTGCGCGGCGGCAATAAACGGCACCAGCGTGACGTGCACAAAGACGGTATGCTCGCGGCCGAGTTCCTGCCGCATCTGCCGGATGGCTTCCATGAACGGTAGAGATTCAATATCGCCGACTGTTCCGCCGATCTCAACTATAGCAACGTCAACATCTTGCGCTACCTTCTTCATGGCGGACTTTATCTCGTTGGTGACGTGGGGAATTACCTGTACGGTTTTGCCGAGATAGTCTCCGCGGCGCTCCTTGGCGATGATCTGCTCGTAGATGCGGCCCGTGGTCCAGTTATTGTCGCGAGAAAGTTTGGCATGAGTGAAGCGTTCGTAGTGGCCAAGATCGAGATCAGTTTCAGCGCCGTCGTCGGTTACGAACACTTCGCCGTGCTGGAACGGCGACATCGTACCTGGGTCAACGTTCAGGTAGGGGTCAAACTTCATGAGGTTGACCTTAAGTCCCCGGCTTTCGAGTAGGCAGCCGATTGACGCTGCCGCCAACCCTTTGCCCAAAGAGGACACTACACCGCCGGTCACAAAGATATACTTTGCCGACATCGATTCCTCACCTTAAATTGTCTTGGAATATTGTGCAGGCTGGGGTGCACGAACAATTATGGCAGAAAAGTTTGTGGAAGGGAACAATTTGTAGCGACGATTTTGCTCTGTGTTTTGTGGCTGCTACCGGACCGCGCATCTAAAATAACAACAGTGCGTTTTCATATGCGAAAGACTTTCGTGATCTGCCTGACCCTGGCTCTTGCGGGAACTTTTCTGGTTGCGCCCATCCACGCTCAGCAACTTTCCAAGCGGCTGGTTTTGAAAGACGGATCCTATCAATCGGCCACCCAATGGGA
The DNA here is from genome assembly GCA_963796925.1 of uncultured Acidobacteriota bacterium. Classification (GTDB taxonomy): domain Bacteria; phylum Acidobacteriota; class Terriglobia; order Terriglobales; family Acidobacteriaceae; genus DATBAT01. The sequence goes on from CAWCNH010000001.1 coordinate 972,449, forward strand.
GATCAAGGGCGACCGAGTTCGTTATCTGAGCTCGGAACGCGAAGAATGGGAAGAAATGCCCAAATCGCTCGTCGATTGGGACGCAACCGAGAAATACAACAAAGAACGCGCCGCTGGCGCTCCTACTCCTGAAGCAGTAGAGCTCGATAAAGATCTGGAAGCAGAACGTCGCGCTGACGAAGAGCATTCGCCCCATGTTTCCCCGGGGCTACGCCTTCCTGACGATGGCGGAATTCTGCTGCTGGATACTTTTCAGGGCAAGCCACAATTGGTCGAACTTGGCCAGAGCACCAGCGACATCAATCGCAATACCAAGGGAAATATCCTGCACGGGGCCATGAATCCCATTGCCAGCGCCAAGCAGACCATGGAACTCCCGGGCGCGCACGCCAAGATTCAAGCTCATGCCACTCTGCCCTCGATTTACGTGAACCTGGAAGGTCAGGAAGTCGCCGACCCCAGCCAGCAATCGAAAACGGCGCAGCAGCCCTGGGACCGCTTTCACATTGTCAAAACTCAAATCAAACAAGACAAGCGAATTGTCGGTGACATTAAGATCGCGGTTTACGGGAAAGTCAGCCAGCAGCAGAAATTGGTGCCCGCAAGTGCGGTGAAGTTGACTGGCAGTTGGGTGAAGATTACGCCGCACGACGCGTTAGCTCCCGGCGAGTACGCAGTAGTGGAAATGCTGGGGGATGAAGGCATGAACCTGTACGTCTGGGACTTCGGCGTGAATCCGGCGGCAGCGGCCAATGCTGCTGCCATCACTCCGGATGCGGCCGCGGCGGCCGCGCAGAAGCCGGCGGCGGTTCAGAAGCAACCATAGTGTCCTGCAAAATCTGCGATTCCTTCATCAATTTCTGTCATTCTGAGCGCAGCGAAGAACCCCTATTCGTCCTCAGCATTTTCGTAGCAGTAGGGGTCCTTCGGCGCAAAAGGCGCGCCTCGGGATGACAGCAAAGAACGAAGCTATAATCAACCCAGAGGTGAATTTTGAACGCTCACATGCATGGTCCCCAAGGTCAGCAGCCGCCCGCGCCCCAGCCCTTGCCGGGAGTAGGCAGCATCATCGCGGTCGGCTCGGGTAAGGGAGGCGTGGGCAAGACCACGCTGGCCGTAAATCTGGCGCTAGCACTTTCGCAGTTCGGCCACCGGGTTGGCTTGCTCGATGCCGACGTCTATGGACCAAACGTTCCTCTGATGCTGGGCCTCAGTGGGCAGCCGAAAGTGTTGGGCGACAATCGCATTGAGCCGCTCGAGGCCCACGGATTGAAAGTCATTTCAGTAGGATTTCTGAATCCAGGGGACAAGCCGCTGATCTGGCGCGGCCCTATGTTGCACTCGATCATCCGGCAATTCTTAGGGTCAGTGGTGTGGGGAGAGCTCGATTATCTTGTTGTAGATCTGCCACCGGGCACTGGTGACGTGGCGTTGTCGCTGATTCAGACGGTGCCTCTCACGGGCGCGATCGTGGTCTCGACGCCATCCGATGTTTCCTTGCAGGACGCGCGAAAAGCCATCGAGATGTTCCGTCAGATGAAAGTGGATCTGGTCGGCATGGTTGAGAACATGAGTTACTTCGTCTGCCCGCACTGCAATCACGAGATCGATATTTTCTCTCGCGGCGGCGCCGAAAAGACTGCGACGCAGTTTAATGTGCCTTTTCTCGGCAGCGTGGAACTAGATCCCGACATCCGCAAGTCTGGCGACAACGGCAAGCCAAGCGTACTGGCGGGCGAGGGATCGGCACACACTAAATCGCTGTTTGCAGTAGCCAGGAAGGTTGAAAGCCGCGTACAGGAACTGGTGGCGAATGCGCCAGGCAGTGTAATCGAAATTCAATAACATTGGTGTTTATGGGATTGCTCTAGAACTCAGCTCTCAAATGGTTTGGTGCCGGGCGTGGCTCAGTCGGTTTTTCGGTAGGGGATGGCTTTAAGCCATGCCATGAAACCGGACTATCACGCGAGGCGCCGATCCGGCGCAACTGTTTCGGCCGAGCGCATCTGTACTGCGTTTTTTGACTACTGAATTTCAGGCCAGCTCTTTGCCTTGCGTCTCCGGTAACTGCGTAGCCACCATGGCTGACACCAGATAAAACACCGCACACAAATAAAAGGCCCAGCCCAAGCCCTTAGCTTGTCCAATTCGCCCGATCACAAATGGCGCAATCGAACTCATGGTTCGCGCCCCGTTGTAGGTGAATCCGAGGCCGCGGGCGCGAACCGAAGTTGGAAATATTTCACTGCCAATAATTCCCGAGCCAGAGAAGATGCCGGTGCCAAAGAAGGCGACCAGGGTGCCGACCGGGAGCAGCGCCCAGGGCGATCTAACGACCGCATAAAGCGGCACCAAAAGCGCCGCTGCCACCAAATATGCGATGAAAGTCCGGCGGCGGCCGAAGCGGTCAGCCACCCATCCAAAGCTGGCATAGCCGGGGAACATGCCAAATAGGTTCAGCACGACTAACAATGTCGTCGTACCCATCACTCCGAAGCCTCGGCCACCCTGGTCAACCGGAAGCGACAGGAACGGTGGTATCCAGGTAAAGAGGCCCCACCAGGCGAACATTCCAAAGAAGTTGGTGAACAGCAATGCGAACGTGTACTTGCCGTACGGCGGTCTGAAGATACTGGCAAACGTTCCATTCTCCGCCGCTGAAGCCGCCGTTCCGCGTCGCAGCCAGATTTCCGATTCCGGCACCCCGCTTCGCATCCAAAGCACAACCAGCGCCGGCAGAATGCCAACAAAAAATACTATTCGCCAGTTTCCGTAATGGAGAACTATGCCCGCCACCAGCGATGCCACCGCATAGCCAATTGCCCATGAACTTTGGACAATCGATAGAGCTTTAGCCCGCAACTCGGTTGGCCAGGTTTCAGCCACCAGTGTTGCACCAGTGTTCCACTCCCCACCCATGCCGAGGCCCAACACGAATCTGAAAATCGCCAACATCAGTACCGAGGTTGAAAGTCCCGAGCCGAACGAACACACCGAGTAGGTCAGAATGCTCAACATCAGAGCGCGTTTGCGGCCGATACGGTCGGCGATAAAGCCGAACATTACGCCACCGGCGCCCGATGCCAGCAGCGTCAGCATTTGCAGAAACCCGGCCATTCCCTTACTCATGCCCAAATCGCGGATGATGTAAGTCAATACCAGGGCGTAGAGCATGGCGTCGAAGGCGTCGAGCATCCAGCCCAGCGCAGCAGCCAACAAGGTTCGCCGCTGTGCCGGGGTGATTTGGGAGAACGCGAACGGGGGGCTGGCCATCCGACAGATTGTCAGTTCGGCGCAGCAAATTGGCAACTACCGGATTTTGTCCGCCGAAGTTTAATGGCTTTTGTGGCTAATGCTTTTGATTTTGTAGCAAGTGAAAGTACCGCCGCGCCTTTCGAACATCGCGAGCGATCTGCTCGCGGAGTGCGTCAACGGAAGGGAATTTGACCTCATCGCGCAGGCGATCCAGAAAATGTATTTCTACTTCGGTCTCCGGGCTCAAATCAAGCGGATGGAAATTCAGCAGATGGGTCTCAATGGCGAACAATTCAGCCCCGAACGTCGGCCGATTTCCGACGTTGGTCACAGAGTCAAAACATTCCTGGGCCACTCGAGTACGAGTAATATAAACGCCGTCTTTCGGCACCAGTTCTTCATAGCGGCTCAGGTTAATGGTAGGCACGGTGTACTTCGACCCGTACCCCCGCCCGCGCCCCGGGGTCGACAAAATGCTGAACGGGCGCCCCAGCAGATGCCGTGCCTTTCGCAAGTGTCCCTCCGTTAACAACTTGCGAATGCGCGAGCTTGAAACCGACTCGCCCCGCAGCTTCATCTCCGGATAGGTCGTGACCTTGAAGCCCATCTGACGGCCAAAATCCGCCAGCATCTCTATCGTGCCGGCGCCTTTGTGTCCAAAACGAAAATTAAAGCCCTCGTGGATTTCACGCGCACGCAGGCCCTCGGAGAGTATTTTTCGGGCAAATTCGGCTGATTCCATTAACGACAGGTCCCGGGCAAACGGCAAAAGCAGCACTGCGTCAATTCCGGTCGCCTCCAGCAGGCGCAGCTTCTCCGGCGTGGGCGTAAGCAGCTTTAGACCGGAGTCAGGACGTAAAATTCGTACCGAATGCGGCTCAAATGTGACCGCCACGGCTTTCGCTGCCTGGTCCCGGGCACGCCGCACAATATTCTGGAGAACATTCGCGTGCGCCCGGTGAACGCCGTCAAAGTTGCCGACGCTAACCAGGGTTGGTCCAAAGTCCCGGGGCACATCCGCGAGTTGGTGAAAGACTTTCATCAAGCGTTGCGCTTCAAATCTCGAAATTCAGCTTCATGCCGTCATAGGCCAGCCGCACATTTGCCGGTAGCGTGGCATTGGTGGCTTCGTGACCGAGATCGTGGCAAATGTGCGTGAAGAAAGCGCGTTTGGGCTTTACCCTTTCCACAATACGCAGCGAATTATCAACCGTCGAATGCGTGGGATGAGGCGTATGACGGAGGGCATCAAGAAATAAGACGTCGAGATTCCGCAGTTGCTCGAACGACGCTTCGGGGATTGAACTGAAGTCTGTTAAATATGCCGCCGAACCAAACCTGTAGCCGAAAATTTCCGCATCACCATGCAACACCGCCACCGGCTCGAAGCGCGCTCCGAATAATTCGAGCGGCCCCTCGAGATTATGCAAGTCAACCTGAGCCAAGCCGCCAAATTTATATTTAGGCTCGAATATGTAACTGAACATGCGGCGAATGGTTTCCGCGGAGTCGGGCCGCGCATAGAGCGGGATTTTCTCCAGCCGCGTCAAACTCAGCGGTCGCAGATCATCCAGCCCCAGAATGTGGTCAGCATGGGCGTGGGTATAAAGCACCGCGTCGACTTGCGTAATATCCTCGCGGATGGCCTGGGTGCGGAAATCTGGCGTGGTGTCGATCAGCACCGCATGGCCAGCGTACTGAATGAAAATCGAGGGCCGGGTCCGGCGGTCGTGGGAATCATTCGAGCGGCAGACCGCGCATCGGCAGGCGATGGTTGGAACTCCCATAGACGTGCCGCTACCCAGCACGGTCAAACTGGCATTCATCGTTTACCGGCGCCAGCGATGGGTGGAGTCTGCGGCGGTCGCGCCAGGGCATTGCTGACTTCGACATACGCCATACGCAGCTCATACAACGAATTCTGGAGAAATGCAGCTTCCGCCGGAGTGAGATTTCCCTTGGTTTTTTCGGCCACCAGGCTGAGCGTGTCGATGGTCTGGCGCGCGCTGATGAGATCTACCCGCGGCTGCCCGCCCTGCTCGTGCATCAAGCCCAGCTGCATCATGGCGGTCATATAAAGCGAGGCCATAAAGCGTTCAAAGGTCATTTCGAGTTCTTTGGCGGAGTGGCCACTAAGCTCTACGCGGGCGTCCAGTTCTTTGGACGACTTGTGATACGCGTCAGCCTGCTCCTTCTGCTCAGCCGCAGTTGGAGGATCCGGCATAGCCTGTTCGCTGACGTCGTCTGGGGCACCGATCTCCGGCGCCACTGCCGTGGCGGTAGAGACAGGCGCGGGAGCAGAAGAAACTTCTTCCTCGACCGTCGTCTCTTTGCGTGCTTCGCCTTCCATCGTGAACAGACGGCGATCGGTTACTGTAAAACTTTCCTGTTTCTTCTCAGCCATATACTTCCTTCCTGATTGGCAAACTTGAAACTTCTTTTAAGGGAACACAGCTCTAAAAGGTACTTCAATTGCGCGCACGGTTGTTCCCGCAGCGGTTAATTCTTTGGTCGCAGCTTCGCGCCGGATATAACCAAGTGCCACATCACCAGAAGGGAGCGAAGCGGCACTGGTAATTTCGCCTACTTCTTTGTCCTCAGCGACAATTTTGGTGCCTACAGGGGGTAAAGCACCCTGGATATCAAATCCGGTAAACGTACGGTGTACGTTACCCCGTGATCGTATGCGCTCCACAATTTCCTGCCCCACGTAGCACCCTTTGGTGAAGTTCAGGGCACGGGACTGACCTGTTTCTTGTGGAAGATCACGCTCCCGTATGTCCTGACCATAGCGCGGAACGCCGCACGCGATGCGAACCAGGTCCACCGCTTCGGCCCCCACCGGATGCGCTCCAGCCGTCACGAGCGCATGGTTCAACTCCTCTGCCGATGCCGGATTTATCCACACCTCGTATCCAGCCACCGTAGCGTTGTCCGTTCGCAGCACGGTCACTTCAATTTGCCGCCACGGAATAGTGACGAATTGCAGCGGAGCAAGCTCAGGAACCTCCAAACCGGCAGATTTCAATACTGCGGCTGACTTTGGGCCGGCAATTCCAAACGCCGCAATCTGCTCGCTGACCTCGCTGACCTCAACGTCATCCATGATGATGTAATGTTCAAAGGTCTCGCGCAGCTTCGAGATCTGCGCCTGGTCGGTGGCAATCAGAATGGAGTCGCCCCGATTGTAAGCCGTCAAGTCGCCGAGAATCCGCCCTTGAGCATTCAGCAGAAATGCGTAGACGCCACAGCCTGCGGCAAGATCACGCACGTTGTTCGTCACCATGCCATTCAACCAGCGCAACCGGTCACTGCCGGTAAGTGTCAGCCAACGACGGCCAGCCAGCGGATGGAAGCCACTACCGGAGATCAGCGCCTGAAACTCGGCCCGCACGTGGCCGCCTGAATCGGCCTCGGGCGCGCCGGAAGTCGAGTTGTCATGCAACGTTGAAACCGTCATAGCCACTCCTTCGATTATAACTAAGCCCGCCCGATGCTGTTTTTGCCATGCAATTGCCCCGAGCCCGCTTGTGGTACCTTTTCCCGGTGAATCCAAAGCGCATCGCAATAATTCCCGGCGATGGTATCGGCCGCGAAGTAATTCCCGCGGCTGTCAGTGTGATGCTTGCCTCGGGAGCTCCGCTTGAGCTGACGCAATTCGATTGGAGCGCCGACCGCTACCTCGCGGACGGTGCTACAGTCCCCGCCGACGGGTTCGCCATGCTCGCCCGCGACTTTGACGCGATCTTGCTGGGCGCGTTTGGCGATCCACGAGTGCCTTCCAACATTCATGCCAAAGAAATCCTCCTTGGCATGCGCTTCAAGATGGACCTTTACGCCAACGTACGCCCGGTCCGCCTGCTGGACGTTTCGCTCTGCCCGCTAAAAGGTATTGAGCCCAGAGATCTCGACTTCGTAGTGATCCGCGAAAACACCGAAGGCGTCTATGTCGATGTCGGGGGCTGCTTCAAGAAAGACACGCCCGACGAGATTGCCATTCAGGAGGATGTGAACACCAGAAAAGGCGTAGAGCGGGTAATTCGCTACGCCTTCGAGTACTGCGTGACCCACAAGAAGCACGACGGCAGCCCACGCCGCCGCGTGCTGATGACTGACAAAGCCAATGTGATGACTTACGCGCACGGGCTGTGGCAGCGCGTTTTTAAAGAAGTAAGTCGCGACTACCCGCAGATCGCCGCCGAGCACATGTACGTTGACGCCCTCTGCATGCTGATGGTGCGTGATCCACGCCAGTTCGACGTAATTGTCACCAACAACATGTTCGGCGACATCATTACCGATCTCGCCGCCGGGCTTCAGGGTGGACTTGGCATGGCCGCCAGCGGCAACATCTTCCCCGGCCGCACTTCGATGTTCGAGCCAGTCCACGGCTCCGCACCTCCGATTGCCGGAAAGAACATCGCCAATCCCTTCGGAGCAATCCTCACCGCAGCAATGATGCTCGATCACCTGGGGCTAATATCCGAAGCCCAAGACATAGAAGCAGCAGTATTAAAGGCTGTGCAGCAAGCTAAAACAGCTCAGGATATCGGGGGGAAACTTGGCACGCGAGAAGCCGCTGAATGGGTGGCTGAGCAAATCGCAAAGTAACCCGCTCCACTCAAGAAGAATTGTCATTCCGACCGAAGGGAGGAATCTGCTCGTGCTGCTGGCGTCCTCACGCAAAACGAATCACATCATCCTTAACCACTGAATGCTTCAAAAACCTGGCATCATCGTGGGCAGGGAAGTCGGTGCGATAATGCGCCCCGCGGCTTTCTTCGCGAGCCAGCGCTGAGCGAGCCACCAACAGCCCGGTGGTGCTCAAACTCTGGGCTTCCCAGGCCCGGCGGCTCATGGGATGGGCTGCGAGTGGCGCAAGTGCAGTCAACTTTTCAATGGCGCGATTCAGACCAGTCTTATCGCGCACGATGCCAACATCGTTCCACATCAAATCCTGGATGTCGCGAATCACTTGTTCAGTAACCGTATCCACCGGGCCGTTTGAGGCCATCGCAGGCGGATCCGAAAACGCCTTCATGCTCTGCCTTCTCAACTCTGACCGCATCTTGTTGCCCGCTCGGGCTCCAAACACCAAGCCCTCAAGCAGGGAATTGCTGGCCAACCGGTTTGCACCGTGTACGCCGGTAGCGGCGGCTTCTCCGGCGGCATAAAGACCGGGAAGGGAAGTGGCACCGTCGAGTCCGGTTCTTACTCCCCCCATCGAATAGTGAGCCGCTGGCCGGATCGGGATCATGTCGGTGGTGATGTCCACGTTGTATTGCAGGCAAGTAGCGTAAATGCGAGGGAAACGGGCCTTAACGTGGTTCTCGTCGAGATGCGTCAGATCGAGATAGACAACCGGATCCTTAGCGTGGCTCAGTTCGAGTTCATGCACGATGGCACGCGCAACCACATCGCGCGGCGCTAGCTCCCCCAGTTCGTGATATTTCGCCATGAAACGAACCAGCGAGTCATTGCGTAGATAAGCGCCTTCGCCGCGCAACGCCTCCGAAATCAGAAACCGCGGAGCATTTTTCACATAGAGCGCGGTGGGATGGAATTGAATAAATTCCATATCGCTCGCCTCAGCCCCGGCCCGGTAAGCCATGGCCACACCGTCGCCGGTTGCTACGGGAGGATTGGTGCTATTGCGGTAAAGCTGTCCCATGCCGCCAGTGGCGAGCAGCACGGCAGAGGCCCGTACGTGGGCAGACTCGCCGGTATCGCGAATCAGATGAATGCCGCTGACCCGGCCGTCTTCAACCAACAGCCCGGTGGAAAATTCAAACTCCAGCACAGAAATATTCGGTAGCGTTGTCGCTTTCGCCCGCAATGCCCGAAGAATTTCGCGTCCCGTGGAGTCCCCATGCGCGTGCAAAATACGATTGCGGCTATGGGCGCCTTCCCGCGTGAAAGAAAGTTTCGTACCGTCGCGGTCAAATTCCGTGCCCCACTGAATCAATTCTTCGATGCGCTCCGGCCCCTCCTCCACCAGAACTTTGGCAGCGTCAAGGTTGCACAGTCCGTCCCCTGCGTTGAGAGTGTCCTGCAAATGGAGGCCAATTTCATCTTCGTCGCTGAGCGCGGCGGCGATTCCTCCCTGGGCATATTGGGTCGCGGAGTCGGTAACTTCGCGCTTGGTCAGAACCACAACCCGGCCGGCTGACGCCAGCTCCACCGCAGCCCGCAATCCGGCAACTCCAGCTCCAATAACCAGAAAATCTGTTTCGGGCGGGGCTTTCTCCATCACCGAAAATGGTATCACGTGCCTACTCAGACGACGCTTTCAGCTATGATGAAAGTCCATGACACGCGTCACAGTATCAGTGCCCGGCTACAGCTACGACGCCGTGATAGAAGCCGGACTGCTCGAGCGGACCGGCGATCTGCTGCGCCAGGTGCTCAGCACGAAAAAAAAGCTATTCATCGTTACCGTTCCCCCGGTTCGCCGTAAATGGGGCAAGCCACTGATGGCGTCTCTCACTGCCGCTGGTCTTAGTGCCGAATTCATTGAGATGGAAGAAGGCGAAACCTACAAGCGGATGGGCACTGTCGAGAATCTTGCTGAAAAGTTGATCTCGCTGGGAGCCGATCGCAGCGCGGCATTCGTCGCCTTTGGCGGTGGCGTCGTCGGGGACGTAACTGGCTTTCTCGCCTCTATCTATCTGCGGGGCGTCGATGTAGTGCAGATTCCCACCACCTTCTTGGCGCAGGTGGACTCATCAATCGGCGGCAAGACCGGAGTGAACCTTCGTGCCGGCAAGAATTTGGTAGGAACCTTTCACCATCCGCGAGTCGTAGTAATTGATCCCACGGTGCTGAGTACGTTGTCGGAGCGCGAGTTTCGTGCTGGACTATTTGAGTCCTGGAAATGCGGAATTATTGGACTGCCCGAAGTCTTTGACCGCCTGGAGAAAACTTCACTGAAAGCGTTGCGCAAAGATTCGAAGACTCTCGAGTGGGTAATCGCTCAGTCGGTCAAGCTGAAAGCCGAAGTCGTCTCGTCCGACGAAAAAGAAAATGGGTTGCGCCGCGTGCTGAATCTCGGGCACACCATCGGCCACGCTCTCGAGGCCGAAACTTCCTATCGTCATTTTCTCCACGGAGAAGCCGTTGCTTGGGGAATGGTGGCCGCCGCGAATATCGCTGCAGCTGTCAGGAAGCTGGATGCTCCCAGCGCCAAGCGTATCTCAGATGCTGTTTTGAGCGGAGGCCCATTGCCCTGTGTTGAAGTGCCCAGCCGCAACATTCTGCGTCGCCTGCAGGCGGATAAAAAGACCCGTGACGGCGTGGTGCATTTTGTGCTGCCGCGCAAGATCGGCGAGGTTGAAATCGTCAACGATGTCCCGCAAAATGTCGTTCTTCAGGCCGTCGACCATCTGCGGCGATTGTCCAGCTAGGCTGCTTGAGAACTGATTCCAGTTCGGTGGTGGTAGGCGCGGCGCCTGAAGGCGCCACCGACACTCTCTCGGCGTCGCGCGCCGTGCGCGAGATGTTCACTTCGATTGCTCCGCGCTACGACTTGCTCAATCATCTTCTCTCCATGAACATCGATCGCATGTGGTGGCGGCGCACCGCCACTGCGTTCGCCGGAGTGTTGAGCCAACCGCAATCGCAAGTACTGGATCTCTGCTGTGGCACGGGCGATATGGCTTTCGCTCTGTTTCGGCGCGCGAAGCAAGCCTCGCCGAAAATCGTGGGCGCCGATTTCTCTCATGCCATGCTGCAAAGAGCTCGTGAGAAATCGGCAGGAAATTCCCTGCGATGGATCGAAGCGGACGCGCTCGCGCTGCCCTTCCCGCCCGCCAGCTTTGATCTGGTCACGTCGGCTTTTGGATTTCGCAATCTCGCCGACTACGATGCCGGACTGTGCGAAATCGTTCGGATTCTAAAGCAGGGCGGGGAAGTCGGAATTCTCGATTTCGGCGAGCCCGGCGGCGTGATGGGAAAGCTATATCGTTTTTATTTCAAACAAGTCCTGCCAAAGGTTGGCACCTTTATTTCCGGAGTGAAGGGGCCCTACGCTTATTTGCCCGCCTCGGTCGAGCGCTTTCCCGCGCCAGACGCCATGTTGCAGCGCATGCGTAACGCGGGCCTAAGCGAAGTGTCGTGGACGCCGTACACTTTCGGCATCGCCGGCCTCTATCGCGGAAAAAAGTAAGGAGCGTGTATGAAGGCAGTTCGCGTTCACGAATTTGGCGGCCCAGAGGTTCTTCGTTATGAAGATGTGCCTGATCCCAGGCCGCGCAAGGATCAGGTACTAGTTCGGGTGAAGGCATGCGCCTTGAACCGCGTCGACACCTGGATAAGAAAAGGATTGCCCGGGGTAAATTTGCCCCGCATCCTCGGTGCCGATATCGCCGGTGAGATCGCCGAAGTCGGCGAGTACGTTACTGGCTTACATGTTGGTCAGCGAGTGCTGCTGGCTCCCATGACCTTCTGCAATCACTGTGCGAAATGCACGGCGGGATTGCAGAACCAGTGCCCATTGTTCTCAGTCATTGGCCACCGGACCGACGGAGGATACTGCGAACTGCTGGTCGCTCCTCGGGTCAGCGTCATACCAATTCCGGACAGTCTCGATTTCGATCAAGCCGCCAGCGTGCCCCTCGTCTTCTTAACTGCGTGGTACATGCTGGTGGGGCGGGCGGGCATTCGTCCCGGCCAAACAGTGCTGGTTCTCGGAGCAAATTCAGGAGTCGGCATCGCAGCCATCCAGGTGGCAAAGTTATTCAACGCAACAGTCATCGCCACCGCCGGCGACGACAGCAAGATACAGAAGGCCCGCGAACTAGGCGCGGATTACGTCATCAACCACTATCAGCAGAAGATTTCCGACGAGGTCCGCAAGATTACCAACAAGCAAGGCGTAGATATCGTTTTCGAACACGTGGGCGCAGCCACCTGGCAGGAGAGCATGAAGGCCTTGAAGCCGGCGGGAACCATTGTCACCTGCGGCGCCACCACTGGCCCGGATGTATTGTTCGACCTCCGGTTCCTGTTCTCGCGCCAGCTATCATTCCTGGGCTCGTATATGGGAACTATGGGCGAACTGCATGAAGTACTCGGCCATGTTTTTGCCGGAAGGCTGAAGCCGGTGGTTGACAAAGTTTTCCCGTTGGCCGAGGCTCGCGCCGCTCACGAGTATATGGAGCAGAGTCGAATGTTCGGCAAGATTGTTTTGAACCCGTAGCCGACCGCGTTGCCGCTTTCCTCTCCGCCGCCGATTCGCGTATCCTTCGCTCATCCACAAATCGGCCATGTCCCAAACAAAATCTATCTCTATCCGCGAACTGCAAAGCTTTGACGACCTTAAGCAAGTAGAAGAAGTTGAAAGGGAAGTGTGGGGCCTCGCGGACATTGACGTTCTGCCATTGACCATAAGCATTGCGCTACAGCAGTCAGGTAACATTTTTGTGGGCGCCTTCGATGGCGCCAAATTAGTCGGCTTCGCTTGTGGCTTCTTCGGACTGGAACGCGGCAGTCCTAATCTGCATTCCCATATGCTGGCGGTGCTGGAGTCGTACCGCGACTTCGATATCGGATACAAACTCAAACTGGCGCAGCGCGAGCGGGTACTGGCCACTCGCATTCATGACATCCGCCTCGATGAAATTACCTGGACATTCGATCCCCTGCAGAGCAAAAACGCCCACCTGAACTTTGCCAAGCTGGGCGTAGTTTCCCAAAGCTACAAGCCCGATTTCTATGGCCCCGAAACCAGCAGCGTGCTTCACCAAAACAGCACTGATCGCTTGTGGATCAACTGGCCGGTCGCCAGCCGCCGCGTAGAAGACCGTTTGCGCGGAAAAGATAATCGCGCCGTCATGTTGGAATCGCTTTCAACCGTGCAACCCCTGGTGCGATTCAACGGAGAAGGCAAGCCGGTCAGAACCTCTCTCGACGACGCGCTCATAAGACAACGCATCGTCATTGAAATTCCCAGTGACATCCTCAGCGTGGAACGAAAAGATCCGGGTCTCGCTCGCCAATGGCGCGAAGCTACGCGCTGGGCATTTATGGAATCGGTGAACCGCGGGTTTTTCGTTGCAGAATTTTGCCGCACCATTCGCGGACAGCAGGGGCCCGGCGCTTACATTCTGGAAAAGGGCCCGCTGGAAGACTATGTCCCGGAGATGGCACGACGGCAGGCGCGGTAGCATGCCGCCACCAACCAGCGGACCGATCATTCTCTACGACGGTGTCTGCGGGCTCTGTAATCGGCTGGTGCAGTTCGCTCTAAAGCGCGACCGGGCGGATCGCCTTCGCTTCGCATCACTACAGAGTGATTTCGCCGCTCGCATTCTGGCCCGTCACGGCCTGAATCCGCAGAGCCTCGACACCGTCTATCTCGTACTGGATTACGACCAACCCGCCGAGCGCTTGTTCGCCCGCTCCCAGGCAGTGCTCAAAATCCTGCAGCAGCTAGGCTCGGCTTGGCGCGCAGTTGCCGCCCTTGGGCGCGCCCTGCCGTTGGCGATTAGAGACTTTTTCTATAATCTCGTTGCACGCACTCGCTACCGCATTTTCGGAAGGTACGATACCTGCCCGCTCCCCACTCCCGATCAGCGGGCCAAATTCCTGGATCAATAGCCATAACCCACACTGTCATCCCGACCGGAGCGAGAGGCAACGCCGAGCGCGGAGTGGAGGGACCTTGTGTTTGGTCCCAGGTCGCGACTAAGGCCACACAATGGCCACAATCTCCTCCTCCGCTGTAAAATTAACCAGCCCCAACCACCATAAAGGAAGCCGAATGTCCGCCAGCAATATCGATTCTATTCTGCAAGAACAGCGCAAGTTCGAGTGTCCTGAGCCCTTTCGCGAGCAGGCCTACATCAAGAGTCTTGAAGAATACGAGCAGATTTATCGCGAATCGATCGATGAGCCCGAAAAATTCTGGGGCCGCATTGCCGGAGAGCTGCATTGGTTCAAGCAGTGGGACAAAGTGCTGGAGTGGAATCATCCCTGGGCCAAGTGGTTCGTCGGCGGGCAAATCAATCTTTCGTACAACTGCCTCGACCGCCATGTTCTTGGCACCAGGCGAGACAAACCCGCCCTCGTTTGGGAAAGCGAACCCGGCGAAATCCGCTCCCTGACTTATGAACAACTGCTTCGAGAAGTGCAGAAGTTCGCCAACGTCCTGAAGTCTCTGGGAATCAAAAAAGGCGACCGCGTCGCTATCTACATGGGCATGACGCCTGAACTGCCAGTTGCCATGCTGGCTTGCGCCCGCATCGGTGCGCCGCACTCCGTAGTATTCGGCGGATTCTCTTCGCAGGCCCTCGTCGATCGCATCCACGACTCGCAGGCCACTGCCGTCGTCACGCAAGACGGATCGTTCCGCCGTGGCACCGAAGTTAGATTATTTCCGGCAGTCGAAGAAGCGTTGAAGTCGTGTCCGTCGGTAAAAAGCGTCATCGTCTATAAACGCACTGGCAGCCCCATTAACATGACGCCGGGCCGCGATCACTGGTGGCACGAACTCATGACCAAGGCTTCGGACGAGTGTCCCGCCCAGCCGCTCGACGCCGAGCATCCGCTTTACATTCTTTACACCTCGGGCACGACGGGCAAGCCCAAGGGCGTTGTACATACAACCGGGGGCTACTCGGTAGGAACTTATCTCACCACCAAATGGGTCTTCGACCTCAAAGAAAACGACATCTACTGGTGCAGTGCCGATATCGGCTGGGTCACCGGCCATAGTTACATCGTCTACGGGCCGTTGCAAAACGGCGCTACTGTCGTCATGTACGAAGGTGCTCCCAACACGCCCAATCCCGACCGTTTCTGGGAGATCATCAGTCGCCATAAAGTCACGGTCTTTTACACCGCCCCCACTGCGATCCGCACTTTCATCAAGTGGGGCGACGAATGGCCCGCCAAGCACAACATGTCGACACTTCGACTGCTTGGGACCGTCGGAGAGCCCATCAATCCCGAGGCCTGGATGTGGTACCGCGAAGTCATTGGCAAAAACCGCTGCCCCATCGTCGACACCTGGTGGCAGACTGAAACCGGCCACATCATGATCTCTCCAATCCCGGGCGCAGTCGCAGCCAAACCGGGCTCGGCCACGCGCCCATTCCCCGGCGTCGCCGCCGAAGTCGTTGATATGGAGGGTAAGCCCGTTCCGGAAGGCTCCGGAGGATTTCTCGTAATCACCAAGCCGTGGCCGGGAATGCTGCGCACAATTTATGGTGACCCTGATCGCTACGTATCGCAGTACTGGTCGCAAATTCCGCCCTACTACTTCACTGGCGACGGTGCTCGCAAAGATAAAGACGGATACTTCTGGGTGATGGGCCGCGTCGACGACGTGATCAACGTCTCCGGCCATCGCTTGAGCACGATGGAGGTCGAGTCAGCGCTGGTCGCGCACGAAGCCGTGGCAGAAGCCGCGGTGGTAGCGCGTCCTGACGACGTCAAGGGCCAGGCGATCTCCGCATTCGTGAGTTTGCAGCACGGCAGAACTCCGTCGCCCGAATTAAAAGAAGAATTGCGCAAGTGGGTAGCCAAAGAAATTGGAGCGATGGCCAAGCCCGACGACATCCGCTTCACCGACTCGCTCCCCAAAACACGCAGCGGAAAGATAATGCGCCGCCTCCTGCGGGAACTGGCGACCAATGGCGAAGTAAAGGGCGACACCACAACCCTCGAAGATTTAAGCGTGATTGCGAAGTTGAAAGAGACCGAAGAAGTGTAAAAACCCTCCCTCCACGGAACCGGAGGGATGAATTCACGTTTTGAGATCTACAGGTAGGGAGGAAAATTAGTCAGACACCGGCGACCCGCTGCACACACAAGAGCCCGTTACCGTTGCTTCCTTCCGGACCTGGCGGGGTTGGCGGGAACGTGTCGCGCAGGACCGATGCCTGACCAATTCGATTCTAGCATCCACTACGGATCCGCAATTCGAAACTCTAGTTGAGGTGCACGAGTTCTGGAGAACTATGCCGCGGCATCGCTTGCGTGCCCCCCGGCACTGCCAGATCAGGCATCGGAGTGCCGGCAAACAGCGACCGGCAGGGCTTTGCCAGCCAGCGCGCCCATCGTCCTGACCAGGTGACGCGTGCGCTGTCTGTGGCAATCCCGGTGTCGGCATACATCTGCCGATAAATTTTAGAGATCAGCACAAATGCCAGCCGGGCACGGTTCGATTTTATGAAGCTCGAGCGTCGCCAGATCGGGCCCAGGCTATAAAAATCATCCCAGACTTTCTGCGTGCGTGAGCGAATTTCTTCCGCTGACATCACCGGATGGTCCCAGTAAAGTTTCGGCCGCAACGCCTGCGGAATCAGCCAGCGTCGGGTTAACGGTATGCCAGCCACGGTTGGCGGGTTATCGCCTAAGTCTTTTTCCCAGCGATTGAAGTCAACTGTCCCCGGATACGGGCTCAGCGTCACGAATTGCGCAAACGTCAGGTCAGCGCTGATGGCGGCGGCAGCGGTTGCGTCGAATGTTTCCGGGCGGTCGCTTGGCAAACCGAAGATGAACGACCCCAGCACGTGTACTCCATGTTGCCGGAAAACTTTCAACCGCTCGATCAGGCTCTCCCCTGCCAGATTGAAGTCCTTGTAAACATCTTTCAGCCCGGCTGGAGTCACCGCTTCTACTCCGACCAATGCTCCCTTAATGCGAGCAGCTTTCATGGCGTCGAGGAACTCGGTGTCCTCGGCGGCTTCCATAGTGATTTGCGTAAAGAACACCATGTCATCCGGCAGCTGCGCCAGTCGCGCCATCAACTCAAAACGCTCGCCGCGCAGCGTTTTCAACTCATTCACTCGCGCCAGATTTTTCTGACGCGTAGCCAGGTCAAGATCAGTCAGGGTGACGGGATAAAAATTATCGTCGGCCAACGCGATAAAGCGGAAGCCGAGACGGCGTAATTCAACAATCTCTTCGATCACCGCATCCGAGGCCCGTTGCCGCGGTCTCTGGCCATCGGTACGCCATACCGAGCAAAATGAGCAATGCTTGGGGCAGCCGCGTACGGTTTGAACCGACGCCCACATGTATTTCTTGCGTGGAATCAGGTCCCAGCGCGCCGGAACGAAATCGCTGGCTTCAATTTGTCCACCGGCATAGACCGGAAGCGGAGTTCCTAACGCGCAATCTGCCAGCACCTTCGACCAGATTACATCCCCATCGCCCTTCACCACGGAGTGAGCTCCACCCAGTTCGCGCGCCTCTTCCGGATACAAGGTTGCATGAATGCCGCCAAAAATGACCCAGGCACCGCGCTCCCGGGCGGCTTTGCCAATTTCATAGCCACGCAGCGCGTTAGCGGTGTGTATTCCAATTCCCACCGCATCGCCTTGTTGAATCTGGTCGAAATCGACTTGCGCCAGGGTTTCGTCTACCAGGATCGGGTTTCCCAAAGTTCTTGGCGTGGCGCCGGCGAGCACGTATTGCCAGCGGGGAGTGATTACAGCCGTGCCAAAGGACACACTACTGGGATTGATGAGATGCACTCTCAACGGGATACGCTCCTTTTGCTACTGTTTCGTTCAACATGGAACGAGCCACAGCTGCGGCATTAAGCGACCTATATCCGCGTATTACCAGAGTTCTGGCAGGTGCAATGTTTGGAAACTTAAAAGCCCTTCTGGTTGCGAGGTCAGGTTCAGAAGGTCGGGCGGGTCAGGAATAGAAACCTGATCACTTTAGGCAGACTAGGCCTCCATAACTCTTATGTCAACTGGCCAACATATTAAAAAGAACTGGTTTGGCACGATGGCGCATGAACAGCCCCCTTCTCGAGCGAAGGGGGCATTCAACTGCCAACCTCATGCAGATTTTTTCTGGTCACCGTCGCCGTCATCGATTCGTTCATCTTGTTCCATACCCGGCGCACGCTTCTGCTCCGGCTGATTCCCCTGGTATTCCTCTCCGCTGCCAGGGGCGCGACGGGGCTGCTCATTTCCCTGCGACTCTTGTTCGCCAAATGGATTGGTAGGAGACTTCTGCTTGGAATGTTCGCCCTGCTGCGACCGGCGGGTCTGTGTGGGCTGCCCATGTTGCTGTTGGAGGTCTTGAGTCTGCTTCGAATCGTTTGGCATGGATGTGGCTCCCTATTGAAGTGTGAAGCAACACTGAGATGAGGACAACTTGGGAGGGGAAGCCTAAGCTTCGTTATGTATAGAATCAACCAGCCAACGCTACCGTGGCGGCTGTAGAAACACATCTCTGAGCCGGGGTGGTATGGCTTTGGCACACCGGGAAAGACCTTACCTAACATGCTATCCTCGCGTTAGATTCGTCCACTAAGTATGCGCATTCTCACCCGCTACATTCTCCGCGAAGTCAGCTGGCATGCCTTCATCGGCGTGGCCGTGTTTACCTTCGTGCTCTTTACCCGAGACTTGGCGCGGATTCTCGAACTGGTGGTGCGCAACAGCGCTCCTCTACCCAGCGTCGCCGAAATCTTTTTCTTCACCGTGCCCGTGGCTTTTACCTACACATTGCCCATGGGAGTGCTGGTAGGAATTCTTATCGGCCTGAGCCGCCTGTCGGCTGACAGCGAAATTACCGCCATGCGTGCCAGCGGCATCGGCGTATGGACTTTTCTCCGCATCATCTCGATTTTCGCGGTGGTTGCCTGGCTGCTGGCGGTGGCGAATAGCGTGTACGTTGCGCCGCGGTCGCAAGCTGCTCTAGGGCGCTTGCAGGATCGGCTGAAGAGTTCGCAGGTCTCGTTCGAAATCCAGCCGCGAGTGTTTTACGAAGGCTTCCCCCGGCGCGTGCTCTACGTTCAGGATGTGAAAAGCTCAGCCCGGGCGGCGGTGTGGAAGGGCATCTTCATCGCCGATATGACAATTCCCTCATCGCCCGCGATAACCGTAGCCCAGCAGGGCGTCCTGATCGGCGAAGGGCCCAGCGTTTTGCACCTGCACTTGATCAACGGCTCGATGCACGAGCTGCCGAAATCCGCCGATAACTATCAGGTTTCGACTTTTCAACAAACCGACTATTCCATTCCCGTCCCTCAGAACGAAAGTAAACAGGACCAGGAATCGGCGCCCATATCCCAACTCGGCTCGCACGCGCTGCTTGATCAGGCGCGAAAGTCCGATCCCGCCATTGCACGCCTTTACCGAATCGAGTTCCATCGCCGCCTGGCTCTGCCCACCGCGTGTCTGGTGTTGGCCCTGGTAGGAATTCCGCTGGGCCTCTCATCGAAGAAGGGCGGAAAGTCAGGCGGATTTGTTCTCACCATACTTCTGGTATTTGCCTACTATTCGGTTTCGCTGATCGGAGTGGGCTTGGCTAGGCAGGGCAAAATACCTCCGGCATTGGGAGGATGGCTCGCCGATATTGTTTTCTTTCTGGGCGGAGCATTCCTGTTGTGGCGGGCTGAACATCGGCCCTTTGAACTTTCTGGGTTGCGGGGCTGGAACCCATTCAAGCGCTTGAAAGAGGGTCCGGGAGTTCTCTTGCTCTCCAACCGCAGCGAAGACGCATTTCAGCGCGCCTCCAAGCGGCGGCGCGTGTTCAGCGCCCGCTTCCCCATGATCCTGGACGATTACATCCTGCGGGATTTTATTGTCTACCTGGGATTGATCGTCACCGCATTCGTCATGTTGTTGCTGGTGTTTACGGTATTCGAGTTAATCGGCGACATCCTGCGCAATCACATTTCCCCAATCGTCGTGGGCGCATACCTGCTCAACGTCTCGCCGTATTTCGTTTACAACATTGCGCCTCTAGCGATCTTGCTGGCGGTGCTGATCACCTTTGGCTTGATGCAGCGCTCGAATGAGATTACTGCGATGAAGGCGACGGGCATCAGCCTCTATCGCATCATCGTTCCAGTTCTTGTCACCGCGATGCTTCTGGCCGTGGGATTATTCTTTTTCGATCAGGTGTACCTTCCCCACGCCAACAAACGGCAGGACGCGTTGCGCAACCGCATCAAGGGCAAGCCTCCGCAAACCTATCTGAATCCTGATCGCAAGTGGATTTTCGGCCAGCACTCGACCATCTACTACTACCAGTTCTTCGATTCCGATCGCGATCAGTTCGGCAATCTTTCGGTTTTCCAGTTTGATCCTGTCACCTTCCAGCTGACGCATCGCATTTACGCCGAGCGCGCCAATTGGGACGAGCATTTACAGCGCTGGGTATGCAGCCAGGGATGGGAGCGTAACCTTCAGGGCAGCGCCATCCAGAATTACCGCACCTTCGACGTAGCCACTTTTACCGCCATGACCGAGGCGCCCACGTATTTCAAGAAAGAAGTGAAGCAGTCGTCGGAAATGAATTACGAAGAGCTGCGCAGCTACATCCACGACCTGCAAGACAGCGGATTCGATGTTGTGCGGCTGCGAGTGCAGTTGCAAAAGAAATTTGCCTATCCCGCGATCGCCCTCGTGATGGCAATATTAGCGGTCCCATTTTCGGTTTCCTCGGGAAAGCGTGGCGCAGTTGCCGGAATTGCAACCGCGGTGGGGATTGCCGTGGTGTACACGACGGTCTCGGGATTGTTCGAAGCGATGGGAAACGTTAGCCAACTGCCGCCGATCCTTGCGGCTTGGTCGCCAGATCTGATATTTGGTCTGCTGGGCGGGTATTTGATTCTGAAGGTCCCTACCTAGCGGTGGTGGGGCCTTCGTCGGCGATGGTTGGCCGAAAAATTGGGTGCTTCCTAAGTTGTTGAAAATGGGTTGATCGCGTGAAGCCAGGAGCGGCGGTCAAAAACCCCTCCTAGAATGCCCTTTGCGAGCGTCAGGATGGCCCCAGGCGGGCACGTGGGTTCTGGGTGGTGGTCAGGGCCCACTCCTGATCCGCATACACATTTGTACATACAGAGCTAAGTATTTATTCCCTAAGCAGATAGCGGTAAAGTGCCGAAATACCGTCATCAATTTGGCGCCAGGCTGCCCCAGGATCGACGATCTCCCCAAAATCTGTCATTTTGAGCGCAGGGAAGAACCCCTGATATGCAAGCGTTCCGTTGACCGTAGGGGTCCTTCGGCGGAAAGAACGCGCCTCAGGATGACAGGGCTTTGGTGGTTTAACCCTTCCACGCAATAACTCCCATCCGGTACAGATAAAACCGTTGAATCTCAATCCGTGCCGCAGGCGTCTGCTTCAGCATCAACTTCATCTCTTCGGGCGTATAAGCCTGCCGCACCGACGCCGGAGCGTCATTCGCGGTAATACGGCTTGAATAAAACAATCTGCCCGCATGAGTCAGCGCCAGGTGCGAGCGGCTGCGCACCAGATCGTTGATCAAAACTGCTTTTCGGCAAACTCGCAAGGCTTCCTTCACAAACTGAACAACTGCGGCCGGACTGAGGTGGTGGGTGAACAAATTGCAGCTGACTACATCGAACGAATTGTCGCTGAATGGCAAGGCAAGCGCATCACCGGCAACCCGCGCAAAGCTAGTATCCCCGCCTTTCATATGAGAGACGGCGCGGTCCAGCAGCGTAACTTCAATGCGAATCCCTTCCCTCAACAATTGTTCGCGTACCACCCGCGGAGTATTTCCCTCCCCGGCCGCCACTTCGAGTATGGAAAGAGAATCCAGGCGAGCTTGGCCGGCGATGTAGCGAATCAGCGATCGCGAAGAACTGATCCCGCCGAATCGGCGATTGATCATCGCCAGATCACCCAGCGAATCAGCGATCTCCTGCGGCGTCCCGGAGTCGCTATCAAGCAATTCGGCGCTAGGGGTGCGTTTCATGGATTGGGAAAAGAGGTTCCGGGTGACGGCAAGAAGCTTACGCCAAAGGCCTTGCTTAGTGAACCTTAGTGTCCTAGTGGTTCAGCCTTGATTCGGCCGGCAGCTAGGAAACCTCTGCCAGTTCCTCTTCCAGCAGTTGCTTGTTGTAGAGGTCGGCGTAATATCCAGCGTGGGCCAGCAACTCTTCGTGGGTTCCGAGTTCCACCACGCGGCCGGCATGCAGCACAGCAATCTGATCTGCATTGCGTACGGTAGAAACGCGATGCGAAATAAAAATCGTAGTACGTCCGCGAGTGATCTCACGCAGATGATTAAGAATTTTGTCTTCAGTCTGGGTGTCTACGCTGCTAAGCGCGTCATCGAGGACAAGAATCTGGGGATCGCGAATCAGCGCCCGCGCAATCGCGCTGCGCTGCTTTTGCCCGCCGGAGAGCGTTATCCCGCGCTCCCCCACCATCGTCCGGTATTGTTCAGGGAAGCTTTCAATCTCTGCGGCAATGCTGGCCGCGGCGGCAGCGGAGCGCACTTCCTCGTCCGAAGCTTCTTCCTTACCGAAGGCAATGTTCTCCCGCACCGTCTCGCTGAACAGAAAAGTCTCCTGCGGCACAAAACCAATACTGCGGCGCAGCGCCTCCAGCGGATACTCGCGAATCGGCCGCTCATCGATCAGCACCATACCCGGCTCGGCGTCATAAACCCGAGGGATCAGGTTCACCAGCGTAGTTTTCCCCGAACCGGTAGGCCCGACAATCGCCAGACTAGTTCCAGCAGGGATTCGCAGGTTCACGTCGTGCAAAACCTCGACCCCACTATGCGAAAAAGTCAGTCCGCGAAACTCGATGTCTCCCTTGATCGCGGGCGGTGCGCCGACACCCGCGGCATCCTCGATCTCAGGCTTCTCCACCAGGATTTCGTTAATCCGCCCCATCGACGCCGTGCCGCGCTGAAAGATATTAATCACCCATCCCAGCGCGATTACCGGCCAGGTGAGCTGCACCATGTAAGTATTAAACGCCACGAACCCGCCCACGGAAATTCGGCCGGATAACACCTCGCGCCCGCCCAGCCACAGGACCAGGACGATGGCGATGCCGAGCATCAGCTCCAGAGTCGGCCACAACATTCCCATCAGCCGCACCAATCGCAGGCTGCGCTGAATGTATTCCTGATTCGAAGTCTCGAAGTTCGCGATCTCAGCTTCTTCCTGTACGTAGGCGCGAATTACCCGCGCGCCGGACAGATTTTCCTGCACCCGGGCAGAAATCTCCGAAAACATCGCCTGAATCCGCTCAAAGCGTTCGTGAATGCGCTTGCCAAAATATTGAATGGTTATGCTCACCACTGGAAGCGGCAGAAAGGCGTATAGAGTCAGCTTGGGGCTGATCGAGATCATGAAGGCCAGGGCCCCGGCGGTAAACACAATTGTGTTCGCGGTATACATGATGGCCGGGCCCAGCAACATGCGAACCGCGTTCAGATCGTTGGTGGCGCGGGCCATGATGTCGCCGGTCCGAGTGCGCTGATAGTAGGAATACGACAGCGTCTCCAGATGGCGGAAAAGGTCGTTTCGAAGGTCGAACTCAATCTCCCGCGATATCCCAATCACCACCCAACGCGTGAGAAATTGAAAAATCCCCTTAATCCCGGCTACCGCCAGTAACATCATGGCGTAGGTCATCAGCTTCTTGGGGGTGACTTCGTGGCGCAGATCGTCTATAGCCCGCTGAATGACCAGAGGAAACAGTATCCATATGCCATTGTTCAGAAAGACGTAAACGGTGCCCAGCATATAGCTGCGGCGATATTTCTTCAGATAGGGAAATAGGGGACGGAGGCTCTTGGGAAGCATGGGCTTACTAGATGAGATTCTAGCAGCCCCGGATTCGCTTTAGCGGGCACCAGCGGGCTACGTCTCGGGACGGTGGGTGCGGGTCAGGCAGGCGCCGATGCTGTCTTGTCGCTCTCCGGTAGAGACGTTGCTCTGCAACGTCTCTGTTTGCGGCATTTCTGCCGTGAAACGCTTTTGCTCCTGGTTAGAAGACGTAGCCGAGCTACGTCTCTACACGAATTTCATGCTGCGGCAACCGTTGTGTGGGGACCACCGGGCTACGTCTCGTGGTGAAACACGGCGACAAACGCCAGCAGCAGCAATAGAATCCAGCCCACTAGAAACAGCCAGCTGGTGTTCACCAGATAGGAATAGATAACGTCGCCGTTCATGAAGATTCCTGCTACTTACGCGGTGCGCCCGCAAGAACACATTGTCAGATGACTCTTGCCAGCAGTTGATCGATACCGATTCACCACGTCTCGAACCGCGTACATACGGCCCAGGGTTGTCAGCTTGGGATCATCGAGCGCCTGCTCAACTTGCGCCATCCACGCTTCGACAACTATTTCCAATCCAAGAATCTTTTCTGCGGCGATGGCGTCAACCAATTGCTGCGTACCTGCCAATAACGTGCTCACGATCAGTCTCGCAATCTCGGCCGGAAAAAGCCTGAACTTCTTCCGGCCGGGCCAGAGGGTTACTGGTTCTGTTCCGCCGGAGGCTGCTGCTGTCCGCTGAAGCGCTGCATTCTCTGTTCGCAGCGATCCATCATCTGAGTCAGCTTGGCCTTCTGGTCGGACGTAAGAATCTTCACTAACTCAGCCTCGATACGGGCCTTCTGCACAGTCAGTTCAACAAGCGTCTGTGACTGTTGGGTGGCGATGGCGCGAACCTGGGCTTCGTCGAAGTTGCCGCTTTCTTCGAATTGCCTCAACTGATGCCGAGTCTGGGACAGCTGTTGAAACAAAGGCTGCAAGGTTGGCTTTTCTTTGGCCATGATGTCTTTTGCCTGCGCCTGTTGGGCATCGGTCAGATCAAGACGATGAGTGAAGAAGACCAGGGCATGGTCGCCGATCATGCCATCGCGCTCCCAGTGGGTACGCTTCACCGTCTGTGAAACCGCAATGGTGCCTACTGCCACAAGCACCAGCGCCAGAACAAATATTTTGACGCGTGTCATTTTCATTGACTCTCCTGGGACATGGATAGGTATGTCCGCTTGGTCTTGGTAATAAGAACCCTGGCCGGGCGGAAAAGGCGTAAAAAATCAGTCAGTCAGGAGTAAAGTTTTGTAAAGCGGGCTCGGATTCTGCACGGGGGGCCGGTTTGACAATTCTTTACGCCGGGATCGCGTCTCACGATGTACAACAAAGTTAATACCGTGGACCGCATACTTGTAATTGATGACGATGTTGAGCTTTGCAGCCTGGTGGAAGAGTACGTTCAGCCGGAAGGCTTCGAGATTGAATCGGTACACAACGGCGAACTGGGAATGGGCCGGGCGCTTAGCGGCGAGCACCTTCTGGTGGTGCTCGATGTCATGTTGCCGGGCATTAACGGCTTCGAAGTTTTGCGCCGCATCCGCCAGACCTCAAAAATTCCGGTGCTGCTGCTGACTGCCCGTGGTGAAGATGTAGACCGCATCGTCGGTCTCGAAATCGGCGCCGACGACTATCTTCCCAAGCCATTTAATCCTCGCGAATTGGTGGCTCGCATCCGTGCCATACTACGTCGCAGCCGGTCAGATAAAGGTCAAACCTCGGAAGTGCTCAAAGTTGGCGAAATCGAGCTTGATCCCGCGAGCCGCACGGTTCAGCAGAATGGCAAGCAACTGGAACTGACCTCGGTCGAGTTCAACCTCTTGCAAGCGCTGCTACGCGAGGCCGGCAATGTGGTTTCCCGCGAGCAATTGGTGGATACTGTACTGGGCCGGAAGTTTTCCCCCTTCGATCGCAGCATCGATATGCACGTAAGCAAAGTGCGGCGAAAGCTGGGTGACAGCGAAGGCGGTACCGATCACATCAAGACCGTGAGGGGGGTTGGCTATATCCTCACGCGGCCGCAGGAAAAGACCAGCAGCCCATGAGAAGTCTGTTCCTGAAAATATTTTTGTCGTTCTGGCTGGCACAAGCGCTCTTCATAACCCTGGCAGTGCTGGTGACCATCGCTCTCCGTTCCCAGCGTGAGAATGCGACCTGGGAGACCCTGGAAAGCAAAGTTCTCACCGAAGCAGTGCAGACCTATGAGGCTGGCGGAAGTGACGAGGTTCGCCGCTATCTCGACAATCTGCAAGACACTCAGCACCTGCACGCGTATCTCTACGACGAAAAGGGCCACGAGATTTCCGGGGCGCGCCCGCCGGAGTTTTTCGGAACCATGGTTCGCGAAGGGGCTCGCCCTCCGGGCACTCTTTTCGGGTTGCTGACGCGCGGACGTTTCGTGCAGCAAACCTTACGTGGTTCCGATGGCCACCGTTACACCCTGCTGATGGATGTGCCGGCGGGTCCGCGAGTGTTATTCGGTCCGCGAGGAGTGCCCGGCCTGGCCATGTTTATTGCGGTTATTTCTTCCGGCCTGGTTTGCTATATTCTGGCGCGATATTTAACCGGCCCCATCGTTCGCTTGCGCGAAGCGACGCGCAGGCTGGCGGCGGGCGATCTGAGTGCGCGTGCCGGGGGTGGGTCACGTGGCAGCGACCGCAGCGACGAGATTTTCCAGCTGGTTCGCGACTTCGATGCGATGGCGGAGCGTCTGGAAGGTTTGGTAGGGGCACAGTCGCGCCTTTTGAATGATATCTCCCACGAATTGCGTTCGCCTCTGGCGCGACTGAACGTGGCGCTCGGTCTGGCTCGTCAACGCACCGGCCCCGAAGCGCAGCCGTCCCTGGAACGTATCGATCTCGAAGCCGAGCGTTTGAATGAGTTAATCGGCCGCTTGTTAACCATTGCCCGCCTCGAAAGCCGTGACGATGCCACTGCAACGCTTCCGGTGGATCTTGACCAGGTGGTGGCTGAGGTTGCCGCCGACGCAGAGTTTGAAGCCCAGGCACGGAACTGTCATGTAAGAACCAGCCTTGCTGGCGACTGCATTGTCATGGGCAATGAAAGCCTGATGCACAGCGCGGTCGAAAATGTGGTGCGTAATGCAACGCGCTACACCCGCGAGGGGACGGATGTACAGGTGACGCTGCGCTGCGTGGGCGAAACGTTGAGTCCTGAAGCGATCTTGCAAGTCATCGACTCTGGCCCTGGTGTTCCCGAAGAGGCCCTGGAGCGGCTTTTTGAGCCTTTTTATCGCATCGATGATTCGCGCGTACGCCAAACTGGCGGCGTTGGCCTGGGACTTGCCATCACCAAGCGCGCCGTGCGACTCCACGGCGGAACGGTACGGGCCGTGAACCGGCCTGAGGGTGGCCTGATGATTGAGATCCGCCTGCCTCTGGCAGCGCAACCTGCTACCATGGCAGTTTGAGCAGGCAACTTTCACTTATTGCTGTGGTTCTAACCACTTGCAGGGTTTGCTCTTACCAGTTATTCCTGATACACAAATAAATTGCGGTTGCGGCGCTCCCGCGTGTCTCGCGGAGCCAATTAGGGAGAATGAATGCGGATGAAGGTGGCTGGCATCGTTGGTGGATTGATGCTGTTTTCGTTGGGATTTCTTGTCGCCTGCACCAATAGCACATCGAATTCGCCTGGCACCGCTTCAGGAGCTACGCTTCTAGTCGCCTCTCAGGGGGATTCCGCCATTGAGAGTTTCACCCTTAATACCAGCACTGGCGCGCTGACCGCAGTGAGCGGGTCGGGCGTTGCAACCGGAACCGCGCCTTTTGCCATGCAGTTCACTCCGGCGGGCGATTCTGCATTCGTGACGAATGCAGGCAGCAATGACATTTCGAGTTACTCGGTAAATGGGAGCGGAGCATTAAAAGCCGCCGCCACCACCCCTTCGGGAGGGGCATCTCCGATGGGGATGGCGATCGACGGCGGGGGGCATTTTCTGTTTGTAGCCAATCAGGGGGACACGGTTGATCCGGCCTCAGGAACGGTGTCTGTATTCACCATCTCCAGTGGAGCACTTTCGCTTGTTGGCACTACGGTTAGCGATGAAACCGCACTGCCCAATAACCCGCCGATTTCAGTGACCGGTCCGGTGGCAGTCGCGGTAACGCCGGACGGCAAATTTCTGTATGTAGCGAATCAAATCCAAAATACGGTTTCCATCTTTTCAGTGGACGCAACCGGAGTTCTGAGCAGAGCGATCTTCCCCGCCACGGTGGGGACCTCGCCCTCCGCGCTCGCGGTTTCTTCAAGCGGCAAGTTTCTTTATGTGGCGAATTCGGGATCGAACAACGTGCAGGTGTTTTCCATCTGCGGGACGGCGACCCCATCGTGTCCGACTCCTGATGGCACTCTGACGGAAGTTACCGGATCGCCTATCTCAACCGGCCTTGGGCCGTCATACATCGCCATCTCATCGACGGGTAACTTTGCCTATGTGGTTGACCGGCAGTCCAACCAGATATCCAGTTATAAAGTTAATGTCGGCTCAGGACTTCTGACGGCGACCACGCCCGTCGCTGCAGTTTCGACCGGGCTGCATCCGGCGGCGGTAGTGGTTTCTTCGGGAGAGCAGTTCGTTTACGTCTCCAATACCGGATCCAACACTATCTCGCAATTCACCATGGACGATACCACCGGCGCGCTCACTGTGATAGGGACGCCAGTCACCAGTGGCACTCAGCCCACCGCGCTCGCGTTGCGATAGGCATTCTTATTACTCGTAGTTCTTCTGTGAACTTCGCAGGTGCTTTCTTGCGGTATCGCGGACAGGGTTCTGTTCGTGCCAAAGCGCGAGCCTCTGTGCGTTATAGGGATCCTTGGCTGCGATTTGGGTGACGGCGTTTTGGATAGTAGCCGGGCTGCTCCGCTTTCGCGGAGCAGCGCTCGGTTAATACTTTTTTTGTCATTACGAAAAGATTGGCAAGGTTGGGTTGGTGAAGTTGCCTATGTTGGGGAAGACCGACGCCATGTCGGCGGGTTGTACGCCAAACCAACTGGCAAGGGTGGCGCCGTATTGGTCGAGCGAGGTGGTGGGGATCCAGCGGCCTTCGTCGCCGATGTCGTCGGGGCCGCCGGGGGCGAGCGTGGGGAAGGTTCCGTAGAAGTCTCCGCCATGAATGCCGCCTCCGACAATCAGATGGTGGCTTCCCCACGCGTGATCAGTTCCTGCGTTGCTGTCGGGCAGGAAGGTTCTGCCGAAGTCGGAGAGAGTGAAGGTGGTGACCTGGGGGCCGACTCCCATTTCTACCGTCGCCTGGTAGAACGCACCGAGCGCCTGGCTTAGCTGCATGTAGAGACGGTCTTGTTGAGCAAGTTGGTCGCTGTGAGTGTCGAAACCGCCGAGTGAGACGAAGAAGATCTGGCGCTGAAGTCCGAGAGCGCCGCGCACCTGGATAATCTGCGCTACCTGCTTGAGCTGGTTGGCAATATCAGTGGCGGGGAACGCCGTGGTCAGGGCTGAACCGGTCGCCATGGCATCCGCCAGGATTTTGCCTTGCTGCAATGCGCTGCTGGTAACCGAACTTGCAGCCTGGATCAGCGAAATTCCACTGTCGAAGGTCAGCAGGTTTTGCAGCGTAGCCAGGCGGCTGTTGGAACTGGCTGATCCGCCAAAGCCCTGCAGGAGTTGGCCTGGGTTGCCGCTGGAAGCGAGGGGCGAGGTGCTAAGTCCCTCGCAGAATACGTTCTGCCCTGCCAGAGAAATAATCATGGGAAAATTGCCGCCGGCGAGGGACTGAACCTTGTCAGCTGTGCGTCCCGCCCAACCGGTTTGGGCGGCGGAGTCGAAGGTTGCGGTCTGCATCTGGGCCTGCTGATCTTCGTGGGAAAACAAATTGTGGGGGAGGGAAGTTTGCTGTAGTCGGGTTGTAGGACGAATCAGTGTACCCACATTGGCAATCACCGCCGCGTGCTGGCCGTTGAAGAGCGATTGAATTTCCACCATGCGAGGATGCAGACCAAACGGCGCGCCGGCGCTGGGGGGCGCGATGGGCAACAGGCTACCCTGCGCCAGAGCAAGACCGGCGCGGTTTTTCTGGTAGTTCGCATATTCGGCGGCGCTGGTAGGAATCACCAGATTATTGGCATCGTTTCCGCCGAACAGGAATACGCAGACCATCGCTTTGTAGTCCGAGGCAGACTGGGCCATGGCATTCAGCACTCCGAAGCGGCTCAGGCTGGCGGTGGTGAATCCGGCAGCTGCGGTGCAGCATGTCTTCTTAAGAAATTCTCTTCTGGACCACATGGTCGGCTCCTTAGTGTTGAACCTGGTATTGGGATGAACTGGCAATCAGGTAAAGCGCAGTCTTGGTGCGTTTGGTCAGATCGGTAATCGTTGAAACGTTGGTTATAAGTGCGCTGCGCATGTCGTCCGACATATTGCCGTGCAACATGACGCCAGCGATGCCATCGACCAGCTTTGCAGGGTCGGCAGCGAGAGCGATGTAAGGATCAAGATTGACGCGGGTGCTGCCACAGGGCGTCCCGTTGACCATGGTGTTTACGAAATTTATGCGGTTGATGGTGGTGCCGGCGTCGAGGATTTCGAACTCCGGCCCCAGAAGTGTGCCTCCGGAGATCACGTGGTCAGGATGAAAGAAGTTGAACACTGAAGGCGAGAAGAACGGTTGCTGCTTCATGGCATTGGCGTAACCGGCCAGGCAGTCCCCGTTACCGGTTCCGTTCAACTCGACGATGGTGTTTAAGATAAATTGCATTGGTTCTTTGAGCTTGCCGTCGCTGGCGCCGGCCTGGGCGGGGTCGTCTCCGCGACGTGCCTCGGGATCGAGCAATATTGCTTTCACTACTGCGCCGAGATCTCCGCGCACGCCTTTGCCGTTGTCGTTGAAGACGGCGGTGATGCGTCCGACGTAGTCCGGGCTGGGATTGCTGGTAATGAGATGTTGGATCAATTGCTTGCCGATGAATGGGCCGACGTTGGGATGCTGAAAAATATTCTGCATGGCGGCGGTGAGATCAGCCTGGGCAGTGCCGCCGGCCGGTAGTGTCGTGCCATTCAGCAATAGTTTGGTGCCGGTATCGTGATGGCTGTCGAATGGGATCATTGGACCGCCATAGTAGGTAGGATTGCGGAAGTGGCCGGTGGCGCCTGCCTTGGTTGGATAGGTCCAGCCGGTGTAGACGTGCGCGAAGCCCTCGACGGTATCTTGCGTGTAGGTGGGGATCGGATTACCGGAGCCATCCAGTTGCAGACTTCCGTCGGGATTCAGTTCATTTAAGCCGATGCTGAATAGTTGTAGAGCCTCGCGAGCGTAGTTTTCGTTGGGAGCGGTGCCTGCCACGGAATCAGGTTTGTCGTTGTTCACCATGTCGAGATAGTTGCCCATGGTGGGGCTGAGAGTGACGTCGGTCAGCAGGGTCAGGAAGTTGCCAAAAGCGTCTTTCTGAAACATGTTTTGCCACAGAACGAAGGCGGACGGGCTGTTTACTTTGTTGGCTGATGCAACCATGATTTCGGAAAGCGCGAAGGCTACCCGCTGTCTTAGTTGATCCGGTTTGGTTTGGGCGTTGAGGAAGAGTTGAGACTGAATTACGTCCATTCCATCATTTTGGCCGGGAGCGGGAAAGGTGGAAGCGGGGAGGGCTAACTGTTGATTGATCGCGCCCGCGATGCCTTGCTGGCGGACCAGTGAGATCGACGTGGGCGTCGGACCCCACGATGACTGCTCAAGAAAACGTGCTGCGACCTGGGCGGAAATCAAATTGGGGAGGATGGCCGCGACGTGAACCGTAACCCCTCCCGATGATGCGGAGCCGGGATCGGGGTTAAGGACCGTGATCTTTACGTCCCCGGCGGTGGAGTCGCTGCCAGTAGCGTGCAGAACCTTATCCGAGACGAAAGTCGTTGGTAAGAAAGTGCTGCCCCATACGACTACCGCGCCGGGCACGAACCCGCTGCCCGCAACCGAAAGATTAAAGCTGCCCACCGTAAGACTGCCTGGAGTGACCGAAGTCAGGCCGGGGACTGGGTTCTCGACCGTAATTGCGGCCTCGGCTTTTTGCATGGCGTCGGCGACGCTTGTGGCCGTGACCGCAACAGCTCCCGTGGGTATTTTATTGGGAGCCTGGTACAAACCGGTCTTATCAACGGTTCCAAGAGTTGAATTGCCGTTTGGAATCCCGTTGACGGACCAAAGAACTGACAAATTGGTACTGCCGGAAACGGCTGCGGCAAACTTTATTTTTGCTCCCACTCGCAACGCCGAACTTGTGGGAGTGACAACGACTTTCGCCTGCGGTTTTGCAGGAGTCGATCCGGGGAGGCCGCCTCCGCAGCCCACCGTAAAAATAACTGCTAAAAGTGCGGTAATTGACGCAGGAATGGACCAGCCGGGAAAATTGAGCTCTCTCTTGGACATGACTGCTGAAGTCTCATTTCCGGCCGGAGGTATTGATGTGAGGGCAGAGTAGTGAATGGTTCTGAAACGGAACAGATATCTTCGGTCCTATATTGAAACTAGTCTTTCGCGTTAAGCGAACGTGGTGAATGGGCAGGCTGAGTTGCCTTCTGCGCATGAAATTCTTGCAGTCATTTGTACCGCGGCGAGTTGTACTCCGGTAACTTTGAACTGAAACACTAGGCATGCGAAACAGCGGTACCACAACTCGCCACTGCCTGCCAGTTGATCGATTGCATGGCGTAGGTCACAATATCGTTTCGAATTAATGGAGGAGAATATTTAGTGAGCCAACTGGTGCGCGTGAAGATCAGCGCTTTGGGGACCTACGTTCCGCCTCGCCTTCTGACCAATGCTGACCTGGAGAAAATGGTCGAAACCTCCAACGATTGGATTGTTGATCGCGTCGGTATTCGGGAGCGGCACATCGTGGACAAGGGGATTGCGACCAGCGATCTGGCGGTGGCAGCGGCGAAGCGAGCGTTAGATGAACGCGGGATCAACGCGTCCGATCTGGAAGTATTGGTGATCGGCACCGTGACGCCGGATATGCTGTTTCCGTCGACGGCATGTGTGGTACAGAACAAACTTGGAGCAAAAGGACTTTGGGGGTTCGATCTTTCTGCGGCGTGTTCTGCGTTCGTTTATGCCTTGCAGACCGGCGCGCAGTTTATCCAGACCGGCGCTCATAAAAAGGTAATGGTGATTGGCGCCGATGTGATGTCATCTATCATCGATTACACCGATCGCGGGACCTGCATTCTTTTTGGCGATGGCGCTGGTGCCGTGATCCTCGAACCCGCGGACGATGACTCGCTGGGTATGATTGACTTCGTTCATGAGATCGACGGATCGGGCGGATGTTCGTTGTTTATGCCGGGCGGCGGCAGTTTGAATCCGGCCACCCATGAGACCGTCGATCAGAAGATGCATTATGTCCATCAAGACGGGCAGGCGGTCTTCAAGTACGCGGTACGCAAGATGGCGGAACTCTGCGAAAAAATCCTTTCGCGCAACGGGCTGAAAACCAGTGATGTAAATGTGTTCTTGCCGCACCAGGCTAACCGGCGCATTATCACGGCGACAGCAGAGCGGCTGGGTATGGATCCCGAAAAGGTCGTGATTAATATCGATCGCTACGGGAACACGACCGCCGGGACAATTCCTTTGGCGATGGAAACGGCGCGGCAGGAAGGCCGGCTAAAGAAGGGCGACCTGGTGCTGCTAGCTTCGGTGGGCGCCGGGTTTACGGCCGGCGCCACGTTAATGCGCTGGGCGTTCTAGGGGGACCCCAGCGGCCTGACTGAAGTCAGGCCCTTCCCGATGGAGTAAGCGGTGACAGTAGTGGCATGAGGGAAGGGCACGACTTTCCAGTCGTGCCGTAGAGATCTAGGCAATGTCGGCTTCAGCCGCTGAGGCCGTTCGGAGAGCTAGCCCTGACTCTTCTTGGGCTGCTCGAAGGGTTTCTGTAGATATTTTCTTGCTTCGTCCAACGCGCCTTGGGTGTTGTCGTTGGTTTGGACTGCCTGGCGGTACTCGTTGGTGGCGCGCTCGCGCTGTCCGGTTACATCAAAAATCTTGCCCAGTTGAATGTGACTCCAGACCTCGGTCCAGCGGGGATCGCCATCTCCGTTCAGCGATTCGCGATAAGCGTTGGCCGAAGCCTGAAAATTGCGTTGCTGGAAGAAGACTTCGGCGATGCGATAGTGCGCCAGCGAACTATTCTTGTTTACATCAAGAGCCTTATTGAATTCCAGCAACGCGCCTGCAAGATCGCCCTGCAGTACCATGGCCTGCCCGCGCTGAATGGATGCCCGCAGCTTCACATCCATGGAATTCTTCAGCACCCGGTCATCAGGGTCAATCATGATGCGGCGCGGCTTACCGAAAGTTTCGATGTTGAATGACGAGTTCGTCCCCACGACCTCGATCCGCTTGCTTTCGGTTTTGCCATCGGTGTCGATTTTGAGATCGACCGGCATGCGGAACAGGTCGAGGTCCTGGGTGATTT
The DNA here is from genome assembly GCA_963796925.1 of uncultured Acidobacteriota bacterium. GTDB lineage: Bacteria > Acidobacteriota > Terriglobia > Terriglobales > Acidobacteriaceae > DATBAT01. The sequence goes on from CAWCNH010000001.1 coordinate 1,006,722, forward strand.
CGCCGACCACGCGGAAACCTTTATTGTTTCCCAGCCGATAGACGGTGTACTTGCTTTTAAATTCGGGCGCGCCGGTCGAGTCAAGCCACTGCGAGAAAAACCAGGTGAGTTGCTCGCCGTAGTTTTTCTCCGCGACCGCGCGAAAATCGTCGAGCGAGGCGGTCTTGCCGGCGTACTGGGTGGCAAAGTCGCGCATGGTCTTGTCGTATTTCTGATCGCCGATGACCCAGCGCAACATGTGCAGGATCATTGCCCCTTTGTCGGTAACCAGCGACTGAAATTCGGGCGAGAACATGTCCATCTTGCCGACACTGGAGAGCGGAACGGTATCGTAGGCGAGAGCGCCCACTGACATATCCTTCACCGCTTCTTCAAGTCCTGCCGGACCGGCGGCGCTTTCGATATAGCGCGCTTCTGAATAGCGGGCGAAGCCGGCATTGAGCCACCAGTTATCCCGCGTGTCCGGGCTCACGGACACTCCCCACCACTGGTGCGCGATGGATTCGGCTAACAGACGATAGTTGACACGCTCGGTAATGGCTCGACCGGCGATGCCTGCGATTTCTGGCGCCCAGGTGGTGGGCACGGTGTCGTCCGGTAGTTCGACAATCTTCAGGCTATTCGACGGCGGAATCCCGTAGAGGGTGATGTAGTAGGTAAATTCCTTAATGGCGGTGTCGGCATAGGTCTTCGCCATGTTCTGGTGAATTGGCTTGAAGAAGACTTGCAGGTCAATGCCAGCGTCATCGACTTTAAAATCCTTGAAGACTCCCGCGATGATGGTTCCGGGGAAACTGGGCTTGTCCCAGACAAAGGTGAAGGTCTTGCTGGGCACCGCACCCGCGAGCGGCTTCTTGGGTTCAGCTACCCCACTGGCAGCCTCTTTACCGCTGCCAATCGCTACCATGTGGGCGGGAACCGTAACATTAATTGTCGCAGTGAAGCGATTGATTCCATAGCCATTTACGGGGAACCATCGTCCGCTATATAGAAGATAGCTGGTCTCGTCATCTATGGAGGCGAGCTTCAATCCCTGCACCGGACTGTTGTCGCCGGAGGAGAGTTCGCCTTCGTACTCGAAAGTCAGGCTGGTGGAGGCGTCTTTCTTAAGTCCAGCTGGGAGTTGCACTCTGACGGTTGAATCCTGCGTCACCCGCTCGGCGTTGAGTGGCTTATTGGCGGCGTCGAGGACCTTGGTGACTCGTAAGTCGTTGTGAAGCTCAAAGGTGGCTACGCTCAGGTCTTCCAGGGCGGTAAAGTCCACCTTGGCGCGAGCGGTCAGCTTATGGCTGTGCGGCGCCAGTTCCGCGTCAATGTGATAGTTAGTGACGTGCAGCCGCAGCTTGTCGGCAGCCAGCGCCGGAAGGCTGCTAACGTACTAGAAATACTGCAAGATGGAAAACTAGGGCCCGACGGTCGCGCCGAGTGCGAAAGAACATTAAATGCAGTCTCCTGAGTATCCCTTCAACTCTATGATGAGGATTGTCCCGCAAAAGATGCTGTCAGGACAAGGGTTAGCCTGGCCTCGTCTTGGATCCACTTTCCAATAGCTCGGCCTTATGATCCCGGCCGCGCGATCTACCGGTGGCATGCCACCACGTACCAGCCCGGACAGCTTTTCCTTCACTTCGGCCAAATCGGCAAGCATTCGTGCCCGGGTGGCCCCCTCAGGAATGATTTCGTTCAGCCGCGACACCACATTGGTTGCCGTGAAGTCGTGCTGTACCAATTCAGCCACAATTTCTTTTTCAGCGATCAGGTTCACCATGGCGAAGTGAGGTACTTTGACGGTTCGCTTGCCCAGAAGATAAGTGAGTGGCGTGACCCGATAAACCATCACAAAGGGCGTGCCCATCATGGCGGCTTCGACGGTAGCGGTGCCGCTGGCAATGATGCCGGCACGCGAGTGGGCCAGTGCCGGGAGCGACTCTCGCACCAGATGAACTGGGCTATTACCTAACAATTCCTGCACCCACTGCCCGTCAAGAGTGGGCGCCACTGGCAGCAGGAATTCATATTGCGATCCGAGCTTCTCCGCCGATTGGAGAATCACCGGCAGGTTCATGCGGACTTCCTTGCGGCGGCTACCCGGCATGAGGGTGATCCACAATTTGGCAGAGTCGAGGTGATAGCTTTTGGCGTAGTCATCACGCGAAATCTGCGGACGGGGGATATCTGCCAGAGGATGGCCCACGAATGTCGCATCGACGCCGCGGTCGCGATAGAACTTCTCCTCGAAGGGGAAGATCACCAGCGCTTTATCGACGTAGCGGCGGAGTAGGCGGACCCTCCCTTGACGCCAGGCCCAGAATTGCGGGCAGACGTAATAAACCACGGGAACCTTGCGCTCATGCATTTTGCGGGCTACCCGCCAGTTGAAAGCAGGCGAATCGATGACGACTGCCAGATTCGAATGCCGCTTATCAGCTTCCGCAATGAGTTTGTGAAACAGTCGCCAGATCTTTGGCAGATGGCCAAGAATTTCGGTGATGCCAACTACCGATAGGTCCTTGGTTTCGACTATGTTGTCGCATCCCGCGGCGCGCATGCGGTTGCCGCCCACTCCGAAAAACTCCAGAGCCGGATCGCGGCGATGCAGAGCCTCGATGAGCTGCGCGCCATACATTTCTCCGGAGGCTTCGCCGGCCGAGATCAGGATTCGCATCGAGGCCATTGTACTGGGTGAGCAAAGTGGGCTGTGGGTGGTGAACGTTCTGATCCTATAGCCGCGATTAGGATCTCGATGTCAATTGTTGCGGAGTGCGATCGTCGGATTCACGCGAGACGCACGTCGCGCAGGAATGTATCCGGCGACAAAAGCCACGGCACTTAGCAGCAGAACCATGCTTAGGTAGGCAGCGGGATCGGTAGGTCCGGTCCCGTACAGCAACGAATTGATCGACCGAGCGACCGCGATCGAGGCGAGAATACCTAGTACGATTCCGAGCATTGCCATTTGCAGCGTCCTGGAAATCACACGAATCTGTACATGTCCGGCAGTAGCTCCCAGAGCCATGCGGATGCCTATCTCCTTGGTTTGGCGGGTTACGGAATAGGAGATGACTCCGTAGATTCCGAGCGATGCCAGGAGCAGGCCAAGGCCGGCAAACGATGCTACGAGAAGCATGAAAAAGCGGCGCGGCGAGACGGCGCGGCTGACGACCGTTTGAATCGGCCTAAAATCTGCGGCAGGTTGTTTGGGATTTAGTTCGCGTAGAGCGCGGAGAACGCTCGCAGCCAACGTCGCTGGCGGCAGGCTGGTGCGGACGACCAATTGTGCGCCTTCCGGATTTTGTTGCATTGCGGGATAGTAAATCTGCCAGCCGGTGTCGCCTTCTACTGTCTCTTCACGAACATCATCAACCACACCGACTACGCGGAGCTGCTCCTTGCCATTCATCAAAACCTTACCCACTGCATCCTCGCCGGGCCAGTAGACGCGGGCCGCCGATGTATTGATCAGGACAACTTTCTCGCTATTCGCTCCGTCGGACCAAGTGAAGTCGCGGCCATGCATGCGAATACCCATTGCCCGAATGAATCCTGGAGTTATTACATACACCAATGGGGACGGCAGCTTGCCCGGAGGAAATGTCTTCCCCTGGGGGACCGGTGAGCCCCACGCGCGGTTCTGGCCGAGCGGAAGAAAATCGGAAATTCCCACGGCCTGCACCCCCGGCAACGCACTGACACGGGCGATGACCTGCTGGAAGATTTCGGCGCGCTTAGCCTGGCTGGCCTGGGGAGTGGCGGCAGTATCGTCGTAGTCAACTTTTATAGAAGCGGCACCATCAGGCCGAAAGCCCAGGTCGACGTCCAGTACTTTGACAAAGCTTCGCAGCAATAATCCCGCGCCAATAAGCAGCACACAGGCCAGGGCAACTTCGAAAATGACTAGCACTGCACGGACGCGCTCGTCCTTACGCCCCAAGCTCGCGCCCGGGCCGGAATCTTTCAGCATCTGCTGGAGATTTCCGCTGGCAATGCGGAGACCCGGCAGTAAGCCGAAGATCGTCGCGGTAAAAACGGCGGTCAGAACCGTCCAGCCCAAAGCCTGGCGGTCGATGCGCAGGTTGCTAAGCAGCGGCAGAGCCACGGATCCCTGATGCGCAAGCCAGGTGATCAGCGTGAACGCCAGACCCAGTCCGAAAATCGCGCCCGCGCCAGAGAGAACCAGGCTTTCTATAAGCAACTGCCGCACAATTCGGCCGCGACTGGCCCCGAGTGCGCCCCGCACTGCAAATTCTTTGGCCCGGGCGACGGAGCGAGCTAGAAGCAGGTTCGAAAGGTTTACACCGGCAATAAGCAGAATCACGCCCACTGCGCACCATAGTGCAATCAGCGAATGGCGAAGTTTGCCGGTTACGTAATCCTTCAGCGGAACAGGAATCATGCTGCCTTTGTACTCACCGAGCGTGGCGGGATATTTCATATTGAAGTACAAATTAGGCGCGACGCGGCTGGCCTCGTCCCGAGCCTGAGCCACTGTAATATCCCGCTTCATGCGGCCCAGAAGGGTGACAATGTTCCCCCAATCACGTTCCTGATTCAAGTCGAGCGGGGTGAACAGATCGATCTTCGCGCCGGGAGAAAACACCGCTCCAAAGTCAAAGCTATCAGGCAAAACTCCTATCACAGTAACCGGCGTTCCGTTTAATTCGATGGCTTTGCCTACGATCGCTGGATCGGATGCGAATTGACGCCTCCAATAGGCGTTGGTCAAAAGGGCGATCGCATGAGTTCCGCCTCGAGACTCGTCTTCGCGGAATACTCGGCCCATCGCCGGCTGCACCCCGAGCAGGCTGAAGAAGTTGCCAATCACTTCAATGCCGGTGGCGGGTTCTGGCTCACCGCGTCCAGTAAGACGCAGATTATCCGACGTACTAAAGGCCATGTATCCAGTTACGCCCTGATAAGCGTGGCTCTGGTCGCGAAATTCTTCGTAGGCGTCGGCGGAATAGGTTGCGCAGGAGAGCCCGCAAGTGCTCGGCGGCGGGGCAATCCAAACCAGCTGGTGCGAATCGGGAAAGGGTAAAGGACGTAATAGTAGTGTGTTGACTACGCTGAAAACCGCAATGTTGGCTCCAATTGCAAGAGCCAGTATGAGGATAGAGATGACCGCAAAGGCAGGATCGCGACCGAGCGTTCGGAAGCTGTAACGCAAGTCCTGCCACAGTACATCGAGGAAAGCCGAACCGCGGGCTTCTCGATTGCGGATCTTTGCCTGATCGATCCCGCCGAAACGGATCAAAGCCTGGCGGCGGGCCTCCTCGGGAGACATTCCGCGGTGCAAGTTTTCTTCCGTCGCCAATTCGATGTGGGAGGCAATTTCGGCGTCCAGCTCATGGTCCAACTTCGAATTCGGAAATGAGGAACGCACCCGGTGGAGCTGTTGCCGCAGCCAATTCATTGGTTTCTACCTTCCCCTTGCATGGCGAGCACTCGGCCCATTACTGCGGAGAGCCTGTGCCAATAGACGGCGTCCTGAGCCAATTGTTTGCGGCCTTTTCTGGTTATTGAATAAAACTTTGCCTTGCGATTGTTGTCAGAGGTTCCCCATTCCGCTGAAATCCATCCGCGCTCCTGCAATCTGACCAGCGAAGCGTAGATTGTGCCCTGATTCAGAAGGACTTCTTCACCGCTGACCTGCTCAATTCGGCGAGCGATGCCGTAGCCGTGCTGTTCGCCCATGGTGGCCAGAGTTTGCAGCACCATGAGGTCAAGCGTTCCTTGCAGCAAGTCGATTTTAGATTCGCCCAATCAAGCTCTCCTGTGGTTTGTCCACATAAGATGCCACAGTTTATGTGGGGATACCACAGGAAAAGAGGGTTCAAAGGCAGATTCTGTGCAAGGGGCTAAAAGGGAGATATTTGAAGCTTATTTAGCCAGGAAGGGATTGCTTTGACGTTCTTCACCGATGGTGGTCAGCTCGCCGTGGCCGGGGACCACTACGGTTTCATCTGGCAGGGCTAGCACTTTTTCTTTTATCGAATTGATGATCTTCTCGAAAGAGCCGCCCGGAAGATCGGTGCGGCCTATGCTTCCCGCGAAGAGCGTGTCGCCGGCGATTAGTTTTTGTTCGGCGGGGAAGTAGAGGCAGATGCTGCCTTCGGTGTGGCCAGGGGTATGGATTACGTCTGCTACCAGCGATCCCGCTTTTATTTGGTCGGATTGGGCGACATCGTGGTCGATTACCACCTTGTCGGGCGCCGACATGCCCAGCCAACTGGCCTGGACGTCCAGCATTTTCAACAGGGCAGTGTCATTCTGGTTAAGCAGAATGGGTGCACCGGTAGCGGCTTTCAGTTTCATGGCTCCGCCCACGTGATCGATGTGAGCGTGGGTGATAACAATCTGCTTGATCTTAAGGTTGTGCCTGGCGATGACTGCGAGCACGTCAGCAATGTTGTCACCAGGGTCGATGACCATGGCTTCCCGCGAGGATTCGTCGCCGATGACAGAGCAATTGCACTGCAGCGGCCCGACCGGAAGGATTTCGTGAATCACAACTACTTCTGAACTGGAGCGGTCGTGGGTGCCGCCGGAGGCGTCGCCGGTTTAGCAGGTTGCGAAGTCTTTACCCCTTCGAGCACCGAGCTTGGTCCGGATCTGCGCTGCGCCATCACAGAGAGCGTGATCGAGGTCAGCATGAAGATGATTGCCGACCAGGTGGTAGCTTTCGAAAGCGCCGTGGCGGTGCCACGCGGACCAAAAGCCGTCTGGCTACCCTGGCCTCCGAAGGCCGCGGCTATGTCGCCACTCTTGCCGCTCTGCAGCAGGACGACAATGATCAGAAATAGACAAACAAAAACGTGGACGATGGTCAGGAGAGTAATCATTTTTTTTAGTTTAGGTATTTCTATGGTGCGGAAGGGGGGATTTGAACCCCCACGCCTTGCGGCGCCACCCCCTCAAGATGGTGTGTCTGCCAGTTCCACCACTTCCGCACGGTATAGCTTTTCAGACGCTTTTAAGAGGGTTATCGCGCACTGCGTCGTGTCGATAATGGTATCGCGTCCGGCTAACTACTGCAAATTACGATGTTAACTGCGGGTAGCCAGTCTATAGTTGGAAGTGGGTTTTTGATTGGGTATCCTATCGATGGGTGACAGCGCAGAATGTATTTGGAAATTTTTCAGGCCCCCAGTTTTTCTTCCCCGGCGCACTCCCTACCTGCCAGCCACTCTCCGGTAATCCGCCTGGTTTTGTGGTCGTTCATGCTTTTCGTTCTCGTCGGGCTGGCGCGTGCCGATGCAGCGCCTTTTGACCTGATTGGACCTCCGGTTGAGATCAAGGTTGAGCGGGCGGGCGAGACTTTGCCCATCGCAGAAGTGCCCAACCTTCAGGCTGGCGACCGGTTGTGGATCCATCCCGATCTTCCAGACAGCCAGTCGGCGCACTACCTGATGATTGTGGTGTTTCTTCGCGGCGCCACCAATCCTCCCCCGGAGAACTGGTTTACTCGGGTCGAAACCTGGGACAAGGCGGCGCGAGAAGAAGGTGTCTACATCACCGTTCCAGAAGAAGCCCAAGAAGCGCTGATACTGCTTGCCCCTGACACTGGGGGCGCATTCGCCACGGTGCGCAGCGCGGTGCGCGGCAAGCCTGGCGTTTTTGTTCGCGCCGCCCAGGATTTAGAACAAGCCAGCCTCGACCGCGCCCGGCTGGAAAGATATCTGGAGGCGGTCCGCGATACTGCTATTACCGATCCCGAAGAGCTGAAGGCTCACACCGTTCTGTTGGCACGCAGCCTGAGCATTCGCCTCGACTCGCAGTGCTTCGACAAGCCGACCGCGCAGCAAGTTCCGTGTTTGACTCAGAACACCGACCAACTGGTGCTTGACGATGCTCACAGCCAGAGCATGGTGGCGACCCTCACCACGGGTGCGCCGGCAGACCTGGTGGGGCAAATCAGCCTCACCCCCACGGCACGCGCCGGCTACTACGGAGCCTACGTTGGGGCGGTAGTAGACGTGGCGAGAATTCTGGCGAGCACGCACACCGCGCAATACCAGTACATTCCGGCACTAGCGTTGCCTAAACGACAGCAACTGAATCTGCGGATGAATAATCCGCCGTCCTTTCGCAATCCAAAGTCTGTGCTGGTGGTGGCGTTGCCACTGATTCGGCCTTCTCCGTTTCCACCGCTTCGCACCGTAGACAGCAAGCAAGTCTCCTGCATTGAAAAGCCCGATTTAGTTTTGCCGGTTGAAGGTGCGGGCCTGGTGTTCGCGTCCGAACTGGCGCACAACTTCTCGTTCCGTGTTCCCAGCAAGAAGGGCGATATCGATCTGCCGGCGAAAGCCGATCCGGAAAAGGGCGGTTTCGTGGTTGATACCAGCAGCCTTAAGCCCGAAGAACTGGACGGCGACGTGAAAGGTGTGCTGCACGGCTTCTGGGGATTTCAGCCATTCGAGGGGCCGCGGTTTCATCTCAAGAGCTCGCATCCGGTGAAGTGGGTTGTCGCCTCAAAGGATGCCAGCGCGCTGATCATTGGCCGGGAAGATACCCTGCACGTGCAGGCGGGTGATACAGCTTGCGTGAGCCAGGTGAAGCTAAGCGGCGATGGCGGGAAAAGTCTTGGCGCGGATTGGAAAGTATCGAAGCCGGAAGAGTTGGAGGTCAAAGTTGCACTGCAAGAGGCGACTGCCGGCTGGGTGACCATGGAAGTGAAGCAGTTCGGCTTGGCGCAACCGGATCAAATCCGGCTTCACACTTATGCCGAGGCCAGCCGACTGGATGGCTTCTATCTGCACGCCGGCGATTCGGATGGCATTCTCAAAGGTACGCGGCTCGATCAGGTGACGGCGTTGGATCTCGGAGGGGTCAGTTTCACTCCGGCGGATTTGTCGCGAGACAATCAACAGGATGCCCTCAAACTCTCGACCAAAGATGCGTCCATCAATACCAAGCTGCAACCGGGTGCGGGAACATCCGCCAGCGTGACTCTGAAAGACGGACGAACTCTGGATGTGAAGGTTACGGTGGATTCTCCGCGGCCCAGGGTCATACTGATCAGCAAGAACGTGCAGATTGATTCGGCATCGACCGCGCCGGCGGTCCACTTCAGCAACCAGGACGACTTGCCGCAGGAAGGGCATTTGAGCTTCTTTCTGAAGACTCAAGTGCCAGAAGCATTTCAGACCAGTGAAAAAGTAGAAGTTGCAACCGCCGACGAGTCGTTTCGGGTGCTGCTCAGCATGGCGGATGGCAATTTGACGCTGCAAGATTCAAAGACGGTGTTTGCAGTGCTCGATCCTCTGAAGCATCTGGGGCCCTCGGCTTTCGGTCCGCTAAAGTTTCGTCCGGTGACAGCGGATGGCGCGGCGGGAGACTGGCAGCCATTGGTGAATCTGGTAAGGATCCCGAATCTGCGGGGCGTGCATTGCGTCGAACAACCGGAGAAGCAATGCTCGCTGGTTGGAGACAAACTATTCTTGATGGATGCCGTTAGCGTCGATCCAGACTTTGCTGATCCGGTGCCGGTGCCCGACGGATTTGTCGAGACAGCACTGGTGATACCGCCACTGCCCAAGGGGAAAACCGTTTACTTTAAGTTGCGCGACGCTCCCGCGACCGTTGATAGCGTGGTTATGCCGGCGGTAACCTCCGCGCAGCCCTAAGTAGCCATCAATACTTAACAATCGCGGTGAAGGATTTGGGGTCGAGGCTGGCGCCGCCCACCAGGGCGCCATCGATTTCTTCCTCAGCCATCAGCGCTTTGACGTTCTCCGGCTTTACCGAGCCGCCGTAGAGAATGCGCATGTTTGCCGCAAGTTCGTCTCCGAAGGCTTTAGCAGCTTCGTTGCGGATAAAGGCATGTGCGTCCGCGGCCATGGCTGGAGTAGCTGTTTTGCCGGTGCCGATCGCCCATACCGGTTCATAGGCGACAACCAGTTTGTGGGCCTTCTTGCCGGAGATAGCGTTAAAGGCGCGCAGGCATTGCCGCCGCAACACGTCTTCCGTGAGCCCGGCTTCGCGCTCTTCGAGTACTTCGCCCACGCAAACGATGGGAACGAGTCCGGCTTCGAGTGCGGCTTTCAGTTTCAGATTGACGGTATCGTCGGTTTCGCAGAAATACTGGCGGCGCTCCGAGTGGCCAATAATGACGTGCGTGCAGCCCGCCGAAAGCAGCATTCCGGCGGATATTTCGCCGGTGAATGCGCCTTCCTTTTCCCAGTGCATGTTCTGGCCGCCAACCGCCACATGGGAACCGCGAGCAGCTTCCACTGCCGAGGGGATGCAAAGATATGGCGGGCAGAGGACGATTTCATCGCGCGTGTGGTCTTTGACCAGTGGTAGAAATTCGCGAACGAAATCGCTGGTGTGTTCCGCGTACTTATACATCTTCCAGTTGGCAGCCATCAGTTTGGTGCGGGGCATGGATTTCCTTTCGGTTGGGTGTCTTCCTGAGCGTCAGCGAAGGACCCCTATCGCAGCGTTGCACTGGTTATAGGGGTCCTTCGCTGCGCTCAGGATGACAGGGCGTTTTAGAATTATTTATCGCTCAGGGCGTCCACTCCTGGAAGTTTCTTGCCTTCAAGGAACTCCAACGACGCGCCGCCGCCAGTTGAAATGTGCGTAATCTTGTCGGCTACTCCCGCCTGGTGGACTGCAGAGACTGAGTCTCCGCCGCCCACGATGGAGATGGCAGCCCCGTTGTCGGCTACCGCTTCGGCGAGCTTGAAGGTTCCTTTGGAGAAAGGCGCAACTTCGAAGACACCCATCGGCCCGTTCCAGACGATGGTGCGAGCGGTGGAGACTTCCTCGGTAAACAGCTCGATACTCTTGGGACCGATATCAAGCGCCATCATGTTGGGCGGAATCGGTTGCCCTTCGCCGATGGTGCGAACCGTGGCGTTGGCGTCAATCTTCTCGGCGACGAGGTGATCCACCGGCAGCAGGAACCTGAGATTGCGTTTCTTGGCCTCCTCCAGCAGTTGACGGGCGAGATCAAGCTTGTCGGCCTCGACCAGCGATTTGCCGATCTCGTGTCCCTGTGCTTTCAGAAAGGTGTATGCCATCCCGCCGCCGATAATCAGGGCGTCAACCTTGGTCATCAGATTTTGGATGACGGCGATTTTGTCGCTGACCTTGGCGCCGCCGAGGATTGCGACAAAGGGCTTTTCCGGGTTCTGCAACGCCTTGCCCAGATATTGGAGTTCCTTCTCCATCAGCAGTCCGGCAGCCGATTTCTGCACAAACTTGGTGATTCCTACAGTTGACGCATGGGCGCGGTGCGCCGTGCCAAAGGCGTCATTTACGTAGAAATCTGCGAGGCTGGCGAGCTTTTTGGAGAAGGCTTCATCGTTGGCTTCCTCTTGTGGGTGGAAACGCAAATTCTCCAATAACAGCGCCTGGCCTTTCTCCAGCTTGCTCGCCATTTCAGTGGCTTCCGGACCGACGCAATCGGGACAGAAGCCCACGTTCTCGGCGCGCGAATACTCCTTGTCGAGCAACATACGCAGCCGTTCCGCAGCTGGCTTCAGGCTCATCTTCGGATTGGGCTTGCCTTTCGGTCTACCGAGATGCGAAGCCAGAATCAGGCGCGCGCCGTGGCGGAGCGCATATTCAATGGTGGGCAAAGTTTCGCGGATGCGAGTCTCGTCCATGACGCGGCCATCTTCCAGCGGCACGTTGAAGTCAACCCGCATGAAGACACGCTTGTCATTGAGCGAAAGATCTTTAATCGAAAGCTTAGACATGAGTGGCTAGACCTCAGAAGCCCGGGTAGAAATCCGGTGAAACGCAACTGATTGCGCTTCACCGGGGTGCATCGTGCCTATGGTAAGGAAACGTAGCGGAGCTACGTCTCTACTTTTGCTATTACAGGCCCTTACTGGCAAGGTAGTTGATCAAATCGCGGACGCGACTGGAGTATCCCCACTCGTTGTCGTACCACGAGATCACCTTCACGCAATTGCCGCCAACCACCAGCGTCATGGGCGCGTCCACAATAGACGAACGGCCATCCGCCTTGAAGTCAGAGGAAACCAGTTCCTGCTCTTCATAGCCCAGGTAGCCCTTCAGCGGACCTGATTCCGACGCCTTTTTAAGCGCTGCGTTGACTTCGTCACGCGTAGTTTTCTTTTCGACCCAGACCACCATATCGACCGCCGAAACGTTTGGCGTCGGCACCCGCATAGAGAAGCCGTCGAGTTTGCCTGCTAATTCCGGGATCACCAGCTTCAACGCCTTGGCGGCTCCGGTCGAGGTCGGAATCATATTGATCGCCGCCGCGCGGGCACGCCGCAGGTCCTTGTGCGGGAAATCAAGGATTACCTGATCGTTGGTGTAAGAGTGGATCGTCGTCATGGTGCCGCTGATAATTTTGAAAGTGTCATTTACTACTTTCGCAATGGGCGCCAGACAGTTCGTGGTACAGGATGCATTCGAAATAATGTGGTGCTTGGCGGGATCGTAAACCCCCTCGTTCACTCCAAGTACGACGGTGACATCTTCATTCTTGGCGGGGGCGGAGATGATGACTTTCTTTACCGTTCCCCGAAGGTGCTTCTTGGCGTCAGTCGCATCGGTAAAGCGGCCGGTGGATTCAACCACAACCTGCGCTCCAACTGACTCCCAGTCAAGCTTGGCGGGATCTTTTTCGGCGAAGACCTTGATGGTCTTGCCTTCAACCGTAATGCTGTCTGCACCGGCGGTAATTTTGTGATGCAGGTTGCCAAGAATGGAATCGTACTTCAGCAGATGAGCCAGGGTTTTGGGATCGGTGAGGTCGTTGACCGCGACGAACTCGAGATTAGGATCGTTCAGTGATGCACGCAAAACATTGCGCCCGATACGTCCGAACCCGTTAATGCCTACTTTAACCGCCATGTAGCCTCCGATTGAGATAGTGAGACGCAGTGAAAACTGATTTCCAATAGTGGGAAGAAAAATCTTAACAGGTGAATGGATGCTGCGGCAATCGCCGACGATCCAGCTAAACTGTAAATAACGATACGAGAAATTCGATTTTCATTTAGGGAAGGAAGCGCTGAAACCCAGTCGGCTGGCGCGCTTGGTTCATCCCCAGCGGGGATGATTGCTCGTGGGCCTTCCGGTGTGTTACAAGCCAAACATGCGCAAATGGATGAGTGATCGGTTGAAGCGCGGCAAGAAGAAGGCGGAAGATGCGAAATCCGACCCTGGCCCGGCTCCGCTACAGCCCGCATATTTTGACGCAGGAAACGTTGCCGAGGCAGCGCCCGCGGAGCCGCCGCCGGCTCGCAAGCGTGCCCAGCCCGAGGCTGTCGAAACAGTAGAGACCGGCGATGATGCTCCCGAGCCGGGGAACGAGGCGGACGCGCCCGACGATCAGTCTCAAGCTGGCGGCGAAACTTCTACAAGTGGTGTGCCGCGCCCGAATCGGCGGCGTCGCGGCAGAGGTGGACGCGGACGTTCGCGCGGCGGGACCCGCCCGGTTGCAACTGCTCCTGCCGAACCGGTCACACCAGATTCTTCAGAAGCACCAGTGGCTGTAAGCGCCGCCGCGCCCAGCGTCCCGGCCGCTGCGCGTCCGTCGAAAGGCACCGTGGTGCTGGCGATCGGACTGCCCGGTTCAGGCAAGACTTCGTGGTTTAAACGTCACAAGATCACCGCACTTTCTAGCGATTTGCTGCGAACCTTGCTGTTCGACGATGTGACCGAGCAGCGCTTTCAGGATCTGGTGTTCTCCAATTTGCGCTCGATGCTAAAAGCGCGGTTGATCGCGCGGCGTCCGCTGAACTATGTGGATGCCACTAACCTCACGCCGCATGACCGCCAGAGCTGGATCAAGCTCGCGAAAGACTACGGCTACGACGTGCAGGCAGTATATTTCGACGTGCCGCTTGAGGTGTGTCTGGAACGCAATGAGAAGCGCCTGCGCGTAGTTGCGGAAGACGTATTGAGGCGGATGTCGGGCAAGCTTAAGCCCCCCACCTTCGAGGAAGGCTTCACAAAAATCACTGTGGTGAGGGTGAAGAAGAAAGATAACGTAGAAGTTTAGCTTCTGCTTCTTTAAACCTTTTTGTCATTCTGAGCGAAGCGAAGAATCCCTATCGGTAGTCGGACCAAGGCGGCAGGGATTCCTTCGACAATGAAGACAAAGCACGGGCAAGAAGCGCCTTTGAAAACCAGACTCGACAAGCTCCTCCTCGATCGTGGAATGTTCAGCTCGCGTGAGCGGGCGCAGGCCATGATTCTCGCCGGCAAGGTTCTGGTTAACGGACAGAAAATAGAGAAAGGCGGCGCTGCCGTAGACCCCGCTGCTGAAATCCGTCTGCTTGGGGAGGATCTGAAGTACGTCAGCCGCGGCGGTCTCAAGCTGGAAAAAGCACTGGATCACTGGAGTATCGATGTTAAAGGAAAGGTTTGCCTCGACGTTGGCGCATCGACTGGCGGCTTCACCGATTGTCTGTTGCAGCGTGGTGCAGTAAAGGTGATAGCAGTCGACACCGGCAGGGGACAGATTGATTTCCGCCTGCGCCAGGAGCCGCGAGTCCGTCTGCTGGAAAAAACCAACGCTCGTTATCTAACGGGTGAGCAGGTTGGCGAGCCGGTGGATTTCGTTGCTATGGACGTTTCATTTATTTCGGCCACGCTGGTTCTGCCTGCCGTAATTGCTGCTGCTTTTCCGGAATCGGCGGCAGAGCGCGGTGGCCGTCAGATGGTGGTATTGGTGAAACCGCAGTTCGAAGTCGGACGGGAATTGGTGGGCAAGGGTGGAATCGTGAGGGATCCGGTTGCGCAGCAAGCCGCGGTGAAGAAAGTTCGCGCGGCGCTGGTCGGATTGGGTTTTTCTGAGACGGATGTCATCGATTCGCCAATTCTGGGCGCGGAAGGGAACCACGAGTTCCTTCTGTATGGCCGGCTTGCGAAAGCGGCTTAGAAATTTCCTTCGTGTTACTTCGTGTCCTGCGTGGTTTATGGTTCTCCGTCAACCTGCCAGCCAGCGCAATTCCCTGTACAATTTCACTCTTACCCTATGACGAACGGGCAGAGTAAGTTTGTCGGCATCATCTCTAAGCCAGCAAAACCAGAACTCGCCGACATAGTTCCGGGACTGCTGGATTGGTTCAAGCGTAATCAGTACAGGCTGGTGGTTGATCCCGAGACCGCTCCTTATGCGCCCGGGATCGAAGTCATGTCGCGCGAAGGCATCGGCGCCCAGCCTCTGAATTTTGTCGTGGTGCTGGGTGGAGATGGCACTTTGCTGGCTGCGGCCCGTGCTGTGGCACTTGCGCGAATTCCCGTGCTGGGCGTGAACCTCGGATCCCTGGGATTTCTTACCGAAGTGCCGCTGGAAGAGCTCTACGAGACCCTCGAGGGAATTGAGAAGAGCTGCTGCACGCTCGAGACCCGCTCTATGGTCCACTGCGATGTGATCCGGGGCGGAACCGCGGTTGCGCGCTACGACGCGGTGAACGATGTGGTGGTCGGCAAGAGCACCATTGCCCGTTTAAACCATTGCGACGTCTACATCGACCACGTTTTTGTTTCGAGCTATCAGGCGGACAGCTTAATAGTAGCCACCCCTACCGGCTCGACCGCATACTCACTTGCCGCCGGCGGCCCGATTCTGATGCCCTCGGTGGATGCCCTGGTAGTCACTCCAGTCTCGGCGCACTCCCTTACCCATCGCGCACTGGTGGTACGCGATACCTCGGAAATTGAAATTGTGGCGAAAACCGGGACCGACGAGGCTTACCTCAGCGTCGATGGCCAGCTAGGAATGGAAATTTATGACGAAGATCGTTTGATATGCTGCAAGTCCAAATTGCAGGTTCAGCTATTTCGGATCAAAGGCACATTCTTCGACGTCCTTCGTACCAAGTTGAAGTGGGGACAACGCTAACCTCTATAAAAAAATTTTCCGTAGAGACGTAGCTCCGCTACGTCTAGCGGCGCCGGAGACCAGATTCTTTCCGAGATACTAGATTTAAATTAAAGGACCTATGAACACTCTTCTCCGTTTGGTTGCAGTCGTGGTTTGTTGGCTTGTTGCTGGAAGCGCCGTCGCACAATCTAAACCTGCCGCTGATCTCATCATTACCAATGCCAAGGTCTGGACGGTTGATAAGGCCAATCCCACGGCGCAAGCAGTGGCGGTGCTTGGCGAACGCATTGTCGCGGTTGGCTCAAATGCCGATGTCGCGGCGTGGCAGGGAAGCGCGACCAAGGTAGTCGATGCCGATGGCAAGCTGCTATTGCCCGGCTTCAATGATTCCCACACTCACTTTATCGACGGCGGTATTCAACTCGATTCCGTTCAGTTGAATGACGCCGCCAGCGTTCAGGAATTTACCCGCCGCATTGGAGAACAGGTCAAGAAAACGGCGAAGGGCGAGTGGATATTGGGTGGTGATTGGGACGAAACCAAGTGGACGCCGGCGCAACTCCCTACCAAAGAACTGATCGATGCAAGCACCCCTGATGTTCCGGTTTTCATAAGCCGCTATGACGGCCACATGTCGCTGGCAAACTCTGTGGCATTGCGGCTCGCGGGTGTAACCGCCACGACCCCCGATCCTCCGGGGGGTGTGATAGTCCGCGACCCCCAGGGCAACCCAACTGGCGCGCTGAAAGACGCCGCCATGGACTACGTCTACAAGGTGATACCGGAGCGTACTCACGATCAGCGTCTACGGGGTGCTAAACGCGCCCTCGCCCATGCCGCGTCGCTCGGCGTCACCAGTGTGCAGCACATGAATCCCGACTATGCTGACATTGCTGTGTACGCGGAATTACTGGAAAAGGGTGAATTGACCAGCCGTGTTTACGCCGCGCCGCTGATCACTCAGGTCGATGATTCAACCAAGATCGGCATCCGTCGCGCTTTCGGTGGGCCCTACCTGCGGATCGGTGCGCTCAAAGGCTACGCCGATGGATCACTGGGTTCGCGCACTGCGTATTTCTTTGCCGGTTTTGACGATCAGCCCAACAATCACGGCATTCTCTCCGATGAAATGCATCCTCTCTCGCTCATGCGGGATCGCATGATGAAGGCTGACGCCGCCGGCCTCCAGCTGTGTACCCACGCCATTGGGGATCAGGGAATTTCCCTCATTCTCGACTTTTACGAGGAGATCACCAAAGTTCACGGCGAGGCCGATCGCAGGTTTCGCATCGAACACGCCCAGCATATGGCGGCCAAGGACTTTGATCGCTTTGCGAAACTGCACGTGATCGCGTCCATGCAGCCCTATCACGCCATCGACGATGGACGCTGGGCAGAGGCGCGCATCGGTCACGACCGCGCCAGCCGAACTTACGCCTTCCGCACCTTTTTGGACCATGGAGTCCGCCTCGCTTTTGGCACCGACTGGAGCGTAGCCCCGTTGAATCCTATGCTTGGGCTCTACGCCGCCGTCACCCGCGAGACCCTGGATGGCAAGAATCCACAGGGATGGTTCCCCGAACAGAAGTTGACGGTAGCCGAGGCGGTGGAAGCCTACACCATGGGGTCGGCGTATGCCGAGTTTCAGGAGAAAGAGAAGGGCTCAATCACCGTCGGGAAGCTCGCCGACCTGGTGTTATTGAGTGATGACGTGTTTACCATCCCTCCGCACCAGATTCGCAAAGTAAAGGTGCTGAAAACGTTTGTAGGGGGAAAACAGACGTGGGATGCGGCCTCTCCGACCCTGTAATCTCAATTTTTTCCACAGATAGTGTCCTAAGTTCGGCAACATTGTGCACCTTCGATTGTTGACTTCGTCGTACTGGACACATAGATTCCCCTTAATCTTTTTTATTTACAGGGAAAATTTAACGGGTCCTGCCACGGACTCTCCGAGGGCTGTCTTCCTTGGATGTGTACCAGTTGGTATCTGGTAGTGTCCACGTTCTCAGTCTTCCCGCGCCATTTCCAAGAATAGCTCGCCCAGCTAACGCTACACGTGTGTCTGCCCGTGCTTGGAGGTGCGGAATGAAGGTTTGGAATTTATTCGCGGTCGTCGTATTATTTGCAATCGTCCCCGGTACCGTTGCTCTTTTGAGAAGCGATTCGGCTACTGAAGCCCCCACCGGATTCAAAACCCCCACTTATTCAGAAAACAGCGGAACTACCAGTACTGGCAATGGGATGCCCGGACCCGCCGGGGAGTCTTTTAGCAGCGATCAGGCGGTTTTCGAGGAGACCGACGGAGTCGATAAGGGGCTCGGCCCGATTTATAACGCTCAATCCTGTGCCGCTTGCCACCAAAATCCGGTGACCGGCGGAGCTAGTCAGATTTCTGAGTTCCGCATCGGACACAACAACCATCGTGGGCAGTTCGTCGCGCCTACCATCATGATTAACAACGGGCGAACGGCTGTGCCCAGCCGGTCGCTGGTGAATGATCGGGCGATGTGCCCGGAAGCGCAGCAACTCGCCCCGGCAACGGAGGATATTCGCACTTTCCGGATGTCGCTCAGCGCTCTGGGGGATGGCTTCGTTGAGGCCATTGCCGACAAGACGCTCATCAACATTGCGCAACAGCAAAAGAAGTTAACCAACGGGAAAATTAACGGCCAAGCCATTCAGGTACCGGTGGACGAGGCGCCGGGCAAGACGGCGGTGGGCCGGTTTGGCTGGAAGGATCAACATGCCAGCCTGCTGTCCTTTGCCGCCGACGCTTACCTGAACGAGCAGGGCATCACCAGCCGGCTGCAACCGGTAGATACGACTTCAGTTTGCAAGACCACTACCGACCCTGAAGACAAAATAGAAGCCGATGGGCTCAGTGATATTGACCACTTTGCCGCGTTCATGCGGGCCACCCTGGCGCCGCCTGTAGACCCCAAGGCTTTTTATACCGAGAAAGCTCGAGCGGGGGCGCAGATTTTCGCCGACATCGGCTGTGCCACCTGTCACGTTACTGCAATCACCACCGCCCCGCAGGGAACGGCGGTAAATGGTGGCGCCTTCATCGTTCCGAAGGAGTTGGCCAATAAGATCATTCATCCCTACAGCGATTTTCTCCTGCACGATATAGACACCGGCGATGGGATTCAGCAAAACGGTCCCGCCGAAACCGCCAACAAGCTGCGCACGGCTCCGCTTGTGGGGGTTGCGTACTCGCGACCGGCTGATGCACGACGGACTTTCCGCCACCCGCGAGAATGCAATTCTGCGGCACGGTGGGGAGGCGAGTCAGGTAACGAAGGAATATCGGCGCTTGAGTGACCGCGAGAGGAGTCAGTTGCTGACGTTTATTAATTCGCTGTGAAGGCTGCCTGACTGTTTGTAGGCTCCACCATGTAGCTGGCTCGCTTCGCGAGCCAGCTTATTTTTGCATAGCTGGGAGACTTCTGCGGAAGGCATCACTACTGCCGCACTAACATTGCTACTCTCGGAAACAAAAACTTTCCCGCCGCATCATCTACCACATTCACCTGACAGGTATAAAACCCCGGTTTCAGCTGCGTAAGCGGAACATCCAACTGGAAAACCGCAGCGTGCCGGTTCTGTGTGTTCACCTGCTTAGCCTCGACCAGTGGCGTCTCGTATGCCTTCGCCTTTCCCTGAAAGAACGAGACACTGGTCAACAGCCGGATATCCGTCTTGCTGCTGTTCGCGATTTTTGCCGCAGCTGCGCTCTGGTGAGCCGGGTCATACACTTCGTAGTAGAGATACAAGTGTTGCCCGCTGGAAAAAACATGGGTGACGCTGGGAATCACCTCCGACCCATCCCGCACCAGCGGATCGCCGTTGTTCTTGCCTTTACCGGCGGGCTGCACCTGGCTGGCCAGAACGATGGAACTCATCTGTAGCGGCTGCTTCCTTAAGTCAGGGATATCAAGATCGGTCTCGAACGTCCCCATGCGGCCGGTTTCGTTTTCGCGCAGAACAAACTTGAGGTGATAGGCACCAGACGGCAGAATAAGTCCGGTGTTGTACTGAACATTCTTGCGTCGCACCTGCGCTGCCGCGTCTACCGCCAATTTCACGGTGTCGCGCACTTCTCCCACCGGACGTTGCTTGTCATCCCGCACTACGCCGATCACATCCAGCGTGGCTTTATCGCGATCGCTCTTCTGTGCGAACGGAATTTCCGATCCCGGCACTACCAGCGACACCGGAACCGCGAACTTATCTTCCGCGACGCGGAAGTAGGCAGCCGAAAGGTAAACATGAAGATCCGTGCTGGGCAGGTCTGAGGCCAGCTGCTCGTCCAATTGCTGCTCGCGGTCGTCGGTGTTGGCGTGCTTGAAGTCGGCAGGGGCGTAGTATCCCCGCCGATACTCCATCTTCAGCCCGGGCCGGTTCAACCTCACGGTAATGTGGCGATACTTTCCGTCCCGCGCCGGATTAGTGCTGTGGTATCCCAGCATGTAGTAGCTGGAAGTGTCGTCCTGCACACCCTTGAAGACTTTGCCGAAGTCGTTGGAATCAAGATAGGCACGGCCGCCGGTGTCGCCGGCAAGTGTGACCAGCGTCTCCTGGCTGGCGGAGTTAGAGTCGAACTGGCCCAGTACTGACTGGCCCGAGTACGCTGACGTGCCGCGTAAGCTGGCACTCTGAGCTTCTCCGCCGGGAGGCAGCGCCTGCAAGCCGCGAATGTCCATGGTGTAAATCGACAGATTGGACCGCACCGCCGCGTTCACCGCCGAGCGCAATTCCGACTGATTCTCCACTCCGGTGCGGGTCATGCCACTGGAAAAATAAATCAGCGCCTTCTTCTGATCGATATGCGCCAATTGCCGCGCCACGGTTCGCAGCGCCTCCAGGCGGCGATCGGTATTGAAAATATTGAATTCAGTATCATCCGCCGTAAAAGACCCGCCGGTCTCCGCCGTGCCTTCGGTAGTCCCGGCGTCACCCGCCTCAAACCCTTGTCCAGCAGCAGAATTGAACGACCGCAATATCTTGTTAAGCGAGGCTTTGTCAGTGGTGAAATCCTGATTCACCGTCAGCGAATCGGCCAGGGACACAATCGCCACCAGATCAGCCGCCGCCATCTGCTTGTCGACATAATTCTGTGCGGCTGCCGCTGAGCGATCAATCTCGTCGGGCGCCATCGACGACAGGTCAAAAAACAAAATCACCAGGCGGCGATCCTTGAAGGCGCTGGCCGCCGTAGCGGCGGCGGGTTGGGCGGCTGCCGCATTCGCCGCCGCCACGGACTGTCCCAGCACTTTTACCTGCGCCACATCCTGAGTGGCGACGGCATCCGTGTTCTCGATGTCGAAAGAGTTCACCTTTTGCGGCTTGTTGTCTTCAAGCACCGTGAAGTCTTCCGGCTTCAGGTCGCGGACAAAGTTACCGCTCTTGTCGCGGACAGTCACATTCACCAAAACAATTTCCGTATTGCTGTGGAAGGTGTAGTTCGTATCCTGCTGGGCAAGCAAAGCAGCGCAAAGAACCAGTGCGATTGATGTGGCGCGGGCGCCCTCGCCCGCGAACTCCAGCCATCGAGTTAGTCTTAGAACGCTCATGTTAACTAGCTGCCTCGGCGGACAAGAGTGTCCGCCCCACATCAAATCTAGAATCTAAACCTCGCCACCAGTTGGATCGTCCGCATCGGCCCCACTCCGATTACCTGCCCAAAAGTCGGCGAGTTCACCACCGTGTCGATCGCAGAATATTGTGGAGTGTTGAAAACGTTAGTCGCCTGCGCCCGGAATTCCAATATCTGGCCTTCTCGGATGGGGAATTGACGGGTAAACCCCATGTTGAACGTCCGCGAACCCGGCCCTTCGATACTGTTACGCCGCGCATCTCCGAACTGCCCAGCTGGCGGCACAGTAAAGGCCGCGGGATTGAACCATTGGCTAATCGACGGATCGGAAACCGTCATAGGATCGCCGGTTAAATCTGGACGCAGCGTCCCGTTGGTGCCGCGATTGACATCAGTAAAGTCGCCGAGAACGCGTGGGGTGAAAGGCAGGCCGGAAGCAATGGTCCAGCTGCCACTCCATTCCCAGTCCCCGAAAATCGCGCGGGCTGGACTGTTTGCGCGCAGCCAGTGACGGTCATGACCAAATGGCAGTTCGATCAGGAAATCTCCGGTGAAGCGATGCCGTTGATCGAAGCTGGAAAGCCCGCGTTCAGCCTCCAGATTAAACGCATCCTGCGCCACTACGGTCGCGCCGCCGCCAATTGACGACGCATTGTCGATCGCCTTGGAATAAGTGTAGGTGCCGCCAATTGAGAATCCCGACTGTAAGCGCTTGCGTACCCGCAGGCTGCCGGCGTCAGCGCGGGAATCGCCCACCGAAGTTTCGTAGTTGAAGGCCTGCACGCCTGGAATGCGCAAGCCGGTCGCGGTGCGATTCGGCGCCTGCAACTCGTCAAGCCGCGTGCCCTTGGTTCCGGTGTAGTCGAAGTTCACAATCAGCGTCGGTCGAAGCTCTTGCTGCACATCAAGGTTCCAAATCTGCACATAGCCCAGCCGGTAATTTGGATCGACGCCATAATTATTCGTGACTTCATCCGACGAAGTTGCCGGAAAGCCGTCCTGCAAGGTCAGCTCGCCATTCGTTGACTGAACGTTGGTTTGAGCAAAAGAGAATGGCGGCTGGAAAGCCAACTGCTGCACGATCTTGTTATAGGCGCTGGTGTTGTAGTTAATGCCGTAGCCGCCGCGCACCACCGTGCGCGACAGGGGCTTCCAGGCAAATCCCAGGCGCGGCGCGAAATTGTTGCGGTCCGGTCTCACCAGCGTTGCTGGATATTTGCCGTTGAATGGTCCCGCTTGTCCTGCCAGGACGGGCGCGGCAGCGGTGAAGTCAGAGTTCACATCCAGATTCACGATGCGGTTGTCCACTTCGCTGAACGGCGAGAAATATTCGTAACGCAGGCCGAGATTCAATGTCAGGTTGGAGCGCAGCCGCCATTCGTCCTGCACAAAAGCATCCCAGGAATTTCCCCGGAAGTGATAATTGTTAGCGCCAAACTGCGCCGAAGTTTGCTGTGGCAGGCCCAGCAAGAAGTCGGCGAGGTCGTAGCCCGTGCCAGGCAGCGGCTGACCTCCAGCCATCTGCGACGTGTTCACACCGGTGAACACAAACGATCCGCGCGCATTGCTGTCGGTCCGGGTATTGAGCTGAATGCGGCGAAAATCTCCGCCCCAACGCCAGGTGTGCTTCGCGTGGGTCCAGATCGTCGAGTCGCCAAAAGTAAGCGTGTTGTTGCGCAACAACGACGGGCTGGTATCACGCACGCCGGCAAAGTTCGTGAACGAGAGTCCCGGCAAGCCCCAGTCGAACGGATTGTCTGAAACTCCGTTGATGCCAAGATTGCCGGTTACGTCCTGATTGAAGGCGTACAGGTTCTGCGTGTTGATGCGGCTGCGATTGAAGTCCACTCTCGCGCTGTTGATCAGTTTTCCAAAGCTGCGCGTGTACGAAACAGGAATGTCGAGACTGCGGGTTTTGGTGCTGCCGCCCTCGGTTGGAAACGCATTGGTAAGGTCGGAACTAGCGCCATGGTAGTGAATCCCAAAGCTAATGCTGTTGTGGGGGCCGTTGCGGCGGGCTCCACGTCCTCCCGTCATCGGCGTGGGCGCGGCGCCAAAGTTGTGATTAACCCGCAGGTTCAGGTCGTTGCTGCTGTTGTCGGCGGCGGTCACGAAATGAAAGTTCTGCGTCGTGCGGCCCGGAACGTTGGGTACTGGAATGAAATTGAGCAGTCCTGCCGCCGCTGGATTAATCAGACTGGATGGAATTACGTTGCCAGTGACGCCGGGGTAAAAAATCTGTACCGGCGAACCGTCGCCCTGGGTCGCGTTCGAAAAATCACCATTGCGCTCGGCAGGCGTGGGAACGGTAGAAAACTGGTCGAAGGGATTCTCGCCACGCGAACCGTTAAAGTTCAAAAAGTAAAATGTCTTCGGATCTTTAAAGAGTTTGGGGATAACCAGCGGGCCGCCGATTGCCCCACCGAAGCGATTCTGAATATAGCCTGGCTTACTGTTGGGCTCGCCAGAGAGTGCGTAGGGCGATGCATTCAGCGCCGAGTCTCCCACTGAGTAATAAAGCGTTCCGTGCGGGCGGTTGATATCGAATCGGCTGCGTCGATTGCCCACCATGAATAGAGCACCACCGCCACCGCCCGGAGGGCCTCCACCGAAACCCCCACCACCCGGACCAGCAAAACCCCCGCCGCCTCCGCCCGGCCCGCCGAAGCCTCCGCCTCCACCACCAAAGCCTCCGCCAAAAATCGCGGCGTTCGCCGGTGCCGCCGACTGCTGCCGCATTTCGTCGACCCGCTGCCGCCATTCGTCGGGATTCATTCCCTCGAGCGCGGAATTATTCGCGTTGCCGGCGATCGAAACCGACTCGGTGGCGGCGGTCACTTCGGCTCCGCCAAGCGATGTTCCTGCCGATTGCTCGTTGCCGGCGCCGTTAGTTGCTGCGCTTGCACCTTCGCTCTGCATGACCTGCAAGTTCTGAAAGCCGCGTGCGCCCATAGCGGCCGCCAGTTGTTGCATCGGTTGGTCCGGCGTCTGCTGCACGCGCGACTGAAGAGTTAGTTCGAGGTTTAGTTTCCCTGTGGGGTTCGCGGCGTTGATCAGTACTTCGCCAGTCATGGGAGCGAACGCCGCCATCTGGGTGCGGATCACATAGCGCCCGTTCGACGGCACCTGCAGCGTGTAGCTTCCGGTGACGTCACTCCAGGTGGTGACTTTCTGTCCGGTAAGCGTGTTGGTCGCGGTGATGGAAGCCCCGGGGATGGGCATGTTGCCGGCTTTTACCAAACCAGTAATCGTGCCCCCCTGAGGTGCGGTAGTCGCTTGCGCAGTCTGTGGCTCGCCCACCGGCACTGCCGCGTCGGGGGTTTGCGCTACACCGATCAAGCACGTTGATAGAAGCAAACCGAGTAGCACTCGTTGGCTTAATCTCCGGCGCGGGAACCGGAACTTGCGAGTTGCCATATAGAACTGGCCAGTGGATTTAGGGGATTTCATTCGGAGATATAAGCTATTGTCCATCCTCGTGACCTCTGCTGAGGTACTTTCCTGCACAACAAAGGTCACGAAGGTGTTGTAGCAACTATTGCTGTGGAGGAGTAGTTGGCATCGCTGGATCGGCCGGTGCCGCCTGACCCGAAGGTTGGCCCGCTCCCTGACCCATTCCCATACCTTGGCCTTGACCACGACGCATCATGCCGGGCTGCCCTACGTTGAGCGTAGCCGGAACGAACACATCGCTCTTAAGTTCGCCGCGTCCGAAAACATGGTCACCAACCTTGATGTCGCCGAGGGTGATGCTTTCATTTTGCTTCCTGAACGAGGTATTTTCGTCGGCGTTGATGGTCTGGGTGACGCCATCAGGACGCGCAATTGTTAATTGTGTTCCATTGATGGCTCTCACTTCACCGGCAATAAATTGCTTGCCCATGCCTTCCCGCATTCTCTGTTCAAACTGGCCTCCGCCCGCGGGACGAGCGGCCACGACTTCGGCGGTCCAGGTCTCGCCGCCTTGCTGTCCGCGCACAAAGATTTCGTCGCCTACTTTGAAGTCGGCAGCTTTTGCGGGCTGGCGTTCTTTGCGGAACTGCGTCTTGTCGTTGATGTTAATCGTCTCCGACTTGCCCTCACGGGTTCTTACGACGATGGTGGCAGCGTCGATTGCGGTGATGGTACCGGCGACGCCTGGACCGCGGCGGCCTCCATTTCCCATTTGTCCCATCTGAGCCATGGGTGGCGGGGGAGCGTCGGCGGGAGAAGCGCTCTGGTCCTGCGCAAATCCGAGCGAGGACACGAGCAATAACGTAATAATGCTGGCTTTGTACATTTTTCAGTACTCCTTCCCTCATTCAAACACCGGGTTTCGAAAGGAAGGGGTAAAGAGTCGGTCAAACAAAGTAAAGTTTTGTAAAGGACTGGGTGGGTCGGACGTCTTGTCCGAACTTGGTCAGATGGTTCGTAAGTCGTTGAAAATTGCGAAACGTCAGTTGCGGGTCCGGAGGCGGATCAAAAAGCCTCCTAGAATGCCCTTTGCGAGCGTCTGGCTGGCTTCTGCTGCGTCCTTGAGAGCGGTGTGTGGGTAACGGCTAGCTAGTTTCATTGTACATTGGATTTGTATGTACAAAACCCTCCGCAAGTCGTGGAAAATAAAACAGTGGCAAGAAAAGTGCGCCAAAAATTCCCAAAACGGGACTTTTGGCACAGACGATCCTGGGCAATTGCGTACGATTGGTGCGACTTTTGGGTCGTCAAATGCTCGCACTTGCTGACGTCCTGGATTTTCGCCGATGACCCTGTTCTAAAATATATCGGGACCCTCGTGCCTACTCTTCGCGAAATCGTCGATCGCCAGGTTCGGGAAGGGGACCTCTACGAGAAGCTCGACCGCAATCGGGTGCGATGTTTCGCCTGCGGGCACTGCTGTCCCATCCCTGAAGGGCAGCCGGGGGTTTGCAAGGTTCGCTATAACAGCGGCGGTAGGCTTTACGTGCCGTGGGGATACGTGGGCGGGGTGCAATGCGACCCGGTTGAGAAGAAGCCGTTTTTTCACGCTTATCCTGGAGCGCTGGCCTACAGCTTTGGAATGCTGGGCTGCGATTTGCACTGCGGATACTGCCAGAACTGGGTAACTTCTCAAGCTTTACGTGATCCCAATGCGGTATCGGCGCCTTTGCAGGCCTCGCCCGAGGCGCTGGTACAGGATGCGCTGCGCCAGGGCGCGAAAATATTGGTGAGCACTTACAACGAGCCGCTGATTACCAGCGAATGGGCGGTCGCGGTTTTCAAAGAAGCCAAAGCCGCCGGACTAATCACCGGATTCGTTTCCAACGGCAACGGCACGCCGCAAGTGCTTGAATATCTTCGCCCTTGGGTCGATCTCTATAAAGTAGATCTAAAGAGTTTCGACGATCGCCACTATCACGAGTTGGGCGGACGCATCGGTCCTATTCTGGAGACGATTCGTGCGCTCCATGGGATGGGAATCTGGATGGAGATCGTGACCTTGTTGATTCCAGGATTTAACGACTCGGACGACGAACTACGGAAGCTGACTGAATTTCTGGCTGGAATCTCTCCCGACATTCCCTGGCACGTGACTGCCTTTCACAAAGACTACAAGATGTCCGATCCGGCAAACACCCGGCCAGAGGACCTGCTGCGTGCGGCGAAAATAGGAAGGCAAGCCGGCCTGCGTTACATCTACGCTGGAAACCTGCCGGGCCAAGTGGGCGACCTCGAAGATACGCATTGTGCAGTTTGTGGTGACTTGCTGGTCAAGCGCCACAGCTATTTTATTGAAGACTATCGGATCACTGCCGATGGGAGATGCCCTTCATGCCAGTGCGCGATTCCAGGACGGTGGGCGGCGAAGTTTGAGGGACAGTTGGCGGATCGCCCTTTTCTGCCGAAGGGCTTGGTGCGGATCGCGCGGTAGGAGCGGGGCGCTGCCCGAGACGTTGCTGAGCAACGTCTCTACAGGGTGTTCCTGATACTCTCCTATGATTCTGTTTTAGTCTGGCAGACGTGGCGGTCGAATTGGGTTTGCAGGCTTTCCTGCGCGTCTTTGGTTCGGGACAGTACTGCTACCGGCGCCTTAAATTCCTGTCCACAGGCAGTGCAGGTCGCGACTGCCGGGGTCATACCGAGCCATTTCGTCACCCTGAGATTTCTCTTCGCCATTCACGTTCTCGCCTCGCTATTGTAGCGGCTATGTGCGACGCCGAACTCTACGAGATCCGCAAGGCACTAGTTAAAAAAAAATTCTGTGTAGAACCAGCAAAGCATTTTTCAACGGGCTTCCTGATCGCCGACAGGTGCATCACAGGAGTGCTGCTCAAATCAATTTCTGGAGTTAACACTCATGGCAACCAAAGGCTTAAAAGAACTCTATATCGACGAACTGAAAGACCTCTACAACGCCGAGAACCAGCTGGTGAAGGCGCTGCCGAAACTGGCTAAGGCTGCAAACTCCGACGAGCTGCGGGCGGGCTTCGAAGAGCATCTGGAACAGACCAAGGGCCACGTGCAGCGGCTGGAGCAGATTTTCGAACTGCTCGACGAGAGCCCGAAGGGCAAGAAATGCAAGGGCATGGAAGGACTGATCGAGGAAGGCAACGAAATGGCCGGCGAAGATTTCGAAGGCGCTGTGTTAGATGCCGGACTGATCGGTGCCGCCCAGCGCGTCGAGCACTACGAAATCGCAGGCTACGGAACCGCTCGCGCTTTTGCCGAGGTGCTGGGTGAGTCTGAACACGTCTCCCTGCTGGAAGAGACCCTGCAGGAAGAAGAAGAGACGGACGAGAAGCTGAGCAAGCTGGCCGAGCAGATTAATGCCGAGGCCAACTCCGAAGGCGACGCTGATGCTGATGCTGAGTCCGAGGACGAAGACGAAGAGGAACAGAGCAGCCGTAAGACTACGGCAAAGCCTGCAACTCGCCGCAAGATTGCCTAAGAACAAACCGCTAGGTATATATTCCCCCCGGGTTGGCGCAGAAACTGGCGTCGCCCGGGATTTTTTTGTTACTGCCACGTCTCGGTCCCCTAGCCAGCTATAGTCCGCTCCCTGTAGATGCCTTTGTGTACAATCCTCAACTAGCGATCAACAACATTTCATGGGAAAACTGAAAGTCCTTCTTATTTTGGGATTTTTATGCGCTGCCGTGGCCTGCTCGCCGCGTCAGTTTCTTACCCGGCGGCTGGCCTCGGAGCTGATTGCCAGCTCCGACGGCTTCAAGGCGACACAGCGCTTCTGGCTGCGCACCGGCGTGATTTCGAATAAAGACTATTTTTCCCCTGAATATATGGTGTTGCAGCGGCGGGGCTGGATCTCAGGATCAAACGCAACTTGTCCGCAGGAAATCGGGCCGCCGCCCTGCTGGGATGTGGCGCTCTCCCCGGCTGGAGTTGACGCCTTTCACGGGCTGGTGCCGGCCAAAGCCGCTGAGTCCGGGTATTTCAGCGTTCCCGCCGCCAAGCGGCAGCTGATCGGCATTACCGGCATCAGCAAGAATGACGAGGCGGCGCAGGTTGAGTTCCGCTGGAAGTGGGTGCCGTTGAATGATGTAGGAGCGGCGCTGTATCCGGGCAACGTGCAGTCGGAGTCGACGGTGGGCTTTCGCCGCTATGACGATGGCTGGCGGCTGATGGAGGGCGCCATGCCGAAGACTTATCAGGACCTGGACGATGCTCTGAAAAATTCACAGATAGCCCAATAATTTTGTTTACGTCCAATTCAAAGGATTGCTTTCAGGAACCCGGGACCACTCTAAAAAATGAACATTCGAAACGCGCTGTTTGCCCTGCTGCTGCCAGCTCTGACCTGCAACTTCTCAGCCGCTGCCGATAAGCCAAAACTTACTATCGATGAGTTCTTCAATAGCGTGGACTTCACCGCGGTGAAACTGTCGCCGGATGGAAAGTCCGTGGTTATTGGAGTGGAGCGAGCGGACTGGAACGAGAATATTTTTCGCAAAGACCTCTGGCTCTATCGCGACAGCGGCACGCTAACGCAGTTGACCCGAGCCGGGCATGATACTGATCCGGAGTGGTCGCCGGACGGGCAGTGGCTGGCATTCCTTTCGGAGCGAAAGACTGTCACCTCGGGCGAGGAATCGGATCACGAAGACGCAAAAGAGGAGACGGCGCAGCTTTACGTGATTTCTCCCAATGGCGGTGAAGCTTTGGCCGTCACTACAGGTGAAGAGGAAGTACACGCCTTTGGCTGGGCGGCTGACTCGAAGAGCTTCTACTATGCGACCCGCCAGCCGTGGAGCAAAGAGCAGAAAGAGGCGAGCAAGAAAGAATGGAAAGATGTGATTCGCTATCGCGATGGAGAACGCGGCGACACAATTTTCAGCATCGATCTGGCGGGCGCAATGGCGCGGGCGCAGACGAGCGGAACGAGTGTGGTGGATTCGAATGACACTCCGGACGCCACGCCGGGGTCGAAGCCACTGGCCAAGACTCCCTGGCACATCGAGTCTTTGGTGGTTTCGCCCGATGGGCGGCGATTGGCGTTTGTAACTACCTCGGTTTCAGAGCGGCAGGAGCGGGTGGAAGAGTTCGAACTCTACACCGTGGATGTGGAGGGAGCGTCGCTGGACCGGGCTCCGCATCAGCTAACCCACAACGAGGGCATCGAACAGGCTCCGCGCTGGTCAAAAGATAGCCGACATATCTTTTTCCAGGTCGAGCAGGGCTCGGTGGAAGGGAAGTACAAAGACGCGCAGAATCGGCTTTATTGGGTTGATGCGGAGAGCGGTGCACTGCAACGTTGGGCGGGCGATTTTGCTGGGGCGGTAAGTGGGTACGCGCTAACCCCTGATGGAGTGCTGGCGGAGGGACGCAACGGAACCGAAGTGCAGGTTTTCACGGAGACGAAGAATTCCGAACCTTTCTCCGCGCATGCGGGTTGGCCGGGAACCTATGAGCGCATCGAAACGGCGGCACAGTCTCCACGGATTGCGTTTGTGCACTCCACCCTGCTGAAGCCAACCGAGGTGTACCTCGCCGATAGTCTCGACAAGCTGCAGGATGCGCGCCCCATCACTTCGTTCAATCAGTTGTTCACCGAGCGCGATCTGCCCCAAGGCAAACCTTACAAGTGGAAGGCTGACGACGGCACGACGATCGAAGGAATGTTGATTTATCCTCCGGGAAAATTTGAGGCCAAGAATCTGCGGATGTTTGTGCTGATTCATGGCGGGCCGGCAGATGCCGATGGCAATCATTTCGAAGCGGATTGGTATCAGTGGGACCGGTTGGCCGCGACCCATGGCTGGCTGGTGTTTGAGCCGAATTACCGGGGATCGTCGGGATACGGCGATAAATTCCTGGCGCAGATTGTGCCAGAGATTGTTTCGCGACCCGGCAAAGACATTCTGGAAGGCGTCGACGCGCTAGTCAAAGAGGGGATCGCCGATCCCGCGCACCTTACCGTTGGCGGCTATAGCTATGGCAGTTACATGACGAACTGGCTGATCACGCAGACCACGCGCTTCAAAGCTGCCGTCACCGGCGCGGGCGCGGTGGAGCATATCGGCAACTGGGGCAACGACGATATGACCTTCGACGACGCCTACTTTTTGGGTGGACTGCCATGGGAGCAGCCGCAGCGCTATCACGATGAAGCTGCAATCTTTCAGATGAACAAAGTGAAAACCCCAACTCACATTGTGGGCGGAGCCGAGGACATTCGGGTCGCGGTCGCGGAGGACTATCTGCTCGACCACGCGCTGCACAATCTTCGCGTACCGAGCACCTTGCTGATCTTTCCCGGCGAAGGGCATTCGCTGACCAAGAATCCCTGGCACGGAAAGATTAAAGTGCGTGAAGAGTTGAAGTGGCTGGAGAAGTATGGCGAAGTTGCGGGGGACTGATCAGCTCTGCTGCACTCAGCGATAGTGCCTATTGAGTCAGCCCAGCCAGCTGTCATCCTGAGCGAAGTTGGTGTCGCGCCTCAGCGCGACAGCAATGCACTCGAAGGACCCCGCGCACTCTGGCAGCGGAAACGGCTGCGCCCGGCATTTCTGCCAAAATTCTGAGAATTCCACCAGGAATTCCTTGCGGAGTTCGAAGCGCCGCAAGCTGATCCGGGGTTCCTTCGACTTCGCGGTGGCGCGCTTTGGCTTCCCGCCGCTGCGCTCAGGATGACGGGGTGTTAGCGGGGTAGGGGTTCTTCGCTGGGCTCAGCATGACAAGACTTTAGAAAAGAAATCACAGCCCAAGGAATAAACCTTGCTACCTGCCCGACGGGCGGCCGGTGGCGCTGGCGATGTTGATGCGCTTGGTGGGCTTTTTGTATCCGGAAATTCCCTGGTAGAGTGCTTCGGCAATCTGCTCACGATAGGCGGGGCTGAGCAAGTGGGCTTCATCGCTTGGGCTGCTGACGAAAGAAACCTCCGCCAGGATAGCCGGCATGGTAGTTCCAGTCAGAACCACGTAGGACGCCTGCTTTACTCCGCGATCCCGCACTGTCGGATTTCCCTTGGACAGAGTGTGAAATAGCGAACGCTGGACGTCTTCCGCCAGAGAGCGCGACTGGGTTACTTTCTCGCGCACGTTGACGTTAGTCCAATCAACATCCAAAGGCGCCGATCCGGTGCGGGCTTCCGCGGTCATGGCGTGGAGTGAAGAATAGGTATTGGTGTAATAGGTTTCGACGCCCTGGGCTGTGGTAAGGTCGCTGTAGTTGGCGTGAATAGAAACAAAAAAGTCGGCCTGCGCGAGGTTCGCCAGTTCGGTGCGGCGCTCGAGGGAGACGTAAGCGTCATCCTGACGGGTGTAAATAACGTCGGCATGCATGCGTTTCTCTACCAGGCGGC
This sequence comes from uncultured Acidobacteriota bacterium, assembly GCA_963796925.1. Classification (GTDB taxonomy): domain Bacteria; phylum Acidobacteriota; class Terriglobia; order Terriglobales; family Acidobacteriaceae; genus DATBAT01. The sequence goes on from CAWCNH010000001.1 coordinate 1,038,919, forward strand.
CGAGGCGCGCCACGATGTCGAGCACCAAATCTTTTTCTAAAAGTCCTGAGTGACCAACCGTCCCCAGATCCCATCCACCGTGGCCGGCGTCGAGAGCAATGCGGAGTTTTCCAGCAGCAGCGGGGCGGCTTGGTTCTGGGCGAATCGCACCAGCCAGCGATGCCGAGGCGTCGGAATTTCCTGGCGCGAATAAATCGACCTGGGCGCGCGGCTTGGGGGTGGCTCCAAGGGGATGAACTTCTATGACTAAACGGTAGGGGCTGGGCTCCAGGCTTACTGAGAAGCCCGGGGAGCCCTTGGTTTCAAGCACCACTCGAGTAATTCCGTCGCTTGGCTGGGCGACGCGTACGCGAACCAGGAAGGCGTCAGCGATTTCAAGATCATTTTCCAGATCGCGGCGGACGGTGGTGTCGTGCAAATCAAAATAGATCCGGTCAGGATCGGTGAGACGATGAGCCTCATATTGCACGTGGTCCTGAAGGTCAATGACCACGGTGCTGGAGTCAGTGGAAGACCAATGCCGGATGCCAGTGACGCGCGATACCGAAGTCGCTGGCTCCGGTTCAGGAGGCGGCGTGTTGGCTCCGCGGTCTTCTTCCGCAGGGGCAGACGCCAGGGGCAGCGTCGTAGAAGACGGGGCCGGAGTGGCGGGCGCAATCGTCGGATTAGGCAGCTGAGTGGGGTCAGGCGTGCGATCCGTCTGAGCCAGGGAATTCTCCGAATGCAGCTTCCACCAGGTGCCGGCTCCCGTCAACAGGGCTAGGGCGACGATTAATACGACGAGGATCCAGGTCGAGGGCAGTTTTTGCTGTTCCTCGTAATCTTCAAGGATGGTGGATTGCTCGTCATGCGTCGAATCGTAAAACGATGCTTCGGCGCGATGGATTTGCAGCGCAGATTGCAATTCTTCGACACTCGGCATGGGTGGAGGGAAGTCCACCGGCGCCTTGGGGGGCCGTTCGTAAACGTCGAGTTCGAATGAAGCTCTGGCCAACGATTCCTCAGGTTTTCTTGCGGCCAGAACTAATTCGGCCAGAAGATTCAGACTGCGAATGTCGCCGTCATTGAAGGCGTAGGGCTCGCTGGCGAAGGCTTCAATCAGCCCGCAAACGCTTTCACCTTCCAACAGCGGTACTGCGACCATGGACTGGATGCCTAAGGTTCGGCAAACGTCCAGGTTAACTCGCGCGTCATGCTCAGCGTCGTCGCAGCGCACGATTTGCCGGGACCGCAAACAGCTGGCGGAAAAGCCCGACTGCGGATCGAGGTGCGCTCCACGCGGCGGAGCTAACGGCCCGGCCGAGGCACGGCAAACAATTTCGCCTTCATCGGCCAGGGCGATGGCAATTCCATTTGCGCCGGTAATGGAAAGCGCCCGTTCTGCCACCAACTGCAATACTTCGTCTAGGTCAAAAGGTTCGGCGCTCCAGGAAGATGGCGCTTCTTCCGCCGACTCACCCAGCTCGCGCATCCGGCGCTGGCGAATCTGTTCCTGAAGTGAGGAAAAGGCAAGCAGCGCTTGTAATGCTTCGAAGCCAAGGACAGGACTGTCTAATGATGAACTAGTTGTAGCCCGAGTTGCACTGGTTTGCCCTTCTGAGTGGCTTAAGCCCGGGTTGGAGGCAAACGGATTGCTGCTCATTGCATGTATCGAAGGGGTAAGGCCAGCAACCGAAGGCTTCGATCTATATAAGTTACAAGGGTTTGCCTGCGACCGCAATGAATCTCTGAGCAGTTAAAGCCTCCCTCGGCCATGGCCCGTTGGAAGCCATAATACGATTTAACCGAGCAAGGTCTGTATCTGATTGTCGAGAGGGGTGTTAGGTGTGTAACAGTGGGTTATGCCTGGTTAGTCTGCCGCCTCTTGTTTTATGCAATGAACGCGATTATTGTTGCAAGAACGGTAGCAAATTTACGCACTAAATCCCCTTACAGGTTGTGGTGAGTTGAAAGTACAGAAGAAGTCTTTTTGGAGTTGGCCGGTTGGAGTAGTTGGGGCAGGTCTGGCTGGAGCGGCGGTAATCCTGTTTCGCGGCTGCTGGCACGGCAAGATGAGTTGGCCGGTGCGTGCCCAGGAACTGTCCTACCAGGTGTGCCTGGGATGCGGCATTAAGCGCCTGTTCGACGAGAAGACCTTCCGCGCGTATGGTCCCTACAGCTACGATCTCGACCGTTTGATGACCTGGAACCGCGAACAGCAGGAACCTGAGTTTGAGCCGGCACAACACCGCGCGTCATAGCGGATCGTGATTCGATTCCACTTGGGAAGGGCAGCGGCTTTCAGCCGTGCCATAAAAACCGAACCCTTCACGCTAGGCGCCGATCGGGTGCAAACAGTCTCGGCCGTCGCTGAGGAGAGCGAACCTCGGGCGCTGAAGCGCGCAATATTTCTGGAGCTTAGCGGCACGAGTGAACTTCGTGCCCTTCCCGTGTCGTGCACAGGACTCGCGCGCGAGTTTTTCCGCAACCTCTTGGAGCCGATGCCCTTTCCCAAGGGAAATCGAGTCTGACTTTTTTGCTCTGGAAGCGATGCCCTCCAAAGCGGGCTATGCGATTAGCCGGGTGCCTCCAGTTACGATTGCTTTGCGACAGTACACGCAGATTCCTCCCGTTGGTCGGAATGACAGAGTCTGGGGGTTAAAAGGGTCCTTCGGCGCAAAAGCGCGCCTCAGGGTGCAATTCTTATTTGGAATTAGTTGGGTGACTACTGGGCGGCTGCTAAGGGCTGAAAGAATCCGCGCTCTACCCATAGTTGTAACTGGCGGCGGGCGTTCTCATCGAGATCAACAAAACGGACGCCGGCGAAGCCTTCGCCATCCGCCCAGGTAACTTTACCGGCGATTTTTGAGTCGCTGGGCGCTCCTGGCAAAGTAAAGCGCATCGCAATTGTTTCCAGCGAAGCCAAAGTCTTATTGCTGCGAAGCTTGGCGCCGCCCTGGCTCAGGTTGATGATTTCGCCTTTGGCACCTTTGCCGGACTCCAGCGTGATGCTTACGGGCAGGTCGAGGGCCTGGCGGTGATAACGCAGACGTTCATTGACGATCATGTTGCGAGCCGCGGAAAGTGTGTGTACCGCGCGCTCGACTGAAATTGGTTTGGCGACGATGAAAGTTGCGCCACTTTCCTCCAGTTGATGCCGCGCATTGGAGCCACTGGCAATCACCACCGGAACTGAACCGGCTGACTGCAATTTTTCGACAAAGGCGCGAGTGCCAGCGTTATCGTAGTCGACGATGACGGCATCGACTTTCGACTTCACAAATTTCTGCCAGGCCACGTCGGGCTCGGCCTCAACTTCAACATCGATGTGAAGGCCGTTGAGAACACACTCCAACACGCTGACTTCTTGCCAATCTCCGGAAACAATCATCGATGACAGCATCATGTGGAAACTCTAGTTCTATTCGGGGCCAGACCCCAGATAACTAACGTAATCCGGGCTGCACCGCCGCCCCGACCAGGTCTTGCGCCTTGTACCACTCGATGGTTTGGCGCAGTCCCTGCTCGAAATCGACTTTGGGCGCGTAACCCATATTTTTCTGGATGAGGGAGATGTCAGCCATGGAATGCTTCACGTCGCCGGCACGCTCTTCGGCGAACTTCAGCTGGCCCTTGTAGCCGGTCAGCTTTTTCAACACTTCGAAAGTTTCGATCAGATCCACGCGTTTGCCCAGACCGACATTGAAAACCTTGCCAGCGACTTGTGCGGCTGGTGCCTTGCACGCCAGCAGGTTTGCCTGTACGACGTTGTCAACGTAAACGAAATCGCGGCTCTGTTTTCCATCGCCGAAGACCGTAGGCTGCTCGCCCTTCAACATCTGGGTGGTGAATTTAGCGAGCACGCCGGAATATTGCGATTTAGGATCCTGGCGGGGACCGAAGACGTTGAAGTAGCGGAAACTGACGGTCTCCAGGCCATAGCAGCGATGGAAAGAGCTCATGTAGAACTCGCCGGCCAGCTTGGTTACGGCATACGGTGAGATGGGGCTGGGCAGCATGTCTTCGCGTTTGGGTAGCCCGGGAGCATCTCCGTAGGCGGCGGATGAGGCGGCAAATGTAACGCGCTTCACCTTGGCATCGCGGGCCGCGATCAGAACATTTACGGTGCCGTCCACGTTAGCCGCGTTGTTGCCGTGGGGATCGTCCACCGATTTGGGGACGGACGGAATGGCGGCGTGATGCAGGACGTAATCAACGCCCTGGCACGCCTCATGCAGAGCCTCGAGGTCGAGCACGTCGCCTTCGCGAAAATCGAGGCGCGAGGAAATTTCTGCAAGGTTCTCACGCTTTCCGGAAGAAAGATTGTCGATGCCGCGAACCTGGTCGCCTTGCGCCAGCACCGCTCGCGCCAGCGCTGACCCGATGAATCCTGCAATGCCAGTGATGAAATAAGTAGCCATGACTCACCAATGATAGCGGAAGGCTATGCAGTTTCCGCGCGGTGCGCGACACGAAAGTAATGGCGGTTGCCACTAAGCGTGGCTGAGGCGGTATTGCTCCACTGAAGCGCGAATTTCGCGCCAGAGCTCATCGCGGCCAATGCCGTTCTTGGCAGAAAAAGGGAAGGCGCGAGCCTGGGGAAAATCACGGGTGAAAGTCTGCAGAGAATTATGAATCTGATTGTTGGATAATTTGTCGCATTTAGTCCCTATCACCATGAAGGGGCGTTGCTCGTTCTGAAGAAATCCCAGCAGCTCTTTGTCGATCGGCTGCGGCGGCACGTTCAGATCGACCAAGGCGATGCACATTACCAGTGTCGGCCGTTCCCGCAGATAAGGCTCGATGAAGCTCGGCCAGGTAGCTGAAATGGCGCGCGGGACGCGGGAATAGCCGTACCCGGGCAGATCGGCAAAAATCATTTCTGGCGTGGGCTTGCCGGCGAATCGAATTTCATAAAAATTGATGGATTGGGTGCGCCCGGGAGTTGAACTGGTGCGAGCGACTTTTGACCCGAGCAGGGAATTGATCACGCTGGATTTCCCAACGTTCGAGCGGCCCAGGAATGCGATTTCAGGCAGAAAAGGTGCGGGGAAACGAGAAACGTCAGTTGCCGCCGCCATGAATCGGGAGAGGACGCGCATAAATTAGTTTGCAGGGTTGCGGCGGAAGTTGCAAGTGGAGTAGCCCCTGTCATCTGGAGCGCAGCGAACGCCCCCGGCAGTACGGCCTGGCATAGGGGTCTTTCGCTGCGCTCAAAATGACAGGGTTTGGGGAGAGAAAATATGTCGCAATCCGAATTGAGGTTGGCGGAATCTAATCCGCTATGCAGGTGCCAAGACGCTTATTCGGCTTTATCGCAGTTATCCAGCTTGTACTTTTTTTAGGCCATTTACTGTTTTATGGAACATGGGCTTTTTCGTCGGCAGGTCATGAGTCTTACGGATCGTTACCGATCAAGCTGCTGCTAGGCGCTCTATCGATAAGTTTTGTTTCTGCCTCGCTGCTCGCCTTTCGTTATACCAATGCAGCGGTGCGCGCCCTTTATCGGGTTGCAGCAATCTGGCTGGGGCTGGTGTCGTTTCTTTTCTTCGCAGCAATTTTGTGCTGGCTTGTTTTCGGAGTTACGTCCCTGGCCGGGCTAACGTTGAACTTTCATCGAATGGTGGAAGTGCTATTCGGTCTTGCATTCCTGGCAGGATTCTACGGAGTTTTCAACGCAAGCTGGACTCGCATCACGCGAACCACAGTTCAGCTCGCGAACCTGCCGCCTCAGTGGCGAGGGCGAACCGCAGCCCTGGTCAGCGATTTGCACCTCGGGCACGTGCGAAACGGGAGTTTTCTGCGGCGTATGGTGTCGAAGATTGTCGGCGAACAGCCGGATGTAATTTTTATCGCCGGAGATTTGTATGACGGAACGGCCATCGATGCTGGCCGCGCGGCCGAGCCGTTAAGCAAGCTGACGGCGCCCCATGGCGTGTTTTTTGTGGCGGGGAACCACGAGCAATTTGGCGACGACAGTAAGTACCTGCAAGCGGTCGCCGCAGCGGGAGTTCGTGTGCTCACCAATGAAAAGGTGGAAGTGAACGGCTTGCAGATTGTTGGTGTGCCGTATCGCAACGCCACGCGAGGCGGCGACCTGACCGTGGTGCTTGACAGCATTCGGCTGGATCGCGGCCGGGCCAGTATTCTGCTGACGCACGCTCCCGACCATCCTCAGAGCGCTGAGGCTGCCGGTATTTCGTTACAGCTTTCCGGACACACACATATTGGTCAATTCGTGCCCTGGAGTTGGCTGGCACGACGGATCTATCGCCAATTTGTATACGGCCTCAGCAAGATCGGGAACATGCAGGTTTTTACTTCGAGCGGAGCCGGTACCTGGGGGCCGCCGCTGCGGCTGGGATCAAATCCTGAGATTGTAATTCTCGAGTTCCGGTGAAGGAGAAGGGGTGCCAGAATAAACTTCTCGACAAGTTATTCCAGGCCCAAGGGATGCTTGTTTTCGGGTTCGTCGACTTTGGCGGGCGTCAAGCGATGCCAGAGCTGGAGGCCTCCAGCGATTAATACGCCGATTCCTATACTGATGATAAAGAAGAGCCGGTAGGGCGGGAATGCGATGAGAAGAATTATTACGACGGCGATGGCAATAACGAGGGCCCCTGCGCCTTTCAGGAAGCTCTTGGGTTCGGCTGCGGACGGCATAGCCGTATTTTAATCTGGGTAGGGTGGAAAGAAAATCTGTGGGGTGGCGCTGCCGAGACGTAGCGGAGCTGCGTCTCTACTAGAGGTCGGGTAGAGACGTTGCTTCGCAACGTCTTGCCGGCAGCTTTGATGCAGTTACTGGTGGGCGGTGGGCGCCTCGCCGGTGGATGGCGGAGCTATTTGAGCTATCGGCTCGCCCGACTCTTCCAGGCTTTGCAGCGGGCCTTCGAGGGCGATGGTCAGCACCTGGTCCATGGTTTCGACGAAATGCAGTTTCATGGCATTGCGTAGATTTTCCGGGACTTCGGCTACGTCTTTCTCGTTGTCCTTGGGCAGAATCGCCTCAAATAGACCCGCACGATGGGCCGCCAGCAGCTTTTCCTTCAATCCGCCAATGGGTAGAACTTTGCCGCGCAGCGTGATTTCGCCGGTCATCGCCAGGTCGCGGCGAACCGGGATCTTGCTGAGCGCGCTGGCGATGGCGGTGGCGATGGTGATTCCGGCGGACGGGCCGTCTTTTGGGATCGCACCTTCCGGCACGTGTACGTGGATGTCGAGGCTGCGATAGAAGTCCCGTGGCAGGCCTAGTCTGGCGGCACGCGAGCGAATGTATGACATCGCCGCTTGACCGGACTCCTGCATTACGTCTCCTAGTTTGCCGGTGAGGATCAGTTTGCCTTTACCGTCCACAACGCTGGCTTCGGTGCTGAGAATGGAGCCGCCAACCTCAGTCCAGGCCAGACCCGTAACCAGGCCGACTTCGCTCTTTTCGTGCGCCAGAGTGTCGCGGAATTTGATGACGCCGAGAAACTCTTTTACGTTCTCGCCACTTACTACGACGTTGTAGTTCTGGCCCTCTTTCACAACCTTGCGGGCGACTTTACGACCCACGTTGCCGATCTCCCGTTCGAGGTTACGCACCCCAGCTTCGCGGGTGTAGGAGCGGATGAGGGTCGTGATGGCTTCATCGGTGAACTTCAGGTTCTTGTCGGTGAGGCCGGCCTGCACCATCTGCTTCTTGACCAGGAACTGTTTCGCGATCTCAACTTTTTCGTTCTCGGTGTAGCCGTGCAACCGCAATACTTCCATGCGGTCCTGCAGCGCCGCGGGGATGGTGTGCATGACGTTGGCGGTGGCTACAAAGAAGACCTGCGAGAGATCGTATTCGACGTCGAGATAGTGGTCGACGAACATAAAATTCTGTTCGGGATCAAGCACTTCGAGCAAGGCCGCGGACGGATCACCGCGGAAGTCCATCGACATCTTATCGACTTCGTCCAGCATGAAGACCGGATTCTTGGTGCCGGCTTTCTTCATCATCTGGATAATCTGGCCGGGCAGGGCGCCGATGTAGGTGCGGCGATGGCCGCGAATTTCAGCTTCATCGCGCACGCCGCCGAGCGACATGCGAACGAACTTGCGGCCGGTCGCCTTGGCGATCGACATTCCCAGAGAAGTCTTGCCGACTCCGGGAGGCCCGACAAAGCAAAGGATCGAGCCTTTGGGATTCTTCACCAACTGGCGAACGGCCAGAAATTCCAGTATGCGTTCTTTAATTTTCTCCAGGCCATAGTGGTCCTCGTTCAGGACCTTTTCGGCACGCGAGATGTTGCGAATTTCCTTGGAGCGCTTCTTCCAGGGAACTGCCAGCAGCCAATCGAGGTAGTTGCGCGAAACGGTTGATTCGGCCGACATGGGCGGCATGGCTTCCAGCTTCTTCAATTCCTGAAGTGCCTTGTCGCGGACTTCCTTGGTCATGCCGGCGGCGTCAATCTTTTTCTTGAGTTCGTCGAATTCGCTTTTCTCGCCTCGGCCCAGTTCTTTCTGGATGGCCTTGATCTTCTCGTTGAGGTAATACTCTTTCTGGGCGCGCTCCATTTGCCGCTTTACCCGCGACTGGATGGTGCGGTCCATGTTGAGCTTTTCAATTTCGATGTCGAGCACGTCGCCAATGCGGTTGAGGCGCTCGGCGGGATCGAAGATTTCGAGCAGTTCCTGCTTTTCTTCAATCGAAAGTTGCAGGTTGGCGGCGATGGTGTCGGTTAGCTTGGCCGGATCTTCCATGCGCACGGCCGCAATCATGGTCTCGTAGTTCAAAGACTGGCAGAGCTTTACATATTGCTCGAACAGGGAAGTGACGCGCTGCATGGCGGCTTCAATCTGCGGATTGGTCTCAGTGGCGTAGCGTGCCACCCGGACCGAAACCTGCATGAAGCCTTCGCTCTCGCTGATCTGGAGAATTTTTCCGCGCTCAATGCCTTCGACCAGGACCTTGATATTGCCGTCGGGCAGCTTGAGGCTTTGAACAATGTTAACGATGGTGCCGACCTGATATATCTCGTTGGGCTTGGGCTCGTCGATACTGGCATCGTGCTGGGTAGCGAGGAATATCTTCTTGTCGGCGGCCAGTGCTTCTTCGAGCGCGTGCACGCTTGATTCCCGGCCCACCACGAAGGGGGTCATCATGTAAGGGAAGATAACCACGTCCCTTATGGGCATCATGGGCAGCTTCCGCGTTTCGAACTTTTCCTTGGATGTGGTCACTATTACTCCCAAAAAAACGTTACGTGCTTTTCTCTCACCGCTTGCGAATCCAGCGGCTAAAGCCGTCTGAAGCGGCTAGGTAGCGCAGGGCTGAAGCCGCTGCTCTACCCAAAACTTCTCTGCATCCGCTTTAGTCGAGACTTCTTCTACAGCTCCGGCCTACCTCTGAAGCTAGCCGGCCTTTTCCATCATGGCCAGAGATACGTCGCGCTTTTCGACCATGGCTCCAGTCACTTCGAACTCTTTTACCCGCTTCTGGCTGGGCAAGTGGTACATCAAATCGAGCATCAGTTCTTCAAGAATCATGCGCAGTCCGCGGGCCCCGACTTTTCGCGCCATGGCTTGCTTGGCGATGGCGCGCAGGGCGTCATCACTGAACTTAAGGCGCACATTCTCAAACTCAAAGAGCCTCTGATACTGCTTAATAATGGCGTTTTTGGGCCGGGTAAGAATTTCGATCAGGGCGAATTCATCCAGGTCTTCGAGCACGCCGACCACGGGCAGGCGTCCCACGAATTCCGGGATAAGGCCAAATTTGATCAAATCTTCCGGCTGAACTTCACTTAGGAGTTCAAAATTGCGCTTGCGGTTGTTCAGTTCATCGTCTTTATCGCTATTGTCGCCCGCCTTGAAGCCCAGCGACTTTTTGCCAACCCGGCGCGCAATCGCCTTTTCGAGGCCTACAAAAGCGCCGCCGCAGATAAAGAGGATGTTGGTAGTGTCGACCGGCGTGAATTCCTGGTGAGGGTGCTTGCGTCCGCCTTGTGGCGGAACGTTGGCGATGGTGCCCTCCAGAATCTTTAACAATGCCTGCTGAACGCCCTCGCCGGAAACGTCGCGGGTGATCGAAGGGTTCTCGTCTTTGCGGCCAATCTTATCGACTTCGTCTATGTAGATGATTCCAGTCTGGGCGCGGCCTACATCTCCATCGGCTGCCTGTAGCAACTTGAGAATGATATTCTCCACGTCCTCGCCCACGTAGCCGGCTTCGGTAAGCGTGGTGGCATCAACAATGGCAAAGGGAACGTCGAGCATGCGGGCCAGAGTTTGAGCCATCAGCGTTTTGCCGGTCCCGGTAGGACCAATCAGCATGATGTTCGACTTCGTAAGCTCGACGCCGTCGCCGCGCTGCCGGTTCATGTAGATACGCTTGTAGTGGTTGTAGACCGCGACTGCCAGCTTCTTCTTGGTCTGCTCCTGCCCGATGACGTACTCGTCGAGGAAGGTTTTCACTTCCTGCGGCTTGGGCAGTTGATTTGGGGTAGCAGCGGGGGGCGTAGCGGCGCGATCGTCTTCAAGAATGGAGTTGCAAACTGCCACACACTCGTCGCAGATGTAAGCCCGAGGATAATCGCTGGGTGAGGAGATTAACTTCGCCACCGCATCCTGAGACTTGTGGCAAAACGAGCAGCGCAACATTTCTTCAGTTCCCGACCTGTTTTTCACTCGGCCTGACTCCTCAGCTTCCTACGCTCGCGGCGAGAGATTAACCGTCACGATCATACTCTCACCGTGTCTTGTAAATGATATCGTCGATGATTCCATACTCTTTAGATTGCTGGGCGTTCATGATGAAATCGCGCTCGACGTCTTTTTCTACTTTCTCTAGTTTCTGCCCGGTATGTTTGCTCAACAACTGATTGGTAATTTCACGCATGCGAAGGATCTCGCGAGCGTGAATATCGATGTCTGTTGCCTGGCCTGAGAGTCCGCCCATTGAGGGCTGGTGAATCAGGATGCGCGAATTGGGCAGCGCCAAACGCTTCTTGTTTTCTCCCGCCGAGAGGAGCAACGCCGCCATGCTGGCCGCCTGGCCGATGCAGATGGTGGTGACGTCATTCTTTACATACTGCATGGTGTCGTAGATGGCCATGCCGGCTGTAATCGAGCCGCCCGGGGAATTGATGTAGAGCTGAATGTCTTTTTCCGGATCTTCCTGCGCCAGAAACAGCATCTGCGCAATCACCAGGTTGGCGATGTTGTCGTCAATCGGCGTGCCGATAAAGATGATGTTATCGCGCAGCAGCCGGGAGTAAATATCGTAGGCACGTTCGCCCCGGCCGGTCTGCTCGATGACCATGGGCACTAACATCATTTGTGGCTCTTTCACAGTTTTACCCTTCCACACACTTTCGAAACTCGGCCTTGGGGGAGAAACAAGTGATCCGCATCAGGCGGATTGGCGATATAAAAAGTCGAGGGTCTTTTCGTTGCGGAGTCTAATCCGGATTCTATCGAGCGCTCCATCCTGTGTCAAACGTGCGCGCACCGCCTCCGGCGTCTGTTTTGACTGCACCGCCAAGGCTTCGATTTCCCGATCTATCTCCTCGTCACCGACCTCGATTTTCTCCTCTTCAGCAACCTTTTCCAGCAGCAATGAGGCCTTCACATCCTGCAATGCCTGTTCGCGCTGGCCCACGCGCAACCGTTCAAAATCCATCTTCTTAATGTCTTCGGCGCGCATGCCCTGCGCCACCAGCGTACGGAATCCGCGCTCCAGTCGAACATCAATCTGGCGCTCCACCAGCGCTTCTGGAACTTCAATCTCGTTACGCTTTACCAGTTCCGATACCAGTTTGTCTTTCGATTCATGTTCCGCGGCGTGGGTGCGCTCCTGCTCCATGCCTTCGCGCATGCGCTGCCGTACTTCCTCGAGGGTGGTGAATTCTCCTAACACTTTGGCGAATTCATCATTCAAGTCTGGCAAGGTCTTCTGTTTTACGGCCTGGACTTTTACGGTGTAAGAAAAAGTCTTGCCGGCGAGCCGCTCGTCTGTGGAATCGGCAGGGTAGACCACGTCGAAAGTGCGTTCTTCCCCCGGGGATACGCCGACCAGATTTTGGGTGAACTCGGCAACCGTGTTCTTGCCACCCATCTCGATCAGCACTTCGTCCATATGGACCGGGTTTCCTTCACCCTCTTTCGGCTGGCCATCGAGTGCTGCCTGGGCAAAGTCGCCTTGCTGTAATGGGCGACCCTCCACAGATGTATAAGTGGCGTGTTGTTCACGCAATCCGTCAAAGGCCTGCTGAACTTCATCGTCGGTTACAGTGGTGTCTTTTTTCTCAGCGCGAAGTTCCTTGTAGCCTTCGACTTTGATCTCGGGCATTACTTCAAAGCTGGCTTTGAAGCGCAACGGTTCGTCGTCATGAACGTGAAGCTCGCTGACCTGCGGCTGCGAGATCGGGCGAAGTCCTAGTTTATCTGCCTCTCGACGGAAGTAGCGGGGGACGAGAGCTTCGACCACATCGCTCTTTAAGTCTTCTTTGAATCGCTGCTTAATGACCGAGGCTGGGACGTGGCCACGGCGGAAGCCGGGAATGCGCGCCAGCTTCTGATACTTTTGAATAATAGTCAGGGTCTCGCGGGCGACTTCGTCGGCGGGAATCTCTACCTGAATTTCTCGTTTCGTAGAACTGGTTTCCGTAGGGCTCACAATTTGAGTGTAAAGACATTAGCAGAGTAGCGTCAAACGACCGTTAGTCGTTGATCGTTCGTCTGCCAGGGCTAGTTACCCTGTAGGTGCGCGCAGCGATTGGTTTAGGCTGTTGGCGAATGAGATTCGAGAAACTGAAAGTAATGCGGGCCTCCCAATTTGGGATTTCGAACGATGGATTTTGAAGCTTCCAAGCCGAGAATTAGGGCCGACGAACTAGTCACCGACGCGCATCCCAGGTGGCTCTTGGAACTGAATCGCGAAGTCGTAGCCTGCACTCGATGTCCGCGCCTGGTGGAGTATCGCCAGAAAATTGCGGGAGAAAAACGGCGCGCTTACCGCGACTGGGAGTACTGGGGACGACCGGTGCCGGGATTCGGCGATCCGGATGCGCGCGTTCTGGTGCTGGGCCTGGCGCCAGGCGCGCACGGTTCAAACCGCACGGGGCGGCCATTCACCGGCGATGCTTCGGGCAGGTTTATGTATCCAGTGTTATATGAGGCGGGATACGCCAGCCAACCTGAGGCCACCCACCGCGGAGACGGCCTGTTTTTGAAGGATATGTACATTACGGCGGCAGTTCGCTGCGCGCCACCGGATAACAAACCCCTGCCGGAAGAACTGTTGAACTGCTCGCCGTACTTGGATCGCGAAATGGAAGGATTGAAGAAGCTGAAAGTAATTGTGGCGCTGGGGAAGATAGGTTTCGATGCTTATCTGAATTACTTGAAGCGCCGTGGAGTTTTAGGGCGGCGGGCGGAATATCCTTTTGGGCATGGAATGAAGTACTCCATGCCGGACGGAAAGGTGCTGCTGGCCTCCTACCATCCGTCGAACCAGAACACCCAGACCGGTAAGCTGACCCGTCCCATGTTTATGGAAATCTTTAAAGAAGCGCGGCGGATAGCCGATCAATAATTCAGGCGGCCGCTGCTTGCGCCGAATCGTGCACGCCAAACAACTTTGGGTTGAAGGTGGCGGGGGTGCGGGACGGATGCAGCGGCCGCCTTTTACAATTCCGCTTGAATTAACCAATATTCATGTGTTGTACTTAACCACCGTTAAGTATGAAGCTGAGAAGAAATCTTATTCTTCACGGACTGGCAATTCTTTCATTCTGTGCAGGCAGCCTTGCCCAAGCGGGGCCGAATCCACCTGGGATTCAAGACAACAGCTTTTTGGTGGAGGAAGCCTACAACCAGGGCTTCGGGGTAGTGCAGCACATTAATGCCTTCGCGCGTTATTGGAACAGTAAAGATTGGGTTTACACCTTTACGCAGGAATGGCCGGTGCCCGGGGAACGTCATCAACTTAGTTACACACTTGCCGCACAGCACGCAGGAGCGATTGCAGGGTCGGGAGCGGGCATCGGGGATGTGCTGCTCAATTATCGCTATCAGCTGGTGGGCGGCGCCGAAGCAAGAGTGGCCTTTGCGCCACGTTTTAGCGTTTTGCTTCCCACCGGCGACCCGGCACTTGGACGCGGCGCTGGCGGCACTGGAGTTCAAACAAACTTGCCGCTCAGCTTGGTGCTGAGCAAAAAGCTGGTAAGCCATTGGAATGCAGGAGCAACTTTTATCCCACACGCTCAAGATGGATCCGGCGATAAGGCGTTTGCCGCGGGATACAATTTCGGACAGAGTTTTGTGTGGCTGGCGAAGCCGCGTTTCAATGTGCTGCTCGAAAGCGTCTACTCTGCATCGCAGCAGGTGACGCTGCCTGATAAGACGCAATGGGCCCGATTCATGTACGTGAATCCCGGGATCCGCTGGGCCTACAACTTCAAGAACGGATTACAAATTGTTCCCGGCGTTGCCATGCCGATTGGGGTTGGTCCGAGCAGCGGAGAGCGGGCACTCTTTCTTTATTTAAGTTTCGAGCACCCTTTCCGGAAGATGCCTGAATAGTAGGAACATTCAAAATCCTACAAATACCGGTTCGGGGTGAATTGCAAGGCCCCAAATATCCTTCACCCGTTCCTGGATGTGATCTTTCAGTGTCACGACTTCAGCGGCAGTGGCGCCACCCAGGTTGACGATGGCGAGCGCATGTTTGCGCGAGAGGCCGACTTCGCCGCTGCGGAAGCCTTTGCCAAATCCCGAATGCTCCACCAACCAGGCTGCGGAAACCTTGCGTTGCGAGTCGGCAGTGGGATAGCTGGCGATGTGCAAACCTTTGGCCTCGGCCAGCTTGCTTAGCTCTTCAAACTGGGACTGGGTCAGCAGAGGATTCTTGAAGAACGACCCGGCGCTGCGGCAATCGTCGTCGCTGGCTGTGATCAACATCCCCTTGGTGGCGCGAATCTGGCGAACCGCGTGGCGAGTGTCGCTCAGGGATGGAGTCTTGGTCCATCCCGCAAAATGTTTTTTTAGATCGGCATACTGAATGCGGGGCTCGCCCCCCAGGCTAAGGGCGTAGGTTACCGTCAAGATAATGAACCGACCGCGCTCGCTAGTATTGAAGATGCTGGCGCGATAACTGAATCCGCAGGCTTCATTGCAAAACTCGCGTAGCTGGCCATCTTTCAGGTCAAACACCAGAACCGAAGTGATCGTTTCCGAAACTTCTTCACCGTAAGCACCAACATTTTGCACCGGCGTGCCGCCTACGCTGCCCGGAATACCACTGAGGCACTCGACTCCTGCGCAGTTGCGCCCGACCGCGTGAGCGACAAAGTTATCCCACTCTTCGCCCGCGCCTACGTCGAACATAGCTTGTCCATCTTCCTGGCGCTCATGGATGCCTGCGATCGCGATCCTCAAAACGAAGCCCGGCCAGCCTGCGTCTGCGACTACGAGATTGCTTCCGCCTCCCAGCACAAATAATGGAAGGTCCTTGCCGCGAGCGAATTCCACGGCCTGGCTTACCTCCGCTACCGTAGTGGCTTCGCCGAAATAACGCGCCGGACCACCGATTTTCAAGGTCGTCAGCGGGGCAAGCGCAACATTTTCCTGAATTTCCATGTCTTGCCTCAATATATACGACGGACTGGGAAGTCTTCGGGCGCTGGTGAAGTCGTCGGTAACCTCGAATTTTCAAAACGGTTTTGAGAAACGGCGAACGCCGCGACGTTGGCCCTGTGCAGGAAACGAGAACGTTCCCACAATTCGCGAAACTGTATTAGAATTGTGCGTCGTAACACCACCCAGGAGCTGAATTCCAAAAATGTTTCCAGAATTTATGGTTGCACCGATGAGGCAAGAGCTGACCAGTTTGGGAGTCGAAGAGCTACGGACCCCGGAAGAGGTGGACCGCGCGATTTCCAACCAGAGTGGCACCGCAATGGTAGTGGTCAATTCGATTTGCGGATGCGCCGCCGGACGCATGCGTCCGGCCGTCCGCAGCGCCTTGCAGCACTCGAGTCGTCCGGAGAAATTGTTTTCAGTTTTTGCCGGGCAAGACCGCGAGGCGACCGAGCGTGCCCGCTCTTATTTCACTGGATTCCAGCCCTCGTCGCCGTCGATTGCGATCCTTCGTGACGGCAAGTTGGTTCACATGTTGCAGCGCAGCGATATCGAACACCGCGAGTCCCTGGACATTGCTACGGAACTGAAGCGCGCATTTGACAAGTTCTGTAGCGAGCCAACGCCGGTATAGACGCCTGAGTAGAGACGTAGCGGAGCTACGTCTCTACTTGCGTTTCTTTAATGCGCTGAAGGTCATCTCTTCTGCCGGGCTTTTTGTTTCTTTCTTCCAATCGAAGAACAGCTCGGCATAGCTCTTGGTGATGTAGTCCTCAGGCGCGATCCCCAGGGCTTTTGCGATGCGATCGATCCATCGAGCTGGCCCTTCGATTTCGCCAAGATTGCCGATGGGAGTGTCGTCTACTACGACATGACCTTCGCCATCGCTCCACTCGGCGCGATATTTCTCGTAACGGAAGGTGGGCGCGAATCCCAGGGCTAACAGAATCGCGTCGAGCTGTTTTCCATCTGCGACTTCGGTTTCAGTTTCAGCCCGCGACTTGTGGCGTCCCGGTTTGCCTTTGGCTTTATGAGTGAGTACCCATTTACTGCCATATTTTCGCAGTCGCAATAACTCGCCACGCGAGCGCAGCGGCGTCCCCGGCAAATCATAAAGGGTATTCATTTCGTGGGTGCGCGGCGTGACCAGTTCGAATCCCGTGGCCTTCAGGCGGCGATTCAAAGCAGATACATCGGTGACGCGGAACTTGATTTCGATTTCTTTAGCCGAAGCCATAGCCCCATTGTAGAGGCGTAGCTCGGCTGCGTCTCGGGCTTCTGCGATGAATGATTCGGGTGAGGGCGGCCTTCGCCACGGGAGGGTATTTTGCTGCCGGCAAAGACGCAGCAGAGCTACGTTCTACTTTGAAATTACTTATGAGAAAGTTGGCAGCTTTACCAGATCATCATTCGGCACTTCTTCGAGCGGGAGCCCGGACTTGCGCCAGGCCGCCAGCCCGCCGACAATTACGAACGCATTGAATCCGTTTTCCCGCAGCAGATGCGCCACCCGGGCGCTAGTCGCTTCGCGCGCTCAAGTGCAGTAAAGAAAAATGTCTTTGGTCTTGCTGAAGTGTTTAATTTCTTCCGACAGATTGTTAGGTTCGACGCGCACTGAACCCTTAATGCGCAGAGCTGCTGAGTCGTAGTAGCCGTGGCTGCGTACATCGACAATCAGCGGTTTGGGTTCTTCATCTGAAGCGAGGCGCTGAGCCAGTTCATGCACCTGGACCCGCGGGACAATCCGGTACATCACGTTTTTCCGATAGATCCAGATCCGGTAGATTATGTAAGCCACAATCGTAACCACTACGACGGCTTCAACCAGATGGCTGGCTGCGATGAAGCTTCGAGTGATCAGCGCTAAAAATTCGCGAAAGATATATCCCAGCGCGATGTAGGCGCTGGCATAAAGCGTGGCTCCGGCTAGATCGAACCGCAGGAACTGCGCGAAGGGCATCTTCATGCTGCCGGCTAGCGGCGGGGCCATGGTATTAACCCCGGGAATAAACTTTGCGATCAGCAAAGTCATTTTGCCGCGCTTATAGAACGACTCCGCCGACCGCAGGATGCAACTTTCAGGATTGACTGA
Source organism: uncultured Acidobacteriota bacterium (assembly GCA_963796925.1). GTDB lineage: Bacteria > Acidobacteriota > Terriglobia > Terriglobales > Acidobacteriaceae > DATBAT01. Next base: position 1,056,596 of record CAWCNH010000001.1, read on the forward strand.
GAGCCGGCACAGTAGCCCCAACAGGCCCCATCCTGTATAGCGCCCCAAGATAAATAAAAAGCAATCGCCCAGCAGCAACGCGACAAGAGCGCAAAAAAATACAGCTGGCAAACTCATGACCCCGGATCCGGCTGCTGCTCCCCCGGCCACCAACGCCAATGCGGCAGGAACAGGGAAGCCGCTGGCTTCTGCCAGGACGAAACTGAATACCAGGGCGTACCCATGGCGGGCCATGTGGGAAAAGAGATCTGTCATGTGAAATTAAGGCAGGATCAGTATAAGTAAAAGGGCGGCAGAGTGCCGCCCTCTCTTCACTTCGTGTTGCTGAAATTACATCTTGTCTTTCATCGCCTGATCTTTCAACATCTTGACCTTCATTACGTGAATCGCCATCTTGTCAGCATAAACGTGCGCGCTGACTTCGACGTGATGACCTTCGTGTCCCTTGACCGCTTCTGGATTCATAATGTCCCACGACTTCTGGTCTGAATCGGCAACAAAAGTGGTTTTGTCACCTTCGGCTTTGATGGTGCCCTTGATGCTCTTCAGGGGCGCCTTGGCGGCAGAATCTCCCATTTTGGAGTCCTGCGCCATTCCCTGGGCAAAAGCGGCAACATTGCCGACTACCGCGAATGCGAGTACCAAGATCATTAATTTCTTCATGTTTAGTGTCTCCTGGGTGAAGATTGAGGTGCGTGGCTAGTAGATGCTCCCTATGACATACGAGATAGCCAACCCAATGGATTTACCACCAGGAAGAAAGTTACACCTGGCGGGAAAAAATCGGAAGGGGTCGCTATTTTTCCCGGGCGACCACAAATTCAGGGGCCCATAGCAAAGCACGTTTGATATCGCTATCGGGGAAGGTACAGATGGCATTTCGCGCCAGCTCAGCATATTGCATGGCGCGGTCGTACGCCGCCTCAAGCGATCCATGTCGATTAAGGACGGCCAATACCTCTCCGTGGGTTACGCCATCAAAAGCCCGCTCGCGAACCACAGTTTCAATCAGTTTGCGTTCCGCCGGGGTGCAACGCTGCAGGGCATGAATCACCGCCATGGTGACTTTGCCCTCGCGTAAATCACTCGCTACAGGTTTCCCCAGGACATCTTCTGAGGCAGTAAGGTCGAGGGCGTCATCCACAATCTGGAATGCCATGCCGAGGTTACGGCCGTACTGCGCCAGGTTTTCCTCTTGCTCGGCGGTGGCTCCCCCGAGGATTGCGCCCATCCGCATCGATACCGAAAATAAACATGCAGTCTTGCGATAAATGAGATTGAAATGCTCATCCAGCGAAATGAGCTGCCCGAGCTTTTCCATCTGGAGCAGTTCGCCTTCCACCATTTGCTGGGTCAGTTCGATCAGCGTGTCGAGGATACGGAAGTTTCGCTCCTGTACCGCGACCTTGAAGGCCTGCATGTAAAGCCAGTCCCCGGCCAGCACGCACTTGGAATTGCCCCACTGGGTGTTGGCGGCGGGCCTTCCTCGGCGGGTTTCGGCCTCGTCAATGATGTCGTCGTGAACCAGCGTAGCGGTGTGGATGATCTCAACCACCGCACCCAGCCGAATGGCGCCACGTCCCTGGTAGTCGAACAGTTTGGACGCGAGTAACAACAACGACGGGCGAATCCGTTTACCTCCACCTTGGCGCAGGTACTCGCCGATTTCGGTGATGGCCTCGACATCGGAAACGGTGTCGCGACCGAACTCACGCTCGATAGCGGCCAGATCTTCGCGCAACATCTCGAAGGTTTCTTTTCCGTTGATGGTGGCTGGTGTGCTCAATTGTTTTTCAAAGTGCTGAAAACCGCAAAGGACGCTGGGGACGCAGAGTGTTGATTTCGATTCTGCGCTTCCAGTCGCCGTATGCCGATTTATTCACCGCTCTCTCTAACTCCGCGTCCTCTGCGATTTTAATTCGCTTTAATTCGACCGGTAATTCGTAAACTGCAGATCGACGCCGAAATCTTTCTGTTTCAGTAGGGCAATTGTCTCCTGCAGCGAATCGCGATCCTTGCCGCTGACGCGCACCAGGTCTCCTTGAATAGATGCCTGCACCTTCTTCTTTGAATCTTTTATCAGCTTTACGATTTCCTTGGCTTTCTCAATGGGAATGCCTTGGGTCATGGTGACGCGCTGCCGGGCGGTCGCGCCCAGAGCTGATTCTATGGGTGCATAGGTTAAGCCTTTGAGCGAGACGCCGCGCTTTACCAGCTTCGCCTGCAAGATGTCATTGATGGCTTTGAGCTTATATTCATCGGCGGACTTGAGTACCATGGCGTCTTTGCCATCGAGTTCGATGCTGGATTTCGAGTCCTTCAGGTCGAATCGGGTGGTGATTTCTTTCATCGCCTGCTGAATGGCGTTGGAAACCTCGGTCAGTTCGATTTTGCTGACGACATCAAATGTGTTTTCTGGCATAAAAGTGAGTTGCTAAAGAATACCCTAAAGTACGCTCCAGAGCTTGTCAGCCTGAGCGCAGCGAAGGCCCCTGGCACCTTTGCGGCTTTGAGCGATATTTCTCTATGCTCAGAATGTCCAAGGCTCAGGTAACAAATTAAATGGAGCCCGATTTTTCTGGAAGCGAAAAGAAGCGATAGAAATTCTGCGTCGTGATGTCGCCGATTTCCTCGGTTGAAATGCCGCGCAACTCGCCTAATTGCCGCGCCACCTCTTTTACAAATGCCGGTTCGTTGCGTTTACCGCGATGCGGCACCGGCGCCAGAAATGGAGAATCGGTCTCGATGAAAATGCGGTCGAGCGGGACTTCTTTGGCCGCGTCGCGGATCGGTTGCGCCTTGGGAAATGTAATATTTCCCGAGAAAGAAATTACGAAGCCGAGGTCGAGCGCTCGCTTGGCCTGCGCCGGAGTTCCGGTGAAGCAGTGCAGAACGCCACCGAGTCCGCTTGATGCCCAGTGCTGATTGATAAGTGAAAAGAAATCTTCCCAGGCGTTGTCGCTTTCCTGCGAGGGGCGATTGTGAATGACGATGGGCAGCTTGGCGGCACGCGCCAGCTCCATCTGCTTAATGAAAACTTGCTTTTGAACTTCGCGCGGCGAGTGGTCGTAAAAGTAGTCGAGCCCGATTTCGCCCCAGGCAATTACTCTCGGGCGCTGGGCGAGCTGTTCAAGTTCTGCAAAGTCAGAGTCTCTTGCAAGCTCGGCCTCATGAGGATGAATTCCGATAGTGGCATAGAGCTGTTCATAGCTGTCAGCCAGTTTTATTGCACAATCGAGGGATCCAGGACCGGTGCCGCTGCCGATGGCCAAGATGTTGCAGATGCCAGCATCCTTGGCGCGAGCCAAAACTTCTTCGCGGTCGGCGTCGAAGCGCTCGCCGTCGAGATGGGCATGGGAGTCTAGGAACATCGGTCGTTGGTCATTGGCCTTTGCTCGTTGCCATTAACAAGAATGCCCGTGTAGAGACGTAGCTTCGCTACGTCTGCCTGCAGCGTTCCCGCGCAATTATTTCAATCTCGTCCCCAGCGGTACGTCTTCCAGAAAGCCCGCCAGCACAGCTTTTCCACCCTCAGGCGAAGCCGCAACGATCATCCCATTGGATTCCAAACCACGCAGCTTTCGGGGCGCCAGATTGGCCACGATCACTACTTTGCGTCCGATCAATGACTCAGGCGTATAAGCCTCGGCAATTCCAGCAACGATCTGGCGTACTTCCGTCCCCAGGTCAACTTCCAACCGCAGCAGTTTGTCAGCGCCCTTGACCTTCTCCGCGACCTTCACCAGCGCAACGCGCAGCTCAACTTTGGCAAAATCATCGATAGTAATTTTGCCGTCGGTCGCCGCCGGCTTTGCAGCCTGTGCGCCCGCCGGTTCCGCCGCGAATGTTGCGCCGGTTTTCACGGCCACAGGCGCCGGTTGCACCTCGGTCGCCGCCGGAACAATTCGTCCTTCGTCTTCCATCTTCTGCATCCTTTCGACCGCTGATTTGTCGGCCCGAGGGAACACCGCTTGAACCGCACCTAATTTGGTGCTCAGTCCGAGCTGTCCCCATTGCAGTTCAGGCAATGCCAGGCTCTTGATCTCTCCTAATCCAAGTTGAGTCCAGATTTTCGCGGTGGCTTCGGGAATCACCGGATGCGCCAGCGCGGTCACAATCCGCAACGCCTCCGCGGCGGTGTAGAGCACCGTAGCCAGGCGCGCCCGGCTGTCTTCATCCTGTTTTTCACCCAGGGTCCAGGGCTCGTTCTCGACGATATATTTATCAACCGCAGCCACCAGGCTCCAGGCTGTTTCCAGCGCCTTCGAAAATTGATATTGCTCGAACTGCGCGTGGAACTCCGCAATGACGCCGACCCGCCGTCTCCGCAATGGCTTCATCCGCTGGGGTGTGCGAGGTTGCCGACGGATACGGTACCTCGCCGCCGAAATACCGGGTAATCATGGTAAGCGTGCGACTGGCGAGATTGCCCAGTCCGTTGGCAAGATCGGCGTTGTAGCGCTGTACCAGCGCATCGAATGAAAATGATCCGTCCTGGCCGAAGACGATTTCACGCAGCAGGAAATACCGCAGACGCGTCGTTACCCAGAACTTCGAGGATGGTCTCCGCGCGCACAATATTTCCGCGCGATTTCGACATCTTACTTTCCTCAAATAGCAACCAGCCATGGGCTACAATATTCTTCGGAAACGGCAAGCCCGCGGCCATCAGAAATGCCGGCCAGTAAACGCAATGGAAGCGGACAATCTCTTTGCCGATCATCTGCAGGTCGGCCGGCCAATAATTTTCATACTTTGCCGAATCGGCCGATCCGTAGCCGAGCGCAGTGATGTAGTTGGCCAAGGCCTCGAGCCAGACATAAATCACGTGCTTGGGATCATTCGGGAACCGGAATCCCCCACGAGAAAGTCGACCGACTCACGGAAAGGTCTCGCAGACCGGAGCGCACGAACGAAATCACTTCATTGCGCCGTGTCTCCGGCCGGATGAAGTCGGGCTGATCCGCATAGAGCTTCAACAGCTGGTCAGCGAAGGCTGAAAGTTTGAAGAAGTAGTTCTCTTCCTTCACGGTCTCCGTTGCTCGACCACATTCGGGGCAGGGAACCCCCGGCGGCGTGTCGACGTACATTTCATCAAAGACGCAATACTGTCCGGTGTAATTGCCTTTATAGATAAATCCTTTTTCCAGCAGCTTCCGCCACAGCGCCTGTACGCCCTGCTTGTGCCGATCCGAGGTAGTGCGAATGTAATCATCGTAGGTCAGCCCCATCCGGTCCCACAGGGAACGAAATTCGGCCGATACTTCGTCGGTGAACTGCTGCGGCGTCTTGCCAGCGGCCTGCGCGGCACGCTCAATCTTCTGCCCGTGCTCGTCAGTGCCAGTAAGAAAGTAAGTGTCGAAGCCCATCATGCGCTGCCGTCGCGCCACGGTATCGCACGCAATAGTGGTGTATGCATGGCCAATGTGAGGCCGCGCGTTAACGTAGTAAATGGGCGTCGTGATGTAAAACTTCTTAGCCATAGAGTCTTGAACCACTAAGGACACGAAGTTACACGAAGGAAAATCTGAAGACTGGGAATTCCTTTGTGCAACTTAGTGTCCTTGGTGGTTAATGCCTTCTTTCAAATATTCCTGAATCGCCGTTTGCATAACAGTCTTTAAGGGTACCTGATGCTCGGAGGCAATCTTGCGGCAATCTTCATATTCCGGCGCGTAGTTGCTGACTGTCCCGTTCATGCTGCCAATCTTCATGCGCACGCTGCCCCACTCGGTGCTGACATCAACCCAGCGCCGCGCCAGAATCTGCCGCTGCTCATCGCGCCGGCGTACGCCCAGAGTGGTTGTCTCGGCGAAAATGATGTGCACTCAACTTGTCGGCGTCTTGCTGCTGGCAAAGCACAGTCAGCAGCGTCCCTGGCCGGCTCTTTTTCATCAGCACCGGAATCGCGAACACATCGAGCGCGCCCTCTTCCAGCAGCCGGTCCATTACATAGCCGAACACCTGAGGATTCAGATCATCAAGGTTCGCTTCCAATACCGCTACGGAATCTACAGATGTTTCTGACGCCGATTCCGATTCACCAACGGTGATGCGCAGCACATTGGCGTGTCCGGGAAAGTCGCGAGAACCCGCCCCATATCCAGCTTTCGAGGACATCATCGGCTGGAAACGGTCCGAACCGTTTTACCAAAGTTTTCACGATGGCCGCGCCGGTGGGCGTCACCAGCTCCGCCTGCAGCCCAGACGAATACACTGGCGCTCCTTGCAGCAATTCCAAAGTAGCCGGCGCCGGCACCGGAAATGTTCCATGCGCGCAATCTACCGTCCCGCCCCCGACATTCAGCGGGGAGCAAACGATCTCGTCAACCGCCAGCGCTTCCGCTCCAACCGCCGCGCAGACAATATCGACCATCGCATCGACCCCACCAACCTCGTGAAAGTGAATCTTCTCGATGTCGCTATTGTGGATTTTCGCCTCAGCCTCGCCGAGGGCTTGAAAGATGGCGACGGCGGTTTGCTTGGCACTCTCGCTGATGGTGGATGCTTGAATGATCTGCTTGATCTTCTTTAAAGATCGGCCATGGGAATTAGGCTCACGGGACTCGTGATGTGGGGCGGACACTCCTGTCCGCCTCTCCTCCTCCGAAACTGGCGCTTCAGCATGATGTTCGTGAGAGTGGGATTGTGGCCTCCGCTGGGCGGACATGAGTGTCCGCCCCACATCTTCGATCACGTCAACTTTCGTCGCCATGATTCCACTGCGATTTACTCGCGAAATCTCGCAATCCGGCCCCAATATTCAGAGCCGCGACTGCATTCTCCAGCACTTGTGCGAGACACTCCGGAATCGATCAAAGCGCCGAGAAACATGTCGCCGCTGATACCGGAAAAGCAGTCGAGGTAGGCAATTCGCATGAAGGCGGTAGTTGGTCGCTGGTAGTTAGTCTCTGGCCAACGACCGAGAGCGCGGGCCAACAACCAGCAACGACCATCATAACAAGCTGCCGCTCACCGTCAAATCGCTCGCCTTTGCTACAATCACTTTTTATTCAATAGTTTAGAGGGACACTTGTATCGTTATCTCGAAGCCCGACTGGCCCACAAAGTAAGCGATTTTCTGGAGCGCACCTACGGCGTGACTTTGCCAAAAATCGTCATCGATCAGCCCCCTAAAGTTGAGCTGGGCGAGTACGCCCTGCCTCTTGCTTTCGAGTTGGCCAAGCAGTTACGCAAGGCGCCGCGCAAGATCGCCGAAGAAATCGTCAGCGGAATTGGACCGATCGAGGGCTTCGAGAAACTGGAACTTGCGGGCGCTGGTTACATCAATGCTCGTGTCGACCGCGCGGCCTTGGCGGCGGCGCTGGTTGCGGGCGAGAAGCCCGAAGCCGCTGTGGCCTCTGGGAAAGTTCTGGTCGAGCACTCCAGCATCAATCCCAATAAAGCGGCCCACGTGGGCCACCTGCGCAACGCCATTCTGGGCGACACATTCGTCCGCTTATTGCGCGCCGCCGGCAGGGAAGTGGATGTTCAGAATTACATCGACAACACCGGCGTTCAGGTCGCCGACGTAATCGTCGGGTTTCTCCACATCGAAAAGAAGTCTCGCCAGGAGATCGAACAACTGATCGCGCAGCCGCGTTTCGATTACTACTGCTGGGACCTCTACGCCCGCGTCTCCCAGTGGTACGAAGTTGACAAACAAAATTTGCAGGCCCGTTCCAAGACCCTTCACGCCATCGAAGAAGGCGGGAACGAAACTGCCGCCATCGCTGAGTTGATTTCGACCGCCGTGCTTCGCCGTCATCTGGAGACGATGGATCGCCTTGACATTGAATATGATTTTCTCCCGCGCGAGAGCGAAATTCTCCACCTCCATTTCTGGGACGCTGCCTTTGCCAAGCTAAAAGAAAGCGGCGCGTTGATCTTCGAGGATGCCGGAAAGAACAAAGGCTGCTGGGTGATGCGCCGCTTTGGCGCCACTTCCACCGCCGACGTCTCCGAAGTCGAAGAAGACGATCAGAAAGTAATCGTGCGCTCCAACGGCACGGTCGGATACGTCGGCAAAGACATCGCCTACCACATGTGGAAATTTGGGCTGCTGGGGCGCGACTTTGGCTATCGCAAGTTTTTTAATATCCAAATCAGAACGAATGCTGGATCTCTACTACCGACGGCGAGAAAGTTCACCCGCATTTTGGCGACGTAGCGGAAATCTACAACGTGATCGATGCCCGCCAGTCAGATCCACAAAACACTGTAATTGAAGCGCTGCGCGCGCTGGGCCACGCAGAAGCGGCCGACCACTACACCCATTTTTCTTACGAGATGGTCGCGCTCACTCCGCGTTGCGCCGCTGAACTTGGCTATCAGCTCAGCGAAGAAGACAAAGCCCGTCCTTACATTGAAGTTTCGGGGCGTAAGGGCTTCGGCGTGAAAGCCGACGACTTACTCGATACCCTGATAGCTTCCGCCAAGAAGGAGGTGGATCCGCGCCATCCTGAGTTGAGCGAAGCCGAGCGGTTCGATATTGCCACGCAAATTGCCATCGGCGCCTTGCGCTACTTCATGCTCAAGTTCACCAAGAATTCGGTGATTGCCTTCGACTTCAAGGAAGCGCTGAGCTTCGAAGGCGAAACCGGTCCCTATGCGCAATACGCGGTCGTGCGAGCGACAAATATTTTCCGTAAGGGCGGGATCGATCCGGACAGAGACGTAGCGAGCTACGTCTCTACCGAATATTTACGCGAGAACGAACTGTGGGAGCTTTGGCTGGCGGCTTCGAAGACTTCTTACGTGATACGAGCAATGCATTGCCACTACCGAGCCAGCCTACTTGGCAAAGCACGCCTTTCAACTGGCCCAGCTATTCAACTATTTCTATCATCGGTATCCGATCCTCAGCGAAACCGATGCTGCCCGAAAGAACTTCTTGCTGGCGACCGCAGCCATAGTACGAAGGGAATTGATCCGCGTGCTGGCGGTGATGGGAATCAGCGTTCCGCCAGTGATGTAACTTCCTGTCATTACTGAGCGCAGCGAAGAACCCCTACCGACGAGTGGGCTGCCGGTAGGGGTTCTTTGCTGCGCTCAGTAATGAGAAAAAGATTCGAAGTTCTACTAGGCTTTTGATCCCTTACCGGCGATCATCATGCCAGCGCCGCCGAGAACCAATACCACGCTTATGATCGGCGAAATATGTTCGCTGTGCGTAGTCTGTACTCCGATCTTGGCGTCACCGACTTTAATGCCGTGATTTTCCTGCTGCGGAAATGGCACAAAAAACGACACGATCCCCAGAATAAGAACCACCAGCCCAACCCCAAAAAGCATCTTCATGGACGCCTCCCGATCCTGCGATTTGCTGACACACAGGGAATATCAGCGGCGGATAGGATGCCGCGGAGGCCCCCCAGGCTGCTTATAACCCACTAACCACGAAGGACACAGAGTCTCACAAAGGAAAACCACTGCAGCTGAGGGTTTTCCTTTGTGCAACTTAGTGTCCTCTGTGGTGAATGCTCTTAGCTGGCGAAGTCCTGAACAAACTCAACCAGGCTGCGCACCGCGATCCCCGAAGGCCCCTTGGCGATCCAGGGCTTGGCATCTTCCATCCATGCCGTGCCCGCAATGTCGAGATGCAGCCACGGTGTATCTTCCGCGAACTCGCGCAGGAACGCTGCCGCAGTGCTGGCCCCGCCCCAGCGCCCGCCGGTATTCACCAGATCGGCGATGCTCGACCGAGTCATGTCGAGATACTCGTCACTCACCGGCAGCCGCCACATTCTTTCGCCCGCCTTGTCCGACGCCTTGGCCAGGCGATCATAAAGAGGATCGTCATTCCCGAATACGCCTACATTCGCATAGCCCAGTGCGACCACAACCGCGCCGGTTAACGTGGCGGCATCTACCAGATGCGTACAGCCCAACTGGCGCGCATAGCAGAGCCCATCAGCCAGCACCAGCCGTCCTTCCGCGTCGGTATTGATGATCTCAATAGTTTTGCCGGACATCGCCGTCTGAATATCCCCCGGCTTTTGCGCTTTGCCGGAGGGCATATTTTCCGAAGCGCAGACGATTCCAATCACTTTCACCTTAGGCTTCAGCAACGCAATCGCCCGCATGGCGCCGATCATGGTGGCGCCGCCAGCCATGTCGTATTTCATCTTCTCCATGCCATCCGAAGGCTTGATCGAGATGCCGCCGGTATCGAACGTAATGCCCTTGCCGACCAGCCCGAGCACCGGTTTTGCGGGCGCGCCTGCCGGTTCATATTTCATAACAATCAGCGCCGGCGGCTCATCCGATCCCTGCGCCACGCCCCAGAAAGCGCCCATCTTCAACTCTTTGATTTTGTCCGCGCCGTAGATCTCGCAGTGCAATCCGACTTCCTCGCACATCTTCCGGGCCTGCTCCGCCAGGATGGTCGGCGTCATGTGGTTCGAGGGCTCATTCACCAGTTGCCGGGTGAAATTTTGCGATTCGCCGAGGATGCGCGCCTCGTCCATTGCCTTCTGCAGCAGAGCCTGGTCGCCTTTCGTGACCACGGTGATCGAGTCGATAGTCTGAATCTTCCGGTCGCTCTTGTAAGTGTCCGAGTCGAAAATCCCAACAAATGCGCCTTCCACAATCGCCTTCACGGCTTCATCGGCTTTCAATTCGCTTTCCGGCGCAACGAAGGCGAAATTCTTTACTCCTCGGGATTTCAAACTGCGCACTGCCGCGCCCGCCAGCTTGCGCAACTCAAAGGCCGAGAAATTCTTGGCCTTGCCTCCGCCCAGCAGCAACAGCCGCTTAGCCTTTAGCTTGGCAGGCTTGTGCAGCAAAGTGACTTCCATGCGGCTTACCGACAGCTTCGCCGCTGGTTAACACGTCAGCGGCAGCGTCTTTGATGGCGGCATCGCTCGAGTCCACTGCAATTTGCGGTTTATCTTTTTCGCCTCGGTCAAGCACAACCGCGACGAGAGCCTCAGTTTCAAGTTCAGCAGGAGCAGAAAGAGAAAGATTAGTTTTCATGGGTATCTTCATAAGTATCGTCGGCAGAGGCGCAAGAACGCAACCTCAGGAACCATCTGCGGAAACTCAAGGCGGCCGCATTCCTGTAGCTTAACCAATCCTGTCATGCTGCGCGCAGCGAAGAACCCCTACCGGCAAGCGTGCTGCCGTCAGTAAAGTCCTTCGCTGCGCCCAGCATGACAGAATTTAAGTGATGAATCCGCGCGCTCGCAGCTACGCCCGCTGATCCAGAATTGCCCGCAGACGCGCGTACCCGCTTCGACTGACCGGAAGCTGCTTCCCATCCGAAAGCACCACCACATGGTTGTCCTTGCTGTAAGGCTCAATCTGGGTGACTCGTTCCAGGTTCACGATGTAGGAACGATGAATCCGCAGAAACCGTGTCGGATCGAGCGCAGCTTCCAGGCTCGAAATAGTCTGCTGCTTCAAGTGCGTCTTGCCCTCGCTGACGAGCGCAACATAATCGTCCTGAGCCTCGGCATACTCGAGCTTGCTGACCGGGATTATGAAAACTCGCGTGCCATCGCGCACCACAACCCGTTCTGCGTACTGCGCCGGCGGACGTGCATTCCGTGCCAGATCCGACGGTGCCGGCAAAGTCGAGGCACCTTCGTGGATGCGCTGCTTCGCTCGCAGCAAGGCCTTCTCAAAGCGATCAGCGCTGAACGGCTTTAAAAGATAATCCACAGCGTGGGCATCAAAAGCCTGCAATGCGTAGTCATCGAATGCCGTCACAAAAATCGTTGCCCGTTCCGTCCCCACGAATTCGAGCACTTCGAAGCCATCCAACTTGGGCATTTGAATATCGAGAAACAAAAAATCGGGCTTGAGCTCCGTCACTGCTTTGACCGCCTCAAACCCATTGGCGCACTCGGCAACAACTTCGATTTCAGGATGCGCCCGCAAGCATCTCGCGCAGCACTTGCCGGGCAAGCTCTTCGTCGTCCACGATCACTGCCCGAATTGTTTTATCGGTGCTCATAGCCAAAATCCACAACCCCGCGTATGTCATCCTGAGCGCAGCGAAGGACCCCTATTCGCTAACCGCGCCTCTCAAGACAGCACTTCAAGCGATTCCTGCGCCGGCAAACTAACTCGCACCAGAAACTTTCCAGCTCTCCGACTTCACCGTGATTGTCCCCTCATGGGCATACCTGGTATGCAGCCGCTGCCGAATGTTTTCCAACCCGACGCCCGTCTTCAACGCCGCCGGCGACTCCGGATCAAAGCTATTCTCTACTTCAATGGAAACCGAGTTGCCGACTCGCTGCGTCCTCAGCCGAATAATTCCACCCTCGGGCAGATGTGCAATCCCGTGACGGATCGCATTTTCCACCAGGGGCTGCAATAGCAGCGGCGGAATCAATACACCGTTGGTCTCGCCGTCAACCTCTTCTTCCATTCGTAAGCGGGCTCCAAAGCGTACCTTCTCGATCGCCAGATAGCCCCGAATCAGCGCCAGTTCCTCTTCCAGACTAATGCTTTCTTTCCCGCCCAGCCGCAACGTGGCCCGCAAGAAATCAGCCAGCAGAATGCACATCTCCCGTGCCCGGCTGGCGTCCGAAGTGGTTAGCGCACTGATCGAGTGCAGGCAGTTAAATAAAAAATGAGGATTTACCTGTGCCTTCAACGCCTTCAACTCGGCGTCGCGTGCCAGCACTCGCGCTTCCAGGGCACGGGCCTGCGCCTCGCGCGCGTTCTGCTCCGCAAGGAGACACGTAATGGAACGTCACCGACAAAAGGTACAGCAGATATGCCGGTGATCCACAGCAGGGAAAGGTTCTGCGCCAGCCGCGATATCGATGCCTTCAAAGCGATGCCATTCGGCTAAAGTTAGTGCCAGCCCTCTCGCCATCACTGTCCACAGTGAACTCAAGAAAACCGCCGCGAGAAAGTGAGTCAGCGCCAGACGAGGAAATCCCGAGGTCTCGAGTGGCGTGACCCGGCAGGGATACCATGCCGCCAGGCAAACGAACGCATAGATGAAGCATAGCGGCAGACTCAGCGCCAGGGCCTCGCCCCAGCCAAATCCTCCCGAAGCCCGCAGCAGGTATGCCAGCATGGCAGCCAGCGGCAGCCACGCCAGCAGGTAAATCCCGAAATTGCGAAACCGCGTGAAGAGAGGATGCATAGGCGCTCAGTTACGAATCTCGAAGCCTCCCAGCACCGACATGCCTTCCACGATCAAAGTCTTTGTTGGCCCCACCGTTTCGCGCACCTTCAGGCTATTACCCCCCATAATCATAGAGCCCCGCAACTGCACCGCCCACGACTCCGGCACCCGTAGCACGCCGCCTCCCATAAAAGCGTTCAGTGTGACTACCGCGACATCTCCCTCCATGTCCGCTTCTCGCAGATCGATGTCAAAGCCCCCCATCAGGGCGCTGGCCGTGCCCCCACGGAAGTTCTTGGCTTGGACCTTGAAGTCTCCGCCACCCATGCAGCTCAAGATACTGAAATGCGGGGAAAGAGACCCCATCATGGCGTTGGGCTTCTCCATCGCCTGGATCAGAATAATGACTCCCATCGCGATAATGAACACTGGCCACGTTTTCGCCAGATGGAAATTCGCTTTACCCAGGGAACTCATCTCCAGCGCGAAACCGGCAAATATGAGGAACGCTCCCCATGCCCGGCTACTCCAGCGCTGCGCTTGAATCATCTGAAAGATTCCAAGTATGCACAGAACCACCGCCCAAAAATTGAACCAATGGCTGGGGATGTAACCGAATTGCTCCAGCAGCAAAAGCACGCCGAACAGAATTACCGCGCCGCCAGCGAACATTGATGTCGTAAGTTTGTTATCGCCCATATTTGCCTGCTTTCTGCTCTGCCGCGTTGGCAGAGCTCCACGTCCGTTCTTCCGCGATCGCGAGAATGAGCGCAACCGCGACCAGAAGCAAGGGCGCGGCATGAAGTATCGCGGCCAACGAAACGCCGCTTGTCCACAAAGGGAGCATCTGGTTGAGGATTGAAAGGGTACCCGCGACTGCGAGAGCAATCGCCAGGATCGCTGCTTCTTCTCGATTAAATTTATCCTGCTGCTGCATCAGTCACCTCCAGTGCCGTCGTGAAAGTGAGGTTACGACGCGGCGACTATGCGGTATGCAGTTTTTCGGTGAACGGCGGGCGGGAGTCGGCGAACGGCGCTGGTCTCCCGATCAAACGACTAATCTAGCTCGCGGATGCGGAAAGCGCCTTGGCTGGGGTTACGCTGCTTGGGGAATGACGGCGCTCTCCCAGTCGGAATTTTGAGACCATTTTCTGCAGATCGAGGGCTAAGCCGCTGAGATCCTGGCAAGCTTTGGCCGATTGTTGCGCCCCCTCCGCCGATTCTTTGACCAGCTTGGCGATCTGTTCGATGTTCTGGTTTATTTCTTCACTGGCGCTCGATTGCTCGGTGGAGGCGGTGGCGATCTGGGTTATCATTTCGCCGACGCTATCCGACATATGGATAATCTCTTTCAGTGAATTGCCTGCCTGCGCCGTAGTGGTTACGCCTTCTTCTACTTCCCGGGTGCCAGCCTTCATGGCGCCGACCGCGGTTTTAGTCTCGGTCTGAACTCTTCCGATCATATCCGCTATTTCCTTGGTGGCGGTGGTCGTGCGTTCCGCTAATTTGCGCACCTCGTCGGCCACTACCGCGAATCCTCTACCTTGTTCTCCGGCTCGGGCGGCCTCGATTGCTGCATTTAAGGCAAGCAAATTGGTCTGGTCAGCGATATCGTCGATGACGCCTATGATTTGTCCGATCTGGTCAGAACTTTTTCCCAGCTCCGCGATCCTGTTGGCCGTCGCTGAAACTGAGCCCGCGATAGCGCGCATCTTCGAGAGGGTGGCCTCCACAATATCCCCGCCACGGCGTGCGGTTTCCGCGGCCTTGCTGGAGGCATTGGCCGCGCGGCTTGAGTTTTCCGAAACCTGCATTACGGTAGACGACATTTCTTGCATTGCGGTCGCAACCTGGGAAGTCTGGTCGCGCTGGGTATCGGCGCTACTCGCCTGTAGAGTTGCTGAAGAGGATAGTTGCTCACTGGCACTGGCCACATGCTCGGCAGTTGCGGCGATGGCCTGAACTAGCTCATGCAAATTGTTCTTCATCGAGTTCAGGGCAATTGACGCCCTGCCGATCTCGTCCTGTGAAAAGACTTCGGCGTCCGGACAATTCAAATTGTTGGCCGCCACTTCCTCAATCGTGTTCAGCATCACGCCAATTCCGGCTTGTACCGATCGTGTTATAGCGAAACCCACAGTGCAAACTGCCAATATCAGCACCAGGCCCAGAGCAATTAGCATTACGGTACGGTGCGCCATGACACCGGCCGCAGCATCCCGGGCCACCTGACCGTCATTCGTGTCCGCTTGAACCATTTCGGCCGTGGCCGCCTGACTTGCCTCGTAGACCGCTTTCAGATCCGGCAGAACCCGTTCCGCCGCCAGACGATCGCCTTTTAGAATCTCGGGAACGAATCGCTGATTGACGGCCTCGTAGAACTTGATAGCCGAATCGTGAGCCTTGCCCTCTATCAGTTCCCTCGTCCGTCCTGCCGGCATCCGCGAAAGTATGTCTTGTTCGGCGGCAGTGTAGGCCTTCTCCTCCGTCTTGATACTCGCAACCAATTGCGCGAGTTTGTCTGGGTCCTCAGTCATCAAAATTTCGGACAGAGGGACCAGTACCTTGACAGTGTTTAGGTCGGGGAGAACTGCATCCGCGTTGACATCGTCGTACACCCGCAGGCTGGCGATCATTTCCTCGCTTTCCCTCATGGCATATGACGCAATCCCATAGGCCACCAGGCCCAAAGCGGAAATCGCGACCAGAGCGAATAGTTTGGCTTTTAAAGGCATCCGCGCTAGTAGCGCCATAGAGGCTCCGTTCTCCGGCAATCCTGCTGCTCTAGTTATCGGCAGAGACCCGATTTACACCAGTGGCATCTCAGGAGATCCATGGTTCCCCTTGCGGGCAGAGATGTGATCCGCTGTCCGTGGGACAATGGCCTTGTCTATGTCTCCCCGTACTGCGAGCCAGACCGCCCTGGGAGTTGCTATGCTTCGGGCGGTTCATCAGATCGTCGACGATTCCCCCAAAGTCTTGAGAGATTACGTTATCCTCCAACTTCTGGGCCAGGACGTAGTCGATCAAATCCACGCGAATCTCGAACGGGCGCAGGAGCCCTGGGCGATCGGGCTGCGTTCGCATGTTCTGATTCGCAGTCGCTTCGCCGAAGACCGCCTCGCAGCGGCGGTACAGCGAGGCATTTCGCAATACGTGATCGTGGGTGCGGGACTCGACACCTTTGGATATCGGCAGCCCGGCTGGGCGGAGGGTCTTCGAATATTTGAGCTGGACCATCCCGCGAGCCAGGCCAACAAACTCGATCGCCTGAAATCATCCGGCATTACGATTCCTAACAATGTTGCCCTTGTGCCGGTCGATCTCGAAACTTCTTCCTTGAGCGACGGCTTGCTGCCAGCTGGATTTGATTCCTCTAAACCGGCATTTTTCTCATGTCTTGGGGTGATGGTCTACTTGGCGGAGGAAACTGCCGAGGCAATTTTTCGCTTCGTGGCTTCACAGCAGCCAACCAGCGAGATTGTTTTCACTTTTTCCCGGCCCAAATCAGACTTGAGTCCTCAGGAGGCACTGCATCAGTCCAGGATATCTGTGGCGGTCGAAGCAATGGGAGAACCCTGGCGTACCTTTTACGATCCAGACGTTCTATTGAAAAAACTGGAGGTTATGGGATTTTCCAACATCACATTCCTGACTCCGGAAGAAGCCGAAGAAAATTACCTCAAGGGACGATCCGACCGTCTACGCGCCCCCAGACGAGGCCGCATAGCCAGCGCCGTGGTGTAGCGCTCCAATGCGACTTTCGCTACCGACCCTTGGCGCTCCGCGCAATAGCTTCCCGGGCCTCCGAATCGGCTGTCCGGCGTCTCTCGGTTTCTCGCTTATCCCACAGTTGTTTGCCCTTAGCAAGCGCAAGCTCCACTTTAACTCTGGCTTTCTTGAAATATAGGCGAGTCGGAATGAGAGTGAGACCCTTTTGCTGAGTCTTGCCGATTAGTTTACGAATCTCTTCGCGGTGCATCAGCAGCTTCCTGGTCCGCAGCGGCTCGTGGTTGAAGATATTCCCGTGGTCGTATGGACCAATATGGCAATTCAACAGAAACACTTCGTCATTTTTAACCAGACCATAGGCATCTTTGAGGTTCGCCAAGCCGGCTCGAATCGATTTCACCTCGGTGCCGCTCAAAGCGATGCCCGCCTCAAATTTTTCCAGCAAGAAGTAATTATGCGAAGCATTCCTGTTAACCGCAGCATCTCGCCCGCCCGCCGCCGTGGCGTCGCGGCGAGGGTTCTTCTCCGGACTGGGCCGAGTTTGGTGGGATTGCTGCCGCGCCATGCTATCTAGATTACCTCAAGCCCGAAAATGGCGATGCATGGGGAGGTAACAAGGTGTAATAAAAACGGACGCCTATTAGGACTAAGACTTAAGAGAGTAAGTACCTCTCCAACAATGAGTTCGGAGCCAATATTAGCGATGTTATAATCGGTCAATTCAGTTTGCATCCGCATGCAAGCCTATTCCGGGCCATGGCGCGCCCGAATTAAAGATCTTGAGGGACATTTGATGATTCGCCTCACTCGCCCGACGGCTATTTTTCTGCTCGTCGTGGCCTTTACTCTCCCAGCCGCCGCCGATAAGGCCAAGTCGCTTTACAAGCAAGGCCAGGATGCCGAAGCACGGCAAAATTACGAACTGGCTTTCGAAGACTATAAACAGGCCTACGACCTAAAGCCCAAAGAACTGCAATACCGTACCGCTTTTGAGCGCATGCGGTTTCTCGCTGGCGCCTCTCATGTTCACCGCGGACAGCTACTGCGCGAGGCGGGCAAGCTGGAAGAGGCCTTGGCAGAGTTCCAAAAGGCCGAACAGGTTGACCCTTCCAGTTCCATCGCCCAACAAGAAGTCCGCCGCACCCAAAAAATGATGGAGACGGCAAAGTCTCCCGGACCGCAAGCGGCGGTCACTCCCACTCGCAAGTCACTGGCACGCCTGGAGAATGGCTCCGGCCCGGTGGAACTCAGCGCCATCTCCAACGTCCCTATCACTATTAAGGCAACCGACGACACCAAGCGGCTCTATGAAACCGTGGGAAAGTTGGCTGGCATCAACGTGCTTTTCGATCCTGATTACACCTCGCGGCGAGTTGCGATCGAGCTGAATGGGGTGTCCCTCGAGGAGGCTTTGGAAATCATTTCCCTGGAGTCCAAGACCTTCTGGCGGGCGGTAACTCCGAACACGATTTTCGTAGCCGCAGACAATCCCGCCAAGCGCAAGGAAATTGAACAAAGCGTAATCAAAACTTTTTACCTTTCTAATATTTCCCAAACTACCGAATTACAAGAAGTGGTAAACACCTTGCGCATGATTTTGGAGATCTCCAAGATTCAACCCCTGCCGTCTCAGGGCGCGATTGTGGTGAGAGGAACTCCCGATCAGATTCTTCTGGCGCAGAAGCTGGTGGATGATCTCGACAAGGCCAAGCCCGAAGTCATCGTCGATCTCGCCATCATGCAGGTCAGTCGTGACAAAGTTAAGAATCTTGGCATAAGTCCGCCCACCACCGCTAGCGTCGCCCTACAGAACAACATCAATACGAATTCGACCACCGGCAGCACCACCTCGAATACCGGCACAAATGGCAGCACCTCAGGTACGCCCAACCAGGTCAATTTGAATCGGCTGGGGAATTTGAATGCCACCGACTTCACCGTCACGATTCCGGCTGCGTCGGCGACCGCGTTATTTAGTGACAGCAGCGTAAAGCTATTGCAGAACCCACAACTGCGAGCCGTTGATGGCCAAAAAGCTTCCCTCAAGATCGGTGATCGCGTCCCAGTCGCCACTGGATCCTTCCAGCCCGGCATCGGTGGCGTCGGAATCAATCCGCTGGTTAATACGCAGTTCCAATATCTGGACGTCGGCGTAAACATCGATATCACGCCCAAAGTCCACCCTGATGGCGAAGTCACGTTAAAGATTCTGATGGAAATTTCGGCGGTTACCTCCCACGTCAGCATCGGCGGCATCGATCAGCCTGTCATTGGTCAGCGCAAAATCGAACATGAGATTCGTCTCCGCGAGGGCGAAGTCAATCTTCTGGGCGGAATGTTAGAGGACGACGACATCCGCTCACTAAGCGGCATCCCCGGCCTGGCAAAAGTACCTTTATTGAAATACCTGTTCTCTCAAACCAACGTGGAGCGGCGAGAGAATGAAACTGTTTTCGTCATGGTTCCCCACATCATTCGCGGACGCGACCTGAGCGCCCTGAATCAGAATGTGTTGTCGGTGGGAACCAGCAACGCGATTGAACTGCGCCCCGCCAGCCGTCCGCAACCGGCGCTAACCCAGCCCGCCCAGACGGGGGCGCCTGCACCGCAGACGCAAATCACGCCTCCTGCGGGTCAGCCAGCCACCACGCCGCAACCGGCGAGCGGTACCGGAAGCTTCATGTTCGATCCTCCGACCATCAGTCAGTCGAAGGGCTCCACCTTCAGCGTAAGCGTTTTGATGAACGGCACCAGCAACGTATTCTCCGTGCCGTTGCAAGTCAGCTACGACCCCAAGAGCCTGCAAGTGATCAACGTCTCGAATGGCGGGTTGTTGTCGCAGGATGGCCAGGCCGTAGCGCTGGTCCATCGTGACGACGACACTACCGGCACGTTGCAGATCACCGCCACCCGGCCACCCGCCTCTGGCGGAGTTTCCGGGAGCGGCTCAGTCGTAGTTCTTACTTTGCAGGCTAAAGCGGCGGGTCAGTCAATGCTGGTCATCTCCCAGGGCGGAGCCCGAGATCCTGGCATGCAGCCGATCCCAGTGTCCGGAGCGACCGCGACAGTGAACGTGCAGTAAAGGTAGAAGGCAGTGAGAACGCAAAAGTAAGAATGCAGAAGTAAGAAATAAGAAGTAAGAATGCAGAAGTAAGAGCCAAGAATTCAAGGAGTAGTCGAAGTCAAAATCTGGAGTTCAAGAATGAAGCGGAGCTGAAAAATGGTTTTGACCTTAATTCTGCATTCTGCCTTCTTACTTCTTCATTCGCACTCTTGACTCAGGCAACTTATGAAGCGATCGTCTTCCAAGTCGGCCGGTTTCACGCTGGTGGAGCTCATCGTGGCTACCACCATCCTGATGATCCTGACCAGCATGGCTCTGCCGCTGGCGCGCGTAGTCATCAAGCGCGAGAAGGAACGCGACCTGCGCCGCGCCGTCTGGGAGATGCGTGACGCTATCGATCGCTATAAAGACGCTGCCGATCGCCAGGCGTTTCAAATCAAAGTTGGCTCGGAAGGATACCCGCCCGACTTGCAGACTTTGGTCGACGGTGTCGATGTGAGCGGAAAGAAATTGAAGTTCCTGCGCCGAATCCCGATTGATCCAATGACCGGATCTAGCGAATGGGGCATGCGCTCCATGCAGGACGATCCCGATTCCGACTCCTGGGGCGGTGACAACGTCTTCGACGTTTTCACTAAGTCGCAAGGCACCGCGCTCGACGGCACCAAGTATAAGGACTGGTAATGGCGAGGTTCTACAAATCGCGGAGTCGAGGATTCACCCTGATCGAGCTGATGATCGTCATCAGCATCATCCTCATTTTGATTTCTGTCTCCATCCCTGCCTACCAGCAGTCGGTGATACGCGCCCGCGAGTCGGTGCTGCGGCAAAATCTTTTCACCCTGCGGTCCGTAATCTCGCAGTACACCCTGGACAAGCAGAAAGCCCCGCAAGCGCTCGATGACCTGGTCAGCGCCGGTTACATCAAATCACTCCCCATGGATCCCATGACCGGCCACGCGGATACCTGGGTCCCCGAACAAGCCGAAGACACCCTGATGGCGGTCGACGAACAAGAAGGCGGCATCGACAACGTCCACAGCGGTTCAGAAGCCATGTCCAGCGACGGCACTTCCTACAGCACCTGGTAACACGTCCAACAGATGTCATCCTGAGGCGCGGCACTTTGCGCCGAAGAGCCTGCCCTGAGCTTGTCGAAGGGACCCCTACACTTCCACCGGCCCACAATTTCTGTTCTTTCAATCCCGCCAATCTTCGATACAATCCCTCGCATGAAAACAACCGGCCAACTGACGTTAATAATTCTCACTCTTATGACTGCACTCAGCGCATTCTCCCAGGACGTCCAGAAACTCGATCCCGCACTCGACAAACTGATCGCCTCCGACGCCAAAGTCGAACGCGTTGCCACCGGCTTCAACAAATGGACCGAAGGCCCGGTCTGGACTCGCGACGGCAGCCTGCTATTCGCCGAAATCCCTGCCAACAACATCAACCGCTGGAAGCCCGGCCAAAAGGCGGAAGTTTTCATACACCCCAGTGGCTACCTGGGAACCGAACCCTATGGGGGTCCCGAGCCCGGCTCGAATGGTATGACGCTCGACGCCGATGGACGGGTCACCGTCGCCGGTCACGCCCGCCGCAATGTGTGGCGACTCGAGTCGGTCGATCCCAAAGCGCAAATCACCGTTCTGGCCGATTCTTATCAAGGTAAAAAATTAAGCAGCCCCAACGACCTTGTTTATAAATCCGACGGCTCGCTTTACTTCACCGACCCGCCCTACGGTCTCCCCACCCAGGGCGACCAGGATCCGCTAAAAGAGCAGCAAATTAACGGCGTCTACCGTATCCCTGGAGCCCGCCAGCAAAAGCCCGGCGCTCCGCCTGATCGCGACAAACTTCAGCTAATTATCAAAGACCTGGCGCGTCCCAACGGCATCGCCTTCTCGCCCGACGAAAAGTATCTCTACATCGCCGAGTCAGGAAAGAAAGCCTGGTATCGCTACAAAGTTCAGCCCGACGGATCGGTCACTGACGGCCAAATGTTCCTCGACGCCTCCTCCGAAAAACTGCCGGGCTCCCCCGATGGTATGCGCGTTGACAAAGAAGGAAACATCTACAGCGCCGCTCCCGGCGGTCTATGGATTATCTCGCCAGAAGGCAAACACATCGGCACCATCAAAGTCCCAGAAGTCATCGGCAACCTGGCATGGGGAGACAAAGACGCCAAGACCCTCTACGTAGTAGCCAGCACCAGCATCTACAAAATCCGCACCAAAATCGCAGGCCTAAGAAATTAAGAGCTAATAGAGACCATCGAGAGAGTCGGTTGCCCCAGCTCTCGCCGCAGTTGCGAGACCTGGGGGTCGGCTCGGCCAAACTCGACGTAACAACTAGGTAGAGCGGCGCTTCAGCGCAGCGTTAGGGCGCGTGGATCTCGGCTTCAGCCGCGGAGGTCCGGCCAGGCCGCCACCGCAAATTACGCGACAAAAGTTCCTGACGCCAAATATCACTAGCCAGAAGAGCGAACAGTTCAGGAAATTACGCCAACCTAGGCACCACCGTGGAGGCGCCCGGCTTCTAGCCAGGCGAAAAGCTCCCGAAAAACAATCCGCGTTTAGGCGCTGGCCCGGCAGCGGTTTCAAAGGCGGACGGTTTGTTTCTGTCGCTGAGGTGGTTTTAGAAAGGTCTCGCCGCATTGCGAGACCTGCGACCTGCCATGGCTCTTGACGAGAAAGGTGAGATTCCTCAGAGAAAAGCAAATGGCCCTGAGACCATTGCAGGGCCAACAGTGAACCACTACATTTCCAGCCCTACTCCCCGGGCCGAACCGCGCCACCCGCCGAAACCCCCAGCTTCCGCAACCGCTCACGCGCCTGCAGCGCCTCGTTCGAACGCGGATACCGCTGAATAACCCGCCTCAACTCCGACACACCTTCTTGCTTCTGCCCCAACTCAATCAACGCGAAGCCCTTCTTCAACTGCGCCGCAGCAGCCTTATTGCCAGTAGGGAAGTTTTGCAAGACTTGGTCGTAGTCTTTCGCCGCCTGCTGGTAGTTGCCCTGGCGAAATTCCATGTCGGCAAGATAGTAGTAAGAATTTCCCGCCAGATCGGTCGTGGGATAGAACTTCACGTAGTCGCCAAATTCCTGCGCCGCCAGGTCGTTTTTTCCGGCGTTATAGTCTCGCAGCGCATTGTTGTAGAGCACATCCGGAGGAGGTGCTTGGGTTTGCGGCACGGTGCCCGGCGCAGTTCCCGGTCCTGTCGTACCGGCGGGAGCAGCATTCAGATTCTGCTGCGCCGCTTGCATGTCTTCCAGTTGTTTGCTGACTTTCGCCAGCCGCGCTTTCAACTCGTCGAGCGTGTCATTCAGCGCCTGGATTTGCCCGGACAATTGGTCGACGTGTGAACTAGCGTCTGACTGCTGCTTTTGCAGCGTACCTTGCAGATCGTTGACCGTGGTTGCAACCCGGTTGATGCTGTCTGTGCTCTTCTCCACCAGGCTGTTCATCACACCCATGCGCTCGTCGAACGACTGCTGCATGTGCGTCATCTGATCTTGCAACGCCTGTACCTGCGTCTGAAGCTGCACCATGTCGCGATTCACGCCCCACGCCGCCGGAACCAGGCACAGTCCAGCCGCCAGAACAGAAACGCCCAAATACCGTTGAATTTTCATAAGGAATGTCCTGATTGTTCGAACCATTAAGATGCCAAAAGCGTCGTCGGTCGTTGGCCCCGGGTCGTTCGCCAAACCAGCCGACAAAGCGACGAAAGACCAACGACCAACGACAATCAACAAAGAAGCGGCGGCCATCGACCCAACAATCAACGACCGCCGCCCTACGCGACCCTACTTGCCATAAACAAAGTGCCCGCGGCGATTCTGCTGCCAGCACTCTTCATTCGATTGCGAACAGAACGGCTTTTCCTTGCCATAGCTGATCGTCTTGATGCGGTCCCCGGAAATCCCACCTTGGGTCAACGCCGTTCTCACCGCGTTGGCACGATTGTCGCCTAGCGCCAGGTTATATTCCGTCGACCCGCGCTCGTCGCAATGTCCTTCAATCGTGACCTTGATTCCAGTATGTGCCTTGAGGAATGCAATGTCCCCCTGCAAAGCGGACTGCTGGTTGGCGCCGACATCGTAAGCGTCGTAGCCGAAGTAAATGTCCTTCACATTCTGTGAGAACAGTTCTTCCTCGCTGAGATTCGACGGCGGCGGTGGCGGAGCCTCTGCCGCGTTGACCGTTACCCGGGCAGTAGCTTCCTGCGAGCCCCCAGGTCCCTTGGCAGTGAGATGATAAGTAGTGGAATCGCTCGGTGTAACTTGCTGCGTTCCATTCGATTGCACCGCGCCAATGCCATCAATACTGACGTCAGTGGTGTTGGTGGTCTGCCACGTTAAGGTTGTGGACTGTCCCCGGTCGACCGTGCTGGGGCTCGCTGTCAGCGATGCCGTTGGTGCCGGCGGCGCTGGGGGTGGGGGCGGCGGCGGTGGCGCCACCTTCTTTTTGCAGGCGCCTAACATAATGATGGCGCCCAACAGCAGTATCAACGTACTCCACTTCAAACTTTGTTTCTTCACCGTAACTCCTCCCATGCATAAGCGCGCGCAGTTTCAGGCTGCGCGCCGCTAAAGTCCGGGGCCAATGGGCCAACATTCCACCGCCTCCGGGTAATAACGAATTCGATAAATCCGGGTATGAAAGCTATTTCCAACTCCAGTTCGGTTGCGTATTGCTGCCGCTAAAAGTTAATTGCTTCTGGTTCGTTCCATCGGCGAGCATGGTCCAGATCTGTTCGCCGCCCGAGCGCGTCGACTGAAAAATTATGTGCCGTCCATCCGGCGACCAATAAGGAAAGTCATTGCGGCCGCCGCCATGGGTCAACTGCACCCAGCGTTTGCTGGCGAGGTCCATCAAATAGATATCGTCCCCGCCCGGCGCTCCCGGCCCGTAGTGCCGTATCCAGGAGAAAACCAGAAACTGTCCATTCGGCGACCACGCTGGTGAAACCGCATAGCCATCTTCAGTCAACCGCTGCACGTTGGTCCCGTCAGATTCCATCGTGTAAATCTGTGGCAGGCCGCTGCGTCCGCTGACCCATGCGATCTGCGCCCCGGTCTTTCGGTTCCAGGTCGGCGCGATGTCAGGGCCGCGAAATGCTGTAATCCGTTTTAACCCGGTACCGCTCGAATCCACTGTGTAGATTTCTGGATCTCCGCTTCGCGAGGATGAAAACGCCAACGTCTTGCCATCCGGCGTCCACGCCGGAGTTGCATTCAATCCCCCAAAATGCGGGAACGAAACTGTGCGGTTGAGTTCCATCGAATACATCGAGATGTCCCAGCCTGTCTTGGTGAGCGAAGCAAAGGCCACCCGCGACCCATCCGGCGAAACCCGCGGAGAAAGCGAAATTCCTCCCAGGCGCGTGAGCGCATGTTGATTGGCCCCGTCGTAGTCCATCATCCAGATTTCTTTGTGACCGGTGCGGCTGCTTACAAAGAATATCTTGCTCTCTGCAATACCTTGGATACCGCCGCCTAAGCGAAAAATAATCTCATCGGCAAACTTGTGGGCAATGTTGCGGGTAGCGTCGTCAGTCGCAGCATCCGTATATTGCTTGCCCAAAATCTGCGGCGATGCCACATTCTTCACGTCGTAAAGCCAGCCCTGCACCATCACGTTGCCGCCAGTAATCCCAAGATTGCCAAATGCCAGCATGGCGGCATTTGGCGGCGGCGAACTCCAGGCCTCAAACTTCACATCGGCAGCCGTACCAACCGCGCCCAGCGGATAAAAACTCTTCGAAACCATGTCGAAGATTCCGGCATTATCCAGATCGCTGAATAGAGTGTCGTTGAAAGTCTTCAGCAAATCAGCATTCTTGGCGTCGCCAGTGGAAGGCTTAAAATCGGCCGCTGCCAGCCGCACTTTTTCCTGGCCCAGGCCGGTACCGGTACGAATCCAGTCATCCTGGGCCCGCGCTGAAACACAGCCCAGCACCAGTAAACAAATAATCGCTTTTACGTAATTCCAATAAGAATGCAAATTAAAACTCCCAGCTCTGAAGCTTTCCAAATATCTATCGACGATAATCAAACCAGAACTCTACTGATACTTTATTCCCGGAATAATCGGGGGGGAGGGGACCGAAAGTGTCAATACGCTGAATCGCCCGCGTAGCCGACTGATCGAGCGACGGCACGCCGCTTGATTTTTCGATCTGCACATTCGCCGGACGTCCGTCGCGCATCACGTCAAACGTCAGGTAAACGCGTTGCGCTTCCTTGATCCCAGGATCCACCTCGTACTTCTGCCAGTTCTCCGAAACTTTTTGTTGTACGACTCTTACGTACCAGGCGTAACGATTGCCGAAGTCGCCTCCGCCGCCGGTAAAACCGAATCCACCCTTTGCCCCGCCCGCGCTGAACGTTGAGTACGGACCGCTGACCGGGCCACCCTGCCCGAATGGCACCACGTTATGCGCCTCTTCTACTGGTCGTGGTTCCGCTTTCCGCTTGCTGGCGCTGGGCTCAGGCTTCGGCTTCTTAACCTTAATATCTTTATCTGGAATCGGAATCGCTTCCGGCTCTACCTGCTCTTCTGGCTTAGGCAGCGACTGCGCCACTCCCTTCGACTCATTCGCCAGTACGTTCTCTTTTTCTGCTTTGGTCTGTGGCAACGGAACCGTACTCACCAGCGTGGCGCCAATCGCCTCTCCACCGCCTCCGGCGCCCCAGCCTTCGCCGCGTGCGGTTGAAACGTAAGTGGCATAGCCGATGATTGACCCCGCCACAGCCACATGCAGCACCAG
This sequence comes from uncultured Acidobacteriota bacterium, assembly GCA_963796925.1. Lineage (GTDB taxonomy): Bacteria > Acidobacteriota > Terriglobia > Terriglobales > Acidobacteriaceae > DATBAT01. The sequence goes on from CAWCNH010000001.1 coordinate 1,083,263, forward strand.
CGACCAGGTAAGGTTGCGGCCCCACTTGTCGTGCTCGAAAAAAATCTCGCTGCTACTTGCCATGGCTCTGAAGCGGCTGCGTCACGATGCTCACGTTGGTGATTCCGGAGCTCTTGACCGCATCCATGACTGTGGCAAACGCTCCGAAGGGCACATCTTCATCCGCCCGCACGAAGATGAACTGGTGCTGCGGATCGCGAATCTTCTGCTGTAGTTTGGCGCCGATCTCGTTAATGTTGACGCCTTCGTTCCCCAGAAACACCCGCTGCTGCTTATCAATACTAATGACCATGCGCTCTTCGGTGATCTCTTTCACCGAGCGCGTCTTTGGCACATTCACTTCAATCCCGGACTGCAATACCGGCGCCGTCACCATAAAAATAATCAGCAGCACCAGAACCACATCGACCAGCGGAGTGATGTTGATATCGGATAGCGAACTCTGAGTTCGCCCATTGGCCGCGGTAAACGCCATCTAGCGCCGCCCTTCGGTGCCAGCCATCTGATATGCCGGTTGCGGCTGCTGACGCTCCACCGCGTTCATCATTTCCAACGCAAAGTCATCGCCGCGCGAAGCAAATTCGCGAATCGAGCCGCCAATCAGGTTATAAGCAATGACCGCAGGGATAGCCGCCGCAAGTCCAGCCGCGGTTGTGATCAGCGCCTCTGAGATTCCAGGAGCCACCGCACGCAGCGTGGCCGCCCCGGCCGTGCCCAATCCGTGGAAGGCGTCAATAATGCCCCAGACCGTTCCGAACAGTCCGATAAACGGAGTCACCGCGCCGGTAATCGCCAGCCACGGCAGGTTGCGCTCAAAGCGCGTCAACTCTTCGGAGTTCGCAATCTGCATGGCGCGCTGCACCGAAGTGATATTGCGCAGGCTTCCGCTGTTTCCCACCTGCTGCCGATACTCCTCGAATCCGCCTTCAAACACGCCTACCAGCGGGCTGGGACGAAACTGATCGGCCACCGCGGCAACGTCTTGCAGTCGTTGCGCTTTGCGAAACGCACGGATAAACCGGCCACTCTGCACCTTGGCCCGCCGCAAAACTCCCCATTTCGACAAAATAATTGCCCAGGAAATCAAGCTAAAGATAAGCAGAATAAGCAGAACGGATTTTGCGACAGGACCAGTTTGACCAACCAGATCAACGATCTCGCCGCCTTCAAAAAGTGCCAGCAGGGGGAATAAATGCATGTCTTTTTTAGAGAACTCTCTGTGTTCGATTATAGACCCATGAATACAGGCGAATCCCCACGATCACGCATCGCCATTTAGCACGTTGGTTCACTATGGAATAGGAGGAAGCGGGGATTTGGAGGATTTCAGCTAGTGACCGGAGCTAAGAAAGATACAACCCCTCGGCGCGCGCTAGCTTTCGCTGATCAACGTCGAAGGAATAGAAAGTCTCAGCTTGCAGGACCACGGCAGACGCAACATGAAGAAGATCTAGCGCGCGAATTCCAAGGCTGCGAGTCCGCCTTTGACTGATCTGTTTTGCCTTTTCGAACATGGCCGCCGAAAAAGGCTTTAACACAAGAATCTCTGCATCGAAGTCCTTGCGAATGTCAGAGGCTGCGGCTTTCACCTGTAAGGAGGTTAGCTCGCTACGAAATATCCGCAATTGCAAGGTATTCATCAACTCGACTTCACCCAGCGGAGTCAACATTAATGGGAGGTCGACTTGCCGCATAAGTTCGACCGCTTGCCGGGAATTCGAATCAGGAGTGTAAAGCGAGACTACAAAGCTAGTGTCGGCGTAGATGCTCAAAAACGGTCGCGCTCCTTAGCCAGCAATTCGGCACCGCTGACCTTCAGAACTTTGTCTCCATAAATTTTCTTCAAACGCCCCAAAAAGTCCGGGCGGGTGCGGGACCTGGCCGCCTTTGCGGGAATCAGGTGAGCGATAACCTTCCTGCGCTTGGTGATTTCGATCTTCTCGCCCTCGCGCAAAAGGTGCTCCACTTCAGTAAACCGGTAGCGAAGGTCGCGCACGCTGGCTTGCTTCATGTGATCTATTATAGCATCACAACGAAGTCTTACCCTCCAATCATCTCCCAAACCCTCGCCAAATGATGGTCGTCGTGCTCTGCCACAAAATACAAATGATCTACCAACCGCATGGGCTGCTTCAGTCGCGGATGCAGCAGGGAACGGCCGAACGCCGCCGCCTCGAAGCTGCTTACACGATCCACCAGGCGCAGTCGCGCGGCGCGAAACTCAGCCAGAATATCTTTCAACGGACGGCCGTTGTGATTCGCTTCGTGCGTCTTCCGATTGCTCAAGTCGGCGACAGTGAGAGTCTCTCCATCGCCCAGAAAGTCATCCACTCGCGTCAACCACAACGGTTCCATGTCGAGCAGATGTCCGGCGTGCTCCTGGGCTGACCATTTGTCTGCCGGCTTGGCGATTAGAACTTCGCGTGACACGTCGCGCACCATCTCTTCCAGGCGTGGCGGAGTGCCGCGCAACCGAACGCAGAGATTGGGGTATTGCTCCACCGGAAAAGTGAAGGTGAATTTTCGCTCGAACCACGCTGGAATTTGAGTCATCGGGTTTCGCGGTTTAGATGTAGAGGGTTTGAGCTTTGTTTCTTTTTCTGGACGACAATGCGGCCGGCCACATCGATTACCTGAGAACCGTACTACTCGTCATCCCCAATGGGCTGGCCCGGCGGAGCCGCCGGCCTGGCGATCGGCGCAAACTTTTCCGGATCCTTTTCGAAGCTGCTAATACGCGCAATAGCCGCGTCGCGATGCGCCTTCTCTGCCGTCGAGTCGCCGGCATTCGCCGCTAGCCATCCCCGCAAATTGATTGCTTCGGCGCGAGCTACTGCGGCGGCGTCGGGTGCGGCATTCTTAGTAGCCGCCAGTGCCAGCAGGTTTTCCAGCACGGCGTCTTCAACCACTGCTTGAGTGGCTGCCTGCAATCCATTGGCACGCGGCGCCTTCCATGTGGCAGAGAAAATGGCACCGATCTCTTGATCGAGGCTGAGGTTCGCCGAGTCGCGTGCGGAGTATTCCACCAGTCGTGCGGCCCGGTCGGGATCAAATAATAGCTTCAACGTCAGCTCGGCAGCCGATTCCGCCGTAGCCAGCGCATCGAAAGTCAATCCGGTGCGCGCCGGGAACGACTCACGGGTTCGCGGATATTCGCTCGCCCGGGGCGGCAATAGGCGAAGCAACGCTTCCGGCAAGGTGAGCGCATCCGGCGCCAGAGTCTTCAACACTGCTTCAAGAGCCTTCTTCTGCTCCACTGCCGGAACAATCGCAGTCACCAACTCACCATCACCGCGCAACGCGTAACGATAATCGAGTCCGCCAATCTCCTTCGCCGCCGCCTCGGTCTGATAACGATGCAGCAGGAACAGCGGCACTAGCGTGTCTTCGAGCTGCGTCATCGGGGTGTCGAGTGGAATGGCATTCTCGCCGAAACGGGTGAGCGCGGCGGCACGAACTTTCAGGATGCGATCCAGCTCGGCGGCCGGGTCAGGCCCGTTGTCCCACAGATGCGCATGCGGATGCGCGCCACCCAGCGGCCGCGCATCTTCATCGGTGATGAAATATAAACCGCTCTTGTGCGCTTTCGTCAGAATGTCGTCAAGCGCGGCGCGCTCGTCGCTGCCCGGCTTGAATTGCGAGTAGCCGTACTGAATTGTGACCTTGTCCCAGGCGCCGATTCCGCTGGCATAAGCCTGGGAAAGATCGGGACGCCCGCTCGCATCCAGTGTGATCCACGGGTGCGGATAATCCATCACCGATGTCCCAAAGCCAAATGCGCTGGCGGCAAAATTATGTTGCAGGCCCAACGTGTGGCCCACTTCGTGCGCAGCCAGCTGGCGAATTCGCGCCAGCACCATCTGCTGCATCTCGGGTGAGACCTTGCCCGCCGTGCCGTAGGGCGAGAGCAGCGCTTCGGCAATCATGTAATCCTGCCGCGCCCGCAACGAACCAAGCGTCACTTGCCCTTTGATGATTTCACCAGTTCGCGGATCGACCACCGCCTCCCCGTAAGACCATCCCCTCGTCGAACGATGCACCCACTGGATCATGTTGTATCGCACGTCCATGGGGTCGGCGCCTTCCGGCAGCACTTCCACGCGAAAGGCATTCTTGAATCCCGCTGCTTCGAAAGCCTGGCTCCACCAGCTCGCGCCCTCAACCAGCGCGCTGCGGATCGGCTCCGGAGCGCCGCGATCGACGTAATACACAATTGGCTTCACCGCTTCACTGACCGCGGCTTCGGGATTCTTCTTTTCCAGGCGATGGCGAATGATCAACCGCGAATCAATCGACGAACCGAGCGGCACCGAATAGTCGTGATAAAGCAGCCCAATCAGTCCCGACCGCGGATCAAATGCGCGCGTCTTGTAGCCCGGGCCGGGCAATTGAATGAACGAATAGTGTTCCCGCAAAGTTACCGAATGCGCATCTGGCGTGACCGTGGCTACCAGCGATTGCTCCGCCGGAGTATCCGTCGCGAAAGTGAGAATAGACTCCACTTCCGTATTGAGTGGAAAGTTCTTGGTGTTTTCCAGCGTGATCGCGCTGCGATCTGTGTCGATCTTGTAGTCGCCTTGCTTGTTCGCCTTCAGTTGCTCGGCGACACCGAACGCATCTTGCTGAAAGAATTTGGAAACATCGATCCAAACCGCGCCAGCTTCTTCGCCTTCGATGGCGAAGCCCGCCAGCACCGATTCCGCGAAAGATTGCTTCACCGCTGCTCTCTCAGCCGGATTCGAAGACGACGAGCGATAGTCGAGGTTGGGCGCAATCAGCAAAACTTTTGCACCCACCCGCGTGAAGTGGACAATCCGTGACGACCCAAGCTTGCCGCGGTCGAGTCCAACGTCGTTCGAGCCAAGGCCATAGGGCAGGGAATTAAGAAATAAAAAATCCTCGTCGAACTTCCTGATCTGCAAGTACAGTTTGCCCGCGTGTTCGTCCCAGGCCAGCGGGAACAGTCCGTCCATTTGCTTCATGGCGGAAAGGCGTTCGCGAAATGGTTTTGACGCTTCTTCAGCGCGCAGCAGCACTGAGCACAGCATCAAGCCAAGCATCGCCAGCGCCATCCGAAGTCTCACAGTTATTCCCCTAAATAAAATTTGAATTTCGAGCCTAAAATCTCAACCCGAACCAGAGCAAGAAAAAACCCCATCCCTTGTCATTCCGACCAACGGGAGGAATCTGCTCGTCGCCAACCAAACAAAAAGCGCAGCCGCAGGCTGCGCTTTCGCTGTTTAAGCTTATATATCCAGCATAGCAAATCGCAGGGGGTAAATGGGACATTTGCCCTCGCGATATTTTTGCCATCGAATCATCGACATAAAGGGAATTCGATCAAAGTGGGGGCTTGACAAGATTTTGACAAATGCACCAGTAACAGGGCATTCAGCAGGTTTATGATGAACCGCCCACCACGAACCGATCACTCTCGAATGGAGTCACGATGAAAACCATTGGCGTAATTCTCATCTGCCTGGCCGCTCAACTCGCCTGCGCTCAAGACTGGGCCCGCGAAAAAGTAGAGAAGTCACCTCGTCATCGCGAGTGGGTGACAGTGAAACATGACGGCCGCAGCGTCGAGACCTTTGTCGCGTATCCCGAAGCCAAAGACAAACGCCCGGTAGTGGTGGTGATTCACGAAATCTTCGGCATGACCGACTGGGTTCAGGACCTGGCCGATCAGCTTGCTGAAGCGGGATACATCGCGGTCGCTCCTGACCTGCTCTCCGGCCTCGGAGAAAATGGCGGACGCCCCAACTTCCAACAAGATAAGGCGGTCGAAGCCGTCAGCCATCTGAATGCAGACCAGATTACCGGCGACCTTAACGCGGTCGCCGATTACGCACTAAAGCTGCCCGCCTCAAACGGCAAGATTTTCGTGGCCGGTTTTTGCTGGGGAGGCGGGCAGACTTTCCGCTTCGCTACCAATCGAGCCGATCTGTCAGCCGCGTTCGTTTTCTACGGCCCACCACCTGACAAAGACGCCATGAGCCGTATCAAAGCTCCCGTCTATGGTTTCTACGCCGGTAATGACGCACGCATTGGCGCTACGCTTCCCGATGCTCGCGAGCAAATGAAAGCGGCAGGGAAAACTTACGATCCAGTGGTATACGACGGGGCAGGGCACGGATTCATGCGTGCCGGCGAAGCTCCCGACGCCAGCCCTGAAAATCGCAAAGCCCGCACCGATGCCTGGGCTCGCTGGAAAGAATTATTAGAAAAATAGAGTTGAACGTTTCCGTAGGGTGCCCCGTTCAAGCTCCGCTTGAGCGGGGGTTTCGACTAACCGCTAACCAGCGTTTGCTGCCAGCTGGCCGCCACTGACTTTATACGGCTCACTGCCTCGCTCAGAATCTGTGGCGACGAAGCGAACGAGAACCGCACAAAATCTTTTCCTGCCGCTCCAAAAGCCGCGCCCGGAATGGCCGCGACTCCGGCTTCGTTCAGCATGGTGTCGCAAACCTGTTCGGCGCTGCGGCCGGTGCCGGTAACATTCACCCACGCATAGAACGCGCCTTCCGGCGCGATACAGCGAAAGCCGGGAATCTGGTTGAGGTCGCGGACGAATTGTTCTCTGCGCTTAGCAAACTCGCCCACCATGCGGGGAGTCGCACCATCACCATCGCGCAACGCTTCAATCGCCGCATATTGGGTGAATTCTGCCACGGAGGTGAAACTGTTGACGCCAAGCATATTCAGTGCCGGAACAATGGTAGAGGGCGCGACCGTGTAACCCAGCCGCCATCCCGTCATGGCAAAACTCTTGGAAAAGCCGTCGATGATCAGGGTGCGCTCCTCCATGCCCGGATAACTCATCATCGATTTGAAACCGCTCCCGTAAATAATCCGCGCATAGATTTCATCCGACAACACAATTAAGTCATGCTTCACCGCCAGCTCCGCCAGCCGGCCCTGCACTTCATCGGTATAAACCGTTCCGGTCGGGTTCCCCGGAGAATTGGTGATCAGAATCTTGCTGCGCGAAGTAATCTTCTCCGCAATTTCGTCCGGATCAGGTTGAAGGCCGTTGCTTTCGGCCAGGCTGAAGGGAACTCCTATTCCCCCCAGTCCGGCGGTCATCGACGGATATCCCGGAAATCCAGGATCAGGATAGAGCACCTCATCACCCGATTCGACTAATGCCAGCATCGCCAGGAACAAAGCAATCTTGCATCCCGGCGCGATTACAATATTTGCCGCCGTGGTTGATACGTTACGCGTCCGCTGAAGATAAACTGCCAGCTCTTCGCGCAGCGCAGGCAGCCCTTGCACCGCACAGTAGCGGTCCTTGCCTTCGTCGACCGCTTGCTTTAATGCATCGAGAACCGGCGCGGCGGGATGAAAGTCAGGTTCGCCAAGTTCCAGGTGAATGATGGAGCGCCCTTGCCGCTCCAGTTCTTTGGCGGCGGCAAAAACCGACAAGGCTCCTTCGCCACTCATGGCGGCAATCCGCGAGGCAATAGCTCTCATAGTCACATTCTATACAAGCGTCAGTAGAGACGTAGCTCCGCTACGTCTCCGCCTTCCCACAAACTTTGCCCAGACACTGCGAAGCGAGTCGGCAAATTCACCGCACCTTGCCGGCAGAATCTTCCAACAACACGTTCGAGATCACAGCCGTATCCGACTTGTCCGGCACATGCGAGCAGAAGCCAATGCCCACATAAAACGGTCCGTCGAGATGCAGGGTAATGGGCGGACCGAACTGGTGCATCGGTTCCCCTTCCACGCTCACGAAGAGAGCGAATGAATCGCCGCGCTTTTCGATTCCAATTCGTTTAGCCATGATGTTGACCAGGGTGTCGGGACTCGCCCCAGCCGGAAGGCCGCGGCCGCCGATACGATATTCGGTGTCTTTAATCCGCACGTTCTTCTCCGGGCGCTGCGCCAGGTGGATCATGCCGATTCCGTGCAGGGCGACGATCGCCTCTTTGGAGTCATCATCGAGGCTCTGGCGGATGATGAGAGCCGCTTTGCGATCGGCGTAACCGTTGGCATCGGGAAACGCGACGTCTGCTGCCAGAGAGACATCACCCGACATCTTCTTCCACAGATAGCGAAATTCATCGCGTGTGTACCAGATGTTGTAACCAGCGGAATTAATCGTGTACCGCCCGGAGCCAGCGTCATAACTGGCACTGCCCGGCAGCGCCGCACTGCCAACGTCAGACTGACCTTCAAATATGCCGATAGGAGCGTTGAACGTTGTAGTAGGTCGACGAAATTCAGGCGGTGGTGCAACTTGGGTATGGGTGGCTGATCCCGGCTGCGCCCACTCTGGTGGTGGAGAAGAGCTGGGTGCTTGCGCAAAGATCGAGCTTGCGCCGCCTAAAATGAGGGTGGCGAGCGAGAATAGAAAAGCAGACTTTTTGTAGGGTGCCATGGTTACAGTGATCTCGCGAAGCATATGACTTGGGGAGCATAGTAATCCATGCACCAGAACTTTGGCAGAGCTTCGAGCGTCGCAAAGACTAGTGCGCAAAGATGGAGTGAAAGATTAAAAAATGCCGACGAGAGCGCAGTGAGAATTTTTGACACCATTCCGAAGCAACTGCTACGATTGCTAGCTGTCGTCAAGCCCTACCTAACCAACGTCCCCGTCGTCTAGCCTGGCCTAGGACATCGCCCTTTCACGGCGGTAACACGGGTTCAAATCCCGTCGGGGACGCCAATAAACTAAATGACTTCCGCGAAACCACTTTTTTTCATGATCCAATTTGATCCACTTAGGCCGGCTTGATCTCCAAAACCGCGCCGTTCCTCACAAATTTGACCAAATTGCTTTGCGCCTCTCGCTTCTGCGGACCGACTGCCTGCATATAAACGTCGGTCGGGACTCTCAGGGTGGAGTATCTCGCCCGGAAGATTGTTTACTAGACCAGTTCTAACGGCTCTTCACCAGCGCGGTCCAGTTTGCCGTCAGCATCAGCGAGTCTTCTGCCTCACTGCCAGTGTTGATAACGAATTTTTTTCCGTCCGGGGTTACGTCGTAGGGCTCGAATATGATGCTGTCCATTTGCGTGCGGAACAATATCTCCGGGTTTTGGGCTTCGATGCCATGATCTCGAATCCCGAGTTTTGCCGACATCATCTGCCCCGTCGGCGAGCGCCAGAACAGTTCCTTCCCATCGCCCCGCCACCGTGGACTGCGGCCTCCCCGGGTGGATATTTGCCACTTATCGCCACCCGGCTTTGGCGAAGCATTGGGATGCAGCAGGATGTCTTCGTCAAACGGCATTACGTACACTTCGTCCGTGCCTGACTCGCGTGATACGTAGGCTATCCATTTGTCGTCAGGCGAAAATACGCCTTCCTCGGCGGCGGCCGGCGCATTGGCGAGGGACAGCGGCCTTCGATCTCCCGCGAGCGGCAATACCCATAGGCCAGAATGCTGCGGAATTCTCCCGCGGGTGAAAAGCAGAAGCTTTCCATCCCGCGACCAGCTGGTAGGAAGCAGGCCGGCGTCCGCATCCTTAGCGGCAAGCAGCAATTCCTCGTTGCCGGCTCCGTTGCTGCGTTTGTCGTAGATGCCGAGCTGCGACTTTCCCGTTAGTACCGCATAAGCGACGCGCGTACCGTCCGGCGACCACACCGGAAGCCCGTGGTCGCTATCCGGGTCGATGGTAAGCCTGGTCAAAATCGGGTGGGCCAGGTCATGCACCCAGATGTCGCTATAAGGAGAGCCCGCGTTGGCTGCAAGTTTCCCGCCATCCGGCGAAAGCCGCACATCGAAGTAGTCCCCGGGTTCGCCCACTGCACCCAAACTGTGGCCCGATCGATCGAACCACGCCAATAGCTTTTGGCCCGCTCGCCCTGCGGATTGATAGAGCAAATATTTTTCCGAGACGGAAAATAGCGCCCCGCCGGGACCCACCAAAATCTGCTCGATCAGCGGGACAGGTTCTCCTCGCAACTCTCCCTTCACTGGATCAAACGGCTGCGCCATCAGCTGGCTGCCAAGAACGTAGAGTAAGAAACCTGACGAATATTTTGCCTGCGCGCCTCTCACCAATAACTTTCGCTGCTTTCCGTCGAGCGAGGTAAGCCAGGTGCCGATCATGTCCGCTCTCGGTCCGGAACTGAAATACAGGATTTGCTTGCCGTCGGGAAAAAATTGTGGACGCGCGCACAACGTCACATTTGAACCGTCGGGCTCAACTACCGGCGTGGCCACTCCCCCCGACGCCGGGACCTTGTACAGGCCCTTCTGGTTGTCCGAGAAAACGATGGTGTCGTCCCGGCCCCAGCTGCCTCCAATATCGAAGGGGACAGCGGCAATAACTTCGCGCTGCCCGCCTGCGACATCTACTTTCTCCAGGTTTCCCCCAGCGAAAAATCCCAGATTGCGGCTGTCTGGGGACCAGAACACATCGCTCGCACCCTCGGTGCCGGGCAAGGGGTGCGCCTCGGCGGATTCGATCGGCCGAATCCATACCATGGTCTTGCCGTTCTCATCCTGCGCGCTGAACGCCAGGGCGTGACCATCGGGAGCGACCGCCAAAGACTGATCGTCCATTCCGCCGGAAAATCTGAAACTGGCATTTCGTGGCGGTTGAATCTGCGCCGTGATGGCTTGAGCCGGTTCCGGCGAGGTTCGCCAGTAGGCCCCCCCCGCGAGGCCGACCACTGCCAGGAAAACGACTGCCGCCGCGGCATAGAGGAAGAGGAAGCGGGACTTGCGTGAACCCCTGCCGGATTCACCGCCCCCCGTTTCTCCGGAAGCAATCCACTGCAACTCCGTCGCCAGGTCGCTGGCGCTTTGCCAGCGCTCTTCGGGATCCTTTGCCAGACATTTTCTCACCACCCGCTCCAGACCCGGGGGAGTCATGGGCTGCGATGCCGTCATGGGCTTGGGTTCGGAAGAAAAAATCGCGACGATGAGGCTGGCGCCGCTGGTGCTGCTAAATGCCACCACCCCGGTTGCCATTTCGTAGATGACCTCGCCGAACGCGAAAATATCGCTGCGCGCGTCTGCTTCCTTTCCCTCCAGTTGTTCAGGTGCCATGTATTGGAAGGTTCCCACCAGGGTGCCTTCCCCCGTAAGCTTTGCCCTCTCCTGTGACGTTTTCGCGGGATCGCTGATCAAAATCGGGGTTGCGGAGCGCTTGGCCACGCCGAAGTCCATCAATTTCAAGCCCGTCTTCGTGAGCATGACGTTCGCCGGTTTCAGATCGCGATGGGTGAAACCCATCCGGTGTACCTTCGCCAGCGCCTGCGCCATCTGCACCGCGTAACGCAGAACTTGTTCGGTGGGAAGGGGGCCCTTTTTCAGCCGGTGTTCGAGAGTCTCGCCTTCCACCAGCTCCATGGCGATGAAGGACTGCTCGGCGTGAGTCCCGATTTCGTAGATGGTGCAAATGTTGGGATGATTGAGCGCCGACGCGGCCCGCGCCTCGCGGCGCAGACGCTCCAGCGATTGCTGATCGCGCGCGGCATCGGTGTTGAGAAACTTTAGGGCGACAGCGCGTCCCAGCGCCGTATCTTCGGCACGGTAAACAACGCCCATGCCCCCGCGCCCCAGCTTTTCTTCCACGCGAAAATGTGACACTACTGCGCCGATGGCTACGGGGTCAGCCTCAACCGGAACGGACTTGTCGTGGGCAATCAGCCGTGCCGCTACTTCGAAGGCGGGCTCTTCTATAAATTTCTGAGAGGGTTTTTCGTGGACCAGCAACGATTCCACTTCGTGCCGCAGTTCGTCATCGGCACCGCAGGCTTGGCAGAGAAAATCGGCACGGCGGTCTTTGGCCACCTCTAACGAGGCGTGATACAACTCCTCAATTCGCCGCCAGCGTTCAGCATTCATCGTGATTGGTCCCGCTGAGATCGCGCAGGAGCCAGACCTTGGCTAGTCTCCAGTCCCGCAGGACGGTCTCGTCTGACACCTTCAGCACTTCCGCAGTCTCCTTGACGTCGAGGCCGCCAAAAAATCGCAACTCCACCACCCGGCCCTTCCTTTCGTCCACTTGGGAAAGCCGCTTTAGGGCGTCATCGAGAGCAACCAGATCTTCATCCGGTTGCGGGGAAATCACGAGGGCCTCGTCCAGGGGCAGGTGATGCGCCCCGCCACCCCTCTTCTGGTAACTGCGGGAGCGTGCAAAATCGATCAGGATTCTTCGCATCATTTGCGCTGAGACAGCAAAGAAATGCGCTCGATCCTGCCAATCGGTCGGTTTGGCGTGAATCAGCCGCAGGTAAACTTCATTGATTAATGCGGTCGCCTGCAGAGTGTGGTCAGACCGTTCTCGAGCCATGTAGCTGCGGGCAGCCCGATGGAGTTCGTGGTACACCAGCGGGGCCAGTTTCTGCAGTGCGTTTTCGTCCCCTGCACTCCAGGCCCGGAGCAGTCCGGTGACGTCTTCCGACCGTGGCGCCTCCATATAAGCCCCTTAGATTCTGCCGCTTATACCAGAATCGAGAGAGTACCACAGCAGTCCCTGTTTTTCTAGAAAACAGATTACCCTTGATATTTCAGCCGCTTGCAAAATGTGGGGCGAACACTCTTGTCCGCCAATCTTCAAAAGTCCTCTTCATAATTACACTTCCATACCCGGCGCCGGGCGGACAAGAGTGTCCGACCCACATTTTTTTACCGTCCTTACAGTTTCTGCCTTGAATCCTCGCTTATAGGGTAAGCGTTTTTTATTTCAAGCGCGTGCTCTCCCCGTCAGATCAGGCTGCACCGTTCTCGGCCGTAGGTTCTGGGTTCTCTGGAGGTGAGGTATGTCGAAAGCATTTTGTTGTGCCGTCTTTACCATGTGGGCCTTGTCGCTGCCTTTGTTGGGACAGCAATCGCCGCCCAGCGCCGACACCTTTGTAAACAGCGCTTCCCCGAATACCAACTATGGCTCCAGTGTCATAGACGTAGTGGGACCCGGTGCGTCCAGCTACCTGAAGTTCAATCTCGCCGCCGTTCCCACCGGCACCACCATAAAGAAGGCGACACTCCGCCTGTACGTGGACGCTGTCGCCACTCCCGGCCAGTTCGACGTCTACAACTTGCCTGCGACTCCGGCTTGGTCGGAGACCTCACTCAAGTACAACACGCCGCCCCCGGGCAAAGGTTTGTCCGCTACCGGCGGGCATCCCATTGCGATTTCCGCGTCGAGCGTCAACACATTTGTCTTGATCGATATTACTTCCAGTGCCCAGGGCTGGTTGAATTCCCCGAGTTCCAACAACGGCCTGGAGCTAGCGCTGACCAGCAATAACGGGTCCTTCTCCTTCGACAGCAAAGAAGGTGTGCTCACCAGCCACGAACCGGAGTTGGAAATCGCGCTGAGCGGCCCCGCAGGACCGCAAGGCCCACAGGGCGCGCAAGGCCCACAAGGACTCAATGGAGCCACCGGACCTGCCGGTCCCAAAGGCGCGACCGGTTCAACTGGCCCGGCGGGCGCAACGGGAGCAAAAGGCGCAACGGGAAATCCCGGCCCTCAAGGGCCCGCTGGAGTTCCGGGACCAGCCGGAACGCAGGGCCCGGTGGGCGTCGGGTTGATCGGCCCACAGGGTCCCGTCGGCGCGCCCGGCCCCGTCGGTCCCGCGGGTTTGAAGGCCCGCGGAGCCTGGAGCAATGCAACCACAAACTACATTCTTAATGATGTTGTGACCGACGGCGGTTCCACCTGGCGCTGCCAGCTGCCCTCGGGAGACTGCACCGCAGGGCTTGAGCCCTCATCCGCTAATGCTGATTGGGAGTTGCTGGCCGCCAAAGGGGCTGATGGAGCGGGTGGCTCCGGAGCGCCCGGACCTCCGGGGCCGCAAGGCCCGGTCGGCCTGCCGGGACCGATCGGCCCCTCTGGTCCGGTCGGCGGTATCGGTCCGCAGGGATTGCCCGGCCCAATAGGAGTGAACGGTGGACTCGGCCCCGCTGGTCCGGTTGGCCCAATCGGTCCCGCCGGATTGAATCCTCGCGGCCCCTGGAGCAACGCGACCACAAACTACACTCTTAATGATGTTGTGACCGACAGCGGATCCACCTGGCGCTGCCAGCTGTCGTCGGGCGACTGCGCAGCGGGCCTTGAGCCCTCATCCACTAATGCTGATTGGGAGTTGCTGGCCGCCAAAGGGGCTGACGGAACGGGTGGCTCCGGAGCACCCGGACCGCCGGGGCCCATCGGACCTGCGGGTCCAATTGGACCAATCGGATTTCCGGGATCTCCTGGCGCGACAGGGCCTATCGGTCCGCCGGGATTGCCTGGTCCTATAGGAGTGAACGGTGGACCCGGCCCCGCCGGCCCGATCGGTGCAATGGGTCCAGCTGGATTGAATCCTCGCGGCCCCTGGAGCAGCACAATTGCCGATTACGTGATGAACGATGTAGTGTCTGACGCCGGTTCGGTCTGGCGTTGCAAAGTTGTTTCCGGAGATTGCGCCGCGGCCGTCGAACCCTCCACCGGCAATGAGGATTGGGAACTCTTCGTCGCCGTGGGCCAAGCCGGATCGCCAGGTCCAGCCGGCAGCCCCGGTGTGGCCGGGCCGCCCGGAGTTCCGGGGCCCACGGGACCGCAAGGTCCGCCGGGATCTTTCGGCGCGCAGGGTCCAGTGGGGCCACAGGGCTTGCCGGGTCCAGCTGGCCCGCCGGGACCTCCCGGAAGTGGCACCGCCGCCAGTCTCGCAGTGGTGAGTTTCTCCGCCACTCCCACCTTCGACGCGACCCGGGGCACCGCGTTGAAGTTGACCCTGACCGGTGATGTCACGTCATCTACTCTTACCGGAGCGCAATCAGGACAGACGTTCGAAATCATCCTCTGTCAGGATTCCACCGGTGGACATTCCTTTGCACCTCCAGCCAATGTCAAATGGAGTGCGGTAGGAACTACCACCGCCAACTACTGCGCTGCGGAGTCATTCGTCTTCGATGGGACCGCCGCGCTCTTTCTGGGACCGGTCGCCTACAACGTGGGCGGACCGGTCACAAATCTTGTGGGCAGCGGCCTGGCGCTGACCATGAATGGCGCGCCCAACCAGTTGGTGCCCGCTGCTGCCACAGCGGTCCACCTGCCGTCGTTGTATTCGGGGCAGAGCTATGCCATCAGCATTGCGCAGCAGCCGGCGAATCCGGTGGAAGCGTGCGCTCTATCGTACCCGTCCGGGGTCGTGCAGGGAGCCGACGTCAGCAACTTCGCAGTGAGTTGCGTTAGCGCTCCCACCGGAGCTCCGGTAAACGTCTCGGCAGTCGGTGACGCTTTCCAACAAATCACCGTGACTTGGTCACCCCCATCGACGCTGGGAGGCGGTGGGGCGCTGACGGGATATACCGTGACCATGCATGGGAACGGCAATAGCTCACAAACTGTGGGGCCTGGATCAACCTCGGCGACATTCACTGGTGTATTCAATGGCGGCTGTTTGCCGGTAGCCAACCAAAGCTGCGCCCCTGGGATTAGCTACAATTTCACCGTAACTGCCAACAACGCGCTTGGAGCCGGCCCTTCTTCTTCGGCTTCGAATGCCGTCGGAAGTCCCTCCCAAATCCAGAATATTCACTATGCTTTTGTCGGTTGTAGCTCTGGTTGCCAATGGGCCATCACATTCGATCCCCCTGCAAACAGTGGCGGCTCTTCTCTCTCGTATGTCTGTTTCATAGGAAACAGCAGCCGTACATGTTATTCGTCTTCGGGCCCTCAGCCTGTCTTCACCAGTGGTACCACCTCAAGTGGAGGCTGCAACGCACAAAGCTGTGCCCAACCACCCCTTGGCTACGCGGAAAATCTATTCGGTGCCATCTCCATCGTGGCCTCCGGCTCCTAGATGTCTCCCCCAGAGAAGAGGGACGGATCAGGTTTGCCTTATCCGCTTGATGCAAGTCCCAATTTGAATGCGACAAAAACTATCGTCAAAACCGGCGTGACTTTACAAAAGGTTTCCGCGCGGAACGTTTTGCAAAGTCGCAATCCCTTACATTTTTTACTAGCAGTTCTCGCTTAACAGAGTGCACATCTTTCACTTGGAAGTGCGAACACCAAGTGCGAACGGCAACGCACCCACAACGATTTCCGACTAAAGAAACGGAGAACCATGAACAAACAAATGAGGAACGTTCTTTTGGGATTCACCACGCTGGCGATGGCGGTCTTAGCAGTCCCATCGCACGCGCAGGAAGTAAAAGAGAAACCGCCGATGTATACCTACGTCGCCAACTGGGCCATCCCGCGCGCGCAATGGGGAGAGATGCAGAAAAATATGGCAGTCGATGAAGCTTTGATGAAGAAGAACCTCGATAGCGGCGCCATCATCGGCTACGGCAACGACACCACTTTGGTTCACCAGCCCGACGGTGAAACTCACGACGACTTTTGGTCGTCGATGTCCATGGCGGGACTGCTCAACGTGCTCGACCAGTCTTACAAAACTGGTGCGGCCACCTCGACGGTGTTGTCAACTGCCACCAAACATTGGGACAGCATCTACGAGAGCCGCTACTACAACTGGCAACCCGGCACCTGGAAGGATGCCTACACCCATGTCGGCGTTTATAAACTAAAAGCAACCGCGCCCGAAGATGCAGTGGACACGCTCAGCAAGAGCCTCATCGTCCCCTTGCTCGAAAAGCTTCTGGCTGAGGGCGCGATTCACGAATACGAACTGGATAGCGAAGCCATCCACACCCACGCGCCCGACACCTTCGTCATTGTCTACATTGCAGCCAATGCGGAAGCACTGGACAAGGTC
Organism: uncultured Acidobacteriota bacterium; assembly: GCA_963796925.1. Taxonomy (GTDB): domain Bacteria; phylum Acidobacteriota; class Terriglobia; order Terriglobales; family Acidobacteriaceae; genus DATBAT01. The sequence goes on from CAWCNH010000001.1 coordinate 1,099,940, forward strand.
AACGCGGGTATCCGCGACGCCATGAAATCGGCCCCGCTGGGCGGTCCGGCATTTGACTCGTTCACCGACTACACCGGCCACCGCGACGGACTGCTGCGCACCAACGCCACCTTCAAATAGCGCTCCCGGGCTGGCATGCCGGCTCCGGGTCGGGCGGAGCCCGCAGGTTGAACAGATAGAGAGAGCAATGGAATTCATAGGCGAATACCGTTTCTGCGCCAGAAGCGGTTTCGCTGATATATTTTGAAGTCGGTTAGAACCCTTTTCCTTGAGTTTTATGCCAGGAAGCGAGCCAGCTTGAAGAAAGTTCGATGGGGAATTCTGAGTACTGCTGATATCGGGGTCAAGAAGGTCGTCCCTGCAATGCAAAAAGGCGAGTGCATTGATGTGATCGCTATTGCTTCACGTGATCGCAGCCGGGCCGAACAAGTTGCCCGCTCACTCGGCATTGCAAAAGCCTATGGATCCTATGAGGAGTTGCTGGCCGATCCTGAAGTCGAGGCCATCTATAACCCGCTGCCCAACCATCTGCATGTTCCCTGGTCCATAAAGGCGGCGGAAGCAGGGAAGCATGTACTGTGCGAAAAGCCGATTGCCACGACGGTGGATGAGGCGCGTACTCTTCTGGAAAAGCAGAAATCGACTGGCGTCAAGATTGGGGAAGCTTTCATGGTGCGCACGCATCCCCAATGGTTGCGCACAAAAGAATTGATCGCGTCCGGACGGATCGGAGAACTACGTTCTATCAACGGGTTCTTTAGCTACTTCAATCGTGACCCGGGCAATATCCGCAACAAACCCGAATACGGTGGCGGAGCACTGATGGACATCGGATGTTATCCGATCGTTGCTTCACGTTTTGCATTTGGGGCTGAACCCTCGCGTATTTTCGGATTGGTTGCACGAGATAAGGATATGGGAGTTGATTATCTGACTTCCGCAATCCTCGATTTTCCTGCCGGCCACGCGATATTTACGTGCAGCACGCAGTTGGTTCCTTACCAGCGGATGCATTTCTTAGGAACTAAGGGCCGCATTGAAATCGAAATACCTTTTAATGCTCCCAATCATCAGCCCTGCCGGATTTTTGTAGATGATGGCGGCGATCTCTTAGGCAAAAATATAACTACCGAAACCTTTAACACGTGTGATCAATACACCATTCAAGGTGACAACTTCTCTCGTGCGGTGCGTGGAGAGGGTGAGGTGTCGGTTACGGTTGCTGACGGGATCAAGAACATGGCTGTGATTGATGCCATTTTCCGCTCAGCTAACTCAGGCAAGTGGGAAACTCCATAACCTGTTTTCCGCGGTTTGCGAATGGTAATTTGGCGGGCATAGAATCTATGAGTCTGGGTGAGCGAATACGTTTTGCGGCCTCAATCTGCAATCGCAAGTAAGTCTTGGTGGTGGATGATGACGGCAATCGTTATGTTTGCCATCTCATCCGCTTTTCCACAAAACTCTCCGCAGTCAGCAGTCACCATCGAGGGCATAGTTCGCACGGCTGTTGGAAAACCGGTGCCTGAAGCATCGGTACTTCTAGTAGAAAAAATGCAGGCGACCCCAATCGAGACTAAGACGAACGCAGATGGAGCATTCATCCTCTCGGCCCCGCATGCCGGGGCGTACATTTTGAAGGTGCAGAAATCGGGTTGGCAAGATGCGGTCAGAGAGAATCTACAACTGTCTGCCACAAACCCGAAAGTTAATGTAATTCTTCAAATATTGGATGGAAATTACTCCCCCACTGATAATTCCGGGACGATGGAATTTGATGACAAACCCAATTTCACGGTGGCAGGAGTTACTGATTCGTCTCAGGCCGGAGGGCACGGGTCGGATGCTGGCGCACGAACCAGCGAAACACTTGCACGGGAAACAGTCGCACTCAAACCTGGCGCAGCGAATGAAATCTCAGACCAATTGCTTGCAGGCGACATAGTAGGTCGCAAGCCAAGCGCAAGCGAAAATGAATTACGTGCTGCACTGTCGCAAACTCCCGGAAGTTTCGAAGCCAACAAGCGTCTTGGCGAGTTTTATTTTCTGTCCCAAAAATATCCGAAGGCCATCCCGCTGTTTGAAGCTGCTAACCGGATCAATCCCGAGAATCACGCAAATAGTTACGACTTGGCCTTGGCGTATAGGGCGAACGGCGATTATGCGAAAGCGCGTGAGCAAGTACGGAAAATATTAACGAAAACCGACAAGACAGAATTCCACAGCCTGTTGGGTGATCTCGATGAAAGGCTTGATGATCCGCTGGAAGCTGTTCGCGAGTATGAGCAAGCCACTCGCCTGGATCCCAGTGAACAGAATTATTTCGACTGGGGGACAGAACTTCTTCTCCACCGCGCCGTGGCTCCGGCCACAGAAGTATTTACAAAGGGCTCGGCCCTGCATCCAGGTTCAATAAGAATGCTGGCAGGTTTGGGAGCGGCGCTCTACGCCGGCGGTTTCTACGATCAAGCTGCGAATCGCGTCTGCGCGGCTTCTGACTTGAGACCAGCCGATCCTGAACCGTATCTTTTTCTTGGACGAATGCAGGAAACTGAGCCGGCCCCGTTACCGTGTGTGGAGCAGAAGATTGCGCGCTTTCTACAAAACCAGCCGGGAAATGCGTTGGCTCATTATTACTATGCGATGGCGCTTTTGAAGCGAGCGAAGGAATCCGGTGATTCGGCGATCTCACAACCGGTAGAGGCGCTGCTCAGGAGGTCCGTGACCATTGATCCCCAGCTTGGGCAAGCTTATTTGCAACTTGGAATTTTGTATTTTGGCAAGGGCGACTATGAGCAGGCGATCCATGCATATCAGAAGACGATTGAGGTGAGTCCCCAATTAAGCGAGGCGCACTACCGGTTGGGCGTGGCTTATCAGCGCATGGGAGATCAGGCGAAGGCACAGCAGGAATTCCAAACTCACCAGCAGGTCGAGAAAACAGAAGCTGCTGCTGTCGAGCGTCAGCGGAAAGAAGTAAAGCAGTTCTTGATTGTTCTAAAAAACCATCCGATGGTAACTCCTCCAAAATGAGCAACTGATCGTTGAACCATCCGTGAAAATATCGAGTACACTCCTTCTGCCTATTGTGTGAGTTAACGCATAGCACCCGCATTTAAGGAGATCCAATGAAATTATTTTCCGGCAGTTCCTTCCTGTGGACTGTATTCATACTTTTCGTGACTGGAAACGCCATGGCCCAGTCCAGTTACGATCTGCGCTCACCCGACAACCGGATTGAAATCCGAATCCGCACTGCGGAACGAGTTAAGTATGACGTGCTGTTCAAAGGAAATGTCCTGCTCGAGAATTGCACGCTCTCCTTAAACGTCGAACACCAGATGCTTGGCTTGGCACCGAAAGTCACTGCCAGCAAGGAGCGTTCTTACGATCGGGTTGAAACGCCGGTGGTACGCCAGAAGTTTGCCAAAATTCGAGACCGTTACAACGAATTGAAGCTCACCATGGAAGGCGGATATGCGGTTGTTTTCCGCGCTTACAATGAGGGTGCAGCTTACCGCTTCGAGACGTCACTTCCACAGCAACAGGTGAAAATCTATGGAGAGGAATCCGCGTTCAACTTTGGCGGGGATTCAGTTGTCTATTATCCGCAGGAAGACAGTTTCTTCTCGCACAATGAGCGAAAATATCTTCCCCAGCATTTAAGTGAAATTGCCCCAGCGTTCCTTGGCAGCTTACCGGCGGTGGTGGATATCGGAAGCGGAGCTAAGCTTGCCATCGCCGAATCAGATGTCGAAGATTATCCCGGCCTCTGGCTTCGGGGCACCGGTGGTAACGGCCTCACAGCAACTTTCGAACCTTATCCACTCAAAACAAAACTGGACCGCGATCGTGATCTGCGTGTGGTTGAAAGTGCAGATTACATTGCTGTCACTTCAGGCACGCGTACATTCCCCTGGCGGGTAATGGGCATCGCCGAGAAAGACGGCGACCTCCTCACCAACCAAATTCTTTGGTTATTGCAGCGGTCATCTCAGGTGCAAGATACGTCCTGGATCAAACCCGGCAAGGTTGCGTGGGACTGGTGGAATGATTGGAACCTCTATGACGTTGATTTCCATGCGGGCATCAATACGCAAACCTACAAGTACTACATTGATTTCGCCGCGAAGTACGGCATCCCATACATCATTCTCGATGAGGGCTGGTACAAGCTGGGGAATGTTCTTGAGGTTGTGCCGGAAATCAATATGGATGAGCTGTCCGCTTACGCAAAACAGAAAAACGTAGGCCTCATACTATGGCTGGTGTGGAATTCGTTTGACGACCAGATGATGCCGGCGTTCGATCAGTATGAGAAGTGGGGCATCAAAGGACTGAAAATAGACTTCATGCAACGCAATGATCAGCTGCTGATCAATTACTACTACAAGGTCTGCCGAGAAGCAGCCAAGCGCAAGATGCTGGTTGATTTTCACGGTGCACAAAGGCCCGCCACCATGACCCGCACCTGGCCGAATTTGATCAACACCGAAGGCGTACGGGGGATGGAGTGGAGCAAGTGGAGCGCAGATGCCGAACCGGAACACAATGTCACTCTACCGTTCACGAGAATGTTTCTCGGTCCTCTCGACTACACGCCCGGCGCCATGCGCAACGCTACGAAAGCAACTTTTGCGGCAATCAATCATCAGCCAATGGCACTGGGTACGCGCTGCCATCAGTTAGCGATGTATGTGGTTTATGAAGCGCCATTGCAGATGCTTGCGGACACTCCTTCAAATTATTTGCGTGAGCCTGAAGCCATGGAGTTCCTGTCCGCGGTTCCAACCGAGTGGGATGAAACCAAGGTCCTCGATGCGAAGATCGCGGATTATGTACTAGTGGCCAGAAGAAATGGGCGCGACTGGTATGTGGGTGCGATGGGCGATTGGACCGCACGTGATCTCGACGTTGATCTATCGTTTTTGTCCAATGGGAATTTCACCATGGATGCCTATCAAGATGGCGTTAACGCAGATCACTTTGCGAGCGACTACAAGAAGACAACCAGTCAAGTCAGCAAAACTACCAAGCTGAAAATTCATCTTGCGCCCGGAGGTGGATGGGCGGCGAGAATTCATCCATAAATCCACATAACGCGAGATCCATGAGTTGTAACTCGTTCGACATTCTTTCCGCACTGTTCAATTTCTGGACGGTACTGCTCAAGAATGAGCAAGACTTGTTGAAACGCGGGCAGATAGTTTTTATACACCACTGCCGCAGCGGCGAATGCTGCCGCGACTTACGCAATGAAGCAGGGAATCACTTCTTCCCAAGGGAAGCCGCGAAAGATCGCAACCGACAGCGTAACCGCCGGATTCAAATGCGCCGCAAATTTTTCCGGCAAGTTAGATCCCCATGGTGGCCGCGAGTCCCCATCCGATTGTAATGTTCGTATACCCGCCGTGAATCAATTCACCTGGCGTGGTTGTGGGAAAGAGCACGACCATGGCGACTACACCGCAACCAAAGAGAATTATGACAAATGTTCCGAGAAATTCAGCAACTAGCTCAGCGAACAACCGGTTATTTTTCACGCTTGCTCCTGTACTCGGTCTTGAGTGGCGCAGACCGCGGAGCAGTCTAACAACAATTGAGTATGAGCAGAGAATTCCTATTTGTTGCCGGTATTCTTGACGATGCCGCCGCCTTCGCGGATAGTTAATATCTGATTGGCCTTCACCTGGGGGAATCTTTCAATTTTCTGCGTAGTCGGCCACTTAACTTCGATCAGGTCCACAGTCGCAGCTTTTCCTAAACCAAAATGAAGTCGCAAATCACTCTGCGACATCACGCTTGAACCGCTATGCACTTCATTCATCTGAGCGTGTTTGCCGGTCACTACACGCACGCGGGCCCCGATTGCGGTGCGATTACACTGCGTCCCGATTAGTTTGATCTTGATCCAGTTTTGCTTGTTGCCGCCATCGTTGCGCAGAAGCGATGGGGTGTCGTTCAGATTCAAAATCAGTGCATCAATATCGCCATCATTGTCGTAGTCTCCAAAAGCAGCGCCGCGGCTGGAAAATTGTTCACTAATGCCCGGGCCCATTCCTGCCGAAGCATCCTGAAAGCGGCCGTTTCCCAGGTTCTTGTAGACCAGGCGTGGATTCTTGAAGGTCTCAGCTGTATGTTGCTGGTCAATCTCCGGATAAACGTGTCCATTGATCTGCATGATGTCGGGCCAGCCATCGTTGTCGAAATCCGCAAACCCGCAACCCCACGCTACATAGCGATTATTGACTGCAATGCCCGAGGGGAACGTCACATCGGTGAAACTTCCGTCGCCGTTGTTGTGGTAGAGGTTACAGGTGTCATCTGAGAAATTAGTCTTGAAAATGTCGAACCATCCATCGCAGTCATAGTCGCCTACTGCAACACCCATGCCAGCTTGCTCATGACCGTTCTCGCTGTAGGCGCAGCCCGACGCGACCGCAATATCTGTAAATGTGCCGTCGTGATTATTGTGATAGAGAATGCTGGGTTCGGAGTCCACGGCCACGTAAATGTCCGGCCAGCCATCGTTGTCGAAATCGTAAGAGACGGAAGTAATGGAATAGCGCGGCCCTGGTTTCAGTATCCCGGACTTCTCTGAGACATCCGTAAAAGTTCCATTTCCATTGTTGCGATAAAGAATGTTGGTGTCGGCGGGAAGTCCGCGCGGTCCGCACATGACTGGCATCCCCTTCCACTGACACGTGGGCGCGTCCGCCGCAGTGGGTGTTTGCGCTGGATCAAGTTTGATGTAATTACAGACAAAAAGATCGAGGTAGCCATCGCGGTTGTAGTCGAGCCACGTGCAGCCTGCTCCCCAGCGATGAGCATCAGCATAGAGCCCGGCTTTGTTTGTGACGTCGGTGAAAGTTCCGTCGCCATTGTTGTGAAACAGAATGTTGTGTCCCCAGAAGCAACAGAATAGGTCGTCCCAGCCGTCATTGTCGTAGTCGCCGACGCATACGCCTGTCTGCCAACCGGTGCGTCCCAGTCCGGCTTTTTCCGTGACATCAGTGAAAGTTCCGTCGCGATTGTTTTTGTAAAGCTGCGAGGTCGGAGCTTTTCCCGGTGGCCAATTCGCGCCGAGACGGTCGCCATTGGTTAAGTAAATATCCAGCCAGCCGTCATGGTCGTAATCGAAAAATGCCAGACCGCTGCCCTTGGCTTCAATGATGTATCGCTTGTGGTCTACGCCGCCCCATACGTTAGGAATGGTCAAGCCGGCTTCATGAGCAACGTCAACGAATGTCACTGAAGATAGTTTTGGAGGAGTTGAGGCTTTTGTTTGAAGAAGAGTTGGGCGCGTCCATTTCCACAACGGGGTGGTCAATGCATCAAGCAGTGTGCTGCCAAGAACGATCACGGAGGAACCGAGAAAACGTCGGCGAGGGGAATTCATGCGATTTCCCTGTCATCCTGAGCGAAGTAAGTTCCGCAGCGTGGCGCAGGAATTACGCAGTCGAAGGACGCCTCGGTGATTGGACGATCCCATAGCGTACAGAGGCATTCTCCTCGTGGACTCCGCGCGGTCAATAAAGTGATATTGGAAGAATTCCTTGCGATGCCGGTTTTGCCAGACACATCCGTGGGTTGCTTCGACTCCGCAAGCAATGCGCTTTGCGCATCGCTTGCTACGATCACGATCGCAGTGTTTGATGTAGCGTTCATTTACTTGGTACCTTGGGAAATGAACGCGGCACAATGCCTGTGCCTTCTTTAACAGCGATGATCTGGTCAATTGGCACATTGGATAATTTATCAACTTGCCCGCTTGGCCAGGTGATTTCAAGAGATTCAATCTTGGTGCGCTTGCCCAGACCAAAGTGAATGCGCGGATCGCTGGCTGACATGTAGCTCATTCCGCCATTGGACTGTTCGACGTGCGCAAACCCTTCCGAGGTCAGCTTCAGCACCGAGCCGATGCCATCTCGATTGGAGCGAGCTCCAATTAATAAAACTTCCAGCCAATGATTTGCATTTCCACCATCGTTGCGAAGCAGTTCTGGATAGTCGCCGCGATTATTGATGGCGATATCAATGTCGCCGTCATTGTCGAAGTCAGCCGTAGCTAGGCCGCGTCCAACGATGGGACGAATAAAATCCGGCCCCAGCGAGTCTGAAACTTTGGCGAAATGTCCTTCGCCTAGATTGCGGTACATCAACAATGGCTCTTTGTACGGAACTCCAGCGTGGTAGAGCTGTATATTGTCGAGCATGGCGCCGTTCAATTGCAGGATGTCGGTCCAACCATCGTTATCAAAATCCAAAAATTTCATGGCTACGCCGCTGAGGTGTGCAGAGTTATTTCCGATTCCCGAGCGGAAAGTAGCATCGTCGAAGGTCCCATTCTGGTTGTTGTGATAAAGCCGATTTAATTCGAAGTCAAGATGAGTGATGTACACATCCTGCCAGCCGTCCCCGTCCAGGTCGGCGGCGTCAATTCCCATGCCAGCTTCGTAGCGTCCGTCCTCGCTCGCGGCCAGGCCGGAGATGAATGACACATCCTCAAAAGTTCCGTTGTGTTTGTTTATGAACAAAAAATTCGGCCAAGAATCATTCGCGATAGCGATGTCGGTCCAACCATCGTTGTTGAAATCTGCAAGGACCACGCCCATACCCTTAGATTCGGGTTTGCTGACACCGGAAGCGTCGCTCACATCGGTGAAAGTTCCGTCGTGATTGTTGTGATAGAGCTTAGTCTTCTGCCCTTTGTAGTTGCCGGGATGACAGTACGAACGATACCCTGGCCGCTTTTCGCCGCACCATTGATTGGTCTGCGGCGTCCACTCGATGTAGTTGGTAACAAGCAGATCGAGCCAGCCATCTTTGTCGTAGTCAAACCATCCTGCGCTGGTGGACCACCCGCCTTTATCTGCGACCGCGGCCTTGGTAGTGATGTCGGTGAAGGTTCCGTTGCCGTTGTTGTGATAGAGAATTGCGGAGCCATAGCCGGTTACATAGAGATCAGGGAAGCCATCATTGTCGAAGTCGCCGACCGCGACTCCTTGGCCGTAATGTCCTTCGCCGCCTATGCCGGCTTTCTCGGTGACGTCCGTGAAGGTTCCGTCTCCGTTGTTGTGGTAAAGCGCGCAGCGTAACGGATGGGGCGGTTTGTAAATATCAGTGGCGGCTGATTGGACGAAGTAAAGATCCATGAGTCCGTCCTGGTCATAGTCAATCCATGCGACACCGGTACCCATGGTCTCGAGATAATACTTTTCTTCCGTCTGAGTAGAGTCTTGTAGAAAGGCAATTCCTGCGGATTGCCGGATGTCGGTATAGTGCACGGTTATCGGAGAACCGCCATCTTTGGTGGTTTGTCCTTCAATGGCAAATGGAGAAATGACTGCGCCGATCAGAAAACTCAGTGCCAGTATGGTGACAGGGTTTTTAAGCCTGAAACTCCCATCGGTTTTAAACTTGTTCTTCATCCGAATATCAGAGAGTCCGGTCGGCGAGCGTTAACGCCATCTGAAGCAGTTGTCGTCTTGCATCAGTGGACATGGGTTGAGAACCGGACGATGTAGCTGCTGAGGTTTTGGATAAGGTTTCCTCAATTCGCCCGACATCAAGTCCACCCGCATGACTATTTTTGAAACGATCCAGCACTTCCCGAGCTTTTTCGATTTGTCCCGTCTGATAGTAAAAGACGCCCAAGGTTGAATAACTCCCGGCCCACTCCGGCAAAAGATTCACTGCACGCTCCAGGCGCTCAGCGGCCTGCGTTGTTTTACCTTGCAAAGCAGACACAAGGCCTAGTCCCCATTGCATCTTTCCCGATCCTGGCATTCGCATGAGGCCTTTGGTCAAAGTTGCTTCCGCGCCGTTGACATTGCTTGCCCGCATCTGCACCATCGCCAGTGAAAGGTAGTACTGATCATTGTCAGGATTTCGACTAATTGCGTCCTGAAAAATCTCTGTCGCCTGCGCAGTCTCGCCCATATGCGCCTGAATATCTCCGATTAAAGACAGTACGGCATCATCTTTTTGTCCTTGAACAGAAATTTGCCCAGCAGCTTCCCGCGCCTGGGCGTAAAGGCCTTTTCGAAAGTAAGCGCTGGCCAAATCGAATTTCACATCATCCGATTCGGGATTCACAACCAACGCTGTCTGAAAATGTTGGATGGCATCGTCGTAAACGCGATAACGCGCCAGCAGCACTCCGGTTCCAGTCTGTGTGCGATAGTCTGCGGCACTGATCTGATCAAGTTGTGCAATTGTCTTACGTGCATCTTCTAATCTTCCCAATTTCAAATAAGTTTCAGACAGCAGATACAGATTCTGCGGCTGGTCCGGGTGCTGACGGACTTGCTCGACAAGTTCGTCAAGGTCTTGTTCGGTGCGCACCTGCGGAGCGAGTTGCGAGCGGTTTTCAACGTAATCAAAAAAATGTTGGAAAGGATAGGGCCCAGGCGCGGCGTTTTTGGAGAGAGTCTGAAACACATTCAAATCTCTTTCCGCCGCCTGCGTCTGGTGAAGGCTTCGTTCCGCCATTGCCAACTTGTAATATCCCGAACTCGGGTCGTGGCTGACCTTGACGTATTTCCTGAGGAGCACGGCGGCCTCTTCAAATCTCTTGGTCGCGATTCGTAGATTTGCCGATTCCAACAGCGCGTCGGGGAAATCTGGTTTGGCGCGCAATGCTTGCTGAAACAGCGCGTCTGCCGCTGCATGATTTCCTCGCCCTTCTTCGAGATAGCCAAGGTTGAACAAACAGGGAGCATCGCGCGGGTTCCGTTTCAGCCCCATCTGGAAATATGTGCGCGCCTCGTCGAACCGGCCCAGGTAGCGATACGCCAGCCCCACATACGCATAAGACTGGGCCGAGGGCGCAAGTTTGATTAAGTTTTGAAATTCCTGAATCGCTTTTTCGGTTTTTCCTGCGACGAAGTAACTTTCTCCTAATGCGGCATGTAGGTCGGCGTTCTGTGGCGCAAATTTTATACCCGATTCCAATAGCGGGATTGCATCTTCAAAATAATTTTGAGACATGCTGATCCGCGCCAAAAGAAGAATGATGTCCGTATTCTGCGGAGCGAGCTTGTGAGCACGCACTAGCAAATCAAGTGCGCCTGCAGCTTCGCCCTGATCCGTATCGGCTTGTGCCATCAGGTACATGGTTTCAGGCGAATCGGGCTTAAGTGTTAGCGCGCGACTTAATACAGGTTCAGCGTTGGCGTAGTCCTTGCTCCGAACATAAGTCTGGCCGATGTTGTAGAGAATTTCGAATGTGTCCGGCTGAAGCGCATTGGCTTTTTCCAGTTCTAGTTGGCCGGCACGATATTGTTTTTCACTCGCCAGCAATACTCCGAGTGTGAAATGCCGTTGAACGGCATCTTCGCCAGTGTCATGTTGCACGGAAAAATCTTTTGCCAGCTTTAATCCTTCCGTGGCTCGGTGCGCCTGAAGATAAGCCCGGATTAGATTCAAGTTGGTTTGCGCATTCGCTGGCCGCACCCTCTGAAGGTGGGGGATGGCTTCTGCCGGTGAACCTTTGGCGATCAGCACCAAGCCCAGGTTGTAATTTCCATCGTTGCTGACTGGCTCAATACTTAGAGTTTTTCTGAATGTCTTCGCTGCAAGATCCAATTTTCCTTGAGCAGCGTATAGGTTGCCAAGATTGTTCAAGGTCTTTGTGAAGTTTGGAGCAAGTTTCAATGCATGCTGGAATGCATCAAGCGCGTTGGCAAAGTCTTGCTCACTGCTGTAAGCGATTCCCAACAAGTTGTAGCCTTCAATGCTCGAAGGATTCAGCCGAAGCTGTTCCTGGATTTTGCTTCTTGCTTCAATGATAGAGCCCTGGCGAAGTAACGTTTCTGCTTCGGCGAAAGGTGATGGGACGGTTGACGATGGCTGTGTCTTGTTCCGGCTAGTTGTGGACTGCTGTGCTTGAGACACTCCGGCGCAGTGGCAAATCAGAATGAGCGCAAGGATTCCGCGCAGTGGTACTGGGGACAGATGCGGAAATAAGGCGCCAATGACCAACGCGCGATAAATCTTTGCGGGCGCTTGCATTGAAAATCACTGTAGCATTTCAAGCGCTTGCTGGGCCACTTTGTGTTGAGGTTGCAGACGCAGCAGCTCCTGCAATACTGCTCTGGCTTTGTCCGTGTTTTCCTGGATCACATAAAGGCGGGCCAGGTTCACATAAGCCTGATCGAAGCTGGGAACAAGCTGAATGCAAGTTTTGAATTTCTCTTCTGCTGCGTCATAACGTTTTTCCCGCACAAAGAGCACACCCAGATTGTTGAGTGCGTCAGCATAATCAGGCCTCAAGTCCACCGCTTTCTGTAAGGAAGCCAATGCCTGATCGAATCGATCCTGACGCGCATAAAACATTCCCAGGCTGTAGTGAACTTCAGGATCGTCTGGTTGACTGTCCAGCGCGTGATTGAGAAGTTTTTCTGCTTCCGGAAAATTACCTTGTCGCCGATACAGGTTCCCAAGATTCAAAAGTGCCGTGGCATAGCTTGGCCTGAGCAACAAGGATTGCTCGAAATTGCTTACTGCTTCATCTGTTTGGCCTTGTTGCCCTGCGATCATTCCCAAATTGTTCCAGGCTTCCGGATAGTTTGGCTTCAACTTCACCGTCTGCTCGAGGTATTTACGGGCCTCTTGCAGAGAATTTCTCCGTAGCTCGAGTGTTCCTAAATTGTAGTAAGCCTCTGCATCATCCGGCTTGGCAACGATGACCTGCTTGAAAGAAGCAGCCGCCTGCTCCAGATAACCGCGCTGGAACAAAGCCACCCCATAAGTGAAGGCATTGCGCTGAAAACTGCCTTGGTAAAGTGTCCCTTCAAAGGGCAACGCTTTTCGCATACGGTCGGCAGGAGTGCGTGGAATTGTTTTTAGGTCTTCTACAAAATGAGCGGGAGAACTCGTCCCCTGATAAACCTTTACGATCATGTTGTCTTCATTGAGAAGGAAAGATGTAGGAACGCCCAGGTCTCGTCGCCGATCAAACAGATAGCGGTAAATTATGTTGTAAATGTTGGCAACTTCCTGCGTGGCCAGCAGGGTGGGGAAGGGAAGCCCTTCTTTTGTAATGAAAGATTTAACACTTTGAGGATTGCGTGGATCGTCCAGGTTAATGCTTACAACGCGAAGGCCGCTTGCGCTGATGGTCGAGTAGTTTTTTCGAATAAGCCTTAATTGCTCGTTGCATGCCGGCGGAGCCGTCGTCCAAAAGTTGAGAAGTAGAAAACCGCCGCGGAAAGACTGAAGGTCCCACGTCCTTCCCGTAAGATCAGGCAAAGAAAAATCTGGCGCGCTTAGTGGTTCAATGAGCCAGGTTTCGACCGTGGACGGCAACGATTCCGGTTGTTGTGGAGTATCCGCTTGTGCGTAAGCCGAAGCTGTCGGCAAAAACGGTTTCGCCGAGAATTCCGTTGAGCCTTCCTCTATTTCGATGCGGTGGTTTATCGGCAGGTTTTCGAAGGTTTGATTCAAGCCGTTAGGCCAGCGAATGCTGGCGCGAACCGTATCCTGAACTGCTCCAACTCCAAAAAAAAGTTCCTTACTGTGTTGCGACAGAAATCCGGAGCCAGCCTGTAAATACTTGGTCTGGCGATGCCCTGCAGCTTCAATGGTCACGGCAGCACCAATGGCATCTCGATTGCTCTTTTTCCCAATCAAGCGGAAGGTGAGCGAGTGGCCAATACCTTTCATCCCGTTGTGCAAGACCCGCAACTGTGGCGCATTCCGATTTTTTAGGATGACTTCGAGACGTCCGTCGTGGTCGAGATCTGCGAGCACAAATGCGCGGCTGTCATCGGGAAAATCTAACCCAACCACGCCGGAGGCGTCAGAAAAAATCCCGTCATGGTTGTTCACATAAAAAACATTTCTCTCGCGCCCACTCCAGGACGACTCTGAACGAACGAGTTCATTGATAGCATTCCATCCATGTTCGTAATTCAACGAAGGTGTCGCGTTGGCTGGCGATTTCGCCACTAGTTGCCGCCAGAAGAAACTGGAGACATCACGCGGATCAGGCCCGGTAATGTATCCATTCGCAATGTAGAGATCTTGATACCCGTCGTGATCGAAGTCCCAGGCATCGGAAGACCACGACCAGCGGCCCATCTCCACTCCTGCCCTCGCGCTTACGTTTTCAAACTTTCCATTCCCCAGATTTTTATACAGAGAATTTCCATGTGCATGGCGGCGATACAAAGCGCGAATATCCCCGGTATCTTTTTCATGAAAAGGCTTTTGTTCAGAGACGCGAATGCCAGCGGCAGACCACATATTTGCAACGTAGATATCCTGATTGCCATCGTTGTCGAAATCGAGCCAGCACGTGCTCATCCCCGCGCCAACGTCTTCTACCCCGGCTTCGGCGGAGACGGCGGCGAACGTTCCATCGCCATTGTTGCGGTAGAGATTGCTTCGACCGAAGTCATTCGCTACATATAAGTCCGGAGATCCATCGCCGTTTGAATCGCCCCAGGCGCAGGCGAAGCTGTAACGATCGTTGTCCGCGTTCAATCCTGCCGCTTCAGTCCGATCTTCGAAAGTCGTATTCCCTTGGTTGTGCAACAAAAAATTTGGCGGACCGTTCCGCGCATCAAAATAGGGAACCGGGTACCGATACTGATCGAGTCCCTGATAATAGCTGTAAAGGCACAGATAAATGTCGAGCAATCCATCACGATCATAGTCAGCTATGCCGGCGTGTGTGAATGTTCCCTGAGGAGGCCGCGCGAATTTGAAGGCATCACGCTTGAGTTGAAACTTTCCCTTCCCTTGGTTCAGAAACAAAAGCGGGCCACTGCCGCAAACCACCAATAGATCCTGAAGTCCCTTGTTCTCAAAGTCTGCAAACAAAGCGCAGGCGGTGTTGTCCAAAACGCCTACACCGGCTTGCAGAGTGACGTCTTCAAATATCCCATCCCCGCGATTGTGATAAAGCCGATTGGGAAGCCCAGCAGACTGACACACGTAAAGATCATCGAACCCATCGTTATCAAAATCTCCTGCCGCCAGGCCACAGTTTCCGTAAACGTCAATTCCGCACGCACCATCTATCACCGTTCGCCAATAGTCGGCGCCGTGCAGCATTTGGTTTTTATAGGATTCTGTCTGCCCTAGCGCACTCGAAGTAACATCGCTGAAAATTGGTCTACGTGCGCGGCTGACGCTTTCCTCGGTCGCTTCCCACCGGATGGCCCGCCATGCGTCTGATTGGTCACGTATCCATTGTGTCCGCCATTGCCCGACCCGTTGCTCTCGCCCAGTGTTTTTCAGGCTTCCCACAAAGTCGTACCGAATATCAACTTGCAAAGCGGGTGATGAGCCGGATGTTTCTTGAATTCCTACTATTTCGAATTCGGCAGTCTCGATTCGCGTCATTGACGATAGATAAGTCTCGATCTCTCGCAGAAATTGCTCGCGGCCCGGTGCAAGCTGAGCGCTAAAAAGTCTACGAAAGGTTTCAATTCCATCCCCGCGCCGTAAAGAGATTTCTTCCTTTGGCACTAAAGATGCAGCCGTGATCGAGGGATCAATAAATTTGGCAAGTTCTGCGGACGCCGAAGATGGGGTCTTGATACATTCGCTCCATGCCGTCAGCAGAGGCATTATTTCGTAGGCATATTTTTCGGTGATGTATTCATCACTCCCTGGAGTAACCAGCCGAAGAACATCATCGAGCGGCGACTTTGTTGAATAGTGCGGAGTTAGACGAAAATCAGTTACCGGAAAAGGTGCTCCATCACCAAGAAATCCCGCAGGCTGCGAACGGAATGGCGAAGCAAACAGAGGCGCCGGAACAAAAAGTAGAGGCGACCAACTCATCCCTTTGAGAAAAGTACGGCGGGACAATATTTGTGTTTCTATTTTTGATTTCACCATTTAGTGTCCACTCGCCGATGGGCTACTCTTGGCATGTTAGCAGCGAGCGCAGGTGATCCAGTCGCGCTATTCCACCGGAGCGGGCCCGGTAGAATCTCCCACAACAAGTTCAGTGTCGATCTGATATTCCTTGCCGTGCGGATTAGTCGGCAAGCGAGAGTTCATGAAGCGCATCCGCTGCCATTTGGCCCAGCTTGTCCCGATGGACGTCTACGGTAGTGATCGAGGGATTGCTGTATTCGGCGAGGCGCGTATCGTCGAATCCTGTAACGGAAATATCTCGCGGGATGCGAATGCCCGCCTTCATTAAACCTTTGATGACGCCGACCGCAGTGAGATCGTTGATGGCCATTACTGCCGTGGGCCTGGGCGACAGCTTTGCGATTGCCACGCCTGCAGCCAGTCCGCCTTCGAAACGCAGGTCGCCAGGTAAGACCGGTCCCGGTTCAAGTCCCAACTTCAGCATGCTTTTTTCATATGCCTGAAGTCGAGCAAGATTTGATTTGAGTTTGGCCTTACCAGCAACGAATGCAATTCGCCGATGCCCAAATTTGTAAAGGTACTGAACAATTTGTTCGACCCCCGAGGAATAATTAATCCTCAGGTTGCTGACATATCCGCGCGCGGGCGCAAGATCGAGAAAGGTCACAGCGATTTTTCTTCGGGCCAGTTCGTCAATCAGACGCAAACTTATTTCCGATGTCATCACCGCGACGCCCCGGACGTTGTGCTCCATCATTCTTTCCGCGGCCTGCTGTGTCCTGCGCGGATCGTAGTTGGTATCGCTCAGAATCGCGTCATAGCCCAACTGCCGCGCGCGGACCTCAAAACTTTTGATTATTTCCGGGAAAAACGGGTTCTCGATATCGGACACAATGATTCCCAAGGTTCGACTGTCGCGCGAAGCCAGGTGACGTGCATGAGCGTTAGGGATGTAACCAAGACGCTTGACGGAAGAAAGCACCAATTCTCGAGTGGCCCTTCCCACTTTACCAGTCTTGTTCAAGACGTTCGAAACCGTAGCCGTCGAAACTCCGGCGTCCTCAGCGACGTCATGAATGGTTAAGCCCATGTTTCTCGATGTAGTCAGCGAGACTAAGCGATCCAAGTCCCCGCGCAGAGTAGCATTTTCATAACTAGATGCCAATATAGAGGAAAAGAATTGCTTGACAATGCAGAATGAATGGGTGTAATAACGTTCAAACATTATAGGTTAAGCGTTTAATTTACTTGGGACTCGGTTGCAATGTGTCTTGACGAAATTTAACGAGCATTGGCGGCAGGTTTGGTCCAACGGCCAGGCATGCCGTGTTTGCATGAGTACGAACCCTATCTCGTGGGGCTGTTCGGGTCGCCGCAAAAAAAGGCCGGAGGAGACAAATCATGAATCGGAAGTCCATTGCATCGTGGATGCTGCATGCAGCGTTGGCGATGACAGCCTGCGTTTTGTTCTTCAGCGCACAATCTCTAAACGCTCAAGTAGACACCGGCACAATCACCGGGACGATCACCGATAGTTCGTCAGCAGTTGTGGGCGGCGCCAAGGTTACGCTCATCAATGAAAGCACCGGCGCTGCCTTGAGTACTACCGTGGACTCCGGCGGCAGTTATACATTTACGCCAGTTCGAATCGGCACCTACTCAATAACGGTGTCCTATCAAGGATTTCAGACCACCACGCAAAAAAATATAGTGGTCAATGTGGGCTCGGCGCTCGTTGTGAATTTTACGCTGAAACCAGGGCAGGTCAGCGAGGTGATTGAAGTAACATCCACCACGCCACTCCTGGAAACCCAGACTTCTTCAGTCGGACAGGTAGTCGATCAGAAAAGTGTGAACGATCTGCCCTTGAACGGGCGCAACTTCACCTTCCTGGCGCAACTCGGAGCGGGCGTGAACACCCCGCAGTCAGATACTCGCGGCAATGCGGCCAGCGGTGCTTTTGTTGCCAACGGCCTCCGTTCGGCGCAGAACAACTATCTGCTCGATGGAATTGATAACAACTCTGACACGGTGGACTTCTTGAACGGCACGAATTTCGTCGTTCTTCCTCCAGTGGATGCCATCCAGGAGTTCAAAGTCCAGACTACTGGATTCAGCGCAGAGTTGGGCCGTTCCGGAGCGGCGGTGCTCAACGCCACGATTAAGTCCGGCACCAACAGCTTCCATGGTGCAGGCTGGGAATTTTTCCGCAATGATATCTTTGACGCGCCGGACTACTTTGAAGATGCGGGCGGCGTGAAAAAAGGCGAACTACGCCTGAATCAGTTTGGAGCAACTTTAGGCGGACCAATTCTTCGCAACAAAATATTTTTCTTTGGTGATTATGAAGGACTACGGCGGCGGCAAGGCACGATTAAGACCGGTACCGTGCCTACCGCTCTGGAGCGGACTAGCGGTTATACCGACATGTCGGATCTGTTACAGACTGGGACTCAGACCGACGCATTGAATCGGTCGATCCCGGTTGGAACTATTCTCGATCCTGCCACTACACGTGCAGCTGGAGGAGGTTTTGTTCGCGATCCGTTTATGGGCCCGGCAAGCACTTGCCCGGTGAACGCCCCCGCCAACTTCGTATATACCGAAGCTGCTTGCGATCTCAACAAGCTACCGGCGAATCGGTTGGATGCAAATGCCATCAAGTTGTTGAATTTGTATCCGAACCCGACCAAAGCAGGGACTAGCTCAAACTTTGCCAATTCACCGGTGCTTAGTGAAAACCGCAACCAATTTGACACCCGCCTGGATTTCAACTTGAGTGACAAGAATCAGCTATTCACTCGCTTCAGCCTGTCGGACGATCCGCAATTTATCCCCGGTATTTTCGGAGGAATCGCGGACGGAGGCGCCTTCCAGGAAGGTCAGCAAACCGCGCTTTCTCAGCAAAGCGTGCTGGCGTGGACCCATGTGTTTTCACCCAAGCTGGTAAACGTTGTTCGTGCTGGATTGAACTATCTCCATACCACCCGTGCTTCGCCGACGGGGACTGATTTAAGTGATATTCCCGGCAGCTTTGGTATTGAAGGGGTTCCACAGGCCTCCCTGAATGGTGGTCTGCCGACTCTGGAGATCAATGGTCTGGCCACTCTGGGCACAAATGGTTTCTTGCCTTCCGATGAAGTCAGTTCTACGTTCCAGTTCACTGACGATCTGACGAAAATTTACAGCAAACACACTTTCAAAATGGGCATGGAATGGCAGCATGTTAAGTTCTCGACTCTGCAACCACCATGGTCAAAGGGAGACTTCCGTTTCCAGGGTGCGTTTGTGGACATTCCGGGAGCGAACCCGAACACGACAAGCTCAGGACGGGCCCAATTCTTACTGAACCCGGTCCCAAATGCTTTCGGCAACACTGCTTTTGATTTCGCTGGCGGCCCCAATAACATTGATAGCTCGAACATCTCCCTCAGCGATAATGGGAAGAACTATTGGGGCATTTACGGCAACGATGATTGGAAGGTAAGTTCCAAGCTGACCGTTAATCTCGGATTGCGCTGGGATTTCTTCGGTCTGGTCTATGACCACTTTGGCAAGCAGGCGAATTTCGTACCAGACGGGTCACCAACCGGTTCTCCCTTGTATTTGATCCAACCCGGGCCATTTTCTAGCATTAGCAATCTGTCACCGAGTTTCACCACATTGATGGCTAAGGATGGCGTCCAGGTTCTCGTTACTGACAAATATGGTAAGGGACTGGGAACTTCGCAAAAGACCAACTTCGCGCCACGCGTAGGCTTTGCATATCAAGTTACTCCTAAGTTTGTGGCTCGAGGCGGTTTTGGAATCTTCTACAACGGGTTTGAAAACCGTGGTTACTTCCCGAATCTGGGAGAAAACTATCCCTTCCAGTTCCAGTTCCATGGTCAAGTCAGAAACCAGACGAACACCAGCAACGCAGATCCAAAAGATGCGCTCTCTCCCATCACCTATCAGGGTTGCGCTCCTCCGAATGGACCTAACGCCACGTTGGAAACCGGACTGTCTTGCCTATCGTTTGATCCAGCAACCGTGAATGCTAGTGGTCTGAATCTTCGCGGAATACAGTTCGATTACATCACTCCGTATTCGATGGGTGGTAACTTCACCTTGCAATATGAAGTGACACCTACACTGTCCGTCCAGGCCGCTTATGTAACCACACTGGCGCGGCATTTGGAGGTGTTCCCCGGCAGCAACAACGCGAGTGTGATCGTGGCACCTGGTACCCCTATTACACTTCCATTCCCGGATTTCGCCCAAGGTTCGACGCAAGCGAAAACCATTGGCAATAGCGTCTATCATGGTCTCCAAACCAAGGTAGAAAAACGTTTCGCGAGTGGGCTGAATTTCTTGCTCACATACACTTGGTCCAAGAGCCTTAGCGACGCGACGGACTTGCTTAACGGCGGTAACTCGCAGGATTATCGTGCCCCTGATGTTCCGGGTTTTGGAATCGGCAAAGACTATGCACTGTCCAATTCAGATATTCGTAACGTGCTCCACTTCAGTGGCGGTTACGAACTTCCTTTCGGCAAAGGCAAGAAATATATGAGCCAGTGGCGGGGCGGCGGACAAACTCCTTGGAGGCTGGAGCATTATTTGGAGTGCCACCCTTCAAGGCGGGCAACCATTCGCTATTCCTTGTCCGACCGGAACGGCAATGGATTAGGGTGTCATTCGCTCCTCGTCCCAGGTGTGGATCCGATTTCGGGGCACGCACAACGTAGCCCATTCATCAACCCGGCTGCATTCACTCAACCTTGCGTATTGGCACCCGGAACTAACGCGCCGATTCCTGACTCACCGAAGGATTGCGTTCCACTTTCAGGTGCCGATGCGCTTGGCTTCGGTACTGTGCAATTGCTGGACCAACCTACAAGAGGCTGGATATGTCTACATTCAAGGACTTCCAGCTTTCAGAACGGTTCCGTCTGCAATTCCGCGCGGAGTTCTTCAACATTCTCAACCATCCGAACTTTAATGCTCCTGGATTTGGCGGCAACGGTGTGGTATCAGTCCCCGGTGCTCTCAACTTCACACACAACAACGATGGCAGCTTTGGTTCCGGCACCTTCGGCGCAATTGGCTCTACTCGCGATGCACCAAACGATCCGCGACAGATCCAGTTTGCTCTGAAGCTGTACTACTAGTTAACGTGATTCAACAGAGAAGGCGCTTCGACAGGAAGCGCCTTTTCTGCGTGAGAAGTGACCTCTCAATCCGCTGCGATGCGGTGATAACATTCGGGGTTATGGGGCAGCGGGTCATACGGTTTGGCTTGCTGGCTTGTTGCAGTCGCAGTGTGTTCCAGCGCCTGGACAGGGACAGCAACTGGACCAGCGAGTTTCAGCAAGCGGTCGCGCAATACAACGAGGGCAAATTCGCTGAAGCCGCAGTACGACTCGAGGGACTGTTGAACGCCGCACCGGAGAGTTTCGAAGTCCATGAATTGTTAGGACTGGTCTATTCCGCGCAGTCTCAGAACGTAAAAGCCAATCCCCACCTGGACAAGGCCGTACGCTTACAACCGGATTCAGCTCCGGCAAGAAGCAATCTGGCAGCCAATCTCGCGCGCTTGGGCCAACCTGCCTTGGCACTTGAGCAGTTCAAGAAGGCGGCTGAGATCGATCCGCAGAACTTCGACACCAACCACAATTTGGGAGAGTTTTATATACGCGCCGGCCAAATTGCCAAGGCTGCGCCATTTCTGGAGCGGGCGCAGAAAATCGATCCATCCTCTTACGATAACGGTTACGACTTGTCCCTGGCGTATCTGCTCACCGAAAAGACTACGGAAGCCCGGCAACTGGTACAGGACCTCTTAGGCAAAAAAAATACAGCGGAATTGCACAACTTGCTGGGTGAGATTCAAGAGAAGAGGGGTGAATTTATCGCTGCGGCCAATGAGTACGAAACCGCTGCGCACATGGAACCCAGCGAGGACAACCTATTCGATTGGGCAAGCGAATTGCTACTGCATGAAACATTGGATCCCGCGATTGAAGTTTTCCAACAGGCATCCAGCCGTTATCCGCATTCCTCGCGTTTACTAATTGGGCTGGGAATGGCCCTTTATGCGCGCGGCAATTACGACGAGGCGGTAAAGTCTCTGGTGCAGGCGGCTGATCTGGATCCCTCCGATCCGCGCTGCTATTTGTTCTTGTCGAAGGCTTACGATCGCTCGCCCGGTCAGGTGAACGATGTAATCCAGCGCTTCCGAAAATTTGCCGAACTTGAACCTCGTAATGCACAGGCTTCTTACTACTACGCGATGAGTTTGTGGAAAGGGAAGCGTGCGCAGGATCCGAGCCTCGATCTTGGCCAGATCGAATCTTTGCTTAAAAAGTCTGTTTCTCTAAACCCAGCATTGGCGGAGGCGCATTTGCAATTGGGAAATGTTTACTCCGACCAAAACAAGCATGCGCGGGCCATTCCGGAGTATTTGCAGGCGCTAAAGCTCAATCCTGATCTTGCTGACGGATATTACCGGCTGGGCCAGGCGTATGTTCGCACTGGCGAGAAAGACCATGCGCAAGGACAGTTTCAGGTTTATCAGAAAGTTCGGGCCCAGCACATGGCTGATCTCGACAAGCAAAGAGCAGAAGTCCGGCAATTTGTGTATTCGGCGAAGAATAGTCCGAGTGCCAAGCAGTAGGCACCGAGCGTCGTGCTCATGACATCCTTATTCTCATCTCGCGCTGGAATGAGCCTTAGGGCCTCCGAGGCCGTATCTTCCCCTTTAGAACTCAGCCGCCGGCTGGCCTGGAGCCGCCGTGAGTTTCTGCGCACCGCTGCGGGAGTAACTCTAGGAAGCGCATTGTTGCGCTTCAGCCCAACTGCGCGTGCTGAATCATCCCCTATAAAGAAAGAGGAAGGTGATTGTGGTCACCTTCGGGGGAGGGGCGCGGGACCAGGAAACATTTGCGCCGGAAGGTCAGGAGAACATTCCGCACCTGATGCGTGAGCTCATTCCGCAGTCAACCTTCTTCGCCCGTGTAGTGAATCGCGGGATTCTGGGCCACTACGTGGCTACTGCAAGCCTGGCCACCGGCGTCTATGAAACCATCAATAACTTTGCGTCGCTCCCCCCGGAACATCCCACCGCATTTGAGTACTTCCGCAAAGACTTGAAGCGCCCCGCAGCGGATGCATGGGTGGTTGCTCCGAGCAACGGGTTCAATCGCATCGGTGAAAGCAGCAACCGCTCTTATGGGCAAGGATTAGGCGCCAAGGTGATTTTGCCCAAGCACCTGCTGACTGCGGCCAAATCTGGCAACAGTGACTACGAGCATCTCTTGCGGGACAACTACGAGACGCCGTTCTACACCCCGCAACTGGGCGGGGGCGAATTTGAGTTACAGCAATTAGAAACAATCCTGAAACTCTCCGTGGATGATTTCAGGGCACATGCGCTGACCCTATCCAGTCCTGACGAACTCTCGTTATATATAGTGCGTCAGTTGATGCGGGAACAGGCACCAAGCCTGTTGTGGATCACCATGCACGATATTGATATCGCACATGCGGGCACGTACTCGCTCTACATCGATGGTATTCGCCGTACCGACCGGCTTTGCGGTGAACTGTGGAAGACAATACAGAGCCAGCCCGAATATGCGGGCAATACAACTTTGTTCATTCTGCCGGACTTTGGCCGTGACTCCGATGACGATGCCGGGGGCAACGGGTTCCAGCATCATCGCACCGGAGATGTACTTTCCCGCACCACCTGGATGATGGCTCTGGGGGGCGGCGTCCGTGAAGGGGTGATTTACGACCGTCCCGTAGATTCAACGGATTTGGTTCCAACGTTGGGAGCAATGCTCGGATTTTCGGCCTCGCAATCTCAAGGAAAACCGATCGCGGAACTTTTGTAGCTTATGCTGCCAGCCGATCTCAAAACGGAGCGGTTCAGTAGTTATCCCCCCCAAGCGAGGAAACTGGTCACCGACAATATCGCCACGCTGCAAAGGCTGCCGCTAAGTTTTCTGCCAAGCCTGCTGCGAGAAGCGATTGATTACGATTTCAAGTTTCCGGCGGAGCGCAAAGCGTTGGAGAGAGAACTGGCCAAGATAAGTTCTCTACCGGCAGATCAATTCAACGATTGGTTTCAGGGATTCGCGAAAATCAGCATCTCAACGGAACTGGAAAAGTTTGATTGGATAGGTGCACCGGCCCAGTTTGTGGAACAACTGTCCGCACATCTTTGGACTACTCATCAGCTGGATGCCTTTCGCAGGGCGGCGACAGAGTATGGAAGCCATCTGCAAGAAGCCATTCCATCAGAAGCTCCTTCGATACCGCGGTTGGGAATCACGGTCATCGGCCAGGGTGTTTCTGCGTATACCGAGCAGCTTTTTCGAAAACTACGGCCGCACGGGGCATACTTCAAAAACGTCAAGCCAGAGAATGGATTAAATATCTTGTTGAGTACCGTTGCTGCGAGGGCCAAAGCGCATTCCGCTTCCTATGCGCATTGGTACATCGACGGTGGGCAAGAAGCCGAGCACGATCCGGCGTTAACCTCTGTTTCTTATGGGGCACTGGAAAGTGTGCGTACGTCTTTATTAAAGAAAATGCGGAGTGAAATCGAACATCCGGGCATGGGGCCTGAGGTGCTGCGCACGACTCTGGCTCAGCTACGTCCCGTGGATCTCGGAATGAGTGAGGCTGGAGACGAGGTGCTCGACCGCTTCCGCGTCAAAATCCTGACAGAAGGTTCTGGAACGCAAATTTACAGCACGACTTTTGCTCAATGGGCGGCGCGTGAAGCGTTGCGGCGCGCGCAGCCGCTCACCTTATTAGTACGTTTTGCCCCGCGGCAACGGCAAAAGACCATGAACGAACTGCTGTCCACTAGGCCTGAGCAGGCTGAGTTTGACCCCATGGGTTCATTGGTGGATGCCGACATGGGAGCGTATTACAACTGGCTCAATCAGCAACGTCTGACTGGGGCTGAGCAGTCGGCATTTCTAGTATGGTTTGAGAACCATGGCGATGCAGTTGCCATTTCTCCTGCCTTGCCGCGTGGCACGGAGTCCACAGCGGCCACTGATATGCAGCAGCTGCTTTCATGGATGGTATGAATTCGCAGTGAATTGTTAACGTGCGCAAGACTGGTGCAAGATCACAACGAAAGGGACAGGTTTAGCCCCGACATAATTTAGGTCTGGAACTAATAAATACTATGCAAAGACGAGACTTTATCAAGAAAACTAGTGCCGCAGTAGTGGCCGGGATGCTGGGAGAAAATGCTTTTTCCCAAATGGCGGGTTCCTCTACACAGTCTGGAGGACGACTTGTCCTTCCTATGAACCGCAATTGGCGTTACAGCCGGTCCTTTGCCGAAGGTACTCAGGCGAAAGACTTCGATGATTCTAAATTCGAAACGGTAGTTGTTCCGCACACCAATGCCAGGCTTCCGTGGCATGGCTTTGATGAAAAAAACTACGAGTTCGTCTCCATCTACCGCCGCCACTTCAAGTTGCCACCTGACGCCCGAGGCAAACATATCTTTGTTGACTTTGAAGGGGTAATGACGGCATCCACTGTATGGATCAATGGTGTACGTCTTGGGGAATACAAAGGAGGGTACACTCCGTTTTCCTTCGATCTGACACCGCACGTGGATTTCGACAAAGAAAATGTTCTCGCGGTTGCAGTTGATTCTACAGAGCGGGCGGACATCCCTCCCTTTGGATATGAAATCGACTATCTGACCTTTGGTGGCATTTACCGTGAAGTCTCTCTGCGCATCGTTCCCGGTGTGTTTATCGAAAACATTTTTGTGAAGCCCAAGGATGTACTAGTACCAAACCCACGCTGGACGTGGATTGCTTCCTTCAGCATCTGGAAGCTTCATCCGCTCCGCTGACCATCGAGATTGAACTTTTGGAAGGGGACAGCGTCAAAGCTAAGGCCTCGCAAAAGATTCCCGCTACAGGCGTTTCTGCGGAACCTGTCGCTCATACTGTCCATTTCGACAACCTGAGTGGAATCAAATTATGGAGCTTTGAGGAACGTAATCTTTATTCAGTACGCGTCCGTGTGCTGCGGGGAACTCAGGGGGCGGATGAAAGTTCGCGTCGCTTCGGTTTCCGTAAAGCTGAATTTACCGATCATGGATTTGAACTGAACGGGAAAGTTGTCAAGCTGCGCGGCCTTGATCGTCACCAAACATTCCCATTCGTGGGCCAAGCTATGCCGGGCCGCGCCCAGCGGCGTGATGCTCACATCCTTCGCCACAAGCTTAAGTGCAACATCGTTCGCACCTCCCACTATCCGCAGTCTCGACACTTTCTCGACGCCTGCGACGAAATCGGCCTTCTGGTTCTGGAAGAAATCCCCGGCTGGCAGCATATTGGCGACGAACCGTGGAAGCTGCTTTCTATAGATAATGTCCGGAGAATGGTGCGCCGTGATTGGAACCATCCCTCCATCATTCTCTGGGGCGTGCGTATCAACGAGTCCAAGGACGACCATGATTTCTACGTGCGCACCAACGCGCTGTCACGTCAGCTTGATCCTACGCGGCAAACTGGCGGCATTCGCTATTTGTACGATTCTGAATTGCTCGAAGATGTATTCACGATCAATGATTTCGGGTGGCCTCTAAAGCCACCAAACCATCCTCGCTACCTGAACACGGAATTTGTTGGACACACGTATCCGACCAAGACCATCGATCAAGTCGAACGCCTCACAGAACACACAATCCGCCACGCCCGCATACACGACCAGCTGGCGTCCAACGCACAATATGCAGGCGGAATCGGCTGGTGCGCTTTTGACTACAACACGCATGGCGATTTCGGTTCCGGAGACCGCATCTGCTACCACGGCGTGACCGACATCTTTCGCGAACCTAAACCGGCGGCGGGATTTTATAAATCACAGTGTGATCCAGCGGAAGAGATCGTGCTGGAGCCCGCATTCCACTGGGCTCGAGGCGACGAGTCAATCGGCTTTTCCAAGGCGGTGATTTGTTCCAACTGTGACCACATAAAGTTCTACATTGGAGATCAGTTGGTAATCGAAGCCGACCCTGACCGGAAACAGTTTGCCCATCTTCGTTACGCTCCGTTTGTTCTTTCATTGAACGAGCTATTCCATAAATGGGGAGATCTAAAGCTCGAAGGCTATATCGGCGGAAAACTTGTAATCACGAAGCGTTATTCGGGCAAAGGCATTGATCAGGAGTTCGCGCTTCTTCCGGACGACACCACGCTGATGGCCGATGGCGCGGACACAACCCGTGTGGTCCTGAGGGTTACCGACGAATTCGGCGCGATTCGACCATTTGCCAATGACGCGATCCAGTTCACCATCGAGGGCCCTGCGGAAATTATTGGCGATAATCCTTTCGCTCTGATCGGCGGAACGGGTGCGGTGTGGGTGCGCGCTAAAGAACAAGCCGGCAAAGTCGTACTGACCGCGGTGCACCCTGTTCTCGGCAAACGGCAAGTGGAATTCGAACTGGCCCCTACGCCGCCGGAGGCCGTGTAAGACTTCCCAGAGCTTGTTCAGACTTGACCGCTACTACTCCCCATAGGCAACTATCTCCTCTCCGGAGACGTTGCCCTTGGAATTTGAATCAACCCGCTTGGTATTCTGGTTGTGGAATTTAGATCAAGCGCGGAAGGATCGGCCACCCGCCGGTCAAGTTTTAGGGTTTTTCTATTTGTTCTCTTCCAATATGGCGAGGTCCCACGGGGCAAGGCTAACGCTGCCGCTCCGGGCAACAGCGTGGCCGGTGAGCAGATCCCGGCTCGCAGCGTATGCGTAGGTAAAGTTCGTAGCGACACCCGAGTAGTTCAAATAATAATGAATCCGTTTCCCCGAGTGACTGACAGCGTGCTTCACCCTCACGCTTTTTGGAATTTCCTGGTCGGAGCTAGTGAGGCCGGACTCGCGAAGAACATCCAGAACAACGGCTTGCTGGAGTCCGTCGGAGAGGCTTGTGCCTTCGTAGGTAAGCGTGCCTGAGCCGAACTGGTTGCGAGTGATTGCCGGCCAGCGGCCGAAGAACGGATGATCGTAAAACGCGAGTGGTTTTGCCGAAGTGGGCAGAAGGAATTCTGCCCACATGCTGACTTTGTTCTCGCTATCAGAGACATGCCACGGATTGTCCTTGAGCGCCAACGGGTGCTCGAGGTTGGAAAACTCCTGATAGGTAAAGCCCGCAGCTTCGCGGAGCGGGCCAGGTGCGCGCTCCCAGCGGACAGCGGAATTTTCATTGGTGAAACCGCTCTTGAACGTCATGAGGACGTGGCCGCCGCCGTGAACGTAATCGGCGATCTTCTTCAGCAGCGCATCATCAGCAGAGTACAGCGCCGGCACGATGAGGAGTTTATAGGGCGAGAAATCCGCATTCTCCGGAAAGACAAAGTCGGCGCCCACGTTCGCCTGATAGAGCGAGCGGTGCAACTGTGAGAGCACGGTGTTGTAGCTGCCCGCGGCTTTACCGGGCACCCATCCGAGTTCCGGCCGCTCCAAAGGCATAAAGCTGATCGCGTTGGACGAATCCACACTGTAGAGGATCGCCACCTGATTCTTGATCTGCAGGTTAACGATCTCGGGGCCAACCTTCTGCAGTTCGTGCGCGATCCGTGAAACCTCGGCGTAGGCGCGGTTCGGTTCGAGGTCGTGGCTGAGGACACCCTTCCAATAAGTCTCTTGACCGGCGTGGATCGAGTGCCAGTGCCAGTACTCGACCATGTTGGCGCCGGACGAGAGATCGGTGTAGACGTCGAGCCGGAGCTGGCCGTCATAAGGAGGGAACTGCCCGGCAGAGTCCCAGCCAAGCGTCTGTGCATTGGTTTCCGTCACCAGGAAGTTCTGGTGTTTGAGGGAGCGGGAGAAGTCGCCCTGCAATGCTTGCCAGGCCCCGTCGAGATGGTCCTGCGAGCCGTGGTAAGGATTGTTAGCAACGACATCGAGTGACTTGGCGATCTCAAATTCGTTGACATCAAGCTTCATCATGGAGCCGTAGTCCTGGGTCACGAATTGGTCCGGGCGCCGGAACTTGCGGACGAGCGCAGCCTGAAAAGCGAGAAAGTTGGCAACACGCATTTGCTGCCAGCGAGACCACTCAAGTTTGTAACTAGTGCTGGTGGCATTGTCGCGGGTAGGCATGTCGGCCCAGTCGTTGACGTCCTGGCCCCAGTAGTTGAGGAACCAGGCCTTGTTAAGCGCGTCGGTGGTGCCGAACTTTTTCTTTAGGTGGTTGACGAAACCGTTGAACACGTCGTCGTTGGAAGCGCCGTAGGCGCCGGTTTCGTTATCGATCTGCCAGCCGATGACGGCGGGATTATCTTTGTAGTGCGCAACCAGATTGGTAATGATGCGCTCGGCATAGAAGCGGAACTTCGGATTGTCGGTGTCCATGTTCTGGCGCATGCCATAACGGACCGAAGCCCCGCCAAGCGGACGGGCATAGAACTCAGGATGGGCCTTTGCCATCCAGGCCGGCATGGAGTAAGTAGGCGTACCCATGATGACCTTAATTCCGGCCTTGCCCATGGCATCGACCACGTGGTCCATCCATGCGTACTCGAAAACTCCATCCGAGGGCTCCCAAAGACTCCATGTTGACTCTCCCATGCGAACCACCGAGATGCCGGCCCCTTGCATGAGGGCAACGTCTTTCTCCAAGCGACCAGGTTGGAGATCGGCGGGCATGTACTCGTTGTAATAGGCCGCCCCATAGAGAACATTGGGCTGCAGCGCTCCGGGAGGCGGAGTGGAATCCTGAGCGAATGCGGCCAGTGACGCGAGACCAAGAGCCAGGACTGTGTTGAGAGGACGCCAGTGAGTCATGAGTACCTTCCTTACTAATACCTATTGACCAAATTCTTTCGTGGCACGGATCGAATCGAACTCGCCCGACGATTCTTCATAGAAAAGCGCTACCTCTTTGGGATCGCCTTCGCTCCAATGGCGGGTGGCCGACCTTCAGCTTGGGACTGTCCTAAAATCATAAACCATTAAGGATGCCCCATCCTTGGTTCTTTCAGGGAGGGAAGCGACATTGTTTTGACCCCGGTTCTTAGCCGTTCCGTTGGCACGCCGTACCCGATATTCCATTTATAGAAGAGATTATTGAAATCGCTGAAAGCCTGATCCGAACTGGACCCGCTCCATAAATCCGTTGACGTAAACTCGCAGGGTGGAGACAAGCCCGACTTCGTCTAACAAAAGGTTTGACAAGCTCAACGGGCGTCCCCTCTTTGGGTTACCTGCCTTTATACTTGTGGTGCCATGAAGCATAACGACCCGCCCCTGAAGTCGATTGCAACTCCGTACAATCACCGCCTTCATATTTTTGCGACGTTCACCGCTTGTGCCACGTTTCTATTGATCATTGCTGGAGCGCTGGTCACCAGCAATGATGCCGGACTTTCAGTTCCGGACTGGCCGACATCTTTTGGTTCGCTCTATAAGATTCCACGCATGGTGGGCGGCGTACGCTTTGAGCATACCCACCGCATGATCGCCGAATTCATTGGCTTGCTCACAATTGTGATTGCGGTTTGGACTTGGCGCGCAGACCATCGCCGCTGGATGAAATACCTGGGGGTGGCCGCGCTTGCGACGGTGATCGCTCAGGGGGTTCTGGGCGGTATCACGGTTCTGTTCTTTCTACCTCCGGCGGTTTCCACGGCCCATGCGGCCCTGGCGCAGACTTTTTTCTGCATCGCGGTATGCATCGCGCTTTTTACTGGAAGACAATGGGTGGAGGAGGTGCCGCAGGTTGACGTCGATGTGCGGCGTCCTAGCTTGCAGATGTTGACGCTACTCTCTATTTTCGTCCTCTATATTCAGTTGATTCTGGGCGCCATGTTTCGCCACCACGGGCTGAGCTGGTGGCCTCATGTTGTGAATTCGATGGTAGTGGCCATTGTGCTGGCATGGACCGCGGTGCGCGCCTTGTCGCAATATTCCAAGATCGACGCGGTTCGCCGCCCGGCAATTACGCTGCTGTCGTTGCTGATCTCCCAACTGTGCCTGGGCTTTGTGGCGTTCATGACGAGGGTGGCATGGGGTAGGGACGCGGTTCAGCCCGAATTGCCCATGGTGGTCTCAACCGTCACCCACGTGGCCGTGGGCGCGCTGCTGCTGGCCACGGCGGTGGTATTGGCGATCCAGGTATGGCGGCACGTCCCGGTTGCGTTTGAGGAAAGAGTAGCCGCTGGAGAGCGTAATCCAGTAACTGCCTAGCTGCACTTTAGCACTTTGGTTCCAACATGCGGCGGCTACGATAGAATGACCTGTGGCCTCGAACCTCCCCACATTTGAATTAGACCGCGCTGAATTGGCGACCTTTCCAGGTGCCGAGCCAGCTGTAATTTCTGTTCAGGACGTAGTTCACCGTTACGACGAGCGCACTGCCCTTGGCGGCGTTTCATTTCAGGTGCGCCCGGCGGAGTTATTCGGGTTGCTTGGCCCCAACGGCAGCGGTAAAACCACTCTCTTCCGCATTCTCTCGACTTTAATGGTGCCTACCGGCGGCCGCGCCCTGATTTTGGGGAATGACGTTGCCAAAGATCCGAATCGTCTGCGGCGGCAGATTGGGGTCGTCTTCCAGTCGCAGAGTATCGACGTCAAGCTCACCGCAGCGGAGAACCTTCGTCATCAGGGCCATCTTTACGGAATGCAGGGCGCGGCGCTGAAAGCGCGCATTGCCGAGATGCTGTCCCGGGTTGGTCTTTCCGACCGCGCCAACGAAAAGGCCGAGACATTTTCCGGCGGCATGCAGCGGCGGCTCGAGCTGGCGAAAGGCCTGCTGCATCGTCCCTCAGTACTGCTTTTGGACGAGCCCACTACAGGGCTCGACCCCGGCGCCCGTCGCGACGTTTGGCAGTATCTGCAGATTCTGCGTGATGAAGAACGAGTTTCGGTGATTGTGACCACTCACCTGATGGAAGAGGCCGAACGTTGCGATCGATTGGCTATTCTCAATGAAGGCAAGTTGGTGGCACTGGGAACTCCGATGGAGTTGAAGCAGGAAATTGGTGGCGACATAATTTTGTTTGACACGAATGACGCCGAGGCTCTGGCAGAGAAGATTCGGCTGCGCTTCCGAGTTCATCCTCAGGTGTTGGATGGCCAGGTAAGGTTGGAACGGGAACAGGGCCACCGCTTTATCACCGATGTCGTCGAAGCCTTCCCGGGTGAGATCGATGGGATTTCGGTGAGCAAGCCGGCGCTGGAAGACGTTTTTATTCGGCGTACCGGTCACAAATTCTGGACGGAAAAAACCGAGGAGGCGGAAGGATGATTCTGGCGCTCTCACTAATTTTGGGATTGCTTCCGATTGCCGGCATTGTGTGGACCGTGCGAGATGGCTTAATCACCACGGTGGACGGCCTGTTCATGAGCCTTATCCTCTTGTCGCTGTCAGGAATCGTCTTCTTCAATCTCGCCCTCGATTTTCGTATTCGCCACTTCGGTCCCAAGGTTGAGGTCAAGAAGGACTAATGGCCACCCAAACAGCAACTCTACCTGTCACCGCCGCGCCGCAACCTAGCCGCGTCTTGCTGCCCGCATTTACGCTGTGGTTGCGGGAGGTGGTGCGTTTCTATCGGCAGAAGTCGAGGGTAGTTGGCGTGGTTGCGTCGCCGGTATTGTTCTGGATCGTGATCGGCTCGGGCTTTGGATCCTCATTCCGCTCAGGCGGCGGCTCGGGGCAGCAACATTATCTAGATTATTTTTATCCCGGCGCGCTCATCATGATTGTCCTCTTCACTTCTATTTTTACGATGATGTCGGTGATTGAGGATCGCAAAGAAGGCTTCCTTCTGTCGGTGTTGGTAGCGCCCGCATCGCGGTCGGCAATCGTTTTGGGCAAGGTTCTGGGCGGCACTACGCTCTCGACCATTCAAGGCCTGATCTTCCTGGTGTTCGCTCCCTTTGTGGGCGTGCATATGAACTTTGCCCAGTTCCTGATGGTGGTGGCGACGGTCTTTTTGGTTTCGTTCGCTCTGACCGCTCTGGGTTTCGCCATAGCGTGGCCACTTGATTCCAGCCAGGCTTTTCACGCACTGATAAATCTATTCCTGATTCCGCTGTGGTTGCTTTCCGGCGCGCTCTTCCCGGTGGCGGGTGCTTCGGGCTGGATTCGCGGGTTGATGCTGGCAAATCCGCTGACCTATGGGGTTGAGGCGCTGCGTTTGCTGCTTTATCCCGGCAGTTCGAGCATCGTAGGTCTGGTTCCGGCACTCGCGACCCTGCTCTTGTTCTCATTGTTCATGTTCGGTTTGGCATTTGTGATAGTGAACCGTCGCACGACCAAGCCCGCCGCATGACCGCTATCCGCCTAAAGATCGACGTCGGCGGAACGGTAGGCGACGAAGCCTTTCGCCAGCTTCGCCAGTTCGATGAAATCGTCAGCGCGCAATTCGGACCCAAGTTCGGGTCGAGTGAATGCAAGCACTCGCCTGACACACCACACCCAAAGGGCGAGTGGATTGGTGCCGAAATCGAGCTGCAAACGCCGCTGCTGGCGCAATACGCGATATCGCATTATTTGGAGCAGGACCGTGTACTCGATGCTGATGTTGCCGACTGAGACAACTCTCTGTCATTCTGAGCGCAGCGAAGGATCCCTATAGCCAGTATTCGCGGAGATCTGACCTTCCGCTTCTGATATATTTCTCCACCGGATGACTGGCCCTTCTGAAGCGACGACCCCTGAAAAGCCCCGCCACCGCATGTCCACCAAGCAGCGGCTGCTGTTCTTTCTAACCGCGTGGCTGATTGTGCTAATGCCGTTCCTGTTTTGGTGGAACACCTGGTTTGGCCGCCAGCTTTCCGATAAGCAGCTGGTCGAATATCTGCAAGATGAGAAGAAGCCCCGCCACATTCAGCACGCGCTGGTGCAAATCGGCGAGCGCATGACCAGGCACGACGGCTCCGTACT
This sequence comes from uncultured Acidobacteriota bacterium, assembly GCA_963796925.1. Taxonomy (GTDB): domain Bacteria; phylum Acidobacteriota; class Terriglobia; order Terriglobales; family Acidobacteriaceae; genus DATBAT01. Next base: position 1,133,700 of record CAWCNH010000001.1, read on the forward strand.
ACGCTGGTATCCCGAGGTTGTACAGTTGGCGACACATCGCGTCGAAGAAGTCCGTAACACTGACGCCTGGGTTATGGGCCAGGACACGTCTGGCGCCGGCTTTCATGAATCCCTGGTCAAGATGCTGGCGGACCCGTCTCTCACCGTACGTGGAAATGCCGCTTTGTCTTTGGTCAGGTTTGGCGATGCCGGCGGAAAGCCGCAGATCGTGGCACTGCTGGCTCCAGTGATGGTGGTTGCGCCTCAGGCCGGGAAAGTTGTCGATACCAGCACGGTTGGAACCGCAATTCGTCCGAGCGGCGTGGTTGCCAAACTCGACTCCGGCGAAGTGCATTCACCGGTTGGAGGCCGGGTGCGCGAGATGTCTGTGCAGGTCGGGCAAACCGTCCCTGAAGGGCAGCAAGTGGCCATCGTCGCCCCTGCCGCCGAACAGGTGTGGGAGGCCCTACGCGCGCTCTACATTATTGGCAGGTTGGAAGATCTGCCATCGATCATTCCCTATGAACGTGAGCTGCCCGATATTCCCGATCGCGTGCGACAGCAAGCGGTGCTGACAGAGAAAGCGATTCGCGAGCGAGCCAAGTAGCAGATTCCTCGCTTCGCTCGGAATGACAAAATAAATCCTTGTCATTCCGACCGCAGGGAGGAATCTGCTACTCCCGCCACGGTAGCCCGCTTCCGCGCGGTACGATAAACTTTCTCCCTACCTATGAAGATCTGTGTACTCGGCCTCGACTGCGCCGCGCCGGCAATTGCCTTTGGCGACGCGCGCCTGAAAAACTTTCGCCGCTTGATGGAAACTGGTGCCTGGGGACGCCTGGAGAGCGTGATCCCTCCCATCACCGTCCCGGCATGGATGTGTCTTTCCACCAGCCAGGATCCAGGCTCGCTCGGCGTCTACGGTTTCCGCAATCGAGTGAACCATACCTACAGTGGCCTGGGCATTGCAGACTCCCGATCAATTCAGACGCCAGCGATTTGGGATTATCTGGCTGAGACCGGGAAGCGTTCCATCATCGTGGGAGTGCCCCCTGGTTTTCCTCCGCGGAAAATCAACGGGATTAGCGTCAGCTGCTTCTTAACTCCTGACACCGACAGTGACGACTTTACCTATCCACCAGAAATCAAAAAAGAAATCAACGAACTGGTCGGGCATTATCCCACCGACGTGGCGGGCTTTCGCACCGACGACAAGGCATGGCTCAAAGAGCAGATCTTCGACATGAGCCGCAAGCAGTGGATGGTAGTGAAACATCTGCTCACTAAAAAAAAATGGGACTACTTTCACTATGTCGATATAGGACTCGACCGCGTCCATCACGGATTTTGGGACAGCTACGACAAACAGCATATTCACTATAAAGCGGGGAACGCCTACGAAAACGTGATCCCAGATTATTATCTGTGGCTCGATCAGCAAATCGGCGAGGTGATGCAGTTGCTCGATAAAGATACCGTCCTGCTGGTGGTATCTGACCATGGAGCGCAGCGTCTGGATGGCGGCTTCGCGGTAAATGAATGGCTGATCAACGAGGGGCTTCTTGTACTGAACGAGCCGCCACAGGGAATTACGCCATTTGCGAAATTGAAAGTGAATTGGGCCAAGACAAAAGTGTGGAGCGAAGGCGGATATTACGCGCGAGTATTTTTAAATGTGGAAGGGCGCGAGCCCCGCGGAATCATTCCAGCATCGCAATACGAATCATTCCGCGATGAAATGAAGCAGCGCTTTGAAGCATTGCAAGATGACAAGGGACAGCCGCTAAACTCTCTGGTGTTTAAGCCTGAGGAGATTTACCACACCGTGCGCAACGTCGCCCCTGATTTGATTGTTCACTTTGCGCGCCTGTATTGGCGCTCTATCGGCAGCGTTGGCCACGGACGCGTTCACCTTGAAGAGAACGATACCGGACCAGACGCATGCAATCACGCGCAGTTCGGGATGTTCATCCTGAACGCGCCAAACAGCCCGTTGAAAGGCGAGTTCCAGGGAGCAAAGCTTCTGGATGTAGCGCCGACATTGTTGGATTTAGCAGGCTATAAGATTCCCGAAGCGATGCAGGGCAGGTCGCTGATTGGGAAGTAGGTAGATGTAATTGTGGAAGGGCACGAGTTCAGAGATTGCGGGAAAACTCGCGTGCATGAGAGGAAGAGAAGGGGTAGGGCATCGGCTTCAGCCGTGCCATAAAGCCCCGGACCATTACGCAAGCCACCGATTCGGCGCAACTGTTTCGACCGTCGCCGACTAGAGCCCTGAAGCGCCCAATATTTCGGAGCTAAAACACTTCGTGCCCTTCCCATACCTACTAAATCCGCGTTACGGAGGTCGCTGTCTCCACCGCCCAGGGCTTGCCGTCGAAATACGAAGGCAGCGCCAATCCAAACAGCTTCATAATCGTCGGCGCCACGTCGACAATCGCCGGCTTTTCGACTGAGATTTTTCGGTTACTGAATAAGACCCCCGGTACCAGCCGCGGATCGACGCAGTGGTCGCCGCTCCAGGCCTTAAGGTTGTCTTCGAAGATGGTGCCAGTGACTTTGCCCATCACTGAATCCCACGAGGCGCGAAAGCCCTTCCCATATCCAACGATCAAGTCAGGGGCATTGTCGACGTACGGGCCAGCATAAACGCCATCGCAGTCGAACATTCCGGTGATGGCCACCGTGCCCAGTGCCGGATCGACCAGGCCATTCAACTTCTCGCGCAACTCGTCTTTTAAAGCTTCCGCCTCGGATCCCGCGTTCACGATGCCCTCGCGCTCGCGTCCCTTCAAGTTTAAGTAAAGGCCATTAAGACCCATGGTGTAGGCCCGGGTGCGCGACCAATCCACATCTTCGAACCAGTCGCCGCTTTCTGTCTTGCCCTCTTTCAAAGCCAGATAACCGTTCTGGTGCAGCCATGCGTTCAGATTCATGCAGCGGTTGAAGGACTGGAATCCGTGGTCGGAAATCACCAGCAGCAGCGTCTCATCGTCGATCTGGCTCATGACCCGCCCGATCAGGGAGTCCATGCGGTCGTAGAGCTTCTGAATAACCTGCGGCCGCTCATCGCGCGGAACGTCGCGGGCGGCGGGATGGTCAGTCATCCAGATAGCGCCAGAACATGTGCTGCACCCGGTCGGTGGTATCAAAGACGCAGGCGCACAAGCCCTGCTGCGTTTTCTCCAGCGCATCGAAAAACATTCGCTCGCGGTCTTCGTGATTGCTATAGCACTGTGCCAGGAATGCGTCGTCGTCGAGTACTTCCTCGTTCAGTGCCCAGGTATCTTCCGCCAGTCCAAGTGTGGCGTACGGGCCAAACAGCTTTGCCAGGTAAATCGAGTAGGTGACAGGATGCGAGATCGGCAGATCAGGGCGGCCGGGATCGATATTCACCGGGGTGACGTAAATTTCAACCTCGGGCGAAATTTCTTTCAGGTAAAAGCGGCAGATACCGCGCGCGGTAAATCCCATGCCGGCTTTGAACTGCACCGGCACCCAGGGGGAATACTCACCGACTTTGATAGTGAAGGTCTCAGACCCTGCCTCAATGCGCGCCTGCTTGCGCGCAACGTCAGCCCGAATCTTGAACTCGGCACGCAGCTCATCGCCGGTGCCTAAGGGACTGTCAGGCCCCGGAATATAAGAACGAAAGCCCGTGCCATTGCGCTCGATGGGAATGCGGATGCCGCCTTCACGAAACTTGCCACCTCCGACACGTGTGGTGCAAAAACAGAAGGTTCCCTGACTGCCCTTCAGGTCAGGAACACACATCCCAGAAAGCAGTACGCCGGGAAATTTCTCTGGAGGAAACGTGACGGGAACGCGAATGACAGAACAGAAGACGCCGGCCTTGCCCAGCCAGTGCCAGAAGGGTGTGCCGCGACGCAGACCTTTAATCTCCGGCTTGCCCAGCGGCAGCGAATATTTGCCGATCTTCAAATGCCGCTTGGGCTCGCTGATTTGCGCCGAGGAAAGATAGGGAAGATAGTTGGCCAGATCGCGGCCCAGAAAATCGTAAATGTTGTGCTTGCCGGGATTCACCCCAGTCTGAAACGTCGACCAGGCGACTGGAGAAATTGCCGGGAAAGTAGTCCGCAATGGACGAAATGTTCCGCTGTCGCGCAACTTCGCCAGATTAGGCAGTCTGCCTTCTGCGATAAAGCGATTGGCCAGTTCCGGATCCATTCCGTCGAAGCCGACGATCACCACTCGTTTGACCTGCGCTTTGCCGTACGCTTTGCGGCGCCGTAATGATCGAAGCAATTGACGAAACGGCCACGTAACCAACGCATAGAAAGAATAAAGAAATGCAACGAAGATCGTCCAGAAGGAGGAAAGGACAGCGAAACCCGCCCCCGGGCCGGCATAAGCGTGAGCCAGGGCAGGAAAAAACAGCAAGCCCAGCAGTATGAACCCTTGTTTCCGGCCCAGCCTCATATCTCAATTCCCAACGCGCTCTTAAAAATGAAGCCGGCGATCAGCGAGACTACGAAGAACAACAGAATCCAATTCCACTCCCACCAGCCGAAATGAATTTCGCGATCAGGATAGTTCACCGAGATTGACTGAATGGAACTCGAATCCGGAAAGGCCGCCTCGCTTGAGCTCAAAAGCCGTTCCCAGAACTGCCCGCGTAGTCTGACTGGCGAAAGTCGCGCCAATCCGGGCGAGACCACGATGTGCTTTGAGACCGTCTGCCCCGCCGCGGCGAACTGGATATCGTATTGACCATCGCGCTCGGCCATCAGCCGCCAGACCACTTCTTTATCTGCAGAAATATGCACCGCTGGTGCAGAAGCCTTTAGTCCCGCTGGCAGGGTTATTTCGATGTTGTTCAACGAATCAGGATCGGCCACTCGCGCCTCAACCAGAAATGGCTGCGAGGTATTCAGCGGAGTCGAGCCTAAGTAGCGATCCAGCTGAGTGATCAGGAAGGTAATGGGCACAATCGAAATCAGAAACGGCATAAATGCCAGCCGCAGATATCGGGCCGTGCCGCCAAAAATCCGTCCGTACGCCCGCATCACGACCGGTAACTGATCTTGAAACAAGCGCACCGCCAGCAGGTGCGCTTTTAGCTGATCTTTGGCCCGGGCGATCGCTTTCTGATTGGATGTATAGCGAAATACCACTACCATCAAAAATCCAATCACCACTGAGACAATCAACACCAGCAGCAGCGGGCTCATTTAGTCGATGTACCCCAGCCCCTGTAAGCGTTTGGTCACCTTTTCTTTCGATTCGGCGCTGGTGCCATCCTCGGGCGGAGCCAGCCGCTTGATTTCTTTTTCAATGGTGTGCAGCACAAACTCGTCCACCGATGCATAGCCTGAGGCTTCGGCACATTGCTTTGCCTGTTCGAGCAATTCGCCCTCGATTTTTACCTTTTGCGACGCCATTCCACCCTCCAGACTCAGCGTTGTGCGGATAAAACTGACCGTCCCATCATACCGTCCGGCTTGGGAATTCCAAACTGCGCGAAGATCGTGGGCGCGATGTCGGTGAGCGCTGGATTACTCAGTTCAATCGGTCGATTGCTCAGCAGCACGCCCGGAACCAGCGTGTAGTCCATGCAATGGTCGCCGCTCCAGGGATTGGTATTATTTTCGAAAATCTCCGCGGGAAAATTGCCAAGAATAGTTTGCCAGCCGGCGCGATAGCCGCGGTTATAGCCCACCAGCAGATCGGGACCGCTGGTTGCATATGGTCCCTGATACACCTCGCCGGCAAGATCGGCCCGAGTAATGGCGAGTGCATCATTCTGCGGATCTCGAACGGCGAGAAGTTTTCCTTTGATTTCTTTCAGCAACGCGTCTGCCGGGGCGCCGGGCTCTACGATTCCGGCCTTTTCGCGTCCGCGGAGGTTCAAATACAGCCCGTTCAAGCCCAACCCGTAAGCTCGCGTACGGCTCCAGTCCACGTTGGCGAAGGCTTCATTGGGATTTTCCGCCACGCCTTCCTTCAGCGTCACATAGCCATTCTGTTGCAACCATGTATTCAGGTTGAACGAGCGATTGTAGGGGGCGAATCCGTGGTCGGAAAGAACCAGCAGCGTGGTGTGATCATCCAACCGCCCCATTACTTCGCCGAGCACCTGATCAATCTGCTGATAAAACTCGGGCAGCGCCGACCCATACTTGGCAGCCAGATCGGCGTCATATTCTGGGTGCTTCGGATCAATCAGCCGCCAGAACATATGCGAATTCAAATCGAGGCTGGAGAAATAAAAAAAGAAAACCCCTGCATGGAACTTGGGAAATTCCTTATCAAAGATGGCACGATGTTCTGTCAAAACGCTGCGTGATTGCTCAAGAAATTCTTGGTCGTCGAGCACTCCTGCCGAAAGCGCCTTGGTGTCCTCGGAAATTCCCTGGGTATAAAATTCGCCGACTTCTTCGGTCAGATCGCGCGAGTAGCTCTTGGGAGTTGAAATTGGCAGCGCCGGCTCCGCGGGATCGATGTTGATTGGCGAGACATAAAGCTGAAAGCGAGGATGCACCTGTTTCAGATAGAAACGGCAAATCCCTTTCACATTGCCAATGAAGGGAATCAACTGAAATTCAATATGTACCCAGTCGCTCCACTCGCCCTCGCGCAACACAAATTTCGTACCCTGCACAGTAAACTTTGCCACCGCTTCGAGCGGATCGATGGAGACAGTAAACGGCTCGGTGGTTGGCGGCGATCCCTTGCGAAAGGTATTGTCCGGGCCGATTAGCCGGGCGTTAACTTGCGAGTCTTCGACCTGTACCGGAATAATCTGCCCGCCCTCAACTACCCCGGCTGCCGCCAGCGGATCATCCGTATAAAACGAAAATGTGCCGTAGCTGCCGCGCACGTCAGGCGTCCCCATGCCTGAGACGGTGAATCCCTTGGCTTTGATCGGAGGAAAATTCGCCGGAATGCGAAACACCGTATTAGGTATGCCGTGTTCGTCCAGCACCTCCCAGAATGCCTTGCCGTGGCGCAGTTGCTCAGCGCTGCCACCGCCGAGAGGGATGATCCAGTTCCCCAGGTGAATTCCATGTTTTGGCGGTTCCACCTTCGAAGTTGAAAAGTAGGGAACAAGAGTCTTGGGATCGCGGTGGATGAAATCGAATATGCCGTGGCCGCCGGCGTTCATTCCCGTAATTAAATTCGACCACGCCACCGGACTTTGCGGAGGAATGCTGGTGGTGAGTTCGCGAAACGAGCCCGTCTTTGCCAGCGCGGCAAAGTTGGGCATTTTGCCTTCCTGCATGTACTGCCGAAGCAGTTGCGGATCCATGCCGTCGATCCCCAGAATAATTAACTTCTGGTCGCCCTCATATTTTTGCGAGTGGCAAGACGAAAGCAGGCTGACAAGCGCCAGGCACATCATTGTCAAGGCGGCCCGGCGCGTCCGCCCTATATTGATTACGGACGAACGAAGGTACGGGAACAAATCACCAGGATGCGAGTCTGAGGGGCGCAAGGTAGACGGTGATTCTCGCCCTCCCAGTGGTTGATGTCAAGAGAATGGAGTTCTTCGTCGGTGACACGATAGACTGACCTGCATGTTCCGGTTTGCGGCTCTCCTCCTTGCGCTCGGGTCCATCCTTGGACCTCAGTCTCTCGCAGCCACTAAGCCAAATATTATCCTGATCACCCTGCATTCCACTCGTGCGGATCGCATGGGCTTTCTCGGCAGCAAAGCGAAAATCACTCCTGCTCTCGACGCTGTGGCCCGGCAAAGTATTGTCTTTGAACGTGCCTACGCTCAAGCTCCTACGACGGCAGTTTCACATGCGACCCTGCTTACAGGAACCTACCCACAGACCAACGCCATGAGCGAGTTCGGCAGCACCCTACCAGCAACCTTACCCCTGGCGCCGGACTTGCTTCGATCTCGCGGCTATCGCACGGCAGCTTTTGTCGGGAGCCTCGCGCTTGATCCAAAAATTGGTTTTGCTGGCTTTGATCGTGGCTTTGATATCTACGATGGCGGTTTCCGTCCCGCAGAGCGCGGCCAGGGCCGCCTCACTACCATCGAACGTCGTGCCGATCAGGTGGTTACGCGAGCAACTGCGTGGTTGGGACAGAATTCCCAGTCGCCGTTTTTCTTCTGGCTGGAACTGAATGATCCTGCCGCCGCCACCAGTGCGACGTATAACTCGACAATCGCTTCGGTAGACTCAACCATCGCAAAGCTTGTTGCCACTCTTCGCGCTAAAAATCTCTACGATGACGCGCTTATCGTAGTCGCCGCGGACCATGGCCAAAGCCTTGGCGCTCATGGTGAAGATACTCACGGCATCTTCCTTTACGACGAGACAATCCACGTTCCATTGTTGGTCAAGCTGCCTCAGAATCAGAGCGCGGGGAAGCGCGTACAGGCAAGAGTTGGACTGGTAGACCTCGCTGCCACAGTCCTCGAAGTGGCCGGGATTCCGGTGCCATCGCAGATGCAGGGGCAGTCTCTGCTGCGAATTGCCAAAGCCGGCGCCGGTGATCAGCCGGCGTATTCTCGCAGCGATTTTCCCCAAAAGGCGTTCGGATGGAGTGCGCTTGAGTCGTGGCGGGTAGGAAAATATTTATATATTCGAGCGCCCAAGCCCGAGCTCTACGACTTAACGTCCGACCCTGGCGCCACCCATAACCTGGCACAGAGCTCGAAGGCCACGCTCGAAACCATAGCTTCGCAGCTTAATTCGTTCGATCACCACTTTAGCTCTGGGGGCAAGTCAACCGGGCCGGAACTATCCTCGACCGAAATGCAAAAATTGGCCTCGCTCGGATATGTGGGCTTGCAAAAATCATCGAGCGGTTCGGCCGCTGTCATTGGTATCGATCCAAAAGATGGTATTGCCGATGCCAACAAGGTGCTGGCTGCGATGGCTGCTATCGATGATGGCAAGCCAGAAAAAGCCATTGCGTTACTTCAAACCGTGCCTGCAACTTTAACCAACAGCTACCTCGCCCAATTTGCTTTGGGTGTGGCTCTCGCCCAGCAACAGCAATTTTCCCCGGCTACCGAACATCTGCACCGCGCCATAGAACTGCAGCCGGATTCCGCGGCGGCGCACTATCAAATGGGGATTTGCCTGCTGAAGACTACTGATTACAAAACCGCGGCGGTGCATCTCGAAATTGCGGCGACAAGAATGCCGGGGCTCGCCTCGGCCCATTCATCGCTGGCACAGGCATACGATCACCTCGGCCGGCCGGAAGATGCGAAGCGCGAACGCGCCACGGCCATAAAGTTAGACGCAGCTAAGTAGGGAACAGGTCTCATAAATGCCTTGCAAATCTCTCATCTGAAGCCAGGAGTCTTATGCGCCGCACTTTTAGATTCTTCTTCTGTACCCTGCTGCTACTTTCCGTCACCGGTTTCGCCGAAACCGCTCACTGGCCTGCAGAAAAAGCCACCGCTTGGTATCAGCAACAGCCGTGGCTGGTAGGCAGCAACTTTATTCCAGCGGATGCGATTAACGAACTCGAAATGTGGCAGGCCGACTCGTTCAATCCTTCGGAGATAGACAAAGAGTTGGGATGGGCCGAAGGTTTGGGCATGAATACCATGCGTGTATTCCTTCACGATCTGCCGTGGCAACAAGACTCGGCTGGCTTCAGGAAACGCATCGACACATTCTTAGCCATTTCCGCCAAACACCATATCCGGCCGCTATTCGTATTGTTCGATTCCTGTTGGGACCCGCTTCCCAAACTCGGGCCGCAGCATCCCCCAATTCCCGGCGTGCACAATTCAGGATGGGTTCAGGCCCCCGGCGCAACCGCTCTCGAAGATCCCAGGCAGTATCCTCGACTCAAGGAATATGTCGTTGGCGTCGTAGGCGCTTTCGCCAACGATCCTCGAATCCTTGGCTGGGACCTGTGGAACGAACCTGACAACACCAACGGCGGCTCCTATGCCAAGCTGGAGCCGAAGAAAAAACTAAAAATCGTTCTGGAGCTGTTGCCGCAGGTGTTTATGTGGGCGCGGTCGGCGAACCCCTCGCAGCCCCTGACCAGCGGTGTCTGGAAAGGTGACTGGTCTTCGCCGGAAAAGCTCGACGCTATGTCGAAGTTACAACTCGAACAATCTGATGTGATCACCTTCCATAATTACTCCTGGCCGGAAGACTTCGAACAAAAAGTCACTTGGCTCGAAACCTACCATCGCCCCATTATCTGTACAGAGTTCATGGCGCGGCCCGCCGGCAGCACCTTCGACGCGATTCTTCCGGTGGCAAAGAAGCATCACGTTGGCGCCATCAATTGGGGATTTGTAGCCGGCAAGACCCAGACATATCTGCCATGGGATTCCTGGCAGCGTCCTTACGTGCTGGAACAACCGCCAGTGTGGTTTCACGAAGTCTTCCACGCCGACGGTAAGCCCTACCGGCTGCGTGAAGCCGAGATCATTCGCGACCTAACCAAATAAGCCCTGTCATTCTGAGCGAAGCGAAGAACCCCTGTCGCCAGCAATAAACTGAAGGGAGGCACAAAAGCGAACTTCAAATCCGAGACTTTATAAGCGGCAGATCAACAGCTCGCGCTCATAAATCATTTCCGGCGGCAAGTGAGCATGAAGCAGAATAAACAGTTCCTCGTGGCCCATCACTTCTTTGCGCCACGCGGGACGATCGATGGCCTGAAGCTGGTCGAACTTCTCTTTAGGGAATTCCAGACCATTCCAGTTGATGTCGTCATAGAACGGAGTCCATCCAATGGGTGACTCTTTTCCCTGCGCCCGGCCGTGCACGCGATCCACAATCCACTTAAGCACGCGCATGTTCTCCCGATATCCCGGCCATAGGAAGTTTCCTTCATCGTCTTTGCGAAACCAATTCACGTGAAATATGCGAGGAGTCACGCTTAGCGAGCGTTGCATCTTTATCCAATGGCGAAAATAGTCGCCCATGTGGTAGCCGCAGAAGGGAAGCATTGCCATGGGATCGCGCCGTACTTTGCCAATCTCGCCGCCCGCCGCCGCAGTCATCTCCGACCCCACGGTTGCGCCGAGGTAAACTCCCGCGCTCCAGTTGAATGCCTGGTAAATCAGCGGAATCGTATTGGCTCTGCGCCCGCCGAAGATGATGGCGCTAATGGGCACGCCGCTGGGGTCTTCCCAGGCGGCGTCGATGGTCGGGCACTGCGAAGCCGGGGCGGTAAACCGGGCGTTGGGATGCGCCGCTTTCGCGCCGGTTTCTTTCGCGATCTCCGGCGTCCACTTTCGCCCTTGCCAGTCGATACACTCCGCTGGCGGCTTGTCCGTCATGCCCTCCCACCAAACCCCACCTTCCGGCGTCAGAGCAACGTTGGTGAAAATTGAATTCTTCGCCAAGGTTGCCATGGCATTGGGATTCGTCTTCTTGGAAGTTCCCGGGGCCACGCCAAAAAATCCAGCTTCTGGATTGATCGCCCGCAACCGTCCATTTTCATCGGGACGAATCCAAGCAATATCGTCGCCTACCGTCCATACCTTCCATCCATCAAAACCCGCCGGCGGAACTAGCATGGCGAAATTAGTCTTGCCGCACGCGCTGGGAAAGGCGGCGGCTACGTAAGTCTTCTGCCCCTTGGGATCTTCAACCCCGACGGTAAGCATGTGCTCAGCCATCCAGCCTTCGTCACGAGCCATGTTCGAGGCGATGCGCAGAGCGAAACATTTCTTGCCCAGCAGGGCATTGCCGCCATACCCCGAACCGTAAGACCAGATTTCCCGACTCTCGGGAAAATGCACGATGTACTTATCAGGATTGCATGGCCAGGGCACATCTTTTTGCCCCGGCGCAAGCGGCGCACCCACGCTGTGCAGGCAGGGAACTACGCGTTTGTAGTCTTTATCGATCTCTTTGAAAACCGGCAGCCCGATTCGCGCCATAATGCGCATGTTGGCGACCACGTAAGGCGAATCGGTAAGCTGGACACCAATCTGCGACATCGGCGACCCCACCGGCCCCATGCTGAAGGGCAGCACGTACATCGTCCGGCCAGCCATTGCGCCTTTGAAAAGCTCTTTCAGCTTGCGGCGCATTATGTACGGGTTTTCCCAATTGTTAGTCGGCCCGGCGCTGTCCTTCGAAAGTGAACAGATGAATGTGCGGTCCTCAACCCGCGCCACATCGCCGGCATCCGACCGGGCCAGGAAACATCCCGGCCACAATTTCTGGTTCAGCTTGATCAGAGTGCCGTTGCCGATCATCTCCTTACAAAGGCGGTCGTACTCTTCTTGCGTACCATCCACCCAGTGAATCGCCGCCGGCTTGGTCAACTGGGCGGTTTTTTCCACCCAGCGCAGCAGGTGCTCGTTCTTGCACAGCGGCTTTTGACGTTTTGAATCTTTCATTTCTTCGGCTGCCGTAGTGAGAAGTCCAGGCGCTGTGGGATCACTAATTAGCTTACCAAATCGCTATCGAGGAAAGCCTGGAACTCAGAGCAGGAACCAAGAATCGAAATCGCGCGCCACAGGAGAGATTGCGCCTCCCCGGCAAAGCCAAAATTGTTCAAATCCGATATCCTGTTATCCGCCGCCGGGCTGGAACTAAGCTGGAACCGATAACGATGACGCCTTCGCTTCTCTCCGTGATGCTGTTACAGAGTTCGGCCATCAGTCTGGCCGCGATCCTGGCCCTGGGATTCTTTTTAGGGATGCGCCATGCGACCGACGCCGACCACGTCATAGCGGTGTCGACCATCGTGAGTCGTGAGCGGAACATCCGGCATTCGGCCTTAATCGGTGCAATGTGGGGCCTGGGACATACTCTGACGATTTTGGCGGTGGGCGCTGGAATCATTCTGTTCAGCCTGGTGATCTCCCCGCGACTGGGTCTCACCATGGAACTATCGGTCGGATTGATGCTAATACTCCTCGGAATCTTCAATCTGGCGGGATTTCGCCGCACGGTGGACCAAATCGTTCCCGGCTCCGGCTCCGATTCAGATCCGGTTCACCAGCATTTCCACGCTCACGGCGATTACATACATAACCACTTGCACGGGCATTCGCCGCAAACCCACGCTCACGCCCCGAACAAGACGCCGCTATCCATCATGGATCGAATCTTCGGGAAGCTGACTCTCTATCAAATCTGCCGGCCGCTGATCGTAGGGATTGTTCACGGATTGGCCGGTTCGGCGGCGATAGCTCTGCTGGTACTTACAACCATTCACAATTCGCGCTGGGCCGTGGCCTACTTGCTGGTTTTTGGGGTGGGCACGATCGCCGGAATGATGGTAATAACCATCGCAATGGCCTCCGCCATCCACTACACGCAAGCCCGCTCTGCCTGGCTGAATCGTCGCCTCGGCGCCGCAGCTGGCTTCATCAGCCTGGCATTCGGACTATTCATCACTTATCAGATTGGCTTCGTCGAAGGACTGTTCACCCGCAATCCTCACTGGATACCGCGTTGAGTTCCACCCAGAAAGCCCATATGAAAGCATTAGTAAAAAGCCAGGCCGTCCCGGGACTATGGCTGCAAGATGTTCCCGCGCCGGTTCCTGGCATCAACGACGTGCTCATTCGAGTCCTGATGACCGGGATCTGTGGCACCGATCTGCATATTTACGATTGGGACGACTGGGCGAAGGCTACGATTCCGGTGCCGCTTGTCATTGGCCATGAGTTTGTAGGTGAGATCGTCGCCGTTGGATCGAATGTGGCCGACTTCCATCCCGGCGAAATTGTTAGTGGAGAGGGCCACGTCGTCTGCGGTCGCTGCCGTAATTGTCTTGCCGGGCGTCGCCATCTTTGCGCTCATACCCAGGGCATAGGAGTGAATCGCGCCGGTGCATTCGCGGAATTTATCGTTCTGCCCATGACCAACATCTGGAGGCACAGCGCCAAGGTTGATCTGGAAGTCGCCGCCATCTTCGATCCCTTCGGTAACGCTGTGCATACCGCTCTGGCTTTCCCCGTGCTCGGAGAAGACGTCTTGATCACCGGCGCCGGTCCTATCGGCATCATGGCGGCGGCAGTGCTTCGCCATGCCGGAGCGCGCTTCGTGGTAATTACTGACCTGAATCCCAGCCGCCTCAGGCTGGCTGAGAACATCGGTGTCACGCTCGCGGTAGATCCGACGAAAACGAGCTTAGGCGACGTCCAGAAGCAACTGGGCATGCAGGAAGGCTTCGATGTTGGCCTCGAAATGTCAGGAAGCGCCAGCGCCTTTCGCGACATGCTTTCCAACATGAGCCACGGCGGTAAGATCGCCATGCTGGGGATCCCGGCCCACGAAATGACCATTGACTGGCGGCAGGTGATCTTCAACATGCTGACGATCCGCGGCATCTACGGCCGCGAAATGTATGAGACCTGGTACAAGATGACCGTGATGATCGAGTCTGGCTTGAACATCAAGCCGGTGATCACACATCGCTTTCAATGGAATGAATTCGAGCAGGGATTCGCTGCTATGCGCTCCGGCGAGGCCGGTAAAGTAATCCTCGACTGGCGCGGAGTCTAGCGCCTGTCGCAAAAGCACTCCTTGGCTCGCACGGGAAGGGCGCCCGCTTCAGCCGAGCCACAAAAACGAACCATACTAAAAGGCGCCGATCCGGCGCAACTGCCACGGCATGCTGCAGGCTCCGTGGCGCCAAATTTATTTCTTAACCAAGAAATCAAATTGAGCGTCGGTCAGCGGGACCACACTGAGCCGCCCCTGGCGCACCAGCGGCGAGTCCGCGAAAAGCTTATGCGCTTTCATTTCGGCTAGAGTGATTGCCTTAGTCAACGGCTTGCCGGCTTTGATTTCAACCCTCGGCACCTTCGGATCAGCAACGTCTACCGCGACCACGGCCGCAGTTCCGACCGCGCTCTTATGATCCCCGGTTTCATAAATGATCAGGCCATCGCCAGCTTTCATTCCGCGAAGATTCTTCACCGCGACTGGGTTGGTCACCCCGTCCCAGATTGTGCTTTTCTCGCTTTGCAGGTTGGCAAACGAATACACCGTCGGTTCGGTTTTCAAGAGATAGTTCATAATCCGCCCTCAGCCCTCAGCTGTCAGCAGTCAGGTGCTGATTGCTGACAGCTGACTGCTATTTTGGTGTCTCTTTCGGCCCTTCTTCTTTTTTCTCGTTCTGATTGTCTTTATAAATCGAATACTGCTCTGCCGGGCGCTTCATGTGCACCGTGATTTCCTGTTGCGGCTGGTTGATCTCATAGTCTTGGCCGAACGTCTGGTAGCCCGGGGCTAGCACCTGGATCCGCAACTTACCATACGGGACACCATCGAAGCTGGCCTTGCCTTCCACGTCGCACTTCAACTCCAACCCGCCTCGGGATTGCTTTCCGTTCTTCTCCACCGGATGCATTACCACGCTGGCATTGCGCAAGGGCTTGCCGTTGTAGTCCTTGAGCACAATGAAATTCAGCACTGCCATATCGTTATCTTGACTGAGCGCCACCCCGGCGAGGATTAGAATCAGCGCGAGCTTTTTCACGGATATACCTCCAAACCATTCATAATAAGTGCGTTAACTGGCTGTGGAAGACCTGAGCTTGACAATGTCAGCTTTCGCTCCCTACAATTAGCACTCACACAAGT
Source organism: uncultured Acidobacteriota bacterium (assembly GCA_963796925.1). GTDB lineage: Bacteria > Acidobacteriota > Terriglobia > Terriglobales > Acidobacteriaceae > DATBAT01. The sequence goes on from CAWCNH010000001.1 coordinate 1,149,194, forward strand.
TGAGTGCTAGCAGAACGTCCTGTGCGTTTTACCCTGCAATCAACCCGAATTCTAACTGAAAACTGACCGAAAGGAGTCTGCAACTATGGCTACAAAATTCACTCCTCTTCATGACCGCATTTTGGTGCGCCGCATTGAAGAAGCAGGTACCACCCGTGGCGGCATCATTATCCCCGATACCGCAAAAGATAAACCACAAGAGGGCGAAGTCATCTCTGCCGGCAAAGGCAAGAGCAACGACGAGGGCAAAGTTCATCCCCTGGAAGTAAAAGAGGGCGACCGCATCCTGTTCGGCAAGTATTCCGGAACCGAAATCAAACTGGATGGCGAAGATTTCATCATCATGCGCGAAGAAGAAGTTCTGGGCGTGATCACCGGCGCGGCTTCATCCGCGAACGCTGGCAAGAAAGAAACCGCCGGCAGCCGTCGCTAGTTTCTGAAACCCGGGAACTGGCAACTGATATCTGAATTTCCCGCGGGCAGGGCGCCCGCAAAACATCAGCTAACGAATAGGAGATTTTGAATATGGCAAAGCAAATTGTGCACGGAGAAGAGTCGCGGCAGGCGATCCTGCGCGGCGTAAACCTCCTGGCCGATGCGGTGAAGGTCACCCTCGGTCCTAAGGGACGTAACGTAGTCATCGAAAAGAAATTCGGGTCACCGACTATCACCAAGGACGGCGTCACCGTAGCCAAGGAAATCGAACTGCGCGACGCGCAGGAAAACATGGGCGCGCAGATGGTTCGCGAAGTCGCTTCCAAGACTTCCGATGTGGCCGGCGACGGCACCACCACCGCGACTGTTCTGGCCCAGGCCATCTTCCGCGAAGGCGTGAAGACGGTTGCAGCCGGCGCGAACCCGATGGCATTGAAGCGCGGCATCGAGAAGGCCATCGCGGTTATCGCTGGCCAGATCGACAAGAAAACCGGCGAGCGCGGCAAAGGCGAACTGGATAAGCTGTCCAAGCCTGTCACCGGCGACATGATCGCCCAGGTCGGCACCATCTCGGCCAACAATGACGAGACCATCGGCAAGATCATCGCGGAAGCGATGAAGAAGGTCGGCAAGGATGGCGTCATCACGGTCGAAGAATCAAAGACCCTGGAGACCCAGCTCGACGTCGTCGAAGGTATGCAGTTCGACCGCGGTTACCTCTCGCCTTACTTCGTTACCGATCCGGAGCGCATGGAAGTTGCTCTGGAGAACGCCTACATCCTGATCCACGAAAAGAAAATCAGCTCGATGAAAGACCTGCTCCCGTTGCTCGAGCAGATCGCGAAGAGCGGCAAGCCGCTGGTCATCATCGCTGAGGACGTCGAAGGCGAAGCACTCGCCACCCTCGTCGTCAACAAGCTGCGTGGCACGCTGCAGGTCGCAGCCGTTAAGGCTCCAGGCTTCGGCGACCGCCGCAAAGCCATGCTCGATGACATCGCCACCCTCACCGGTGGACGGTCGATCACCGAAGACCTCGGCATTAAGCTCGAGAACGTGCAGGTTGGCGATCTCGGCCAGGCCAAGCGCATCACCATCGACAAAGACAACACCACCATCATTGAGGGTAAGGGCAAGTCGAGCAACATCGAAGGCCGGGTAAAGGAAATCCGTGGCCAGATCGACAAGACCACCAGCGACTACGACCGCGAGAAGCTGCAGGAGCGGTTGGCCAAGCTGGTCGGTGGCGTAGCCGTAATTAAAGTCGGCGCCGCGACCGAGACCGAAATGAAGGAAAAGAAAGCCCGTGTGGAAGACGCCATGCACGCTACCCGTGCGGCCGTGGAAGAAGGCATTGTCCCCGGCGGCGGAGTCGCACTGGCCCGCAGCGCGAAGGCACTGGACGGCTTGAAGCTGGAAGGCGACGAGCAGATCGGTGTCAACATCGTGAAGCGCGCCATCCAGGAGCCGTTGCGCCAGATCGCCGAGAATGCCGGCGAAGAGGGTGCAATCGTTCTCGGCAAAGTGCTGGATTCGAAAGACAGCAACTTCGGCTACAACGCGTTCAGCGATGAGTACGAGGATCTGGTAAAGGCTGGCGTGCTCGACCCCACGAAGGTCGTGCGCACCGCCCTGCAAAATGCCGGTTCCATCGCATCGTTGATGCTGACCACCGAAGCCCTGGTCTGCGAAATCCCCGAAGACAAGAAGGGTGCACCAGCCCCCGGCGGACACGGCGGCGGCATGGGAGACATGTACTAAGAACATGTGGCGCGGGCGCCCTCGCCCGCGAAACGCAAAAAGCCCCGCGAAAGCGGGGCTTTTTTGTTGGTGCGTCATTCTGAGCGCAGCGAAGAACCCCTGTACCCTCCACTGCAGTAGGGGCTATAGCAGTCCTTCGGCGCAAAGAACGCACCTCAGGATGACAAAGGAGTTGTTTTAGAAACATCCCGTGTAGGCTAAATACCAGGATCCCTCGTCTATCTCAGTGAATGGCGCACACTATACCACTGGACCTGATGACAGTAGCCGGCGGAGAGCAACAAGTATCGGAACTCGATGACGTCGAAGCCCTGATGCGGCTTTACAAAGCGAAGGTGTTGCGTTTTGTAGCTTTCTCGATTCATGATCGCGACGCCGCCGAGTCGATCACGCACGACTGCTTCCTTAAAGCCCACAACACCCGCAAACAATTTCGCGGGGACTGCAGCGTCAGTACCTGGCTGATGCGGATTGCCTTCAACCTGGTCCGCGACCACACCAAGAGCATCAAGTTTCGCTTTTGGAAGTCGGTCGCAGCTTCGGCGGTGGATGTCAGCGACCTCAGTGACTATGTGCCCAGCGGAGTGCGCTCTCCCGAGGCGCAACTGCTCGCCAGGGAAAAAGTTGCCATGGTGCAGAGTGCGTTGAAGAATCTTTCTGACCGGCAACGCAGCGTGTTTGTAATGCGGTTTGTGGAAGAAATGGATTTGGATGAAATTGTTGAGGTCACCGGCATGCCGATGGCGACAGTGAAGACGCATCTGTATCGCGCGGCGGCGCTGATCCGCGCCAGATTTGGAGTAAAAACATGAAAGCACATTTAACCAATGAAGAATTGACCAATCGGCTGCTGGGCCAGGATTCAATGACTATCGATGCCCATCTGATGGATTGCGCTGATTGCCAAAAAGAACTGAGTCATTTGAAGGACTCGATCAGCCTGTTCCGCGACACTGCCGTTGCCTGGAGCGAAACCGCCAAAGTTACTCGCACGGAGCAATTGGCGCCGCGGCACCCGTGGCGACTTGCCAATTGGGCCCTGGTTGCGGCCGTGCTGCTGCTGGTGATTTTGCCGGCCTGGTTCATACACCATCGCGGAGAACAGTCGCGGCAGGCGGCTTCAGTGTCCCCGAAAACGTTGCAGACGCAGATCGATCAGGACAATCAGTTGCTTTCCGCAGTGAGTAGCGAGATTACAGAAGGCGTCCCCGGGCCCATGCAACCGCTTCAACTGGCAAATTCCTACGACGATAGTGGCTCTCCAAGCCGGGCGAAATAATTTTAAAAAAGGAAGAAACGAAATATGAAAATATCATCGAGAATTAGTGTGTCTTGGTTCGCGCTGCTGGTTATGCTTTCACTGGGAGCTAACCTCTACGCTCAACAGCCCCCCAACCGTGCGTTCGGCGGTCCTCCACACGGACCGGGTCACGACGGCGGTCCGGGAGGGCCGGGCGGAATGCATCTGCAAATGGGCCCCCCGGGGCGCTGGTGGAATGATTCCGACGTGGCGAAAAGAGTGGGCCTTTCATCCGATCAACAGAAGAAGATGGATGAAGTCTTTACTGCCAACCGGCTTAAGCTGATCGATCTGATGGCCACGGTGCAAAAAGAAGAGACCATCATGGAGCCGCTGGTTGCCGCCGACCCACCGGATGAACCTAAAGTGCTGAGCCAGATTGACCGCGTCGCCCAGGCACGTGCCGAGCTGGAGAAAGCCAATGCGCGCATGTTGCTGGAACTTCGGCGGCAGTTGACGCACGAGCAGTGGGTGAAGCTGCAGAGCGAGCGTCCGCCAATGCATCGTGAAATGCATTTGTATGGAGGGCCCAAGGACGGCCCGGGTCGTCCAGGGCCGGGCGATCCGCCACCCCCGCAGTAGCTTTGGCGAGCCTGATAACACTCTCATCCTGAGTGCGCGCCTTTTGCGCCGAAGAGCCCGCCCTGAGCTAGTCGAAGGGACCCCAACCCGCAGACGTAGAGCCGGTAGGGGTTCTCTGCTGCGCTCGGAATGACAGGCACTTGTTTTATGATCGTGCCCGTGAATATCAAGATTTTTTTGCGTTTGTGTATTGTCACTGTCAGTCTCCCCGCCCTTGCCGAAAGCGGTCATGATGCCTGGCTGCGTTACGCGCCAGTGAGCACGCCAGTGCCGAGGTATGAGCGAGTGGTGGCGCTAGGAGGTTCTGAGGTCATACGCACTGCGCAGACAGAATTGATTCGTGGCTTTCGGGGGATGGTGAATCGAAAGCTCGAAACCGGAACAAAGCCTTCCGCGAACAGCATCGTTCTGGGGTTGTTACCCGACATCGCAAAAGCGTTCCCCGCAGAGTCCTCCACCAAGCAAGTCCACCCGGAGGGATTCTGGCTGAAGTCGATCACGGTTTCCGGTAAGCCTGTGTTGCTTATTGCCGGAGCTGACGAACGCGGGGTGTTGTATGGAAGCTTCGAGGTCTTGCGCCGAATTGCCTCCCAACAGTCGATCAATTCTTTAGACGTCGTGGAAAATCCCGCGGCTCCGATTCGCTGGACCAACGAATGGAACAATCTCGATGGCAGCATCGAGCGTGGCTACGGCGGTCGTTCAATCTTTTTTGCCAATGGTCAAGTCGTCACAGACTTGAGCCGGGCAGGTGAATACGCCAGGTTGCTGGCTTCGGTAGGAGTCAACGGCTGCGTCATCAACAATGTGAATTCCGATCCGCGAATTCTCAGCAGCGATTTCATTCCCCAACTGGCGAGGATCGCACAGGTTTTCAGGCCGTGGGGAATCCGGCTTTCGGTTGCGATCGATTTTGCCAGTCCGCAGAAGGTTGGCGGGCTGGACACCTTTGACCCGCTGGACCCACGGGTTGCGGACTGGTGGAAGCAGAAGGCGAACGAAGTTTATCGGGCGATTCCAGATCTGGGCGGGTTTCTGCTGAAGGCTGACTCTGAAGGTCGCGTCGGGCCATCGGCTTACCATCGCACCCATGCCGACGCCGCCAACGTAATTGCGCGCGCCTTGAAGCCGCACGGCGGCGTGCTGATTTATCGGGCGTTTGTTTACAACCATCACCTCGACTGGAACGACGTTAAAGCCGATCGCGCGCGAGCCGCCTACGACAATTTTGCCTCACTGGATGGCAAGTTCGATGAAAACGCTCTGGTGCAGATAAAGTATGGGCCCATTGATTTTCAGGTGCGCGAGCCGGTGTCGCCGCTGATCGCAGCTTTGCCACACACCAACCAATTGCTTGAGCTGCAGATCACGCAGGAATACACCGGTCAGCAAAGGCACCTGTGCTATCTGGCTCCCATGTGGAAGGAGGTTCTCGATTTTGATCTGCATGGAAGTGAGCCTGCGACCCCGGTGCGGCAGATTTCTTCCGGCCAAACTTTTCATCGTCCCCTCGGCGGCTTTGTGGGAGTTTCGAATGTCGGTATGGACACCAACTGGCTGAGTACAGATTTGGCTCCGGCCAATCTTTATGGCTTTGGCCGGCTGGCGTGGAATCCCCAGCTGCCGGCAAAAGAAATTGCCGAACAGTGGGCGCGGCTTACATTTGGAAATGATCGGGCCGTAGTATCGACCATTGCCGGAATGCAAATGGAATCCTGGCCGGCCTACGAAAAATACACTGGCACGCCCTTGGGTTTGCAGACGCTAACGAACATTGTTGGTCCACACTATGGGCCGGGGCCGGAGTCAGCCGACGGCAACGGTTGGGGGCAGTGGATTCGCGCCGACAGCCATAGCGTTGGCATGGATCGCACAGTGGCAACCGGCACCGGTTTCGCCGGGCAGTATCCGGCGACAGTCGCTGCTCGGTACGAATCACTACAGACCTGCCCTGACAACTTGCTGCTGTTCTTTCATCATCTTCCCTACGAGTATGTGCTGCATTCCGGGAAGACCGTAATTCAGACTATTTACGATTCCCACTATGACGGGGCGAAAATTGCGCAGAGTTTTGTTGGCGACTGGAAGGCGCTCCGTGGGCGGATCGACGACGATCGTTATCAAGCGGTGCTGGCGCGCCTGGAATATCAGGCGGGACATGCCATTGTCTGGCGCGATGCGATCGACAATTGGTTCTTTAAGCTTTCGGGCATTGCTGACGCGAGGGGAAGAGTGGGCAATCATCCGCAGCGAACGGAAGCTGAGAGCATGCAACTCAAAGGCTATGCGCTGGAGAAGATTAGTCCCTGGTACGCAGCGTCTGGTGGAGAAGCGGTTGGTTGTTCCAGCGAGCCGTGTTCGGCGAGCTTTAGTTTTTCCGGCGCTGCCGGAGTGTACGACGTCGCGGTGCAGTATTTCGACCAAAAAAATGGGCAAGCGAAGTTTCGAGTCTCGATAGGCGGAAAAGTGGCGGCGGAGTGGGTCGCGGATGGCAGCTTACCGTCGGATGGGCTAAATGCGGAAACCTCGACCCGGCGAGTGATCTCGGGAGTTAAGTTAAATCGCGGCGCTGAAATCGTTATTGAAGGCTGGCCCGATGACCCAGAAAACGCTTCTCTGGACTACGTTGAGATAGAGCCGGCGAGTAAGTGAGGCGCTTCCACATATCGCAATCGTCTTGTAACTCGGTCTAAGCCTGCGGCTCGCAGCCGCACGAAAACGCGCCGGATAAAGTCGCGAGGCTAAAGCCTTTCGAATTTACACTCAAGATCGTTATACGTTGATACAAAAACGTACTTACAAATGCCAGAAATGCCCCTGGCTGATTCCCAAAATGGGAGGGTATTGCAAATAAAGACGTTACCGGCGGGGATGTATTGAGTCTAAGTCACCTTGTCCAACATCGCGCCTTGACCCCTTAGAACCTCCGCAAATGGCATTTTAAGCGAGGCCTGAAACAGGTTTTTACAGATCCGCTCGGCCCGCCTGTAAGTTGTTGAAAATCACTTCGCAGCCTTTACCGAATGCGTAATTGTTTTCTGCACTGCCAACATCGTGTCATCCTGAGCAGTCGAAGGACCCCGCGTCAGCCGGCAGCGGCAACGGTTCCGCGGGGAATTTCTGCGGGAATCCCGGAAGAATTCCACTAGAAGTTCCTTGCTGAGTTTGCGGCGCTACAAGCTGGCCCGGGGTCCTTCGACTTCGCAGCGGTACGCTTCGCTTCCCGCCGCTTCGCTCAGGATGACATGGGTTTGATGAGAATCAAAAAAGTCACAGCTGGTCAGAATGACACCAGGTTTAGTTTTGTGGGGATGACACGCGGTACAGCACCGTTCCATGGCTCGGCACAGTCACAGAGACAGACTCGGCCTGGCCCAAATCTTTTTCTTCCCACAGATCGCGTAATTTGTAGTGCGCTCCACTAAGTCCAAAATCTTTCCAGGTGTAGCGCATCTCCTGTTCGTCGTCCGAAATGTTGAAGATCGCGAGGTAGCGGTCGTTGCCAGATGCAGGCTGCGCCATCCAGACTACTGCCTTGTCGTTACTGATCACTGCGTGATTGCCTTTTGAGTGTTGGTCCATGTCTAACACGTCGCGGTTGGTAAGCAGGGAAGTGGTCCAGGAATCGCTTTTGGGGAGTTCGCCGCCGATCATGAGTGGCGACGGAAATATGCACCATAACGTCATCAAGGTGCGCTGCTCGTCGTGGGTAAGACGGGTGTGGCGCGCTTTGCCCCATCCCGGCGCCGGTGCCAGGTGTCCGACGGGAAGCATGTCGGCATCCGGCCAATGGCCGGGCTGCGCATTACCCGCCCATTTCGCGACGTTGGCAAACTGATCGCCCAGGCCTTGCGGATAAGATACGGTGCTGTGCCACAGGTCCCAAATGTCATCGGAGATGCGCCACATTTGCGAGTATTTGCGCAGTTCGTCAAGTTTTTCTAGCGGCGCCGCTCCGGGGGAAAGGCTCAAAACAATGGGCCGTCCAGTTTTCTTTAGGGCGTCGCTCACCAGGCGAATTTCGTCGCCTTTGTAGGGACGGCTGGCAATGCAATCCATTTTGATAAAGTCGACGTTCCAGCTGGCATAGAGTTTGGCGATCGATTCGTAATAAGCGCGACCCGCAGGCCTGCTGGCATCGATTCCGTAATTATCGAAGTTCCAGGGACAGGTATCGGCGGAATTTGCGGCGTCTGCGGCATGGAACTTGGAGTCCGCGATGGGCAGGTTCTTGGCGACGGCTTCTTTAGGAATCCCGCTAAGAATGTGAATGCCAAATTTCAATCCCAAAGAATGGACGTAGTCAGCCAGCGGTCTAAATCCGGCGCCTTGTTCGGAAGAGGGAAAGCGATTGACGGCCGGGGTGTAGCGGCCATAGCTATCAAGACTGTACTTGAAAGTCTTTGAATTTCCCTCGGCAATCGGGTTGGTTACGAACCATTCCATGTCGACAACCACGTACTGCCATCCGAAGGGCTTCAGATGCACGGCAAACCAGTCGGCATTGGCTCTAAATTCGTCTTCTTTGATGGTAGTGCCGTAACCGTCCCAACTGTTCCAACCCATCGGCGGGGTCTCCGCCAGAATTGTTTTCTTCGCAGCCGGCGCTGCCAGGGCAGTGGAGTTCATTTGCAGTAATAGAGCGGCACACCAAACCAGGCGGACCAGCTTCCGATAATTGGGCAAAGCACACTCCCTTCGAAACTGCCAGGCACATAGCTATTGCGAGCGCGCCATATGTTAGTCGTTGCTGAGATTTGTGGCAATGGCGTCCGACATCGTTGAGCAGGAGAGACGCTTGCGGCTATTTGAGTTTGGCCATGCCAAAATTGGCGTTCATCTGTGGCGGGGGCATCCCATATAATCCTTCACACTTCGGAGTTATTTCCAGGAGCTAATGTCGTCCCTTCCTTCATCGACCCAGGATCCAGTCAGCCGGGTTGTGCTGCTGACCACTGACAAAACTTCCTTCGCCGAATTTCAGCAGGTGCTTACTTCCTCGCTGGAGACTGTCCTGGTCAGTACGGTGCAGCAGATGCTTACCCAGTTCAACGAAAGCAATGTGCATGCGGTAGTTCTTGATCTGGATATGATCGCCAGCAACATGAGCGAAGCCGTGACTGAGCTGCATGAATTGCGGGCGGCCCAGCCCGACCTGGTGATTGTCGCGCTTACGCGATCACGGAACCGGGCGGAGCGGCTGAAGGCCAGGCAAGCCGGCGCGGACGAGTTCTTCGAGGCCCCGGTTGACGCCCAGGAGCTGCGAATCGTGCTGGAGCGCGCCATTAGCGAGCGCCTGGCTGAGGTGGAAGATCGGCTGCTGCGAGAGGAATTGGTACGGAAGTATACATTCGGTGAGTTAATTGGCGGCTGCGAGGCCATGCAGCGGGTGTATGACGCGATTACACGCGTGGCGGCGAGCAACAGTACCGTGTTGCTGCGGGGCGAGAGCGGCACCGGTAAAGAGCTGGTGGCGCGGGCCATCGTGGCGCAGAGCACCCGCCAGGATAAGCCGCTGGTCAGTTTGAATTGTGCCGCGCTGCCCGACAATCTGATTGAGACTGAGCTTTTCGGCCACGAAAAGGGGGCCTATACCGGAGCGGACAGCGCGCGCGCCGGCCACGTGGAAATGGCTGACCGGGGTACGCTGTTTCTGGATGAGATTTCGTCTTTAGGGCTGGCCTTGCAGAGCAAACTGCTGCGTGTTTTGCAGGACCGAACGGTGACGCGCGTCGGAGGCAAGAACCCGCGCAAGATTGATTTCCGCCTGATTGCTGCCACTAACGACGATCTGGAGAAGATGGTTAAGGCAGGTCAGTTCCGCGAAGACCTGTATTACCGCATAAACGTTGTGCCGATTAATCTGCCCCCGCTGCGGGAGCGGAAATCCGATATTCCTCTGCTGCTGGACCATTTCCTGAGAATTTATTGTGTCGCCAACAGTTTTCCCTCCAAGGACGTGGACCCTGAGGTGGTGGAGGTGCTGGAGGATTACTCGTGGCCGGGGAATGTGCGGGAATTGGAAAACCTGGCGCAGCGTTTGGTACTGATGGTATCGGATCAGACAATCCAGCTAAAGCATCTGCCACAAACGATTTTGCAGGCCAGCAGCAGCAAGCAGGACGCTTTGCTCATCCCGGAGGAAGGCGTGAACTTCGACGAAGAGATCGCAAGAATCGAAGTCGCCTATCTGCAGGCGGCATTGCAGAGGACAGGCGGAAAAAAGGTCGCGGCCGCCGCACTGTTGGGAATTCCGGCGCAGAAGATTAAATATCTGTGCCGCAAGTATGGGTTGAGTGGGGATTAGGGTTAAAAATTGACCCCTGATGGGTTAAAAATTGACCCAAGTGGTAAGCACCGTAGCTGCGATTTCCGGCGTTGAGGTGCTGGGTCGGCCATCCTGCTGAAAATATTGAGCAAAATATTCTTGCCGGACAATTCCGAGTTTGGCATCGACCTTGCATATAGCAGTGTCAGATCGGCTGAGCCGGTCGAAAGATTCGAAACACAAAAAAACTTGAGGAGACACTAACAATGGCAATCCAGAAGAAGTCTTTGATCACCAACCGCGCCGCCGCCAAGAAAGCCGTCATCGCCACCAACTCGACCACCGCCGATTTCTCAGCAACGCGGGTCGCAACTGCCAAGCTTGCCAAGGCAGGCGGCATCAAGCTAGCCAAGGCAGGCGGTGTGAAGTTGGCCAAAGCGGGCGGTGTGAAGTTAGCCAAAGCAGGCGGCGTGAAGTTGGCTAAAGCTGGCGGAGTCAAGCTGGCCAAGGGCTGGAAGTAGAGGTTTGCTCCATCAGCTACCTCCAAAGAGGCCGCTTCGGCGGTCTCTTTTCGTTTGGGCAAAGAAATCACCAGATCTTTCGTCTTACAAATTCTCCTACTCCGTCCCAGCAAAGTCCGGCAATGCTGCGTCTGGCAATCCGGATTTTTGCATCCCCGGACATGCCGGGCCTTAGGTCTCCGGCCGTATTTGCAATCAGGGCGGTGGCGACGTAGTAATGCGGGGCCACGATGCCTTTATATTCCTCTTGAACGATCAGGCCTGGGGCGATTTCTGAAGCGACCGGGCCGACAGAATCAACGGTTCCCCTAAGCGGCTGAAATTCCGATTCAAATTTGAGAGAGATTGGCAGTCCTGCCGTTATTCTGCGCATTTCGAATTCCGGCACGTAAATGCTGGCCTTTAGGTTCCGAATGTCGTCGATTTCAGCCAGCGGTCTGCCACTTTCGACAAAAGAACCCAACAGGTCACGCAGCCCGGGAGTTACGACAACTCCGGTCATCGGACTGGTAATGTTCAGATCGGCAAGTTCCTGCGATGCGGCCTTGACCTTCACCGAACGAGACGCCAATTCAGCGCGGGACTGCGCCAAGTCGCGAAAATTGATCTGCGATTCGCGCAAGTTGACCTGCGCGGTCCGCAGATCAGTGTGCGCCAGGTCGGCCGCACTTTCTGTTGCTATGTTTTGCAGGGTAAGCAGAGGCACCCCACGCTCCACGAGAGTTCCTTCGTCTGCTGCCACGCTGGTAACCTGGCCGGGGGTAGTCGCTCGTACTACGGCCCGCTGCTGCGGTTCGAGCAAGAACCTTCCACTCACGGTCTCGCGCCAGACCGGGGCGAACAGCAAGATCGCCGCGAACGTAACCGCGACAGCCGTGCGGCGAGGTTTTGCCAAGGTAGCAAGTTTGGGCTTCTTGTCGAGGTAGAAATCTCTGGCGAATCGGACGGTCGAGCGTAAACGTTCGCGGAAAATCAGCAGCGCCAATGCCAGCGCAGGGACGAACGCCCACTGAGGAGTGAAATGGGCGGAAATGTTATAAGTGAGCCCCACAATGGCGAACAGCACGGTATAGCTATAAACGCCAGAAGTAATGGCATAAAGGCTAAACAGCCAACGTCGCCTCGGCGAAAGATATGGGACTTCAACCGGCAGGCGAAGAATATGTTTTTTCACCCAGCTGGAAACGTATTCCGTTGAACTCTCTTTTAAGGTGGGAACTCCGACCATTTCGCCGAAGAGATAATAGCCATCCAGCTTGATCAGCGGATTCAGATTCATCAGCACCACCGCAACCCCGGTCAGCAACATGATTTTGTAAGCGAAGTCATGTACCGGACTGCCTACCGGAGTGCCCCACCAAATGATGCTGGCGGCAGCGCAGAACATGAGTTCGGTCCAGATGCCTGCGACAATTGCCGCGACGCGTGGCCACTTTCCCCCATAGACGTAGACTTCACCCACGTCGCAGAAAAAGGCGGGAGAGAGATACACCAGCATGAATCCCATTCTGTGCACGGCGCCGCCGTAATGTTTACAAGTCAAGCCGTGGGCGGTTTCGTGGAAAAATCCTATGGCGCAGAAAAGCAGCCAGAACTCGGCGATATCCCCCGCACCTTTTTCCGTGAAGGTGTAATACCGAATGGTGTCACGCCAGATTTCAGACCAGCCACTGGCAAAAATCAACGCCATGACCGCAAAGGCGGCGAGGGTGAGCAGAGTGAACCATTTGGTATAGATGAACTTCAGTACGCTGTAAGCCTTGGTGAGGAAATTATCCGGATCCCAGGCGGAGAGGCTCATCAAAGCGAGATCTACCTTTTTCTTTTTTACCCGGCGTTGCCGCTCGTCTCGCAGTTTTTCGCTGGCGGTAATATTTCGTTCCAGCGGCGTTTTATACCAAAAGGCGCTTTCCTCGAGGGCATCGGCCATTTCCCGGACTACGTCTTCGCCGAGTAGAGCGCCGACTTCCTGCGTGTAAGCTTCTGCGATTTGCTTATAGGAGCGCTCGCCATCAAAAAGCTGGACCAACCGCCACTGTTCGGGGGTAAAGCGAAAAATGAGAGGTTCGCCGGAGATCATGGTGACCATCACGGCTTCGCCGCCCTCCATCTGCTCGCGGGCGATCATGTTGGGATGGAGGCGAGGATATCCCTTGCTGCGGCGAGCCGGGAGCTCCGGCAGCGCGACATTCAGGACTTCAGAGAGATTCATGGCGAATCCGGCAGACGAATGTTTGCGGTCATGCCGGGCTTGAGATTCGAACTGGGGCGGATAAGTTCGGCGGTGATATCAATGGTGTCGCTGGCGGGGTCCACCACCGGGCTCACCATCACGACCTTCGCTCGGTGGCTTTCACCAGTAGCAACCGGAGCCAGCACCACAATTTCGCTGCCCTTTTGCACGCGGCCCAAATAACTCTCCGGAAGGGCGAAGCGCACGCGCAGCGGGGACGTGGCGGAGATCCAGAAAAGGCGATCATTTTTCGCCACCTGTTGACCGAGGCTGATGTAGCGGCGAGCAACAATTCCGCTAAAAGGCGAGGTGATCCTGGTTTTTTCCAATTCCAGTTCTAAAGACTTTAGAGTGCTCTCCGCCATCCTCAGATCTTCTACCTGACGCTGCACTTCAAACTGCATGGCGTCGTATTGGTATTTCGATTTTTCCTGTTGGCCCTTAGCAATTATGTTCGCCTGCCACATGGCGTCGGAGCGGTCTCGTTCCGATTGCGCAACCTTAGCTCCGGCCTGCCAGTTTTTTAGATCAGCTTCCAGGCTACGAACTTTTGCCGCGGCGGCGTCCCGCTCCGCCGCCAGCTGCCGGTCATCGAGTTTGGACAGGAGTTGACCTTTCTTCACCAAGGCGCCAGCTTCAACCAGAATTTCCGCGACCACGCCGTCGCGTTGAGCAGCAAGATCGATTTGATTCTCCACCACGATAGGTCCGGAGGCGATGTACTCCGGTTGAGCCGACGAATGGGAGTTACTCTGGGATGGAGAAGCCGCCTCTGACCCGCGACTTGGCGCAGGACTGGCAGCCGCCGCTGTGGGCGTAGGACCTGAACTGCAACCGACCAATGCGGCCGATGCGGCGAACGTCACCAGAAGTAAAAGCCGCCAAAACTTCAACATAGTAAAAACTCCCATAGATCGTTCAGCCTGGAAGGCTTACCATCCGAACCAGGACCATAATTTGCTCCAAATCCACATCGCGGGTCCACGGAAGAACAAATACCCGGCAGGATGCCAGCCGACTGAAATCTTGCCTTGACCTTGCATCCCGGGCCGAATCAGTCCATCGGCATTTGTAACGTTGACCCGTGCCACAAAGAACCGCTTTTCGGACACGACCTGCCCCTGCGGTGCCACCACGGAAACCTCCCCGCGGAAAGTATGAAGAGGGAAACTTTCGAGTTTTACAGAGGCATTTTCGCCGGATCGCAGCAGCAGGGCATCACTCTCAGGCACCGCGACGTCCACGCTGACGGTGGATGTTTGTACAACTTCCGCCAAGGTATCGCCAGCGGCTAGATGGCGGCCAACAAATGTCTCCATGTGGGGAGTAGTAATAATCCCGTCGAATGGCGCGTGGACAATGGTGTGCTCGAGGAGTTGGCGCGAGCGCCCTAGTTCCGCATTCCAATATTCCGCCTTGATCCGCTCCTGCCCAGCCTGGGCACCGTCATTGACGGCCAAAGCATGCTTCATGGCAGAAACTGCCTCATCATATTTTGCCTGTGCCTGAGCCTGGTCGGCGCGATAGTTCCAGTCGTCCATCCTGGCAAGGATGTCGCCCTGTTTGACGTGGTCGCCTTCCCGCACCAAAACGTCTTTAACGACACCTTCAAGCGTAGATTGCACACGCGCCAAATGAGATGAGCCGACGGTCGCATCACCCGAGACCCGCATAGGCAGCGGGCAGAAAATCAGAAACAGGATTACCGCGGTAGCAGCTGCAATAAACAGAACGCGCCGCCGCTTCTCCATCGCCATGAATTGTTGCTTTCGGTGAAGCAACGGCTCCAAAACGTTGATGAAGGGAACTTCGCGATAAAGCGATGCATTGCGCAAGGCAACGGTGGACTGGCCGGCGAGTACTTTAATAATTTCGATGTGTGCTGTGGTCAGGAAATCGGGATCGCTGCTTTCGAAGGAAAGAAGGCCCAAGCGTCCCTGGTCGTCAATCAGTGGCAGGGCATAGAAGGAGCGCATGCCAGATTTTGCGAAATATTCCGTGAATCGCGATTGAGTTTCCGGGCGGGGATCGTCAATCTTCTCGCCATGCTGCGTGACATACGTTTCCTCGGTCGAGATCGACGCCCACTCCAACATCTCTTTTAACGAGCGTATCTGCGGATCGGCGGCGTTGATCTGGGTGGTTCCAGAAACGGCTTTGAGCTCCAGAGAACCTCGCTGCTCGAGTGCAATGGCGGCACGCTCAAATGCGATGATCGTTTGGGTATGGTTCACTACGGCTTGCAGGACGCGATCCAGGTTCAGCGTGGAGGTGATTTCCTTGCTGACCTGCACCAGGGTTTCTAAAATCTCGACCTTGCGTTCGGCTTGCAGCAGACTCGCGTTGTGGAGGGCCCCGGCTGCGGTCTCGGACAGAGCGGCCAGCAGAGACAGATCGTCTTCATCGAAGGGTAGACCGTCTAGCCGGTTGATGGTTTCGATGACGCCCACCAGGTTTTCGCGGTCGATAATTGCCACCGCCATCAGGGAAAAGGCTTGACCTTCTTCAATTGATTCATTCCGCTTCAGCAGACGAGGGTCGTCTGCTGATTCAATCAGCAGCGGGTCGCCTTCGACGGAGACGTCTCCAGCTACGCCTTCGCCTGGGCGCTGCGTAGCTCCGGCGGTTACCGCCGGATCGAACCCGGAGCGGCTCACCAGCTCCAGACTCTCATCTCCGCCAACCATCCAGACATTCACTGCCTGCACGTTCAGAATTTCGATAATCTTGGCTGCGACGATGGGCAGCAGTTCGTCCATCTCGAGCGTGGAGTTTAGAACTTTTTCTATATCGTAGAGTTGCGCCAGGCGAGAAATGGAACGGAGATTGGAGTTGCGTTCGCTCTCGTAACTAAGTGCAGATGCGATACCGACCGCGGCGTACTCTGCCAGTTCCACGACCGGAGCCAGCGTCTCTTCGTCGATCGCGACCTCGAACGAGAGCAGCTCCATGGCCCCGACCAGCGTATCTTGAGAAATCAGCGGGATGTATGCCAGCGAGAGTAGAGTTCGGCGAACGTCCAGGTGCTCGTAGTCCTCGCGGGTAAGTGCTGAGGGCTCGCAGGAAAAAGCCTCACGTGTGTTGGCAACTTCACCGAGGGTTCCGGCTTCGAACGCTACTTTGGAGTGAGCGATTTTTACGTCGCCGAGTACAGCCTTGGGAGACCACTCCGGCTCATCCTGATTTTCGATGACGTAGATGACAACCGCGATGCCGGGCACAAGTTCGGCAATGCGGGAAGCGATCAGCCGGGCGCGGGGAATGACTTCTCGCTCGGTTAGAAGGGCCCCGGCAAAGTCACTGAGAAGAAGCGAAGAATCCGGAATCTGCGTCGCCATGCAAGTAATTCCGCGCTCGCTCGAAATACGTTGGAGAGCCGGATAGGAGAGCCCTGGGCTTGCAATTTCCAGCGCAGTAACTTAACGTGACGGCACTGTAACAAAGCAGTTTCACAGTGTCAATGTGATTACTTCGGTGGTTGAAATCGTCGTTTTGTGGAGGAAACAGGCCTTTGGATATCAGTGTTCGTAAGCAGTCGACTTCTCAGGTAGTTAAGTTGCGCGGTACTCTCAGACTAGGCGTGGGGGCCGATTCCCTGAAGAGCCTTCTGGATGAGTTGATTGCAGCCAACGATACCCACGTGGTGCTGAATCTGGCAGAAGTCCCGATGATGGACTCGAGTGGAATTGGAGTTCTGGTGCGCGGATTGACGTCGATGAAAGAGCGCGGCGGCTCAATCAAATTGGTGCAGCCCTCGAAGATGGTACTCCAGACACTGAAACTGGTCGCAGTATTAGGCCTCTTCGAAATATTTGAGAACGAAGAAGACGCAGTAAAATCGTTTGGCTAGATTTTTATTGAGGCAGGGCATAAGCCACGTAAAATGCGGCTGATGGCGCCTCGTGGTCCTCCGATGCTTTTCCTCCTCCGGCTGCAACCACAACAAATTGACGGCCATTCACTTCGTAGGTTGCTGGAGTAGCAGTGCCCGAGGCGGGGAGTGTCGTCTGCCAAAGGATTTCGCCAGTTGCTTTGTCGAAGGCGCGAAACTTCTTGTCATAGCTGCTGGCAGCGATGAAGATTAGGCCTCCCGCCGTCACCACGGGCCCGCCATAATTATCACTGCCGGTGGTGGGAACTCCCTTGGCGGCCAGTTCGGGATATTCTCCCAACGGCACCTTCCAGGCAATTTCACCGGTGTTCAGATTGATGGCGTTGAGCGTTCCCCAAGGCGGCTGATTGGCGGGATATCCTTCCGGATCGAGAAATTTGCCATAGCCGTCACTGTGATATTTCATCTGAACTGACGCGACGACTTTGCCTTGAACGTCATGATTCTCGCCCTTGTAAACATAGTCTCGCACCGTACTTAAAACGTTGTCGCCGAGACGGGCAAAGCCTGGCATTCGTCCGGAGCCCTGATGCAGGAGCTTCCAGACGTCGGCCTCAGTGCGGTGCTTGGAAAGGCCGACCAGGGAAGGAAACTCCGGAGGAGATCCCTGTAAATTGGAGCGATGGCAGGCTCCGCACTCGCGCACATAGATGCTTCGCCCCGTCAGCGGACCTTTAATCGGAGCTTGCTTCACCATTCTTAGAATGTGCACGGATTCACTCGCGTTGATGTAGAGCAGGCCCGAGTCGGCGTCGAATGCAGCGCCTCCCCACTCGGCGCCCCCGTCATAGCCGGGAACGAGCAAAGTGCCTTGCAGGCTGCCAGGGAGGAAGGCATCGCCGCTGCGCATCTGGCGAAAGCGTTTCAGCACGGCCGCGTGAGCCTCGGGGGTCCGTTGGGTGAGCGTGTCTTCTGAGATGTGCTGAACTGCAAAAGGCGGAGGCTTGAGGGGGATGGGCTGCGTGGCAGACGTGACTTCGCCATCGAGATCGGAGGTTGGCGCTTTATGCTCTTCGACGGGAAACAGCGGTTCACCGGTCGTGCGATCGAAGACGAAGAGCCAGCCGCTTTTTGTCGGTTGCGCTACAGCATCAACGTCTTTGCCGTCGTGCTTGATAGTGACTAAGGTGGGTGCGGTGGGTAAATCGCGGTCCCAGATGTCATGATGCACCGTCTGGAAGTGCCAGACACGCTCGCCGGTTTCCGCGTTCAGAGCGAGCAAACAATTGGCAAAGAGATTGTTGCCCACCCGGTTTGCACCATAGAAGTCAGACACTGCAGAACCGGTGGGTACGAACACCAGACCGCGCTGCACGTCGAGCGACATCCCCGACCAGTTGTTGGCCGCCCCGGTATATTTCCAGGCATTTTTAGGCCAGGTTTCGTATCCATATTCGCCGGGATGAGGGATGGTATGAAACTGCCAGCGTAGCTTTCCGCTGTGGGCATCGAAGGCTCGAATGTCGCCGGGGGACGCCGGCATGGATTCGCCCATACTGCTGCCTACGATCACCAGGTCTTTGTAGACTACGGCGGGACTGGTGAGCTGTACCCAGTTTGCCGGAACCCGTCCGAGGCCATCGCGCAGATCGATTCTTCCGTTGTCTCCGAAACCCGCGACCGGGGTTCCGGTGGCCACATCGAGCGAATAGAGGTATTGGTTGGCGCCAACGAAAATGCGCTTGTCTTTTCCGTCGGTCCAATACGTTACACCGCGGTTGCGGCCTTTGCCGCCAATGTAGGCGCCCAGCACATGATTAGCGTTGGGATCAAAACGCCACAGCAACTTACCGGTAGCGCCGTCGAGGGCGATTACGTTTACCTTGGCGGTGGTGGCGTAGAGCACTCCGTCAACCACAATCGGATTACATTCAATCTCGGAGCCAAAGAAGGAGTCGCCGGCGTCGAATTTCCATGCGACCTGAAGTTGCTTTACGTTTTCGCGATTGATTTGCTTAAGGCCTGAGTAATGAGTGTTCTCCAGACTGCCGCCGACTACCCGCCATTCCTGCGACGGATCTGCCGAAGCAGCGTGGATAGTGAGTGCAGCAATGGCGGAAAGCAAAACAACAATGGCAAGAAGTGCGGTCCGGTACCTTTTGGCGATCATGTTATGTTTACGAGTCCATGTTGGTTACGTTTGGTAAGGCTGGTTGTACTGCGAAACGTTACCATGAATCTGCACGTCGTGACCTTGTGAACGCTTGCGGCGAATTAACGGGGTTGGGAGAGGGAGCTGTGCTGGCGCCCGAATTCGCATCGCGGTCCAGGCACGGAGCATTTCGTTGGGCCCTCTCATCGTTACCATTACTATTACTAGTCTGCGCTCTGTTTCCATCACTGGCGTTTTCTCAAACCTACCGCGTTGAAGGCGTGGTACACGATTCCTCCGGGGCTACGGTTGTGGCCGCCACAGTAACGTTGCAGAGTGCGGACTTTACCAGCACCGCTGTCACTGATCAGGGTGGTGTTTTTGTCTTCCCGGCAGTTCCAGATTCAAGCGGCACGGTCCAGGTTCAGGCCCAGGGATTTGCCATTGCGAATCAGTCGTGGACTGCGACTGAGCAGGCGAGTGCACAATTGCAAATCGTTCTTGAACTTGCTTCGGTTAATGAGCGAGTGGTCGTCTCTGCATCGCGCACCGAGATTGCGTTGGACCAATCCCCGGGCAGCAGCGTTCTGCTTTCTGAACGCGATCTCAAGGCCTCGCCTTCTCTGGCTCTGGACGATGTGTTACGGCAGGTGCCGGGTTTTAGTTTGTTTCGCCGGACGGGAAGCCGCTTCGCCAATCCGACAACGTTAGGAGTATCTCTCCGCGGCCTGGGAGCGAGCGGCGCCAGCCGCGCATTGGTGCTGGAAGATGGCATTCCGCTGCTTGATCCGTTCGGGGGCTGGGTGTATTGGGACCGGGTTCCGCGCGAAGCAGTTGCGGGAATGGAAGTGTTTCGCGGTGGCAGCTCTGGCCTGTATGGAAGTAACGCGCTGGGCGGGGTGATTCAATTGTTTACCCGCCAGCCCGTTGGGCCCGCCATCAAGATCGAAACTTCGTATGGAAATGAGAAATCGCCTGATCTCTCATTTTGGGTTGGACAAAAAATCGGACGATGGGACGCTCAAGTTGAATCCGACATGTTTCGCAGTGACGGTTACATCTTAACGCCGGAGTCGCTGCGCGGTGCCGTCGACACCCCAGTGAATGCGGAACATGCCGCAGCTGGGGGCAGCCTGGGGTATCAGTGGAACCCGGAGGATAGGGTTTTCGCTCGTGGATCGTTCTTTGCCGACGCTCGTAACAACGGCACTGCGATTCAGACCAACGATATTCGAATGGGGAGCGGAGCTGCGGGGATTGATACGCGGTTAGGTGCAGCGGGCTCGCTGGCAGGGCGGGTCTACGGCGATTTTGAAAGCTATAACCAAAACTTTTCCTCGATCGCCGCGAGCCGCATCAGCGAAGCGCTAACCAATATCCAGCATGTTCCCGCCCAGGATGTGGGAGCTAGCGCGCAGTGGAGTCGTTCGGCCGGAAGGGCGCAAACTTTTCTTGCGGGAGTGGACTTCCGCCAGATGATTGGCGCCAGTGAAGAGCAGATTATTTCCTCGGGCACTCATACGTTTAATAATGTCTCGGGTGGGCGTCAGCAAACTCTCGGGTTTTTCTGCGAGGATATTCTTAAAATCCAGAAGTGGACTGTGATCGTTTCAGCCCGACTGGACAATTGGTGGAATCAGGATGGAGTCTTCAGCCGGACTGCCATCGCGACGCCAGCGCCGGCAACGGTGACGAACTTTGCGAACCGCTCCGAGCAGGCCTTTAGTCCGCGAGCCTCATTGTTGCGATCTTTGAGTTCGAATGTTTCGGTGACGGCCTCGGGGTATCGCGCCTTTCGCGCGCCAACTCTAAACGAACTCTATCGAAGCTTTCGCCAAGGCAACGCGGTCACCAACAATAATCCGCAACTCAAGGCCGAGCAACTGACCGGCGCCGAGGGCGGGCTCAACGTTAAGTCATTCTCAGGGAAGCTTGACCTGCGAGGCACATACTTTTGGAGTGAGATTGTTAATCCCATTGCAAATGTGACCTTGAGCAGTACTCCGGCTCTCATCACGCGGCAGCGACAGAATCTGGGGCGAACACAGTCCCAGGGACTGGAATTGGACGGCCGCTTTCATCTGCGAAAGGATATTGATCTCTCCGGCGGATACAGCTTTACCGATGCGACGGTTCTAAGCTTTCCGGTCAACCCGGTATTGGAGGGACTGCAGATTCCGCAGGTGCCTCGGCAGCAGTTTACCCTGGAGGGGCGCTATTCGAATCCTTCGCGCATTATGCTGACGGTGCAGGGCCGCTTTGTGGGATCACAATTTGACGACGATCAAAATCAATTGCCCCTCGGCCGCTTCTTCACACTGAACGTTACCGCCGCACGTTCATTGCGCCATGGAATCGAAATCTTCGCCGCGGCTGAAAATCTGCTCGACCAAAGTTACAACATAGCTCTCACGCCCACGCCGAATCTCGGCCCTCCAATCCTGGTGAGGGTGGGATTGCGATTTGAGCGCTCCGCCCGGTAAGTGGGAGCATCGATTGTCAGCCACATTAACTGAACTAATCGGCTAACGCGATACGGCGGCAGTTCCGCGGGCCCGCCGCAGATTGGTGAGCTCTCCCAGTGAGGGGTAGGAGATGGGCATTGTCATGGTGCGCTCAGCGCATTGAATGCCGGTCCGAATCGTTTGTACCAGCATTTCTAAGGCTAGATCAGTATTGGGCGGAACGATCATGGTCGCGGTCAGTTGATGGTTCTGCACCCACGCCTGACCGGTAGCGGGAAGTCCGTCACAGCCAATAAACGGGAGAGATAATAGCCGCGCTCGATCGGCGCCGCCGGCACGTTGCTGAAAGGCCTTTCTTGCGCCCAAGGCCATGGAGTCATCCTGTGCCGCGATCAGATCGATGTGGTAGTCGCGGGAGGTCGCCAGCGACAGCCATGAACTGACGGCTTTGGTAGCACTGGCTTCCGTCCATTGCGCCTTGATAATTCGGACTTGCACATTGGCGGGCTTGGATTCCTGCATCCCCGCGGTTCGCTGTTGTGCCGCAGAACTATCGGAGGGCCCCTGGATATACAGAACCGTCCCACCCTCCGGCAGCAAAGCCGCCATTTGCCGGCCCTGGATTTTTCCAATTTCCTGATGGTCCGATGTAATGGCAAACACTGGTACCCGGCGTATCCGGCGCAGTTCGCTGACGTAGTTCACGTCGCTATTCAGTACCACCCATCCGATGTCGGCGGCGACAGCGGCGCGGGCGACCTGCGGCAAGGCGGTGACGCTGACTGGTTCCAGGATGATTGCTTGCGGACGCGGCGCGGACTTTGATTGGATAATCTTCAGAATCTGCTGACTCTGGGTTACGGCGTCGTTGTCTGCATAAATGATTTCAACTTTGACGCCAAGCCGGCGCGCAGCTTTCTCGGCAGCCTGGGCTTGCTCAATCTGATAGTCGTTCTCAGCAGTAGTGAGGGAGACGAGGAAACTGAGATCGATCATTCTTCAATGATAGAAGGTTGCGGGGACGCAGTCAGGTCACCAAGGTCACCGGGTTTGCGCACGCAAGAATCAGTCAGGTGTTGCTCTGAATCGACTAGGACTTTTTGGGGAGGGCCTGCCCAATAACCGACTCGCGGCGGTTGCGCCCGATGGGCGCCTAAACTTGCTTGATTTTTAACGGCACGAGTGAACTCGTGCCCTTCCCACATTCGAAGCCGAGCAATCCCCAGAGGGGGTTTTGCTTCAAGAATACTGCCGCTCTAGCCATGTTGCATTAGATAGCTTACCGCTCCCAGCAGGGGTGCTCGCTCACTTAGTACGACGCGAACCGGAATTTGAGAGAGCATTGCTGACTGGCGATCTTTGTCGGTAAATGTGTTCATGAATCGGCTGCCCGGCAGACACCGGCGGATTTTGCGTGCGATGCCTCCATCGACGTACACTCCGCCTAGAGCGACCGAACGCAGTGCGAGATTTCCAGCCTCGCTACCATAGGCTGAAATAAAAATTTCCAAGGCACGAACACAAAGTTCACATTTTGACTCAATAGCAGCCTCGGCGATGGCCGCCGCCGGATCTCCCGATGAGATTTTCTCGGCGATTGCGGTTGACTCTTCGTATTTTTCGGTGCTGCGAACAAATTGATAAATATTGAGCAAACCCGGCCCGGAGAGTAGATGCTCAACGCTGGCGTGAAGCCCTTGGTTCCGCAAATAGCGGATTAACTCCATGGAAGTGTCGTCATATGGAGCAAAGCCCGCGTGCCCAGCCTCCGACGGAATTGGAATATACCGGTCGCCGTCCCAATGCAGAGTGCATTCGCCCAGCCCGCTACCCGCGGCAATCACGGCAGCATTAGCGAAGGGCACGGCACGGCCTTCGTTCAACACCAGGCAGTCGTGCGAGTTTAGTTGAGCGACTCCGTATCCGGTGGCCACCAGGTCATTGATCAGCGACACCCGGTCGATTTTGAGATCGACCTCCAAATCTTTAGCTTGGACCGACCAGAACAGATTCGTGATATCCGCCGAGCCGTCGATCACTACGCCGGCAACTCCAAAACAGGCGGCTTTTACCCCGCTGCCTTTGGGCACAAACTCGCGCACCATGGCGGCCAAACCGGGGTAGGCGGCGGAACGGAAAGTTTGTTCGGAGACCAAAGAGGGAGAGCCATTGTCAGACTTAAAAAGCCCGAGCATGGTTTTGGTCGCGCCTACGTCACCGGCAAGAATCACTAGCCCCTCGAATGGTAAGGATCACCCATGGCCAAGCGCGGACGTGGACCTTCAACAACAAATTCAGGTCCTAGTTTGTTTACTAAATCGTTTTAATACAAATAGCCACAAAGCGCAATAACAAGATCGCTGGTCATTAAGGCACGGCAGGCATAGTCCTGTTAACCTCGAATAGGTACTCAAACGCCAAGACCAGGAGCCAGTAAAGCCGTTGCCGCCGATTATCAATGCCCAGGAGATTTCAAAGGCCTTTGGAGCGAATCCGCTCTTTCAAAATGTCTCGTTTACGGTGTCAGAGGGGAATCGCATTGGCCTCATTGGGCCAAACGGATCGGGCAAGTCGACGCTGCTACGGATTTTGGCCGGAACCGTCGACCCAGATAGTGGGGAAGTAGCCTTTCGCAAGCGGGTGCGGCTCAGCTACGTGGAGCAGGATTCGACCTTCGCGTCTGGCGCGACGGTCCGCTCCGTGGTTGAGGACGCGCTGGAGCGTTCCGCGGTACCGCTGACCGAGCGTGGCGCCCGGTCGGCCGAAATTCTTGGCCGCGCCGGCTTTGAAGATCTGGAGGCGCATGCAACGGCATTATCAGGAGGGTGGCAGAAGCGGCTGGCGATTGTGGAGGCGCTGGTCCAGGCACCAGATATTCTCTTGCTCGACGAGCCTACCAATCACCTCGACCTGGCCGGAATCGAGTGGCTTGAAGATGTGCTGGAGCAGGCAGCGTTCGCCAGTGTAATCGTCAGCCACGACCGCTATTTCCTCGAGAACGTCGCTACCGAGATGGCGGAGCTGAATCGGATTTATCCCGACGGCGTTCTGCGCGTACGAGGTAAGTACACGACCTTCCTCGAAAAGAAGGAGGAATTTCTGCATGCCCAGTCGAAGCGCCAGGAGGCCCTGGAAAATCTGGTTCATGGTGAGATCGAATGGCTGCGTCGCGGAGCAAAAGCCCGAACTCGTAAATCGAAGGCGCGAATCAGTAAAGCCGGGGAGTTGATGGGCGAACTTTCCGACCTGAATCAGCGCACGCGCACCGCCAGCGCGCAAATTGATTTCTCAGCGACCGACCGTAAGACCAAGCGTCTGATCGAACTGGAAAACGTTTCGTTCAATATTCCCGGGCGCACTTTATTCGAGCGCCTGAACTTTATCGTTTCCGCCGGAATGAGAGTGGGATTGGTCGGCCCCAACGGCAGCGGTAAGACAACTTTGCTGCGTCTGTTGCGTGGTGAGGTGGAACCCGCGGAAGGCGATATCCGTCGCGCCGAATGGTTGCGCATTGTGTATTTCGACCAGAGCAGGGAACTCGATGGCAACGTAACTTTGCGCCGCGCGCTCGCACCGGCTGGGGACTCCGTGACTTATCAGGATCGGGTCGTCCACGTCGCATCGTGGGCGAATAAATTTCTTTTCAGCAGCGAACAGCTCAACCAGCCCGTGGACCGGCTCTCCGGTGGCGAGCGTGCCCGGGTGCTGATCGCTCAGCTCATGCTTCAGCCTGCGGACGTCCTGCTGCTCGATGAGCCGACCAATGATCTGGACATTCCTACGCTAGAGATTCTGGAAGAAAGCCTGCTCGAATTTCGCGGTTCCCTGGTATTGGTGACCCACGATCGCTACATGCTGGATCGTGTTTCGACTATTGTTCTTGGCCTCGACGGGCAGGGCGGAGCGGAGAGCTTTGCCGACTATTCGCAGTGGGAGGCCTGGCAGTCAAGCCGCAAGCCGACTGCAAAGGGCGGGCGGGTGACGTCTGAGCCTACAAAGTCTAGCAGCCAGTCTAAAAAGAAATTGTCATACCTCGAAGCCCGCGAGTACGCCGATATTGAAGAACGAGCCGCAACTGCTGAGCGCGTCTTGCAGGAAAAGCGGGCCCAGCTCGAAGACCCGGCAATTGCCAGCGATGCATCACGGCTGGTGGCGGCACAGGCTGAACTCGACGCAGCGCAAAGTGAAATGGATTTGCTTTACGAACGCTGGGCGGAACTGGAAACGAAAATTGGCTGAGCTCTAAAGCCCAATTGCGAAAGCGATAATGGTCTCGCCGCGAAGTCCGGTGGTCTCTTCCACTTCTTTGAGTAAGACAGGCTCGAGGTTGTTCGGATCAGGAATCATCTCGCAAGCTTCAACTTCCTGGTCAGTTGCGCCCTCGAAACAAAGCTCACAGACTCCCAGGTCACCCTCCGATAAAACTGGCGGGCCGAAGGTGCGGCACAGAATTGGCCTGTATTCATAAAGCTCACAGGTGCCGGTTTCGGGATGCAGCACCGGACAAGGTTCATCGTTGGCGAAGTCGTTCCAGCGTTCGGCGGCACCGGGTTCCTTTGAATCGTCCAAAACGCCGGTTGCAGCATTTCCGGGGAACTGCGGACCTAGCCGCGCCACCACTGTCTGGGCTCGTGCGCGAATGCGTCCGGCACGTTCAGGATCCTGCAGTTGCAACTCCGCCAAGCCCTTGCGCAAACGAATCGCGTCCAGCTGATTGATGGCGAAAACTCCCACGCAACATTGCGAACAACCCGGCCGGCAAGCCAGCCATTTGCCGCTGCGGCGCGCCGAATCGGCCATGGCGGCGTTCACAATCTGGACCAGTTCTTGATCTCCGGCAGGCGTGACACAGTGCATGTTCATCAGAATAACCCAGGCTGCGCCTGCCGCAACTCGTCTTTTAGCGGAGAAACATAACAATTTCGGTACATCAAGGCTCATCGAAAAGCCGTTTTACTTTTTCCCGGCGAAGTGCATAATAGGCGGCGCAGCGGAGGCTTTATGACAAAACGAATCTTGCTGGCAGGATTGCTCGGTGGTATGGCGCTATTTATGTGGGGATCGTTGTCACATCTGGTTTTGGGTTTGGGCAATGTTGGACTGAAAGAGATTCCGTCTGGCCAGGAAGAGATTGTGCAGTCCACGCTGCGCGCCGCACTGCCACAGTCCGGTTTCTATTTTTTCCCCGGGATGGGGCTTACTCCCGGTGCGTCGGCGCAGGAAAAGCAAGCTGCCACTACGCTATTTGAGCAAAAATACCGCCAGGGTCCGCATGGAATTCTGATCTTTCAGCCCCGAGGGGCGGAGGTGATAACTCCCGCGCAATTGCTAATTCAGTTTGCGCTAAACCTGATCGAAGCCCTGATCGCTGCATGGCTGCTCTCTATGGCGACGAGCCTGACTACTTTTGCCTCGCGTGCAGGCTTCGTGTTTGTACTGGGAATCCTGATGGCGCTTTCCACTAACATCGAATACTGGGATTGGTATGGTTTCCCAACCTCTTATACCGCGGCTTACATGCTGGATAAGATTGTCGGGTTTCTCATAGTTGGACTGGTGGTGGCTGCGATAGTGAAGAAGCGTGCCGTCGCGGCGCCCGTCCTTCAGGCAGCCAGAGCCGCCTAACTGGGTCCTGACTTCGGTAGGCCATCGAAGTGGCACTGAACGTCAACCAGCCCCGATATGCGCCTCTCCAGACGATCCGGTTATGGTATGCTTTCGGCGTTATGCGGATACCCGCTCTGCTGCGCAAAGTCCTGTTGCTCGATCTGCTACAAGGCCTGAAGGTCACTTTCCTTTATCAGGACCCCAAGGAAATTTACACCGAGCAGTATCCCTTGCAGCGCCCGCAGGTTGCGGAACGTTATCGAGGCGCGCCGCGGCTAAACGTCAATCCTGACACCGACGAAACCCTGTGCATCTCCTGTGATCTTTGTGCGCTGGCTTGCCCTGAGCACTTGATCGTCGTAACCAGTGAACGCAACGAGAAGACCCGCCGTAAGGAACTCACGACCTTCACCTACGACCTCAGCCGCTGCATGTTTTGTGGGCTCTGCGAAGATGCCTGCCCCACCGATGCGCTGGAGTTGACCCAGGATTTTGAGCTGGCCAACTACACTCGCGAAGGGGCCATCTGGAATCGCGAGATGCTGGAAAAAGGTCCGCAGCCAACGCAGTACAGAAAGTAGCTGCATCGTTTCGCGGGGAGTTTTCTGTCGGGGCGTTAGTGGTTACTCAGGCAAATCAATCTCCTCAGTCTGAACCGGCCCCTTTTGCTTTTTGCTAGTCTTGCGCGCCGCCTTGGGATATCGGATCCGCCCTGCGCTGTAGTGTCCTTTCTTCTCGACGTCATAATTCTTGGGCAACGGCGGGATGCTGGCGGCATCACCTGTAAGCTGCCGGGCCTCGCGAAGAATAATCTCCGCTCGCCCGTCATATTCCTTCACCGCTCCATGAATTTCGACTACGTTCCCTTTCAAGCGGCGCACGTCTCCCACATGCCGCAGGTCTCCGGCAAAGATCACGACGGTAAAAGGATAGACCCGGTAATCCTCGCAGAAATCCAGGTAGTGATGCCCTCCGGCCCCCTGCTCGATGTTAAAGACTTTACCGGTGACGCAGCGGGTTTCGCCAATATGCTTGGCCGCGTCGAAGAAGGGAATGCAGTCGGCGTAGGCCAAGTGGGTAGCCGCCAGCATCAGCGGCAGAACATATTTGAAAACAACCATCGTCCACCGCGGCGGCTAAAGCCGATCTAAGTCTCGTCTCACGCGGCGCTGAAGCGCCGCTCTACCTAAACCAAAAAAGCAGCGCCGGCGGGCATTGGGGCCCCGCAAAAGCGAATTCAAAACCCTCAATGCGTTTCATCGCGATGCGCCGTCTCATCGCGACATTGAGAACCCGCGGGCCGTGGGTAGAGCGGCGCTTCAGCGCTGCGTCAGAGCGCCCAAGTGAGCGGCTTTAGCCGCTGGGGTACCTCGTCCAATAGTGTTCGCCCGGCCGCAGATCCATGCGCGTAATCTGCCGGACTGGCGGACAGATTTCGCTTCATCGGATTCGAATGAATGTAGCGAACGAACGCCTCGTATTCTTCGCAGTCTCGAACGCGGCAGTCGTGGTATCCGCTCTGCCAAACTGCACCCATCTACCCTGATTTGCCGGCCCGAAAGGAGGAACCACCTTCAATAAGTTGAACGGCTCTTTCCAGAGTGCTTGTAGCTGTCAGCAGGATTTGAAAGTGATCGGGCATCAGCACAAATTCATGTAAACAGTATTCTTGTGGGCGGTAATGTAGCAGCGTTTCGATGAAAAGCTCGGCCATGAGGCTGGTCTGAAAGAGACCGATCTTTTGATAGGTGCAACTTGTCACAAAATAGGTGGCAGCATTTTCGCGGGGGCCGACCATAATCAACCTCGGCGGCTAAAGCCGGTTCGCCTCAGAATCTGAAGCGGCGCTGAAGCGCCGCTCTACCCGGGAAATGGGATCTGAGCTCTTCAAGCCCCACCGTACTGCACTGCAAAACGAACGTCCACCACAAAGCAGCAATAATGCTGCCTGCTTCCCATTTCGAGAAATTGTGAGAGGGAACTGCGCGGGGCGGCAGAACCAGCCGCCCGCTTGCAAGAAAGGAAGTTAGCCGAACGACTTCACAGCCACCGCTTCGTCGTCTTTCACGTCGAATACGGTGTACAGTTTGGTGATCTGCAACAGGTCATGCACCTTCTTTGTCAGGTTAAGCAGCTTCAACTCGCCGCCCTGCTTGCGGACGGTGGTGAATGCGCTGACCAGTTCGCCGATACCAGAGCTGTCAATATAGTTGACTTCGCCAAGATTCAGCAGAATTTTCTTCTGCCCCTTGGTGAGCAACTGGCTCACGGTATCGCGCAGGGTGATGCTGCCTTCGCCCAACGTAATACGGCCGCTACAATCCACTATGGTTACGCCATCTACCTGGCGGGTACTAATCTTCATGCTCACGGAGTAGCCTCCTTGCCGCCCACGGCTGGACCGTGAACGTGCTTGACCAATTTCACTTCTGTTCCGGTTTGGGATGGGTTGAAATGCACCTCATCCATGAACGAACGAATCAAAAAAATGCCGCGTCCGGAGGTCTTCATTAGATTCTCCGGTGCTAAAGGGTCAGGGATGCTCTCCATGTCGAGCCCATGCCCCTGGTCGCGAATGGTAATTACCAGGTCACCGTCGGTTGTCTCAAAATTCAGAGTGACCTTTTTGCTGGGATCGTACGCATTGCCGTGTAGCACTGCATTGATAGCAGCTTCCCGCACCGCCATCGATATCCTCATCACCTCGTCTTCGTCAAAACCGGCGTCAGCGGCCATTTTGCCAGCAGTTTGCTCGGCGCTGTCGACAGTCTCCAGGCTGGAGTCCAGTGTGTAGGAGACCCGTTGTTTGGTCATGGCGAGTTTCGCGACGTATAGATGCGGAAACTATATTCCTTGCTGGCCTGGGTTTCGCAACAAAAAACCGGCCCGCTGGGGCGAATCGGTAGTTTGCCTATAGAGTGCGCAAATGTCAACGAGAAGGGCAATTTTCCGCCCGGTTGAGCCGCCACAAAAGGAAAAAGGCCGCCTACTGGCGGCCTTTTGTGCCTTTTGGACGAATTTACAGCGTCGATTCGATTTCGAATCCCCAAGCCTCGAGCAGTGGCTCCGGAATGTACTTCGAGTTTTTATTTCGCCGGGCCCACTCGCGCAGCCGGGTTGATCTTAAATACTGATCTGGAGAAAGCTTATATTCACGCACAACCTGCTCAAACTCGGTGATGGTGGGGGTAATTGGCCCGATCGGTTCAGGCTTGCCCCAGTTTGGATTTCCGCGTCTCTTTGCCATGAAGGTCGTTGCCTCGCACTTGTATTAAATCCTATCAATACCGCTCGGAAAGTTAGATTCCATTCACAGGCCTGAGGATTCAATCCTCTATGAAAAACAGAATCCGAGCCCACCGACGGCGGTTAGAAGCTAATCCGGGAAACCAGTGATTCTACGAACCTTTCGCAGTCCGGTCAACCAGATAGTAGAGGGGAAAGCAAGCTGACTCAA
The DNA here is from genome assembly GCA_963796925.1 of uncultured Acidobacteriota bacterium. Lineage (GTDB taxonomy): Bacteria > Acidobacteriota > Terriglobia > Terriglobales > Acidobacteriaceae > DATBAT01. The sequence goes on from CAWCNH010000001.1 coordinate 1,179,804, forward strand.
TTTAGTAAGTCGAGTAGATCCTGTAGGTTGCGGTGCGCGATCGATGGATCGGCCGCGTCGGCTCCTGACCAAAGCAAGTCGCGCCAGTCCGAGCCTCAAGCATAAGTACCTCAATTTGAACGGGATCCCAAAACTCAACTCCAAATGCTGACTGGGGAGTGATGACTCCAGTAACCATCGGGGGCCCAGCTTCGTTGACCCGGACCAACCCAAATCCTTACAGTAAGTTTGGGGTAGGCTTCGATCTGTAGCTCAACCCGAATCCGCGGTTCTGTCCATGATTTATAGCGGTAAAGGCCCGTTGTTCTTATGAGATTACAAGCCCTGCTTCTCTGCCCAGACGAGAAGATCGAACGCGTGATTCGCCGCGTATTGGGCGATCTGGAGATTTCGGTAGATTACTGTACGGACACTGACAGTGCCCTCTACAAGCTCACCCGTGAACGCTACGAGGCGGTTGTGGTCGACTGTGACGACGAAGAAGCCGCCGCCCGAGTCCTAAAGAGTGCCCGCACCGCAGTTCGCAACAAGCGTGCCGTTGCCGTGGCGCTTATCGATACTCAAAAGCGTGTCCGCGGAGCTTTTGAGCTGGGCGCTCACTTTGTCCTGTACAAGCCAATTTCCGCGGAACGTGCCAAGACCAGTTTTCGTGCTGCTCGTGCCCTGATGAAGCGGGAACGCCGGCGCAATGTACGCATCCCGGTCGAGATTCCGGTTCAACTGAGTTTTGCAGGGGCCGGCGAGTTCAAGGCTACGACCTCTGACCTCGGCGAGGGTGGTATTGCGGTTCAGGTCACCCAGCGTCTGGAGAACAGCCCCAACCTGAGTGTCAGGTTTACGCTTCCGGTGAGCAACTACCCCATCGAATCTAAGGCGGAGATTGCATGGGTGAATGCTGGCCGCTCCGCTGGGATCCGGTTCACTAACCTGGAGATCGGCGCACAGGACAAGATTAAGGAGTGGCTGGACAATCAGTCTCCGGATCTCGATACCGACGATCCACCGGCCGCCTGCAAGCTCACCGACTTGAGCCAAGGTGGCTGCTATCTGGAATTGGCCACACCGTTCCCTATGCGCACCAAGATAATTCTTTCCCTAGGCGCGGCGAAACCAGATTTAAAGGTTGAGGGAACCGTGCTGGTGGCGCATCCCGAGATAGGGATGGGAGTGGAGTTCAGTCAGAAGACGCCGAAACAGCAAAAGCAGCTGGAGAATTTTATCCAGGCGCTGGTGAGCGGAAGTACCGTGCCGGATTTGTTCGTTGAGCCGGAAGGCCTGGAGAACGAAGAATCAAAAGACGCAGAAGCCTCGCCATCAGACCCATTGGTAGCGCTGTTCCGCACCAAGGCCGACCTTTCACTCGAAGACTTCCAAAAGGAAATCAAGAAACAACGCGGCGCGCCCCACGAAGAAGACGTGCTGGCGTAGGGCGGGTAACTCATCAGGATGCGCAATCCTTACAGCGCAGCGCGCAAAATTAATCCGGCACGGTAGAATGGAATCCGAGCCGGGATGACGAAACTGGCAGACGTAGCGGACTTAAAATCCGCAGGGCTGAAAGGCCTGTGGGGGTTCGAGTCCCCCTCCCGGCACCAATTGTGGTGGTTAGTCGGCAGGTTTGTCTGCGAATAGAGCTTCCAGTTGATCCACCGAAATATTCAGAAAATTTGGGATGACGAACTCTGCTCCTGCCTGCACCAGTTTATTGGCAGCGGATTCATTTGCAACTCCAATGCAGCGAAGGCCCGCGGTTCTCGCCGCCTGAATACCGGAGACAGCGTCTTCAACCGCGAGCGCATCTTCCGAGTTGACGTTTAACCGCTGGCAGGTAAGCTTGTAGATTGCCGGATCAGGCTTGCCGTCATTGACATCACTGCCCGTAACTACCGCCTGTAGCCGATCAGCTAGTCCTAGCTGCACCAAAGTTGAATGCGCGCGGCTTTCGGTTGCAGATGTGGCAACGGCTATTGCGATTCCCTTTGTCTCCAACTGGAGGACGAATTCAAGTACTCCGGAGATAGGATTCACATCTAGTGCCACCGTCTTAAAGAATTCATCTTTCTGCCTTCCGTGTTTTTCGAGCTCAGCGGCGGTCAGATCGCCCAAAAAGTATCGCAGAATGTCGGCCCGCTTGCGGCCGTCGAGAATGAAATCCAGATCAGACTCAGACACGTCCTGACCTAATTCGTGCAGAAATTTTCTCCAGGCCGTGCGGTGGGCAGGATGACTGTCGATAATGACACCATCCATATCGAAGATGACTGCCTTCAAGACTCCGCCACGGTCTTGCGGCAAATTCGAGGAAACTTCAGCCAAGTCCAGGCCAGGTCCTCTGAGCAAGCTCATAATTCTCCATGGTTCCGATGTCTAAGAGGTATTCAGAAATAGGATACGCCCTCATCTTACCCACCAACTGCGGCAAAAGGTTGAAGCCGATGTCCGAAGGTGCCGGTCTTGTAACCTCATCCAATATCTGGGGGCTCGCCAGCATGATGCCGGAGAACGCCCAGTTGCTGGTTGGGTTAGACGGTTTTTCCACAAAATCAGTAATGACCGACCGCTGGTCGAAAGTCGCCACCCCACAGCGGCGTGGGTCTTTTACCTGAGTCAACCCGAGCGTGCACGGCAAGTTTTCGTTGCGGTGGAATTTCAACATCTGTCCCAAATCGGCGTTAGTTAGAACATCTGCGTACAGGATCCAAAACTGCTCCTCATCGGCAACCCACTCGCGATTTGCTAGCAAGGTTCCAGCCGAACCGAGAAGAACTGGCTCCTCAACGGCGGTCACGCGCGGGCCCTTTGTCATCTGGTTCAGTTCCTTGCGAACGATGTCGGCGTGAGCATGCAAATTCAGCAACACTTGATCGATGCCTGCACGACGGCACAGCTCCAGCCAAATATTGAGCATCGATATGCCAGCGATAGGAACCAGACACTTGGGAATTTTGTCAGTGAGGGGACGGAGACGAGTGCCGTTGCCGGCGGCGAGAAGAAAGGCTTTCATGACGGGATGGGAGATCGCGGAGTGTAGTCTTCTAGTTCGAGGATGAAACCGAAAGGAACGTCCAGCGTGAGCCAGCCCGGGTATCGCCATCGATGAAGGGATCATTCACCAAGACTTGGGCTCCCTGGTAGTCGAAAGAAAACGCCATTTCCTGAATCCCTTCGGCTTGAAGCGCATTGCGCACTGCGCCCTGGTTTGGCGGCTCACAGTAGAGAAGTAGAAAGCCGCCACCTCCCGCGCCGGTGATTTTTCCCCCGATCGCGCCGTTCTCTCGAGCCAGGGAATACAAATGATCAATTCTGGAAGTGGAGATCTTCCCCGATACTCGCTTCTTAGCCTGCCAGCCCTGATCCATCAAGGTTCCCACCGTGCTTAAATTCCCCTTCTCGATGGCCTCGCGCATCGGTTCGGTGAGAGAGCGTACCTGGTGCAAGGCATCAACTGTCATTCCGCTGTGTGAACGGGTGGATTTTTCCTGCTCTTCGAGGATCGACCACGAATGGTGGGCAGAGCCCGTAAAAAAGAGCATGAGATTGCTTTCCAATTCGCGCCGCGCACCATCTTCCATATTGATCGGTTCAACTTCGGTGCTGCCATCCTGATTGAATTTTATAAAGTTCATACCGCCAAATGCCGCGGCGTATTCGTCCTGTTTTCCTACACGCCGTCCCAGCACATTGCGGGCAATATGAAATGCCTGCTCCGCCAAGTCATGCTTCGATATTGGCCGGTTCAGATAAGCTGACAGCGTCTTAAGGATATTGACACACACACTGGCTGATGAGCCTAAGCCGGTTCCGGGAGGAATTTCAGAGGCCAGGAATAGGTCAACCGCAATTTCCTGTCCCAGCTCTTTTACGACTGCCAAAGGTATTTCGAGCCCGCTACCCTCGATCTTCTTGGTGGAAATGTCGCGCCAAGTTTCGAATATTCGCAGGTCTGAAGAGATCACCTGCACTCGCCCGTCGGTGCGTTTTCCCAACACTGTATAAAAATACTTGTTCAGAGTGGCGCTGATGACCGCCCCCCCGTATTCTTCGTAATAGGCTGGTAAGTCGGTGCCCCCACCCGCGAAACTAATCCGTACCGGGCTGCGTACGATGAGCACTAGTAAGAACCTCCATCAATTCCTCATTCGAGTCCAGCGATGAATCTTTTAACGGAACGTTAGTTTCGCCATCGGCAATATCAGCTGGTTCTCCAGCGATTAGTTGCGAATAACGAACCACTCGCATGGCAAGCGTCCACACGGTTTGTAATAGCAGGGAAATGTCACTGAGAGGGGAAGGATTAAGCCGGTATTGCAGGTCAAAGCGGGTTTTCTCTTCCGACGCATTTTGCTCGCGCAGCCCATGCACTTGCGCCAGACCGGTCATACCAGGCTTTACGCTCAGTCGTTCCTGCTGCCAATCAGAATAGCGTTTCACTCGGTCAGGAGATTCGGGTCGCGGCCCAACCAAGCTCATCTCTCCTCGCAACACATTCACCAGTTGCGGAAGTTCGGTGATACTCAGTTTTTCGAGAATTCTCTCGAATCTTGAGGTATGTACTACCCCCACCCCCCGGTCCACATTCAGGCGAAGCATGTTAAAGACCTTGCCATGCTGTCCACACCGTAGATCCCAGCGAAACGCCCGTCCCTTTCTCAGCTTGAGGATGGTGGCCGAAGTCAACAGTATGGGGATTGACAAGATCGATGCCGCGGCGCCGATGCAAAGATCAATCAGTCGCTTCAACGAAACCAGAATCGGAGAAGAGAACGGTTCCTGTAGCCTCAGAACTGGCAGGCCGTCGAGGTCAACCAAGCTAGGGCTCGATAAATAGAGTTCGTAGGGCTGGGGGACCAAACTGACGCTAATCCCAAACTCGCGACATCTGCCAGCCAGGTTCAACACCTCAGGCCAAGCCGGATGAGTCAAAGCCAGAATAAGCTCATTTACTTTCTGGCTGCGGAGATGTTCAGCGATCTCGATGGTAGAAAGTGGAACTGCAAAATCACTGGCGCGAACTAACTCGATGTCCTCATCGGCGGATTCCTGGGGACACAAAAAGCCTACGACCTTGCAAAGCATTTCGGGGTGGCGTGCGATCTTGGTTGCCAGTTCACGGGCTACCGGTCCAGAGCCGGCAATCACCACTCGTGAAACGGCACCCGCCCGATACTGCGCCCCAAGGACGATGCGCGCTCCGTAGCGAATTCCCAAAAAACCCATAAACAGCAAGAAACCGAAAGAACAAAGTGCCAATCGGGAAACGAACTGCTGGAGTAAATAGCCGGTTGCGAGCAAAAGCACGATGAGCCCGGTGACCGCCAGGAAAATATGCGAAACGACAGCCGGAAAATGCCAGCCTCCACGGAAACAATCCAAATGCGTCCAGGCCGAGAGCACCGTCCAAATAATGCAGGTCGCTGCCAGGAATGGCACCAAGGCGGAAATTTTGGCGCGGTCATCGGCGCTCCAATGGATTCCGTAGCGCAGAATTACAGCGCCAAAGAATGCTGGGGCAGACCACGCGAGGTCCGCCAGCAAGATCAACAACGTCATACTTCTTGTCTTCATTGATTGGCTGATGCGACTGCGAACTACTGGGGCCCTAGGCGTATGCAGTACTGTAGCGGTGCAGTTTGCGCTTAACACAGGTGAATAACGCATGGGTGGCGCACAAATGCAAATCCTCCACGATTTGCAGATTGTTTGATGGCACTACCACACAGAGATCGCACAGACTCTTCATCTTGCCGCCATCAAAAAAGCCGGACAGGCCTATGGTCGTCGCCTGCGCCGTTCGGGCTGTTTTCAAGGCGTTCAGTACGTTGGGAGAGTTTCCGCTTCCGCTGATGGCAAAGGCAATGTCGCCGGGGCGAATAAAGTTGGCCATCTGTTGAGCAAATACCTGGTCGTAATGTGTGTCATTGGCCCAAGCTGTAATCAGAGGAACATTGTCGGTCAGGGCCATCACCTTGAACCGCTTATCGGTTCCATTGACGGTTCCTTTGTTCAAATCGCAGGCAAAATGAGAGGCCAAGGCGGCACTGCCACCGTTCCCGAAAATGAAAATTGCGTGGTCGCTTTCAAAAGCCTTCAAAAGCGCTTCCGCCACCGCCTCGATCGTGTCAAATGGAAGTTGCTTAACCGTATTCGACAACTGATCAAAGTAGGACTCGATATCTGTAATCTCGCTTGCCATGCGTACTCCTCTAGCGGGTGACTGAAATAACTTAGGCCCTATTTTTTAATTCACCGGCCCGCGGTTAACACAACGCCGGCATTCTGCATGTCGGCATGAGCATCCGGGATACGATTCGGTATTCCACCAATGCTTTCGATCCACGCCAGAAAATCGTCCATGATCTTTGATAGGTCGCGGCGCGGCCGCCACCCTAACCCCCTCAGCTTATCGACGCCAGAAACGCTGTGACGGTTATCTCCGCGGCGGTATTCTCCGGAAATCTGAAGTCCGCTCTGAATTCCTAGTTTTTGGAGAACCAGATTGGCATAGTCGATTACGGTGGTTGCTTTGCCGCTTCCAACGTTGAATGCCTGAAAGTTTGCCTCGTCTTTTTCCAGCACCATCATGTTTGCGTCTACTACGTCTTCAATGTGCACAAAGTCTCGGGTCTGCAAGCCATCCTCGTAAACATTTAGTGGCAAGCCTTGCAGTGCTCGGGTAAAGAAAATCCGACAGACTCCCGAGTAATGGTTGAATAGCGATTGTCTGGCACCTTGGGTGATGGAGTAGCGAAGACCAACCGCGGGGATTCCGTTTAGCCAACCCAACCCCAGGGCGATTTTTTCGGTCGCTAACTTGGACACCGCATACTGGTTGTACGGATTCGAGTAAGTCTCTTCCAACAACCGAGCTTTAGCCTGGCGACCGCATTTCGGACAGAACAACTCCCATTCACCACGAGCAAGCGCCTCCTGCGAGCGGGGCTGCGGTAAGAAGAACCCATGCTCCGAACATTCATACTGGCCCTCCCCATAGACCGCCTGCGAGGAAGCCACAATAACCTTTTTTATCGGCAACCGATCTCGAACGATCAGCTCGAAAATAAGGGCTGTTCCAACCGCATTGATGTGGAGGAAGCGGGAAAAATCCGGCATGTAGTCCTGGTATGCCGCCTGGTGCGAAACTATGTCGACACCTTCCAACGCACGGCGTAAAACTTCGCTGTCGGTGACGCTGCCTTCTATAAATTCAACCGATGGCGGCAGATATGGAGGGAGTCCATGGGGATGGGTCTTAGGCTCAAGGCTGTCGAGAACGCGCACAGTAAAGCCTTCCCGCACGAAGCGGTCCACTAAATGAGATCCAATGAATCCCGCCCCTCCAGTTACCAGCACTCGCACGTTCTTAATTCCCTTCTACATTAGTTGCCGCAGCACTATCTGCCCGTCCCGGACACTATCGCGGTCAACGTCTTCAACATGATTCTGAAATCGAGCCCAAGAGACCAATCGCGGATGTAATCGAGATCCATGCGTACCCATTCGTCAAAATCACTCACGTCATTTCGGCCATTTACCTGCCACAGGCAGGTGATGCCGGGTTTGACCGCTAGTTTTTGTTTCTGGTAATCGCTGAACCGCGCATATTCGGTAACTAACGGTGGACGCGGGCCAACTAAGCTCATGTCCCCCCTTAGAACACTGTATATCTGAGGAAGTTCGTCGAGACTATAACGTCTGAGCCACCCACCCACTTTGGTAATGCGGGGATCATCGGTTATTTTGAATACGGGCCCGGTCATTTCATTACGAGCTTCTAATTTAGCCTTCAGCTCGTCAGCATTGATCACCATGGAACGAAACTTATAACTGACGAACGGAATGCCGTCCTTGCCGACGACTTTCCAACGATAAAGTGCGGGGCCGGGGGAACTCGACTTAACGATAACAGCTAGCAACAACAGGACCGGGGAGAGCACGAGTAGCAAAGTTGCAGAGCCCAGAACATCGAGAACCCTTTTTGCCGCAAGGCGAATTGGGCTTTTCCAGCATGGAGAGAAAACAAAGCTCAAGGGCTGACCGACTTGCTCTATCACTCAACACCTACAAATTGCGTTTACGTATTTTGACACAACGGCAGCATACAAAGCCATGGACCAGGTGCTCAATTGGACATAGGCTCAATGTAAGTCGCCTTACAAAGGTGAAGCCGCTGAAAACGTCGCTCTCTGCGTGAGTTGCTGTTCGAAGCGCCCCAAAACCTCATTCTTTTCCAATTGATTGACCGCATATTCTCTTGCATTACGCCCCAGAAGAGCACGGAGCGATTGGCTATCAGCCAGTTCGTGGATGGCCGAAGCTAGTGCGGCTGCGTCTTCCGGCGGCACGACAATTCCGCGGTTGTTCAAAACGGCGGCGAGCTGGGTTCCGGCATGGGCAGTTGCGATGACTGCCCGGCCGCTGGCAAACATGCCGGTCAATTTGGAGGGCATTACCAGGTCGGCCGCGTCCGCCCGCTGCGGCAAAAGATGTATATCAGCTAAATTCAGCAATTCGTTTAGCTTTTCGAGGGGCTGAAGCGGAAGCAGATGAATGGTCTTTCGTCTTTGAAGGAGCTTTTCTAGCTTTTGCCGCGCCGGACCTTCGCCACAAAAAACAAAATGCAAATTCTCCAGCCCCGCGAGTTGCTGGGCGGCTTCGACCACGATCTCCAGCCCCTGTTTGTTGCCCATACTGCCGGAGTACAGGGCCACAACCGCATCTTCGGAGATTTTCAACTGTGCGCGCATCGGACTGACGCTTTCCAAAGGATATATCTGGGAAGTATCGACCCAATTCTCGAAGAGAACCTGCCGAGCCAGATCTATGTCCTTGCAGGTAAGGCGATCCATCATTTTGCCGGAAATGGTGGATACCCGTTCAAAACCGGCCATGAATCGCCTTTCTAGTGATTCGACCACCCGGCGCAGCACCGCTGATTTCACCATGCTGAGCTCAAATGCGGCATCGACCTCGAAGTCCTGAATATGCAGCCAACTTATGGCGCCCGACCAACTGGCGCAGACGCGAGCCGCAGGCAAACAAAACAATGTCGGTTCGATGACCAGTACCACTTCTGGAGACCAGCGTATCTGGCGCAACATTATGGGAACGCTACTATTAGCGAAACTTGCGAGGTGAATCAGCCGGGTTAATGCCGATGGCTTGCGTGGAACCCAAAGCGGGCAGCGAAAAACCGTGAGACTCCCGCCTGTTTCGTAGGTGTATGACTCGCGCGAATAACGCCATGGTGAATATCCCGTTGCCACCCTGCATTGTGGATTGAACGGTGGCGCAGTTACTACCCGCACCTGGTGGCCGCGCATTGCCAGCCAAGCCGCCATCTCTCCCGTATATTTTCCAACTCCTACAAGTTCGGGAGCAAAGTTTAGACCGTGAATTAGGATGCGCAAACTTAGCTCTTATCGCAGTGCGCAACAGCGCGACCCTCAAGAACGCGCATGGCTGAGTTGATTGGAAACGTAATCTTCGTAGGCCAGACGCAGACCGTCCCGCAGGGACGTCTTGGCCGTCCAGCCGAGCGAATTGAGGCGAGTGACATCCAGAAGCTTGCGAGGAGTGCCATCTGGTTTGGAAGAATCGAACACCAGCCCGGCGCGCACTCCGATTACGTCTTTTAGAAGCTCTGCCAAATCGCGCACTGTGATGTCTTCACCGACGCCAATATTCAGCAGGGGTGGTGCAGCGGTACCGGAAACCAGTTCGGAAAAGCGATCTTCCGGCAGGGTTAGCAGAAAAATGCAGGCATCGGCAGCGTCTTCGCTGTACAGGAACTCGCGGCGCGGTGTTCCAGTACCCCATACGATAACTTCTCCACCATTGATCTTTGCTTCGTGTATTTTCTGGATCAGGGCTGGAATCAGATGAGAATTCTGTAAATCATAACTGTCGCATGGCCCATAGAGATTGGTAGGCATTGCCGCCAGGAACCTGGTTTTGTATTGGCGGTTGTAGGCCCAACACATCTCCACTCCGGCAATCTTGGCGATTGCGTAAGGGCGATTCGTGAACTCCAGCGGTCCACTGAGTAGGGAGTCCTCGCGCAGGGGTTGCTCGGCGAGTTTGGGGTAGATGCAACTGGAGCCAAGAAATAACAGGCGCTCGACGCCACTCCTGTAGCTTTCGTGGATGACATTCGTGGCAATGCGAAGGTTTTCGAAGAGAAACTCGGCGGGATAAGTCTGGTTCGCTAAAATCCCTCCGACCCGTGCCGCAGCCAGAAATACAAACTGCGGGCGTTCACTGGCGAAGAAATATTTCACTGCCGCTTGATCGGTAAGATCCAATTCACGATGAGTGCGGACCACTAGGTTCTTGTAACCAAGCCCACCCAGGCGCCTGACTATGGCCGACCCCACCAACCCCTTGTGTCCCGCCACATAAATTTTGGAGTCGATGTCCATGCTATTCGTGATGCGCCAGAATTTTGTAGCCGGAACGCTTGACCAGTTGGTCGCGTTCCGCGGCATGAAGATCGGCCGCGACCATTTCTCGCACTAATTCCTCGAAATCGACACGTGGCTTCCAGCCCAATTTCGCGGAAGCCTTGCCCGCATCCCCCATTAAAGAGTCGACCTCGGCCGGACGAAGGTAGCGAGGATCGATCTGCACGATGCAATTACCCCGGCCATCGAAACCTTGTTCACCCGATCCTTTGCCCCGCCATTGAAGAGGGATATCGAGATGTTTCGCAGCGACAGTAACGAAGTCACGGATCGAGTGTTGTTCGCCCGTGGCAATCACAAAGTCTTCCGCCGTCGGCTGCTGCAACATAAGCCATTGCATTTCAACGTAATCCCGGGCGTGTCCCCAGTCGCGCCGGGCGTCGAGGTTGCCGAGATAAAGGCAATCCTGTAGCCCTAATTTAATGCGCGCCAGCGCGCGGGTAATTTTTCGGGTCACGAAGGTCTCGCCGCGAACTGGCGATTCGTGGTTGAACAATATGCCATTGCAGGCGTACATACCGTAAGCTTCGCGGTAATTTACCGTAATCCAGTAAGCATAAAGTTTTGCTACTCCGTACGGGGAGCGAGGATGAAAGGGGGTACGTTCAGTCTGGGGCGTTTCGGCAACCAATCCATACAATTCAGAACTGGAGGCTTGGTAAAAACGAACTTGATCTTTCAGGCCCAGCACGCGAATTGCTTCCAAGAGCCGTAAAGTGCCGAGAGCGTCAGCGTCGGCTGTGTACTCCGGCTCTTCAAAGGAAACCGCGACGTGGCTTTGCGCCGCCAAATTATAAATTTCGTCAGGCCGGACCTTTTGCACCACCCGCAACAAGCTGTTCGCGTCAGTCATGTCGCCGTAATGCAAAAAGAAACGGCGATCGGCGACATGGGGATCTTCGTACAGATGATCAACCCGTTCGGTGTTTAGCAGTGAAGCTCGGCGCTTGATGCCATGAACTTCATAACCCTTGGCCAGCAGGAACTCAGCGAGGTAAGAGCCATCCTGTCCGGTAATGCCGGTAATCAGAGCCTTCTTCATCAGCGGGATATGCCTTTCAGATTGCGACCTCAGTTACTCGGCCACCGCGACGCAAACCAGGCAATCACCTCGCCCCAGCCGGTTGGTTAGCCATATGAAAGGAAGTGAAAAAAGCTTTACAAAAGGAATGGTAGCGACCACCAGTAGACTGCGGAATTGCCGGGTTGGCTTTCCGCGATGCGCGAAAGCCCAAGAGATGATCGATGAAGTAACCCAAAGAGCGGGGGTAATTTGTTTCATTTCGATGGTTTGGAACCCGGTTTCCGTCAACAATTTACGTAAAGACTGGGGCGAAAAATGCACGGTGTGAAATGGAATGTGCCAGTTGATCCAGGCCGAACCGAAAAGCGATCGCAGGATGCTAGCTGCGTTGGGACAGCTTATCCACACCTGGCCGCCCTTTTTTAGCACCCGATGAGCGTCCAACAGCATGGCTTTTGGAGCCAGCGAGTGTTCCAGCACGTTGGACAAAACAGCCACATCGTAATGGCGATCCAGATCGAGGTCGCTTAGCAGGGTTGTGTGTACCGGTATGCCTGATTCCCGGGCCACAGCTGCCGCTGTCTCATTGAGCTCAAGGCCTTCGACCTGGTAACCGTTGCGCGCATAGATCTTAAGTCCACGTCCTTGATTGCATCCAATGTCCAACAGCCGCCCGTCTCCGCGACGAGTGTGAAAAGAAATGTCGCCATCAATACGCACCCAAAGCCGGTAGATCCAGGAAGCGAAGAACCACTCGCGCCACGAGACGTAAAGCGTGCCCTTCTCCCCGCCAAAATTGTAATGGGATTCGTACAGTTCTTTGAGTTCGGGGGGAGTAGGAAAAGGATAGAGTTGCTCAACCCCGCAAGCAGAACATTTCCACACCGTATATTCGCCTGGTATTCCGAATCGGGTGTCGAATAGCCCAGTCACCGAGGGCTTGATTTTGCCGGGGCACAAAACGCAGGTCGCGGAATCTTTCCAGTTATCGGCGGCGACCTGCGCCGATTCAGACTGTAGCTGTTGAAAGCTCATATTTCGAGAAATTATTTCTGGGCTAACACGATCAGGTCGCCGGTTAACAAAGATGGCCACCAGTTGCGGAAATCGCCAAACAGGCCAGTGCCACTGCGGCGGACCACGGTGAATCCACTGTGGGTCAAAAGCTGGCAGAACTTGCCCATGGTGAAGTAATGCAAGTGACCACCGTCCCAACCAATCTCGGGCCAGTTATAGGGACTGGAAGTGACCGGAAGTCTGCCAGCGAGAAGACGCAGCCGGTGTTTGATATATCCGATATTTGGCACCTGAAACATACAATGTCCGCCGGGTCTTAACACCCGATGGAACTCGCTGATCAGGGAATAGATGTCAAAAACGTGTTCGATCACGTTAAGACTGCTTAAAACATCGACTGAGTTGTCCTGTAACGGCAGTCGTTGGTCGAGATCAGTCTCTATAAAACGGAACTTGGTGGCCCGATCGGCGAAATCGCGCTGCACTCGTTCCTGTGCCCGATTCAGGCGGGTCGCTGCCACTTCCAGCCCGATGACTTGCTCAAACCGGTTCTCGAGCAGAAAACAAAGCTTGCCATCGCCGGAGCCCGCATCTACAAACGCTTTACCTGGCGGCAAGAAGCGGAGTGCCAGCTCTTCCACCGTAAGATCAACATTAAGGCCGGAGAGCAAGCGGCGCAATCCTGGAAGCACGGGCTCGCCGCCCGCAAGCTCTTCCTTTGCGTATTGCCGATTATAGAGTTCTGCGTACTTCATTCTGGCTCCGCTTTCAAATGCTTGATTTACAAATTCATCAATCAGAATGGACGACTTTGGGCAGTTAAAGGAGTACCAAAACTGGTGCTTGGCCCGCCGCACAGCTGGTTTAGCAGGACATCCATGTTCTGTTGATACCATGCTTGTTGCCTGGCGAATTCCGTAGCGGCGGCATTTGAGGCTTGGAAAAACGCGTTGGGGTCTCGCTGCCATTGCAATAGCAATGCCACCGCTACCGGAGAAAAATCCAGGTTGCGCTCGATAACCTGTCCCGCCCCCCCGCGAACGATGCTGGAAACGCAGCCGCGATTCCATGCTATGACCGGAATTCCGCGCTCCATTGCCTCATAAACCACCACTGGGGCAGTCTCATTAAAATATTTCGAGGGGAAAAGAAAGGCATCCGTCATATCCCAAAAAGCCTCTTTCTCAGCACCATACCGGGGACCATGATATTTTAGCTTGCGCAGCCGCACTGTGGCCTCTTGTACCAGCTTCTCAGCTTCGCCAGTTTCAAATGGCCCTGCGATGTGAAATTGCAGCCCCATCTCGTCTTTGAGCCGTTCGGCGACCGCAATAAATTCGGCAATTCCTTTTTCGACTGAGATGTTTCCTATGAATGCGATGTTTGCCAGCCGCCTGCGCGCTCTGCTTTTTTGACTTGTCCCGCTAGTCCCCAGTAGGTTCGAATTGGAAGCCACGCTAGTTATCGACACGACAGGATAGCGTTGCCGGAGTTTCTCCCCCATTACCTCGCAGCCGACGAGGTGAGTGCATTCAGGACCCGCCACTCGAACCAGGAATTGGGTAAGTAGTTTTCGCTGATCGACATACGCATAGCTGTGATGATGCAAGAAGATGCGGCGGCCGGAGACACGCGCGATACAGGCGAACAACAACTCGTATATTTGCCCCAACCCTCCCGAAAGACTCATGTACAAGGTCTGGTTTCGCCTGGCGAGAACCTCCGCGCTGTATCGCAACAAGCCTTTCATTACTCTTCCAATTCGCCGCAGCCGATGAAACCACGTCCTCAGCAAGGAGTCCGCCGCCAAGTCCACTACCAGCGGGGTTACGCCGCGATCCGCAATAAGCCGCCGCATGGCGGCATTCAGATTCGCCATTCCATGCACTGGAGGAGGGAAAACGCCAACCATGCAAATACCATTCTGCCTTCGCGTGGTAGAGTCGTTCATTAATTTCTTCTTTAGGGCTATTCCGGTGAACGTCATCGGGTGCAACGCTCAAAGTTATCGGCGCGAGTAGCCGCCAACGCATCTTCGATTGCAGCTACAAATCCGCTAGCCATGGTTCCGATGTTCGATGTCTGCACGGTTACTTCGAGGGCGGCGCTTGCCATTGCAGCACGCTCTTTGAGAGTCAAGGCGAGGAAATCTGCTAACTTTCCGCGAATCGTTTCCGAAGTGAGGAAGCCATCGACAAGATACCCGTTCTCTCCATCGACAACCATGTCGCTTTCGGTGCCGTCGGCGGCTCCGGTGATCACCGGGAGGCCAAACTTCATCATTTCCTGAATCGCCAAGCCGCCGCGGCCAGGCATAACTCCGATGTGGGCTGACAACAGCAGGGCTGATTTCTTTTCCGCGTCGTACAAGGCGCCGTGAAACCTGATGCGTTCGCTTACTCCTAGGGAACTCGCTAAGTTCTTTAACATCGATAGTTCCGGCCCGTCTCCCACGAGATCCAAGGATACGTTGTCCGGCATTTGTGCCATCGCCCGAATCAAGACGTCGAACCGCTTCTGGGGTTTCAGCACGCCAATGGAAATGATCCGCAAATCCTGGTCGTCATAGCGCTCGTTGATTGCCCTTTCAACCAAAGCAATTTCCGTCGCTGTAGGCCTGGGCAGAGATGAATTTGGGGCAAGATATGTCGGTTTGCCATAGTTGCTGTAAATCTTTGCGGCATGCTTGCTGTAACAAATAAAGCCAAAAGCGCCGCCATATAAGAAGCCGATTAACGGGGCTAAAACCGTACGCAGCCTGGAGCGTCGCTTGTTGGGAACGTTACCCAATCCCCAAATCAGGTAGGGCCTTTTCCACAATCTACAGTAGAGTGCGCCGCTTAGGCTGTTAAGCATTCCGCCGAGATCTTCGAGTACCACAACGTCGGGTGAGTAGCGCAGCAAATTCCAAAACAGGCCGGGCGTGAAGACGGCAGAGTCGGCGAGTTCGGCGATGTGGAGATCAACTTTGAGGGCGGAGAGATGACGCGCCCAAGCGGGCATCTTCGCAATCCGGCCCAAGGTATAGCTGTATAAAAGCAGGAATTCCGTCTTCTGCTCTTGTAGCGCAGCATTCAGTAATTCAAAAAACAAAAGACGGTAATGAGGCAGGAATCTTTGCGACACCGCGATTTTAGACAATTGCCGCCTTAGGTCCGCGTCCTTCGGGCCACCCGGGAGTTTGTTCTCGGCTGGGAATTAAGAGCCGCTTCAGTCACCTGGCCGGCTTTCGCGCAAACGCAAAGATGGAAGTGCGCAATCGCGGTGGAATGAGTCCTCGCATTAATGCTGCCATGCCGAAAGCCCACCTCGAAAACTCAAGATACCCTGGCTCTGATTCATATCCATAGACCACCGAGTCGAAGCCAAAGGTTTTGAGGCCCGCCTCAAGAGCGCCGACCGTATTGCAGCCATAGACCGTGGGAAACACATCTTCATTTTTCCGATTTTTTTGCGCCCAGCGCAGTACCACGGAGTGCAACCGATTGGGGATGAGTCGGGCTGCAACGCCAGAGTAGCTTCGCTTATTTTGGGTGCGGATACATAGCACGCCCCCTGGCTTTAAAACTCGCCTGGCTTCGGCGAACAAAACTGCCGGCTCCAACAGATGTTCAACGACCCAATCGCAGCAGCATGCGTCAATTACCTCCGACGCTACCGGCCAATTATCGCCGGCGATGAGATGGAACTCGTCAATGAATGGATTGGTGCAAGCTATCTGATCGACATCAATCCCAATCACTCTGGCGCAGTGTCCGTGTAGGATGCGCACGCTGCGACGGAACGCTATGGGGTCATCTTGATATTCGCCGCGCCCGCAACCCACGTCGAGAACCACCGATTGACCATCGACCAGAGCCCGTACCCGGTTGTAGAACGCAATCGTTGAGTCAATGTCGCTGAATCCCCCAAACCGCGCTTCGGGATAGTAATACTGGCGATAGAGCGACATAGAAAGCTCCCAATGGAAGTTTCCGAGTCACCCGATCCACCTCCGGACCAAGAAGGCCAGTACCCCTAGCGCAAGCAGCATATTTGCGCCAAGAAAGACTGCGAATTTGGGCTTAAAGCTGGCGCCGATGCAACTACGGTAGAACAAATTTATATACTGATAAAAGACGTTGTCCTCGGTGTAAGAGATTTCCTTTGGGGATGACTCCTGCCAAATTGGGACAGACCCAATCTGATCCACCGACACCGTGCGATAACCCGCCCGCTTAAAGAACGAAATCAGTTTGACCAGCTTCCTGAGTCGCGCCGGACGGTAAACAAAGGTCCGCGCGCCCAGTCGCATGCACAATGAACTGCTGTGCATTAAGAGAGTGATCAGCGGCGCGTCGGCCTGCTTAAAGCGTCGCAAAATTCTCTTCAGTGCGAATAGAGGCAACCAATTGAAGTCAAAAGCCATGGTTCGAACCGGCTTGTCCCGGGTTCCTAATACGATTATTGGGGTCAGTGGTATCTCGCGGATTCCTGACAATGTTGTTGGCACCCCGGGCAGGACCTCAGGCAGGTTGCATCCCTTCCAGCCGCGCATCAGAGAACAGTCGATGGTGATTCCGCGCTGCCGCAAAAGATCCAGCGTGTCGGAGTTGGCGCCAAACCCTCCAGCCCGAAACGCCAGAGGCCGGACTCCGACAAATTCAACGTATTGCGCGATGGCGTAATCCAGCACCGCGGCCTGATCTTCGCGGCTATATTCGCTAAGCAGCCAGCGGCTGAAGTCGCCAGTGTAATGATGAGGGTGGGCGTGTAGCTGGATATCCTGGCCCGCGTCGAGGATGCGGCGGCATACCGCCCGCATGAATACCTCGCCCCACTTCTTAACTTCGCACAAGTCAACAAAAAAGGTTGCTCTCACCCCCGCCGACTGAAAAGCGTCAAGGATGTCGCCCAGAGAATCAGACTTCTCGCACGTGATTTCGTCTAGCACTCGATGGGCTTCGACGTCGACAGTAATCAAAACGTCCATTTGGTTTTTATGACTTGCGGCAAAGGATCCAATAGTAGGAGCCGCCAAACAGCCGGCGCGCGGTCGGCTCGAACTTGAGTAGTCCGCGTTGCCAGGATTCAGGCAGCCGATCGGCGAGATAGATTGGGATTCCAGACATTGAGCCTTCTTGTTCAGTCTCAAATCCGGCGAAAAGCAAGTGATGCCTGAGCTGACCGATCGTCAGACCGTTATTGTGTATGTAACGGTCGCCGCGCCCCAGTATGGTGCGAGAAATCCACATCGCAAAGCGCAGCGACAGGTAATTAAGACTTCGTCGGTTGGGGATAAAAGCGAGAAACCGGGTTCCGGGATCGGCGGCCCTCGCGATGCAAGCACAAAGCTTCTCGGGATCAACCACCATTTCAAGCAGAGCAACTGCGAGAAAGAATTTCACCGGTCTGAAGCCACTTAATTTTTCAGGATGCGAATTCAAATCCAACTGGACATATTGGATATTTTCTGCCGGTACAGCGCTAGCCAGCGCCTCTTCGGCGAAGTCCACTCCAATCACCTTGCCATAGGTCTGCGCGAGAACTACGGTGTTTCGACCCCACTGACAGCCTAGATCGACAGCAACCGAGTCAGGAGTGCCCGCAGGAAAGCGCCCCACTGTCTGCTCGTAGGTGTGCTGCAAAATCGGCGAGCGGGTTGGGGACGCGCGGCGCGGACGATTGAAGAAAGCCCGTGTCCTTTCAATCTTTGACCTAATCCCATCACGGTTTGAACTCAATCGATGATCACTGACCGCCGCTGGCTGGTTCATGCTTCGCCGGGGCTTGACAGAAATGGCGGATTTGAAATGGATTCAGCTTTGGCATTGAGAGACGCCCGTCGCTTCGCCATGGTCGGCGACTGACGAATTAGCAGATAGATGATGAAATTGCTGACGATGCCATAGCTGAAGAATGAAGTTAGTAGGTTGCTTTCCTGAAGATGATACGCCCCGAGGATAAGCGATAAGAATAGGGCCGTCTCCTCCAACCGGGGCTGCCTGCGACTGTAAAACCAAATGTTGTAAATCTGTAGCAAAAATCCCACCACTATAGCGGTGAGCGCTACCCCGTAGAAGCCAAAGTCGGCCCAGCCTTCACCGATAAAAAGCGTGGGAAAACTAGTGTCGGTTAAACCCAGAACCTCGGTCGGGATGTAGATGGATGGAGTAATGTAGTCATTCACTCCCATCAGCTTGGCAATGGCGCCCGTGCTTGCCCCGTGCAGAAAGGGGTGGACGTTGGGATAAACTTCGAAATAGAGCTGGAGTGCGCGCGCCTCTTCGAGGAACACCCGCTCTACTGACCAAAACAGCGCGGTACCGTAGGTTTCGTTACCCTGCATTAAATAGAACATGGGGACAACGGCGACCAGGGCAATCAGAAAAACCGCCACCGAAATCCAAGCAGTCCGGCGATCCAGCACCAGTCGTCTGCGAATCAAGGCGCTTGGCACTACCATAAAAGCAGCCATGAACACGGCTGGCATTTTGTGTCCGGTTTGTACTAATGCGAACCCTAAAATTGAAATAAAAGCCACGCGCTTCCATGTAGCTAAGCCTCGCGCATTCCATACCAGAATGATCGAGACCGGCGCGATGCCGTACGGCAGCTTGTTGTAGATGAAATACTCCCACCCCTTTGTGGCCTCGGCGAAGCCGTAGCGATGGGCGGCGTAGGTGTCGTAATCCATCCTCATGGTGACGTATGAGTACAGGTCAAATGACAACCGGCCGGCATAAATTTGGATCAGGGAGACGACGCTAATGATGAGAACAATCGCAACATACCACTTGCACCCGGAAGGATTACCGACAACATCGCATTGCTCGAGTTGGGGAGGCGGTGCGGGGCGCCGAAACAACCAGTTGGCCAGGACAATTCCCACCAGAAGGCAGAGGTACATAAGCGCCAATCCCCACCAGTAGTAGTCGTAGTAGTTCAGTTCTACGCCAGTGATCTGATAGTTCAAGTCGCGAGTGAGCGGCACTAAGATACCGTTGGTCAAAAATGCCAACGGGAGGAAGATGGTGAAGGTTGTAACTCCGCGGTAGCCTACCAGGCGGCGCTGAACGATCCAGATCAGTATAAGGAAAATCCACCAAGCAACGGCGATCCGATCAATCCCGAAGTTTAGGCCGACGTCCATCTAAGCTCCCACTGCCGCCAAAACCGGGGTAGTCGAACCGGCGTAACGACGGGCGCCAATAACCAGGATGCTTGTCGCCACCGCGTAGGCGACCGTAATTCCCACCATCGCAGAAATCAGTCCGAAATAATGGAACAATATCGAGTCGCAGATCACCAGCACTGTCAGCCCCACAAAACCTGCAAGCGGGTGATAGTTGGTGTATCCCCGGCCGGCCAGATTGCCGCCATATATTGCCAGGATACTGTGAATTAGCGCGCGTGGGATGAGTGCCAGCACAATCATTTCCACTCCTTGGAATTTGCTCCCAAGAGTCGCGGCCAGATAGTTGTAGTGGGCAAGCCGCGCCAATCCTACAAGCCCGCTGATCGCCAACACGAAGGCGAACGATCCCAAAGCAAAATGCCGGGTCAGACTGCCGTCGAAGTCAAGCCCGGCCGATACCTTTGGGGCCAGTACCAGGCCCAGCCAATCGGGCACTTTCTGGATTGCTTCAATGACAAAGACCGCGAGAGAATAGAGGCCCAGAGTTTTTGCACCCAGAAAATATCCAACGAAAAAGAAATCTGCACGGTAGAGAAGCTGAAACGCGACGCTGGAGATGTAGCCCTTCAAACCCACGCTGTAGAACTCAGCCAGGAGTGCGCGAAATGAATTGGTTGGCATTTCCAAAAGCAACAAATGATGACGATGGGCGAAAATCGACACCCCAAGTCCAAAGAAATTGGAAAGGATGTTGCAGTAAATGACCGTCTGCAAAGTTATACGGCCAGCCGCCCAAAAGCCTAAAAAGCAAACGAACAAGCCACATGAGGTCAAAATGCTGATGTAGTTAAAGAGCCGGTAACGGCGCTGCCCCAAAAAAATCTTTAGGGAAAACTGGGTGAGAGCAAGGCTTACAACCCAGACAACGACGAGGAGACCGACGGCGACCGGTATTTGAAATCTAGGAAGCACAAATACGATGACGGGAATGCTGGCGATGATGCCCAAAAGGACGTACACACTTGAGCTTAGTACCAAGGCATTGTGATACCGGGCAAAGTCCTTTGCGACAAAGTAAGTGACGCCTGAAGTCAAGCCCAGCCACATGAAGGTCTCAATCAGGTAGGTGCAAGTGCGAAGAATTGCGTACCTGCCCTGCAATTCCGGTCCGAGCACCCTGGCCGCCAAAAGCATGAAAGCAATCTGCAGGCCAAACGTGATCCCTTGATACAGGATGACTTTAATAGCGTCCTTCATAGAGTAGCCAGCAGCAAACTGGCGTTCTCAGGTCGCCGCGCCCGCGGTAGCCTGAGCCACTGCAAAGGCTTTACACGGTATCCTCTGCCCTCAAGCGCGATTACCAATCCTTCAGTGATGGCATCGCTGTGAGTAGATATCAACAGCGTGGTTTTGTTCGCAACAACGTAGTCAAGGATGGAAGGGACCACGCTGGCTTCCTCCCCTTCGATATCCATCTTAATCAGGGTGGGGGGGCGAAGCTGGTGCTGGGAAATGTATTCCACCAAGTTGTAAACCGGAAAGGTAAAACGGCCTTCCTCGGTACGGCGTCCCTTGGCGCTGTGATCGGAAGGGTCGAAGTGAGCAATTCCCGAGGTTGCGCAAATTCCAGCTTGGATCGCGTGCAAATTATCGAAGCCGTTTAGAGCCGCGTGACGCAACAGGTATTGGTAGTTCTGTTCAAAAGGTTCAAAGGAGTACACCGCACCCTGCGGGCCCACCAGCTTTGAAAAAATTATGGAGAAATATCCAACGTGCGCTCCCAGATCGTAAACTGTGTCACCTGGAGCAACGATTTGAGGTAACAAAACCTGTTTCTCATACTCGTAGAACCCCAGCCAGCAACTGTGATTGTAAGAACCCACAATCCAGCGCAGGCCCCGGCCCGGTCCCTGAAGGATAGGAACCACCGTCTCTCGAGGCAGTACTCTAAGCGGCGCGCGAAATACTCTACCGAGGAAGGTGCTGGGACTAAGCAGTCGGCGTTCTGAGTTGGGATCGTCTAACTGAACAATTCGCATAGTGGGGGGTCGAACCAAACGGCGGACTTCATTACACTATCGGATGTCTTCACAGGAATGGATCACGGTTGGTCGTAGCGTACGCCGCGACGCTACTGGTCGACTTTACTTTCAGGCTTGCGCACAAAGCGGACCCAGATTTTGTTAGTCATCGCCTGGACCCGAGAACCATTGGGCGTGGCCCACGGCATGCTGCCATTTACCGTATGGATGATTTCCCGGGCCAGTACTTTCCCTGGGTCGTCGGAATCGGTTGCTTGCCAGCGTGAACCCATGACCACCCAGGTTCCGGCGCCGATCAATGCCAGTGACCCCGCCAGGAGCGCGAAAGCGGTTCGTGGTGGAAAGGACTTTCTCTCGGGCACGTCTGCGGGATCTAAGACCTTAACACTGGGAGTTTCCTTGGCCTCTTCGACCTTGGCGAGTTCGTGCTGTTTGGTTAAGGTTTCAAATACAACTTCCTGAATCTTCAAACGCCTTAGCAGATCAGCATAGGGAACTCCCAACAGGGGCAATTCTCGAATCGAGGGATAGGGAGTATCTTCATCCCCACTGCCGGTATTTGCCTCAGTTCCACCCTTGCCGCCCATTTTCTCCAATTGTTTCTGCTGTTCGGCGATGCGGGCACGAAGGGAGCGGACTCGCACATTGTTGTCGGAATATATCTGCTGCAAGCCCTTCAACTCCGATTGCTCGGCGATCATTTGTCCCTGGAGCATAGCCGCGCCCTCCACCATGGCGCGGCCTTGTTCCTTGATATCGATCGCAGCAGTTTTGCTGGCAAATTGGCTAAAATTTCGTGATGCGTCATCCAGGTCCTGCTTTACGTCCTTGAGACGCTCTTCGAGGAATATGCGTTCGCGATGTGCAGCAGAGGTAGAGAGTTGGGACGACAGTCGATCCAGTTGATCTACATAGGCCTGTCCGATGGCAGCGGCTCGCTTGGGGTCGTGGTCCGTGACAGTTATCGATATAATCCCGCTTTTACGGTCTTCCTTAATGCCCGTGTTCTTTGTCAGGTTCTTGCGAGCATCCTCTTGCAACCGGACCCTGTATACCTTCCTAAGATCGAATTGTTGAACCAGCCTATCCTGTACGGTTCGACTTTGTAGTATTCCCACAAAGCGGGCCCCGGAATCCTTTGCGCCCAGAAGATCTCCCGCGAGGGCACCAATTCCTGTGCCGCCGCTGGCGGCGGTAATTGCCGCCATCAACATGCCGGAATTTTGTTGGTTGTCCGGTGGCATAAGCTGAACTTCGGATTGGTACTCATTGGGTATGAGGAACGAAACCAAAAGGCCGACGACACACCCTAAGCCCAGCGCTTTGGCAAGCAGTCCCCGGTGGTCCCAAAGCAAGCGCAGCTGACTGATCGGACCTGGAACAAACTCCGGCTGCTCATATCGACCGAGCGGATCATCCGTTTGTAGAGGCTGTTGCTGACTCTGAACCTGTGATTTCGTCCCTACTTGCACTCTGCACCTATCTCCACTGATTCCAAATGAGTTCTCAAGCTATCATCTCGCCAAATCAGCTATTTCCGCAATTGGCACAGTTGAGCCAGGTTACTTGCGATGCCATCGCTGAGCATGGAATTTCAATTCAACCGAAGTAGTAAAGTTAGAAGTAGGTTCTGCCCGCAGCACCGGAAAATTCCATCTTTCGTATTGCACTCCACCAACTAGTGCTACAGACGAAGTCAACCTTAACTCCCCACGGGCGGCGAAGTCATTCAGGCGCCCACCGCCGATAAACGCTTTGTCGGTCTCGGCATGGCGGTAGCTGACTTGAATCTTATTTTGCCCCGTCAGCCAGTACGTGGCCCAAGCCTGGCCGCCCCTACCTTGACGTCCGATCCAGCTGGCCAGCAGATACCCGTTATTGGTGTAGCCCGACCGGTAGCGCCCATTCCAGTAGATAAATCCTCCAGGGGCTTGGCCCGGAACGTCGGTGTACACACCTTCTAATCGCAATTCTAATTTTGGTACCCGCGGGATCTTGGGAAAATAAGTCCCCAGTCGCATCGAGGGCCGAGTCGAGCCTAGAGGGGAAACCTCATCCTCCACCAATGAATCGGCATAAATAGTTAAGTAATCCCTCAGATAAGGCACGCGATAACTAAGATCAAAAGTTGACCGCCGGTCTCCCGGGTCCGAAGAGGTTCCAGGAAACCCATTATTAGTCAGTGTACGGACGAAATTTTTCCAGGTGACAGGCAGGCCCGGTCCGCCGAACAGTGTCGTAACTCCGAATCCGAATTCCAGGTTTGGGTTTGGCTTAAAGCTTAATTTTTCACCGTGAATGAATGGCTGATTAGAGATGTTCGGACCAAAAAGAGTGTTATCTCCGGATATCCAATTTAGGCCGGAGAGGCGCCCAATAAAAAATTCGGTACGGATTGGCCCAAATAAACGCGACAGCCCGGGAACATAAAGCGGAGCAATCTGGTCGATGTGGAACATCGGAATTGGCTCGGCATTATCACTAAACAGAAGAGGACCACCTTCCCCGGGGCCCAGCCAAAGGCTTTGTTTCCCAAATGAAATTTCCGTATTTTTGAAGGTGACGCCGATAGTGCTTTCCAGCAGCCGGAAGCGGTCGATGACCGGGGTTCCATTGGGCAAGGGAAGCACAGCCGCCGCGGTCGCGGTCGCGTTCAGAACGCTCGCGGGATCTGACGCAACCGCCGGAGCATGCTGGTATTCTCCGCGAAACGAAATAAAAACAGGTCCGAATACTGCGTGGGAAATAACACCCGTGACATTGTTAAAACCCTCACCGTAAGGCCGTCCATAGTCGTTGATGATGGTTTGGCCGAAATTGTATCCGTCTCTCAGGGGAGTTCCGGAAATACCGGTTACCCGCGAATAAACGGAATCAAGGTCAGCCCCGACATTAGCGTCTCCATTGAGCCGCCCGATTTCGGCGCTAAACTCATCCGCCAGGCTGTTGTAAAGTTGTGAAGCAGAGGAACTTTCTTCTGCGGCGATGTCCTCTCCTGCCTCTTCCACCAAGCGGGCACATTCCATACGAGTCCAGGGGCGCATTCCAGCGTGGGCGCTTTTCACGTATCCAAGGCCCGCCAGCCGATCAAGCACTGGATAGACCCAGCTATCGACTGGAACGTAAGGCGATCCCATGTTTTCAACGCCACGGGGCCCTTTTTCCCCGCCTTCGAGAAAATCTCCCCAGGCTGACCCGCCAAGCTCTGTGTCGTGATGGGCGCGATATACCTGACGCCCGATGAACCAGCCCAGAGCGCTTCCGACGAAAGCATCGGTGGGGAAGTGCTCCTTGCTGGTTACGCGGGTTAGCGTCACCGCTGAGGCCAATCCGTAAGCGAAGAATTTGGTGAGCGGCCCCGGATACTCATGGGCAAACACGCTCGCAACCGACCATGCAACTGTCGCGTGCTCGGAGGCGAACGAACTACCGCCCTGGAAGAAGGTTCCGTTGCCATCGCCGATCAAGGGGCGAGGACGCTGAGAAATACCTTTGAAAATGTAGTCGATAGCGGTGCCGTTTATTGCCGCTTCGCCACTCAGCAGGCCAGCTTCTTTTAAATGCTCATTCCCTTTCACCTGACCGAGAAGGAATGCTCCGCCCGCAATCCCTACCATTGAATACGCGGCATAGTTGGAAAGGTCCAAACTTTGCTTCAATTGGTTGGGCTTATCGGGGACTTGTCTGGAAATCCAGCTGTCACTGGCGATCAATAGCCCGCTGGTTGCTACAAACGGCAACAGCAGCGGCAGGTCTTTTCCTCGTGCCCGGGCCGGGCTGGTCCAAAAATTCTTCTGATCGGTAGCCAGGTGTCGCAGGAAGGGAACTCCCAAACGGTTCTCGGGATCCTCTCCCGGTTTGAGCTCATAGTTGCCTGCGGCCTCTTGCTCCTGAGGCGCGAGGGGCGGAGGCGAGGTATGGTCACTGGCCGCTGTGGTCTGCGCCCACAGCTCCGGAATGACCGTGCAAAGACACAATAAGACGAACAACCGCAATCTGTGTACCCGCCACGCCAACTAGAAGCCCTTGGCGACTTGAATCGCAATGCCAACCGCATAAGCCAACTGGGCTGCTTCCAGCGTGTTCTTCCAGCGCGTCGTGCCACTGAACGCTTTCTCCGGCACCACCACCATATCGCCCGGACGCATCTGCGCCGCCAGCGCCCCTCCGTTGAACAAACCGCCCTTGCCGCCCACCACCGAGCCATCAGCACGCACCAGGAATATGCCCCCCTTATTGGCAACATTGGTGGCGCCGCCGGCTTGTTGTAGATACCATCCGGCGCTTCGACCCGACTTGTATGAGACGGCCGTCGGGTTATAGACCGACCCTTCCACCATGACAAAGTTGGGAGTCTTCGGTATTACCAAGACATCGCCAGCGCGGACTTCCAAGTCGGACGACGTGTTAGCCCACTTCTTCGCATTCGGCGAGATGTGGACCACCAGCCTTCCACTGGGCGGAGTGTTTTGCAACTTGTCCAGCGCTGCCTGCCATTGCGCCAATGAGGCCTCCTTGGCGGCTTTCTGCTCGGCGTCGTCTTGTGGCACCAACTTCAAACTGTTGCCTTCGTTCTGAATATGACGAATCAGGTCGGCGCGTGTCTTTTCTTCCAGATCGCGTACCTGCGCTCGCTCGAGGATCGCGCCATAGGCATATGCGTCCGCGCGTATGCCCCCCGCTCGTTCCAATACGGAGCTAAGCCGTTCCCCTTCGCGAATTCCATAGGTGCCAGGATGGACCACTTCTCCCTTTACCGTAATTACCGCGCCTAAGTCATTAAAGCCCGGTTTTTGGCGAATGGTCAGAACGTCGCCATCGTGCAACAGAAGGTTCGCATCCGCCCCCCCCGACATGGCCTTTGCAATGTCAACTTGCTGATGCGACCCCGGAGCCTTGCCATCGGCCGCGAGATAACGGGCGAGATCGGCTTGCTCATCGTCGGCGCCGCGTTTCAGGCCCCCACCTAATCTGATCAGATCCGAGGCGGTCATGTTTTCGCCCATGGGATATTTGCCAGGCCGGGCGACCTCACCTTGCAACTGCACCGTGGGTGGATCGACCTTCGTCTGGCTGCGGTGAATGAAAACCCGATCTTTTGGTTGCAGCAAGAGATCGGCTGTAGTGTCCCCTGAGAGAGCGCCGGCGAGATTCACGCTCAGGACTTTGAGCTTTCCATCATCTTGCTTGCGGAACACCTGGACGTCGCTAAGCGACGCATCGGGCGTGACGCCGCCTGCGAGAAA
The DNA here is from genome assembly GCA_963796925.1 of uncultured Acidobacteriota bacterium. GTDB lineage: Bacteria > Acidobacteriota > Terriglobia > Terriglobales > Acidobacteriaceae > DATBAT01. Next base: position 1,206,710 of record CAWCNH010000001.1, read on the forward strand.
CACGACGTCGCGCAATCGAGTCACGCCGTTAGTGATGTGATCGCCCGGATCGCGGACTTCCCCGTTAACGGTAATTACCGGAGGGTCTTCGAAGTCGTACCGCCCGAACACCCGAACTGTGTCAAACGGTTTCAGAACCAGATTGTCGTCTTTCCCCTCCATCGCCGATCCCAGGTTAAAAGTAAGAACCTGCGGTGTGAAATCGGGTGGTTGCAACCGAATGATCTCAGCATGGCGCTGCGCCGGCTCCGGCATCAGGTCGCCGTAGGAGTGGATCAGGTCGCTCACTTTCATTCCATCGCGATAAGGATATTTGCCGGGATGGAATACATGCCCGTCGAGATAAACAGTTTTCTCGGAGTACGGCAGGATGGGAGAGATGTTAACGGTGTCACCGTCCTGAATTTGAAAGTCATTCAACGTCTTAGTAACGCCCTGCTGATCGTTGCTTTCGGGCAGATCGATCCGCAGCATAGAACGATTTTCGTGGGCTACCAGGCGATCGACATCCACGTGGCGCAAAGTGCCGGTGGGCAATACTCCGCCAGCAAGTTCTAAGACTTCAGCGAGTGTTTTTTCGTCGGCGAGTTCATAGATTGCGGGCCGCCGTACCATGCCTTGAATGGTCACCTCAGGCCCGATTGGTGGCACCAAAATCGAATCGCCTGATTGCAGATGCGCTAACTCGGTGTGAATGCCATGCAGTAATAGGTCGTAGGCGTCAATTTCCTGCACTAGTTGCTTTCCGCGATACTGACGGAGATGGCGGAGGGACCCTCGAGTGGTGGGACCTCCGGCGGCGTACAAGGCGTTAATCGGAGTGGATAGGGAACTGATGTCGTAGGCACCGGGGTAAGCCACATCGCCAACGACGTAGATACGGATAGTACGAAGCTTGGACAGAGAGACATCGGCTTCTACGTCGCGAAACTGCGTGCGTAACGAAGACTGCACGATGTGCTGCACTTCGCCGAGACTCTTTCCCGAAACCTGTACCGATCCGACTTCCGGCAGAGCGACTTTGCCTTCGCGGTCCACCAGGCGGCGCAAGCGCTGCGATACCCCTCCCCATAGCTCAATCATGAGTCCGTCGCCCGGCCCCAACACGTAGTCAGGCCCCACCGGAAGATCCATGGGAAGGTCATTAAGGGTTCCACCGGTATTGCGAAAAATATCCATTCCAAAACGCTCCAAGACCGGTGGCCGCTTTCCCACTTGCATGTAAAGGTCATAGAGCGACGGAACATTGGAGTAAGGATTAGGACGATGATTGATGCGAGTGCGATCAAGTCCGAGGTCGTCCAGTGTGGGCGTACGTCGCCGTTGCTCTTGCAGCAGGCTAAGTTGATTAAGTTGCGGCGCAGCACTCGATATTTCGTTCGAAGACCCAGACAAGGCACCTAGTGATTGCAGGTCGAATCCATTCGAACTTACGTCACCGGCACCGAAACCCGCCCCCCCGCCCAAACCTGCTCCCCCAGTGAGAGAGGTAGAGGCCAAAGCCGCGTTTCCGCCGCCCATGGAGCTAGCGCCGCCCATGCCACCCTGCCCCTGCATCGACGAGCCAGAACTGGAGCTCATAAGACCGGAAAGTTGGTCGGGACTCATGCGCGACATTCCGGGGACGTTCAACCCGTCGTAGAAATCCTGGTCCTGTGCGCTGGCTCGATCAAGCTGCCGGGATCGATCTGAAGGAATTGGCTCCGGTTGCGGAGTGGTGGGAGCCGGTGTGGCTGGTGAAGGCGGAGAGAGCTTTTTGTACTCCTCCATTTCTCTTTGATGGGCTGCCCAATATGCCTCCTCCTGGCTCATGCCGGTATTCCTGGGAGTCGAAGAAGCTCCGACCGTGGGTCCGGCGGTTGCCAACATGCCGCGTTCGGCTAGCGCTCTTTCGCGAGCAAGTTCTTCCTGAGTCGGTTTGGCTTTTATGTAAGAGCGATCTTCAATTTCGCGAGTCGCCAGAATTCGAATATTTTCATCGTCGCGCACCATACGATATAACGCGTCGTCGGTCAGGTCCGAGGAGTCGACCAGGCGTCCCTGTTCAAATGCCCTCCGCACCAGCATCTTCTTTACCTGCAACATCAGCCCCGGCTCGGTGCGTAGGATCTCGATGATTTTGTCTGCCGAAAGCGAGACGCGCTGCTCGGCTTCCTGTTCCGCCCGCGATTGCTCGGAGTAAGACTGACCGGCGCGGTTATTTTGCGCACCGGCTGGCAGTGAACCAAGGATAAGAAAAATCAGGCTCAGCGATGAGCAGGTAATCTTAGAAGCTGAAATTCGCATACCGCCTCGTTTGTTCATATCGACGAAATAATCAGAATTGGTCTTAGACTTTGAGGCGACTTGCTACAGCTTCGCCCTCTCACTCACACGGCTACTGTGAGATCGCACACACCAGACAAACTTGCAGTCACGCCCCCTGATGGGCGCGCGTCGTATCTACCTCTTATGCGACTAACTGTCCTTTGCTGCGCAGTGCAGAAAGTATTCCTTGCTCGGAATTTTCGATTCTGGCGGCATGAATTTGCATGACCGACCAGAAGAAAATGCTGTTGTTTCGGTCCGGCGCCAAGGCCAGAATCTTGATTTTTGGATTTAATTCGAGGATTGCATCGCAAATTAGCGGACGCTGCCCGGTTTCGTCCAGTGCAATGATTACGAAGTCAGGTTTACACTGCGTCACGGTTGAGAGGATTGCGCCATCATCGCCAATCTCTCCAGTCACTTCGATATCTGGCTGGTCGGAGATTGTGGCCAAAACGAGTTCTCGCATCAGGCGAGGTTGATTGGCCACCAAAACCCTAACTTTTTCCATAAGAACTCCGCGCTAGAAGACAGCCAAGTATGAGTTAACTCATTAGAAAACATAAGGTTCAATTGTGTATGACTGTCGAATGAAATCACTGGTACGTAAATGATATTCGCGGGCGGGTCGCCAATACCATTGCTCGCAGAAGGGTGTACCAAATCTGTACCCATAAGAATCTCCAGAGAATAGGGAGCTTTTAGGAATCTGGGGCCTTCTCTTTGGGGTTATTCGTCTATACCGCCAGGCCCTGCATGCGGCACAACTCCACCACCGCCAGCCTGTCGCTGGCACCGACTTTTCGCAGCATGCGATGGACGTGGTTGCGAACCGTCTGCTCAGCAAGATTCAGTTCCGCAGCGATTTCTTTATTGGTCATGCCGCGGCCGATCAGCAGGACTAATTGCTGTTCACGGTGGGTTAATCCCAGGCCTAGTTTCACGTGGAAGTTAGGAACATGATGGGACTGGCGTGCGACATAGCGGAATAGGAAAGTGCAGAGCTGGGGTGGGCAGATCGCTTCCCCGGCAGCCACTTGGCGAATGGTTTCAACCACCTCCAGTGCCGAGGCGTCTTTCAGCACGTAACCCATGACGCCATGCCGAACTGCGTGCAAGAAAGCCTGCTCGTCGTCGTCCATGCCAATCATTAGCAGCTTTACGCCCTGGGCCTGGCGCTGAACGTCGTGGAGAAATTCGCCGTGTTGGACGCTGCCACTGAAGGAGTCGAGTACTAGGATCTGCGGACTTGCGGCCACGACCTGTTCAATCGCGAAAGGCGTGAGCCCGCACGATCCAACAACAACCATGTCATTTTTCTTGTTGAGGATACGAGCCAAGGCTTCGCGCAGGAGACGATTTTCAGCGAGAAGAAAAACGGTTGCTTTCTCTGCGGGTACTGCCATATGTGCTTACTCCCGTCGAATTAAAGGGCTACGACCCAGACCAATGCGGTCACGTCGCCTTACCGCCGCGCCCCCTCAGTGCAACGGTGGCCATGAGTGCTTGACCTCTTAAGTAATATTAAGCAACTGGCGTCACGGCTAATTCTAACTCCAGCTATGAGATACGACAAAAAGAAATTTCCCCACGTATCAAAGTGATACATTTTTGCACTCTAAAACCGTTCTCAACATCGGTTGCCCACAAGCCGTGTGGTGCTTTTTCCAAATTGGTGTGGATGGAACCCCGGCGATCACTTGGTAATCATTTTCGGCAAACTACAGCATTGCCGCTGTGTGTTGCTAGCAACAAATACATCTAACCCGTCGGATTCGAGAGTTTCGCGGCTAAGTTCTTGGGATTCTGTCCGATACAAGACCGACAGATTGTAAAGTCGAGTCTACTTTTGCTTTTCTCTTCCCGCTTAGCCGATTTCTAAGGAGAGCAATGACCAACGACGATGGGCGCCCAATGGCGTCTTCGCAGGGACGGACCGATTTGAAGTCCCGGCCTGTGGAAAACAGTCTTCTGCTGGCGATCCCGGAAGAAGAGTTCAGGCTGCTACGGCCGCATTTGGAAACCATACAGTTGCAGACGCATCAGGTGCTTCAGGATGCGGATCAACCTATCGACTTCGGTTATTTTCTCAATAGTGGGTTGGCTTCTCTCTTAGTCGTCACCAGCGATGCCAAAAGTGTAGAAGTTGGGATGGTCGGTAATGAGGGCTTTGTTGGCACTCCGTTAGCTGTGGGCCTCCGGAATGGCGCCCAGCGGGTAATCGTTCAAATGCCCGGAGAAGCGCTGCGCATCCGATCTGAGGTAGTAGAAGTCGTTCTGCCCGACGCACCCCGGCTGCAACAGCTCTTAAACCGGTACCTCCTGCTGCAGGGTATGCAGATCGCCCAAGTGGCGGCTTGTAACCGCTTGCACGAAATCGAGCAGCGCTTGGCCCGTTGGCTATTGATGAGCCACGATCGCTCGATCGGCGATTCGTTTCCAATCACGCACGATCTGCTTTCCCAAATGCTGGGCAGCGGACGGCCCAGCGTCACGGTCGCGGCTGGCGCTCTCCAGAGGGCCGGCATTATCGAGTACACCCGAGGCATGGTAAAAGTGCTTAGCCGTTCCGCGCTCGAAGGTGCTGCCTGCGAATGCTACGAAGCGATCCAGCGAATTGGGCACCATGCGGAAAATCCCAGCCCTCTCGTGAAGCCTGCATAAACTCTCACCCCTTCTCCGGGTCTATGATGTATGGATGGACTTGTGTCAAGAATTGGGGACTGCGCAATGAGCTGGCAGAGCAAACTGGTGAAGCCCTATGTGGTCACCAACGGGAAACGGTTTCGCCTCAAAGATTTCGATCCCTCCGATACTGGCGGTTTCGCCTCCAAAGAACACTCCGACGAGTTGCTGCAGAAAGGCGTCCTCCAGCTGGAAAAGTTGCAGGAGAAGCTCTATGCGCAAAATCGCTGGGGCATGCTGCTGATTTTTCAGGCAATGGACGCGGCCGGCAAAGACAGCGCGATCAAGCATGTAATGTCCGGGGTAAATCCGCAAGGCTGCCAGGTCTATTCGTTTAAAGCGCCCTCCCAGGAAGAACTCGATCACGATTATTTGTGGCGCACCAACCGTTGCGTGCCTGAACGGGGCCGGATCGGAATCTTCAATCGCTCATACTACGAAGAGGTGCTGGTGGTGCGGGTGCATCCAGAAATTCTCGCGAATGAAAGGTTACCTGCTGAAAAGTTCACCAAGGGCATTTGGAAGGAACGCTTCCAAGACATTCATAATTTTGAACGGTATCTCTGGAGGAACGGTATCGTCGTGCTCAAGTTCTTCCTGAACGTATCCAGAAAGGAGCAGAAGAAGCGTTTTCTTGAGCGCCTGGATGACCCGGATAAGAATTGGAAATTCGAAGCTGCCGATTTAAAAGAACGCGAACACTGGGACGAATACATGGATGCATACCAGGACGCCATCCGCCATACCGCGAGCAAACACTCACCATGGCATGTAGTACCCGCCGACAACAAATGGTATACGCGGCTGGTAGTCGCGGCGGCTGTGGTGGATGCGCTAGAGGAATTAAAACTGGTGTACCCGAAGCTAGATGAAAAAACGACGAAGGAACTACGGGCTGCCCGAACCCAATTGGTTAAATAGCTTGCGCAGTCGAATTCAGCTCTTGCTGGCTAGACTCCTTCGTAACCGCTTCGAGTCCGCTGAAACCTCATCCCCATTCCCAAAATGCTAGAATCGGCTCAGTGCCACAGCTTTACGACTGATTTTGAGCATCCAACTTCAGAAGAACGTGACTGTCAGGCTTCCATACTCGCGCCGCCAGATTACCGCAATTCTGTTTGTGGCTGTATTGTTGTTCGCGAGCACTGCGCAGGCCGGCCATATTTGTGGGCTACAGCAGTCTAGTTCTCAAGTCGCAGTTCAGGACCAGCTTTCATCCACGGGTTCTTCGCTGTGCTTGATTTGCATCATGGCACAGTCTGTCCTCGCAGCCGTGATCCTTCTTTTCTTTTGTTTGGGCCTGCGTCCTGGCCATGTCTCCCGCCTGCCGCAGATTGCGCTGCGATCTTTCCTTAGTCCTTTCGAGCTTTTTACCCGTCCTCCACCTGCCGTCTAGCTGGGTTGGCCTTCTGTTCCTCTTTTTGCCGCGATGCTTAGGAGGGATGGATCTTCCGATTGATTTTATGGAAGTCCAGTTGGAAAGATTTGAGGAGTGATGGAATGAAAACACCTTTCTTTTTAGCAGTCGTACTTTTGGCGGGAACGTCGCTGGGCGCACAGCAAGCGCCGACGGCGTCTGCACCAGCGGCGGGAGAAGACAACGCGGCACTCCTGCAGCGGATTAAAGACATGGAAGACCGCATCATCATGCTCGAGGGCAAGGTGCGGATGTTGCAGAACAGTTCCGCATCAGCTTCTCCAGCACCTGCACCTGAAACGGTTCCGCCCCAGTCGGCTGAGGCCAGCGTTCCTACAGCAGCCGCGCCTGCAACTCCACCGCCCGGCACGCAGGCGGCCGGCGAAATTGCGGAGGCACCGGGAACGACTTACGGCGGAGCGGGAGGATCGGCCGCTAAAGCTCTGAATCCCGACATCAGCGTGATTGGCGACTTCGTCGGTGCGGCAGGGAAGAACGATGCATCCTTGATCGCTCCTCAGCAGCCGTTCCCTTCCTTGCAGATGCATGAGTCAGAGATCGGCCTTCAAGCCATCATCGATCCCTATGCCCGTGGCGACTTTTTTATCTCGTTCGGAGAAGAAGGTGTTGACCTGGAAGAGGGCTACATCACCTTTACCGCACTGCCCAAGAGTTTTGTGGTGAAGGTCGGCAAGATGCGGTCTGCATTTGGAAAAGTCAACACTATGCACAATCACGTGCTGCCATGGGTTGACCGGCCGCTGGTATCGACTAACCTGGTCGGCGGGGAAGACGGCATCGATGACGCCGGTATTTCCATTCAGCGCATTATTCCTGCGCCCAAGGGAATTTTCCTGGAGGCTACCGGGCAGCTATTTCGTGGAGATTCCGGTACCGACAACGAAGGCAGCAACGTGTTCCGGGCCACGAACCGCGGAGATGTCAGCGCCATAGCTCATTTGCGCAGCTACAAAGACATTACTGAATCAACCAATGTGGATATTGGTCTCTCTTATGCCCGCGGTCACAATGATCAAGGAAGTGATTTCCTTACCCAGCTTTACGGGGTTGACGCGACGGTCCGCTGGAAGCCATTGCGACGCTCTATCTATCACTCGTTCGTGGGGCGCAGTGAGCTAATCTGGAGTCAGCGTCAGCAAATCCTTGGCGAGCAACGGGCATTTGGCGCGTATGCGTCGGCGGATTACCAGCTTGGCCGCCGTTGGTTTGTAGGCGGACGCTACGACTGGGCCGACCGCGCCCGTTTCGCGAACGAAACTGATAAAGGAGCTTCGGCAGTTGTGACGTATTGGCCAAGCGAGTTTAGCCAGATCCGCGGCCAATATCGCTACACCGACTACGCCGAGGGCATCAAGGCCAATGAATTCCTTATGCAGTTAATTTTCTCGTTGGGCGCCCACGGAGCGCATCCGTTTTGAGCTGGCTCAACGCCAGTGCTGACAATCAGGAGAATGGAATGAAAAGTATGCGCGAAGCAGTTCGTTTCACGGCACTTCTGGCACTCTGCCTGGGAGCTTTGATCTCGAGTTCCGAAGCCAAAAAGCTCAACATCATCACCGCCACAACCGACATGGCGACGATCACTCAGGAAGTGGGCGGCGATAAAGTCAATGTCGAATCCATGGCCAAGGGATATCAGGACCCCCACTTCGTCGAGCCGAAGCCGAGCTTTCTGCTGAAGCTGCGGCAGGCGGACCTGCTGGTTACGGTGGGTCTGCAACTGGAAATCGGCTGGCTTCCACCGCTGATTACGCAAAGCGGAAATCCTCGCATCCAGGTCGGGGCAGCCGGTTATCTGGACGCTTCCCAATTTGCCGAAATTCTCGACATTCCTACCGGCACGGTGACCAGGGCCATGGGCGACGTGCATCCTCTGGGAAATCCGCACTACTGGCTCGACCCCGACAACGGTCGCCGTATCGCCAAGGGCATCGCCGCGAAGCTAAGCGAAATGGATACGCCTGACGCCCCCTATTTTCAGCAGCGTTACCAGGACTTCGACAAGCGGCTGACGGCTGCCGAGCAAAAATGGGACGCAGAGATGAAGCCTTTTCGAGGCCGTAAGGTTGTGACTTATCACAACTCGTTCCCCAACTTTGCCAAACATTTCGGCCTGAATGTTATTGGATACGTTGAACCCCGGCCGGGCATTCCGCCAACCCCCAGCCACACCATAGAATTAATGGGTTTGATGAAGCGGGAAAATACCAAGGTGATTCTGGTGGAACCCTATTTTGATCTGAAAACCCCCAACAGCGTAGCCGCCCAAACCGGAGGCAAAGTCGTGCAGTATATGCCATCCGTCGGGGGCGAAAAAGACGTAACTGATTACTTTAAGCTTTTCGACTACAACATTGATTTATTGACCAAAGCGTTCCAAGCGACGCAGTAATGAAGCCGTTAGCATTCAGTAGTCAGCATTCAGCGTTAACGGCAGAATGCTGACGGCTGAATGCTGAAATCTGCCGGCTGAAATTATAAGGAGCTCCATGGAAATTCTCCCTTTTCTAGTTTGGCCATTTATCGCCAGTCTGATTTTGACCGGCATTCACGCCTACCTGGGTGTTCACGTCGTCGAGCGAGGCGTCATCTTCGTTGACCTGGCGCTGGCGCAGATTGCCGCTTTGGGCGCAACCATTGCGATTCTTGCTGGGATGGATCCCCACGGACGAGGCGCCTATTGGGTGAGCCTGACCTTTACCTTCGTCGGTGCAGCCATTTTTGCCTTTGCCCGGACTCGCCGGGGCCATATCCCACAGGAAGCCTTTATCGGCATAGCCTACGCCGTAGCTTCAGCCGCCGCGATTCTGGCAATGAGCAAGGCTACGGGCGAAACCGAGCACCTCAAAGACATGCTGGTAGGCAACATTCTGGCGGTGGACCGCTACGAGGTTCTGAAGACGGCTGTGCTCTACGGCATCGTCGGAGCCTTTCACTACGTCTTCCGCAAGCGGTTTCTGCTGATTTCCACCAGCCATGCCAAGGCCGAAGCCAGCGGCATGAACGTGCGCTTCTGGGATTTTCTTTTTTACGCGTCATTCGGCTTTGTCGTGACCTCCTCGGTGGCGATCGCCGGGGTTTTGCTGGTGTTCTGCTACCTGATCGTGCCCTCGGTGGGCGCCATGTTATTTGCCGATCGCGTAGGACGCCGCCTCGCCATCGGCTGGACGATGGGAACCCTGGTTTCGGCGTTGGGAGTGTACTTTTCCGTCCTCTGGGACCTGCCTACCGGAGCCGCAATTGTCTGCACCTTCGGCGCGGTGCTGATTCTGATGTTTATCGTGCACATGCTTTTCTTCCACGGACGCGATCCGCACGCCCTGGAAGGGGCGGCATCTGTGGGAGGTCCGAAAGAGGTGCTCGTCGAGCGCTCCCACTAACCCGAACCAGAGTGGTTACTTTAGTACCACTTTCGTGCCACTCCCATAGCACAACGGTGCGTTGACCGACACTACTTCGCTTGATACTTTCAACTTGTCTAACCCAACTCCCTCTAGATGTTTAAGCATCTTAAGCAGTGTGGGGCGAGGGACATGAAGTTCATTCATCTGTGCTACGCGGCGTTCGGATTTGCGGTGGCCCGCTGGGTTTTTAAACGTCAATCGGATATTGACCCAGTCGCGCGGCTTCGAATGTCAGGCCTGCTGTAATCGCTGGAGGGTTCGAACTGCTGCGCCCTGTTGCGCACCATTTCGTCAGCCGCTCGAACCTTCCAGACTGCTCTTCCTAAAGTGCTACGACCAACGTTCCATCCTGCTCTAATTTTTCCTTCCATCTAGTAAGTAGAATTCTTTCAAGCGTTTCCCTTCGTCAGCGATCCGGCCGCTAGTTATCAAGTGAATGCCAGTTACGTTCGATAGGTACTATCGGGCCCTCCGCTGCGGCAGAATAGGCCTTCGACCCACTTATATGCGCAGTGTTTTGATTTTCGCGGTAATGCTCGGACTCTTGCTTCCCGCCTTCGCGCAGGAGCAGCCGGAGACTCCTCTTGGGGATGTTGCGCGGGCCTTGCGCAAAGCTAAGAAGGTCCCTGAGCCCAATGCTCCGGTGATTGACAACGATAATTTCTCGAAAGTCATGGACGATGTGGAAAGCCGCAAAGCTAAGGGTGCGGTGAAACTGACTTTCGCGGGATCGGGCCGCGACATTCAGGTGTCCTCCCCGGATGTGACCTGCAATCTTTCGTTCAATGGCGACGGCGCCACCCTGACTGCAGATTCCTCGTCGCCTCTTGATCTACCGAGCGCTGAGTTAGTGAAGTTGGATGGCCCGGCGTCGATCAACGGCGATACGCTTCAGGTTTCGGTGTACAACGCGACCAATTGGCGAGTTGACGAGATCACGGTTGGCCTCACGATTCTGCGGCCGGCGGCAACCAATGCCGCGAATTATGGGAATGCTCGAGTCCTGCCGGCGGCGGCGGTATCTGATGCTGGCAGTGCGAAGCGTTCCGATCTCACCGTGCTTTACCATTTAAAGGGATCGGCCTCACCCTTCAGTACGGCGATGTTCAAGCAAGCGATCGGCATATCGCTGGGTGCCGACCAGGAATGGCATTGGGCGATCGTGCAGGCGCGTGGCATCCCACCCAAGTAGGTTCGGCAATCCCAAAAAATTAAATGTTCGGCGAGACTGAAGACGTTACAGAGCAACGTCTCTACCGTAGGCTCATCCTCCGCACCCAGCCGAGAGCTTGGTCGCGGTAATCGGAATCCCGTACTGATTGTGCCCGGAGATTCGTCTCAGATCGGGCGAGAGGGAAACGCTGTCCACGGGATCAGGCCAGGTCAGATTGAAGGTACTGTGACCGGTCGAACTCCAGCGACCGTTGAAGGGACCCGCCGTAAACCCGCCATCGGGACGGGTCAGCACGATTGCACCGTTGGGCCACCGCCAAGCCCCTGTAATACCTTGCCCCGGCGATACCCGGGTAGCCGACAGCGGAAAGCCGTATTGGTTCCCGCCATGAATGGAATTTCCGTCCCCAGCAAGGACGACAGCGTCCACAGCTTGTGGCCAGGTGAAACGGTAGGAGCGCTGGCCCGAACCGCGCTGCCAGCGGGCGGTAAAAGGACCGGCAATTAGTTTGCCGTCGGAATTAATGGCAACCTGGACATTGTTGTACCACTGCCAGCACCCAATGATGGGGTCGCGGCCGGCGACCGCGGACGATGGAGATTGATTGTCGGCCGGAGGCTGTATTGTATCGCCAGTCGCATTGACTGGCCTCTCGTCGGTATGGGTTACCAGTGTGAAATATAGGACCAGTCCGATGACGACCAGAAGGGCTGCGCCAAGGCCTATGAACAATCCAGTCTTGCTCTTTGCAGGCGCCGGAACGATCGGCGCCGGAGGGACCGGTTGGTAGACGGTGGCAGGAGGCGTCCGCTCCTGCGGCAATATTGTGAGGATTGTCTTCGCCAGGCTTTCCAGGTGCTGTTCAAGTGGCGGGGTGATCGCATCCAGCCAATGAACGGAGCTGATGAAGTAATCAAGTGACTTCCCGGGCGCAACCGCCTCCACTCGCAGGGGAATGATGGAAACGCCGTGGCTTACCGCCCGTTCGATCTCTTTGGGAATGTGTGGGGAGGCGTTAGCGTTCGAGGAGAAGACCAGAACCATGGTCTTCGAACCCTGAATGGCGTCAATGATTTCCTCGCCATAGGGCTGTCCGGGCTGAACATCGCGAGGGGCAATCCAGCAGCGAATTCCGCGTGCCTCCAGACGCGCGCACACTGCGTCAGCAATCACCTTATCTTTGGAGGAATAGCTGATGAAGACGTCATGTGCCACGGTTATGCTCCGCTCAGGCCTAAAAACTCTGGCGGATTGTAACATTGGCAGATTCCCCTTTAGTTAAGGGATTCGCCGCCGAATTGAACTAACCATCGCCTGATTTCGTAGTCTAACTAGAAGAGAAATATGGGATTTCGTGATCGCCAGCGAGTTTGGTAGGCTGGTTGTTCCCCCTGAAACCCGATCCGCCTCATAATGCGCCTCTTGTTGGACATCTTCGGCCAGACACTGCGCACTCTTTGGGCGCACAAGCTGCGCTCCTTTCTCACCATGTTCGGTATCGCGTGGGGGGTGGGCTCGCTGTTGCTTTTGGTGGGCCTGGGGGAAGGCTTTCGCTCCGGCAATCGCCGCCAGTTTGACGAACTGGGCGAGAACGTTATGTTCATCTTTGGCGGGCGGGCGCCTGCTGTGGCGGGCAGCTTTAACAGCATGCATGAGTACTACCTGACCTACAAAGACTATGAAGACATCCTGCGGGACTGCACTGACGTAAAAGACGCCGTACCGATTATTCAGCGTGGGGATGTGCGCGCCGTCAGCGATTTCTTTCAAAGTAGCGGCAGCCTGATGGGGGTGCCTGCCAAATTCAACCAGCTCCGTTATATGCCAATCTCCGACGGCCGCTGGCTGAACGAGCTGGATGACTCGCAAAAACGTGCGGTCGTGGTACTGGGAGATGAATCGCGCCGACTTTTATTTCCCGGGCGGCCTTCGATTGGCGGCATCGTTTTGCTGAATGGAGTGCGCTTCGAGGTGATTGGCACGCTGAAGCGTATTGGCCATGGCGACAACAATACGATGAACCTTAGGATTTTTATCCCGTTCAACACCATGGAGCAGTATTTCCCCCGGCTTAACGTTGGCGAATCGACCAATGTGATCTCTTTCATCAACTACCAGCCGAAGTCGCGTGCATTGCACTCCATTGCGCAGCAGGAAGTGCACAAGGTAATCGGCCGTAATCACGGCTTCAACTATCTCGATCTCGATGCTTTCGACGAATGGGATTCGGTAAAAACGGCGGACTCAATCGGCAAGATATTCGACGCCATGAATGCTTTCCTGGGCAGTGTTGGTCTGGTAACGCTGGCGTTGGGAGCAATTGGGATCATCAACATCATGCTGGTGGCGGTTGCCGACCGGACGCGCGAAATCGGCCTTCGCAAAGCCCTGGGGGCTACCAACAGCAGCATCATGTTTCAGTTTTTTATTGAGGGCGCTTTTCTCACTCTGATGAGCGGGATCATCGGGATGGGTGGTGCCGCCGCATTGATGGCAGCTCTGGCGACACTGCCGCAGCCGCCGGGGTTTGATACTCCGCGGCTGGTGCCGATTACCGCCGCGGTGGCGATTGGTTCGCTCGCGATCGCTGGCGTCATCGCGGGATTGTATCCCGCACGGAAGGCAGCGCTTTTACAACCAGTGGAAGCCTTGCGCAAGGAGTAGCACTTACAATGACACGGGAAATTCTCACGCAAGCCTATAGTGCGATGCGCCACGATCTCCGCAAAACCCTTCTCACCATGTTGGGGATGGCGTGGGGAATTGCGACCGTTGTATTGCTGCTCGCCTATGGAGAAGGCTTTGGGCGGGCGATTCGAGGGATTTTTGAGAGCTATGGTGCGACCGCCATCGGAATCTACGGCGGTCGCACATCGCAGCAGGCCGGGGGTAATAAGGCTGGAGTGGCCGTTCGTTTTACCGACGAAGATGTAGAACTGCTTCGCAACGTGGTACCGCTGGTGCGGCACATGTCGCGGGTGCTGCACAAAGATTGCACCGTACAAAATGTTCAGCGCTCATTTACGTTGCCGGTTACTGCTTCCGATCCCCCCATTCAAAGTATCTGGAGCCTCGACATGCAGTCGGGCCGGTTCTTCAATGACCAGGACAACATGAGCCACGCTCACACCGTGGTACTAGGGTCGGAAGCGAAGGAGAAGCTGTTCTCCGGCGTGTCCGCTGAGGGGGCTGCGATCCGCATCAACGGCGTCAGTTTTCAGGTTGTGGGTGTGCTCAAGCCTCGTCCACAAGAAGGCGATGACAATGACAACCGGGTGATCTACCTGCCCTACAACTCAATGGATGTGTTACAGGACAACCACTACATCATGGGCATCTGGCTCGATTCGGAAGGGCTGGACCATTTGAAACTGACTCAAACAGTTCGCGATGCGCTGGCATTGCAGCATCGCTTCCGCTCGAACGACGAACGTGCAGTGAATATTTTTGACGCGCAGAAACAGCTTGAACAATTTCACATCATCGCGCTGGGGCTGAAGATTCTGCTGGCCTTTATCGGAACTATCACGCTCGGGATCGGCGGCATCGGGCTGATGAACATCATGCTGGTATCGGTGACCCAGCGTACCCGCGAGATTGGCGTGGAGAAAGCTTTAGGCGCCCGCAAACGCGACATCCTGTTCCAGTTTCTGGCAGAAGCTCTGGTTATCACCGGACTGGGCGGAGTGTTTGGAATTCTGTTGTCGTATCTCGTCTCGGTTTCCGTGGGGACTCTGACCTTCTACAGCGCGCTGGCTCAACACGCGGAGGCAGGGGACATCCGGCTGATAGTCGCTCCCGGAATTCTGCTGATTGCCACCTCAATCCTGGCGTTTGTAGGGGTGGTGAGCGGCATGTTCCCCGCCATGCGCGCCGCCAACCTGGACCCGATCGAGGCCCTGCGCTACGAGTAGGTGCTCTGGTGACGCAGTAGCAGATTCCTCCCTTCGGTCGGAATGACAATGGTTGGAGGTTTTCACAGTCCTATAACCCTTGTCATTCCGACCAGCGGGGGGAATCTGCTCTTGTGCGGAGGACAAATGGTTCCCACCAGTTGCGCCCGCCCCACCGCCTAGATATTCTTCAACCGTATGCCAACAACTCTTGTTGAGTGCGTTCCTAATTTTTCCGAGGGGCGCGACAAATCCAAAGTTGACGCAATTGTCGACGCGATGAAAATGGATGGAGTTTACCTTCTCGATCGCGAGATGGACTCGGACCATAATCGCTGCGTCATTACCCTGGTGGGTGAACGAGACCCGATTCAGGAAGCCGTCATCCGCGGCGTAGGCAAGGCGTCAGAAATAATTGATCTGACCAAGCACCAGGGAGCGCATCCTCGCATGGGTGCAGCGGATGTGGTGCCGTTCATCCCGATTGAAGGTGTCACGATTGAAGACTGCGTGGCCATGGCGCGGCATGTAGGCGAGCAAATCTGGCAGCGTTTTGCCATTCCGGTTTACCTTTACGAGGCCGCGGCAACTTCGCCTGAACGGCAGAATCTGGAGAACATCCGACGCGGTCAATTCGAGGGTATTCGTGCCGACATTGCCACCAACCCGGCGCGCCGCCCAGATTTCGGGGAACTCAGACTTCATGACACTGCGGGTGCCACCGTAGTGGGCGCTCGCAAGGCGCTGATTGCCTACAACGTCTTTCTCAACACACCCGACGTTGAGATTGCAAAAAAGATTGCTAAGGCGGTTCGCTTCTCCAGTGGTGGATTGCGCTTCGTGAAAGGCGCAGGCTTTCTGGTGCGCGGACTCGCTCAAGTTTCGATGAACCTGACCGACTTCGAGCAGACCCCGATCCACCGCGTATTTGAACTGGTGAAGCGCGAGGCGGAGAGACACGGTGTGGCTCCCCTCAGCAGCGAGATCGTTGGCTTGATTCCAAAGAAGGCGCTGGAACAGGCCGCAGAGTGGTTTCTGCAAGTCGAAAATTTCGAATCCTCGCTGATTCTGGAAAATCGCTTGGCGGCAGTCATGGGAGGGAAGGCAGCAGTCGGTGGACTGCGTGCCGGGATCGAGCCTTTTATCGAACAATTGGCCGCCCCCACTGCGACCCCCGGAGGCGGCAGCGCCGCCGCGGCCAGTGCCGCCATGGCCGCTGGCCTCGCCAGCATGGTGGCGTCAATGTCGCGCGGCAAGAAGGCTTACGTGCAGTATGAAACCGCACTCAGCGACGCCATTGCCCGCCTTTCCCAATTGCGGGAAGAGTTGAAGGCCGCCATCGACGCCGACGCCGAATCCTACAACCAAGTGATGAAAGCCTACAAAGAGGCCAAGACGGCCGAGAAGCCCGAGACTATTATTGACGGCGCTCTGAAGCAAGCGACCGTCGTACCGCTGGGAGTCGCGGAGCGCGCCGGAGAAATCGCAGCCATCGTTGGGAACCTTACCCCCATTACCAATCCCAACATGAAGTCGGACCTCACCACAGCCCTGGCCCTGGCCGCGGCCGCCATTGAAGGCGCCCTAGCAAATGTAGAGATAAACCTCGAATCCATGAAAGATCAAAACTTTGTGGCGCAGATCAGAAAGCGTACGTCGGTATTTGAAGGCTGAGGCCGAGACCCGCGCCGCTTTAACCTTTTTTCCAAGTAACCCTGGCAGCGGTACGGTTCTGCAGGTATTACCGAAGTAAACCATTGGACTTTGGTTTCCTACGCCCTTGGCTCTAAACCCTTACAATTGGTTACAGCGAAAGCAGTTGACCGGGATATCGCCGGTTGCATCTAATTAAGTGTCCTCCCAAGAGGTTTTATGAATATTTTGAAAGTTTGCGGTTGCGTCCTGTTCTCATCTCTCGCTGCCATGGCGATGCCTATGGGCGGGTCGGCCCGCACCGTTATTCCGGGCGACGTGCAGCAGATTATCTCTGTCGACTATCGCGCGCTGAAGAATTCCGACACCGCTATGCAACTGAAAGAGCAGGTGCTTCCCCCGGCGCTCAAGCAATTTGAAGATGCGCTAAGGGGCATTGGCATTGTGGCCGATAGAGATGTTGATCAGCTCACCTTCGCGTCCTATCGCTCCAAGGCAAATGTGCGGGTTGTCGGCGTGGCCCAAGGCGGGTTCTCGCAAGACACCGTGCTGAAGAAAATTCGCCTCAACAAGATTCGTCCCATCAAGTACCGCAAGTCGGATATTTATCCCATGTCGGGAGGCATGCAGATGACGTTCCTTGATGACGGGTCACTGTTGTTTGGCGATAGTGCTGCCCTCAAAGGCGCGCTGGATGCCCGCGACGGCTATAGCTCGACCCTCGATTCGAACAGCCAGGTTTCTGACATGATTGGCTCTGTCGAGTCCGGCGCGGTGTGGAGTGTTCTCGACCAGGGCGGAACTCAGAACATGATGCGCTCGGCGCTGGGCGATGCCTCCAAGCTCGCGGACTACGAAACCGTCAAGAAACGACTGCTGGGCTCGCGCTACACCATGAACTTTACCAACGGCGTTAAGTTCGACCTGGACGTCGTAACCTCCGACTCGATGACTGCCGCGACGCTCTCGTCGCTGGTGAAAGCCGGAATGCTTTACAAGAAAATGGGAGCGTCTCCGGTGGAGCGCGTCGCGCTCGACAACGTAAACGTCGACTCCGACAGCTCAAATCTGCAATTTCATTTCAAGGCTGATGACAAGCAATTTCAGTCGTTGATTCATTCGGACCTGTTTGCAGCGGTTTCACGGTAAGTTAGGCGTAGTGAAATCCCTCATGGGCTCAGCTCATGAGGGATTTTTTTGTGCAGAAAGCTCTGGACGGGCGACGGTGTCGCCCGGTGACCTGGCTGTTAGAGTTGCCGCTCCGGTGTACTTTGGTTATCCGAAATCAAGAACCCTGGTGCGCCCAAGCTTGATGACCAGGATATTCGCTGCTGGATGTCGCGATGTGGCATGCCCGCGCGGTGGGGAATCGTCAGATGGAACACAAGGTCTCTCCACTCCGCGGTCGGCTTCGCCTCCCGCTCCGGTCGAGATGACAGAGAACAGAATATGACAGATATCGAGCCAGGCTATTCCGACTGCTGTGCATACAACTGGCGCGCTTAAGAATTCCCTTTGGCGGCCTGAGCCTGTTTCTTTTGCCGCACCCAGCCTTCTTTCACGATCTGGCGACCGCGACCAACGGCCAGGGATTCCGCTGGAACATCGTCGGTAATACATGAGGCGGCTCCTACGTAGGAGCCTTTGCCTAGCCGCACCGGAGCAACCAGTGTGCTATCGCTGCCGACGAAGACACCATCTTCGATGGTGGTCTTGTGCTTATGAACTCCGTCATAGTTGCAAGTGATGGTGCCTGCGCCAATGTTCACGCCTTCGCCAATTTCGGCGTCGCCGAGATAGGTCAGATGGTTTGCCTTAGAGCCTTTGCCCAGGCGAGTTTTTTTGGTCTCGACAAAATTTCCGACGTGCGCACCCTCGCCGATATCACTGCCGGGGCGCAGGTGCGAATACGGGCCGATGACGGCGCGATTCGCCACAATGGCATCGTCCATAATGCTGCCGGTGCGTACCGTAACTGCGTCGCCAACCTGAGAATTCTGAATCACGCTGTAAGATCGCACCCGGCAATCGGAACCAATTTTGCTCTTGCCAAGAATCTGCACGAAGGGCTCGATCACCGTATCTGGGCCAATCTCGACGTCGTTATCAATTACGCAGGTTTTGGGATACAGAATGGTTACGCCATCCAGCATGAGCTGGCGGCACTTTGTGGCGCGCATCTGTTCGTCTATCTCCGCCATATCGACGCGCGTATTCCCGCCGAGCACTTCGTAAGCGTTGTTGGCTTCAACCGCGACCACACGCTGCTTGGCTTTCCCAAGAAGTGCGGCCATGTCGGTAAGATAGAACTCGCCGTGCGCGTTGTTGGTGCTTAGCTTGTCAATAAACTGAAATAGCGGCTTGACCGCAAACGCATAGAAGCCGGCATTAATCTCGGGAATCTTCGTCTGCGCAACCGTCAGCGCTTTCTGCTCGACAATGGCCTTCACGTCGTCACTCTTCGCGCCCTTGCGAATCACGCGTCCATAGCCGGTGGGATCATCTAATCGCGCTGTCAGCAGCGTCATCGCCGCCTTCTTTTCCAGATGAAAATCCTGCAGCTTCTTGATGGTTGCTGCGCTAATGAGTGGAGCGTCGCCGGAAAGCACAATCACCAGGTCATAGGGAGCAAGCGCCTGGCGAGCGACCATCAATGCGTGGCCAGTTCCGCGCTGTTCGCTTTGCAGGACAAATCCCACGCCAGTATCCTTGACCGCTTCGCGCACCCGGTCTGCCTCGTGGCCGATGATGGCGAAAACATCTTTCGCAGAAACTACTTGGCTGGCCGCAGCGATTACGTGACCCAGAAGCGTTTTGCCGCCAACCTCGTGCAATACCTTGGGATGTTTTGATTTCAGGCGGGTGCCTTTACCTGCCGCCATGATGGCAATGGCGGTGCGAGGAGCTGGCTGCGATAACTGACTCTTAGTGGGCATTTGGACAAATATACCGCGAGTCTTAGAGCGAGGGATTACCTTGACGACTGCCCAAAGTAACTAAAGTGCTTTTGCGGTTCAAGGCCGGGGCTTGCGACATCAAGTCGACCAGGTCTTGCGCCACCCGTTCAGTGTTGTGGCGGGCCACGCCGGTCTGGTCGAGATAATCGCCCTGTACCGGGCAGACTCCCATCTCTTCAATCGCGTCGAGGTCGGCTACGATTTGCGTTGCCGCCGCCAGCGCGTATTTAGCCTTCATCTCAGGCGGCACTGGCGTCCGGTTGATAAGCGCAAAATCAAACAGCTGCGACTGCGCGTGAGTATTAATCGCACGAATGTGGTCCGCCGCAGTCAGGCCCAAGCTTTCGTTGGCCTGGGTCATCAGGTTGCAAACGTAGACCTTAATCGCCGCCGAATTGATGATTGCCTGCACGATGCCTTTTACGAGCACGTTGGGAATAAGGCTGGTGAAAAGTGATCCTGGCCCAATCGTGATCAGGTCGGCACGCGCGATGGCGTCTAAGGTTTGCTGCAGAGGTTCGACATCCGGCGGAATAAGAAACAGCTGTTTGATGCGGCCCTTGCTGGCAGTAATGTTCGTCTCACCGCGGACTCGCGACCCATCCTCCATCAACGCTTCGAGTTCGATATTCGAAGTTGTGCTGGGATAGATGTGCCCTCGCGTCAGCAGAATTTCTGACGACAGCCGCACCGCTTCGCTGAAGTCGCTGGTGATTGCGGTTAAGGCCGCCAGAAAAAGATTGCCAAAGCTGTGGCCCTCAAGACCGGATCCCTTCAGAAAGCGGTGTTTGAACAATCGCGAGAGAGTGGCTTCATCCTCGGACAATGCCACGATGCAGTTACGAATGTCTCCTGGCGGAAGCATGTTGAGTTCCTTGCGGAGACGTCCGCTGGAACCGCCGTCATCACTGACTGTGACGATGGCAGAAAGTTCACTGATCAGACCTTCGTCGGGGCCCGTAGGAGCATTAGACAAAGGATGGGGAACGTAACGCTTCAATCCTTTAAGCAGGGTAGAGAGACCGGTACCGCCCCCAATGGCGACCACGCGCAAACCGGTTACAGTGCCGGCCCGCTTTGCAGCGTCCGCGCGTTGCGACTTTTTCATGGAAGCCGCCTAAAATTCCTCTTCGGCGTCCACGATCTCGGGCGCCAAGTCTGCCCCGGGGTCGGGATAAAGAAGTTCGGTGAAACGTGGATCTTCGACGAGGTTTTGGAAATCGGAGTCATTTCGCGCCTGGAAACGCAGTCCTGGATTGGCCTGGATAGCCTCACCCAGATGACGCAGTGCGTCTTCCACGTGCCCAGTCAGGCAGTCCAAGGCAGCTAATCCATATGAGACGTAATCAGACTTCGACTGTTTGGCCAGTTTGTCCAAATGCTCGCGGGCGGTTACATAGTCGCCCACATTCATCAGAGAGATGGCATAGTCAAAATGCTCTTCCGGGCTCTTGAACTGATTCGCGGTTTTGTCCAGGTGCTGGCTGCAAATGCTCAGATGGACCGAGGCGCGATCAGCGAGGTCCTTGTGCGTCCCGCCGAGAACCTTTTGGAGATGGGTACGCGCTTTATCGTACTTATGCTCCTGCATGGCGCGCAGGCCGGCTTCATAGTTTTGCACAGCCTGTGCGAAATGGGGATCGTCCCCCCCTGATTTCTTGGGCGTCGTCTTCGAAACCATTTGGAGTACTCTTCCTGATTTCTTCGTAATAGGTCCTTTTTTCTTATATTTAGACGAAGAACGCTCAACTGTTACCGATAGCTTTTTCTTCATCCGGCTACGCCCCTGTCAGCCTGTGAGGACCCTCATCCGATTGCCACCTGTGGAAAATCCATCAGGCGCTTCCGAGCAAGGTTATACGCGGCCTCACAGGACGCGTCAAATCAGACGAGGAGCACAGCAGTTGCTAATTCATGGATGCGGCGGTCTGTAAGTCGACTTGCTTCCACTCACCAGCGATGATTCCGCGCCGAATCTGGGTCGCGGTCTTACCCTTTTGGTGCATAGAGTACGAGTAATAGACTTCTTTCAAACAGGTAGCACATTGCGCTCCATGGGTGTTCTCAAAACAGCTATGCAGGCTGTTGTGGCCCATCCGGTCGCAATAGCAGTAGCACGGTTGCTGATGCAAAATCGCAGGGATCTTGGACGCCAGTACGTAAGCGTGAGTTTGGAACGGATTTTGTGCGTTTGGGCCCCACAACTGATCTGGCCCTAAAATGGGAGGCAGCTTCTGTCCGCGCGCAGGCGGCCCAGCGTTAAATGCGGGTACAGCTTCCTCTTGCTGTGACGTGGCCCAAGGCACCGAAAAAGTAAAAATAGCGCCAATCAGGACGGCCAGGGTCAGTCCCCGTTTCAGCATGGCAAGTGCTCCTCGGCTCTAATTGTAACCGAATATGCGGGCGGCCGTTAGGCACGGAGAGGTGCGAACCAATAAGCGAAAACTCAGCGACTTCAAGGAGTGCCCGATCCCGTAAGCAACCCGACAATCCGTATTAAAATAGAACGCGATGGCCGACGATGTAACTCCCATTAGTCCGGCTGAAGCAGCAGTGGCCGTGACCCCTGTGCGTCCGGGATTTCCTGCCCGAGCAATGCCGGTCATTTCCGTATGGCTGCGCGACTTGATCATCTCGCTGGCGATTTCGTCTTTCATCATTATCTTTCTTTATCAACCGGTGAAAGTCGAAGGCACCAGCATGATGCCGTCACTCGACGACCAGGAGCGCATTTTCGTCAACAAGTTCGTATATCGTCTCGAGCCCATTGAGCGTGGCGACGTGGTTGTCTTTCGCTATCCACGCGATCCTTCGAAGAGCTTCATCAAGCGCGTGATCGGGGTAGCAGGCGATCATATACGTATCGACGATGGTCAGGTTTTCGTCAACGATAAACCTCTACAGGAAGATTACGTAGCCAACATGTACTCTGACGAGCGTTCGGCCGGGGAGCTAGTGGTCCCGCCGCACAGCTATTTCGTGTTGGGCGATCATCGCAACATGTCGAATGACAGCCGCGATTTTGGTGCGGTGAACATCAGCTATATCTACGGCAAAGCGGTATTTGGATATTGGCCATTCGAAAAGATGGGACGGGTGAAGTAGCTTTAAGAAAATTTTCATCCGGTCCGAGATGGAAGGCCTCTGCGGTTCTGCCAGATTCACAAAATCCACAGCCAATTTCTTCGAAGAACTCCTCACTTCCTTGTTACAATCTATAAAATCCACTCCTTGGAGCATGAATGCAGGCCATTCTTGCGCTGGAAGACGGCAAAATCTTCCGCGGCAAAGGCTACGGCGCTAAAGGCGAATGCTACGGCGAAGTCGTTTTTAATACTTCCATAACCGGCTACCAGGAAATCTTCACCGATCCTTCCTACTGCGGACAGATTGTTGTTTTAACCAACCCGCAAATCGGAAATTACGGAACCAACTCAGAAGACAATGAAGCGACTAAGCCCTACATCGAGGGGCTGATTGTGCGCGAGTTCTCGAAAGTCAGCTCCAACTGGCGCTCGCAGCAGGTTGCTGAGGAATATCTCGAGCAGTTCAAAGTGCCAGTGCTGGCCGACATCGACACACGCTGCCTGGTGCGTCACCTTCGTGACAACGGCGTCATGCGCGGCGTCGTCTCGACGATCGAGAGCGACGCCGACAAGCTGGTCGCCAAGGCGCGAAGCATCCCCAAGATGGACGGCACTGATCTGGCCAAGGTAGTCAGCACCAAGCGGTCTTATGTCTGGGAAGTCGGCGAGCGCTCGCACGAGCCGGTGGAAGTGGTCGGAGTAAAAGACGCCGAGCCCCGCTTCCACGTTGTCGCCTACGATTACGGCATCAAGCACAACATTTTGCGTAAGCTGCGCGGCGAGGGATGCAAAGTTACGGTCGTCCCGGCCCAAACCCCCGCCGAAGATGTACTGGCCCTGAAACCCGACGGAGTATTTCTCTCAAACGGTCCCGGCGATCCTGAGCCCTGCGACTACGCGGTCGACAACATCCGCCGCCTTATGGGACGGCAGCCGATTTTTGGCATCTGTCTCGGCCACCAGCTAATGGGAATCGCCTTAGGCGGAAAGACCTATAAGCTCAAATTCGGCCACCACGGCGGGAACCATCCGGTAAAGCACCTGCACAACGGCAAGATTGAAATCACGGCGCACAACCACAACTTCGCGGTTGACCCTGATTCGCTGCCGCAAAGCGAAGTGGAGTTGACCCACATTGACCTGAACGACAATACGCTGGAAGGGTTGCGACACCGGAATATGCCGCTGTTCAGCGTCCAATATCACCCCGAAGCCAGCCCCGGCCCCCACGACTCGCACTACCTGTTCAAAGATTTCGTGAAGATGATGGGGGAATTCAAATCGTGAACCATCCCCAGTTTTGTCATCCCGACCGGAGCCATTGATTTGCGGAGCGAATCAGTGGCGCAGTGGAGGGACTTGCGGTTCTCGGCGAACGGCCGAATATCTTCGGCAGCAGAAGCACAAGGTCCCTCGGCTGCGCTCGGGATGACTGGTTTTAAAGAAAACTATTAAATGCCCAAACGCACAGATATTTCGAAAATCCTTATCATCGGCTCTGGCCCCATCATCATCGGCCAGTCGGCGGAGTTCGATTACTCCGGCACCCAGGCTTGCAAGGCGCTTAAGTCGGAAGGTTTTGAGGTGGTGTTGGCGAACTCCAATCCCGCCACGATCATGACCGACCCTGACCTCGCTGATCGTACGTACATCGAGCCTCTGAATCGCGAGTATCTGGAAGAAATCATTCGGGTCGAGCGCGAGATGTCTCCTGGTGCCGGTTTCGCTATTCTGCCCACGGTGGGTGGCCAGACCGCGTTAAATCTCGCTATTGAACTTTCCGATTCCGGCATTCTCGACAAATACAACGTCACTCTGATTGGCGCAAACGTCGACGCCATCAAGAAGGCCGAAGATCGACTCTTCTTTAAAGACGCGATGCAGAAGATCGGCCTTGACGTGCCGAAATCTCAGCTGGTCAATAATATTAAAGACGGTCTGGAGTTTGCCGGAAAAATCGGATTCCCGGTCATCGTCCGTCCTTCGTTCACCCTTGGCGGAAGCGGCGGCGGAATGGCATTCAACCGCGAAGAGCTGCTTGAGGTTCTCGCTCGCGGACTCGATTTTTCTCCGGTTCACGAAGCGCTGATCGAAGAATCCGTCCTAGGCTGGAAAGAATATGAGCTCGAGGTGATGCGCGACACCAAAGATAACGTCATCATCATCTGCTCGATCGAAAACTTCGATCCCATGGGCGTACATACCGGCGACTCGATTACCGTCGCCCCAGCGCAAACCCTGACAGATCGCGAGTACCAGGCGATGCGTGACGCCTCGATTGCCGTCATCCGCGAGATAGGCGTCGACACCGGCGGCTCCAACATTCAATTTGGAGTTCACCCCAGTACCGGCCGCATGGTTGTGATCGAAATGAATCCGCGGGTTTCGCGATCGTCAGCGCTGGCCTCCAAGGCCACAGGATTTCCCATCGCGAAAATCGCGGCGAAACTGGCAGTCGGTTACACCCTCGATGAAATCCCCAATGACATCACCCGTAAGACGCCATCATGTTTTGAGCCCACGCTCGACTATGTCGTCGTAAAAATCCCCAAATGGCAGTTTGAAAAATTTCCTGGCGCCGACGAAAGTCTCGGGCCGCAAATGAAGTCGGTGGGTGAAGTCATGGCCATTGGGCGCACCTTTAAAGAGGCTTTAATGAAAGCCGTGCGCGCGCTCGACACCGGCAAGCGCATCGGTGGCGACAAGATCGAACCCAAGATCCTTACCCAGCGGCTGGTTACTCCGCACCCCGAACGTCTTTCGTATATTTTCTACGCGCTGCGCCAGGGGCACACCGTCAAACACCTGGCGAAGGTGACGTCGATCGATCCCTGGTTCCTTTATCAGCTCAAAGAGATTAACGACATGCAACTTGAGCTGGAAAAGCATCCCATGGAATCGGTCCCCACTGAAGTTGTCCGCGACGTGAAGCGCATGGGCTTCTCCGATGGCCGGCTTGCGGGCGCATGGCGCCTCAATGGCAAAGGGGCGCAGGAAAAAGTTCGACACCTGCGCAAGAAGCATGGGGTCAAGCCGGTGTATAAGCGGGTCGATACCTGCGCGGCTGAATTCGAAAGCTTCACCCCGTACCTTTATTCGACCTACGAAGATGAAGACGAAGCCACGCCCACGCCGAAGAGAAAAGTCATAATCCTCGGCAGTGGTCCCAATCGCATTGGGCAGGGAATTGAATTCGATTACTGCTGCTGCCACGCGGCGTTCGCGCTGCGCGAAGATGGTTACGAGACCATCATGATCAACTGCAACCCCGAGACGGTCTCGACTGACTATGACACCAGCGACCGGCTCTACTTCGAGCCACTTACGCTTGAAGATGTATTCGCCATCTGCGAGCACGAAGCGGCCGGCGCCGAAGTCGGCGTGATCGTACAGTTTGGGGGGCAGACGCCGCTCAACCTCTCACTGCCCTTGAAATCAGCAGGCGTCAAGATCATAGGCACTACGCCTGAATCTATCGATCTCGCAGAAGATCGCAAGCGCTTCGGCAAGCTGCTCGACGAACTGGAAATTCCGCAAGCCCCGGGCGCCATGGCGGCATCCATTGAAGAAGCCGTGGCCGGAGCGCAGCGAGTCGGCTATCCCGTACTGGTTCGTCCCTCCTACGTTCTCGGCGGTCGCGCCATGGTCATTGCCTACGACGAAGAAACCGTCGTCAAGTACATGAAAGAGGCGGTTGAATATTCGCAGGACCGCCCGGTACTGATTGACCACTTCCTCGAAGACGCCATCGAAGTCAACGTTGACGCGCTCTCTGACGGCGAAGACGTAGTTATCGGCGGCATCATGCAACATATTGAGGAAGCCGGCATCCACTCGGGGGATTCATCCTGCGTGCTACCGGCGGTCGATATCCCAGCGCACTTGCTCGACCGTATGCGCGACTACACCTTCAAACTAGCGCGGGCCTTGAAAGTGGTGGGATTGATGAATATCCAGTTCGCGATTCCGCGCTCCGCCGCCAGCGGTTCTGACGGTAATAAGGTTTATGTACTGGAAGTGAATCCGCGCGCCTCGCGCACTGTGCCTTATGTTTCAAAAGCTACCGGCGTGCCTATGGCGAAGATTGCGGCCCGCCTGATGACGGGACGCAAGCTTCGCGAATTCCTTCCCGAGAACATTGCTCGCCGCGCCGATCTCGACACCGGAGCCAGCTTTTACGTTAAGTCTCCCGTCTTCCCGTGGAATAAATTTCCCGGGGTGGACACGGTTCTTGGCCCGGAGATGAAATCTACCGGCGAAGTCATGGGAGTAGGCGACACCTTCGGCGAAGCTTTCGCCAAAGCCCAGTTAGCCGCCGGCCAGAAGTTGCCGGTCGAAGGCACCCTATTCATCAGCGTCACCGAGCATGACAAGCCGCACGCCGCCGATGTAGCGCGCAAATTCGTCGACATGGGTTTCAAACTGGTCGCCACCGCCGGCACCGCCGACGTGATCGAAGCCGCAGGCATGAATGTGGAACGGGTCTACAAAGTAAAAGAGGGTCGTCCCAACGTAGTCGATCTAATTAAAGGCGACCGCATCCAACTGATCGTCAATACGCCTAGTGGACCGGAGCCGTGGTTCGACGAAAAGGCGATTCGCCGTGCCGCGGTCACCGCTCGCATTCCTACGATTACCACAATCTCCGCCGCGCGGGCTGCGGCTGATGGCATTGCCGCGTTGCAACGTGGCGAAGTCCGGGTGCAGGCTTTGCAGCAGTTACACGCCGAGCGGCTGGCGCGCAGGTAGAATCGCAGCGGAAACGCTGGCTGGCAATCAAACTGAAAAGATGTATCGGCAACTCTCCCTCGCCGTCGTCGTTCTGTCGCTGTGTCTTTGTGCTTTCGCGCAGAAACCGCAACTCGATAACTTCCCCGGCCATCCACGTGCCTTCGTAATCAGCGACATTGGTAACGAGCCTGACGATCAAATGTCTTTCGTCCGCTTTCTGCTCTATTCGAACGAGATTGACATTGAAGGCCTGGTGGCCTCCACCTCCACCTGGCAGAAAAGCGCGACCCACCCCGAAACCATGCACCAGATCATCGCGGCGTATGGCCAGGTGCAACCGAACCTGCTCAAACATGCTTCCGGATGGCCTTCCGCAGCTGCGTTGGACAAAATCGTCACCACCGGCCAACCAGGCTATGGGATGGCTGCCGTCGGTAACGGAAAGTCGTCTTCCGGATCGCTGGCTCTGATCAAGGCCGTCAACCGCGACGATCCCCGTCCGCTGTGGGTTACCGTGTGGGGAGGCGCGGACACTCTGGCGCAAGCTCTACTCGATGTGCGTGCTGTCCGTTCGCAGACAGAGCTGGCAAAATTCGTCGAGAAGATTCGCGTCTACTCAATCGATGATCAGGACGACGCAGGCCCCTGGATCCGCCGTGAATTCCCCAATCTGTTTTTCGCGGTGAGCCCTTCGCCGCCAAATGGCGACGAATACTATTACGCAACCTGGACCGGAATCAGCGGCGACGCCTACTACCGCAATGGCGACGGCGCCGACTTTTCGACGGTGACCAATGAATGGCTCGACGCTAATATTCGCAACAAAGGCGCACTTGGCAAGTTCTATCCCAAGTACGCCTTCATCATGGAAGGCGACACCCCGTCGTTTCTTGGCCTGATCGACAACGGCCTGGCAAGCTGGATGAGTCCGGGATGGGGCGGATGGGGTGGCCGCTACGTTTTCTGACAACCTTACGGTGAGCCACATGCCATCTGGACCCAAGGTGGCGATCTGTTTTCGCGGGTCACTTCACAAGATACCGTCATCGGCGCCGATGGTAAGACTCACACCTCCGATCAGGCAACCATTTGGCGCTGGCGCGAAGCCTTTCAACATGATTTTGCGGCCCGTATGGATTGGACGGTCAAACCTTTGGTCGAGGCCAACCACAATCCGGTTATCGTGGTGAACGGCCAACTAGGTGGTGCGCCGATCTTTGTCAACGCCACCATAGGCCAACCGCTGCAGTTCGACGCTAGCCACACCCACGACCCGGATGGCTCTCAGTCTTTGAGTTACTCGTGGTTTCTGTATGGGGAAGCGGGTGCGGGTGATGGGCAGGGGTTTGCCGCAGTAACTTTGACCGACGCCGCTACCGCGAAAGCGACTGTAGTCGCGACCGCAACTTGCCGCCCCATGTGGATTCCATTTCCCGGCTTCAAATGTCCTGCCGAGGGCGTGGCGCATCTAATCCTTGCGGTAACCGATAATGGCTCCCCGAGCCTGACCTCGTACCGCAGAATTGTACTTACAGTTAGAGCAGCGAAGTAATACGGGGCACGTTAGCAGACCCCCGCCGCACTGGGAAAGAAATCGTTTTTGTGTGGAAGTCGGCACGTCAAGAGATTCTGACTTTAGCAAAGAATCACCACCAACGAGGGTGCCCCACTTCGCCGAATTTGCGAAACGTGGGATTCACACAAGCAAAAATCAAGAGATTCTGACTTTAGCAAAGAATCACCACGAAACCGGAGTGCCCCATCTTTCGCCCCTTTTGCGAAAGCCAATTACGACACCGGTCACTTCGATGCCCACGAAACTGTTGTTCTCCTTAGGGGCAGACAATTGCCGTGAATTTACCGGTGGGCCTCATCCATTGATGTGACGAGTGAACAGAGGAAGGTGACACGCGAATATCAGCGAAGAAGCCCCATCCTATAGACCAGCACGACGTTCGATTGCGATTACTTCGTCTGCGGATGTTCAATTTCCAACGGCAGACGCCAATCCCGCGCCGAAACGTGCCCGGCATAGATCCATGCAATACGCGTAAGCAGAGAACCCGCTACCGCAGAGGCACCCGCCCACTTCCGCAGCGAGTTGGATCGCCCCGGCGTAGCCAAACTCAGCAACCGCAAAGCCAGCGGGACCGGCCCTGAAAGTGCTCCACCGGCGCGCGTCAACAGTCCGCTGCTGCCATGCCTCAGCGGATCATCCCCTGCCACTCGCCGGCTCTCAATTCGCAAGCCTTCCCAACATTCAAACATCGCCGCCCCCAGCCCCAAGGCTTGCAGCGCCCGGCTCTTGCGATGCCCCATCAACTCCAAGCATTCCAACCGCCGCCGACAACCCCGACGCTCCAAAGTGCAGCGGCAATTCCCCGGCGTGTTCATTCCACACCGGCACCGCCGTCGCCCCAATCAAAACCCCGGTGTAGTTGGAGAAGGGAAGTCCAAACGCAAGTGAAGCCGCTGTTCCCGCATTCTCCAGCACGCGCAAGGGAAGCGACGGCCCAAAATGATCGCGCATGTAGCCCGCAAAAGCCGCTGCCGCAGCGCCGCCGGAAAATCCCACCAGCGTCCACACTCCCATCGACATCGGGCTCTGCGGCTTGAACACTCGCAGCATGTTCAAGAACCGCATCGGACGCCCCAGATCAGAAATCAGCAACGGCGGCGACAACACCGACCCAGCCGCCGCAATCCAGCGCGCATCGCGCACCAGCTTGCGGTCGGCGCCGGTGTAATCGGCGATCGCGCCGACGACAGCCGCGGCCCCTGCCGCGCCGCCCACAAAAAAATAAAGCGGAATCTCCCAGGTCCACGGCGGCTGCTTCAACAGGGGAATGCCGTAGTATCCCGTGTCCGGCGAGGCTTGCGGAAACGGCGCGCCCGCCGGACGAATCCCCTTGCCCTTCACCTGCCCATGTTTCTCAGCTTCCCTGCGAATCTCAAATAGCCGCTTCTCTTTTTCGAGGTCGGGCATCTGCATGGGAGTGATCTTCGACTTCCCGTCACTCATGATTTCGCTCTTTCGCCGTCAGTGAGGAAAGCGAGGAGCGCGCCGCCCAGCAAAAGCCCCGCCGCCAGCGCCGACGCAGTCCACGCCTTCTTCAAATAAATTGTCGGCACCTCAGGGTTCGGCGGCAAGTTGTAACTCCGCGGATCGCCGCGCAAAATAAACATGGCATGCGTCCCGCCTACGCTGGTGTGCGATGAATCGTAAATCGCGGCGTCATTCATTCCGCGGCCATGCAACTCTTCCACCCGGTCTTTCGCCCGCTGCTGCAACTCGCCAATCTCCCCAAACTGGATCGACTCCGTCGGGCACGCCTTGGCGCATGCCGGCTTCAGCCCAACTTTTTGCCGGTCGTAACAAAACGTGCACTTGAAAGCCCGTCCATCGTCAGGATTGCGCTCCACCACTCCAAACGGGCACGACACCACGCAATAACCGCAGCCATTGCACACATCCGCCTGTACATACACCCCGCCAAATTCCGTGCGCACAATCGAGCCCGTCGGGCAAGCCTCCAGGCACCCCGCATTTTCGCAGTGCTTGCATACGTCAGAAGAAAACGCCCAGGTGTTCAACTCCGGCGCGTTGCCGCCAAAGCCTGGCTCCGGCGCGTTCTCTACAAACTTCACATGCCGCCACGTCGAGTGGCCCACCGCGCCGGTGTTGTCGTAAGAAAACCCGCTCCAGTTGAGCCCGTCTTCCTCAACCCCGTTCCATTCCTTGCATGCTACTTCACAGGCTTTGCACCCGATGCAGAGCGTCGAATCTGTAAGAAATGCGGTGACGCTCATGCCGTTACCTCGTTGAACTTCGTTTCCGACTCACCGCGCGGTCTGCGCCCCGGCGTCAAATTGCACACCAGCGCTTTGGTTTCCATAATGCGCACATTGGGCTCCTCGCTGATGGCAAGCAGATCATTCGCCGCGTCTCCGGTAGCCAGCCCCTTGTTTCCCCAATGCCAGGGCAAGCCTACCTGATGAATGCGTTGCCCGTTGATCCACAAAGGCCGCATGCGCTGTGTTACCAGCACTCGCGCCTCGATCACTCCGCGCGGCGTGCTGATCGTCACATAATCGCCATGGGTCAATCCAGCTTCTGCCGCCAACTCGGGAGAAATCTCACTGAACGCCTCCGGCTGCAACTCTGCCAAGATGCGAAAGCGTGCGGCTCATGCCGCCCGCGGTGTGATGCTCGGTCAACCGGTAAGTAGAAAGGATATATGGATAGCGCGGGTCTCCCGGCGAAACCGCATAGGGATTGTCCGGCCGCGCCTTCTTGTCCGCCGGCGGATTGGTCTGCTGGCTGTAAAGAGGATTCGATACCAGAGACTCCAAAGCCTCGAAGTGAGTAGGCAATGGTCCATCCTTCAGCCCGCTCGGCACAAACAGCCACGCCAGCCCATCATTGTGCAGAATGAACGGCCGCGCCCCGCCCAGCGCCGGAACCCCTTGCCCGTTCTCCAAATCCGGCTTAGTCTCGGGAGCCAGCGTCTTCGGATAGTCGGCAATGTCGTTGCCGCCCCATTCTTTCTTTTCTTCGTCCCACCAGACCAGTTTCTTGCGCTCGCTCCACGGCTTGCCATCTGGCCGCGCCGACGCCCGGTTATAAATAATCCGGCAATCATTCGGCCAGGCAAATCCCCATCCGTGACCGAGAAAATCTTTTGGCTTGCGCTCATCCGCGCGATTGCGTCCCGCCTCCGGATACACTCCGCAATAAATCCACGCCCCACAAGCCGTCGAGCCATCATTCTTAAGATCAGGGATCGCCTTGAGCTGCTTGCGGTCGGCCACGGTGTAGCCATTGATCTCCATCAATACTTCTGAGACCTTGGGCTCCGCCATGTGGCCTTCCACGCTGTAATCCCAGGTCAGCGCATTCAATCCTTGGTTGCGTGGCCGCGCATCGTGCTTCGCCTTCTCCTTGATTCGCCGCCCCAGGTGATACATGAACCAGCTCTCGCTGCGCGCATCCCCCGGCGGCTCTACCGCCTGTTCGCGATACTGCAACAGCCGCTGCGTATTGGTAAACGTCCCTTCCTTCTCCGCCGTCCCCGCCGCCGGCATCAGGAAGACCTCGGTCGCAATATCCTCAGGCTTCAGAATCCCGCGTTGGACTTCTGGCGAATCCAGCCAGAACGAAGCCGTCTCCACCTCCACCATGTCCCTCACCACCAGCCACTTTAGTTTCGATAGCGCGGTGCGCTGTAAGCTGGAATTGGCCGCGCCCACCGCGGGGTTTTGGCCCATTACGAACAGGCCTTCCATCTTGCCGTCCTGCATGTCGAGCCAATAGCCGAAATGCGAGTGGTCGCCGGTGATGCGCGGCAGCCAGTCAAAGCCCCAGTCGTTTTCTTTGGTCGCGCCCTCGCCGTAGTAGGCCTTCATCAGACTGATGAAATATTTGTCGAAGCCGTTCCACAAGCCGGTCCTGGTTTTCGATTTCTCGATGTAGTTGTTCAACTTGTTGGCGCCGGATTCGAACATTGGCATCGGCAGATAGCCCGGCAAAATATCGTAGAGCGTAGGAATATCAGTCGAACCTTGAATCGATGCGTGCCCGCGCAGCGCGAGAATGCCACCACCGGGGCGCCCGATATTTCCCAGCAGCAACTGCATGATGGCCGCGGTGCGGATAATCTGCACGCCCTTTGAATGCTGCGTCCAGCCGAGCGCATAACAGATGGCCGCGGTTCTTTCCGGCCCTGATGCGGAGGTGAAAATCTCTGCGGTCTTCAGAAAAACTTCTTTTGAGATGCCGCAATTCTGCTCTACCATTTCCGGCGTATAGCGCGAGAAGTGGCGTTTCAGCACATTCAGCACGCAGCGCGGATTTTCCAGAGTGGGATCGCTTTCCGCGCCCGCTGCTTCGTAGGCTTCGCCACCCTTTTCATGTGCGTGGCCGGCGTGTGAATCCTCATGGCCGGAGTGCTCTCCTCCGCTTTTCTTAGGCTTGGTGCCGCGATATTGCCATGACTCGGGATCGTATTTCTTCTTCGCAGCGTCCCAGCCCGAGAAAAATCCGTCTAGATCCTCGGTATCCAGAAAGTCATCGCGCAGGAGGTTGGCAGCGTTGGTGTAGTTAACTACGTAATCGTGAAAATACTTTTTGTTCTCGAGAATGTAATGAATCATTCCGCCGAGAAAAATAATGTCGCTGCCGGCGCGCAACGGTACCCAGACATCCGCCATAGCTGAAGTGCGGGTGAAGCGAGGATCGACATGGATGACCTTGGCGCCCTTTTCACGGGCCTCCATCACCCACTGAAATCCGACGGGGTGGTTCTCCGCCATCGACGATCCCATAATCAGGATGGCGTCCGCGTTACTCAGGTCCTGTTGTGCAGTCGTGGCTCCGCCCCGTCCGAATGATGTGCCCAGACCGGGCACCGTAGAACTATGTCAAATTCGGGCCTGATTGCTAATGCAGACCATTCCGAGGCCGACGGTGAAGAGCTTGCGGATCAGGTAATTTTCTTCATTGTCGAGCGTGGCACCGCCGAGGTGGGCGACAGTCTTGTTCTGCATCAAGGTTTCGCCGTTCTCGTCCTTCTCTCGAAACGCGCGATTGCGACTGTCCCAAAGGCGATCAGCAATCATGTCCATCGCGGTCTCGAGTTCCATCTCTTCCCACTTGGTGGAGTAGGGAGGGCGATACTTTACTTTCTTCAGGCGGGCGGGGTGGGTATGCAACTCGAAGGTGTCCGCGCCTTTAGGGCACAGGCGTCCGCGCGAGATTGGCGACTCGGGATCGCCTTCGATTGAGATCAGCTTGCCTTGCTTGTGGAAAACCAGCTGGCCGCAGCCCACGCCGCAGTAGGGGCAAATGGAGCGGATGACTTCCGCCCCGTGATGTTTTGTCTGGAGATTGAGCGTGTGCTCCGACATCGACTCGACGCCTGTCCCATCTGAGCCGGTTTTGATTTGACGGATCAGCGGCCATCGCGAAAACAGATCAGCAAGCACAGCGCCTCCAGACGAAACTCACGGACGAAAGCGACCCGCAAGGCTGAGATGATTCTAGCAATCAGAAGGTTTCCAAGGGGTTATTAACAGTGAGTTCGCCCCGCAACATAGACCGCCGCGACCGACCCATGTGAATGGAGCGGGAGACCGGGATCGAACCGGCGACATCCAGCTTGGGAAGCTGGCGTTCTACCGCTGAACTACTCCCGCTTGCGGTTGATCGGTAAGGCGAGATTACCACTGCTGCGAGCGTCAGGCAATTCTGACCATGCTGCGCACTAATCAGTCTGCGCCCAGCGAATTCAGTCGGGAACTGGCTATTCGTTTCGCAGGGAGGGGCGCTCGCCCAAGAATCGCCACTCCTGGAGTGGCACTGCTGCTGGATGTACTTGCGGCACGCTGCCCACCGGTAGCAGAGCCTGAGCGGGGCGGGTTAGCTGATTCTGAAGCTTCAAGGAATGAGCGTGCCCAGCGATGCACGTTTTGACTCTTCACGATTTCGCGCAGCAGGCGCATACGGCGCCGTTTTTCCGCAGGCAGCATCTGGCATGCTTCGTAGATCGCCTGCGCCACCCCAACAAAGTCGTTAGGATTTACCAACAGCGCGCCGTGGCGAAGCTCCGGACTGGCTCCGGCGAACTCACTGAGTACCAGAACTCCGCGTTCGTCTACTTGGGCGGCGCAGAATTCTTTGGCGACCAGGTTCATCCCGTCTTTTAGCGGGGTGATTAACGCTATGTCGGCGGCGCGGTAATAGCCCAGCAGGTCTTCGCGTTGCAGGCTACGGTAGATGTAGTGAATTGGCACCCAACCGGGCTGTGTAAATTGCCCATTGATTTCGCTGACCAGCAGTTCGACTTGCTGCCGCAGATCCTGATACTTGGGAATGTCAGCTCGACTGGGCACGACAATCTGCACCAGAGTGACTTGGCGCCGCAGTTCCGGATAGCGCTGCAACAAGATGCGAAACGACTGTAACCGCTCCGGAATACCCTTGGTATAGTCCATGCGGTCAACACCGAGCATCAGCAGACTGTCAGAGAGTTCTTTGCGAATGTTCGTAGCTTTCGCGGCGACATCAGTTTTGGCGGCGGGAATCGCGAACTCGTCGTAATCAATACTGATGGGGAAAGCCCCCACAACTGTTGACCGACCTTCGAAGCGGACTGAAAGATGCGAAGGACCTGCTCCCATGACCTCGGTATCGGGCAGCAACCGTGCCAGGCAGCTCAGAAAATTGCTGCGGTCGCGTTCCGTCTGGAAACCCAAAACGTCATATTGCAGCAAGGCACGAAGAATGGCCTCACGCCAGGGAAGTTTTTCGAAAATATCTGGTGGAGGGAAGGGAATGTGCTGAAAGAAGCCAATTTTCGATTTAGTGCCTGCTTCCCTTAAGTACTGAGCTACCAGCATAAAGTGATAATCGTGCACCCAGACAAAATCTTCAGGGGCAGCCTGTTCCGCCGTCGCCTGGGCGAATTTTCGGTTCACTTGCTGATACATCTCCCAGTATTCGGGATTGAAGTTGCACTGAGATTGCAAGTCGTGAAAGAGAGGCCAAATAATTTCGTTGGCAAATCCCATGTAGAACTTGGCTATTTCCTGGTCGTTGAGGCTAACGGACTGTAGATCGTAGGGCTCATCTTTGGCAGCTTTAGCCAGCAACGGATCAATATTGGCATTGTCGGCATTGCCGGGCCAACCGATCCAAAGTCCATTGCTGCGCGAGCTCCAGACTGCTGAAAGTGCGGTGGCCAAGCCACCAGGACTCGGTTCCACCCGCGTACCATCGCCCTGGCGCAGTACTGAGACTGGCAGGCGATTGGAAAGAATAATTAGACGTCCGTTTTCTGCTGTCATGCTTCGCCTCCGCATGCAAGGAGCCACTGATGAAGAAACTCAGTGAGTTCCTCTGGTGGTTTTAGCCAGAGATCGGCCGTGGTTGGCCGGAATTGAGGACGCACCAGAATCGTAAGTCCCCTATTTTTAAGAGCGAGAAACGCGTCTTCGTCCGTTTGGTCGTCGCCTAGATACGCCACCGCGGCGTTCTGACCACCCTCGTCTAGGATGCTGTTGACAGCATAGCCTTTGTCCGTCCCCGTCACTCTAAGTTCAACCCCCCCGTCAAACTCTAGTAACTTGAGCGAATTTTGGGATATCAGGGGCTCAAGGTGGGTAACCTGTGCCCGGACATGGTTCGCGTCGATCTTTTCCAGCCCTCGCCAATGGACCGCGATTCCTCCGGGCTTCAGTTCCAGATTCGGCTCCAATCCAACGGCGCGCAGACTATCGGCGGCTGTGAGCAGAGCGGTCTCCTGCTCTGGATCGAGTGTTCGAACGCTGTACTCTCCGTCGGAAGTCAGCCGCTCCATTCCGTGGCTTCCCCAGATCTCTGGATGAGGATAAAGTCCGCAAAGCAGCACTAACTCTCGAGAAGCGCGGCCGCTGACCAGAACGACACGAGTGCCATTGCTCATAATTTCCTTAAGCAAGGGCGGGATTTCGGGATAAGGAAATGCATGGCTGCGATCACTATTGAATGGAGCCAGAGTTCCGTCGTAGTCGAGCATCAAGACGCGAGTGCTCGCAGTCTTTACTTGGTCAAGAAAGGCGCCATAGCCCGCAGGGCGGTCGAGAAGGCTCATGTCTCTCTATCGCTTCGATACCAGAACTTAGTGATGCCCCACGCTGGAGATGCTGCGTCGAAACAATCCGGTTTATTTAGACTGCGGTTCGCTCAACCACGCGAAGCGCAGGCAAAGGTCGAGAGGCCAGAGAAAGACCTTGCAATATTGGCTTTTTGCTGCGAGGAACTAGACGAATGGCAGAAAACCGAGGAAATAATAAGCGAGAGGTACGCCGATACGTGGTCCGCGTATGCAAGATATAGGCGTACCAATTCATTACAGGCACTATAGCAGCGCGGGTTGTGGAGGGGCAATGCCTTTGAAGTTTTGCTATTCGCCCGAACCCACCATGGCGATTGGAGGAGTTGGCGTTGAGGAGCCTGCTTCTGGTTCCACCGTAATAGCAAAAGCCTTTGCCTGAACTCCGGCGGGAAGAGGTGGATTGATCAGCGTCGCGCTGCCGCGTGGGTCAGGAATGAATACTCCCGCTGGAATCGGTGCTCCCTGCGTGGGCAACAGCCACAACTCGTAGGCTTTGTTGGGCGGAAGTTGCGGCATATTGCTGGCAATAAATATCAAGCTCGAGCGGTCGCGCACATAGATAGCTTTGCCTTGCGGCTGAGGTGGCGTTTTCGCGGCGACCAACGTGACTCGCAGGGCATTCGTTGCGGTAAGCGTTGCCACCACATCTTTGGCGCGCGACAATTCGACTGCCTGTTGCGTTGACTCATCTCTTAAACTCGCAACCTGGCGCTGCAGATCTTTCTTGTCGCTCCATAGCACGATCGCGAGCAATGCCATGGCTCCTGCGATCGCCCACGGTAGCGGCATCCACCACGGACGACGCACCGGGTCCCGGCGAGTTCGAGGTTCTTTGGCGACAGCTGCGAGCAGACGTTGCCGAGCGCGCTGCGGTGGCGCTGCCCCCGAGCTAGCCAGTGCAAGCAGAGCCATGTCTCCACGCAATTTTTCCAATTCCAGACGGCAGGCAGGGCACTCCTGCAAGTGCTTCTCCAGCGTTGCCAGCTCATCGCCTTGCAAAGAACCAAGGGCGTAAAGAGCCAGGTCGTCGGCGAATTGGTCGTGAATGCTCATGCCTGAAATACCTTGCGCAACGCTAGCAGGCCGGTCCGGATACGGGTCTTAATGGTTCCCAGTGGTTCGCCCGTCTTCTCAGCGATTTCGCTATGGGTGAGTCCCTCGAAATAGGCCATTTCCAAAGCGGTTCGCTGTGAAGACGCCATGGATTCCATCGCATCGCGAACCTTTTCCATAGCGACTCCCCGTTCGGCATCGCTCGCCATATCCGGCTCTACGGAGATAATGACGTCTTCAATATCGGTCTCCGGGCGGCGCTTGCGGATTGCATCGATGGCGCGGTTGCGTGCGATCACCGCCAGCCATGGTCCCAGGGTGCCACGGCTTGAATCAAAGGAGTTTGGATTGCGCCAAAGCTGCATAAAAACATCCTGTAACACATCTTCCGCCGACCCGGTATCGCCCAGTACCCGCAATGCCACCGAATACACAATGGATCCATATCGGTCATACAGCAGTGCCATAGCGCCGGGATCGCCGGTGCGGATGGCCGATACCAGTGCGGCGTCGGCCGAAACCCCTTTTGACTCATCATTCGACAAACAGCGTTCTCTTTCTTGGTACGGCAACTATAGGCGCGGCGGATTGCTTATTTCGTTTCACGATAGTAACGCACGGCGTGGTTACAGGCCACTTGTCAGAGGCACAGATCCGCGACATCCTCGCCCGCCTGAATCCTCTTTCCTTACTGACTCATCTACAGAATATGGACCAAGAACAAGTTGTAACGCCACTTTTGGGCGACTACTCCTCCGAGTCAATGGTGCAGTCGTCATCTGGCGCCAGCAGCGACGATGGGTATTTACTGGATGCCTACTCGCAGGCTGTGGTCGGAGCAGCAGAGAAGATCAGCCCTTCGGTGGTCAAAATTGAAGTTACGCAGGCGGCGCGCTCCCGTTCCGGAGAAGCCAAAGAACGGCAGGGCGGCGGGTCAGGTTTTGTATTCACGCCGGATGGATTGATTCTAACTAACAGCCACGTGGTGCACGAGGCGACGAAGATACAAGTTCACCTTGCGGATGGCCGACGATTCCCGGCTCACACGGTTGGCGACGATCCCGCGACTGATCTCGCCGTGATCAGCATTGACGCGCCCGGATTGATGGTGGCACCGCTTGGGGATTCGCAGAAGCTGCGTGTGGGCCAACTGGTGATCGCGATTGGGAACCCTTACGGCTTTCAATATACGGTGACGGCTGGTGTGGTGAGTGCCCTCGGACGGTCATTGCGTTCTTACTCAGGACGCTTGATTGACGACGTGATTCAAACCGACGCTTCGCTTAATCCAGGGAATTCCGGTGGCCCGTTGGTGACCTCTGACGGACAAGTAGTGGGCGTCAATACTGCGACTATTATGGGCGCGCAAGGATTGTGCTTTGCAATCGGTGTGAACACCGCGAAGTTCGTTGCCGGTCGCCTGCTCCATGATGGCCGTATCCGACGCAGCTATATCGGCATTGAAGCCCAGACAGCGCCGTTGCACCGCCGGCTCGTCCGCTTTTACGATCTTCCCAGGGAAAGCGGCGTGATCGTGCTGTCGGTGCCGGAGAAAAGCCCTGCAAAACAGGCCGGCTTGCAGCAATACGACATTATTGTTGCGCTGGATGGCGGGCCAATCGCTGGAGTCGATGATCTGCATCGCCTACTGACAGATGCCCGCGTCGGCGTAACGTCACTGCTGACGGTACTGCGACGGACGGATAAGTTAGACCTGAAGATTGTTCCGCAGGAAGCTGAAGTTGGTTAGCAGACTTTGGACTGCTGGAAAGCAGAGGCGCGGCGCCCTCCCTTCCGAGGAAGACGCACATTTGTCCCCTCGCCTCTGCTTCCAGGGTTTCCCGCGCTGTTGGCGAGAGAATCGCCAACGAGCGCGTGATTTGGCGCCTGTACAGAGATTACGTTTTGACCAATGGTTTGGATTTATGTGGACGAAAGGCAGGCCACTGATCCTTACGGGTGCCACTTTATGAACAATTTGGACTAATCCGTAACGATCTGTGAAATCCGTGGCCAGGCTCTCAGCCGACCCTATGCGGTGTCTTAGTGTGCTGCTGGTTTTCGGCATCTCTCAAGTATTTGTCGGTGCCCGCGATCCAATCAGCACGTGGAGGATTGAAGACATCGAGGTCGACAGTATCTTCCACTGCTTCGGCTTTGTGAGGCATGTGCGGAGGGATCGTGAGCACTTCGCCGGCTTTAACTACAATCACCTTGCCGTCAATCCAGAATTTAAGGGCACCCTCGAGGATGTAGGTTACTTGCTCGTTGTGGTGGCTGTGCAGCGGCACGATACCGCCTTTCTTTATCAACACTCGCGCCACCATAATCTCCTCTCCCACAACGAACTGGCGATCGATTAGCGGATTCAGGCGATCGAGTTTGATTGAATTCCACGGAATGTGCCTTACGCCGGACTCCCTCTTGATTGCCTTCTTCGAAACTTTTTTCGTCACCTTCTTGGATGGCATTCTAGTGAGCCTTTCCGTCGTAAAGTGCTGCTGCATTATCGTGCAAATACCCATGGGCAAGCTGCAACGCCTGTGCTTCGCTGACCTCGCCCATCGAGACCATCTCGGCTAAGGCCGCAGCGAGCGCAGTGCGTGCGGATTGCACACCCAGCCAATAACTCTCTTCAGCGCCCAGAACTTCATTGTAGGGAAACGAATCGCTACCGAATGTGATCTTGTCAGGAAAAGTCTCGAGCCATTCCTTAAGACTGTGCTTGAATTCCGAGGGGTACATCACAATTTCCATGAAGGACGAATCGAGATAGACATTCTTAACCGCGGCTAGCCAGATGGCCTCGCGTTCCAGCGGATATCCGCCATGCAACAGAACAAATGTGGTGGATGAGTAGCGCGGATCGCGAAGAATATTCTCCAAATTCATCACGTTGCCGAGGCTGAGATTGAAATAATCTCCGATACCAACGGCGGTGTGAATATGCACCGGCAGGTGCAGGCGGCCGCCCTCGCGGACTAAATAGCGGAAAACATAATCCTGAAAGGTCGTATATTCCTTTTCGCTCGGAATTCCCCCGCTCGCGAAGCGTTCATAAACGTCTGCCGCTGCCTCTTTGGGAGGATCCGCGAATACGGCAGAACGAAAATATGCGTTCTCGAACTTCATGCCAATGCCGCCGTTTTTCTTATTCTCCTCAATGGTTTTGGTCACGAACGTTAAGTAAGCCTCGAAGTCGTCGGGAAGCTTGGGAAGTTGCTCCTGCTGCATGTAGCGATGCAACATCTTTTCCTGCAGGGGAATATAGACCTGCTCGTCGGGGTTGCGCGCCTGCTCTCGCCGATTGTCGAACGGCCATAGGAACGAATCGACGAAGAAGACCCAGAGAAAACGTTTGCGATCGAGATAGTCGGCCATCATTGCGCGGTTTGCCACTGAGTGCTCAATGTTCAGCTTGTCTAGCAGGTTCGAGAAATAGGCGTCGCCTTGCGCCTTCTTGAGTTCAGCCTTTTTTCGCACCAGCCACCTGGAGTGTTCGGGTGACATATCGCCGTAGGGATATCCGAACAGCGCCTTGGAGGCCGCCACCAGTTCGGGATTGGTATCCCGCTCGCGCAGTGCCGCGCTGCCCGGCGGGGAAGCCATGGCGTCGACATCAGAGTCGTCTGGAAAGCCGGGATGGGCATGGTGATCGAAAATTGCAATCTTTTCGATTTGCGGTAGCAGACGTTGATAAATTTGCTGCACATCGGGGCCGGGAAAGGGACGGGCCTGGCCCAAGGCTGAGATTGAAATCGCTGAAACGAAGATGGGCAGCCACTTCCATGCCAGCTTCATGGATCCTCCGGGGAAACGGTTCATGGTTTATGTAATGTTACATCGGGAGCGGAAGCCCGGTCCCGTCGCGTGTTATGGTGCGGAGCGAATTTGCTCTAGATTCAATTTTCCGAGGTACAGCGCCATTCCGACCACCGCGTCGATGCCCAGATCTTGTAGTTGGTCGATCTCTTCGCGAGTGGAAATTCCCCCCGCCACGACCAGTTGTTTGCTGGCGGCTTGGCGCAATTCCTTTACCACGTCGATTGGGATGCCCTGCATTAGGCCTTCAGTGTCTATATGGGTGTAGAGGAACGCATCACAAAAAGAGTCGAGAACGCGAATCACTTCCGCTGGTTTAATTTCGGTAACCTCGCGCCAGCCGCGAATTGCAACTTTGCCGCCCTTTGCGTCCACTGCAAATACCAGATTAGCGGGAGCGACCGCTTCTGAAAGGCGCCTGGCGAAGTCAATATCGATTTCGCCTTCGCGAATTAGCGTCGATCCAACGATGACTCGGGCGGCACCAAGTGCTAGAAGCTCACTGGCGGTTTCAATCGACCGCACGCCTCCACCAACCTGGCAGGGAAGACGGCTGATGAACTTGGCCAGAAGGTGTCGATTATTTCCCGTGCCAATGGCGGCATCAAGGTCGATGAGTTGGATGAGAGGGAAGCGTGAGAAGCGCTCGATCCACTCATCGAAGTTTTCAAACTCGAGGGCTTTCTTGCGGCCCTGAACGAGTTGCACAATTTTGCCATCCATCAGATCAATCGAGGGGATTAGCAAGGCCACCTCACGGGAATCCCGGCCTGGCGCAGATGTTGTTTGAGACCGGCAAAGGCGTCGACTCCGAAGTGAAAGATTGAGGCGGCAAGTGCCGCGTCAGCTCTACCTGCTCCAAAAACGTCCACGAAATGTTGAGCACTGCCGGCCCCGCCGGAAGCGATTACGGGAATCCTAACTGCCTGGCTGACAACCGAGGTCAACTCGCAATCGAAACCAATGCCGGTACCGTCACGGTCCATAGAGGTCAGCAGGATTTCCCCCGCGCCACAATTTTCGGCTTCTTTTGCCCAGGTGATGGCGTCTTTGCCGGTAGAATTGCGGCCCCCGTGGGTTTTTACATCGAATTGTTCTTTTTCAGGGTTACGCTTAGCATCGATCGCCACGATTACGGCTTGAGAGCCAAATCGCTCGGCAATCTGCGTAATCAGCGTCGGATCGGCGATTGCTGCAGAGTTGATGCTGACTTTGTCAGCGCCTGCGTCAAAAATCCCTTCCGCGTCTTCAAGGGTGCGAATGCCTCCGCCCACAGTGAAAGGTATGAATAACTCCCTTGCGGTGCGACGAACGGTTTCGATCAGGGTATTTCTTTTTTGATGGGTAGCAGAGATGTCGAGCAGGACAATCTCGTCCGCTCCCGATTTGCTATGGGCAGCCGCTAGTTCCGCCGGATCGCCGGCATCGCACAAGTTCAGAAACTTTACCCCTTTGACGACACGACCGCCATCTACGTCGAGGCAGGCAATGATGCGTTTGGTCAGCATGAGAGGGAGCCAGTTAGAGCTGGCAAAAGTTCTCCAGTATGGCCAGACCGACCGCGCCTGATTTTTCCGGATGGAATTGCACTCCGAACCAGTTGCCGTGCTCGACCGCGGCGGAAAACTTGCCACCGTATTCGGTCTGGGCCACGGTGGCGTCAATTATCGGAACACTGTAGGAGTGGGTGAAGTAGACGAATGATCCGGACGGAATTCCTTTTAACAGCCGTGAACCACCGTTCTTGATTTCGAGTTGATTCCAGCCCACATGTGGCGATTTTACTTCTGCTACAAACCGTTGGCATACGCCGGGCCACAGGCCAAGCCCGCAAACCTCGGGAGCCTCTTCGCTCGACTCGATCATCCATTGCATGCCAACGCAGATGCCCAAGTACGACGTCCCGCGGTCAAGCGATTCCTTTACCGCTTTCCGCAATCCAGTTTCGTTCAG
The DNA here is from genome assembly GCA_963796925.1 of uncultured Acidobacteriota bacterium. GTDB lineage: Bacteria > Acidobacteriota > Terriglobia > Terriglobales > Acidobacteriaceae > DATBAT01. The sequence goes on from CAWCNH010000001.1 coordinate 1,250,519, forward strand.
TGCGAACGTAGAAGAAAAATGACCGACCCCTGGAAGAACAATCTTGCTTGCCCTTGCCACTACTTCGGGATCCGCAGTAATTACAGATTGTGTACCAATGTGATCGAAGGCTTTCTTGACCGAGGTCAGGTTTCCCGCGCGGTAATCGATGATCGCAATCATTACAGCAGGCCTTTAGTGCTCGGCAAGAGGCGAGCCATGCGCTTATCACGCCAGCATGCAGCGCGCAGAGCCCGAGCAAATGCTTTGAACAATGACTCGATCTTGTGGTGGTTGGAACGTCCATAAAGAATACGAGCATGGATGTTGGCATGGGCGCCGCGGGCAAACGCCTCGAAGAAGTCAATGACCAGTTCAGACTGCAAGTCTCCTACCAGGCGCGCTTTTACTTTGGTATCAATCACCGAGGCCGTGCGTCCGGAAAAATCCACGGCGGCCAAGCCGAGCGTTTCGTCCATGGGCATTACAAAGTATCCGGCTCGCAGGATGCCGCGCTTATTGCCGAGAGCTTGCGCAAAGGCCTGGCCCAGCACGATTCCAACGTCCTCCACAGTGTGATGCTGGTCAACGTCGAGATCCCCCTTGGCGGTAACGTCCAAGTCGAAACCGCCGTGATGGGCGAACAGCTCGAGCATGTGGTCGAAAAATCGAATTCCAGTGGACACTTTGTAACGGCCACGCCCGTCGATGGCGAGCTTAAGCGAAATATCGGTTTCTTTGGTGGCGCGATGAATCGCAGCTTTCCTCATCGCGCCAGCTTTTCTGCAACTGGAATTTCGCGTAGCACTTCGTCAAGCGCTATTAGCATCCGTTCATTATGTTCTTTCGCGCCTACGGTTATGCGAACGCATCCTGAACAGCCTGGGTCGCTCGATCGGTCGCGCACCAAAATTCCTCGTCCTCGCATGGCGGCGATGAACTGGGAACGCGATTCCCCGAGATGACACAAAACGAAATTGGCTCGACTTGGCCAGTATTCGATGCCGTGTGATCCCAAGCGATTTTCGAGCTCAACACGTCCTTCGAGCGCCTGCTCGACATAGGCAGAAATATATTCCTGGTCAGCCAGGGCCTCTGGCAGGCATACCAGAGCCGCGATGTTCACGTTGTATGGAGAACTGGCACGCCTTAGCATCGCCAATTGCTCAATGCTTCCAGTCAGCACTCCTATGCGGAGGCCGGCGAGTCCGTAGGCCTTGGAGAAGGTCCGAGAAACAAATAGATTCGGATGCTCATGCCATTTGCTGATCAGAGTTTCGCCGCAAAACTCGTGATACGCTTCATCGACTAGGATAGCGGCGTCAGGCGCGGCCCTTGCAATTCGCAAAATATCGGCTTCGGGAACAAACGTCCCCGTCGGATTGTTAGGATTGGCAATAGTAATGAGGCGTGTCTGGGGAGTGATCTGTTTGAGAACTTGCTCCACCGGATACTGAAAGTCTTTCGTGGCGGCTAGAGTAATCACCTTCGCGCCGGTCGCGGCCGCATATATCTCGAACATAGCAAAAGTTGGAACAACGATCAGGACCTCGTCTTGAGGTTCGAGATATGTTTCGCAGATAATGTGGATCGCCTCGTCGGTACCGTTGGTTAGCATCAGTTCGGCAGGCGCGACTCCAAGATGCTTTGCCACCAGCGCCTCGGCCGGTTCCCGCTCCGGATAGCGCGCCAGGCTTTCGTAATCGATTTGCCGCAGACGCTGCAAAACCCGCGGCGAGCAACCGGCAGTATTTTCGTTGAAGTCAAGGCGCAGCCCCTGCCGATTGCCTAGCGGCGGATGGTAGGTTTTGAGGTCTCGCACTGCCTGCCGAGCTTTAAGCATACGTGTTCCTCACTCGGATAGATCCGGCATGAGCGGCGAGGCCCTCTGCAATCGCTAGCTGTTCGACCATGGGAGCGATCTTTTTGAATCCACTGCGCGAGACCTGCTGCACTGTAATCAACTTAACAAAATCAAAAACACTTAGGCCTCCACGGAAGCGTGCTGCTCCTGCTGTGGGCAGAACATGGTTCGGTCCAATCCCGTAATCCCCTGAGGCTTGTGCGGCGTAGTCACCGACAAAAACCGAGCCGGCATTTTGAATAAATAAAAGGTCCAACGGCGAAACAGTGATGTGCTCGGGCGCGATCTCGTTCGCCCACTCTCGCCCCTGCTGTTTCGATTGAGCAATCAGGATCACGCCATGATTGTTAAGCGATTCCTGGGCGACCGCGTTACTAGCTGCCGCCCTTTTCGCTGCTGCAGCCACAGCCTTCGCCAATCCCTTCGAAGTTGTGACGAAAATAGCTAGCGCGTCCGGATCGTGCTCAGCCTGCGCCACCAGATCGGCGGCGATGAATTCAGGATTTCCGTCGTCACTCAGAATCAGAACCTCGGTGGGCCCAGCCAGCATATCAATGGCGCAATCGAAGGAGACCAGCTTTTTGGCCGCGGTCAGGTATGAATTTCCCGGACCGACAATCTTATCCACGCGAGTAATGGATTCAGTCCCATACGCCAAGGCAGCGATCGCTTGGGCGCCTCCGACACGATAGAACTCGCTGATCTCCAGCATTCCCGCAGCTGCCAAAACTTCGGAGCGAGGTCGGGGTGAGGTGACTCTTATATTCTTCACACCCGCAACCTGGGCTGGAATCACCGTCATCAGCAATGTCGAAACTAAGGGGTAGCGCCCGCCGGGAACGTAACATCCCACAGAGTTCAAGGGGCGGACCAGTTGTCCTAATGAAATACCGTCGCGACTTCGCCGCCATTCTTTCGGCATTTGCCATTGGCAAAATTGCCGAATGTTTGCTGCCGCCTGTTGCAATGCCGAGCGCAGCTCTGGTGCGGCTGATTTCCACGCGAGCATTAAGTCTGGCTTTTCGACCCGCAGCGAATCTTTGGCACCTAATCCATCCCATCGTTTCGCATATCTTCGCAATGCACGGTCGCCGTGTGACTTTACGTCTGTTACGATTCGTCCCACCGAGACTTCCACCGCATCGAACTGCGAACTGCGCGCCGCAATCTTCTTGACCTGTTCGACCGCGGCTCGTCCGGAAAGCGTGCGCATTACAAAACCACCTTATTCAAGGGATACTCCACAATGCCTTGGGCCTTCGCTTCTTTGAGGCGGGGAATCACGTCCCATGCGGTGTGTTCTTCGATTACCGTATTCACTGCCAGCCACTCGGGATCGCTGAGAGTCGAAATGGTGGGCCGCTTCAACGCCGGCAGCACCGCGAGGACGGCTTTCAAGTCTTCCTGACGTACGTTCAACATCAATCCAACGCGCTCTTTTGCTTCCATCGCGCCGCGCAACATGAGTGCCAGATTTTCGATCTTGCGGCGCTTGTTAACGTCTGCCCAGGCCGCTTTATTGGCGATTATCTGAGTATTGGATTCGAGAACAGTGTCGAGAATGCGCAGATGATTCGCACGCAGCGAGCTGCCAGTCTCGGTAACTTCAACAATGGCGTCGGCCAGCATTGGAGGTTTGGCCTCGGTAGCGCCCCAGGAAAATTCTACTTGCACGTCGACTCCGCGGCTGCGGAAATAATTTCTGGTAACGTTGACCAGTTCCGTGGCGATGATTTTTCCGGCAAGGTCTTCGGCGCGCTGAAATGTCGACGCCTCAGGGGCGGCCAAAACCCAGCGTACTTTGCCGCGGCTCTGCTTGGCATAGATCAGGTCGGCTACGGTTTCAACCTGGAGACCACTCTCGATCACCCAATCAAGGCCGGTGAGTCCGGCATCGAGCGCGCCATGTTCAACGTATCTCGCCATCTCCTGGGCCCGAATCAACATGCACTCAATCTCAGGATCTCCGGTCGAAGCAAAGTAAGATCGTGAGCTGACGTTAATTTGCAAGCCGGCGCGGCCGAAGAGTTCCAACGTCGCTTCCTGCAAGCTGCCTTTTGGAATGCCGATTCGCAGTTTCACAGTGCGGCCTCAGGCGCGGAAGTGGCCGGCTCGGTCTGGCGCACGACGATTTCCTTAGTAAAGCAGGAGCGGGTGCCTTCGTGGCAAACTTTGCCAGCGCCTTCGACCTCGACGCGAAATAGCAGCGTGTCGCGGTCGCAGTCCGTGCTGGCTGAAATCACTCTAAGCCGGTTGCCGGAAGTCTCGCCCTTCGTCCAGAGCTCATTGCGAGTGCGGCTGTAGAACGTCACGTACCCGCTGGCCAACGTCTGGCTGAAGGCGTCGCCGTTCATGAAGCCCAACATCAGTACGTCGCCGCTGGCCGCGTCCTGAACGATAGCGGGCGCCAAGCCGCGCATTTTTTCAAAATCGATGGTCTGAGTCATCTGTGCCTCGTGGGACAAACCTTACAAACAGGGTTTTTACAAACAAAAAACCCGCTGTGCGTTGGCATCAGCGGGCTTCAATCTTGTGTTGCTGCTTAACTCAGCCCCACGCCCCCGCCGTCGCGCTGTGCGCGTTGTGGCGATGGTGATGGTGAAGACTCTGCATGGTGAAAACTAAGTTAATGGCAAAAGCGACGGCGTGTCAAGCCACAAGTCGGGAGCCAAAGGGATGATCCATGCCATCACTTTTCCTGATAGTCGAAGAGCCAGTACCTTCGATTGGATACAATCGCCAGCGGACAAACATTCCGGAGGACCCAATGGCCTTTAACTTCCGCATTTCCGCCACCCTTTTTTTAGTTCTTTGTCTGCTTAGGACCGGCAAGGCTGCGACCCCGACACTACCTCCTCCCGCTCTCCAGACGCTGGCTGATGACTTCTGGCAGTGGCGGGCACAGTATCAGCCGTTCTCGAAGGATGACATTCCGCGACTGGATCATCCCGAAGGACCTCGCGACTGGTCAGCGGCATCGATTGCAAAGCAGAGAAGTGAGCTCGAAAACTTTGGGGCTCGGTGGAGGAACCTCGATACCCGCGGCTGGAGCGTGCCGCAACTAGTCGACTACCGGTTGATGGGGTCTGCCCTCGCGCGGGTCCACTGGGAGTTGGATATGAACCGCCGTTGGGAGCGAGATCCGTCATTCTATACAGACCAAACCCTCACGGCGATTCTGGAAGTGCTGCTGCCGCCTCCCCCATTTGACGCCAAACGCAGCCGCCTACTGATTGCTCGAATGGACGACGTTCCGCAGATTCTCGCGGATAGCAAGAAGAATCTGCACCCGATTCGGCCATTTGCTGAGGTTGCATTGGCTGATCTCGAGCAGTTTCAGCCCAGGTTACAGCGGATTGCGTCAGAAGTCGGAGCGCAACTGCATGGCGAATCGGATCTGTCGAATAAGCTGAAGCTCTCCACCGAGAGGGCGATCACAGCGCTTGCGGCTTTCAAGTCGTGGCTTCAGCAAAATCTCGACAAGATGCCGGGTAATGCGGCGGTTGGCCGCGCTAACTATGAATTCTTTCTAAGCGACGTCGCACTGTTGCCCTACACGCCTGGTCAGCTCTTTGCGATTAGCGCCCAGGAGTGGGCACGTTCGGTTTCGTTCGAGCAGTATGAGAAGCAACGAGATGCAGATGTGCCACCGTTAGAGCTGGCGGCAAATATCGACCAACAGGTCAAGAGGTCGCGGGCTGACGAGTTGGCGATCCGAAAATATCTCGATGCAAAAGGCATTCTGAGCGTTCCCGAGAACATCCATCACTACTTAATCCAGCCCATGCCAAGTTATTTGGAAGGAATGGAATACGGAGAACTGGATGATTTCACCGGTCCATCGCGGCTGCATGAAGACAGTGTTCGCTGGGTAGATTCACCTTCTCCAAAGCTGGGATATTTCGCCCTGGCAACCGCCAAGGACGGCCGTCCTGACATGGTGCATGAAGGCGTCCCGGGCCATTATTTTCAGATGGCGCTTTCGTGGAATCACGAGGACCCCATCCGTCGGCACTACTACGACTCAGGGGCAAACGAGGGCATCGGCTTCTATGCCGAAGAAATGATGCTGCAAGCTGGACTGTTCGACGACAGTCCTCGTACGCGGGAAGTGATCTACAACTTCATGCGGCTGCGAGCGCTTCGCGTTGAAGTCGATGTGAAACTGGCGTTGGGCTCATTCACGCTAACGCAGGCCGCCGACTATCTGGCCGCGCACGTCCCTATGGACCATAAAACCGCCGAAGGCGAAGCCGCACTGTTTGCGACTACGCCCGGGCAGGCCATTAGCTATCAGATTGGTAAGAACGAAATTTTGCGATTTCTGGCAGACGCGAGACTTGCTCAAGGCGACAAATTCAATCTGCGCGCGTTCCACGATTTCTTATGGAAAAATGGCAACGTACCAATTGCACTACAGCGCTGGGAATACCTCGGCAAAGATGACGAGTTAAAACAGATCGAGCAACTGAGGCAGAGCTCAAGCAGCAAGCACTAAGTGGCTATTTTGCCTGCTGCTGAATCCAGGCTTCGACCTGGGTATGCAACACGTCGAGAGGCAGTGGACCACTGCCCACAATCTCGTCATGAAAGGCTCGTAAATCGTATTTGTTCCCTAATTTGTTGCGCGCCTCTTCGCGTAGCTTGAGAATCTCGAGCTGTCCCAACTTGTAGGCCAGTGCCTGCCCCGGCCACGCAATATAGCGATCAACCTCGCTTTGTACGTTAGGCTCATCCATCGCGGTATAGCGATGGAAATATTCCATCATCTTGTCGCGGGACCAATGCTTGCTGTGCACGCCAGTGTCGATGACCAGGCGAATGTCGCGCCACATTTCGTTTTCCAACCGTCCGTAATTGCTGTAAGGGTCCTGATAAAAACCAATCTCTTTTCCCAGCCGCTCGGAATACAGGGCCCATCCCTCGATGAAGGCGGTGTAGTCACCATTTTTCCGAAACGAAGGCAGATCAGGAAGCTCTTGCCCAATGGATATCTGCAAGTGGTGGCCGGGCACGCCCTCGTGGTAGGAGATAGCCTCGATATTTAGGGTCAAGCGATGCTCAGGATCCCACTCGTTTACGTTGATCCGTCCGGGTCTGGAGCCGTCCTGTGCGCCCTGCGTGTAGTCAGCTGGCACCGCATTTTTAGCGCGAAATGGATCCATGGGGACGAGCACTAACTTGTTTTTTGGAAGGCGGCCGAATAGCTTTGGCAGTTCAGCTTCCATCTGAAGCGCGTATTTGGAATAGAGATTAAAAACCTGCTGGCCACTGGTGGCGTAAAAACTGCGATCTTTCTTGATGTGTTCGTTCAGGCTGGCGAGGTCTTTAAATCCTAGCTGGTGCGCTACAGCAATCATCTCTGCTTCGGTTTCGGCCAACTGCTTTAGCCCAATCTCGTGAATCTGATCCGGAGTCAGATCAGTGGTGGTGAGCCGTCGACTTTCGTAGCGATAGCGCGCTTCTCCATCGGGAAGAGCCCATACTCCGGGATCAGTGCGGCCATGCGGGGCGTATTCGTCTCGGACAAAGGCTGCGAATTTCTCGTAAGCGGGAGCAATTTCGCCATTCACGGCTGCCAGTACTGCGGACTTAAGCTTTTGCTGATCAGCAGACGAAATTGCCTCCGGGAATTTGTGTACGGGCCCAGCGAATGGGCTAGCTTCGCCTTTCTTGTCGGCGATTTCCTGCGCCTCGACGGCGACCTTCTCTAACAGATAGCGAGGTGGCATGAGGCCATCTTTCATGCCTTGCCGCATGTTGGTGTTTATCTGCTCGAAAACTCGCGATATTTGATGAAGCCGCGAGATGTAATTTTCGTAATCGTGCGCGTCGTTAAACGGCATAAATGTGACCATGTCGACCAGCGCGAGATGCGCACCATCCATCTGGTTGACCGGCATTTCCCACGGCCTGAACTGCACCCCTTCGATTTCCTGCTGAAGCTTGCGGATCATCAGCTCCCGGCTGATGGCGTCCTGGGCGGATAAGCTGGCAGCGTCGGTTGCCTGGAAGCGAGTGAGGAATCTCCGCTTTTGATCAGCCTCAGCTAGCGCAGCTTGCGCCGAGTAGTCGTCCAGCCGGTCGTTATAGCGGTTATCGCCCAAGGTTGTGGCCGATTCGGGGCTCTGCCGTAATTCGTACTCCCATTCTTCCTCGAACAATCCATGTAGTTGGGCCGTGGCATTGGCGGCATTTGTCGGCGCCGACGTTTGTGCCGGTAGCATCGCGCTGAAACTCAGGCAGGCGGAGGCCAGGACAAGCGATGCAAAAGCAGTGCGAAAACTCATTATTCCTCCGGGACGATTAACTTATCTGGGGCGCAGCAAAAAACTTCACGTTGCGGGCTATTGTATGTGAAGCGATGCCGGCCTACTTATCGGACATGACTGCATAGGTCCCATCATTTCCATCTGTGCCGCGTCGCTGTATTCTTTGTTGTCAGGCGCTAACGGGGGATGAATGCTGGTACGGTTGATCGACAGCCTGTCGAGCACGGAAGAGCTAGCTGAAGTGTTTTCCGATCGCTCAGTCCTGCAAGCAATGCTGCAATTCGAAGTTGCCCTTGCGCGCGTGCAGGCGGGGATGGAAATTATTCCGTTGGCAGCGGCTGAGTCTATTGCCGCAGCAGCAGATACTTACGACTTCAGCCTTGCCGCTCTGTCTCGAGCGACTCTACGGGCGGGAACTCCAGGCATCGCCCTAGTGAAAGCCCTGACTGATGCGGTGGGCCAGCGAGACAGCGCAGCCGCTGGATTCGTCCATTGGGGAGCCACTAGTCAGGACGTGGCCGACACCGCTCTTGTCCTTTTGCTTCGGAAATGCTGGCCTCTCATCGAATCCGACCTACTACGAATTGACCATGCGCTCACAAAACTGGCGGAAAAGCACGGTGACACTGTCATGTTGGGCCGCACCCTTCTACAACCTGCACCCCCAGTCACCTTCGGCCTCAAGGCAGCAAGCTGGCTGGCGGCCCTTCGTCGGGGACAGGGTCGATTGCAGGCGGCGTTCGATGACGCACTTGTACTTCAGTTTGGCGGAGCTTCCGGCACCCTGGCTGCGCTGGAGAAACAGGGCAGCGAAGTTGCCAAAGCGTTAGCCTCGGAACTTGGGCTCACTTGTCCGGATGCGCCCTGGCACACGCAACGCGATCGTTTGGCCGGTTTGATTTCCGCCTGTGGAGTGTTGACCGGATCGTTGGGAAAGATGGCGCGCGATATCAGCCTGCTGATGGAGACGGAAGTTGGCGAAGCGTTTGAGCCGGGCGTCAACGGCCGTGGAGGCTCCTCGACGATGCCTCACAAACGTAACCCCATCGGCTGCGCTATCACCCTCGCGGCCGCCACTCGCATGCCGGCTTTAGTGTCGTCGTACTTGTCAGCCATGGTGCAGGAGCATGAACGTGGAGTGGGAGGCTGGCAGGCTGAATGGCCAATTGCTGCCGAAGTCATGCAGACAGTGGGTATTGCGGCAGCTTGCTCCGCTGAGGTCGTTGAAGGACTCACGATCGACAAGACTCGGATGCGCCAGAATCTCGAAGCCACCTTGGGAACTATTTTCTCTGAGAAGGCGGCGATAATATTGGGGAAAAAAATTGGACGGGATAAAGCCCACATGCTTCTCGAACAAGCCTCCCGTAAATCTCTCATAGAGCGTCGGCCGCTCAAAGAGGTCCTCGCCGGAATGCCTGAAATTGCGGAACACCTCGCACCTGAAGCGCTAAACACTCTTGATCGTCCCGAAGATTATTTGGGATCCGCCGAAATTTTCCGTGTGCAGCAGTTGGGAGCAAATCGTCCCGCACTGAAAAAGGATTAATCGCCATGCCTTTCGTGACGTTGGAAAACATCCGGCACTTTTATCGACTGGAAGGCGACGACAGCCTGCCGGTTTTGGTTTTTTCTCACTCCATTAGCACTGACCACGCAATGTGGCAGCCGCAAGTGCAAGACCTGTCGCCCTATTTTCGGATTCTGCGTTATGACACGCGTGGTCATGGGGCATCGGACGCGCCCGCCGGGGAATATTCGATTGAGCGGTTAGGGCACGACCTCCTGGCACTGGGTGATGCCTTAAATATTTCGCAGTTTGCGTTCTGCGGGCTTTCTTTGGGTGGGGCCGTGGGGCAGTGGGTGGCCGTCCATGCCCCGGATCGTCTCAGCGCATTAGTTTTAGCCAACGCATCCCCACGCTACCTGACGCCTGCCAGCTGGCAGGCGCGCATAGATGCTGTGAGGCAAGGCGGCATGAAAGCCATTGTAGACATGGCCATGCCTCGGTTGTTCTCGCCCCAAGTGTTGGCGCAGAGAGAATCATTTGTCGAATCCATTCGTTCAGTGTTTCTTGGCACGAATCCGGTGGGTTATGTCGGATGCTGTGCCGCCCTTCGCGATTTTGAGGGCGAGCAGAACCTAGGAAAAATCAAGTGCCCGACATTGGTAATCGCCGGGGACAACGACGTCTCGACGCCGTGGACCGGAAACGGGGAAGTGCTGGCGCAAAAAATATCAGGGGCGCGGGCTATTCGCTTACCGGCGGCGCACCTTTCCAATCTGGAGCGTCCACGATCATTCAACGCCGCGCTTTTGGATTTTCTCCAACCCCAAAAAAACGAGGACCCTCTCCAAGCTGGCTTCACCACCCGCCGAAAAGTTCTTGGGGATGCCTATGTTGACCGGGCCGTCGCCAACACTAACGACCTCACCAAAGATTTCCAGGATCTAATCACTCGTTACGCGTGGGGGACGATCTGGACCCGTCCCGGCCTCGACCACCGAACGCGCCGCTTGCTCGTACTGGCGACGACAGCCGCCTTGGGCAGGTTAGACGAATTCCGCTTGCACCTGACCGCCGGGTTAGCTAACAACCTCGAGCCTTGTGACATTAAAGAAGTTTTGCTTCAGACCGCGATCTATGCGGGAGTACCTGCTGCCAATACAGCTTTACAGATCGTACGAGAAGAAATTGAAAAGATGAGCGCCAATGCTGGTACTTAACGAGGAACAGGTTCGTCGGCTCTTGTCGCCGGAAGAACTCCTTCCAGGGATGGAAAAGGCTCTTACTGATTTTTCCCTGGGACGGGTGCAGCAGCCGGTGCGAACCGTCTTGAACATTCCCGAGTTCAATGGACGTTGGGGACTAATGCCGGTAGTTTACGGCGGCGTGATGGGCATAAAGCTGGTTACGGTCTACGAGGAGAACTCCGACCGCAACTTGCCAACACATCAGGCCACAATCCAATTATTTAACGCTGCCAATGGCGAACCGTTGGTGGTAATGGATGGCCGCCTGATCACAGAGTTGCGGACGGCGGCCGTGTCGGCCGTCGCGACCAGGTTGCTTGCGAAACCCGAGGCAAAAGTCCTGGCGATTCTCGGTAGCGGAGTCCAGGCTGCCGCGCACATAAGGGCTCTGCGACTAGTCCGTGAATTTAACGAAATCAGGATCTGGAGTCGCACTTCGGGTAATGCCGAGCGGCTGGCAGATAAAGTTGGCGGAAAGGCGATGCCGCTACAGGATGCCGTCGAAGGCGCCGATGTCATCGTCGTTGCCTCAAGCACTCTTGAGCCTTTGGTGAGAGGCGAGTGGCTCAGTCCGCACGCCTATGTGAATGCCGTGGGCGCAGTAGGTGTAAACCGACGCGAAGTTGACGATGCGACCATGAACGCCACCGTAGTTGTTGAATCCCGTGTAGCGGCCCTACAGGAGTCCGGTGACATTATTCACTCTGGAGCAGCTATTTATGCCGAGCTAGGCGAGCTCTTGGCAAAACAAAAGGCGATGCCCGACCCTAACTCTCGAATTGTCTTTAAGTCGTTGGGAATTGCGGTGGAAGACATGGTTGCTGCGAAGCTGATCTACGAACGAGCGGTCGTCAACACGGCGTTAACCAAAGTCCATTAGAATGTAGAGCCAGTGGCCGCAGTCTTAGAATTCGACCAGCTCACCAAGGAATATCGTAATTTTCCCAGCCGAAAACGCTTAAGGGCATTGGATAACTTCACCTTAAAGGTAGAAGCCGGCGAAATTTTCGGTTTCCTCGGTCCAAACGGTGCAGGCAAGAGCACTGCGATTCATTTGGCTATGGGCTTCATGAGGCCCACGCACGGCAGGGGCCTCATGCTGGGTGAGCCATTCGGCAATGCACGCGCTCGGCGGCGTGTCGGATTCCTCGCCGAGAACGTGGCTTTGTATCATCGCCGGGCCGAGCGCCTTGTGCGATTTTATGGTGCACTGAATGGCATGGGTGGTGCGCGACTTACTAGTCGAGCGCGTGAAGCTCTTATCGCCGTCGGCTTACAGGACCTGGCAAGCAGAAACGTCGGAAAGTTTTCCCGCGGAATGTTGCAACGTATAGGGCTCGCGCAGGCGCTGGTGAATGATCCGGAATTGCTCATTCTCGACGAACCCACCTCCGCCCTCGATCCGCTTGCCCGCGTCGCTGTGCGCGAGTTCTTGTTGCATGCGCGCGAGCAGGGCAAAACCATCTTCTTAAGTTCTCATTTACTTTCTGAAGTGGAGTTGGTGTGCGATCGCGTGGCTGTGCTGCATCGCGGCCGTCTGATGAGGATGGGACGCACTCACGACCTGCTTCAGGCTGGGCAACAAGTTGAAGTTGTCGCGCGAGGGCTGACGGTCGGAACATTTGCCAGCTCCATAGCCAAGGACGGTGTTGTCACGTTTTCGGTCCCGGCTGAAATGCAGCGGCAGACCCTGGAGCAAGTTTGGTCCCAAGGGGGCGAAGTTATCAGCGTCAACCCGGTGCGGCGGTCGCTAGAACAGATGTTCCTCGAAGTGACTTCAGATGACGAACCATCGAAAGCAGAAGGCAACTAGTGAAGCCTGTAATTCTGATTGCGTTTAACTTCGTTCGCGAGCAACGCTGGCCGATCTTCGTCCTGTTGCTTTGGGTGTTGCTGTTGGCTTTCCTCGGATTAGTGACCGACGTCGCCAGAGAGCGAGATGAGCTTCTCTTCATCTTCAAACAAGTCGCGGTTTACGTAGTGGCGTTCAGCATTTTCTTTGGCGGATCCGCCATTTACAGCGAACGTAAATCGCGCCGCATCCTGGCTGTTCTTTCCAAAGGAATTGCGCGCCAGGAATATCTTTCCGGATTGATTCTCGGTGTGACTATGGCCTGCGGCGTTTATTGCTTTTCGCTCGGGCTGACCGGCAGCTGGACGCTTGGCCAAGCAGGCTTTCCCGTCTCCACCGTTTGGTTTCTTATGGCGTGCCTGATCTCGGCATGCATGTTGGCTGGGACCATTGCGTTAATGTTTTCGACTTTCCTCAATCCGTTCTTCGCCGCTGGCGCCACTGCTCTGGTACTTGGCTTACCAGCGGTTGCGGCCCATACCGTTGGCATTACTTGGGGATACAGCGTTCCCGTCTATGTGCTTACGTCAACGGTCATGCAGTTGACTTACAAAGCTCCAGGCGCGCACGAATGGTGGCCAGTGACACTGGCGCTGTGTGAGGTCCTGATCTTCTGGATCATCGGCGCCTGGATTTTTTCCCGGGTCGACGTTGCCGTCGCAGTCGAGTAGCGACCTTAGTTTGCCGCTAACTGCCCGCCAGGGTGAGTTGACTTCAGCAGAATGCGCGCGAAGTCCACCACTGTGCTCACATCTTCAGTCTTGGAAAGAACCCAGCTCACCCCAGCATTAAACGCCTGCTGTTCCAAAAAGCGGTCTTTGAAAGCAGTGAGCATCACGATGGGTAGTTGGGGGATTTCTTCCTTTAACTTCGAGGCCGCCTCCAGGCCATTCATTACTGGCATGGAGAAATCTAAGATCACGAGATCGGGCTGTAATTCATGTGCCTTTTCCAAAGCGTCGCGCCCATTTACTGCTTCGCCGCAAATTGTCCAGTCGTCGCTTCCCTTGAAGAGATAGCGCAGGGTGCGGCGAATGGCCTCATTGTCGTCAACAATTAAAACGTACTTGGACATGGGCAATATCCTCGCGATGAGTAAGATTGTCCCAGGAATTGTGCATCGGCAATCGGGTCGATAAGGTATTACTTTTTAATTGGACTTTAGTTTTCCCAGTGTTCAATCTGTTTTTAAAAGGCTTAGTAGACAAGCTTTAGCGAGAACTGGATCTGCCGAGAGTTACCTGCGGTTCGACTGATAATTCCAAATCCACTGCCTCTCAGGATGTTGGAAGGCAACCCAAAATTGACGATATTGAAAATGTTAAAGAACTCCGCGCGGAACTGAAGGATGCCCAGCTCGCCATTGCCCCTGCGGCCAAACGGGGTGTCTTTGATAAGGGCAAAGTCATAGTCCTGGAAGCCAGGCCCCCGAAATGTATTGCGACCGAGCGTTCCAAACCTGCCTTGGTTAGGGCCAGTCCCACCTGGCACGTTAATCGGAATACTGAAAAACGAGGTGTTATTGGGGCCTCGTCCAAAATAATCCTCGCGCACAGTGCCACCGGTAGAAAAGTGCGGCTGCTCCGCGAGGTCAGGCCGATCCGCGCCCCCGGCGCCCACACCGGTCTGTTGTACGCCCGAGAAAACGGTAAATGGTGATCCGGTTAGCAGTGTCGTGATGTTTAGCAACTGCCAGCCCGAGGTTATCGGCTTAGGCACTCTGCGCAGAAAACTAACTTTATCCAGTCCCAGCACCTGAATGGCGCTGAAGGTGAACACATGCGTCACGTCAAATGTTGAAGGTCCTTTTTCAGCACTGGGATTCCACGGATCTTGTGGGCTGGTTTGTAGCACCACGCCGGCATTGCCAAACAAACCGCCTAAAACCGAACTGGTGTCGTCCAATGATTTCGAATACGTGTAGCTGGCCTGAAAGCCGAGCCCCAGGCGCGACGAATTCTTGCTCAGTCCGGTTTGCAGCGCGTGGTAGGAGGAATGCGATCCGCTGGAGACGATGCTCTCGGGCCCGTAGCCTCCGATCGCTCTTCCCGAAGAATCGAACTGCGTGAAAGGAGCGAATTGCGGATCTGCGCCTCCATAACTATTTGGCGAAAACACCCGCGGCAAGTGAATTCCTACCGTGGCCACATAGGCGGCGGTCAGCTTGAGGTCGCCAAAACTGTGATCGACTCCCAGCGTCCAACTTCCGATATCACCGTTCTGGAAGTCCTTAGCGATACCGGCAATGTTTAACAACTGCACCTGGTGACCCGGAGTCAGAGCGGAAAGGTCATTCTGGTAGCGCGCCAAATCAATCTCACTATTTGGCGGCACGTGATTGGCGTCGCCGTTCGGGAACAGTAGCTGCCCGCCCGTAGTGTAAGGCTGGGGAAGAGGAAGTGGCGTCGCCAAATTATGAAAGGGTACGGCCACGCCCGGCAAGGCGGAAATAAAGGGAGTAGTAACCAGCGGCGTTGGCCCGGTAAGAAAATTATCCTGCCACAAATTCATCAGCATACTGGTGATGGCGCCGCCGGCATGCAAAACCGTGTTCTTGCCCAGTGCGTAATCAATCGACAGCCGAGGTCCCCACCCGTTTCGGTCAAGGTCGTAAGGCGGTTGCGGATTGTAAACGAAACTTTGCCGGGCGGTGTGATCGAGATAAGAGGCGAGCTTTCCGTTGGCATCGGAAAAGCGCGCGAGCGCCGTGCGGTTATCGGCATCGTGAATCCGACTATTAATTTCGTAGCGTAGTCCATAGCCAATCGTCAGCCGCGGCGTCGCCTTCCAGGTGTCCTGAAAGTAAAAGTTGTAAGCTTCACGCCGAACCGCTGCCGCATTAAAGCGGTCGCCGACAGGTGTGACATCGGCTGCCGCAGTAATGGTGTAAGAGTAGGGCGTAGCCGTCAGCAGACCCAATAATGAATTCGGCAGCGGATCCCCAACCTGAATATTATGGGTTCCGCTCGTCGAAGAGATAAACACGGGTGAATAGGCCGTGCCGCCGCCGAAACTGTAAGCGCCGTTGGGGTTCAAGCCAAAAATCGTCAGATCGCGATTGAGGCGAGCTTCCACACCCCATTTAAAGGCGTGTGCCCCATGCACCCAGCTCATGTCTTCCTTGAATTGAAACAAGTTGCCGAATGAGCCCAGAATCTGTCCGTCGGCCGAATTGAAGCTTTCGAACAGTCCGTCGCCAAAGCCCAATGCCGGCTGGGTGTGATTGCTGGCGGGGAAGAACGGTGTGCTTCGAATGTACCCCACGGAAGTATCCGACACGAAGTGGGAGGAGATCGCACGCGTATATTTCACTACTGCATTTCGCTGGTGGTCGAAAAACTCAATGCCGAAACTAGGATCAATAGCCGTCTGATCAGGATTAGTCAACGGCCCCTTCACCTGATTCAGGCTGAAGCGCGTCAGCAATGACGCCTTGTCGGAAAGATGATGATCGATGCGCACGGAAAACTGATCGGTTCGGGTATAGACCTTCGACGATGCGGCGTAGGTGCGGTCTCCATAAGCTCCAGACGGATCGTTCGGTAGTGGATAAGCCGACAGCACCGGCATAATTTCAGAGTTCACAGGAACCGTCAGCGTATCTCCGGGATAGGTTTGAGTGTCGATCCCCTGGCGCTCTGCCGCGGTCGGAACCGGGAAGACCTGGGTTGTGCCCAGCACCTGGCGGAAGCCTTGATATTCGCCGAAATAATAAGTTTTGCCGCGACCGTCGTAGAGATGGGGGATCACCACTGGGCCGCCATTGGTAAATCCGAATTCATTGCGAACGAATGGCGGAATGCGGCGCTCATCAGCCACGCTCTTGTGGTCGAAATAATTGCGCGCATCGAAAGCGGCATTGCGAACAAATTCGAAGACGCTGCCGTGCACCTGATTAGTGCCCGATTTGGTTACAACGTTGGTATAGCTGGCTGCTCCGTGGCCGATCTCAGCCGGCATCACTCCAGCGCTGCCTTGTACTTCCTGAATAGCGTCGACGTTGAAGTTAGAAAATGTAGCGCCGCCCATTTCTGGATCGGTGGTGTCAGCTCCGTCGATCGCGAACACTGTTGCAGAACCGCGCTGGCCGTTGACCGCGAACTGCTGGGTAAAATTTGCGGCGCCATTGGCATCGGTCATGGTGCCGGCCGCCAGCAACAGCAACTTACTGAAGTCGCGTTCATTGAGGGGAAGGCTGGATACTTCTCCGCTGGAAAGATGTTCGCCTCCACTGGCTTGGGGGGCAGAGTCGGTCGCGGTGTCGAACCTAAGTTCACCCTGTTGTGATACTTGAAGCCCAAGTGTGAGAGCGGAAGCGTCCTTGATGACGATGGTCGTCCGGCTGGTTTTGCCGCCCGACGTCAACGAAACTTCATAACTCCCCGGCACGATGTTCGCGAAAGAAAATTCCCCAGCGGACGAGGTTTTGACCGAGTAATCATGATTGCCGTCACTGGAATGCAAGTGAATGTCAACCCGTCCCAGGCGGGTTCCGCCTGCCTCGCGGAGCAAACCGCGCCAGGAAGAGGCTGGCGCGGCGCTAGCTGGACTGACCAAAAAAAAGATTGAGATAAGAATCGTAAGTCGAAGTGGCATTGCATCGGAATTATACTGTGGCCCGAATCGCTAAACCGGATCTCTTCAAACTTGGAGCAGTACTTAGTCTCCAGCGGGCTTGTTACTGCGAGCGTAGGAGGTTCCTGCTAACTCTCCCCCCGCCTCCACGCGCGAAACGCAACCACCAAGAACAGATTTGAAGGTCGCCGGGAATGACAGGTCAGCAAGACCTGAAATAACCTGCCCCAACCCCCCCGAGATTGTTAGACTACTGCGTCCTACTCTCCCCGACGAAAGCAGGAGGCAAAGCAATGGCCGGCAAGCCCACTCTCACCGCACAGCTGGTGGCTGAATTTCTGGGAACGTTTGTCTTAATCCTGTTCGGTACTGGCGTCGTCGCCATGGTGGTGCTTTTTCCCACGAAGAATCCCGGCGAGTTAATCCATGGCGGATTCACCAACATTACTCTGGGCTGGGGATTGGCCGTAACCATGGGCATTTACGTCGCCGGAAAAGTTTCTGGGGCGCATTTGAATCCTGCGGTCACGCTGAGTCTCGCGGTATTTCGCGGGTTTCCCTGGCGCAACGTACTGCCCTACTCTCTGGCTCAAACTGCTGGAGCATTCGCGGCGGCAGCTGTGGTTTATCGCAACTATTCTCCGGCCTTCCACCAGGTCGATCCACTCCTCGAAAAAACCGCCGGAGTCTTCACCACTTTCCCCGCGTTCAGCGGGATACCGCAAGCCGGTCTGCTCGATCAGATCATCGGTACCGGCCTTCTTCTGCTGTTGATCCTCGCCATTACCGACGAGTTCAATATGCCACCCGGAGCAAATTTGGCACCGCTGATGATCGGCTTGGTGGTAGTGGCGATCGGCATGAGCTTTGGCGGAATACATGGCTATCCCATCAATCCCGCACGCGATTTTGGTCCGCGGCTGTTTACCGTGCTCGCTGGTTTTCGTAACAACGGCATCACCGACGGCACACATGTCTGGTGGGTGCCAATCGTTGGACCTTTTACAGGCGGATTGATCGGTAGCGCACTCTATGATTTTGGCATTCGTCCGTTCCTCAAAAGCCTGGCCGCAAATTAGGAGGCGCCTTGCAATACATTTTGGCTCTCGATCAAGGCACCACCAGTTCGCGCGCCATTGTGTTCGATCACGACGGCGCCATCGTCTCCGTGGCGCAGCGCGAGTTTGAGCAAATATTTCCGCAGGCAGGATGGGTGGAACACAACCCCGAGGAAATCTGGAGTTCGCAAATCAGCGTCGCGATCGAAGCACTGAGCCGCGCGCAGGCACGGCCGCGTGATGTCGCCGCTATCGGCATCACCAATCAGCGTGAGACGGCAATCGTTTGGAACCGCGAAACCGGCAAGCCCATGCACAACGCCATCGTCTGGCAGGATCGACGAACCGCCGACTTTTGCGGCCAATTGAGAGCACAGGGGCACGAAAAGCTTATTCAGGACCGAACCGGGCTGCTGATCGACTCCTATTTTTCCGGCACAAAAGTGGCGTGGATTCTCGACCACGTTGAGGGTGCGCGAAAACTTGCGGAAAACGGCAAGCTCGCCTTCGGCACAGTGGATAGCTGGCTGATCTGGAACCTGACCAGTGGGCGCGAACACATCACTGACGTGAGCAACGCATCGCGCACTATGTTGTTCAACATTCACACCGGCGGGTGGGATGAAGACCTACTGCGCCTGCTGAATATTCCACGGTCGATGTTGCCCAATGTAAAAAGCTCGAGCGAAGTCTATGCAGAAGTCTCCACGACCCTCGGGCTGGGCAGCGTTCCGATTGCCGGCATCGCGGGCGATCAACAGGCGTCGTTATTTGGCCAGCGCTGCACTTCGCCTGGCCTGACCAAGAATACTTATGGCACTGGCTGCTTCATGCTGCAAAACACCGGTACCCGCGCGGTTGCGTCCTCGAACCGCCTGGTCACAACTGTTGCCTGGAAGGTGGACAACAAAACCGACTACGCCTTGGAAGGCAGCGTCTTCATTGGAGGAGCCGTGGTGCAATGGCTGCGTGATGGCCTCGGGCTGATCCGGACCTCAGGCGAGGTCGAAGCCC
This sequence comes from uncultured Acidobacteriota bacterium, assembly GCA_963796925.1. Lineage (GTDB taxonomy): Bacteria > Acidobacteriota > Terriglobia > Terriglobales > Acidobacteriaceae > DATBAT01. The sequence continues at coordinate 1,269,887 of CAWCNH010000001.1, forward strand.
TGGCAGCATCTGTGCCCGATAACGGTGGTGTCTACATCGTGCCCGCGTTCGTGGGATTGGGTGCTCCGCACTGGGACGCCTACGCTCGAGGCTCAATTTTTGGCCTGACCCGTGGCTCCAACGCCGGGCACCTGGCGCGCGCCGCACTGGAGAGCATTGCCTATCAGGTTGCCGATCTTCTCGATGCCATGCAGCGTGATGCGGACACTCCCATCAAAGAAATGCGAGTCGATGGTGGCGCCTCCGCCAACGACACTCTGATGCAGTTCCAAGCGGACATCATGAACATTCCGGTCGTCAGGCCTGAGGTCACCGAAACTACGGCTCTGGGCGCAGCCTACCTCGCCGGCATCGGCGTGGGTTATTGGCGCGACGTGGAGGAGATCGCCAACATGCCGCGCGCTGAACGCCGCTTCGAACCGAAAATGCCGCCGGCCCGAGCCTCTGCGTTGCGGCTGCGATGGAACCAGGCGCTATCTCGCGCTAAAGCCTGGGAGACGGAACCGCAAACATGAACCGGCAGGAGATGGTCACCCGGGTATTCCAACGGAGTGAGCCATGGGACATCATTATCATCGGCGGCGGCGCGACCGGCGTAGGCAGCGCTCTTGACGCAGCCGCTCGCGGATACGAAGTTCTGCTCCTCGAACAAAGTGACTTCGGAAAAGGCACTTCCAGCCGCAGCACCAAGCTGGTACATGGCGGAGTTCGCTACCTCGAGCAGGGAAACATTTCGCTAGTAATGGAAGCCCTTCGCGAGCGCGGCATCCTGCGCCAGAACGCCCCACACCTCGTGAGCGATCTCGCCTTTGTGGTGCCGCGCTATGACTGGTGGGAAGCGCCGTTCTACGGTCTCGGACTGAAAATCTACGATCTGCTCGCCGGCAAATACAATTTCGGCCCTTCGCAGATTCTCTCCCGCGAAGAAACCCTGGCACGGCTGCCAACCATTAAGCCGGAAGGCCTGCGCGGCGGAGTCGTCTACTACGACGGTCAATTTGACGACACGCGCCTCCTCATCAATTTAGTCCGCACCGCCGTTGATCACGGTGCCACGCTTCTCAACTACGCCCCGGTAACCGCCATTTTGAAAGACGCCGACGGCTTTGTCAGCGGCGTCGAAGTAACAGAACTCGAGAGCGGGAAGCAGATAAACGCGCTCGCGAAAGTTGTAATCAATGCCACCGGCCCATTTTCCGACGGGGTGCGAAGGCTGGCTGACCCGGCCGCTGTGCCTATGATTGCTGCCAGCCAAGGAATCCATCTCGTCTTCGATCGATCATTTCTACCAGGCGATAGCGCAATCATGGTTCCCCATACCACCGATGGCAGAGTGATGTTCGCGATTCCCTGGCATGGCCACACTGTCGTGGGCACCACCGATACTCCCATTGGCGAAGTTTCGCTGGAACCACGTGCCCTACCCGAAGAAATAGACTTCGTCCTCGAAACCGCCGCCAGCTATCTTCACAAGCCTCCTACGCGCAAAGATGTACTCAGCGTCTTTGTCGGAATCCGGCCCTTGGTGAACAGCGGCGTGGCTGGAAACACAGCTACTCTCTCCCGGGATCACACCATTCGCATCGACAACTCAGGCTTGCTCAGCATAGCCGGCGGCAAATGGACAACCTACCGTCACATGGCGGAAGATTGCATTAATCAGGCCGCGACCCTTGCCCGACTCAACGAAGTGCCCTCCCCCACCCAACATCTGCACATTCACGGGTTTCACGAGGATGCCGGCAAAGTTGGCCACCTAAACGTCTACGGTTCTGACGCAATTGCGATACAAGAATTGATCCGCCAGGATCCCACCCTAGGGGATCCCTTGCATCCGGCCCTTCCCTACACGTCCGCCGAAGTTATCTGGGCAGTCAGAATGGAAATGGCCCGCACCGTCGAAGACGTGCTGGCGCGCCGTACCCGCGCACTATTTCTAAATGCATCCGCAGCCCTCCAGATGGCGACGCAGGTGGTAACCATCATGGCGCAGGAGCTGCAACAGGGAAACGCATGGAAGAGTCAACAGTTGCAACTCATGTTACAGGTTTCTTCCAGCTTCATGATTGAGCATTAGCTCTAAATCAAGTGCCTTCAGTCAGTAACCAGCCAAGCCTAAAGTAATACTGCGTAGACCTGATTGTGTACCCATCCGGCCGGGTTGATGCTTGTAGCGCCCAAGACTTCGGCTTAAACGAGCCTGAGCAGGCCCCTGTCCAGTGAAAGCAGGGGTCAGATCTGACACGGAGGCGCCATGCAATCGTTGAACCTGCTACTCGTCGAAGACGACATCCCCAGCCTGGAAATGATGTCGGAGGTATTTGCCTCCTTGAACGCCGATGTCCGCCCGGTCAGCGATAGCGAAAAAGCCGCGAACATGGTGAATCGCGAAAGGTTCGACGGCATTTTTCTGGATCTGGAGATGCCCAAAGTCCATGGCCTCGACCTGGCTCGGCGGATTCGCAACTCTTCCTGGAACAAGTCGACCCCAATCGTGGTGGTAACCGGCCGCGACGATAAAGAAGCTATGCAGAAAGCCTTCTCTCTGGGAGCGACGTTTTTTCTCCACAAGCCCGTCGATCGCGCGCGGTTAAGCAAGTTGTTACGAGCTGTGCGAGGCGGGCTGGTGCAGAATCGTCGTCGCTATTCGCGGCTTCCGTTTCAGGCAGAAGTGTTTTGCACCAAAGACGGCCACACTTTTCGCGGCCCAACTCTAAATCTGAGCCATGGTGGCATGCAGATCGAAACCTCCAATCTGAAGCAAGGTGACAGTCTGCAACTAAGCTTCCAGCTACCTGCGCCTGGCCCCAGGATTGATGTACTAGGCACGGTGGTGTGGGCCGACGATAGCCGCCAAGGGATCCAGTTCACTAAGATAAGTCCTCAACACGAGCAGGCCATTCGCGACTTCATCGATCAATCCATGGAGTAGTTGTAATCGCATTTGCCACGTCCCGGCGTTTAAGATAAACGAAACCGATGGTTGCGGATTTTCCGCCGCTACCAGCAAAGGGACAAATATGGCCAGCATCGCTACCGCAAAATGGGTGGACAATCAACGCTTCGTTGCCAACGCCGGCAGCAACCATGCCATCGTGATGGATGGCGACAGAGCCACCGCCAATAGTCCCACCGAGCTCGTCTTGCTCGGGCTTTGCGGTTGCACCGGGTATGACGTGGTCAGCATCCTGCGGAAGAAGAGGGAACCGTTGACCAGCCTCGAAGTGAGCGCCGAAGCTGATCGGGCGCCCGAACCGCCAACTATTTTTACCGCGATCCGACTGACCTATCGCGTGGGGGGCAAAGTTTCCCCTAAAGCCGTCGAAGACGCCGTCCGTCTCTCCGAAGAGAAATACTGTTCAGTGTCCGCAATGTTGCGAAAAAGTGCAAAAATCACCTACACGATTGAATACAGCGAATAAGAAGTATGTCTGTGTGATAGCCTCCGCCTTCAGCAACTAGCAAATCGAGGCGGGATTGCAAGACGTTGGCTCATCAGGACAGCAAAGCTTATCGAGGATATATTTACATCGCTTCCAGCGCCTTTTGCTGGGGGATCTCGGCAACCTTAGGTCGCGCTGCTTTCACCGGCCGCCTCCTGCCCGGCGGCCAGGCTCTTCGCCCCATCGATCCCGTCATTCTTTCGCAGACGCGAATGACCTTTGCCTTCCTTGTCTTTTTCCCCGTACTGGCAATGTCGCGCGGATGGAAGAAACTTTCCGTCCCAATCCTCGATGCCGTTCGTCTCTGCCTGATTGGCGTTATAGGCCTTGCCGGCGCGAATTACTTTTACTATCTCGCGATTCAGAGAACGAACGTAGCTACTGCAATCACGCTGCAATACACCGCGCCAGTCTGGGTGTTGTTGTATGCGATTGCCACCCGGCAGCAAAGGCCAAGCGTACCTAGAATTGTTTCCGTGATGCTGGCAGTGCTCGGTATTGCACTGGTCATCGGAATCTTCGACCGCGGCAACCTACGGCTCGACACCGTCGGACTGGTCGCCGGAATCGTTGCCGCCTTTACCTTCGCTTTTTACAGCATCGCGGGGCGAAGTCTGCTCAAGCGATACGATCACTGGCTGGTACTGCTGTATTCAACGCTGGGAGCATCGCTGCTCTGGATCGCGGTCAATCCTCCGGGAAAAATTCTAACGGCAAATTACTCTGCCGCCCAATGGGGATTTCTCGTAGTGTTCGCACTGGTTTCATCACTGGTGCCATTCTCTCTGTTTTTTGCCGGCTTGAAATATCTAGAGCCGACCCGAGCCGTAGTCGCCAGCTGCCTCGAGCCAGTATTCTCGATTGCCATCACAGCCATCTTTTTGGGAGAGACCATGCGAACCGTGCAGACTCTGGGTATCGTCGTGGTGTTGGCGGCAATCGTCATTGTGCAAATACCCGAACGTAAAACAGCATTTTCATTCTGAAATATTCCGGACAAGCAAAAGCGCAGCTCCCCGCGGTGAGGACCTGTGCAATAGTTTTCGCATTGAGTGAAAGTCAGCGGTAGAAACAAGCGGCAATATCCGGGAAGTGACGATTGTCACTCCAAACTTTATCGCATTGGTTGAAGTCGCCGATTGGCGGGACGCTCCGAAACGCGTAGTATCATACCGCCGAGCCGTTCATTCTTTCTCGGTGCGGACGACTAACCATTCCGCGCCGTGCAAACTTATCAAACTTGCGGACCCTCGCTCCCATAATCGTGCGCCCCTTCTATGCCTTGATGTTTATGGGATTGTTCCAGCGCGCGGAGAAGCACGGTGATGTCTACAACATTCTTTGGGTTCTAGTGTTTGGTTTTGCCACACTAAACATTTTGGCCCTCGTGGCGAGGCAGTTCGACGACCGCCGACGTTTCAGCTTTGGCGAAATCCTGGCTGTACTGGTCGTAGTTGTGGCAATAATTCTGCTGGCGTCGGAGATGCTTTACCAATTCAAGATCTTTCCCCTTAAGATTTCCCACTAGCCGCAAACTGCTCCCGCCTTACCTCGTCCTGCTATTTGCAGTATCATTCCCCAGTGGCTAAGAAGAACCCAATTTTCGAAGTGACTTGCCCCTGCTGCAACGCAGTGCTGAAGGTGGACTCCGAGAGCCGAGCTCTAATCGGGCACACTCCTCCTCCCAAAGTTAAGACCTTCAATGACATAGAAGAAGCTGCCCGCGCCATGAAAGAACAGGACAGCCGCCGCGACTCCGTCTTCCGCCAATCAGTCGAAAACCAGAGAAATGCCTCGGATCTTCTCGAGAAAAAGTTCCAGGAAGCCGTCCGTAAAGCTAAGGAAAGCCCCGACACCGGCAAGCCGATTCGCGATTTCGATTTGGACTGATTGGGAACTCACGAAAAATAAATGTTCGACAGCCCCTCTTATGTTGGGTACCCGATTGACAACCCGTTATAAGATATCTGCCTTATGTCCGACTCCCCGCTGCTCATTGCACATGGCGGGTCGCCTACAGGCAACCGCACGACAACTAATCCTCTAGTATCCCTCGACCTGGCTCTCGAACATGGGTGTGACGGGATCCGCCTGGATCTCCGGCTGACGGGCTGCGGCCGTCCACTCGTGTGTTGCAAGCCGAAGGTAAACGGCATACGCGTTTCTCGCGCTAACAGCCGGCAATTGCTCCACTATCCGTCTGTGGATGACGTACTCCGCCACTATGGGCGCCAGATTTTTCTGGATATCGATCTTAAGGTTCGCGGCGCCGAAACTAAGGTGATCAGCGCGATCCGTGAGCGAGTTCCTCATCGTAGCTATGTAGTCTCCTCCTCGCTGCCTTCGGTAGTGATGGAAATCAAAGCTCGAAGTGCATTGATTCCAACCGGCATCGTCTGCAAGAAACCCGGCCAATTGACAGCATGGAGAAAATTACCCGTCGAATATGTGATGGTCCACTCCAGCCTGCTCAGCCGCAGACTGGTTCATAACATTCAGGATGCCGGAAGAAAAGTCTTTGCCCTTGCTGTCAACGATGCCAAATCCATGTTGCGAATGGCAGGCTGGGGCACAGACGCTATAGTGTCCGACGACCCCAAGTTGCTAGTCGAGACCTTGGGTTGATTGGCAGTTCATCAACAAAATATTCTCATCAAAGACTTTGTCATCTTGGGGCGATCTTTTTTGTACCGAAGGGCCCTACCTGCGGCGATTGCGGCCGGGAGGTATTCTCCGCAGTCTCGGTCCCGCTGCCGAGAATGACAAAGCAAAATTGAAGCCCACCAGAATTGCTCGCAACTTCTGCTCTCGTTTACATTAAATGACACATGCCCAGCAAGACAGGTGAGCGCTTCGAGCGTGCGGTCTCCATCATGGCGCGTCTGCGCGGACCCGGCGGATGCCCTTGGGACAGAGACCAAACCTTCGACACTATAAAGCCATACACTTTGGAAGAGACCTACGAAGTGCTTGAGGCTATCGATAACCGGGACTGGCCCGCGCTAACTGGGGAACTGGGCGACCTGCTCTTGCAAATCCTGTTTTATTCCCAGATGGCCGACGAGCAGGGAACTTTTTCTATCGACGATGTGCTCGACAAGCTTTCCGATAAATTAGTACGGCGCCATCCCCATGTGTTCGGCGACGTAATAGCCGACACCTCCGGCGAAGTCCTCAAAAACTGGGATGCGATCAAGAAGCAGGAGAAGCTTGACGCGGGCGCTGCACCGTCGCAGTCCGAATCAATCCTGGGCGGAGTTTCGTCCGCGATGCCAGCGTTGCTCGAAGCCCACAAGCTAAGTGCCAAGGCCGCTGGTGTGGGTTTCGACTGGCCTAACATGGAGGGAATATTCGACAAGTTAAAAGAAGAAGCTGAAGAACTGCGCCAGGAGGTAAGTCAGGTTTCCGATAGGCAAGAGCTATCCGAGCCACTGCGTCAGCGAGTCGAAGAAGAAATCGGCGACCTTTTTTTCGTGCTGGTAAACATGGCCCGCTATCTATCGCTCGATTCGGAATCAGCTCTCAAGAAATCCAATCGCAAATTCAAACGCCGCTTTCAATGGATGGAAGCCAGCCTACAGGCTTCCGGGCGAGCACCCCAAGATGCCACCGCCGACGAGCTGGAATCACTCTGGAGGCAGGCAAAGAAACAGGAGCGGACGAGCCATTGACTACGGAAATCGCGGTTATTCGCCCCTGCCATGGACTTTCAGAAATGCGAGCTTGCCTGGCTCTGCAAAGAGAAGTTTGGAATTTCACCGACATTGAGCTCGTGCCCCTGCGAATCTTCGTCGTCGCAGAAAAAATTGGCGGCCAGGTCATTGGCGCCTTCGAAGCCGATGAGTTAGTCGGATTTGCATTTGCGCTGCCTGGATTTCGCGGCGGCCACGCCTATTTACATTCACACATGCTCGCGGTACGTCCGGCATATCGCAATGCGGGTCTCGGCCGCCGACTGAAATTAGCCCAGCGAGATGAGGCACTCTCGCGCGATTTCGAACTCATGGAGTGGACCTTCGATCCTCTGGAAATCAAGAACTCCTATCTTAATATTGAAAGACTTGGAGCTATTGCTCGCCGCTACAACGAGAACCAATATGGAATTACTTCCTCGCCTCTCCAGGGAGGATTGCCCACCGACCGCCTGGTCGCGGAATGGTGGCTCAAATCTAAGCGCGTTGTAGACCGCCTGGAAAAGGGAAGCAAACCCGTTGAAGGTAGTACCGAGTTAATTGCCGTCCCGCATCAGATCTATCAATGGAAGGCCTCCACTGAAGCTCGCGAGAAGGCGCAACAGGTGCAATGCGAAATACGCCAGCGATTCCTGCTGGCATTCCAGAAGGAGTTATCTGTAATAGGCTATGAGCGGGACGCTGAACAAAATGGAAAATTCTTACTGGGACACTGGAACGAGCCCTATGCCTACAAATAGGCAATCCGTTTAGCGACCGCGTGCGTACGTAGTTGGGAAAGAACGCTCTCATAATGAAAATCGAAGCTATTACTCTTCGCGAAATCAACATGCCGCTCGTTCATTTTTTCGAGACGAGTTTTGGCCGGGTTTACACCCGCCGAATCCTGCTCTTAACCGTCCACTGCGAAGGAATTGACGGGTGGGCGGAGTGCGTCGCCGGCGAAGATCCTTATTACAGCTCCGAGTGGGCTGACAGCGCCTGGGTCACAATCAAGTCCTTTCTCGCGCCCGCGGTCTTGGGACGAAGCATCGATCGCGGTGCCGATGTCCCACAATTAATGGCCAGAGTGAGTGGCCACCGCATGGCCAAGGGCGCTATCGAAAACGCCGTGTGGGATGCGGAAGCACTGCAAAAACAGCTACCCCTGTGGAAGTTGCTCGGCGGCACCCGCCGCGAAATTGCCTGTGGAGTTTCCATTGGCATCCAGGATTCGATTGAGCAACTGCTCGAGAAAATCGAGACCGAAGTCAATGCAGGCTACCAGCGCATAAAGCTGAAGGTTAAACCCAAATGGGATCTGGAGATCCTGCAACGAGTGCGATCTCGCTGGCCCAATATCCTACTCAGTTGCGATGCCAACGCCGCCTATACCATGGAGGACGCAGCACATCTGAAGGAATTCGATGCTTTCAATCTGCTTATGTTCGAGCAGCCGCTATGGAACGATGATGTCTACTATCACGCTCAGTTACAGAAACAACTGACCACGTCAATTTGCCTGGACGAATCCATCCGCAACGGGCGGGATGCCGGCGCAGCGGCCGAAATGGGCTCGTGCCGTATTGTGAACATTAAGGTTGGCCGGGTAGGAGGATTTTCCGAAGCCAGGAAAATCCACGACGTCTGCAAGAGCCACAACATCCCGGTCTGGTGTGGCGGCATGCTGGAATCGGGCGTCGGGCGCGCACAAAACGTCGCCCTCTCGACCCTGGAAAATTTCCGGCTGCCGGGCGACGTCTCCGCCTCAAAACGCTACTGGAAAGAGGACATCATCGACCCTGAAGTGGAAGTGAGTCCACAAGGCACAATCCAAATCAAAGACCTGCCCGGCTCCGGCCATAGAGTACGAACCGATGTAATAGAAAAGCTGACAGTTCGCAAAGAAACCTTTCGTCCTTCCTAAAACACGCACGCTTTTTGCGCCGAAGAGCCTGCCCTGAGCTTGTCGAAGGGATGCCTATCGTCAACGAAACCGTGAGTTTAGAACCCTGCACTCACACTGAATGGCTTCGTAAAAAATTCAAAAAACCACAACCTCACTACATGACAATCCGCCCAGGAAAAGAACGCCCGCTACTCCTTCCGCGCCATCTCCGTAGCAGCTTCCTTCTTCAACACCTCAACCCCCTGCGCAAAATTCAAATTCGGCGGCACTTGGCGGAAGTTGCTGAATGCCTCTTCCGACTGAATGTTCAGGCTTTTAAAAATCAGAACTCGGCCGGTAAAGCTCAACGTCATGTGGGTTACTTCCCAGTCGCCGCGACTCATTTCCCCCAGTTCCACCACAAACCGCCCGCCGCGATCCAGATGTCCTAAAATCCCCCAACCGAATCCGACGTCTTTCATCAGCGTGCCATCTATTTTCGCGATGTGCTGCTGCTTGGAATCGATCAGCAGATAACCCTGCATGCCGGTGAGGACCTGCTCGACGTGGCTTGGTGGCACGTAGTCGGGCTTTGGAGTGAAATTTACCCGCACCAGCGGGTCGCCCTGCTTGCCGATGCCTGGGGTGCCGGCCGTGGCCTCGCCGTATTGATACACAAACGCGTCCGGCAATGCTTTAACAATTCGCGTGGTACGCTCTTCATTATCTTTTTCACGCTGCCGTTTTTTTTGCAGTTCGCTGGGATTGTCGATCAAGTTCTTTAGACGAGCTGATTCGGCTTCGCGTTCTTCCGTGGTAAGTGGCTTGCCGTCATTGGCAATCACCAGTCCGGCCATTGCATCAGTGGTCTCAACCATCAACCGGGTCTGGCTGCCTCTGGGCGTCTTCTTGCGATTGCGAAACAGATACTTCGTGGGACTGAGCCCCGAACGGGTTTCGTTTTGCACCGTGCGCCGCACCAATTCGCCAGGGGGAATCGAAGGCACTTGTGCTTGCGAAAGGGCGCAAAAGGCGAGGAGAAAAGCGCCTCCGGAAACTATGGTTGCCAGGAAATTACGCCACCCGCACCGGTGCCTCATATCATTCTCTAGTGTAGCCGCTTGGTGCCGAGATGCGGACTCAAAAAGACAACACCCTTTAGGGAGTGTCTATTCGAGTCTTTACTCGCTGCGTTCGCCGGTCTTTTCTTGTGTCGGGAACCCGGAACTCGTAATACCATGGCAGCAAAGCAGATTCACACTCTGTGGACTCTACCGCCCTAGGAGGCGACGCAATGGCAACAGATCCAACCAAGAAACCGGATTTTGCTCACATCGGGAAATCGGTGTTTATCAAGGGGGAGCTTTCGGGCAGCGAAGACCTTTATGTGGATGGTCAGGTAGAGGGCACTATCAACCTGTTACAAAACAGCTTAACCGTGGGCCCAAACGGGCAAGTGCGGGCTGATATTCATGCCAAAAACCTGGTCGTTCAGGGCAAAGTCGAGGGAAGCATTGAAGCAGCCGATCGCGCCCAACTCACGAAAACCGCGATCGTTGTCGCCGATGTCTCTACCCAGCGCCTTGCCATTGAAGAGGGCGCATACCTCAAAGGCAAGGTCGAAATGCTAAAAGAGGGCGGTAAAGCATCCGCCAAAGCGGCCAGTGAAGGCTAGCCTCGCCGAAATTTTCGTCTCGCGATATTATGAGCTAGTATTGCAAAATCCGCGCTAGCTGCCGGTTACAGCGGCTTCGCATCTAAAACTCATGAAGCTTTTTCGATCATCGAACGGTGCCGGCGCCGCTACCATGACGGCGCAACAGCAACCGCGACCCACACGCAAATCGAGCGGGTTTGCGGAAATTACAAAATTGCTTACCGGCGACGAGCCCCTGTGCGTGCTCGATCTCGGGTCCACTTCGGCTTCCAACATCCGTTACCTCACCGAGCGCGGCCACAAAATCTACAGTGAAGACTTGCTGGAGGCCTCGACCGATCCGTCACTCGCCACCAAAGACGAGCAAGGCAACCCGGTGCTCGACAGCAAACTATTTCTCACGGAAAATTTGCAGTATGGCTCGGCGCAATTCGATGTGGTGTTGTTCTGGAATCTGGCCGATTACCTGGACGAGAGCCTGGTGAAGCCGATCATTGCCCGCCTATGGTCTCTGCTAAAGCCCGGCGGCGTTCTGCTGGCCTTCTTCCATACCCGCGAAGCCGGACCCGAGGCCCCCTGCTATCGCTATCATGTTGCCAGCAACGATACGTTGGAATTGCAACATATCGATTTGCGTCCTGACGCTCGCCGCGGCGCCGGCCCGGCAGTGCATTTTCAGTTGCAGCGGGTATTTAATAATCGGCACGTGGAAACCTTATTCCGCGACTTCTCTTCGATCAAGTTCTTTCTCGCCCGCGACAATGTTCGGGAAGTTCTGGTCGTTCGCTAGCCCTACCGCGTTCTGCTAACCAGGAATTCAGTGACCGACGGTGCGTGTGCCAACATATTCACCAACGGCTTGCGCAGGGATCGCGGCAGCTTGAGCATCTGCCGCAATTTTGACGATGTGCGGAAGATTGAGCCAAAGCGCTGATCATAAGTTTCCGCGTATCTTGCACTAGCCGTCCGCAGCGCCGCTTCACCGGCTAAAAACGGCTGCAAACAATCCGCCGCCAGCGATCCGCTTCTTAGCGCCAACGATATTCCGTCGCCGACAAATGGATCCACAAAAGCGGCGGCATCTCCGGCGTTCAAGACGCCGTCTTTTTCCGGCAGCGGCTTTCGGAAAATCAATGGCGAGGTACTGACCGGCTCGATCAGCGGCTGCCACTGTCGGCTGCGTTCGCGCAACTCCAGATTTAATTTGAAAATCTCTGGCAGCGTCAATGCCACATCCGCACGAACAACCGCGCAGGCATTCACCCGTCCGGCTGAATCTCTGCTATCCGCCATTGTCACAGGCTGAACCCCGCAATATCCTCCAGTAAAAAAATAAAGGTCCACCGAATTCGCAGGAAACACCTCGGCGAAGTGCCCTTTCACTCCCAGCCATTTTTCTGCGGAGGTGCCAGCCGTGACTGCCGAAGTAAGGTTCGACCACCGTCCGGAAGCATTGACGACCGCGCGCGATTCAAAATTGCCGGCAGAGGTAGCGATAGAAAACGGGCCGTCGCCGGATATTTTCTTTACGGTGGTCTGGTAACGGATCTCACCCCCGGCTGCCCCGGCTGACTCAGCCAGCGCAGCATCGAGATTTAACCGCGCGATACTGGCAGCGGGGGGCCTAACTGGGGTTTCAAGCACTCGTCCATCAAGGAATAGTCGTGCTCGTGAAATTCGTAATGAGGCGCTCAGCAAAATTTTGAACTTGTCGATCAGAAGAGTCTCAAGCAGCCCAAGCGATTCGGCGGAGACGAATTCCCCACAGACCTTGTGTCGAGGAAATTTCCCCTGCTCGCACAACAATACGCGCGCACCGCGGCGCGCCGCTCTGATAGCCGCGGAAGTTCCAGCCGGTCCTCCGCCGACCACAATTAGATCGTAAATATAACCCCCCACAGACCCCAGTTCGCGACTGATACTTTCAAAAGTGCTCACATTTCAGCTGCCATCAAGTCAGCTACGGTTTCGCGCTTGCGAATAATCTTTGCTGACTTACCCTCTACCAGGATTTCTGCGGGTCTTGGCCTTGTGTTGTAGTTGGAGGCCAGCGCCATGCCATACGCTCCAGTGTCCAGGATTGCCAGGAGATGGCCTTCTTCGGCTCTCGGCATTTCGCGATCGCGGGCGAAAAAATCCCCGCTTTCGCAGATTGGGCCGACCACGTCAACGGTCTCGCTCGTCAAGTTAGGCGATTCCGCGCTCACAATTTCGTGATGCGCCTTATACAGCGAAGGTCGGATCAAATCGTTCATGGCCGCGTCAACCACCAGAAAGTTCTTGTCTCCGTTGGTTTTTCTGTAGAGAACTCGCGTCAATAGTGCGCCCGCGGGACCTACAATTGATCGTCCGGGCTCCAATAACAGGTGGAGCTTCAGGCCGCGAAGCGGATCCGTAACAGCTTTGGCATACTGCTTGACCCTTTCGACAAAGCTGGACTGGGGTTGATGCTGATAGGAAATTCCCAGTCCCCCTCCAGCATCGACATACTCAATTCGGTGCCCGTCCCGGCGCAAGGTTCTTACCAGGTCTGCAACGCGCTCCATGGTCGCTGCAAACGGCGCGACATCTGTGATCTGCGATCCGATGTGCACGCTTATGCCAGCTACCCTGAGCTGTTTATGAGTTTTCACTGTCGCGTATAACTCGCGCGCGTGATGAATCGGAATACCGAATTTGTGCTGATGCAGTCCCGTGGAAATATATGGATGCGTTTCTGCCGAGACGTCAGGATTTACTCGCAGTGCGATGCGAGCGTTCTTCTTAAGCGCTGCGGCGCACTCTGCCAAGGCCCACAACTCGGCTTCGCTCTCCACGTTGAACATCAGAATGCCTGCTTTGAGCGCGGCCCTCATTTCCTCCACTGTCTTGCCGACACCGGAGAAGACGACTTTTCCCGCGGAGGCCCTTTTCGCTCGCAGAATCCGAGTCAATTCTCCGCCTGAAACCACGTCGAAGCCGCAACCCATGCCGGCGAGAATACGCAGAATGGACAAATTGGAGTTGGCTTTTACCGAGTAGCAAATCGTGTGGGGAACCTTGGCGAACTCGCGCTGGAAAGCCAGCAGGCGCTGGCGGATCACTGATGCGGAATAAACGTAGAGCGGAGTCCCGAAGCGCTTTGCGAGTTGAGTAAGTGATATGCCGTCGCAATGCAAGCTTGGAGGATCGCCTCGGTAGACGAAGGCGGCCGCCACATCCTGGGCTGACGTTTCTGGCCGCTTCACTTCGTTTTTCCCAACTCGTCCTTTACTCGGATGGCGACGACGGTTTGGTCATCGAAGGTTTCAACGCCCGCAGAATGATCCGCGACCGCCTTGAAGATCGCATCGACCACGTCCTGCGCCGACGCTGCTGAGCAGCGAACAATATCTTCGACTCTGCGCCGGCCGAATAGATCGCCCGCGTAATTTGTAGCGTCAAGAATACCGTCGCTGAAAAACACGAAAAGATCACCAGGACTGGCTTGGAAACTGAACTCATCGTATTCAGCGTCGTCGAATAATCCGAGCGGCAGTCCGGTCGCCTCGATCATTTCAACGTTGTCGTTGTGGCAATAAACCGGACGGGGCAGGCCGGAGTTGGCCACCTGGAGGATGCGTGACCTGTCGTCCCAGATGGCGTAGATGATGGAGACGAATTGTCCGTCAATTCGCCGTTCGCCGAGCGAGAAATTTACTGCCGACAGCATTTCGGAAGCCGAAGGCTCAATGGGCGCGTGCGAGCGGAGGATACCGCTTACCAAGGCTGCATAGATGGCTGCAGGGGCCCCCTTACCGCTCACGTCTCCAATGATAATTGCGGTCCGCGACATTGAATAACTGACAAAATCGTACAGATCGCCGCCAATTGCACGTGCGGGTGCGAATTTGGCGGCAATTTCCAGATTCTCAATTACAGGTTTGGATTGCGGCAATAGCCGGAACTGTAACTCGCGTGCCATCGCAAGATCGCGTTCCAGCCGTTTTTCCTGTTTCGCAACTTCTTCGTAGAGGCGGGCGTTCTCCAGCGCAATCGCCACTTGAGCTGCAAGCGTAGTGACTGTCCGTTTGTGATCTTCGGTAAAGAAACCTCGCTTGGTATGCTCCAGATCGAGTACACCGATCACCTTGTCTTTGTAAATTAGTGGAACGGCCAGCTCTGAGCGGGTTTCGGGATTTAGCGCGATATAGCGCTTGTCCTTGCTGACATCCGGCACCAGGACAGCGTGCTTGTGTTGCGCCGCATGTCCCACCAAGCCCTGGCCGAGGGGAATATCGTGCTTCAGCTGGATATTCTCCTGAAAGCGCAGGGAAAACCGGTGTTGTAATTTGTCGCCGGTTGTATCTACCAGCAGGATGCTGAACATCTGGTAATCGATCAATCGGGCCAGTAATTCCGCTATGTGCTTGAGCAGTTCATCCACATTCAGGATAGAAGTCAGCTCGCGCGCAATTTCGTTTAGCAGCAGTAGGGTTTTTGCCTGCCGGGAAGTACGAGTGTGCAGACGCGCATTCTCAATACCGACGGCCATGCGTGAGGCGATCAGGGTGAGCAGCCGCATATGCTCTTCGCGGAAAAAGTCCTTCTGCTCGGCCTCGATATTGATCACGCCAATGACCTTGTTTTTTACAATCAACGGCACTGCCAACTCGGAACAAACGTTGGGCACGGCGTTGATGTAGTTGCTCTCCAGCGTTACGTCGTTCACCAGAACCGCTTCGCGCCTCTGGGCCGCCAGGCCCGTAACGCCTTCGCCGACTTTAATGCGTACGCGATCAGCAATTTCTTTGGGATAACCAACCTGAAAGCGGATGTGCAGCTCCTGAGTCTTCTCGGTGAGCAGCAAAATCGCGAAAATCTGGTAATCGATGACCTTACGCACCAACTCTGCGACACGTCGCAAGGTCGTGTCCAGATCGAGGGTGGAGTTGACCACCTCGGCCACTTCGAGCAGCAGGGGATCTACCTGCAAGCGCACGTCGGATTGTGCTACCGGAGTTACCACCGAGTCCATAATAACAGCCGAGGAAGAGCACTAAGCCGTTAGCAGTTGGCATTCATTTCAGCGCTGCTCCAAAGATGTTTCCAGGGCTACGCGCCGTCTCGCGGCAGCACGCAGAGGTCGGGCAAATTGCGATACATTTCCGCGTGGTCCAGCCCGTAGCCTACGACAAATTCATCGGGAATGGTAAAACCTACGTACTCCGCATGGATTTGCTGTTTTCGTCTGGATGGTTTATCCAGCAAAGTGGCGATATGCAGAGCTTTTGGTTCGTGGGCTAGCAAATGCTTCTGCAAGAATGTAAGAGTAAGGCCAGTGTCGAGAATATCTTCCACAATCACCACATTCTTGCCGGAGAGCGATTGATCAACATCTTTCGTGACGCGGATGGTTCCAGTCGAGTCCCATCCAGTTCGTAATTCTTCAGCCGGACTAGGCCTTACGCCGTAGCTTGACACCCCAATAAAGTCAAATGTAGCGTCGACCGAGATCTGCCTTGCCAAGTCACTCAGAAAAATAGCTGCGCCTTTGAGCACGCCTACCAGAACTATCGGCTCGTGAACGAAGTCCTGCGAAATTTGCCGGCCCATTTCCGCGACACGCTGGGCGAGTTGCTGGCGCGAAATTAGAACCTTCATCTCGGTCACGGTGCTTCATATTAAACTAGAGATGTCGGCGATTCGCACGTTGATTCGTTGGCATTGAAAGATCAAAAGAGAAAGTCCTTATGGAACTTAAAGGCATAAAACTTACCTGGCTCGGTCACGCGACCTTTCGCATTGAAACTCCTGCGGGCAAAGTTATTCTCATTGATCCCTGGGTCATGAATAATCCTCTGTGTCCTGAGAAGGAGAAAGACATTAAAAAGCTTGACGTCATGCTCTGCACCCATGGGCATTTTGATCACATCGGCGACGCCGTGGAAATCATTAAGAAACACAAGCCAAAGGTGGTTGGGATTTTCGAATTGTGCGCGTGGCTGGAAAAGAAGGGCGCCAAACAAACTTCACCGATGAACAAAGGCGGGACGCAGACCGTGGGCGACATCAAGGTCACCATGGTGCACGCGGACCATAGCTGCGGCATTAAAGACGGCGATGAGATCATCTACGGTGGCGAGGCCTGCGGCTTCGTGATCGAATTCGAAAACGGCGTGAAGATCTATCATGCTGGAGACACAAATGTCTTTGGTGATATGCAGATTATTCGCGAGCTTTACCGGCCCACAATTGCAATGCTGCCGATCGGCGATCACTTCGTGATGGGACCGCGCGAGGCGGCGTACGCTTGCAAGCTCTTGAAACTGGAAGTGGTGATTCCCATGCATTTTGGGACGTTCCCAGTCCTTCATGGAACGCCCGAGCAATTGCAAAAGCTTGCGCCGGATGTTCAGGTACTCACCATGTCACCTGGCACAACCATTACATAATTCTTGAACTAACGGAGTTGCCTTTGCCTGATAACCACAATTCTCGACCGCAATGGCGTCATGATGGGATTACTGCCCCAGAGGTTGATGACTACATTTACTCTCTTCTGCCGGCGCGGGATGAAGTTCTAGCGCACATGGAAGAGGAGGCCAGCCGTCGCAAAATTCCCATTGTAGGGCCCGCTGTGGGTAGGGTCCTTCATCAACTCGCATTGATCACTGATGCGAAATCGGTTTTCGAATTGGGCTCCGCTATTGGGTATTCGACCATCTGGTGGGCCCGTGCCGTGGGCGAAGGCGGCAAAGTCGTTTATACGGACGGCGATCGCGAAGAATGCCGACGAGGCACGCGGATACTTCGACCGTGCCGGAGTCAGCAAGCAAATCAGCGTCAAGGTGGGCGACGCCATCGAACTGCTTTCCGAACAAAAGCAGGAATTCGATATCATTTTTAACGACGTTGATAAAGAAGATTATCCCCGGGTGTTTCGCATCGCCCTCTCGAAGCTTCGCAAGGGGGGACTCTTTATCACCGATAATGTTCTATGGAGTGGAAAGGCCGCAAAGAAAGACGCTCCCGAAGCCTCCACCAAAGCGATTCAGGAGTTTAATCGGATGATCTACAAGTCAGCTGACTTGTTCACGACGATATTACCGTTGCGTGACGGAATTGCGGTGGCCGTCAAGAAGTGATGATGCCTAGTTGGGGTCCCCGTCCAAGCTTCGGCTTGAGGCGGAGCGTTACCTCTGAATCTGACACCGCGGAGAAATCTAGTTTTCTAGTTAATTGTTCTCAGTTCTTAGTGGAAGTGACTAGATCGACTTCACCGGGATTAGAGTCAGATCTTCCACCAGTCCGACTTCCTTTTGCAGGAACGGTTCGCCATAGGTCACCCCGCCCAACATGCCATAGAAGCGAGCCATTGACTCGGTTCGCGCTCGAATCTCGGCTTCGGCGGGAAAGATGTTCTTGCCAGCTTCCTGGTCGGCAAATTGCGATTTGTAGGCCATCAGGGACTGCAATCGAGTTTCAAACTGCTCGGTGACATCCACCACAAAGGTGGGGCGGATGTCGTAGTAAAGCGTCGCATAAATAATTTTGAAAGGGCGATGGGCCTTACTGGTGCTTGCATCGGTCCTGAGTGCATCCTCATGCCGGCGGCCTGCTTGGTTCACGTCCAGCTTTGCGAGGCCAGCAAGAAAGCAGGCTTCGTAGCCGAGAACTGACGCTGTGTAGTGGTCGGGGTGACGACCCTTCCAGTAGGGAAGAATCACCACTTGGGGCCGTTGGTCGCGAATCACGCGCGCCACCTTCAGGCGGTTTTCCCAAGTGTTTTCTACCCGTCCATCTGGGATATCCAGCGCTTGCCGCCAGGATACTCGCAGAATTCTGGCTGCTTCTGTGGCTTCGTTCTCGCGCTCTTCGGCTGTTCCGCGGGTCCCCATCTCGCCCTGGGTCAAATCAAGAATGCCGGTGCGATGGCCGAGTTGCGCCATCTTGAGCATAGTGCCGCCACAGGTTTGCTCCACATCGTCACGGTGGGCAGCGATAGCGAGGATGTCGAGTGGAGAAGTGGACATAGTCAGTCGATCTGGCCCTGTTCAAGAAAAATATCTTCGCGAAGGATTAGGTGGTGGGGCGCCATTTCTTTCAATTTCGGCAATAGCCGGTCCACGCGCTCGCCGGTATCAACGAAAACCAGGATGATGGGCAATTTGCCGCCTGCGTCGACCAGGGCTGCGGATTTCACTCGCTGCCGCCCGAAAAATCCCGCGACCGCATGAAACACAGTTGCGGCATACACGTTTTCCGCTCGCAGATAATTAAGAATTGCGATGTGCAGAGCCTGCCGCTGCCACTTATCAGACTCGCTTAAATACATCGTGATCTCGACCGCCGTGTTGTCTGGCATTTTACAGTACCCTCGCTAGCGCCATGCCGGCCAGGGCCGCCGCCAGGCACAACAGATTGTTCGACATAATATTGGCGGCCATAAGCAGCCATTGCCCTTGCTCCATGTAAGCCATCGATTCAAAGGCGTAGCTCGAGAACGTAGTAAACGCGCCACAAAAGCCAATCACGATTAGCAAACGCCAGCGTGGATCGAGCAAAACGCGCTCCGATGCCCAGATCATAAAGAAGCCCACAATGGCGCTACCGGCGATGTTGATAATGAGAGTGCCGTAGGGAAACGCCGGGCCAAGAATCTTTGCTGTAAAACGACTCAGAATGTAGCGGGCATTGGCACCGAATACAGCGCCGATTGAAATGATTACGAAGTCGAGCATGACGGAGTTCTCCCTACAAAAATGTAGGAGTTATCAGCCCGCAGGCGGTTATGGCGAACTCCATCGCCGTGGCTAATCTTATCGCAGGCAGCTTGGCGTGTCATGCTGACGATAGTTACCAGGTCCCATATGCCCGGCGCTGCGACCGCTCCGGGAACAGCTTGATCAGGATTAACCCAGCCGCGAAGCCGCCGACGTGCGCCCAGAATGCAACGCCGCCGCTGGAGCGGCTGGAGTAAGCGATTGAGGTCGCAGTTCCACTCAGGAACTGCAGCAAGAACCAGTATCCGAGGACGATCCACGCCGGTAGCCACCAGAAGGTGAAAAAGATGATTAGCGGAACGATGGTTAGTACCTTGGCGCGGGGATACAGTAGCAAATATGCTCCCATGACGCCGGCAATTGCGCCACTCGCTCCTACAGTAGGAGCACCGGAGCGGGCGTTCAGGACAATGTGGGCGATTCCCGCCGCAACTCCGCAAATCAGATAGAACAGAAGATAGGCAAAGTGTCCGAGATAGTCCTCAATGTTGTCCCCGAAAATCCAAAGCACCCACATATTTCCGATCAGATGCAGCCATGAAGCGTGTAGAAACATCGAGGTGAGTAGGGGAACAAATGCGACTACCAAATTGGCATGACCGCCGGTTACGATTCGCGGCACCACACCAAACTCACTGATCAGCGAATTGAGGGCGCCCTGGCTTTGCTGCCCCACCCAGAATTCGAACAGGAAAATTAAAGTATTCAGCGCGATGAGAAAATAGGTGACGTAAGGCTTACTGAAGCGTGGCTGGTCGTCGCGGAGAGGAATCATCTGTAAGGGTCACTCGTGTCGGGTAAGTTGGTAATTTAACAGAGCGCGGAACAGGTGCGCCTTTCCTCAATCCAAACTTAGAGGATTTGCAATTGGTGTTTCAGTAATTTGATAGATTGATAGAGTCCCTTCACTTACGGCCAACCTCAAAACCGCGAGTAACGATTAACGGACCTTGGGCCCCTCATGAATGCAATCCTGGTTATTGACAAGCCTTCTGGAATGACCTCTCACGACGTCGTGAACCGGGTTCGCCGTATTCTGCACGAGCGCTCAGTGGGACATCTGGGGACGCTTGATCCGCTCGCTACCGGGGTGCTTCCGCTGGTGGCCGGGAGTCTCACTAGGTTGGCGCAGTTTTTTACCGCATCCGACAAGACTTACGAGGGCACGATCCGGTTCGGCTATGCCACCGACACCTATGATGCGCAGGGGGAACCCTGCACTGCATCACAGGATGTGAGCCTGTCGCTGGAGGAGGTACGGGAGTTGGCGGCGAAGTTCAACGGCGTCATTGAACAGACGCCCCCTCCCTTTTCGGCCAAAAAGGTTAATGGAGTGCCCGCTTACAAACTAGCCCGCAAACACAAAGAGGTTGTACTGAAGCCGGTGCAAGTGGAAGTAAAGAATTTCGAGGTGTTAAGGACTGAAGGGTCCGAGGTTGCCTTCCGTGCAACTGTGACTTCAGGTACTTATATGCGTTCCATTGCCCACGATATGGGAGGGCAGCTCGGATGCGGCGCCCACTTGGAATCCCTGCGCCGAACCACTCTCGGGAACTTTTCGATTAGCGACGCCCACACCCTGGATGAATTGCACCGCGCCTTTGCGGGGGGTGAAACTGAAGCGATATTTGTTCACCCACGGACCATTCTTCCCGAGTTTCCCTCAGTCACGGTGAACGACGAAATTGCAGCGCTTATTCGTAGCGGACGTCCGGTCAACCTGCCAGAACTTACCCGCGCGCGGCAAGTAAAAGTTTTCCGCGGACAACGAGAGTTGATAGCGATTGCGACACGAGTTGCCGGCACGCTGTTTCACGCCAAAATCGTTCTGTCATCGGAAGCAGAGGTCGCGACCAACGTATCCTAGGGCGAAGGAAATCTCAGAGCTGTAATGGACTTATGGCGGAACGGGTGGGCGGACCGATGGCCCGGACGGGGTTGATGCCGTCCGGTAGCCAAACCTAGACCTGCTTCGGAGTATCCTGCGGCGCGACTACAATCGGTGGGGCAGTTTGGGCATTGGTAGGTGGAACCACCTGCGCTGGCTTATCGTCGCCATTCATGGCCGCTTTAAAGCCACGGAGGCCTTCTCCCAAACCTTTTCCCAACTCGGGAAGCTTCTTGGGGCCAAACACCAGTAGGGCAATTCCTGCCAAAACCAACAAATGCATGGGTTGAAATAAGCCTTCAAACATGAAATCTCCATTTCCTGCGTGAGCCTGAGAAGACGCTCCGAATGACTAAAACCGTCTCTTAGTTTAACACCGCCTGAACCGACAAACCCCTAAAAACTCGCAGTGTAATATGCATTGCTTATAAGTGCTTAGGGACAGCTAAACTGTGCTGTACCTGTAACTGCCGTAGAGGTG
This sequence comes from uncultured Acidobacteriota bacterium, assembly GCA_963796925.1. Taxonomy (GTDB): domain Bacteria; phylum Acidobacteriota; class Terriglobia; order Terriglobales; family Acidobacteriaceae; genus DATBAT01. Next base: position 1,291,659 of record CAWCNH010000001.1, read on the forward strand.
GATACCATATCCGATCCGCTGGAAGCCACGGCCTTCACTGTAACTCTACCCATCGTTCCAGCCAGGCATTGTGCCAATCCGGTGCTGTTTACCGTTGCAATCCCCGCATCCGAGATTAACCAACTACTGGCCTGGAGGGGCGTCACCGGAGTTGGAGCGGAAGTAAAGCTTCCAGTTGCCACGAATTGGACCTGCCCATCCGAAGTATCGTGACCAGTTGCGGTTGCGGGGGTCAGAGTAATTGTTTGCAGACGCCGGCTGGCCACAGTATTCATACCGCTGCTGCATCCCAAAATCTGCGCGCCAACGGATCCTAAAAGCGCTAAACAGGCTACCCGCTGCGGATATCTCATGGAAATCCTCCAATCAGTCCGGTATGAAGGTCGGATGCCGGGCGAGTGCAGAATAGTTGCTGATGACCTTTAATCCTGTTCCAGGCCCCCATCAACAACCAGCGTTTGTCCTGTTATGAAGTGCGGAGCTTCAGCAAAAAATTGGACCGCTGCCGCCACGTCTTCTGCAGTGCCGTTACGCTTCATGGGCGTGATTTTAGCCATACGCTTCATGAAAGCCGGTGCGGCCTTTTCGCGCAGGTCGATCATCCCCGGGGCAACGCAATTCACCGCGATCTCGGGCGCCAGGGCCTTGGCCATTACCCGCGTAAGCATGTGGAGGGCGGCTTTCGAGGAGCAGTAGTGGGCATGATCGGCCCAGGGGCGCACTCCGCCGAGAGATCCCAGATGGATAATCTTGCCCCTTCTTTTCCTGAGAGTGGCCAACGCCTCGCGGGAGACGAGAAACGGTCCGCGAGTGTTGGAAGCAAATATGGAATCCCACTGGGCTACACTAATTCTGTCGAATTCGACGGTTTCGTAATTGCCCGCGTTATTTACTAGAATGTCGATGCCACCAAATTCCGACGTGACGTTCTTGATTGCCGAACGCACGCTACTTTGGTCGGTGACGTCACAGAAGACTGCCGTGGCCTGGACACCGATCTTTGCGAGATCGTCGACTGTCCGCCTTGCTTCGCGCTCGGAATTACGGAAGGAAATTGCTACGTTAGCCCCTGCGCAGGCCAACGCCAATGCGGATGCCCGGCCCAGACGGCGGGCGGCGCCGGTAATAAAGGCTACTTTTCCTTGCAAATGGGGGTGGCGACCGTTCACCCGAGGATTCTACTCGATTCGGCTCTAAACAAAGGCTCTGCCCCAAACCGGGCCGGACAGCAGGTAACCCTCCGACCTACGCGAATTCTCCTATTGGAAACCGCCTTCTGCTAAGGGTAGAATCCGCCAATGGACCAGCCCCGTCAGGTCGTAGTGTATTCACGCAAGGGCTGCCATCTGTGTGAAATCGTTAAAGAGACTCTCACTAAGCTTCATCGTCGGGGCGGCTTTACCTGGCATGAGATCGATGTCGAAAGCGACGAACAACTGCGCCGCCAATTTACCGACGAAGTCCCGGTCGTCTTTATCGACGGGCGTAAGGCCTTCAAATACAAGATGGATGAACGCGAGTTCCTACGCAAACTGACGAATTAAGCACTAAATCCACTCTCTCCTGAATTCGTACCCAGGCCGGAAAGCTGTGGTCAATTCCGACCGCTTAATTTCGGATAGAATCAGCCGCGCCATGTTACGTACCCGCCTCTACGCCGACCCGAACGGAAAATTCATGCATGACGTTGTGCTGGAGAGCTGCCGGCGTGTTCCTGAAAAAATCGCGCTCGTAGATACATCGTGCGGACGGAGAATGTCTTATGGCGAGTACGGCGAAGTTGTTGAGTTGCTTGCCCGGGGATTGGTTAAGGCTGGGCTGAACCCTGGGGAGGTTATCGCGATCTTTCTGGCGAATTGTTGGGAGTTCTGCGTCACCTTTCATGCTGCAACACTGTGCGGAGCGATCCCGACTCTCTTGAATCCAAGTTATAAGGAACGGGAAGTTCACTATCAATTGGAAAACTCGGGTGCTACGTTTCTGGTAACCGACGGGGCCTGTCTGGAAGACATCCGCCTTGCTGGACTACCGAACTTGCGGAAGGTTTATAGCATCAGGGTTCCCACAGGTGGGGCTGAACCATTTTCTGCGCTGCTAGGTCCGAGTAGCGCAGCGCTGCCTACCACTCAATCGTCTGCCGAGAACACGCTGGCGGCGTTGCCATATTCCAGCGGTACTACCGGGCTTCCTAAAGGTGTGATGTTGTCACATACCAATCTGGTGGCGAATTGCTTTCAGTTTATTGCGCCTAATGGATCACCTCTCTCGACAGACGACGTAATCCTTTGCTTTCTGCCGCTTTACCACATTTACGGTCTGAACGTAATGCTAAACCCAGCCTTGATCCTGGGCGCGACACTGGTGCTGATGCCGCGGTTTCAAGCCATCCAGGTGACGGAATTGATGGTGCGCGAACAAATCACGATGATGCCTTTGGTGCCTCCCGCCATGAATGCCCTGACCCAAGCAGCCGAGGCGGGGCAGTTTCCTTTGCAACATTTGGTTCGCTGGGTGAAGTCTGGCGCCGCTCCGCTAGCCCCCGAGCTTGCAAGACGCTTTACTGCACTGACGGGAATCCTGGTCTGTCAGGGCTATGGCATGACCGAAGCGTCTCCGGTAACTCACGTGGGATATTTGCAACCCGAACTCTATCGGCCTGAGTCGATCGGACAGCCTCTCGCACAAACTGAGTGTCGTGTCATCGACGAAGAGGGAATTGACCAGCCGCCAAGTGCTCGTGGCGAGCTGGTTATGCGTGGTCCGCAGTTCATGCTCGGCTACTGGAATGCTCCTGAGGCCACGGCTGCCGTACTGCGCGACGGATGGTTCTGGTCCGGGGACATCGTTACCCGCGACGAACAGGATTTTTACGCTGTGGTCGATCGTCGCAAAGAGATGATCAAGTACAAAGGATTCCCGGTGGCCCCGGCCGAGGTTGAGGCAGTGCTGCTGGAGCACCCCGCGGTGCGAGAGTGCGGCGTGGTGGGCCGCTCCGATGACGCAGCGGGAGAGATTCCCGTAGCATTTATTGCGTTGCGGGAGGGATTCGCCTCCTGCTCGAAATTGGGGGAGGAGCTCTGCGCCTTTGTCGGTGATCGTCTTACTTCTTATAAACAGCCGCGGGAGGTGCGATTCGTTGAGTCAGTGCCTAAGACCGCATCGGGCAAGATTCTGCGGAGGGAATTGCGCAAGGAATTGTAGCGACCTATCTTGCTGGCTATTCTTTTAGACTCCTGCGCCAATTCCACTAACGTACCCTTCCATTCTTGAGGAAAATCCCCAACAATAAGCCATGGCCTCGGGCCCAGCGACGCTTCGGAGTAATACCTTCTCGGTCGGAATACAGCGCTACTTCGAGATATCTGTGTATCTGCTGGTTATAGCTGGATTTATCACTCTTGCGTCGACTGGCGAATTAAATCTCGCACCTTTGGCCTTTGTGAGCTGTGGATTGCTGTTGCGCGGATATGCTTTCGCCACTGGCCAGCCCCTGTTGATCCCCGAATCGTGGACTACCTCGCTGACGCTGGCGTACGTAGCATTTTACTTGGCCGACTATGCTCTGATTTCCGGCAGTTTTGTAGCCGCAACCGTTCACTTAGTCCTGTTTGTGATGGTGGTGCGTCTCTACTCGGCAAGGCGTGATCGCGATTATTACTTTCTTGCCGTTGTCGCGTTTCTAATGGTTCTGGCTGGCGCGATTCTCACCGTAGACAGCACCTTTCTGTTCGCCTTTTCGGCCTTCATGTTGATTGCAGTCGCTACCGTGATTCTGATTGAAATGAAGCGCACAGCAGCCAAGTCTACGATTCAGGCGGGTAATACCAGCGACGGCACAATGCAGAAGAGGTTGGCCATCTCTCTTGCCGGAACGTCGCCCCTAATTGTGCTCGCTATTCTTGTTGGCGGAACTGCGATCTTCTTCTTTCTGCCCAGAGTCTCGTCGAGCTTCTTCAGTGCGTATACGCACCACAGTGCGATTGAGACTGGGTTCAGTGATCGGGTTGAGCTTGGCGGGATCGGGGAGATTCAACAGTCAAGCGCTGTGGTGATGCATATCCAAATTGAAGGCGACGAGCGCGGCAGTTTTGACTTGAAATGGCGTGGTGTCGCGCTGAGCAATTTCGATGGAAAGGCCTGGTCAAACCCGGATTTGCGCCATGTGGGACATCGGATCCCGGGCGGCGATTTTTCGGTCTTGCCTCCTGGCTCCAGATTTTCGCAGGCGGAGCTGGCTCGGCGCGCAGTGCGCGCCATCCACTACACCGTGCTGGAGGAACCAATCGGTGCCGAGGTGTTCTTCTTGGCGTCAACTCCAATAGTGTTGCGCGGAGCCTACCGCGCCGTGGCAATGGACGACACGGGAGCTGTATTTGACCTCGACTCCAACCGGCCAATCGATCGCTATGAGGCGTGGTCTTATCTGGAGGCCCCGGCTAACGCTTCCTTACACGCTTCCATTGACAACATTCCAGTTAACGCGCGCTACCTGCGATTACCTGCGATGGACGCACGCATCCTGCCTTTGGCTGAGCAGGTAACCAACCGAGCCACCAATGACCACGAGCGTGCGACCGCCATCGAAAGCTACTTGAAAACCCATTTTGGTTACACACTGCAACTGCCTGGCACGCTCGCGGACGATCCGATCGCGGAATTTCTGTTTGTTCGCCGAAGGGGGCATTGCGAATACTTTGCCTCGGCGATGGCCGTGATGCTGCGGGAATTGAGAATTCCCACTCGTGTGGTCACAGGTTTTCGCACAGGAGAATTCAACGACATCACGGGGCAGTATGTAATTCGCGCCAGTGACGCGCACGCTTGGGTCGAGGCCTACTTTCCGGATACCGGCTGGGTCGAGTTTGATCCGACCCCCGCAGCGATTATGGTTTCAGCTACGGGATGGCGGCGGGCGCTACTTTACGTGGATGCTGTGAAGTCGTTCTGGCGAGAATGGATCATCAGCTATGACCCCAGCCATCAGCGATCCTTAGGGCAAGAGGCCGTCTACGGAGGGCGGCGCTGGTTGCAAAGGATTCAGGCTTGGTATCAAACACACTACGAAAAATGGGTAGGGAAGGCCCGCGAAATTGCCGCCCACCCGTTGCCAACTCCGACGAAGCGCTGGGGCGGCATCGGTATCCTCGTCGCAGGGGTCTTGCTTTTTGCCGTCAATTTCCCCAAGGTTCGCGGTTTCGTCCTGCGGAGAAAGTTGGTTTCCGACCCGGGAAGTTCTCCGCGTCTAGCGGCGTCGCTATGGTACGAACGGATGACGGCTGAGCTCGGCAGGCGCGGTTGGGAAAAAATGCCCGCTCAGACTCCTGGAGAATTTTTGGAATCGATACCGGAGACCCTGGTTAGAAATAGAGTAATGCAATTCACACAGCACTACGAAAACGCGCGTTTTGGCGAATCCAGCGAGGATGCCGAACGCCTCCCCGAACTGCTCGAGGAAATCAGCACGGTTACGCGCGCTAAACAGTGACTAGAAACTAAACACTATTCCTGCGCCAGCAAACATATTGTGCATATGCTTTTGTGGCTTCAGGTTGAAATCAGGTTCCCCGGTATAGAAATCGCGCAGCTCGCCGCGCAGCTTAAGGGAACCGATTAAGGTCACGTCCAGACCCGCGCCCAGTTGGATTGCACCGGTCGTAGTGCTCTTAGCGGCACTGGCCCCACCGTACTCAAGCTGGGAGTTGGGGCTGAAATGAGCAAAGCCGCCGCCACCGCTGATCCATGGAGATACCGCAAAGTGCGGAAAAGCATTAACACGAATGGACGGGGTTAAATAAAAGGCGCCAAAATCCTTCGGTACAACATTATTTCCATAGTTCAAGCCCGCAGTAGGATCATGAACGAATGGAACCTCCACGGTGAGCGAAGCAATTCCGATATCCACTAGCCTGCGGCCATAACTCAACGAGTAGCTAAATCCATCGCCGAAGTGAATATTGCTATCTAGGAGAGTAGTGCCCTGTACCCCCTGATCACTGATAAACGTGCGTCCCAATCCGGCTGAGACGTCGTTGACCTGTGCCGAGGCACCGGCAGCCAATACAATGATCGAAGCGGTCAACGCCGCTACAAAGAAATTGCGTACCATCTGTCCTCCTGCAAACGCCCACTTCGCTTTTTACTAGAGTAGCACGCTGAAAATGAAATTCAGCGCTCCTGGGCTACTTGTTTTGATGACCCTGCGGCAGGACTCCCATTAAGAGATCAATGCCTGGCCCGGTGATAAACTAAGACATCGCATGTCTGTGACCAGCCCTACCGCCGTAATCGAGACTTCAAGCGAATCCACTTCTAACGAAAGAGTTAAAGTCGGGTTCGTCAGCCTGGGCTGCCCCAAAAACCTAGTTGATAGTGAAGTAATGATGGGAATGCTCGCCCAGGGCGGCGCGGAGCTGACCCGAAGAGCTGAAGATGCAGACGTAATTGTGGTAAATACCTGTTCTTTTATTGAGAGCGCACAGCAGGAATCAGTCAACACGATCCTCGAAATGGTGCGGCACAAAACCGGGGGCCGCGCTCGCAAAATCGTAGTTGCTGGCTGCCTGGTGGAACGATATCGCGACGAGATTCGCAGGAATATCCCCGAGATTGATGCCGTGGTCGGCACCGGAGAGCTGGACGGGATTTTGGCCGCTGCCGGGATAGCACCGCCTGCATCCCAGCCATCGCCTTTCACTATCTTGCAATCACGTGCCGAAGGAGATGCCCGCGCTTCGCAGGGACGTTTCTCTCGTGAAACCTGGGAGGGCGCGATTGCAGACCTGCCGAACTATCTGTACGACGAAACCACACCACGCATTCTGGCGACACCCGGCCACACCGCCTACATCAAGATTGCTGAGGGTTGCGACCACCCTTGTAGCTTTTGCATCATTCCCCAGCTGCGCGGCAAATTCCGCTCCCGGCGTTTTGAGTCAGTCCTAGCTGAAGCCGAGCGACTGGCGCAGTCTGGAGTGAGAGAAATAACACTGATTGGTCAGGACACGACCTGCTATGGGGAAGACTTCGGCCTCAGAGACGGGTTGCCGCTTCTGTTGGAAAAACTGGCGCGAATCGAAGACCTACGTTGGATACGCTTTCTCTACGCCTATCCCAATAAGATTACCGGCAAGCTGTTGGACACCATTGCTGCCAACGCAAAGATTTGCTCTTACATCGACGTGCCCCTGCAACATGCATCTGCTTCGGTGTTAAAGCGCATGAAGCGGGGAGGGAGCGCTGATCTGTTTCTGAAGTCGATCGAAAAAATGCGCCGGACAATTCCGGATGTTACGCTCCGCACTTCGTTCATCGTCGGCTTTCCGGGAGAAACCGAGCAGGAGTTCGAGGAGTTGTGCGAGTTCGTAAAAGAGGCTCAGTTTGATTGGGCAGGAGCTTTTAGTTACTCCGACCAGGAGGGAGCTACGGCGTTCACGCAAGAGCAAAAACTTCCGGTCAGGGAGATCGAACGCCGCCGTAAACGATTCATGCAGATCCAGCGCGGGATCAGCAAGCGGCGCAAGAGAGCCCTGGTTGGCAGGGAATTCGACTTGCTGTTGGAAGGATACTCCGACGAAAGCGATTTGCTGCTTGAGGGCCGCACTTCCATGCATGCCCCGGAAATTGACGGCAAGGTTTTTGTCAACGACGTGCCTGAGGGCGTAACGCCCATGCCTGGCCAGTTCTATCGGTGCGAGATTACCGAAGCCCATGACTACGATTTAGTCGCCAAGATTGTGTAGGACGCTATGGCCCGCAAACGTGCGCTGAAGCTGAAATGTCCGATCTGCAAGAAAGCGGTTCAGGCCGCCGACCTCGATTTCCCCTTTTGCAGCGATCGCTGTCGGCTTATCGATTTAGGTAAATGGGCCAGCGGTGGGTATGTGATTTCCTCTCCTGTAACCGACACCAGCGAAGATCCTGCGGAAGAAGACTTGTGGAGCCCGGCCAAGCCGCAGTGAGCGCCCCCCTAAATCCCCTGCGGACTGTGCGAACCCCCGCCCCGCGCGCCCCGCTGTGGGCAACTCTGGTTGCAACCGTGTTCGGCGTAGGGAGAATTCGCCCTGGGCCTGGCACTTGGGGGTCGGTCGTTACGATCTTAGTTTGGTGGGGGCTTAGCCACTACATCCATCCGGCGGACCGGGTTTTGGTGATCACGGGGCTTGCCCTGCTCGTGATTCTGGTGGGGATACCCGCCGCCACCCGTGTGGCGCAGGCGTACGACACCGTTGACCCCCAGTTTGTAGTGATCGACGAAGTGGCTGGCCAGCTAATTACGTTAATTGCAGCCCCGACCTCATGGAAATCTCTGCTTCTGGGCTTTATACTTTTTCGTGGGTTCGATATTGTGAAGCCGCCACCGGTCAGGCAGCTGGAGCGCCTTCCGAATGGCACTGGTATCGTGCTCGACGACGTCGCAGCAGGTCTTCTTGCCCTGGCTGTAATGCAAATCGTATTGCATTTCGGCTGGTTGTCCCGATAGTCCTCGCGTCGCCATCAGGAAAGCTATAAGTCCATGGGAATCTCCGATCGTCTGCTGGGCAAGAAGAGCCAAAACGGAAATCCGCATATTGAAGCAGTGTCGCCGCCGGCTGCTCTGCCGGGTGGGGAAATCCGCATCCTCGGAAAGTCATTGCGGCCCACCGACCTGCGCCAGCCACGCGTGCAATTTGGAGATATCGAGGGCGCGATCGTCATAAGTGCCGATGAATTTCTGGTGGCACGGGTTCCTGACGGCGCTTCGTCCGGGCCCATTGTGGTTTCAGCGAATGGCCATCGCAGCAATCCACAGCAGTTGAAGATTGCGGCGCCTATAGCGGACAGTCTTCACCCAGTGACCAATCCCGCGATCGATGTCGAGGGCAATATTTACGTGACGTTTTCCGGCTCGCGCGGACAAAAAGTCCCCGTCGCGATCTTCCGCGTTGACACTAGTTACACCATGAAGCCTTTCGTGGCTGAAATGATGAACCCTACAGCCATTGCGTTTGATCGTGCCGGCGAAATGTATGTTTCTTCGCGGTTTGATGGCACGGTGTACCGGGTCGCATCGAATGGAACCTTGACTTCCTTCGCCGAAGGCATGGGGATCGCTACCGGGATGGCGTTCGACCCGCTGGGGAATCTTTATGTCGGGGACCGAAGCGGCACAATTTTCAAGATTGGAAAGGATCGGCAGATCTTCGTCTTTGCCACGCTTGAAGCGAGCGTTTCTGCTTATCACCTAGCTTTTGGTCCGACAGGAGATTTATTTGTTACTGGTCCCACTACGTCGAGCTTTGACAGCGTTTACAGAATCGATCAACACGGCGCGGTTTCCATCTACTATCGCGGGCTTGGGCGTCCCCAAGGCCTCGCCTTCGACAAGGACGGTAATCTCTACGTTGCCGCGTCATTCTCTGGCAAGCGCGGCATCGTGAAGATCACGCCCGAAGCTAAGGCCTCGCTGCAGGTGGCGGGAACCAATCTTGTGGGTCTGGCGTTCGCTCCCGGAAAATCCGTCGTACTTGCTACCACCGATGGCATTCATCATCTTTCCTGGGATATCCAAGGGCTGCCACTGCTGCCCGATTTAATTTCATAAGCCCAAAACTCATCGTCCCGCCCGCGGTAGACGTCCTTGTCTTCTTGCGTCGTTTACACTCTTAGTGTGAAAGCGGAAATCATCGCGGTCGGATCTGAGCTTCTAACTCCGTATCGGCAGGACACCAATTCTCTTTATCTCACCGAGAAGCTGAATCAGTTAGGCGTCGATGTAGGGTTTAAAACAATCGTTGGCGACAATCGAGAACATCTAGCCGCCACGACCTCTCTCGCGCTTACGAGATCAGACATTCTCATTTTTAGCGGCGGGCTGGGACCAACCGAAGACGACCTCACTCGCGAGTCAGTCGCTGAAGCCCTCGGCCTTTCTCTACGCCGCGATCCCGAACTCGTGGGTTGGATGGAGCAGCGCTTCGCCTCCTACAAGTTCAAGATGTCCGCTAACAATCTTAAGCAGGCCGACGTCATTAGCGGCGCAACTATCCTGCCGAATCCCAATGGCACTGCGCCTGGGCAGTGGATTAGCGGAAAATATGAACACCGCGAAAGAATTATATTGCTGTTGCCGGGGCCGCCTCACGAACTTAAGGCGCTGTTTGAAGATCAGTGCTACGAGCGGCTGCGAGCAAAATTGCCACAGCAGTTTATTGCAAATCGCGTACTGAAAATTGTTGGCATGGGAGAGTCGCAGTGCGACGCCCGAGTCGCACCGCTCTACACTGCCGCTGCAAATATCGAAACTACGATTCTGGCTGGCGCTGGCGAAATCCAATTGCACCTCAAGACCAGTGACTCGTCGCTGGAAGCGGCTCAAAGTCGTGTAGACGCGCTGGTAGAAAAGATCGAGGAGGAACTGGGCGATTTCGTGTTCTCTGACAATGGCGATTCTCTGGAACAAATCGTTGGCTACTATTTGCAAATGAGAAACGCGACCCTGGCTGTGGCAGAGAGTTGTACCGGGGGTCTGGTGGCCGAGCGCCTCACCTCAGTAAGCGGCAGTTCACGTTATTTTGTAGGCGGAGCAGTGGTTTACTCTAACCAACTCAAAACCAGCATGGCCGAGGTTCCGCCGGCGTTGATTGAAAAGCACGGAGCCGTCAGTCGTGAAGTGGCGATTGCAATGGCGGAAGGGATTCGCCGGCGCTGCGGCACCACCGTTGGTGTTTCTACCACAGGCGTTGCTGGGCCGACGGGTGGCAGCGACGAAAAGCCTGTTGGTCTGGTCTTTCACGCCCTTGCGGGCGAAGGCGATACCGAGGTAATTGAGCGGCGATTCCCCGGGGATCGCCAACGCATCCGCTGGTTTGCCTCACAGGTGGCGTTGGACATGGTACGACGAAAGCTGATGTAGGCTGCATGCGAACCTTTATCGCCCTCGATATAGACCCAGAAATCCGCCGAAAGATTGAGCAATTTATGGACGGGATTTCTGCCTTTGCGCCCGACGTTCGGTGGGTTAAGCCAGAGTCTCTGCACGTCACCCTGAAGTTCCTGGGAGAGCAATCGCAGGAAAGCGTCGAGCAAATCAAAGACTCAATCTCAGGGGTTCGCAGCGCACCCTTCGATCTTAAGTTTCGTGGCTATGGGTTTTTCCCGACCGCCAAGTCTGCTCGCGTATTTTGGGTTGGAATCGAGGCTGGATTGCAGCTCGCAAGCCTTGCGGCCGCGATCGTGGAAGCAACGGCGAAGCTCGGAATCCCGAAAGAAGACCGCGCCTTCAGTCCTCATCTGACTCTGGCGCGCTCCGGCTCGGGCATGCCTAAGCTCCAAAAAGGCGACCGACGCAATCGTCGTTTCCAGCACCTTCAGCAAAAGTTAGAGGCGTTCTCTCGGCCGGATTTTGGTACCATGAGCGCCCGCGAATTTTTTGTTTATGAAAGCAAATTGCTGCGCGGCGGAGCGCAATATACAAAGCTCGCCCGCTTCGAACTGGCATCCGGAACTAAAAACTAAGAACTACCATTGTGACCAGCTTGACCGTAACGCAGATCATCATTACCGCGACAGTGAGCTACTTATTGGGATCCATTCCCTTTGGCTACCTTCTCGTCCGCGTCTTTCGGGGAAAAGATATTAGACAAAGCGGCAGTGGCAACATTGGAGCTACCAACGTATCGCGCACCTCGTCCCTGCTCGGCGTTATTACGCTGTTGCTGGATGCGCTGAAAGGGGCAGCCGCGGTGGTTTTAGTACGTTTGATGTTTTCCAATGAAGCGACACTTGTGGGTTTGGCTGCATTCTGCGCCGTTGCCGGACACGTGTTTCCTTTTTGGTTGCGATTCAGGGGAGGGAAGGGCGTTGCTACCGGCATGGGTTCTTATCTGGTTATCGTTCCTAAGGCGGTATTGTTCGCAGCCGCGATTTTTATCGCTGTATTTTTGTTGTTCCGCTACGTCTCACTGGCCTCGATTGTCGCGGTCGGAATGCTGCCGTTGCTCGCATGGATACTTGGCGGCTCCGCTCACATTACACTGTTGTTTCTAGCAGCCGCATCATTGCTCATCATCGTGAAGCATCATGACAATGTTCGGCGTCTCACGGCGGGGGTTGAGCACCGCTTTGCCTGGGGCCGGCGATGAGCCGCGTCTCGGTTATTGGCGCTGGCGCCTGGGGGACAGGGCTCGCCATCGTCCTGGGGCGTAAAGGCTCGCATACCGTAAAACTCTGGGCCCATGAGGCAGAGGTTCGCGACTCCATCGCGGCTAGCCGCACCAACCCGCATTTTCTTCCCGGGTGCTCGATTCCTGAAAAAGTGAGGGTAACGGGGGATCTGCAGGAGGCCATCGACGACACCGAGATCGTAGTCAGTGTGATGCCCTCGCAGCACTGCCGAAGTCTATTTCGAGAGATGTGCCCACATCTGCGCCCCAATATGCTTTTCGTGAGCGCTACCAAGGGCCTGGAGGAATCCAGCCTGCTGCGTATGACTGAGGTTATTAGCGGCGTCATCGGCAGCGACGCTGGCTTTCAGCCGCGTGTTGGCGCACTCAGCGGCCCATCTTTCGCAAGAGAGGTGGCGCGCGGGAATCCTACCGCAATCACCGTCGCCTCGAAAGATGGCGACTTGGCAGGCACAGTTCAACGCGAGTTCAGCGATCCCAGTTTTCGCCTCTATACCAATAGCGATGTAATTGGCGTCGAGCTGGGCGGCTCGCTAAAGAACATCATCGCAATCGCCGCCGGCGTTTGTGATGGTCTCAACCTGGGACACAACTCAATCGCCGCGCTAATTACTCGTGGGCTGGCTGAAATCACCCGCCTGGCTATCGCTTGCGGAGGCCGTTCTGAAACCATGGCGGGGTTGGCGGGATTGGGTGATCTTGTGCTGACCTGTACCGGCGGGCTTTCGCGGAACCGCAGCGTCGGAGTCGAACTGGGCAAAGGCCGTAGGCTTAGCGATATTATTTCCGATATGCACGGCGCGGTAGCGGAAGGAGTTTTTTGTACGACGGCGGCGGTTGGTTTGGCAAAGCAGCACTCGGTGGAGATGCCAATCACGCAGCAGATGGATGCTATTCTTCACCAGAACAAGTCGCCTCGCGAGGCAATCCATGAGTTGATGACCCGCAGCGCCAGAAGTGAGACCTAGCATCGCTCGAATCTTCCCAGTTCAACCTCACTCTCGGTAAATTCTCCGCATCGCGCGTCGATCTCTTGGTACCCCTCGGACTTCTGGGCGCGAAAGTTTTCGTAGGCTTTGGTTGACCGCCAGAAGTCGAGCGTTACATATCGTCGCGCCTTCTTCTGATCACGAATCAACTCGGTTCGTACATATCCGTCGCATCCCTGGAAGAATTGGGCCCAGACGCCCACTGAGTTGTACGCTTCTTCGAAACCGTCTTCCATGCCCTCGCGCACTCGGAATTCCCACATCACCAGTAAGCCGTAATCAAAGTCAACGCTCAATTGGTCCTCCAGCTAACACAGTAATCTGAGTTTGGTACTTCGGTAATGGCAAACGCCTTCGACTCGACCCGGGCCGCATCGCGTTGCCAGTAAAATTTAGGGGAGTCTATACATGGACCGCTACGGCGGCGATAGGGCCACTTTGTCTCGCAATCTCAAGCTTCCACCTCGGTTCCCGATTCTCTACGTGATCCTAAGTGTGCTCATTTTAATCAGCGTCGTACCCATGTACTTTTACACCGCGAAGGTGGAGGCTATCAATCGCGACCGCCTGATCACCAACGAGCGCCTGCTACAAAATACCGTCACCCGTTCGCTGGCCGACGACCTCTCGCAACATCAGGGTTCGCTTCGGTTAATGCTCGCCAATCTCGCCTCGGCGCTTCAAGTCACCAGCGGCGGCGATCTCACGGGAGAGCAGGTGCAGGCTCCGGAACTCCGTGCTTTGCTGGAAAACTTTGTTTCCTCATCGCATGATCTGGCTTATGCGACCCTGCTTAATTCCGATGGCAAAGGTATTTCCGCAGGGCGCATTGCCCCCGACGCCTTTCTTCGCCGTGAACTCGAGCGTGCTTACGTCGCTTCGCGCGAAGGTCAGGGGTACAACGGCCAGGCGCTGATCATAGGCAGCGGAAGGTCCGCACTTACGGTGATGCTGGTAAGCAGTCCTGTAACTTACGGCGGGCGCTTTCTGGGAATGATAGCCACCGTGGTCGATCTGCAATTTCTCATCAATCGCCTGCAAGAGGTGAACCGCGGTGGCCTCACTCCCTACGTCGTCGATAGTGAGGGACGGTTAGTAGCCGCTGCCACCTCGGACTACGTCACCGGGCAGGACATGACTAACTTGGAAATCGTCCGCAACTTCGTGGATCAGGGAAGTCAGGCACAGTTTGTAGTTGCCACGCGTGAGTTTGACGTCAAGCAGAACAAGGGCACGGTAAAAATGCTGGGTACTTACAGTCCAGCACTCAATCTCGATTGGGCAGTCGTAGTGCAAAAACCACGGGCTGAGGCGTATCGCGGTGTCTACGACATGCAGAGTGCGGCTCGCAAGCTTGCCATTATGGCGGTGATGATCAGCCTTGCTGTTGGCTTTTTCGCTGCTCGATGGGTGACGCATCCTCTCGAAGTCCTCACCGCTTCAAGCCGTGCCATCGCCCGTGGAGACTTCTCTCAGCGTGTTTATGTGAAGAGTCGAACCGAAATTGGCGAGCTTGCCGAGACCTTCAATCACATGAGCGAGGAGCTTGAGCACTTTGTGCTCGACCTCAAACAGGCAGCGGCGGAGAACCGCGAGCTGTTCCTGAATTCAATCCAAATGCTGGCCGGCGCTGTCGACGAAAAGGATCCCTACACCCGAGGTCACTCCGATCGCGTGACTCGCTATTCAGTCATGATTGCCCGGGAACTTGGTCTTTCGGAAGAATCTATCGAAGTGGTTCGCGTCTCCGCCCAGCTTCATGACGTAGGCAAAATTGGAATCGAAGACCGCATCCTGAAAAAGCCGGGCGCGTTAACCAATGAAGAATTCGCCGTGATGAAAATGCATACCACCAAAGGAGCCAACTTAGTGCGTCAGGTGGCGCAGCTCAAGGAGATGATTCCTGGCATCGAACTTCATCACGAATCGCTCGACGGGCGCGGCTATCCTCATGGGTTGAAAGATGAGCAGATTCCGCTGCTGCCACGCATCATTGCGGTGGCCGATACTTTCGACGCATTGACTACTAATCGCCCGTACCAACAGGCCCACGATCCACAGGAAGCTCTGCGCATAATTCGTTCCCTTTCCGGTAAGCGACTCGACCCCAATGCTGTGACCTCGATCGTCGCCATCTACGACCGCGGGGAAATTACTGTGGCAGCCACGGCTGAATCGAAGCCGGTGGTCGTTGTCGAAGCTCATCTCGAAGTAGCAGCCCAGTAGCCCCGTCTCCGCATCACTCACAAGCAATCGCCAGCTATAATCAA
The DNA here is from genome assembly GCA_963796925.1 of uncultured Acidobacteriota bacterium. Classification (GTDB taxonomy): domain Bacteria; phylum Acidobacteriota; class Terriglobia; order Terriglobales; family Acidobacteriaceae; genus DATBAT01. The sequence goes on from CAWCNH010000001.1 coordinate 1,307,079, forward strand.
ATAGAAATCAATGATCCAGACGCTATTTGGTCCCGTTGAACCTACCCTAGTAGAACGCATGAAAGAGGCGGTAACTCGCACTCGCGAGAACCTCTCCGAGCGCATCGAAGAAGTCGTCGCTTTTTCCAAAGAAATCGACCGTTCGACTCTCGATGATCTTGAAGGCACTCTGTTGGGTGCCGATCTAGGCACGACTACAACCCACGAAGTTTTGGGGAAGCTACGCGAAAAGGCTGACCGAAAACAGATCAAAGATGTCACTGAACTGAAGCGGCTGCTGAAAGAAGAGTTGCTGGCAATTCTAGACTCGGCTAGTTCCAAGGGCGTGCGGTCCCCCGTCGATACTCCCGAGGTGATCCTCGTGGTTGGCGTCAACGGAACAGGGAAGACCACCACCATCGGCAAGCTGGCGCAGGTTTTCCGCTCCCAGGGAAAGACCGTGCTGCTTTGCGCTGCTGATACTTTTCGTGCAGCCGCCATTGAACAGTTAGAGATCTGGGGACAGCGCACCGGCACCGAAGTGATCCACACCAAGGCGGGAGGGGATCCCTCAGCTGTGTTATTTGACGCGCTGCAAGCCGCCACCGCCCGCCACACCGATTATGTAATCGTCGATACTGCCGGTCGGCTGCACAACAAGACGAACTTGATGTTGGAACTCGAGAAAATGCGGCGTACGGCACACCGTATTATTCCCGGAGCGCCGCACGAAACCCTGCTCGTAATGGATGCCACCACGGGCCAAAATGGCCTCCAACAGGCGAGAATTTTCACCGAATCTGCCGGTGTTACAGGCATAGTGCTGACCAAGCTAGACGGTACCGCCAAAGGCGGCGTAGTGGTGGCCATATCGCGCGAACTGGGTGTTCCAGTCCGCTATGTAGGAGTGGGAGAAAAAGTCGGAGATTTGCTGCCCTTCAATCCTAAAGACTTCGTAGACTCGCTGTTCGCCTGAGAGGCGCTTTCCGCCTCTGTCCATCGCTTACAATAGTTGCATGACTGATCCACTGATCATCGCCGGCCGCACTTTCCGGTCACGGCTTATTGTGGGTACCGGGAAATATAAATCGTTCCAGGAGACCGCACGTGCGCTCGAAGCAAGCGAAGCTGAGATGGTTACGGTGGCGGTGCGCCGCATTAATCTCGATCGCAGTAAAGAGTCACTGCTGGATTACATCGACCTCAAAAAGTATTTCCTACTGCCGAACACGGCTGGCTGCTACACCGCCGACGAGGCGATTCGAGCGGCTCGTCTGGGACGCGAAGTCGGGCTTTCCAATTGGGTGAAGATTGAAGTCATCGGGGACCAGGCGACACTCTACCCTGATGTGCAGGCTACGCTAGAAGCAACTACGGTCCTGGTTAAAGAGGGATTCACCGTCCTGCCCTACACCTCTGATGACATCGTTGTCGCCAAGCGCTTATTGGAAGCGGGTGCCAGCGCCATCATGCCGCTGGGCGCGCCGATTGGTAGCGGACTGGGAATCCAGAACGCCGCGAATATTCGCATTCTGCGCGAGATGATCACTGCTGTTCCCCTGATTTTGGACGCTGGAGTCGGAACTGCGTCTGATGCGACGATCGCGATGGAATTGGGCGTCAACGCCGTATTGATGAATACTGGTATTGCCGGCGCACAAGATGCAGTGCTGATGGCATCCGCCATGAAGCACGCTGTTCTCGCCGGACGCGAGGCGTATTTGGCCGGCCGAATGCCGCGGAAGTTGTATGCCACCGCGAGTTCACCACTTGAAGGTGTAGTGCGATAGCTAGCGACAAATAAAAAGGCGGCCTAGGCGGCCGCCATATTTTCCCAATAAAACTTAAAGCATTTTCAAACTGTCGACGTGAATGGAATCGCCTTTCACTTCGCCGGTTACTGCGACATGATGCCCTTCGTGACCTTTAAGCGCATCCGGATTGTCCACGCTCAGTACCTTCTGGTCGCTGTCTGTTACAACTACAACCTTAGCGCCCGCTTCCAGGCACTTCTTGGTGCAGGCCGCCGCTCCGGCATTTGCACCTTTTGCGCCACACTTTGAATCGCTGACCCAGCCCTTCACGGTCTCCGGTTTTCCCATTTCGTCACTTGCCGAGGCTGTGACTACGATCAGGGTAAGCACGCAACATGCGAGGCAAATAGCCGCTACTCTTTTCATTACTACTCCTTATTTTTCTGCGACCCGGCGCGCAGACATGAACTGAACTTGCTGGAGGACCCGTACTCTTGGCCGGGAACGCAGGAACTATATCACAGCGGCATGGGCCGAAAACAACCCAAAAGGCGAATCATGCTCCATCCAAAAGTAAAAATTTTCACTTCCCGATTTAAGACTACTTCTGAGCAGAATGAACTTCAGGAGGCGGCAGGGGCGCGGGAGCTACATAAACTACTTCTCCAGGGCGGACGTAGTGTAATTGTTCGCGCGCTTCCTTCTCGATAGTCGCCGGATCAGTCTTTAAGCCATTGATTTGCTGGCTGTAACGATCATTCTCTTTTTGCAGGCCATCGATTTCTTTTTGCAGGCCGTGATACTCCGCGCGTTTCTGCCGGTACACGACCATTCCGTTAGCACCAAACATAACGTGCATAAACAACCAAACCGCCAGCACCCCAACAGCTGCGGTACCCATGCGCCGCCGCGAATTGTATATTCCGCGCAATGCAGGCTGGAACCAATGCATTGCTTTTTGGGCGACGGCTTCGGCCTGCGGCGCCTTCTCTACCAAGGCGCGCAGACGATCATCAGGACGAATGGTGACTCGAAGTTTGGGGTAACGGTCTACTCGAAGATCCATTGCTTGGCTGACTCACTCAATTTCTCCAGCCCGGCTTCGCTATCTGCCTCGGAGTACACGCGAACCACGGGTTCGGTTCCGGAGAGCCGATAACACACCCACGATCCGTCCTCGAGCACTAGCTTGAGTCCGTCTTTGCGAACTACGTCGCTTACCTTGCGACCGGAGAAATTTTGGGGTTCTTTACTTAATTTAACAGTGAACTTGTCCATTACATCCTGCGTCAAGTGGAAGTTCTCTCTTTTTGGATAAAAGGAACCAACATCGGCAAATAACTTCCTCAATTGCTGTCCTAAAGTCTGTCCACGCTGTGCCACCATCTCGCAACAAAGCAGTCCGGCGAGTACGCCGTCTTTTTCCGGGACGTGATGGCGAATCGAGAGACCGGCGCTTTCTTCTCCACCGATAGCGATCTTGTCGGCCTTAATGAGCTCGCCAATGTATTTGAACCCCACCGGAGTCTCAAAGAGTTCCACCTTGTGATGTTTGGCAAGTGCATTGATCATATTGGTGGTGGCCACCGACTTGCCCACGCCGTTCTTCCATCCGCGGCTTTCGACGAGGTAATCGAACAGCAGCGCGATGATGTAGTTAGGCTGGAAGAACGTACCGTCTTCGTCGACGACACCAAAGCGGTCGGCGTCCCCGTCCGTGGAAATACCGATTTGCGCTTTCCGCTCTTTCATTTTGCCGCGCATGTCATTGAGCAGGTGGTCGTCGGGCTCAGGCGCGTGCCCGCCGAAAAGCACGTCGCGATAGTCATGCACGGTTGCGACATCGATTCCAGCTTCACGCAGTAGCGCGTCAGGATAGTTTCGCGCCGCGCCCCAGAGCGGATCGTAGACAATTCGCAGCCCGGCTTTCTTAATGACTTCCAGATCGATAATTTCGCGCAAGCGGGCGAGGTAGTTAGCGCGTGGCTCAAGCGGTTGCGCCGGGACTTTCTTTCCGCTGGTTCTTGCAGTCGCGCCTACATCGAGCCCGGCAATCTCGGCTTCGATGCGCTTTGTCGCCTCAGGTAGTGCGGGCGCGCCGTCGGGAGTTGAAAACTTAATGCCGTTGTATTCCGGTGGATTGTGCGACGCGGTGAAGTTAATGGCCCCGTCTGCCTTTTCGCGAATGACCGCATATGAGATTGCTGGCGTCGGCGCAGCATCTTCAATCAAAAGCGGAGTGATGCCATAAGCGCCCAGAATGTCGACCGCGATGCTGCAAAAAGTTTCCCCCAGAAATCGCGGATCGCGGCCCACGATTACTCGCGCGCCGGAAGATTTTTGTGAAACCACGTAACGCGCAATACCGGTTACGGCACGCTGCACGTTGGCAAAGGTAAACTCCTCCGCCATGACTGCGCGCCATCCTGAAGTGCCAAACTTTATTGGAGTCGCCATTGGGGGAACCTTTCTTGCGGAACAGATGGTAATCTCAGTTCGCCGCTGCCAGAACACGGCGTCTGCAGATCGAGTAGCAATTTTATATGACTGACAAGATTCTCGTACTAAGTACTGCCGGATCGGAAGAAGAGGCGAAGAAGATCGCGAATGCCTTGGTGGAGCGTCGCCTGGCAGCCTGCGTAAACATCATCCCGCGCGTTATATCGGTCTACAGATGGCAGGGAAAGATCGAAGAGGCAGGCGAGTATTTATTATTAATAAAAACCAGTGCGGGGAATTTCGCCGGCGCCAGGGACGCAATTACAGAACTGCATTCCTACGATGTTCCCGAGTGCGTAGCGATTTCAATCGCGGAAGGAAGCAAGGCTTATCTGGATTGGATGGTTGAATCGGTGACGATCAGTTAGGCGGTACCCTCCCTGCTGAGTGTCCGATGGCGTGGCGTCGAAAGTATGCGCCTCAGATGACAAAGCCGCTAAATCGCGTCGAGTGCTGAATTCAAATCTTCGACGATGTCGTCGATATCCTCGATTCCCACCGAAATGCGTACCATGCCGTCAGTTATACCGATCGCCTTGCGGCCTTTTTCCCCAAGCGCTGCATGAGTCATGGTTGCCGGATGCGATATCAAAGTTTCCACGCCGCCTAATGACTCCGCCAGAGAGCATACCCGTACTCTCTTCAGCAATTTCTTCGCATTCGATAGCGACCCGGTTTCAAAAGTAATCATCGAACCAAAGCCGCTCATCTGGCGCTTAGCCAGCTGGTGTTGCGGATGATCCGGCAATCCGGGATAGAAAACGTTTTGTACTTTGCGATGCCGTTCCAGGAAATCGGCGACAATCCGGCCACTCTCATCATGCTGTCTCATGCGGACCGCCAGAGTCTTCACTCCACGAAGGATGAGCCAACATTCAAATGGAGAAAGAATCGCTCCTGCGGCTTTTTGCACGAAGGCCAGCCGTTCAGCCTGTTCCTTGCGAGTACATATTACGACTCCGCCTAAGCCGTCGCTGTGGCCGTTGAGAAACTTGGTGGTTGAATGCACCACCATGTCAGCGCCCAGCGCGATGGGTTGCTGAAAGTACGGCGACATGAAAGTGTTGTCGACTACCAATTCAACTTTTCTCCGCCGGCAAATCTGGCTGACCGCCCGAACGTCGGTCAATGCCATCAGGGGGTTCGTCGGCGTCTCGATATAAACCATGCGCGTGTTCTTTTGAATCGCGCTTTCCACGTTAATCGGATCCGTCGTATTGACGTAGGTAAACTCCAAACCGAAATCAGACAGCACCTGATTGAACAGGCGCGGTACACCGCCGTAGAGATCGTGCCCACAGACAATGTGGTCGCCGGCCTTGAACATGGTACAGATGGCGTTGGTTGCCGCCATCCCGCTGGCGAACACTCGCGCAGCAACGCCGCCCTCGAGAGCAGCGAGATTCTGTTCCAGCCGGTCACGCGTAGGATTCGAGACGCGCGAATATTCGTAGCCTTTATTCTTGCCCAGTTCCTCCTGGACGTAAGTGGACGTCGGGTAGATGGGAACCGAAACCGCTCCTGTCAGGGGGTCAGGTTCTTGTCCGGAATGGATGGCGCGCGTGGCAAATCCTGGCTGCTTATTCTTGCTCATCTCAGAATTCTATTCGACAAACTTGCAGGCCGAGATTAAATTGCGCCTCTAGTCCGGTTCTAGTCAGGGAGCGCCGCCTCCGAGGAAATGGCAAATTCAGTGGCAGCGCCTGCGGTCGCAGTCAATCCAGAGCGTACCTTGGGCTGCCCGCCTCCGACCCACGCCTGGACCTTTCCAGGCACGATGCGATGTTTGCCCGACTCGTCCACGATGCTGAGATCGCGATCTCGAAGAGTGAATGTAACTGTCTGGTGTTGGCCCGGACGCAAATGAATACGTTGAAATCCCTTCAGCGCTCGCAGGGGAGCACCTACAACTTCGGGATGCGTCAAGTAAAGCTGCACTACTTCGTCTCCGGCGATAGATCCGCCGTTAGTTACATCAACCGAAACTTTGACGGTGCCACTGGCAGGGACGTTGTCGCTATCGACATGCGGATTCGAATACTTGAACTGCGTATAGCTAAGGCCATAACCAAAGGGGTACAGAGCTTCGCCGTCGAAGAACCTATAGGTGCGCTTAGCCATTGAATACTCCTCGAACGGCGGCAAATCGGCAACAGACTTGTAGAATGTAACTGGCAGCCGTCCTCCGGGGCTGAAATCACCGGCTAGCGCTCCAGCCACTGCAGTGCCGCCTTCCTCGCCGGGGTACCACGCTTCCAAGATTGCGGGCAACTTTTCGTCTGCCCAATTTACCGCCAGCGCGCTCCCATTCATCAATACAAGAATTGTGGGTTTACCGATCGCTTGAATATGCTCAAGCAGTTGTTGTTGCGGAGCAGGCAGATCGATGCTGGTGCGGTCGCCGCCGGCGAATCCCTCGGCGTTTACTTTCATCTCCTCACCTTCGACCCGCGCCGAGAGCCCAAGCACCATAATTACAAGGTCGGAATTGCGGGCGGCGGCGATCGCCTGTCGCTCATCTTCGTCGGGACGTCCCCACACCAGTCGTGCTTCAGCCCCACGAATCGTCTGGAAGTATTCGATCTTGACCTTGTAGGCATGATCTCTTTCGAGATGCATGGGCTTGGTCTGAGTTGATGCGGGACGGTGCGCCGTCCAGTCCTCGGCGACGAGATTATCATCGAGCCAAACGCGATAGCCGTCCTGTCCGGTGAACCCAACCAGATAATCCGCGGTTGCGGGAGCGACCAAAACGCCTGTCCAACGGGCTGAATAATTCTGTGCCAGCTGTGCATTCACGCCGGCGAAACCCCATGAAAAATTGACCGTCGGATCAATTCGGCTAAGAGCGGGCGAGCCTTCCAGTTTGGTGTTCGCAAAGTATTCCGCTGAAAGCCCGTGCCTCTTGCGCGATTCATCGGTATAAAGATCCGCACCGGAAACCGGGCTGGTAACCGCTCCGATCAAGCCAATACCTTGTACATACGTAACTTTCGATTGCGCAAACCTCTTGCGAATGCCTGCAAGAACGGTCACCGGCTTTGACGGCGTTCCGTTGTAGTTGCCTTCGAGAGCGTCCAGGCTATCGGCGTCAGGGCCGATTACCGCAATCCTGGGGTAAGCCTTCTTCAATGGCAAGAAGTTGTCCTGATTCTTCAATAGAACCAGCGCTTCCTTCGCCATCTTCAGCGAGAGTTGGCGATGAGCTTCACTATCGTTTTCCGTAACCGCGATCCGCGAGTAGGGAACCAGCGCGGGAGGATCAAACATTCCGAGCTGGAAGCGCGAGGTGAACAGACGATCTAAGGCGCGGTCAACTTCGGCTTCAGGGAATAACTTCTGCTGAACCGCAGCCAGCATTCCGTCCCGCTCCTGCTTGACCCTTTCCTGCGGGGGAAGGCCGCAGATCAGATCGGTGCCGGCCGCGAAGGAAGCGGCTACCCCTTCCGCCATGGAGTTGCTGAAGTGATGCCCCTGCGAGACATCGGTGATGGCTCCGCAGTCGGAGACGACAAATCCCTTAAAGCCCCAGTCCTTTCGCAGGTGTTCCTGTAACAGCATGGTATTCGCGCAAGCCGGCTGACCATCGATCGCGTTGTAAGCGCACATTACTGATCCGGCTTTGCCCTCGGTCACAGTAGCGCGAAAGGCGGGAAGATAAGTGTCCTCCAGGTCATGGCGAGAGACATTGATGTTCGCGGAATGCCGAGTTGATTCCGGGCCACTGTGCACTGCGAAGTGCTTTGAAGTAGCGACCGTCTTGAAATATTTTGGGTCATCACCCTGTAATCCAGTGACGAACGCTATTCCCATGCGCGAAGTAAGGTAGGGATCCTCCCCGTAAGTCTCCTGGCCACGCCCCCAGCGCGGATCGCGAAAGATATTGATATTCGGCGACCAGACAGTCAGCCCCTTGTACCAAGCGGTGGATCCGTCTTTGCCCACAGTCTGGTAATACTTGGCACGAAATTCTGTGCTGATAACGGTTGCCACCTGATGCATCAGCGGCTCATCAAAAGTTGCGGCCATGCCAATGGCTTGCGGAAACACCGTGGCATAGCCCGCGCGAGCCACGCCGTGCAGCCCCTCGTTCCACCAGTTGTATTCAGGTATTCCCAGCCGCGGAACGGCGTCGGCGGTGTGCCCCAGCTGCGACACTTTTTCTTCCAGCGTCATGCGTGACACCAGGTCGCGAGCGCGCTCCTCAAAGCTGAGCTTGGTGTCTTTGTATGGTTCAGTTTGTGCGCCTGAGGCTACGCAAGCGACGCCACAGAGAAATACAGCAAAGAGAACGGCGGTCTGTTTTGTCATGGCAGGAAAATGAATCGGACTAATTTACCGCAAAATTGGAGTTTGCGGTGTGCGCACTTAGTTATTCGCCTTTACCGGGTCTTAAGCGCAATCTGCTTTTCTTCCGGCGTCATCTGGTTCCACAACATTTCGAGGTCACGCTGCAGGCGCATGTTGTCGCGCTCTTTGTGGAGAGCCAAAGCGAACCAGTGATAGGCCTGTGGCAAACTCCGGGGCAGGCAGTGGCCTGTCGCATACATGGTAGCAACGGTGCTTTGGGCCTTCGAATTTGACTGATTGGCCGCCGCCATCAACTTGGTGCGAGCAAGACTGCAATTTTCTGGAACGCCACTTCCGTAAAGATATTTCTGTCCTTCGACAAATAGTGTCTCTGACGGATCCGGCGGCTCGACTTGCGGCACAGGCTCGCGAACTGCCTTTCGTGGCGTAAGCGTGGCAGCTTTGGCCACGGGCTCAACCGGCTTCTCGACCCCCTTATCATTCTTTTCCACCTTTTCCACGGTGGGAGGGACTGGCTCAGCTGGAGTAGCCGCAAGTTTGGTGGCATCGGGGACCGCTGCATCTGGTTTTGGCGCTGTGGCAGCTTGCGATTCGGCCGGTGGCGCTTCGGTTGACGTCGTAGCGTTAGCCGATCCTGGTGCCGCTGGTTCAGTAGAGTCGGCATCCGCCGCCACCGCAGGCTTTGCCGGAGGGTTCCATGGATACCCCTCGTGCTGCCACTGCCAGAAAAGTCCTCCACCGACGGCGAGCAGCAAAATAATCCCAAGGTAAAGTCGTCCGTGACCCGGCTCGGGCTCGTCGTCGTAGAGATAAGTCTGGGCGGGTTCCGGGCGCTGCGGCTCCAGTCCCAAAAAAGACGGCCCACTTACCGGCGTGTATTCCTCTCTACGCACAGCATCGCTCGACGTAGTCCGACCGGGCCGGGGGCTCATGTCGAAGCCGCCATTCTCGTAAAGCGCCCGGTCAGCTCGTTCGCGCTCGCTGCGCTCGCGGTTGCTTCGTTCCCGATCGTTGCGCTCGCGGTCTCGCTCGCTCTCGCGATCGCTTAGAATGTCGTCGTCATCCGGCCAATCGCCTGTTGGGCGATTGTTGCCACCCCCCCGACCAACACCTCGGTCTGCAGCGACGCGATCTCCGGTAGGCCTCTCCGCAACCGTTCCTTTGTAAGCGGGCCGACTGGGTGCAACGGGCTCGACGGATTTCTTATCGGCGGGAGCGCGATCCGCAAAAGACTGTGGCCGCTGCACTCGTACCGGCTCGTCGTAAGTGCGTTGCATGGGATTCCCGCACATTCCGCAGAAGCGGAACTCGGGGTCATTGCTGTAGCCGCATTTTGAGCAGCGGGTCGGCATGCGAAACGATTCTACTTCGAAAGCACTAAGATTGGTCTATTACTCAAGGGGTTGGCTCAAAAGGAACTTCGGACATCCCTGTGGTAGAGCTTCTGGCGCTGCGGTCACGCCATAAGGTGTTCTGGTTCAAGATTTCAAGTGTAGGAGCTTCAAACCGTTTTTATATAGGAAGCAACCGGAGCCCATCCGCACGAGACCTACTGTCTTGGAGCCAGCTTACCTTTACACCCCGCGCGCCATCGTGTTACTCTCAAAGGCGTTACGAAGATAAATTGAAACTGAACAGGAGTGCATCAGGTTAGTGCTAGCCAGAGAGCAAAAGCAGTCCCTCATTGACCAACATCGCACGCATCCCACCGACACTGGGAGTCCAGAAGTCCAGATTGCGCTGCTAAGTGAGCGTATTGGCCAATTGACGGAGCACTTCAAAACGCACCAGAAGGACCACGGTTCACGCCGCGGGCTTCTCATGCTGGTCAGCAAGCGGCGTCGCTTGTTGGACTACCTCAAGAAATACGATTCCGATCGCTACAAAGGCGTTGTTCAAAAGCTTGGCCTGCGTAAATAAGGCTTGGTTTTTGAAGGTTCAGCATTTGTTTGCAAGGCAACCGGGATTAAACCGCCGAACGTCGGCGGCATGAGGCAGCTGAGCAGTGCGTCCCCGCTCAACTCTAAAATTGGTATTAGCGCCATCCTGCCCAAGGTGCAATCTAGCAAAGGTTGCAGCCTAGCCAAGTCGCACCCATTTGTGCCCCTGCCAAGAAGGAAATCGAATGAAACAAGAAGTACGCGTTGAACTCTCCGGCGGTAAAACCATATCTTTTGAAACTGGAAATTTAGCGAAACAAGCCCACGGCGCGGCCGTGGTTCGCTCCGGCGATAACGTTGTTCTCGCTACCGCCGTCTCCAACCCTGACCCCCGCGAGGGGATCGACTTTTTCCCGCTCACCGTTGATTACCGTGAGTACACCTATGCCGGTGGACGCATCCCCGGCGGATTCATCAAGCGTGAAGGTCGGCCCAGTGAGCGCGAAATCCTCACCAGCCGCATGATCGACCGCCCAGTGCGGCCGCTGTTCGCAGAAGGCTTCAAGTGCGAGACCCAGGTCATCGCCTTTGTGCTCTCCGCTGATACTGAAAATGACCCTGACGTTTTAGCCATTAACGGCGCATCGTGCGCCTTGACTATCTCTGACATTCCTTTTGAAGGCCCCATCGGGGCGGTGCGCGTTGGCCTGGTAAATGGCGCATTCATTGTCAATCCCAGCTATGCGGAAATGCGCGACAGTCTGCTCAACATCATGGTGGTCGGCACCGCAGAAGGCATCGTGATGATCGAGTCGGGTGCCAAGGAAGTGAAAGAAGAAACGGTGGTCGACGCCATCGAATTCGGTCACGCCGAAATCAAGAAGATTTGCGCCACCATTCTTGAGCTCCGCGATAAAGCCGGAAAGCCAAAGCGCAAAGTTACGCCACCGGAATTTGACCAGGCATACTTCGACGACCTTAAGGGCCGCGTGGGCGCCGAACTCACTGACGCTCTCGACACCGAGAAGCATCCCAAGGCCGAAAGCTACGCCCTGATCAAAGACATCAAGAAGAAGCTGACGGAAGCGATCCCTGAAGAAGACCTCAAGGGCCGCGCCAAGCTGAAGACTTATTACGAGACTCTGCGCGAGCGCATCTTCCGCGAGGAAGTCACAGCCCGCAAGCGCCGTCCGGATGGCCGAGCGTTCGATCAGATTCGCAACATCTCCATCGAAGTCGGCATTCTTCCCCGCACTCACGGCTCGGCCGTATTCACCCGCGGCGAAACTCAGGCGCTGGTTTCCACCACGCTTGGCACCAGCGACGACAAGCAGCGCCTTGAGACCTTCGAAGGCGAAGCCAAGAAGCGCTTCCTGCTGCACTACAACTTCCCGCCGTTTTCCGTCGGAGAAGTGCAGTTCCTGCGTGGCGCTGGACGCCGCGAAATCGGCCATGGTGCGCTGGCGGAGCGCTCACTCCTGCAAGTTCTGCCCTCGGAAGAAGCCTGGCCTTATACCATGCGCGTCGTTTCCGACATTCTCGAGTCCAACGGATCCTCTTCGATGGCCTCGGTCTGCGGCGCGTCCCTCTCGCTGATGGACGCGGGCGTTCCTCTGAAAGCCCCGGTAGCAGGCGTTGCCATGGGATTGGTGAAAGAAGGCGACACCTACGCAATTCTCTCTGACATCGCAGGCGCCGAAGATCACTACGGCGACATGGACTTCAAGGTTGCCGGCACCCGCGAAGGCATCACCGCCCTGCAGATGGATATTAAAGTCGGCGGCATCACCGCCCAAATCATGCGGGAAGCCCTGGCGCAGGCACAAAAAGGCCGGCTGCACATTCTCGACAAAATGAACGAGGCCATTACCGGCGGACGCGAGAAGGTTTCGGCCTACGCGCCACGAATCTACACCTTGCAGATCCCAGTCGATAAGATTCGCGACGTGATTGGGCCCGGCGGCAAGATGATTCGCAGCATCATCGAGCAGACCGGCGTGAAAATCGACGTGGAAGACACTGGCAAGATCAACGTGGCTTCAAACGACGAGGCGTCCGCCAACAAAGCTCTGCAGATTATTCGCGACCTCACGGCCACCGCGGAAGTCGGCAAGACATACCTTGGCACCGTGACTCGCCTGGCTGATTTCGGTGCGTTCGTCGAAATCATTCCCGGCACCGACGGATTGCTGCACATCAGCGAAGTTGCCGAGCATCGCATCCAGGATGTTCGCGACGAGTTGAAAGAAGGCGATCAGGTGCTGGTGAAAGTGCTGGCGGTCGAAGGCAATCGCATTCGGCTATCGCGCAAGGCCATCCTGAAAGAGCAGCGCGCCAAGATGGGTGGAGGCGAAGGCGCTCCCCCGGCGGAAGGCGAAGGGCATGAAGGCGGCGAAGAGGATGTTGCAGCAGCTCCGGTGGGCGGTTCAATGACCATCACCGGTGGCGGCGATTTTCCCGACGAGGCTGAGCCTAACTTTAATCGTGATGGCGCGCCAGCCAGCACTGGCACCGGCGCACCTCCACGCAGCTTTGATCGGGACCGCGGCGGACGCGGTGGCCGGCCTGGCGGCGGTGGTGGAGGCGGACGCAGGCCCGGCGGCGGAGGTGGTCGTGGTGGCCGTGGCGGTCGCCCCGGCGGCGGTGGCGGTGGCCGTGGGGGGCCGCGGCACTAACCAAGGGCTTTCGCGGATTTCGCTGATGGCTTGGGCTGCGGTTAATCGCAGCCCCCTTTCTTTTGTGCAAACAATGGAATTCCGCAGCCCGGTAGAGCCGTAGCTCCGCTACGGCTGGCTGCCGACAACCGACATTGGCGCTGGAAGCAGCGGCTGAAGCCTCTCGAACTCTAGGACATATCGTTGCGCTGGAAGCGCCACGCTTCCACGGAACTGCCCGGGGCAATATATTCCTTACCGCAACTCGTGACTATCGCTATGCCTGAGTAAAAAGAAGGTTGGCGTCGGCACAAGTTTTGACGCCAACGAATTTGTTTGTTCAATCGCAAGTGCTGGTAGCGCCGTGGAAGCGCCCGGCTTCCAGCCGGGCGGAAGAGTAAACGAGAAGAAGCGCCTTTAAGGCGCTGCGGTCGCGACTTTTGTCAGCAAGGAGCCGTAGCGGAGCTTTACGGCGGCGCGCGGACTTGCTCAGTTACCAACCAATTACTTTCAGGATCGGGTGAATCCTGCAATTTTAAAATCTTGTTGCGGTAGAGGGCTGCTTCGACCCAGGCTTCTGCCTCTAATCTCCAACTGCGAGGAGATAAAACATGCGCAGAGATGATTTGATGAAACCCGATCTGCTTAGCGAAGTGGTACTAATTGCCGGCGGCGTCCTGCTCTTCCTTCCGCTATTGGCGATGATCGTGTTTGAGATCACTTCGAAGTAGCTGCATCTCATCTCGGGAGTCCGTGGCGATAGCAAGTAAGCTCCGAAGCCGCCGCTGATTCCTGCCTCCGTTGACTGGCATTTTTCTTACCACTACGATGCTCCTTCCTGACATTTCTGCTTACCACGATTGGCCAGACTGTTTCTCATTGCCGCATCGTTGAGAAGTTGGGTGGTGGGATGGGTCTGGCTTTAGAAGGCCGAGAATCTAACGCTTGGCTGATTTGTTGCCCGGCGAATTTCTCAATGCACTTTTTATGAGGCGATCTAGGGAAGTTCTACTCACGGAGACAGATTTCATCGATTTCGGAGGCTAAGCAACATTCCGCAGTAAACCTCGCCCAACCATGGCGGCCCCGCCGAATACAAGCGCCCTCATTTGATGCCTGCGTCCCGTTTTCGAACTAAAGTCAGTGTTAGCATGTACTTTCGAGTCGAAAACTAAGCTTTTCCACTGATTGCCCTACCGGTTTCACCTCCCTATTATGCCCTAAACCCTTCATAGACTTGGAGAATCACTGCATGCCCCAATGCCGTCCCCCGCTCTTCTATCTCATGATAGCTTTTGTGACCCTGTTTGCTGCTTCGGCATTTGCCGGAGTTTCGGTAAACAGCCCCAGTAATTCAGCTACCGTGGGATCCCCCGTTCACTATGTGGCCTCAGCCACCAGCAGCTGTGCCCGAGGCGTCGCCTCAATGGGCATTTACACCGCAGACAATGCGCTCGCTTATACGGTTAACGGGTCCAAGCTCGACGCAAACCTTACTCTTAAACCCGGCACTTATAAGACTACCGTTACTGAATGGGATAACTGCGGTGGGTCGGACCAAGTACAGGTTACGATCAATGTGACAGCCCAGGCGGGCGTGAATGTAGCCACGCCACCCAATAATGCCACCGTTACCGGACCGATCCATTACGCCGCGAGCGCGTCATCCGCCTGCGCAAAGGGAGTTTCGGCGGTAGGAATTTACACCGCCGACAACGTTCTCGCTTACGTCGCGAACGGCGCATCACTCGATACGAATTTGACCTTGAACCCGGGCACCTACAACACGACAGTACAGTCATGGGACGCTTGCGGGGGTTACGCCAAGACTCCTGTGACGGTTACGGTAAAGCCAGGCAATCAGCCGGGAGTGACGGTGGCGACGCCGACAAATAATTCTACGGTTACTTCGCCGGTGCATTTCGTGGCCAGTGCCACATCCACCTGCGGCAAGGGCATTTCAGCAATTGGGGTCTATCCAGCAGCCGGACAGCTGGCATATGTGAACGCAGGCGCCAGCCTGGACACAAATCTGAATTTGGGTGGCGGCTCCCAAACGGTGATCGTGCAGGATTGGGATAATTGCGGAGGAACCTCTAAGACCCCGGTCACGATCAATGTGGGATCGGCAAGTGCCCCACCACCGGCCAACGTAAACACCTTTGCCAATCTTGAAGCAGCCAGTGGATGGACCGGTTATGCGCTGCTGCCCTGGCAAAATTACGATCCGTGCAGTGGTTGCGTCTCAACCGGACCGGATACGACCTGGTCTTGGACTCCTGGTTTCCCGGCGCCCGGCAATTCGCCTCCTTCGAGCAAAGTGACAAAGACCACAATCGGCGGCCAGGCCGTTTATTCCGACGTGCTTTGGAATAACCATCTGATTGGTGACTTTTCTTCCCGCGGCCTACCCGATCTGGGCAGAAATCTGGTCCAGAAGTATTCGAACTTCGTCTACGACGTATGGTTTTATGGCGAAAACCTGGAGGCCTCAGAGGCTTTGGAATTCGACATGAACCAGTTCTTCGGCGGAGAGTCGTTTATCTGGGGCCATGAATGCCGAGTTCAGGGCGTGTTGGGCGGCAACAACCACGAGTGGGACATCTGGGACAACCCCAGCGAGCACTGGGTCAAGACCGGCATTCCATGCCACCCTCTTAGCGGCCAGTGGAACCATCTTGTGCTGCGAGTGGGGAGAACGGCCGACAATAAAGTTATATTCAAGTCCATCGAACTCAACGGCCAGGTTTCAACGCTTAATCACATCGAAGACCCCAAGCCGCGCAATTGGTACGGCATAACGGTCAACTATCAGATCGATGGCGACAAGAAACAGACGCCCTACAACGTCTACTTGTCTAACTTCAACTTCAGCTACTACTGAGTGGATTTGGATACTCAGAAGGGCGCCCCAAGGGGCGCCCTTTTTGTTGTTCAGAAACCCTTGCGGACGAGGTTTTCGAGGGTGATCGAGGCTGCCGGTGTGAAATTGTTCATCTTCTCAACATACTTGGCAATCATGTCAACTTCGAGGTTCACCGGATCCCCGGGTTTGAGCGACGTGAGGTTTGTTATCTCGGCGGTGTGAGGAATTATGGCAACTGTAACTTTTATCCCGTTGATTTTGGCCACGGTCAGGCTAATTCCTTCGATCGACAGCGAACCTTTGTAAATCACGTAGCGAGCGATATCGGGCGGGATTTCAATATTCAGCCAATAGTCTTGAGCATTGGCGATTCTTTCAAGTGAAATGAACTTGCCGGTCCCATCCACGTGACCTTGAACGATGTGCCCGCCGAAGCGGCCATTGGCGCGCATTGGAAGTTCGAGGTTCACCAACGCATCTTTCTTTAGTCGCGACAGGGAAGTACGCGCCCAGGTTTCCGCCGCCAGATCAGCGGAGAATGATTTGGATGTAATCCCTATCGCGGTCAGGCAGACTCCGCTAACTGCAATGCTGTCGCCTTTCTTCAACTCACGGGCGAGATGGGTCGCTGATACGGTGATGCGGCGTTTTCCGTTCGAGTTGAGGACAGAGGATACGCGTCCGACTTCTTCGATGATGCCAGTGAACATGGGTTAGTCCATGATAAGGCCTGCGGGCTTTCGTCGCTGGGGTGACTAGTTTTTCAATGTTTTTCTCAGAGGCTGTCCGACGCAGATTTAAAATTGCCCCACTGAAGAGTCCGGAGTCATTCGCTGCGCTCAGGCTGACATCGCCGTGTAAGGGTCTCTTATGTATCCCTCCACGGCTAGATCATTGCCGAATCGGTGAAGGAGCACGGATTGCAATCGTGGTGGTATTTGAAAGCCCGACGATCTCGCGAACGGAATGCCAGTTCCCATAATTCTCGGCGCGTAGTAGAGAAAAAGTTTATCGACTATCCCCGCAGAAAGCGCCGCTCCGTTGACCGCAGCTCCGCCCTCGATCATTACGCTGATGATTTGTAACTGCCCAAGGCGGCGCAGAACGGCCGTGAGATCGGTCCGTCCATCATCAGAAGCACTAACTTGCTCGACACGTACTCCGCGATCTTCAAGCTCCTTCTTTCGATTCGCATCAGCGTCGACACAGAAAAGCATCACATCCTCATTCGCGCTCTTTACGATCTGGAAATCGAGGGAGAGCCGCAGCCGCGAATCAAGCACGACGCGCAGTAGCGGGCGACGACGGGGGAGCAGGCTCCGATCGGTGAGAAATGGATCATCGGCAATGATGGTTCCAGCCCCCACCATAATGGCATCGTGCTGATGCCGCAGTTGCTGTACATGCGTTCGCGATGATTCGCCAGTGATCCACTCTCTGGGCTGCCCAGCAGGCGGTGCAATCTTGCCGTCGAGAGTTAGGGCGGATTTGAGTGTGACCAGCGGAATTCGCGTCCGTATATATTTCGCGAATGCGTCATTGAGACGTCGAGCTTCCGATTCCAATACGCCGACGCTTACTTGGACGCCCGCTTGCTTAAGCTGCGAAAATCCCCGGCCACTTACTTGGGGATTTGGGTCCTGCATGCTGGCCACCACGCGATATATCCCGGCGCTAATCACTGCGTCCGCACACGGACCGGTGCGTCCGCGATGCGAGCACGGCTCCAGATTGACGTAGAGAGTTGATCCGCGGGCTCGAGTTCCAGCCTGATCCAGGGCCAGAATTTCGGCGTGCTTAAGGCCATCGTAGGTGTGGCTGCCGATGCCGACTACTTCACCGTCGTCACTAACAATGATCGCGCCCACAAGGGGGTTAGGTGACGCGAGTCCAGTGCTCGCCCGCGCAGCGTCAAGAGCGCGGCGCATGAACTCCTCGTCTTTACAAAGGTCACTCATGATGCATTGAAAGTAACTGCGAAGGATACTTTGGTTGCAAGAGATTGCACATTTTGGCGTTTGTTCCGATTCCGTAACAGTTCGCCGCCGTCTCTAGGTATTTACCCCCTCCGTAAACCGTTACAGTATCAAATCTCTATAAGTTAAATAAAACAAAGTACATAACTAATCTTATTACATCTACGGAAAATACAGTATTCCGTATTTTCCCTTATCAGTTGTGCCTCCGAGTTACTTCGGTAATGCTGGCTATAATTCGCCCTGTCAGGCTTCCCGCTCCCAGGGATCCTGTACTAGGAGAAATACCCCATGAAACGTGCAATCAGGATGTTCCTCCTGATGGTAGGTCTGGTGGGTGCGCTTACGGCAGTCGCAGCTCCTCTCGTCCCAGTAGTCTCGGACGGTGGACCGATTCCGTTGTGCAACCCGAAGAACCCAAAATGCCAAAAGATCTAGTTTTGGCTGACCTGAAGTAGCTAATTTCGTTAGGCCGACGATCGTAGAATGACGACGTCGGCCCTTTTTATTGGACAAAAACTCCCCCGGCTTCGCGCTGATTTCCTTAGCGCCTTAGTGGCGAACGCTCTCGCTTGCGGAGCCCAAAACGCGAGCCAACTCCTCACCAGCAAAAACCGGCGGCAGGCAATTGAATCCCGAACAGACAATTGCCACAGCTTTGCCCTCGCGTATAGCAGGCAGCTGCGGAATCGTCTGCGCTAATACTGGTGGAAGGTTTTGCGCGACGGCCTGGCTGGCGGTTAACTTCAATACTGCCTTGCCAAAGTTAAATGACGCCATCGCGGCAGCGTAAAGATTTTCGGCGACGAGACCTTCGCCAACAATAACCACCTGAGTATGCGGCTGCGAGAACTGTTCTGCCGCGATGCCGTAGGTTGCGGCAAATATTCCATACTGATGGGCCACACCCGCTAATACCTCCAGGGTCTGCTCGGCCTTTTCGCGATATTCGGCGTTATCGGTGTAAGCATGTAAGCGTAGCAGGGCGATGGCCGCCATGGAATTTCCCGCCGGAGTGGGCGAATCCTGAAAAGGCTTGCGTCGAGTCCCCAAAACTCCCAAAACTTGTTTGCCATCACCTCCGGTTCCCGCGGTATCAAAAAAGCCGCCACCAGTCGGATCAAAAAACTTCACGATCATTGCGTCTACAATCTGTTGAGCAAAGCGGAAGTAGCTAAGGTCGGCCGTAGCCTCGTATGCGTCCAGGCAGGCGATTGCGGTGAAAGCATAGTCATCGAGCATTCCTGGCACTTCACGCTTCGCCGCTTTCGGGTCGGAATACGCAATCACGTGCTGCAAACCGGATTCTGGGCTCCAGACTGTCGCCAGCGCGCGATCCAACGAGCGCAGAGCGAAGTGCCGTGCATCACTGATCTGCAAAACCTTTGCAGCCTCAAGGTAAGCGGAGACGCACAACGAATTCCAGCTGGAATAAATCGTCTTGTCAACATAGGGCGTCGGGCGCTGCAACCTTGCCGCATACATTTTTTTCTTGCCTGACTGTACCAGAGAGGCCACGTGCTCTATGGGCATCTTCAACCGATTCGAAATTTGTTCAGCCGGCGCCCTGACATAGAGAACATTTTTGGCCGGATTGTGGTGCATTTCTCCTACTTCGTTAATGTCGTAGTGGAGAGCGGCCACCCGCATTTCATCTTCAGTGAGCACGTCCGCAGTTTCCACGACCGTCCAGGTGAAATAATCGCCGTCGTCGTCCATGGAATAGTCGGCATCCTGCGAGCCATAGAAGCCGCCACGCTCGCGATCGCTGAGCCATTCATCCATCCAGCGAATGATGTCCCGAGCCACATCGGCGAAAAATTCCGAGCCTGTCGCCTGCCAGGCATGAATGTAATTCTTTAACAGCTCAGAATTGTCATAGGACATTTTTTCGAAGTGCGGCACGATCCAATGTTCGTCAACCGAGTAGCGATGAAAGCCTCCGGCAAGCTGGTCATAGACACCACCGGTCGCCATCTTCTGCAAAGTTGTGACAAACAGATTGCGTAATTCTTCGCCGCCTGAGCGCACATAACGTTGAATTACCAGATCGATTGCCGCCGAGTGAGGAAACTTCGGAGCATTGCCAAAACCGCCGTGATTAGGATCGAACATCTTAAGCGCCGACTGCAAAATAGCGTCAACGATTCCCGGCGAAAAATCGCCGCTCTTGCCGGCAAACAAATCCGACTGTGCGACGGCGCTCTCCACCATGGTGGCCTGTTCCATCACGTCGCCGTTTTTATCGCGATAGGCGTCAGAGATCGACAGCAAAACCCGCCTGAAACTGGGACGCCCATAATGATCGTCGGGAGGAAAGTAAGTGCCGCCGAAAAACGGTTTGCCGTCAGGCGTAAGAAATGCGGTAAGCGGCCAGCCTCCCTGCCCTGTGATGGCGTTCACCGCGACCTGGTAGCGACTGTCTACATCGGGTCGCTCGTCCCGATCTACCTTAACTGCGATAAATCGTTCATTTACAAGCTGTGCGATTTCAGGATTGTCGTAAGACTCGCGGTCCATCACATGGCACCAGTGGCACCACACCGCGCCAATATCCAGGAGAATGGGCTTATTATCACGGCGCGCCGCAGCAAACGCTTCCTCGCCCCATTCATGCCACTGGATCGGCTGGTGCATGGCAGAACGTAGATAAGCGGAAGAAGCGTTGGCGAGCGAGTTGGAAGACATATTTGTAGTGTAGCGCGCATCCGCGTTTGACTTAGGCAAGTGGCCAAGATAGGGGAAAGCGCGCCGTCCAGCCCCGATAAGTGGCAGCACTCGTATGCTGACATCAGGCTCGAAAATCCTGGAGGGTTTCCTCGTCGCGGGGATTACAATTTCGTTATCGCGAGGGTAGCAACATGCGCAACATCAACTTCCTCTTGTTCGCCTTCTTCACCGTGGTTTCAGTTGGCAGTTTCGCCAGCGATCAAACTCAATCCGCTTCATCCGCTCAACCGAATTTGCTTCAGAATCCCAGTCAGAGCATGGTAGTCAACAAATTCCAAATGCCGCCGGCCACAGGCCGGCTTAAGAAGCCCAGCTTCGGTCGGAGAATCGTCGTCCCAGAAGAATCGGTGTGCTACGTGTTGGACACTTACATTGTGAAACGAGAGGCTGCTAACTCAGAAGTGACGCAGGCCGCTGGCTACTCCACATGTTCGCCGAGCTCACGGTATTCGGTGAAAGAGGCGGTGGACGTGACAGACCTGCCTACACAGTGAGGCAGGGAACTACTTGATCCCAATCACCATGGAATCCGGCCCTACCAAGTGTTCCTGGCGGGTTTCGCGGAAACCTGCTTCTTTCATCCAATTCGCGCAATCGGCGCCGGTATAGTCGAATCCGCCAGGAGTTTCGATCAGCATATTCAGGCTCATCAGTAGTCCGAACGCGTTACTTGAGCGATCATCATCGATAATGCTTTCGTAAACCACCAAGGCGCCGCTGTCGGGCAGCGCTTCATAAGCTTTTTGAACCAGCATTCGCTTGGTGTCGAGATTCCAGTCGTGCAAGATGTGGCCCATCATCACGACGTCGGCCTTGGGTACCGGCTGATCAAAAAAGCTTCCTGGCAGGAACTTCACCCGCCCCGAAAGCCCGTTCAGTTCGATATAATCTTCAAAAATTGGCCCCGCCTCCGGCAGATCAAAACCCGTTCCCCGGATGTGCGGATTAGCCAGGGCTACCTGAGTAATCAGGTCACCCTGAGCGGTCCCGACATCCACTACAGTCTGATAATTTTTCCAGGGGAACTGCCGAGCGATGGCGATATTTGCTCCATGGCTTACACCCGTCATTGCCTGGAGAAATCCCTTCAGTCGCGTGGGGTCGGCGTAGAGGGCAACGAACGGGTCAGGGCCGCCGGCTTTGGCTTCGTTCTGCGGCAGCCCGGTGCGCAACGCCGTTGTAAGGGCCCCCCAAAACGGGTAGAGGCGGAGGTTAGCCATTTCGAGAATGCCGCCGATGTAGGAGGGCTTACGCTTGTCGAGAAATACATTCGTTGATGGCGTGTTGTAGTACTGGCCACCACGGCGTTCGAGAAATTTCAGCGCCACCAGCGCGTCCAGGAAATCGCGAGCCGACCGCGGATGAAGACCGAGCCGCCCTTGCAGAGTCTCGAGGTCCTCAGGATGTTTGGCTAGTTCGGTGAATAGTTCCATCTCTACAGCGCTCAAAAGCGTCTTTGAGGCCCAAAAGCCCAGGCCAACTTGCAGAATTTGATCCGGCCGCACTTCGCTCATTTGTCGTATCGCCTCCGACCGTCGGGCAGTATAACAGCGACCACGGGTTGAACTTTCCGCAATCTCGCGCTTGGTGCCGACCATGGGTTATCCTCTCCTTCATGGATGTTGTTTCCCTCACACGGCAGTTAGTCGACATCGAATCCATCACTGGGAACGAAGGCCCAGTGGGCGATTTCCTGCACGCCGAGCTTACTCGGCTGAGATATATTGCGAGCAAAATGCCGGTGGAAGGAGCGCGCATGAATGTTGTCGCGACTCCGCCCCAGGAACTCCATCCCACGGTTTTTTTCTCCACTCACATGGATACGGTGCCGCCGTTTTTTTCCTCGTCGGAAGATGGCGATCGTATATATGGACGCGGCTCTTGTGACGCCAAAGGCATCATTGCGGCCCAGGTTGCGGCTGCTGAGCGGCTTCGTGCCGAGGGGATCTATGTCGGACTTCTATATCTCGTAGGAGAAGAGCGCGACAGCCTGGGTGCAAAAGTAGCCAACCGCCATGCCAACGGCTGCAAGTTCCTGATTAACGGAGAGCCAACGGAAAACCGGATAGCCCTAGCATCGAAGGGCGCGCTGCGTGCCGAGGTCACCGCGAGCGGACGAATGGCGCACTCTGCTTATCCGGAGTTGGGGGAATCCGCGATCGACAAACTGATTGAAGCGCTGACCAAACTTCGCGCCATGAAGCTGCCCGTTACCGAAGGTATTGGCCCCTGTACTTTAAATATTGGAGTAATCGAAGGCGGACGCGCACCCAACGTTATTCCCGACAAAGCTCAGGCTCAGCTGCTTTACCGCCTAGTTGGTCCATCCGATGCGTTGCGGAGCGAGATCGTGAAAACAGTGGCAGGGTTGGCGGACGTTGATTTCACCCTGGAAATTCCCTTCGTCCGGCTACGCGCGATAGACAGTGCTTCGACCATGGTCGCAGCATTCACCACCGACATTCCTGCGCTTAGCAACTGGGGACAGCCGCTGCTGATAGGTCCCGGTTCCATTCACGTAGCCCACACCACGGGCGAATTCGTAGAAAAGCAGCAATTGGCTGAAGCAGTGGATCTTTACTCAGAGATAGCAAGAAAGCTGCAGCCCATATCAGCGGCTTAACGGATTGCCAAAGACGACGTGACGCTAAACTGGACGCAAGCGCCTAATTCTCGCCCGATGTTAACTACCTCGATGAAGGCTGGGAAAAATGGCTGAAACTATACCGGAACCCTGGTTGAGCGGCACTCTTACCGGTGTCCCGCCGGTGTTGCGCGCGGTGTTACATGCGCTCGAGCTCGCACGGAATGACCTGCACTACTTCAGTGCGACACTAACCGACGAAGAACTTAACACGCGTCCCTTTGGCTTACCGCCGGTGACATTTCACCTGAAGCATATAGCGCGGAGCCTCGACCGGTTGCTCACCTATGCGGAAGGTCGTGCTTTAGGCGAAGATCAACTTTCTGCGATCCAAACCGAATTGGGTGTCGTTACTACCAAAACAGAGTTATTCGCGGAACTGGACGCCGCCATAGCGCGAAGCGAGACGCGCATTCGCGCGTTCGATGTGGCTAAAGTGAACGACGCACGCACGGTAGGGAAGAAGCGTCTACCGACGTCCGTAGCCGGGCTGCTCATTCACATCGCCGACCACACCCAGCGCCATGTAGGCCAGGCGTTGACCACAGCCCAGCTTGTCATTGCTCTGCGGAAGTAGGTCGGCATGCTCAATGGGCAAACAGAATCCGCAAATCGCGCAGGTTATTGCCAGTTGGGCCAACTATCAGGGCGTCGTTCACTGCAGAAAACAAGGGGAATGCATTAAATCCTGACAAATGCCGGTGTGGATCCAGCCCTGCTTGCACGGCACGATCCATGGTTGTTCCATCCACCACCGCTCCGGCGGCCGGACTGTTGCCGTCAATGCCATCGGTACCGGCGCTGAGGACGGTAATGTTTTCTCCAGTGATCTGGGTAGCGCAAGCTAGGGCAAATTGCTGGTTGCGGCCACCGATTCCACTAACGCTCTTCACGGTCACGGTCACCTCGCCTCCCGAAATGAGACATAGCGGTCCGGAGCGGGCTCGCAAATGCTTAGCGCGTCCCAGCAGGTATTCCGCCGCTTTAGCGTAGTCCCAGTCGTCGCAACTGTTGTCGACTTCCACGCGATACCCCGCCCCCGTGGCTGCAGACGACGCAGCTTCAAGCACATTTTTATTCGACAACACGGTTCGCCAGCGCGCTCCGATAAATTCTTCATCACCCGGCTTCGGCGTCTCTTCGAGCGCCTTTCGATCAAACAATTCCCGCACCGATGCCGGAAGGTGCTCCAGCAATCCATATTTCGCGGCAATGGCATAGCAGTCATCCGCAGTGGTCGAGTCGGGCATGGTCGGGCCGGAAGCCAGCGCATCCGGCAAGTTATCGGGAACGTCGGACACCATGATAGAAACGTGTCTGGCAGGATGTGCAGCGCGTGCCAGTCTGCCACCCTTGATCGCGGAGAGATGCTTGCGGATTGCATTGATCTCTCCGATGGGTGCGCCACAGTGTACTAGTGCCTGATATGCCGTAATCAGCTCATCCAGAGAAATCTCTTCGTCCAGGGGCTTCTCCGCAATTGCAGAGCCGCCGCCACTCAGCAGAAAAATTACAAGCGCAGATTCATCCAGCGACCGCAGAGACTTGAGCATCGCTTCGGCGGCACGCACCGAGTCCGAATTCGGGGTGGGGTGCCCTCCCAGAAAATACCGAAACCCCCTAACTTGCGAGGACGGGGGAATGGAACTGGCGACAATACCGTCGAAACGGTCCCCGACCCGTGCCTGCAGGGCGCTCAATAGGCTGTGTGCGGCTTTCCCGATCGAGATGACGAACACGCGGCGGTAATCATTTAGCGTATATAGATCGTCGCCGATGCGAAGAACATTATGGTCGCAGTCAACCTCACGTTCGAACGCTTTGGCAATACTCGATTCGGCCAAGGCGCGCTGAAATATGCTTCGAGCAAGATTTCGCCGTGCCGCAGACCCCATTTCATTCGGAATGATCACGGGAGAATTATATGGGGAGGACTTCAGCCAGCGATATTTGTTTAGAATCGTGTTGTTGTGCCAGCTATGAAGACATTACGGATAGCGTTCATTGTCGTAGTCGCCGGAATGATTGCCGGTGGCATCGCTGCCTATCCGCAGCTCAGGAGTTATCTCGTCGAGCAGTCGATGGCAATGCCAGGTACGCCGCACTCCGCCAAGTTATCATGGACTCTGTCGCAATCGGCGACCTCTTACAACATCTATCGCTCCAGCAGAGGCGAGGGTAGCTATCGAAAAATCGGTATGGCAACCATGCCGCCGTTTTTCGATTTCCCCGTATCTGGACCGGCCATCTACTTTTACGCTGTTACTGCGGTGAACGACAAAGGCGAGAGTCAATATTCAATTCCAATGGCCGCGTCCCTACCATAACCATCAGGCCAGTTTGATCTCGGGCACCCACGCCGCAATGACGTCACGGACTTCGCGCAGCCGGCCTTCAAAAAAATGATCGGCCCCTTCGACCAGCACTAACTTCTTCGGCTCAGGAATACCTCTCACGACTTCTTCCAACCTTTCGCGTGGGCCGAACTTGTCACGCGTGCCACTGATGAATAGCTTAGGTTTAGCGCAGCTTTTCAGAAACTCCAGGTCATAAATGCGATCTTCGACGGTCGCCACGGGGAGCCCGAGTCCGACTACCGCCACCACGCGAGCATCCGGACACACAACTTTCAAGCCAATGGCTGCGCCGAAAGAGAAACCTGCAAAGATCACCGGCAAGTTAAATTCTCTATCAAGCCAGTCGAGGGCGGTACGAACATCGTCAGCTTCTCCGCCGCCATGATCGTGCTCTCCTTCACTCAGGCCGGCGCCGCGGAAGTTGAAACGCAGGGTAGGGAACCCAAAACTGTTCAGGGCCTTCATAGCATGAAAGACAACTTTGTTATGCAGCGTTCCCCCATAAACCGGATGGGGATGACAGATGAGCGCAGCGAGGCAGGCATTAGGGGCGCCTTCATTGAGCAGCGCCTCGAGGCGTCCAGCCGGACCGTCAAGAAACAAAGACCGGATGGAGGTAGAAGGCGTAGTCATCTGCTAAAGAATACCAGCCGCCTGACCGCCGAGAAACAGTCGCGGGACGCAAAATCTGGCCCGAAAACATTTTGCCTTTTGACTAGAGACAATTGTTGTAGAATCCCGTGGGCAATGAGCAAACGTTTTCCCGAGACGGGGACAGGAGAGATCAACCATGGCTTCAAAATCGAGAAGACGGTTCTTGCGCCAGACCGCCGCAGCAGGCGCGGCGTGCGCAGCCAGCACCTTATTTCCCAGGTTTCTGCGTGGGCAAGCCACGTCGGATCCGGTGCGGATTTATATCGATTCGCGGCGTGTGGTGGCTCCCCTCGATCGCAACTTGTTCGGTTCATTCCTGGAACATCTCGGCCGTGCGATCTACGAGGGAATCTACGATCCTGGTTCGCCGCTGTCCGACGCTAATGGTTTTCGCAAAGATGTAATGGAAACGGTTCGCCAGATGGGTGTGCCCATCGTTCGTTACCCCGGCGGAAATTTTGTTTCTGGTTATAACTGGCTGGACGGGATAGGCCCGAAGCAAGACCGTCCTCACGTCTTCGATAAAGCGTGGAATTCCCTCAACAGCAACCAGGTCGGAACCGATGAATTCATGACGTGGTGTAAAGCGGTGGGTACAACGCCGCTGATGGGCTTGAATCTCGGTACCGGCACCACTGAGCAGGCAGCTGACCTGGTGGAATACTGCAATGTGGATAAGGGAACCAAGTGGAGCGAGCTGCGTCGCAAGCATGGAGTCGCTGAACCTTACAATGTCAAAAACTGGTGCTTGGGAAACGAAATGGACGGGCCGTGGCAGATCGGGCATATGACGGCCACCGAATATGGATTGAAAGCCCAGGATGCAGCTCGCCAGATGCATGCGGTCGACCCGTCGTTAAAACTCATCGCCTGTGGATCCAGCGGACCGGCAATGCCGACCTATCTGGAATGGGACCGGGAAGTGCTGGAACAGTGCTACGAATATGTCGACGCACTTTCGTTGCATCGCTACGTCGGTAACACCGAAGAAGAAACCGGCAAAGACAGTTCGAAGTTCGTTGCTATGAATCTGAGCATGGAAAAACAAATTGCGGAGACTTTGGCTGTCTGCGACCTGGTGCAAGGACACAAGCGGTCGCCGAAGAAATTATGGCTTTCCTTTGACGAATGGAATGTCTGGTATCGCGCGCGCACTGGTGATGCGGTAGACGGTCACAGGCACGAAGCGCCGCATCTTTTGGAAGAGATCTATAACCTGGAAGATGCGCTGCTGGTAGGCGGTTTTCTTAATACGCTGATGCGTAATGCCGACCGGGTGAAACTGGCGTGCCTGGCTCAATTGATCAATGTCATTGCTCCCATCATGACGAATCCCAGCGGATTGGTGAAACAGACGATTTTTTATCCGTACAACTGGGCGCTGCAGTATGCGCGCGGCTCGGTGCTCGATCTCCTGGTGGAATCGCCGAAGTATGATGTCGCCGGTATGGGGCAGGTGGCGTACATCGACGCGGTTGCCACTTCCGACAGCGATGGAAAGACCGCGCTGTTCCTGCTAAATCGCGATCTGAATAAAGCTCACGCCGTGGAAGTAAACTGGGAGGATCGCATTCCGGCGAGTGTGGTGACGACGGCTGTTATTACCGGCGATGACCTCAAAGGCTCGAATACTTTTGCAACTCCACAGAAAGTGGTACCCACCACCATGAGCAAGCCTTCGACCTCGAACGGAAAAACAAAGTTTGAGGTGCCGGCGCGTTCCTATACGGTGATTCAATGGAGTGCCTGAGTTAGCTGTTGTATGCAACCTAAGGATTCGGCCGGCAGTTGTGTGCCTGAATCCTCTGGTAGCATAGGTGGCGACTCGCATGACCTTTATCACGGAGAAGTTCCTTCTCCATACTGAAACCGCCACACGGCTCTACCATGCCTTCGCCGCCGGGCAGCCTATCTTCGACTATCACTGCCATCTCCCGCCGAAAGATATTGCGGAGAATCGGCGATTCAAAAACCTGTTCGAAATATGGCTGGAAGGTGACCACTACAAATGGCGCGCCATGCGGGCCAATGGAGTGGACGAAAAATTCTGCACCGGCGATGCCACTCCCTACGAAAAATTTCTCGCCTGGGCTAAGACCGTTCCCGACACCTTGCGCAATCCGCTCTATCACTGGACCCATCTCGAACTGAAGCGCTACTTCGGCATCGATCGGCTGCTCAATGCTGAAAGTGCGCTCGAAATCTGGGATGAGGCTAGTGAGCAACTACAAGGCGGTGGACTGGACACTCATGGCATTATCCGCAAGTTTGGCGTGAAGACGATATGCACCACCGACGATCCCACCGATTCTTTGGAGCACCATGCCCGACTTCAAGCTGATGGAGCGGGTTTTCAGGTATTTCCAGCATTCCGTCCGGATCAGGCCCTAAACACGACTGATGCGGTGGCATTTAACGTATGGGTCAATAAACTAGGATCCTGCACCGGCATCGCAATCGTTAATCTTCCTGATTTGCTGACCGCACTGGAGAAGCGCCATGCTTTTTTTCACCAGCACGGTTGCCGGTTGTCCGACCATGGCTTGGACTATTGTTATGCCGAGTCGTGCTCCGAGCGCGACGCCGACGGAATTTTCAAAACAGTTCGCAGCGGCACGAGCGCCAATGCGGAAGAGTTCCTAAAGTTCGCTAGTTTCTTAATGTTGTTTTTTGGACGGTTGGATGCCACCAAGGGCTGGACGAAGCAGCTTCACCTCGGCGCTTACCGCAGTGCCAGTACTCGCGCGCGCAAGACGCTAGGTCGGGACACGGGATTCGATTCCATCGGGGATTGGCCACAGGCTGCGGCCCTGTTGCGATATCTGGATCAACTTGACCGGGATAACCTGTTACCCAAAGTCGTAGTCTACAATCTGAATCCGGCGGACGATTACATATTTGCCAGTCTCATCGGAAATTTTCAGGATGGAAGTGTTGCGGGCAAAGTTCAATTCGGCAGTGCGTGGTGGTTCCTTGATCAAAAAGAGGGGATCGAGTTACAACTGAATGCGCTCTCCAATTGCGGACTACTGTCGCGTTTCGTGGGAATGGTCACCGACTCGCGTTCATTCATGTCGTATCCGCGCCACGAATATTTCCGCAGAGTGTTGTGCAATTTGCTGGGCAGGGAAATGGAAACTGGAGAGTTGCCCAACGACGAACAACTGATCGGCAATATGATCAAAAATATTTGTTACCAAAATGCGTTGAATTATTTTGCACTTCCAACAGGAATGGATCGTTAAATTATAAACATGGGACACCCAAAACTCGATCTCTCATCTAAGACGGCAGTTGTGGTTGGCGGAACATCTGGTATTGGTCTAGCGTTGGCCAAGGGGCTCGCCGAGGCGGGAGCGAACGTTGTCCCGACCGGACGGCGAACCGAATTAGTGCGGGCTGCGGCTGAAGCAGTCGAAAGGCTTGGCCGCAAATCGCTGGTTCAGACGTCCGACGTCACTGACCGGGCCAGCCTGGAAAGCTTGCTGCAAGCGGTTGCGGGTAAGTTCGGCGGGGTGGACATCCTGGTCAATTCGGCCGGCACCACGAAACGCACGCCGACGCTTGATGTGCCGGACAGCGAATGGAACAACATTCTGGAAACGAATCTGAATGGAACGTTACGCGCCTGCCAGGTGTTCGGACGGCACATGATCGAACGAAAGTACGGGCGAATTATCAATATCGCTTCGCTGGCGTCGTTTGTCTCGCTCTTTGAGGTTGCCGCTTACTGTGCCAGCAAAGCGGCGGTAGGGGCGTTGACCAAATCGCTGGCTATCGAGTGGGCCCCTAAGGGAGTCTGCGTGAATGCGATTGCACCGGGAGTTTTCCGCACCGAATTAAATTCGGCATTGCTCGACGGCACTGCTCGCGGACAGGAGTTTCTCTCCCGCACGCCGATGCACCGTTTTGGAAGTCTCGATGAGTTAGTTGGAGCTGCGGTTTTCCTCGCCTCTGATGCTGCAAGTTATGTAACCGGGCATCTCTTGGCGGTGGACGGTGGATTTCTTGCGAGCGGCGTGAATCAATAGTCTTATGGACGCACCTTCCAGCGACGTTTCAACGGCTGGAGTTTCGTTGGACGCTACACCCCATTCCCCAAAAATTGGCCGCTACCGCTGGCGAATTTGCGCCCTGCTTTTCTTCGCCACCACGATCAACTACATGGACCGGCAGATCTTCGGACTGCTGGCGCCGGTGCTACAGGTCAAAATCGGCTGGACCGAAATCCAATACGGCTACATCGTCACCGGGTTTCAGGCCGCCTACGCCATGGGACTGCTGTTTATGGGCGGTTTCATCGATCGCGTGGGTACCCGGTTGGGATACGCAGTTGCCATCGCGGTATGGAGCCTTTCTGCCATGGCGCATTCGCTAGTGCGAAGCGCCTTTGGCTTCGGTGTGGTGCGATTCGCACTCGGGTTAGGCGAATCAGGGAACTTTCCCGCCGCCATCAAAACCGTGGCGGAATGGTTTCCTAAGAAGGAACGTGCTCTTGCGACCGGAATATTCAACGGGGGCGCGAACTTCGGGGCGATTGTGGCCCCGCTGGTTGTGCCGTGGGTGACGCTGCGATACGGCTGGCAGTGGGCTTTCATGTTTACCGGGGTTTTCAGCGCCATCTGGATCGCAATTTGGCTGACCACTTATCGTCCTCCCAGCGTTCACGAAAGCCTCTCCCCACGCGAGTTGGCTTATATACAAGCTGATCCCAGGGAATCGACGGTAAAAATTGCATGGGCGCAACTTCTACCCCATCGCCAGACTTGGGCATTTATCCTCGGCAAGTTTCTGACAGATCCGATCTGGTGGTTTTACCTGTACTGGATTCCAAAGTTTCTTAATGAAAAGCATGGCTTATCGTTGAGTAAGCTGGGGCCGCCGCTAGTCGTGATTTACGTAATGGCGGATGTGGGAAGCATCGCTGGGGGATGGCTTTCGTCCGCTTTCATAAACCGCGGATGGAGTGTAAACCATTCGCGAAAAACGGCAATGCTGATTTGTGCGCTGTGCGTGGTGCCCATCGTTTTCGCCTCGCGGGTTGACGGTACCTGGCGTGCCGTAACATTGCTCGGATTAGCATCGGCCGCTCATCAGGGCTGGTCAGCAAATATTTTCACGCTGGTCTCAGATATGTTCCCGCAGCGAGCCGTCGCGTCAGTAGTGGGTATTGGCGGCTTCGGCGGGGCCGTGGGCGGCATGATGATCGCTACCTTCACGGGAATTCTGCTGCAATTGACGGGAAGCTATCTGCCGGTATTCATAATGGCCGGGTCCGCTTATTTGACGGCGCTGCTAGTGATCCAGCTCCTTGCTCCGAGACTAGAACCGGCCCAAATTAGCTAACCTACTTCTTCTTGCGATGAAATAGGCCAGTAATCTTGTTAATTACGGAGTTATCTCCCTGATCCTGCCCTTGTCCTTGCAAGGTAGATCCCAGGCGCGACTTCAATTGGCTGTTAAGCGTTCCTTGAACATCCGGGACAAATGAAGGATTTGAGGTTGTGCCACGCACGAAGAACGAAATGGTGGTTCCTTTGTTGCCGAGGCCCGCTAATTGCGTTAGGCCCGAAACCAAATTTCCGCTAAGGTTCGCATTCATCTTGTAATCCAGAGCACCGCTAGGGCTGATAGTGCCGGCGCCTGTGAGCACGCCCAAAGCCGGCACCGTTAGATTCAAATTTTGAGTTTGGATTCCGTCCGCCGCGAATCGTACCGCCGTGCTGAGATTTTGAATGGAAGTGTCAGGAGTACTCTGAGCGCCGGTGAACTTAGAAATCGACGATAGTTTAGAGCCAAGATCGAACCCTGAAAGCTTGGTATTGCTGAGGCGAAGCGGACCGGTAATTACCGGTTTGGCAGCGCTGCCCGCAATGTTCAAGGCAGCCGAAAGGGTTCCGCCGTTTAACGATGAGCCCGGAGGTAAAACCACTCCCACGGCGGGCAACATAGCTTCCAATTCATCGACGGGCATGCCTTGCCCATTGAGTCGCAGATTCAAAAGTGTGTTCTCGCCCTGCATGCTGTAGGTCCCCAGCATTTGCGCTGCCGCCAGTCCAAGTGCAATGTCCCCTTGGGTAATTTGGCCTGACTGCTTTTTCATGTCGTGTTCGATGGCATATTTCACCTGCACCGGCCGGCCGGCAGGTGAGCCTTTGGGCGCCAGTTTAAGCTTCTCAGCTTTTACCGTGCCGCTGCTGCGGAGAAGATTGCCATCGGAGCTAAGGGTCCCGTCAAAGTCTGTGATTCCAGAAATTCCAGACGCGGGATCCACGAAGCCCGAGGCTGCCAAGTCGAGCTTCTGCGCGTTCAGCTTGGCGTCAAGTGGGGTAGCCGCTGCGTCCGCGGGATTAATGGGGCCAGCTTCGCCATCCAGTTTCAAGTCGCCGCCCCCGGGCAAGGTCGCCGAGAGCGTGAAAGGGAAGCGTGAGGCGAAGGAAAAATTCTTTACTCCAACATTCACGTTATCGTAGGTGTGCAATTTACCGGGGGTCGCAGCATCTCCGATAGAAACGCGGCCGTTTGTAATATCAAGTTTTTCCACTGAAAGATTAGGGTTTGACGTACTTTGCGAAGCCGGCGCAGTCGATTTGCTACCTAGACTGGAGAAGTTCCATGTGCCATTCGGTGCGCGCAATAGCAGCACCTGTGGCTGATCGAGGGTGAGCTGGGTAATATGCACGGCTTTGGAAAAAATTAGCGGTTTTAGCTCGACGCCGACTTTTAGCGATTTGGCATGGATAAAAGGATCGGTGCCAAATGCCGGGTCGTCCGCGATTGCTATGTCTTGCGCCGAGAGGCTGCCGGTGAAAATCGAGAGCCCCAAGTTACCCAACGCGACTTTACGTCCCAGGGCTGCTGAGAGTTCCGACTCGAGTTTGGGACGGAAACTGTTAACGTCCAATCCGAAGGGCAATGCGATAACTGCTACCACAAGGACGGCGAAGATAATCCCTACTACTTTAAGAGTGCGTTTCATGACGAATCCCTTTTCTTTCCGATGCATCGACTAATCGGTAGGGTCGATGGCACGCCACGTCGGTGGGTTTGCCAAGTCTATCAAAATTCGAAAGCTTGACAGGGGTTTCTCGGTCTGGTGTAGTGCCATCGCAGCCCAAAAATCTTGTGCCTCGGTCCAACTCAAAAAACGCAAACATCACCATCCGTGACGTCGCCAAGGAAAGCGGTTTTTCTTCCACGACAGTTTCGATCGTACTGAACTCGGCTCCGCTTGCCCGCTATATTCCTGAAACGACCAAGAAGCGAATTCATAAGGCAGCGCAAAAGCTAGGCTACCGGCCAAACCTGTTTGCGCGTTCGTTGCGCAGTAAACGCAGCCATACTGTCGGCGTCATGGTCTTTGATATGACCGACCCTTATTGCACTTTGATTCTGCGTGGCATCGAGAATGCGCTATATCAGTCGTCCTACCTGCCAATTCTTACTGACGTCCACAATGACAAGGCACGTTTCGAGAGATATCTGGAAATGCTGCTTGACCGCCGGATCGAGGCCCTGATCATCGTCGGCAATTGGGTGTTCGTGAATATTGCGGTCCTGGAGGACTTGGAAAAGAGTAGCATCCCAACCGTCATTATTGAACGCGAATTAGCCAACGGTTCCATCAGTTCGGTAGTGGTCGACAATGAGTTGGGAGGGTATCTCGCCCTCGAACACCTACACACGCTCGGCCATCGCCAGATTGCTTTCATTCGTGGGCCGAAAACGCTTGCAGATAGTGGCCCGCGATGGAAGGGAGTCAAACACTTTGCGCAAGAACACGGCCTCACCATCGATCCGCGCCTGGTGATGGATTTGCCAGAATCGCGCGATCCGCACTCCAGCGTGGAGGCCGGGTTCAGCCTTACTCAGGAACTGCTGCGGATGAAGCGCCCATTCACTGGCATTGTCGCCTTCGACGACATGAGTGCCTTCGGCGCAGTTCGCGCTTTGTCTAAAGCCGGTCTGCGTGTGCCGGAACATTGCTCGGTGGTTGGATTCGACGACGTCGCGGCCGCCAGTTTATATACCCCGGCACTAACCACTGTCCGCCAACCTATGGAAGCTATGGGTGCGACGGCCGCCGGCATTGTGCTGGAGGGAATTAATGCGGTTCAGGAAAAACGCGAAGATTTCGCTACTCATCGCAAGATGACGCCAGAACTAGTAGTGCGCGAATCTACTCGCAGTCTCAGCTAGGCATATCTTCCCGAAACTTTTTCTTACAAAAAAGTGACTCGACCATGACACGCGGACCTTCGGGTTATGGCGAAATGTCTCTCAGCTGAATTGAGGAGACATTTCGATGAAGATTGCGTTGGTTCTAATACTTGCCGCTGGTTGCGTCAGTTGCGGGGGCTACGGAAGCCAGATGGCCTCCGCGCCGCAGCCTGGTGTCGTCCCGACTATCGCTGAACTCTCTCCCAACAACACAAATGCTGGTGGACCGGCTTTCATGTTGACCGTCAACGGTACCGGCTTTGGGTCCACTTCGCTCGTCAAATGGAATGGTACGCAACAAACAACCATCCTCGTCAGTGCAAACCAGATCACCGCCAACATACCGGCAAGTGCTATTGCTACGCCGGGCACAGTGCCGATTACGGTGATGAATCTGGCAACGCCGGGATCTGGTGGAATCTATGGCAACGGGGGAACTTCGGCAGAGACTTCAACCGCCGTGAATTTTACGGTCGAGTAGAAACGAAACGGTTATCCTCGCGATGGACGTGTTCCCTCCGGATCTTCGATACAAAAACTTGTCATTCCGACCGAAGGGAGGAATCTGCTCGCAATTCGATGATTGTGGAATGACAACTTGGATACGACTTTCTTCGATGATCTAACAATGACGGGGCTGGTTTGTGGGATGATGGCAGGGACGGAATATTACCGTTGCCCTCATATCCTCTGGAACCGAGGCCATCCTTGTTTAGCCTGCCTGCTTCATTAAGATTGCTAAAGCATTTAGCTTGCTGGTTTGCGGTTGCTATATGCGCTCTCCGGCCCGCCATTGCCTCGCCGGTGTCTGCCGGGACTACGGAACTCCGTAGCGGTTGGCGGATGGCGTCCTCATGGAATGCGGTTGAAGAGGGAAGCGTCATTTCGCGAACCTCCTACGACGATTTGAAGTGGTACGCCATTGCCAACATGCCGGCCACCGTATTGCAGGTTCTTCAGGAAGATGGCGTTTATCCCAACCTGTACTTTGGCAAGAACATTACGGAAACCGTGCCGCGCGACCTGTATCGCCAGGACTGGTGGTATCGCACGACTTTCAAAGTTCCCTCTGGACACACACTGCACTGGCTCGATTTCAAAGGGGTGAACTATCGCGCCGAGATTTGGCTAAACGGAGAGCGCATTGCCAATAACCGGCAGATCGTCGGGATGTACGACGAGTTTGAGCTCAACGTCACTGGCAAGGTCCATCTCGATGGCGACAATGTTCTCGCGGTGAAAGTGACGCCCGAACAGGCCTTTGAGGACATCGATGGCGTTGAACTGGCCGATGCCTGGTTTGACTGGATCAATGTCAAATATTTTGGGTTTAAAGTCGGCGATCAGGATGTGGGCATTACGTTTCCTCCCGATCGTAATGCCGGAGTCTGGAAGCAGGTTTATCTGCGTTCCACTGATGCGGTCGAACTCGAAAATCCTTACGTGAAGACCGATCTTCCACTGCCCGCGCTTTCTCCTGCCGCGTTAACTGTCTACTGTGACGTGAAGAACGGCAGCGATGCTGCCGTGTCAGGAACACTGATTGGGGAAATTTATCGCGAAGGCAAGGCTTCCATCCGCTTTCAGCAGGAGGTTCATCTTGGCCCCAACGAAGTGCGCGAAGCGCGGTTTTCGCCGGAGTCTACGAAACAATTGCTGTTGGGCGACCCTGATTTGTGGTGGCCCTACCAGTGGGGTCCAGCGAATTTGTACCATTTGAAACTCGAGTTCAAAATCGGCAATCAGTTCTCGGATTCTACCGACATTCAATTTGGTATTCGCAAAATTACTCAGCATCGCGATGCTGACAATCAATTTCCCGACCTGCCTGGTGGGAGCTTTTATCTCAAAATTAATGGACGCGATTTCCTGATCCGCGGTGCCGACTACACTCCCGACTTTCTTTTCAAGTATGACGAAGCACGTGAAGAAGCGATTTTGCGCTACGTAAAAGACATGGGGCTGAACCTGCTCCGCTGGGAATCAAAGATTTCCAGCGAGCACGTAGTCGACGTGGCGGACCGCGAAGGCATTCCGGTCATGATGGGATGGATGTGCTGCAATCAGTGGGAGCGATGGAAGCAGTGGGACGCCGAAGATCATCGTGTAGCACGTGAGAGTCTGCGTTCGCAGATCCACATGTTGCGTGCGCACGCCTCGGCGGTGATCTGGGCCAATGGCAGTGATGGCCGTCCGCCCGAAGCCGTACGCGACGATTACCACCAAATTCTTGCCGACCTGCACTGGCAGAATGCGTCCGTCGATACCGTCTCTGATTACTACAAGAACGCCGAGGGGAAAATCGAGTGGGACGGCATTCGCATGGACGGCCCTTATAGTTGGCGACCACCGGCGTATTGGTTCGCCGGCAAGTACAAGGGCGCGACCGGGTCGTGTGCCGAGCAGGGCGACAACGAGAGTATTCCTCCCTACGAGAGCCTGAAGAAGTTTATCCCCGCGGACAAGCTGTGGCCCGTGAACGATTGGTGGTTCTATCACGCCGGTTCGGCGGAAGGGAACTCGACCCTGGCGAACACGGTCGTCGCCATCGATAAAAGGTACGGACCGTCGAGCAGTGCCGTCGAGTTTGCCGAAAAGGCGCAGCTCGCTCACTATGAAAATACCCGAGCGCAATTCGAGACTTTTGCTGCCAGCGGGTGGGCGACGCACAAAATGACGCTCTACTGGATGCTGAACAGCCAGTGGCCCTCGTTCTTTGGGCACATCATCGACTACTATCTGAAGCCGGGCGGCGCATACTATGGCGCGAAGCAGGGACTGAAGCCTGTCAACGTGGTCTTTGACTATTACGCTGCCGGCGATAAGAACGTGGCAAAGATTCATGTGATCAACCAGACTTTGACCAGTCTCTCCGACGTCAGCGCGTCCGTGGATGTTATCAACCTCGATGGCACAATAAAATTCAGCGCTAAGAAAGATCATCTCGCCGTGCCACCAAATGGATCGGTGGCGGCTCTCGAGATCCCGCGAGTAAAAGACGTCACGTCTACCTTTTTTGTTCGTGCCCGACTAAAGACTTCAGCAGGAAAGTTAATCGCCGAAAATCTTTATTGGCAATCTACTCGGGACGATGATTCGGGCCCAAACAACAAAGACGACGCTTTTAAGTTGATCCTGGAAAGCTGGGCAGATTTCGCCGCATTGAATCACATGCCAGAGGCGCAAGTTGATACTCAGACTGAAATCGCGGAAAGTGGTGGATGGGCAACTGCGACTATATCCTTAACCAATCGCTCCAAAGCGCCTGCGTTCTTTTTGCGGGCTGAAGTTGTGCAGGGTGCGGACGGCGATGAGATTCTTCCCATCACCTGGGACGATAACTACATCACGTTATTCGCGGGAGAATCGAAAATCCTAACCGCCCATTACAAGACCGCCGGCGCGAGCAGCCTCCAGCCATTTTTGCGGCTGCAAGGGCATAATGTCGGTACTAAAGTAGAGGCAATCAAAGTCAAATAATATTCGGGTAAAGAGCGATGGGACTCTTCGGGCGCAAGGCACAATCACCTCAAACCGTAACCAATGGCCGCTTCGAGATTGAGCGAGACGGCGACATTGCCTACCTCGAATACAATCTGGCGGGCAAAGTACTCGAGTTGATTCATACCGAAGTACCTCCGAAATTGCGGGGCGCCGGGCTCGCATCGCTGTTGGCGAAGAACGCCCTGCAGTGGGCGCGCGATCACAAAGTGAAGGTGGATATTATCTGTCCGACGGTACTTGAGTATATCGGCAAGCATCCGGAGTATTCGGATCTTATTCTGCGCTGATCCTACTTCACCCCATCGGCGATCCCGAAATGCGACACCGCCAACACCTCGCTGGCGTTCTTCGATGTTCACACCCTTCGCGGCAAGCTTTGCGGCGAATCGAGCGAGCGAGCCGGGTTGATTCGGGACTTGCACCAGCAAACCACGTTCTTGATAGTAAAGAATTTTGCTGGCCTTCATCCGAGCCGCACCGCGGCTGCCGCTAACTGTCACCGTGAAAGTCGCACCCACACCCACCGCCGGCGATGTGCTGAGCCATCAGGCTCCAGTCGACGGCCTGATGCTGGCGCCAACTGCAGTGGTGGAAACGTCAATTCTACCTAAGTAGTTAGAATATTAGGGTGCCCCGTCCAAGCTTTGCTTGGGCGGGGCTTTTTGCTGTAGCCGTTGGGATTACTCGAGGACTCGCTTCAACAGCCAACAGCTAAGCGGTTTTCTTCTGCGCCATACTGGCATAGAAATCTTCAGCGCGGCGATTGACTTCCTCAGCGCTCAAGTCTTCCTTATGCGTGAGTATCCCCCAATGATGGCCGAAGGGATCGATAAACGAACCGAAGCGGTCTCCCCAAAACATGTCGGAAACCGCCATGGTTACTTTGCCGCCGGCATCAATAGCTTGCTTGAAGGAGGCGTCCACGTCGGGCACATACAGATGAAGAGTATTGCTGCACCCGCCGAGTGTCTGCGGTGACTTTGACACTCCCATGTTAGGAAATTCGTCAGATATAAAAATGATGGAGTCGCCGATTTTCAATTCGGAGTGTGTAATCTTGCCGTCGGGGCTGGGCATCCGAGCTAGTTCTTCTGCACCCAATGCCTTCTTGTAAAACTCGATAGCATCCGCCGCACCGCGCACGACTAATGACGGAGTAACGGTATGATATCCCTTAGGGATGGGATTGGCTTGTGCCACGTGATTTCTCCTTTCTATGGGGGAAATAAGCTTGAATCAGCGCATTCTACGCCCACGGATTCCAAGGGAGAGAGAAAAGTTGTAAAAGCTGAAAAGAGAGTTTGGCGGAGCCGGGCGGATTCGAATGATTCACTTGATTGTTTCTATATAAGTTATTGAATTCACAAAGCGCTAGAAGGGCCAACAAAGCCCAAAAGAAAAAAGCGGTGGGCGGATCGACTCCTCACAAGAAAACGGCTTGATTGTGCTTGACAGTTTTTGATGGGTGGAGCTAGCGTAGGGCGGCAGGAGTGCTTCGTCAACAAGCCATTTGCCTATCATCCGGCTACCGAGGCGCAGTACGCCAGAAGTCATTAAACCCAGAAGCTAATAAATATGTTACCTGTAACCGACCCCAACGTTGGCGAGGCCCTCGAAGAAGGGCCCCGGTCCAGCCGATTTTCAGATCCGGAAAAAGCGGCAGTGCTGCGTGAATTGAACGACATTCTGGTCAGCCTTCCTTTCCGCAACAGTAGTCGCAGCAAGCAATTTTTATCGTTCGTCGTGCTACACAAGCTCGACGGACGGTGTGATCTGCTGAAAGAGCGAACCATTGGAACTGAGATATTTCACCGCAAAGCGGGATATGCAACCGGGGATGATCCCGTAGTTCGAGTGCAAGCTGGCGAGGTTCGCAGAAGGCTGGAACAGTACTACCACACCGTCTCCAATCCTGCCGTTCGCATTGAGCTTCCTCTCGGTTCTTATGCTCCGGAGTTTCGCTGGCACTTAGTCGCCCCAGTAGCGGAAGAAACGCCAGTCAGCACGAAGACCGGCCTCGCGAAGCTAAGCTGGGCTGTGGGAGGAGTGGCGCTCGTCTTGCTGCTAGGCCTGGCGATCGCAAGCCGTCCCGCAAAAAAGCCCGCGCAATCTGCGTTAGAGCAATTCTGGGCTCCGGTGCTCTCCGCTCCGCAACCGGTGCTGGTCTGTCTAGCCAAGCCGGTGTCGTATCGCCCATCACTGAGTCTCTACGAGAGATATGCAAAGAATCACCCGGGGACGTTTCAAACCGAGGTCGAGCGATTTAACCAACCCCTGCCTTTGGATCGACACGAAAAAATCGAGTGGGGCGACATGGTCCCGTTTGCCGATTATGGCGTAGCCATGGGCGATGTGTATGCGGCGACCCGTCTTTCCGCCTTATTCGCCAGCCTTAATAAGCCCAGTCAGGTAAGGATTGGCCAAAACTACTCGTTTGAGGATCTGCGGAATTCGCCAGCGGTCGTCATTGGTGCGTTTAACAATCGTTGGACGTTACAGATGACTGCTAATCTTCATTTCGCCTTTGCCGAGCACAATGGGCAATTCAGGATCCAGGAACAGGGAGATCCGGGAAAAGTTCGAGCCTGGGCCCTCGGACCGAATGGAGAAATCGATGAGGATCTGGCCGTTGTCACCAGGCTCCTGGACTCCAAGACCGGACAGGTCGTAATTGCCGTGGCTGGGTTAGGAGCGAAAGGCACCCAAGCCGCAGGTGAACTAATTTCGAGGCAGGACTATCTGGAAGAGGCTCTCCGCACAGCTCCCGCCGACTGGCAAAAGAAAAATCTGCAGATCCTATTGAAGACCACCGTGACTGATTCTGTGGCCGGTCCGCCGCGTGTTGTCGCCAACTATTTTTGGTAGGCAGGGCAGTCCTGTCCGCCTTAACAAGCGAACAAAATACCCTGTTGAATCGCCACCGTAGATGCTTCCGTGCGGTCTGCTACATCCAGCTTTTCGATAATGTGCCGGACGTGATTGCGCACGGTCAAATGGCTGACGCGAATTACCCGGCCTATTTCTTTATTAGTTAACCCCTTGGACACCATTTCCAGAATTTCAAGTTCTCGCTGGCTGAGACTGGGCCGGGCCTTGCGTTCGGAGAGGCGGGACACAATCCACTGGGGCAGATACGGTATGCCAGAATGGACAGCCTTCACCGCTTCAATAATCTCATCGTGGGAACTGTCTTTGAGCAAGTAGCCTAAGGCTCCGGCCTCCACCGCTCGGCAGACCTGTTCATCCGGCGCAAAGCTGGATAGGACGATCACCCGCGGGGGGTGGGCGATCTTCCGCATCTCAAGCAGAGTCTCCAGGCCACCCAGTCCCGGCATGCGGATGTCCAGTAACACGACATCCGCGATTACGGATTCCAACACTTCTAAAGCGTCTTCTCCGCTTTCAACCGATCCGACGACTTCCCACTTGTCCTGATTGCCCAAGACGCCAGCGAATCCCACACGGACGACCAGATGATCATCTACAATCAGCAGTCTTAGCGGGACCCTGGGTTTGCGGTCTAATGTGGAAACACGTACGCCGGTCGAAGTCCAAGGAAGCCCGGGAAGCGAGTTAGTAGATCTGGTTAACACAGGTATTCCGAAACCATAGCGGAGTTAACGGTAACTTTGCATTAACGTTTTGGTTTCCGCAAGTAGATCACGGTGTAATACAGTAGGTAACTTAACCTAAGCTTCCCGTATTCAGATACTTACCGATACGAAACCGACGCCGTGTGGGGTAGGGTGGCTCGAAGATTGCAAATCGATAAGGCATTCGAAGCGCCGTGATTCAGCATCTACGGCGGATCCATGCCCCGTGATTGGTTGGCCCGGAGATGCTTTACTGACAGCTATAACTGGCGTGACGGAGTTGGACCGCGAGATTAAGTAGGCTTAGTATTTGCGGTCGCGTAGCGCCGATTTAGCGCGCTTGCACGGAAATCTCCTTGCCCTGGTAGTGAATGGTCTTGTCAGGTTTGCTCGCGACCGGCTCGCCAACCCCGTGAGCCGCGGATACAAAGACCACATTGATCTCCACGTCTTTCGGCATGCCGGGATAGCTGCCCTCACGGTTCCCGATGGTAAGCGTCTTGCTTGACTCAGACCACCGCAGCGGGATGAGAGCGTGCGCCCCCTTCTCGTAGTTATAGGTATCGCCTTCGTCCTGATATAGGTCGAATTTTCCGTCGGCTCCGCGGAAGACACGCAGCTCGATCGGTCCGGCAGGTTTTTCATTTGCGTATTCAATTTCCGGCCCGAGCGGAATGATAGAACCGGCGCGCACGAATAATGGGATGCGGTCGAGAGGGGCTTCCGCTTCTACCTCCTGACCACCCTTTAGCGAAGCGCCCGACCAGAAGTCATACCAAATGGGCGATTCCGGCAAGTAGACGGTACGATGGGTCGCGTCTTGCTTCAATACTGGGTTCACCAGCAGGGCCGGGCCAAACATGAACTGGTCACCGATGTTCCACGTCTTGGCGTCGGTCCGCCAATCCATGAGCAGCGGTCTTTGAATCGTGTAGTCCTGGTCGGTCACTTTCCACGCGAGGGAATAGATATAAGGCACAAGGCGATAGCGGAGCTTGTCGTAGCTGAGCAGGATGGGCTCAACCTTGTCATAAGTCCACATTTCATTGTTAGCCCGGTGACCATGGGTGCGGAAGATAGGGCAGAAGACGCCAAACTGGAACCAGCGAGTATAGAGTTCCTGATAAACCGGATCGTTGGGAGGCCGGTCATAGGGCTGCCAGTAGCCGCCAATATCGGTGGTCCAATAGGGTTCGCCCGAGAGAGCGAAGTTCAGTCCGCCCGCCACCTGGTGGCTCAGTCCCCAATAAGTGCTGTAGACGTCGCCCGACCATACCGTGGCGCCCACTCGCTGCTGCCCCAGAAAGGCAGATCGCGTCAGCAGGAAGACCCGTTTTTGATCGGTCGTCGCTTTCCAATGTTCCTGGATTCCGTTGGTGTGCATGAAGGGAAAGATGTTGGTATAGCGGGCTCCGCTGCCGATCGAGAGTTGTTTGTCGCGGAGAATCGCGTCTCCCCAGTGCGGCCAGTATTCTTCCGGTTCCGCGCTGTCTAACCAAAATGCATCCCAGCCTTGGGCAAATAACTTACCC
The DNA here is from genome assembly GCA_963796925.1 of uncultured Acidobacteriota bacterium. GTDB lineage: Bacteria > Acidobacteriota > Terriglobia > Terriglobales > Acidobacteriaceae > DATBAT01. The sequence continues at coordinate 1,350,232 of CAWCNH010000001.1, forward strand.
GCCAGATTGTCCCAATACACGTCACGGGCTTTTGGGTTCGTAGCGTCGTAGACGTGGGCATTGGGTACGTCCAAGTGATCCGCCGCAAGCTTTTTAAAAGTTTCAGATTCTACGTTAAATAGACCCCACACCGAGATCATGGCATGCACGTTTTCAGCATGCAGCGTCTTGAGCTCGCCGGGAATATCGGTGTAGTTGGAGTTGAAGACAGGGTCACCTTCGGTTTTCCACCAGAACCAATCCTGGACGATGGCATCGAGCGGAATGTGTTCCGCGCGATAGCGATGGGCGATGCCGAGAATTTCCTCCTGGGAAACGTAGCGGTCCTTCGATTGGAAAAACCCGTACGCCCACTTCGGCAGCATTGGGCTGTGGCCGGTGAGGTTGCGATATTGATGGATGACTTCATCCATCTCAGGCCCATAAATCAGATAATAGTCCACTGAATCTGCGGCGAGAGAAGTGAAGGTAAATCCCAACGGAAAGCGATTATCTGCGTATGTGAATGATGCGGTATTCCACAGAATTGCGTAGCCTTTGCTGGAAACCATAAACGGAATAGCGACGTCGGTGTTGTTCTGCCCTAATTCAACCGTGCTGCCCCGGTAATTGAACATTCCGCTTTGGTGCTGGCCCAAGCCATAAAAACCCTCGGTGGCATCGGGAGAAAAACGGTCAGTCACGTGGTAGACGCTCTCTCCGTTTACTTGCGCCGCCTCATAAGTACGGGGAATCGCATCGCTCTCCTGCAGCAAACCCTCGCCGGCGATGCTGCTGTATTTCAGGTTCCCACGCTTCAGCGACAACTCTACCTTGAGAGTCCTCGTGGTCAGTACGGCCGTGTCGTCGGACTGCGAGAACTGGAATTGCCCGCCCAGACAGGATTGTTTTGCGTCTAGTATCCAGGGATGATCATTACGGAGTGACTCCGCTGGCTTGGGCGTGGCTACCACGTGGATTACCGACTCGCCGCAAACCGAAACGCTTAAAGTCTCTTCACCAATTTTGGCGGTCAGCCCGTCGCTCGTACGGGTGACTTCTACAGTAGGGAGTTGGGGTATGGCTCCCAGCAGTTGCGCTCTGCAAGGTGCAGAATGAAAGCCAATGAACAAGGACGCGACAGCCAAGGCCAACCGCGTCCTGTTCTCTCGAAGGGAAGAAATAGCCAGGATTATTGCTTTCACCTGTCCGGTTCCTTTGTCGGGTTCATGAACCCGACACTTAGTAATACGAGTGCAGTGCTTCGCCCTGCTGCGACCAACGAGGGATTCGAAGGAGAAAAGAAGAAAAAACGGCGGGATGGCACCAATGCCATCCCGCCGCGTACCTAGAACTTGAACGTGAGTGCAAATTCCAGTTGTCTCGGAGTCGTACCCAGGGCCATCCCGTTAATGGTTCCGGCGCCGCTATCGACCGAGCAATCAATGCAAGTGTTGCCCGGATTCGCCGGATTGATGACGTTGAATACGTTAAAGGCATTCATGCGGAACTCAAGACCCATACTTTCACGGATTTTAAAGTTCTTCATTAACGACATGTCGGCAGTGAAGATTCCCGGCCCGGTAAAAGCGTTGCGTTGTGAGTTCCCAACCTGGTCAAGAGCCGGCGCTGAAAAGGCACCCCCCAAGCCAGGTGGAACGAAGTACCTCCGTGAATGAGTAGTCGGATCGAAGTCAGTCAGTTTTAGCGGAAAGCTTCCGCTGCCCTGGTCCGGTCTGCAGGGGCCGGAAGGTGTGGAGGCGCTACAGTTGCTCAAGCCCGCTGAGAAGGGCAGTCCGCTGGCCAAATTCACCGAGCTGCCCAACTCAAATCCGCCAATTACGTAGTCGAGCCACCTGGGTGCGTCTCCTGCAAAGCGGTGGTTTCTTCCGAAAGGCAGTTCGTAATTTCCAAAAACGGTGAGCTGTTTCTCCCGCAGATCGTCGAGGCGTCCCCATTGAAATTTCCTGTAAACCTCGTTACTACCGTAGTTATGGCCGCGTTGCAGGGCGAAATTGGCGGTCAATTGCAACCCTTGGGAGAAGCGCTTTTCATAGCTCGCCTGCAAAGCGTTGTAATGGGTATCGAAACCATTGTGGTAGTAAGTGAGGTCCTGAGTGAATCCGAATTTGGAAAAATATGGTCTCAATTCGCTGGTGTTGCTAGTCTCGGTCAAGCTGCCTGCCAAGGCGTTCGGGTTATAGCAGAGATCCTGCCCGGTAACGCTCTGCGATGCCGGCAGACACGGTGCCGGTTCGTTGGGATTGGTTGACTTGTCGTCGCCCATGAAAGTGTGGCTACCCTTGTTTCCAACGTAAGCAATCGTCACAGATGAATTAGCGGTGAGTTGGCGCTGAACCGCAAAATTCCAGGCATCGATGGTGGGGAACATATTGGGATCGCTGCGGATCTTTGCATTGTTTCCGACGCCGATGGGAATCGTGCCATCTGAGCCTACGGCGGGAAATACAAATGCAGTGGGTCCGTCCGCAAGATTGAAGGCAGCAGTATTCGCCCCACTGTTGGTCAAATTCTGATTGACCAGAACGGGAAGATTCTGTGTCACCATATGCCCGAAGATCGACCCGAAAACGCCGATGTCAAAGCTTCGGCCGTATCCAGAGCGGATAACTGTCTTGTCGTTGAGCTGGTAGGCAATCCCAAGCCGCGGTGCCAGGGTCTTCCAGCTCTTGCCGACGTTCATTGCAGTATTGAAGGAACCATAACCAGCCACCCGGATTTGGCCGGTATTCAGATCAGGAAATCCGCCTTGCCCTTTGCCATTAACCGTCTCCGGGAAATAAAGCTCCCAGCGAAGCCCATAATTAACGGTGAGCTTAGGGGTGATGCGCCAGGTATCCTGCACATAGGTGAACAGCCGTTTCTGGCTTTCTTTGGCATTGGTAGACACTGACACGTACCGCGCGAAGTTGGTTACATCGCCCAGCAGGAACGTGCCCAGGCCGAGTCCACCGGCAGAAGCGCCTAGAGTAGAATTTTCAGTGTCGGTAGCACTGAAGGTTAGCTCACCGGCGCGATTGCTATCGCTCGGCACTCGCAAGTTTCGTGCATAACGTGCGTCAGCTCCAAATTTTACGCTGTGCGTCCCGAGAATTTTTGTCCAGTTGTTGACGATCTGGTACTGGTCTTCGGTTTCGAGCAACGGACAGTTGCAGGCATCGACACCCAAAGCCGATCCGAAGTTTGAAAGACCATCGCCGTTGTTACCGCTCGCGTTATTAATAAAGAAACCGGGGGCGCCTGCGGTGAATGAATCGCCAAGATTGAGCCCGGGAATGCCAACAGCGGTGGCCAGATTGTCGGTGCCATCGTATTTTTGGGTCTTGATGTGGTAGCGGAGATACCCCAGGCGAAAATCGGTCAGAAGTTTGGGGCTGAGTGCGATGTCCATACCCAGAACCGCACTCTGACTGCGGCCCGTGGCGGTACCGCCGAAGGTGTTGCCAGGAGCTGAGAATCCCTGTCCGCCGCCTGGGCCGAAAACAGTGTTCGAAGCGGTTCCGTTCCCGAAATAGCTGTAACGGCCGAAGGCGTGAGTTCGCTCGTTTACTTGCTGATCGATTTTCACATCGACGGAATCGTTATGCAGCGAGCCACTACCGCTTGCAGAATAGTTATCGGAAATCCCCGGGGCATTTGGCAAAGGTATAAGTGCCAGCAGAGCCAAAGCTTGCGGCGAAACGTCCGCCGCGGGAATAAAGTTATTCGCGTATGGTGCGGGTCCGGTCAGCGGATCAATAACCCCGTGCGGATTGTAAATCTGCTTCTGCGCTCCGCCCGCTGCCAGATAGTCGCTAAGGTCGCATCCATTACCGGAAAGGCAGGAATTGTGGGCCAGTGCCGTGGGCACGGTGACCCTGGCGGAGGAGCCAAGAATTTGTCGCGTCCCCTGGTAGTCGGCAAAGAAAAATGCCTTGTTCTTGCGGATCGGGCCCCCCACTGAGGCGCCGAACTGATTGTACTTAGCGGGCGGAAGCAGTCGCCCGGTCACCGCGTCAGGTGCAAACTGGTTGTAGGGATTCCGCGCCTGCGTGGCGTCAGTTCGACGATAGTCAAACAAGTCACCATGGAAGCCATTGGTTCCGGATTTGGTCTGGGCGGTAACCACTGCTGCCACGGCCTGACCAAACTGCGCATCGTAGTTTTGCGTCGTGATCTTGGCTTCAGTCACTGAATCAAGCGGTGGGTTAATTACGATCTGCCCAAGGATGGGATCCTGATTGGCAGCGCCGTCCAACTCGTAGGCGACACCTGAGAAATGTTGACCGTTGATTTGGACGGTGGGACTACCTTGAGGATTTTCCGCGGTATTCTGCGACCAGCCCATCACCTGTGTACCAGGAATCAGCAATTCGAGGCTGGCGAAGTTCCGTCCCGAATTTGGCAGGTCGGACACTGTTCTTTCGTTCAGCACCAGGGCCACGTCGGCGCGATCAGTCTTGAGTTGCGGCGCTTCGCTGGTGACCGTCACGGTCTCCGAGGCTGACCCTACATCGAGCTTGAGGTCTACCTTCATTGACGTATCGGCGGAAACGCGAATACCCTGGTTCTCCACGCCACGAAATCCACTGGCGGCGACCGCTACGTCATAAACGTCGGGAATCAAGTGTTCTACTGCGTACTCGCCGACTGCGCTGGTAGTCGCGGTGACTGAGGTCCCCTTGGCCACGTTCTTAACAGTGATGGTTGCGTTCGAAATCGCTGCTCCCGAACTGTCGGTGATCTGCCCGTAGATCGATCCGTAAATAGCTTGCCCTTGCAAGCTGCCAACCGTGCAGGCCGCCAGCAATTGAACGCTCACCACCACTAGATACTTAGACGTCATCTTGGACCTCATGAATTTTTCCTTGGCTATCGAGATAGCTCAGCTGCACAAAACCTGTTTCGGGATAGAGAACTACGACCTGCCTGGAAAACAGGCACAAATTCGCTCAGATCTAGTTCTTTTGCACTAGAAATTTAGGGGACGAGCCGTCCCTAGACAATAGTCCACATGGACCATAAGCGATGTTTCGATCGCCGCTTGTACCCCATATACAATGATGAGCGATAAGCTTGATCCTAGCTCCCAAAATGTTTAGCCGCCTTCCTTTATATGTGATCGATTGTTGTCTGGCCGGTGTACTGGTTGTGGCGGCTTTTGCCCAAACCCCCGTCCCAGCGAGCCCCTTAGGTGAGGCTGAGAACCTGGTTGCAAGTGGGCATCTGGATCAAGCGCTGGCCCGACTCGACACACTTGCCGCAGACCAGCCTAAGAATCCACGGATTGAATACCTGCGCGGCATGGTGTTCTATCAGCAAGAGAAGATGAAACTGGCTGCTTCAGCTTTCGCCAAGGCTGAGGGAGAGGACCCGGCTAATCTCGAAGCGGTGCAGATGCACGGTGTGAGTCTTTTTCGCGCCGGAAATGCCAGAGCCGCCATCCCTCTATTGGAGCGGGCCAATCGCTCGGTTGCGAACGCAAATATCGATCCTAATTACGTTCTTGGCTTGTGCTACATGGATATGGAGCGCTACGACGATGCCCGCAAGGCATTCGCCGGACAGTACGGTTTTGAGCCGGACTCAGCCCCCGCCTATCTGCTGGCGGCGCGCATGCTTTTGCGGCATAACTTCCTTCCGATCGCGGAACAATACGTTAACAAAGCGCTTGCCCTAAGCCCTAATCTACCGGGAGTGCGCCTCTTAATGGGCAGCATCGCTCTATCGAAGGGAGAGGTGTCTAAGGCCATCGCTAATTTTCAACAGGAAAGCAAGCTTGATCCACTCAACGGCGGCCCCTACGAACGATTAGGCGACGCCTACATTCAGGCTGGCGACTTTGAGCGCGCTCAACTAAACCTGAATCGTGCGGTGCTGCTTGAGCCCACCGTGAGTGCTCCGTTTATTTTGCTGGGAAAGGCGTTGCTGAAACAGGAAAACCCTCTCATGGCAAGAATGTACCTCGAGCGTGCGCTCGGAATGGATCCCAACAATTCCATTGCCCACTATCTGTTAGGGCAAACCTATCGCCGCCTTGGACGCTTGGAAGATGCGCAACGCGAGTTCCATGCCACCGAACAGATTCAGGCGGCGAATATGCCTAAACTGGAATCTGTTCAATAACAACCATGAGATTTGCCTGCATTGCCTCTCCGCTTTGTTGCATTGGCCTTTTACTGATTTCGGGTTCACCGGCTACTGGCCAGGCGAAGGGTAGTCAACAAATCAAAGAAGCAGATGCTTCCTTCAATGCCGGTTACGCGGCCGAGCAGGTCGGCGATTTCTCGAGCGCGCGCAAGCATTTCGAAAGAGTTGTTTATTTAGCCCCCACGATTGCCGAGGGTCACACCGCCTTAGGGGCGGTTCTGGTGCAGATGGGTTTGCCCGGCAAGGCCATCCCTGAACTATCTCGCGCACTAAAACTAAAACCAGGCGACCTCGGCGCCCAACTCAATCTGGCTGCGGCTTACGAGCAATCGGGAGAACACGAAAAATCGCTGCGGCTCTTTCAATCGCTCGAACGAACCAGTTCCGCTCCGCTGTCCCCGAGTCTCGACATCTATTACGTGCGGGCACTGGTTGCTGCCGGCCAGATGAAGCTCGCCTCGACGAAGATGCGAAGTGCAGTCGAGCAAACTCCCAATAGCGCAATTCTGCGCGACATTTTGGGCTCGCTCGACGCCCAGCAACAGGATTTCGCCGCCGCAATCGCCGAGTTTCAGGAAGCAGTCCGTCTTGATCCTGGCTTCGCCGATGCGCATATGCATCTCGGCGCAGCGCTTAGGATGGAGCAGAGAAGCGCAGAATCGGTCCAGGAACTCAACACCGCTTCTCAACTCAAGCCGCAGAACGTTGCCATTCAAATAGAGCTAAGCAAAACACTCATCGCAACCGGCGAAGATGCAAAGGCGGTCGAGGTTCTTCGACGGACTCTGTTGCTGTCGCCTTCCTCTCTCGACGCGAAATATCAGCTTGCACTGGCGCTTCAAGGAAGCGGGCAGACGCAGGAGTCAATCGAACTGCTGCGCGGGGTGGTCGCTGCCGAGCCACACAGTGCCGCAGCGCTTACCAACCTTGGGTTGTCGCTGGTGCAGGAGGGCAAGTCGAAAGAAGCCGTTCCGCTTTATAAGCGGGCTCTTGCCGAGACTCCAGACGACCCGCTGGTCCATCAAGACTTAGGTGTCGCCTACCTTCAGGTGGGAAACCTTGATGACGCAGCCGCCGAGTTCCGAGCGGGATTGAAGTTGTATCCCGACGGATACGAGTTGCACTACGATCTTGGACTGGCTCTGAAGCTAAAAGATGATATAGCAGGTGCTACAACGGAATTAGAGCAAGCTCAGCGACTCAGCCCAAATTCGCCCGACCCGCCATACACTCTCGCGATTCTGCAAATGCAGCGCGGCAACTTCGACGCAGCCGTCGAGAGCTTCAATCGCGCCCTGACGTTGCGCCCGGACAATGGCGATGGCTGGGCCATACTGGGGAGTATTTACAAACAGCAAAATAAAATTCCGGAAGCTTCGAAGGCTTTACACGAAGCAATCAAGTTAATGCCAACCCAGCCCGGCCCGCACGTCACGCTGGCCGCGGTTTTGGCACAGCAAGGGCAAACCGACGAGGCGCGGCTGGAACGAAAAAGAGCTGCCGAGTTAACCAAAGCAGCCATCGACCGCCAGAGAGCCACGTTCGAGGCGAACACAGGAAGCACTCTGCTGCAGAAGGGCGCGATCGAAGAGGCCATGGTGCACTTTCGCCAGGCCATCGATATCGATCCCAATCAGGCCGAAATCCATGTCCAATTAGCGGAAGCGCTTCAGCGCCAGGGTCGCGATGAAGAGGCCCAGCGCGAACGGCTAAAGGCAATCCGTCTCAACCAGGAGGGGTCGCCAGAGAATACTTCTTCACGTTAACGACAAATTCTCATCTGTACCCGACGCTCCACTGTGCAAGTATTCTTTTCTTTGAAGCTTCCCGAGCCGTAGCAATCCTACCGGCACTTCCTATGAAAACGTAATTCGCCTGAAGCCCTACGGCGCGGATCTCGTCTTGAGTGGGCCACCGGCGGTCTAAAGATCGAGCATGATCCATGCTGGCGCGTGGTCGCTCGCGTTTTCCTGCCCACGCACCCATCGGTCAACACCGCCGTCCACCAGCCGATCCGACAAATTCGGAGAAAGCAGAAAGTGATCGAGCCGCATGCCTTTATCTTTCTGCCAGCGTTCAAATTTGTAATCCCAGAACGTCCAGAGCGGCCCTTCCGGATGCAGCTTCCGCAACGCGTCAGTCCATCCTTGAGCGAGCAAACGCGCAAAAGCCTGTCGGCTCGCGGGTTGGATCAGCGCGTTGTTATCCAATGATCGAGTCGGATAGATGTCGTGCGGCGTCGGTACAACATTGTAGTCACCGGCCAGCACCACGGGTGCGCCGCTCGCCATGAGTTCGGCGGCCTGGGCAATCAGGCGCTCAAACCAGGCCAACTTGTAATTGAACTTCGGTCCCGGCTGCGGATTCCCATTGGGAAGATAGATAGAAGTGATCAGCACTCCCTGAACCGCCGCTTCAATGTACCGGGCTTGATGATCTTGATTATTTCCCGGCAAGCTGGTGCGAGTCACCACGGGAACGTGGTTTCGCGCCAGAATGGCCACGCCGTTCCACGAACGCTCCCCGAGCCAGACCGCTTCGTACCCGAGAGTTCGCAAGGCCTTCGCGGGAAAAGCTCCCTGCTCTGCCTTGAGCTCCTGGAGACTGACCACGTCCGGTTCAGCTTTCGCCAACCAAGCGAGGAGATTATCGAGCCGCTTATTAATGTTGTTGATATTGTAGGTAGCGACTTTCAGTGTGTCTCTTTCTGTCCCTGTGCCTCAGGGCGTTCCCAGAGGGAATCAACGAAGCCGGGACCGAGGGGGCTGGCCCACCCTTTAGCCCGTCTCAACTTCCGTGGGTGCCCCGCCCTTGTCGCGTTTTGTGCGACAGGGCGGGGGTCTTGACCTTCCCATTCTCGGAACCGAAGGCCAAAAACTTGCTGGTCTCGTATCGTTTGCTCCGCCCACGAAGTTACCATGCCACTATGCCTTGGGGCCTAAAGAGATACCAGGAAGCGCGCTGCCTCCATTTCGTTACATTCAGTTGCTATGCTCGCGCGCCCCGATTGGCCTCCCCGCACGCTCGCGACCTATTTGAGAAAACTCTTGAAGATACCCGCCAATGGTATGGCCTTTACATTGCCGGATACGTGGTCATGCCGGAGCACGTTCATCTGCTGCTGACTGAGCCGGAGCGAACCAAACTTTCCATCGCGCTGCAAATGCTGAAGCAGAACGTAGCCCGCCGCCTGCGTGGCCCGGAGGGTGGCCCACTCTGGCAACCCCGCTACTACGATTTCAACGTGTGGAGCTACGCCAGGCAAACCGAAAAGCTTCGTTATATTCATCGCAATCCGGTCAGGAGGGGGCTGGTGCAAAGCCCGGAAGAGTGGGCGTGGAGCAGTTTCCGGCATTACCTCTCAGGTGCCGAGGGCGTAGTGGAGATCGAGTCGCAATGGACCGCTCGCAAGCGTGAGCGCATGGGAGTTTCGCTTACTGACATAGGAAGTCAAGACCCCCGCCCTGTCGCACAAACCGCGACAAGGCCAGGGCACCCCGAAAGCTGATCAGACTGGCGAAGTGCTGGGGCTGGCCTCTGTATCGTACCCACTCTTGTACAAAACGCAAGTACGGGCCACCCGCTGTGGGAATGGCGTAGGCAAAACTGCTAAGGTGGGCCACCCGCCCATTGCCCACGGACACCGGCAGCCTGGATATTGGAAAGGGTCTGAAGGTCTTACTAAAAGTTTGGGAACGTCCCGTCTGTCCCCGAGTTATGCCCGAGTTATGCCGTCCGACCCCATAAATGCCGACAGCCACCTATCTTTTTGACAGGTAGCTTTTTCACCAATGTGCTACTATTCCCGGCCAAATCGAAGCGACAGGATTATCACTATGGATTCGTCCTATTATTTTTGGGCCCTCGTTGTTGTCGTTTTCGGCGGACTGTCTGCATTCGCAGCGTCTAAATTATCCGAAATCGGAAAGACTGCCTACACCTCTGGCGCTCCCCATGGCGCACCAGAAGCCTTCACTGCATTCACCTCACAAATTCTGCGAATTGCTGCGGTTCTTGCAATCGTCGGAACGACCCTCACCATCGTACTTAGACACGAAATCCTGAGTTCTGCAGTAACGGGAATTCTGAGTGGAATCGCCGGATATGTACTTGGAGGAGTTGAGAGGAGTCCCACAACCAAGAAAACCAAAAAGACCGATCACGCTCCAGCGGCCCAGGTAGAAGCCGAGAAGAAATAAGGATCGAGATTAAAAAGTTATCCCCAGGCTGTAACCTTGCGCGATCTTGTACGTTTCATATGCTGATAGGGAAGTAAGAACTTCACTCGTTTCAAAGAGAAGTGGAGAGCAAAACTCTCGACCTGGCCCGACTAAAGGGCACCTCCGTAAAGGAGTCTTTGAACGGGTCGGGAGTTTTGCTTTGATCGCTGGAAGGGAAACTGCAACGGGCGATGTTAAAGAGTGGCGTGGCTTCTCACGACTTCCCCACGCGCCGGAGTAGTTCTTTGAAAGCTTGAGTAAATGGGTAGACCACTGATCATGGCAGAGGAACCTAAGGTGGGATTCGAGGAATAAAGCCCTCGATGAAAAATATTCTCGCTGACGTGCCCACGCGTGGCCTAGAACGAGATAGGCAACACGACGATCACAAAGGGTGGCAGCGCGCATGCTCCAAGTCGAATTCGCCATCGACTGACGGTGCCTAGAAATGTAGTACGGGAGCAGTCCCCGAAAAAATCGGCACACTACCCCTCAAGCTCTCAACGAATTACTTTTACGCCGTTTCATCGCAACAACGAAAGGGAACACGAAAGGGTTGCGACTTCGCCCGACCGAAAATTATTCGGCGGGGAAGTCGCTTGCCTCAGGGAACAGCAAAAGGATTAAGAAAAAAGAATGGAACTAAAAAGGGTCGATTAAACAAATAATTAGAAGCCATGTATTACATCACCGGAATTCTTGCGACTGCCCTAGTTTGTGCAGCCCTTTGTCTCAACAGGGGGGAGCGCTGCGAAAAATGTGGCACGAAACTGCAATCTTGGTCGATCAGGGACGAGAAACAGTATTGTCCGAACCAAGATTGCAGGTAGGTGGCGTTAACTGCCGCTCATGTAGTCACTGATCAGGTTTTTGAATTCGTCTTCGCTTTTGCAAAAAGTCTCTTCGCCAGATTCGATCACGACCCTACATTGGGCAGGCGGCACTTCCCAGAACTTCTTATCCTTCATGGTGTGCCAATCGTATTCACCAAAACTTTTACCTTCAAAAGCATCCATGAGCTGAACGTGAGTCCAGATAGTCGGAGTATATGACGTATCGGTGCTCCTGATGAGCAGGAAGCATTTATCTAACCTCGCGTTGTAGTGGTTCTCGTATCCGGCCATGTCCTTCGGCTTGTATCCCGATTCTTCGAAGGTCTTTTTCGCCTGGGCTGCGCATCTCCCTTGATCCTCCATCGTGTTCGTCCGGGAGGAATGTTTTTCTTTTGCGCTTGATACCTCTCCTATTTTGGCGATGAGATCTCGCTGCGCAATGATCTGAGTGTGTTGTTCGTAGAGAAAGTACGACAGAGCGAGAGCGACGCAGGCGAAGATGGCCGCAAGAAGTTTCATTGCGCGAGATTCTACCCCAAACAAAAATCGCGAGCTTGAACTGGTGCCGGTCGGCGGGTATGAGCCCACAAAAGAATTATCCGAAGGCGCCGTCTAGACTTTTTTAAGGGCATAACGACGAACGCATGAGAACCTTCCGGCCTCTCACCAACGACCCCGGCATAAGCAAACGCTAGACCGATCTCATCGGCAACACAAATGACGAAAGTGGTGCTCGGAATAAGTGGATACACCCTTCATTTTTGTCGCTGTTTAGTTTGAGGGCGCGGGGAGCGATGCTATGATTTTGCTCATGGCATTTGTTGCCAAATTCGGCCTTGAGTCAGGGGGCTCCTCGGCGAAAAAGAGAGCCTTGGGCACAGACTATCGTGTTCCCTCAGAGGAAGCGTGCATCATGTCTCCCTCGATCTTCTCACCACAATAGAGTTCGACGCATTTCGCGTGGCGCTCTTCGTAGTTTTCATGGTCACTCTGTATCGACTCGTAAAGAACGAGATCGGAGGTGGCCGCTAAGCCCATGTCTTTTTCACGGACTCTTCCAAAAGCGACTGCCGTGACTGCACCCACGGCGCGTAGTGACGCTCTGCGACCCGGACCGAATTTCCGAGAAGCATGGCGACGGCTTCGAGCGATACGCCTTTCTCTAAGAGGCGAACTGCGAAGGTCGTCCGGAACCTGTGCGCGTGACCTTTAACGCCGGCTAGTTTGAAAAGCTTTCGCAGCGATCGTTGCCAGTCCGCAACCGCGGACTTTGCAAGGCCGTTCCCGGTCCAAAAGAGATATTGGGTGTTGGGTTTTATCATCGCGCGGATCGTTTGCGCGACTTCGGGGGGCAAGGGAAGCACGACCGGTTTCCCGGTCTTCTGCGTGGGTATCAAAAGCTTCTCATCTTCCACGAAGCGTGAAACGTCGAGCGTCACCGCGTCCCTAATCCGGATACCGGAATAGACGAGCAAGAGGACGAACGCCTTGATGCGCTGCCGGGACTGCTCTCCGTAGATGCCCTTGATCGGGTAAATCTCAGTCGCCCAAATGATCTTCTCGACCTCGGCATCGGTAAAAGGCATGCGTTGGACAAACTTCGCTTTGGGCTTTTTTACGCCTACGGCCGGATTGAACGTGCACCAACCGCGCTCCGCACAGAACTTGAAGAACGACCGGAGCCGTTCGGGAAATACGGGGAAATACGGGGGGAAATACGGGGACAGACGGGACTGACCCCAATTGTTCTGGCGGCAAAAGCTTACCCCCAGCGCCTGAAGGCGCGGTCTGGGGCGGCTTTATCGGCACGAGTGAAACTCGTGCCCTTCCCGAGCTTACCCTTCCCGACCTTCGAGGACCCGGTACACAGTTCGGCACAGCCGAAGCCGCGTCCCGACACGAACCCATCCAGTCTCCCCTTTCTTCCTATGTTTCCATGGGCTTAAGTGTCATCACAAAAGCGTCATCCCAGGTACGTCATGACGTTATGTTCCTTCAGGAACACTTAGGCACATCTGACGGGTGGCCCACCTTCACGTTTTTTGTAAGGTGGGGATTCGTGCTGGCAGGGCTGGAGTTTGATCGACGACTCGCCCGTACACGGATCACGAGCGTGGAACGGCATGGTTGGACGTCACAGCTTTCTTTCCGTGCTTTCCGATAACCTCGTTTTGTGTCGAATCATCCCACACGCCATCACGGCACCAACGACCTGCATTTCATCGGGTGTTCGAGAATGGACATGCAGGAGGTAGAGTGACCACTGGCAAGCCGGGCAGGGAAGGTCTCGCACAAGCTATATCACTGATGAGCACCATCTTAGGCTTTGACTTTCTTTGGCACACTGCATGCTGGCGTACCACGCAGTGCTCTTGTATTTTTAAGAACAATTTCCCTGGGAGGCGGCTGTGGCAGGACTGCTTCGGGATTCACGCTTTGCCGTTAGGCAACTGCGCAGGAATCTCGGATTCACGATTACGGCGGCGGTGATGCTGGCTGTTGCCATCTGCGCTAACAGCACGGTTTTCAGCTGGATTGACGGCACCATGCTCCATCCCTTGCCGGGCGCGCGGGACACGGGCCAACTGGTGAGCGTGATGCGCGGCCAGTGGAACACCTCGCCGACGCCGCCCCTCTCTTATCTCGACTACCGCGATCTCAGAGATCAGAATCAGAGCTTCACCGGGCTTCTTGCCTATCACTCTGAGTGGAGCGCATTGACGAGCGCCGGGGCCGCGCCGGAGCGGATCTACATCGGCAATGTGTCGGCGACCTACTTCGACGTGCTGGGAGTGAAGCCTCTGCTGGGGCGGTTCTTTTTGCCCGGGAATACGGGGACAGACGGGACTGACTCCAATTGTTCTGGCGGCAAAAGCTTACCCCAGCGCCTGAAGCCGCGGTCTGGGGCGGCTTTATCGGCACGAGTGAAACTCGTGCCCTTCCCGAGCTTACCCTTCCCGACCTTCGAGGATCCGGTACACAGTTCGGCACAGCCGAAGCCGCGTCCTGACACGAACCCATCCAGTCTCCCCTTTCTTCCTATGTTTCCATGGGCTTAAGTGTCATCACAAAAGCGTCATCCCAGGTACGTCATGACGTTATGTTCCTTCAGGAACACTTAGGCACATCTGACGGGTGGCCCACCTTCACGTTTTTTGTAAGGTGGGGATTCGTGCTGGCAGGGCTGGAGTTTGATCGACGACTCGCCCGTACACGGATCACGAGCGTGGAACGGCATGGTTGGACGTCACAGCTTTCTTTCCGTGCTTTCCGATAACCTCGTTTTGTGTCGAATCATCCCACACGCCATCACGGCACCAACGACCTGCATTTCATCGGGTGTTCGAGAATGGACATGCAGGAGGTAGAGTGACCACTGGCAAGCCGGGCAGGGAAGGTCTCGCACAAGCTATATCACTGATGAGCACCATCTTAGGCTTTGACTTCTTTGGCACACTGCATGCTGGCGTACCACGCAGTGCTCTTGTATTTTTAAGAACAATTTCCCTGGGAGGCGGCTGTGGCAGGACTGCTTCGGGATTCACGCTTTGCCGTTAGGCAACTGCGCAGGAATCTCGGATTCACGATTACGGCGGCGGTGATGCTGGCTGTTGCCATCTGCGCCAACAGCACGGTTTTCAGCTGGATTGACGGCACCATGCTCCATCCCTTGCCGGGCGCGCCGGACACGGGCCAACTGGTGAGCGTGATGCGCGGCCAGTGGAACACCTCGCCGACGCCGCCCCTCTCTTATCTCGACTACCGCGATCTCAGAGATCAGAATCAGAGCTTCACCGGGCTTCTTGCCTATCACTCTGAGTGGAGCGCATTGACGAGCGCCGGGGCCGCGCCGGAGCGGATCTACATCGGGAATGTGTCGGCGAACTACTTCGACGTGCTGGGAGTGAAGCCTCTGCTGGGGCGGTTCTTTTTGCCCGAGGAGGAAACGCGGCCCGACGCCGCGCCGTACATCGTGCTCGGGTACTCTACATGGAAGACGCGCTTTGCGGCTGACCCGCAGATTGTGGGCAGGACAATCGAGATTGCCCGGCACCCTGTGACGGTGATCGGCGTAGCGCCGGAGCGGTTTATCGGGGCGGCGCCGGGGCTTCGGGACGATGCATGGCTGACGCTGAATCCCCTTGGGGCGAACGAGTATAGGCTCACGCATCGCAGCAGCGACTTTCTAATTGTGTTGGGAAGGCTGCGGACTGGAATGAGCCGCGAGCAGGCGATGAATGACCTCGAAACCATCATGCGGCGCATCGTGTCCGCCTATCCGAATGATCACCTGGGGACGAACACCATCACGCTCGACCCGATGTGGCGATCGCCGTTTGGCGCCAATGGCTACATGGCAGCCACGTTGCCCATCCTGCTGGCTATCGCCGGAGTGGTGCTGCTGCTGACTTGCGCCAACGTGGCTACGCTCACGCTGGTGCGGTTCGTCTCGCGGCGGCGGGAGATTGCGATCCGGCAGTCACTGGGAGCGCAACGCATGCAACTGGTGCGGCAGATGGTGCTGGAGGGCGTGATTCTCGCAGCCGCTGCGGGAGCGGTGGCGCTGTTGCTGACGTCGATGACGGCGAAGACATTCGCTCGATTCTTTCCCGCTAACTCGAACCCCATTGCGCTGAATGGAACCGTGGATCAAAACGTGGTGATCGGGATCGTAGTGCTGGCCGCTCTGGCCAGCGTGCTGTCCGGCGCGTTTCCAGCATGGCGGTCGTCGAATGTGCCCGCGGCCGAGGCGCTCAAGGATGAGGCGGCCAGCATCGCAGGCGGCTCGCACAACCGGCGGTTGCTCAGCGGCCTGGTGGTGGCGCAGATCGCGCTTTCGCTGGCGCTGCTGGTGATTTCCGGGCTGCTTCTGCAGACGCTGCGCAATCTCTCTGCGGGCGATCCCGGATTCAAGCAGGATCACGTATTGACGGCGTCTGTGGGACTGGCCACCGCCGGCTACTCCAATGACGAGGCGGATGCGATCTGCCACAAGATTCTCGATCGCCTGTCGGCATTACCGACCGTAACGGTTGCGTCGCTCACCGATTGGGTGCCGATGAACTTCACCCGCAAGACGGAACCCGCCTATCCCGAAGGCTATGCGCCGCGCACGCATGAATCGCTCGAGGTGCAACATACCGACGTGACGTCCCGATACTTCGAGACGCTGGGCGTGCCGATTCTTGAAGGGCGCGACTTCGCACCGTATGACAACCGAACGGCGCCGCTGGTTGTGATCGTGGACCAGACGGCCGCGAAACGGTTTTGGCCCGGGCAGGACCCGCTGGGGAAGAGGCTCCATGTAGGGAACAGCGTTTTCGCGGTCATTGGCGTGGTGAAGAATACGAAGCACCAGTTTATGAACGAACGCTCCGAGCCGATGCTCTACCTGAGCTACTTCCAGCGAGGTTTCGAAACCATTGTGCAGGTGAGAACGCAAGGCAATCCGAATGACATCGCTCCGGCAGTGGAGAGCGCAATTCACCAGATTGATGGGCGGTTGCTGGTGTTCGACGTGCGCTCCATGCGCGAAACCACGCAGATGGCGACGACCTTTGCCGTCTTGCAGAGCACGTTTGCGGGCATCCTGGCGGCGATCGCGCTAATTCTTGCGACCACCGGCATCTATGGTTTAGTGGCGTACCGCGCGGCACTTCGCACGCACGAGATCGGCATCCGCGTCGCACTCGGCGCTTCACCCGCCGATGTTCTGAGGCTTGTGCTGTGGCAAGGGCTTTCGCTAACAACGATCGGGCTAAGTTTAGGATTGGCGCTCTCGTTCAGCCTTACGCATTTCATTGCCGCTTTCCTCTATGGGGTGGGCGCCAACGATCCTCTGACGATCATCCTGGTTGTGGTGCTGCTCGCGGTGATGTCGCTTCTCGCATGCTACTTTCCTGCGCGACGCGCGACCCGCGTCGATCCCGTTGCTGCAATACGCGCGTCGTAAACGAAGGCGAATTCGCCGAGAAACCTATCCGGCTTCCACTTTCTCCTATGTCTTCATGGGCTTAGGTGTCATCACGAAATCGTCATCCCATATGCGTGATGACGATATGTTCCGTCAGGAACACTTGGCACATCCGGTGAACACCAATGGGACCGCCCCTGCGGCCTCTAGGCTTCCTTTAGCAACTCGGTGCGGTACCTCGGAGCGAGCGCTTTTACTTTCTCGATGAATGCCGCTTGTTCCTTTTCAGAGAGTTTGGGCGGAGGTGTGGTGCGAGTAGAGACTGGAACTCCCACCTCCAAAAAGAACTTCTCCTGCCCGGCGGGGGAACAAATACAAAGCATGCGTACCGCCTCACCAGAAGCGTTGTGAAACTGATGAGGAGCATTGGCAGGGATGTTCAGGGTTTCGCCGGCGCGGACGGTCAACTTCTGGCCACGGAAGGTGGCTTCCATCTGGCCCTCAAGAAGAATAAAGGTCTCCTCGAAGTCATGCCGGTGCGGCGGCGGACCGCCGCCCGGCGGGATGTGCATATCGATGACGCAGAAGCGTCCGGCAGTCTGCTCGCCGGTCAGAGTGATGGTATAGGTATCTCCAACCAGTCCCACATGCCGGAGGTTATCGGGTTGAGCAAAGGTTAGGTTACGCTTGGGATCGTCCGCAGGGATGGGGGACACAGCAGATGACATTTTGTTTTCCTCAAGATCCTGTTTTGGTGTTTGATGCCGATTACGCAGTCCCGTGACATGGATAACAATTCCACCAGCGCATCTGCAAAAAATGCGACGTGCGCGCCCCGGGTTCATCGTTAATTCATGCTGCACCGGCCAGGTCGATTTTTTGTTACTTTATTTGTTAGGCTTTATTGGCGGCAAATATAAATACCGAACGGGAAGCAGTGGAGAGCACATTTATCAAAATCGGAGTCTCCAATGAGCAACGTACAAATCGGGCAGACAAGCTTCGAGATGCCCCCGCGACAGGGGATCAGTATCGCGCATTTCCTCACCGTTGCCGACATTAAGCGATCGGCTCGTTACTACGAAAAGGTCTTCGACGCTCGCATTCTTAGCATGGGGGACGGCAACGCGCCTGCTTACCTTCAGCTTGCGAATATCTGGATGATTCTGAACGTTGGGGGCGGACCGACCGCGGATAAGCCGACGGTAACACTCAGCGTCCCCGATCCGAATCACATCAACAGCTTTATGAATTTCCGCGTGGCCGATATTCAAGCGTGTTATGAATCATGGAAAAGTCGCGGCGCCGAGTTCATTACCGAGCCCATCCCCAAGTACGGCGAGATCCGTTGCTACATCCGCGATCCCGACGGCTACATCATTGAAGTCGGGCAAAGTACTGATCTGACGTACGGTTGAAGCCCGCGTCGATCGCACACGGCGCAGGCGAACATAAGGCGAATTAATAACGCTTTGACGACTTCACGAATTGTGAAGCACCATAAACGGGTGCATGTCGTTACGCGTAAGCATCTGAGCGATGCAATGGAAGACTATCCGGATACGGCGAACGAAATCAAAGCTTGGGTGGGCATCATAGAGGCGGTCCGATGGCACAATTTTGCGGAAGTGCGCGGCATGTTTAAAGACGCCGATCTTGTCGATGGCTATGTAATCTTTAATATAAGACAGAACCGGTACAGGCTCATCACCGTCGTCCACTGTGCGAAGACGACGGAGGGCAAGCAGACCGAAGGACATGTCAACATCCGATCTTTTCTGACGCATAAGGAATACGACGAAGACGGTTCGGTCCTTCACGGCCATCAGAATTCCGGCGACATCGGCATGGCGCAGATCAACGCGCCGCTTTGGGAAGCAAAAGCGATCAACTTAGGATTTGATATTTATACGGCCGAAGGAAATCTCGGCATGGCCAAATGGATCTTTGACCACTATGGAAGCCAGCCGTGGTTCTGGTCCGAGCACTGCTGGGGGGCAAAAAAATACGGCGGTCCCGTTTAAGAGCTCGCTGTATTGTTCCTGAATTTAGTTCGAAAGACGCAAAACTAAATCATTGTTTATCGTAGATCCCCGTGTCTTTTTGCTCTTTTCCATCCGGCATGTAAAGGGTTTCCTCGACCGTAGTGATCTTGCCGTCCTTTGACACCGTTACGGTCTGCCTTGCTATCAGTTTGCCGTCTTTCTTTCCCGTCAATTTGATCTTATGATCGTTCAGACGCTGAATGGAAACCGAATCGAACATAGGATTGCCCGTTACCGGATAGTCCTTGCCATCGATCTTTGCGTCGAATGTAGTGGTCGATGTGGTGTCTTTATCGTCAACACTGTCCTCACGTAGCTTGAAAGAATCGCCAACGTTTTCAATTTGGGCCGTGGAACTCTTTGAAGCCGGCGGCGTCATGTGACTTTTCTCTACGTTCAACTTCCAGGTACCGCTGAACGGACTATCCGCCGCGAACAAGCTGGTGCAGCAGAACAACAGGGTGATAAACAACAATCTGAGGCGCATTCTTATCTCCTTCGTATTGACGATCTCAAATGGGACCCGTAAAGCGCGGCCATTGTACACCGTCAAGCCTCGTAACTAGTTTTTGTAATAACTTCCCCGCCACTTCTTTTAAAAAAACCTTCCCGCTACACTTTCCGTCATGGCACATTGGGATTCCGATCGCGACCAAAAACAAGCCGAGATGATAAAACTCTGCAACGTCCTTCCGGCTACGCAGATCATTAAGACCTTCGAGGAGATCTCCCATTCTCGGACGAGCTTCTGCGCGGCCTCCCAACTTCGCAGCTCAAGCGACTGACGAACCTTCTTTCCGTGGAGCTTTCCTTCAGCCCAGACGGGGCATTGGCAGCCCCGATATCGATGGGATTTGAACTTGCACCAAGACAAGTGGCGGCGGTAGATCGTGATCACGCGCCGAGCTTAGCACGCATTAAACACGCCACTTACGTATTCGCTGTAAACGAATTAAAATAAAACGGTTATATGGTGGAGGCGGCGGGAGTCGAACCCGCGTCCGAAAATGTTACTGGTCAAGAGACTACATGCTTATTCACGTTCATGCCCCGAGCGTTGGGCGCCGTTGCCGGCGCTTCCCCCAGGACGTTCGCGGCCTCCGCTCAGAACGGACAAGAAACGGGTGCCGCTAGCCTGAAGTCTTAGCCTCTCTCCCCAGACGTAGAAGAGAAGAGCAGCCCTCTGTGTGACGTTCGCTCACCGCCCAAGGGCGAAGCGGTGGAGAACGGTAGCCTAATTAATTAGGCTGCGTATGCCATTTGTTGATTGGCAATTATCATTGTGTACGCGATTACGGGTGTGTACACCCCGGCATGCCTCTTGGCCGCAAGCATCTCCGTCGAAGCCGTGACGCCCCCACTGGTGGGAATGGCCTAAAAAGAACTGTCTCTAGACTAGGAACACATTATCCAGAAGTCAAATGGTTGGATGAGTATCAGCTGTCGCTAGTTTCGCGAGCGCCAGAATAGTCGTAGAATAGAATTCTCTGTTGACCATTCTATTCCATGCTGATACTCTGCTCGTGGTGGCAGTTGCGGAGGGCTCTATGAAACAGGCAGATGAAATTCGCAGTTACGCAACAGAAAGATATGTGGCGACGGCACGTAAACGACACGCAAAGCAGTTTTCCATTAGAGCTGGCGACGTTGTGCGAGATATGAAACTGCTTGGGGGGCGTACTCCCGCCGTCTGCAGTGCTTTGAAAACGAAAGAATTTCTCAGTGAGAATGCGCTTCGTCTGATATCAAGAACCGGGCCGGATTCCGGCCAGAGCACGACCGTCACCTACACATACGAATTCATCGAGGGCGAGGATTTATCGCGGCGAACCGCGTCTGGCGGTTCGGGCGGTCACTCGCAATCGCCGCACGAAGCTTGGCAGAAGCTGCGCGGAGCTTTGAAGGACGTTTTTGCGGAGTTGGGCGGGGGAGAAAATTATCTTCGCAATGAACGGGCTAACTTCTACGGACCGGGGAAAGACAGGTGAGCCGGATCTACTGGGATACGATGATCTTTATCTATTGGCTGGAAGCCAATCCGGACTTTGGAAACAGAGTAGATGCGATCTGGAGTCGAATGCAGGAGCGCGATGATCAACTCATAACCGGAGCTTTGGCCTTAGGTGAAATATTGGCGGGTGCCTACAAACAGGGGGCTGATCGCCAACGCGTCCTGGATGTGAAAGTCGCATTTGCGGGCGCAGTTGCGGAGGTGATTCCATTTACCGCCGAGACCGCGGATTTGTTCGCGCAGATTAAGGGCTCGGGGAGGATACCCTCAGCCGATGCCATCCATCTCGCCTGCGCAGCCTCCGCCAAAACCGACCTTTTTTTGACCAACGACAAAAATCTGGTTGGCAAATTCGTACCAGGAATTCAGTTCATCGCATCGCTGGATACGCAATTCTTCTAGTGCGCTGTTGCCTCGAGTAGGCATTCTCCGTCTTTTAATCTTTGCATCTCTTTCCCCCTTGCAACATCTGATTTGGAGGCGTGCCTGTAGAATGAGGCGTTGACCAATCGATGACTCCCTTCGTCCAACGATGTCAGGAGAACCGCTGTTGAAGGCACAATGTTTGCCGTTTGGCCAGATTCCGCATACTTCGCGGCTGTTTGCTGATTTTCTTTCCTGGTCGCCGAAAGTCCAGCCCTTTTATTCCCGACCCCCAGCCTTTTCCGAGTGGTTCAAGGACGAGACTGCGCGCATCAGTTACGATCCTGCACGCCGCGAGCGAGTGGCGACGATTCTGGAGCGGCAAAACAAAGCCTGGGGCGCATCCGACGCCACTTTGAAGAATGTTCAGCGACTTCGCGCGGGGGCATGTGCAGCGGTGACCGGTCAGCAGGTAGGACTTTTTGGCGGGCCTCTGTTTTCCTTGTTCAAAGCGCTTTCAGCAGTCAAGCTTGCGGAGCAGGCGACCGCCGCCGGCATTGACTGTGTGCCGGTGTTCTGGCTGGCTACGCAGGACCACGATTTAGAGGAAGTAAACCAGGTTTCAATTCCGGGGGCGGAGGCTCAGCTTAAGAAGTTTTCGGCAGTCACTGTAGGTCCTGCCGGAGCTCCCGTGGCGAACGTCATTTTGGGGCCAGAGATAGAAGGTACGATTGCCCAGCTTGCGGAGCTACTAGGCGACTCCGACGGCATCGCCTTGCTGCGCGACTCCTTTCGTCCAGGCGACTCCTTTGGCAATGCATTCGCAAAGTTATTTTCCAAGCTGCTAGGCGATTGGGGAGTCATTTTGCTGGATGCGTCCGATCCGGAGGTGGGTGCTGTGGCCGCGCCCATGTATTCGGCAGCCATCGAGCGCGCCGCAGAACTGAACGCAAAACTCCTAAGTCGGAACCAAGAGCTGGAGGCAAAAGGGTACGCCTCGCAGGTTAAGGTAACTCCTACTTCAACGGTTTTGTTCGTGATAGAAAATGGCGTGCGAACACCTTTGCAGCGCGAGGCGTCCGGTGACGATTTTATGCTGGGCCACACCAAGATGAAGAAGTCTGAGCTGCTAAGCAGGCTTAAATCGGCGCCGGTGGACTTTAGCGCGAACGTCCTACTTCGTCCAGTAGTTCAGGACTACCTATTGCCCACGCTTGCGTATACGGGGGGTGCGGCCGAGACCGCATATTTCGCCCAGGTTTCGGTGATGTACCAAGCGTTGGCCAATCGCGTAACTCCAATTGTTCCAAGATTTTCAGCGACAATCATTGAGACAAAGATTAAGGCGCTATTGGAGAAATACGGCCTGCAGTTTTCGGATATTCTGCGCGGTCCAGATTGGGTCCGCGAGCACCTGGCGTCGCAAAGTCTGCCTCAGGATTTAACCGCCGCGTTTGATGCCGCTGTGGCATCTTCGACCAAATCGCTGGCCGAAATTCAGGACCTTCTCGGCCGCCTGGACAAGACGCTGATCGAGGCCGCCAGCAATGCCAGCTCCAAAATTTCGCATCAACTGGAAAGCCTTCGTGCTCGCGCCGCCCGCGCCGAACTCCGGCACAGCGAAATTATTGCCCGGCACGCTGACATTCTGAATCGCGTGCTCTACCCGGAAAAGGCTCTTCAGGAGCGCCAGGTTGGCGCAATCTATTTCATCGCGAAATATGGCATCCAATTTCTTCGCGACTTACACGATACGATCCACATTGATTGCCCCGATCACCAAGTCGTTACCTTGTAGTTCAGACCTACCGGGCGTCCTGAATCCGCATCTATACGCCAGCCATCCAATTAACAGGATTAGCATTCTGAGGTCGAGACTGCTAATCTTGACAGTTACCAGAGCGATTCCCGGAGTGACCCTCCGGAGCGGCTTTCGGGTTGAAGTAACTTATTCATTTAGCAGATACTTAGCTTGGATCGCACTACCGTCGATCGAGACCTATTAATGATTCCGGACGCACATCCTATCGGCGAGCGGGAACGCGAGGTCCTCACGGCTATCGTGGAGACCTTTATTGCCACGGGTGAGCCGGTTGGTTCCCGAACGCTGGCGCGGTCAAACCGCGAACGGCTCAGTCCTGCGACGATCCGTAACGTGATGGCGGACCTGTCGGATGCCGGTTTTCTGGAGCAGCCGCACACCTCTGCCGGCCGCATTCCCACCACTGAAGCCTATCGTTATTACGTGGAGCAGATTAGCGGCAAGGCCACTTTGTCGCACGAAAACGAGAGCATTATTCACGATTCGCTCCACGGCATTTCGGATGTCGAAGAATTCATGGAGCGCACCTCACATGTGTTATCGCTGATCTCGCGAAATGTAGGGGTCGCTATCGCGGTCGGCGGAGCGAAAAACGCTTTGGAACATGTTTATTTTTCGCGGCTCGGCGATCACAAGGTGCTAGCCGTCGTAGTAACTAAGTCGGGACTGGTTCGCGATCGTGTGCTACGAATGGATATCCCGCAGGTCGATCTGGACGCTGCCGCCAACTTTATCAACGAAAATTTCCGCGGGTGGACGATGGAAGCGATGCGCACGGAAATTGCGCGGCGCATCGAAAAAGAACGCAGTGAATTCGACCGCATGATGGCTTCTGTCGAACAGCTTTATCGCCAGGGTGCGTTGACTACGCACGATGCTGTGCAGGTGGTATTTGTGGAAGGCGCGGCAAATCTGGTGGCGGGCGAGCAGGACCGCCAGCGCCTGCACGAGCTGTTGAAGACGCTGGAAGAGAAACAAAAAATCGTAGAACTGCTGGGCGCTTACCTCGACACCAAGCAGGAAGCGGTGCGAGTGGTGATTGGTTTGGATGAGGCGCTTCCTTCGATGCGAAATCTGGTGCTGATTGGCGCGCCGGCGCGCATCAACGGCGAAGTGATGGGATCGTTAGCGGTGATTGGGCCGCCAAGAATTGATTACGAGCATGCGATTACCGCGGTTTCATACATTGCGCGCTTATTTGACAAGGTATTGAACGAATCTGAGTGAGTCCTTATGGCGAGAAGAAACGGAAGAAGCGAAGTGGAATCTGAACTCGATGTTGAACATGGGCTGCCGGAAACTGGTGCTGCCGGCGATACCGCAGGTGGCGAAGTCCTGCAACCGGAGGGCTCGCGCGATGCTGAATTAGTGAAGTTGCGTGCCGAGCGCGATGCGTTGGTGGATCGCCTGGCGCGTTCCCAGGCCGAATTTGATAATGCCCGCAAGCGCGCAGTGCGAGAGCAACAGGATTTTCGCGACTACGCGATAATGGACGCGTTAAAGACGTTGCTGCCTGTCGTTGATAGTTTCGAGCGCGCACTGCAAGTCAGCTCGGGGGAAAAGTCTGAAATCCGCAACGGTGTCGAACTCATCTATAAGCAATTGCAGGACGCGTTCACCAAGCTGGGACTAAGACAGATTCCCGCCCTGGGCGAACAGTTTGATCCCCATTTGCATGAAGGTATCGAGATGGTAGAGACCACGGAATATCCTGACCATCAGGTTATCGAGGAATTGCAACGGGGATATAAACTCAAGGATCGGCTATTGCGGCCTGCCATGGTTAAAGTTGCCCAAAACTCCAAGCACTAAAGAATTGCCAGCTTAGAAGGGAATCGGACTGCCATTCTGACAGGAAACGGAAAACGCGACTATTACGAGGTGCTGGGAGTGGTCCGCACCGCCAGCGATCAGGAAATAAAAAGCGCTTATCGCAAACTGGCGCTACAGTTCCATCCCGACCGCAACCCCAACAATCCTGACGCGGAAGAGAAGTTCAAAGAATGCAGCGAGGCGTACTCCATTCTGGCGGACGGTGAAAAACGCGCCGTCTACGATCGCTATGGTCACGCCGGCGTCGGCGGGGGAACTGGTGGAATCGATCCGACGGTCTTCCACGATTTCAGCGATATCTTCGGAGAATTCCTCGGGCTCGGCGATCTGTTTGGCGGCAGCGGTAGCGGCGGCTCGCGGCGCCGCAGCCGCGCATCTCGCGGGCCTGACCTGCGTGAAGATGTGACGCTGGAGTTTGAAGAGGCAGTATTCGGCACCGACACCGAGGTGGTGGTGCGGCGTCATGAAACTTGCGAAGATTGCCGCGGCTCGGGAGCAGCTCCGGGAAAAGCGCCGGTCAGCTGCCGCGCCTGCGGCGGCCAGGGACAGGTCAGATATCAGCAGGGCTTCTTCAGCATCGCACGGACTTGTCCGACCTGCCAGGGTGCGGGCTCAGTGATCACCGATCCGTGTGTGAAATGTAAGGGCGAAGGACGCGTGCTGCGGCAGCGAACCGTGGAGGCAAAAGTTCCCGCGGGCGTGGAAGATGGCACCCGCATCCGCTTTGGCGGTCTCGGTGAAGCCGGAGCGTTCGGCGGTCCAGCTGGAGACCTCTATGTCGTTTTGCATGTAAAAGAGCATTCGTTTTTCGAGCGCGAAGGCAACGACCTGCATTGCATGGTGCCAATTTCTTTTGGCCAAGTTGCACTGGGGTCCGAAATTACCGTACCCACACTCGAGGGCGAGCATAAGTTAAAGATTCCTGAGGGGACGCAATCAGGTACTACCTTCCGCATTCGCGCCAAGGGAGTACCGGTGCTGAACGGACGCGGCAAAGGCGATCTCATCGTACAGGTGCAGGTACACACTCCCGCGAAGCTGACTAAGCGGCAGCGTGAGCTGCTGCTGGAGCTAGACCAGATTACGCCGGTCGAAAACAAACCGCAGCGCCGAACCCTGCTTGGCAAAGTGAAGGACATGTTCGGTTAAGTTGAGCCCGCGATGACCCGACGTCGATGGATTGCCGATGAAGTCTCGGGAAATCGTGCTGCAATTGTAGGATCCCACGCCGATCACCTCTCCCGCGTCCTGCGGGCCCGGGTGGGGCAGGAATTCGACATCGCTACTGAACACGGCTTGCGTCGCGGGGTGGTCGTAGACCTTAGCGACCAGCGCGTCGAGTTCGAACTGGGTGAAGAAATTTCTGCGGCGCCGGTTCAAGACATTACCCTCCTGCTGTCGATTTTCAAATTTGATCGCATGGAGTGGGCGATCGAGAAATGTACTGAGTTAGGGGCGGCGCGGGTTGTGCCGGTTATTGCTCAGCGCACAGAAAAGCACCTGGCCGCCGCTGCGAAAAAACGCTGGGAGCGGTGGCAGCGCTTAGCACAGCAGGCATCCGAACAGTCGCGGCGAGCTAAAGCTCCCGAGATCTCGCAACCGATAGATTTGCAGACCGCAATCGAAACCGCCCCAGGCAAGCGAATTGTCCTCTCTGAAGTACAGGAGACGACAAGCCTGAGAGACTGTCTTGCGGGGACTGGCAGCTTTACATTAGCTTTCGGTCCCGAAGGCGGATGGACAAATGCCGAGTTAAAGCTGTTTGGAGATGCCGGGTGGATCTCGGCGTCGTTGGGCCGCACCATCCTGCGGGCCGAAACCGCTGCAATCGCAGCCGTAGCGATCGCGATGGCCGAGATGATGGAGCGGGTAAAGGAGACGTAGCGGAGCTACGTTTCTACATCGGGCCACCTAACCCTCATCCTAGTAGAGACCTAGCTTCGCTACGTCTCGGGCACACCCTAACCATGCGTACTCCCCTCAAAATCCTCAACTACCTCTGCTATGCTCGTTCTAAGTGGCAGTTGTGAAATCCATCTCCGCGCCCCGCGGCTTCGAAGCCGACCAGAACCAGAGTCAAGCCATCGAACACAACCACGGTCCGATGCTGGTCGTGGCAGGCGCCGGCACCGGTAAGACGACCGTACTTACCCGCCGTATTGCCCGCCTGGTTCGTGAAGGGATTGCACGCCCAGAAGAAATTTTGGCCGTCACCTACACCAATAATGCCGCCCGCGAGATGCGCGAACGGGTTCAGGAAGATTTGCGCGGTACCGATCTCTCCGGTTTGCGATTGGTAACCTTCCATAAGTATTGCGATGACCTGCTTCACAAATGCGGTCGCCAGTTCGGCGTGCTCGACGACAAAGACCTGTGGATATTCCTGCGCCGCCGTATTCGCGAACTGAACCTCAATTATTTCGTCCACGCCGCCAGTGTCAGCAAGTTTCTCGACGATCTGCTGGACTTCATGCGGCGTTGCCAGGACGAGTTGGTCGGCCCGGAGAAATACGCCGAATACGTTAGCCGGGTTGAACGGGGTGAGCTGCCGATTCCGCGAGTTACAAAGTCTAAAGATGCCTCTGCTTTGACCGACGAAGAGGTAGTCGGCCGATGCCGCGAAATCAGCAATGTCTTCGCTACCGTCGAGGGCATGCTTCGCCAACAAAACCTGGGCACCTTTGGCCACATGATTACCCGCGCCCACGATTTGCTGCGCGACAATGCCGGATTGCTTGCCGAGGAGCAAAGGCAAACTCGTTTCATACTGGTTGATGAATTTCAGGACGCCAACTTCGCGCAGGTCAAGATTCTTAAAAATCTGGCCGGTGGCGAGGCCAACGTATTTGCGGTTGGCGATCCCGATCAGGCTATCTATCGCTTTCGCGGCGCCTCCAGCGCCGCCTTCAACTTATTTCAGCGGCAGTTTCCTGCGGCCAGTCTGTTAGTCCTGGGAAAGAACCGCCGTTCCACCAAGCCGATTCTGCAATGTGCCTTCGCCCTGATTAACGAAAACCCGTCCGTCACTGTCAAAGATGGTTCGCTAAGCTACTGTCGGACGGCGCTGGTGTCGGCTCGGGAAGAGGAAGCGATACTTGAGGCCCAGCCGTTGCAGAGCCCGCCGGTCGACGTAGCGCTGCTTACTGACCGCGAAATGGAGAGCCCAGACCTCGTCGATGCAATCAGAGCGCGAAAGAAGCAGAGTCGCGCAAAGTGGAGCGACTTCGCCGTCCTCTACCGCTCCCACTCGCATCGCGATGAACTGGCGCTCGCCCTTACCGAAGAAGATATTCCGTACTCCATCGAGAACATGGACGTGATCGATACTCCGCAGGTCCGCGACGTTCTCGCCTGCCTGGGTGCAGTGGTGTCGTCTGCCGATGGTGCAAGCCTCTTCCGCGTGGCAGCTTTGCCACAGTTCGCAGTCGACCCCCAGGAGTTGCGCGCGGCTATGAGAGCTCTCCCGAAAGACTCACCGGGGTCAGCCGTCGCAACCGTGTTGGCCCAGGTTTTCGGTGGCAAAGTGATTCTGGAAACACTACAGGCAGTGCGCGGCGACATTGCCGCGCGCAAAGCGAAGGCGGGCATGGCGCTTGAAATTATCGTCGACCGGTTCTCCCTCGGCAGAAGCGGTCCGGTCGAAGCCGTGTTGAAGTTTGCCCACGATTGGGAACAGAAGCCGATAACCGAAACCGGTGAAGTCGGCGAATTTCTGGAGTATCTCGACTACTTCCGCGAGGCGCGGGGCGCCGTCTGTATGCCAGCGCAAGACGAAAACGCCGTCCACCTTATGACCGCCCACACCGCCAAGGGCCTGGAGTGGCAGCACGTCTTCATCCTGCGCGGTAACTCGGGTTCATTTCCCTGTTCCTACCGCGAGGCGTTGGTTGAGTTCCCCCGCGAGTTGCGCGATCCCGAATCAGCAGCTGAAGGTGACAACAAGGAATTGCATCAACAGGAGGAGCGCCGCCTGTTCTACGTCGCTCTGACGCGTGCCCGCGACACCCTCACCATCTATGCAAAAAAAGGCACGGGCAAAGACGATACTCCGCCCGGTCTGTTGCGCGACCTGCTCAAATCTAAATCGCTGAACGCCTGGATACGCCGTCGCGATGCCAAGCCGCTGCAATCCGAATTCTTCGCTGCCGCCGCAGCACCGCTGGTAGGCTCTCGTACCAACGAGTGGCTCGACCTGCCACCGATGTTCGACCTTAGCGAAAAACTCAGCGCAAGCGCCGTCGAGCGCTACGAAACCTGTCCCCTGCAATTCAAACTCGAGAAAGAGTGGCGCATTCCCAGCGAGATTCCCGGTGCAATGCAATACGGTGCGGCTATGCACCGCGTCCTACGCACCTATTATGATTCGGTCCGTCAGGGCAGGGAGTTATCCGAAGCCGATCTGATCGACCTCTTCTGCGTCGACCTGGGCCAGGCTGGAATTCAAGACCACTATCAGCATGAACTGTATGAGCGGCAGGGTAGAAGTCAGCTGAAAGCCTTCCTCGAAGCTTGCCACCTGGGCGCCATCCCGGAGGTGCTGCATGTTGAAGAATGGTTTGAAGTCCGCATCGGCGACACGAAAGTGGCTGGTCGCATCGACCGCATCGACCGTTCCGGCGACGGACGGGTAATCATTACCGACTACAAGACGGGCAAACCCCGCTCCCAGGAAAATGCCGACGAAAGCCTGCAGCTTTCGATCTACGCCATGGCTGCCAGGGAGAAATGGGGATACCAGATAGACCGCTTGGTCTTCTATAATCTCGGCGAAAACAGTTCGATGGTCACCTATCGCGACGACCTGCAACTACAGGCCGCGAAGGTGAAAGTAGCCGCCGTAGCGGCCAAGATCGCGGAAGGGAATTTCGACCCCAAACCCGGGTTCCATTGCACCTTCTGCGCATACCGGAGTCTTTGTCCGGCGACCGAGAAACGGGTTCGATAGTAAATCCAAAGTAGAGACGTAGCTTCGCTACGTCTCTCTGACCCTGCAACCATCTGTAGGCGGAGGCGCCTCAGGCAGGAGAGGAGTTCATTCATGAACGTCGAAGCAGTATGGCCATTCCTGCGCGTCTCGGATATGGATCAATCCATCTGCTACTACGTCGATGGCGTCGGGTTTTCTATAAAAGATCGCTGGGTAGTCGACGGAAAGCTGCGCTGGTGCTCGCTGACGTTAGGCGGCGCAACTCTCATGCTGCAAACATTTCCTTCCCACGGCCACGACTCATGGAAGGCAGAAAACAAAGTGGGTATCGGAGTATCGCTATGCTTCCGGTGCGAAGACGCAATCGCAATTTACAGGGAAATTACTGCGCGCGGTATTGAAGCGTCAGAACCGCAGGTAGGAAACTCAATGTGGGTGACGACTATGACCGATCCCGATGGCTACCGCCTGGAATTCGAGAGTCCAACCGACCAGTCAGAAGATACCAAGCTTTCCGAACTCACGAATTGATGGACGCCAATACATTGCCACAAAAACTTAGGGGACGCTTTTGGCGTCCCCTAAGTTCTACTGATTGACCTACGTCTTAGTGCTTCTTTTTTTTCTTTGCTGCTTTCTTCTTGGTTGCCATTTGACCTATTCTCCCTTTCCATTTTTCATGGATGCATGCAACGGTGATTTGTTGCAACTAGTTGAATGTATAGAGTCTTCAAAAATTGAAGTCAAGAAAAAAATGATGTTCAATGCGCGATAGAGTCATGCACGAAAGTCACCATCGCACGAATCTCAAAACTGTTTTCTGTGGGAAGAGTGCAAAATTCGTTTTTGATTTAAAAAATTGAAATCCCACGCAGCAAGTTTTGCGATCCACTCCTGGATTCAACCCAACTCGTTCGCCATTCGTGCCGCCCGCTCTGCGAATTGAATTCTTTTCCGTTCCAACGCATCTATAATTGTGAATAGCCAACGCGGAACCGCATGGAGAGCATATAAATGGCTGTCGCAAGCGATGTCGTCATCATTTCAGGCTGCCGCACACCGGTAGGAAAATTTCAGGGGAGCCTCTCCGATTTGAGCGCAACTCAGCTCGGCGCCATCGCCGTTCGCGAGGCCGTGAAGCGCGCTAACCTCGTTTCCAAGTTGATCGATGAGTGCATCATGGGCAATGTAGTCTCTGCCGGATTGGGACAAAATCCAGCGCGGCAAGCCGCAATCTTCGGCGGACTGTCACCTGAAGTAGGTGCCATGACCGTAAACAAAGTTTGTGGCTCAGGATTGAAAGCGGTCGCGCTGGCGGCGCAAGCGATCCAAACCGAAAATAGTTCTATCGTCGTCGCCGGCGGCATGGAATCGATGACCAATGCTCCCTATCTGCTGCCGCAAGCCCGCAAAGGTTATCGCCTAGGCAACGCGCAAGTTGTCGACTCCATGGTGCATGATGGTCTGTGGGATATTTTCAACGATTACCACATGGGCATCACCGGCGAGAACGTCGCCGAGAAATACGGCATCACTCGCGAAGAGCAGGACGAGTACGCCGTTAACTCCCATCGCAAAGCCATTTCCGCGATCAAGGAGGGCCGCTTCAAGCAGCAAATCGTGCCGGTCGAGCTTCCCGCAAAGAAAAAAGGCGCCACCCCGGCAATTTTCGACAAAGACGAATCTCCACGGGAAGACACCACTATCGAAGTGCTGCGCGCTTTGAAGCCAGCCTTCAAAAAAGACGGCACCGTAACCGCCGGTAACGCCCCCGGAGTGAATGACGGAGCCGCCGCTGTCGTCGTCACCAGCGCTCATCGAGCCAGAGAGTTAGGCGCCACTCCGATGGTTCGCATTGTGGCGCAGGCCACTAGCGGCATCGACCCGGCCTGGGTAATGATGGCGCCCGTTAGCGCAGTGCGAAAGCTCTGGGAAAAGACCGGTTGGAAGAATGAAGACGTCGACCTCTACGAGCTCAACGAAGCCTTCTCGGTACAGGCCCTGGGAGTCATGCGCGAATTAAAACTTGATCCCGCCAAGGTCAACGTCAACGGCGGCGCAGTTGCTATCGGACATCCTATCGGGGCCAGCGGCGCCCGAGTCCTGGTAACCCTCATCTACGAAATGATTCGCCGCGATGTGCATCGTGGCATCGCTGCTCTCTGCTTAGGCGGTGGCAATGCAGTTGCCATGGCTGTGGAGAGGTAGAACCGGGCCGTTGCGCCTTGAAGCCAGCCCGAGCGCTTGTTAGGATAGACCGCTAAAGGAAGATCATGCCGAAGTTTGTTATCGAACGCGAAGTACCGGGAGCCGGAAGTCTTTCGGACGCGGAATTGCGGGAACTTGCGCAGAAGTCCGTAAAGGTCTTGACGGAGATGGGCCCGGAAATCCAGTGGCTCCATAGCTACATTACCGGCGACAAAGTGTACTGCGTGTACCTGGCTCGCGACGAGTCCACTATCAAGGAACACGCCCGCCGCGTGGGGATACCGGCCAACCGAATCTCTGCCGTCCGTCGGCTTATCGATCCCTCTACCGCGGAGTAGCCACTAACACTAACTTGCGGCAGGTTCATTTTCTGGGGCCAGCACTTCCTCAATGGCCTTTTCAACTGGCATGGCCCAGCCTTCCAGCCAGACATTCGCGCCAACACTGTTGGTCAGGATTTGCCGAGCCTGATTCAGCATGAGCTCGAGTTTGTTCTGCTCCGCGGGGGTTAGCGGGGCCCCAATGTTTCGACGTAACGCCGCCGCCGCGCCGGCCAGTCGAAGCGAACGTTCCGCTTCCAGTTGGTCTGCGGCAGCAACCGCAAAACACTCCAGCAAACGGGCAATCCCGCGCTTATGCTCCAGTTCCCGAAAAAGCTTAATGCTTTCGCGATACAAAGCGCACGCCGTGGGGTAATCCCTTTGCTTTCGCGCCAGGTTCCCCAGGTCGGCCAGTGTGCCTGCGATACCCCAACGATCGGCAAGGTCGCGGAACATTTGCAGCGCCTGTTCATACAAGCTTCGCGCCGCGCTGGCGTCGCCCTGATCGCGGGCTACGTCTCCCTGATAGTTAATTGACCAGGCGACGCCCGGCTTGTCGCCCAGTTCTTGAAAAATTGAGAGGCATTCCGCGTAAAGAGTTCGTGCGCGGCTGTATTGATTCTGCAACTTCACCACGTTTGCCAGGTTGCTAAGAGCTTGCGCAATCGATCTCAGGTCGCCCAACTCTCTCCACAGCTCTAAGCTCTCTTCCAGCAATGAAAGCGCACTAGGCACATCTCCCCGGTCTCGTGCATTCACCGCCAGGGCGTTAAGCGATACCGCAACCCCGTGCCTGTCTCCAAGTCGGCGGGAGATATCGAGGCTTTCTCCGATCAACCTATCCGCCGCCGTGTAATCTCCCTGCTCAACCGCGAGTACACCGGCGCTAAAAAGTGCACGCCTCCGGTCTTTGTCAAGACGTGCCTCCGCCGGCAGCTTTAGTACTTTGTCTAACATATCTCTGCCTTCGGCGAGATATTCACGCATCTCCCAAAAGCGAAACAGGGCGGCGCCTAACCGCAGGCCCCAGGCGGCGTCTCCAGTCTCCGTCAGCCAATCCAGACTCGCGCGAAAATTCTCATGCTCCAGGGAGAACCGAGCCAGCCACTCCGGCTGCTTGGTTCCAGCTTGCTGTGTCGTGTCTTCTTCCGCTAACACCAGAAAGTATGCGGCGTGGGCGCGCTTGGTGAGCGGCGCCTCTCCACTGGCCTCTAATTTTTCCAGTCCATACTCACGAATAGTCTCCAGCATAGTGAAGCGGGTTTCGCCGTTCGCTTGCTCGATCTGCCGCACCAGGCTCTTGTCCACCATGGATTCCATGCCGTCGAGCAAATCCAACTCGAGGTCTTCTTTGGTGTCGCACACCGCTTCGACCCCTTCCAGATTGCAGCCGCCAACAAATACAGAGAGTCTCCGGAACAACTTTTGCTCGGCAGCGGTTAGCAGGTCATAACTCCAGTCCATGGCGGCCCGCAGCGTCTGCTGCCGTTGCGGAAGGTCGCGAGCCCCCCGGTTAGAAGTTGCAACCGGCTTTGCAACCGCGCCAACATTGAAGCAGGCGACAGAACCTTCACTCGCGCGGCAGCCAGCTCAATTGCTAAGGGAAGGCCATCCAGGCGCGCGCAAATTTCGCTGATTACGGGAGCATTTTCCTGATTAAGTTCAAAGCCCGGCTTGGCCGCCACCGCGCGCAATACGAAGAGCGCGATCGCCGGGCACTGCCCCAACGCTTCCAGCGAATTGTTAGCCGACGAGTCCGGCAGGGCCAGCGGTGGTACTGGAAATTCGTGCTCGCCGTAGAGATGGAGCGGCGCGCGACTCGTGACCATGATTTTGAGTGTTGGCGCCATCGCCAGCAGCTCTGCCACCATAGGGGCGCCCTGCATCACGTGCTCAAAATTGTCGAGGACGAGCAGCATGGGTGCCCGCAGCGCCTGAAAATATTTCTTCAACATTTCCAGCGGCGATTGGCCTCCCGCCTCTCCCAGGCCCAATGACTGCACAATGGCTGAAGCAATCAGTCCCGGGTCGTTCAACGACGAGAGCGGCGCAAAGTAAACCCCTCGGGGAAATTGCTCGCTAAATTCGCTGGCCACCTGAACCGCTAGCCGGGTCTTGCCGATCCCACCCGGGCCGGTGACCGTCAACAGCCGTACCTCGGGATTCTGCAGCAGTTCTTTCGCCGACCAAACTTCCTGATCTCGTCCAATAAATCCTGTTCGCTGTAGCGGCAGATTTGTCGGACCCGCCTGACCCGCTCCAGCCGGATGATCTGAGAAGCGATCCCGGATCGCGGCAAGTTCTCGCGCCAGCTCTCGGGTAGAGACATACCGCTTCTCTGGATCCTTCGCCAGGCATCGCTCAATAGCCCAGCACAGCGGCGCTGGGGCCTCGCGATTCTGAGTGCCGATAGGCTCTGCTGGTTCCCGTAAGATGGCTACCAGTATTTCCGCAGCTGTCTCGCGTTCAAACGCACGCTTGCCCGCCACCATTTCGTATATAACCAGCCCCAGGGAGAACTGGTCTGACCGGAAATCTAATGAATTGCCGCGCACCTGCTCTGGCGACATGTACCCCACGGTTCCCAGCGTCAACCCGGGGACGGTCTGGGATCCATGGGTCGTGACTATCGACGGCTCCTTACCGGATGGTTCTACCTTTGCCAATCCGAAGTCCAGAATTTTCACAAAGCCATCGTCCGAAACCATGAGGTTCTCGGGCTTCAGGTCCCGATGCAGAGTGCCAGCCTCGTGCGCCTTGGTCAGCCCATCTGCAACCTGGGCTGCAATTTCAATCACCCGTCGCATGGGCAATGGCCCGGATGACAGCAACTCCCGTAGGGTTTTACCCTCCACCAGCTCCATTGCGATGTAGAGAGTGGATTCATGCACCCCAAGTTCGTAGATCGTAATGATGTTTGGGTGATTAAGGGCGGAAGCGGACCGAGCTTCCTTCTCGAAGCGGCACCACCGGTCGTTGTCGGTCGAGAACTCCGCGGGCAAAATTTTGATCGCAACCCGGCGATTCAGGCGAGCGTCGTGCGCGCGATACACCTCGCCCATTCCGCCGCTACCCAGCAGGTCGAACGATTTCGTACTGTCCGAGCTTCGAGCCAGGTGCGAGAGCCATTTTGCCGCCATTATATTACCCATGACGATGGAAGGGGTTTTGTCGACAAACTCGCAAAGCCTAATGTGAAAACTGAGAACTGAACCGACGGCTGGCAACTAAGATCGCCACGGGGAAGCGACTAGGCCTGGAAAAGGGGTTCTGTTCGGGTAAAGCAGAAACCACTTGCACATGTAATCACAAAAAAATCCGCCGCCGAGCATCGCTCGAGCGGCGGACACATAACCTACAAGACTGTGCTTACTGGGCGACGGATACCTCGGCAGTCGATGCCGATGATTCATGCTGTTCCGATGCCAGAGCCGATTCGGCTTCGCGGTAATCGGTGTAACGGCCGGAAACCATCACGTGGAAAACCCACTGATGCCGTTCCTCTTCCGGCTCGATCAATCCCATGTTCTTTAGGGGCAGCATGTACTGCTGCACAAACTTGATCTGCTCCCGGCTAAGGCCGCGGCGTTGAATATCCACCGTTATGCCAGCGAGGTGAGAGGAGGCAATTTCGCCTTTTTCCGGCGCGGCATTGCGATTGTGGCGGCGTAGCTTTTTCTGAATCTGTACGGTGCGGACAGCGGAATTGATCTGAATCGAGTTGTGAAACTCTTTGTAGAAGGCGTCGCCCAGGTCTTCGACGAAGTCGCGCGTCCATGGCCGGCAGTAGCGGCGGTCGGGATCAAGGCGTGGATCGAAGCGCACATGCTCGCTGGCTACAATCGGCACCAGCAGCTGACTTTCTTTTAATGAGTTTAGTTCGTCATCGTCCTGAATGCGCGGCAACTCGGCGCGATCGATCTCGGCGTTCTGCCGAAGCAACGAATCGCGCGACGGGCGGAACATGGGGTTCCACGCGGCGCGGCGATGGAAGCGCTTGCTGCTGACTCGCGAGGAGAGAAGGGCGGAATGCTCCAACCCAAAGGACAGGCCGGAGACCGCGAGGATAAACAGGATCGAGATCGCCAGAGTACGTTTAGTTGTGTTTTGCACGAAGTAGCCTTCTTATTTCTGTCTGCCAAAGCCGCCGTTTGCAGGCGACTATCCTACACTATGCACGCAAGTGCCCAAGCTTAAACGCGGCATCCGTAACCATTACCGGACAGACATTTGAGGTTACGAAGTGCTGGTTATCTTGTTCCGAGGCACTCTCAATAGATCGAGTAATCAGAGAGATACAGGGTAATTGTTCATGCTGAAATTGAGAGGTGACCAGCCCTTCAGCAATGGAGTGGTGGTTTCTGCGATGGGACTTCATGTCCCGAATCGGCTTCTGGTTTCATCATATGCCGCAATTTGCCATTACGTGAGTTACGAAGTGCCGCTTTTGGGTAATACAGTTCCTACCCTAGAAGCCGCGCCATTGCTGGTTACTTGCGGAACAGGTCGGTAATAGCCTGCTTCATTACGTCGCCGCCAACCTCAGAAATGGCGCGGGTCAGCGGGATTTCCTTGGGACAGATCTCCACGCAGTTCTGCGCGTAGCCACACTCCTGGATTCCACCATCGCCCATCAATGCCACCAGGCGTTCGCGCTTCAGGGCTTCGCCCGTGGGGTGAGAGTTGAACAGATTGGCCTGCGCGATAGTCGCCGCGCCGACGAAGCCGGTATCCTCGTTGAACTGGGGGCAGGCTTCCATGCAACAGCAGCACGAGATGCAATTGGAAAGCGGATACGCCGCCTCCTGCTGCTCCATGGTCATGCGCGGCCCGGAGCCTAGGTCGTAGGTACCATCGATGGGAACCCACGCTTTGACGGCCTTGAGGTTCTCGAACAATACGCTGCGGTCAACCGCGAGGTCGCGAACGACCGGGAACTTTGAAAATGGCTCGAGCTTGATCGGCTTCTCAAGGTTATCGACCAGGGCAGAGCAAGCCATGCGGGCGCGCCCGTTGATCAGCATGGCGCAGGAGCCGCAGATCTCTTCCAGGCAATTGGAATCGTAAGTGATCGGCGTGGTGCCCTTGCCGTCACGGGTGACCGGATTGCGGGCGATCTCCATCAGAGAAGAGATCACGTTCATCCCGGGATGCCAGTCAAGTTGAAACTCTTCCCAGTGCGCCTTGGCACTGGGAGTCTCCTGGCGCTTGATTTTAAATAGAACAGTTTTCTCAGCCATTGGTCTTTAGCCTTAGTTCCAACCCCATCCTGAGCGAAGCGAAGGACCCCTAGCCCCGCAGTACATTTAAGGGCAGGGGTCCTTCACTTCGCTCAGGATGACATAATCTTTCTTTAATGACCTTGCTTCTTAAGATCGTCGCAAAGGTCGCGTAACCCTGCCGGGCATCGAGTCTTCGCGTTTTCTTCAATCTTTTTTAAATCTTCTTTGTTGAGCGTCTTGTCAACATGCTTGAGGGCGAAGGCCTTAAAGTCTTCGTGATCTCTTGCCAGCTCAGACAATCGGGGTAAACTCTCCCAGCGGCCGAGCAGAATGCGAGCGACCGACTTGCTGTATTCCGCAGCCACCGGTCCGTCATCACAATTTTCGTATTGCTGATACGACTGATAGACCGCATCCCAATCCTGCAACGTGACCGCTTCCGCCTGCGCAAGCCTGCCTTGCTCGGCACTGCAAGGGCCCTGGCTCGCATGTGCGGCGGCGGCTGCGAAAACCAGAAGCGCCAGTGTGACGATCCTAATTACAACCAAAGGGGGCACGGAGTACACAGAGGAATTCTTGAATTTTTCGTCCACAAGAATTTCCTCTCTTTTCTCTGCGTCCTCAGCGTCCTCCGCGATTTTCATTCTCTTAATACTTCCTCGGCCGCGGCGGGATCAACGACGTATCCACCGGCTCAAATTCAAATCTTGGCTCGTCCGCGTCCGGCGCAAAGGTTGCTTTGGTTGTCTTCAGGAAGTTCGCGTCGTCACGCTCGGGGAATGCCGGTTTGTAATGGGCTCCGCGAGATTCATTGCGCAACGCTGCACCCTGCGCAATCACCCGCGAAAGCTGCAGCATGTTGTAAAGCTGGCGGGTGAAGACGAATGATGTATTGGCCCACTGCGAGCGGTCGCTCAGATTCACGTTCCTGAAGCGCTCCAGGAATTCGACCAATTTTACGTCGGTCTGTACCAGCGTCTTATTGTCGCGGATCACGGTACAGTCCTTGGTCATCAACTCACCCAACTCACGCCACAGCCGGAATGGGTTCTCCGTTCCACTCGAGGTCATCAGGCCAACGTTTATGCCTTCCTGACGCTTGCGTTCGTTTTCAAAGTGGCCGTCACTGGGCGCGGCCTGCTGAGTGCGGGCATAACGCACTGCATTCGGCCCGGCGAGGAAGCCGCCGAAGATGCAAGACACCAGCGAGTTCGCCCCCAACCGGTTTGCCCCGTGGTAGGAATACTCCGCTTCGCCTGCGGCAAAGATCCCAGGAACGTTAGTCGCCTGTTCGAAATCGACCCACAAGCCGCCCATCGTGTAATGCATGCCGGGGAAGATTTTCATTGGCACTTTGCGAGGATCGTCGCCCACAAACTTCTCGTAGATTTCCAGGATGCCTTCTAGCTTGCGATCAAGCACTGCCGCATCAATGTGCGTCAGGTCTAGATAAACCATCGGCTTGCCATCGATGCCGAGGTTGTGTTCGTAGACCACTTTGAAGATCGCCCGCGTTGCCACGTCGCGCGGAACCAAATTTCCGTACTTGGGGTACCACTCCTCCAGGAAGTACCAACGCTCGTTCTCCGGAATGGTCAGCGGATCGCGAGTGTCGCCGGGCTTCTTGGGAACCCAGACGCGGCCGCCTTCGCCGCGGGCTGATTCTGACATCAGGCGCAGCTTATCTTCTCCAGGAATGGAGGTCGGGTGTACCTGAATGAATTCGCCATTCGCATAAAAGCAGCCCTGCTGATAGAGCGCCGACTGCGCCGATCCCGTACAGACAACAGAGTTGGTCGACTTGCCGAAGATTGCGCCTACACCGCCGGTGCAGATTATTATGGCGTCAGCGGGAAATGTACGTACATCCATGGACCGCAAGTCCATGGCGCAAATGCCGCGGCAGGCCCCTTGGCTGTCGAGTACCGCCGACAGAAATTCCCATCCTTCGTACTTCTTGACTTTGCCTTCTGATTCATAGCGCCGCACCTGCTCATCGAGCGCATAGAGGAGCTGCTGCCCCGTCGTGGCCCCGGCAAAGGCAGTGCGGTTGTATAACGTCCCGCCAAAGCGGCGGAAGTCGAGCAGGCCTTCCGGGGTGCGATTGAAGGGAACTCCCATGCGATCCAGCAGATCGATAATGGCCGGGGCCGCCTCACACATTGCTTTCACCGGTGGCTGGTTGGCCAGGAAGTCGCCGCCGTAGATGGTGTCGTCAAAGTGCTTCCAGGTGGAGTCGCCCTCACCTTTCAGATTCTTGGCGGCATTGATGCCGCCCTGGGCGCAGACCGAGTGCGAGCGTTTCACCGGCACGATCGAGAACAGGTCGACTTCGCCGCCCATCTCGGCGATCTTGATGACGGCGGAAAGCCCTGCCAGGCCGCCGCCCACCACGATGATTCTAGGATTCGCCATCTTGCTACGGTTCCAATCTAGCGGGCGGGCCCGCGCATGACGTAGGATTCCGACCCGTTCGGCTGCCAAGGCTGCCGCGGAGTGGTCAAGAAGGAATACATGGTAGCCGCGCCGATCCCCATAAAGGTGAGGCCGATCAGGACGCAGACATATCCAAATCTGCGGCGAGCCTTGTCGCCGCTGGTGATGCCCCACTTGGCCGCGAACAGCCACAGGCCATAAGCGAAGTGCCACGAGGCGCAGAAAATACCCACCGCATAGAACGCCACCGCCCAGGGATGCAAGAACTCAGTCTGCACTTTGCCAAACGCAGCATCAGGATGCGAGAGCAGGTGCACCCCGCTGAAGCGCAGGTGCCAGGTGTGCCAGAGGATGTAGGCGAAGGTGATGGCACCCGTCCAGCGCTGCGATGAGTACATCCAGTTGCCAGCCCAGGGGTAGTCGGTAACGTTGCCCTCACCGCGCATCCATATATAGAAGCCATAGAGCGAGTGATACAGAATCGGGAGCCAGATTCCGAACAGCTCGAGCGCCACCACAAAAGGAAAGCTGCTCAGCAGCTTTACCTGCTGGGTATAAGCGTCAGGGCCGTTGGTGGCGAAGGCGTTCGAAACAAAGTGTTCAATAAGGAACAGCCCAATGGGAATGATGCCGCTCAACGAATGCAGGCGGCGCAGCAAAAACGATGTTCCCTTACCGGCCCGCAGGGGAGCGACACCTTTGCTCGCCGCAGGAGGTGCAGGACTAGCGGTTGACGCCAAAGAAAGCTCCTTATGCCGCCAAGGATGAAGTCAGAACCTTTCATTATGTTAGGGAGAGAGAAGTGAAGTCAAGGTCGGGCTGGAACAACACGAAATTTAGAATGGGCCGACCGAGAATCACAGGCGGCTAAAGCGCGGCGCTTTTGTGCTACGCGGCGCTGGTGCGCCGCTCCCCGTTGGTCGGAATGACAATTGTTTGGGCGGGCTACCCGTTATCCTCGCCGGGGCCTGAGACGCAGCAGAGCTACGTCTCTACCCATCGACCCTCGAGCTAGCTGGAGATGCGGTCCGGCTTTTAGTTGTTGGCTTCTGCCACGTGTGCCTGATGGCTGGCGGCGGCAACTGCTCTCATGAATGCGGCTGCAACTTCAGGAGTGGCTGCCTTACCGGACAGAACGTGACGAAACGTTACCTTCTTGTGATAAATGGCAATGGTGGAGTCGTCATCCTGCTCAACGACTGCGCCTTCCAGGGTTAGACCCGCGAACACGCCTTTGGAGCGGGAGTAGGTCAGCATTTCGGTGTTCATCTTCCAGTCAGTTCCCGCAGAGGCGTGACGGCCAACCGGGCCGGCGGCAACTGAGCCTTCGCCTGAAAGCTGGAATTTACTCGATAGCAGATGTTGCAAGCCACGATCGTTCATAACCAGCATGACCAAGTCAACGCCTTCGACACCAATCTGTAGTCCCCAGCTACCACCGCCTACCGAAACAAATGCCGGGGCGCTCCAACCGTTCGGGGTGCGACAGCTGGCGATGCCACGTCCGTGCTTGCCGCCAAAGATGAATCCGCCCTTGATCAGATCGGGCACAACGACGATGCACTTGGCGTTGCTTAATACTTCTTCCGGAATGCCTTTATCGGGGGTCGCCATTACTGCCTGCAAAACCAGTACTGATCTTTGCAGGCGGTCAACGGTGTCCTGACGGGCAGAGCCAGCCCACGCCGAGGTTCCGACCAGCCCGGCAAAGCCCATCAATAAAACTGAAATTGTCTTTTTCATGAATATTCCTTTTCTGA
This sequence comes from uncultured Acidobacteriota bacterium, assembly GCA_963796925.1. Taxonomy (GTDB): domain Bacteria; phylum Acidobacteriota; class Terriglobia; order Terriglobales; family Acidobacteriaceae; genus DATBAT01. The sequence goes on from CAWCNH010000001.1 coordinate 1,392,275, forward strand.
GCTACGCGACTAAGAGGGAAGCGCTTCAGATGAGCTGACTTAGTTCAGAGCACCTGAATAGAGAGAAGAAGATGCCGATCTCCAAACATATTTTCGTGGAATGGCTGAGAAATAGCTGATCTAAATTGCTCACACAAAGCGTTGGTTCCACATGCAGGCCGCAAAACCGTGTTCTGTTGCCTTAAGCGAGCAATCTTGCACAGAATCACGAGCATTAACCTGCGATGATGGGTCACGATTAAGCAGGCAGATCTTGGATGAGAAGAACCGCGACCGAGTACAGAGACTGGTCAGCTTTCTAGGCAGTTTGTGGCGGAGAGCCTTTAGCAGAAAAAACAGCGATTACGGCTCGCAAAGAATGTGCCCGTACTGTTTTCTGATCACGCCAAAATGGAAAAGCAGCTGCCTGGAGTGCGGCAGAGCGTTCAAGTCGGCTTGACTGTCTGCAAATCAGGCTAAAAATCAGTCGTGTAGAACAATATTCAGCAAGGAACTATGGACCTGAAGGCCGCCTTCTTCGCCGCCGGAATAGTCAATGAAACCCATCTTGCGAAAGCGGTTCATGAAGAAACTGACTCGCGAGCGGGTTGTCCCCACCATTTCGGCAAGGGTCTCCTGGCTTATCCTGGGAACAACTGATTCCGGCGTGCCTTCTTTACCGAAGTGAGCCAGTAACAGAAGCACCCGCGCCAATCTTTTCTCACTGGAATTAAATAGCTGGTCGACCAAATCCTCTTCGTAACGAATGTTGCGGGCCAGCAAATAGGCCACAAACATGTCGGAGAGGGAATGCTGACGGTGCAAGGCTTCCATCATTGCCTTCTTGTCAACACGCAGCAGCTCGCAGTCGCCCATAGCGGCAGCTGATCCCATGCGCAGGACCTGGCCGGCCAGTGCCCCTTCACCAAAAAAGCTACCTTGATTCAATATGCCAATGGTGGCTTCTTTGCCAACTTTGGAGACGACTGTGAGCCTAACTTTACCCTTTTGAATATAGTAGACGGAATCGGCCGCTTCACCCTGAGCGAATATTTGTCGCTTCGCGGAGACAGTCAAGAGTTTGCGTCCCTCGCCGATCGTGGCCAGAAAGGTCTTGGGATCGAACTCATTAATCTTCTTAGCGGCGCCAGAGGCAGGACTCATCAGCCACAATTTTAGCCCTAGAACCAATGGTTTGGCGGAAATTTATCAAAATGGGTTATTACTTCTCAATTTTCGAGTGTGCCATTTAGCACAGTATTTACCGGGGAAATGAATAATCCTTTTAAGGGAACTCCTATGCAGACAGATATTCAAGTGGGCTCGATCTTTATGAAACACGGATCGCTAACCAGCAAGTTGGCCGGCCCGGACAACGCAGATTATTCCGGCAATTGGAGTTTAATGAAGCTCATAAACCGGCCTGCCTTTGACAGACAGCTGGTGGCCTCGGGAAGTACGTTCTTTTTCATGGCGGGGGAAGTCAAGGCATCGTTTTTTGGCGGTCTGGGATTGAACCGAGTCCGCAATGGGTTAAAGAGTATCTTGCGGAAGGTTGAAGCCAAACATTTCAATGGCCTTGAGGTGACTGGCATGGCAACGAAGCATTTTTTAGGAATCCCCTATTCTGTAATCACCGCCCATTCCAGACATGCCCAGCGGAGCTGCTATCTGGAAGGCGTTGAGCAGAGATCTATTTCCTAGCCTCAGCGCTCCCCGATTTATTTCTTACCCTTCGGACCCGTGACTTTTCCAAAACGGCAGACTTTCGAAGTGGATGGGCTTCGCTACGCGGCAAACCGGTGCCAAGTTCGCAAGTTTCCCCGGGTTTAGCCCCACAAGTGATACAGCGAACCGCCAACGCCTGTTCTTTCCCGATTCTCATGGAGCCATAGTCCACCAATCTGCGCCGCCAGGATAGTCAATTGTGAGCAATTCCAAAACATTTCACGAGGCATCACTGAAGCAATTCGGGAATGCATGATCGTCTAACACTTTGGGGCTGGTCAATTTTGACCAGAGTATATTGCCTTTCCTTGAAATACTGAGTCAGGCCAATCTTGCCGGTCAGCGCCAGCTAGAACCGAAAGTGACAAGGCCAGACATCCCTGGTCTTGATCACTTCGCTGAACACTCGTAACTCTTCTGAAAACCGATAGCTAGAGTCTCTCTGAAACTTTAGGATAAATGTCGCTACCCAACACAATAGTTCCGAAGACAGAGCTGAAAGTGGTTCGTCAGCGATCCTTGGCTAAAGCGCAGGTATCGGCACGCGCAAACAGCCATGTCAAGACTTCTCTACCCAGCCGGATCGCGGTGATTGGGAACTATCTTCCCCGCCAGTGTGGAATAGCAACGTTTACTACTGACCTCTGCGAGGCGATTTCCGCGGAATACGGGTCGGCGCGTTTGATGGCCCTGCCCATCAACGACATTGCGCAAGGGTATGACTATCCCGAGCGGGTGCGGTGGTCGCTGGCCCAGGACGATGTGGCGTCCTACGCGGAAGCGGCAAAATTCCTGAACTTTCACAATATTGACATGGTGTGCCTGCAACATGAATACGGGATCTTTGGCGGCCCCGCGGGGAGCCACATCCTGCATTTATTGAGAGCGCTGAAAATGCCGGTGGTGACCACGCTCCATACAGTGTTGCGCGAGCCCAATCCCGATCAACTGATGGTTATGGAAGAGATTGCGGAACTTTCCGATCGGCTGGTTGTGATGAGCCAGCTCTCGTCGCAATTCTTGCAGGAAATCTTCAAAGTTTCGGGCAGCAAAATCGACATGGTCCCGCACGGCGTTCCTGATCTGCCGTTTCTAGATCCTAATTTTTTTAAAGAGCGATTCGGCGTGGAAGGGAAGGCGGTTCTGCTTACCTTCGGACTGCTGTCGCCCAACAAGGGGATCGAGAATGTAATTCAGGCGCTACCACAAATTTTGTCGGAACATAAGAATGTTGTTTACCTGGTTGCGGGTGCGACCCATCCTCACATTCTTCGTCGCGAGGGCGATAAATACCGGTCCAGCTTGCAGGCTTTGGCGAAAGAAGTGGGAGTGGAATCGCAGGTGATTTTCCACGATGGTTTCGCAAGTCCGGAGCAAATGGCGGAATTTATTGGGGCTGCGGATATTTACATCACTCCGTACCGTTACGAAGAGCAGGTAGTTTCCGGAACTTTGGCTTATGCGCTGGGAGCCGGCAAAGCAATTATTTCTACTCCCTACTGGCACGCGATTGAATTGCTGGACGACCGCCGCGGCGCGCTGGTTCCATTCCAGAATCCCGCTGCCATCGCACAAAAGACAGTTGAGCTATTAACTACCCCGGCCTTACGCCACTCCATGCGCAAGCGAGCGTATCTCTTCGCCCGCAACATGGTCTGGAAAAGTGTGGCACAGGGCTATATGGCGAGTTTTTCGCGGGTGCGGGCCGACCGCCTGCAAACTCCGCGAGTGCAGCTCTCAGCCGGGACGGAGCAGAGATCGTTGCACCAGTTGCCGGAGTTGAAATTTGATCACGTGAATACGCTTACCGACGATACCGGCATGTTGCAGCACGCGATTTTTACTATTCCCAATCGTGGTGAGGGTTACACCACAGATGACAATGCGCGAGCTTTGATCTTCACGGTGATGGTGGACGAGCTTGAGGTAAACGCGCTCGGCGAAAATCAGCACCTCAATCCCGATTGGGGTCCTCGCTACCTGGCGTTTCTGGAGCATGCTTTTAACCCAGCCAAGCAGAGATTTCGAAATTTTCTTGGCTACGATCACGGCTGGAAAGAAGAACAGGGATCTGAAGATGCGCATGGCCGGGCACTATGGGCGCTGGGAATGCTGCTGGCGCGGTCCAGTAGTGAGGGTCTGAAGGGGGCGGCTGGCCGTCTCTACGAACTCGCTTCCCCGGCAGTAATAGGGTTCCATAGTCCCCGGGCCTGCGCTTACGCGATCGTGGGAATTCACGAATATCTGCGTGCTTACTCTGGAGACCGCGAGGCCCAACGAGTACGGCTCACTCTGGCGCAAAGATTACTGGCAATGTACGAGTCGATTCACCGTCCTGATTGGAAGTGGTTCGAAGATGTGTTGGCCTATGGGAATGCCAGATTGCCACAGGCGTTGCTACTGGCAGGTTCAGCCACTGCCAATGAGCGCATGATTTCCGCCGGACTCGATTCGCTGGAGTGGCTGATGGAGACCCAGCGCTGCGAAATCAACGGTCACTTTGTTCCCATTGGCTCACAAGGATTTTATCGCCAGGGTGGCGAGCGGGCGCGATTCGACCAGCAGCCCATTGAAGCAGCCGGTTCCGTCTCGGCGTGTCTGGAGGCCTACCGCGTTACCAAGGACGAACATTGGAAGACCCAAGCCTGGTCCGCCTTCAACTGGTTTCTAGGCGACAACGACCTGCAAGTTCCACTTTACGATTTTGAAACCGGCGGTTGCCGCGACGGCTTGCATCCCGAGCGTGTCAATCAGAATCAAGGCGCGGAATCGACGCTGTCATTTCTGACCGCAGGGTTGGAGATGCGCTCTCTAGAAAAAAACGACAAGCCTAAGGATCATTCATGACCGCTCCAGAAACCACCCTCGTTGACGTGGAAAGTCCTCACTATCCCCCGCTGTTTCTGCGCCATCCGGGCAATCCCATCCTCACGCGGCGGAATTGGCCGTACTCCATCAACAGTGTGTTTAATGCTGGCGCGACATTGCTGCCCGACGGGACGACGCTGCTATTGTGCCGTATCGAAGACCGGCGTGGCCTGTCGCATCTGTGCGCGGCTCGCTCCAAGAACGGTGTTGATGACTGGCAAATCGATCGTGAGCCCACGCTAATGCCCAGCCCGGAGAAGTATCCCGAGGAAATATGGGGCGTTGAGGACCCGCGCATCACTTTTGTGCCCGAGCTGCAGCAGTATGCCGTGACTTACACGTCCTATTCGCGTGGCGGTCCCGGAGTTTCGCTTGCGTTAACCAAAGACTTCAGAAGTTTCGAGCGCTACGGCGTGATCATGCCGCCCGATGATAAGGATTCGGCACTATTGCCCCGGAGAATCGACGGCCACTGGGCGCTGATTCACCGGCCGATGACGCCACTGGGGTCGCACATGTGGATTTCGTATTCTCCTGATCTGCTTAATTGGGGCAGACATAGGCTGATGCTGGAGGCGCGGCGAGGGGCATGGTGGGACGCAAACAAAATTGGATTGTCTCCGCCGCCAATTGAGACTTCCAGAGGATGGCTGGTGATCTACCACGGCGTCCGGCACACTCCGTCAGGATGTCTCTATCGGCTGGGTTTGGCCTTGTTCGATCTTCAGGATCCGCAGAAATGCTTGAGACGGGGAGACTCCTGGATCTTTGGCCCGGAGGCCGATTATGAGCGGAATGGCGATGTTAACAACGTGGTGTTTCCTTGCGGATATACGCAGGATGGCGATGGCGACGGCTTGAATATCTACTATGGAGCGGCTGACTGCTCGATTGCGTTGGCGCGGGCCAGCGTTCAATCGTTGCTGGAGTGGTTGGATGCCAATGGAAATTGCGAATTGGGGCGACGGTCCAGCGACTAACGTGCGGGTTGAAGACTCGTGAGCAGGCCCTAATCTTCTGGGTGTGAGCTATCTTGCTCAGACACGAAAGTGGGTAGCTGTCATGCTTTAACTTCCTGAGTGCATTGTAAGTAACAGTAAACGCTGTTCTTGAGCGTCGATTTGCAAACGGCGCGGCAGGGTGCGGCCAGATCAAAAAGCCGTACCGCCAGTTGCACTCTTATAGCTGTGCCCAGACCGCAGATACCTCCGGCCAGCACAGGTCGACCCTAAAAGTTTCGAAATAGATTCGTAATCAAGATGATGCCTCCGCGTGCAAGGAGAGCGTCCGTAGTAGAACGCACCGGGCAGATAGCTGCCACAAGGAGCAACATTGAAAAGAAATTTGTTATTAGCAGCCGTGGTCGCGTTGAGCTTAAATGCGTTGGCGCAAAACAACTCCCAAAACATGCAGGTCGAGCCCATGGCTCACACCCCTACTTTCCGGGTGACCGTGGTCAGCCGCAGTGTGCAAGCGGTCAACTACAAACATCGCAGCGGGGCCAGCAAGGTCGATTTCGCGGGCACGGCATTGATGCCTGCCGCCAATGGCCAGGCCAAAGTTGAGAGCAAAAAGGGCTACACCGAAATCGAAGTGGAGTTTGGCAATTTGCAGAATCCCTCGACCTTCGGCACTGAATACTTGACCTATATCCTCTGGGCAATTTCTCCCGAGGGCCGGGCCATCAATCTGGGTGAAATCCTGGTAGGCGACAATCATCGCAGTAAGGTGGACGTCACTACCGATCTTCAGGCTTTTGCATTGATCGTCACCGCCGAGCCATATTACGCGGTACGTCAGCCCAGCAACGTGGTAGTGATTGAGAACGTAGTTCGCGCCGACACTAAGGGAACTACCGAAGTGGTGGACGCCAAGTATGAACTGCTGGAACGCGGCGGCTACATTCCTACCGGCTACAAATTTGATCCCGTGGTACTGAATACGAAGTTGCCGTTGGAGTTTTTTGAAGCGCGCAACGCAATACGCATCGCGCAATCTGAAGGAGCCGAGACCTATGGCGGCGACAGTTACCGGAAAGCAGTAAAGCTGATGGATCAGGCTGACGGGTACGCCGTCAGAAAGCATATCGATCGCAAGCCGTTGATCGCAGTTGCTCGCGAAGCGGTGCAGACAGCGGAAGATGCGCGTGCTATTGCAGTGAAGAGGATCGACGAAGAACGTCTGGCAAACGAACGTCAGGCCTCAGCCGATGCCCAGGCGCAGAGCCAGGCACAGGCCGATGAGGCCATCCGCATGAAGGAACGCGCCCAGTCGGACCAGGCCCGCGCAGAGATGGCGAAAGCTCAGGCAGAAAGTGACACCGCGAGGGCGCAGGCTGCCAAGGCCCAGGCTGAGTCCGATACGGCGCGAGCACAGTCTGACGCGAGCAAAGCCCAGATGGACGCGGACAGAGCGAAGTCAGAAATGGAAGCCAACCAGGCTTCTTCCGCCAACGCACTTTCCGCAGCCCAGGCCGACGCCGAAAAGTCACGTTTAGCCGCACAGCAGGCAGAGGCGGACAAAGCGGCCATGCGCACAAAACTATCAGAGCAGCTAAATCGAGTGTTGCAAACACGGGACAGCGCACGTGGCCTTATCGTCAGCATGTCCGATGTACTGTTCGACACTGGCAAGTACTCGTTGAAACCGGGCGCGCGAGAAAAACTGGCGAAAGTCGCCGGAATCTTGATTGCGTACCCTGGCTTGAACGTTGAAGTAGGCGGTTATACGGATAATGTTGGCGGTGATTCGATGAACCAGACATTGTCCGAAAATCGCGCCAGCTCAGTGAGAGATTACCTGGTGCAACAAGGCGTTGCCAACAATACCGTGACTGCAAAGGGCTTCGGCAACACTTCGCCGGTTGCTTCCAACGACAATTCCTCTGGGAGACAGCAGAATCGCCGAGTGGAGCTGCTTGTCTCGGGCGATGCGATTGGAACGCCAGTAGTTACAGGAAGCTTGCGTTAACCCTGGCCTGACGGCGAGAAGTAATGGAGACAGCACACCGATGAAAATGATGGTACTTGGCAGTACGGCTATTCTGTCTTTGCTTCTCGCTACCGCCACTCCTGCATTGTCACAGCAGGAGCGGCGGGAAGAGGGCAAAGATCGCCCGGAACAGCAGCAAAGAGGGAAGCAGGAACAAGGTAGACCTGAATCTCAGCATCAGCCAGCGCAGCGTCCGGCACAGCCAAGGGCGCAGCAACCGCAGCAGCGGGCGGCGCAACCACAACGCCAGGAGCACGAGCAGCCCCAGCGCGCTCAACAACAGCGGATTCCACAACCCCCGCAGCAAGCTCAGCAACAGCGCCGCCAACCTACACAGCGGACGCCGCAGGAGCAACAGCACGCGCGCCAGCAACAAGTTCATCAGCCTGCCCAACGTGCACAGCAGCAACGCATCCAGAGAAGCGCCTGGCAGCAGCACGGATCACAACACTGGGAAAGCGACCATCGCACCTGGCAGCAGCGTGGCGGTTATCATGGCTATCGCATTCCGGACAATCGCTACCGTGGATATTTCGGCCCCAGCCACGCTTTCCTCATCCGCGGATTACCCTTTCAGGTGATTGGTGGGTATCCGCGCTTTCAGTATCAGGGGTATTGGATTAGCACGGTCGATCCGTGGCCGGAAAGCTGGGGAAACGACTGGTACGACAATGACGACGTTTACGTCAACTACGTTGAACAACGGCTACTACCTTTACAACCGCAGATATCCAACAGTGGGAATTGCCATCAATATTTCGATGTGAGGGGGAATTGGGGGTGAGCCGCTCACCCCCAATGTCTGTTTGTCTCTTCTATTCCCACTCTCGTTTGATGATTCGATAAGTTAAGAGTCCAGTTCAGTGTAGCGGGGAAGGAATAGATTCATCACGGCCGCAAGGGCTAATGCACCGGCAAGGATGGTGAGCAGAGAGGTGTAGGAGCCGGTCGAATCGAAGGCGCGACCTAGTATTATCGGTCCCACCGCGGCCGCAGCCGCATAGAAGGTCCACGTGACACCGTACAAAGTGGAAAAAGCACGCAATCCAAAATACCTAGTTAGCAGGTAAGGCGTAGTCGCGGCTTCGCCGCCGGCGCCGATACCTATAAGACCCGCAGCCAAACAACCGGCGGGGAAACTCGTGGCTTTGGCAAGAAGAAAAACTCCAGCCGCGGTAATCAGGCTGATGGCAAAAGCCACGCGCGCTCCGAAAAAACGATCGAGCAGCCACCCCACTCCGACTCTGCCCAGTAAGCTTGTTCCACCCAGGATTGATGCACAAAGGGCGGCGCCGCTGGCGGTGATGCCACGGTCGGTCAACAGAGCGGACATCTGCGTGATTGCGCCATTCATGCTGATCGAACTTACACACAGGACGGCGACAACGATCCAGAACGGAAAAGAACTGAGGCCCTGCTGCCAGGTCTTGCCGGAATGCGCTACTGGAGCGGACTCATGGCGGACCAGACCGCGCTCGCGGATGTAGCGCCAACTGAGTGGCAGTCCCAGGATCAGTGCAATCAAGCCAAGTGTCAGGTAAGCCGGCCTCCAGCCCGATCGGGTAATGATGCTTTGCGCAACTACCGGCAAGATCATTGCGCCCAGGCCAGATCCCACCATCACGAAGGCAAGTGCCATTCCTAATCGACGCTGAAACCAGGTCGAAATGGATCGCGAATATGCCAGGTGGGCCGCGCCGTTGCCCACCACCCCGAGAATGAAACACGTCACGTAGAACTGCCATATCCCGGATCGCAACAATGCCAGTGAAGTGATGCCGCAGCCAAACACGGTCATGCAGGGAAGGATGATGCGGCGCGGGCCAAAGCGGTCGATCCAGCGGCCGAGTAGTGGGGAACAAAGGCCTACGGTCACGGCGGCGATAGCGAAACCACGGGAGACAGCTTCGCGACTCCAGCCGAATTCCGCGCCCAGCGGCTTCACAAAAACTGCGAAGGTATAAACGAACAGCGAACCGAAGCCCGCCATTACTCCGAAGCATGCCGCCAGCACTACGCGCCAGCCGTAATAGCCCAGATCAAATTCACTTAGGGTAGGAGTTGCTTCGGTGTTTGGCATGGTCGAGTTCAAGCTCTAATGGCTCGGGAAACCCATAGCAACTAGTCCAGCCACCGACCCGAGAAGAGCGGTCGCCCCCGCCAGTTGCAGGCTGGCACGGCGGCCGATCTGCTGTCCGAGGGCGGTGAGCGAGTAAATGCTGACTGGTCCGAGTGTGCAGAGTAGGGCGGCTACATAGGGCGTGGGGACTCCAGCGTGATAGAGGACGAACGCTAAAGCTATATCGAGAGCCATCGGAACGGGCAGTAGTGTTCCCAGAATCGCAACGCAGATTATGCCGAAGATCGAGACAGGAAGATGAGTTCCATAGGCAGGGATAAGTTCCGCAGCCAGCGCTCCTAAAACTGCGGCCAGCAACATCCAAGGCAGCGTAAGCAGAGTGAGCCGAAGAAAATTTTTGAAGTACGCTTTGAAAAATGTTGCCAGCCTGCTGCCGAGCGCTGCAGGCTGGTCTGAAATTTCGATCTTTCCAATTTTTAGCGCATTCTCCGGCACAACTAGCGGCAGCGTGGCGATCAGGATCGCCGGTACAAGTATTCGCATGGCCACCAGCGGTAGTGGAAATAAAACAAATGCCATCGCCACCACTACCGGATTAAAGCTAGGTGAACTGATCATGGCAGCGACGGTCAGACGGGTGCTGGCGCCTCCAGCTATAAGGCTTTGCGCCACTGGGGTGGCGCAATTGGTGCAGACCCCGAGGGGAGCGCCCGCGAGGGCGCCGCAAACAACATTGCCTGCCGTCGAAGAAAATCGTTTGGGAGTGGCCATGCTGGCAAGCAGCGTCATCAAGGCGGCGCCGAAGGGAAGCGCAAAGTACATGCCGAAACGGTTGGTATATAGCCAATTCACGCTGGTGCGGAAAACGCGCGACGGCAACGGCATATCCGGCGTGACCTTCAACAACGCGTCGAATGAGATCGCACCAGTTACCTTCACGCCGGTGCCGGCGTGCAAACGTTTGAGCAGGGCAGGGTAGCGTTGCTGAGTCCAGAAAATCAGCACCACGCTCAGCGCAATCAGGAGCGCCAGGTATATTTCCAGCCTGTGGCCACGATGTGCAGCGGGCGGTGCAGAAGCTACGTTCAAGGTTGCATTCAACGCTGGGGCCATAGGCAGGCGATTGTACGCCAACAGGACCTTAGGCTTTTTGGCTTAATGTGTCTCTAGTATAAAAAAACTACAAGTTTTTGAAGACAGGCCGCATTCTGTTCGCAAAAACCAGCGAACAGGGTGAGACCTGTCTTCCTCGGTTCGTCCAAGCTTGTGCTTAGCGGAGACCGCCGCCTGTAAGAAGCTGCTCGCCGGTTAGCCAGGCTGAGTCATCTGACGCGAGAAATACCGCAACCGATGAAATATCGCCGACCTGACCCACACGACCGAGCGGGGTTTGCAAAATAGTGTTCTTTTCGAAGTCGCTGCCGATAAATCCCGCGCTGCGCGACCCTTCGGTTTCGACCATGCCGGGGTTCAGCGAGTTGACGCGAATCTTCTTTGGCCCCAGTTCTCTTGCCAGAACGCCGGTTATTGCATCGACTGCGCCTTTGGTACCGGTATAAACGGAGCTATTAGGCGGAGTGATGCGGCTGACGATCGAGCCCACATTGATGATGCTGCTACCCTCGCCCAGATGCTTAACCGCGGCCTGCGTGGTGAGAAGTAGTCCGAGAACGTTGATGTCAAAAATCTTGTGGAATTGCTTTTCAGTTACATCTTCAATTGGTGAAAACTCGTAGACGCCGGAATTGTTGACCAGAATGTCGAGGCGGCCGTAGTTCTTGATGGCGGCGTCAATAATGCCCTGAGCTTCGGTGGTCTTGGAGACGTCTCCGCCCACAGCGACAGCCTTTCCGCCAGCAGCGTTAATAGCGGCGACGACCTTCTCGGCACCGGCTTTGCTGGAGGCGTAATTCACGACAACCGAAGCGCCTTCCGCGGCGAGTGACTTAGCTATGGCGGCTCCGATCCCTTTGGATGCGCCAGTGACAACTGCAACTTTACCTTTGAGCTTGCCCATTTTGTTTCCCCTTTGAAACTTGTGAACTACGCCTGTAAACCGACTGCTCTGGATAAGATGTGTAGGATTACAGGAACGATTCATTAGTTCAGAACTTATGAACTATTGAACTAAAGAGCGATTGCAGGTAGGATGAAACCCGTGAGGCCTCTATTTCATCCTTCGATGGAAGACGTTACGGTGGAGGGCATCCTGCACGCCCTCTCCGATCCGGTACGTGCGTCTATTTACGCCGATATCGAAGGGGCGGGAGGCGCGCAGACCTGTTCGAGTTTCTTGAAGGTCAGCGACAAATCCATTCCGAAGTCAACCTTGTCGCAACACTTCAAGGCGTTGCGAGAAGCGGGACTAATTCGCGGCGAACGTCACGGTGTCGAGATGAAGAACATTTCCCGCTGCGCGGAAATCAACCAACGCTTTCCAGGATTGTTGACAGCGATCCTCAGGGCACACAAGGTGCAGTCTGAAAAACATGCCCGGGGCGCAAAGTCAGGCCGGCGTAAGCGCTCCAGGCGCTAACCCTTTATTAATCGATACGAAGAGCTTTCATCGGCTCAATACTCGCGGCTCGTCTCGCAGGGATGAATCCGGCGACTGATGCTGCTAACGATAGCACCGCTATCGCGATCGCCATGCTGGCGGGGTCGTAGGACCGCACGCCGTAAAGTTGATCGGCCATGTAGTGTCCGGCCAAAAACGCGAATAACATTCCCAGAGCCAGGCCGATCCCTACTTGTGTAAGCGCGGCTCCCAACACCAGGCGAACTACATTATTGCGATCGGCTCCTAGAGCCATGCGAACTCCAATCTCGCTGGTTCGCCGCGCCACCGAGTATGAGGTAATGCCGTAAAGCCCAACCGAGGCGAGGATCAAAGCCAGGATTCCAAACAACATGGTTAGCCTGGCGATCAGGCGTTCCTGATTGAAGTTGTCCCTCACCTGGTAATCGAGGGAACGCAGATCGACTACCGTCAAATTAGGATCGATATTTTGCAGGGTATGCCGCACCATAGCGTCGACGTTTTGCGGCTGCCCCTTAAAGCGTAGCGTCACTGAGTTGATGTACATAGAACGGCCTTCGGCCATGACCATGTTGGGCTCGGTAAGGCCCGGCAGCTTTTGGGTCAGAGGCCGGAAGTACATGGGGCGAACCACGTCGCGCGGGTTAGTGTATTTGGCATCCGCCACGATGCCAACAATTTCGAAGGCGCCAGCAAACCTGTGATCGAAAATGCCGAAATGGCGGCCCATCGGATCCTCTTTGGGAAAGAATTTCTTAACGAAGGCCTGGTTAACTACTGCCACCATTTGGGATGTTTCGGTGTCGCCATCGGTGAAGCCCCGTCCACGGATCACGGGCTGACCCACGGTTTCAAAAAAGCGCGGGCTTACGCGATCCCAGGAAGAGCCGTTGTTCTCGTTTGGCCCAGGCTCTGGTCGTCCCTCAACCCGCACTCCTTCCCCCCAGTTATTTCCTTCCAGCGTGCTGTAGAGCGCGAGCCCCACGCTCTGGACACCGGGCAGCGCGCTAAATTCCTGTTCGAGTCGTCGATTTAGCGCAGACAGCTTGGCTGGAGTGTAGCCTGCACCTGCCGGGTCCAGGTGCACGACGTAACGGTTAGTGGTTTGAATTCCGAAATCTTGCCGCTCCAGATTGCGCAACGTCTGCGTGAGTAGGCCTGCGCTTACCAACAAGACAAGCGAGAGGGCGGCTTGAACCACAATCAACGATTTCTGCGGAAGGGAAGCGCGATCGCGCGTAGAACGGTTCACGCCTCGCAACGCTTCTGCCGGATTGGAGTGCGAGGTAATCCAGGCTGGAACAATGCCGAACAGGATCCCGGTTGCGAGCGAAAGCAGAAACGCAAAACCTAAGATCGGCAGCGAAGGGCTGGCCGCGATGGGAACGTGCGCAGAGTTAGGAAAAGCCAATGCCAAAATCGTCCGCGTGCCGGCATAAGCGACAATCAGGCCCGCCAGGCCGCCCATGCAACCCAGCAGCACGCTCTCGGTGAGCATTTGCCGTACCAGGCCAATACGCGCCGCGCCCAGGGCCATCCTTATCGATGTTTCGGACTTACGGGTTGCCCCTCGAGCCAGTAAGAGATTGGCTACGTTGGCACAGGCAACCAGCAGTACCAAGCCCGAGATCCCCATTAATAAGTGAAGACCCTTACCGGTTTCCTGCTGTAGATTTTGAATTCCAGCGCCCGCGGGCACCACTACGACATGCTGCTTTGGAATTACAGTTGAGCCGCCATTCCGGGTATAGGTGTCTTGCGTTCCTAACCAAAGTCTCAGGGTATTAGAAATCTTCGCCTGTAGGGGGCCAGGGCTAACGCCGGGCTTAACTCGTCCCACGGCGTAGAGCCAGTTACTATCCGAGACATGCAGGATCGAGTTCCCCTGTTCAATTACCGGTTCCATGGCCAGAGGAATCCAGAGAACGGGGGGATCGCTGGTAATCCGGTCGCCGAAGAATCCGGGCGGCGCAATGCCGACTACCGTTGCCGGCTGGCCCTGTAGGAAAAATGTGGAGCCGATTACCGCCGGATCGCCCCCGTAATCCGACCGCCATGCCTGGTAGCTCATCATGACGGCGGGAGCGGCTCCTGGAATGTCGTCGGCGGTAGACAAAGCGCGTCCGGCAAAAGCTCCGACTCCGAAGGTTGAAAAGTAGTTGCCTGATACATACTCGCTGCGCTGGGACTTGGCAGGCTCTGAACCGCGGCGGGCCGTAAGCATATTGCCCCCCGATTGCATCGCCGCTAACTGCTCGAATTCAGGAGTGTTGTCGCGAAGCTGTTTATACAGATCGTAAGAGAAGAGATCGAAGTCCCCATCGTCGTTTTCGAAGCCGCCATTCACGCAGCAGTCGTCGCGGTCGCCGATTCGGTAGAGTGTCTTGGGGTCGACGACTGGCAGAGACTTCATCAGCACCGCATGGACCAGGGTGAAGATCGCGGTATTGGCGCCGATGCCCAAGGCCACAGTGACAATGACGGTCAGGGCAAATCCGGGAGATTTGAGGAAGTGCCGGAAGGCGGTCCGGATATCTTGCATAGGCTTAGCGATAGACGCGCCTGCCGGGAAAATGTCGCGAACCTTTTAAAAATTCGCGGCTAAAGGAAAACCTGGCGGTTTGCTGAGCGGAGCGGCGGGAAGCGAAGCGCCGCTGCGAAGTCGAAAGCCCCCGGATCAGCTGGCGGCGCTTCGAACTCCGCAAAGAATTCCTGGTGGAATTCTTCAGAATCGTGGCAGAATGCCCGGCGTAGCCGCTTCCGTTTGCCGGCGTGCGCGGGGTCCTTCGACAGCATTTTCGCCCAGGATGACAGGTGGATGGGAGCGGATCGGGAACCTCAACAAGTTTTTCCCGATCTTTTCCCACCAAAATCTCCCGAAAGTAACTTCGCCCGATCCTAAAGTCATTGAGGCGTTGAGCCGATAGCATCTGTGAATATCCCAAATTTTGGACTGTAGCTGTTTCGGCGAGTTATTGCCCGTCTGTTTATTCGATTTCGTCATTCGTACAGGAACAGGAGAAAGCTTGATTTCCCTGAAGAAGTATTTAGATATGAAGGACGCGCCGCCGGGTGCATCTGAGGTCGATTCGGAGGTCAGCAGCGAACTGCTGACGGCAACTCTCAAATCGTATCGCTCGGCATTGCAGGCGATTGGCAAAAGTGGCGCCAAGGCCTGCCCTGGTGCTGGGTCAGATTTGTTGCAGTCACTGGCTGCGCTCGAACCGACGTTGTCAGGCGACCTTACCCCAGCCGGCATCATGAAGACCGAGGCTCACGTAGAAGAATTGTTGCAGAAGTGGGGCGGGTCGTCAGAAGAATACTTCAAGGCTAAAGCCAAAGAAGTCAAGGAACTGTTGATTGTGCTGGCGCATACCGCGCAGTCAGTTGGCGACCGGGACCAGCGGTACAACAGCCAGTTCAGCGAGTTCACAACTCGCTTAAGAACAATTGCCAATCTGGAAGATTTGACGCAGATACGTTCGTCGTTGTTTCAGGGGGCGACAGAACTTAAAAACTATGTTGATCAGATGGCGGAGGACAGCAAGAAATCTGTCGCGCAACTGCGGGCAGAAGTTTCAACCTACGAAACCAGACTGCGTGTAGTTGAGGAATTGGCGCTTCGGGACTCATTGACTGGGCTCGCCAACCGCCGCAACATGGAAGAAAGAATCCAGGAACTGATTGTTAAGAAGCAGACGTTCTGCGTAGTAAGCCTCGATCTCAACCGCTTAAAGCAGGTCAATGACAGTCATGGGCATTTGGCAGGAGATAACCTGCTAAAGCAGTTTTCGCAGGAGTTGCGGTCGAACCTGGCTTCTCACGGTATGCCCGGCCGGTGGGGTGGCGACGAATTCATTGTGATTCTCAATTGTGATCGCTTTGCAGCCGAGGCTCTCGTAGAGCGCCTACGAAAATGGGTTTTTGGAGACTACACGCTGCAAACCGGAGCCGGCAAGGCGGAAATCAAGGTGCGGGCGGAAGCCGCCGTAGGTTTGGCTGAATGGAGCCCAGGAAAAAGCATGCAGCAAGTGATTGAGCTGGCTGACTTGGCTATGTATAAGGACAAACAAAGTTCGCGGAAGAAAGGCGCCGCTGCTGGGCGGTAATTGTCAGCGGAATTGCTTTAGCGGTCGCGGGCGTTGGCCCATTCAAGGAACTTGCGGAAGGCCTTTCCGCGATGGCTATAGTCGGCCTTTTCTTCGGCGGACAATTCCGCGAAAGTCTTCCTGATTTCCGGGAAATAGAATAGAGGGTCGTAGCCAAATCCATTGCTGCCTTGCGAAGCTTCAAGAATCATGCCCTCTGCTGTCCCGCGAAAGATTCCCAAGGTTTTCCCGTTTTTTGCGGCGGCAATTACACAAACAAAACGCCCGCAGCGATCGCGCTCTGGAATGAGCTTGATCTCCCGGATTAATTTTTCATTGTTGGCTTCATCGTCAGTGTTGGCTTCTTCCTTTTCTGGATTCTCCGCGGCGTAACGCGCGGAGTGTACTCCGGGAGCACCATTCAGGGCGTCGACCTCAAGTCCGGAATCGTCAGCCAGAACTATTTCGGCCGGCGCCGCAAGACTATATTGCTCGGCTTTCTTGCGGGCGTTAGCTTCGAAGGTGAGTCCGTCTTCGACTACCGGGGTGAGCGAAGAAAAGTTAGGCAGGGATGCAACTTCGATACCAAAAGCTTTTGCGGCGCCAACAAAGTCGCGCAACTTTCCGGGGTTCGACGTGGCGACCAGTACGCGTTTCATACCGATGTGAGTGTGATCCTGACTCGCCTACGCTTTGAAATAAAGAAAAGAACTGCTAGCGACAAAACGCTTACGAACGAAATTACTGCTCCGACCGTGCGATCCCAGGTTCGAATGAACATAACCTCTACGCGATTCGCACCGACATTCGCAGGAATTACAAGTTGCCCGGTAATCGCACGACTCTCTGTAGGAACGGCGACGCCATTGATGGTAACCTTCCATGCCGGATAATCAAAAAGGCGCAGCGTTAGCTTGGCCGGCTGGGTCAGAATCGAAGTAAATTCTTTCGATTCTGCTCCCCACTTGGTCACGTGAATCTGCGCGCTTCCGGGACCTTCTGAGGTAACTCGGCGGGCATCTTGTTTAATCTCATAAGAGTCAGCCCCTAGAGGTACATACTCGTCGGTGCCTTCGTATCCCTGGCCTTCCTGAATGTTACGTTGCATTTCAGCCATATCGAGGGCGTTGTCCCACCAGGGTTCCTGCACGCGATGCCAGCAGAACGTCACAACAAGCAGCATGGCAGCGTAGATGGCGAGCCGCGGAGCCCATCCTCTCCAGGCCTTAGTGACGAAAATAGCCAGCGGTACGTTGAGGCACAACAGCCACCGCCAGGGAAGTTGGACAAAGCGTAGCTTCGGCAGGTGCTGCCACAGAAAAAACGTCACTGAGGTCATCAGCAGAATTGCTACGCTGGCCCAGGCGATTAGAGTCCAAAACCCTTTTGGATTCTGCCGGCGCCAATGACGGGACAGAAACGCCGAGATGACAACGACCAGGATCTCGGTGGTTGCAACCAGAGAAACCAGATAGTTGAACCGGTTGTGCAGTTCGTCGGTTAAGGTGGTAAAGAGAAAATTGTCCTGCGGGCGCACTCCAGGCGCGAGAACCTGCGAGATGTCGACCCAATGCTGCTCATAAATCGCGGGGAAAACATAAAATGCCGCCAGCGCCAAGCCGAGAACAATGGAGAACGCTCCGTGAAGCAGCACTCTCGGAGACCACCGTAGTCTTGCCACCAGTAAAAGTAGAAGTGCCAAAGAATAGTTGACCATCACCGCCGACGGGGCATTGGTCAGCCAGGCAGCCGCTACGACCAGCCCCAAAGGTATTGAAGCTTTCCAACCGTCTTCATCCAGGCGGAGCAGATACAAAAGCAGCAAGGGCAACAACGCACCTGCCAGCAGTTCCGCATAAGCACTTCGCCAGTACACAATCACAATGTAGTAAGGATTGACTGCGTAGAAAGCGGCAGCAAAGATGGCGTCCCGCCGGCTCAGCCAACGCTGCGCCAGTGCGAACATGGAGCAGCCGGAGAGTACGAGCGCGATCCAGATATAAATTCCGGGTGCGGCTTTTAATGGGACCAATGCGGTTATGATTGCGCCCAGCGTCCACGAGGCGGGTGGGTAAAACAAAAAGCGTGCCTCGCCATAGGTGTAATGAGACCATTCTGCCCAGCGCGGATAGACGATTCCTTGTTTCCATTGAGATACAACGTCGAGCCATGAATTGACGTGGAACTCGAAATCATGGCCCGAAGCATTGCCCCATCGCAATTGCGGCGCAACCACCGCAAAAGCCGCGAGCATAATCACAAGATACGGAAGAAACCGAGACTTCGAACGCAGATGGGAAGGGTATAGGGTCAGGCGGGCTCTCCTCGGAACGTGCACAGAGATTGTGGCTTAAAGTAGGGCGAATGAGCAATCTGATCGAAACAAGTCTCGAGCGGAAAAAACCTAGTCTACGCTCATTTGGGCTGAGCGCTGGTCGCGGAGTTCCTGCAAGAATTCGAGCTGATTCAGACTCTCGTGATTACGTAGCAATTCCAACAGCGGGTCGTGCAGGTCTGGCGCGGTCGGGAGTGAATGGTTTTCCTGTGCAGGAGCTACGATCGGCGCCACTGTCAGTTCAGGAATTGTCCCTGGCCGGCCTAACAGGAATTCGATGAACCGCTGAACTTCTTCGCGATCCTCCAAAGTTGTGGAGGCGAATTCGATTCCCATGCCGCTCGCGGGATGCATCACACGCACGGTGCCGCGAGTTGAGGTCTCATTACCCTCTGTACGCAGGCGTAATGCCACTCCAGAGCGTTCGGGGAATGGCGACTCAGTTTCCACGTAACATCCTCCAACACTCAGGTCCGTCAGCTTGCAATTTGGTTCAAAGATTTCCTGCTGCTCGGTTTTTACGTTTGCTCCAACCCATGCTGCCAATCTTGACTTGATCGCATCCGAAAGATCACAGAAGCGAATGCCAGACTGCCCATTCGGTTTTGCCCACGCTACCTCAGCTCGTCCCTGCACGTTTAAGGTGTCAGTAAGCTCGAAACGAAAATCGATCGAACCCGAGGGCCATAGGGGTTGAGGCGAGAGTATCTCCATGCCATTTTCGCTTAGGTCGAGCAGTACGCCTTCCATCTCCGGCGAGTTCTGGACTCTGAGCCATACTGGAACTTGAATCGGAATTCGGATTGCCCGTCTGCGTTCACGTTTCAAGATGGCAATGGCGGCGCGTAAAGTAGCGCCGGCCTGGGATGGCGAAATAGGCTTGTAAAGAACAAAGCTCGCGCCTGCCCCAAACACATTGCGGACCTTGGCTTTATCGCTTAGCAGGGCGGCGGTGACAGTGGCTTCGGGTGTGTTTTGCAGACAGAAAAATGCAGCCTGAGGATGATCGAAATCGACGATCACGATGTGAAACGGTTCGGCCGTGAGGCGCTCAGCTGCCTCAATATAGCCGCAGCTATGGACGCTCATACCGAAGTCGCCAAGTACCGCGGCTACGGTTGAGGCTGCATCCTCATCCTGGGCAACTAGAAGTGCTTTGAAGTTCATGATTCGTGCTTGCCCGAGTGATTTTTTCGACTTACGGCCAGCGTGGAACGGCTGTCCGCAAAGGAGATACAGGAGTAACGGACATCTGAGAGCCCGCGCCGGCGGCCGCGGCATTGGCTTGGGACTCGTCGCCAATCTCGTTCAGAACTGCCGAATCTTCCTCCTCGTTGTCGGCCAGCAGTGGCGCAACTTCGCGGAGCGTTATTTCGGCTTGCTGTAGCAGTTCAATTTCCTTGGACAGGCGATCGACCTGGGCACGCTTCAGCCGCAGTACCTGTTGAATATCTTTCATGCATTCCCCCCTGTAGAAAAATCTAAGGGGCTTGCAACCGAGTTTCAACCGAATTGGCCTGAGGCTGGTTACTCGGGTAACACAAGTAGCCAGCGCGGCCGGATCAAAAGACTTTAGCCGTTGCGTGCTAGGCGATGGCACGAAGGTGGAATTTACAGTTTTCGAGCTGGATCCTATCTTGTGATTGAGCAGTTCTGGGGGAGGGCTGTTCGGCGTCCCGCAAACCGAAAGGGTTGCGGGACGTTCTTTTTTCCATCCGTTTAGGCCATCGCCGCAGACGCTACCCGGGCGACCGCCACAGAAACCGTCCCCTTAATCGCCTGTTTCTCATAAAAGTTTTTCAGCTTCACAATTAAAGGATAAGTAACTTCCTGTCCCCTGGCCACTATGAGGATGTCGTTCTGCGTCCGAATCTCCTCGTTGAGGACCATGCCAGTGGTCAAATGCTCTATCGAGCACGTCCTTACAGTCTTCTGGTTGGCTTCGGCGTCGATCTCGCTCAAGGCCTGGAATATTCGAGGGTCAGCTTTCGGCCAACGTAAGTGTAAATCGCTGATGGCATCCGTCTTGGCATCTCCTTTGGCCATGTGTTCGTCAAAGGCTAACGTCATACGAAGAATCTCCGTCCCCACGCGGACAGTATCTACCAATGCACTCTCGCCAAAATCTGTATCAGGCGCAGCGCAGTCGCGCTGATTCATAATCATCCATGCAATGGGCTCCATGCGTGGAATATGCGACAACAGCTTGCCACCAACTTCTGGATGAGTATCAAACCGCGCCTGCTCGTCCGGGGAAACTGACTGGCCTGCATAAACCGCCTCTATGGTTTCGGGATGCAGAGTTACGCATCCCAGTTGCGACATCATGGCGGCGACTTCGAAACGCCAGGGATTCGGCAACCCCATATTGGCTACTATGTGTCGGATGTAGCGACGGAGCCTCATCGCTCGGCTAAAAGCCGCCGGGTTCACCAGGCTAAGCACCTCGGTAAGAACCTCGATACTACCGCTCAGAGTTTTTTCCAAAAGTTCTCTTTCAGCGGTGACCAGGCGGAATTGCAGAAGAGCTGCAGTCAGGGTCCGTGCCAACAGGTCATGGCTACAGGGTTTGGTAAGAAAGCGAAAAATATTTCCGTCGTTAACCGCGTTGACTGCGGTTTCGACGTCAGCGTTGCCGGTGAGCATGATCCGGATTGAATCAGGCCACCCATTCTTGATCTTCGCCAACAAGTGAACTCCATCCATACCCGGCATCTGCATGTCTGAGACCACAACTGCGAAGGCTTGTTGCTCGAATTTTGCCAGTGCTTCCGCGCTTCCGACCGCGGTTTCGATTTGAAATTCACGGCGCAGAAGGCGCTGATAGCCTTGCAGAATCGCTGGTTCATCGTCGATCAAAAGAATCGTCTCAACCATGGCTGACTCCAGGCTCCAGGGGGAGCCGCACAAAAAACGTTGTGCCTTCTGCCGCAGCGCTTTCAAACCAAAGTTTTCCCTGATGCCGCGTCACCACAACGGAGTGCGCCAGTGCAAGACCCTGCCCTGTTCCCTGACCAACCGGCTTGGTGGTGAAAAATGGTTCGAAGACACGCGATTTTATTTCCTGCGGGATGCCGCATCCGGTGTCGCGAATCGAGACCTCAACCCATTGCTGGTCTCGCCTGGTGGTAATGGTGATCGTGCCTTTGCGAACTGAATCTTTTACGACTGCGGCTATCGCATGCGCGGCATTGATGATCAGATTGAGGAACACTTGATTAAGTTCTCCAGCCAGGCAGGGAACTAGTGGCAAGCCTTCTGCCAGATCCAGAACCAGTTCCGCCACATATTTCCATTCGTTATTAGCCACTGTGGCTGTACTCTGCAGAGCTTTATTAAGATCAACATCCCGCTTTTCCTCCGAACCAGGGTGGGAGAATTCCTTCACCGCTCGCACGATAGTTGCCACCCGCTGCAGGCCATCTAAAGACTGCTCGATGGCGCGGGGAATTTCCTGGAGTTGATAATCAATGTCGGCTTTCTCCAGCAGCTCGCCAAAGACGGTGAGCAATTCCGGCGAGATTGTGCCGGTTCGGTTACTCGCTTCACCATGCATCCTGCGGCAGGTGTCAATTACCTGCGCGATCATTGCCCAGGAATCCTGCAAAAAGCGAATGTTGTCTCCGACATACTGGGTTGGTGTGTTTATCTCGTGAGCTATGCCGGCCGCAAGCTGTCCAATAGCTTCCAGCTTCTGCGCCTGCCTAAGCTGTTCCTCCAGTTGTTTGCGTTCCGTTATATCAGCGCCGGTGAGAATCAATCCCGGTTGCTCGCCATTTTGCGGAACCATCCGTTGAATGTGAAGACCCAGAAAGCGTGGCTTTCCTTGGGCTTCGAAGGCCAGCGCGTCGATCCGGCACTCATCCGTTTCCCGCCATCGCGCCATTTCTTGCGCCATATCGCTTCGGCGCCAGTTGATTCCGCAGTTGAGAATCGGCAGTCCAACCACGGAGGCCGCCGGCATTCCAAAGGTATTGGCGGCGGCCAGGTTCCAGCGTGTGATCACCCCGTCCGAAGAAATACCAATGAGGATGGAAGGTATCAGCTGCAAAAAGAGTTCAGTTTCAACATGCGCGGCTTTTAGTTGGAGCTCGGCCAGAATGCGGCTGCCCGTTTGCAGCCGAAGCCGGAGTTCGCGTAAGTCTACCGGGGTATGAAGAATGTCATCGGCGCCAGCTTCCAGTGCCTCGACACGATCATTGCTCTGGCCCCATTTTGTCAGCATGACTACATAAAGGTTGCGTGGCCCGCCTCTCTCACGAAGTCTGCGGCAAATTTCGATAGCGCTCAAACCGGGCAAGTTCCGGCCGAGGACCGCAAGTTTTGGCGAATTATCCGAGTTCAGAATAGCTAGCGCTTCTTCGCCTTGAGAGGCTGCGAGCACTTCATACCCTGACTTTGCCAATAGCTGTTGCATGTGCCCGAGGCTGATTTCGTCAGGCTCTGCAAGCAGAACTCGTATCCTGCGGTTTTGGGGCATAGACGCGCCAATCTGGTTATGGGATATCCCTTTAGCAGATCGGCTCCAGTGCGCTTTTCTTTAGAAGGTTGGTCCGTCAGTAACATCACGGCAAATTGGGAGGCGTTGCTGCCTAGCTCATCAGCTGTTCGAAAGTGCACTGTTTCGGCTTCTTCTCGGGGCGCCACCGCAGAAATTTAGTGCCGTGCCGGAATCGTCCACCCGAGAAGTGATCGTATTGCACTTCACAAACTAATTTCGGATTAAGAGATTGCCACTCAGACGAACGCTTGGTACTCCATCGGCTGGGGCCGCCTGGGGCCTTCCCGGTAAAGCCTTTGCCCCCTACCAACGGCACCACGACGGACGTCAGCTCGACCCGCTGTTCTTTGGTAAAGCTCGAAGTGAATCCTACGTGGTCGAGCTGGCCGTCTTCGTTGAAAAGGCCCAAAAGCAATGAGCCAACGCCATCGCCTTTTTCTGAATAACGAAAGCCGCCAACGACACAATCGGCGGTACGTATTCTTTTAACCTTAACCATGCCGGTACGTTCCCCGGAGCGGTAGGGTTCGTCCAGCCGCTTGGCAATTACTCCATCGAGTCCCATCTTATTCAGGGACCGCATCCAGGCATTGGCTTGCTTCAATTCCTGCGATGCAGGGGAAAGTCGAACCATGCCATGGTTTGGAGCCTTGTCAAAGAAGGCTTGTAGAGCCTCCCGGCGTTCACTCAAAGGCGACCCTGTAAGCGTCGTGCCTTTTGCCTCGACCAGCAGATCGAAACACATGAAAGTAGCCGGCGTCTCCGCCGCCAGTTTGCGAATACGTGACTCTGCGGGATGAATACGCTGCAGCAGATCGTCGAAGGAAAGGCGATCTCCTTCAAAAATTACGATTTCCCCGTCGAGCACAAACCTCTCCTGCTTCAATTTGCCAAGCGCCGCGACCACTTCAGGAAAATAGCGGCCGAGGGGCTGGCCGGCTTTTGATTGCAGAACTACTTTGGAGCCATGGCGGAATGCTAGGCAGCGGAATCCGTCCCATTTAGGCTCATACAGCCATCCCCCTTCCTCAGGAATGCTCTCCACAGACTTCGCTTCCGCTGGCGGATAGGGCGGCTGGATCGCCAGCTTCATCGGCGGAAAGGGTTCTGTCAGTTTCTCCGAGGGCACACCACCTGGCCGAATCCGGCCAGTCGAATTTCGGGCTCGTGACTTCATGCTGTTACTTCGATGCATTAGCCGGCCAAGGGGAAATGATTGTTCGCTAAGCAACATTTTGCATTGTTGACCTTGCTTACCAGCGGCAATAAAATCAGCTTTCGCATTTTGTTCTGGCCCCTTCCGAGGTGAAAAAGCATATGCGGCATTTGTCCGCACGGGTAAACTGGGTCTTTTTGGGGGCGGTAATATTTCTACTGGTCGTGGTTGGGCTGGCAGCCGATTATCTGACGCGGAAGCTGGCTGATAGCGAACGATGGGTATCGCATACTCACCAGGTTGAAGCTGCGATTGGAATAGTTCGCGGTGGGATTCTTGAAGCTGATAATGCACGCCTCCGGTTTGTGCTTATGCCCGGCGAGTTTCCCGCGCCAAACTATGATGCTTCGGCCCGGCAGCTCAAACGTGAGCTTCAGGAGTTGAGAAATCTGACTGAAGATAATCGAGAGCAGCAGCGCAAATTGGATTCGATGACGTCGCTGTTAGACGAAAAGTTCAACATTCTGACTACATCCATCTCTCTCCAGCAGTCGCACAGCCAGGATCAGACCCAAAACCAACTCTCGCTGGAAAGCCTCCGAGTCACTGATTCGCTGACTGGTTTGCTGAATTCCATGGAGGATGAGGAAACTCGTTTACTGCAATCGAGACAGGTCATATCGGATGAAACTTATTCAAGAGTGCGTGCTGGCATTGCCACCGCTTTCGTGGTCGCAATGCTCCTGCTTCTGATTAGCTTTCAACAGCTTATGGTCGAGTTGCGTAATCGCCGCCGCGCTGAAGATTCAATTCGCCGGCTCAGCGGCCGTTTACTTTCCCTACAAGACATAGAGCGGCGTAAGGTCGCGCGAGAGCTGCATGACGGCATTGGCCAATATTTTGTCAGCCTTAAGATGAACTTTGAAATGCTGCGCATATCCTCCTCAGAGGGGGAGCGCGAAAAAATATTGGCGGACTGCGAGCAGTTACTTGATAGCGGCATTAGTGAGGCGAGAACTCTCTCACATCTTCTGCATCCCCCGCTCTTGGATGAAGCAGGATTCGTTTCCGCGGCCAGATGGTTCGTCGACGGTTTCACCCAGCGAAGCAGCATAGCCGTCACCTTCGCAGCTCCCGAGGGTTTGCTGAGAATGCCCAAGGACGTTGAGCTTGCCTTGTTCCGGATCTTGCAGGAGAGCCTCACCAACATTCATAAACATTCAGGAAGCGTCTCCGCCGAAATTCGCCTCGGATTGACTGGAAATAACGTGAATTTGGTGGTGACGGATTTCGGCAAAGGGATTTCGCCAGCTCTTTTACAGCAATTCGAAAACTCGACCACCGGCACTGGGGTAGGGCTTGCCGGTATGCGTGAAAGAATTGGCGAACTTGGCGGAACCTTGAAACTTGAGTCTGATGGCCCCGGAGGCACAACGCTGCGCGTTACGATCCCGCTACGTCAACCGCAATCGGCCGCTTCGAGGTCGGGACCGACAGCGCGGGCGCAGGGAACAGATTTTGGGATGCAACAACCACAGGCGGGAAAGGGCACCGTTGGCTTCCAGCTGATCGATGGGCTCGCCTAGATACTGAAGCTACACCGTACCGGTTTCGAGATCCGGGGGCGGGATCTGCTGGAATGGAAGTCGGGCCCGCATCGTAGTTCCCCGAGGTGTAGAGTTCAACTCGAGATGTCCTCCAAGTTGCCGGACTCGTTCCCTCATCCCCCGAATGCCAACTCCCAGCATCGCCCCACTCTTTTCACCCGGCACGGCTTCGTCAATATGAGCTTTGCTGCCTGAGTCTCGCACTTCAAGGGTGATGGTGTCGCCATCGATCGCTATTTGCACGTCCGCAGTCGGGCTGCCAGCGTGCCGATGCACATTGGTCAGACTTTCTTGCAGGATGCGGAACAGTGTTAGTTCGAGCTCCTCCGGCATGCGGCCCAAGTTTTCCGGGACATCAAGCTGCACCCGAATCTTGCTGCGCCGCATGAATCCGTCTACAAACCAACGCGTCGCGGAAAGCAGCCCTGCTTCATCGAGCAGGGGAGGGTGCAGGACATAAGAAAGCGTTCGAATATCGGTCGAAACTTCATCGGCTAGCTCGCGGCACTCCGCGAAAATCTTGACCATGCCTTCGGGAAGGGCGGTAATTTGCCCTTCGAGCATGCTCAGTTCCAGGGTGAGGGCCACCAATTTTTGACCGGTGCTGTCGTGCAAGTCACGGGCGATGCGGCGTCGTTCTTCATCTTGCAAGCGAAGCAGGCGGCCGGAAAGCTGCCGCAGCGAAATCTCTTCCAGTCGCAAAGCTTCTTCAGCGCGCTTGCGTTGCGCTATTTCCTGGGCCAGTTCGGCCTCACGGCGAGTCTGATCGGTCAGATCGGTTGCGATAACGCAGATGCCATGAAAATCCTGCTCCTTCAGAGGGCTGAAGGAAAGATGCACCGGAATAGGTTTCCGGCCCTTCAGAAATTGACGGGGCAGCTTGAGTGGCCTGTCCTGAGCCTGTCTCAAAACCGCATCAAGCTCACCGCTTTCGGCTCCATCGATCAGATTTCGCAATGACGAGCCGATCAACTGGTCGAGCGGCATCCCTAACATTTCTGCAAAGCAGCGGTTGGCATACAGTAAATCCCCGCTGGCATTCAGCGTTGCCGCGCCTTCGTTCATTGACTCGACTAATACCCGGTAGGGATGTTCCGCACCTTGCAGGGTAAAAACCTGATCGCCGTCTGAGCCCGAGACGATCAAAGCGTCGATCTCCCCGGTGCGGATCGCGCGCAGGGTTTCTTCCAGTTCTTCCAGGCGAGTCCGCAGCTTATTGATCTCGACTCGCCGTTGTTGTGGCAGCTTCGCGGTTCCGTCCACCGTACTCATATCCCGGCGGTCGCCACATCCAATCCGGTGGCAACCCGGTCCTCATCAGAAAAATCACCGACTAATCTTCGCAAAGGCAGAGGGAAGCTTTTAATCAAAGTTGGTGCCGCGATGATCTGTTCATCCCGAGCCGCGGTAGGCTCCTGGCAAATATCGACAATCTTCAATTGGTAACGGCCATCCAGAAAACGATTGCAGAAAGACCGAACATTCATGATTGAACGAGCCGAGCGCGGAGTATTGCCGGTTATGAATAATTTTAGAACGTAGCTGGCATCCCGTTTCCCGTGACTGGGGAACTGATCCTGGCCTTCTTTCTCGGTAGCTCGGCGCTTCATACCGCACCCGCGGGGCGGGCGGAGTGCAGATTCAGTCCTAATAGCACGCGATCGGTATCCGATAGGTCGCCAATGATCTTGCGGATTGGAATCGGCAAGTTGCGCACCAGTGTGGGGATGGCCAGAACCTGGTCTTGTTGCGCCAGTTCCGGTTTCTTCAACAGATCGATCACTTCAATTTGATATTGCTCGTTCACATAGTCAGAGCAAATCTTTTTCAAATTGTTTAACGCTTTAAGCGATTTGGGCGTTTGCCCAGCGATATACAAGCGCAGCACTAATTTATGATCTTTCTTAGTGTTACGCCCTTTTTTCTTCACGGTCATAATCCTCCGACCTTCCCCGGTGAATTCTCTTTTTCCCATCGGCTGCGTGCTAATGCCGTGCGCTCTTCCTGTGCTCGTCGGTCTCTTTG
Organism: uncultured Acidobacteriota bacterium; assembly: GCA_963796925.1. Lineage (GTDB taxonomy): Bacteria > Acidobacteriota > Terriglobia > Terriglobales > Acidobacteriaceae > DATBAT01. The sequence goes on from CAWCNH010000001.1 coordinate 1,420,172, forward strand.
CTGCATCAACATGATCGCCCGCTCTTCTTCTTTTTGCTCGGCAGTAAACTGGGCCCTGATCGCCGCAATTTGGCCTTCCATAGCTTCGCGCTTGCTGTCTAATGTCAGCTGTCGCTGTTCCAGCTCCTGCTTTCTGAGGACATTCTCCTCTCGCTCGCGTTGCTCCTGCGCCACCCGGGCCGAGCCGGTCAGCAGTCCGGCTGCCCCCAGGTAAACCGGCACAAGTTTGATGCCGTTACCGGTCAGTACGAACTCCCTGACTTGATTGGAATGTGCCATTCCGCGCGACTTTACAACGTAAAGCCCTCGATTGCGCTCACCGTTATTCTCCATTTCGCGCAGCAGGAGCCATGTATCAATCAGAGACGAAATACCGACTTCGGTCTGCTCCGCAAAATTTCCTCCGGTTGTAAGACTCACAAACAAAGCAGTTACCTGCCGTTCTTTAAGGAAATCGATTAAGCGAGTGAGCATGGCCTGCACTTCATTACTGTGCGTCGAGCTCATCAGGTTGGTAATGGGATCGATGATGATTACCGATGGGGCAAACTTCTGCACCAGCTTATGGATCCGCACCAGGTGCATTTCGAGCCCATATTCGCTGGGACGGCTGGCCTCAAACCGCAACAATCCACGCTTAATCGAAGGTTCGAGATCGAGCCCGACTGAGCGCATGTTACGGATAACCTGGTCGCGAGACTCCTCGAAGGCAACATACAAACACCGTTCGCCGCGGCGGCAAGTCTCGCGCGCGAGATGCGCGGCGATGGTAGTTTTGCCGCTGCCGGCAGTGCCGGAAATGAGTACCGAGCTCCCCCGATAGTAGCCTTGGCCCTGCAACATCTCGTCGAGGTCAGGAACACCGGTGGAGACCCTTTCCTTGGTGATCTTATGTTCCAACGACAGCGAGGTAATGGGTAGAACCGACATTCCTTCCTGATCGATAAGAAACGGGTACTCGTTGGTGCCGTGATAGGTGCCGCGATATTTCACCACCCGCATGCGTCGCGTCGATACTTGCTCGTTTACCCGATGATCGAGAAGAATGACGCAGTCAGATACGTACTCTTCCAGACCTTGCCGGGTGAGAGTTCCATCGCCGCGTTCCGCTGTGATGACCGTCGTCATCCCCCGATCTTTTAACCAGCGGAATAAACGCCGTAACTCTGCGCGCAGGATTCCGGGGTTGGAAAATCCAGAAAACAACGCTTCAATCGTATCCAGCACCACACGTTTCGCGCCCACAGTGCGGATCGCAAGGTCGAGACGGATGAAAAGCCCTTCCAGATCGTAGTCGCCGGTCTCTTGAATTTCGCTGCGTTCGACGTGGATGTAGTCAAGATAGAGCTTCTTACTTGCTACAAGTTCGTCGAGAGCAAAACCAAGTGATGCCACATTCTGCGTCAGCTCCTGCGGCGTCTCTTCAAAGGCAATGAAAACACCGGGCTCATTGAATTGAGTTGCGCCGCGGACCAGGAACTCGGTGGCGAGCATGGTTTTTCCGCAGCCCGGCCCGCCACAGACGATAGTGGGGCGCCCCTTCGGAAGGCCGCCGCCGGTAACTTCATCGAGACCGGCTATTCCAGAGGGGGATTTTTGCAGACGGTTTAGTTTCTTGGTACTCGCCTTCTTCACTTGGGAGATCCCTGCTTTCCTGTCCCGAAAGAAACCCTCATCCGGCAGCCTGCCTTTCACGACACGCGCCACTCCCTCCATCCTTGCGGATCGGCCGCCAAACCATCATTTTTGCCGGACTAAAATCTGGGAGTGTGGGGGCTCTCTTTAAGCAATTGCGAGCGTAGCGTACTTCAAGTCTATGGGTCAATAACTCTTTACCACTCCTAAGCATATGTCGCCTTATGGACATAGGGGGAATCCTGTAGTGTTATTTGGGCAACACAATCCGCTTAGTTTATTCTTAAGGCTGGACTTCGAATGGATCGGTTCGCCATGTTTTCGCAGCTTTTAGACCGGAACCACCGCGGTGAAACCGCGCTGGGAGTGTCGGTTGCGATGCACTGCGTATTGCTGGTCTGGCTGATCCATCCTCCGCGGCCAATTTTCATCGCTCCGTCTTCTACCCGGGCTGGGGTGAACGGTGTGGGCTCGACCTATATCTACTTTCCAGCGAAGGCTGGGACGGCGGCAGATCAAGCGGTCTCAGCCAAAGATCGACTCACTTTTATCAAGGCCGAGAAGGCCAGGGCTCGTAAAAAAGACCTGCAGTTAACCAAACTGCCCGAGCCTGACGCTTCCAATAAAAGTGTAGTTGCGGGTTCCGCACCACCTGCAGGTTCGGAGTATGGCAGTTCACTGACCGGCCCAACCTCGGGAGAGGAAGTGAGGCCGGCACTGCGGGTAGCAGGCTCAGAACCCAGGGTCGATACCAATGACTTCAGCGGAATGGAAGGGAACGTGGTCATTGAGATCACCATCGATGAGCGCGGCAACATCGTGCAGAAAACATTGCTCAGCAGCCTGAACCCGGCGGTCGACCAGAAAGTGCTGGCCGCTCTCGAAGACTGGCGCTTTCTTCCGGCAACCAGGGATGGCGTTGCCATTCCGTCCAAGGAAGATGTGTATTACCACTTTCCAGTAAGGCGCTAGGCTCGAGGGCCCGGTCAGCAATCGAAAGTCTGGTTGCTACAGAAGTTGGTTGCTGCTTCAGAGAAAAGATCAACTGCGAAAAGTTCGTGAGTGAAATACCACAAGCCGTAGGCTTTTCGCTATAATCGAAATCGCTGCAAGCCAACCGCACTGCGCCCTTAGCTCAGCTGGATAGAGCGTCTGGCTACGAACCAGAAGGCCGGGAGTTCGAATCTCTCAGGGCGCACCATTCTTTTCAAGCAGTTGCCGAGAAATTTTCAGACTCCGATTTGGGACCAATGGGTCCAACAACGAAATCCAATCCAACTTCGCTAGCAGCTAGACGCCGATATTCAAGTTCTTGATTGGTGTGCGAATACCTATCCGTTGGCAATTACACCCATCGGTCAGCCGATGCAGCGATCCTTCGGGGAGGCTCCCTGCCGGATCATGAGTGTAATGGCAATTTTGAAACACTTACCCAAGCACATTGAACGACGCTACAATACTGCGCCATCGATTCGATCTGCCCGTTGTGCATCATTACCTAAAGAGGGCGCAAGCCAATGCAACAAATCCGATATGCAGTTGCGATGAGTTTAGATGGTTACATAGCTGGCCCAAACGGCGAGGCGGACTGGATTGAGATCGACCCCGAGGTTGATTTCAAGGCTATATGGGCACAGTTCGACACGTTCGTGATGGGTAGGCGTACCTTCGAGGCTGCAAAAAAGAGACTTGGTGCGGCTGCATTCACCGGCGCTAAGACCGTCGTGTTCTCTCGGACACTGAAACCGCAAGAGCACCCAGAGGTAACTGTCATCTCGGAATTGAATGAAGATTGGGTGCAACGGTCGAGAACCGAGGGGACCAAAGATATATGGATAATGGGCGGTAGCGAGCTCTTTCAAAGTTTCTTGCAGTCTGGCAGTGTGGACACCGTCGAAGTAAGCGTCATCCCCGTACTGTTGGGCGCTGGAGTTCCGTTGCTGGGCCCTCCTTACAGGCAGACGAAGCTGACGCTGCTGAGCCACAAGGTTTACCGTTCGGGGAGGGTGTCATTGGTCTATGCGGTGAAGCACAATTGACGAAATCAGGCAATTTCACCGCTGGACCAGGGCTTTTGATGACCGCCGATTGTATCGGAAGTTATTGTCAGGCTTGTTCGCGCCACAGGCGAGATTTTTCGATGTGGTTGCGACTGCAAGACCGCTTGACCAAAATCGCTTTTCATATTCCGCACTTATGACAAGAGAGTTACAGCGGCCGCGGCCACAGGTCGAAGTTATCTCGGCCTCCGCGGAACAGAGTCCGATCCTGGCTAATCTCCTGGAACTCTACGTTCATGACTTCAGCGCGTTTCTCGATGTCGAGCTTGGGCCGGATGGCAGATTTGGCTATCCCAACTTGGATCTCTATTGGAGTAAGCCGGGACGGCATCCGTTTCTGATTCGAGTCGACGGCAAAATAGCCGGATTCTTACTGGTGAAAAAAGGATCTGAATTTTCGGGAAACCACTCGGTGCTCGACATGGCCGAGTTTTTCATTCTGCGTAGATATCGCAGGCAAGGAATCGGAACTGAAGTGGCGCGCGAATCTGGCAAAGCGGTTCATACCTTGCTCATCGCGAACAGATACCAACGGGTCAATTGCTCTCGTATTGATTGGCATGGGCGTTCCGTCATGTGCCGATTTTCCTCGCCATGGCGGGATAGTTGATATAAGTGGGCATCACTCACGACCGGTTAATGAGCGAAATAGTGATTTAACTCCAATCGGGGCCCCACCATTAATAGCTCATCTGGGAATGGCGGTTCGTCCCCGTCCGTGTATAGTGGCGCCTCCAGAGCTAAGGGTTTTACTTGCCCCTCGCCAGACGCTCGGGGCGCTGCAGTTTGGATAACATAGCAAAGCCGAACGGAAAAAGGGGAAGGCCACCATGTCTTCTAATGCACGCAGAGACTTGTTGCGATTTTTTGGGGTCACGGCCGTTGGTCTAATTGCGTTTTTGTGCGGTTGCGGAGGCGGAGGGGGGACCTCCAGCAACAACAATCCACCTCCTACGCCGACGCTGGTCTCTTTAGTGGAATCTCCAAGCGGTGCTCCGCTTCAGGTCGGAGGTACTCAGCAGTTTACGGCGACCGGTAAGTTTTCTGATGGAAGCTCTAAGAATGTCACCTCCTCCGTTACATGGAATTCTTCTGACACAGTGGTAGCGACGATCATTGGGAACGGTCTGGTCTCTGCGACGGCACTCGGCAATTCCACCATTACCGCCAGTAGCGGATCGGTACAAGGGACGGGGGCTGTTATTGTCACGCCGACCTGTGGGACGGGAGTTGGGTCCGTCAGTCTCGGCGCAACGGAGATGCACATCCTCAACGTTGGACAATTTGGCACCCAGTTCACACCGGATGAACACTTAACTTACCTACGTCAGACTGATGGATCAATTCGCCTCTGGATGGCCGGCGCGACCAGTGCTGGCCCGGGGCAAACGATTGGTTTCATGACAAACGATTTCGTCAATCTTACGCCCATCACGCTTTCGGGAAACAACGCCGTTGCCGGACTGGGCCCCAGTGGTCCTGCAACAGCGAATTTTGATGCCGACTATGCCGGCCCGGAGCGGTTATACCAGCGTCAAACGGAACTGATCTTCTAATGATCTATCATGCCGAGAACCACGAGTTCGCCGGGCAGCACTATACAACAGTGCCATTTTACGCTTCGATCGGTCTGGCGCGGTCTAGTGACAATGGCGTCACGTGGACGAGCACAGGGCAAATTATCAGCGGAATGACGCCCAAGCCGTCCACTCTTCCATCTCGACAGGCACTTGGCGCTGGCAATCCGTCGGTAATTGTTGCTGGTGGATTCATCTATGTGTATTTCGTGGACTGGAATCTAACCGCGCCGGATTCGATCTACGTTGCCAGAGCCACCGTTTCCTCCGACGGAGCCCCAGGAGCCTGGCAAAAATACTATAACGGTTCATTCAGTCAAGCAGGACTCGGTGGTCTGAGTACACCGGTCGAGGGACAAGTTCCCCCGGGATCGTCGACCATTTTGTGGGAAATCCGGATGTTTCCTACAACACATATCTTCAGAATTACGTTTTGGTTTTCGATACCAATCAAGGCTGGTATTACTCGACGTCGCCGGATTTGCTGACGTGGACACTCCAAGGTCAATTCTTTACATTCCCGACCGATTACTCGAATCTTCAAATCGGTGATACCTGGTATGACTACCAAACCCTCATAAGCCCCGAGCAGAACAACGAGCGAACAACAAGCTGTGCTGGGTTTGTCCACTATTCGAAGGGCGCTTGGAATTCAACTCCGCAAACGATGCACTCGCTTCCGTTCACAATTCAATGAATTCCGCACCCGTTGTCGGCTTAAGCGTGCCAAGTGCTTTACAGACGGGAATGGCCTTTTCGGGCGCCGCTGTTGCGTAAGTGTGGCACGTCACCGGAATCACTGAGCACCTGAGTGCTTCCCAAGATTCGCGCTTAAAACGTACCCGTCACGGTTCAATCGGTCCCCGGTAACCCCAATGCGGCACGCCAAAATTCGTTGACGAAGCAAGATAAACCAGGGTGAGGGAAATTCGTCAATTGGCGCAATCAGGCGTGCTTCTTCATATTCCCGGAATTATGACAAGACACTCACAGCGGCCGCGGCCACAGGTCGAAGTCATCCCCGCCTCCGCGGAACAGAGTCCGATCCTGGCTAATCTCCTCGAACTCTACGTTCATGACTTCAGCGCGTTTCTCGATGTCGAGCTTGGACTGGATGGCAGATTTGGCTATCCAAACTTGGATCTCTATTGGAGTAAGCCGGGACGGCATCCGTTTCTGATTCGAGTCGACGGCAAAATAGCCGGATTCTTACTGGTGAAAAAAGGATCTGAATTTTCGGGAAACCACTCGGTGCTCGACATGGCCGAGTTTTTCATTCTGCGTAGATATCGCAGGCAAGGAATCGGAACTGAAGTGGCGCATCAAGTCTGGAGACAGTTCCCCGGCCCCTGGGAAGTGCGCGTGATGCCGGCCAATGGCCCAGCACTTGAGTTCTGGCGCCGTGCCATCGCGGAATTTATCGCAGAGTCGGTCGAGCCTATCCGTGTCGAAAAACCGGGAAAGAGCTGGCAGGTATTCTCGTTTGATTCGCCGCGCTGATCGTGATTCAAAGCCTTGGGTTGACCACGATTTCGTCAGCAGGGCCACCCCGCGCGACTGCTGAACAACGCGGGGCGAGCCCAAAAATATTTCTACGTTATTCTGGCTTGCTCATATCCGGCACATCGACTCCCAGGGCTGTGGCCAGCGAAATCTGATGGTCCTGTTCCTGGATCAGAATCTCGCGGATGTGCTCGGCTATGGCGAACTCGCCGATAGCGTCGCATTGCCGGATCCGATCGCGGTAGTTGCGAACGGTCTCGTTTTCGTTGTCGAGGTCAAAGCGCAGCATGTCTTCGGCTTTGTCAGAAGTCTTGACCGGCTTCGCCGTGACGGTCGGCATGCCGCCCAGGTAGTCGATCTGGTTGGCAAGGGTAATCGCATGTTGCAGCTCCTCGCCAGCGTGTTTTTCGAGTTCCGCCGCAATATTCATGTAAGGCGCGCCCTTCAATACCTGCGAATAAACCACGTAGGCAATGATGGCCTGGTATTCACGGGATAAATCCTCGTTTAAAAGCTTTATCAGCTCTTCGCGCTTGATTAGTTTGGTGCCGCCTTCAGTTTTCGTCATTGTTCCTCCGAAAAGATTCTAGCTCAACTCTTTGGTGCCGGTCGAAGAGTGGAAATCGAACCGATTTCATACAGCGATCACTGTAGAACTCCTAGCGACCAAGTCTGTTCCCAGCATGTACTTCCGAGGAGTTTTGCACCGAAAGTATGCAGGTTTAGGGAAGAGAATTTGCTTAAACATTAAACGAACGTAATTCTTGCCAGCGGACGCGCAATTCCTACTCTCCAGCTGAAAAACTTGTGCCTTATTTTCAATGAGTTACAAGTGGCATGGCGTATGCAAAGACAAACAACAGACGAAGTGGCGCGCAACGGGGCGCTCTCGAGAATAAACTTCGGCCAGAGGTTTTCTTGGGCGCCCCTTGCATTTAGACATCAGCAACATAAGTTTGGCCCTCCCCCGATCGCCAGCCTTCCCCCGGATTTACACAAGCGCCAGTCGCTCTTTAAGCTCTACCCCCGCCCGTCGCAGCAATCCGGCAATTACCGGCTCCTTGAATCTGGAAGCATCGAATTCCACTCGAACAATGCGCTCCGCCTCATTAAAACTGATCTTCCGCACGCCGTAGACCTCACGGACATTGTCCAATGCCCGCATTTCGGCTTCGGTTGGCGGATTTACATAACGATAGGCAACTTCCAATTGGGTCATTTTTCCTCGTCTTCAATCTAGGCTGATACACCACGATACAACATCGGCAGGCCGCTGCCGGAATCGACTAGCTGCCTAAAGGAATCTAATATGCTCGTTCGAGGCGAGTCGTCGATCGCCTGGTGAACCCACGCCCTATGGACCCTCTACCGAGTTCGGCAATTGCCGTCAAAGATCCGGTTTGCGGGATGACCGTCAATCCTGCCACGACCAGTCACAGGGCAGAGCACGCCGGAAAAACTTATTACTTTTGCTGTGGCGGCTGTGCTCAGAAATTCAGTGCCAATCCAGAGCAATACTTGTCGGCTCCGGAATCTGGTTTGGTTTCTATCGGCTTGAAATCGCAATCTGCGGGCCCGATTCGTGTGCCCAATCCCTCTGCAGTCGAGGAGCAACCGCTGGCAGCAGGCGCAGGCTCTGCCTACATCTGCCCCATGTGCCCTGAGGTGCGGCAATTAAAACCGGGGCCATGCCCTAAGTGCGGAATGGCCTTAGAGCGCGAGACTCCGGTCATTTTTGGTCGCGTGGAGTACACCTGTCCCATGCATCCGGAAATTGTGCGCGACCGGCCGGGGTCGTGCCCCCTCTGCGGCATGGCGCTCGAGCCGCGCACCATTTCGGCGGAAGACGAAGCGAATCCCGAGTTGGATGACATGACGCGGCGTTTTTGGGTAAGCCTTGGATTGACCGCGCCGCTGTTGTTGATTGCCATGGCTGGCATGCTGCCCGGTATGCCGCTGCGCCATATATTGCGGAGCGGTTGGCTGCCGTGGGTCGAACTGATTCTGGCAAGTCCGGTGGTGTTGTGGGCGGCACGACCATTCTTCGAGCGTGGTTGGGCGTCGGTGGTGAATCGCTCCACCAACATGTTTACGCTGATCGCCATAGGCACCGGTGTGGCTTATTTGTTCAGCCTGGTGGCGACTGTCGTGCCCGAAATTTTTCCGGCGTCGTTGCGCGACATGAACGGTGATTTGCCGGTTTACTTCGAGGCCTCGGCGGCGATTGTTACTCTGGTGCTGCTGGGTCAGGTCATGGAACTTCGCGCCCGCAGCCGGACTGGGGCGGCGATCCGTGCACTGTTGAGCCTCGCCCCTAAGACGGCCCGGGTCATCCGCGAGGGAAAAGAAGAAGACATTCCGCTCGAGCAAGTGCAACCCGGTGACAGCTTGCGAGTCCGTCCGGGAGAAAAGGTTCCAGTCGACGGAGTGGTGACTGACGGTTCGAGTTCGGTGGATGAGTCGATGGTGACTGGCGAATCCATGCCAGTTGAAAAGACTAAAGACAGCCGATTGATTGGCGCGACGGTGAACGGCAACGGATCGCTGGTAATGTGTGCCGAGTTCGTGGGCAGCGAGACCTTGCTGGCGCAGATTGTTCATATGGTGGGTCAGGCACAGCGCAGCCGGGCGCCGATCCAGCGAGTGGCGGATCGGGTGGCGGGCTGGTCTGTTCCCGCGGTCATCGCGATCGCCGTGGCCACTTTCGTGGTTTGGATTTTAGTTGGACCGCAGCCCAGGTTCGGGCATGCGCTGGTAAATGCCGTAGCAGTGCTGATCATTGCCTGCCCCTGCGCTCTGGGCTTGGCCACACCCATGGCGATCATGGTCGCCACCGGGCGCGGCGCTCATGCTGGCGTGCTGATCAAAAATGCCGAGGCCCTTGAGATTCTTGGCAAGGTCGACACTCTGGTGATCGATAAGACGGGCACGCTGACGGAAGGAAAGCCGCGCGTCCAGACCGTCGTGGCGCTCGATGGGGACGAAGATGAATTGCTGCGGCTGGTTGCGAGCCTGGAGCAGGGAAGTGAGCATCCGCTCGGAGCGGCATTAGTGCTGGCGGCTAAAGAACGCAAGCTGGAGCTGACGGCGGCGCGCGATTTTGATTATGTTCCGGGACGAGGGTTGAAAGGTTCTGTAGGGAACCGCGCAGTAGTGATCGGGAATGAAAGCATGCTGCGAGATGCGGGGATCGATACCTCGAGCTTGCGAGACAAAGATAAATTGCACTCCGTCGCTCCTGGCGCGCAGACCGTCATCTTCGTTGCCGTGGATGGAAAAGCTGCCGGCCTGTTCGGGGTCGCCGATCCGATCAAGGCGACGACGCAGCAGGCGCTTCGCGACCTGCAAGCCGAAGGCTTACGCATTGTGATGCTGACGGGCGATAGCCGTCCTACCGCGGAGGCCGTGGCCAGGCAACTGGGATTGGCAGAGGTCAGGGCTGAGGTGCTTCCAGCCCAGAAAGCCGAGGCTGTTGCGGCTCTGCAAAAGCAAGGGCGCACCGTGGCCATGGCGGGTGATGGAATTAACGATGCCCCCGCTCTGGCGCAGGCGGATGTAGGAATTGCGATGGGCACCGGAACCGATGTTGCAATGGAAAGCGGCGGAATTGTTCTGGTGAAAGGTGATTTGGCCGGAATTGCCCGGGCCCGTAAGTTGAGTCGAGCCACTATGCGCAACATCCGGCAGAATTTGTTTTTTGCGTTTATTTACAACTCGGTGGGAGTGCCGATTGCTGCAGGGGTCCTGTATCCCGTGTTTGGATTGTTGCTGAGTCCAATTCTGGCGGCGGCGGCAATGAGCTTCAGCTCAGTCTCGGTGATTGCTAATTCGTTACGATTACGGCGGGTGAAGCTATAGTCAGGAAAGCGTCGGCATCTTGATGCGTTTGGCAACTTCGGGTCCCAAACGGCGAAAGTGACTGGTGTTCCAGGTATAGATGATTTCGGCACGAGCCTTGATGGCGGACTGGATAAGAAGTGCGTCGTAGATAATTCCTCCTGACATATCCGCTGCCGCCGCCCGCTCGAGTGCAGCCCGGTAGTCGGAAACATCGAGTGGAGTGAGGGTAAGACGTTGTTCCAGGGTTTCAATAAAGCGCAGCGCGTCCGTTCCCGAAATGTGTTGCCCCGGGATGCGGGTCAATGTCGAGTAAACTTCTGCCAGGCTGTGCACCGAACACGAAGCTTGCCTTTTGTCGAACGAAACAAAAGTTGAGAGGCTCGGCTCGTGGTGAACATGATCTTCCTTAAAAGCTGCTACCAGAACCGTGGTGTCAAAAAAGGCCTTCACTTCGAGTGACCTAAATTCTGGCGGATTCGCTCATCGCGAGCCTCCCCAATCAGGTCGTTCACATCCTTCACCGAGATTGAGCGTCCGGTTGAACTGATTACCCAGACCCCGCTTTTCTTCCTGATCGGCGCCTGCTTTCGTATCGGACGCAAAGTGATTTGGTGCTCGGTTGCATGTAATTCGAGGCAGTCTCCGGCGGCTAACTGCATTTCGTCGCGAACCGGTTTGGGCAAAACGACTCTCCCTGCCCTATCAACCGTCAAAGTAATGGCCATAAATGCCATTATACAATGGTATTTGGCATTATAAAATGCCACTCTAACTGTTTGGCCTGCGGGATGCTTGTGGGTTCACTTTCATCTTGCGTGGTACCATCCAACCTCGGCCCCTATCCATGAAAATTCTTTTTATCGGCGACATTTTCGGCAAACCAGGTCGCACCATTGTGAAAGATCGGCTAAAGGAATTGGTGCGTGAAAATGCCGCTGATCTAATCATTGCCAACGGAGAAAACTCTGCTGCCGGATTTGGGATTACTCCGGCCTTGGCAGAGGAGTTATTCGAGCTTGGCATCGACGTAATCACTACCGGAAACCACGTTTGGGATAAGCGCGAGATCATCAACTACTTCGATGTCATGAAAGGAAATCCGCAGGACCCGGCCCATCGCCTGTTAAGGCCGGCAAATTATCCGTCGGATATGCCAGGTTGGGGATTTTATGAAGGCAAGAAAAACGGCGTTGCCTATGCGGTAATTAATTTGCAGGGGCGGGTTTTTATGGCTTCCAATGATGATCCGTTTCGTAAGGCTGACGAGCTTTTGAAGCAGATCAAAGCCAAGATCATCTTCGTCGATATTCATGCCGAAGCAACTTCTGAGAAAGTTGCCATGGGCTGGTATCTGGACGGGCGGGTAACCGCAGTAGTGGGAACGCATACACACATTCCGACCGCCGACCAGCGAGTCTTGCCTGGCGGCACGGCATACATCACTGACGTGGGAATGACTGGACCCTACGATGGCGTTATCGGAGTGCAGAAAGAATTAGTGCTGGGTAAGTTTCTGAGCAATATGCCGGTGAGGTTTGAGCCTGCCACCGGCGACGTCCGTCTCTGCGGCGTGGTGGTGGAGTGCGATGATGTAACCGGGCGGGCGCGAGATATTAAACGAGTGCTGGCAACGTAAAGAGCTTCCACAAAAACTACCCACGCCGACACTAAAGCAGTCCCAAAACCTTTCGCACCAGCTTCTTATTCTGCGCCGGTAAGTAGCGCAGGGCCGCCCTCGCCAGCGCCAAATACACTGCCCTCGCTTCTGGAATTTTCTTTAGTGCGTCAGCATGACGCTGCAGGACCTCCGCATCTCCTCTGACAATCGGCCCGCTGAAAGCTTTTGCCGGGCCGAGCGCCGCATAGTTAGCGATGGTTTGCCTCACTATGGGAAGCATCTTTTCGCGTGCTTCTTCGGTGGAAAAACCCGTGGCTTTCGCAACTTGCTCCGCTGTTGCCAGCAAAGCAATTACTAGCGGAGAAACGAACGTGCCCCAGGCGTGATAGAGCGCCTTGTCGTTTTTGCGAATCGGAAAAGATTTCCCGCCGAGGGTGCGCAAGATTTTTTGCGCTACATCCACAGCCCTCCGATCGCCCTCCACGCCAAACGGAACAAATTTCAACGGGGAGTGTGAACCGTGCACAAACGTCATCAGCGGATGCACCGAGGCAATAGCTGCGCCTCGCTGACGTAAAGCGCTCAACTCGTCGCTGGGCAACGCACCGCTCGAGTGAAAGGCCAACTTGTCTTTCCAATTGATATGCCGAGATAACGAAGCCGCGGCGTTCGCAATTTCTCGGTCCGGAACACAGAACCAAATCACTTCGGCACCGAGCTTGGCGTTCTTACTCATAACCGCGTCGGCGCCGACTTTTCTGCTCAACAAACGCGCGCGCTGCAAAGCCCCTGGATTACTTCGCGCTATGATTTCGGGGATGCCATAGCCCGCGTGGTGCAACGATTCGGCAAGCGCGCTGGCAAGCCGTCCCGCTCCTACGACAGTGATTGTTTGCCGCCTGGCCATCGCGGGCAGCATAGCAGGAGGGGAGAGACAGAAGCCATTGTGCTCCACCAACTCGCTAGAGAAACGCACATCGCATCGCTTATATTCTTAGGCATGGCAAAATCGACCCGCACCAAAGCTCGCGTTCTCTCCTCCAAAATCGCTTACAAAGGGCCCGCTTTCTGGGTCACGACAGATCAAGTGCTGGAGCCTAGCGGAGTACGCACCCGCCGTGACATTGTGCATCACAGCGGATCCGTCGTGATATTGCTGGTCAACGATTCGAAGCGCGAGCCTCGCGTGTTGCTGGAGCGGCAGTATCGCCATGCCGCCCAGCAATATCTATGGGAGCTTCCAGCGGGACGCAAGGAAGCCGGCGAAAAAGAATTACTCGCTGCCAAACGTGAGCTGCTGGAAGAAACCGGCTATTCCGCCCTCAAGTGGAAAAGAATTTTGCATTTCTTTGCCAGCCCCGGTTTCCTGGCAGAGCCTATGTCAATATTTCTGGCGAGAGATATCAAGGCAGGGAAGGCGCAGCCCGAGGCTGACGAAGTGATTGCCAAACGTTTTTTCCCGCTTTCCGGCGCGGTGAACATGGTGATGAACGGCAAGATCCGAGATGCCAAAACCATCGCCGGAGTATTGTGGCTGGCACAGTCCCGCAGTGGGCCAAAATCGCGCCGCTAAGCCCTTTGGTGGCTTCATTCCCTTGACACTCGCTTTCCGCTGGAAGCACAATTGCTTCATTGGTAAGGCACGGCCTCGGAGAAAGAGTACGTGCCGAGGGGGAGTAAGTGGAAGGACGTTTAAAAGGAACTGTGAAGTGGTTCAACAACGCAAAAGGATACGGTTTTATTGGACGCGATGATGGACCGGATGTCTTTGTGCATTACAGCGCCATCACCTCGGAAGGCTATAAGAGCCTGCAAGAGGGCGACACCGTAGAGTTTGAAATTACGCAGGGGCAGAAAGGTCCGCAAGCAGCAAACGTTACCAAGGCTTCTTAAAGTAGTACCTTCAGTAAAAAACACCCCTTCCTTGTCCCGCCGGACTTGCTCCCGTTAGTTCTGTGTCCAAAGTCGCCCCCAAGGCATTTAAACCGCCTTTGTCCTCTCCTCCATTGTTGGTTAAGCTGGTTGGAAATGGACAATAAGGCGCTCGCCGGCATCCTCTACGAAACTGCCGATTTGATGGAGATCGACAGCCAGGATTCGTTTCGTATCCGTTCCTACCGCAACGCCGCCGAAGCGATTGAAGCGCAACCTAAGCAGATATCCGAGCTCATCTCTGAGCCCAAGCAGGTGCTGGCCATCCCTGGGATCGGGAAGGGCATGCTCGCCAACCTTCAGGAGTTATTTAAAGAAGGCCGCCTCGGTCAGCACAGCGAACTGCTGAAAAAATACCATCCGTCGATGCTCCAACTGCTGAAGATTCAAGGATTGGGTCCCAAGACAATTGCGCTGCTATGGAGCAACTTTCAGGTCTGCGATGTTGAAGGGCTGGAGAAGTTGGCACGCGAGGGAAAGATTCGCGAATTGCCACGCATGGGCGAGAAACAGGAAAAGAAGCTGCTCAAGTCGATCGAGGACTATCGGCGAATTGCCGGCCGGTTCCTGCTGGATGCAGCCGAGCGTGAAGCGCACAAGATCATCGAACATCTGCGGGATTTTCCTGGAGTGGAGAAAATTACTCCCGCCGGATCGCTGCGCCGAGGACGCGACACCGTAGGCGATCTCGATATTCTAGTGACCGGCGAGGCCTGTTGCGACGATATCGAGCGCCAAAAGCTGATCGACCACATGATCAAGCTGCCGGGTCTGATGGAGATTATTGCCCGCGGTGAGAACAAAGTCAGCTTCCGCCTGCGGGGTGGGATGCAGGTTGACGTTCGCTTTTTGGCGCCGGAATCTTTTGGCGCAGCCATGCAGTATTTCACCGGATCTAAAGCCCACAATGTTGCGTTGCGGCAGCGCGCCTTGAAGATGGGATACACCCTCAGCGAGTACAGCCTGGCAACCTTAGAAGACGAGAAGCCGGTGGCAGGGAAGTCGGAAGAAGAAATATACGCCAAGCTAAACCTCGACTATATTCCGCCGGAGCTGCGCGAAAACCTCGGAGAGATAGACGCTGCCCAGCAACATACCCTGCCCGAGCTGCTCACTCAGCAAGACCTTCAGGGCGATGTGCATATGCATACTGTCGAAACCGACGGACGCAACACCATTGAAGAAATGGCGCTGGCTGCCAAGGCGCATGGCTATAACTATATGGCCATCACCGATCATTCTAAGAACCTCGCATTTGCCAACGGCCTCGACGACAAGCGCGCCGAAGAGCACATCAAGCGCATACGGGCCGTAAATGATCAGCTCGATGGCATCAGGATTTTTGCCGGAATCGAAGTCAACATCCTGGCCGACGGCACTCTTGATTTGTCTGATTCTGTCTTAGAGCAGATGGACATTGTGATCGCCAGCGTACACTCCCACTTCGCGCAGGAATCGGCGCAGATGACTGACCGTCTTTTGAAGGTTGTTTCCAATCCTAATACCTCGTTGATCGGTCACCCGACCGGCCGAATGCTGTTGCGGCGCGATGCTTACGCCTATGACATCGACGCAGTGCTGAAAGAAGCTGCAGCAAAGAAAGTAGCTTTTGAGTTAAACGCCTATCCCGACCGGCTCGATCTATGCGATCGGCATCTGCGTCTGGCCAAGCAGCATGGCGTCAAGATCGTAATCAACACCGACTCACACCACACTTCGCACCTGGATAAGATCCGTTTCGGAATCTTGCAGGCCCGCCGCGCCTGGCTGACCAAGGCCGACGTCCTGAATACCTTGCCGGTGGAACAATTCGCACGCGCGATGAAACACGAGTGGGCGAGTTAAGAGCCGCCAGCCGAGCCAAAGCCTATTGTCACGGTTCTCGGGGCTGTGTAATGCTCTGGGTGCCGTTTAGAAGTTATTCCATGCCCTGAGGTGATCGATGCCCTGCGATCCGCAATTTCTCAACCGAGTGCCACTGTTTGCCTTGCTCGATCCGGATGAGACCGCGGTTCTTGCCAGTCAGGTGGACGTGCGTACTTTCGCGCCGCGTCAGCGTATTTACAAAATGAATGATGCTGGCGGCCGGGCTTACGTGTTGGTGTCGGGTAGGGTGCGAGTCAGCATGGTCGATCAGGATAACCAGGAAGTAATTGTTGACGAACCCAGCGAAGGCGAGTTTTTTGGCTTCGCTTCCATGCTCGAGCAAACTCCGCATCAGACTGATGCGACTGCTCTGGAGGAAAGTGTCTGTCTGGAAGTCGATCGCGAAGATATCGCGGTGCTCCTCCAGCGCAAACCACATTCCGGCATGGATATGCTGACCGTGCTTGGCCGGCAGTTCCATTCAGCGCAGCAGTTGGTTCGCATTCGCGCCAATCGCAATGCCAACGAAATTATTGAAGAGGAGTACACCGTGGGCGAGAAAATCGCCGATTCGGTTGCGCAATTCGGTGGATCGTGGGCATTCATCATCACCTTCGGCGCGGTGCTGGTGACCTATACCTCGATCAATATTGCGTTAGGACACAAAAGCTGGGATCCGTATCCATTTATTTTGCTGAATTTATTTCTTTCCATGCTGGCGGCGATTCAGGCGCCAGTAATCATGATGAGTCAAAATCGCCAGGATAAGAAAGACCGGCTACGCAGCGAGCTTGACTACGATGTGAATCGCCGCGCCGCTTCGGACATTCAAGGGCTGGCGCGGAAATTGAACGTACTGGGAGAAAAGATCGGGGATGTGGAAGATTTAATCCGAGAGAAAGGTTCTCCGGGGACTCGCTAGGAATCACCACCACAGAGGAGACCAGAGGCTTTCACTGCTTGTTCCTCCGCGTCCTCTGGGTCCTCCGCGGTTGTAATTTAGGGTTTTTTCCAAACCTCTCCGCCCTTCATCACGAAAACTACTTTTTCCATCACGGTGATATCGATAAGAGGATCGCCATCCACGGCAACGATGTCGGCAAACTTGCCCGGCTCGATCGTTCCAATATCTTTTGATCGGCCTTGCAGTTCGGCGCCATTAATAGTGGCCGCGCGCAATGCTTCAAGCGGAGTCATCCCGCCGCGCACCAGCGCGCCAAATTCTTTAGAGACCGAATCCGGATCGTCATCGACCCCGTAAGCAATTTTTAAATGATGCGCCAAAGCTCGTTTGAACGCCGGGCCCTGCTCCTTGAGAATGGCCACCCCCTTTGCGAAACTGACCGGATCGCGCCCTTGCGAAAGGCCGGTTTCCATGTCGTGCTGAAAGCAATAGAGCGTAGGTACCAGCCAGGTTCCGCGCTGTTCCATCAGTTGTGCACCCTCTTCGTCCAGCACGGTTCCATGCTCTATTGAGTCGACCCCGGCTCGTACCGCGGCCTTGATGCCTTCACTTCCTTCTGCGTGCGCCATCACTTTCTTGCCGGCCAGGTGAGCAACCTCTACTGCTTTCGCCATCTGGGCTTCACTAAGCTCTTCTACCCGATAGTCGCTGATCGGGTCCATCACTCCGCCGCTTGCCATCAACTTGATCCAATCGGCGCCGTACTTGATGTCGCGTCGCACCACGCGATTGATGTCGTCAGGAGTGTCCGCAATGTTAGGTTGCGGCGGAAAAACGAAGTCGGGCGCCAGCACGTCGCCATCGCCGTGACCTCCGGTTAGGGAAACACAACCGCCCGCCGAAACGATTCTGGGGCCATGAATCAGGCCTTTCTCCACGCTATCGCGCAGCGCGAACTGACCGTAAGCCGGGTCGCCTTCGCAAGCATCGCGCATGGCGGTGAAACCGTGATCGAGCCAGGTTTGCAGATTGTGAACCCCCCAGATAGCTTTTTGCGCCGACGACATGCGCAGGCTGCCGGTGGATGACTGATCTTTGGGATTTCCCAGGATGTGGGCATGGCTGTCGATCAATCCCGGCACTACCGTGTACCTGGTGAGATCGATTACCGGGACTCCGGAGGGCGCGGCGCCGGAGATCTGCAACACTCGATCCTTCCCCACGATCACAAAGATGTTGGTCGAGACTTTTCCGCTGCGGACATCAACCAACCGTCCGGCATGGATTGCTACGGTGGGAGGCTGCTGTTGCGCTATCGCTACTGTGACAAAGAAGGTAAAGCATAGTCCAGCCTGAGTGAGCATCTTCCATACGTTCATGAGGTCTCCCGGGGTTGCGGTGAGCTAGCAGGATACGAGGCCGGGTTGAGGTTGGCAAACTCAGAATGCCAGACGATATTTTGGCTAACCGTCAGCCTTATTGCGATTTTCAACAACTTACGGGGAACCCAAATTGGGCCGGAGAAAAGGCTTTTTGACCGCGCGTAGAATGCCATTTCCCGGCGTTCTGTGCCCCCTAGAAACGATAGCGGGTGAGGGAGTAGAGGTAGAGTACGGGCGATCCGGTAAGTTCTTTCGTTGCACCACTGTCCCATTTTGGGAAACGCTGTAGGGCCACGCCGGTCATTGTACGTACATAATGATATGTATACAATATACCGGGTGCCCCATTCTAAATTTCGCGTCCTTTGCGAAATTTAGAGTGGGGATCTTGGGAGGCTGGCTCCGAACCAGACTCCATGGATGTGGTATTGGCAAAAAAAGTGACAGTCTCTAAGAATCACAGTAAGTTATTGCGACCGCCGAAAAAATCGCCATTGAGTTAATTCGTAGGATTAGGATTAGAATCGAGGCGAAACGATATGCCTGAAGAACTTCCAAGTCCGCCTTCACAAAGTCCGACGCCAGAGACGCCCGCCTCCACCCCAGTCGCTGCTACTCAACCCCCCACGAAATTCGAAATAGGTGAAGAGTTCGGGACGGCGAAAAAAAATCTTCCGCCAGTCAGGCTGTTGCTGATCGGGGCAGCCATTATTTTAGTCGCCGCGGGCATTCTGGCATTTGTGCAGCGCCCGCAGTCTCACGCGACGGGCTCAATCGATGACGTGGTTGCGACCGAAATTGCCGGGCAAAATTCGGTCATGGTTGCGATTAACCTCACCATTCACAATCAAGATAAAGAAATACTCAAGATCCACAACGTCAAAGTAGACCTGGATACCAGCAGCGGAGCGTTCAGCGACGAGCCCGCCTCAGCCTCCGACCTGGATCGTTATTTCCAGGCTCTTCCGGCGCTGAAACAACATGCACTCGCACCTCTCATGATGGAGAGCGTCATTCCTCCCGCGGGTACCGCACAGGGGACCATCGTGGTCAGTTTTCCTGTATCCCAGGCCACCTTCGACGCTCGAAAATCAATCAAAGTCACAGTCTGGCCCTACCATGCTCAAGTGCCTCTGACCCTGGCGAAGTAGAGCGCAAGCGACAATTTGTAACTCCTTGCCGTTACGTCGGTTACCTCAAGAATTCCACAGTTCATAAAAGCAAATACAGGATTTCCCCGATGTCCATCGACTCTATGGCCGCACTACCATAACTTTGATCTGGCCTGCCCAAACATTTTTTGTGAGGCGAATATGGTTTCGAACTGCGCTAATCCCGAGTGTGCCACTCCACTTCTTCGACTCCGCGACGGAAAATTGTTTCAATTCGAAGTGAAGTCAATATCCGTCCCGTGCGTCGACGAATCCAGTGCCATGGCCTCTGAAGTCCCCGTGCGGCAGGTTGCGCACTACTGGCTGTGCGGTTCCTGTGCTGATCAGATGTCTCTGGTACTGGAGATCAATGCCGTGCGTCTGGTGCAAACTTCTCAACCCGCGCCTGTGCAAAACCACCGTGGATACAGTGCGGTTGCGCACTAAGGCTATGGGTTTTCTACAGGAAGTTTGTCAGTCCACTACAGAAGGCTCTGGATTGTTTGGCCGAATTCAACCCGCCTATATTCATCTGGTAAGTAGAGCTATTTCAATTTAGGTACCGCCGTTTGCCTCGAGTGGCATTCGCCGAAAGGAACAAAATGAAAAATTGGCTGGTCGTAGGCCTTTTGTTGATTGCGAGTGCAGCGTTTGCTGCCTCCGCGCGCGAGGATTCCGTGGAACGCCTCCAAATGGCAACTGGCGTTCTCAAACAGATCATGGATGCGCCTGATAAGGGCATTCCCGAAGAAGTTTTGGATAACGCGAAGTGCATCGTGGTCGTGCCGCACCTGGTAAAGGCTGGATTCGTATTCGGTGGAAAACACGGTCGCGGCGTAGCCTCATGCCGGACTTCGACCGGTTGGAGCGCCCCGGCGTTTATTAGCGTGGGCGGTGGCAGCTGGGGATTGCAGATTGGGGTCGAAGGTGTCGATCTGGTGATGCTAGTAATGAACGACCAGGGCCTGCAACATTTACTCTCCAGCAAGTTCCAGATTTCAGGGGAAGGGTCCGCAGCGGCAGGGCCAGTGGGCCGTCACGCATCCGCTGGAACTGACTGGAAACTAAACACGGAAATGCTGACCTACTCACGTTCCAAGGGAGCATTTGCCGGGTTAACTCTTGAAGGCGCCGTGATTGAGAAGGACGATGACTCTACCACTGCAATCTACGGCAGCAACGAACCTTTCCGCGAAACCCTGATGGGCAAGGTTCACACTCCGGCAGTTGCGGCAGATTTTGTAGCGGCGGTTAGCCATGCAAGCCATGTAGCCCGCGCAAAAGAAGCAAAAGAAGGACAATAAATAACCGAAATCACAGCGAACACGAGAAAGGCGCGGCCAGGAGCCGCGCCTTTTCTTTATTGGAGTGGTATTAACGAATGTTGAGGTTCACTTCCCAATCCCGATCGGTGTGCCAGCGATTTTCGTGGCCGTTCCACCAGGAATGGTATTCACGCCAGCAGTGCTCTCGTTCGTTGTTCAAGTCACGCCTGCGATCCATTGCCTGATGGCTTCGCTCCCCATGACGGCGGATCGCCTCATCCAGTCTCATCTCGGCCTTTTGAATGTGATGCTGACATCTCTCGCGGCCGTCGGCGGCCTGCGCGGGCGCCGCCCCCACAAGCATAATCATCGCCAGTGCCACAGCAGCGAGCCCCGCACTACTTGCCTTCATAAAGTTCGGTGTTTTCAAGGACTTCTCCTTTCAGCCATTTGCGTTATGGCCCAGCAAACCAATTGGCACGGCCAGTCAGATCTGTTGGACCCTACTTAGATGTGACTGGGCGGGATCTGAGTTACTCATGCGTATCACGAAGGTCACCCCAAGGTGGTTACCTGCCAGTAGAATAGTGGCGGCACGTAGACTTCTTTCAATTAAATTCTGGGGTGGGCATGCTTGGATCCAGCAAAATTATTGCCTTTGTTTGTACCAGCGACGCAAAGCGGGCGCGGGAATTCTATGAGGGAACCCTGGGCCTGCGCTTTGTAAGCGACGACCAGTTTGCACTAGTCCTGAACGGGAATGGCACCATGCTGAGAATATCGAAATTAGCCGAGGTGAAGCCCGCCCAGTTCACAGTTTTGGGCTGGGAGACTGGCGAAATCGAGAAAACCGTAGCAGACCTGACGAAAAAAGGGGTTCAGTTTGAAAAATACAGCTTCCTGCCCCAGGACAGTTCGGGAATCTGGACCGCGCCAACTGGCGACAAAGTGGCGTGGTTTAAAGATCCGGATGGCAACATTTTGTCGCTCTCGCAACATGTGTAGCCCTGCCTGATGGAGATGCAATTCAACTGTTAAAATAGGCAAAACCTGCCGCACGGCCCGGAGAGATGGGTGAGTGGTTGAAACCAGACGCCTCGAAAGCGTCCGTGCCTGAAAGGGCACCGGGGGTTCGAATCCCTCTCTCTCCGCCATTCCTTTTTTGCTGCTACATCACGAAAAATTGGCTGATTTGGCAACTGGTGGCGACGAATGCAACTCCTATAACCGTGGTTTGAAAGGATCTGATTTATGCCAAAAGTTGCACTATTTGTCCGCCTCGAAGCCAAGGCAGGTAAAGAGGAGGAAGTCGCTGATTTTCTACGCTCCGGGCTGGCGATCGTTCAGCAAGAGCCGGCCACGGTTGCCTGGTTTGCTATTCAAATGGGTCCATCAACATTTGGTATCTTTGACGCTTTCCCAGACGAAAGTGGAAGGCAGGCACATTTATCAGGGCGAGTTGCCGCGGCTCTCATGGAGAAAGCCCCTGACTTACTTTCCCAGCCTCCGCGTATCGATAAAGTAGATGTGCTTGCGGCAAAACTGCCGAAAGCGAGTGCGGAAAAGGCCGCTTGAGAGTACTGCTTAAGTAAAATCCGACTCGTTACATTCGCGAGACGTAGCCGAGCTACGTCTCTTCTTTGGTTTTTTACAGGCCGGCAGAGCGGTACGAAATGCGTGCGATAGCCGACCAATCAGCGTTTGCCAAACCCTGCGCTAAGGCAGCCACGAACCTGTCGTGAACGAGGCTGGCCAGCGGTAACGGTACATTTGCGGCTTCGCCGGCGGCAATCACCAGCCGATTGTCTTTAAATCCCAGGGGGAGGGCAAATCCCACGTTATCGAAGTTGTCCGAAGCGATCAGCGCCCCGTAATTTTTATAAATCGGCGCTCCAAACAGGGAGCCGGTCATAACATCCAAAAATGCTTCTGCCGGGATTCCATATTTACGCACCAGCGAAAAAGATTCGGCCAGGCTTTCGATGACGGTCGAAATCATGAAATTGCCCGCAAGTTTTACTACATTTGCGGAAACCGGATCATACCCGACGTGGAACGTCTTCTGTCCCATAACATCGAATAACGGCTGCAATCGGTCAAGCTGATCGGCAGGCCCAGCCTTAACAATGAACAGTTTGCCTGCCGCGGCGACCTCGGGTCTGCCGAACACCGGCGCCGATACGTAATGTTGGTTGCGATCGCTATGTTCTTTCACCAAGCGCCGGGACATTGCCACGCTAATCGTACTGAGAGAAATATGCGTCGCGCCTGACGGCAAGGTTTGCAGAGCACCCTCGGGCGCGAACAGGACTTCTTCGACTGCATGATCGTCAGCCAGCATGGTCATCAGAACTTCAGCATTCGATGCGGCCTGTGACGGCGTTTCGGCGACCACAGCGCCTAACGCCTTCAATGGCTCCGTCCGACTCCTGGTCCGGTTGTAGACAGTTACAGAGTGTCCGGCCTTAGTCAGATTGCTGGCGATGCCGGCGCCCATTTGTCCAAGCCCTAAAAATCCTATTTTCATTGGAAATTCCTCTCACCTAATATTACCTGCCGCGTCCTTCTGGCAGGTCTGCTAAACGCAGCATCTGGCGCAAGATATGGCTGCGAACGGGCTGATCCAGTGCCTGGCCGCCTGAAGCGGCCATCGGCCAATCTTACTTGAGTTGGCGGGCAGGTAAGGAAGTTCAAAACCCGCGGTTTGTTTGCGTCCAGGTGGTAGAATCGGTGGCCTTGGAAATGAATAAAAACGTTACGCTACTGGACATGGCGAATGCTCTTGGGATCTCCACGGGCACGGTCCATCGCGCATTACACGATCATCCCGGCGTAAGCGCTGCCACCAAGGCGCGAGTGCTCAAGATGGCAGAGACGCTCGGCTACCGCCCCAATTTGGCAGCACGTCTTCTGTCCTCAAAAAGAAGTCTTTCAGTGTCGGTCAATACGCTAAAAGGTACCACCTCATTCTGGGATGAGGTACGCGCCGGAATTTCAGACGAGGCCAAATCACTGCTGCTGGAAAAAATTGATATTCAGTACAGGACTTATCCTCAGCTGGGGGACGGCGAAGAAGAAGCATTTGGAGCCGCAGTGAACGCCCAGGTGGATGGCATCATCATTTTTCCCACCAATATTCCGCGCTTGACCCCGTGGATTGAACGGGCTTCGGCGCTACGCATTCCGGTGGTCTGCGTCGCCACTGATGCCCTCGGAACGCCTCGGCTGGCGGCGGTTGCCATCGACGCTTTGGCGAGTGGGGCCTTGGCCGCGGACCTGATGGGACGCTTTCTCGCGGGACCCGGCAAGGTGGCGGTAACGCTAAGCAGCCGGGAAATTGCCGAACATTCCGACAAGCTCAAAGCGTTTGACGAGACTATTCGCTCCTACTACCCGGGCATGCGGCTGGAAGAAGTGATCGAAGACGACGACATCGAAGTTGAGGCTTATAACAAGTGCAGCCGTTTATTTAAAACGCACCCGGACTTAAGAGGTGTTTATGTGACCACTGAAGCCTCAATCCCGGTGATTCAGGCTGCCCGCGATGCCGGTATTCTTTCCCAGCTTTGTGTCATTACCACCGACCTTTTCCCCGCACTGGTTCCTGAAATTCGTTCTGGGAGCGTAGCCGCGACCATCTATCAGCGGCCCCGGACCCAGGGACGGATAGCGTTCCGAACGCTGCATGAGTTCGTCGCCGAGGGGCATTTGCCAGCAGACCCCATCACTTTGGCCCCGCACCTGGTGATGCGCGGAAATCTCGACTTCTTTTTGCAGCGCCAGGCACTGGAGCCAGACGATGAAGCCAAGCCTCAGGAAGAAGTACAAGACACTACGTCCAGTCCCCTTGAGCAACGCGTCGGTTAGTTCGGCATTATGGTAGTAGTGTTTCCCGCATAGGTTACGACCTTATCGGCAGCGCTGGTAGCGTCAACTCCCACTCCGTGATTTTCTCCTACAAATGTAATGCGGAAAGTGCGTGATTCCAGCATGCCGCTGAATTGCCCGCGTCGATCACCGATGGTAAGGGCTTGCCTTGCATCATCCCAATGGAGAGGGATAGTCGAGTAAGCGCCTTTCTCGTAGTTGTAGGTGTCGTTCTCGTCTTCGTAGATGGTGAAGTCGCCGTCGGCGCCGCGATAGATTCGAACTTCAATAGGATCAGCGGGCTTTTGTGTGCTCCATTCGAGTTCCGGCCCCATGGGCAGTATCGAGCCGGCGCGAATGTAAAGCGGCATCCGATCCAGTGGCGCTGCGGCGTCAATAACATTTCCACCTGTCGTGGATGTGCCGCTCCAGAAGTCGTACCACTTTCCCTGCGGCAAATAGAGTCGCCGGCTCGTGGCCGCCGGTTCAGTAACAGGGCTCACCAGAAACGCCGGACCATACATGTATTCATCGCCGATGTTGAGTGCTCGAACGTCAGTGCGGAAGTCCATCGCCAGCGGACGCATCGGGGTGTAACTCTGGCTGGTAGTCATCCACGCCATTGAATAGATGTAGGGCAGGAGGCGATAGCGGAGGCGATCGAACTTGGTAAGAATTGCCTGTGCCTCCGGGCCGTACGACCATAGTTCGTTCTGGTCGGTCGACCGGGTGCCGTGAACCCGGAAGATGGGACAGAATGAACCATACTGGAACCAGCGCACGAAAAGTTCACGGTAGGCGGGATCGTCGGATTTAACGGAAACAAAGCCGCCGATATCGGTCGTCCAGTAGGGAATTCCTGACAGCGCAAAATTCAGGCCGGCCGGTATCTGGCGGCGGAAGCTGAAGAAATCAGAGTTGATGTCGCCCGACCATGCGGTCACCGCGTAGCGCTGATCGCCGGCAAACGCCGATCGCGAGAGGATGAAAACTCGCTTCTTGTCGGAAGCTGACCGTTGCCCATCGTAGACGGCGCCGGTAGTCATCAAAGGAAAAATATTGACGTAGCGGTCGCCACTGCCAGCAGCGATCTTGTGACCCAGTAGAATGTTTTCTTCCAGACCTTCGGTTTCCGGTTCGGTGGTATCGAGCCACCAGGCGTCGACGCCGATGTTGAACAGCGCCTTTTCCATCAAGTTCCAGTAGTACTTTCTGGCTTCAGGATCGGTGGCGTCGTACACCGCCATTCCGGCGGTGTGATACGGCGGCTTGGCGAACTTGAATTTGTCGACGAACCAGCCCTTCTTGTCCATATCGTCATAGACAGCAGAACCTGGTTCAAAGAAAGGCCAAACTGAAATCATCAGGTGAACGTTTTCGCGGTGCAGCTCGTCCACCATGCCTTTGGGGTCAGGATAATTTTTGTTGAAGATGTGCTCGCCCTTGCGATTCCACCAGAACCAGTCCTGCACGATGTTGTCGAGGGGAATATGCAGATCGCGGTATTTTTTGGCAACGCCGAGAATTTCCTCCTGCGATTTGTAGCGGTTCTTGCACTGCCAGAACCCGTAGGCCCATTTGCCGAACATGGGAGCCTGCCCGGTCAACTCGCGATAGCTGGCGACCACTTTGTCGAGGTCAGGCCCGTAGAAAAAGTAGTAGTCGATAACGTCCGCCACTTCTGAGCTGATGTAAAGATAGTTGGCGAAGCGATTATTGAAGCGGCTTCGCGAAGTATTGTTCCAGAAAATCCCGTATCCGTTACTGGAAACCAGGAAGGGAACTGCGATATTGGTGTTGTCCTGAGAAATATCGACTGATTCTCCGCGATAGTTCCAAACCCCAGCCTGATGTTGGCCAAGACCGTAAAATGCCTCGCGCGAACCGTAGACATTCACAAAAGATTCGGCGCGGTAAGTGTCCTCGCCGTTGACCTTTACCGGCGTTAGCGAACGGTTGGCTTCCTGCACCAGTTGCTTGCCGTCCGCATCTTGATAGGCAATGCTGCCATCGATGCGAGACACCACCAGCTTAAGGCGCGATGTTGCAATCGTCACATTGTCGCCATCCGGTTGCATGGTGAACTTGGCGCCGGGCCATGAGGTCTTGGTCACGACATAGTCTTTAAGATTCGGAAAAGCCGAAGTCGGCGAGTAAAGGACCCGGACGATCGAATCGGTGCATACCTGAAGTTTCAGGGTGCCTTTGCCCATGGTGAATTGGGCGCCGTCGGCCAGCTGTTGAACGTCTCTTACGGGATTGGCCGCGGTCCACTGCGCTTGCGCGGTCAGAGCTGACAGAACCACAACGCAAAAGGCCGATGCTACAGGTGAGAGCTTCTTCAGATTCAACATTACACCTCGTTCAAAACTGTTTCGAAGATTAGTGCGATGCAAACATGTTCTACATCTTGTCATTCCGACCGCGGGAGGATCGTACTGGTGGGCGGCCGGGCCGGACAACGGTCATTCCCGGGCGGTGTCTTCGCCGTAAGCTGCGAGGCCAATAATCGCTTCTTGAAGATCCGTATCCTGCCCTCGACCGTGAACGTTAACGCGCGTGCTATATTACACCGGCTCATCAAATTTGATCGACACTTTCTCACCCGGAGAGGTTCATGAGATTCCGCTCTGCTACGCCCAAACCCCTAAAGAATATGGTTTATGCCCTTGCGGTGTGTTGCGCGATGATTCCCGGCGTGAGCGCGCAGGATGCCCCTGCATACAAGAATTCGTCATTGCCAGTTGAGCAGCGTGTTCAGGACTTACTTTCGCGGATGACGCTGGAAGAAAAAGTGGCGCAACTGCAAGGCACCTGGCAGAACAAGGCACAAAAAAGCGACTCTAACAAGCTATTTGTCGACGACAAGGGGGCGTTCCAGCCCGACGCCGCCGCAGTAGTTCTGAAGTATGGACTGGGACAAATGTCGCGCCCCAGCGAAAATCGCGGGCCACGAGAGATGGCGGAATTTACCAATACCATCCAGAAATGGCTGAAAGAAAATACCCGGCTGGGTATTCCCATCATGTTTCACGAGGAGTGCCTGCATGGCAACGCCTCACCCAAAGGGACCTCCTTTCCCCAGGCGATAGGTTTGGCTTCGACCTGGGACACCGCGTTAGTGCATGACGTGTTCACCGATGTAGCCGCGGAGGTCCGCGCCCGTGGAGCCCACCAATGCCTGGCGCCAGATCTCGACCTGGCTCGCGAACCACGCTGGGGACGCACCGAAGAAACCTATGGCGAAGATCCGTACCTGGTCTCCAGGATCGGATTGGCTGCGGTCAACGGATTTCAGGGTGTTGGTCCATATATCGATAAGTCCCACGTCTACGCCACGGAAAAGCATTTCGCGGTTCACGGCCAGCCTGAAGGGGGCACGAACGTGGGGCCTGGAAATTACTCAGAGCGCGTGGTGCGCGAATACTTTCTCAAGCCCTTCGAAGTAGCCACCAAAGAAGGCCACGCCGGCAGCGTGATGGCGTCGTACAACGAAATCGACGGTATCCCGTCGCACGCCAACAAACAACTGCTGGATGGGATTCTTCGCCAGGAATGGGGATTCCAGGGAGTTTTGGTCTCAGACTACTTTGGAATTACCGACCTGATGAATCTGCATCACGTAGTCGGCAGCTACGAGGAGGGCGCAAAGGTCGCACTGGAAGCGGGAGTCGATGTTGAGTTGCCATTCGCCGATGCATTTCGCTCGCTGGTGGCCGTAGTCAAGGACGGGCGCGTTTCGGAATCAGACATCGACCGTTCCGTCACTCGCGTGCTGCGTGCCAAATTTCTTGCGGGACTGTTCGACGACCCCTATGTCGATCCCGATCAGGCCGAGAAAATTACTAATAATCCAGAGTTTCAGAAGTTGGCACTCAAGGCGGCGCACGAAACTATTGTGCTGCTGAAGAACCAGGGAAACCTGCTGCCGCTCGATAAATCCAAATATAAGCGGATTGCAGTGATCGGACCCAACGCTGCGGAGCTTCACCTGGGCGGGTACAGCGATAATCCCGGACGCGGCGTCAGCATTCTTCAAGGGATCAAAGACAAAGTCGGATCCGCCGCGCAGATCAGCTATGCCGAAGGCTGCAAGATCACCGAAACTCCGCCCGACTGGAACGCCGACAAAGTGGTACTGGGCGATCCTGTGTTGAACGCCAAGCGCATTCAGCAGGCAGTGGCGGTTGCACAGAAAGCAGATATCTCGATTCTGGTGCTGGGAGAAAACGAGCAGACTTCGCGCGAGGCCTGGGCGGTGAACCATCCCGGGGACCGCGACAGCCTTGATCTGCTCGGGAGCCAGGACGATCTGGTGAAGGCAATCCTTGCCCTCAAGAAACCTGTCGTTGTCCTGTTGTTGCACGGGCGGCCCAATTCCATTAACTACATTGCGGAAAATGTCCCCGCGATTTTGGATGGCTGGTATTTGGGCCAGGAGGGTGCGGCCGCGGCCGCCGATGTGCTGTTCGGCGATGTCAACCCAAGCGGTAAATTGCCCATCACGGTGCCGCGGACGGTTGGCCAATTGCCCGATTACTATTACCAGAAGCCCGCTGCCAAGCGCGAATATCTGGGAACCACCACCAAACCGCTTTATCCCTTTGGATGGGGTCTGAGCTACTCGACTTTCAAATACCAGAATCTGAAAGTTTCTCCCGAATCAATTGGGCCGGAGGGAAAGACCAAAGTCTCAGTAGACGTGACCAATACCAGCAAGGTTCGCGGCGACGAAGTAGTTCAGCTTTACATCCATGACGAAGTTAGTTCGGTAACCCGGCCTGTAAAAGAGCTTCGCGGCTTTCAGCGGATCGGCTTGGAGCCGGGTGAAACCAAGACAGTCGAGATGTGGCTCGGCCCCAGCGATCTCGAGTTCTTCAATCGCGACATGCACCGCGTGGTGGAGCCGGGGACGTTCAAGGTCATGGTGGGCGGAAACTCGGAGGAGTTGATTGATACTGCTTTCACAGTGAAGTAAGGACTTTTAAACTAGACCCAGTCTCACTTATCGGGCAAGTCAATTGCGGATTGTATGCTGGCTGCGACTCGCGCCGAAACTCTTGCGCGGCTAGCAGTTATCGGCATTGAACTAATTACTTTCTTTCCTGAGCAATTTTGCTATACTTCGCCGCCTTGGGATTCGGGTCAAGGTTCCCCCCTTCCCGTCCCAGTATTCCCGACAGGCTGCTTGGATTGCTGTGCGTACGCAAAACGATCTGGGCGACTTGGCGCGACTGTCTCTTAATTTTGAGCAATTTCAAATTCCAGGACATCCAGCGGCTCGGCGCGGGCGGATTTCCAAGGAGTGTTATGGGTAACCAGTCTGGGGAGCGTGTGCTTCATTTCATACTTAGTCTGGCCATTCTTGTTGCGGTGCTCTGTGGAAATATGACCGCCCAACAGTCTGGTCAGGCGCTGGTGACGCAGGCTGTAAACAATGCTGCGCGCACTACCTTGGCCGGCAACGTGCATCCCCTTGCCCGTGCTGAGTTCGACCGCGGGGAAGCTCCTGTGGACATGCCATTGAGGCGGATGCTGTTGGTGTTGAAACGCGGTGATCGACAAGAAGTTGCATTGCAGCATTTTGTCGAAAATCAGCAAGCCAAAGGATCGCCGGAGTTCCATCAATGGCTCAACCCTGAGGAATTTGGCACACGTTTCGGACCGATTGATTCCGACATTGCGGCGGTCGTCTCATGGCTTACGGCAAATGGTTTCGCGGTATCGCAGGTCAGTCAGGGACGAACTGTAATTGAATTCTCCGGCAGTGTCGGCCAGGTGAAGCAGGCCTTCGGCGCTTCAATTCACAAGTTTCTGGTGAACGGAAAGAGCCATTGGGGAAACGTGACTGATCCGTCAGTTCCAAGTGCGTTGGCTCCCGTGGTGGCGGGAATAAATTCACTACATGACTTTGAAAAGAAATCAGCCAATCAATTTTTGGGGATTTATTCGCAGCAAACCAAGTCACTTTCTTCGAACCCGCTTGTTACGCTGTCCTCGGGGAATTTCAACGATTACGCGGTGGGGCCTTATGATTTCGCCACTATCTACGATCTGTTGCCCTTGTGGAATGCCAGCCCGACTCCGATCAATGGAAGCGGACAGACCATTGTCATCGTTGGCCGCACCGATATTGATCCCACCGATGCCACTGACTTCTGGAGCCTCTTTGGTCTAGACAACGTGCATGCGCCGCAGCCCACTCTGGTAATTACTCACGATGGTCCTCCTCCGGGCTTAACAGGCGACGAAAGCGAGGCCGATATTGACACCCAGTGGGCGGGAGCAGCGGCGCCTGGAGCGACCATAAACTTTGTCACCGCCGAGTCCACTGAAACCACCGATGGGGTAGATTTGTCGGCGCTGTACGCGGTCGACAACAATGTGGCCTCGATAATCAGCGACAGTTATGGACAGTGTGAAGCGTTCATGGGAACCGCAGGCATGAGCTTCTACTATTCGCTTTGGGAGCAAGCAGCGGCACAGGGAATCAGCGTCTTTGTGGGTACCGGAGACAGTGGAGCTGCGGTCTGCGACGACCCCAACGGGGTGGCCACCCACGGATTGGCTGTCAGCGGGCTGGCGTCCACCCCGTTTAACGCGGCAGTCGGCGGCACCGATTTTAATGAGTACAACAAATGGACCACTTACTGGAATACGACCAACGCCCCAGTTACCCAAAAATCCGCGAAGAGTTACATTCCCGAAACTACATGGAATGACTCCTGTACCAACAGCCTTATGCAGTTCTTGACCGGAGGCACCACCAATGCTGAGACCAACTGCAACAATTCCAACTTCAGTCAGTTTCTTGCCAGCGACGGCGGCAGCGGCGGTGTAAGTGCCACCTGGCTCAAGCCGTCATGGCAGACCAACACGCCGGCCGATAACGGGAGAGACCTCCCTGACGTTTCACTGTTTGCCAGCAATGGATTTTTGGGTAGCTATTATTTAATTTGCCAAAAAGATCTGGGCGGAGGCTGCGACCTGAATACCCTGGGAGCGTTTGGGGGAACGTCGGTTGCGACTCCGGCCTTCGCCGGCATTATGGCGCTGGTGAACCAGAAAGCCGGCACTTCGCAGGGAGTACCGGGATTCGTTCTTTACAAGCTGGCGGCGTCGAAGCCCAGCGCGTTTCATGACGTGCCAGCCGGCAGCACGATTGCAATGCCCTGCCTAATCGGCACTCCAAATTGCACAATAATGACGGCGGGACATCAGTATGGAGTGCTTTCTGGCTACGCAACCGCAGCAGGCTACGACTTAGCCACCGGTCTCGGTTCCGTCAACGTGGCGAATCTGGTCAACAACTGGAATACCGTCACTTTCACACCGTCGACCACGGCGCTGACTCTGAATTCCGGTGTCGCGGTGAACGTGGCGCACGGCAGTTCGGTGCCGGTGGGAATCACCCTGACGCCAGGCTCGCCGGCGCCGACCGGCGGGGTGGCACTGTTGGTCAATCCCGGAAGACCGGGTAATCCCGGCTTTGACGTATTTAATCTTTCCAGCGGTGCGGTAAGTTCCACCACCAGTGTTTTGCCCGGCGGCAGTTACGGCGTGATTGCCCACTACTCGGGCGACTCGAAATACGGCGGCAGTTATTCTGCGCCGGTAAGCGTAACTGTGAATCCCGAAAATAGCTCCGTGTATATGCCAGGCGTAGTCACCAACGTCGATTCGACTGGCAACCCGCTTTACGCCACGACCGTGATTTATGCCACCCCTTATTTGTTGCGAGCCGACGTGAGGAATTCGCACAACGCATTTTGTTCGCCGCCACCGATCGCTGAGGTGGCTTGCCCCACTGGAAATGTGACCTTTACTGATAACGGGAACCCTCTGGATGGAGGAAGCTTCGGATTGAACGGGTTGGGATTTACCGAGGACCAAGCGATTCAGCTGAGCGGGGGAACACACACCCTGGCGGCACAGTATGGAGGCGATGCGAGTTTCAATCCTAGTTCGGTCTCGTCGGTGATCACAGTGACGCGGGCGCCGGCGAGCCTGTACTACCCCAGCTTCATAGACCCCAATGGAACCGTTGGTGTCCCCCTGACCATCAACGTGTCGCTGCTCACTAACAGTTATGGCGCCGCCCCTACTGGAACCGTAACGTTTTATTCCAATGGCACGCAGATTACGGGTACGGCCAGTTATTCGCCTGTGGCGGGGATGCGGCCCGGCAATGGATCCGGGAATTACGCATCGTTGAACGCAAGGTTCCTGAGTTCAGCTTCTTCGTTTCCTGCACCGGGCAACTACGGGATTACTGCGAATTACGGTGGCGATCAGAACTACATTGCATCGACTTCGTACCCGACGAACCTCTTGGTGTTATTTCCCACGCCAGCACTTAATCTGCAATCGTCAGCCAACCCGATTTCCCCAGGCTCGACCATAACTCTGACTGCGACCGTCGTTTCTACCAGTCATACGGTCGCCCCTACAGGAACGGTCTCAATCGTGAGCCGGCAGCGTGGCACGTTGCCAGGAGCCATAAGTTACAGCACAGTGACCGATCAAAGCGGCAATCTGAATTTACAAGCAACCGCTAGCGATACCTTGAATTTCAACGATACCTACGTTTCAACCTATAGTGGCGATACAAATTATCCGAACAATACTGGAGTGATCCTGCCTGTTTCAGTTACTGGAAGCGACTTTAGTCTGAACTTTACACAGAGCCAGATAGATTTTGTTCAGGGACAAGATTCGTCTATTTACTTCATGCTGGGCTTGCAGTCTGGTACTGCGCCAATCTCGATTGCACCTACGGGCTGTTCAGGCCTGCCGGCGGAGAGCAGTTGCAGTTTTGGCTTGGATAACTTCACGACAGGCGGAAGTTATCAATTTGATTTGCGGACCACGGCGCCGCATCAGGTGATTTCCAACAATTCGGTAGGATCCGGCCTACCCCGGTTGTGGGCCGTCACTTTTGGTCTGGGAGCAGTGGGCATAATTCTGCTTGGCGGAGGTCGCAGGGGCAACGCTCTCCTGACACTGATGCTGTGCGCCTTCCTCAGCGCTGGAGTAAGCTGCGGCGGAGGCGGGTCGACGTCAGGTGGAGGGGGATCGACCAGCCATCTCGACCCCGGTACGCCCACTGGCACCTACACCATCACCGTCACTGGTAAAAGCGGGTCTGTCAGCCATTCGGCTTCCTTCACGCTGATTGTGCATTGACGCAGCCGCTGGAAAGCTAGCCCGGCTCTCGTCGTGCACGGAAGAATGCCTGCAGCATTTCGGCGCTGCGACCAGCTAGGACTCCGCCTCGAACTTCGACACGATGATTGGTTTGTGGGTGGTTAAGAACTTGCACCACGGAGTGTACCGCGCCGGCTTTGGGATCGTCCGCTCCGTAGACCAGCCGTTTCACCCGCGCATGGGTCAGAGCTCCCGCGCACATGGCGCAGGGCTCAATGGTCACGATCAGATCGCAACCGGTGAGCCGGTGATTTCCCACTGCCTTACCGGCCTCGCGCAAGGCAATCACTTCAGCATGGGCGGTGGGGTCATGGTCGAGAATATTGCGGTTCCATCCGCGGCCGATAATTTCACCGCTACTGACCACTACGGCGCCCACGGGGACTTCGCCCGCTTCCAGTGCCCGTTGCGCCATGCGGAGGGCTTCTTCCATCCAGAGCTCGTCGGAGGCGATTGAAACGTCGACGGATCGGGATGGATGGATTTTCATCGCTTTGGGCTGCGGGAAGGGGCAGGAACGTCAAATCTCAGGCACTAAAGCGCGCCACTTGCGATTCTAACGGCCCGGCTGAAGTCGGGCCCTTCCCAATTCAGTACCAATATTTCGGGGTGCTCCCGAGACGTAGCGGAGCTACGTCTCTAGTTGAGTTTCCAGGCCGACGCGAACTTCTACGATGGGCCTTTTAGGAACAGAACTCCCAGAGGTGGCAAGGTCAAATTCAGTGAGTACGGCCGGCCGTGGACCGGCTCGTCCTTGGCCTCGACACCACCCTCATTTCCCACTCCACTTCCGCCGTATTCTTTTCCGTCACTGTTCAGCAGTTCGCGCCAATAGCCCAGTGTGGGTACGCCGACGCGGAATCCTTGACGCGGCACTGGCGTAAAGTTGCACACTACCAACACCCGCTCCTGCTCGGAGCGACCTTTGCGTAGCATCGACATAGTGCTGCCCGCGCTGTCGTTGCAGTCCACCCACTCGAAACCTGCGGGATCAATATCCAGCTCATGCAGCGCCGGTTGTTCACGATGAACCCGGTTCAACTGGGCGACCCATTCCTGCATTCCGGCATGCACCGGATATTGCAATACGTGCCATTCCAGGCTGGTGTCGTGCCCCCACTCTCGCACCTGGCCGAACTCGTCGCCCATAAACAATAGCTTCTTGCCCGACTGCCCATACATATAACCGTAGAGCAGGCGAAGGTTGGCGAAGCGCTGCCATTCGTCTCCCGGCATTTTGCCGATGAGCGAGCCCTTGCCGTGCACCACTTCATCATGCGAGAGGGGCAGGATAAAATTCTCCGTGAAGCTGTATAGCGACCGAAATGTCAGCTGGCCGTGGTGGTACTTGCGGTGGATGGGATCATGAGCGAAGTAAGCCAGCGTATCGTGCATCCAGCCCATGTCCCACTTAAGCCCGAAGCCGAGGCCGCCCACATAGGTGGGCCGTGAAACCATGGGCCACGCTGTCGACTCTTCCGCGGAAGTCTGCGTGTCGGGATGTTCCTTGTAAGCTTCCTGATTGAATCGCCGCAGGAAGTCGATGGCTTCCAGATTCTCGCGGCCTCCAAATTGGTTAGGAATCCACTCGCCTGCGCGGCGCGAATAATCCAGATAAAGCATGGAAGCAACCGCATCCACCCGCAACCCGTCGATGTGATACTTCTGCAACCAGAACATGGCGCTCGCCAACAGGAAGCTGCGAACTTCGTTGCGTCCGTAGTTGAAGATGTATGTATTCCAGTCGGGATGAAAGCCCTTGCGCCAGTCGGCATGTTCGAACAGGTGCGTGCCGTCAAAATACGCCAACCCATGCTCATCGGAAGGGAAGTGAGATGGCACCCAATCCAGGATTACGCCGATGCCGTTCTGATGCAGGTGGTCGATCAGATACATGAAGTCCTGCGGCGTGCCATAACGCGAAGTGGGAGCGAAGTATCCGGTTGTCTGATATCCCCAGGAGCCATAAAAGGGATGCTCCATCACCGGCAGGAATTCGACGTGGGTAAAATTCATCCGCTTAAGGTAGTCAGCCAGCCGCGGCGCCATCTCGCGATAGCTCAGTGGGCGGTCGCCATCCTCGGGCACCCGCATCCACGACCCGATATGTACTTCGTAAATCGTCATCGGCGCATCCAGTGAATTGTTGTGCGCCCGCCGCTTCATCCAGTCGCCATCAGACCACTGATAATCGAGATCCCAGACTACCGACGCGGTTTGTGGCGGAACCTCGTGGTAAATGCCGAAGGGATCAGCTTTTGCCGCGGTATATCCCTCATGGTGAGAAATAATGTGGAATTTGTAGAGCGTTCCTTTACCAATTCCCGCAATGAACCCTTCCCAAATTCCCGAACCGCCGAGCGATTCAAGTGGGTTGGCGCCAGTGTCCCATCCATTGAAGTCGCCGATGACTGAGACATGGCTGGCATTTGGAGCCCAAACTCCGAAGATGGTTCCAGCTTTGCCGGCAACAGTCGCCGGATGGGCGCCCAACTTGTCGTAAATACGATAGTGGCTGCCCTCGTTGAACAAATAGATATCGTCAGTCGTAAGCAGACTGGTTTCGGGGCGGGCGGTCAACATTGGAGAATCAGATCTTGGCACGTTTTATCCAATCAGCGCTGCCCCATCAGTGTACTGGAAGGACGCGCATTTAGAATGCCTTGGAGCGTAAGGGTAGATGCGAAAACCTCCATGTTAGACTGCCCAGACTGTTCATTTAGAGAGGGTTAATACGCATATCCATGGCAATGTTGCGCGTAGTCGTCCTGTGGCATCAGCACCAACCTTTCTACAAAGACCTGGTTACCGGCGAATATCGCTTGCCCTGGGTGCGGATGCATGGCCTCAAGGATTATTACGGCATGGTGAAGCTGCTGGACGAATTTCCCAATGTCCATCAGACCTTTAACCTTGTTCCTTCTCTCCTGACCCAGCTTCAAGACTACGTAGACGGGGTCGCCAGAGACCCTTTTTTGAGTGTGGCCGCGAAGCCTGCCGCTGACCTGACAACCGACGAACGGCGTTTCGCTCTACGCTATTTGTTTCAAGCAAACACCGTCCACATGATCGGGCGCTACCCCCGTTATCGCGAACTTTGGGAGCGCTATCGCAACGCAGGGGAAGTGCCGGAGAAGGCGGAGAGATATTTCCAGAACCAGGATTTTACGGATTTGCAGGTGCTGTCGCAGATCGCATGGTTTGACGAATTCTTCTTAGACGATCCAGAGGTTGCTGATCTGATCACGAAGCGCGAGGGCTACTCGCTCGAAGATCAGCGTTTTGTGATTTCGCATGAGCGCGAGTTACTCGGCCGGGTGGTGCCAGCCCACGCCGCGGCAGCTAAACGCGGCGGCATCGAGATTTCGACTTCCGCCTTCTATCACCCGATCTTGCCGCTGGTTTGCGATACCAACGCCGGAGCGGTGTCCACTCCTGGATTGCCACTGCCACAACACCGATTTCGACATCCGGAAGATGCCCGCGAACAGCTTGTGCGAGGGCTCGATTTGCAGGAACAGCTCTTTGGAATTCGACCCCAAGGGGTGTGGCCGTCGGAGGGCAGCGTTTCTGAAGAGGTCCTGGGGATCGCTCAGAAGCTGGGTGCGAAGTGGATGGCTACCGACGAGGGTGTATTAGGTCGCAGCCTCGGAGTTAACTTTGCCCGCGACGGACACGGCCAGCTTTCTGCTGACACTGCAGAAAAGCTCTACACCATTCATCGCTTTGATAACGGGACCACCCAGATGCACATGATCTTCCGCGATCACACGATTTCTGATTTAGTGGGTTTCGTCTACTCGGGGATGCCACCGGAAGATGCCGCGAATCACCTAATCCAAAACATCAAGTCTGCCGCGCAACCGATTTTGGACCGCGGCAAAGATGCGATGGTCCCTGTCATACTCGATGGCGAGAATGCTTGGGAATATTACCCGCAATCGGGACGCGAGTTTCTGCGCAGGTTCTACGATAAATTACAGAATGACTCGGGCATTGAGGCAGTCACGGTTTCCGAAGCGATTGCGCGCCATCAACATCCTGCGACCTTCGGTTCGCTGGTACCAGGCTCGTGGATCAACGCGAATTTCAATGTCTGGATTGGCGCCCCGGAAGACAATAAATCCTGGGACTACCTATACCACGCGCGCAATTTTTACGAGCAGGCGGCGCCCAGGGCGACTGAAGCCCAACGCAAGCTGGCGTACGAAGAGATACTCATCGCGGAAGGCAGCGACTGGAACTGGTGGTACGGCCCGGAGCATAGCTCAGCCAACGATCGCGAATTTGACGAGCTCTACCGCAAACACTTGTCCAACGTCTACCAGGCTTTAGGGGCGCGTCCGCCGGATTATCTGTCGCAGCCGATTACCTCCGCCGAAGTTAAGCCGACGTTCATTCCCCAAACTGCGTACATTCGTCCCCACATTACCAGCCAGATGGTGCGCTATTTCGAATGGATGGGCGCGGCTGTGTATGTTGCCGACCATCGCGCCAGCGCCATGCACGGCAAGACGTTTGTGTTGGATTCGGTCTATACCGGCATCGACGATACCTATGTCTATGGAAGGCTCGATTTCATCGAAAGGGTCCCGGCATCTGATTTCGATCTGGTTGTGGCTCTTGAGTCGTGGCTGGCCGATGGCGCTAGCGCCGAACGAGTTTTGAGAATCGACACCAGTGTCCAGGCAGAGAAAGTCGTGACCTGGAAGGTCACGGCGGGTGCGGACGCAATCTTGGCAAGTTCGTCGCGGCCGTCGGATGTGGTGGCGGTTGCTCTGGGACGCAATTTCGAATTCAAGTTGCCGTTGAAATGGCTGGACGCTAACCCCGCAAAGGTTCCCGCCGGCAGGCTTCGTCTTCGATTCACGCTGTGGCAGAACGGTCTTCCGGTGGATTGTATTCCCGCCGAAGGCTGGGCTGAGCTGCAGCTGGTGAGTGAAGAGTTTCTGCTGTCCCACTAGCCTTCATCATGTTGTCATTCCGAACAACGAGAGGAATCTGTTTGTGGCCACCGGCAGGTGTCGTGGCGCTGGCCAGAAACAGATTCCTCCCTTCGGTCGAAATGACAAGGAGTGGGGGACAAGGAGTTGGGGCCGGTTGAGCTGGCAAAGCCGTGGGCCCTGCCCGCTTCCGCTCCCTGCGCCAAACCTGCACTACAAGGCTGGAAATGACCGTCCAGAAGGCAAGCCCGGCACCGGGTCTGCGCCTGCGCTACACTACCAGCAGCAGTTGCTCTCACGGTGGATAGGGAAACGATAAACTTACTGTACCCTGAGCAGCATTCTTGCTAGAATGTGCGGTCTTTTTACTTCTGCATATTCGGGGGAGACAAGTTCAATGACCTATGTGATCGCGGAACCCTGCATCGGGACCAAAGATACTGCCTGCGTCGATGCCTGCCCGGTGGATTGCATTCATCCTAAGAAGGATGAAGAAGCTTTTGGCGGCGAAGAAATGCTCTACATCGATCCGGTGGAATGCATTGATTGCGGCGCCTGCGTACCGGTATGTCCCGTCTCGGCCATTTTCGCGCTCGATGATCTGCCGGAAAAATGGCAGAGCTTCACCCAGCGCAACGCTGACTACTACGGACGATAGTTTTTAGTGTAAGGTAACTCAGGGGCGCACGTCCGCCCACGGACGTGCGCCCTTATTCGTTTGAGATTAGACCAATTCGATAAGCACTCGGTGTCCTACCAGCGCGGCTGCTCTTTGCAAACTGGAGAGCGTGATGTCATGCTTTGGGTCGAGAATGCGGTCGACTTGAGAACGGCTGGTTTTCAGTAGCTCAGCCATCTGGCTCTTCGAGATTTTTTTCTTTTTCATAGCTTTGGCGAGTTGCCAGGCGACAATTTCTTTGATTGCCTGAGCCTGTGCTTCTTCGAAGATATTTTCTTCTTTTAAAAAGCTGTCGATCGTCGATCCCAGATTTTTCTTGCTCATTTTTCAAGTTCCTTTTGACGCATTCTCGCTAGGTCCAGCTCAGCCGGTGGCGTCCTTCTCGTTTTCTTGAGAAATCCATGCAGCGCGACCAGATGCTCCTGATAAAGGCAGATAAAGACTCGTGCGGTGCGTTTCCCTGCAAATTCGTCCGAACCTCCCACAATCCCTTACACATCGGTCTGACATAAGGGCATTCC
Source organism: uncultured Acidobacteriota bacterium (assembly GCA_963796925.1). GTDB lineage: Bacteria > Acidobacteriota > Terriglobia > Terriglobales > Acidobacteriaceae > DATBAT01. Next base: position 1,460,122 of record CAWCNH010000001.1, read on the forward strand.
TGCAGGCCAACGCCATTGGGCCCGCAGCAGGTCAGATCCGATCAATTTACGATCTTCGTCCGGGAGTCTCTTCAGCCAATCGCGCACGGGTTCACTACCGAGGCGCGTTCGAAAGAACACCAACGGAATCTTCTCCGGGGCAGGTTTTCGCGCCATAAGACCAAATATGATTGTACCATATAATGTACATCACCTGGATAATGCGCCGTTGCTGCGAGTCTGAACGACTCTTGATCAGAAATCAGAACCTCAGTACACAACATCAATCCAAATGCTGACCGCCGACTACTGACGGCTGCCGTCCCCTTCCATTACAATCATTGCTTAACCTAGTTAGGCTTCCATGGCGCTGAAGGAGTCGGAAGCGATTGTCTTGCGCACGTATCCCTTGCGTGAAGCCGATCTGCTGGTCACGCTGTTTACCCGGCTGGAAGGAAAAGTGCGGGGAGTGGCCCGCTCCGCCAAGAAGTCGAAGCGGCGGTTTGGCGGGGCTCTGGAGCCGCTCACCTTCGTTCGGGCGTTTTACGACGACCGGGAACGCAGCGAATTAGCGCGACTGGATTCCTGCGATGTGCTGGAGTCGCCGCTGGCGACGGAAGTCGGTTATCCGCGGGTGGTGGCACTGGGTCACGTGGCCGAAATGCTGGACGAGTTATTGCCCGACCGTGAGGCCAATGACGCAGTGTTCCGGCTTTCGCTATCGGTAATTGCGGCGTTGCGCGGACCGGAAATCTGGCTACCCGTAACGTATTTTGAGTTGTGGATGACCCGGCTGATGGGCTATCTGCCGGAGTTGGGCGAGTGTATCGTTTGCGGGCGCGCGTTGAATGGCAGCCGGGCGTATTTTCATTTCCTGGCCGATGGGCTCACGTGCGGTGACGACAAGCGGCTGGCATCGTCGGAAATTTCAGCGGAGTCGCGAGTTCTGGTGGCCAAGATGTTTCGCGCGCCACTTGAGGGTTTTGCGGGGGCGCCGTGGCCGAAAGCCCAGGCGGCGGATTTGCGAAAGTTCCTGATGCAGATTTTGCAAAGGCACATTGAGAAGAAATTTGTTACCGCCACCATGCTGGAGAAACTCTAAGCAGCTGCCTGTGCTTTGTCATTCCGACCAACGGGAGAAATCTGCTTCTGGGCGAGTGGCAAGGCACAACAAGGCGGCGACACAGGTGGTGAAGAGAGCAGATTTCTCCCTGCGGTCGAAATGACAAAGTGGTGCATGGTCGGAATGACAAGCGGTAGATGGTCGAGTTGACAGGGAACAAGGACTATTCAATAAATTGGTTTCCACTAAACCCAATCCGCTGACCTTTCAGGAACTCATCCTGCGTCTACAGACCTTCTGGGCAGAGCGCGGATGCGTTCTGCAACAGCCCTACGATGTTGAAGTCGGGGCCGGAACTATGGCGCCCGAGACTTTTTTGCGGGTGCTGGGTCCGAAGCCATACAAAGTCGCGTACGTGCAGCCCTCCCGCCGCCCGGCGGACGGGCGTTACGGAGAAAATCCCAATCGCTTGTTCAAGCACATGCAGCTTCAGGTAATCCTGAAGCCGCCGCCGGAGAATGTGCAGGAGCTCTATCTGGAATCGCTTGGCGCCATTGGCATCGACCTGCGGCAGCACGACATCAAGTTCGAAGAAGATAACTGGGAGTCGCCAACGCTCGGCGCTTGGGGCATCGGCTGGCAGGTGATGCTCGACGGACTTGAGATTACGCAGTTCACTTATTTTCAGCAATGCGGCGGAGTCGATCTCGATCCGATCTCGGCCGAATTGACCTATGGTTTGGAGCGCATTGCAGCCTTCTTGCAGGATGTCGATTCGATCTACGACATCGTCTGGGCCCGTGATCCGCTAAACGGTAGCGTAGTGAAATACGGCGATGTGCGACTGGCCGACGAACTTCAATTTTCTGTCTATAACTTCGAAGCTGCAGACGTCGACAAAACCTGGAAGCATTTCGAACTTTATGAAGCTGAGTGTAAAGGCCTTCTGGAGAAGCACGCGGCGCTAAAGCTGGCTAAAGACGCAGATATCAAACGCTTCCCACTGCTCGGTGCCTACGACCTTTGCCTGAAGTGCTCTCACCTTTTCAACATTCTCGACGCGCGCGGCGCAATCTCGGTGACGGAACGTGTAGGGGTGATCGCGCGAGTGAGAGCGTTGGCCGTGGGAATTGCCAAAGCCTGGGTCGATCAGCAGAGCGGTTCGGGGGCTTCGACACCAGAACAAACAGAAGGCAAAAGATTGAAAAAATCCCAGAACGCTGAAGAAAAGCTATCTCCGGCAACTGTTTAAATATTTCCTGCGGCGTTGAGTATTAAGAAGATTTGCCTTGGCGGTGATTCTGCTCACATACGCATGCAGTGCGACTTTGCAACAATGAGACCTTGATGCCAGACTTTCTACTGGAAATCGGCTGTGAAGAGATTCCCGCGCGGATGATCGATGCCGCTTCGGCGGAACTTCAAAAACGGATCGCCGATTTGCTCAAACGCGAACGGCTCGAGGCAAGCTCCTTTACCAGTTACGACACGCCGCGCCGTCTGGCCGTTCTGGCATCCGGCGTCCCGGTTGCGCAGCCAGACCTCACAGAGAAAATCACCGGCCCTTCTGTGAACGTCGCCTACAAAGACGGGCAGCCAACTCCGGCGGCCCAGGCTTTTGCGAAAAAAGCGGGCGTCGATGTTTCGCGCCTTGAAAAAATAACCACGCCCAAGGGTGAATATTTAGCTGCTACCGTAACCCGTTCCGGCCGCAGAACGCCAGAAATTCTCGCTGAATCGCTACCCAAAGAAATCAACTCCATCTACTGGCCAAAAAACATGTTCTGGCGCATGCCCAACGAGCGTTTTGTCCGGCCCGTTCGCTGGCTGGTAGCCATGCTCGATGGCGAGGTGGTTCCTCTCGAATTCGATGGAATTAAAGCAGGGCGTCGTTCGCGCGGATTACGCGCGATGGGAGACCAGCCAATTGAGGTTTCGAGCGCAGCGGGCTACATTGATGCGTTGCGATCTGGAAGGGTCCTGAGTCGCGAGGAACGCCTGCAGAAAATTCGCAAAGCGCTGGATGCCGCCACTCGCACCGTTCCCGGCGCGCGCTGGCGCGAAGATAAAGAGCTGATCGACACGGTCGTCAATCTTACCGAATGGCCTTCGGTCGTCCTCGGCAGTTTCGATCCCGAATTTCTGGCGCTTCCGCAGGAAGTTCTAGTCACCGTAATGCGCGACCACCAAAAATATTTTGCAGTGGAGGATGCGGACGGCAAGTTGCTGCCTCACTTCCTTGCGGTTTTGAATAGTGATGGCGACGAGCAGGGAATTATTCGTCATGGCCACGAGCGCGTCTTGCGCGCCAGGTTTAACGACGCGCGGTTTTTCTGGGAGAGTGATCAGAAACATCCGTTACGTGAGCGCGCACTATGGCTCAAGAAGGTAACATTCCAGAAAGATCTGGGTAGCTATTACGAGAAAACACGACGGGTGCAGCGGCTCGCAAGTTGGCTATCTGAATTGCTAAAGCAGAGTGGCATCGCAGTCAGGCCCGGCGTGATTCACAAAGCCGGATTGCTTTCGAAAGCTGACCTGACCACCGATCTGGTAAAAGAATTTACCGAACTGCAGGGAATCGTCGGCGGCCTTTATGCCTGCGCGCAGGAGCTCGACAAAGGCATGGCTCCCGCCACCCGCCAGGCAATCGCTGACGCGGTCTACGACCATTACAAACCAGAGTCGATGGAAGACTCGGTGCCGCGCACTGTGGAAGGTGCGGTGCTCTCGATTGCCGATAAGGCCGATAGTATCGCCGGAATGTTTGCCCTGGGGCTGCAGCCCACTGGATCGAAAGATCCGTTCGCACTCCGCCGTCAGGCCAACGGAATCGTTAAGGTACTTGCCGAGCACAAGCTACCAATCAATCTGAACCAGCTATTCGTCGACGCCCGCGAAACCTATCATGGTTCGAGCGCCGAGAAGAAGTTTTCCGTCAACGACCCGTCTTTGGCAATCAAGGCTTTCTTCCGCGAGCGTCTCGAATTCTATCTCCGCGACGCTCTGGGCTTCCAATATGATGTGGTGAATGCCGTATTGGGTGCGGGATCTGATGATGTAGTGGACGCCGTAGCTCGTGCCCAGGCTGTGCAGGCGGTATTGAACGTGCCGGAATTTCTGGCCATTGCCGCCGCTTCAAAGCGGATACGCAACATCCTGAAACAGGCCGCAGAGAAAAAACTGCGCATTGCGGAAAAATTCGAACCGCTTCCAGAAACTTCGGAAGAAGAAAAAGCTCTGGCAGCATATATCGAGAAGAACGCTCCGGGAATCGAGTGCCATCGCCGCAAGAAAGAGTACCAAGCGGCGCTGCATCTTCTTTCAACCGCGCGCGAACCGGTAGACAAGTTTTTTGACAAAGTTATGGTCATGGTGGAGGACGATCAGGTGCGGGCCAACCGCCTCGCGCTACTGCAATCGTTACTTAAGGAGTTCTCCACCATTGCCGATTTCTCTGAAATCGTGACCGACGGCTCAAAAGAATCTCAAACAGCAAAGGAATAACAATGGCCACAAGTACTCTCTCTGAAGCTCCCGTACAGACCAGCAAAGCAGGAACCAAGTACGTTTACTCGTTCGGCGGCGGCAAGGCCGACGGCGACGGAAAGATGAAAGATGTGTTGGGTGGGAAAGGCGCGGGCCTGGCTGAAATGACCAATGCCAGCCTTCCAGTGCCTCCCGGATTCACCATCCAGACCGAAGCCTGCCGTGAATACATGAAGGGCGGGGCCGTCTCCGCTGACGTCGACAAACAGATGGATGCCGCGCTCAAGCAGCTCGAAGACCTTCAGGGCCAGGAACTGGGCAAGGGCGACAACCCGTTGCTGGTGAGCGTTCGCTCCGGCGCGAAATTTTCCATGCCTGGAATGATGGATACCATTCTCAACCTCGGCCTCAACGATAAAAGCGTCGAAGCCCTGGCCAAGCGGACCAACAATCCGCGCTTTGCCTACGACTCCTATCGCCGCCTCATCCAGATGTTCGGCAGCGTCGTGTTGGAAATTCCAAAGTCGGACTTTGAAGAAATCTTCGATCACAAGAAGCACCAAAAGAAAGCCAAACTCGATACCGACCTCGACGCCAAGGCGCTAAAAGAAGTCATCGAAGAGTACAAAAAGCTGGTCAAGAAGCACACCAAGAAGGACTTTCCTCAGGATGCGCACGATCAGCTGGTTATGTCACGCGACGCGGTTTTTCGCTCATGGGGTAACGACCGCGCCAAGCACTATCGCCGCATCAACAATATTGACGACATGCTAGGCACCGCGGTCAACGTGCAGGCCATGGTTTACGGCAATCTTGGCGACACCAGCGGCACCGGCGTCGGCTTCACCCGCAACCCGGCGCTCGGCGATAACGAGTTTTATGGCGAGTTCCTGATGAACGCTCAAGGCGAGGACGTGGTTGCGGGCATCCGCACCCCGCTGCCGATTCTCGAGTTGAAGCGAGTAATGCCAGAAGTCTTCGATCAGTTGCGCGACATTACCAGCCGCCTCGAAAAGCACTATCGTGACATGCAGGACTTCGAGTTCACCATCCAGGATGGCAAGCTTTACATGCTACAGACGCGTAACGGCAAACGCACCGGCCGTGCTGCTGTGCGAGTCGCCATTCACATGGTGGAGGAAGGCCTGATCAGTAAGGAAGAAGCTATTTTTCGTGTAGAGCCCAATCAGCTGTACGACTTTCTGGTTCCGCGCCTTGATGAGAAAAAAACCGCAGTGGAAGTTCTGGCAACAGGTCTGCCAGCCTCTCCCGGCGCGGCCGTCGGCCAGATTGTCTTTACTGCCGACGAAGCCGTCGAAAAAGCCGGCCACGGATCTACTAAAAACCCTGTGATTCTGGTTCGCGCTGAAACCACTCCGGAAGATATTCACGGTATGGAAGTAGCGGCAGGCATTCTGACTTCGCGGGGCGGCATGACCAGCCACGCGGCCGTCGTCACGCGCGGCATGGGCAAGTGCTGCGTAGCCGGCGCGGGTGACATCCACGTCGACGAGAAGAAGCGCGAAATGACTGCCAAGGGTCAGGTATTTAAGGCAGGCGATTGGATTTCGCTCGACGGCACTACCGGCCGGGTTATCAAGGGCAAGCTCGGTACTTTGGACGCTTCCCCCGATGATCCTGAGCTGCTGAAGCTGATGAGCTGGTCGGAGCCGTTCCGCACCATGAAGGTGCGCGCCAACGCGGATATTCCTCGGGATGCGATCCAGGCTCGCGCTTTCGGTGCTGAGGGCATTGGTCTTTGCCGCACCGAGCACATGTTCTTCGGCGAAGACAAACTTCCTCACATGCGGGCGATGATTCTTGCCGGTAATGAGAAAGATCGCCGTGCGGCGCTCAAGAAACTGCTGCCGTTACAACGCAAGGACTTCATCGGCGTCTTCAAGGCCATGGATGGATTTCCGGTCACCATCCGCACCCTCGATCCACCATTACACGAATTCCTCCCCCGCCGCGAAGACCTGATGGTCGAGATCGCTGTTCTCGAAGCCACCAAGCCGAAGTCGGGCAAGCTCAAGGAGCTGCGCACGTTGCTGCGGCGCGTCGAGGAACTGCACGAGTTCAATCCCATGCTTGGGCACCGCGGATGCCGCCTCGGTATTACCTATCCCGAGATCACCGAGATGCAGGCGCGGGCTATTTTCGAGGCTGCCGTGCAGGTAGCTAAAGATGGAGTCAAGGTTCTGCCGGAAGTCATGATCCCGCTGACCGCGACCGTGAAAGAGATGGCCAACCAGGCTGCTGTGGTAAATCGGGTTGCCGAGGAAGTGTTCAAAGAGAAGGGTACGCGAGTCGAATACCTGGTCGGCACAATGATCGAGCTGCCGCGGGCGGCACTGGTGGCCGATGAAATCGCCAAAGAAGCTCAGTTCTTTTCTTTTGGAACCAACGATCTGACGCAGACGACGTTTGGCTTCTCACGCGACGACATCAACAAGGTGCTTCCGACCTACCTTGGCGAAGGCATTCTGAAGCAGGATCCGTTCGCAGTTCTCGATCAGGAAGGCGTGGGCCAGTTGATAAAGATGGCGACTGAGCGCGGCCGCAAGACGCGTCCAAACCTCAAAGTCGGCATTTGCGGGGAGCACGGTGGCGAACCGCAGTCGGTCGAGTTCTGCTACAAAATCGGCTTGAACTACGTTTCCTGCTCGCCGTTCCGCGTGCTGACAGCGCGGCTGGCAGCGGCGCAAGCCGCCGCCGCCGACAAACTGAAAGTAGAGGGCGGCAGAACCAAATAAAAACCGCCACGGATTTCGCGGATCGTCACGGATAAATTTCAATGAGTTATCTGTGGTGATCTGCGCAATCCGTGGCGTAATTGTTTATTGGACTTTCTGCAATCTGGCGATCAGCTTTTGCGCCAGGTTTTCGTCTGACTCTGACCACAGCAAGCGTGCGTTGACTCCCGAGTTCTTTTCCAGGTTGCTGGTGAACTCCACCAGCTTATGAACGTTCGACTGCACTCGCCGCTCCGCTTCCGGCGTCATATCCACTTCTTCCTGCAAGAACGGAGAGTCGAGGCCAAACTCGATCTTAACGTGGCCCTCCTGCTCATAAACCGCTTCGTCAAACTCGGGACCATGAACGACGAATGTCACTCGCGTGGGTTTTTGTACTGATTCTTCGCCATCGTCGCTCGCGTACCACAGATCCCAGTAAGCCTCAAAGACATAGGCGTAATCTTCGTGCAGCAAGTCAGCCGCTATCAGAACTGCCTCTTCCGGTCCAATGCCAGGATTAAATCTTTGCTCCAGAACACTTTGCTCACTCCAGCCCACCGGCTGGATGGAAACGTAGCTTATGCCCGGCCTTTGCGCCGCGAAAGGGAATTGCCGGATCGCCGCAAGCGCCTTGGGCAGGGCATCATCAAACTGAAGATTGGGAAACCACAAACTTAAATAGAGAGGATCTGCCATAGGTAATAGATGCGGTTCCGCCCCTCTCGGATACATAGCGGAATTCTGTTCCGCAGACATTTTGCGCTATCATCAATCCGCATCCCGCGTACCCCGCGGCTAACCTCAATCTCTAATAATCAGGAAGCTCAATGGCGAAGTTGCGTAGTCAGGAGTGGTTTGGCAAGCAGGACCGAGACGGTTTTCTACACCGCAGTTGGATCAAGAACCAGGGCTATCCTCAAGACCTGTTCGAAGGCCGGCCGGTAATCGGAATCTGTAACACCTGGTCAGAGCTTACCTCCTGCAACGGCCACTTTCGCGAGCTCGCCGAATGGGTAAAGCGCGGGGTCTGGGAGTCGGGCGGTTTCCCGCTTGAATTTCCCGTAATGTCGTTGGGCGAAAACCTGATCCGCCCGACTGCCATGCTCTTCCGCAATCTTGCCAGCATGGATGTGGAAGAATCCATCCGCGGCAACCCATTGGATGGCGTGGTGCTGCTGATGGGCTGCGACAAAACCACTCCGTCGCTACTGATGGGAGCTTCGTCCGTGGGTCTGCCCACCATCGGTCTGTCGGGCGGTCCCATGCTGACCGGCAAATTTAAGGGTCACGACCTGGGATCGGGCACCGGCGTCTGGAAAATGTCTGAGGATGTACGTTCCGGCAAAATGCCGATCGAGGAATTCTTCGAGGCCGAGAGTTGCATGCATCGCTCCAAGGGCCACTGCATGACCATGGGCACGGCTTCAACCATGGCCAATATGGTGGAGGCTCTGGGGATGAGCCTTCCCGGAAACGCCGCCATTCCTGCGGTTGATGCCCGGCGCTATACGCTGGCGCAATTGACGGGCAGAAGAATTGTGCAGATGGTGAAGGACGATCAACAGATCTCGCAGATCCTGACGCGCGAGGCTTTTGAGAATGCGATTCGCGCCAATGCGGCCGTAGGCGGCTCGACCAATGCCGTGATCCACCTGTTGGCCTTAGCCGGTCGCATTGGAGTTCCACTCGTCCTCGAGGATTTTGACCGCCTCGCCTCAGAACTGCCGTGCCTGGTCAATCTTCAGCCTTCAGGGAAATATCTGATGGAAGACTATTACTACGCCGGCGGACTGCCCGCCGTGCTGCGTGAAATGGGTGAAAACGGGGCGCTGCATCGTGATGCGATTACCGCAAACGGCAAGTCGATCTGGGAGAACGTTAAGCAGGCCCCATGCTGGAATCGGGATGTGATTTTCACCTACAAGGCGCCATTCAAGCCCAACGCCGGCATCACTGTGCTGCGAGGAAATTTGGCGCCTGACGGCGCGGTCATCAAGCTATCAGCCGCCAGCCCGCATCTGTTGCAGCATCGCGGCCGCGCTGTGGTCTTTGAGTCAATCGAAGAATTTCATATCCGCATCGAAGACGAAAATCTCGATATCGACGAAAACTGCGTGATGGTCCTCAAAAACTGCGGACCGCGCGGCTATCCGGGTATGGCGGAAGTAGGCAATATGCCACTGCCTCCCAAGGTGTTGCGCAAGGGAATTACAGACATGGTTCGCATCTCTGACGCGCGCATGAGCGGCACTGCCTACGGCACCGTCGTCTTGCACGCTTGCCCGGAAGCCGCTGCCGGCGGCCCGCTTGGACTGGTGCAGACGGGCGACATGATCACGCTCGACGTGGCCAATCGCTCGGTTAATCTGGAAGTAGACGAAAAAACACTGGCGGAGCGCCGCAAGCAATGGACTCCACCCCAGGCGCCGGACCGAGGCTACGTTAAACTTTATATCGATCACGTGCAGCAGGCGAACCGCGGCGCGGACCTCGATTTTCTGGTAGGGAAAACCGGATCGGCGGTCCCGCGCGATTCCCACTAAGCTCGTCTAGAGACGTAGCTCCGCTACGTCTCAGCTGGCGCCACGGGCGCAGCCGGCAAGACGTTGCCGAGCAACGTCTCTACTTTAGCTTCTATTATGGCTACGAAACCTCTTTATCCAACAAACCCGATCCCACGCGCTGCACTGATCGCGATTCTCGGGGTCAGCGTGGTCGCCATCCTGTTTCTTTTCTGGCTGCTCTATTTTCATCAGGCACCCGCAGAGTTCGCGCGGAGATTTTCCTTCCTTCCTGCGCTGAACGCGGTTCTTAACGGCCTAAGCGCGATTTCACTCTGTACCGGATTTTATTTCATCCAGCGTAGGCGAGTACTGGCGCACCGCAACAGCATGTTGCTGGCATTTTGTTTCTCTTCACTTTTTCTGGTGAGCTACATCGCGAATCATGCGCTCCATGGCGATACCCATTTTCCCGGGCACAGCACGGCGCGCACGATTTATCTGTCGATCCTGGCCAGCCACATCGTTCTTTCTATCGTGGCGTTGCCGTTGGTGCTGGTGACTTTCTTTTTATCGCTGACGGGGCGCTTTTCCATTCACCGGCGATTAGCGCGTTACACCTTTCCCATCTGGCTCTACGTTTCGGTCACCGGAGTCGTTGTCTTCGCCATGCTGAAGACCTACGTCTATTAGGAATGGTTTCATTGGGAAGGGCATGGGTTTCAGCCGTGCCATAAAAATCATACGACACGAAAAGGCGCCGATCCGACGCAACTGCCACGAAGGCTGGCCCCGCCACAACTTGCCGTGGCGGTTGCGGCCGCCACTCGCAATTACTGCACCTGCGCCGGCCTCCGCTGCTCGCTGACTAACGCTCCGGCTTCAGAGATGCTGCCTGACATCAGATGAGTCTCGACTTTCATCTTCTGCCGCGGTAGCAGCTTTACCACCGTTTCGAAGGGCTGATATCCAGGAAGAGCAATGCGAACCTTGTGCTCGCCCGGCGTGAGCAGTATCCCCTGGCCACGGCCGTTGAACTCATTTACGTGGCCGGTGAATTGCTCGTCGATGAAAACCGCTGCGCGAATCGGATATGCCACAATCCGAAGCTGCGCAGCCTCGGTGGGAATCTGCACCGGATCCTTACGCATTTCGAGCTTTATGGTGTAGGTCTGGCCGGGATCAAGCATCACTTCCTGGCGATGATCCGCATACCAAGCCTGACGCACCACAATCTCGTGCTTGCCGGGTAGCAGCAATAGCTTCTTGTCGTGCTTCAGCTCTTTCACGAAGCCGACGTACTGGCCGTCCACCCAAACTCCGGCTGTCTTTTCGTCATTGTTTGAGGTTTCAAAATTGATCCGCGCCAGAATCTGATTTTGCTCAGCCCTCGCCGTGGCTGACATCACGCAAAGCACTACTAATAAGAAAGCCAAAACCTTTTGTATCGACACCGTAACCTCCAAAGAACAGATATAAGCTCAGAATGCTTGCACGCTCTTCGAAGTTCTAGTAGCGAACGGGAGTCCGCCGGTTGGCCTTTGGTAATGATTATGCTTGTCGACTGGCAGCAATAACCCGCCTGAGGTGATTTAGCTATCGTCGGTATTCGCCTGTAATAAAAAGAGTTAGCCATCGCACGGTCTCATCTCGATAGTCCTTGACTGGGGGACCGATGTAGATAGAATTTCTAGCTGACGTTCGACCCCGCGTCGGGTTGGACTGCTGATTTTTCCCTCCCCGCACCACATCATGGAAACGGGTTCAGTAATGGATCAACAACTTGCTATGGTAGTGCGTTCTTCGGGTCCCGAAGTCATGGTCAGCTATTCCAGCAAGGACCGCGCTCGCGTCCTGCAACTGGTACAGCGGCTACGGTCGGCCGGTGTCGCGGTATGGATCGATCACGGCGGAATCGACGGAGCGCAGCGCTGGAGCGAAGAGATCGTCAACGCCATTGACGCCTGCAAGACAGTTGTTCTGATGGTCTCGCAGTCTTCAGCGCAGTCAGACAATATTGCCAAGGAAGTCGCACTTGCCTGGGAAAACGGCAAGCATTTTCTGCCGCTGTATCTGGAAGAGGCGAAAATTCCCAAAAGCATGCAATACCAGTTGGCCGGGATTCAGCACATTCGCCTATTTGATGGCGACCCTGAAGCCAGGTTCATCTCGGTCTTGCGGTCGCTGGCACGGCTCGATGTGCATATTTCGGCCTATGCTTCGGCCTTGGTAAGTGCAGATTCCGGAGAAAAAGATCAGGCGTTTGAGTGGCTGAATCGAGCCTGCGAACAGCGTTCTGCTTCGCTGGCGAAGCTCACCACTGAGCCGAGATTTGCCACCCTGCGGAATGATCCACGATATTCCGAAATCGTGAAACGGGTGGAATCGCTGACGCTTGAGCCGGAGGAGTCTGTTTCTGATTCTCCGGTGCTGTTGCCTCGAACTCTGACTAAGCCAGGCTCGACAGGTCCCGTGCCGCTGTGGAAGCGCATTCTGTGGCCGGATATTTTTGACGACCGCAGCGCACGCCAGGCGACAGCGCAAGGGGTGTGGGCCTGCGCCTTCATCGTGGCGGCTACGATTTTGGCATCCATTCTGACTTCGACGGCAGGCAAGGTCGCGGTTCTCGGATTAGGCTGGAATGAACCCATCGTCGTAGCGCTGATTTTCGGCCCCATCGCCTTCGGCATCTTCAAGATGGGGCGACCTGCCGCCATCATCGGCCTGGTCTTGTGTTCGATCGGAGCGTTCGGCAACCTGGGAGTGCTGCGTGCCTCGGGGGCAGCCGTCGATGCCTACAACCAGGTTCCAGAGCAATATCGAAATCAGTATGGCTATGATCCTTACTCGGCGTACTACCGTGCGTGGTTTTCATTAGCGATTTCAGTGGCCTGCGTGGCCGCTTTTACTAACGCGACCCGTGGCTCATTCGCCTATCGTGAACTGGTTTCCTCGGGACGGGCGCGCGACAAGCAGGATGCAATCAATCGCGAAGAATGGATTGCGATTAAGAGCGGCACTTCAGCGAAATTCCAGAGTTTAATGGCACGCGCAAAGAGACGGGACGTCGCCACTTCCGGTCCGCAAGCCGTCTCAATGCCGAAGGAAGTTCCAGTACCGCGGCCAATAGTCGTTGCCGAACCGCAGCCGGCGCCGGTTCCGGTGGTTTCAAACCTGGTGACCATGCCGCCGGCCCGGATTCTACCTCCCAGATCGTCACAATCCTTTGCGGCACTGGTAGGGATTCAAGCCAGTTCAATCTCATGGCCCAAAGCTGGGGCTTTTCTATTGGCGAATCTGTTTGGAGCGCTGTCTTACTTTGGGGCGCTGGCAGCAACCAGTGCGTTGGACGTGAGCGGCGCTTATTGGTTACTGGCACTTGCCCAGGCTTGCGTCTTCAGCATCGCGGCCGTGATGGCTTTTCGTTTCATACGAAACCCCTGGACGGCCGCCGCATTGGCCGCATTCGTCACGTTGTTGCTGACCCTGCCGCTCTATGGCGGGTTACCGGGCTTCCAATGGGCTGACCTCTTTTACCGCGAGCAATTCCAGCAGTTCGTTTTGCTTCCGTTGGTTTCTGGTTTCGTCTTTCTTGCAGCCCTGGCATTGCTCGTGCCCAAGCTTCAACCCTGCGTGCTTGCGCTCTGGCTCAGCGCGATGAGCGCCGACATTGTCTCTGCTCTGTTTGCGGCCCTGTTGCGTGGTCTCGGTGCGAAAGAAGGACCCGACCCTGTTCTCGGATCGGCATCGCTGATCGCAGCCATATGCCGCAGCCTGGTGTTTGCCGCAGTTTGGTGGGGACTTCTGCTTTACATGGGAAGGAAGAGCGAAGTGCCATCCAAGGCCGCTGCCTGATCCTTCTATGTTGGCAGCTTAGTTACGACTTCTGATTTGCCGCTCCTCAAGCTGCGGAATGCCGCGTCGAGGATGATCTGGTTCTGCCAGCCTTCCTCGCCGGGTACGGGGAAGCTGGGTCCGCCTTCTGCCGCAGCCGAAAAGGCATCGACCTGGCGCGCGTAAGCCAGGTGGTTCGACACTACCTCGGAATCAACTACCTTGCCTTCGCGCCGCAGTTCCACCGTAATCGCCCGCTCCACCGTAAGCCCGTCGTCGGCAAACAGGGTTCCGCTTTCTCCGATAATTTCAATCGGGGTTCGGTATCCGGCAAGATAAGACGTCAATACAGCGCCGAGCGTGCCGCGGGCAAACCCCAATCCGAGGACGGACGCCAGATCAACTCCGTTGGAGCCGTCAGTAACGCCGCTTGCAGTCACCCGCATGACCTCGTCTTGCAGAATGTAGCGCAGCGTATCGATACAGTGAACCCCAACGTCGGCGATGGCCCCGCCACCGGCCACGGCGGGATCTTTAATCCAGGCTCGCGGATGCGCGCCAACGCCGGGAAAAGAAAATTCCGAGCGGGCAAAAATTGGTTTTCCGATTTGCCCTTCGGCGATTCGTTCCCGGATCCGTGCCGTGCTGTCTTCGAAACGGAAAACCTGTGCCACGCCGAGCAGCACCTTGGCCTTCTTCGCAGCGTCCACCATCTGGCGGCATTCTTCGGCATTCATACCCATCGGCTTCTCGCACAGCACGTGTTTGCCGCACTCGATGGCCAGAAGCACGTCCTGCAAATGGAGCGAGTTGGGAGTGCAGACGAAAACCGCATCGACTTCGGGGGATCGGCAGAGCGCTTCGGCGGAATCAAATGCCATCGGAATTTTAAATTTTCGCGCTGATTCCTCTGCCTTGCCCTGGTCACGTCTTGAGAGCGCGGTTACCTGTGAGTTCTTTGCGATCGCAAAGCCCGGCATGATGCGCTTTGCCGCGTGTAAGCCGAAGCCGAGGATGCCGTAACGAATCATGGGAGCGCAGTAACGCGAACTGCGATTGTACAGATGCTTTTACTTTTTTGCCCTTCACGATCCCACTGTCATCCTGAGGCGCGCTACCCGCGCGGCAATGAGACGGTAGGTGTTCTTCGCTGCTTAGAATGACAGAAGTTGGGATAAGTCAGGTAGCCACAATCTTTACAGGATGTAAATTATCGAAAAATTGCGCTACTTGGTCAGGGAAAGGGAAGTAGGAGCCGCGTCAGCGGTTACGGAGACACTCGCGGTCGCCAGTTTGCCGGTGGTGGAATCAATGGTGTACTCGCTGATGGTGTTTGCGCTCTGACTTCCAATAATCAGGAATTTTCCCGACGGCGACAGCACCATAAATATCGGATTCGCCACTACGCTGAATGGAGAGCCGGTAATTGCCGTAGGTACACCGGTGGTGGCATCGAAGGTGAACGCCGAAACGTTAGTCGAATTCAAATTCGCGACGTACAAATATTTCCCAGTGCTATCAAAAGCGAATGTGATCGGCCCCGTACCCACTGCAATTGGAGTGGTCGGCACCGGAGAAAGGGATCCATCGGCCGCGATGGTCATGCCGCTCATCGTGTTATCCAGCGTGTTTGCGACAAATAGAAAATGCTCAGTTGGATCAACAATCAATCCGCCCGGTCCGCGGCCTACGGTGAACGTTCCGCTTAGGGGCTGCAACACCCCGGCTGAAACCGCATATCCGGTAACCGAGGAAAAATTGGGATTGGTCACGTAAAGAAACTTGCCAGACGGAGTCAGGGCGAGTGCGGAAGGTATATCAGGAGTGGAAAAAGGCGAACCTGATACGGCGGTAAGCGCTCCGCTGCTCGCGTCGATAGAGAAAACCGAGATTGAATCTGACGCGCGGTTGGCCACAAAAAGAAAACTGCCATTGGAATCCGTAACCATGTTGCCCGGCGAAATGCCGGTACTGGTACGCGGTTTCACTTCGGTAAGCGCTCCAGTACTGCTCTCGATAGTGAATAGCGAGATTGTGTTCTCGATCTGATTGGCGGCGTAAAGAAACTTATTCGAGGGGTGCACCAGAACATTAGCGGGCGACGATCCCGCAGGAAATGGCGAGCCAAATATTTTGGTGAAAGCCCCGGAATCATCACTGATGCGATAAGCCGCAACTGAATCTTTAAATGGCTGCCCCACGTAGGCAACGTGGCTTGGCGAGCTGCTGCAACCGCTCGCTGCTGCGAGTGCAAGCAATAACCCAAACAAAAATGTTCCCTTTATCCGCATTCTTATCCTCTGGGATTGTTACGGCGACGGCATCTTGCGGGAGCCGCGATTCTTCTTTATCGCCCCCCAGCGAAAAACCAGGCCGGTAGAAAGCCGCAGGTTTTTCTGGCTGGCGTTGAACGTTTGCGTGTCGATGTAATCCGCCTGAATGGCGCGGATCGAAAACCGCTGGCTGATAGGGAAGTCAATTCCTCCACCACCTGCAATGGCGCGGCCCACATTTGTGACCGGTGTGCCGATGTCAACATGCGTCTGGCTTTGTCCAAACAAGCCATGCGCAAATAAATCAGCTCCCCAAAAATGGTAATAAACCTGCGGACCCACCATCCAGCCTGATACCTGCAGGTGCGATCCGAATTGGCCGCCCACATCAACCGTGACCCCAAAATAAGGCGCCAGATTGTAAGTCAGCGATCCCCCGCCACCCTGCAAATTGGAATAGTCGGCAAAACCAATCGTCCGGCTGTCGTAGCGCATGAAGGAATAGGTGCCCGAAACCGCGATGCGCGGCGTGTCCTGTGACATAGCTGGAAGTGCAAAGGCCATGTCCAGAAGAAATACAAAGGCCATTGCCCACACTGGGTGGAGCTGCAAGTGTCTGATTTTCATGGAGCGCATTGACTGGGATGCGGGCAATGTACCGGTTTGTTGTGTTTCCATGCTCAATATTGTTTGGTCGTCGGTCCGAAGCTCGCATAAGTATACGGATAAACGATCAAGAACGACAGTCATCGAAACCACGAGCGTCCCTCAGACGCTGAAGCGTGATCTTTCCGTTCATTTTTCGGCCCGGCTGAAGCCGGGCCCTTCCCGGGTTCTCTGAATCAGCCGGCCTTTAGGCGCTGCGATTTACTCTGAACTGGAGTTTTCTTCAACTATTTAGCAACGGAATTAGCAGCACGATCTCGGCCAATCGAGTTTAACGATGCGCCGCCCCGCACTGTATTGACTTGTCCCGGTCAGCACCCTAATATGCCGAGCAAACCTGTTGCCAGTTAGATGATAGGCCTAGTATTAGGGCACTACCGCATCCTCGAGCAGATTGGCGCTGGAGGCATGGGAGAAGTTTATCGCGCCAGCGACGACCGGCTGGGGCGAGAAGTTGCTCTCAAGCTCCTCAAGCCTGCGCTCGCGAATGATCCTGATCGCCTGCGCCGCTTCGAGCAGGAAGCACGATCCGCCGCCGCGCTCAACCATCCCAACATCGTCGCCGTATTCGACATCGGCATGCACGCCGGTTCGCCGTATATCGTCTCTGAACTTCTTCAGGGACAGACCCTTCGCCAAAAGTTGCTGGAGGGACCACTTACAGTTCGCCAGGCCAACGACTACGCTATCCAAATCGCGCAAGGGTTGGTTGCGGCCCATGAAAAACACATTGTTCACCGTGACCTCAAGCCTGAAAACCTCTTCCTCACAACCGACAATCGATTAAAAATCGTCGATTTTGGAATCGCCAAATTAACCGGTCGTGAAATGTCAGGCGAGCAGTCCGTCGAATCAATGACCACCCAGACCAAAGTTGGCACAGTTCTGGGAACCGCCGGCTACATGTCTCCCGAACAATTGCGTGGACGACTGGTCGATCATCGTAGTGACATTTTTAGTTTTGGCTCCATCCTGTACGAGATGTTGACGGGAAAACGAGCTTTTTCTGGCGAAACGGAAGTCGACACCATGATGGCGGTGTTGAAAGAAGAACCGCCTGAGATGGTGGTAAGCAAGCAAGGCATTCCTTTTGGGTTCGAACAGATTGTTCGCCACTGTCTGGAAAAAGAGCCGGAGAACAGATTCCAGTCGGCGCGGGATCTGGTCTTCGCGCTGGGCACGGTCGGCACTGTCAGCACCAGCAAACAAATCGTAGCTTTCCGGTCACGTGGTCAGGCGCTCAAGAAGTGGTGGCCCTGGGCCACCGCCGCTGTCGGTCTAATCGCCGCTGCCATGCTTTTTGGTGGCATGCTGAAACCGTCGTCCTCGCCAGAATATCGCCGTCTGACTTTCGAACGCGGCACCATATACTCGGCTCGCTTCGCCTCTGACGGCCGCAGCGTTCTCTATTCCGCCTCCTGGAACGGTGAACCGCTGGAGGTCTATTCCACCGTGAATGACTCGCCGCTGTCGCGCCCTATCGGGTTGCAGTCGGCAGCGTTGCTGGCGTTTTCCCGCACCAGCGAATTGGCAGTACAACTCCATGGAATGCACGGGTCGCGACTGGATTTCGTCAACGGCATGCTGGCCCGGGCTCCGCTCGCGGGTGGCACCCCGCGCGAGATCCTCCAAGATGTGCGCTGGGCCGATTGGAATTCGCAAGGTGAATTAGCGGTAGTTCACCATACAAATTCCCGCAGCCGCCTGGAATTTCCCATTGGCAACGTGTTGTATGAAACCGCAGGCTGGATCAGCCATGTCAGGTTTTCGCCGAACAGCGAGCAGATCGCGTTCATGGATCATCCCGCCCTGTGGGATGACCGCGGCTCGGTCTGCGTCATCGACCTGAAAGGCCATTTGAAGACGCTGTCACCCGGGTGGGAGTCCGAAGAAGGCCTGGCGTGGGTGCCGACTGGTCATGAGGTCTGGTTCACCGCGGGCGAGAAGAGCGCCACCAGCCGATCGTTATGGGCAGTTGACCTCTCGGGGCATCGCCGCCGGGTACTTGGAATTCCCGGTGGAATTGAACTTCAGGATATTGCTTCCGACGGACAAGTTCTGGTCACGCTGGAGAGCGAGCGCCTCGCCATGGAGTGGATCGATAAGAACACTGAAAAAGTGCAGGACTTGTCATGGTATGACTGGAGCATTGCGAAAGATATTTCGAATGACGGGAAGTGGGTGCTGTTCGAAGAGAGCAGCGAGCCCGCAGGCTTAAACTATGCCGTCGCAATTCGCCGGACCGATGGCTCGCCTCCCATTCGCCTGGGCGACGGATCGGTGGGAAGTCTTTCTCCCGACGGGCAATGGGCAGTATCAATCTTCAGTGGCAATCCGCAACACATAACGCTGCTGCCCGTGGGGCCGGGCCAACCACAGGAAATCCGGGTCCCACGGTTGGCCCACTTGCAAAACAGCACCGCGCACTTCTCGGCGGACGGCAAAGGCGTGGTCGTGGTTGGCAATGAGACTGGACAACCGGCCCGTACGTACATTGTAGATATCGCGAGGGGGAAGACCAGACCCGTTACTCCGGAGGGCGTGTACGCCACTCTGCCATCGCCGGACGGAAAGTACCTCAGCGGGGCCAATTCTTCAGGAGTGGTAACCCTCTATCCGCTCGACGGAGCGGAACCGAAGTCAATCCCACAGCTGCCCGCGAGTTTCGTAGCGGCCGCGTGGTCGTCTGACAGCCAGCAACTTTTCGTTTACGTGCCCGGGGAGGTTCCGCTGAAACTTTATCGTGTCAGTATCGCTACCGGCCAGATGACCCTGGTACGAGAGTTGGTGCCGGCAAACCGCGCCGGAGTAATTACGATTTCGCCGGTAGTGGCAAACCACGACGGCTCGCAGTTTGCCTACAGCTATTACCAGACCTTGTCGGTGTTGTATTCCATCTCAGGCTTGCAGTAGGAGCGCGAGATCCGGCTCTAATCCAGACTTCCTTCGAAACCTTCCCGCACATAGTGAAAGAAAATCGACGTCGAAGAGTGCCCGGAACGCAATTCTTGGCGCGAGTGCGGCACTTTACAGCCTCGATAAAAAAGCGCATCTCCTAATCCCTGATACACCGTGACCCTCCCTGAAGAGGGATGCAGTTCAATCGGCCATGGCGTCTGGAGTTTCGGTTCTGGCGAATAATCAAGGCAGAAGGTGACGCTGAATTCACATTGCTCGCGGTCCGTATGTTTTGTCAGCACCGCTCCCCCCTGATACGCCCCGAAGTAAACGTAAGAGGGTTTTACGCGCTCGCCCGCGATCCCCGAAACCAAAGCGGTCAACTGATGATGAAAGAACCGCGCCACTGGCTCATTATGCGCGACCAAGCGGCGAGAAGTTTGCTCATCACCCAGCCGTAAGCCGCCGTTGCGAACCAGGTGTCGGTAGTAGCGGCGCAGCCCGGCAACATGGAACGGATGGATCAAACCCCGCACCGGCGTGTAATTCTTCTGCCTGTATTCCACTCCGTTGTGCAACAGCAGCTGGGCCCACTGTTGTTTACGGTCAGAAAGGAAATGCTCTGTCACCAGAACACGCGCGGCGAAGAGAGTTTGTGCGATCTGCGGCGGCAATTCGGGTGCAGCGTCGCCTGGCCTCAACCCTTCGAGAGCCACGGAAAACTCACCCCCCAACCAAAATGGAGCAATTGCGTTGCTGGCGGGGTCCTGGAGCCAAATTATTTTTCCCTGTAGTGCGAACTTCTCGAGATGAGGAACCTCCTGCGCAATCGCTGCGGGAACTTCTCCATCGCTGATCCAGCAGTGGGGATGCAGAAATAAACGACGGCCAGCCAAATGCTCCCATTCCTGACGCCGAGAACCCGTTGGCGTCAGGTGATTTGGCTGGTCGTCCAGCAGGCAGTGGAATCGCGCCGGTGGCAACTCGGAAGGGGCAGCCGCCACCAGACGCTCAACCCATGCCATCCATGCCGCGTCTTTTACCGGTGAAACCATCCGTTTACCGTGAAGCGGCTGTCGGCGAAAGCCCCGGACGGGCACTCCACCGGAGTGATTTCATGTGCCAGCGAACTCAGGAAGAACACCGCCTGATTTTGCTGCGGCATCACGGTGCGAAAGTTCTCCTGAGGCCGGTACATGCCGTTTTCCCATCGCGAATCGTAAAGCCGGAGTTCTCCGCCGTGGAACTGCCTCGGCTCGCGGTGGAAGAAATACACGAAGGTAAGCTCGCGGCTCGCGATCTCGCCGTGTCCGTTGTCATTGTGCCAGCGGAAGAAGTCACCGTCGTTGCTGGCGGTGATCTGCGCCTCCACTCGCGTGGTTTCGAACGGCTCATGCCCCAGCTTTTCCAGAATTCCCGGCATAGCTGAGCGAATGCGGTTCACCATTACATCCCGGTGTTTATCCAGATCAGGTAGTGCGCGGGAGCGTCGATACTCAAAGTCAACCGATCCACCGGCGTCCGGCGAAATGATCTCGCTAAGTTGAAATCGATCCTCACAGGCCAGCGTGTAGGCCATCAACTCTTCCAACTCTGCCGGCGCCAGAAATTCATCGAGCACCACACACTCACCCCGCAACTGCTGCGGCATCTCCAACACGGCGACACTGGATGAATCGGATTGCACTGCACGCGGGCCCTCCGCCTCGTAGCCACGCGGTCCCGAACCTGGACCTGTGGGTCGTGGACTGGCTGCGTCATCCGGTTTCGGCCCCGGTCCCGGGGGGCTGGGAGCAGGTGGATGCGGGCTACGTGCGTGCAGACCACCGAGATCGTCTTGCGCGCCGCGCGGTCCTGCAGCCTCATAGCCCCGCGGTCCAGGACGTGGACCTGTAGGTCGTGGACTGGCGGCGTCATCAGGTTTCGGCCCCGGAGGGCTCGGAGCTGGGGGATGTGGACTGTGAGCCCGGATACCGTTGACGTCGTTACCGTGGCTCGACAGACTCTCGTCCAGTAGTCGCTGGGCAATGTTGCTTCCCAGGATTCCGTAGGCGCGTTGTGCGATAACTTCCCCTACTGCTCGGGCAATGCTCTCGGTTACCGCGTTATCCCGAGCGCCCGAATGTGTTCTGGTGTGCTGCAGCAGACTGACCAGCAGCTCGCGTTCCCGCAGGCTTAGGATGCGTTCATCATCCATCAGCGTGCTGGATAAATTGGTAAGGATTTCCTGTGCGGTCATCGACGTCGAACCTCCAGGTTTAAGCAGGGTTCCGTTGTGCCGCAGTCCGATTACAGCGAAAGGGGAGTGAGCAGAGTAGCACAAAGTTTTCGCCGGATTTCCACAGGGAGTTTTCGCGCGCGAACTAATTGCTGCTGTGTAGAGCCGTAGCTCTGCTACGGCTAGGGTTGCCACGAACCGGTGAGTTCGTAGCACTGCAAGCCGTAGCGGAGCTACGGCTCTACCTCGGCGCGGTTTTCAACAACTTACGGGGTATCGAAAGCCGAGGGGCAAAAGAGGCTTTTTGACCTCGCGTAGAACGCCATTTCCCGGCGTTCTGGGGCCCGTAGAGCGACGCCTGACGCCGCGATCGAGGTAGAGTGCGGTTGATCCGGTAAGTTCTTTCGTTGCACTATTGTCCCATTTTGGGAAACGCTGGGCGGCGAAACCAGCCTATGTACGTACATAACTATATGTACTTTATAGGAATTCCACTCTCTGTCATACTCAGGGTTGCTTCTTGCGACGAAGGACCCCTCTCGCCAAGAAAATCGTCGGGTATAGGGGTTCTTCGCTGCGCTCAGAATGACAAGGAATCAGTTACTTTAAGCTCATCGCCCCGACCAGCGACTCGAAAATCTTGAAGCCTTCGGTTCCGCCCAGTTCCGGTTCGCTGGCGCGCTCCGGATGCGGCATCATTCCCAGGACATTGCGTCCTGGGCTACAGATGCCGGCGATGTTGTCGAGCGATCCGTTGGGGTTAGCTTCAGCAGTAACTTCTCCTGATGGCGACGCGTAACGGAAAATCACCCGCCGCTCGCGCTGCAAATCCGCCAGGGTAGCGTCGTCGCAAAAATAATTGCCTTCCATATGTCCAATGGGGATGGTGAGAACTTCGCCCGGCTTGCAGTTGCTGGTGAATGGCGTGTCAGAGCTCTCGACGCGAACCTGCACTTGCTTACAGACATACTTCAGTCCGACGTTCCGCATCAGCGCGCCCGGGAGGAGCCCGGACTCGCACAGAATTTGAAAGCCATTGCAGATGCCGAGCACCAGTCCGCCGCCGGCAGCGAACTTGCTGACTGACTCCATCACCGGCGAAAACTTGGCGATCGCCCCGGTGCGCAGATAGTCTCCGAAAGCAAATCCTCCGGGCACAATGATGGCGTCACAGTTTTGCAGATCGTGCGACTCGTGCCACAAAAACGTTACCGGCTGTTTGGCAACCTGCTGAATGGTCCAGAAGGCATCGTGATCGCAGTTTGATCCGGGGAAGATGATTACGCCGAATTTCATGCCTGCCTCATAAGGTGGAGATAAATAAAGTCTAGCACGGCAAAATTCCGGTTTACCGGCGGGAACCGCCCTTGCGATCCCCGCTTGCAAAGCCCTCGGAACTAGAAGTTGCCGTCGTCCAGGGGCGGAGGCGCAGGCATATCCAACATCGCCCCCGGGGGCCTAGGAGCTACTCCGCCAGTAACGCCCCCGCCCGGATTCAGCTGTTGAAAAAATATTCTTTGGCCCGACTCCTCGCCACGCATCGATTTCAGCTGCCGCCACTGCTCCACCGACAGCACCTTCCGCAGGTCGAGATTCATCATGGTGTATTCCCGCTCCAGTTTCCCCCGAGCCGCCAGCACTTGATCGACTTGCATGTTCACTTGACCTTCGTCCGGGATATCGGCGTCGACCAGGCTCTGCAGTTTAAGATCCTGTTTAGACATCTCCGCCCCATAGTCGATCAGCTTCATGCGGTGATCAAAGAAGATCTGATCGAGTTGACCCACCTGGCTTTCGGAGAGCTGAAGCTTTTTAGCAGTTTCCGAGTCTTTCCACCATTTGCCAAGTTCACGATGGAAAAACATGACGTTCTTGCCGCCTGCTTTGTGAAGGGTACTGGTGGAAGTCTGTGCCCAAAGCGGCGCTGTGGAAAGGACGAGAAATAGAAGCAATCTAGTTTTCATGTGGAATCTCCTTGCGACGGCGGGATGCGGGATTGGAAACGGTCTGCTGCCCGATTTCGCGGGCCAGCAGGGCAGCGGGCTCCAAAGCTTCGGGCCCGCCGGTTTGCAGACTGCGTTCAACTTCGAGCAGCAGTTCGTGATCGGGATCCACTCTGACCTGCGGCGCGATCTCCGGCTCAGGACGACGTCCAGCCACCACCAGACCGGTCGCAGTTGCAAGGGCGACGGCTGCCATGGCCCAAGCCACGCGAGCGGACCTGGAATCCCGGGTAGTGTTGGCCGGGGAGAGCCTGGTCCGAATCGCGTTCTGCTGGACCTCCCAGAACTCGGCGCCTTCCTCTCCCTGGCTGCGAAGTTCGTGAACCCAGTCGCGCAAGCGGGATACTTCATCCAGGCACTGGTTACATCGCTCAAGATGAGCACTAGTGGCCGGCGTCGAAGTTAGTACCATCTCGGCCAGCTCTTTTTCGCTCAAATGTCCGCTTATCTCCATTGCTGCTCCTTCATTTGGGCCCGCACTTTGCTGAGCGCGCGAAATAGGTGTGCCTTCACGCTGCCCAACTTCAATCCCAGGACTACGGCGATATCGTTTAAAGGCATGTCTTCCACAAAGCGCAGCAGAAAAATGGTTCGCTGCTGGGGCGAGAGTTGGGTAACGGAATCCAACACCGCCTGCAACTCTGCCCGCGCCATCAGGGCGCGCTCGGGGGAGGCGTGCGGCGACGCCGGGTCGCTCGCATTCCGATCGTCGGATTCAAGCCCCACCAGCCGCTTCCAGAAGCTGGCCCTCCGGCTCTTGACGTGATCGCGAACCAGATTCACCGCGATCCGCAGCAGCCAGGTATCGACACGGCACTCGCCACGGAAACGTTCGCGGGCCTGGTACGCGCGCAGAAAGCATTCCTGCGTCAAGGTATCGGCGGCATCGCGATCTTTTGCCAACAGAAGGATCACTCGATACACGCGGCGTTGATGTTCGCGGACGATAGCGTCAAAGCCCTCTGCGGTAATCCGAATCGATTCTTCCGGCGTATTGCAGGCTGCGCTCAAGGCGTTTGTCAGAGTGGTTTCCACTAAGTTGTTCTGCTGCTGCGAGTATGGACGAATACCAAGCCAAGAGGTTTACTCGTGATTCGATTTTGCGAGGCCTTGCAGGATGCGCTGATCTCTGTAGATGCATCCTAGAGTTGCACGGGAAGAAGGACATTAATGAGATTAGGCGAACACTTTCAACTGACGGGCGTAGCTTTAAAAAATTGGTTTGTCGCCCAACTCCAGGATTCTTTGGCTGTAGGAATACTGTGGCTGGTAGGGCTCTGGATAATCGGAGTCCCGTGGGCGCCGCTGTGGGCAATATTGGGTGCGCTCTTTCAGTTTGTGCCGCAGATCGGGGCCGTGCTGGGCGTAATCGGTCCGGCGCTGACCGCCATGTTCAAGTGGGGCGATTGGGAGCACCCACTTTACGTCTTGATGCTTTATGCCGTAATCGCCGTTCTGGACGGTTTTCTCTTACAGCCTTACCTGATGAAGCGCACCGCCAAGATTCCCATCTGGGCGTCGATTCTGGCGCCGATCGTGCTCGGCATCGTCATTCCGTTCTGGGGAGTGCTGCTGGCGCCGCCGCTGCTGGCGGTTGTTTATGCCTATCGCAATCGATTTAAGAGTGGCCCATCGCCCGAGATATTGCCCTGAACCTGGACGGCTCGTGAAGGTTTTGCCTGGCGCGGGAGTAAGTGTTTGTTCAGCCTCGGACACCGCAAAGAATCCCTAGTAACGAAGAGACTGGCGAGATAGGGGTTCTTCGCTTCGCTCAGACTGAGAAGACTTTTCACGCCTGATGCCGTCAACGATTTGGCCTGCTGCGCCATGCTATAATTTCGTTTCGCTGCGGTGTTTTTGAGGCAATCCCGAGTGAATCCTGTGATCTCCTCTACGGGCGAATCCTGCGCAATTAAAGTTCATTGAAGACGAGGTATTTCCATGTCTGGCCATTCAAAATGGGCCACAATCAAGCACAAGAAGGGCGCGCTTGACGCCAAGCGCGGCAAGATTTTCACCCGTCTTATCAAGGAAATCAGCATTGCTGCGAAAAGTGGCGGCGACCCCGATATGAATCCGCGCCTGCGCACCGCAGTTGCCGCCGCCAAGGCTGAGAATATGCCCGCGGACAACATCAAGCGCGCCATTCAGCGCGGCACCGGCGAGCTGCCAGGCGTGAGCTATGAAGAATTTTCGCTCGAGGGCTACGGTCCCGGCGGAGTCGCCGTGCTGCTCGATATCAGCACTGACAATCGCAACCGCACGGTGAGCGAAGTCCGCCATGCCTTTGGCAAGAACGGCGGCAACATGGCCGAAGCCGGAGCGGTGTCGTGGATGTTCAGCAAGAAGGGCGACATTGTTATCCCCAAGAAGGCGGCTAAGGAAGACGATCTGATGGGGATCGTGCTCGATGCCGGCGCCGACGACTTGCGGGATGATGGCGAGAACTGGGAAGTGTTGACCCCGACCTCGGCTTATGAGGCGGTGCTTGAAGCGATCAAGCAAGCCGGCATTTCCCCGAGCTCATCGAGCGTCGCGATGATTCCGCAGAACTACATCAAGCTGGAAGGCCAGGCGGCCTCCACCATGATTCGCCTGATGGAAGCGCTGGAAGATCAGGACGACGTGCAGAACGTGCATTCGAACTTCGATATTGATCAAAAGCTATTGGAAGAAGTCGCCGGGTAGCAATCTCTTGTAGAGACGTAGCTTCGCTACGTCTTCTGGCCTGCGCCACGAACCCTGGCCTGTGCCCCCAGCCAACCCAGACGTAGCAGAGCTACGTCTCTACCTTTCAGGTGTAAAGCTTTCCGCATCCCGGTTCTCAGCACGTGCAAAAAGCCTGATGAAAGCGCCGGAAGATCAGGACGACGTGCAGAACGTGCATTGATCAAAAGCTATTGGAAGAAGTCGCCGGGTAGCAATCTCTTGTAGAGACGTAGCTTCGCTACGTCTTCTGGCCTGCGCCACGAACCCTGGCCTGTGCCCCCAGCCAACCCAGACGTAGCAGAGCTACGTCTCTACCTTGCGGGTGTAAAGCCTTCCGCATCCCGTTGTCAGCGGGCGCAAAAAAGCCTCTGCTTTGGCAGAGGCTTCTTTACACCTGACACAATTACCGGCGTCCGCCACCACTGGAGCGTCCACCGCCACCGCCTCCCGAGTAGGTGTGGCTCGATCCTCCGCCACCGCCTCCCGAGTAGGTGTGGCTCGATCCTCCGCCACCGCCACTGCTCCGGGCTACGCTGCCTGACGAACGATATCCGCCGCCGGAGGGAGCGCTGTAGCGTGGCGCAGCGTTAGATGAGCGCTGCGAGTATCCGCCGCCGGATTGGCCATAGGAACGTGAAGCCCCATACGACGGTTGGGAATAGGATCGCGAGGGCTGGGAGTACGAACGGGCCGGCTGGCTATACGAACTCTGGCCGTAAGAACGGGCTGACCCGTAATTTTCCCGCAAGTTTCCTGAGTAAGCGCTGCTCCGGTTGCCATACCCGCGCGACTGCTGGCTGCCTGATCCGTAATTGCTCGATCCGTAGTAAGACGACGCCGCCCTCACCTGCCCCGTCGGACGGGGGACACTCATGCTTGAGTGTCCTCCATCTGGACGAGAGGAATTGCGTTGTCCGCCACCTTGCCGTTCGCCGCCACGAGACGCGCCTTCTGCGGGCCGCGGCGTAGACCGTTCACCGCCACCCTGCCGAGGACTGCTGTTGCGCTCGGCTGAAGGCGCACTGCGTACCGATTGATTGGAACGAGCCCCCCCGTTTACTTCCGAGTTGCTGCGAACCCCGGCGTTCGGACGAGGAACGTTGCGTTCGTTGTTGGAACGCGCGTTTGGAGTTTGCCCAGACATCTGTCCGCGTTCTGAGCGCACGTCGGACCTGGCGTCCCCGCGCTGTCCCTGGTATCCGCGGTTGCTCTCGGACGGACGTGGCACGGAGCGAGCGGAGTTAACGCCGCCATTGCTCATACTGCCTCGGTTCTCCGAGCGAACTCCGCCAGCCTGCGGATTGTTCGCCCCCGGACGCGGCACAAACCGGCCGTTGCCGCGAGCGTTGGCTTCTCCACCGGGGCGCGATTCGTTGCGTCCGTTAAATGATCCCGGACGCGAAACGCCACGATTAATGCCTCCCGACTCCGAACGACCCGGTGAAGACATTCTCGAAACCACCGGACGCGAAAACGAGCGTTGCGGAGGCAGCGATGAGGCACGCCCGGCGCCGCCAAAACGACTGTCCCGTCCAGGTGCCAGGTCAATCCGTCCGCCGAGGCGGGCGCGTTCCGCCTGACCTGCCGAGACGTTGATTACCGACCGGCCAACCGGCCGGCCGCTCACGAAGGTTTCGCGATTGACTGCGGTGATGCCGCCGCGCACATTCATATTCCTGTAGCGGAAATTGTTGCCACCGCGGCCGTAGTAGTTGTTAATGTTGACGATCCGCGTATTACTGATATTTACCCGGCCAAAGTATCCACGGCTGTAGCGGTATCCCGGGTAGTAAGGCTCGCCGAAACCCAGCGGGCACCAGCCGTAGCCGTATCCACCACCGAAGCCGATCCCCACTCCCCATCCAGAACCACCAAACCAGGTGACCAACGCAGGAGCATAAATCGGACGGCCAAAGCGCGGTCCAGGCGACCATCCCCAATATCCGCCGGTGTAAACCCAACGGCCGTAGTGGAAGGGAGCGTATCCCCAGGGGGCATCATCGACCCAAGTCCAACCCCAGGGAGAAACCCAGACCCAGTGGCCATCCCGATAGGGAGCCCACCCAACATCCACGTGCCGAGGAACCCAGATCGGTCCGTAAGACGGGACTTCACTCCAGGTGCCGTATTCATCGAGATCTTCGGTTCCAACTACGCCAGGGGCCACGTAGCGCGCCGAGACGTTGCCTTCGCGCTTGTCGCGAACCCGCGCCCAATCGTCGAAACCATCGAAGCCCGGCGCTGGAGCAAACTGGTGCGACAAGGAAGTACCATTGGTAAAGCGTGCCCTCTCGTGGTCTTTTACATGCACGGCCGGTCCGTCGCCGGTGGCGTCGCCCTGGCCTTTCCAGACAGTTACGCTGCTGGCATCGCCGTCGGGATCGACGTCGAAGCGGTATTCGCCGTTCTTCTGCACGGTGAACGCCATGTTGGGAGTATCGACTTCATAGACTTCGCCCTCGAACATATGGCGCACATTCAGGTTCAACGTGCCCTGATGTAATTGCACCTGAACCGTATTGTCAGTGATATTGGTCAGAGTCAGGCTGGCTTCAGAGTTCAAGCGCAGCAGACCGGTGCCGACGCTCAACTCCGCGCGGGCATTTTTGTCGGTCCAAACGTTGTCGGCATTCGTCAGCGGGCGGTTCAGTGCGCCCTCGACCCAGTCCCCGTTCCCCTGGGGCTGAATTGAAACTGATCCCTGGGTGTATTGCAGACGAATGGCGCGCCCCGGAGGATCGGCCTGATTGGACTGCTCGCCCTGGTTGACTTGATTCGATGGCTCAGGCGCATTGCCTTGGTCGTCCTGGGCCCGCAGAGTGCCGGCGCCGAGCAGGGTAAGAAATACAGTCGTTATAAGAACTCGTCCAAACACTTTCATGGCTCGTACTCCTAGAGATCGCCTGATCGGCAAATCTCTCAAAGCAAGCGGCCTAGGGACGGCCAGCCTGCTCGTGTTGCTAGTCAAATAAACCCTGCCCCCACCCGATAGTTGCGGTGGAGGGCTTTATCTCTACCACTTTAGATGTATCTCAGAGGAGGATGGCTAAGTGTATGACTTTAATGTGCCTTCTGAGTATTTGCAGGCCGCTTCATGCGGATCAGCAATGCCAGACACCCGGCGACAGCTAATCCCATAGCGACCAGCAGGAGGCCTCCCTTGAAGTCTCCCGTGGAGTTCCTTACCTTCCCGATCACGTATGGGCCGATGAAGCCTCCGAGGTTGCCAATCGAATTGATCAGGGCAATTCCCGCGGCGGCGCCGCTTCCGGCCAAAATTGAAGAAGGCAGAGCCCAGAACGGACCCATCATGGAAAAGACCGCCAGCACCACCACGCTGAGCGCGGCCACCATAGGAATAACAGAATGGGAGTAGGCCGCCCCAATCAACGCGGCGGAGGCAACAAACGCCAAGGTAGCGACGTGTCCACGATGCTGGCCGGTGTGGTCAGAATGGTGGCCAATAATCACCATGGCAATAGCGGCCGCAATGTAGGGGATCGCCGCCAGAAACCCAATCACCAGATTGCTGACGCCGGAGAGGCTGTGGATGACTTTCGGCAGCCACAAGCTGATTCCGTACGCGCAGGTATTCATCCCCATGTAGATGAAAGTCAGTATCCAGATTCGTCCACTCAGCAGAGCAGAGGAAATGCTGCTGTGTCCGGCGGCCGAATGCTGACGGCTCTCACGCTCCAAGGTCTCCGCAAGCCATTGCCGCTGTTCAGCAGAGAGCCAGGTGGCGTCCGCCGGCTTGTCGGTCAGATAAAAAATTACGACCGCGCCCAGCAGAATAGCGGGCAGCCCTTCCATGAGGAACAGCCACTGCCAGCCCGCAAGCCCGGTCTGGCTGTGCAATGACAACAGTGCGCCTGAAACTGGACCACCTATGACACCTGACAGGGGAGCCGCTGTCATGAACCAGGCTACGGTGCGGGCTCGCGCATTCGCCGGAAACCAGGTGCGCAGGTAAAGAATTACGCCGGGGAAGAACCCAGCCTCAGCCAGGCCAAGAGTAAAGCGCAAGGCGTAAAAACTCTTTACCCCGGTAACAAAAA
Source organism: uncultured Acidobacteriota bacterium (assembly GCA_963796925.1). Lineage (GTDB taxonomy): Bacteria > Acidobacteriota > Terriglobia > Terriglobales > Acidobacteriaceae > DATBAT01. The sequence goes on from CAWCNH010000001.1 coordinate 1,490,551, forward strand.
TCATGCAGCATGAGATCACTCCCCACACCACCATCAGAAGACATATCCAGCGGCGGGCTCCCACCCGATGCAGTATTAAATTGCTGGGGAGCTGGAAGCACATGTAGCCGGCGAAAAATATCCCGGCACCGAAACCGTAGACCGCGTCATTGAAGTGGAATTGCTGCTGCATCTGCAAGGCGGCAAAGCCAACATTGATGCGATCGAGATAGGCCACAATGTAGAGAACAAACAGGAAGGGAACCAGGCGTACGGTCAGCTTGCGTACGACTTCGGACGACAGGTCGCCAGGTATGGCTGAAACAGGCGTCGCGAGGTTGACGGTAGGAGAATGCGCCATGATGACAGCCGTTAATACTAGCGTTAAATCCTGCGTAGAGACGTAGCTCTGCTACGTCTGGTTTTTGCGTCGATCTCTGTTACGGTCTTTAGCAATAACATCTATTCAGCGGCGCTCCGAGACGTAGCAGAGCTACGTCTCTACTGAAGATTGGATTCGTCGACGACGTACCTTACAGGACTTGGCAGAAGGTGGCAACTGGAAGTTATAGCTTGTTCAGGAAATCGACGATTTCAGGCTGAGACCAGTCGACTCCTCCGATGAATTTGCGCCGCATCACGCCGTTGCGGTCAATGATGTAGGTCTCGGGGAATTTGAACGTTCCGTAAAGCGTATTGCTTTGTTGATTGCCGTCGCGCACCGTCAACAGGTGCAGGTTGTGCTCGTTGATGAAGCTCTGGTATTTATCGGGGCTTACGTCCACGCTGACTGCCACCACGGTTACTCCCTTGTCCTTCATTCGCTGCTGTAGCTGGGAGAGTGATGGCATCTCTTCCACGCAAGGCGCGCACCAGGTCGCCCAAAAATTGAGCACCACGACCTTGCCGTGAAAGTCATTCAGAGTGACCTTTCGGTCGCTGTCCTGCACCGTGAAATTGGGCGCTACCGTGCCAATGCGAGGCGGCTTGGAGCCGCTGTAACAGCCAGAAAGCAATATGGTGAGCAGGGCCGGAAGCCAAAAGAAACGTCGCACGCAGCTATAATACCTAATTCGGACTATGCCGGCTGAAGCCACAGTGTCAACGGGGCGGGGAACCGAGTCGCCGCGAGTGTCGATAATTGTTCCGGCACGGAATGAAGAGGCCTGCCTCGCCGCTTGCCTGCAATCGCTGGTAGGGCAATCGGGCATAAGTCGGGAAATCATTGTGGTGGACGATGGCTCAACTGACCAGACCCGCGCTATTGCGGCGGGCTTCTCTGAAGTTCGGGTGGTGACGCCGAGTTTGTTGCCGGTTGGTTGGAGCGGGAAGACCAACGCCATGGTGGCCGGGGCGAGCGCGGCCCGCGGCGAATGGCTGCTTTTCACGGATGCGGATACCATCCACCGTCCCGGATCGCTCGCCCGCGCGGTTGCAGAAGGCGAACGCCAGGGTTCTGACCTGCTCTCCTATTCCCCGCAACAGGATGTGCGCAGTCTGGTTGAGAAGTCGGTAATGCCGGTTATCTTCGCCGAACTGGCATCCACGTTTCGGCCGTCGCAAGTGAGCGATCCGAACTCTGCCGCAGCCGCAGCCAATGGACAATATCTGTTGATCTCGCGCGCCGCCTATGACGCGGTAAACGGCTTTGCGGGCGTAGGGAGCTCTTTACTGGAGGACGTGGCGCTGGCGCGCGCCGTGAAAGCGTCGGGAAGAAAGATTCTCTTCCGTTACGCGCCCGATGCGGTCAGCACGCGGATGTATGGCAGCTTTTTACAGCTTCGCGAGGGCTGGACCAAAAACCTGGTGTTTCTGTTTCCTGCGACTGTGCAACTTGCTGTGCTACGGGCTATCGAGTTTTTCTTGATCGTGGGCTGTGCCGCTTTGGCCGCTGTAGGCGTGGCCAGGGATCTGCGACACACCGCCATAATCGCAGGCTTAGTCGGTGTGGTTTTGTATGGTGTGTTCATGCAGCGAGTGCGGAAAGCCCATTTCCGCTGGGATTGCAATCTGTTGGCACTGTTTGGCTTGCCGGTTTTTTCGTATCTTTTATTGCGCTCCCGACTCTTTCATAGCAGAGGCGAAGTGACATGGAAGGGAAGAGTTTATGGCAGCGAGGTGCCGCCAGCGCCCGACGAGCATCCAATGAGTGCGACTGAGAGCACGCCCGCACCCCTATGATCTATCTGACCCGAAAGGCTGAATTTGCCGCCTCGCACTTTTACCATAATCCGGACTTGACGACGGAAGAGAACCGGCGCATCTTCGGCAAGTGCAATAACCCCAACGGGCACGGTCACAACTACACCGTGGAAGTCACGGTAAAAGGTGAAGTCGATCCGCGGTCGGGCTTTGTAGTTGACCTGGCAGAACTGAAACAAGTGTTAAAGCAGGAAGTTCTGGATGGCATGGACCACCGCTTCCTCAACAAAGAAGTGCCGGAGTTTCTCACCCGCATTCCGACCACAGAGAACTTAGCCATCGCCATCTGGCAGCGTCTCGAGCCAAAGCTGAACGCAGCGCAACTGCATCGGGTGCGAGTGTACGAAACCCCAGACTTGTTCGTCGATTTCTACGGAGAGGCATGAAGGCCTATCTCACCCGCCGCTATATTTTTTCGGCATCGCACCGCCTGCACAGCGATGCCATGTCGGCGGAAGAAAATGTTGCTGTCTATGGCAAGTGCAATAATCCGCACGGCCACGGCCACAACTACATGCTGGAAATCACGGTGAGCGGCCAGGTGCAGGAGTCAACGGGAATGGTGTGCAACCTGGTTGATCTCGATAACTTTGTCCATAGTAAGGTGGTCGATCGCTTCGACATCGAGAACCTGAACATGCTGCCAGAGTTCAAAAGCAATATTCCCACGACGGAAAATCTGAGCACCGTGATCCACGATATTTTGCAGCGTGGCTTCACTCATGCGCATCTTGAAAAGGTGCGGCTGGAAGAGACCATGATGAATTCGTTTGAATACGCCGACGAAGAAAGGATTTGGTAGCGGTTTAGATACCCGCATACCAAATTACCCATGAGCACTATCGAGACTCCAATTCCGGCTTCAACCCTAACCAGCGCTAGCTTCGAAGAACTGGTACGAGAGATGATCGTCCGCCTCGGCGAAGACCCGGCCCGCGAAGGACTGGAACGCACGCCGGAGCGCGTGCACAAAGCCTACGAACATTTGACGCGGGGCTATAAGCAGGACCCGGAGGCGCTCCTGAAAGACGCGCTGTTCACCGTCAACTATGACGAGATGGTCATTGTGAAAGACATCGAGATGTACAGCCTGTGTGAACATCACATGCTCCCGTTCATCGGCAAGGTGCATGTCGCCTACATTCCTAACGGCAAAGTAGTCGGGCTGAGCAAAATTCCCCGGTTGATCGAGCTGTTTTCTCGTCGCCTGCAAATTCAGGAACGACTGACTACGCAGATTGCGGAGACGATACAGAAAGTCATCCAACCTCAGGGCGTGGGAGTCGTGATTGAAGCGCGCCACCTTTGCATGATGATGCGGGGGGTGGAGAAGCAGCATTCCGCGGCGGTAACGTCATCAATGCTGGGGTGCTTCCGCGATGAGCAGGAAACGAGGACGGAGTTCCTGTCGCTGATTCGGAATCGCGCGAATGGGGTTTAAGCTGCGGAGACGTAGCGGAGCTACGTCTCTACTCTTATTTTTTACGCACTACCAAATAACCGGCCAGCGCTTTTAAAGTCTCTGCACGTTGCCCGAAACTCTGCAGAGCTCCGGCGGCTTGCTGGATCAACTCGTCGGCCCGCTTGACTGATTCATCAATCCCAAACAAGGCAGGATACGTGGCTTTTTCTGCCGCGGTATCTTTTCCGGCAGTCTTGCCGAGCTGTTCGGATGTCTGGGTTACATCGAGAATGTCGTCAACGATTTGGAATGCCAGACCAATCGACTGCCCGAAGATGCGTAGTTGCTCGACATCAGCGTCATTGGCGCCTGCGTATATTCCGCCACTCACCACGCTCGCCGTGATCAGAGCCGCGGTCTTGGAGCGGTGAATATATTCGAGTGTCGCGGCGTCAGGTTTCTGATGTTCGGCTTCCAGATCGACTACCTGCCCGCCAATCATGCCGTTGACAGTGCCGGTGCCGCGGGCAATCTCTTCGATGATCCAGACGCGGGCTTCTGCCGAACAATGCAGTCGCGCCAAAACTTCGTAAGCTTGAGTTTGTAGCGCGTCGCCGGCCAGAATTGCGATGGCTTCTCCAAAAACTTTATGGGATGTAGGCCGCCCCCGCCGCAGGTCGTCATTATCGAGCGCCGGCAGATCATCGTGGATCAGGGAATAGGTATGCAGCATTTCAAGCGCGGCGCCCAGTTCTTCAATTCCCGCCGGAACAGCGCCGGCGATCATCCGCCCCGCTTCAATGCACAAAATTGGGCGCAGTCTTTTGCCGCCGGCAAAGACGCTGTGCCGCATAGCCTGATGGATCGACGTAGGCCGGGTGCCGGCCGCAGGCAGCAGTTGTTCCAGTGCCGCATCCGTCAAAGCCTGCCCCTGCTGCAAGGTTTCGTTCAACATGCAGGGTGAGTATAACAAGGGAATTACAGCTTGCTGGCCGCAGCAATGGCGTTACGAACATGGCCGTTGGCAGATTTAAGAGACTGCTCGGCAACTTTCCGGCCGACGTTAGCTTGCAGCATGACCAAGGCGACCGGAACCACGTGTCCGCTGGATTGCAATGCCTGCTGTGCCGCCTCGCGACTGACTCCGGTGGCGCGCTGCAGGATTGTCAGTCCACGTTCAAGAAGTTTTACGTTCTTCAGGTGAACGTTCACCATCAGGTTTCCATACACATAGCCTAGCTTGGTCATGGCGCCGGTTGACAACATGTTCAGCACCATCTTCTGGGCTGTGCCTGCCTTCATCCGGCTCGATCCAGAGACCACCTCCGGGCCCACCTCGACTACGATGCCTACGTGCGCGGCTTTTTCCAGCGGCGACCCTGGGTTGCACACTACGGCCACCGTCTCTGCTCCGCGGCGGCGGGCTTCCGCGACGGCGGCGACGGTGAAAGGAGTTCGCCCACTGGCGGCAATCCCCACGACGACGTCATTCTTGCCGGGCTTTCTTGCGGCAATTTCGCTGACACCCAATTCGGAAGAGTCTTCGCTGGCTTCGGTAGCCGACCACAGTGCCTTGGTTCCTCCTGCAATCACAAACTGCACGGTTTCAGGATCGGTATTGAAAGTCGGCGGACACTCAGAAGCGTCGAGCGCCGCGATTCGTCCACTGGTTCCGGCGCCAACATAGATCAACCTGCCGCCGCGTCCGATTCCGGCTGCGATCAAATCGATGGCACGAGCAATCCGGGGTAACGCTTTCTTCACCGCGCCAGCAACTCTGGAATCTTCAGCGTTGATGATCCGCGCCAATTGGATCGCCGACTTTTGGTCAAGCCCCGCGGCTGCGCGATTTAGCTGTTCCGTGCCTAACGAACTAAGTTTTTCTCTCTTCGTTTTCAACGCGAGGTCTCCAGCGATTCGATCACCGCATCGTGAAATGCGGGACGCACCTGCTTGATCGAGTGTTCTTTGCAATCCGGCCAGGTGCGGTTGGTCAGCATAATCACCGACAACTGCCGCTCGGGATCGATCCATAGCGAAGTACCGGTGTACCCGAGGTGTCCGAAGGCGCGCACAGAAAAATATTTACCAGATTGTGATGGCGCCGAAGGAGTGTCCCAGCCGAGCGCGCGTGACGTTCCCATAGGGGAGGTTTCGCGCCGCGTGAAGACGGCAACCGTTTCAGAACGAAAAAGCGGTCGCCCGCCCTGCAGCATCACATTGGCAAAAACAGATAGGTCCACGACAGAGGAAAACACGCCCGCATGTCCGGCGACGCCACCCAGCACGCTGGCGTTCTCGTCCTGCACTTCTCCTTGAATTATCCGGTGTCGAAAGGTCTTGTCATCTGCGGTAGGCGGTATCCCCTCACGCCAAGCCACCGGAGGATTGAACGCTGTTTGCAGCATGCCCAGGGGACTAAAGACCTCACGCTGGCAGAAGCGGTCGAGTGACTCGTCGGCGATTCGCTCCAATGCCGTTGCCAGGACGATAAAACCGATGTCGCTGTATTCTGTGCGGGTATCAGGGTCAGCGGTTAGTCCGGTAGAAAATGTTGCCGCCAAAAGCTCTGCACGAGTGTGCTTGCGCAAGAACAATTTCTCGTACGCCGGCAGTCCAGAAGAGTGTGCCAGCAGCATGCGCAAGGTAACTTCCTTGCGCCGTGGATCTGTCCCTCCAAACTCTGGAACGATGGCTGCGACAGGTGTCTCCAAATCCAAAAGTCCGCGCTGATAAAGCAGCATGGCCATGCTGGTGGTCGCCAGAACCTTCGAGACTGAAGCCAGATCAAACACACTGGCGGTCGCGACTGCGCTCGATTTTTGATCGAAAGTAAATCGGCCAAAAGCTTTCAACGCGACTAGCTTTCCCTTGTGGATTACCGCGATGGAAGCGCCAGGAAAAGCCCGCTGCCCAATCGCTTGTTGGAGAACTTCAAATGCGGGTGCAAAAAACGCAGCCTGGTCTTCGTAGCCGGGAAGGGGAGCGTGCTCCGCAAGTGGGAAGGGTGAATTCACGTCGAACTCTCGAAATAAATGCCGCGTGATCGGTTTATAGCACAGTACGGGCGGGAAACAAGCCAGCCGACCCATGCCTTATACTCTTGCTTGTTGTACAGGAGAGTTGATTGGCTTACGACAGTCTTCGCGAGTGGATGACCGCGCTCGACCGCGCCGGCGAACTAAAAAAGATCACCACGGAAGTCGATCCCGTCCTTGAGATTACCGAGATTACCGACAGAGTCAGCAAGAGTAAGGGCGCTAGAGCGGGTGGTCCGGCGTTGCTGTTCAAGAACATCAAAGGCCATCCCGGCGCCCAGGTCCTGATCAACCAGTTCGGTTCGGCCCGCCGGATGAACCTCGCCCTGGAAGTTGACGGGCTCGATGAGGTAGCCGACCGCATTCGACACTTCATGGATGTGAAATCTCCGCAAGGCTTCCTCGACAAAGTGAAAATGCTTCCCATGCTGGCAGAGATGGGCAAGTTTTTTCCTAAGACCGTCGCCACTGGGCCCTGCAAAGAGGTCATCCGAAAAAGCAACTTTTCGCTCGATTATTTTCCCATTCTGCAATGCTGGCCGCAGGACGCAGGCCGATTCATCACTATGCCTTGCGTGGTTACTCGCGACACCAAAACCGGCAAACGCAACGTAGGGATGTATCGCATGCAAGTCTTCGATGGCCAGACTACCGGCATGCATTGGCAGCGCCAAAAAGTTGCGGCCGAACACTATCGTGACGCCCTTCGCAGGGCTGCGACCTCGACCTCTGGCGCCGTCGACATTATGGCGCGCACCGGCGGAGGCTCCATGCTTAGTTCGGGGGACCGGCCTATCGGAAAAATGGAAGTCGCGGTCGCTATCGGCACTGACCCGGCGCTTACTTTTTCGGCGATCGTGCCCGCGCCTCCGGATGTTGAGGAATATCTGATCGCCGGCTTTCTGCGCCAGAAGCCCATCGAACTGGTAAAGTGCGAAACTGTTGACCTCGAAGTGCCAGCCAACTCAGAGATCGTGCTGGAGGGCTACGTCAACCTCGACGAGCTGCGCACCGAAGGACCGTTCGGCGACCACACTGGATTCTATTCACTGGAAGATCTTTATCCGGTCTTCCATCTCACCTGCATCACCCATCGTAAAGATCCGGTTTATGCGACCACGATTGTTGGCAAGCCGCCGATGGAAGATGGATGGATGGGCAAGGCTGTGGAGCGCATTTTTCTACCCCTGATGAAACTGACCATCCCGGAAATCGTGGACATCAATCTGCCGCTTGAAGGCGTCTTTCACAACCTGATGATCGTGAGCATTCGCAAGAGCTATCCGGGGCAGGCCCGCAAAGTGATGAGCGCAATCTGGTCACTGGGCCAGGCCATGTTCACCAAGTGCATTATCGTGGTGGACGAAGATGTAAATGTGCAGGATATTGGCGATGTCACGCTCAAGGCCCTAAACCACATCGACCCGGAACGTGATATCCAATTTACTCTCGGCCCCGTGGATTCGCTCGACCACGCCTCGCGGCTGCCAAACTTCGGATCAAAAATGGGCATTGACGCTACCCGTAAATGGGAGACCGAAGGCTTCAACCGTCCCTGGCCGGACGAAATCGTGATGGATGAGAGAACAAAGGCTCTTGTCGATAGCAAGTGGAAGGTGCTGGTGAAAGAATTAGGGATCGGCTAATCACACAGCTTGTCATTCCGACCGCAGGGAGGCATTAGCTCTGCTGAATTTTCATCTTTAGCCTGAACAATAGATTCCTCCCCTTTGGGCGGCATGACAATTCAAGAGGCCGTTGCGCTTTTCTCGCACCACCTCTATCTGTTAACTTTTTCTCATGTGCCGCAATATCAAACTTCTCTTCAACTTCGATCCGCCAGTCACGGACGAAGAAATCCGCGCAGCCTCACTGCAATTCGTGCGAAAAATCAGCGGATTCAACAAACCCTCCAAAGTCAATGAGGCCCTGTTCGATACCGCCATCGACGACATAGCCGCGGTCTGCCGGCGTCTTCTTCATTCGCTGGAAACGGCGGCGCCGCCCAAGAATAGGGAGGAAGAAGCCGCCAAAGCCAAGGCTCGATCCGCTGAAAGATTCGGAGACTGAGCCGCTTAGTGAGTGGCAGAGGCCTGACCGGCCCAGGGTTCTACGTCTTGAATGCAACTTTCGCCCGCTCATCCCGCATCGCATAGGTGGGGCAACACTTCAGTACTTTTCTTGCTGCACAAGGAAACCGAATGGGTTTAAGCACCGTCGTGCCGGCGGTAGGGGCGAATTACTCTGCGCACGTCAATCCGCAATGGGTCCATCTGCTGGACCTGCTTGAAATGAACGTTCGCTACGAGCGATGCCTGGCCAGCGAACTGTTCACCGACGATGGCCGCCGCATCCTGGATTTTCTTTCTGGCTATTGCGTGCACAACACCGGGCACAACCACCCCGCGGTGGTTGATGCGCTGCGCGATGAATTGGAACGTTGCGGCCCGGCAATGATTCAAACGCACGTATCCGAACTTGCGGGGCAGCTAGCCGAAAAGTTGTGCCAGTGCGCCGGCGGAAGGTTGGCCAAAGTGTTCTTTGGCAGCTCTGGCAGCGAGGGAATCGAAGCCGCTATCAAGTTCGCCCGCTCCTACACCGGACGATCTGGGCTGCTGTACGCGGACGGTGCATTCCACGGGCTCACCTGCGGGGCCCTTTCACTGATGGGAAGTCCCTTCTGGCGCGAAGGGTTTGGCCCTTTACTTCCTGACACCGCGGCGATTCCCTTCAACGACATTTCTGCGCTGGAGCAACAGTTATCCACAAAAAAGTTCGCGGCTTTCGTCGTTGAGCCCATTCAATCAGAGGCTGGTGTTCGTGTACCCTCGACCGCCTATATGCAAGCGGCCCAGGCTCTCTGCCGTCGCTACGGTTCACTTTTTGTGCTGGACGAGGTACAAACCGGAATGTATCGCACCGGTCCATTTCTGGCATCGCATCATTTCGGGATCGAACCTGACATGGTGGTGCTGGCCAAAGCCATGAGCGGAGGGTTGGTACCGGTCAGTGCCGTACTTATGACCGATCACATCTATAACTCGGTTTACGGTTCGCTGCGGCGCTCCATAATTCACACCTCTACTTTCAGCGAGAACAGTTTAGCCATGCGCGCTGGGCTGGCCACGCTCGACGTTCTAGAGCGGGAAAATCTGGGTTCGCGGGCTACAGAAATGGGTTCGATGCTGCGCCAGCGTTTGGACCATGCTCTTCACGGTTTCGAAATGATTAAAGAAGTTCGCGGCGCAGGTCTGCTGCTGGGAATCGAATTTCAATCGCCCAAATCGCTTCGCTTGCGTATCCCTTTCGAAGCATTTCATCACATTCACCCTGCCATGTTCGGGCAAATCGTCGTTATGAGACTGTTTCGCGATAGCAACATCCTCACCCAGATTTGCGGGAACAACTTCATGGTACTGAAAGCGGCACCGCCTCTCCTCGTCACGGAAGAGCAAATTGATGAATTTGTGGTGGCCGTCACCAAAGTTGTCGAACTTATGCATTTCTCTGCCAGCTTCTGGTCCGAGGCACTCGGGTTGACGCGGAGAGCAATCGGCATTTGAAAGAGAAGCGCGGAACCTGACGCCGAACAGCAGAGGCCAACTTTAAAACATGCGAATTATGAGTGTCGCCAGCGCTTTTCCCAAGCACTATTACTCGCAGGAGATGATGTTTACGGCACTCCAGGAATACTGGGGCGATCGGTTAGTTAAGCCTGAAGTTCTGCGCAGACTACACAAGAACGTAGGAGTGGCCGGCCGTTTTCTGTCGCTGCCGATCGGGGAATATCCCAAACTACGGGGTTGGGGCGAGGCCAACGATCATTGGATTCGTGTCGCCCAGGAACTGGGCCAATGTGCGATCAGCTGCGCCGCTACGAAAGCCGGAGTTCCGCTATCCGACATTGGCGCATTTTTCTTCACTTCGGTGACTGGCATTTCGAGTCCCTCCATTGATGCTCTTTTGATCAATCGCATGGGACTTTCGCCGGGCATTCGGCGCATACCAATGTTCGGGCTGGGTTGCGTAGCGGGTGCGGCGGGAATTGCGCGAGCTGCGGACTACGTTCGCGCCTATCCCGACCAGGTCGCGCTCCTACTGTCGGTAGAGCTCTGCTCGCTGACGCTGCAACGTGGCGATCTTTCGGTTGCGAACCTGATCTCCTCAGGATTATTTGGCGATGGAGCGGTCGCGGTTCTGGTTGCCGGCGATCAGTGCCAATTGGAAGGGCCGCAGATTGTGGCGACACGCTCGGTCTTTTATCCCGACACCGAGGAGATGATGGGCTGGAGGGTTTCCGAAGATGGATTTCGCATTGTGCTTTCGCCCGAAGTGCCCTCTCTGATTGAGCGCCACCTGCGCGGCGATGTTGACCGCTTTCTTGCTGAAATTGGCCGGACACGCCGGGATGTCGGTAGTTGGGTCCTTCACACCGGCGGTCCTAAAGTGCTGCAGGCAACCGCCACCGCTCTTGAACTGGAAGACCACCGGCTGCAAGCCTCCTGGGACTGCCTGCGCCGCGTAGGAAATCTTTCCTCCGCTTCGGTTCTAGTGGTGCTGGAAGAAGTAATCAAAAATCGCCGGCCGGCTGCGGGAACATTCGGGTTGTTGGCGGCCATGGGGCCAGGCTTTTGCTCGGAGTTGGTGGCGCTGGAATGGTGACCACCGCAAGCCCGCGCAATGTGTTTGTGATCGGCGGCGGTCCTGCCGGGTTGGCGGCTGCTCTGGCAGCTCGCCAGCGGGGTTTTGAAGTTACAGTTGCCGATAGCATGTCCCCGCCCATTGATAAACCTTGCGGCGAGGGCCTTATGCCGGATGGGATCGCCGCTCTGCAGCGCCTCGGTATCGATCTTCCTCTCACGGAGGGCCAGCGCTTCCGCGGCATTCGGTTTATTGGATCCGGTCTGTCAGTGGACGCTTTTTTCCCTCGTGGCATCGCGGTAGGGGTGCGGCGTACCCACCTGCACCGCCTTATGGTTGAGCGCGCAGAAGCGGCGGGAGTGCGCTTTTTATGGCGGGCGGTTGTGACCGGAATACAGCGAGAAAGCGTCGTGGTTAATCATCAGGCGATGCCCGCACGCTGGATTGTCGGCGCTGATGGTGGCAGCTCACGGGTAAGGCGCTGGGCTGGGCTTGACGATCATCGACGCAAGCAAGTCCGCTATGCTTTTCGGCGGCACTATAAAGTCACACCTTGGGCCGACTTCATGGAATTACACTGGGGACCCAATTGTCAGCTATATATAACCCCGGTTGGTCCGGAAGAAATTTGCGTCGCCCTGATTTCACGGGATGCGACACTTCGCCTGGATCGAGCCCTGCCGTTTTTCCCTGAGGTCGCGGCACGGCTTGCGGGGATGCCTCACGGCTCGGCGCAACGTGGCGCTCTTTCAGTTACCCGCAAGCTGGCCCGTGTATGCTCAGAGAACGTGGCGCTTATTGGCGACGCTTCCGGCGGAGTGGATGCCATCACGGGCGAAGGTTTGTGCCTCGCCTTTTATCAGGCAGATGCGCTGGCGGAATGCCTGGTGTCGGGAGACCTGAAGCAATATCAGAGGAAGCATCGTGGCTTGGCCCGTCGTCCGGCGCTCATGGCGAGTCTTATGCTGTTATTGGAACATCGGCGGCTTCGTACTAGGGTGATGCGAGCTTTTGTCTCTCAGCCGAGGCTATTTGCACATATATTGGCTACCCACGTAGGGATTGCGTCGCCAGTCGAAACTGCTGTCAACGGTTTGGCCCTGGGCTGGAAGTTATTAACGACGTAGCACGAGTGAGGAACGAATTGAAGTGTGCCATAGCACGACCGGACAGAACATCTTTTGTTCTTTGCTTGCTATTGGCAGGTTTTGCGCTTTCCGCCAGCGCTCAGGAATTGGTGATGCAATGCGATCCTGCACAGACGACTGCCAGATTTACCTTGAGCGACCCACTCCACACCGTACACGGTGAATTCAAAGTTGAGCGCTGCCAGATTCACTTTGATCCTGCGACTGGCAAAATCGGCGGCGACATCGTTTTCGATGCTACCAGCGGACAAAGTGGCAGCACGGGCCGCGATCGCAAAATGCACAAGGAAGTTCTGGAGAGCGGCCGTTACCCGGAAATAAGTTTCCGTCCGGATCATGTTGAAGGCAGCGTCGCCACTACCGGCGCGTCGTCGGTGCAGGTCCATGGGATTTTTGCCATCCACGGAGCTGATCACGAGATGACTGCGCCCGTGGACGTCAAACTCGATCCCACCCATTGGAGCGTGCTAGCCCATTTTCCGGTTCCATATGCGAAATGGGGAATGAAAAATCCCAGCGTTCTATTCTTGCGTGTGGGAGACAATGTGGACATTGAACTTCAGGCGACGGGTAGCGTTAAGCAAGCATCGCCTTAAACTGCGTTCCTACCTTTCGCCGTCGGCTACCCAACGTTTTCTCACCCCGGCAATAAATTTTTGCTTGTCCTGCTTCATTACCTGCGAGAGCTCTCGATTGCCTACGTCTTCATGGGCAGCCGCCCATAGCACCATCTCGGTAAGAATCGGCGCAAGATCGATTCCCTTAGCAGTCAGCCGGTAAAGCTGTTTGCGCCCATCAGATGGATCTGGTTGAGCCGCAAGAATTTCGTACATGATCAGTTTGCGCAGCCGGTCAGCGAGAATATTGCTCGCGATGCCCTCGTCACACTGCGAGAGATCCTTGAAACTCTTCACCCCTCGCAGCATCAGGTCGCGAATGATTAGCAGCGACCAGCGGTCTCCTAGTATTTCCACAGAAGCATTCAGCGGACATCTTGAGCGCGGCCGGGGGCGGCTTGTCTTGGGCATAAAGCTCTACAGGATTATCTCACTTGCAAACCGCAAGTTAACTGTTTTATATTCTGACGCTAAATCAACATTCACAATCCAAGCAACCGACCTTGGAATATAAACTTGTGGAGCTGAAAATGTATTTGTATCTCAACAGCGGGTGCGCATGAATATGACCAAGCCGACCTCAGTCCGCAACAACGCGATTTCGCGACGCGCTGCTATGGTGCGGCTCGGCTTGCTAGGTGGCGGCTTCGCAGCCTGGCACTTCAGCCGCGATCTGTTTGCCCAGACCCCGCCCCCCGCCGACTTCCTCGAGCGGATGCGCAAGAACCTGGGCGCGATTCCGCCGGTGAGCAGCAAACTGAGGGATCAGCTCTATATGATTTCCGGCCCAGGCGGCAACATTGCCGTACTCAATTCGCCGGACGGGAAACTGGCGGTTGACTCGGGTATCGCCGGGGCCAGCTCAGCGATTCTCTCGCAGATTGACAGCTATGGCCCCGTGCCGCTGCGCGTTTTGGTGAATACACACTGGCACTTCGATCACACCGACGGCAATGAATCGTTTCGTAACAAAGGCGCTCTAATTGTCGCTCACGAAAATGTCCGCAAGCGGATGGCCGCAGCGCAGGATATCGATTTCTTCCACATTCGCGTGCCTGCCTCGCCTCCGGGAGCTCTTCCCGAGAACAGCTTTTCAAGTGTTACCACTCTAAACCTGGGAGGCGAGGAAGTAATCGTCACCCACGTCGACCCCGCCCACACCGACGGCGACAGTTTCATTCGGTTCGTGCGGGCGAACGTAATTCATGGCGGGGACATTTTATTCAGCGCATCGTTTCCCTTCATTGATTACTCAACGGGTGGTCGCATCGAAGGCATGATAGCGGGGGCCGATCGCATTCTTGCCCTAAGCGACAGCGGCACCAAAATCATTCCTGGTCACGGGCCGCTCATGAATGCCACCGCGGTCAGGGAATATCGAGACATGCTAGCCGATATTGCCGTACATGTCGGCGCCCTGAAAAAGGAAGGCAAAAGCGTGGACGCGATTATCGCCGCCAAACCGACTGCGAGATACGACGAGAAATGGGGCAAGGGGATGTTGAGTGGGGACTCGTTTACGCGCGTAGCGTTCAACTCAATTTAGATCGTAGAAAGTGCAGGACGAACGATGATTAAGAAGATTCTTGTTGGTGTCGGCTTAGTGGTGGCGCTGATTTTGATTTATGCGGCATTCAAGCCCGGAGATTTCCGGGTACAGCGCACTATTGCGATTCAGGTTCCTCCTGAAAAGGTCTTTCCGCTGATTAACGATTTTCATAACTGGCCATCGTGGTCACCCTGGGAGAAGCTCGATCCCGACATGAAGCGTACCCTCACGGGCCCGCCCAGTGGCACCGGCTCGGCATACGAATGGGAGGGAAACAGTAAAGCGGGCAAGGGTCGAATGGAGATCATCGACTCGGTCCCCTCTACCAAGGTGGGGATCAAACTGGATTTCATAAAGCCAATGGAAGGTCACGACGCGGTCGAGTTTGCCTTGCAACCCTCCGGCAGTTCAACCAATGTCACTTGGACGATGTCCGGTCCGCTGACTTATCCAGGCAAGGTCATGACGGTGTTTGCCAGCATGGACAAATTAATCGGCAACGATTTTGAAAAGGGTCTGGCCAGCATGAAAGCCGCGGCGGAAAAGTAGCGCACAGGTTATTCAATTCGGAGGCGTTAATGCACGAAATGATCCTCAAGCGCTTTGATAATCCGGACGAGGTGCGCCCATTCGAAAAAGGCAAATTCGAATTAATAAAGATTGGAAACATGACCATCGGTCGAGCGACCTACGAACCGGGCTGGAAATGGTCTGAGCATGTGGGCAAAGCGATGGGCACCAAAAGTTGCGCAGTCGAACATATTGGAATGGTCGTTTCAGGCACTGCGACTGCGGCAATGGATGATGGACGCGTCATCCAAATGAAAGCGGGTGACCTTTTCTACATTGCCCCCGGCCACGACAGTTGGGTCGTGGGAGATGAGCCCTATGTTTCGCTTCACTTCATGGGTGCCGAACAGTACGCACAGAAGAAGTAGAGGGATAATCCGTTTCAGCGCGAAAACTTGGGTCATATGTCTTGACGACTAAACACTTCAACCAAGACCGTAGATACCTGCTGGGCGGCAATTACGTTGTAAGCACGTTGCGTGATGCAAACCACTTTTAAGAACGCTGATCCGAAATGCAAAGGAGTGTTCGATGTCCCAAGTCCGAGTTCTAGTAGGTACCCGCAAGGGCGCATTCATCCTGACCTCAGATGGCAAACGCGAAAAATGGGAAGTCTCTGGACCGCACTTTGCCGGCTGGGAGATGTATCACCTCAAGGGCTCGCCGGTCGATCCCAATCGCATCTACGCTTCGCAGACCAGTGGATGGTTTGGGCAGATCATTCAGCGCTCCGACGATGGCGGAAAGACGTGGCACCAACCGGGCACGCCCCCCGGACAAGAGCCGGCGCCCGGTCCGCCGAAAGCTGCCAGCAACAAGTTTATCTACGATGCGGCGGCAGCGCCGCTCACCACGCACCAGTGGTACGACGGTACGCAACATCCCTGGGAGTTCAAACGGGTGTGGCATCTGGAACCTTCCTTGAGCGATCCCAACACTGTGTTCGCTGGAGTGGAGGACGCTGCAATTTTTCGGTCCACCGACGGGGGCGAGAACTGGAATGAACTTCCCGGCCTGCGCGGCCACGGGACTGGTCCCAAGTGGCAGCCTGGGGCGGGTGGTATGTGTCTGCACACCATTGTGCTTGATCCCAGCAACCCCCAGCGTATGTACATCGCCATCTCGGCGGCGGGCGCCTTTCGAACCGATGATGGTGGCTCTACCTGGAAGCCGATCAATAAAGGCCTGCGTTCGCAATACATTCCGGACCAGGATGCCGAGGTTGGCCACTGCGTCCACCACATCGCCATGAGTCAGCAGCGGCCGGGGGTGCTCTTTATGCAGAAGCACTGGGACGTGATGCGCTCGGATGACGCCGGCGACTCGTGGCATGAAGTCAGTGGAAATCTGCCTACTGATTTCGGATTCGCCATAGACGTCCACGCGCACGAGCCTGAGACGATCTATGTGGTCCCCATCAAGAGCGATTCGGAACACTTTCCTCCCGACGGAAAGCTACGTGTCTTTCGCAGTCGTAGTGGCGGGAACGAGTGGGAGGCACTCAGTAAAGGCTTGCCGCAAAAAGATTGCTACGTGAACGTGTTGCGCGATGCCATGGCCGTTGACTCACTGGACAAGTGCGGAGTCTATTTCGGTACTACAGGAGGCCAGGTGTATGCCTCAGCCGATGCGGGGGACAGCTGGAATCCAATCGTGCGCGACTTGCCGGCTGTGCTATCGATAGAGGTGCAGACCCTGGCTTAAAGCTCTGTACCTCTGAGAAACGGAGGGTTCAGCAAACTATGCTGTTAACTCTCTCGATATGCAGGGTTCTCCTGCGCACAATTGAACATCTTGTTTTCAGACAATGGGCCATACTCCGGTTGCGCACTTGACGTGTGCAGGGCCGAACCAAGGGCAGCGACAGGCAGGATGTGGTTGTGTCCTGAAATCGTAACAAGAAACGCTCGATCAGGACTTAGCGGTGGGGCGCTAGTCTAGTATCGCAGCATTGCCGGACCCATTGCCTCAGCATAAGTATGATTTCGATCCTGACACGTTTCTATCCTCTATTGGTGAGGGCAGGATTACGATGCATATCAGCGCGAAGCAGACAGTTTTCGCGCAAGGGGACACCACCAGCGCCATTTTCTACATTCAACGGGGCAACGTAAAACTCACGGTCAACTCTGACAGTGGGAAGGAAGCAACCCTCGGGATACTTGGGGTGGGAGACTTTTTCGGCGAGGGCTGCCTTGCCGGCCAGCCGCTGCGCATGGGTTCTGCCACCGCGGTGACGAGCTGTGATCTTCTCCGTATTGACTCCAAAGCTATGATGGAGGCGCTTCACCGCGAACATAAGTTGTCCGATCTGTTTGTCTCCTACCTGCTGGCCCGAAACATTCGTTACCAGCAGGACCTGGAAGACCAGTTGTTTAACTCCAGCGAAAAACGCCTGGCCCGGGTTTTGTTGCTACTGGCGCATTTTGACAAAGAAGGAGCGCCCGAACACATTATCCCCGAGGTAAGTCAGACGACGCTGGCGGAGATGGTGGGCACAACCCGTTCGCGAATCAACGTCTTTATGAACAAGTTCAAGCAGCGCGGATTCATCCGCTACGATCGAGGTCTGCGAGTCTATAGCTCATTACTTAAAGTAATACTCGATGAATGAGTAGTTGTTTGCGGCGAATCCGCAAACCAAAGTTTGAATCAAGATTAACTACTTCGACCGCTGGAATTGCTGTCTTCGGGCTATACCAGCAACATCCTTCCCGCTCTACGTACATTCCTGTATGGCCGCTTCGGTCAAGCACACCGATAGTAATGTTCTGCTGTTCTATTATGAACAGCTCTAATAACTCTTTAGGAACTACTCTGGCGCCATATCACTGATGTAAGGAACACGCTATGGCCACCAGCGAAAGACCCAATCCCGACACCCAAAATCGGCTCTCCCAAGCCGAACATGAATCGTTCAATGCAATCGCCGGTGTACTGGACAGCCAAGTGACGCGAGGCAACGTCGCTAATCCCATAAAGAGATTTTCTAGGGCGAGGGCAATGGCGAAGCTTGCGCCGCAAGTGGCGGATGTACCGAAGCAAGAACCACAGGCCACATCGCGGCTTGCCGCAGCGAACCATACCCTACCGGCAGTCCAGATCACTACCGATGAGCGCCGGGAGCGCGTCTCCGAGGAGTTTTCTGAATTGTTGGAGATGTTGTGTTGCGAGGGAACAGAAACCCCGTCAGTTTTAGCGCTGAGTTTGCCCGACAAGGCGATTCAATTACGGTACCACGAGCAAGAAGGGGGCGGAACCATGAAGGAACCAATTTTACTGGCCGAGTCAGTCGAAGTGTTGCAAAACAAGCAGATCAGAAAAGGGAAAAAGATCGCGGAAGCTCAACTTGCAAAAAAAGTAGAAGAGCTAGCACGATCAAATTCAGAATTAGAGCAATTCGCCTACGTAGCGTCACACGATCTGCAAGAACCTTTACGCATGATCGCGAATTACACCCAACTGCTGGCCGAGCGTTACACCGGCAAGCTCGATGCGCAGGCTGACAAATACATTCGCTATGCCTCGGATGGAGCCATACGCATGCAGGCGCTAATTCAGGACTTGCTGGCGTTCTCCCGCGCCGGTGGCCCCGGCAAAGGTTTAAAAATCACGGATTGCAAGGAGATAGTGGAAGAAGCCATTAAAAACCTGCAAGTCGCGATCGAGGATAGTCAGGCCGTCGTTTCCTACACCGACCTGCCGGTGGTAATGGCACGTTCCATTCAGATGGAGCAGGTATTTCAAAACCTTATTGCAAATGCCATCAAATTTTGCTCGACCAAGCCGCCGGTAATTCGCATTACCGCGCAAAAGAATGATGTGGAGTGGGTCTTCTCGGTGTCGGACAACGGAATCACCATCGCTCCAGAAAATTCCGAAGTCATTTTTGCCATCTTTCAGCGCCTGCATTCGCGTACCGAATATGCGGGGAATGGAATTGGTCTGGCGATCTGCAAAAAGATCGTGGAACAACACGGAGGACGAATCTGGGTGGAACCACAGACCACGCCCGGTTCTACCTTTAGGTTCAGCTGGCCGGCAATTGCCCTGGAACAGTCCGCTTAGCGCGAACGAGGAATTTGCCCATGAAAATGGTCACTCAAGTTTTGTTGGTGGACGACAATCCCGGCGATGCCGACCTAATCGCTGATGTGCTTAGCCGGAATAAGTGTCCCAGCCAGATCCACGCCGTGGTTGACGGCGTAGAAGCCATGGCTTTTCTGAATGGCAAAGGGAAGTACGCCGGTTCAGTGGCTCCCCACTTGATGATGTTGGATTTGAATATGCCTCGAAAAGATGGTTTTAGCGTATTAGCCGAGGTCAAGGCCAGTCCATCTTTGCGCAAGACAGCAATCGTGATCTTTAGTGCGTCGCGGGCGGCGCGCGACATCGCACGCAGCTACGACTTGGGTGCCAACAACTACGTAGCGAAACCGAACGATCTCAAGGAATTTGAGGCCGCCGTTACGTCGGTTGCGGACTTCTGGTTTGGGCTGTCGAGTGTTCCCGGGCGGGAGGACCATTGAGCACTCCAACGCAGGTATTACTGATTGAGGATAATCAGGCGGACGCGGACTTTATCCGCCTGCGGCTCGCGGAAAGCAATTCAGATCTTCAACTGACCTGCGCTGACCGGCTGGCAACCGGCTTGGCGGCCATCGAAACAGTATTGCCAGCCGTAGTCCTGCTTGACCTGAACCTGCCGGACAGCCGAGGAGCTAGTACCTTTCGCAACGTGCTGGACAAAGCCCCAGGTGTCCCGATCGTGATTCTTTCCGGCCACGACAACAAGGAGTTGGAGGCGGAGGCGGTCGACCAGGGGGTGCAGGAATACCTCATAAAGGGGGCATTCGATGTGAAACAGCTGGAGCACGCCGTCCACTTTGCTATCGGCCGACAGGCAGTACTTACGGCGCTTGACATGAACCGTAAGCAACAGTTGCTTCACAAAGATCAGTTTCTGTCACATGTCTCACACGAACTTCGCACCCCTCTTACCTGCGCTCATCAGTTTGTGACGATCGTCCTGGACGGGCTAGCCGGGCCGATCTCCTCAGAACAACGCGACCACCTGGAAACCGCGCTGGCCAGCATTATTCAGCTGCGCACCATGATTGGCGGCCTGGTCGATGCCACTCGCGCGGAATCCGGCAAAATCCGTATCGAGCCACGCTGTATTGCGATCGGGAATGTGGTGCAGCAGGCAGTGGAAATGATGCAGGCGAGTGCCACCGCAAAACAGGTCAAGCTGGAAGTGAACGTAGACAGCAGAATTCTTTTAGTGTCGGCCGACCCTCGTCGCACGCTCCAGGTACTGACTAATCTTATCGATAATGCTTTGAAATTTACCCCGGCAGGCGGTTGGGTCAAGTTGAAAGTTCGACCTTTTGAGTCGGACCCATCATTCATTTGCGTTTCGGTAGCGGACAGCGGACGCGGCATCCGGCCAGAAGCTAAGGCGCTTATCTTCGAGCGCCTCTACCAGGAATCGAATGGGGTAGAAAGCAACCGCAAAGGTCTGGGCCTGGGCCTGTTCATTGTTCAGGAGCTGGTACGGCTTCATGGAGGAAGTATTTGGGTGGAGAGCGAACTGGGAATGGGTAGCACTTTCAATTTTACGCTGCCGGTATTTCCGCTTTCGCGACTGTTGTTTCCGGTGCTCACCGATCAAGGTCATTTGCCGGAGGCAATTGCTCTACTGACCGTTGAACTCTCATCGCGGTGGAAGCCGGCTGTGGGTTCCGAAAGGGATCGCAGCCTGGAACTCTTACGATCCTGCGTGATGCCTACCAAAGATCTGGTGCTGCCGCCGATCGCAACCTCCGGCCAAGGTGAAATTTTCTGGATAGTTGCGGCAGCCGACCAGCCGGGCGCAAAAATCTTGGGGAAACGTATCCATGAACGGCTGGAGCGCAGTGTAGAAGCGAAAGCCGGCGCGACATTCAAAGTCTCAGTGGCAGCAGTCGCAATTCCTCCGCCAATAGTAAGCCAATCTTTAGAAAACCAGGTGCAATTCGTCGCCGAAGTGATCAGTGCGATGATACGTAGCGATATCGGTAAAAATCACGATTTCAAGAGCGACCTGGAAACAACTCCTCCCCCGACAGCGCCGATTAAGAGGAGAAAAAAAAATGGAGAAGCAAAGAATTCTAATAGTCGATGATGATCCTGACCTGAGGCGGGGACTCAACCTGCGCCTGCGCGCCAACCACTACGAAACTTCCTATGCGACTGACGGGGTCTCGGCCATATCCATGGCGCAGAAAGAGCAGCCAGACCTGATTATTCTGGATTTGGGATTGCCCGCCGGGGACGGATTTGTCGTGCTGGACCGACTGCAGCAGAGCGCGAATCTTTCCAGCATTCCGGTGATTGTGCTGAGCGCGCAAGATCCGCAGACCGCACGTCCCCGGAGCCTTTTGGGGGGCGCAATGGCGTTTTTTGAGAAGCCGGCAGACAATGCCAAACTTCTCAGCACCATTCGCACTACATTGATGTATTCCGCCTAATCTTGAAGTTGTGACCGTGATCGCCACACCGGTAGAGCTACTGGCCAGACTCCCGGTGTGGCCTGCAGTGAAATTGGGCTAGGGCTGGCTTCATATTGCGAAGTTGACCATCAGTCGTGCAGGACGACGTTCAAAAGTGAACTGTGGATCTGTAACCCACCGTTGTAGTGGATAAAGCCCAGCTTGCGAAAGCGATTCATAAAGAAGCTTACTCGCGACCGGGTAGTGCCAACCATCTCGGCCAGCGTTTCCTGGCTAATCTTCGGCACCATCGTTTCTGGTGAGCCCTCTTTGCCGAAATGAGCCAGCAGCAGAAGAACCCGCGCCAGGCGCTTCTCGCTCGAATTGAATAGCTGATCTACCAGATCTTCTTCATAGCGAATGTTTCGTCCCAGTAGATAAGCTACAAACATGTCTGAAAATGCGTGTTCGCGATGAATCGCCTCCATCATCGCTTTTTTGTCCACACGCAGAAGTTCGCAGCCGGTGATCGCAATAGCAGAACCCATGCGCTGTATTTGGCCGGCTAAGGCGCCTTCGCCGATAAAATTGCCTTCGCCGACGATGCCAATAGTTGCCTCTTTGCCCGTCTTCGATACGACGGTAAGACGCACTTTACCTTTCTGGATGTAAAAGACGGTGTCGGCACTGGCACCTTGGGCAAATATGGTCCGTCTTTTTGCAATATTCACTTGTTTTCTGCCCGCTCCAATGGTGGCCAGAAACGTCTTCGGGTCAAACTCACGCCTTTTCTTAGACAGGGTGGCGGCATTCATGCCAATCATTGTAGTTGTGTTTTGTACCCAACATTGAGCTGTATTGCTCACTTCCGTTTTTAAGGAATCGAGCTGGCCATCTGTTCGCTCTCATCGGCTACGAGAATGGTCCTGGCTGTAGACTTTCGGGGTTGTGATTCTTAACGAGTTTCAAGAACCTCAAGGAGAGCTGCGCCGAGTTGGCGTGGTCGGCGATATCCATTGCGAGGATGTTGCTCTGGAGCGGGTACTCGCGCATTTTTCCAAGTTGGATGTCAACGCCATACTTTCCGTGGGAGACGTCGTAGATGGAATTGGCGACGCTGATCGCGCTTGTTCGTTGCTGATCGCCGAGGGCGTTTTAGCGGTTTCCGGGAACCATGATCGCTGGATGCTGGCGAATCGGATGCGTGAAATACAGAATGCAACTTCCGCACTGCAGGCGGAGAATCGGGAGTGGCTGGCCCAACTACCCAAAACGCGATCCTTTCGAAGCCCTATGGGTCCGGTGCTGCTATGCCACGGAGTGGGAGAGGATGACATGGCAGAGCTGCGCCCAGACGATGACGGCTATGCTCTCCAATCGAAGTTCGCGCTGCAGGCTCTGATTAAATCGAAAGCGTCCTCCGTTTTGATTGGCGGCCATTCGCACTTGCCAATGGTACGCACCATTGGCGGAGTGATTTTTATTAATGCCGGGAGCCTGGAGCGTTCCGGACGGGCGGTGTGCAGTTTGGTGGATTTTGACCTGCGCCGGGCGGAGTTCTTTGAAGTGAGTGAGGATCAGATTTTCGCTGCGGAATGGTTCGCGATTTGATAGCGGTAGCGAGCTAGCCGGCGGCCTCTAGCTGGTCGCTTATTTCGCGCAAGATGGCTTTTGCTTCTGCTGCCGGATTGGCGGCTGCGGTTATGGGGCGGCCTATTACCAGATGAGTGGAGCCGGCGGCGATGGCTTCGGCTGGTGTGAGTACCCGGGCCTGGTCTCCGTGACTTGCCCCGGCGGGGCGGACGCCGGGAGTGATGATGGCGAACTTGCTGCCTAGGTCACGGCGTAGAGCCGCGACTTCATGGGCAGAGGAGACTACGCCTTGGCATCCGGCATCGAGCGCGAGCTTCGCGAGCTTAAGGACCTGCGACTCAACGGCCGACGGGTAGCCAATTTCCGCCAGATCGCTGCCGTCCATGCTGGTAAGAACGGTTACCGCGAGAACCATTAGAGCTGCATGAGAACTCTTCGCGGCCTCGGTCGCCGCTCGCAGCATCTTGCCGCCGCCTGAGGCGTGGACGGTTAACATGCTCACCCGGAGGGTAGAGGCTTCTTTTACCGCCGCGGCGACGGTGTTGGGAATGTCGTGATACTTCAGGTCCAGGAATACCCGCCTGCCTGCCGCCACCAGGTCGCGGACGATTTGCGGGCCTTCGGCCGTGTACAGCTGCATGCCTACCTTGTAGAGGCAAGCCGATTCGCCTACGGCGGCGACAATGGCTTGGGCGGCAGCCGCAGACGAAACGTCCAGGGCGACGATCAGACGCTCACGCGGATCGTGCATCCCTGGAAGTTTAATTGGTTTGGGACTAGTTTGCTACCGCGCTCGAGGGACGGCGCAGCATGGCCAGCATCGCTGGCTGGACTACGTCCAGGCGAACCTTCTGTACACCACGCGCTTTGAAGCCCAGCACTCGTGCAGCGCTATAGGAGAGGTCAATAATGCGGTTGGGCACTACGGGGCCACGATCGTTAATACGTACTAGCACGTTTTGGCCATTCCGCAGGTTGGTTACCCGTACTATAGTTCCGATCGGCAGCTCCAAATGAGCTGCGGTCAGGTCGTACATATTGTAAGGCTCGCCGCTTGCGGTTGGCTTGCCTTGGAACGGCGTGCCGTACCACGATGCTGTCCCGATTTGGTACGGTTTAGAGTGGTTAAGCTTCTTATGTAGGGTTTCGACTACGTGCTGCGAAACCTCCGTTTGGGCTAGTCCCGACCCTGAGCTGGTTGGCCTCTGAGCCGCTCCCAGGCTTACGACCGATAACATGATCGCTAGTCCATGAGCAAAATGCTTTCTCATCCGTCACCTCGTTTTCTCTAGTCGTTCCTCATCTACCCGTTACATCGCCCTGGTATTGTGAAAGGCTATAGGCGGGATATAGCCCTGTCAACCAGTAGAAGGCTGTACAAATGTAATCTCTGCGTAACCATTTAACTCGGTAACCTACTGTAAGCACGGGGGATGGCTCCAAATTACTGCCTCAATAGGACTTAAATGTTTATTCCCAAGTTAGTACTCGAAAATGGCCGGATGTAAGATTTACTTTCCTTTTGTTATCAGATGGTTAGCGTATAAACGCGATGCGCAACTTTAGAGAAGCCTAAGGTTCGCAAACCATTGATTTATATAGGGGTCAAGGGGCGACTCAAGTTACTTTGGGCAATTTCGTCGCTCACGACCGAGAAACTGGTAAGAGTGGCGGCTCCGAACGAAGTAGTTATCGCTACGTCGGAGGCGTCGCGACCGGTCGCCATCAACACCCGGCCAATTCGAGGATGGTTGTGGCGGGCATCGCAGGTCCACCAGCGGTTATCGAGATACACCTCAAACCAGGCGCTGAAGTCCATCGGATTGCCGTCGGGAGGAATGCCAATGTCGCCCAGATAGCCTGTGGCGTAGCGGGCTGGGATATTCAGGCAGCGGCAGAAGGTGATCGCCAAGTGCTGGAAGTCGCGGCAGACTCCGTTCCTCTCGGTAAAGACGTCGAGGGCTGTTTTCGACGACCGGGCGAAATGGTAACCAAAAGTCACCTTGGTATGGACCCAGTCGAGGATGGCCTGCACCCGTCCCCAGCCGGGGGTCAGGTGGCCGAATAGTTCGACGGCGATGTTGGAGAGGCGGTCGACCTCGCAGTATCGGCTATTGAGGAGATAGCGCAGCATTTCAGAGGGAAGCTCGTTGACGAAATGCTCGCGAGCGGAGAAGTTCTGGACGTCGGGGACGCCAGGGTCTTCTATCAAGGTATTTCCAGTGATTCGCAGCTTTCCCGGCGGGGCGAGCCAGCGCGAACAGCGGTTGCCATGGCTGTCCAGATACGTTTCGACTTTGATCTGCGGGCTGGTCTGTACCTCGTCGGGCTCGCGCAGGTCGGAAATGCGGGAAGGGTGTACGTGCAATACGCCCACCATGGCTACGGGCGCGGGGATGTCGAAGTGCATGTCGTATCCCAAGCGAATCAACATATAAAGTCAGGCCTTTCCCGGCGCGTGCTTTTTGTGCTGGCGGGCATTATTACCGATGTTAACTTGTTTTGACGATTCAAAATGCTGATTATCGCCATACGGTAAGGGCAGGGACGGCAATTCCGGGTTTGATTTTCGGAAGTTCGCGGTGCACTTTATAATTCACACGAGGTGAATGGTGGCTGAACCGACGTACGAAGAATTGAAAGCTCGTCTGGAGCAGTTGGAGAAAGCGGGCCCGAAGCGCACTGGAAGTCTGGAATTTCGCGTGGGAGAGAAGGGTGGAGTCAGCGTCTATGGTCTGGGGCGCTTTCCCGTGACGCTTTACTACGAACAGTGGAATCGGCTGCTGGATGCCGCCGAGCAGCTTAAGCAGTTTCTGGAAGACAACAAGTCGAAATTGAAGTTGAAAGAATAGGACCGAAGCGCCGCTGTTTCTAACCCTCTGTCATTCTGAGCGAAGCGAAGAACCTCTACTACTAAGATATTGCTAAAGGTAGGGGTTCTTCGCTGCGCCCAGAATGACAGAGGGTTATTTTTGCCGCTGTATTGCAAAGCACAAGTAATTCATCTGCCCAATATGATGGTGCAGGTGGGTCGCGCAGCGTAGAAAAATCGTGAAGCGGGTGGCTGCCGACTCTTCGCCTTTGGCCGTATAGGACTTTGCCCAGTCTTCTGCGGACTGAGACTTCAAGGTTCGCACCACCGTCGCTATGGCTTCGCCGAAACGCTGCAACGCTTGTTCCTTCGGAATGCGCCGCGGTTCGCTGAATTCCAGCGGACGGTCGCGCACGTAGCCGGTGTTGGCGATCTCGGCGCCAATGTAATAGTTCAAATTTCCCGTCAGGTGCAGGACCAGGTGTCCGAAGCTGTTGCCGAAATTGAAGGGCTTGCTCCAAAACTGGTCTTCGTTAAGCGGAGAAGCCAGACTGCGAACGCTTCCCGCCAGTTCGTTGTAACGAGCGATAAAATCTTCAACCACGACTTGGTGCAATGCTTCACTCATGTGGGTGTCCAGTTAGCTCACGTTCTGTAAGACCAGAGCGGAGTTTTTCGATCCGAACGCGATGCAGTTGCAGACCGCGTGGTCGATCGATTTCTTGCGTCCGGCTTCAGGGACGTAATCAAGATCGCAATTGGGATCGGGCGAATCAAGGTTTATGGTGGGCGGAATTTGGCCGTGCTTCATGGCGATAATGGTGGCCGCGACCCCGGCCGCACCACAGGCACCCTGAGGATGCCCAATTTGCGACTTGATGGCTGACATAGGAACTCGCGGCGCTTGCTCTCCCAGCACTAGTTTCAAGGCACGAGTCTCGATGCGGTCGTTAAGTTGTGTGGAGGTGCCGTGCAGGTTGACGTAATCGATGTCAGCAGGCGCAACTCCCGCTTCGGCCATTGCGTTCTGAATTGCCCGCGCTGGTTCTTCGCCGCACTCTTGCAGGCGTACGCGGTGAAAGGCTTCGCAAGTAGACCCGTAGCCGCGAACCTCGGCCAGTATCCTTGCCCCGCGCGCTTTGGCATGCTCGTACTCTTCGAGGACAAACATCCATGCGCCTTCGGCGACCACAAAGCCATCGCGATTTCCAGAGAATGGACGCGATCCCCGGGTGGGCTCTTCGTTCCACGAGTCGGTAAGAATCTTCATCAAGATGAAGCCCTTGACGATGCCGAGCGCGATGGGGGCGTCGGCCCCGCCGCTAAGCACCATGTCGAGCCGTCCCGATTGTATTTGCCGCATTGAATAACCAAAGGCGTCGGTCGATGAGGTGCATCCTGTGGTTATTACATGGCTGGTGCCGCGCAGGCCGAAGCGGACGCTAAGCTCGCTCGAGAGCGTGCCCATCACTCCAGTTGGCACGCAGAACAGGCTCATCGACTTGTATTGCTTGGCGAAGAATAGACGGTATTGCTCTTCGGTGAACTCCTGCGATCCACCGCCTGACCCGAGGATTACTCCAAAGCGTTGTTTTTCAGACAGGGGGAGGGAATTGGCCTCGATTCCGGCATCTTTGAGAGCTTCGGTAGCGGCGGCCAAGGCCAATGGCAATACGCGGGACACATGTTTGCGTTCGCGCTTTTCCACCCACGCGAGTTCGTCGAAGTCGGGCACTTCGCCCGCAATCTGAACTTGAATTTCCGAGGGATCGAAGCGGGTGATGCGACGCACACCGCTACGGCCTGCAAGGGCCGCCTGCGAGAAAGCTTGATTGCCTACGCCGTTCGGGCTGACACACCCCATACCGGTAACCACCACGCGTTTCTTCACAGGGCACACTCCAAGTTTCTGGTCTCTAAGAAAACAGAATGTTGGGTTAGATGCAAGGGGCAAAACCTCTGACCACAGAGCACACGGAGGCGAGAGAGGAGGAACGGGGACATCCCCGCGTTTCTCTTGACCTCTGTGGTTCAGTCTTATTCGCCTTACTTGAGTTCCTTGAGTAATGCGGTCCCGATTGTTAGAGTCGGAGTATTCCTGTTATGGCTGCTCAATGGCGTTTCCGGCTCAGTTTTTTTCTGATGTTTATGGCGCTGTGCCCGCTTTGCGCTGGCGCAGCTTCAACCAAAAGGGAGATGGTGGATTCCGCTCGTCTGACCGGCGTCGAGGGCATTGTTCAAGATGCGATTGAAAATGGGCAGGTACCCGGCGCGGTAGTGCTGGTTTGGCACGACGGGCAGACGGTTTATCGCAGAGCCTTTGGACATCGGTCGCTGGAACCGCGGCGCGAACTGATGACAATCGACACGATCTTTGATGTGGCTTCACTGACGAAGGTGATTGCGACCACGACCGCGGTGATGCAACTGGTGGAACGCGGCCAGGTTCGCTTGAATGAGCCGGTGGCCAAATATCTGCCTGGGTTTGCGCGAAACGGGAAAGATGACGTGACGGTACGAGAGTTGATGACTCATCACTCTGGGCTGACGGAGGATTTGGATCTTACCTCGCCTTGGCAAGGACGTGATACAGCATTTCGCATGGCGTACGACGAGAAGCCAATTTTTACGCCGGGTTCGCGATTTCTGTACAGCGATATCAATTTCATTACCCTGGGAGCTCTGGTCGAACGGATAAGCAATGAGTCGCTGGATGAGTACTGCGAGAAACATATCTTTCGGCCACTCGGAATGTTGCACACACGATTTTTGCCGCCGGCGGCCTGGCGGCCGAAGATCGCACCCACGCAATATGACGACCAGCAGAAGATGTTGCGCGGGGTGGTGCATGATCCGACGGCGCGGCGAATGGGCGGAGTTGCAGGGCACGCGGGATTGTTTTCGACGGCTGACGATCTTGCGAAATTTGCCCAGGCTGTGCTGAACGGGAGTTCCGTTCTGTCGCAGTTGACGGTGGAGAAAATGACTACGCCGCAACAGCCTCCGACTTCTCAAGTTCTGCGGGGCTTCGGCTGGGACATTGATTCACCTTTTTCAAGCAACCGCGGCGATCTATTGCCGGTTGGCTCGTATGGCCATACCGGTTTTACCGGCACGTCACTATGGATCGATCCCACCACCCGCACCTTCATTGTGATCTTAAGCAATGCGGTGCATCCTCGCGGAAAGGGCTCGGCGGTGTCGTTGCGGTCGAAGGTAGCGACTATGGTCACGGCGGGGCTGAAGCTTGATCCCACGCAACGGGATGCTTTGCGCTGGCAAAGCATTACCGGCTACAACGAGACCCAGACCGCCGCTCGCCGAATTGCATCCCGCAATGGCGAAGTTAAGGCCGGTATCGATGTTCTTGAAGCCCACAATTTTGATGTGATTTCCGGCGGCACTGCTAAAAAGAAGATCGGGGTGCTGACCAACCAGACCGGCGTCGATATACAAGGCCGCCGCACGATCGACGTTTTGTCGCAAGCGCCGGGGGTTTCGCTGCAGGCGATATTCAGTCCGGAGCATGGGGCCACGGGAACTCTCGATACTACGCATGTGGGCAATTCGCTGGATGCCGCGACGGGCGTTCAGGTGTACAGCGTCTACGGAGGCACCGATGCGGCGCGCAGGCCATCGATTGATCTGCTTAAGACGCTCGACGCGGTTGTGGTGGACATTCAGGATGCCGGCAGCCGCTTCTACACTTACGAGACTACCCTGGGGTA
Source organism: uncultured Acidobacteriota bacterium (assembly GCA_963796925.1). Lineage (GTDB taxonomy): Bacteria > Acidobacteriota > Terriglobia > Terriglobales > Acidobacteriaceae > DATBAT01. Next base: position 1,520,303 of record CAWCNH010000001.1, read on the forward strand.
CTTTCTAGAAGCTGCGGCAAAGGCGGGGATCGAGATTATTGTCCTGGATCGCCCGAACCCGGTTACTGGGTCTTTTGTGCAGGGACCGATTCCTGACTCCGGCAAAGAGAGCTTCACTAACTATTTTCCGGTGCCGGTGCGACACGGCATGACCATGGGCGAGTTGGCACGGCTGTTCAATGCCGAACGCAATTTGAACGCGCGCCTCACCGTAGTACCTATGGAAGGCTGGGTACGCGGCGATTGGTTCGACGCGACCGGGCTGCAATGGATCAATCCCTCGCCGAACTTGAGGAGCCTGACTGAAGCGACGCTCTACCACGGAGTTGGCACCGTCGAGGGCACCAACGTTTCTGTGGGCCGCGGAACAGAAACGCCATTCGAGCTGCTGGGTGCACCCTGGATTCGGGGCCACGAGTTTGCGCAATACTTGAATGCGCGAAATATTTCAGGAGTGCGATTCGTGCCCACGAGTTTCACGCCGACTGCATATCCTTATACCGGGCAGAAGTGTGAAGGCGTCAATATCGTGGTGGTGGAGCGCAATTCTATCGATGCGGGCGAACTGGGAGTCGAGTTGGCCTCCGCGCTGCATAAGCTTTATCCGCAGGCCTATCACATGGAGCGGATGATCGAGCTGCTGCCCACGCAGTCAGTTTATGACGCTATTGCGCAGGGGCACGATCCACGGCGCATTGCCCAGGATTGGCAGGATTCGCTGGAGAAGTTCCAGGCTGTGCGGCTGAAATACCTGATTTACAAGTGATCAGTACATTTCTGTCCAACTAAGTCCCCTCGCGGTTGCATCGTACCTTCAGTTGAGTGAAAGCGTAGTATCTGGTGCAACCGCCACGGCAAAATGCGGCGGCCAGCGTCGGTGGCAGTTGCGCCGGATCGGCGCCCGCTCATTTCATTCGGTGTTTGTGGCACGGCTGAAGCTGTGCCCTACCCGGGCGGATCTAGCCGGATTATGAGAAAATTTTCGAGTGTTGAAGGGATGGCTATGCGTATAACCGCCATTTTGCTGCTGCTTTCAGTTTTAGCACTGGGCCAAGCCCCTGCACCGGTTCCGGCGAAGATTACCGAAGGAAATGAATTGATGATTCCGGCCGGGACCAGAGTGCCGGTGTCGCTGAAGCATGCGCTCTCCACCAAGAGTGCGCGTGAAGGCGACGCTGTCTACGCCGAGACTACGTTTCCGCTGGTACTGAATGACCGGGTACTGATCCCCGCGAATACCTACGTCCAGGGGCGAATCAGCAATATCAAGCGTCCGGGACGAGTTAAGGGCCGCGCCGAAGTGCTGATTCATTTCACTACGCTTATCTATCCCAGCGGCTACACCATACTGCTGCCGGGGGCGGTTGACAATGTTCCGGGCGCCGACCAGACGAAGATGAAGGGCGAAGAAGGGACGATCCAGCAGAACGGGTCTAAAGCTAAAGACGTCGGAACCGTGGCAAGCACCGCTTCCACAGGCGCTGTGATTGGAGGTCTGAGTCAGGGCGGGAAAGGTGCGCTGATTGGAGGAGCCGCAGGCGGAATCGTGGGCACTGCGATTGCTCTGCTATCGCGGGGCAATGATGTGAGGCTGGAGTCGGGGACCACGCTGGAGATGGTGATCCAGCGGCCAATTACGGTGGACGGCAGCCGGGTGCCAACGACTACGAGATAGGTCGCTAGCAGATTCCTGCGGTCGGAATGACAATCCTATTTCAGATTGAATAGCGCATTTACGTGAGCTGTGACGGTGATTAGCTGCGGAGAAAATTCTTCGGTGGGCGCCTGCTCGACCTTCGCCATGGACATCACGCGACCCTGCATCGGGCGAATGATGGGATTCTCAAAGGTGTCGACTGAAGCGTAGCTTAGCTCGCCCAGCGTGCGGCCAGACGCATGCGCTACTGATTCAGCGGCCTGACGGGCGCGGCGGTAGGCATCCTCAACTGCTTTATTCTTCGCAACGTCCATCTCTTCCAACGTGTAACTCAGAGACTGAGTATCGCTAACATTGGCATCGGCGAGGGCTTGGAGGATCGGAGGCAGCTTGGAGAAATCCTTAACCTTTAAAGAGACGCCTGCGCTCACCCGGTATCCCACGAGTTTGCGCTTCGGCGTCTTGTAGTCGTAGACGGGTTGTAGCGAAAAGGAGCTGATCTGTGCGGTCCTGGGATCGATTCCATTGGCGCGAAGAATTTGACGAACCCGCTCGGCTTGCTGCGAGGCGTGATCGTAGGCACTCCGCGAATTCTCTTCCTGCACCGAAATATTGAATTCAATCATTGCCGTGTCGGGTGCGGCTTCGAATTTGCCGTCGGCTCCGGCCGAGACGGTGTTGGCCTGTACGGGGCGGTCCTGCGCCCAAGCTATAGAGGCGACAAGAAGTAGCAGCAGTACACTCAATCTCTTCATAGCTGAGGTATAACGCTTTGGATGGGCGAGTGTAAAGGAAGTGAGGAGGAGTTACTGGCTCTTGGCGGCAGCCGAGAATGGGACGCGGTAAATCTGATTATCAATTTGCTTGCGCAAAGTGTCCCAGAGATTGTCCGGCATCGAAACAAAAACTTTGACGACTTCGGGATCAAATTGCCGACCGGACCATTTCTGGATTTCCTTTTGTGCAGCGGCAACGGTTTGTGCCGGGCGGTACGGGCGGTCGGAGGTGATAGCGTCGAGGGTGTCGGCGACGGCAAACATCCTGGCGCCTAACGGGATTTCATTTCCTTTTAGTCCGCGAGGGTAGCCGGTGCCGTCGAAACACTCCTGGTGGGAGTAGACGATCTCCGCAGCCTCGCCTAGAAATGGAATCTTCTTCAGCATTTGATAGCCGTGATAGCAATGCTCGCGCATGATCTCGCGTTCCTCGGGAGTGAGCGCGCCAGGTTTGCGAAGGATTGCGTCAGGTATCGCCATCTTGCCGATGTCATGGAGAAAGGCACCACGCGCGATGACTCGGATCTGTTCGTCCGGAATGCCCATCACTCGGGCGATGGCGATGGTGAATGCTGTCACGCGTTTGGAGTGGCCTTCGGTTTCGGCGTCTTTCAAATCAAGTGCGTCGCCCAGGGCCTCGAGCGTGATGTCGTAGGAGCGTTCTCAAGATTCGCCCAAGCCTCTTTCAGCTGGCGGGTTCGGGCCTCAACTTTGGCCTCCAGATTCGTTTGGTAGGCGCGATTCTCCAATTTCAAGCGTCGGTTTTCCAGGGCGCGCCGAGCGGTAGCGAGCAAGCTGTTCACGCTCAAATGGTTTGAGCAGGTAGTCGTACGCGCCGTTACGGATGGCGCCGAGTGCGACCGAAATATCGTGCACCGCAGTGACCATGATCACCGGCATGTCAGGAAAGCGTTCCTTGGTTCGCGCCAGCAACCCGTTGCCATCCAGCTCAGCCATGTTCAGATCGGTGAGCATCAGTTCGAAGTCTTCACCCGATTGCAACAGGGCGAGCGCCTCGACGCCGGAGCCAGCCTGGCGGCAAGAGTAGTTGGCACTGGTCAACATGGAGCAAACAATCTCGCGAATTGCTTCCTCATCGTCGACTACGAGAATACGTTCCTGAGCCATTGGGAAGACTAAGTGTAGTGCCCATTCTACAGTAGGTTCGAGGTTCCTAAAGTAACGGTAGGACAGGGGAAAACACGACAGTAACGAGCTAGTACATGCTATCTAGGGAGGGGCCATATTGGTCCTTGCCAAGGATGAATCCCACTTCTCTGTCTGCCAGCTTCGCGCTTCTGGATCTCTCGGTGGTCGGGTTAACGGCCCAGCAGTCGGCCGTGCTCATCATGCTTGCGGCCAGTTTGCTGGTTTTTCGGACATTTCGCGAGCGCTACCTGCTGGTCTGGATCCTGGGTTGGGCCGTGTATTTCGGGTTTCGGTGTACCCCGCACAACGGTATCTTTGCGTCCGCGCTTTTTAAGGCGGTGGCGCAAGCAGAGTTCATGGTGGCGGTGTGCCTATTTGCTGCCACAGTCTTCCTCTATACCCACACCCGCAAGTTTCTGACGCCCTTACTCATCGTTAGTGCCCTCCTGGTCACTTACCCGTTTATAGTTGCCACGTTGTGGCCGGCTTCTGTGTCGCTGCGGTTAGCCATGGAGGTGGGCTATCGCACTGTGGCGGTTTTCGCCGTGGTCCGATTGGTACGTTATCGCTGGGCGCGACCGGAAATCGGCTCGTGGTTGTTAGCCATCAGCCTTTTGTTTGTGCATCTGCCTTGGGGGCCTCTGAATGACCGGCTACCAGTGGGCGTCGATGTAATGTCTGACATGCTGTTGGCCTTAAGCATGTTGCTGGTGGTTTTCGACGATTCGAAAACCCGGACACGACGGCTTGGCGTAATCAACGCTCTTACCAGCAGTATCATGCGCGAGCAGCAGCATGGTCCGATGATGGCTACCGCACTGGATGAACTGAAGCGGTTGATGGAGGCCAAGGCGGCATGGCTGCGCGTGCTCGAAAAGGACAAGCTGGTAATTGCGCAGCAAATTGGGCTGTCGCCCGCTTTTTTGCGCGAGCGATCTTCCATTCCGATGCAGGATTCCTTCGAGAATACGCTCAGCGGGGGTGGCCCGATTGTGGTAGCGCCCGCTTCGGTGGAAGAATCAGGCGAGGAGATTCTGAGCGACGAAGGTTTTCACCACGTCCTGGTAGTTCCGGTACGAGGCAAGAAGTCCGTCATCGGAACCTTGAACCTGGGCAGCCGGCGGGGTGTTTCCTACACGCCGGATGACATGGAGTTTCTGGCCACTACAGCGCACCAATTGGGCCTCGCAGTCGAAAACCTGCAACTGTTGGAGCAGATTCTGCGTTCCCATCGCCAGTGGACCAATACTTTTGATTCGATTCAAGACGTGATTCTGCTGCACGACGCGGAATTTCAGGTAATGAAGGCCAACCGGGCCTTACTCGAACGTGTCGGCCGGGCGGCGGCTGATGTAGTGGGGCAGAGATGCGAACGATGTCCTACCTCACAGCAACGGCAAGTGGAGTGGATGCCCATATTGCGTAAAGGACCTGGAAGGATTGCATGAGGGCGTCGATGCCTGCTTCGGCGGCTTCTCCATGGTTTCAACCTCGTCCTACACTGACCAGGCGAGCCGTCAAAAGGGGACGATTCACGTCGTCCGGGACGTCACTGACCGGCGCATTGCGGAAGAGAAATACCGGCTTCTGTTTGAACAAATGCAGGAAGGCGTATTCGCGGCAACTCCCGATGGACGCTTGCTCGATTGCAACGATGCTTTTGTTCGCATGCTCGGCCACGACAGCCGCGCAGAGCTTATGGCATTGAATCTCGACACTGAGCTTTACGCGTCCGCATTGCAGCGCGAAACTTTCCGTCGTGAGGTTGAAGCTAATAATTACGTGCGCAATTTTGAAGTCACTCTGCGTAAGAAAAATGGCACTCTGCTGACCGCGATGGAGAGTAGTTTCGCTACTCGCGACCAGGCCGGCAACATCGAGCGCTACCAGGGGTTCCTGCTCGATATCACGGAGAAGAAGAAGGCCGAAGATGAGATTCGCCGCCGTAACCGCGAATTGAACGCGTTGAACACCATGGCGGTGATTGCCACGCAATCTTTCGATCTGGACGAAATCCTCAACCTGACATTAAGGCAAGTGTTGGCAGTCTTGGGGGCCGAGACCGGATCCATCTATCTCCTGGACGGACATGAAGGTGTCTTTCGGCGTCGCGCTGACTGGGGCCAGCGAAGCACGGAACGAAATCGCATGGCTGAAATTCGGCTGCCGGGAGGATTTGGAGAGCTGGTTACACGGTCTCGAACCGAGGTTATAACTTCCGAATATCTGCCTCACCTTCCTCCTTTGGTTGCGGAATTCATTCGGGCCGATGGACTGGCGTCGTGGATATGGGTACTGCTGTGGAGTAAAGACAAGCCTGTCGGAATGATGGGAATCAGTCGCAATCAGAGCCTTGAATATTCCAGCAACGATGAAAATCTGCTGGTCGCGGTGGGAAGACAGCTGGCTACTACGATTGAAAAGGTTCGGCTGTACGAGGAAACCTGCCGCGCCTACGAAGATCTGCGACACACACAAGAGCAACTCTTGCAGAGCGAGAAGATGTCAGCCGTGGGCCAGTTGATCGCAGGAGTAGCGCACGAATTAAATAATCCGCTCACGGCAATCCTGGGGTACGCGCAACTGCTGGAAGGCGAAGGACTGAACGCTAAAGCGTCCGACTTTGTAGCGAAATTGTTCAAGCAAGCTCAGCGAACTCACCGTGTGGTCCAGAACCTGCTCTCTTTCTCGCGCCAGCGCAAGCCGCAAAAGCTACCAGTGGATATCCGCAAGGTGATCGAAGAGACGTTGGCGCTGCGCGATTACGATCTGAAAGTACATCGCATTGTTCTGGAACGTGACATTGCGCCTAGTATTCCCGCGGTAACAGCGGACGCTCATCAACTGGAACAGGTGTTTTTGAACATTATCAACAACGCAGTAGATGCCATGCTGGAGAAAGGGCAAGGTGGCACACTGCAAGTGAAAGTCTACGTTCGCGATGCCTACGTGCATGCGGAGTTCTACGACTCCGGGCCCGGAATCAAGGAACCCAACCGCATCTTCGACCCGTTCTACACAACCAAGAGCGTTGGTAAGGGAACTGGCCTCGGTCTTAGTATCTGTTACGGAATCATCAAGGAACACAACGGAGACATTTCTGCGCATAACCGGAAAGAAGGGGGCGCAGGAATTACTATTCGACTGCCATCCGCTGGGGCAATCGTTGGACCGGAAAAACCGACGGTCAATCCGCGGCGTGATGTGGCGATTGCTGGGAAAATCCTGCTGGCTGAAGAGGAAGAGGCAGTCGTCCAGTTTGAACGGGACGTGCTGGTTGGTGCCGGGGCAGAAGTTGTCACGCTTACCACGCAGGACGAAGTTAAAGATCGCTTAAAGCAGGAAACGTTTGACGCCCTGGTAATAAATGGAAAAATTCTGGGGGGATGGAGCGTTCCTGAAATTTATGGATGGCTTAGCGAAAACTGTCCGGGCCTGCAACATCACGTGCTGTTCACTTTCTCGACTGTCCCAGACGCCGAAATCAGAAAATTCCTCGATGAACACAATCTGCCGTCCCTGGTGAAGCCTTTCGAAGTCGCCGATCTTATTGCGCAGGCCAAACGGCTATTGCAAAAGACCCTGGCTGCGTCGGCGGGATAACTCCGTCCCGATACATCACTCCATCAAAGGCTCGTCTTTAGTTTCCGGGTAAAGTCTCGCCACGCAACTTCATCGCGCCTATACCAGCGCCAATGTCCGTCTTTTTTGACCTGTACCAATCCCGCCTTAGTCAGGATCGACATGTGATGAGAGACGGTGGGCTGGGAAAGGCTTACGCGCTTTTCAATATCAGAAGCGCAAAGGCCCACATCCTTGCTGCCTGTAAGGGTAGGACCACCCTTTTCTTTCAGCGCTCGCAGGATTCGACGTCGAGTAGGATCTGCAATTGCCTGTAGGCGAAGGTTCAGGATTTGCTCGGGGGTACTCATATAAAATATGAATAGAGATAAAATTGACGCCTGTCAATGTTCTGAATCTCACTTTCAACCAGCAACGGAGCAAATATGCTTTTTGAAGGTCAAGACCGTCGCCAACTGGAACGGCAAATGAAGGATGCTGGACGGTTGCCTCCCGGGCAGTCGCTCACTCTGAAATGGCCGGTGCTGCATTATGGCTCGGTGCCCCGATTCGATCCGGAAGTTTGGGATTTTCAGGTTTATGGATCGGTTGCAAGTCCGCTTAAATTTAGTTGGAAAGAATTTAACGGCCTGCCCAAAACCCAGACGACCAGTGACTTTCATTGCGTCACGCGCTGGAGCCGTTTCGACAACCGTTGGGATGGCGTGCCCATGCGCGAGCTATTGCGTCGCGTCATGCCCAAGCCTGAGGCAGCATTCGTGCTCGTTCACGCCGAGCAGGGATACACCGCGAATATGCCACTGCCTGACCTAGACCGCGATGAAGTGCTGCTTGCAACCCATCATGATGGCGAGCCGCTCAGCGGCGATCATGGGTATCCGCTGCGGTTGATTGTGCCGCACCTATATGCGTGGAAGTCCGTGAAATGGGTGCGGAGCCTGGAATTTTTGGATCACAACGCCGCAGGATTCTGGGAGCAGAACGGATATCACATGTACGGCGATCCATGGAAGGAGCAGAGGTTCAGCGAGGGCAGTCGATAAAGAGGTCTACTTTTTCAATATTGGGTTATAACCATCGCCGACCAGCTTGGCGCGGATGGCCTCGGCGTCTTTGATGTCGCTGTAGGGACCGACCTGCACGTGAACAAGTTTATCTGCCGTGCTGCTGGCCAGCGCAGGATATTGTTTTTTGCGAAGGGATTCTACCAACGCGTCGGCATCTTCCTGCTTACTCACTGCGGCCACTTGAACATAATAGCTTCCGCCGGCAGGGCCGATATCCTGAGAGCTGGCGGCTGGGTTCACGCCGGTGGCATCGGCAGCCTTGTCTGCCTGCTGACTGGTTGGTGCAGTCGAGACTGGCGCCGAGCTTGAACCCGATTTTGCCGCCGAAGGGCGGGGACCACCAACTACCGCACTAGCGGCCTGTGTGGTCGGGGCCGATACGACGGAATCCTTTCCCATCTTGAAGCCGAACGAAAAAAATACGGCGCATATTGCTACCAGGCCAAAGAAGATTGCGACCATTTTGCCTGTGCCCAGCGTGATTTCGGTGTCTTGTGAACTCGCCATATTTATTTGGACGTATTAACTTTTTGCCTCAGAATTGCCGGCATTGCTTAACAAGTTGCGAAGGCCGGCAAAGACATCGACCGGGACCGGGAACACCACGGTTGTATTTTTTTCCACCCCAATCTCAGTCAGGGTTTGCAGATAGCGCAGTTGCACGCTCACGGGCTCAGTCGCCAGCAAGTGGGCAGCGTCAACCAGGCGCTGGGCGGCAGAAAACTCGCCTTCGGCGTGGATAATTTTGGACCGCTTCTCGCGTTCTGCCTCTGCCTGTTTCGCCATGGCTCGCAGCATCGATTCCGGCATGTCAACTTGCTTCACTTCCACGTTAGCCACTTTCACTCCCCAGGGCGCGGTGTGGGTGTCGAGGATGCTCTGCAAGCGTAGATTGATCTTCTCGCGATGCGCTAGTAACTCGTCCAATTCCTGCTCGCCCAGTACGGAGCGCAACGTGGTCTGGGCAAACTGTGAGGTCTGGTAGGCGTAGTTCGAAACTTCCACCACAGCTTTATTGGGATCGACCACCCGCAGAAAGATAACTGCATTTACCTTCAGGGTGACGTTGTCGCGAGTAATGATGTCTTGTGGGGGCACTTCCAATGCTTCTTGTCGCAGCGAGACCCTTACCATGCGGTCGATTGGCACGAAAACAAAAATTAGTCCTGGGCCTTTGGCTGCGCCTTGCAAACGCCCCAACCGGAAGATAACGCCACGCTCGTATTCAGCCAGGATCTTGATTGAACTCAGCGCATACAAAATAACGATTACTACGACCACAGTTGTGAAGCCGAATTCGAAAGGCATATCTACCTCCAGGCTGCTGGTGCGGTTGAGGAAGCTACTGCGGCGGATTGTATCGTACTTCAGCGGCAGCTGCTCCGATCATAGTGCAACGGTGGCGACCGGAAGTTGCTGCGACTGACTGACTGGCTCCACTTCCAGTGCCAAATCTTGCACTTTACGAATCACCACCTGCCCGCCCGCGGAGATCGCTACCGTCGAGTGAGCATCCCAGATTTCCCCATGAACAAAAACCTTTCCCTGAGGGGCAATTGCGGTGTGGGCGACTCCGATTTCCCCAATCATTCCCTGCACTCCGGTCGTTATCTTGTTTGCTCGGGCTTTGAGAGCGATGGTCATCAGAAAGACAGTGATGAGTCCAAGCGGCAGGCTGACAGCCAGAGCCGTCAGCAAATGCACTCGCATTTCGGGGATAGGCGCATCTACCAACAAGAGTCCCCCTAACGTGAGAGTGCAGATGCCTCCGATTGCCAAGACGCCATGCGACGCAAACTTCGCTTCCAGCGCGAACAGGATGAACGACGCAAAAATCAAGACTACGGCAGCGAATCGCGTGGGCAGAAGATTCAAAGCAAAAATCGCCAGCAGAATAAAAACGATTCCTACCGTCCCGGGCAAAACCGCTCCGGGATGGTTGAATTCGGCATAGAGAGCCAACGCGCCAATCGCCAGCAGGATGAAGGCGACGTTCGGGTCCATGATGTACGCCAAAATGTGTTGCTTCAGCGTCATGTCATAGAACCGTACCGGCTGCCCTGCGAGATTTAGGGTCAAGGTCTTCCCATCAAAACGCTTAACGATCTTGCCTTGCAGCTGTTGAAACAGCTCTTGTTCGTTGGGCGCGACGTAATCGATTAATTTCTGGGAAAGAGCCTCCTGGTCGGTAAATGATTTCGACTGGCGGACCGCTGTCTCTGCGATCTCCACATTTCGGCCGCGCTTAGAGACCACCGAGCGCATCAGCGCGGCAGTATCGTTCTCCAGCTTTTCTTTCATTACGTCATCCATCTTGCCACCACCAATCGTCACCGGATGGGCCGCTCCGGTATTGGTTCCGGGGGCCATGGCGGCGACGTCGGCGCTTTCCAGAATGAAGAACCCAGCTGAGGCGGCGCGGCTTCCGCCGGGCGTGATGTAGATAATCACCGGCACCGGCGAAGCCAGGATCTTCTCGATGATGTTACGAGTGGAATCGAGGAGGCCACCCGGGGTGTTGAGTTCGATTAATACAGCTTGGTCTTTGTGACGATCCGCCTCGGCCAACGCGCGGCCTATGTACTCATCAGTGATCGGATGGATAGTGTCGTTGATAACGATCTTAAGTACTTCTGCGGGAGAGCGGAGACAAAATGCGCCAAACAGCAATCCTGCGTACAGGAGCGAACGGAACGCCTTCATAAGAACGCCTTCCTGCCTATTGTCGCTCAAAACCCACCCCGGTGCGTCGAGCGAGGACGCGATTACTTATGATTTGCGCCAACCGTCTCGGCTTCCGGCTTGGGTGGTGCGCTTACATCGTCCCACCCTGGCAGAGTAGTGTCGCCCGTAATCAAGCGAGCTCCGCGCTCGAAAGTCAAGTACGACCATGCCCATTGAATCAGCACGATGAGCCGGTTACGGAACCCGATCAGAAAGAATATATGAATAAACAGCCACGCCAACCAGGCCAACAAACCTGAAAGGTGTAACTTGCCAAAGTCCGCCACTGCCGCGTTGCGGCCGATGGTTGCGAGACTGCCCTTATCCAGATAGCTGAAGTTATGGCGCGGCTTGTCCTCCAGATCGCGAATAATGTTTTTGGCTACAGAGTTGCCCTGTTGCATAGCCGCAGGCGCTACCCCGGGAACTGACTTGCCGTGCTTGTCGTTGATCGATGCCAGATCGCCAACTGCGAAAACTTCAGGATGGCCGGGAACACTGAGATCCGGGCTCACAAAGACCCGGCCGGCACGGTCAACGGGCGCTCCTAATTTTTTGCCGAGGGGCGAAGCCGCTACTCCGGCAGCCCACAGAATGACCGCCGCGGGAATACGGGTCTGCCCGAGATAGACAGCCGTCGGCTCAATCATCGTCACCATGGCCGAGGTTTGCACTTCGACACCCAATTTCTCTAACTGTCGTTCGGCACTGCTGGAAAGATCCTCGGGATAGACCGGTAAAATTCGTGGGCCGCCTTCCAGAAGCAAAATCCGTGCGGTCTTGGGATCAATCGAGCGAAACTCCTTAGCAAGAACCCGACTCTTGATTTCCGCCAGAGTTCCGGCTAATTCAACTCCCGTGGCCCCGCCTCCGACCACCACAAAATTGAGCGGCACGTGCGGATTGCCGCGGGCCGCCGACTCCTCCGCCAGTTCAAATGCGAGCAGCACCCGACGCCGAATTTCGAGAGCGTCCTCGACAGTCTTTAATCCCGGAGCAAAAGGTTCCCATTCATCATGGCCGAAATAAGCGTGGCTGGCACCGGTGGCGACGACCAGATAGTCATACGGAATCTCGAGGCCCGGAAGCTTGACCAACCGACGTTCGAGATCGAAATCGGTTACCTCGGCCATCAATACCTGGACATTGTCGTGTCCGCGAAGAATCCAGCGTATTGGGGCAGCAATTTCCCCGGGCGACAAGCCGGCCGTCGCCACCTGATAGAGCAGAGGCTGAAAAGTATGATGATTCGTTCGATCGATCAGGGTGATCTTGACCGGAGCACGGCTCAGGTTCCGGGCTGCCATCAAGCCGGCAAAACCGGCCCCAATAATCACCACATGCGGATTGTTTTTCGTTTGCATGGCTGATTAGTTTGATTACCGTGAACTCTGATTCGTCGAAAAGAATTTTACCCTTATGTTTGCCGACTAAGCCCTAGGCGTTGGCAGAGCGCTGTAGAATTCCTCCATGCAGATTGCCAGCCGACGGAAAGCGACGATTTTCTTTCTTTCGTTCGGGGTGTGTCTGGCGGCGGTCGCCATTGCAGTTGGCTTTGGCTGGATCATCGTGAACTGGCGGCACGACCTCAAAGTGGTTCTCGGGATTATATTCTTCGGCGCAATTACCACGGGTCTGATCCTGAATACCAGCTTCCTGGTGCGCGAAATTCGCCGCAACGAGCAGCATGACAGCTTTATCAATGCGGTTACCCACGAGTTGAAAACTCCGATCGCCTCGATTCGGCTGTACTTGCAAACCCTGCAGCGACACGAAGTTGACGAGGCCAAGCGTTACGAGTTCTATCAGTTCATGCTGGACGACACCAATCGCTTGCTGGGCACGGTGGAGCAGGTTTTGAAGGCTGGCGAGGCTGGCCATAAAGCAAAAAGCCGCAAGGTCCCACTCGACTTCGGAAAGCTGGTTCGGGAGTGCGTTGACGTTACTCGCGCCCGTTATCACTTGCAACCAGAGGTGGTGCGATTGGAGCAACGGGCCCGCAATGGATTTCGGCCAGTTGTAAAAGGGGACGCCGACGAGCTGCGCACTGCTGTGACTAATCTGCTGGACAATGCAGTGAAATATTCAACAAATGGAGTGGATATCTTCGTTCGTCTTGAAACTCCTGATGAAAAACACGTCACTCTCAGCGTGCAGGACCGCGGGGTCGGAATTCCAGCCCCGGAGTTGAAGCGTATCTTTAAACGCTTTTACCGGGTGCAGACGCGGGCCATCAACAGCGTCAAAGGAACCGGTCTTGGTCTCTTCATTGTGCGCGCAATCGCCAGTAAACATGGCGGCCGGGTATTTGCTCAAAGTGAGGGTGAAGGGCGAGGCACCACGGTATTTCTCGAGTTGCCGCGGAGCGTGGCATGAGCCGGGTGCTGATCGTGGAGGATGAAGCTCATCTCGCCACCGGGCTGCGATTCAACCTGGAAGCTGAGGGGCATGCGGTGAAGATCGTAGGCGACGGCGAAGCTGCGCTCGAAGTGTTGCTTGAAAAACACGAAGAGTTTGACGCCATGGTCTTAGACGTAATGTTGCCTGGGAAAGACGGCTTCGCGGTGGCGAGCGAACTTCGTGCCGCCAAGCAATTTATTCCTGTCTTGATGCTCACTGCACGGGGGCGACCGGAAGACGTGCTCAAAGGCTTCGCTTCCGGCGCCGACGATTACTTACCCAAGCCGTTTGAGTTGCCTATTCTGCTGGCACGGTTGCAGGGGCTACTACGCCGTCGGCAATGGATGCAGCAAAGCACGCCTTCCGCGCCACAATCAACCGAAATTGCAGAAGATTTTGCTACCTTCGCTTTTGACGGACGAACGATCGATTTTGGAAAGCTGGAGCTGCGCATCGGAGCTAATACCATCCGCCTGACTCTGATGGAGGCCGAGCTGTTACGTCACCTGGTGCGGAACCGGGGCCGTGCGGTGTCGCGCAAGTCGATTCTCGAAGAGGTGTGGAACCTTCAGGAAGATACGGATACGCGTGCTATAGACAATTTCATTGTGCGCTTGCGCCGCTATATCGAGACCGATCCTTCTAGTCCTAAATATTTGCTGACCGTTCGGGGCGTCGGATACAGGTTCGTAACCGAACCAGAGAAATAACCACCACCGCCGGGGTTATCTCTCGTAAATTAGACTGAGCCTTGACCGAAAACCTTCAAAACTGGATCAGCGATGTGCGTTCTGGCGACGTTCGCGCGCTGGCGCGAGCCATCAGCGTCGTGGAGAATCGGTCGGACGAAGCATCCGATCTGCTAAAGGCATTATTTCCACATACCGGGCACGCGCGGATCGTGGGACTTACCGGCTCTCCCGGAGCGGGTAAAAGTACGCTCGTGGATCAGTTGGCCCGCCGCTATCGCAAAGACCAGCAAACGGTGGGAATTCTTGCGGTTGATCCCAGCAGCCCCTACACTGGCGGCGCGATTCTGGGCGACCGCATCCGCATGCAGGAACACTTTGCTGACGCGGGTATTTACATTCGCAGCATGGCGACCCGCGGATCCTTAGGTGGACTTGCCCGGGCTACCGCGGATGTTGCCACTGTGCTTGACGCCAGCGGGCGCGACATCGTGCTGATCGAGACCGTAGGTGTCGGGCAGGATGAAGTAGATATCGTGCGCCTGGCGGACATCACAGTCGTGATACTGGTTCCAGGTATGGGCGACGACGTACAAACCATCAAGGCCGGTATTATGGAGATCGCTGACATTTTCGTAATCAACAAAAGCGACCGTGACGGCGCGGAACGGGTAGAACGGGAAATCCGTGCATTGCAGTCGCTCGCGATTCGCAGCGATCAGTGGACGCCGCCAATCGTTAAGACGGTAGCAAGTGAAGGGAAGGGAATTGATGAGCTTGCCGCCGCCATAGCGCAGTATGAGGACTATCTACAGCACGGTGACTTGGCGCTCAAGCGCAATATTCAAAACTGGCAGTTGCGACTGGTCGAAATGTTGCGCGATTCTCTGCTGCAGGTGGTACAGCAAGAACTGGGCGATGCGGATCTGGAGCGCTACGCGGCGGAGGTAGCGGAACACAAACGCGATCCCTATTCCTTGATCGAAGGATGGATAGTGAAGCTCGGGAAAAACTAATCGGAAAAACTAATTCATGTTCAGCATTGATCACCTGGGAGTCGCAGTAAAGTCTCTGGCTGGCGCAAAGGCCATCTATGAGAAACTGGGCCTCGCTATCTCGCCGGAAGAGATTGTTGAGAGCGAGAAAGTTCGCGTCGTAATGGTGCCGATCGGCGAAAGCCGCATGGAACTGCTGGAGCCGACCTCTGATGATTCTGTAATCGCACGGTTCCTGGCCAAGCGCGGTGAGGGAGTCCACCATATTTGTCTGCGGGTTTCTAATTTAGTTTCTACTGTGCAGAAGTTGAAGGATGAAGGCGTCCGGATGGTTTCAAATGAGATCAAAATTGGCGCGGGCGGACATCGGTACGTCTTCGTGCATCCCTCGAGCGCCGGTGGCGTGCTCCTGGAGTTGGTCGAAGCGTCGGAATCGAGCGAGCCCAAGATCACATGATTCTTCTGGCGGCCGACACTTCTGGGAAGCAGGGAAGCATCGCGATTGCGCAGTGTGAGCCGAGCTCTGGATGCAAAGTGCTGGAAATTGTTGATCTCGCCGGTGGAACTTTTTCCGCTCAATTGGTCCCGCAAATCGCAACGCTGTTGGCGACGAACAATCTGACTAAAAACGACATTGACGGTTTTGCCGTGGTTGCAGGTCCCGGATCCTTTACCGGGCTGAGAGTTGGGCTGGCGGCGATCAAGGCGTTGGCGGAAGTTTTAGATAAACCGATCGCCGCAGTATCTCTACTGGAAGTTGCAGCTGTGGAGGGTGGCGGCGAAGACGGGCTGGCGGTGCTCGATGCGGGTCGCGGCGAAGTTTATGCCGGAGAGTATGTTGGCCACGGATTAATAAGCGAAAGCCTGCTAACCCTCCAGGAGCTAGTCAGCGGAACAAACGGTCGTTCAGTTATTACTCCAGACGCTACGGTGGCGGCGGCTATCAGGGCCTCTGGAATCCCGGCGAAGGAAATAGAGCGGCCACGTAGCGACGCCATCGCCCGCCTAGGCTGGAAAAAGCTTCAGGCTGGCCAAGTCATTTCTGCCGAAGACTTGGAAGCAAATTACATTCGCCGCTCTGACGCGGAAATATTCTCGCAGCCCAGGTAGCCCGCTGATGCCAATCGTGCGCTCCGCTACCGCCGCAGATATTCCCATCATGATGGAGGTCGAAAAAGATGCGGCGTCAGCGGCCCACTGGTCTGCAAAGCAATACAAGGCGTTGTTCGAAGAAGGTAAGAGCGGCCAACCCTCGCGCCTGTCGTTTGTCGTAGAAGACCAAACAGCAATATTGGGTTTTCTCGTTGCCTATCGCATCGCGGGCGAATGGGAGATTGAAAATCTCGTGATTCGCGAAGCCGCGCGGCGGCGAGGACTCGGCAGCCTTCTAATCGAAAAAGTTCTCGAGACCGCACGCGGCGATTCAGCTAACGCCGTTTTTTTGGAAGTTCGGGAATCGAATCTGGCGGCAAGGTCTCTTTACAAGCAACTCGCTTTCGTCGAAAACGGGCGGCGGCCCAACTATTACTCTGATCCTCGGGAAGATGCGATTCAGTACCACTTAACCTTCCCCAAAAAGGACTTGCGCCATAAAGAGCAACCCTTTGCCGAAAAAATCTAATATTCCCAATCGCACCTTCGTCGTCGGCACGTGTCTCAGTGAATTCAGGGATTGAAGTCAACTTTCGCCTGTGGTAGGTTGAGGGCCATAACAACTTGCGGATGGAGGTCGAATGGATGCTTGCTCCTAAAGACCAGCTCCTGGCCAGTCATGAAGAGTTTCAGAAACTGGCGGGGGAGCACACGCAGTACTCGCAACGCCTTGATTTGCTAACCCAGAAAAGATTTCTCACCGACGACGAAAAACTCGAGGAAGTGCGCCTGAAGAAACTGAAATTGCGACTCAAAGACCAAATGGAGTCAATTGAGCGGCGATATCAACAGCAGTCTCAGGCCAGCTAGTCGCATAACTTTCCCGCTAAATTCCAACGGCTGCGGCCGCATAATCTATTTGTCCCTGTCAGGCGCTGCTGGTTAAGCGCCTCTTTTTAATGGCTTTTCACAACTCAATAACGTTTCTGTCAACGCGCTGCCTTATAATTCTCTAATCTCTCATGGTTCCAGACGGCTACTATTACGCGCTGCCGATGCTTGCCGCGGGCGGAATGATTGCGTGGCTTATCGGGGCGCCGTGGGCTACACCAGCAGTGCTGTTGGCGGCGTTTTTTCTGTGGTTTTTTCGTGATCCGGAGCGCGCCATTCCACAAACCGCGGGGGCAATTGTTTCGCCGGCGGATGGCAAAGTCACGGACATTTCCCAAGTCCTGCTCAATGGTTCGCCTCGCACCCGTATCAGTATTTTTTTGAACGTGTTCAACGTTCACGTCAATCGGTCGCCGATTGCGGGGGTAATCCTCGATGCCCGCTATCAACGCGGCAAGTATTTGAACGCTATGAACCCAGCTTCCGCGGAGCATAACGAACAGAATGTCGTAACGGTGGAGGGCGAAGGGCAGACTGTCATTTTTAAGCAGATTGCCGGCCTTCTGGCGCGGCGAATTGTCTTCAAAAAGCAAATAGGCGAAACCGTTGGCCGAGGCGAACGCATCGGCTTAATAAAATTCGGCTCGCGCGTGGATGTTGTGCTGGATCCGGCGGTCAGGCTGGAGATAAAGCTTGGGGACCATGTGCATGGCGGTTCCAGCGTTTTAGGTTATGCGCCGGGGTCAGAATTATCCTACGCAGGCGTACAGCAACAACATCAACAAGGAGCGCGCTGATGGACCGGTCCGATGTTCGCGAGACCCATGCTTCACCGCGCAAGCCCCGCCGCCTGAGCAAAGGCATGTACATTCTGCCTTCGCTTTTTACAACTGCCAACATTGGCTTCGGATATTTTGCCATCCTGCAAGTGACACACGCCACAGTCATCGAGCCATGGCATTTTGATTACGCCGCAAAGGCGATTGGGTTGGCCTTTGTTTGCGACGGACTGGATGGACGCATCGCACGAGTGACCGGCACCAGCAGCGATTTCGGACGAGAACTGGATTCGCTGGCTGACGTTATCACTTTTGGCGTCGCTCCTGCCATGCTGGCATGGATTTGGGGCTTTCGCATGTTGTTGCCCTGGTCTTCGACCGAGATGCTGGGAAAGCTGGTGCAACTTGGAGCGATTGCCAGCTTTCTGTTTTTGATGGCCGGAGCAAGTCGCCTGGCGCGCTTCAACATTACCTCCAACCCGCAGCCTTCGAACCCTGGTCGTCCGGGGAAGAAATACTTTGTCGGGATGCCGATTCCTGCGGGCGCGGGTGTGATCGCAGCCGTCGTCCATTTTTCCAAGGGCGATCCGGTGACCTCTTGGTGGACAGCCATGACTTGGCTTCTCCTGATAGTCGCCACGGCATATCTTATGGTTAGCACCTGGCGCTTTTATAGCTTCAAAGATATCGACTTCCAGACTCGCCAGCCCTTCCGGCTGATTATTTTGTTTGGCGCGCTGTTTGCCGGTGTCTGGTTTTTCTCTCGCCCGCTATTATTTGTACTGGCTCTAACGTATATGTTCTCCGGCGTGTTTTGGCGGTTGCAGTGGATTTTGAGGCGTAAAAACCCACCGCCTCCCGCCTACAAGGAAGCGTCACAAATTTCATGAGCTCCCATCTCAAATCGTCTGCCGGGCATCTAGAAGTGGTGCGTAGCTCAAACCTTTACCGGGTGGCGATCGTGGGGGCGGCAACGCTGAAGGGCAAAGAGATTGCCGAAGTCTTGAATGACCGTAATTTTCCTTCACTTGACGTCAAACTGCTGGACGAAGAGTCATTAGGCCAACTGGAAGCGCTGGGCGACGAAGTCAGTTTTATCCAAAGTCTGCGGGCCGAGCAATTCGACAAAGTCGACTTCACTTTTTTTGCTTCCGATCAGGACAATACGCTCAAGAGCTGGAAGATGGCGCGCGACGCGGGCAGCGCTATTGTTGATGTGTCATTTGCTCTTGAAGAAGAAGCCGGGGCGGTGGTGCGTGCGCCCTGGGTGGAACGCCAGCGAGGCAGAATCATGCCGCCCGAGCTGCAACCGGCGCCAGTAGTAGTGGCGCATCCTGCGGCCGTAGTACTGGCGGTGCTTTTATTGCGTGCTCAAAAGGCCGGAAAAATTAAACATGCTGTGGTCACCGTATTTGAACCTGCGTCGGAGCGTGGCCAAAAGGGGATGGACGAACTGCACGAGCAGACGGTGAATCTGCTGTCATTTCAGCAGTTGCCGAAGGGAGTTTACGACACCCAGGTTGCATTCAATCTGGTAGCGCGTTACGGAGATGAAGCTGTGCCGACGCTTGGCAGCATTGAGCAGCGGGTCATCCGCCACTACAAACTGATCGCCGGTGACGATGCGCCAGTACCGTCCCTCCTTCTGGTTCAAGCGCCTATTTTCCACGGACACGCGCTTGCCATCCATCTGGAAATGGAGCAGGCCGCTGACCTCGATACCATTTCGCAAG
Source organism: uncultured Acidobacteriota bacterium (assembly GCA_963796925.1). Taxonomy (GTDB): domain Bacteria; phylum Acidobacteriota; class Terriglobia; order Terriglobales; family Acidobacteriaceae; genus DATBAT01. The sequence goes on from CAWCNH010000001.1 coordinate 1,539,837, forward strand.
CGATCACCGGAGACCACATCACCATTACCCGGCTTGCCGATGAGTCTCCCAGCAACGTCAACGCCGCCGGACAAGGCGACATTCTGGTCTCGATGGCACCCGATCCGAATCAGGCAAGTGGCCTCTGGTTGTGGGTGGCGACTGACAACCTGCGCATTGCCGCTTCAACGGCGGTGGAGTGTGCCGAAATCATGACCGCTACCCGGCCCAGGGGAAAGATTCAGTGAAAATCCGGCTGGCTATTGCAGCGCTGGCGATTTGTTGTTCTTGCGGATACCACACCGCCGGTCATGTCTCGACCCTACCCAATGGGGTGCAAACTATTGCAATTCCGGTTTTCGTCAACCAGACGCAGACCTATCGAATTGAACAAATTCTTACCGGCGCGGTAGTGCGAGAATTGGTGACGCGCACTCACTATCATGTCCTGAATGATGCAAACGCCGCGGCTGACGCTACTTTGCGGGGTACTGTACTCTCCACCTATACCGCGCCGCTGACTTACGACTCGCAAACAGGGCGCGCTGCCAGTGTGTTGGTAACAGTAAACCTGAAAGTTTCGTTGACCGACAAGCACGGCAAGGTTCTGTACCAGAATCCGGCGTACGTATTTCGCGAGCAGTATCAGGTATCCCGCGAGCTTTCCAGTTTTTTCGAAGAAAATTCTCCTGCGCTTGATCGGCTGTCGCGGGAATTTGCGCGCACCCTGGTGTCGAACATTCTGGAGGGCTTCTGATGCGCGCCTTCGCGCAGGCTGACAGATTCGTCTCTGAAGTGCAGGCGCGCAAGCTGCGGCCGGTGTACGTATTCGTCGGCGACGAAGTATTTTTCCGTCGCCGCTGCCGCGAGGCAATTGTCGAACACCTCGTCCCCCCCGAGCTGCGCGACTTTAGCCTCTTCGAATTTGACCTGGCAGAGACTGATCTGGCTGAAGTACTCGACCGCGCTCGCACTCCATCGTTGATGGCTCCCTTTCAGATTTTTTTCGTGCGGGGAGTCAAGAGCCTCTATGGGCGCGGCTCGAACGACGACAAGATGGAAGCCATCGAAGCTTACAGCAAAGATCCTAATCCTGATGCCGTTCTGATTTTTGTTGCCGACCACATCAGCATCCCCGCCGATGTTCGCCGCATGGAGATGACTGACAAGGAGCGCTACGAGCGCATCCGCGAGACGCTGGGTCAGTTTTGCGCCATCGTCGAACTGGCCCGGGTCGAGGAAGGCGAAGCCGTACGCTGGATCGCTGAATACGGCGCTACGCGAGAAGTAAAGATCGATGCCGACGCGGCCCGCGAACTGGTGGACGCGCTGGGCGGCGACATGATGATGGTGTCGAACGAACTGGAAAAGCTTATTCTCTACGTCGGGGAAAAGAGACGAGTAACCCTCGGCGACGTCGAAACCATGGTGTTGGCCGCGAAACAACGCTCACTTTACGAACTCACCGATGCTATATCGGCGAAAGATCGGGTAAAGGCGCTGCAGATTCTCGACGCGATTCTAAGCACGGGGGATGGCGACGAAGCCGCGATCGGCCACCTTTACATGCTGGCCAAGACTTTCCGCCAGATGCTGGTGATTCTCGAACGCAATGTGCGCGACCAGCGCATGCTCTGGGCCGCACTATGGCAAGGCTTCAGAGTGCCTCCCTTCGCTGCGGACGATATTATTCGACAGGCAAGGCGTTATAAATCAAAACGCGAATTGACCCGGGCTATTCGCTTAATCGCGAAGACCGATCTTGCCCTGCGTTCCAACCCCGTCAGTAAACGAATGGTGCTGGAAAAACTCGTTCTTGAGCTCACTGCTCAACCCAAGCCTGAAGTCAGCTGGTTGCAGGAAGAGCTGCCGGTATAAGTGCATGGAACCCTTTCGCTGGTTAGTCGAGATCCCATGGCTGATCTTTGTCGTGTACTGGATCATTGGGGCGTTCAAAACCCGCGCCACCCGTGAAACGGAATCATTTGCCTCTCGATCTTTTATTCTGCTGCTGGAAATCGCCGGCTACATTCTGATCTTCAGTGGAACTCCAGACATCGGGTACCTGGGTGCGCGCGTAATACCGAGAACCCTGGTTGGTGCAATTGTAGGCGTCGCCTTTACTTGGGCGGGAATTGCCTTAGCCATCTGGGCCCGCTACCACCTGGCGGAGAATTGGAGTGCGAGAATAACTATCAAGCACGATCATCAACTGATCCGCAGCGGGCCATATACTCACCTTCGCCACCCGATTTATTCCGGACTGTTGCTTGCGACATTAGGGTCGGCGCTGGTGATTGACCATTGGCGCTGCGTGCTGGGATTCGTGCTGGTGCTGACGGGTTACTGTATAAAGGCTTCCAAGGAAGAAGCCATGTTACGCCAGCAGTTTGGGGAAGCGTTCCGCGAGCATCAGAAGCACACTGGCTTTCTGATGCCGCGTTTTCGCTGAAACTGTGGACTTGCCGTCTTACTTTACGGCTTTAAGGCGGGCGCTGAGGCGGGACTTGTATCGCGAGGCCGTGTTCTTGTGCAAAACGCCCTTCTGTACAGCCTTATCGAGCGAGGAAACTGTTTGCCGAAAAATTTCCTCAGCCGACGCCTTTTCGCCCTTGGCCAGGCCTTCGCGCAAATCACGCAGCGTCCCGCGCAGCCGGGAAGTATTCGCACGATTGCGGACAGTCCGCTTCACGGTCTGCCGTGCCCGCTTTAGTGCTGAAAAATGGTTTGCCATCCGATACCTTCGTTTCTCTAGAGATTATTCGGGAAAGTGCCGAATTCTCATTTTACGGGACTTCTTGACTACCGGTCAAACCACTTGTCTGAAAATTGTCGCACCAAGAAACTTATGAAATATTTTTCTTCACTACAGCACTAGACGCCTTGGTTCACGATTCAAGCAACAAAATCCACGCTCCAGCGAGTTTCCAGCTAGATTCCGATGCCGCACTTCAGTATTCTCACCAAGGATGAACACCGTCGCACTCACCGAATTGCTGGGCACTCCGGTTTACGGCCCGGGCGGCAGCCATTGCGGACGAGTACGCGAGCTTGCGCTTTCTCCGCACGAAGACCGCACTCATATTGCCATGCTCATCGTCCGCACCAAAGCGGGCGATAGGGTCCTTCCTTTTACTTCGATCGGGAGTATAAACGGCGGAATTTACGCTACAACGGCCGACTCGACGTGGGCGGCGGTCGACGGCTCCGAGGGACTGTTTTTGCTGGCTCGCGACCTGCTTGACCAGCAGATTATCGATGTCCACGGGCGCAAGGTCGTCCGGGTAAATGACGTTGATCTGTATCACGAAACAACCGACAATCGCCCGGGCTTGCGCGTGAGTTCGGTCGATGTGGGCGTGAAGGGGGCGGTCCGACGGTTGCTGAAGGGCGTCGTTCCTATGCTGGCGTTGCGGACATTGTTAGTCCAGATTCCGCCGCGAACCATTCCCTGGGACTTCGTCAACCTAATCGAAACCGACCCGGCGCGCAGGGTGAAGCTCAAGATTTCGCACGAACGCCTTAACAAGTTGCACCCAGCCGACCTAGCCGACATCATCGAAGACCTCGCGCCTGACGAGCGCCACGCAGTCTTCCAGAGCCTTGACGAGGATGTCGCCGCTGGCGCATTAGAGGAAGTGGACCCTCGCGTCCAGAAGGCACTGGTGGAGTCGCTCGATTCGGAACGCGCCGCCGAAATTGTAGAGGAGATGAATCCCGACGCGGCTGCCGATCTGTTGGCCGATCTTACAGAAGAGCGCACGTCGCAAATCTTGCAGGAGATGGAACCGACGGAGCGTCAGGAGATGGTCGAACTCCTCGAATTCCGCGAAAATACCGCCGCCGGCCGCATGAACACCGAGTATCTGGCGCTTGATGTGACCGCCACCGCTCGCGATGCGGTCGATAGGTTAAGGCACTTTGAAGGCGGCGTCGAAACCGTGAGCACGATTTATTTGGTAGATTCCCATGGCACATTGAGTGGCGCTGTCCCGCTGGCAAAACTGGTGTTAGCCGACCCGAATGATCCCTTGCTTTCGCTGACACAGGAACCCTTGATCTCATGTCACGCTGGCGCCAGTGAACAGGAGGTCGCCGAAATCTTCGATAAATACAATCTTGTCACGCTGCCTGTAGTAGACGAAAACAAAAAGCTGACGGGCGTAATCACTTCGGACGACGTGATCAGTCTACTGCGGGCCAAGCTGTAAATCCTTTCCGGGCGGCTAAACTACTTTGTCATCCTGAGGCGCGCTTTTTGCGCCGAAGGACCCTTCCCACGGCAACCAGCCGGGGATTCTTCGCTTTTGCTCAGAATGACAGATATCGATGAGACCCCATTTGCGACTATCCATAATCCGCAAGTCCATTTATTCTGAGCAATCCTGATTCATTCGATTTAGACACCCGACGTGTGCCGATGCGATTTCTGAAAAGCTGGAAAATCCGGATACTGATCTTCTTCGCCGTCGTCGGCCCCGGCTTTATTACTGCCAATGTGGACAACGACGCTGGCGGCATCTGGACGTATTCAGCTGCCGGCGCCGAGTTTGGACACATGCTGCTGTGGACGATGATTCCGATCACGGTAGCTTTGATCGTGATTCAGGAAATGTCAGCCCGCATGGGCGCGGTTACCGGCAAGGGCCTGAGCGATCTGATCCGGGAAGAATTCGGGCTCAGGGCGACTTTTCTGATGATGCTTGGTTTGCTCATCGTTAACTTTGGAAACGTCATCACCGAGTTTGCCGGCATCGCTACCAGCCTGGAACTGTTTGGCCTTTCCAAGTACGTCACCGTACCGATATGCGCGGTAATCGTGTGGCTGATCGTGGTGAAAGGCCAGTACAAGAGCGTTGAAAAGGTCTTCCTGGTAGCGTCGTTTTTCTATCTCACCTACATCATCGGCGGATTTCTCGCCAAGCCGGCCTGGAGCGAAGCCTTAATTGCAACCATCAAACCGCCGTCTATAGCCGCATTCCACAATACCCGCTACCTTTACGTAGTAATTGGGCTGGTGGGCACCACAATTGCTCCCTGGATGCAGTTCTATTTACAGGCCTCAATCGTTGAGAAGGGAGTAACCAAGCGTCAGTACAAAACTTCCCGACTCGATGTCATAGCGGGATGTGTATTCACCGACATTGTGGCCTGGTTCATCATCGTGGCTTGCGCCGCCACACTGTACGTGCACGGTCACCACGACATTCGTGATGCTGCCGACGCCGCGCAGGCACTGCGGCCGCTGGCGGGGCAGTACGCCTACATCCTTTTTGCCATGGGGCTGTTCAACGCCTCATTATTTGCCGCTTCTATTCTTCCACTCTCTACAGCGTATGCGGTTTGCGAAGGATTGGGTTTCGAGTCCGGGGTGGACAAAAAATTCAGCGAAGCGCCCGTCTTCTATTGGCTTTACACGATATTGATTGTGGCCGGCGCAGGAGTGATTCTGACGCCGAACCTTCCGCTGGTGAAAATCTCGATTCTGTCCCAGGTTGTGAACGGGCTGGTCTTACCCTTTGTGCTTATCTTCATGTTGCTGTTGGTGAATCGCAAAGAGCTGATGGGGGAGTACGTGAATTCCCGCCTGTTTAACGTCATAGCCTGGACAACAACGATCGTGATGATCGCGCTGACCGTTGCCTGGTTCTGGAGCCTACGGACCGCCAAGTTGGCTTAGTTAAAGGGGCTTGCCGGCAGCGATTTCGCGGACCAGGTTCAGGTCAGCTTCCAGGAAGTCAAACGATGGCAGCTCCGTCCTCGTAGCCCAGCGAACGTCGCGGAATATGCGATTTTCGAGCTCTCCTTGATATTCGCGCACCGTAAAGAATCGCAGCTCAACGACTCCACCGTTGGGGTATTCGTGACGCAGCCGTGCTACTTCCTCCCCGATTTGCGCCTGGATGCCAAGCTCTTCTTCCAACTCGCGACGCAAGGCGTCGCGCGGCTGTTCACCATCCTCTATTTTGCCGCCGGGGAACTCCCACTTGAGTGGCATGCTCTGGTGCCGGGTGCGCTGGCAGACCAGAATCTTTTCGCCATCGAGAATGAGCGCCGCGACCACTCTTTTCATGGGGACACCGCTCTGCTAGAGCTGGTCACGCCGGGAATTGCTCCAGGGACTTGCCAACCACACTTGCGCAATACTCTACCAGCTCGCGGTCCTTCTGTTTGAAAGCGGCTGGAAAGTGGCTGTCAATGTCGAGTTCACCAACCAGCTTGCCGTGTGCGAATACCGGAGCCACAATTTCCGACTTGGTTTCGAGGGAACAGGCGAGGTAACGAGGATCTTTGGTGACATCGTCGACGATCACGGTCTTGCCGGTCGAGGCAGCCGCTCCGCAAATTCCCTGATGAAGCGGAATCCGCGTGTGCGGCGTCATCGCTCCCTGGAATGCACCCAGCTGCAAGACAGGCGGCTTTACTGAGTAATCGATCATGTAAAAACCAACCCAGTTGTACTTCAGCATCTTTTCATGGAGCAGCTTCACCAACTTAGTCATCAAGTCTGAAGCGGAGGTGCTGGCGCGGCACAGCTCATCGAGCTCTTTCTTAATGTCGTCGGGATGAGTGGTCGCCATGGCAAGCCATATTACTTGATGCTGCCAGTTCTTGAGTTGACCAGGCCGGTTACACCTCGCCAATCCATCGAATGCCGAGCGGGCTGGGCAATCGTTCGGGATGTATTGCGCCTGCCAAAGCCCGTAGGCCTTGCAGCAGAGAAGGTGCTGGCGTGTTAAGGTACTCGTCGCGTATGCAGACCACGCGACCGTTCTTTACAGCGGGGATATCTTGCCAGCCCCGATCGCGAACAATTTTCTCCAGAGGAACCCGGTCGCCGGCCCCACACCAGGCTGCGATGATCACGTCGGGATTTTCGGCAATAATGGCGTCAGCCGTGGTTTGAGCGCCCGGCTTTCCGATAAACTCTCCGCCGGCAGCTTCGACAAGTTCAGCTACCCACTGCTGCGAGGCGATCAACGGTTTACCCCATTCTTCGCAGTACACGCGCGGCCGCACACCATTGTTGCTTTTGGCGCGAACCTCTTCGATCTCGTTTTGCATGGCCTCGATTACGCTCAGTCCACGCTCCTGCACGCCCATAATCCCGGCAATGGCTGCGATGTCTCGATAGATGTCGGCCAGCGTCTTTGGAGCGAATCCTAAAAAAGATATTCCCGACTTTAAGATTTCGATTACGGCACTCTCTTGATAGGGCACCGAGGCGATTACCAAATCTGGAGCGGCCGCCAGAATTTCTGCCGATTTCGCCGTCCACGAATCGGCAACGATGGTTTTCCCCGAGGCTGCAACTTCAGGGCACACGTCAACGCAATACTTGGTACAGGCAACTACGCGGTCGAGCATTGCTATGGATGAAAGCACCAGGGTGGCGCTGGGCTGCAGCGAAACCACCCGCTGTGGAGTGTAATCGGCGGGCATCACGGTTGATGGTACACGCTCACGGTACAATTTTAGTTGTGTACTCAGCCCAGGTCCTCGATCACTTTCAGAATCCGCGCAATGCGGGCGGACTGGCGGATGCGAATGCCTCAGTACAAGTCGAGAATCCGGCCTGTGGTGACGTTCTAAAACTGAGCGCCAGGATCGAGCATGGCCATATTGCCGAAATCCGATTCCTTGCGAAGGGTTGCGTTTCGGCGATGGCCTGCGCCTCGCTGATCACGGAACTAGTAGCTGGCAAGGGGTTATTAGAGGCGAGGCAGATCAAAAGGGAAGAGCTGGTGAAGGCTATCGGCGGGCTGCCGCAGGCTTCGTCGCACGCCGCCGATCTCGCCATCGATGCCTTGACATCGCTGCTTGCGAAAGTCAACTCTTAGCATGAACCTCTATTTCTTTTTCACGCCCGCCGGGAAGTAAACCGTCCATCCCTCGCTCGCGGCCATTTCCTCTAGATCTGGATTGGGATTTATTGCGAAGGCATGCCGTGCGATCTTCAACATGGCGGCATCCCAACGCGAGTTCCCGAAAGCCGCGTCAGGGTCACGCTTTACCTCTTTGCGAATCGCCTTAGGCTTGCCTTCGCCTGAGGGGACTCGAGTCAGCCGGTTAGTGATGCGTCCGTCTTCGATCTCAACCGCGGCTGCGAGAATGCGATTCGCCGGAATCCCAAAATGCTTCATTGCCGCTTCAATTACCCATTCGTTGGTGGAAGAAACCGCCCACACGTCCGTTCCCGATTCCTGCAGCCGGTGCACCAGTTCCTGCATCTCCACGAAGATATTCGGCAGCATACGTTCTTTGAAGAACTCGGCACCCAGCTTCTTCACGTCGGAAAGGAATAATCCGCGATGCATAGTAAGCATCTCGCCGCACATGTCGTCTTCGCTGACTTTGCCTGCCCGGTAATCCGCATAGCGTGCCCGCATGGCCTGGGCTATTTCATCGGTTACCACACCGCGGCGGAGTTCCCAGTCAAAGAAACTTTCGCCGGCATCACCCGACCATAGCGTGCCATCGCAATCAAACGCCGCAATTGAAGGCTGCAGGCGCACTACCGAATTGACAAAGTCTGCTGGTGAAATTGGAATTGGCATAGGTGGGATCGAAGAAGTAGTTTATCCGGCGACCGTCAGGCGAGCATAGTCTTCAGGTGTATTCACGTTCAGGACGACCAGCGGATCATCAACCGCCAAATATTCAATCCGGTCCTGGTGCTCGTGGAGAACCTCGCGTGCTGTTGCGTTGGGCGGAGCTTTGAGGAACGCCTCGATCATTTCGCGACCGACCAGAATGGGGTGCCCATGCCTGCCGCCATACTCTGGAATTAGAGCCCACTTCTCGCGGGCAGCAACATCGTCGAACGCGTCGCGCAACGCGCGCAGGGTAGCCGTCTTCGCCGGGGGGCGATCGACCAGCGTCAACATTGCCGCGTCGCGCCCGCGATTCAGCACTTCCTGCAATCCAACTCGTAAGGAGCTGAATTGTCCACGCTCGGGACCCGGATTCTTTATTACGGTGCCGCCTGCAGAATAAACAATCGGTGCCAGCGTAGCCTCGTTGTTGCCAACTACCACGATCACCAGATCATTGAAGATTAACGATTCAATTGCTGCCGATAGGAACGTTTTTACCGGTGATCCCAAACAAGAAGGTGGCCAGGGGAGCAAAGCCTTGTCACGCCCCATGCGGGTCGACTCGCCGGCTGCAAGGATAATCGCGCAAAAGCTGGGCGCGCGGCTCACTGTGATTCTTCTACGTTCTCAATGGCCGGCTTATTGCGGTGGAACCAACTCATGTGCGGCAGGGGCCGCTCAGCATGGCGGCGAATTGCTATCAACTCGGCAGTGATAGCAATGGCAATCTCCTCCGGAGTAACCGCCCCGATATCCAAGCCAACCGGACCATGGACCCTCTCAAACAGCCGTTCTGCAATTCCTTCTTTGAGCAGTTCGCGAAAAATAGCAATCGTCTTCCGCTTGGATCCGATCATCCCGATATATTGCGCCGGAGTTTGCACCGCCCAGCGAAGCACCCGCATGTCGTCATGATGGCCGCGAGTCGCGATCACGATATACGCCGAGTCGCCCGGCTTCACTCTCGCCATTGCCTGATCAAAGTCTTCGGCAATCACCTCAGCGGCGTCAGGAAAGCGTTCGCGGTTCGCGTATGTCTCACGATCATCCACCACATGCACTTCAAAACCGGTGTTGCTGGCGGTTTTGTAAAGATTCAACGCAACATGACCCGCGCCGAAAATGTAGAGCGTGGCTGCGGGCAGGATTGGCTCAAGGAAGATATCCAAGGTGCCGCCGCATATCAGTCCCGTATCGTACTTAGGATTCTGATTAAGATTAAAACTCAGCGTACGCGGCTTCTCGCTTTCCATAACTTCCCGAGCTGCCTGCCAGACTTCCGCCTCTACGCACCCGCCGCCAATAGTCCCCACGATGGAGCCATCGTCGCGAACCAGCATCTTTGCAGTCTTGAATGAGGGAATCGATCCCTGCGCGCTTACGATGGTGGCCACCGCGCCGCGGCGTCCCTCTTGCCGCAGCTTCACGATGTGCTCGTAGATATCCATCAGCACTGATTATTCGGTTACAAGGCAGTTAAGTCAAACCCTGAGCAACGTTGCGCTCTTGTGCGCCTGCGGCAGTAGAGGGGGTATCTAGCGGGAAACCGGCGATGCCTCAAGCTTTTCACTCTCCGCCTCGAAAGAATCGGCGAAAGCTTCGGCGATGGTGTGGTGAATCACGTCTTCGTAGTCGCGCCCCAGAAACTTGCGCAGCCGGGCCGTGCTCACCAGCGATTCTCCCATCAGATAAGGCGCAGTATCGGGAGGAATTGGCGACGCGCCACGATTCCAGCGGAAACGCAGCAGCATCTCAAGTGCACTCTTCCCTGGGAGCCCCAACCGCTTAGCCTGGGCAGCCTCGAGGCATTGCTGGTAGGTGATTGGATCGCCGCGCCCGGCTATATTGAGCACAGTCAACTTCTGCGGCTCAGGTTCGTTCTTGTGAGTAATGTAGGAAATCAGCCGCGCCATGTCATCAACGTGTACGAACTGCGTACGGTTTTGCAAATGCCGCTTTCCCCACGGCATGGCGAACGACAGGCGCTTGCCTTTGGCGTTTGGCTGGAACCCGCTGACCAGAAAGCCATGCGAGCCGGCTCCGGCAAATGCCGCCGATCGAAGTATGTAAATGCTGCAATTCCGCAGTCCCGGACCACGCTTCCGTACTACTCTTTCGGCTTCGATCCGCTGCTGAATCCCGACCGGCACATCGGTTGAAATCGCAGTGTCTTCGGTAGCCTCAGCAGTCAGATTAGGTCCATACACCAAAGTGCTGCTGGGGAAGATGAATTTCTTTACCAGTATCTCTTCGCGGTTGGCTTCGCTGATGGCTTCCAGAACCCGTGCCGTGCCAGCAACATTAATCTGCCACATACGATCCGTGTTCATGCTTCCGTCTGGGTTCGGACTCATGATCGCAGCCAGGTGGACAAAGGTCTCTACGCGTGATTCACGCAGTAGAAGCATGAGTTCGCGACAATATTCTTCGCGTTCCAGATTCATGTTGATAAAGCGGAAAGGTACCTTGGTGGTCGGCGGCTTTATGTCGATGCCAATAATGTTGTAGTCAGCCAGCAGTGGCACCAGGCGCGACCCCAGATCGCCGGAGGCGCCAGTAATCAACACGGTTGGACGAGACGAAGCCATCACTTAGTGGTTGGTGGTGCAGCTGACGGTGTTGGTGGGCCCTGCGGAACCATGGGAGCGGGGGCGCCACCCGGCCCTTGTGCTTGTGCGGGCCCGAAGTATTTTTCATCCAGCTTCGGAGTTGCCGCGTGCTCAATCCCTTGTATCGACGCCTGTAGCTTCTGTGCCTTAACCGCGCTCTCAATTTCGGCCCGTACTTTTTCCACCGGCACCGTGTCTTTCTTGTCCAGCTTGTAAATGAAGTAGCCAGTAGGGTCGGCTATAATTTTGGAAACTTCGCCCGGCTTCAAATCAAATACCACCGCACGATTTGGACTTACCGTATTGCGTCGCAAATCTTTGATGGTTGTCTCTGGCGGCTTGGTCTTCATTCCTGCGAACTGATAAGCCTCGGTCTGTAACTTGGCGAAATCCTCTCCGGCAGCCGCTCGGGTATGCAAGCCTTCCACTTCCTTCTTGATTGCATCTTCGGTGTCAGAGGGCGGTTTTGCCGCGGGCGGTGGCCCAGGTTTGGTTGGCACTTCGGGCTTCCGGCTTCGTGGAATAAAAATTTGTTGTACATCACCTTTTTCGTAATTTGTGGAGTGCGCCTCGTAATAATCGGCGACTTCCTTGTCGGTTACGGTGCCCGCTTTTTCTTGCATGTCCTGACCGAGGGTGCGAGCCGCAACCTCCATGCGCGTCAGCTTCATCTGCTCTTCAAATTTTGGCCCTTTGTCCAGGCCTAGCTTGTGAGCCTGGTCGGCAAAGATCACCAGCATGGCATACCTACTGGCAAATTGCCGCCGTTGTTGAGCAGGCGGAATACCAGGCTGAATGGCTCGAATCGCATCCTCAAACTGCGAACGCGTGACCTCCGTCTTACAACTCTTGTCCGCCGCTGGCTGATTGCAAACGCCGTCGATCGTAATGACCGTCGCATCCGGTGGAAGGTCCGGTTCCGTGGCAGTCTGCGGCGCTGGCATGGCGGGACTCGCCGGCGCAGGCGCGGTCTGTGCCAAGGCTAATGCTCCGAACAATACGCAAATCAAGCCACAACGAGCCATAAGAAAAAGGTCCCTCCAAAGCCTGCAGTAATGAAATCGTAACATAGGGTCGTTGCTGAACCGGTTGCTCGGCGGGACGCAGTTGCGCATTAATGTCACCGGCCCTTGGCGGGGACTCATCCAGCGGTGATAATGCCAATATGGTCGGCGCGCCCACAATTTTCAGCCCCAACGCAATGCGCACGGAGAAGCGCGCGGTGGCGGGCAACTCAGTTGTGGCAGCGCTGGCAATCACCGCATTGAAAGTGGTCGTTGGCTTTACTACCGGCAGTTTGGGAATTCTGTCGGAGGCGGCACACTCTGCTCTCGATCTAGTTGCCGCCGTGGTGACGCTGTTGTCGGTGCGAGTTTCGGATAAACCAGCCGACGCTGAGCACCAATATGGGCATGGGAAAGTTGAAAATTTTTCTGCCTTCATTGAAACCGGTCTTCTTCTACTTACCTGCGTCTGGATCGTCTACGAGGCAGCAAAGAGATTGTTCTTCCACCACATTGATATCGAGCCCAACCTCAGCGCATTCGTAGTCATGTTCATTTCCATGGTGGTGGATTTGTGGCGCTCCCGGGCTCTGGGCAAGATTGCCGTTAAATACGACAGCCAGGCGCTTGAGGCTGACGCTTTGCACTTCTCCACTGACATCTGGTCGAGTGGCGTAGTTATTATTGGACTTTTGTTGGTGATGATGGGGAGGCATTACAAGATCGGATGGCTACGAGACGCCGACCCTATCGCGGCGCTTTTTGTAGCCGGCGTCGTCGTCTACGTCAGCGGCCGGCTCGCTCGCCGGACGATTGACGGCCTCCTGGACGCGGCTCCGCCGGAGGTGCGCAGCAAGATTATCTCGGCGGTATCGAAAGTCGATGGATTGCTGGAAGTCGATCGTGTTCGTATTCGCCGCGCGGGTAACCGTTATTTCGCCGATCTCTCGATAGGCCTGGCGCGCAACGTCACTTTTCAGCGTTCCGAGCAGGTAGCTGCTGCCGTGACGGCGGCAGTAAATGATGTTCTCCCCAATGCCGACGTGGTCGTCCATTCCATCCCGCGCGAAGGCCAGGCAGAAAATATCTTCGATCGCGTCCGCGGCGTTGCCACCCGCCACAATGTGAATGTGCACGATGTGAGCGTGCAGGACCTGGGCGGGCGACTTCATGTGGAGCAGCACTTGGAGCTGGACGAGCGCCTCAGTCTGAAAGAGGCCCACGATCAGGTCAGCAGTCTCGAGGCCGAAATTCGCAGGGAAGTGCCTGAAATTCAGTCCATCCTCACCCACATCGAAAGTGAGCCCGCCACCATCGAGAGTGGCGACGAACTGGTGAGGGACGCAATTTTGGAGCGGCGATTGAAGTCGGCGGTTTCCGAATTCCCCGAAGTCCTCGATGCCCATGACATCGAGATTAAGCGAGTTCGCGGACGGCTTTACGTTTCCTGCCACTGCACCATGTCAGATAATTTGCCGCTGTCTCGCGTTCACGATATTTCGACTGAGTTGGAGATCCGTTTCAAGCAGGAATCGCCTGACCTGTTCCGGGTCCTGATCCACCCCGAACCTAGCACGGATAACAAAAGATAGGCCGGAAGGCCCTTCCGAAGCTCGCTTTCAGGAAAAAACAACCTTGCCGCTTGCGAAAGCAGATTGCTCCCATTGGTCGGAATGACAATCCTTCCCACGACTGGGAAATCTACCAATAGCTGAAATTCATCTTATCCAGCCAGATTGAGTAGGGCGCTTGATCGCGATTGCCGTCTTGCTGGTAATTGATTGTGACTCCGTACCAACCGGTTCTCGGGGTGGGATTATCGTAGCGGTTCACTACTGACTTTTGACCGTTGAGGGTGATTGATTGAAACAACAATCGATCGTCGCTGGTTCGTTGTACTTCGATGACTACGTGGTTCCAGTCGTTGTTCTTCGGGTTGCACGCGATTCCGCTGGGTACCCATTGCTCTTTGGCATTGTCCCAGGTATCCCATTCATGTCCGCCGGCAATCCGGCACTCATGCCCCCAGATGAAGGACTTTCCGTCCACAAACTGATTGATATCGAACTCGACTGCTTGGGAAGTGGGAACATTGGTGCCGTAGAAATAAACGTCATAGACGAAGTTGTGCAGGGTAGGCACCAGCGTCTTGCCGCTGTCCGGAAGGTCCTGCGAACTGAAATCCCCAATTAAGTGGTTGTTCCACAAAATGTCCGCAAACTTGGTCTGTCCGCCAATGTCGAACTTGGTAGAGTTGCCGCTCATGGCAGGGTTCGAGATACCTTGCGTCATCGCCCAGGTAGCTTCCGGCCCATTCGCAGAACATGTCGGACAGATCGCAAACACAGGTGGCAGGAGAGCGTACCCTGTCCAGCCGTTCTTTTGGTGCAGGTCGGCAAGAACTGTGCCCTGAGCACTTCCGCTCGGCGGCGGATTGCCGGTGGATGGGGGCGGCGGACTTCCAGCCGTGCCGCCACCAGAAACTGGCGGAGTCGAGGCGCCCGCGGTCGTAGTGGTGCCTGTTCCGCCGCAGCTTACGAACGATAGCGACACCGCTATAACGACGATGAATAGGCCATAGCCTATGTGGGGGAATGACAATTTTGAGTTCATTTCTGAGTGACTTGACTATGTCATTCAACTGCACTTCGTGGGAGATTACTGAAGGCCGATTTGGCCCCTACGTCTCATAGCAGGTCCGTGCCGACTACTGATTACGAAAGTAGGTCTGCAACTTTTTGCATGCCCTGAAGTGGGTGCATTTCTACAACATGACAGCGCGGCAGGGCAAGCAACATTTCTACTTAAATATACGGATGTCCTGATTGAGGACGAATTCTGAACTACTGCACTTTGAGAGTTAGTGAAATTGGTCGAGTGATGCCAGACGAGGTTGCATTCACCGTGATGGTATAGGTCCCCGGTGGTGTGGAGTGCGACATGGGTGAAGGCGAACTGCTCCCTCCGCCGCAACTCGCGAACGTAAAACAGATCAGCAAAACTATGAACGGCAATGCGGCACGTCTGCCGCGCGGCAAATTAGTCAGCAGCAACAGGCCAACTGCCAGGGCGGGGAACCCGAACCCGGCTCGGCCACGGTAATTGGCCGCAGTGGTTGCCGTGCCAGTTGTAGTGACGCTCACGGTAAAGGGCACGGCAGTAGCGGCCACTGCAATGGGTACAGTCGAAGAGGGCGAACAGCTCGACAGTGGAACCGAGTCGGCACAGGCGATGGTCACCGATCCTGAAAAACCATTCTGTCCACTGACATTAAGGTGATAGGTGGCCGTTTGCCCAGCAGAAACCGTCGCCGACGTCGAGGAATCGGTTATCGCCAGGGAAAAATCAATCGCCTGGCCCGATAGTGCGATGGTGTGCGGACTTCCGTCAGCGTTGTCGGTGATTGAAATCGAACCCACCCTGCTACCGACCCTCGCGGGCGAAAATACAATTGAGATGGTGCAGTTGCTGCCCGCCGCGAGCGTTGCGCCGCAGTCGTGAGTCTCGGAGAAATCTCCCGCGTTGCTGCCGCCAATCGCAATTTGCGAGATGGCTAATACATCGCTTCCCTGGTTTGAGACAGTGATGCTTGAGGCGGAGCTTCGCGTTCCCACCGTCTGACCCGCAAAGATAAGACTGACCGAGCTCAGCGCTACGTCCGGGACCATGCCTCCGCTACCCGAAAGCGGGGCGGTCTGCGGCGCCCCTGGTGCGTCATCCGTAATGACAAGAGTCGCATTGCGAGTGCCCGTGGCAGACGGAGTGAAAGTCACCCCTACCGTACAGCTCGCGGAGATAGCCACGGTTGAGCCGCAATTGTTGGTCTGCGCGAAATCTGCGGGATTCGCTCCTGTGGTCGCGATGCTGGAAATGTGTAACAAAGCGGTGCCGCCGTTAGTCACCGTAACCACGGAAGGGAGACTCTGGCTGCTCAGAGGCCGATTTCCGAATTGCACGCTTGCCGGCGACAGCAGTACTGAAGGCGTGCCACCGCTGCTCAAGGGAACCATCCATGTGCCCACAGCTAACGGCGAGTAGTTGCTACTCTGCCCGTCCGCGAGTGCAGCCGTGAAAGTATGGGCCCCTACGAAAGCTGCTTTGAAAGTCAATTGCAGGGTAACTTGCAGGTTATTGACAGAGTGAGAGATGGCGCTGCCGTTGGCAGACACCGTGCATTGACTGTTAGAGACGGCGGTCCCTGCCGCAGTCAGGGTAAGCGATGAATAAGCCGTGCCCGCATCGTTCAACAGCAGGACAGTGGAATTTCCGGGAAACACAAACATCGCACAGCCCGTAGTCCCCACCGAGACGGAACTGATGTCGGCAAAACCATGAGGATCGCTGAAGGAAAATGTCAGGCGAGCGCTGGAACCCGTCCCAAACGCCGGGGCGACGTCCAGGACCAGACTTCCAGTCCCGGCCTGCACGACCGAAACCGACTGGCGCTGCACCGCGATGTATCCATTCCTTTGCGCCAAGCCGCCGGGGCTGGCCGCCACATTGAAGGCTACCGAACCGTTCCCCGTGCCCGAAGTAGCTCCCGTGAGCGTAAGCCAGCTGGTGCCAGTGGCGGCTGTCCACGAACAGCCTGCGGGCGCAGTAACAGCAATCGAGCCGGTGCCTCCGCTGGCAGGGAACTGGGAAGGAGTCATGCTGAGCGCGGCGCAGGGCTGGTCATAAGTCACGGTCGCAGAGAGCCCGGTGGTATCAGCGCTGTTGACTGATAGAGTCAGCGGCGAGTAGGGATCTGACCATGTAGCGGACGGCAGAAGTGGGGAGTGATAGAAATCGTTCGGCGCCGATACCGCGCTGAAATCGGCCAGGTAAGTGTGTAGCGGGTCGAGAGAGGGAATACCCTCCACATGCACCAGCGCGCCGTCGAAAATCGAGGTGGGCTCGCTCAGGTCAGTTAACAAAGCAAAAGTACTGTTGACCGTGCCAAGATTCTGCCGGTACTCCAGCCAAAGCCACTCCCCAATCCCCGGATCACGCAGAACTCGTAGGGCCCGGAGCCCTCGGGAACTCTCAAACGGCAGCACGGTGAACGATCCGCTGGATGTCACCTCTTCATACTCGCCGGCGGTCAGACTGAGCCATCCCAGGTCTTCGCTCTTATGCTGGGCGTCGTATTGGCCGAAGATTTTCTGAGTTCCATCCACCGTCCAAACGCTGCCCATCACCGAGAATGGGTCGCCATACTCGACGTTCGAGCCGACGGAATCTAGCGCGCCCAGCGGAATGTTGCCATAGTTGACGGTATTCGAGTGATTTAGCCCAAGGTTGTGACCCAACTCATGCGTAACCGTCCCCACATAGTTGAACGTTTGCTGGTAGGGAAATATCGGCAGCCAGGCCACCGAAATATTTTGCCCAGGAACGATCGTCTCCCAACATCCGATGGTCCCCAATCCGCCATAGGTACACGTTGACACCGGGAACACCAGGGCCACGCGATCGAACTGGGTAAAATCGACACCCGAAGCCGCCTGCAATGCCGCGGTCGCAATCGCATCCGACTGTTCGCACGGATAGCTCTGCGGCAAGGCGAATGGCCCATACACGGTGCCGGTCGCCGAACTCAGTCCGTACGAGGACTCCTGCCAGTAGGTGTCTAGGCTGTTGCCTGTGCCGAAGAACAGTTGCTGAAAGTAAGTATTGTCGAAACCTGCCGGAAAGCTGGTCGCTCCCGGCATGGTAAGGAGGATTACCGCGATACGTTGAACTCCGGTGGTGGAGCAGGTTGGCGGCGTGGTTGCCATGGCCACTACTGTATCCACGGCGACGCGGCTGGAAGTGCCGATACCCTGCACTGTGATGCTGGGCGAGCAGGCGGGTTTTAATGGCGGCGCGCCGTTTGCGAAGAAAAGTTCTACTGGCCCGCCGGCGGCGCGCACCCGCCAGTGAGTGAGCGCGCGATGGTGGACGAAATCATCCTCCGCCAGGACTTCCAGCGGTCCCGACCACTGTCCCTCTCTTTCGATTAGCGCAGCAGCATTCGGTACGGTCTCAGACAAGCGACGCGTCTCGGCGCCATCAAGCATTACCGATCTGACTGATGTTGGGGATTGCCGGATTAGCTCGTCTACTGCGGCTTTGCGCTGCTGTAACAATTGCCGCGACTGTTGGGCATTGGCCCCCGCCAGCTGACGGTTGAGCGTGCGAACTTGAATGCCGGCAGATGTTTCCTGCGCCCGCGCCATGAAGGGCGAGCAGCAGAGAATTGCAATCAAAACGGGAGTTATACGAAACCACTGTCGGGCGTACGGAGACCTTCGAGTATCCGTATACTTGCGCGATACGGCCATCCGGCTACTGCTTTCTGGAGATCGGGTAAATCGTTTCGAGATCTCGGGGGAGGTCCCGTTCTCATCTGGCTCTGTCAGCCATTATGCGACCTGCGGGAAGGGCGTTGAACCATTATGTTTTCGGAGATTCTAGGAAGTCAACATCCTTAGGAACATGCCTGACAAAGCCCAGAAACGTGCCGCTGAAGTTTTGATCGACCCGGTTCAGGCTTACGACCTGATTTCGCCCCAGTTTCCGCGCCTGGCCCAACAACGAAAACGTTACCTCGACACCATAGATGAGTTGATCATCAGCCGAGTTGCCGGGAGCCGTTCGCTTCTCGATGTTGGGGCGGGCGATGGTAGCAGAACGACCAAGATCGCTACCGGGGCCAACATTGAGAGCGTCGTCCTGTTGGAGCCCAGCCGCGAAATGGCGCGCCGGTCGGCCGAACCCAGGGAGGTCTGGGGCATTCGCGCCGAAGAGCTTGATGGCGACCCCGAGTTCAGTTCTCGTCGCTTCGATACCATTATCTGCCTGTGGAACGTGTTAGGGCACATTCGTCCCGCCAGCATGAGACTGCAGGTGCTAATCCATTTGGGGAAACTGTTGTCGCCTTCGGGAAAATTGTTTGTGGACGTTAATCATCGCTACAACGTCAAAAGGTACGGCACCCTACGCTCGGCCTTGCGGTTCCTAAACGACCGCATTCGATTCAGCGAGCACAACGGCGATGTCACCGCCCGTTGGTCATTTGGCGATATGCGCTGCGCTACCTACGGCCATGTATTTACCGATAAAGAGATGCAACGGCTGGCTTCGGATGCCGGTCTGAAAGTCGAGGAGCGAATTGCGGTGGACTACGCTTCCGGCGAAGTGACTCGCTCGATTTACCACGGCAACCTGCTCTACGTTCTTAGTTCTTAAGCCTTGAACAACAGTCTGGAACCGAGAGGCGTATGGGTCAACACTTTCACAATTCGTTCGCAGGCTCGTCCATCGCCATAGGGATTTCTCAACTTGCGGACGTTCTGTCTGAAGGCCGGACTCTCCGCCTTCTCAATCGCCGCTACTATTGCCTCGCGATCGGCGGGCACGTCGAGAACGTTCGCCGCATGTTCCCGTCCGCGCTGCCGAATTCCGACATTCAGGGCTGGAACGCCGAGCGAAGTTGCCTCAATAATGCCGCTGCTGGAATTTCCTACCAGCACACTCACATGGCGCAACAGGCTCAAATATGTGGTGTGATCGAGATTTACAAACAGTCGAGCGTTATTCTGTTTTCTCACAAATTCCTCGGTAAGCCGGACCAGTCGTCGGCTGCCGGCATCAGCGTTCGGATAAATAAAAATGAATTGACGACGCAGCTGCTTCAAGGCCGCGAATAGTTCACCTGACTCCTGTAGCGAATCCCTGAGCATAGTGACCGGATGATAGATAACCAGAATCGCGCCAGGCTCAACGGGAATCCCCAGTTTGGCCTCCAGTTGGCCTTTCGTGGCTAATCTGGACCGGCGCAGGTTGTCCAGCGATAAGCTGCCGCTGAACGTCACCCGCCACGCCTGTTCTCCCATCTGAAGTACTTGTTGGCGCGCTCTGCGGGTGCAGGCAAAGTGCAGGTGCGCCATTTTGGTGATGGCATTGCGCACTGTGTCGTCAATCGCGCCACCGGATAACTCTCCGCCTTCAATATGTGCGATTGGGATTCGCAAGGTTAGCGCCACCGCAGCCGGCGCCAGCATTTCGTAGCGGTCGGCAATCAACAGCAGCAGATCGGGCCTCATGCCGCCCAAAACCTCGGCCAGCCCCAGAGTTGCCACGCCGAGAGTCTTTGCCATACCGACGTCGGTATCTGAACTCAAGAGGCACTCAACCGCAGTGATAGCCAAATTCTGCGGGACTTCCTCCCCGGTGTGGCCAAACTCTGCAGATAGATGCGGCCCCAGAGCGATGACCTTCAGATCCACTCGCGGATGTTCTTGCAGGTCGTGCAATAGCCAGCGCAAATGCGCGTAGTCCGAACGCGAGGTGGTTACAACAGCAATAGTTCGCTTGGCGGGACGCTTAGGCATGGATCACGGAGATCGGCCCAGCCTATCCGGCGCTTCTCACAACGTCAAATTTGTAACTGCGGTAACCAGTGACGTGGTTACCCCTACCAGTGACTATCGTCATCTTGTTGAGGCATCGTTCCTGCCCCAATCTAGTACGGAGAAATACGTAGGCGTCTAAACTTATGGCAGCTCCAAAAGTAGCTCGCAAAGGCGCGGATTGGACGCAACTGCTTGCCGATCCACAGCTAGGGGCCCATCTCGGAAAACTGTTGGCCATCTGCCGCGATGCCGCCCCGGAACTGCGCGAAAAGGCGCTGTTTGATGCAATTCGTGAAATCAGACAGCAGAATGCCGGGGAGGCCACCGAAACCGCGATAACCGAAACGCCAGTTACTGCGACGGAGGACTCTCCGCCCTTTGAGCCTGATATTTTTAAGCCGTCGATCGGGCAGGACCGCCGCAAATATCCTCGCATCAAGTGCTTCGTCGCGGTTGAGCTTCGGGTAGAAGGGTCTGACACGCCCCTGTGGGGCAATCTTTCAAATACCAGCCTCGGGGGATGCCTGGCTGAGAGCCCATCCATGATCGAGCCCGGCAAAAACATTGAGATTGGCCTTTGGGTCGCCAATGGCACGGTCTGGATCAAGGGTATCGTGCTCACGGGCATTGTTACTCAGAGCACACCCAGCAGTGGAGTTCGCATCAAATTCACTGCTATGGAGTCGCCTGAGCGCGAAACCCTGCGCCAATTTTTGCGCTTCGTGGAAAATACCAACCAGAGCTATCAGCACGACCACGGCTATCTCGCACAAATGAAGGGCTAGTCGACTCGCCAGCGACGGTGCATCCGCAGCGGAAAAGGCTATTCGGCCTCTGACGGTGGATTTAACACATTTGTCAGCCTCTCGATCCGCACACGAATCGTCTGCAATCGCTCCCAGCGTTGACGGTACATTGAGTCTGCTTCTGGAGTGTGTCCAATACGCTTGCTGTAGAGTTCATCCGCAAAGGAAATTTCGGCGATTTCTTCTGAGAATTCCAGGACGCCTGAATAGACCGTCTTGAGGTCATGCAAATCCTTATTGCGGAGCTTGGCCTTGCGATGCTCTTTAAGTTGGGCGGTCAGTCGTTCGCACCGGGCTTTTTCTTCGCTTAGCGTCGCAATGAGCTTTTGATATTCGTCACGGAGAATGCCCCCGGAAACATCAAGTGCTGCCAGGGTGACGACCTTCTCCTGATGACAATCCTTTAGTTCTGAAATGAGCTTGTCTTCAACCACATCATGTGACTTGGAGGGATCGAGGGCTTTGGCGGTAGCGAATTGACTCATATCATGAGCCTCTACCCGATTAGAAGAACTTAATAGTTACCAAAGGCGCAGCCAGGAGTGCGAGCTAGTCTCAGGCCTTTTTTCCTCGCGCAATCTGTTGCAGAAGCGTTCCCAGGGTCTGGTTACTGCCCTCCAGCAAGGGCAACAGCGTGACGATTTGCTGGCGCGTCTTGTGCGATTGCTGCAAGCATTTTGCCGCTCCATCTTCGTCGGGGTGCGCTGCGTACTCGTGGAGCTGGTCTATATATTCGAGGCCTTCCAGTTCCGCCCGAAGTAAATCGATAGCTTGACTAAGTACCCGATGGCCGGATCGGTCCCCTATAAACACGTTGCAGACTCCCATTTTCAGAGACCTTACGAAACAATTCTCTACTTGAGTTCAGATTTTGTATGTCTGCGGGCTAACATGGGAAGTTTGAACACCCCGTCTCTAGCTACCCATAACAACGGATGGGAAATAAATAGGAATAGTGCGATTCTGTATATCGGCTGTTCTGCGAATCCCTACAAGGAAGAATTATCGATGAGGTCGAAGCGAAGCGCGTCACGCAAGGTCCGTTATGCCGTGGTTGGTCTCGGTCACATTTCACAAGTTGCAGTTCTGCCGGCTTTCAAATCGGCAAAAAATTCTGAATTGGTGGCGCTCGTCACCGGCGATCCCGCGAAGCAGAAGGTACTTAGCCGCAAATATTCTGTCGATAGCGTTTATTCGTACGAACAATATGACGAGTGCCTCTCCCACGACGTCGACGCGGTTTATATCGCACTGCCAAACCATCTTCATTGCGAATATGCGGTACGGGCTGCCAATGCGGGAGTCCACGTCTTGTGCGAAAAGCCCTTGGCGGTGACGGGGAGAGAGTGCCGGCAAATGATTCACGCAGCGGAGAAAAATCAGGTCAAGCTAATGGTCGCCTATCGGCTGCATTTCGATGAAGCCAACCTGGAGGCGATGAAGCTGGCGCAAAACGGGAGATTAGGCGAGGTGCGCGTATTCAGTTCAGATTTTGCCCAGCAAGTTGCAAAAGGCAATGTCCGGGTCGCTGAGAGCAGTTCACGCGGCGGCGGCCCCATCTATGACATGGGCGTTTATTGCATTAATGCGGCGCGCTACCTGCTGCGGGCTGATCCCGTCGAAGTGTTTGCGGAAACCGTAAACAATGGCGAAGCGCGCTTCAAGGGCACCGAAGAAATGGCATCGGTTGTCATGCGTTTCCCCGAGGGACAGCTGGCGACGTTCACCTGCAGCTTTGGAGCAGCCGAGATCGGCCGCTACACTCTGGTCGGCACTAAGGGGACGCTTACCGCCGATCCAGGATATGACTATGTAATGCCGCTGAAGCTCGAGACGGTGGTGAACGAAAAGACCACTAAAAAGGCATTCGCCAAGCGAGATCAGTTTGCTGCGGAGATTGTTTACTTTTCAGACTGCATCCTTCGCAATCGTCAAGCGGAGCCCTCAGGGCTAGAAGGGTTGGCAGACGTTCGCATCGTGGAAGCCATCTACCGGTCGGCGAAAAGTCGGAAGACTGTGAAGCTTTCCGCTTTTGACCAAAAGCGCCGCCCCGGTCCGCAGCAGGAAATCCGTCGCCCCGCTCACGGTAAGCCAAAAACGGTCAACGCACAGTCTCCTTCCGGAGACTGATATTCAGTCATTGCGACCCGTCGGAAGTAGGCTCGCTTAATTCTGCCGGCGGTCCTCCGGCGGCCATGCGAGTGGGCTGCGGCCGGTATCCGTCGCGGGTTCGAATGTGATACTTCTTCAGCGCCTCGCCTACCAGTCTCACGTTAATAGCCCGCCAGCCCCGATTCGAGTTTGGCTTGGGATAATAGCTGAGCGAATAAAGGTGGCCGAGATCATCCCGGATCGAGGCAAAAGCCAACTTTTCATCCCGCCAGTTCTTGGCGAAATACGCCTTGCCGCCGGTGGCAGCGGTCATGCGCTCAAATACCGCTGTAGATACCGGTTCCAGCTTGGCTTCGCGTGTACTGATCATGTAGATGGAAATACCTGCCGATTGCGCCAGTTCTGAAACGTCTTCCGGCGGCACCATGCTGGCATTGTCGGGTCCATTGGAGAACACCACTACAACTTTTCGTCCCAGCGTCTTGGATGCGTCTTTTACCGTGAGCAGCAAAGCGTTATAAAGCGCGGCGTCGTCTCCGGCAACGGTAGTGCGTACGCCATGCACCACCACCGAACGATCTGCCGTAAGCGTCGCCCCGCGCGAAAGATTTCGGCTATAAGAGTAGAAGGCGACCTTATCTGCATTTTGCAGGGAGCGGACAAAATCGGAAATAGCATCCTGGGCAAAGACGAAGCCACGGTACATATAGTTGCTGGTATCGAACAGGATGTAAACATTCGCGCCCACTACCGCAGAACTCAAAGTCTCGTGGGCGTCGCCTTCAGCCGAAGGTTTGTCGGCGGTTTGGGTTGGCGCTGCATCCGGCTCAGCGACCGTAACTTTCTCTCCCGGCGATCGTTCGATAACCCGGCGGATGGGAGAGTTTCCCTCGCCAAAAGTGGCAAGTTTTTCTGGGATGCCATCTTCAGTGATCGAAAAATCGGAGGGGCTCAGGCTAGTGATGTAGTTGCCTTTATTGTCGGTCACTGCGACATTCAACTGCACTAGATCGACCACCACCCGAAAACGCGAGTCATCCCGCTGGGCGCTGGAACTGCCAAAGCCAAACATCACCCCGACAAAAACTGCGCAAGATAGCAGACGGTTTTTCATGGATTATCTTTCTCCATTTTCTATGAACCACGAACTCAGTGCCGCGAGGTCGCTCCTTCAGGCGCCAGCAGCGCAATCTTGCCCTGGCGAAATTCCTCACCAGTCTCGCGCGTAGCCCGCAAAAGGGCCGGCCAGTCTTCGAAATCGGTGGCAAAAATTTTTTCAATCATGCGATGGGTCAGCTGCGGCACCAGTCGGTTCAGCACCACGGGCGAATAGCCCTGTTCGTCGGCAAGCCGCGCCCAATATAAGTTGCTGGAATCCCACGACTCAGCCAACAGACGGCTGGAGTAGCCGGTGAAAGCCGGGAAGGGCTCAACATTCAGCAGCTCCGGCGCGTAGGTCTGCGCCAGAATGGGGTGCGGCACCCCAAAATCCCGTGATAGCCGAGCTACCTCGAGTTCAGCTGGATAACGCTGAGTCAATTCCTCGAGCTCGATTCGCGCCGCCCCCCAGGTTTCCGATTGAGCGGGTGAGACCTGCCGGAATTGCGCCGCCAGATAAAATGTTTCTGAAGGCATCAGTGCGGGAATACTCTCTGCAACGCGGCCATCACGGAAGGCGCGCTCCAGGTCCCCCAGCCGTTGCGGAGTCAGCCGGCTTGCGAAAATTTCCAGAACTTGAGCACGCAGCTTTTCATCCTGTCCGGCAGCGAGGATCAGTTCCTCGCCAGTGCGCTGATACAGCGTGACCGCATGCATCTCGTTTTTAGTCACGCCCCACCAGCGCGGCACAATCGAGCTGGCCAACAGGTCGGGTACGACCTCCTGCCAGATCAAAGCTTGCACATTCTCAGGAGCGATAAATTCTTGCTCCACCCGCGCCAGTACGTACGGTAAATCGGCGAGGGATCCAACCAAATGAGCCCCGCCGCCGGCTGGCGAGCCGACCCCGAATAACTCAGATGCTTCCCAAACTCTGTCCATGCCCAAAACGCTTTCACCCGAGAAGTCATGCGAGCGAATGAACAGCGGATTGTTATGCAGCATCTGCGCGCCCGGCGGTTCGTAATAAGCGTAGTTAAGGCCCACCAGCGTATCCCGCAGGAACGATGCCAACTGCCCTCGCGCCTCAGCCAGTCGTGCATTGGAAGCGGGCGCCTTGATCACCTTCGTCAGGTCGGTCCGCATCTGGGATTCGGTATGCCGGTTGTCATAAACCCCGGCCGTCCATTCCACCCGCTCACTGTTGCGAAAAATAGGCTGCGGCATTTCGAATTCCCGCAGCTCGTCGGCCAGCGGAATCAGCGTATCGGCCTGCGCCTTAACCTGCTTCATATCGTGCAGGTTGTCACCCAGCGACAGAATAGTATCGAGCGAAACCAGTCGCTGGCCTTCGAGCACGGCATGCATGCGGTTAGCCAGTTCCTGGTGGATGGTGCGTTCATCGGGCGTGTTCTGGTGGGGGCCTGCCAGCAAGTCGATAATCTCGTCCTGGGTGCGTTCGGCTTTTCCAGTTGCCGCCAGCAGGACGGTCCTCAGCGACGCGCTGCCGGCATCGAAAAGCTGCGATAGGGAACCCACCTTAACGAAAGGCTTTACGGTTTGCTGCCAGGAGTCGTTCATCTTGTCCGTGGGAATCTCACCCTGGCGCGCCAAGATCTGCCAGATTCCCACGTTAGCTTCAAACGTCCCCAAAGCGTTGCCCCGCAGCGGGTGGTTGGAAATGCCATCGAGGCTTTCAGCCGCTTCCAAAAATTGCGTGACCGAGGCGTCGTTCAATTCGGGGAATTCATTGAAAATCAGGTACTGATGGCCGTACTTGCCAAATTTTGCCGCCATCGCGTCGATGGTTTCAGGTTTCAAGCGATGGTCTATGGGACGCGATGTATCCATCTGGCTAAACAGGAGATAGATCTGTAACGGGCGATTACCGGTTTCGACAGATGAGATGCCGAACATGGCCTCGACTAAATTTTCGGGAGTTGCGAAGTGCTGGGCGTTCTTGCCCCAGTCGCTTACCACTTTAGATTCAGACTTCTGGCGGAAGATTTTCTTCCAGACCTCGAGGTTTCCAGGGACGTGCGGCTCGCCATTCTCATCCCATTGCAGCCGGGTTGCGAGCAGCAGCATTCCGGGGTTAGGCCGGAATACCGGGCCGGCGGCATCGCTGTTCGCGCCATGGGCACGCAGAGCTTCGTAGTAGCGCTTAAGTCTTGGAGTTTGAGTAAGGCGCCCCTGTTGCGCCCGATTGACCCGCGATAGCACGTCGTAATAAGCCGCGAGCCATCCTTTGTCTTTTGCCAGCAGATGCAGCACGAAATCGCCGTGCGCCTCCGGGCTCGCTCCTACCAGGTCTTTCCACGCGGGCTCGGCATTCATGCCACCCGGCACCATGATCCGTCCCGACCGGATTCTAAGATGGCTGCCGTAAAAATCGAGGACCGCAGCCAATGGCGTCAGTTGTTTGATCCCTGGCGATTCCCGCAGCGCCGACTGAGTTTCGAGGTCGATATGGTTGAACGCCCAATACAGACGCGCCAAATTCCGGTCGCGCAGAATCCTATCTACCAGGTCTTTGCGGTTGTTGTCGCTGTCTTTGGTTAGCCAATCTCTATCCTGGAGAAGCACCGGAACGTGTGAAGCCGTAAAAGGATATTCAAAAGGCTTACCTTCCTTCAGGTCCTTCTCCAGCACTGCCAGCGGAAAACCCGAATCAATCGTGACAAATGCTTTTTCCTGTTCGGCAGTTTCGAGCGAAACAGTATCCTGGCCACATTCTCCCCGCACCCGATATCCCAGAATATGCAACAGCGGCTTGGCCTCTTCGCAGTTGCCAACGTGAATGGTAGCGTTTGAGCCGGCCAGCGTGCTTAGCTCTCTCGCCTGTTGAACATAGCGATTCAGCAAAATCAAGAATTCGGTCGGTCGACCGTGTTCTTGCCAGCCCTCATAGCCATGCACATAGATGTTGCGCGCCAGGAGCGGCAGCACTTCCTCCGGGCGGACCTTCTGGCTGATCCCCGCCATCCGCAAGAAAGAACGCAGCGGGCCGGGAATGGTGGTGGTCATTGCTTCCGGAGAAGCCGCAACCGAATTATCGACGGCGAATGTAACCGTGCTGAGAAGAAGCACACAGAGAACAGTGACAGGAAGGACCAGCGGGCGAAGAGAAGATCTCATGGCTGGAACGTCTCCGATTACTCTCCCACTCCAGCTAAGAATTTAAGGAAGGTAACCTTGCTTGATTCGAATCCCCGAGCTTCGATTGGAAGGACGACGCGCGGACCGAATCCGTCGCCGGAGCTTCCCACAATGCTGGACAAGATAACTCATTCCTTGTCCCAATCCAAGGCCCATTGTGGGCCCTATTTCAACAACAGGGAAGCCAGCAAATTTCTTGTCTGGCGCGGTATCCGGGCGAATGACCCACCAGTCTGCCTGCCAAGTAACCTTCCTGATGTAAAAATTGTGTCTTTTCTTTTCGGCCTAATGACCTCAGGCCAAGCCGCTCTGTTTGGCCAGCTTCAGGGCTTCAATCGCAGCACCCCGTGAACCCGCCGTATCGCCATTAGGCATGACGTAGATTGGGATATCGGCTTGCTCTTCGCGCTGGGCTGGCATTCCTTTGCGGATCTGATCGAGGAACCATTTTTGGAATTCCGGGCCGGTTTCAAGCGCTCCGCCGCCAACAATGAGGGCGTCCGGATCGAAGGTATTCACCATTTCGTCAAAGAACAGCCCCAGACCGTGCGCCTGCACCCGGAAAATCTCTCTCGACATGGCATCGCCCGCCTCCGCCATGCTGCGGACCAACTTGGCGGCTTTACTCATATTTCCTAATTTTCCCAACTCGTGGTCTGGGTACTTGGGCAGGAAATAGGGCAGCAAGGTCTGTTCGATCGAGGTTAGGGAACATACAGACTCCAGGTCTCCGGTACGTCCGCAGTTACAGCGCGGAACCATACCGGCCGTTCCGGCAATGCCCTGGTAGGGAATCAGCACGTGACCAAGCTCTCCCCCAAAACCCTTGCGGCCCTTGACTACGTTGCCATCGATGATGATGCCGCCACCGAGACCGGTACCAATAATTGTCGAAACCGAGGTTTCGCGCCCGGTAGCTCCAAAAATTGTGAAGTGTCCCCACAGCGCGCCGGCGTTTCCATCGTTCAAATAGCTCACTGGCTTGCCAAGCTTTTTTGCCAGAGCTTCACGGATATCAAAGCCAGCCCAGTCAGCGTGTACAAAATTAGTGGAACCACGGGCGCTGAGCACACCGGCCGAACTCGCGGGGCCAGGCGTGTCGAGGCCAATCGCCACCACATCCGCCACTGAAAGGCCCGCTCGCGTGGTAGCCATATTCAACCCGTCTTCGATCTGCTGTAGGCAGATTTCCGGTCCCTGCTTCGACAAGGCGGGATGCTCGCACAGCCCTTCAATCAGAAACTTTGCATCGCCATCCACCAGGGTGTAGTTAATTGCAGTGCCGCCAAGATCTATTCCTACTACAACGTCCACAGTTGTCTCCCGTTTCAAGTTAAAGAAGTCTGGTTCAAAATTGAAGTTACCGAGCTGCCTGCATCGCGCCGCCGCCCACCACTCGGGCGATATAAACCGAAAATGGTTCCATAGTTATTTTAGACAACCGGCCTGCCGGTGGTTCTGTCTTCATGGTCGTCAGCAGCGTAGCAGCTTTTGGTTCGGCTAAGCCGTGCGCAGTTAAATCGAAACTCACGGACTGTTCAGTGCCCGACATATTCACCGCCACCAGTACCGTGTCGTCCTTGTATTGACGCAAGTAAGAAATGACGTTAGGGTCGTCCTGATTGAGCGCGATATATTTTCCATCGAGCAGTGCGTGGCTGTTGTGCCGGAGGTTTAGCACGCTTTTGTAGAACTGCAAAATCGAATTGGGATCCTGCGACTCCGCCTCGACGTTGTGCGTCTTGTAGCTGGAAGGAACTGGCAGCCATGGCTTCGCCTGGCTGAAACCGGCATTAGTTGAGCTGTTCCACTGCATCGGAGTACGTTCCCCGTCGCGGCCTTTTTCTTCCGGCCATCCCGTAGTTCCTTGCGGATCTTTTACGTCTTCCTTGCGGGTAGGATCGTTATTCTCCATGCCAATCTCTTCGCCGTAATACATGATAGGCGTTCCGCGCAAGGTAAGATACAAGCCCGCCATCACCTTGGCGATCGCGTCATTGTGCTTGCCATCTCCGTAACGATTATAGGAACGGCGAATGTCATGATTGCTGATGACGTAGACCGGCCATCCCTTCGCCGACTCAACCGACGCAATCTGCTTGCGGAAATCGACCGGTGACAGCTTGTTGACGGTGGTGAACAGAAAATCCATCGGCATCTGTACTTCGTCATTGCTCTCGCCGTAGTAGCGGTTCAGCTCGGCGATGTCGTTGGTCCAGGTTTCGCCAATCAGTACAGCGTTACTCTCGTCTGCCACCTGGCGCAGTTCCCGTAAGGCGTCGTGAACTTCGGGCAGCTTGGTGTTGTACTGGTTTTTCATCTCCGGATCGCCGAAGCGGGTCTTTCCTTCAAGGGGCGGATTGTTATGCAGTTGCGGATCTTCGTACAGAGTATCCACCGCATCGAGCCGAAAGCCCGAAACTCCGCGCCTGTACCACCAGCGGGTGACGTCAAACATGGCCTTCTTCACTTCTGGATTGCGCCAGTTCAGGTAAGGCTGCTCGGCGTAAAAGAAATGGTAGTAGTACTGCCTCGTCTTGGGATCGAACTTCCACGCCGAGTGACCAAACTCCGATTGCCAGTTGTTGGGCGGCTGCTTGGCCCCCTTGCCGTCGCGCCAGATATACCAGTCGCGATAGGGCGAAGTCTTCGACGACTGCGATGCCTGGAACCACTTGTGCTTGTCTGAGGTGTAGTTCGGCACGTAGTCCATGATGATGCGAATGTCATGTTTTTTGGCGCTGCCGGCAAGATTGTCGAAGTCAGCCAGCGTCCCATACATGGGATCGATGTTTTCGTAATCGGAAACGTCATAGCCGAAATCTACTTGCGGCGATGGGTAGCAGGGGGAAATCCAAATCGCGTCCACCCCAAGGTGTTTCAAATAATCGAGTTTGGATTCGATTCCTTTGAGATCTCCGATGCCATTGTTGTTGCTGTCAGCAAAACTGCGGGGATAAAGTTCATAAAACACCGCATGCTGCCACCATTGATGACCTTCAGCGTCAACCGCTTTCGACTGCGGGAAAGCTAACGGGATGAAGAAAAGAAGAAAATAGCCCAGAAATAATCTACGCATAAGACCTCCCGAAAACTACAGTGAGGCTGGCGGTTCGCATCACTCTGTACTTTTTGCCATTACCAGCCCGTTGTCATCCTGAGGCGCGTACTGTTCGCCTGAAAAGCCTGCCCTAAGCTTAAGGTAGTGAGAAGCAAAAGCAGGGAAGCGAGCAGGGAAAGCGGCGCGACAACTCGGAGTGCCCGGAGTGATGGCAAATCTGCTTCCCTGAACTTGAGCTTGCAGTAGCTCGCGGCGATACTATTAGGGCTAAAGAAGCGGATTCTAGCACGAGCAAATCTGGCAGGAGCCTCGGTTGTCCTTTTCACGGCGCAATTTTCTTCGCTCACTTTCCCGATCTGCACTGGTCTTAGGGTTCAAAGACGTGTTGTCGTTATCTATTCCCGTGCCTTCCTTTGCGCAGGAATCCAAGCCGGCAGACCTCGGCATTTCATTTGTCGATGTCGGACACGCCGCCGGCCTGAACGCGAAAACAATCTTCGGCGGAGAACATAAAAACAAATATCTGCTCGAAACCACCGGCTGTGGCGTAGCTCTTTATGACTACGACAACGACGGCTGGCTGGATATTTTTCTTGTCAACGGATCGCGCCTGGAAGGTTTCGCAGCCGGCCAGGAGCCCATTTCTCACCTCTTCAAAAACAACCGCGACGGCACCTTCACCGACGTGACCGCCAAGGCGGGCGTCGGACATGCCGGATGGGGGCAGGGCGTCTGCATCGGCGACTACGACAACGACGGCTTCGACGATCTTTTCGTCAGCTACTTTGGCAAAAACGTGCTTTACCACAACAATGGGGACGGCACCTTCACCGACGCAAGCGTGAAAGCCGGCGTCGCGGGCGCAAAGACTCGCTGGGGAACAGGATGCGCCTTTGTCGACTACGATCGCGACGGCAAACTCGACCTGTTTGTCGCCAACTACATCGATCTTGATCTCGCGACCGCGCCGGTTCCGGAATCGGGGCCATGTCTTTACAAGGGAGTCATGGTTGCCTGCGGCCCACCCGGACTCAAGGGCGGAGCGAACATTCTCTACCACAACAACGGCGACGGGACCTTTACCGATGCCTCGGAGAGCGCCGGAATCTTGAAAGCCAACGGCACTTTCGGCCTGGGAGTGCTGACCGCTGATTTCGACAATGATGGCTGGCCGGACATCTATGTCGCCAACGATTCCACTGCCAGCGCGCTCTATCAGAACAAGAAAGACGGCAAGTTCGAAGACATTGGGGTCGAGGCCGGTTGCGTTCTCAGCCCGGACGGAAAACCCCAGGCCGGCATGGGCGTCTCGGCGGCCGATTATGATCTGGACGGCAATCTCGACATCCTGAAAACAAATTTCGCCGGCGACACTCCCTCGCTTTACCGCAACCGCGGCAAGGCTGACTTCGATGACGCAACTTTCCCGGCCGGCCTCGGGCTGCACACGCAATATCTCGGCTGGGGCTGCGGCTTTTTCGACATGGATAACGATGGGTGGCAGGACATCTTGCTGTGCAACGGCCACGTCTATCCGGAAGTCGAGCAGCTAAAAACCGAGGCGGGGTATGCACAGCGAAAGATCCTGTATCGCAACCTCCGCAACGGCCGCTTTGAAGAAGTCTCCGAGCTGGCGGGACCAGGCATCAACGTTCCCGCGCCGTCGCGCGGTTGCGCCTTCGGCGACTTCGATAATGACGGCGACATCGATATTGTGGTTAACACAGTGAACGATTTTCCCCAACTGCTGCGCTGCGACTCCAAACTCTCCAATAACTGGATCAAGATAAAAGCCATCGGAACGAAATCGAACCGTAGCGGCATCGGGGCCCGGCTGAAATGTGTAAGCCATCCCCCTGACGAAAGGACCGAGCACGTGCAGATTGACGAAGTCCGCAGTGGCGGCAGTTATCTCTCGCAGAACGATCTGCGCATCCACTTTGGCCTCGGCCGCGCCGAAAACGTCGAGTTGCTGGAAATTCGCTGGCCGAGCGGCATGGTCGATCAGCTGAAAGACGTTCCCTCAAATCACCTGATCGTGGTGGAAGAGGGAAAAGGAATTGTGCGCCAAGAGCTGTTCAAGAAAAAGTGAGGATGTCCGCTCCCCTGGTTTCCATTCGGTAGGGCGCGTGCTTCAGCCGTGCCGCCAAAAGCGCGGACGCGCAGGGCGCCGATCCGGCGCAACTGTTTAATAAGCTAACCTCCGGCGCTGAAGCGCTCAGAGCGTCACGCTTAACGGCACGGCTCAAGCCCATGCCCTTCCTCCATTCATTGTGCATCAGCACCATGCGGCAATTGCAATTTGCTTTACGTCTCGACTTCTAGGGCAGCAACAGCGCAATACTTGCAGGGAGCCGATTCCGCCTCCCTCTTCTTTATTGCACGCTCCATTAAATGCCGAGTTGTATTATGGCGACCATGCTGAGAATGATTTTCCTGTTGCTCCTGGCCGCGAGCCTGCATCCCCAGATGGTTGGCTCCCCGGTGCCTCCTCCCGAGAAAATCATTATTGACACCGATATAGGCGACGATGTGGATGACGCCTTTGCCATCGCCCTGGCGCTGCGTAGTCCACAGCTGGAGATTCTTGGCATCTCTACAACGTTCGGGGACACCGAAGCGCGGGCGCGCATAACGGACCGCCTGTTGGGTGAAGTCGGACGGCAGGACATTCCGGTTGTTGCCGGAGCGCCGACGCCAGCTCCTAATCCCATGAGCCAGCTCCGCTACGCGGAAGGCAGCCGGTTTGCTCGTACTTCCCACGCCCCAGCAGTCGATTTCATTCTGCAGCAAATACGGCGCTATCCGGGCCAGATCACTTTGATTGCAATTGGCCCCTTAATGAATGTTGGGGCGCTGATTGATCGTGATGCGCCGACCTTTCGCCAACTGCACCAGGTAATAATCATGGGCGGGTCGATCGAGCGCGGCTACGGCGACGTTGGCTACGCTCCTCCGCGAGGACCCGAAGCTGAATGGAATATTAAAAATGACGTCGCCTCGGCGAAGAAGCTATTCAGCGCCGGGGTTCCACTGTATGTAATGCCACTCGATTCCACGCAGTTGAAGCTGGACGAAGTGAAGCGGCCGATTATTTTTAGGGCCGGGACTCCGCTCACCGATGCCTTGACCCTGCTTTATCACGAATGGGGTCAACAGACTCCGACACTGTTTGATGCCATGGCGGTGGCATACCTGCTCGATGCCACGCTGTGTCCGGCGAAACCAATGCGCATCCGTGTGGATGATCAGGGTTTTACCCGCGCCGAGTCAGGCGCTTCGAACGCCCAAGTTTGCCTGAATTCAGACGCCGAGGCCTTTTTCCGCTTTTATATTCCGCGTGTAACAGGGAAGTGAGCAAACTCGCATCGAGCTGCGTTCGTGTAAAATCATCAAGGCGAGTAGTAATTACAAATGACCGCGGCGGAACGCGGGGCGTTGGAGCCCAAGACCCACGGGCTGGGACCAGCCTTAGAACTTACTCCCAATTCTTTCAGACCTGCGGGCCAGGCCCGCGGGCAGATTTCTGTTCAGGAGACTTTGATGGCGAAGATTGCAAAAACAGCAGACCGTAAGAAGGTCATGGATACGTCGAAGAGCACGGATTGCCCGAAGTGCGGCAAGCCGACGCGTATTGTGAAACGCATTAAGGACCGCGATCGCGGCGAGCCCGGCGGAATTTTTATTTCCTGCTCAGTCTGTGAATTCCACGAGAAGCTTTAGCCCACGAGGCGGCGCTCAGGCGCCTCTTTCGGCGGACCCGGTTTTTTCTTGCGCTGGCTTAGTGGCCCGCTTTTCTTGCTGTGATTTGGCGGGCTGGGAAGTGTCCTCCGGCTGCGCGGGGGCTGCGGTCAACTTGTCTCGTGCTTGCTGCTTATTTTCCGGTGCCTGATTTTCGGATTCTTTGGGCGGCTCGGCGGTCTTCCCCTCGGCTTTTGTGGCGGAGTCTTTGACTACAGACAACAGCAAGTAGTTCACGCGTGCCCGCGTGGCTCTCCACCTCACGCTGGCCGCCGTTTCCGCCTGCCTAATATAGGGAGCGAGGTCTTCCTCCGTGGCCACGCCTTTGTCTTTCAGAAATTGCAAAGCAGCCGCGCCTCGAGCTTCCAAGGCCTCAAATGAGGGGAATATCTCGTCGAGTATCTGCTGAAGTATCTTCTCGTCCATGTCTTGTTCTCCAGGAGACGGTTTGATGCCGCGGGGGATGTTGGCGTCCTCGCTCGATCGTACTTTTTGGTGAAGGGCTCGTGGAGCACACTGCAACAAAAGCTATAGGGATTCTTCGCTGCGCTCAGAATGACATGATTATTTTTTGGTTTCGGCTGCGGCCGCATTGGCGGTGAGAATAAATGCGGTGGCGGCGTCAACCACGTATTCGTTTTCGTACCAGAGGAACGGCCACGCATCTTTCAATTCGGGGAAGTCAGGTTGGATCATTACCACCCCCGGAATCATGGCTCCAGGAATAAAGGTGTAGTCGGCGCGATTGTTGCCATAGCCGATCAGTTTCGAGTTCGTTCCAACCCCTGAAACGTAAGAAACATTCGATACGGGGTGCACGCCCAGTATGTAGTCGAAACCATGCAACGTGTATTCAGGGCCGACAATTTCCGGGAAGGCCTGGTGCAGGAAATACATTTGAATCGCGAAGCCGGTAGCCTGGCTTGAGCCGCCCCAGGTGCCCAGGCCGATTGGAACTCCGTAGGGATTTTTGGCAAGATTTTCGTCAAGCGTAGCTTTGAAGGCCCGTAAATCCGCCGCAATAGCGGATTTGAATTCCACGTCCATGAAGGGAATGGCTCGCGCGGCCGTCCATCCCTCGGCAAAAAACCGTTGCTTAATGACTGGCAACAACTCCTTCAGTCGCTTTGCATAAAGGGACCCGCCTTTGGTAGAAATCAGTAACTCTACCGCCGCTTTTGTCTCCTCGTCGCGAAGATCCCCACCAGTAGTGTTGAAGTAGTGAAACAAGGCCGGCGCCGATTTCTGTTCCTGGTCCCAAACCTTCTTTGCAATTCCCAGGCATTCGTCCGCCATCTTGTCATCAAAGCCGCGCAGGGTGCGGCTGGCAGCGGCAAGCGCCGAGGCTGCATCGTAATTCAGCGGTGTAGTGTGGGTGGTAAATGCCCATCGATCATCAGCCACACCGGAATGGATCCCGTCAGATTCCAGCGGTCCCATTTTCGATGAAAAAATCTTGCCGTCGGTCTTCGAGGCGGCGTCTCCCAGGTGTGTGTACTGCTCGAGCGTAGGCTCGACAATGCCGGGAATAGCGTGACCAAAGGTTTTGTACTGCGCCAGCAACAGGAGCACGCCGTGCTGAATTTGTTGGATGGCGTCAGGAATTCCGTCGGGCCTGCGGATCTGCACATATCGCGATTTTTCGTCGACGCTGGTATCGTCCCAGTCGATCCCGAAATTCTCACGCGCCAAGGCCAGATCCGTGATAACCCGCGAGTGGGTTTGAGTTCTCAGATCGAAGTCGCCGGCATCGAACCAGCCTCCGACATTGATGCCGGGGATGTGTTCACCGGGTGCAAAAGGCGAGTCAGTCGTCGGCCCCTGGGCGTAGCCGTCGAAGTGGGTATAACTTGTGGGCGCCTGCCGAGCATCGTCGAAGTGTGAAAGGCCGTGCCAGATGCGGTATCCCTCGCGGACTTTGACGTGATCCATCTGCTCCGCCAGATAAGTGTCAAGCGAGTTGTGCCAGATTCCGCCATAGACATCGTTGGCGATTCGAAATAGACCGTTGGTATGGCCCGCATACTCAATCGCATAAATCCCGGGCTCGTGTACCGCAGAGAAATCGAAACGCGCATATTGATAGCGCATCCACTTGCCCCAGGGCTTTACTTCGCCGCTAAAGGCCTGACGAAAATCGCCTTGCGGCGTGAGCCGCAGTAATCGTGCAGTCTTTGGCGCGTCATAAAGAGGATCAAGCTCGACGACTGCGATTTTGGTGCGGTCGGGCGTATAGCCAACCTGGTTGTAGGCGACAACCGGAGTGCGCGTCCATCCCGCGACAACGTTGGGGTGTACATGCCAGGTTAAGACGTTGCCGGTTTTGCCTGCCGGCAGCAGCGAGCGAACTACAAACCATCCGTTCTGTACCTGATTGCGCCCGTCAAAAAGCATGATCGCGCAGTCGTCGGAGGTGACTGTAACCCGAGTTAAAGGGTCTTCAGGTGAAAGAACAATCTGTCGACCCTGAGCAATTGCGACGGGCTCAATGCCGCCATCAGTTTGCTTCTGCATTGGGCCGCCGGGATGGCGAGGAAAAATACCGACTCCGTTGTCGGAGATAAAACTCTTGCCAAAGTATGTTGTGGGAAGGAATTCAAGGTTCAGCCCTGCTTTGCCTACCAGCGAGGCGGGCAGCGGCTGGTCGAGCTGCACGGCCAAGCGGAAGCCGCCGGGCTCAGGCTGTAGGTCAATTCGGTAGTTGAGTCCGAACTTTTCATAAACACACGATTCCGAAACTTCGTTTTCTGCCGGGCCACGCTTGCGATCCTTGCAATGAGGGATCGGGTCCCATTGCGCCGGGGTGGGCGACAGCCGCACATCGCCATTCGTGGCAATGCGTTCATCGTGCAGAATCATCTCGACGCCGCTCATCTTCTGATCGCCAAAAACGTCGTGATATGAATTATGAAATAGCAGAACGCTTAAACCCTGGGCTTCCAGGGTGTCGTTGCTGCTTAGCTTGAGCTCAGCGGCGTGACTGAAGACGGGGCAGAAAAGAACGAAAGAAAAACTTTTCGGAGCATTTAATGGGCGGTGGCAATAATTCTCCCGCAGTATATCAGGAGCTATGATGTTCGAAGTTCGGGTTGGCGCTACTCCACGAGCGTCCACTCTGACCGCGGGATGCGGTCCATCTGAATCAGATCTGATGTGCGGGCATACCAACCGGCACCGTGCATACGCCCGATCAATTTCAAACTAGGAGTATCTATGTAATGTTTTTCCGCGTCGAGCACGGCCTCATCGCGCACGTGCATGGCGAGCACACGTCCCAACACCAAGCCGCTTTCAGTTCCCAACTCAACAATCTGCATCAACTCGCATTCCATGGAGACCGGGCTCTCCGCAATTCTCGGCGGCTTCACGTGTAGCGACGAAGCAGTAGTAAGTCCGGCCTGACGTAGCTCATCAA
This sequence comes from uncultured Acidobacteriota bacterium, assembly GCA_963796925.1. Lineage (GTDB taxonomy): Bacteria > Acidobacteriota > Terriglobia > Terriglobales > Acidobacteriaceae > DATBAT01. Next base: position 1,577,796 of record CAWCNH010000001.1, read on the forward strand.
CGCCCGGCTCAAACTCAATAGCAGTAATGTTCATGGCTACAGCCATTTCTTCCGAGACAAGGTTCACAACGAACTGCTTCGTATCGCGGATATTGCGGCGCGTGTCTTTCGCCCTGCCCGGTTGATGACTACCGATTCCAATCCCGACCACCGGAGGATCGCCCGCGAAGGCGTTAAAGAAAGAGAACGGCGCCGCATTCAGCTGGCCCTCAATGTTCTGGCTCACGATCCAGGCAATTGGCCGGGGCACGATAGTTGAAACCAGAAGCTTGTAGCGCTCTTTAGGGGAAATAGTGGCGAAATCAAACTGCATAGTCGAGCCTCCGGGCCATTGAGAAAAGCTTACCAAACTCGGCAGTGCCGGGCGAAGCGCGTGTCGCGACTGTAAAATTCTCTAGAGTCTTCTTGGTATTGTCGATTCTGCCCGTGGTTTGCTACCAAAGATTTAAGGAGTTTTCCATATGATCCGCGTAATGCTTCCTCAACATTTGCGAACCTTGGCTCATGTCGGCACCGAGGTTGAGATTCAGGTGGAAGGCGAGGTCACGTTGCATTCGGTTCTCGACGCGATCGAGGCGCGATACCCGATGCTCATGGGAACGATTCGTGACCATGACACGCTTCAACGGCGCCCTTTCCTTCGGTTCTTTGCGTGCGAAGAGGATCTGTCGCAGCAATCGCCCGACGCGCCGCTTCCTGAACCAGTTGTTTCGGGAAAAGAGCCTCTCATCGTGATTGGCGCAATTGCCGGCGGGTAGCCGGTTCGCCTTATGCGCGATCAACAAATTGCGACGGTTTTTGCCAGGGTCGAATCCTATAGCTGGTCACATCAAGCCACGTTGCTCGGAGGGAACGGTGAAACTCAATCATTTGAATCTGACTGTTTCAAACGTTGTCGAAGCCCATCGTTTTCTGGAAAAGCACTTTGGGCTGAAGGGCTACAACGGAATGGAGCCGCGCGACGGCATGAGTTTTATGTCTGATGACAGTGGCATGCTGCTGGCGCTGTTTCGAGCGGCAAGAGGGAAAGAGGAGAAGTATCCGGCAGGCTTCCATATCGGCTTTATTCAAGAGAGTGAAGAACAGGTCAACCAGATTAATGAGCGTTTGCGCGATGACGGCTTTCAGGTTCCCAAGCCGGCGCGTATTCACAACTCCTGGACATTCTATTTTGAGGCGCCCGGGGGATTTACGGTCGAGGTTTTGGTGTAGGGCTGGATTGAACCTTCCGGAACGGCGCGAAGCAGCTAGCGGATTTTCTTCTCAGTGGCTGACAGGGTCAACCGATGGCTGAGAATCTACCGCAACCTTCCATCTGGCTCGCTTCGCAGGACCCGGCGCGATAGAGGCGGTTCAGCCGCGCTTAATGATGAAAGCGGTCTTGTCGTCGATGCGATCAGTTTCGCTGATCTGCTGTAAATGCCGGTCTTGTTCGACCGCATAATTCAGAATCGCATTGCAAATCTCTTTGGCTGATTGGCGTTTGTGATCACGGATCACGCGCTCGATCTGTGCTCGATCATCTTCGTCGCTGCCGTCGTAGACACCGTCGGTATAGAGAAAAACAATATCTCCCGGACTCATCAGGGTTAGTTCCGCTACATCAGACTGGTTCATCTGCCGCTTTCGCACTCGCATGGAGAAATACTTGTTGCGATCAGGATGATCCTCGGGGATCTCAAGTCCAAGGGCCAAAAAACGCACCATGCGATCTTTGTCGATTTCCATAAAGCGGCCAAATTCCGCCGAGAACACCAGCGGCGGCGGATGGCCGAAATTCACGAAGCGAAAATGTCCGTCGGGACGAATTTCGCCGTAAAGCATGGTGGCGATTTCCCGCGAGCTGTCGTCTTCGTCGCGACCAAGCGCATTTCTTGCCGTCACGGATTGGGCGAGTCGCAGATTGATCTTTTCGAAAAAGTCCGGAGTGGTCCTTCCACTGCGGTCGAGTTCGGAAAGCATAAAGGCATGGAAAGTATCGTGTACGGTCGATGCAATCTTGGCCGAAATAATGCCGTGCCCCTGGGCATCGACCAGCAGCACTCCGGCGGTTGTATAAAGTTCGTGCAAGTCTTCCGCGACCCGCAGTTGTTCGGAGCTTTTGGCTTTTCTGTAGGCAGCTTCGATCTCCGGACTAAAATCTGGCCGCGACTTCAGCCACTGCACATGCGCGTCAACTTCGTTGTGAGGAATCTCGCCGTCAGGAAGGGTCTGGCAATAATCGTTCGACAGCTTCAGCGCGCGCGCTACCCGAGCGTCGATGTTGTAACGCTGCTGAAAGTTGATGTACTCGAAGAGGTCGCCGCCGACTCCATCCGCCGGGATGGAATTGCCGTACATGTCGATCCCCTGCAACTGGGGAATGACTCCCTCCACCGGCATCAGCCGCTTGCGGAGATACTCTCCAATGCTGGGTTCGACTGACGAGGTCGCCATAGCACGATCTTGGGTACTGTCTTGCGTTCTTGATTCGCTCAATGACCTGAATTATACGGAAAAATATGCCGCATTCTCAAAACACAGAGGACGGAACCAGCGACTAAGTGTTATGGGGATCCACGCTGCGAAAGCCGTATGTCTCGTAGCGGGTTGACAGCTTCTTATGTTCCAGTCGAACCACGGTAAATCCCTCCGGAGTGCCCATGCGCGTTCCGTGCCACCAGTTTCCCGATACGGCGCCGCTGGTTATATAGGGAACGCCCTTCCACATGACTTTCTCGTTGATGTGAGTATGGCCCTGCAACACCCCAAGAACATTGTGGCCTTCGAATAAGGCAATAACTTCATGGGCATTCGCCACGGTGATGCCGTGATGCTTCGGCTCGCTGGCCGGTAACGGCACGTAGGAGGCGAACGCCGATACCAGCGGAATGTGCATGGCCAGAATGATTGGAGTGCCCTCGGCCAGCGCTTTCAAATCGGCTGCGAGCCAGGCCAGTTGCGCCGCATCGACTCGGCCTTCGTACGCCCGGTCGTCGGTGATGCCGATAGTGTCCAGAATTACAAAATGAACGCCCTTGTGATCGAACGAATAATAGGTCTTGCCAAAACGCTGCTCGAAGATCTTCTTTCCATACAGCGGGTCAGACGGGTCAACGCCGCTGACTGGATATATTCCCAGACAGTCATGATTCCCTAACGCATGATGAACCTTAATTCCCAAGTCTTGTTCTGTCTTGTCGTACAGATCAAATAAACTGCTGGCCCGCTGACGGCTCACCTCGAGAGAATCGAAAACATGGTCGCCGCCCTGAATCACGAAGTCGCTCTTGACGCTCCTTACTCGCTGAAAGCACTGGTCGCAGCCCTGGGCGGCGTTTAATTCTGGCTGTAGGTGGGTGTCGGTAAGAAAAATAAACGTGAAGTTGTGAACTTTCTCTCTTGCCTGGGCGAGGCTGGCGGAAAACGGAGATGTGAATGCCGCAGTCAGGCCTGCGGCGCCCGCCAGTGTCAGAAAATCCCTGCGATTCAAGGTCGTCACTTTGCCCACTAATATAAACGCTTCACCAGTTGTGAATGTGAAATCAGTTTAGGGACCGAGTTCAGAAAGCGCATAATGGTCGGCAAGGAGCTCTTCTCATGGCCAGTCTGGCGATTTTACAGTCTCTAAAGGAAAGCATTCTGGGGCAGGCGAGCGTTAAGACAGTTTACGGAGAACCCATTACCGCGCAGGGTAAAACAGTCATCCCGGTCGCAAAAATAATGTTTGGCTACGGGGCCGGAGCGGGAACTGGGGGCGTTGGGGATACCAGCGCGCGTGGCGAAGGCGGTGGCGGTGGTGGCGGATTGCGAGCTATCCCCGTGGGGGTCATTGAAATCAGCAATCAGCAGACCCGATTCATTCCAATTTCCGACCGCAAGAAGGTCGCTGGCGCGGTTCTGGCGGGAGTGTTTCTGGGAATTTTTCTGGGCTGGCGCCGTCGGCGGTAGTCGTCTTAAGGGATTAGCGGGATTTTGCTGCCATAGCTTTGCCGGGCTTCCCGGTACTGCGCCGGGTGCTCGGAACATACACACAGGAGCGAAAGTCGTAGTGGGCTTGCAGACAGTTGTCGCACAGGTGTAATTGATGAACTTTACACTGCACCGCAGGCGATTCGGTGTGGCAGATGTCGCACCCGCCTCGCGATTTGGCGGTTGATTCCGGGCGTTTGGCCCCGCTGGAACCTTCTGCTTGCAGTGCCAAGGCTTTGGAATAGAACCCGCCCGCCACAATCAGGATCCCCATCGAAAAAAATGCCATTCCAACCGGCAGCAGGCTCTTGTCCGATCCTCGCAAGGCAGCCGGAAGAACGCACAGGCCCAGGAACGCTACGATTGTCCCCAAGAGGATCATCCAACCGCCCAGTTTTTTTGACATGTCGTTATCCTTTAAGGAGTTAAGCTCAGGCAAATCGTTGGCTGCCGCATTTCCAACATATCTTTTCGCCCGTGTGAACTCCAGATGACCAAAGTCACTCAGGACCAATAATCAGCAACTTATGACCGTGGTAACTTGTCGTCACCCAGCCCTTCTTACTACCATCGCCTCATTATGGCGCTCACATCGCTGGTAGTGTGTGCGGACGCCAAAGCAGTGCAGGTCCTCACCCGTGCGCTTCAAGGTCTGAATATCGGGGTGGACCACTGCGGCGATCCGCAGGCCGCAGCCGACAGGCTGGCCGAAAAACGCTTCGATTTAGTACTCATTGACTGCGAGAAAGAAGACGCCGCCATCCCGTTTATTGCGTCGGCGCGCGCCAAGTTCAACGAAAAAGACCTGATGATTATTGCCATCGTGGACGCCTCAAACGATGTGCGTGAAATCTTCGCCAGAGGCTCGAGTTTTGCGTTGTACAAGCCGGTATCGGCCGAGCGGGTTGCCAGCACTTTGCGCGCCGCCCGAGGCACCATGCCAAGCGAACGTCGTCGCAAGCCTCGCGTCCCGGCAGCCGCGCCCGCCTCAATCGCTTTCGCTGAGGTAGAAAACGCGACTGCCAATCTGCTCAACCTGAGTGAGGATGGCGTCGCGATTCGCTCTTCCCGAGCAATCTCTCCGCGCTGCAAAGTTTATTTCCAGTTCAGCCTGCCGGAGCAGGTTTCCGTGGTAAAGCTTTCCGGGGAAGTAGTCTGGCAGGACTCTTTGGGAAAAGTCGGACTGCGTTTTTCTCGGGTTCCTCAGGCTTCGCGCGCGTTGCTGGATAGCTGGCTGCGTGAGCATGTGGGAAAGAATGTTGAGCCAGGGCCATTCTTGTTGGGATCGAACCCGGGCGGACCGCCTCCGGGTGGGCTTGGGTTGTTGGCGGTTTCCGCTCCTGATCGCCGAGGCGAGATGCGCCATCCCTGCCGCCTGGGGGCCGAGGTCTATCGGGCCAAGGCGAAAGCGCCGCAGCGCTGCAGCCTTACCGATATCAGCAATGGCGGATGCTACGTTGAGACCACCGAGCCGCTGCCCGCAGGAACGATCGTAGACCTGGTAGTGCGTACCGACGACGTCAAGCTAACCGTGCAGGGCACGGTTCATGCGACGCATCCGGGTTTTGGCATGGGAGTCGAGTTTACCGGGACCACGCGCGAACAGAAGGAACAGGTCAAGCAGCTGATCGCATGCCGGGATACGGAAGAGCTGGCAATGCAGCGCGATCAAAACTAGCGGCTGGCCGAGAGGCTTAGTTGCGCTACCGCGGAGCGGAAGTAGTCCAGCGAAAGTCTAAGGCCGGTATCCAAATCCACTTTAGGTTCCCAGCCCAGTAGCGACCGCGCCTTGCTGATGTCAGGGCGACGGACCATGGGATCATCGGGCGGACGATCTTTATAAACGATTGTGCTCTTGGAGCCGGTGACGGCTATTACTTTCTTGGCGCATTCCAGAATCGTGAACTCATCAGGATTCCCAATATTGACTGGAAAATGTTCTGAACTTCGCGCCAGCCTTAAAAATCCATCAATCTCATCGCTCACGTAGCAAAAGCTGCGAGTCTGGTCCCCGTCGCCATAGACAGTCAGCGGCTCCCCGCGCAAAGCCTGCTTCATAAAATTTGGAACTACCCGGCCATCGTTAATCTGCATACGCGGCCCGTACGTATTGAATATCCTGACGATTCGCGTGTCTACCTTGTGATAGCGGTGATAGGCCAGAGTAGTAGCTTCAGTGAAGCGTTTGGCTTCGTCGTATACAGATCTGGGTCCAACCGGGTTCACATTGCCCCAATACGATTCTTTTTGCGGATGTTCCAAGGGGTCGCCGTAGCATTCAGAGGTCGAGGAGACCAGGTACTTGGCATTGTATTTCCGGGCCACTTCGAGAGCATGGAACGTCCCTATCGAGCCAACTTTGAGGGTAGCGATCCCGTGGATCGTATAGTCAACCGGGCTGGCAGGGCAGGCGAAGTGAAAAACGAAGTCGACTTTTCCGAAATCGAATGGCTGATTAATATCAGCGTTTTCAAATTCGAATCGCGGCTCATTACGTAGGTGTTCAAGATTGCTGAGCCTGCCGGTAAGCAGATTATCGACCACCAGGACTGAGTAGCCTTCGCCGAGCAAGGCATCGCAAAGGTGGGAGCCAAGGAAGCCCGCGCCGCCTGTAACTAATGCACGACTACTCATGCTTGTGAAAGCTTCCTGGAAGGAATGGCTGCGCCGGTGGTCTGCGCGTCCGCCACCATAGTAGGCCGCCCGATACTGTAGTAGGTAAACCCGCCCGCCCCCATAACCTCAGGGTCGTACAAGTTTCGTCCGTCAATCACGATGGGATACTTCAACTCGCGATAGAGCCGCTCCAGATCGAGATTAGCGAATTCTTCCCACTCGGTCAGAATTAGCAGCGCATCGGCGCCAGCAGCCGCCTCGTAAGAGCTGGCTGCGAACTCTACTTTCGAGCCTAGTACCTCACGGGCGCGATCCGATGCCGCCGGGTCATAAGCAACGATCTCGCAGCCGCTCTGAACCAGGTCGCGCACGATGGAGATTGCGGGCGACTCCCGTATATCGTCAGTACCTCCCTTGAAGGCCAAGCCCAGCACACCCAGGCGCTTGCCGCGCAAGGTCCATAGCGCATTCTGAATCTTGCGCATGAAGCGATGGCGCTGCTCTTCGTTGATGCGCATGACTTCGTCCAGCAGCCGGAATTCATAGCCGCACTCGCGGGCCACGGCGCGGAACGCCATCAAGTCTTTGGGGAAGCAGGACCCCCCATAACCGATTCCAGGATTCAGGAATCGCGATCCGATGCGACTGTCGGTTCCAACTCCCTGGCAGACCTGCTGCACATTGGCTCCGACGCCCTCACAGATCGAAGCCACCGCATTGATGAACGAGATCTTCATTGCCAGGAATGCATTCGAAGCGTGTTTGATGAGCTCGGCGCTTTTGGCGCTAGTGACAATCAAGCGTGGAGGCAGTTGCACGCGATCTGGTCCGGGAATCGCATCCGGACGGCGATAGTAGCTTCCATCGGTCAGCCCCGCATAAGCCTTGCTCAGAAGAACCGCGCAACGATCATTGTCGGCGCCAATGACAATCCGGTCGGGATAAAAGAAATCGCTGACCGCAGTGCCTTCCCGTAAAAATTCGGGGTTGGAAGCAATGTCGAATGAGTCAGGGTTGGCGCCATTGCGCAAAATCACCCGGCGCACCCAGTCACTGGTGTAGACCGGCACCGTGCTTTTTTCGACGATGACCTTGTATCCGTTGATGGCGCTGGAGATGCCTCGTGCCACTGACTCCACGTAAGACAAGTCTGCCTCGCCGTTTTCAGCCGGCGGAGTACCTACGGCGACAAAGATTAATTCGCTCTCGCGTACCGCAGCTTGCAAGTCGTCGGAGAAGGTAAGTTTTTGCCCGCGGTGGCGTTCCAGCAGTTCTGGCAAAAAATTTTCGTGAATCGGAATTTCGCCGGCCTGCAAGGCTTTCAATTTGCGCTGGTCGTTATCGACCAGAATTACGTCGTGGCCCAGGTCAGCAAAACAGGCGCCAGCTACCAGTCCAACGTAGCCGGAGCCTATAACCGCAATATGCATGGTCAAACTACCTCCGATTGACTCATACTTTATCAGCTTTATGCCGGTGGCAGGGTACCATTGAATTACTTAGTTCGATTCAAGGCAGCAATGGGAAAAACGGTGGCCGGGTAAACGATTTGCCCTGTGATTACAAGTGGTTTAGCTGCTGGAAAGCTGTCTGATTTCCACAAAACTCTTTCCTTTACGCTCCTTGCCGAGAAGGATCACGGTCATCAGCAACAGGATGTTTGCCCCTTCGAAGGCCGCCAGTGCCCAGGCATAGCCGAACTTACTTCTCAGCGCATTTTCGATGTTGCCGGTAGGGGCGGCGAACAGAATTCCCAACTGATACGCGAATCCTGGCATGAGGCCGCGCACTGCATCAGGGGAAAGCTCATTCAAGTGCGCCGGGATGATTCCCCACGCGCCCTGCACCCCGATCTGCATGAGGAATGCGCCTACGGCGAGTATCAGAATGGTTGATCCAAATGACCAGAAAGGGATCACCACGAAAGACAAAAGCAAAGCAGCAATCATGCTGCGGCGCCGCCCCAGCTTTTCTGAAAAATGCCCGAAAACGATCGCGCCCATCACGGCGCCAATGTTGTAGAGAATCGCCATGTTAGAAACCATTACCGTGCTGAAGTGATGAGTGGTTTTGAGGAAATCTGGGTAGAGATCCTGAGTACCATGCGAAAGAAACATCATGAGAGTCATCAGCAGCACTAAATAACTGAATATCTTCCAGTGGCCGCTGGCGGTGCGGACAATCGCGCCGACTGTGGGCGCGCGGTGCTGCTTCCATGCTTCCGACTCTTTGACCTTTGAACGGATATAGAACGCCAGCAAAGCGGGCGCCCCTCCAACCCAGAACATGGCTTGCCAGCCAAAGTGAGGAAGAATGAAGTGAGACGCAACGGCAGCGAGCAGGTAGCCCAACGAATATCCGCTCTGAAGTATGCCGGAGAGAATGCCACGCCACCGGACCGGAGCGTTCTCCATTGCAAGTGACGCCCCAACGCCCCATTCGCCCCCCATACCGATTCCATAGATAGTGCGAAGAATTAGGAAAACGGTGTAATTAGGGGCGAACCCGCAAAATAGCTCTATGACTGAAAAAAAAACAATGTTCGCCATGAGCGGAGTGCGGCGTCCATAACGGTCGGCCAACACTCCGAAGATCAGCGCCCCCACCGGACGCATGGCCAGCGTCGCGGTGATGGTCCAAACCATCGCCGACTTAGTTACATGGAACTGGGTGGCTAGGGTGTCCAGGAGAAAAACCAGGACAAAGAAGTCAAAAGCATCCAGAGTCCAGCCGAGAAAACTCGCGGTTATCGCATGCCAGCGATCGGACGTCGAAAGCTGTTCGTCTGGTATGGGTGAACTAGACATTTTCCGTTCTCTGAATGCGCCCTGGGAGAAGAAGTTCCCTAAGCCGAAATGATTCGTGAAACAAGGCGACATCAGAACATCTTTTTTGGTCTGGCGCAATTCGGCTGAATGAAGCGTTCATTCCATTTCCGTAACAATCAGCAGTCTATGTCCAACAGACTGGGGATTGATGTTGACAAGGCGGCAGGATTCGGAGGAAACTTCGCTCAATCAGTTTGTGCGGAATCTATAGCCTGTTAGCTAAGTTCCCGGCAGTTTACCCTCGGGATGGCAGGCTATCCAGCCATAGAGCCGTATGATGCAAAGCCACTTCTATGGCCCGGACTATGCCTTCGTCGGACCCGCGGGACCGCAGTTCTTTCGGCGCAGCTGCGTCGGCTGACGTTGAATTGCCACGCCCGCTTTCTTCCGCTCCAATCTCTGTCGAGCACTTAGCTGTTCTGCTTTCCGCGAACCACCACGACGGTGAGTCCCAGCATTTGTCGCGAGATCTTCAACTTAACAACATTGTCGAACAAGCTTGTCTGGCGACCGGAGCCACGGGGGCAGCCATTGCCCTGGCTCGGGGTGACGAACTGATCTGCCGTGCCTCCACCGGCAGTACGGCTCCCGCCCTGGGGGTAGTGCTGAATATCGACTACGGACTGTCTGCCATTTGCGTGCAGAGCAGATATCGCCAGCGCTGTGATGACACCGAGACCGATCCGCGGGTGAACGCTAACGCGTGTCGAAGGCTGGGCGTTCGATCGGTGCTGGTTGTTCCCATGGTCTATGGGGATTTTCTGTTAGGCATTTTTGAGATCTTTTCCCCTCATCCAAGGGCATTCAGCGAACGCGATGAGCAAACTGTCTTGGCACTGGTTTTCAGAGTGCTGGTGGCGCTGGGAATTTCGCCGCAACGCACCGTACCGGCAACTCAACTGCCCGCACGAGAGCCCCTGGCGAAGACGGTTGTGGCAGGCGAGATTCTCACCCCTCGCAAAAATGTTCAGGCTCCGATCGCCGAGAAACCCCTAACCCCAACAATTACTGTAGCGGAGCCAAAAGAGAGGCCAGCGCCAGTTGCGGCCGAAACCAAGAAGCTACCGGACAAGGCCGCTCCTCCTCGCGCAACGCCAGCGCCGCCCTATCCCGAGTTCAAGATTGTGCAGCCGCCTCCGCGTGACTACATGACCGGTGTACTCACCACGCTGGTGATTGCACTGGCGTTGCTTCTAGGTTGGGTATTAGGCCACGGACCAACCGGTAACACTGCCCGGGAAGAGATCAAGGCTGCCCTCGCGAAACAAAAGCCACTGGTGGAGAAAGTTCAAGCAGCCACAACCAAACCGGCTGAGGTTAGTGATGCGACGCCTCCACTTCCGGCGCCAACCCAAGAAGTCGCGCTAAAGCCTGTGTCGAGGAATTCAGCGAAAACTCAGCCTCAGGATGGATTGGTGGTTTACCAGGACGGCAAGGTGATCTATCACCAGCCCGCCTCCCAGAAACAGGTTCCGCTGGCATCCCTTAAAGCGCCGGTCCAGCTCGCGCCCGACGTCGCGCGCACATTCGTAACTCATCGCGTCGAGCCGGATTACCCGGAGCGAGCACGGCACCTGCACATTCAGGGTCCGGTAGTTTTGCAGGTCGTAGTCAGTGAAGACGGGTCGGTGCAGGAATTGAGGCTAGTCAGTGGGGATTCACAACTGGCATCCGCCGCCATCGACGCAGTTCGGCTGTGGAAGTTTAAGCCTTACCTGGCACAGGGCCGCCATCTGCAATTCGAAACCAGGATTACGGTGAACTTTGCGCTGCCCGATTCCTCGCCGGTCGCCAATTAGCTAATCGTCCCCAGCTCCTTTGCGCGTTGTGTAGCCTTGACTACGGCCTTGATCAGCGTCACCCGCAGCTTGCCTTCCTCGAGTTCCATGATGCCGTCGATGGTGCAGCCCGCCGGAGTAGTGACTGCGTCCTTCAAAAGCGCCGGATGATCTCCAGTTTCGAGCACGACAGTTGCAGCGCCAAGCGTAGTCTGCGCTGCCAGAAGCGTAGCGACATCGCGAGGCAGTCCCACTTTCACGCCCGCCTCCGCCAGGGATTCGAGAATGATGTAGATATAAGCCGGACCGCTGGCGGAGAGGCCGGTAACCGCGTCCATGTGCTTTTCGTCGACGACCACGGTGCGGCCAACCACGTTGAACAACGCGACGGCCAGCTCGACGTGGTGAGCCTCGGCAAATTTCCCTTTGCACAGTCCGGTCATGCCGACACCCTGCACGCAAGGCGTGTTGGGCATGGCGCGGACTACCGGAATGTCAGCTGCCAGCGCCCGCTCGATATGTGACGTCGGAACCGACGCCGCCACAGAAATAATCAGCTGGTTCTTGGTGATATTGGGTCTGATTTGCGCCAAAACTTCTTCGACCACCTGAGGCTTGACGCAGACGAAAATCACGTCGGCGCCGCGCACCGCAGCTTTGTTGTCGGTTCCAACCGGGATTCCCAACTGCTTGCTCAGATTGCGGGCCCGATCTTCGTGTTGGACGGTGGCCACGGTAGCGTGCGGCAGTAGCAGATGCTTCTCCAGTAAAGCTTTAAGCAGGATGCTGCCCATCTTTCCTGAGCCCAGAACCGCTACTTTTTTGCCTGAGAGATCCAATGCCATCGCCTAGCCTCCATCATTTTTGGGAAGAAGGATTATGACACACCGCTTCCGGGTGACGGGTTCTGCGGTTAGGGCGAAATAAAATCGCTGGAGGTAGCAAGAACTCAATGTAGAGACGTTGCTCGGCAACGTCTCTGTCGGCAGCTTCACGGACCTTAGGGTCCAGCACAGCCCGGGCAAGACGTAGCGAAGCTACGTCTCTACACGGCAGCCGCATTCTGGGGCCGAAATATGATCGCTGGAGGTAGCAAGAACTCAGTGTAGAGACGTTGCTCGGCAACGTCTCTGTCGGCAGCTTCACGGAGCTTAGGGTCCAGCACAGCCCGGGCAAGACGTAGCGAAGCTACGTCTCTACCGATCCTGCCTGGTGATGCCTAGTCAACGGTGAGATTAAGTTGAAGGGGGTGAGTGATCCCATTGCAAGTAGCGTTCACAGTTACTGAATAGGAGCCTGGCAAAGTCCCGGGTTGCCCTGCGCCACCTCCGCCGCCAGTGAGTCCGCCACCGCATGCAATCAGCATTGCGATGGACAGCAGAGTCGCGATTATTACTAAGCAACGTTTTCGGCGCTTCGGTCGGCCACCCAAGACCACGGCAAAACCAGGCAGACACATGGCCCAAACCACCCGGGATTTATCAACCGACGCAAGTATAGGAGCGGTCGTAGTGATCGAAAGCGTGACCGCCGTATTGCTGCTGCCCGCCGCAACCTGTGCCGGGCTGGTACAGATACTTAGCGGGGCCGTGGTGGTGCACGGCGGAAATGAAACTGTTGCAGGAAAAGTTGCGCCAACCGTTCTGGGCTGGACGCTCATAGTGAAAACCGCGGTCTGCCCCGCGCGCACCGTCTGCGGCCCTCCGCTATCGATCAACGAGAAATCGAACGGGCTCCCGCCGGTAGTTGTGAAGACCACGCCGCTACTGCGGACAAGTGATTGGATATCAGCACTTTGCCCGATAATGTCAAAGTTGTAGATCTGGGTAGAAGCGCTGGCAACCGACACCGTGAACGGAGACCCTGCTGCAATCGGACTAAGAGTTGACGGCGAAGTTGAGCAGCTGGAAGGCGCACCTGTCCCGCAGCTTATGTTCACCGAGCCGCTATAGCCGTCCAGCGCGGTCAATACGCCAGTGAATGTCGCACTTACACCTGTCGCAGCGGTCAAGGCGGGATTGCTGACGGTGAGGGCGTAGTCCGCTTTGGAGAGAATATTTAGGGCAACCGACTGGCTTCGAGGTGGGGCACCTGTGGCTGTACCTTCCACGATCAGGTTCGACGACCCAATTGCCGTGGCCGCAGTTGTGTTCACTACGAGAGTTACCGCGACTGGCGTAATCGCGGTAGGGAAGACTTGGCTCGACGGCGTGAAGCTACAGCTAACTCCGCGGGGTGGGCTTACACAATTTAGCGAGACCGGTGCACTGAACGAACCGGTGGCCGTCACCGGTAGAGCAATCGCCACCGATGGATCACCACGATGAATGGTTACGGCTGAGGGAACGGGCGTGCCGAGGCTGTAATCCACCGAATGCACGGTCAGCAGAAGGTCATGAGTGATGGTGTTGGGGTCTCCACCTACGGCGTGCAAAGTGAAGGTGTAATCGCTGGTGAAACCGGGAGCAGTGAGATTAAAGCCAGATCCGGGAGTCACCTGAGAAGGAACTATGGTGCAAGGCAGCGGCACGCTGACGCACGTCAGTGTCACCGGGCTGGCGTAGCCATTGATGGAAGTGAGCGAGCCGATGAAGGAGGCTCCGCCTCCGAACGAGTTTTGGATGGGGACGGGCACTGAGATCTGAAAATCAGGGGTTGATGTCAGCAGAAAATCCCAAATGCCACGGCCGTAAGTAGAAGCTCGCAATAGCTTGGTGACGCCGTTGTTGAAAATCTTTAACGCCGTCACCGGCACGTTAGGAAGATAACCTGAGGTGGCGGACAAAGGCGGCCCTAGTTCGCTCCAACTGGGGCTGTCGATGTCGTTGGTGCCGCTGACCCAGACGCCCTGATCGGTACCGACATAAATTTTTCCGGAGTACACCGGTGGATTCCCACTCGAACTGGAATCGATTGCGATGGCGTTGGCCGGAACATCGGGAAATGCTGTGCTGCTGAAGCCGGTGAAGTTCATCCAGGTGTCACCGCCGTTGACTGTCTTCCAAATATGGGGCGAGCCGAAGCCCATGACGGCGACATAGGCTGCTTGTCCCTCGGTCGAGGCTCCCGGGTAGGTTGCGGGATCGAATGGATCAATCGCCACCGCCGAAATAGGGAAGTGCTGAGGATTGATGGTTCCGGTGCGATCCAGCCATGCCCCAGGACCATTTACCGGATCGGTCGCCCAGATGTGCCCGCCGATCAGCCCACTGGCCAAAGGGCCAAAACTGTCAGTTCCGGCGTAAATCATTTCAGGTCCGCTACCACCCGAAAGAGCCGCCAGGGATCGCACCTGGTTGGCTTCACTTCCAGCACAGCCCACGGCACTTCCAGTATCGAAGTTAACGCTCAGCGGAGAAAAGCCGCTGCCGTCGGTCGCGCCACGCCACACCCGGCAGGTGCCGACGATCATTTGGGTCGGGTCGCCGGGATCCAGAATGAACGGGGTGTAGAAGGGTCCAACGTCGCCATCCAGCGTGGATTCGGACACCACCAGGCCATCGGTAAAGTCCTGGGCACGGCACGCTATGCCGAATTCGCACTTGTGGATGCTTACGCCCGTGTTCGCCGTAAACCATTCATCGGGCTTCGCTGGATTGAGTGCGGTATAGCCACCATCGCCAGAGTTCACCTCCCGCCATTGCGAATCCACCAGAGACTCGGCGGTGGCGGGCGATCCATTCCCCTGAGCGCCACCGAGAATCGTATTGGCATTGTTCGGATCGTGGTCGAAAGAAACAAACTGCGTCATTGATCCCAAGGTCTGATTGAGGCTTTCAAAACTGTTAGTCCCGCCGCAATCGCCGCTGTTCAGTCCGCTGTAGCCATCCAGCGCGCGATATATGCCGCCATCGTTGGCAAAAAACATTGCGGCTTGCGTGTTGTTTGCGACCTGCATGAACGCAATCGCATGTTGCGCTGGGTGCACGTGGGCGGGTGCTCCGAGGTTTGGGACGCAGCCGTAGACGTGCGTCAGGTTGAGGAAAGTGTGGGTCGCCACACCGCTGCAATCCGGTTCGGCAGCCGTGGTTGTACACTTGAAAAGATTGATCGCGCCGGCATAGATATCGGTTTGGCCAACATTGTTTCCCGAGGGCACGGCAGCGAGAGTCAGGTTGTAGGAACCATCTTCTGTGCCACAACCATCGAGCGCATCGCCGCATGCGGTAATTCCAAAATCGTTGAGCGGTGTCCAGGACAGCCCACTATCGATGCTTTTCCAGATCCCTCCATCGTTGTCGCTGCCGTCCACGAACCATGCGTAGATTTCATTGCGTCCGGGCACGGCGGCCAGCTCTCCCCGATAAATTGGGCAGCTCGTTGACGCTGGATTTACAGGACATGCGGTTTGGGTTAGTGCATCCGCATTCGGCTGGTCCAGTAGCCTCGTCCAGGTGATGCCGTCCCCTGAGGAATAAAATCCGTGCAGGCGGACGGCTGCAAAGAACGTCCTCGAGACTTCGTTGTAAACCAGCGACGTGACTGAAGCGGGAGGCAGTGTAACCCCCGCATCCTTCATGGTGGCGAGAGCCCAGGTTATGCCAGCGTCATTCGAAACGTAGACTCCCAGGTTTGGCGCCGTCGATAAACCGTCGATGGATCCGACTGATGCTCCGGCCGTGGCTGCTACCACGAGATTTGGATTGTCTCGACTGAATACGATCTTGCTGAAACCGAGGCCTTTGAAATCATGGCTTCCCGCATTCGAGACCAGCATCCACGACAATCCGGCATCTGCCGATCGCAAAATTCCCAGACCGTAATACGAATCGGTGGAACTATTGGCTTCGCCGGTGCCGGCCAGAACCACGGTTCCGGAAATCCCTGGTAGTGACGTCGGCTGCACGGCGATCGCACCTATCGCTAATGTCGGTTGATTATCGGTAAGGGGCAGCCAGCTTACGTTTGCCGGGCTGGGGCTGAGTGCGTTGGTCGACTTCCACACCCCGCCGAAGGCTCCTCCAACGTAGACCGTGTTTCCGCTTAGATCGTTGGGATCGACAACGACCGAGGTCGCCCGTCCAGCCACCCAGCCGTAATCCTGCTGACCGATGCCACTCGCGTCCGACGACAGCGGCAGCGGGCCTACGGGCTTCCATCCATCGGCCAGGCTGAATCCGGCAGTGGCGGTGCTTATTCTGGATTTTGCCCGTAAAGCTCGCGCCTGCATCTTGCGGGCGAATGCGCGTTGACGTAGAGCGGCGGCAGACGGACCAGTCGTGGTTCGTCCGCGGAGAAACCATTGCTCGCGCGCCTTGCGGTCAGCGGCCCGCTGATTGAGGCGACTTTGCTGACTGAAGCCAGCTACAGTCGATAGCAGAAGCAAAGACAGGAAACACATCCGGCGCTGGCTCGAAGTCATCTACAGACAGCAGTAACACGAGGAGACGGGCTTCCAAATCACCGAAGCGCAGTTTTGGGTCCGGCAGTTTTGAAATGGGAATTTATCAAGTCCCAGCTACCTTCGAAAGAGGAGTACACGGAGGTGGACGTACTGGGAGCTTATGAGTTTCTTAAAACGCCGCTGTCTTCGTCTTCATCGCGTGCTGAATCAAGCCGGGTAGAGACGTAGCTCGGCTACGTCTCGGCGGGCTTGTCGGAATCGGCGAACTATAGCGCGGAACGGTTAAGGCCGATCTCGCTGCCGAGACGTAGCCGAGCTACGTCTCTACTTTGGTTTTGTGGGCCGAGGCGAGATTAGCGCGGACGAATTTTCAACAACTTAGCGACGGCTCTTTTGCCAGTAGAAATTTCCCATTTGGGCTTCTCGTAGAATGCCCTTTCCCGGCGTTCTAAGGGGCAAGGAGCGATAGTTAATGGCTCGAATTAGGTAGAGGACACTCGTGCGGCTAACGCTTTTGCTTGCAACACTTCCCATTTTGGGAAATTGCTGTAGGGGCTTGCGGCACATATCCGTACATTTTTATATTTACTTTATTTCCACAGGAGAATTTACTCGTAACGCAAAGCTTCAATGGGATCAAGCCGCGCTGCTTTACGAGCTGGATAGAAACCAAAGAAAATTCCGACGGCCATGGAGAAGACCACAGCTGCCAAAATCGCTGCCGGAGAAACTAGAACCGGCCAGCCGAGAGTATGAGTGATGACATACGAGGTCGTCATGCCACCCAGAATGCCAATACTGCCACCGAGCAGGCTCAACACAATCGCTTCAATCAGAAATTGTTGCTGCACGTCGCCTTCGGTGGCGCCGATTGCCATCCGGATGCCGATCTCTCGGGTGCGTTCAGTCACTGATACCAGCATGATGTTCATGATCCCAATACCGCCGACAATCAGCGAGATGCTGGCAATCGACGCCAGCAGCACGGTGAAGAGTTTGGCTTGCTGGTCGGCAAGGTCGGCCATATCGGCGAGGTTGCGGACGAAGAAATCATCGTCCTGGCCGGTGCGGATACGGTGACGGTCGCGCAATAAAGATTCGATCTGGCGTTGCGCTGTATAGCTGGCTTCGCGCGAGGCCGCCGAAACCATGATCCAGCGCAGCCAGTCCTGACCGGTAATTTTCTTCTGTAGGGTGGTGATAGGCACCAGAATGATGTCGTCCTGGTCCTGGCCCATGGCCGCGGAAGTTCCTTTTGGCGTCAACACTCCAGCGACGGTGAAGGGCAAGTTGTTGATACGAACCGTCTGCCCCAGCGGATCGGTTGCGCTGAAGAGATTTTTGCGTACGGTCTCTCCAATCACCGCGACGTTAGCTGCCATGTCCACATCGTTCTGGGAAAACGAGCCTCCCTCGGCAAATGGCCAGCTGCGAATGTCAAAATACTGCGGTTCGGTTCCGTTGATGTTGGTCGACCAGTTATCGTTTCCGAAGACCACCTGCGCCGAGGCCTGGCTGCCGGGAGCAGCGGCCTTCACCGAAGGGCACTCGCGCATAATCGCCAGCATGTCGTCATAGACCAAGGTCTTGGTAGCGCCCCAACCCATGCGCATGCCGCCCCGGCTGACCGTGCCTGACGACACAAACAACATGTTCGATCCCATGGCTGCGATCTGCTGTTGTGCCTGCTGCTGCGCTCCCTGCCCAACGCTAACCATCGCGATGACAGCGCCGACACCGATGATGATGCCCAGCATGGTCAGGATGGAGCGCAGCTTGTTGCGCGCCAGTGCGCGCAATGCGATTCGAATTATGGCTACTAAATCCATAAAACTCGTAATGCCGAAGCCCGCACGCAGACCGAAGGGCCTATGCAGCTTCTCGCTCGGTTGGAGGCTTGATCTTGCCTAACTTCACTAACCGCGCCACGATCGAACCCACCGTCCGGTTGTGCAGTTTTGCAATTTCGTAAAAATCAACCCCGTCCTTCACTTCCTTACAGACCTGGGCGATCTCTTCACGCTTCCAGGCGCGCCCGGCATTGGCTGGCTTGTTTCGCTCCCACTCCTCCAACTTCACCAACGCGGCCAGAGATCGATTCAACGCCTTGACCACGATCAGCTTGCGGCAAACTGACTCTTTGCCAATTACCTCGCCGGTCTCCGGATCGCTACCCGCCGCCAATGTTCGAATAATCCTGATTGCTTCTTGCATCTCCATTGCGATGTCCTCCTGCGGAGGACGGTATTTCAGCCGCCGCTTAACGTCTGTGACGGCTGAACATTTAGCGAATTGGAATCCCGGTTTGGGAAAACTGTTTCATGCGGGCTGTCATTAGCAGATTCCTCGCTGCGCTTGGAATGACAACTAATCCTCCAGTGTTGGCATGTTCTTGAGCACCTCCGCGGCCAGCGGGCGATTCTTGACCAATTCATCTTTCCGAATCTTGCCGTCGCGAAATTGAATGTTTCGTTTCGCAAATTCGGCGATATCCGGTTCATGAGTTACCAGCACGATTGTTAAACCCTGATCATTCAAGGTTTGAAAAATTTCCAGCACTTCGACCGAGGTACGGCTGTCGAGATTTCCAGTAGGCTCGTCCGCCAGCAAAATTGCCGGCTTGTTGACTAAGCCTCGCGCGATCGCCACCCGCTGCTGCTGCCCGCCGGAGAGTTGGGAAGGGAAGTGTTCCATGCGATCTGCCAGTCCCACCAGTCGCAAGGCATCTTCGGCTCGCTTTCGGCCCTCTTCCTTGCTGATCTGGGCATAGAGAGTGGGCAGTTCCACATTCTCGAGTGCGGTAGTGCGGGACAACAGATTGAATCCCTGAAACACAAATCCAATCTTGCGGTTGCGAATTGCGGCCAACTCTTTCTTACTGAAGTCCGACACCGGCAAACCCTCCAGCACATAGCGCCCGCTGCTGGGTTTATCGAGGCACCCCAGAATGTTCATGAACGTCGACTTGCCACTGCCACTGGATCCCATGATGGCGACGAATTCGCCGCGGTCAATATTGAGGCTCACTCCCCGCAGGGCGTGTACCCGGGTCTCGCCCAGGTCGTAGTACTTGTGAACATCGTCCACGGTGATAACGCTCTGACCGCCTGAGGGCGGCTGATCTTTGATCACGGGTTGAGAAATCGTGGCCATGGCAGTTACCGTCTGCGGGCGCCTCCGCCCATGCCGGGTGCCGCTGCCGGAGCCGCAGTCAAAGCTTGTGAGCCGGTGACTAACTCATCTCCGTCGTTCAACTGGCCATTTAATATCTGAGCCACTTCGGTCACGGTGTGATCTGTAATTCCAGTGCGGATCCTTACCGGCTCCAGCGTCTTATCGGGGTGCAGCTTCCATATCACCGACACATCCACTCGTGGCGTGCGTTGTTTCGCGGCGGCGGCTGCCCCGCCGCCCTGCTGCCCTTCACCGGTGCCGCGCGCGGCCTTGCCTGACGCGTCGGCACCAGCCGCAGCCTGGGTTGGGTGGTCGGAGATCAATCCGTATTGCTTATAAAGGGCCCGAGTCTCGTCTGCCGGCAGGTCGGGCTTAAACCGTAAAGCTCCGTTTGGAACTCGAATGACATTGGTCGCGCTGGCGACCGGCAGAGTGATATAGGCCGTCATCCCAGGGAACAGCTTCAACTGTGGGTTATCAAAATCAATAATCGTGTTGTACGTCACCACGTTTTGCACCGTCGTGGCATTCATCCGGATCTGCGACACCGCACCGGTAAACGTATCTTTCGGATAGGCGTCCACTTTGAACGACACCACTTGTCCGGGACGGATCATGCCCACGTCAGACTCATCCGTCGCGGCGTAAACCTGCATCTTGGTTAAATCCTGCGCGATGGTGAAAAGGGTAGGCGCCTGCAACGATGCGGCAACCGTCTGCCCGACATCCACGCTGCGCGCGATCACCGTTCCGTCGATAGGCGCGTGAATTGTGGTGTAGTCCAAGATTTGTTTTTGCCACCGTGACCGCAGCCTGTTTCTGCTGATACTGTGCCGCCGCCTGCGTGACCATGGCCTGCGCGGCATCGACGGCAGCGTCAGCGCTGTCCGAATTGGCCTTCGCCAGATCAAGCTGCCTGCTGGCTGATTACGCCTTCTTTGGCCAAACCGGTATTGCGCTGCATAATCGGCTTTAGTCTGCACCGCGGTTGCTTTGGCCTTTTCCAGATTCGCCTGTGCGGCTACCAGATTTGCTCTCGAGTTGGCCGCGTCGGCCTGCGCCTGCAACAAGGCTCCCTGGAAGAGTGACGGATCGATCTGCGCCACCACTTGTCCCTTTTTCACTTTAGAGTTGAAGTCGGCAAAGAGTTTTGAGATTGTGCCCGAAACCTGCGACCCCAATTGCACGGTGGTTACGGCATTGATAGTTCCGGTAGCCTCAACCACTTGACGGATGTCGCCGCGGTCGGCTTTGGTGGTGAAAAACTTCGGCTTGTCGTCGCCTTTGAATTGAAATGCGGCAAATACGGCAATCGCGACGATCACCAAGCCCACTATCAACCAATGACGTTTGATCAAGTTCACTTTAGTTCCTCATTCCACTATAGAGTTAAACCCGGCGAACGGTGAAAAGCTGCGCGCCGGCTCCGGATACTGCGTAACTCCATTATTCTGTTGTCGGGATATATCTGTATTGACGGTATTTTCGCTGCATAGATTCGATATAGAGCCGGCCTTTACAAACTTTTACTAAATCCGCTATACCATCGCCAACTTTACTCGGTTGTGGCCACGTCTTTGAGTACAGTTTTGCTCAGTGCGTTGTACAGCTGTAACCTGATGGACTACAGGACGGTTACTCGTGGATTGGCAGGCATTCTGGCTTACATTGCGCTTGGCGGTACTGGTGGCTGTCCTCCTGCTCGTAATCGGCTTGCCGATCGCCTATTGGATTACTTTTTCCCACCGTCGATGGAAATTTCTGGTGGAAGCCGTCGTCGCGCTGCCCATCGTCCTGCCACCGACCGTGCTGGGATTTTATGTCCTGGTTGCATTGGGATCACGAAGTCCGCTGGGCCGGTGGTGGCAATCGATTACAGGCCACTCCTTGGCCTTCACCTTTGAAGGCCTGCTGATTGGGTCGATCATCTATAGCCTGCCGTTCGCGGTCCAGCCCTTTGCTGCGTCCTTTGCCTCCGTCGACTCTAAATTGTTAAATGCATCGGCCACGCTCGGCGCCTCGAAGCGTAGGACATTTTTCCGCGTGGTGCTCCCGCTGTCGATTCCGGGGCTGGTTACCGGGGTCGCGTTGAGCTTCGCTCACACCATGGGCGAATTTGGCGTAGTGCTTATAGTGGGCGGCAATATTCCCGGCGTAACGCGAACGCTCTCTATACAGGTCTTCGATCAGGTGCAGGCGCTCAACTATTCAGCAGCAAACCAGACAGCACTGGTACTGCTGGCAATTTCCTTTCTGATCCTTTCGCTGGTTTATGCAATCAACCGCAAGGTCTGGATCGCGTGGAAAGCACGATGACCGCCAGCGTCGTTTTATCGGTGCGCATTCGTAAGCAATTTTCCAGCGGAGGTCTGGACGTCGAGTTTGCCATCGGCGCCGGCTTCACCATTTTGTTTGGCGCGTCGGGCGCAGGAAAGACCACCATCCTCGACTGCATTGCCGGACTGGCTGAGCCTGACGACGGCTCGATTACGGTTAGCGGCCGGTCGCTGTTCGACCGGAAGCAGGGTATTAATATTTCACCGCAGCTGCGGAATACCGGCTACGTCTTCCAGGATCTCGCGTTATTCCCCCACCTGGACGTGCAACAAAATATCGAATACGGACTGGCGGAAGTGTTAGCCAACGAGCGGCGCCAACGCTGTGCCGAAGTCATGGATTCGTTTCGCATTTCATCGCTTCGCTCGCGAAAGCCGGGAAATATCTCAGGCGGCGAGCGCCAACGCGTAGCCCTGGCGCGGGCTTTGGTAACTGACCCCTGCGTGCTGTTGCTCGACGAACCGCTGGCTGCGCTTGACGCACCGACCAAGTCCAAAATCTTGGACGATTTGCGGGGCTGGAACCTGGCGCATCAGATTCCGGTTCTCTATGTCACCCACAGCCGCGAGGAGGTGTTTGCGTTGGGCGAGCGAGTGCTCGTTCTTGAGAACGGAAAGCTGATTTCGCAGGGAAGTCCGCACGATGTTATGACTGCCCCTTATCGCGAATCCGTGGCACAGCTGCTTGGCTTCGAGAATATTTTTGACGGAATAGTGACGGCCGCACACGAAGACCGCGGCACTATGACCTGCCTGATCGCCGGCAGCAGGGTCGAGCTGGAGACTCCGCTGGTCCGCGCTACGGTGGAAAAGAAACTGCGAATTGGCGTCCGCGCGGGAGACATTTTGTTGGCGAATACGGCGCCGGTTGGCCTTAGCGCTCGCAATATTTTTCCCGGCAAGATCGTGTCACTGGAGCAGCGCGACGTGATCGTGATCGCAAAAGTCGATTGTGGGATTGAAATCGAAGTCCAGCTCACTCTGGCGGCCCGGGATACCCTGAATCTCGCTGCAGGCTCGCAAGTCTGGTTGATTGTGAAGACCCACTCCTGTCATCTGATGAGTGTCTAGCGTTCACCGCCTGCTGAATTTCAATGACAGCAGCCCATTGTCCGTCGCGGCTTTCGCTATAGACAACTTCGCCACCCAGAATATGAGCGGCAACAGCTGGAAGCACATCGCGGTGATATCCGAAGAACCGCGCCTTGGTTTCCTGCCAGGCCTGCCAGTTTTCCAGCAAAGGCCGTCGTGGCTGATATTTGGTTGAGAACACGAATGCTGTGTCAAAGCTGAAGCGTACATCCGCTGCAGACATCAATTGTTCGACGGTGAAATCTTCAATTCGCACCACCCGGATCGGCCGCGTCACATAACCCAGCGCGGGCCTGGTCAATTCATCATTTGCCGGCCACGCCGTCAGAACCCTGGCCATGGGATGGCGGGCCTCGAGAAAACTTTCTGCATGCTGATGCAGCACAATGTAATCGCGGTATGCCAGGTTATCTTCGATGGAGAAGCCGTAGGGAGGGTTCACAAACAAACTCACCGCAAAGGCTCCCGTGACAATTGTTATGACAGCCCACCACATTCGCACTCGCCGCCACAGCGTGGAAGTCCAAACGATTATCACCAGAGGAACCACGGGAAGCATGTAGCGCGCCAGCACCGCTCCGCCGATGAACGCCATCGCTGCGACGTAGACGGTGGTGACGGTTAAAAATGCCAGCTGCACTTCGAGCGAAATTCGTGTGCGTTCTTTGGACTCGCCATCGTGGAGTGGGGGACGCCACATTGCCAGAATTCCTGCGGCGGTGAGCAAAAACAAATTCATGTATCCGAAGGTTTGCCATAGCCGCATCAGCAGGGCCAGCAGGATTCGCAGCGGCTGCATGGTGTTCTGGACGTTATAGCGAAAAAATTCCGGATTACCGAAGACATAGCCGGTTCGCAGGTAGTGGTATCCGTACCACAATTTAAGCGGAAGGGCTGGCAGTAAGAGCCAAGCTGATTTCCATCGGGGGTGATCGGTAGACGCAACCTGGTTCCAGCGCTGATGTATCCAGGGGTGAACGATCTCCCAAAGAAACAACGCCAGTGGAACCAGCAACGCGGTTTCTTTGGCCAGTACGGCAAGTGAAAACCAGAGCGCTGCTACGACCCGGTGGCGTCCGGTGACGTAAGCTGCCAGACCCCAGAAAATCAGCCCGGCGGCGGCTAAATCGACCTGGGCCAACGAACTTTGAGTGAAAAATACTGGATAGGCAGCGGAACAAACGGTGGCGGCAATGGCGACTTCTATATTTGCAATCTGTTTTGCCAGGCGGAAAATTCCGGTAAGCGCAAATGCCGCTACCAGGACCATCGCAGCTCGGGTGACTAGCGGACTGTAACCTGCAATCTTCCACCACAAAGCGAGGTATGCCATCACCAGCGGGGGATGCGCATTGGAAGGGGTGGAATGGGGAATAAGGCTGCCATCCAGCCAAAGATCACGCGCGGCGGGAATGTAATATCCCGCCTCATCCCAAAAATAAGGAAGCCGCAACAGAGGAAAGTGGGCTAGAAGCAAAACCAGATAAATGCCCGCGAAGAGCAGCGCCGGATGATCCCAGCCAGCGCCCTTCTCGTTGAGCCGCATTAATGGACGGGCCCAGCGGCCGTCATTCTGGGATCCAGTTTTATTTCGCCGAAGGTGCCCTCGTAGTTTGCGACGTTTTGTTGCAAGATCGATGCCAGAGCCTTGGCTTGCTGGGGGCTGAGATAAATACCCTGGAAGTTGCGAATTTCCACCTGCGTCTCGCTCTGCTGCTGCAAGGTTCCGAAGGCTAGAAAAAAGTCCCATACGCTGACGCGAACCTGCACGCTGTTGGAATAGCTCTCACGATACTCGGGGGTGTTGATCAAATTAATTTGCGGCTGGGTTGGATTGTTCATGACGTGACCAGTGTAGCGGGTGTGGCCTGCAGAGAAAAGCGGCAATCGGCGATGCGGTAGCAAATCCAGAGCAGCCAGATCATGGCCGGCACCGATAATTGCAAATGTGTGATCTGGGCCAGCGGTCCTAAAAGAAATAGCGGATAACAGGCATACAAGAGCCACCGGGTGGAATGCTTTAACGGGCTAGCGTCATTATTCCCCAGCCAGTCGGCCAGAAATAAGAACGCCGGGGCCAGAATCACCAAGTCATAAACCGTGAAATGTGGAGAAACCAGAACTGTAGCCAATAACAAAGCCGAGTACCGAATCGAAAGGGAACTGGAACTCTTCCAGCACCTGGTGGCTAGCGCCAACACAACGATAGCGCTGAGCAGGTAGAGTCCGAAAGAGGTGCGGGGCCAGGGAATCAGCAAGCTCCAAAAAGCTCGGGCCGAATGCATCTGATAAGGCCGGGGTTCCAGAATTGGCATGATCTGCTGAACTGCTGCCAATGTCCGCCAGTAAGCCGACATAACTTCGTTGCCGTAATGGAGCCATCCCACCGCGATCTGAGCGATGGCAGCCAGCACTGCGCCGCTTACGATCATCCATTCGCCGGCTAAGAGAAAAACCACTGCTGCTGCCAGCCCCAATTGAGGCTTGAATATCAGTGATCCGATGGCCAGCCCCGCTACAAATTGCCAACGTTTTTTCAGCGCCAGGTAGGCGACGGTGAAACATAGCAGCGCTAAACCGGAAGTTTGTCCCCAGGCCAGCAGATGAAAAAGACCGGGGAACGCCAATGCCGCAAGCGTCACCGTTAATTTCAGATCTTGCAGATGACGGCACGTTCGCCAGATGGCATAGCAGCAGGCCGCGTAAAGCAATGAATTCAGCAGCAGCCAGACTGCCAGTGCCTTGCCGTACGACAGACGAGCCAGAGGCGCAAACAGGAGCGACACCTGCGGACCATACAGGGCGGCATAGGTGTGCCCTTTGGCTTGTGGGACGAGCTGTTGTGCAATCTCGGCTTGGCGCGAGATGTCGTAAAGAAGGTCGCCGCGCCCACGGGAAGCCAGTGTCCCTAAGGTATAAAAGTGCAGGAAATCGGTTCCTTTAACCAAACCATTCCGGTCGAGCATTCCAGGCGTTGCCATGTTGATGGCGTAAACGCCCCACAACGCCATCGCCAGCAACAGGGCGTGTACCTTTATCCTTTTGCCCGTGAGCCAGAATGTTGAATTGGGTTTGGAGTCCACTGGCTCAGGCGCTTTCAGCCGCCAGTTTCGGCGAAATCCACAACATGGTAATAATCACGACGATAGCCATTACAAGTCCTGCGGACATTTGTATGACCCTGAACCGCTCGACGTCACGGGCCAGCGTGAGCAAGCCCAAGGCAGGCGTCCAGGCCAAAAGGCAAATCAGAAGCGACCTAAATGCCGTGCCGAATGATCGAAACTCCCGCAGAACAATCAGCGATGCAGGAATCACTAATACCAGATTATGCTGCGCTGCCATGGTAGGCATGGTGATCGCTGCTACCGCCATGACCAGTGAACTTGAGTACTGAAAAGCACGGCTGGTTGCAGCGCTACGGCGATACCGCCAAACTATTTTTAGGGTGAATCCCAGCACCACTACAGCTGCCAGCCATCCCAGGGCTGTCCCGGCCAACAGGGTTAACAGCGATTCGTGCCCGGCATAATGAGAGTACGCACGTAGCTGTCGCGGAAAATTGAGAATCCAGCCGGGAACCCATAGCTCTGAAGCAAGCAACAGAGCGCCCATTACAACGAAAAATGCTGTCACTAAATTCTTACGCTCTCTCCATTGCGAAACACTCCATGTCAGCAGCCACAAGACAGGGAGCAGAGCCATCTGTGGCTTGATTGTCGAAAAGGCTAATAAGACACCTGCAAGTGCGGGGTAGTCTTTCGACAAGGCCAGCAGAGCGCCCACGATGAGGAGCACCACTAACGTGCTTAGTTGCTCCAGTCGCAGCGCACGCAGTATGGGGGCGGTGCTCAAGGCAATCAATATGCCAGCAATTCGATCGTTGCGTGAAACCGGCCATCGCACGAAGTCTTCCGAACAAGCAATCACGCCGGCTCCGACGGCGACTAATAGCAGAAGTCCAATCGTTGATACGGTGGTAAAAGAGGCGAAAGCTATCGGCCAAATCAGAAAAATGACGTACGCCGGGTAAGCAAATCTTTGTTCATCCTTCTGTTCGCCGGGAGCTAGGACATGTCCATAGAATGCGGACTGTATTTCTTGATTTATTCCTTCGCTATAAGGACTGCGGCCATGCAGAATTAGCTCCCGGGTGCCGTACCAGCGCGAATAGAGATCGTTCATGGGAACGATTCGGGCGCTGAGGACCGAACTGAACGAAAGAAATAGTGCGATTGCTGCAAGTGAAAGACGTATCCAACTCGCCCGAGAGCCTTGCGGGTCGTCAGCTCCAGCGTTTTGGAATGGCATGCCGCTTACACCCTCCGTTTTTCGACAACACCACAGGGCATGGGTTCACGCCGGATTATTCGGTGACCGCTTGGTAAGGCACAAGCTTTACGGGGTCACTGTCAGGCTGAACGAGCCAAGCCCTACGCTGCGGATAATATCGCAGCAGTTCTTCATTTTCTTTTGGTCCCAGGTCCCTGGCCCAGACGGTTTTCGCGCTATCAATATTCGCCTGGTTGTAAACCCATTCGTGGTCCAGATTGTGACTCGCATCATAGCGGACGAAGACTAGCTGTTCACCTGGCATTCCATTTAGTTCGTGAAGCAATTGGGAGCGACTCAAATCGCCGCGCGGCCACCTGGGCTCAATTTCCACATGCATAGCGGCCGCCGTGACCCGCAGCAAGGTCATCGCAATAGCAATTAGCGCAATGGCGCGCACCAGTGAACTACCAGTGGCTCGGTTCCGCTGCCAGACCCACAAGTGCCGCAGGCACTGCACGACGATAAGGTAAATCATGGCGGTCACGGGAGAAGGATAGTGGGAAAGGGCCCAGGTTTCCAAAGCGCATCCCGCAGCCACCAGCGCAATGGCGACCAAACAAAACCGCATCCGGCGGTCTCGAAACGCCCACGGTAGAAGAAACAGGGGCACAGTAAGTAGAGGCCCTAGATAAAACCCCCATAACCACCAAATTTGATGACGCATGCGATCGAGCGCTCCGCGGAAAGTGTGCAGCGCCGCGAACTCGCTAAGGCCGCGGCGGTAAAAATCGCGCATCACCACGTTGTGATAAGCCGGCTCCGGAGAAGGATTTTGAAACCAAAAATAGGGTGCGGTGAAATAAGATCTACGGTTGACTTCGTAGGTCATGAGAAACGGGTTGCCGGTGACCCGGAAATAATAGTATCCAGTGAATCCCATTCCGGCGACGAGCACTACAGCCAAAGCAGCAAATGCCGGCATGCGAGGAATCAGTGGCCTTTTTCGGGTAATCATCCATGCAGTTAGCGAAGCGCCAACTAACAGAGTAAGAAGGAACCCTTCGTAAGGACGACTGTTGGCCAGAATGATGATCCCAAGGCCCATCGTCAGCCCGGAAAGAACTCCACCTGACTTCGTCATGCGGGGAAGCGAGCCGACCAGCAATGCTCCAGCGAGTGCGGGCAAGGCGGCGCACCAAAAGCCGTTCATCCAGTAACTCAAGAGTCCGAGACGGGCCACTGCCAGTAGGCCTCCTGCCAGTGCCCATGCCGGAGGCACCCAGGCTTGCAACATCCAACAGATCGCCGAGCACATGAGAGCTGTTAGCAACAGTTGCCCGATCCAGGGATTGCCTAGAAGTTCGCCTGCGGCAAGCACCAGCCCTTCGCCGGGAGGATACATCGACATGTAGGTCGGGTGCTGAATGACATGGAAGGTTTCAAAGTGTACCCACATTGGGTGCCCCGGATTTGTGATTCGGCCGTGTGCGAAGGTATCGCCGGCGAGCAGATAGCTGAACTCATCATGCGAGCGGGGCTGAGGAATCCCCAGAACCGGAATGAACGCGGTCCTCAGAAGTAGAACCAGAACCCCCACGATGAAGACCGAGAGGGTCTTCCGCCGGGCAATTCGCCTGAATCCTTGCTGCAAGACCCGAAAGTTGCGGAGATCTCTCGGCGAGGGCTTTTTGCCTCTATGAAGGAAAATCAACCCGCAGACCGCCAGTACCATTGTCAGTTCAATTAGGTCGAGCAACCACGGCGCAAGGCGCGCATAGAGTGAAGGCATGTTCAGGGATTGTGGAAGTAGAAGCTGTCGATGTCAATTGCAGAGAAAGACTTGAGGCATCGAGCCGCAACAAGATCTCAAGCTAGCCTCGAACCGACCAGGGAGCGCGAATTCTACTGGAACAATCGCAGGCCTATCCCGCCGCCTGCTGTTGCTTCTGGTCCGGAGTCCTATCCAAAATCCCCGCCGCTACATCAATCATGTCCTGGTCGACGGTGCGATTCTTCGACAACGCTTCGCTCAGGGGAATCGAAATCAGCTTATTGCCCCGCAGCGCTGCCATGCAGCCGTAATCCTGGCGGTGCACCATATCGATTGCGGCCAGACCATAGCGAGTCGCCAGCATGCGGTCAAACGCACTGGGAGAACCGCCACGCTGAATGTGTCCCAGTACGACCGTCCGGGTTTCGAAGCCGGTTCGCTTCTCAACTTCGCGGGCGAGAATGTTGCCGATTCCACCCAGCCGCGCGTGCCCGAATTCATCCTTGCCCATGTCTTGCAGCACGGGCGCACCGTGTTGCGGATTTACATCCGCCGAAAATTTTGCTCCTTCAGCCACCACGACAATACTGAAATATCGGCCGGTGTCGTGGCGCTGCCGAATGGTGTCGGCTACTTCGTCGATATCGAAGGGCTGCTCCGGAATCAGAATTACATCCGCGCCGCCCGCTACGCCGCTGTGGATAGCGATCCAGCCCGCATCGCGACCCATCACTTCGACCACCATGACGCGGTTATGAGCTTCCGCAGTGGTGTGCACTCGGTCGATTGCTTCAGTGGCAATGTTCACCGCGGTATCGAATCCGAACGTGTAATCGGTTCCCGCGAGGTCGTTGTCGATGGTCTTGGGAACCCCGACCACGTTGACCCCTTTCTCGTGCAGCTTCTTCGCCACCGATAAAGTGTCGTCGCCGCCAATGGCAACCAGCACCTCGACCCCGTGCTTCTTGAGGGTATTGGCACAGGTATCGATGCCGTCGTGGTGTTTGGCTGGATTGGTGCGCGAAGTCCGCAGAATGGTGCCGCCACGCGGAAGAATACCGGCCACAGCGTTCAGATCGAGCACCATGCTCTTGTTTTCAATCAGCCCGCGCCAGCCCTCGAGAAAGCCCACAAACTCATCCTGGTAGTGGAACGTCCCTTTGCGCACGATCGCGCGAATTACCGCATTGAGTCCAGGACAATCGCCTCCACCCGTTAATACGCCGACTTTCATTTACATTGCTCCTATGAGTTTGTTTGGTCCGGTGTGCAAGGGGCCCCGAAAGACCTGCCTACAGCCTGTTCGTAAACGCTTCCGGAAGCTAAAGATTATCATCTCGACGCGGTTTCGTGGGCTGCAAAGTCGATTCTTTACAAGACTTCTCCCCATCGAGGTGTTTTACCTGTTGCAGCCATGCCCGCGATTCGCCACAATACTTTCCGCTGAAAACTATGCCCAAATCATTCCGAATTGTTATCTGGCTCGCAGTTGCCCTTTTAGGAACTTTGGCGGTGGCGACCATTGCGTTGCACCGCGGAGAAAATATAAGCGCCATGTGGCTAGTATTGGCCGCGGTATGTGTCTATGCCCTGGCCTATCGCTTTTACAGCAAATTCATAGCCGTCAAGCTATTGGTGCTGGACCGGCAAAGAGCCACTCCAGCTGAGCGCCTGGAAAACGGCCGCGATTTCGTTCCGACCAATAAGTGGGTGGTCTTCGGCCATCACTTTGCCGCCATCGCCGGGCCTGGCCCGCTGGTGGGACCCGTTCTGGCAGCCCAGTTCGGTTATTTGCCGGGCACGCTTTGGATTCTGGCAGGTGCGGTATTTGGGGGCTGCGTTCAGGATTTCGTCATCCTGTTATTTTCCGTGCGCCGTGACGGCAAGTCCCTCACCGAGATGGCGCGTGACGAAGTCGGACGTGTGGGAGGCCTGATTGCCTATATCGCCATCATCAGCATCATTGTAATTCTTCTCGGAGTCTGCGCCCTGGTGGTCGTTAACGCTCTCAAGGCGAGTCCGTGGGGAGCGTTCACTATCGCAATGACGATCCCGATCGCGTTGCTAATGGGAATGTATTTGAGGAGGATCAGGCCAGGCAAAGTCCTGGAAACGTCTGTTCTAGGGTTTGTTCTGGTGCTGATGGCCATTTGGGGAGGTCAATGGGTTTCGCAGACGCCATCCATTGCGCACTGGTTCACTTTGAGCGCGACCACCCTGGCGCTGTTGATTATTGTCTACGGATTTTTTGCCTCAGCATTACCGGTGTGGCTCTTGCTTGCCCCCCGCGACTATCTCAGCACTTTCGTCAAATTGGGCACCATCGCAATGCTCGCCGTTGGTATCGTGCTCATGCGCCCCACGCTGCACATGCCGCCGTTGACCCGCTTTATTGATGGCAGTGGTCCTATTTTCGCAGGCAAGATTTTTCCCTTCGCATTCATAACCATTGCCTGTGGAGCAATCAGCGGATTTCACGCCTTGATTTCGAGCGGTACGACGCCCAAGCTCATTCGTCTCGAAACTGAAACGCGCATGGTGGGTTACGGCGCTATGATGGCCGAATCGATGGTGGCGATTATGGCTACCGTCGCAGCTTGCGTGCTTCAGCCGGGTACATACTTTGCTATCAATAGCCCCGCAGGGATCGTCGGCCAGTTGCCTGAGGCTGCTGCCGCCACGATCAGTGGCTGGGGATTTCCTGTGACTGCTGCGGAGATGCATTCTCTGGCTACCGCGGTCGGCGAGCAGACGTTGTTTAACCGCACCGGCGGCGCACCGGCTTTCGCAGTCGGGATGGCGCACATTTTCTCCCATAGCCTGGGTGGCACGGCGGTGATGGCGCTCTGGTATCACTTCGCGATTATGTTCGAGGCTTTGTTCATTTTGACGGTGCTGGACGCTGGTACCAGGGTTGGACGGTTCATGCTGCAAGATGCTCTCGGTCATTTATGGAAGCCAATTGGCCGAACCAGCTGGTATCCATCGATCTTGGCTACAAGTGCTTTGATTGTTGGGGCTTGGGGTTATTTCTTGTGGCAAGGGGTGAAGGACCCATTGGGTGGCATCAATTCACTTTGGCCCCTATTTGGAATCTCGAACCAACTGCTTGCTACAGTAGCTTTATGCGTCGCTACAACCATTATTATCAAGATGGGACGAGCGGGTTACGCCGCGGTAACCCTTGCTCCTCTGGTCTGGCTGGTGTCAGTGACTTTCACCGCGTCGTGGCAAAAGATCTTCGACGCTAACCCGCGCATCGGTTTTCTCTCTCACGCTCGCATACTAGCCGCCTCGGGAGGGAACGCACGCCTGATCTTCAACGATCGCCTAGATGCCGCAGTCACGGGAATTCTCATAGCGATGGTGACCCTCGTCCTGTTGGAATCAGCGCTGGAGTGGGCGCGCGTGCTTAGCGGAAATAAGCAGGCCACGGTAAGAGAATCGCCGTTCGTAGCCTCTCGCCTGGCCGAGGAACGAGGATGAATAAACCAATCGCCACACATGCAGCGTTGAAAGTCAAAATGAAAAGATTCGGGATGCTATTCATGGCGTGCATCCGCGAAATCTTCGACGAATCCGCCTACGCTCGATTTCTGCAGCGGCGACGACTCGCGCCCTCGTGCGAGGCGTACGCCGCCTTTCTTCGCGAGACCGCAACAGCTAAAGAGCGCCGGCCCAGGTGCTGTTGATAGGAAGCGTTCAAGCATAGACATTTATGCTGATCCTTTCCGCTGTAGCCGCTTCAATCCCAGTGTCCTGGGTACTTGACGATTCGGTTCGCACTGCTTGATCGCTGGTCTCTGGCGACTGGCTGATTTTCACGCTTGATCCAGCACTGGCGGTTGGGCTGAGATCTGACTTTAGTTTTGTGAAGGCGGTTTGCGCTCCCGCAATATCCCCAGCTGCGAGCGCGTTTTGCAGGACGTTCAAGTCCAGCTGCGTCGTTGTGCCGGAGCCAGGTTGCGATGTGGCGTCTCCGCTCGCCTCTGGAAGAACGGGAAGATCCTTTTGAAATTGCTTGAATGCTAGCTGTGCGCCAGCGGCCCTGCCCGAAGTCAACGACCGCTGAAACTGCTGCGCATCCTGATGCGCGCTACTTATCTGTTGGACTGCCTGAATCACACTACTGGCGGAGACTGCGCTGATGCTCATGTGCTCCTTAATTCCACATGCTGGCGGGCAAACTCCCGCGATGGCTGTGGTACTTGCTCCTATAAGGTCTAGCGGCAGATGAGCGAGCGGACTTCAGAGAATGAGCATAGATTCAGGAACAGGAGTTACCTCTAATTGGTTACCAGCAGCGGGCTCATGGGCTGAATCACCCTTACGGATGAAGCTAGCGGGTCAGCTCGGCTACCGAGCGGCTGGCATATTCGAGAATTCGGCCAGGAAGGATTCCAAGATATAGCGTAGCAATGAGACTGATTGCCAAGGCAACGCCGAGCGAAGCCGGTATTGGAGCGACCGCTGCCTCAACCCGGGGCTCCCGCATGTACATCAGGACGATTACCCGCAAATAGTAATAAGCCGCTATCGCGCTGTTGATGACTGCGATGATTGTCAGCCATAACAGATTCGCCTGCAGCGCTGCGCTGAATACGTAGAACTTGGCGAAGAAGCCACCCGTCATCGGAATGCCAATTAACGAGAGCAGGAAGATAGTCAATATAGCGGCGAGTAAGGGCGAGCGCCGCCCCAGCCCGGCATAGTCTTCGAGGGTAACGTAACGCTCGTCTGCGCCGGCGAAGTGAGCGATCACGGCGAAAGCCCCAACATTCATGGCTGCGTAGGCGGCGGTGTAAAACATTGCCGCCGGAATACCATTATTCGGCAGTGCAGCAAACGCCATCAGTAGATAACCGGCATGGGCGATGGACGAGTAGGCCAGCAAACGCTTGACGTTGCTTTGTACCAGTGCCGCGACGTTGCCGATGATCATGGATAGCGCGGCTGCCACCCAGATGAACCAGATACTGGCGGGGGCGTGCGCCTCGAAAATGATCCGCAACAAAACCGCGAATACGGCCGCTTTAGGCGCGGTGGACATGAATCCAACTACCGGCGCGGGCGCGCCTTCGTAAACGTCCGGAGTCCAGACGTGGAAGGGCGCGGCTGCGACCTTAAAACCCAAACCCACAAACATTAACGCGACGGCGGCATAAGCGAGAACGCCTACCGGCCCGGTTCGTAAAGCCTGGCCGATTACCGGTATGCTCGTCGACCCAGTGGCGCCAAACATGAGGGCTACTCCATAAAGAAAGAAGGCGGTGGCAAATGAGCCGAGCAAAAAATACTTTACTGACGATTCACTGCTGATGGCGGCACGGCGACGAAAGCCGGCAAGAATGTAGGTGGAGATCGATGAAATTTCGAGCGCGATAAAGATCAGTACCAGCTCAACCGCCGACGACATCAGGCACATGCCCACCGCGCCGAACAGAATCAGCCCGTAATATTCGCCGGCACGGATCTGCTGTACTTCCATGTATTCATAAGAAGTAAGAATAACGACCGCCGTAATAGCTGTGACCAGAATGTGAAAGAAGACGCTGAAACTGTCGACCTTCACCATGCTGGTAAATGCGACGCCGGGGTACTGCGACTGATACAGGGAGGCACCAATGGCTGCCACCGCTCCCAGCAGCGCCAGAATGCCCAAAGTCTTTCGACTGGCGCGATCGTCCAACAGGGGATCGAGCACCATGATGACCATGCCGAAAATGCACAGCACGATTTCTGGCAAAATGCGGATGTAATCAAGACCGTGAGGCACGTTCTGAATCACTGCCCCACCGCCTTGCTTGCCATTTGCGCTACTGGCGCCAGCATGGCCTGCACCGCAGGATCAATCGCGTTCAGCCAGAGCAGGGGAGCGACTCCCATCGCCAGCGCGATTACGCAAGGCGGCCACAATGCAATGCGCTCGCGTAAGCTCAGGTCGGGCAGAGTCAGGTTGACCTCATGCTTCACCTTTCCGAAGAAGACCCGCTGATAGAGCCACAGCAGATAACCGGCAGCCCAGATGACGCCGGTGGCCCCGATGATGCCGTAGACCGGACGAGCCATAAATGCGCCGGTCAGGACCAGAAATTCTCCGATAAAGCCGTTCAGCAAGGGCAATCCCACGGAAGCAAGCATGATGAAGAGGAAAAATGTGGCGTAAGCCGGCATGGGTGTGGCCAGTCCGCCGAACTCCGAAATCTCGTAAGTGTGGCGGCGCTCATAAAGTATGCCTGCCAGCATGAACAGTCCGCCGGTCGAGATCCCGTGTGCCAGCATCACGTAAGTGGCGCCGTCGAGCCCTGCGGCCGTGAAGCTAAAAATGCCCAACACTACAAATCCCAGATGGCTGATCGAAGAGTAGGCAATCAGCTTTTTCATGTTGGGCTGCACCATCGCGACCAGCGCCCCGTAAACAATGCCGATCAGTGCCAGCACGATGATCCACGGAGCATTGCGGCGGGCCTGCTCGGGAAAGAGTCCGAGGTTGAAGCGCAACATTCCGTATGTACCCATCTTGAGCATTACCCCGGCCAGCATCACGGACCCGGCGGTCGGAGCTTCCACGTGCGCGTCGGGCAGCCAGGTGTGGAATGGGAATAGAGGTACCTTCACCGCAAAGGCCACGAAGAAGCCCAGGAACAACCATTGCGCGGCGGCTGCGAAGTTCCCAACCTGTCCGCTGTGAATGGCGTTTTGCGTAGCCACAAAATCAAATGTGCCCGTCTTGGCATAGAGCCACAGGATTGCCGCCAGCATGAACACCGACGCGATCATGGTATAGAGGAAAAACTTGACCGCGGCGTAGACCTTGCGACCGTGACCATACATGCCGATCAACAACGCCATGGGGATCAGGGTCGCTTCCCAGAAAAAATAGAACAGGAAGAGGTCAAGCGAGGTGAAGACCCCGATCATCGCCGTCTCAAGCACCAGCAGCAGGATGAAAAACTCTTTTACCCGCTCATTGATCGAGTTCCAGGAGATGAGCACGCACAGCGGCGTGAGAAACGTAGTGAGCACGATCAACCACATCGAGATACCGTCGATGCCCATGTGGTAATGAATGTTGGGGTTGGTGATCCAGATATTGTCGAGCTCATATTGAAAGCCGCTTTGAGAACGGTGAAAGTGCGCCGGCAGATGCAGCGATGCGACGAAGGTCAATAGCGAGACCACCAGGGCGAAAATCTTGATGTCGCGTTCACGCCGTGGGAAGAGCATGAGCAGCAGTCCGCCTGCCAGCGGAACGAATGTGACCAGGGTCAAAATCCATTTATCCAGGCCGGTGATCATCGCGTGCCCATCCACACCATGTAGGTGATTACCGCTGCCGCGCCAGCCGCGATCCATCCCGCGTAAGAGCGCAGATTGCCCGACTGCATGTGGCGGACACTGTCTGAAACTTCGCGCGCGCCGTCGGCGCTGTTGTTCACGGTGGCGTCGATCACGCCCTGGTCGACGCCGTGCCACAGGATGCGGGTCGAGCCGTCCAGCAGGGGCTTGACGAACAACGTGGCGTAAATTTCATCGACGTAATACTTGTGGAGTACGGTCTGATAAAAGCTTCCCAGGCCCTGTGCGATACGCTGCGGCAATTGCGGTTTCTTGAGATAAAGAAGCCATGCAAAGAAAAGACCTAGCAGCCCGGCGAAAACCGAAATTCCGGTGAAGATTAATTCTGTCTTGTGGCTTGCGCCCGGTTCTTCGCCTTCGGTAGTTTGCTCCGGCGGAGCAGTCTCGCCGGGTTGGGCATGATTCTCATTGACCGCAGGCGCGGTGGCCCGGAAGACAGGGCCGAGGAATTTGTCGAAGTGATTCTTGCCGCCGAGCGATCCTGGGACACCGACGTATCCACCCACCACCGACAGCACTGCAAGAATCATCAGCGGCACCAGCATGATCTTGGGACTCTCGTGCACCCCACCATGGCCATGTCCGGAATCGCCATGTTTACCGTCTTCATCCCCACCACCGTGGTGGGCATCAGCATGGGATGCGCCGTGCGCGTCATGACCATGCGATTCCGCCTCGCCGCGATATTCGCCGAAGAAAGTCATGAACCATAGCCGGAACATGTAGAACGAGGTCAGGAACGCAGTGAGCAAGCCGATCATCCAATAGGCCCAGCTGGCTTGATAAGCCCGCCAGAGAATTTCATCTTTACTGAAGAATCCGGCTAGCCCAGGAATTCCCGCAATGGCGAACGTCGCCGCCGTCATTGTCCAAAACGTATAAGGGATCTTGGTGCGCAAACCGCCCATTTTACGCATATCCTGCTCGCCGCCGACGGCATGAATGACTGAGCCAGCACCGAGGAAGAGCAGTCCCTTAAAGAACGCATGCGTCATTAAATGGAAAATTCCAGCAGAAAACGCCGCCACGCCGCAAGCAATAAACATGTACCCCAGCTGCGAGATGGTCGAGTAAGCCAAAACTTTCTTGATATCAGTCTGCGTAATCCCAATGGTCGCTGCAAACAAGGCTGTAAGCGTCCCAATGATTGCCATCACCGTCAGCGCCATGGGGGCCCGCTCAAAAATTACATGCGACCGCGAAACCATATAAACGCCCGCTGTGACCATAGTCGCTGCATGAATCAGAGCGGAGACCGGGGTGGGGCCCTCCATGGCGTCGGGCAGCCAGACGTAGAGCGGAATCTGCGCAGACTTGCCGCAGGCGCCTAGCAGGAGCAGCAGGGCGATGGCGGTTAGCGTTCCTGCTCCGGCGGTTTCTACTGGCAGCGTGTTAATGATCTGAGCAAGATGGGAAAAGTCGAGACTGTTGAAATGCTTGATCAGCAGGAAGAGCGCAATCAGCAATCCGAAATCGCCGATACGGTTGACGATGAAGGCTTTTTTTCCTGCCGAGGCGGCCGAGTCGCGAATAAAGAAGAATCCGATGAGCAGGTAAGACGCCAGGCCGACGCCCTCCCAGCCGATAAACATCAGCAGGTAGTTGTTGGCCAGAATCAACGTCAGCATGAAAAACATGAATAGATTCAGGTAGGCGAAGAAGCGGTAGAATCCGCCTTCCTCCCACATGTAGCCGACGGAATAAATATGGATAAGAAAGCCGACGCCGGTTACCACCAACAGCATGACCAGTGAAAGCTGGTCGAGCTGGAAGGCAAAGTCCACCTGGAAATTGCCGGCGCGGATCCAGGGCGCGAGGTATTCGATGTGTGGCAGTGGTCCGAGAGAAGAGAACTGCGAAACCACGTATAGGGCGCACGGCAAAAGCCGCGCCGCAAAACGTCAGCGCGACGGCAGATACGGCTTGCCGGGAAAAGCGCCTCCCGAACAGGCCATTGATGGCGGCCCCAGCGAGCGGCAGCAGTGGTATCAGCCAAAGATGCAGGTTCGGGCATCATAATTTGAGTAAGTTCACGCGATCGACGTTCAAGGTTTCGCGGGTGCGGAAGACGGAAATAATGATGGCCAGTCCAACGGCTGCTTCGGCCGCAGCCACCACCATCACAAAGAAGACGAATACCTGTCCGCTAAGCGCGTGCCATTGCGCGGCGAAGGCAACGAACGACAGGTTGACGCCGTTGAGCATCAACTCAATCGACATAAAGATCGTGATGATGTTGCGCTTGATCAGAAAGCCGGTAACGCCGCAGGCAAACAGGATGCCGCTGAGCACGAGGTAGTAGGGAAGAGGAACCATCAGCCTTCCTTCCTTGCAGGAGGCGCGGTCGGCGGCTTGGCTGCCAGCACCACGGCGCCCATGATAGCGATGAGTACCAGCACGGATGTGACTTCAAAGGGCAACAGAAAATCGTGAAATAAAAGCTGCGCGATGTCGCGGGGAGCACCCGGTAAAGCGCCGACCGCAACCGAACCGGCACCGGAGTGCGTGATCAGTACCCAGGCGATGAGCACGCTGCCAATCAGCATTCCGGGAACGCCGAAGAGCAGGGCAATGCGGCTGCCTTTGGTGTGTTCTTCGCCCCGGCGTTGAGCAGCATGATGACGAAAACAAACAGCACCATGATGGCGCCGGCGTAGACAATGACCTGCACCGCGGCGACGAACTCCGCGCCCAGCAGCAGGTATTCGACGGCGAGCGAGGCCATCACCACCACCAGCGACAGGGCGCTATTGATAGGGTGGCTCTGCACCAGCAGGTTGATTGCGCCCGCGACGCAGATGGCTCCGAAGATCAGGAATAAGGCTAGGTGCATTTATTAGTGGTTCTTTCGCCCTTGCGGGGCTTTGTTTTTTCTTCACCGCTTCGCGGCGATTAATACCTATGCTGCCGTGACGTCCACCGAGACGTAGCGGAGCTACGTGTCTACTTGACTACGATTTCAGCGCTACGATCAGCGCCGTCACAATTAAATTGGCAATGGCCAGCGGCAGCAAAAATTTCCAGCCAAAGGCCATCAGTTGGTCATAACGGAAACGCGGCAACGTCCCGCGCACCCAGATATAGAGAAAGAGAAATCCGAACACTCGCAGGAAGAACCAGAACAGCGGCAGCAGCGCCTGCACAATCGGCGGGCCAAACAGCGGCCCATGCCATCCACCAAGAAAGAGGAGGGTGGCCAGGCAGGCGACCGTAATCATGTTGGCGTATTCCGCCATAAAGAACATGGCGAACTTCATGGCGCTGTATTCGGTGTGATATCCCGCGACCAGTTCGGTTTCCGCTTCCGGCAAATCGAACGGGATGCGGTTGGTTTCGGCGTACGCCGACATCAAATAAATAAAGAAAGCGACGAACTGCCCGCCGTAAAGATGTTCCACCTGGGAATGAAGCCCCAGAAGTGTCCGCTCTGCGCGTTGACAATATCGCGCAGGCTGAAGCTGCCGGAAAGAATCAGCACGCCAACCAGCGACAGCCCCAGCGAGATTTCGTAGCTCACCATCTGCGCGCTGGCGCGCAGCCCGCCGAGCAGGGAATATTTGCTGTTGGAGGACCATCCGGCAAGCGCGACGCCGTAGACGCCGAGCGAAGTAACGCCAAGCACGATCAGCAGGCCGATATTAAGGTCGGTGATCTGCAAGGGAATAGTCAGGCCAAAAAGGGTGATCGAATTGCCCACGGGAATCACCGCAATCGAGGTCAGGGCGAAGATCACCGCAATCATGGGGGCCGCAATGTACAGCGGCTTATAGACGTGCGGCGGCGTCAGATCTTCTTTGAACAGGAACTTGATGCCGTCGGCCGCCGGTTGCAGCAGACCGAATGGACCGACGCGCGTGGGTCCCCAGCGGTTCTGCATGTGGCCGACGACTTTGCGCTCCAGCCATACGGTGTAGGCGACAGCGGTGAGCAGCACGCCCAGCCCGAGGGCGATCTTGATCAGCGAAACGATGATGTACGTGCCGATATGCAAACTGGTCCGTTCCAAATCTCTAAGTAGAGACGTTGCTTCGCAACGTCTCGGCGTGCTGCACTGCTCTTACTTCTTAATCAGGCCCGCTCTTTGCCGCTGTTAACAGAGACGTAGCGGAGCTACGTCTCTACTCTGGTGTTGCATCAATCTGCGGCAATTTCTTTTTCTGCGGGACGCCGGTGACGGTCTTCCATTACCGAATTTAAAGTGCGGGAATAACGCCCCAGGGTGCCGGAAGTGAACAGCGCGTCTTTGCGCGGGCACGATCAGCGCCGGATCGTGCAAGGTGCCAGCGCCACTGCCGCTCAAAGTGGTGTGCTGATCGTTGCCGGCAAGCAGATTGAGCCGCGAAACTTCGTATCCCGGCACCAGCCGCTGAATTTCATCGAGAATCGCCATCGGATCAAACGGCGACATCTTTGGTTCGAGGCCCTGGCCTGGAGCCAGACGGAATGCCGGTCGGCTTCGCCCGACTGCGCTCCGCGCGATTGTCCCATGTCGGCGTGCGTGCCGTGGCACCGAAGGGGACCAGCTTGCGGACGTCGTATCCCATGGCGTCGGCGATGCGCACGATCATTTCGAAGTCTGACTTGGTGCCGCTGACTTCGCCGGCCTTTTTCAGCAGTTGCAGGTCGCCGCAGGTGTTGGTGACAGGTGCCGGATTTTTCGTAAGCATTGGCCGCGGGCAGACCACGTCGGCGATGGTGGCAGTTTCGGTGAGGAACATGTCCTGCACCACTACGAAACTTTGCGAGACCGCGAAAGGATCGATGCTGTAACGCGAGATGGGGTTCGATCCAACGATGTAGAGCGCCCGCAGCTTGCCTTGTTTCGCTGCGTCGAACATTTCGGGCAGGGTCAGCCCCGGGGTTTGCGGCGACGCTTTCCCAATCCTCATGGAACGGGGTGACGCCCGCGACCGGGTGATATCCGGGCAGCAGGTCGGGATAAAGCCCCATGTCAGCTGCGCCGCGGGAGTTGGAATAGTCGGCCAGGCAAATCAGCTTCGCGCCCGGTACGCGCGGCGACGAAACTGAGCGATGGCGGTGATGTCCGCCGCCTTGCAGTTCGGAGCCGAAAATGACGACCAGGTTGGGCTCGGCGCGCAACTTGTCGCGCAGCACCGCTCCAGGCGTCTTGCGCGGATTGGTAGCCGGCCTCGGTCCGCGCCTCATCATTGCCCGCGAGGAAAGCCGCGAATGCGCCTTCGTTGCCGGCGGCGACTTGGGTGAAAGTGGTGGCCTGGCGGTGCAGCTTGATGTTCTGGGCGTTGACCACATGCAGCTTGGCGCGATGCAGGCGGACATTGTTGCGAATCTGTTAGGCGAGCAGGGGATGCTGCTCCGTAGGATCGTTGCCGATCAGCAGCATCGCCGGGGCGTTGAACACATCGCGCATGCTGCGCGGTGGCTTCCGGCTTGCCGGCCAGCGAAGAGGCCAGGGCAGGGAAGTCGGCGGTGCGATGGTGGTCGATGTTGTTGGTCTGCAGCACCGTGCGCGCGAACTTCTGCAGCAGATAATTTTCTTCGTTGGTGGTGCGGTTGGATCCGATGACGCCGATGGCTTCGCCGCCGTGCTGTGTGGCGACTTCGAGAAAATTGCTTGCCGATCAGCTCAAAGGCTTCTTCCCAGGTGGAGGGAGTCAGGCGGCCGTCTTTGCGAATCAGAGGCTGGGTAAGGCGGTCTTCATGGTTGGCGAAATCGAACGCGTAACGGCCCTTGATGCAGAGGAAGTCGCCATTGATGCCGCTCTTGTCGCGGTTGTCGCCGCGCACGATTTCCATGCCGGTATCGGAACGGCGCACGCCTAAAGTAGTTTTGCATCCGTCGGCGCAGTGGGTGCAGGTGGTGCCGACGTGGTTCATCTCCCACGGCCGGGTCTTATAGCGATATGCGCCGGAGGTCAGCGCGCCCACGGGGCAGATGTCAATACACATGCCGCACTCTTCGCAGTCAAGGTGGTCGCCTTCGTTGGGCGCAATGATGGAGCTGACGCCGCGATTTTGCACGCCCAAGCGCCCATACGTCCATGGACTCTCCGCAGACGCGCACGCAGCGGTAACACAGGATGCAACGCGGCCGGTCGAAGAACACGACCGGCGACCACTGCTGCTCGTCGCGGTGGTTCTTGGGTTCGATGTATTTCGATTCGGCGGCCCCGTAGGAGAACGTCATGTCCTGCAGTTCGCACTCGCCGCCGGCATCGCACACCGGGCAGTCCAGCGGATGATTTCCCAGCAGCAACTCGACCATGCCCTTGCGCGCCTGATGGATCTCCGGGCTGTCGGTGGTAACGATCATGCCTTCGCCGATGACCGTGGTGCAGGCGGTCTGCAACTTGGGCATCTTCTCGACTTTCACCAGGCACATGCGGCAAGCGCCCTGCAAGAGAGAGGTTCGGGTAATAGCAGAAAGACGGGACCTCGATGCCGACGGTCTTGCAGGCTTCAATCAGCAGAGTGCCGGCAGGGGCCTGAACTGCTTTGCCATCGACCGTGATGTTTACTGGTGCCGCTTCTGCCATAAGAAATCCTAGCTCGCTCTCCGTTGTCGGGCCGCTTGGTAGGCGGCGCTTAGCTTTACTTCTTCAACTTGTTTTGCGTGCCGCTCGGCGTGCGCGGCCATAACAAGAAACAACTGATGTCCGTCCATCACGCCGATGGGATGCGTCACTTTTGTGCCCGCAAATCGCTCGGAATTGGCTTCGACGAAGTCAATGGTGTCGCCACGCGCCTTGCGAAACTTTGCCAGCGCGTCTTTGATGGAGGTGAACTTGCCGGTCGGATGCACCCGCTCCGGAGCGTTGCGCTTGCTGCTGCGGTCGCGGCCGATGTGGGTGATGGTGTCATCAAAGGCGCGATTGATCGCATCGGTGTTTGCTTCGCCGGCATGGAGGCGCCCTGACATGCCGCGCTCGGTCATTCCCAGGTGCTCAGTAATCTGCAGAATCGACCAGCAATTCGCATCAGGACAGATGGCGGCCAGTTCATCCGGCACCGAAGCCGCGCTGACGAACGCGGCCTCACTGTCGCGTAACCGCTTTAACAATGTCGCTTTGTCGGTGGTCTCAGTCATGTGCGCAAATTACAAAATTACCCGATTACCAAATTACAAATCGTCGCTACGCCCTCGCCAGCTCCGCCTGCTTCTCAAACGGGCACGGCTTGCCATCCAGGTGATCTTCAAATTCCTTGCGGAATTTTTTCACGAAAGCAATGGTCGGCATGGCCGCGGCATCGCCCAGCGGACAGAACGTCCGCCCCAGCATGTTTTCCGACAGGTACTGCATGTTGTCGATGTCTTTCATCACGCCGCCGCCACTGTGAAAGCGGATCAGCGTTTTCTTCAGCCAGTCGGTGCCTTCGCGGCAGGGAATGCACCAGCCGCAACTCTCGTGCTGGTAAAACTTCATGGTGCGCAGCGCGAATTTGACGATGCAGGCGGTGTCGTCGAGAATCACTACGCCACCCGAGCCCAGCATGGATCCGACTTTCATCAGCGAATCGAAATCCATGGGGACATCGATTTCGTCGGGCAGAAGAACCGGAGTGCTCGATCCGCCGGGGACGACGGCTTTCAGCTTGCGCCCATTGGGAATGCCGCCGCCGACTTCGTAAATCATCTTCTTGAGGTTGTAGCCCATGGGCAGCTCGTAGACCCCGGGCCGTCCACATTGCCGCTCAGGCAGAACAGGCGCGTGCCGCCGTTCTTGGGAGTGCCCAGGTTGGCGTACCATTCCGCGCCGCCGAGAAAAATCGTGCGGAACGCTGGCCAGCGTCTCGGCGTTATTAATGACGGTGGGCCCGCCCCACAGTCCGACCACAGCGGGGAAGGGAGGCCGGATGCGGGGAATGCCGCGCTTGCCTTCGAGCGATTCCATCAGCGCCGACTCTT
The DNA here is from genome assembly GCA_963796925.1 of uncultured Acidobacteriota bacterium. Lineage (GTDB taxonomy): Bacteria > Acidobacteriota > Terriglobia > Terriglobales > Acidobacteriaceae > DATBAT01. Next base: position 1,622,205 of record CAWCNH010000001.1, read on the forward strand.
CGCCAACTTCGTAGGCGCCAGCGCCGCCATGCCAGTAAATGTCAAAATCTTTGCCGCTGCCGAAGATGTTCTTGCCGAGAAAGCCGCGCGCGTAGGCGTCAGCGATAGCCTTCTGCATGATCTCCAACAGGTAACGATACTCGCCACGAACGTAGATGTAGCCGGTGGTCGAGCCCACGGCAAGGCCGGCAATCATGACGCCTTCGATCACGGCATGCGGATCGTGCTCGAAAATCAGGCGGTCTTTGCAGGTGCCGGGCTCGCTTTCGTCTCCGTTGCACAAAATGTATTTCGGCTTGGGCGCCTGCTTGGGAACGAACGACCATTTCAGCCCGGTGCTGAACCCGGCGCCGCCGCGACCGCGCAGGCCGGAGGCCTTCACCAGATTGATGATGTCATCGGGCGTCATGGCCAGCGCTTTCTGCACCGCCTTGTAGCCGTCAAGCTCAAGATAGCGGTCGATATTGGTCGCACCCTGGCCAAAGCGCTTGGTGACAACTTTTATTTCGTCGGGATGGGAAACCAAAGAAGCCATTTTGTAATTTGGTAATTTTGTAATTTGGTAATCTTAAATGAACGTGGTTTAAATTACAAATTACCCGATTACCAAATTACAAATTCGTGCTTGCTTTTGTATTGCTCCAACACCTGGTCCATTTTTTCTGCCGTCAGATTTTCGTGGAAATCGTAGTTGACCTGCACCGCCGGGGCCCAGCTACAGCCGCCGATGCATTCAACTTCTTCGAGCGAAAACATGCCGTCGGCGGTCGTGCCCTTGTGACCGATGCCTAATTTTTGTTCGCAGTGCTCCAGCAATTCTTCGCCGCCCTTCAACATGCAGGCGATATTGGTGCAAACCTGGACGTTGAATTTGCCCCGCGGCTTGGTAGTCAGCATGGAGTAGTAGCTGATCACGTTGCGCACGTCGAGGTCGGTGAGTTCAAGGCGCTGCGCCAGTTCGTGGATGACTTCATCGCTGAGATATCCGGCTTCATCCTGTGCGTAGAGCAGCGTCGGGACGAGCGCCGAGCGTTTCGTCGGATAGTGAGTAATCATCTCGGCGAAGCGGGTCTCGAATTTTTCCGAAAATTGCATTTTGAAATGTCCCCTCTGCGTACTCAGCGTCCTCCGCGGTTGTAGTTAAAACCGCTGAGGACGCAGGGGACGCTGAGGATTACCGGTCAATCTCTCCAAGCACAATGTCAATACTGCCAATCGCCGCTACCACGTCTGCCAGCAGCTTGCCCTCGCACATCTTGGGCAGCAGTTGCAGATTAGCCAGGCACGCCGAGCGCATGTGAACTCGATACGGTTTCGCGGTACCGTCGCTGACTACGTAGTATCCCATCTCGCCGCGCGGTGATTCGACCGCCTGGTAAACTTCGCCTGCCGGAACCGCAAATCCCTCGGTGATGATTTTGAAATGGTAGATGAGGGCTTCCATCTCGGTCTTCATCTTTTCGCGGTCAGGCAGTACCACTTTCGGTGCGTCGGCCTTGATCGGACCTTCCGGCATCCCGTCGAGTGCCTGGGCTACGATCTTGATCGACTCACGCAACTCCTGTACCCGGCACATGTAACGGGCGAATACATCTCCTTCACTGGCTACGGGCACCTTGAACTGGAATTTCTCGTAGCTTGAGTACGGCATGTCCCGCCGTAAATCAATGTCCACACCGCTGCCGCGCAGGGTCGGACCGCTGGCGCCCAGTGCAATTGCGTCTTCGGCGGTAATTCTGGCCACACCCTTAGTGCGCATCAGCCAGATGGGGTTTCCCGTCAGCAGATTTTCGTACTGATCGATGCGCGCCGGGAAGCGTTTGGCAAAATCGCGTGCCTTGTCAAAGAAGCCGATGGGCGGGGGCAGGGCGACTCCGCCAATACGGAAGTAGGAAGTCATCATGCGCTGCCCGCTGATCATTTCGAACAGCCGAAGGACATCCTCACGTTCGCGGAAGCAATAGAGGAAAACCGTCAGAGCGCCGATGTCCATGGCGTGGGTGCCGAGCCAGACCAGGTGCGAGTTGATTCGAGTCAACTCGTTCATCAGTACCCGCAGCCATTGCGCTTTCGGTGGAATCTCCAGGCCCAGTAGTTTCTCCACCGCCAGCACGTAGCAGAGATTGTTAGTCATGGGACACAGGTAGTCGATGCGATCGGTCAGCGGCACTACTTGTTGATAGAACTTGGCCTCGCAGGTCTTTTCGATGCCGGTGTGCAGAAAGCCGATGTCGGGCATGATCCGCACAATATTTTCGCCGTCGATCTCCAGTAGGACGCGCAATACGCCGTGTGTAGACGGATGCTGCGGCCCCATGTTGAGGATCATCGTCCGGTCTTCGCCGGCTTCAAGCGCGGGCGTGGTGGTCATGTGCGCCATCAGCGGTAACCCTCCACCGGATAATCTTTGCGGAGCGGATAGCCTTCCCAGTCTTCCGGCATCAGCAGACGCCGCAGGTAAGGGTGTCCGGTGAAGCGCACGCCAAACAGATCGAAAACTTCGCGCTCAAAATAGTTTGCCGCAGGCCAAACCGGCGTCACCGACTCGATGGCTGGGGCGTCTCCCGTCAATCGGACCTTTAGGCGCAGGCGTTCCTTTTTGGAGATCGAAAGCAAGTGGTAAATAACTTCAAAGCGCGGTTCGGAGGGGTACCAGTCGACGCAGGACACATCTGAAAGATAATTGAACGGACAGTTTGCGTCGTCCCGCAACACCACACAAGCTTCACGAATGCTTGACCGATTGATGTAGATGCTGGTCTCGTCGCGGTCGAATTTCGCGCCTTCAACCGCGGCGCGGTTCCAGGAAAGCAGTTTGCTGACCGCTGGATGATCCTTGAGTTGCTCAAGTTCTGTAACGGCCGGTACCAAAGCCATTAGACTTGCCCTCGGGGGGTGGCGGGTTCGCCCCAATCCAGCGCGCCTTTTTTCCAGACATAGAAGAATCCAACCAGGACGATGAGCATGTAAACCATCATCTCCCAAAAGCCGAACATTTTCAGGTCGCGCAGGATAATCGCCCAGGGATAGAGAAACACGGCCTCCACATCGAAGAGAATGAACAACATGGCAACCAGGTAAAACTTCACCGAGAAGCGCCCGCGGGCGTCGCCAACGGGCGTCATGCCGCATTCGTAGGGGGAAAGCTTGGCCCGGGTTGGCCGCCGCCACCCGATCAGCCAGGAAAGCGAAACGACTACACTCGCAAACGCCCCGGCAAGCACAATGTGGATTAATAATGGCAGGTAACGGGCGAAATAATTGTCGGGCATAAGCGGAGCTATATATAATTCGCGAACATCACTTAAACACTCTAGATTAGATTTCGAAGTTGAATAGTGTCAAGCGATGTGGAAGATTTGATTAAGAACTGCTAATACATTTTTGTCGTATTGTTCTATCGTAGCTCCGGCCAATCTCATGATCTTCGGTTTCAACACGGACGTTAAGCACGAGGATACGGTCTATCACGTGCAAAGTGAAGCCCGGCAAGCTGATTTGCTGCTTCAAACCCAGGTATTTGTGCGCGGCCGCTGCATCGGCAAGCGGGCAACCTCCTACGCCGAGAAGGCTGCGGACGCGGATTTCACCGATCAGCAGAAAGAACAAATTCTGCGCGACCAGCATCGCCTGGTGTTGGATGCAATCCGCGCCGGGCAACTGGACAATGTCATTGATCGCACTCCCGAGCCGGTTCCGGTGAAGCAATTGGACTTGCAATGGACGAACGCCGATTCGATCCACTCGGAGCGGCAACTGTCGATGCAGCTACTGGTAACCGAAGGGGGCACACCGGTGGAAGGAGCCCGGCTGACGGTGCGCTTCGCCCGGCCGGATGCAACGCCCTTCTATACCCAGGTCTATACGGACACTTCCGGGGCAGCCGAAATGAAAATCGAAGTGGACGAGTCAGCGCTGACCGATTCGTCGGTCCTGGTGCAGGCAAGTTACTCAGGCCGCACCGCTACCCGAAAATTCCAACTAAGAAAAGTAGTGGCGTAAGAAGCAGCGTACGAACTGCGAGTGTTTTTGCTTATACCACCCACCTGTGTCATCCTCAGGCGCGCTTTTGCGCCGAAGGGCCTGCCCTGAGCGTGTCGAAGGGGCCCTACTCTCGGCAATGCAGCCGCTAGGGGTTCTTCGCTGCGCTCAATGACAGAGGTTTTGGTGATATCGGCAAAAAGTCACCGTTATGGATGAGTGTTGCTGAAGCCCGCCCTGTCGCGAAACTCGCGACAGGGCGGGGAACTCTCAGGAATTTATAGGGAACTCATGTTGGAGAGAAATTCAGTGTTGGATCTTGTCTTGCCCAGCTTGTCGATTAGCAATTCCATCGCTTCCACTGGAGACAACGGGTTCAGGACTTTTCTTAATACCCAGATTCGGGTGAGGTCTTCTTTGGGGATGATCAGCTCTTCCTTACGCGTACCCGAGCGCTGAATGTCGATGGCTGGGAAGACGCGTTTGTCGGAGAGCTTGCGATCAAGGATGACTTCGCAATTGCCGGTACCTTTGAATTCTTCAAAGATCACGTCGTCCATGCGGGAGCCGGTATCGATCAGTGCGGTCGCGATAATGGTGAGCGATCCACCTTCTTCGATGTTGCGGGCGGCTCCGAAGAATCGCTTCGGGCGCTGCAGCGCGTTGGAGTCGACGCCGCCTGAGAGCACTTTGCCCGAGGGCGGGACGATGGTGTTGTAGGCGCGCGCGAGACGGGTGACTGAATCGAGCAGAATTACCACGTCGCGCTTGTGCTCAACTAGCCTCTTAGCTTTCTCAATCACCATTTCGGCGACCTGGACGTGGCGGGCGGCGGGTTCGTCGAAGGTCGAGGAAATCACTTCGCCCTTCACCGAGCGCTGCATGTCGGTGACTTCTTCCGGGCGCTCGTCGATCAGCAGCACGATCATCACAACTTCGGGATGATTGGTCGTGATCGAGTTCGCCACGTTTTGCAGAATCATGGTCTTGCCGGCACGCGGCGGGCTGACGATCAGGGCACGCTGTCCCTTCCCGAGAGGCGTGAGCAAATCCATCACACGGGCAGTCACGTTTTCCCGGACCGACTCGAGCTTTAACCGTTCCTGCGGATACAGCGGCGTCAGGTTGTCGAACAGAATCTTATTGCGAGCTTCGTCGGGCGACTCGAAGTTGACGGCTTCAATCTTTACTAACGCGAAGTATTTCTCGCCTTCGTGGGGCGGGCGTACTTGTCCGCTGATGGTGTCGCCGGTTTTCAGATCAAACTTTCGAATCTGCGACGGTGAAACGTAAATATCGTCAGGACCTGGGAGATAGTTGTAATCGGGCGAGCGCAGAAAACCGTAGCCGTCGGGCAGGATTTCGAGTACGCCCTCGGCGAAGATGTGGCCTTCTTTTTCGCTCTGTGCCTGGAGAATCTTGAAAATAAGGTCTTGTTTGCGCAGACCGCTGGCGCCGGGCAGATCCAAAGATCGGGCGATCTTGGTCAGCTCAGTTATGTTCTTTTCTTTGAGTTCAGCGATGGTCATTGTCCACCTGCGAGGAGATTTTTAAGGAGGGTCAACAAAAGGAAAGACTTACACCGGCAGAAGCGGAAGGCGGGGCCTGGTTAGGCCGCCCGCCTTTGAGCTTCAGCAAAATGCTCCGGCTCGGCCAAAACTTCCTGGCGCTCCGAGGCTGCAATCCGAGTCAGGACTTCATTCATGGTTTCCTGAATGCGGGTGTTGGGTTTATGGAATTTGCGTGTGGCTTTCGATGCCAGCTGACACAACATGTAACGGTTGCGCAGGGTGTGAAGTGCATCGAAAACTCGATCAGAACGCTTCATGATCTGTCTCCTAAATGATTCCAAGTTGGTATTGCTCCCATCCATGCGGCAATCTGCTTACTCGCTCAGATTGGCCTAAGCTCTTCAATCTAGATGGGTTGTACAGGAAGCTCCAACTACTGGTATAGATGCTCCGCAGGAGCCGAAAGTTTCTTCTAAAAGGATTGACCCGGTTTTCGGCGGAGGTTCTTTAAGACGGCCTTATGGGCTAATGTCCCCGGAACCATTTAATTTAGCGATGCGAGTGCCTAAGGTCAAGTACTTATTTCGCAACCCACCGGGAGAAGCCAGTAAGTAACTCATCTCTCCAATGCCGCTCCCCTATTGACGCCTGCCGCTTTTATCGCCCATTTCACCAGAAAGCGTGGCCGGCGACAGCCCGAATAGCATTGCCTGGGGCGATGGTTGAGCGGGCAGAGCTTGAGAAAGCAGGCGTTTAACTTCCTCGTAAGACTCCTCCACATCAACAGGCTTGCTGTCCGCTCCTTGGAATGTAACGACGGTAGTGATCTGGTTACTGCCGCTAGTTACACGGTAGACGGACTTGATGTCGTCAATATTGACGAGCAAGAGGCCCTGAAAGACGCTTCTCGGATGTACTTCAATGAATCCCGCCATAGCTTTTCACTTCCCAGCAAAAAACTAGCAGGGCGGCGCATTTTTTTCTTGCGAAGATTCACGGCAACACAACCAAGGGTCATACACTAATCCCTGTACGTCCCTTATTTTCAACGACGTAAGTGTTTGCTAGTCGTAATACTCCAAGCCCAGGTGGGTGATTAGTTCTTCACCGCGCAGATGACGAAGAGTGTTTTTTAGCTTCATCAGCTGGATGAACAGATCGTGCTCGGGATATAAGCCCGGGGCAGTCATGGGTGACTTGAAGTAAAAACTCATCCACTCCTGAATCCCGAGTCCTTTTAGCTCACTGCTGCGCTGGGCCAAGTCGAGGAACATGATCAAGTCAAGGACGATCGGGGCCGCGAGGATAGAGTCGCGGCAGAGGAAATCCACTTTGATTTGCATGGGATAGCCGAGCCAGCCAAAGATGTCGATGTTGTCCCAACCCTCTTTGTTGTCACCGCGAGGCGGGTAATAGTTGATACGCACTTTGTGGGTAAAGTGACCGTAGAGGTCGGGATAAAGCTCGGGCTGAAGGATATGCTCGAGCACTGAGAGTTTGGATTCTTCCTTGGTCTTGAAGGATTGGGGATCTTCCAGAACTTCGCCGTCGCGGTTACCAAGAATGTTGGTGGAAAACCAGCCATTGAGGCCCAGCAAGCGGGCCTTGAATCCCGGCGCCAGTATGGTCTTCATCAGCGTCTGGCCGGTCTTGAAATCCTTGCCGCAGATCGGGGCCTGGTTTTTCCGCGACAACTCGTGCATCACCGGCAAATCGACAGTTAGGTTCGGAGCGCCGTTGGCAAAGGGCACGCCTTCCATCAAGGCGGCATAGGCGTAAATCATCGAGGGCGCGATGTTCTCGTCATTCTTCCGCATCGCCTTTTCGAATGACTGCAAATCCTGGTGAACGGCGCTGGGCTGGAGGAAGATTTCGGTGGAACCGCACCAGATCATTACCAATCGGGAGACGCCGGAAGTCTTCTTGAAATCGCGGATGTCGGCCCGAAGCTGCTCGGCGAGGTCGAGTTTGTTCTTGCCCTTCTTAACGTTCTTGCCATCGAGCATTTTGACGTAGTTGCGATCAAAGACAGCCTTGCGAGGCTTGATCGAGCTCAGCAGCGGCTTCACCTTCTTGAGCAGGTCGGACTCGAGCACGCCGGCATTGGAGGCGGCGGCGTACATGTCATCTTCAAAAATATCCCAACCGGTGAAGACCAGATCTTTCAGCGAGGCAAGCGGAACGAATTCGTTGATCTTCGGCGAACGCCCGTCAGTGCGTTTTCCCAGACGAATGGTGCCCATCTGGGTGAGGGAACCGACCGGCTTAGCCAAGCCACGCCGGATCGCTTCTACTCCAGCCACAAAGGTGGTTGCCACCGCCCCCATGCCGACGATCATGACTCCAAGTTTCCCCTTGGCGGGTTGAATCTCGCTACCTGCGCTTGCAACGACCTGAGTTTTTGCGTGCTTCTGCCGCGTCGCCATATTTGGGCTGAGTCCTTAGGAGAAATTTTCGGTATTAGGCAAACGGATATGTTCTCGTATCGGAGAAAGATTTGCAAACGCTGCGGTCGTTGGCCGCTCGTCGTCGGTCTTTGGCCGCGACGGGAGTCTAGTCAACGACGAACGACTAAAGACCTACGACCTGTTTATCTACTATCTATATCAACGGTCTTCAGCGGAAGGTCCCAGTGGGCTTCTAGAATCTCGAAGCGTCGTTGTTCTTCTTTGGCGTAAGTTTCCTGATCAGGAAATAGTTGCTTCTTGATGGCGGTTTCGTCGAAGGGTTCGTCGGCTGCTGTGGAGTTTTTGAAGACGATGGTTACGCGGTAGTCCCAGCGCCCGTCTTCGGTGGTGTGATAGCGCGGCTGGTCAACCCACACTTTCAACATGCGTCCCAACTCGACCTGCTTTTTGAGCAGCGGGTAGTGGTTCTTCTTAAAGAGCGTCAAGAATTCTTCAGCGTGGCCCCACTTGGCTTTGTAGTAATACTCGACCACGAACGGCTGGCCGGTGGGCGCGGATTGAGCCGGAGCGAGGCTCACGGTACCCAGCAGCACGATGACTACGGCGATGAAAGTCTTCATCTGCGATCTCCTGAGGCAATAGGGTACACGAGCCAGCGGCTGAAGCCGTTTTGTTCTATCGCTTTTCGTGGCGCTGGAAGCGCCACGCTTACACGGTATCCCCATCGTCCGAGGAGCATCGTGGAAGTGATTGGCTTCCAGCCGGGCGAAAAACTTTCAGGATATAAAGTCTTCAGGCAGGGAAACTTTGATTTCTAGTCTGCGGCTGTCAGCCGATGTTGCCAGTGTGACCAGATGAACCAGATGATGCCGGCGGCTAGCGCGATTCCAATTACCAGGTCGAAGCGGTGAAAATACTTTCCGAGTTCACGCCAGTTTTCGCCCAATTTCATTCCAAAATACGCCAGGGCCAGGCACCAGGGCCACGATCCCAAGAAAGTGTAGATATGGAAACGCGCGCGGGGCATGCGCGCCACTCCTGCGGGCAAAGCGATAAATGTGCGAACGACCGGGAGCAGACGACCTATGAAGACAGCCAGGTATCCCCAGCGAGCGAAGAAACGTTCTGCCCAGTCGAGTTCACGCTTGCTGAGCAATATCCAGCGGCCATAGCGCTCGACCAGCGGGCGACCACCGTAACATCCGATTTCATAGGCCACCAGCGAGCCGAGATTACAGCCAATTGCGCCCGCTGTAGCCGCCCACCACAGATTCATGCTGCCTTCGTAGACCAAATACCCGGCGAAAGGCATGATTAATTCGGACGGCAGGGGAATACAGGCAGACTCGATACCCATCAGCAGGACGATCCCGCCATAGCCCACGGCGGCGATTACACCTTTGATGAATATGAAAATAATCGCAAATAGCTTCTCAGTCATTTGGCGCGAAGCTAAAAGGTGGTCGAATCCTGGGTAAAGGTGTATCCGGGTAGAGTGAGGCCGTCAGCGCCCTGAGTGACTTTTACCTTTACCGTGGGCGCATCGGGAGCGTTTTTCTCGGCAGGACGCAGGATAGCGTACTTGGTGAAAACCTCGTTATAGACGCGGGTCACAAGGAAGTCCTGACGAGTTTCGTCGTTGCGCCAAACCTGCCCGAGTTGAATCGACTTGACCGCCAAATTATGCCCCCAGTGAGACGCTTCCAGCCTACCTAGGGCGTGGCCCCCCGTCAATTATGTGTGAGGTTCCCGAAGTACCGCTACCTCTTCGCAGCCACCTCCAGCACGGCGCTGGTGAGGTAATCCACAAACCGGCCAAGAGCATCAATCGAGACCCGCTCGTCGTTGCCATGAACGCGGCGGGCATCATCGTCACTATGAGGCACCCCAATGCCGTAGGCCTGGACGCCCTTGGCTCGCAATTGCGCGGAATCGGTGGCGCCAGTTTGCATCAGAGGCAGTGTGACCGCACCGGGGAAGACTTTCGCCTGGGCGTGCTCGAGCGCGCTGAACATTTCATTCTTGATGGAGGAAGGCGATGTCGTCGGGCGTTTCTGGCCTTCTTCAATGGGTTTGATCTCGATTTGCGGATCGTTGATCACTTCTTTGAGTTTGGCGATTAGAACGTCCATGTTTTCGTCGGGAAGTACACGGATGTCGAGGGTGGCCTCAGCATCGGAAGGAATCACGTTTTCGCGGAAGCCGCCTTTGATGATGGTGGGGACGATGGATGTGCGCAGCATGGATGACTGCGGCGGATGGCTGAGGCGTATTTTTTCCTGAACGTCCCACTGGTCCAGGTGAGTGTAAAGATAGGCATCATCCTTGGAACTTATTTTGGCTAGCCGCTCAAAATACTCGCGTGATACGTCATTGAGACGCATTGGAGCCTGCCATGAACCAACTTTGCCTACGGCGGCGCCGAGATGCGTAATTACATTATCAGCCCGTGGAATGGAGCCATGTCCGCTGGAGCCGTGCCCGACCAATAACAGCCCACGAGGCACTTTTTCTGCCGGCGATACTCCGGCGTATTCCATCTTTCCATCAGGTGAAAGATGAAAGCTGCCACCTTCATTGAGAGCATATTCGCACTCGATCTTGTCCCAGTGCTGGGCGACCATATAGTCGATGCCGAACTGGCTGGTACCTTCTTCGCCGGCTTCAGCCAGCAGAATTATGTCGCGGTCTAGCGGTACTTTCTGGCGGTGCAGTTGCAGGAAGACTTCGAGGTTGGCAGCGTCCATGGCTTTGTCATCGGAGGAGCCGCGACCGTAGAGATATCCGTCTTTGGTCATGGCGGCGAAGGGATCGACGGTCCACTTGGCGCGCTCGACGCCGACCACGTCGATGTGGCCCATCAGCAGCAGAGGTTTCTTGGCACCGGTGCCTTTGAGGCGGGCGACCAGGTTGGCGCGTCCCGGGGCTGACTCAAAGATTTCCGATGCGATGCCTTCTTTGTCGAGCACGCTCTTGATGTAGCTGGCAGCTTTGATTTCGTTGCCTGGAGGGTTGCTGGTGTCGAGCTTTACCAGTTCGGTGAGGAAGTGGAGAGCTTCGTCATGCTGCGCCTTGGGTTCGAGTGATTGCTGGGCGGAGAGGGTCGCGGCAAAACAGACGATGGCGGCAAGTAATGGCGGGAGCGTTCTGGATCTCATGGGCGCCTTCGGCAGATGATTTGGAGTGCTGCTGCAGTAAGGTAGCACGTTGCAGACCCGGGGAAATTGGGCAAGGTCTTGCTGGTGAGTTCAAAACTCTGATGTGGGGCGGACACTCTTGTCCTCCTGCTGGCAGCGCTCAAAATCCCGAAAGGCCATTTTCGCTGCGGGCCTTTCGCGGACAAGAGTATCCGCGCCACATTGGTTGTATTTCGTCTGCTAACATTTACCGGCACTTGGAGACCCCTATGGCTCGCGGCATAACTCCCCGGCAACCAGCACGAACTGGACGACAGGAAGGGGTTTGCCGGGCCGTGCCAAAGATTGCTGCTGGCAAGAATGCGCCAAAGGCTGTCAGCTCACCTAAGCCGACCAAGAAGGCGGTACGCTACAACCCCATCGCTCCCGAGCGGGTGCAGGAGATTCTCAAGCGGCTTGATCAGATGTATCCCGGTGTGACTTGCGCGCTGCACCACAATAGCGCGTGGGAGCTGCTGGTGGCGACCATCCTATCGGCGCAGTGTACTGACGTTCGGGTCAATATGGTAACGCCAGAGCTGTTTCGCAAATATCCCACGATGGAGGATTTTGCCGCACTCAAACCCGAGCAACTGGAGCCGGATATTCGATCGACCGGATTCTTTCGCAACAAATCGAAGTCGGTGGTCGGCGCCGCCAAACGGATCCTGAGCGAGTTTGGGGGGCAAGTCCCCGAGGATATGGAGAAACTTCTAACCGTGCCTGGCGTGGCCCGCAAGACCGCGAATGTCGTGCTGGGAAGCTGGTTCAAGCGCAACGATGGTGTGGTCGTCGACACCCATGTGAGCCGCATCTCGCGCCGGCTTGAACTAACTAAGGAAACCGATCCGCAGAAGATTGAGCGCGACTTGATGAAAGTAATTCCACAGCCGCGCTGGACTTTGTTTTCCCATCAGATTATCTGGCATGGGCGGAAGATATGCGTGGCGCGATCGCCGAAGTGCGTGGATTGTCCGCTAGAAAATATTTGCCATGCCGCGGATAAGACCTGGAGTACGGTGGAGATTCATAAGGGCGCCAAACCGTAGTACTGGGGTTAGGCGGAACGAACTCTCAACACCTTGTCATTTCGACCGAAGGGAGGAATCTGCTTCTTAAGAGGACTATCGCACATTGTTTCGAGCAGGCGTAAGCACGAGCAGATTCCTCCCTTCGGTCGAATGACAAAATCTTGGAGTGCTTACGATGGTTTGCGGACGATTATTTCGCTGTCGTTAATGAAGAACTGGGCGGCGCAGTGGCCGGAGCCGCAGATTACGGGTAGTAGACCAGCAATTTGTTTGCGGGTGATGAGTCCCAGGATCCCGCATTTTGGGCAGGCGAGGACAGCCCAATAGGGATCTTCTTTTTCGCCGACCTGGCCGGCATTCTCCAGCACGAAGATCGTGCCGGGGAGCATCTGCTCCGGAATCCACTCGTTGAGGATGTCTAATTCTGCTGTCATATTGCCTCCTCGCGGGGCTGCTGGGTTACGAAACATGCCTGGCTTTGCGCACTCGCGACTCCGCCGGTACGCATACGTTGCCTTTCTTGCCTGATCGAACAATCGCGCGCACGTGGCGCACCGTGTCACTGATGCATACGGCTAACATCGGCTGGCGCGAGTTTTTCAGTATGTCCACAATCTGCTTCGCCGAAGTTTCCAAATAAAGATTCCGCCCGTCGGTCAGCAGGTGATAGTCGGAGCCAGTGCGTACCGTTTCGGCCAAACGCTTATCAAATTCCGCTTGCAGGAACCGTATGACCTTTCGTACCCGCTGTAGAGAAAAGCCACGATGCCGCAACTGACAAATCACCGCTACTTCCGTGAGATCTTCCATTGAGTACAGCCGCCGATGCCCCTGCCGCTTAGCCACCACGATGCGGCGCTCGTCCCACCACTGCAATTGCCGCAGTGAGATGCCGGTGAGCTCCACCACTTCGCGGGATGTGAAACTCTCCTGCATGGAAAAGCCAAAAATGTTTCAAACAATTTAACCGGGGAATGTTTGAAACATTCTAGGCGCAGCTTGGTCTAAGTCAATTGTGGATATGGGGAAAGGGGTGACTAGATGAGTTCCTGTGAAGACTCGGTATAACCCGCGGCGCGTTTGGGGATCCCGTGCAGAGCCGTAGCTTTGCTACGGCGTGCAGCGCCGCAATTTAAGGTTCCTGCCGACCGCCAGCCGTAGCAGAGCTACGGCTCTACTGCGGTGTGGTCGTTAGTCGTTGCCATCTCGGAGCGATCTGTGATTGAGAAACTCTTATCCGCCGCCAACGAAATGTACGATCTCCAGCTTGTCGCCCGATGCTAAGGCTTTTTCCGCCCATTGGCCGCGTTGGACAATGTCCCGGTTTAGCTCAATGGCGACGCGATCCTGCTTCATTCCGAGTTTCTCGACTAGTCCTGCAAGAGTAAGAGGATAGTCAAAATCACGGTTTTCGCCATTGATAACCAATCTCATCGCGGTCTTAGCGCAGCTCTTCCATTACCTGTTCCAGGATCTCTTTGCCGGGCCTAGTGATGGATTGTGGCAAAGTGGCAAGTGGATCATCGGTAATGTTCAACAGATCCAAAAAGCTTGGCGCCTTGGTGTTGATGTAAAAAACCCCAGTCAGCGCCTCGCCCTTCTCATGCGCTTCGTGGAGGCGCTGGATGGCCAGGATGCGATTGGTGGGATCATAGTCTTCTTCCAGCTTGCTCAGGCGAAGGCTGGATCCGTCATGCATGGTGACTTCGACAGTGGTTCCTGGATCGTAGTCGATGCTGATATCTTCAAACGCCGGAACGAAACTAATGTCCTGGATGGGTTCGTCGTGGTCCTTCATCCATTTATAAGATTTGGTCGAGCCTTCGTGGTCGTTAAAGGTAGTGCAGGGCGATACCACGTCGAGCATTACAGTGCCCTTGTGCGCGATGGCGGCCTTCAACATGCTGTGCAGCTGCTTCTTGTCGCCAGAGAAGGATCGTCCAACGAAGGTAGCGCCCAGTGTGATCGCCATAGCGCAAGTGTCGATGGCAGGCAGATCGTTAAGTACGCCGGTTTTGAGCTTTGAACCGAGGTCGGCTGTGGCTGAAAACTGGCCCTTGGTCAGGCCATAAACGCCGTTGTCCTCAATGATGTAAATCATTGGCAGATTGCGTCGCATGAGGTGGACGAACTGGCCCATGCCAATGGAAGCGGTGTCGCCGTCTCCGCTGACACCGAGCGCCAGCAAGTTTCGATTCGCGAGTACCGCGCCCGTCGCCACCGAGGGCATGCGGCCATGCACCGCGTTGAAACTGTGCGAACGGTTCATGAAGTAGGCTGGCGTCTTCGACGAGCAGCCAATCCCGCTGAGCTTGGCGACTCGCTCGGGCTGAATGCCCATTTCGTACATCGCCTCGAGGATGCGTTCGGAGATGGCGTTGTGACCGCATCCCGCACACAAAGTCGTTTTGCCGCCCTTGTAGTCGAGAACGCTGAGGCCGATGCGATTGGTCTTGGGCGGCGGCGCGCTGGTAGGAGTGGTTGCCATCTATTTGCCCTCCATGGTCATGACTTCGTCAGTCACGGAGCGCGCATCGAGCGGCAGGCCGTGTATGTGAGCGATGCTACGCAGGCGGGGAGCCAGCGCATTATCGATGTCGAGCTTGAGCAAACTGAGCATTTGCGCGTCCCGGTTCTGCTCAACTACGTACGTACGGTCGTGGTTCTTGATGAAGTCATGCACCTCGCGGGTGAACGGATAAGCGCGCAATCGTAGGTAGTCGGTCTCGATGCCGTACTCCATACGCAGCTGGTCACGCGCCTCGGTAAGCGCCCAATGGGAAGTGCCGAAGCCGATAATCCCAATCTTCGAGCTGCCCGATGAAACCAACTCCGGGCGCGGGACGAACGAACGCGCGGTCTCAAACTTGCGGTTGAGGCGTTCCATGTTGCGTTCAAAGTCATCCGGGCGTTCGCTGTATTGCGACTTCTCGTTGTGCCCGCTGCCGCGAGTGAAGTACGCGGCTCCGGGATAGTCCGTGCCAGGCAGCGTTCTATAGCCGATGCCGTCGCCATCAACGTCCTTATAGCGGGCGAAGCCTCCGAGACGTTCAAGATCCACTTTGCTCAGAACCTTGCCGCGAACGATTTCTTTCTCGGGATATTTGAACGGATCAGCCATCCAGTTGTTCATGCCAAGATCGAGATCGGACATGACGAAAACCAGCGTCTGGAACTGCTCCGCCAAGTCAAACGCATCCTGCGCCATGGTGAAACACTCTTCGGGCGACGACGGAATGAGCATGATGTGCTTGGTATCGCCGTGCGATAGGAATGCGGTAGAGATTAAATCACCCTGCGACGTCCGGGTAGGCAGGCCGGTAGAGGGGCCAACCCGCTGGATGTCCCAAACTACGCCGGGAATTTCGGCATAGTAAGCAAGGCCGGCAAATTCCGCCATCAGCGAAATGCCCGGGCCTGCGGTGGCCGTCATAGCACGGGCTCCTGCCCATCCGGCTCCGACTACCATGCCGATGGCAGCGAGTTCGTCTTCCGCTTGAATGATTGCAAATGTCGCTTTGCCATCGGCACCGATGCGAAAGCGCTTCATGTATTCGATGACGGCTTCGGGCAGCGAAGACGATGGCGTGATGGGATACCAGCTAACGAAGGTGACGCCCGCGAACATGCAACCCAGTGCGGCTGCCGAGTTACCGTCAATGATGATTTTGCCCTGCGTCTTCTGCATGGGCCGAATGACGAAGGGATCGCGCTTGGTGAGACTGGCGGTTGCATATTCATAGCCGGCCTGAACCGCGGCGAGATTCAAATTGGCCGCCTTCACTTTCTTGGCAAACTGTTTGCGGATCGCCTTCTCGACTTCGTTCATGTCGATTTCAAGAAGCCTGGCGACCACGCCAACGTAAATCATGTTCTTCACAAGCTTGCGCAGTTTGGCGTCGGGACAGACGGGCGCTACCAGTTTGTCGTAGGGAACCGAATAAAAAACCAAATCGTCGCGCAGTGTGTCGAGCTTCAGCGGTTCGTCGTATAAGACGGCGGCGCCGGCGGCCAGGGACTTGACGTCTTCCTGCGCGGTCTCAGGATTCATTGCCACCAGAAAATCAATTTCTTTTTTGCGGGCGGTGTATCCATCTTTGTTGGCGCGAATGGTGTACCAGGTGGGCAGTCCAGCGATGTTAGATGGGAATAAATTTTTGCCGGAAACGGGCACTCCCATTTGGAAAATGCTGCGAAGCAGAACGGTGTTGGAACTTTGTGAACCAGAGCCGTTTACCGTCGCCACTTGAATGCTCATGTTGTTGGCGACGCGTTTTTGATCCGCGCCGTCAGAGGCGTCCTGGAGCGCTACATCCGATGTGGCCATTCCCGGGTCCCTTCCTTTTATGTTGGAATCGGTTGAATCCCTTATGGGTAAACGTTTTTGTTCGACTAGATATTATACGGCAGCCAGGAGTCAGCTCTGTACTAACCGGGTGCCTCCCGGAAGGGGATTACTTTTGTGAGAATAGGGGTAGCGAGGGGAATGGATCTATCTCGGTTCTTTCGTCTCGCAACCGACGAGAGTTGCGGCTCGAAGTTACACTTCAGACAGGTAAAACTGGGCAATATTGCGGAACTTGCTGTAGCGAGCGTCAAGCAATTCTTCGAGCGAAAGATGCTTTAGTTCGGACAGATTCTTCTGCAGACTCTCGTCGAGCAGCGAGGCGGCTTCCTCATGATTCTTGTGCGCCCCGCCTTCGGGTTCGGGAATAATGCCGTCAATACACTTGAACTCGCTCAGGTCATTGGCGGTAATCTTCAATGCCTCGGCCGCCAGACCTTTCTTGTTGGCATCGCGCCACATAATGGCAGCACAGCCTTCGGGAGAAATCACCGAGTAGATGGTGTTTTCCATCATCAAGACCCGGTCGCCAACCGCAATCGCCAACGCGCCCCCACTGCCGCCTTCACCGGTAATTACACAGATGATCGGCACCCTTAGCCGCGACATTTCGCGCAGGTTGCGAGCGATGGCTTCGGCCTGTCCGCGCTCTTCCGCGCCTAACCCAGGATTCGCCCCAGTGCAATCGATCAAGCTGATAATTGGGCGGCGGAACTTCTCGGCAATCTTCATGGCGCGAAGCGCCTTACGGTATCCCTCAGGATTCGGCAATCCAAAGTTGCGCTGCACTTTTTGCTTCATGTCCCGGCCCTTTTGAGTGCCTATTACCAGGACCTCTTCGCCATGGAAACGCGCCATGCCTGTCACCATGGCGTTATCGTCCGCAAAGCTGCGGTCGCCGTGGATTTCACTCCAATCGGTAAAGACCCGTTCGATGTAGTCCAGCGTGTAAGGACGCTGCGGATGCCGGGCCAATTCGGTCTTCTCCCAGGCGGTAGATTTAGCTAAGACTTGGTCGCGCAATGCATCGATGCGTGCGTGAAGCTGCTGAATCTCAAGATGAGTTTCTTCGTCGTGTCCGCTCACCGCTTCCAGATGTAGAATCTGCTGCTCAATTTTTAGCAGCTCTTTCTGTCCCCGGGAATCCATTTTATTGCCGTTACCGTTGCTGGCAGCCCGCGCTTCCGTCATGGACAGCAGCAGCTCGAGGCTCGTTACCGCCTGGTTTGTTTTTGCCAACGATGGCCTGCCTCGATCTTCAAAGATATTGGTGCATGCGCCGCGGAGCCCGAAACGACCTCAGGGGCTAAGCCCACACCATCCAAGAGATCGCTCAGTTAATCACCCGCACTGCACCCCGTCCGCACAACGCCTCAACCCGGGCGAGGAACGTTCGGTCTGGCAGGACATTATAGCCTTCTGCTTCCATCACAACCATGAAATCGCCGGCCCGTTCCACGTCAAACAACACTCGCGCATCACCTTTTCGTTCAGAGAAAAGCGTGTGCAGCGCGTCAATCGTGGCATCGGTGGCTGTTTCCGTAGGGATGCGAATACGCAGAGAGCGGGGCAGCGGCACCTTCGCATCTTCGAGGGGAAGGATGTCGTTGACCATCAACTTGGGGTTGGAACCTTCTTCCACCCGAACTCCGCCGCGAACCAGGACTGGCACATCAAGCTTCACTTTGTCTCCGAGTTTGCGATATGCCTCGGGGAAAACCACCATCTCGACCGATCCAAGCGTGTCTTCAAGTGCGGCTTGAGCGTAGAAGTCGCCTTTCTTAGATTTCAGCACGCGCAGACTGCAGATGATACCGGCAGTGGTAATGCTTTCGTCCTTGCCGGTGGAGTTTTTCATCGCAGCGAGGTCAGCGGTGCTGAGGGCGCGCAAATCTTCCAGTTTCTCGCGATACTTGTCCAACGGATGTCCGGTGATGAAGAAACCAAGAATTTCTTTTTCGGCGGCCAGGCGTACGTGCTCATCCCAGTCAGGTAGGTCGGGAAGCTTGTCATTGTTGTAATGGACTTCTTCCTGCGGAAAGACGCCGAACAGGCCGTGCTGGCCCGATTCCGCGTCGCGTTGCTCCTTCTGGGCACGTTCAATAGCTTTGTCGAGAACTGCCATCAACTGCGCGCGCCTGCCAAGAGAATCCATCGCGCCGCTCTTGATCAGAGATTCGAGGACACGTTTGTTCAGCAACCGGAGGTCAACGTTCTCGCAGAATTCATAAAGTGAATTAAATTTTTCGAGCTTCTTGCGCGCGGCGACGATGGACTCAATCGCGTTGCCACCCACGTTTTTGACCGCTGCCAAGCCAAAGCGAATCGCATTAGCATGAGGCGTGAAGTTGGCGTCGGAGACGTTAATGTCGGGTGGCTCGACCGCGATCCCCATTTCGCGGCACTCGTTGATGTACTTCACCACGTCGTCGGTATTACCGGTAACCGATGTAAGCAGCGCAGCCATGAACTCGATGGGGAAGTGCGTTTTTAAATAGGCTGTGTGGAAGGCCAACAGCGCGTAGGCGGCGGAGTGTGATTTGTTGAATCCGTAACCGGCAAACTGCGCCATGAGATCAAAAATTTTCTCGATCTTCTTGGCAGGGAAGCCGGCTTTGTGCGCTCCACTTACGAACCGCTCGCGTTGCGCCGCCATTTCAGCAGCGATCTTTTTGCCCATGGCACGACGCAGCAGATCGGCTTCGCCGAGCGAGTATCCGGCGAGCTTATTGGCGATCTGCATCACCTGTTCCTGATACACGATGACGCCCAGGGTCTCCTGCAGGACTTCCTTAAGATCGGGCAGTTCGTACTCAATTCGCTTGCGTCCGTGTTTGCGGTCGATGAAATCGTCAATCATGCCGCCCTGAATAGGACCGGGTCGATAAAGCGCATTCAGTGCGGTGAGGTCCTCGATGGAGTCGGGACGGTAGCGCCGCAGCACGTCGCGCATGCCGTGTGATTCAAACTGGAAGACCCCGGAAGTAAGCCCGGTGTGAAAGACCTTCTGGTAAGTTTCTGGATCTTCAAGCGGCAGCTTGTCGAGTTCAATTTTCTGGCCCTTGGTTTGGGCGATCAGCTTCACCGTGTCGTCGAGAATTGTCAGCGTAGTGAGCCCGAGAAAGTCCATCTTCAACAGGCCCATCTTTTCGATCGCGCCCATGTCGTAGGCGGTCACGATTTCATCGTTCTTGGTCTTGAAGAGTGGGACTAGATCGGTGAGCGGTCGCGGGGCAATCACCACTCCAGCAGCGTGTACCCCGGCGTTCCGTACCAGCCCTTCGAGCCTTTTCGCGGTGTCAATCAGTTGACGAATCTGCGATTCATTTTCGTAGGCCTGCTGCAGCGCGGACGAATCCTTGAGGGCCTGTTCGATGGTGATGCCAATTGTAGTGGGCACCATTTTGGCGATGCGGTCGACGTCGCTGTAAGGAATATCCATGGCGCGGCCCACGTCTTTAATCGCGGCCTTCGCTGCCATGGTTCCGAACGTAATAATCTGGGCTACATTCTCCCGGCCATATTTCCGGGTGACGTAGTTGATAACCTCTCCGCGGCGGTTCATGCAGAAATCGATGTCGATATCGGGCATCGAAATCCGCTCAGGATTCAGGAAGCGCTCGAACAGCAGCTCATGCTGTAAGGGGTCGATGTCGGTTATCCCCATCGAATAGGAAACCAGCGATCCGGCCGCGGAACCACGGCCGGGACCTACCGGGATATCCTGCTCTCTTGCGTAGCGGATGAAGTCCCATACGATCAGGAAGTAGCCGGAGAACTGCATTTGCCGGATGATGTCGATTTCGCGCGACAGGCGCGCTTCGTATTCGGCCATCGAGTGCTTGAGCTTGCCGGCAGCCTCGAGCGGTGCGAGAACCTCGCGACGTCGAGCAAAGCCTTCACGGGAGATGTGCTCGAAATAACTATCAGGCGTGTAACCAGCCGGAACCCCGAAATCTGGAAACGGGTTGCTGACTTTTTCGAGCCGTAGATTGCAGCGCTCCGCGATTCCCAGGGTGCGAGAGAGCACATCGGGCGAGTCTTTAAATACTCTCGCCATCTCGTCATAACTCTTGACGAAGAAGTCCGTGCCCTGGAACTTCAGCCGATTAGTATCAGTGATCGACTTTCCGGTCTGAATACAGAGCATCACGTCTTGCGCATGAGCATCGTCTTCGCACAAATAGTGACTGTCGTTGGTGGCGACCATCGGCAGCCCTAGGTCCTTTTCGAGCTTGTACAGGGAGGTATGGATGCGATGCTCCATCTCCAGGCCCTGATCCTGGATCTCAAGATAGAAGTTCTCTTTGCCGAAGATGTCTCGATATTCCGCGGCAGCTTTGCGGGCGGCATCGTACTTCTCTTCGATCAACCGCTCGGCGACTTCCCCCTTGAGGCAGCCAGAGAGCCCAATCAACCCCTTGCTGTGTTCCGCCAAGAATTTCTTGCTGACGCGTGGCTTGTAATAAAAGCCGTGCAAGGAAGCCTCGGAAGTGATCTTTGTAAGGTTGCGATAGCCTTCTTCGTTCTCAGCCAGGACCAGCAAGTGATTGTAGGTATCGCCGTCTGGGGGAGTCCGCTCGATGCGATGGTCATCCTTTTTGCAGATATAGAGTTCGCACCCGACAATGGGTTTCACTCCAACCTTATTCGCAGCGTTCACGAAGTGGACGGCGCCAAAAATGTTGCCGTGATCAGTCATGGCGACTGCCGGCATCCCTAGTTCTTTGGCGCGATAGGCAAGCTTCTCGACGTCACATGCTCCGTCGAGCATGGAATAGTCGGTATGAAGATGTAAGTGAACAAATTGAGACATGTTTACGGTTGCATTTATTTTAACTGCTCGGAGGGTAGCGCAGTAGTGGAAAACCGGTGTGAAACAAGGACAGAATACGAACTTCGGGCTCAGTTATGCGAGCGATCATGCCCGCAGCGCAGGCTTAAAAGTTACTTCTGCTTCTTTTCTCCAGTATGCTCTTCGTTATTCCCTGGTTCGGGAAAATCGCTGTCATTGTCCTTGATCATCGGATCGTCGGTGCGATGTCCGAGTTGTCCTTGCATAGAAGTGTTGGTTGGAGTGGCTGGCGAATCCTGCTCTACCGCCCCTTTGCCGCAGTCCTGATCTTTCGATGTTTTCATATGGGTGACTCTAGATTGCAACTTTACTATACGCCGGGGGTTTAGATACTTAGATCGGATCGGAGGATGTATGAAACGCTTCTTGCTTGGAATTTCTGCTCTTCTACTCACCACGGTAATGGGATTCGCTCAACCCAGTTTTCGTCCGGCCGCCTATAGCGGAGATGGTCCCCGCATCGAGCGGATTTCGCGGCATCGCCGCCACAAACAAAAGCGTTACAAAAATCACAAGCGCTCGCGTCATCACAAGAATTATCCACGCGCGTAGCGCGGAATGTTTAGAGCTTGGGGCGAAGTGGACGGTGCGCCGCCGTCCACTTTATTTCGCCCAGCCCTACGCGAAAAGTGTCTTCTTTCCTAAAATCCGGTATTCTTACCGGTTCGCCTGTCCGGGACCATTCTTTCCTGTAGAAAATATATTTGGGGAATCCGACAAAATGAAGGCACGACTCGCTGGGAAAACCGCGCTGGTTACCGCCGCTGCGCAAGGGATTGGACGCGCAACTGCTTTAGCGTTTGCCGACCAAGGTGCAAAGGTTTGGGCCACTGATATCAATGAGGAGTTACTGGGAACTCTCCGCAAAGAAAGGCCTGCGCTTGAAGTGCGCAAGCTAAACGTTCTCGAGACCCGGGATGTGGAGGCACTTGCAACCGAACTTGGTGCCATCGACATTCTGTTTAACTGTGCTGGTTTCGTGCATCACGGTACGATTCTTGAGTGCGCTGAAAAGGACTGGGATTTCTCCTTCGATCTCAACGTGAAATCCATGTATCGCACCTGCAAGGCTTTTCTGCCGGCGATGCTGCAAGCGGCAAAGGGCAGCGTTATCAACATGTCTTCCGGCGCTTCCAGTGTTCGCGGCGTTCCGAATCGCTTCGTTTACGGGAGTTCCAAGGCCGCGGTCATAGGATTTACCAAAGCAATTGCTGCGGACTTTATTCGTAGCGGCATTCGCTGCAATGCAATTTGTCCGGGGACAGTACAGTCGCCATCGCTCGAGCAACGCATCGCCGCCCAGGGTGACGCCGAAAAGGCCCATGCGGCCTTCGTCGCCAGGCAGCCCATGGGACGATTGGGACGGCCTGAAGAAATCGCAGCCTTGGCGGTTTATCTCGGGTCAGATGAATCCAGTTTCACCACCGGTCAAATTCACATTATTGATGGCGGCTTCAGCCTTTAGAAAACATAACCCACGGAGAAGAGATGAAGTTATTACGTTATGGTTTACCGGGCCAGGAAAAGCCCGGAATTCTCGGTCCTGACGGTGAAATTCGCGATCTTTCAGGAGTAATTCTTGATCTATCGGGCCCCTCTTTATTACCTGAATCCCTTGCAAAACTGCGCCAACTGGATCCTGCAAGCCTGCCTAAGGTCTCAGGGCAGCCTCGTATCGGGCCCTGCGTAGGAAGCGTTGGAAAATTTATTTGTATTGGTTTGAATTACGCAGATCATGCGGCCGAGAGCGGAATGGCAGTTCCGGCCGAGCCGGTAATTTTCATGAAAGCAACGTCTTCGATTATGGGTCCCAACGACGACGTGGTGATTCCTCGAGGCTCGAAAAAGAGTGACTGGGAAGTTGAGTTGGGTGTGGTAATCGGCAAACCAGCGAAGTATGTTGAACAAAAGGACGCGCTTTCTCATATTGCCGGATATTGCCTGGTAAACGATCTTTCAGAACGTGCTTTTCAACTCGAAGGCACGGGGCAGTGGGTGAAAGGCAAGAGCGCCGACACTTTTGGGCCGATTGGACCATGGCTGGTAACGACCGACGAAGTGCCCGATCCGCAAAATCTTGCCATGTGGCTTGAGGTTGACGGTCATCGCTATCAGAATGGGTCCACCAAAACCATGGTATTTGGAGCCACTTATCTGGTGAGTTATTTAAGCCGCTTCATGAGCCTGCAAACCGGAGATGTCATCTCCACGGGAACTCCGCCGGGGGTGGGCTTAGGGCAAAAACCTCCAGTGTATCTGCGGCCAGGCAATCGTATACAGCTAGGGATAGCAGGTTTGGGGCAGCAGGCACAAAACGTAGTTGCTGAATCGGAATAGAAAAAGTCCGGGGCGCTGAACTATTTCCGCTTTCAGCGCCCCGGAATGTGCTGCTGGTCTATAGCTCGCGGCGGGCTGCGTCTGCGTCTACAGCTAAGTCGCGAAGTAGTTCAAAAAAATGCCGGGACTGGCCAATGAAGAGGCCGTCCGCAGTGAGAGCCTTCGCTGCCCCCATGGCCGCCCCCTTTGTTTGTGTGGGACGGATGATCGAGCACTTGGGAAAGTGACGATTCAGGAAAATGGTCGGCTCTGGCATGATCAGATTTGTGGAGAACTCCTCCCCGCCAAAGGGCGCTGAGTTAAGGTCTGGGAATGTGACTTTCACGCCAGTCACCGGATCGACCACATTGTCCAACGGAGGCGCGTCGCCGGCCGTATCGTGCCAAGTCTGAAAGTGAGCAATTTCCGTTCCTCCGATACTGAGTAGAATTCGCAGTACCTCCACGTTACTTACCCGTTGTGCCAGTTGCGTGTACAGGCTGGTTCCGCCCTGTTCAATAAATGCAAAGTGAAATCCGGCTGTATTGGCGATGGCTTGGGTGAAGTCTGAGATGCTGTTGGCTTTCCTCGGATCGGGGTTTACGTCGTTGTCGGTTCGCGGAATTGCGGTGTGCCGACCCACGGCAAGATCTGGTATAGCTGGTGGAAGGCATCGCCGAAATCCGGGTTTTTCTGCGCGTCACGGTAACGTGTATACCAGCTCGTGTCCACCGTCAGCTGCGTCAGATTAGTTAGACGGCCGATCTGTTGAGCGCCGGTGGCTTTGCTGCTGGGCAATGTTCGAAATTTATCGAGATCGACGGGATCCGCGCCCTTCGCCCTGAGATATGCGTTGATAAAAAGCTCATGCGTCAATTCGTCTTGCGTGTTGTCGTGAATGTACTGCGGCATGTCGTCGAGCTGCGCCAGGGCAAGCGTAAAGAGTTCGTTTCCACTTCCGCCGGGGACTTGGTCGTCCTGAACTCCCGCTAACTCGTTGTACTGCTGCCAAATGTCAGTTTCAATGATTTCCGCGGCCGCCAAAAAACGCAAAATCGCACCGTCACCTCTAGAAAGCCGACCGCTGTGTTCTTCGGCTTCGAGCCGGGTAGCGAGCAATGCACCAGCCGACACAGTTGCCCCGGCGACGCCGAGACCCTTGAGGAATGATCGCCGTTTGAGAGCGGGTTGGGGGCGGGGGAGCCCCGCCGGTTCGGTGTTTGGCCCAAGTGCGACGCTATCTCTTAGATCTCTTGCTGCCATTTGTGAACTCCAATACTTGAATTTTTGGTGATCCTGGGGCTCGAGTCACTCTCAAAGGAGCGTATGTCGTAAAAGGTGGGGATGTGTCATGCAGCGGTTAGAGATGTGTAAGGTTTGTGTCGGCGAGGGGTGCGGTTCCAGCATGGGTGCCGATCTTCATGTGCCCATCGCCAAAATCTTCATTTGTAAAATCCCTGTCAATAATGTCGCGGTGGCACCCGGCGTGCCTCTGACTGGGGTAATCTGGTGGTAATTCCTGAGGGCGAGCGCCAAACTTCCACCCCTCGGACCACACTTCTGATGGAACGAATTCTGGTTGTAGAGGATGACCGAGCCGTACAAAAAGCGTTAAAGCGTCTCTTTGAGGGCGAGAATTTTGCGGTGGAGATCAGTCCGGACGGGAAGTCTGCGATAGAGGCTTTTCACCGCGAGGCGCCTTCCGCCGTCGTGCTCGATCTGCGGCTTCCCGAGATGTCTGGGCGCGACGTTTGCCGCGAGATTAAACAAGCTGCCCCTTTATTGCCCATCATTGTGCTTAGCGCCACCAGCGATGTCTCGGATAAAGTGCTGTTGCTCGAGCTTGGCGCCGACGACTACGTGACCAAGCCGTTCAGTCCGCGCGAGTTGCTGGCCCGGGTGCGAGTGGCGCTACGACGGACGGCGCGGCCCGGCGCTTTCGAGTCAGTCAAATTCGACGGCGTTTATGCTGACTTCACCAGAATGGAAGCCCGGCGTGATAACGTGCCGGTCGCACTAACCCCGCAAGAATTCAAGACCTTGAAATTCTTTGTGCAAAATGAAGAACGGGTGATAACACGCAACGAGCTTTTGAATGACGTGTGGGGCTATCAGAATTATCCCTCAACTCGCACCGTGGATAATCACATCCTCAAACTCCGGCAGAAGCTGGAAAAAGATCCCGCGAACCCAGTACACTTTCGTACGGTCCACGGAATCGGCTATAAGTTTGTGCGTTGAGCGTTACCGGGGTTGGTCAAGGAGAGCGGCGCGTGGTCAGAGTTCGCATGCGGACGAAGTTCCTGCTCTCCATGCTTCTCATTTCCGCGAGCCTTACTTGTACCAGCCTTCTCGTCGTCCGTAGTAGTGTCCAGTCACACGTAAAGCGAGAGATTTTTGCCGACCTGCAAAACTCCGTAAGCACCTTCCAGAATTTCCAGCGGGAGCGAGAGCTCTCTCTCGTCCGCACTGATGAACTACTCGCCGACCTTCCTGACCTTCGCGCGCTAATGACGACGCAGCACGAAGCGACCATTCAGGATGCCTCAAGTTCTTTGTGGCAACTGGCGGGCGGCGATTTGTTTGTGCTGGCGGACCGGCGCGGAAAAGTCGTGGCATTGCATACCGCATCGCCAGGTTTTACCAACGAGATGGCGCAGCAGCAATTCGCCGCCGCATTGAATCAGTCTAGTGGCAATCACTGGTGGTTCGGTAATCGACATCTTTACCAAACCGTTTTACGGCCGATTTACTTTGGGCCGGCTGCGGACAATCATTTGCTAGGATTCGCCGTCATTGGATATGAGATCAATGATAGCGTTGCGTCGCAAGTAAGCCGCATCGCGGCCAGCCAAGTGGCTTTTTATTACGGTGACGAAATCGTATGCAGCACCCTGACGCCGCTGCACGAGACGACTTTGGCGCGGCACAAATTTGTGAAATCGGACCTGGGTACGAGTCAGCCGGAAGAAGTCCAGCTGGACGACGAGCGATTTCTGGGCACTTCTCTCGAACTGGCAGCAGAACAGGGATCATCGGTGCGGCTAACAGTTCTGAAGTCCTACGATCAGGCAACGGCGTTTCTTGATCGCCTGAATCGGTTGCTCCTGGCACTTGGCCTGACTGCGGTAGCTGCTGGGAGCCTTCTGGTATTCCTGATCTCCCATACCTTTACTCGTCCTTTAGGAAACCTTGTGGCAGGCGTGCGGGCGCTGGGAAAAGGTGATTTCAATTACGCGCTCGACGCACGCGGTGGCGACGAAGTTGCCGAGGTCACCGAGGCATTTAATCGAATGCGGACCAACCTACTGAAGACTCACCAGGACCTGTTGGACGCCGAGAAACTTGCCACCATCGGACGGATGGCGAGCTCTATCTCGCACGACCTGCGGCATTCCCTGGCGGCTATAGTAGCCAACGCGGAATTTCTTTGCGAGGCGCGTCTCTCGCCCGAGCAACGGGAAGAGCTATACCAGGAGGTTCGAAGTGCGGTGAACCAAATGACGGACCTGATCGACTCATTGCTGGAATTTTCGCGGACCCGCGAGTCGCTTCGCCCTTCCTACGGAAACGTGCGCAATTCTGTAGACCGCGTGGTACAGGCAATCCGGCTAAGGCCCGAATTCCACAAGGCACGCATCGAAATCCACCAACGCGGGAGCGCCACCGGCTGGTTCGATCCGAAGAAATTGGAGCGGGCTCTTTACAACCTGGTTATCAATGCATGCGAATCTCTGGTTGCCAACGAGGGACTTATCGCAATTGACGTGCAAGCGACCGCCAGCGGCGTCGAAATTCGCATCGCCGATAACGGACGTGGCATTCCCGAATCCATTCGTAGCCAGCTGTTTGAGCCGTTTATCAGTTGTGGCAAGGAGAACGGAACCGGTCTGGGGCTCACTGTGGTGCAGAAAATTGTGCAGGACCATGGTGGCGATGTGACCGTGGAAAAAACATCCGGACAGGGTTCGGTGTTTAAGTTGACGCTTCCGCTATTTTCATCGAGTGCTGCTCCGACTTCAAGCTCGGAAGGGAAGTTGGCCCTGCCGCCGCTGGTACGGACGCCGAACGACCAAACAGAATAGAATTCAAAATCATTTCTGACTTTGCGCGCAAGGTCGTTTATTTCGGAGGTAATTATGAGGCCCAGGAACCCGATCGCCGCTTGGGGGAGCAGACTAAGCCTGATTTTATCGGCCTCCATACTGATTACGTCTACGCTCGCCGCACAAAATTCGGCTTCTCCCGAAGCCGTGGCGCCCTCCGACAATTTGGCGTCGGCAGTCCATGATCTACAGGAACAGGTGCGCCAGTTGCGGACCATTGTCGAGGAGTTGCGGGTTGAATCTGACCAATACCGGCAGGAAAGAGCTGAACTGCAACGAGAGCTTCACGCTGTGAAACCATCGGCGGCTGAACCGGTGGCGGCGGAAAGCGGTGAAGCAGACAAAGCGCAAAATGAGGCTGTTAGCAAACCTCAGTCTTTAGAGCAGCGGGTCGCTTCGCTGGAAGACACGACGCTCCTCCAAGGGGGCAAGCTGGACGAGCAGTACCAGACAAAACTTGAAAGTGCCTCCAAGTATCGAGTTCGGCTGTCTGGAATTGTCTTGCTGAATATTTTCAGCAACCGCGGCGCAACCGACAACCAAGACTTTCCTGAGTATGCAATTCGCGCCGCTCCCGGCATGTCGACCGCCGCACTAGGGGCCACGCTGCGGCAGTCGGAGTTGGGGCTGGAGGTATTTGGCCCGCAACTATTCGGCGCCCGAACCAGCGGCGACCTGCAGGTGGACTTTGCCGGTGGATTCCCGCAGACGCTGAATGGTGCGAACTATGGCCTGTTGCGCCTGCGGATAGCGAAGATGCGCATGGATTGGGCAAATACATCGGTAGTCGCGGGTCAGGACAATCTTTTTTTCTCCCCGCTCTCGCCTGATTCCTTGGCGTCGCTGTCCGTGCCCACACTGGCCTATCAGGGAAATCTATGGGGCTGGATTCCGCAGATCCGCGTGGAGCATCGCTTTAATCTTTCGGAGGACCAGCAGATTAGCGTGCAAGGTGGCATTCTGGATAATTTCACCGGGGAGCCGCCGCTAATTCTACAAATGGAAAGAGTTCCGCAGGCTGGTGAAAGCTCCAGCCAGCCGGCTTACGCGCTTCGCACGGCCTGGACGAGCAAGGTGTTTGGCCGGCCGATGATATTAGGTGCCGCTGCCTATTACAGTCGGCAAAATTGGGGGTTCGATAGGCGAGCCGATGGCTGGGCTGGTCTCGCTGATTGGGAGATTCCGCTGCCGTCGCGATTTTATTTTTCCGGAGAGTTATATCGCGGCCGAGCGATCGGAGGCATCGGTGGGGGCATCGGTCGCAGCGTGCTGTTCAGTGGCGATCCATCTTTAGCGACGACGCAAGTTCACTCGGTAGGATCAGTTGGCGGATGGTCGCAGATAAAATTCAAAGCGACCTCCAAACTCGACTTCAACGGCTCGTTTGGGTTGGATAATCCTCTCGCGAAAGACTTGTTGGTTTTTCCAGTAAGTCAAAGCTATGCCGACCCGACGTTGGCTCAAAGCAGAGCCGGATTGGTGAATTTTATTTACCGGCCACGTTCTGACCTGCTGCTATCCGCGGAATTCCGGCATTTGCGAACGTTCGGCATCTATCAGCGAAGCTGGACCGCGGAACAGATGAATCTATCCATGGGAATTCTTTTTTAAAGGGAGCTGATATCTCTGCCTATCGAGCTATTTTGGTCTGGCTGCTCG
The DNA here is from genome assembly GCA_963796925.1 of uncultured Acidobacteriota bacterium. Lineage (GTDB taxonomy): Bacteria > Acidobacteriota > Terriglobia > Terriglobales > Acidobacteriaceae > DATBAT01. The sequence continues at coordinate 1,651,593 of CAWCNH010000001.1, forward strand.
CTTTAATCGCGTGCTGCTCCTACGCTCGCTCAGAAGATGTGGATGTGACCGCGACGGTTGCGTGGGCGAATCCCGGGAACACGGCAAAGCGACACAGTACTCGCGACGTTGTGGTTTGGCTGATGCCAATTTCGCCGTCGACACCGGTGGCGGCGCCCACACGCAGCGGGTTGCAGCTGGTACAGAGGAACAAGAGCTTCGATCCCCACCTGCTGGTAGTTCCCGTGGGCTCGGTAGTTCAATTTCCCAATCGTGACCCATTTTTTCACAACGTATTTTCGCTCTTCGAGGGGAAGCGTTTCGATCTGGGCCTTTATGAGGCTGGCACCACACGCAATGTGCACTTCGACAAGCCCGGGGTTTCGTTTATTTTCTGCAATATTCACTCGGAAATGAGCGCCGTCATCATCGCCTTGGCCACACCTTATTACTCGAGCTCTGATGCCCAGGGCAAGGTCGGGATTCCGCATGTTCCGGTGGGAAGATACCGTCTGCACCTCTGGTATGAAGCCGCGCTACCTGAGGAGTTGGAGGCTCAGAGTCGCGACGTCGTGGTCTCTGCGGACAACGCCTCCCTCGGAACCCTGAAGTTAAAACTCGCCGATCTGGCTAAGACTCATGCGAATAAGTACGGCAAGGAGTATGAGCCGCCCGCCCCTGGAAATCCCGCGTACATACAACCCTAGGTTTTCGACTGCTCGATTAGCTTTTCGATGTCGAGCCGGGTCGTCGTCGTTCAAAAACACTGGCCGTATTGCATGCGTATCCCGGTCCACAAACAGATAGCGACGCCCCAACCCAGAACGAGATCGCCCTTTCGCATCAATCCCAGTTCCGGGTTCCGCTTCGTACCCCATTCACGGGTTACCAACTTAAAAGACCGGGAACGCACCGCCCTTGGCAGAAGTCTCCTCGCAATCTATTCTTGACTCGCTTAAGTTACTCGTCTCTACCCAATGAAAGTTCGCGTATTATTCTTCGGCGTGCTAAAAGAAGTACTTAAAAAAGACGGGGAAATACTACCTTTGCCCGATCATGCGTCGGTGTTAGATCTTCTTCAACATTACGAAGAACAACATCCAACCTTCAAGCAATGGTTGAACTCGATCGCGGTGTCAGTGAATCAAGAGTATGCCTCTTCTACTACTCTTCTTGCACAGGACGATGAGGTGGGCCTGTTGCCGCCGGTGAGTGGCGGTCTGCCCCGGACCGAAATTACTTACGAGAAAATAGATACTGAACCAGTTGTCGCAAAGATCAGGCACCCTGCGGACGGTGCAGCGGTAGTGTTCGAAGGGGTGGTCCGCGACAATACGCGTGGCCGCAGAACTTTGTATCTGAACTACGAAGCCTACGAAGAAATGGCAGCTAAACAGCTTGAGGCCCTTGCCGAGGAAGCAATCTCGTTGTATCCGATTCGTGAAGTCGCCATTGTCCATCGTCTGGGACGGCTCGAAATCGGAGAAATCAGTGTGCTTATTGTGGTCGCCTCCGCCCATCGCGGCGCCGCTTTCGACGCCTGCCGGTGGCTGATTGACACCCTTAAACGCACGGTGCCTATCTGGAAGAAGGAGTTTTTTGTAGACGGTGCGGTTTGGGCCGATGGAGAGCCATTTCCACCCGAGATTTCCCGAGCCGAAGGCACCCATTCGCCCAAGGACGCATCCAAATTAAGCAGCCAATGATCAGACCTCTGGTTGCCTTTTTCCTGCTGACCGCCGCGGCAGCCGTCTCCCAAGTACCCAAACCGCCATGGGCGGGTGGTTCCACCACCGGTGCCAAGCCGACGGCGAGAGCTCCAGCCGAGGTGCCTCCGGCCGCCGATTCGCCCGACACCACGTTTAAGGTCGACGTAAAACTAGTGAATGTGTTTGTAACGGTAACGGACGAGCATGGCGCTCCGGTTGCCGGGTTAAGCAAAGAAGATTTCCTGCTCAAGGAGAATGACAACGAACAGAAGATCGCGGTTTTTGGCAGGGAATCGGCGCTGCCCCTGTCGATAGTCCTGGCAATTGACACCAGCCTTAGCACCCGTAAAGACTTGCCGCTCGAGCTTTCATCGGCGCGGCGCTTCGTCCATACAATATTGCGGCCGGTGGATGGGATTTCTCTTTACGCCTTCAGCGAAACGGTGAGTGAGATCACCAAGTTTACCTCCGATGCCAAGGTAATTGACCGCGCGATTGATCGCATTCGCCTGGGATCTGCCACCGCTCTTTATGATGCGCTTTATCTGGGTTCGCATGCGTTGCTGCCGCGGCAGGGAAGAAAAGTGATGGTGGTGATCACCGATGGCGGAGATACCGTAAGTAGCGTCAACTATCGCGAGGCGGTGCGGGCGGCGCAGGAGGCCGAGGCAATTTTGTATAGCATTATTATTGTTCCGGTTGAAGCGAGCGCCGGACGGGATACCGGCGGCGAGCATGCCCTGGTTCAGCTCTCGGCCGATACCGGAGGCCGCTATTTTTATGCCACGTCGGTCTCCCAGATCGACGACGCATTTCGCAAAATCAGTGACGAGTTACGTACCCAATATCTGCTGGCTTACTATCCATCGCAGAGGCTCGCCGATTCCGATTACCGCAGAATTCAGGTGACGGTACATGGCACTGCCGCTGACAGAGTCCGTCACCGGACCGGCTATTACACCTCTAAGTCAGAGTAGTAAATCAGGCCATGTAGAATAGTCGGCATGGCACTTCATGATCGCGGAACACCTCGCAAAGGCAAGCCCACGCCGCCCGCAGCCGAAACCTCAGAAGAAGCTACCTACCTGAAAAGTCTGGGCGAGAAACAGAAGCATGTCCGGGTTAAGCTCACCGATGGAGAAGTTGTGGAAGGCTGGATCGAATATTACGATAAGCACATGCTGCGCCTGACCCGCGAAAATGAGCCCAACCTTTTCATTTTTAAACACGACATAATGTACGTCAGCGAAGACGTGCGGAAGTAGGCACAGCCGCTGGAGATGCAAAGACGTTGCGGAGCAACGTCTCTACCCCGGGTTTCTCAAGGAGTTGAATGGCCACTGCTACCTCGAAGATTGACTTCGCCCCAGCGATGATGGAAATTGCGCGCGAGGCCGGCGCGCTACTGATGCCCTATTTTCGCCGCCGCGTGGCAATTGAGTACAAAGGCGAAGCCGACTTAGTTACCGAGGCTGACCGCAATTCTGAAAAGTTGATACGGGAACGGATCAAGGCAAAGTGGCCCAATCACGACATTCTTGGAGAAGAGCAGGGGTTGGTAGATACCGGCAGCGAATATCGCTGGTATATCGACCCACTCGACGGAACGACCAACTTCGCCCACAGCTTTCCCGTGTTTTGCGTGTCCATGGGCCTTGAGCATAGGGGGCGGATGGTTGCCGGCGTGGTTTATGATCCGACGCGGGACGAAATGTTCTCTGCCGAACAAGGAAGTGGAGCGTTTCTGAATGGAGAACCGATCCATGTTTCCAAGATTGCCAATCTCAACGAATGCCTGGTAGCGACGGGGTTCCCCAGTTACAAGCGCCACAAGAACCCCAACATTCACTTTTACCATCAGATAACTTTGCGTACCCACGGAGTGCGGCGGGCCGGATCGGCTGCGATTGACCTGTGTTATGTGGCCAGCGGGCGTTTGGAAGCGTTCTGGGAATTTAATTTGAATTCCTGGGATACCGCTGCGGGGGTTTTAATCGTCCAAGAAGCGGGCGGTAGGGTGTCGGGATTTGACGATCGTCCGTTTCAAATTGATAGCCGCGAGACCCTGGCCTCGAATGGTCTGGTTCATGCGGCCTTGATTCATGAGTTCGCAGAAATTTTTGCAGGACGCGGACTGGAAGTTCTTGCCGATCCCCGCGATTTTCGAAAATGAAAACTAAGCGAACATTTGTTTTCACTGCGACTATTTTGCTGTGCCTCAGCACTTTCGGCCACGCTGCGGACGCTGTCGAGCCGGACTATCAGAAGTCTTTCGACCAATGGAAAGCTGAACTAGTTGACGACCTCAAGCAGAATTGGCTGCCACTGGCAGGCCTATTTTGGTTGAAGCCGGGGGAGAATACGTTCGGGTCTGACCCGTCCAACGCAGTAGTATTTCCCAAGGGGCCTGCGCACGCAGGCTCTTTCATTTTGCAGAATAGCGAGGTCACCGCAAACTTTGCAGACGGAGCCAATGCGGTTGTCGACGGAAAAACTGTGAAGACCGCAAAATTACAGTCTGATACTTCGGGCCACCGCACCCCCGTTGAGATGGGAAGTCTGCGGTTCCACGTAATTCAGCGAGGTCTGCGCGTCGGCATCCGACTGAAGGATGTTGACAGCCCAACAGTGCATAAGTACGCTGGCCCGGTTTTTTACTCTATCGACTTACATTACAGAGTCACCGCCACTTGGATACCGTCTGACGGCAAGAAGACGGTTGATGTGCCGAACGTCTTGGGTGATGTAACTCCGACGCTTATTGCCGGGCAGGCGCGGTTCAAGCTGAACGGCAAGGACATGCAGTTGACCGATCTCGGGGGCGACCCCGCTAAGGGTCTGTTCTTTGTATTTAACGACCTGACCGCCAAGACGGACACTTACCAGGGCGGGCGGTTTTTGCAAACCGATCCGGTTAAAGATGGCACTGTAGTCCTCGACTTTAACCGTGCCTACAATCCGCCTTGCGCGGTGACGCCGTACGCTACCTGCCCTCTGGCGCCAAAAGAAAATCGCTTGAGTGTTGCAATTCCTGCGGGTGAGAAATATGACCACAAGATGGGCCATCACTAGCCAGTGGTAGCGCCGACAGGCTGATCGCAAGAGTTTCCGTCGTACAATGTAAGTAGGATTTGCCGTGATTGAATCTCTTCTGCATCGCCAGATCGAAAAGCGCCCCGACCAAGTACGACTGCAAGGTCGCATCCTCTTTCTTACCGAAGATCCCGATCTCATCAAGCGGCAACTGGCGGGCGAAGACTTGCCGTGGGACACCGCCAATCCGGCGAACAATCCCAAGCTTCGCGATGACATCTCAACTGACGAGATTACTCCGGCGCATTACTGCTTCTATTTTGACGAGACACTGGGAGAAATCCCATACCTTGGCCTGAAGTGCGGCAATGAGATGCCCATCGGCCGCGGGTCGGTGAAAAAGGGCGGCTTTGTATGCGCGGTGAGTGGCAAGCGACGGGGCAAGGGGTCGAGTCGCGAGCAGTCCCCATATGCTGAGATGTGCGCTGGCATTCAACTGGTGATTGCCGAGAACATCGAAAGAATCTACAAGCAAAACTGCCAGAATTTGGGTGTTTTGACTTCAACGAAATTTTCCCTCATCGAACAGATCCGTGGCGGCGAACAAATTCCGCTCAGTGAATTTACTCAAGGCGAAGACGAAATCACGCGCCAGGTGATCGAACACGGCGGCCTTTTTCCTTTCAACGTCGCGCGCTTGCAAAAGAAAGTATTCCTGCCGCCAATCAAAACAGAGAAACGGCCTATGGTGCTGGCGGAAAAGATTTTCGCGCGGCACATGCTGAATGGAAATGGGGATCCGGGCGTGGCCTTCGTCAAACCCGGAGATACCGGTTTTGCCCGAGCCGACCTGCGCTTCAGCCATGAATACGTAACCCCGATGGCGGCAATATTCTTTGAGCGCTACGTGGGCAAAGACGCGCAGGTGAACGATCCGTCGAGCATCCTGTTCTTCCGGGACCACCTCACGTTTTTGGATGAAGTGATCTCAGAAGAGAAGAAAAAGCTGGGACTGCTGGATCTGGCAACGCAGCTTAAACTGAAGCAGCAGGATTTCGCCCAACGGCAGGGAATCAAGCTTCATGGGGAATTGAAAGATCGCAAAGGATCGGAAGGCATTTGTCACTCCATCGTATTGGAGAGCTACGCTCTGCCGGGACAGTTGAACATTGGCTCCGATTCGCACACTCCGCACGTTGGCGCAATCGGCTGCGTAGCATTTGGTATTGGCACTACTGACGTTTTCAACTCCTGGATCACCAAAGACGTACGGGTTAAAGTACCGGAGTCGGTTCGGATCGTGGTGCGCGGCAAACGCCGTTCCAATGTCACGGCAAAAGACTTCATTCTCAAAATTCTCAGTCTTGACCATGTTCGCAGTGGGAAGGCGCTGGCCAAGGTAATGGAGTATGCCGGCGATGCCATTGAGCAGCTCAGCGTTGACGAGCGGGCCACCATGACGAATATGGCGGCCGAGATCGGCGGCTTTACCGGTATAGTTGCGCCCGATCAGAAGGTAGTCGACTTCCTGATGGAGCGCCGCGGCATGGACCGCCAGGCAGCCGAGAAATTGACCGCCGGGCTCTACAGCGATCGCGACGCGCAGTACGCGCAAGTGATTGAACTCGACGCCGCCGAGATCACTCCGATGGTAGCTACGCCAGGCGATCCGGGGAACGGCAAGTTCGTTCGAGAATTAAATACGCCTGTTCCAATTGAGATTGCTTACGGGGGAACGTGTACTGCCGGCAAGAACGAAGACATGGACATGTACGCCCTCGTCTTGGCGGACGGACTGCGTCAGGGAAGGCGGATCGCTGACTCAGTAGACTTTTACATCCAATTTGGTTCGCAGGAGACGCGCGAATACTGTATCGAGCGGGGCTACCTGGAGATATTTGAAAATGCCGGGGCCCACGTGATCGAGCCGAGTTGCGGAGCCTGCATCAACGCGGGCCCGGGAGTTTCAACTCGACCTGATCAAATTGTGATCAGTGCGCAGAACCGAAATTTTCCGGGACGAAGCGGTCCCGGCCAGATGTACTTAGCGAGTCCACTGACGGTCGCCGCCAGTGCCATAGCGGGATACATCGTGGAGTATGAGCCCACTCGAACTCGCGAACCCGCGCTAACCTAAGCCTGTTTTCTTCCGTAAAATCAAAAAATCCCTGCCGTTGCAGACCGCCGCGGCAAGGATTCTTGGTTATGGCTTAGTACCCTAAGAAAAACTATTGTCCAGCTGCCGGCACCAAACTCAATGGCCGGTCTAGCTCAATCGTTAGCTGCGTCCCCATCGGCAGCACGGCGGCGTTTCTCTTGTAGAGCCAATATCCGACACCTACGCCGGCCCCGACAGCTGCGCCAATTCCTGTTCCTTTTGCGCCGGCCGACAATGCTCCTATCAGCATGCCGCCACCCGTGCCGCCACCCATAAGCAGTAAATCCCTACGATCATGGCCTGGCCCCTTGAATTGGCCTTCCTCGTTCACGTCGCTGCCATTGTGCAGGTTCGTGTCAACCAGGGTGGCGCTGACGGGAATCTTTTCACCAGTAGGCAGAGTGATGAACTCAGGCAAAATCCCAATGGTAGGTCTGCCGTGAATGCGGCGCGGTTCGCTCACTCTAGTGAGGCGACCCTCAATGGTGGTTCCAACGGGAAGTAGTGACTGACCGTTGACCATAATGGCCTCAGTCACACGCCCAGTGAAAGCATCGCCACTTTTGTTAGAGAAGGTCGAGAGTGTGTTTTGCAATTGCACCTTGAGCGCTGTCCCGGCGGGGACCGCAGTTTGTGCAACGGCAGTTGCCATTGCAATTAGAACTAATGCAGCGCCTAAAAACATTTTCTTCATCGTTGCCTCCAAAATATGCACTCTCTGAGCTGAATTTAAGCTACACGCAGACGCAGTACAACCTTGGAAGAGTCGCCAGAACCAGACCTGATACGGCCTTGATTTATAATCACTGATTCCGGACTTCACCTCACGAACGCAGTTATGGGCAGGATTTATAAGGGCGTCGGATATTTGACGGGACGACGTCTCGCATACGACTCCACCACTCAACGAGCATTTGATGAATCGAAACCAGAGGAAGGAACTTTAATGAGCAATATTGCAGACGTACAGGCGCGCGAGGTCATCGATTCTCGCGGAAACCCCACGGTTGAAGCGCAGGTAACACTTATTGACGGGTCTGAGGGGCGCGCCATTGTACCTAGTGGAGCTTCTACCGGCGAGCACGAAGCGGTTGAGCTGCGTGACGGTGACGATAGTCGATTTTTGGGAAAGGGCGTACTCAAGGCGGTAGAAAACGTAAACGGCGAAATAGCCGATGCGCTGGGTAACTTCGACGCCGCCGACCAGCGCGGCCTCGACCGCACCATGATTGAGTTGGACGGCACCGAGAACAAGGGACGCCTGGGCGCAAACGCAATTCTTGCAGTTTCAATGGCTGCCGCTCGATCTGTGGCGAACTTCTACAAGCTACCTTTGTATCGATACCTGGGCGGAGCCGCGGCCAACACTTTGCCGACGCCGATGATGAACATCCTGAACGGCGGGGCCCACGCTGACAACAACGTGGACTTTCAGGAATTTATGGTGATGCCGGTCGGGGCTGAGTCTTTTGCTGATGCCCTGCGCTGGGGGGTTGAGGTTTTTCATACACTGAAGGGGGTTCTGAAGAAGCGTGGCTACAGCACCTCGGTGGGCGACGAGGGCGGCTTTGCGCCGTCAGTAAAGTCGAATGTCGAAGCTATCGAAGTCGTACTCGAGGCCATACAGCAGGCGGGTTACAAAGCAGGCGAAGAGATCGCCATCGCCCTCGATCCAGCGAGTAGCGAGTTTTACAAAGAGGGAAAATACGTTTTCAAAAAATCCGACAAGACCAGCAAAAGCTCCGAAGACATGGTGCGCTATTGGGCCAAGTGGGCGAATGACTACCCGATTGTTTCGATCGAAGATGGCCTGGCAGAGGACGATTGGGCCGGTTGGGAGATGTTGACCAAAGAACTCGGCGGCAAAATCCAACTGGTCGGCGACGACCTTTTTGTCACCAACGTGGATCGTCTTCAGCAGGGCATTGATCGAAACGTAGGGAATTCGATCCTGATCAAGGTTAACCAGATTGGTACTGTCAGCGAGACCCTCGACGCTATCGATCTGGCGCGGCGGAATGGCTACACGTCGATCATCTCCCACCGCTCCGGTGAGACCGAAGATACTTTCATTGCGGACCTTGCGGTTGCGACCGGCGCGGGACAAATCAAGACCGGATCGGCATCGCGTACCGATCGCGTTGCAAAATACAACCAGCTATTGCGGATTGAGCAAGCCTTGGGCGATTCTGCCAGGTTTCTCGGACTGAAGGCCCTGAACTGCGCTGGATAGCAAGGCAAGGAGTCGATGTGAGCCGCAGACCGCTATATCTTGTAATCGCACTTTTTATCGGCGCCTCGACCGGGCTGGCGCAACAGATCGCAACGGAGGCCCCCAGTCAGGATGAGGTGTTGCATCTTTTCCAAGTAATGCATGTGCGCGAGCAGACGCTTGAGGTCATGCAGAAATCGGAGCAGCAGATTAAAGCGATCACTCGCGATCTGGTGGAGCGCCGGGTGCCTAACATCACTCCGCTGCAGCTTGGCCAACTCGATCGTATGATCGGTATTCTGTACGAAAATTATCCGGTCGATCAGATTTTGAGCGATATGGTGCCGGTTTACCAAAAGCATTTGACCAAGTCTGATTTGGATAGCGTATTAGCCTTTTACAGCTCCCCGGTGGGTCAGAAGTTGACCCGCGAAATGCCTGCCATGACTGCCGAGGCTATGCAGATCGCCTCTTCAAGAATTCAGGACGACACCGAAGAAATTATGCGGAGAATGGAAGAACGCATCCGGAAGATGGAGGAGGAGAAGAAGAAAGGGCAGAAGCTGTAGCCGCTAGTTTCTCGAAGCTTATCGGCATCTGGCTTTCGATGCCGATCCAGTTAAATTCAGTCTGTTATGAATTCTCAACGATACATCGAGGAAATTTTCTAAATGAGCCGCCCCAAACCACTGGTCTTGATCATCCTTGATGGCTGGGGATACCGCGTCGAAACCAAAGCTAATGCAATTGCGCTGGCCCGCAAGCCCACCTACGATCGTCTGCTGCGCGAATATCCCAATACCTTAATTCACACCAGCGGCAACTTCGTTGGTTTGCCCGACGGACAGATGGGGAACAGCGAGGTCGGCCATTTAAATATCGGAGCGGGACGAATTGTTCACATGGACAGCACCCGTATCGAGCTCATGATCCAAAATGGCGAGCTTTTTTCCGATCCGGTGTTATTGAAGGCAATGAAGAACGCCCGTAATGGCGGGCGCAGACTGCATTTGTTCGGTCTGCTTTCCGACGGCGGCGTTCACTCCTATCAAACTCATCTTTACGCGCTCCTAAGAATGGCCAAGGAAAATGGTCTTGACCGGGTGTTCGTGCATGCGTTTATGGATGGCCGCGACACTCTTCCGACCAATGGCGCCGGTTACCTGGAGCAACTTCAACAAAAGATGCGCGAGTACAGTACCGGCAAAATTGCATCCGTTAACGGTCGGTACTTTGCCATGGATCGCGACCGCCGCTGGGATCGTATCGCTAAAACCTTTAACGCAATGGTCTACGGCGATGGGGAAGGCGGTAAATTTGTTGATCCCGTGCAGGGAGTAAGAGATTCTTATAACAAAGGTGTTACCGACGAATTCATTGTTCCGTTCGTATGCGTCGATAATCGCGGCGAAGCACTAGCGACTATCCGAGACGAAGATTCATGCATCTGTTTTAACTTTCGCGCCGACCGGGTACGTGAAATTACCCGCGCCTTAACGCGCCACAGTGGCCTCAATGAACAGGCAGGCAGCGACTTGCCTGGCGCTGACGATCTGGATGTCGCCATTCCTCGTGATCGCGCCCCCAAGAATCTTAGCTATGTCTGCATGACCCAATACGACAAGAAATTTTCGCTTCCCGTGGTCATTCCGCCGGAATCGATGCAGAACATTCTGGCCAACGTCATGGGCCAAAGTAAGATGCGAAATCTTCGCGTCGCCGAGACCGAAAAATACGCGCATGTCACTTATTTCTTTAACGGCGGAGTTGAGCAGCCCTTTCCGGGAGAGGATCGTCAAATGGTGCAGTCGCCCAAGGTTGCCACCTACGATCTCAAACCCGAAATGAGCGCCGCCGGGATCGCGGACGTGGTCGTGAAAAACGTCGAAGACGGTACCTTCGATGTTATGGTTGTAAACTTCGCCAATGCCGATATGGTTGGCCATTCCGGCAAGATTGAACCGACCATCAAAGCCGTGGAAACTGTCGACGCCTGCCTTGGCCGCATTGAACTAGCGGTGCGAGTGAAGGGCGGGGCAATGCTCATTACCGCCGATCACGGAAACGCCGAGATGTTGATCGATCCCGTCAGCGGCGGCCCGCACACTGCGCACACCACCAATCCAGTCCCGTTCATCGTTGTGTCGGAAGACAATAAGCACTTCACCTTGAGCCCGGATGGTTCATTGCGCGACATTTCGCCTACTATTCTTGGAATGCTCGGCTTGCCAGAGCCCAACGAAATGACTGGCCGAGACCTACGGGTCCCGGTGAAGAAGTAGTCAGCCAATGAAACTTCTAATCGCACTCAGCCACAGGGTCGAATTGTGGAACGTCCCAGCCTGGTTTCCGGAGCGGTTGCACCAAGCATTTCCTCAGCTCGAAATCGAGAATCTGAACTCATTCGAACATCTGCTTGAGCGCATCCAGGACGCCGAGATCGTAATTGCGCAAACTCTTCGCCCGGAGCAAATAACAGCAGCCCGCAAGCTGCGCTGGATTCATTGTCCTTCAGCGGCAGTGCATCAACTCATGTTTCCCGAATTGATTAATAGCGACATCGTGGTAACCAACGGAAGCGAAGTGCACGGCCGCGTAGTGGCAGAACACGTGATGGCGCTGATTTTTGCTCTCGCCAAGAACCTTCATCGAGCCGTCCGATTCCAGCAGAAAAAAGTCTGGGGGCAGATGGCCATGTGGACGGAGCAGCCGCGTCCCCGCGAGATTGCCGGTGCGACACTGGGATTGATAGGACTAGGCGCAATCGGCAGCCGTGTGGCAAAGCACGCGGCAGCGCTGGGCATGCGTGTGATCGCTGTGCGGGAACACCCGGAGAAACCGAAACCAGACTCCATTACACAGGTTTTCGGGCCTGCGGAGCTCGACGCTCTGCTTGCTGAGTCGGACTATGTCGTCTTGACTACGCCGATTACTCCAGCGACGCAGGGGCTGATGAATGCGGCTCGGCTGGGGAAGATGAAGCCTCATGGATGTTTAGTCAATGTTGGTCGGGGAGCTTTAGTGGACGAATCAGCTCTTGCTGTTGCTCTGCGTGACAAAACAATTGGCGGCGCCGCACTGGATGTTTTTGACAAGGAGCCGTTGCCTGAGGATTCTCCTTTGTGGGACTTAGAAAATCTTCTTATCACCCCGCACACTGGAGGACTTTCGGAAAAACTCTGGGAGCGGCAATACGATTTGATGTCGGAGAACCTGCGCCGCTACTTCGCGCACCGAGAGTTAATTGGCACGGTGGACAAGCAGAGTGGATACTAGGCCGAAAATTACATAAATTTGATTCGCTGGTTCGCAGTTGAGAATTCGATCAATTGTTCGAGCCGCGCGCTTTGGGTTTCTTCTTTCTTGGCGCTTGCTATCCATCCGATCGTCATTCGCTGGTAGGACGGCGGGAAGGCCTGAAAGTTCTTCCAAGCCTTCTTATTTGCTGCCAGTTGATTCTGCAGAAGCTTGGGCAGTTTGGTAGGATGAGCTTCGATTTTTCGTTCCGGATGAAAAACCACCATCCCCGCAGGCGTCATCAGTTCCTGGTTAATCAATTCTTGCGCCCGCGCAATATTTCTAGCTGACCATCGGCTCTTGGGCTTGCGAGGAGTGAATCGCTGCACAAAACGATCTTGGTCAAGTCTGTTTACTCTCCCATCAATCCGCCAAAACAAAGTGCTTCTTCCACCGCATCGTCGTAGCTAATTCGCGACTTGGCTGAGAATTTCTTGTAGTAAACGAGGAATATCTCCTTCTCCACCGCGCCGTTCTTTTCGAGCCACCGGCGCCATTAAGCGCGATTCTTGACGTCAAGCGTCTTCATATCGAAAGCTCCAGGGCAGAATTATGCTGAATTTCGACAATTCAATCCAGTTTCCGTACTCACTTATTGGACCGGTTGCCCGTGCTATGCTGAATTCCCGAATGGAGCGCCTGTCCTTACAGAAGACGGCGAATTCCGCCGATCTTGCCTAATTCTGGACCCAGTTCGAGCTTTCACTCATCGCCCGGATCGCTAGACGGCATTCCCTTTACCGACGTCGCGGCGGCGAGGGAAAACTTTGAAAGACTAGCCGGGCGCGTGTCGCCCGCACTCGCTGGCAGTTTGCCGGCATTGCTCGGGGAATCTCCCGATCCAGACGCCGCGCTTATGATGCTCGATCGAGTGGCTTCGAGCTCGCCTGAAACGCTGCGGTTGCTCGACCGCCATAACTCTCTTGCTCATTATGCGTTGGTTGTATTCGGGTACAGCCGTTTTTTGGGTGAAACTCTGCTGCAAAATACCGACCTGTTGGCATCATTGCTACGTGAACGCAATCTTGATCAAAGTTTTTCCCGTGAGGAATTCCACGAGAGCCTGGCGCGTTTCCGCTCAAGATCATTTGAGACGGACGTCGCACTGCTGCTGTCGCGTTTCAAGCGGCGAGAATACGTGCGGATCATGCTGCGCGATGTTCTTAAGCTGGCGCCGTTGGCCGAAACTACGGCAGAAATTTCGGCCCTGGCCGACGTGCTTATCGACGACGCGTTGCGTGAGGCCGAAAGCCATTTGCAGCGTCGCTATGGCACGTCACAGCACCTCGATGCGCGGGGGCGCCTAGTTGACAGCCCTTTTGCCGTGCTCTCTTTGGGAAAGCTTGGGGGCAATGAACTAAATTACAGCTCGGACGTTGACTTGATGTTCATCTTCGGCGATGGAGAGGAGCCGCCAGAGTCGCGAATCACCAACCGCGAATATTTCATCCGCCTGGCTCAGCAGGTAACGGACATTCTTTCGCGTCCCACGCGCGAAGGTGCCGTTTTCCGCATTGATCTACGGTTGCGACCGCAGGGTAACGAGGGGGAGTTGGCGATTAGCGCCAACCGAGCGCGGCAGTATTATGCCGCCATCGCTCATGACTGGGAAAGACAGGCGCTAATCAAGATTCGTTGCTCTGCGGGCAGCACATCTCTGGCTCGGGAGTTCATCCGTAGCATACAGCCCCAGGTTTACAGCGAAAAAATAAACTTTGCCGCTATCAAGACCGCACTGGTTGCTCGCGAGAAAATGCATGCCAATCGCCTAACCAAGAAATCGCTCGAGCCGGTCACAGAAAGCATCGACGTAAAATTGGACAGCGGTGGAATCCGCGATATTGAATTCCTGGTGCAGTGCTTGCAGCGGGTTTATGGCGGGGAAGAGCCCTGGCTGCGGTCGGGAGGAACTCTATTCTCGTTGCAGAAGCTACATGATAAACGGCATCTGAGTGGCAAAGAATTCCACGACCTTAACAGCGCTTACGAATTTCTGCGACATCTTGAACACCGACTCCAGCTGCGGCAGGGCCAGCAGACTCACCGGTTGCCAACATCACAGGCAGAATTACAGATCGTGCAGCGCTGCATGGAAGGATATATGCCCGGGGTCTACCGTATGGGCGATTTGCGCGAAACGGTGCGAAACCGGATGGCCGCCGTCTCCGAAATCTACCAGCGCGTCATCTATCAGCAACAAAACCGGCGGCACGACGAGTTGCTCGATGCTGAATTCCAACTCCGTAGCACCCCGGAGCCGAGCCCGGCAGATCAATCCAATCTTCAGATTCTGCAACGGCTGTCAGCTGATGCCCCTGAGATTTACGAAAATATTGGGCTTCCCAGCCTTAGCCCGACGGCGCGAAAGAACCTTTTTCGCTTCCTCGGCTCGGCATTTACCAGTTCCGAGCGCTATGGCGAGGTGTTACGGAATCCGCATGCGGTAGCCCGCGCTTTGCTGCTCTTTGAAAACAGCGAATACCTCACTGAAATTCTGGTGCGCCATCCCGAGGAAATCGCATCGCTCGCAGAATGGGAACCCACGATCCAAACGTTTGGCAGCAGCCAGTTTTTCGATGCATGGAACACTAGTCGTGCCGGCGATCCTATCTTCGATTACGTCGCAGCATCCTCGGTACCATACGGCGAGAAGCTGGCCCTGCTGCGAAGGCACTATCGGCATCGAATTTTTGCCTCTGGAGCACGGGACATTCAGGACCTGCGAAATGTGTATGAATCTCTTACTGCCACCACGGCTATCGCCGAAGACGCGATAACCGCAGCGTACCGAATTGCCGGTTCGCCGGAAGGCCTGGGGGTAATGGCTTTGGGTCGCCTGGGCAGCGGAGAATTTGACGTCCTCTCCGATGCCGACGTGTTTTTTGTCTGTGCCGAAGATAAAGATCGGTTCGCCCTGACTAAGGCCGCAGAACAAATGATGCAGGTGCTTGCAGCCTATACCGGCGACGGCATGGTCTTCCCCGTGGATGCGCGCTTGCGGCCTCGCGGCGGCGAAGGAGAATTATTGGTCACGCCTGCCCAACTCGCCTTTTATTTCGAACACGAAGTCCAGCCCTGGGAAGCCTTGATGTACACCAAGATGCGTCTGCTTGCAGGACCGCCGGAATTGGCCCGTCGAGCTGCAGATGCCACCAAGGTGCTCTTGGGACGAATGGCTATCGACGCCAGCTTCTTAAGTGCGGTTCGCGAGATGCGTAGTCGGCTTGAAATCGCAGACGGTGATGAGAAGACTTTCAAAACCTCTTCAGGTGCGATCTACGACATCGATTTCATCTCCGGCTACCTGCTCATTCGGCACGGAATCAGCGACAAAAGCGGTAGCCTGCGAGATCGTCTCTGGCGCTGCGTGGCGGCTGGCATTTTGCCGAAAGCGGATGCCGCAGCTCTCGACCATGCGGCAGAACTATTTCGCACCGTAGAACATGTCGTCCGCCTGGCTATTGGCCGCGCCCGGAAATGGCTGCCGGCCACCGAACACGCTCAGCAAGTCGTGGAAAAATTGACCGCGCAGATACTGCGGCAGGAATTTCCCGGGGGACTGGAAGCTGAATTGTTGCGGAATAGCACCATGGTGCGCTCAATTTATGAACGCGTCATGGTAGACGGAAACTAATATCTTTCACGGCGCAGTTGGGTGCATTGACCTCAGAGAATAATTCCGCGCCACGCCGAACCCAGTAACCCCAATGTGCCCGATCGACATCCAGCGCTCCAACTTGTGGTGTCCATAGCGATGCAGCAGATACGAGATTCCTACCGACGCGACGGTTCCGCCGGCCTCCACCGCAGCAAAAGCCGCAGAATTATTGACGACATCATCGGGCAACAAAATCTCCTCGCGTCCGCGCGCCTGCATATTCCGCGTCGAAGCGTAATCGAGGCCACGGAAGACAGCAATTCCTGAAAACAACAGAATGTTAGTGCGGTCCCAAAATCGATGTGGCGGTATCTCAGACTCTGAGCCTCGGTCAACGGTTCGAGCAGCTGAGGGCGATTCAGGAAGTTCTGCCGTCTGTGCGAAGGCGGGCGCAGACAGACAAAGATAGATTGCCGTAACCGCTAGAAAAGTCTTGCCGGAAAGTAGTACCGAGCACAAAGCGCGACGCATAGTTTGATTGTATCGGCGTGGTCCTAAACAGCCGAGTAACCGAAGTGTGGTTTTGCGGGGAATCGCGCAAATTTGTTGGCAACCGCCGCGAGCACTTTGCAGCCTTTATAATTGTGGTTTCCATTAATTAAGCGGAGGAGCATGATGGCGGCTTCGTACAACGGTGTGCCCGTCCCTAGCGGCGGCCAGATTACATACAGCAATGGCAAGTACCAGGTTCCAGACAATCCCATAATTCCGTTCATCGAAGGCGACGGCACCGGCCGCGACATTTGGAAGGCGTCCGCACGAGTGTTCGACGCCGCAGTGCAAAAGGCCTACAAGGGTAAGCGCCGGGTGGTCTGGTACGAAGTGTTTGCCGGCGAAAAAGCCAAGGCTAAGTTCGACAACTGGCTTCCTGACGACACTGTCAATGCCATTCGCGATTTCCGCGCGGCCATCAAAGGACCGTTGACAACTCCCGTCGGAGGCGGCATTCGCTCGCTGAACGTCACGCTGCGTCAGGTGCTCGACCTTTATTCATGCATTCGCCCGGTGAAGTATTACAAGGGGACCCCCTCGCCCGTGAAGCATCCGGAGCGCATGGACATCGTAATCTTCCGCGAGAACACCGAAGATGTTTACGCAGGAGTGGAATGGGAGCAGGGAACTGCCGACGCTGCGCGCCTCATCGAGTTCCTCAACAAAGATATGCTTAAGGGCGGCAAGAAGCAGATACGTCTCGACTCAGGCGTGGGCATTAAGCCTATTTCGATTACCGGCACGAATCGGCTCGTCCGCATGGCCATCCAACATGCTCTCTTAAGCGGGCGCAAAAGCGTAACTCTGGTGCACAAGGGCAACATCCAGAAGTTTACCGAAGGCGCCTTCCGCAAATGGGGATACGAGCTCGCCACCAAGGAATTCCGCGAACAGGTCGTCACCGAGCGCGAGAGTTGGATTATCGATAACAAAGACAAAAATCCAAACCTGACTCCCGAGGAAAACGCCGCACTCATCGAGCCCGGCATCGAGTTCGCTCCGCCGGAATTTCGCCAGACCGTCGCAAAAGAGGTAAAGACGGTGCTTGACGCGATCTACACCAGCCACGGCAAGGGCGCATGGAAGAAGAAGTTGATGATCAATGACCGTATTGCCGACTCAATCTTTCAGCAGGTGGTCACCCGGGCCGATGAGTATTCCGTGCTGGCTACCACCAACCTGAACGGAGACTACATCTCCGATGCATGCGCCGCGCAGGTTGGGGGCCTCGGCATCGCCCCCGGAGCCAATATAGGCGACGGCTACGCCATCTTTGAAGCGACCCACGGTACTGCCCCAAAATACGCCGACAAGGATGTGATCAATCCTGGCTCGGTCATTCTCTCCGGAGTAATGATGTTTCGTTTTCTGGAATGGAACGAAGCCGCCGATCTGATTGAACGCGGCCTGGAAAGTACCATTGAACAGAAAAAAGTCACTTACGACTTCGAGCGTCTGATGGAAGGCGCCACCAAAGTCAAAACCAGCGAATTCGCCGACTACATTATCGAGAACATGGATGCGGCGGTCCTTTCGCCGGCATAGTGGGGTTGCACGAGTATGCCAAACCGCTGTCATCCGGAGGCGCGCTCTTTGCGCCGAAGCACCTTTATGGCTCACGAGAATTCTGGGTGTAGGGGTTTTTCGCTGTGCTCAGAGTGACAACGCTTTGAGAATTAGATCCGTGTAATCCGCGGAACTCCGTTGCCGGTTTATAGTCCTATATAGACATCGAAAGGGAGATCAATGCGTAAGAAAGTCAGCATCGTAGGTTCAGGCAACGTTGGCGCAACCGCCGCTCACTGGATTGCTTCCAAGGAACTGGCCGATGTCGTACTAATCGACATCGTCGAAGGCGTGCCACAGGGCAAGGCGCTCGACTTGCTAGAGGCTATGCCAATCGAAAAACGCGATTCCTACGTCATCGGAACCAACGACTACGCCGACACCGCTGATTCCGACATCGTGGTTATCACCGCCGGAATTCCGCGTAAGCCAGGTATGAGCCGCGACGATCTGTTGAACACCAACCACAAGATTATGAAAGATGTGGTCAGTAAAGCCATACAACACTCGCCGAATTGCATTCTGATCATTGTTTCCAATCCACTCGACGCTATGGCACAGGCTGCTTACAAGATGGCTGGCCTGCCGCGCGAGCGCGTCATCGGCATGGCTGGAGTGCTCGACTCCGCCCGTTTCCGCGCCTTCATCGCCGACGAATTGAAAGTCAGTGTGGAGAATGTGACCGCGTTTGTTCTCGGCGGCCACGGCGATACCATGGTGCCCCTGGCACGTTATTCGACGGTGGCAGGTATTCCGATCACCGAACTGATGGACGCTGCAACCCTCGAACGCCTCCTTCAACGCACCCGCGATGGCGGAGCAGAAATCGTGAAGTATCTGAAGACTGGGAGCGCCTATTACGCGCCGTCCGCGGCGGTTGCGGAAATGGTAGAAGCGATTCTCAAAGATAAAAAGAAAATTCTGCCCTGCGCCGCCTACCTCGAAGGCGAATACGGAATTAAGGGCTTGTATGTGGGCGTGCCGGTAAAGCTGGGATCGAAAGGCATCGAGCAGATTATTCAAATCAAGCTCACCGCCGAAGAACAAGCAGCATTAAACAAGAGCGCCGACGCAGTGAAAGAATTGGTGGCAGTCATCGGAGTATAAGAATTCCGGTGTCATTCTGAGCGCAGCGAAGAACCCCTATGGTCAGCACAGTGCAAGGTCCAACGGGTCTCGGCCGAATCCGGACGATCCAATCTCCGCCACATCGGGTAACATATCCGCTGAATGCCTAATGACCGAACGTCGCCGCCATCCTGGGTTGGCGTTCTCCTTCCTTCCGCCACCGACCTCTTATTCCTGATTCTCTTGTTTTCATGGAGCATGGGCGCACTAGCGCCTCGCCTGCTGGGAGACGCCGGTATCGGGTGGCACATTTACAACGGACGACTAATGCTGCAAGCCCACGCAATTACCCGCGTCGATCCCTTCTCCGTCAGTATGAGTGGCCATACGTGGTACGCATGGGAGTGGCTCTACGACGGCATTATCGCCATTATCCATGATCACTCCGGCCTTATTGGCGTGGTCCTCTTTACTGCCTTTTTTATCGCCTCTACCTTCGCCCTCACCATGCGGCTGGCCATGGCGCGCGGCGCAGGTCTGCCGGTCGCCATTGTCTTAACCGTGCTCGCAGCCGGAGCTTCAACCATTCACTTCCTGGCGCGGCCGCATGTGTTGAGCTGGTTTTTTACCGTCATTTGGTTCGCAATACTCGACGATTTCGAGCGCCGTCCCCGAGCATCCCGACAGGTGTTTTGGCTGCCGGTCATCATGCTGGCGTGGGTCAATATGCACGGCGGTTTCGTCGTCGGCTTCGTTTTCTTGGGAATTTATTTGGCCGGCACTGCGGCGGCATCGTTCGCCGGTGATCCGGAACAATATATTGCCCGGCTTAAACAACTGGGAATCGTGACCGTTCTCTGCATCGCGGCCAGTTTCCTGAACCCATACGGTTACCAGCTCCACGTTCACGTTTACCAATATTTAACTGACCGTTTCCTGATGGACCACATTGACGAATTTCTGTCGCCGAATTTCCACGGTATCGCGCAACAGTGTTTCGTCGCGCTATTGTTATTAGCCGTTGTCGCAGTAGCGGCACGCAGGCATAACCTTCGAGTCTCTGAGGTTCTGGTCCTGCTCTTCGCAACATACAGCGGTCTGTTTGCGTCGCGCAATCTACCCGTCTCTTCGATTCTCATTGTCCTGATTTCGGCGCCCATTCTGTCGGATTCTGTCGCCAGCGCAGGAACAATCGAATCTTTCAGTTCGCGATTGCGCGCGATATTGCTGCGGTATCAGTCGTTTTCCTCGCGCATGACCGCGATAGAGCTGCGCTCGCGCGGACATATCTGGCCACTGCTGGCCGTCACAGTGCTTCTGGGGATATGCCTCGTTGGCGGATTTAGCTCGCCGCGGATCATTCATGCTGACTTCGACTCCAAACGTTTTCCAGTTGCCGCGACCGACTATCTGGGGCAAAAAAATATTCAGGCTCCTATCTTCACTCCCGATTTCTGGGGAGGATACCTCATCTATCGTCTTTACCCGCACAATCAGGTGATTGTCGATGACCGGCATGATCTCTACGGAGATGAATTTCTCAGGCAGTACCTGAAGACAATTCGCGTCGAGCCCGGCTGGAGCGACTTTCTTGAGCAGCGTAACGTTAAGTGGGCGCTGTTGCCATCCGGGTCTTCGTTGGCCAACCTGTTGCAACAGGTTCCCACATGGAAAATGGCCTATTGCGACAGCACTTCGACGCTGTTTTATCGCAGTGACTGAGTCGGCATCGACCCAGATGAATACAAAACGTGTCGTCACAAGTGTGAGGTGTCTATGACTGATATCGATTCAGACAACGACCGGCAGCGGCTAGCTGGTTTGTATGCCGGTATGGCGGATGAGCAGTTGCAAGAGTTATCCGGCGACCTTTCTTCTCTCACTGAGATAGCACGCCAAACGTTGTCAGCCGAGGTCGCCCGTCGAAATCAAACCGCCGACCGTGCCAAAGTGATCACATCGCGGCCTTACCCAGAATCAAAGGAAGTCGAATGGGTAGACTTGGTAGTTCTCCGTCAATTTCGTGACCTTCCAGAAGCAATCCTCGCAAAGGGGCTGCTGGATTCGGCGGGAATCGAATCTTTTATGGCGGATGAGAACATCGTCCGCATGGATTGGTTCATTTCCAATCTGGTAGGCGGAATCAAACTAAAAGTACGGCGAGAAGATCTGGAAGCCGCAACTGTAATATTGGAAACACCAGGAGAGGTGCGCGAAAGTGATGAGTCTGTATCCTGAGGAGCATTCTTTGCGCCGAGGGATCTCAAGTCGGCTTCGATAGTAGAAGCGGTAAACGGCGATCCGATTAATACTGATCGTTAGTATCGATGTTGAAGCCCAGTATGGCATTCACTTCCACCGGCTTGCCCCCGCGCATTGCGGGTTGAAATTTCCAGCGGGGCAAGGCCGCCAGCACCTTGCTGGTCATAACGGCGCTGCCGGGTTCTAATACCTGCACGTTTTTCAATGTGCCTGTTTTGTCCAGCATGCATGCAATCACTAAACGCGAGTGTGCCAGTCCGCTGGGTAGATCCGCCCGCACCGGTTGCGGCGAAGTCAGATCCTCTGCGTAGGGATGTGCGGCCGACGACGGGTCCGCAAACTGCAATACGGCCGGTCCCAAAATCGTGTCGATGTAGATGGTATAGACCTTATCGCCCTTAAGGCCACCGTAGTAGGCGAGCGCACCGCCGGATCGCGCCGAAGCCACAATCGTGATGCCGGGCCCCTGTTTATCTTTCCCGGCTGAGGACCGTCCCAGCTCGGTGGGAGAGCTTGCCCCATCGGAAAAGCTCGGGAGCTTCACAATACTGTTACCACCACGAACCGACACTCCGGGCACGGCTGGGGTCCCGCTGGTTGCGCTTCCCGCGCCTCCGGGCCCGGGATATGGCGAGGTTCCGCCCTTGGCGTTCACTTCGGAACCGCGGCCAACCCCCGTTTTGCCGGCGCCGGGTCCGGTGCCCGTAAAGCCACTGCCTGAGTCGCTGCCACTTCCGATGCCCGACCCGCCACCAGAACCACCCATCCCGGGGTTTGAGCCGCCTGCTGGCGACATCGCCAATGCTCCTGGGCCACCTCCGGGAATTCCCACCTCCGACCCTGGCAGCCTTGAGACTACGACGCCCTTAGCGGTTCCACTGCCGCCGCTGTTGGGCGGTGCAGCCGCGTCTCCAAGATCGCCAACGCCTCCCCGACCGCTTCCTCGATTCCCACTACCCAGGCCTCCCGCTACGCCTCCTGCAACGCTTGGCGCCGGTGGCACGACATTTGAGCCTCCGCCCAGGCTGCTGGCAGGGTGTTGCCCAAAGGATCCTCCGCCAACCTCTACAGGAGGAGGCACCACGCCTACGGCACCGCCCAAGCCATGGGATCCCTGGCGTCCGGTTACGCTTCCCCCGACCTGTGCCGGTGGTGGCACCACTTCCATCGAACTGCCCATTCCTCGGCCGCCGTTGCGCTGCGTAGCACCTCCGCTCATCTGCACTGGAGGCGGCACAATCTGCGGACGAAACTCGCCTGCCCCGTATCCCGGACCACTGGCAATTTCACGATTCACTTGCGGTGCGGGCGCAACTACGGCGGATGCAGGAAGGGAAAGTCTGGCCTGCCGATCGGAAAAGCGCTCTGGCGCCGAAACCGGGGGCGCAACCACCTGCGGCTGCCGCGAGCCTGGAACCTGCATTGCCGGAATGTCGCGTGGCGAAAGGTTTGGCGCAGGCGCGATGACCCGGCTCTCCATGGAAGGCGCGCCCGGCAAACGATCTCGTTGCGGCGAGTCCTGTGTCGGCGCGACCACATCCTGGGTCAGGGACGGCGCTGCCTTAAGCCGGTCGCGCTGGACTTCCGGCGGAGGAGCCACCAGGCTCATCGGTAATTCCAGCGAACGCGGCGAAGCTTTCAATCCTTCCGAAGGCGGAGGCCCTGGTACGGCAGCATAGGCCAACAAATTCGCAACTTCCGCATTGGAGTGCGGCAGCTTCAACGTGGGTGCGTCCACCACGCGATCACTGGTCGTCCTGCCCCGCGCTACTCGAATGGATTGCGTCTTATGGAAGGCTTCCTGGCCGCCTGCTTTACCGCTGACTCCAGTTTCGGCACCACCCAAATCCTCGGTCCGCGGCAGTTCTTCGCCGGAGAAATAAATCACGTCATATTTAGCCCGGGTCTGCAACACGGTCGGAGCCAGATTCGCCAGCTTCGGAGGCACCACAATTATCAGGACAATGAATAGAATTTCGAGCGCGATCGACGACAGCATCCCCTTATACGGGAATAGCCCGCCGTGCGCCTCTCCAGCAAGGCGCGCCCCAGAGCGTTGCAGGGCAGGGGAAATGGCCGTGCGGAATTCCTGCCAGCGCGAAGGCCATTCCAGCAGAAAATTTGGCCCCTCGTCTGCTGTGGCCTGCGACACCGGTGGATCCAGTAAAAGAGTCGTTTCGTCGCTCAGGACGTTACCTCCTCTATTACTTTATCCAAAACAATCTCAATTTCATCCCCCACGTTAGTGCCGGTCGGGCCTAGTGAATTTCCGGGCAATTCCAGCACCGACGTAGCCTGTTTCCGTACCGGAGCGATGCGCCAGGGCTGAAGATTTTGTTTCATATAAACCACGACTTTATCCGCATCGAGGTAAACCACATCGATCGGAAATCGCATGGCCAAAGTGTGGACGCCATGCGAAGGAACGATCAATAGGCCTTGGCCCTCACCAAAAGCGCTGGCGTCCGCCAACATCAAGCCGCACAGCCGCGACCAATGCGTCTTAGCGACTCGTAACTGGGTGGCAAGATAAGCCTGCCGCGTTCGATTGAAGGCATATCCTGTTGGATTCGGCACCGGCATGACAATCCTGCACTACTCCTGCGGACTCAGCGTCCCACAGCTGGCACTAATGTCCGGTACAGCTGAATCATGGCCGGTCCAATGGTGACAACAAGAATGGAAGGTAAAATGAATAAAGCCAGGGGGACAACCATTTTGATGGTTGTTTTGGCGGCCGCTTCCTCAGCTCTTTGCCGCCGTTCAGTACGTAGAGAATCCGAGTGTACGCGCAGCGCCTGCGCAACGCTGGTTCCAAAGCGATCGGTCTGAATCAAGGTGCCCACCAGGGCGCGAATATCGTTGACTCCCGTGCGGGAGGAGAGATTATGTAGCGCTTCGGTGCGCGGTTTTCCGGCGCGCATCTCCAGGTTTACCAGGTTCAACTCGGCGCTCAACTCCGGGTGTGCATGGCTAAGTTCAGCGCCCACCCGCATAAGCGCCTGATCTAGAGACAGTCCAGCTTCCACGCAAATCACCGTCAAGTCGAGGGCATCTGGCAACCCCAGTTCAATCCGGCGCTGCCGCTTTTTGATCATCCTCTTCAGGGCAAACCGAGGGATGAAAAAGCCCAGAGCGATGGCGCTGACCAGCAAAGGCAGGCTGCGAAAGCCTGATATCGCCACCACAATGACGAACCCCAAAAAAGCCAGCAGCATGCGGCTGCCGACGTACATGGTCACATGTTGCGGCTCGCGGTATCCTGCCTGAATCAACCAACCTTGGGCCCGTGAAACTTCGTCCGCCGAGAGTGGTAACGCCTTACTGAGTGGATCAAGCGCCTGGCCAATCCGGTCGCGGAGCGGCGTCTTTTCCTGTACTTGTTCTTTCTGCCACCCCAACGCACGCAGGCGGGCTCCGATTACCGACGAGGGCGCATACAGCGCGGCCCCGAACAGAAAGATCACCAGCGTAATCGTCAGAAAGATAACAACTGCCAGCAGGATCATTGGTTCAAACCTGAATCTGAATAACTCTTCGAATTACAAAATAGCCAATCGTCTGCAAAATAAGTCCAATCACGATCAACGTGTGTCCAAGCGGGTCCGAAAACAACGGCCGGATAAAAGCCGGACTCACCAACAACATGGTGACCACGATAATGGGCGGCAACGCCATCAGTAACATCATGGTCAAGCGCCCTTGTGCCGTAAATACGCGCACTTGGCGAAGAATCTTGAAGCGCTCCCGTATCACATAGGACAGGTTATCCAAAATTTCCGCCAGATTGCCGCCGGTTTCGCGCTGCAACATCACCGCGGTAACAAAGAACTTCACGTCCACCAGTGGCATCCGCTCGGTCAGGTTAATCAGGGCGTCCCGCATCGGCAGACCGAATTTCTGTTCTTCGAAGAGCTTGCGAAACTCTGACGATACCGGTTCCGCCACTTCGTTCGATATCAGTTCCAGCGCGGTGGTTAGCGCGTGCCCAGCTCGTACCGCGCGAGCTAGCGTATCGATTGCCTCGGGAAATAACTGTTCGAATTTTTGAAATCGCCGCCCGCGGCGAAACGACGCATAAGAGTAGGGAAGTAGCGCTCCTACCAGCAGACCTACTCCGGCAAATGGTGCGGCGCCGCTCGCCACAAACATCGCCAGGGCCACAAAAACCCCACTGCCGGCACAGAGCAGCAACATGTTACCGGCGCGAATATTGAGGTCGGCCTGAGAGAGAAAGATGTGTAAATTGGAAACTCGTTGCGACCGCCGCAGCAGGTTATCCAGCGCGGGGATTTCGCTTAGTACCTCGTCGCGCAGCAGTTCCAGGTCTTCCGCGGGCTCCCGTTCGGCCGCTTTCTGTACTGCCGCAAGCCGGTCGCGTAACAAGTGGGCTCGCGCATTGCGCTGGTCGACCAACGAGAAAGCTGCAAACACGCCGGCGGCGACAATTACGAATGCGAGGATGGCGATAAACTGAGCCATAGCTATATTTCCATCCTCGAATCGAATAATGCTGGACGTAGCCGATAGCCCAGCGTCCCCAGGCGCTCAGCAAATTGCGGCCGAATGCCGGTAGCCCGGAACGCTCCTCGAACCCTGCCACCCTCGTCGACCGATGTCCGCTCAAAAACAAAAATTTCCTGCATGTTAATGACATCGCCCTCGGTGCCGGTCACTTCGGAAATCCCAATCACTTTCCGCGAGCCGTCCGTCAGGCGGGCAATCTGTACCACTGCGTGAATAGCAGAAGTTATCTGCTGCCGCACCGCCCGCTCCGGAATGTTCAAATTCGCCATGGAGAACATGCTTTCCAGCCGGCCCAGCGCGTCGCGCTGCGAGTTTGCGTGGATCGTAGTCAACGAACCTTCGTGACCGGTATTCATCGCCTGCATCATGTCGAACGCCTCTTCGCCACGAACCTCGCCGACCACGATACGGTCAGGACGCATACGCAAGCTGTTGATGACCAACTGCCGCTGCCGCACGGCACCTTTGCCTTCAATGTTTGGCGGACGGGTTTCAAGACGCACTACGTGCTCCTGCTTCATTTGCAGTTCTGCGGCGTCTTCGATGGTCACCACCCGTTCAGTATTGGGGATATAACCCGAAAGAACGTTCAACAGTGTCGTCTTTCCAGCGCCAGTGCCGCCCGAAATCAGAATATTCAATCGCCCCTTCACCATGGCCGAAAGCAGCTCCAGCATCGGCTCGGTAAGGGTTTTGTTCTCCACCATGTGGCGCGCGGTAATCGCGTCTTTCGCGAAGCGCCGGATGGAGAGGCAAGGCCCATCGATGGCCAGCGGAGGAATGATTGCGTTGACACGCGATCCATCCGCCAATCTCGCATCTACCATGGGCGATGATTCGTCGATGCGCCGCCCCACTCGCGACACGATGCGATCGATAATTTGCATCAAGTGGGAATCGTCTTTAAAGCTCAGGCCAGTCGGTTCAAGCTTGCCGGCGCGTTCAACATAGACCCGGTCAAAGCGATTCACCAAAATGTCAGAGACGGTGGGGTCCTTGAGCAGCGGCTCCAGGGGCCCAAGCCCAAAAATTTCGTCGAGAATTTCTCTCGCCAGCCGTTCGCGTTCGGCAAAACTAAGCGGAACCGCTTCGCTATTGATCGTGTTCCGAATCAGCAGCAAGACTTCGTCCCGCGCAGCGTCGCCCACGCTGCGGCCAAGCTTCTCGAGATCGAGACGATCAAGAATCCGCCGGTGCAGGTCAGCTTTTACCTGCTGGTATTCAGAACGCTCGAACGTTTGCAAATTTGCCATGAATTAACCTAAACCGTTTTGAACAGCGACCATGCGGCTCGCTTTACATCCACATCATTTTCGGTAAGCCGGGCCGCCAGTCCCATGAATGACCGGGCCACGTCAGTATGAGTCTGCTGCATCAATGGCACTCCGCGATCGATGGCGGTCGAAATCGCGAAATACTGGTTCGGAATCTTCCACAACAGCTTGATCCCGGCCGCCGCTTCCACATCCGATTCGCTGAATCCCGGAATTTTCCGGAAGCGATTCAGCACCAACCGCACTCGCTCTTGTCCGCCACCTTCGCGCAGGTATTGTTGGATGCGCGCCGCACTCCACAGCGAAGCCACGTCGGTATGCGCCACCAGCAACACTGTTTCGGATAAGTTGCCAACCAGCCGCGTAGTCGCGTCAATCCGCGTGGAAGTATCGACCACGATGTACCGGTAGTGGCCCACCAGCATGTCGAACAGCCCGGCAAACTCCGCCGGCGAAGGCTCTGCCAGCTCCGGAGTGCTTGGCCCTGCCAGCAGTTGCAATCCGCCCTCATGTCGGGTCACAAAACTTTCCAGCAGGGAACTGTCCAGGCGGTGCAAATTGCGAACCGCATCACTCACGCTGAAGAGCGGTTTCAAATTCATGTGCAGCGCAGTGTGTCCGAGCGGAGCGATATCTACCAACGCCACATTGCCGTGCCCAGCCTGCAAGGCCAGGGCGAGATTTACCGCAATCGTAGTTGCGCCATTGCCGCCTTTAGCATTCACCACGGTAAAAACTTTGCCGCGTACTTCTTCTTTCTGAACCTTTCGTTGCGCCGCCGTTAGCCGTACGAAAGCCTCCAAGAGGTCCGTGGTCGTCGTCGGCTTGGAAATAAATTCTTTCGCCCCGGCACGCATCGCGTTCACGATAACTTGCGGCTGATTCATGCTGCCTACGGCAAACATGGCCGCCGCAGGAATCTCTTCCTGCAACACTTCGATGGTGCGCAATGCGAGGGCTGAGCTATCGGGAGGAATGTCGACCAGAATTACATCCGGATTCGTGCTCTGAATCCGGCGAACTACTGGATCAGTGGTCGCCACGGGATAGCTGGTAGCGCTAAAAGTCGCCCGCGCCACACTCGTACTATCGACCAGCACTTGCAACACGGCTCTTTGATCGCCGTCTGCTGCCACGATTGCTACACGAAGTTCGGGCATCCTGCCCAGCTCCCACTAATTATTTGAGTCCCACTCTTAGAACGCGCTGGGCCAGATTTCTTGCAATCAAACTAATTATTTCGGCCCCTCAGAAGGCTTTTTCTTGTCAAACTGGTTTTTGTCCATAAATGGCACTGGATAATTCGGCAGGTCACTCGGCTTCATGCTCGGCGAGATCCTCTTGACGGTGCATACCACGACCAGTTCCGTCTTGCTCTTCTGAACATTTTTGCTCTTAAAGAAATTTCCCAAAATGGGAATGTCACTCAGGTAGGGCACTTTATTTACCAGGCTGGTGACGCGATTGTCCATCAGCCCGGCAATCGCAAAGCTTTGCCCGTCCTGCAGTTCGAACTCGGTTTCCGCGCGTCGCGTGCTTAAAGCAGGAATGTTGAATCCCTGAATCGACAGCGCATTGGTGAAATCCAGATTGCTTACCTCAGGAATGACCTTGAGATGGATATTTCCGTTCGGCATGATTTCCGGAGTAAATCTCAGCCGAACGCCGAATTCTTTGAACTGAATCGATACCGAAGTAAACCCATTTCCCGGCTGAACCACCGGAAAAGGGAACTCGCCGCCAGCCAGAAAACTCGCCTCTTTGCCATTTACCGCAATCAGGTTTGGCTCGGCCAGAATCTGCAACAGATTACGTTGCTGAAGAGCTCGGATCACGGCGCCCACGTTGATGTCGGTGCGGGCAATAAACAGATTGAGAAAGTCAGAAATATTTACCGTCGGCGGCGTTGCCACCGTAGTGGTGGTTGTCGATCCACCCGCAGTCGTGGTGGTGGGCGTGTTGTTGGTCACGGTTACCGAACCGAATTGCCCGGTTTGGCTCAAAGCCACCGTGTTCCCGATGCCAGGGGCGAAAAGATTGGCGCCCAGCTGCAAAACAGCGCTGCGATCAACCTCGGCGAACTTTACCTCCAGCAGTACTTCCTGTGCGCCTACTGGTCCAAAGGTGAGAACGTTTACTACTCTTTGCGAATATGCTTCCGCAATCTGGCCCGCGCGCTTGGCCACATCTTCGGTGGTCACATGGCCGGACAGCACGATTGCGGCGCGCGAAGGGCTCACATTAATTTGCTCGTCGGGGAAGATTCGCTTTTCTTCTTCCGCAGCGGTAGTGACGTCAACATCGACACGCAGATCAAAACTCCGGGACCGCTCCAGTTCGTCCCAAATCAAAAGCGACACTTCACCGGCAGTTCGGCCATGCACCAAAATCTGGGTGGGGGTTAAGACGATGGCGTCAGCGACAGCATCGTCAGTGACCGAGACCCGTTTCAAACGTTCCGTCGTATTGATCAGCAACGACTTGCCAACCATTACCCGCAGCGGTGCCGAACCCTTCGATTCAGTTTCAGGAGTCGCCTCCGTAGCCGGGGGCAACAAGGATTGGTCAGGTGAGTCAGGGGCAGGCGCGGCGGAAGGTGCTTGCTGCTGTGGTGCCGGCGCCGTCTGACCCACCATCGGGACGCTGTAGTAGATCGCCGTGATTGCAAGTACGGCGGCACCTAGTTTGAAAGTCTTGGATTTTCGTCCCACGCAACCGCGGGAGTGGATCGGCATGTTCAGTGACCTCAGGTCCCTACCCTGCGTTGGTGTCAAAACGTGTGTTCTTCTTTCTTCGTGCCTTTAATGACTTCAATGCTGTAGACAGTCGGCGCTGGAGCAGTTGTAGTCGGGGTAGCGGCTCGTCTCGGCCTCGGCTTTGTTTCGACCACCGGCACCGGCGTCGAAGCACGGCGGTACAACGAAGCCGTACTCACCCCGTTCAGGTCCTGCTGACGGGTGTCGAGTGGATTTCGCAGCGACAATTGGATCCTGCCCTCGGTGCTCGCAAGCGTAAGACGCTGCGCGTCATCGGGAGAAACCAGAAGCGTGATAACGGGAGTATTTTGCGGTTCCCCTGCGGAGTTGCGCTCCAACCGCTGGCCAGTCGCAATCACCGCCACATTTTCTAAAACGGTAGTAGTTTGCTGCTCTGGTCCGCCGGAAGGATTTCCGGTCAGCAACACATCGACGCGAGTTCCTGGGAGTACGAATCCCGCCACCGAAACAACTTCATTTACTCTGACCGATACCGCACGCATGCCGGGAGGAATTAGCCCAGGAAGTCCGTAGCCGGCATTCTCACCCGCCAGCTTTGTGGGCAAAATGAACTCGCCCCTCGAAATAGGTAGGATGACGCCGCGGCCTACGACTTCGGATTTCTTGTGAGCCGCATTGGGCGGCAGTGATCCGTCGGGAAAGTGAACTACCTGAACGTCAGAATCGGCTAGTTTGGCGCCCACCTGAATATCGCCCGCGGCAACCACCACATCGCTGCCGGGACGTGTGTCCCGCGAATTTTTGGAATTTAGATTTTCGTAGACGCCAAAACTGACCAACGCGCCCAAGGCCAGGGCAACAATCCCGATCAGTAAGAGTCGGTTGCGATTCATCACTGCTCCTTGCAGTTTTCCTTCACCGAATGGGCCGCGGTGAAATCCAATCTGCGCTTGTCACATTACTCGCTCTGAAATGGAAATTCACTAGCAATGACACACAACCAGCACCGGCGGAAAAAGTCCGCACTCATCCGTAACGCAACCGCATGTGTCCCGATTCGGCACACTGGCTGAATCCAGCAACCGCTGAATTGTTCTACGCCTGTTACTTAATCGAACTGGCGACGTTTGAGAAGACGTTGTTGGCGTTGGATCCGATGAGCCGGATGGTTCCGACCACAATTACAAGAATTACTGCCAGCATCACCGCATACTCCGCGATGTCCTGTCCTTCATCTTCCCGCCACATTTTGCATAGAAAGTTCGTCATTGAATCCTCCAAAATCCAAATTCCGCTAGACCATTGAGTCGAAAGCAGGATTGCGCAATTTTAAGCGCTCAAAGCGCCTGAAAGTTAACGTTAATGATCGATCGGTTGTTTTCGCTGGGAACTGCTAAATCAAGCTTCTAACCCTATGATACCTCGTGTTCGGCTTCCGTAACGCCACAATTTCATGCCAAAGCGTTGCGCGCCGCCGGGTCTTAGGGTAGAGCTACTGAATTGAGCTGCCGATCATGGAGAAGGTGTTATCGGCGCTCGACCCGATCATTCGAACTGTGGCTACCGCAATGGCTACGATAACGCTTAACATTACCGCGTATTCGGCTATATCCTGCCCGTTTTCATCCCGCCACAACTGCTTGACTACTCCCATGACTCTCTCCCCGAACGATAAGTGATGTACAGGAGGAGGTCTGCACGGGTGTTGCTAAAATGTTGAAGCGCTTCTAGGGAGGAGGAGATTTTTCCCGGAACAGCAAGCTAGTCCGGAATTAAAAAATAATCCCCTAGTGCTGCATAATCATACCGCAACTGAAGCGACAGTGGAAATAATTTGCGCAGGAAATTTGCGGCGTGCATTTATGTAAGTCTCACCTTCTCAGTAGGTTAGTTAGACTCGTGACATAGCCGGGGTGTTACTTCCGTAACCTTCTGGCCTTCCGGAGCAATCTTAAATACGCATTTCTTCATTCGCTTTTACCCCCAGCAAGATTGCTATTTGCACTGCCCCTTTTCTTGGCTGCAGTGCTTAATGTTATATCTGCGTGAACCCTTAGGCATTTCCGGCTCAGGATTATTGAATTAGCCGGTTATACTCGCGCCCGGCGCAATCTACTCCGAAACAATGTCCTCCGAACGTACCTATTTGCGATGAAAGTCGAACGAATTTGCTATCTCATGGCGGCGGGCATCGGCGCGCGGTGCGCCTTTGCCGCGAGGTATGCCGTGCCCGGTCCGGATGGCGTCGGATATCTGGACGTAGCCAAGGCTTACCTTCACCATGACTGGCACACGGCAATCAATGGCTACTGGGGACCGCTATATTCCTGGGTCATAGCCCTGGCGATGTGGATCTTCCCGCCCAGTATTAAAACTGAACTTCCTCTGGTTCGGACCGTAAACTTCGTCGTCTTCCTCTTGGCTCTCTACGCATTCGGCGCCTGCTGGCGTGCCATTGGAATGCAAAGACGAACAAATGATCTCGCGAGTTCGGTGCCGGAGCTGTTTCCGGAGAGTTGGACGATTTTCGGTTACGCCCTGTTCGTGTCTGCGGCGGCCTGGTATGTCGGGAGTGTGGTTCCCGATTTGGTTGTCGCAGCGATCGTCTTTGCCACGGTTATTGTGATCCTGAAACTGGAAGACGGCGGGAAGCATTCTGTCGCGGCTTATGCTGCCTGTGGTGCGCTAATGGCCCTTGGCTATTACGCCAAGGTGATTTTGTTTTACTTTGGACTTTTCTTGTTGCTGGCGCTGACGATTCGCCATCTGCGGATCAAAAGCTATGCGCGCCCCTTGGTTGCCGCTCTTACGTTTGCCGTCTTGATTTCGCCATTTGCTTTTTTTCTATCCAAGTCTCTTGGACATTTCACAATTGGCGAAACCGGGCGGTTAAATTACGCCTGGTTGGCAGGCGTTCCAGAAACTGTCACCTGGGTAAATGGGAATCCAGATTCAGCCCCAACACCTATATATCCGGGGCCTCGCCTGCACGAAAATCCGACTGTATTCGAAGTGCCTCGCTTGCCCAGTGTCACTTATGCGCCCTGGTACGACGCCTCCAGGTATGACGTTCGCAGTCGAGCTCATTTTGATCCGCGCAGCCAATTGCGACGTTTCATTATCAACCTGAGGGTGCTCGACGTAGTGGTTTTGCAGGTTGAAGGCTCTCTTTTGTTATCGCTAGTGATTTTGGTTTTATGTGCGCCACGTAGCTTTTTTCAAAGGCTCATGCAGAACTGGTTGTATGTAATACCAGTCTTAATAATTGTCGCTATGTATACTCTGGTTTTCATGACGCCGCGATATCTGCTGGCGTTTTTGCCCTTACTCTGGGGATTTGCGTTGGCGTCGGTGGTGGTGCCGGCTCATTTGCGGGACGCAGTTCGTCCGGTCATACTCGCTGGATTGATTGTGTTTGGCCTGCACGTCGTTCCCGGGTTCGTGCACTTTCTATTCTCTGAAGATCAAAGCTCGAAAGCTGAGATATTAATCGCGGAAGAATTACCCTCGTTTGGAATAAAGCGTGGGGCGGTGGTGGCGAGCATAGGAGATGGTCAGAGTGCGACGTGGGCGCAGCTCGCAGGAGTATCGATTGCCGGTGAAATCTGGTCGCGAGATGCTGAGAGCTTCTGGTCAAGCTCGCGGTCGGACCAGGAGAAAATAGTGCGCGAGTTGATGACCACTAGAGCAATCGCCATCGTGTGGCGGCGTAATTCGACACGGTCTTGCCAACTTCCATGGCATAGTATCGGCGAGGACTCGGGCTGTATTCTGCTGCTTCACAGCGGAGAAAGCTTGCCAGGGCAGGCTCAGTAACTCAGCAGCTGATCCGGGAGTTTTGTCGTGGAATTATCTGCGCTAGTTCGGGAGAAATTACCGCTGCACACCTTAGAGCCAACTGCGGTTGAACTGTCAGTGGTAATGCCTTGCTTGAACGAGGCGGAGACTCTGGCGATCTGCATCAGTAAAGCTCTCAAGGCCTTCGAATCAGCAGGTATTGCAGGCGAGGTGGTGGTTGCCGACAATGGCAGCACCGATGGATCGCAGGCAATTGCCGAACGTCTTGGGGCCAGGGTCGTCGCCATAGCCGCGAAGGGTTATGGCCATGCCTTGATGGGTGGAATCGCCGCCGCCAGGGGACGCTTCATAGTTATGGGCGACTCTGACGATAGCTACGACTTTGGCCACCTCCCTCGGTTTCTCGAACAGCTTCGAAAAGGAAGCGATCTAGTGATGGGGAACCGTTTTCGAGGCGGCATTGCACCCAACGCGATGCCAATTTCCCATCGCTACCTTGGCAATCCCGGGCTGACTGCTTTGGGTCGCCTGTTTTTCGGCAGTCCCTGCGGTGATTTTTATTGCGGGCTCAGGGGTTTCAGCAAAGTCGCATACGAAAAATTGGATCTGCGCACCACTGGCATGGAGTTCGCTACCGAGATGGTAGTGAAAGCCACGCTCATGCAGATGAAAATTGCCGAGGTGCCGACTACACTTTCGCCGGATGGCCGCAGTCGGCCGCCGCACCTGCGCACCTGGCGAGATGGATGGCGCACTCTTCGTTTCTTTCTTCTTTACAGCCCCCGCTGGCTGTTTCTCTATCCCGGTATTGCTCTGATGCTGATCGGCATTGCCGTAGGGCTTTGGTTGCTGCCCGGACCACGAAAAATTGGAGAAGTGACGATCGATGTTCACACCCTGCTGTATGCGGCTATTGCTGTTTTACTGGGATTTCAATCCATAGCGTTTGCGGTGTTCACGAAGTTATTCGCGATTTCTGAGGGGCTTCATCCCCCTGATCCTTTGTTAGATCGCTTATTCCGCTATATCACGCTCGAAGTCGGTCTAATTGTCGGTGCCATCCTGGCATGCACGGGGCTTGCTATTTCGATCTACGCCGTGCATTTCTGGGAGACGCAACACTTTGGCCCGCTTGATATGTCGCACTCCTTTCGATTGGTTATCCCCGGCGCTCTCTGTCTCACGCTGGGTGTGCAGGGAATATTCTCCAGCTTCTTCCTCAGCGTTTTAGGCATGCGCCGAAAATGAAGGCTCTGGATAGTTTGCATGACCACTTGGTTCTGGAACGCCGCGTGATACGGCTCTCAAGACAACTTGCTGATTTCATTCCTCCCAATTCCAGCGTCCTGGATGTTGGCAGCGGAGACGGAAAGCTTGCAGCGCTGCTTCTGCAGTTACGCCCTGACTTGACGATTGAAGGCGTTGACGTCGCGGTTCGGCTAGGCACCAGCATTCCGGTAAAACGATTCGACGGCCAGAACCTGCCATTTCCCGCTCGCAGCTTTGACGTCGTGCTCTTCGTTGACGTTCTCCATCACACGAAGGACCCGCTGGTCCTCTTACGCGAGGCCATACGAGTTTCCAGGAAATCGCTCTTGTTAAAAGACCACGTTCTACAGGGCTGGTTCGGAGAGGCGCGCCTCCGATTCATGGACTACGTGGGTAATTCGCGGCATGGTGTTCCTCTGCCATTCAACTATTGGACAGCCCCACAATGGCAGAATGCGGAGCGTCTGCTCGGGCTGCAAAAGATAAAAGAGCTTAGCGATCTCCATCTTTATCCGTGGCCGGCGGATCTCATCTTTGGCGCCCGTCTTCACTTTATCGCTCTCTTCAATATCGGCAATCGTTTGCTTGTCCCCTACGACGCCCGTTAATTTCCTGGCGTGTGTGCGGGTGTCATCGGCAATTGTCTCTTCCGCGAGAGCTCTAGTGTGCGAATGTCCCTTTGACGAGGGGAACTCAACAGCAGGAAACTTTTCGCTTTGTTTAATATGACTGAGCTACGATTCTCTGTGGGAAGTTTGCTTGATCAACCCTTGCAGGCGAGGACGGAGGCTTTACTCTGGCACCAAAAAGAAAGAAGGACATCCTGGTTGCTCTCCTGCTTCTCATCACCACTTCTGAAATGGTCTATAGAGGGCCGGTGCGTTTTTTTAAGAACGAGAGAAGTGATTTCGCCCAGGTATATGTGCCCTCAAGGGCCTGGATTAACGGTCTAAATCCATACAACCCAAATAATTTTGTAGAAGTTTACCGTGACACAGTGGGTGGTTCTCCCGACGTAAATGGCTATTGGACTCATTCCGCGTATCCACTTACAACGCAAGTCGTGTTATCCCCAATAGCAGCCCTGCCTTGGTTAGCGGCGGAAATAATGTGGGTAGTTCTATTGGCTTTGCCGATCTGTCTGGCCATGTGGGCTCTCGCTTCTCTAGCCTGCCTGCCACAAATTGGGAATACCTATCTGTTCATGGCACTAACCTTGGCGCTGGCGCCTCTGCAAACAGGCGTCGCAGTCGGTAACCTAGGCATACTTGCCGTTTGCCTCTGCGCGATGGGGGCGTGGGCAGCGGACCGCCGAAAATACATATTGGCAGGAGTCTTGCTGGCGATTGCAGCTTGCCTGAAGCCACAGGTCGCAATCTGGTTCATTCTGTATCATAGTCTGCGAAAACGATGGCAGCTTGTATTGGTGTGCGCTGGGGTCGGAATCGCAGTGTTATCGGTGGGAATATTGCGCCTTGAGGCTTCGGGTGTCACTTGGCTGCCGGATTACTTGGAAAACGCCCACAGGTTTGTAGCCGATACTCCGCCGGTGGATTTCACGGAGGCCGACCCCATCAGGTTCACGATGGTCAACCTGCAGGTTCTCTTCTATGCCTTGGTTGGCAGTACGAGAGGGGCGCGAATAGGCGCATTGGCCGTAAGCGCAATCTTGCTGGCAGTGTGGCTTTGGCTAGGTTTCAGGCGCAATGGAGCTGTACCGGCGCACTTGACTCTCAGCGTGCTGGCTCTCCTCAGTCTGCTTCCAAACTACCACCGAAATTATGACGCTGCAGTGCTGATGTTCCCGCTCAGCTGGATGCTCTCCGGGCATGCGGGGCGGACAAGAACCTTGAGTCTCTGGGGGCTCTTTTTGTTGATTCCCTTTGCCTTCCCCGGAGCGGCCGCACTTCAGCAACTTGCCCAAAGTCGAAGGTTTCCCCCGGAAATTCAGAGCTCCTGGTGGTGGAACACGCTGATCATGCCCCATCAGATATGGGCACTATTATTGGTAAGCATTCTTTTGCTTCGCGCGATGGCAATCTGGCCTGGGGAACCGCAGCCGCTATCAACTCTCCATTTAGAATAATCGTATGGAAGTTCCCTAAACCACTGAAGGTCGATCATCCTATCCCGCCACTCTGTATCCAACCGGTGCCGTCAGCATCAATGGCTCCTCGGGCATGACGATCCAAGCAATCGGATAGGACAGTAGGCCGATGCCAGTCATGACCCCAACCAGCAGCCAGACCAGCCGCACGACTGTGACATCGATGTCGAAATATTCGGCAAAGCCGGCGCAGACTCCAGCAATGGCGCGTCCGGCGCGAGGCCTTACCAGGCGCTTACGTGCAATCACTCCGCCTACGCGAGTGCCGCAATAGGCACAGATATTGGCATCGTCCTGGATAACTTTTCCGCAGTAGTTGCAATACATAATCCCCTCCCCGAAACTGCGATTTGAAGTCCGAGTTTTGGGAACAGTTCCACTTTCCAGACTAAGATACGCTTGTCGTCGCAGGAAGTTCCCTGAATCTATTGGCTCGGGCAGGGATCTTTCATGCACTTGCGCGCGGTCTCGGCAAATGGAGAATCGCTTTTCACGGCAATGACGGCGGAGTATTTCTGCATCGCCAAGTCTCGTTTCCGTAAGACGTCGTAAGCTTCGCCGGCCGCGAGATTAGCCTTCTGCAAGAGTTCGTTATCGGGTTTGGGCACGCCGTTCACCAGTTCGTAAGCCGCCGCGGCACCGGCATAATCTTTTTGTGCGTGTAAAACGTCGCCCAGGCCGAGCGCCGCGAGCTCGAAGTGCGAACCTGGATAGCTACCGTCGTGTCCGGCTTGCCAGACCTTTCGATAGACCGCAGCAGCCTCTTTATTCCGCCCCGCCGCACGCAATAGGTTGCCCTCCTCAAGAGCCAGCAAAAGATTCCTGGGATAAACCGGAATGAGTCCGCGGGCGATTCCCAGGGCCTCGTCATACTGGTGCTCACGACGTAGGAAAAGCAGCAACACTATTTTGGCATCCACCGCAGTCTCGCCAGGGCCGTTGGCGGTTTCACGCAGATATTCCAGCCCTTTTTCTTTGCTTCCGCTTAAGCCCGCAACTGCAACTGCTGCCTTGACCGCCCACGACAGGCTGCTCATCACGTAATTGTGGGTGCCGACAATCAACTTCGCCTGGGTGTAGTTAGGATCGAGTTCTAGCACTAGTTCGTGGTCACGACGCGCGCCTACGGCATTACGCAGCGCGGAAAACCAGGCATGTTCAACCAGTGCGGTATAGGTGGATGACTGGGCTCGCGTCACGCCGCGAGCGTAAAGTGCATCAACGTCTTTGGAATTGGTCTCTAACCGCTTCTCTTCAAGCGCAAGAGCCTGGTCAACCAGCCCCTTGATTTCCTTCCTGGTTTCGGGATCGGCCGGCAAGCGTGGGGTGCTCACAAACAAGTCATTCGTATAATCGCCCGAGTTGAGTGCGCCGATTCGATTCAGTTCCCGGAACAAGATTGCGACTAACAAATGGTTTATCGCAAACGGATCGTCAGGATGATGCCGCAAAACTTGCCGAAACTCTGCGATCGATAAGTCATAGTCGAGATTGTAAAAATGGTCGAACGCAGGAGCATTGAGCGGGTCAGTAGGCCGGAAGGAATCGGCTGACGGTTTACCTTGAGAACTAACCACAGTCTGGGAGAAAAGCGACAAGCAGAATCCCACCGAAAGCACCAACAGAAATAGAAGAGAGTGCGGCCAACGGCCGGAAGAGACTGAGCGAAGCATTTTTTTGGGTAGGAGGTAGTTTATCCGAATGCGGAGTGTGCCTGACCAGAACAGCGTACCTATCGAAAAACGTTTCCTTTAATTCGGTACTTAGAATAAGGCTATCTCTTCGCCATAATTTGCCCTACGAGAGTAAATCTTGCCCGTAGGGTTCGTATTTCGCGACTACTGTCATCCCGGTAAA
The DNA here is from genome assembly GCA_963796925.1 of uncultured Acidobacteriota bacterium. Classification (GTDB taxonomy): domain Bacteria; phylum Acidobacteriota; class Terriglobia; order Terriglobales; family Acidobacteriaceae; genus DATBAT01. The sequence goes on from CAWCNH010000001.1 coordinate 1,690,576, forward strand.
TCAATGACTTAGCATGTTTAGGGTTTGGTCACTGGCTTGCGATTAAGCAAAGCACGCAGGCCTCTATATGTCTGAAGTTGTTCCTGGCACTCAGCACGAATACTGGCGCCCCCCCGCCGTGGTTGTTCCGCAAGTAACCGCGATTCCAATTGCTACCGGCATGGTAAATGTCTGCCGAGGTTGCCAGGCGGAATTCATGGTCGGGTCACACTTCTGTCATAATTGCGGAACCGAACGATACTTGCATCCCATTCTCGACCTGGGCTGGACTCGCCACCTGGAAGTTCACAACATAAAGCTGGCTTTGGGTCTACAAAACGCATCTTTCATCGCGTTTCTTTTGGGAGTGGCGTGCGTGCTGGCGGCTTTAATGGTTGGCATTCTTTACAATCCGCAAAACAGTGCGGACTTCACCATCGTCCAGTCTTATCGGATGCAATGGCTGCTGGCAGCGGTAGCAGCTTTTGTGGCCGGAATCCTGCTCAAATCTGCACCTGCCGCGAATCGCAAACTCTAGCCTAATTTCCTTTTTCGATCGCCTCTTCCAACCGGTAAAGGTGATTTACCGGCCCTATCCCTTTGCCAAGCTTAAGGGCGCGTGTAATGGCCACAGAGACGTAGGCTTTGGAGAGCATCACAGCTTCGACCAGCCCTTTTCCCAGTGCTAGATTGCATGCCAAAGCGGTGGAGAATGCGCAGCCGGTACCGTGAGTCGATGACGATTGTTGCCTCTCTGAGCTGAATTCTTGCTGATGTAATTCCCCGGTTGAAATGCTCAACAGGTCCATGGCGGGTTCGAGGTGCCCGCCAGTAACCACCACCGCAACCGCACCCATTTGATGTAGCTTTGCGGCTACTTGCCTCATATCACTGGTGTTAGCCGTAGCTAGTTTAGCGGCTACAGTCCCAGCTATATCGCGAGCTTCGTCCACGTTAGGGGTTATAACTGACGCTAAGGGCAGCAGCTTTTCAATCAAGACTTTACGGCCGGCAGGATCAATCAAATCAGCCCCGGAAGTTGATTTTAGGATGGGATCGAGAACCAGGTGCGGCAGCTTGTGTTTCTTCTGAAAGTTGACCACGGCCCGCACGATCTCGGCATTACCCAACATCCCAATGTGGACGGCAGAGATAACCACATCTCCAGCGAGGGCTTCCAGGGTATCGCGAACCGTTTGAGCGGATACCGGCTCAACCCGGACGACTCCCCGGGTCGATTGCACCGTAAGCGCTGTGATGCAGCTCAGCCCATAGCAACCATGTGCGGCGATGGTCTTTATGTCCGCCGTGACGCCGGCGCCCGAGGACGGGTCGAAACCGGCAATGGTGAGCACCACTGGCTGGGAATTGGCCATAAGGCGAATCTATCCAAAAGCGGAAGGTTTTCAAAGCCGGTATTGCGCATTACGGTAGGCGGGTAGAAGCCAGCTGGGACGCTTGACGTTTCGCAAAGTCCGGATAACCTTCTGTAACGATTGCGCTTCCAACTAACTAGAAACCCGGGCAATACCGCGTTTGGGCGGGCGTATAATCTTCCAAAGAAGTTCACGGGTGGAGTAAAAATTTATGAAAATCCGGCTCACGCTTCTGTCGGCGATTCTGTTGGCTTTCAGTTATCTGACGCCAGTCGGTTTTGCTCAAGCCCAGACTCCAGACCCAAACACCGCTCCACCCGCGGACTCACCCGCCGCAAAAAACTCGACCGCGACCAAGGATGACCAGTCGAAGCCCGGGGAGACTCCGGTACCGGCGGCCGATCCTGACAAAGTTAAGCACGATGGTGGCAAGAACGATGTCGATGCCATCGGCAATCGCAAGATGGGCGGCCGTGGGCTAGGCAACTGGTACTCGGTTGAAGGCGAAATTCGGATGGGCAAGCAATATGCCCAGCAAGTGGAAGCCAGCTCCAAAATGATTACGGATCCGGTGATTGCTGAGTATGTGAATCGCGTCGGCCAGAATCTGGTTCGCAATTCAGACTCGCAGGTCCCGTTTACGATTAAAGTAATCGACTCCGACGAAATTAACGCCTTCGCTTTGCCCGGCGGTTTCTTCTATGTGAACAGTGGCTTGATTCTTGCCGCTGACGACGAGGCTGAACTTGCCGGCGTGATGGCGCACGAAATTGCTCACGTCGCGGCTCGCCACACCACGCGGCAGATGACGCGTTCCCAATGGGCCAATATCGGCACCATTCCACTGATCTTCATGGGTGGCGGTTTGGGATATGCAATTCGTGGCGCCGCAGGCATCGGCCTCCCCATGACGTTCCTGACTTTCCAGCGCGGCTTCGAGGCGGAGGCAGACTATCTGGGGCTGCAGTACATGTACAAAACCGGGTACGATCCGCAAGCCTTCATCAGCTTCTTTGAAAAGGTGCAGGCGCAAGAGAAGAAGAAGCCAGGTACATTAGCGAAAGCGTTCTCGACCCATCCTCAGACTCCGGACCGGATTACGAAGTCCCAGGAAGAGATCCAGAAGATTCTGCCGGCGCGGGCGCAGTATCTGGTGACCAGTTCAGAATTCGATGAAGTAAAGGCGCGGCTTGCGTCGATTGAAAATCGCCGCAAAATGGTGGATGACAAAGACAACAGCAAGAAACCTACTCTGCGACGCACCTCCACAACTGATAAAACCAGTGGAGATGATAAAACCTCGACTGGAGATGATCGCCCGACTTTGAAGCGCCGTCCCGACCAAGACTAGGGCCTGGATGCTTTAATGCCCTCTGGATTTATCCAGAGGGCATTTCTTTTGTGGGGCTGCAGCTAAAGCCTTTTCGTTGCCCGGTCGCTTTCGTGGCGCTGAAAGCGCCACGCTTCCGCGTTATTCCCGGCGTCATAATCTTTGCTGACGCGCTTTGCGTCTGCGTTCGCAGCGCCGCGGAAGCGCCCGGCTTTCAGCCGGGCGAATTGGCATCCCGCGACGCCCGGCTTTAGCGGCTGCCTTATTCCTTCACTGCAATCCCCAGAGTTTTCATCTTGCGATAGAGATGGCTTCGCTCGAGGCCGAGTACTTCTGCGGCCCGGGTTACGTTGCCGTGGCTCTCATCTAATTTTTTAAGGATATAGTCGCGCTCGTAGGCGGCACGGGCCTGGTGCAGGGTGGAAAATTCTCCGGCTACACTTCGTCGACTGCCATCGCGGTGCACCAGCGGCGGCAGATGCTTGCGGTCAAAGCGGGTGGTCATGGGATTCATAATCACAATTCGCTCGATGACGTTGCGCAGCTCGCGGACATTGCCCGGCCAGGCATAGCGCATCAACGTTTCAATGGCGTCGTCGGTGATTTCGCGCGGCCTGCGACCATAAGCGGCGGAGAATTCCTTGAGAAAGTGTCGTCCCAGCAAAGGCACGTCTTCTTTGCGTTCGCGAAGTGGCGGGACGTAAAAGGGAATTACATTGACCCGGTAGAAGAGATCTTCGCGAAAGTTGCCGCGCGAAATCTCTTCATCAAGGTCCTTGTTGGTTGAAGCAATGACCCGGGTATCCACCGTAATGGCGTCATCGCTGCCGACCGGAGTGAAGCGCTGCTCGTCCAGCGTTCGCAGCACCTTGGCCTGCGTCTTCAGACTCATGTCGCCGATTTCGTCGAGGAATAGCGTGCCACCGTTCGCCTTCTGAAACTTGCCTTCTTTGTCTGTCGAGGCGGCAGGGAACGATCCCTTCTGATGGCCGAATAGTTCGCTTTCGATCAAATCCTCAGGGATGGCCGCACAATTCACTTCCACAAAAGTTTCATCCTTACGAAGGCTCTGCGCATGGATGGCATGTGCAACCAACTCTTTACCCGTGCCCGACTCACCCAAAATCAATACCCGTCCGTTAGTCGGAGCCATGATATTGATCTGCTGCCGAAGAGCTTTCATGGGAATGCTCTCGCCGACGATCACGCTGCGGGGCACTAGTTGCTTGCGGAGATCGCGATTTTCCAGGTGCAGGCGCCTGGCGTCTAAAGCGTTCTTGAGCAGGATTAGAGTCTTGTCGATGGAGAGTGGCTTCTCCAGGAAATCGTAAGCGCCCAGCTTGGTGGCCCGAACCGCGGTTTCGATGGTGCCGTGCCCGGAAATCATGATGACTTCAGGTGCATCGCCAAGTTCTCGAATTTTGTCCAGGGTTTCAAGACCATCGATTCCCGGCAGCCAAATGTCCAGCAGCACGACATCAAAAGTTTGCTTATGCAACAGGTCGAGGCACTGCTCACCGCTGGCAGCAACCGAGACGGAATAGCCCTCGTCCTCCAGTACCCCTTTGAGCGATTCCTGGATACTGATTTCGTCGTCCACGATGAGGATGTTGTGCATGCTTAGGCAAAGGCGGGAACGGTAGCCATTTCCGGGACTACCGGCAATTCAACCACAAACCGCGTGCCAACAGGTTTGTTTTCCTCCACGCGGATGGAGCCGTGGTGGTCCTGGATGATGCGGCTCACGATCGCCAGCCCCAGCCCGGTTCCGCGCTTCTTGGTTGAAAAATAAGGCAGAAATAAGCGTTCCTTGAGTTCTTGAGTAACACCGTGCCCAGTATCGGCAACCGTAATTTCAACCGCATCGCGAGTGCCCACCAGGCAAGTCGAAATCTGTATTTCGCGATGCATCGCCTCCTGCATGGCTTCGGCAGCATTGTCCACCAGGTTGGCCAGCGCGCGTTTAATAGCCTCGCCGTCAGCCATGACGCGGGGCAAGTCGCCGGAGAGGGAAGTGCGGACATGGATATTGTCAAGCCTCCCATTAAACATGGCTAACGTGTTCTCAATGATGCTGTTGATATTGGCTGGCTGCGGCTGTGCGGTAGGGAAGCGTGCCAGCGTAGAGAATTCATCCACCAGCGTACGTAGCGTCTCAACCGCACCCTCGATCGTCTTGGCGCAACCATCCAGCACATTCATGGAGTTGGCGTCTGGAGTGCCGCGATCAAGGTGGCGGCGAATCCGTTCTGCTGAAAGCGCAATAGGGGTAAGGGGGTTCTTGATTTCGTGGGCGACGCGGCGGGCAACCTCGCGCCAGGCGGCCTGCCGTTGTGCCTTCAACAGATCGGACAAATCCTCAAAAACCAGGACGTAGCCCAATCCCTTTCCTTCGTGATGCAACGTAGCCACCGTGATGGCGACGTTTAACTCCTGATACTGAAGATCAAATTCCATCTGCGTTGTAGTGGTGCCCATGCGGTCGGCGCGCCGCAGCAAAGGCTCAAGATCCGCGATTACTTCGCTGGGAAAGATATCGACCAGCAAAGATCCGATCAACCGATTCGGGGTGCCGGACTCCACTCCCTTCGGCCGAAACAGCCGAAGCAGAGCATGGTTCACGTGAGTGATTCGGCGGGTCGCGTCCAGCGAAAGCACTCCAGTCGGAATGCTTTCCAGGATCGTCTCCATATGCTGGCGGCGTTGCTCCAAAGCAAGGTTAACGTCTTCGAGCTCGCGGCTGGAAGATTCCAGCTGCTGCCGGTTGCTTTCCAGTTCCGCAGCCATTCGGTTGAACGAGCGAACCAGATCGCCCAGTTCGTCGGTGGCGCGTACCTCCACGCGGTAATCAAGCCGCCCCCGGGAAATCTCCTGGGTAGCCTCGGCCAGCGCAGCTACCGGCCGCATTACTAACTTTGACAAAAACAGTGCCAGCCAGGTGGTGGCGAACAGAACCAGGACGGTGAGCAGCAGTAACAGACCCATGTAAGTGCGGCGCACTAACTTGCGCTGCGCAAACAGTTCCACATAGCGCTTCTGGCTGGCTTCTATCTGGCGTACGGTCTCAGAAAAAGTCTTCGGCAGCGGCATCGCTACGACGATCACTCCGCGATTCAAAACTGCCGCCGTCCCAAAAACGTAGTCGATGTGGTCGTAGGTCAGCACTGATGACGTACGAGGCAGCAGCAGGTCAGCTGGGAGAACCTTTTGCAGCACCGACCAGGGAGCCGGGGCACCGTAGCTGGCTTCGGCATTGCCATCTGCGATCGCCAAAGCGAAGCCGCCTTGCAAGGTTGCGTCATGACGCCGGAACTCGCCTACTACGGCTGAAAAGCTGTGCCCGCCAAAGGCATGTTGAGTTTCCGGGTCAGCAGCAATTGACAGCGCTTCAGCATGAGCATTTTGGGCCGCATAATTGGCCAACAGGCTGGCCATGGCGGCGCTGTCTTGCCGTACCTCCTCTACCGGGCGAGAGAACCACTTGTCGATGGTGCGGTTCATCAAGCCGTAGGCAAACCAGAACATGAAGATAACCGGCAGGAAAGACAGCAGAAGGCCGGCAACCACCAGGCGCGTGCGGAATTTTGATCCCAATACGCCGAGCCGGCGCTCGGCAAAAAGCTTGATCAGATTCCGCGCAAGGACAACGGTCAATGCTACAAATAGCAGAAAAATCAGCGCTGACAGAGCGGCAAAAAACTCCAGCTGCTGATTGCTTCCAGGGTTCAGAAAAGGAAGATCAAAGGAAGTCTGCGAGATGATGACTGCCAGCAGCAGGAACACCCCAACCGTCAGGAAGTAAATAAGCTTCCTGCGGCGAGTAGGTTCCTCGGCCTGGTTCTTACCCGGGCTTGCCATTCTTGAAGTTAACCCCTGGGGCCTGACGTGGTGCTCACATTATAAAGGCCTGAAAAGTAAGATGCTGCCGCCAGTAAAAGGATTTGTTATCACCGCAGGCTCGGGCGGTTTCGGCTGTAAAGCAGAAGCCCTTATTCTCGGGCACTGCGCCCCCGCCACAGACCGCCATGGGCCATCATCACGCTGGAAGACTATAGTCCGCTGCGCTTACCGAAGTGCATGGCCACCAGAGTAACCAGTGAGTTTTGTGTTCAAAAAAGTGCATCTGACGCGCATTTCGCGCATTTGCCTGCACTTGGCGAAATTCTCCAGCGCGTTCAAGTACTAAAGTTACTTTTGCCATAAGCCGTCTGCGTTGACAATTTGTGTCAACGCGAAAGCACGGCGTCTCTCCCCTGATTCGCAGCCGTCTTTCCGCGCCAACAATTTCTCTCTGCCGCTCGAATAAGGAGATCGAAGTATGTCTCAACGGCTGGGTGACCTGCTCGTCAAAGAGAAGGTCATTACCCCAGAGCAGTTGGAAAAGGCCACGAAGGTCCAGAAGGAAACTAATTGCCGTCTGGGATCTGCCTTGGTCAAGCTGAACTTCCTGACTGACGAGGATGTCACTAATTTCCTTTCTCGCCAGTACGGAGTGCCGGCGATTAATCTTTCCTATTTCGAGATCGATCCCTCGGTAGTGAAGCTCATTCCGTTTGAAACCGCGAAGCGTTACCAGATTCTTCCTCTTAGCCGCGTAGGCGCTTCGTTGACCATTGCAATGGTCGATCCCACCAATGTATTCGCCATGGACGATATCAAGTTCATGACGGGATTCAACATTGAGCCGGTGGTGGCGTCAGAAAGCTCAATTCAGCAGGGAATCGACAAAGCTTACGGGACGACGCAGCAGGATGACCTGGAACAGGTCATGCAGTCGATGAATGAGGCCAATGAGGCCGACGTCGAATTGCAAGCTGAGCAAGAAGAACTCGGGCTTTCAGAGCTCGAAAAAGCCGCGGACGAGGCTCCCATCGTCAAGCTGGTGAATTTGGTCCTCACCGATGCTGTAAAGCGGGGAGCCAGCGATATTCACATGGAACCCTACGAAAAAGAGTTCCGGGTTCGCTTCCGTATAGACGGAATCTTGCAGAGCATTATGTCGCCTCCGCTGAAACTCAAGGATGCGATCACCTCCCGCGTCAAAATTATGTCGAAGCTGGATATCAGCGAAAAGCGCCTGCCCCAGGACGGTCGCATCATGCTGAAGATGCACATCGGGGGCCGCAAAAAGCAGCTCGATTTCCGCGTCAGCACGCTTCCCACCTTGTGGGGCGAAAAGATTGTGATGCGGTTGTTGGACAAAGAAAATTTGCGCCTCGATATGACCAAGCTCGGCTTCGAGCCAGAATCATTGGTTAAATTCGAGAAAGCCATCTTGAAGCCTTACGGCATGGTGCTCGTTACCGGACCTACCGGCTCCGGCAAAACCAACACTCTCTATTCTTCTATCGCGCGCCTTAACACGCCTGACACCAACATCATGACCGCGGAAGATCCGGTCGAATTTCAATTGCAGGGCGTCAACCAGGTGCAGATGAAAGAACAGATCGGCCTGAACTTTGCCGCCGCACTGCGAGCCTTCTTGCGGCAGGATCCCAACATCATTCTGGTCGGCGAAATTCGAGACTTTGAAACTGCTGAAATTGCTATTAAGGCCGCCCTCACCGGCCACCTTGTGCTTTCCACTTTGCACACTAACGGCGCCCCAGAAACTATTACTCGACTAATGAATATGGGTATTGAGCCGTTCCTGGTTGCGACTTCCGTCCACTTGATCTGCGCCCAGCGACTGGTGCGCCGCATTTGTAAGGACTGCACTGAACCGGTCGATGTGCCACTGCAGACGCTAATCGAGGAAGGTTACAGTGCAGCCGAGGCCAAGAGCGTGAAGATTCACAAGGGACGCGGGTGCACAGTCTGCAACAACACCGGCTACAAGGGGCGGGTTGGTCTTTACGAAGTAATGGAAGTGGACGACGAGATTCGTGAACTGGTGCTCGTCGGAGCATCGGCAGTTGAGCTGAAGAAAAAAGCAATTGAGCGCGGAATGATCACGCTTCGCCGAAGCGGTCTTATCAAGGCGGCGTTGGGTATGACCACGCTGGAAGAAATTGCGCGCGAAACCATTCACTAAGTTTTAAGGAAAAGGGGAAGAAATTATGTCGCTCTCGTTAAGCGATCTGTTGAAACGGATGCTGGAAATGCAAGGCAGCGATCTTCACATCACCACCAATTCGCCGCCGCAGATCCGCGTGCACGGGCACCTGGTTCCGCTTGACTTGCCGCAGCTGACGCCAGCCGAAACCAAGCAATTGGCCTATAGCGTCATGACTGACGCACAGAAACACCGCTTTGAAGAGACCCTCGAACTGGACTTTTCGTTCGGGTTGAAGGGGTTGGCCCGTTTTCGTGCCAACGTCTTCAATCAGCGCGGCGCAACCGCCTGCGTGCTGCGCCTGATTCCATTCGAGATCAAGTCTTTTAACCAGTTGGGTCTGCCCGCGGTAGTGAGCAAACTCTGCGACAAGCCGCGCGGTCTGGTGCTGGTTACCGGTCCAACCGGTTCGGGTAAATCGACCACGCTCGCAGCCATGATCGACAAGATCAATACCGAGCGTCACGATCACATCCTCACCATCGAGGACCCGATCGAATTTGTTCACATGAACAAGAATTGCGTAGTCAACCAGCGCGAGCTGCACGCCGACACCAAAAGCTTTACCGACGCTCTGCGTGCTGCACTCCGTGAAGATCCGGACGTGGTCCTCATCGGCGAAATGCGAGATTTGGAAACCATTGAGTCTGCGCTACGTATCGCCGAAACCGGCCACTTAACCTTCGGCACGCTGCACACCAATTCCGCAGTTTCGACCATCAATCGTGTGATCGACGTTTTCCCGGCGCACCAGCAGTCCCAGATTCGGGCGCAGCTGTCACTGGTGCTCGAAGGAATTCTTTGCCAAACCCTGCTGCCGAAGATCGATGGCAAAGGTCGCGCCATGATCATGGAAGTGCTGGTGCCGAATGCTGCGGTCCGCAACCTGATCCGCGAAGACAAGATTCACCAGATTTATTCATCCATGCAGACCGGACAGGATAAGTACGGAATGCAGACTTTCAATCAATCGTTGGCAACTGCTTACATGCAGAAGCACATCACCCTGGAACTGGCCATGGCTCGTTCCAGCAATCCTGACGAATTGCAGGAAATGATCAACCGCGGAGCCAGCTTAGTCGGTCGTAACCAGCCGCAACCGACTCTGGCGCGTGGGGCAACACCGGGCAAGCGGTAGCAACTTTGAGATATAGCCGGAGCGTGATCGAGTAGCGCCACCGGGAAGGACAAGCAGCGAGGAGAGATTTACCATGCCAGTTTTTACATTTTCAGGGAAAAATGCTTCCGGCGAGAAGGTGACCGGAGAGCGCACGGGCGCCGATAAGCAGACAGTGGTCAGCCAGCTAAAGCGTGAGCGCATTACAGCTGGCTCCATCCGCCAGAAAGGCAAAGAATTTGCCATGCCAACCTTCGGCTCCAGCAAAGTCAAGACCAAAGACATTGCTATCTTCTTTCGGCAATTCTCGGTCATGATCGACGCCGGCCTGCCGCTGGTTCAGTGTCTGGAAATCCTGGCGGCCAACCAGGAAAATCCGACCTTCCAGAAGACGCTCAATGGGGTCCGGCAAACCGTGGAAGGCGGCGCAACACTGGCTAACGCCATGCGCCAGTATCCCGTGGTTTTCGATGACCTGACCACCAATATGATCGAGGCAGGTGAAACTGGCGGTATTCTCGACATCATTCTCCAGCGGCTCGCTATTTACGTCGAAAAAGCCGTGAAGCTGCGTGCGGCTGTGAAGTCGGCACTGATCTATCCCGTCTCCGTGGTCAGTTTGGCGGGTTTGATCGTTGGCGCGCTGCTGAAGTGGGTGGTTCCAATTTTCTCCAACTTGTTCATTGGTCTTGGCGTCGACCTGCCGCTGCCTACCCGAATCGTCATGGGGCTGAGCGATTTTGTCGGCCACTTCTGGTGGTTCTTTTTCGCCGGCCTGTTCGGTCTTTACTTCGGAATTAAGCAAATCCGCAAAGATCCCAAAGGCCGCTACTACTTCGACAAAATGTTATTGCACATGCCAGTTCTCGGGCTGTTACTGCGTAAGATCGCAGTCGCAAGGTTCACCAGAACTCTGGGCACACTGATCACCTCGGGTGTTCCGATTCTTGAAGGCTTGAGCATTACCGCCCGTACCTCTGGCAACGCAGTGCTCGAAGAAGCGCTGATGAAGGTGCGCAAGGCCATCGAAGAAGGCCGCACCATTGTCGATCCACTGCGCGAGAGCGGAGTTTTCCCCAACATGGTGACGCAAATGATTGGAGTCGGTGAAGCCACCGGCGCCATGGACGCCATGCTGCAGAAGATCGCCGACTTCTACGAAGATGAGGTCGACTCTGCCACCAAAGATCTAATGGCCATGTTGGAACCGGCCATCATCGGTATGTTGGGCGTCGCGGTAGGCGGCATCGTGATTTCACTCTACATGCCGCTGTTCTCAATGATCGCCAAGCTCTCCGGATAGCAGCATTATCGAAACAGGTGAGTGGATCAGCAGCTGACTTCTGGTCCACTTACTCCTGTCCCGCGGAGGTCGATCGCTCCGCCGAATAGAGATCACCAATGCAATCCATGTTTGATGAGCGGCTGTGGCTGGCGTGGCTGGTCAAGGTCCGTGTCATCATCCTCACATTTCTGCTGGGCATTGAACTGGCGATTTCCCGTTTTACGCCGAATTCTCTGCCGATGTCGTTGTTCGTCAGCATTGTGGTTCTTTGGTATGGGATCTCCGCTTTCTATCTGCTGTTGTTGTCTTTCTGGCAGGAACATCGCTTACAGTCATTCATTCAAGTAATCACCGACCTCATCCTGGTAACACTGATCGTCTATGCGACCGGGGGTGTCGACAGCTCGCTGAATTTCCTCTATCCCCTTGTCATCATCGTAGCGTCGATCTTGCTGCCGCCGCTGTGGACCTATCTGATGGCGGCCCTGGCATTCATTCTTTACGGCGGGGTACTTGAGCTAACTTATTTCCAGGTAATTCCCTCCTATTCGCCAACGCGTCCGGACTTGCGAATGCTGCAAGCCATCATTGTGGTCAACCTGTGCGCTTACCTGGCGGTTGCCTATCTCGCAGGATTACTTGCCAGTAAGCTTCGTCAAGTAAATGTTAGGTTGAAACACGCCAGTGGCGCTCTGGAAAATCTGCAGGCACTGCACGAGAACATTATTCAGGCAATCAGCGGAGGAATCATCACTACCGGCCTCGATGGACATATCACCCTGGCAAACACAGCAGCGCAGATCGTGCTCGACCGTTCTGAGCGCGAACTCTGGGGAAAACCCGTCGGTGAACTGTTTCTGGACCCTCTCCCTGCCGTCAACTCCGAGCGAACTCACGGAGAAGTTCGGTTCGTGACGCGAAGCAATTTTCACAAGACGTTTCGGGTGCGCGTTTCTGCCTTGACAGTGCCAGACCGTGGCAATCTGGGGTACGTTTATACCTTCGACGATCTGACCGAGATCCGGCGACTGGAACGTGAAGTGCGAATGCAGGACCGCCTCGCGGCAGTGGGCAGACTTTCCAACGCGATTGCCCATGAGATCCGCAACCCGCTCTCATCGATTGCCGGATCAGCCAGCATGTTGGCGGGAATCGCCGATTTGAGCGACGACCATCGCGCGCTGCTGCAGATTGTCATCCGCGAATCTGAGCGCCTGAATGCAATTATCACCGACTTTCTTTCGTACTCTCGAAATCGCCAGTACAAGCTGACTCAGGTGGATCTGCTCCCGTTACTCGACGACACGCTAACGCTGCTGGAGCATCGCCTGGTCATCGAAGGGGCTGGAATCGTCATCGAACGCAACTACGAAGTCTCCTCGGTGACGGTTCTTGCCGATGGCGACAAAATCAAGCAGGTATTTTGGAATTTCTGCGAGAACGCGGTTCGCGCCATGAGGCAGGGCGGAACACTTCGGGTCTCGGTCGATTCGATCGGGGAAGAATGGCAAATCAGCTTTGCCGACACGGGGCCCGGCATCAGCCCACAAATTATCGAAAAAATCTTCGAGCCCTTCCAATCGCAGTTCGAAGGCGGAACCGGCCTGGGTCTGGCGATTGTCTACCAGATTGTTCAGGCCCATGACGGCAAGGTATGGGTAAGGTCCAAACTGGGGGAGGGAAGTGAGTTTGTGTTGAGGTTGCGACAGGCGAACGCTTCCACCGCGACAAAAATGAGCGCACTGCCTGAGTCCCAAGAAGTCGCTGTCGCCAGCGCCGCAGGGGGCCCACGTGGGTAATATCCTCATCTGCGACGACGAGCGCTCTATCTGCGAAATGCTCGACATTGCGTTGCGGCGCGACGGCCACAAAGTGGAAACCGTGAATTCCGGCGAAGCTGCCATGCGAAAGCTGGACAGCGCTTTATTTGACGTGATCGTCACTGACATTAAGATGCCCAACATTGGTGGCATCGAAGTACTGCGCTACGCCCATCAGGTGTCGCCTGATTCTGCCGTGATTTTAATAACCGCGGTGGACGACTACGAAGCCGCTGTAGAAGCGGTGAAGGCTGGGGGAGCGTCCGACTACATCCGCAAGACGCCCGCCCTGCTGGACGAAATCAAGTTGGCCATTAATCGTGCGCTGGAAAAAGTCATGCTTAGCCGGCAGAATTTTGCCTTCAAGCGCGACGCCGCCACTCGCAACTCGCTCGACAACATTATTGGCGCTAGCCCGGCGATGAAGCAACTCAAGCAGACCATCCGTACGGTTGCTTCGACTCAGAGTACGATTCTTATCTACGGTGAAAGTGGCACCGGTAAAGAACTGGTGGCGCGTGCTGTCCATGTCTGCTCGCCGCGCGCCGCAGAACCGTTCGTATCGATTAACTGCGGTGCTTTCCCTGAAACCCTTCTGGAAAGCGAGTTATTCGGCTACGTGAAAGGCGCCTTCACCGGAGCGAATCAGAACAAACGCGGTCTGTTCGAGGTAGCGCATCAAGGCACAATTTTTCTCGACGAAATCAGTGAAACCAGCCTGACCATGCAAGTAAAGCTGCTGCGAGTGTTGCAGGAACGCTGCGTTCGTCCAGTCGGAGGGACCAGCGAGATTGCAATCGACGTACGGGTAATCGCGGCCACTAACCGTGATCTCGATAAGCTGGTTACAGAAAATCTGTTCCGCGAGGACCTTTACTACCGCCTCAATGTAATCCCGGTTTCGGTTCCACCGCTGCGCGAGCGCCAGGAAGACACGCCGCTGCTGGTTAACCATTTCTTGAAGAAATATGCCCCCGCTGCCGGCAGAAATATCTCCAGAGTAAATGCGGCATCGCTTCAGGCTCTTTGTGGCTATGACTGGCCGGGAAATGTGCGCCAGCTCGAAAATACCGTTGAACGCGCTGTGGCACTGGAAACTGGTGAAGAGTTACGGGTTGAGCTGCCAGTCGAGCGATCCAAAACCCGAGCGGCGGCTGCCGGAGCCGGGAGTCCAGGATCATTCATCCCCGGAAGCCTGCCTGATGGCGTCGACATGGAGAAGTACGTTGCCGACATCGAACGCTCGCTCTTGCAATCAGCGCTGGCGCAATCGAATGGAGTACAAACGCGGGCAGCGGATTTGTTGAAGATTTCCTACCGATCGTTCCGTCACTTGATGAAAAAATACGACCTGTAGCTACGGCGCCTTGCTCTTCAGTTGCTGTTTCCATCCCAGCACGCGCGCTTTATTCCCTTCAGCCTCCGCCTCAGGAATCATCCCCTTCATTTGATATAGGACCGAGAGACTCGTGTGCGCCAGGATGTCGTCGGGATCGAGTTCCGCGATGCGAGCGGCAATTACTATGGCTTCGTCCAAACGATTCAAATCCTGCAATGCTCGCGCTTGCCCGTGCATGGCCTCGGTGAATGTCGGATCGACAGCTACGGACTTTTCGTATTCGATCAAGGCGCCGGCTTTATCGCCGTCGGTCAAAAGGTCCAGCGCGGCATAGTAGTGGTCTTCAGCCTTCTGGCGGGCATTTTCATCGGGCATGGGGAGAAATGCGATTTTAGCATGCGAAGTGACGCCTTTCAGACGATGGACGCACGCGTGCGACCAAACGGCTCAATCTCAAGCTGATACTCAGGGACGAAAACGGCGGGGGTTCAGAGCGGTCAAAGACCCTTCGTAGAATGCCCTTTGCGAGCGTCTGGAGGCCCCTAGGCGAGGCGCGCACAACCAGCTGAGGGGTGAGGTACCCGGCGCGATCTATGTATATAAATGTACATACAAGCAAGTCGTTAATGCTGAATAAGATATGGCGGAATGCCGAAATACCGGCAGAAAACTGGGTAGAGCCGTAGCTCCGCTACGGCTGGGGGTGCTGACCGTATCTTCCTGCTTACTCAGGGGTATCGAAAGTCACGACTTGCGCTCAGCGCATACTTTGAAGAGAGCAAGTTCCGTGGAGGCGTAGCGCTTATTTTGGCGGGTAGCTCCGCGGAGGCGGGGCGCTTATCTTGACGCGAGCAGCTCTGCGGAGGCCTAGCGCGTACTGCGATGCGAGCAGTTCCGTGAAAGCGTGGCGCTTCCAGCGCCACGATATGTCCCTGAGTTCTAGAGGCTTCAGCCACAGCGGCTATTATGCTGGGCTACTCGTAACGCAGCGCTTCGATCGGATCGAGCGCGGCCGCGCGAATCGCGGGCAACATTCCACTGACAATTCCCACCAGACCGAGAATTGCCGTCGACCACATGAGAATGCTGCTATTGATCGTCATATGAATGTCGCCTGCGTCAGCATCGTCGATGAATGCACTCCACAGGGGAAGGGAACCTACCGACCAGGAAACCAAATATGCCAGCGCCACTCCGGCCAGGCCGCCAATGAAGGTAATTACCAGGGACTCGGCCAGAAACTGAAACAGAATGTGCCAACGATGCGCGCCCAGCGCCTTTTCGACGCCAATTTCACGCGTACGCTGCGTCACCGACACCAGCATGATGTTCATTAGACCGACGCCGCCAATTCCCAGCGTCAGTAATCCGATAAATCCCAACAATATCTTGATGCCCGTCGTTATGATCTGAAGTTCTCCGAATTCCTTCACGGCATCAAACACGAACACGGCACGTTCGTCCTTCGGACTGAATCCATGGTGGAATGCCATGGAATCTCGCACCGCCTTGGTCACCTTGGCGTGCTCGCCCTCGTACTCCAGCAAAATTGCATTTAGGTAATAAGTATTCGTCAGGTCCCGCATCGCGCTGTAGGGGATATAAATCATCGCGTTCATGTCGTCATCCCCGTTCGAAATCATGTGGCTCAGAACACCAATCACCTGATACGAAATTCCGCCGATACGAATGCTTTCTCCAATGGCGTTCTGCCCGGAGAAGAGTTTTTTCTTCACGGTATATCCGATAACTGCCACCCGGCTGTGGGTGAAGTCCTCCTGTTCGGTAAAAAAGCTGCCGGTGCCGACTTCGACGTGCCTAACAAATTGGTAGCTGGCGTAGGTCCCACGAATGTTATAGGTGGCGCTGCGGGTGCCGTAGGCGACGGTAGTTTCCTTGTTCATCTCCGGCGACGATCGTTTTAAGAAGGGGACTTCAGCCCGCAGATTTTCGAGATCCTGAACGGTGAGCTTAACTTCAGCTCCGGCTTTGGTTCCGCCGGCCTGTTGCGATGTACGCCCGGGAAAAACGGCAATCATGTTGCCGCCAAAAGTGCTGAAGGCGACCATCAATCCGCGCTCGAATCCGGAACCGTAAGCCAGCAGCAGCACCACCGTAGCGATGCCCCAGGCCATTCCCAGCATGGTGAGAATGCTGCGACGCCGATTGTGCTTCAGCGCTCCGAAGGCCTGTTTCCCAAGCTCGCCAAGCATGGCTACTCCTGTCTCATGGCTTCCACCGGGGGAAGCTGGGCTGCTTTGCGCGCAGGGTAGAGGCCAGCCACTACGCCTGCGATGGTTAGAGAAAGAATCGCTACCACGGCTGAGGTCGGCACAATGCGCGGAGTATCGAACCCCTCGGGCGATGGCAGCTGTGCCAATAGGGTGACGAAGATCGTACAAGCGGTCAGGCCAATACCGCCGCTTAGGGCGGTAAGAAATGCGCCTTCTACGAAAAACTGGGTGAGGATGTTGCGATGGGTGGCTCCCAGCGCCTTGCGCAGACCAATCTCTTTGGTGCGCTCGGTCACCGACACCAGCATGATGTTGATGATCCCGATCGCTCCCAAGCCAAGGGTGACCACTCCTACTACTCCGAGGAACCAGTCCATCCCGTCAAAAATCTTGGCAACGCGGATCGAGTTCTCGATTGTGTCCCAATCCCCGAAGGCGTCTTCGTTCCTGGGATCGAATCCATGGCGTCGTCCGATGATGGCGTGAACTTCCTGCTTGGCGTGAGCGTGCTCGCTACGGACGATAGGCCGATAGTTAATGAAGCTCAGCGCATCGTCGCCCGCGTTTTGTGTTTTCAGGGGGAAGAGCATCCTCATGGTCTCGACAGGAATGAATATTCGGCCGTTGGTGCCGTTATTTCCCTCTCGTCCTACTTTAGGAACTACTCCGATAATATTGAAGTCAATGCCATTAAGAAGCAGGCCTTCGCCGACAGCCGGACGCCCTGGGAAAATATTTTTTAAGAGTTCCCATCCCACGACCGCAACTCGGCGACGATTCTGGTTGTCCTGATCGTTGAACCAGCGTCCCGGACCGATCGGCACAGTGCGGATCTGGTTATAAACGGGCGCAACGCCGAATACCTGGCCATTGGTGCTGCCGTATTCGCTGACGGCGCGAATGTCCTCGCGATTTAGTACAGGAGAGATAGGCCCGACAAACTTGGCATTGGCGCGGATGTCGAGGTAATCGCCGTAATTGAAGCTGTAGGGGCGCCCGGACTGCATGCTTCCCTCTACCGCCGGTAGCCGCCCAGGAAAGCTGAACATAATATCCTGGCCGAGGTTAGCCATGTTTTTTTCCTGGCCGCTGCGAAAGCCTTCCCCCAACCCCACCAGCAGCAGCAGGGAACCGACGCCCCAGGCGATGCCAAACATGGTCAGGAATGAGCGCAGTTTGTGGGCCCACAACGTGGCCAGGGACTGACGGACGATATCAATCAGAATTCGCATGATGTTTGCCCTGCCGCCGGGGAGGACGGCAGGGCCGCGGGTTAGGCCGGGAGTCTCGGGTTCCGGTCCCACCAATGGCCTTAGATACGTGCCGCCGATTCCGGAGGTTCCTTAATTTGTGGGTAGCATCGTCGCACCGGTTTACTACCTGCGATCGTTAGACCGCGGCAGGCAGCCGTGGATAGCTGAATATTTTTGCTGGGAAGGTGCGGCGGATTGCGTCAGAGTGTTCAACAGATAACTAGCCGTAGCTATACCTTCTTCCAATCGGTTAGCGACCTCAGTTCGTCGATGATCTCCTGCAAGCGCTCAAGGCGGCGCTCATTATCGGCGGCAGCCACAACCTTTTTTCCGCCCTGCAGATAAAGGCGATTGGCTGCACTGATTTCGGCGATCTCTTCGCGAAGCTTCTTGATTCGGTCTCGTACCAGTGGTTGCATAGGAAAATTAAACAAGCGTCGTACGCTTTGTCACTTCCATAATAAACGGTTTGCAGCGAGCTTGCTTAGGCTCAAACCTCCAGCTTGAGTTCATCCAACTCCAGAAACTCCTGAATGATAGGTTCGCCGCATCGCTCCATCTGGGCGTAAGTGCCAAAAAAAATGGCCTTCCCCTCATGCAGAAATACGATGCGCCGCGCCACCTTCTTGGCCAGGCGCATATCGTGAGTCACCACCAGGCTGGTTAGATCGAGCTGCAAATTCAGCCGCTTGATCAGATCTCCCAGCAGTTGCGCCATTAGCGGATCGACCATGGTAGTGGGTTCGTCATAGAGCACGCACTGTGGCTGCGCTGCCAGCGCGCGCGCGATAGCGACGGAGCGCTTCATCCCGGTCGAAAGATCGGAGGGCAACAGATCGCGCATCTCTTTCACTCCCACCATCTCCAGCAATCCGTCGACGATCTGGAAAATCTGCTTCTCCTGGATTTCCGGCCGTTCACGCAATGGAAACGCAACGTTCTCGCCCACCGTCAGTGAGTCAAACAGCGCTCCGTTTTGAAAAACCATGGTGACTTTCTTGCGGATGCGCTGCAGTTCAGGCTCTTCAAAATCGGTGATATCTTCGTGCGCCACGATTACTCGCCCCGAATCAGGCTTCAGAAACCCCATTATGTGATGCAGGGAGACCGACTTGCCGACTCCACTTCGCCCCAGAATGCACACTGTCTCGCCGGGCAGGACGTCGAAGCTCACGTTGTCGAGCACGCGATTGTCCCCAAATGCTTTCGACACTCCTTGGAAGTCGATGTAAGGGCCGGGGAGCGGGTCTTGAGTGTTCTGTAGTTGATTGAATTCAGCCATAGCGTAATTTATCTCCCCGACCGCCCCATGATATCGCGCCTGTGCTCGCAGAAGATCCGAGACGTAGCGGAGCTACGTCTCTACCCTGAATTTTGGGCAGCTTCAAAATCTTCGGGGGTGTTCAAATTGCGGAACATGGCTTCGGAGAAATTGAGCCGTGCCATTTCATCCTGGGAGACAACGCGAGTTTCCACTTGTGAAAACAGAGCATCAATCTTGTTCTTATGCCGGCGTAGCGCATCTTCCGCGACCTCAGCGAACTCACGCCGGTAGACGGCACACAAAGGCTGCCAGCCGGGATCGATGCGTGGAACGGTCACAACAGCGCTAGTCCGGCTCGCCTCCGACAGGAGATACTGCAGAAAATTTCGCTCCACATACGGCATATCCACCGCCAACATCAGGTTCAGTGCGGACTTGCTGCTTGCTAAAGCCGCATGTATCCCGCCTAAGGGGCCCTGCTGGGGATAGACGTCTTCGACCACACGACCGAGAGGGAAGAATTTCGAGCCGTCGCCAACAATCGCCACGTCCGGGGCAACTGTGCCGGCCAGCTCTAAGGCTCGCGAAAGTAACGTGCGCCCTCCCATTTCGAGAAAGGCCTTGTCGGTGCCCATCCGAGTACTTTTGCCGCCGGCGAGGATAAAGGCTGCAATATCGCCCACGGGCTGATGATACACATTCGTCAGGCCTTCGGCATGATTCACCAAAGGTCAAGCGTTCCCCATGCAATAGAGCTAGTCAGGAGTCAGTACTTCAACTAGACGAAGGTAATCTACCCATGAGCGGCACTCCATCCGATGATTGATACGTTGCCGGCTCCCTCCCGGAAATACCCTTTATGCAGCAAAAGATTATGGAAGTACTTTCTCTTGCCCACTGCTCGCACGAATTTTCCTGGCCCCGACGCGCTGACGACGGTGACTTTTACCAGGTCTGCATGCTCTGTGCCACAGAATATAAATATGACTGGAAGACCATGCGCCGCACCGAACGCTTAGGGCGGACGACTCCAGAGACGCAAACCATCCGTTCCAGCCGGCACTCCAGGAAGCAAACCTGGGTCCCGCGGGCACGCCGCCTGAAGTTGAATATTGCAATGCGTTTCCGGGTCAAGGCGCTAGCCGCCTGGTATCAGGGGACAGTGGTGAATATCAGCCAGTCTGGGGTACTTTTTACCGGCAAGGCCTTGCCGGAGAACACCATCGTTGAAATGCGGTTTGAAATGCCAGAAGAAATCTCGGGTCAAGTGGACGCACTAGTTTTTTGCCAGGGAAAAATCACTCGTGGCAAGCCGCCCAGCGAGAATGAAGAGAAGGTGACCATGGCGGCCTCGATCCTCGACTATCAATTCGTCCACGAAAAATAAAGGAAATCGCCAGAAAAGCCAAAATCCCCAACGTTTTTCCAGATGCCCAAAGGCCAGTCCAACTTGTTGATAATAGATTAATTACAAAGTACTGTAGTTACTGCTGCTAACCAGCTGGCACCCGCATCTAAATTCCTAAGCACCGCTAATAACAGGAGCGTTTTCGATGAAAGACAAATTATCTATTGCTCTTAGCGCCGTATTGCTCACGACGGTTCTGGCGCTGGCTGTGGGTTGCGCCAAGGCCCCCAATGACGGGCAAATTTCGAGTGATATTCAGTCCAAAATCAATGGCGACTCTGGTCTCCAAGGGAAGCAACTAGGGGTTCAAAGCGAGAAGGGCATCGTTACCCTTTCTGGAGCGGTAGATAACGATGCACAGCGCGACGCTGCGGCTCGCTATGCCTCCTCAGAAGCTGGGGTCAAGCAGGTCGTTAACAATCTGACCGTGGCAACGGCGTCCGCTGCTGCGCCGGTGCAGGATGAGACGCCGGCGCCGGTACAGCAATCTGCACCGGCCTCGAAGCCGCGTCCTAGCAAGTCACGTCACCACGACAACTATTCTTCCCGCGATGAGGCGATGACTCCGCCGGATACCACTACTACGGTGAACTCCGCGCCAGCCTCGCCGCAACCGATGGCAAATAACACGCCGCCACCGGCCCCGGCGCCGCCACCGCCTCCGCAGAAGGTGACTATTCCAACCGGCACGGTGCTGGCCGTCAGGCTGGTGGATGCAATTAATACCGAAACCGCACAGCCCGGCCAAACTTTTCATGCCACGCTGGATACGCCGCTCTCGGTCGAGGGTGAAGTTGCTATTCCTTCCGGCTACGACGTGGAAGGGCATGTCGTGGATGTAAAGAGTGCGGGCAAATTCCAAGGCAAGTCGGAACTGAAATTACAGCTGGATCGCATTTCGGTCGGGCCCCGCTATTATTCGATTAGTACGGACCAATACTTCCGGGAAGGCAGCTCTCGCGGTAAGAACACGGCTGAGAAGGTCGGGGCTGGAGCCGGCATCGGAGCCATTATCGGCGCCATTGCCGGGGGCGGTAAAGGTGCCGCCATCGGAGCGGCTGCTGGCGGCGGTCTTGGCGGCGGCGTTCAAGCAGCAGGTAAGGGACAGCAGATTAAACTGGCATCCGAGACGGTGCTGAACTTCACTCTGCAAGCGCCGGTATCGGTACTGCCAGCTAAGAGTCGTCACGAAGGCCGGCCACGGCTTGAGGCCAACCAGAACGAGAGCCAGAACCAGTAATATCCCTTTCCGCCGGAGCCGTTGTTCGCCAGCGGCTCCCGGCTTTTTGGGTTGGGCGTAAAGCGCGCTTTTTGAAGCTCTTGCCTTAGTTACAGTACTTTAGGCACCTACGGAACTACCTATCCTAGCCCTATAATTCTCCTATCTAGGCACTTAACTTTGGACCCACTACTTGCATTGGCGATCTTTGCGCTTGGGCTGGCTTTCGGCAGCTTTTTGAACGTATGCATCTACCGCTTGCCGCGAGAGTTGTCGACGGTAGCGCCGGGTTCAGCCTGTCCAAATTGCAAGCATCCGGTTCGCTTTTACGACAATATTCCAGTCCTAAGCTGGCTTATTTTGTTGGGCCGCTGCCGCGACTGCAAAGCTCCCATCTCGCCACGTTATCTGGTAATTGAATTACTTACCGCTGCAATTTTTTTGGGGTGCTACGCGCACTTCGGTCTTTCGCTGGCGATGTTGAAATATTGCGTCTTCGGATTTCTACTGCTGGGCCTGATTTTTACCGACGCGGAAACCTTCCTGTTGCCCGATAAATTGACACTGCCGGGAATCGGGTTGGGGATAGCTTTCAGCCTTTTTGTTCCAGTCAACGACCTGGCCGCGCAACTGCTATCAGGATTTTCTCTGCCGGTAAGTTCTGACGTTTCATGGCACGTGTTTTCGCTGATCGATTCGCTGGCAGGCGCAGTCATTGGTGGCTCGTTTATCTACGGAGCAGGCGCCATCTACATGCGTGCCCGGGGCGTGGAAGGCATGGGTTTCGGCGATGTGAAGCTGATGGCCATGATTGGAGCGTTTCTTGGCACCAAGCTCACCATCTTCACCATCTTTTCCGCTTCCATTGCGGGATCGCTCTTCGGTGTCTGGACCCTGTTTGCCGTCTGGAGAAAGCGCACCCGCCGCCGCATTGCACATCATGAACCAGCCCGTGAAGCTCGCAGCCGGGCATGGGATTCAGCCTTAATTGCTCTACGCCGCCATCAGATGCCTTTCGGTGTATTTCTCGGAGGCATGGCGATGGTGGCGCTGTTCTTCGGGAATAGTTTTCTGACCTGGTACTGGAGGCTGCTATGAAGCTATTTGCCAATCCAGTATTCCTTCGCATGATCGTGGTGATGGTGGCTGGCGGCTTCGCCTTCGTCCTGGGAGCGCTACTGATTCGTCGCATGCGCCGCAGTCTGACCGAGGAAGCCACGCTTTCGAACGCGCCTGCAACTGTCGACTCCTTGCCTCTTTTCGCATATCAAGCCGTGATCCAGGAATTAAAACAGCAGAAATACGAACTGCAGAATTCGCAAAGCGAGGAACGCCGGCGCGCCAAGACTTCGGAAAATATCAGTGCCGCCATCCTTTCGCACCTTTCAAGCGGCGTGTTGTTCATTACGCCCAACGGTCTGGTTCGCCAGGCCAACCATGCAGCCCGGCAGATTCTGGGTTTTGCCGCGCCGATCGGCATGAGCATTCCGGAGATTTTTCGCGATGCCAGCGTGATGCCGAGCTTCGATTCGACGGCAACGGCTGCAGTAATTCTGCAGGAAAGTGTGCGGGAGAAAACGCCATTCCGCCAGCTGGAGACCCACTATCGCACTCCCGGCGGTGAGCACCGGGTTCTGAACGTTACCGCTACCTCGGTGAAGGCTGCTAGCGGCGAAGTTCTGGGCGCTGCATGCCTGATCAATGATCAGACGGAATTAATGGCAATTCGCCAGCAGCAGGTATTACGCGGAGAACTTTCGGGAGAGATGGCACTCGCATTGCGCAGCTCGGTAGCAACCATTGCAGAGTGTGCTCGCCAACTATCGGCTGCGAACGGCGAAGAGCCGGAACGACAGTTAGCCGCCGATATAGCGGCCGAAGCAGAAGACCTGGAACGGAATATTGGCGGCTTTCTGGTGGAATCAAGCTCTGGCAGGGTTTCCGCGGCAACATCAGGCATGTAGAGGTTTGCGCGCAAGTGCCATAGTTTAGTGCCTACGGGACAAATACGAAACGGAGCAACTATGAAACGCATCACGAATGTTTTACTGGCCACGGCAGTAGTAGCAGGATCGTTTCTCTCGGCCCACGCTCAGTCGCAGCCTCTGGGCGACTATGCTCGCACCGTCCGTAAAGACAAAGAGAAAGATCAAAAACCGGCCGCAGCCAAGAAGTACGACAACGACAATTTGCCGGTAAATGACAAGCTAAGCATCGTGGGAAATCCTCCGCCGGACACTGCAGCGACTACCCCCGCGGCAGGCGACAGCGCTAAAGAGGCGCCGAAAGATGACGTAGCCTCACGCCAGAAGTTGGCCGATGATTGGAAGAGCAAGATCGCTGCGCAGCGCGGCCAGATCGATTTGCTCACGCGCGAACTCGATGTCGCCCAGCGCGAGTACCGCCTGCGGGCTGCTGCCATGTATGCCGATGCAGGAAATCGTTTGCGCAACCAAACTTCGTGGGACAAGGAAGACGCTCAATACAAGCAACAGATCGCGCAAAAACAAAAGGCGGTGGACGATGCCAAACAGCGTTTAGACGCTATGCAGGAAGAAGCCCGCAAAGCCGGGGTTCCGGCACGCGCGCGCGAGTAACGCTGCAGTAACAATTGTCGCAATATAAACTTTAGTCATTTCCTCTTTTGATGCCCTCAAGTCCGCTTGAGGGCTTTCTTTTCAACAAGCCCGTGAATGTTATAGGTTCCATTCAACGTTTTGATTAGTCTTTCGGGTGCCTCTCGAATCTAATAGGCATATGAGTGAGAAGCCTATGAAGCATTACCTTTTCGCAAGTGACTTTGACCAGACCCTGACCTTTAACGACTCTGGCTACGTCTTGAGCGAGCTCGTCGGTATTCCGACGGAGGAGTTCGAGCGTAAAGCGAAAGGCATGGCCAAGCTAAATCTGGTTCAGCAAGGAGCTGAGCTGGCGTATCTGCTGTTGCATGATCCCGTATTTCGCAGCCGGGTGCGCAAGCATCATCTGCATGAAGTGGGGAAAATCATCCGGCTCAAAGACAATATTGATCTGCTTTACCAGATCCTCGAGAACGGAGCCGACGGATACAAATTCGATTTCTACGTTCTTTCTGCCGCGCCGGTGGAAGTGATCCGTTCTGCCCTCGAAGGCATTGTTCCGCCTGACCACATTTACGGCACCGAGTTCACCTACACAGCGGCTGGAGAGATTGACACCATCAAATGCGCGACCGCTGGCTACGGCAAAGTTGCCGTGCTCGACAGATTGCAAAGTGAGCTGCAAATTGGTCCGGACCACATTATTTATTGCGGAGATGGCAGCTCGGATGTTCACGTCATGCTCCACGTCAACACGCGCGACGGATTCACGGTGGCTGTCTCCGAAGCCCGTCACGTGTCGCAGGTAGCTAAAAGGACGGTCCTGAGCAATAATGCCTTGGCGGTGTTCGCGCCGATCCTCGAGGATATCGTGGGCTGGGGGCGTTTACAGGTACGTGAGTTCTTCGAGTCCCAGGGTCTGCTCATCCAGGAATGGGATCGAGTGCGCACCGATTGGTTGACTCTGCGACGCGCGACCGAGGAACGAAACGACGTGCGAAACGAGATCGCAGCGGCCGCGGGCTACTCTCAGGCTGGTTAACCTCAGGGCGTAATGCTACGAAACAAGAACCTGATTCCGCTCTCGCATCAGCATCAACATGCTTTATCGCTGTGCGTACGGTTGGATCGGGCCTTGCAAGCCGGCCCGGTTGATCCTCGACCATGGCAGTCTGAAATCACTCAACACTTCCAGCAGGAAATCAGTGTCCACTTCGCCGCCGAGGAAAGTGAGGTCTTCCCGGTTGCGGAGCGCTTTGCTGATTTGCATCCGCTGGTAGGAGAGTTGACGCAGGAACACGTCGCGCTTCGCGAGTTTTTTGCCCGTGCCGAGGCGGGAATGCTCGACTCCGCCAGCCTCGGCGAGTTTGTAGAAAGGCTTGCCAAACACATCCGCAAGGAAGAACGCCAATTGTTCGAAGGGTTACAAAAAGTTTTGTCCGCGGACCAGCTCGATGCGCTGGGTACCAATCTTGACAAAGCGCTGGCGGCTGCCAACGACGCCTGCATCATTCAAAACGAAGCCACGCGCCTCCGACCCAAGAGTTAAGGTTGTCGTTCTGAGGCAGCGAAGATTCCGTCCGCGAAATTCGCGGAAGTAGGGATTCTCTGTTGGCGCGCATAATCACCCCCGCTTGGAAGACAACGCTAACCCAATCTCCGCATCCAAGATTCTGATTCTTGCAATCACAAACACAAGGAGGAATTCATGGCTCACCTGGGAACGTTACGCAATTATCGTTTTTCCGAAGATGCATCCGACATCCGTGGCTCGAGCGTTTACGGGCTTAACGACGAAAAGCTTGGCAAGATCGACGATGTAATTTTCGACCACGCTTCCGGCGATATCCGTTACGCAGTAATCGATACCGGGGGATGGCTTTCGACCAAGAAATTTGTCGTGCCCGGAAATCGTCTGCGGGCGTCATCCCAGCACGAGGGAGATTTTCAAGTTGATCTCGACAAGAAGCAGGTGGAAGCCTTTCCTGCCTACAATGAGAGCGACATCGAATCTTCCGAACGGTGGGGAGATTACGAAGGCCGCTATCGCTCCAAGTGGGCGGATGGTCCAATCATGCATCGCGAGGCCACCGACCGCAACATCACCCCAACCACGGCACAGATGACCCAGGGCAGCGGAGCCACCGGGCCAATGAAAAACGTGCAGCAGACGGCAGGCGAGACCCTCACACCGCAACAGTCAGCGGAAATCAACACACACATTGTTCCCACGGCCACTCATTCACATCAAGTAGCTGACGCGAGCGGCATCAGCCAACGTTGGTCAACCTTCGAAGAAAAGCTGCGGGAGCGGAGAAAGGAAATCATCTCCAGCTGCGTGGATTGCGGCTCCCAGCCCTCAGGCGTGGAGCAGCGGCGCAAAGTCAGCTAACGTTTCCGAGTCCCGGACGGCGCGAGCAAAAGCTCGCGCCTTTTTTTTTGGGCGCAAATGCATTAACCTACGCCCGCTTTTTTCACACAGCGCCGTGCTATTCTTCGCTCAACCTCTTTTCTCAGGTACATATGCTCGCCGAACTGCGGCTCGAAAACTATGCCGTCATTGACAATGTGGCGGTGGAGTTCGCCCCTGGGCTGAATCTTCTGACCGGCGAGACGGGCTCAGGCAAATCCATTCTGATCGATGCCTTGTCGTTGCTTCTGGGAGAGAAGGCTTCCGCTGACGTGGTTCGCACCGGAGCGGAGCGTGCCCTGATCTCGGCCGTCTTTGAGGTTGAAACAGGCGCGGAAAAGTTGGTAGCTGAAGTCCTCGAGACTAACGGCATTGACGCTGAAGATGAATCGATCATTCTGCGCCGGGAGATTGCTTCCGGTGGCAAGGGAAGAGTGTTTGTAAATAATCAGCCGGCTACGGTCTCGGTATTGAGGCAGCTGGCGCCGTATCTGGCGAGCATTCACGCGCAAAATGAGTCACTGCAGTCCTTCGATGCCACGGCGCGACTCGCTTTGCTCGACGCCTTCGCAGCGACTCAACTTGAGGCTGTGAGCACGGCCTTTTACGAATGGAAGGCAATTGCCAATCGTATCGCCGAACTGGAACGCGACGAGCAAGATCGTCTGCGGTTGCTCGACCTGTGGAGCTTCCAAAAGCGCGAAATCGAGGAATGCAAGCTCCTTGCTGGCGAGGACGAACGGCTGGAAGCTGAAAAGCGAGTGCTGGCAAATGCGGAGAAAATTTACAACGCCGCGATGAATGCGTTCGATCTTCTGTATGAAGGCAGCGCGTCAACCTCCGGGTCACTGCGGGCGGCGCACAAGCATTTGGAAGAGTTGGTGCGCTACGAGCCTAAGTTTCAAGAGGCGCTGGCAGCGATGGATACCGCTCGCATCAGCGTGGAAGACGTGGGCGCCAGTTTGCGCGACTATGCCGGCGGCATCGAGGCGTCACCGGAACATCTGGCTGAGGTAGAGGACCGGCTGGCGGCGATTGATCGGCTGAAGCGCAAGTACGGGCCGACTCTCGACGAAGTGATTGGGTTCGGAGCGGAAGTGAGTCGCAAGCTGGCCGAGATGGAAAATAAAGACGAATCGCTGCGCCAGTTGCGCGCTGAGCAAGCCACGGCGGGAGAGGGGTATCTGCGGGCAGCGCGGGCGATCTCAAAAAAACGTTATGAGGCGGCAAAAAAGCTGGAAAAGCTGGTTGAGGGTGAGATCAACGACCTCGCGATGAAGACCCAATTTCGGGTGGAGTTGAATGGCAGCGATGACGATGCCAATTGGACGGAGTCGGGCTTCGACCAAGTTCTCTATATGATCTCCACGAACCCGGGGGAACCGATGCGGCGGCTGGAACAGATTGCCTCCGGCGGCGAATTGTCTCGCGTCATGCTGGCGCTAAAGGCCAGCATTGAGAGTGCAGGCCACGCGCGAAAGAAAAACGCCGGGACGCAGCGTACCCTCGTGTTCGATGAAATTGACACCGGTATTGGTGGACGTGCAGCTGAGGCGGTCGGGAAGAAATTAAAGACGCTATCGAGAGGGAATCAGGTGCTGTGCATCACACACCTGCCTCAGATCGCAACTTTTGCGGACCATCACTATCTGATTGAGAAAAAGGATGTGGCGGGCCGGACTCGAACTTCAGTACGTCGCATCACCGGCGAAGATCGCACCGAAGAAGTTGCCCGCATGTTGAGCGGCGCAAAACTCACGGACACGTCCCGCAAACATGCTGAGCAGATGATTAAATCGAACGCCTAGCAGAGTTTTCTGCAACCCATTTAGTTGCCCGGCTGACCCGGAATGTAGCCGCTTCGGGTGCGGACGGTTAATTTGCTGAATCCAGGGGCGGCTGCATTTACCTGAATGTTACGGTACCCGCCCTGCTGCGGGTTGCTGCTTTTGTAGCCAACGATGAACTGGCTGCGGATATCGCGCGCGATGGCTGTGCTGATGCCGCTCACGTCATCAAGAGTTTGTGGGAAGAAAGCTACTCCGCCTGTGCTTTCGGCTAAAGCCGCTAGTGGATCGCGCCCTGGGTGGCGATCTTCGTCACCAATGATGCCGATCGCATAAAGAATTGGTCCGTTTTGTTGTTGTAACTTGGCGGCGGCCTCGCGGAGGGTTTCCTGGCTGGCATTGTCCTGGCCGTCAGTAATTACCAGCAGCACTTTCTTGTCAAGGTGCCCGCTCCCCTTCAAGTGGCTCGCCGAAGCGACGATGGCGTCGTATAAGGCGGTTTTGCCCTTCATTGGATTCTGCTGAAGTGCGGCACGAAGCAAGCTTACATTCGAGGTGAAATCCTGGTCCAGATAGTAGTCTTCGCCGAAATTCACCACGAAGACTTCATCGTCTGGATTGCTGGTACGCACCAGATTCAGGACCGCCTGGTTTACTTTGCCGCGCTTTTCCCGCATGGATCCTGAATTGTCGACCACAATTCCCAGGGAGACAGGGACGTCTTCCTGGCGAAATGCGGTAATCTGCTGCTGCTTGCCGTCCTCAAGAACGGAAAAATTTTCCTTCTTCAAACTGGTGACTAAACGACGGTCGCTGTCCACGACGGTGGCGTGGAGGATTACCTCTTGTACCTGCTTGCGGAAGACAAAAGTGCCAGCGTCATTGGCTGGCTCAGACTGATCCAGCGTTCCCTGTGGCTCGGTTCCTGGCGGAGGGTTGCTGCCGAGCGGCTCGGCCGAAGGGGAACCACCAACCGGCACGCTTTGCGTGCTAGTCGCCGAGGGTGGCTTGGGAACGGTATCCCGAGGCTGCGCAGTGGGAGCGGGAGGTCTTGGCACCTGCGAGGAACGTGGCGGTTCAATTGGCTCTTCTTGCGCGAAAGCAAGCAGCGAGAAAGCACTCACCCACCCCAGTAGCACTGCGCCGCGAAGAACCCTATGCAATTCCATCCTCACCAAGTCAGCTCCAAATTCGTGTAACTTTGATGCTAAGTAGTCTATCTGAGTTGACCGGGCAGGCCCGTAGTTTGTTAGCCGAAACGTGGCGAAGTGTCGGAAACTAAAGGCTTAAACTAGCATCATATGTATCAGGGGCAGAATTCAAAAACTTGGCTCGGAGGAACGCGAAAGTGAAAAGATATTCATCCTATTATTTGGTGTTGGTGCTAATGGTGACATCGGCGTGGGGATCGACCCTAAGGTTGAGGAATGGCACTCAGATCACCGGGACGCTGGTATCTGAGAGCCCAACCTCCATCGTGATTCGCGATCAATCGGGGGTGGAGCGCACCTTCGATAAGGACGAAATTCGAGTCATAGATTTCTCCGATGGCGTCACCGCTCCAGCGAACAGCAGAAATTACAACGCGCCGCCGCCGTTGCACGCCAGACCGTCGATGGTGGTTCCGACCGGAACCGAAATTTCGGTGCGCACCAACGACGACATTGATTCCACGACGGCTCACGAGGGCCAACGGTTTTCCGCAGTGCTGGCGGATGATGTTGTCGGTGATGCTGGCAATGTACTGATTCGGAAGGGGTCGGATGCGGAACTTGTATTGCGCGAAGTTTCTTCCGGCAGCACTACCAGCAGCCCTGATTTGACTCTTGATCTGCAATCGGTCACCACCGGCGGGCACACTTACCGGGTAAGCACTACCGATCTCGAAAGAGGAAACAACAGCGGGCTGGGAAAAAATAAGCGCACCGCTACCATGGTCGGCGGTGGTGCGGTCCTGGGCACTTTACTAGGAGCGATTGCAGGCGGAGGGAAGGGCGCTGCCATAGGTGCGGTCAGCGGAGCGGCGGTGGGTGGAACCGCTCAAGTGCTGACTAAGGGCAAAGAAGTGAAAGTTCCGTCGGAAACAGTTTTGAATTTCAAACTCGACGAGCCTCTGCACCTTGAGGCCGAGAGGTAGGTTTGCGCGTAAGACTCTGTCCCGCGGCTATTGCTCGCTTAGCTGTAACTGCGGGCGTACCGCACCTGCCTCCTGGGAGGCATGCGTTAGCCGCGGGGACGGAACCACCTTACCTTCCGGCCCTAGAAACTGTAGCAGGCAATCACTGACGATCTCGGGCTTGTCCAACATAACGAAGTGACGCGCCTTTTGCAGTCGGACCAGTTGGGCACCGGGGATATCGCTCGCCAGTCTATTGCCATACTTCAACAGTTGAAACGGATCATCTTCCCCGCATACCACGAGGCTGGGCACTCGAAGTTGATGCAATAAGCGTGAAATCTCCGCCGTGAGATTCGTGTTGAGCGCAACCGCGTTACGAATTAAAGAAAGCTTACCTATCTCCGTTGAGTAAGGCGCTAGTAGGCCGCCGAGATGTTCGTCGTTGGGTGAAGAGAACCCTTTGCGAAGCCCGCGCTTTAGCAGCATCATTACCCGGCGCGAGGATAGCCGGCGATGAGACTCGGGATGGCTCAACGGGAGCATCAACCCTCCCGGCCACGAGTCGTAGCAAATGCTATTGATCAGGCTTAGGCGGTCAACGCGCGAAGGGTGCAGGGTGGCGAGACGTAGCGCTACGCCCCCTCCAATGTCGTGACCCACGAAGGCCGCACGCTGCAAGCCGATCGCATCCATCCATTGTTCAATCATGGCCTCCTGCGAGCGCAACGAGCGATCAAAGCAATCGCGTTTGTCGGAGTATCCAAAGCCGGCAAAATCAGGGATTAACACGCGGAACCGGGTTGCCAGGGCGGGAAGAACCGAGGACCACACATAGCCCCAGGAAGGCATTCCATGAAGCAGCACTACTGGCGGCCCACTTCCCTCATCGACATAACTAACGAAGGAGTCTCCGAGCTCCACTACACGCTGTTTCCGCTGAAACTCGCGCCAGTTCATACGGCCTGTGCCTCACGGTGAGCAAATTGGTTACGGTCGAGAGCAGGGTAGGGCGATTCTTGAAGTTGCTTCTCGTCCAGCCAGTCCAGCTGCAGAAAACAGTTGTTCAAGATCAAAGAGGGCAGTAACGATTCAAACCTCTCTACCGTCCGCAGAATCTGCTCAGGGTCTTCACCCGCCTCCTGAATGCTGCGCAGAGATAATTTCACTGGAAAGGGAAGCTCGCGGGCCAGATGCACACTCAGCTGGCGCAACCGCTCTGATTCTTCGCGGTACGCCGCGAGCCGTATTAAGGGTTTAACCCGCTGCCATGCGGACAGCAGATATTCCGGCCATAAAGCCAGGGTCCGATATTCACTATGCAGAGCAGGCAGTGACAAAGTCCGCTTGATGTCTTCGAACACAACGCCTAGCCGTTCGTCATCGGGCGGATCTGCAGCATACTCCATGGGATACATGGCGGCTGGCACACCACGCGCAATCAGAGGGGTGTTGCTGGTGTTTGCGTCGGAGCGCCCGATGGTTTCGCCATGCAGGCTGATTCGTAGCGCCGACGTCAGCAACAGAAGTTTGGGATTCACGTAATGGTAAAGCTTAAGAGCGCGTTGAATCTGGAAGCGCTGGCTCTCTCCCAGCATTACGTGGGGATGGGTGCGAACGGGCGTCAGCAAGGCGGCAGATTGCGCGCCGCGTGCGCGAATGCGATCACTGCTGGCCTCAAACTCCAGTGTTTCAAGGTTGGGATGAAGTTCATCCCAAAAGAGGGGGAGAATGTTGTCGTATCCCGCCAGCGTACGAAAGTTGAGGGGCACTCCGCTGACTCGCAGAGTTTGCTTGATTTCGTGATAAACGCGCTCAATCTCGCCGGTCGCGCTTCGCTCGGACAACGGTTTGGGCCTCGCCATAGCTCTCCAGCACGATGATCACTTTCCTATAATTTTGGGAATCTGTGAGACTCAGGCCCGAAGTGGCATTTTGCGCCACCTGTCCCACGGATTCGGCTAGATGGTTAACAATCCTCCAAATTTGTCTTTTAATTTCTCGACCTTTTAGTTCTCTCGACCCTTAGAGGTGTAAAACCGAAGTATCGGTTGGCTAAGCAGTACAGTTCGTATTGATTTCGGTAGTTCTCTACAGCGAACTACTGGGTTTTCGCCTGAAAGGCCGACTGGCGTCCAGGCAGGGCATAAAAGACGGCCTGGTAATGGACTTTCGCATCCTAAAGCTCTAAATCACCGCAATGTAAAGGAACGTAATGACGGCTGGAGAGGTTCTGGTTGATTCACTGATCGATTGGGGCGTAACCGTAGTTTTCGGACTGCCCGGAGATGGCATTAACGGCGTGATGGAAGCATTGCGAACGCGGCAGGAAAAGATCCGCTTCGTTCAAGTAAGACATGAAGAAACTGCGGCGTTCATGGCATGCGCCTACGCGAAGTTCACCGGGCGCCTGGGAGTTTGTTTGGCTACCTCGGGGCCGGGAGGGATACACCTGTTAAATGGGCTGTACGACGCCAAGATGGATGGGCAGCCAGTACTCGCAATCACTGGCATGCAGTTCCACGATTTAATCGGCACTTATACGCAGCAGGATGTGGCGCTCGACAAAACCTTCCTCGACTTAGCGGTTTATAACGAGCGCATTATGGGCCCTAATCATGTGGAAAATGTAGTCGACTTGGCTTGTCGTACCGCTCTCAGTTATCGCGGCGTGGCACACATAACTTTTCCAGTTGATTTTCAGGAGTTAGAAGTTCAGAACAAGCAACGCTCCAAGCGTAATGTTCCGCACCATACCTCCGACGAATTCGCGCAGCTGGCAAAGCTCCCCAGCGATGGCGATTTGCAGCGTGCAGCCGAGATACTGAACGAAGGCAAGAAAGTCGCGATTCTGGCCGGACAAGGCGCGCTTAAGGCCGGCAATCAACTGGAAAGGATTGCAGAGCTGTTAGGAGCACCCATTATCAAAGCTCTGTTGGGTAAGGCTTGTGTTGACGATCAGAGCCCCTACACCACCGGTGGCATCGGGCTTCTGGGAACGCTGCCATCACAGCAGGCGATGGAGAACTGCGACACGCTCTTGATTGTGGGCAGCTCGTTTCCTTACATCGAGTTCATGCCCAAGCCTGACCAGGCCCGAGCAGTGCAGATCGATCTTGATCCCAAGCGGGTAGGGATGCGCTTCCCTGTGGAAGTGGGACTGGTGGGCGACAGCCGACGAACGCTGGAAGCTCTTGCTCCTTTGCTTAAGCGGAAAGCGGATCGCGGATTCCTGGAGAAGGCCCAGAAAGCGATGGCGGAGTGGTGGCAGTTAATGGAAAAGCGCGGCACGCGGCCGGACAAACCAATGAAACCGCAAGTCGTAGCCTGGGAGTTAGGCAAGCAGTTGCAATCGAATGCGATTGTGAGCTGCGACAGCGGCACCATAACCACGTGGTGGGCCCGGCAGGTAAAAGCTAAGCGCGGACAGATGCACAGCGTTTCAGGAAATCTGGCGAGCATGGCATGCGGCTTACCTTATGCCTTGGCTGCACAGGTTGCCTATCCCGAGCGTCAGGTGGTGGCATTTGTAGGAGACGGCGGATTTTCTATGCTGATGGCGGACTTTGTTACTGCGGTGAAATATCAGCTGCCTATAAAAATAATCATCATCAAGAACAACACGCTGGGGCAGATCAAGTGGGAGCAGATGGTGTTTCTGGGGAATCCGGAGTATGGGGTAGATCTTCATCCCATCGATTTCGCAGCCTTTGCGCATGCTTGCGGAGGCGTGGGCCACACGCTGGAAGATCCCTCGCAAGCCACGGCTGCTATTGAGCAGTTGCTGGCCGCGCCAGGGCCGGCAATTCTGCAAGCCGTGGTAGACCCTTTCGAACCTCCCATGCCCGCGAAGATTACCGCAGAGCAGGCGTTACATTTTGCCGAATCGTTGGCGAAAGGCGAGCCGAACCGGAAGAAGATTGCGATGACGGCGATAAGGGATCGGGTGCGAGAACTGATCTAGTGTGGTGGGTCACAAATAACAACCTTTATCAATCTGGGGCCTCTTATAAGACGAAGCCATCTTGACGACGAGTCGCCAGCACAAAACCGTGAGAAATATGCTGAGGCTTCCTACGCCGCACTAGTGGCCATAGGGCGTGACGATGGTCCCCGGATACTCCGACGGGTTGTTAAACAGTCCTCCGGCGTAGTGCATTAAATATTTGTCGAGAAAAGAGCGCGTGAACGCTTGGGTCGCACGCAAGTTATAGAGCGCCTCCCCAGCTTCCGTCTTCTTGCCGTTCGCAAATAGAAGAGGGACGTCGCTGAAACTTCCGTGATTCAAGCCTGCGGATTTCAACACAATATTGTAACTACCGATAGGGCAGGCATTGAGCTGAGCCTCCTTCTTCTTAATATATTCGGCCTCCTGCGCGGCATTAAAGCCTCTACCTTGGCCGGAGTGATCAATTTCGAGAAGGAGAGCAGGCTGGGTAAACCCCTTGCCATATTCGGGAAAGGCTGCGACGGGAGGTAGGGCTCCGTCAAGGCTTATACACGCTTTGAAACGCTGATCCATCTGGCATGCAAGCGTCGCAAATGCTCCTCCAGAAGAGTGCCCGATTGCCGCTACCCGGTTAACGTCTAGCCTTCCGCCCAGTCCGAATTCTTGTGCCTTTTGGCCATTCATCTCGACCAAATGGCTTAGCACGAACACAATGTCACGGGCTCCCAGAGTGATCGCAAGTCCAGCGGAAGCTGCCATGCGTTGAAATCGTTGTTCAGGTGTGAGGCCCGCGGGAGTGGCTTCCTGGTGGAACGGGACAACTCTGCCATTCGGAAATACAACCGCCATGGCCGTGTAAGTGTGTTCAATCGATGCGACAACATATCCATGGCTGACGAGGTCCTCAATCAAAGATGTGTATGCAAAACCTATACTTCCCATACCATGCGAAAAGAGCACGACAGGAAGATGTTTGGGCGACTTTGCGACCGGCGCATTTTCGATCGCATGAGAAACGAGGTCTCCTGAAACAATCAGTCCCCAAGCGGGTCCAAACTCGTCCCCGACCTGGCGCTGAACCTCAGGGTTCGTATCCATCTGCTTGGCACCCGGGAGGTACAGACCTGTTTTCCCTATGTCGGTTCGCGGCGCTGGGTACCAGAGATACACCATTAAATCGCGGTGTCCGTCCGGATCAGCAGAATAGGTGTCAGGGCGAGAGGGATCGATCCACTCGTAGCCAATGCGTCCGATCCCAAATGGGCCGGATGGCAAAGGTAATGTGGGTGCTGCGGCTTTCAGCCCGCGTGATTGAAGGTCCGTCGGAATGCGATTCTCGTTGTCCTTCTGTCCATAAAGACTCTTTAGCGTTACAACGAGAAAAAGGACGATCATCAAACTGCGACCTGTCACGGATAGCCTCCTCAAAAAAGGGCGCGAGTACGTAAAACGGTACCTTGTTTATGATACGAGGACGGTTACCCATGCGCATAAGCCCTGTGATTGCGTTGAGTCCGGAACAAAAGGCTCTGCTAGAAACTAGGCTCGAAGCCGATCCTTTCCCGGGACCCGTGGTAAAGCGCACTCGAATTGTGTTGCGCGCGGCCACCCAAAGAGCAGGACCAGGTCTGCATGGCGCACTACACTGGTTATATGTCGAAGATGCGGTAGAGCGCATTAGGATCCTTGCTCTGAATAAGGTGGACGGCCACGTTGTGCACCGAGATACCGGCGGTAGTTTTTCCGTCGGCGGTACCGTTGTGAGCATGGCCGTGTACTACCAGATCGGCGCCGTGGCGATCGACAACTTCCGCTAAACGAGAAGTTCCAAGATAGGGAAAAATTTCAGGAGCCTCCCCCTGTACTGTTTCCGCGATGGGGGAATAATGCAGGACTACAACTCGTTTTTCAGTGCGCAATTGAGACATGGCCCGCTCTAGTTTCATGGCCTCATCGATTGAGGCCTGGACGAATGCCTTCACCTCCGGTTCACCAAATGCCGTGAGTACTCCTCGTCCGAAGCCGCCGGGAAATCCCTTGGCGCCGGCGAATCCCACACCATCGCGCTCATAGGCAGTTCCATCCAGAACTTTAATGCCTTCATTGGTCATCAGTTTCATCAATTGGTCCTGGCAACCGCTTTCGTAATCGTGATTGCCAAGTACAGCGATAATGGGAACCCGTGCCCGCACCAGCACATTCAACAACTCTTCCATTTCGGGTGGCTTGCCGTAGTTGGTGAGATCTCCAGCCAGAACCAGCACATCGGCCTCATCGCGGACGTGTCCCAACTGCTCATGAAGTTGCGCGTAACGCTGCGATGAGAAATGCAAGTCGGCGCAGGCGGCGATTCTCATGATTGCACGTCTCCCTGCTTGCCGTTGGAGGCGATGTCGGCTTGCCGCTGCACGCGCTGCTTCCAAAGAACGTCTTCCATACCCCACTCGGCAACATCGATTGCGAACATTCGGTCGTCCACCAGGCTACCGCGAAACGGAGCTGCCGGATTTGGATTGTCCAGCTGCTGCTGAAAGTTGGCCAATAGCTTCTGCCATACATGGCGAGGGACATAGTCAGGATGCGCCGGATAGACGTAGTGATACAGCACCAGGGTCCACAGCAAAATCTCCCAATGTTCACCGACCAGAGTCAGAATGCGGTTCCAGTCGAGCACGCCGTGGGTTGCGTAAATGATATGGGCGATATCGGCTCCGTCGAAACGCTCGCGGCGCAGTACAAACAGCTTAGAGGCCAATAACTCTTCCGCAGCCAGAACTTTGGTTTCGACGCCGAGCACAATTGCCGGCGAGCCGCGCTCGATCCAGGGATTGTCGACCACAATGACGGCATTGCTCATGCCGGTGATGAGGTCTACAAAATATCCGTCACGGTGGGTCTTTGAAAGCCACACCGGATCGCATACCTCGCATTCGAATCCGCCTTGCCGCAAAACCTGCAGCGCCTTCACGTTGTTTTCTGCGGTTAGAAAAAGATCGAGGTCCTTGGTGACGCGCCAGATGCCGGTGTGCTGATGCAGTGCGAATGCCCCGGAAACAACGTAGGGAACTCCCGACCGGTTCAGCATCAGCAGGCTCTCGCGGAATAGAGCCTCCTGCTTCTGCGGAAAATCAGGAGACAGGGAAGTGCTCACCGGTAGTTGAGGAGCGGATTCAGACATGGGGTGATTGGATGGCAGTTCAGAGGCAGATGTTGCAGCCCTGTGACCGCGTAACTTAGCGAGTAACAGTTAACTTATCGGCATCAATACGTTCCGCGATTACGACTAATCTTTGCGGCGCGGCGCCGATGGAAGACGTGGGATAACAGGTGATCAGGGTAAGGCGATTCTCGGGGCTCGGCTTAACCACGGTGACGTCGTCGGGTTGGACCACCGCCTTGCGCTTCACCACGTAATGATAGTTGCGGCCGGCGCGGCGCACAAAAATGTCATCGCCACGTCCAAGATCATTGAGGTGGCGGAAGAATGTGTCACGATGGCCGGCTATGACCGAATTGCCGCCCTCTCCGGGGGCAGGAGTGTCATCAAGATGGCCGGGACCGTTGAGCAGTGAGCTGTGCGACGTTCTTTCGACCACCATCACATCAAGATTAATCTTGGGAATTGAAACGCGTGTAATGGACTCAGTAGATGGCGGCGCGCCCGGCGCGTTCTGCCGCTGCCATTTGCTGGTGAGCCGTTGCTGCGACGCATACATAGTGCCGTAGCTGTGAGCAACGTAAGACGACAGCACTAATCCGATACTTAAGAAGAGAAGAGCCAGTGGGCGGCGCGCCCTCGGCCACAATGCGAACACCCTGCCAGCGGTCCTCTTAAGAATTGTGCCTACAGAGCTAGACATTAGTTCGAGCGTCTCTCGCTTTTTAGCGTCATATAACCAGCAAGCAAAAATCCTGCCGATAGAAACCCGTAGAGCGGAAAAGGGTTTGCCGTTTGAGGCAAAGTTCCTGCATCCCCACCGCCAGTATTCTCCGCGGCAGTCATATTATCAGAGGATTGCGGTGCTTGAGTGCTTGTCGAGTTTCGTGACGCAACAGGGTGATATGTGTCTTGGGAGAGAGCCAGGCTCGCCAAACCCAATATTGCGGCGCAGAGAACGCTGAGTATCTTCATGCCATGCTCCGAGAGCCGCTGATTTCACCGTAAATTTATGGCTTTGGGGTAACTGACGTAATCCGGTAGAGCGTGTAGCCGCTGGCAAGGATTCCTGTAGTTTAGGTGACGATGACTTCTGCGGTACCGTGCTGGTCCATAGTGTGGACGAGCACCAGGTAATCCTGGCGCTCCAGCACCACATCTACCCGGCTACCCGCGACGTGCAGGTCGCGAAGATAGAGTTTGGAAATACCATCCGGCAGATAAGGATCATCAAAGCGAATCTGCTGTTTTTCGGCGTCAACCGAGAGGCCGAGGCAGGCCTGAAGGAGTAAGAAGGCGGAGCCCGCCGCCCAAGCCTGCGGGGAACAGGCTACCGGATACAGTGTGGGACCTTCCCCGGGGCGACGCTCCATGCCACAGAATAATTCCGGCAACCGATTCAATTCGATGTGCGTACTGGCATCGAGCAAACTAGAAAGAATTTGCGCGGCCTCCGCCTTGTAACCGTAGCGCGCCAGACCGGCTGCAATCAGAGAGTTGTCATGCGGCCACACCGACCCGTTATGGTAGGAAAGCGGATTGTAACGGGCTTCCCCGCGGGCCAGGGTACGGATCCCCCAGGCAGTAAAGAAATCGCGAGACAGCAAGCCTTGGGCGACAACGCGGGCGTTGTCAGGGTTGGCGATGCCGGTGTAAAGACAGTGACCGGCGTTGGAGGCGCGCACACGGCAAGGGCGTTTTTCGCCGTCCAGTGCCAGCGCGTAGGTGCCCAGGTCATAGCACCAGAAGACTTCGTTGAACCGGGACTTCAGCGCGGCTGCTTCGCTTTGCAACAGTTCCGCTTGAGCCTGATCGCCTAGAACAGCCGCCAGGTGGGCCGCTCCCTGCTTCGCACCATAAACGTAGGCTTGGACTTCGCACAGTGCGATGGGGCCTTTCGCTAAGGTTCCGTCGTCATGGAAGACGGAATCGTTGGAGTCCTTCCATCCCTGTTGTACGAGGCCGGTATCAGTCTGGCGGCAGTATTCGACGAAGCCGTCGCCGTCGTGGTCGCCGTAATTGTTGATCCAGTTCAAAGCGCGCTCGATACTGGGCCATATCTGCCGCAAGAAATCGATGTCAGCGGTGCGCCGATAGTAGGCTTCCGCCAGCATGATAAAAAGCGGAGTGGCATCGACGCTGCCGTAATATCGGCGGAAGGGAACTTCGCCCAACATCGCCATCTCGCCTTCGCGCATCTCGTGCACGATCTTGCCGGGCTCAGCATCGACTTCAGGGATAACCTCGGTAGCCTGGGTGGCGGCCAAATACTCCAAGACTCCGCGTCCAATGTCCGGATTGAGCCACAAACACTGCATCGCAGTGATGATTCCGTCGCGACCGAAAACTGTGCTGAACCAGGGCACACCGGCATATGGATAATTCCGCTCAGGATTCCCCACGATCATCATGTCCACATCGGCCTGAGAACGCTTAATCCATTGATTGAATTGGTCGCTGGAGCTCTCTATCCGACATACGCTTAAATGCGATTCATTGAGTTCGCCCACTGCCGCCAGCCAGGCGCTCTCGTAAGTCTCGGTTGAGCTATCCGACGGTTCGCAAGCGATGGTGAGAGTCAGGACCGCCTCGGTACGTGCTTCGAGAGCGACATCAAACAAAAATTCTGCTTCTGAAACCGCGCTCGGGAGCGGCTCGCAGGAAAGAAAGACCTGGCGAAGTACCTGATCGCGTCCCTCGTATGAAAGCGCGACCGAGTCAGGATTAATCTTTGGCTGCAATCGCCAGCCCTTTGCCTCTCTCTTGGTGCCGCGTACTTCAAAGATATCGGCGAAGTCGGCGTCGAAGCGAATGCGCAGAGGCAGCGCCACTGCCTTTAGCCCATAGTTTGAAATGCGTAGTTTTTCGTAGCAGGCGCCCCGCCACAAAAACTTCGTTCGAATTAGATGGAGTGTACCTCGCGGAATTTGCAGATCCAGCTCAGACATATCCAGGTTGGAAAGGTCGGCGCTGAACATGGAGTTGTCGGCCCTAACAGTGGAGCTCAGCAGCAATGGGCGAGAATTGCCCAGGAGTAGTTCGATCTTGGATAGATAGCGGGTGCCCTTGTAATAAATGCCCTGTTCACCTAACCCGCGCGACTGCACGTCGCCGTAGCGATCAAGCACGGCAAACATTTTGCCGTGCTTCAAGACGCGCGTCCGGTCATCGGCCGGGGACGACGGTGTCTCGATGTAAAATTGCTGCTCCTGCTGTTGTTTTACGCCGATCTCAGCCAACTCATGTCCCCAGGGGATGTACGCACTAAAGTCGGTACGGCACGAACGAGCTTCTCATATAACGCGACGTAATCGCGAGCCATGCGAGTGGAGCTGAAGCGCAACTCAAAATCTTTCCGGCAAGCCAGACGATCGAGCGATGAAACTCGTCCGACCGCGCTGACCGCTTCTTCCACATTATTGACTATGAAGCCGCTGACTTTATCCTGCACGACCTCGGGCACAGATCCGCGCGGATATGCAATCACCGGCGTACCAGCCGCCATTGCCTCGATCATAACCAGACCAAATGGTTCTGGCCACTGAATTGGGAAAAGGAGTGCCAGCGCGTTGCCGAGAAACTTATTGGTTTCCGGGAAGCCAATTTCGCCGACAAATTCGATCAAGGGATCGTCTAGTAGGTGCTTGATTTTTGTGTCGAAATAAACCTGGTCGGCGCGATCGACTTTGGCCGCAATCTTTAACTTGATCCCGGCGTCGCGAGCAATAGCGATAGCCTTGTCCAATCCTTTTTCGGGCGAGATTCGGCCCAGGAAGGCCAAATACCGGCCCGGCTTCTCGTAATACTTGTAGTCGGACGCGCTCATGCCATGGTGGACCGTGCCTGTCCAATTTAGCCACGGCAGTGGCTCGCGCTGTGAATCGGAAATCGAAACTACAGGCACATCGGGAAATTCTTTATACAACGGCACCAGATCGGGGATATCGAGGCGACCGTGCAAAGTCGTAATGACTGGTATCCGTTCGCGCTCACTTATTGGGAAGTGCAGGTAATCCACATGAAAATGGATGATGTCAAAATCTTCTTTCTGCCGATAAACGCGGTTAACCATGGCGACGTGATGCGCCAGGGGATCCACGCAGCCAGAGTCAAGCCGCAACGACTGCGGACACATAGGAACCAATCGGGCCTGCGTGAGTGAATCTCCGCTGGCAAACAGAGTGACCTGGTGGCCCTGACGAACCAGCTCCTCGGTCAAATGATGTACTACGCGTTCCGTGCCTCCGTAAAGTTTTGGCGGAACGCTCTCGTAAAGGGGTGCGACCTGGGCAATTCGCATAGGAATAGGGGTGGTGCATACCGTCTAAAGTGCTGTCGCGCAAGGCGCAACCGCTTTACCAAAGATAGTGGGAAACAGGGAAGTTTAGTATCGGGAGTTCGCTGTAGGTTCGCCCAAACGTTTTTCCTACCAGATACCTTTATCGTCGCCGCTTAATTTGAAAGAGACTAGTGCTGCGGCGGCGAGTGCAGGAAGAAGGCTTAATCTTCCGACAGTGCGCAAATCGGTTTTGGCTCCGGCATGGGCCATCTGCCGCAGGAATAATCCTGCTGCGTCGGGAATCATCGGGATACGCAAGAAGTGGTCTTTCAGAACCAGACCTTTTCCACTGGAGTGGGCACCGGCAAGAACTTGTTTCGGCAGCTCAAGAGGCGCGCCGTATTTATTGCAGTACTCGGCCACCACTTGCAGAAATGTGGCTACGCCAGGCCAAATGCCATTGGGTTCGGCGGCGCGTTGCAGCCGCTCGTAATCGAGTTGATTCTGTTCGATCAAATTCCTGGTGTCAACGATGTCGCACAGACGGAAATAAAAATGCCGATACATGCGCTGCAGGGTCATGATCATCACGCGCTCTTCTGGCGCTGCCACCCAGAAAGTGTGGCCTTCGATCTCCCGGTGCATGGCACGCTCGGAAACACGATGCGCTAGACCAAGATGCTCACCGGTCTGTCCCAGGCACCCCACGTGAATTTCTACCGCCTCTGGAAGTCCCGGAACGCTGAAGTTCCATTTGTGAGCGAGCCGGTCGCCCCAACTACGCGGCATTACCTGTGCGCTGAACTCCTTCGCCATTACGGCGACAATCTGGCGTTCATCGCCGCCGCTAAACATATCGAGGTCGGAACCGAGATCCGGATAGTGATCCAGCGACTTGATGACTACAGCGGTGCAGCCAGCAGCCTCCAACTTCTGACTAATCTGCTCAAGAAAGCTGATGGCATGAGAAATTCGTTGCTTCTCCTTCGCAAGGCTGGCGGTGCAGAACAGCGCGGCGCGTTCGCTGACGCCGGCAATGGCGTCAGTGGAAACCGCCTCCAGAGCGCGAACTACGACATGATTCAGATTGGCGAATTCGATAAACGCAGACAGTTCGTCTTCGGTGGCAATCAGTGACAGAAAATCTGGCGATTGTAGAACGCCTTGATCGCGGCCAAGAAGTATCTGGGACAGCAGATGATTGTAGCGATCTTCGGAGACATTCTTCATGGCTAATCCTTTTTCAACTTTGTCATCTTTCAGGCTACTTACCGCCGACTGCCAAACTCTTCGCCGGCTTGCCGCATGCGGGAATGCCAGGCTCAATCGCGGTGCCTTCTTCGTAGTCGTTCCAGGTCGCGATCATCAGATAGGGCATTGGCTTTTCCTGGCTATAGCTCTTGAAGATGTGCAGCGTGTCTTCGAAGGTCTGACCACAACGCGCATCGATGTGGCGGTCCAAACTCCAGGATGCCTTGGTGTCGTCGAAGCTGGGCCAAACGGTGCCTACGGTAATTTTGCCGGGGCGTGATTCCATGCGTGTGTAAAAAGCTTCTAGATACTCTTTGCCCCAGTCGCTTCCGTCCTGCTTCCAGCCATTTTTGCCAGGGTGGACCCATGCATAGTTTCCATCGAACACATCTGCGTATTGGGGAGGCGGCTCGTCTTTGTAGATCAGAATCGGCGGGGATGGCCACGAATTCAACTGCTCGCGAACTCGATGCCAATCAGTGTGGCCGCGTTTGGGGAAAATAAATATAACGGGTCGGCCGTTATATTCCATGTAAGCGCTGCGCCCCGGCGCCTCAGGACGCAGATAGGCGTCATATGCCTTGGACATGGCTGCCAGCGCGTCTTCCGTAGCATGGCCATTGTCTTCTTCGGTCTCGTCATACATGATCGCGACTTGAAAATGCTCCTCTGCCGCAATCTTCTGGATCAGCGCATAGCTGTGATCAAGGAAGGGAAGACGATCCCCGTACCAGTCGACAGAGAATCCGTCGACGCCCATTTCTTTCGCTTTAGCAATTTGCTTCTTGATCACCGCAGGATTGTCGGTGGTATAGCCGACGCTAATATGCTGCCGATCGCCGAACCAGGGGACATATACCGCCACAACAGTGGTGGACTTGGCCTGGTGAGCAGTCGCCTCGCGCACAGGATGAGAACTGGTAGCCCGATAACATGCCGGAGTAAACAGAAATGCAATTG
The DNA here is from genome assembly GCA_963796925.1 of uncultured Acidobacteriota bacterium. Lineage (GTDB taxonomy): Bacteria > Acidobacteriota > Terriglobia > Terriglobales > Acidobacteriaceae > DATBAT01. The sequence continues at coordinate 1,734,743 of CAWCNH010000001.1, forward strand.
CAGTGCCCAGCAGCAACGGAGCCGTTTTCATGTTGATCATAGCGATTGATGCAAATCCTCGGGGAGCGGGTTTTATTGAGCCGGCGTCGCCTGCAAAAGCCGGACCATCCAGCGGTCCGCCGCAGGGGTCATAATGACAACGTAGGTAGAAGTCACGGGCTGGCTGTAAAGCAACTTATCTCCGTCAAAAACCTGTTCGTCGTATTGCGCGGTGTCGCGCAACTGCATGACTCCTCCATCCTGCGAATAGAAAACCCCTTCCAGCTTGTGGCCGCGGTCTGTGTAGCGGCGATGAATTCCCGTAGCAGTCTGCTCAGCGATGGCTTTGCCGAATTCGGCTTGCGCGAATCCGGTGAAGTACTCCCCCAGGGCGGCGGCGCGGTTCTGGTCGAGGGCAACCGCAAGAGTCCTCCATGCGGCAGCGTAGTCCCGCAGAATCTTTTTCCGGGTAAGGTCTTCGATTTCCCGCGGGCCCATGGATGCCACGTTGAGTTGTACCGTAGCGTTCCCCTCGGAATCCGCTTTGACAGCCTGATTTGAGGCGAGCGCTACGAACATGCACGTGAAAAGTACGGCGCTGACTGCACTGAGCTTCACTGCCCACCACCTACGCGAATCTCATTTCCCAGGGTGACTCCGCTGGCTACCGAGATTGTGGCGGCGCCGGAGTAGGGCATTTCAGCCCGCGCGATGCTCTTCTTGATGGGAGCGTCCACTGTGCTGCGGCCGCCCTTGTCGACCTTAGTGAAGGTCACAATGGTGCCGTCGGGCAGCGCGTTCCCCTTGCAGTCGCGCACCGGATCGGTTTGCAGAACCAGCCTTCCGTTCACCGTCTGCACGCCAGCGTGCAGGTTGCAGGGATCGGAAGCCACTTGCTGGACCACTCGTTTCTCGATGCCATCACCGACCAAAGCGTCAATTTCGATAGGACCCTCTTTCGGTCCAGAAGCCAGCCGGGTCCAAGTTATTCCATTTCGCGTTTTCAGCGGAAGAGAAGCCCCTGCCCCGTCTTTTGTAGAAACCCGAAACGTCACCGTAGAAGGCGTTAGCACGATATTACGGAATCGATCCAGTACTACCGCCACGGCATTGATGGCATTTGGCTGAGAGACCGGAACACGCGAGGGATGCAGCAAAAAGGCCAGTTTCGTAGGCTCGGCCGTATCCACGAACATGTGCGCTTGGGCACAGGAACTTCCCGCACAGGCCAGCAGCAGATAAGTTCCGGCCGAGCGAGTCTCGGTACCCTCAGTCTGTATATCGCCGCCGAATTGAACAGTCCGCCGGGAAACATGCCCCGGACTGATGACATAAAACGTGCCCTGGCCGCTGCCGTTTACGGTAGCGCTAAAGCCTTCGCCAGCGTGAATGCTGGAAGGCGCGTGCAGCTCCATTGACTGCGCCGCACCGGTCCCGCTTAGCGCGCAAACTGCAATTAATGAAAGCAGTACGCGCATATTTACGTGTTCCCTTGATTGTTGTAGTGAGTGACCACCACACGGAAACTGCTGGCTCGCGCCGCTACGTCGTCCGGCAAACTCAAAGCAAAGGGCTGTGGTGTCATCGGAAGTAAGGCGTGCTCAATGTAGCCGTCCGATACCCAAATCACCTTGCCATTGTTGTCATAGCTGGTAGCCAGCACATGAGCGATGTTCACTACCTGGCCACTCTGGTCCTCGAGTTCGCCGCGCAAGACTTTCTTTCCCAGAGAATCGGTGTCGAGATGTTGATTCATGACTCCGATTACCGGGTCAGCTGAGGCCGCCATAGGACCAGCCTTGATATCCATGCGAACTTGTTTTACCTGGCTGAGCCGAACTTTCGCAAAATCGACGCGATACGGTGTCACCTGGCTGGGCAACAGGATGTGCGAAATCTTGTCGAAGCTGCTTTCCTCTGCCATGTCCGCGCCATTCAGCCCGACGAGCGTGGCATTTACGTTCACATAGGCGGGAATAGTGTCTTCGTTAACCGCTTCTCCCATGACCACGATGCTGTCGGGACGCTCCACGGCATTCATTGAGATGATGCGGACCTTGGGAGAATCAATCCCCGATGCTCCCCAATCGCCCTCTGGGCCACGATTGATTACATCCCAGCGCAGATAAGTTACTGGAATCACTCTTGCCGCAAGTTTGGTTGACGCCGGCTGTGGCCACACTACACGCCAATCGTCACCTTGCTTAACCACCTTCAAGTCGCGAGTTTCGGCGAGGGTGCCAACCGCAGTGGCCCAATTCAGTTTCACACGAACCGTAGCTTCGTCTCCGGCTTTGTGAGTCATCGCCACTTCAGTTTCCTGCAATGAAGAGTAAGTTCGCAGGCTGCCGTCGCTTCCGGCGACATCATGAATAAAATCATCACGATCGAGCTTGCTCGAATTGGCGAGCGCGTTATACGCAGCCCCGAAGTCGTGAGACTTGATCTTCTGCAAAAGTGCATCGGTGGCGCGCTCCGGAGTATCGTCCGCATGTAGAACCCCGGCGGCCCCGGCTGACAGCATGTATCCCAGCCCAATCAGAGCAACTGTAACTGCTAGAAGAAGTACAGCGAATAGTTGCTTCACTGGTGTACCTCGCGAGCGTAGAGCGATGGCGTGTCAGGGTCAGTCCGAAGGGGGACGCCACCTGAATATTCCGGATAGATAATCTTCTTGCGGTCGGGCAGCACCAGCAAAAAGAATACGGCTAGAGCGGCTGAGCCGATCGGAAGAATGCCCCACAACAGCCCTTCCCAGGCAGTCGGGATAGCGTCGGAAGGAATAGTATGTGCCGGCGGCACATCATCTTTTGACCACACCGTAATGGTGCCTTCGTCGTATACCTCGATCTGATGCCAGCCCGCGAAGACTAGTAACGGCTCGTAATAACGATCATGAACAAAGATGTACTTCAAGCCATACTTGTTGGCATGCATGAGCATGGCTCGCAGTGAGTCCATTCCCGCGGTCCCGAAGAATTTTGCGCTGGTGAGCTGCGCCGCACCGTAACTAGTAAGTTCGGGCAAGAGCCGCGCCGAGTTATATTCTCCGTCAACACTGGGTGCGTCGGTATAAGTCGATAGCTTAGGGAGCGCGTTTCCGAACCCTAACGTCAGATAGCGATATTGGTCGTGACCATCCCGATTGAGGAATGCAGCCACCGAGTCAACGTTAAGGCCGCCGGTCGCGTGAAACGGTGTCCAGTTCAGCCAGCCGAGCGTGAGCGCAAAGGTCGCGGCAGCGGCAATGCCCAGGCCGATTGTGCCGGCGCGTGGCAGTCGTCGCACGAGGTCCTTCGCCAAGAGCCCGATAATCGGTAGCGCCAGCAATGATGCCCATAGCGTGAAGCGCTCAAAGGTCAGAATTTCAAAGGCGCGGCCCAACATCCATCGCGGGACCGGGGTAGTACCACCCAAGCCGAAAATAAGCGCGAACCAGAACGCTATCAGCAGCGGTCGAAGTCGTCGCACCGCGGCGCCGCGAATGAATACGAAGGGGAAAGCCAAAATCATAGCGCCGTAAGGCACAACAAAATAGTTCATCCCGTAAATCCAGTTGATCAGCAAGTTTGAGCGGCTGGCATGCGGAATGGGGATCTGCTTAATGGGATGCTGAATGATTGCGAGCCAGTAGGGGAGCAACACAATCCCTACGCCAATGCTCACCAGCGCTACAAAAGCTGCCGCGCGCGAGATAACCGCCACGCTGCTTCCACCTTGAGGATCTTCGCGGGAGTCCATCCACGCCAGGACCAACACCGGCAAGGCGAAGAAGGCCGCGCCGAAAATCAACGTGACATGGTGCACCGAGGCCGCAGCCAGTGCCAGGAAAACGCCTTTTAGTAGGTCCGAAAGTCGGCCTTTGCGAGAGAAAAAGTAGAAGTAAGGCAGCGCGTTCAGATACAACGGAGCGGAAAGCGTCGTCGGCAGCTGTCCGGCCGAGTAAACCAAAAATCCCACAGCCCCGATAAATACGCTGAGAACTGCCGCATAGCTGGCGGAGACTTCATCCACCCACAATTTTGCAAAACGATAAACTCCAATTGGTACCAGCAAGACAGCAAAGAACTGCACCAGAGCAAACCCCATGTTGAGGCCAATCAAGTAGGAGCTCAGGGCGATCAACTGGTGGCTGAGAGGCGGATAGGTAGTTTGGGAGAATCCAGCAAACCACTTCGTGTTCCAGGGATTGAACCAATGGTGCGCATAGTGCGAAGCAAAAAAAATGTGAAAGTTGGTGTCATACGAGGTACGGGCAGGTAGTTGCATAAACAGCAACGGGCCATGGACCGCCACCACCAGCAGCAGGGTCAACATCAAAGGTATAGGCCGACTAACCGGCTTCGTCTCGACTGTCACTGCAGCCTCCGCATCAAACTTCTGGCAGCCCGTTTCGATTCAGAACTACCGAGTTAGGTTGGCTACCTTACCCCGCTTAGTTACTGAAATTAAGCGGCTTGCGTGCATCCTAAGTAGGCTTACGTAGCATCTGACTGCTGCTCGCATTGTTCCGACGAAAGAGCTGTACGACTACAGGGTATGCGCCAACTTTTTCGCCAAATCCCGGTGATTGCTGCGGTAGTGCTCGCTTGGGGAACGCTGTGCTTTGGCCAGACATTCGAGGTTACTCCTCAGAACGCCCCGGCTAAGCAAAAGTCAAAAAAGGCCCCCCAGGCTGAAGCCCAACGCCCGAGTGAAGAGAACTCCATCGGCTGGGGTGCTGGGCTTGAAGTGGCTCGCGAAACCCGCGCCGCGCAGGAAGCGCTCCGCTCTGAACATTTTAACGAAGCAGCGCTCCATTCCCAGCGCGCCGCCAAGGCCGCACCAAGAAATCCTGACCTATGGTTCCTTTATGGGTATACCAGCCGTTTGGCAGGCCACTATCAGGATTCGGCTTTCGCTTTTCAGCGTGGTCTTAACATTCGTCCCGGTTCGATACAAGGGCTGTCAGGACTGGCGCAGACTTACCTAAAGATGGGTCGTCGCGATGAAGCGAAGAAAATATTGTTGGAAGTGCTCGCGGCGAATCCAAGCAGTCCGACCGATCTGCAATTGGCTGGCGAGCTGTTTCTTAGCACCGATCCCGAACGCGCTCTGGAATTGCTGACCAAGTCCGACAATATTGCGGCAGATGCACGAACCGAGTTGTTGCTCGCCCGCGCTTATCAGTTACTGAATCGGCCAGACGAATCCCGCAAATTCCTGGAACGGGCCCGCAATCGTGCTCCGCATGATCCCAACGTACTTCGTGCCGTGGCCGCTTATTACCGCGAAAGTGGCCATTATGACGAAGCCATCGCCTCGCTAAAGGAAGTTACTATCAGGCCCGCTGAGTACTGGGGAGAGCTTGGATACACCTACCAGCTTGCTGGTCACAAGGAAGATGCGGCTGAGGCGTATGTGCATGCTGCTGACGAAGGCAAAGCGGAAATCGGCTACCAGCTTAGCGCTGCCCTGGCGGTGATGAATGCCGGGAGATTAAAGGATGCCGGCGTCTACATCAAGCGGGCGGAGGCGATCGATCCCAATCATTATCGGCTGCACGCAATTCGCGGACAGTTGGCCAGCGCGGAAAATCGTACCGACGATGCGATCAAGGAATATCAAGCAGCCATTGCAGCATTGCCGCCCGAGGGAGTTCCGGAAGGAATTCTCTATCCAGTTGAGTTGCATATCAATCTTTCGGAAGAGTACCGCAATGCGGACAATCCAGCTGCCGCCGGCGAGCAAGTTAATGTGGCGGCCGAGCAACTACAGAAGATGGAAGTTGGGGATAACGGACGCTCCGAGTTTCTTCGGCTGCGAGCTGCCGTGGAATCTGCGCAAAACGATCTTCCTTCGGCCGAGAAAGATTTGAAGGAGGCGCTTTCCATAGAGCCCGCAAATCTGAATCTGACTCTGAATTACGGGAACCTGCTTTGGAAGATGGGGCGTCACGATGAAGCGACAGCATCATTCCGGCAGGTACTAAAAGCCGATCCCAACAATCGGTCGGCATTGACGTCGCTTGGATTCTTAGCCAGAGAGGCGGATGATCCCAAAGCGGCTCTTGATTACTTCACGCAGCTGGTTAAGCTTTATCCCAACGACCACGTGGCGTACCTGGCGCTAGGCGACTTGTATACCTCTGAGAACACTTTTCCCAAAGCCTTGGCCGAGTATGAGAAAGCCAATAAGCTCGATCCGAAGAACGCCATTGTAGTTTCGCGAGCAGTGAATGCCTCGATTGAGTCTCACGATCTTAAGCTTGCAAAGAACTGGCTCGACCGCTCCGACGGGACAATGGACTTAAACCCCCAGCTCATGCGCGAGCGCGAGCGCTATTTGACACTGACTGGAAGCTACGCCGAGTCGGCGGTGTTGGGATACAAAGTGCTCGAGAAATTACCCAGGGACCCCGAGGCGCCGGTCTATCTGGGATACGACTTGGTGTTTCTCGGAAAATACAAAGAAGGTCTGGAGATCGCCGAGAAGTACAAGCCGATCCTGCCCAAGGACAAAGACCTGCGGCTGATCGCAGGGCACGCGCACCGCGAACTCGGCTTCCTGGATGAAGCAGTGCAAGACTTCACGGAAGCGCTCGAGCGAGATCCGAACATTGCGTCGGGATACATGGATCGCGGCTACGTTCTGAACGATCTGCGCCGGCCTCGGGAAGCCTCACAGGATTTCGCGGCTGCTATCAAATTGCGGCCGAACTATCCTGAGGCCCACCTCGGTTTGGCCATGGCGTATTTGCAACTGCATCGCGGCGCTAATGCGTTGAAGGAAGTAAACGTCGCTGTCCTCGGACTTGGCGAATCGAGGGTGACTCATATGGCGCGCGGCGAGGCCTATCGCCAACGCGTGCTTTTCCCGGAGGCCGAAAAGGAATATCGTGCGGCGCTTCAGCTGGCTCCGAACGACGCCGACATTGATCTGGCGCTCGCCGAGGTAATTTACCGGCAGCGTCGTTACCAGGATTCTGCAACCTATTTGAAGCAGGCCGCAGCGGTTCGTCCGGACGATCCACTTATTTACGCTCGACTCGCTCAGACCTACGCCAAACTTGGCCAACAGCAGGAGACTCTCGACTTCGCCCAGAAAGCTGAGGTCGCGAGCAATGGTCGTAGCGCTGTTGAGATGGCAGTTGGTGAAGCCTTCCTGACTCTGGGCAATCGTGATGCCGCGATGCAGCGTTTCGCTCGGGCCTTGGACGATCCACTGGGGAACAGTGTGGCAACCCGCCTGGCAATTGCCAGGCTATTCGTCCGCGAAGGCAAACTGGACGATGCGCGCGAACAGATCGGTCTCGCTTTCGCGGAGGCTCGGGTGGCGGAAGGGAAGCCGATCAATGCCGAAGATCTGGTGGAAGCGGCGGACGTGTTGCTTTCGTTGCATGACTATGAGATCGCAAAAAAATATTTGCAGCGCGCACGGGCTGAGGGAGCTGACGATGCGGTGGTTTCCGTCGCCATGGCGAACGCCTATTTGGCACAGGGCGAAACTAACAGTGCGCAGGCCGAACTCTCATTAGTAAGCAAAGACGAAGGTTACGAGAAGAACTACGATTTCTTGATAGCTCAGGCGAACGTCTATCGCCAGCGCCAGGCGAACCTTCAGGCTCTAACTGCCTTTGCGCGTGCCGATGCGATCTCCGGCGATGACCGCTCCGCCGAACTGGCTCAGTACGAACTTGCCGCGGCTGAGGGTCGCCAGATCAATCCGACTCTCAGTATCGGCTCCGACGCGTCTTTTGCACCTATTTTTGAAGACATCAACATTTATCAAATGGACGCGAGGCTTCTAGGCGCCTCGGGCGATACGCTGCCGCCGCCGCGTCATTCCTACGAGAGCCTGGCGCGCGAAGGCTACCATGTGCGACTGGGTGGATGGCCGGTAATAAATGGTTTTGTTGAAGAGCGCAACGCTCGGGGTACCATTTCATTTCCCAGCCGTTCCTTGATTCAGGATCGCAATACCTATGACACCGCATTTAATGGCGGTATCAGTCCAATTTTGCGGTTGGGAACCGCCAGCTTCCTCTTCAACACCGGAGTTCAGTTCACGATACGGCGGGACTCTTTGTCACCGCGCGATTTAAATCAGAATTTATTCCGGCAGTTCCTTTATCTCTCAACCAGTTCGCTAATGAATTGGGTGACTGTTTCCGGTAGCGCCGTACACGAGACAGGTCCTTTCACTGATCAGGACTTGCACTCCCGCGATGCGTCGGCAAACTTAAATTTTAAAGTTGGACGTCCCTGGGGAAAGACTGCGCTGATCACGGGATACGGAGTGCGCGATGTTTTGTTTCGTCCGCTTATCCGCGAGTACTTCACCACCGATTTGTACGGTGGAATACAACGCCAGTTCGGCAAAAGAATGCAACTCGCGGTGCTGGCTGACTACATACGTTCGTGGCGCGTAGAAGACACCAACTACGCAATTGCACAGGCGTTGCGGCCAGTTGCGCAGTTTCAGTATCAGATTAATCCACAGTGGAGTTTGGACGCTTCTTTCGCGATGTCTCGCGGACAGGGTTTTCATACCTACGACAACCTGCAAACTGGGTTCCTCATCTCATATTTGAAACCCGTTCGTCGTACACTTTATGACGACAAGCAGCCAGTTTCAGTCGCGTATCCGCTGCGGTTCGCGTTTGGAATACAGCAGCAAGAGTTTTATAACTTCTCGGGAGCGCACAGCAGCACGTTTCTTCCGACAGTGAAGCTCAGTTTCTTCTAGAAGAGTACGAGCTATCTAGCGCCAGGATGGCTCTGTGAAAGAAGTCGACCAATACGAGCAGCGATTTGTCCCGTTCCCCCTCGGGATGTTCCTCGACACTACTCCTGTGGAAAAGTGTGGACCTACACGCCGGTGGGCGGGAAATGAAGATTACTAACCCAGAACTCGAGTTCACCCCGGAGGTCCGTATCTCTCCGGAGCCTAGCTTACCCGCGGATCATTCCCTTCGGGGCGCGATCCTGAGCGGCAGCATGACCCTATTGATTGGGTCAGCGTTGGTCAGCTGCATCAACCTGGTTTACAACATTCTGATCGCGCGCTCGCTGGGCGCAGCCGGGTTCGGCCACGCCGTGTCTATCTATACGGTGCTGATGCTGTTATCGGCGGTCACGCTTTCTTTTCAGTTCGTCTGTTCAAAGTTTGTTGCCAAAAACGCCAGTTTGACAGCTAAGGCCTCGGTCTATCACGTGCTGCATCGCCGTTCCTGGCAGGTGGGAGCGGTAGTCGGTCTTACGCTCGCCGGTTCCAGCAAACTGATTGCACATTACCTGAATCTGCCCGACCCATGGCTCGTAACTCTGCTAGCGATGGGCACGGCTTTCTATATTCCGTTAGGGGTCAGGCGCGGCCTGCTCCAGGGTATGTATCAGTTCCGCACCCTGAGCGTGAATTTCATCCTCGAAGTCCTGGTTAAGTTAGGCGCGACTCTAGCGTTACTGGCTTCGAATCTAGGGGTCCGCGGTGTAATTATGGCCGTGTCGGCTTCCGTGATCGTCGCCTATTTCGCAGCAGTACCGCCAATTAATTTCGCGTCTGTCCGCGAAGAAGATTTGCCCGCCTCGTTTCTCGAAGGCGTTCAGGCCATCGTATTTTTTATCGGCCAGGTGGTAATCAACAACATCGATATTCTTTTGGTTAAACACTTTTTCCCAGCTGCCGAAGCTGGAATGTATGCCGCCATTGCGGTGGTGGGACGCGTAGTTTACATGGCATCCTGGGCGGTAATCAGTAGCATGTTTCCGCTGACGGCCGGCGCGAAAAGGGTGGAGCCCCATCGCCGCACCATCATCATCACTCCGTTGCTGTTGATTCTGTTGATCACCGGAGTTTCTTGCCTCGGTCTCTGGATGCTGCCGCAGGTGGCGTGGAAAGCGCTGTTTGGTGCTACCTTCCTGCTGGGCGCCAACAAAGGACTTCCGTTGTTATACGTAGTAGCCACCGGAACTTATTGCGTTAGCGTGGTATTGATCGCTTACGAGATGTCGCGAAAGATCGGAAATACTGGCTGGTTACAGCTGCTTTTCAGTGGCGGCATAGCTTTAGGAATTTATGCTTTTCATTCCACACTGCATCAGGTAGTAATGGTGCAATTGGTGTTGATGGCGATCATGCTTTTGTGCGTCGCCGTTCCTTTTTTCCGAGTTAACCCGGAGTTTTCGATGGACCCAGACGAGGTAGTGCCCGAGGCAGGCGGTGCCGTGGTTAAAATACGGCGCGCTAGCGAGGCCGAGGTATTGGCTGAATTTTTGAAAAATGAATTTTATCAACCGGAATTTAATGAGTACTGGCAGCGCTTGGAAAAAATCGTCTTTTATCCCGATCTGAACGACGAGCGCGAAAATTCTATCCGCCGCGCCCTGCTTTTCCGCCGCCGCGGAAGAATGTGGCGCGAATTGCCGCGCGATACAGATTGGTGGGAAGTGCGGTTGGAGCCAGCGGACCTGACGCGAGTGCGAGTTTTTCCGCGCTCGCAGTGGCGGGGGGTAGCAAATGGCGATTTTGCGCTGAAACGAATCGCCCAACGTATCCGCATGGGAGCAGTTTCCCCGCTTAAGAACCGGTTTCTAGCCAAGCTACGCTCGGTGAGCGGACATCTGCGTCAGGAGGAAACTCCGCATTCGTCCATCCTCCTGATTGGCCTCGATGAAGCCAGCCCCTTAACCATTATCGAAGGAAACCATCGTATGGTTGCGGCCACCATGGTTTCGCCATTTATCGTCGGGGAGCGCTTTCGCTTCTTCTGCGGATTTTCTCCGCGCATGAAAGAATGCTGCTGGTACAAGACCGATATGTCCACGCTTTGGCACTATGCCAAAAACAGCGTGAAGTACATAGCCCGCGACCGCAGGTTGGCCATGCAGCCCTTGCAGGAGTCAGCCGAGTAGTCTGCCTCCTGCTGGGTCTTCTTATTAAAATCCCTTCAGCCGCATGACATAGGCGTACAAAAACGTTATTATTAGGCGCTTTTGTACTGTCACCCTGGAAATCTGAGGAAACTCACGATGAAGTCTGCCCCCCGCCTCATTGCCATAGTCGTCTTTTTGACCTGCCTAGCACCGGCGCAATTCAAACCGAAACAGAAGCCCGCCAACGGTCCCTGGATGAATACCACTTTGACGGCAGATCAGCGCGCCGATCTGGTGATCAAAGAGATGACACTGGACGAGAAGATCGGGTTGATCCATGGCACGGGATTGTTAGGGTTGGGCCCCATGAGCCCTCAGTCGGTGGACGGTAACGGCGGCGCGGGCTACGCGGTTGGTGTTCCTCGGCTGGGTATTCCTGGCATCCAGATGACGGATGCTGCGTACGGCGTGCGTAGCAGCGGCCAAAATGGCCGCTATGCGACGGCCCTGCCCAACAATTTGGGAGCAGCCGCAAGCTGGGACCTGGAAGCGGCTTACGACTACGGTCGTGTGATTGGCAGTGAATTGCGGGCACAGGGTTACAACATGTCGCTCGGTGGCGGAGTGAACCTTACGCGCGAGCCACGCAACGGCCGCAACTTCGAATATCTTGGCGAAGACCCCATCCTGGCGGGAAAGCTGGTTGGCCAGCTTATACGTGGCACCCAATCGCAACACGTCTTGGGCGACATAAAACACTATGCGCTCAACAATCAGGAGAGCGGCCGCAACGCCGTGAACGTCAACATCGACGAACGCTCGATGCGTGAAACCGATTTATTGGCCTTCGAAATCGGCATCCGCGACGGTAACCCCGCGGGCGTGATGTGTTCTTACAACCGCGTCAACGGCGTTTACGCTTGTGAGAATAAATATTTGCTGACTGACGTGCTGAAAAAAGACTGGAAATTCCCAGGTTTCGCGATTTCGGACTGGGGTGGAACCCATAGCACGGCTAAAGCCTCAGCCGCCGGTCTTGATCATGAGGAGCCCGGGGAATATTTCTATGGCGACCGCATGAAGCAGGCGTTACAAGCCGGGCAGGTGCCGATGGCAGAACTGGACGAGCATGTTCACCGCATCGTGCGCTCAATGTTTGCTACTGGCCTGGTGGACGATCCGGTCGAAAAAATGGTGGTCGATGCGGCTGCCGGATTCGAAGTAGCGCAACGCATAGCCGAGCAAAGCATGGTTTTGCTAAAGAATCAAAATAACGTATTACCCATGGATGCCGGCAAGCTGAAATCAATCGCGGTCATCGGGGCGCATGCTGATGTAGGAATGATTTCAGGCGGCGGCTCAGCCCAGGTAGACCCTCCAGGAGGCAATGTCATTATGCCCCCGGGCGAACGCCGCACGGTGTGGGGCAAAGCGGTCTGGTTTCCCACGTCGCCTTTAAAAAGGATTCGTGCCAAGGCCCCTAATGCAAAAGTAGAGTTCGATCCTGGTACTGATTCGACCTCCGCTGCGGCATTGGCCAAGGAATCCGATGTCGCTATTGTTTTCGTCTCTCGTTGGGAAACTGAGGGCGACGATGCGCCTAACCTGAGTTTGCCCGACAATCAGGACGAGTTGATTTCTAAGGTTGCTGCGGCGAATCCCCGCACCATTGTCGTGCTTGAGACCGGCAATCCGGTCAGCATGCCTTGGGTCGATCACGTCAGCGGCATATTGGAAGCTTGGTTCGCCGGGACGCGTGGCGCCGAGGCGCTGGCAAACATTCTCTTTGGTGATGTGAATCCGAGCGGAAAACTTCCGCTTACGTTTCCCAGAACTGAGGCTGATCTGCCCCATGTCACCGTCGTGAAGCCGCCTAAGGAATCGCTTTCGCCCTCGCAGGAGGGCGACGGTTGGACCAGGATTTTACTCGGCCTGCCTGCTTTCCAGACCACCTACGATGAAGGTCTCAAGGTCGGATACAAATGGTATGACGCCGAGAAGAAACCGGTTTTGTTTCCTTTTGGCTTCGGTCTCTCTTATACCTCTTTTGATTATGCTGCGATGAAGGTTACACCTGGAGAAAATCTACGCGTCACCTTCAAAGTGAAGAACAGCGGTAAACGGGCAGGAGCCGAAATTGCCCAGGTTTATGCTTCATTGCCGGCCGCCACAGGAGAACCTCCCAAGCGCCTTGTAGGATGGAGCAAGGTGAAACTGAATCCGGGAGAGACAAAGGAAGTCTCTGTCGATGTCGAACCGCTGTTTCTCTCGGTATTTAACCCGGAAAAGCACGCTTGGGAGCTGGCCCCGGGTGAGTACACCTTCATGGCCGGTGGTTCATCGCAACACTTACCTCTGAAAGTGGCGTCTACCATGAAATAGTAGTCCCAGCGACTCAGGTACTATAGTGGCGCTATAAATTTCTGTCCGGAGAGTTCAATGCGCCGCTGCATCCTGCTGGGATTTTTGTCTCTTGGCTGCCTCATATTGGTAGCTGCCACCCCCGAGGACAACTCACCGCTGGGCGGATATTCCGCGGCCTCGTCAAGAACAGAACGCGATTGGGAGACGAAATTCCGAGCGATTCCGTCTCCGCAGAACGAACGCGATTACATGCAGCGGCTGGCTGCCCGGCCTCATCATGTCGGCTCTCCCTACGACAAAGATAATGCGGAGTGGATGCTCTCCAAGTTCAAGGAGTGGGGTCTCGATGCGCACATCGAAATTTTCGATGTTTTGTTTCCTACACCCAAGGCTCGCGCGGTGGAGCTCGTTGAGCCCACAAAATTCGTCGCCAAATTGCAGGAACCGGCGCTCGCGGTGGACCCAACTTCCAACCAGCTAGCCGAGGCGCTGCCCACCTACAACGCTTACTCCATCGACGGTGATGTTACCGCCCCTCTGGTCTATGTGAACTACGGGACTCCTGACGATTATAAAAAGCTGGATCGTCTCGGCGTCTCGGTGAAAGGTGCAATCGTCATCGCCCGCTACGGAAACTCATGGCGCGGCATCAAGCCCAAAGTTGCGGGCGAGCACGGCGCAGTGGGCTGCCTTATCTACTCTGACCCTTACGATGACGGCTACGGCCCTGGGGAAGTCTTTCCCGCGGGCGCAATGCGCCCCAAGGACGGTGTGCAGCGCGGCAGCGTGGCCGACATGCCGGTTTACCCGGGCGACCCTCTGACGCCGGGGGTTGGTGCTACCAAAGAAGCAAAGCGGCTCGACATCAAGGACGCCAAGACCATCACCAAGATTCCTGTGCTGCCAATTTCCTACGCCGATGCGCAACCCCTACTGGCCGCGCTTAAAGGCGCAATCGCCCCGCAAGAGTGGCGAGGAGCGCTGGCGCAAACCTACCGAATCGGTCCTGGCCCGGCGAAGGTTCATCTGAAGGTCCAGTCAAACTGGGACATTAAGCCGCTCTACGACGTAGTGATCAAGATTCCCGGTGCGGACTCGCCCGATCAATGGATTGTCCGCGGCAATCACCACGATGGATGGGTGAACGGCGCAGAAGATCCGGTCTCTGGCGCCATGGCGCTGATGGAAGAAGCTCGCGGCCTTAGCGAACTCCTGAAGCAGGGATGGAAGCCCAAGCGCACAATTATCTACTGCGTTTGGGACGGGGAAGAGCCCGGACTCCTGGGCTCGACGGAGTGGGCTGAGACTCACGGGGATGAATTGCGTGAGCATGCCGTGGTCTACATCAATTCCGACGGCAACGACCGCGGCTACCTGAATGCCGGCGGCTCACACACCCTCGAGCGCTTCGTAAATGGAGTGGCGCGCGACATTCAGGATCCAGAAAAGAAGATTCCGGTATGGCAAAGAACGCACCTCAAACACATCGCTGACGCAACCGATGATGACGAGCGCAAGGATGCGCGTGACCGCAAAGACTGGCGAATTGACGCATTAGGCTCGGGCTCGGATTTCACCCCGTTCTTGCAGCATCTCGGCGTAGCCGCGCTTGACTTAAGTTATGGCGGGGAAGACGATAGCGGCATTTATCACTCAATCTACGACGATTTTTATTGGTACACCCATTTCTCCGACACCGATTTCACTTACGGCCGCGCTCTATCGCAAACCATCGGCACCGCAGTAATCCGCCTGGCGGACGCCGACCTGCTGCCCTACGACTTTACGGCGCTGGCCGACACCACGCACCGCTACCTGGATGAATTGCAGAAATTGCTCAAGAAAAAGCAGGACGAAGCCACCGAGCGAAACCTCGAACTGGACGAGGGCTTGTTCGATGCCACGTCTGATCCGAAGAAGACCTCGGTAACTCCTCCCCGCAAAGACCTTCCGCCTCATCTGAACTTCGCACCGTTCCAAAACGCAGCCGACGCTCTTAGCCGCAGTTCCGAGCGTTACCAAAAAGCTCTCGACAAAGTTACCGCCAACGGCGAATTGCGTATTTCGGGTGATGCGCTTAACTCGCTCAATACGCTGCTGCTGCAAAGCGAACGCAAGCTGACGTCGGAGGAGGGTCTTCCAGGTAGGCCATGGTTTAAGCACATGCTCTACGCCCCCGGCCTCTACACGGGCTACGGGGTCAAGACTATTCCCGGAGTACGCGAAGCGATTGAAGTCGGAAGGTGGCAGGAGGCAGACGAGCAGATCGTCAAAGTCGCAACCGCGGTCGATGCCGAAGCAAAGCTCGTTGATTCCGCTGCCAAGCAGTTGGAGACGGCGAAGAACTAGAACCGCCTGTCTCATATGGAGCGATGCGTAGCCCCGTGTGAATCACCGGTACTTATGGTGCATCTCCGACCACGCTGCCGAGTTGCGCCGCAGGTTATACTTCAGCTATGGGGCAGGAGCCATCAAAAACTTTTTATCTGGAGACCTTTGGTTGCCAGATGAATGCGCACGATTCCGAGAAGGTTGTCGGAACGCTTCTTTCCGAAGGTTATCAACAAGTAAACACTGTCGAAGAAGCCGGTCTGGTCCTCTACAACACTTGTTCTATCCGCGATAAAGCCGAGCAGAAAGTCTTCAATCGCCTCAACGATTATAAAAAACTGAAGAAGCAGGGCAAGAAATTCGGGGTACTGGGCTGCGTCGCCCAGCAGGAAGGCGAAAAGATTTTCGAGCGCGCTCCTTATGTTTCGATGGTGTGCGGATCGGCTTCTTACCGAAATTTAACGCAGATGCTGGTGCAACTGGAAGCGGGGAACTCGCGCGTTACCGGACTCGACGACCGCCAGACCGACGAATGTTTCGAAACTGAATTTACTTCGCGCACCAATTCGCATCGCGGTTACATCACCATCATCGAGGGGTGTGACAAGTTCTGCGCTTACTGCGTAGTGCCCTTTACCCGCGGCAAAGAGCGCAGCCGCACTTCACACTCAGTTCTTGCTGAAGCACGTCAGATGGCCGATCTTGGATACACGGAAATACAACTGCTTGGTCAAAACGTAAATTCCTACAAGGACGCAGCAGGGAAGAGGTCGTTCGCGGAATTACTCGTCGCGGTAGCTGAAGTTTCAGGGATACGGCGGGTCAGATTTACGACCTCGCATCCCCGCGATTTCGGGCGCGACATCGTCGAGGCAATCGACGCTACTCCAACGCTGTGCGACCACATCCACCTTCCGGTTCAAAGTGGATCCGACCACATACTTGACGCCATGCAGCGCCTCTATACGCGCGATCAATACCTGGAACGAATTTCCTGGATTAAAGCCGCCAAGCGTGAGCTCAGCATAACGAGCGATATCATTGTAGGATTTCCTGGTGAGAGAGAAAGCGATTTTGAGGAAACCCTTTCGTTACTGGAAGATATCCAATATGACGCGATCTTTGGCTTTAAGTATTCAGCGCGACCTAACACTCCTTCCTTGGGGCTGGAGGATCGAATTTCAGAGGAAGAAAAGGCGCGGCGGCTTAGCGTCCTGCAGGACAAACAACGCGAAATTCAGAAGAATAATTATCAGCGCCATGTGGGCGCCAAACTTGAAGTGATGGTTGAAAGTCATAACGAAACTCGCGGGCAGTGGGTGGGCAGAACGTCACAAAATAAGGTGATGAATTTCATCGCTCCTGCCAATGCAACGCCGGTTGTCGGCGGCTATGTCATCGTGCTAACCACCGCAAGCTTTCCTAACAGTCTAGTGGGAGAAATGGTGGTATAAGGGCAAGTAGGTAGCATTCGTCGGGGCGAAGGCTGCAGTCTCGGGAGATCTTGATGGAAGTAGAAATGAAAATTCGGGGTCTACTGGTCGATCCAGTGACCAACATGCCGATTGTCATCCTGAAGGACGCATCGACCGACACTGTGCTACCCATCTGGGTTGGGGCCTTTGAAGCTAATGCCATCGCGTTGGAAATCGAAAAAGTAACTACGCCTCGGCCCATGACCCACGACCTTATCAAGAACGTTCTGGTTGGCCTTGACACATACGTTCACAAAGTTGTGGTCACCGAACTTCGCGACGACACTTTCTACGCAGTGGTCTGGTTGGAGCGCGAGGGGCGCATTATCAGCGTCGATTCGCGCCCATCCGACGCGCTTGCTTTGGCGCTTCGCATGGATTGCCCAATCTTTGTTGAGGATGAAGTTCTGAAAAACTCCAAACTGGCTACCAACATGTCTGACCGTGTAACCGCCGACGAACTCCGCAAATGGCTCGAGGGTCTCAACGATGAGGACCTGGGGCGTTACAAGATGTAAGTAGGGGGGCGTTCCTCAAAAAGCAGCAGAGTTGAGCCCCCATCTCGCTGATTTTACATAATACCTGTTATCGGACATAGAGAATAAAGCTGAAAAAGGGGCGCTGGTGCGCCCCTGCGGCTTTTATCTATCCTGCATTTCAGTGATGGTCGTGCCGCCAGTTCCAGTAGTCTCTTTGTTCGTCGGCATTCCGCTGATTGTAGTCGCGGTGATCGCGGTGCCCATTCGTTTCCCAACGGTTGTAATACACCACCTCGTGATTATTCCAGCGATGGTAGTCGTGGTGATACGAATCGTAGACTCGTACTCGTCCTGCACAACCTACGGTCCCGACGGCAATTACGAATACTGCAAATAGCAAAACCACTCCCAACAACCTGTGCTTAGGGCGCATGCCATTCCTCCTATGCCTGCCGACCTTGGTTGCGGGATGCAATTGCCCGGTTGCACGGCTACGGTTCCTACGTACCATAACGGGACTTTCCCGTTAACCCTAAGTTCTGTTGCAGTACCAACATTACTGTATTGTCAACACAACATTAGCCATCTAGCATCAGCCTGTCGAGCTTTTCACTGGCTGCCTTGCATCGGCTTACGCTCCCCTCGAGCCGAGAGCCTAGGTCTTGACAGGCGCCCAACGGGTAGCTCCCCGAGCGCAGTAATCGGACTAACCTCGATGGAAGCCAGAATTCTTATCGCCGACGATAATTCTCTTTTGCGCAGCGCCCTGCGGCGCGTGATAGAGCACAATCCCGATTGGAAAGTCTGCGGTGAAGCCCTGGATGGGCAACAAGCCGTTGAACTAACCAAAAAGCTGGCTCCCGATCTCGTAGTGCTCGACCTGGCGATGCCCAACTTAAATGGATTTCAGGCGGCTGAACAGATCAAGTCGCTGCACCCTGAGACTCCAGTATTGATGTGCAGTCTGCACTGGACTTCGCATCTCAATCAGCAGGCGCAAAACGCCGGTGTATCTGGCGCGGTTTCGAAGAGCGACTGCCTGACTACGAATCTCGTAATCGGGATAACTGCCCTGCTCCGCCACGAAACCTTTTTCCCCGCGGCATAGCGGATTTTTTCAGGATCACAAAAGAAAACGCCGGTCCATTGCAGACCGGCGCCGTTTGCCTCTACTGCCTTAGCTACCCGGTGCAACCTTCGCCGGCGCGCCGCCCAGTACTTCAGCTTGGTTGAAGACGGCATTCGCCCCCAGATGAGCCGGCATCGGAGCTAGCATCTGCTCCTTGCGATACACCAGGCTGCTGGCATTAAATGTCGCGAGCTCAAAGCCGTGGCCGTGTGTGATTGCATCGGTCGGGCAAGCTTCCACACAATATCCGCAGAAGATGCATCGATTGTAGTCAATGTTATAAACCTTGGCGTATCGCTCGGCGCCACTGACCCGCTGCTCTTCGGTATTCTCCGCCGCTTCGATATAAATACAATTCGAAGGGCAGTTGGCCGCGCACAAAAAGCAGGCAACACACTTTTCTAATCCGTTTTCATCGCGCTGCAAAACGTGAATTCCGCGGAAACGCTCCTGCAGCTTGGCACCACGCAATGGGCCTGGACCATCGGGGTAATTCTCTACCGTCGTAGGCTTGAACATCTCCATAAAGGTGATGCTCATTCCCTTAGCGATTGCCCCGATATTTTTAAGGATCGGCATATGAATTAGTATACCGGAGAGCCAGGATTGGCCGCAGGCGCGCTATGTCACACGCAAACCGCGCCATTTGGTGAGGACTTAAGCGTGAGATTACGGCATATCTGGGCACTGGCAGCGCTGAGCTTGGTTATCCTGAATGCGAAACGGGACTTTTCCCAGACCGCAGCCGATGCCCCGAAGTCGACCGTAATTGTCGCGCCGGAAAAGCTGGATTTTCCGCCTCAAGCGACTGGTACTACCAGTGAAAGCATAGCGACTAACGTTACGAACAACGGTTCGTCCACTCTACGAATTACCGACATTCTCGTGTCAGGCATCGACTTCACTGAAAAGGACACCTGCAAAACTTCACTAGCCGCGAGTGCGAGTTGTTCTATTCAGGTGACCTTCAAACCGGCAATTGCCGGACCTCGGCTTGGAGCGTTGCGGATAAGTTCTTCCGACGTTACTGGCATTCGAACTATCCCCCTGAGTGGGATAGGCCAATAATCCCTATTTCGCTCTACGCGATACGACCCGATGAAAGAATTTGGCATCCAATGCCCTTTGATCGCACTCTCGGAGGCCCATCATGTCCACCGTAATCGAAACCCAGCCATTTCCAGCGGAGAATTCCGGAGGCTCTGTCGGCAACAGTATTTTGCAGTCGCTCCCGGAATCTGAGTTGGCAATGCTGCGTCCGCATTTGCAGGAGGTGAAGTTAAAGCATGCCGAGTGCCTGTTCGAGCCCAATCAACCCATCGAGCACGTTTATTTTCCCCATGTCGGCATGGTCTCGCTGGTCGTCGTTACCAGCGCCGGCCAAAGTGTGGAAGTCGGAGTAGTCGGCTTCGAGGGATTCGTCGGCTTACCAGTCGTTTTTGGTTTAAGCAGCAGCCCGCAACGGGCTCTGATCCAGATTGCTCCCGCAGAAGCCATGCGAATCAAGACCGAGACTCTACAACGCCTGATCGAAAACTTGCCAGAGTTAAAAGCAAAGCTGGATCGCTTCGCCATCGTGCAGGGCCTTATTGTCGGGCAGCTAGCGGCCTGCAACCGCGTCCACGATTTAGAGCAGCGATTGGCTCGCTGGCTCCTGATGAGCTCAGACCGCGTTCACAGCGATAGCGTCGCGCTGACACAAGAATTCCTGGCGGAGATGTTAGGCACGGCACGCCCCAGCGTAACCTTAGCTGCTGGCGCCCTACAGCGGAACGGTGCTATCGAATACGTTCGCGGCGTAATCAAAATCACGAACCGCCAGACGCTAGAGAACTCCGCTTGCCAGTGCTACTCAGTGATCCGTCGCTACAATCCGATCCTGGGATTAGCCTAAGCGAATTCATAAAAACCCGTTCAAGCTTGGCTTGAACGGGCTTTTGGATAACCCTTGCTTTTCGCCGCCGAACTTACCAGCCGCGGGTTTGCAACATTTGATCTTCGTTGATTCCGGAGATAGCCAGCCCCTTCATCGCGCCGATCAAATCTTCGCTCACTTCCAACAAGACTTTCGGATCGTTGAAGTGCGTGGCGGCTTTTACGATGGCGCGTGCGCGCTTCTCGGCCTCAGCTGGTTCGGCGAAGGTGGTGGAGTCTTTCATGAAGATCCCGCTCCCTACAAAAACTGCTTCAGCCCCAAGTTGCATTACCAGCGCCGCATCGGCGGGAGTGGCGATTCCTCCGGCGGAAAAATTCGGCACCGGCAGCTTCCCTGCTTTTGCGACCATCTTCACCAGTTCATATGGCGCCTGATGCTCTTTGGCTTTAGCGTAGAGTTCTTCTTCGCCCAGAACGGTGAGGATCTTCATCTCCATCACGATCTGGCGGATGTGCTTAACTGCGTGGACCACGTCTCCCGTGCCGGCTTCACCCTTGGTGCGGATCATGGCTGCGCCCTCGGCAATACGGCGAAGTGCTTCTCCTAGATTGCGAGCGCCGCAGACAAATGGGGTCTTGAAGGCGTGCTTATCGACGTGGTGTGCCTCGTCAGCAGGAGTCAAAACTTCGGATTCATCAATGTAGTCGACACCCAGCTCCTGCAAGATTTGCGCTTCGGCGAAGTGGCCGATGCGGCACTTGGCCATTACCGGAATAGAAACTGCCGCCATGATCTCGCGGATCTTTTTTGGCGAAGCCATGCGGGCGACCCCGCCTTCGGCGCGAATTTGCGACGGGACGCGTTCAAGCGCCATGACGGAGGTAGCTCCGGCCCGTTCTGCAATCTCGGCCTGTTTCGCGTCGGTGACGTCCATGATGACGCCGCCTTTAAGCATCTCGGCGAGGCCGGTTTTCAGGCGAAGGCTAGTGGAGTTTCCATTGTTTTGCGACATGCAGTCATTTTACATCCGAACTGAGACGAAGAGGCTTTTAACCGCAGAGGAGACGGCACTCAAAGAGGGAGTTTCCCCAATCCAGAATAAAAAAAGGCCGCCCCTTTCGGGGGCGGCGGGGAGAGTTACGACGACACTTGTTTGTGGCTTAGCCTTCCGTCGGGTGCAGCACCCGGAACGTACTGCCACCATTCGACCAAACTAAAACCAGCGCATCGCCGTCTTTAATCACGTTGGCTAGCGCTTTTTGCACGTCGGCCGCGGACTGAACCGACTGGCGATTTACCTCCATGATCACGTCACCAGCTTGCAGGCCAGCATTGTCGGCGGGGCTTCCCGGCAGCACTCTCTGCACTACGGCGCCGTGCAGGTCGTTTCCGGCTTGCATCTGCTGCCGGACATCGGGGGTGAGATCGCCCAAACCCAGACCCCAGCGCGGTTTGCCGTGTTCAGCGCTCGCGCTTTCGCTGTCGCGATCGCGGGCTCCCATGGCTTCGAGAGTGACGGGCACGTCCATTGTTTTGCCGTCGCGGGTCACTTTCAGATTGATAGTATTGCCCGGCTGCTTTTGTCCGACTTCCACTTGAAGTTCCCCAGCGTCGTTTACAGTCTTTCCGTTGAGTTCTGTAATGATGTCGCCGGTTTTCAATCCTGCTTTCGCCCCTGGGGAATTTGGCTCAACCTGCGATACCAGCGCTCCCGTGGCACTGGTTACATGAAAGAACATCACCTGATCGGGCGTAACATCAGCGATGCCGATTCCCATATAACCGTGCGTAACCTTGCCGTAGCGAATGAGAGTTTCGGCTGTTGGACGAACGATTTGAGTCGGAATAGCAAATCCCATGCCAGAAAATGTGCCGGTGGAGGAGATGAGGAAAGTGTTGATGCCTACAACCTCTCCGTGGGCATTGACCAACGGACCCCCGGAATTTCCTGGATTGATGGCTGCGTCGGTTTGAATGAACTGCCCGGGAGAACGGCGGTCGGCGCCCGGATTCGGACGATTCAACGCACTCACGATCCCACGAGTGACGGTGAAGCGATATCCCATGGGATTGCCGAAAGCCAGGACCAATTGACCGGGATGCAACTTGGTGGAATCGCCTAACGGAACGCTGGGCAGGTTTGCTTCATTTACTTTGATCACGGCCAGGTCAGTCAATGGGTCCGTGCCAATGAGTTTTGCCGGCAGAACGCGGCGATCGCTCATGGTGACGCGGATGTCGACGGCTCCATCGATCACGTGGTTGTTGGTGACGATGTAACCGTCAGGCGAGATGATCACTCCGCTGCCAATGCCGTGCTCGATGCGCGGCCCCTGCTGCGGCATTCTGAACTGTGGTCCGAACTGGCGGCCAAAAGGACCGAAAAATTGTTGCAGTCCGCCATCTGAGCCGTCATCATCGTCGCGATCAGCGGCATTGGTTCGCTCAGAGCTTTTGGAAGTTACGGTCACGTTCACAATTGCGGGAGTAACCCGCGCCGCCAGAGTCTCCATGGCGCGATCCAGCGAAAGCAAAGCGCTGACACTGTTGTCGTCAAGAGCCGCCGCGGCGGGTGCGGGTGTTGCAGCCGCTGCCCTTGCAGGCTTAGCGAATTCGTACGTGCCAATCGAGAGCACCATAGCAACCGCGACGACCGGCACAATAAAGCGGCGGGTAACTGCCGGTTTGAATCGTTGGATCCAGCTATTCATTATTTTTCTCCTGTTTCAGTAACTAAATGTTTAGTTGATAAAGACAAAAAATATATACCTTAGATCGAGTGCACTACGAACGTTTCAATCTGCCGACTCGAACCATTAGCCCCGGGCACTTGCCATACACAATAGGTCCAGATCGCCGAACCCGAAGCGTCCTGCACTTGCGTTGACTGCATAAAGACCAACACCGGTGCCTGTACCTGCCGTTGATCAAGGCTGGTTCTTACCATTAGTGGCTGCCGTGAAATCGTTTTTGCACGAGCTGGAATTAGTGCTGCCGAAGTTTTGACCTTCAACTTCGTGGGCACCACTTGTTGCTGTACCGGCTTCATAGCTGAAAAGCTCGGCACGTTCGCTTTTGCTTGTACAGTGATCGCTGGCGAATTTTGAAACGCGATTAAATGCGGAGCGTAAGGAGTGGCCAGCAAGGCGGCCGCTGACAGCACCGCGACGCCTGCTAAGGCAGGCTTCCATACGCTGGTCGCGCTGGGACGCTTGCTGTCAAGAATCTGGGCTATGCGGAATGAAATCTGCCGCATGCGGCCGATGACCGATTGCGCGAGTGCCAGTTCCCTGCTTCTGTGAACCTTTTCCGCGAACGAAATTAGCGACGCCGCATATGCCCTGGGGCTTTGCGTCTGCGCCAGTACCACGTCGTCGCACGCCATTTCGCGCTCCAGAGCCAGCCGGCTTTCGATCCACCACACAGCCGGATGAAAGAAGAAGACGGCCTTAACTACTTTCTGTAACAGGTTGGTCCAGTCGTCCCGGCGCTGAAGATGTGCCATCTCGTGCAGCAAGATGACCTTCAACTCTTCCTTTGGCAAGTCATTCAGAGTCCACGAGGGAACCACGATCGCCGGCTTCAGAAAGCCAAATGCCGCGGGAGCCTCGACTTCGTCGTTTATAGACAACTGAATCTTTCGTGAAGTCTCGGCTTGTTCGAACATCGTGCGTAGCTCTGCCGGCAGAGTCGATATCTCGACCGGTGTCGCGGTGCGACGTAATTTGCGCATCTGCAACAGGCCCAGAGCAAGCCTTCCCAACAGCGCCGCCGAAATACCAGCCCACGCGCTGAACAGGTAAATTGCCCAGCTGCTGGAGATTGTGTACCTGGCCGCACTCACGTTTGCGAGTTGGCGCGAGGCAGAACTCGAAAAGAATGGCAAAATTGCGATCGACAACAGCGCCAGAAACCAGACCGCAAAGCGCGTCCCGGAATTTAAGCGGCCCGCCAAGCGAAGCAGAATCCACGCGAAAGCCGCGATCCCTATTCCTTCAATGCTGGTATTGAGCAGGCTGCTGGTCGGAACCTGCGCCAGAGAGGGCAAATCAAGATTGATCAGAGTAAGCGCGATCATTTCGCGTCGCTCCGATCCAGCATCTGGCGCAGGCGATTCAATTCCCGATCGTCAATAGCTTCGTCTTCCAGAATGTTTAGTACCAGCGCCTCATGCGAATTGCTGAAAAAGCGGCTGACCAGGTGGCGAATTTCGGAGCGAGTGGCTTCAGTGCGCTCGATGAGCGGTTCGTAGACATGGGCGCGGCCATCTTTGACGTGGTTCAGGTAGCCTTTCTTCTCCAGAATCCTCACCGTTGTGAGCACCGAGTTGTAGGCCAAGGAGGGCTTGGCCGGCAACCACTCCATCACTTGCTGCACGGTGGCGGAACCCTTGTGCCAGAGCACGTCCATAATTCTTAGCTCGGCTTCGGTCAGGGTTACGGACTGCTTCGGGGGCACGCTCTTCTCCTCAAATAATTAGACGCGATGGCAGTTAAAAGGTCAACTAATTGTTTAGTTGCATGGTCGACGAGGATGGTTGCATAGGGGGAGGGTTCTAAGCCTGGCTGAAGACAAGTGGTTTTCGAGTAGGCCATGACTCGGGAGCAGCTACGAGACAAATTAACGAGCTGTCGAAAATCGAAGGGCTTTTACTTCAATCCCTCCACCACGTACAAAGATCCCAGAAACCGCAACGTAATATAAACCGAAGTCTTGCTTCGTTCGGCATACTGCAGGTAGAGGATCGTAGAACCCGCTTTATCCTTCAGTTCCAGCTTCTTAAGCGTCGTCCGCTTTCCGCTCCCCACTTCTATCCGATCCACCTGTGTCTCCCACGGAGTTCCTGAGTACACCAACAGCGCTTTTCCATCCTCCGTCCACCGGCCAACTCTTTCCGCGGGTTCGATACCCTGGACCGGTTGAACTTTCTGTGTCTCGACATCAAACACTACTGCTTCGCCCAAGACGTCTTGCCCGGCAATGCGCTTTCCATCGTTGGAAACTCCCGTTCCCCTGAAATCAGGAGGACCTAGGGACTCGGGCCTTCCGCCCTCCAAGTCCATCTTGTAGGTCCGCACCGGTTGCCCTCCGGTTGCACCCGTCAGCAGTAGATGCTTTCCATCTGGGAACCAAGCCACATGGCTAAGGCTCACAATTTCGCCCAGGGGCAAGCGCCTGCTTTCTCCCACTCCAACCGGATGCAGGGTCACTTGGGGAGGCCGGGAGAGAACGGTCGCAGCGACTGTGGTTCCATCCGGTGAAAATATCGGCTCCGAGCCCG
Source organism: uncultured Acidobacteriota bacterium (assembly GCA_963796925.1). GTDB lineage: Bacteria > Acidobacteriota > Terriglobia > Terriglobales > Acidobacteriaceae > DATBAT01. The sequence goes on from CAWCNH010000001.1 coordinate 1,760,510, forward strand.
GGCCCAGCGCCACCGGCGCAGAACCATCCAGCTTCCTGTAAACCACCATATAAAACGGTCCCGCAGGCCCCGCCCATTCGTGAAAAACTATGGCTTTTCCGTCGGGGGAGATGTCGGGTGCTCCCGAGCCATTGAACCATTCCAGACCAGTTCGTTCTTTGCTGGTGGCGGGGTCAATCGCCGTGATCTGGGTGCGCTGCTGCTCGTTGGCGAGCAGGACACGCCCGTCGGCGGCGATGTCGAGAATCCGCATCCGACTCGGTGCAGTCAAGATTTTCCGCTGCTTGCCTGCGAGGCTGACCCCACTCAAGAACTGATCGGCTGACTGCGTGTCCCCGGGGGCGGTGAACCAGATTTCCGTGCCGGTGCGCGACCAGGCCAACCCTCGGGTCGAAGGAAACTCCTGGGTTAGTTGCGTATGGTTGCCAGCCTCATCCACAACTGCCACCCATCCCCGGTCATCGTCGTACACCGGATGTTCCAGAAACGCGACCTGCTTGCCGCTCGGCGACACGCGTACCTGGTCCACATAGCCCGATGTGGTGAACAACACCTTCCCCGCGGGATACTCCAGTTGAACTTTCCGGTTCGCGTAGCGCGCTACCGCCAGGGTCTTGCCATCGGGAGCATAATCGGCGGCAATGACTTCCCGTTCCAGCGAACGGGGCGTACTCCCGGCCATCTGTGCCTGCGCCATCGTCCCGCTCAGAAAAGTAAGGTGATAGAGGGGATCGACCGCGAGTTGCAGGTCTCCGGCAGGAGAAAGCGCCAGAAGGCCCGCGCTTGGCAGATCCAGTTTCGTGGACTGGGGAAATTCGGTGCGGACAGAATACACCTGCATCGGATCGTCGCTCCACTGCGCGCTATAGACGACCGTCTGCCCGTCCTTGGCGAAACGTGCATTCGAGATATAGCCCTGTTGATACGTCAGCCGGGTGAATGTTGGCTGTGTTGTGACGGCGGGCCACCGGCCCACCATCCACGTCCCCGCCGCCAGCAACGACACAACCGCCAACGCCGTAATGAGCCAAGGGATGCGCGCTCGCCAGCCGGTCTTTATTGGCACAGCGGAAGTCGATCCCGACTGCGACGTGGCCATTATCCAATGCAGCTCGCTGGCCAGATCACTCGCGCTCTGCCAGCGTTCATCCGCATCTTTCGCCAGGCATTTTTTGACCACTCTTTCCAGCCCCGGCGGGGTGAGCGGTTGCAATTGCGTAATCGAGGGGGGCTCGGCGGTTAGAATGGCAGCGATTAAACTCGCCCGGCTCTTCCCCGAAAAGGCGGGCTTGCCTGTTGCCATTTCGTGGATCAATTCGCCGAAGGCAAAAATATCGGTGCGTGCATCCGCCTCTTTTCCCTCCAGTTGCTCCGGCGCCATGTATTGAAACGTGCCGAGGATCGTGCCCTCGGAGGTCAGTTTGGCGTCGCCAACCGTCATTTCGGTGGCTGCGTCTGTCAGCGTCCCCGCACCCGACTGTTTGGCCAAGCCAAAGTCCATCAGCTTGGCACCACTCTTGGTCAGCATGACGTTCGCCGGCTTCAGGTCGCGGTGCGTGACGCCTTGCTTGTGCGCTTTGGCCAACGCATCGGCAATCTGTGTGCCATAACGCAGAGTCTGCTCCGTCGGCAACGATCCTTTCAGCAGCCGATGCTCAATCGTCTCGCCGTCGAGATACTCCATGACCAGAAAATCCACGCCGTCCTGATGACCGACGTCATAGAGAGCGCAGATGTGAGGGTGCGAAAGTTTGGAAACCGCTCTGGCTTCGCGCTCCAGTCGTCGTTTTAGAGCGACGTTGGAGGAAAGACCTGAAGGCAGAACCTTGATTGCGACCTCGCGGTCGAGGCGCTTGTCGCGGGCGCGATAAACCTCGCCCATACCGCCGGCTCCGAGCAGAGATTGAATTTCATAGGGGCCAAGGTTCGTGCCCGAGCTAAGAGCCATGCGTGGCGCAATTATAGCGTGTGCAGCATGATCGCAAGGGATGGTGGGCTAGCCCGGTCAGTTGTTAGAATCAGAGGCGCGGTCCTCACAATGCGAACTCCTCTTCGCGGCTTTACCTGACGGTGTTTTTCCTAAAACGCCCGTGTGTCGTTTCCCATTCACCGTCTCACAGTTCGAAAGGAAGGCGCTATGCTCCGCAAGGTTTTGCTTTCATTGCTGTTGCTATCTGTGTCTGCGCGCTGGCTGCTAGCCCAGGAAAGTCGTCACTTTACCTTTCACTATGGATTCACCGTCAAAGCAATCCCGGCCGGCGAGGCACTGCGGTTGTGGATTCCGGCGGCACACTTTGATCCCTTCCAGGAAATCAAAGTCGTCTCTGCCACTGGCGATTTGCCGTTGAAGAAATCGCGTGAATCACGCTTCGGTAATGAGCTGTACTATGCACAAGTCTCCAAGGCTGAAAAGCCGGAGATGCATTTTGAAATTGTCTATGACGTCGTCCGTCACGCCCGCCTCACTCTGGGGGCTGCAGCGCCCCACTTAACGGATGTGCCAATCAAAGATAAGGAACGCAAGCAGTGGCTCGGGCCCGACAAGCTAGTGCCCGTCACAGGGCTACCAGCCGAACTAGCTGTGAAAGTTACCGAAGGGAAAGCGGTTCCGCTCGACAAGGCAAAGGGAATTTACAACTATGTCTTTGACACGCTGAAGTATGACAAAACCGGTACTGGCTGGGGTCGCGGTGATGTGCTCTACGCCTGCGATGCCAAGAAAGGCAACTGCACCGATTTCCATTCGCTGTTCATCGCGATGGCGCGTTCGCAAGGAATTCCATCCCGCTTTGAAATTGGATTTCCTCTGCCCACGGATAAGCAGGCGGGGGAGATTGCTGGCTACCATTGCTGGGCCGATTTCTTTGAGCCCTCGCATGGCTGGGTCCCGGTGGACATTTCAGAAGCTTGGAAACACCCAGAGAAGAAGGATTTTTTCTTTGGCGGTCTTGACGCCAATCGGGTGGAATTTTCGATGGGACGGGACTTGGTATTGAATCCCAAGCAGGATGGAGAGCCGCTCAATTTTTTCGTATATCCGTATGTCGAAGTTGCTGGAAAGCAATATTCGAATGTGTCGTTAGCGTTCTCGTTCTCGGAATAATTAAACTTCATGAATTGTCATCCTGAGCGAAGCGGAGGCCCCCTATTTCTCAAGTGATCCCACAACACCTTGGGATGACAATTTCAACACTCTACCGCCCTTCGCGGGTAGCTTGGGCTATGGGAGCTTCCTCCTGCCCCAGATTGTGACGAACGTCGGCGCCTCTTACCCAGAAGATTACGTCTTCCGCAATGTTGGTGGCGTGGTCGGCTACCCGTTCCAGATTACGAGCGATGAGCAGCGCATCCAATGCCTGGCGGGTCACCGCCGGATTCTCATTCATCGTCTTCACTAAAACGATGAAGGCATCGTCCTTCATGCGATCGACGACGTTATCCATTTCGAGTACTGCCTGCGCCAGTTCGGCTTTACCTTCAATAAATGATTCGAGTGAGCGACGCACCATGGCGGAAACCGCTGCCGCCATACGCGGAATGTCGAGAGGCAGCTCAACTTTGGGCAGCTCAACCATGTCCATGACGCGCTCGGCAATGTTGACCGCCTGATCGCCAACCCGCTCCAGATCCGAATTGATTTTGGTAACCGCGAGAATGAAGCGGAGGTCAACGGCCATCGGCTGCTGCATAGCCAAAAGGTCAAACGCCATTTCGTCGATCTCGCGCTCGACCAGGTTGATTTGGGTCTCGCCTTCCAACACCATCTGGCAGCGCTTTAGGTCGCGCTCAATATAGGCCTGGCATGCGCGGTCCACGGCCTGCTCAGCTAGTCCGCCCATGCGAAGCAAACGTGCTCGGAGATCGTCGAGTTCCTGATGAAATCGGCTGCGCATTATCCAAACCTGCCTGTAATGTAGTCTTCCGTCCGCTTGTCGGACGGAGTGGTGAAGATTTTCTCTGTTTTGTCGAACTCAATCAGCTTGCCCATGAGGAAGAAGCCCGTAAACTCGGCCACCCGCGAAGCTTGCTGCATATTATGCGTCACGATCACGATGGTGAAGCGCTCTTTGAGTTGAAAAATAAGTTCTTCGATTTTGCCGGTGGAGATAGGATCGAGCGCCGAGCAGGGCTCATCCATCAACAACACTTCCGGTTCTACCGCCAAGGCGCGAGCGATGCAGAGCCGTTGCTGCTGCCCTCCGGAAAGGCTGGCACCAGACTTCTTCTTTAATGTGTCCTTTACTTCGTGCCACAAGGCCGCATAGGTCAGCGAACGCTCCACGATTTCATCCAGCCGGCGAGCATCTCGAAATCCATTTAATTTCAGGCCTGCGGCCACATTGTCGTAAATGCTCATAGTCGGAAATGGATTTGGTTTCTGAAACACCATTCCGATGCGACGGCGAATTTGCACCGCTGAAGTACCGTTATAAACGTTAACTTCCCCGATACGCACCTGGCCCGTGGCATGCGCCTCGGGAAGAGTCTCGTGCATACGATTCAGGCAGCGGACGAATGTCGATTTGCCGCAGCCTGAGGGCCCAATCACCGCAGTTGCGTGATTGGCGGCGACCTTCATATCGATGTCGTAAAGGGCTTGGGTCTTGCCGAACCAAGCGTTGAGTTTGTCGACCTGGATGCCTACACCCATGATCTAGTTTGCTCCTTTGAGCATTCCGCGGCTGGCAGCGAAGCGGACTGCGCTAACCGAAAGAACGATGAGAATAATCAATATCAGTGCGCCCGCCCAGGCTTGCTTGTGCCACTCATCGAAGGGGGAGATGGCATAGGTAAACACCTGGAGGGACAAAGCGGCAGTCGGCTGATTCGCGTTCCAATTCCAATACTGATTGCCAAATGCGGTGAAGAGTAGGGGCGCCGTTTCGCCAGCAACGCGGGCGAAAGCCAGCATTACGCCGGTGATTACGCCGGAAGTAGCGGTCCGCAGAGTGATTGAAAGCGTGGTGCGCCACTTCGAAACCCCGAGACCATACGCCGCTTCGCGAACCTGATTCGGCACCAGCAGCAACATCTCTTCGCTGGTGCGGGTAATAGTCGGAATCATCATCATGGAGAGCGCGACGCCGCCAGCCAGAGCCGAAAAGTGCCCCTGCGTCAGCACCACGATGCCGTAAGCAACAATGCCAATCACAATCGAGGGCACACCATTGAGAACGTCGGCGGTAAAGCGAATGACATTGCCGAAGCGGCCGCGGCCATATTCCGCCAGGTAGATGCCACCGCCGATTCCAATCGGAACCCCGATCACGCTGGCGATAGCCAGAATCAGCGCCGAGCCCCCAATGGCATTCGCCATACCGCCACCCGGTTCGCCCACCGGCTTCGGAGTCTGCGTCAGGAAGTCCCAATTGAGCGAACCAATGCCTTTGTAAACGAGGTAAGCAAAGATTGCACCCAGCGGCGCCAGCACCAGAATGACGGACGCGGCCGCAGCGAACGTCATCAACGCATTCCGGCTTTGACGAAATAAGCTGATCGGCGCGGCTGCGAAATTCGCATCTAGTAGGGTGTCTTTAGGCATTGCCTCTCCTGGGCGTGCCGCGCGTGACTGTCCAGACCAATAACTGAGCGAAAATATTCACGATGATCGTCACTAGAAACAGTGCCAGACCAATCTCAACTAGCGCACTCAGGTAGACGTCGCCGGTAGCCTCGCTGAATTCGTTGGCAATAACACTGGCCAGCGTATACCCGGGAGCAAAGAGGGATTTCGCAATCTCTGGCCGGTTGCCGATAACCATGGTGACTGCCATGGTCTCGCCGAGGGCGCGCCCTAAGCCGAGAATCACGCCACCGAGGATTCCGGCGCGAGCATTGCGAAGAACGCCCGTACGGATCATCTCCCAGCGAGTGGCGCCTAAAGCCAACACTGCTTCCCGCTGTTGCTGCGGAACAGCGGTCATCACCTCGCGCGTAATAGAAGAAATGATCGGAATGACCATGATCGCCAAAATGATTCCGGCGGTAAGCATTCCAAAGCCGAAGGGCGTCCCTTCAACAAGACCAGTCCAGCGAAAATATTTCGCCAAGAACGGCTCGACATAAACTCGCAGCAGCGGCACCAATACGAAGATCGCCCACAGGCCGTAAATCACGCTGGGGATCGCTGCCAGCAATTCGGTGGTAAACGCCAACGGCGCGCGCAGCCAACGCGGAGACATTTCAGTGATGAAGATCGCCACCCCCACCGCCAAAGGGACCGCGATCATTAGCGCTAGAAGTGATGAAACTACCGTCCCGTAGATAAACGGCAACGCACCAAACTGATCGTTTACCGGGTCCCACTCACTGCGGAAGAAAAATTTCCATCCGAATGCATGCCACGAAAGCGCCGATTTCGTGACCAACTCGTAGCAGATGACCGCCACCAGTCCAAGCACACAAAGTGCGCAACCGAGCATTGCCCAATGAAAAACCTTATCCGCCAGCTGGCTGCTGCCAGTGTTGGCAAGGGGCCGTTCATACGCCTTCCCTTGTACCGCAAGTTCCATTTTTTCAACAGGTTGCGGACCCGACAAGTTAGGCGCTCCTAGAGCTTGGTTGGCCATCACGCGCAGCCTAGCAGAGACGTGTTACAGCAGTGTTAAAATAGCCCTCTGCTGCACGGATCGCGTTCCTGGATCGTTGTACCAGATTCCTTCATCCTTACGGCTAAGTTCCTAATATGTCAGTAAATCAAGAGGCTCGTCATTACGCTTTCGCCAAGTTACGCGAAAGTGTGACAAAAGTTGCACACCATCCTCGACCGGAAAATGTCCATCGGGTGCGTACTTATGCTCGCCGGGTCGAGGCTATTCTGGGTGATTTGGTGCCTAAGCTTGACCGCGAGCAAAAGAAGTTGCTGAAGATTCTAGCGCGGGTACGCAAGAGGGCGGGAAAGATTCGTGATCTCGACCTTCACATAGAAAAACTCCGAAATCTAAAAATATCTCAAGACCCGGCCGGAAAGGCCCGCCTCCTGCGACGTTTGTCGCAGGAACATGAGAAGCGTGCAGCGAAGCTTAATAAACTTTTGGACGAACAAACGGTGGACGAGTTGCGCAAGCGGCTCAAGCGCGTTGATAACGAAACTGTGATTCCAGAGAAAACCGATCCCCTAGCCCTTGCCTTGCAAGTTTTCACTTCGGCCAGCGCTCAGCAGGGCGCCCTCGACGCTGACCGCCTTCATCAATTCCGCATTTCCGGCAAGCGTGCTCGCTATCTGGGGGAGGTTGCGGACTCGACTCCTGAGTCCCAGCGCGTAATCGAACAACTCAACCGGATGCAGGACGTCATCGGCGATTGGCACGACTGGCTCGAATTGACCGGAAGAGCCGAAGACCTGCTGGGTGGGGTGCGCCAGTCGCCATTGGTTGCCGCCTTGAGTAATATGACGCGAGCTAAATTTCGCCAGGCGATTGATGCGCTCGCCGAAACGCAAGCCGCATTGCTTCCACACAAAGGATCGAAAATGCCGAATACAGTTGCCGGTCGCAAGGCCCTGGCAACCCACAACGGCGTGGACGAAAACGACGCGCACGAAGCGGTAGCGTAGGCTGACCCGCCTTGACTGAACTCCGCTTCCGGCGTATCTTTCCCGTTCCGAAAGTAGGTCTAATCTGACTCTTCTGAATTGTGGCCGCTGGTTGTTCTCTCTCGCCATGCTGGCTTTCGGCATTCAACATTTCATTTATGCCGCCTATGGTAGCGGCCTGGGCCCGCCGTGGATACTGCCTTCCCCCCTTTGGGCATGGTTAGCCGGCATGGTGTTTGCATCTACAGCGATTGCCGTGCTGGCGAGTGTAAAACCGAGACTGGCGGCGCTTGTTCTGGCCCTTATGCTGTTTCTGTTTTTCGTAATACAGCGCCTCCCCCGGCTGTTGTCTAATGTTCATGATCCGGGTCCGTGGACCAGCGGCGCAGAGATTCTCGCCCTTTGTGGAGGGGCTTTGATCGTGGCTGGAACATTTCCTTCTGAGCGTCCTCCCCTGATTCGTGACGATAGGGCCATTAGCAAGATTATCGTTCTGGGGCGTTATATTTTCGCGCTCCCATTAATTGTTTTTGGCGTCCAACATTTTTTGTATGCGCGTTTTGTGGCGACGCTCGTGCCAGGCTGGATCCCGGCACAGTTGTTTTGGGCTTACTTTGTCGGATGTGTGTTTTGTGCAACTAGTTTGTCGATCGTAACCCAGATCAAAGCTGTCATGTCGGCTACCCTGTTGGGACTTATGTTTTTCGTGTGGGTGCTCATCGTGCATACTCCGCGCGTGGCGGGTTCGCCACATAATGGAAATGAATGGACCAGCCTGGTTGTGGCGCTGGCTATGTGTGGAAGTGCGTGGACCCTGGCAGGTTCTGTAACAGTTAGCTTGATTGAGACTCGACTGCTGTCACGCGCAGAGTTGGCAAGCCGTTAAAATGCGTTGCGGCGGACCACTAGACTCCGCCTTCAAAAATTTTCTTCGACAAATATCGCTCGGCAGAATCGGGAATCATGGTTACGACTCTTCCCTTCCCTAAGCGCCTGGCGATTTTGAACGCCGCGAAAACGCTGGCCCCTCCACTCGATCCCGACAGAACCCCTTCTCGCGCTGCCAGTTGCTTCACCATGCCGAAAGCTTCCTCATCGGTCACCATCAACACCTCATCGCAGACCGACGCATCAAAATTACCGGGAATGAAACTAGCGCCGATGCCTTCTACTTTATGGGGACCGGGCGGTTTTCCACCCAGAATGGATCCCTGAGTCTCAACCGCAAAAGCCAACACTTTCGGCAGTTGCTTTTTCAAATAGCGCGCCACGCCGGTAAACGTTCCGGCGGTCCCTGCACCAAGGACCACGGCGTCGATCTGGCCTTCCATTTGGTCGAAAATTTCCATTGCGGTAGTTTCGTAGTGATAGTCGGGATTCGCCGGATTGAAGAATTGGCCGACCATGAAAGCTCCCGACGTAGTAGCGACTAGTTCCTTGGCCTGGCGAATCGCTCCCTGCATGCCTTCTGCGTCTGGAGTTCGAATCACTTCGGCCCCCAACGCACGCATGATTGAGACTTTCTCCTCAGAGAACCGCTCCGGCACGAAAAGAGCCACTTTGTAACCGCGATTCACACCGATCAGGGCTAGTCCAATTCCGGTATTTCCCGCCGTTGCTTCGACGATGGTGCCTCCCGGTCGCAATACTCCGTCTTGTTCAGCACGTCGAATCATGCCAATGGCCGCCCGGTCCTTTACGCTGCCGCCCGGGTTCAAGTACTCCAGCTTTGCGTAAACGTCGGCTGCGCCGGCTGGCGCCAGATGTCGTAATTTGAGAAGCGGAGTTCCGCCGACGAGGTCAGTGATGTCGTCAGCCACGCGCAATACCGGGCGAGAACTAGTTTTCGTTGCCACGTTACAAGACTATGTGGATGGAGAGGTCAAGGTCAATGATCGGAAGTAAGCAGCAGTTACCCCGAATTCGCGAACTTCCAGGCCACTTGGTGCCGGTCTAAATTCCCCCGTCGCAAAACCGACGTTCCAGCCACAATGGATGGCCAGCCGAATGGCTAGTGAGTGCCGCCGCCGGCTAAGCGCTCGTCGCCAGCGTAGTATCCGCTGCGCGTTCGCACCGTCAGTTTTCCGCGGCCGTGAGCATCGGCATCGACCCGAATAGCGCGATATCCGCCTGCGCTCTTGGGATTGGTGGGCTTATAGCCGATGGTGTACTGATTTCGAATGTCGTGGGCGACCGCACGACTGATGTCGTCAACTTCGTCAGGAGTTTTGGGGAAAAATGCGATCCCGCCGGTTCGCTCGCAAATCGTCTGCAGCACTCGACGGGTACGATGCTGTCGCTCGTCTCCCAGAATGGCGATTGCGTAAACAGTAGGGCCGTTTTCCTGCTGCATGCGTTTCACCGCCTGCTCCAACGACTCCCGGCTGGCAGTGTCCTCGCCGTCTGTAACCACAAACAGCACTTTCTTCTGCAAAGCCGAACCCTTGCATTGGTCGGCAGAAGCCACGATTGCGTCATATAACGCAGTGCCGCCGCGCGCTTCTACTTTTTCCAGGGCCTCGCGAAGCTTATTGATGTCGCTGGTAAAGTCCTGATCGAGAAAATACTCGTCGTTGAAGTTGACCACAAAAACCTGATCCTGACTGTTACTAGAGCGGACCAGATTTAGCGCAGCCTTGTTGACCTTGTCGCGTTTTTCGCGCATTGAGCCGGAATTGTCGATCACAATTCCCATCGCCACGGGAATATCTTCGTGGCGGAATGAGGTGATTTTCTGCTCGGCGCCGTCCTCAAAAACCTTGAACGCCGTGCGATCCAGATCGGTGATCATATGCTGATTCTTGTCGACCACAGTGGCGTGGATGACCACTTCCTGGACCTGCTTCTTGATGACGAAATCTCCGTCCTCCCTTGAAACCGGCTGGGATTGCGCCGGTTGATCGGGCGTTGCGGAGGGAAAGGCCGACCCGGGCTGTTGCACAGTGGGCCTGGTTGGGGCAGGATTCTGTTGCGACTGGGTCCCCGAAGCGTGAAGAAGGAAGCAAACCAGAAAAGCTACAACTCGTTCATTCCGAAGGTGCATAGTAACCCGTCTTGGCAAAAACCTTTAGCGGCGGCAAGCCCTTGGGTGGAGTCAATTTAACTTTTATTTTACGCCATTTGCCGTCATGCATAGGGTTCTTTGGACGGTATCCGATTACATATTGGTTACGTAGTTCGATGCCGATTTTAGTGGCAACGTCACCCAAATCATTCGGATTGTCGATAGTAAACGCCCGGCCGCCGGTTAGCTGGGTTACGTCATTCAACAACTCTGGCCCCAGGCGTTCTTCGGTGGTGGGGAAGTAGTGGTCATATACCCCGATTGCATAAATCAGAACGTCGGCTTCTTTTACTACCGACTTGATCTCACCCTCGGTGTAGCGGCTGTGATTGTCTCCGCCATCCGAGATGATTAGAAGCGCCCGCTTAGGGTACTTTGCCTGACGCATTTTGCTGACGCCCAGATAGATCGCATCCAGCAGCGCGGTGCGCCCCTTAGGAACGCTGTAGACCAGCTTGGCCTGAATGTCGTCAACATTTTCCGTAAAGTCTGCGATCTGTTCGGGCTTATCCGAGAACGTGATCATGAAAAATTCGTCCTGCGGATTGGCTGTCTTGAAAAATTCCATCACGGCTTCGCGAGCGCGATCAATCTTACTGCTCATGCTGCCGCTCATATCGAAGATGACGCCCAATGAAACCGGGGCATCTTCGCTGGAAAAGTGACGGATTTCCTGTGCGTCTTTGCCTTCGAAGACGCTGAAATTCTCTTTATCGAGCCCCGTGACCAACCGGTTCATGGGGTCGGTAATGGTGACTGGCACCAGCACCAGGTTCACATCGACCCTCATCGGCTTGGAATGTGTCCTGAGGGACGCGTCGATGACCCCTCCCGAGGGAGGCGCCGCAGGTGCGGGCTGTCCTGGATTGATGTGGACGTCGTCGTTCAGCACCTGGCCGAGCACGGCATGCGGGCTCAAGCACACTAGAGTTGTTAGCGCTATCAGGAGGAGGCGTGGAGAGACGAAGCTGTCTATTCTTACCCGCAAAATATGCCTCCTTCGGGTCCAGCGAGGGGACGTGCGGAGGTTCCGGCAACTTTAATTTGGCCGCACAACCCGCACCCACAGCGGATTGCACTTCCTATTGGGGCCGATACTACCACAGCTTGCGACTCCTGGCGCCAGCCTTTTTATTATTCACTTCCGCTGCAAGTTCTGATGCAAACGTTTTGTCACCTTCTGCATTACCCTTCCGTCGCCTGCAGCACGGAATCAAACTATCTTGCTACAATTTCAACTCCACTTATGGCTAATATTGCACCTTTTCGCGCCCTTCGATACGACTCCTCAAAAGTTTCATTGTCCAATACCGTTACTCAACCTTACGACAAAATCACGCCTGAGATGCAGGAAGCTTATTACCAGGCAAGCCCTTTTAACCTCGTCCGAATCATTCTGGGAAAACGCCAACCTCCTGACCGGCCGGGAGATGATGCCTATAGCCGTGCCGCCGGCTTTTTTTCCGACTGGCGCCGCCAGGGCGTCTTCCTTCAAGATGCACAACCTTCCATTTATTTATACGTCCAGCGATTCACCGTTCCCGGCAGCAAGACGGAGATGGAACGTCGCGGATTCATCGCGCTTGGCCGGGTTGAGGACTACGCTGCCGGCGTCGTCTTCCGGCATGAGCAGACGCTTTCAAAGCCCAAAGCCGACCGTTTAGATTTACTCCGCGCAACCCGAGCCCACTTCGGGCAGATTTTCATGCTGTATAGCGATCCTGCCGGGGAAATTGATGGCATGCTCTCGCCCACGGGGCCGGCGGATATGGAAACGACCGACGAGTACGGTGTTTCGCACAAAGTATGGAAGATTTCAGATCCGAGTGTGATCGACCTGGTTAGAAATCGAATGCGCGATAAAAAGCTCATCATCGCGGACGGCCATCATCGCTATGAGACTGCAATTAACTATCGCAACGAGAGACGCGCCCAAGCCGTGGCCGACACTACCCCCGGCGCACCTCGCCAACGGACGCCAGGAGACGCTCCCCGCAAGCCGGACGAAGCACCCTATGAACTTATGATGATGACGCTGGTAAACATGGATAGTCCGGGCTTGGTTATCCTGCCGACACACCGCGTTGTCCATGGGCTCACTGCGTTCGACTCTACTAGTTTCCGTGACAAGGCAAGACGATACTTTCGGGTGGAAGAGATTGATCCGACCTTGGATGGACCGAAAGCTACTGTCATTTTGCGCGATGCTGGTCACAGCGGTACCGCACTTATGGCCGTAACCGCCAATCGCGCTTTCTTGCTCGACCATCCTAAGTTGTCCGACGGTGACCTTTTCGCCGGACTCTCTGCGGATCAGCAGGCACTCGACGTGGTCCAGTTACATAAGTGTCTGCTGGAAGGGGTACTCGAGCTGTCAGAGGAGTCCATCCGCGAACAGCAAAACCTTAGTTATATTCGGGACGCAGGCGAGGCAATCGCTCGGGTTAGACGAGGCGCTGCAAATGTGGCATTTTTGATGAACCCAGCAAAGATGGAACAGGTGCGCGACATCGCATTTGCCGGAGGAGTAATGCCGCAGAAGTCGACCGACTTCTTTCCTAAACTGCTGACCGGCTTCACTATTTACGCGTTGGAGTAATTTTCTGGCTAGTTTCCGCAGTCCGAACGACCTTGTGTTTTTTGGGACGTTACGCAACTTTCAACGTTGGACGATTAAACGATACAAGGTCGCTCGGCTTCGCTTGAAATGTCATCACAAAGCTAGGGTTTTTCACGTAGCTCCAACCGCTTCTCTGTGTTACCAAAGTCCCTCTTTTTAACACTTTGGTGTTTTGACCCCACCTCTTCTTCTACTTACCATTGGGATCGTGCGGATCGGCTTGGCGGACGCTGCCGAGTAAACAACTCCCTCTTATCCGTGCAGACACCACGATATGACCTTTAAAGGCTCGAACGCTGCGGCAAAGACTTTCCCTGGAAAACGGCCTTCGTGCGCTTCTGGTGCGCGTGGCTTTTCTATGATCGAGATGGCGATTGTGTTGGCCATCGCCATGGTCATGGTGGCCGTCACGCTCATGACGCTGCAGCCGGCGCTGAAAGACTCTCATGCGAACAACGCCTACGCCGCAGCCCTGAGCCAGATCCGCACCGCGCGCTCTAGAGCGGTCGAGACCAGGCAGCAATACATCGTTTGCTTTGGAGCGACAACGCCCGCGGGAGCAGCTACACCTTTGGGTGCGCCAACTGCCGGCAGCATTCAAATTTATCAATGGCAGCTTGGCACCGCGCTCGCCGCAGCGATTCAGTTGAGCAAAGTAGATTTGCCGACTGACATGCAGTTTCTGGCTCTAACCGGACTGCCCACCACCGCTCCCGATGGGTTCGGTACTGGAACCGTCGCACTGGATTTTGACCAAGGAGTTGCCGCGGCAATCAAGAACCAGATTCTTTTCATGCCCGATGGCTCGGCGCACGACACCGCTGGAAATTACAACAGCGGAATTCTCTATGTAGCAGGCACCTCCATAAATAGCACCCGCGCCATTACGGTGTGGGGCGCGAGCGGCAGAATTCGCGGTTGGCGACTATCGAGCGCTACAGCAATTCCCACATGGATTCAACAATGAGAATTATGAAACAGCAAAAGCGCAAGAACCAAGACGGCTTCACTCTGCTGGAGGCTGTAATTTCCATGGCAGTTGTGACGATTGGATTGGTGGGTGTGCTGGCCGCCTTTGCCGCAGCCATCGGCTCGACCACTACCGTGCAGTACGACACCATCGCTCGGCAAAAAGCCACCGAGGCGCTGGAGAGCATCTACACGGCGCGCCAAACCGCTCAGCTCGCTTTTGCGGCAATTCAAAATACCAGCGCTGGCGGCCCCGGCATTTTTCTGCCGGGAATGATTCCACTTACCGATCCTGGTCCCGACGGCCTGGATGGCACACTCGACGATGTACCGGCTACCTCAATCATTGTTCCCGGATATACCGGCTCACAGGCGACGTCAACATCAACAATTTCTCTGGCTAATTTTCAGCGTCAAATTACGATCGGCGACGTAACCAACCCTGACGGCTCTATAAATGCAAATCTAAGGCAAATCACGGTCACCATTCAATATCCGGGGCCGCAAGGAGCGCCACGCAGTTACACGGTGCAGGCGTTGGTGTCAGCGTACCGATGAGAAACACAATGATGAAATCGGAAAACTCGAATAGCAACGTTGGCTTCAGCTTAATCGAACTCATGGTGGCCATGGCCGTAGGCCTGGTGATCATGGGAGGCGCAACCGCGCTCTTTAAGAGCGGCATGGACGCAACCATGCTGGTGACCCAGCAAGCCGAGATGCAGCAGAACGTGCGGGCTGGACTGAACCTGATTGCCAAGGATGTGAGCATGGCTGGCTCGGGCCTGCCGACCGGCGGCTTGGCATTGCCTTACGGCACAGGCGCAACCGCTTCAAAATATGCCTGCGACCAGACCGCAACCTGCTACGTAAATGCCAACACCTACCCTACAGGTACGATCGGGGGGGCGACGGTATCCAATTATCTGTACGGTTTGATTCCGGGGCCGAATACCGGGATGAAATCCGGCAGCTGGACCCCAACGATTCCGGTCACGGGCGCGACTCCTGATCGCGTGACATCAGTTTATGCGGACTACAGCTTCCCATTGAATCAGTACACACTGGTTTTCAACAATGCCACCGGCACCCAGATTAAGCTCACGCCTCCAGTCGGCGCTCCGGCTGGTTTTCCCGGAATCATCAGTCCCACTGGAATCAACGTAGGCGACCTGATTCTGCTTACGAACAGCAGAGGCTCTGCAGTCGGTGAAGTCACTGACATCGCCCCGGCAGGCGGCACCGCGACCAACATCACCTTCGCAGATGGCGATCCTCTCAATATCAACCAGTCGGGAGCGGCCAGCGCCAATATTAAGTTTCTAGCGTCCGGCACTCCGCCTGTGACTATCGGCAACCGCCTGTTTGCAATCTCGTACTACATAGAAGTTCCGCCAGCTTCGACTCAGCAAACTCCACGTTTGATGCGTCAAGTGAACGGACTAAAGCCGCAACCGGTGGCCGACAATATTATCGGCCTGAAAGTGACGTACGACGCTTGCGACAATACCAATAGCGGCGGCCCCACTCCAACCTGCGCGGCCTTGCCGGATCCGATTTCCAGCGGTTATTCCCCCAACAACATTCACAAGGTCAATATCCAGGTGATGGGACAAGGAGTGCTTTCCGCCTCCAACAAATCCCGCAGCATGGCACTGGTGACGTCGGTGAGTACGCGCAGCTTGTCATTTAAGAGTCGTTACTAATTGCAGATGCAGACTTCAGGAGCTTGAGTTTATGAGTAAGGCCACACGTCAGCGGGGTTTCACCCTCATCGCCAGCATGTTGTTGCTGGTGCTGTTGTCCAGTATCGCCATTGGACTTATGTTTCTGGCGAACGGCTCGGGACACGCGGGCAACAATGACCTGGAGGCGAACCTCGCGTATTACGGCGCTGAGTCAGGTATGGAAAAGCTAACCACTGACTTGCTTACGCTCTACCAGCAGAAATTGTCACCCACCCAGACTGATCTCGACAATCTCGCCACCACGTCGGTCCCGTCCACTGCCCTGGTCGGCAACATGACATACAAGGAGACCGCGGTTTGGACAAACCCGGCGCCCGGTGGCCTTCCGGTAGTTGCCACCAGCGTAATCGGCAACGGTCCCTATGCCGGGCTCACGGCTGAGATGGTTCCGATCACTCTGCAGGTCAGCGCGATTCGTCCGTCCGGAGCGGCGGTGAACATGACTCGTGGCGTGCAGGTTGCGCTCATTCCGGTGTTCCAGTTCGGAGTATTTTCGGACAGCGACTTGAGTTATTTCCCCGGACCGTTTTTCAACTTTGCAGGCCGCGTACATACAAATGGCAATCTATACCTGGCGGCAGACTCGGGGCCCCTGGTACTCGATTCGAACGTCACTGCGGTGAAACAAATTATTCGTGACCAGTTAGCGAACGGTTTCAGCAACGGCTCCAGCTATCAGGGCAATGTCCTTATCTCCAACCAGACCGGAGGATGCGCGGGCAACGGCGGTAGCGCCAACAGCACCTGCGTTAATCTCGCCGTGAATCAGGGAAGCTGGACCGGCGGCTACCCAACGCCCGGTTCTAGCAACCCCAACTGGTCGAACATTGAAAGCTCTTACAACGGTTTCCTGCAAAACGGTGTGCCGCCCTTACAGCTTCCGTTCGTTACGGCAGGCGCGCTCAGCAGTTCATCTGCCCAGATTCAGATTCTTAAAGAGCCGGCTACCACCGTCGAGGTTCCAAGCTCGCCGATTGGCGCGTCGCGCGAATTCAACAAAGCCGATATTCGTATTCTTCTAGCCGACTCTGCGGCCGCACTCCATCCCAACTGCGCCGGATGCACCGACGCAGAGGATGTAGATTTGAGCCCGGGTGGTACCGGCCTGGCTGTTCCCGTAACCTCGGTCGGTGGAAGCACGATGGTTGCGATGGCGAATACTGGCCTTGGAGATTTGGGCTGGACAGCGCCTCCGATTGGCGAAGCGATTGGCCCTAACGGATGGCCATTGGTTAAGGGTTTCCTGCGGGTGGAGTATGTCGATGCCGGAGGCGCATGGCACGGTATAACGAATGAGTGGCTTAAGTTAGGGTTTGCTCGCGGAATTATTCCTCCGGTCAACCCGCTGACTAATACCGTTCATCAACAGGCAATTCTGATTTTGCAAGAGGCTGCGGACAGAGATGCCAGCGGGACTCTGACTGTGGCTGACGCCCCGTCCACTGTCATCGGCGGCATGGCAAGCGCCTATAGCTGGTATCCGATCAACTTCTACGATCCACGTGAAGGCTTTCCCCGCGATTCCACAACCAACACGGGAAGTAACTGCAACGTAAACGGAATCATGAACGCTGTAGAGCTGGACGTGGGCAATCTTAACAAGTGGCTGCTGGGAACTATTCCTGGCTCCGGCACTTTGGTAGACAAGGCACCTCAGAATGGTTACCTGGTCTATTTCTCCGACCGTCGCGGGCAGCAAAATATCGCGCCTAAAGCCGGGCTCTACGGGTTTGAGGATGTCATCAACTCAAGTAACGGCAATGGGATGCCCGATGCCACACTCGATGCTTCCGCCTCGCCCTCACCGGAGGATACCGACCAGGACTTAGTTCTGGACGTCAAGGGAGCAATTAACGTAGGCGATGGCTTCCAGCAATCTACCGCAGACAGCAATCCCTATAAGCCAGTTGACTGCCTCGCGGTCGGACGAAAGAATCGCGTGACGGGCGCGCGGCATGTGCTCAAGTTAGTTGACGCATCACTGGTTGCCCCGGGAGGGTTACTGAACATGCCCATGCCCGGATTTACAGTCGCCGCAGAAAACCCAGTGTATGTACAGGGAAATTACAATAGCGACGCGGCTGATACTGTCTGGGCAAGCGGAGCCGACGATCCGCGGGGTCATTCGGCGGCCGCTGTCATTGCCGACGCTGTCACTTTGCTTTCTGGAAGCTGGAGCGACCTGACCAGTATGGTCGCCCCCAATTCCCTGGGAAGTCGGACGGCTTCCACGACACGTTACCGCATGGCTATCGCTGCGGGGAAGAATATCAATTTTCCACGACCCGCCGGAGGAGGAAACGACTTTGGAACCGATGGCGGAGTTCACAACTTCCTTCGCTATATTGAAAACTGGGGACCAGCAACCCTCTATTATCGAGGCTCCCTGGTCAGCTTGTTCTACTCGCAATACAATACCGGCACCTTCAAATGTTGCGGCCTGGTATATAGTCCGCCGAATCGGCAATACTCGTTTGACACGGACTTCCTAACGCCATCAAACCTGCCGCCGGGTACCCCGATGTTGCAGGACATTGAGAACCTGACGTACTGGCAAAACTTTAGCCCCTGCACCACGCAATCCGGTCAGAACTGCACCAACTAGAAGCTGGATGTAGAGACGTAGCCCGGCTACGTCTCTACGAAGTCCCCACAATCTTCCGACTCGAACCACGCGGGTACTTCGCTCCCGCCTTTCCAGATTATGATGTAGCCTGTCCACAACCGAGGGAGGGCTGCTTGGCTGACATCAAGGCAATTTTCTGGGATGTTGGTGGAGTTATTCTGTCCAATGCGTGGGACCACAAACAGCGCCGGCGTGCGCTGCAGGAGTTCCAATTGGATGAATCGGAATTTGACGACCGGCACGATATGCTGGTTTCGTCGTTTGAGCGCGGCAAGATTAATCTTACTGAATACCTTGAGCGCACCATCTTTTACCGTCCGCGCCTCTTCACTCCAGAGGCTTTCCGCGAATTTATGTATTCGCTTTCGCAACCTGTTCCCGAGGTGCTGGCAGTTGCCAGGGAGCTGAGCGACTCTGGCGAATACTTCATGGCCACGATCAACAACGAGTTGACTGACCTAAATGCCTTCCGCATTAAGCAGTTTGGCTTGCAAGAGATATTCGAGGTTTTTGTGAGTTCGTGTTTCGTTGGCTTGCGCAAGCCAGAGGAAGGCATTTATCGGCTTGCCCTGCAAATCACGCAGCGGCCACCGGAGCAGTGCTGCTTCATCGACGACCGACCGTTAAATCTGGATTCGGCGAAGCGTCTGGGTATGCACGCCATCAACATGCAGACTCCCACGCAGCTTCGTCAGGATCTCGGCGCCCTGGGAGTGAAACTACCGTGGTAATTACTTGCGGGGGCGCACGCCAGCGGTAGCGGAGGCTACGGCACTAGCGGCCGGATCTCCGGCTACGTTCAAGCTGAGATCGGTAGACCAGCAGTCGGCGACGGCTTTCCATTCGCCGTCCTGCTTGTGAGAGATAATCAGAAATTTTCCCCGTTCTTCACGGCGCTTCCCCATGGAGCTAGGCACCAGCATTTTGCAGCGACCTGCTTCGTAACCTACGTCGCCGATTACTTCAACCCGCTGTGACTCGAGCTCAACCTCGCCGAGTCCAGCGTCCAGCACGGAGAAGAAGAACTCGCGAATGGCAGCTGTGCCTCGGATTGCGGGCACATTCGGGCGCATTACGATCGCATCCGGCGAGTAGAGAGAAACCAGATCGTCCAGATGCTTGGTGTTGCAGGCTAAAGCCCAGTCTTGCGAAATCTTACGCACTGCGACTTCAGCGCGGCTTAAAGGCTGACCACCGGCCGGAGGGCGGGGCGAACGGCCCATGTCGCGCATCGGCGCGGGCACACCGGCGCCAGAGGCTATAAAAGGCGCCACTGCGGGATTGCCGGCAAATTCGTGGTGGTGATAATGGTGATGATAGTGGTGCCGTCCGGGCGCGCCGTTAGGGCTCGCCGACGGACCCGTAACTTCGCGAAGGGCGGTGCCACAGGCCACACAAAAATTGTTAACCGCGTTGTTACCCGCGCCACATGACTGGCAAAAGTTGCCTGCGCCGTCGGGCGGATGGTTGGGTTTTGCGGGTTCACCCTCGCGAGCCAGTTGCTGGATGGCGTTAAAAGCTTCTGTAATCGCATCCTGGCTAAGGTCCGGGTTCCGCATGTCGGATTGCAGTTTGGTGAAAAACTGATCGACATCCTCGGGCGATCTGGGAACGGTCCCTGATGGAGATGTTTGCGATTTGTTGTCAGGGCTCACGGGTTGGTCACAATTCTAGCCGATCACAGTTTACCTAGCGCGCAGAAAACCCAATCTTAGCTTCGGCATCGGTTGCCACTCCATTGCAGGTCGCCGGCCGAAAGCGCCATTTGCTAATGGTCTTCAATACGACGCCATCTTGTTCAGCCCCAGCGCTTTCGAGTACCAGTGGACTATGCACCTTGCCATCACTCCCTACTATAAAACTTATTTCGATTTTGTCAGAACTCAACTGGCTCAATAATGGATCGGGAGTAACTAGCTCCTGCGGCGGCTCGCTGGCTTCGCAGCTGGCGCGCGTGCTGTGAGGAACGTCGGCAAATTCTGAGCGATGCTCAGGCGCGGCCATCACCTGGTGTTCGCGCGAGGAGAGAGACAGCGGAGCATGGCTATTATTTGCTGTGCTGCCATGTAGAGGAACTGCGACCAAAGCGAGCGTAACCAGGCAGAAGAAGCTGACGCGCATGTTCTAATCCTCACTAGAGCGTGGCTTGAAGCCCGCGACTCCCTCTAGTAAGGGCAAATGCGATACCAGCAGTTTTTATTGCATGTCATTGATTAATAACCACTTATATTGTCTAGCCAGAATGGCTGTTGGCGCTATTGTGCAAACAATTGCGCATCTTTACTCTTCAATTACTGCGCAACGATTTTGGAGATTGAACCGTTGTAGTCCACCACGTAGAGTTCGCCGCTGGAATCCTGCCCCATCGATGTCAATGTCATAGACGCCGGGATCAAATCGGAGCGCGTCCAGGTGTGATCAGAATTCTCTTTTAGGCCCCAGATCTTGTTGCCGCTCAAGTCACCAAAAATGTAGGTGCCCGCATATCCGAGAATTGCGCCATGGTAAACGTAGCCACCGATAACCGCCGAGCTTCCGTCGGTGTGATCGTATTCAAAGATGGGAAGCGCCAGGCCGGTCATGGTGCAGCTTGCCGCGTTGTAACAGTGATTCCCTTCCATAACATTCCAGCCGTAATTTTTTCCATTTTCTACGAGGTCAATCTCTTCATAGAGATTCTGGCCGACATCAGCCACGAACAATCGGCCAGTTGGACGATCGAACGAGAAGCGCCAGGGGTTACGGAATCCGTAAGCGTAAATTTCTGGCGCTCCATTAACGCCGTTAGCGAACGGATTGTCCGGTGGTATCGCATAGGGCGTGGTTGTTCCCATATGGTCAACATCGATTCGCAACATCTTCCCCAGTAGTGCATGGGTATTTTGTCCATTGCCATTTGGGTCCCCGCCGCTGCCACCGTCGCCTAGTCCGAAATACAGATAGCCGTCATTGCCGAATGCCAATTGACCGGCTTTGTGATTGGGAAAGGGCTGCGGCACAGTCAATAGAACCCGCGCGCTTGTGGGATCTGCGAGATTTGGATTACTCGCGCTAACTCGATACTCCGCTATTTCCGTGTGAATATTTCCGCTTATTGTGCGGGTGTAATTCAGGTAGAACCGCCCGTCAGAGGCGTAGTGGGGATGGAACGTTATGCCGAGAAGCCCCAACTCACCCAGACCCGAAGAAACGATGCCGCTGATGTCGAGGAAGCTAGTTGGCAACAATGTGCCATTCGAAATGATTCTTACCCGTCCCGCCTGCTCCACCGCAAACATTCGTCCCGAATTGTCGTCACCGATTTGCAGATCGATTGGGTTAGTGAGACCGGTCACAAACGTAGTCAGTTTTAATGCCGGTGTTGGCGTGGGCGTCGGATTCTGAACCGGAGGCGTGGTTGGCGAGGAAGAACCTCCTCCACAACCGACCAGGAAGAGAACGGAAAAAAAACAGATAATTCGCCGCATAATTCACCCGTTCGTCATCGCGCTGATTCTCAAACGACTGCGTTCCCCTTATAGACAACACAAATAAATCCATACGGTCAATGAAAAGTAATGTACGGATGGATACGTTGCCGCGAAGGCTGCTGGCCACTGGTACACCCGGGTATTGGCCATCGGAAATCTATTCGCGAGAGAACGGACACGTCACACTGACCTTGTTGCATCAGCCCTCCCTATAAAACTTTGCAGATCAGGGCTTGTGCACTGCTATCTATCCCCCGCCGTGGCAATACGGCTAGATAACGAGGCATCTGTGAAGGATCCCCGCTCGCCCTCGAAACTGGTAGTCGCCGCCCTCGTCCTGGGCACTCTGCTTGCACCCCACTTACTTGAGGGACGCCGATCCAGATCGCGGTCTGGTTCCGGCTCGACGCTTGCCCTGAGCTCGCAGACGCTGGACTTCGGAACAGTTCTGATTGGTGGCCGCGCCTATCTAAAAGAAACGCTATACAACCGGGGATCGTCCTCTTTATCAATCTCGCAGGCAAGCTCCAGCGACAATGACTTTGATGTAGTGTCGCCCAATTTTCCGGTAACCATTGCGCCGCGCTCCAGTGTCGATCTGGGCATTCGCTATACGCCGCGGGCGGTTGGTCCGCAGAGTGGTACCGTTACTCTTACCTACGGCTCTGGCTCCGCCACCTTTGCGATCAAAGCAACCGTGGTCGCTCCCGGCAGGTTCGTTGCATCGCCTGCCAGCATCCGGTTCGGGAATGTGGGAAGTGGTAAAAGCCGCAGTATCACGGAGACCTTTACTAATACTGGGTCCACGGATGTAACGGTGTCTCAAGCAACCGTGAGCAATCCGACCTTCCGGTTGAACGGGCCGACCTTGCCGCTAACGCTCTCTCCGGCTGAAGCCGTCACCTTCAATGTGGTATTCGCACCCCAGGCGAGCGGCACGGCCAGTGGCACACTTTCAGTTACTAGTAGTGCTTCCCTCACCGTTACGGGCCACGTTGTAACTCATGCCCGTTTCCGCGGCAGGGAGATGGCGGATGTGGTCACAGCTATCCCACTAGCGGGACTGGGAACCGGCCAAGGCCAATTGGCGGCTACGCCTCAAACGGTTAGCTTCACCAGCATTAAGGTTGGCAGCAGCGCAAGCAAGACGGTAATGCTGCTGAACTCGGGTACGGCGGACGTTTCGATCAGTCAGGTAACTGCCTCTGGTCCAGGATTTAGCCTGAGCGGCATGGGCGTTCCGATGACCCTCTCCGCAGGACAGAGCAAAACCTTCACTGTGATGTATTCGCCGACGGCGGCCGGGAATCAGAGCGGCAGCCTGACCATTGTTAGCGATTCGGCTAATCCGGTCACCTCGATTCCACTTTCGTCGAATGGCTCGGAACCAAGCGCGCCGGGTACACTCACGTCTAGTCTTGCGACAATTAGTTTTGGAAGTGTGCAGGTGGGTTCCACCAAGACTCAAACAGGCACGCTGACAAATACTGGCGCAACCATCGTGAACGTGGCTCAAGCCAATTTGAGCGGTAGCGGGTTCAGTGTTGTGGGGCTCGCCACTAACTTAAAGCTTAATCCAGGACAGAGCGCACCTTTCACAGTCACCTATGCTCCGGCAGCATCAGGTAATAGCAGCGGCGGGCTAAGCATTGTCAGTGACGCTTCGAATTCCAATCTTTCGCTTTCACTTTCTGGGACCGCGACGGCCGCGCCGACTCCCGGGGCGCTTGCGTCTAGTCTCTCCGCGTTGAGCTTCGGGAACGTTCAGGTGGGAAGCGTTAAGACTCTCTCGGGAGTCTTGACGAACTCGGGTGGAACTCCCGTCAGCATTACCCAAGCCACCGTCAACGGTACAGGATTTAGCGGGCCGAATCTGGCTCTTCCTATAAAGTTGAATGCCGGGCAGAGCACGGTTTTCACGGTTACCTATGCTCCCTCGGCTGTCGGCGATGGTATTGGCACTGTCAGCGTGGTCAGCGACGCTTCGAATCCTAACCTAGGGCTTACGCTTTCGGGATCAGCGACGGCTGCTCCGTTGCCGGGTGTGCTGGTTTCCAGCCTGTCAACCATTTCGTTTGGTTCTGTGCAAGTAGGCGCCACGAAGGCACTGTCTGCAATTTTGACAAATACCGGCGGCTCGCCGGTGGTGCTGTCTCAGGCAAACGTCAGCGGTGCCGGCTTTACCGTCGGCGGGCTGACATTTCCGCTGACCCTCAATGCCAATCAGACGGTGGGCTTTGCTGTGACTTACTCTCCGTTCGCGATTGGTAGCGGCAACGGCAGCATCAGTGTGGTTAGCAATGCGTCCAATCCGACGCTTTCAGTTTCGCTGGCTGGAACATCGGTCGCCGCACCGGTTCCGGCAGTACTGTCGCCGAGTCTATCCAACCTGGCTTTTGGAAACGTGCAAGTCGGCACGACCAAGTCAGCATCTGAAACTTTAACGAACATGGGCACAACAGCAATCACAGTTTCGCAAGCGAGCCTGAACGGCAGCGGATTTACTCTCGGCGGAATTGTTTTGCCGCTCAAGCTGACGCCGGGGCAGAGCGCAAACTTCATCGTCACTTATGCCCCGACTGCTGCGGGAAGTAGTAGCGGCACATTAGTTGTAACGAGTGATGCTTCCAATTCGGCGTTGGTGGCTGCTCTTTCAGGCGCTGGTGTTTCGGCACCGCAACCCGGCGTTCTCGCTTCCAATCTGTCGAGTCTGAGTTTTGGCAGCGTACAGGTTGGCGGCACCAAAGCTCGACCCACGACGTTGACCAATACTGGGGCGTCATTAGTCACCGTCTCTCAGGCCAACCTGAGCGGAGTCGGATTTACTCTCAACGGATTGTATTTGCCCCTCCAGTTGGACGCGGGAGAAAGCTTCACCTTCGACGTAGTATTCACTCCTACGGCTGCGGTTGCGGCGAATGGCAGCCTGGCACTGGTTTCGGACGCGTCTAACAAGCTAGCCAATATTCCGCTTAGCGGCTCGGGTGGGGCGGCCGGAATCTTGAACGTGGGTCCAAGCAGCCTGAACTTCGGCAACGTGACCGTCGGCACAACTAAAAACCTGACGGTTACTCTTAGCGCCGCCAATGGCAGCGTAACGGTCTCTGCTGCGAGCTTGAGCAGCGGCGAATATACGCTGGCTGGGCCAGGTTTTCCGCTCACTCTGGCCGCTGGACAGACTGTTCCCTTGACGCTCACCTTCACTCCACAGTCGAATGGCAGCGCTTCGGCCAATTTAACCCTCGCCACAAACTCGGCCTCTGCTACGGTTACGGAAACCTTGGCAGGAACCGGCGTTGCGGTCGCGCACCACGAGGTGGACCTGGCCTGGGAGGCAAGCACGTCAGCCACGGGTTATAACGTGTATCGCGGGGCTACCAGCGGCGGACCTTATGCCAAGCTGTCGGTCACTTCTTCTCCATCGTTCGTCAACTCATCGGTGCAGAGTGGAAAAACTTATTTTTATGTCACCACCGCACTCGGCTCCAGCAGTGAAGAGAGTGATTACTCCAACGAAGTTGACGCCTCAATCCCGACGCCATAGCATCGACGCAAGGACGGCAGGTTAATTCCGCACTTGCCGTCTGCGTCCGATGTACTTCTGATTTTTTACTCCGCAGGTTCAGAAACCAATGACTCCCGGCATGTCCCAATGTGACCTTCTTAATCTGCGCGAAATGCAGAGAATCGAGTCATGCCTTCCCCCGAATTCAAGACCACCCGCCTTGGTGTCTGCGTACTGGTTGCTCTGGCACTCGTATTAACTTCTCAGCAAAGTTTCGCCTTCCGATGGAGATCGTGGTTATCCCTCAGCGAGTGGCACATTGATTTTGGAGGTCTTAAGGTCGGCGCGTCCGCGACTCTGCCGGAAGTTCTTACCAACAACGGTTATTACCCCCTCACCGTCTCGTCTGCGGCAGTGTCTGGCGGGCCTTTTGCGCTACAGGGTCCAAGCCTGCCACTCACCCTTGATCCCGGCGCGAGTGTCACCTTCAATGTAGTGTTCGCTCCTACTGACAACACCGATTTCAGCGGAACGCTTAGCGTAACTTGGGGACGATACGGGCGAAGCCTCAGTATTCCATTGACAGCCACCGGGACGGGTACTGGAAGCTTGTCAGCGGCTCCGGCAAGTATTGGGTTTGGCAACGTGGCAGTTGGATCGAGCTTGACCAGGACCGCCACGCTAACCGCTTCCGGCGACTCAACAGTAGTTTCGTCGGTTACTACTACCAACCCGGAATTCACCGTGAGCGGCGTGACCTTGCCCTTCACGCTGGAGCCCGGCCAGACCACATCATTCACGGTGAAGTTCACCCCACAGAGCAGTGGTGCAACTTCGGCTAGCTTATCTTTCGTCAGCTCAGGCTTGGGCACGTTAGCTTCCGAGGGGTTGAGCGGAACCGGAACCGTAACCGTTCCAGTGCAGCATTCAGTTGGGCTCTCCTGGAATGAAAGCCCCTCGGATGTCAACGGCTACAACGTTTATCGCGCGGCGGCCTCGGGCGGGCCGTACGTCAAAGTAAATCCCTCTGTCGATAGCGGAGCCAACTATAGCGATGGCGACGTCAACGCTGGCCAGACTTACTACTATGTAGTTACATCCGTGGAAGGGGATGGAACAGAAAGCAACTATTCCAGTGAGGTGGCAGCCACCGTTCCAGCATCATGAAGGATGGGCATCAAAAAAAATAGGCGGGCTCGGCGTTTCCATCTCGGCGAGGGCGTGATGTTTTGCAAAGATTAAACCACCCGAGAGAGTGCCATGTAACGCATAGTAAGTCTTTTAGAATTATCGCATTACGGCTATCATCTATAACTTATTACGGAGTAAAACGGAAGGACGATGCGGCCAGCGTCGCTTCATCTTGATGGCGACCCTTGCTCCACACTCGGGACCATGTACCACTGATACGTGTTTTCCTCAGGCACTAACGTTAGAATCCCCGCACAATACAAAAGAAGCATCTGGGAAACCCCGCGCCGTTGGCCGAAGTTAAGAACCGGCGCAAAAGATTCCCAACAACTTACCTTAGTATCTAGCCACTTTGATCTGAGGCCATGGCTATTGGGCCTCTACTACTCTTCAGCTTCGTACCAGAAAATGAGGGTGGATGAGGAAGATCAAAGCAAATAGACGTAACTGGCAACTCGTGGCGCTAGCTGTGCTCGCGACGCTGTTCAGTTCGTCCTGCGGCGGTGGCGCCAGCAGCCAAGGCAAAACAGCCACTTCAAGCGTAGCTGGCTTAACCTTCAACACCAACACGCTTGATTTCGGATCCATTGCGGTAGGCAGCAGCAAAAAAGCCTCGATCACAGTTACGAATTCCGCGATCTCTACAGGCGGTAGCGTGACAGTTTCGAAGCTGATCGTTACCGGCGCCAGCTTCAGCCTGGTCACTCCAACTTCGGAATTCTCCGTGGATCCCGGCCAAACCGTTAGTATCACCGTGGCCTTCGCACCTAAGGCAGCAGGAACCGCGACCGGTGATTTGACTGTCGGCGTTGCGGGAGCAGCCGGTGAAAGTAACATTTCTCTCACGGGTGGAACATTGACCGGCAGTCAGCTTGGCGTGTCGCCAGGTACGCTGAATTTTGGCACGGTTAATGTCGGCACCACTAAGACCTTGACTGGCACGCTTTCGGCAGCTGCCTCCGATATAACCGTGAATTCGGCAAGCTGGAACGGACAGGGCTACGCCATCAGCGGCATCACCTTCCCATTGACTGTGCCAGCTGGAAAAAATGTTAGCTATACCGTTACGTTCACGCCGGCGGCCTCCGGGTCGGTATCGGGTGGGGTTATTTTCGTCAGCAACGCCTCGAATTCACCTTCGACGCAAACTTTCAAGGGGTCGGGGGGAGTGGTGGCACAGGCATCGGTGCATAGCGTCGATCTCAGTTGGGATCCCAGCACTTCCGCGGTTGTGGGATATAACCTTTACCGCGGCACCAAGTCTGGCGGCCCCTATTCAAGAATTAATGGTGGAATACAGCCCGGACCGACTTTTACCGATTCATCGGTAAACTCGGGAAGTACTTATTACTACGTGGCGACGTCTGTCGACGAAAACTCGACAGAGAGCGCATTTTCAGACCAGGTAGCGGCGGTGGTGCCGAACCCGTAAAAGTTGCGGCGGCGTTATTCGAAGGTGTCAGCGGTCCTAAACGGGACACCCTGCGTGTCTTTGGCTGAAATGATTGGATCGGCTTGCAATCGCCAATCGATTGCCAAGTCCGGATCATTCCACGCGATCGTGCGCTCGCATTCCGGAAAGTAAAAGTCAGTGGACTTATAAAGCACGTGAGCCACATCGCTAAGCACGCTGAAGCCATGCGCCATTCCCGGAGGGATCCAGATCAACCGGTTATCGTCGCTGTTGAGCTCGGTTTTAAACCATTTGCCAAAAGTGGCTGAGCTGCGACGCAAATCAACCGCAACATCAAAGATTTTCCCCGCCACAACCCGAATCAGCTTTCCCTGCGGATGGCAGCTCTGATAGTGCAGGCCTCTAAGCGTGTTACGTACAGAACTGGAATGGTTGTCCTGCACAAACGGGCTTGCGATGCCTATCTCAGCCATGGCTGCCTGATTGTAACTTTCCAGAAAAAATCCGCGGGCATCGCGAAATACTCTGGGCTCAAGCAGTAATACTCCTGGCAAAGTAGTCTCGATAACCTGCAAACCGGAACCGGCAGCTTGGATTGTCATCTGGTTAAAACACCCGATCATGAAGCAGTTGCCTAAGATATTTTCCGTAACCGTTGTTCGCCATGCCAGCGGCAATGATCTCCACATCAGCGGCGGTGATGTACCCCTTACGGTAGGCAATCTCCTCGGGGCAAGCGATTTTTAGTCCTTGCCGGGTCTCAATGGTCTGAATGAAGAGAGAAGCCTCCAACATGGCCTCGTGCGTGCCAGTGTCAAGCCACGCCATCCCACGGCCCATCACACATACCTCCAGTTGGCCCCGGCGTAAATATTCCTTATTGACGTCAGTGATCTCAAGTTCGCCCCGTGCCGAAGGCTTCAGTGATTTAGCAATCTCGATAACCTGCTGGTCGTAGAAATAGAGGCCGGTTACGGCATAACGCGATTTCGGCCGCTTAGGCTTCTCCTCCAGGCTCAGAGCCTTGCCGCTGATACCAAACTCCACCACACCGTAGCGCTCCGGATCGTTTACGGGATACGCAAAGACGCACGCCCCTTTAGAGCGGGCGGCCTGCGCCACCGTGTTTGCCAGATCGTGCCCATAGAAGATGTTGTCCCCAAGAACCAATGCACATGCAGAGCCGTCCAGAAACTGTTCGGCCACCAGGAAAGCTTGGGCAATGCCCTCCGGCCGCGCCTGCACCGCGTAGTTAAACTCCAAGCCCCATTTGCTGCCATCGCCTAGCAGATGTTGAAACTTGGGCGTGTCATCCGGCGTCGAGATGACGAGAATATCGCGAATGCCCGCCAGCATTAGAGTTGAAAGCGGGTAATAAATCATGGGCTTGTCGTAGATGGGCAGCAGACTCTTGCAAACCGCGTGGGTCACGGGATAAAGGCGCGTGCCCGAGCCACCGGCAAGGATAATCCCTTTGCAGCGGGCTGAAGAATGATTCGCCATTAGGGAATTTCGCGGAGAATGACCATTCTATAGGGAGTATTGCGTCGCAATCCATTCACGGTAGGCCCCGCTGGTCACGCCACTTGTCCACGCCTGGTTGGCCAAATACCACTCGACAGTTTTGCGAATGCCACTGGCGAATGTTTCTCGGGGACGCCATCCCAGTTCGCTTTCGATTTTCGCTGGATTGATGGCGTAACGCCGATCGTGGCCTGGCCGGTCCGGCACAAATGTAATGAGTTCGCGGTGCGGAATTATGGCGTCGCCGGGATGCAGTTCATCGAGGATGGCGCAAATTGCATGGATAATATCGAGGTTAACCTTTTCATTTCCGCCGCCTACGTTATAGGTTTCTCCAGGCCGCCCGCGTTCCAGCACAGCGCGAACTGCGGCACAGTGGTCGCCCACATAAAGCCAGTCGCGCACATTTTTGCCATCGCCATACACCGGGATTGATTTGACTGAAGTAGCATTCAAGATCACCAGCGGTATCAACTTTTCCGGAAATTGATACGGCCCATAATTATTGGAGCAGTTGGTGGTCAGCGTAGGAAGACCGTAGGTGTGATGATAGGAGCGAACCAAATGATCGGCGGCCGCCTTCGATGCCGAGTAGGGGCTGTTGGGCGCGTAAGCATTAGTTTCCGAAAAGGGAGGATCGTCGGGACTTAACGAGCCATAAACTTCATCGGTTGAGATTTGTAAAAAGCGAAAGTTGGCTTTTTCCTCTGCCTCCAAAGCATTCCAGTAGACGAGCGCTTCCTGCAAAAGATTGAAAGTGCCGTTGATGTTCGTCCTGATAAAGTCGTCCGCCACCTGGATTGAACGATCTACATGGCTCTCTGCCGCGAAGTGAACAATGGCGCGAGGACGAAGACGCGGCAAAAGCTCGCGTATAAAAGGCTGATCGGCAATATCTCCGCGAACGAAGGAATAACGGGAATCGCTGGCAACACTTTCGAGGTTAGCGAGATTACCGGCGTAGGTGAGGAGATCAAGATTGACGATAGGCGCCGTCTCCTCGGCTAACCATTGCAGGACAAAGTTCGAGCCGATGAAACCGGCTCCTCCGGTTACAAGAACAGGCGATGCTGTCGAGCTCTTATGCACTGCTCGAATATACCGTTTAAACACACTTCCATTCCAGCAAGCTCCAGGAGTGAAAGAAAATACGGAGAAAAACAGGCGGGACGATCTAAAGCAGGTTCTTGGCGATTAGAACAGGGCCGGGAGTGTCAGTAAGCACCGGCAAGCGCGGCCGATTGCGGCGGGTTTCGAGTCTGCGCAGGATCAAAGCCAAACCCCACATGCAGGCGAAGGAAAGAGCAAAGAAAACAACACCACCATTGTGATGGAGGCGGCCGGTCAGAAACGATGGGTCGACGTACATTCCGAGCATTGCCAGAACGAATATTCTCAGTCCGTTCTTGGCGATGGTTACCGGGACAAGCAAGACCAATAGAGCGCTCTTGGACCAGGCGGACTTCAGAAACAGATGTGCCAGCAAAAGACTAGCTACCAGCAGAACCATGCTGGAGTGGATGCCGCTGCACTCCTGAGCTATTTCAATGGTTACTCGGGGCAACACCAGCACCACGCCGGAACGGCTGAAGGGGACGCCGGCGATCCGAAACAGCCAGCTGGTTGCGTCAGCCGAGCCATATTGCAGCCACGTAATGACGCGCTGGTGCAGGCCCTCGGGGAACGGAGCCATCAAGAGCAGCAGCAGCAATGGGAAGCGCGCCCGGGAAAATGCCTGGGGGCCGTAGCAAAAGATGAAAGCCGCAATCAGGCACGTGGTGAATAAAAGAACGGAGAGCGAAAGCCTGGCTTCCTGATCAATGAATGCTCCCCTCATCAAGACGGACGCGACCAATATGAGGGCTAGAGAAATCGCCGCAACGCTCGAGTATTGCACCTGCGAAAAAATCGCTTGGCGTTCGCTCCAAAGCAAGGCCAGGCTGAGCGGGAGCACCATCAAGACGGTAGAGTGGGCGTCATTAGCGAGCGCGGAACCAAACAGTAGTCTAAGCGGAGCGTAAAAAGCGAGGGTGGCGAACAGAACAAGTGCTGCGAAGACCAAATGATGCCAGGCCGTAGATTCGAATTTGGCAGTTGCGCTCATTTTCAACTGCTGCGCCGCCGAATGAGTGAGCCTGCCCGGCCCGCAAACTGAAAAGGTTTGAACATTCTCATCTTCAGAAACTGATTCTGCACCCACTGCTTGGGCGCCGATCCGTGAAAATCCACCAGGTCGAGGTCGGCCAGAAAGCCAAAAAGCTGATGGTCTTCGGCGCCGGGATTCCCGATCGAAGTTCCACGAAATATTGGGTTATTGCGATACATCACGCGAGTCGCTTCGAAGAGGAACGCGTTACGATTCGTGCTGGGCTTGCCGGCGTAGTCGAAGTAAGGCCCATCCTGCACTCGTACGCCTGGCTGAATAAATCCTTCAATCACAATTTCTGCGTCGGCCGGGACTTCCTGCTGGATGGTTTTGCATTGAATCAATCGTACCGCTTCGTTTTGCAGCGCTCCAGCCAGGCCGTATTCGTCGGTTCCGAAGGGGCAGGAGGCTGACGCCGCCATAATCAAAGCTTCGCTGACGCCAATCGCCACCCCCATCTCGAGAGGTCGCCCTTCCCTTTCAGCTTTGGCGAGGTGCAGCGCCAGATGGCTGCGAGGCGAAGTGCTGACCGTCGCCTGCTTAGGGCCAAGCGCCTGCATGCGATAGACGCCAAGATTTCGCGCACCAGTTTCCGGATCTTTGGTTATGTTGAGATGCCAGGTGCCGATGTAGCGAGCGACATCTTCTGGATGCCAGTGAGGAATCGGGAACTTCAGGAAGTCGATGGTTTCGCCTTCAGTGCTATTCTCCTGAACCGGGCCGTCCGCCACCATTAACGGGGCAATGGGAGTGCGTATTCGCTTCCGAGTTGTTCGAACCGCATTTTCGGAAGTTCCCAGGCGCAGCGCTGTTCCGACGCAAGAACTATCCACTAGTCCATTACTGAAAAGCTGTTGGCCGGGATAGTCTTTTATGTTTTCGAAAAGCAGCGGAGTCCGCTCTTCCCGAATCATTCTTCCGATTTCGAAGCGCCAGTCAGTAGGTTTGGTGATCCTGCGCAGCCGTCCGTCTGTGGAAAGACGATCTATGAACGCTCTTAAGTCCATTTAGCCGCGCGGGCGCCGAGCTTTGAGATTGAAGACGCGATGCACCAAATCGACCATTTCATGTACGTCGTTGCCTCCGGCGGAGGCCTTCAGGACGCTGATGGGTGGATGGACTATTTTATTGATGATTCCGCGAGTGAGCGATTGCAGCGCCTGTTCCTGCTCCGGCGACAGGTCGCCCAGACGGGTACGGGCGCGCTCAATCTCGTCGCGACGAATGACCTCGAGCTGTTCCTGCAAAGCGATAATGGTGGGCACGACATCCAGGGCGCGCAGCCGCGCTTCAAATCCTTCGACTTCGGTATCGACAATGGCTTCGGCACGCTTGGCTTCGTTGGCGCGGTCCGCCATACCTGAAGCGACTGCTTGTTGCAGATCGTCGATGTCGTAAAGAAAGATGCCGTCAACCTGGTTCATCGAGGGATCGATATCGCGGGGCACTGCAATATCGATGAAAAACATCGGACGGCCTTTACGGCGGCTCATGAAGCGCTCGCCATGCTCTTTACGAAAAATAGCGGCAGGCGCTCCAGTAGAGGTGATTACAATGTCGGCGCGATCGCAAGTTTCGTATAGCTCATTAAAGTGGATGGCTTGGCCGTTAAAGGCATTGGCCATGCGAGCCGCACGCTCAAAAGTACGGTTCGCCACGAAGATCGAGCTCGCCCCATTTGCAATCAGATGCCGTGCTGCTAACTCGCTCATCTTGCCAGCGCCAACCAGATAGACGTGCTTGCCTTCGAGAGAGCCGAAAATCTTTTTTGCCAACTCGACCGCGACCGAAGCAACGGATACCGACGATGAACCGATGGCGGTTTCTGTGCGCACCCGCTTGGCGACGGCGAAAGCTCTGGTAAATAATTGATCGAGCCGAGAGCGCACTGCCCCCACATCCCGCGCCGTGGTGTACGCCACTTTTACTTGACCGAGAATCTGCGGCTCGCCGACGATCATCGAATCGAGGCTGGACGTCACGCGGAACAGATGCCGCACCGCTTCATGCGCGCGGTATTCGTACAGATGGGGCTCATAAGCCGACGGTTCGAGCTGAAAATATTCGCGGATGAATCCCCGTAGATCAGCATTCCCATCGTCGGAGCGCGTGATCAACTCAACTCGATTACAGGTACACAGGATCAAACCCTCATCCACGCCAGGATGCTCCGCCAGGCGCTTCATCGCGTCACCAAGACGAGAGTCGGGGATGGCAAGACGCTCGCGCACCTCTACCGGTGCGGTCTTATGGTTGATCCCAATAAGTTGGAACTTCATGTTTAAAGCGGGGGAGGGAGAAACTGCGATATCTAAAAGTTCTACGCCAACGCCTTCGCGGCAGCCTTCGAAAAATAGGTAATGATCATGTCGGCTCCGGCACGCTTTATGGAAGTTAGGGCTTCCATCATGACTGCGTCTTTGTTCAGGCGGCCCATCTTCGCCGCCGCGTCAATCATGGCGTACTCTCCGCTGACGTTATAGACGGCCAGCGGCATCTGAAATTCCTGCTTGGCGCGATAGACGATGTCGAGATACATCAGCGCCGGCTTCACGATAATCATGTCCGCGCCTTCTTCAATATCCAGTTCGATCTCGCGCATGGCTTCGTTTGAGTTTGCGAAGTCCATCTGATGGGTTCTCTTGTTGCCGGACACCAGGTGCGACTGCGTACCTTCCTTGAAAAAGGGATCGTAGAGTTTGGAAGCGTACTTAGCCGAATAGCCCATGATCGGCAAATTGTGAAAGCCGTTGTCGTCCAGCCCCTGGCGCATGGCCATGACCTCGCCATCAAGCATGGCCGCAGGGGCCACGATGTCGGCGCCGGCCTGGGCGTGTGAGACGGTAGTCTTCACTAACAGCTCTACGGACGCGTCATTCTGAAGATAACCATTTTCCAAGATTCCGCAGTGGGCGTGAGGGGTGTATTCGCAAAGGCAAACGTCGGTGATCACCAGCAAGTCGGGCACAGCTTTCTTAAGAGATCGCACCGCCCGCTGCACAATTCCGTCTGCTGAATAGGCGCCAGACGCTTTTTCGTCTTTAGCTTCGGGCACTCCGAAAAGTAGTACCGCCGGAATCCCAAGGTCGCGAATCACCTTAGCTTCTTCGATCAACTGATCGATCGACAAGTGGAAATTGTCGGGAATGGAGCTGATTTCTTTTTTCACTCCGCTACCCGGCACCACAAAAAGCGGCAAAATAAAATCATTTACTGACAGCCGGGTTTCGGCTACCAGATTTCGCATCTGCTCGTTCTGCCGCAGCCGTCTCAGTCTGTGTATTGGGAATCCCATAGCTATCCTCTCACTTCGCCAACATGGCTAATCGCTGCGTGGGCTTTAGCAGGTAGAAGGGCAATATTTTCCCGCTTGCCGTAGGTATGGGGAATTCACGCTTGATCCGCACCATTTGCGATTGCTTCCACATCTCTGTGCCTGACTGCGCCCACCAGTTATCTTCAGCGCGGCGAAGCAAAGCCATGAATTTCTCCATTGCTTCCGCTTCATTGATTTCGCCGACCCGTGGGCTGACGTACAACTGCAACCGGGTCAGTCCATTTGCATCTTCCTCTTCAATCAACTGATAGTCCGTGCTCTTTCCGCCGAAAGCCTCGGGGAGATCTTTTTCGATAATGCGGATGAAGTCCGTCTCGACAAACGTCACGCCTTCGCCCGTAAGTTTTTCATAACTCCGAATGTTGCTAAGCGTGGTATCGAATCCGATTTCCGCAAACTCGCAGCTGCAAGGCTGCGAGGAGATGTCCGCATAGTCGCCCATCCCGACATTAAGCAGCAATTTCGGCGACTCATAAAGAAGGCTGGTAAACAGGCAGGAGTCGAGCGAAAGCGAGAAGTGAGGAATGCTGTAGTGGTGAGTAATGATTGCCGTGGTGTCCTTGTAAAGATGGCAATGATCACTCTCGGCATGAGGCTGATTGCATCCCGCCGCGATAACCCCGGCTTCGGAAATTCCATAGACTGGTACGGCTGTCGCCCCGGTTGATTCGATCTCTTTTCTCTTCTGCGGAGTCAGCGGCTCACCGGTAACCAGAAAGCGAGTGCCGCTGAGGTTCAGGTTTGCCTCCGCGGCCGCAATGCAAACTCTCACCGCCGATCCCGCGAAGGTGTAAACCACGCAGCGACCGTGCTCGCTAATCATCTGGGCTGCCCATTGGGCGACCTTGTAGCCTTCATTCAGCCCGACATATTCCGGTTCGGCCAAGGGGCAGCCGTAGAGCTTGCTGACGGCAAAGATCAGCCCGGTGCCGATCTTCTTCTCCCAATTCACTTTCAGGCGATCTTCCGACACTTGCGAGAACCAGCGGCGGACCGGATTGCCCACGTGTGCGAAACGAAGGCTGGAATTGATTCCGGGGGCTCCGGGAAACACGGGAAACCAATTCGCGACCGGCGCGTTCAAGCAGCCGTGGACGTCCAGTAGCAATGCGTCATACATCGAGCGCTGGTGGAGATAATCAAAGTCAATTCTTATGCGTGTTCCGGCGCTGCGCGTGGCTCCACTTCTCACTTCATAGACCGAGGACAGGAACGGATTATCGAAGGCCCCTTCTTCGCAACGAAACTCTACGCCGTTGCGTACCACCGGAACTTTACCTTTGAATTCGTCTACCGTGAAGTAGACGCCTTCATCGGCCAACTTGCGCAGACTTGCCTCCAGCCCGTCGCTTTCAACCCACGACTTTAGATCTTCGAAACTGATCCGCTTCGGTTCGAGCAATCTCCGATAAGGACTTGGGGAATACTCAAAAATACTTTTCTTGGCCAGGTTCAGGAAGTTGTCTTCACGTGCGGCAATCCGCTTCTTCAGAACGGACCGCGCCGTCGCGATCGCGTCATCTGAAGTCATACGCGACTTCGCGAACTTCCTTAATCCATCGATAAAACGATAGTATTTACGCATCTTGCTCTCTCCTCGGGCCTACTCAGCAGGGTGCTTCCCATTCATGCATTGCATTGTTTAATTGAGGGTACGGCGCCTGCCGGAATAGGTGCGACGGCGCCACTCAATTCAAAAACTGTTCAGATAATTCAGGGGAAGGGCTGGTTCCACTAACTTAAAGCATAAGCCTTTTCATATGGCTGCATGCATCCATTGCGGCGATAACTTCGACACGTCCCCGCCGGGAAGCGTGATGCTGTACACCAATCGGTCCCCCTCCAGGCTGGCAAATGCAAGCCGAGCCCGCTCCCTGCCCTGGCCTTCGATTGTCCACTTACCATCCCGATAGACGGGACGAAGCTGGTTTCTGCATCGCCACCAGGAATTTACCTCTTTGGGCAACGTCACCCAGACGTTTTGATCCTGGCGTAACCGAGCGTACAGCCCCAACAAGGCCTTAAACGTTTCCCGCTCTCGCGGACCCGTAATGTAGTCAGGATGAATAATCGCATTGATCAATCCGTGCCTGCCCAAGATCAGCTTAACTTGCTGCTCCCACAACGCCAGCGAGTAGTCATTAAGAATATGGAAGAGCGAATAATCCTGCGTCAGGGTAACCGGCAGTTCTACTATGTTGCCCACGAAATATGGCATTACAGTGCAACAGCCGCCACGCTGCGGATCAAGGTGCCCGACGTTCGGAACCGAGCTGTCGTACTCAAATTCGAAATATTTAAACCAATCCTGATTGCGATAGAGAATGGGAGAACGGAATCCCACCGCTCCAAAGTCGCGACCATAACGGTTGATCTTTTCAACCTTGCCTTTGAATGCTTCCCGGTCGGCAAACAAATGTCCGTCGTGGTTGAGTCCCTGAATGTTAATTTCGAAATGACGGTCGCGGAGGCTGTTCAAGTAAGCCTCGGTTACGTTATAGCGCTCCTCCGGCACAATCTGAAAGGAGGCAGGAACCCCAAAACTGTCATCCTCGTCCATAATGAACTCAGACAACTGGACACCTAATTCGGTTTCAACATCGTGAGTCATCACCGCGCAGGCGTTGGCGCCATCCGGCCAAAACCAAACGAAGGGGACGCCTTCCCCGCCGCGGCAGCGTACTGCCAGAGCCAAGAGCTTTTCCTGCAATGAGTCCACCGTAGTGTCTACCGGCCACTTGGGGAATGCCAGGCTGCGCCAACCGTTGAGATGAAATTTCTGTAGGTGTTTTCGCACTCCTACCGGTAACAAGGGCCGGGCTACGTAGTAGGCGCTGCGAATTGTACTGCGCGCGAATCCGCTGCTTCGGCCAACAACCTCATCCGAGTAGCGCTCGTAGCGCAGGTTATCAGTCACTTCGTCAGGATCGAATGGCAGCGCGACCCCGGAACCGTCAGGATGCAAGTTGTTCGCGACGTCGTACAAAGGCTCTGTCGGCTTCCGCGATCGAAACCCAGCGGACGAACTTCCAAAACAAATAGTCTCTGGTCCGAAGCGAAAGAATCCCTGCTCACTCGAAGGCTCGCCCGCGAGACGGAAGTCGTCTCCTGCGTCTGGGCACCGGAAATATTGCTCAAAGGCTTGGCGCATCAATATCCTCGACGTTTAACTGGCCGAGCACGCACACTACAGGAATTTCTGTTTGCGAGGCCTTGGAGGGAGGACAATACAAGACCTAAAAACACCAATAATGACGGGGGAAAAATTAAATCAGCCTGCATGTTTATACAATGTTTTACCCACCAGGATCAATAAACTGTCGGGTAAATGGCATAACATTTTTCGCCCGAAAGTCTTGGCCCCTGAGAAGCCTTTGACGCTATCACGAACCGCTTGTGGATATCGCCAGTATGTCAGAGGAATTTCGCGGCTGCCCCACTGCGATTTAAACCTTAGTAACCCCGGGTTATCAAGGTCAGAACGTCCCAGGTCAAAAGTTTCAGCGCCTTGGGCCTTGGCGTCCTGAATGGTTCGCCAGAACAACGTCGTCGTGCCCCGCAAGTTATTCAATGCTGGGTCCGAACACCCGTACTTGTACAGCATCGTTTTTTTATAAAGCAGGGTAAGAATACTGGCTACGGGCTGATCGCCTCGAGAAATCAGGCGTATTTTCGCTTCCTTTGACAACAACTTTACAAGGTTCTCGAACCATTTAAAGGGCTGCGGGGGTAATTGATGCCGACGCCGGGTCAAGACCTGAAGGGCGTAGAACTTGGTTAGCAATTCATGAGAAGTTCCTTCCTCATACTTCAGCCCCAATTTCTCCCCTTGGCGGATTCCTCTTTGAATGGAACTCTTATCGAAGGAGCGAAACAATTCATCGAGGCTTGGCTTCAGATCGACAGTGTGCAGCGCGAATCGGTCTCCAGCGTGAAACGTATTTTGTTCTCGGAGATAAGTGTCTCCAGTCGCCGAGGGACGGATCTCCACGTATTTTTTTGAGCTTTCTTTGCACTGGCTCGCAGCTGACTCCAGTAAAAAGGCGAGTGACTCGTCTCCGTCGACCAACGGATCGCAATGATCCGCGAAGGGTAGAGAGACTAATCGCTCTCCGGTTAGCCAGCTCTTTATCCGGCAAAATACCAGCGCGTTAGAGAGTTCCTCGCCAGCAGCACTGGTGGTTAGGGCAAAAGATTCATAGCCGTAGGTAAGCCGCAAACTCTCGAGCCAACCTGTGGTGTGGAAAATCGACGAGTTCGAGTGCCGCTCTAGAAGCTGACTCCAGCGGTCATCTCGCAATGGATCGATACGGAAAACCGTCATTTTCTGCAAGGTCACAATTCCGACTTGGAAGCTTCCAAGTCCAAACCTCTGCCGCCAGGTCCGGAGGAAGTAATCGAAGGTTGTGGTACATCCGAGTAACGAAGTCTAAAGTTCTCTCGAACCCAACTGCGATTGGTTATCCAGGAGCAGAGATTCGCTCCCAGTGCCGTGCCTATTGTGTTGGTGATTACATCGTTCCACCCAGAATCTCGAGTAGGAAGAAACGCCTGCAACACTTCAATTGTTATGCTGAGAGAAAAACCAAAAGCGAGAGCAAGCCACCCCGCCTGTCTCGCTCCAGCCGCGTAAAAGTATGCGTACAAGATCAGTCCGAAAGGAACAAAGCCGGCAATATTGATTCCGACATCGAGCCAATAGCTCCATCTGGAATGGAAATCATGCCAAGGTGCTTCCAACATTGGCTCCTGGATTACGAAGTAACGTTCCGGAATAATGAGATCGGTAGAAGAATTCATCTGGTTGTGGACGGTGTTCCCTTTCCCTTCAGCAAAAAGGTAGCGGGCGATGACTTCGTTGTTCTTGGCGGAGTTCCAGGGTCCTCCCGTAATCCAGGAAGCCAGACCGTTTCCGACTTCGGCTGCTTTCAGTTCGCGATCGTAAATTGCCAGGCCTTTTAATTGACCTGACCAATCGTTAACAGCCCCGGGCGTATTACCGACAATCAATTGACCGGCCAAATCCTGACTCGAAAATTTTAAGTCCCGAGAGCTGCCAATCATGACTCCATCCTTGTAAACCACGGTCCCGTATTCGCCAGAGCTAATCGACAGGAGTATCGGCTTCTGCTGAGTAAAGACTTGGTCGAAGTGAGCGGTCGTGCCCTCGGAACCAGCTGGCCCGCCGCGCTGTAGTTCCAGGCCGTCCACAAATTGCCGGACCCTGAACCCAGTCACATGGCTTTCAGGGCGATAAAACGAAAGGATCGTGCCCCCAGAATCGATACGACGCGGTTCCAACCAAATCTCCAGACTGGATGAGGTCCCTGACTTTGGCGTCACGACGAAGCTTCCCGAACTGATAATGCTCCCATAGCTGCCAAAGATTAGACCCGGAGCTCGACCGGACCAGCGCACTTCATTTTTGGGGGCATGAAATGGCCATAGCCCAAATGCAAGCATTCCAATGCCGGCGCAAATGGCGGTTAGACGCAATACCGAAAGCAAATTTTATATCTCTAGTCGCAAGATTAGGCGGGGCTTATGAAGAAATGGGGTACCCATAGCCGGGTGTACTTCCGAGACTAATTTCGTCCCCCGTTAGAGCTTATACTTTGGTACCTGCAGTCAAAAAGCGTCCACGTCTGAGTACCGAGGAGGTCTAATGAATCACGGGCGAATGGTTTTTTCTTTTTTGGTTTTGAGTGTGTTCCTTTGGGGTGCTCACGCTGAAGCCGCAAATTACACCGTTAAGGCTGGTGGTGGCGCAAACTATCCCACCATCCAGGCTTGTGCCAGCGCCGCTGCGGCTGGTGACACGTGCACGGTTTTTGCCGGCAGCTACAACGAAACTGTCAACGTTTCCAAATCCGGATCGCAGGGTAATCCGATCACCTTCCAGGCCAACCCCGGTGACACTGTCACGGTTCAAGGCTGGAACCTTGGTAGCAGCAGTTGGATCGTAATCGGCGGCGCTGCTGCCAATACCGGTTTCGAAGTCACCAACGGATCTGGTTTTATCTGGACTGCCATGAGCCATGTGGTCATTCAGAACAACAATGTCCACCACACGTCGGGAAGATGCTTTCAGGGACCGAACGGTAGTGGCAGTGGTGCTGCCAGCTACAATTCCGTTCTTAACAATACCGTTACCTACTGCGGGAACGCCCAGGCGCAGGGCTTTATTGTGGAAGGAAACCACTGGCTGATCAGCGGCAACACCATCTCTCACGTAGAGGACGGGATCGCGTTGTATGGCGATCATCATGTCATTCGCGGTAACAAGTTTGGTCCGGTGGTTCAATCGGAATATGGTACGCAGCATCCTGACGCTCTGGAATCTTCCTGCGCTGGGGATTTTCCGTTGACTCGCATGGTGTTTGAAGGCAATACCATCGTCAACTGGGGCCAGTCGGATGCGCACATTTTCCTGTTGCGCGATACCAACAGCTGCGGCCAGAGTGACCAAATCATTCGCTTTAATGCTGCTTCCGATATTGGCAGTTACTTCGCCGCGAACGACACCAACTCCCGCAACGAGCGGATTTACAACAATTCGGTCAGCAACACACAGTCTTCTTCCAGCTCGAAGGATTTCACCGACATAACCTTCACCAATGGCGATACCGGAGCGAAAGTAATTAACAACATCTTCGCCGACATGACGCGAGCGAGTAGCGTCGATTGGTGCATTTATTACGATCCGAGTTCGGCGGCAGGTTTCGTGGAACATAACAACCTCTGCTATCTCTCTGGCTACTCGGGCGCATGGAAAGGCCCTGCGTCCACTGCCAATCTTTTAACTTCGCTGCTCGATTTCGTTAATAAGGATCCTAAATTCGTGGATCCCATGCGCGACTTGCATATCCAGCCAGGTTCGGCTGCAATCGGGGCCGGCGGCTCGTTAACGAATGCCGCAAGTGCCGGTTCCAGCAGCACATCTTTGACCGTAGCCGATGCCGGCTTCTTTCAGGACGGCTACGGCATCTCCGGAGTTCAGCCTGATTGGATTCGGATTGGCGATTCCACAACGGTTCAGATCGCGTCGGTGAACTATTCCACGAATGTGATCACTCTGGCCAATGCGACCAGCTGGGGGGCGAACGATCCAATCTACCTGTACAAAGACTCGAAAGGTACGGTTGTCCTCAACGGAGCACGGCCCGATCTGGGCGCCTATCAGCTTGGTGGCGGAGGTCAACCTTCTACGCCTCCCGAACCGCCAACTAACCTTAAGGTCATTATCAATTAGCATTTAGTAAACCAGCGCTGTCCGATGCTTAGCCAACTGAAGCATCGGACAGCGCTTAACTTCCCATCTTCCGCGCTGACCCTTTCCCGACACCAAAACTTACTTGGAGCCCAAACCGACCACCGCGGCGGACGCAGTGGATATTGAAGAGGATCTGCGCGAAGGCATCATCTCGCGCAGTAAATTAAAGATTTGCCGCAGCGGCGAAAAGCCCTGATGAAGAATGACTACCGCGGCGATATAGAGAGTTCCAAACACCAGTGAACTTTTGGCGAT
This sequence comes from uncultured Acidobacteriota bacterium, assembly GCA_963796925.1. Classification (GTDB taxonomy): domain Bacteria; phylum Acidobacteriota; class Terriglobia; order Terriglobales; family Acidobacteriaceae; genus DATBAT01. Next base: position 1,803,186 of record CAWCNH010000001.1, read on the forward strand.
TTGCTGGACTGCGTCGATTGCGCCCGAGGTGGAAGTAGAAAGCACGGGTAGCGAAGGAATGATAACGGCTGCGGCATAGCCCGCCGCCAGCGACGCCACAACGAATTTCCAAATTGCGCCCAGCATGGGCCCGATTCGCAAATCCATGGGTCGACCCGCATACCACAGCGCAGGGATCGTCAAGGTGCAAAGCGAGATGCTCCAACTCGCGGCTACGCCAGCTGGCCCCCAATGCAGAGAGATCAAGAACAGCAGGCCAGTGTAGACAAACTCAATGATTCCCCAGCGAAACCAGCGGTCCGGCCGTCCAATCGAAAGGTGAATCCAGCTATGGATTCCGTAAAGCACCATTACACCCATACCGGGCCCGAAGAACTTGAAGATCTCGCCAGCCGGCGCCCAATGCGGTCCCAGGAGCAAGCGGATCACATCCTTGCCGATAAGCGTGAATTCCGCGCCTATGCCCAGCCCTACGAATGCTGCCACCGACAATGCGCGCAAGAGGTATTGTTTGTACCGGTCGGAATCCTGCCTCAATTTGCTCAAGGCTGAAACGGCGACGCTGGTAAGAGACTGAGCCAGCGCTGCCATGGCAAAAAGATCGTACGCCTTCTTGTAAAAGCCGAGGGCAACCGCATTAAAGCGCCATCCCACAAGAAGGTTATCCATGTTCCGCGAGCCGTAATTGACCGTGAACCTTCCGTACACATGGGCGGCGAACTTCAGCACCGAACCTGTACCCGCGACTCGACCGGGCGCGACTGGCATCCACGGACACAGGATCCAAGCCCCAATCGACTGACTCAGCGGCTGCGCTATGGCGCCGATCACCAGCGCCCAATAGCCCCATCCCGCCCAGGCAAAGAGAACCGAAACTACCACCGAGATCACTCGAGAGATCAGATCATTCAGCGACACCAGCGGAAATTGCATGGCTCGCATCAGCAGCGCCAAAGGCAAAACGGAAGTGCTGGTAATAAAAATCGTGAGCGAGATGCCTACGGCGACGTGAGCCACCTGCGGGTTTCCAAAAAAACGCGCCATTAGCGAGCCGGCAGCGGCGAAAACAACCGTAAGGACAAGACCCGCCGCCGAATTAATCCAAAAAAGATTGCTGGCTAAGGCTCGGTCGATCTTGTCGCGCTGTATGACTGCCTCGGTGACACCATTCAGTCCAAAATTCACCAGCAGCAGACTGAACGTAGTGGCCATGGTGATCAGGCCAAAATCTGCCGGCATCAGCAATCGAGCCAGAACCACAGTCGAGACGATCTGCACCGCGAGTCCGATTCCCTGCGACGCCATGGTTGCGCCAGCGCCACGAACCGCCAGACGGCGCAGCGCGCTGGCCTCGGTTACTTGTGCCCGAAAATCTCCGTTGCTATCGAATGGCTTCAAATCGTTCCTGCGAAATCAGGCACTGGCAACCCCTGGAGTTGCGGTTCGGCGATTTCTTTAGGCGATGAAGATTGAACGGAGCTCGAAGGCTTTCGAACCGCTTTAGGAACAATGACCGCCGACAGCAGAAAGAAGAACCAGGTCAGCGTCATCATGCGGAACCCGGCCTCGGTCATATTGTAGGCAAGCGCAATCACGATGAAAGCCATCCTGATACGAGCCGTAACCGGATCCCAGCGGCGCATGGCGACTGCGTTGCGGCACCCGGTTACGATTATTAAAGCCATCAGGGCGATTCCCACCCAGCCCAGTTCCAGATAGATTTCGATATAACCGTTGTGCGCTTGCGTGGGATGGAAATAGAACATCTTCCACATCCGGTCGGCCCGTTCCCCCAACCAAAAGCTTTCAAAGCCGGTTCCGATAACCGGGTTACCTGCCATGCTGAGGACATCTTTCCAAATTTCAGTACGGCCGGTGAGAGTCGCGTCCCGCCCCATTCCCGCCAGTGCCACTCCTCCCATTCCCATAAACAGCGTGGCAAAAGGTACTGCTACCATGACCGCCATAAGCAGATAAGTAGCCCATTGCCTTTTCGCAATGCGAGTACCGCTAACAAACAAGAAAAGGCTTCCGAGCAGGAAGCAGGAGAGCGAGGTCATGGAATTAGCCTGTATAAAAAGCCATATTGTCATGCCCAGCAAGCTGGCGTAGACGAGCAGGCCCTTCGATCGTTGTTTATCGTCGCGATCGCGATACGCGATCAGGAAGCACCACTCGAATCCCAGACCTAACACCATGCAAAGCAAGCCAAGCGTATTCTTGTGCTCGGCGACGCCCACGAACATCGGCTCCCAGGTCCAGATGTTGTAGATACGCCCCAGTGCCGGGTAATACTTAATTAGCAGCACCGATGCGGGAACCAGAATGAACCCCACTCGAGACAGTACTTGTTTCAGTGCCGCGAACGGATTCAGATCGGTTAAAACCACCAAAACCATGACCAGGTCGCCAGCCGCCTTGATCCAGCGTTTGATCGACACTTCCGGATAGTCAGACCACAGGGAGCTGAACGCGCAATAAAAGAAAAACAGAAGGATTGGACCGTTGCGGCGCAGAAGCTTTACCACTCGTGTCTTCCTGGTGATCAGCGCTCCCAGCCCGATAAGAATCAAGCCAAAGTACACCCACTTGTCGATTGGACTACCGTCCAGGTATTGCGCCGAAGTTTGCAGCTTGGACTCAGTTTCCATTCCCAGCCACATGGAGACGGAGCGCGAACCGTTGATCATCAGCCAAAGTGCCGGTACCCAGAGAACAGGCGAAGTTCGCGCTTTGCGGTCCCGATCAAACAGGAAAAATCCCGTGACCAGTATGACAAACGCGAGAGTGGCGACTTGCGGTGGCATTTACGGACTTGTGAGTGCTGCTTTCGATCGTATCGAGAACTTTAATTCTACGGTCGAGGCGTCATCGACTCGCCTTAATTGTCCAGAAAAAGGCGATGAATCAATTCCAGTGTAAGCACCTTGTGGATTGCCGTGGTGTGATTCTCGCTCCCACTGAGATGGCCCTTCACAATGGCTTCCAACCCGCGCCTGTCGCTATACGGCCGGGAGAGAGTACGCGGATCCAAAATCATCTGCTGAACATAGCCAGCCAGCGCGTCGCGGTACCAGACGCGAAAATGGGCGTATTTATGCCTGCCGAGGAACAGGCGCTCGAGACGCAACCCCGAGAGCATGTGATCCACTCGCGCCACGCTGGGGCGCATTCCGTAGTCGTATTCATATTCTGAGCGGAATGTGACTTCCTGATAGGCGCGGCTCAGGGCACGCGAAAGACCCGCCGGTCCACCCAGGCCACGATCGCTCCGGATCTTTGACAGCGCTGGGTTGCCATCGGCGATCAGCCGCAGGCAGTCATCGTTATCGGCAAAGATGCTGCTCTTTACGATGGATGAATCGGGCGCACGGTAGGTCGTACGCACCAGCTCATTATTGAGAAAAGGAGAGCGCGGCGAAACCTGGGTCTGCTCCAGTGCCAGCAATCCCCAGTGGTACCACGGTACTTGCCGGAAGGCGATCACCGAGGCCGACGGTCCCTGCACCGCCCGGGCATAGGTTGATTCCGCCTTACTGAACTCGGAAACCAGGTCTGAATTAAACAATCTGGCCGGAGGGGGCGACGGCTTGAACCCAATCATGCGGCGAAGCACTTCGCTGCCGTAGTTCCCTGTCATCCGCACCGGCGCGATTTGAGCTGCCCTCTCGTTCGTGTAAAGAACCGGAGAACGGCTAACGTCGGCGCATCCGTCAGTAAGGTAAATGGTCCGCTCGGCGTAGTGGGCAAAGCGCGATTGGAAGTCCTCGCCGACTGAAATGATTTCGTGCGATTGGCCGTATACCTTGGCGATTTCTTTCGCCACCACCACGTCCCGCGATTCATGGTACGTTCCGCCGAAAGTGTAAAAAGGTAGACTGCCCGGTGCGGCTTTCCACCAGGCCAGAATCATCCGGGTATCGAGGCCACCCGTAACCGAAATCCCCATCGGTTGCGATCCATTGAAGTAGCGCGGAAGATCCCGGGAGAAAACTTCGCGTAGTTCCTGATAGTAGGCTTCCGGACCTAGAGCTTCCTGGTTCTCCCATTCCGAGGGCTGGAAATATTGACTCTTTTGTTCCACCGCACCCTTGCGGAACACCCACGCAGAAGCTGGAGGCATGGCCTCGATGCCTGGGAAGAGCGTGCGATTTTCCAGAACACAGCCGCAGGAAATGTATTCTCCCAAGCCCTGAGCATCGAGCTGGCGCAGTTCGGGGCGGACCAGCAATATCGCTTTCGCCTCAGCGGAAAAGTAGAAGGCCTCTTTCGCTTGGTGGCAATAGATCCGATGCATTCCATAGCGATCGACAAAAAGCTTCGCGCTTCCGCTGGCGCGATTGATGAGAAGACCATGGAATCTGCCATTCAGGCCTAGTGGAAACGCGGCATCTTCTTCCGCCAGGTGAACCAGGTAAGACGGCCCCCGACTCTCGACTGCGTGTCCGCGCTGCTTCAGTCCTGGCTTCGTAGTCGGGTCAGGAAATTCCTCTCCGGAAAACAACAGCACCAGTTCCCCGGTTTCGTTCTGCAGTGGCATCCCGTCGGAAAAAGAACCCTTCTTTTCCGCCCATCCCACATAAATCCCCAAAGACTCATCAATCCACGTTCCCGTCTGGTAAGACGGTAGATGGCGCAAACTCTCGACCATGCGAAGCAGTTGCGGCTCCGCCCAGGTACGAGGCATTTGAGTAATTAGACCAATAATTCCAGGCATGAATTCGGTTTAACAGTTTGAGGAGGAGAAGGTGGAGCCGGCGGGGGGATTTGAACCACCCGTCTGCCGAATACGATTCGGCTGCTCTGGCATTGAGCTACACCGGCTTATTGGACAATTTTACGTTATTCCACTTGGCGCGCGCGGAGATGGCAAAACTAATTGCCCGATGCGGCAGAATTCCCAGCGGCCCGCGATGAAGATTCAATTTCATGCAGGTCGCCCCCCAGGTGGTAAGCGGCACGTAGTACCGCGGCACTAGTATCTCACCGAAGCCGTTGCGAATCTTGAATTCGCGTAATGGACTGTCATGTTTGTTGCCGTAATTAAACAATCCATAAGTAATATGGGAGACGCCTTTTGCAGCGCAGAGTTCTACCGCCTTGGACAGCATCGCATTGGCCGGCCGCTTGTCTTCGTGGCTGGCCTTGGGAATCAGATTCAGTATGGAAGCAACTCCGCCGCGATAAACAATCTTGAGAAATCCTACCAATTCATCGCCAAAATAAGCGCAGATGAGATCACTGCGATCGATAAACGAAGAGTAGTCCTTTTTTATTTGCTCCAGCGGCTTTCCAAATTGCACGTTGCGGACGCCTTGGCGGATGGGAGATTCGTTGTTTAGTTCAGATAATCCCCGAATCATGTCATCGTCGAACGCTCTGACCGTCACGACAACTCCGCGCTTCTCGGCGCGGCGAACGTTCTTGCGGGTAGCCTGCGGCAGCCCTTCCCACCATTGTTTGAAGCTTGCCAACTGGATGGCGGCCACGCTCTCCCATTCCATGGGGTATTGGTACTTAGGTTCGGTTGCGGGCAGCTTCTGGGTAAAAGTAAACAGGTCGGCCCGATTGCCGTTTGACGCCTGCTGTTTCAGTGCGGCGATGCACCGTTCGGGATTCTCCACTTCCGTTTCCAGCCACTCTTCGCTGCGAATCATGGCAGTCTTGAGCCATCTGCCGGTGACGGCGATAGTCTTGCCATCGACTTCGAGAGCAGGGACTTTGACCCACTTCCCTTTGACGTAAATTTCGCTGGTATTCGCGGTCATAGCTGGCGTATTGATTGTTGAGCTTGCTGTCATCTTGGCGGTCAATTCAGGACTCAAAATTTGCGTTTCGAAGAGCTTTAGTCGGAGACAGCCGCATGCACTGCCGCCTTGCGAGCTTGCCCGTGCGCATTCTTGGCATTCAGCTGCGCGAAGATATCGTCCATGATTCTAGCTGTCAGTAGAATCTCACGATACGAGATAGGTAGAACAGTGCCTTCGGTTATCGAGCGATAGAACGACTCGATCAAGTATTTCATCCCGCCCTTCATATGGAAGTCTCTTCCCATAAACCTGGAAAAATTTCCCCGCACGTTTCCCAGGTATTGAGTAGCAAACTGCATCGGGGGCACGAACTTTTCAGCGTAGCTCTTGAAGCGCTCGCCGCGAAGCTTGATCAGGGTTTCATCGTCGTGGTCGAGAATCAGCCCGTTCTTTGAACCGTACATTCGAAACTGGTGAAGCGACGGCCGCATCTGCGACGAGAAGGTAAAGTAAGCTGTCCTGCTTTCATCTTCGCAAATGATGACGCGCAACTCGTCGATAATTTCGCTTTCCCCAGTAGCCTTCAACATCGGGCTTACAAAGCCTCGCGCCATTACCTCTGGCCGTTCCGAAATCAGAAACTCGGCGATCCGCGCGATACCATGGCTGATGATGTTCTGCAGCAACTTGCCGGGCAGCCTTCGCACCCAGTGTCCCTTGTCCCCAAGCAGAGCCCCGGCATAGCCGGTGTTGGCCATCTCGTAGCAATAGTAGCTGTCCATGTGGACGGGGCCTTCGCCCAGATACCCGCTTGCGACAAGCGCACGCATGCGCCGCGCCACCTGGGTGAACTGATCATCGTGCCCGGCGGTGATCTTCAGGCCGCGTTCCGTGGCCAGGGCGATTAATTTCTGGGCTTGCGGTTCATCGACGGTGAAGGGCTTCTCTACATAGACGTGGGAACCGGCGTTCAGGCAGGTTGTCGCAATGTTGTAGTGGCTTGCGGGAGGGGTACAGATGTGGACAACATCCGGACGAGCCTCCGCCAGCATCTGCTTTAGATCGCTGAAGTGCTGCTTGACTGGATAGCGGTCGAACAATTGTTGCGCCATCAGGGGTTCAGCGTCGCAAACCGCGACAATCTCGCATCCCTCGATTCGCCCGATCTGCGATGCGTGTGAATCGGCGATCTTGCCGCAGCCTACGATGGCGACCTTAAGCACTGAGGCCTCGCGCCCGGCAAGCTTCAAAATGACGCTGCATGGCCTCCGCCGTGGGAACCCTCTGTTTCCAGCCTAAGCCGGATTTCACTTTCCGATTGCTGTAACGGGTGCTCTTCCAGGTAGCTAGCCAGTCGCGGCGATTAAATACCAGCGGCAACTGTCCCCTGGACCAATTGGAATACCGCTCCCAGGCGTAACACAGGGCATAGCTGGCGAAATGCGGAAGATAAATAGAACGGAAACGTTTCACGTTCTTCTTGTACTGGCGCAAGAATCGGCGGCTGGACGGCAAATCGTCATCTACAACGTTGAATATCTCGCCTTCGACTCCGGGCTGCAGTCCGGCCAGTGCAATCGCCTCGGCGCAATTGTCGACATAAGAAAGCGGTATGGTGTTGAAGCCGCCGAAGTGCAGAAAGATACCAAAGGGATTAATTCCCACTCGCCCGGTGATTCCTTCATTACCTGGGCCATACACATATCCCGGACGCAGGGTGACGTAGGGCAATCCAGAATCGCGGCCATAGCGCGCTACTAATTCTTCCTGCTTCACTTTTGCAAAGCAATAGGCGTCCCCCCGTCCCTCAGGTCGTTGTTCGATGGGGCATGCCTCATCCAGCAGCCGGCCATTTGGCTTATTTCGGTTGGTATAAACCGTAAACGAGCTGACATTCACGAAGCGTTTAAGCGATCCGTGACGAAGGCTGGCTTCAATCAAATTGCGGGTGGTCACCACCGAATTCAGAAAAGCATCAGCGACAGATTTCTCGCCACGCCCCGCAGCCAGATGAAAGATCACGGCTGCGCCTTCGGTTACCGCTTCGCAGTCGTCGCGCGATAACAAATTGCCCGTCACCACTTCCACCCGCGCATTCCCTTTTGCTAATCCGGCGATGGCCTTAATGCGCTGCGGCCGGCTGGACGGTCTCGCCAGGCACCGCAGGTTACGAAATCCGCGTTCCACCAGATTCGCCACCAGCCTGGACCCGATGAACCCAGTGGCGCCGGTAACCAGAATCAGGTCGTCTTGCCCGATGATGAAATCGTTCTGTTCGTTCGGTGTCATGGGCTGAGAATTAATCAGTGACTAACTGGTTTTTGACCGGCTTGATGCCAACGAATGTCATCAGGGTGCCTAGATGGTCGCATAGCCTGATCAGCACATTCATAAACTTGTCCTGGCCTAACACCAGGGCGAAAGGCAAAGCCAGCGTGTAAGCCGGCACCGCAACCACAGCCTTGGCAAGCTTCGTCATGCGTCCGCTGGGGTGCTGGATTCGAATGGTGCCGCGAAGAAATGCACGCTTCAACATGAATTTGCGGGTCCAGCGTATCGGCGGAACTACCTCATAGGCTACTGCCTCATGGCACCAAATAAAAACGTGTCCCTTAGCAATCATTCTGCGGAAAAAATCCTGATCGCCGGCACGATGAAATTCCGGATTAAATACCATCTCCCCAGGTTCCAGGATCTCTTTTTTGAATAGAACGTTTCCCGTTCGTCCCTGTGTCCAATGGATCACGAAGCCCGTCGGATAGGTGTGACGCTCGTAGAATTTTCCCTTCACCACCCAGTTGGGCGGCTTTTGGTCGAAGTGGCAATTTACCGGGCCAAGCACTCCGGCAACCCCACGCTGCTCGCAGGTTTCGAAAAGGGTCAACAGCCAGCGCGGCGCAGGAAATTCATCATCGTCGATGAAAGCGATTAAATCCCCGGTGGCATTTTCAATCGCCCGATTTCTCGCCAGCGAAATATTCTGTTGCGGCTCAACGCAATAGGTAACCGGGACCGGCGAGGTTGCAGCGAATTTGTTGACTAACTCTTCCGCCGACCTTTGGGCATCGTTGTCGGCAACCACAATAGACAGGGTGAAGCGTCCTGCTGTCTCCTGCTTTACAACATCCTCCAAGAGCCGCTGTAGAAATGCCGGCCGCTTGAAAGTCAAAATGCAAACGCTGATGTGATGGTTTTGGGCGGTCATGACTTTAAAGGCGAAATGCGTGAGCGATGCTCGTAGGTTCCTGCCTACGCCACGTAACGGGGCGCAACCGGGCAATTCTCCGCCCAGCGAAAAATCTCGCCTTTGGTTAGGAATTCATATTCATCCCGATTGATGGGATGAGTCTCGAGCTCAACTATAAATTCGTGGGCCAGAGCGAATATCCGCCTCAGGCGATCGCGATCAAGCGGCGGCAGCGAAAACAGAAAATCCACCATACGGTAGCGGCGGCGCAGAAGCGAGCCGGTTACGGTGCGAAAGATCTGATTCCGCAAAGCCTTCTCACCGGGCTCGTGGGAAAAATGCTGCCTCACCAGCGCGCTTTCTGGCAGCAGCCTGGCCAGCAGTACGTTGGCCGATAGATGCATGTGATGGTGCCCGTCGTATCTGGCAGGCTCCGATCCGTAGAGACGACGAAACTCTTCCCGCTGAACGGCCACCAGATACTCGAAACTGCCCGTCAGCAAAGGATTAAAAATGCCCCGGGTCAGTGGATTGCGCTGCAAGTATGCTGCAACCCTGCTTTGAGATTCTTTCAAACGTGCCGGGCAAGCTGCGGCAGAAAAGGGGGAGGTAAAGTTAAGGTGTAAGCCGGCATCGACTCCGTGTTTGGCAGCGGAAGCAGCCGCCCGTTCCGAATCCTCCATGAAAACCATGGCGCTCACCGACGACACGGCGCCTCGCTGAATACATTCCAGGGTTCTTTCGGTGGTGTCGAGGTCCCTGCCCCAGTCATCGGCGTTGACAATAAGATGCCCGGCCGTCACCGGAACCGCTGCCGCTGTAATTGTTTCCTGACTAAGCAATCGAACCCACGAGCTTGTGGCGCTCGCTATCCACAATGTCGCCACCGTGCAGTAATTTAACCGCCATCTTGTAAGCTGCGGACTTCATGGGCCGGAAAGAGTATTTCCAGACAAAACCCTGGATCAACTCTCCGCCGAATCGGCGTTTGAAATTCAGGATGCCGTCCTGCTTTGAGCCCGCGTCAGGATTAATACGTACTCCCTGAAAATCAAAGTGCTGAACCCCTAACTGTTGGAAGCGGCACATCGCTTCCCAGTGCAACAGATGCATCGAGCCTAACACCGGCTCGGGAAGGGATCCGCAATACCAGGTATAAGCCGTGTGCTGGCTGAAGGGCGCCACCATGCAGCCTTGCAAAACTCCTTCGCGCTCGGCTACCAGTACTCTCACGTAGTCGCCTAAACTAAGCACCGCTTTTTTGAAGTCTTCGTATTTCCGGAAGGGCTCGCCCGATCTTTTTAAGGTGTCGGCCACCAGACCATAGGCTGCTTCCAGATATTCCATACCTTGCTTGATTTGCACTCCCTCGCGTATCGCCCGGCGGATGTTGTAGCGAAAGGTGGAGTGAATTTCCTTCATCATGGCATCTTGGGGGTGAGTCAGGTCCTTGATCAATGTGCCGTAGGGAGCGGCATCTGCCCCATCCGGATAAACCCGAAACACCGCAGAGTTTGCTCCCGGCATAATCATGTCCACGCCGGTAGACTTCAGAAATTCGGTAGCGTTGTTCAGAAAGGTTTTTTCTTCATCCAGCGTCAGCTCTGCTTCGAGTGGGACGGTGGCCAGACGGAAGCGCACCACCCGTAAGCCAGCTTTGCGCAGGATAGTATAGGGCAGGATGCAACGGTTCTTTCCGCTGTCGTCAGTCCCTCCAATCCATCCATATTCATCGCTGACCGTCCGCAGAAATGCCTCCGAGGCATATACAGGCAGTCCGTTGTTCCAGGCGATGTCGACCGCGGTGGCTTTCAATGATTCCCTCATTCCCTTTTGATTAATCGCGCGTACTACTTGTTAGGCCGGCTGCATCAGCCCGGTAAGCACATCGCGTTCCCGGGAATTTAGTTCGGGATAGATTGGCAGTGTGAGTATGTCTTTCGACAGTTGATGGCTGGTGCTGCACTGGCTGCCTAAATCCGCCTCCAGCCGCCAGTGAACCCGCAAATGAATTCCCTCTTCCTGGGCACGACGCTCGAGCGACGCGCGGTTTTTCGTCCGCAAAGCAAAACCCAGGGGGCAGACACTATCCGGGAGATCGCCGAACATCGGCGTCAGAGCCGGATTGTTGCGCGTGACTTCCTGCCAATAATTGAAATCAGTACGCCGCTTCTTCACCACCTCACCTAAAGAAATTTCCCGAATGCTGTGCCGGGCAAAGCCTGACAGCGGCAAAATGCGACTTTCCTTCGAAGGAAAGGGCAAAGCCTGAGCTGTCTGCGAAGCCACGCGGGCCCGGCTGAATCTCTCGGTGCGAACCTTCAGCAATGACTTGGCAAAGGCCAGAAATGAAAGTGTGTCGGAATAGAGTCTGTGATGGTATTTGGGGAGCGCCCACTTGCTCTTGGCGTTCACCACCAGTCCGCCACCGTCACGCAGCGGAAGTATCTTGCGGAAGCTGTAGGTTGACAGATCTCCAGTCTCGCCCGACCCCTTCGTCAAAAGCGAGTGCGCACAGTCCTCGACGAGACAAATGCCTCTTGCCTCGGTCAATTTTTTTATTTCTGTCCGGTAAGGCTGCAAGAAACCAAAATAGTTCGTGATCAACAGCATCTTGATCGGCTCCGCTCCCTCAAGCATGGCGCGAAGTCCATCAGGGTCAATAGTCAGATCAGCGCCAACATCATAAAACCGCACCTGACATTTCCTTACAAATTGTTTGATCACATCCTGGCAGGTATAGACCGGCAATACGACGGTGTCATTTTCATTAAGATCAAGATAGGAAATTGCCAGAGAAAGCGCATCCCGCCCCATGAAGGTGCCGATCACCCCGGGAAACTGCGGCACGTTCCCTTCCCAGCCGGTCTCAAGTGCGGGCACGTCAGCCGCTGCACGAATCAGAGTATCGGTGGTCACAGGCTCCCCGGCGAAGCTGCTTCGTTTGACTTATACCCTGGCAGGGCTCGTTTAAAGAACTGCCACAGCCTGCCTCTTTCTTCACCTCTGCGAAACCGGACCAGCTCTGGCGGCGCTACTTTCTCTTGTCGGGTTACGAAGGCCCACAAATATCCCGCTAAACAAAGAGTTCCGCTCAATATGATGGGACGTTCCGTCACCGTCCGGTAGGCTGACCGCCCCCACTGCCACAGTGGATCGCATCCCAGCAGATAGTCGACCCGCCCGCCATCAAACGCGCCCGCCAGTTGGCCATGTTTGGCTGATCCCATTTTGCGATGATGGACGGAAGTCTTTTCGAGGAAAGCTCTGGTTTGCCAGCCTTTCATCCGCGCCGTAGTCACTGCCATTAAATCGACCCCGCCCGCCCGGCTGGGCAGGTAGCCGCCAATCGCTTTAAAGCATTCCCGGCGAAACAACTGGCACGCCCCCGAAACATGCTGGGTTGAAACGATGCGGTAGTCGTAGCTGGTGCCTTCGTCCTGAAAAGGAGTTCCGCCCACTCCCAAGCGCGGATTTTCCGCAAACTTCCGCAACAGAAATTCAAAATACCCTTCGTCAAACGTGATGTCGGCATCGAGGTTGCCAATGACGTCGTACTCTGACTCTGTGAGCCTGGCTAGGCCAGCGTTGAAGGCATAGACCTTGCCCGCGAAATGCCGCTCGGTACGCGGGGGCATTTTGACCAGCTCAATCCAGGGATTGTCCGGCAAGTATTTCGCGACAATTTCGTCGGTGCCGTCGGTGGATCCATCACTGACAATTACCCAGTGAACCGGCCGGACCGTCTGCGCAATCACCGACTGAATGGTCGACTCGATAAATTGCGCTTCATTGCGAGCTGGGGTAATCAGTGCCAGACGCAGGATTACAGGGCTCGAACCTGTACTTTTGGCCGATCCCGGTTTCATTACCGAATCCGTTGCGTAATCCACGTTCATGCCGGAAATCCCGCAGTTTCCCGGCTCCTTGCCGAAATTGGTTCCACAATCGCATGCGGCGCGGGGCTGGCTAACGACTTTGCCAGCACGGGATAAATATCGCTAAATGTGGTGATAGGAATTCGCTTGGCCTTTAGAAATGCAAGAAACGACTCGACTGTGTCGAAGTCGGTAAGGTCCTTGGTATGTCCGATTGCTACTACCGGACGAAACGTCTCCGGGTCCTTCTCGTCTTCGCGAATGACCCCATCCATCATCGACGTCAATTCATTCAGGGTCATGCGGCAGAAATCGAGTTTGAGAGGGTAACGAAATCGCATGCGGTCGCTGATGCGGCTCCAACGCTCGCTTACACTCTGGCGGCGTCTTTTTGCGCCGGCCCCACCTTTCATACTCAGCCGCTTTGCCGTTGCCATTCTCCAAAATGGCACCATCTCGGTATAGATAGGCACCTCAATCCACTGGCCAGCTGCGTTCGGCCGATTCGCGTCGTTCTCAAAGGGCCAGAAGTAGCCATTGCTCATGGCCGGCCGGTAGTCCAACTGGTGAAGATGCTGCAAGCCGCCTTTAAATACTGAGCTGTCAAGCTTGATGCCGTGCTCTGCCAAAACACGTGCCGCCAAGGCGGTCGGCTGAAACAACCAGTTGCCGGCCCGGAACGACAGCGGTGCAAAGCCCGATTCACCCACTACCTGCCGCAGATAAGCGATGGACTGGCTTACGATTTCAGTAATTCGGGGGCGCTGCAATCGGCACAGATTGTATTCACGGTAGTCGAGGCTCCATGCGCCATCCTCAAAACGCGCATTACACCACTGCGGATGCAAGTGCAGTGCGACCTCGAAGCCATCCCGATGAAAATCAGCTATTTGCTGCTTTACGGCGCCAATGCCCGGATCGGCGCCGAAGGCTTCTATTTTCTCGAACTCCGCGGCTTCCACAAAGGCAACAAAACGCGCATCCCATTTGCGAAACTGCTCCACCAGCCGGCGCGCTGGCTCATAGACCAGGCCCTTTAATTGGCCGGTGCCGTCGCCGTAGATCTCATAGTCGATGGTAAAGACAAAACTAATCATTAGATTCGACGGTTCTCGCCGGTTGCTGTGATCACTCTAAGCCAACACTGTTGCGCGAGCCGCAGAAACAGCACTCGGGGTGGGTTCAGAACATGCCAGAAACTTCGAAAGTGCCAGCAGCATCCAGGCCTGCGACCATCTCATATACGAAGTGCGAACTTTGCCAAAACGCAAAACCCGATAGTAAAAGAATCCGCGGTCGTCCCACATGTTCTTCATCGCCCAATTGAACACGGAATTCGCCATTTCAAGACTGCTGGAATCGAGATCCTTGAAATCCACCAGGGTAAGAATGCTCTGCGCCACGCAGTGGATATCGAGAGGATAAGCGTTGTTGTGAAAGTACTTCGGCGCTCCATCCTCACGAAAGAAATTGGCCCGGTAGAATTCGAAGCCGCGACTGACTGAACTCTCAAATTCTTCGCTATCCAGATCCCGGCCGATCGATCGCAGCGCGCCCAGGTTGTAACCGGTATGAAAATTGTCGATCCAGTGTGCCTTCGCGGTTTCACCGTAATACCACGATCCATCGTCGTGCTGCCGGGAGACTGCATAGCGCGCCGTACGCAGGGCAGGATCAATGAATTTGTTTTCATTGGTGATTCTTGCGACCCTGCACAGCAAGGCCGCAGCCAGCAAATTGGCGTTATAAGTCTGGGACTTACAATCGGGCATAGGGTAGCAAAACCCCACTGCCTCGCCTTCTGCCCAGTAAAGATCGTTGAGGATATACTTGGCGGCGCTCACCGCCATTTTCAAACATCGCTCGTCCCCTCGTTGCTCGTAGGCGTCAAGCAACGAGCCGGCAACAAAAACCGTGCAAACCACATTGGGCGCGAATCGTGGTACCAGCAGCGTTCTGGTCTGCCAGGGAAACGAATAGCCCCAGCAATCGTAACGGTCGTGCTTGGACCGCAACTCGGCGATTCGGCAGATCATGGTTTCGATAAGTTTGTCTCGCTCGGCGAGATCCTCAGGCTTGATCTCCAGCAGCGCGGAAAGAAACAGCGCCAGGCCCTTAGGATTTTGCGTCTTCGGAATCTGCGCCAGTCCTCTGATGTTTATCGGACTGCGCTTCAGCGCCTGGGTCAGCGCCAGCCGGGGAATCCGCGAATTCAAAAACTCAAACTTGGTGAACAGCGCGCTATTGAGAGCGTCATACGGGTCGTATCCCGCCCAATTTTCCGCACGGCAGTACGACAAAAGCTTGAACAAAGCGGGTTTAAGTTCAGGATTCATGTTGCAATTGCGGGCTGGTACCAAAACCGACTTCCGCTTACTTCGCCTCCAGCACAAATTCGATGTTATCTACAATTTTTTGCAGGGTCGGAGAATGCCCAACTTGGCGCTTAGCCGACTGATCTCGCCGAGTAAGATGCAACTTGGTGCGTACATCCCCCGTGCTCTCGAGCAACACCAGCCGCCCCTGATCGGCCAGGTAGTGATCCACCGCGCCAATGGTTCCGCGGAAGATGCTGTATACCGGAACGCCCAGAGCCGCTGCTTCCCGGTTCATGGTTCCACCCCCGCTGATAACCAGGTCGGAGGTCCAAATCAAATCCAGCCCATCCACCACATGCTCGGGAATCGACATCTGTCCCCGCTCGAACAGTTGTGGCCATTGCTCCCGAATCTCGCTTCCCTGCTTTGGAGTACGCGGTACCAGCACGATCTTGATTTCAGGCAACTCACTGAGAAACTCGAACACCGCATTCAGCAGCTTTTCGCTTTCTGGATTGTGATAGTGCGCCTCGGTCGCCGGCGGACGAATGGTTACCAGCAGATCGCTCGCTCCGACGCCTAGCTTATGCCGGATTTGCGGATCGGGCTTAAACGAGGGGGCATAGACATCTTCTTTGATCCCGGGATAGCGCAACAGCCGTTCCACTCCCAGGCTGCGTGAACAGATGGCTTCGTCAGGAACAATGTCAGGTGCCATCACCCAGGTTGGCTGAAACATGCTGACCCACTTGGTGTGCTCGTAGTCGAAAATCGTCAGCGTCGGAATGCGCAGCAGCGACGACAGCAGAAACAATGACCGCGAACCGTGAGAAAGTGCGAGATCCGGCTTCTCATGCAGGACGGTAGGCGTCATCTGAAGCACGCGCACTCCCAAGCCGGTAAGCTTGGCCAAGGTATGTTTGCCATAGTGGTGGCCGATTTTCTTGTACTTCATGTGAAACAGGTCGGCCAGTTCGCATACCTGAAAACAGTCGCGCGCCGTCACCATCACCGAGTGACCGCGCTGTTCCAGCTGCTCAATAATGGGTTTAAAAAACGGAACGTGCGGCGAATTTTCCAGATCGACCCAGATTTTCTTGGGACGTGGATTTACCACAACTTTCCTGG
This sequence comes from uncultured Acidobacteriota bacterium, assembly GCA_963796925.1. GTDB lineage: Bacteria > Acidobacteriota > Terriglobia > Terriglobales > Acidobacteriaceae > DATBAT01. The sequence continues at coordinate 1,819,447 of CAWCNH010000001.1, forward strand.
TGGCGTCGGTGGCGCCGGATAAAACCGGGCTTTCAGGGCTGGCAACGGTAGACACGGGAGCGAACACACTCCTTTCAGTGGGCACGGGACGCAAGTCTTCTGTCATTGGAAGTAGAAGTTAGGTTAGGACCGAAGCGGTTAAGACTTGAGAGGAGTTGAGAACGTGGCGGGCCATGACCTCGACAATTCGTTCCGACGCTTTTCCGTCCCACAAGGGCGGCGCGGCTTTGGCGGCGCCACCACGCAACTGCTTTTGAATCGCACTGCCGATTCCTTCGCGTCGGACACCGGCCAGAACATTTGTTCCCTTCTCAATCGTGACCGGGCGCTCAGTGTTTTCGCGAACCGTGACACAAGCCACGCCAAGACAGGTAGTCTCTTCCTGAATACCGCCCGAGTCAGTCACCACCAGGGTGGCATTTTTCATCAGGCAAAGAAAATCCAGGTAGCCTTGGGCATCGATCAAAGTAATTTTTCCCGGGCGTGCTACTCCGTCAGATTGAGCCTGGAAATCGAAATACTTTTGGAATCCAAAGCGTTCAATTTGCTTCTGAGTACGCGGATGAGCTGGGAAAACGACCGGGTGTTCCGCGGCCAGGTCTTTCAGCCCCTCGAGAATTTCCACGAAATTTTCCGCGACATCAACATTTGCCGGCCGATGCAAAGTAAGCAGCGCATAGCGGCGTCCAGCATCGATTCCCAGACGATCGAGGACGGTCGACTTGTCAGCTTTCTCCGTGAAAGCCAGCAGCGAATCGATCATGGTGTTGCCCACAAAAAACATCCGCTCTTCGGGAATGCCTTCGGCTTTCAGATTACGCAGTCCGCTTTCTTCGGTGACGAAAAGAAAGTCGGAAAGATGATCGGTGAGCACACGATTCACCTCTTCCGGCATCGAGCGGTCGCGGGAGCGCAGCCCGGATTCGACATGGGCAATCCGCGGCTGCGGCCGTCCATCAAGACTGCCAATTTTTGAGGTGACCAGAGCGCATGCCACAGTGGAATTCACGTCGCCAACCACCATTACCAGATCCGGCCAGTCTTTGATCAAAACTTCTTCGAATCGCCGCATGATCTCAGCCGTCTGCGCGGCGTGCGTGCCTGAACCTGCTCCCAGAAATACATCGGGCTGCGGCATATCGAGATCGGAAAAGAACGCGTCCGACATGATCGCGTTGTAGTGTTGCCCGGTATGCACCAGGGTAGCTTCGATCGGCTCATCACCGGCCGCAGCGTTGTGCCGCTGGATAGCTTTCAGAATAGGGGCAACCTTCATAAAATTCGGCCGCGCCCCGACGATAATCATGACTTTCATGGCAGATTCTAGAGTTGATATTTCTCTGACTAGCGCGCCGCCACCGGCATTGCTGCCCCTGTTTTAGCGCCTTGCGAGATCAACTGGATTAACTGGTCTGCAACTCTTTGCTGCTGCTCAAGGCTGAGTTGCGGATACATCGGCAAAGAAAGAATTTCCGGAGCCACGCGCTCGGTCACCGGAAAGTCGCCACGACGGTAGTTCAGGCGGCGATAGGCATTTTGCAAATGCAGTGGCACCGGATAATGAATTCCAGTTCCGATCCCAGCGGTTGCAAGTTCGGCCTGCAATGCCTCCCGCTCTGCTACCCGCACCACGTACAAGTGATACACCGCCTTCGACCAGGCTGGCTCATACGGTAGAACCAGCTCGTGCACTCCTTTGAGCAGGCGATCGTAGTTCTCTGCCAGTCTGCGGCGCTGGTCGTTCCATCCCGCCAGGTGTTTTAGCTTGCTGCTGAGTATCCCAGCCTGAATGGTATCGAGCCGCCCATTGTAGCCTTCACATTCATGGTAGTACTTGCGGCTCTGCCCATGCTCGCGCAGCATGCGAATCTTGCGGGCAATCTTTTCGTCGCCAGTAGTAACTGCTCCGGCTTCGCCGCAAGCACCCAAATTCTTGCCCGGATAGAAACTGAAAGCCGCGGCTGTCCCGATAGAGCCTGCCTTGCGCCATTTTTTGTCGCGCTCCGAGTAGTAGCTTGCTCCGTGCGCCTGGCAACTATCCTCAATCACCAGCAATCCGTATTTGGTCGCAAGCTCCTGGATCTGGTCCATCGCCGCCATCTGTCCATAGAGATTCACCGGCACAATGGCTGTCACCGGACGGCCGGTTTCAATGTGAGTCAGCTTGCCGGAGAGCACATCGAAGTCGCAGCGCTCCAGCAGAAACTCCTGCAACCGCGCCGGGTCCATGTTGTAGGTCTGCTCATCGATATCGACAAACGCCGGCAACGCCCCCGCCTGCGAAATGGCTTCGGTGGTCGCGATAAATGTATTGGGCACGGTAATCACCATGTCCCCGGAAGTAACTCCGGCGGCGATTAGCGCAAAGCGCAGAGCGTCGGTACCGTTTGCCACTCCTACCGCAAAAGGCACGTCACAGAAGCGGGCGAATTCCTGTTCAAACTGGTCGAGCACCGCGCCGCCAATAAAGTGCGCGCTACGCAGGCAGTCGCGAAAACCGGCAACCAGCTCTTCTTCGAGCTCCAGGTGCGGGGTAACCAAATCGAGAAACGGAATATTCGAATTTTTCATCATTTCTTTTTGCTCCCCTGAACGTCCACATAACGCAGAATCTTCGCCGGATTCCCTGCCACCACGGCATTCGGCGGCACCGTCTTGGTCACTACGCTGCCTGCGCCCACCAGCGCGTTTTCTCCTATTTCGACCTCAGAAAGAATAGTCGCGCCCGACCCGATCGATGCTCCCTTGCCTACCCGAGTCGGCTCCACTTTCCAGTCGGCTTCGCTCTGCAAACTGCCATCGGGGTTGGTCGCCCGCGGATAGCTGTCATTGATAAAAGTGACGCCGTGTCCAATGAACACGTTGTCAGCGATGCTGACCCCTTCACAGATGAAAGTGTGGCTGGAAATCTTGCAGTTCTTGCCCACGGTAGCGCGCTTCTGAATCTCGACGAAGGCGCCAATCTTGGTGTTGTCGCCAATCTCGCAGCCGTAGAGGTTGATGAACTTCGCAAGCTTTACGCCCTGGCCAAGCTTCACGTCGGGCGCAATGCTGAGGTAACTGTTTTCGGTTTGTGGGGTGGCACTCATGATCGTCGACTCAGGAACCCAGATAGACCAATGCGCCGCGCTTATTCAACGACTCCGTGGCGGCCTCGAGCATTTTTACAATGCGTAATCCAGCGGCACCGTCATTGTGAGGAATCTTGTCGTCGTTGATGCATTCGATGAAATATCCCAGCTCCTGTTGCAGAGCTTCGATCTGCTCCAGTTGCGGCGACCACATATCGCCAGAGCGGTAGTTGACCAGCAAGTTATAGAGACCCTGGCGGGTGGTGATGTCGACACCCTTGTCGTAGATTTTGATCTTTTCGTCCGCTTCCAGATCGTTCCACAGCAGCATCTTTTTCTCGCCGCCAATCAGCGTGCTGCGCACTTTCACCGGAGAAATCCAGTTGACGTTCAGGTGCGCAATCACTTTGTTGGGGAAATACAAAGTGAGGAAAGCAATATCCTCAAAGCTGTTGAGGTGGCTTTGTCCGGTGGCGACAATCGCCTCCGGATTGTCTTCGATCAGGTGGTCGATGATCGAGAGATCGTGCGGCGCCAGATCCCAGATGACATTAATATCGTGCTGAAACAACCCCAGATTTACCCGTGTCGAATCGTAGTAGTACAGCTGCCCGAGAGCGCCTTCGCAGAGCAATTGCCGAATCTTCCGCACCGCCCCGGTAAACAGGAAGGTATGGTCAACCATGATTTTAAGATTCTTCCGGGCCGCCAGCTCGATCAGCTCTTCGCCCTGCGCGCTGGTGCTGGTAAAAGGCTTCTCCACGAAGACGTGTTTGCCGTTCTCCAGCGCCGCCTTAGCCAGTTCGTAATGCGTCCATACCGGAGTAACGATGGCTACCGCGTCAATCTCCGTGCAGGAAAACAGCTCGCTGGTATCGCTACAAACTTTGATTGCGGGATAAGTCTTCTGTACCCGGTTGCGCGAGTTGGAACTCTTGTCGCAAACCATCAATACTTCGGAACCTTCGAGAGTGTGCAGGTTCCGCACTACGTTCGGCCCCCAATAGCCGTAACCGACCACGCCAAACTTAATCATGACAGCGGTGTGTCCTCTCTGGAATTAACTTTTGGGGGTAGGTTGATCACAATGAAACCCTGCATGTTCGCAGAATGGCATGGGATTGGTGCAGCGGGCAAATTACTTTGATACCGGGATGCCGGGCCTATCGATCTAGAAAAACCAACTCCTAATAGGCGCCATCGCCGTTGACCACCGCGCCGGGCGTACGCAACAGGATCTTAACGTCCATCCAGGGCGACCAGGTCATGGCATATTGCAGGTCGAGCCGAACCATTTCGTCGAAGCTTACCCGGCTGCGGCCCTTTACCTGCCACAGTCCCGTAATGCCCGGCTTGGCCTCCAGCACGCGGCGGCGATGCCACAGATCGTAGGCTTCAATTTCGTAGGCAATGGGAGGACGCGGCCCCACCAGCGACATGTCTCCCAGCAACACGTTGATGAATTGCGGAATCTCGTCCAGGCTCGTCTTGCGCAGAAAGCTGCCGACCCGAGTAATCCGCGGATCATTGATCAACTTGAAAACTTTTCCATTGGCTGGCTTGTTTTTCGGATCGGCACCGGCCGCGATTAACTGCTTCACATAGGCCTGATGAATACTGGGGTCATTGCCGACAAACATGGAACGCAGCTTCAACAGCATGAAACGGTGGCCAAACTGTCCCACCCGCTGTTGCCTGAAGAAAACCGGCCCTTTGGAGGTCAATTTGATGGCCAGCGCGATGGCTAAAAACAGAGGCGACAGCGCCAACAGCGCCAAACCGCTGCCCACAATGTCCATGGCCCGCTTGATTGCATTAAAAATTTTCTTGGTTTCTTCGCGGCGCGCCAGGTCGGGATAAAGCTTGGCATCGCAGGGCGAATGGGCTATCTCCTGCTTCCACTCTTCAGGAAACAGATGCACCGTGGTGCGGATGCGTTCAAACTCTCCCAGCGGCAGATTGTCGCGCAGGCTCTCGCACACCCGGTCCATCATGACCTGCAAGATCGCGCCCCGGTCTTCCAGGGTGATTTCCGTAAACATCACTCCTACTACATTGCTCTCATACCATCCGGTGACATCGGTTTCTCGTGTAGCCAGAGTGAGCAGCGAAAGAATTTCGCTCGATTTGTCGTTCCGCTGACCTTCCGCCAGATATTCGCTGATATCGAGCAACATCAATAGAAACGGCTTGCGAGACCGCTCGGTGCGGCGCCGTTCGAGGGCGATGGCGCGGTGAAAGCTCTCTTCGTCGAGAACGCACCGGTCCCAGGCAACACTCTGTTGGTGCACCACCAGGCGCACCGCGCGTTCGGAGCTGATCGCCTCCGGCTCCCGAATCTCCTGCAACATCGCCCCAGACGCACCATTGCTCGAGGCCGACGGTTCCTCTGTCCAAGATGACATAATTCTCCTAATCAAGCGGGGGAGGGCTTGTTGGGAAAAACTCTACTGAGTCTTAAATTTTGCGAAACTACCGACGCCAGAGTGGGGAGGTGAGTACAACATTAAGGCAGCTAGGTTCAGCCTGCAATAATATTTCCTGTGGAAATAACTTTTTTGTATCAAACCTTACACTAGCCCGGCCTGGGAACCGTTATTCGCTTCCCGCCAGGGCAAACAACTGCGGCACCAGTTGGGGCATCGCCATTTCGTCAACTTGCTCTGGAAACCGTTGAAAAGAAATGTCCACCCGGCGAAACTGCTCCAGCGCCAGAATGTTCCGCAGGGCGTCGCTTACCCGCACCAGCATGGTCGCCATCACTGCGGAATTCACTTCCTCGCCGACTTCGATAAACATCAGGCCAATTACGCTATCGCCCTTCGACCAGCCAATAATGTCGGTGCCGCGAGTGGCCGTGACCAGGGTTTCGAGCACCTTGCGACGGGTTTTTGCATCGCCATCCCCCTGCAGGCGGGTGACGTCGAGGTGGATCAAAAGAAACGGCTTGGCCGAGCGCTTGGCACGCTTGCGTTCCAGGCGAACCATTTTGTGGAATTGCTCTTCCGGCAAGAGGCCATCGACGGTGGCGATCTTGCTGGGTGCCATCAACGCATTGATCCGCGGTTCTACCCTGTCACGACTCATGCGATCCTGCCTCTCTTGAGCTGCCGCTCCGAGGAAATCATTCAATTACCGGGCCTGCGGTCGCACTGTAACGCGAATAATAATTCTTGTTGTCGGTGTTGCTGCAACTGTTCACCACCACCGCCAGCAGGCTGCTGGCCGGCACCACTGCCAGGCCGCGCTGCAAGTATTTCCTCTCGCTCTTGCCTTCCCGCACCACCAGGATCACCCCGTCCGCTAACCTCGCCCAGACCGTGGTATCCGCCAGAGGCAACAGTGGAGGAGAATCGATGATGATCCAGTCAAATTGCTGTTCCAGGCGGCTCAAAAGCCCTTGTAAGCGCTCCGGTTGCATCAGCTCAAGCGGATTTTCCGGAGGGCTTCCCGCCGGCAGCAGGCAAACTCCCGTGCCCTGGAGTTCGTAAATATTGGGCAAACCAGCGGCTGGCTCCGCCAGCCACTCAGCCAGACCTTCTAACCAGATGTGTCCCAGACGCTGCGCCTGTACCGGGCGCCGCATGTCGCCTTCAATCAGCAATACTTTTTGCTGCTGGCGGCGCGCCAGAGTGGCTGCAAGATTCGCCGACACCATGCTCTTGCCTTCTTCCGGCAAAGTGCTGCTAATCAAAATCTTTTTCAGTCCGCGAGCCGTTTGCAACTGCCGCAGTTTGACTCCCAGGTAGCGGAATTTTTCTGCCGCCAGGCTTTCTTTCTGGGTAATCGAGACCAGATGGCTTTCCGCCGGCAGGGTCAATGGTAAAGAGGTAAAAGCGTCGGAGCGCTGCGGCGCCGTAACTTTGACTTCCTTAATTTCCACCGAGTCAATGCGGTTGATTTCCTTCTCGGCAGCTTCCAGAATCTCTTCTGCCAGCGGAGAGGTGGCAAAATCGCCACTCGCCCGCCGCGCCTCCGATTTTTGCAGCGCCTCAAAAATGCGGCTCATACCCGCCTCCGGTGAGCTACCGTCAGGGAGGGACTCTCATCGTGCCGCGTGCCTTGCAACTGATCGTGCAGCTGCAGCAAAGTCTTCACCGCCTGCCAAACCTCGCTGTTGCTTTCCTCGGTCGGAGCCTTGGGAGCATGCGTAATACTCAACCGGAAGTCAGCCGCCACCTCATCGATCACGTCGGGAGTGACAACATGAGACTGCCGGGCGAAAGCCGTAATCAACGCGTTCTCGCAAACCGTATTGATCAGCCGCGGAATGCCGCTGGAATGGCGGAACACCCGCGCCATGGTTTCCGGCGGAAACACGGTAGTGCTGTGCGAGTTCGCGCCCGCCAGCTGCAACCTGCGCTGGATGTATCCCGTAGTCTCTTCCAAAGTTAACGGCTCCAGCTGCGACCGCAATGCAATTCTCTGTTTCAGCTGGCGCAACTCGACCGAATCCATTTTCAGATCGAGCTCCGGCTGACCCACCAGCAGAATCTGAAGCAGCTTGCGCTCGGCGGTTTCGAGGTTAGTCAGCAGGCGAATTTCTTCGAGCACCTCGACTTCCAGGTGATGGGCTTCATCGACCACCAGCACGGTAGTCAGTTTCTGCTGATAGCGCGAAATCAGGAAGCTGCTGAGCTCGAGAAGAAGTTCGCTCTTATTCTTGCCGGCAACGTTCAGCCCCAAATCTCCCGCAATGTACTGCAGGAACTCCATGGGCGAGAGCCGGCTGTTGAACACATAGGCGTAGGCCACATCCTTGCGGTTCAGCAACTGCAACAGGCAGCGCACCAGCAAAGTTTTGCCGGTACCGACTTCGCCCGTCATGACCACAAATCCCTTATGACGGCGCACGCCATAGTAGAGCGCAGCCAGGGCTTCGTTGTGTCTCCGTGTGGGAAACAGGAAGGAAGGATCCGGCGTGATTTCGAACGGATTACGTTTCAGTCCAAAAAAACTTTTATACATAGCTCAGCTAACTGCGGAGATAACTAACCGCAACCCCCACCATCACAATTGCCGCCATGGCAGCCGTAGCCACCCACTCCCAGCGTGTCTGCCGCTGCTGGAGCGCCACCTGGGCCGGCGAGACCAGCGGCGGAACCTCAATTATCAACTGTACCGGCAGAAGTTTTTTAAATTCTTTCTCAGCATAGATGCGATCGTCGAGAATTTCGGCCACTCCCGCCGCCACCACTCCCAGGCCCAATCCGACCGCTACTCCCATCAGACTCAATTTGAAGCGATTGGGCGAGAACGGCTTCGACGGAAGGCTGGGCGGATCGACAATCCTGAAATGTTCGCTTTGCTGGCGCTTTTCCAGATTGGTCGCCAGCTCAGACTGGTTTCGTTTCGCCAGCAGCGACTCATAGTAAGTGCGCGACTGATCGTAATCGCGAGTCAGATCGGCCAACTCCTGCTCGCGCACCGGGGTGCGGTTCAGCCTGGATTGGTAGTCCCCAATGCGGAACTGCAAATCGCTGATGGATCGCTGCCGATTGGTCATCTCGATTTCGTTGGCTTTCAGCTGGCTCTGCACCTCCATCATCGGGGTGCCTTCTCTTCCGCTTCCTTCGCTCTCCGTACCACTGTCCGGAGGGGCGGCGGCGCTCGCTCTTGCCTGCTCGGCCTGCAACTGCTGCTTCATCCGTTCTGTCTTGGCAATCTGATCTTTGACCTTGCGCACGTCCGGGTGCTGGTCGGTGTAGCGCGATTGTAAATCCGCCAGCTGCGACTTCAGCCGGTCGAGCTCTTGATCGACCGAAGCCGTGGTCGATCCCGCCGCGCCCGGGGTCTTTGGACTATGGCTCACAGTGCGATATTGGCCGATCAGCGATTGCAGATACGCATTCTGCTGCTTGGCCCGTCCAAAGGCGTCCTGCTCCGCCTGCAACTGGGTCTGCATGCCGCTCAGTATTTGCAGGTTGCTCTGTAACTGTCCCGGCAGTTCGCCCAGGTGGTGATCTTTGAATTCACGAACTTTGGCTTCCTGATCGGCCAGGCCCTTGCGCGCTTCATCCAGCTGGCTTTGCAGGAAGCTGGTAGTGTCTTCCGACTGCTGCTGCCGCACTTCCAGGTTTTCGCTGATCAGAATATTGGTGAGTTCGGTGGTTACCTGTTGCGCCACGTAAGGGTTGTCGGCGGAGAAATAAATATTGAATGCGGTCAGCTGATCGTGATCCGGCGAGCGCACCAGTTCGATCTGAATGCTGCGGCGCATCTGGTCAACCATCTCATCCGGGCCCAGCCCTTTGTGTTTCGGAAATAGATTCAGCTTTTCGATGATTCGCAGCAGGCGGGTGCGGCTGAGGACTTGCTGGGTAAGACTGTCGAGACGCGACTGTAGGTCCGTGGCCACGTTTGAAACCACGTATTGTTGCGACACTGTCGGCTGCTCCACCAGGATCAGGGTGCCGGACCGGTATACCGACGGCATAAACCAGCTGGCGCCAAAAACCACCACCCAGCCCACAAAGAACGGCAGGATCAGGTACCAGCGGCGACGCTTTAAGACGCCCCAGTACGCGCTGAAATCCAGCTCTTCCTCGCCCTGCCCGTCAAATGACTCGTCAGCCATGACTTATCGCCCTATCGCCTTCGAAAAACTGTAGGTAAATGAAATCCAGCCGCGATTGTGATTCGCGTCCGTGGGGAGAGGGACGCCACCGGACTGGCGCTGATAGTCCCGGGCGTACCCTAAGTTTAACATAAAGCTCGGTCCCAGCCTCTGCTCCAGCGAGGCGCTGCCCGAGGCCGAGCGCAGCCGGTCGAAGCCGTTTGTAAAGTCCGCCAAAGCCCGGTTATCACCGGCAATTCCCCCCAAAGCGAGAGCTGTGCTTCTTCCCAACTTTTGCCGCACCGCGGCGTCCACCGTCACCGATTGCACCGCCCCGAAAATACCGCCACCATCGGTCACTTTTCGGGCCGCTCCTAGCGAAGCGCTGGTGCGCTCGCCCTGCCAGTTAAAATTCGCCCCGCCGGTTACCGTGCGATCATGCCGCGATATCGGGGTAGTTACAACTACCACGGTTGGTACGGTAATCACCTGGGTCACGACTTGAGAGTCCAGGTCATAGAACTGCGGTCCACCAAACAGCGTAATACTCATGCGCGGCCGCAGATAAATCGTGTTGAACAAAAGAAAACTATGAGTCTGCGCCTGTTCCACCCCGGGGCTGAAGGTTAAGTTCTGGAATTCGTACGCCGCTCCAATCCAGTAGGACCTCGCCAGGCGATGGGTGTAATAGGCTTCGCCTTCCTGGGTGTCGGTATCGATCAGGTTTTGCGTCCCACCAGGCACGTCGCGGAATCGCGAGATATAGAAAGTTCCGCTAGCCCCCACCAAATCGTTCCGGGCGAATTGGTAGTTCAACTCGACCGTTCCCAGATTGTTGATCTGTTTCGCTAGAGGCGTAATCACCGACTGATTCGGCTGTTGCAGTATTCCAGAACCAGAAGTGTCCAAGCCTCCCTGCAAGACATCGAAAAAGTTCGAGGTATAAACAAAGTGATCGCGCAAGGCTAGTTCGACGTGCGGGCTGAGCCGGTACTCGAGCGCTGCGCCCAGGTTGTGCGAAGACTGATTCTGCTGGCTCAAGCGCTGGTTGGCAACAAAACCGGCGGCGTAGTTGAAGTTCCAGTGCAGGCGAGCCCGCGATTGGTCGAGCGAGATGAAGGGCAACACCGACACGGCATAGCCCCCCACTGGCGCCGTGGTCGAAGACAGCACGTTATCGTCGTAAGTCGCGCCTACCGTGACCCCACCGTTTAAATAGTTGGTGCGCCCCAGTTCACTGCCGAATTGCAGCGTGGTAAGTTGGCCATCAATCAGGGCTGGCATGGGCGCAGTGTCGTCATCGACCGCGGCAACCGCGCCGCCATCGCCCGATGATCGCGAGTTTCCCGCGTCGTCGGTTTGACCAACCGGTTCGCCGCTATTGCTTGCTGGAGGTGGGGGCGACGGCGGCACCGCCTGTGCCAGCACCTGAAGCGTCACTCCTAGTAGAGAGACAGTGACTACGTGACGGATTAACTGGTTTAGTTTCACGGGACCACCACCGTGTCGCGGGGCATGAGTTTCACGTTCTGTTCCAAATCCTTCCCCTTGACCACGTTCTTGTAATTGAACGGCAGCCTTACCTGCGTTCCATCCGCGTTCTGGCGCAAAACATAGATCTGTTTCTGTTTGGCAAAATCCTTAAATCCGCCCGCCATCGCAATCGCATCGAGCACCGTCGTCGAGTCGGTCAGCAGAAACGATCCCGGCTTTCCCACTTGTCCCAGCACATTAAACTTCTGGCTGCGACTCTCCTGCACAATTACCGTGACATCCGGTTCGGAGATGAAGCTTTGCAACTTGCGCGCGATTTCTTCCTGCAACTGGCGCGGCGTGCGTCCCCCGGCCTGCACGTCGCCGATCAGCGGCAGCGAGATCCGGCCATCCGAACGCACCGGGATGGAGCGGGAGATTTCGGTTTCCTTCCACACATTGATGGCCAGCACGTCGGCCGGTCCAATGATGTAGGAATCGTCCGCCTTCTGCGCCGGCGGTTGTTGCGCGGGCGATTGTTGAGCGGCGGGCGGCGGTTGTTGCCCGGACGGTTGTTGAGCGGCAGACGGCTTCGCCGTCTCTGGCGCCGGAGCGTTCGCGGATGGAGGTGTCGACGGCGCGGCGCCGGTTTGCGCCTGAGCTGCGAGAGCACCGCTCAGCGATGCCACGGCCAACAGCCTGCACCACAGATGTTTTTGCATTTTCATTATTGATTTGGCTCCGTAATCTCGCCTGACGCATAACTCCGCGCCGCTTTGGCTCGATTGACTCCCTGCGCTGAAAACGGCGGGGGAACATAACTCGGAGGAGGACTCATGCGGTATTGCTGAATTTTGTAAAGCAGCGTGCGATAGCTTACCTGTAGCAGGCGGGCCGCGGCTTTCCGGTTCCAGCGGGTCTCATGCAAGGCTTCGGCGATGGCATTTTTTTCCGCTTCGCCTTTAACGTTTTGCAGCAGCGACCGCAACCCGGAAAGATGTTCTTCGGCTTCGCTTGGGATCGCCAAACTATCGAGAGTAGAAGATGCCGGCAAGCTTTCCGCACCACGCCGCAGTTCGCCGAGCAGCACCTGTTCGTCTCCCATTACCAGATATCGTTTTACGAAACCTTCCAGCTCTCGCAGGTTCCCCGGCCAGGAATGAAGTTGACAGGACTCAATCAAGGCGCGGGAGAAAGTGCGCATGGGCAGGCCATACTGCGAGGCCAGCTGCTTCATGAAATGCCCCAGCAGTAGCGGAATCTCGTTACTGCGAACCCGCAACGGCGGTACCTGGACGGTGAAGGCGCTGAGGCGATAGTAGAGATCTTCGCGCAGCCGCTTCTGCGTCAACGCCTGCTCGAGGTTGGCGCTGCTGGCGGCAATAAAGCGGACATCGCAGGGCACGGGATTCTCCCCGCCCAGCCGGAAAAATTCTTTCTCGTGCAGAATGCGCAGCAGGTTGGCCTGCACATTGACGGGGATCTCGACAATATCGTCGAAAAAGATGGTGCCCTTGGCGGCCAGTTCAAGCTTGCCAGCGCGGCTGCGTGTTGCGCCCGGAAACGCCGCCGGTTCATAGCCCAGTAGCTCGCGTTCCAGCAACTCCCCACTCAAGGCCGCGCAGTTGATGCTGTAGAAAGGCGATTCCGCCCGTGAGGACAATTTATGAATCAGCCGCGCCGTGCTTTCCTTCCCACTTCCGCCTTCCCCCACAATCAACAGCGGAACATCGACTTGCGCGAGAAGTTCTGCTTGCGAGCGTAGTTTGCGGGTTGCCGGACTGCTAGCGAGAAAAAACATTCCGTCGCGCAGTTGATCGATTTGGGCATCCCCGGCTTCACTCGCCAGCCCGGAACTGCCTCCGAAATAATGCCGCCCCATGGCCGCCAACTGCTGAGCGTCGAGTGGCTTCACCAGATAATCCTGGGCGCCCAGACGAAATGCTTCTGCCCGCTGCTCCTGATCGACTACCGGTGCCACCAGCACAATGGGAAGATTAGGCCGCACCCGGCGCAGCCAGCGAAGAGTATAAAAGCCATCGCTTTCGCCACGTGGCATGTCCACCAGAACCAGATCTGGCGTGCCATTCGCCTGAACTCGTTCCAGGGCCTCGCAGCCGCTGCCGGCAATTTCCAGCTCCCAGGAATTTGCCTGTCCCACCGACCATAACGGCCCCAGGCTCGACGGTTCTCGACTGACTACCAGAAGATGTGCGGAATTTAGGGTCTTAATTGCCACGGTTTTTAGCGATATAGAGGGGAGGAATATGTGTTGGAAGTTGCTTAAAGCGGCTCTACCCGATAGCCTTCGACGCTCACGGCCAGCGAGCGTTGAATGGCATCGACTGAAATCACCAGGGTGCGATCGCCATTGCGTGACACCAGGACGCCTTCAACCCCTTCGAGCGCGCCACCGCAAATCCGTACGCGCTGTCCAATTTTCAGGAAGGGATGGTTGGTCCACGGCAACTCTCCACTCAACACGGTTCTGACTGCTTCAATCTGTTCGTCAGGGATGGGAATACCCTGTCCTTTAACGCCTACGATCTGCAATACCCCGTCGGTCATGCAGACTCGCAGCCGCTCTTTATTGCTGGCAGGAATTTGCGCGAACACATAGCAAGTGAAAAGCGGCAGCTCGACTACTTTCTTGCGATCACTCCAGCGGCGGGTTTCTTTCACCAGCGGAAGGAAAGTAGCAATCCCCTGCTCCACCAGCCGATCAGAAACCATTTTTTCGTGCCGCGACCGGGTATGCACCGCGTACCAATGCACTTCATCGGCGCGAGGCTCGACGATCGGCGACGCCGGCATCACAATGTGGTCTTGGTTGTCGATAGTCACAGCTTCGCCCTCTGAGTCCCAGGGACACATTTCCTAGTAATTGAAAAAGGGGGATTTCCGAAATTCCGGGCAAGGGGAGGGGACATCAAAACTAAAAGCCCGTAGTGACAGTCGAAAGGTAGCGATAGATGCAAGTCCTTGCAAGAGGTCAGCAATCTCGCTAACTAACATCTCTTTGTGATGTGAGTAGACATTCTCTAGCAAGAGTGCACCGTCTCGCGAATTTTTATCTGCCGAACTAAAGGCCATGACCCCATGTAACTCTACTAGAGATACTTAACTCACTTCCTGCTCCCCTGGCGTTAAGTAGTTGCAAATAATGGCCATCTGTCTTCTGCGCAACATGCCGCCAGTCTGCTGGTACGCAAGAATTTACAATCTTCTACACTCGGTGTGCAAATCTCTTCAGCTTTGGAGTTGAAGTGCTCTCGTTTTAAGCAATACAATTCTTAGAGGATTACAGAACAACTTCTGGTTTGGACGTCGCCAAGCCGGATTTTCGTTGTATCGTCTCTCCCCCACGACCCGGCGGGTGAGTAGCTCAACAGTGGTGCGGTGCCATGGGAAATGTAGCCAGCGGAGGATAAGCTTTTGGAGCAAGAGTTAAGTCGCGCGCGGATCAGGGTTCTGGTGGCGGACAACACCAGAATTCACACCCAGCTTCTGGCCGATGCCCTGAGACGAGATCCCATGCTGGAGATTGCGGGCACGGCGTCGCACTCGCGCGATCTGGTTGGAGCGGTCAGCAGCCAGCAGATTGACGTAGCCGTCATCAGCTCGAATCTTGACGAAGAGCCGCTGCGCGGCATTGAAGTGCTGCGCGAACTGCGTGCCCTCAGGCGCGATCTGCGAGCCGTGATTCTTTTAGACTCCTCGAAACGCGAAGTTGTTCTCGAAGCCTTCCGCGGCGGCGCCCGAGGCTTATTTAGCCGGCACGAATCTCTGGAAACGCTTTGCCAGTGTGTACGCCAGGTGCACGATGGCCAAATATGGGCGAGCGCTGAGCAGATTTCGTTTGCTATCGAGACTTTGGCTTCTTCCCCGGCCATTCGCGCGGTCGGAGCCAATGGTTTGAGCCTGCTTTCAAAGCGCGAACTTGACGTCGTACGTAGCTTGGCCGACGGTTTAACCAACCGTGAAATCGCGGAACGGCTCGGGCTAAGCCAGCATACGATCAAGAATTACTTATTTCGTGTATTCGACAAGCTGGGGGTTTCCAGCCGGCTGGAACTTATGACGCTGACTCTCACCAGCGCCGTCGGACCGGTTTCAAACCCACGTCCCATCAATGGAGACCTCAGCGAACAAACGACGTCGCCGCTGGTCTGGTGTCAGAAGGCGGCTGAGCAGGGCCTTCCTTCCGCTCAGGTAGCGCTGGCGGAAATGTACCGCCGGGGGAACGGCGTTTCCCAAAATATTCTGGCGGCCTATACCTGGTATCTGGTCGCCGAAAAGATGAACTCCGAGCAGAAGGAAGAAATCAGCGCCGCCAAGCGCCAGCTAGGCTCAATGCTTGCCACCGAGCAAATACTTGAAGCGCAAAACGGAGCCATGGAGCGCCTGAAGAAGGTGAAGCGTCCGGCCTCGGTCGCCATCGGACTAGGCGCGGCGATCGGTTCATAATCATAAGAGGGGCTAGCCCCGCGCTCGCAAAGTGAACAAAGTGATCTCGGGCGGGCAGTTCCAACGAACCGGAATGTTGATTGTTCCCAACCCCACGTTAGTATAGAGCGTCAATTTACCAATCTTCCGCAATCCCATGGGGAACAAGCGCGCCATTTGCGGCAGCCAAATCGGTCCTGTAAAAGGAAAACGGATCTGGCCGCCATGCGAGTGGCCGGAAAGCTGCAAATCAACCGCCCGGGTGGCGGCGGTGAGCGCGTAATCGGGCTCGTGAGCTAGCAGGATGACGGGATCGGTAGATGGTATTTTCTTCAGTGCAACATCCAGGTCGGGATCTCCTCCGAGCACATCCTCAATGCCGGCAATCCACAGCCGTTTCCCATCTTGCTCGAGCGCCGCTGATTGATTTGTCAGCACCGTGATGCCGCGGTTACGAAGGATTGCGGTGACTCTCTCCGTATCAGAACAGTCGTGGTTCCCCAACACCGCGTAGCTTCCCAGGCGCGACTTAATTTGCCGCAGGAGGTCAACACACGGTTCCGCGGCTGACGTCGCCGCTTGGTATCGCCGCCGCCGGCCCTCCGGCGCAGTTATGAAGTCCCCGGTGAACACCGCCAGGTCGGGCTTGAGCCGATTGACCATCTCGACCGCCCGGCGCAACGGCACGACCGAGAAGTACGGGTCGTAGTGAAAGTCGCTCAGTTGCACGATGCGCAAGCCATCCCACGCACCGGGCAGCCGCTCCAGGAAGATTTCCTGTTGCACCAGTCTGGGGTGGTTGGGCTCCCAGATGGTGGCTTCTGTGCCCACCGCAGCAACCGCCACCGTGGCCGCCCTCACGCCAGTTTTTAGGAACGATCTACGAGTGAGGGACAACAAATGATCCGACTTGCTCTCCAAAAGGATGTCAAAACGCGCATCGGCGCGTTCAAAATTGCTGGATTACGCCTGACAACCTCATTTTACCAAAGCGCCTGACCCGGCTGAATTTCGGCGCACCGCCGGAGCTAGACGACACGAGGGTTGTAGGACTGATCACTTGTCCAATAACGTTTTGCCCGTCCCTGAACGCCGAGGCAGGCCGCGGCCCCTAAGCGATTCGGCCTGATTACACGGCTCTTAGCTTGCGGGAGCGGCTCGGACCAGTTTGCCATTTCTTCACTCGGGCACTCACAGAATTAGTAATCACAAGTACAGCCGCCCAAAAGCGGCCATCATCCTGACCCTTCGAGCATTGACCTAATTTTTCCCTGTAATACCATCCATTCAGAACACTTACAAAAAGCTTTGGCTCGCCGCCTTCGTCCAGACCCTGTGTGGAGAAGAATCAACCATGAGGCAAGTATTCCCCCGCATGATTTTGTTGTCGCTGTTAATGGCAACGTTCGCGATCCCACCAGCTTCAGCCCAAGGCAGCAGCGCCTGGCGTCCGGCGATGAATACCTCGTGGCAATGGCAGCTCTCGACTCTGCCCAGTTCCAGCCAACTATTGCGAGTCGGCATGTATGACGTCGATGGATTCGATGCCTCCGCCAACCTGGTGTCGGCCATGCACAGCAAAGGCATCAAAGCAGTCTGTTACGTGGATGTGGGCACCTGGGAGAACTGGCGCTCCGATGCCAAGGCCTTCCCGGCTTACGTTAAGGGCAAGAGCAATGGCTGGCCGGGAGAAAAGTGGCTCGACATTCGCCAGATCAACGTGCTGACGCCGATCATGACCGCGCGCTTCGAAATGTGCCTCAAGAAAGGTTTTGATGCGGTCGAGCCCGACAACATTGACGGCTATTCCAACGGCACGGGATTTTCTCTCAGCTCATCCGATCAACTCGCCTACAACAAATTTATTGCGGAAACCGTACACTCGCTCGGTCTAACCGTGGCGTTGAAAAATGACGTGGACCAGGCCAAAGCACTGCTTCCGTATTTTGATTTCGCCATCAACGAAGAGTGCTTTGCCTACAACGAGTGCAGCATGTTGCAGCCATTCATCGCGGCTGGAAAAGCCGTCTTCGAAGTTGAGTACAGTTTGAGCCCATCGCGTTTTTGCCCCAAGGCCAACAGCATGAATTTCAACTCCATGCTGAAAGATGAAGACCTCACCGCGTATCGCGTCGCCTGCCGCTAGGCAACGTTCCAAAATAGAGTCTTGCTCCACCCTGTTGTTCCATTTTGGGAATGACAGGGTGGATTTTCGAGCTTGGGCGGGTCCCGCCTTGCGCAACTTCCGACGAAAAGTGAATTGCCCGTAAGTTGTTGAAAAATCGCAGCGGGGTTTTTGCGAAGCAGTGGCCTACAAAACCTCGCCTAGAATGCCCCGTGCGAGCGTCAGGATGGCCTGTGCTGCGTCTTCGGAACCGGGAGGATGGTTGAGGTCCCCAAAAACCTGATGTACATAAATAGATGTATGTACATTCGCGGGTATCTGCTTTAGCATCTGCTACTTGTATTTTTGGTCAGCGGCAACACCGCGGAGTGCCTCCGAAGGCCTATAACGCAATTCTCCGGCAAGTCGTTGTGCCCACGTCAGTTGGGGGCCTTGGCAGATTTATGAACACGGTAAATCCTTAGATTCTCGTCTTCGAAGTAGATTGTCGAGTCCGAATGGTTGGCCCGGTAGCTCTCGCAAAGCTGTAGTGCGTCGGATTCCAGACTGGCCCTGCCTGCGGGAGATCGATAGTTGCGGTAGGTGGCATCGGTCAGAGTTCCAAACGACACGCTGGCCGGTTCCTGTGAATACATTTGGAATGGGGCTTTCTCTACGTAGATCAAGATGTCGTCCGGCATCTCCTTGAAAGTGAATTCGGGACTCGCTACCTGGGTTCGGTATTCCTGCACAAAACCGGCGAGATCCTGATAGCCGCCAAATCCAAATGTTTCCGGCAATTGCTCAACCGGAGCAACTACAACCCAGCGTTGCCGAGGCAGGTGCTCGCGGATTTGCCGCGTCTGCTGCGCCGCCGCCTCGTACTCCAGAAATTGCGCGGTCAAGCTATGCGGACGTAACCACAGCGCCGCCAAGAGCAAAAATACTCCGAGCACTATGGCATCGGTGCGCTTCCCCGTCACCGCGGTCAATGTGGAATGGACGAAACCAGCGAAACAGGCGATGCCCACCGCCGCCGCAACCGGCAGAGCCACGTACACATCGTTCGGCAAAGATCCGCTAACCAGCGTGGCGTAAATCGCGAGGCCGTAGCAAAGCACGAAGAAAACCACGATCCCAATCGCAGGCCCGATCAGCATGGCCGCGCCCACTACTAAAAACACAACCAGCAAGTATTGCGAAATAACAGCGACCAGCACCAGACAGCAGGCCAGGTCGACCAGAGAATCCCATCCGCCGTTACGATGCCAGTCGGCTAAAAAGGTGAGGCCCAGCAACAGCAGCATCAGGCCAATCTGAAATTCGGTTCCCGGCCGAGTAACGGCGGGAGTGTAAGCGAGTAACGCCAACAGTTTGTCCTTCACGCTGATGGCAAGCGGTGCGACTGCGGTTGAGGTTGGCGGGAAAGCTGCGGCGCCCAGGCAGTACATGGCGATCAGGGCCGCGACTCCGGTTCGGGTGCATATACGGACAAACAGCCCGAGAGAAATAATCAGCAATATTCCAATTACCGGTGAAAGAAAGCGCGTGACCTGTGCCAGGTCAACGGCGCTGACCAACGCGGTTACGACGAAAGCGGCGGGCGCCACGAACGGCTTGCCGATAGTGTCGAGGTTGAGGGCGAATTCGCGTCCCCGCAACAGCACGCTGTATTGCTCGACGTGGTCGTAGCGCAGTTGGCGCGCCGGATTTTGCCATAGCAGCGCCGACGAAATCACCAGCACCAGCACAAAACCGGCAATCAGAACTTCCCTGCCCTCGAGCAATGCCAGCCAGAATCCGGACTGAAGCCAGCGTGGGATGCGGAACGAAACTTTTTTTGGAGGTGCATCCGCGTCCACAAATTTAGTTAGCGGCTGAGCTTCGGCCTTGCGCACCAGAGCCAGAGTTTTTCCCTGGACGCTGGCGACTACGCCTCCGACCTTCCAGTTGTGATTTCGCAGCCAGGCAATTGCCAGCGCCGCGAGAATGAATGCGATGACGGTGATTGAACTAAGCGCCTTGATGCCGGTAAGTAAGAAAACCGAGGCAGCAATGCCGAGCAGCATGCGCACCCAATTTCCAGCGGTCCAAACCATGAATGCGCTGCCCGGCTTGCGGGCAAAAAGGCGCGAAGGCACCCAAAAAGAAATGAATAGAAAAACGATGACAACCCAGCCAGCCTTGGCAACTTCCAACAAGGGCATCAGGCCGGCTCACGCAATGGAATAGTGGTAGTCGGGATGGCGCAGGGTCTGGCGAACCGAGGCGTGCGCATTCCAAAGAATGACGGCCGATCCCAGAAATAGTCCCACCGCAGCATATTGCACTCCCAGCCAGTGACTTAGAGCATACCCGGCCAGTAAATTTACCGCGAGTCCCATGGCAACTGCGCGCAGCGCCATAGCGTTGGCGTTGAGGCTGGAAAGAATAATATTTTCAAGCAATGCCAGACTCAGCATCAAGTAACCGAGGCCGCCCAGCACAATAGTCTGTAACAAGGGCCTGGAGAGCACCAGACCGAAGGCTCGGGAAAAAATCAACCACGACAACAGCGACATCGCCGCAAACACAGCACAAATATTGAAGATGGCCACGCGATGCCGATGCACCAGCCGGCTTATAAGATCGGGATTTTGCGATTGCGGTAGAGTCTTCGCCATCTCGTTCCAGTAACGCAGGAAGGAGTCGCTGAAATATTCTACGAGCGCGGCGGTGATCAGAAACGCCAGCAGCACCAGATCCATACCCTTGGTATAGGCGGAATCGATACCGAAACTAAGCCCTGAAACCCACGGGATCGCACTGCCGGCAGTAAGGCGATCGGCAAACATGAAGCTAAAGTAGACGGTGCCGTAAAGATAAAATTGCGCCAGCGAAAGCACGGCGACGCTGAAGCGCGGACGCGCACTATCTTTTGCCGCAGGCTTTTTCTTTTCCAGGTAATGGAAACTGGGAATTACGCAGGCTGCGGCGCACAGCAGCGCCAGTGGTGGCCACATCATCAGCAACAGGGTTGTGCTGGGATGGGCGACGACGCGCAGCAAAGCCACGCTGATTCCGCTGACCAGAAAGATAATCGGAATGCACCAGCCCAGACCTTGAACGGAAATAACTGCGCACAGCATCCACAGCAGGCTCAGCCCGATGTAATTCGCAGCCCCCAGCGCGAGATACGGCAGGGCAAAGACCTGGAAGTAAACTCCAATCCCAATTCCTAAAAGAGCCAGCACCACTGTGCTGAAGGCACCCAGCACCAGCAGCGAGACACAATAACGGCGAGCCAGAAATGGTTCTTCAAGTCCGTAGTAAAGGTTGCCGCTGCGGGAAATCATCTGGATCAGACCGCCAGTGGTGATTAGACTGGCGATCAATGACAGGCTTAGCGCGCCGCCTAATTCCGGCGAAACCTGAAGCGCGTCGGGATAGCGATACTGCAGCGCGAGCAATGCCATCCACGGTACCGCATAGGAAAGACTCAAAGAGCACTTGCGCAGCGCCGAGAGGAACTCGGACAGTACATGTTTCAAAACGTTGGACTTCTTGACTTCCTCAACCGGGGGAACGAATTTAGGAAAGCGCTCAAAAATATGTTCCGCCAGCGCGAATACATCTGGAAAGCCCCAGTCTTTCATCGAGCGATCGGTGTGTCCGAAGGACTCGATCATGGCGGCAATCTCACGCGGATCGGCGATCTGCGGCGCAATCTTTTGAATCTCTTTGGATAGGACTTCGGGATCTCTGACCATTAATTCACCCCGCAAGTCAGTGGCGAACTCTGTTTCGGCGAGGCCAGCAGGGCCGCAATGTCTTTTTCCAGCGGACGGGTGGACGAGGCTGAAACCCGGCGAACCGTGTGGTTTGCAGTATTAAGCACTACGGTGAAGCCATTCGCCTTTCTCCAGAAATGCGTTTGATCGGAAGTCATGGCGCCAGCCTTGGCCAGGCTGCTCGCGGTCGGCGCATCGATCACGCAGCGATGGTCCGGCAAAGAATTGTCGGAGGCGGAAAAGTTTGGCTCGCCCCAGCCGAAGCCGTCGAGATCGCTCATCCAGGCGCTCCACCATGCGTAGTTAAGCTTCTGCGAATCGAACGGCATTTTACCTGTAGTAGTGACGGCAAACATGCGGGTGCCGTAGCGCATGCGATACTCGTGTGCTTTTTTCATGCGCTGCTGCCATTGCACCGGGTCAACGTAGTTTCCTTCGCTGATCTGAAATGATTCCAGGAGATACAGGTCGCGTTTATCTAAAGCCGGCGGCGCATGATTGGGATTCTTGTTCTTCCCTTTTGAATATAGCGGCTCATTTTCCAGACCGAAGATCTGGTCCAGGAAAAAGCCGTTCATAAAGGCGCTGAGGCCTTGCTGATGAACGTAATTGACGGCGGTGTTCTGGCGTTCACGATTGACGATGGCAAAATCGTAGCTGCCCTCGTCCAGAAAAATTCCGGCTACACCCATCTGCTTCCACAGGCGAATGCGTTCCTGAATCTGCTCCTTGCTCAACGACTGATAGTCGCCTAGTGGAACATATCCATAAATTTTAGTGGCGGAATTCTGCCGTTTCACTGAGGCAATGATCTGGACTACTTTCTGATGCTCCGCGGGATCGCCTTGCGCGATGCGTGAGGTTTGGTGATCGGGAAACTCCAGACCATCGCCGAACACCACAACATCGTAGGCGCTGAATACAGCCGCAGCTTTTTCGAGGTCGCCCTTCGCCTGATTCACCAGGCTGGGATATCCGTAATAAATTGCCAGGCGAGCGGGCGCATGCGCTTTGGGCGCGGTTTGGGCCAGAGACAAAATTGTGCTGGTGAGTATGGTCATTAGAACCAGCCTGGATCGAAGCAAAGAGAGCACTCTAGTATTAACTATGCACGCAAAGCGCGCTGCCTACTGTGGTTAATTAGTTTGTGGTAGGTACTCTCGTAATTGTTAAGGAATGTTTCTTCGGTGAAGTATTCGAGGGCCCGGGCTTTGGCCATAGTTCCGAGTCGTTCGCGCTCTTGCGGATTGGCAAGAAGAAATGAAACGGCCTCGGCCATTGCCTTGGGTTGTTTTGCAGGGACCAGGATACCGGCTTCGCCCAGCGCCTCGCGAACTCCGCCCACGTCCGTGGAAATGATTGCGGCACCACACAGCATGGCTTCTACTACGACGTAAGGGAATCCCTCGGAGATACTGGAAAAAGCCACCACGTCGGCATTGCTGTAAACCTTCCAGGGCTCCTTGGTCGAGCCGGCAAAATTGACATTCTTTTCCAGCTTCAGGTCGATGACCTTCTTCTTGCAGTCGTCAAAATATTTTTGATCACTGGCGGTGCCGTAGAAGCGAACTTCCACGTCGGGAAACTGTTCCTTGATGAACGCGGTGGAGTCGATCATGTCGAGCTGTCCCTTAAGCTGGTAAATCAGGCCCACGGTTGAAACCAGGGGATGATTGCGCGGCTCAGGCTCAACTCGTTGGAATTTTGCGGGATCGACACCGTTAAAAATTACGTCAATGCGTTCTTCTTCCACGCCCAGCCGTTTTTCCCAGCGCGCATTGTAGGCACAGACCGGTGATACCTGGGTGGCGTAGTGATAATTCAGCTCAACCACGGTTTCGCACAAGCGATAGAGGAACCAGCGCACGAAAAACGACTTCATCTGGCGGCGAAGATTCAGATACTGTTCGCGCAGATAGACGCCATGCTCGGTAAGCAGATACGGCGTTCCGTTGACGATCTTGGCCAGCACACAAGATATGCCGCAGAAGGATGCCGCGGACGAATGGGTCAGATCCGCTTCCGGGATGGGAAAATGCAGAATCATCAGCAGGTGGTAGAGCAGGCGAGACGCTTGCTTTACTTCCGCGAGAGTGGGATTTTCTGTTCCTTCCGGGCGGTTCTCCCAGGTGGCGCGCACCGCGTGTTGCAGCACGTTCCACACCTCGGGCGAGTTCATGGTCTTGGGATAATCGTATTGCTGAAAATACAGTTGCATCTTCAGCATGGTGTGCCCGAGATCTTCTTTGTTGCACTTTGGAGAAAAAGTCAGCGCGAGGAATTGCTCAAACAGTGGCTTGAAGTGCTTGGCGATAATCTGCGGCGTGGTGTTCCAGCGATTGCGCAGCACCATCGAGGTCGGCTGATGAGTGGAGTACTCCGCAGGCTGCACCAGCCCCCACTGCGGGATCTTCAACACGCTCACCACGTTGGATGAGAGTTCGTACTTCACCTGCTGAAATGGGTTGGTGACAACCGACAGGAGCTGAAAGTCAACGTTCGGCAAGCCGTTGGTAAGGCGATGGCACCAGGTGCTAACTCCACCGTGATAAAAGGGATAGGTCCCCTCGCTCGCCAACAGCACAGAGATTGGCTGGTTCCGGCTCACTATTTATTCTCGAATCGTACCTCTGCCGGCTGGCCAGCCAACAGCAACATGGTTGGGTTATCGAACTCCACTTCGACATTGTGGGTCATATTGGCCGAGGGTAAAGGATTGATCACGTGAATCTTGCCTCTGACTTCGGTAGGCGGTGACGAAGGTAACTTAATCATCGCCGAATCGCCAGTCTCCAATTTGGAAATCATGGTCGCAGCTACCGGAACGTCCGCCACCATGCGGCGCAATTCAGCTAACTGCGTGACTACGGTGCCGCTGGGAAGACGGTCGCCGATCTTCACCGGAATTTCGGCGATCACGCCATCCTGGGTAGCGCAGACGACAGCCTCTGAAACGCGCTGCTTGGCCTGCTGATACTTTAAATCAGCCTGGCGAAGTTGTTCGATAAGATCCTGACGCATCGCCTTTGACTCAAGTGTAGCCTGTTCGGACTGATCGTCTTCCAGCCGGGCTGAAACCCCAGCCAGTTTCCTGGCGTTGTCGAGATCATCCTGCGCCATACGCAATTCTGTGCCGCGAGCGTCGAGTTCCTGCTGAGCGATTACGCCGGCATCGAACAACTGCTTGGCGCGACTGTAGTTGATCGTTGCCTGATCGAAAGCGGCCTGAGCGCGCTTGGGCGAATCGCGTAACTGGCGTACTGGAACCTGCGAAGCCTGGCGCTGTGAAATTGATACGCGCGCATTGGCTTCCGCCAGGCGTGAGCGAAAGCTGGCCAGATTTTGCTGGGCGGTTTCGCGTTCCGACGCTGCCTGCTGGAATGCCATCTGGGTTTCAGTGTCCTGCAATTTCAGAAGTTGCTGGCCGACTTTAACCGGATCTCCAACTTTGACGAAGATGTCAGAAACCGTTCCCATGGCCGAGGAAGTAATACGAATTTCTTTTGCCGGACGCAGAGTTCCTTCGAAGCTGACGCTGTGCGGATCCTTGCTGCCGGTAAAGCTGCTGGCGTTAGGACGCAGGGCATAATTCGTGCCTACCAACGCTCCGCCCACAGTGAGAAAAGCAAGCAACAGAAGGCTGCGCACTTTGCTGCGCGAGACTTCAACTTTTCCGGTCAGCTGAGGCACTTCGTGCTTCGGCTGCCAGAAATTATCGATATTGGCCGCCTGCACGGTAACTCTTCGCGATCCAGAAGCTACGAATGGCTCTTCGTGGATACTGGGCGTGGAAGTAAATCGCTCTACCGACTGGTCTTCCGCAACCATTAGTGCGTCGTATATCCGGCTCACTGCGTCTCTCTTTCTTTTGTGGTGCCTGGGGCCTGTTTACCGCTTATTTTGCGTGGAGATAATCTTCCCCGCTCTGCGTTTGGTGGTTACGCTACCAGCCGGTCACCGCTGACACTGCTGGGAGCGTCCTGCCACCGTCATCAAAACTTACAAGCTTGAATAATGTTTTCCGGCGGGGGAACCTGGGTGCTGCAAAAACTTTTTGGGGGGACTTGCGAACCTTGGGGGGTATCGAGAGGTTCTACTCGGCGCCTCTTGTGAAGGCTCTTAAACTATAAGGGCCCGAGGACGCCTTGGCTATCTCAGAAGGTCCTACAACCTGCCAGCGGGGGCGCGGGCCTAGTTGGACTAGAACCTTTGAGTAATGCTGCAACTTGATGATAAAGAACGACTTATTTAAGTAGTAACCTCGGGTAAAAAGCTGATGCTTGTCCGGTATTCGTCAGCTCTTTTACTTCCCGATCAAGGGTCCTTCCCGGAAGGCGGACAATCCATAAATTGTCTTTCGTAACCCTCCAATTGAGCTTTTTCTGCCAATACCAATCGTTTGATCCTGCCACGGCTTTTGCGTCGGAGCCTGCGCTGAGTTTGCATCCCGCCCCCTAGACCGCCGGAGTACAGGAGGGTGGCGGGCTAGGTTTTTTAGGATTCACGGGCCCGAAGTACACGCAACAATATTGCGACCTTTCATTCCGCAAGCAAGGGAGGCTTCTCGCGCGGTTTCTTCCTTTGGCTAATCGCGGGGTCTTGCTTTAAAACTCGTTTACACAGGGCTTCGGAGATATTGACGCCCTCTCCAGTCGGCGGCAGCTTGGCCAGAGAATCGTGGTGTGTGACAAGATAGTCATTCCATATTCCTATTACCTTCTTGGCGTCCATTCCGAATGTCTGGGAGGGGGCAGTGGCGGGGCCGGAACCAGTTCCGGAAGATACTGAAGCGCATAATTTTGCATAGGACCCAAACCTTCCCCGAATCTTGCCCGATATTTGGAAACGTCCCTGAGGAACTCCGCCATGTTACTGATCGCAAACCAGCCTGCGACTGACTGTACTTTACTTATCGCGTCGTATCGAGTCGTTGCATCTCCGAAATTCAGCTCACAAGAAATCTGTTGCAACTGCTGAGTCTCGCCCGCCTTGGCCAAACCCACTTGCAATCCCGAGGTTTCCTTATGTAGCTTGGCTTTTGGATTACGCAACTGCTCCTTGAGGTAAGGCACAAAGATCTGGTTGCCAGCGGCGGCTGCTACACCCAAGGCATTAACGTCTCCAGCCTTGATACCATCTATGATCTTTTTCGTTTCGGAGTCGGCGACGGGTTGGTTTTGGGAAACACTCCATTGAACAAACAGAGGAATACAAGCGAACATTACGATCTGCAAGATAATCGACCGCACACGGCTCAACCTTACTATTTGGGCCTCTTGAAACAAGACAACTCGACACTTATTTCAACTTATCCTTCCCAATCGCAGCGTGTAGGGTTCTTCGCTGCGCTCAGAACGAGAAATTTCTATGGCAACGGAACAACAATCGTCTGACCCTTATTCACCGGCAGATGCGAAATATTCTGCCCGCCGTAAACTTCTGCTCCGGTGCTGTTCAATCCGGTAACTGGAATTGTCGCCGTCGGAATAGCCGATCCGGCAGGAATCGAAATCGTGATCTGAGACGTGGGTCCGCTGATAATGCTGCCCGTCACTCCCGAGCGATTGTAGGCGTCGCGATTCTTCATGTTCTGGCCGAGCACATCCAGCGCCGGACTTAGAACCGGCAGATTGTAGAGGCTGAAATACGTGTTGAAAGTTTCGTCGTAAAGATCGCCCAGGATGGAATGGGTTCCATCGTAAGCGTGCAGGTTGGGCTGATGGAACATCTCGGGATCCATATCGCCTTTCAGCATATCGATCACAAAGCTGGCGCTGATGTAGTCCTGAATCTGCTGATAGGTGTAGGTCGAGTACGGAGCCTGGCCGGCGTAGATGCAGTGGTATTCGGCAACCCAGTCGGCCGGACTGTTCACGTTGTAGAACATGTTGTTGGCGTGCCGCGGCACTTCGTACAACTGGGTCGCGTAACTGTTCACGATGCCAACGTTGGGTGAAGGATTAGTGCCGTTGTTGATCTGCCCGACCACTGAGGTATCGCTGACCACGGTGCGAATTCCATCTTTTACCAGTTCGCCGGGCGTCTTGGTGTCATTCAGGCCGGAGACTCCGGGTGTAACCATGTTGCCGGCCACGAAATTGGTAAGCCCCAGCGCCAGCGCCTCGGCGTTGTTGGGATTAACCTCGGCATCAATTGCACTCTGCGACATGCCGTTCAAGCTGTCGGGATGGTCCCAGGTGTGGCTGATCCAATTGAAGCTGGCCTGGTATTTCTGCAGTTCAGGAGTAAGGTCGTCGACCGCATTGGCGGGCAGACCGGTGTAATCGCGATCCCCCGTGGTGCCAACTCCGTTGAACGCGAGGCTCAGAACAAAGTTGGAGAGCAACGGGTTGCTCTGCTTCGAATTTTGCCACGCGACCAGCGCATCGACGTCCGAAGCCTTGATACGGTAGTTCGGCAGTGAGGCGGAATCGGCGTCGGTGCCGCACTTGGTGCCAGCCACCCATTCGGCGTCAGAGATGAAAACGTCGTCAACCTGAGGCGCGGCGTAGACGTGATATTCGCCCAGGAACAGGCCTTTAGTGACCCAGTTGAGTAAGCCATAAGCCAGCCGCAAATCGTGCAGCAGGTATTGGTTGCTGTCGAAGGTCTGTGTCAGATATTGGCGGCCATCGCCTTTGTCGTAGATCACCGAGATTGCATTGCCGGAAGCATCCGTGAGCAGCGGGGTTGCCACGCCCAACGGCACCGCGAGGTAGACCGTGGCATTTGCCACCGTTAACGGCGTCGCCGTATTGAGATAGGGGAATATCGATGCAGCCGCCGGGGTGAATGATGCGGTATATGTGGCGGTAGTGGCAATCGTCTTATTAGTGGTGTTCAAGCCGAAGTCAACGCCTGGGCTGGCAAACCAATTTAGCTGGCGAATACCGAACTTCTGTTCGTAAGCGGTCAAGGTTGCCATGCCGGGGAGACTGTTGATGTATCCGCCGTTGGCGAAAATCACACCCTGATAGAAACCATGGCAAGCGCCGTCGGAAACCATCGCGGCGGTTACGCCGGTGGGCTGCGCCTTGAAATCGAGCACGGTATACGGAGTTCCCACGTAGTCGAGTATTTGCGTGATGGCTGGATAATCTGCCTCGGACTTTCCGCTCGAAACCACCAGAACTTTCATGTCGATGGTGGTCGAAGAACAGGCTCCTGACGCTAACACGGTTAAAGTTGCGTCGCTGATTTTTGCTGCGTAGCTGGCTTCGATGGTAACTGTGCCTTGCTTCAGCGCGGTCACTTTTCCCGCGACCACGGTGGCGACCGAGGTGTCGCTGCTGTTCCACGAGGCGGAAGCGGTTACGTCGGTTGTAGTGCCGTCAGAAAGTGAAGCTGCTGCGTTGAACTGCTGCGTCGATCCTGCGGGCACCGAGGCCGTGGGTGGACTTACCAGAATTCCGGTCATGGTCGGAGTGGTGACGGTTGCGTTCGATGAGCCGGTGATTGAGCCCATGCTTGCGGAAATCGTGGCGACTCCAGCAGCCACCGCGGTAGCTTTCCCTTGAGGGTTGATACCGAGGACAGTCGAATCTGACGTTCCCCAGGATACAAGAGCAGTAATGTCTTTTTGAGTGCTGTCCGCATAGCTGCCGGTGGCGGTGAATTGCTGCGTCGCGCCTTTACTAATCATAGGCAGGCTGGGCGACACAGTGATGGAAACAAGTGCGGCACTTCCCTGCCCACTCAGATTTACAGTCTGCGGACTGTTGGTGGCGTCGTGGGTGATTGTCACTGCGCCCGCGCGGGTTCCAGTTGCGGTCGGCGTGAAGTTGATACCGATGGTGCAGTTGCCATTTGCGCTCAGCGTGGCGCCGCAAGTTGTGCCGGACTGTGCGAAGTCGCCGGTCACGTTTATTCCAGTAATAGTGAGGGTTGAAGCTTGCGCGTTGTGGACGGTAATCGACTGTGCCGCGCTGCTTGTGCCCATTGCTTGAGCAGCGAACGTTAAGGTTGCGGGCAATACCGTAACCGGGACGGCGGGCGCTCCTGCTCCGGTCCCGCTTAACGTGCCTGTCAGGACAATTGAAGTTGCGCCAACGGTGGCGGTCACGCTGCCGGTGCGGCTTCCATTTGCCGTCGGCTTGAAGCTGACATTGATGGTGCACGACTTGTTGGCTGCGAGTTGCACTCCGCAATTGTTGCTCTGAATGAAATCTCCGGAGGAGGCGATGCTCTGCACTGGCAACGTACTACTCTGGTTATTGGTCAGAGTGAAACTCTTGGAAGCGCTGGTTGAACCTACATTGGTCGTGCTGTAGGAGCGCGAGGCCGGGGTCATGCTGGCGGGCGCGACGCCTGTGCCGGTGAGGCTGATCTTCTGAGGACTGTTGCTGGCATTGTCGGTAATAGTCACAGTGCCGGTGCGTGAGCCGGCTGCGGTTGGCGTAAATGTGATACTGATGACGCAACTACCCCGCCCCGCTACCAAGCTGCCGCACGTGTTGGTCTGTGCGAAGTCGCCGCTGGCAACAATGCTGCCGACCATCAACGCAGTCGAAGCGCTGTTGCTTACAGTTACGGTTTTTGCAGCGCTGGTGGTCCCCACAGCGACGCTACCGAACGAGCGCGAACTATTGGAAAGGCTGGCGCGTTGGGCAAAGGCTGGTATCGCAAGCACGCACAAGATGGAGGCAAGGACGAAACGGGATGACAAAGCACGACGAACGCTCATAGGGCTCCTACTAAAAAATCAAGTAGCTGGAGCAGAAGGCGGCTCGCAGCTAAATTGCCGAACTAATCCAGGGGAGCTAAACCTGAAACGGGGGAGCTTCAGGCGAGGAGGACCAGGTTCGGTCCTCCTCAGGGAATCGTTAAACCAACTACTGCAAGGGCAGAGTTATGGTCTGTCCCGGGTTAAGTTGGATATGCGAGATAGCCTTTCCGCCGTAAACTTCCGCACCCGCACTGGTTAGGCCGCTGACCGGGATAGTTGCACCCGGGTTAGCCGGCGGGACTGTAATTGCGACCGACGGAGTCGCCGTACCCACGCCGACCAGTGTTCCGGTGGCGCCGGCCAGGTTATAGGCATTCCGTGCCTTCATCGCTTCGCCCAACTGATCGAGCGTGAGACTCAGGACCGGAAGCTTATAGACCGCTTTGTACTTGGCGAATGTCTGGTTGTAAGTGTCTGAGATCAACGAGGAGAAGTGCGGCGACGCCACTCCCAGAGCAGCTGCGTTGTCGGCGAAGTGCAGATTCGGCTGATGGAACATCTGGGGATCCATATCGCCTTTCAGCATGTTCACCACGAAGATGCCGCTGGTGTAATCCAGAATCTGCGCAGCGTTGTAGTTGCCGTAGGTCGAGTCCTCAGGTCCCGGGACCGGACCGTACAGGCAATGGAATTCAGCCTGATCGTCTGCCCAGTTGGCTGCGTTGTAGTAAATGTTGTTGGGATAACGCGGCACCTCGTAGATGCCAGGCGCGAAGGTATTAACCCGGCCGACGTTCGGCGAGGGGTTGGGGCCGTTGTTGTCTCCCTGCGTGGTCACCGAGGTGTCGGTCACAACGTAGCGGATACCGTCGGCATACAAATATGTCGGCACGAACTGGTCGTTTAGTCCGGTAACGCCCGGGCTCACCATGTTCGCGGGGTTGAAATCAGTGAAGTTGAGAGGCGTGACTGCTCCAAGCGGCGGATTGTCGCTTGCTTCGCTGTCCAGATTCATTCCGCCCTGAGCAGAGCCTGATGCCACGAACAGGTTGGTCAGGATTTCCAGGTCGATGGAATCAATACCGGGTTTGTTGTCCAGATCGCCCAGTCCGTCGGATTTGTTCAGCCCATTCAGCGTGTTGGGATGGTCGTAAGTATGGGTCATCCAGTGAAAGAACTTCTCGTAGCTGGGAAGCGTGAAGGTCAGATCGTCTTGCGGAGCCGGACCGATGCCGGGCACCGTCAGACCTGTCCAATCATTGTTTCCCGTAGTGCCGACGCCGTTGAAGGCGAGGCTCAACTTGAAACCGGTGAGCAACGGATCGGACTGCAAGCCATTCTGCCAGGCAACCAGTGATGTCATGTCGGAGGCATTGAGGCGGAAGGTGCCGAGAGTGGAAGCATCCGACACCGTCCGGTCATGCGTGATCGGATCTGTGCAGGAAGTTGTTGGGGTCCACTCCGCGTCAGAGATAAAGAAGTCGTCGACCTGCGCCGCGGCATAAATGTGATAGTCGCCGAGGAACACGCCCTTGGTGGCCCAATTCAGCAGGCCGTAGGCGAGCACCAGGTTGTGCATCAGGTTTTCGTTGCTGTCAAAGGTCTGGCTCAGCATCTCCACTCCATTACCCGGAGCGTAGATTGCCGACAAGACGTTGCCGGAGGCATCGACCAGCAACGGAGTAACGGTACCGCTCGGTGGGGTGTAGGGGGCCGACAGGTAAATCGATCCGCCGTTGAAACTGAGCGGGTTGGCGGTATTAATGTTCGGGAACACCGTTGCTGCAGCCGCCGTGAAATTGGCCGTGTAGGGCTGAGTGTAGGGAATGCTTGTGGACGCGTAGTTGAAGCCGAAGTCCGGCGTGGGGTTGGTGTACCAGTTCACCTGGCGCACGTGGAATGTCTGCTCGTAAGAAGTGAGGACGGAATAAATATTTGAGTTGTAGATGTCGGCGCTGAAAGCCACGATGATGGCCTGGTAGTTGCCGTGGCAGACGCCGTCAGATAACACCGCGGGTGTAACCGCAGCATTGTCCATCACGGTGTAAGGGGTTCCGACGAAGTCGAGAATCTGTTTGATCGCCGGCAGATCTACGTAACCGGCGGCGCTGTTGGCGACGACCAGCACCTTCATGTCGACACTGGCATCCGGGCATACACGGGGCAGGCTACTCAGAGCGTTGAGGAATGCGGGGGGATTCGAGGTGACTGCTCCCAGGCTGGCCGTGATCGAGATGCCGGTACTGCTGGTGCCGAAAACGGTAGCGAAGCCTCCGGTCGTCATTCCGACTACGGCAGGGTTTCCAGACGTCCACGTAACCTGGTTGGTGATGTCGAGAGTGGAGTTGTCGCTGTAGGTTCCGATGGCGGTGTATTGCTGTTGCGCGCCGATGCCCACGTTAATACTCAGAGGACTTACGGCAATTGAGTTCAGTCCTGACGCTACCACGGTCGCAGTCATGGTTCCCGTGACTACGCCCCCATTCCAGCTGGCGGTGACGCTCGCGGGGCCAGCGATGGCTCCGGTGGCAAGGCCGGTAGTACTGACAATGGTCAGATTCGCAGTGGCCGAAGACCATGCAACTTGTGTTGTCAGATCCTTGGTCGTCGCGTCGCTGTAGTTACCGGTAGCGGTGAATTGTTGGGTGCTTCCCTTCACGATGGAAGGAATGCTGGGTGCGACTGTGATCGACTGAAGTGTCGGGCCTAAGACGGTGAGTGGCACCGCCGGCGAGACTACTGCTGCCATGGTTGCTTTGATGTTGGCAATTCCGCCGTTCATGCCCGTCGCCATACCGGCGCTGGAAATGCTGGCGATGCCCGTGTTATCGGATGAGAAGGTCACGCCCACGGCAAGAGGGGCCGAAGTGGCGTCACTGTAAGTTGCCATTACGCTGTAAGCCTGGGTAGCGCCGACGGCAATGCTCGATGAAGCCGGAGAAAGAGCAAGTGCGGTGACTGTGGGCGGAGTAACGGTGATATTGCGAGTTGCGGTGACAGTTGTTCCCGTCACTGCTGCGGAGACGCTGGTGCTGCCGGCCGCAACACCGGTTGCCATACCGGTCGTGCTAACGATTGAGGCGACGGCGGGGTTGACCGAAGTCCACGTGGAAAGGGCAGTGACGTTGCCGGTGGTGCCATTTTGGTAAGTGGCAGTGGCGACAAACTGCAGCGTGGTCCCTTTCGCAATGCTCGCCGTAGTTGGAGTGATGGTGACGGAACGAATGTTGGCGAGAGTGCCTGTGCCTGAAAGGGCAACGCTTTGAGGACTGCCGAGTGCAGCGTCAGTGATGGTCAGAGTGCCGGGAATACTGGCTGCGGTAGCCGGAGTGAAAACGACGTTGATAGTGCAGCTTCGGTTAGCAGCAAGAGAGGTTCCGCAGTTATTAGTCTGGATATAGTCGGCGGGACTGGCCACGATACTCTGAATTGCCAGAGCGGTTGTGGCTCGATTTTGCAACGTAATTGACTGTGCAGCACTGGCCACGCCTACTTTTTGGGTGGGGCTAAACGCGAGCGTGGCAGGCGTCACAGTTACCGGGGCGATGCCGGTGCCGGTAACAGCTGCCGACAAAGGACTGGCCAGGATGGGCGCACTTACTGCAATGGTTCCGGTTGCCGCAGCCGCGGTCGTAGGTACGAAGGCGACACTAATAGTGCAAGACGCTCCGCCTGCCAGCGAGCTGCCGCAGGTGTTGGTTTGGGTGAAGCCGTCGCTCAAGGTGATTCCCAACGCCTGGGCGGTCGTGCCTTTGTTGGCGACGGTGAAGTTCTTGGGCGCGCTGGTAGTCCCCATCGCGACGTTGCCGAAGGCTAGCGAAGCGGGGGTCAGCGTCATCGGGGCAATGCCGGTGCCAGTCAAGGTAGCAGTTAACGGGCTTCCAAATCCGCTATAGCTTGCAGTGATGGTTCCACTGGCGGCGCCGACGGCGGTCGGAGTAAAAATCGTGGTGATGGTGCAGGACGCGCCGCCCGCCAGGGAGGCGCAGTTGTCGGTTTCACTGAAAGGAGCAGTGGTGGCGATGGTGACGGCCACAGTGGACGTGCCTTTATTGGTCACGATGAATGTCTTGGCTGCGCTGGGTGATCCCAGGCCGACGTTGCCAAATTTGTTGGTTGCGGGAGTCATGGTCAACGGCGCAATGCCGGTGCCGGTGACGGTCGAGGAAAGACTGCCTCCTGAGTAGCTGACCGCGATCGTGCCGCTGGCCGCTCCTGTTGTAGTCGGAGCGAAGGCTGCATTGATGGTGCAGGATCCACCGGCCAGCACTGACGAGCAGTTGTCGGTCTCGGAAAAATTGGCGCTGGGCGTGACTGCAAAGCTCATCGCACTCGAGCTCTTATTAGTCACTGTAAAAGTCTTCGCAGCGCTGGTTGATCCAACTCCTTGATTGCCAAATGCGCGTGAGGCGGGAGTAAGCGTCACCGGGGCTATGCCTGTCCCGGTCAAGTTTGCGGTTTGTGTGCCCGGCGTCGCGTTGTCCGTAACCGTCAAGGTGCCGGTACGTGCGCCGGTGGCGGTGGGACTAAAGGTAATGGTGATTACGCAACTTCCTCGCGCGGCTACGCTGGAGCCACAAGTATTGGTCTGCGCAAAATCACCGGTCACCGCGATACCGCTGATGGCGAGGGCGGTCGTGGTACTGGTATTCCTCAGATTAACCGTCGCGCTGCTGGTGCTTCCGGTCGCGACTTGACCAAACGATCGCAGGGTGCCGAGAGTGGCGGTTTGGCCATGAGCGGCGCTGACGAGAGTAAAGAGAAAACAAATCGCGGCAAGAAACGACTGAGAGAGCGCAAATCGACGAAGCGTGCTCATGAAACTCCTCTGGCAAAACGGTTAATGCCTGCTGGGGAGGTGGGCAGCGCTGATCAGTTATTAATACGGGGAGGAAAAATTTGTGTGGGGAGGAAGCGTTTTAATCGGGGAGAAAAACTCGAGACCAGGGGTATCGTCGAGAAGAGTTCTTTTACAACAGACGAGAAATATATCCGAAGGACATGTGCTTTAGGAACCCTGAAGGGGACTAGTCCTACTAGACTCAGAAGGGCTAAAACCGGCAGTGAACAAGGCTTTTGGCGGACTAAGTGCCAGCGAGTGCGCCAGTTTGACGGAAAAAGGCGTAGACAAAAAAATACGGAGGAGCCGCTTTCGGCTCCTCCGTGAATGAGGGTTTCTCGAACTATTGCAATGGTAGCGTTTGTGTCTGCCCCACGTTGATCTGGATGTGCGAGATGTTCTGACCGCCGTACACCTCTGCACCCGTGCTGTTGAGTCCGGTGACCGGAATCGTAGCCGAAGTGACTGGTGAACCGGCCGGGACGGTGATGCTGATGCTGGTGTTATCCACCAGGCTGGCAGTCACCTGCGACAGGTTGTAGTTGTTCCGGGCCTGCATGCTGGTGGCTAACTCACGCAGCGTTGGGCTCAGAACGGGCAGCTTGTACAGACTCGCATAAGTCGCGAAGGTTTCGTCGAACAGGTCGCTCAAGAGTGAGTGGGTTCCGTCATATGCCACCAGGTTTGGCTGGTGGAACATTTCAGGATCCATATCGCCCTTTAGCATGTCGACGATGAAGCTCTGGCTGATGTTGGCCTTGATATCGGTTGCAGTATAGGTTCCGTACGGTACCTGTCCGGTGTAGATGCAATCGTACTCAGCGGCCCAGCCATCAGGATCGGCCACGTTGAAGAACAGGTTGTTGGCATGGCGAGGAACCATGTAAAGACCTGAGTTGATGGTGTTGACCAATCCGACGTTCGGCGAAGGATTCGGCCCGTTGTTGGGAAGAGTCGTCTGCGAGGTGTCCGTTACGACGAACTGGACACCGTGGGCGACCGCTTCGTTAACGTAGGTGGCATCGTTCAGACCGGTGATGCCAGGGGTGACCATGGCAGCCGAGTCGTAAGTGGTTAGTCCAAGCGTCAACGCAACCGCGTTGTTCTTGTCAATCTCGTTGTCGATGAAGGTCGCAGTTTGTGCGTTCAGGGAATCCGGATGATCCCAGGTATGGCTGAGCCATTTGAAGTTGGCTTGCTTGGCCTGAAATTCAGGAGTCAGAGTGTCGGGGCGATAGCCGCCGGTGGAAGTTCTGCCGGTGGTACCTGCGCCGTTGAACGCCATGTGAATGATGAAGTTTGAGAACAACGGATTCTGCTGTTGCAGAGTCTGCCATGCTACCAGTGCATCCACATCGTTTTTGACCATACGTACCTGGGTCAAAGAGGCTGCGTCTGCATCGGTGTGGTCGCCCGAAGGGCTGGCCGGATCGACGCAAGGTGTAGTGCCTTCCCACTGTGCGTCAGCGATGAATACGTCATCGATCTGCGGCACCATGTAGACGTGGTACTCACCCAGGAAGATGCCCTTGGTGACCCAGTTCAACAATCCGTATGCCAGGACCAGGTCATGGGTCAGGTACTGGTTGCTGTCGAAGTTCAACGTCAGGTACTCGCGGCTGTCGGAGAAAGTATTGATCGCCGCCAGCGTGTTGCCTGAAGCATCGGTCAACAGCGGAGTCGCGGTGCTGTTGGCGGTTGCCGGGTAGACGGTCGCATTGTTGATGACAAGAGGGGTTACGGTATTGGCGTAGAAGAAGATCGGAGTCGCCGCCGGCGTAAAGTTGGCGGTGACCGGTGTGCCAGGAGCAACGCTGGTCCCCAGGGCCGTCATACCAAAATCTGATCCGGGATAAGTGAACCAGTTAATCTGACGAGCTTTGAAGGTGACTTCATAAGAAGTCAGCGTGGACATCCCCGGCAATGTGTAAATGTAGCCGCCGTTTGCGAAGATGAAACCCTGGTAGTAACCGTGGCAGGTTCCATCGGACAACATCGCCGAGGTAATTCCGCCGGTGGTTACAGTCATATCGAGCACGTCGTACGGGGTGCCGACATAATCCAGAACCTGCGTGATCGCGGGATAATCCGCTTCAGTCTTGCCGTTGGTGACAACCAACAACTTCATGTCGATCGTCGGTGAGTTGCAAACCCGAGGCAGGCTAGCCAGCGCGCTCAAGAAGGCGACGTTAGAGGTTGTGGCTCCGGAAGTTGCGGTAATCGAAACAGCGGTCGAACTGGTGCTCACTACGTTAGCCAGTCCGTTAGACCCGAACGCGGCCACCGCAGTGTTGTTGGAATTCCAGGTTACGAGACTGGTCACGTCAGACACGATTGCGTCCGCGTAGGTACCAGTGGCAACGTACTGTTGCGTGGCGCCGATGCCGAGTGAAACGCTGGCTGGCGAGATTGAGATTGAGGTCAAGGCCGGCAAAGTGATGGTCATGACCGCGCTATTGCTGGTAATTGCGCCGGAAGTAGCGAACACGTTGCTGGTGCCGGCTGCGGTTGCATGGGCCAGACCCGCAGTTGAAACCGTGGCGCCGGTCGAAGCTGTCCAGGCTACGGTGCTGGTGATGTCAAGCGTGCTGGCATCGGTGTAAGTCCCTACGGCGGCGAACTGTTGATTGGAGCTGCGTACCACGGAGACCGTGGCAGGCGTTACAGCAATCGAAACCAGAGCAGCAGGAGCGACCGTCAGACCAGCGGTGCCGGTGACGGTGTTAGAAGTAGCCGTGACGGTGACGCTGCCAACTCCAGTGCCAGTGGCCAGACCAGTGTTGGAGATGCTTGCGCCAGCCGAAGTAGTCCACGAAACCGCCGTGGTCATATCCTGCGTAGTGGCATCGCTGAAGGTACCGATTACGGTGAAGGCCTGAGTAAGACCTTTGGAAATAGTTGCGGTCGCCGGCGAAACTGCCAGAGACATCAGTCTGCCGGTAGCAACCGTTAGATCGGCCGTACCAGTAATGGAACCAGACTTTGCGCTGATGGTGTTCTGCCCAAGTACGTTGGCCGTCGCTAAACCAGTGTTGGTGATCGATACGCCCGACGTCGAGGTCCAGGTAACCGATGAAGTGATGTCTGCCGTGCTGGCGTCGCTATAAACGCCGGTGGCGGTGTAAGTCTGCGTCAGTCCTTTAGGAACCACGATGCTCGGCGGGGCCACGGTGATAGAGGTCAGCACCGGAGGCATAACCGTTAAGCTCGCATTGTTCGAATTGATCGTGCCAGCTTTTGCGTTGACCGATGCGCTGCCTGTTGCCGCGGCGGTGGCCACACCAGTATTGGAAATCGTCACACCAACCGAAGCGGTCCAGACCACAGTAGAAGATACGTTCTGGGTGGTGCCGTCCGTGTAGGTGCCGGTGGCGGTGAACTGTTGCGTGAGGCCCTTCGCGATCGAGACGCTGGCGGGTGTAACTGCTACCGATAACAGAGCCGCAGGAGCAACCGTCAAAGTGGTTGAACCAGTCTTTGAATTCGCAGTTGCAGTAATGTTGGTCGATCCCTGTTTCAACGTCGAAACCTGACCGGCAGCAATCGTCGCCACCGTCGGGTCCGAAGAAGTCCAGGTTGCGGTCGAAGTCAGATCCTGCGTGGTGGAATCGGTATAGGTTCCGTTCACGGTGAACTGCTGATGCAAGCCAAGTGCTACCGAAGGCTCACCAGGCGTAACTGCCAGCGATACTAAGGTCGCCGGTGTGACCGTGGCGGTCGCGCTGCCGGAGACAGTCAATCCCGACTGCTGCGCGGCGGCTGAAACTGTCGAGCTGCCGGTAGCAAGCGCCGTCGCCATCCCTTTATTGACGCTGAGCACGCTGCTGGCTGAAGAGCTCCAGCTGGCGGAAGCGGTAAGGTCTTTCGTGGAACCATCAGAATAACTTCCCACGGCGGTGAACTGTTGCTGCGTGCCCTTAGCAAATTGAGGGCTGGCAGGAGTCACGGCCAAAGAAACCAATTTCGCTTGAACGTTGGGAGTACTTGTTGAACCGCCACCGCAAGCCACTAAGAACGACATGGCTAACGGTAATAGAACCCTGAAGGCCCGGAGTATAGATCGGTGTTTCATTGAGAAATCCCTCATAGAAAAAAATTAAGAACTCAGTGTTGGGGAGGTGCAAGAACCGCAGTGAAACTTGGTCTTTCAAACTCGGGGAGATATTTTGAAAAGTCGGAGGGGAATTTCGTTGGGGGGATTTCTTTTTACTAGCTCGAACAGTGTGAATAATAAGTGCTACTTGCGGGGCTGGCTATCAAGGAAGGTTGTAGCCCTTCTCGGCGAAGACCTGCCTACCTTCCGGGACTAAGACCTGTAGTGCCACCCCAAGTTACTTCTATCCACTTGAACAATAAGGGGAAGCGCTTTGAGCGCTTCCCCGCTTGGTTACCAACGGGCTACTGTAACGGCAGAGTGATGGTCTGGCCGGCGCTCACCGTGATGTGAGAAATATTTTGTCCGGCGTAGTTTTCTGCCCCATTGCTGCTCAAACCTGTCACCGGTACCACCGCGGATGGCACTGTTGTGCCACTGGGGACGGTTATGCTGACCGCCGCGTCAACTGCACCAGCGTTCACCACGCTGGCCGTCACTCCGGACAAGTTGTACTGGTTGCGCTGCTGCATGCTCTGGCCGAGTTCATAGAGCGTCGGGCTAAGCACCGGCAGCTTGAACATGCTCAGGTAAAGGTTGAAGGTGTTGTCATAGAGATCGCCGATCAGCGAGTGGGCTCCGTCGTAGGCCACCAGGTTCGGCTGATGGAACATTTGCGGATCCATGTCGCCTTTGATCATGTTGGCGACGAAACTCTGGCTGATGTTGTCCAGAATGTTCTGGTAGTTGAAAGCCGCGTACTGTGGCTGGTCTGCGTAGATACATTGATACTCTGCCGTCCATCCACCGGGGGTAGCGACGTTGAAGTAGAGGTTGTTGGCGTGGCGTGGAACCAGGTACAAGCCATTGTTGATGGTGTCAGGCATACCAACGTTCGGTGAAGGGTTCGGTCCGTTGTTCGGAGTGTTCAACACCGAAGTGTCGGTCACTACATACTTCACGCCATCGGCGACCGCCTGGTTCACGTAAACCGGATCGTTCAATCCGGTGACGCCAGGGGTCACCATGTTGGCTGGGTTGTAATAGGTCAGGCCAAGAGCAGCGGCAGTCTGGTTGTTCTTCAGAATTTCATCGTCGTCGAAAGCCGCGGTCTGGCTATTCAGGGTATCCGGGTGATCGTAGGTGTGGCTGATCCACTTGAATCGCGACTGATACTTCATCAGTTCAGGGGTCAACGTATCGGGATTGTACCCGCCGAGGTCCGGGTTGCCGGTGGTGCCCACGCCGTTGAAGGCCATGTGCAGGACGAAGTTGGAGAGCAACGGATTCTGCTGTTTCTGCGTCATCCAGGTGACCAGAGAGTCAACATCGGTGCCGGCCATACGAACCGTGCCCAGCGTATCGGCGTCAGAATCGGTGCGGTCAGTAGAGCCGTCGGTGGGATGGCAAGGAGTGTTCGCGGCCCACTCGTGGTCGTTGATGAAAACGTCGTCAACCTGCGGGCTGGCGTAAACGTGATACTCACCGAGGAACACGCCTTTGGTGACCCAGTTGATGAGGCCGTAGGAAAGAATCAGGTTGTGCATCAGGTATTGATTGCTATCGAAAGTCTGCGAAAGATATTCGCGTCCGTCGCCCAGATTGTAGATAACCGAGAGCGCGTTGCCCGAGGCATCCATCAACAACGGAGTAACCGACGCCCCTGAAGGCAGCGGGGTCACCGAGCCGTCGACCGGGGTTGAAAGATAGATGAAAGCTCCCGAGAAAGCGAGCGGGCTATCGGTATTGGCATAAGAGAACACGTTTTCGGCAGCCGGAGTGAAGCTGGCGGTGTAGGGATGATAGGCGTCCACCGAATCGTGGTAGGTGTTGATGCCGAAATTCGTATCGGGATAGACAAACCAGTTCACCTGACGAACGTGATAGATCTGCTCGTAAGCGTTCAGAATCGGCATTCCGGGAAGAGTATAGATGTAATTGCCGAAGGTGAAAATCACGCCCTGGTAATAGCCGTGGCAGTTGCCGTCGGACAGCAGGTCAGCGGTGATTCCGCCAGTCTGGGTATTCATATCGAACACCGTGTAAGGAGTTCCCAGGTAGTCGAGGCCCTGCTTGATTGCGGCAAAATCCGCTTCAGTCTGGCCGTTGGTGACCACCAGCAACTTCATGTCGAGGGTCGGTGCTGAGCACGAGGGCTGCAACTCCGCCAGGGACGACAGCCACGCGACATTGGAAGCAATGCCGTTTGAGATTGCGCTGATCTGAATCGCGTTAGAGCTGCTGGCCAGAACGTTGGCCATTCCGGTGCCGCTGATGCTCACGACCGACGAGTTGCCGGTATTCCAAACCACCGAGTGGGTGATGTCAGCGGTCGTGTTGTCGGCATAAGTTCCCATCGCCGTGAACTGCTGCGTTGAGTGCAGGCCCAAAGAAACACTGGCCGGTGACACTGTGATCGAAACCAGGGCCGGCGCCTGAACGGTCAGAGAGGCCGAACCCGAAATCGATCCGCTGTTAGCGGTAACGGTCGGGGTGCTTATGTCAGTGCCAGTGGCCAAGCCGCCAACCATGCTGGCTCCGGCGGAAGCGCTCCAGCTAACTGAACTGGAAATGTCCTGCACGCTGGCGTCGGTGAAAGTGCCTTGGGCGATGAACTGCTGGGTGGATCCTCTTACGATCGTCGCGCTCGACGGAGTGACGACAAGTGAAAGCAATGCCGCAGGCTGCACGGTGAGAGTCGCGGCGCCACTGATCGAGCCGCTGGTAGCCGAAATGGTCGGAGTGCCGACCGCCATCGCAGTAGCTAATCCATTTGACGCAACGGATGCCTGGGCGGAAGCGCTCCATGTCACTGATCCCGTCAGATTCTGTGTGCTGGAGTCGGTGTAAGTTCCAGTTGCGCTGAATTGCTGAGTCAGGCCTTTCGCAATCGAAGCACTTGCCGGAGTTACGACGATGGAAACCAGCGCGGCCGGTTGAACGGTGAGTGCGGCGGTCCCTTGAATGGCGCCGCTGGTAGCGGTGATGGTGGGGACGCTAACCGCAGAGCCGGTAGCCAGACCCGCGGAGGTAATGGTAGCGCCGCTGGTGGCGGTCCAGGTTACGGAGCTGAGAACCTGTGTGGAATTGTCGGTGTAGGTGCCGGTGGCCACATATTGCTGGTTCAGGCCCTTCGCGATGCTGGCGGTTGCCGGAGTTACGGCAATTGAAACCAGCGCAGCAGGCTGTACCGTTAATGTCGCTGTGCCCGCAATCGTCCCGCTAGTGGCAGTGATGACGGGGGCGCCGACACCGGTTCCAGTGGCTAAACCACCGCTAACGATGCTTGCGCCGGCGCCCGAAGTCCAGACCACTGAACTGGTAAGTGCCTGGGTCGAGCCGTCGGTATAAGTGCCGGTTGCCGCATATTGCTGAGTTTTACCTTTCGCGATGGCTGCTGTTGCGGGAGTAACTGCGATTGAAACCAGCGTTGCTGGCTGCACGGTCATAGTGGCGGTGCCAGCGATGCTTCCGCTTTTTGCAGTAATAACCGGGGCTCCGACTGCGGTTGCTGTAGCCACTCCGCCCGCCGTGATCGTCGCGCCGGTCGCAGAGGTCCAAGTTGCGGTCGCAGTCAGATTCTGAGTGGTGCCATCGCTATAGGTGCCGGTGGCGGTGAACTGTTGAGTCTTGCCCTTTACAACCGACACTGGATTTGGCGTCACAGCAATAGAAACTAATGTCGGGGCAGTTACCGTCAGACTTGCGGCGCCAGTGACCGTGGTTCCCGTCATTGACGCAGTCATGTTCGCAGCTCCAGTGGCCAGGGCGGTTGCCATGCCTTTGCTGACTGAAGCAATGGTCGCGGCAGAGGATGTCCAGGTTGCGGTGGCTGTGATGTCAGCCGTAGTTCCGCTGGTATAGGTCGCGATAGCGATGAATTGCTGGGTCTTCCCTTTCACGATTGATGCGGTCGCTGGCGTAACTGCGATCGACTTCACGGTTGCGGCAACACCAGCGCCGGAGAGGCTTACCGTCTCCGGGCTGCCGACTGCGCCATTCGTAATTGAAAAAGTGCCCGTGCGGTTGCCCGCGGTGGTCGGCTTGAACACCACGTTTACCGCGCAGGAAGCCCCGGCAGGCAGTGAGCTGCCGCAAGAATTCGTCTGTGTGTAATCTCCGGTCACCGCAGTGCTCGAAATCGGCAATGCGATGGCTTGCAGATTTTTTACCGTAATGACTTGCGCTGCAGTTGCGACGCCAACCGTTTGCGTGGTGCTAAATGCCAACGAAGCAGGCGAAACTGTAACTGGCGCGCTGCCCGTACCGGTCAAAGCGATCGACTGAGTTGTCGGAGTTGCGTTGGAAGCGACAGTGACGGATCCGGTGCGAGTGCCGGTCGCAGTGGGCTTGAAGGTCGTGCTGATGGTGCAAGTGGCGCCGGCAGCCAGCGACGTTCCGCAATTATTGCTCTGGGCGAAATCGCCAGTGGTTGAGATCTTCGAGATTGCTAACCCGACGTTCTGATTGTTCTTCAGTGAAATTGCCGAAGCCGCGCTGGAGCTATTCACCGGCTGCGCAGCGAAAGTGGCGGATGCAGGCGAGATGCTCGTCTGGCTAATCGCGGTTCCGCTGAACAATGCGAGCTGAAGTCCGCCGCTGTGGCTAACCGACATCAGGGCAGCTCGGGTACCGGTGCCGGTCGGATTAAACACCACACTGATCGTGCAGGATTTCTTCGCCGCCAGGGACTTGCCGCAGTTGTTCGTCTGGTCAAAGTCGCCGCCGATCATGTTAATTCCCGAAATATTGATCGCAGCATTCCCACCATTGCTCAACGTCAGAGTCTTCGGAGCGCTGTTGTTGCTTACAGCGGTGGTGGCAAAACTCAGTGACGAAGGCGAAAGATTGGTCTGTGCATGTGCCACTGGAGTGACGACCATAAAGAGACAAAGGGCGGCGGCAATTGACAGATTCCGAATCGGCGAGAAAGCAAACTGCTTCATAAGATCCTCGTGGCGAAAATTAACGACTGCTTTGGGGAGTTGGACTTCAGGGAGGTCTGGTCTTGGTAGTTTTTATACCGGGAC
Organism: uncultured Acidobacteriota bacterium; assembly: GCA_963796925.1. Lineage (GTDB taxonomy): Bacteria > Acidobacteriota > Terriglobia > Terriglobales > Acidobacteriaceae > DATBAT01. Next base: position 1,863,495 of record CAWCNH010000001.1, read on the forward strand.
AATCGCAATATAAGGCCGAACCGTACGGTTGCCTACTGTGAGGAGGCTGCGGACAACCGGGGTCGTTTAGGGGGATAACGAAGGTGGGTGGACTAAAACTTGTGATGCGGTTACGTGGTGTTAACGGAGAAGTAAACGAAGGCATCCAGCGGCAGATATCCCCAACTTCTTGCACAATCAGCTTGACGTGACTTTTTACTCACGTTAGTATTTACTCACGTCACGACTGAGGAGACCAACCATGAAATTCGATGATATGACCCTTGACCTTGAACAACACATAACCGTAAAGGCCACCCCGGAGAAGGCCTTTGCCGCTGTCCTTCATCGCCTGGGAGAAGGCAACACCACGCCTGACGGAACACCCTTGAATATGCTGCTCGAAGCCAAGCCGGGAGGGCGCTGGTATCGCGACCGGGGCAATGGTGTCGGCCATTTGTGGGGTTTTGTCCAAACCATCAAACCGGGCAGTCTGCTGGAACTGAGTGGACCTATGTTTATGTCCTATCCGGCCATCAACCACGTGGAAGTCAAAGTGGAGGAAGCGGGAGGAGGGTCGAAGATCACGCTGCGGCATCGCGCCATTGGGATGATCCAGCCCGAGCATCGCGCCGGAGTGGGCTCGGGCTGGGGCCACTTGCTCGCCTTAGTGACGAAGGACTGCCAGTAGCGTGTCCAGCGGAAACAAGGCAGCGGAGCTAGATGCGATATGGAAGGCGCTATCGGATCCGACGCGGCGGGCGATTCTCGATATGTTGCGCGAGAAGGGGCGCACGACAACTGAAATCGTAGTTGGGTTTCCCCATCTCAGCCGCTTCGGCGTGATGAAGCACCTGGAAGTGCTGAGGGAGGCTGATCTGGTTCAGACCCGTGAAGCTGGAAGGCAGCGCATGAATACCCTGAACTCGGTACCCATTCGGCAGATCTATGAGCGCTGGGTCAGTCCGTTCCAGGAGTTGTGGTCGAGCGAACTGTTGCGTATCAAGGAAATCGCAGAAAAGAAAGGATGAGCCGCAACGGCTCATAGGCAATAAACAAACCAAACAGGAGAACTGGAATGCCCGAAGCCAAAACTTATATGGAACTCGATGAACATGAAGTCGTATCCCCTAACCGGTGGGTGGCAGCCCGACAACAGCTGCTCCGCAAAGAGAAGGAATTGACCCGTCTGCGCGACGAAATAAGCCAACAGCGCCGCGAACTGCCCTGGGAAGAGGTAAAGAAGAAATACACCTTTGAAGGCTCCGATGGTAAAGAGACGCTGGCAGACCTGTTTGCGGGCAAGAGCCAGTTGATCGTTTATCACTTTATGCTGGGTCCGGGATGGAAGGAAGGTTGTGTTGGTTGCTCCTTTCACGCCGATCACATGGACGGAGCCTTGTTACATCTGAGGAACCGCGACGTTTCGTTTGTTGTGGTATCGCGCGCCCCTCTCGCGGAAATTGAAGCTTTCAAAAAACGGATGGGATGGAAATTCAAGTGGGTGTCGTCGTTCGGAAGTGATTTCAACTACGACTATCACGTCTCATTCCGGCCGGACGAGATCGCGACGGGAGAGGTTGATTACAACTATTATCCGGAATCCTTCAAGAGCGAGGAAATGTCGGGTACCAGCGTCTTCTACAAGAAGGAAGGTGGCGAGGTGTTCCACACTTACTCCACGTACGCCCGTGGTGGCGACATTTTCCTTGGTGCCTACAATTATCTCGACCTGACGCCCAAGGGACGGGACGAAACCGGTCCCCGCCACGATCTTTCGGATTGGGTTCGGCATCACGATCGTTATGGTGCTGGCGGCTTAGTGCAGCCTAGCGGACGGTATCAAGCCGCGGAAGAATCGAACGGCTGCTGCCATCAGGAAGAGAAAAGCGCATGACTCGCGGCTGCTGTAATCCTTCAGCCGACCTTGATGGCGGCAAGGGATCGAAGCCGTTGTGGGGTGCCGGAAAGCTCGCCAGTGGTGCGCTTTCCGGCACAACGCTGGCGCTCTTGCCAAAATGCCCGGCATGTTTCGCAGCCTACCTGGCAATAGGCGGCGGAGTACAAATTTCTCTTCAGGCCGCCGCCAACCTGCGAATCATGACGGTAGCGATATGCGTCTTATGCCTGGCTTACTGCGTATGGCAGTTGGGAAGCCGGGTTCTGGCCGCCAGTTCTAACTACAAGGAAACTCTGGCGCCGGTGCTCCGCCGTGGACCACTCGGTTATAAACCGTAAAATTGTCCTGCGAGTAAGCTGCGTCTTTCCACTTGGAATGATCCCAGCGCACCAGCCCATAGCGCTGCGTTAAATAAAATTGTTCGCGATCGTCGCAGCGGTTAAATTTTCGGTCGCAGTTGTAGCGATAGGTCAGGATCAGCGTATCGGTGTTGTCAGGAATGTCACCCCCAAAGCTCATCTTATTGGGACCCCACACCTCGTTCACCATGCTCCCCAGATTGTCCAGGTCGCCGTTGTTGCATTTGTGAACGATCTCGAAAGTGGTGTCGCTACTGGTAACGGAACTTCCCGGCTGACCGCCGCTGGCACATCGGCTCATCAGAGGCATGTTGGTGTTGTGATGAGACTTCTTGAAAGTGTCAGGATCTCCCCACTCCTGCTCAGTCACCCAAAGATAGATATTTTTGTCATCCACTAACTGGATGTCCCACGGATATCCGCTCGGTCCCTTCATCCAGTAAAACTTGTCTTTATCAATATAAGTGTAAAGCGGGTTGGCATTGCCCTCGAGATGGTGGTCCGCCGCGAGATCAGGATCGAGTGTCGCCCAGTCGAGCATGTCGTACTGCCCTGCCGGGCACTGCATGGTAGCTCCCGGGGACGGCGCCGGATTCGGCGTCGAGGGCGGAGCAGGATTCGCCGGGGCGGATGGCGCGCTGGCACTTGTGATCGGGGGTATGGAAGGCGCCGGAGATGTTGCCTGCGAACCGCCTCCACAACTGGACAGTAGAACGGCCACAACCAAGAAAAGCGGAAATACGGCTGACTTCAATGGCTTATCTCCAAGATAGCCAACAGCGGTCGTCGTCGCGCCCTTGCCAAAGTACGCCAGCGGCTCGATGTTGACTCGTTTATTGGCTTGATATCGCAGGAAAGGCCCTGGCAGCGGCGGGGGCTAACTGCATTGAGAATTTGCTCAGTCTAGCGATTTGCTAGAACCAGCGAAACCGTCATACTACGGAGGTTTCTGAATAGTTTGGGCAGGGTCAAATGCCCCTTGGGTTGGCAAGAAGTTTATCGACCTGCTATAACCGAACCCAAGGGGCTGTAGCTCAGTTGGATAGAGCGAGGCACTCCTAACGCCTAGGTCGGCGGTTCGATTCCGTCCAGCCCCACCAAGTCCTTATCACTCCCATCGCGAGACCGAACCATCCATTTTTACGACTTTTTTATTAATTTTTTACGGCTTTCTTATGGCTGGTGTCTTCCAATCAACACAGCGATCCAACGCAGCCGAAATTAAGGCTAACTTCTTGGATTGATTGGAGATATATGATTCCGACTCTGATTCGGATCCTCGAAGGAATATTCCTCCTGGGAACCGCTGGCGCGGGCGTGGTTTTGATCCTTACTTTGATCGAAGACGCCAAGATGTTGTTTGAAAAGGACGAAACCGTCAAAATGGCAGTCGGCGACTAGAGCCGTCGAAATCGCTAAAGCAGGCCCGATGGAGTAGACTTCTTCCAATGGCTGGAATGTTCTAGCCTTTGGAGCGGGCGATGTTTAATTCGATCGTCAACCTCGCAGTTTACGTTTTTGGCGGTTTGTTCGTAGTTGGAGTTGGGGGTTGTGTGATCGCGATCCCGATTATCGCCTACAAGATGTTCAGCGTCCTGTTCGAAAGCGATCAGGACGAGTCCTACGTCTAATCTGCTTTGTATTCTTCTAAGCTCGGCTTCCGACAAAATTCTGCTGGCTGCGTTATCCTTTATTGCTAATTTCGTCTAACCGAAAATGGAGAAGACCGTGCCCCAATATTCCTCTTCCAGATACTCGTGGGTTTTCGTTCTTGCAGGGGTAATCATTTTGGTCGGCAGTGTGGCCGCAGCGACTCAGAATTTTCGTGGCGCGCCCGACTCCGCCAAGCAAATGAAAAATCCGTTTGAGGGTTCTCCGGATGTGGTCAAAGTTGGCAAGCCGCTGTTCCATCAGAAGTGCGCGCGTTGCCACGGGGAAAACGGAGAGGGCTCGGGCAACATTCCGCGGCTTAAAGAAAGCGCAATTCGCAGTGCCACGCCCGGGGAAGTTTTTTGGTTTATTACCAAAGGCGACGTGCCTCATGAAATGCCTTCATGGGCTGGCCTTCCCAAAGAGCAACGCTGGCGGATCGTCAGCTATGTTAAAGCGCTGAATCTTCCCAAGGACGCAGCCGTTGCAGCGCCGCCGGCTGATACCTCGACTTCAAAGCTGAATCTGCCTCGTCCCACCGCTCCATTCACTGACTTCCGTTACGAGAAACCGGGAACTGTGCGAAAGATCACGGTAGCTGACCTTCCCAAACCATACGCCACTAAGTCTGCGGAGAACGGACCGACACTGGTGGCCCGCCCTGCTGACGCCTGGCCGCAGGCTCCTGCCGGGTTCAAGGTCGATCTATACGCCGCCGGACTCAGCAATCCGCGTAAGATTCGAACCGCTCCTAACGGGGACGTCTTTGTAGCTGAAAGCGAAGCCGGCCAGATTCGGGTATTTCGCGGCCTGACCAAAGATGGCAAACCGGAACAAATGCAGATTTTCACCTCGACCGATCTCAACCAGCCTTATGGAATGGCATTTTATCCCCCTGGTCCTGACCCTCAGTGGCTGTATGTAGGCAACACAGACGCTGTGGTGCGGTTTCCATATCACAACGGTGAGATGAAGGCGAGTGGCTCGCCCCAGCATCTGGTTGATGTACCTGCCGGTGGCGGTCACTGGACGCGCGATATTCAATTCAGCCTGGATGGTAAGAGGATGTTTGTGTCGGTCGGGTCTCGCTCCAACGTTGACGACACTGACGGCAATCCGGCGGAGAAAGACCGGGCCGATATTCTGGTATTCAATCCCGATGGCTCGGATATGAAGGTCTATGCCTACGGTATCCGCAATGCGGGCGGCGGTCTGGCCACCAATCCTAAGACAGGCGAACTGTGGTGCTCAGTGAACGAGCGGGATGCGCTTGGCGATAACCTGGTGCCGGATTACATCACCCATGTTCAGGAAGGCGGGTTCTACGGATGGCCGTGGTGGTACATGGGCGCGCACCAGGACCCACGCCATGCGGGGAAACATCCGGAGTTGAAGGACAAAGCCATCGTTCCGGACGTGCTGTTGCAGCCGCACAACGCTTCCCTGGGTTTCATTTTCTATGACGGCAAGCAATTCCCTGCCGAGTACGCTGGTGATATTTTTGCCGCGGAACATGGCTCGTGGAACAAGGCAGCGCGGACCGGCTATGAAGTGATTCGCATCCCTCTTCATCAGACGGGGCATGCCACTGGCGAGTATGAAGACTTCATCACCGGCTTTGTACTGAATGACGGGAATGTGTGGGGCCGTCCCGTGGGTGTCGCAAGTGCGCCGGATGGCTCGCTGCTGATTACCGACGATGGCTCGAATTCAATCTGGCGGGTGAGTCACAACGGTAAATAAGCAAGTCTTCGATTTTTGACTACGCCCCAGCCGCAAAATGTCTCGGACCGTCCGGCAGGACGGCCGTTAGCGAATCCGGCACCTGGGCCAGGCTGCGACGACTGGATCGTAATTTGAACTTGCCGACCAGGTTTTGTAGATCGAGGGCAAGGCTGGATAGGGCCTGGCACGACTTTGCCGCGTTCTCAGCACCTGATGCGGACTCGCCTACCAGCCCGGAAATCTGTTCGAGATTGTGATTAATTTCGGTTGAAGCGTTGGACTGCTCCGTGGCAGCGGTAGCAATCTGGGTAATCATTTCTCCTACCCGGTCAGCCATCAGGATGATCTCTTTTAGCGAGTCCCCGGCCTGAGCAGTGGAGGCGACTCCTTCTTGTACCTCTTTAGTTCCGTGCTCCATGGCGATCACGGCTGCTTTAGTTCCCGCTTGGATGCTCTTAATCATCTGCGCAATCTCTTTGGTGGCAGTCGTGGTTCGCTCGGCCAATTTTCTAACTTCGTCGGCGACCACCGCAAAACCTCGACCCTGTTCGCCGGCGCGCGCTGCTTCGATGGCCGCGTTTAGCGCCAACAGGTTGGTCTGGTCAGCAATATCGTCAATTACTCCTGCGATAACGCCGATCTGGTCAGAACTTTTTCCTAGCTCTTCAACTTTTTTGGCCGAGGACCCAACCGACTCCGCGATGCCACGCATTTTGTTCAGAGTGTCGTCGACAACGCTCCCTCCTCGCCTTGCCGTTTCCGAGGCCTGCCGGGCGGCATCCGCTGCGGTATTTGAGTTGTCCGAAACTTGCGCGACCGTGGACGACATCTCGTGCATGGCGCTGGCGACTTGACTGGTTTGATCTCTTTGTACGCCAACGCTGGAGGATTGCTTGGCTGCGCTGGACGAAATTTCCTCACTCGCGGTGGCAACATTTTCAGCCGTGCTTGCAATCTGCTCTAGAGTGTCATGAACCTTTTCGACGAATAAGTTAAGGCATGTAGCTAGTTCACCGATTTCGTCCTCACCTTCCTCATCCGCTCGTTCTGTTAGGTCATTCGCCTCGGTCATGTTGCGGAATTCCATTGAGAGTGCGTTCAGTGGGGAGACGATGCTGCTAGTGATCTGAATTGCTACGACCAGCAACACTATTAATGACAAGCTACAGATAATGGCGATGGCGCGAGTAGCCATCGCTGCCTGTCGAGTGGCCCCATCCTCTGCATCTTTTGCGCCTTTCGAGAGCTGGTCACTGGCGGCTTCGATCTTGCCTTGCAAGTCTTTATATAGTTGAAGGTAAGGACCAAGTTGACCGGCCGCACTCGCAGGATCTTTGACAATGACAGCGGCTAAAGAGTTGGAGACGGCGGAATATTGCTCAGCGATTTTATTTTCTTCATCCAGTAACTGTTGACTGACGGTGTCTCGTGCGAAGTTGCGCGCTTTGGAAATCCGGTCTCGTAGCAGTTTGGAATGCTGCGCCAAATCATCGGCCTTATTCTGTTGATCATCTCCAGTCTTGGTAAAGATAGCCGAAATGTCAGCCCGGGTCAGGTCGTTATAGATGCCGGCCTCAATGTGATTGCGAATAGCCGAACCGGTGGAAGCTACTTCCATCGTTGTAGACTTAATGGTGGTTATGCCCCAGTATCCGGCAGCCCCAATTGTTGAAACCGCCGCCAGCCCGGTAAACATGAGCCCGATCAGCTTCTTCTTAATTGTCCACCGCATTTGAGTACTTCCTCTTTGCGCAAACTGAATGCACTACATTTTCAATTTATATCCGGGGTCGCTTGCAGCCGCACCGTCCACCTTCACGGCCTTTACCGTGCTATCGCCGGCTGAGGCTTCGCTGGCTTTAACAAAGCCGATGGCGCCAGGCGAACTGCCTACCGAACTCTTAACCGCGGCCGCGCTGCCTACTTCCTTGGGGGGTGATACGTCTTTGCCAGTGAAAGCGGCCTGTACAAAATACTTGGCAAACTCTGCGTCACTCATGTGACAAACGATCTTCAGAAATGCGACCCGTTCGGGGGCGCCGGGCGCCAGCATTACGGTCGCAACCGATTTTCCGGTGTCCCAACGGCTCTTGTCGGAAAGAAATAGTTTCTTTAGGTCCCCCAAGCTGACGGTGTCGACTGGATTCGAGCTGTTGACGATGACGACCAAAGCCTCGTCGCCGGCCCACGCTGTGGGAGTAGCCACCATCCAAAGGCAAACTGCAAAAGCCGCGATTCCAAACCCAACACTAGTTTTGAAGATTTTCATCGTGGCCTCCATTAAAAAGTGAATGCAAACTGCACGGCAATTCGATCTACATCCTCTTCTTGGCGAAACTGTAAACGGTCGTACTGCAGTTTTACGGCGGCGTACTCAGCGATTTCATAACGCATACCCAGGGAAAGATCATTCTTCCGCCTTATGGGCGCATTTCCGTCGGCACCGTTATAGAGCGGGTCATTGTCGTCTGCATTTTCGTAGGCATAACGCACATAAGGGCGGTACTTTCCGAAGGCTCGCGAAAACTGGCTGTAGAAACCCGGTAAATGAAAGGTGCGGCCGCCGATTTCGGCGTCACGTACCATCATTGCCTCATTCAAGAATTCGTACTTGGAATTCTGATAAATAACCGAGGCCACCAAGATTGACTCGGAAATATTGGGAGGTGCGGTGGGGTTGAGGTAATCGTGGTAATAGGAAAAGCCCAATAGCAACCCAGATAGCTGGGTGGGCTGTGAAGTCAGCGCGAAGTTCACGGCTTTTGCATTATTGTTGTCGACCTTATTTTGCGCCGGCTCGACATCCAGCGCGTGGGCGCGGCCATTACCCATTTCTGCTACGTACCGAAGTCCTAACCTTCCCGAGGGAATTGTGCCGCTGCTGGTTAAGCCGACTTGTTGTAAGGGCAGGAATCCGCCTTCATCATCAAAGGCAAACATTAAGGGGCGCCCGATTGGGGTTTGAAAAAATTGGCCGTGATGATAAGCGGTGTTGTAGTAGCCAATGGTGCTGTGGTAGCGGCCAGCTCCAAGAATGAAATGGTCACTGAACTTGTATTGCAGTTCGAGTCGCTCTAAGTCAGTTTCGATGACGTTGTCGATTTGGGGCAGAAGGACCAGTTCACCCAGGACCGAAACGCGGTCGGAGAGACGAGCAGTCATGAACAGATCGAACGATCCGACATAGAAACTGTTGGTCGTCGCTTCCTGATCGCTGCCCTGGGCACCCACGTCGCCGAATATCTGGAATTTAAGCCGCGGCGCGACAATATTTATCCTCGGGGCCTCCACTATTGGGGGAGGCTCAGTTGGAGGAGTCGCGGGAGTGGTGGTTGCCTGTTTCTCCTGCAGCTGCTTTACCAGCGCTTCCAGGTCGTGTACCCGATCCAAGAGTTGCTTATTGATTTCATCCTGGCTGGGGCTGGAGGAGGAAGCTTGAGCAAGTGCCAGACCAGGAATAACCACGCAGTAAGCCACGATGACTGACAATAAACAACCAAGCGCGCGCACCCAATCACCTCTGAACATGTTGTGCTCCCCTGTGATCCCATTCCGTCGAGCAGACGAACGCGGTGTCACACTGAATACTTCGGCGTGGCGCATCCGTCGCTTGAGGACGATCGGATTCCAGAAGGTGCGCGACTTCTGAACGGGTTGATATTTGGGAACGGAGCTAGATTAAGAAATCTTCAGGAAGGTAAGGCCGACTACACGGTAGTCGCTTGGCACTTAGCGCGGGCTTCTTCGTAGCGCAAGTAGAGCATGTAAAGCACGATCACAAGATTCAATATCAGGATTCCGAAGCGGATTAGCGTTACTTTTCGAATTAATTCATAGACTTCGAATGGCAAGTAAACGGAGCCAGCTGCAAAGGCGAACCACTCCGCCCAGGCACGGGCGTGCCAGAGGCCATAGGTTTCGACAAAGCGAATGATCGAGTAAGCGACACATCCGCCCGCCACCAGCCACAATTTTTCGTCGGTAACGCCATCTGCTAATTTCAGGAATACGTCTACATAATGGTGATGGCGTCCGATATGCAGGAAGTGTAACAGGCTGCCGGCCACGTCCCAGGCATCGCGGTGTACCAACGACAGTGCGCCCACGGCGGCCAGCAGTACGACCAAGCCCTTGGCCAATTCGAACGTGGCAATGGCCCGCAAAGCGGCGAGCTGCTTCTCGGTCTTGGTGTGGTGCCGGAGCAAGGTCGGCGGTATAAAGTGCGGCATGTGCGGAAAACTACTGGCTGGATTGCCCACGGACGCTGGCCCTCAACTCATTGACGATTTCTGCGGCAGCCTGACGGGCAGCATCAGCTTTGGTGACGTCGAACGAAATCGCTCCCACCCGAGCATGACCTCCGCCGCCGTAACGTTCGCAGACCCGCGCCAGATTCACTAAACGATCCCCCGAGGTCCATGGATTCGAACCAACTGAGACTTTCACCCGGAAACTGCTGCGGCTGAGCCCCACGCTGTAGATTGACTCGGGATGAAGATAGTAAGGAACAAACTTGTTGTAGCCTTCGAGTTCATGGTCGGTCACGTCAAAAAAGATGGTGCCGTCGATGCATTCCGAGCGTTCCTCGAGGATGCCGATGGATCGCTGGTGCCGTTCCAACAGCGGCGGCAGCAGTGATGCTACGAACGGCTCTTCAATTATTTTTCCCAGCGGCATGGTCGCGAGCAACGGAATCAAGCTGGGAACAAAAGCCGGGTCCTGAGTTGACTCAATCACCATGGTCAATTTCATTGCCGGCTCTTTCATCTCGACAGCGGTTTTGGCATCGGCATAGAGCGCGCCATCCACAATGTCGGTCCAGTGAACTAATTCGGCGACGGGCGTCGGATCAAAACCAAAACGTTCACGGGCGATCATGGCGATGAAACTGGTGCAGGATTTGAATGCGGGATCGTAAAACTTGCGGTTGCTCTGCTGGCGCTCAAAATGGGAGGCATCCTCAGGACTGAGGAAAGCACTCTCATGGTGATCAAACCACCAGGTAATGGCAGGCGAACTCGAATACTTGAAGTCTACAATGGCGTTCTCGTCGCCATCGAACTTTACGTCCTCAAATAAAGCTCCAGCACGGTGCAGCAGGCCGGAAAACACGAAACTCACATCGTCACGTATACGCTCGCGATAAAAGCGGGAAAAAATGGCGGCCGAAGAGGCGCCATCGAAACATTTGTCGTGGTAGTAAACGTGAACTTTCAACGCCACTCCTTACGGTACCGTCAAACCGCGTGAGAATGCAAAAGTATATATCCCGGGCTGCATACGGAAGTTTGCTAAGAGGCGGGATTGGCCGGTCTGGCGAGGCAACCTGAGACCAGCGTATCCGTGACAATAGTAGAACGCGGCGAGCCACTAAGTGAAATCAGGGAATCGTATTAGCCTGCTTCTCCGCCATGTCGCCGATGACGGGGAGCTTAAACATTTGGCCCTGATTGGCCTTGAGCAGGAGGATGATCCAGATGATCAGACCGCCTAACCCGAGTAGGGGCCAGATGATCAGGGTGGCCCAACCAAGGACAGGAATCATACCAACGATGCTGAGGGCGATCCAGAGGACCGTCCATGCCACCGCGAAAAAGATGCTCTGGAAGGAATGGAAACGAATGAATCGGCTTCGGTTATAGGGGGCGGCGACCAGAAAAATAATTGCCGGAATAATGGTAACGTAGGCCAGCATACCGGCCACGTTATCGCTCAGACCGCTGCCGACCTGGACCGTTGGCGCCGCGGTGCGGGCGCTGCACGCCGCGCACAAGGTTGAACCTTCCGCTACTTGAGTACCGCATGAGCTGCAAAATGCCATAGGTCCTTCTCCCGAAAACGAGTCTTACCGCATATTACTACCGGGCGGCAAGGTACCAGAATCGCGGAAACAAGGCAAACGGAATCCCAACTACTGCCTTTTAATGACCCTTATGTACTGGAGATAACGGTTGATCGGCCACTAGCTTGACGGTACGGCAACAGCAGCGTAGTGTGACGTGCAATTTTAGTGGCGGCAATTGCTCCACCGCTGGGAGGCTCTGTGTTTTGTAAATACTGTGCGGCCGAGGTTGCCGAAGGCACATATTTTTGCCCAAAATGCGGCAAAGACTTGACCGGAACTACTACGCCGCAGCCCGCGACATCGACTTTTATCCCGGCCGGCGAAGTGCGCACCAGCGGCAAGGCCATCGCCAGCCTGATCTGCGGATTGTTCATTTTCTTTTTTCCGATTTCCATTGTCGCTGTAATCCTGGGTCATTTGTCGTTGTCCGAAATCCGCAAGAGCGCCGGACGAATTCAAGGGCAAGGCATGGCCATTGCGGGATTGGTACTGGGCTATCTTGGGGTGGCGGCAATTCCGGTGGTTCTGATTATTGCGGCGATTGCGATTCCAAATTTATTGCGGGCCAGGATGGCAGCGAATGAAAGCTCCGCGGCCCAGACGGTTCGTCTTTTGGGGACGGCCGAAATTGCCTACTCAAGCGGGCATCCGGGAAAAGGATATTCTTGCGACCTCAACGAACTGGTGAGTGCCGGCGATCTAGATCATGAGGTCGCGACTGGTATGCAACATGGCTATTCGTTCGCAATCCAGAACTGTGCCGGGCAACCATCGGGTCCTAACACGAAATTTCAGATCGTAGCTTACCCAGTGGGGGTGAATCGGACGGGAGTTCGTTCGTTCTGTTCCGAGGAATCAGGGATTGTGAAAGCTCATAGCAGTGGCTCAGCGCGTGCGTGTCTGGAAAACGGATCGCCGCTGTAGATTAGTTAGTGACAGGAGGCTTATCCAAGTGTACTGCCCGAATTGTGGTGCCAGTAATGCCGACAACGCGGTAGTCTGCGTTCAATGCGGACGCAACCTGCAAGCCGTGGCGCCGGTGGCGGCGACCGTTCCCAACTACTTAGTGTTTGCGATTCTAGTCACGGTGTTGTGCTGCCTGCCGTTTGGAATTCCAGCCATTATTTACGCGGCCCAGGTGAATACGAAACTTCAGGCCGGCGATTTGGCCGGCGCTCAACTGGCATCCAAGAACGCGAAAATGTGGTGCCTGATTGCCGCCGGGGTCGGTCTGGCCGGAGTAATCTGCTACGGCGTTGTAATGATGATGACGCTCATGCTCCATCACCGATGAGTCTGCTCACTTTGCCATCGCGTTATGAGCGGCCGCTGTGGTTGGCTGGAATGGGCGCGGGGCTGTGCGGGCTCACAGCTCTCTGGATGTGGAACCCTGCTACTTCAGCTCTGTTCCCACCTTGTCCGGTATACGCCTTGACCGGCTGGTACTGCCCGGGCTGCGGATCGCTGCGGGCGATTCACCAACTGTTGCATGGGCACCTGCTTGCAGCCTTCAGCATGAATCCATTGGCGGTGGCCGTACTTCCCTTCCTGCTTTATGGAGTTGCTTCCCAAGTGTCTTTTCAGTTCAGAGGCAGACGGCTACCGGGTATATTCTTGCCCGCATACTGGATTTGGGGATTGTGTGCCGCGATTCTTATATTCGGAGTGGCGCGGAATATTCCAGAATATCCCTTTAGTCTGTTGGCGCCGGGTGGGATTCTGCGGCTGTAGAGCTTTACACCACCTGCCGCGAATCGCCCTTCTTGCGGCAATCCTCGCACAGCCCGTAAATCTGGAAGGTATGGCGGGTGGTGGAATAGTGGTGCTTGCGGCCGATTTCTTCTTCAAGCTTGTCGACTTCAGGAGAGAAAAACTCTACCGAACTGCCGCATTCCGTGCATACCATGTGATGGTGGCTACGGCGGTTGTACTGGTGCTCGTAGCGGGATACCCCGTCGTGAAAAGCAACCTCGCTTGCCAGTCCACAATCCGCGAGAAGCTTGAGGGTGCGGTAGACCGTGGTGATCCCAATCTTGGGATCTCTCTTTTTTACCAGCTGGGCCAGTTCATCAATGGAGAGGTGGTCGCGAGTCTCCAGGAAGGTGCGCAGGATGGTGTCGCGCTGCTCAGTGTGTTTGAGCCCGACGCGCTTCAGGTGGCGAAGGAGGATCTCCTCGGCTTCCCGCACCATTTCGCGTGAGATATTCTGCTGATCGTCTATTCTTTTTTGCAACATATCAGAGTGGAAGTGCGCTGCCCCCGCAAAAACCACACCCACTTGCGCGTACACAGAATAATACCGAGCTTATTGATTATCGCCAACCATTAGACGCAAAAATTTGTATTTCCTGGCTACCGCCACCTAGAATCAAAACCGCCCATGGCAGCCAGTCCAAACATTGTCTCCCCGCCGCGGCCACGCTGGGTATTGCGGATAACCGGCTTTGTTCTGGGGATTTTACTTCTGGTCGTCCTAGCTGTGTTTGGCTGGTGTTACGCAATTGTTCACCGTGCTCTGCCGCAATTGGATGGTAAAGTCGCGGTACCGGGGCTTCACTCCGCCGTTACGGTAAAGCGCGACGCTCGCGGCATCCCTACCATTGAGGCGGCCAATCCGCAGGATCTTTTTTTCGCTCAAGGATATGTTACCGCGCAGGACAGACTCTGGCAGATGGACAGCATGCGACGCTTTGCGGCCGGTGAACTTTCAGAAATTCTGGGAGAGCAATTTCTTAAGCACGACCGCGAGCAGCGGATTCTCAGTTTGCGGGTAGCGGCCGGGCGCTCGCTGGATGTGGCGTCGGCCCAGGACCGCACTAATTTCGCGGCTTATTCGCAGGGTGTAAACGCGTTCATCGAAAGCCATCGCGATCGTCTGCCGGTGGAGTTTCGCCTTCTGCACTATTCCCCCCGCCCATGGACGCCGATAGATTGCACGCTGATAGCGGCGCAGATGGTGAAGGACCTGAATCACTATCAGTACAAGCATGCACTCACTCGCGAAAAGATTCTGGCCAAGCTGGGGCCGGAGCTCACAGCGGATCTCTACGTAAAGTCGTCAGCCTTTGATCGTCCCCCCACGGCCGTGCGACCGGGTTCTGCCGATGCAGAACCCGAACACAATGATTCCGATGACGACGAAGAAGCGCCAGAGTCTAATGCGCCCGTAGCTCGGCATATCACGCAACAGTTTCATGCCATGCCGATGAGCGTAGCCGACGAGCCACCGGTAATTGGCTCGAACAATTGGGTGGTTTCGGGCGCGCACACAGTCTCTGGAAAGCCGTTGCTCTCGAACGACATGCACCTGGGACATCAACTGCCGAATCTTTGGTACGAGGCTCATTTGCGCTCCGGGAACTTTGACGTTGCCGGGGTCACGCTACCCGGATTGCCTTACGTAATCGTTGGACACAATCAGCGCATCGCCTGGGGTTTCACCAACATTGGACCAACTGTAGAAGATGTTTACGTCGAGAATATGAACGGTGACGGCGAATTTCTTACGCCGGACGGTTGGCAGAAGCCTGCACATCGACGCGAAGTAATCCACGTGAAAGACAAGGCCGACGTCGTCGTCGACGTGGTGGCGACCCAGCATGGTCCCATCATTTCTGAACTGATTCCAGAAGAGACCCGCAAAGTCGCACTACGATGGACTTTGTATGAGGGCACGCGAAATCCGTTTCTTGACCTAGATTCAGCCCAGAGCTGGGACCAGTTTCGCAGCGCTTTGTCGCATTTCGACGCCCCGGGGCAGAACGTGGTTTATGCCGACGTAGATGGAAATATCGGCTACCAGGCCACGGGAAAAATTCCTATTCGCGCCAATGGCGACGGCAGCCTGCCCGAAAAAGGGACGACCGACAAATCGCAGGAGTGGATGGGATATATTCGCTTCGACGAGCTTCCCAGAATCTACAATCCGCCATCGGGCGTGATTGCGACGGCCAACAGCCGCATTACTCCAGACAAATACAAGTATTCCATCAGCACCGGTTGGGAGGCACCCTGGCGATCGAATCGAATTTATCGGGTGCTTGAGTCAGGCCGGAAATTCTCCGTCGCCGACATGATGGGAGTACAGACTGACATCTACTCTGACTTCGATCATGTAGTGGCCGAGAGTCTAGTTTCAGCGTTTGACCGTTCTAAGCCGCAATCGCCTCGCGCCCGGGAAGCGGCAGAGATACTGCGACTGTGGGATGGTCGCATGTCCGCCGATTCGCCTGCACCCACAATTGCGGTCAAGGCTCGGTCGGAAATTATTCGGCTCTTGCTGGAACCAAAACTGGGCGCGGTGCCTACACAATGGCCATTCACCGGGCTGAACTGGACGGATTACGATTCGGGCATGCAATCGGTTTGGTTACGCAATGTGCTGGAGCGGCAACCCAAGCGATGGCTCCCCCCTAACTTTAAGAGTTATGACGAATTGCTGGCCGCCGCACTAGAGTCTACCGTCAGCAAGCCGGGAGATTTGAATTCGTGGAAGTGGGGCGAGGCACACCCGGTTGAAATTCAGAACCCGGTCTTGGGGCAGATTCCAGTTCTTCGCCGCTGGACCGGACCCGGTGTCCAACCACAATCTGGTTCGGGTTATACGGTGAAAGCCGTGACCCGCTCGCACGGCCCTTCCGAGCGGATGACTATCGATCTTTCGGATTTGGATCAATCCACGCTCAACTTGGTCACCGGCGAAACCGGTAACTTTCTGAGTCCTTACTACATGGATCAATGGCACGCCTGGTACGAAGGGTTTAGCTTTCCGCTACCGTTTTCGGCGAGTGCTGTAGAGAAGGCTAAGGTTCACGAGCTAACGTTGGCGCCACTGGGCTCTTAGCGGCTGAATGAATCAAGTCAGAGGCTAAGCCCCCAAGTACGTCCAGTTGCGGGCGACTGAAGTACGGCCCTATCCGTTTGGGAAAGTGATTGGGCGATCCGATTTCGGCAGACGATAGCGCTAGTCAGCCAGCTTCACATCTACCGCCGGGCCTACGATATCCACTTGCGTGGTTTGAAGTTTATTTGTAGCGGTGGAATAGATGCGTAGCTGGTTCCCTTCCACAACATAGACGACCTTGCGGGTGACGATCGATTGGATTCCCGTAACGTCTCCGTTGTCGGGCGCGACAGTGACGGTACCGTCCTTGGTGTTAAAAATTGAAAGGCAGCCTCGAACCTCCGCCGGTGTTCCGCCACTCGCGGGGTTGTTAATGTTGGTGCAATGATTGGCGCCAATATAAAGCTGCCCATCCGCGGTCAGTACCATGCGGTCGTGAGTGCCGTCGCTGATCAGAATCGGGGAGGTGCTGGTCACTGCCAGCGACAGCGTGCTAATCACAGTTAATTCTCCACAATTCAGTGCCGCCGTCCCCGAGCCGCAAGGCGTGCCCGGCGGAGTTCCCGCTGCATAAATTACGGTTCCGTCGAGAAACCCAACGGATGCGGCTGGAACCGGAATTCGTGTGCTGGGCAAATTAGTGGTCAGATCAAGAACCGTCACTGCCGCCGAGGTGCCGCCGCGTTCCGGCCCGCTCTCCAGAATGTACGCCTTGCTGTCGTCAGGACTGAAGACGGCGGAAACTGGATGGTCGAAGCCAGTCACTGGCGTGCGGGCATCAGTGTTGGTGCCAACCGACGCAATCTTAATTACGGTAACGGTAGAAGAATTGTCCGCAAACGCCAGAATAAATGCCCCTTTGGCGCTTTGAACAATCGTACGGACGCCCGCCACTGGAATGGTGCCCTTAATCCGGCTATTGGTCAGGTCGAGAACTTCAACTGCGCCTGGCGCTTGCGCACCCACGGGAGCAGTAGGCACAGCAGCATAGGCGGTGACGTTGTCGGGATCGGTGACGATGCTCTGAGTTGCGGCGGGCAATGCGATAGCTCCGGCACCGGACTCGGTCGAGTTCGCCACCACTGCAATGACGTTTTCTGCCGAACTAAACACCAGTGTCTTGCTGCGGTCAGGCGTCTCGGCCATCAGCCCGGGGTTGGACGCCGCCCCCGCCAAGCCAACCGTAGTTGGAGAAAGCAAATCATTGGTGGCGTTGACGATGTTAAGCACCGGGGAAGTTCCCGAGGATGAAGGGAAAAGTGGATTCGAAACGAAAACCCGGTCGGTGAGGCCGCTGCTCGACCCCCCTGAGCTACCGGTACCTGGAGCTTTGTAACCGCTACAGCCGCCTAAAGCCCCACATGCGATCAGCATTAAGGCTATAGAAATCAGAACTTTTCTCAAACAGGGGACTCCAAACGGTTGAGGGACAAAAATTTAGATGCAAGAAAACGGGATTATAACAGAGCAATTTCGATGCTCCGATCGGGGAACCGGCAAGCTCCCCGCTATGACGGTGGTAAACGAAACTCTTCCCCAGGCTTCAGTGGCACGGCGCGGTACGATCTTGTATTCTTAGAGATTCCACTCTTATGGCTGGGGATCTTTTAAAACGTCTCAAAGACTCGCCTGTGCTATGCGATGGCGCAATGGGCACGCTGTTGTACGCCAAGGGGATCTTTATCAATCGCTGCTACGACGAGTTAAACCTCTCGCAGCCCGAACTGATTCGCGCGGTGCATCACGATTACCTTCAGGCTGGCGCCGAGATTATCGAAACTAACACGTTCGGGGCGAATTCATTCCGCCTGGGACGCCACAGCATTGCCGACAAGGTGCGGGACATCAATATTGCCGGTGCGCAGGTCGCTCGCGAAGCGGCCAAAAGTTTTGACGTTTGGGTAGGAGGTGCTGTGGGGCCCCTCGGGGTTCGGATTGAACCTTTGGGCAAAACTTCGTTCGAGGAGGCCAGAACTGCCTTCCGCGAACAGATCTCCGCCCTGGTCGAGGGCGGCGTTGACCTGATCATCTTCGAGACATTCGGCTATCTCGAGGAGCTGCATCAGGCGATCCTCGCGGCGAGGGATGTCGATCCTAAGATTCCGATCGTCGCCCAAGTAACAATCGACGAAGACTCAAACTGCCTGGACGGCTCCACGCCGGAAATTTTTGCTCCTCGCCTCGCGGAGTGGGGCGCGGACGTCATCGGATGCAACTGTAGCGTGGGACCAGTAGCCATGCTTGACGCCATGGAGCGGGTGCGTGCGGCTACTTCCCTACCGCTGGCAGCGCAGCCGAATGCCGGCATTCCACGTTCAGTCGAAGGCCGGAACATTTACTTGTGCTCGCCGGAATATATGGCCAGTTACGCTCGCAAGTTCGTGGCTGCCGGCGTGCGGCTGGTGGGAGGGTGCTGCGGGACTACGCCGGAACATACTCGCATGATGAAGTCGGCGCTGCGAGTTGGTGATGCACGCTCCAAGGCCACGGGCGTGGGGGTTGCGGGCAAGCCTGGGCCGATTGCGGCTCCAGCAGTGCCGATGCAGGAGCGGTCGAGACTTGGGGCCAAGATTGCTTTTGGGCAATTTGTCACGATGGTCGAGATTGTTCCGCCCAAGGGCACCGACATCCATAAAGAAGTGGAAGGCGCTCGCTTTCTAAAATCGGTTGGGGTCGATGGCATCAATATCCCGGACAGCCCACGCGCCTCGGCGCGTATGAGCAATCAGGCGCTGTCGCTGCTGGTCCAACAGCAGGTGGGGATTGAAGCCATTCTGCATTACACCTGCCGCGATCGTAATGTTTTGTGTATTCAGTCCGACTTGTTAGGCGCGGCCGCTACCGGAATCCGCAACCTGATCTGCATCACCGGCGATCCTCCGAAGATGGGGAATTATCCCGATGCCACGGCGGTTTTTGACGTGGACGCCATTGGTCTGGTGAATATTGTGCACAACCTGAATCGCGGGTTGGATATTGGCGGCAATCCTATCGGAGCCGGGACTGCATTTGTGATTGGCGTCGGCGCGAACCCTGGAATTACAAATATTGACGAAGAAGTGCGCCGTTTCGAATACAAAGTTCAGGCCGGGGCAGAGTATGCCGTCACCCAGCCGGTCTTTGATCTTGCACTGCTTGAAAAATTTCTCAAGCGCATTGAGCACTTTCGGATTCCAGTGGTTGCCGGGATATGGCCGCTGGTGAGCGCCCGGAACGCCGAGTTCATGAAGAACGAATTGCGAGTCTCGGTGCCTGACGCCATTTTGCAGCGCATGGCGCAGGCGAAGAGTCCTGAGGCAGCTCGCGAAGAAGGGATCATCATCGCCCGCGAGATGCTGATCGCGGTGCGCAGCATGGTTCAAGGGGCGCAGATTAGCGCGCCGCAAGGCAGGTACACGTCGGCGGCAGATGTCTTGGAGGCCCTGGGTGTTTCGGGAGCCCAGGCTACCTTCCAGCCCTGATCGTCCATTTGGATTCCTGGCTACGGTTTTAACCCGATGCCCTTCTGCCCTAACTGAAGTAGAATGTGCCCAGGAGCGGTACGTTGGCGAAATTTGAAGATTGTCTACAGCGGCTGGAAAAAATTGTAGAAGAACTCGAAAAGAGCGACATACCTCTGGAAAAGTCACTGACCCTCTTCGAAGAGGGCATGCAGTTATCGACAGCCTGTCGCAAGGAACTCGAAGAAGCTGAAGGCAAAGTCGAGATACTGCTCAAACAGAACGGGAAACTTCAGGCAGAGCCTTTCGAGCCTCTGCTGGAAAAAACCTCAGCTCACAAATAAGTAACTGTCGAATTTAAGCGGTGGGATGGCGCGGCCACGTCACCGGCACTCCACATCGCGTTCACCACCGGCCCTAGGCCCTATCACAATAAGTAAGCGGAGCTGCCCCCATGCAATCTCCTGGCGTTGTCATCCTGCAAAGCGACTGGCGCGTAGCCCAGTTCATGATCGACTCATTTTCTGATTCGTTCGAACAGGTCGAAAGTGTTAACTCTCTCGACGAAGTTCGCAAAGGTCTGGCCGACCACAACTGGGCGGTGCTGATCATGGACCTCGAAGCTGTCGCAATGCGCGACGTGAAGGACTTTTCCCGTCAGTTCCCCGATGTAAAAATCATCTGCAACCATCGACTCGCCGACGACGAAATGTGGACTGCGGCGCTCGAAGCCGGCGCCGAAGATGTCTGCAATTCCTCAGACACTAACTCTATTCTCCGTGCCGCTGCCATTAGCGCCCTTACTCGCACTACTCACTAGAGGGCTGGGGACATCCCCGGCCCTGCCATTCGCATCTTTGCCTCCTGTTTCGGCATTCGGAACATTTGTAGTAAATGCCGGGAGTACGAGCACTCTTGGGTCAATAATTTAGCTTCCTGGGGGAAGGGTAGCCGCTAAAATGACGACAGCGCCTCGATTGATACGAGGGTTCGGGCCTCGCCCCAGGGAAAGCTTCGATATGGACAAATTTGTCATCCGCGGCGGCAATCCGCTGCTGGGAACTATTCGCGTCAGCGGCGCCAAGAATGCCGCTCTTCCGGCCATGGCTGCGGCCCTGCTTACCAACGAGCCGGTAATTCTGGAAAATATTCCCCAGGTCCGCGACATTGAAACCACCCGCAAATTGCTGGCCGCAATGGGGGCTGAAGTTGAGCTGGGATATGGACGTGCCCATCACCGTACCACCATCTGCTGCCGCAATCTGGTTGCCCCGGAAGCGTCTTACGAACTGGTCAAGACGATGCGGGCATCAACCCTGGTCTTAGGTCCGCTGGTGGCTCGTTACGGAACCGCCCGGGTTTCCCTGCCAGGCGGCTGCGCAATTGGTGCTCGCCCCATCGACATGCATATCAAGGGCCTCGAGCAACTGGGAGCTACTATCACCCAGGAACATGGTTACGTCGAAGCCTCCTGCACCCGCCTTAAAGGCGCGGAAATCGTATTCGACAAGATCACCGTTACCGGCACTGAAGACTTGTTGATGGCCGCTACCCTGGCCGAGGGCGAGACCATTATGAAGAATTGCGCCCGCGAGCCTGAAGTGGCCGACCTCGCAGACCTGCTCAATAAGATGGGCGCGCGCATCGAAGGCGCTGGCACTTCGACTATTCGAATTCTCGGTGTCACTAAGCTGCATGGCGCCAAGCACCGCATTATCCCTGACCGAATCGAGGCAGCCACTTTCATCATCGGCGGCGCGCTTACTGGCGGGGATTTGAACGTGGCGGGCTGCGACCCTCAACATTTGGGATCGTTGATGCAGAAGCTTGGGGAATCCGGGGTGAAGACAACTCAGACACAGGACTCAGTGCGAGTGATGGGCGATGGCCCCATGCGAGCTACCGACATCGATACCGAAGAGTATCCCGGCTTCCCTACCGACATGCAGGCCCAGTACATGGCGCTCGCCACTCAATCGGAGGGGACTTCCGTTATCACCGAAAACATTTTCGAAAACCGCTTCATGCACGCTCAGGAACTGGTGCGCATGGGAGCCAACATCAAGATTGACGGACGACGCGCCACTGTTAAAGGACGTACTCCGTTGAGCGCCGCGGCGGTGCTGGCCTCTGACCTTCGGGCTTCTGCCTCGCTGGTCCTGGCCGCACTGGTAGCAGACGGCGAAAGCATCATTGACCGCGTCTACCACATTGACCGCGGTTACGAGAACATCGAAGAAAAGCTACGTGGAGTAGGGGCTCAGATGCGCCGAATCGGAGAGTTCTTGCCGAAGCGCGGTGCGGCGTCAACCGCTTCATCTTAATCTGTTATTCGTATCTCAGAGCCTGAATCGGATCGAGTTGCGACGCCTTTCTCGCCGGATAATATCCGAAAATAATCCCAATGCCGGCGGCGAACGATGCCCCGATTCCGAAAATCTGTCGCGTCAGTTCGGTGGGAAAGCCGAACAGGTCTGGCACCAGCCGGGCACTGCCAAATCCCAGCAGCATTCCGATTACCGCCCCAAGAGCCGCAATAAAAATAGCTTCGCTCAGAAACTGCAGTTGAACATCCCGTTCCGTGGCTCCAATCGCCAAGTGAATCCCTATTTCGCGCGTGCGCTGAGTCACGGCCACTAGCATGATGTTCATAATTCCGATACCTCCTACCAGCAGTGACAATGAAGCAATGCTGGCCATCAGAAGGCGCATCATTTTACTGGCCGCGAGTTGAGCGTTGATCAGCTCTTCCGGCCGGCGCACATTGAAGTCGTCATCTTCGGCGGCATTCAAATGGTGGCGTTCCCGCAACAGGCCGGTGATCTGATCGGTGGCTTCCTTCATGGACATCTGCGAAACTGCGGAACAAAAAATATCGTCCAGCCAAAACGTGCCAGTGATTCTCTTCTGCACCGTGGTGAAGGGCATTAGCACAAAATCGTCCTGGTCAGATCCAGTGGATGAGAACCCTTTAGCTTGTAGTACTCCGACCACTGTACATGGCAGACCCTGTATCCGAACCGTCTTTCCCACCGGGTTGTCGGTGCCAAACAGACTATCCACCACGGTCTGACCCAGAACGCATACGGGAGCGCCTTGCTCAACATCGGCGCTACTGAAAAACTGGCCTTCGCGGAGCGCCCACCTTCGCACTAGCAGGTACTCGGGAGTGACGCCGCGATATTGCGTCGCCCAGTTCTGATTGCCATAGATCACCTGAACGCGGCCATCTACGTTGGGTGCGAGGCGCTTGATCAGCGGCACCTGCTCGAGAATGGCGTCGGCGTCCCCACGGACTAGGGAGCGGGTGCCGCGTGCACCCATTCTCAAGCCGTTGCGGCTGCGGCTGCCGGCCTCCACCCAGATCATATTGTCGCCCAGGTTCTGCAACTGCGATTCGACTGCGCTGGTGCTGGCATTGCCGATTGCTACCACGCAAATAAAGGCAGCTACACCCACCGCAATGCCCAATACCGAAAGAACACTCTGTATCCAATGCCGCCCCAGAGAGCGAAAGGCCTGGCGACAGATGGTGACAAATTTCATATGAAGCGGTCCTCGAACACCTTGCTTAAAATATTAGACTCAACATTGCTTCGTATAGATAGAATCGACCGCCATGCAAAGTTTGGCAGTAATCACTTTATTGACAGTAACGGTTTTCTCATTTGCGGAGACGCCGGCCCATCACGCTGTAGATCGCGTCGTCGTGTATAAGCGTGATCGCAGGCTGGTTCTTCTCTCCAAAGGACAAGAGATCCGGTGGTATAAAGTTGCTTTAAGTAGTGAGCCTATCGGTCCGAAAACCCGGCAGGGCGACCATAAGACGCCCGAAGGGAGCTATATACTCGATTCTCGAAATCCCAACAGTCAATTCTACAAATCCCTTCACGTCTCATACCCAAACTCAAAAGACGTCGCCGCCGCCAAGAAATTAGGTGTCAGTCCCGGCGGGGACATTATGGTGCACGGACTACCAAAGAAGTATGCGTGGCTGGGGAAGTCGCACACCCTACATGACTGGACCGAGGGCTGCATAGCAGTTACGGATCAAGAGATGGACGAGATTTGGAAGATGGTTCGCGTCCGCACTCCGATCGACATCAACCCATAAAAACGAGCAGGAGAAGCCGGTATGAGAGCTGGCAGCTAAAAAGGTAGAAAACGAATGGTGCGCCCGGAGAGGTTCGAACTCCCGACCTATTGCTCCGGAGGCAATCGCTCTATCCATCTGAGCTACGGGCGCACACCGGGGTGCACTCAGTGTACATCGAGCGGATTTGCTCCAGCAATTCCGGCGCATGGGATTAACAGGTAATCCCATGCGGGCAAGCTCACACTTATTTTTCAGTCGAAGCTAAGAAACTTACCAGCGACCGCCACCACCGCCGCTGCTTCCACCACGGCCACCACCGCCACCGCCACGACCGCCGCGTCCACCACCGCCGCCGCCACCGTAACCGCCGCGATCTCTGCCGCCGCCACCACCACCGCCGCCGGTACGCTCGGTCTTCGGACGTGCTTCGTTGATGTTCAGGGTGCGACCCCCCATCTGGCTTCCATTGAGAGCGGCAATGGCCTTTTCGCCATCTTCTGAACTACCCATTTCCACGAAACCGAAGCCGCGCGAGCGGCCGGTATCGCGGTCGGTCATGATGCTGACCCGATCCACTTGTCCATACGCCTCGAACATCTGACGGAGTTCGTCTTCCGACGTGTTGAAGTCGAGGTTCCCAACAAAAATATTCTTCAAGCGATTGCCCTCTGTGTGAGCTATTTGATTGTGGGGCGCTTCGGCGCAACGGCAGGGGCAATTTGGTCCGTGCTGAAGCCGAGAGTGACGAACAAGTCAAATGCGGTGGGAAGTATAGCAGGTCTGCAAATTTCCGGAAGTATTTCTAACAAGCAATTCCGCGGCGCAGGCGCGCTGTTAATTAATCGTTTTAAGCGTCGCGCGAAGCACCTCGGCTGAGTGTTTTAATTTCGTGATCTCGTCCTGACTCAATTCGAGACGCAGCACCCGCTCGACGCCTCGGCTTGAAACCACCGTGGGCAGACTAAAACACACATCGGTCAATCCATAGTAGTCGGAGATTAGGCTCGAAACCGACAGGACTGATCGCTGGTCGCGCAAGATGGCTTGCGTGATCGACATCAGCCCTGCCGCCACCGCGTAGAAAGTGGCGCCCTTCCGCTCAATGATGCGATAAGCAGCGTCGCGGGTCAGGGTGAAAATGTGATCCATTGATGCTTGATCGCACGGCACGCCCTGGGCTTTGCAGAAGTCCGGTAAGCGCATGCCTGCGATATTGGCCAGCGACCAGACGGGTACCTCGCTGTCACCATGCTCCCCGATGATGTAGGCATGCACGCTGCGAGCATCAACTCCAAAATGTTGACTCAAGAGATAACGGAAGCGTGCCGTGTCAAGCGTTGTCCCTGAACCGATTACCCGTTCGGCCGGCAAACCTGACAGCGTCCACGCCAGATAAGTCAGGACATCGACAGGATTAGTGGCTACAAGAAGCAGGCCCTGGGGATTGTGCTTAGTCACTTCCGGCACGATTTGCCGCCAGATCGCGGCATTCTTTTTGACCAAGTCGAGGCGAGTTTCGCCTGGCTTCTGGCCGGCTCCGGCGGTCAGAACGGTAATCGCTGATCCGGCGCAGTCAGAGTAGTTCCCGGCCCAGACGCGCGTAGGATGGGTAAAAGGCACGGCATGGCTCAAATCCATTGCTTCGCCTTCAGCCTTCGCCTGATTTGCGTCGATCAGAACGATCTCGGAAGCCATGCCGCTCAGCAACAACGTATACGCATAGGTGGTGCCGACATTACCCACTCCGACAATCGATACCCGGCGATGAGTTTCGGTGGCGTTAGCAGTCATCGACCTTCCAGTAGCCCTCGCGGTGATAGCCGATTTGAAGTAGGCGGTTCTTGGGATCGTGACGCTTGCCGCACTTAGGGCATTTCATGTAACGGCTCCAGGCAGTGCCCTGATGATCATAGTTCTCGGCTACGGCAAAAGTAGTGCCGCAACTACAGGGCACGAGAAACATCTTGATGTTCTGCGGTCTGCTTTCGGGCATTCTGGTCAGCTTCACTTGCGAGTATACAATTCGGGGCGAAAGGCTCATTTCCTCGTATGCCGCAATATCTTTTTTCTTACGGAACCTTGCAACCCGGGCTCGCACCGCCTGAGATCGAGCCGCTGGTACGGAGGTTCCAGTTAGTTGGGCGAGGCTGGGTCAACGGGGAGCTGTATGAATTTGGGCACTATCCGGGCGCGATATTGGGCAATACCCAGGCGAAGATCTGGGGACAAATCTTCAGGCTTCCCGATGACAGAGCCCTAATTTCCGCTTTGGACAAGTATGAGGAGTTTGATCCATTGGATATCGAAAACAGCGAATTCGTTCGACGGACTTGTGAAGCTAATTTGGAGACGGGCGAGGCCTTTCAGGCGTGGATCTATACATATAATCGTGCTGTCGATAAGAGCCGGCGAATACTTAACGGCGACTTTTCCAAGCTTCGCTGAAGTTTCGTTATTGACAGGCAAACTATAATCCGATGACTTGCCACTGAAAAGAACGAAATTCCGCTAACTTACGAAAGTCTCGCTGGTTAGCCGTGTAAACCGTAATGCCCGTCCGTCCGGCGCTCATTGCGATGAGCGCATCATTAGTCAGTCAAGCTCGGAGGAGAAAAACTTCAGGTTTATTCTTGTACGACTGCGACCATGTCTTTGCGCTTGCGTTTGTTTGATTGCAGGACTTTCTTCCGCAGGCGCAGTGATTTGGGAGTGATTTCTACGAACTCGTCTTCCGCGATAAATTCGATGGCCTGCTCGAGGTTTAGCTGGCGGAACGGAACCAGGCGGATCGCCTCGTCTGCGCCGGAGGCACGCATGTTGCTAAGCTTTTTCTCGCGAACTGCGTTGACGTCGAGGTCATTGTCTTTGGCGTTCTCGCCCACGATCATTCCTTCGTAGAGGTCAACTCCAGCTCCGACGAAGAGCTCGCCGCGCTCCTGCAGGCTCCAGAGCGCGTAGGCGGTGGAAACCCCGGTGCGGTCGGAAATCAAAGCGCCGGTGGGGCGATGTGGAATCTCGCCCTGCCATTCCATATAGCCATCGAACAGCGAGTTCATCACGATGGTGCCACGGGTATCGGTCAGCAGTTGATTGCGAAGCCCGATTAGCCCTCGGCTGGGAACGCGAAACTCGATGCGCACCCGGCCGTAGCCGTGGTTATGCATATTGGTGACTTCACCTTTGCGAGTGCCGAGCTGTTCCATGACTACGCCCACGAAACCTTCAGGTACGTCGATGGTTAGTTTTTCCACCGGCTCCATCAGCCGGCCGTTTACACGTTTGGTGACGATTTCGGGCTTGCCTACCATCAGCTCGTAACCTTCGCGCCGCATCATTTCAAGCAGGATTGAAAGCTGGAGTTCGCCGCGGCCCATCACGGTGAACGAATCCGTCGTGCCGCTATCTTCTACGCGAATGGAGACGTTGGTGAGCAACTCTTTCTGCAGGCGGTCGCGCAAGTTGCGGGAAGTGACGTACTGCCCCTCCCGCCCTGCAAACGGTGAGTTGTTGACCGTAAAAACCATCGCGATGGTGGGTTCGTCGATGGTGATGTGAGGTAGCGGCGCGGGGTTCAGCGCGTCGGTGATGGTCTCCCCAATCGTGATGCCTTCCACTCCAGCGACTGCAACAATGTCGCCTAATTGCGTCTCGGTAATGTCGGTGCGTTTCAGTCCTGAGAATGAGAACAGTTTTGTGATCTTGGTCTTCTGAAAGGTGCCGTCGAGCTTGGCAATGACGACATCCTCGCCGGTGAACATGCGCCCGTTAAAAACTCGCGCGATCGCCAGCCGCCCTAAATAGTCACTGTAGTCAAGGTTCGCGACCAGAATCTGCAGTGGACCGGTTGGATCCCCTTTTGGTTCCGGGGTGGTTCTTACAATGGCATCGAACAGCGGCCGCAAATCTTCGCCGCCACCTTTAATGTCTGTGGATGCTGTCCCCGCCTTGGCGTTGGTGTACAACACCGGAAAGTCGATTTGATCTTCTTTGGCGTCGAGATCGATAAAGAGGTCGTAGACTTCGTTAAGTACTTCTTGCGCCCGCGCGTCCGGACGATCGATCTTGTTGATGACCAGAATCGGCGGCAGGTTCGCCTCGAGTGCCTTGCTCAAAACATAACGCGTTTGTGGCAGTGGACCTTCGCTGGCATCCACCAGCAACATGACTCCGTCCACCATCTTTAGTGCGCGCTCGACCTCACCGCCAAAGTCACTGTGGCCAGGGGTATCGACGATATTGATCTTCATGCCTTCATAAAAGATGGCAGTGTTTTTCGCCAGGATGGTAATGCCGCGCTCGCGCTCCAGTTCGTTGGAGTCCATTACCCGCTCGACCAAAGTTTCATTGGCCCGGAAGGTCCCGCTCTGGCGAAGCATGGCGTCAACCAGCGTGGTCTTGCCGTGATCTACGTGCGCAATGATGGCGATGTTGCGGATACTGGAACTCAAGATAGACCTTTCGAATGAACGGAGAATTGTTGCTCATACCACTTTACTATGTGAGACGCAGGTAAAGACCGAACTTCCTTGAAATATGGGGATTGAAAGCCGCCAATGAGCGAAATAGGACAGCTCCGCAGAAGAGGAACCGATACCAGCACCGCAATCAAGCAAGGAGGAAGCCTTAGCCGCAGCGCCTACAGGCACTCTGCTATTTGCCGAGCGCCGGCTGAAAGCCGGGCTTTTCCAAGAATCAGATTTATTTCTCCAGCGTCCTCACTAAACAGCAGAGAGAGCTACTTTGGCGGCGGCCCCGGCGCCGGCGAGTTGCTCGGAGGAGGATCCGGTGGTTTCGCGAACCTTGAGTCCTCGACCGGCACATTGTTCTGAACTTCATCCAGCTGTGTAGTTGAACTGTTTCCGGGGCGCGCCTGGGTCCACTGGAATGGGATTTTCACGCCGCCGCTTGTCCGGTAGTCACTGTAATCGATCTGTGTGGGATACCTTCCAAGAGGCGTTTCGGTGTAGCGCATTACCCGTATCAACAAACCCGTTTGCTGATCGAAATACAGGTCAACAGGCGGATTCCCCTGGCGGCGGCCGGTCACCAACAGCGTATCGTGGCCGTCGATCTTCTCGATACCGCGTACCTTGAGTTCGCTGAATATCTGTTTCGCGTCGAGCGGAAATTGAATATCCGCGTCCAGTTTGGCTGCGTCGAGTTCTCCTCCACCCAATTCTCGTACCGGCCTTCCGGGATTGCTCATCCACGCGGTTGCGCCGTCGAAGATCGCCGTGTTGTCACCCATCGGCAGATGCATAATCGAAGACCGCTTGCCGGGCGCTTTGGTTAAAATCTCGACCGGCACCTGTCGACCGCCAAAAACTGTCGCCTTACCCTTCTCTACTCTGGATGAGATTTTCTGCAGCGCGTCGGCTCCGCCGATTGCCTGGGCATACTTGTCGAGAATCTGCTCTGCCGAAGGCAGAGCGGGCACCGCCGGTACGGCCGCGCCGGGAGGTCCTGGCCTCTCCATCTTTGCTTCCTCGGGCGCAATTATGGGCACTGAAACCGGCTCGTGTGACCCGTGGTGGCACGAATAGCAGGTGACTTCCCGCCGTCCCTCAAAATTTTCCCTGTTGATAGCGAACATCATCTGCATCATCTGTCGCGCCACTTGTTTAGGCTTCTTGTCGTCTTTTTCGAAAGCACCTGCGACGTGGCAATGATCACAACCCACACCCAGAGAAGCAGCGATGAACCCCATAGCTGGCATCAGTTGATCGGCGGGGACACCTTTGAGCACCTGAATATTTTTGAAGGTTTCTTCCGTCGTCTTCAGGGCTGCTGCCGCTGGCTGTGACTGCGCTTTAGCGCCCACAATAACGGATGCAACGCTGGCAATCACGACGGCTGTGATCGCAAATGTTCGCTTGCTGGCTAGAAACATTCTTAGAACTCCCAGGTCGAGCTAGCAGTCTAGCAAAACCTGCTCTGCGATGATACGCAGCCGTCAAGGGCAACTAGGCGGCATATAGCATCAACCAGTCGAAGCGCAAATCTCAGGTTACTTGGTGTAAGAGAATGAAGGCTGTTAAAATCTCGGTTGCAACTCTTCCGCGTTTCCTGCAACGTGGGGCTATAGCTCAGCTGGGAGAGCGCGTCGTTCGCAACGACGAGGCCGTCGGTTCGATCCCGACTAGCTCCACCAAATTTTCAATCAGTCAGGTCCAGTGTTGGTTTTCACTCGACGTTTAGAGGTGCAGCGACCGATCCAACCCTCCCGCTAAGGTTGTCGCGCACTACAAAACGAATCGAGTACTCGCCCGGGGCCAGATCCAACCCTCCGGCAAAGACCACACCATGTTTTTTTATCGAGAGCAGTTTGTCGGCGGCGACGTGAACATTCACTGTCTGATCGATGGGATTGGAGATTGCTTTACCTTCCGGTGTTTTCGCCATTGCCAGGAACTCGAGCGCGACATGATTGTTATCGGTCTCGTCAACCAGCCTCGAGTCTGCGGCCAAGGTCATTTCGTAATTCACGTGGCGTTTACCCGTATCTTTAGCTATTGCTATCTTTCCGAACCGCACCGTCAGGCCAATCGAGGTGAAATCCAAGGGCGAAGCGACTGCCGACACCAAGTCGCTGTTGTGGCTCTTCTCTGGGTCGACGGCGAAGTTGGTGACGAAGAATCCGCTGCGTGCCCGAACTTCGACGTGTTCTTGCTTTACCTTGACCTTTAACTTTCGCCATCCTAACTTGGCCTTCGACCGGTCCAGGTAGTAGCCCAGCATGTAGTATTGCGACGAATCGTCAACCGCATCGCGAAATCCCTTCACTAGATCGTTTGAGTTGTAATAACTGCGGCCCCCTGTCATCGCCGAGAAAGCTTCAAGGCCTGATTGGGTATCCAATTGGCGCCAATTCATATTGCGCGAATAGTTGGCACCGGGATTGCGAATGGAACTGCTCGGCAAGTTGGAGACCTGCAATCCCTTCACATCAAGCGGATAAAGCGCGACCTGCGCGTCGTTCAACAGTTCCCAGGTATGCTCGTACAGGGGCATCACATCTGACAGACTGTCCCTGCCCGCCGGAGCAAGTTGCATCGTCGTATCACTGACGCTGAAGGGGAATCCCCCGGTGGCCCAGATCAACGACTTGCGTCCTGAGAATCCCGCAAGAGCACGGGCGATCTGCTGCATGCCATCTAAGGTGTAGGTGATTGCGAGGCGTTGCTGGAAGGACTGAAAATTAAGCTCCGCGTCTTCAATCATTGACTGTAGTTTATTGGCTTCGTTCTGCACCTCACTTGGATCAACGCCGGCGCTACCATCGGGACTGGCGACGCCCGTCGTACCTTCAAGGTCTTCGGGACCTACGACCATTTTGTAAGCGTCGCCTTTTACCTTATGAAGGGCGGCAACCAACACCCGCGAGTCAGTGGTGAAATCGTGTATGACGTGAATGCCGTTGCGATTAAGAGTGTAGAGAGCGGTCGGCTCGCGCTGATCGAGTGATTGAGCCAGGTATTTGAGCAATCCGTTTCGTGCATCTGCTTGGCTGGTAAAGGGCGTATTGATGAGGTCGAGCACGATTAACGTAACCCGGCTTGTCGAAGGCGCCCCCGCAATAAGATTGCTGAACTGGTTCGGACTTCTGGAGCGTGCTAAGCGGCGGGGATCACTGGTGATTTCTTCGAAAGTTACGACCTTCTGCTCGCTGCCATTCTCTAGAATGGTGAAATCCTCATTCTTCAGACCTTTAATGTGGTTACCTTTTCTATCGGTGACAAGGACAGGCACAAGCACCATTTCTGCTCGCGACGTAAAGCTGATTTCAGGCTTGTTCTCTTTTTCTTTGGCGACCGTCATGGTCGAAAGAGCTACAGCAAGCAGGAGAGCAACGTAGCAAGGTCTACAAGGACCCTTGGTCATTTTTCAAGCTCCTATGAGACTGGGGCCCTAGAACGAGACAGCTTGGCGGGGGATTATACGTTAGGCGCTTTTAAACGCATATCTAAAGTTTGGAGTCGGCGCATTGCTTATTGATTCTTATCCCTCTAGGATTCCTGCGGTACCTCGCGTGGGGAAGTATGTCCCAGCTCGCGCAACAGCCACTTTCTGGAGATCCATCCGCAGGAGATCAAGTACACCAGCGCACCCGCGGGAATCACGAGGTAGAGTCAACTGGTGTAGGCGTTAACGATTCGCACCACTATCACCATCAGCAATGCCGAAAATACAGCGGCGCCCAGCACCGGACTTCTACCAATCGTACGTAAGTCAGGGGGAAGAGAAATATACGCGATAACCGCAACCACCAGCTCCGCCAGAACAAATGCCAGAGCCGCCCCGGCAAGTCCCGCGGTGGGGATCAGCGTGAAATATAGGATCATCCCCGCTGCCGCCCCAGCACTAGCGGCGAAGAAGTACGGACGATGACGTCCGGTTGCATAAAGAATTCCTGCCAATAACGACGCCGCCGATGAGGTAACGACAAATGGCGACATCCATCTGACCAAAGAAATATCCGGCGCGTAGCTAGCACCCAGGAGCCACGGCACTACGAGATGTGCGGTAGCTAATAGTCCGACCGATACCGGGATACTTCCAGCTGCGATTATGAAGGTGGCGAAACGGGTGACCTGAATCAAGCCGGAGTTGGCCTTCCAGGCTGCGGCCATTCTTGGCATTAAGACATTCGACAGAATTAGAACAAACTGACGCGAAATATCTACCAACCTTACTGCGGCCGCATATAGTCCCAGCGCGTGTTCGCCTAAAAACCAGCGGACTGCGATGTGCCCGGTGCGATGATAAGTCGCGGACATTATCGATGACATTGCGTAGTGCGAACTGGGAACCAGAATTTCCTTCCATCGTTCGGGATGAATATTCCATTTGAAGCGAAAATCGCGTCGCCAAAGAATCACCCAGCCTGCGCAATTTGAAAGCACCGCCGAGCCAAGAATGCTGATCGGTAGCCAAAGCACATCTCTTGGAGAGCGGACCAAGACGAAGATCCCAACAGCGTACAGGGATTGCTGGATGGTAGTGAGCAATGCACTTTCGTGAAACATTTCCAACGAGGTCAGAAGGTAGTCGGGGCTCATCAAGTTGGTGATCGACACTCCAATGCCGTACAAATAAAAAAGCTCACGCACCTCGCTCCGCGCCTCGAACATCACGACAATTCTCAAAATAATTAGAGCCACCAAAGTGCCAATGGCCCGCAGTGTTAGCACATCAGGGATGAGGTCGAAAGCGGCTTTCCGTCGAGCCGCGACAGCCTGGGATGTAAATGTAGTTAAGCCTGGATTGGCTACGATCCCCAAGAAGGAGAACACCGCTAGCACGTAGCTCCATATTCCATAAGTGTTTACGCCGAGGCGGCGCACCAGATATGGGAACGTCAGCGAAGTGATCAGCACGCCAACCACCTTCGCAGTACCTACTGAAGCGACGTACCCAGCGTAGCGGGAGACGGTTTTGATTCTCGTCATTTTTGGCTATGATACGAATCCAAGCGAACTAGCAATCAGCGATTCGTCCGCCTGCGCACTACGTCTCTGAATGACTGCGCCCATTGTTCAGCACTTTGATCCCAATCGAACTTCGCGGAGTGCGATACCGCAGCCGCAGCCATAGTACGGCGGAGATTACTATCACCAAGAAGCTCGCTCAATCGTCCGGACAATTCCTCATCAGAATCTACTAAGAAACCGGTCTGTCCATCGATGACGTAATCGGGACGATATAAGTTCATGGCGACTACCGGCAGTCCGCATGCAGCTGCTTGGCCCAAGACCTGAGGATGCCCTTCCAAAATACTTGGGAAGAGAAAAACGTTGGCATTTCGCATTTCTTCGCCCAGTTGTGCTTGGGACAGTGATCCTAGGAAAGTAACATTGCGGCAAGCGAGTCGTTGTGCCATTTCACGACAAGCGGTCTCGGTTTCGCCCTGGCCCGCCAGTCTAAAATCTACATCGGGCCACCGGCTAGCCTCAAGGATTACGAGCTCCACTCTTTTTCTGGGCTGGAAGGACCCAGCATACAAAACGGTAAGCGGACAGCCTTCCTTATACTCCTTGCAAAAAAAATGTCTGCGGGTTATTCCATCGTAGATAACACCCACCGCGAGTCCAAATTTGTTCTCTACAGTCTCGGCGACATAGTCGGAAACGGCGAAGACGGCATCAGCTTCAAGGATTGAGCGAGCAGTTAATCCGACTCCGGTCGAGTTGTTAATTTCTATAAGAACGGGACTGACAAGCGCCAAGCGCAAGCGCAATTTCCTTCTCAACGCCAGGATTGCGGAATCGAGCGGGCCAAACATGGGGTAAAAATAAAGGTCCGGCCGAGAAAGAAGGCAGCCGGCTAGCAGTCTTGCAGCGTTACCGTGCCTGTGGTAAGGCAGTAGTTTGATGTTTTTTTTCTGCTTAATCCGCGGGTCGGGCGTGCCGCGGCAGATCATAACGATGCGAAACTCGTCCTCGGGAAGCCGAGTCACGATCTCTTTCACAGTGAGTGCCTGCGCATTAGTAATGTCGTCATCGGCGAACGATGGGGTAAAAATGGTGAGGGGCTGCGCCGAGTGATTCATTCTCATTTCGACCGCTGGCTCACTTGGATAGGGTCACCAGCACAGCGTGAGATGACGTTCACAGTACAATACAGGGAAATAAATGAGCCATGCGCGTCGAGAAGGGGCAACACTGTCGCTGATTTTACACGAAGCAGAATTACCGGAGATCCAACCAAAGCAGCGACGTTCGTCGGTTTCCCACTAAAATCTCCTTACATCAAAAACTTGCCCCGGTTCATTAAACATCCAAGCGCTAAAATGCTCAAGACGATCGCCAAAGATACTCTGCTTTTCGACTGGTCGAAATTCCATCCCCGATGTGCCGTGCTTTGCGCGCCTGCGATTGCCCTTCCACTCATCATCGGGATTGGGACCGGGCATCCGAGGCAAGGTGTAATGGCGGCGGCCGGAGCATTCTCCGTTGGATTCGGATCCTTTCATGAGCTGCTGCATTCCCGAAAGGCCCCAATGCTGATCGCGGCAGTTGGAATGTGCATCTCAAGCTGGATTGGCACACTGGCCGGTGTCTCCAACGTCGCCAGGGTTTTGGTTAGCGCAGCCTGGGGATTTTTCTACGGCACATTCTGGACATTAAGCCCTGGCACATCATGGATCGCGTTGCAATGCGCTGTATGGTTAGTGATTTCTACGGCCTATCCTGCGAGCGGCCTGCACGCTCTGACTCGCGGCCTTTTCGTTTTGGCGGGAGGGCTACTGCAGTTGGGCCTTGTGGTTTCGCTGTGGCGTATTTTGGGCTCGGTAAGTCCTGTGATCGCGGGTGCCAACGCCGCGGAAGAACGCAATATCCTTTCCCATGCCAAACTCGCAAGCTGGAGGCGGCGCTTGGAAGCGTTGCGAGCAGCCATCATGCTGGGAACAGCAGCGGCGCTCTATCGCTGGATGGCGCTCCCCAACGGCTATTGGATTCCTATGACGGCCGCCATCGTGCTTAAACCGGAACTTCATCAAACCTTTCAGCGCGGCTTAGCGCGGGTGTTGGGGACCCTAGCCGGGGCAGCATTGGCGACTCTCATAGCAGCTAGTCTCAGACCGAATCCCTGGATACTGGCTGCCTTGGTCGTCATCTTCGCCGTGCTCTGCTATTTTTTTATCTACGTCAACTATGCGCTGTTTGCCATCTGCCTAACATCCTATGTTGTGTTTGTGCTTTCCTTAGCCGGGCTGCCGGAAAATGCTCTCATCGCCCACCGTACGGTGAATACACTGCTCGGTGGAGCGGTTGCGTTGATTATTCACGGAATGTTCTCGCCGCTAGAGACGTACGTTGGTAGCGAAAATTCCTAAGCCCAAAACGTTCTATCCAGCGTGCGATATTGAATAGCTTCGGCAATGTGCTTGGGCTCAAGAACCGCGGCACTTTCCAGGTCGGCAATGGTGCGTGCCACTTTCAATATTCTGTCGTGGGCTCGAGCTGTCAGTCCTTGTTGGGCCATCGCACGTTCCAGCAGGCGTTCACAATCCGCGGACAGCTCACAAAAGACACGAATGTGGCGCGATCCCATTTGCGCGTTGCAATAGAGTTTTTCTTTTGGGGCGATTGAAAATCTGGCCAGTTGCAGATTGCGAGCGCGTACCACCCGCTCGCGAATCTTGGCGGAGTCTTCTGGCTCTGAGGTTGAGCGCATTTCCTTGTAATTCACTGCCGGAACGTCGATATGAATGTCGATTCTGTCCATTAGCGGACCGGAAATCTTGGACATGTATCGCTGAATGATTGGCGGGGTGCATCGGCACTCACGCGAACGGTCGTTGAAATATCCGCAGGGACATGGGTTCATGGCGGCTGCCAGCATGAAGCGCGAAGGAAACGTCAGCGACATGGAAGCTCGGGCGATGCACACGGTGCCGTCTTCCAGCGGCTGCCGCATAACTTCGAGCACCTTGCGAGGAAATTCAGGCAGTTCATCGAGAAACAACACTCCGTTGTGGGATAGCGAAACCTCTCCTGGCCGTGGCACGGCGCCTCCTCCTATCAGGCCGGCGTCTGAGATGGTGTGGTGCGGCGAGCGGAAAGGTCGAACTCCAACCAGTCCAGCACCCGCGTCAAGCACGCCCGCTACGCTGTGAATCTTGGTGGTCTCAAGCGCCTCCTCGAAAGTGAGCGGCGGAAGGATTGTCGGCATGCGCTTGGCCAGCATCGTCTTCCCTGAGCCGGGAGGACCAATCATCAGGATGTTGTGCCCGCCGGCGCATGCAACTTCGAGTGCGCGCTTGGCGGTTTGCTGGCCGCGAACGTCTTTAAAGTCGACCACATAATGCTGGGCCTCGCCGAGCAGATGGTCGGTGTTCACTTTCAGCGGGGTGATTCCGTTACCGGTATTGAGAAAGTGAATGACGTCGAGCAGTGACTTCACCGGATAGACGTCAACTCCGTTCACCATCGCGGCTTCACGGGCATTTAGCTCGGGGACAACCAGCCGTGGAATCTTTTTTCCTCGCGCTTCGATGGCAATGGGCAGAGCTCCGCGAACTCCACGCAGGCCGCCGTCGAGCGAAAGTTCACCCACGAAGAGACAGTCTGGCACTTCTTTCTTGTTGAGTCCCCCATAAGCGCCCAGAATGCCGAGCGCCATGGGAAGGTCAAACCCTGAGCCCTCTTTGCGAATATCTGCCGGCGCCAAATTAATGGTGATCTGGGTGTGCGGAATGTCATAGCCGCAGTTCTTCAGAGCGGCACGTACCCGGTCACGACTCTCACGGACAGCGGCGTCGGGCAAGCCTACGGTGTGAAATTGATCCTCCGGCGTTTTTACGCCAGAGATGTCGACTTCAACTTCGATGATGTTGGCGTCGACGCCGTACACCGCGGCGCTTAGGGTCTTATAGAGCATGGCTCCAATCGTCGCGGGCAGTAGACGGCACACCCGTACCCTGGGAATGAAAACCGGGCGAGAGATGGTGTCGACAATAATTCGACTGGTCAGAGAACGCTGGTGACATACATCACAGAGGCCTGTGACGCGTAACCACAGCCCTCGGTCAGTCACGTAACGACAGGCAAAGAGAACCTAGATATCCAATAGATACAGTAAGATACGGTTGTTTTGTGGAATCCTGCGGACTAGGATCAAGAGGTTTACGCAGTACCTCGCATGGCGGTATCGGATGTCAAAGTTGGAAAATCAATTGGCTGACCCAGGCAATACTTCTCAGAAGTTGGAACAGGAAGAAGCGCGCCTGTGGCGGCTGGCTATGCTTTTTGTGGTTTTCCTGGCGACCGCGCTCGCAGCAGTCTCCTGGGACCGCTCGCAAAACTTGCCGTATCATCTGGGGCTTTTGCCGGTTGCAGTGCTGTGCGTGGCCATTTTTTTTGCAGCCTTCTCTTATGGCCGCCACAAACGGGTTGCCGAATTAAAAGACCTGATGCAAAGCATGCAGGAACAGGTCGCCGGCCCTACCGAAGCGCAGCTGGATCAGCTCAGCCAGGTAATTGCACGCTCACGCAGCAGCTTTAAGGAATTGATTGATTCGTTCGATGATGTGGCGTTTGCTGCCTCGCTCGACGGAACATTCCGCACCGTGAACCGACGGATGGCGGAAGTTTTGGGCGTTAACTACGGCGACGTAGTTGGCCATCGTTTAACTGACTTTCTCAGCGAGCCCAAGCTGGCTGAGCTCAATCGTGGACTGCCCCGCTTTCTCGAACGGCGGCGCTGGTCTGGATTGGTTGCCGTCCAGTTAAAAGCTACCGGCCGATGGCTTCACTTCGACTGCGTTCTGAATGCCATCACGAAGGATGGCGAAGTCGTCGGGGTTAGCGCGCTGGCTCGCGATGTCACGGGAGAAAAAGAAAAAGAGACACGCTTCACCGACCTTTTTGAAACGCTGCAGGAAGGTGTTTACTTCAGCACGCCCGAAGGAAAGCTCCTGGAGGCCAATGCGGCTTTGGTGGCGATGCTCGGCTACAGCACTCGTGAGGAACTTTTAGCGATCGCTGCGACAGCCCTCAATTTAGATTCGACAAACGGCTTAATACTCGGCCGGCAAGTTGGAGACCACGGTGCCGAACGCGCTCGCGAAGTAGTCCTGCGCCGCAAAGACGGATCGCCGGGAATTTTTCTCGATACCTCGCGAGCAGTGCGAAACGAAGCCGGAGAAATTCTCCGCTATCAAGGCACCTTGGTCGACGTCACCGAGCAGCGCTCGGTCGAGGCAGCACTGCGCCGACAGGAAGAATTTCAACGCTATCTTTTGGAGTGCTTCCCCGACCTGATTCTGGTGATCGATCTCGAAGAGCGTTACAGCTTCGTAAGTTCGCGGGTTCGAGACCAACTGGGGTACAAGCCCGAAGATCTGACAGGAAAGAAAATTACTAACCTGCCTTCCCAACCGCCTGAATTCTTGGCACTCTACCGCGATGTTGTCGGGGGAAGACAGAAATTCGGTTTCTGCGAATACGCTGCAGTTCACCGCGATGGCAGCTTTCGGACTCTGCGGGCATCGGCTAGTCCGCTTTTTGATTCCGAAAACAAAGTAAATGGAGTCATCATCTCAGCTCGTGACATTACGCTGGAAAGGAAACTGGAAAATCAGCTAATCCAGAGCGAACGCCTGGCAGCCATGGGACAGATGATTGGTGGGTTTGCGCACGAACTAAACAATCCGCTTACCAGCATTCTGGGCGTCGCTGAGTTGCTACACGATGAACAAAGACCGGAGGCGGAACAAAAGCAGCTTGCCATCCTCCAACAGCAGACACGACGCGCGGCTGAAATTGTACAGAACCTGATGTACTTCTCGCGCCCGCCAGCCCCCGGAAAGAGCCAAATCAATCTAAACGAACTGGTGCAGCGAACCCTTCACCTTCATGCCTACTCGCTGCGCAAAAACAATATCACCATAGATTTCCTACCCGAACCTTCGCTTCCCGCCGTAAGTGGCGACCCCCACCAGATTATGCAAGTCTTCCTGAATCTTGTTTTGAACGCAGAGCAGGCAATGCGCGAGGTCCGTGATCGCGGGACGCTGAGAATTCGCCTGGGAAAGACGCCAGCCGGGGTGGCGGTGATTTTCCAGGATGACGGCCCCGGCATTCAGGCGGACGTCATGCAAAATATCTTCGACCCCTTCTACACCACTAAGCGTCCAGGACGCGGCACGGGATTGGGTCTGAGCATATGCAAAGCAATTTTGCGAGAACATAACGGCAATGTCGAAGCTTCCTCCACCACGGTGGGAGGGGCAATTTTTACCGTCACACTACCCATTGCGACGGAAGACGCAAAGGCAGCTTCAGGCTAAGTCTCACGCATGATTATCCTCATGGCCGGCTTGCCCGGCACTGGAAAGACCACCTTGGCCCGGGCCCTCGCCGATCACTTTCGCGGAGCCGTGCTCAGCAAGGACATCATTCGTGCTGCTCTTTTCCCGGCTAGCGAAATCGAGTACTCGACGACACAGGATGACTTCGTGCAGACGATCATGCTCGAGACGGCAAAGTTCGTTCTCCAGAAAGATCCAAAAAGATTTCTATTTCTGGACGGACGAACATTCTCGCGTCGCTATCAGATTGAAGAAGTGTTAAAAGTCGCGGCTCAATTGCAACAAGAGTGGCAGATACTCGAATGTACCTGTTCGGAGGACACGGCGAATCGGCGTTTGGCCGAGCAGGCGGCTTCCGGCGAACACCCTGCGAAGAATCGAAACTTTCAGCTCTACCTGGAAGTAAAGCGCCGCTTCGAAGCCATTGCTCTACCTAAGACCGTCATCGACACTGGCCAGAGCGCAGAGCAGTCCGTGAAGGCGTCGATCGAAGCACTGCTTCAGCCCAGGAATGCGGAGTAACTGTTCAGTGCCCGGAACCACGTCAGATGCTTTTTCCCGCGCTTATGGCCATTTACAATCCTCCTCTTGCAGACATCGAGGACCGATCCCTCATGAAATTATTTCGATTATGGTTTTTCATGCTTTTGGCTGTTGCCCCGGTGATGGCGCAGCTTTCTACTCAATCAATCAGTGCTCGCGCCAGATCGATTAACGAATCCGCCATTATTGTTGATACTCACGCTGACACGCCGCAGCGGTTTCTCGACGAAAACTACGATATGGCGAACTCTGACCCTGCCGATCCAGGCCACATCAGCCTGAGTAAGGTCCAAGCTGGAAATCTAGGCGCTGAATTTTTCTCCATATGGGTGGACCCTAAAACCACGTCATCCACCGAATATGTTCGCCATACCGTTGATCTGATCGACAGTGTTTACGAACAGGCGGCGCGCCATCCCGAGCAGATGACCATGGCGTTCAGCGTTGCTGACATTGAGCGCGCCCACAAAGAGCACAAGCTCGCGACCCTGATGGGCATTGAGGGCGGCCACTCCATGGAGAACGACGTCCGCCTGCTGCGCGAGTACTATCGCCTGGGAATTCGTTACATGACTTTGAGTTGGTCGAATACCAACGACTGGGCCGACTCCTCGGGCGACATCGATGACCCCAAAGTTCAGCACCACAATGGCCTAACCGATTTTGGCAAGCAGGTAGTGCTTGAAATGAATCGACTGGGAATGATGGTCGACATTTCGCACGTCGCCGACAAGACGTTTTTCGATACGGTTGCCACCTCCAAGGCCCCAGTGATTGCATCGCATTCATCCGCACGCGCGCTGACCAACCATCTACGCAACATGACGGACGAAATGCTCCGCGCCGTAGCAAAAAATGGCGGCGTGGTGCAGGTGAACTTCTACTCGGCTTTCATCGACGAAAATTACCTGAAAGCCGCCGAGGCACAGGCAAAAGAGCGCGATGCCGCTGTTAATGACTTTTTGGCGTCGCGCAAAGCGGCTGGCCGGTCGGTTACCTATATTGAAGTGGATAAGATTGAGCGCGACTGGTCCTCGAGAATCCCGCGGCCCCCGCTCAAATCTCTGATCGACCACATCGACCATGTAGCCCAGGTTGCCGGAGTCGACCACGTGGGCCTGGGATCAGATTTTGATGGGGTTAGCGGGGCCATGCCGGAAGGAATGGATTCGGCGGCTGACCTGCCGAAAATCACCCAAGCCCTACTGGATCGCGGATACAAGCCCGACGACGTAAAGAAGATTCTCGGCGGCAACCTGCTGCGAGTATTTCGCGAAGTCGAGAAAGTCAGCCAGCAGATGCAGTCAGCTCCGTCGAGATAACAGCAGCGCGTTGTCGTACAATTTCGAAATACATTTAAGGAGCGAACATGAAAAGACAGTTCTTAACGGTAGGACTGATGGCCATCGCGGCCATGGCAATAGCCCAAACCAAGCCTGCCCCAAAAACTGGCACGACCGCCACCCACAAAGCTGCGACTGGTGCGACCGCTGCAAAACCTGCCACCAAACCCGCCACAACGCCATCGGCCGGCCCAACTGCCACCATCAATACCTCGGCTGGCAAAATGACCTGTAAGTTATTTCCCGATAAAGCTCCCATTGGCGTCGCTAACTTTATTGGTCTCGCCAACGGCACCAAGGATTGGAAGAATCCCGTAAGCCATGCTAAGAAGCACGGCGTACCGCTCTACGATGGCACTATCTTCCATCGCGTCATTCCCGACTTTATGATCCAGGGCGGCGATCCAGCGGGTACTGGCGAAGGCGACCCCGGTTATGCCTTCAAGAACGAAACTTCGCTCACGCTCAAATTCGACCGCCCGGGGCGTCTTGCCTATGCCAACGCCGGTCCCGGAACCAATGGCTCTCAATTCTTCATTACGGAAGTCGCCTATCCCAGCCTGGATGGCAACTACACCATCTTCGGCCAGTGCGACGAAGCCAGCGTTACGCTGGTCAAACAGATCGCCCGCATGGGCCGCGATTCCAACGATCGTCCCAATCGTCCGGTGAAGATCATCCACATCTCGGTCGTAAAATAATTTTTCGCGTATTTGCCGTAGGGGCATCTATGCCGTCACCGCTTTGTTTCTAATAGAAAGGATTCCCATGCCTCGCCAACCCGGTACTTATGCCACGTTTACAACCTCGGAGGGCACCATCGTGTGCCGTCTTTTTGAAAAGGATGCGCCCAAGACGGTCAAGAATTTTATCGACCTTGCGGAAGGCAAACGCGAGTGGAGCCACCCCGTCACCCGCAAGAAAAGCAGCGATCGTCTCTACGACAACACCATCTTCCATCGCGTGATCCCCGACTTTATGATCCAGGCCGGAGACCCCGCAGGCACCGGCTTTGGCGGTCCCGGATACCAGTTTGAAGACGAGACTAAGGGCTCGCCCCACAAATTCGACAAGCCGGGCAAACTGGCAATGGCCAACTCCGGCCCCAACACCAACGGATCGCAATTTTTCATCACCGTCGCTCCCACTCAGTGGCTCACTGGCAACCACACCATTTTTGGCGAAGTGGTGGAGGGTC
The DNA here is from genome assembly GCA_963796925.1 of uncultured Acidobacteriota bacterium. Taxonomy (GTDB): domain Bacteria; phylum Acidobacteriota; class Terriglobia; order Terriglobales; family Acidobacteriaceae; genus DATBAT01. The sequence continues at coordinate 1,906,230 of CAWCNH010000001.1, forward strand.
AGGACGTGGTCGACAAGATTACCGCGACGCCGCGCAGTCGTCAGGACAAACCGGTTAAAGACGTGGTGCTCCAGTCCGTAACTATCTCGCAGGAATAATCGCTACGCCAGAAGTGGTAGCGCGCTCTGAGTGAGGTCGTCAGGCAGCGGGTCCGCAACATTCTTCAGCTTCGCATAGTGCTTTAGCAGAGTTTCAGGAGCGCTGACCCGCTCCCCTGACAACATATTTTTGAGCTGTAGGGCATTCACTACCGCTTTCGCCTCAAAGTGATTGTTGGCTACAACGTAGGTCACTCTGGCCTTTTGCGCGATACGCTCGATCTTATCTTTCCATCCCACCAACTCCGGCTCCGTGTAAAGATAGTTGTAACGATCATGAGGCTTCTCCGCTTCATACCACTGATCATAATTTCTGCCGTGTAACCGCACATAGCCGATCGCCGCGGTCACGTGATCGGTCGGCGGTAGTGCTCGACCGATTTGCGGCTGATCGATGTTGCAGAACGAAACACCGCTCTGCTCAAGCGTTGCCAAAGTTTCAGGATTGTCCCAGCTGTTGTGGCGAACTTCGACGACTCGCGGGTACTCGATGAATTGCCGTAAAACAAGTTCTATATACTCGCGATTTAGCGGCGTGTTTTTGTAGGAAACTGGAAACTGAATCAACAGCGCTCCCAGCTTTCCAGTTGACGCCAGCGCATCTAGTCCTTCGCGTGCCAGTCGCTCGTCTTCATCATTGGGCAAAATGGTTGCGGCTGAAGTCGGCCCCGCCATGGCGAGCGGCGAATGGGTAAACGACCGATGCAGCTTGGCGGTAAACACGAAATTGGGATTTACCGCGTCTGCCCGTTTCGCCCACAATGTCGCCAGTTCAGGTTTGATGTGTCCATAAAAAGAAGTATTAATCTCCACCATGTCGACGCATCGCGCCAGGTATTCCAGCGGATGCTGCCGGCGGCGACGCATCTCCGGTGGATAAAAAACACCTTCCCAGTCTTTATAGGACCATCCTGCGGTCCCAACTCGAACTTGTGACACTGATTTCATGGCCTCTCCGCAGGGTAGCAGAAAACCAATCGAGGCTTGGGAACCGAGAACTAGAAAGTTGAAGTTGGGCGGAAATCGCAGCGCTTACGCGGGGTGTAATAAAAGAAAAATCAATAAAAAACCATCAGCACCCAATAAATTCCATTCGGATAACTGGTGCTTCTGGCGTAGCAAACTCCGACCGAATACCCACGCATATTGCGGTCGGCAATGGCGTTTTGAGCTTGCGATGGCAGCACGTCTGGCTGGGTTGTGGTGTAACGCAGAATCATTCGGCCTTGCGGAGGTTCGTCGCCCGCAGGCGCATGCACCGAATTCTCTCTTCCCATGGCGCACGCCCCGGATTGAATCAAGCCACTCTCATGCCGCTCAAGCGGCGTCAGCTGTTTGCTCTCGCGAACCTGGGCAATACTTTCCGCCACCGCATCGCGACCCTTCTCGGAAGAACCAGTGGGCAGGCTGTGGCCGAAATCCTGCACCACCCAAAGCATGTCGCCGCGGCGAACTACCCCGATCCCCACCACGTTGTATGAGGGATGCAGTAAGTTCTCCCGATGGGGCGGAGAGTGCATCAGCGTTTCGTGTACCCGATCGACGCTGTCTGCCATCGCGACATTTTCTGCCGCCTCCTGGAGAAAAAGCTTCGACTTGGCACCCAGGCGCTGCGCCAGTCCCGGCTCTCCAGGAAACTGATGAGAGAGTTGCTGATGAACCACCATCGCGGAAGCATGTTCACGCGCCGCCTTGGTCAGATCGGGATCCATTTCGAAAAAAGGAAGGCCCTCTTTGCCCCGTATTCGGTTGGCTAGTTCCAGCAGTCCCGCTTCAGCTCGTGGATCGTAAGCTGGCTCGAACTCTTGAAACCCGGCGCGAGCACTCGCAAGCTGAGGGCTGGGCATTCCTTCTACCGGAGCGTTGTTGGCGAGCAACAACACTAGGGACGTAAGGAGAGGCCAGAACATATTGCGGCCGCGTTCCGGACTATGCGCCATGAAGACCCCTTAATGCTCCCATTAAGAGTAGCTTCCTGCGGTAGCAGAAGCCTACTTACGATGGTCATTGGGGATTTCTAATCTAGTCCGCCTAAAACGCGGCCAGAGCTTATGAGGAAGTGGGGTTGAATGCACTGGTTCTGTTGAAAAACTTGGCCTTTATTTCCAGTAATATAGCGACAGACCTCTTTATCCATGAGCATTTTCTTACTAGGCACTCTTCTCGCCGTTAATCTCGCCTTGCTGCTTTTGGCAGCTATGCTCTATCGCCGAAGCTCGCACGCTTCTTCGCACGAAGAATCGCTGCTCCGTTTGGCTCGACAAGCTGAGTCGTTGCATGAAACCCTCTCCCGCCAGTTCGCAGCTTCCACTGCCGACATGGCGTCACGGCTGGAACAGACCAAGGGCGATCTTCGGCAACAGGTTTCCGACCGCCTGGCCGACGGCTTCACCGGCATTCGCAGCGCCGTCGAAGAGCAAATGACGGCCGGGCGCCGCGAGCAATCCGAACGCCTCGCCGAAGCTCGCACCGAACTGACTAACTCTCTGGCGCTCACGACCTCGCAGCTCAAGTCCGAATTCGATGGACTTAACCAAACCACGGTTCAAAGTCTTGACTCCATCAGGGATCGCGTGGATAGCAAGCTGATGGCAATCACCGAGCAGGTGCAGCTGAAGCTCGATCAGAACATCAAAGAAGGTTTCGCCCAATTCGAAAAAGTCCAACAACACTTGAAGGCTGCCGAAGAGCAACTGCGTGAGGTTGGGGCCTTGGGTCATTCGATCAATGATCTAAATAACCTGCTGAAACTTCCTCATCTGCGCGGCCAGTTCGGCGAGGCCAGCCTGGAGCGCCTGCTCTCAGATTTCCTGCCCGCCCATATGTTCGCCATTCAAGCCTCGGCGGGGGAAAACGGACGCGCCGACGCCATGATCTACTTCCCTGACCGCCGCCTGCCCATTGACGCGAAGTTTCCCCGCGAGCAGGTATTGGCGCTATTCGAAAGCAATGTAGAAGCAGAAATCGAAGGGGCCCGCATCGAGTTTGTGCGCGTGATGAAAGTAGAAGCCAGGCGCATAAAGCTGTATATCCAGCCGGAAGAAGGCACCACTGACATCGCGTTGATGTATCTGCCCAGCGAGACTCTCTACATGGAAGCCATTCGCAACCGCGACCTCGCCGATTGGCTCAACCAGCAGCACGTCTTCCCGGTTTCCCCAAACACATTGTTAATGACGTTGCAGACGATCGCCTTGGTCCACAAGTGGTATGAAGTCGCTAGCCGCTTTGAGAAGAGTCGCCTGGAGCTGGCGAAGGCGCAGAAGTCGTTCGACTTCTTCCAGAACCAATTCGAAAATATCGGCAAGAGTCTTAACAAAGCGCAGGAAGCGTTTGAAACCGCGCAGCGGCACTTGAAGTCGTATCGAGGAAAAGTAACAGTGTTGAGCGGACAGGAGCAGTTGGATCTGGATGCGGGAAAAAGCAGCGAAGAAACCCTGCCACTAATCGATAAAGCCAGCGCCTGAGAGGCGCTTCAGTAGAGCTGTTCCTCCGCGATGGCTTGGACTACCCAGCCCTACGCCGCCTGACAAGCTCTTCTTCTTGACGCAAGACCGATAGATCAAGACCTTCTTCGGCGAGTGAATCAATCAAATCTTCCCTGACGTCATCGGACAGTTTGCCAATGTTGCCAATAGCAAACTGCCGCGCTTCTTCTTCTCGACCTTCGCCGACCAACTTCAGGAACTCGCGGTCGATTTGATTGAGGTCTTCTTTCATGTGTCACCGGTTATCGGCAGTAGTCTACACCTACCAAAACTGGTCCTAACACAGAAAAATACCCGTTTGGACCTCCTAAACTACTGTCCTTCCGAGGCGCGATGCTCATTCCGAGGGGCCCCGACCGCAACCATGCAGCCCTCCGGACTCTTCGCTCCAGAAAATGCGTAGCTCGGTCCTCAAGAAGACAATAGTGTCTGTCCCCGCTTGGCTTTCATCTCCGCCAGCAGTTGCTCAATGCGATCCTCCTTCTCCAGCGACGCCAGGCGAGCCTCCAGATCGCTGGACGCAATCTCCGACTTCGCCTGGCTCAACGCCTCCGCGTGGACCACTTTCCGCTTCATGCGATTGAATGTCCCGTCGGTTGCACTGCCGGCGCTGAACTTCGCGTCACTTGCCTTGGCCACCGCGCGTGCCCGGCGATGCTGCGCCATCAACAGGTCAGCCTTGCCTTCTGCCTCTGCCAATTTTTGTTCCAACTGACGAAGGGCAATCTTTAAGTTTTCCGCTTGCACCTTTTGGTCGGCCGCCTGTTGCCCGAAGCCTTCACTCAAATCGCGATAGCTCTCCACCCGCTGCAGCGCTACCCGAGCCAGGTCATCTTCGTTCTTGCCGACAGCAAGTTCTGCCTTGCGCGTCCACTCTGCGACTTTATCCTGATTTTCTTTTTGCTTTTGCTCCAACACATGCTGATCGGCAATCGCGATGGCTACTTGCGTCTTCACCTGCAAGAGCTGGTTATGCATGTCGAGGATTACCTGTTTGATCATTTTCTCCGGATGCTCCGCCTTATCGATGAGGTCGTTAAGGTTAGCCCGGACTAATGTAGAAACGCGCTCTAATAGTGCCATGCTGTACTCCTTCGGACGTTAATCGTTATGAATCTGTTATCTGTCATGAGTCTAGTGGGTGCCCCGTTCAAGCTCCGCTTGATTGGGGCCTTTGACCCGATAAACCCAAACCCGCTACAAACTAGCTTTCCGCCGAAACATAGCGGCCCCAATCACCACGCCCAGTGCGATTCCAATCGCCAGCCAAGCGCCGCCGGTACCCAGCAGCACCGCAGTGGCCGCGCCTAGTCCCGCTCCGAACGCGATGCCCAATCCGATTTGTGCCACAGGTCGATTCATAAACGTCACCGGCTTCTGGCCCCATCCAGACGCTCGGGCCCAGAAGCAAGAGCATTTATTTGGCCGGCAACGCATCCGGCTTCGGTCCTTTGTCGCCAATCAGCCGTACCTGCGACAAGAGATCGCTCATCTTCATGCCCGATAATGTTTCGAACAGCGCGGGTACCTGCGCGGCCATTTTGGTAATGTCGCCTGTGATCTTGCTCATGCCGGCGCCATCTCCATTTCCCGTCGAAACAATTGTGATCTTGTCCACGTTCGATAGCGGAGCAGCCAATGCTCTAACCACTTCCGGCATGTTGGTGAACAACTTGTTGACCACCGCGGCCTGGTTGTATTCCTGATAGGCCTCAGCCTTCACGTTCATCGCTTTGGCTTCGGCCTCGCCTTTCTTGAAAATAATTTCGGCCTCGGCCTCGCCCTGAGCACGGATCGCGGAAGCATGTCCTTCCGCCTCCGCCATCAGGCGTTGGCGCTCGGCGGCAGCAAGCGTCTCAATCCGCTGACGTTCAATCTCCGCTCCCTTCAGCACCGTGGCGATCAACTCCTTCTCGCGGCGATTAATTTCAGCTTCCTGCACCTTCACTTGCTGCTCTTTTTCGATCTGCATCACCTTCACCTGCTCGGCGACAACCTGTTGCTGCATGATGTTGGTCTGGATGTCATAAGCCTTGTCGGCCTGCGCCTGTTGTCGCTTGGTAACTTCCAGATACTGCGCCTTCTTGATTTCGAGATCGCGCTGCGCTTCCGCCTGTTTGCCCATCGATAACGTCTCCGCCAACACGCGATCCTGATCTGCCTGCGCCCTGGCTACCGCAGACTCACGCTGCGCCAATGCACGCTTGATCGCCGTATCACGATCGGCTTCAGCGGCCGCCACGTCGGCATCGCGCTTGATGCGAGCTACATCAGGGCGACCCATGTTGGTGATGTATTCGTTCTTGTCACGAACTTCTTTAATGGTGAACGAGATCACTTCGAGCCCCATTTTGTTCATGTCTTCGGCGCAAGTCGAGCGCATGCGATCAGAAACCATCTCCGGCTGCTTTACGATTTCTTCCACCGTCAACTGGCCAATAATGCCGCGCAGATGACCTTCCATCACCAGGCGGATCAAGCCTTCGCGCTGGGCTGGTGTTTTCGTAAGAAACTGCTCTGACGCCGTCAGAATCGATTCGGTGTCTGACTTCACTTTGATTTGCGCCACGGCCTCAACGGTCACTGCTACGCCCTGCTTGGTGTATAGATCCTGTTGCGGAGCCACATCGAATGACATCAATTCGAGCGAAAGCTCGCGGCAAACTTGCACCATCGGCATAACAATCGTGCCGTGGCCTTTGACTACACGGGTTCCACCAAAACCGTAAACAATCAGTGCTTCGTGCGGGCCAGCCTTCCGATAGAGCCTGGCCAACATGCTCATCAATAGCAGGAAAGCCAAAACCGCCAGTCCAGCTATGATCCAAATTTCAATCGCCTTCGAAAGATCAAACATACCGCCTCCTTACAATTCCGTTACTACCCGTTATGAATGTGTTGTCTGCTTCAACTGATCAAGCTCCTGAATCATGCGTTCCGGATTGCTTGAGCCCAAAAACACTTGTCCTTCGCCGGTCACAATGCGCACGCCACGATTTCCCCACACGTAAGCACGGTTTGCTCCCAGTCCGCGAATTCCATATCCGCCTGCCACGTTCCATTTGTCGACTCGGTATTCGCGAATCTGCCCGGCCGAAATCGATCGCAGGGTGAATCCCAAAGTCCGAATTTCCAGCTCCGAACTGGTAAACACATAGTGGAAGCCGCTCCACGCCAACGCCACCGCTCCAAACGTAATCAAGGCCGTTACACCCATAATTAGCCGCAAGGCCAGCACCGAGGTGGTTACCGCTACTACCACTGTCACAATTGCTGGCAGGGCAATGACGGCGGCACACAAAGGCGAAGCATGAATTTCTTCGGCGCGAATTGCCGTCGAGGAATTCATCACTGTGCGCCCTTCTGCTCAGTTTCTTCGCCGGCCATTTCACTCCATAGCCGGACGTAGGCAATCCCCTTTTCGTAGCGCATTACCACGACGTCAGTGTTCTTGGAAATTGCGCTGCCGTCTTCTGCGCGTACGCCGCAGGAGCGGCGTGTGCCCGCTTGCGAGTAAATCAGCTCGCCGGTGCCCCCGGCTCGAACTGGAACCGATATTCGGCCGAGCACGCCAGTCATTTCAAAGTCTGCGGGATCGAGATATTGCTCGGGGTGCCACAGTACTTTGTTCATAAACCAGAAAATGGCGCTCGCGCCCAGCAGTCCCGCAAACGATGACAACCCAAATCCAAATACGAACCACACCGTCGAAAACCGCGTCAGCAAAAAGCCGGTTCCACCAAACCACGCCAGGAACGCCGCCACCGTCGGCGGGCTAAACGCCGACGCGGGATGGTTCGACTGTGCGTGTCCCGGCCCATTGGCATGCCCGGAGTGATGTCCGGCATGAATGTGGAATGGCAGGTGCCAGTGATGTCCGCCAAAAGCAAACGACAGTACGCTGAAGGCAAAGCCCAGCGCAAAGCAAATCAGATAGAAATCCGCCCAGGTCATGGCCGCCTCCGTTCCGCGGGAATTTCGGTCTTCCCGCACAGCTCAGGCCGCAACGCCTCGAACAACCGGTCGGCCAGCCCTGGAGTATCCAAAATCGCGCCTAACAACAGGAAGCAGCGGCGGGTGTCAGGCTCGCGGGCCGATTTCAACAGTGCGTCACTCACTTCCGGATCGCTGGCAAACCGCTCGGCGCCCTGCAACAGCCACACGTCAAGCTTTCCTTCCGTGGTTCGCAAATCCGAAACCAGGTCAGTGTGATATCCCGGCGGATCATCCACCAGAAATCCGGGATGCACTTTGAAAAATTGCGCCAGCAAAGTGCGCGACGACTGCGTCATATGCGGCCGCGTGCCATTTTCAATCTGCGAGATATAAGACTGGCTGATGGCTTTCTTCTGCTCCTTGCGAACCGCACGCACCAGTTCCAGCTGGGTCATCGGACGGCCCAGCCCCCGCAATGAACCTTCTACGTCACGCAGGTAACGAATTTTCTCACCGAGCTTCATATTTCGTATCGCAATATTTATATTTCTTATTGCAATATTATGTCAAGCGCTGGATTGGCCGTGGAATCAAGGGGTTGGATAAAAGGGTTGGGGCAAGAAGTTGCGGAGCAACGTCTCTACACGGCATTCATGAAAGATTTTGTAGAGACGTAGCTTCGCTACGTCTCAGGAGTGAGATGAACTCCGCCCGAACAAAAAAGCCTCCGTCGCCGGAGGCTTTTCTTCCCTCAACTTGATTTACTGGTGCTGGGCGTCGTGCTTCTGGCGATAGATATCGCGCGAGAGGTGATTCTGCTGACGATTCACCTTCGCCTTCTCGGCCGGGGTCAAGCGGCCACCGTTGGCCGCGCGCATCCGGCGGGTCTCGCGATTAAGCCGGGCTTCCTTGTTCTCAAGCTTGGCAGTCTCGTGGGGCGTTAACTGCCCACTCTTCACGCCCTGCGCGATACGGTCCTGCTGATTCTCTTTACGTTGATGGATGGTCTCGGCCTGAGCCGCAACCGGCAAAATTGAGGCCGCCAATGCGACGCTCAGAAACACAGATTTCATTGCAACTTTCATAGATCGCCTCTCCCGCTCTTAATATCACGTTGGGAATCAACTGTTCCCGCCGTCAGAAGTACGAACCCATGGCATTTCGAAAAGTTTTGTAAATATTTTGAAAGGCGGTAACAGTTACCTTGGGACGTGGAGCTAGAGTTCGCAAATGTTTGCACTTGGACGTACAGGCGTGTACAGCCCCGTGGAAGCTCTCGGCTTACAGATGGACGAAAGGCTACAAACCCGCTTCGATTCGGGCACGAGGATCGAGGTAATCGCGCATGGCGTCGCCGATAAAGTTGAATGAAAGCACCGCCAGCATAACCGCCGCCGCGGGAAACAAGACCAGATGCGGAGCGTCAAATAGGTGGGCACGGCCGTCATTGAGCATCGCTCCCCAACTAGCGGTTGGAGGTGGAACGCCCAGGCCAAGAAAGCTCATGGTGGCTTCGGCAAGGATGGCGCCAGCCATACCAATTGCCGCCTGTACCACGACGGGTTGAATGATGTTGGGGAGGATGTGGCGCACGATCACTCGCAGGTCGCTGGCGCCAAGTGCCTTCGCCGCCTCAACATACTCCCGCTCCCGCGCCGCCAACACTTGTGCCCTGACCAGGCGCGCGTATCCAACCCACCCACCGAGAGACAGGGCCAGCACGAGATTGAAAATGCCGGGACCTCGGAAAGCGACGAATGCGATCGCGAGCAGAATTCCTGGAAACGACAGAAAAGCGTTCATCACCACGATGTTGAAAAAGCGATCGATGGTTCCGCCGTAATATCCGGCAATCGATCCGAAAATAATCCCCAAAGCCAATGACACCGCAACCACGCAACTCCCTACCAGCATCGAGATGCGCGAGCCATAAATCAGGCGGGAAAGGATGTCTCGTCCTAGTTCATCGGTGCCCGCCCAGTGGGCCATCGACGGCGACGAAAGACGATTGGGGAGATCAATGTAAGCGGGATCCTGAGGCGCAATCCAGGGCGCAAACAGCGCGCACAGGACGAACACAATCACCAATACCACTCCAGTCGTAGCCAAGAGGTTGTGTCGCGCCGCGCGCTGAAACGAAATGGAGGCCGTGGACATTTGTGGAAATGAAGTTGGTTTGTGAAGGGGGACTAAGGCTTCCCCGCCAAGCCCGAAAACCGCAGCCTTCCCTGATATTTCTCCATCTGCCTTTTAAATTTCTTCAATACTGACCTCACCTTGAATCGCGGCGCCCCTGGTAAGGCGTGTCTTGTGAGTCTTGGTCGTTGTGAATCCTGTTCTCTTCATCACTTACTCCTATTGCCGAATCCTTGGATTCGCCACCGAATAAAAGAAGTCAGTCAGGAAATTCACTGCAACGTACGTCAGTCCGATAGCGAGAATACATCCCTGCACTAGGAAGTAATCGCGGTTTCCGATGGCCTGGAGAGTCAGACGGCCAATGCCCGGCCCGGCAAAGATTGTCTCGGTAATAATCGCGCCGGCCAGCAGCGCACCGAACTGAAGCCCCACCACGGTAAGCACAGGGACCATCGCATTACGAAGGGCGTGCCGGTATACAACCGTAGTCTCGGATAAACCTTTGGCGCGCGCAGTGCGAATGTAGTCCTGGTTCAACTCCTCGAGCATTGAGGTGCGCACCATGCGAGTCAGAATCGCGGCCAATGCTCCGCCCATGGTGATTGCTGGCAGTACGAAATAAGCGATCCCTCCCGAACCCGAAACTGGCAGTAGGCCCAACCTGATCGCAAATAACAATATGAGGATTGGTCCCAAAGCGAAGTTCGGGAACGACAACCCAAACAAGCTGACCACGCTGATGGCGCGATCCTCCCAGTGATTGCGCCGCCGCGCCGAATGCACTCCTGCGGGAATTGACAGCAGCAACGCCACGATTAAGGCGGAGAAGGTTAACTCCAATGTGTAAGGATATCGTTGCACGATCAGCACGCCGACGTTCTGGTTAAAACGCAGTGAGGGGCCAAGATTTCCGTGGAGCACGCCTTTCCAATAGTTGAAATATTGCTGGCCAAGGGGAACGTCGAGTCCATAGGCATGCCGAGCCGCTTGAATGTCAGTGGCAGGTGCGCCCTCGCCCAGCATCTGAAGGATAGGATCGCCAGGCACCAGGTGGATCAGCAAGAAAACCAGGGACACCACCAGCCAGATAACTGGCAGCGTGTAAAGAATCCGAAGGCAGAGGTAGCGCAGCATTTATGGGGACTGGTCTTAGATCAGTTACCAGTTTTGCTTACAGTTATTAGCGAAACTTAGTCTCCGGTTTGGGCCACTGGCTCGGGATGTAGCTTTTCAACTCTTACCTTGGCGATGCGACGGCCTTCCATATCGACGATGCTGTAGCGGTGGTTATCGTACTCGAAACCGTCCCCCGGGGCAGGGATCTTTTGCATGTGCGACAACATGAATCCGGCCAGGGTTTCAAAACCGCCATCGCGCGGCAGGCGAAGCTGGTACTGGCTATCCAGGTCGCGAATACTGACGGAGCCGTCCAGCAACATGCTGGCATCGTCCTCAGGGACATCGGCTTCAGCAGGCGTGACGTCAAACTCGTCCTCTATTTCGCCAACAATCTGCTCCAGAATGTCCTCGGCAGTTATCAGCCCGGCAGTCGATCCAAACTCGTCCACGACTACGGCCAGATGACGCTTGCGCTCCTTGAATTCTTCCAGCAACTCGGTCAGTACCTTGGTCTCAGGCACCACCAGCACATCGCGCATGATCTGGCTGATTTTCATCGTCCCCACACGAGCCGAGACTGGCTGAACCGGAGTCGGGGCAAATCGCAGCCTCATCCATCGCATTAAGTCTTTTGCGTAAAGCACCCCAATAATATGTTCTGGTCCACGTTGCGGGTCGTAAACCGGAACCCGGGAGTGCTGATCTTCGACTAAGCGGCCCAGAGCATCATCCAGTGTCAGATCGCCAGGAAGCGAGAAAATATCAGGCCGCGGCACCATGACTTCGCGCACCGTAATACTTTCCAGCTCCAATGCATTGTGGATCATTTCTTCCTGCATGGGCGGGATCTGTCCAAATTGACGGCTGGCGGTAACAATGAGCTTCAGTTCGTCGGGAGAGTGAATGGGGCCATGCTTTGGATCACGTGATCCGAACACACGCAACACCGTTCCCGCCGCGCGACTCATAAGGTAGAGAAATGGACGGGAGATGGTCAGAAACACGTCCATAGGAGCCGCGACCGCCAATGCGACCTGTTCGGTGCGCTGCAACGCCAGTGTCTTGGGTACGAGCTCGCCTAGAATCACGTGCAGGCAGGTAATAGCGCTAAATGACAGAACGATGGCGATTCCGTGGGCGTAAACCGCGGCATGGGGAACCTTATTGATGAATCCGATGTTTTCGACCAGGTGGGCCACAATCGGCTCGCCAACCCAGCCCAGGGTCAAGCTGACGATGGTGACGCCAAGCTGAACCCCATTTACCACCTCATCCAGATTGCGGTGCAGCCTTTGGACAATGCGAGCGCCTATGCGGCGGGTTTCGATGAGGTACTGAATGCGAGTGTCACGGATGCTCACCAGCGAGAACTCGGCCGCGGCGAAGAACGCGTTGGCCGCGACCAGGAGCAGGATCAATAAGACCCGGAGCAGCACGTAAGCCAACATGTAACCCTAATTCTAACATTTCAAACGGTCTACCCGGGTGGGGCGATGTACAATAGCAGCAACCCCGTATAAGGCGTTTACCGTGAATCCACGCAATCTCTCTGCCTGGCAATAGGTTATGGATTTTTCTTGCTTCCGTTTTTTCGGTTGCTGGGTCTAATCAGGGTCGGCGAACAGAGTCTGCGACGGCATCCGGCAAATCCCAGGAACTAACAACCACGCAGTTACGTAACAACACGAGAACGGAATTACTTCTTGAGCAGTAGGAGGAAGCTGTGAACGTCAACGCAAAGAAGAAGCGTCGCAAATGGATGATCTACGGCGGCATTGGGCTGGCTCTGGTACTGCTGATCGCCGGCGGCGTATTCGCCGCCACCCGTGGCGGCACTAAGATTGATCCCTCCAAACTCGCAAAAGTCGAAAAGGGCGATCTCGCCAAGAGCGTAGTCGCTACCGGCAAGGTCGAGCCGATCATTAAAGTCGAGGTCAAGTCGAAGGCCAGCGGCATCGTGAAAAAGCTCCTCGTGGATGCGGGAGACCGCGTCAAGAAGGGCCAACTGCTGGCTCAATTGGACAAGGATGAAATTCAGGCCCAGGTGGAGCAGTATCGCGCCGCGGTACAGGCTTCCGAAGCCAGCCTGAAGGGCAGTGAGGCGGACTACGAACGCGCCAAGGTCGACGCCGAAGGGCCCGACGTGCCGTTGCTCAAGCGTGCCTATGAACGAGCCACTGGAATGGAAAAAGCCGGGGTGGTCTCTACCTCGGCGTTGGAAGACGCACAGAAGAATTATGAGATGGCGCTCAATAAACAGAACGTGTCGAAGGCCCAGTTGCTGGTACTGCGGGCAAAAGTAGCTCAGGCCCAAGGACAACTGGCAAAGGATCGCGCCAATCTGGCGCAGTTGGAAGAACAGCTTAGTTACACCGATATCGTATCTCCGTTGGATGGAGTTGTGCTGTCCCGTGACGTGGAGATGGGGGATGCCGTCAGCTCAATTCTTGTCCTGGGATCCTCTGCCACCCTGGTTATGACTCTTGGCGACATCAGCGAAGTCTACGTGAAAGGCAAGGTCGACGAGAGTGACATAGGCCGCGTCTACCTCGGCCAGCCCGCTCGCATCAAGGTTGAGTCTTTTAAAGACAAAACCTTCAACGGGAAAGTGACCAAGATATCCCCAATGGGCGTCGAGAAAGACAACGTCACTACCTTCGAAGTGCGGGTTTCTATCAACAACCCGGGCGGCGAACTGAAGGCCGAAATGACCGCCAACGCTGAAATCATCCTCGAGGAACACAAGAATGTGCTCCAGATTCCCGAAGGCGCGTTGATCTACGACAAAGACAAGAAGGCATCCGTGGAGGTTCCAGACTCGAAAGAGAAAGATGGCAAGAAGAAACTCGCCGTCAACATTGGAATCTCAAACGGGGCGAAAACCGAGCTGCTCGGTGGCATGAAAGAAGGCGATCAGGTGGTATTGCAATAAGCCTGGCCCCTAAGGGAGAGGAGCTATGCAAAGCTTGCGGTCGATATTAGGCGTGGTAATCCTTTCCCTGCTCGCTACGAACGCGCTGCATGCGTCCCGGAACCCGCAGGGAAGCTTCGAAAAAAGTTATCAGGTCAGCGGTGCTGTCGACCTCGAGGTACTCACCCATTCGGGCGACATCACGGTGCGCAAAGGGCCAGCGGGCACGGTTTCCATTAGCGGCAAGATCTACGTTGGGGATCGCTGGCTTTCCAACCGAAGCTCGGAGGTAAAAGATCTGGAGCAGAGCCCGCCCATCCGACAATCCGGCAATTCCATCCATATCGATTATGTGAATGCCAAGAACATTTCCATCGACTACGAGATTACTGTTCCTGCCGACACTCATGTGAACACTCAAAGTGGTTCCGGAGACCAAAACGTCGAAGGCCTGGAGAGCAATATGGAACTCAGAACCGGCTCCGGCGACGTTCGTTTGCGTGATCTCAAGGGTGGTGTGAAACTCCACACCGGGTCGGGCGACGTGACCGCGGATCACCTTAGCGGCGCGTTGGAAGCGGAAGCTGGCAGCGGCAATATCCGCCTGAATGAACACACTGGTGGCGAGCTGCGGGCTCATACCGGATCTGGAGATCTCGAGCTGCGTGAGATCAGCGGTCCTCTGACGGTAGAAACCGGCAGCGGAAATGTGGTCGCCGAGGGAAATCAAGTCGGAGGGTGGACACTGCGCACCGGATCGGGCGATGTTCAAATCCGGTTGCAAAAACTAGCGGCCTTTGAGCTGGACGCAACTACCAGTTCCGGATCCGTAGTTGTCGATCATCCACTAACGATGCTGGTGCAGGGCAACCTAGAACGCTCTCACAAATCGGTGCGCGGAACGGTTCGCGGGGGTGGGCCAATGCTCACCATACATACGGGTTCCGGAGATATTCACATCCAGTAGTTCTCAACGAGATCGGAGAAAGCCAATGCGACGCCACCGGACAATCCTGAGCATCTTTGCCGCGACGCTTATTTGTACACTTTCCACGCCTGCACACGCTTTCGCGCAGGGCTCATTCGATCGCACACTGACAGTAAGCGGCCCGGTTAATCTGTCGGTGGAAACGGGCTCAGGCAGCATCGAGATCCGAACCGGCTCATCTGATCAGATTCATGTCGTCGGGCACATTCGGTCGAACGCAAATTGGTTCGGACCGCCATCGGAAGAAAAGATTCGGCGCATCGAGGCCAACCCGCCAATCCAGCAAAGCGGGAGCGACGTTCGCATCGGCCACATCGAAGATCCGGAATTGCGGCGGAACGTTTCCATCAGCTTTGAGATCAGTGTTCCCGCCGATGCGCGGGTCAGATCAAGATCCGGTTCCGGCAGCCAGACGATCGACGGCACGCACGGAACTCTTGATGTCGATACCGGTTCAGGCGATGTGAAAGTGCGTAATATTGGCAGCACCGTTCGCGCCAATACCGGATCAGGCAGCATTGAAGCCGATCACATTGAAGGAAACATGCGGGCCAAGACTGGCAGTGGATCGATTCGAGGGACAGGCATTGCCGGTGGGTTGGAGGCCTCAACGGGAAGCGGTGATATCCGTCTGGAGCAGACCGCTTCGGGGGCAGTCCACGCAGAGACCGGTTCGGGCAGCATTGAACTCAAAGGCATTCGCGGATCGCTCGACGCCAAGACTGGGAGCGGAGGCATTGAAGCCGACGGGAATCCCACCGGGGCCTGGATGGTGCACACCGGTTCCGGGGAAGTTCGCCTGCGCTTCCCTTCCGATGCCTCCTTCGATCTCGACGCCGAAACCAGTTCCGGCTCAGTCTCGGTGAACCATCCGATTTCTGTGAGCGGCAGCATTGGGAAAAAAGAAGTTCGCGGCAAGGTTCGGGGGGGTGGCGTGCCCGTCGAAATCCGGACTGGTTCCGGCAGCGTAGAGATTCTCTGAGCATTACAGTTGTTATCTTGACCCGGTCATCGGCTCGCGCTAAGGTCGAATCTCTTACCATCCAGCCCGTAGCGCGAGGTTTCTTTGGCTCAACGCCCTGTAATTACTCTCACCACAGATTTCGGCTTACAAGATCATTTCGTCGGTACCCTTAAGGGCGTGATTCTCGGCTTGGTGCCGGACGCGCAGATCGTCGACATTTCCCATTCCATTCAGGCGTTCGACCTGCTTGACGGCACGCTCACCATTGCCCAGGCATATAAGTATTTTCCAGCTGGCACCGTTCACGTTGTTGTGGTCGATCCCGGGGTAGGCAGTGCACGCCGGCCTTTGGTGGCCACCAGCGAACGTTACCGCTTTGTGGCGCCCGATAATGGCGTGCTATCGAGTGTCTTCGCGCGGGAAGAACGCATGCGGGTACATCACGTGACATCAGACCACTATTTTCTACAACCGGTGAGTCACACCTTTCACGCTCGCGACGTATTCGCTCCCGTCGCAGCGTACCTGGCGAGAGGAGTGGACTCCGCACAGTTCGGTCCGGAGATTACCGACTTCGTTCGCTTCAACTTGCCAAGCCCCAAGCCGGCAGAGGGCGGGGCTTTGCGAGGCGTCGTGCTAAAAGTCGATCGCTTCGGGAACCTGATCACCAATATTTCAGCGCAGGATGCTGCGGCGATGTTTGAGGCGGTCGCTCCAAAATTCACCCTACGTATTGGCACTCGAGATATCACCCAACTTCGCAACGCCTACGCAGAAGCCGCAATTGGCGAGATTTTTTTAATTCCCGGCAGCATGGGGTTTCTAGAGATCGCAGCCAACAAAGCACCCGCCGCACAGCTACTGAGCGCCGGCAAGGGAGCCGAAGTCACGTTGACTTTGGAAGAGAACGCTCGCTCGCAGTCAACGGCAAGTCTTTAGGATTTTTTCGGCTTAGGATGCACGAAGTGCTCCATTTCAGCTGTCCAGCTCAGGAAACGCCACAAGTTTTTGCGCTCGCGAAACATGAATTCCCAGAACTCAATAAATCCAATCTGCTGCATCTTCACGCCGCAGTAAGTCTCCACTCGCCACAAAAGATAGGGGCTACGCCAGGGCGTCAACCGATGGCCGCGCGTGGCGTTCCACAGAAAGCGGAGCATGTTGCGCATCGAAGTAAGTATATCGTGCGACCTGTAGAGACGTAGCTCCGCTACGTCTTCTCGGGACCTGTGCGCAACTCTAAGGTCCGCAAAGCTGCGAACAGAGACGTTGCCGAGCAACCTCTCTACTTTGAGTTCCTGCTAGACAGCGATATCACTTCGCGCAAAGTATAGGCGACCTGTAGAGACGTAGCTCCGTTACGTCTTCCCTGGACTATGCCGAACTTTAAGGCCTGCGAAGCTGCGAACAGAGACGTTGCCGAGCCACGTCTCTACTTTGAGGCTAGGTCCAGCGAAACCACTTCAATGCCAGCGCAAACGAAACCCCTCCCCACACAACCAACACTGCGATCCGGCCGACCTGCGCCGACAGGGGTTCCCCTTGCAGAATGGTGGCGCGTAACGCGTCGTTCAGCGCAGTAAGCGGCAGTGCCTTGATAAATGGATGTACAGCAGCTGGGAATCTTTCGTACGAAAAGAATACTCCGGAGAAAACCCACATCGGCATCATCGCGAGATTGATCAAGCCGCTGACGCTTTCTATTTTCTGCGCCCGGCTGGCGGTCAGCAGTCCGACTCCACCGAATGCCACTCCGCCGAGAAGTCCGATTAACAGAATTGTGCCCACAGACCCCAACACCCGCATATGAAAGATGAGCACGCCGAATCCCAACAGTAATCCCATTTCTATCAGCGTCATCAACAGACGGCTGGTGGTAAGCGCGAGCAGGAAGTCGCTGCGCCGCATCGGAGTCCCTACTAACCGCTTCAGCAGTTTTCGCTGACGCATCTCAACCAACGCGAAGCCGATGCCCCACATGGCGGCGTTCATGATGTTCATTCCCAACAGACCGGGGATGAGGAAGTCGATATAGCGTGAGCCGGGCTCGCTCGACACCACCGCCGAGGTGGGTACTACGCTTTTGCGGCCCGCGGCTTCCTGCAGAATGTCATCCACCGCAGTGCGGGCGAGAGCACTTTCCGGACGCGCCGGATCATAACGATACTGCACCGCGCCAGTTGCATCCGGTTGAATCACCAGATCGTATTTGCCGACGCGAAAATCCTGAAAGGCCTGCGCCTGTTCGCGAACCACGGCATGAACCGACCCGCTCCGTTGCGAGTGTTGAAGCAGGTCCATTACCGGTTGAGCACCCGATCCAGCGACAATTACGACCGACGAAGCATCCGGTGGTTTGTTCCGGAAGGCGATTCCCAGTCCGAGAGCCAGGAGCAAGGGAAAAACAAATACCCAGAATATGACTTCGGGCTCACGTTTTAGTTCTTTCAGCCGGGCCGCCAACAGATGCAGGTATCCTGACCAACGGCCATTGCGAGGCGTCGGATTGGTAGCGCCCGCAGTTTGCTGAGGAGCCGCCATCAGTCTTCCCTCAAGTGGCGGCCGGTCAGGCGCACAAAAACGTCTTCGAGGCTTGCCTGGCGGGTGGTCAAGTGTTGGAGAGTCAATCCCTGCCTGGACACTTCGTTAAGAAGCACCGGTATAGCCAGGTGCGGCTCGCGAACATTGAGCGAGATCAACCCGTTGTCGTTGCGCACCGATTCCACTCCTGGCAGACGGCTCCAGTCGACCCGAGAATTTCCATTCAATGAATCTCCAACTGCAAACTCCACCACGTGGTGTCCGCCAAGCTGAGAAATTAATTCCGCTGGCGTGCCGGCTGCGATGACCTGTCCGTGGTCGACGATAGCAAGGCGGTCGCACAGGCGCTCGGCTTCGTCCATGTAGTGAGTGGTCAGCAGAACGGTACCGCCACCTTTCTGAAAGGTTCGAACAATGTCCCAAAGCTGCCGCCGGCTTTGCGGGTCGAGGCCGGTGGTCGGCTCATCCAGAAACAATATCTTAGGATTCCCCACTAATGCGGTCGCCACGGCCAGCCGTTGACGCTGGCCGCCAGAAAGTTTGCCCACCCAGGCGTCCGCTTTCTCGCCGAGTTGAAGATCGTTCAAAACATCTTCGCTGCGCCGCGGTTCGCGGTAAAAACTGGCAAAAAGGTCAATGGTCTCTCGCACCGTCAGTTTTTCTGAGAGGCGCGTCTCCTGCAACGAAATACCCAGCCACTCGCGGAGCTCTCGCGCATTCTTTTGCCATGTATAACCGAGGATCGTAACTTCGCCCGACGTCGGCTGTAGCAAGCCTTCAAGAATTTCGATAGTCGTAGTCTTCCCCGCCCCGTTCGGGCCGAGTAGGCCGAAGCACTCCCCAGCTTCAATCTGGAGGTTGAGACCTCGCACGGCTTCGACCTTACCGTCGTAAGTCTTGCGCAGGTCGCGGCATTGGATGGCGGCAGGCATGGAAGTGGGTTTCTGGGATCCTGCTTTTCAACGAGAAGCTGGAAACAGGAAAGCAATTGTAATCGACAGGCTGCAACTACGAATGCGGCGGCTTCCACTTATTGAGGAAAGAGATGAGCACATCGGGATCCATGGAGCGCGCTTTTTCGAACTCGCCGTTTTGATCACTATAGAGGAGCTTGCCGTTGCTATCGAGCACGGCCACCGCAGGAACTCCCCGCTTTAATGGGATTTTGTACAGATCTACCAGGTCAGGATTTAATTTTCCTTCCCCAATATCCACGTGCACTATCAAAAAACTGTGATCAACGATGGGCGCGGCATCGCTGTGGTGAAGGGCGAAGTCGAGGACATGGCAGTCGTAACACCAGTTGCCGCCGAATACCAGCAGAACCCGCTTGTGCTCGGCGGCGGCGCTCGCCACCGCTTCTTTAATCTCCGCCCGGGCATCGATGTTTTTGGGATAGAGATTAGGGTTCAGGTTGGTGGGCTGCGGCATCTTCAGAATGTCGCTGTGGGTGGCGACCACAATTCGCCAGGCACTCCCCTGTTGCATCCATGCCTGCTTTTCCAATACATACCGGCTTCGCGGTCCTAACCGGGTAGATATTTTGTAAGAGGCTTCGAAGGAAATCAGGCGCATTGGCGGCTGTTCTTGGCTGTTGGTGATTCTCAACTCGAAAGCTCGGGTGCCGACATTTTTGATCTGCTGCCAGAAATCAATTTCCGGAGAGATGTCCTGCTGATCGGTGCCCTCCACAAACTTCGCCGGAGGGGTGACCGAATAAACACTCCGGAAGGCCGCCGCGTCGCCGGATAGCAACGCCGCCTTCCAGCTATCTACGGGTGCGAACTCGATTTTAGGGGCGGATGACTGGCTCCAGGCGGTCTGGAAAGCGCATAGCAGCATTGCGCCCAGTAGCGTCAAACGCGAAGGTTTCATTTCGGCAAACATAACTCTCTGAATTTTATACGGATTTGCGTGACATTTGCTCGGGATTAAGCGTGATGAACACGCCGCTACCCTGGGCCAGAACGCGATCGGCTTCGTCCAAAATCGCAGCCGTGCGAATGCGGCGGCGCCCCTGAACATCCGTCTCTTGCGCCTCGACGCGCAATGGTTGATGCAGCGGCACCGGCTTCAGATAGTTCACTGTCATTTGCGCCGTAACCGCTGTCACCTGATTGGGTTTGTTCAGCTTGGCCATGGCTTCGTCGAGGATGGTGGCGATGATTCCACCATGGCAGTATCCCGGCGGGCCGGTGTAGCGCTTGCCCAGGCGAAAACGTGAGAAGCAGCGCCGCTGCCCTTCGTCGTAGGCAAATTTTAACTTCATGCTGTCAGGATTATCTTTTCCGCAACCGAAGCAGTGGTTGGGCTGCGGCTTCGGACTTGTCGCTCTTGGCATCAAGACGATTGTAGAGGAAGCAAACATTAAGAATTTTCAGTTTTTCAGTTGCCAGCTTTCCGTTCTCAGTATCAGTTGGCTACCTCGCTGTTGCAGTCCTCTGTAGCTGTGATAGACTTCCGCCGCAGCCGCAGCTTAACGATGCGGGTGACTTAATCCAAGACCCCTTGGAGGTCTGGTAGATGGGCCTCGCTCTACTGGCACTTATCTGGTTAATCACCTTTGTAAGCACCTACTTTTTTGTGGCACAAACCTGGTGGCTCCCGCACGGCGCCTCGACTTCGGCGCAATGGATCGACCACCAATTCACCGTGACTTACATTCTGATGGGTGTCGTCTTTGTCGCCGCCCAGGTCGCGCTCGGCTACGTGGTCTGGCGCTATCGTGACCGTCCTGCGGCTGATCCGGTCGACTACTCTCACGGCAACACCACAATGGAGATTGCCTGGACGGCTCTTACCGCAGTGCTGTTCATCGGATTGAACCTGATGGGCAGCCACGTCTGGGCGGCCGAGCGTTTCGCTCCGGCCGAGGCTGGGGCGGTGCCGGTAGAGGTCACCGGCATGCAGTTTGCCTGGTATTTCCGCTATGCCGGCAATGACGGTAAGTTTGGCGCCACCAAAGCCAGTTTGGTCGATCCTTCATCTGGTAACGACTCTGCTATCGGACTCGACACTAGCGATCCAGCCTCGAAAGATGACGTTGTCACCGGCACTATGTATCTACCGGTAAATCGCCAGGTCGATCTCACCTTGCGCGCCGAAGATGTAATCCATAGCTTCTTCGTACCTTCCATGCGCTTCAAGCAGGATGCAGTTCCCGGCCTCGCCATCAAAATGCACTTCACTCCCAAGGAGACTGGCGACTACGAGATCGCTTGCGCTGAGCTATGTGGTCTTGGCCACTATAAGATGCACGGCATACTGAAAGTTGTAAGTCAGGAAGATTTCGACAAATGGATAGCAGCTCGGGAGGCGGAGAAACAATAATGGCAACCTCGCCCCATGTACACGCGCACCCAGGCCCTTCGGGATTCATTCGCAAATATGTTTTCAGCCTCGATCACAAGGTTATCGGAATCCAGTACTTCTTTTTGGCGTTGACTGCGGTTTTCGTCGGCATGTTCCTATCGTTGCTGATGCGGATCCACATGATCTGGCCGCAGCTGATGATCCCCGGCTTCGGTGAGATTAAGCCGGAAACTTACCTCACGCTACTGACCATGCACGGCACCATCATGGTCTTCTTTGTGTTGACCACAGCGCCACAGGGCGGCTTCGGCAACTATTTTCTGCCGATCCAGATTGGCGCGCCGGATATGGCGTTCCCCGTCCTGAACATGCTTTCGTTCTGGACCACGTTCGTGGCGTTTGTTGTCATCCTCTCGGCGTTCTTCGTTTCCGGTGGCGCTCCGCTGCATGGCTGGACCGGCTATGCGCCCCTCAGCGCATTACCTTCAGCCGGGCCAGGTGAAGGCTTAGGTGCGGACCTCTGGATCACCAGCATCGCGATCTTCTGTTTAGCATCGTTGATGGGCGCACTGAACTTCATCACCACGGTTCTTGATCTGCGCGCCAAGGGCATGACGCTGATGCGGATGCCGCTTACCGTATGGTCGTGGTTCGTCACCGCAATCCTGGGACTGCTGGCGTTCGGGGTGCTGCTCTCAGCTGGAATACTGCTGCTGCTGGATCGCAACCTCGGCACCAGTTTTTATGTTCCGCTGGTAGTAGTGAACGGGGTCGTTATGGGCCACAAAGGCGGGTCGCCTTTGCTGTGGCAGCATCTGTTCTGGTTCTTCGGCCATCCCGAGGTTTACATTGCGATTCTGCCGGGTATGGGCGTGGCGTCGCAGTTGCTTTCGACCTTCTCCCGCAAACCGATTTTCGGTTACCGCGCCATGGTTTACGCCATCATGGCAATCGGACTACTGGGCTTCGTGGTCTGGGGTCATCACATGTTCATGAGCGGTATGAGCCCGTATACTGCTTTTGCATTCTCTATCATGACCATGTGCATCGGCGTCCCCTCGGCGATCAAGACCTTCAACTGGCTGGGGACAATTTACAAAGGGCCGGGTACGTTTCCACACCCCGATGCTGTTCGCCATCGGCTTCGTGTCCCTGTTTGTCTCCGGTGGTCTCAGCGGTCCCTTCCTGGCGCAACCGGTGCTGGACATCCCACTGCACGACACCGCTTTCGTGGTCGCGCACTTCCACTTAATCATGGGGGTGGCTGCGATCTTCGGCATCTTCGCTGCCACCTACTACTGGTTCCCCAAAATGTTTGGCCGCATGATGAATGAGAAATGGGGCAAAATCCATTTCTTTTTCACCCTTATTGGCGCTTACGCGATCTTCATGCCCATGCACTATCTCGGCATGGCTGCGCAGCCGCGGCGTTATTCGCAGTTCACCGAACTGGCGTACCTACACCGTCTGCTCCCCCTGAACACCTTCATTACCTATGCCGCAATTATTACGATTGGGGCTCAGTTCATCTTCCTGATCAATTTGTTTTGGAGCCTGGCGAAGGGCCCCAAAGCCAGCGACAACCCCTGGGAATCCACTACACTGGAATGGACAACTGCTACTCCGCCGCCGCACGATAACTTTGGTGGCGTCACTCCGGTTGTGAATCATGGGCCGTATGAATACAGCGTGCCAGGAGCGCCAAAGGATTACGTCATGCAGACTGATCCCGCGACGGCTTCGGCGCACTAGCAACCTTTCGGAGCCCATTCATCAGGTATGGCTACTTTGAGTCCAACAGTTTCGATCAGGGAACCGAAAATCGGCGGCGGTGGTATTGAACCGCCGGCGCTAGGTGGCGGTGGTGGAAACGGCGGTGGCGGCAACAGCTATCCAGATTATGGTGGCCGTTTGCGTCGGGCCCGTCTGGGCTTGCTGGTGGCACTGGCGCCCATCCTCATGCTGTTTGTGGCCTTCACCAGTGCTTATGTGGTTCGCCAGGGACTGCCCACACTCGACGAACGCACCGGCCAATATGTAAAAGACTGGCTGCCAGTAAATCTTCCAATAGCCCTGCTGTTGATCAACAGCGCCTTGATTCTACTGAGCAGCTTGACCATGGAACTGGCACGCCGGCAGATTACACGGCAGAGCGCGCTGGCTCCGGTTCAGTCGATTCCAGGGGTTTCGGTTGGGAACGAACGCAACTTCCCCTGGCTGGCGATTTCGGTCCTGCTGGGAGTGGGCTTCCTATGCGGTCAATTTCTGGCGTGGCGAGAGCTTGAGGTCCGCGGATTTTATCTTGCCACCACTCCGAGCAGCTCATTTGTGTATCTGCTGACCGCTGCCCACGGTGTGCACTTGATCGGCGGCCTGCTGGTTATGCTGTATGCCCAGGCGACCTCCTGGATGCATAAGCCGGTCGATGATCGCCGTATTGTGGTCGACGTCACCGCTTTGTACTGGCACTTCATGGCATTGTTGTGGATTTATATCTTTGCTCTTTTGTGGTTTGCGCGATAGCTCGATTCCGATCGTGAAACGAGGAGACCGAACCCATGTCTGATGTCGCGGTGCAACATCACCCAGCGATGGCCGATGCTTATGAGCCATCCATCTTTGGCACTTACTCAAAAAAGATTGGGATGTGGTTGTTCCTGCTCTCTGATTCCCTGACCTTCGGCGCCTTACTGTGGGCCTATACCTATGGCCGGGTTTCGACGCCGAACTGGCCCACCCCGTTCCATTCAATGAGCATCCGGAACGCCACGTTGATGACGGCCTTCCTGCTTACCAGTTCCCTGACCATGGTTTTCGCAGTACGAGCCGCCGCGTTGGGTGATCTGAAAGCGCGCCGTCTATGGTTGCTGGCCACTATGGCATGTGGCATTGCTTTTGTGATTTTGCACGGCCGTGAGTGGACGAACCTGATCTCCGAAGGACTGACGCTGCCTTTCTTCCCTACTCCTCCGGGTCACGCGGCGGCCGAATTCACCGAGGTTTCCAGCACGGTCCCGCAATTTCCCGGAACGTTTTTTGGTATTACCGGAATGCACATGTTGCACGTCACCATCGGGGTGATCTATCTGGGCATAGTGGCTCTAAGAAAGTGGTTCATTCCCATCCTTCTGGGCTTTTGGCTGGTGGCGTGGCTGGGAACGCCAGCCTATAGCCCATTCCACTATGGCGCGCACATATTGTTGATTAGCGCGATTGTCTGTGGCGTGATCGTCTGGCTGAAGCCCAAGGTTTATGACGCCTCCGACGTGGAAGTTGCCGGGCTCTACTGGCACTTCGTCGATCTGGTCTGGATGTTCGTTTTCCCGCTGGTGTACTTGATGTCAACCAAGATCATCTGATCTCGATACAGGAGCCGCAAAATGGACGCCATTCAGGTTGCGCTGGCAGAACGAGTCGCGGAAGAGCAACGGCATCACGGGAAGGGTCAGTTCCTGTGGGTATGGGGCGCGCTCTTGATCATGACCGGCATCGAGGTTTACCTGGCCTATCAGAATATGGAACCGGTACGCATGCTCACCATTCTGATGGGGTTATCACTGTTGAAAGCGGGACTGATCATTGGCTACTTCATGCACTTAAAGTATGAAGTATCCGCCATGAAGTGGATGACCATGAGTTCGCTGGTTATTTGCCTGGCACTGATGATGATCTTCCTGCCCGACGCGTATAGAATTATCAAGTTAGGTGTGCGATGAAGCTGAGAATTGCAACTTGCGCTGTGTTGGCCATGCTGTGGGCCGCTCCGGCCTTCGGCCAGGGATGCGCCATGTGCTACGCGACAGCCTCGGGGACCACGAAGGGCGGACAGCAAGCCCTGGGACGAGGCGTTCTGATCTTATTGGCGCCTCCCTTGGGACTGGCCATTGGTGGGGTTAGTATGGCGTTTCGCTACGGGAAGAAGCGGGACGAAGAGCGCTCCTAGCTGCTAGCCTTCACCGCTCGCTCTTCCACCCCATCACGATTTTGTCATCCTGAGGCGCGCTCTTTGCGCCGAAGGACCTCTGCATTCTGCTGCCACTGCCCCGAAACCTGCCCTGATTTACCGCATCCAGGATTGCGAAGAAGGTGGAAAGTACAAAGGTCCTTCGGCGCCAAAAGCGCGCCTCAGCATGACAATAATTTTGAGTGGGTCGAAAGAAGGGACGTAACGATGAATGAACCACGCGGCCTGATCCCTGCTTTATAATAGAGATATTCCCTAGCCCTTTCGGAGCCCCTGTACCCCTCCGAACAGCTATGGCGGGGCCCTTATTACTGATGTCGACAGATAGCATTGTTGTTCGCGGGGCGCGGGTTCACAATCTCAAGAACATCGATTTTGAAATCCAGCACAATTCCCTGACGGTGGTCACCGGAGTCTCCGGATCCGGCAAATCTTCGCTGGCTTTCGACACGGTGTACGCCGAAGGCCAGCGTCGTTATGTCGAGTCGCTTTCGGCTTACGCCCGGCAGTTCCTGGAGCGCATTGAGAAGCCGGACGTCGATGTGATCGACGGCATTGCGCCCGCGGTAGCCATCAAGCAGAAAAACAGCACCCGCAACCCCCGCTCAACCGTCGCTACCGCCACCGAAATCTACGACTATCTGCGGCTGCTGTTTGCCCGCATCGGACGCACCTATTGCCGTAACTGCGGTGAAGAAGTTAAGAAAGATACGGTCGACGAAGTCACCGATACCCTTCTCGTTCTCGGCGAGGGAACGCGGGTGCAAGTTTTATTTCCTCTTCAGCGTCCGGCGGTACCCGATACTCAAGAGAAACCCGCAAAGAAAAAGTTATTTCGCAAGAAAGTGCCCGAGCCTGCGGCCACGATCGATGATTCATTACGTGCGCGTCTCTTCGACCTGCGTAAACGCGGGTTCAACCGGCTATATCAGAATGGGCAGGTTGTTGAATTCTCCACACCTGAGTCGTTGCTGGAATTGAATTTTGCTGAGCCGGTGTTCCTTTTATTGGATCGCCTGACTGTCTCGGCGGAGGGTCGCGCACGCATTGTAGACGCAATTGAAAGCGGCTATCGCGAGTCGGGCGAAGTGATATTTGAAACTGCACCTCGCGACGGTGAGAGCGTTCGCCAGTTGCGCTTTTCGCAGCGTTTCGAGTGCAAGCGTTGCAATATCCGCTATGACGAGCCTGAGCCGCACCTTTTTTCCTTCAACAATCCGTTTGGCGCGTGCCCTCGTTGCCAGGGCTTCGGCAACACCATCGACTTCGATCTGAACCTGGTAATCCCCGATAAGTCGAAGACGCTCAACGAAGGCGCCATCGAACCCTGGACCAAGCCCAAATACCGGCCTTGGTTTACCGAAATAAAGCGTTACGCCAGGCAGGCGGGAATATCGCTAAACATCGCATGGTCGGAACTGGAAGCCAAGCAGCGCGAATTAATTATCGACGGAGACGGAAAATATCCCGGTGTGCGAGGATTTTTCGCCCAACTGGAGCGCAAAAAATACAAACTGCACGTTCGGGTTTTTCTCAGTCGCTACCGGGGCTATTCGACCTGTTCCGACTGCAAGGGTATGCGCCTGCGAACCGAAGCGCAGCAGGTAAGGATCAATGGCAAAAATATTTGTCAGGTTTGCTCTCTTACGGTGGACCAAGCCGCAAAGTTCTTCGCCGACGCAAAACTCTCGGAGCAAGACGCGGCGATTGCCGAGCGGTTACTGGAAGAAATCGGCGAGCGCCTGCGTTTTCTGAACGATGTTGGCTTGGAATATCTCACCCTCGATCGGCTTGCCTCGACGCTTTCAGGCGGAGAAGCACAGCGCATTCAACTGGCGACCTCGCTCGGCTCCCGCCTGGTTGGCACGCTTTATGTGCTGGACGAGCCCTCCATCGGGTTGCATTCGCGCGATACTCACCGGCTGATCAAGATCCTGCATGGCTTGCGCGACCTGGGCAATACGATTCTGGTCGTCGAGCACGATCCTGACGTAATGCGAGCCTCGGATCACATTCTCGACCTGGGCCCGGGGGCTGGTGAAAACGGGGGCAAAGTAATTGCCTCGGGAACATACGACGAAATCCTGAAGTCGCCCACCTCTCTCACCGGACGCTATCTGTCCGATGAGTTGAGAATTCAACTCCCCACGGCCAGACGCGTCCCTGGAAGAGCGCAAATCAGGTTAACCGGCGCAAGGGCACACAACTTAAAAAACATCGACCTCGATATCCCGCTGGGAATGATCGTCGCTATCACCGGGGTCTCTGGCTCCGGCAAATCTACTTTGCTACATGATGTTCTGTATCAGGGATTGGCAGCGGCCAAGCGCCAGACCAATGGACTTCCCGTCACTTCGCCTGACTGGGAAACCATGGAAGGCGAAGACTTTATCGACGACGTGATTCTGGTCGATCAATCGCCAATTGGGCGCACTCCGCGGTCGAATCCGGTCACCTATATCAAAGCATTCGACGGCATCCGCGATCTTTTCTCGTCGTTACCCGAATCGCAAAAGCGCGGCCTCACCGCTGGACATTTTTCCTTCAACGTTCCCGGCGGACGCTGCGAGACTTGCCAGGGCGATGGCACCGTGACTGTCGAGATGCAATTTCTCGCCGATGTGGAACTCATTTGTGAAGAGTGCAAGGGCACTCGCTACAAACAGCAGGTCCTCGATGTGCGCTATCACGGCAAGAACATCCATGACGTACTGAACCTGACCATCCGCGAGGCGCTTCACTTCTTCAACGGCGTTCCTAAAATTGTCGACAAATTACGCGTGCTCGACGAAGTTGGCCTGGGATATCTTCGGCTTGGCCAGTCTGCCACCACCCTGTCGGGCGGCGAAGCCCAGCGCATGAAGTTGGCAGCAAATCTTCCCGGAGCGCGCGCCAGTGCGGCCAGCAATGGCAACAAAGTCAAGCGTCGCTTTGGCCCACTTTACATTTTCGACGAACCCACCACCGGCCTGCACTTTGACGACGTCAGCAAACTGCTTGCGGCCTTTCGCCGTCTCATTGATGCCGGTGGATCAATCCTGGTAATCGAGCACAACATGGAAGTAATTAAGACTGCCGACTGGGTGATCGATCTCGGCCCGGAAGGTGGCGAGCGTGGCGGGTATGTTATAGGCGCGGGAACTCCAGAAGCAATCGCGGCGATTCCTGATTCGTATACCGGGCAATTTCTCGCTCAAGTTTTAAATGGACATGTCGCGACCCTGGCGGGATAGCAATTTGCTTGGCTTTTAGCTTGCGGATGACACTTCACTCTCGGCGATGGTCTCTTGCAGTCACGTGCTTGCTGCTCGCGGGCGAAGTTCTGGCGCAGTCCACGGGCGCAACCGTGCGGCATCATAAAGTCGCGGTAAATGCGCCATCCCCCGATCTGACCCAAGCCGAATCAGCCATAGAAAAAAAAGATTACGCCACCGCTGAGCCCTTACTCAAAAAAGTAGTAACGACCGATCCCGCGAACTACCAGGCGTGGTTTGATTTGGGATTTGTCTACAACGCCAGCGGCGACCCGGCGCAATCTATTGCGTCATATCGTAAGGCAGTGGAAGCGAAGCCGGATCTGTTTGAGGCCAATCTGAATCTTGGCCTGATGTTGGTCAAAAGCGGTCAGCCCGGGGCTGAACAGTTTCTTCGAGCAGCAACTACGCTAAAGCCCACTGCCCGGGTCGAAGAAGGCCAAGAGCGGGCCTGGATCTCGCTGGCCCACCTACTTGAGACTTCGAAGCCAGACGAAGCTATCGCTGCTTACAGAAAAGCAGCGGTGTTGCAGCCTAAAGATCCCGAGCCGTTAATCTCCGCCGGCGCGCTGCTGGAGAAGCAGAACCAATTGGTCGACGCTGAGCAACAATACAAGCAAGCACTTGCTTTGGCACCGCAGTCACCCGACACCTTGACCGCGCTCGCCAATGTCTACATGCGAGGCCGCAGGTTCTCCGAAGCCGAAGCAGTTCTTCGCCAGTTGGTGGCGCTGCGTCCCGACAATACGGCCGCGCAGATGCAACTGGGCCGAATGCTCGCAGCCTCTGGCCAGAAAGACGAGGCTATTGCCCAGTTACAAATGGCCGCCAAAAGCCAGCCCGAAGACACCGAGCTTCATCGCGACCTGGCCGAACTTTATTTGGAAACCGGGAAGTTCGAGTTCGCGCAGAACGAATACGAGTCGCTGGTCAAGGCGAACCCGAACGATCCCCAGTTGCACTACGCGCTCGGCACGGCGCTACTAAAGCAGCATAAGTTTCCCGAGGCGGGCCAGGAGTTTCTCGCCGCAGTAAAGTTGAAGCCGGATTTTGGCGAGGCCTACGGCCAGATCGCAGTGGTCGCCAATGAAAGTAAGAATTATGAACTTGTAATCAGGGCACTCGACGCCCGCGCCAAATACCTTCCGGAAATTCCCGTGGGGTACTTTCTGCGGGCGACTGCATACGACCATTTGCGGGATGTGAAACATGCCTCGGAGAACTATCATCGTTTCCTGGAAGTGGCGGACGGGAAGTATCCTGATCAGGAATGGCAGGCCAAGCATCGTTTGATAGCCATCGAGCCGAAAAGGTAGCGGTTGAATGGCAGCAAGGTAAACCGCATTGATACGAATCTGGGGCGTGGTTTTCTTAGTTGTAATTACGGCATCAATCGTCAACATTACGGCAGCCGAAACGTCAGCGGGCGACGATGTCGCCAAGCAGGCGCAGGCGGCGGCGCTCGACCATCAACCCGAGCTTCACATGAAAGCTGCGGCTGCGGGACTCAAGGCCGCCACCAAGCTTTATAACGATGGCCAGGTCGATGACGCCAAAAGCATGCTGAACGACATCGTAGCCCACGCCGAGAAGGCAGCCGATGCGGCAACCAAATCACGCAAGCGGGTAAAGAACACTGAAATCGATCTGCGCAAGATGTCGGAAAAACTGCGCGATTTGAAGCGCACGCTCAGCTTCGAAGACCAGGCTCCGGTGCAGGTTGCCATCGACCGTCTGGAAGAGCTTCGCACGAATCTCCTAGGATTAATGTTCGGCAAGGGAAAGAAATGACTCGCACTGCTCTAATCTTCTGTCTCCTTCTCACCGGCCTGGCGGCGCACGCCGAAAAGCGGCGGGATCCGCTAAACCAAATAGAAATCGACCAGTTACGCGACGCAGCCCAGGATCCCGAGCCGCGCCTGAAACTCTATGTCGAATTCGCGCGCGCCCGCCTGCTCGCGCTCGACAAAGCACGAAGCGACCCCAAAACCGCCGATCGCGGACAAGCTACCCACGACGGCCTGCAGGATTTTCTTGACCTCTACGACGAACTGAACGACAACGTCGATACGTTTTCCGACCGCAAAGAAGACCTGCGCAAAGCCTTGAAGATAGTGATTGATGGCGACAACGAATTTCAGTCAAGGCTACGCGCTCTGAAAGACGCAGCCACTGCCAGCAAAGAAGAAATCAAAGACTACGATTTTCTGCTTACCAATGCCATCACCACTGTCGACAGTAGTATCGAAGATCATCGCCAACTTCTAGACATGCAGATCGAAGCCGCCAAGCATAAAAAGAAACATTAGCGCTATCGGCTTCAGGCGTAGAGACGTAGCTCCGCTACGTCTCAGGGACTGAAGTGAACCCCACCAGGCTGCCCACTTTGCGGCACTGCAAGACGTAGCAAGCTACGTCTCTACTCCGGTATTTCTTCAACAGGCGCCGCAATGCTACTCTGACCCTAACGTGCGCGAGCATCTTCTCCCTATTTTTCAAAGTACCTATCGTGAACTGCGCCCACGTGCGCCCATACCTGAACTGCAAGTAGAATTCTTCGCCTTCGCCAGCATCAACAACACCATTCGTCTGCGCCAGGGAAAGTTGTTAGTTCGCCTTTCAGACCTGTTAGAAAGCGCTCCTGAACCAGTGCTAGGCGCCATCGCTCACATCCTGCTGGCCAAGCTCTACCGCAAGCCCATTGCGCGGGAACACTCCACCCGCTACCGCCGCTACATTTCCAGCCACGACATAACCCAAAAGGCTCACCTACTACGCCAAATGCGGGGCCGCAAGCGCCTGCACTCTCCCCAGGGGCAAAGCTATGATCTCGAAACAATTTTCGAAACCCTGAACCGCCAGTTCTTTCACGGCTTGCTGGCTCGCCCACAAATGGGTTGGAGCCGCCAACGCGCGCGAAACATGCTGGGACATTACGATCCCGCACACAACGCCATCGTGGTAAGCCGCGTCTTCGATCACCCGCGCGTGCCGCGCTTCGCGGTGGAATACATCGTCTATCACGAAATGTTGCACTTGAAGCATCCCGTCAAACTACGCGGCAGCCGGCGCTGTGTGCACTCGGCAGAATTTCAGGCAGAAGAGAAGCTCTTCCCCCACCTGGACGCTGCCAAACAGTTTCTAAGGCAGATCTGAATCGTGCCGGTAAACTGATGTAAGCCCCACTCAGTCCCCCTAATGACCATTGGGGTAAAGTGCGTTGACGCTACATGCGGGCAGCGTTATGCTTAAGACATTGAAATTGAAATTCATTTTCAACTCCAAACGGAGCCCGGTTGATTGAAGCTTTTGTAGTCACGCTACGAGAAGGTGTGGAAGCCGCACTGATCGTAGGAATCACACTTGCCTATCTGCAAAAGATTGGTCAGGTTAAGCTCCGCCGCGCGGTTTTCACCGGGCTGGTGGCAGCATTCATTGGCAGTATCGCCGTAGCCATTGTGCTTTCTCGCTTCCATTTAAACGAAGACGCTTTTGAGGGCTGGGTCCTGCTGGTGTCGGCGTTCTTCGTGATCACCATGGTGATTTTCATGATGCGGACAGGGCGAAAGCTGAAAGGGCAAATCGAGGGCAAACTCGACTCGCTTGTCAGCCAGAGCTCTAAATTTGGCATCTTCCTGTTCGTCTTTCTTATGGTCTTTCGCGAAGGTGTCGAGACCGTATTGATTCTCTCTGCTGTATCGCTGAATTCCACAGCTTTGTTGAGCTTTCTGGGAACGTTGCTTGGCGTGATCATCGCCATCGCATTCGGCGTAATGTTCGTGAAGGGCAGCGTGCGCATTAACCTTCAGCGCTTCTTCCGCGTGACCACAGTGATTTTGTTCTTCGTGGCCACTCAGTTGGTCGTCACTGGGTTACATGAGCTTTCGGAGAGCGGAGTACTTCCCTCCTCCAAGCGGGAAATGGCGATCATCGGGCCGATCGTGCGGAACGACATGTTCTTCTTTGTAACCATCGTGGCGATGGCGGCGCTGATGGTCCTGTTTGATCTGCGACGCAGGCAGCCCGCCGCCGTCCCGCAATCGCCCGCGGAGCGCCGCAAGGCCTCCTGGAGTGCCCGGCGCGAGCGCCTCTGGATGGCCTCGGTCTATGCCAGTTCGTTCATTTTTATCGTCTTAGTGACAGCCGAATTTATCTACGCCAAGAGCGTGAACAATGTATCGCCGGCAACCGAACTCACCTTCACGAACGGCGAAGTCCGTATCCCCGGCGCGGAAGTTGGGGATGGCGATCTACATCGCTTCATCGTCGACGAGAACGGTACCAAGGTTCGCTTCTGGCTGTATAAGAAACCAGACGGCAAGATTGCCACCGTCTTCGATGCCTGCGAAATCTGTGGCTCGGTTGGCTTCAAGAAGGGCCCGAATGGTGTTGTCTGCCAGAACTGTGCTTCTCCTATCAACGGGCAATCTGTGGGCATGGCAGGCGGCTGCAATCCAGTACCGCTCAAGGCCGATCTTACTTCCGACAATACTGTCGTTATCCATCAGGCCGACGTCGCGGCGGGCACGCGACTTTTCCAGCGGTAGACTATGTTCCTTCGACTGGTTTACGAGTCTTTCCGGCGGCAGAAGCGGCGTAAGTTGCTGGCTGGGGTAGCCATTACACTCGGTGTCGGCGTGGCTACCGCCATGATCGCAGTCGCCACCGATATCGGCGACAAAATCAATCGCGAGTTGCGCAGCTACGGCGCCAATATACTCGTCTCTCCTCAAGAAGATTCGCTAGACGTAGAAATCGGCGGCGTCAATCTCAAACCCGCGGGCAGCGGGACTTATCTCAACGAGACGGATCTTCCCAAAATCAAGGGCATGTTCTGGGGAAATAACATCGTGGGCTTTGCTCCAATGCTGCCGGTTGTCGTGAATGTCGGCGGCGCAGAAGTTCGCCTGACGGGAACCTATTTCGCTAAAACGATCAATTTCGGTAAACAGAGTTCGGTTACCGGCGTGCGCAACACCCATCCCTGGTGGAAGGTGAGTGGAAAGTGGCCCGCGGATGATTCATCTGACGTGCTGCTGGGCGAACGGCTGGCCGCTACTCTGGGTCGCAAGGCTGGTGACGACATCGAATTTGCTGGGCAGCGGCATCGCGTCGTGGGTGTCCTTTCTGCCGGGCGCGATGAAGATGAACAGATTATTGCTCCCCTCGCTTTGGCGCAGCAGATACTTGGAAGGCCGGGCGCGGTGCGGAGAATCTATGTCAGCGCCTTGACCAAGCCTGAGGATGACTTCGCGAGGCGCGATCCCAAGAGCATGTCTGGCGAGGTCTACGACCGCTGGTATTGTTCCCCCTATGCCGCGTCGATCGCCTTCCAGTTGCAGGAGGCGATTCCCCATTCGCATGCCGAGCAAATACGCCAAGTTGCACAAAATGAAGGCACGGTTCTGTCGCGCATTCAGGGACTGATGTTGCTGGTCACTCTGGCGGCGTTATTGTCAGCGGCGCTGGCGGTGTCAGCCGCCATGGCGACCGCGATCTTCGAGCGCCGTGCTGAAGTTGGATTGATGAAAGCTCTGGGCGCAGGCAGCGCCGTGGTTGCCGCTCTATTCTTCGTGGAAGCCACACTGCTCGCGGTGTTGGGCGGGGCGGCGGGATACTTCGGCGGCACTTTGCTGGCGAGCGAAATCGGCCGCTCGATCTTCAATTCGCAAATTACCATTCAGCCCGTGCTGTTGCCGATCATTTTAGGAATTGCCGTCATCGTCACTTTTGCCGGCAGCGCCGCAGCCATACGCCGCGCGGTGAAATTTGATCCTGTGTACGCACTCCGCGGTGAAGGATGACGTCGATCGTCGAAAGCAATCGCCGTCGCAGCGGAGGGAAGCACAAGTCGATGTTTCTGCGCATGCTGATTCGCGCCGCAGTCCTGCGACGAGGTCGCGCCATGGCCGCGTTGGTTGCGATGGTAGTGGCCGCCGCGGTCGCAACGGCGATGCTGAATCTGTTCGTCGATGTGCAGTCGAAATTGCGCGCTGAGTTTCGCAGCTACGGGGCGAATGTCGTGGTGGTTGCCAAAGACGGGCAGCAACTTCCTGTGGGCGCTCTGCAAACCGTACAGGCTTCTCTGGCAGGCCATGGAATCGCTGTTCCATTCGCTTACGTTGTAGCCCGCACCGCCGGTGGGCAGTCAGTAGTAGTGGCCGGTACTGATTTCGCCCAAGTGCGCGAGCTCGATCGATGGTGGTCGGTAACCGCTTGGCCAGGAGCGTCTAACGAAGCGTTGCTCGGGGAGAATGCCGTCAAGTCGCTCGGCAACGGCGGCAAACCGTTTGACCTAAATTTCGATGAACGCATTCTCCGCATGAAGCCTGCTGGCATTCTCACCACTGGCGCCGCCGAAGACAACCGCATCTACATCTCGCTCACCGACTTCGAGGCATGGACTGGTGTAAGCCCATCCACTATTGAGATAGCCGTCTCCGGATCTCCTGACGAAGTGAGATCGACGATGCAGAAATTAGCGGCTGCGGTTCCAGCTGCCGAGGTGCGTCCGGTGCGGCAGTTGATTGAGGGGGAAACTCGCGTCCTAAGCAAGACTCGCTCAACGCTTCTGGCAAGTTCAATTCTTATCGTGGTCACAGCCGCGTTGTGTGTGCTGGCCACGCTGATTGGTTGGGTCTTTGACCGTCGCCGCGACTTTGCCATCATGAAAGCGCTGGGCGCCTCAGAACGGCTCCTCACCAGCTTTTTTGCGGCTGAGGCCTCGATGGTGGGCCTTGTGGGTGCGGTTCTGGGATTCGGCCTAGGGGTCGGCATCGCGGCCTGGATCGGTCGTGTAAACTTCCATGCGGCAATTGCACCTCGCTTCGGCGTGTTCCCGCTGGTGCTCGCGGGCAGCGTGGCCGTGGCGTTACTGTCAGCCGTGGTTCCGATTTCGATTCTGCGTCGCGTGCAGCCTGCTACCATTCTGAGAGGGGAGTGAAATGATTCGGCTCAAAAATGTAAGCCGCAGCTATCCGGCGCAAGCCGAGGCCGCGCGCAGCCAGATTCGAGCGCTGGATGATTTCTCTCTAACCGTTGACCCTGGCGAATGGGTCGCGATAATGGGTCCTTCTGGTTCGGGCAAATCAACCCTGGTAAATCTGATTGGCTGTCTCGACCGCCCTACCTCCGGCGAAGTTTGGTTGAACGGCGAAAACGTATCGCACCTTTCGGCGGCAGAACTCAACCGCGTCCGCGCCGAAAAAATTGGCTTTGTCTTCCAGCAATTTCATCTGATCCCCTATCTCACCGCAGTCGAGAATGTCATGCTGGCGCAATACTTCCATAGCATGACCGACGAGCGTGAAGCTCTCGAGGCACTGGAACGCGTCGGACTTAAAGACCGCGCCCACCATCTTCCTTCACAGCTTTCCGGGGGCGAACAGCAGCGTGTGTGTATCGCCCGCGCGCTTATCAATGACCCAAAAATCGTCCTTGCCGATGAGCCTACCGGCAATCTCGACGCCGTCAATGAAGCCATCGTGCTGCGCCTCTTGCGCGACTTGCATCGCCAGGGACGGACCATCGTCATGGTCACTCACGACCCTGTAGTCGCCCGCTTGGCCGACCGACGCATCGAGTTACATCACGGCAAGATCGCGGCTCAGGAAGTCTTCAGCATGGCCGACGAGGAGCAGTATGACGAAGTCCTCGAAGAACTTTGGGCGCTCGAAGAGGCCGGCGAGATCGCCGAAGTGGGCCGCATGGAAGTGCACGGCGCCCTGCCGGTCAGCATCGCGGTGGAAAAGATGACAGAGATGGGTCTGGTCACCAATCGTCCTCACCCGCCCGAACCGCACAAACACAAGCCCTTCGTGAATCCATGCCATGAGGCTCTAAAGCCAGACGGCGTATCGATAGGCGATGGCACCCTGATCGTTGAATTTACCGATCGCGGCCGTCAGCGAGCCGCCGACGTAATTCGCCGTCACCGCCTCGCCGAGCGCCTGTTCACCGACAGCCTGGCCATGGACAGCGAAACTGAAATCGAACAGCAGGCCTGCAAATTCGAGCACATCCTCTCGCCCGGCGCCACCGACAAAATCTGTACTTTCCTGGGCCACCCCCGTACCTGTCCACACGGCTCGCGAATACCCCCGGGCCAATGCTGCGGGATATCAGTTGAACCGGCAGACGTTCCAGCAGCTAAAATAAACGCCACACGCTAGCGCCATCGCCAACCGATCCGAGGAAAGATGCCTTGCAACCATTGCGGTGACTTTAACACTGCCCGACACAAGCTCTGTCCAAATTGTGGATCACGTGCCGTTCGGGGTCTCCCGTGGTAGCGATTAATTCTTCCCCGCGTACCGACGGACCCGTCGGCATTGGCGGTTGGCTCCTGGTGCTGTGCCTTCTGCTTACAATCGTGTTCCCGCTCAATACCCTGTACGCGACTGTAATGTCGCTCCGCTATCACCCCGATCCGATCATCGTAGCCCTGAACTCCGCGAATGTCGGATTAGCGCTTCTCAGCCTCCTAGCGGGAGGAATGCTGTGGAGCGGCAGAAAAATCGGGGTTAAACTCGCCAAACTTTTCCTGGTGTTCGGTCCACTACACTCTGTGGCGCTTCTTTGTCTGGTTATCTACAACGCCCATCTGCTGCAAGCTTCAGTGACAGTCCTGTTAGCGCTGCGCATTCTGGCGCTTCCACTCGTGCTGTCGGTGATCTGGTTCCGGTATTTGGTAGAGTCCCGGCGGGTGAAGAATACTTATGGAACGAATTAATTGTTTGTGGACCAGCGAGCAAGATTCGACTTGCTGCCTGATGAGTGTCAGCCCGTGCGATCGATGTCAATTGAAAGGATTCTGAATTCGCAACTCGCCGAATTCACGCCCGTGCTGTAAGTCCTCGGTATAGAGAATCCGGCAATCTGCTTCGATAGCAGCTGCAACGATCAAAGCGTCGTACCAAGCCAGGTGATGTTGCCTATGGAATTGCAAGGCTTCCAAGTACAGAGCGGCTGAGGAATGAACAGCCCAAAGGGGACGGAACACCATGGTAAAGTACTGCTCGCATTCGGAGGAGCTAAGAGGGACTGCGAAACGTCGTAAAGCGACGTTAAAGAATTCTTGGATTACCTGATAGCTTATCTTTCCCTGTCGGTTGTTGAGAGCCCGTTCAATCAAGTCCGCTGCGGCACGAGATTTTCTTGGTGCGGCAGAATCGAACGTATACGCAAAGATATTAGTGTCGAGGAAGAATTTAACGCTCATTCATTTCGTCTCGCGTGAACGGTCCCCCAGAGCGAACGTGCTTGAGCCGTTTCATCAGAGCAGTGAATTCCTTCCCGCTTCCCGCTTGCTGAGTGTATTGCTGAAGCCATTCGCGGAAGGCTACGTTAAGCGTTTTGTGCTGCGCGAGCGCTATTAGACGCGCTTGTTCGATTAGAGCTTCATCGGCGCTTAAGGTAATGTTTTTCACTGCTATAGTGTACACTAAATTAGTGCACACGGAAAGTGATGATTTGCAGAATAAGACCATCGGCGTATTCGATTCCGGATTCGGCGGCCTCACCGTCCTTAAAGCATTACTTGAGCTAATGCCCGCCGCATCATACCTCTACTTCGGGGATACGGCTCGCCTGCCCTACGGCTCAAAGTCCGCCGAAACCGTGGCGAGATATGCCGTGGAGGCCACAAAGTTTCTTGAACAGCAGGGCGTGGATATGCTGGTAATCGCCTGCAACACAGCCACCGCCCTTGCGCTATCACAAATCGAATCGGCGGCGCACGTTCCCGTTATTGGGGTCATCGAGCCGGGAGCGCAAAGCGCTTCGAGCGCCAGCCGCAACCGTCAGGTTGTAGTCATAGGCACCGAGGCTACGGTGAGCAGCCACGCTTACCAAAAGGCTCTCGCCGCGCGTGGCGTAGAAGCTAGGGAAAAGGCTTGCCCGTTACTGGTTCCCTTAGTCGAAGAAGGTTGGATCGACCACACCGTGACCGAACAAGTGGCACAGATCTATCTGAACGAGGCTTTTGCTGCCGGCTTTGCCAGCGCCGACGTACTGCTGCTGGGGTGCACACACTATCCTTTGCTGCGTCGATTGCTGGGCAAAGTTGTACCCGCGCATGTCACGATCGTGGATTCGGCGGAATCGACGGCCCACGCTGTGGCCAAAACCCTAGCTAGCAAAGACCCCGCTCAAGCCCAGCTTGAACGGGGCACCCTCGGGACTGACGGCTCATTAAGATTTTTCGCGACAGATTCGACCGAAAAGTTCCAGCGACTGGGGACGCGATTTCTGGGTCGTCCGATTTTGGAAGTGACCCATGTCGATTTAAAAGAGTAGCTACCAAAGCAAAACGGCCGCACATGCGGCCGTTTCACGAGAAACCCTCAATAAACAGGAATCAGTACAACCGGAAACTTACTTCTACGCTGATCTGCACTGCCACAGCCTTACCGTCTTTCATGGCAGGTTCAAACTTCCATTGCTTCACCGCTTCAATCGCTTTTTCGTCAAGACCAAGGCCCAGACTACGAGTCACTTTGATGTCACGCGGATGCCCGTCCGGCCCAACGATCAGCCACAGCACGCATGTGCCCTGGTATTTCGCCTTGCGCGCTTCTTCCGAATATTCCGGATCAGGCGCAAAAATCGATCGAGGAGCGGAAACTCCGCCACCGACGCGGAACACGCCGCCGCCGATACCACCGCCGCGACCCGGTCCAACACCTGGACCTTCACCGGTTCCAACGCCACCGCCCGAACCAGAGCCAATACCACCGCCCGAACCAGTACCGTTTGACGGAGGTCCGGAAGGCAAATGCGACATCGGATCACCGATAGTCGGCATGTTGTTCGAGGCCATCTTGACCTGAGGTGGAATTACCACCGTGGGCTCGACCGCCAACTTAGGATTCGGATTACGCACCACGATTGCAGGAGGCGTAATCTGCTCCATGGCTAGCTTTGGCAAACGTCCTTTTGGAGCTTGAAATTTATCCCGATCGCCACCACCGCCACCGCCCCCAGCTTGCGTCTTCGAAGGCTGCAATACCGGAACTTCGTCGGTCGGCACCCAGGTGACGGCTTCGTGCGGCTTAGTGACCTCCTGCACCACACGTCGTCCGAGTATGGTTCCGCCAATCAGCAACACCAGCGCGATAATGTGGACCACAACTGAACCCGTGGCGCCGTTCTTCTTGTAATCGTAAAAGCCCCAGATATCGCGAACCGGCACCGGCCGCGACGTCAGCACCAACGGAGGCAACTTCTTGGGAAAGAAGTAGTCGTCCAAGTTGCGGAAAAGCGACTTCAACAACGATTGGTCCAAACTCCCCTTTGGCAAAAGGAAATTCGGCTCCGGACCTCGTTCAGTTCTTGGATCGATTAATGTCGGCATAGTTGCGCCCGATTACTCCACCGCGTTGCACCAGCGAACCGCAGTACTGAGATGGATGAGCAGATTAGTTGCCAAGTTGCTTTTTCCCTTTGTAACTCTTCCGCTAAGCTCAACCCCTAAGTCACGCTTGCACACCACGTTAAAACCTCGCGCTCGCTACATTAGATGCTATTGCGCAAGGCTATGTGAAGAAAATTGTACACTCCCGTGAGCTTTTAAGCAGTGCTTTCTGGGTGCCCCTCGGGACTAGAACGAACGGGCTATTACCCTCTGGAATGGACGTTGGCCCTATAATCAAGATATCAATCATTTAGGAGAATCCAAGCGAGTGCCAGAGCTCAAGTCCACCATTAACCTGCCTAAAACGGGATTTCCCATGAAGGCCAACCTGCCGCAAAATGAGCCTAAAATCCAGGCCCGGTGGGAGCAATTAGGCATTTATGAGCGCATTCGCCAGGCCCGTGCCGGAGCGCCGATCTGGATTCTGCACGACGGCCCGCCTTACGCCAATGGTCCCATACACTTAGGGCATGCCCTCAATAAGTGCTTGAAGGACTTCATCGTGAAGTCGAAAACCATGGCGGGTTTTGACTCGCCTTATGTACCCGGGTGGGACTGCCACGGGTTACCGATCGAGATCAAAGTTGACCAGAAATTAGGCGGCAAAAAGCTGCAAATGCGGCCGCTCGACGTACGCCTGGAGTGCCGCCGCTACGCCGAGAAATTCCTCGATTTACAGCGGGAGCAATTTAAGCGGATCGGGGTCTTCGGACGCTTTAGTAACCCCTATTCCACCATGACACCGCAATACGAATCGGTGGTCCTCGAAACTTTTTATGCATTTTTTGAGAAGAAATTTGTCTACAAGGGGCTGCGGGCGGTGTACTGGTGCATCCACGACAAGACGGCGCTGGCAGAGGCCGAGGTTGAGTATGAGAACCACACCAGCCCCACGGTTTGGGTAAAGTACAAGCTACAGTCGGACCCTCGCACCATCGATCCGGCATTGGCGGACGCGCGGATCCGGAGCGGCAAGCCAATCTCGACCATCATCTGGACCACCACCCCGTGGACGCTGCCCGCGTCGATGGCGGTGGCCTTTAATCCTAAAGAAGAATACGTCGCGCTTGAAACCGGCACTGACATTTACATCGTCGCGGAAAAGCTGGCGAAGGAAGTCGCGGAGAAATGCGGCTTCCCCGACGCCAAGCCGGTAGCGCATTTCCCCGGAAAGACGATGGAGAACACTTTGTTTTACCATCCCTTTTTACCCTGGGAACAGCGCAAGGTGCTCGGGGTGGTGGCGGAGTACGTCACCGTGGATCAGGGCACCGGTGTCGTACACACCGCGCCGTCGCACGGCGCAGACGACTTCAATACCGGGGTCAAATACAAACTGGACCTTACCACCAACGTGGACGAGGCGGGCTTCATCCGCAATGGGCTGCCTGAATATGACGGCAAGCGCGTCTTCGACGCCAACGCACCCATCGTGGAGTTGCTGAAGAGCCGCGGCGTTTTGCTGCACTCTGAAAAAGTGGAGCATTCCTATCCCCACTGCTGGCGTTGCCACAATCCCATTATCTTCCGCGCCACCGAGCAGTGGTTCATATCCATGGAAACACCCATGGATGGTGGCGGAACGCTGCGCACTCGCTCGCTCGATGAAATCAAGAAAGTAAAGTGGGACCCGGCGTGGGGCGAAGAACGCATCTCCAACATGATCGCAACCCGTCCTGATTGGTGCATCTCGCGGCAACGAATCTGGGGAGTTCCTATCGCGGTATTTCTTTGCGACGGCTGCGGCAAGCCGTTGAACGACCCCTCAGTTAGCAAAAAAGTAGTCGAGCTCTTTGCGCGGGCCGGAGCCGACGCCTGGTACACCGAACAGGGCGATGCAATTGCGCAGGGACTGAAGTGTCCCAATTGTGCTGCCGCTAAGTTCACCAAAGAAACCGACATTCTCGACGTATGGTTCGAATCCGGGTCGAGCCACGCCGCGGTCCTGGGCCACGAGCCGAATCTGCCCTGGCCCGCCGATCTGTACCTCGAAGGCGGCGACCAATATCGCGGCTGGTTCCACTCGTCGCTGCTGTGCGCGGTTGGCACACGCGGCCAGGCGCCATATCGCATGGTCGCAACCAACGGATGGACGCTTGACGAACAAGGCCGGGCTATGTCGAAGTCACTGGACAATGGCGTCGATCCTGTCGACATCGCGGAACGCCTGGGGGCTGAAATCGTCCGGCTGTGGGTAGCGTCGGTGGATTTCCGCGAAGATGTTACCTGCTCAGAACATCTGATGCAGCGCGTCGCGGATAATTACCGCAAGATCCGCAATACCTTTCGCTACGTGCTGGGAAATCTTTCTGATTTCGATCCCCAGAAAGACGCTCTGCCTTTTGACAAATTGGAAGCTCTCGACCAGTACATGCTGCGCCAGACCGTCGAGATGACCAACGATGTGCTGCGTTGGTACGACGACTTTGCGTTCCACAAGATTTACCAGCGGGTCAATGCTTTCTGCGTAGTCGAACTCAGCGCGTTTTATTTCGATGTTTTGAAAGACCGGCTGTACATCTCGGCGCCTAATTCGCCGGCCCGGCGCTCGGCGCAGACCGCAATCTGGCGGATTGGCGAAGCCCTGGTGCGCCTGCTGGCTCCGATCACGACTTTCACCTGCGATGAAGTCTGGCAGTATTTGCCGAAGCTGGAAACTCGCGCCGAGAGTGTGCACCTGGAAGCATTTCCGAATGATGCGGACATTCTGGGAACAAATGCCGGGGCCGGCGATTCCAGGCAGCGTGAAGACTGGGCTGTTCTTCGTTCGGTACGCGAAGAAGTGCTCAAAACCTTGGAAGAAGCTCGCACCAGCAAGCTCATCGGCGGCGGACTGGAAGCCGAAGTAAAGATCTCCGCCCCTGAGCCCGTGTTTTCTGTGCTTTCAAGACACACCGGCGAGCTTCGCTACTTGTTTATCGTTTCAGCGGTCACGCTGGAGCCGGCGAAATCCGGGAATGGCAGTAGCGGCATCAGCGTAAAAGTGGGTAAAGCGCCGGGCCAGAAATGCGAGCGTTGCTGGAATTACTCCACGCGCGTCGGCGAGGACGCAGACTTCCCGACCGTCTGTGAGCGTTGCAGCGCTGTTCTGAAAGAGATCGGGGTAAGAGTGTAGGGCGGACACTCTTGTCCGCCTGCTGTGCAAGCCGTCAGCAGCTCGCGGGCAAGAGTGCCGCGCCACATTTAAGAATGTGTGCCTTCGGCGACAGCAGCCGTATCCAATCAGTCTGTTAACATTTTTCTCGTGATTCCTACCAGTCATCATGCGATGCGCCGCTTTCACTTCCTGCTCGCCATGGTCGTGCTGTGCCTTGACCGGGTGTCAAAGTGGTATGTGGCCCGTGACATCGCGCTGCATGACACCGTAAAAGTGATAACCAACTTCTTCTACATTACCCACGAAGAGAATCGCGGCGCCGCCTTCAGCCTGTTCGCCGACTCCCCCTCGCAATGGAAGATGGGAATGCTGGTGCTGTTTTCCATGGTCGCGCTGGTGATCGTGCTGGGATTGCTCTGGCGCAGCAGTCATACCATGACAACCACCGGCGTGGGCCTGGCCCTGATCCTGGGCGGCGCGCTAGGCAACTTATGGGATCGCCTGACCAGCGGTCGAGTAGTGGATTTTCTATTGGTTTACCTGGGAAGCTATCCCTGGCCAGCCTTTAATGTAGCCGACAGCGCGATCGTGATTGGCGCAGGCTTGCTGGTGAGCGAAGTACTCTTCTCGAAATCACCCGCCGCAGAAAAATCCGCCTAACCATTTATAATTTGGTAATCGGGTAATTTTGTAATTTGAAAAACCTCACAGACTTCGAACGCCGGGGTTTAAATTACAAAATTACCCGATTACCAAATTACAAATGTCTTCAAGGCGTCCCATACAACTGCTGATAGACGCCCTCATTCCTCAGAATCGCCTGCACATACTCCCGAGTCTCGGTAAACGGAATCGACTCCACGAACTCCTGCGGGTCACGATACTTCCCCAGCTTCAGCCAATCATCCACGCGATCTGAGCCGGCGTTATAAGCCGCCAGCGCATATTCAAAAGCCCCGAATTTATCTACCATCCCCCGCACATAACGCGTACCAAGCTGAAGATTTGTACCTGGCGTGAACAACTGATTGGCCGAGAAATGCCGCATCTTTTCCTGCTTGGCGACCTGTTTCCCTGTCTTCGGCAGCAACTGCATCAGTCCCACTGCGTTCGCGCTCGATACTGCATTAGGATTGAACGCCGACTCCTGTCGAATCAACGACGCAACCATGTACGGATCCAAGGCATTATTGAACGAGAATTTTTTTAGATCAGGCCAGAACGGTTTGGGGAAAAGCGCCTCCCAATAAGGCCGCGGCAAACTAGAAAGATCCAAAGAGAAATAATTGGGGACGGCGCGCTTCACTACGTCGATGGCAACGTCGTATCGCCCCATATCCTGGTAGAGGCGGGCGGTTTCAGCGGGAAGCCAGTTCCCTTTCTCTTCGATGGCGGCAGCTTGTAACTCGC
Source organism: uncultured Acidobacteriota bacterium (assembly GCA_963796925.1). GTDB lineage: Bacteria > Acidobacteriota > Terriglobia > Terriglobales > Acidobacteriaceae > DATBAT01. The sequence continues at coordinate 1,950,864 of CAWCNH010000001.1, forward strand.
GAACCGAAAAATCTACCAGCGCGCCATTCTCCAGCAGCTGCGCCTTTTGAACTTTCAGATTGTCGCTAGGGACTTCGTCTGGTTCCACCTTCGAATTGTTCTCAATCGCAGGAATGCGATCGAGCAGCGCGATGTGAACCAGCTCTTCATCTTTTTTGACTTTAGCCAGCCTCCGCCGCGCCAGCACTCCATAGTAGTAGTTCTGAAAGCGCGACGAGAGTACCTGATAGTAAGCCCGTGCCGTGGCGAAATCGTTGTCTTCTTCGGCCAGGCGTCCCCGCCAATACAACGCCGCCGGAGTCTGCCCGCCCGAGGGATAGAGCGCAATCTGCTGCTCAAACTCCTGCTTGGCTTCGCTGTTGCGTCCTTGCCGCAAGCTCAGCCATGCTACCTTCCAGTGCGCGTAAGAAGCCTTGCTGCTGGCCGGAAAGCGCTGCTGAAGTTCACGGTAGTAGTCAATAGCTTTGTCATACTCTGGCTTCAGCAAATAAATGTTTCCCGCGGCCAATAACGCTTCTCCCAGCCACGGACTCGTCGGTGATGCCTGGCGAAGCTGGGCAAGGTAGCGCAGGAATCCGTCCTGGTCGTTGGAGTTGCGAGCAATTTCTCCCAGGTTATAAAGGCGCTCAGCTTCAATTTCAGGTGTGGGAGAGGAAAGTGATTCGAGGGCGCGCTTGGCTTCCGCAGTTCGTCCCGAGCGCCGCATTGCCACCGCCGCCGCCAGTTGCATGGTAGGCCGGTCTTGTGGAGAAACCTCGCGCAGCAGACCCGTAAATTCGTTTACCGCTTCGGCGTAGCGTCGGCCTTTTAACAGAAGGTCGGCACGAGTTTTCCGTTGCGCAAAGGTGAATGGCGGGGGCGCATTCGCCGCAGCCATCCTGGTCAGTTCATTCCACGCCTGGTCGGCCTCAGGACTCAGCGGCATGGTGAAGTACACGTTGCGCAGCGTCTCCAATGCCTTTGGAGGCTGCCCGGCTGCAGCGTAGGCACGCCCGAGATTTAATTCAATGTCGGCGCGAGTCGGCTGACGATCTTTCTCCAGCAGCGCGATCGCCTCCTGGGGTCGGTTATCGCTCAGCAGAACGCTGGAATAAAGTACGTGCGCATCGCGAATCAACAACGATTCCGGATAGCTCTTGTCGAAGTTCGAGAGAGTCGACATCGCTTCAGCCGAACGCCCCGTCTGAACGTAAGCCGTTGCCAGGTAAAAATTGACGTAGTCAGCAAGGTCACCTGCATTTGGTTTCGCCCGATTCAGCGGATCGATAGCCTTGGCATAATCATGATCGAGGGTGTGCGCGTAGCCCAGCACCAGGTAAGCTAATGCGCCTGCATCGTCCTTGGCATGGCGCCGCGCATAGATTTCAACGCCGGCGTAGCCCGCCGGAGTACGCTCCTGCAGCAGCTGGCGAGCCATCGGCTTCAAAGTGCTTGAGGCGGTAAACGCCTGATGCATGCGGCGCAAACGTGGCGAGCTGCGCTTGCGAGCAGCAGCCTTTTTGCGCGTACTCTTCGAGCGCGATACCGTTTTTTTAGTAGGAGATTGTGCCGCCGCTTGCGGCGGCGTTACAAAACTTGGGGCGCAGAAAATCGCAAGAATGAGGAGGGAAAACCACTTACCAGAATGCACAACCACTAGGTTCCAATACTCCGAAAATTGTTGCCCATCACGGTTTCGTCGTTCTCGGCCAACGACCGTACAACTTCGCGGCTAAAGTAATCAACACTGGCTGCCGCTGTCCCGCCAAAGCGCTTGTCGTAAGTGGATCGGCTCTTGTCGATGTCTTCTTTCAGCCGATCATACAAATCTTTGCTGGTGCGGCCGGCAGCAACCTTGTCCTGATTGTAGAGCTTGATTTCGTCCACCAGCAAGCGGGCGAACCGCTGTGCCTTCTGGTGCACCTCTGCATCCTCAGCCGAAGGGGCATGGCTTTCAGACGGGCTTGCAGCCGGCGCCGGTTCGGGCATCGCCGCGCTGGTATCGAGTTCGTTGTTCTGTTCCGCCACAGCCTCGGCAGGAGCTTGCGCTGGAACTTCAGCCACGTGCATTGGCGCGTGTGCCGCAAACGGATCAGACCCGGTATGCTTCGGCGCATGCGCCGCGAAAGGATCTGATGCTGACGGCGACACCGCCGCCGGAGCCTCAGGTTTTTCCGCCGGAGCGGTCGCCGCTCCGCCATCTTTTTGCGCTTGCTTGCGCAGTGCGGCAACTTCCAGCCAGGCGCTGGTGGAGAGCACCAGCAATTCCACCGCTTCTTCTTCAATTCGACCGGAAGCCTCAACTCCAGCATCGGCATAGACCAGCGCCGCAACTTTATCTTTCAACAGCAGCGGGAGCATCAGTACCCGGTCGGCGGAAGGCTTGCCAAATCGCGAGATAAAGGCCGAATCCATGTCGGAGACGGTTCCGCTGAACACCATCCGCCCCTGCAAGGAGCGGCTGGCAATGCCACTGTTTACATCAAGTGCAAAATCCTTCACATCATCGCTATTGGCAAAGCCTCTGCCCTGCCATCCCGTCCCGGCCCCGCCTTTAATGACGAACAAAGCCGCGCGCCCGCTGTACCGCACCATATTGTCGAGAAGAGCGCGCAGAATTTCGCGCTGGGTAGAGCCCGCCTGGATAGCCGAAATAGCTTTTAATAGCTGCCCTGAGCTGCTTTCGCCGGGCGCGGCCGCTATGGCAACTCCCGCGGGCAACCCGACGCTGCGGACAAGTTCGTCCCGCATTAGGGCTACGTGGCGCTCCAGGATCTGAGAAACCACGCGTTCGAGTTGTTCCAACTCCGGCCTATCGCTCATGAGCTTTATATTGTGGCACGCCTGCCTACTATGACATGGGGTCGCTCTACCGCGGGAGATGACTTCGGTACTTTGCGCCCGCCATCAAACCTTGCACGTCCTGCACTCACATCCCATTAGTCGGCAGATGATGCACATTCAAGCCGCTAGAAACGCCATTCACCGAATAAGCGTATGGCGGCTAACGGTCCGGGACTAGAATACGTCAAAACAGTTGGGCAAGGCGCCGGGTTACCAAGTAAACTAACACTCCGACTCCGGCACCAAGCCTTAAATTGTTGAATCGGACGCATGATGAATGCCATCCAACCTAAAGTAGAAGAGCCCGTCAGTGATGAACTGGCGCTGGTTCAGGCGGCGAAAGCCGGAGACGTTGCGTCGTTTGAAGAACTCGTCAAACGATACGACCGGAATGTGTTTCGCATAGCGCAACACATCACGCAAAACCGCGAAGATGCGGAAGACGTGGTGCAAGACGCATTCCTCAAGGCCTATAGCAATCTGCACCAGTTCCAGGGGCAGTCCAAGTTTTACACTTGGCTGGTTCGCATCGCGGTCAACGAAGCGCTGATGAAGTTGCGCCGTCGTCGGCCCGAGCGGATGGTCTCACTGGATGAAGATGTCAAGACAGAAGACGACTCGCTTCCACGTGAAGTCGCCGACTGGAGCCCCAACCCGGAGCAGCAGTATACGCAAGCCGAGTTAAGGGACATCTTGAGCAAAACCATCCAGGGATTGCCCGCGACTTTCAGGACGGTGTTCGTACTACGGGACGTAGAAGGTCTCTCAACTGAGGAGACGGCTGAAGCGCTTGAGCTCAGCGTCCCGGCCGTGAAGTCTCGGTTACTGCGTGCGCGATTGCAACTACGCGAGCGCCTGAACCGCTACTTCCAAAGACGTGAGAGCGGAGATGGCAAACAGTGAAATGCTCTGAATTTCTGCAAGAGCTGACCAATTACCTGGACGGCGTCATGGACGACCGGACCAAGGCGGAACTCGAAGATCATTTGGCCTGGTGCCACAACTGCTTCGTGGTCTGCGACACCACAAAAAAGACCATTGAAATTTACCGCGATTCGCAGCTCTACGAGCTGCCCGACGATCTTCGCGGCCGGCTGCGATCCGCCATTGTTGCCAAGTGCCACGCTAAGAAAAAGGCTGGGCCCGAGCCTCTTTAAATAAAACTTCCTTCAACCGTAACCACCTCCCGTATTACCGTTAGCGCCGCTTCCGCCGTGGGCGCGGGTCTCCGCCGAGAACCCTTTTCCTCACAATCTGAATCTAATGCTAGATACGAATAATTACATTTGTCCCGAGGCCTGGAGTAGGGACCTGGTGTGGAAGGACTGGAAGATTATGTTGGGGAAATTGTACGACGCTTTGTTTGGCTGCACGCACTCCCGTTATAGTTTTCCGCTGACCGTCGCACGCGCTGCGCGCCGCAATTCCGCTGCTGCGGTCACCGGTACCTATGTGGCCTGCCTTGATTGCGGCAAGGAACTGCCTTACGACTGGAAAGTCATGAAAGTGGTGAGTTCAGCCAGCGAAGCGAACGTGACTATGTCGGCGCTAACAACAAAAGAAGCTGCCTAGATTAAACCCTCAAGTAGAGACGTAGCTCCGCTACTCGGCCAGTTCCACGAGCGACGTTTAAGTTCATGAGACGAGCGATTGCGCCTTCACAAAAACAGCGTTCGAGTCGCTGCCTGAGACGTAGAGGAGCTCCGTCTCTACCTAGCGCTTGATCATATGAATTTCAGTCCCGTTCTTCAGGAACTTCACTTCATCCATGAGCTGGTTGATCAGGTAAATTCCGCGCCCGTGATTGGAAAGTAAATTCTGCCCGAAGATAGGATTCGGGATCGCCTCCGGATCAAACCCTGTACCGGGATCACGAACCACAATCAGCATCCCGTGAGTTTCGTCGGAAGCCACATCGCATTCGATTAACTTGGAAGCATCGCCTTGTGCGCCATGAACCACCGCGTTGGCAAGGGCTTCGGTCAGCGCCATTTCAATGGCGTGTTCCTTGTCCACTGCACAATGCATATTCGTAACCATGTGCATGATCCCCTGCACGACCGGATCAATCAGGTTCTTATCAGCTGGGATGGTGACGCTAAGCTTGAGGATCAACCTTTTGGCCTCGGGTGCATAATCCTCTGTTTGCAGTGGTCATAAGCTGTCGCTGGCATTCTACAAACAAGTTAAGAAACCGGCAAATTGGAAACTGCCGCCAAATCTGTCATTCCGGCCCACCATTGTCATGCCGGCCGAAGGGAGGAATCTCCTGCTGCGCCCAACTCAACCCTTCGTCATGTTATGTTTCGTCCCCAGGTACTCCATCTGCCGGCGCCAATCCAAATCGTCCACAAATTGACGGGAGTTCTGCCATCCGGGTTGCACCTTCACAAACAACTCCAGATAAACCTTGGTGCCGACCATCTTCTGTAGCTGCATGCGCGCCTCGGTGCCGATCTTCTTTAGCATCTCGCCACGCTTGCCCACCAGAATTCCCTTCTGCCCTTCGCGCTCACAAAAGATAACAGCCGCAATTCGGGTGAGATGCGGAAGTTCCTCGTACTGCTCAATTTGAACCGTCGTGGAATATGGGACCTCTTCCTCAGTTTCGGTCAGGATCTGTTCACGGATAATTTCCGCTGCCATAAAACGGGTCGGCTGATCCGTGACCTGATCTTCGGCGTAATACTTCGGCCCTTCGGGAAGCGACTGCACCAATTTGTGAACCAGCAGGTCGAGCCCTTCCTTTTTGCGAGCCGAGAGAGGAATGATCTCTTTAAAGTCGTGCAGCTTGCGATAACCGTCGATGATAAGCAGCAACTCCTCTTTTTTCCCGCGCAGCAAATCAATCTTATTCAGCAGCAGAAAAATCGGCGTGCCCGATTGCTTCGCCATCTTCAGCACAAACTCATCACGCGGCCCGAACTTTCGCGAACTGTCCACAATCAACAGCAGCAGATCGCAGCCTTCCAGGGCTTCGTGGACTTCGGTCATCATCTTGCGTCCCAGCGAACTGTCGGGCTTGTGTACGCCCGGAGTATCGATCAGCACGATCTGGCTGGCGGGGCGTCCCTTTGACTTCGGAGTGTGAATGATTCCCAGAATTCGATTGCGCGTGGTTTGCGGTTTAGGACTAATGATGGCGAGCTTCTCGCCCACCATGGCATTCAGCAGCGTCGATTTACCCGCGTTGGGGCGGCCTAGAATGCACACGAAACCTGAGCGGAAAGCCATAAGGGAGGGTCAATCACGACTATATCAGCTTCATCTGGTTGGCCTGCGCCGTCGAAATCCGCACCCGCTCCACGCGGCGCTCGGTGGCATCCAGCACCTCGAAGCGCAAGCCGTCTTCTTCCACGACCTCGCCGCGGCGCGGAATGCGGCCCGCCAGCTCGCTGACCAGCCCGGCCACGGTCGATGAGTCTTTGCCTTCAGGGCGAATGCCAAACAGCTCGCCTAGCCGGTCGATATCGGTGTTGCCAGCGACGATGTAGGAGTGATCGTTCTCACGCACCACTTCTGTCTTGTCGTGCTCGTCGCGAATCTCGCCGACAATTTCCTCTACCAGGTCCTCGATCGTAACCAGCCCGGCAACCCCGCCGTACTCGTCCACCACAATCGCCATGCGGATATTGTTCTTCTGCATCTCGCGCAGCAGATCGCTGCCCAGCTTGCTCTCGGGCACGAAATAAACATCGCGGCGCATCACGCTGGCCACGCTTCGCGTGGGCGCTTCGGTGTCGGTGACCTGCAGAACGTCCTGGGCATGCACGATACCCACGATGTTATGAATGCTTCCCTCGTAAATCGGCACGCGGGAAAATGGCTTGGCGCGCAGCAAGTCGACGAACTGCTCCACCGTCGTGCTGGAGGGTACGGCCACAATCTCGGGCCGCGGCTTCATTGCGTCACGCACCGTCTTCTCGCTGAACTCGACTACAGACTGGATCAGATCGCGATTCGTCTCATCAAGAATTCCTTCTTCCTGTCCGGCCTCGAGTAAAGCATCGACTGCCTCTGCCTGGGTTTCTGGCTCACGATCGGTATGCTCGCGGGTCAAAGCTGTTACCGACTGCAAGAAGCCCAGTACCAGGGTTACCGGCAGCAGAAGATAAATCAGGATTCGCAGCACCAGCGTCCAACGCTTCAACCAAAGGCCACGCGTCCGGGAAAAAAAAACGAATGGCAGAAAGCGATTGAATACGATAACGATAAGGATCAGGCTAAGCGTAGCTTGCAGAATCTGAGCCAGGTTCCAGGGGCTCTCTCGAAATACTGAAAATCCGACCAGCATCGCAATCGCGGCAATCGTCAACTGGGTCAACACCGCCGCCGACAGCATGGCGCGGTTTCGGCTCACCCCCAGCCGAGGCTCAACGTTCTGCTCGTAGGAATCGATATTGTCCTGGAATTCGCGGGAGAGAAATTTGCCAATCTCGCTATACACCCGCTCGACGTACGACACCAGGGTCAGTAGACCCAGCAGCAGCAGCAGCGCGACTGCAATCGCATAGTTCATCGTGGGGGGCTGGCGCTCCGGCCCGCAGCCTTTACCCCACGAGGTTGCTGCGTCCGTTCGATCAAGGCAACCGGAAGTCGCAGGGAACGCCGCAGGCTTTCTTCTTTCTTTGCCATCACGCCATCATCCTGTTCGTGGTCGTAACCTGCCAAATGGAGCACTCCATGTAATGCCAGAGTCTTGATCTCATCGGCGGCGGAATGGCCCAGCGCACGCGCATTCTTGGCGGCGATTTCCGCTGAGATCGCGATGTCGCCCGCAACATCGTCCGCAAATTCCGTGATCGGCGGAAATGAAAGCACGTCGGTGGGTTTATCATGCCCGCGAAAACGCCGGTTCAAGGCTCGCAGCTCGCGGTTGGTTGTAACCAGTACACTCACCGTGCCTTTAAGTTTGGCAGCCCGTGCCGCTTTCATCACGAACCGGCTTAACGACGCTTCGCTCACGCCCGGCACCGGCTTGCGGAAGATGATCATCTCTTTCTCAGCACCAGCCGGCTCAGTACCAGAAGCAGGCGAACAGACAAAACCGGTCACTAAAAAGAAACAGGAGGGCCGCATCCCGCGCCCTCCTGCATAATTCTACCTGCTCTATTCCTCAGTTCCTACCTCTAAACTTGCCGCGGGATGTTTCGCCGAAGGAAAGGGGCCGTTGCCGCCTCCCCGCCCGTTAGCAGGCTTCGGTTCGAGCAACGATAACTGCAACTCAGCTTTGGTCTTGTGTTCGTCATAGGCGCGGATAATGCGCTGCACCAGATGGTGGCGCACTACATCGGCTTCATCGAAGTACACAAAAGTCAGACCCTCCACGTGTTTGAGCACATCGGCAGCTTCAATGAGCCCGCTCCGTCGCGCGGTCGGCAAATCGATTTGCGTGACGTCGCCGGTGATCACCGCTTTTGAGTTAAACCCAAGACGCGTAACAAACATCTTCATCTGTTCGGAAGTCGTATTCTGCGCTTCGTCGAGAATCACAAAGGAATCGTTCAGCGTGCGGCCACGCATGAATGCAATCGGGGCTATCTCGATGATGTTTTTCTCCAGATAGCGATCGACCTTCTCAGGATCGAGCATGTCATAAAGCGCGTCATACAGCGGCCGCAGATACGGATCAATCTTCTCCTGCAAAGTTCCCGGCAGGAAGCCAAGCCGCTCCCCGGCTTCCACCGCAGGGCGAGCCAGAATAATTCGATTTACCCGCTTCGACAGCAATGCGGAGATCGCCATCGCTACCGCCAGGTATGTCTTCCCCGTCCCTGCCGGACCTACCCCAAACACCATGTCATGCTGTTCAATGGCTTCGAGGTAACGCCGCTGGTTGGCGCTTTTCGGCTGCACCACACGCCGCCCAAACGAGCGTTGCCGTCCAGCCTCCGCCAAGCTGCGCAGGCTTACTTTGGGATCGGCGACTACAACCCGCAACATGGCGTTCAGATCGCCGTTATTGAAGGTAAAACCAGATCCAATCAGGTATTGGAAGTCGGAGAAGACTTGCTGCGCCCGGGCTACGTCCCCGGCAGCGCCTTCTAGTTCAATCGAGTCAGAGCGCAGGTCAATGTTGATATTCAGCCCATCTTCAAGAACATGCACATTCTCGTCGCGGGTGCCGAACAGGGTCTCGATATTTGGGGTAATTTCAATGCTTTTCTTCATTCAGTATTTGGCGCTTCCTCCCACACGCCGGTCGCGCTTTCCAAAAGCGTTGATTAGATGTAGTCGACGCAGCACAAGAACACCGGTGCGGTCACATGTCACGACAGGAATTATCCAGAAGGTGGAACCAACCGCAACGCTCGCTCGCGAGGTGCAAGCCACAACCATTGCGCTAAGGGTATCCTCGTCGGATGATCTTCGTCAATGCGGAGATTTGCAGTTTAACGAAACATTAATTGCCTCAAACGAACGCGGTTCGGTCTAAACCGTCAAGTTCCTAAACGCTTTACTTTGTGAATCTTCGTGCCCTTCGTGCAAAACAGCTCAGGTTTGACGCTTGCCTATCTGCATGAGATAGTTAACCGTTTTGTAGGCAGGGGACGAGAATCCCTGCCAGAAGAATTATTCCTAACGGAGCCCCCGAATTCATGGTTCGTCTGATCCCTAAGGAGATGAAGTTTTTCCAGCTGTTTACTGAAGTAGCGAACAATTTGATGGATGGCGCCCGCCATTTGCACCAACTGCTACTCGACCCCGCCGGGATGGCCGCCAAAGTGGAACACATCCAGGAAATAGAGCACTTTGGCGATGATATGACTCACGCTATTTTCACCAAGCTAAACCAGACATTTATCACCCCATTTGACCGCGAAGATATTCATACCCTCACCTCATCGCTGGATGACGTGCTGGATTTTGTGAATTCGGCGGCGACCCGCCTGATCCTTTACAAAATCGAGAATCCACCGCCCGCGGCGGCTGAACTGGCGGGTCTGATCGTGCAACAAACCGAGGCACTAGCCAAGGCAGTGTCGGTATTGCAAAAACCACAGTTAGTGATTCCTCACTGCGTGGAGATTAACCGTTTGGAGAACGAGGCGGATCGGGTTAGCCGGCAGGCAATAGGCCATCTGTTCGAGAATGAAAGGGATCCCATCCAGTTAATCAAGATCAAGGAACTCTACGAAGTTCTGGAAAGCGCTACCGACAAGGCGGAAGATGCCGCCAACGTTCTGGAAACGGTCGCACTGAAGAGCTCCTAGTGTCAGGCTTCAGACACATACTCCCTATGAGGCGCAACCCAAGGTGAATACTGGACTGCTGCTGCTCATCATTACGGTCGGCACGGCTCTGTTTTTTGATTTTCTCAATGGTTTTCACGATGCCGCCAACAGCATCGCGACGGTGGTATCGACGCGCGTGCTGTCGCCCAAACTGGCGGTGATCTGGGCGGCATTCTTCAATTTTGTTGCCGCCTTTGTGTTGGGAACGGCTGTCGCCAAGACCATCGGTAAAGGCATGATCCGGCTGGACGACGTAACCCAATACGTCGTCATCGCAGGTCTGGCCGGCGCCATTGTGTGGGATTTATTGACCTGGTGGTGGGGTTTGCCGACATCGTCATCTCACGCCCTGATTGGCGGATATGCCGGTGCGGCCGTCGCCCGCGCGGCATTCAATCATGGAATCGGAAACGCTTTTTCCGTCATCCTGCCGCAGGGGTGGACGAAGACTCTAATCTTTATCGTGGTCGCGCCCGTCATGGGCCTGGTTTTGGCGCTCATATTTTCCGTTGCCAGTTATTGGTTAATGCGCGACCAGGCTCCGCAGCAGGTCGACAAGTGGTTTCGCAAACTGCAACTGCTCTCGGCTGCCGCCTACAGCCTCGGCCATGGCGGCAATGACGCCCAAAAAACCATGGGAATCATCGCCGGAGCGTTGTTCACCGCTGGGTACCTCACCCCGAAAGAGATGGCTGGCGATTGGGGCCACTGGAAGTGGTACATCATTCTTTCAGCGCATACCGCGATTTCACTGGGGACTTATTTTGGCGGATGGCGCATCGTCCGGACCATGGGGGCGAAGATCACCAAGCTAAAACCATTCGGCGGATTTTGCGCCGAGGCCGCGGGTGCGGTAACGCTATTTGGCACGGCGTTAGCGGGGATTCCCGTCAGCACCACTCATACCATTACGGGCGCCATCGTGGGTGTAGGCGCGGTACATCGGCTGTCGGCGGTACGCTGGGGAGTGGCTCGCCAGATCGTATGGGCATGGGTATTGACCATTCCCGCGTCGGCGCTGGTCGCAGCCCTCGTGTTCTGGACCATCCGGTTGATTTATCCCGCCGCCTGAGTGCGCTACAATTTCCTTGCATGAGTTCCCCGTCAGCATTTACCGACGTTCCTACGGCGATTGAGGAAATCCGCGCCGGCCGCATGATTGTGGTGGTCGACGATCAGGACCGCGAGAACGAAGGCGACCTCACGCTGGCAGCAGAAAAGGTCACTCCAGAAGCGATCAACTTCATGGCGAAGTACGGGCGCGGCCTGGTTTGCCTGGCGATGACCGAAGAGCGCCTTGACCATTTGCGGCTCGGACCCATGAGCGCCGAGAACACTTCAAACTACGGCACCGCCTTCTGCGAGGCTATCGATGCCCGCGAGGGCGTCACCACCGGCATTTCCGCTTACGACCGTTCACGCACCATACAGGTTGCGATTGATCCGGCGACCCGACCGGCGGATCTGGCCCGGCCCGGCCACGTGTTTCCGTTACGCGCGCGCAAGGGCGGCGTGCTGGTTCGCGCCGGACAAACCGAAGCCTCAGTCGATTTAGCCCGGCTGGCTGGTATGGTTCCAGCCGGCATCATCTGCGAAATTATGCGCGACGACGGCACCATGGCGCGGGTGCCTGATCTGATTGAGTTCTGCAACGTCCATGGAATGAAGATGCTGACGGTGGCGGAGCTGATTCGTTACCGCATGCAGCATGAGCGTTATGTGAATCGCGTGGGCGAAGCGCTGGTCGGTACGCCCCATGGCGAGTTTCGCTTGATCGCCTATGAAAGCGGGGTGGAAGGCGGCGAGTCCCACGTTGCATTAGTGAGAGGCGATATCGAAAGCGGCAGTGAGCCGGTGCTGGTTCGCATGCACTCCCATTGTCTGATGGGAGACGTCTTCGGCTCGACGGGCTGCGACTGCCACGCCACCATCGAAGGAGCGCTGCAAGCAATTGCCCGCGAAGGCCGGGGCGCGTTGATTTACCTTCACCAGACATCCAAAGGCTTTTCAGTCGACCGCGTTGGAGAGCGCACCGCGCTGACCTTCCATCGTGACAAGCGCCAGCCATCCCTGCCCGAAAGCGAGCGCAAGACTCAGCGCGAGATCGGCATCGGAGCGCAGATTCTGTCTGACCTGAATCTGCGGCGCATCCGGCTGCTAACCAATCATCCTCGGAAGGTCGCCGCACTCGAAGGCTTCGGGATCGAGATTGTCGAGCAGATACCGGTGCCGCTGGTGAAAGAGAAGTCGATTCAACGATAGCGACATTTTATTTTGTCATTCCGACCGCAGGGAGGAATCTGTTAGTCCGTACACTCGGCGGAAAAGCATGTGCGGATTTCTACCAGCAGATTTCCCCGTTGACGGGAATGACAAAAGTGCTTTGCGCGGTGACGACAGGTGCATCCGTCCTTCAGTTAGTACGGCTCACGCCTACGAAGTGACGAGATTTCGGCACTGCTCGCTAAGTTGTTGATAATGGGAATAGCGATCTTCGCTCCCATCCGCCGGTTAAAAACCCTCGTAGAATGCCCTTTGCGAGCGTCCTGTTGGCTTCTGCTGCGTTCCTGATTTGTTCCTGACCTCAGAGAGCCCCCCCCCAACCAAGTGTAATGATGAGTTTGTATGTACAAAGCCCCCGAACTTACGTGTTTCCAAGCACTTACTATTCGAGATCAGCAGCAACGACCGAACAGCTGCATTTCGCCCCAGAGAGCCCTTCCCCGCTAAGCCATTGAAAATCTTGCTAAACTCTTGATTCATTTGAAAGACAGGTTTTCATGCGATCCCTTATCCCATTTGCTATCGTCTTGTTCATGACTACACTGGCGTCGCCAGAAGCCATTACCGATCCCAAACAGGTCATCAGCAAGCCCAATGCGCAGGTGGAGAAAAGTCTGAGCATTGAGAAGCTTTTCATGACCCGCAACGTTGGCGGCACTACCTGGTCGCCCGACGGCAAGACCATCGCCTTCATCACTAACATCAGCGGGCGAAATAATCTTTGGACCGTTCCCGCCGCGGGAGGGTGGCCGACACAGCTCACTATCAGTGACCAGCGGCAGAGCGCGCCGGCGTGGTCACCGGACGGAAAGTGGATTGCCTTCCAGTCCGACTATGACGGGGACGAGCAGTGGGACATTTTCCTGGTCTCGCCCAAGACCGGCATGGTGGTGAATGTCACCAACACGCGGCAGATTGCGGAACTGTATCCCGTGTGGTCGCCGGACGGGCGCTACCTGGCTTATCAGGTAAAACCGAAAACCTCGTCGGTATACGAGATCGACGTCTACGACACCCTGATGCGAGAAACCAGGCACCTGACCGGCGATACCCCGGCGAACAAGATGAACTCGGACCCGCATTGGTCGCGCGACGGTAAATGGATCGCGTACACAGAGGAGCAGCCCAAGGGGACTGATTCAAATATCTTGGTTGCGGAAGTAGCGACCGGCAACAAAACCTTGCTCACTCCCCACGCGGGCGAACAAATTTATTCCGCCAGCGATTTTTCGCCGGACGGTAAGAATCTGCTGATTACCTCGAATGCCTTTAATGGTTACGAAAACGCTGGGCTGCTCGAGATTGCGAGCAAGAAAATTTCGTGGCTGACCAAGGATAAGTGGGAGATCAATAGCGGCAACTTTTCGCCGGACGGAAAGAGCGTTACCTGGAAAACGAACCTCGACGGCAATACCGATATCTACATTCATAACCTCGCGACCGGAAAGAGTTCGGCGCTGCCGCTGCCCAAGGGGGTTAACTCATTGGGCGGCGCGGAGTCGGCATTCAGTAAAGGCGGATCGCAGGTGCTTTACTACCACAACGGACCGAACGCACCGGACGATGCCTGGATCTATACCGTAGCCACCGGCAAGTCGCATCAGGTGACGCATTCGCTGGTGGCCGGCATTCGCCCGGAGGATATGGTCGAGCCCTTTCTGGTGCACTACCCCAGCCGCGACGGCAAGTGGACGATTTCCGCTTTTCTCTACGTGCCCTACAACATGCCGAAGAATGGGCAGAACGCAGCAATCGTGTACGTCCACGGAGGGCCAACTTCGCAGACGGTGAATTCTTTCAACCGATTTATTCAATTCGCCGCCAACCAGGGATACATGGTGTTTGCCCCGAATTACCGGGGATCACGTGGCTACGGAAAGGAATTCCAGCAAGCCAATTTGTTCGACATGGGCGGCGGCGATTTGCAGGACGTTCTGGCAGGAGTCGATTGGCTGAAGCAGACGGGATTTGCCGATCCCAAGAAAATCATCCTCATGGGCGCCAGCTACGGCGGCTACCTGACGATGATGGGAGTGACCAAAGCGCCTGATACGTGGGCTGCCGGAGTGCCAATTGTGCCGTTCGTAAACTGGTTCACCGAGATCGAGCACGAAGACCCAGTGCTGAGAGAGGCGGATCTCGCCACTATGGGCGATCTGAAAACGAATAAAGCGCTGTACGAAGACCGCTCACCGATTTTCTTCGTCGATAAGATCGCCGCGCCGTTGATCTTGCTGGCGGGGGGGAATGATCCGCGTTGTCCGAAGACGGAAGCCATGCAGGTGGTGGAGGCGGTTAAGAAGCGCGGAGGCACAGCGGAATACCATGTCTACGAAAACGAAGGCCACGGCTTCTCGAAGGTAGAGAACCAGATTGACGCATATAACCGGGTGGCAAGTTTTCTGAAAGCGCACGTGCCGCCGCAGGACTGTAGCTGCACGCTGCCTTAGCAGACGACTGTCACTCTTGAACTCTGCGGAGAATCCCTGAGACGCGTCCCTTCCACAAGAATTGTCATTCCGACCGAAGGGAGGAATCTGCTCATAGCGTTACACGAGATCTATTGTTCCGCGCCGCGGTCCGGCACTAGCAGATTCCTCCCTTCGGTCGGAACGACAACACTGTTGAATTTGGAATGACACCAGTGCGGGCCTGGACTGACACCGAGGGGGAAAAGATCTTAAGAAGATTTCACAGCCCCTACGATCGCTTCTATCAAGCCCGCGACCGTGTACTGCCTGGCCTCAATGTCTACCGGCAGGCCGGCTCCGCGCAGGGTAGCGGACGTGATTGGGCCAATGGAAGCAAAGCGAATGCTTTGCAGGTCGGCCCGGCCGGGGTCAATCCGTCCAGTAAGGTCTTTAGCTAGCAATGCCACGAAGTGCTTAACACTGGATGAACTGGTAAAGGTAATTATGTCAGGACGCGATTTTGCATTCTTGAGCGCGACTCTTAGCTCACGACGCGATTCTCGCGGAATAACGTTTTCGTAGACTTCGGCAACATCAACCGTGGCGCCCAGCTTCGCCAGCTCCAAGGGAATAAGGTCACGCGCCACACGAGCTCGGGCGAGCAGTATTCTCTTCCCATCGACTTCCCCGTGCAGACTTTCCACCACCGATTCGGCGACGTATTCTTGGGGAACGATGTCGACCTTCATCGCCTGGCGTTCGATAGCCGCCTTGGTGGCGGCCCCCACGGCCGCGACTCTCAGGTGGCGCAGTTGCTTGCGATTGATGTTCAGTTCGTCGAGCCGGTCCCAAAAGGCGTCGACACCATTCACACTGGTAAAAATCAGCCAGTGATATTGGTACAGGCGCGCCAGTGCCTCGTCGAGGGCTTTATAGTTCCGCGATCTTTGGATTTCGATGAATGGGATCTCAAGCACGGCGGCACCTTGCTCCCGCAGACCGGCAGAGAGTGCGCTCGCCTGATGACGGGCACGACCGACTAGAATTCGTAGTCCGGTGAGCGGCCCTTCTTTCGAGGCCGGTTCTTTGGGGTGGGGGTGGGGCTTGGTCATGGCTTCTGTTGTGCCACAATGCCCGGGCCATAGACGTCTTCGAGGATAGCGTTTCCGCCGCGGCGTAAAAGACGCTCACCCACCGCCGCCCCCAGGCTCAAAGCTTCATCACCATCGGCCGAATCACGAAGGACCTGCGTTCCATCCGGGCGCGCGACCACCGCGTCAAGATGCAACTTCCTTCCGAGCACCTGCGCCATGGCGCCGATCGGAACCTGGCAACCTCCACCCATCGCATTCAGCAGAGCACGCTCGCAGGTTGTAGTGGCACGAGCATCGGCATCGTCCAGGAAAGAAACATGTTTCAGAGTTGCGTCGTCGCCGGCGCGCGTCTCAATGGCTAATGCTCCCTGCCCAGCGGCGGGGCACATAATTTCGGGAGGGATTATCTGCCGTGCCATTGCACTTTTTCCCAGCCGAGCAAGTCCTGCAGCGGCAAGAATAATGGCGTCGTAATTCCCTTCTTCCAGCTTGCGCAGGCGGGTGTCGACATTTCCTCGCAAGGGGTGAACATTGAGGTCGGGCCGCAAGGCTTTTAATTGCGCTTGCCGGCGCAAACTGCTGGTGCCAACTAGCGAACCTTGAGGAAGATCTTGAATACTGTCGTAACGGACTGAGCAAAAAGCGTCGAGCGGATTTTGCCGGGTGGTGATGGCTGCAATTTTGAACTCGGAAGAGATTTCAGTAGGCAGATCTTTCAGGCTGTGGACGGCCAGGTCGACCGTTCCCGCGAGAAGCGCCTCTTCAATTTCTTTGGTAAACATTCCTTTGGTACCGACTTTGGCGAGCGCCACGTCGGTAATTTTGTCGCCGGTAGTGCGGATGATCTCGATTTCGACTTGATGGCCACGGTCGCGGAGCAGCGAGGCAATGTGGTTGGCCTGCCAGAGCGCCAATTGCGATCCGCGGGAACCGATTCGCAAAAGCGCCATTACTCGTGGTCCTCGTTCGACTTTACTTCCGCCTTCTCTTGAAGATTAAAAAGCTTGCGGACAACGTCGATTACCGTTGTCCCTTCAGGATCGCGGGCCGCGGTCTTAAGGGTGCGAATAGGAGTGTGCATCACTTTGTTGACGATGCCGCGCGTGAGCGCCTCGATGGCCAATTCCTGTTCTGCCGAGAGCGTGCCAAGCCGGCCGCGCGCGCGATCAATCTCAGCCTGCCGAATAGTCTCAAGATGGTCCTGTAAGGAGACGATCGTGGGAACCACTTCCAACGTCTGTAGGCGTTGAAGAAAACGCTCCACCTCGTTCTGGATAATGCTCTCGGCGCGCTGCGCCTCTTTTTGGCGGTCGGAGGCGTTCGAAGAGACGCTCTGTTGCAGGTCATCAATGTCGTAGACGAACATGCCGTCTACTTTGTTCATCTCGGGGTCCACATCGCGCGGCACCGCAATATCGATGAAAAACATGGGGCGATTCTTGCGCCGCGCCAGAAATCGCTCCGCGTGTTCGCGCCGGAAGATGGGTTTGGGCGAGCCCGTAGAGGTGATAACAATGTCGGCGCGATCACAAGTTTCGTAGAGGTCGTCAAAGCGAATCGCCTCGCCCCCGAACTTCGCCGCTAGTTGGACCGCTCGCTCATGAGTGCGGTTAGCTACGAAAATACTGGCCGCCCCTTGCGACTGCAGGTGCCGCGCCGCCAGTTCGCTCATCTTGCCGGCGCCTACCAGGTAGACATGTTTGCCCTTTAATGTGCCGAAGATCTTTTTCGCGAGTTCAACCGCAACCGACGCCACCGAAACCGCCGACGACCCCACGGCAGTCTCGCTGCGGACCCGCTTGGCTACTACAAAGGCGCGAGTCAGCAGCAGATCAAGCTGCGAGTGCAGCGTCCCTACTGCCCGGGCAGTAGCGTATGCATCTTTTACCTGGCCCAGAATTTGTGGTTCGCCTACCACCATCGAATCGAGGCTCGAGGCGACACGAAAGAGGTGGCGAATCGCATCGCGTTCGCGATATTCGTAAAGATGAGATTCAAACTCAACCGAATGCAGGTCAAAATACTCGCGTATAAAGCCGCGCAAGTCGGCGCTTCCGTTCGTGGTTTGGGCCAGCAACTCCACCCGGTTGCAGGTAGAAAGAATCATTGCCTCGTCGACTCCGGGGTAGTTGACAAGACTATTCAGGGCTTCAGCCATGCGCGAATCGGTAACCGCAAGGCGCTCACGGATATCAACCGGAGCGCTCTTATGATTCAGGCCGATAAGCTGAAAGTTCATGACTGAACGAACCTATGCATCGCGCTGAAGTAATTTGCTGCCCAGGCAATGACAGCGGCGAAAAATGCGCCGGTCGCGAGATAAGCAGCGCGGCGGCCGCGCCATCCCGCATTCCAGCGGGTATAAAGCATGACCAGATAGACCGCCCACATTAGTACCGAGAGCAATATCTTTGGATCGAAATAATCCAACTGTCCGAAAGTGGATTCTGCCACTACCACGCCGGCCAGAAGTCCCAGCGTCATGAAGGGAAATCCCAGCAGCAGGGAGCGATAGCTGATCTCGTCGATGGTTTCGAGCGCGGGCAGGCGAGCAAACAATCCGCCGGGCTTTTTCGACTTTAAATAGCGCTCCTGCAACAAATAAATAAGGCTGGCGCCGAAGCTAAGTGACAGCGCGGCGTAACCGGCAAAAATCAAAGCGATGTGTACGTACAGCCAGCCGTTGCGGACCGGCGCAGTCATCACGAAGGGCTGCTGTCCGCTGGCTGAAATGAAGGTCAACAGAAACACCAAGGGGAACACCACGATCCCAGGCGAAATCGTATGGTAGATGGCATAAACCAGAATGAAGGCCGCCATCACCAGAAGCGCCAGCAGCGA
This sequence comes from uncultured Acidobacteriota bacterium, assembly GCA_963796925.1. Lineage (GTDB taxonomy): Bacteria > Acidobacteriota > Terriglobia > Terriglobales > Acidobacteriaceae > DATBAT01. Next base: position 1,969,551 of record CAWCNH010000001.1, read on the forward strand.
TTCCGAATTGTGCAGCGACGCCAGCCCCGGGCCTGCGTGAATCATGGCCTCGGTGAGGGCCACGATCTGGAACACCATCCCCAGCGTCATGGCGGGCAACACCACCTTGGCGAGCGCATAGCTGCGGCGAGTGAGTACCAACAGTGAATAGATCAAGCCTACGGTGTAGAAGGCGAGCGCAACTCGTAGCCAAATTATGGGCATAGCGGAATTCTTGGGGTTCAGGATCTTGCCAGTCGTACGATTATAGTCTGCCTCAGGGGTGGGATAGTTAGCAGGAGGTAACCATCTTAGAGCACGCCAACAGCGGCCAGCAGGGGCCCAAGTTGATCTTTTTCAACGCGCAGAGTTCGTCCATCGGCCATCATGTTTTCAACATCATCGAAGGCCTTGAACAAGCGCATTTTGACCGCCGCGTACCGTTCGGCGTCGTTGAGCGGCCGCCCGTGCAATGCAGACCACGTGTCCAGAGCGTCGGCGGGCAGAAAAATGCTGACCGCAAACGTAATTTTGCGGTCTGAAGTAACGTCGAAAATATATTCCGCCGTGGAGGGCTCTGCGATCGCAGCACGCTTGCCCACAAAATAATACTGGTAGACGTATCCTTGCCAGCCGGTATAGGTCTTCATGCGGCGAATGGTCATCAGTGCGCGCCATTGTTCGCAGGGGAGATGACGCGTCCGTATTCGGAGGCCCGTGCCAGCCGGTCGAACATACGGTAGGCCTCCAGGGAAATCCTGGCGATGGCGTCGTCGCCGTCACGCTCGCGCCGCAGGTAAGTCGTCATCACACAGATTATGTAAGGACGGTTGGGGACAAAGACCACTCCTGAATCGTTGCGGACTCCTTCCAGCTCGCCGGATTTGTTGGCAACTTTTAAGCCTTCCGGCAAGTCGCGTGGAATGTCACTTCCCTTGTGGGTGGATAGCATCTTAAAAAAGTCTTCGGTCATTTCCTTATTGAGCACTTTGCCTTGATACAGGATTGCGAGCAATCGCATCATTTCGTGCGGGGTCGAAATATTTTCGCGGCCCTCGCCGGCCGCTTTCAGGTCCATCATCTTGCGGCGCAGCCGGGTATGCGACAGTCCCAGCGAATCCATGAGCGCATTCACCTGATTCATGCCGACTTTATCGATCAGCACATTGGCAGCGCTGTTGTCGCTCACTGCCATGACCATGGTCGCAAGATCGCGCAGGGTCACGCTGGTGATGCCCGGAGTCAGCCCACCCATGATGTCGCTGTCGGGAACCAGGTCGGAAGATTGCACAGTATAAAGATCGGTAAGCTTAAGTTTTCCCTGCTGCACCTGATGGTAGAGCTCCGCGACGATTGCAATCTTGATTGCACTGGCCTGAGGGAAAACATCATCCCCGCGAAGCGCAAGCCCCTGGCCACTCGTTAGGTCTTCGATGGCGACACCCATAACACCGTCGAGATGCTGGTCGACGTCGGCAATGCTAGCGTCAAGCTTTTGCCACAGCACTTGCTGCTTGGCGGCGGCCGTGTTGTTCTGGGCCAGCCCGGAAGCCGACAGAAACAGAACTGCGATAAACAATCGTAAGAACATTTAGCTGGTCGCTTCTCTCAGTCTTTTTGCCGCGGTCTCTGAACTCAGCGGAGAATAATAGACCTCTTTGAAGCTGTACGACTTTGCCTTTGCTGCCAGCATCGGCATGATTTCGATGTGCCAGTGATAATCCTCATCAATGGTCTTCCAATAGCCGAGGCTTTTTGACTGATGGTAAGTGTTAGGCGTGGTGTGCAGCACCAAGTGAAACTGTTCGGTCACAGTACGAATGCGGCGCAGAGTCCGGCGCAGCAGCGCTCCCAGTTCACGCATAGTGCTGGAACGATTCAAGGCAAAACGTTCGAAGGTGGATTCATGGGTCAGCGGCAGGATCCAGGTTTCGTATGGAACCCGTGGCGCATAGGGACACATAGCGACGAAGTCTGAGCCAATCTCAACCAGCCGCAATTTCTGTTGAAGCTCCTGGGCGACAATGTCGCAGAATACGCAGCGTTCTTTTTGCTTGAAGTATTCACGGCCGGAACGGAGTTCATATAGCACGCGACGAGGGACAAAGGTAGTCGCGGTTAGCTGAGAGTTGGGATGATCGAATTCCTGGCCGGCGGCTATACCGTAATTTTTGAATACGGTCACATACTTCAACCGCATATCTCGCTTTAAATCCTGAATGCGCTGTGCCATCAGCAAGAGAAGAGATTCGATTTCGGCATCGCTGGCATTCCACAATTGAACGTCGTGATGGGGATTCTCCAGCAGAACTTCATGGGCTCCAATGGGACGCATACGGTCGTAGATACCGTCTCCGCGCCGGCTAGGATCCCCCTCAACCCGGTAAAGCGGCGTGGGATGCACCACGGCACACGCCGACCATGGGCCGCCTTGAACCGGCGGAATATTCGCGATGCACTGAACGTTGGTGGCCGGATCGGGACAAAATCGGCACGGGCCACCGGAACTGGGTGGAGTTTCCGGCACATCATCACCGGTGATGACCCAGGAGCGGGTGATTGGATCTTTGCGAAGTTCCATCGCTTGTTAGGAAAACACTCGCCGACAATGCCGTCAACTGCGATTTCCACCGCCGGAAACGCGGTTCTCGTTTGTTATAATCCGCCCACACACAGCGAAAAATGAACGAGCCTTCCACGCCGTTGATGCGGCAATATGCCGCCATCAAGAAAAACCATCCCACTGCTTTACTGTTCTTTCGTCTCGGCGATTTTTACGAACTTTTCTTTGACGATGCAGTCTTAGCCGCACGCGAATTACAGATTACTCTGACGTCCCGGAATAAAGAAAAAGGCATGGCGATTCCGATGTGCGGGGTGCCGTACCACGCGGCGGAAGGCTACATCTCGAAGCTGATTCGCAAAGGCTTCAAAGTTGCAATTTGCGACCAGACGGAGGATCCCCGACTGGCCAAGAAATTAGTGCGGCGTGAAGTCACGCGCGTAGTAACTCCCGGCACGGCAGCAGACTCGTCTCTAAGTTCCGAGGAAAATAATTTTCTGGCGGCGATCGCATCGGTCGGAGAGCGCGTCGGCTTTGCGGCACTGGACCTTTCGACCGGCGAATTTCGCGCCACCGAATTTCACGGCGAGGATGCTGCGCGAAGAATTCACGACGAGTTGCAGCAGTTGCGTCCACGCGAGGTTTTGTACGGATCTTCTGCGCCATTGTTTGACGCGCCTGCTCGGGTGCCGGTGCAACCTTCGCAGGTGCAGCCTAAGCCCGCTGGGGCTGCCTGGACAGAGACTCCTCTCGATGACTGGATTTTCGCACCCGACCACGCGATCCCCCTGGTGGAAAATCATTTTGGAGTGCTTTCACTTGAGGGTTTTGGCCTGGCGGGAAAGCCGGCAGCCGCTTCCGCCGCTGGCGGCATTCTCTACTATGTGCGGTCCACCCAGCGCGGAACGCTTGATCACGTCGACCGCATCGGCTTTTACGAAAAACAAAATTGCCTGGTGCTGGACGCGGTCACGGTGCGCAATCTGGAGTTGATCGAACCCTTGTTTGCCGGAACTGATGCCGGAATTACGCTTTTCCGTTCTATCGACGCATCGGTGACGCCCATGGGCAAGCGGCTGCTGCGCTCCTGGCTGCTGCGGCCCTCTATCGATCTTGCCGAGATCAACGCAAGGCTCGACTCCGTTGACGTGCAAGTCAAAGAGTCGATCAATCGCGAAGAATTGCGGCGGGCGCTCGACGGCATTCTTGATCTGGAGCGGCTGCTGAGCCGGGTGACGCTTGAGACCGCGAATCCTCGAGACGTGCTGGCGCTGGCAGTTTCGCTGGCAAAGATTCCCGCTGTGCGTGGTGCGCTGGGGCGGCTTGTCGCTCAACGCCTGCAAACTCTGCACGGTTTAGTCGATGAACTCGGTGATCTGCGGCAGCGGATTGAATCCACAATCGTCGCCGAACCGCCAATTTCGCTGAGCGATGGAGGTGTCATTGAGACCGGCATCGACAAGGAACTCGACGGCCTTCGCGATCTAAGCCGCAACGGCAAACAGTTTCTTGCCCAGATTGAGCTGCGCGAGCGCCAGCGCACCAACATCAATTCGCTGAAGGTGAAGTTCAATTCGGTATTTGGCTATTACATTGAAATCTCTAAAGCCAATATGCATCTGGCGCCGCCAGAGTATGAGCGCAAGCAGACACTGGTAAATGCCGAAAGATTCACCACTCCCGAGCTGAAGGAATACGAATCCAAAATTCTCGATGCCGAGGAGAAGATCGTCGAGATCGAGCGGCGACTGTTCGCTGAACTGCGCTCTCAGATCGCAGGAGAGGCTAAAAGAATTCGGCAAACTGCCCTGGCTCTTGCGGAAGTGGACGTGTTGGCTGGGCTTGCCAATATCGCCGCCCAGCGAAATTTTTGCCGGCCGCAGTTCGACGATTCCTCCGACATTGAGATTGTCGATGGCCGCCACCCAGTTATCGAGCAGCAGGAGTTGGCTGGCGGCAATGAGCGCTTCGTACCGAATGATCTATTTCTCAACTCCACGACGCATACCGTGCTGGTGTTGACCGGGCCAAACATGGGCGGCAAGTCTACCTATCTGCGGCAGGCTGCACTCATTGTGATCCTGGCCCAAATGGGATCCTTCGTTCCCGCCCGCTCGGCGCGTCTCGGAGTGGTCGACCGCGTCTTCACGCGAATTGGCGCCAGCGATAATCTGGCGCGCGGCCGCTCCACATTCATGGTGGAGATGACCGAGACTGCCGCCATACTGCACACCGCGACCCCGCGCTCATTAGTGTTGCTCGACGAAGTTGGTCGCGGAACTTCCACTTACGATGGGCTGGCCATCGCCTGGGCTGGGGTCGAATATATTCACGCGCGCACGCGCGCCAAGACTCTATTTGCTACCCACTACTTTGAATTGACTGAATTAGCCGAGCAATTATCTGGCGTGAAGAATTATCACGTGGCGGTAAAAGAGGCTGGCGGCGCGGTGGTGTTTCTACGCAAAGTACAGCCGGGCGCGGCTGATCGCAGCTATGGCATTGAAGTGGGCAAACTGGCCGGCCTGCCCAATGAAGTGGTGGAGCGCGCTCGTGAAGTCTTGGCGGAACACGAAAATGCCGAGCGCCGACTGACCAGCGGCTTTGCAACCGACGAGCTGCAGCCTCGTCCACCGGCGCAGCTGACAATTTTTACTCCGCTATCGCAGCCGGTGCTGGACCGTCTGCGTGAACTCGACCTGAACCGCCTCACCCCGCTCGAAGCACTAAATCTGCTGGCGGAATTGAAGAAGCAGGTAGAGTGATTCTGGTGAAAATCCCGCTCGCATGAACCCTGACATCGGGCAACTTCTGATTATCGGCTTCGAGCCGGCGGAAATGACGGCTGGCGTCGCGGCATTGCTGAAGCGCATCCAGCCGGCCGGCGTCATCCTGTTTGCCCGCAACATCGTGAATGCCGAGCAGACTCATAAGCTGTTGCAGGACTGCCGCACGCTGGTTTCGTCGCCGATGTTTACCTGCGTCGATCTGGAGGGCGGGCGGGTGGATCGCTTTCGAGCTGTCTTCGGATCGGCTCCGTCAGCCGCCGAAGTTTTTGCGACCGGCGATCGGAAAATGTTCCGCAAGCATGGCAAGGCGATTGGCGATGCCTGCCGGGTGCTGGGCTTCAACACAGATTTCGCGCCGGTGCTGGACCTGGCGCTGGAAGCCTCGCGCACGGTGATGAGTTCACGCGCAGTTTCGCCCGATCCCAAACAGGTAGTGATATACGCTCGAGAGTTCCTGGGGGGATTAAAATCCTCCGGCATTTTGGGATGCGGCAAGCACTTTCCTGGTCTGGGTGAGGCCGATCTGGATACTCATCACGAGCTGCCGAGCGTCGATGCACCGTTTAAAAAGCTATGGACTGCGGACCTATATCCGTATCGTGTGATGCGGCGCGAACTACCAATGGTACTGGTTGGCCATGCCAACTATGCGGCGGTCACCCATGATGGTGTTCCCGCTTCGCTTTCGAAGAAGTGGATCAGCGACGTGTTGCGTAAACAGATCGGCTATCACGGATTAGTGATTTCCGACGACATGGAAATGGGAGGAGTATTGAAAGCCGCCAGCATTGGCCAGGCCGCGGTCGAATTTGTTCGCGCTGGCGGAGATTTATGCCTGATATGCCGCCAGCAAGACTTGGTTGTAAGCGCGTACGAAGAGCTGATCAGAGAAACTGAGCGTGACCGCAAATTCTCGCGCCGGGTAAAAGAGTCGGCCGCCAAGGTGCGCGCTTTTAAGAAGAAGTCCGCCGAAGTAATGAGGGGGAGCTCGACAGTCTCCACCGTCAAGGTCGAGAAAATATCGCGCCAATTGTGGGAGTTTGGTGAAGAAGTGCGGATGGAAACCATTCAGCACGAGGAGCAGGCGTGATCGTCGCCGGGGTAATGAGCGGCACTTCGGCCGACGGCATCAACGTAGCTCTGGTGAAGATCACCGAGGTGGGGCGCCGCCTTCAATTCAAACTGCTCGGGCATACCGAAGTTCCCTATCCGCCGAAGGTTCGCCGCGCCGTGCTGGCGGCAATGAATGCTACTCAGGCCAGCGTTGCCGATTTAGCCCGGCTCAACTTTTTGTTGGCGGAGCTTTACGCGGAGGCAGTACTCAAGGCAAAGAGAAAATTCCGCGTCAAGCCGGAACTCGTCGGCTGCCACGGGCAGACGCTTTACCATCAGGGCGAGGCAGAGACATTCCTCGGACGCAAGCTCAGCGTTACGTGGCAGACCGGAGAAGGAGCAATCATTGCGGCGCGCGTGGGCGTGCCTGTGGTCTCTGATTTCCGCCCATCTGATATGGCCGCAGGCGGCAAAGGAGCGCCGCTGGTTCCCTTCCTCGATTACCTGCTCTATCGCGATCAGCGAGCCGGACGCATCGTGCAGAATATCGGCGGCATCGCAAATCTCACCGCCATCCCTGCTGGTGCCGCAGCAGAGAAAGTCGTCGCGTTTGATACCGGGCCCGGCAACATGGTGATCGACGCGGTAACCGAACGACTTTTTGGGAAGCCGTTTGACCGCAACGGCGCGATTGCCGGTTCTGGTGCGGTCCTCGAAACAATCCTGGCTTCGCTGCTGAAGGCCCCCTTCTTTGGCCGCAAGCCGCCAAAGACCGCAGGCCGCGAGGAGTTTGGGGTAGCCTTCGTAAAAGACTTTCTGAAACACTGCGGACGCGCCGACAAGCGCGACATCGTTGCCACTGCCACCGCATTCACAGCGAGGTCAATTGCCGCGTCGATCCAACGGTTCGTGCTGAGCAAGGGCTCCTATCGCGACTATATCGTTTCCGGCGGCGGCACCAACAATGCCACTCTCATGGCGATGCTCGCCAATGAACTATTGCCGCTGGGTCTGCATCTGCGCTTCACCGACGAATTCGGACTGCCCTCAGAAGCCAAAGAGGCGGCGGCATTTGCAATGATGGCGTATGAGACGTGGCATCGCCGGCCTTCTAACCTTGCCTCTGCTACCGGCGCCAAGCGATCCGCCATCCTGGGAAAGATTTCTTATGCCTAACGCACCGCAGAGATGGCTGCTGATGGCGTTTGCCATCCTGTTGGCCGCATGCTTTGCGTGTAGCACGAAGCCGGATGCCAGCACGCTGGTGATGATCATTGAGAGCAGCCCTACCAATCTCGATCCGCGCGTGGGGCTGGATGCTCAGTCTGAACGCATCGACGACCTCATTTTTGACGATCTGCTGTCACGCGATGAGCACCTGAATGTACAGCCGGGGCTGGCCGAGCGCTGGGAAGTTCCCGATCCGCTGACCTACGTGTTCCATCTTCACCACGGCGTGAAATTTCATAATGGCCAGTCGCTCACTGCCCGCGACGTGCAGTGGACGTTCGAATCTTTGCTACAGGGAAAGATTCGCAGCACCAAGTCTGGCGCCTATCGTCTGGTGGATCGAATTGAATCACCGGATGACTACACCGTCATATTTCACCTAAAGGAACCATTCGCGACGCTATTGTGGAACTTATCGGGGGGCGCGATTGGCATTGTTCCCTTTGGCACGAGTGGCGAAGAGATGAGCGCCCACCCCATCGGCTCTGGCCCGTTCAAGTTTGTGAGCGCGCAGCCGGATAAAGAAGTCATTGTCGAGCGCAACGACGATTATTGGGGCCAGAAGGCCAAGCTTAATCGGGTACACTTTGCCATCATTCCCGACACTACAACGCGCGCGCTCGAGCTGCGAAAAGGCAGCGCTGATATCGCCATTAACGCACTCACGTCAGATATGGTGCTGGCGCTGGAGCATGAACAAAATATCGCCGTGCTGCGCGCACCCGGGACCGTGCTCTCTTATATGGCCTTTAATGTTCGTGATCCCATTCTCAAGGATGTGCAGGTAAGGCAGGCTCTCGCTTACGCCATCGACCGTCAGCCACTGATTCATTATTTATGGCGGGACTTCGCAAGGCCGGCTGCCAGCGTGCTCCCGCCGGAGAGTTGGGCTTACGACTCCAAGGTGCAGACTTACGAATATAATCCTGCTCGCGCCCGGCAGATTCTCGACGGCGCGGGTTACGTTCCTGTAAATGGCGTGCGCTTTCATCTGACCATGAAGACCTCGACCGAGGAATCCTCCCGCCTGCTCGCGGCGGTATTGCAACAACAATTGCGCGATGTGGGCATCGCGCTCGATATTCGCAGCTTTGAGTTCGCCACCTTCTTTGCCGACGTGACGCGCGGAGAATTCCAGGTGTACTCGCTACGGTGGATTGGCGGCAACGAAGACCCCGACATCTTCGAATACGCGTTCCACAGCTCAAGGATCACGCCGCGAGGCGCCAATCGGAGTTTCTATTCGAATCCGCGTATCGATGCTTTGATTGATCAAGCACGGGGCACCCCGGAGCAGGCCGAGCGAAAGCAGCTTTATTCCGAAGTGCAGCAGATCCTGGCGCAGGACCTTCCGTATATCAATCTCTGGTACTTCGATAATGTTCTGGTGCATTCCAAGCGCGTGCAAAATCTCACGCTGAATCCTTCTGGCAACTACGACTTCCTCAGGACCGCTTCCTTAGCGGGCCTGTAATGCGGCATCCTCGAATCCGGCCACCGTACCTTCGTGACAATTGACACCCCGGCCGCAATGCTCAACAATTGCTGCAACATTCCATCGCATCCTGCGGAGAGCGCACATCTATGCTGGAAGAAAACACGCCCGAAGGTTCTGTTCACACCTCTAACGAAGGCAGCACCGGCAAATGGATTCTGCTGATCCTAGCCATTCTCTATGTCGCGGGGTCGGCCTACCTGATTTATGCCCTGAACGGACGCCTCGAAAGACTGGGCAAAGACCAGGACGCCAGCAAAACGCAGATCGGCGAGCTCACTAAACGCATGCAGGATGCTGAAGCCGAGAGCGAAACTCTCGGGCGCCAGGTTGGTATGACGAAAAAGGAGTTGGCGCAGCGCGCCGCTGAATTGCAACGGCAGCAGCGGGCGGCCGAAGAGCGTATCACCGAGCAGCAGAAACAGCAGATCAGCGCGGTGACCGGCGAAGTGGCTGGAGTTAAGACTGATGTGGGCGGAGTGAAAACTGACGTGGCGTCCGCAAAGGCTGATCTGGAGGCCACCAAGGCGAAACTGCAAAGTACGATTGGCGACCTTGGACTGCAAAGCGGTCTCATCGCTAACACCCGCGGCGATCTCGAACTCCTGAAACACCGGGGAGACCGCAACTATTACGAATTTACGCTGAACAAAGGCGGGAAGCCGCAACCCGTTTCCACTATCAGCCTGCAGCTTAAGAAAACTGACCAGAAGCGCGGCAAGTTCACCGTAAACGTCAGCTCCGACGATAAGACCATCGAGAAAAAGGACCGCAACGTCGCGGAGCCGATCCAGTTTTATACGGGACGGGACCATATGCTGTATGAGCTCGTGATCTGGTCGGTTGAAAAGGACAAGGCTACGGGCTACCTGAGTACTCCAAAGAACGCCCCGACGCCGGTATCAAGCAACTAGTTACGGCTCAATCTGTTAGCTGGCGAACAGAACTATTGGAATGCTTGGTTATTCCTACCTTCCTACAGACAATACTGTATGGCCAGCTACGGTTGACCATACTTAAACTCTTTTTTCATTTCTCCGTATAAAGTAATAAGGTACTGGCGATACGCTAGAGGGCGAAGTTCGTAACGATACCGATAAACGATAGTAAAATGAATTGAATGCGGAGTTGCTCGCGCCTTCTATTCTTACGTTATTAAACCGTCCTCGAATATTCGGGAATCTGGTGGAGGTGAAACGATGGGCGCATTGAAAATCCTAGTGGCGGATGACCACGAAGTTGTCCGGCGCGGACTTCGTGCGCTTCTGGAAAGCCGACCGGGCTGGACGGTTTGCGCGGAGGCCGGCGATGGACGGGACGTGCTGAAAAAGGCCGAAGAGTTGCGCCCGGATGTGATTCTGCTAGATATTGCAATGCCGAATCTGAATGGACTGGAAGCTACCCGGCAACTGCTGCGAATCAACCCTGAAGCAAAAGTTCTGATCCTCACACTGCACGATTCCGAACAAGTGATTCGCGATGTTTTGAGCGCCGGAGCCCGGGGCTTTCTGCTTAAATCAGATGCTGCACGCGACTTGGTGGCCGCGGTTGAAGCCCTAGGTCAAGGCAAAACCTATTTCACATCTAAAGTTGCCGCCATGGTGCTGAATGGGTTTTTGAAGGGCGGGCCGGGTGCGGCGTTGGGAAATTCCGCCAGTCCACTAACTCCTCGCGAACGGGAAATCGTGCAGTTGCTTGCCGAAGGAAAAAGCAGCAAGGAAGTAGCCTCGGTACTGGGACTAAGCGTCAAGACCGCAGAAACTCATCGTTCTAACATAATGCGTAAGCTCGATCTTCACTCCGTAAGCGACGTTGTGCTGTACGCGATCCGCAACAATATTATCCACGTCATCCCTGCAAACACCGAACAAGTTTAGCAACGCGGCGGACCGGAGGAGGGTTTATCAAGAATAAACTCCAACCGGCCCGCGGTGCGTCAGCCCATTAATACGTCGAAAAACTTTACGGCGGTATTGCTTTCCTCCCATTCGTGATCGAGGCGAGGGGCAGGTGTGCTCACTTGCGACGGCACCCCCGCCTGATGGAAGGACATAGCAGTGCAGTAGGAGTCACGCTTTCGAATCTATCCCTCCGGTCTGTTGTTCACCATCCCATTGTCGGGGTAGTTTCTTCAACGGCCTTGCTGTAGTGACAATTTGAAATTCATTCACTGGTCCGCCGAGCAGACGGAGGGTTCGCTACTCTGTCAGAAGAGTGACTTAGCCGTCAGTTGTGTTATGGATCGAACGAACTCTTCCAAGTATTGAAAAATACTGCTTCACTGGAGCTGAGCAAACCGCCCTGGCGCTGTGGATAAGCTGTAGAAAAAATAGGGTGTTCAATGTATTTCGCGGGCGGTCTTCCAGTACTAGTGTGCGCAACCGAGGCCGCTACAGCAAGTCTCCTAGCCGCCTACAGGGCTCACTTGATAGACGGTTTCGAGCTCACCACCTACTCTCATGGTGCCGGTTGCCTCAGCGGAAGAACAAATTGAGAGGCTCGGTTCCAAAAGGAGATTGCCCCGTGAAGACGGAAAACCAAGCGGAAAAACTGAACTCTGGCGCAGAATTAATCGCTCGGGCACAACAGGGAGACTCCCAAGCCTTCGCCACTCTGTTTGAGACACACAAGTCTCGCATTTATGCGATTTGCTTACGCATGACAAACAATATGGCTGAAGCGGAGGATCTGACCCAGGACGCCTTCATTCATGTATTTCGCAAGCTCTCCACCTTCCGTGGAGACTCGGCGTTTTCCACTTGGCTATACCGAATTGCCGTGAACACCGTGCTGATGCACTTCCGCAAGAAGAGCAATAGACAAGTTTCGCTCGATCAGCCGGCACAGGCAGACAGTGGTTTGCCGAAGCGTGAATATGGCCGCGCCGATGACCGCCTTACCGGATCTGTCGATCGGCTGGCGTTGGCTCGCGCAATTAACGAGCTTCCTCCCGGCTATCGCGCCATCTTTCTTATGCATGAAGTCCAGGGTTATGAGCACCAGGAAATTGCGAAATTGCTGAAATGCTCGATCGGGAACTCTAAGTCACAGCTTCACAAGGCTAAGCTCAGAATGCGTCGTTTGCTTACGCCGGAGATTCAGATCGCGATCAAGGGTGACGGCCCGGTCGCTCCTAAAACCGAAATGAAAAAGAAGCGCACCGCTGGCAAAGTCAACTATGCGATCTATAGCCGCCACGGTGTGCAGGCCAAGAAGTCAACCGAGATTCCGATGGATATCCCCCTTGCTCTTCCGCAGTTGGACGCGTCTTTGTTGTCGAGTAGCGCTTCCTAATAAGTTTTTGATTGAGTTCTTTGACAGGCCAGGTGGGGGTAGATGAGAGTCGGGTCCGTTGTTCTATTAAGACAATCCGCGGTTAGTGACGTAGGGAAAGATCAGCCTGGAACTTCTTTAGCGGCGATATCGCCCGGTCCGGTCGGCCTCCTGGAAATACTTGGGGAACCGATCCTGCATCGGGTGGTGGAGTCACTTCGTAGGGCCGATGTGGATCCCATCTTCGTTGTCGCTGATGAGCAGTTCCGCCATCATTCCGCGCTTCGTGGATTATCGAGAGGAAGAATCAACGTTGTCCTGTCCTCGGGAGACTTGAGTGCGGCGTTGCGGACGGCATTCAAACGCTGCGCCGATCATGGCGCAGACGCAGTCATCCTGGCAGAAGCATCTGCCTACGTCGAATTGGATGTTTCTCTCTTAGTTCAGTCTCATCAATCGAATCACCGCCGCGCCACGCTGGTGAAGGACGCAGACGGAATTTTGCCGATTGTAATGGTCAATTGTTCGGACCCGGAATTCGCAACTGCTTTAGTCGATAGAAAGCTAATGTTCCCCGAACCCATCGCGGTTCATCATCACTGTGCCTATACAAACCGCCTGCGAACTTCCAACGATTTGCGGCGCTTGGCACAGGATGCACTGGAACACCGTTGCAGAATTCGCCCGAATGGTGAGGAAGTCGCCCCAGGAGTGTGGTTGGCTAGTACTGCTCGCATTCATCCTACGGCGCGGGTGGTTGGGCCAGCTTACGTCGGTCCCAACAGTCGAGTTAAGTCGGGATCGGTAGTTGGCGATTGTTCGTCCGTCGAGCGCGACTGCATCGTGGAACGGGGCAGCGTGGTTACAGACTCGTCGATTCTTGCAGGAACCTTCGTGGGCGCTTGCCTCGACATGTACCACGTCGTGGCCAACCAAAGTTATTTCGTGGATCTCCAACGGAATATTGGAATGAGTCTCGGTGACAATCTGGTTGGTTCAACCTCGCTCTCCTCGCCCCAACGGTCGGAGGGATTGCGGGTTGAAGCCGGCGTCAATCGTGAATCGATGCGTGCCGTGCGTAGTCGGCTGCGCGGCCTCTTCAAGCGCCCCGAGCCGGTGGTCGCCTTGCCCGCAAGAGTCTCCTACAGAGCCTCGGAACCGTGGGCAGGTCTGAAGTCTATTTCAGGCACGACCGATTCAACCGGCATCTAAGAAACCTATGGGCTATCGTGCAGTTATCGTTAAAAAATTGCCGGAGCGGCTCGATTCCAACGAACTTCCGGCGTTTCGTCAATCTATGCAATCGGTCATCGACAGTGATCAGCCTCAGGTGGTCCTGGATATGAGTGAAGTGACGTATCTAGGTTCGCCGGGCATCGAGAATTTGCTCCACTGCCTGTCGGTTGTGGTGCGGCGCGATGGCGAGTTAAAATTAGCCGCGCTTTCTCCCCAAGCGGCTTCCCTGCTGTCTCTGACGCGGGTCGATCGCTTCTTTGAAGTGTTCCCCACGGTCGAGGAAGCAATCACTAGCTTCGATAGCTTCACTGCTGAATCAAGTGCCGTGACCGAACCTTGGAATTCATTTAGCCCGCCGGCCAAGATTTCTGCTGTCCAGGACTAAGATGACCCTGAAACTGGCAAGAACTGTCGGCTTAGTGGTAGGGTCCGCACTTACCCTACAACTTTGCGCCGTCGCTGATAGCGTCGAGAACGTCGCACCCGTCAGTAACAGGTCAACTGCGTCGGCCCCCATAGTGTCTGATTCCCTGCCAGACGCTCCTTCTATGGTGGCGCAACAGCAGGCAGTGCAAAACCCGGCAACGCAGAACACGCCAGCTACCCCTTCTACCCCTGCCTCGCCGCCCGCGCAAACTCCGCCACCTCAGCAGCCAAAGGGCGCAGCCGCAGCAGAGGTCCAACGTTCTACCGGAACCGCAGCCTCTACACCCTCTGGCGCTGCTATTGCTCCGGCAAAACAGCGGCGGTCGCGCTCGCTATTGATCCGCCTGGGAGCACTGGCCGGTGCCGGAATCGCCATTGGAACCGTTGTGGCGTTATCCAGCGGAAGCCCCAGCAAGCCGCCAGGGGCGAACTAGTGATGGACGACATCCATAGGCGCAGCGGGGCCCGGCTATGCTGATCACGTTTTCAGGCATGGATGGGTCCGGCAAAAGTACTAACATTGCTAGCCTTGAGCAGGCGCTTCGGGCCGCCGGCAATCGCGTCAAACTCGTAACCTTCTGGGATAACGTCGTAGTCTTTCCGCGCTTTCGCTCCAAGGTGACGGCTGCCGTGTTTCATGGCGAGACTGGCATTGGAGCCCCCGACCAGCCGGTGCGGCGTCGTGACAAAAATTTGCGTCCCTGGTATGCCACGCTGGGACGCTGCGTTCTCTATTTCTTTGACGCCCTCAATTTGCGCTTGGTGGTAAAGCGCGCTTTTGACGCTAACCCCGAAATCGTTATCTTCGACCGCTATTTGTTCGACCAGCTGACTACGCTTCCCCTAGACAATCGCTTGGCGCGAGGTTATGCGCGTTTTCTCTTCAGCCTCGTACCTCGGCCGGACCTGGCATTCCTGCTTGATGCGGATCCGGAAGCTGCCTTTCGCCGCAAGCCCGAGTACCCAGTGGAATTTCTTCACCAGTATCGACGGTCTTATGCCCAGGTAAACGATTTACTCGGAGACATGGTAGTTATACCCCCGCTTCCCTTAGAGGAAGCCGGCCGACGGATTGCCAGCGAAGCAGAGAGGGCAGGAATTCGCTTGCAGCAAACCTCGGCGACCCAACCTGTGAACGCATAATTTTGCACATCTTATTGACAGCGGCAGTCGGCACAACTGCCCTACTTAAGTTAGCTTTTGGCAGAATTCGTGTGCCCGTTTCAGCCAACATATTCGCTTCAAAGCCCCATCCAATGGGCTACAACAGACTGCTGTTGAGGAAAGAGAAAGCTCGATGAATAACCCGAAACTGGCGATTGTCATCCCCACGCTGAACGAAGAAGCCAACATCGGAACTTTGCTCGATCGCGTTCGCGTTGGACTCGACCAGATGGCGATCAACTACGAGTTGATCGTCGTGGATGATGACAGCCGCGATGGCACTCAACAGTGCGTCACGCGCTACCACGAAGCTGACCCTCGTATTCGTCTGTTGGTGCGCAAGGGAGAGCGCGGACTCGCAGGCGCCGTGCTCTACGGATGGAAAAATACCGACGCTGATTTTCTGGGGGTGATTGATGCGGATTTGCAGCACCCGCCGGAACTGGTTCCTGAATTGGTGAAAGCATTGCTGCGCGGGAAAGATATGGCTATCGGCAGCCGCTATGTGACTGGCGATGGTGATGCGGTCGCGGACTGGAATTTCGCGCGCCGCTGGCTCTCCATCGTCAGCACCTGGATCACGCTGCCCCTCCAGCGCCGCGAGATCCGCGTTCGCGACCCGCTCTCAGGATTCTTTATGCTGCGCCTGCACTGTATTGCGGGTCTCGATCTTCAACCGCAGGGATTCAAGCTGCTTCTGGAAATCCTGGTCCGGGGCAACATTCGATCGGTAGAAGAAGTTCCTTATCATTTCGGATTGCGTCATGGCGGAACCAGCAAGGCCAGCCTACGGGTAGGTGTTGAATATCTTCAGCTGCTAGGCAGGCTCTCGCGCCACGCATTCTCCAGGACCGCCTCCTCGTGAAAATTTGCCTGGTCACAGCCTTTCCCCCCAGCCGGGGCGGGCTTAACGAGTACGGGTTTCACGTGGCTCAGGCCTTGCGAAAATTCCCTCACGTAAGGTTGACCATTCTGGCGGACACGTTGCCTGAACCTCAACCCGAGGTGGATGGGTTCGATGTAGTGCGCTGCTGGTCGTTCAATTCATTATCAAATCCATTCAGCTTATTACGTGCGCTGAACAAGATTCAGCCGGACGTGGTTTGGTTTAACCTGGGCTTCGCATCCTTCGGCAGCACTGCTATCCCGGCGTTCTTTGGAATTACCATTCCTGCGCTTTCCCGTTTCCGCGGCTACTATACGCACGTAACCCTGCACCAGATCATGGACACTATGAATCTGGAAGATGCTCGCGTACCTTATCCGCGGCTCTATCGCATGGGCGGGTGGGTGGCGACGCGTTTGCTACTGTTATCGGATTCACTTTCAGTTCTCATACCCGCTTATCGCCGTACTTTGATCGAGAAGTATCGCGGCAACAATGTGCATTTTCGACCGCACGGAATCTTGTTTGGCCGCCCTGAATTCCCTGATCTAACCCGGCGCGGCAACCCCCACCATCGCATTCTCGCCTTTGGTAAATGGGGGACCTACAAGCGTCTGGAGCCGCTGATGGACGCATTCCAGATGTTCTCCAAGGATCATCCCGATGTGCGGCTCATTGTCGCCGGTGGCAACCACCCGGAAATGCCCGGTTACGTGGAATCTATCGCGGAAAAGATGAAGGGCAATTCGCAGGTGGAATTTCTGGGTTACGTGGCGGAAGAACAGGTTGGCGACTTGTTTCGCAGCGCCAGCGTTGTAGTAATGCCCTATTCGTCGTCGGCCGGTTCTAGCGGCGTGGCCCACCTCGCCTGCGAATATGGCGTGCCTATTGTGGCGGCCGATCTGCCTGAATTCCGCGATATGGCGACGGCTGAGGGTCTGGCAATCTGCTTCTACGAGCCGGGCAGTGTTGAGAAGATGGCCGAGGCTCTATCCTCCGTGTTAGCCCATCCGGAGTGGCAGGAGGTCATGGCCGAGAGGAATTTCCTGGCAGCGTTACGTATGACGATGCCGAAGGTGATCCGCCGCTATCTTCGCTTGTTTGAGCTGAATCACAACTTCCAGAAGTTGGCGCCGGCATTGCGCGTCCGACGGCTCCCGCGCTGGCTTCCCTATCGCGGCCTGTGGACGTCCGTGCTGGCCCGCAATGCTACCGCGCCGCAGCAATACTGGCCGAGCGAATAGGGTTTTTCAAAACTGATGTCACAGACGACTTTGGAGGGCGCGGCTGTGATCTCGGCAAAACTTCGATTCGATTTCACTTGGGTAGGGCACCGGCTTCAGCCGTGCCGGTAAACTCTCGTGCCACAAACAGCACGAAGGATCGCGCTTAAGCGCCTGAGGTCGGCTTCATCTCTAGTTGCGTCAGATCGGCGCCTTTTCTAATCGCTGAGCATTTCGGCACCGCCCTCAGCCGTGCCATAAAAACCGGAGCATGAGGCGAGGCGCCGATCCGCGGTGACTTTCGCGCCCTTCCAAGTGGCGAACCCTTCAGGACAAATCAAAAGCACTGAAACTTCGGAACTGCTGCACCAAAGGTAAATTTATTAAAAACGCTTTTCTGCTCCTGCTGGTACTTACCTTCAACCAGTGTGTAGTGAACCCACTGCACCAGACCAAACTTCTGCGTCAAATAATATTCTTCCTTGTCGCCGCAGTTCCCGTAAGCATCGTCACAGTTATAACGATAGCTGACCACCAGCGTTGGCATCTTCCGGTCCAGGTCCCCGCCAAACGAATAGTTGTACGGTCCCCAGACTTCATTCACCGCTTTCTTTAAGTTGTGCTCGGTGTAATGATCGCAATCGTCATAAATTCCATAGCTGGTGTCATCCACGGTGATTCTCGATCCCGGAAAGCCGCCTTTTGCGCAGCGTGGCGCGAGTGGCATGTTGGTATTTTTGAAGAATTTCTTAAAGCTGGTGGGATCGTTCCACGAGTACTCGGTAATCCAGAGATAGATAAAGTCATTGTCGAACAGCTGAATGTCCCAGGGAAACCCGTTGTGGCCCTTGGTCCAATAGAACTTGTCATCATGCATGGTGGTGAATAATGGATTGGCGCTGCCCTTAAGAAAACGGCCGCCTCGCATTCCTGAATCCATGGTCATCCAGTCCAGCATGTCATAAGTACCGGCGGGACAGCTGACGGTTGCTTCCGCATATGCACCCTTCGAGCCAATCGAGATCAGTCCCGCACCGAGCATCACTAATATTGCAAGCCAGGAAAACTTCAACATACACCTCCGCCTGTGGACTGCTCCCGCACGCAAGGATCAAAAACCACGCAGGAATGCGGGGTTTCGATATCTGCAATTTGTCTTGTCTTACGAGATTTGTAGCTGGAGCTTAAACGAGGCGAGTCTGGACCGGAAGATTACGTAGGGGAATGGAGAGACTAGAACGACAGGCGCAAGTCGTTGACCTACTGGGTTTAACGAGCGAGAGCACTCGGGGGGAGGTCCTACCCATTATTTAAGTGTGCATCGGCAGCTTGATGATCTTCTCCCGCAGGGCGTAGGTCAGAAGCTCCACCTTGTTATGAACGCCGATCTTTCGCATTAAGTTAAAGCGATGCGACTCAACCGTGCGCACACTTAAATCAAGCAGAGCCGCCACTTCTTTGGCCGACTTTCCCTCCGCCAGCAGTTTTAAAATCTGGCGTTCGCGCGGAGTAAGCCGGGCCGCGCGTCCCGCTGAATCAATGCGTTGTGACTGATATAAATCGACCATCTTTCCTAGTAGAGGTGGACTCACGTATTTTCCTCCGCGATAGACATCGCGCACTGCTGCAATCAATTGATGGCTCGGAGCGTCCTTCAGCAAGTATCCCGAGGCGCCCGATTCCATGCACTCAATCACGTACTCTTCGTCGTCATACATGGTTAAAAACAAAACCCGTGTGACTAACGAATCCCGCTTGATCTGCCGCGCCGCCTCAAAAGACGACAAGCCCGGCATGCCTACATCCATCAGCACAATGTCTGGACGAGTCTCGCGAGTTTTCTGTACGGCCTCTTCGGCGCTCGCAGCCTCACCTACGACTTCGATGTCAGGCTCGCTCTCCAGAAGGCGGCGAATGCCCTGACGCACTAGCGTGTGGTCATCCGCGAGCAAACACCTGATTTTGGCCATTGCGAGCCCCCGAGGCGATTCTCCTTTGCTTAAGCGCTAACCCCGGCTTGCGGGGCGCCTTCCCCTCAATTACCTGGAATTGGTTTGCGACCTCATTGCGCGCCGCGCAAACCAAATGGTCGAGAAATACTTCGATGCGTGTCCCCCGCCCTTGCCGGGAGCGAATGCGGAAGGTTCCATTCAGGCAACGTACGCGTTCGCGCATTCCAAAAATACCGAACGAGCTGTGCGGCGAGCCCAACTTCTTCCCCAACCCGATGCCGTCGTCCTGAATTACCAGAATGACTTTGCCGTTCTTGCGGCCGAGATCGATCTCGACATGCTTGGCGTTGGCATGTTTTGCAACGTTATGCAGGGCTTCCTGCACCAGACGATAAAGCGCCAGTTCAGCTTCTGCCGACATGCGCTCGAAATTCTCCGAGACCCGCAGATCCACCTGGACACCGTGCTCCATCAAGGAACGTGCTTCTTTGCGGATGCTGCCAATCAACCCCAGCTTCTCCAACGCCTGCGGGGATAGACGGCCCACAATGCGTCGCAGGCCTTCAATCGTGCGATCGAGCACGTTAAAGGTGTCGTCAATTGTCTTCTGTGATTTTTCATGGCAGCTGCGTTGCAGAATGCCCAGTTGAAAGCGGACCAGCGTCAATCCCTGCGATGTTTCGTCATGAAGCTCCCGCGCCAGGCGGCGCCGTTCAGCTTCTTCCACTTGGAATAAATATCGGGATAACGCAGGACCTGCGACCGCTTCCACGTCCCGTTCGTCGCTGGCGCGCTGCGCCTGTGATTTAGCAGCCATGTTTGTTAGGTTGCGGTGAACTCCAATTTGCTCGACCGCGTTACCGCGCGGCGGCCGACATCACGGCAACATCCTCCGCAATATAAGCGGTACCGTCGAAGCGCGCCTTGACGCTTACGGTAGTGCCTTCATGCAGGCGGTCCCAGGCGTTTACCTGCGCCGGATTAAACTTGATTGCGTACTTTTTCTGATCGGTAGCGCTGTCGACTACCAACGAGTGCGAGGCCATATCCAGATAAGTGATTCGGCCCACGAAGCTGAATACTGAGCCCGGAGCGGCCAGCACATTGACCTCACGCGCGAACGCGTGATTGCTGCCGGAACTAAAGTTAACTTCGACCAGCGCACCCACCGCAAGCTGTTGGCCGCGCAAATGAGTCGTGTTGTTGATGCGAAAGCGGACCGGCTGCTCTGAGAGTTCATCGTTAATGCTGATCAGACCGTTAGCAACGTCGTAGGACACCACCTGCCCGTGTGCTTCTCCGAGCGCAACATCGGACCCGACATGAATTTTTTTGGCGAAAATCCGATCATCCTGCGAAATGGTCTCGACATGAATGCGATCTCCGACGTGCAAATCGCGCGGGCCGGCAGTCTGTTCACCGCATAGAAACTTGGTGCGCGGATCAAAAGTTACTTCTACTTTGCTGCCGCCGAACGCCTTGACCGTCATTCGGTCACGCACCCGGTCGAGTTTGGTGATGGTTCCACCCAGGATAGTCGCGCCGTCCTTTGACAATGGAGGAAGGTCAAGTAGTGGATCCGGATCCTGCGGCCGCGGCGCCGCCGTAATGCTGGATCCCTGCGCGGTACGGACGGGTTGCAGGGCGGAATACTGGGCGCCCGCCTCCTGAGCAATTTGCGCGCTTGCAACCGTGCCGACGGCCAAAATCAGTCCCAACTCGCATAGACGGAGTTTCATATCCAGTCAACTCTCCTGAATCGTGACCTTGGATGCTATTCCCGGGGTCTAGGCCGCCCCAT
The DNA here is from genome assembly GCA_963796925.1 of uncultured Acidobacteriota bacterium. Lineage (GTDB taxonomy): Bacteria > Acidobacteriota > Terriglobia > Terriglobales > Acidobacteriaceae > DATBAT01. The sequence goes on from CAWCNH010000001.1 coordinate 1,990,621, forward strand.
TTACCTCTATTTTTAGGCAAACCTTACCTGGAGAGGTACATCTAAGCCTTGTAACAAGAATAGTTTCCGGAGGTCGGCGGGTTATGTTGAGGCATTGGGCTTTGGGGTCGTTTGTGGCCGCGGTTTTGTCGCTGCAAATGGCTCAGGCGGGCGATCTTCGGGTGCCCCTGCCCGCACATACCTCTACTACACCGGTGCAGAAACTCAACCGCGAAGGGGTCGAAGCCGTAAAGAAGCACGAAGTCGCAAAAGCCAAGAAATTGTTTTATCAGGCGTACATGCTGGACCCGAATGATCCTTTTACCCTGAATAATCTGGGTTACATTTCAGAACTCGAAGGCGCCCTCGATCGTGCCCAGCGCTTTTATGCTTTGGCCCGCTCACAGGCTTACGAAGCCAGGGTCAACCGTACCAGTAAAGACGAGTTAAAGGGAAAATCGGTCTCCGAGGCCGCCGGGGCGCAAAGCGACCGCGAAATGCAGGTCAACCGCGCCAATCTCGAGGCAATGAATCTTCTACAACAGGATCGCGTGTTTGAAGCCGAGGACACACTCCAGCAGGCACTAATTATCGATCCGAGAAACCCCTTCACCCTGAATAACCTGGGGTTGGTAAAAGAAAAAGAAGGGGATCTCCGTGGCGCTTTGGCGCAATACGAAGCCGCCGCTCGGACTAATTCCGACATGCGGGTGATTGTCACCGCCGACTCGGACGCCCGCGGCCGCCTGTTAACCGAGATTGCGGAACGCAACGCCAAACGCATCGAACGCCGGCTGCCGGAAGAAGAAACTCCAGATCGTCAGTCCGCTCGCCTCACTTTTATGGGAGTGGCTGCGATCAACCACAACAATCCGCGTACTGCTCGCGGATACTTTCAGGAAGCGCTGAAGCTCGATCCCGAAAACGCATTCGCCCTAAACAATATGGGCTATCTGTCCGAGATGGAAGGCGATCAGGAAACCGCCGACTCATTTTACGCAAAGGCCCGCACCGCACAACGCTCATCACAAAAAGTGACCGCCGCCACTAGACAAGATGTACTCGGAATGCGTTTGGGTCAGGTGGCCGAGCTGAACGTCACCAAAGTCAACGAAGCCATCGCCGCAGAACAGGCCACCAAACGCCGCCAGGGTGGACCCATCCAATTAAAACGACGCGACAACACTCCCGTTGTCGAACCCTCCACAACGCCTCGGGCAGCCGTTCCCTCGAACCCGCCAACACAACCATAGCGAGTCATTCAGCTCCTCTGTGATACCACGGGCGTTCTTCAGCCCCGAAGGGCCTCACTTCAATTTGCGAACCATGTAAACGCGAATCCTCTCGCGCCATCCGGACCGCCAAGCTGCTGAATCCGGTTCCCCCAAAAAACACTTGACAAGCACATTGCGTAACCGTAGAGTTACGCATCATGCGTCACCGATCGGTTACATACTCCCCGGAAGCAGCCTTTCAAGCCTTGGCGGATCCCACTCGCCGCGCGGTTCTGGATCTGCTGCGTCACGGCAGTCAACCCGCCGGCCAGATCGCCAATGCCTTTCCGATCTCGCGGCCTGCTATATCCAAACACTTACGCCTGCTGCGCCGAGCTCATCTAGTCAACGAGCGTCGCGAAGGGCGCAATCGCGTCTACCAGCTGAACCCTGCACCGCTAAAAGCCGTGGACACGTGGCTCGATCAGTATCGCGTCTTCTGGCAGGCAAACCTCGGGAGCCTAAAGACTTTCGTCGAAACCGAATACGCCAAAGAAACTAATTTACCTCGCACCAACTCTCAATCTATTTCCAGAAAGGAAAGGAAATGAAATTCCTCACACTCTTACTACTATTGCTTGCTACCGCCGCATTCGCGCAGTCGGCGGCGCAAAACCAATTCACCGAACTAAAATCACTAGCGGGAACATGGGAAGGCAAAACCGCTAAAGGCGCACCGGTAAAGGTCAACTATCAGCTGACCGCAGGCGGCTCGGCACTTATGAGCACCATCCATGAGCATGGCGACATGATCACCATGATTCACCTGGACGGCGACCGTTTGTTGCTCACGCACTATTGCAGCATGGGTAATCAACCCCGCATGGCTGCGACGGCCTCCCCAGATGGCAAGACCGTCACTTTTAAGTTTCTTGACGCCACCAACCTGGACACCCCGCAATCTGGGCACATGGATAGCGTAGTGATCGCCATGGCCGGCGCCAACCACCACACCGAAACCTGGAACTTCGCCGATCACGGGAAGACGGTCACCGAAGTCTTCGATCTCGAGCGCAAAAATTAACCTCGCAGTCTGGACCTGCGACCAACAATTAAGGAGCAATCATGTCGACAACCTGTGTAACCCCTGACCAGGACACTGTGGTGGTTGAAATCCAAATCGCTGCCCCGCGGGAGCGAGTCTTCTCAGCCATCACTGATCCCAACCAAGTTTCGCAATGGTGGGGCGATCCTGGAATGTATCGCACCACAAAATGGCAAGCCGACCTGCGCCTCGGAGGCAAGTGGCGGTCTGACGGCATGGGTGCCGACGGAAAGCCCTTCCATGTGGCGGGCGAGTACCTCGAATACGACCCGCCCAAGCTCCTGGTACACACTTGGGTGCCCTCATACATGGGCGACTTCAAGACCGTTGTCCGCTGGGAGCTGAAAGAAGAAAACGGGAAGACCCATGTAACCGTTCGCCACAGCGGCTTCGCAGGACAGCCCGATGGCGCCAAGAGCCACGGCGAAGGCTGGACTCGCGTACTCGGCTGGATGCAGAAGTTCGTGGAGGATGGAAAGACAATCGACTCGCGCGGATGATTTCCCAGGGATCCTGCGCGGAAGCATGGGATCCCTGACATTTTTAGCAAATTATTGCTGACAGCATGGAATCCTCTGTCATCCTGAGGCGCGCTTTTTGCGTCGAAGAGCCTGCCCTGAGCTTGTCGACGGGACCCGCGCCCGCGCTAAGAATGACAAATCTTCATTTCAGCTTGCGTTCGAAAAATTCTGCCTCCGCCGAATATGCCCGTATCCAACTCCGCCACAACAAGAAGTCGTGAATCTCATCGGGGAAAATCAGCTCCTCGAACGGAACATGATTCTGCCGCAAACGCTGTACCAAATCCACCGTCTGGTTGAATGGCACATTCCGATCGTCGTCTCCATGAATCAGTAACACGGGAGACTTCCACGTAGACACCGACGAGTCAGGCGAGGCATTGAACGCTACTTTCTTTGCCTCCTCAAGATCGGGAGGCCCCGCAATCGGCACCCAATGCGGCAAGAATAGCGACCAATCATGCACGCCATGCATGTCAACGCCGGCCGCGAATATCTCGGAATTGTGTGCCAGCCCCATCGCCGTAAGATAGCCGCCGTATGACCCGCCCCATAGTCCGATCCTTTTACTATCGACAATTGGCAGGCTCTGCAAATATTTCGCGCCCGCGACCACATCCTTATATTCCGCGCCTCCTCGCCACCCGGCGTTCTCCGGTACGCGGAACGCGCGTCCGTACATTATTCCCAAACGATAGTTGACCGAAAGAACCACATATCCCTGGCTCGCCAGATACTGATTCATCGCGTAGGCGTTGTGGTAGTAGGCCATATAGTGGAAACCCAGCATCATCTGACGTGGCGGACCGCCGTGAGTAAAGATCAACGCCGGGCCGCGCGAGTTTCTTCCTGCCGGAACAAATAACTGGCCATGAATTTCCAGGCCATCTTCGCTTCTAAACGTAACCTGTTTCGGAGTAGCCAATTGCGTTGACGGAAAATCTGCTGGCAGAGCGCTCGCAGCCAGCATTTGCCTGCCAGTAGTCGTAATCAGGTAGGGCATGCCCGGCGACGTGGCCGTCGAACCCAGGCAAACCACATGTCCCCCCGCATCAATGGGAGTCCACTCAATGGTCTCGCCTCGAGTAAGCGATTGTGGCTTGCTGCCGCTGACACTTACCCGCCAGATGTGTCGACGGTCAATATCGTCCTGATTCGATGAATAAATGATCGAGCTATTGTCGGCGCTAAGCGTGGTGTCTTCGACGTCAAACTCTCCCGAAGTAAGCAATAGCGGAGAGCCGCCGCTGACCCCAATCGAATACAAGTGATTGCGCCCGTCCTGTTCGGAAGCGAAAACAATTCGCTCATTGGTTGGAAAATAAAATGGCGTATTCTCCGTCATGTCCGGAAAAGAGTCGTTAGCCTGAGTGCCGCTATGCCACACCTGGTGCCCTGACAGAGTTGACGCATCGCCAACCCATATAGACCATGGCGTTATCTCTAAAGGCAGCAGCGGTACTTTCTGGGAAGTTCCCTCCCGCCGCACAAAGGCAATCTGTTTTCCATCCGGCGACCAGCGCGGCATAAAATCTCTGTCGGCAGTAGGCGCGACATAGCGGACTTTGTCCCGCCCCAGGTCATAGATGGCAACGAAGCTGTGATCACCACGATCGCTGGTAAAGGCGATTTCACGCCCGTCGGGTGACCACTGCGGCTCGCCGTTATTGCCGCGAAGCTCGGTAAGCTTGCGAGATTCCGAAACACCAGAAACCGGTGCGATCCACAACTGCTTTCGCGTATTCCAAACCGCAAACTGCCCATCCGGCGACAATTCCACGCGTTCGCAACCCTCGCCGCCGCAATCCATCTCGCCGAGCAGGCGCGGGCTTCCGCCATCCACATCAACGGCCCACACTTGCTCTTTGCGTTGCGCAATATCACTAGTCGGATCGGCAACCCGCCCGTCGTCGTTGACTTCCGTGCCGCGCACGTAAACCACGGTCCGGCCATCGCTGGAAATAGAAAGCGTCGGAATGGCTTGCCCATCGTCTTCGCCGTAGTGAGTGAGCTGGTGGGCCTCAAATCTCGGCGAATCCGCCTCCCAAATATTTCGCACTCCCTTGGCATCGAAGACCCAGGCAACTCTTCCCCCACGCAGCGCAGCCACCAGGCTCGATGGAAAGGGCGAACTCAGAACTTGCTCAAGTGTGAAGCTCGCAGCGCCGGCGGAGGGACTGAGCAGGCCAACCGTAAATACCATCAGCAAACCGCAATGCTGTATGCGCTTGCCAAGCATTCGATCTAAACAAAAAACAGAATTCATATTCTTCATCGGTTTCCCCGGATGCGCAGATGTTAACTCGATTGAGATTCAGGCGAGACGAAAGCCTAAATCCGATTGGAACTTTTTGCCAAGCAGGGACAGGCCGAAATCTGTCGTCGCCCAGGCAAAGTGCAAAAAAATGTCAACACTCCGTGTTTGTTTTCAACAAGTAAGGTGGTCATCGGGGCCGTTTCGTTTTTGGCTGATCTTCTCCAAAAACCAAGCTATAATCACTCACTTTTTGAATGCCGTAACATGTCACTTCGAATTTTTGTAGCTGAAGATAATGAGGTTATTCGCAGCGTGATTTGCGCGCTGCTGGTGGCTCATCCGGGATGGGAAATTTGTGGGGAGGCCGCCGATGGCGCCGATGCCATCGCGCAGATCACACAGCTTAAGCCTGATATAGTCCTCCTCGATTTCGACATGCCGGGCAAAAATGGCCTGGAAGTCACGCGAGAACTGCTGCAAGGCTGGGCATCCTATAAGATCATCGTTCTAATCAGCACCGAACCCGATCTGATGGTGCGCGATATATTTGACGCTGGCGCGCGCGGCTTTCTGGTGAAATCGAAAGCTACCCACGACTTAGTCTTCGCCGTCAACGCGCTTCAGCGAGGGCGCACATTTTTCACGCCTCGCTTTGCCGAATCCATCCTAAAGAGTCGCCTGGGCAGCAACGGCGACCCAGCCGCCCTGACGCCTCGGCAGCGCGAGAGCGTCGAACGCCTGGCCCACGAGCTCACTACCACCTATCGTCATCAGGGGACGAAAATAAACCTGCGGCATCCTCTCAGAAAATATGCCATCAGCGCGCTACTTCTGCTGCTGGCGGGAGCCATCGGCTGGGTAACGTACATCGGTCAGTGGGACCGGGTTATGCCGGAACTCAACGAACTCACGGTCAAGGCTGGATTGAGGCCCGCACCGCCTGCGGCGGCCTACCAGGGCAATCCCGACAGCAAAGTCTGGATCGACGTACATACAGCTCTCTACTACTGCCAGGACTCAAAACTTTATGGGCACACGCGGCGCGGCAGGTTTACTAAGCAGAGCGACGCCCAAGCCGACCACTATGAACCCGCTGGCATGAAAGCCTGCGACTAAGATTTCCGCTCGCTGACCAGATCTAAAAACGCCCGGTGAATTCGCCAATCGTCTGATAGCTCTGGATGGAAAGTAGCAGCCATCACACTTCCCTGCCGAACTACGACTGGATCGTTCCCTTCCGTAGCAAGCACCTCAACTCCTTCGCCAACTCGCTCAATTTTCGGGGCGCGGATAAACACCATCTCGATGGGCGCGTGTTCATCGTTGAGCAATATACCTTCGCGAATTGAGCTCTCGAGTTGTCGCCCGTACGCGTTTCGCCGGATTCCAATATCAATCGCGCCCAAACCTTGTTGCTGGGGATTCTCAACTTCCCTGGCCAGCAAAATCGCGCCCGCGCAGGTGCCGAAGGTCGGCTTAAGGTGAACAAATTGCTTGAGCTTCTCGAATCCCTCCTCGCCCAGCAGCTTAAGAAACGTACTGGACTCGCCTCCCGGAATCACCAGGCCGTCGATCACGTCGAGTTGCTCGGGCTTTTTTACCAAAACAACCTGGGCTCCAAGTTCTTCGAGCCGGTGGCGGTGAGCGTCAAAGTCGCCCTGTAGCGCGAGAACTCCAATCTTTAGGGTGCTGGGCGATGGCATTGATTTTGATTTTAAAGTATTCGCTCACTATGGCGTATACTTCCCGCGATCGACCTGATCTCTGCGAACAACCGGGGCTGCCAATGCGAATCCTTAATATTGTCTGCGGAATTGCTGTACTGATTACCACCTTGCACCTCGGCCACGGAGCTCATCACTTTCTCGGAATGGCTGCGCAAGATGGCCTGCACGGTCCGGTGCTCTGGGCGAGTGTAGGTGCGGCAGTGCTGATCGGGAGCCTCTCCTTAGTAGGCGGATGTCTGCTGATTCGTCGCCCCCGCTGATTCCGCTCCAGCGCGTCTTACTGACGATGCCCTGCTGTATTCTAGGAATCGGGCGAAATGAATCCTAGCCGTTGGCGTACCGCCTTGTTTCTGGTTTTCCTCGTGGCAGCGGGGACACATGCATGTTCCGCGCAAGGCGGACCTCCGTTAATAACCGACGACCCCGGAACTCCTGGCAACCACCGCTGGGAGATTAATGTTGGCTTTACTCAGGAATCTCTTACCGGCAAAACAAATTTCGAAACCCCGGTTTTCGACTTTAACTATGGTGAGGGAGAACATATCCAGCTGAATTTTGAAATCCCCTACGCTTTGCAAAAAGTCGATTCAGACACCCAAGCCGGCGTTGGCAACTCCAAAGTGGGGGTAAAGTGGCGATTTGTCGATGAGGCGAAGCACGGCATTTCCATCTCCACCTATCCGCATTTCTCCTTCAATAATCCCACCACGTCGGTACAACGCGGGCTCGCAGACGACGGATGGGAAATATTCTTACCTTTGGAATTTTCCAGGCAATTTGGAAAATTTGAGGCCAATGGCGAGATTGGCTATAACTTGCAACAGCGTCGCTCCAATGAACTTTGGCTGGGATTCGCCGCGGGCTTTCAGGCGACCGGCCGGGTTGAGCTGTTGAGTGAGTTGCACACCATTGGCGCCAATAGTTTCACAGAGACAGAGTCGGTATTCGATCTCGGAAGCAGGATTAAGCTGACCAACCTGAACACCCTACTCTTCGCCGCCGGCCGCAGTCTGCCTGGTTCCACTGAAGGCCAGCCAAGATTCTTTATGTATGTCGGCCTTCAGTTTACGTTTTAAGATAGTTTAGGTTCGTTGGTTTCTGGATCCTTATGAAAACAGATTCTCTTGCACTCAACTTCTTTTCTCTTCCTCATAAATCCGAGAGCGAAAGTGCCCACTACGGTCGAACCGTCACCAGCAAGGTGCCCCAGGTCGCGATAGCGTTCTGGATCATCAAAATCGCCGCTACCACGCTAGGCGAGACCGGCGGCGACGCGCTCTCCATGACGATGAAACTGGGATACGCGGTGAGCACCATCATCTTTCTGGCATGTTTCATCATCGCGCTGGCGGTGCAGGTCAAGGCCAGATCCTTTCATGCTTTTTTGTATTGGACGGTTATCGTCACCACCACCATGGTCGGGACCACCATGGCCGATTATGCGGATCGCTCTCTTGGGATCGGTTACGTCGGCGGCTCACTCATTCTGTTCGGACTACTGATGTTGATCCTGGCATTCTGGTGGTTCTCGGTAGGGTCCATCTCTTTTCGGGATATTACATCTCCCAGGGTCGAGATCTTTTATTGGGTGACCATTCTCTTTTCAAATACTTTGGGAACCGCCCTGGGCGACTTCCTCGCGGACACTCAGGGAGTCGGCTATGAACGTGGAGCTCTGGTCTTTGCAGGAGCGCTCACCCTGGTGGCCGCCGCATATTTCTTTACCAGTATCTCGCGAACGGCTCTATTTTGGTCGGCCTTTATCCTTACTCGCCCCCTGGGTGCTACGCTCGGCGACTTACTCACCAAACCGCGCGAGAACGGCGGGCTTAATTTAAGCCGCATCTCCTCATCGCTGGCGATCGCTTTTGTAATGGTTCTCTGCATCCTCGTGACTTCGCAACGAGCTGGCCACCATCCGGGAGACGGAGAAAAGCCGCGCGAACCCTAATCGAGGATTCGCGAAGAGAGGAAACTAAAACGTCGAACTAAGGGAGGGTTGCAGCCGTGCCCGGGCTGACTTCGTGCCAGGCCGATCCCACGCGTTCTCCCGCGCGATGAACATGTACAGGCAGAAATAAGTCACGCCTGCTACAACCTCATGCGCCAGCCACCAGGGCACTCCACGAGTCATGCCGACGAAGCCAACTTCCAGTCGGACGATATTCAACACGAACACACCCACCAATACTGCAGCCATCCTTACAAAGTTGTGCAAGAACGAAACTCTGGTCCGCCACAATAAAGGAATGGCGCCAAAGTAGGCATCGATCATAGTGCAAGCTACCACGAACTTCGCGCTTATCCCGGCCACCGAGATCACGTCTGCGCCGATGCGATACATCGGAACTCCCAGCAGGGCTGAGATCTGCACCAGCGTATCCGTGGTCAGGACGCGTAGCCAGGCCCAGTCGTATAGGTAGCAAGCGCCTACAAAGACTGGGACCAGCAACACCCGGCCTGCAAGTTTATGTTCGCGTAGCTTTGCCCACATTGGCGTCATCCAGTTTCACATTCTGCTTAAGACCGCAGCTTGAAGCGACGCAGCCACTGACGTCCACCAGCCAGACCGCCAAGTACGGTTAAGGCAATCAGCGAAGGGCCGGCGGCAAATGGGTTGTTCTGCGTCTGATCACTGGGGTCGAGGTTACCTTGGTTGATTTGGTTTTGAGTGAAGTCAGGCTGCCCCAGTACCATGATCGACTTCATTCCATTCTTAAACTCTGACATGAACCGTAGTGTACGGTTGTTGGAAGTATCACCAACCCACACGTCTCCGCTATTACGCACATAGAGACCCTGTGGATTGCTTAGCGTCGAGGCGTTTGCGACGCCCAGGTTCTGGTTGGCGAAGTTCTGCACGAAATCAGGTTGACCCAGGACCAGAACAGCGGCGTCGCCATTATGGAATTTCGAATCGAACCGGACTACGCGATTGTTCATGGAGTCGCTAACCCATATGCGATTCTTCGAGTCGATGCCAATACCTAGTGGACCAGCCAGTGATCGGGCCGAAGGTCCGCCGTCGTTAACAATGCTCGAAGTGAACGCCGTAGCTGCGGGATGGCCCAGTTCCACAATCGCGCTGGCGCCAGTCTTGAGAGTTTTGAATCCCAGGATGCGGTTGTTCTGCGAGTCAGCTACATAGAGAACGCCACTCGAATCGAAGTCCAAGCCTACCGGACTGCATAATGTAGCCGCGGTTGGCGAATTGCAGCTGCTGCTGGTAAAGTCGGCCTGCCCAAGCACGATGTCAGCGGTGGTGAAGGGCGACTTGAATCGCAGCACGCGATTGCTTCCAGTATCGGCCACCCAGAGGGCGCCGCTTTTGTCGATTGCCAGTCCAGAGACCGCAACCAGAGTGCTGGCCGTAACCACTCCAGTGCAACCGGTATTGAAGTCAGGTGCGCCGATTACTGCCTGTGCGGCCTCTCCGTCGACAAACGGCGGAGCAAATTGCAATACGCGGCAGTTGCCGGTATCGCTGACATAGAGGTTGCCTTTTTTGTCCAAAACATATGCCGCAGGTCGGCTTAACGTAGTCGACGAAGTACCGGAGGTCGCAGTGGTAAAGCCACTCTGACCCAGCACGACGTCAGCGCGCTGGCCATTGGCAAGGGGATGGTTATAAATAAGTACGCGATTGTTGCCTTGGTCGGGCACAACCAGAAGAGGCGAGTTGCTGGGGTTAGAGGTGGCAACCGCGGTTCCACATATTGTCATGAGCACAAGACAAACGGCCGCTCCGAGGCGGAACTTCAACTGGGGCATAATCTCTCCGAGGGTTCTATGAAGTGAGCGCGCTTTTCTTTTCTAAAGCGCGGCGGGAGTATATAACCGATTTCAGCTGCGGAATAGAGTGAAAGAGTTTGCCTTAAAGCTGAAACCTATGTGCGCGTCCCAGCCCCTGCGGTAGATATCTTCAAGAAGGAATACTGACGATGACTTAGGCGCGCTCGTCGTCTTCAGCGATCAAAACAACCGGAGCGCCTCCCGTGGAAATCTCCCTCGCATGGGCGACCGTAGCTTGGCCCCCGGGGGACGCCATGGCCGCTTGCAACGACTCCATCGAGTCAAAATACAATTCGGCGACCCTCTGATAAGCAGCTTTTCCCGACGGTGTGCCGAGAACTTGCGCCGCCACAAACTTCTTCAGCCCAGGAATTTTTTCAAACACCATGGGCGCGTGCTCAGCGTGATATCTGCGCTCAAATGTAGGTACATCCGCAGGTGGGGGATAGAGAACGATCACCTTCGGCATCGAGAACTCTCCAATTGTGGCCTGTTGCGCGTTAGCCGTAAGGTAAGTCAAAGTGCGCTAAAGGTCAAAGCCAACCCACCGTCTGACTCCACCGGCTGTAGTTTTGGCCACTACTCGTCAGAGCAATAAACCCCACGCCGCATTGCTGAAACCATCCCTCCGGACTAGAATGGCTCGCCCAATCAAATCTTAATCTGGAGGCAGTATGAAATCCAAAGCGGTGGTTGTAGCTCTGCTGTTATGTTTTGCCAGTGCTGTATTCTGCCTAGCGGAAGACGCGAACATCGGTACATGGAAATTAAACGAAGCCAAATCTAAATTCAGCGCTGGATCCCCCAAAAGCACCTCGGTGACTTATGAGGCAGCCGGCGACGATATAAAAGTCACCATCGAGGGCATCGGCTTCGATGACAAACCAACTCACACCGAGTGGACCGGCAAGTTCGATGGCAAAGACTATCCCGCCACCGGGGACGCCAATCAAGGCATGCGCTCGTATACCAAAGTCAACGACAACACTCTGAAATTCAAGATCAAGAATGGCGAAAAGGTGATTTTGTCTGGCACAATCATGATTGCCGCCGATGGCAAGAGCCGCACCGTCACTGCCAGCGGAATTAACGCGAAAGGCAAGAAAGTCAGCTACAGCGCGGTCTACGACAAGCAATAACTCATCATAACCGCGGAAAATAGATCGTGGGAGAAGCCCGCAGGACAAAGATTTACATTGAACTTGTCCCGCCGGCTCTCCCCGATCAATTTGTCACTGTCATTCTGAACGCAGCGAAGACCCCCTATAGTAACGACGCTCTGACGGCGCTAGGTGCCCCGTCCACAAGCTCCCCAGCTATCCAACCCCCAATCCCTTCGTCCAAAGCTTTTCAGCAACACAAATTACGGAGGTCCACCATGCCGCACTTTGAACGCGTTCGTGAGGTTGTCTCCGGCCCCTTGGATTTCGAAATCATGCGGCAGCGCACCACTGCCGGATGGCAACTGGTATCGATTGAATGGCGGCGTGAGGTGCCCGACTCCGAAGCTCCGACTCAGGGCGCTTTCAACGAGGACATTCCCTACGGACTTCGCATCTCCAACGATTGCCAGCGTCTGGAGATTGATCCCGTTGAGAACCGCACCCTCATGCTGATGATGGAGCTGCTGGTGCAGGATTTCCCCTATTCGAGCATCGTCAGCGACCTAAACGAAAAAGGTCTTCGCATGCGGGACGGCCGCCCGTGGACGCGAGTTGCAGTCTTCAACATGACGCCTCGCCTAATCGAAGTTGGCCCACGCCTGTTTGGTACCAAAGAGTGGCAAACCATTCGCAGTCGATTTTCAGCGGCGGCTCGGGCTGTTTAAATTCCGCGACGCCGCAGAGTTATACTCCGCTACACCAAAAGAGTTTTCTTGAGGACGACCATGCCGCTGAAATCTTCGCTGCTCCGCCGCGTCATTGTTTTATCGCTCACCACCGTTCTTCTTTCGGCTCCTTCCTTCGCCCAGCAACACGAGCGCAGCCAGACCCCTGACAAGTACCGCTGGGATCTAACCTCAATCTATCCCAACGACGCAGCCTGGCGCGCCGCAAAAGACAAGTTCGTGGCTCAGATTCCTGCGCTGCACCAGTTCCAGGGAAAGTTGGCAACTTCCGCGAAGACGCTGGCCGATGCGCTCGACACCCAGACCAGCTTGCAGAAGGATTTCTCGCGTCTCTACCTCTACACATCTCTGCTCTCAGACCTCGACACTCGCATCAGTACCAATCAGGCGATGAAGCAGGAGATGAATCAGATCGGCTCCAACTTCTCCGCCGAAACCGCTTTCATCGAACCAGAAATCCTGAAGATGGATCCTGCGGCGCTCAACCGCTACCTGGCCCAGGAACCGCGCCTCAAGATTTATCGCCAGATCATCGACGACGTCGTTCGCCGCCGGGCCCACACGCTCAGCGATGTTGAAGAAAAGTTGCTCGCTGGGGCCGGCTTTATGGCTTCCGCGCCCTCCGATGTTTTTGGCATCTTCTCCGACGCCGACTTCCCTTATCCCACCGTGACGCTCAGCGATGGTAAGTCCGTGAAACTCGACGCCTCAGCCTTCGAACTCTATCGCTCTGCGCCCAATCGCGACGACCGCCAGAAAGTGATGGCTGCATTCTTTGAAGCGATGGGCAAGTATCGCGGCACCTTCGGCGCGCTGATGAACGCCAACGATCAAGCCTCCAACTATCTACGCCCGGACGCACAAGTACGACACGGTTTTAGAGAGCGCGCTCGACGCCAACAACATCCCCACCTCGGTTTACATGAAGTTGGTGGAGGGCGTAAACCGCAACCTGCCAACCTTCCAGCGTTACTTGAAGATTCGCAAGCGCATGATGGGGTTAAAAGAGCTGCACTACTACGATCTTTATGCTCCGCTGGTCTCTTCCGTCGATTTGAGTTACCCCGTCGAGCAGGCCGAACCGAACATTCTCGCCGCGCTAACTCCGCTCGGCCCCGAGTACGCCGCCGGCGCCAAAAAAGCTTTCGACGAGCGCTGGGTCGATATGTATCCCTACGAGGGCAAAGCCTCAGGAGCCTACTCCAACGGTGCCGCCTACGACGTGCATCCTTACATGCTGATGAACTACAACGGGAAGTATGCCGACATGAGCGCGCTGGCCCATGAACTCGGCCACACCATGCAGAGCTACTTTTCCAACAAGACGCAGCCCTACGCTTTGGCGGGATATCCCATCTTTGTCGCCGAAGTCGCTTCCACGTTCAACCAGGCCCTGCTGCTCGACTACACCTTAAAATCGATCAAGGACGAACCCACACGCCTGTCGTTGCTGGGAAATTACCTCGAAGGCATCAAGGGCACCGTCTTTCGCCAGACTCAATTCGCGGAATTTGAATTGCGCGCCCACGAAATGGTGGAGAAGGGCCAGCCTCTTACCGGAGATTCTCTAGCCAAACTGTACGGCGAGATCGTCAAGAAATATTACGGCCACGATCAGGGGGTCTGCATTATCGACGACTACGTAGCCTACGAGTGGGCCTTCATACCTCACTTCTATCGCGACTACTACGTCTTCCAGTACGCAACTTCATTTACAGCGTCCGCGGCTCTGTCAGAAAAAGTCCTCTCCGGAGACCCCGCCGCCACCAAGCGCTACCTGACTTTCATCTCCGCCGGCAAGTCGAAATATCCCATCGACCTGCTAAAAGACGCGGGCGTCGACATGACCACCGACGAACCCCTCGAACTAACCATGCGCAAAATGAACCGCGTAATGGACGAGATGGAAAAAGTCCTCGACCATCAAGGTAAATAAGAAAAAAACCAATGTGGCGCGGGCGCCCTCGCCCGCGAACCCACCACAGGCAAGAAACCGGGTGCCCCAGGTCTCGCTGCAGTTGCGAGACCTCGGATCAACCACTGAACTCAACAAGAAACACACAAGACGACAACCCACTACTTCATGACACCCCAAAACCCTTGTCATTCTGACCAACGGGAGGAATCTGCTACAACTTCCCAATCCGTGCCGGCTCCCCGCCTTCCACATCAGCGTCATCTCGACCGAAGTAATGCAGAGTCCTACTCCACCGCTACAACACTAGCTTTCCGAGACTCACGCCGCGTGAATTATTCCGCGGATGACTATCGTAGTGTCTTGGCCCCGAATCATGATAAATTTTGAGCCCTCATTATGAGCGTAGCCCTCGGCATTAAGCTGATCATTTTCTTCGCCGTCACCGTGACGGGTTGGATTCTCGGCGTCCGTATGCCGGGGCGCACCCGGCGTGCGCTGGGGAGAAATATCAAGAACGAACTGGAGTTGACCTCGCTCAACACCTGGATGGAAGTCGAGGACGCAGAAGAACGCCAGCGGGGTGGCAGATTGCAATAAATCACCCAACCTCAAGACGAATAAACCCAAACCAACTCTGTCATCTCGATTGGCGAGGAAAATAGCGATCAAATCAACTCTGTCATCTCGACCGAAGCAAGACGATCCGCGACAGCGGATCGCCTTGCGTAGTGGAGAGACCTTGCGTCACTACTTCATCTTCCTACTCGCCCTGCTAACCACAGCCGCGCTGGCCCAGTCCCCACCACCCAAATTGCACGGACAAACCCTCGACGACAAATCCATCACCCTGCCGGACGCCGCCGCCGGCAAAGTAACGCTCCTGGTAGTCAGCCTGAGCCGCAAGGCCGGAGAGCGAACCGCTCCCTGGCGAGAACATTTCGCCGCCGATTTCGCGTCTGATCCCCGAGTAACTTACTACGTCGCCGCTCTCCTCCAGAGTGCACCATCTTTTATCCGAGGCATGATCCGTTCCAACATCCGCAAGGGAACGCCGGTCGCCGCACACTCCCACGTGCTGACCTCCGCGACCGACGAAGCCGAATGGAAGCAGTATCTGAAACTGAAAGACGACAACCTGCCCGCCGTCTTGCTGCTCGACCAGACCGGCCAAGTACGCTGGAGCTACAAGGGCGAATTCGATCCGGAACACTATGGAGAGATGAAGAACGCTGCCATCGCAACGCGCGATACAAAGTGAAGAGTGGCCCATTCAAGCCGGTTTTTGGCTTGAGTGGGGCGGGTCAACTGGAGATGACAGCGTCAGAAAGTAAGGACGCCGTGCCGCCGGGTGCCCCATCCTTGCGTTTTTCGCAAGGGTGGGCATTCCTAATTCTAGACCCACGGGATTCTGGCTCGTAATACTGCTCAAACATACGCGACGCTCTAAGCCACCTGCTTTCTTACACTTAGCTGTCATAACGCAGTCGTATAGACCCTAACGTCATGACGCTATGTTCCGTGCGGAACACTTTGACCAGGCCCCGGCACTCTAATGCCCCGCCTGCATGTCACGGCTCACTTGTTCCGCCGCGGCCATTACCCGCAGCGTATTTTCGCCCAGGATTTTTCGGATCTCGGCTTCGGAATATCCCTTCTTGAGCAGCGCGTCCGTAATCTGCGGCAGGTGGGTGACGTCTTCCATTCCATCCGGCATATTGGCGCCATCGAAGTCGGAGCCCAGTCCCACGTGATCGGCGCCCACCAGCTTAACCGCGTGGTCGATGTGGTCTACGATTTCGGTCCACGAAACATGCGGCAATTTGCCTTCAGCAGTGGCCTGCTTCTCCTGCTCGACCAACTTTTTCAGAACGCACGCGTCATCGTCGCCACACTCTTTCTTAAGGCGATCGATGGTGCCTACCACGCCACCGGTTTTGTCACCGGCATCTTTGTAGGCCTGGTCGAGAAAACTTTTTTCGTAGTTGATCTGTATGACGCCGCCCTTGGCGGCCAGCGCCTTGATCATGTCGTCGGTCATGTCGCGCGGATGATTACACAGCGCGCGGCACGACGAGTGCGAAGCAATGAGCGGCGCCTTGCTAATCGCCAGCGCGTCATAAAACGTCTTGTCAGAGACGTGCGAAATATCGACCAGCATGCCCTGCCGGTTCATCTCGGTGACAATCTGTTTGCCGTAGTCGGTCAGGCCGTTGTGCGCCGGCTTGTCAGTCGATGAGTCCGCCCACTCGTCATTGTAGAAATGCGAGAGCGTCATATAGCGCACTCCAAGCTGGCTGTAGATCCGCACCATGCGAATGTCGTTGCCCAGCATGTGCCCGCCTTCGACCCCGATCAGCACCGCAATTTTTCCCTGGGCATGGGCGCGACGAACCTCGTCCGCAGTGCGGGCGAAAGCCAGATCGTTCGAATACTTGCGCACGTTTTCATGTACCGCATCAATCTGGTCGAGAGCTTTTTGAATCGCCTGTGGCCCCAGGATGCGGCCGTCAATCCATATAGAAAAGAAAATGGCGTTCATGCCACCTTCGCGCATGCGAGGGATGTCGATGCTGCCCGTCGCGTTGCGCTTGCCCAGATCGAAATCGCTCGATGAGAAGCGCTGCGTGGTGTCGTCATGCGTGTCTAAAACGATGGAAGAAAAGTGCAGCCGGCGGGCCTGATCAGAAATCGAGTCGGCAGGAGCGAAAGCCAACAACCCAACCGCGCCCAGCAGACAAATCGACACCACAAGCATGCGAATCATTTAAGGCTCCCAGGGAGAGACATTTAAGAGTGGGTAGAGTAGCAGGTTACTCGGGCATGGAGTGGGAATGGCAGATATTCAAACATTTTCAAACTGCAAATACTTGCGGCTGAAAACTGCACAACCTAATCCGGTTACTGCGTTTCAAGTATTGGTTTATAGGATGTACTTCTAGCGGTTGAAGGATGGGCTGGCCGTACTATCATCTTCGTTGCGTCCGCCGCAGCTATCCTAATTGCAGTCCGCGGCCTGGCATCCGTAATGGCGCGGGTTGAGCCTCAGATTTAATCGTAACGTCATACTGAATCAACTAAAATTGAACGATGTCGAGACCACCTCAATACCGTTGGCACCCGGGTTACTCGACAGAGTTTGACGACAAATTTTTAGCGTGAGTACTGCACCCATCGATCTCGATGTCGAGCTAGGCCGGTTCGCCCGCCAGGCCCAGAGTCTTACTCTGGCTGGAGGCGCGGCGATTGCTCTGGCGTCCCCGGACGCACTGGAGGGCACACAGGCCGACGCTGAGATGACCTGCCGCGCCAGCGCCGGGAAAGCTGCGCCGCATGTGGGCACGCGGCTGCGTCTGATCCAGGGCTACAAGAGCGAATGGCTGCGCGAAGGCAAGGCGCTGCGCTGCGACGATTCGGAGACCGATTCCCGCGTCGACCGCGATCGCTGCCGCAGACTGGGAATCCGCTCAGTGGTGGCGGTGCCGCTTAAGAGCAACGAGTCTGTGTTTGGAATTATCGAAATATTTTCCACGCGCACCAAGGCGTTCACCGAATCGCACATGGCCAAGCTGCACGTTCTGGCAGAGCGTGTAACCAGCGCCGTGACCAGGGTGGAAGCCGCGCCCAAGGCGCAACAAATAAGAACGGTGCAATGGATAAAAACGACGCCTGAGATCACGGCGACTGAGTTGCTTTGGGCGGATGTCTTTGTACCGTCTGGGCTGCCCTGGAAGCGGCTGCTACAGTCTGCGGTTTGTCACCTGGCAGTGGGCGCGGCGGTGTGGAACGTGTCGGCGAACTGGAAGAAGACCGAAGAAATTTTGAGCCGGCCAGCGGCAGTTCCGTCTGAGATCACATACTATCCGAGTCATGCGTCATTCCCTGCGGCGCGAAGTCATCGTCCACAGGTGGCATCGTCACAGGGTGGCAGCGAGGCAACCCGTCCGGCGCCGATCCCAGCGCCAATGATGGTTAAGCGCGGCGAAGTTAAGAGCGGCGGGCAAGCGCCGAACGCTCCGTCGATTGCAGATATGCCCGCCGCTGGCGGTGTCAGCATGGCGGGATTGCGCGAAGCTCTTCCCTTTCCCGCGATGCGGTCAGCGCCCGCGTTGGGGTCGGTAGCTTCACCGCAGCGAACCAATCTCGCATCTTCCGGCAGGCCGGACGCGACACAAGCAGTCGTCGCGCCGCCGCCACAAATCGGAGCTGCACTCCGGCAGCATGGAGTAGCCGCGCCCGTCTCATTTGCTGTGGGACCATCGCCAACGGTTGAGGGCCCGGTTCGCGCCATGGCTGGCGTGAGTCTCGGCCACTCTGCAGTCGTCGCGCCCGCACCGGGACTGCCGTCGCATGATCGCGCACTAAGTTCGAGTGCTTCGGGTGTTGGCATAGGCGGGGTACGCGCGGTTGTCGGCCCGGCTCCCGCGTTGCCCTTGCATGAAGGCGCAGGCGGTTCTGGATTGCAGTTGGGAGGCGCAGGCACCGTCATCGGTCCTCCAGTGGCGATGCCGGGGCGCGATGCGAGCACGGGTTCAGGCGTGGGGTTGGGCGGCTCAGTTGCCGTGGCTGGACCAGCGCCGAACCTCGAAGGAGGCGGATTGCGCCGAGGCTCAGGAGGTTCGGGCGTCGGCCTCGGTGGCGGAGACGCCATCGTTGGACCTGCGCCGGGTTTGCCCTCGGGTGCGACATCAGGAGTCCTATCCGCTGGATTGGGCGGGACCGGCACAGTGGTGGGTCCGCCTCCCAGCATTGCTTCAGCTGGGCGCGCAATTTCTTCAGCGGGATATGGTGGCTACGGAGTTTCAGTTGTGCCTCCGCCGCCATCGCTTGGCGGCGGCGACGGGCTTGGCTCAGGAATGGGTGGGCCGTCGTCGGGACGTGGATCAGGCGTTGGCGCAGGACTGGGTTCTGGATACGGAGTGGGTCCGGGATCAGGCGCTGGTTCAGGCACTGGAACAGGTAGTGGATCTGGCTCAGGTTCCGGGTCAGGATCTGGCACGGGAACCGGTGCTGGTGCAGCAGGAACTGGATCAGGTTCTGGAACTGGCGCCGGATCCGGCGCTCTCGTAGGTTCGGCAACTGGCCCGCCGTCGCCTTCGATGGCATCGTTAAATCCACCTGCCGGCCCACCACCGAAAGACATTCGCACTTCAACCCCGCCGCAGGCTCCGACTCACCTTGACGATCCTGCGGGACGCATTCTCGATGTGCCGGTGCGTGTGCTCGGACTGGCGCTCGCCTTACCTGCTTCGTCTTACTTCTCGAACTATGAGGTCTTTATCGCCGAACGCGACTTCTCCAGGAACGAGAGGCAGCTGATCAAGTTGGTTTACGAGTCGCGTCCAACACAGCGGCGATTGTCTGACTACGGAGTGGATGTAGCGTCGACTTACAAGTTGCGCGTCAAGCGAGACCCGGCCTGCGATGAGACGATTTCGCAGATTACAGGTGGGAATTATTCGGAACTGCAAAACTCAAATCCGGATGCGTTGCAGGCAGCCTATAAAGAGGCAATGCTTCCCTGTTACCGCACCACGGCCGATGATTACCAAAAGGCGTTAGCTAAAAAGCGATGAAGTTCGGCCTGCGATCAAGCCGCGCGGCGGGATTTCTTTTCCTTATTGGCTAGCTCTTCCACAGCTTGTACCGCCATTCCCTTCACGTAGACCATTTCCCCGCCCAGCCATCCACCGACTCCAATGAAAGCCACTCCCGCCAGGGAAAGAACAAACGGCAACTTCGATTCTTCCGCAAGACGAAATCTTAGCCAAAGGTTCAATCCGAAAATCACCAGCGCTCCCAAGTTTAACAACATGTGAAAGGTAGCGATCCGGCTCATCTCTGGCTCGTCGATGGAGAAATAATCGATCACACCCGGGATAGCGGCAAGAATGGCGCCAACAATTCCGCCGGCGATGCAATAGATCGCAGCCGTACTCCATGCCGGCCCTTCCCCGGCAAGACGGAAAACATCGCAGACCAGCGCAAATACCCAAAGGCCGATGGGCAAGCCGACCAGCATGGGATGAATCGGATGATTCTTAATGCTCGCGGGACTGGACATGAGAGTCTCCTGTTAAAACGATCAAGCACTGTCTTAGTTGCTGAGTAGTGGCAGCGGGGTTGGCGGAACGGGCTATTAAGAGGAGACTCTATCGAAGCGAACGGAGCGTCGCATGAGTGACGCAATGAAAATTGCTATTAAAAACCCCTTGTCATTCCGACCAAAGGGAGGAATCTGCTACTAACCGCCCCCGGCACGAATCATTCCGCCACAAGCGACCAGCAGACTCCTCCCTGCGGTCGGAATGACAAGCAGGCTCAGAGCAGGCCGGACCAGACGGGGTGTCAGAAACGTGCGAAGGAGCCCGAGGTTGAGGCCCTACTGTTCGCGCAGCAAATTTGCCGGGTCGGCTTGCAGCGCACGCCGCACCGGTCCCGCAACCGAGAGAGTTCCGGTGAGCATTACAGTCAATGCGACTGCCCCCAACACCAGCGGATCCTGCGCCGATGCCTGGTAGACAATCGCCGCGAGTACCCGGCTGGCGGCTACACCCAGCAACATACCGAGTAGTGATCCGCTAACCAGCAAAATCAGCATGCGGCCCAGCGCAGCGGAGAGAACCTGCTTTGCCTGTGCGCCAAGCGCAACTCGAATGCTCAACTCGCGCAGCCGTTTACTGACCGTGTAAGACGCAAGGCCGAAAGTGCCAGTAACCGAGAGCAACAATCCGAAAGCGCCGAAGATGCCGAGAGCGACTGTCGCCACCTGCGAGGGAAACATGGTTAGGCCAAGGTGGTTGTGCCAGGCGCTCGACTCCCTGACTGGAACCGCAGGATCAAGATCGCGGATCACTTTGCGAACGGTGGCTGCGGTGTCGTTCAAGGCAGCCTCGGATAAATCCGACCGTAGCCGCACGATGAGTGACGTCTTGGTGCCGGGGTGTTGTGTAATGGGGAAAAACGCCGCCTGCTCGGGATCTTCATTCAGCGACAAGTATTTTCCATCCGCCACTATGCCAATGATTTGAACCTGCTGTCCGGATGAGTTCTTGAAATATCGTCCCACAACATCATCGGAATGGAAAAGACTCTGAGCAAATAGTCGATTCACCACGGCCACTGGTGGAGTCTTATCAGTGTCCGCGAAACTAACGTCGCGTCCCGCCAGCATCGGCGTTTCCGTCGCAGTGAAATATCCCGGTGAAACGTTGAAAGAGTATCCGACAAACGCGCGGGTCGATGGTCTGAAGTCAGTTGTCTGCTGAGGGTACACAGCAACAGAAGAAGTGTCCTGAGAGAGGGGCGTGGTGTGCGCATACGCTGCCGCGGTGACGCCCGGGAGTTGCCGCACTCGATCCAGCAGCTGGCGCTGAAAGTGATCCGCTGTCTCGTTCGAATAGCCTGCCTGGCTAAGTTCGAATTTCGTAACTACCGCATGTTGCGGATTGAACCCAACGTTCATGGTGAGCGCTTTGCTCAAGCCCCTCAGCGAAACAAACGCCGCAGTCACAGTAACGCAACACAGCGCGATCTGCGCCGCCAGCAGCACATCACGCAGGGCCCAGCGCCGCCCGGCACCGGACTGATTGCTGCCACCCTTGATCGCGTCGTTGGGGTCGGCGCGGAATATCTGCCGCAACGGCATTACCCCGAATAGCACGCCGGCGAGCAACGAGACCAGCACGCCCATAAAGATCAAAGAAGGTTGGGGCTGTATATGGAAACGAATGGGGTATTCGGTCACAGGATGCCACTCAGCCAGGCGATTGATGGCCGTCCACGCCAGAGCGCAGGCGCAAGCGCCTCCTAGAATCGATATCATCAGGGCCTCGGCCAGAACTTGTCGCACAATGCGTGAGCGGCTCGATCCAATCGCCATGCGAATGGCGATTTCGCGCGTACGATCCGCGGTCCGCGCCGCGAACAAGCCGCCCAGATTCGCACAAGCCGCGAGCAAAACAATGCCGGCCAGACCCAACACTCCGGCAAGAAAAGCCCGCGCCGGCCCGCCGAAGAAGTCCCCCACCAATCCAGGCCGCGTGAGCTTAAGAGTCAGCTTCTCTTCATCTTTGGGATACTGCCGGATAATGCGCGCTGCGATGGTGTTCAATTCGGCCTGAACTTGCGGCAGAGTGATACCGTCTTTGATTCGAACTATCGACCAGACATTGTGTTCGTGCCGCGACTCAAGCCAGGGACCGCCTCCCAGCGATTCTTCGTTCGCCATGGGAACGAAAATGTCAGGCTGAAGAATCTTCTCAGTTCCGTAAAATCCTTCCGGCGCGACGCCAACAATAGTGTAGGACTGCTTATTTAGGCGGACCATCTTGCCCACAATGTTGGGGTCGGCAGCAAACTGACTCTTCCAGGCAGACCAGGAAATCACCGCGGCCTCAGAGGCCCCGGGATGATCATCATCGGCTCGTTGTAACAAGCGACCGAGAAACGGTTGGATGCCGACGACTTCAAAATACTGGCCGCTCACTTCGCATCCCCAGATGGGCCGTGTCGCGCCATCGGCGTCCAGCGCGAAATTCTCAACGTACCAGGCGGCGACCGCAGAGAGGACCGAATTGCCATCGCGAACGTCGCGTACCTCGGGATAAGAAAAAATGGGATAAGTCTGATTGGTGCGCGCCAGCGTCATGACGCGGTCAGCATGGGGGACATCAACAGGCCGCAACACCAGCGCATCGAGCACGCCGAACACGATGACGTTTGCAGCGATCCCCAAAGCCAGAATAAGAATGGCAGTCACCGCAAAGCCGGGAGAGCGCCGCATCTGGCGAAGAGCAAATCGCAGGTCTTGCAGTGTGTTTGTCATGCTCAGCTCCGGTTGGCCAAACGTGGCGAGTGCAACATCTGTTGCATGTCTCAGCAATTGCGAAGCCAGCTCGACGTTGCTGGCAGCTTTATGAAAAGAAGCATGTTGCGGCTATCCCGGCTGCGTTGCCAGAGCGTGCAATGTCCGAGTTCGCCCGCCAATGTCCATTCATGAACATAACGTCGTGCTAATCCATATTCTCCGGCTCATTGGTCTGTAACGCGGTTGGCGGCCCGCGAGTGCAGGACGCCGGTTCTTATCAGGCCCCGGGAGTGGGCCTGCGAATCCGGGTTTTCCATCAATTTATATTGACTTTTACATCAAAAAATGTATGATAAATCATGGCTAGCGTGGGGAAATCATGCCTGTTAATTCAGTGGAAGCACCGGTCAAGATAGTGAACAGCGACGAGAATGCTGTCTGGCCGGGAATCGAGTCGAGCAACGAAGCATCCGTGAAGGAAAGTATCAGCACAGCGGTCCGGTCCAGATTAGGCGCGCGGCCGGTCCAGCTTAGTCTTTCCGCCGAAGCCTTCGAGAAATTAACTGACCTCAAGGAAAAACTGGGCGTCGCTTCCAAAACCGAAGTGGTCCGGTTGGGACTCGGAGTGTTGTCCTGGATCGTCGAAGAACTGTCGGAGAACCACAAAATTCTGGTGGAACGGGCCCCGGGCCACACTGCGGAACTAGCGTTTCCCTACCTGAATATTAAGAAGAAAGCTCGCTAGTCGATCCGTTGCACCCGGATTTGGGGCCGTTCGGTTGGCGCGGGCATGACTTCCTCGACCAATTCAAAACCAGCCCGGGTAAAACAAGTTAAGAGGGAATGCGAAACGTAGTCTGCCAGCTCAACCTGGCTCAGGATTTTGTTCGAGTAACTCTGGCCCACGGTGGTAGCGATATCGCGAAACTGGGCGTGGCGCAGCTCCGCATTTGAGTCAAGATCGGGCGTCGTGTCGACGGCGAAACGCATTCCGTTTAAGCTGACAATGACGTGGTTGGGTCGAAGGTAAACCCCAATCGAGGTCACGGCACAGCCTAAGACCGCCGTCCAGCCGCTCAAGTAATTGGCTAGAGTTCGCCGGTACCGCCATTGTTTTTCCTCCGGAGTTTGCACTTCTTCCCGTTTAGCCGCTCGTAATCTGAATACATCGTTGCAGCGATTGCGACGGAGCAGGTGGGCAATGCTTCTGCGAAGCTTTGGTTCCGCGATACCCAGGGCGCGCACTGGAAGGCCATAGGAATGAATCAGGAACAGATTTGCCAGATTGTCGGCTTCAAAGTCCGCTTCGTAGCGAGCGTCGCCGCCAAAGCGCCGGTAATTTTCAAACGAAATAAATTGTAGAACGTTGTGAACGTAGTTGTGCCAGAAATTTTTAAGCAGGTAATTAGTGGCGCAGCCGGAGATGAATTCTGGACTTTGCAGCTCCTTCGCGCTTACCCCTAATTCGGCAGCCTCATAAGGCGGCAAATGCAGACCCTGGCGGCTCAACTTCAGGAAAGCTTCCTGCATGATTACCTCTACGCGGCGGCGTGGCGGAACATCCAGTTCGCGGAATTCAAAGCGTCCGTAAAAGAAGTATTCGGCGGCATCTTGATCCATTTTGTCTTTATCGGCTCCGCCGGGAGCGGCTTCTGCTTCAGTTCGAGCTCGAACCACCAACTTGTCGTAAGTTTCGCGCGGAAAGGAAGACGGCGCTTTCTTCGCGAATTGGGTAGCGATGGCATCATCAGCCCACTTCAGCCACTCAATGGGACAGAGTTGAGTCGAATGGTTAAGGGTTACAGCCATGCGCCTCACAGCCGCGACAAGGCAGTTGAGGTATTGTGACTCAGAAAGAAGCTCGGGGGTACTCCCGGTCATGGCGCCTCGCATCTTGATCTATTTATCGCTTAACCGAGGGAAGAAGCGAACGATATCACGCTGTAAGGATGATGACAGGAGAACTGTCCATTTGACAACTGACTTCCAACAGACTTGACCGCAGGACACCAGGCTTTTCGCACTGGAAATGCATCACCGTCTGGAGGACTCAGTTAATTCAAAAAAAAACCCTGGTGAACCGATTTGCTCAGTTTGTTATCCGAACATATGAAACTCTATTGCGATGAGCTCTGACCCTGAAATCTCCCTGCAAGCAAAGAAGCTTTCCGACGAGCTTTCTACTCTGGCGGCTTTACAATCAACGGCCCTACAATCTGCAGTCTTCATTCCCATGTCGCCAGCCGACGAACGCAGCTACGGTGCACGCGGCAAGCGCATTCGAGAACTCTATAGCCTCATCGAAATAAACTTCCGCTACCGGAAGCACTCTGGATCGATAACGGCTGCCTGAACTCTCCCGTCGACCCGCCCGCCCATAGCACCAGCAACAAGGCCCCTCGCTACTTTTGGCTGGACAGCGAGCTGAAACTAGGCTTTAATCCCTTCCCCATGGAAACACTTGGCCTGTCTGACTCAACTCCGCGGAGTGAAGGTCGGCTCAAGAGTCTCTTCTGGCCGTCCATCCAGTCGGGGGCTGATGTCGACTATCTGGGGGCGCAGGGCTATGGGCTGTGTACCTTGGTTGCGATACTCACTCTGATTGGGCTGCTGCTGACATCTCAACCAATCACTGGGATGCTCGCCTTTTTGCTCTATTACCTGGGCGCCGTTGGAGTCCGCGAGCGCAGCCCTTATGCAGCCGCGGTAGTTCTCCTGCTTAGCATCGCCGAACTATTTGCCAGCGGCCCAAGTGTGTTGCGCGTCATCGTGGTGGCCCTGCTGGTTTCCAATCTCCGCGGCGCCTGGATTTCCGCCGGATGGAAAGCCGATTCAGACGAAGCCATCCTGCCGCCACGTTTGAATGAGACAATCGGCGATAAACTGTCTGACCAGCTGCCAAAATGGCTGTGGCCAAAAATCAGAATTCCCTATTTCATCTTCTCCTTTGGCTTTCTAGTACTGGTCACCGCCGGAGTGGTTGTAAACGCAATCTCACGCCTAAGATAAGGCCGCAAATCGTCGGACCTGAAAACATCAAGATTCCCTTCCCCCGAGGCCGGGCGAGCGCCCATCACTCGGTCTGCAACATTAACTGTGTCCCCGCATCGAGATGAACCGTTTGGCGGCTTGAAGTGATCACGTTTGTATCCTTGTTGCTGTTGAGAGCGGCGCCCTTCATACCAACTGCGCCGTGAGATGACGACGTAAGAGCCGCGCCAGGACGCGCCGGAGTTGAGGTAGAAGAAGTTGGCATCGATGGAATCTGGCCGGCTCCCGTCAATGCCGTGCCGGGGGACTCTGAAATTCCCTCATTGCCTGCCTCCTGGCCCGGAGGCGCCGAACCAATGGCAGCCGGCGTCCCTGGCGCATCGACCCCAATAATGAGTGGCGGCGCAATCGCTTGCAGCGCGGCGTGCATCGGCAGCTCTCGTCCGTTTTTCATGACGATGCGGTCGAAGGCGATGCCCAGCTCCGACTCCGGCGACTCTTTGCTTTTGGGCTTGGCGGTAGTTATGTGACCCTCGATTTTGGAGTTTCGCGGAATTACGATTTGCCCCTGAGAAAGCATGTCCATGGTGGTCTTGGCTTCGATCTTGTCACCCGGCTTAGTTTTCTTTGCGTCGAGCGACTTCGACAACTCCGCTGGGATTAGGATGCCGCGGACAATCTCGGTTAGGTCTTGCGCCGGAGACGCCGCGGGTGCCTGCGCGAAACACCCAGCTACGAGAACAAGAACGGACAGAAAAGCCACGCGGATGCTCATTTGTTTCCCCCTTCGGCATCAGATCCTACAATATTCGTACCCTTCATTCGTCTACATATTTAGATGAGCGGCACAGCGAGCCTGGACCGGATGGCACTAGAACAGGATCAGCAGATATCCGAAGTGGTCAGGCGGGAGCAGTCCCGGCTGCGCAGCTTCATCCGCCGCCGCGTGCCCGATCCGCGCGACGCCGAAGACATTTTGCAGGACGTGTTCTACGAACTGGTGGAGGCCAACCGGCTTCTGATGCCGATTGAGCACGTCACCGGATGGCTGTTTCGCGTGGCCCGCAACCGCATCACCGATCTCTTCCGCAAGAAGCAGCCGGTAGCTTTCGGCGATGCTATCGCGTCTGACGAAGAGGAGGACGAAGACCTGTTGCGGCTGGAAGAACTGCTGCCTTCCCCCGACGCCGGGCCCGAGGCGCTTTACTTCCGCAGTCTGCTGCTCGATGAATTTGAGTTGGCGGTCGACGAGCTACCGCCCGAACAGCGAGCGGCATTTGTGGCACATGAGCTGGAAGGCCGCAGTTTTAAGCAAATGTCGACCGAGACCGGAGTAAGCGTAAACACTCTGCTCTCACGCAAACGCTATGCGGTGATGCATCTGCGCGAGCGGCTGCAAAACATTTACGACGAATATACGAAAGCATGAGGGAATGAATATGAGGAAGAAATGGATTTTCATGGCTCCACTGGCACTTTTGGGGATCGTGGTCTTCATGGCCATCGGAGGCGAACTGGTGCTGCATCTGTGGAACTGGCTGCTGCCGCCGCTTTTCGGCTGGCGCCAGATCACATTCTGGCAAGCACTGGGTCTCCTGGCCTTGTGCCGCATCCTGTTTGGTGGATTGGGACGGCACGGTTCCAGGCGACCCAATTGGGGCCGACCCATGAAAGGGCGTTGCAAGGAAATGTCTTCCGAGGAGCGGGAACACTTTCGCCAGGCCATGCGCGAACGCTGGGACTTCGCCCCATCCGCCGGCGAGAGCAAGGGGCAGTAAGCTTTGCTCCGCCAAGGAATTCTGCTGCCAACGTCACGTGACCGCGAGCTGGTCACCTGACGCATGCAGAAATTGTTTCGTTTGCTTGAGAATGCCCGGTAAAGCCTGCGTCGCCGCGCATCACAAGTTATAATCGCTGCCGGATGGCGCTCACCTCCGGCACCAAACTCGGCCCTTACGAAATTCTTGCTCCCCTCGGCGCTGGCGGCATGGGCGAGGTCTATCGCGCCAAAGACACTCGCCTCGATCGCACTGTTGCCATCAAGGTCTTGCCCTCGCATCTTTCTTCCGACCCGGAACTCAGGCAGCGCATGGAGCGTGAGGCAAAAGCTATCTCCGCGCTTCAGCATGCCAACATCTGCACCTTGTACGACATCGGCGCGCAGGACGGCACCGATTTCCTGGTCATGGAGTATCTTGACGGCCAGACTCTCGCCGAGCGCCTGGAGAAAGGCGCGTTACCGCTTGATCAACTTCTAAAAGTCGGAACAGAAATCGCGCTCGCCCTCGACAAGGCGCACCGGCAAGGCATCATCCATCGCGATCTCAAACCGGCAAACATCATGCTGACCAAGGCGGGCGCCAAATTGATGGATTTCGGCCTGGCCAAGCCTGAGATGACCATAACCCCGGGCGCCATGGGTCCGCTAACTCCTTCTACGCCGACCATGAATATCGCCTCACTCACTTCGGCTACTTCGCCACTGACCCAGAGAGGTTCAATCGTTGGGACCTACCAATACATTGCGCCGGAAGTTTTGCAGGGCGCGGAAGCCGATGCTCGCAGTGACATCTTTGGTTTCGGATGCATTCTCTACGAAATGGCGACCGGCCGTCGTGCCTTCGAAGGCAAATCGCAGCTCAGCGTATTCACCTCCATTCTGGAGAAAGATCCGGAGCCGGTTAGTGCCAGCCAACCTACGGCTCCTCCCTTGCTCGACCGGCTGGTGCTGGCATGCCTTGTTAAAGATCCCGCCGACCGCTTCCAGTCTGCACACGACGTAGCCATGGACCTGCGCTGGGTAGCGGATGCCGCGTTGACCAAGGAATCTCCGCAGCTTAACAAGTCAATAGCTGTTTGGTTAGTTGCGCTTACCCTGGCATTTATGGCACTTGCCGCATTTTTCGGCTACCGGGCCAAGTCCTCGGAAGAACCGTTCTCGCTGCACGCCGAGATTGCGGCACCCGCCAAATTTTTGCTCGACACCACCGGCGACGGCGGCGGCATGCCCGTACTTTCTCCCCAAGGTGACAAGGTGACCTTCGTCGCCCACTCCGGCGAAAACAGAGAGCTGTTCGTTCGCTCGTTAAGTAACGATACCGCGCAAGCGCTCGATGGCACCCAGGGCGCAATGCATCCTTTTTGGTCGCCCGATGGCCGCTACATCGCTTTTTTTGCCGGCAACAAATTAGTGAAGATTCCCGCCACCGGTGGTCCTGCAATTGCCCTAGCCGAAGCCCTGAATCCCCGTGGAGGTACCTGGGGCTCTACCGACACCATAGTATTCGAGGGCGATTACCTCAGCGGACTATTGAAAATAAATGCACAGGGCGGTTCTGCTGAGCCGGCAACAGTAATCGATAGAACCAGGCACAGCACTCATCGCTGGCCCTGGTTCATGCCTGACGGCAAACATTTCATTTTTCTTGCCACCAATCACTCAGGCGGCGACGTCAAACAGAATGGAATTTACTTCGGATCAACTGACGGTGCCGAAATCCACTTTGTAATCGCCACCGATTCGGCGGCACAATACGCCAACGGTTATCTTCTCTATCGCGCCAACTCCGCTCTGGTTGCCCAACCCTTCGATCCCAAAGCTGGCGCGCTGACCGGGCCAGCGACCGCGCTGGTAAATAATCTCCGCGATGACGTTGGAGTGTGGCGCAGCATCTTTGCCGTATCTCAGAATGGGCTGCTGATCTATCAGATCGGCGACGCCGCCTCGGCAAAAAGCCGCCTCTCCTGGATGAATCGGGAGGGCAAGATGCTTGCCGATTTCGATCCCGACGAGAACACCATTGTCGACGCCCGCCTCTCGCCCGATAACAAGCAGGTCGCATTCGCCTGCGCCAGCGGTATTTGGACTTTCGACCTTGAGCGTAAGACAAAGAATCGTGTCACCTTCGACCAGGTACTGAATCAACAGCCCGCATGGTCCCCTGACGGTAAGACGCTAATGTTCAGCGCCCCGGTGGCGCGAGGCGGGGGCAACATCGAAATTCGCTCCAAGGCCGCCGACGGCAGCGGAACCGAAAAGCCGGTAATCGTCCTGCAAAACAATTACCACTATCCTGCATGGTCGCCCGATGGAAAATACGTGACCTATCTTTTTGGTGATGGCGAGAAAATGGTTTCTCTCTGGATCGCGGCCAGTACCGGCGATCCCAAACCACACGCCATCGTGCAGCCACCCTCTTCCCAATCCAACCTTTATAGCTACCGCGTCTCGCCCGACAGCCGTTGGGTCGCCTATTCCTCGGACGAATCGGGGCAAAGCGAGGTCTACATCACTAGTTTCCCGGAAGGCAAAGGCAAATGGAAAGTGTCGGCTGGTAGTGGAGCTTTTCCGGCATGGAGTGCCAATGGAAAAGAATTATTTTATGAAGCTATTACCCAGGATTTTTTCACTTGCACCGTGACCGTAAAAGGATCGGAAGTTGAAGTCGGAGCTCCTCAGCGTTTGTTCAACAGTCCAACTCCGGGAATTGGCGCAGGATTTGACGTAGCCTCCGATGGCAAGCGTCTGCTGGTGAACCGCGTTCAGGAAGAAGCCCAGTCCCCTCTTTTGCTGATGACCAACTGGCTGTCCGAGTTGAAGAAATAAAACTTTCAATAGCTTCATGCCCTTGGTGCGCAACATAGCCGAGCGAGTCAAAGCGGAGTTTCCGCCCCCATAATGGAGAAGACCGCAAAACTCTCTAGACTTTTCTTAGCCAGCGCGCTTTCCATTTTTCTGGAATTAGCGCTCATCCGCTGGATCGCCGTCCAGGTCAGAATTTTTTCCTATATAAAAAACCTGACCCTATTACTTTGTTTTTTAGGATTTGGCTTAGGCTGCGCCCTGGCCGGCAAGAAAATAAAGTGGACCGTGCCGCTCACCGGCCTGCTCGGATTGTTCCTCCTAGTTAAACTACCTTTTGGCCATCGCTACCTCGAAGGATTGTCACAAGCCTTAGGGGCTGCGTCGGACGTGCAAATCTGGAATACTCCAGTCAATTCTCACTGGGTAACCTTTCTTGCCGCCTGCGCTCTTGCGCTTGTCTTATTTCTCATCATCACGGTCATTTTTATTCCATTTGGTCAGATCGTCAGCTCACAAATTGCCCTTGCTCCAGGCCGCCTTGCTGCCTATTCGTGGAATCTGCTCGCCAGTCTGCTGGGAATTTTGGCATTCTTTGCGGTCTCCTGGGCCAGCTTTCCACCAACCATCTGGTTAACCGCGGCGTTTGTCGGGATCGGCTTTCTTCAGCCAACGTTTGGTAAGCGCCTGCTGGTGGCCAGCCTCGCCATTGCTGCGTTTTTTCTCCTCCATGAACCGGCCATGCCGAATAGTTACACCATTTGGACGCCCTACCAACAAATCGGCGTCCAGCGCGAGTTTTTTAGTTCCGGAGAATGGGCACGAACCACCGTCAACGTAAACCGTACCGGCTATCAATGGATCGTCGATTTGTCTTCCTCATTTCTGCAACGTCACCCCGGGCTGCTGACAGAGAGTGTCGACGAGAATCCTTATAACGCGGCCTTTCAGTTTGCGCCTAAGAATGCCGTTGTGCTGGTAGTGGGTGCGGGAACCGGAAACGACGTAGCCGCCGTGCTAAGAAATGGTGGAAGCTATGTTGACGCCGTGGAGATTGATCCCGGAATCTTGTCGCTCGGCGTGCGCGAGCATCCCGAACATCCTTACGCTTCTGAAAAAGTTTCAGTTCATGCGACAGATGCCCGGGCATTCATGAAACGCACCCAGCGGAAATACGATCTCATTATCTTTGGCTTGCTCGATTCGCATACTCAGTTGTCCGACTATGCCAATATGCGTATTGACAATTTTGTCTACACGGCCGAGTCCATCCATGAGGCTCATAACTTATTAAAGCCTAATGGCGTCTTGTTTGTGAAGTTCCAGGTGATCCATGATTGGCTGGGTAAGCGGCTCGACCAGATGTTGACCCAGGAATTTGGTAAGCCGCCGGTAGCGTTTCTCGCCAGCTCCAGCTATTCGACAGGCGGCCCGTGCTTTGCGATTTCCCAATCGAATCAAGTTGAGTCAGCCTTGCTCGCCAACCCGCGACTGGCGCGCTTTGTAGTGTCGAACCGTCCTTCATTTCTTGATTCTCCCGAGGTCCCGGTAACCACCGATGATTGGCCCTATCTATATCAGGAAGGCCGATGGATTCCGCGCATCTATATCACCGTGGGAATCCTCGTCATTCTGCTGGTTGTCGGATTCTATTTGCGGATTCCCGAAGCGCGCGGCCAGATTCCGTCGCCGTTCTTTTTCTTCATGGGCGCCGGATTTCTCTTGTTGGAAACTCAGGCCATCAGCCGTCTGGCGCTTTATTTCGGAACTACCTGGAAGGTGAATGGGGTTGTCATCGCCTCGTTGCTGACCACTCTTCTTCTAACCAACATCCTGATTGATAAAAGCAGACGTCAATGGCCACCCGGAGTACTGGCTGTAGGAGTAATTGTTAGTTTGATCGCAGCCTACTTGATTCCGTTCGGTAGCTTTCATGGCTCAACCACATTAGTTGGTTGCATGGTCGCCTTGACATTCGCAGTCCCAGTGTTTTTTGCCGGCCTGTTATTCGCCACCGAATTTCGTTTCGTTCACTCGCCTACCTCAGCATTAGCGGCCAACATGTTGGGCGCGGTTTGCGGCGGTATGCTGGAAAACCTGTCCCTTGCTTATGGCATGCGCATTCTGATTTTGGTCGCGGCTGTCATTTACTCGGCCGCTGCGTTAGGCCTGACAAAAAAGCGGCCCCAACTCGCTTGACGCAACAGGGGGAAGCGCGATCACTCGTCACCTCGCTGCCGAGGTCGAACTACTCTTGGAGAGTTCATCAGCCCGCGCAGCCCCTTTCAGTGCGCCCCGCCGTCCTGGAGCATTGGTGAGCGCT
Source organism: uncultured Acidobacteriota bacterium (assembly GCA_963796925.1). GTDB lineage: Bacteria > Acidobacteriota > Terriglobia > Terriglobales > Acidobacteriaceae > DATBAT01. The sequence continues at coordinate 2,023,685 of CAWCNH010000001.1, forward strand.
GCCTGAAATTCTTTCAACGCCACTCCCGGTTTATTCTGCTCCAGTAACAAATACCCGAGCTGTTCGCGGGCCGGAACAATCGGCCCCGGCGTCACCGGCAGCTTCTCGACCGCATCTTCTTCGTCGGCTGACTGGCGCAACAATGCCACCGCTACATCGGCCTTTCCGTCTGCTTGCGCTGACCAGGCCTCCACTTCCCGTCTCATGATCTCCACCTGAGTGGCCCAATAATCGTTGCCCGCGGCTCGAAGCTGGCCTTCGATCTGCCGTAATCTCTCGATCTCTGCGGGCACTCGCGTAGCTTGTCCGCTGCGAGCCAATCCCATCCCCCGTGCCCACACTGCAATGGCAATAACATGAGGCGGAGCTGCTGCAGGGGCAACAATGCTGGCGGCATCAGCCCACTGGCCGCGTTCCACGGCGTAGCGGATCGGCATCGCGGTGGAAGCGTACCCCACTTTGAAATCAGTTGATGTCACCTGCTGCATGGTTTTGAGTTGTTCGATAACTTGAGCCGCTTCCTTGTCGTGTCCGCTTTGCAGGTAGGCATAGACCAGATAATCCATGGCATGCAGTTCTTCTCCGGCATCGCCTTGCTGATGTGCCGCCTCTCTCGCCGCCTGATTGGAGGCGATGGAATCGTCCCACAGGCCGAGCCGCGTGAAGATATGTGATGGCATGTGCAGCGCGTGCGGGGCTGAGGCCGCAATCTGCGAGTACGCTTTTGCTGCCGCCAGCCCTCTGGGAGCAAGTTCTGAACTGTCACACGCATGAATAAGGTAATGAGGAATTCCTGGATGCTGGGGATAGAGGCGATCGAGTGGCTCAAGCAAATCGGCTGCCTGTTTTTGTTTGGCATGTGTTTTATCGGCAGGAGAGGCGTTGGCTAAAAGCGCCAGCGCATAGAACACCTGGGATTCTACGTCTTTCCTGTTTGCTGAGGCCAAGTCGCTCATTGCATGCTCGTAGTTCAATACCCGGGTGCGGTACGGAACCGTGTCAGCATCCTGATATACCAAGCTCAAGGCATGGATGAACTGATGCTCGCGTTCAGAACCACCGCCCATCTGCTGCGCTTTCTCGATTTCTTTTTGCCCCGTAGAAATTGCTGATGCCGCAAGCGGCGGATCCCATATCTGATGAAAATACGCCATAGCCATTCCCCAATGCGCCATCGCACACTGCGGATCCAGCTCAGCCACGCCCTGAAATGTATTTTCCGCGGCGGCGTAAGCAAATGAGTGCAGCAAAGCCACACCGCGGTCAAACTTCTGCTGCACGTCCGGCTTGCAGGAAGTCGGAAACGATACTGTCCCAAGTCTCTCCGGCACGCCGTGGTCGTGACCCTCTTGCGCGAATGAGAGAGAAAAGCTCAGCAGCAGAAGGAATGCTATTCGCGAAAGATTGTGCTTGCTCATCTCCATAAGACGCGGGACCCGCCCTGATAGCACAATTTTACCTGTCAATAAGCCCACTTCGGATAAAAGACTCGGGATGTGAGTCGAAAACTACTCCGTTCACAATTCATAGTCGTAGGCTTCTCAGCGTTACTGGCTTGAGTCACACTGACTATCGTAACGCGTCGGTCCAACTCTACGAATACAAGCTAGCTTAGAATGACCACGTTGAGCTGATAGTCCTGGAGTCATCAGTGTCCCCTGCCGCAGCCCGCGCACGCTCCCAAGCATCTCGCGAAACAGAGGTTCCGTCGGCCAAACTCTATAGCATCACCATTTTTGTTGGCGCCTTCCTGCTGTTCCAGGTGCAACTTATTCTTGCCAAGGGAATCCTTCCCTGGTTTGGCGGCACGCCGTCGGTATGGACGACCTGCATGCTCGTCTTTCAGTGTCTGCTTCTGGCGGGGTATGCCTACTCACATCTGCTGGTGAACCGCCTCTCGAATGCGCTGCAAAGCAGGCTGCATATCGGATTGATCGGACTGGCTGTCACCTGGCTCGTCCTACTTGGCATACTGGCGCGATCCCCTCTGTTGGTCGGTGGCGCGTGGAGGCCTTCGTCGGCCGCGCTCTCGGTTTTCGGCATCGCTGGCGTGCTCGGCGTTGGTGTGGCTCTGCCATTTTTTGTTTTGTCCACCACCGCCCCGCTCGTGCAACGCTGGTATTCGATACACTCGGGGACCCCTTATCGCCTGTATGCGCTGTCGAACGCGGCGTCACTTCTCGGTTTGCTGACCTACCCGATCATTTTCGAGCCAATCATGGGCCTGCATTTCCAGGTCTGGCTTTGGGGCGCCCTGTTTTTGGCCTACGCGGTGTGTTGCACCAAGTGCGCATTGATGTCCACCACTGACAGTGCAGCCGCCGTCCCCAAACCAGTCCCCTCCGACACGACAGAATCGCGTCCATCGGTCAGCCACTATCTTCTCTGGATCGGGCTACCGGCGTGCGCTTCGCTGATGCTATTGGCCACTACGAACCTGATGTCGCAAGAGATCGCCGTAGTCCCGTTCTTGTGGGCGCTGCCGTTGGCGGTCTATTTGTTTTCCTTCGTCCTCACATTCGACAGCCCCAAGTGGTATCGCCGCGAAATCTTTCAGCCATTGTTTGTAATTGCTGCTTTGGTAACGACATACGTGGTCTTATCTCGTCACGATGTCAGCCTCATGAATCAGATCAACGCTTATACGCTGGCCCTGTTCGCCACTGCCATGGTCTGTCACGGCGAAGTGTCACGACTGAAGCCCTCCACGCGCTATCTCACATCTTTCTACCTGATGCTGGCCGTAGGCGGGGCTCTAGGAGGCACCGTAGCCGCCGTGATCGCTCCCAGATTCTTCCGTGGATATTGGGAGCTCCAGATCGCCTTTGCCGCCACCGCCGTCTTTGCTTTTGCAGTGGCCGCGCTTGAGCCCCGCGAAACGCCGCCCGCCGCAATCAAGGCGGTGCCCTACCTTATTTTCGCCGGCCTGATTGCACTGCGTTTCGTCTCCGGGCTGGCCGATTCCCCGGAGCTGCACCCCGTCTTTGCTGGCTGGGGCTATTGGTTGTTCCTTGCAGCCGCTGGCATTGCTGTGGCTGTTACCGGCCGAAAAGCCGGCACGCCCGCCGCCGCCCGCGTTACGGGAGCATCGCTGGTGCTTGTCATAGTCGTCGTGATGGCCCGTTCGGCAAACCACCATCAAACCGGAGTGCTTCGCGCGCATCGCAACTTTTTTGGCGTGATTTCCATATTGCGCAGCGAGACGGCGAACAGCATCGGCCTGCGTCACGGTCAGACCTTGCACGGCTCGCAATTTCAAGACGCCGCACGCCGCGATGAACCAACCATTTATTACGCCCGCGGCACCGGCATCGGGCTGCTGCTACAAAATCTTCCACGCGTGGACGCCAACGGTGCGCCGCAGCCTGCGCGAGTCGGCGTAGTTGGCCTGGGCATTGGAACTCTCGCCGCCTATGGCCACGGCGGAGACACTTTCCGCTTTTACGAAATCGACCCCGACATGGAGCGGCTGGCGGCGGGCCCGACGGCTCCTTTTACATTTCTCAAAGACTCCCCCTCCAACATCCAGGTGATTCTTGGCGACGGCCGCTTATCTCTCGAAAAAGAAGCGCCACAAAAGTTTGATGTTCTGGTGATCGACGCCTTCAGCAGTGGGTCCATTCCCGTTCATCTGCTCACCCGGGAAGCTATGCAAATTTATGAACGTCACCTTTCCGGTCCACAGTCGGTGATTGCCTTTCATATATCCAACCGAGCGCTGGATTTGCGACCGGTCCTCGTCGGCCTTGCAACCAGCAACCACATGCAACTGTTGCACGTGCTGAAAGACGGAGCCGATTGGGTGCTGATGGCGCACGATCCCATCGCTTTAAAGAACCCCGCGATTGCAGGCTTCGGAACTGTCATCACCCTGAACCAGAATCCTCCCTTGTGGACAGACGACTACACGAACCTGCTGCAGGTGCTGAAGTAAAAAACCGTCACCGTGGCTCTGTCAGGTGCGGGGGTAGCGAGCCACGCTCACAGTGTTCCGCACGGAACATAACGTGATGACGTTAGCGGCTATACGCTAATGTGCTGACAGATAAGTGTAAGAAACCATGGCAATTACGGACGCCGATCGGTCCGCTGGCGACAAGCAGATTCCTCCCTTCGGCCGGAACGACAAGATTTATCTAGGTTCGCTTTCGCAGCACCCAGGTTGTCATGCAGCGATAGTCTTGCACGATCGTGGTCTTCAGCGGGTCGACGAGAACGGCATTCATCTTCCGGCCAAAATCTAACAGCATTTGCTCATCGACCAGAAACCATTCTGATCCGTCACCGATGACATATTTATGGCCGCGCACTCGCTCAAAGTTCATTCCAATGCGTGATCCCAGACGGCAAAACAACATTCCTCCCGGCTTCAGCACCCGCCACAACTCGGACAGCATTTCCCTGAAGTGATCGTCGTCCCGGGCGAAGTGCAGCACCGAGTTGCAAATCACGACATCGGCAAAGCCGTCGGGGAAAGGCATCTGCTCTATGAGCCCGACCTGAAAATTCTCCGCCGGAAGACTGGCCCTAAGCGACGCAGCCAGTTGACGAACATGCTCGACTCCCGCAGCGTCGGCGTCCAAAGCAAAGACCTCACACCGCTCTCGCAGGAGATGAACCAGGTTGCGCCCGTATCCGCAGCCCGCATCGAGCACCCGCATTCCCCCGGCAATGTTTCCCCGAAGGATCTGATCAAAGACATAGATGTCGATCTGTCCAAACTGCTCCTGAACGCTAAGCGGCATACAGTAAAGATACGCTTGACTGCTTCATAAGTAAGGTTTGTTGAGCAGGCGTAACGGATCCTTCGTGAACTTCTGTAGGTTCGTGATTTCCTCCAATTCTGGACTGGTCAGTTCCGTGTGTCCTGGCCTCCCCACCGCCCCACTGTAAAATTTCGAGACGAGCGCGAAATTTAGAATGGGCCACTTGCCAAGTAAGGGTGCCTTCCAGGCGGCTAATTGTGAGCAGTTCTGAGCGGGCGCGCAGGATGCCTGACTGCTAACACCACGCGATCTTTCTTCTTAGGCCAACAACAAATCTTTCCCACTTTCCTGCGCGGCTCGATTTTCCTAACGGTCCTCGCCCTCCTGCCTTTCCCTTGATGATTTATTGGTTGATCCGCGCCGCTTCGGCAAAGCTTACAGAGCAGTTCCACGCGCGCTCGACTTTATTGCGATTGCCCCTAAGTTATTTGACACTTCTCTCTCGGGAGAGGGCCGTGTAACTGTTCAAACCAGGCGATGGCCCCTGTGAATCGGCGTGCATTTGAGATACATGTTTCGCTTGACGGTGCCGGTACCGGAGATTAGTCTTGGCCATATTTGGCGCCGCGCGCATGTACTCCATGACGAACAGCCCGCTTATTTGCGTTGGTCGAGTTGCGCTTGCGCTCCTGGCTTGCGTGTGGTTGCCGTCTACGGCTTCCTGCCAGGACAGCGGCGAGCAAGGCACGAATATGCGGGGCAGTCGCGCCGAGATTGCGGTTACAGTTCGCGATAATTCCGGTCGTCAGGTCATTACCGTTCCGACGGTAATAAAGCTCTATAAGAATGGGACGCTGGAGGACCAGCGATCCACCTCACAGGGCCGCGCCTTCTTCGTTCTGCGAGGTTTGGGAGAATTTACCGTCTCCGTGGAAGCCGCGGGCTACAAGACGGTGCAAAAGGAAGTCTCTATTGCGGTTGCGATCCAATACCAGGAGGACGTGTATCTCGAACGGGAGGCGAGCTCGGGGGGCGGAGCGGAGGCTCCCGGTAGAGCCGTGCTTGCTCCTAAGGCTAAAGAGGCGTTGGACAAGGGAACTCAGGCGCTAAAAGATGGAAAACTGGAGGAGGCGCAGAAATATATTGGCCAAGCCATGAAACTCGCGCCGGGAAATCCGGATGTGCTCTACCTTCAAGGAATGCTTTATATGAGGCAAAGCAACTGGGAGCAGGCACAGACCACCCTGGAAAAGGCCAGCCGGATGGACCCCAATCAGCCTCGCCTGCTTGCAGCGCTGGGAATGAACCTGGTATATGAAAAGAAGTTTGCGGAAGCCATTCCGCTGCTGGAGAAATCAATCCAATTGCAGCCGGCATCAGGCTGGGAAACCAAATGGGCGCTGGCTAAGGCTTATTATTTCCACGAGCAATACGAACAAGCGGTAAAAATGGCGGATCAGGCACACATCGAATCGCGCGGAACGTCTGCCCAGGCCGAGTTGCTTCTGGCCCAGTCTTTAACGGCGATGGGGCGCTATGAAGACTCAGCGCAAGTCCTGCGGGAATTCCTGAAAAACAACAAGGATGGTCAGGACGCCACGACAGCGCGCCATTGGCTGGAGCGCTTGACCGCGGACGGGAAGATTCGCCAATAGAGCTTCAAGCTACAATTGAACCAACGAAGCGGTTCTTCCACTTCGCTAGCAACTCTGATTAAACTTCCTTCAGGTCGCAGCAGCCTTACCCTTTCAAGGGCACCTTGCGGCCAGCGCCCCTTAGGAACCTCTGCCCTTGCCTCTGCCCCTGGCTTAGTCAATGGGCCCGGTCAGGGAAACCCGGATGGCATCGGTCTAACCGAATCCGCATAGCGCAATAAGAATGGGTTGGAACCAACGTAGCGGTTCTTTCGCATCGCTCAGCACACTCTGATTAAATTCCCTCAGGTTGAGCCGAGTCATTCACCACTCATAAGCCGGGCCTGAATTACCCTTTGCAACGAGAGTCGCGTTCAGAGTGCCCTCGGAGCGCTCAGCAGCCTCTTCCCTTGCCTCGCCGTCACTTCAATCCTCGTCAGGCAAACGGTTGAAAACCTGATGACGTTCGGTCTAACTGAACGCCGCATAGCTCAATAAAAATGCGGCGGGTGGGGATTGTCCCCGCCCGCCGCACGTGAGTGATTACAACTGTTGAAGGCCTAGAAGCTAAGCTTCAGGGCTAGCTGAATGGTTCTCGGATCATAGGCGCCCGTGACCTGACCAAAGTCGCTAGCCCCTACGTTCCGGCTGATGCCATTTAAGGCGCTGTTGCCGATGAGTTGAGTGTGATTCCACACGTTGAAGAATTCCGCGCGGAATTGCAGGTTGCTTCCCCGCTCCTGGTTAAACCAGAAGTTCTTGAAGAGCGAGAGACTCCAGTTGTCGCGGCCCGGGCCCCGAACCGAGTTGCGGGGAGTGTTGCCCCACGTATTGGCGGCCGGTGCCGAGTAGATTGAGGTATCGAACCACTCGTTGACGAGGTGCGGATCGTGGCCACTACCAGTTACATCCGGGCGAGCCGAAGTATTCGGAACCAGGCTGGCTACGGTTGTGCCGTTCAAACCGATATTGAGGGGAGCGCCTGATTGCGCCGCCACGATACCGGAAATCTCCCACCCGCCGAAGGCCGTCTTCAGCACCTTGTTGTCATTGTGCTTCAACAATGGAATGTCATAGACAAAATTGGTGAAGAAAATGTGGCGGATGTCATAGTCGGACGGGCCGAAGTCATACTTCCAGCCCGCATATGGATTGGAGATAGTGCCGAGGTCTCCTGCGCTGCTTCCCTGAGATCCGGCGTCATTGGTGTGTGAGTAAGTGTATCCCACCTGATATTGCAGGTCGCTCTTCACAGAGCCGCGAATCGAGGCCTGAAGGGAGTTGTAATCCCCATTGGCTTCGTTCTGCGCCATGCGAATGCCATGGTACCCGAGATACGGCACGGTGTTGTCGTACGGCTGGGTCAAGCTATTGAGTTGGCTGAGCGGAATAAGATTAGTTTCCGTGTAGTAATTCTGGTGGCGGTTCTGAGTGCCGGCATACTTGACGTCCAGCACAGAGTTGCCAATGGAGTGCTGAATACCAATGCTGAATTGGCTGCTGAGCGGCGCCTTATAGTTGGCGCGGTCCAGTCCGGTGATGTTGTTGATCGGGATCGAACCTGCATTCGCAACACCGGTGCTTACGGGAGCCGTGGGGGATGCCAGCGATACGTTGTTAAAGTTAATGCTGGCAGCAAGGGGCACCGTGCCTGCGTTGTTATACACGTCGTTTCCCTGGATGCGTTCGTACATGATTCCGTATCCACCGCGAATCACGGTTTTGCCGTTTCCAGTTAGGTCATAGGCAAAGCCAAGGCGCGGGCCAAAGTTCTTCCAGGAGTCATCCACGCAACCCTTAGGAATACTGCCGCTCCCGCACTGACTGATGCCATTTACATAGAAGTTGCCGGGCAGAGCTGGGTCCGGGCTGGTTCCAAGTCCTGGGCTGTCCGCGGCTACGGCCCCGTTAACTATGTGGGCCGCCTTCGCGGGGTCATAGAGGTTGGGGTAGAAGTTCGCGATGTTGTTGCTGGCTTCATAAGTGTGCGGAATGCCATCCCACCGCAGACCCAGGTTCAGAGTCAGACGGTTGGTTGCTCGGAAGTTGTCCTGGAAATAACTCGACCAGGAAACGTTGTTCCATTGTCCCGCGCTCTTGACTGCGTCTTCGGTGTAGTTGGAAGAGTAACCAAGCAGATAGTCAGCAAAGTCGTTTCCGGTAAAGTTGCCGTTAAATTGGAAATTACCTTGCGTATTCTTAAACCAGTCCTGGTTCTTTTTATAGAGCAGCCATCCGAAGCCAATCTTCATCTGGTGCCGCCCCTTGGTCCAGGAAACATCATCGCGGATCTGATAACTATCGGCCTTGTTATTCCAAGGCATCCAGTTGACCGTGTAATTCGAACCCGTGCTGCCGTTTAACTGGATCGACGGAATGCGGGTCAGAGTATTTTCGCCGTCACCGGTGTGCGGGAAAAACGGAGCATAAGTAAAGCCCGCCGGCGCCGTAACCAGTCCGGCTGGCAAAATGTGGATGCGGTTGCCGTTGTAATTAAAGGATGCTTCGTTGACCAGGCTAGGGCTGATCACGTAGGCAGTGTGAACCACCCCGGCATACGAGGGATTGCCGAAGGTGTTTCCCACCGACGGGACGTTGTCGCCGCTCCACATGCTGGTCGCAATGTTTTGCGCGACGGTTTCGTCAACGAACGAGCCATAAACCGTCAGCTTCTTGGTGGCGTTGAAATCAATACGAGTGATCTCTTCGCGCAAGCTGTTGGGCAGACTCACTGGAGCAGTGAAATGGTTGCCATTGTTAGGTGCTGGGAAAATGCCGCCAAACTTGCCGCCGGCTGTCAACAGCGCTTGTGCGTTGGCATCTAGAAACGGAAGTGTATTGGCATTAAAGGGTGCAAAAATTGGTTGGTTCGTGGCGATCGCTGGGTTGGGGTTATTTGCCTTACTACTATCCGCGCTACAGTTTGGATTGCCGTTAACTGTGTTCGGTGTGCTGAAGGTTTGACCCGCAAATCGTGCCTGTTGGTCCGCCGAAAGCTGGAAGGCACAAGGTGCGTGCAGCCCAGAAAAAGGAATTGCAGCGCTGTTTGAGTCCTTAAGATCCGCTGGCAGGAAACCATTGAAATTGCCGCCGTAAGTGTCTGTCACCGGAACCTGCTGGTTAATGTTGGTCCCGTTAATCAGCTTGCGCCATTCCATGTTGTAGAAGAAGAAAAGCTTGTTCTTCAAACCCGGGACAGGGCCGCCGACGTTAAAGCCGAACACGTTATAACGGAACTCACCCTTCGACTTATTGAAAAAGTTGGTGGCCTGCAAAGCGTCGTTTTGGAAAAATTCCCAAGCCGAAGCGTGATACTGGTTGGTTCCGGACTTAGTGACGGAGCTGATGGTCCCGCCCGAAGAAAGTCCATATTCAGCGCTGTAGTTGGAACTCAGGACCTGAGTCTGGGCAATGGCGTCCAAAGAGGGCAGAATGCTTGAACTGCCAGCGCCGCCACGATCCGAGTTTTCACCACCGTCGAGCATGTACAGGTTGTGGCCCGGCCGATTGCCGTTGAAACTGATATTGCCTGAGGCGCCGCCCACTGGCACTGGGACCTGCGTATCAGGGTTCAAGTTCGCAGCACCGGTGGTCAGGGTTGCGTAGCTGTAAATGGTTCTATTCTTGGTGGACAATTCAGTGATTTGCCTGCCGTTAACCAGCGAGCTTTGCTCGCCGCTGTCAGTCTGCACGTGTAGCGCAGTAGCTTCCACGGTTATTGTCTCGGTAGCGCCGCCCACTGCCATCTGGAAGTCCTGGCGAACGCGTTCTGAGGCATTCACCACAACGCCCTTGCTCTGTTGCACCTTAAAGCCCTGGGCGGTGGCAGTGACGTCGTAGGTGCCGATCTGAACCCCGGGAACCGCATATTGACCGACGTCGTTCGTGGGGGAGCTCTTGCTCACCCCGGTCGCGGTATTGGTTATGGTTATGGTTACGTTCGGAAGAACACCGCCGGAGGCATCAGTTACCGTTCCCAGAAGGGTCGCTGTCTCCTGGCCTAATGCCAGGGTCGAAAGCACGCCGAACAACAGCATGCCCCCCAGTAGGTACTTCAAAGTCCGTAAAGTGTTGAAAGAAAGAGCATTTCGAAGAAGCTTCGAGGCCTCCACTTGCATAAACCCTCCTGATGGGCGTGTGTTGCCGATTCGTGGTCCTATGGTGGACCGTTAACGTTTACTGTCCCATGCTTCTACAGGGTTCCGTAAATCGTTGTCAAGCAATTTTTCTCTACCAAAACGATATTCTTGTATACACGGGCACCCCTCGACCCCCGAACCAAAGTAACCGGCTCAGACGAGATGCGGCCATCCGCCCACAATTAGCCTCCGCCGGTCCGAAATCGCGTGGACAACCTCTTGAAAGATCACAGGTGGCCCATTCAAGCCGTTTTTTGGCTTGAGTTGGGGGCCCTTACTGCCGCTGGATAAAGGCGTACAAAATCCTGACACTATCAGCGCCTGAGGCTCTCTCTACTCAGCAACTGCCAAAACAGTTGCGGCTAGCCGATGCCCTACCCGCCGCCGCAGCCCTGAGCTGTTGTGAACAGATTCCTCGATTCCCCCCTGATAACGTTAATGGTGGGTAACTAAAGAATGTCCAGAAAAATTGCTCCCCTGCAAACGCTTAAAAGCGCCACGCGGAAAACTTCTGTGGTGGTCGCAGCTTCGGGCCAGGCGGCTAGTACTCCGGCGAAAAGGCAACGGATGGCAATACCCTCAAAGACTGAATCCAAAAAAAGGGCTGAAACAGCGAGAACGCTGCTCGATTACGGAAGGAAAGTTGGCAGTTGATTCACGGCAACACCGCTTGACTACTGGATGGCTCCGGGGTCAGCTTTAATCGTGACCTCGACCTTGGCACCTGGTTTCAGGTGGACCAGTTTACCGTTCTCGTCGGTCAAGTTGTTCTCAATGCGGATTTCCTTATATAGATGATCCGCCCCTTCGATCGCGATCTGAGCTTTCTCAGGCTCTCGCGGATCGGGGGACTTCACGACCTTCTCGACGGTTCCGGGTAGCGTGGCGCTGGCTTTGTCGGCCATTAAATAAGACTACTCCCGATTCGGGTGCAGGTGTGACCAAAAGTGCGGGCTACATGTGGATATTTATAAATGCTACGGCGGTGACTCTTTGCGGCGGCGCCAACCTCTCTCCGCCATCGTCGGCTCCCTCGGCACAAAAGATCGCGCTTCGTGGATGACAATTCAAAAACCAATGACAAGTACAGAGTCCACTAGGCCATTGCTTCCCTTCCCGGACTGGGACTAAACTTCCCCAGTCTGTGGAGGACACATGCAACGATCTGCTACCGAGAGTTACAAAAATTTGCTGATCAAGCGCCACGAGTCCAGAAACCAGGAGCTGCGTCACGAGCGCATTGCGGAAGCTGACCGCCTGGAAGAATTAAAGAAGATGTTACAGTCCAAAGTTGAAGCAGCTGAAAATCAGGCGGCCTGATTGATCCTTCGGATCTTGCCTTTCTTTTTCAATAACTTAGCTCCATCCACTGCTGGTTTTCACCACTAAACCCCTGTTTTTCCCCTTTCGTTGGGATCTAGTGTGCCTTCCCCCAACCCAATCAATAAGATAAATGTGATAAAGAGAGTGAACCAGCGTGTGCGGAATACTGCCCCGGTGGTCACAAAGACAGCAGAGCCCCAGGGTTTAACGTGGCAAAGCTTTAAACAGCCGCGACATCCCAGTTAAACGGAGAGCAAGAGAAAATGCATAAGCCAGTAAAGTACGTAGAGAAAGCAGTTACCGTCGCCGCGAAAGGCGCGTGGGTCTTGTTTAACGGCCTCAACCGTATCAAGCAAAATCCGTCGCCCACTCCGAAGTGGTCGGATAAGCCGCTGCTGAAGTCCTACGAAAAGTCCAAGCCACCGCTGGGCTGGCCGCGTTCCACCGATTCTCTTTGCCCCAAGTGCGTCCCGGAAATTCGCCAGCAGATTCTCGATGGCAAACTGCCCTACGAAGTCTTGATGAACGAGAAGGTCGGCGAGATCAAGGCCACCATCGTCGAGCGCGATGGCAAGATTCTGATGGTGAAAGATTGCCCGACCCATGGCCACTTCGAAGACGTGATGTCGATCGATACCGAGTTCTCGCAACATCTGGAAGACGTCTTCCCGGGCCGCGACATTAAAGCCCACGCCGACGAGAAGCTGCACCACCACGGCACCTCGACCGTGAAATACGGACGCGGCTCGGTTCTGACCATCGACCTGACCAACCGCTGCAACATGATGTGTGATCCTTGTTTTATGGACGCGAACCAGGTTGGGTTCGTGCACGAGCTGACTTGGGAAGACATCAAGACCATGCTCGACAATGCCATCACCATCAAGCCGCGGCGTCAGATGAGCGTGCAGTTCTCCGGCGGCGAGCCGACGTTATCGCCATACTTCCTGGATGCCGTCCGCTACGCCCGCAAGGTTGGATACAACAGCGTGCAGGCTGCAACCAACGGAATTGAATTTGCCAAGAGCTTCGAGTTCTGCCAGCAGGCAGTCGAAGCCGGCATGCGTTATGCCTATTTGCAGTTCGACGGAATTGGCAATGCCGCCAACGCCCACCGCAAAGTCGGCAACCTGTTCGACGTAAAGCTGAAGGCGATCGACAACCTACATCGCGCCGGAGTTGAAATTGTTCCAGTGGTGACCATCGTCAATGGCATCAACAACGAACAAGTCGGCCGCATCATCAAGTTCGCGCTGGACAACCCGAAGAAGATCGGATTCCTCAGCTTCCAACCGGTTAGTTTCACGGGCCGAGACGAAGCAGTAACCGACGACCGGCGTAACGCGCAGCGCTACACGCTCTCTCATCTGGCGCACGACGTAAAGAATCAGACCGGCCTGGGCGAACCAGCAAGAGACTGGTTCCCTATCAGCTTCATGTCCACCTTCAGCGACTGGGCCGATCTGATGCACTCCTCAGACGCCGATAACAACTGGGGCCAACTGTCCTGCGGTTGCCATCCTAATTGCGGGACCGGCATGGCGGTGATGATCGACAAGGAAACCAAAGAAGCAGTACCGGTCACTGCTTTCCTGAAGGGCGATCAGCTGGCGTTGGATATTCAGAAAGTTAATGATGCGGCTCGCGGAAAGTTTTTGACGATCGTCGGCATGGCGCTTTGCCTGATGAAGAATTACGATCCGTTCCAGTCGCCGACTCACTTTAAGCTGATGGACTTGCTGAGGAAGTTCGACAAGAACTTTAATGCTACCGGCAAGAACTACGGCAAGGTCGGTCCGGACCGCACCGTGGAAGATGTGATGAAGCGGCGGCAGGATCGCTGGAACTTCCTGTTCATCGCAGGCATGTGGTTCCAGGATCTGTTCAACTACGACTTCCGGCGCACCGAGCAGTGCATTATTCCTTACGCCACACAGGAAGGCGAAATTTCGTTCTGCGCTTACAACACCGGCGTAGGATGGCGCAACATTATCGAGAAGATGCACATGACGGCCACGCTGACCAAGTGGTACGAAGAGCATGGGCGGCATGAGATCTTTGCCGGTGGCAAGAACGTGAAGATGGACGACGTCAATCACGGACTGCTGCTGAAAGATGAATTGGTCACTACCGAAGAGCAGCACGATCTCGACAAGCTGGGTATCGCCAAGAACTCCGGCGAAGAGAAGAAGCGTGCACGGGACGCGAAGGCAACCGCGCGCGGCGCACAGAAGAACGACGCCGCCTACGACGCCCGCATGGCTGCTCTGTATCGCGAAGTGGTGTTGAAAGAGAAGCCAGCGGTGACTGAAGGCGGATTCATTCCGCTGGGAGCGCTGGTAAAGCCCAGCAACGGGAACGATCTGCACTCGATCGCACCTGCGCCGAAGCCGGAAGTTGGCGAGCCGGTGGCTGGGGACTAAAGTCTGGATTTGTAAGTTGGTAATTTTGTAAACTGTAAGTTAAGGCCGCCAGGACTGGCGGCCTTTTCGTTGTGAGTTGCTTTTGAGGGGGAAACAAAACTTGACCGATTGAGGTCCGTGGAATCCCCACCTTTCGCAAACGACGCGAAGATAGGCACTCTAAGTTGATCAAGCTGTCGGATACTTGCTGCCGCAGGCAGGGACTTTGGAAGGGGGGACGGTAGAATCGACCGCCCTCATTTTTAAGATTGGCATATGCTGTCCGGCGAAAGGGTCGGGCACCCGCCAGTCTGTCACTAGCCGGCGCTGAGTAGAGAGTCGACAGCTCCTTCTACGTTTCCGAATCCCTGGCTCTCGTTTGGTGAGGGATGCAGTCTTCCTTCCCGGTCGATGAGAAAAATCGCTGGATACTTAGCAATCTCTCGATAGAAAGCCGGCACCCCGGGAGTGATCGTTAGAAGCGGATATGTAACCGGAACTTGAGTCACAAATGCTTGCTGCTTCGCGATAGTCTCATCAGAAATGCCCAATACAATAAATCCCCGCCGTTTTCTGGATTGATATAGTTTGTCTAGTTGCGGCATCTCGTTACGGCAAGGCTCGCACCACGTCGCCCAGATGTTTACCAACACTACCTGTCCTCTGTAGTCCGCCAACCGCTGCGGCTTACCTTGAATGTCAAGGGTGTTAAACATCGGGGCCGGTACGTCGTGCATTGCCATGCGGCGTGACTGTTTTGAACGGGCAAGACCGTCCATCGCAGGCTTCGCAATAAGTAGCAGTGAAAGGGCCGCAATTCCTAAACCTATCTTCGCGGAAAGAGAAAGGTCGGCACGGCGACGATCTTTCAATGCCAGCATCAGAGTGACTAGAAATGGAACTGGTAAAGCGAGACTAGAAATGAACAGGCGAAATCGCCAATTGTTCTCAGGATTGGAGCTCAATGCGAGCAGGGTCTGAATGAAAATGATGTTTAGCACTAACGCAAGCAAGGGTGAAAAGATTCCTGCAACTAGTACCCGGTGTTTCGATAGTCTACCCACGCTATCCTCTCTTCCGGCGGCGGGATGGCCCGCCCTTTCGTTGGTTTAGATCTTCCTCTACATCAAGAAGACATGAGGGTGGGGCATCCTTGCGTTTTTTGCAAGGGTGAGAAAGCCGGGGAGAGACGGAACGTTTCCCGCATTTTCGGCAAATGGAAATTAGCGAACGTCCCGTCTCTCCCCGGTTTTCCGTCTAAGCTACTCGGCAGAACTCGTGGCCCCACCGGAAAAGGCTCTAACGGAGATATCGACACCGGCGCACTTTACGGCTTGGAAGTTGAGATCTGCGTGATCCCCAGGACGTGCGCTCGGCCCATACGTAACGTGCAGGTGCGTCTGAGTTACCCATTCCATCTTGAGATTCATGGTCGGGTATTCATGAGAGAACAATAAGACTTGCGCCGGGGGTTGTGGACCATTGACCGACTTCAGGGACACTGTGGTGACATCGTAAGCCCCACCGAGGCCCCCGCCTTGTTCACTTCGGGCAATCGCAAGCCATTTTCCGTCTGGAGACCGAGATTGCGCCGACCAGGTCGTAGTCGGTGCCTCTCGACAACCCGACATTGCAACGCAGACGAGAAGTACGAGGCGCAACATCGCTGTCAGGATTGCAGAGCGGCTACCAGTTCCAATCTTCATGGTTAACCTCGCCGTCGCTCGATTTGGAATCGATTCGCTACTTGTGGCATAGAGTCCCATTATGTTGGGCGTTATAACCGTTGATGATGGTCGCTACATTGGCGGGTGGCCCATTCTAGTCGCGTCCTTTGCGACCACAGTGGGGTCTTTATTGCCAGCAAGGACTTGCGACGCTATAGGGCAATGGAGATCTTCATTCATCCCCAAGCCAGTAGCGTAGCTCAAAATCGTTGCTGCGTAGAGGCAAAGCGGTTGAAATTAAGATCAGCGGTGAGCCCCCCTTGCAAGAGACATAAGGATGAGCCACCCGCCCGACCGGTTTTCTATTTCGGAGCGGGCGCCTGGGTCGTAGACTTCACGGCCTCGTCGGCTGCAGCTTTTACCTCGGGCGGTTCTTCTGGGCGCGTCATTAGTTCACGCAGGGCAGGTTCAGCTTGTTGCACAGCGTCGCGTCCAATTCGCTGCAAACCTTGAACGGCAGTGAGCCGAACGTCTGAGTCAGGGTCGGTTAAGGCGTCGATAAACACGGCAATAAGTCTGGTGTTTCGGATGTAGGCACTGCTTATCGCATTTAAGGCTCCCTCCCTGGCCTCGCGGGTTAGCGGACGGCTCAAGAATTCTTTTGTCGCGTCTATAACTTCAATGTCATCGGGAGCAATTCGTACTAGAAAAAATATAGCGCTGCTTTGAGCTCTCAAATCGCGGTCAGTGCTCCTGAGAAATGCCAGTAGCACTTGTTCTACTTCAGGTGGCGGTTGGGGCTTGAGCATGCCAAGAATTTGCGTGCTGGCACCCTCGAGCCGGCCATTGGTGGAATTATTCATGAAATCGGCTATCGGCTTTATATAGTCTTTTAACAATGCTGCGCTATCTGGGCGTAACCCGAGGGCAAAAAGTGCGGCCAGTGCGTAAGACTTTATGGTGTCATCTGGATGTGTCAATGCTGTTAGGATGGAGGGCATAGCAGCGGATATCTCCGCAGGCTGCATACTTCCTATACGATCCTGAACTTTTAGCAGATCGTCGAAGGTCGGCGTCGATTCGGGATTATAGTTTTGTACCAAATCCGCGAAATAACGTTGCAGCGAAGGCTGCGCCGCAGCGCTTGTTTGTTGAGCTTCAACGCAAGTCATTGCGATGGCGAGCGCAACAATGATCATGCCGGTTGAGGCGTGTAAACACATGGGAATTTTTACACTTTCGCTTTTACTCATTGCACAGGCACCGTAGTAGTGCTCGTTTGTTGCCCCACTACCTTGTTCAAGTGCAGAGCAAGGCAGTTGAATATGTAGGCGATGTTGCTTTGGGGCGGCGTGTAGAGGTAGACAACTTTGCCATTGACCTTGATCTGGTGAGCCGGAAAGCACGTATGGTTATAGTTCACAATAGCAGTTGGCGCGGCGGGGTTCGTCGTACTAATCACCGTGCGCATGTCCCACGTAATAGTCGCGTTATCATTTTCAAGGGGATTCCATGTTGTTCCAGAGAAGTGAACCTGCCCTTGATGAGCCACAGGATAACTTGTGTCGTAGATTAACCCAGTAGAATTTGCTGTCCCCGATTTATTCCAAAAGTGACAATCGTCCGCAATGCCGTCCTCATCTGCGCCTGTAAGCGTGGAGCCATTGACTGGTGAGCCGACACTGTAATTTCTCGTTTCGCCTGCTCCCCGAAAAAATCCGCTGGCCATTTGGGCATCGGGCACAATCAAGATGGATTCGGTAGCTCGATAGGTATTCCTGTTTGCATCACCCATATAAATCATTCCAAATGAGGTCCCCGGACAGTTAGTGGGGCCTGTGACGTGGTCAAAAGGAATATAGGCGCTGTAAGCCACCGTGAATGGGGTTCCTATATTTGTATTGGCGGCGGGGCTATCCACTAGAGTCGGGCAACTACCATGTCGATCTTGCCCGGTGCCCCAAGAGATTCTGCCCTGTGCGTGATGGTGAGTTGAACCTACTGCGACCCCGTGAATTTTGCTCATGGTTGCAGTCGCAACCGCGGTGCTATCGACGGGTGGCCCGGCCTTCTAATTTTTCGATTCCCATTGCGAAACTGTGGGTGCCCCGTCCTTGCGTTTTGTGCAAGGGCGGGCACGATGCTGTCTACACCATGAGCTGTTATGCCCAGCGGTCTGCACCGCATTAACGGCGCCCATCACTCGCACTTTATCACTTCCTCCTGTTACCCGCGGGCGGGTGGCCGACCCTTTCGCCGGACAGTATGCCAACCTCAAAATGAATGAGGGTGCCTAACCCTTTCCGAGTCCTTTGCGGAAGTGGAGAAGGTGGTCGGGGCCGCAGAGCGTGGTCGAGTCTTTTCTGAACTAAGTTTTTGGGCGATGAGCTTTCGCTGGCACATGAATTGGGGATTGTCTCGAACCGGCGCAGTGGGAGTGCAGCAGTTATCGCTGCTATGAATCAGGAGAAGTAGGCCTGGTACAGATGGGCGAGCAGGCCGCAGGAAAGGCACAGCGTGCGGCGTACGGCGGCAGTCCCCGGCCAACCGTTTTTAGCGCAAAAAAGGTTGGGCACCCTCGTTTTGTGGTGATTCGTCATATAGAGTCGGCGAAAGGGTCGGCCACCCGCGACTGGCATAATGGGAAAAGTCAAAATCAATGAGTGGCCTGAGGCGCGACTGAAGATCGACCCGGGAGCTTGAGCTAATCATGGATGTGAATGGGATGTCCGGCCCAGCAACAAGGCCGCCCCGAAGGACGGCCCGCTGGCTAGGATTTGAAGAACGGCTACTGCTTCATTTTCTCTACGAACGTGAGCGGCCTGACGAACAGGACTACTTGTCCAGGCTGTGGCGTGGCTGTCACCTTACCGCATGTGTTCCCCGAAGCATATCCGTGATCAAGAACTTCTTTCGTGCTGAAGTTCTTGAGGTCTAGCCAAGAGCGGCTTCCTTCTGCCCCGCACAACACGTAGGGAGCATTGATTCGGAAGGACGCGTCGTATTTCACAACGAGATGCTTCTCGACGATAGTACCGTGGCCCGTCGAGAGGGGGATGTTCTCCTCATTCGGATTCAGTGTGAGTTGTAGGCGAGCAACGCCGTTGTCGTCCGTGGGTATCGCGATTGCTTCGTTGCGTTCCCCGCCCACCCAGACATTCACGTAGGCGGAAGTTCCAACCATAGGGCGTCCATTCCTGCCGTCCACCAACTTGATTTCGAGCGTTTGAGCAGCAAGTGACATCGCAAGCATGGTCAGCAAAACGGTTACCAGAAGATTGAGCAACCGAGTCATCGTTTGAAGTTCTCGAAGAACGAAGACTTTCTGGCGAAAATAATCAGTTTGCCCTTGACCGTTTCACTCTTCGCTCGACCGCACGTATTCCCATCGGTAAAGCCGTCCTGCAAGATAGTGGAGACCTGAACGAAGGGAACGACGCCCGGAGTGATCGTTCTACAGGTGACTCTCCATTCTGTGGCCACATAGACGGACGCAGAAGGATCAACTTGGAGAGAGAAGTTGCCCTCGCTATCTGTCGTGTAATCCCTTGCATCCTTCTCGCCTTTGATCAACACCGATACCTTCTCATTGGGAACGCGAGCACCGCTCTTGGCGTCCAACACCCGGACTTGAACGGATTGAGCCAAGAGAGTCGAATGCCCCACTGAAAAGATGGCTAGAGCTGGAAGCAAGAGAAGAATTGACCGTAAGCTATTCATGCAATCTCCCAGCCCCTTAGCAAGGCTTCTGCGGGTGGCCCACCCTTCCATGAATTTGACTTTTCTAATCAAAAACAAATCTAGGTGGCCCATCCTTTCGCAATTTGCAAGGGTGGGCATTCCCATTCGTGAACTTCACAAAGATTTTGGCCGTGCGGCACGCCCTTCTAAGCTTTCGTTCCCCATTGCGAAACTGTGGGTGCCTGGTCCTTGCGTTTTGTGCAAAGGCGCCACGATGCTGTCGATACCACGAGCTATTATGCCCAGCGGCCTGCACCGCATTTACGGCGCTCATCACTCGCACTTTATCACCTGCTCCTGTTACCTGCGGGCGGGTGGCCGACCCTTTCGCCGGACAGTATATGCCAACCTCAAATGAACGAGAGTGCCTAACCCTTTCCGCGTCCTTTGCGGAAAGGGTGGGCCCAGCGGTGGCCTTTCATCTTGGGCGGTGGAGAAGTTGGTTGGGACCGCAGAGCGTGGTCGAGTCTTTTCTGAACTAAGTTTTTTGGCGATGAGCTTTCGCTTGCACATGAATTGGGGATTGTCTGGAACCGGCGCAGTGGGAGTGCGGCAGTTATCGCTGGCTATGAATCAGGAGAAGTAGGCCTGGTACAGATGGGCGAGCAGGCCGCAGGAAAGGCACAGCGTGCGGCGTACGGCGGCAGTCCCCGGCCAACCGTTTTTAGCGCAAAAAGGGTTGGGCACCCTCGTTTTGTGGTGATTCGTCATATAGAGTCGGCGAAAGGGTCGGCCACCCGCCTGTTGAGGTTAAGATCAGCGCTAAGCACACCCTTGCAAAAGACGCAAGGATGAGCCCTCACCCGCCCATCCGCTGCATCAAGGCCCTCGCCGGAGAACTATCCTGGTTGCGCCTCTGCGACCTTGGTTTTTGCCTTATACTGCTTCGGCCATCTCTCCGGGAGTGTCCATGCGCTACCGAATTCCTCTGATTATCTTGCTTTTGTGTCAGCCCGGTCTTGCCGCCAATCGGGTACCCATCGCTAAATTGCTCGACCGTATGATCCATCGCTCCACGCTGGTCGAACCCGGCAGTAAGCCTTTTTATATGAAAGCGACAATCAGCGAGAAGACGAACGACAAATCGGAATTCAACGGGACCGTCGAGGAATACTGGCTATCGCCAACCAAATGGCGGCGAGAAATAAAGCTGCGCGATTTTTCTCAGACCCGCATTGTGAATGGCGAAATGGTATCCGAACAGAACAATGGAGATTATTTACCGGTGCACGATGAGATGTTGGCGAACGAGATTGTGGATCCTTTGCCGCCAGCTGCGGTTGATCTTCTCAACCGCCTGAAAATGACAGCCGCCGAGCCCGGTTCCGGACGTGGCCAGTGCATGGCGGAACAGTACTTCAACGACGCGGAAGGGGCCGAGCGGCGCGCCTTGCTTGCCTACGACTGCGATACTGGGCTGTTGATTTACCTCTACTCGCCAGAGTGTTGCTACGGAGTCATGACCGACTACCGCAAGTTTCACGGCAAGATGATTGCATTTGCCACCAAGGATGACCCAATTAACATTCAGATCGATACTTTAAGAGAACTCGAGAATGTGGATGAGTCATTATTTGCAATTTCCCAGACCACGCCGCCGGAAAACAGAATTACCACCATTCAGATGAGCGCGCCCAAACTGCGCGCTCTGGCCCTCACCCAGCCCGAAATGGCATGGCCGCCGCTTGAAAACAAGCCGGAGGGCAGTGGCGTGGACGTTCAAATTGTTATTGGCCGCGACGGCCATGTTAAAGATGCCTGGTGCTATACCAATGCCGGAGACTCGGTCAAAGCCGCGGCCCTGAGCACCGCGCGGAAATGGACGTTCATTCCGCAGAGTGTGCAGGGCGTTCCGGCACAGGTTGAAAGTGACATACTTTTCCCTTTTCCTGCGGCCATGAAAGCCGCCGCGAGCGGGCCTGTGGTTTCTTCTATCTTTGATCGAATTCGTCAAGCCGTGGATATTCGACTGGGAGGCTTACCCGCTTTCCACCTCAAAGCCAGCTTCCACTCGGAAGATGGCGGAGCCAAGGGTACTTATGAGGAAACCTGGGTTTCGCCTACGAAATGGCGCCGCGAAGTGGCCCTCAATGACAC
Organism: uncultured Acidobacteriota bacterium; assembly: GCA_963796925.1. Taxonomy (GTDB): domain Bacteria; phylum Acidobacteriota; class Terriglobia; order Terriglobales; family Acidobacteriaceae; genus DATBAT01. The sequence continues at coordinate 2,045,394 of CAWCNH010000001.1, forward strand.
GGTAGTGGTCGAAGTGAACAGAGAAGGCACGTTCTATCGGACTTTCCCCGGTAAATATGCGCCGAGACTTGCCGACGATATTCTGGATGCGCTTTCATTCAATTTGCCCGGCGACAACGGAGCCGACTTTCATGAACCTGACTGGAGTGCGGTCGACGCCAAGTTATTTAATCTTTCGACTCTTCGCTTGTCACAAGGCTACATCAATCCCCAGGGCATGCCGGATGTTTTCGCGCAGGTGTATTTCATCGAGGAGAAGACCGGATTGGTTCGCGGCCGCTTTCATTACGTGAACTTGACCGTGTTTAACGATTTACAAATGTTTGGGGAGAAAAATGTCGCGCGAAAGCTGTCCTTGCTGGGCGTTAATGTCGAGAAAGTGGAAATGACGGTAGATACTCTTGAGCTGGCGAAAAACGTGAATGAGAATATCTTTCAACTTTCTGGGGTGAAGCCGGTGTTTACCAGCGAAGAGGAAGATATGCGCTTTACACAGCCTCAGCCGATTTACACCCCTAAACCGGCCGTCCCGGGATGGCATGGCAATGCAATGTGCGACCTGCAGGTTGACGAACACGGCCATGTTCGTTCGGTAGAGGTTAAGGGAGTTGCAGACGATGCCATGGCCAAAGCGATCCGCTCCGTTTTGATGACGTGGGAGTACCTGCCCGCAACCATCAAGGGACATCCATCGCTGGGATTTGTGCACGTGAAGCTGGAGTAGGGCTAGCCGGCTGCTGCGCACGGGCGGGTGCCCACCGTTAAATTTTTGGGCGGGTAACCCATCTTTGATGTGCCCGATACGGGCCTCTAATTTTCGTCCGGCTAGGTAACTGAAGGCAAATCTGCTCGATGGGGGGCTAGGTTTTGGATGATGATCAGGGCCGCCTTCGGTGGCCTATGTTTTGCTGTGCGTTCTTGGATCGTTCGTGGCTCTGGGAAATCAAAATCCTAATCATCGAGGTTGGAGAGATCCCACCCTACGCGCACAGAGCACGCGTAGGATGGGGCACCCTCTTTTTGCTGGTTGCTGGCAGATCGGGTTGCGCCTCGGAATAAAATGTAGGGATGAACGCCTCTCTGCATGCAGGTTCTGCTTCCGAAGAAATCGATTCTCGAGTCCACATCGGGCACATTCATTTGAAAGTCGCTGACCTGGAGCGATCGCTGAATTTTTATGCGGGAGTTCTGGGTTTTGCGGTCATGCAGCGCATGGGCGACAGTGCGGCATTTCTATCAGCCGGGGGATATCATCACCACATCGCGATTAATACCTGGGAGAGTCTTGGCGGTTCCCCTCCCCCGGCAGGAACGACCGGACTTTATCACACCGCCATCGTCTATCCGACGCGAGCGATCTTGGCGAACGCTCTGCGCCGCGTTCTCGCCGCTGGAATTCCCCTGGAAGGCGCCGCCGACCATGGCGTCAGTGAGTCGATATACCTGCGCGATCCGGATGACAATGGAGTGGAACTCTATCGCGACAAGCCACAGGGGAGCTGGCCGCGAACCGCGGACGGCAAACTTGCGATGTACACCCGTCCTCTGGATTTGCACGCCCTTCTGAAGGAAGCTCCGGCGCGGGTAGATACCGGGCCTCTCGACCTGTGACTTTAAAATCAAACTCCTGCGGATCGAGGCTGGTGGAATCCCATCCTACGCGCACAGAACGCGCGTAGGATGGGGCACCCTCGATTTGTTATGCTGTGTTCCATTTGCTTTCTATCTTTGGCGGATGTAACAGGGTTTGCAGCACTACGCAGTATTGTTCTGTCTTCTCTTGAAGAGATTTCAATTGTTCAGGCGTGGCCTGGGGAGCGTTCAGGTTGAAGTGAACACGAATGGTTTCGAAACCCACCGGGACGTCTTTGGAAATTCCCAGCGTCCCTGATAAGTCCATATCGCCAGTAACTGTGACATCAATGTTTTGAGTCGGAACGCCCATCGCGGTCGCGACCAGTTGGCAGGTGATCTGAGCGCAGGCTGCCAATGCCCCGAGTAACAGATCACCCGAGCAAGCTGCGCCGCCGGTTCCGCCCACGCCCGTATGCGCTTCAGCCTGGTAGATAGCGCGACCGATGTCGACGGAGCAAGACATGGGGGTGTCAGTAGTGGATCCCTTCGCGGTTAGCGTGATGCGCGATGATGCCGGGTCACGGCGATACTGGTCTTTGAAGGGCTTTTGAATAGATCTGATGTCCATGGATTCTCCTCTTTGAACCTGGTTCATGCCAACAGTGCTGTTACATTCCGAATCTTTCTCGATAGATGCTGGGCGAGACTCCGGTGTGGCGCTGAAACAGTGAGCGGAAGAAAGCTACGTCCTGATAGCCAACCGCGTCGCTGACCTCCTGCATGGAGCGATGATTGCTCTCCAGCATCCGCTTGGCGGCAGCGATGCGCAGCTTTTGCAGGTAAGTCAGCGGGCTGTCACCGGTGGCCTCTTTGAAGCGGCGGACAAAATTGCGCACGCTCATACCCACCCGCCTTGCCGGATCTTCGAGTGAGAAAGTCTTCTGGAAATTCTTATGCAGCCATTCCTGCGCGCTGGCAATGTTGTCGTCGCTATGTTCGGTTTTTAAAGGAACAATGGCAAATCCCAGCTGCCAAACCCGCGGCATCTCGATGAGCAAGGCCTTCGCGGTTTGCGTGGCAATCTCGTGGCCACAGAACCTTTCGACCAGATAAACGCTAAGGTCGAGCGCCGCGTTTACGCCACCTCCGCAGTAGAAGTTGCGATCTTCGGTGACCATACATTCCGGCATCCATTTCACACGAGGATATTTTTGACGGAACCGTTCCGCCAATCCCCAGTGCGTAGTGGCGCGCCTGCCGTCCAGCAACCCACTTTCTGCAACCAGTCCCACGCCTGAGCACACGCTGGCAATTGCTACGTCACGTTTGTGCATACGCTTCAGCCAGGGCACCACCGCGGCATTGCGCTCGACGACATCGTCGACGCCCAGTCCCGTAGTTGGCACAAAGATGAGGTCCGTCTTGCGGATATCGTTCAGCGCCACGTTGGGATGAATCTGAATTCCGCCATCGCAATTGACGGCGCGTCCGTCTGCCGAGGCGGTGAGCACGCGAAAGGGCGGTTCCGGCCGGGATCCGGTGAGGATGTTCCATAACGAGCCGGCGTGACGGAAGACCTCCATAGGACCGATGGCGGTGGAGGAAAAGGTTTGATCGAGAAGTAAAACAGTGATGTCTTTCAACGTACACCTCAGTTGCCTAAAAGAATCTGAACAAGTTTCCGGCCGACCAGCACCCTCGCAACTCCTGGCTTTTCGCGTGCGAGGGCGCCCGCGCCACATTTAATCGCAGTCTGCCTTTGGCTTAACTACCACCATAGAATGGCAAATCTGCCATCTTGTTGCAAGCACTTTCTGCGCTTATTGTGAGGCCATCGAATGCAGGTGATTCGATGTAACAGGGGGTAGATATGAAGAAATACATGATCGAGCGCGAGATACCCAAGATTGGAACATTGGACGGAGAGAAGCTGCGAGAAGCAGCGGGGATGTCGAATGAGGTTCTGCGTGAACTGGGGCCGCAGATTCACTGGCAAGAATCTTTTATTACCGCCGACAAGATGTTCTGCGTGTACCTGGCGGAAGATGAGGCGATCGTTCGCAAACACGCTGAGCAGAGCGGCTTTCCCGCCACCACGATCACAGAGATTGGCAAGACGATCGATCCTACAACCGGCGGTTAGAGGAGATGTGGGAAGTTCTACCGTCGGCAAGGACGGGGCCAAGGGCAGTCAAAAACTTAAGGAGCCAGACAATATGAATACACGCAGTTCTCGCAAATCAATCACACGGATGCTGTGCCTGGCGGCGCTGGGCGGCTTAATCTGCGCCGCGCCGTCGCTCGCGGTGGCCGATGACTCGGGTCACGATCATTCGCCGGCAAAGCTGGTGCAAATCGTGCGCGATAACACACAGCAGTTTGTCTACGTAAGCAACACTAAAAGTGCGGGCTATGGACCTGCGTTTGGTTGCGTTAGCGGCCCGGACCACGGAGCCATGGGCATCCACTACATCAACGGTGCACTGGTGGGCGACGGGAAGATTGACGCCCGGTATCCGGAGGCGCTGATCTATGAGCCGGTGGGAAACAAGCGGCGGCTGGTGGGAGTTGAGTACATCGTGGACTCTGCAACCTGGCTGGCTGCTCATCAAGGCGTTCCGCCACAGCTCGAGGGGCAGGCATTTCAGTTGGTGGGAAGTCCTAATCGTTATGGGCTGCTTCCGTTTTTTGAATTGCACGTCTGGGCCTGGAGAGACAATCCAAACGGCGCGTTTGTGGATTGGAATAACCAGGTCAGCTGCGAGGGACAGTAGCTTTGAGAAACCCCGTCCGAGGCGGTTGGCTCGGACGGGGATTTGTAAAGAGAGAGCCATTGGTACAGTCGCCCGTGTCTTCCCACTCTAGTCGCAGAAAGCGCGACTTGAATGGGGCACCCTCATTCGTGGCTGTACGTACAAGATCTGGGTTGGCTAGGCGGAGTGTTTCACCAATGATGGAACTTGTTCTTCCAGACGGCGTGACAACCATTCGTGGAGTTGTCCTTTGGCTTCGCCGGGCATTTCGGTAAATTGGATTCCCACTAATCCATTTTTGGCGGTACGAGCGATTTTTGCCCTGGAGACTAAGTCTTTGGTGGATGTAGGCAGCTTGATTCGAATGAGCAATTCGGTGTCTGGGGCCAGCGCATAAGGCAACCGGACTGCCATGCCTTCTTCACTGACGTTTACGGTTTGTCCTTCAATCTCACCTGTGACTGATGACCAGATCATTATCTTCAGTTTTACGGAATGGCGGAAGTATCTGCGGGACTCGCGCACGATCATTCCATACGACGCCCGCAGCGTTCTGCCAATTGCATCGGCGGTTGGGGGCTGCTCCAGCATGAAATTGGCTCCCGCTTTTCTTGCCTTGTCCCACAGTGGACCTGCCGGCGCGACGGCAACCACTACCGAGGTGCTGTTCGACGGCGATGATCGTACTTCGGAGAGCAAGTCGAGGAACGGCGTATCTATAGTGGTATCGAGGACAAAGGCTTCGAACTTGCGGCCGTGAATGAGTTCGATCGATTCCCTCGCCCGCCCGGTGGTAATTACTTTGACGTCCACGTCCTGAAACGCGCGGAAGAACTGGCCACTGAGCAGGCTGTCAGCGGTCATAACCAGCGCAGTGGTTACCGGCTTTTCGGGCGAAAAGGCGAATTGGGTCGGCTTAGTAATGGAGATCCCTACAGCTGAGACGATGCGAATGGGGACCGGGATGCTTCCCGATTGCCGAATTGGGAACATGGGTAATACAGGCGATCGGGTATTACCTAGCAAATATTTATTGCATTTAATGAAGATCCGACTTCCTTCGCTGCTTACTACATCGCTATGCCACCCTACGCGCACAGAACGCGCGTAGGATGGGGCACCCTCATCTTTTTCTCTTCCATCAAAGACCTCTCAGAAGCTACATGTTTTAATTCCCCGTTACTGAATTGGTGGGGGTTCGGGTTCGGCGGAGCCGTCGGCTCTGGGGTCAGAGGCGCCGTAGTTTATCTGGCTCTTTGAATCATGCAACACGGCCTGGCCGCGTCCCATCGCCGTGGTGTATTCCTCGTGGACGATGAATTGGTGGCCTTTGGCGGTGAGCTTTTCACGAACCTCGGGCGGAACCCGCGATTCGATCACGATCTGGCATCCGCCCTGCGAGTTTACCGTGAAGCGAGCGGCTTCCAACGCTTGCTGGATGTTCATTCCGTAGTCCACGATGTTGGAAACAAACTGCGAATGGGCGAGCGGCTGATTGGCTCCGCCCATGATGCCGAATCCGATGTGTTGATCGCCGTGCTCCATGAAGGCCGGAATTATGGTGTGGTACGGACGCTTGCGAGGGGCCAGGGCGTTGGGGCTGGAAGGATCGAGCGAGAAAAGCGCGCCGCGGTCTTGCAGGACGAATCCCATGCCGCGAACGGCAACGGCGGAGCCGAAGGCTTCGTAGTTGCTTTGAATGAGCGAGACAATGTTGCCTTCTTTGTCGACTACCGTGAGATACGTGGTGTCGCTGTGTGGCGGCGTGCCGGAGGCGACATCGCAGTTAGCTTGATCGGTGATCAGCTTGGCTCTTTCTTTCGCATAGTCCTTTGAAATCAGACCTTGGACCGGAACCTTGGCGAAGCGGGGATCTGCGTTGTAGCGGTCGAGATCGGCGTAGGCCAGCTTCATAGCCTCTATCTTCTTATGTAGTTCGGTTACGCTGAGCGGACCATCCGGCGAAGGCGGCATAGTCTCCATGATGTTAAGCATTTCAAGTGCGGCCATTCCCTGCCCGTTGGGCGGGAGTTCATAGACCGTCCAGTCGCGATACGTTGTATGTACCGGCTCAACCCACTCCGGAGTGAACTGGCTGAGGTCGTCGAGGGACATGGTGCCGCCCAGGGCCTTCGAGGTGGCAATGATGGCCTGCGCTATTTCACCTTTGTAATAGGCGTCGGCACCCTTTTGCGCGACTAGGCGCAGGGCCTTGGCGAGATCGGGATTGCGAAATACTTCCCCGACTGCGGGTACTTTTCCGCTGGGCAGGTAGAGTTTGAGTCCTTCAGGATCGTTTATAAAGAGTTTGTCGGCGCCTTCCCAGTAGCCGTGAATAATTTCAGGCACGGGATAGCCCTGATCCGCGTAAAAAATTGCGGATTGAAAGATGTCCCTCCACGGCAAACGGCCAAATCGGCCGTGCAGCGCGTTCCATCCAGCGACCGCCCCGGGAACTGTGACAGTGTCGATCCCGTACAGAGGCATTGCAGTAATGCCTTTGGCTTTCAGGTGGTCGATAGTAAGAGCCTGCGGCGCCCAACCGCTGGAGTTCAGCCCGTAGAGCTTGCTGGTCTTGGCGTCCCAATAGATCGCGAACAGGTCGCCGCCCATGCCGTTCATCATGGGTTCAGTGACGCCTAGCACTGCGTTCGCGGCAATGGCCGCATCCACCGCGGAGCCCCCTCTCCGCAGAATCTCAGCCCCCGCCTGTGAAGCCTGCACATGGCTGGTGGCAACGATGCCGTCTTTGGTTATGACCATGGAGCGGGCGGTGTGGCGGCCTTGAGCGAGCGCAAGCTGAGAGATGAGAAGTAGGGGGAGCAGTATCCGAGGGGGCATGAGCGCCTTTCTTACGAAAAAAGATTGTCTGGGGGCAGCGCAGCGATGTCAAGCAGGCTGGAACATTCGGGGCTCCGCCGAAGGCGGAGAGAAGCTTGCGGCGAACTAAGTCTTTTTCGTTCGCTTCCATGACTTCGGTGTGCAGAGGTGCACCATCTTGAACAGTTGTGTTTCGCACAAACCAGTAAAACTCTATTTACGAACTAGCCGAGCTCTCAGAATTAGTGGTTTGTCCTCCAGGAAGGCCGGGCTGGGCTGCTTAGACTTGCTCAGCTTCGGCTCCCTAAAGAAGTAAGAGTAAATCCGGGAATGGAAAAAAACTTATGCCCCTGCAAGTTCTGTTAGTCGAAGATAATCCTGCCGACGTGCTACTGACGCAAGAAGCATTTCACGATGCCAGTACAGCGGTCCACATCCATGTGGCTTGCGATGGCGTGGAAGCCATGATGTTTTTGCGGCGCGAGGGCGCTTACGCGCTCGCACCTCGCCCAGACTTGATTGTGCTCGATCTAGTGCTGCCCCATCTGGATGGTAGAACAATTCTCGCGTATATCAAGGCCAGCGAGCCTGAAAGCAATTCCCACGGTGATCCTGAGCGGATGCGAGTCGGAGATCGATGTCGTTAACAGCTATAAGCTTCATGCGAATAGCTATCTTCGGAAGCCAATGCAATGGGAACAATTCAAGAACCTGGCGAAAAACATGGTGGATTTCTGGTTGACCGACGTAGTGCTGCCGCAACCCGACCAGCTGGACTAAGAACCGTTGGCTCCGATCGTGACGATCATCCTCTATTGCAAAATGCTGCATTCGTAACACTTTTCCTGTCCACTACCTGCATAAGCCCCTTACTACCTAGCAAAGTGCCTTCCGCCCTGCGTGGACAGGAAGCCCTTGGAATCAGTCAGCCGCGGTCTTTGACTCCGATTTTGTAAACAAAATGTCAATTGTGGCTGCGATGCCTAGCGTAGAACATCGTTCTTCCGCTACCTTGGCATCCGAGTGACAGGGTTTATTTCCCAGGTGTGTCTGGTCTCCAGGTTCTTCTTTGTGCGTCTCAACATCAATCGCGCCGCTGCATGCTACTCCTTGTCTGCTCAAAGAACAGCATGCGCGTGCCTGCCACAACGTGTAGGAGGATTGTTTATGCGTAGAAGGTTTTTGACTTCGCTGACCCTAAAATCTTTGCTGGTTGCGGCTTTTGCGATTGCAGTATCCGCAGCTGGATTTGCTCAACTGTATACGCGCACGGATCTAACAGCCGATGTGTCGTCGACCTCGGCGACGGCCGCGAACCTCGATCCCAATCTGGTGAATGCCTGGGGATTATCGCGATCCTCGGGTAGCCCATGGTGGGTCTCAGACAACGGCACCGGACTCTCGACACTCTATAACGCCGCCGGCGTCGCTCAGGCATTGGTAGTAAAAGTCCCGACCCCCGATGGCACCGGCACCTCGACGCCCACTGGAACAGCGTTCAACTACAGCAAAGGGTTTCTGGTTTCCGGTAAACCCGCGATCTTCTTGTTCGTCACTGAAGACGGAACCATCTCCGGCTGGAATCCCACGATTAATCCGGGAAGCGCGATCGTGCTTAAGAATCGCGCCGGGAAATCCATCTTTAAAGGATGCACTCTGGCTTCGACCAAACACGGCGTGCTGCTTTACGTCACAGATTTTGGTACCCGCAGCGTTCGAGTTTATGACGGGAATCTGAATCGGGTTCACTTCGATGATTGGGCGTTTCGCGATCCCGGCGTCCCGAAGAGTTATGTGCCTTTCAATATTCAGAATGTCGGCGGAAATCTGGTGGTAACTTTCGCCAAAGTTAAGGCTGGCAGCACCGACGAAGATCATGGAGCTGGCGTCGGCTACGCTGCCATTTTTGACACCAAGGGCAGGTTGATCCAGCGATTGGAGCATGGCCGCTGGTTGAATGCTCCCTGGGGCGTGGCCGGATCGCCGGGCGACTTTGGAGCTTTCAGTCACCGCTTGCTGATCGGGAACTTTGGGGATGGACACGTCAACGCCTTCAACCCGGTTACCGGCAAGTTTGAAGGCCAGATGCTTGACTCAACCAGTCAGCCTCTGGCGATCGACGGACTGTGGGCGCTGAGCTTTGGAAATAACGCCGCCGCAGGATCGTCGCTTGAGCTCTACTTCACGGCGGGACCGAATGACGAAGGCAACGGGCTGTTGGGAAAAATTGCTCCAGCCAGCGATCAACGCGGAAACAACGAGTAGCGTCCATTAATGAGCCAGCCTCGCGTTGCGGGCTGGCTCATACTTTTGTATACCCCTCTAAAGTGTGAAGTAAAAGGTAGCACCCACATCTTCTACCGCTTCCGCCCATACCCGGCCACCATGCAGGCGGATGATGCGTTCCACACAGGCCAAGCCAACTCCGGTGCCGGAAAATTCGACTGCAGTATGCAGCCGCTGGAAGACGCCGAAGAGCCTTTCCGCAAATAACATGTCAAATCCAACTCCGTTATCGCGGACGAAATAGGCAAGCGCGCCATCGCGCTGTGCTGCCGTACCGAATTCTATCTGTGCGGCGCCGCGTCTTGAGGTGAACTTGCAGGCGTTAGCCAAAAGATTTGACAGAGCCCGGTTGATCAAATTGGGATCGCAGTCGGCAACGATTCCTGCGGCAACTACAAATTCTATCTGACGATCAGGGGTGATCTGGTGCAGCTCACTCGCTATGGAGCGGACCAGTTCTGAAAGATCCACCGGTTCCCGCCTAACCTCGCTGCGAGAGATACGTGCCACTTCGGTGAGGCCATCCAATAATCCACTCATTAATTCGGACGAAGTACGAATGCTGGCAATGAACTTTCGACCTTCCTCATTTAGCGTACTGCCGCAATCCTCGTCCAGGGCCTTGGCGAACCCTGCGATCCTGCGCAATGGGGCTTTTAGGTCGTGGGTCACCGAGTAATTCAAGGCCTCGGTCTCGGTTTGCAGGACCTGAGCTTGCGCCGTCCGGTCTTTGACGCGCTGCGCCAACTCGAGATTAAGCTGATGCACAGTGGTCTCGGCCTCCTTGCGTCGTGTGATATTTCGGACATTGCATTGGATGACTTTTTGCTGTCCCACGTCGTACAAATTGCTTACGAATTCAACATCTATTCGACGTTCTCCTCTGGCCTGCAGGGGCAGGTCCTCGTATCGAACATAACCGCAGTTTTGTAAATCGAGAAAAGTTGATTTGGAAGCGTCGCTGCCTTTGAATGAGCTCATCTCGCAAAGCTTCTTGCCAATGAAGTCGGTTCGCGGGTACCCAAGCATCTTGGTGAGGTAGGGGTTTACGTCAGTTACTTGTCCAGTTAAAGCGTCGAGAAGCATTATTCCGTCTTGTGCGGTCTCAAAAAGCCTGCGGTACCGGGCCTCAGAGATCAATATTGAATGCAGCGCTTCTTGGCGTTGCCGGTTCGTTTCCACTTCCTGCATGACTTCCGCGACAGTGGGCACCAGCCGTTCCAATTCTTCCTTTCTGATGTAATCTCTGGCACCACGCTTCATCAGGGATATTGCAAGATTAAAATTGTTCTCTCCCGATACCACAATAAAAGGAGCGTCCGGACCAGTTCCTTTGCCAGAGCAAGCGCTTCCGGAGCACTGAACTGCGGCATAACTTGGTCAGAGGTGATTAGGTCCCAATCTTGCCCTTCCAGAGCGGTTCGCATGGCGGCAGAAGTGTCGACAATTTCGTAAGCGGGTTCGTATCCTGCCGGGCGCAGAACTCTCAGAAGTAAATTAGCGTCATCCGTCGAATCATCGACAATTAGTAAACGCAAGGGTTGATGCATATAACTCCGTGGGGGGAGGAGTGCCACTCGCGTAGGCTGGGGTCACATCCTGGCCCGTGACTTCCGTCTAGATGACAATGATTGAGGAATCGGAAGATAAATGTTCAATCTTGACCACTTGAAAGATTGCTGAAGCTAAAGCGAACCACGTTGGGAGCGTTGACCAAAAGGGGAAGCTGCGCCGGGCATTAGCCAGCAGTGTTGTTCGTTCGGTAACCCGATTAAGCCACGCGGGTACTCGTATCTTAAGACTGTCCTAACGTCGCGCGTTCCGAAAGATTAATGAATTGTGCCAAATACCGGGCGGTTCGGCTCTGCGGGGAGTGAGCCACCGCTTCCACAATTCCTGCAACAACTACTTTCCCACCTTTTTCCCCTGCGCCCGGACCGACGTCGATAATCCAGTCGCTGGCAGCAACCACGCGCATGTCGTGCTCCACTACGATGACAGTGTTGCCGGACTGCACCAGCCCATCCAGTTGCACCACCAGCCGCTCAACGTCCGAGGGGTGTAGGCCGGTGGTCGGCTCATCAAGTATGTAAAGAGTGTTACCCCGCTGGGCGCGCTGCAATTCAGTTGCAAGCTTGATGCGTTGCGCTTCGCCGCCGGAAAGTTCGGTCGCGGGCTGGCCAAGCCGCAGATAACCCAAGCCTACTTCGCGCAAGACATTCAGCGAGCGACGCGTCTGTGGATCGTCTGCAAAAAACTCCCAGGCGGCGTCAACCGTCATGCCCAAAACGTCGGCGATATTCTTGTCACGATATTTTATTTCCAAAGTTTTCGCGTTATAACGCGCGCCATGGCAGGTGGGACATGGTGCATAAACGCTGGGAAGAAAAAGTAATTCGACCATAACGAAACCCTCGCCCTGGCAGGTTTCGCAACGGCCTTTTACCACGTTGAACGAAAATCGTCCGGCCCCGTAGTGGCGGGCTCGCGCCTCCTTGGTGGAAGCGAATAAGTTGCGTACGTAGTCGAAGAGTCCGGTATAGGTGGCAAGGTTCGAACGTGGAGTGCGGCCAATCGGTTTTTGGTCCACCACGACCAGGCGTTTGATGTGTTCCATGCCTGCGGTTATTTGGCCGCCCAGGGTGACGGGCGCACTGCGTTCCAAATCTTCAGTCTCTTCAGCCTCGACAGGAATTTCATGCCCAAGCCGCTCCGCCACAAGTTCGACCAATACTTGGCTTACCAGGCTAGACTTACCTGAACCTGAAACACCCGTGACCGTAGTAAATACTCCAAGCGGGAAAGCCACATCAAGCTGATGGAGGTTGTTGCGAGTCACGCCGGTTAACCGCAACCATCCCTTCGGAGTTCTCTTTGCCCTTTCCGGCAGCGACGCGACATCGAAAAGAAACCGCCTGGTTTGCGACGCCTCGATTTGCTTAAGTCCGTTGGGCGCACCGCTGTAAAGCACCTGTCCACCTTTTTCACCCGCGGCCGGACCTACATCGACGATCCAATCGGCGCGCCGGATGACGTCAAGATCATGCTCGACCACAAAGAGCGAGTTACCAGATGCCTTCAGGCGATCGAGAGCGGTCAACAATGCCTCGGTGTCCGCGGGATGCAGTCCGGCCGAGGGCTCATCAAGGACATACACCACTCCAAATAGGTTCGATCGAACCTGGGTGGCAAGCCGCAGACGTTGCAGTTCCCCTGGCGATAGAGTTGGTGTGCTGCGTTCGAGTGTGAGGTATCCCAGGCCGAGGTCAAGCAGAACATTCAACCTGCTGCAAAGATCCTCGGCGATGCGTTGCACGACGACGAGCTTTTCAGGATGCTCAGCAGCGTTCTTTGCGGAATGTGAGATTTTTCCTTCCGAATACGCCTGCATGACCTCATCCAGGCGCTCAAGAGGAAGGCGCGACATATCGGCGATATCGAGTCCGGCAAACTTTACTGACAATGATTCCCGGCGAAGCCTCTTCCCTTCGCAGAGTGGGCAGACAGTGCTCAACATATACTGCGCAACGCGGCGCTTCATCAGCGGACTGTGTGTATTGGCGAAGGTGTGCATCACATGCCGGCGCGCACTAGTGAAGGTACCTTGGTAGCTGGGCTCTTCCTTACGCTTCAGGGCCTGTTTCACTTCCTGCGCATTGAATCCGGCATAGACAGGGACGGTGGGCTGTTCCTCGGTAAATAGGATCCAGTCGCGTTGCTTTTTTGGTAGGTCGCGCCATGGCCGATCGACGTCATAACCTAAAGTCGTAAGAATGTCGCGCAGGTTCTGCCCCTGCCAAGCGGTTGGCCACGCGGCGAGCGCTCGTTCGCGAATGGTGAGAGAGTCGTCGGGCACCATGGACTTTTCGGTGACTTCATAAATTCGTCCGAGACCATGACACTTTGGGCAGGCGCCCTCGGGGGTGTTCGGCGAAAACGATTCGGCATACAGCAGCGGCTGATTGCGGGGATAGTCTCCAGCCCGCGAATACAGCATCCGCAACAGATTTGAAAGTGTGGTAACGCTACCTACCGACGAACGCGTGGTGGGAGATCCACGCTGCTGTTGCAACGCTACCGCCGGCGGAAGCCCGTCAATTTCGTCGACCTCAGGTACTGCCATCTGATGGAACAAACGGCGGGCATAAGGGGACACAGATTCGAGGTAGCGGCGCTGCGCCTCCGCATAAAGTGTGCCAAACGCCAGAGATGACTTGCCCGAGCCAGAGACGCCGGTAAAAACCACCAGAGCATCGCGCGGAATATCGACGTCAATATTTTTAAGATTGTGCTCGCGCGCGCCCCGCACCCGGACAAACCCGCTTGCGCTGGTGCTAGTGGGATGAGGGGACTGACGTCCATTGTTCGCCATAGAGTGGCCGCCTGTGAAACGGCCACCCCTATGATGCGGGCAGGTGGTTAGTGGGCAGCAAAATGAAGCAGAAACTGCAGCGTTCCACCCCATTCGTAAGATCCGCGAATGGGGTGGTCATCTGTCTTGCGCCTATTTTGCCTTCCAGAAGTCGGAATCAGCTTTGATCCAGGCGTCCGGCGGATAGCTCATTTTTGGGTTAAAGATGAACAGATTAGTCTGCCGCGACTCGATGGCAGAAGACTCGAGATCCGTCAGCTTCTTCATTCCGTCCGCACCCATCGCGGCGACGAAGTCTTTATCCTGTGTCATCCCGTGGTCAATCTCCGAAGCGGACTTCAGCGGATTAAATACGACGTAAGTTGTATTTGGCTGCTGGCCGTACTGGACTTCGTAAACCGCCCAGTGCGCATCAGGGATTTTCTCGTAGGCAGCCTTCACCAGCGTAACGATGTCGTCCCACTCTTTGCCGTGGCCGGGACGCACCTGGTAAAGCGAAATTTCAAAGTAGCGCATGTGTGCGATGTCCAGATTTGCACGCAGACTCTGATCTTCACGATAGTTCATGACAGTTGAATCCGTGTCGCTCAACAGATCGGCATCTGCCCACAAAGCTTTGTCATTTGCCGCACTGAAGCCTGCGTTGGCTTGGCCTGCCTTGGCATCTTTTTCCCAGGCGTCATAAGAATCGTAACCGAATAAAAATAACGACCGTGGACGGCCAGATAGAGCATCGACTGCAAGGTAATGCTCCGGCCAGTTGTTTTTCGTCGCGTTCTGCACAAACGCACTCTCGGTCTTTTCGTGTGCAGTACCAAACTTCCCGGGTTTCAGATACTCACGATAAAGCACTAATACTTTGGGCGGTGGCTGGACTCCACCGGACATTTCCTGGGCTTGGACGGAGCCTGCCGTCCCCACTAAAAGTGACACTCCCAACAACACCCCTGTAAACATTTTCATGGATGCGAACCTCCTCAGGTTGCACTGCTTAAAATTTTCGATTCGGTTGGCCGAACTGCGAGAGCGCCTCGGAAGAGCGCCCTGAAGATGGCGGGAGAGTAATGCATCGTACATTGGAAGTCAAGCGAGGTTGGGGCGGAGGACGGTCACTTTGAATTGGTAAATGCTTCCAAAGCCGCATCCAGCCGGGCGAGCCCTTCGCGAACCATAGCCGTCTCTCCACAGAAGCCGATACGCATATGTTGTGGCTGTTCGAAGAAATGACCCGGCACTACGCTGGTTTCAAAGCGGTCGCGCAACAGCTTTACAAAAGCATCCGCGTTGCCGGTCTTTAGCCGGGGAAAAACCGTGGTGCCGAAGCGACTGGGTTCGCAGTCGAGTTGGGGATGCCTCGCCAGAAATTCGTTGATCAAAATCCGATTGGGTTCAAGCATGGCCCGGGCGCGATCGCGGACCTGATCCAGATGGTCGAGCGCGCAGACTGCAATCCGCTCCGCAGGATGGGCCGGGCCGCCGTAGGTAAAGTCGATCACCTGCCACATCCGCTTCGTCAATTCTGGTTGCGCCAGAATCCACCCGCAACGAATGCCGCTAAGTCCATACGCTTTCGTAAGGCTGCTGGTAACGATGAAATTCCGGCCGAGGTGAAATGAGGATTGCCATGGCTGGTCGAATAGGGTCTCCAGATAGACTTCGTTGACCAAAACGTTGGCGCCAACTTTTGCCGCCATCTCACCTAACTGACGCAAAGTATCGTCGTCAGAAAATGCTCCACTGGGATTATGAAGATTGCAGAGCACAATGAGCTTGGTCTGCGGCGTGATCTTGCGTTCCAATTCTCCCAGGCCCAGGCGAAAGCCCTTTTCCGGACGGCGTTCGAAGCGGGTCACCTTTGCTTCCAGATGATCGAGAACCGTCAGCAGTGGATCGTAGGTCGGGCGCTCCACCAGAACTTCGTCGCCGCGACGCACCAACGCCGTCATGGCAACGTAGTTTGCCATCGAAGTGCCCATGGTATAGACAACGCAATCCTCCGGCACATCTGCCTTGGCTGCTAGACGCTGCATGAGCGGCTGGTAGCCGTAAGGGCCGGTTCCCCCGATTTCCAGATCGCTGATTTTCAGCGGAAGTTCAGCCAGGGGATAGTCAATGATGCCGCTAATCGCAAGATTGAAACGAGCGGGAGACTCTAACTTTGCCCACGCCAAATACCGAGTGACTGCTTCCTCTTGCAAAGCTTCTGAGGCAACGATTTTTTGCATGGTTAATCCTTAATGAATTGGGCGGAGTCGGCAAATCGCCGTTGCGGATAGCAATCCAGTGGACTTGAAGGTTCAAAACGAGCTAGCAAGCGGTTTTGCGCCATTCTATCTTGACTCCGCGGGTCTCGAGCAGGCGGATCAGGCTCGCATCCTTCACCGAATCGTGGGAGTAGTCCACGTGCAGCGTCCCGGTTATTTGATCGCTTTTTTGCTCTTCGTCGAGTTTGAAAATGTCCCGGATTTGATCGTCAAGTTCTTCGGCAGTCTTAACCACGCAGTGCCTGTTATCCAACATGGGCCTCTTTAACCTCTACGGCAACGGAGCTAACGATTATCGCTCAAGGGGCCTGAGTATGCGCAAGATTGGCGATTTCCAGGCAAGCATGCGGGCTCGGCCGAGCTTTGACAGCAGCGGTCTCAAACCTAAACTGGTTGGGGTTGTATTAAAGACTTTCTTAAAGACGTTCTATTATCCCTATCATCGCAGTGCGAAAGTAGGATATAGAATAGGAGCGCCGCTGGATGCCAAATCGCTCCGCCCGACCAACTATGAATACAGCAGAAAACAGCAATTTGCTAAACGAAGAACGACGGCGCGCCATTGTTGAATTGCTGCAGCGCTACGGCCGAGTCCTGGTCGCCGATCTTTCCCAAAAGTTTCAGACCTCGCAGGTTACTATCCGTAAAGATCTCGAGGTCTTGCACATGCAGGGCCTGATCCATCGCACTCATGGCGGCGCACTGCCAGCGCGTGACGGCGCCCTCGAAGATCGCACGCTGCGCGAAAAAGAAAAGCTGAACCGCAAGGAGAAGCTTCGCATAGCGTCTGCGGCGGCGCGAATGGTTTCTGAAGGGCAGGTCATTATCCTGGATTCTGGAACGACTACCATGGAAATCGCCCGCGCCCTGCGGGATTTCAAGAACCTGACGATCATCACCAATGCCGTCAATATCGCCGCGGAGTTGGCCAACTCCTCGGTAGAACTTATCCTCACCGGCGGCAACGTTCGCAAGAATTCCTTTTCACTGGTGGGCCCAATTGCAGAAGACACACTACGCCGGCTGAATGCAGATATTTTGTTCTTAGGGGTCGATGGATTTGATGTGCAGTACGGATTGAGCACGCCAAACCTGCTCGAAGCGAAGGTTAACCGTGTAATGGTGGAAGTCGCGAAACGCACCGTAGCTACCTGTGATTCGAGCAAGTTTGGGCGGCGGAGTCTCTCGTTAATCGTGCCGCCCAGCGCCTTACAACACGTAATCACCGATGACGGAATTCCAAAAGCCGATCTGCGGACATTGCGGAAACAGGGCATCGATGTAACCCTGGTGTAGGGCGTTTTTGGTCCCCTGAAAAGCAGATTTTTTACCCTTCTCCGAATCTTCCCCCCATAGTAAACTCCTCACTTATCGGAATTATTCGGAGATAAATGAAAGAGTGATCGAAGCCAAAAGAAAGCCATCAAAAGCATCCATTCTCGTGATTGGCGAGCTAAACGCCGATCTCTTGGCCACCGGTTTGAAGGAGCTTCCTCAGTTTGGCCGCGAAATTTTAGCCCAGGGCTTCCAGATTCAATTAGGGAGCGCATCAGCGATCTTCGCCGCCGGCATCGCCCGCCTGGGCCATCCAGTCACGTTTCACAGCAGAGTTGGGGCGGACGATTTCGGGCGCTACTGTCTGCAAGACCTCGACAGCAAAGGAATCTCAGTCCGCCGCGTCGTCGTGGCTCCAACCAGCCGGACAGGCGTAACCATCGCGCTCAGTACGGCTTCTGATCGGGCACTGGTCACTTTTCTAGGGGCGATTGCCGAACTCAGCTATCGGGATATTCCGAAAAATATATACAACGGACATCAGCACCTGCACATGACTTCTTATTTTCTCCAGCAGTGTTTGCGGCCGAGTTTCCCCCAGATGTTCCGTGAAGCACGCAGCAAAGGACTGACCACTTCTTTCGACCCAAACACCGATCCATCTCAGACGTGGACCCGCGACATCTGGGAAGTCATCGTCGAGACCGACATTCTTTTCCTGAATCAAGAAGAAGCACTCCAGCTGACAAAACAAAGCACTGTCCAGTCGGCGCTCGATAAACTGTCTGCTCGGGCTGGGTGTGCAGTAATTAAACTTGGCCGAAAGGGCGCAATTGCCGCGGACCGAAAACAGACTGCCAGCGTTTCCGGCTTTCGGATTTCGCCTGTGGACACGACAGGAGCAGGAGATTCGTTTGCGGCAGGCTTTATCCACTCCTACGTACAAGGCAAAGGTTTACGCGACTGCCTGATCGCGGGTAACGGCTGTGGCGCGCTTTCCGCTCTGAAAGTGGGCGGTACGGCCGGGCAGCCCACACCGAAAGAATTAAATAGCTTTATCAAGCGGCAGAAACAATAATCTCTTCTTCCCGGTTTCGGCCGGCCCTTGATTCCGAGGGGGTTGTGTTTACTTTTCTTATCTTTTGAATTATTGTGTTTTGTTACGAAGTGGCTTTGGGGGAGGTTGTAAACTTGGACGCGTTTGCAGAGCTTTTGGGCCTCAGCGAGCATGACAAATCGGCTCGTGGCTTGCTACATACTCCCAAAGAGATTGCTCAACAGCCGGTCACGTGGAACGAGACTTTTCGCTATTTTAGAGAGCGCCAGGCGGAAATTCTGGAGTTTCTGCGCTTCGCGAATCCGTCCCAACCCCCAATCGTATTTCTTATCGGTGCCGGAACCTCGGATTACATCGGAAGATCGCTGGCAAGTCTGTTATCCCGCCTCTGGCATTGCGTGGTACTTCCGGTCCCCAGCACCGATCTGGCAACGCACTTTGAAGAGGCCATTCTTCCTGGGCACTCGTACTTATGGATTTCATTCTCCAGATCGGGAGCCAGCCCGGAAACTGCGGTGGTATTGGAGCGGGCGCTTCAGACTCATCCCGATATTCGCCACATCGTTGTTTCCTGCAACGCGCAGGGGCGCATGATTTTGGGAGCGGCGGGCAAAAAACAAGTTTTGCCCATGTGCCTCGACGAATCCGTAAATGATCAGGGACTGGCCATGACCAGTTCATTCACAAACATGGTGGTGTTTGGGCAGTGCCTGGCGCACGTTCGTTCGAGCGATGAGTACGAGCCGATTTTGGCACAATTGGTGGATGCCGGGAAAAGCTTTATGGAGGTTGCGGCCGATCTTGCGAGTACGCTTGCGGCGGGCCATTACACCAAGGCGTGCTTCGTTGGATCAGGCCCATTACAAGCCGTGGCTAAAGAATCGGGCTTAAAACTTCTGGAACTTACGGCAGGTAAAGTGTTCACCATGTCAGAATCGGCGCTGGGGTTGCGGCATGGCCCCATGGCGGCCTTGGACAAAGAAACGTTGCTGGTTTGTTTTGTTTCTGGCGATCCTAGGATTCAGAAGTTTGAAATCGATCTGCTGGAAGAAATCGGCAGAAAAAAGCTGGTTGAAACCCGCATCGCAGTTGCGCGTGAATCGACCAGTGCTTTAGATAAAGTGGCGGAAAAGGTGATTACTCCTGGCACAAATTTCCGGGCAGCTGACGACTACCGCACCCCCGTCGACGTAATTTTCGCGCAGATGCTTGGTCTATTCTTTTCGCTGAATCGCGGCCTTAAGCCGGACTGCCCCAGTCCGAGCGGTGCGATCAGCCGTGTAGTTGAGGCGGTAAATATCTACTAAAGCCGCTACTGGACGCGGCCGGACTAAGCAGCCGGTTCCTTGCCAAATCAACTTTCTGTAACCCATACATTCCCCACCCGTTGTGACATTCCGGCTAAGCCTAACTTTCAATTCCGGGACAAAGCGGAACCTTTTTCGCCGAATCTTCGTAGCATAGTCTGTGAGGCGCTTTGTCGACAGCTTCGGCCAAGTCTTAGGCGCGATGTGGGCGAACAAACTTCGCTCCTTCCTCACCATGTTTGGAATCGCGTGGGGAGTCGGATCCCTACTTCTGCTGGTCGGTCTGGGAGAAGGTTTTCGCGCCGGCACCGAGAAGAGTCTGGCTAGCTTCGGCGAAGATTACATGCAAATCTACAACGGCCGCGTGCCAGCGGTCGGTGGCAGCCAGCTTTCGTCTCGCCAGTACTACCTCAACTACCAGGACTATGTGGACATCCGCAAGTCCGCCTATGTGCGAAATGCCGCGCCCGTGATTTACCGCGGAGACCTTCGCCTGGTAAGCGAGTATGGCAGCAGCAACGGCTATGTCGATGGCTCGGAGCCGCAGTTTTACGACATTCGTTATCAGCCTATCGACCAGGGACGTTGGCTAAGTTGGACCGACGAACAACAGCGCAGTAACGTTTGCGTTATCGGCAGTGAGTTCGTGCGCGTGCTCTTCCCCGGACGACCGGTCATTGGCAGCAGGCTACTGATCAATGGCGTGCCTTTCCGCGTCATTGGGACAATCCGGAAGATAGGCCATGGCAGTAACAACGACCAGAATATGCGGCTGGTCATGCCCTTCACCACCATGGCCATCTATTTCCCCATGCCAGGGGAAGGCAATGCCAAAGCGGTCAAATATGTGGCCTACCAGCCAATTACGCGGGCCCAGCACACCCAGGCCATGGAGTCCGTCCATCGCATTGTTGCCAGAAATCACCAGTTCGATCCCGCAACGCCCGATGCATTTGAAGAGTGGGACACCATCGAAAGCGCTGAGATGATCGGCAAAATTTCCAATGCCATGGATGCATTCCTGGGGGCGGTCGGGCTGGTGACGCTCGCTCTGGGGGCCATGGGAGTCGTCAACATAATGCTGGTCTCGGTCACCGAGCGCACTCGCGAGATCGGTTTGCGCAAGGCGCTGGGCGCGACCCGGCGCAGCATCCTGATCCAGTTTTTCCTGGAAGGTCTGATGCTCACCGCCCTTAGCGGAGCCATTGGAGTGGGTGGGGCTTATGGAATCACCAAGCTATTGGGACTCGCACCGCCGATCGACGGTTTTGAACTGCCTCATATCTACCCGGCAACCGCCTTGCTCGCCATGGGAAGCCTGGCCGCGGCCGGCATCATTGCTGGGCTGTATCCCGCACGGCGGGCAGCCTGGCTCACGCCGGTCGAAGCGCTTCGTCAGGAGTGACATATGGTCCTCGCAAAAGACGTTCTCTCCGAAGCCTACCGCGCACTCCGCCAAAACCGTCAGCGCACCGCCATCACTGTGTTGGGTATGGCTTGGGGTATCGCCACGGTTGTTTTGCTGCTGGCTTATGGCGCGGGCTTTTCGAACGCTATCGTCAATATATTCAGGGCTTTTGCCAGCATTCAGTCGGTCGGCATAATGGGCGGCCGAACCTCGATGCAGGCGGGAGGAAACAAGGCCGGCGGTAACGTCCGCTTAACCAACGACGATATTGAGCGGGTCGTGACCAACGTGCCACAAGTCGTCCGTATCAGTCCTGAATCGTTCTACGAAGCCCCCGTCAGCTATGAAGGACGCTCTTACACCTGGCAGGTTCACGGCAGCAATCCCGTGCTGCCGGAGATTCAAAATCTTCAAGTCGATGCCGGGCGTTTTTACAGCGCCGAAGACCTGCAGCTGCGCGCCCGGGTATGCGTGTTGGGCTCAGAATCAAAAGACAAGCTGTTCTCTGGCCGCTTTCCCCTGGGAGAGAAGGTTCGCATCAATGGTATTCCGTACGAGGTCATAGGAGTGCTCAAGCCAAGGCCGCAAGAAGGCGCCCAGAGCAGTATCAATCGCGTCATCTACATTCCGTTCCCCACCTTGAGCGACTTCCGCGATACGCATTACGTCGATATGATCTGGCTGGACTTTCGTGGCCCGGATTACCACGCGGTTGAAAGGTCGATTCGCACCGCGCTGGCTGCGCAGCACAGTTTCCGTCCCGATGATCATCGCGCCCTAATGGTCTTCATTCTGATGGACCAACTTTCGCAATTTGGAATCATCAGCATGGCGCTACAGGTTCTGCTTGCCATTATCGGCGCTCTGACTCTCGGCATCGGCGGCGTGGGGCTTATGAATATCATGCTGGTAAGCGTGACCCAGCGCACGCGCGAGATCGGCATGGAGAAGGCTTTGGGCGCTCGCCGTTTCGATATTCTTGTGCAGTTTCTCTCCGAAGCGCTGGCGATTACCCTGGTCGGCGGCGTGTTAGGTATTGGGCTCGCTTACCTGGTTTCGTTCTGTGTTGGGGACCTTACCTTTTACAGCGCGCTGGCTAAGCACGGAGAGGTGGGGGACATTCGGCTGCTCATTTCACCGGCGAGCGTATTTGTGTCTACCGC
Source organism: uncultured Acidobacteriota bacterium (assembly GCA_963796925.1). Classification (GTDB taxonomy): domain Bacteria; phylum Acidobacteriota; class Terriglobia; order Terriglobales; family Acidobacteriaceae; genus DATBAT01. Next base: position 2,067,674 of record CAWCNH010000001.1, read on the forward strand.
GATCCTGGCGCTGGTGGGATTAGTCAGCGGCATGATCCCAGCCATACGGGCATCCCGTCTCGATCCCATCGAGGCCCTGCGCTACGAATAGGTCGAACCCCGCATGCGCTTAGTTCGAATAAGACGAATTTCTAGCTGCTATGATTTTAGCCATGTCCACAGCACAGACCTGGGACCCAGACTCTTATGCCCGAAACGCAAGATTCGTTTCCGACTTAGGATCGCCCGTCTTTGATCTACTGGCTCCTCAGCCCGGCGAAAGGATTCTCGATCTTGGGTGCGGAGACGGCGTGCTCACGAAAAAGCTAGCTGATTTGGGGTGTGGAGTGGTTGCGGTCGATTCCAGCGCTCCGCAGGTCGAAGCCGCAAAAAAACTTGGCTTGAACGCATTCGCCATCAGCGCCGAAGACCTGCCCTACAACGAAGAATTTGATGCTGTGTTCAGTAACGCGGTGCTGCACTGGATTAAGCGCCCAGAACTAATGCTTGCTGGAGTGCATCGTTCTTTGAAATCCGGCGGCCGATTTGTTGCCGAATGCGGGGGCCACGGGTGCGTTAACAAAATCAGGACTGCCCTGGTTCAAGCCTTGGACCGCCGCGGGTTAAACGGCGAGGCTCGCGTTCCATGGTATTTCCTGACGCCCGCCGACTACACCGCCAGACTGGAACGTGCAGGTTTCCGCGTCGATAGCATTGCGCTCATCCCGCGCCCCACGCCTTTGCCCGGCGATATCATCAGTTGGTTGGAAACGTTTGCCCTCAACTTTTTTCAAGGTTTCTCCGAGGAAGCCCGCAGAGACTACTTGGAGGAAGTAAGGACGGACCTCGAACCCCAACTTCGCGATGCCGACGGCCGCTGGATAGCCGACTACGTACGCCTACGATTCGCCGCAAGCAAAACCCCGCCGCCCCGCCCGTAAAGGGGAACAATTGGGGTGAGATGTTTTCCCCAAACGGCGCGAGCCGTCTAGAACCAACCGATGTTAAGCGGCAGGATACTCTTTCCCAAGGCCGACTATTCTGCTAGGTAAGGCGCAGGTAACAATTGAGGACGGGTCGACATGAACACGAGGGCAAGAGTAGGCGTAACCGGGCCTGCAAAGCACAGAACGCTATTCAAATAGCGGTCCTGATTGCCCTCTCGACCATCACTGTGTGGATGCTCTATATGCTTCCGTCGTGGCAGAAGGCTGGCGATTCGTTTCGTGGGTCTGGGTAGAGCTTCTGTGGTTGGCGCTCTATGCTACTTTCGCTGCACTCGGTTTAAAGAACTCGCCGTGGTTTCTTGCTATAGGAATCGCCGCCCATGGATTGGCTTGGGATTCTTGGCACTATAAAACTCGGCTTATGTTCCGAAGCCGGTTCCCAGGCGAAAGGGGTTCTTCGCTGCCCTCAGGATGACAGATGGTTAGTTTGGAGGGACGGGCGCGCCGCCCGTCCCTCCGTGCAAGAGTTATTGCACTTTGAAGCTGGCGTCCACCGTCTTGGCATCTTTCGGCGCCAATGTGACTTTCTGTTCCTGCGTGCCCAGCTTTTCCTGGACAAACGCCAGTGTGTAATCTCCTGGCGGCAGACCCTTGATTTCATACTTTCCGTCTTCGCCAGTCACCGCGTAGAACGGGCTCTTGACCACGTTGACGTACATCTTCATCCAAGGATGCTGGTTGCACTTCACCGGCAGCAGGATCTCCTCGCGAGCAAAGTTCTTCTCGATGGGAGCTGCCTTTGGCGGCTGTGATTCGTTCCACTCGCGGTTGTCCTTCGGCGTGGGATGAATGTTATGTGTAGTAGCATCATCATTCTTAATTTCCACGTTCTGACCGGCCATCACGCCCAACACGTGGGGATGATAACGGCAGCCCTCCTGGTTAATGACCACCGACTCTTTTGGCACATCAAAGGTACGATCCCCCAGACCTTCCTTTACGTAGACGAATACGTTGGCCAGCTTACCGCCGTCGGCGACGACGTTTTCGGACTGATTTGCACCCTTGCAGGCCGCGTCCTGGCTCATGTCGATCTTGGCCGCCTTCGGTGCCGCGCCGTCCAACTTCACGCTACCGCTGACGGTGGCTGCGGTCGCCGGATCAATCGGAGTGGAAGCAGCCGCGGGCTTAGCTTCCGAGGTGGGAGAGGATGTCTGCTCCTCGTTGGTATTCTCCTTCTTGCTGCAGCCCGCCAACAGCCACAATCCAAGAAGGCACAGGCCAAACATTGCGAACCATGTCTTCATCTTTCCATTCATGATTTCGACCTTTCGTAGGTTAAGAGTGATCTAAAAAAAATTCGTGATCTTTTTGACGCCAACATTCTAACGCGAACCACGACCTCCCGCACTTATCGGGGACGCCGTGCTGGCCTGCTTCTGTTTAGTTGCGGCTGGAATTGCAGCACGGTTGTGACCCATTGCGGAAGCAACGCGCCGCTGCTCTTCCGGTGTAAGCTGGAAGATGTAATCAATCAACAACCTGCTGTGATCCTGATCGTAGCCCTGGAACGACGGCGGTGTCGGCCCAGAAAATACCCAGTGCTCATTCTCCCGACGGAACAATCCCGACGGCATCGAAGTCCCGGGGCTAATGGCTTGCGGATCGATAATCCAACGTTCCGCCCAGTCAGGCTTTAGACGTTCTTTTGCCAATAGGAAGTTTGGCGCGGTGGCGATCTTGTCGTGCTGCGCATCTCCCGTGGCATGACACTTCAGGCAAGGCGCCGCCGTGCTCGAGAACAGGCTGCGCGCCATGTCATTTTCCTTGGTCGTCAAAGTCGGCACCGACTCGGGAATGTAGGGCAATGGCTGTTGTGATAATGCCTCAAAGAACCGGACCAATTTTCGCAATTCGTTCTCGGAGAATGAGAAGGTGGGCATGCGAACTTTCAAGTACGGACGCACCCCATTCCGATTCGTGTCACTGGTGCTGAGCGATGGATTCGACAAGAATCGGCGCAGCCATTCCGGATCGACGCGAGCGCCTTCGGTCAGCAGTTTCGGCGGCAACTGTTCCTGCACATCCTGATATTGTGACAACCCCATCAGAATCGTGCGCTGGCCAGGAATAAACTGATGGCAACCCATGCAGTTGTATTTCTTGACCACCCACCAGCCTTCCTGAATGTCGTGCCGGGCATCGCCCGGCTTGTATTGATAGCTGGCTGGCAAGGATGTTTCTTCGCTGCCCAGAAGGAAAGTTGTCAGCGCCTGAATCTGCTCCTTGCTCAGGTGCACATTCGGCATGCGCAGTTTCTCTTCTTCCGCCTTCACCTTGCCAGCGTCGAAGACGTTGGGCTCAGCCAGTTTGTGCTCAAAGAATCCTTTGTGGTCATACCATTCGGTTCTGGCGGGACCTTCCGGTAGCCGCGCCAGGTTTTCCGGATCCTTGATCGGCTCGGCGCCTTTGCCACCGCGCTGAGCTGTCTCGGTGAATAGCGCAAAGTCTAGCCGCTCGATCGGTTTGCTGCCTTCGACCGTCAGGTCGGTCCCAATGCGGCCCTCAGTTTCGAACCCCGAGATCTCGTGGCAGCCGGCACAACCAAAGTGGCGGACCCACTTTTCACCCTCGGCCTTAAGTTTCGGATCCTCCATGAAGGAGGCGTCCGCATAAGCCGAAGGCTCCTGATGTTTCTGCGATACCAGATAGCTGGCAACATCCTGCGCATCTTCTTCGCTGAGGCGCAGGCTTGGCATGACGGTCATGTTCTGCACTTGCAGCTCGTGGCCATCGTTCGGGCACTGGCTGTGCTGCAAGTCGAACTGATACGGCAATCCTCTTTTAGCGTAGTCTTCCGGCCCGATATCTTTCTTCTCAAGCGGGCAATAAGGCCGGGTGCGTTCACGCGCGTTATGCACCCAGCGAACCAGGTAGTCGTAGTTGGCCTTTTCGCCGACCCGGCTCAGGTTCGCGGCAAAAGTGCCACCGGTGGTCTGACTGCCTTCTCCGATGGAGTGGCAAGCCAGGCAGCCGCGGGTTTCGAATAGTTCTTTACCGTGATCCGCATTCCCCGATTTTTGTTTGGGCAACTGGTCGCTGAAACCGGTCTGCCAGATGTATGCCGAAATCGCTTTGATCTGGTTATCGTTTAGCCGGAAATTCGGCATCTTGGTATTGGGACGGAAGTCAGTCGGCTTCTTGAGCCACACCGGAATCCAGTTGCGATTCAGCTTGAGCCGAACGTCCTTCAGGTTCGGACCAACCTTCTTCATATCTTCCATCAGGCTGTGGGCCTGGAAATCAAGCTGCTTGACTCGCCCATCGAGCTTGCTGTTTGCCACTTTCAGCGCAACAGCCTTTTCGTTCAGCCGATTGGCCTCCTCGTTGTTGGAGGCAGCATCCGCCTGCTTCATCAGATACGCGGTCTGCTTGAGATTGTCCTTCTTCTGCCCTTCAAACTGCTTGATCTGCTGGCTGACCGAGTTCATGTCTTCAGGCTCACGGTCGTAGCCTTCATAGCGATGGCATCCCATGCACCCACGTTGCCGGAACAGGTCTTTGCCCTCGTTGATGACGTCCCACTGTACGTCGCCGCTGGCCAGCACCATGTCGGCGGCGTGGCAGGTCTGGCAGCCGGCCTCCACGTTCTGCTTGGGGAACAGCGGCCACAGCCAGTGCTCATAATTGCCGTGGGCCTTTTCAATGCTGGTGGTGGCCCGCCCGTTCCCCTGATGACAGGTGGAACAGCCAAACTTTTCCGGATCGTGCAGCTTCAGCAACTCTGGCTCAGGATGGCTCACGAAGGCGCGAGCATATTCATCCGGCTTGTGGCCTTTCACCGTCATTGCCGCCTGGGAAATTTTCACCGGCTCCCGCGTCCCCATGTGGCAGGATTCGCAGCGATCCACGATGTTGGCTTCCGGAACGTTGATCTGCAAAATCGTTGGATCAGACTCCGCAGCTTTCTTGCGCAGACCGTCAATCTGCTCCGGCTTCAGGTCGACCATGTGGTCGGTAAGGTAAGCACTGGCCTTAGTGCTGGCATCGCTGGCCGGTTTAAGCACATCGCCGAGCTCGGCACTCAACTTAGTGCGTTCGGCCTTCAGCTCGTTGTACTTTTCTTCCAACTGGTGGAAATTGAATTTCTCGCGGTGGCCGTCGGGGAATTCGACTGTGGCCTGTTTTGCCTTGTAATCATCGATGTCTTTTTGCTTGCTTCGCTTGCCGGAAGCGCTGGTGTCGGTTTCAAGCTGATAAGTAAGCGCATTTACGTATGCACGACGGTCAGTGAAGACGTTCTGCACCGACAGAATCTGCGCACTCAATCCCGTAATCTGCCTTTGAATCTCATCGCGCCGCGGCTTCGCGGCAGCATCTGCGTCTTTAGCAGCCTGCGCCAGGGTTTGGTAGTCAGCCGTCAGCTGAATCTCTTTTTCCGACTGCAACGAACTCGACCGCGCCGTCTTCAGGAAGGCGACGTAGCGGTCTTTCCACTCGTGCTGATACGCCTTCCACGGCCGCTGGGTAACACCCTCATCCCACAACGCCCAGAACAAAGTCGCCATTAGAATGACAATGGCAACCACGTAATGCGTGGCGTAGGACTTCCCCACTACCGGGTCGTACTCGGGGATTGGTTGTTCGGGCACCGAATCCTCCTAACAGTCGTTGGTCGTGCGAGATCAGTCGTGCGTCTTTGGTCGTTCGTCTTTGGCCGGTCGTCCTTGGCCAATTCTTCATCTAAAAAAATCTGTCATCCCGAGCGCAGTCGAGGGACCTTGCGTTGGCCCTTAGCCACGACGAACAGCCAAAGACCAACGACGATCTCACACGTTGAACCAAGGCGTTATCCACACGTACTTAATATGGAACGCCAGGCGCAGAGCCATCTTGATCGGTAATGCCACCATGGTGAGTAAGAAAATCATCATCGTGGAGTATTGTAATAAGCTCATCCGCTTGTAATCGCTCGGGTTGTAGCGGCGGAATAGCGCGTGGGCGATCAGTCCCCCCACCAGGTAATAGCCTCCGACCACGATCGCGCCGAAAACAATTTTGGCCCAGTTCGAGGCGATGCCGAAAATATCCGGCAAGTCGATATTCACTTCGTAAATCAGCCGGTTGTGATCCCAGGTCTGCCCCGGCCAAAACCACTGCCATCCTGGCCCTCGAATGAAAGTTCCGATGATGATCATCGAAACCCACAGCACGATAAATCCAAACAAGAATGTCCCAATGGAAAACTTGCGTTGCTTCCAGGTGTAATAGCCGCTGCCGAGTGGGTTGGTGTCGATGTACGGAATGACCATCAGTCCAACAATGATGAGCGTCGGCATCACCACGCCGGCGATCCACGGATCGAAGTACACCAGCATCTCCTGCAATCCCAGGAAATACCAGGGAGCCTTCGCCGGATTCATGGTCAGGTTTGGATTAGCTGGTTCTTCCATGGGAGCATTCAGCGTGATTGACCAGACCATGAGAATGATGGTGACAATAATCGCCGCCAGAAACTCAACCCGCAGCAGGAACGGCCAAACGTGAATCTCTTTTTGCCACCCTTTCTGAAATGGCCAGGTCTTGCGATGGTGCGTCTTCGCCATCGCCGGATTGGTTTCCAGTTCGGCGATCAGCACATCGTTAGCCTTGGCCTGCTTCCACGCCAGATAGCAATAAAAGGCGAGCAGTGGAATCAGCCCGACAATGGGGACGTTGTCAGGGGTGGAAGCGATATCCCAAAGTTGTCGCCAATCCATAAGTGCTCCGAAAGTGTCACTGGTCGTTCGTCGTTAGTCAGTCGGTCGTTGGCCGTTCGTCGTTGGCCGTTCGTCGTTGGCCGACTCGTCAAACGACCACTGCAACAACTTCTGTACAAACTAAAAAACTCTGTCATCCCGAGCGAAGTCGAGGGACCTTGTGTTTGCCCTGCACCTAACCCCAACGACTAATGACGATTCCCGACTATCGCTTGATCTTGTCCGCCTCTGCCTGCAACATCACCGGCGCCGGGCCAGAAATGCCGCCGTCTTTTCTTACCCGCCAGAAATGCACGATCATGAAAATCGACGCCACGATCGGAATGCCGATGCAGTGCCAAATGTAGGACCGCAGCAGCGCATTGGCGTCTACAATCGATCCGCCCAGCAGCCCGAATCGCACATCGTTATACGGCGTCATTCCCAGCAACTTTCCGAATGGGCCTTCGTGCCCTAACAGCGGCGTTGCACGGGCCATGTTCGTTCCTACCGTCACCGCCCAGAAACCAAGCTGATCGTCGGGCAACAGATACCCCGTGAACGAGAGCAGCAGCGTCAGTACCAGCAGAATCACGCCGACGTTCCAGTTGAATTCTCGCGGCTTCTTGTACGACCCCGTGAGAAACACCCGGAACATATGCAGCCATACCGCGATCACCATTAAGTGGGCGGCCCAGCGATGCATGTTGCGCAAAATCTTTCCGAAGGGAACGTCGTGTTCCAGGTAAAGCACGTCACGAAACGCCTGCACTTTGCTGGGGTGGTAATAAAACATCAGCAGCACGCCGGTAAAGGTCAGCACCATGAACAGATAAAACGTAATGCCGCCCATGCCCCAGGTATAGCTGTAACGAACAGCGTCGCGATTAATCTTGGCAGGATGCAGATGGAGAAAGACATTGGAAAGCACGCCCAGCGCACGGTTACGCGGTGTGTCGTCGTGCTTGTGGCGGAAGATGGAAGTGTAGACCTGGGTCTTGGTCGGATCTTTCAGTCCCTCAATCTGCTCTTTGGCTTTCGCCGGAAAGTCTGTTTTGAGTGACTCGACATCTTCCTTGATCCCAGCCTTTACCTTTTCCAGCAACCGAACCCGATCGCCGTTGCTCCCGTTATTGTTTTCTTCAGCCATTTTCTCCTCGGAGACGTAGCCGAGCTACGTCTCTACTCATCTTCTCCGCACTTCGGTAGAGATGTAGCTCGGCTACGTCTCCGCGGCGCTACGACTCTAAGTCCGCAAGTACGCCCCATCATCATTGAATTGCGACGGCTGGCCTTTCGGCCACTGATACAACTTCGACACATCCACCAACAACTGTCCATCCGGGGACAATTCAACCTTGGCGCGATCCATGGGGCGTGGCGCCGGACCCTCAAAGTTCACACCCTCGCTGTCGTATCCGCTTCCGTGGCATGGGCATTTAAATTTGTTTTCGCTGGGCTTCCAGTCCGGCGTGCATCCCAAGTGGGTGCAGCGCGCATAGATCACGAATATCCGATCTGGAGTGCGATCCACCCAGATGCGATACTTCTGCTGCCACTTGGTATCGACGCCCAGCCCGTAATCTTCCGGATAGCCGATCTTGAAAGTAGTTGCCGGCTCAAACAAAGTCCGCGGTAAGAAGAAACGAAAGAAGGCCAGAAACCACGCCATCAAAAATGCCGCTACCGCCGCCCACACGAAACGCCGCCGCTGCTGATTGATGTCATTGTCGTCCGGCCCAATCGACGCGATGCCGCCAGCCGCCGCAGCTTTTGAGGTCCCCACTGCCGGGGTGCCAACGTATCGCGTGGAAGCACCGCTACGCGCAACCGACGTTCCCTGCGGAATTGCGGGCTGTGCCGGGGCTGCGGGCTTAGCCGCAACGGGTACGGCAGAAGAAGCTGTGGCAGGCGTCGCAGCCACAGCTGCCGGAACCGAGGTGTAAGGTTCGCCAATCAGCAGGCTGGCTTCAGCATCGTTTAGCCTGGTCAGATTATTGCGCTTGCGGCGGGCATTCTCGGCAGCGATGGAAGACTTGCTCCACTTCTTGCCGGCGGCAACCATCGCCTTCACTTCGTCGCTAATCGTAGTGCTTTCGACGGCAGCAGGCGCTGCAACAACAGGAGCAGCTGCAACCGGCACAGCAGCAACCGGTGCTGCAACTACAACAGCGTCCGGCGGCGGAGTGCCGCCTTCAGTTTCCCACCACAACGGCTGCCCGGCCTTCAGCGCTTCGATGTCGGAATCGGTTAAAAGCGGCAAACCCGACCGTTTGCGATAGGCTTGCTCGGCCGCGATGACCGATGGGTTCAATGCGTTTCGCGGCCAAACGGGAAGACGACCTCGCACGCCTTTAGCCGCGTTGCTCTCGTCCGCCATCCGTCCTACTCCCTTCTCACTGTGCTTCGAATCTGCCGGGCCTAATCCGCCGCTACCAGATAACTGGCACTCCGTGTACCTCGCGATTCGCCACCCAACGCTGTCAACACCAGGTCTGCCAGTGCGGCAATAAATGTCGGCGAGTCGTTTAGCCCCGCGGTCATTTCAAAATGATCAATGCCGAGTGCTGCGGCTTCTTCACGCGCCTCATGATCGATTTCACCTAGTGTTTCCACGTGATCAGATACGAAGGCAATTGGCACGACGCAGACCTCGCGCGCGCTCTCCGCCGCAAGATCCTTCAGCGTCGAATGCAGCGACGGCCTCAACCACTTACTCGCACCCACTTTACTCTGATAGCAGAGCCGATGGCGATTTCGCCATCCGCCACGCTGCCTTACCAGCCGCACCGTTTCTTCGATTTGGCGCTGATATGGGTCGCCCTTCTCAATTACGGACACCGGCACGCTATGTGCGCTGAACACCAATTCCGGTTGCTCCGGGCGTGGAAAACGTGCCAACCCTTCTTCGATCTTCTCAACCAGCGCATCGAGATAAAGCTCGTGATGATAAAACGGCTCTACGCAATGTACCGGGATGTCTTCCGCAAAAAGCTTGCCCCACTCATTCAGGCTGCTGCCTGTTGTAGTGCGGGAATATTGCGGATAAAGCGGCAACAACACCACCTCATCGCAATTAGCCGCCCGAAGCTGCTCAATCGCCTCAGAAGTGAAGGGATGCCAATATCGCATCGCCACAAAGCAGTGGGCATCCACTCCCATTTCGCGAAGCAGGAATTGCAGCGCGGTCGCTTGTTGCTGCGTAAACCGCCGGATCGGAGAACCTCCGCCAATTACCGAATAATGATGCCGAACCTTGCTGGCGCGAGTGGTCGAGATAAGTTTGGCGAGGGGTTTACGGCCAATTCTGGCGAAGGGGAAGTCAATAATGTCGGGATCACAGAACAAATTAAAGAGAAAAGGCTCAATGGCTTCCAACGTGTCGGGGCCGCCGAGCTGGAAGAGAACTACGCCTGGACGCCGTGTTGTCGTCACCATCCCCCGGGTTCCTTAAAGCGAACGAATGTTACTTAACATTCCGCCGCGAGTCAACGAGGAGAACCGATTTTTCTGGAAACGGGATGCGAGAACGACAACTTAGTGAAGAAATCTAGACGCCGCGGGAGTGCACCGCTGGCTCCATTGCAGCAATTACAGAATCGGCAAACTGCGAGGTACCGGCTTGTCCGCCAACGTCGCGCGTAAGCAGTTCCTTGGTGCGATAAACGTGTTCCAGGGCCTTCTGTATCTTTGCCTCAGCCTCGTGCTCCCCCAGATGGCGAAGCATCAGCAGCGCCGAGCGCAACACCGCCGTGGGATTGGCGATGTTCTTCCCTGCGATGTCGGGCGCAGATCCGTGAACTGCCTCAAAGATGGCGCACTGGTCGCCTATGTTCGCACCGGGGACAAATCCCAGTCCCCCGACCAGCCCGGCGCACAGGTCGGAAATAATGTCGCCGTATAAATTCTCCATCACCAGCATGTCGTACTGATAGGGATTCATTACCAACTGCATGCAGGTGTTATCCACAATGTGCTCACCGTAAGTGATTTCGGGATATTCTTTTGCTACGGCGCGCGAGCACCGCAGAAACAGTCCATCCGAGAGCTTCATAATGTTGGCTTTATGGATGGCATGCACCTTGCGGCGCTTATGCTGGCGGGCGTACTCGAAAGCAAATCGAGAAATGCGGGTTGAGGCCTTCTCCGTGATGATCTTCAGGCTCTCGACCACTCCCGGGACCACTTCATGCTCCAGCCCGGAATAAAGGCTCTCAGTGTTCTCACGCACGATGATGAGATCGACATCGGGATAGCGGGTCGGAATATGCGGCAGATTACTGATGGGACGGAAGTTCGCGTAAAGCTCGAACTGTTTACGCAGCTGCACATTGATGCTGGCGAAACCGCCGCCGATGGGCGTAGTCACCGGCCCCTTGAGCGCCACATGGGTGCGCTCGATGGATTCCGTTAATTCTTTGGGAATGTATTCGTGATACTTCTCAAACGCTTCCGCTCCAGCCTGAAAAGTCTCCCATTCAAACTTAAGCCCGCTGGCCTCGAGAATGCGAACCGCTGCACCGGTAACTTCAGGACCAATTCCATCGCCCGGGATGAGAGTAACTTTATGTGCCATGAATGACCTTATGATCGGCAGACCTGAACATGTTCATAAATGCTGTTGGCACCTTAGTCAGCCTTTCATACTGACACGCGTTGTTGGCGCCGAAGGACCCTGTAGCGCGAAAAATTTTGGTGGTTATAGGGGTTCTTCGCTGCGCTCAGAACGACAGGAATTAAGGCGAAATTTTGCCGACGATCTTGCCGCGCAGCTCAATTGGCTCTTTCGTCTTCAGCAAATCCTTCAACTCCGCCATGAACTCCTGCACATCCTTAAAATCCAGGTAAACCGAAGCAAAACGCACATAAGCCACTTTGTCATGGCGGCGCAGCCGGTTCATAATCAGCTCGCCTATTTCGCTGGTCTTGCGTTCACGCTCTGCCGATTCAATTACAAAACCCTCGGCTTCGTTAACTATCTGTTCTAGCTTGCCAATTGAAACCGGCCGTTTTTCGCACGCCCGGAGCAGTCCATTCAGTACTTTTTGCCGGTCGAATTTTTCCCTGCGCCCATCTTTTTTCACCACCATGTAGGGGATTTCGTCAATCCGCTCATAGGTGGTAAAGCGCTTGCCACATTTCAGGCATTCGCGCCGCCGCCGTATGGAGTCAGCTTCCTTACTCTCACGCGAATCGACTACCTTGTCGTTTTCAAAGGCGCAAAAAGGGCATTTCATAGCGCTGAAAGGATCAAATTCATTGTAGCAGGCGAAATTTGGAGGAATTTGGCATCGGGAAATTTAGCAATTGAGTAGTCGGATAATTTAAGAACGCGTTAAGTACCCAGCTACCAAATTTCCCAATTACTCAATGCGCCGCTAAGTCGAAGGCGGCAGCACAACCTGGGCTTCCTCTACCTGGCTTTCCGCTGAAACTTTGCGCAGTGAGATGCGCTCGTGGTGCGCCAGAAATAGGCCAACCGGCACAACGGCAAAGAAAGTCACCAGCCAAAGCATGATGCCGCAGCTCGCCGCCAGTTCCTGAGGCACAGCGAAAACGTGACGAAGAGCCGCAATAGTTGCTAGCTGTGACCCGCCGCCAACCCCCGGCAACTGGATCAGGGACCCCACCATGCTCGACCCCATCAGCAGCAGAACCTGGGTCTGAGGAATTTCCAGAGACTCGACGCGATAGGAGTGAGTCACTTCTTTATAGGCCACCGCAATCATGGCCCACATCGCGATCGACAGTCCGGTCAGCGCCAGGAAAGACCAGAATCCTCCGATAGTGTTTAGTCCGGCGCGAAATTCGCGGATGCGGAGCGCAATCCGGCTACCTAGACTGGCCCGCCAGTGTGAGAATCGCCGCTCCACCCATCCAGCCAGAGCTTCCCCGCTCCGATGCACGACTACCGCGGCAATAATCAGAACGATAGTGATGAGGGCGAAGACCATGCCGGCTTTTTGGAAGAGCTCGTAAGTTTCCAGTCTCTTGGGAGCGGTAGCCACAAAAGCCGTCAGCACTAACAGAACAGTAAAGGCTGCGATATCAAAAATGCGCTCCACCGCCCACACTGCAAGCTGCGACGAAAACGGCAGATTCAATCGGCGGGAAATCAGATACGGCCGAATCATTTCGCCGGGACGGCCCAGCAAAGCCAACCCAGTAAAACCAATCATGGTTGGAGAAATTAACTTGAGTGCAGAAGTTTTCTTTACCGGGCGCAGAAAAATCCCCCAGCGCCATGCCCGCACTACATAAGCCAGATAAATCAGGGCGACCGCGTGGAAGATGTGCCGCTTGCTGACATGGTCAGTCTGGCTCCAGAAGGTGGGCCAGTCGAAATCCCGCCAAGTCCGGAACTGGAGGTACATCAAAAGAGCCAGTACGGCCAGCAGGATTCCGTAAATAAGAAAACGTTTTTTATCCATTTGTCAGCGTCGGCTGGGACACTGCAAATCAGCACAGCCCCATGCCAAGGTAAATGAGCACAGGGCGGGGGTCAACGCGATAGCGGCAGACACGAAACTCTGGTTCGGGGGAAAACACAACTGGGAGCTAAAGCCTGGGACGCTCTCAATCAACAGTCCTGATGCTATTGCGCGGCAGGCAGCGCAGAAGAGGTTAGCGAAGCTTGCTTTCCCGTGCTGAAGGGATGGACCTGTTTTTGCTTGGCGGCCTTAGCCGCAGCAGCAGCGGCTTTTTGCTCCGCAAGTTTTTTGCGGTTGTAATCGAGAATGATTTTGCGAATGTAGAGTTGCGTCTCTCGATACGGAGGCACGCCACGATACTTGGTGACCCGTTGCGGGCCTGCATTGTATGCGGCAAGCGCCTTTACCAGATCGTAATTGTAAAGCTCCAGCAATTGCTTCAGATAGCGGGTTCCACCGTCCACATTGGCTTGACTGTCGTAGGCATTCGCCACGCCCAGTTTCTGAGCGGTCTGCGGCATCAGCTGCATCAAGCCTTGCGCTCCCTTAGGGGACCGAGCATGCGGATTGAAATTGCTCTCCGCATGAATCACGCTGGCAATCAGGTCGGGATCGATGCGGTGCAAAGTCCCGGTCGCAGTAACCACGTCTTGTAAAGTGGATTTTTGAGCGGCTGCCGGCAGGTGGGGTTGCCAATTGGGCTGCGACGTCGGGCTGCGCCGGTTGAGCCAGATCCTCTTCAAAATGGTCGATATCGGCAGTGGCGACATCGGTGTAATTCTTTCCATCGGCGGAGAGATAAAGCCGGGTCACGGCCCCGATCGGAACGTGCCGCTCGTGCCGGATCGAGAAGCCATTGTGCAGTATTGCCAGCTCCGCACCCAGCGCAGGAAAGGCTGCCATGGCGACAATCAGAACAAGCGCGAATTGAAAGCCCGCCCTCACTGACCCTAAGTTTAGATTAAAAGCGGCTAATTCGGCGAGGTACCTCAAGTACCTGTTACGAAGTAGACACCCGCGTTGTGAGACGCGAGAAAGGAAGGGCGGCAAATGGTTACCACATTCAAATCTGTAGCAAAGTACCCAGAATTATTCGGACGCGCTGCAATACGTCGGCAGGAGCTTTCCCTTTCCGCTGAACCTTCCGAGCCCGCCAATCCAAGGACTTAACTTGGTCAGCTAAGACGACACCTCGATCAGGCATAGGTACTTCGAAGGGATATCCTTTTACCGAGGTCGTCATTGGGCAAGCAAGCAGCAAACTGGTTTTTGAATTGTAGGAGGCGGGAGAAAGAACCATCGCCGGCCTTTTACCTGCCTGCTCGTGCCCGCTCGTAGGGCTTAAGTCAATCCACACAATATCGCCAGCGTCGGGTACCCACTCCTTCACCAGATTTCGTTCCCGACTTCGTTACCCCAGCTCTGTTCATTGTGAAGATTATCTGAGGTAATCCCGGAGAGAAGTTCCTTCAGAGTAGGACGGTTTGCGGCACGCAAAGCTACAGAGCCAGGAGCTTCAACTTCTAGAATGAGATGGTCGCCCTCACGAAGCTGGGCCTCCTCGGAAACACTTTTAGGGATACGGATTGCGAGACTATTTCCCCATTTCACCATCTGCGCTTTGGCCATAAATTGATACTAAGGCAGTTTAACCTTTATGTATATACTTTGTCTATACACACTATCACGTCCCCAGCGCCCGCTCCACCGCCGCCGCAACCCCGCTCTCGTCGTTGGATAAGGTCACTTCCCAGCCATTGCTTCGTAACTCCTCACAGGCATTGCCCATGATGAACGGGCGGCCGGCAACCTCCAGCATCTCGACGTCGTTGAAGTTGTCCCCAATCGCCATGATTCCATCTCGATCAATGCCACGATGCCGCGCCCAACGTTTCACGGCATGTCCTTTCGAACATCCGGCGTTCAAAATATCCACGATACTCAGATCGCGCACGGGATACTCAGTTCGCAACACATTGATCTGGTTTTCCAGTCCGCTAGCAGCTATAGCGGCCAATGCCTGCTGCATCCGGGCTATCGGACCACAGAACATCGCCTGCACCGGATCGGTAACCAAGGCTTTCTCCACCGGTACAATAAACTCAATGAATTCCAGGTTCTTCTCCAGCCATTTCTGGATGCTGCCAGTCAACTCGTCCATGCGTTCCAGCACGATCCCGCCCTTGGTTTCTTGGTCGAAAGTAAGCACCGTGTTGCCGCGAAATTGCTGCATGGCCGCGCAGAGCTGCCTGCAAGTCTCCCGCGGCAGCAGGTCGCGGTGAAAGGTCTCGCCACTCAACGAGCGAGTCACAGCACCGTTCGAGGTGATGAGCCAAAGATCGAATTGCAGTAGTCGAGCAATGGCCAACGCGAAGGTATGGCGGCGGCCGGTGGCCAGAACAACTTCGACGCCTTCTCGATGAGCCCGTTGCAGGGCGGCTAAATCGGCCGCAGAAATTCTGAATTGTGAGTTGAGCAGGGTACCGTCAATATCGACGGCCAGCAGACGGATGGAATGCTTCACTGCCTGCGATTTTAACATTCGCCTCGCGCGAACTCTCTGAAAACGCTTGTGCTATAGTGCGCCCAAGAATGGGATTTCTTCTCTTTCATCTGTTTTCGTGGTGGGGGATTGCGCTGCAAGCCGTGGCCATCGTCCACTTCATTCGCCGCCGGCCTGACACCTTTTGGCTCTGGATCATCCTCATTGGAGGCTGGCTGGGCGCGCTGGTTTATATCGTTAGCGAAATGGCTCCCGACGCTGGATTGCTCCGTCAGTCGTTCAAAGTGTTTCCGCGGCGACGCCGCATTCGCGAGCTGGAAGCAGCGGTAATTGATAATCCTTCGGCCGGAAACTATGAGGAGCTTGGCGACCTATATCTCGAGGAGAGAAAATACGCCCGCTCGCGGCAATGCTTCGACCGTGCCATTTCGTCGAGAACTGATTCGGCTGATCCGTTCTATCGGCGTGGGCTGGCGGCAATGTACATGGGCGACTTCCCTGCCGCGCTGCCGGATTTTGAACGTGTGGTAGCGCAAGATTCCGATTACGACTTTCATCGCGCCGCTGGACTGTTGGCCCACACCTATGCAGAAACCGGCCAGGCAGAAAAAGCCGCCACCCTTTTCCCAGAAGTGTTGAAGATCTCGACGTTGTCCGAGGCTTATTACAACTACGCGACCTTCCTGGCGTCGCAGGGCCGCGCCGCCGAAGCCCGCGAGTGGGCGAAGAAAATCCTGGAGAAAAAACCAGCTATGCCCAGCTACCAGCGCCGCCGTGAGCGCCCCTGGTTCCGCCGAGCCAATGCATTGCTACGCCGCCTGCCAGCGTAACTAACCAATTGCACTACTTTCAGGGCATCCGCCGAGCTCTGCGCAAGACTGCAGTTTGCCCAGTGCTAAACTGCCCTTGCAAATGACTCGTCCAGCATATTTAGCGTGCACCAAATGTGGTGCAACATTCGAATTCAATACTCCGCAGACCGTCTGCACCAAAGATGGCGGAATTCTATTCGCCCGCTACAACCTCGCCGCCTTAAAGGGATACTTTAAGCCTGAGAGCCTAATCGGCCGTCCCGCCAGTATGTGGCGATATGCAGAAGTGATGCCGGACGCTCCACCGGTCACGCTGGGCGAAGGCTTCACTCCTTTACTTCCCAGCAACGAATATCCGAACGTCTACATCAAGGACGAGGGGTTGAATCCCACGGGATCATTCAAAGCGCGTGGCCTCTCGGCTGCCGTCACCATGGCAAAGGCCTACGGACTAAAAAAGCTCGCCATTCCTTCTGCGGGAAATGCCGCCAGCGCCATGGCCGCGTACGCCGCCGCCGCGGGGCTTGAGGCGTACATCTTCATGCCCAAGGATGTGCCTCTGGCGAACCGTGTTGAATGCCAGAGTTACGGTGCCCACGTCACTCTGGTGGACGGCTTGATCAGCGATTGCGCCCGCCTGGTGAACGAGCAAAAACAGAAGGAAGGATGGTTCGACGTTTCCACGCTCAAAGAGCCGTACCGGGTGGAAGGCAAAAAAACCATGGCGTACGAAGTGGTCGAGCAGCTGGGTTGGCGGGTGCCTCAAGGGATTATCTATCCCACCGGCGGTGGCGTCGGCCTGATTGGAATGTGGAAAGCCTTTGACGAGATGGAAAAGTTGGGCTGGATAGGTCCCGAGCGTCCTCGCATGGTCTGCGTGCAGGCAGCCGGTTGCGCGCCTATTGTTAAAGCATGGGATGAACACGCAGCTGTTTCTGAGCCGTGGGCCGGGGCCAGTACCGTCGCCGCCGGATTGCGTGTGCCCCGTCCCTACGGCGACTATTTAATTCTCGACATCTTGCAGAGGAGCAACGGCACCGCTCTTGCCGTCAGCGATGACGAAATTATGGACGCGGTTCAACACTGGGCGCGAACCGAAGGGGTTTTTGCCGCACCCGAAGGCGCCGCGGCGCTGGTCGCTTATCGCAAACTGCGTGCTAACAACTTCTTCAGTGCCGAAGATCAGGTGGTTCTTTACAACACCGGGTCCGGATTGAAGTATCTCGAAGTGATCGACAACTATCGAAAACGCCCGGCAGCACCCGCTGCCAGACACATCGGCGGAATTATCGGCCCTTATTAAGTCTAGTTCGAGGGCCACTGGAGCGTAGCCGCCTGGGCCGTGACAATTCCTGAATCAAGTGCTGAAAATCGCTCGGCTGCTTGGCGTCGACAGAGATTTTTTTCCCGGTTCGAGGGTGAATGAACTCGAGGTGGGCGGCATGCAGGGCCACCCGCGAAATCAACTTCTCTGACGCTTCCGCGGGATTATATTTCCGGTCGCCGATAATGGGATGCCCGTCCGCCGCAAACTGCGCCCGGATTTGGTTCTGCAATCCCGTAAGCAGATCGACCCGCACTAGGGTAGCGTCGGCAAAAACCTGGTCCACGGTGTAGCTGAGTTCGGCGCGGGTTGCGCGCGAATCTCTTGCGGTGCGCAGTTGCTGTACGGGTCCCTCTTTGCGAAAGTGGTGTACCAGCGTGCCCGCCTGATTTTCCAGGCGTCCGCGCACTACAGCCAGGTACTGGCGCACTGGAGTGTGGGCGAGAAACTGCTTGATCAGGGGATCGCGGTCGCGCCCGTTCTTGGCAAACAACAGAGCTCCCGAGGTAAACCGGTCGATGCGGTGCACGATGAACGGCCGCTGCCGCTTCCACTCGAGTTTCTTGGTGAGCAAAGACAATGCTGAGGGCGTGTTCGATCCCGGAATTGGCACGGCCAGCAAGCCCGCAGGCTTATCGAGAACAATTACCGCGTCGTCCTCGTAAAGCACCGAAAGCTCCCGGCTAAACTGCGGCCGACGGCGAGGATCGCGGGTAGGGATTCTGCCGTGTTGTGCTTTTGAGTCGCGAGTCTTTCGTGGGTCTTTCTTGGCTGGTCTCATTGCAGATTCCATTATGAGCCATAAGCCGCATGCGCACAGGAATGCGCCACGGATTTCGCGGATTTCTCAAACGAGAAAAGCGTTGTCGCGCTGAGCGAAGGATGCCCACGTAGGCAGTCAACAGCGGGTGGGGTTCTTCGCTGCGCTCAGAATGACTGAGCAAAGTCATCCGGGAGAATCCGCGAGATCCGTGGCCGCTTTTCACGCAGGACACATTTCGTCACTCAGACATTGAACATCGGTAACCTTTGACGGTCCCGTTTCGGTTCCAACCCCACTTATAATCTTTAGAGCCATGACTCCCCCGCGTTGGACAATTCCGGTCGGCCTGCTAGTGCTGCTTCTAGCGGCTGTAGTTGGCCTGGTGCTTACTCGGGAAGACCAGCCATCGACCATCGCTTCTCGTTGGACTTCGCTGGTCGACCAGACGCCGCTTCGCACTGCGCGTAACTTGTCCGCTTTAGCGACCGGGCGGGAAGAGACGAGATACTCTCGGCAGGCGCTGCGCATCGCCGATCATGAAGTGGATTTGGCATTCTCAGTCGCGTTGCGCGACGCCGCAGTCAAGCCCGCCGATCAGGACCCTAAGACCCGTGCCGCATTTGATCGCGTCAACAAGGCCCAGGCCGCGCTGAAACAAACCCAGGACCGTGTAGAAGACCTCAAGAAGCGCATTGCGTCCGCAAATCCCACCCAGCAGGACACTTTGCAGCAAGAGTTAAGCCTCGCCCTCGCTCAACAGGAATTGGACGATGACGAGCTACAGGATGCGAAAGACGACCTGCTGCGTTCCGGCAACAATCCCAGCGGCGTGATTCAAAGGCTGTTTGAGCGTCATCAGGCTGAAGAACAGCATCAGGCCGAGACTCAACCGCAACAAAATGGGGCGAGCCAGCCCGATGTCGAGTATGGCGAGGGCAGCCTTTCCAAACAGGTAGTCTCGTGGCGCAATCTCAATGATAAGCAAGGCCAGTTGCAACAGGCTGCGGATCAATCTGCCGTGGCGGCTGAAAATCTCACTCAGAAGCGCGAACCGCTGCAGAAGCGTATCGCCGCTGAGGGCTCGGCCCGGCAACAGCTATCGCAGCAGGCAGCCCAGCTTCACGCCGTTACTACACAACCCGCCACCAACGGTGCACCAGTGGCGGCACCGGTTGCCACAGGCTCCACCGCATCAACCATCGCTTCGCTGCATCAACTCGCAGCCGACCAGAAAGATCTGGCAGATTTGTCGCGCCGAATTCGCGACCACCAGGAGCTCACCGATACCTACAAAAGCTGGGTAACGGTGGTTCAGTCGCACAAACGGGCCGCCTTGCATGGGATTATTCGCTCGATTCTGCTGATTGTCCTGATCGTGCTGCTGGTCTACGAAGCCGGTGTACTGGCTGATCGCCTCTTTGTGGGAGTGACCGCTGAACACAAACGCCTTCGGACCCTGCGCGGCGTAGTTCGCTTCGCTCTGCAAACCATTGGATTGCTGCTGATCATTTTTGTGGTGGTGGGTACTCCAGCGCAGATGCCAACTATCCTGGGTCTCGCGGGCGCTGGGCTGACGGTCGTCTTAAAAGACTTTATCGTCGCCTTTTTCGGCTGGTTCGTTTTGATGGGACGCAACGGTATTCATGTGGGCGACTGGGTCGAAATCAACGGCGTCGTCGGGGAAGTTGCAGAAATCAACCTGATGCGAACCATCCTGCTCGAAACCGGCAACTGGACCGACACTGGCCACCCCACGGGTCGCAAAGTCGCTTTTATGAATGGTTACGCGATTGAAGGACATTTCTTTAACTTCTCAACCAGCGGCCAGTGGTTATGGGACGAAATCGAACTGTTGGTACCGTCGAGCGAAGACCCGTACCCCATCATCGACGCTATTCAAAAACTTGTGAGCAAAGAAACTGAAGGCGACGCCAAGACTGCCGAGCAAGAGTGGTCACGCGCTACCAGCCACTATCGTGTCGATCCCGTCTCTCTCGCGCCCGCGATTAATGTGCGGCCTACGACTTCAGGAGTTGAACTACACATCCGCTATATCACGCGCGCCAATGAACGCTTCTCCACGCGCACAAAACTCTACACCGCCCTGGTGGAGTTGCTGCACAAGCGCCAGATCCCAGAAGCCGTAGCCAGTTTGCAGGCGGCGAAGTAGCAACTGGCGGCGCTTGCGCCCCAGCCCCAAACGGGGAACCCGCAAAGCTTAGAGCGCTTTGCAATCCGTTCTTTGCAATCCTTAATCGGGGGAGGGCCCGACTTCAGTCAGGCCCTTCCCGATTCCCAGATCGCTTAGGATTTTTTCAAATCACTTAGCGGGATTCTCAGGTCGATGTTGCAAACGCAGGCTTTCCCAGCTTCCATCGGCTAACCATCCCCCGTCAACCCCGAGGGTCTGGCCGTTCACGAATCCACTCTTTCGCGAGTCAGCGAGAAATGCAATTGCCTCGGCAACGTCGTTCGGACTGGCAAACCGTCCCATGGGCACCCGATTTTCGATATCTGCATCGCTGTACGCACCACCGGCCTGGTCGGCGAAATCCATTTCAGTCTTCACCCATCCCGGGCACACCGCGTTGCTGCGCACCCCGCGTCCGCCCCATTCGGCGGCGAGAGTACGCGTAAGGCCAACCAGTCCATGCTTGCTGGCGTTGTAAGCGGCGCGATCGGCAATACCTGCCAGTCCGGCGATAGAGCAGACGTTCACAATGGATCCCTCGCCGCGGTGGAGCATGAGCTTGCCGAATTCGCGGCAGAGCAAGAAGGGCCCCGTAAGATTTACTTCCAGAACCCTTCGCCAGGCTTCGGCTTCGATCTTTTCAGCCGGACAGATGAAGCTGATGCCGGCATTGTTTACCAGCACATCGACTCGTCCGAAGTGCGACTGCACCGTCTCGGTGATTCGCAAAACATCTTCTTCGCGAGAAACGTCGCCCAGGACTTCGATGCAGTCGCCGTTCATTTTTTTGATCGCGGCCTGAGTGGCCTGCGTTGAGTTCAGGTCAGTCAATGCGAGGGCGAACCCTTGCTTCGCCAATACTTCGGCGGTCTTGCGGCCAATGCCTTGCGCCGCTCCGGTTACTACAGCGACTCGAATGTCAGTGTGCATGGACAGGTATTCTAGTCGGATTCGGTAAGCGGTTCTGTTTCCGTCAAAGGGTGCTTTGCCGCGTCGCACTCCTGGCGGCGAATCAACGCGCCCTGAACCTCAGGTCGAAGCGACCAATTGGCATGTTGACGAATAGCGGTTACCAGTTTTTCCGAGCTGTTATGACGCATCAATGTTTTTATCAATAACGCTTCCGTAAGGCGTGAGTTTTCGAGCGCGGCAGCGATCACGCGAGGTTCGGCGTCAAGCAGAAGTTCGCTGGCGATGCGCCCGGAGGCCCGTCGCGCCAGCGATAGCTTCTCGCCACTGGAAAGCATCTCGAGGCGATGCACTAGCGCCTCCTCTGCGGCAATTTTGATATCCGCAGCAATGGCGGGCCTTAAGGCTACTCGCATCAAGTCAAAAGTGAACAGATCGCGCAGCGCAGAAATTGCCAGGTGCCGCGGCGTGCGAGGGTGCTCAGCCAGCGCCAGGCGGATCTTGCGGCTTTTGGAAAGTTTTGGGTTCTTTGCGATTTTTTCAATTGCGGACGACGGAAGAGTTAGCCGTTTGAGTAGCGTCAGCGCCGAATCCTCCGACAACGTTGGATCGCCGGCGGCAACAATCAGATCTTCAATAGATAAGTTCGGCTCTTCCCGTCGCGCTATCGGCGAATGGTTGTCATCGCTCATGACTGGTTCTTGCCATAGCCAGTGCACCTTCGACAGGGCTCACTACATCGGGACTCACGCTAACTGAGTGGTGCAGAGCCAGGCTGTTACGGAAAGTTTCCCTCACCAAATCACTATTGCGAAACACTCCGCCGGTCATGGCCACTGAGACCGCAGTCTCCGAAAAGAGGCGGTTGATCACAATTTCTGCGAGGTTCACCAGTTCGCCGCCCGCGTCGACTAGCACTGCCTGCGCGACTTCATCGCCGGAATCGGCTGCCGAGACAACCGCGGGGAACAAACCGGCAAAGTCCGCAAGAGGTATGGCGTTAGCCGAGATTATCAGCTGATCGAACGATTTGAGGCCCCAGCAATTCATCGCAGCCTCAAGCAGAGGAGTATCGCCGCCCTCATCGAGCGTTCTCAGCGCCGCTGCCAGGGCTCGCTTGCCGATCCACCCTCCAGAGCCCTCATCGGACACCGCAAATCCCCATCCGCCCGCGCGGGCCGTTTCACCTGAGGCATTACGGCCAAATGCGATCGATCCCGTCCCGGCGATAACGACCACCCCGGGACCGGCTTCAAATGCTGCGTGGAGCGCGATCTCCATATCGCCAACCACTTCAATTTCGCCGCCGAGGATTTCAGCCACCAGGCGATGAATTGCGCTGTTAATCTCTGGCCGGCCTGCGCCTGCAACTCCAATAACGGTCCTCGAAATTTGCGAAGGCTGAATATTGGCTTCCGCGCAAGCCTGCAGAATCGCCGCGTGCAGTCCCTTACGCGCCGGAGCCTCTCCAGCGCGCACAATATTGCTGCCAGTGCCTTCGCCACGACCAATAATGCTGATCTGATCGCCGACCACGCAAGCCGTCTTACTGCCGCCGCCGTCAATTCCCAAGTAGAACGCCACAGCGTATTTCTAGCACAAGCCGGTTCATCCATCATGTTTCGCGAATCGCAAATCATGCAGCGAAGCCCTCGACCGTTACATTGCCGCGGGTAGGGGACCTTCGTCGCAAAAGTGCCTTTCAGGAAAAGGGAGCAGGGGGGATGTCGGCAAAGAGTCCCCTCCCTCGAGAGCACGGTTTCCGCGAAGACTTGCGCACTTTCCTGCAGCGTTGCCGAGGTAAGTGCCGTCCGTGGTTCTTTCCCTTTCTTCGCCCGCCACTCGCGCTACTCTCTACAGAGCACTGCGCCAATTCATGGGCCTCGACAGACTCGATCTCACCATCATCGCCGTCTACCTGGCGGGGATCACGTTGTTCGGCCTGCGTTTCCGCAAACGCCAGCGGTCGATGCGCGACTATTTCCTGGCGGACCGCAATATCCCCTGGTGGGCGATTTCGCTTTCCATCGTCGCCGCCGAAACCAGCACGCTCACCATCATCAGCATTCCCGGCCTCGCCTACGACACTAACTTAATGTTCCTACAGGTAGTACTGGGCTACCTGGTGGGGCGCGTGATCATCAGCTTCGTTCTGCTGCCGCACTACTTTCGCGGAGAACTCTACACCGCCTACGAGTTGATCGAGCGCCGTTTCGGGCGACGGCTGCGATCGTTAACCGCCGGATTATTTTTGCTGACTCGCGCCGCCGCGGAGGGCGTCCGCGTGTATGCGGTTTCCATCGTGGTGGGGATTGCGCTCGGCACCGGCGAAGTTTCCTCGATCGCCATCATCACCGCGCTAACTTTGATTTACACCTTCGAAGGCGGGCTGGCAGCGGTGATCTGGACCGACGTCGTGCAGACGGCGATTTACGTCGGCGGCACGCTGGTGGGAGTGTTTACCATCCTCCATCTGGTCCCCGGCGGTTGGCCGACTATTCACACCCTGGCAGCCAGTTCCGGCAAGTTCCAGATTTTCGATTTCACCCTTAACTTCTGGAAGCCGTACACATTCTGGGCGGGACTACTGGGCGGAGCATTTCTTACCACCGCCAGCCATGGCACCGATCAGTTGATCGTGCAGCGTCTGCTGGCCGCACGGAACCAGCGGCAATCAGTGCTGGCGCTGCTTTCGAGCGGGGCAGCGATCCTGTTTCAGTTTGCATTGTTTCTGATGGTCGGAGTCATGCTGTTTGCCTTTTACCGCGCACCCTCGGCAGCCTTCGGCCGCGCGGACCGCATTTATCCCACCTTTATCGTGCGTCAGATGCCACACGGAATCTCCGGCCTGCTGATCGCCGCCATCCTCGCCGCTGCCATGTCGAATTTGAGCGCGGCCCTGAACTCGTTGTCATCGAGCTCGATGGTGGATTTTTATTTGCGGCGGAATCCTGATACCGACGAACGCAACAAGATGCGGCTGTCGCGCATTTCGACTGTTTTGTGGGCAGCGCTTTTGTTCGTGCTGGCGGTTTTGTCGCTGCACAAAGTCTGGCGGGTGATAGAAGTCGGGTTGCAGATTGCATCGGTCGCCTACGGCGCGCTGCTCGGAGTCTTCATGCTGGGCGTCCTCACCAAACGCGCCAATCAGAACGGCGCGACTGTCGGCATGCTGTGCGGCTTCGCGGTCGAACTCTATATCTGGCTGGGCACGCGCATTGCTTGGACCTGGTACGTGCTGATCGGGACTGTCGTAACTTTCGTGGTTGGGTATGCGAGTGAGTTGCTTACCGCAGAGTACGCCGAGCGCGCAGAGAAAAACCGTTTGAGTATGACGCAGACCGCGTCACTTTTGTCTTCAACTTTTCTCTGCGTACTCGAGCGGTAATCAATTCACGTATACTTCATTTCCCTCATGCCCTCACTTTCCCGCGAACTAGGCCCTGGTCAGGCAACTGCGGTGGTGGTGGGTACGGTCATCGGCAGCGGCATTTTTCTGGTTCCGGCCGAAATGATGCAGGCAGTCGGTTCGGCTCGTCTGGTTTATCTGGCATGGATCGTCGGCGGCATGCTGTCTCTATTCGGCGCCATGACCTACGCGGAATTGGGTGCGATGCGGCCACAGGCGGGCGGCGAATATGTGTACGTACGCGATGCCTACGGGCCGCTGCCCGCATTTCTCTATGCGTGGACCTGGTTCGTCATCGCCAAGCCGGGATCGATCGCCACGCTCACACTCGGAATCGTACGCATTCTCGGTACGTTTTCGGCTTTCGCATTTTTCTCCCGGCCGTTGATCACTTCTCCTTTCACGGTCACCTATGGGCAAGGGTTCGCGATCCTCGTGACCATCGCGATCTCCCTACTGAACTATCTGGGAATAAAACGTGCCGGAGAATTTCAATTCATCTTCACCATCGCTGAAGGTCGCGATCATCCTTGGGATAGTGGTGATCGGATTCAGCTACAGCGGTGGATCGTTTGCGCATTTCAGCGGAAGCTATGCACTGGCGCGCGGCGGCATGGCCGGCTTCATGGCGGCGCTGGTGGCGGCACTATGGGCCTATGACGGATGGAATGATCTCAACATGGTTTCGGAAGAAGTTCGCAATCCGTCGCGGGATATTCCCATCGCATTGATTGCCGGCGTCGCCGTAATCGGCGTGCTTTACATGCTGGTGAATGCGGCGGTGCAATATGTGTTGCCAGTGGCGGCGATTGCGGGTTCGGAGCGTCCCGGCCTCAGACGCAATTCGCGCCGTGATGGGCCCTCTGGGTGCCGGCATTGTTTCCGCGGGCATGGCGGTCTCCATGGTCGTCGCTCTGAACGGGACTATCATGAGCGGCGCGCGAATTCCCTTTGCCGTGGCGCGCGACGGATATTTTTTCGCTGCGTTAGGCAGAGTACATTCGCGATTCCACACGCCCGCCATCGCCATAGTGGTTCAATGCATGCTGGCCATTCTTCTATTGCTGCTGGGCGGGAGCTTCCGTCAGGTTTTTTCCATCACGATTTTTGCCGAGTGGCTCTTCTATATGATCGCGGCCAGCACCATCTTTACATTTCGTCGCCGCGAACCGGATGCGCCTCGTCCTTACCGGGTTTGGGGGTATCCCTTTGTGCCAATTTTGTTCGTGTTGGCATCCGCAATTCTTCTCTACTACACCTTCACCGATAACGTGCTGAACTCCGCGGTCTGGCATCGCGGTAATTCTGGCTGGCGTGCCGTTCTTTTATGTTTTTCGCCCGCAAACGCGCCGCCGTAAACCCCGCTTCCAGAGCCTAATTCCCGCAATTGCGCTAGTACGCAATCGGGATAATCCCGATTACCAACGGTCAACATCGCAGGGCACGTTTACCACTCCAGGGACCTACCGTACCTTAAAAACTCCACCCGGCGCACTCAAACCCCCATCGGATCGGGTACCCCGCTCTGGAGCAAAAAAATGGCTACGGCTGAAAAAACCGAGTTTCAATTAGGGCTACTGCCAGAACGCAAGATGGACTGGCGGACCTTGGTAACCAGTTACGGGTTCGAAATCCTGCTGGTCATTCTGCTGGTTAATTTTGGTCTGATCTGGCCCGACCGGCTGGAATTGGCGCAGAAATACCACGTAACCGAGCTGATTCCGATCCCCAGCCTGCGACCGCAGCCAAAACCACTACAAATCAGGCAGAAGACACCGTTACTCCGGGCAAAGTTATTACCTCCAGCTCCACAGCTTACGACTCCTAAGTTGAGCGTGCCTCGTGAAGTTCGCGTAGTACACCAGCGGCCGCTCGAAGTTGCAGCGCCGAAGGTGATTGTCAATACATTTGCTGCCCCGAAGCTGGTGCAGACCTCCGGCGGCGCTCGTTTGGCGCGCCTGGTGCGTACTGGCGAGTTCGGTAGCTCGCGCAGTTCCCACGGTGAATCTTCCCGTACAAAAAGTTCAGACCGGCGGATTTGGCGACCCCAACGGGGTGAAGGGTGAAGGCAAAGAGAATGCCCACCTACCAGATCGCGAAAGTCGGATCATTTGAATTGCCCGGTGGCCCCGGCCAGGGTAATGGCGCCGGTGGCGCACATGGAGTTAAAGGCACGGTCGCCAGCGCAGGCTTCGGCAATGGCATCGCGCAGCCCGGCAACGGCGACGGTCGCAGCAACGGCCGCGGATCAGGTCAACACCGGCGGATTCGGCGGTCCCCAGATCGCGCAGAACACCGGCGGCAAAGTCGCTCCGCTCGATGGAGAGCGGCCCTGCGACTACTCCAGTCGAGATTTTGTACAAGCCCAACCCCCAACTACACCCAGGAAGCTCGCGCCCTGAAGTTGGAAGGCGAGGTCTTGATTGAAGTCATGTTCGGTGCCGATGGGCACTTGCAGGTGAATGCGCGTAGTCCGCGGCCTCGGCCATGGACTCGACGAGTCGGGCGTCGCAGCCGCCAACCAGATTCGCTTCAAGCCCGCCATGCGCAATGGTACCCCAGTGGATTCAACAGCGGTTGTGCACGTTTTGTTCCAACTAGCGTACTAAGAGCAAAAAGTCTTCGGAAAAAAGAGAGGATCGAGTCATGCGTACTCGAAATGGATGTTCACCGCTTCCCTGCTGGTCGCGATGAGCGGCAGCCGCTCAAACAGGGGCCCAGCCAACTTCTTCACCCGCCCCGGCTCCGCAACGCCGCCGCCGCCGGGCCCGGCAACCACTCTTGACCAGGTAATCGACCGCAGCATCGAGCGCGAACAAGCGCTGATCCAGTTGCTGCGCGACCGCACCCCGCTGGTCGAAACCTATTTGCAGGATCTGCGTCCTGACCCGAAACTCGGGCCGACGCCGACCGACGACCACTATTTCTTTGGCCGCCTGGACCTGGAAGCCACCGAGGGCCGCCGCGACTTCCTGAGCAAGGGCAGCCTGCAGAGCCGCCTGCTGGGCGGAGTCACTTCGACATTTCAAGCTGACCGTACAAGCCGACCGGCTTTTCCTGGATGGTCTTCGTGGATCGCGACGACTATGATCGCGCTCACTACGACTTCAGCTACATCCGCCGCGAATTCCTCGGCGACGTGCGCTGCATGGTGTTTGACGTGAACGCCTAAAAAGGGCTC
Organism: uncultured Acidobacteriota bacterium; assembly: GCA_963796925.1. Classification (GTDB taxonomy): domain Bacteria; phylum Acidobacteriota; class Terriglobia; order Terriglobales; family Acidobacteriaceae; genus DATBAT01. The sequence continues at coordinate 2,095,861 of CAWCNH010000001.1, forward strand.
CGGCAATGGACGCTTCCAGGGCCGCATCTGGATCGAGGACCAGGATTACAACATCGTCCGCCTCAACGGGACTTACGAACCGCATCCCAAGAACTCGTTCTTCTTTCACATGGATAGCTGGCGCTTGAACCTGACCGCCGGATTCTGGGTGCCTTCCTACATTTACAGCGAAGAAGGCGACTTCGGTTACGGCTCGAAAGACAAGATTGCTTTCAAGGCGCAGACCCGCATCTGGGGTTACAACCTGAAGGGCAACGGCAAAGAGGACGAAATGGCCACGCTGACGGTCGATTCCAGCGTGAACGACCAGAGCGCGGCAGCGCAGGATGCTTCTCCGCTGGAAGCGGAACAGCAATGGCAGCAGCAGGCGGAAGATAACGTCATCGAGCGCCTGGAGCGGGCCGGTATGGTTGCTCCTTCCGGCGAACTCGACAAGGTGCTGCAGACGGTCGTCGCCAATCTGGAGATCACCAACAACATCGAGCTGTCGCGGCCGGTTCGCACCCGCGTGCTGCTGACCTCACCGCTGGAAACATTCAGCGTCGGCAACACCATCGTGATCAGCCGCGGCCTGATCGATGTGCTGCCTGATGAAGCCAGCCTGGCCATGGTGCTGTCCCATGAACTGGCGCACATTGTTCTCGGCCACAACCTGGGCAGCAAGTTCGCTTTCAACGATCGCATGCTGTTCTCCGACGAAAGCACTTATCGCAACCTGGGGTTCCGCCACGTTCCGGAAGAAGAGGCTGCGGCGGACGCAAAAGCGGTGGAGATTCTGCAGCACTCGCCTTACAGCCAGAAGCTGGAGGCCCCCGGACTGTTCCTGAAGCAGTTGCAGGAGACAGTCAGGATCGATCTCCGGATTGCTGACCGCTCACCTGGGCAACAACTTCATCGACAAGAAGGGCAACCTGGAACGCATGGTGGCGGTCATGCCAACCAGGCTCCGGCCCTGAATCAGGACAAGCTTGACCAGATCGCAGCTCTGCCGCTGGGTGGACGTGTGAAGGTGAATCCCTGGGACGATCGCGTGGAGATGATCAAGACGGCTCCGATCGGCATCACCTCAGCTCGCGACAAGATGCCGCTGGAAGTGACTCCATTCTTCCCGCGTCTGACCCGTCTGGGCGCGACGACTACCGGCGAACCGACCACGGCGTCAAACACCGTGAAGCCGGCAACCACGAATTAGTTTTTCGAGTTGCAGTAAACCAAGGCCGGATCCAGCAATGGATTCGGCCTTTTGTTTTTTGGAAAGATCGGCCACGGATTACGCGGATCTCCCGTCACTTCCAGGAATTGTCATTCCGACCGCAGCGGCAGGAATCCGCTGTTTGTTTTGCGAACAATCGCATTAGCCGGTGGCCGAGACATAGCAGATTCCTCCCTTCGGTCGGAATTACAATTCTTCAATGGCGTGTGTGAACTCCGTCGGTTAGCTTTCTGGCTTCTTTATCAAGCTCTCGTGGGTTCTTTCACGGAAGCCGGCTTTCATGCCACTGGCCAGCGATACGCTCGACTCGCCAAATTTATCGCGCAGCTTATCGGCGGCGGAGAGTGCCTGCTGCCAGCGCTGACGGCGGCCATCTTCGAGCAAGTCTCCCTGGCCCGCTGTCTCGTCAAACGACGACACATGCACTCCCAGCAGACGTACTTAAGTTCCCTTCTTCCAGTTCTTGCGGAACAACGTGCGCACTTGCTCGTAAATTTCGGTGTCAAGCTGCGTCGGAGAATTGACTGAATGTGCGCGGGTAATGGTGGTGAAATCTTTGTAGCGCAGCTTGAGTTGGATGGTTCGGGCGTGCAATCCGGCGTCGCGCAGCCGTCGGCCTACCATCTCTGAGAGCCGCATCAGCGTGGATTCGATCTGCTCGGCGTTGGCAGTGTCTTCGTTGTAAGTATGTTCATGGCTGATCGATTTTGCCTCGGTGTCGGCGCCAACTTCATTGTCGAACCATCCCCCGGCGTCCTCGCCGCGTGACTTGCCTGCAAGCGCAAGCCCCCACTTTCCGAATTTCTCTTCGAGAGTGGAATCATCGAAGCGTGAGAGGTCGCCGACCCGTCGAATTCCCATGGCATTTAAGTTCTTCTCGGTTACTTTTCCAACCCCGGGAATGTCGCGTACGTCGAGGGGCGCCAGAAACTTCGCTTCCTGTCCGGGCGCAACCCAGAGGATTCCATTCGGCTTCGCCTTGGCGGAAGATACTTTGGCGATCAGACGGGAGCTGCCAATACCGATCGAGCAATTTAGGCGCGTCTCGGTTTTCATGCGCGTGTGTAACGTGTGTGCCGCGCGCAGCGCCGGTCCATGCAACCGCTCGGTTCCTGTCATGTCGATGTAGGCTTCATCGATCGATGCCATTTCTACCAGCGGCGAGAATGACGACAACACGTGGTGTACTTGCTGCGAACACTCGCGATAGCGATCGGGATGCCCGTTTACGAAAATGGCCTGTGGACACATCTTTGCCGCGGTGCGAAGCGGCATCGCCGAATGCACTCCAAACTTTCGCGCTTCGTAGGACGCAGCCGAAACCACTCCCCGCTCGTCGCGCTGCCCGCCAACTACCACGGCTTTGCCTTTGAGCGAAGGATCAAACAACTCTTCCACCGACACAAAGAATGCGTCCATATCGACGTGAAAGATAGTCCGAACCATGCTGCTCGATTTTACTGCCGACGGGAGGCGGGCGATGCACAGGCACGCTGGCAGGAGTGACCGCGCTACACTGTTCAGTGCTTGGACCCGATTCGTCCCAGACCCAGCCTGACCTGAACGGTATTCAGTCCGGGGTTCGGCACTTCAAGGCCGGCATTTGAAATGTGCAGATAGCGAACTTCAACGCTCCAGGTATGCCGTTCCTTGCCAAATTGCATGCCGATGGCAGCGGAGGGCGTAAAGTTCACAGTATTGGTACCAGTGGGCACGTCGTGGTTGGTAAACAGCACACCGCCAGTCAGTTCGAAGTACGGAGTCGTCATACCGCGAGTAGCAAAATTCCACTTCAGATTCAGCGGATTGAAGCCGGCACCGTACGCGGCATTGGCTGGTTGAAATACCAGCAGCAGCGGAACAGCGTCGACTGCATATTCGAATCGGCCCTTGAGAAAGCTGGGACCGTGGGGGCCGGTGATGATCCATCCATAGCGCAGACCCAGGTTCCAGATGCCGGTGTCTTTTGTTCCCCCGGGAACTGAGTAGCCACCGCCACTCCAAATTTGAATCTCGTGCCCGCCATCCTCAATCCGGGCTTGGGCGAAAACCAATGAACTGCACAGAAGCAACCCGACAATAAGCAATTTCCTCATTTGGAGTCTGCTATAGCTCACCTCCAAGAAGTTACATTGTCCGTGGCATTTCGGGCACAGAAAATTGCCGGGGTAGCAGATCAATTAACCGTGTTTGGGAAATCTCACCAGCGACGTTGCCCGAAGGTCTTGCGCACTCCGACCGTGGCGAAACGTCCCCAGGGACCATTTGTGCCCAGGTCGGCGGCGCCGAGATTGCGATCGCGCACTCCCCAACGATCAAACAAGAAGTGTTGCGTCACCCGCAGCTCAAAGCCTTTCCCCATGTAAATGCCGATGCCCCATGCGTGTTCCAGACCGATGGCATCGGCCGACCAGGTATAGAGCGACTGCGGAACGTTTCTGCCAAATAGCAACTTGGGCTCGCCGAAGAACATGGCCCGCCGCAGAATGCCTCGGCCGAAAGGACGGATCTCCAGTGTTCCCCAGAGCATGTAACGGGCGAAAGCATTGCAGGGAGCGTTCTGGCCGCCAAAATCCTTGGCGTTAGCCGCGCACAGGTTGGGATCGATTTCGTTATGAGGAGGAGCGAGGTCGAATTGCGCATATCCCCAAAAAGTGTCGCGAGGAAAGAACATGCGTCCTTCCTCATAAGAGTCGCGAGACTGCTGTGCGCAGACAATACCTGACATCGCAAGACAAACGAAGAGGGTCAGCAGCCGCTTCATCAGGGCCTCCGGGCAGAAGTTAATTTCACAGGAAAAAGCTCCGGCGGATGGGCTATCGCGAAACAGCATTTCCTGTCCGGCGGAGTGTGTGGGAAGCGATTGTACTGCTGGAAACCCAACAGAACGGGATTATTTGATGGTGCGCATCTTCAAAACTACTAACAGGAACGCCCTGAAGCAATGCCTCCGTTACTTCTCATTAATCGATGTCATTCAGAGTAGCGAAGAACCCCTACCGTGTCGGTGCTGTTGCCGTCGAAGAACCCCTATTACACTGGCACTATCGCGGCGGTAGAAGTCCTTCGGCAAAACGCTCGCCGCAGGACGACAGAGGGTTTGGTGACGGCGGAAAAGGTCTGTGTCCTTATCGGTTGCGCAACCGCTCAACATTCAATATTCTTGACCAGCAACGCACCAGCATCGAGGAGGAGTTATGCGCCGGATCCAATTGATCAGTTCTGTTCTGCTAGGATTGCTGCTTATGGCATCTCAAGCTACCGCCGCTAACATTTATGACTTCACGCTTCCTTCCATTGACGGTAAACCGATGCCTATCGCCGATTACAAAGGCAAGGTCATTCTGGTGGTCAACGTTGCCAGCCGTTGCGGCTATACACCGCAATACAGCGCGCTCGAAAGCCTCTACGAGAAGTACAAAGACAAAGGTTTTGTGATCCTCGGCTTTCCTGCCAATAATTTTGGCGGACAGGAGCCCGGGACCAATGAAGAAATCAAAACCTTCTGCTCGCGCAAATACAACGTGAGCTTTCCGCTTTACTCAAAGGTTTCGGTCAAGGGCGAGGACGAGACTCCGGTTTACCAATACTTGACCAAACAGACCAAGCCAGAGATTTCGGGCGACATCAAATGGAATTTCACCAAGTTCCTGGTAGACCGAAATGGCAAGGTGGTGCAGCGCTTTGAACCTGCGGTGACGCCCGATTCTCAGGAAGTAACCACGGCCATCGAGAATCTGCTTAAGTAATAGTCAACAGAAGACTTCCTGGGGAAGCTATACAGAAAAACATAGCCTCGGTTGGACAGCTAGCCCTACCGAAATCCATATGAGCAATGAGCAATCCTCCAACAAGATGGAGGCGAAACTAGGTAGATCCCTGTAAATGCAGGTAAACGATGGCAAAACGTTTGGCCCACATATTGCTCCATAGTGCACAAGGAGCTCGCATGGGTCAGGAAGTTTCTATTTCGTATCAGGCGGTCAAGAGCCGAGTTTATCGGTTGATAGACGCACTGGTGGAAGGTGCGAAGACCGAAGAAGACGTTCAAGAGTCAGTCAGGCGCTGGTGGAATCTGGTCCACCCTTCTGATCGGCCGATGGCGCAGAAATACCTCTTGGCTGTTTTAGAGAAGTCCAACGCTTCTTTAGGAGCCATTAGCGACAGCCTGGGTCAGTTGAAGCAGGTTGCGTCGTCGCAAGTCACCAGCAAAGAATCGAAGATGCCCTCCGAAGCTTCCCGCTCGCACAGCGTGGCCGAAGCCATGGCCTCGGTGGGATTCCGCAGCGTCCAGTAAAAATTCGCCGTATCTTAACGCGGGAATTGGCAAAGCCAATTCCCGCTCGTCATTTGGCCTAATGCCAGGTAGAGACGTAGCTCCGCTACGTCTTGGCGTGATTCTTAGAGAGCCAAGTATGGGCCTTGGGGTCGCAAGCGGGGCGTTTCGACTCGACATGTCACGCCGCCACGGAGACGTTGCGCAACGTCTCTACTCAAATATCGTAATAAAGGGCGAACTCATACGGGTGCGGCCGCAGGCGAATCGCGTCTACTTCTTTGGTCCGCTTGTAGTCGACGTAGGTGCTTAGCAACTCTTCGGTAAATACATCCCCCTTCAGCAGGAACGCGTGATCCTTCTCCAGGGCATCGAGGGCGTCTTCGAGAGAGCCGGGCATTGAAGGAACTTTGGCTAACTCTTCTGGACCAAGGTCGTAGATGTCTTTGTCCAGCGGCTGGCCCGGGTCGATCTTGTTTTCAATTCCATCGAGCCCGGCCATCAGCATCGCGGCAAATCCCATGTAGGGATTGCAGCTGGGATCGGGTGGACGGAACTCAACCCGCTTCGCCTTCGGCGACGCTGAGTACATGGGAATTCGTACCGCCGCGGAACGATTTCGCCGCGAGTAGGCGAGGTTCACCGGCGCCTCAAAACCGGGCACAAGGCGCTTATAGGAATTGGTAGTCGGGGCAATAATTGCCGCCAGCGCCGGCCCGTGCTTGATTAATCCGCCGATATACCAAAGGGCCATTTGTGAGAGGCCCGCATAGCCGTCGCCCGCAAACAGTGGCTTGCCGCCTTTCCACAAGGACTGGTGGACATGCATGCCGCTGCCGTTGTCGAGGAAGATCGGTTTGGGCATGAAGGTCACCGTCTTGCCGTACTGGTTGGCCACGTTCTTCACGATGTATTTGTAAAGCAGCATGCTGTCGGCGGACTTCACCAGCGAGTTGTACTTGAGATCAATTTCGGTCTGGCCGCCGGTGGCGACTTCGTGGTGGTGGCACTCTACTTCGAGGCCAACGGTTTGCATGGTCATGACCATCTCAGTCCGAAGATCCTGATAGTGGTCAGTCGGTGGCACCGGGAAATAGCCTTCTTTGAAGCGCGGCCGGTATCCCAGATTTTTCTCTTCGCGGCCCGAATTCCATCGCCCCTCTTCGGCGTCGATGAAGTAGAAGCCGTGCTGCTCGCGCTGATCGAAGCGGATGTTGTCAAAGATAAAGAACTCAGCTTCGGCTCCGAAGTAAGCAGTGTCCGCCAAGCCAGTGGACCCCAAATAAAGCTCAGCCTTCTTGGCGATATAACGGGGATCACGGTCGTAGCGCTGCTTGGTGACGGGATCAATCACGTCACACAGCATCACCAGGGTCGGCACTTCAGTGAAGGGGTCCATCATGTGGGTCGCGGGATCGGGAATGAGCAGCATGTCGCTCTCATTGATGGCCGCCCAGCCGCGAATCGATGAGCCATCCATGCCGAAGCCTTCTTCGAAGGAGTCTTCGGTCAACTGATTCATGGGATATGAAACGTGCTGCCAGAGTCCCGGCAGGTCGGTAAAGCGAAGGTCGAGCATCTTGGCCCCATGTTTTTTCGCGAACTCCAAAACAGTTTTTGGATTACCCGTAGAGGAATCAGTCATAGGTTTCTCCTTTGCAATGCGGGACAATGCCCGAAAAACAGGCTTGGCGTAACACACTTCCACGAAATGTAAGCGCGACTTGCGTTCTCACTGGAAGGATTATCAGAGGAAACTGCGAGCCTGCTAGAATCTACCATGATCCCGCAGGTTGGCAACAAAGTCTAGAGTTCCGCGGTGCAGCTGGGAAATTGATTGTTTTTATCCTGCTGATAAGCCTGGGTTATTTCTAGGCTACACTTGTAGCACTGCGGGTCCGCACGCCCCAGCAACTAACCATGGATTTTGACCAGCTAGAGACTTTCCTTGAAGTGGCGCGATTGTCGAGCTTTTCGCGAGCTGCCGAGAAGCGGTTCCGCACTCAGCCGGCAATTTCTTCACAAATTCGAGGTCTGGAAGAAGAAGTAGGCGCAAAGCTGCTCGACCGCTCCGGCGGCAAAGTCTCCATTACCGCTCCCGGCAAACTCTTTCAAAAATTCGCCGAGGAAACGATTGCTGCCAGGAAAGCGGCCATAACCGCCATTGCGGAAACCGAGCGCGTTCCGCGCGGTGAGATCGTCGTGGGAGCGAACGAAGGCACCTGCCTGCATATTCTTCCCGAGGTCTTCGCCGAGTTCAAGAAACAGTATCCCGATGTCGGTGTCAACATAAGCCGGGCGGATTATGCCAAAACTCTGGAATCTGTTATCGATAACTCGGTCGACTTTGGAGTCGTCTCCCTGCCTGTGACAGATACCAGGCTAACGGTGGTAATGCTGCACCGCGACGAACTGGTAATCATCGCCCCGCCGCACCATCCGTTGGCGAAGCTCAAGTCGGCCACGGTAGCTGAAGTTGCGCAGTATCCATTGATCCTACCTAAAGCGGGCCACACCCGCGACTCTCTGGAGACGTTATTCCATGACCGCAAACTTAAGCCGCGGTGCGCCATGGAACTGGATTCCAGTGAATTGCTGAAGCGCTTCGTGGCGGTGGACGCCGGAGTAGGATTCATCTCGCGGTCGAATGTTCCGGAAGACGTGCGAGCCAATGTGCTGGCTATGATCCCTATCGCGGATGCGCAAGTCAGGCGCGATCTGGCACTGGTATTCCGTAAAGACAAATCCCTAAGTCGCGCCGCTCTGGCGTTTATCGACATCGCGGTAAGAATTAAGGCCGCCGATGCCGCGGCTATACTTGCCAAACGCTGACCTGATTTTTTACTTCTTGAAGAGATTTTCGAAGGCCTGGCGCGCGTCGTTGAGCCGCACCGGCGCTGACGTGGACGTTTCCTTTTCTACCATGACTCGCATGGAATAGAGGGTGCAGTCGTTGAGGGCGTCCTTGCGTGGAATTCGAAGCGGGATCTGCTGAGAGCACTCAAAGCGTCTTGCCGGGTCGAAGTGGGTGCACTGCTTGCAGGAGTGAAGCTCAAACTTGCACTTAGGACAGGCGCCGGGGGGCTCGGCCAAACCTTGCAGCAACGCCCCACACTGCGAGCAACGGGACACCGCCCGGGTCGCCGCCATCTGGATGGCACGCGGGCCAAAGCTTTCCTCTCTCTTTGGCGGCGGACCTTGCGAGGATTTTCTAGCCGGTTCGTCGCGGCGATCCTGGTAACCCGGCTGGCGGTATTTTCTATCGGACACTAGGCCTCCTGATGCGGGCCATTGTCATACTGCTAGATCGTTTCCACCAAGGCCCTACATGAACAGGTACTGATATCTACGGGGAAGGGTGAATTGTAATTCACTACATCGAATGCTACCATCCGATTCAGGTGGAGGACTGCAATATGGCTCATAAAGAGAGCGGCATTTTATGGTTTCTGGTGGGAGTTGGCATTGGTACTGTGGCCGGGATTTTATACGCGCCACGCTCCGGTAGCGAAACCCGAGAGGTACTGCGCGCTAAGGCGGACGAAGGCCGAGAATTCATTCGTACCCGTGCCAGCGAGGCCCGCGGACAGGCGTCCGAGTGGGTCGACAAAGGTCGCGAGCAGGCTTCAGAGTGGGTCGATAAAGGCCGGGAAGCAGTTAATCAGCAGAAAGAACAGATAAAGACGGCTTTTGAAGCCGGAAAGCATGCCTACCAGGAAGTCACAAGCCCAACCGACGGCGACGTCGCAAAAGCTCTGTAGTTGATTCCGGGCACGAGTGAATCCTATGGACTTAACCATTTTCATCGCGATCACCTCAGCTGCGGTGGTAATACAAGCCTGCATTCTCATAGCAATGTTTGTAGCTTTGCGTAAAACCAGCGCCAGGTTGGAGAGTTTGGCGGAAGATGTCAGAACGAAGATTCTGCCTACCGCCGAGACCGTAAATTCCATGCTGGTTGAGTTCCGGCCAAAGCTGGAAACCACCATGGCGAATGTGGCTGAAACCACCTCACTGGTGCGCGCTCAGATCGAGCGCCTGGACGCTACTTTGAGCGATGTGATGGACCGCACCCGACTCCAAATTATTCGTGCCGACGACATGGTGACAAAGACTTTGGACCGCGTGGAAGAAACCACTGAAACGGTCCACCGGACCGTGATATCCCCGATCCGAAAGTTCGCCGGAGTGTTTCAAGGACTGACGACTGGGTTGGAATTCTTCCTGAATGGCAAACGCGGGCGGCGTCCGCGCGTGCCGCAGGATGAGATGTTTATCTAGCTTTCCTGGTGGTAAAGGTCACGGGACAGCGCGTTGCTTGAAAATTTTTGCCCGCCATTCTTCGCGCCGACAGGTACCCTCTTCCCAAGATTTGTCATTCCGACCGGAGGGAGGAATCTGCTCGTGCTTGCCGCCGGAAAGCGTTGTCCCGTGCCATTGCCTAGAACTAGCAGATTCAACCCTCCGGTCGGAATGACAAATCTTGGGGGTAAGGCTAGCAAAGCGCTTAACTAATCCAGCCACCACCGACGACTATATCTCCGTCGTAGAAAACTGCGGCTTGCCCCGGCGTGACCGCGCGCTGAGGCTCGTCGAAGGTCGCGAGAATTTCATCATCGCCCAGTTTTTCGATGGTCGCCATGGCTGGCGCGTGGCGATGGCGGATCTTGACGCCCACTCTCATCGAGGAAGACAAGTCCTTCACAGAAATCAGGTTGACCTTCTTCGCCCGCAACGTCGGCGAGTAGAGTTCATCCTGGTTGCCAACTACCACCTGATGCTTGTCGCCGCTTATCTGGATTACATAAAGCGGCGACCCCGTGGCGACACCCAGGCCCTTACGCTGGCCGACGGTGAAATTGTGAATTCCGGCATGCTCACCAATCACTTCGCCAGACGTGGTTACGAGTTCACCGGCGGTGTCTGGCAGCGAGCCTCCCTGCTCGGCTAGGTAGGCATCAATGAATGCCTTGTAGTCGCCTCCGGGAACGAAGCAAATCTCCTGCGAATCCGGCTTGGTTGCAGAGGCCAGGCCATACTGCCGGGCAAGTTCGCGAACTTCCGGCTTAGTCATTTCCCCCAAGGGGAACAAGGTTCGACTGAGCTGATCCTGCGTCAGACCGAAGAGGAAATAGGTCTGGTCCTTGGAGGAGTCGGCAGGACGCTGGAGCAGCCAGCGGCCGCGCGTTTCGTCGTAGTTCACGCGCGCGTAGTGGCCGGTGGCTAGCGCGTCAGCACCAATTTGTTGTGCGACGATCAGCAGTTCATCAAACTTCAAATGATTGTTGCAGAGGCTGCACGGGATCGGAGTACGCCCGGAAAGATACTCGGCGACGAACGGACGTACTACTTCCCGCTCAAAGCGCTCTTCGTGATTCACCACGTAATATGGGATGCCAATGGTTTCGGCGACCCGGCGAGCGTCGTAGACGTCATCCAGCGAGCAGCACCGCCCGTGGCCACCCCCCTCTGGGATGCCGGGCTGCCCAGCAAGCCGGCGCTGGTTCCACAGCTGCATGGTCAGCCCGACAATCTCATGTCCTTGGGCGCGCAGCATGGCCGCAACCGTGGAAGAGTCAACTCCACCCGACATGGCGACGGCGATGGTCTTGGAAGGCAACATATCTTTGCAATAGAGACGTAGCTTCGCTACGTCGCGGAGCGCTGTGACCCAGGCGGTAAAGCCCTCTCACCTAAGGTCAGAACGCAGGGCCGAAGCCAAATTCCAGTTTATCAGTCCGCTGAGACGTAGCCGAGCTACGTCTCTACTGAACGACTTTATTGTAAACCGGGGATAGGTCACGAAGACGGGCCAGAATTGGCGCAATCAGCGAAAGGGCGAAGTCAACATCATCGGCGGTATTCTGTTTGCCCAGGCTGAAACGCAGACTGGCCCGAGCCCGCTCCGGTGCCAGCCCCATGGCGGTAAGAACGTGCGACGGCTCAATCGCCCCCGACGAACAGGCAGCGCCAGTTGATACCGCAAGTCCCTTGAGGTCGAGCGCGATCACGAGGGCCTCGCCTTCGATGTAGTCGAAATAGATATTGGTGGTGTTCGGAACTCGTGGTGCACCTTCGCCGTTTACGCCCGTGGCTTCAGTGGCGCTAAGAATTGACTTCTCCAGGCGGTCACGCAGGCGGCCCATAACTTCCAAGTCTCCCGCCTTGAGGCCGTCGCCGGCGATTTCGGCAGCTTTGCCCAGTCCAACGATTCCTGGCACGTTTTCCGTACCCGCGCGCCTTGACCGCTCATGGTTGCCTCCGTAAAGCATCGGTTGCAGGATGGTTCCCTTCCTCACATACAAGGCCCCAACGCCCTGCTGGGCGTGCATCTTGTGACCCGAAATCGAAAGTAGATCACAGCCGATGCGCTTGACGTCGATGTCAACTTTGCCCGCGGCCTGAACCCCATCAGTATGAAAATAGACATCGGACTCGGCGGCAATCTTGCCGATTTCTTCGACTGGCTGCAGCACGCCGATTTCGTTATTCGCCATCATCACCGTAATGAGCTTGGTGTTGGGCCGCAAGGCACGGCGAACGTCGTCGGGGTCGACTAGGCAGCGGCCATCGACCGGCACGTAACTGACTTCGACGCCTGCCGCCTCCAGATGCTTACACGCATTCAGCACAGCATGGTGTTCGATGGTCGAGGTAATGATGTGGTCCCCGGGTCGTGCGAGGCCAAAAATTGCAAGGTTGTCGCCTTCGGTGCCGCCGCCGGTAAACACGATTTCGGAGGGCCGGCAGCCCACCAGCGCCGCCACCGACTCGCGCGCCCGCTCCACCGCCGCCCGGGTCTCCTGGCCATGGTGGTGGATCGACGAAGCATTGCCGAAGTGCTCTTCGAAGTATGGACGCATGGCGTCCATCACCTGCGGGAGCATTGGCGTGCTGGCGTTATTGTCGAGGTAAACCCGGCGCATGGACTTATTTTACGCTGTTAAACCCTTAACCACTAAGGTCACTAAAGCGCACAAAGAAAATCCCATGAACGAAGAGTTTACGGGGTTTCTTTGGGGACGGTCGTGGTTAGAGGATTAGCGCTGCTCGAACGGAACCCAGTGCTGGGGATAGGCGGGCCCGACGTACTCCGCGCGAGGGCGAATCAGGCGATTGTCGTCAAGCTGCTCGATCACATGCGCTGCCCATCCGCCGATACGCGAGACCGCGAAGATGGGAGTGAAGAGGTCCACGTCGATACCGAGAGTGTGGTAAGTCGAGGCAGAATAAAAATCCACGTTGGCGTTTAGCTTCTTCTCTTTGGTGACAACCTGCTCGATTTTCTCTGACATCTCGAACCACTTGCTCTGTCCACTGGCTTGGCCGAGGTCGCGCGACATCTTGCGCAGGTGGGTAGCGCGCGGATCTTCAGTATGGTACACGCGGTGTCCGAACCCTGAGATTTTCTCTTTTCTCGCCAGCATGGCGCGCACATATTCCGCCGGATCGGCCTTGGCTTTGTCGATAGCCTCGAGAATGTGAAAAACGGCCTCGTTAGCGCCGCCATGCAGCGGGCCGCTTAATGCGCCGATTGCGGACGTAATCGCCGAATGCATGTCTGCCAACGTGGCAGCAGTCACGCGCGCCGCGAAGGTCGAGGCGTTCAGTTCATGGTCAGCGTGGAGAATAAGGGCGATATCGAGGGCGCGTTCGGCGGTGGTTGAAGGGGCGGTTCCGTTCAGCATCAGCAGGAAATTGGCTGCGTGCGAGCTTGTTCGGTCGGGCTCGACCAGTTCCTTTCCCTTCCTAATGCGGTCATAGGCGGCGACGATCATGGCCAGCTGCGACGTCAACCGAACCGCTTTGCTAATGTTGGCTTCATGGCCCGTGGCCTTTACATCCTTGTCATAGAACGACAGGGCAGAAACCGCGGTGCGCAGCACATCCATGGGCTGCGCCTGCTTGGGGATGCTGCGCAGCAGAGCCACAATCCCCGGGTCAAGTTTGCGTTCTTCGCCAAGACGAACGCTTAAATCTTTGAGTTCGGCCTTGGTGGGAAGCTTGCCATACCACAGCAGATAGCAGGTTTCTTCAAAATTGGATTTGTCAGCCAGTTCGTGAATATCGATCCCGCGGTATGCCAGGACACCGGCGTCACCATCGATGTAGCAAATACCGGAGGTAGTGGCGACAACGCCTTCGAGGCCCTTAGGAGCATGCATGGTAACGCTGGACATTAGTTTTTTCGCTCTGCCTGATGGATTCCGCGGAGCGCACTAAACAGCGGGAGAATGTGCGGCACCACTAACTTTTATACGCCAAAATTATGCAACTTCCAACCAACCTCACTGGCCAATGGTACAAGGCTTGGAGTGTGTCTCTCGCGTTTGGCGCGGCATTCCGGGCAGCGGAATGTTCGTTTCGGTACCGGATTTCGGGCAAAGGTAACCACAGATCGCGTGCGTGTTCCTTATCCAAATCAAGGCCGTTACCCAAAAGTGCATGTACCGCCCAATTCCGAGCTTGAAGCGCTACCTTCACGGGTACAATTAGCCATGCGTTGGGTAGTTTCGATCTTCGCGGCGATGGTGTGCTCAATGGCCGCTGTGTGCGCAGATCAACCTCCGATCATCGCCATTCTTCCCTGCTCGGCGGATGCAAGTTCGAGTGACTGCCCGCCTTCGAAACAAGACCTGAAGAAAGCTGAAGTGGCTTTTGCCAAGGGCGTCCGCCTGCAACGTGATCGAAACATGGATGAGGCGTTCCACCAGTTCGAGGACGCCGCCCAGCTCTCGCCTAAGAACATCAATTACCTTACCGCGCGCGAGATGAGCCGGCAGCAACTGGTACTTAGCCACGTGGAACGGGGAAATGGCGCGCTTTCCGGCCACCATCCCATAGAAGCGCTGGCTGAGTTTCGTCAGGCTTTGTTTCTTGATCCGCAAAACGACTTTGCGCAACAGCGATTGCAGGACGCAATCGCTGAGTGGGCTCCAAAATCGCTACCGGCACGAATCGTGGACGCCGGCGGCGAAATACAGGTAGAACCAAACCCTACCCGCGCCGATTTTCATTTTCGTGGCGAAAGCCGGGCGCTGCTGACTCAGGTTGCCGCAACTTTTGGCGTTAAGGTAACCATGGATGAGTCGGTTAGCTCACGCCAGCTGCGATTCGATCTTGGTGGCGCCGATTTCTACACTGCGATGCGTGCGGCAGGCGCGCTAACCAAGACCTTCTGGTCGCCGCTTAGCAGCAATTCGATTCTGGTGGCAATGGAGTCGCCGGAAAATCATCGCGCCTTCGACCGCATGTCGATGGCCACTTTTTATGTTCCTACCGGTTCCGCACAGGATTTGACCGAGCTGAACAATCTGCTGCGGAATTTGTTCGACATTCGCTTTGTTACCCCGCAACCAGGCGGAAGCTCACTGACAGTTCGGGCACCGCAAAATGTGCTGGACGCCGCAGCTCAAGTAGTGGAGGGATTGAGCGATTCTCGTCCTCAGGTGCTGCTCGACATCAAGGTATACGAGGTCAGCCACTCTCTTACCCGCAACATGGGTCTGCAGATTCCCACTAATTTTCAGCTGTTCAATATTCCGGCGGCGGCCCTGCTTGCTTTGACTGGAACCAACATTCAGGACGCGATCAATCAGTTGATCTCCGGCGGAGGCATCAATCAGGCGAACAACCAGGCACTTTCCGCACTCCTGGCCCAATTGCAGAGCCAGGCGAATTCGATTTTCAGCACTCCGGTTGCAACTTTCGGAAACGGCCAGACACTTGAGGGCTTAAGCCTGGGAACGCTCAGCGCGCAGTTGTCTCTCAATGAAAACTGGGTCAAAAATCTGCAACACGTAACCCTTCGCGCGGGCCAGGGATCAGACACCAACTTTCACCTGGGCAGCCGTTACCCTATATTAAATGCGACTTTCGCGCCGGTATTCAATACCGCGGCGATTTCGAAAGTGATTCAGAACAACTCATTCACCGCCCCATTCCCTTCATTCAACTATGAAGATCTGGGGTTGAGCATAAAGGCCAAGGCCGCGATTAGCGGCAGTTCGGACGTGGGATTGGCGCTGGAGATGCAGCTGCGGTCCCTGCTCGGGGACAGCTTGAACGGCGTTCCCTTTATCGCCAACCGGGAATACAAGGGCAGCATTATTTTGAAGGATAATGAGCCCGCGGTGCTGGCAGGATCGATCTCGCGTTCCGAGATCCGAATGCTGAGCGGCATTCCTGGGTTTGGTTACGTTCCTGCCTTCAACCAGATCATGACCAGCAACAGCAAGCAAATTGACGAGGACGAACTGCTCGTCGTGATCACACCCCACGTGGTTGACCAGCCGGAGAGAGAACAGGCTTCGGAAGTGTGGTTGTCCAAGTAATCTCGAGTTACTTCTCCTGCTTGGCCGAGTGTTCTACCAGTTGCTTCAGCACATCGTAGGGCATTTGTTCAACGCTGCCGATCTTGCGTCCGTTCACAAAAATGGATGGTGTCGAATCAACTCCTACCGACCTGCCCAGCGCCACTGACTGCTCTACCCGGGCTACAGTTTCCGGCTTCGCGGCGCACGCCGCGATCTCCGTTCCTTTGACTCCGGCTTTGTCAGCGATGGCAGCCAGCTTTTCATCCGCCGTGCCCGCCGTAATGTCGGCTTGCGTGTCGTAGGTACCTTGCAGAAACTTCCAGAAAGCTTCGTTTGACGTCTGCCCGACGCAGTCTCCGTAAGCCGCCGCCTTGGCTGCCCAGTCGTGCGACGGCAATGGAAAATTCTGAAAAATAAGATGCGCATTAGGCTCGTCGGCCATTAATTTCTCCAATGTCGGCTGCGCCGCTTTGCAGTGCGGACATTGCAGATCGCTAAATTCCACAATCATCACTCCGCCCTTTGGTCCACGGGATGGCCCTTTTGCATCTTTCTGCAACTTCGCGTCTGCCGGCGCAAAGGGATGCGCGCCAAACGGAATAATTTCTCCCAGCACCGCATGCGCGCCATCTGGGCTCACCAGAAACTTGCTGCTCTGCTGTCCGTGAGGATTGCTCATCAAGACCGTGACTTCCGCCAGACCTTGCGCCTCCGATGGCTTAATCTCGAGAATCCGCCACGTAATGGAAGGATCGTAGCCGAATGTATCCTGCATAAAACTGTTGACCGTATCTTCCGAAGGAAGTTTCACATCGCCAGACGCAGCGGCAGGAGACACCTTAGCGGCCGGAGCCGAAGCAGTACGGTGCGGCGCTGGTTTCTGCTGAGCGCTGGCAACTCCAGCAATCGCAATCATGACCATCAACAGTTGAACTTGGCGGAACATGCAGTCCTTTCTGGAACTAAATTAGATATCTGCTTTGGCGGCAATGGGAAAGCGTCGTCCGTAGCCGAATGCTTTAGTAGAAATTTTGATTCCGGGTGCAGCCTGTTGCCGCTTGTACTCGCTCCGTTCTACCAGGCGGATCACACTCCTCACCAATTCCAGGTCGAAGCCGCGGTCGGCTGCTATTTTTTCGGCGGAGTGCGAATCCTCGACGTAGTCCTCAAGGATAGCATCCAGAATTTCGTACGGCGGAAGTGAGTCGCTGTCCTTCTGGTCGGGTCTCAACTCCGCAGACGGCGGCTTCTCTATGGTGTTTCGGGGAATTAACTCGCCGCGCGCATTCACATGCTGCGCCAAACGGTACACCATTGTCTTCGGCACGTCGGAGATCACTGCCAGCCCCCCAGCCATGTCGCCATAGAGAGTGCAGTAGCCGACTCCCAACTCGCTCTTGTTACCAGTGCTCAGGACCAGCGCTCCGAATTTGTTGGAAAGCGCCATTAGCAGAGTGCCGCGAGTACGGGCCTGAATATTTTCTTCGGTCTCATCTTCTTTGCGACCGGTGAAAATTTCCGCAAGCGTATGGCGATAGCTCTCAAATACCTGGCTAATACAAAGCAGCTCGAAGCGGATGCCGAGGTTTTCAGCCAGCGCGCGCGCATCGTCGACCGACCCCGAAGAAGAGTAGGGACCGGGCATGCCGACGCCAATCACATTCTCAGACCCTAACGCATTGACCGCGATCGCCGCGGTGAGTGCCGAATCAATTCCGCCACTGAGTCCAATGATCACCTGACGAAAACCGCATTTGCGCACATAGTCTCTGACGCCCAGCACTAAAGCGGCATAAACACTGGCGTCATCGCCCGCGATCTGCTCATGAACATCGCCAGTGAGCGAGTCAGTGTCGAAATAAATCAAATCTTCTTCGAAGGATTTCCCCTGAGCGACGATCTCGCCGCTCGGGGAAAAGACGACGCTTGAGCCGTCAAACAAAACGCTGTCGTTGCCCCCGACCTGGTTGACCATGACGACGGGGACTTTATATTCCCGCGCGATGGCCGAAAGCATATTGCGGCGAACTTCGCGTTTTCCGATCCAGAATGGAGATGCGGAGATATTCAGCAAGAAGTTGCCGCCCGCTCTCATAAGCGCCTCCACCGGATCGAAGGTGTAGAGCCTCTTATTCCAGAACTGCTTGTCGTTCCAAGCATCTTCGCAAATGGTCAGTGCCATCTGCTTGTCGCCCATTGGAAACAACCTCTGGCTGCGGGCCGGAGCGAAGTTGCGCATTTCGTCGAAGACGTCGTAGGTGGGAAGTAACATCTTCGACTGGATGAACTTGATTTTGCCGTCCTGCAACAAGGCGGCAGAATTCATCACTGACTTACCGGTTTCGGCATCGGCAGGCGTCACCAGGCCACAAACGACAACAACGCCCTTGGTCTCGACAGCGATGCGCTCAGTAGTCTTGCGATTGTGGTCGACAAACGAGCTGCGTTCGACTAAATCGCGTGGCGGATAGCCGCACACCGAAAGCTCCGGGAACATTATCAGTTCCGCGCCAGCAGCCTGAGCCCGGCGCGAGAAATCTACAATTTTCCCCGCGTTCCCCTGAAAGTCGCCGATCGTGGGATTGATCTGTCCGAGCGCAATCTTCACACTTTTAGTTTAAGTGGAACCGGGCCGGGAGCCAAGTTCCGTTCCGACAAGTTCGCCACTCCTCTGTCATCCTGAGGTACGCCTTTTGCGCCGAAGGCCCCCTATAACCGTCGGAATGCCGTCAGTATAGGGATTCTTCGCTACGCTCTAGGAACTCCTAGGGCGAACGTCGCAAGTATTTACGTGACGAATCTCGCCTGCTACCATGACCAGTCCTCGCAAGCCTGGACGAATCGCTTCATTAGCAAACAAATTACTGCGGACACCAGCGTGCTAATCTCGCTATTTGTTGCGTGCTACAACGACACTCTCTTCCCTGACACGGGGAAGGCCGTAGTTACGGTGCTGGAGCGCCTGGGGCATGAGGTTGAGTTCCGGTCGGCGCAAACCTGCTGCGGCCAAATGCATTACAACTCCGGCTACCAGCGCGAAGCGCTCCCGCTCATGCAGCATTTTCTGGAAACTTTCCGCGGCGCAGAAGTCATTTGCATTCCTTCGGCCTCTTGCGTGGCGATGATCAGGGAGCACTATCCCAAGATGGCCGCGCAGGGGGGCGATCCTGCGACCCAAAAAGCTGTCGCTGAAATCCTGCCGCGAGTGTTTGAATTCTGCGAACTGCTGGTCGATAACCTAGGCGTGACCGACGTTGGCGGCTTTTTTCCGCACGCCGTTACGCTGCATACCTCATGCCATTCACTGCGGTCGCTGCATATCGGCGAAAAACCAGCGCAGTTACTGAGAGCTGTACGCGGCCTTACCCTCCTCGAATTACCGGATAGCGACCAGTGCTGCGGATTTGGCGGCACATTCGCAGTGAAGAATGCCGGCGTTTCTGCCGCCATGCTATCCGACAAAGTTAGTTGCCTGCTTGATACCGGCGCCGAGATCTGCACCGCCGGCGACAATTCATGCCTGATGCACATCGGTGGCGCTCTGAGCCGCGAGAACACCGGCGTACGCTGCATGCATCTTGCCGAGATTCTCGCCGCTACCCAGTCAGGCGGCAAGCCGTGACCGTTCGCGTCGGGCAGGCGGCGCAGGCTCCGGACTTCCCTTCCGCCGCCAAGGAGGCTCTCGGCAACACCCAGTTGCGACACAACGTTCGCCACGCCACCAACGTCATCCGTACCAAGCGAGCCCGCGTGGTAGAAGAAATGCCCGACTGGCAGCAGCTGCGAGAGGCCGGCCACCAGATTAAAGAACACACGCTCCGGCATCTAGACACCTATCTCGAGCAGTTCGAGGTCGCCTGCACACGTGCCGGCGGAAACGTGCACTGGGCGCGCGACGCCGATGAAGCCAATCGCATCATCATCGAGATCATTCAGTCGCATCAGGAGAAAGAAGTCATCAAGGTCAAAACCATGACCTCCGATGAAATCCAGCTGAATCCCGCTCTGGAAGCGGCGGGCATCGCACCTTACGAAACCGACCTGGCGGACCTGATCGTGCAACTTGGCGACGACAAGCCTTCCCACATCGTGGCCCCAGCCCTGCACCGCAACCGCATGGAAGTTCGGCAAATTTTTCTCGACAAGATGAAACTGACGGAACTGGGCGACCAGCCGCAAGACTTGACCAATGCCGCGCGTCACTATCTTCGCGAGAAATTTTTACGAGTGAAGGTCGGCATCAGCGGCGCCAACTTCGCTATCGCCGAAACCGGCGCGGTCTGCGTGGTTGAGTCGGAAGGCAATGGCCGCATGTGCCTCACGCTGCCGCAAATATTGATCAGCCTCATCGGTATCGAGAAAATTATCCCCAAGTTTGCCGACCTCGAAGTGTTCTTCCAATTGCTTCCCCGCTCCGCTACCGGCGAACGCATGAATCCTTATAACTCCATCTGGACGGGCGTTTCGCCCGGCGACGGCCCACAGGAATTTCACGTGGTGCTGCTCGACAACGGCCGCACTAAGGTTATTGCCGACCAAGAATCGCGCGAAACGCTGGACTGCATTCGTTGCGGCGCCTGCCTTAATGCCTGCCCGGTTTATCGCCAGACCGGCGGCCACGCCTATGGATCGATTTACAGCGGGCCCATCGGCGCGATCATCACGCCGCAACTGCAATCCATGAAGCACTCACAATCGTTGCCTTACGCGTCTTCCCTATGCGGCGCGTGCTACGAAGTTTGCCCGGTCAAAATCAACATTCCGGAAATTCTGATTCACCTTCGCGGCAAGGTTGTGAAAGCCGGGGGCGCGCCGTTCGAAGAGCGAATTGCGATGAAGACCGCGGCATTTGCCCTGTCGAGCGGAGGACGTCTGTCTGCGGCGCAGAAATTGGCTCGCATCGTACAGTGGCCGTTCGAACGCGATGGGCTGCTGCACCATTTGCCCGGGCTGTTAGGAGCATGGACTGAAGTCCGCGACCTGCCTGCGGTTCCCAGTGAATCATTCCGCGAGTGGTGGGCTAAGCGGGAAAGTAGGCGAACGTGAGCGACGCCAGGACTGAGATTCTCGCGCGCGTTCGCAAAGGGTTGGGAATTCAATCGCGCGCGATAAACGACGATTACAATGGCATCCCAAGGGATTTCAAAAAAACTGGCCGATTAGATGCCGCGTCCCGGCTCGACCTTTTGGAAGACAGTCTTCGTAATTATGACGCCGTAGTCTATCGCTGCGAATCACGGGTGATCGCGGAAACCGTCGCCACGGCGCTCCACCAGCGCGGGAAGAGACGGATGCTAATTCCAGAAGGTCTCCCGAAAAGCTGGCTGCCCGGCGAGCCTTTCGAGTTTATTTCCGACTGCGGACTCGAGTTCGGCACACTCGATCACAGCGAAGGAGTCATTACCGGTTGTGCGGTTGCCATCGCCATGAGCGGAACCGTTATCCTGAAACACTCTCAAGCCACTGGACGCCGGGCCCTTACGCTGATCCCCGACTATCACGTCTGCGTCATCGAAGCCGCCCAAGTCGTCGAAACGGTGCCGGAAGGAATCCATGCCATAGGCGACGTAACCACCATGCCGATCACCACGATTTCAGGCCCGTCGGCCACAGCCGACATCGAGATGACCAGAATCAAGGGTGTGCACGGCCCGAGGACGCTGGACGTAATCTTGGTGATTTGATCCGCGGAGATCGCTGAAAGAAAATCTACTTCGCAGTCAGCAAGCCACGGGCACGCAACCAGTGGGCCAACAACACTGGCCATTCTCCCAACACCGGATCCCCGGCATCGAGCCCTACGCCGTGCGGACCATGCTCGAACACATGCAATTCCGCCCGCACTCCAGCTTTGTGCAGCGCTGAATAAAAGCTGATGCTGTTCTCTACCGGCACTACGTCATCATCGCTGGTGGCAAACAAGAATGTCGGCGGAGTCTGCGCCGTCACTTGCAGATCGTTCGACAGCTCATTCACTAGTTTCGGATCGGGATTTTCTCCCAACAAATTCTTTGCCGATCCGGAATGTGCGAACGGCGGCGCCAGTGTAATAACGGGATAGGCAAGGATTAAAAAGTCCGGCCGGCTGCTGACCCGGTCAATTGCATCGGCGGCGGCAGGATTCCCGCTATCAAAATGAGTCGCCACCGTCGAAGCCAGATGACCTCCCGCCGAAAAACCCAACATGCCGATTCTGTCTGGAGCAATCCCGAATGCCCGCGCCCGGCTGCGCACCAATCTTAGAGCGCGTTGTGCATCGCCCAGTTCAATTGGATGGTGATACCGTGGGCCCACTCGATACTTCAGGACGAAAGCGGTGACGCCCATGGAATTGAACCAGTTCGCCACCTGCCGTCCCTCGTGGTTCGAGGCAAGAAAGCCATATCCTCCACCCGGCACCACAATCACCGACGTGCCCGGAGTCTTGGTGTCAAATGTGCGATAAACCGTGATCGATGGCTGATCGTCATCAGTTTGCCCCAGCGCGCCGGGTGCGCCGTCACTCCACAACAGAATGGTTTGAGTTGGAGCAGTGTCGTCGTGCCGGGTCTGAGCCGAGCTAAAGGTAACGAGCATCAACCCAACGAAAATGCCAGTTAACAGCGGCTTCTTGAGAAATCGTTTGTTCATCATCCTCGTTTCTAATTTGTCATTCTGAGGCGCGTACTTTGCGCCAGAAGGGCCTGCGCAACTCCGCCTTGCGATTTGGAACCGGCACTAAATATCCCTGTCATTCTGAGCGCAGCGAAGAACCCCTATATCCTCCGGTGCGGTAGAGGGCGTAGGGGCCCTTCGGCGCAAAGGACGCGCCGCAGGATGACAGCGAGCCGGCTGTTTAGCCAACCAAGTCGCAAGCGATCAGCCCTAGGCCGTCTGTAGCTCGCGCACTGCCTCCCGGCTCATCTCACCATCGAGCAGCCTCCAGATCTTCAATGGATTTCCATTCTTCAACGCTTCCGGCAGCACTGCATCCGGGAAGCCCTGATAGCACACTGGCCGCACGAAGCGGAAAATCGCCTGGGTCCCAACCGACGTCGAACGTCCATCTGATGTCGAAGGATACGGCCCGCCGTGCACCATGGCGTGCGAAACTTCCACTCCGGTGGGAAAACCGTTGAACACCAGCCGTCCTACTTTCTGTTCGAGAATAGTGATCAGGTCGGCGAAGTCGCGTAGGTCTTGCTCGGTTCCGTGGATCGTCGCGGTTAAATGACCTTCCAGGCCGCGCGCCGCTTGCAGAACCTCCTCGCGGCTGGAGTGACGAATCAAAAGCGTCGCCGGTCCGAAAATCTCGTCAGCCAGTTCCCCATTCTTCAAGAATGACGCGGCATCGGTCTCGAACAGAACCGCACCGACGCTGAAATCGGAAGCAGGCTTTTCCGCCACCAGCTTTACATTCGCGGTGGCCTTACGCGCTGTAATCCCCGTATTATAGGAATTCCGAATCACGCCGGTCAGCAAGTTAAAGGGCGCTGAAACTTCCACTGCCTGCTGCAATTTTCCGACGAACGCAGAAGCATCCCCGCCTTCCGGGAAAAAGATCATCCCCGGTTTCGTGCAGAATTGCCCAGCCCCCAGCGTAAATGACGCATGCAGTCCTGTGGCGATGTTATCGCCGCGCTCACGTAACGCTCCGGGCAAAATGAATACCGGATTGGTGCTGCTCATCTCGGCATAAAACGGAATTGGCTCAGGCCGCGCTGCTGCGACGTCCATCAAAATTCTGCCGGCGTGTCGCGACCCGGTAAATCCTCCGGCCTTTACCAGCGGATGCTTCATCAAAGCTACACCCACCTGATTGCCGCCTCCAAATAAAAGCGAGAATACCCCGTCCGGTAAATTGCTCTCGCGCACCGCTTTCTGTACCGCCTGCCCCACGAGTAGCCCGGTCCCGGGGTGCGCCGAGTGGGCCTTAACAATCACCGGATTGCCCGCCGCCAAGGCAGAGGCGGTATCACCGCCAGCCACCGAAAATGCCAGCGGAAAGTTGCTCGCCCCAAATACCACTACTGGCCCTAACGGACGCAGCATTGACCTCAGATCGGGCTTGGGCGCGGGTTTCCGGTCGGCATCAGCGCGATCGATGCGCGCATTCACCCACGAGCCT
Organism: uncultured Acidobacteriota bacterium; assembly: GCA_963796925.1. Taxonomy (GTDB): domain Bacteria; phylum Acidobacteriota; class Terriglobia; order Terriglobales; family Acidobacteriaceae; genus DATBAT01. Next base: position 2,119,773 of record CAWCNH010000001.1, read on the forward strand.
TCTTCCAGCAGCTGCGCAAACAAGCGAAGTTGTCCGCATGTGCGCGCGCTTTCGCCCTGTAGTCGCGCCTTAGGTAGCGCCGTCTCCTGTTCCGCGCGTTCGATGATTTCAGCCGACACGGCTTCAATATTCGCGGCAATCTTGCGCAAAAAACCCGCCTTATCCCTGCCTGAGACCTGGCTGTAGGTGGGAAATGCCGCATGCGCAAGTTTTACCGCCCGTTCAACCTCATCGGCGGTGGCGGCAAAAAATGCCGGCTCCATTGCCACTCCGGTCGCCGGATTAGTGGCGCGAAAAGTTTCCTTGGTCTCAGTTCCAGACTGAAAGCCAATGATCGACTTACCTGACAATGTCATGATCGCTCCTCCAATAATTGTACAAGGCAATTACTAGCCGCGGACTACGCCGATTAGCGCGAATAAAGACTCCTATGTCATACCGTTGGAACTCGCGGAAGTCTTCGGCCGAGGTTCATGCCATACTGTTTTGCAAAATTGGGGGATGCCTGCGTGCTGCGTTGGAGAATCGCTGTCCTGGTGAGCGCCGCCATCGCCATCAGCTACCTGGATCGGCAGACGCTTCCGGTGGCCATTCATGCCATTCAAAAAGATATTCCCCTGAGCAATCAACAGTTTTCTTATCTACAGTCTTCTTTCCTGCTTGCTTATGCTTTCATGTACGCCGCCGGAGGCAAACTAGTTGATGCATTAGGATCTCGCCGCGGCTTTACGCTGATCATGATTGGCTGGTCGCTCGCCTGTCTCAGCCACGGCATAGCCACCAGCTTCGCAATGCTTGCGGTAAGTCGCTTTCTGCTGGGAGCGGGCGAAGGCGGCGGCTTCCCAGCTGCCACTCGTGTGGTCGCGGAATGGTTTTCCATTGAAGAGCGTTCTACTGCCATGGGAATCATTAATGGTGGCAGCGCAGTCGGCGCAGTAGTGGCGCCACCGCTTATCACGTTAGTCATGCTCCATTCCAACTGGCGCTGGGTGTTTTTCGTCACTGGTCTTTTTGGGATCGCCTGGACCATATGGTGGCGGCATTCTTACTTCACGCCGCAGCAACATCCTGCATTGACGCTGGCGGAACGCGAACGGCTGCCGTCGGCCAACACCAACGCATCGCGCGAAAGCACGCTTCCGTGGCCCAGTCTGCTGCGACTGCGCCAAACCTGGGGAGTTGTGCTGGCAAAAACTTTTAGCGATGCAGCCTGGTACTTTTATCTTTTCTGGCTGCCCAAGTATCTCTACGATATTCGCGGCTTCGACATTAAAGCGGTGGGCACGTTTGCGTGGATTCCCTACGCCGCTGCCGGCGTTGGATGCATCGCCGGTGGAGTGTTCTCCAGCTACCTGGTGCGCCGCGAGTTTTCGCTGAACGCAGCCCGTAAAATCGGGCTGGCTCTTAGCGCCGCTGTCATGCCATCGATTATTCTGGTGCCGCACGTTCGCGTGGCCCTGGCGCTTGCGATTTTCAGCCTGGCATATTTTGGCCAGCAGTCGTGGTCAACTCTGGTCATGGTGCTTCCGGCTGATATATTTCCCCAGAATGTGGTGGGCACGGTGGCCGGGCTGGTTGGTTTTGGCGGCGCCATGGGAGGAATCGCCTTCGGCCAAGCCGTGGGATATCTACTCGACCACGGCTTCGGTTACGGTTTCGTGTTCAGCCTGGCGGGAAGCTTCCATGTAATCGGACTGGTGGTGATCCTGATCGCAATCCCGGTGATTCGACCCATGCCAGCCGTTGCAAAACTTGATTATGAGGCCGCAATTTGAAGATCAAAGAAATTCGCACCCGCGTGGTTCAGTGGCGCGGCAAAACAGCGTCACTGCCTCCACACTTCTGCACCAATCCCATGGACATGCTCCCGCTTTCGCAAGCCACCATGAGTACGTTTACCTTTCATGGCTGGCTGGTGGTGGAGATTTTCACCGACAATGGCCTGGCTGGAGTCGGCAATGCCGCGCTCGCCCCACACATTACCAAGCAGGTAATCGACCTTTATCTGAAGCCGCTGCTGATCGGGGCTGATCCCTGGGACATCGAATTTCTCTGGCAACACATGTATCGCAAAACCATGGCTTTCGGCCGCAAAGGCATTGGCATGACCGCCATCAGCGCCGTCGACATCGCGCTCTGGGACATTTTGGGAAAATCGGCGAAGCAGCCGGTCTATCGCTTGCTTGGCGGAAAAACTAAGCCGCGCATCCCGGTGTACGCCAGCCGCCTTTACAGCGTGCCGCTGCAGAAATTGGCTGCCGAAGCGGCGCAATACAAGGCCGCGGGCTACAAAGCTATGAAGTTGCGTTTTGGCTGGGGGCCAACCGACGGCGCCGCCGGCATGCAGCACAATGTCAATCTTGTGCGTACCGTCCGCGAAACTGTCGGAGACGGCATTGACGTTATGGCCGACGCTTACATGGGCTGGACGCTCGACTACGCCAAGCGCATGCTGCCGCTGCTTGAGCCGTTCCATCTGCGCTGGCTGGAAGAGCCCGTGGTTCCCGACGACATTCGCGGCTACGCCGAACTGAAATCCTACGGACGCGTCCCCATCGCCGGTGGCGAGCACGAATTCACTCTCTACGGCTTTCGCGAGTTGTTGGAGGCCAAAGCCGTCGACTACATTCAGTTCGACACGAATCGTGTCGGTGGCATCAGCCAGGCGCGAAAAATCGCGGCGCTCGCGGACGCGCACTCTGTGCCGGTAATTCCGCACGCCGGCCAAATGCACAACTACCATGTCGTTATGGCGAGCCTGAATTCGCCAATGGCAGAATACTTTCCTCAGGTAGACGTGGAGGTTGGCAACGAACTTTTCTGGTATATCTTCGACGGCGAGCCACAGGCCAAGGATGGTTTCATCGATCTCGATGAAGAACTCCCAGGCCTGGGCCTGACCGTGAACGAGAAGGCCCTCGAAAAATTCGACGTGCTGGAGTAGCCCCACATGCGATTGGTACAGTTGAAGCGTGGCGACGCTCGCCGAGTTGCAGTGGTAGAAGAGCCAAAATTGCGGCTGTTAAACGACTGCCCTTCCGTGCTCGCGCTCGCCGAAGAAGCGATCTCCTCGGGCGAGAAGTTGACCGCCGTCGTGGCGCAGTCTGCTTCGTCGGAATTGCTCGACTACGATTCCATCTATCTCGGAAACTCCGACTGGCGTCTGATGCCCGCCATCGACCACCCCGAGGCGCCCTCGCGCTGCATCGTTACGGGCACTGGACTTACGCACATGGGCAGCGCTCGCGGCCGCCAGGCTATGCACATCACAGCATCATCGAATACCAATGAGCCGCTGACCGACAGTATGAAGATGTTTCGCTGGGGTGTGGAAGGCGGACGTCCCGCCCCAAACTGCGTCGGCATCGCACCGGAATGGTTTTACAAGGGTACCGGCCACGTATTGCGCGGCCACAACGAGGCGTTGGAAATTTCAGCTTACGCCGAAGACGGCGGTGAGGAAGCGGAAATCGCGGGCATCTATGTGATTGCGGTCGATGGACGCCCCTACCGCGTCGGCATGGCGACAGGCAATGAATTTTCCGATCATCGTTTCGAAAAGAAAAATTATCTCAACCTTGCGGGATCGAAGCTGCGTAACTGTTCGCTTGGCCCCGAACTGGTAATTGGCACCGAATTTCAATCGGTTTCGGTAAAAGCGCACGTCGAGCGCAACGGCCAAGAGTTATGGTCGAAAACTTTCCGCACCGGCGAAGCCGAAATGTGCCACAGCCTGCAGAACATCGAACACCATCACTTCAAGTTTGAAGGCCACCGCAATCCTGGCGATGTGCACGTGCACTATTTCGGCACCGACGCTTTGAGCTTCAGCGATGGCATCGAACTGAAAGATGGAGACATCATGCAGGTAGCAGCTGAGGGCTTCGGCCGACCGCTGCGAAATTCTGTACGCCGCGTCGCGCCGCAGCCCCAACTGGTGAAAACCACAGCGTTAGCGTGAAGGGGAGCAAAACCCTGTCCTCTGAGCACAGCGAAGAATTCTTACTGCACAAGCGCCCGCTCAAGACGCTACGACATCAGAAAACTTCCGGCTTACAACCCCCTGCGGGCGAGCTTTCAAAGTTGCTCTAATAGTTTTCAGTGTGTCGCGCAATTCATCTCCTGCTAACTCCAAGCGCGGCCCTCGAACCCGGGCATTCCCCACTCCCACTTCCGATTGCACAAGTTTGATCAACTGCACAAAGTCTGCCGTCGTATCCATGCGGAGCAAGGGCAGAAACCAGCGATAAAGCTCCAAAGCTTCGTCACGTTCCCCGCGCATCGCGAAGTTGAACAGCTCCACCGACTCACTCGGCAGTGCATTGGCCAAACCGGCGATCCAACCAGAAGCACCCACAGAAATCGCTTCCACAATGGCGTCATCAACCCCAACAAACACTTCCAGCCGATCCCCGATCAACGCGCGAATGGCAGCCACTCGTCTAACATCGGCGCTCGATTCCTTAACTGCGTGAAAATTAACGTGCTCCTCGGCCAGCGATCGAATCTGTTCCGGAAGAAAGTCAGTGCCATAGGCAATCGGATTGTTGTACAGCATGCACGACAAGGAAGTCGCTTCAAATACCGCCGCGACGTGCGCTTTCATCTCTCTCCAACTGCCGCGATAAACATACGGGGGCAGCACCATCAAAGCACTGGATCCCGCGTCAGCAAAGGCTTTGGCCTGCTCTACCGCAGATAAAGTCGAGAGCGCCGAAACCGCCGCCACCACTGGGACCTGCCCTCGCAGCGCTGCCACAATACGTCGCACTACCTCAATTTTTTCCTCGAATGCCAACGTTGCCCCTTCGCCAAGCGAGCCCAGCGCAACGATTCCGGTACAGCCGTTTTCGATCAACCAGCGGCTGTGCTCCGCTAAAAAAGCGTGGTCGACATGCAGCCGCTGATCAAAGCATGTAGTAATCGCCGGCATCACACCTTTCCAGATCATCTTCATCCATGAACTCCTTTGAGATTTCGCGACGGCAAATATGGCGTTGCCGAAATAGCCGACTCAACTCCCGTTATGTGATCCGCGATTAACTGCCCGCTGGCCAGCGACGTCGTAATTCCCAAGCCTTCGTGGCCGGTTGCCAACAGAATTGTTCCGTCTTCCGGATACGGCCCCAGCAGCGGCAGCTTGCCGGGAGTAGCAGCTCGGAATCCCGTCCATACCCGCGCCGTTGCCAGCTGCGCCAGCCTCGGCATGTATTCCTGTGCCCGCTGCTGCATTCGATGCAGAATCGGTTCATCAATCTCTGGCTGCCCGGCGTCATGCTGGCGAGACGACCCTACCAGTACCTGCCCGTTCTTGCGAGGCTGCACATTGAAGGCAACCGAATCCGCTCGGGTCGAGTGAGCGCTTTTTAGATAGCCAAGTTCCACCAACTGGTGGTGGGCGAAGTTCGGATAACTTTCCGTCATCAGCAGATGCCCCTTGCGCATCTTGATATCCAGGCCCGGAGTCAATGCCTGGGCCCCACCACCTGCTGCATTCACAATCTTAGGGGCGGAAAACTTCATGCCGTTGGCTAGCTCAACCATTCCCGCTCCAATCTTCGAAACCGCTGATCCCAGGTAAGCTAAAGCCCCCGCACGCTGGGCGCGGTCCGCTAAGAATCTTGCCGCGCTTGCGGGATCGATCACGCAATCCTGCGGCACCCAAAGCCCGCCCAACAGACCTTTTCGCAGATTCGGCTCAGCCTGTTCGAGCGCAACCGCGTCCATTACCTCGGCCGGTACGTTGCGCGTCCGGTAGTAAGCCTGTTTGCGGCGTACTTCCGCCATCTCGTCGTCATCGGCGGCAATCCAGATGGTTCCACGCTGAAGATATTCAACTTCCTCTGGCAATTCAGGCTGCAACTCCTGCCAAAGCTGCTGCGAATATCGCGTAAGCGCGAACTGTGCTTCAGAGTTATCCATCACCACAATGTGCCCCATCGCGGCCCCAGTCGCGCCCGAAGCGACCATGTCGCGATCGACCAATGCGACCTGCAACCTGCGCTGAGCACACGCTAAGGCGCACGCCGCACCGACAATACCGGCGCCCACGACTACTACGTCGTACGTCTGCGTACTCATCCTCGAATTCCCATGGCAAAAGGATCGCGCCGATCCACAATCAACTCTGCCTCAGCATTCACGAATGCTGCACCCTTGATACTGGGATAAACCCGTCCGTCCTGGACCTTGATAGTCCCTTCAAACACTGTTCCAACAATACTTTCCTGCTTCCACACTTGCCCTTCGCGAAACTCTCCGTTGACGTAAAGGCACGCGAGCTTGGCGCTGGTGCCAGTGCCGCACGGCGAGCGGTCGTAAGCCTTTCCCGGACACAGAACAAAACTCTTACTATCGACACCAGCTAAGTGCGAAGGCCCAAATAATTCGATGTGATCGATTTCGTGTCCATCGTCACCGGTGATGCCTTTCGCGCGCAGCGCCTGCCGGATCGCCCAACTAAACGAGGTGAGCGCCGCTACATTCTTAAGCATCAACTCCTGCCGGTGATCTTCAACCAGGAAGAACCAGTTTCCACCCCAGGCCACGTCGCCATGAATTGTGCCAAACCTCGGAATCTCCACTGCCACTCGGCTCGCGATGCGATAACTGGCGACATTGTTCACCGTCACCTCGCCGCTTTCGTGCAACACGGCGGTTACCGTGCCAACGGGAGTCTCGATGCGATGTTCACCCGGCGCGATCCGGCCCAGGTGGGCCAGGGTTGCGATCAGCCCGATGGTGCCGTGACCGCACATTCCCAGATAGCCGACGTTGTTAAAGAAAATAACCCCGGCGGCGCAGCCGCCATCTTCAGGCTCGCACAGCAACCCGCCAATCATCACGTCGGAACCACGCGGCTCATTTACCACTGCCGAACGAAACTCGTCATGGTGCGAGCGAAAGCGCTCCAACCGGGCCGCTAGGGGTCCGCTGCCAAGATCCGGACCGCCGCTGATCACCAGCCGCGTCGGCTCACCCGCAGTGTGCGAATCAACTACTCGAATCTTGCGTACAATGTCCGCCATGCGCCAATCCTGCTCCACCAAGGTGTATACAATACCAATGGGCAGCGGCAAGCGTATAACTCCATTTAGTTCAGGAACAAACCGGCAATGTCAAAACCGCAGGTAGCGTTAATGGGGCTCGGCATCATGGGAACAGGCATGGCTGGCCGTCTGTTGTCAGCGCAGTTCCCGCTCACTGTCTACAACCGCAATCGAGATCGAGCCAACCCGCTTGTGGAACGCGGCGCAACCGTGGCGGCGAGTCCCCGCGAAGCTGCGTCGGGCGCGGACATCGTTATCACCATGGTGGCCGACGACAACGCCTCGAGAGAAGTTTGGCTTGGCAAAGACGGCGCACTCAGCGGAGCCCGTCCTGGCGCCATATTGATAGAGTCGAGCACCTTGAGCGTCGAATGGATAAAAGAGCTCGCAGTGGCTGCCACCGCGAAACAATGCGAATTGCTCGACGCCCCGGTCACCGGCACCAAGCCGCACGCCGCGGCCGGCGAATTGATTTTTCTCGTCGGCGGATCAGAAAAAGCTCTGGCTACGGCTCGACCGGTTCTCGAAGTAATGAGCCGCGATATCAATTACTTGGGCAAAACCGGCAGCGGGGCATTGATGAAGCTGATCAATAACTTCATGGCAGGAGTGCAAGTTGCGTCGTTCGCAGAGGCTTCCGCGCTGATCGATGCCGGCGGTCTAGATCACGCAAAAGCCGTAGCGGTTTTAACCAACGGCGCCCCCGGAAGTCCCCTGGTAAAAAGAATTGCAGAAACCATTGCCAGCGGCGACTTTACTCCCAACTTTATGTTGCGCTTAATGGCGAAGGATTTGGCGTACGCATCAGGCGAAGCGACGCAACGAGGCTTCCAACTGCAGACCGCTGCCGGTGCGCTGGGAGTATTCAAAGAAGCCATCGCTCGGGGCCACGGCGAAGAAGATTTCTCAGCCGTGGTCAAAGCAGTGCGACCGGCCACCACCTAGAATGTGCCGTCATTCCCGCGAAGGGACGTTGGTTACGTCTCGACCAACATTTGTCGAGACGTTGCTCGCAACGTCTCCGCCGGCAGCGTCTCGCATCTCACGGTCGAGTACGCCTTACCAGCGCCCCTGCACTGCTTCCCGAATCCTCTCCTTATAAATTCGCCGCACCGCTTTCATCGTCTCGTCCGAAAGCATCGAGACCTCCGATGCGCGGCAGTTATCCGCCACCTGCTCTGGCCGCTTTCCTCCCGGGATGGCGCAAGTCACGGCATCAAACATCAAGATCCAACGGAGGGCAAACTGCGCCATCGACACTCCGCCTGGCAATAGCTGACGAATCTCTTCTACCGCTTCCATGCCGGTGTTGTAATCCACACCGGAAAACGTCTCGCCCACGTCAAACTGCTCGCCATGGCGATTGAAATTGCGGTGATCGTCAGCGGCGAAGGTCGAATCGCGGCGCAACTTTCCGGTGAGCATGCCGCTCGCCAGCGGCACCCGTGCCAGGATTCCCACCTGTTTCTGTTTTGCTCGGGGAAAGAATTCATCCGCCGGCTTCTGCCGAAAGCAGTTAAAGATGATCTGAACCGATTGCACATTGGGATACTCGATCGCCTTCATCGCCTCTTCCACCTTCTCGACGCTCACCCCGTAGTAACGAATCTTGCCGGCGTTCACCAAGTCATCCAGAAATCCAAAACCTTCCGGCCGCTGATATAGAACGGTTGGAGGGCAATGCAATTGCAGCAGATCGAGGGCGTCCGTTTCGAGATTGCGCAGACTACGTTCCACCCATGCACTCAAGTTTTCGCGGCTATAGCCTTCGACAGTTTGCTGCGGCAGCCTGCGACCTGCCTTAGTCGCGACAATGATTTCTTCTTTGCGAGCTTTCTTTAGTTGAGCAATCAGTCGCTCGCTGCGCCCGTCGCCGTAAACATCGGCCGTATCCAGAAAATTTACTCCTGAATCGATTGCCTGGTTGAGCGCGGCCATCGCGTCTGCGTCTGAAACCTCTCCCCACGATCCGCCAATGGCCCACGCTCCAAAACTGATATCGGACACCTTCCAGCCGGTACGACCGAGCGAACGATAATTCATGTTGCGCACTCCCCTAAATACGAAAGCCGGATTATTAGTTAATCACAGCGCGATACGACGAATCGTCGCTAGATCGGCTAAATCTGTTTCATTTTGCACGTTCTTGATATTTTGACGAAGCCTTTGGCCGTTGTTCCTGTAGGCACGCGACCGCGTGCTATTTGATCTTAATCTGGGCCAAAGTATGCAAAGATGGAAGTAATCCAAAACTTCTCGCTCACATAAGAGCGCCTGGAAAAGATTACTTTATGAAGTATTTAGCATTGTTGCTTGTGGCCACCACTGTTGGTCCGATTGCAAGAGCGCAGACCGCACCCCCATCCACTGAATTACCTGCGGCGCCCTCCTCGGTGCGCCATGGCGAGGAGCCACCACCGACTGCCTATGTTCGCCCCTCGGAGAGAACAAAAGCGCGCAACTACCTCTTCGATGCAGTCGGCCCCTATGCCATTCTAGGAGCCGCCATTGCGGCAGGAATCAACCAGGCTGACAGCACTCCGCCAGAGTGGGGACAAGGTGCGGAAGCCTACGGCAAACGCTTTGGGTCGAACTTCGGGATCGCCGCCGTCACCACCACCGCCCGTTACGCCATGGCGGCAGCTTTTCGCGAAGACACAATCTATTACCGCTGCGCCTGCAAAGGCATCGGGCCGCGTCTGGGCCACGCCCTTATCTCCACGGTGACCGCCCGGGTCGGCGAGGATGGCCATCGCAGGTTCTCTGTGCCGTCGCTAGTTGCCCCTTACGTCGGAACCATGACCGCTGTATATGCCTGGTACCCCAACCGCTACAACGCAGAAGATGGCTTTCGCATGGGTAACTACACACTGCTTGGGGCGGCGGGCAATAACGTGGCTCTGGAATTCCTCTATGGCGGACCGCATACCCTTCTTTCCAGGTTCCATCGCGGAAAGTCGCACCCATAGGCTTTGTCAAGATAATATTGTACGTACATTGGCCGTGACGAAGCAGGAAATTCGAGCGGTGTTGAATCTAAAAGACTTACAAGCGTCAGCGACCTCAGACTCGCCGACCACTCCCACTATCGCGCTACGGGCCACAGAACGCCGGGAAATGGCATTCTAGACGAGGTTTTAGAACTCCAATTCGGGATGGCAATTGGCCTGTCTGTAAGTGATTGAAAACCCGTCGGAGCTTCCCAAAGTTGCCGGGGAGCTCTCCGCGCAAAATGCGCGCCTCAGGATGACAGAATTTCGGAAACTGCTGCAACGTTGCCTTCAATGTCTTCAGCGGTCTGTTCCAGCATGAATACCAGCGCCTCCTGCGGGACCGGCGCATTCCACACCGGAGCGAAGGACTGGCGATGCAGCGGTGAAGGGCCATGCTCACGCAAGGCGGCAAGATGTTTGGGGGTGCTGTATCCCTTGTTGGACGCGAGACCATACGCGGGAAATACCGGGTCCCACTCGGCAACCAACTTATCCCGCCAGACTTTGGCGACGATAGAAGCTGCCGCAATCGACGCGGAGAGTGCATCGCCGTGAATTATTCGCTGCTGCGGCAGGGGACAGTCCACTTTCATGGCGTCGACCAGAAGATGATCGGCCATGGGCTTTAGCAACGCCACCGCTTCTTTCATTGCCAGCCGCGACGCATGGTAGATGTTGATCTGGTCAATACGGGCGACATCAACTGCGGCCACCGACCAGGCGATGCAGTGTTCGCGAATCCGCTCGTCCAGGATTGCACGGCGGTCGGCAGGCAGCAGCTTTGAATCACGCAGCCCGCGAATACGATATTGAGGATCCAGAATGACAGCGCCTGCTACCACCGGCCCGAAAAGCGAACCACGCCCAACTTCGTCCACGCCAGCCACCAGCAATGCGCCGCCGGCCCAGGCACGCTTTTCAAATTTCAAAGTGCAATGCAGCCGCTTTAGCAAGCGCAGCTTCAGGGCAGAGGCGGACAACTTTTTCGCGGGAACTGATTTAGCTTTCGCAGGCACGGATAAGTGCATCTTCGCCGAGAGCCGGGAATGTGCGCAAGTGTGGAAAACAGCACTGTCATTCTGAGCGAAGCGAAGAATCCCTATAGGCTCGAGCGCGGATGTTGTCAGTGTCCTTCGCTCACAATAGCAGCCAATCACGGTTACCTCGGTAAATTGACCCTCTCTCCTAGCGATTGATAACTTGCCCAAGGAAGGGTGTCTGTCCCGAATTCCTGTGAGCAAAAAACCATCCAATCCCGTGGAGCGCGAAAATAAGCGCCTGCACGTAGCCCTTCCAGTCAAGATCACTTACTGGAACAAAGACAAAAAACCCACCCTCGAAATGGCCTGCACTTACGACATTTCCTCGACTGGCGCACGCATTACCAGCCTGCGCTGCCTTCGGCAGACTGGCGAAATCGTGACCGTGGAGCGCGGGCGCAATAAATCATTCTGCCGGGTGGTTTGGGTGGGAGATCCGAACTCTGAACTCAAGGGACAAATTGGGCTGCAGTCGGTCGAACGGTACAACCTCAATGTTCGAAACCGAACTTCAGGATGTACAAAACGTTTTCGAGCCGATGACAGAACAGGAAGTCGAAAAGCCCAAGGTCAAGCGGGGCGAAAATCGCCGTCGGCAGTCGCGTTTCCCGGTTGAAGGGGTGGCGGAGATTGAAAAACCAGCTGCCGGGAAACCGGTCGCGGGCTCGATCAAAGACCTATCCGAACTTGGATGCCTGGTGCAGACCCAGGAAGTAATGATTCCGGGAACCGACGTGAAACTGGTACTTAAAATCGCGAATACCGACCTGACATTGAAGGGAAAAGTCCGGCACTCCCTGGAGATGGGAGTTGGAATTGAGTTCTCGGCCATCCGCAAGGGAGACCGTCAGACCCTGAAACACCTGCTCAAGAAGCTTGCCGAACAACACGGCGAGAGCATCGAAGTAGACGTCCGTTAATTTAGACTCACCCAAGGTAGAGACGTAGCTCTGCTACGTCTGGGAGCGGCAAAGACTTGGCCAGGCATTTAATCGCTGCCGGCAGAGACGTTGCAAAGCAACGTCTCTACTGGAGCCGTTATTCTGCCGCGGCTACTGGCTTGGCCTTTACGTGATCGCGATCTACGTCTTTCAGACGGGCTGCCTTACCACGGAGAGCGCGCAGGTAATAGAGCTTGGCGCGGCGCACTTTAGAGGAACGCACGATGTCGACTTTGTCGATGACCCGGGCATTCATGGGAAAAATACGCTCGACGCCGTGGCCGAAGCTCATTTTCCGCACCGTGAAACTGCCCTGCGGCCCGCGACTGCGAGAGATAACAACCCCCTCAAACGCCTGCAGGCGTTCTTTGTCGCCTTCCTTGATCTTTACTTGCACGCGGATGGTGTCACCGGGCACGAAGGCGGGAATATCGGTACGCTTCGCCTTTGCCAGTAATTTCTCAATAATCAAGCTCGTCATTTCAGTTCCCTTCAGTTCTAAATATCTTAGTCTACGGCGCGGTTAATTTGCGCCAGCAACTTCTTGTCCTCTTTGCTTAATTCAACTCCGCCCAACAAGTCCGGACGATTCTGCAAAGTCTTTTCAAGCGCGACCCGCCGCCGCCAGCGCCTGATTTCCTCGTGGTTACCCGACATCAGCACATCCGGCACCGGCATTCCACGAAAATCTGCCGGCCGGGTGTAGTGCGGATAATCCAGCAATCCGCCAGAGAGGCAAGTCGAATCGGCGCCCAGTTGTTCCTTCGCTTCCAGTTGCGTAGTAAACGACTCTTGCCGGGTTGACGCTTCGTTGCCAACCGCTCCGGGAATTAATCGGGTGACCGTATCCACGATCACCGCCGCGCCCAACTCGCCGCCACTCAACACATAGTCGCCGACGGAAAGCTCGCGGTCGGCAAGAAACTGCCCTACTCGCTCATCGACTCCTTCATAACGGCCACAGATCAAAACCACGTGATCCAATGCGGAAATCTCATTCGCTTCGGCTTGGTTGAATCTTTTGCCTTGGGCGGAAAGTAAAACTACCGATTGCTTCGCGTCCGCGCGCCGCTCGCGCGCCGAAACGTTCATTGCCTCAATACATTCAAAGATCGGTTCCGGCTTGAGCACCATGCCCTCGCCTCCGCCAAATGGGCGGTCATCCACCGTGCGGTGCCGGTCATGGGCAAATGCCCGCAAATCGTGGATATTGATTTCCACCAGTCCCGCTTCGCGGGCCCGGCGGATGATGCCGTAGTCGAGCGGTCCGCGAAAAAAGTCGGGAAAGATCGTTAAGATATCGATCTTCATTTTGCGGATACCACACCCGGATCTTACTTCCAGTGCTGCTGCTTCTTTTCTTCCGGCGTTAGGGGCGCGTTTACTTCGAGCAACCCTTCCGGTAACGCCATTTCAATTCTCTTTGCCAGCGGATCGACTCGCTTCAGGTAGGCCTCCGCGAACGGAATCTCGTAGGTGGCAGGTCCTGACTTCACCATCAACAGCGGCGCTTCCCCGACGCCGAACTGAACATCTTCCAGCCTGCCAACTTCACGGTCGCCGTCAAAAACCGCAGACCCGATCAAATCGCTGATATAGGTCCAACCCGCTTCCAGCGTCGCTCGCTGTTCCGCCGGAACCTGAAGCTCACAGCCGATCAGCAATTCGGCATCAGAAATCGAATCTACGCCGGCGAACTTGAAGACTAAATGCCCCTTGTGCGGCCAGAATTCTTCAATCTTCAATTCGTGTCGCTGGCCGTCTTCCGCCAAGCTGAACAACGTCATTCCCGAAGAGAAGCGATCCGGAACATCCGTATGTATGTCGACTGCAACTTCGCCGTGACGGCCCTGCGTCTTGCGGACGCGGGCCAGGCTGATGAACTCGCCTGCTATTCCAGAATCTCCAGATCGTAGCGTTTGTTGGTCCGCACGCCGGTCGCGCTCAGTAGAGCGCGTAAAGCTTTCGCGGTGCGTCCGTGACGGCCAATAATTTTCCCCAGATCACTTTCCGCGACCTCGAGTTCGACTACCGTCTCGCCGCCATCCTCGTACTCGTCAACAATCACCTGACCAGGCGCTTCAACCAGCGCTTTGGCGATCTGTTCGATCATCAGCGCCGGACCTTTCATAGGCCCGGGCAGGGGTTGTTCGGACTGGACTTCATCAGTCATGGGCGGCTCCAGAGATCGAACGAAAAATTAGGCTACCGGCTCAGCGACGGCGACGGCGGGCTTTGCCACCAGTTTGCCAACCCGGTCGGACACCTGGGCGCCTTTCGACACCCAATAATCGATGCGCTCGCGCTTGAGATCAATGGTTGCAGGGCTGGTGCGGGGATTGTAAGTACCCACTACTTCAACCGGACGGCCATTACGAGCTTGTGCCTTTTCGATGACTACGACGCGATAGTGCGGCTGTTTACGCGCACCCATGCGTGCTAAACGAATAGTTAACACAGACAGTTTATCCTTAAGGTCCGGAAACTCCGGTGGGATCGAGACAAACCATTATTATGCCGGAGGTTAGACGGAATGGCAAGGCGGCTATACCGATTGAGATGGTCCAACTTGGAACCCTAGCCACTGCTGTAATCCAAGTCAAGAATCATCAGTAGAGACGTAGCTCCGCTAGGTCTTTCTCAACCCCTCCACGAACCGTAAAGGTATTTGCCGCGACCAGCAAGACGTAGCAAAGCTGCGTCTCTACTTTCACGTAAAAATATACATCGTGATACGATATATATGTGGATGATCTTAGTTTTGCCGATTATCAGGCCCTCGCTGACCTCCGCTATCGCATCCGGCAGTTCTTGCGGTTTAGCGAAGAGGCTGCTCGCGAGGCTGGCCTGGAGCCCGGACAGCATCAACTGCTGCTGGCGATCAAGGGTCTGCCAGATGGGACAGCCCCGCGGATTGGCGAGTTAGCGGAGCGGATGCAGATTCAACATCACAGTGCCGTTGAGTTAGCGAACCGGCTGGCACAGCGCGGCTTCGTGCGGCGGCATAAAAGCGACGCTGACCGGCGTGAGGTTTTGTTGCAGTTGACGGCTAAGGGAGAGCAGGTGCTGCGGACGTTGTCGTTGCACCACCGCGATGAGTTGCGGGCGCAGGGGCCGATTTTGGTGAAGGCATTGAAGCAGGCGATGCAGGCGGGACGTAATAGCCCGAGACGTAGCGGAGCTACGTCTCTACATAAGAGATTGAATGATGACAGAAAATCGTAGCGTTACTGTGCCGGCTGAGTTTCGTATGGTGCTGGTTTCGTTCCTGGCGGCCGCTATCGGGCTGGTCGCCGGAGCGGTTGCGTTTGCACTCTACAAACTCATCGGACTTTTCACCAACCTGTTTTTCTTTCATCGCTGGTCGGCGGATTTCAGTAGCGCGCGATTCAACACATTAGGTCTGTGGGTCATTGTGGTTCCGGTGATCGGCGGCATTGCCGTTGGAGTCATGGCTAAGTACGGCAGTTCGAAGATCAAAGGGCATGGTATTCCTGAGGCAATGGAAGCTGTGCTCTTCAATAGCAGCCGCATTCAGCCGCGTGTGGCAATTTTGAAGCCGATTTCCGCCGCAATCGCCATCGGAACCGGCGGGCCGTTCGGCGCGGAAGGGCCGATCATTCAAACCGGCGGCGCGGTGGGTTCACTGGTAGGGCAGATATTTCACACCACCGGGTCGGAACGAAAAGTGCTGCTAGCTTGCGGGGCCGCGGCGGGAATGTCGGCGACCTTTAATACGCCGATCGCTGGTGTGATTCTCGCCATTGAGTTGCTGCTGTTTGAGTTCAAGTCGCGGTCGTTCATTCCATTGGTCATTGCCAGCACGTTGGCGACCGCGGTACACATGCAACTACTCGGCGCGGGGCCGATGTTCACGGTAAAGGCGATGGATTTCGGTATCCCGCGCGCGCTTCCCTATTACCTCGTGCTCGGACTAATTTGCGGCATGGCGGCAGTGGGATTCAGCAAGCTGCTGTACTGGACGGAAGATCAGTTCGAAAAACTCCCCATTGATGAGCTGTGGTGGCCGGCAATTGGCGCTTTGGGATTGGGAGTCATCGGATACTTTGTTCCGCGAGTGCTCGGAGTGGGCTACGACACTATCAGCGATATTCTGAACGGTTCGCTGGCGTTAAAGCTTTTACTGATCGTAATCGTGGCCAAGTCGCTAGCTCTGGTAGTTTCCCTGGGTTCCGGGACGTCGGGCGGCTTGCTGGCTCCAATGTTCATGTCGAGTGCGGCCATGGGCGGAGCTTTTGCTATCGGCATCGATCGCATATTTCCCGGCGCAGGGCTGGCTCCGGGCGCGTTCGCACTGGTTGCCATGGGCGCCGTTTTCGGCGCCGCGTCGCGGGCGACCTTCACCTTCATTATTTTCGCGTTCGAAATAACCCGCGACTACAACTCCGTCCTGCCATTGATGCTGGTCAGCGTAATCGCTCAGGGCGTGGCCATGCTGCTGCAGCCGAAAGCATCGATCATGACGGAGAAGTTACGGCGTCGCGGCCTTCGTATCCATCAGGAATATGAAGCGGACATCCTGCAACAGGTCCACGTCCACGAGACTATGGACCAGGATGTGCCAACTATCCCGGCTGATATGCCACTCGGAGAGCTGGCCGACCGCATTGCGCGGCATGAACCGGCGGTCTCGCGTCATCAGGGATTGGTGGTGCTTGACCAAGCCGGAAAGCTGGCGGGGATTATCACTCGCGGCGACGTGATGCGCGCTCTGGCCGAAGACTCGGGTGGAACCAGCACGGTTTTACAAGCTGCAACCACAAATGTGCTGGTGACCTATCCCGATGAGGTGCTGCACCAAGCTTCCGCAACCATGTTGCGTAATAATGTTGGGCGCTTGCCGGTGGTGGATCGCGCTGATCCTAGCCGGGTCGTAGGCTATTTGGGAAGGCCCGGAGTAATGGCGGCGCGTCTACGCCGTCTCGACGAAGAAGGCGTGCGGGAAACGGGCTGGGTAGGAAATTTGTTTTCTGTCAACAAATAATGCCCTGGGTAGAGACGTAGCTTCGCTACGTCTTGCCGGTAGCGGCAGGAACCTTACGGTCCGTAATGCAGTATTGAGAGACGTAGCGGAGCTATGCTCTACCGATCATTTCTGACGGGAAAACCCGGCAGGGACTCAGTTCTCAGTTTTGGGTTGATCGCGCAGTTTCTTCTTGGCTGATGCAATCAGCGGGCGCAGGGCATCTACCGAAACTCCCAGCGTCCCGCCAGAGAACCCGTCGATGTAGGCCGAGTTGATTCCGATTACTTCGCCGTGAGCGTTGAAAACCGGGCCGCCGCTGCCGCCGTGGGCAGTGGGTGCGTCGTAGATCAGCTTGTCGCCGACCACGTCGCCTAAGTGTCCGCAGGTTGCCGACGGACGAATTAGAGAGAGCGCCGCTAGTTCATTCGCGGATCCCTGGTCGTCACGGCGGAATGCCAGCCGTTCATAGACTGCCGGTGGTGACTTCGCAACCATCCCCAACACTCCCATCGGATAGCCAATCACAGTCACCAACTCGCCGGGGGTCGAAACCTGCTCGGCCAGGGGTAGAGGGCGTAACTTCTGCGGCCCAACATCTTCGATCTTCAGAACGGCTAAATCTCCCTGCGCGGAAACCACCAGCGGAGTAGCGTCAACCGGTGATGGGCGTCCAGGGAAAAACACCAGCAACTTCTCCAGAACGGGAGTGGCGCCGCGGTTAATGAGCGCGGCAGCTTCGGTGTCTCCGTACCAGGGTTGAGCCACGTGACGATTGGTGGCGAGCAATCCGTCGGCTACTACAAAACCAGTACCGGAGATGCGGGCCCGAAGTTCCGGTCGCTGGCCAGGAAACCCAACCTGATAGACCCCGAACACATAACAGATGGAATTTCGATAGCGATTCAGCACCACCGTCGGCATAGACTGCGCCTGCTGGAGCTCCTGCACCTGCTCGGTGAGCTGGTTAACCTCGGCTTGCAAGCCTTTGGTTTCCGGCGGTGCGTAGTAATGCGCCATAAAGCCCGCGCCGATCAGTAGGAACAATCCCAGGCCGGCCTGCAGCACGTGGGACCAGGCGCTGGCCACTGGTTCTTCAGGTTGAGGATCGTTCTCAGGCATTTATGGGGTGTCACTTATCGCGGGCAGCGAGATTCTCGGGAGATGAATCGCACGACCGATTGAAGTTACATTTTCGGTTCAGCGGGACAAATTGCACACGGTACGGAAGCTGCTGGCCATGGGACAGGCCACGGAAGTGCCATAGGAATAAGGCTTCTGGGGGATTCCTAGTTTGGGAAAGGAACAAATTTCTCGTATTGAATGGAAAAGAGTTTGTGATATATCATGGTATATATCAATTGGAGGCTTATAGTGCCCCGCACCGCCAAACTATTTCGCAATGGGAGAAGCCAGGCTGTGCGGCTGCCTGCGGAATTTCGCTTCGAGGGCAAGGAGGTTTATGTGCGCCACGATGCCGCCACCGGCGATGTGATCTTGTCTCGCCGTCCGGAATCGTGGAAGGGTTTCTTTGAATTAATGAAGACAATTGATGTCCCCGATGATTTCATGGCGGAGCGCCGCAATGAACCGCCACAAAAGAAAAAGTTGTTCTAGATGCCGGTCCGCTATTTACTCGATACCAACACAGCAAGTTATGTCATCAAGGGGAATGTTCCCCGAGTCCATGAGAGGCTGCTTCGGGTACCGATGGCGGATCTTGGAATTTCTGTGTTAACAGAAGCTGAATTACGGTTCGGAGTCGCCCTCAAACCAGAATCACAGCGGTTGAAGATTGCAGTGGAAAACTTCTTACTGCACGTCGAAGTGTTGCCGTGGGATTCAGAAGCCGCCAAGCATTATGCCGACCTGCGGGTGCTGCTGGAGGGCGAAGGCAAGCCAGTAGGGACTATGGACCTGCTGATTGCTTCGCACGCACTGGCCGTCGAGGCTACCCTGGTGACGCATGACCGGGTGTTTCGACGTATAAGAGCGCTAAAGACCGCTGACTGGACTCAATAAGCAAGCCATACATGGAAAACGTTCTGATATATGCGTATTAGACCTGATGTACTGGGCAGGCGCCCTTCACCCCCGAGCTGTCCAATATGTTCGGCGCACAAAGAAAAAAGCCGTCAGTATAAAGCTGACGGCTCTAGATTGAACCCACACGTTGCAAAGCAATGTCTCTACTAAGTGCTCTCGTACAGCAACACGCCTTCGGTTTCTTTGGTCGAGTCTACTGGACGGTAGAACAGTTTGTTTCCATCCAGGAAGACTTCGATGAAGGCTGGCCGAGTAGTTATCGTGCCCTGAATTAGTGCTTCCGACAAAGGATCCTCGATGTACTTCTGCAAGGCCCGGCGTAGCGGACGTGCACCGTAGCTGCGGTCGGTTACGGTCTGGTTCAGGATCCACTTCTTGGCTTCGTCGGTGACCGTGACAGTGATCGCCTTCTGCGCCAGGTTCTGGTTGAGCAAGTTGACCATGAGCTCGAGAATCTGAATCAGGTCTCCCTCGGTCAGAGCCATGAAGAGAATGATTTCATCCAGACGGTTGAGGAACTCTGGATTGAAGGTGCGCTTGACCTCTTGCTTCACCAGGTCTTCCACCTTCTCTGAAATCATGTCCTCCTTGCTCGATTGGAAGCCCAAGCCCTCACGGCGCTGCAAATGACGGGCGCCGATGTTGGAGGTCATGATGATGATGGTGTTTTTGAAGTCGACAGTGTTACCCAATCCATCGGTCAACTGGCCATCTTCAAAGACCTGCAACAGGATGTTGAACACGTCGGGGTGTGCCTTCTCGACTTCGTCGAGCAGCACGACTGAGTACGGCGCGCGCTTCACGCGTTCCGTGAGCTGGCCGCCTTCCTCGTAGCCGACGTATCCCGGAGGCGAACCGATCAGCTTCGAGACCGAATGTTTTTCCATGAACTCGGACATATCGAAGCGGACCAGCGACTTGTCGCTCCCGAACATAAACTGGGCCAAGGTGCGGGCGACTTCGGTCTTGCCGACGCCGGTAGGACCGAGGAACAAGAACGATCCAATCGGGCGGTTCGGACTCTTAAGCCCCGCGCGTGAGCGGCGGATGGCACGAGCCAGTGCGGTGATGGCTTTGTCCTGCGAGATGATGCGCCGGTGCAGCTCTTCTTCGATGCGCAACAACTTCGCCGACTCTTCTTCTTTGATCGAGGTGACGGGAACGCCGGTCCAGCGCGATACCACGTCCTCGATGTCCTCGCGACCGACAACGCCGGTGGAGGATTCATCGAGGTGGTATTTTTCGCGAAGGGCGCGCAGGTTCTCGCGCTCCTTGCGTTCTTCATCCGAGTAGAAGCGCGCCTTCTCGAACTCGTGGTTCGCGATGGCGTTCTCCATACGGTGGACGATGAACTTGATGCGCTTCTGGACTTCGGTAATCTCTTCTGGCAGCGAAGTCTGGCGCAGCTTTACCCGGGCGCCGGCTTCGTCGACCAAATCGATAGCCTTGTCTGGCAGGAAGCGGTCTGGAATATAGCGATTGGAATGCGAGACCGCGAAGTTAATCGCTTCGTCGGTATAAGTAACCGCATGAAATTTTTCGTAGCGGTCTTTGATACCGAACAGAATTTTGGTGGCGTCTTCTTCGTTCGGGGGCGGAACCTTTACCGCCTGGAAGCGGCGCTCGAGCGACCGGTCTTTCTCGATCGACTTGCGATACTCCCCAGGAGTGGTAGCGCCGATGCACTGGATTTCGCCACGCGAAAGCGCAGGCTTCAGAATGTTGGCGGCATCGAGCGAGCCTTCAGCTGATCCAGCACCGACCAAGGTGTGGAGCTCGTCGATGAAGACGATGGAATTCTGCGACTCCATCAACTCCTTCATGATGGTCTTGAGCCGCTCTTCGAACTGTCCGCGGTACTTGGTACCGGCAACGATCAAGGAAAGGTCAAGCGCAAGGATGCGTTTATCGGCCAGGAACGATGGGACTTCGCCGTCCGCGATGCGCTGCGCCAAGCCCTCGACGATGGCAGTTTTTCCAACGCCGGGCTCGCCGATCAGAACTGGATTGTTCTTGGTGCGGCGGCACAGAATCTGAATTACTCGCTCTAACTCGCCGTCGCGGCCAACCAATGGATCAAGCTGGGTGTCCATCGCGGCCTGAGTCAGATCACGCGAGAACTCGCTCAGCAGGGATGATTCGCGCTGCCGTTGGGGCTGGGCTTTTTCCTGGCTGGTGCGGGCTAATTCCTCTCTAATCGTGGAGAGGCGTAGGCCGCGCTCGTGCAGGATCTCGGCCGCAAAGCACTTCTCTTCTCTGAGTAAACCCAACAGCAGATGTTCCGTTCCAATGTGCTTGTGCGAGAGCCGCTCTGCTTCTTCCGCAGCATAGGCAAGCACCCGCTTGCATTCGTTGCTCAAGGGGAGATCCACCGAGGTGGAAACCTTCTCCCGAATCGTGGTATGTCCTTCAATCTGCTTGCGGATTGATTCAACCGAAGCATGAGAGCGCAAGAAACGGTTAGTCAGGGCTTTATCTTCACGCAGTAGACCCAGCAGCAGGTGCTCCGTCTCAATATACGGAGACCCAAACTGGCTGGCTTCGTAGCGCGCGAAAAAGATGACGCGCCTTGCCTTCTCTGTGTAGCGTTCAAACATATAGCCCTTTTTCCCCCTGAGCCTCCCGCCGGAGCCTACCCGCGAGGACCCGTTACCCTACCTCATTATGCAATCCGGGTGCCAATAATCCCTAGCACCCAAAGTGTGCTCCTAGAACCCGAGCCTGTTACTAAAGATACCTCTCGTTTGCCGTCTGCGCACGCGAGTGCACTCCTCGCGCACCTAAAGTGCCACTTCCTTCAAACCCTGCAGCTGGCCATTTGTCGTCCCGCCAACCAGCCTTCGATGCCTCAAACCGTCATACCGGCAACGATTCGGGTGCAACTTCTTCAATATGCCCGCCCTGCAAGCCGTAACACTCGATGGCATTTGCGGGCAAAAGCAAAATTGTGCGTTGCAATCAGGGAGGTAAGCTTGTAGTCGCGATGTAACCGGGAAATCAATTCAAAAACCGAGTCCGCTGTGCGGCTATCCAGATCTCCGGTAGGCTCGTCCGCCAACAAAAGTTTGGGCTGAGTGATGAGCGCCCGGGCCAAGGCAACACGCTGCTGTTCTCCGCCGGACAGTTCCCCCGAACGATGGTGCGAACGCCGTTCCAAACCAACTTCTTTCAACCAGCGGGAAGCCTCCTGATGCGCGCTTCCGCGGGAGAGTTCTCTCTCAACAGCAGTGGCATGGCCACGTTCTCGACTGCGGTAAACTCCGGCAGCAAGTAATGAAATTGCCAGACGAAGCCGATTTCGCGGTTACGAAACTCAGCAGCGCCGTCTTCGGACAAGGAACCCAACTGCAAGTGGGCGCAGTATACGTCACCCGCGGAAGGCCTATCAAGAGCGCCCAGAATGTGCAACAGGGTACTCTTGCCCGAACCAGACTCGCCCACGATGGCGACCATCTCGCCGTGGTTCACATGAAACGAAAGGTTTTCAAAGAGCACCAGGTCCGATCCGCCGGAGCGGAATACTTTCTTAAGACCCTCGACTCGCAGTAAATCTTCCTGCTGCTAATTAGATGCAATCCGAGTGCTCCTCGGACCAAGATTCAGCGTGAACACTGACCGAAGTTGCACTGTCTGCGCTGATAAAGCAAAGCAGCCTTTCGACTTCGGGAATGTTTCCTTAAATGGGACATGGAGCGTCGAATCAATTGTATGACGGGCCCGATGCGTCGTGGGGTAAGAGTCGAAAGATGGATCAGCCTGCGTATTGGCGGTTCGGGAACTGACAAAAACGGCGTAGACAGCATATTCGTGGAAGTTATTCGTACCGTAAGGCTTCCGCTGGGAGGATGCGGGCCGCCGACCACGACGGATAAAGCGTTGCTACCAGAGAGACCCCGATGGCGACTATGGCAACCAGGACTCCATCGCTGCACGGCGCGGCGCAAACGGAACGTAGTCGATCGAATAGACCTCCGGAGCCAGGGGAAGCAGATGATAATGCCCGCCGACCCAGGAAAGTCCGTAACCGAGCACCAGATCCGATTACCGTGCCGATGCCGCCGATCAGAGCGCCTTGGGCAATAAACATCCGGCGAACCTGCGATTTGCGAGCGCCCATCGACATGAGCACAGCGATGTCGCGGGTCTTTTCCATGACCATCATGATGAGCGAAATCAGGATGTTGAGCGCTGCCACGAAAACAATGAGGCCGATGGTAATGAAAGTGACCAGCCTCTCCAACCGAAGGGCATGAAACAAGGCTTTGTTTTGTTCCATCCAGTTGGTGGTCATGTAGCCGGAGCCAGCGGCTTTTTCGAGCGCTTCCCCCACCGTGCCGGCTTGATAGATGTCATCGAGTTTGAATTCGATGACCGAAACCAGATCGTCGAGGCCGAACAAGCGCTGCGCATCGGACAGGCGAGTGAAGGCCCAGGTGCTGTCGGAGTCGTAGAATCCGAAATTGAAAATTCCGGCAACGCGAAAGCGGTTGTATTTCGGGACCAGGCCGAATGGTGTCAGTTCACCTTGCGGGCTGGTCACCAAAACCACCGACCCCACGGTGGCGCCCAGATCGTCCGCCATTTCCTTGCCAAGAATAATTGGCGGCATGGCGGCGACGCGCTGCTGCACACCTTCGAGGAGTGAAGGCGATTGGTCCAGCCGGCGGCTGGGTTGAGACCGACGGCGCTTCTTCCAACGCGCTTGCGGAGCCCAGCTTCACGCTGTTCAGCAGAGTGCTTACTTTTCGTTCGTAGGCGGGGATCATTCCTTTGAGCACTGCGCCACGTGCGCGGGGGCCGCGCGAGATCAATACCTGTTCGAAGATAGCGGGCGCCGCGGCGACCACATGCGGCTGCTTGCGCGAGGCGATCGAGCACCTGTTTCCAATTCTTGATGCCATCGCTTTGAACCCGCATCAGCGTGATGTTGGAAGTCGATCCCAGAAGCCGATCCTGCAAATCCTGACGGAAGCCGTTGTTGATTGCCAACGCTACGACCAGGGAGGCAACTCCCGCGGCGACGCCGGCAATGGAGATGCCGGTGATGACGCCGATGACTGCCTGGCGACGCTTGGCGCGCAGGTACCGGGTCGCGATGAAGAGTTCGAATCGCATTTAATCGCCGACTGCAAGGTGACCTGGTGGATCTCCTGGTTCTTAGTTCGTAGTTCTCGGTTCTCAGTTCTTGATTCTCAGTTCAGCTGCGATTATAGCGGCTACGTTCCATTTACAATCTTTGCAGATGCCCGAGCCCGAGCAGTCTGTAAGCGAAGCGCGCGCCGCTTTTACTTATCCTGGATTCAGCCTGTTTGTATCGGCACGATTTTTTATAGTGGCGGCGGCGGAGATGCAATCGGTCGCCGTCGGCTGGCAGGTTTACGACATCACGCGCCGAGCTTTGGATTTGGGCCTGGTGGGCCTGGCCCAGTTCCTGCCGGGAATTGTTCTATTCCTGATTGCCGGACATATCGCCGATCACTTCAATCGCCAAAAAGTTCTGGTCATCTGCTATTTCGGTTTTGCTGCTTGTTCGCTGATGTTGTTGGAATTGACCTGGTATCGACCCCAATCGGTACATGCGATCTATGTTGTGCTGATCTTGCTCGGCGTCGTCAGATCTTTCAACGGCCCTTCAGCACGGGCACTGCTTCCGCAACTGGTGGGCGAAGAACACTTCCCTAACGCTGTGGCATGGAATGCCACCGTGTTTCAAGCGGCAACTATCCTTGGCCCGGCAATAGGAGGCGTCCTCTACGCCTTCACTAAAGGTCCGTCTGCGGTCTACGCTGCATCAATTGCGGCATCGCTGGCTGCTCTGCTGGCAATGTTTCGGATTCGGCCGAAACCCCAAGTCAAACCACAACAAGCGACCAGCGCGGCCACGGTGTTCGCGGGTCTGCATTACATCTGGAAACAAAAGATTGTTCTGGGCTCGATCTCGCTCGATCTATTTGCAGTTTTGCTGGGTGGAGCTGTGGCCTTGTTGCCCGTTTTTGCGCGAGAGATTCTGAAGACGGGGCCGTGGGGACTGGGACTATTGCGCACCGCACCTGGCGTGGGCGCTGGGGCCATGGCTATTCTGCTGGCTCATCGTCCGCTTCGCCGCAAGATTGGCGTGACCATGCTGTGGGCGGTGGCGGGTTTTGGCGTGTTCACCATCGTCTTCGGCCTTTCGCATAGCCTGGTGCTTTCATTGATCTCTCTGGTGTTTGCCGGGGCGGCGGACATGATCAGCGTGGTGATTCGCGGTACGCTGGTGCAGTTGGCAACTCCGGACGAAATGCGCGGCCGGGTCAACGCCGTGGACATGGTCTTTATTGGCGCGTCGAATGAGTTTGGCGAGTTCGAGTCGGGCCTGACGGCCCACTGGTTAGGAACCGTCCCGGCTGTAGTCTTGGGCGGCATGGGAACTTTGATTGTGATCGCTATCTGGGCGTGGAAGTTCCCGCAGTTGCGGCAGGCTGACCGCCTTACCAACCTGCAAAATTAGGGCTACTTCCCCCGGATTACGGTTTTCGCGGCGATCATATTGTCGTTACGATCGTAGACACGCACCACCACAACATGCTCCTGCTGGTTCTTCCCTTCTTCGGTTAACGGCAGCGGGGCGCGGAAATCGTAACTCTCGGTTTTCGAGTCGGAAAGCTGTCCTACTGGATCGACAAATTGCCAATCCGCCGCGTCGATGGAGTATTCAGCGCGCTTGATTGGCGAAAAACTGTCAGCAGCGTGGAACGAAATGCGAATCCTGCCGGCTTCGGCCGTGGCCGTCAGCCCAGCGATCTGCGGTGGCGTGGTGTCGATTTCAAAACGCGGACTTTCTCGTTCTGAAGTAAGCGCCTCCCCAGGCGGATGCGATGGCTGGTCGGTGGCGACAACTTTAACGGTATAACCGCCGTCGGCCAGCAACGACGAATCGAACGAGTAATATTTATCAGTCAGATTTTCTTTCAACAGCAGCCAGCGATTCTCGCCTTCTCCGCGATAGTAGAGGGAATAATTCATCTGATCGTCGTTATCGTCATGCACCGACCACTTCACACCGATTGAATCGGCGTCGTGAATACTGGGCGGCGGCGGATCGAACTTGGGCTGCGCCGGACCGCTGTTGGAAGTTGGGGAACCGATATCGATGCCAATGGGCCGAGTCATCGGCTGATAGCGAGTCCCGGGCTGAATTGAGACGTCGTCAAAATCAGGAGCCACGTTCTTGGGCAGGTAATTCACAGTGACACTGTCGAGGTGAGGTGCGACCGCCCCGCTATGCAACACCGCCTTCCACTGCAGGAAGCGAGCAGGGGGGACGGAGATGGCAGAGTCTTTCAGCAAGTCAACCTTCGTCCAGGAACTCCAATGGCGATCGGGATTATCGACGTTGCCGCTGCGGGCAAATAATTCGAGTTGGCCGGCGCCGCGATACTCCATGCGGCCCCAGCGCGAAAAGATTTGCGCGTCGAAGACGTCGCTTTCATAACTACCTTCGGATGCCGGACTTCCACCCAGCAAAAAGATTTTCCCGAGGTTGCTGGTAGAAGCGTAGAGCCCGCCGTTAGCGGCCTGGGCGAACCCTGTAACTTGAGTGGCGCTGGCGTCAAGCAATTCGGAGTAGCGGTCTTCTCCGGCAATAGCAAAAATGTGACCCTGGTTACCGGTACCAGCCAGCAATTGGCCATGACTGTCGAACGCTAAGCCATATATCAAGCTGTCGCGCGATGTCCAAATGCGAGTGGGCGAACCGTCGGTAGCGATGCGATAAATCTCCGAGCCGCCGGTGGCCGCAGCGGTTGCGCCTGGCGTCCGATTCAACGGAATTGCCTGGCTGGTGGGCGCAGTCGCGCCGGTGCCCGGGCCTTGCGGTCCTGAGGGGCTTGGACCCGGCGTCACCAGAATGACCGGTGTAGTGGGCAGGCTGGATCCGCCTCCACCGCCTCGTTTTTCGCCCACCCCTGCGGCATAAATATTTCCCGCCTGGTCGAGAGTGAGTGCCGTAATTTCCTTCTTGGGAGCGCTGTAAAGGACAAAAGCTTCGCCATTTCTGGCGATGCGGTAAATAAGGCCGCTGCCATCGGAGCCGGCGATGACGTTGCCCAGCGGATCGATAGCGAGCACGCGGATATGCGCTTCATCGCTCTTAAAGAATAGGGATGAAGTTGTCTTCGCCGTGACCTTGAAGATTTCACCGTTGTCGCCGGTGGCGACATAAAGATTTCCGGAGTTATCGAGCGCGAGGTCCCAGATGTACTTGGTGTGCGGCTCGAAGTAGATTGAAGCACTCCACGGCGACGTTGATTTTGAGGCATCGCTTTTTGCCGCGGCAGGGCCGCGTTTTTCAATACGGTAGACTTTACCGTCCGGATTGGTTGCAGCGTAAATGACGCCATCTTTGTCGACCACCAGCGCCTGTACTTGTAGCTCCTGCGGCTCGAAAATCGGAGTCGCCTTCCCCTCAGCGGTGATCTGATAGACGCGCGCAGGCGACCCGGCCGCTGCGAAAACGTCCCCTGTTTGGGTCGATGCAATTGCCCAGATGTAGCTGGAAGGGGTGGTTACCAGCTGTTTAAAAGCAGGAGCCAGTTCGAGGCCTCCGGTGTTACGGATCGCCACGCCATTGGGTGTCCCTTTCATTAATTCATCGAAGCTGGCTTGCTGCCAGGTGTGGGTGCCTTCGGCGTAGCCAAGGCTGGTGACAACGAACAGCAACGCGGCCAACTGTAGACGTCGAGTAGAGAAAATCAAATGAACCTCGAAGGAATTTCAGGGTAACACGGTGGGGAATTTTAGTACCTTTGTCATCCTGAGGCACGGTCTTTGCGCCGAGAGACGCCTGCCGCCGCGAGCATACCGTGGTATAGGGATCTTCGCGGCGCTCGGAATGACAAACTTGTTATAGACGCCAAGCGCTATTTAATTGTGATGGTCAGCACCTGCGCGCCTGAGACTACGAAATCCAGGGGCGTGGTGGAGGCTTCGTTTACTGATGATTCCGAGCGAACCGTCATATCCTGGGTACCGCGCATACCGTCCATCACATTCATGATGGAAAGCGGAAGCGTGGGCATTACTTTGTCGCCGACCGTGGCTTCGGGATCGGACTCCAAGAGCGAGACGTAAACGCGGTTCGCCATGTGTTGCTTATTCAGCAGGGAGATGGTGGACGCCAGGTCCATCTTGCGCGCCAGCGCGCCGGAACCGCTGCGGAAGCGGTCCAGTGTATCGCCGTCACTCACCAGGATGCGGAGCGGGCCTTTGGAGGTGGAGGCGGGAATGTGAACAGGAATTTGCTGCACAACGCCCTCGCCACGATAAGGCCGCAGCATGGCTTCGATGGTGATGGTTTCCCCGGGGCGGGCTTCGGTGCCGTCGGTGCGGGCGCTCTCCAGCCGCGCCCAGCGGCGCTCGCGGACCAATTCGAAGTCGAGTTCAACGTTCTTAATGTCGGGAACGTTGTAAGGATTGTCGTAGATGCGGCCGAAGCGGTCGCCCAACGACATTGCGGCCAGCGCGGCGGCGGGCTGTCCGCCGTCTGCGGGAGTAAACATATTCTGCAACGACACCGCGGGGTATCCGTTGAGATTGATGCTGCCATTCATGTGATAAGTAATTTCTTCGCCGTACTCATTCACTCCATGCAGTGCATTAAACACGGTTGCCATCATGGCTACCGGGCTAAGGCGCGCGTTGTTCAGCACTTCATAATGGAACTCGCGGTTGGTGGGGCCACCGTGAATCGTCAGCGTAACCGGAATCATTTCCGGCTTCTTATTAAATTCACCGAGAATGCCGGTATGCCGATCTTGCACGAACGCTCCCACCGCCTCGGTAGCATTGACGATCTTGAACGCATTCAGTGGCGAAGGCAGAGTGGCAAGCACTTGTGCCTTAGTCATCGGGAGCGCAACCGCTCCGAACTGAAGCAGGGGGTGGCCGCATGCCAGAAGATTGTTCGCGTCAACGTAGGTGACGGTGCAAGTGGCGGCAATATCCATATCGCCGCGAACCAGGATGGCGCTTACCGCGGACCCCGGCTCTAAGGGCTCCGGCTGCTTGGCATCACTAACTGAACCGACTCCCATCACCGGCACAATTCCCGCGGAAGCAAACTGCGGAGCGAAGCGCTGCACAGCGTCCTGCGAAAAACCGGTAAAGACGAGGGGTGCGTCGATGGGCTTCAGGTAATTGGCGAAATCAGCGACCGGCGCAGAGCTTACCCCCGGCCCCGAGGTCTTCTCAGTGAAGTTCGCTACTGCCTTCACCGGTGCCGCCTGGTTCATGGGATTGTGATCCATGGCGTTGATTTCGAGCATTTCAGCGATCGGGGTGACGCCGGCAATTGGTTCCTTGGAGAATTCGCCGATACGAAATGCCAGTGCGCCAGCCAACTTTCCATCGAGATAGACCGGGCTTCCGCTCATGCCGGCAACTACACCGGTGTACTCAGCCTTGGCACCGCCAAGGCGAACCAAAATGATGTCACCCTTGGGGCCATTGGCATTTTTCAGGACGCCGAGAACCTCGACATCCATAGGCTCTGGCTTGGTACCTTGAAATACCGTGTAGGCGACGCCGTGCATGCCAGCGTGAATCTCGCTGACTGGAATCGTCTTATAAGGCGTGATGGTTTGAGCTTGCAGGCTGGAAACAACCGCTAGACACAATACGACACACGAGAGAAACACCCGTCTCATGAATTATCCCCGGAAGACCTCAAGGGTCCGCCCAAACAAGACTGCTTTACACTTTTACTTGCTATGTCTTACCAACGATCGGGAGAGAAAATCACGGTCGAGCAAACATCCCAACCGCGAACTTGTTGCGTCTATACTAGCATAGGATTTTCGCAAGGAGCCGCATGTTGCGCACCCCCGTAACCCGTTTGTACCCGGTATGTCGCCGCCCGTTTGCCTTTATTTTTCTGCTACTTATCGCATTATTCGTGGCCGCCGGCGGAACTCCGCCAATGCGAGCCCAGGAACAAACCCCTTCAGCAGGCGACAACTCGCCCAACAAACAGGAGACGCCACCCGAGGCAGGCGGTCCTAACAGCGACGTAGGACCCTACGCGATTCCCAAGAAAAAAGACGAACCGCCACCGCCTCCCCCACCGGAACGGCCGAAAAAAATCGAGGGGATGCCGGATTATTCCATTCGTGTCGATGTTCCGCTGGTAAACGTGGATGTGCTGGTCACGACAAAAGACGGTCAGTTTATTCCCGGCATGAAGCAAGACAACTTCCGCGTCTTTGAAGATGGCGTGGAGCAGAAGATTATTAATTTCAACCAGGCGGACGCGCCTATTACCGCCGTGATGCTGATCGAATTCGCGTCCACCAATTACTACTTCATGGTTGACGCCCTGAACTCGGCTTATACCTTCGCCAACAATTTGAAGAAGGAAGACTGGGTCGCCGTCGAGTACTACGATATGAAACCGCACATACTTGTCGATTTCACGCAGGACAAGCGTGCGGTGATGGGCGGACTGGGACAGTTACGTATTCCCGGATTTATGGAAACCAATCTGTTCGACGCGCTGTACGACACTCTGGATCGGCTGGACCGGATTGAAGGGCGGAAGTACGTCATCCTGATCAGCACCGGAGTCGACACCTTCAGCAAGCTGAATCTTGATCAGATCCTCAAGAAAGTTAGGACCACAAAGGACGTCACCATATTTCCAGTCAGCGTGGGCCGCGCGATTCGCGAAATGATGGAAGCGCGTGGCCGCACCGCGTCGCATGGCATGGGAATTCCGATTTCCAATATGGATTACCTGCAAGCCGATAATCAGCTCACCACTTTTGCCAAGATGACCGGCGGCCGGGCATACTTCCCCAGGTTCGAGGGAGAATTGCCGGAGATTTTCCACGACATCACTTCGGATATCCATCAGCAGTACACTCTGGCCTACCATCCGACCAACACCAAGCTCGACGGTACTTACCGCAAGCTGAAAGTAGAAATCATCGCTCCCGGAGGCGGCCAGTTGAAGGTAAAAGATCAGAAGGGTAAAGACGTGAAGTACGAGATTGTTGCTCGCGACGGTTACACCGCAAAACACACGGTCGACTAATGGACGTGGGCAATTTGATCCAGTAGAAACAGCATACCGACTCCTAGAAACACTACGATCGCCATGCCGACACCAGGCTCCCGGTTGACCTCGGGCATCAGGTCGGTCGCGGCCACATAGATCGTCACTCCTGCCGAGAGCGGTAGGCCATAGCTGACCTGGTGGCGGAATAATGCCATGGTCAGTACTCCAGCCAGCGTCGCTCCTCCCAGAACCATCGAGGCGCCCCAGGCGATGCCGCGACTCTGGCCGCTGGCCAGCATGATCGATGTGACGGTAAACCCCTCGGGAATTTTGTGCAGGAACACTGCCACAAAAATAATCCATCCCAGCCACGGTGAAACGATGAAACCTGCGGCAATGGCGATGCCGTCGAAAAAAGTGTGAATGATAAGACCGATCAGAATGGAATAACTTCTGTGGCCGTGAACGACATCGTGGTGGGTTTCTTCACCGAAATGAAAGTGGGGAGTAACGGTGTGCTCGAAGAAATGGATGATGAGGTATCCCACCAGCACCAGGAAGGGCCCACTTTTGCCGCTTAGTTGCAAGCTGGCAGGAAGAACTTCCACCAGGGCGGTTGCCAGCATGAAACCTGCGCCCAGCGCCACGAAATATTTCAGATACGAGCGATCCCAATGCTTGTGCACGATAATCGCGCCGCCAAAGACGTTGGCTAACGCTGCCGTCAGGCCTAGAAAGATACTCAGCAGAATGGGATGCATTGCGAGGGAATGATAGCAGGGAGGTAATCTTAGTTTTCAGTTCATAGTTCTCGGTCCCCAGTTATGCGGCAGGTCGAATGGCATGGGCCAGGCCGTTAAGGATTTTGCCGAGCTCCGCTGCTTTGCTTAGCAATTGTTCGGCGCGTTCTGAAGTTATGTATTTCAGATTTTGAGCCATGACTAATTGAGTTTCCACCTCCACCAATGCTCCTCGAGCCGGGCCCAAATATTGGTAAAATTCGCCAGAAGCGTAGCGAGCCTGGCCTTGGGCAATGTTGCTGGGCACGGCGATCATGGCGCGGAGCATCTGCACCCCAAGCCATATCGCTCGCCTTTCGGAAATGCTCCGGTAACTTTATAGACATCCATCACAAAATCCATGGCTTTTTGCCAGGCGATTAATTCACGGTAGGACTGTCCCATGACGACAGCATGCACAGGCGTGGGGGAAAAACTCTGTGCCGGATGAACATCAACTGAGAACACAGAACTATAAACTTGAAACTGAGTTCCCGACCTTAGCCACTATGGCGCACATGCATCACATCGCCGTCCTGGACGATGTAGTCTTTGCCTTCGAGGCGCAGGATGCCTTTGGCGCGGGCGTTGGCTTCGGAGCCAGCTTCCAGTAACTGATCCCAGCGGATGGTTTCGGCGCGGATAAAGTGTTTTTGCAGATCAGAATGGATCGCACCTGCGGCTTCGGCGGCACGAGTATTCACCGGAATCGTCCAGGCACGGCACTCATCTTCGCCAGCGGTAAAGAATGAGACCAATCCCAGGAGGCGATAGGTAGTGCGGACCAGACGGGTCAATCCGCTGTCTTTTAAGCCGTAGCTTCCCAGGAATTCAGCCGCATCCTCTTCGCTCATTTCGGCGAGTTCCGCTTCAACTTTGCCGCAGATAGCGGTGGCGCCGGAATTGGGCTTAGAAGCGACTTCCGACAGGCCAAACTTGGTGACGGCATTCTCCAACTCTTTACCAAGTTCCGTGCTCTCGCTGACGTTGAGTACATAGAGAATGGGCTTCTCGCTCAGGAACATGAAGCCGCGCAGGCGCTTCTTGTCCTCGGGAGTCATCTCCATTTCGCGCAGCGGACGTTCCGACTCAATCTGTGCCTTCGCGCGCTTGAGCAGCTCGAATTCTTTCTCCAGCTCCGAGGTGCGCATTTTCTTTAAATCTTTTTCGACGCGCTCCAGCCGCTTCTCGATCTGTCCGAGATCGCTGACCATCATGTCGAATTCAATATTCTTGATGTCGCGCAGCGGATCAACCGTTCCCACATGGGGAATCGAGGGATCGTCAAAAGCTCGCACCACATGCGCCAAAGCATCGACGTTGCGCAGGTGGGTTAGATAAGCGGTTTCTTTGAGCGCGTCCTGACTCATCGCACCCACGTCGACGTAATCCACGGAAGCGTGCGTCAACTTTTTGGGATCGTAGAGCGCGGCGAGCTTATCCAAACGGTCGTCGGGAACTTTAGCTACGCCGATATGGGCTTCGCGCGGGTTGGCATAAGCGTCCGACAGCGGCGCCTTGGTCAATATGCGGAACAGCGAGGTCTTGCCGACTTGCGGAAGCCCGATGATGCCAGTTTTCATAGATAGCCGTCAGTCTTCATCCGTCAGAATTAAATTCTGACGGCATTTCGAGAATAACCCAAACTTTAACAACGTGGGACGCTACAAGGCGCTGGCGGTCAGGTACACCACAACAAGTCCAAGCAGCAGAACTCCGCCTTCGATTCGCGTTGACCACGCGTGCAGGGTATCGAATTGCACGCGGGCTGGATCGGTGACGGGGACTGAGTCAATATCGCCCATCGAAGCCCGCAGGTTCGATAGCTTCGGCGAGATGGCAGTTTGTGAAGCGAGTGTGAGTGCCAGCATCAGGCAAAGCAGAATGTGCCGCCCCGCCAACGGGTTCGCTGAACCGGTTCGGGCATGAGAATAAAGCAGCGAGCTAGTCAGAAAAACTATGCCGCACACGATGCCGATCCAGTGCAAAGAAGCTAGCGCCCGGCTCACCACGCTGCCAGCCAGATGACGCGTCGGCAACACAGAAAATACCGTTGGAGCAAGAACAAATGCGAAGAAGATGATGCCGCCCAGCCAGACGATTAGAGCGAGTAGCATCAAAAAGCGGAGGAGTGTCATCGGCGTCCATTATGGGGCAAACATCTCCCGGGTGCCACTCGTCAAGGTCACGTCATTCGGAGCGGAGGGATAAATCCCTCCCGACGGCCGTACACTTCACGATAGGAGTTCTTCGCTGCGTTGAGAATGACAGTTTCGAGGGAAATGCCTAAACCGCCGCGAGATTCTTCGGTCTACGTTCTGGCAATTATTTTCGGCCTCTGCGCCGGATGGGTCCAAACACAAATCAACGATTTACTAGTCACGGCGCTGCTGGTGGTGGCATCAACCATGCTGCTGGGGGCGTTGCGGCCGGTCAAGCCATGGCGATGGATCGTTATCGTGGCGCTGATCATCCCGGCGATGGAGGCATTGGCGTTTAAACTTCTCACACCCCGGCCGCCACGATCTGAACTCTACGAGTCGCTGCTGGCGTTTCTTCCGGCTATCGCCGGGGCCTATGGGGGCTCTGTGCTGCGCAAGGCAGTACAAAATATTCGGGAAGGAAAATAGGCTGGGAACGGTTTGCCGCAAAGGTGCCGGCCATCTAAAAAGATATTCTTTTTCCACGGACGAAACAGTTATTCTTCGAGCATGGCAGTTTCCGTCACAGTGCTGGCGAGCGGCAGCCGGGGCAACACAGCAATCGTCAGCAGTTCAAGCACTCGCATCCTGGTTGACGCCGGGATCTCTTGCCGCGAAACCTTCAAACGCATGAAGGCGCTGGAGGACGATCCGCAGTCGCTGTGCGCGATCCTGATCACCCATGAGCATTCCGACCATGTTTACGGGCTGGCCGTGCTGGCGCGGAAACTCAATATTCCGGTGTACATGACGGGAGCGACTCATCAGGCATGGGCGCGATCACTGCGCGATGCCGATGGCGAGTTGCCACAGCTTAGCGGTCTCGAAATATTCTGTTCCGGAATGTCGTTCCACATCGGTGACATTTCAATTACTCCCTTCACTATTCCGCACGACGCTGCAGATCCGGTTGGCTTTACCTTCCGCGCTGAAGGGGTCAAGCTCGGCTTCGCTACCGACTTGGGATATGTCCCGGTTAGCATATGCGACCATCTGCGCGGCTGCGATGTCCTTTTAATGGAGTCGAATCACGACCTCGAGATGCTGCGCGGCGGCCCTTACCCCTGGTCGGTTAAGCAGCGGGTGATGAGCCGGGTAGGACATCTTTCCAATGACGCGCTCGCGGATTTCTTTGCCAGCGATTATGATGGTGGAGCAGCGTACGTCGTGCTGGCGCATCTCTCCGAACAGAACAACCATCCTGAACTGGCACGGAGGGCGGCGGAAAAGGCCCTGGGCCCGCGCCAGACGCTGCTACGGAATCGGGTGCTGCTGGCGACTCAGACTGAGCCTTTGCAGCCGATTCAGCTGTAGCATCTATGACTGAGTGCGTCGATCCGATTGTAGGAAAAATTCTGGCCGGTTGGCGCTACGATATTTCTGGGCTCGCGCCCGAGATGCGCGGCGACTACGAGCGCCACTTCGCGGCCTGCGCGCACTGTCAGTCGCGGCAGCGCCTGCATCGCGCCATCGACGTTTCCCTCATTGCTTTAGCGTCAATTTCCGCTGCGGTATTTCTGTTCGCCTTCGGCGTCATCCGTCATTTCGAACCGCGGCATACCTTCTGGCTTGAGCTGGGTGCATTGGCAGGATTCGGATTCTCGGCTTTGATGTGGCTGGTGGTAGCAGTCGCAACCCCTGCGCCCATGGCGGTGGTGGACGCGGCACTGGTAGGGGCGCGTCACGTGCATGATCGGCTGCCGCCGGAGATTCGCGAGCGGTTGCCGGAGGAGTTGCGGCAGAAGATTGGCGGGCAGCACTAGAATTTCCCTCTTGTCATTCCGAATTCTTCGCAGCCGCGATTCGCGGCAAGAAGGATGAGGAATCTGTTTCCGTGGCGGTGGCGAGTAGCAGATTCCTCGCTGCATGTCGGAATGACAAACGGTGTGGAGAAAACGGAGATTCCATGTCTATCACCTCCCCGGAAGAACTCGAAGCAATGCGTGCTGCCGGCGAAATCGTTCGCCTGATGCTCGAAGCAATGAAGCGCGAAGTGCGTCCCGGCGTAACTACCGCGGAACTCGACGAAGCGGGCGCCGCCGTCATGCGAGCGTACGGCGCGGTCTCTGCACCAGCCAAGGTTTATCGATTCCCCGGTACGAGTTGCATCAGCGTGAATGACGAAGCGGTGCATGGCATCCCTGGCAGCCGAACGCTGGTTGAAGGCGATCTGGTGAAGCTCGACGTTACCATCGAGAAAGACGGCTTCATGGCGGACGCGGCGGTTACCGTTCCGGTGGGTGCAATATCAGACCTCGGGAAAAGGCTCGTCGCCTGCGCCGAGCTCGCGTTCGCCAAAGCTATGCTGGTGGCGCGGGCTGGATTTCGTGTCTCGGACATTGGGCGAGCGGTGGAGCGCGAAGTCCGTCGTTGCGGATTTTCTGTGATTCGCGATTTAGGTGGCCACGGCATTGGCCGGACGATCCACGAAGAACCTCGCGTGCCCAATTTTGCCGACCCCGAAGCCAGCCAAATTCTTACCGAGGGACTGGTGATCACAGTTGAACCGATTATTGCCGCAGGCAGTGGACGCGCCACTCTTTCAAAAGATGGCTGGACAATCAAAACGGCCGATCGCAAACCCAGCGCCCACTACGAGCACACGCTGGTGATCACTAAGGGCGCACCAATCTTACTTACAGCTTCATAAGCGAAATGTGGCGCGGACACTCTTGTCCACGAGGGTTGGCAAAGAGGCACTGAAAAGTCTGCGGCAGAAGTTTGTAGGCCAATCGATTCTCCCCGCTTCGCGGACAGGAGTGTCCTCGCCACATCAACCCTAGGCTAGTTCGACTTCAATTTTCTTCGTGGCAGGGTCGAGCGTTGCGATCTTAAAGCTGCGGATCTGGCCGGAGCGGACTTCTTCCTTCTTCGCACTACCCGCAGTCGCGCCGCCTTTCCATTTCGCATTCAACATCGCGCTTAGCGAGGAAACATCGGCCTTGAGTTCGGCCGCCGGTTGCTCTTGCTGAGCTCCCTTGATCCGGCAGACGGCGTGAATTCCTTCTCCAAGCTCTACCCTTGCCTGTCCCCCGGAAATTTCGCCCATGCGACCGGTAACAGTGTCACCTTCCCGGTGCTCGGAAATGTACTCGTCAAGGCTGGTGGGCACTAGCTGCTTCATCCCCAGCCGCAGTTGCCGCTTTTCTTTGTCGATAGAGAGGACTTGCGCCTTCACGATTTGCCCCACGCGCAGCACATCCTGAGGAAATTCAATGCGTTTCTCGGCGCTGATGTCGCTGACGTGCACCATGCCTTCCACCCCCTCTGCCAAGTGTACGAAGGCGCCGAACTTGGTCATGCTGACAACCGGACCTTCTATTACCGACCCGGCGCCGAATTTTTCTGCCACATCGGCCCACGGATCTCCTAACGCCTGCTTCAATCCCAGGGCAATGCGCCGCTCCGCTGGGTTTACTCCGAGAATCACGGCATCAACGACTTCGCCGGGTTTCACCACGTCGCTCGCGATGCGCACTTTCTTGGCCCAGGACATTTCCGAAACGTGGATCAATCCCTCAATCCCCGGCTCCAATTCCACAAACGCTCCGAACTCAACTACTCGCGTGACCGCGCCGCGAATGCGTTCGCCAACCTTGTACTTACCGGCAATTGCGTCCCAGGGATGCGGCTGCAACTGTTTCATGCCCACCGCAATGCGCCGCTTGCCAGGATCGGCGGTGACCTTGAGCACTTTGACTTCGACCTGCTGCCCTACTGAGAGCACATCCGCCGGCTTGTTAATGCGGCCCCAGGCGATTTCGCCCACGTGCAACAATGCATCGACTCCGCCCAGATCGACAAAAGCGCCATAATCGGTCAGGCTGCGGACAGTGCCATGCACCACATCGCATTCCTTCAGTTCCGAATAGCGGCGGTCTTTCACCACCCGCTCTTCTTCTTCGGCAACCGCTCGGCGATCCACGACAACATCTTCCTCGGTGGAGTCGAGTTCAATAATGCGGCAACGAATTTCCTGCCCGATCAGCTTCTCCATTTCAGCAGCATCGCGCACTCCACTGCGCGATGACGGCATGAATGCCCGCACCCCGATGTCCACGCTTAAGCCGCCCTTTACCGCAGCGGTAACGGTCCCCGTGATTGTGGACTTGTTGGCGAAGGCCTGTTCGAGAGCCGTCCAATCTTTGGGTTGGGCGACTTTGAATCGCGACAGCGTGTAATAGCCTTCGGGGTCGCGTCCCTGCACCGAAACCGGCATCCGCTCGCCCGGCTTAGGGCTCTCGCCGCCGAAGGCAGTCAGCGGCAGAATGCCTTCACTCTTGTATCCAATATCGAGCAATACGGAATCCGCTGTGATGGCAACTACGGTGGCTTCAATCTGCTGCCCTCCGTCCCGGGATTTGCGCGGCTGTTTGCGCTCGTATTGAGAAAGAATCGAATCGAACGACTCGCCGCCTTCGTTAGACGGGTCGACCGTAGGCTGAGACTCAGGAACGCTAGGGTTAGGCATGGGAGGTTAGGTTCCTATCGTGGCACAACCAATGCCGGGATAACAAGTTGAGAGCGATTCGCCTTCTACAAGGCGTCGCAAGCAACGGATTAGTAAAATTACGAAAATTCCACATTCGAACGACCATTCCAAAAGCGGAAATCTTGGATAGAATATGTTGCCAAGGAAAATTTGCCCGAGGTGGTTTTCATGGAACTTGGCACATCCAATATGACTGTCTCTAATGCCTTTTACCGGTGTTCTGGTCCCAACTGCGGATTGCTGAAAACTTCATCCGAGTCATGGTGGTTGATGTGGACTTCTTTCGGCGAATTCAACCGGCCAGTACTTTATCTCTGTCCCTGGGACGAAGAAATGGCCCAACGGGAAGGCACCCTTCACCTGTGCGGAGAGCTTTGCGCACAACGCCTACAGTCGCAATTTATGGGAAATGTAAGAACCAGCCGAGCTACCCCGGCCTAAATCCAGGCTCGACACCCTAGAACACCGGCACGAGGTTGTGTTTTTTCTGGTAGAGCTTGCGATCCACGGCGCGAAGCACGTCGGCTACGTCGCTGCCTGCTGAGTAAGCAGCAATTCCCCACGTGAAGGCGATTTCGTAGTCCTTCTTGGTGCTTAGATTCCAGTTCTCAACCGCGTGAGTCAGCCGTTGCACCGGATAATCGGCCTGCTCTTCCGCAGTATCGGGCATTACTACGAAAAATTCGTCTCCACCCTGGCGAAACACCATATCGCCGCCGCGAAAAACGGTTTTCAAGAGTTTCGAAAACTCCGCCAGAATGTTATCCCCTTCGAGCGTTCCGCATTTGTCATTGATGGCCCGGAACCCGTTCAGGTCGATGGTCATGAAGGTCAAACTGCTGCCCAGCCGGTTGGCTCGCGCTACTTCGCGCGGGATCAGTTCATTCATGGCCCGCCGGTTTAGCAATTGCGTCAAGGGATCCACTAACGACAAGCTTTCCAGCCGCTCATTCAACACCAGTTCACGTATCAAGGCGCGCCGGGTCGAATTCAGCGTCATCTTTTGCCCGAGCAGATAAATGTTGAACAGCAGGATCAGCGATATCAATCCGAAGAAAAGTTGCGGCAGATAGCTTTCATGAATCCGGAAAATTCTTTGCGCCGAGACCAGATTGGGCAAGACAAACGCAAGCAGCCCCCCGGTCAACACCAAAATTACTAGAATTCCGATCGACCACAATTGCAAATCTCGGCCTGAAATCTGTTGAATCTGATCCTGGATTTCTTCTGCTCGCGCCAGCATGGAAGGCTGTGCGCTACGCTCATCCCTGGCCTGCGACATCCTTCTCCCTCTGTGGACGAGCCACTTCCCTCGCACACGCACTCATAGAAATTTGTACTTCAGGCACCGCGGTAAACGCGCAGGAAACGACCGGCAGCAATTACCGTGGTAACGAGCCGGATGACGTAGAAAAAGCGTAGGAACGGCGGATGCTCAGGAATAACTCACATTGAGCAAGACATTGAGTCCCGCCTGCTTACGGAACGACACCTGCACCCGCTGGCCGACCGGCAACGCGTTCCGCATATCACCCTCGAATACCAGAGTTTGTAGGGCATTGGCGCGGTTTAACAGAGTGACTACTGACTTATTCGAAACGCCAACCGGTGCCTCATAAAACTGGACAGTCTGTACTTTTCCACTTTGCAATAAGGCATCAACCAGAACCTGCGACGGTGCCTGTCCGAGTCCCAAAGCAGCCATCAGCTTCTCCCGCTTCTTCAGCTTCCATATGTGGTAAAGCCCCGTAGT
The DNA here is from genome assembly GCA_963796925.1 of uncultured Acidobacteriota bacterium. Taxonomy (GTDB): domain Bacteria; phylum Acidobacteriota; class Terriglobia; order Terriglobales; family Acidobacteriaceae; genus DATBAT01. The sequence continues at coordinate 2,160,085 of CAWCNH010000001.1, forward strand.
GCCAACGACTCCTGACATAGTCAACAGGATCAGCGACATGAAAAGGCCATCCACAGTCAGTGGCGAACCGCTGAAACCGATCCATGCAATTCCGAGAAGTGGAAGGAGGGCCAGAACGAGGTAAATTGCCGTCAGCATAGTCGGGGAAAAATCTACCTGAAAAAAGGCCTGCGAGCAAATGTGCTTGCTCGCAGGCCGCTAAAACGAGTTTGAAAGATTCTAGTTCGGTTTCCGCTGCGTTCTCAGGATGATTAACGAAGCCATCAGCAGCAGGCCAACCACCACCATGGTTATGTTGTCTCCGTCGGGCATGGAGACGGTGCCACCCGGCGGTTGCGGGTTTGTTACCGGCGGATGTGACGCTCCGCAATTCGAGCACACCGGCGAAATGCGCAGGCTTGGCAATTGTGGCGAAGGCATGTAACTTTTTGCCAGAAGCGTGTTAGGCGAGCTTTCGTCGACGGGCGGAATCATCGGCAGTAAAGGTGAGCCAACGTCCTGCAAGCGCGCATGATCCATCGGTACTGGCGTCGCCGGTACATCCAGTTGATCTTGCACGATGCTGTCGGTCATTTCGACCGGCGTCTGGGGTACAAAGCTGATTTGGTTGGCGCAACGAGCGCGGACGAGGTAGTGTCCGTCTGCGAGTACCAATTCGCCTGCGTCAAGCAGGATTGGCTGTTTGGTCCAGAAGATGCGGCCCTTGTGCTTATAGCTGACATAAGCCCTGGTGTTGCCCTGCATGCGGATTAAACGTACCTTGCTGAAGTCAAAATTGGCATAGTGCAGTCGCAAACCCTCACTCACCTTCATGGCACGGGCAAGGTCGGTCGCAGTGTAGACGCCGCCCGCGACCAGTGAAAACGGATAGATCGGTCGCGAGCTGTGGGGAAATTTCTCTGCCACCACTTGCGGCTGCGGAGAAAAATCCCAAGCGATCTGTTCGGTGTCAGCGGAATTCTGACTGGAGACTGCCGGCGAATTACGTTTGCAGCCGGTTGTAACAACGATTGCTAAGACGATGAATACCCAGAATTTTTTCATTTTATTTTCTGCTATTCGGTTGGCCATCTCTGGCCAGCCTTGCCCAATGCGTGCTGTCTTTCTGGGGGATGGCAGCAACTGCTTTAGGCGCATTCCCTCCAATTCCCTATTTCTTTAAGTCCCACGCCCTTGGTGTGTTCGAAAAGACGCACCAGGTGACGAGTGTGTTCAAATTCATGGATGTCTGCCCAAACTTCTGCTTGCAGGGCGCCGTCGTGACTTGCTGATTCGCCGCAGGTTGCGCAGCGTGTGTGCAGAGTTCTAACCGTGTGCGGAGCTTCCAATGCTGCGGAAAGCTCTATGAAGACGCAGCGAACTTCTTGAATCTCTTCGTTGTCGCCAATTAAATGCTCGTAGCGAAGCAGAAAACCAAAGCCAAGCTTGCGAGCTTCGCCTTCAGCCTCAACTCGGGTATGAAACGGCCCGTATTCGGCCCGAAGATCCTCGGTGGAATCGCAGGCCATCCAGAATGTGTCTTTATGCGGCATGTGGTGCGGGTCGCATCCTTTCGCGGCTCCTAGAAGCTCGCTGCTGTTCGATCTATGAAATTGCAATCGGGGTACCCGAGGGCAATTTGGCAAGCTTCGTGGAATCAATGACATAACGCTTCTCGCCAAAACCTTCCTTGCGTCTAAAGTGAAAAAGATTGCAGCTATTTTCCAAAAATCAGCAAAACTGGAGGTGGTGTCCCACTTTGGATACCTTGGCACCGGCGCGTCGTTCCGTTAGCATTTCCAAAGACTTAGGCACTCAGTATGGGAACCCGCCGAGAACCACGCCTTCTAGCCCGACTTCCGCTGCGAATTTTTGGCGTGGACGCCGTCGGCCGGGCGTTTTCGGAGAACGTTTTTACCGCAGACATCAGTCGTCACGGAGCGCGGCTCGAGGGGGTAATTGCGCGGGTGCTGGCGGGCGAGATCGTCGGTGTCAGCTATGGGGCGAAAAAGGGCCGTTTTCGAGTGGAATGGTTAGGCGAAAGAGGCACTCCAAGGGCCGGCCAGATGGGACTTTCGACCACGCCTCCCCACGAGTGGACGTGGGACGCAAATCTGCCTCCCGACTACATCGACAATTTTAAAGTGGCGCCCAGAACCGGGGAACGGCGGCGCCATCCACGGATGCAGTGCGTTGTTTCTATTCAATTACAGGCAGAAGGCGAGAAGGCGCCGATCTGGGCGAAAGCGATCGATATGAGCAAGGGCGGTTGCTTTATCGAAATGCCGGTGCCCTTGAAGCGGGGCGCCAAAGTTAAGATTGCAATCTGGATCAAAGAGAGCAAGTTGTGGATTGACGGCAAAATTGCCAGTACCCGCGCAGGTTTCGGTGTGGGAGTTCAATTCGCCGGGCTCACCGTACAAGACGAACTGCGCTTAACCGACTTCTTAAATAGTCTGCCTTAGCGGCTCCGCGGAATCGCCGCATCGACGAAGTAATTCATTAACCGCAGAGGACACGTTTTCGTAGTGCATGCGTGAACGCACCCGGCGCCCTCTGCGGCGATTCTATTGGATTAGGGCCATGGGCTCGGCAGGGACCAGATCGTTTTTCCAATGGGTACCACCATGACTTGCCACGTAAAGCGCCAACTCCAGGCGGCTCCAAACGCCTAGTTTGTCGAACGTGTTACGCAGATAGTTCTTGATCACTTGTTCGGTGGTGTTGAGGTGACCGGCGATATCGCGGTTGGTCATGCCCTCCCATACCATAAAGGCTACCTGAGCCTCCTTGACGGTTAGTTGATCGCGCGGTGGCATAGTTCCATCTCCTGTTTGTGATACATCGCGGTTGCGAGTTTCACTCGTTTGCGTCCATCTCGAATTCCAGCCCGCAAAAACATAGTGCGCAAGTGTTGCTTCACCGTGCGTGGGCTGATTTTTAGTTGCGAGGCAATTTCCTTGTTGCTGCACCCCTGCACCAGCAGCTTCAATACTTCGCCATCGCGTTGCGTGATCTTGATGTCACCCAGATCTCTCACATCCACCTCTTGGCTTTCTTCCTGCTTTCTAACATCCGCTACAAAGCAACTGTTTCGCCAAACTTTCGCTGCGGAGGCGAAATGGTCATGCCCTTTGGATCGTGTGAGTTCGAGGCCAATGAGGATCAGCCTGAGGATTTCTCCAGTCCCGAAAGGCTGGAATGGGACGAATTCAGACCCAGAATGGGCTCGAAAGGAGAGCTAGTTTAAGTGGTCTTAATGAAATCGCACCGATTGGCGCCGCTGTGGAAGTTTGTCAACGGCTACGCGGATGACTCCACTTTCGTGCCACGTCGTCATTTGCCAATTGGATTACAATATTGACGGCAATCCACGCCAAAATTCTGGAGTTACCCGTCTCAGTGAAGGACAGTACTATCAGCACGCAAGAACCCTCGGCTCCGGCCCAGCCTTCGTTCCAGCAGTTGCTGTCTGCCGCTTTTATTGTGCAGGAGCACAATGATCGTTTGGCCTCGAGCAATGATCCGGAGGCAGGTTATACGCGCACCCTGGGGGAAATTGTTGAGACTGAGAGGCTGATTCAGGATTCGAGGGTGGATTGTGACACGGCGCTCGAGATCATCGCGGAGCGTACTCAGCAGATCACCCGGGCCGACGATGTAGCGATTGGTTTGATCGAGAATGGCCAGCTGGTGTATCGGGTAGACGTCGCCAGCGGGAATTCAGCCAGCCAGTCGCCTACTCCGATGTTTATCACTGAGGCATTGGCCGCAGAGTGTTTTCGCAGCGGCAAGGTCTTGCAATCTCCACAGTCCCAGTCCGATACCCGCATTAACCAGCCGTTGCGCCAACGTTTAAAAGTGGAAAGCCTGCTGGCGATGCCGATTCGCCAGGAAGGCAAGATAGCTGGGGTGCTGGAGATACGTTTTGCAAAGCCAAATGGTTTTCAGGCGCATGACGCGCGCAGCTGCCAGCTGATGGCCGGACTACTTGGTGAGGTACTAGCGACCAAAGCAAAGCAGAGTTGGAAGCAGGCACTTGCTGCCAACGAGGAAGCAGCCATGGCCGCAGTGCTGGAGCACATCCGTCCCGAACTGGATCGGTTCACCGATAAAGATGACGCAGAATTCGAGCGCGCCGTTTCTGGCCTGACTCACGAAAACAACGCGGTCGATCTTTCCGAGCAACCCGCGGTACAGGGTCGCCCGACCGAGACCCGCCAAGTTGAGAGTCCTGCTTCAAGTAAGACCCCCCGCGAAAGCCTTTGCCAGCGTTGCGGTCAGCCTTTCGTCGGAGATGAAGCGTTCTGCGGCGTTTGCGGAGCCATGCGTGGTGAAGATTTGGCGCCCGCGCCAAGCGGAAAAAGCCCAGCATGGGCCTCATTGTGGGATGAAGAAACCTCAGCCGATGCCTTTCTCGACCAATTGCAGTCGCGAAGTGAAAGTGGTTCGCAAGCGTTGGCGCTCCAAGACGGTAGCCTCATGGCTCCTGATTTCGAGGATGAAGTATCGCAGCTCGGGGAGGAATCGATAGACAGTTTCGGCAAGATCTCTCGCCGTGCTGACGAGGAAGATCTGGAAAGCGATAAAAGCGATAGGGTGGCGCTATCCGGGCCGACCGGTAAGGAGTTGGTTCAAACGCCGCCTACAGCCAGCCTTTTCCAGCAGTATCGAGCAACTTTCTATCTGGCTGCCGCACTGGCGCTTCTGCTGATTGTGATCATCGGATGGGCCACGCAACCCTCGCCTGTGCCGGTTGCCGCCTCGGCAACTGCTGCGGCCGCCGCCGCCGCACCGGAACTCAGCCTGATGGATAAGATGCTGGTTAGTCTTGGCTTAGCGGAAGCGCCTGCCCCACCGGTAGATATGGGTGATCCCAACGTCGAAGTCTGGGAAGATATTCACACTGCGCTTTACTACTGCCCGGGAGCCGAACTGTACGGAAAAACCAAAGACGGAAAACGCACGAAACAGCGCGACGCCCAGCTGGATCAATTTGAGCCCGCCTCTCGAAAAGCCTGCCAATAGCCCGGTTTGAAAGACTTTTGCACCCTTCCCAATTGACAACTCCGAGTTAGTAGAGTGGAATCATACTTCTAATAACTGTGGAGAGAGAATTATGGCCATTCCATGGAACCAGTCTGGGGATGCGGAACAGCTAGATCCGGAACGAAACGCTGCGTCGGACTCCGCAACGACGAGAGCCTCGAATTGGTGGGAAGACAGCGATCCACCACGCGAGGAAAACGAGATGCACGTGCTGGAGTTGCTGAAACGGCTGGAAGGGGAAAACAATCCCGTCCCCCGTCAGAGCAATAGTGAAAAACCCGATCATCCCACAAAGTGGGCTCAGTGGGAGCCTGAAGTCGTTTGCTCAAGTTGCCATTACCTGAATTCCGCAGACCAGAAGTTTTGCGGCTACTGCGGAGCCTCGCTGACTCTCGACAAAACAGCGGAAGCAAAAACTCCTATTGCGGAGCCGGGTCGAAATGCATCCAGTGAGCTGCCTCCGTTGGTTTTCGAAGAAAAGCCTCCCGTGCAGGAGCCGCTGATGGCGTCCCAGGCGCGCGCCCTGCGGGAGAAAGATGAAAATGATCTTGAGTTCCTTCGGAACAAAACATCGGGCGTCGAGGACAATTCTTCGCGCTGGAAATATGCCGCCCTGGTTGCCCTTTTCTTAATCGCCGGGGTGGTGGCATATCGCTGGTATTCCGGGATGACGATTTTGCCGTTCCAAGCGACGGCCACCAGCAGCAAGCCGGCTTCGGTGCGTGAGGGGAATCCGCAACAAACACAAGAACCAAGAATCGCAGCTGACGTGCCAATCACGACTCCCCCGGCTACTGCGAAATCCGTTCCACAATCCAGGCAGACGGTGCCAGCACCGCCCCTGAAAGCAAAGACCAACACTGTAAATCCGCCGCCGCAACGCGCGTTTGCACGTGGCGTAACGCCAGCAACTCAGATGTCAAGGGAGAATCCAGCTGCGGCTCCGCCGACTGCTGCTGCCGGATTGCCAGCTAACGGGCCAATGGGAGGGGCGGCGGAACTAGCGCAGGCTGAGCATTATCTTTCCCCAACCAGCGGAACCAGAGATACCAGCGAAGCCGCAAAGTGGCTGTGGAAGTCGGTAAGCAAGGAAAACAGTCGCGCCGTGCTGTTGCTATCCGAATTATATGCAAAGGGTGATGGAGTTCCCAAGAGTTGCGACCAGGCGCGCCTGCTACTGTCGGTGGCGGCGAAAAAGGGAAACACCGACGCCGCCACTCGTTTGCAAGCTTTTGATTCGAGCGGCTGCCAATAAATCTTTAAGGACCCGAACAAATAAAAAGACCTCGCGAAACGCGAGGTCTTTTGTTTGTACTGAACTTCTAGTGCGCGGCCCGGTGTTCCAAGTCCAGGATGCTGTGCTCCCAGCTTTCCAGCACATCAGGCGTGGACTGGTTCTTCGTTGCGGCGTGCTTCGTACCAGAGGGCCAGCTCGACCCGGTTCCAGAGTCCGAGTTTGTCGTAGATGACCCGGAGGTAGTTCTTAATGACGTGCTCTGTGGTTCCAATAGCGTCTGCGACTTCGCTGTTCTTAAGTCCCTGGGCAACGAGCTCAATGACTCGCTGCTCTCGCTCACTAGGGATGCGTTTTCCGTACCGTTCGTCTGCGAACATAGCTGCCTCCGATATAAAAGTGTGGCCAGTTTGACCCGCTTTATCCCACCCGTAATGCCAAAACGTAAAAAAAGACGATTGAAGTGTGCTTTGACAGTTCTCCGGGCCATTTTGAGCTGTTTCGCGATCTCCGCGTTGTCACAGCCCTGAAGCAGCAAGTCTGCGATTTGCTGTTCTCTCGGTCCCAGTCGAACCGGTTTATCGATCATTTGCAAAACCCCCGTATCGAATGATTGTTCCGGCTTTGAAGCGGCGTTCCCGACGGTCTGAAGGGCGGTGGGTTCCGCTTGTGGCGGCCCAAAAGACCCATTCGCCGGAGTATTATTACTTTTCATATAGCACTCACCATGCCACCCACGACCTTTTGTTCGGGGGATTTACAGCTTAGATTTCCACAAGAGGAGGCTTCGTACTGGTGTTATTGCAAGGCAGAGGCCAATGTTTTCCTCGTCTCAAATGTCTTGTCCTAGATCAGGATAGCCTCAAGCGCAAAGTTACGCCACACCCGGAATATGTAGAAAACAAAGCACCAACGTAACTTGTAGGGTGAAAACTGTAGTCCACAGCCGCGCCCCGGTTTTTGGCCAAAAAATCGCGCCAATTTCGAGGCACAATTTTCTGTTCAACCCCTTGGATTTATTCCACTTCGGGCCTGTGGAATACGGTCCACTTAAGGTGAAGACCCTATGACAAATTTCCTCGGGTTAAGGCAGATGCATAGAACTAATTACACTTTGGTCACCACGGGGCCCTACGGCCCTCCCAGTAGTTCTAAGACCTGCGAACTGAGCTGGGTCATCGAAGAAATGGCGAAAGCCACAGTTTCCCCTAGAAATGCCCGGAATGCAAAATTTTGCAGATAAGTTCCTTTGCGTGCGATACCGGCTGGCGCTACCATGCTTTGGCTGCGGTTTCTGCAAATTGCCCGGTAACTTGATTCGAGCGGAAACGCAACGTTTTGCGGCTTATGAAGATTTCAATCGTAATCCCCATCTACAACGAACTTCTTACTCTAAGGGCGGCACTTGAACGAGTCATTAGTGCACCTTACGAATTGGAAGTGCTTTGTGTGGATGACGGGTCGACCGACGGGTCGGGCGATCTGCTATTGGCTTTGCAGCGGCAGCACCCTGAAATCCGCGTGTTAACGCAGCCCAGGAACCAAGGCAAGGGCGCTGCCCTGCGAAGAGGGATTAAAGAGGCCAGTGGGGACTTCCTGTTGATCCAGGACGCGGATTTGGAGTACGACCCGACCGACTACCCCACCCTGCTGGCCCCCTTGATCCAGGGCAAAGCAGACGTGGTTTATGGCTCACGATTCTTGGGCAGCCGCCCCCACCGGGTGCTTTATTTCTGGCATTCCATGGGAAATCGCCTGTTAACTTTCATCTCTAACTGTCTGACTAATATCAACCTTTCTGACATGGAGACCTGCTACAAGGCGTTTCGCCGCGAGATTATTCAGGCGATTCCGCTGGAGGAGAATCGCTTTGGGTTCGAGCCAGAAATCACTGTGAAGATAGCCAAGCGGCGGTTGCGGATTTATGAGGTCGGTATCAGCTATTCGGGCCGAACCTATCAGGAAGGCAAAAAGATAGGCTGGAAAGATGGAGTACGGGCTTTATGGTGCCTGGTCAAATACTCGATGAAGGAGCGGGCTGTGACTTCGCCCGCGATTCTGCCATCTTCAGCGGATGTGATGGCTGCTTCAAAAAGGGTTTCAACAACCGAAAACTAATTTCGATCTGCCGGGTCGAATATTCGTTGGCACAGAGCAATCCCCTTGTTTACAATCAACTAACGATGAAGGCTTATTGCCGATGTTATTCCCGCACCTCTGCGGGGGGTAGTTCGAAGTAATTCCGACCTGGTCGGCGTTACTTGCTTTCATTGTCCAACCGCAGATCTTGCCTTTGAAAATGCCCGCGCTTTAATCTTTCGAAAAACTAAATAACCTATTGGAGGTCCAAGGCATTGACCGCTTCAAGCAGCCATCTTGTCTCGCCACACGGCGGACAGCTCGTAAACCTGATCGCCCAGCCAGCTCGCATCGCGGAGTTGAAAGCTAATTCGCGAGAGTGGCCGTCGTGGGACTTAACCGCCCGGCAAATCTGCGACTTGGAACTTTTGATAAGCGGCGGGTTCTCTCCCCTCACCGGTTTCATGAACCGCGCCGACTACGAAGGCGTCTGTACCAACATGCGTCTTACCAGTGGAATGCTTTGGCCAATTCCCATCACGCTTGACGTCAAGGAAGAGTTCGCCAAGACACTGAAATCGGGGAGCAAAGTCGCTTTGCGTGATCCTGAGGGCGTGATGCTCGCAGTGCTGCACGTGGAAGATATATGGCAGCCGGATCGGGCCGCGGAGGCCAGGAGCGTATTTGGGACCACCAGCCCGGTTCATCCCGGCGTCGGGTACCTGCTAAACCAAGCTGGGCCGTGGTATATAGGCGGAAAAATTGAAGGGCTACAGGAGCCTTCTCACTACGATTTTCGAGCTTTGCGCTTAACGCCGGCAGAATTGCGCGCCGAGTTTGCGCGCCTGGGATGGCGGCGGGTGGTTGCATTTCAGACCCGCAACCCCATGCACCGCGCCCATCAGGAATTGACCCTGCGCGCGGCAAAAACGGTAGAAGCCAATTTGCTGTTGAACCCCTCTGTCGGGATGACCAAACCTGGCGACGTCGACTACTTCACCCGCGTTCGCTGCTACCAGTTGCTGCTGTCGAAATATCCTGCAGGAACCGTGAAGCTGGCGTTGCTGCCGCTAGCGATGAGAATGGGCGGTCCTCGGGAAGCGATCTGGCATGCGCTGATTCGCAAGAACCATGGCTGCACTCACTTCATTGTTGGCCGCGACCACGCCGGACCGGGCAAAGATTCTGATGGCAAGCCGTTTTATGGTCCTTATGAAGCGCAAGAGCTGTTCAAAAAACACGAAGCCGACATCGGCGTGGCCATGGTGCCATTCAACATGATGGTCTACCTCGAGGATGAGGACCGCTATGTGCCTACGGACGAAGTGAAGCCAGGAGCGCGAGTGTTGGATATTTCCGGCACCGAATTGCGTGAGCGTTTGAATGAAGGCCGCGATATTCCTTCGTGGTTTACCTATCCGGAGGTGGTACAGGAGTTACGGAGGAGCTTTCCTCCTCGCCATAAACAGGGGGTTACGATCTTCTTCACTGGCCTTTCGGGATCCGGCAAGTCGACGATCGCAAACGTGTTGTTGACCAAGTTTCTGGAGATTGGTGGGCGGCCGGTTACGATTCTGGATGGTGACCTGGTCCGTAAACATCTTTCATCTGAGTTAGGATTTTCCAAGGAGCATCGCGACATCAATATTCGCCGCATCGGCTACGTTGCGTCGGAGATTACCAAGAACGGCGGCATTGCCATCTGCGCTCCTATCGCTCCCTATGACGCCACCCGCAAGGCAGTGCGCGGTATGGTGGAACCTGGAGGAGGATTTATTCTGGTACACATCGCTACTTCAATCGATGTATGCGAGCAGCGTGACCGTAAAGGGCTTTACGCTAAAGCGCGGGCCGGAATTGTGAAGGAATTCACGGGAATCTCCGATCCATATGAAGAGCCCAAGGATGCCGAAGTGGTGATCGACACCGCGGAACTCTCGCCCGAGGAAGCAGCACAACAGATTATGCTGCACCTGGAGGGCGAGGGATTTATTGGGGTCAACGGAGGAGCTAACTGAGCAATCTCACCCGAGCGGAGGCCAAGTTATCTGCTGCGGCCTACACTCGTGAACCGTCCGCCGCCGAGACCATGGGCTTGTGGTGCCTGGTCTCGGCGGTTTTTATGGTGAGCGGTTGCTTTCTCACTGACTTCAGCTCTGCCGTCGATAAGGGCGATAACCACGACTACATTTCTATCGCTTCAGGAATTATGCGGTGGGATTTTCGTGGCCTTGAAATAAAGAGATTCTGGGGACTGCCTTATGCAATGGCTGCAGTTTCGCGGCTTACGCAGGTTAACTTGCTGTGGTCTCTGGTCGCGATTTCTATCGTCGCTTCTTTTGCTTCGGTGTGGCTGACGCATCGTTTGTGGGGTGGATGGGTCGCGACGATATTTGCCGTTATCAGCTTTGAGTGGATTCGGCGAAGTCTTCTGGGCGGAACGGAGTCGTTGTTCCAGGTATTGATACTCGGGGCCATACTCTGCGTGCGCCGATCGAGATGGCTGGCGGCTGCGGTACTGGCGTCGCTCAGCGTACTCGTGCGGCCTGCTGGATTCATTCTCTTGCTGGCCATTGGAATTGCGCTGCTGTGGGCTCGGGACTTTGCGCGGCTGGCATGGGCAAGCGGCATTGGCATTGCGATCGGTCTTCTCTATCTGTTGCCATTTGCGTGGTACTTTCATAATCCATTCGCAAATATTCTTGCCTACCGCAATCAGGATTGGGCGAGTGCAAGCCCAATTGGCATGCCCTTTCAGGCAATCATTTCTGGCATGTTCGGAATGAAGTTGCCGTGGTGGAGTTTGTTACCAGATTGGGCCTGGATCGTGTTTGGGTTGATTGGTACAGTCGCTCTGCTCGCGCGGCGCGAGATGCGGGAGTATTGCCGCTCCCACCGCGTGGAGGATATTTTCGTTCTGGCCTACGCCGCTTTTCTATTCAGCTACAACTCGCCACAGTGGGCCGGCCCAAATTTTGCCAGGTTCGCCTTGCCCATCGTTCCAGCGTTAGTTCTAGCGCTGCTTCCATGGTTGCCGAAGAATCGCCCCTTGCTATGGATAGCTGGCGTTGTCTCGGGAATTTTAGCGGCGATTCCCGTAGCTGGAGTTCGGAATGTATTTGGAATCCGGTAGAAACAATGACACCAAATGATCACGTCGAAATTTTGCAGAGGATTGAATCAGCGTTGAACGCTGGCCGCGAAGTCTTCAGGGCGTTTACCCCGGGGAAGGTGGCGGCGGAGTATAAGTCCGGTCATGATCCGGTGACCGCAGCCGACCTTGCTGTAGACGCCATACTTCGCAAAGAACTGTTTCGCAGCGACGAAGGCTGGCTCTCCGAGGAGAGCGTTGACGACCCAAGTCGCCTTGAGAAGAAACGGGTGTGGGTAGTCGATCCGCTCGACGGCACCCGTGAATTTGTGGAGGGCGTGCCGGAGTTTTGCATTTCGATTGGGCTGGTTGAAAGCGGATGCGTTGTAGCCGGCGGAATCTGCAATCCCATGACTGACGAAGTTTTTCTGGGCTCGATTTCTACCGGCCTCACCTATAACGGTGCGCCAGCCCGGGCCAGCCAACGCGCAACGTTAAACGGTGCCGTAATTCTTGCCAGCCGTAGCGAGACCAAACGTGGCGAGTGGCAACGGTTTGAAGGAGCTGGCTTCACGGTGCGGGCGGTAGGTTCCGTTGCCTATAAGCTGGCACTGGTTTCAGCCGGCCTGGCGGACGCGACTTTTACGCTCTCTCCAAAGCACGAATGGGACATTGCAGGTGGCGCGGCGCTCGTGGAAAGCGGCGGCGGCGTGGTGCGCACCCTGGACAATGCGCCATTGCGATGCAATAACCGGAGCATTCTCGTTTCAGGGTTGTTGGCGTGTGGGGCCTCCCTTAAGGACGAATTGACGGCGTTGGTGTGTGGCGGATAAGAGTTGTGGTCACTTCGAGGCGCGCTGTATTTGAATCTACGCAAGAAGGAGATCGTTTCCCATCCCCGTAACTAGCGTAATTTGTTATCGCTCCCCGTTTGCCATAACGTTATCTGGGCAGTTGTCGTGATTTCTCAGCTAACGTGAAACTTCTTTCCAAATCGCTGATTGCGCTTCTGCTGTCGATTGCGTTGCTGACGTCATGTTCTCGCGATCCCAACGTGCGCAAGCGAAAGTATTTTGCCAGTGGAGAGCGCTATTTTCAGCAGGGCGACTATCGAACAGCGGCAATCCAGTTCAGCAATGCAGTACAGATTGACCCGCAATACGCCGAAGCCCACTACCAGTTGGCACGGGCCTATCTCAATCAAAAGCAATTCACCGCGGCTTATCTAGAACTCGCCCGTAGCCTGGAACTGCAGCCGGAAAACTACCAGGCACAGGCCGAAATCGCCGGGCTACTGATTGCATCGGCGCAGTTAGATGCCGCGGCGGAGCATACTCAGGTGCTGTTGAGCAAGCGGCCAAACGATCCGCAGAGCCATCTGGTGCAGTCAAAACTTCTCGCAGCCCAACAGAATTTTTCCGGGGCAGTGCAGGAAGCGCAGAAAGCGATCGAGCTTGACCCTAAGCGCGGCGAATCATATTTGAGCCTCGGCTTGATGCAAATGAAAAGGGGACAGCAGCTTGAGGCTGAGCCAAATTTCAAGAAGGCCACGGAATTCGATCCCAAGTCTTTGGGCGCACAACTGGCGCTGGGAAGTTATTACCAGTCAGCCAGTCGCTTTGCCGAAGCAGAGGCGCAGTTCCGGCACGCGGTGGAGACCAATCCACGGAGCACCGACCCACGGACTGCATTGGTTCGACTTTTCATGGCCGAGGGCAGCAAGGACGAGGCGGAAGCGGTGCTGAAGCAGGCGAAGCAGGACTTTCCAGACAACTCATCCGGTTATCGCATGCTTGGCGATTTTTATTTTGCCACTGGCGAAACCGATAAGGCGCTCGCCGAATATAACTCGCTCTATGCGGCCCACGCCGACGACCTGCAAGTAAAGAAGAATTACATTCAGCTGCTCATTATCAAAGGTCAGCTCGATGAAGCGCGCAAACTTAATGATGAAATTCTTCAGGGCCACGGCAACGATTCAGAAGCGCTGATTTATCGCGGACAAATCCAGTTGCGCGCGGGGCGGATCAATGATGCCGCCACTACCTTAGAAACGGCAGTGAAGAATGATCCTGACAATGGGCTGGCCCATTACCATCTGGGCGCGGCATTGGATCAGCAAGGCAATTCCAGCCGTGCGGCCACCGAATGGCACGAAGCGGCGCGCCTGCGGCCCGACTTGGTTGAGGTGCAACGTGCGCTTGCGGCTCTCGCTGGGCGACAAGGCGACATGGAATCACTGGCGCAGGCTGCTACGAAAATCATCGCCCTGCAACCCGGGTCGGCGGAAGGGTATGCTCTGCGCGCGGCGTCCTTTCTCACTCGAAAGCAAATTGATTCGGCCGAGCAGGATGCGTCCAAGGCCATTGCAATCGCACCGCAGGATTCTGCCGGGTACGTGCAAATGGGAAATGTTAGGATGGCGCAAAAGAAATATTCCGATGCCGCCAAGTCTTACCAGCAGGCGCTCGATCTTGAGGCTCGCTCGGCGGAGGCCCTTAGAGGTCTGGTGAGCTCATACCTGGCCCAACAGAAAGTGGAGCAGGCGATTGCGGCTGCCAATCAACAAATCGCCAAGGTGCCGGATAGCAGCACCTTCTACGACTTGCTGGGTACGATCCTGGCGGAAAACAAGAAGGATGCCAAGGGCGCAGAAATTGCATTGAAGAAATCGTTGCAGCTCGATTCTCACAATTCCGATGCACTGACAAAGTTGGCAAAAAATCTGGTAGATAAAGGCGCCACCGATGAAGCGGTTGCCCTTTACGAACGTGCCCTCAAAGAGAACCCGAAAGAGTTTCGCTATTACATCTCTGCCGGCGAGCTCTATGAGCTCAAGCACGACTGGCGAAAAGCGGAACAGATGTATCAGGCGGCGGATGATTTAGCCCCGGACAACGCACTCGCAGCCAGCCACTTGGCGTCGGCAATTTTGCATAACAATGGCAATCTGGATGTGGCACTTTCGCTGGCGCAGAGTGCGCGGCGTGGCATGCCCGACTCACCAATTGCTGCCGACACCCTGGGCTGGGTCTACTACAAACGGGGACTTTACGATTCGTCGCTGGATGCATTTCGGGATTCGTTGGCGCTCGCGACGAACGCTAAGCAGCCCGACAACGCAACCGCCCACTACCATCTTGCGTTGGCCTATGAGAAGACGGGCAAATCGGCTTTGGCGCGACAGGAGTGGGATCAGGTGCTAAAAATTGATCCGAACTTTAACGATGCAGAGGGCGTAAAGAAGCTGCTAGCGCAAGCGAAATAACAAACTACTTTCCAGCGGCTGCGCGATCCATCATCCACAGCAGTGTCCCATCAACCGGACGGACCATGCCGGCCGGAAAATCCTTGCCTTCATCTAGAATTTCGCGGACCCGCTGGGCTTTTTCCTTGCCGCTCACGAGAAACATGTCACAGGCCGCGTTGTTGAGCACGGGAAAAGTCAGTGTAATGCGGTTGGTTTTCATGGTTTCCACCCAGTTCGCTGTCACCAGGCGTTTGTTTTCACTGAGCGCATCCGTCCCCGGAAATAGCGATGCGGTGTGACCGTCGGGACCCAGTCCAAGAAGAATTAAATCGAAGCGCGGAAGCTGATCATTTTCCAGATGGAAAAAGGTGCGAAGGGTCTGCTCGTAATCCTGAGCAACGGCCGCTGCATCCTGACCTTCTGCTTTTATGCGAAAAATGTTTCCTGCAGGTACGCGGATTTTTGAGAGCAATGCCTCTCGAGTCATCCGGTAATTGCTGTCAGGGTGTTCCGGGGGCACGTGGCGCTCGTCTCCCCAGAAGAAAAAAATCTTGTCCCAGGGAATGGCCTGGAATTTGCTACCGGCGAGTTCGCTGTAGAGAGCCTTGGGGGTTGATCCGCCGGAAAGCGCCACCGTGAAACGTTTGTTTCTGGCAATGCCGTCGTGGGCTCGCGCCACGAATTCGGAGGCAGCCCCATCAAACAAGGCCTCGGGCGAGTGAAAGATCCGAATCTCCGGGTAGGTGCTAATAGCGTCCCCTTAAGCGGAAGATTTCGCCGCCGCAAAGCGGGCCGCTCCCAAAAGCGCCAGCCGGTCGTTGGTGATGACCTTCACCGGCATGCTTTCCATCAAAGGGCGCATGCGGCCTTTGTCTACAAAGGATTTCAGGAAGGTTGTGCCGGTTAATTTGGGCAGAATCTTGGGAGCAATTCCGCCTGCTATATAGACTCCTCCCAGTGACATGCTTTTGAGTGCCAAGTTACCAGCCTCGGCTCCGTAGACCGAAACAAACAGTTCCAGTGCGTGTTCGCTCAAGGGGCAGGTACCGGCGAGAGCTGAATTGGAAATCGCGGCCGCAGGATCAGAACTGGCCATCTCGTTTGCCAGCCACACCGGTTGCACGCCTCGGCCGGAGTCGCGCAGAAATTCAAATACGTTGACCAGGCCCGGCCCGGAAAGAATCCGCTCATTGCTTACGCGCCGGTAACGATTGAGCAGATATTTGAGCATCTCGATTTCGAGATCATTCCTCGGAGCAAAATCAGAGTGGCCGCCCTCGGTGGCTGAGATACGATATTTCTTGTCATCCCAATATAAGATTGCTTCGCCCAGTCCAGTGCCGGCCGCGATAACCGCCTGGTTGCCGGTAGGATTGGCGGGGACATCATTCAGCGCCACGACATCAGCAGCATCCAGACTGGAAATACCCCAGGCACTGGCTTCGAGGTCATTGATCAGCATTGCTTTGGGAAGGCGCAATTCTTTCGCCAGCCGCGCGGCTTCAATCACCCACGGCAAATTGGTGGCTTCGACGCGACCGTTACGAACCGGGCCAGCGACCCCAAAGCAGGCCGCATCGGGTCGCTCATTCATGGTTTGAATAAACTTGACTGCAATTTCGTCCAGGCTGGAGTATTGCGAGCTGGGAAATACCGAGGCTGAAACCAGACGGAAATGGCCATCCGTCACTTCGTAGAACGCCAGCCTGGAATGTGTTCCGCCGATATCCCCAGCGAGAATCATTTCTCGAAGTTCCCCCAGTGACGCCCATCGCGTTCCAGGAGTTCATCCGCTTCTTTGGGACCCCAGCTACCGCTGGCATAGTTGGGAAAGTTTCGTGGCGGCAGGGCTTTCCACACATCGAGGATGGGGCTGACGACGCACCACCCGGCTTCCACCATGTCCGCGCGTTGAAACAGGGTCTGGTCGCCGACCATGCAATCGTGCAGCAGGCGCTCGTACCCGGTGCTGGGCTGCCGACCAAAATAGTCTGCGTATTCGAAGTCCATGTCGACAGCGCCCAGCCGCATGGAGGGCCCCGGAACCTTCGCGGCAAAACGCAATGAGATGCCCTCTTCCGGTTGAATGTGAAGGATCAACTGGTTGGGCATGAGATTGTCGACCGGAGTATCGCGAAACAGCACGAAGGGCGCCTGACGGAACTGAATGACAATGTGGGTATTCTGTCCCTTTAACCGCTTGCCAGTGCGGAGATAAAACGGCACCCCCGCCCACCGCCAGTTATCGATGGCCAGTTTCATTGCAACAAATGTTTCAGTTTTCGACTCAGGATTCACCTTGGGCTCGCTGCGATATGCAGGAAGACGATGGCCGTCGACAACGCCCTCTCCATATTGCCCGCGAACTGTCTCGGTCAGCACGCCTTCGTCGGACAAGGGCTGAATGGCGTGCAGCACTTTGGCCTGTTCATCGCGGACCGCGTTGGCGTGGAAAGAAATCGGCGGTTCCATGGTAGTGAGGCTAATGAGTTGCATCATGTGGTTGGGCACCATGTCACGCAAGGCACCGGCGGTGTCGTAGTAGCCACCGCGCCCCTCCACTCCTACCTTTTCGGTAACCGAAATCTGCACATGATCGACGTAGCGGCGATTCCATACCGGCTCAAAGATTCCGTTCGCAAAACGGAAGGCCAATATGTTCTGCACCGTCTCTTTACCAAGATAATGGTCGATGCGGTAGATCTGCTTCTCGCGGACGACTTTCAGAAGCCGCTGGTTCAGCTCCTTGGCAGACTCGATATCGTGGCCAAAAGGCTTCTCGATAATCACCCGCCGCCAGTGGGCATTGTCTTCTTCCAATAGCCCCACTGCTGCCAGGTCCTCTACGACGGGGCCGAAAAAATCAGGGGAAGTCGCCAAGTAAAAGAAATAATTGCCGTGAGTCGAATGATCCTTGTCGATCTTCTGCAACAAGGCTTTTAGTTCTGGATATAGCCGCTTCTCGTCGAACTCCGCGGTCACGTAGTGGAGGCGGCGAACAAACCACTCCCAGAGATCCGGGTCAACTTCCTCGGTAGCGAATTCCTTGATGTCAGCGGACATTTTCGCCCGATATTCTTCAGTGGTCATGGCGCTGTGCGCGATGCCTACTACCGCGAATTCGCGCGACAGCAACTCGTGCTTGGCCAGGTTGTATAGGGCGGGAATGAGTTTTCTGCGAGTGAGGTCCCCGGCGGCGCCGAAGATGACCATTACACACGGATCACCGGGTTTACCGGTCTTTTGCGGCGCGGTGGAGGATATTAATTCTGAATTGGCCATACTTGATTCGCCGGCGGGCACTCCTAAGCGGTTTTTTTATTCGCGGTGGGTTCAACGTGCCCCCCGAACTGCTGTCGCATCGCAGAGAGCATCTTCTCGGCAAAAGTGTGGTCTTGCCGGGAGCGGAAGCGAACAAACAAGGCTGCCGCAAGCACATCCACCGGAACGGCCTCATCAACTGCTGCCTGAATGGTCCAGCGGCCCTCGCCGGAATCCTGCACAAAGCCGGTGTATCCGGAAAGCGTTGGATTGTGCGCCAGCGCAATCGCTGTAAGGTCGAGCAACCATGAGCTTACCACGCTGCCTCGGCGCCAGACTTCAGCGATGTCCGCTAAATTAAGGGTGAAGCGTTGCTCTTCGGGAAGTTCCTGACTGTCGGCGTTCTTGAAAATATCGAAGCCCTCGGCGTAGGCCTGCATGAGGCCGTACTCGATTCCGTTGTGCACCATTTTTACGAAATGACCGGAGCCGGTGGGGCCGCAGTGCACGTAGCCTTCTTCGGCGGTGCCGGTAAGATTCTCGCGTCCCGATGTGGGCGCGATGGTACCGCGGCCGGGAGCGAGAGTTTTAAAGATTGGATCGAGTTGCTGCGCGACGTCTTTCGGGCCGCCAAACATCATGCAGTAGCCACGCTCCAGGCCCCAGACTCCGCCGCTGGTACCAACGTCGACGTAGTGAATGCCTTTGGGCTTTAGTTCTTTGGCTCGGCGAATGTCGTCTTTGAAGTAGGAGTTCCCACCATCGATCAGGATGTCGCCGGGCTGCATCCGTTGGGCCAGCGCCTGAACGGTTTTTTCCGTGGCATCGCCGGCCGGGACCATGAGCCAGACGATTCGCGGCTTCGCCAGCTTGCTGACGAAGTCATCGAGAGAGGTTGAAGAAATAGCGCCCTCGCCGGCAAGATGTTTCACGTTGTCTGCACTCAGGTCGGTGACGACCACTTCATGACCGCCGCGCATCAGCCGGCGAGTCATGTTCGCACCCATCTTGCCAAGACCGACCATTCCAAGACGCATCGTTCGCTCCTTCGAAAGTTTATTGACGAGAATGATTAGCTTAGCGCCTGGCGAATTAATGATGCCAGTTTGGTGAGCCCAGACTCCACGTCCGGGCCGAGATGAATCCGCAGGGCTCGACGGCCGCGATCTGCCAGCACCTGGAAGTCGCCCCGAGCTTGTGCTGCTTTCACCGTGCCGAAGGTATATTTCTGTCCCGGCACCGGCAGATCCTTGGCGTCATCCGCCGTAATCTGCACGAATACGCCGGAGTTGGGACCACCCTTGTAGGCCTGCCCAGTCGAGTGTAGAAAGCGTGGTCCGAATCCCAGGCAAGTGGCAACCTGATCCTTGTCCCGGACCGCCAATCGAATTTCCTGCAAGCGTGCCTCGTGGGAAGGATTCATCTCAACATACGCCAGCAATCCGAAATAATCTCCGGCACTAATGCGATCCAGATGCGCGGTCAGGAAACCGGCCAGTGATTGATCTTCTCCCGCAGCGACCGTCAATTCTTCGGCATTCTTGGGATCGGTAAACAGCTTGATACCGGCCTCTTCGATTAACGGCTTCTCGGCCGGCAGTGAACCCTTCTGCTCGTATTCCGAAGTCAGGTTCTTGGTCACAATTTTGCTGGCTTCGACGTCAGGCTGATTGAAGGGATTGATACCTAGAACTGATCCTGCGACTGCGGTGGCAATCTCCCAGCGGAAGAATTCCTGCCCGAGGTCGTAGATGTCATTGAGGGTGATTCGAACTACGGGATAGCCAGCCTTTTCGAGCGCCGAGACTTTCGACTCCTGGCCTGCATCCTTATCGGCTGCGAGGCGCAAGTAAGCGAAAATACGGTCTTTGCCATATACCTCAGGATCACCCAGCTTCTCCCGATCTACCGGAATAATTCCCTTCCCTAATTTGCCGGTGGACTCGGCAATGAGTTGCTCGAGCCACGCTCCTGCGTCGGAAACTCCAGGCGAGGTAATGACGGTTATTTTGTCGACCCCATGGTTAGCCGCCGTGCCCATGATGATTCCTAGCACGAAGCCCGGATTTTGTCCCACGGGTATGCGGGGTTGAGTGGCGTCAACCATCTTCTTTGTTTGTTCGAGGAACCTGCCGGTATCGATGCCCATGGCAGCAGCCGGCACAATACCGAAGTTTGACAGGGCTGAATAACGTCCGCCAATGCTGGTCTTGCCGCTGAAGATCGCGCGGAATCCGTCGTTTTTCGCGACCTGCTCAAGCTTCGAGCCTGGGTCGGTAACCGCGATAAACCGGCTAGCAGCTTTGTCGGCGCCCACAACTTGTTTTGCCCGCTCGAAGAAATACTGCTTGAAGATGTTTGGCTCGAGCGTGCTCCCCGACTTGCTGGATACGATAAACAGGGTCTTGGCCAGGTCAACTTTGTTTTCGATGGCTCGAATCTGCGCCGGATCAGTGGAATCGAGCACGTGCAGCTTGGGAAAACCCTTGATGTGTCCGAAGGTCTCCGCGAAAACTTCCGGAGCCAGGCTCGACCCGCCCATGCCGAGTAGTAGCACGTCAGAGAATCCGCCTGCTTTAACGTCCTCGGCCAGGCGCTGAAAGTCGGCCCGATGTTCAAGTTGTTCGTCAGTAATGTTCAGCCAGCCCACCCACTCACCTTCGTCTTCCTTGGTCCACACTTCGGGGTCGCCCCGCCACAAACCGGCCACCGAGCCCTTGGCCCGCCAAGCGCTGATGTTAGCCGTGAGTTCTTTCTGCAAATTCTCCGGCAGTTTGTAAGTCATCGAATTCACTTTGGAAGGCTCATCAAAATGTGTCTGCTTCTCTACCGCTTCGAGCAGCTTATCGAAGGCCTCTTCAAACAGGCGCACCCCATCTGCGGTGAGCTTGTCGGTAACTTCTTTCATGGAGATGCCGGCCGCAGCCAACGCTGCCATGGTCTTTTTGGCGTCATCAACTTTTTCTGTCAGAGCGGCGCGCGCGATGCCGTGTTCGCGGAAGGCGTCGAAAGTGGCGGGCGGTATGGTGTTTACCGTGTCCGGTCCGACCAGTTCTTCAATGTAAAGCACATCGCGATACTTCGGATTCTTGGTGCCGGTGCTGGCCCACAGCACGCGCTGCGTCTTGGCACCTTTGGCGGCCAACTTCTTCCAGCGGTCGCTGGCAAAAATCTCCAGGTAGCTCTGATACGCCAGCTTGGCGTTGGCGATCGCGACTTTGCCGTCAATGGCCTGAAGTTGTTCTTTTTCCTTGGCGTCTTTTGCGCTCTTGAGCCGGCCTTCGATGATCTTTTCAATCGAGGCGTCGATGCGGCTGACAAAAAAGCTGGCCACACTGGCAATCTTGCTGACATCAGCGCCTGAGGCCGCGAGTTTTTCTACGCCGTTCACGTAAGCGCGCGCCACATCTTCATAAACCTGTTGTGAAAATAGCAAAGTCACATTGACGTTAATACCTTCGCTTATCAGTTGCTGGAATGCGGGAACCCCCTCGGCGGTGCCGGGAACCTTGATCATGATGTTGGGACGATTGACCGCCTTCCACAAGCGGCGTGCTTCTGAGAGAGTGCCTTCGGTTTCGTGCGCCAGGTACGGTGAAACTTCCAGGCTCACATAGCCGTCGGCGAATTTAGTGCTTTCGTAGACCGGACGAAAAACATCGGCCGCGTCTTGAATGTCGCGAATCGCCAGCGCCTCATAGCGAGCCTTGGCGTCGAAATCTTTCTTCGATTCCAGCGTCTTCAAAAAATCGTCGTAGAACGATCCGCCGGAGATCGCCTTCTCGAAGATGGCGGGATTCGAGGTCATTCCTCGCAAGCCGTCTTCGTCAATCATCCGCTTCAGTTCACCCGTGGTGAACAAATCGCGGCGAATGTAATCCAGCCATGCGGATTGGCCGAACTTGAGCAGGTCCGCTAGATGGTTGGTGGTTTGCGTATTTTCGACGACTCCGGTTGGCTGCATAAAATATCTCCTACTCCTGATGCATGTTTGTAGAACACAATTATGGCTGATTGCTCATTTGGCTTTCGCTTTGGCGATGGATTCCTTCGCCGCTTCGACTACCTTATCGGGACTGAATCCAAATTTCTTTTGGAGTTCCTTCAACGGTGCCGACGCCCCGAAGGTGTGCATTCCGATGGTCACGCCGAACGATCCCACGTACTGAGACCAGCCGAAAGTTGAAGCCTGTTCCACCGAGACTCGGGCTTTGACCTCGGGAGGAAATACCTGTTTGCGGTAAGCCTCGTCCTGGTGCTCAAAAATCTCCCAGGATGGCATGCTCACCACTCGCGCTTTGATGCCTTGTGCCTTTAGCGCTTCGTAACCATCTACGCACAAGTAAATCTCGCTTCCGGTGCCCATAAGAATCACTTCTGGTTTGCCATCGGGGGCGTCTGCCAGAATGTAAGCGCCTTTTGCGACGCCCGCCGCCGAAGCATATTTTGTTCGGTCGAGGGTGGGTAAGTTCTGGCGGCTGAGCACCAGCGCGACCGGCTCGTGCCTCAGCCGCATAATAACCCTCCACGCCTCTACCACTTCGTTGGCGTCGCCCGGCCGCATAACGATGAGTCCCGGGATCGCGCGCAACGAGGGTAGCTGTTCGACCGGCTGGTGGGTCGGTCCATCTTCTCCCAGCCCGATGGAATCGTGGGTGTAGATATAAATCGTCGGCAGTTCCATGATTGATGCCAGCCGAAGGGTTGGGCGCATGTAATCGCTGAAATTAAAGAAGGTTGCGCCGAAGGGGCGCACCTTGGAGAGAGCCATGCCGGTGAGGGCCGATCCCATCGCATGCTCCCGCACTCCGAAATGCATGTTGCGGCCGGCATAGCTGCCGGGCTGGAAAGTGCCGGCACCGTCAAATTTCAGGTCGGTCTTGTTTGATGTGGCGAGATCGGCAGAGCCGCCAATCAACCACGGGACATTCTTGGCCACGGCGTTCAAAACTTTGCCAGAACTCTCGCGGGTTGCCATTCCTTTCGAGTCGGGCGGAAAGACTGGCAGGTCTTTGTCCCAGCCTTCCGGCAATTCCCTCTTTTGCATCTGATCGATCTGCTTAGCCAAATCAGGGAATTGCTTGGTGTATTGCTCGTACAACTTGTTCCACTTTGTGTGTTCCTCTTTTCCCCGTTTGCCAATCCCGTCGCGAAAGTTTTCCAGCACGCCGTCGGGCACCAGGAAATGCGCATCCTCGGGCCAGCCATAGAATTTTTTCGCCAGGCGAACTTCTTCTTCACCCAGTGGTTCCCCGTGAGCGGCGTTGCTGTCCTGCTTGTGAGGCGAGCCGTAACCGATATGGCTGTCGACAATAATCAACGTTGGGCGATCATTCGTACTAAGGAAGTTGTCGTAAGCAGTCTTCAGCTGGCCAAGATCGTTGGCGTCCTTTACTTCGGTGACGTTCCAACCGTACGCACTGAATCGCTTGCCCACATCTTCGCTAAATGACCAGTTGGAGGGGCCATCGAGGGTGACGTGGTTGTTGTCGTAAATCCAGCACAGGTTCGGCAGCTTCAAATGGCCGGCTAGTGAAGCGGCTTCGCTGGCGACACCCTCCATCAAATCACCGTCGCTGCAAATTACGTAAACGCTGTAATTGAAAATCTCAAACCCGGGCCGGTTATATCTTCCCCCAAGCCACTGCGCGGCCATCGCCATGCCGACACTGTTGCCGCAACCCTGGCCGAGCGGTCCCGTGGTCGTTTCGACCCCCGAAGTCAGCCGATATTCAGGATGGCCCGGCGTTTTACTGTTGATCTGGCGAAAGCTCTTCAGGTCATCCATCGATACTGCGACGTGGTCCAGCAGTTCGTACTGGTTGCTGACCGCGCGAACTTCACTCAGATAGAGCAATGAGTAGAGCAGCATGGAGGCGTGGCCAGCAGAGAGCACGAAGCGATCACGATTGGGCCAAACCGGATCCTTGGGATCGTAGCGAAGAAATTGCTGCCACAAGCTGTAAGCCACCGGGGCTAGCGCCATGGGTGCGCCGGGATGTCCGGAATTTGCCTTTTGCACACCATCGATCGCCAGGGTGCGAATGGTATTTATGCTGAGGGTGTCTAACTGTTGGCTGGTCAATGTCTGCTCGCTAACAACCATAAGAGCTTCTCCTTACGTTTCCCCTCGTTGATCTGGGTGCGGGGTGCGGCACCGCGAAAACGATGCCCAAAATAATGGAATAATAGTTACTAAGAAAGTTTATCAATTTCCCGGGATGCGTGCGCTTGTCGGTGCGCAATTCTTTGCAGCCAAAGGTCGTGTTTGCCGATCCATCGTTAGATTCTGCTACTTTAGACCGCAAGCTGCGGCTATTGGTGTCTGCGAGGTTAAAAGTGCAACGCCTGTTCTTCAGACTTTTTTCCATTTACTTCGCCTATGTATTATTGCTGACCGCCGCCGAAGCCAAGACACGTCCTCTCCTCATCTACTTTATTGATGTCGAAGGCGGGCAAGCTACTCTTTTAATTAGTCGCTCCGGCGAATCTCTTCTGATTGACGCGGGAAATCCCGGCAAACGGGATGCCGACCGCATTGTCGCTGCCTCCCACAACGCCCGAATTAAGCGTATCGATTTCCTCCTAATTACTCACTTTCACAGCGACCATGTTGGTGGCTTAACGGATTTAGCCGAGCAAATGAAGGTCGGAACCTATGTGGACCACGGTGAGCCGGTGAAGGATTCCGACCGGACAGCGGATGGCTATGCCTCGTACGAAAAGCTGGCCGCGAAAGCAAAGCGGCTAGTCGTCAAACCGGGCGATGGCCTTCCCATAAGGGGACTGACGGTGCGAATTCTTACGGCGAACGGTGAGCACATCGATCATCCGCTGCCTAACGCCGGGACGGCCAACCCTTGGTGTGACGGTGAAGTCTCAAATGAAGGGGATGATAGTGAGAATTCCCGTTCACTCGGTGTGCTGGTGACCTATGAAAATTTTCGTTTCATTGATCTTGGCGACCTCCCCAGTAAGCAGGAAGTCGAATTGGCTTGCCCCAACAATATGATTGGGACCGTAGACCTGATGCTGGTAACCCACCACGGCGTCGGCGGATCGAATTCGAAAGCCCTGGACTGGGCGCTTCATCCGCGAGTTGCGGTCGTAAGCAATGACGCGGAGGAGTCAGAGCCCAAAGTCTGGCAAACTATCCGCAATTCGCCAGGGCTCGAGGATCTCTGGCAATTGCACTTCGCTACCAACCTTGGAAAAGATCGCAACGTCTCCGCAGCATTGATCGCGAACATGGATGAAAAGTCCGACGGCCATTACATCAAGGTGAGTGTCGAGCCCGATGGCGGCTTTAGCGTACTCAATTCCCGCACCGGAAATTCGAAGCGATATGCCAAATAGCTCTTAGGGTAGTCACTCTTTCGATTTTGCCTCAATCAGCTTCTTGGTTAGGACCACCAAGCCAACCAGCTGTGTCCATTCCGAAACAATGTTCCCGGCGACTTCACCCCACTTCGAATCGATTGATGCGTGAACAAATAACGCCGTCCATACTGCACCGGTTAACACCAGGAAGATGACCAAAGAATGATCATAAAGAAAGCAAAGCACAGGATTAACCGGTTCGTGCTTGGGGCGGCGGCTCTCCGCTGAGCCTTTCTCATACAGATACTTTGTGGCAAATACGGTGAAAACGACGCCGGTCCAGTCGGCAATGGCATTTCCGAAGAACGCGCCCCAGTGATGCTTAGGGTCGGAGACGATGTAGAGCCCAATCCACAGAGCAAGGATGGAGATAGCAGCAATACCCAGCGAATGCTGGCGAAAAAAGCTCTTCTTTTTGGCGCGAGTTGTCTTTTTCACTAGTGTCTTCCTTGGCCCGAAAGCGTTGACGCCAAACCCTATAAGACTGTATATCCATCAAGTAACGTATGTCTGTAAGCGAAAATAAGGCGTTATATCGGCGGTATCTGGAGATATTGAACGCCCGCCGGCCTGACATGTTGGACGAAGTTGTCACCGCCGACTTTGTTGGCCACGACTTGCCCCATGGATTTCACACCGGGCGAGAGGGCCTGAAACAATATCGTTCCATGTTGGACAATGCGTTCCCGGACTTTGAAGCCGTGCTGCAA
The DNA here is from genome assembly GCA_963796925.1 of uncultured Acidobacteriota bacterium. Classification (GTDB taxonomy): domain Bacteria; phylum Acidobacteriota; class Terriglobia; order Terriglobales; family Acidobacteriaceae; genus DATBAT01. The sequence continues at coordinate 2,186,118 of CAWCNH010000001.1, forward strand.
GACATTGTCGCGGAGGATGATCGGGTCGCTGCCCGCGTAAGAATGCACGGTCACCATCGCGGAGAGTTCGCTGGAGTCGCCGCGACCGGCCGACTGGTAAATACCGAGTTGTTTGAGATTGTCCGCATCCAGCACGGCAAGATTGCCGAAAGATGGATGTTGCGTGACCGCCTGGCGGAGATGCTCCAACTGGGAGTCACTCCCGCCACAGTTCATTAATAGGGCATGTTCCCTGTGTAGAATGCGCCCATGAGCTATACGCCGCATCCGCTCGATACGTCTGCCGTCCAGCTCAGCAACGACATCCTACAGCTGACTGAAAAGCTGGCAAGTAATACTCACGAAGTGTGGGCCAAAGAACGGCTGGCGCAGGGGTGGGTCTTTGGACCCCAGCGCAACGACACACTGAAGCAGCACCCCTCGCTCGTGCCCTACGCACAATTACCCGAATCTGAAAAAACCTACGATCGCAAAACCGCCATGGAAACCTTGAAAGCGATTACTGCCTTAGGGTACCGAATCGTAAAAGCTTGAAATTCGCTGTTTGGCTTTATGGCTATTTATAAGAACGATTTAGCTGGTATTGGAGGCGTTGCTGAGCAACGTCTCTACACGTGAGATTTTGCGATACTATCTCCCTTTTCTTTAACACTAACGCCGTTTAGCTCGATTCAACTCGTTCGCACGCGGAGATGCTTGACACCCCACCCAACGGATGCCAGAATCGCGCTCAATTCAGATTTGGTTGTTCCCACAATGCCAGAGCAGAATTCAGGGTCCGATTGTTCTCTTCCCGCAGGTGGAAATTTGCGCGCCTGCGCCGCGGTCGAGACAGATCCCTTCGATGATATGCACGACAACCAAGCGGATTGGGACAGATATTCTTCGCTGCTTCCTCTGGAGGGGTGCTGCAAACTATCCGCTGCCTTCGATCGCGCGGACGGAGAGGCAGTTAAGTATCAATCGCGACATCGCTTGGTTACAAAATTAGCCGCAGGTGTCGCCACTTTGGCTGTCGTCCTGGCCATCAGTGGCCTGGGCATTTTGGCGAATAACACTTTGAAAGGAAAGCCCGGGGCGAAGAGTTCGTCGAACCTGGAAGAGATCATTGACCGAAGTGAGTTATGGGCCGCGGGTCTAACCGTCAGTATGGTGGCCTTGGGATACTTGCTGGGATGGAAGGAGAAGTGGCTGCGGCAGCGGCACCGCGCTGAACTTTATCGTTTACTGCGCTACAACTTCCTGATCCGGCCTTCGGTCTGGACCGGAGATGGAGACGCCGAATCCTGGATCAAGTCCCAGCTGGAACGAATCGACAACCTCACCGCCGAGGGGGATCTGGAGAAGGCCCTGAATGAGCCGTCGCCGCCAGGCCCTTATGAACCAACGAACAGTCGCATGCCTCGGCATCAACTCCAGGCGTTGACGCAGTATTACCTCACCAAGCGCCTCGGTCCACAGAAGGAATACCTGGCAAACCGAGTCCAACGCAACGAAATCAAAGACTGGTTGCGCTTAGTCCTGCCCTGGTTCTTTTTCGGCAGCATTCTCGCGGTGGTCGCCAAGTCGTTTCTGGAGAGCCATTATCCCTCGTGGTGGTTTGCCCTGATCCTGGCGGCTACGCTGCTTCCCGTATTCGCTGCCGGAATTCGGACGTATCTGGCAGCATTCGAGTTTTCGCGAAATAAGAGCCGCTTCCATGCGGCGCACAAAGCGCTTCTGGAAACCGAAAAATCACTCATGACCAACACTTTCGCAGCAGTGAATTCGGAAGCTTCGCGGCCCCGGCAGGAAGCCGTCTTCATGAGTTCGCACCTGGCGCAGGTAATTGTGATGGCCGAACACTCGGGCACCTCTGCGGAGTCATCCCAGCAAGCGGAAACTGACGCCTATCCCGTATTACGCGACTTGGCTTGGAGTGAACACATCCTCGACGCGGAACATCGCGAGTGGCTACGACTTATGTATGACGCGGAGTGGTTTGGATAATTTTGTAATTTTGTAATTTGAATTCAAAACCGCATCGTTCAAATTAGCTAATTACAAATTAACCAATCGATCAGGCTTCTGCGTCAAAGAGCTGAACCTGTAACTGATCCCCGGGTAAGCCCCTCTTGCGGCGCCGAGTCGCGCCAATCACCGCAATCACCGTCAGGGATTCCAGCGCGCTCCGAGGTACGAAGATGCGTTGCGTGTTCGATCGCAAGTCGGGCGGGTTCACCAAGAAGCCTTCCGGAGTGGACTGAGTAAGATCGTTAGGCATCATGCCTTCAAGCACTTCGTTGTCTTTGAACTTGAGGCGAACCCAAAGTCCTTCGGTGCGGGGACGACTAGTGAAGGTCTTGCGGGTGAAGGCATCGGTTTCCCCGAACTCCCGCACGAAGAAGACGCCTTTAATATCCCGCAGTTCGATGGCAACGACGTTCCCTGCCGTATTCAGCAACTCCAGCTTGCCTTCGTGAACGAAGTTCGCTGGCGAGACGAATCCATTGATTGAATCCCGATCCAGCTTCCGGACTATGACTTTCTTGTGGGTCGAAGGCATTTTTACTTTAGGGCCCAACTACCGTAGTCGTGGCGCACATAAGTGTGGGGCAGACGGTACCGGCACTGCCGGGTTCCGTCGCCATGAACTGTGGGCTGTTCAGGTGATTTTCCCACTTTTCTGAGGAAAAACGTGGCTCTTCTACGGTTCTTGTAGCCAAACGGTAAACGTTGTGTTATTTTCTGTAGTTTGCAGCCACCCAGCAAAGCAAGTGTAAGCCTATTGGGTAGAGTCACTTACCTCAAAGTGACGAGGTCTATTATTCCCCAGAGCAGTGTTCTGTGGAAAACCGGAGCGTTAGGTGCGCCACATTGCCCACGGGGCGTGGCGTCCGTCGAATCGCATGGCTGATTATATCTACACGCTGGAGATCAGGCTAACCCCCGATCAGCAACGGGGCGTGACCCTGGTACAAGACATTGCCCGCGCGGCCGAGATGAACATCTATCTCACGGGCGGTGCTGTGCGCGACATAATTTCCGGCCTGCCAATCCGCGATCTCGATTTCTCCGTACAGGGCAATCCGCTCAAGCTGACTAAGGAACTCGAAAAGGCCGGGGCCAGTGTGGTCGGGGCGGACGACGACCATCGCACTATCTACGTGCTTTTGCCGGGAAACGTGCGGGCTGAGATCAGCATGGCACGCACCGAGCGTTATGAAAAGGTCGGCAAACCGCCGATTGTTAGTCCAGCTACTATTCTCGAAGATTTGCGTCGCCGTGACTTTACCGTCAACGCCATGGCGCTTTCGCTGAACCCTGGTTCTCGCGGCCTGCTGATGGATCCATTCAATGGCGCGGCCGACATAGAGGCAAAGCTGATCCGCATTTTGCATAACTATGCATTTGTGGAAGATCCCTCTCGGCTGATTCGGGCCAGCCGTTTCTCGGCCCGATTTCACTGGCCGCTAGAGGAGCGCACCCAGGGCCGCTATGACGCAGCCAAAGAAAATAAGTACATCGAATACATTTCGAGTCGCGCCATCGGCTATGAAGTAGCCCAGATCGCATACGAAGACGATCCCCTTCACATTCTGAAGGTGCTGGAAAAAGAGGGCTGGCTCGAGATCCTGGCCAAGCATTGGACCAGCGCCAAGGTAGACATCCCGGGATTAACTCAGCTGGTCAAAACCCGTCAGCAGATGAATGAGTTGGGATATACGCCTGATCCGGCACCCGCCGTCATGTATTTTTTGACAGCGCGTCTCAACGACAAAGAAATTGCGGATATGCGCAAGCTAATGCCGCGGCGCGATCTGATCGAGTCATGGCGGGACCTGGAAGATAACGCCAAGCAGTTGGCCAAGCGCCTGAGCGGGAAAGAAGCTGCCACTCCCTCGCGTACCTGGAAGTTATTGTCTGAAGCTCGTCCGGAAATGATTCTATTTCTGGCGGTTACGGCACGGCAGCAGGGCGTGGTGCAAAAGCTAAAGAACTTCTTTACTAAATGGCGGCAGGTTCAGCAAAAGATTCCTCTGCCAGAGATGACTGAATTGTTCATCAACGCGCAGATGCCAGAGTATCCGAAGATTGCGCACGATGTACACATGCTGTTGCTGGACGGCAAGCTGCGTTCGCGCACCGAAATTCTGAAATATCTTAAGCCGCTTGCGCCTCCGCCGCCGCCTCCTCCGCCTCCGCCAAAGCGTGGACGAGGCACGAAAGCGGCTGCGGCTGCTGTCGCCGCGGCACCGGCTCCGGCGCCGCCGGCAGCGGGGAAAAAGAAAGGCAAGGCAGCGGCGGCTGCCGCAGGGGCCGCTCCGGTTAGTACGCCAGCGCCCACGGAGAAAGCGACATCGGGAAAAGCTGCGGGGAAAGTTCCGCTCCCCAAAGCCACGGTCGCTGCCGCTGTGATTAAGAAAGAGCCGACAAAAGCGGCAAAGGTTGCGGCACCTAAGAAAGCTGCTCCGGCGAAAAAAGCAGCCGCGCCCAAAAAACCTGCGCCCAAGAAACCTGTACCGGCTAAGAAGTCCGCGGCCAAAAAGCGCCACTAGACTTCCCCTTACTCATCGGTGTATAGAAATTCCCGTATTCTTTCGACCTTCGAACGCAAATGAAAAAGCTCGGGATAATTCTGTTGGTGCTGGTGCTGCTGTTAGTGGCGGCAATCAGTTCTACGATTGGCTGGCGGCCATTCTTCGGACCACGTGCCAGACCACTAAGTGACCGAAAATTTCCCGTGACTCCGGCACGTCTCGCCCGCGGCAAATACCTCGCGGAAACCACCGGCTGTTTCGGTTGCCACTCCCCACATGACTGGACACAACGTGGCGGTCCCTTTATCGAAGGAAAGCTGGGGAGTGGAGACGTATTAGATTTCGCCGACCTGCCCGGACACGTTGTGGCGCCAAACCTCACGTCGGACCCGGAAACCGGCGGCGGTTCCTGGACCGATGATCAATTTGCCCGTGCGGTCCGCGAGGGTATCGGCCACGACGGCCGCGCCTTGTTTCCGATGATGCCGTATCAGTTTTACAAATCCATGTCGGATGAGGATATTGAATCCCTGGTAGTTTTCCTTCACACCCTGCCGCCGGTGAAGAATAAGCTGCCCGCCACCAAACTGGATTTTCCAGTGAACTACCTGATCCGGAATGCTCCGCAACCGATCACCTCCCCGGTTACCGGTCCCGACCATTCGGACCCAGTCAAGTGGGGTGAATACGTGGTACAAACCGGCGCCTGCCAGGAGTGCCACACAGCGGTTCTGGGTCACGAGCGATCACCCGAGTTTGCCTTTGCCGGCGGATTCCATCTGCAAGGTCCGTGGGGCAATGTCTCCAGTGCCAACATTACTCCGGACCCTACCGGCATTTCGTACTACGACGAAGCGTTATTTACTCAAGTGCTTCAAACCGGCTACGTAAGAGCTCGTGCACTTAGCTCGATCATGCCGTTTAACGAGTACAAGAACTTCACAACTGACGATGTGAAGGCAATATTCGCCTACCTGCGTACCGTGAAACCCATCAAACATCGAGTGGACAATAGCCTGCCTCCCACGGATTGCAAAGTCTGCCGGGGCAAACATGGCGGCGGAGACCAGAATTAGACGTAAATAATTTGTAACCGTTCACTCACGGCGGGTGTTTGGGCATCTTAACAACATGTTCCCCCACCTCACGAAGCTTTACGCCTGGACGACCGTTCCGGCGCTGCTCTTGCTGCTCACCGCATCTCCGAGGTGCGACACTAAGGCTCCTACGGTCCCTACTCCGACGCCGCAAGATGTGATCCACGTAGAGATGAAGAACATCGCCTACCACTACACCGACGGCATTGCGGTACATATTCGTCAGCTGGAAGGCGTGCTCACACCGACCAAGGCGGGCCACCTGCCGGTGTTTGATGATACGAGTTCTTTCATGATCTCGGTGGCTTCAGGGCAAATGTCGATCACCGTCGACTCGATGGCTCGCGTTTTAAACGAATATGTCTTTGCCAAGCAAGGTTCGCCGGTCAAGAACATCAGCATCGAAGCTCGCGGGACCGGTTTGTTGCTGAAAGGCCGGAAGGGCGCGCTGCCGTTCGAAGCCACAGTAACTTTGAGCGTAACCCCCGATGGCGAAGTTTTGCTTCATACCGAAAAAATGAAGGTCGCACATCTGCCGGTGAAGGGCCTGATGGATTTACTCGGGCTGGATGTAGCCGACGTCGTAAACACCAAGAAGCTGGACGGTATCAGAGCCCAAGGCAACGATATAGTCTTGAATCCCGAGAAGGTTCTTCCACCGCCACATTTTCAATGCAAAGTCTCCACTGTGAGTGTGAAGGGAAATGAGATTGTTGAAACAGTAGGAACACCACAGAAGTTTTCCGCAAATGTTGCAGGGAATTACATAGCTTATCGCGGCGGATCCATCTCCTTCGGCAAATTGACTATGGCGGGTGCCGATCTGGTGCTCATCGATATGGACTCGAAAGATCCATTCGATTTCTATTTCCAACGCTACAAGGACCAGCTCACCGCCGGTTACTCGAAAACTACCAGCAACTTTGGTCTACGGGTGTTCATGCGCGATTTCAACAAACTTGCAGCCGAACGGCGCGGTGCGGTTGGGAAATAGCGCGGCGGCGCCTAGGCGGGCTGGTCTATGACATAGACTTTTCCCGGGCCAGCGGTCTGAATATTATTTTTGTGGAAGCATTCCTTAATGCGGCGGCGCAACTCACGGCTAACCGGATATTGTTTCGAGGGCATGGTTTTAATCAACATCAGATATTCGGCTTCGCCGTTTCCCACGCGATCGATGCCGGGCACTTGAATGTCAGCCACAATGTCGCTGGCATACTGTGGATCGTTTCTGATTTCCTTTCCGATTTGTTGCAGCAGATCAACGATGCGGTCGCTGGGCTCACTGTAGGAAACAACGATCTTCAGCGTGAACTGCGACCAGTCGCGGGTGGTGTTTGAAACGATCAGAATCGCGCTGTTGGGAACAATATGAATTGTTCCATCGTCATCGCGAAGCGTGGTGTGGCGTAGGCTCATATTCTCCACGGTACCTTTTACGCCCGCAATTCGAACTATGTCTCCCACGTCGTATTGATTCTCCAGCAGGATAAAGAAACCGTTGATCACGTCCTTAACCAGCGTTTGTGCACCAAATCCAATGGCCAGCCCGGCAATGCCCGCGCTGGCGAGCAGAGGCGCAAGATTCAAGCCCAGGAAAGAAAGAATCTCCAGCGTGGAAATAAAGAGTATGACGAAGATGCCGACGCTGGTAATAACTCCCGAGAGAGTTCGAACTTGCTGAGAACGCAGGCCGGAAGGCAGTCTGCGAGACTGCAAGGATGCCATTTTCCCGACGATGGCGCGAAACAACCGGATCAGCACGATGGCCAGAAGAATCGTCAGGAGTATTTTGGGAGCATCCTGATGAAGGAATCTCATGCCATCTTCGCGCCAATCGTTTAATAGCCCGCGAAGATCACCCACCTGGGGAATAAGACTGCTGAAAATCATCATCTCTAAGGCGATTATAGCAACGCCCCTATGGTGGCTCTGTTCGTGACCGGACCCTATAATCGGAGCAGCAATTCTCGAGGACCTTGTGCAAGTCAAACTCGTAACTCTCGCGGTACTTCTATGCGGTGTCGGCGTGGGCGCACTTCAAGGAAATGAAAGCCCCGGAACCTTGCAACTGGCTCAGAGCGATTCCCAGGACGTGCGCCCACCGTTCGGCCGTCCCCAGAGACCCGAAGACGAAGCCCGCGAAAAACTCGTAAAAGATATGGCGAAACGCAGAAACGCCGAACGTCAGGAAGAGATCAAGCGCGACAGCGAGAAACTTCTAAAGCTGGCCACCGAACTGAAGGATTATGTGGATAAATCGAACGAAAATATTTTATCCATCGAAGTGGTGAAAAAAGCGGAAGAGATCGAAAAGTACGCGCACAGCGTGAAAGAAAAGATGAAGACCAGTCAGTAGAGTCCTTCTCGCAGCGTCCGATGAATATCGGTCCACCAAGCCCAGGGAACCACGATCCATACGGCCAGAGCGCCCCAGGCTACTGCGGCTTCGCTCGGCGGGGCGCCCCCCAGCATTGCGCCAGCCCAGGCACTCAAAAGAAAAATTATTAGAGACCAGAGCGCATACTTGCCGGTGTTGTCGACGGGTCGCGTCATATCGATATACAGCCATATTCCAATACCAAAACACAAAACCTCACTGATGATCGTCAGGGCAGCGGAATTCCAGATTCCAAGGCCAAGCTTGACGCCTCCGCCCGGCCACAGCAGTAAGTCAGGGCGGTGCACCAGGAAATCCAGGAACCAGTGGCTGAGGACCAATAGGCCGACTACCCACGCCCCACGCGAGTAACCCCTCAGTCCAAAGTAAAGCCCTGCAACCACGGCAGACCATAGTAGGGCCATCGCCAGGCTGTGGGTGAAGGGATAGCTGACAAAGGCCAACGGAGACATTTTCGTTATGCCAGGAACGATGCGCACTTGTTCGATATCGAGCAACAGGAAGATGGGCCATACAAGATCGACGAAGTCCGCGGCAAAGATCAGAGTGCCCAGCGAGGTCTTTGGCGCCAGTTTCTTCGCAGCTAGCGCCAGTCCAAAATGGCCGATAAACATAGTTACCCTGCGAAACGCAAAATATGAGGATATAATCTCGCCGGTTGAAAGACCTAATCTTGCTCCGCGAGGCTACTATGAAGAAGTTTGCATTGGCGCTGGTACTGATAACCGCATTCGCTACATTCTCTTCAGGAGTATCTCAGGCCCAATCGGCCACCGAACAGAAACTCCCTCAAATGGAAAAAGAACTGTGGGAAGGCTGGAAGATGCACAACGCTGACGCCTTCACTAAATATTTGACTTCTGATTTCCTCAACGTAAGCGCGGACGGCGTGGCCGGCCGGGATGAAACGGTAAAGGGGATAGCTTCCACCGAATGCACCGTGAATACCTATGTGCTCGGAGACACAAAGTTCGTTTGGGTCGATAAAAATACGGTGGTAATGCAGTATCACGCGACACAGGATGCAACCTGTGGCGGCCACAAACTACCAGATGCGGTGTGGGCGAGTTCCTTGTGGGCCAACAAAGGCGGATCGTGGAAGGCAGTATTTCATCAGGAATCTCCAGCGAGCACGGTTGCCCCTGAGAAAAAGGACTAGTCGGCTTTCGCATACAACTAAGGGTTGTTAGTCCTGAGGTTGATTCTGTGGCGGCTGCTGTCCCGGAGGAATCGGGAAGCCCTGGGGCGACGACTGCGGACCTTGCTGCTGTTGCTGCATCTGTTGCTGACGCTGCAACTCCTGCAACAACTGTTCCGGAGTCTTGACCGCAGGACCGCCATTGGGCTGCTGTGACTGGTCTCCAGATTGGGCGTCTGCCGGTGGCTGATCTTCGGGCTCATCGGCATTGTTTTCGTCGGAGCTGGTATCCGCTTCCGCGGCATTGTCTTCCGGCGGCGCGCCACCCGTGACCGAAGCCCCGTTTGGAGGAACGAATGGAGAACGCTGCTGAGGAGTGAATCCAGGCTGCGCTGAGTTGTTCGCCACCGTATCGCCCCCAGCCTTGGCTGTCACGATTAAGTGGTTTATGTCGTTCGCGTTGGTCGGCGATCCGAGCATGACATAGTTGAAGCTGGATCCATTGAGCAAAGTCGACAGCACATCCTTGGATGGGCCCGGGCCAAGATTGGCCACCACACGTTCCGTTGCATTGGGTGGAAGTTCTACCACCGCGCCGGTCTGTTGATGCACGGCGCGCAGGATATCTCCAAGGGTGGAATTCTCAGCCAAGATCGACAACTGACCGTTCTGATATTTCACTTGCGGGGCGACCGCCGGTTTTTGTGCCAAGGTCAATGGAGCAGGCGACACTTCCTGCGGCGGCGGCAATGCTGGCTTCACTTCGACCGGAGCCGGCTTTGCCTTGGGCTTGCGCTTCCTGGCCTTAGTGGTTTGCGCAGATAGACCCACCGCCATTGTCAGCAGCACAATTCCGAGAATAAATCGCAGGCGTGACGTCATAAAAGAATCCCTGATCTCGGGCTGGCAGCGCGGCATTGTGGGCTAAGACGCCAGGACATCTTGCAGAGAATTGTAGCACCCAAAAGAGGCATCCGCCTGCGTAAAACCGGCGTAGGGCGGGAGGTCTAGAGCTTGGCGAATGTGGGTAAGTTACTGGTGAGGAGCGTAGTATCCCCGGCGGGCGCGCACTTGCAAGTCTTTTTTCAGCGAAGTAATTTCGATGGCGCGATATCGACCATCAGCGTCGAAGTCCGCCGGACGATAGGAAACCACATACTGGCTTCTTAATTCATCTTCTATCGAAGCGAAGGCGTGGGTAACATCCTTCATCTTGAAAGGAAAGAAAGCTTTTCCACCTGTCGCGTCAGCCAATTGTTGCAAAGACTTGTCACCACGCAGGATGAGGCCGCTATCGTCAGTGGAGATGGCGTAAATGATAACTTCAGCGCGCTGCGCCATCTCAATGGCTTGCGCCTTGGTGACATCACTCTGATTATCTTCGCCGTCGCTCAAAACAATGATGGCTCGGCGAACCGGAGTTTTCGATGGATCTTTAATCAGCTTATCGTGGCAGGCGCGGTAAATTGCGTCGTACAACGCGGTACCGCCACCGCTGCGCAGGCTGTGGACACCGACTTCAAGCAGGTGCAGATTGTCGGTAAAATCCTGCGCAAGCTTGCCGTGAGTGCTAAAACCAAGGACAAAAGCGCGATCGAAGTTGGGACGCAGCGTCTTCTGGAGAAAACTGACCGCCGCCTGTTGCTCGAATTCGAAGCGGCCGTTGACCGATCCGCTGGTGTCAACTAGCAATCCCATTTCAATGGGAAGATCGGTTTCGCGCCGAAAGTTCACAATCGATTGCGGCGGCTTGTGGTCATCAAGGATTGCAAAATCGTTCTGCTCGAGGTTCTTTACAAACTTGCCGCGTTTGTCGGTGGCAATAAAAAGCACGTTTACTTCATTGACCTGCGTCTTGATAGTAAGGATGGGATCGGTGGGCTGATTGGACGCATCCGGTGAAACGTATGCGGAACCCGGCGGCAAATAAGAAGTCTGACCAAAAAGCGGGAGCGAGGCCATCCACAAGCCCGCCATGAGACCAAGAAGTCGCGCTATGTACTTCGTTCCCATAAAGGCCAAATTTTTCCCATTCCACAGCGACAAACACGCCATCACATCTATAGATGCACGTTAGGGGCCGAAGGCCTCCCTCGCGTGAGCTACCATACTGACTGTAGGTTTAGAAGTAAGCTCTGCCAAGTTACAAAAGGTCTGTGCGGTAAGTCATTTTCGCGTGCGTAAGTGGAGAGCATGGTTAAAAAAGAACAGACGCGCTGCTCTTGGGCCAGCAAAGCATTGTCCATTCCCTACCACGATCAAGAGTGGGGAGTGCCCAGTCACGATGATGCACATCTCTTCGAATTTTTGATTCTCGAGGGGGCGCAAGCGGGACTCAGCTGGGACACGATTCTGCAAAAGCGCGAGAACTATCGCGCCGCGCTCGACGGCTTCGATGCAGAGCGAATCGCCCGCTACAACAGCCGCAAGCTTCAGAGCCTCCTGCGGAATCCTGGAATTGTGCGCAACCGATTGAAGATCGCATCGACAGTACAGAATGCGAAGGCATTTCTTAAAGTGCAGGATGAATCCGGTTCATTCGACAAATATATTTGGCAGTTCGTCGGAGGAAAGCCGGTGACCAATCGCTGGCGAACCGGCGATAAACTTCCGGCCAAGACAGAGCAATCCGACGCCCTGAGCAAGGATTTAAAGACGCGCGGCTTTAACTTCGTGGGATCCACTATTTGCTACGCCTTTATGCAAGCGGTCGGCATGGTCAATGATCACACCGTAGAGTGCTTTCGCTATCGTGAGGTGGGGAAATGAAGACTGTGCCGCTGCCCTCAGCAGATTCCCCGCCGCTCTCGGAATGACAAGAAACCTTTTAGTGGCTGTGCGAATGTTCATCCACCGGAATCAAACAGCCGTGAGCGACTTCGCAGATGGCGTGCTCGAACTGGATTGTGGTGTGAACGATGCGGAATTGATGGCGCAGACATTCTTTCACGTCACGCAAAATACGTTCGCTTACTGAGGGGGGAATGTCGGCAATTGCAATGTGCGCCGACAGCGCATGAGTTTCTGATCCAATGCTCCACACATGCAGATCATGCACGTCGTTGACGCCCTCGATAGTGCGCATGGCGTTCTCAACCTGCGCCAGAGTCATGCCGCGGGGAGTACCTTCCAGCAGAATATTCAGAGTCTCACGCACGATCCCCAGGGCGGACCACAAGATTAACGCTCCAATTCCGAAGGACAACGCCGAATCGATCCAGTATTGGCCGGTCAGCATGATGATCCAGCCACCGGCGATAACGGCAGCGGTGGAGAGGGTATCGCCGATCTCGTGCAAGAGCACACTGCGTGTGTTCACGTCCCTGCTAGAGCGATATAGCAGCAATGCGATTACGCCGTTCATGATCACGCCGGCGGCGGCAACCGCCATCATGACCCCAGCGCGCACCGGTTCGGGACTCCGCAAGCGGACAACCGCCTCGTAAAAAATAAAGAACGCTACGGCGAAGAGCGATACCGAATTCACCAGTGCCGCCAACACCCCGGCGCGATGCCAGCCATAGGTTTTGGTCGCACTCGGCGGCCGAGTCTGCAGATGTAATGCAACCATTGATAGCAGGAGAGCAAAAAAATCGGAAAGATTGTGGCCCGCCTCTGACAACAGGGCAAGAGAATGCGCCCGAATGCCGGCAATTACCAGCAGCACGATATAGAGGGCGGTGACGATCAGGGAAATCCGCAGCACTTTCAATGCTCCGGCGCCGCCACCATGACTATGCGAATGCATTGATCTCCAGTTTAGAGGCCGCTCGGCCGCGATTCAAGTTACGAAACTTTCACGGGGTTGGCACCATCAAATCCCGTGGATACACTAGAAACGGAGTCAACCATGGCTAAAGCTACTTTTGCCGCAGGCTGCTTTTGGGGAGTGGAAGCCACCTTCCGCCAAATACCGGGAGTCAGCGCCACCCGCGTCGGCTACATCGGGGGCAATACCCTCAATCCCAGCTACAAAGAGGTTTGCACCGACACTACCGGCCACGCCGAAGCGGTGGAGGTCGACTACGACCCTGCGAAAGTTTCGTATCAACAGCTATTAGATGTCTTTTGGGAGAACCACGATCCAACTCAGCTAAATCGTCAAGGGCCAGATTTTGGCAAGCAGTATCGCTCAGCCATCTTTTTCCACTCGCCGGAGCAGGAAGCGGAAGCCAACACCTCGAAGGAAAAACTGGCAAAATCAGGCCGTTTCAGCAAGCCAGTAGTAACCCAGATAGTGCCGGCTGTTACCTTCTACGAGGCCGAAGACTATCACCAGCAATACCTGGAGAAGCGTGGCCTCGCGACCTGCCACATTAAGTAACGGAGAAGGGCCTCGGTTAATCACGAGGCCCTTTTTATCTTTCAGATCACTCCTTAGCTATTGCGTCTTAACGAAATCTTCCATTACGGCTTTGCGCATCAGATCGGGTGGCAGTAGTCCTTGCGCCAGAATAAAGTCGTGATACTTTTTGGCGTTGAATTTCGAGCCGAGCGCAGTTTCAACGTCCTTCCGAAGCGCAATTAGTTTGGTGTAGCCATAGAAGTAGCTGTTTGCCTGCCCGGGGGCGCGATAGGTGTAGCGCTCGACTTCCTCCTGTGCGAAAGCGTGGGATTGCACTACGTCTTCCTCCAGCACTCGATATGCCTCCGCTGGTTGGATCTTTCCCGACTGTAACTCAGGATCCAGAAATGCGCGGGCGGCACGCATCAGCCGGTAATCCAGCGAGACGAGTTGTCCCTCCAACGGCATGAATGGCCGCATCAGGTACTCGGAATACAGGCCCCAACCCTCAACATTTGTACTGTTAAACGCATATTGCACCCGAGCCAGCGAAACTCCATGCTCCAGCATGGAATCAAATTGCAACTCGTGGCCGGGACGTGCCTCGTGGGCGGTCAGGGTCCAGGCAGCAGCGTCGAATGTGAAGTCGTCGTATTTTTCAGTCGACGTTTGACCCGGAGCCGCCGGAATGTTTAGCGGTAAGACAAAAACGCCCTTCTCGCCGATGTTGTGCAGGAATGGCGGAGGCTGCATGTGAGGCGCGGGCTGTTGGGAGGTTTCAGCCGCGCTGGCAATACGAATACGTGCCGGGCGATCGGGCAGGGTCACAATCTGCTTATCGACGATGATTTTTTCGATCTGCTTCAGACGCTCCTCATAAAACGGCAGAATCGCCTCCCCCACCAGCTGCTGCTTCTTGAGTTCTTTGATTACGTCCCGGTAATCGCTTGAAGGAAGGTGCCGCTGTTGCGCGATCTGCGCGGCGATAGGCTTCATCTCATCTTGCAGTTCCGTAAACGCCTGATGAGCCATGGTCGCAAGCTCGGAGGGCGGAATATCGATGCCGTAGTTTTCCAGATTTAGGAAATATTCCTCGGGCTGTAAGCGGAAGTCAGTTCTTGCCTTGGGCAAGATGTGGGCTTTGGTCCAGGCGTCGTAGTCGGCCAGCTGTGTTTTGAGCTTCTCATAGGGCTCCTGCCAGCCGGTGAGCTTGTATTTGGTCAAGAGCGTGGCAATACCCTCAATGTAGTTGGAATTACGCCCCAACTCGGTTTCGATCTGGGTGCGCGCGGGATAGACTACCCCCGGTTTGGCCATTTGTTCGGTGATTCTCTGCTGCAGAATCTCAACCAGCGGTTTGTAACCTGGTTCCAGGCCGGCATACTTGCGGATACGGGTAACCGCGGCGGGGCGGCGTTCGTCGGGAGTTTGATCGTCTAGTAAAATGCGCAGCCCGCGGAAGACGATCCCGCTGGCATTCAGGAATGGCACTTTGTGAGCCCGCACATAATCCTGTTGCCGAAAATCTAACTCGACGCTGCGGATAACGATTTGCAAATCTTGTGCGACCTCCTTCTGCTTCTCGGTGGCGAGCGCACTTTTCAGTTTGGCAATCACCGCTTCATTTTCCTGCCGCTCCAGATCCTCATCTGCCAGAGTAGGCTGCGAAACTCGCGGATCAAACTCGCTTAGGCCCTCGTTGGAGCCCTCTTCTGGGTTGTGCTTCATCTCAACCGCCAGCACCTGATTCGTGTAGTTGTTGCTTACAGCGATCCAGGCGGGCACTTCGACCTTTTCCGCAGCGAACGCAGGCGAACAGCAGATAGCGGCAATAAG
This sequence comes from uncultured Acidobacteriota bacterium, assembly GCA_963796925.1. Classification (GTDB taxonomy): domain Bacteria; phylum Acidobacteriota; class Terriglobia; order Terriglobales; family Acidobacteriaceae; genus DATBAT01. The sequence continues at coordinate 2,201,395 of CAWCNH010000001.1, forward strand.
CGGGAGACTAAGTTTGCGAATCAAATTTCCTCCGATGAACACGATGGATAGCACACGAGACGGATCGCACTATTATGGCGTTAGCTCTGCATTTCCACAAACTAGTCTTGTCCGCTTCCGGACAGCATATTTCTATTAGCGACATAACGCGGCCGAAGTAATCGCATACGGTAAATTCACGATTCCCTTTGCTCTCTGACGGTTAGATCAGCCCAATCAATGGCGTGAAGATTGCTTATTTCTGACCTGCGGGTCCGGCGCAACTTATCAACAAAACAGTGACCGTTTGTTAATGAACCGCGTGTCGCCAATTGCTTCAATCGAGGCCAAATCATGAACCAATCGCGAGCAATCTTTCTTCTCGATGCATTCTGGCGGAACCTGCGCTTTGCGACACGCAGCCTGCGCAAGCGTCCCGGAATTACCCTGATTGTGGTGATCTCTTTAGCCCTTGGCATTGGCGCCAACACCGCGATATTCAGCTTGATAGACGCTACTCTGCTGAGGCCCTTGCCGGTGCCGAACGCCGGTGGACTGGTTACCGTGGACGTGGCGGCTTCTCGTTTGACGCAATTTGGCAACAGCTCCTACTTGGACTATGTCGACTTCAGTAAACGCAGTAAGTCCTTTGAAAGCTTGGGGATTTCCCAGGGAATGTCGGCGGGATTAAGCACCGGCCACGGCGATCCTCAAGTGGTTTTCGGATTGTTGGTCTCAGCTAGTTTTTTTCCCACACTGCAGGTGCAGCCCGCGCTGGGCCGAAGCTTCAGAACAGATGAAGACGAGGTACCGGGAAAATATCCGGTCGTTGTGATCAGTAACGGTCTATGGGGACGAGCGTTCGCGAATGACCCCAAAGTAATTGGCAGACAAATCAAGCTCAATGGAATCGGATTCACGGTCATCGGAGTAGCGCCGAAAACTTTTACGGGTGTAAGCATTTATTTCCGCCCTGATATTTACGTTCCGACCATGATGGCCGGAGGACTGACCTCTGACGGCAATAATGTGCTGACTCATCGCGGCTATCGCGCCTTCGACATGATGGGAAGACTCAAGCCGGGAATAACTATTGAACAGACACAGGCGGAAATGACCACGATCATGAGCGATCTGGAACGGACCTATCCCGACACCAACAAAGACACGGCGGCTATTGTGCGCACAGAAATCGACCGGCGCCTCACCGGAGCAGGCATTGCTCTTCCCTCGGTTCTCATGGGATTAGTAGTTCTGGTATTGCTGATTGCCTGCGCGAACGTTGCCAGTCTGCTAATGGCGAAAGCTACTTCACGGCTTAGAGAAATCTCAACGCAGCTGGCGATCGGCGCCACTCGCGGAGCGCTGATCCGGCAGCTTCTAACCGAGAGCGCACTCCTGGCATTCCTGGGAGGAACCGGCGGAATTCTGCTTGGATACGGATGCATTCGGGGATTCGCAGCGCTTTCCCCATATTCGTCGTCTCCGAACGGCCCTGACTTCCAACTTGACCTGCGAGTCTTGTGGGTGACGCTGGCAGCATCAACTCTGGCAGTTTTCCTGTGCGGGCTGGCGCCGGCTTTGGTCGCCGTGAAGGAAGCAATGATGAGTACGACGACGAGTCTCCGGGCTGGCGCTGTCGGTGGACGATCCTATAGCACGGTGGCGCGGCGTCTGCTCATCGGAGGACAGATCGCGCTGTCGACCATTCTTCTGATTGCCGGAGCGCTATTCCTCAAATCGTTTTCTAATGCTCAAAAAGTCGACCTCGGGTTCAATCCTGAACATCTTCTGCTGGTTACGGTTGATCCCAGCCTGCGCGGCTATTCGCATGACAAAGCAATTGTTTTCAACCAACAGCTTTTGCGGCAGGTCAGCTCAATACCGGGGGTGAAAGCCGCCACCGAGTCCGGCAAAGTTCCATTTCAATCAGGGGCATCGTGGGACCTCTCTATAGACGGCTTCACCGGCGCCGGCGGGGAGAAATTTGTCGACACCAACGTCAATCAAATTGGGCCCGGCTATTTTGCAACGATGCAGGTTCCCTTGCTGCAAGGCCGGGAGTTCTCTGAACAGGATGATGCCAAGAAGCCACCTGTGGCGGTGGTCAACCAGACATTGGCGCGGCGCTACATCGTCGGCGAGGGTGACTTATCAAAAGCTATTGGACACGCGATTCGGCTGCGAGACACCGGCCCGATTCCAATTGTGGGAGTGGTAAAGGACTCCAATAACGGCAGAATCGGCAGCCCCGTATTGCCAATGTTCTACCTGCCCTATGTGCGCATGGGTGGGACCGAAGTCACTCTTTATCTCCGCACAGAAGGTGACCCACTCGCAGCCGTCGGCCACGTCCGCGAGCAGATTAAGGCGCTCGATCCTGACATCGCCCCGACATCCGTCATCAGCATGGAAACTTTGATTTCCAGCCAGGGCCTTTTCATGCAGCGCATTGCGGCCATTCTGGGCGGGGCTTTTGGCGTTGTCGCCTTAACTCTGGCAGTGATCGGGCTCTACGGTGTTGTCTCATTCATGGTGGGGCGCCGCACTCAGGAAATCGGTGTCCGTATCGCGCTCGGGGCGCAGAGAGCCACCATCTTACGGATGATTCTGGTGAACGGTATCTCTCTCGCCGCGATTGGATTATTCATCGGGATGCTGGGGGCCTTTGAACTTGCACCCTTATTGGCCGGCATATTGACAGATGTCAATCCGCGCGATCCTCTGGTTTTCTGCGGAATCGCCCTGGCATTGGTGGCGGCCACCTTAATGGCTAGCTGGATCCCGGCAAATCGCGCCACACAGGTGGATCCGATGGCCTCTTTGCGATACGAATAATAAAAATATCGACTAGCACGTGCAGCCAAAGTCTTCTTTGCCCAAAGTATACTTTTGGCCATGCACACTGGCAGCATTCAGCAAGTTCAACTGGTTTTTTTACTACTGCTGCTATTCGTGGTGGTGTTCGGCTATCTGGCACAAAAAATTCGCCAGCCATATCCGATCGTCCTGGTTATTGCCGGAGCATTGTTAGGCTTTGTTCCCGGTATTCCCCGGATTACGCTGAATCCTGACATCGTTTTCTTCGTGGTACTTCCCCCTTTGCTGTACTCCGCAGCCTGGCTCACCTCGTGGCGGGAATTTTCCTTCAACATCGTGAGTATTTTGTTGCTGGCTTTCGGGCTGGTTGCCTTTACCGTCTTTGGCGTCGCGGCAGGCGCACATTTTCTATTTCCCGGCTTCGACTGGAAGATCGGTTTTGTCCTGGGTGCGGTTATCGCCCCCACTGACGCTCTCGCCGCCACCAGTATTGCCAACCGAATCGGGCTGCCTAAAAAGATTGTCGAGATTCTCGAAGGCGAAAGCCTGGTAAATGACGCAAGTGGACTAGTGGCGTTGGAGTTTGGTATCGCCATGGTGATTGACAATCAGGTGCCGACAATCTCCGGCGGGCTGTTAAGGCTGACCTATCTGATTGCGGCGGGTGTCGCAGTGGGATTGGTTTCTGGTTGGATGGTAGATCGCATCGAGCGGCGTGTTGACCACGCCCCGATCGAGGTGGCGATCAGCATCTTTGTGCCATACGCCTCTTACCTGACGGCCGAGGCGATTCATGCCTCGGGTGTGTTAGCGGTGGTGGTTTGCGGGCTGTACCTAAGTCGCAGAAGCTCGCAGTTCTTTTCGCCCACCGTCCGCCTCCAGGCATGGGCAGTGTGGGATTCACTGACCTTTATTTTAAATGGACTGGTCTTTCTGATGATCGGGCTTCAGTTGCCTTATGTTCTCGGTGCCATCAGGGACTACAGCCTGGAGCGTCTGCTCTGGGACGGAGCAATCTTCAGCGCATTTGTGATTTTGTTGCGGCTGATCTGGATTTTTCCGGGTGCATTCATAGCGCATTTTATCCGCTCCCACATTCTTCATCAAAGAACGCCGATGCCTCCTCCACGTGGCATCCTGATCGTTGGGTGGACCGGCATGCGCGGCGTAATCGCGCTCGCAGCCGCAATTGCACTTCCCCAAATGCTCGCTAACGGCCAGCCCTTTGCTCAGCGCAATCTAATCATCTTTCTCGCCTTCAGCGTTATTTTTGTCACTCTTGTTTTGCAGGGGCTTACTTTGCCAGCACTTGTGCGAGCACTTGGCGTAACTGAACCGACGGGACCTAATCTGGAGGAGGCGGCGGCGCGACGCGAAATTCTGCAGGCTGCACTGGATTTCTTGCAGACTTCTCGCCACACCGACGATGCCACATTTGAGTCTGTTTACGAGGACATCGCCGGACATTACCAGCAGGACCTATTAGCTCTGTCGATAGAGGAGCACGATCCCGGCCATGACACCGCGCCGCAGAATCACCGCCGACACATTCGGCTCATGCGAGAGTTGCTTCGGGTCGAACGGCAAACGGCGGTCCGCCTGCGAAACGAAGGTCAAATCAACGATGAGACGCTGCGCCAGCTGGAGCGCGAACTTGACTTGCGGGAAGCCAATCAGCAGGCAGAGACTTAGAGCGGTCGTCCGTTTATACTGGGGCATTCCAATTAGCGGCCCCCGTACTCCCAATAATCCTCGTTACGATCACTCCTATGGCAAGCTCAGAAAAGTACGATGCGGTGGTCATTGGCGCCGGACAAGCTGGCACTCCGCTTTCCAGCGCTCTTGCCAAAGCCGGAATGCATACCGCGCTTATTGAACGCGCGCACGTTGGCGGCACCTGTGTGAATGAGGGATGCACTCCGACTAAGACGATGGTCGCCAGCGGGCGGGTTGCTTATCTGTCCCGGCGTGCCGCTGACTATGGCGTGCACACGGGATCCATCACCATCGATCTGGCTAAGGTTCGACAGCGCAAGCGCGACATCGTCGAACAATTCCGGAGGGCTAGTCAGTCCGGGGTTGAAAAAACCGAAGACCTTGATTTGATTTTTGGCGAGGCCCGGTTTACTGGGACTGGAACGCTGGAAATCCGCCTGAAGGATGGCGGGCAGCGCGTTATCTCGGCTGACAAAATTTTTATCAATGCCGGAACTCGCGCCTCGGTCCCGCACGTCGAAGGCATAGAGACCACACCGGTTCTCGATAACTCTTCGCTAATGGAGTTAGATGCCGTTCCTGAGCACCTGTTGGTGCTCGGAGGCGGGTATATAGGCCTGGAATTCGGCCAGCTCTTTCGCCGCTTCGGCAGCCGGGTCACAATTGTTCAGTCCGCCGCACAGTTGCTTACTCGGGAAGACGCAGATGTCGCAGACGAAGTCGCCAAGATCCTGCAACAGGACGGCATCGACGTGCTGCTCAATGCAAAGACGCAGCAGGCGAGTTACATAAACGGAGTTATTCGAATGGAAGTGCAACAGGATGGTGGGTCAATCACTCTCGCCGGCTCGCATCTACTTGCCGCCACCGGCCGTGTGCCCAACTCAGACACCCTGAATCTTGGAGTTGCCGGAGTTGAGACGGAGTCCCACGGTTTCATCAAAGTGAACGAGCGCCTTGAAACTACAGCCGATGGCATCTACGCTCTCGGCGATATCAAGGGCGGCCCTGCGTTTACGCACATTGCATACGATGACTTTCGAATTATCCGTTCTAACCTGATCGAAAAGAAGCCTGCCTCGACCGTGGGCCGCCAGATGCCCTATACCCTGTTTATCGATCCCCAACTCGGACGCATTGGCATTACAGAGACCGAAGCGCGTGAGCAAAAAAGAAATATCCGTGTTGCCAAGTTGCCGATGACTTCGGTTGCGCGCGCGATCGAAGTCGACGAAACTCGGGGATTCATGAAAGCAATCGTAGATGCCGATACGAATCAAATTTTAGGGGCGGCAATTCTCGGCATCGAAGGCGGAGAGGTGATGTCAGCCGTCGAGATCGCGATGATGGGGAAACTTCCCTACACCGCGCTGCGCGACGGGACCTTTGCCCATCCCACGCTCGCCGAATCTCTAAATAACCTGTTTATGGCCATGGATAAGAACAAGTAAAAAGTAGCTCTAGCCGGCCAGAGCCTCGATCGCCTCAATTGCGTCTGCTGGTAGCTTCAGGCTTACGCTTGCTAAGTCCTCTTTCATGTGCGGTTCACTTGAGGTGCCAGTCAACGGCAGTATCCCGAGAGAGCGAGCGAAGCTGAATATCAACTGTGCTGGCGTAGCATTTGCCAACCTCGCGACCTCGGCGACCAAAGGATGCCGCCACACGTCGGCGTTCGCAGTTAGCAGCGAGAACCCCTGATACGTAATGCTTCGAGGCTTACAAAACTGTCGGATTTCGCGGTCCCATCGCGTCCGGGCGTAGCAGCGATTCTGCACGAACCTTGGCAGTTCCCTTTCGCTCGACACCATCGATTCGAGTTGACCTAGAGAAACATTGCTTATTCCCAGCCATCGCGTTCGACCGGCATCTCTTTCTTTCACCATTGCGTTCCACACTGCGGAGTCCTCCGCGCCCCACTCGGATGGTGACGCCGGGCCATGCAATACGTAGCTGTCAACGTAATCTGTGCCCAGGTTGTCCAAAGAACTTGCCACCGACTGCGCCACCTGAACGGAAAGATCGGCGGCTGGATTGTAGGGCAAGCGGTGGTCCTGCCCGCGTTGATAGGTGAATTTTGTCTGGAGGAAAAGATCTGCCCGGGTTGTCACGCCTGCCCGATAAGCTGCCGCCAGCCCTTCACCAACACCAGCCTCGAAATAATGCCGTCTCTGATTAGCTGTGTCGATGCCGCGAAAACCTGAGCGCAGAGCAAGTTCTGTAAGGGTAGCGGTGTGGCCCTCCTTCCAGGCGGTTCCATAAAGGAAAGGCAAAAGCGGCGGCGAAGTAGGCATAGAACTATTCTTTCACGATACTGATAGCGCGAAGGCCGCTTCCTTTTCAATCTCGAGTCGAAACTCAGTTTTACAGATACAGGAACCCCTGTAGCGAAGATTTGCGTAGTAAATCGGTCAAAATTCCCACCTCAAAGGGACTAATCCGGGTATCCAGCACAAAACGAGCACCTTGGAATTTGGCGATCTCGTTGCAGTTGACCAAATGCATCCCAATCAAGCTGTCTACGGAGGAAGCATGCGGCTTCATATGGACCACATTGGAAATATGGCGGTCGTGGAGTGCCAGGGGAAAATGGTACACAGCGAATCGGCTTCAAGACTCCGCGACGCAGTCACGTCTCAAGATCAACCCATTATTGTGCTCGATCTCTCCGAGGTTTATTCCCTCGGTGGTGAAGCCCTTGCCGAGCTGATATTTTTGCAGCACTGGACCGCCGAGCACGACAAACAAATGAAGATCTTTAATCCCTCTCGCTTCGTGCGCCATCGCCTGGAGCAGGCAGAGACGTGCGAGTTCAAGATCACAACCCTGAATGAAATGATTGCACTTTTGGACAGTACCGAGAATGACTTCTCTTACGTAGGACACGCTGCATAATCAAATGCCGGTGAGTTTGTAAAGCTCCCGGCATTTACTTATCTGTTTGAAACAACAGTGGAGCGAAGTTCGATAGATTGTCGCGCCACACCATCCAGGCGTGCATGCCAGGAGTTTGCACCGCGTTAACCTTGACTCCCTGGTCTTTCAGCCATGCGATGAATTTCTGGTTGGGCGCGAAAAGTCCGTCCTCCGTCCCGCAGGAAATCCAAAGAAGATGCAAACTTGCGTTAATCCCGGCTGCAGATTTCGGAGTGATAGCGGGAAACCAGGACGTAAAATTACCATCCCCAAGCCCACCGGAACTGAAACCTCCGACGTAAGCGAAGGCATCGGTGTGATTAAGTCCTGCCAAGAGAGTCTCGGAGCCTCCCATGGAGAGCCCTGCGATGGCGTGATCTTTCCGGTTTTCGGATAGCGGATATTGCTGCTTCACCATCGGCATCACTTCTTGAAACAGAACATCTAAGAACCGCATAAAGTTTTTGCGTACCAGTTCTGGATCGCGCCATGTGACCCATCCCCGATCAATCACTTCCATGGTTCCATAGCCGAGCGGCATCACGACGATCATGGGTTTGCCTTTTCCCTGCGCAATAAGGTTGTCAAAAATAAGGTTGGCTTTCCCCATGGTCGTCCAGGCGCTCGGATCATCGCTATAGCCGTGAAGCAGATATAACACTGGATATTTTTGCGTGTTATTGGGGTCAAAGCCCGGCGGAGTATAAACGTAATATTCGCTGTTAATGCCTACGATGGCGGAATGGTAGTAATGATGATTAACCACACCATGTGGGACATCGACCTGCTCCCACGGCATCGCCGGCTGGCCGGGAACTAGAAAAATGTTCTGGTTACTGAAAAAGCTGGTCTTGATAGAGGTGTTGTGGGGATCAAGAACGTCAACGCCATCCACGTTGAAGGTGTAGCTGTAATACTGGGGCGCGAGTTTCGCGATCGTAACACTCCACACCCCGTCACTTCCCTTTGCCATCGGAATGGGATGAGCCTGTCCTTCAACATGCAGCTCCACTTTCAGCGCATTTGGCATAGCCAGCCGGAAAGTAATTTTCCCGTCCGCTTCAAGTTGCGGAGCCCTCGGAGCCGCAGGCACTAGTGGAACCGGCTCGGCCGGCTTCACGGCGGCCTGTTGCGCCACCGAGCTGGTGGCGAAACAGACAAGCAAGATTGTCACAACCAGAACTGATTGCCAAACCGCACCGGGAGTTCGTGACATTCAGCATCCTCCAATTCCTACACGTTCGGGCTGCAGCCCCTTAGGATCGTAAGCTGCGGGCGCAACCGGCGAATAACATGTTACCCTGCTCACGAAAAGGAACGTCATGTATATTCATGCATTTTTATTTCAGTGGAACCCCGGGACCTCGAAGGCCGATCAGGAACGTGCTGCGGTTGAGATTCGCGGATTGCAGGGCCAGATACCCGGACTGGTTGAGGCCAGCTACAACGCGAATATCTCCCCACGTTCGCAAGGCTTTACTCATGGCGGAGTGATGAAATTCAAAGATGCCGCTTCTCTCGAAACGTACCCGTCGCATCCAGTCCACCAAAAGCTGGTTGACTGGTTGATGCCGCTGCTTAAAATCGCCGCCGAGCTGGACTACGAGATCCAGTAGGATCTATACGTCACACAAATCCACCGCTTCACGCAGCGAAGTAAGCGGGTCGCGAGTCGGCACAAACTCGTGCGCGACATAGCCTTTAAAGTCTGTGCCGGCGATTGCTCGCATCACCGCATCCCACTGCACTTCCTGGCTACCGTCCAGCTCGTGCCGTCCGGGCACGCCTCCGGTATGAAAGTGCCCTAGCCAGCGGATGTTCTGCTGAATGGTGCGGACCAGGTCGCCTTCCATAATCTGCATGTGATAAATGTCGTAGAGCAGTTTGACATTGGGAGAATTGACTTCCTCCACCACTTGCACTCCCCAAGCCGTATGGTCACACATATAATCTTTATGGTCGACTTTGCTATTCAGCAACTCGACACAAATCGTTACGCCGTGATCTTCGGCGATTTTCTTCACACGGTTTAATCCGGCGATTGAGTTCCTGGCGCCTTCTAAATCGGTCATGTCGTCACGATTGCCAGAGAAAGTAATCACGTTCGGCACTCCTGCTTTGGCGGCTAGAGGAATGCACTTGCGAAAGCCTTCTTCAATTCTTGCATGATTTTCCGTTCGGTTCAGGGCGCTGGCGATTTCGCCTCCTCCTGCATAACCCATGCTGCAGATCAGACCGTAGCGGCGGGGAATCTCGTATTCATCTGGATTCAGCAGATCCACGGCCTTCAGCCCCATTTGTGCCGCCGCAGCGCAAAGGTCGTCCAACGGAATTTTCTGATAGCACCAGCGGGAGACCGACTGCCTAATCCTGCCCTTCCTAGGAGTAGCGGATTTTGTTTCAGACCATGTTGTAGAGGATAGAGAAGCCATAGTGACTCCGGTGAGAGCAGCTTTCAACATCGTGCGGCGTGTGGTTTTCGCCATAGTGACAAGAGAGTGTACCGCCGAAGGGCTCCCGGGAGCACAAATGATTTTTCAGCGCAGTCGCGTGTCCCTGGCGATTCGCGGACAAGAGCGCCCGGCGCCACATCACTTTGCAGCGCCCTCCAGGTCGTCGGCGGCCTTATTGATTCCCGCAGCAACTCGCGTGATCACTTCTGCCACGCCGGGAATCTGCGCTTCGGCCTGGGCCCACTTTTTTTCGTCCATGTATTCCCGCACTGCCGCAATCGGCTTGGCGCCGTATCCCGTATAGGCTCCGGGAGCATAGACCTGATTCTTGAACCATGGCCGCTCTGGTAGCCCCTTTTCATTTAGAAACAGCCGCGGAACCCTCAGCAGATCTGCATTCACGGCTCGCAGCCCGTCCGGAGACAACGCCGGTGAACCTTTCACCTGCCACTCTGCAAGAATCTTCGAATAACGTTGAGAATTCTTCGTCAGCACATCGATCGCGTTTTTCATCGGAGCGAAGTTCATAAAGGGTGGAGCAGTTTCGCTGGGTGGCGGCACCGTAGGCTTACGGGGATCCACTGTCGCCGTAAACACGCCTTCCTGAAGTTCAAGATTACGTTCGGCAAATTCGTCTTGCTTATCTTTGAGCAACTTCTCAAGGTCGCTCTCGTATTTCGCGATGGCTTCGGCCTGTGGCGAATAATCCACCGGAATTAAGTCAGCATCCGCCAATCGCATGATGGCTGTGCCCGCGGTCTGCGCCTCAGCCCGGCCATAGGCGAAGTCGGTGTCGAGAAAATGCGTGTACCAGTAAAAGTCGTCATAGATCGAATGGTATTGGTCGCCGTTATCTTCGCCACCGAACTCGATGCTCAGGGTAGAAATGCCGGCGAAATCTTGAAACGCTGTGAAGTCTGATCCATCTCCCAGCGCATAAAGTTTCAGATCCCCACGCTTGCGCAGCTCGCCGCGCTCCTCCGCATCTTTGGCATTCGCGATAGCGCGGAGGTGAGATCGCTGCAAAACCGAGATCTGGGTTTCGGGATCCTGAATGTCTCTTGCCACGCCACTAAGAAAGCTCTGCAGGTCCTGAGTTCCGCCTGCCTGTAAATAGCCGCGCTCATTGGTGTCAGAATTAATGTAGGCGACGGCACGTTGTTGCAGCTCCCGAACGTGCGTCTCGACCCATTCCACCGAGCCCAGTAGTCCTGGCTCTTCACCATCCCAGGCACAATAGATGATCGAACGCTTTGGGACCCATCCCTGGCGGTGCAAGTCGCCAAACATGCGGGCCTCTTCCAGCATAGGTGCCAAACCCGAAATCGGATCGTCGGCGCCATTCACCCAGGCATCGTGATGATTGCCTCGCAGCACCCATTGGCTGTCGTCAGAACCGTGCAGGGTTGCGATTACGTCATATAAAGGCTTGAGGTCCCAATTGGAGGCGACTTTCAGGTGTACCTGTGCCGGACCCGGCCCAATGTGATAAGTCAGCGCCAAAGCACCACGCCAGCTATCAGGCGCGACCGGTCCTTTCAAGGCCGAAAGCAGCGGAATCGCATCGGCGTACGAAATCGGCAAGACCGGAATTTTAGTTATGGTAGCGGCGTCTTTCACCGCGAGACGTTTCGCATCTGCAGTCGCGCCTACTCCGGGTGTCAGGGGATCGCCAGGATATTCCGTGTCCATCACGCTGCCTCTCTGTACGCCTTCGCGTGGACGCCAGCCTCCTGCCGGATAGTCGTCGCCTTCGTAGTAGCCATCGCCCTCCGGATCTGAATAAATAATGCAGCCGATCGCACCATGTTCGCCGGCAACTTTTGGCTTGATGCCCCGCCAGCCTCCGCCATAACGCGCAATTACGATCGCTCCCTTTACAGATATTCCCAGGCGATCCAGCTGTTCATAGTCTTCGCGATTGCCGCGGTTCACATACACCAGCGGCCCCGTGACATCTCCATCGACCGAATAGGCGTTATAGGTCGGCAGCTGTTCCGCGGTCTGGTTGCTCGTCGGGTCCACGGCGAGCACAGGCTCCTGCATTCTGGCGCGAAATTTCGTCGGACCGATCATCTCAATCAGCCGTTCTTTCGGGGTGGGAAACAGCACGTTGAACACTTCTATGCGCGCGTCGAAACCCCACTCCTTGAACTTAGCGAGAATCCACTCGGCGTTGTCTTTGTCATAGGGGGAACCGACATGGTGAGGCCGCGCCGAAAGGCGACGCATGTTCTCCCGAATGTTGTCGGGAACGATGCCATCGCGAAATTTTTTCTCCCAATCGATTTGCGCAGCGGAACTCTGCGGGGTATAGCCGGGAAGAGTAGATTGCTCTGGTTTTGATTGGGCCGACAGCAAGGTCGTGAATACGAGCAGAAACGCGCACATCCAGCGCAGCGTCATGCGTTGACTCTCCTCATTGAGCGATGGGAATTTAGTGTCCAGACAAGCGAGCGGCGGTCCAGAGCGACGCAGGGAAGTATATCGCACTGCCCACTCGCGACATCCAAACTGCTGACGCGCAACCAGCCATATAAAATATTGAAATGAAATTTCACACCGAATATTTAGTCCTTCACACCAAGAGACATCGCGAATATGTCCACATCACGCCACAAGTGGCCACGATTCTCAAGAATAGTGGGGTCAAAGATGGCATGGTGCTGGTCTCCGCCATGCACATCACGGCCGGGGTCTATGTCAACGACAACGAATCAGGCCTGATCGAGGATATCGACGACTGGCTGGAAAAGCTGGCACCGTTCCGCAAGGAATACCGGCACCACCAGACCGGCGAAGACAATGGCGACTCACACCTGAAAGCGCTTTTAATCCACCATGAAGTCATCGTACCGGTCACTTCAGGGAAACTCGATCTCGGGCAGTGGCAACGAATTTTCTACGCTGAGTTTGACGGCCAGCGGGATAAGCGAGTGATTGTGAAAGTTATGGGCGAGTGATTATTGAATCAAAATACCGGTCGCGGCAACTACCAAGCCGGCGATGCCCATGACGATCCCAACCAGCCAGAAGGTTCGGCGGCCAGATAAAAGTGTGATTGAAGAGATAACCAGGGCGATCTCCAGAAAAACCTCGCCCAAGTCGTAGCGATTGGCACGTTAACGTTCGCGGTCAACCTCGCCTTCCAATTTGCGCGCCTCAGCATCCAACTCTTTCTGCTCGTCGCGGTAGCGCTCCGCCTCAGCGGTGTACTTTTCGTGCAGCTTGTTGGCTAGCTCTGCGTCTTTTGGATTGGCGATTGAGACCATATCGGCAAACTGCTCATCGCTATGGCGGCGAATATTCTTCGCCTGATAATAGGCCCATTGATCACTGACTTTGTTCTGTAGAACCACTTCTTCGGTGTGCGCACGGTGGCCGAGTAACGAAACCGTCGCCACCAGGACGGCGACGATGGCCATGGTTAGAGAGACCGGTGCCAAATCCGGGTTATGCCTGGCGTGTTCCGCATGTTCCTGTAGTTCGCTGAGTTCATCGGCACTCATAGCAGCTCCATAGCTTTGAAATCAAACCATATTGTAACGGGATTAAATCGGCGGGCGAAACTGACGATTTTGCGCCTGAGGTTTAAGCAGTGCCGAAATATCGTCGGCATCGCCGCAGGCTCGGCATCCGGAGTTCCTATTTCGGCACTTCCAAACTCAATGCCATGACTCTAAAGCAGTTCATTTTTTCTCAATCTTCGATAGCTTGGAGTCCGATGTGCACTTGATTCTGCACTTGCGCGCCGCTCCCAGAGCGGCTGCTTCGTTGAGGCCAGCCAAATGCTCCATAAGTGTGCTAATTCGTCTTGCTCGCATCTTTTCCGCCGTCTTGACCAAGGAAAGCTTTTTCAGGTTGAAACGGAATACCTTGCCGCTTTCCGTATCAACGGTCCTCTGCGTCGCCACCACCCTGTACGCCGCGTAGAACGTTACTGGCTATGCGACGAATGCTCCTCCGTATTTACCCTGAGCTTCGAAAAGGGATGCGGAGTAGTAACCGTGCCTATTCCGCATGTTCAGCAAACCCCAAAGAGCGTGCTACATCTCAAGAAAGTGGAATTCGAACCGCCACCAACGAAGCTTGCCGGTCCCGTCTCGGTACAGTAAGAAAGGACACCAAACCATGCTTAGCCGAATCTGCACCATTTGTGGAGAAGACTACGAGTCTTTGGACGCCCGCTGGTTCCTCGTGGCCGAAAGCCGTTGGGAAGACAAGCTCAAGATTCTCGAGTGGGATGATCTTCTGGCATCTCAAAGTGGTATGCATCAGGCGTGCAGCGTTGCTCACGTGCAAGAGTTGGTAGTGCATTGGATGACCACCGGGAGCGTTGACTATCCCTTCGCGCAAATCCGTCCGCAAGCTAACCGCTTACGCTTCTGGAAAAAAACTCCGGAGCCAAAATCGTTCCAGCCGGCGAGCACTGATTCGGAGAAGCCAATTGGGGAACTCGCTGTCGACCGGCAAAGTCTTCACCGCGTGTTGAGCGAGAGTCCGCATTCACTGAAGAGCATCCTGGATGCTCTTATGGCCGCCCTTCAAAAGGAGATCCCGACGGACAAAGCGAGCGAGACCTTCTCCAACAGAGCCCTCGAAGTTGCCGTTCGGCAAATCTGAGAGGTCGGTTCTTCGTTCTTCTGAATTCGTGTCAGCCTTGACACGGCGTGCCTCTACTGCCACTATGGCCGTCAACTCCAGAACCATAAGTTTTTCAATATAAATAACTTAGTCTTTGGCCGTCTCCCTGCTTTTATGTCTACCGAAGCAGGGAGAGACGGCTATGGCGACAATGGGAAGCACCAGCAAGGCGACCAGAGTAGGGATTATTTTGGTGGTCGCACTGGCCCTGCTTGGCACCTCCGCGGCTCAAACCGCATCCAGCGCTGCTCACCATCGTCGCGTCGTTGTTAGCATCCCCGACCGAAAGCTGGCTGTAATTGAAGATGGCAAGCTGCTTCGGACGTTCTCCGTTGCGGTAGGTGCGCTTATTAGCCCCAGCCCGACCGGCAAATTCAAGATCGTAAGCCGGGTCACGAATCCTACTTACTATCACCCAGGAATTGTCATTCCTGCAGGCAGCAACAATCCCATCGGACCGCGCTGGCTCGGGCTCAATCAACAAGGCTACGGAATTCATGGAACCAATGAGCCCTGGTCGGTAGGCCAAGCTGCGTCGCATGGCTGTATCCGCCTGCGCAATCAGGAAATTAAACAGTTGTTCGCGATGCTAAGCGTGAGCGACACCGTGGAAATTCGGGCACAGCGCGATCAGGAAATCAGCCAACTCTTCGGCGGTGCGGTTGCGCCTACGACTCTGGCGCGGTCAGAAGCTCCGACCTTGGGTTCGGAACGCGGTCAATAAAAAAACAGCAGTTCAAACCACTAAGGAGGCTTTATGCAATTCGTAATCACAGCCATGGCAGTTATCGCAGGATTGGTCTTTTCCCTGGGAGTTTCGTTGCTGGTGGAGGAGCTGATCTTCGGCAAAGTGTTCCGCTTGTTCTTTGTTCCTCAGGCGGTCGTAGTCAAAGTTGGGCAAAGGCGCTAAGGCGCCAAAAGGAGAACGGTCATGTTGTTCTTTAAGTATCTGTTGATGTCAGGCGGGATTGGAATGATTGTGGTGGCTGCCGGGATCCTCTCTTACGATTGGTATCTCGAGTTGCAATATCGCAGCGCGCTGGCGAGCGCGAGCGGTTCTCTACCTCCACTGCCGCACATGCGTTGGCGGGGAGCTGTCGCCTTGGCACTGCTAGCGTGGGGGCCGATACTGCTAGCGGTAGGAATTGTGGTGGTTCCCAGCGGCATGGCCGGGGTTCGGGTAAGCCAGAGCAGTGGAACGTTGCCGGGCACCCTCTATCCGGGAGCGCACTTCGTAACTCCGCTGGCCGAGAATGTGGCGCTATTCGACACTCGTGATCAACTATTCACAACCGGATCAGCCGAGGGATCGGGCAAAACCGATAAGACCGAAGCTCTCAAGGTACAGGCTAAAGAAGGGTTGGTGGTGGGATTGGCAATCACGGTTCGCTATCGACTCGATCCCAAACATCTGGATTACATCCAGGCAAATTTGCCGCAACCGGTAGAGAAAGAAATAGTTCCGTCGGTGGTGGCAAGCGCCTGGCGCGAACTGGTTCCGAACTATACCGTGCGCGACGTTTTTGCGGCGAAGCGCGAAGAAGTACGTAAACGGGCGGCGGACGTCATCACTCAAAAGCTGGCAGCCGATGGAATCATTGTGAAAGAAGTGATGCTGCGAGATATCCAACTGCCGCCGGAATACGCGAAAGGCCTGGAGAGCCTGCTGCTCAAAGAGCAGGAAAACGATCGCATGGTGGTGCAGACCGAGATTCAGGAGAAACAAGTGAGGATATCTGAACTGGAGGCCGAGGCCACCAAGGCGCAGCAAGTAAAACAAGCGGAGGGCGAGGCTCGCGTTAAGGTGCTACAAGCCAAGGCCGAAGCCGACGCCATGCAATATACCCTTCCGCTGAAGGAAAAACAGATTCAACAGTCGAAGCTGGAAGCAGAAGCTCGCAAGGAAGCCACGGTGAAGAACGCCGAGGCCATGGCCGAAGCAAAAGTCATAGACAGCAAGGCCGAAATGGAGCGCCGCAAACTACTCTCTGAGGCTGAAGCGGATCGTATTCGCGTCACCGCAGTTGCCGATGCGGAGAGGATGAAAAGCGAAGGCGCAATGTTGAAGCAGAATCCATTGCTCATCAACAAGATTGTGGCCGAAAGGCTTTCCGACAAATTGCAGATCATGATGGTGCCGGCGGACGGGAAGTTCTTCTTTGCCAATGATGTTCTGCGCAGCATGAGCATGACTAACCACGCCGAGCAGGCTGAGCCAGTTGAGAAGTAAAAATGGCGGAGACGTGGCCCGGCCACTCTCCGCCCATTTTTAGGATGAGCCACCGTCATGATGAAGACCAACGAAGCCGCAGTTTATAATTCGCGAATCCTCATCCTGCACATGTCTCGTGTCATTCGGGTGCTGGCAGTAACCCTCCTGTTAGCTCATGCCCTGCTGGTCAATGCCGACACCTGGGCGGCGCTCGAAGATCAGTTCGCTGAAAAAATCATTTCTGTGACCGGCCCTGGAGCGCTGGCGGTCGAAGTGACCAATCGTTCGTCCCTTACCAACGCCGAAGTGGAAACCATTAGACGTGGAATCATGACCGGCTTGGGAAGTTTTGGGGCGAGATTTGTTGCTAGCGATCAGGCAGCAGCCTCGGTGAATATTTCCCTCTCTGAAGATCTAAAGAATTACGTATGGATTGCCGAGATTCACCAGGCAGCGAACGAGTCGTCCGTAGCGATGGTTTCAGCACCCCGGCCGCCGACTTCGGCGCATCTCGAAGAGGCCTCGACCCTGACGATTCGCAAAGTATCGCTAATGCAGTCCGACCAGCAGATTCTTGATGCGGCGGAGCTCAGCGATAATCCGGCACACCTACTCGTGCTTTTCCCCGAACAAATCACCCTGTACAAAATGCAAAGTGGGCGCTGGCAAGTTGAGCAAGTGGTATCCATCGCTCACGCACAACCCTGGCCACGAGACCTGCGCGGCAGAATAGTTTTGCGCAAAGATCACCTGTTCGACGCATATTTACCCGGCGTTTTCTGCCAGAGTAGCGGCAGCGCGCGCTTGGGGTTGAATTGCCGGCAAAGTGATGATCCGTGGCCTTTAAACGGCCAGCAGCCAAGCCTAAGCGGATTCTTTACCCCAGCCAGAAACTACTTCACCGGGGCGCTATCGGGCGGCCAACTCAGAAATGCGCCACCGTTTTACTCGGCTGCTCCGCTGCCTCGCGAGCAATACACTTTATGGACCTTCGCAGGAACCGACGGACAGGTTCATTTCCTCGACGGCATTACCGACCAGGCAGCACGCCTCCCATGGGGCAGCGATCTAGCGTCGGTTCATAGTGGTTGTGGCGCAGGGTGGCAACTTTTGGCATCAAGCACTGCTAGCGGTGCAGACGACAATATTCGCGCGTACGAACTGCGCGATCGCGAACCGATTGCGGCTACGCCAGCCATTTCATTAGGTGGCGGTGTCAATGCATTGTGGACGGCAACCGATGGCAACAGCGTAATTGCAGTGTCCCGGAATCGGGAGGCGGGAATTTATGAAGCGTTTCGGCTTTCGATTTCTTGTGGCCAGTAGTTTATTGGTGACAAGTGCGTTCCCGGCAGCCAGAGCGCGTTATGGCGGGACGTTGCACGTGGCGCTACGCTCGTCTCCCATGACGCTTGAGCCAGTCGACTCCGCCTCGGCGCCCACGAGCCGAAATATTTCACGGTTGTTGTTCGACACACTAGTTGCGCTTGACGATCGCGGAAGCGCACAACCGTCACTGGCGACCTCATGGCAATCCGACCCGGGGAATCAACGCTGGCAATTCTCGCTACGGCACGGGGTTACATTTTCCGATGGAACGACGCTCACCGCCGACGTCGTTGCGGGCTGCCTGAGAGCAGCGAATTCGTCATGGCACATATTATCCGCGGGTGATGCGATCACAATTCAAATTGACTCTGCTGACATTGATTTGCCCTCCAAATTGGCTTTGGCGCGCTACAGCATCATTCGGCACGACAACAGAAGCCTTATCGGTACTGGCCCCTTCGTCGTCTCTCAATGGCAACCCGGCAAGAAACTGTCACTGACTGCGCGCAATGACTACTGGAACGGCCGGCCGTTTCTCGATTCAATCGAGATTGATTTAAATGGCGGCCCGGCGTCGTCTTATGACCTGGGAAAATATCAACTCGCAGAAATTGCGCCCGAACAAGCGCGCCGAGCCGCTAATGCTGGGCGGAAGTTAGAATCATCTGCGCCCACAGAATTGATCGCGCTGGTTTTCTCTCAACCTCGAAAAGGGATAGACGAAGGACGCGTGCGCGATGCTTTATCCCTTAGCATCGACCGCAGGGTCGTTAATGATGTGTTGTTGCAGGGAGGCGGCGAGCCCGCCCGCGGATTACTTCCCAACTGGATGACCGGCTACGAATTTCTGTTTTCTTCGGAGACCAATGTGCCCTTGGCCCATCAGGTAGTCACAGAATCCAAGCTTGTTGCATCATGGACGTTGGGCTACGACACCACCGATTCGACCGCTCGCCTACTTGCGGAAAGAATTGCATTAAACGCGCACGACTCAGGCATTAATTTGCTGCCCACCAATAATGCGATTGCCGATATTCGCTTGGTCCGGCTCAATCTATCGTCACTGGATCCGCACGTTGCACTTATGCAATTGGCCACAGACCTCGGCCTTCCAGCGCCGAATTTCACTTCTTCGTCCATCGAAGAAATGTATGCCGCCGAAAGATCGCTATTGCAGAGCCAGCGGGTGATCCCTCTTGTCCACCTGCGAACGACGGTTGGTGTCGCCGGGTCTGTGGCCAACTGGAGCAACACCCGCAGTGGCGACTGGCACTTGACCGACGTTTGGCTGGGCCTGGAGAAACCGTGAGCTTTCGCCGCAAATTGCTCTCGGTGTTCGCGCTGACTGTCGTATTGTCCGTAACCATCGTTGTATGGATCGTATCTGTCGTTACGCGGCGCGCATTTGAGCGCGTTGATAACGACCGCACATCCGCGCTGGTAGCCCAGTTTCGCCGCGAGTTCGACCGTCGAGGTCACGATGTGGTGCGTCGCGTCGACGCCGTTGCATCCAGCGATGCCGCTTCCCGCATGGCACAGGCAGTGAACCAGGGCCCCCCTGACTACGGCGCGTTTTTAAATGAAGCAAGGACGATAGCCGACGAACAGGACCTGGATTTTCTCGAATTCATCGATGGCCATGGCACCATAATTTCTTCGGCACAGTGGCCGGCTAAATTTGGCTACAAGGGTTCATCGGTCCCTGCCGATGTGAGTCTGGTAAAAGGCGCACTACTGCGGCAACAGGAGACTCCAAACGGGTTGGTGCTTGGACTCAGCGCGATTCGCAAAGTTAACAGCGCAGAGAATCCGCTATACGTTATCGGCGGCAAACGGCTCGATAAAGATTTCCTGTCAACCCTCGAGCTTCCGGCAGGAATGCGGGTTCTGTTCTATCAGAATTTGGCCGATTCATTTTCCACCAGGCTTTTGATCGATCCATCAAGCACGTTGCAGAATCCTGAAAAGCTCGAGCCTCTGATTGAACTGGTGAAACAACAGAATCAGGAAGCAACTGCCATCATCCACTGGACCGGTGACGCTACCGGAGATGAAGCTGTCCATGCCATACCCCTGCGCGGCGACAACAACCAGATTCTGGGCGTACTGCTCGCCGGCAATGCACGGCGTTCTTATGTGGAGTTGCGGCGCTATATTCGATCAGCGGCTTTGCTGGCTGCGGGCGGAGGCTTGGTGCTCGCAATCCTCTTTAGCAGCTGGGCAGCGGCACGCGTCACCCGTCCGGTGGTCCACCTTGCCGACGTCGCTCGTGAAGTGGCCGCCGGAAATTGGTACGCACAGGCAGATGTTCCGTCATCCGACGAGTTGGGCGAACTGGCTGACTCCTTCAACCGCATGACTCGCAAAATTCTGGATCAGCGTGAACGCCTGGTGCAGACCGAACGAGTGGCGGCGTGGCGTGAACTAGCGCGACGCCTGGCGCATGAACTTAAGAACCCACTATTCCCTTTGCAACTCACGGTGGAGAATCTGTTACGCGCGCGTCAGCAAAGTCCGCAGCAGTTCGAAGAAATTTTCCAGGAAAGTTCCGCTACGCTGTTGCAGGAAATTGCGAACCTCAAAACCGTGATTGGCCGCTTCAGCGAATTTTCCCGTATGCCGCAGCCACAACTACAACAGGTGAACCTGAACGAAATCGCCCGCAACGTAGCGCGACTATTTCAGGCGCAACTTCATTCGGCAGGCCATTCGGCAATCGAATGTAAACTCGATTTGAGCGAGACGCTAAATCCGATTGAGGCGGATCCAGACCTGTTACACCGGGCAATCTCCAATCTCGTGTTGAATGCGATGGACGCGATGCCCCAGGGCGGTGTGCTTACGTTGAAGACGCGACAAGAGGGCGACCGAATATTTCTCTCAGTCTCAGATACCGGCACTGGCCTTACGCCGGAAGAGTGCGAACGGCTGTTTACGCCGTATTACACCAGCAAAACGCACGGCACTGGGCTGGGACTGGCGATTGTGCAATCGGTGGTAAGCGATCATCATGGGCGGATCAGTGTGACTAGCAAGCCCGGCGGCGGCACCACATTTCTAATTGAATTACCTCGGATTGCTGCCACTTCGGCTGTAGCTCCGGCATTCGCTAATTGGAAAGGAATCTCGTGACCGTGGGAAATAAGGCGCACCTGCTTATTGTCGACGACGAGGCCAACACATTGGCATCGCTCTCCCGCGCTTTTCGCCTGGCGGGACACGAGGCCACAGTCTGCGACAACGCCACCAAGGCGCTTGAAATCGCCAAGTCGCAGTCTTTCGACCTGATTCTTTCCGATGTAGTCATGCCCAACAAAGACGGCCTCTCTTTGCTCGAAGATCTCAAGGCGCAGGGCATTGCGGTTCCCGTGGTAATGATGTCTGGCCAGGCGCATATCGACATGGCCGTCAAAGCAACGCGATTGGGCGCTCTCGACTTCCTGGAGAAGCCCATCTCCACTGAAAAATTATTGCTGACGGTAGAGAATGCGCTCAAGTTGCAGCGCCTCCAGTCGGAAAATCGGAGTTTGCTGCAACGCCTCGGCAAACACGAGATGGTTTGGGCAGGCGAAACCATGAAGAAGCTGATGGCGCAAGTGGAGCGCGTGGCTGCCAGCGAATCAAGGGTATGCATTCTGGGCGAAACCGGCACCGGCAAAGAACTGGTCGCACGCACGTTGCATGAGAAGAGCGCACGCTCTGCCGGGCCGTTCGTGACCTTGAACTGCGCCGCGGTGCCCGCTGAGTTGATTGAATCAGAACTTTTTGGTCACGAGAAAGGCTCTTTCACCGGAGCTGCCGCCCGCCACTTGGGAAAGTTTGAGCAGGCAAATGGGGGAACAATTTTTCTCGATGAGATTGGCGACATGCCGTTAACCATGCAGGCAAAGCTGCTGCGCGTATTGGAGGAAGGCGAGGTCGAACGCATCGGAGGAGACAAACCAATCCGCGTTGACGCGCGGGTGATTGTTGCAACGCACCGCAGCCTCGAGGCGCTGGTCCGCGAAGGCAAGTTTCGCCAGGACTTATTTCATCGCGTTTACGTTTTTCCCCTGACTCTACCCCCGTTGCGAGATCGTCGAGAAGACATTCCGTTACTTGTGAAGCATTTTGCAGGACAGGTGTGTGCCCAGAATAGTTGGAAGCCGATTCCCTTCTCCGGCGAAGCTATTCAGGCTTTGCAAGCTTATGCCTGGCCGGGCAACGTCCGCGAATTGCGCAATGTTGTGGAGCGGCTTATGCTGCTGGCGACCACCGGCGAAGTCGATCTGGCAACTGTTCTGCTCGCGATCCCTGAGCAGACTGGGCAGCATTCAGCGGCCACAGTCTCAGCCGGTTCGTTGGCTGAGCGTGTGCTTACCTTCGAACGGGATGTGATTCTCGCCGAACTCAAGCGCAACCATAACCACATCACGAACGCGGCAAAGGCGCTTGGCTTGGAGCGTAGTCACCTCTACAAAAAGGCAGAGCAGGTGGGCCTCAACCTACAGGCAATTCGGCAGTCAGGAAATTCTTCCGAGAATTAATTCTGTGGGTCCGCCTGGCCAACGCTGCGGCGGCTCTTGAGCTCCTGGTAACGCTGCATCTCGCGTGCGGCATCGTCAGGACGTGAGTCCCGTCGATAGGCCATTGCTAACTGATAGTGAATGTAATCACTTTCAGGACTAAGCGTGCTGCCGGCTTCCAGATTGCCGATCGCAGACTTGGTTTCTCCCTGCTCAAGCTGGAGCTTTCCCAGCTGATAATAAGCGTCAAAGTATCTGCCATCCTGCTGTAGCACTTCCTGTAAGAGTCGCCGGGCCTCGGGCTTCTGTTCACTTTGCAGCAACGCGAATGCCAGGTGATATTTGCTCGCGACGTCGGCCGGCTGCATTCTCAGCGCCGCGCGCAGTTCAGGAACCGCGCCCGCAGGATTCCCCTGGCGAATCAACGCTAACCCAAGCAGGAAATGAGTGCGCGCCTGCGTGGGATCAAGCGCCAGCGCCCGGTGATATTCATCCAGAGCTGAGGCGTAGACGCCTTGGTCGGCATAGGCGCTTCCCAAAATACTGTGGATCTCAGCGGCGTCCGGATTGGCCTTCTCAACGGCTTTCAACAAGCCCATACCGCGATCGTATTCGCCGGTTTTTACCAGCGAAAGGCCATAGGCTGATCCCAAGCCAGGGTCGTCTTGCACCGTAGTCTCAATCGGCTGCAGTGTCGCTAAAGTTTTTGCATAGTTCTCCAGCGAAAAATAAGACAGTCCCAAGGCGGCGCGAACCCGCGAATCGTCGGGACGGCGGCTTAATTGACGCTCCAACGGAGCTGTCGCCTCGGAGTACCGTTTGCCATAGAACTCCGCCATACCCCAGTTTCGGTCGACGGTGGTAAGAGCAGGCTTCCACTGTGCGGCCTTCTCAAAATAGTTCGCGGCAGCCGAAAAGTCCTTGTCCGCCGCGGCAGCCACGCCTAGGTTGTTGTATGCGTCGGCGATTGCAGCCGAGAGTTCGGCAGCTAGCTCGGTCCCTTTATCTTTTTCCGCTACAGGCAGAACCGCAGCGAGAAACGCCTTGTACTCGATCGCAGCTTGGGTTTGGTCGCCTTTCACTCCGAAAGCAACTGCTGCCTTGTATTGTTGAAGGATCTCTGGTGAGTGACTCTGTGCGGCTGCGACGCTTGGGCAGGCAAGGACAGCAATATAGAGGATCCATGCCCAGTGATAGCCCAGAACGTTGCGTAGCAACTTCCCTACACCGGCTTTCGGTAGAGACGTTGCTTGGCAACGTCTCCCTCGGCCACGATTCCGCAGAAATCGAACCATGACGCGCTAGAAAGTGATCTTTACAGCGTACTGAATTTCGCGCGGACCCCGATCCGATGTTACCTGACCGAAGCCAGTCGCCAAATCGGTCGCCGGGTTATAGACGACGGTATTGTTCGCTACTCCGGCACATGGATTGGCCGCAGTGCAGGCAAACGCGTTTCCATTATTCAAGTTCACGTTGATGCCGGACCCTGATTGCGAATTCCCAATGAACTGAGTTTTGTTGAACACGTTAAACAATTCCACGCGGAATTGGACGTTATACCGCTCCCGCACCTTGAAGTTTTTGTAGAGCGATAAATCGGTATTTGCGATGCCGGGTCCATAGCAATTTCCCACCGAAGAGTCGCCAAAAGTACCTAGCTGATAGCCATTCAGTGTCCAGCGATTCGGATTAAGCCACTGAATACCGGAGCCTGAAGCACGGCAAGGTTGTCCGGATACTACATTTGGACGATCATTCTGGTCCGAATATCCACTACCAGAAAGTCCTCCATTGGCGTTAACAATGCCGCCGGTCGCATAAACGTTGATGGGCGTACCGCTTTCGTAGCTAAGAATTGTGGCTGCTTCCCATCCGCCCAGTACATAACGGGTTAAACCCTTACCCGCTAAATCCGGAAAGTGGTAAACCACGTTGCCCACAAAAATCTGCGGGCGATCAATGAAGCTGGGCCCGTAATTTAGATGGGGATTGCTGGGATCAAGCAGCAAAGTCGTCTGGCCGGCGCCCCCGCTGTTAGACAGATCGGTATCGGAAAGCGATTTGGAATAGGTATAAGAAAACTGCGCGTCCAGCGATTTAAACCGGGAACGCAGCAGAGCTTGCAGAGAGTTATAGTTTGATTTTCCACTCCACTGCGCAAAATTAATCTTGCCGAAGCTATTGAAAGGCCGCAAAGAGTTCGCAGGATCAACCGAATAAATCGGCCGGTTCGCGGCCGGTACTCCGTTGACGTCCAGGTACTGTAGCGCGTTATATCCTCTGTTGCCGACGTAGCCCACTTCAACTTTAGTGTCGCGGAAAATTTCGCGCTCGACCGTCAGATTGTATTGCCAGGTATAAGGCAAATTGTCGTTGAGGTTTTCGCCAAAGTTAGGAAAACCGGTTATGTCGGAGGCAATAGCGCCCCGGGTGTCGAGTGTTCGCAAAAGCGTACCGCCACCACCCACGGTAAGTGAAAACGGAGAATTGCCAGCCATGGTAAGCGTGTTATTCAGCCGCTCGCGTTGATAGAACTGGCCCGCTCCGGCACGAATCGACATCTTTCCGCTTCCAGTCGGGTCCCAGGCGACGCCAACTCGTGGCGCAATTGCAAGCTTGTTGTTCTTCTTGAGGGCACGGCCGGAGCCGTCGGTTCCGCCAGCAAATCCGGCATTGTGGCAGAAGTCGGTACCCGGCACAACGATGACCCCGTTACACGGGTCCGCTCCCAGCACGGGATCGTAGGCACCCGGCGAGAAAGACGAGATCGCGTTGGTCGCGCTAAAAGGATTCCGCAAGGCCGAGTAGCGCCCGCCTAACTCGATGGTGAGGTTGCGACGGAACCTCCATGTATCGCCAAAGTAAAATTCAAAGTCGTGCCAGCGCTGCTGTGAAAAAGGATTCGTTTCCTGCTCACTCGCATCCCAGGTGCGGCCCGCCCATAACGCGTCATAAGTACCATTCCCGGTAGTTCCGGTGCTATTCAGGGTGCCGGCATTAGGATCATTCGCCGGTGCCTTTACCCCACTGAAATTCACTGCCTCCGCATAGGAACTTCCCAGCAGCTCATTCTTCTGATTATTGCTGGCAAGCACTCCCATCTTGAACGTGTGCTTCCCGTGGACCTTGGAGAAGTCATCCTTCAGCACAATCAGTTGCTCACTGTTGTGCCACGGGGCTTGCGTTTGGATAGTTGTGCTGGCGCCATTGCCCAAGCCACCATTAAATAGCGGCATAGCCACATTGCTACCCGCCGTCTTCACCGAATCAGAAAACTCATTCGGAATTGCCGCCGCAATCAGACCGTCGAGCGCGGGATCAGTCCCTGCCAGCTCAGCATTGATGCGGTTCATGGAATACGAAATCTGGAAGTCGTTTACCGCGGTGCTGCCAAATAATTTGCTTAACTTGATGGTGGCCTGAGAGCCGGGCTGAATCCAGCTGCTTTCCACCGAGGGATACACATCATCGCCCCAGAACCCCAATGTGCTGGGATAGGGTTGCGACCAGGCATCGTGGGTATAGCGGCCCATCAGCGTCCATGTTGAACCGAGCTTGTAGTCCACCCGGGCATTCTCCTGCCGCCAGTAAATTGGGGACGTCAGCGAAACCGACCAATTGTTGCAGCTGGAAGGAACCGTCGTCAGGTTCGGATCAGGCAGCAGCTTGAGCACCAGCGAGCCTGCTGGATCCACCGTCCCGGGAACGAGCGTCGGCGCTGGAGTAGTACTGCCCGGAATCATCGGCACCGCCTCGCAGAGATTTCCATTCTGATCTCGCCGCAGATTGGCAAAATCACCAGATTTCTCCGCGACGGTTGGCACGTTAGCGCTGCGCGCTTTGCCGCGCAGCTCCCGATTCCATTCTTCGGAGAAGAAGAAGAACAGCTTGTCCTTCTTTATGGGACCTCCGACGTTATAGCCCCAATCGTTACGCCGAAGAACATCTTTGGGAACGCCATTTAACTTATTGAAGTAGTCGGTGGCGTTCAGCGCATCATTGCGCCCAAAATAATATGCTCCCCCATGCCATTCATTGCTGCCGCTGCGCGTCACGATGTTGATGATGGCGCCGGACGCCTGCCCGTACTCCGGCCCATAACTATTTCGCAGCATCTTGAATTCCTGGATGGCATCAAGCGACGGGTAAATAAGAATCGTTCGATTGGATCCGATGTCGTTGTCGTTGACCCCATCCACCAGAAACAAATTTGACGTTGTCTGATTTCCGTTCACCGAGAAATCAACCCCCGCCATCAGGCCTTTGTTCTTGGAGCTGAAGTTGTTTTGCGCCGAAACACCTGGCTGTAATTGAGTTAACTGGGCGAAGCTTCGTCCGTTCATCGGTAACTCGCGGACCTGGTTTCCCTCCACCACGTTGCCGACTGTCCCAGTATTGGTTTCAACCTGGACCGCGTTGGCTTCAACCGTCACCTGCTCGGTAACGGCGCCGATCTGAAGTTGAGCGTCGATTACCGTTTGAGAGGAAACGTTAACCTCAACCGTGGTGATTACCGCCTCACGAAATTTTGGATGCTTTACCCGGACTTCATAAACGGCCGGCTGTAAATCAACAAAGGCGTAAAGGCCATCCGCGCCGGTGGTAGTGGTGCGGGTCGCAGCCGTTCCCACATTGCTCACGGCAACCTGGGCGCCCGAAACCGTCGCCCCAGAAGGATCGGTAACCGTTCCCCGAAGTGTGCCGGTGTATTTTTGAGCTGATAGCGGCAGGCAAACAAGCAGTGCGATTAGTAGTAGCCACTTCTTAGAAACCATAGTAGGTGATTAGCCCTTCCCGCCCCATGAGAATATCGATTTTCTTGATGCGACACTGCTTTCGTCAGGTGTCAATCTTGTTGTCATTAGGCGGCAGCACTTCGCCCTTTGTCAAGCGAGGCGGACGCCTAATGTGGTTGTTTCGTTAAGGTTAGGATGCACTTTTTAGATTCTGAGAATGAGATTTTAAAGCGAAAATATGAAAGTTTGTATATGCTGACAAGTCGCAGGGGTAACCGACCAGAAAGTGGATTCCATGCCTAAGGACAAGAATGGGACGACCAGTAGTCCTGTCGTAACGTTGAAGGCAGTCGCCAACCATCTTGGCCTTTCTCCCGGAACCGTCTCCTCGGTGCTGAACAACGCCCCGTCGGCCCGGCACATTCCGCAAAATACCCGCAACCGTATAGTGGCGGCTGCCCACGAGTTGAATTATCGCCCCAACTTTTTCGCCCGTTCACTGCGTAAGCAGCGCACCTACACCTTGGGAGTGATCGTCGCCGATTTCGCCGATGCCTACGCCGCGCTGGTGATCGCTGGCATCGAAAAATACGCTCGCGAGCGCGACTACTCATTCATCATGGGAGTGCACGGGCAAAATCCTGACCTGCTGGAAACTTGCTCCCGCCTGCTGCTGCATCGTGGCGTGGAAGGTATGATCACCGCCGGCCTCAATACCGCCCAACCCATCCCCTTGCCGACGGTGGCTGTGTCCGGTCACGGCAGCCATGAGGGCGTCACCAATATTGTCCTCAATCATCGCGAGGCCGTGCGGCTCGCGCTTCAGCATCTGGTCGATCAAGGTCATCGCGAGATCGCCTTCATTGTTGGCCATCCCACCAGTTCTGACTCGCAAGAGCGCTGGGACGCAATTCGCGAGGTGGCTCCGACTTTAGGCCTGCAAATCCGGCCAGAGCTGACCAAACAAATTGAAGGAATGGATTCTTCGCCGGAACTGGGCTATCCCCTCGGCAAGCAATTGTTAGCTCAGAAGACGCCATTCACGGCGTTGTTTGCCTTTAATGACGTTTCGGCTATCGGCGCCATTCGAGCCTTTCGCGAAGCCGGCGTGCGGGTACCGGAAGATATTTCGGTAGTTGGCTTCGACGACGTCCCCGGAGCCGCCTACAACCACCCCAGTCTCACCACGGTTCGGCAGCCACTCCGACTCATGGGCGAATTGGCGACGCAGACGCTGTTGCGGAGGATTGAGGGCGATGATGAATATCCAGCAGAGATTTTGGTCGATCCGGAATTTGTAATCCGCGAGTCAACTGCCCCAAGGTCAATGACATTTCGCGGAATTGTTGCCTAGCCACTCACGCCCTGCCAGAATATTAGAAAAACAAGAGTAGAGACGTAGCTCCGCTACGTCTAAGCCGACTAGCTGAACTCGAACTCCAGAAAGGAAGGCACTCTCGACCACAAACCGTTATGAGATGCGCTCATGCGCATACCCAGCCGCTCCCAACGCCGACAGCAACTCCGCAATGTGGTCCGGCCCGCGAGTTTCCATTGTGATATCTATTGCGGTTTCCCCGAGATTCACTCCGTAGTACGTACGGTCATAACTGGTCTCGACAATATTGGCGCGATGCTGCGCCAGAATTGCGGTCAGCCGGTTCAACGCACCAGGATAATCGGGGAGATGCACCCGCAGTCGCACCAGCCTTCCGTCCTTTACCAGGCCGCGCTCAATAATTCTGGAAAGCAATGTAACGTCAATGTTCCCTCCGGAGACGATGACGGCCACGTTCTTCCCCGACAGCGCAAACTTGTGATTCAAGACCGCAGCAATCGCCGCCGCTCCGGCGCCTTCGGCCAGCGTCTTCTCCCGTTCCAACAGCAACAAGATCGCATTGGCAATCTCTTCTTCGTCGACAGTCACGATATCGTCAACGTATTTCTGCACTAAAGGAAGCGTTCGGTCTCCCGCACGACGTACCGCAATGCCGTCAGCAATGGTGGCCGCTGGGCTGAGGGTTACAGACTTTCCCTCAGCGATGGCAACCTTCATCGAAGGCAGCCGCGCCGGCTGCACACCTAGAACTTTTACTTTGGGGTTGGTCTCTTTCACCGCACAGGCAATCCCGCCGATCAATCCCCCGCCGCCAATTGGCGCCACGATGGCTTCTATCTCCGGATGCTGCTCCAGGATTTCGAGTCCCATCGTGCCCTGCCCCGCGATCACCGCGTCATCGTCAAAAGCGTGAATAAATGTGAGCTTGTCTTGCTGGCTAAGACGCAAAGCCTCTTCGCAAGCTTCATCATAATTAGCGCCATACATGACCACGTCTGCGCCAAAGTTTTTGGTCGCAGAAACCTTGGTCAGCGGCGTCGTCAGCGGCATGCAGATCAGCGCTCGAATACCATGGCGGCCGGCGTGGTACGCCAGGCCCTGCGCGTGGTTACCTGCTGAGGCCGCAATTACTCCGCAGGCTTTTTGCTTGTCGCTAAGAGTCAGTAAACGATTCAACGCGCCGCGCTCTTTGTAGGCGCCTGTACGCTGCAGGTTGTCGAGTTTCAGGAAAATGAAATTGCCTGTCGCTTCGGAAAATGTTTCCGACTTCGCGCAAGGCGAAAGATATAAGGAACCGCGAATGCGGCTAGCCGCCGCCTGAACATCAGAAAGTGTGACCATGGAGAGTGAGTGAGAAAACTATAGTGCCACACTTAAGTCGCACTTAGGTAGAGACGTTGCTCTGCAACGTCTCGGAAGCGCCCGTACAGACGCCAGACGCAGCGAAGCTGCGTCTCTACGCCGACTGCGAAACTCGCGTCCGAAACCGATTCGAAGCCGGCAGGGTAGCGGGTATCACTTCGTTTCGTGCAGTCTCTTTCAAATACCGATCCACTCCCACCGCGGCCTTGCGCCCCTCGGAAATTGCCCACACCACGAGCGACTGGCCGCGGCGCATGTCACCAGCCGCGAACACTCCAGGTACCGACGACATGTAATCAGCATTCGTGGCCACGTTTCCGCGCGCATCGAGCGCCACGCCGAATTGTTCCAGCATGCCATTACTCACCGGGCCCATGAATCCCATGGCAAGCAGAACCAGGTCCGCCTCCATGACAAATTCGCTTCCGGGGATGGGCTCAAATTTTGGCGGAGCACCCACTTGAACTCCGTGAAGCTGTTTTACATTTCCGTTTTCATCACCAGTAAATTTGCTGGTGGCGATGCTCCAGCCGCGAACTCCGCCCTCTTCGTGGGCCCCTTCAATCCGCAACTGCATCGGCCACAGCGGCCACGGAGTCTGCGCCGCACGCTTTTCCGGGGGCATCGGCATGATTTCAAATTGATGTACCGACAGCGGCTTCTGCCGATGAGTCGTACCCAGGCAGTCAGCACCCGTGTCGCCACCGCCAATGATCACGACCCGCTTGCCGGCGGCAAGAATATCCAATTCCGATTCCAGTTCATCGCCCAGGCAGCGCTTGTTCTGCTGGGGCAGAAATTCCATTGCGTAATGTATGCCCTTTAGCTCGCGGCCCGGGACAGGTAAGTCGCGCGGATGCTCGGCGCCACCCGCCAAAACGATGGCATCAAATTCGCGCTGCAAATCTTCCACTGGCAGAGACCTGCCAACGTGTGCGTTAACCACAAAACGTATTCCCTCACCCTCCATCTGCTCAAGACGGCGGTCGATGATGTGTTTTTCCAGCTTGAACTGCGGGATGCCATAACGCAGAAGTCCGCCAATGCGATCGGCTTTCTCGTAAACCGTTACCCAGTGTCCCGAACGGTTCAGCTGTTGCGCAGCAGCCAGGCCAGCCGGGCCGGAACCCACCACTGCTACTTTCTTCCCGGTACGAAACTTTGGCGGCTCAGGCTTAATCCAGCCTTCGAGAAAGCCGCGCTCAATGATGTTCTTCTCAATGTTTTTGATCGTGACCGGCGGCTCGTTAATTCCCAGCACGCACGATGCTTCGCAAGGCGCTGGGCAGATGCGGCCAGTGAATTCCGGGAAATTGTTAGTCGCGTGCAGTTGGCGCAACGCCTCTTTCCAGCGCCCGCGATATACCAGGTCATTCCAATCTGGAATGATGTTGTTCACCGGGCAGCCGGTATGGCAAAAAGGAACGCCGCAGTCCATGCAGCGCCCGCCTTGCGCGCGCAACTTATCCTCGGGAAAGTCCTGATAAATCTCGAACCAGTCGTTCACCCGCTCCATCACCGGACGCCGCTGCGGCATCTCGCGCGGACTCTCCATAAAGCCGGTTGGCTTACCCATGAGTCACCTCCGCGAGTTGTGTGGCCATGGGCAACGGCGCGCCGGGGATATATGCCTGCCGGCTGCGGGTCACACCGAGCACCCGCTTGAATTCGTGGGGAAAGACTTTAATAAAACGCGGCAACATCTCAGACCAATTCTCCAGGATGGCTTTGGCGCGCGGGCTTCGCGTCAATTCAAAATGTCGGGTCACCAGATCCTTGACGATTTGCGCATCATGGACTTCAATCACCGGTTCCAAATCGACCGACGCCGTGTTGCAGCGCTCTTCGGTAAACTCGCGCCGCTCATCGAGCACATAAGCGATCCCGCCACTCATGCCGGCAGCGAAGTTTCGTCCGCATGGACCAAGCACAACCACCAAACCGTTTGTCATGTACTCGCAGCCGTGATCGCCGACGCCTTCAACCACCGCAGTCGCGCCCGAATTACGCACCGCAAAGCGCTCGCCAGCCACACCGTTGAAGAAAGCTTCCCCGCTGGTCGCGCCGTAAAGCACGACGTTGCCAACGATAATATTTTCTTCCGACGCAAATCCCGCCTCGCGCGGCGCATGAACTACAACCCGGCCGCCCGAGAGGCCTTTGCCCACGTAATCGTTGGCCTCGCCTTCCAGCGTAAGAGTTACGCCCTTAGCGAGGAACGCTCCAAAGCTTTGTCCCGCTGAACCCTTAAGGTGGACGCGAATGGTGTCGTCGGGTAGTCCTTCGGATCCGTAACGCCGCGCGATTTCTCCGCTGAGCATCGCTCCAACTGTGCGATGCACGTTGCGAATGGGCAGAGTCATCTCAACTGGCGTGCGCGTCTCCAGCGCGGAACTCGCCTGCTTGATCATCTGATGGTCAAGCGCACTTTCCAGACCGTGATCCTGTGCAGTCACGCAATGGCGAGCCACGCGGCCCGGAACCGGCGGGTTGTAGAGAATCGCAGAAAGGTCAATGCCGCGCGCCTTCCAGTGGTCGACCGCAGGCTGAGTGTCCAGCATGTCAACCCGTCCGACCATCTCGTCCATTTTCTTGAAGCCCAGTTCCGCCATGTATTGCCGGACTTGCTCGGCAATAAAGAAAAAGAAATTGATCACATGCTCGGGCTGCCCGGAAAATTTCTTGCGAAGTTCTTCGATCCTGCGTCGCAATGCCGACTGAGCAAGTATTCAGATGGCACTTGCGCAGCATGATGCAGCCCATCGCGATGAGCGGAGTAGTGGCAAAACCAAACTCTTCTGCCCCCAATAGTGCAGCAATTACCACGTCGCGTCCGGTTTGCAGCTTGCCGTCAGTTTGTACCCGAATGCGGCTGCGCAAATCATTCAGCAGCAGCACCTGTTGGGTTTCCGCCAGACCAAGTTCCCAGGGAACGCCGGCGTGCTTGATAGAGCTAAGCGGCGATGCCCCGGTACCGCCGGTATCTCCGCTGATCAGCACTACGTCAGCATGGGCCTTCGCCACACCTGCCGCGACTGTGCCAACGCCAACTTCGGCGACAAGCTTTACCGCGATCCGCGCCTGCGGATTCACATTCTTCAAGTCGTAGATCAGCTGCGCCAAATCTTCGATGGAGTAAATATCGTGATGCGGCGGCGGCGAAATTAGACCGACGCCCGGAATCGAATGCCGAATGCGCGCGATGACCTCGTCTACCTTGTGCCCCGGAAGCTGGCCACCCTCGCCAGGCTTCGCGCCTTGCGCCATCTTGATTTGCAGCTCGTCAGCATTGACCAGATAATTTGCGGTCACGCCAAAGCGTGCCGACGCAACTTGCTTGACCGCGCTGCGCCGCCAGTCGCCGTTGGCGTCGTGCTTATAGCGATCTTCGTCCTCGCCGCCTTCGCCGGTGTTCGACTTGCCGCCGATGCGGTTCATGGCGATCGCCAGCGTCTCGTGCGCCTCTTTGCTGATCGATCCAAACGACATAGCGCCGGTGGCAAAACGCTTTACGATTTCTTTCGCCGGATTCGACTTCTTCGATTGGAACCGGCTTCTTGGCTTTCTTAATCTGCATCAGGCTGCGCAGTGTCGCCAGATTCGGCTCTGCTGGTCGATCAGGTCGGTATATTCCTCAAAGGTCTTGAAATTGCCGTCGCGCACCGAATGTTGCAGTTTGCTGATCGACATCCGGATTCAGCAGGTGATATTCGCCATTCACCCGGAAGTGATAAGCTGCCGCCCACCGCAAGTTCAGTGTCGAATTCGGTGATCGGCTGGTAAGCGAACTCGTGCTTCATCTGCGCTTCGCGCGCCAGCACATCGAGGCCAACCCCTTCCACTCGCGACGTTGTCCCGGCAAAATAGGCATCCACCAGGTCGTCGATTCAGGCCGATAGCCTCGAAAACCTGCGCTCCGCGATAGCTCTGCAGCGTCGAGATGCCCATCTTCGAAAACGTCTTGAGCAGACCTTTATTGACACCCTTGATGAATTTCTTCACCGCCATTTCGCCGGCAATGCCATCTGGCAGATAGCCTCGGACCGCGAGATCTTCCAAAGTCTCAATCGCAAGATAAGGATTGATCGCACTCGCGCCATAGCCGATCAGCAACGCAAAATGCATCACTTCGCGCGGCTCGCCGGATTCGATAATCAGCGCTACCTGAGTGCGAGTCTCTTCGCGCACCAGCAAGTTGTGTACCGCGGCCAAGCGCAAGCAGACTGGGAATGGGCGCGTAGTCTTTATCGACGCCGCGATCGGACAAAATCAGCAGCGTGTAGCCCGATTTCACCGCCAGCGACGCCTGCCGGCAAAGCTCGTCCAGAGCGCGATCGCAGCCCTGCCTCGCCATCGCTGGCGCGGAACAGCGCCGGCAAAGTGATCGCCAGCAAATCACCGGTGGCAATGCGGCGCAGCTTTTCGAGATCGCGATTAGTAAGAATCGGATGCGGCAGCTTCAGGGTGTGGCAGTTGTCCGGCGTCTCTTCCAGGATGTTGCGCTCGGTGCCGATAAAGCTGATCAGCGACATCACCATCTCTTCGCGAATGGGATCGATCGGCGGATTGGTGACCTGCGCAAACAACTGCTTGAAGTAATTGAACAGCGGCTGCGGACGATCCGACAGACAAGCCAGCGGCGTATCCGTCCCCATCGAACCAATCGGCTCTTCGCCTTTGGCCGCCATGGGCTCCAGAATCATTCTCAAATCTTCGTCGGTGTAGCCAAAAGCGCGTTGCCGGCAAAGAATCGTGCCGTGGTCCACGCTATGCACGCGCGACGGGCTCCGGCAACTGATCCATGCGTGATCTGCTTTTCCTGCAGCCATTGCGCGTAAGGCTGGCGCGCCGAGAGGCGCTGCTTGATTTCCTTGTCGGAGATAATTCGGCCCCGCACCGTGTCGACCAGGAACATTTTCCCCGGCTGCAAGCGGCCCTTAGTCTTGATGTTCGCCGGCGCAACATCGAGCACGCCCGCTTCCGACGCCATCACAACTAGGTCATCATGCGTGACCACATAGCGCCCCGGCCGCAATCCGTTGCGATCCAGCGTTGCGCCGATCACTCTCCCGTCGGTGAAGGCGATCGCTGCCGGTCCGTCCCAAGGCTCCATCAAGCGAGGCGTGATATTCGTAGAACGCCCGCTTCTCCGGCTTGATGTGCGGATTCCCCGCCCACGCCTCAGGAATCAGCATGGCCATCACATGCGGCAAGGATCGTCCGGATTGGTAAAGCAGTTCCACCGCGTTATCGAAGTTCGCCGAGTCACTCCCGCTCGGCGCGACAATGGGAAACAGTTTCTTGATGTCGTCGCCAAACAGAGGCGATGCAAGAATCGACTGCCGGGCGTGCATCCAGGCGACATTGCCCTTCAGCGTGTTGATTTCGCCGTTGTGCGCAATGTAGCGGTAGGGATGCGCCAGCTGCCAACTGGGAAAAGTATTCGTCGAAAAGCGCTGATGCACCAGGCACAACGCGCTGGTCACATCCGGATCGGAAAGCTCGCCATAAAAATTCGCAATCTGCGGCGCCAGCAGGAGGCCTTTGTAAACAATAGTGCGAGCCGACAGCGAAGGGATATAGAACAACTCGCGGTCTTCCACATCCGACTCGGCAATCTCACGTTCGGCGCGTTTGCGGACCACATACAGCTTGCGCTCGAAAGCTTCTTCGTCCATGCCCTCGCCGCGTGCCACAAAAACTTGCTGGATGTAGGGCTGCGACTGGCGGGCCACGCGTCCGATGGCGTCCCCGTCGACCGGAGTGTCACGCCAACCCAGAACGCTCAAACCTTCTTCACGGATGATCCGCTCTAAAATGCCTTCGCACTGCAGCCGCTGATGCTTCTCCACCGGCAGGAAGGTCATTCCCACCGCATACTCGCCGGGCTCGGGAAGTGCAAACCCCAGAATGGCGCACTCTTTGACGAAAAACTTGTGAGGAATCTGAATCAGCAGGCCGGCGCCATCGCCGGTTTCCGGATCGCAGCCACAGGCGCCACGGTGCGTCAGGTTGATGAGGACCTGAATGCCTTGCAGAATGATTTCGTGGCTCTTGTGGCCCCGGATGCTGGCCACAAATCCCATGCCGCAAGCGTCATGCTCGAACGCAGGATCGTAAAGACCTTGCGCCGGAGGCAAACCGTGGGGAGGCGGACATCGCTTACTCTTATTCATTTCGGGCACTCATAGCAGATCGGCGACCTGCCGAAACGTTTTGCCAGACCTCAGAGCACAGATCGGCCCAGAAACAAGTCGCTGTACATCTTTGGTAATGCCTCAGACCTCTCAAAGTACAATTCAGAATTTCGATAACCGCGCATGGATATTTTGGGCCACCGCTCCCGGGCTAACTCTCCGGTTACAGGAAACTTAGAAGTCGCCGATTAACCAGCCAACACGGGGTAAAAACCGCGTAAGATAAAACATCGCGGAGATTGAAAGTCACGTCATCATCCTTTTCGATAACTTGAATCGGAAAGTCGAATGCCGGCCTGCGCGCGTCTTTGCGTTATAGTTAGCGGCGACATGACGCGAATTAGCCAGATGACGGGTATTGCGAATGTGACGATGTTTACATCGGGCACACGAATTACGGTCCTCTGGCACGGGCACAGTTGAGCTAAAGCAAGACCAAATGCTCAAGCACCCACCGCCAGAAAATAAATGGCGAGTGGGCTTTTCGTTTTTAGGGACAATTCTTAGGACATTCAAATGCAACGTACTCGAAAGAAAGACGGCGCCTCCCTGGTAGTGATGAAGTTTGGAGGCACGTCGGTGGAAGACGCGACTGCTATCGGACGCGTGGTCGCCATCGTGCAGAGTCGCCGCCGACACCGGCGAATCGTGGTGGTAAGCGCGCTGGCAAAAGTGACCGATCAGCTGGTATTGATGGGACAGAAAGCTGCCGCAGGCGACGCGGACTCGATAGAGCCATTGCTGAAGGCGCTTCGGCTGCGCCATCTGGAAACTGCCAGGCAGCTCCTGGGGCCTGATCTGCCCACTGTTGCTCAGAAAATCGAGCGCAGTTTCGACCAATTGGACGATTTTCTGCATGGCGTTGCCGCGGTGCGCGAGCTTTCCCCGCGCAGTAGCGATTACCTGCTCAGCTTCGGCGAATTGATCTCCAGTGAAATCGTGGCGGCGGCGTTCAAACGGTGCGGAGTGGATAGGGTTTGGGTGGATTCCCGCAAATGCGTGGTTACCGATGGCACTCACACTCGGGCGGTGCCCCAGTTGGACGAGACCCGCGAGCGATCGCTGGCGATGGTGTCTCCAATTCTTGCTAAAGGCGCTGTGCCGGTTATGGGCGGTTTTATCGCTGCCACTCGCGAAGGCGTTCCTACGACTCTCGGTCGTGGAGGATCTGATTTTTCAGCGGCCATCGTCGGCGCTGCGCTTGATGCGAGACGCATCGAGATATGGACGGATGTTGAAGGCATGATGACTACCGATCCGCGGCTCTGCCCTGATGCGCGCACCATTCGGCGCATCAGCTTCAACGAAGCTGCAGAACTCGCCTACTTCGGAGCAAAAGTATTGCATCCCGCCACTCTTCTGCCGGCCATCCAGAAAAATATTCCGGTGTACGTGCTGAACTCCCGCAACCTGAAAAGCAAGGGCACTGAAATCACCGAACACGCGCCCGCCGGCAACGACATGTTTCGCGCTATCACTGCCAAGAGCGGCGTCAGCATCGTCAACGTCGTGGCCTCGCGCGGGGTTGGAGTCCACGGATTTCTCCGGTCGGTGTTCGAAGCCCTCGACCATCATGGCGCCTCGGTCGATCTGGTGACCATTTCCGAAGTGAGCTTGTCGTTCACCATGGATTCCAAACAACTTCCCAAGGCGTTGCTCTCTGACCTGGAGAAGATTGCCGACGTTACTCGTGATGATCAACAAGCGATTGTGTGTCTGGTGGGTGAGGACATTCACGGACGTCCCGGAATTGCTGCCAGCGTTTTCAACGCTCTCGCCGAAGCGGGAGTGAACATCCGCATGATCTCGCAAGGTGCGTCAGAAATTAATATCAGCGTGGTGGTGAAAGAGAGTGATGTGCCGCAGGCGGTACGATTCCTGCATCGGCGTTTCTTTACGGGAGGCTCCGCCGTCGCTGCTGCTGCCGCAGCAAATGGAGCGGCCAATGGAAAGCGGAATCGTCCCACTGCCAAACCGAACGGCAAGCCAACCGTGAAACCCGCGCGGCGCAGTCAGATGAACTCGAACCTATGAAATCGACCTCCAGCACAACCAGCGCAAGCTCGGCGGCTGCCGACAAAAATAAGCGGGTTTTGAATGTCGCCGTGCTCGGGTTTGGCACCGTCGGCAGCTCGGTGGCGCGAATCCTTAGCGAACATCCTCCGGCCGGGATCCGCCTGACCCATGTTTACAACCGCAGCGTCCAGCGCAAGAAAGTCGACTGGCTCAGCAGCGGGGCAACTTGGACTGAGAACATCGACGACATTTTGGGACCTGATATTGACGTCGTTGTTGAGGTCGTCGGTGGGATCAGCCCCGCCGGGGATTGGATCCGCAACGCCCTACGCGCCCGCAAGTCTGTGGTCACGGCGAACAAGCAGTTGATTGCTCACCACGGACCAGAACTGATTCAACTGGCGCACGAAAACCAATGCCACTTGGCCTTTGGGGCATCTGTGGCTGGCGGTGTCCCGGTAATCTCCGGATTGCAGGAAGGCCTTGCGGGCGATGAGCTCTTTAAGCTCTACGGCATTCTGAACGGAACCTGTAACTATATTCTCAGCCAGGTTGAGAGTCGCGGAATCTCTTTTTCCGCGGCGCTGGGCGAGGCACAGAAACTAGGATTCGCGGAAGCCGACCCCACTGACGACGTTGACGGCTACGATGCTCGCGCCAAACTCGCCATCCTCGCGCGGGTAGGGCTGCGTTGCAACGTGCATCCCGTAAAGATCGTAACCCGTTCCATCTCAACCATCGAAGCGGTTGACTTCGATCATGCCAGGCAGTTGCAGTGCACCATTCGCCAGGTCTCCTGGGCTGAACTGCATGGCGAATCTCTGTTCGCCGCAGTCCAGCCGTCTTTGGTCGAACTCTCCTCCCCTCTCGCAAGGGTGCAGGGCAGCCAGAATATGGTGATGTCGACGGGCAAGTTTGGCGGCGAAACCGTGTTTGCTGGCCACGGGGCAGGCGGACATCCAACCGCGGTCGCGGTAGTCTCGGACCTGATTGCAATCTCTCGCGCCAAGTCAGGGTCGACCGCCGGTCTCGCCGAGGATGCCAGGTTGACTCCTGCCGTCAGCTCGGATTTCACCAGCCGCCACTACGTGCGCTTCACGGTGAAAGATCGACCGGGAATTATCGCCTCGCTGGCCGCCATCTTCGCGGGCTGCGACATCAATCTTGATTCAGTCTTGCAAAAGCCAGGCTACGACAAAACGCATTTGCCGTTTGTAATCACGCTGGAGCCCTGCAAAGCGTCCCTGGTGGAAGAAGCCCTAGAACAGATCGCTAAACTGGATTTTCTGGTAAAGCCGTGTTTGCATCTGCCGATTCTGGATTAAAATGACAAAAATTTAAGCAGTGAAAAATCACCAGCTCTCAACGCGACTTAACCGCAGCCACCAACGCCTCCACATCTTTCTGCAGCACTAGTGTGCGGTTGTATTCCAGCCCCGGAATCGTGCCCATCACCAGTTTCTCGTTGCGATATCTCATTGGGCCTCCGATAGTGGTGCGGAGTCCTGCATGAATTTCTTTCGCGCCGGTGTCTTCAATCATTTTTTTGGCATTATGGGGTTTAATACCGCCGCCCACCAGGAGAATGATGCGCTCCTTCGCGGCATTGATGAGCCGCTTCAAGCTTGGAATCGCATCCACCGCCGACACCGCCGCGGCGGAGGTAAGAATACGATCCGCGCCAGTGTTGATGACGTCCTCCAGCGATTTGTCCAAATCGCACGCCATGTCGAATGCGCGGTGGAAAGTGACATTCAAGGGGCGGGCCAGATCGACTAACTCTCGCGTGCGCTCGACTTCTACATTTCCATCGGGATTAAGCAGGCCAAACACCACACCATTCGCACCCAGCTGCTTCGCCATCTTGATATCGCGGCGCATGATGTCGAATTCTTCCGCGGAATACTGAAAGTCACCGCCGCGTGGCCGGATCATCACTTGCAGGCCGATGCTGATTTTCTGCCGAATGGTGGCAATCAAACCTGCGCTGGCGGTAATGCCGCCTTCCACCAAATCGCTGCACAGCTCCACCCGTTGTGCACCGCCGCGCTCGGCCGCCAGCGCAGACTCCACAGAGTCAATGCAGATTTCAACGATTATGTTTTCGGACATGAAGGTAGTGTATCGTGCGGGCCGAGGCCGCACGCTTCCACGGCGGCGCTCCTCATTGGTGTGGGACGAACCTGAAAAAAGATTTGGATGAGTTAAGGCGCAATCAGCCTACCTCACAGACTTCGGACTCACTGTGGAAGCGTGGCGCTTCCAGCGCCACCAACAAGAGTTTCCCGCCAGAGGCTTTAGCCGCTGCTTCAGCGCCCACTGCTCCTTGGTCCCGTGGGATTTCCTTTGTGTACCTCCGTCCCCTTCGTGGTCAATGCCCTATCTTAAAAATCGCAACTGCTATAATTTCGCGTTTTGCAAGCCTCAACCAGGAAGAAGGCCCGCGTGAACCTCCCCAGAAGACTTCATCTTTCCTCAGCAATCGCAGTTTTACTTTTTCTCGCCACTCTTACATCAGCGCAAGACAATATCCTCGGATTCACTCGCGATTCGGCCAGTCAGCAAAAAAGGGTCGAAGAAAAATTCAAGTCAATCCCTTCCCCCGAAGAAGAAAAACGCCAGCATCGCATCTTCACACTCGAACCCCATATTGCCGGCTCGGAGCGCAATAACGAATTGGCGCGCTACATTGCCGCAGAGTGGAAGAAGCAGGGATTGGAGGATGTCGTAATCCACCGTTACGACGTCTATACCACTTTCCCCAAGAGCACTTCCCTCGAGATGGTGTCGCCGGTGCAGTTCAAGGCTGGGTTACGCGAGGCCGCGTACGACGTGGATCCTGACACCAGGAATCCGAAAGTATCCCCGGCGTGGGGTGGGATGTCTATCTCGGGAGATGTGACCGCGCCCGTGGTGTACGCGCACAGCGGGAATCCTGAAGATTACGAACTGCTCAAGAAGAATGGCATCGACGTTAAGGGCAAGATTGTTCTGGTGCGCTATTCCAATCCCTATAGCTATCGCGGATTCAAAGCTCTGACGGCGGAACGTGCGGGAGCCGCGGCGATGCTGGTCTACAGTGATCCAGCAGAAGACGGATACAAACACGGAAAGGTTTTTCCCGACGGCCCGTGGGGGCCTGAAAGTCACATCCAGCGCGGCGCGATCACTTATGACTTTATCGTCCCCGGCGATCCTTTAACTCCGGGATGGGCCTCCGTTCCCGGCGCCAAGCGCATCTCCGTCAGCGACGCAGTTTCTTTGCCGAAAATTATGGCGTTGCCGTTGTCGTGGGCG
Source organism: uncultured Acidobacteriota bacterium (assembly GCA_963796925.1). Classification (GTDB taxonomy): domain Bacteria; phylum Acidobacteriota; class Terriglobia; order Terriglobales; family Acidobacteriaceae; genus DATBAT01. The sequence goes on from CAWCNH010000001.1 coordinate 2,242,916, forward strand.
GATGCCAAACCCCTGCTTGAGAACATTGGTGGTCCTATCGCGCCTAGTGACTGGCAGGGTGGACTTCCCTTCCAATATCACATGGGTGGCACGCAAGCGATCGTGCATTTGAAGATCGAGATGGACAACTCCATCAAGCCGAACTATGTGGTTGAGGGCCGCATTCGCGGCGCAGAGACTCCCGACGAATGGGTGGTGTTAGGAAATCATCGTGATGCATGGGTCTTTGGCGGCGTCGATCCCAGCAGCGGTACCGCCTCGATGATGGAGATGACTCGTGCATTCGGCCAACTACTCAAGCACGGCATGAGGCCGCGGCGCACGCTGGTGATCTGCAGTTGGGACGGCGAAGAGGTCGGGCTTACAGGATCCACCGAGTGGGGTGAAGAGTTTGCTCCGGAGCTGCGCAAGAAGGCGGTCGCCTACATCAACGTCGACTCCTCAACCTCCGGCCCGAATCTCGAAGGCAGCGCGGTAGCGTCCCTCGCGCCCATGCTGGTTCAGACCACGCATTCGTTGCAGGACCCTTCGGGTGAGTCACTCTACCTGGCATGGAAGAAGTCGAGTGCAGAGGGGAAAAAAGAGGCCAGCGACGACAATCTCGCCGACACTCGCATCGGTAGCGGATCCGATCACACCGTCTTCCTCAACTTCGTCGGACTACCGGTAATCGGCCTGGGTTTTGACGGCCCTTACGGCGTTTACCACTCGATGTATGACGACTTTTACTGGATGAATCATTTCGGCGATCCCGGCTATCGCTACCACACCCTGATGTCGCAATTGTGGGGAGTGCTCGCGCTGCGGCTGGCCAACGCCGACATACTGCCGTTTGATTTTGCCAGCTACGCGCGCAATATTCGCTGGTTCCTGAATGATCTAACGCGCGGCAAGGATATGAGTCATCTCGACCTTCAGCCGATCACGGAACAAATCGCGCAGTTGGAATCCGCGGGGAAAAAGCTGGATGACTCCGCAAGCAAGCTGCTGGAAGCAGGAAAGCTCGACTCCAGCCAGGTGAAAACCTTGAACGAGGGAATGATGCAGGTGGAACGCAATTGGCTGAACCCGGAAGGCATTCCCGGCAGGCCCTGGTTCAAGCACCTGCTTTACGGAGCGCGCTATACCTACGCCCATCTCGAACTGCCAGGACTGACCGAGGCAGTCGAGAAAGGCGATTGGGCCACCGCGCAACAGCAAGCAGACATTCTGCGCCGCGCGCTGGTCACCAATAGAACGCTCCTCCAGCAACTCAACGCCGAAATTAGTAAATAGTTATTCCGAGCCCTTCGCGGGTGGCAGATCGTCGGGCCGGCCATACTCCAAATGAGTGTGTACCGGCCGTTCCGGATGGTTGGCAGCATCTTCTACTCCGTCGATTGCAGCCGCTTCCCACGCCTGGTCGGTGTCAGAGAGTTCCTCGACGCTTTCTTCCGTGGCGTCTTCAACGTCTGAAAGCCTCTGCGAATCACCCGATCGGCCTGCGCTATCGGAGCCCACCTGTCCAGGGTCGGTTCCCAGTTCGTCCAGTCGCGCTTCGTTGTCTCCTCGCGGTCTTGTCACCATGTGACTCCCCATTCCCAACAAAATTTGCGCAGTAACGCGCTGCCAGTTCGATGCAGATGTTGGGGGCAGGGTCGCCCCGCCTTCGGCTGAACTCGCGTCCCCAGTGAATCCACCTACTTTTCTCGCGGAAGGAACAAATATTGTGTGCCGACGGATCCTGCGGGCACGTAATTCTGTCGCATCAACTCCATGAAGTCATCGCCGAAGTGGTAATTGCTGTAGGTGTCCTTGCCTTCATCGCTGTCAGGATTGTCAACCAACACCACTGCCCCAAACCGTCGCGCTTTCAGCGCCTGCCACATTGGGTCGCCGAAGTGCGGCACCTGCTCCTGTAAGACGCGGAACATAAAGGCGTCGAGGACATAAGGCCGCTGGCCAGCCACGATGGGAACCAGAGGGTTATCTGCAAGGATAGGTTTGTCGGTGGGGCCGATTTTTTCCACGATCGCCTGTAACTGGCTTCGTACGGGAACGGCGTCGTCATAGCCGTGTTGCACCAACACTCCCAGCCAGGCCACCAGCGTAGTCATTGCCAGAACTGGCAAACCTATTTCAGGCGATGGCATTTCCGCGGCCCACACGGTAAACATTCCAACCGAGGCCACCAGCAAATCGATCAGATGATTTCCCGCAGTACCTTCGGAGCTGAAAATTACCAGCGTCACCGCCAGCGTACAGATAAACAAGAGTGATGGCAGACGAATAACTCTCCCTAAAGAGGTCATTAGTAAGGCCGCACCGCCCAGGATCAGCATCACCATCTCAGCCCGATAGCTGTTCATGGCTTCTACCATGGTTACCGGACTCTTAAGTAAGCTGCGGAAATCGGTACCGGTAGCCAAAGTAAGCCGCATCGACTCGAATGCGCGTGCATGACTGCCGAAATACATGGTCGCAATCACTACCCAGTAGCCTAATCCGGCGGCGACGCCGAACTCTAAAGCGAGTTTGAACCGCTTGCTTACTAACAGCCAAAGAAAAATTGCGGCTGCCCCAAACACCGAAGTTTCTTTCGTAGCGAAGGCGCAGGTGAATAACAGCGCGGCCAGCCAAATTCTTCGCCGAGAAACCTGGGGCCCGGCGCAGAGCGCAACTCCGAACACATTGAACATGGCGGCCATTCCGTCTTCCCGAATGGTCAACAGCGAGTCCTGCACGCTTGATCCTGCCAGGACCACTAAACAGCTTGCGACCGCCAGCCATCGCTGAACTTGCAACTGGCGCAACAAGTAAAAAACCCCAGCCAGCAGCAGAACTACACTGGTTGCGGAAAGAACGTATCCCGGCGCTCTCCAGCCTCCCAAGAGCCGGATGCCCAAAGCGTGAAGCGTGAAAAACAGGGGAAAGAAGCGGGTGCCACCGTAGCCGTCGGCCCCGAAAGACGCGCGATAGAAAATTCCATGGCGAAGATCGCCGGCGAGTGCGATCCACGCGCCCGAGACATGATCGAGATGGGAATCATTGGGCCAGGACTGAAAGACCCGCACCACAGTCAGGCCCCCCAGCAATACGCCAACAACGATCAGAAAAAGCCGGAGTAGTCGATTCATCGGATCCGTGCCTTAGATTACCTGGCGGACGGTGAAGGGTGGTCAACCACCTTCAGCAGCACATCGCTGAGTTTCTCTCCAATAACCGACCAATCGTAAACGCGCGCAACTTGCGACGCTGCAGCGCCGATGCGATGGCGCAATTCAATGTCCAGCAGCAGCGAAGCGCAGGCGTCAGCGAATTCTTGAGGACTATTCCTTAAAAGAAGGTTTCGCCCATCGGTTACGTCGAGCCCTTCCGCTCCCATCGTCGTCGATACCACAGCCCTTGCCATGGCCATCGCTTCATAAATCTTCAAGCGTGTACCACCGCCGATGCGCAACGGCACAACTACAACCGCGGCTCGGCGCAACTCCTCCGCAATCGAGGTCACCGTTCCAGTCACTTCTACTGTTGCGGACGCCAGCTTCACAACCGTAGCAGCAGGGTTTCTGCCAACGATGCGAAATCGTGCCTGCGGGATCTTGGTCAAAATCAGCGGCCAAATTGCTTGGCAGAAGTACACAACTCCGTCCACATTTGGTTTCGAATCCATGGAGCCCACAAACATCAGAAGGGGGCCAGGTTCTGCCTCTGATCGGGGCTGCGAATATTCTTCGAGATCAACTCCAGTCGGAACCACCGAAATTCTGGACGCGTCAGTCCATGCAGTCATCAACCTGCGGTCATGCTGCGAAACCGCGATCACGTGGATTGCAGACCGCACTGCGTTCATTTCGTATTTCCGCATCTTGGCGAGTTCAATGCGATAAAAAAACTTCACCAGGGGATTCGATTCCACTTCGACATGCCGTCGCCAAATCTCGCTCTCTACATTGTGTTGGAACAAAACGATGGGTATGCGAGGTTTCCCCGGAATGCTGATTGTGGGCAAGAGAAAATCACAGACCACAAGATCGAAGCCCGTGCCGTCAAAATATGGTTTAAGCGCTGCGCGCACTAACGCGGAGTCGGCCCGAGTAACCGCGTAGGGCGCCCTCCGAGGCAACCGCAAAAGGTAGTCGACGCGACGCCGCAAGATTCCGGAATCTCGCCTGCGAGTAGCCAGGCAAATAGCTTCGGGAAAGTCCTTCTTCAGCTGAACTTCATAATCCGGGTCCCGAGCCCCGGCATAGTAGGAGAACAAAGTAACTTCTTGCCGGTGCGCGAGCTGGCGCAGAATGTTATAAGAACGAATACTGCCCCCGCCATGCAGAGGCAGCAGCTTATCCGCCTTAATCCACAGGACCTTCACGCGGTCCTCATAATTTTGCATTTCAGTTGCTGCAAGCTGGCTACAATAGCACGCCGGTTATCATCTGACCGCAAGTTCGGTTACTCTTTCATCCGTTACGTGAGGTGACTGTGAAAAACACTCCGACTATCGATTACGCTGACGCCAAGGCCATAGTTGACGCAATTGTCGCAAAAGCTCTTGAGCTCCAAAAACCGGTTGTCGTCGCCGTGACCGACTCCCACGGCGAGCTTCTCGCGCTGGCCAGAATGGACGGCGCTCCCCTCACTTCCATACGTATCGCAGCCAACAAGGCACTGACCGCGGCCCGCGATCGCAAACCAACCAAAGACATTGGCGATAAAGTCCGCGACCCGCAAAAAGGCTTCGATATCGCCTACTACGGCGATGACCGCTTTGTCGGTTGGGGAGGCGGACTTCCCTTGTGGAAAGACGTCCAGGTAATTGGCGCCATCGGAGTCAGCGGTCTGACTCAGCCGGAAGATATTGAGCTCGCCACCATCGGAGTCGAACTTATTGCAGTTACATCTTGATGGCAGCCGCGGGAAGCTCGTCGGCCTCGGAAAATGTTGGCAGAATCGGGAAGCCAATGGTTTCCAGTTCTTTCCGCAGCCCTGCCATGGAGCCAAAGTGGACGGTGTGAATTCCCAAAGCCTGCGCCGCCCGTATGTTTTTCTCGCGATCGTCGATAAACAGAGCGTTCTCCGCTGCAACCCCCAGCTTTTCTAAAGTGTGTTTGTAAATTTCTGAGTCAGGCTTCACCATGCGCACATCGGCGGAAAATATCGCGGACGCAAAGCTCGCTACCCACTCAAATTTGTCACGAACGTATCGCACCATTCCAGGATGCATGTTCGATAGCAAGCCAATCTTTATCCCGGCCGCCGAAAGCTGATGCATCCACTCCACCATGCGTGGATTCTCTCTACCCCACATTTCCGAATCCAGTTCGTTTACTTCGGCAAGCAGTTCAGGAGTCATCTTAGTTCCCGCATCCGTGGCCAGCATGTCCCAGTAGACTTCAGGCGTGAGATCGCCGCGATCAAAGGCTCCTCGATGTTTCTCCCACAGCGCGGGAAAAACCTCGGGCTCAACTCCAAACATCCCCGCCATGCGCTCAATCTCGTCGTGTCGCGGCGGAAAACACAAAACTTCTCCGTAATCGAAAATTACCGCGTCAATCGTAGGAAACCCGTCACGTTCAGTCAGACATCCGCACCTCACTTTGATTCTGCCTCAGTATCACTATTTTCGTCTAACCCGGCAGCGTATACTGTGGCGCGGCCGGTTGCCTCAAACCTGATGCAAACCTGCCCCCTCACCGCTCGTGAAAATCATCTCCATCGGCGAAGTGCTCTGGGATGTATTCGGCGACCAGGAACACCTTGGCGGGGCCTCCTTCAATTTCTCAGCTCATCTCACAAAGTTGGGGCACGATGTAGCTTTCATTAGTGCCGTCGGCAACGATGTCCGTGGACAGCGAATTCTCGAACACATGGCTCGGATGGGACTTTCGACTCGCTACCTTCGCCTCGACCCTGACCACGATACCGGGATTGTCAGCGTGACCGTGGACGAGATTGGGCAACCGAAGTTCATCCTGCATCGCCCCGCGGCGTACGATTTCCCCGAAATCTCCGAGCCCGAGCTGCGCAACTTGCTGTCTCAGCCCACCGACTGGATCTATTTCGGCACGCTCCACCAGATGAGTCTTACTGCCAAGCATCTGACTGCTCGAATTCTCGATTCAGCCAATACTGCGCGCCGCTTCTATGACGTGAACCTGCGCGCCAGTGCTTACGATGCGGCCCTACTCCGAGAGCTGATGGAACGCGCCACCGTGGTAAAGCTGAATGACGAAGAAGTTTCCGTGATTGCCCACATGTTCAATGACCCTTTTCGTTCGCTGGAGCGGTTTTGCCGCGAGTATGCGCGCCGCTTTGGTTGGGAGGCGGTGTGCGTCACCCGCGGTCCTAAAGGTTGCGCCCTGCTTGCCGACGACGAGTACATTGAAGCCCCCGGTTATGCAGTGGGAGTAGTCGATACCGTCGGGGCGGGAGATGCTTTCGCGGCCGCCTTCGTCCACGGACTGGGGCGAGGATGGCTTCCCGCCCGCATCGCAGACTTTGCCAATCGCGTCGGAGCGACCGTTGCCAGCCGCAGGGGGGCAATCCCCGATTGGACTACTGCAGATGTAGAAGCTCTTAATTCCCATTCATATCGCCAGGAGCCCGTATGAAGGTGAACGCGTATCTCATAAAGAGTACGGTCGTGGCAGCTTTAGGCGGTCTGCTATTTGGCTTCGACACCGCCGTAATCGCCGGTACCACTACCAGCCTACGGGCGACCTACGGCTTATCACCAATCCTGTTAGGGATCACCGTCGCCAGCGCTTTATGGGGCACCGTCATAGGAGCAATGCTGGCCGGCTTTCCGGGTGAAAAATATGGACGCCGTAACAGCCTCCGCGTGATGGCGATTTTGTATTTCGTCTCAGCATTGGGCTGCGCCCTGGCATGGAACTGGCCGGCCCTGGTGGTGTTCCGCTTCATAGGCGGCTTGGGTATCGGTGGATCATCTGTACTCGGCCCTATGTACATTGCAGAAATCGCGCCCGCTAAATGGCGTGGCCGCCTGGTGGGATTCTTCCAGTTCAACGTGGTGCTGGGAATTCTTCTCGCCTACCTCTCTAATTATTTGATCGGACTCGGGGGCTTCGGAAACGCGGAATGGCGCTGGCAGCTGGGGGTCACCGCAGTTCCCGCTGTCTTGTTCTTTGGGTTGTTGTTCATAATTCCCCGCAGCCCGCGCTGGCTGGTGAAAAGGGGCCACATCGACGAAGCCCGTTCGGTACTTAAGATGAGCGGCCAGGACAACTACCAGCAGCAACTGGCAGAGATCGTGGAGTCGATCGAAACCGAACAGACCCAGACCCGCGAAACTCTTTTCACCAGAAAGCATGCCCTGCCGATTTTTTTGGCCATCACTATCGGTATGTTCAATCAACTCTCGGGCATCAACGCAATTCTCTATTATTTGAATGACATCTTCGCTCACGCCGGCTACAGCAAAGTTTCCGGAAACTTGCAGGCAGTCGCAATCGGCGCCACCAACCTGTTGTTCACGATGATCGCGATGTCGGTGATCGATAAGATCGGACGCAAGACCCTCTTGTTGGTAGGGTCGGTCGGGACTGCATTATGCTTGGCCGGCGTTTCCTACGTCTTCTTTACCCAGCAACATCAAAGCTTGTTAGTCTGGCTCCTGGTTGGATACATCGCTTTCTTTGCGTTCTCCCAGGGAGCCGTCATTTGGGTCTATCTTTCTGAAGTCTTCCCCAACTCGGTGCGAGCCAAGGGCCAGAGCCTGGGCAGCTTTTCACACTGGCTGATGAATGCACTGATCTCCGGGATTTTCCCTCTGCTGGCTGCCTCATCCGGGGCTTATCCCTTTGTGTTTTTTGCCGCCATGATGGTCTTGCAGTTTTTCGTGGTGCTGTTCATTTACCCAGAAACCAAAGGCGCCTCGCTGGAAGAAATGCAAAAGAAGTTGGCCCACGCCTAAGCATTCGAGTGGAGCCGTAGCTCCGCTACGGCTTTCTTGCCCAACGTATCAAGCGCAGGGATCGAAAATGCGCCAGCCGCACGACGCCCTCCTGGGCAATTCCTGGGTATGGTTTCGTAGTAGCGGAGCTACGTCTCTACAAAAGCGTGCGGATGGACGCACGCGTGCGGCCAAACTTGGCAGCGCCTCGAGCTGACCGCTGCCGATCCGAGCCCTTCGTAGAATGCCCCGTGCGAGCGTCAGGATGCCCCAGGCGCGTGCGACAGCTCGGAACGAGGGGAAGGCCCAAGCCATATTTATGTATGCAAATGTATGTACAAGGTTAAGTCGCAAGGTTTGAGTTACATAGAGCCCGAGTGACGAAATATCGTCAGAAATTTGGCTCTACAGGCCTCTACAGCGCATTTTCCACAGCCTGCGCTGAGGGCCGCACACTAATTTCCAGAAACTGCGATTTTCACGTAGTTTTTCCGTCGGAGTTAGCTAGCGCGCTTCCCAAAACGGAACCAGCAGGAGCGAGGCGCCAAAGCCCTACGGCGCTTCGATCAGTTCCAGCTTTCCATCCCGGGTGCGATGCAAAATCATCACTTTCCCTTTGGGGTCGCGAAACACAAAGACATCGCGATCGCGGAAGTGAGCTTCTTTGATAGCCTCTTCCAAAGTCATGGGATGCATCGCTACCGAGTCTGAAGACTTCACCAGGTGAACATCCGTGGACTTGGCCACGGCGGGAAATTTATGGACCAACATTGGCACCACGGTCTTGCCGTTCCGTTTGGCGGGCGATTCCAGTTCTTCCAGTTTCACTTCACTGGTCCACTTGTCGGCGGACTTGCGGCGCTTGGTGCGCCAACGCGTCTTGTACTTGATTGCCTGCTTTTCCAGATGCTCGAGCGCCTGTCCGATCGCGACGCCCATGTCTCCAGCCTGAGCCACGGCAACAATCGGACCATTGCGCGGACTGATGGTGATCTCGGCTTTGTTGCGGCGCTTTTCCACCGCCAGAATCACTTTGGTTTCAAATTTGTCGGCCAGGATTTTGCGGATTTTTGCCAGCCCGGTTTCAACCTCTTTGCGGACAGCGGCAGTGATGTCGTAGTGACGGCCGGTATATTCGACGTTCATGTAAGCCTCTGGGGAATGCAGGAAATAAGAATGCAGAAGTCGGGACTTAAAATGCGGAAGGCAGAATTTAGAATGCAGAAGTAACCGCAATCGAATAAATTCTGCATTCCCAATAATAGCTTTTTATTTTCATCCTGACGGTTAATTTTCACTTTAGGGAAAGAAGAAAAACTCAGCCTTGAAGACTGAAAAAGGAAGCGCCACGAATCAAAATTGTGCATTCCAAATTCTTACTTCTGAATTCCCCTACTTCTTAACCCGTCTCTGATGGGTGCTGGGGATCCGCATGTCTTCACGATACTTGGCTACGGTGCGGCGGGTCACTTGGATGCCTTGCGATTGCAGGATGCGGGTAATCTGTTCGTCGGTGAGCGGACGCGAAGTATCTTCCTCGTCGATCAACTTCTTTACCCGGCGCTTCAGGATCAGCAGCGAAGTATTTCCGCCTTCGGGCCCGTTGACGCTTTCGCTGAAGAAGTAGCGCAGTTCAAAAACCCCTTGCGGAGTATGAACGTATTTACTGGCGACGGCGCGGCTGACCGTAGAGGGATGCACGCCGATCTCTTCCGCGACTTCCTTGATCATCATGGGCTTCAGCTGATCGATGCCAAGTTCGAGGAAATCCTGCTGGCGGGCAAGAATCGAATAGCAAACCTTGGTGATGGTTTGTTTGCGCTGTTCAATGTTCTTAATGAGCTGGATCGCGCTCTTATAGCGCTCTTTTACGTAGTTGCGAGTGTCTTTGTCGTTGGTTTCGCGGGTCAGGAGCTTCTTGTACGCGGGATTCAAGCGAAGCTGGGGAACGTCGTCTTCGTTCATCATCACCAGCCACTCGTCGCCGTGCTTCACGAAAGCTACATCGGGCTCGATGAGCCGCGCCGTCGTCCGGTTGTAGCGCTGGCCGGGCCGAGGATCGAGCGTGCGCAGATATTCCACCGCCTGCTGTACCGCCTCAATGGGGCGCGCGATAGCTTTGCCAATTTCCTTGTACTGTTTGAGCTGTACCGCTTTCAAATGCTGATCAACCACTGCAATGGCATCGGCCACTACCTGCGAGGCAGCCTCGCCGTTGACTGGCATCGCCCCGTTGCCGTTCCCATTCTCAGCAGGATGTTTGGCGGCATCCAGTTGCTGCTTCAAATAACGCAGCTGGTACAACAGGCACTCGCGCAGATCGCGGCATCCGACTCCCGGAGGGTCCATCTGCCGCACCACTTCAAGCGCTTCCAGCAATTGCTCATGGTTGAAACTGGGCTTGAAAACCGGCTGCGGAGCGCGGGCAGGCTGCACCGCGACCGGCTCGGGGACAACAATCGGCGCGACAGCTGGGGCTGCGGCCGCGGCGGGCGAATCAATCGCCGCCATCAAGGCGGCTTCGGCGGCCAGTGTCTGCGACTCGGTCCATTCCGGCACGTCATCGGCCTGGGCGGCAAGATCGCCCACAGCCTCGGCAGCATTAGGATCGGCCTCTGCGAGCGTAGTATCCAGGCCGAGTGCAGCCGCTTCTTTCACAACGTTCTTGATGACGATGGCGTCCGCTTCCGGCGAGGCCGGGGGCGCTACCCCTAGCAACTCATCGTCACTGGCGATCAGATAGCCGTCTTCGTTCAGGTTCCCCAGGATCAGCTCAACCGCCTGGTGTACTTCCGGGCTCACCGAAAGCGAGCCGAGCTGCCACATCAGGTGATCGGTAAGATTGGTCGGCTTGGAAAGGAAATTCTCAAACGATGGCCGCTCGAAGTCTTCCATCTCTCGCGAGCTGCGATAGCCGGGGTCGAGATATTCCTGAAAAAACGAGCCAAAATCAATTTCTTCGAAGGGATCTTTCTTTTCTTCGGCAGGAACTGCTGCTTCTTCGGCGGTAGGCGCCGGACGGTCGCGTTCTTCTTCACGCCGGCTGACGTCGTCAATCATCGGAACCGAGTCTTCCAGCTCCTCGAGGACCGGGTTCTCCACCATCTCAGCGGTGATCATGTCCTTGAGCTCAAGCTTATTGAGCGCAAGCACACTCACCATCTGCACCAGCCCCGGCGTCAGGATTTGACGTTGCGAGACTTTCAAATGCAGCCTTGGTTGCAACAACACCATCGGTCGTTCTTCCCCCTGCTTAGTTAATACTTGTGTTGCCGAACTGGTTCAAGGCCCGAAGGACTCATGCACCTTCGCGGAACAAAACTAAACCATTGAAAAACTCTCTCCCAGATACACCCGCCGCACTTCAGGGTCGCTCCCCAGTTGCTCTGGTGTACCCTGCCGGAAAATCCGGCCCTCATTGATGATGTAGGCCCGATCGGTCACCGAAAGCGTCTCGCGAACGTTGTGATCGGTGATCAAGATTCCGATCCCGCTCGCCTTGAGATCATTGATGATTTTCTGCAAGTCGAGCACAGCGATCGGGTCGATGCCTGAAAATGGCTCATCCAGCAAAATAAACGCGGGATTTATGCACAATGCGCGCGCGATTTCCACACGCCTGCGTTCACCTCCGGACAAAGCGTATCCGCGATTCAGCCGAATATGCTCCAGCCCCAACTCATCGATCAGCTTTTCCATCTTCTCCCGCCGCTCATGCCAGGAGATAGGCTGTGCTTCAAGCACCGCTAGAACGTTTTCCTCTACCGTCAGCTTGCGAAAGACCGAAGCTTCCTGCGGGAGGTAGCTGATGCCATACTGCCGCGCCCGCAAATACATGGGCACATTGGTAATGTCTTCGTCGTCGAGTAACACCCGGCCGGTGTCAGGGGGGATCAGCCCTACGATGGTATAAAAAGTGGTGGTCTTGCCGGCCCCGTTGGGGCCAAGTAGCCCGACGACCTCGCCCTGCCCGACGCGGAGGCTTACACCATTAACGACCCGACGGCCTCGGTACGATTTGCCAATGTCGTCGGTGGCCAGAGTACGCATTTATCGTGCCACTCGCGTTTGGGTTACCGCGGGGGATGCGCTGTTACCTTCCACCAAAACCCTAGCATCGTGTCTAAAGAAAGTCAACGAAACCCCCGTAATCTTGCCCCGTTCGGCATCAAAAATGCTAGGCGATCCGCCGGTCAGGACGAACTTATCGTCAACCGACGTGTAGGTTAGCCGGTCACCGGTCGCCCGTCGACCCGGTTGGGTGATCGAAACCTGGCCTTGGGCGACGATCCGGTCAATTTTGGGACTTCCAGCCGTTGAATTTCCCGCCGCGCCGGCTCCCTGGCGAAATGCATCCATTTGGGTGGCAGTCAACGTCATGTCAAGGACCTTCCCGACTACTCCATCGCCAAAATGCACCTTGGCATCGTTGTCGATGTAGGTGAGCCGTCCCGAAAGGATGGTCAAGGGAATCACGCCACCCTTCGAATCGGTTTGGATCAAGGTGGTCGAGACCTTCTGGCTTCCTGACGAGTGAGCGACGACTGACCGGTGATCGCGGTCAAAGTCAATGCCGGGAGCCTCGATCACATTGGCTTGCTGCCAAAGCCGAGCTCCTCCGGTATAGAGGGCTACCGCAGAGGACCGATTGGCTGTCACCGCCTTGGCCGTGACATGGATTGGGTCCCCGGTCGCCAGCAAAGCGCCATTCGGCTGCGGCTTTAAATCGCTGTAGGTGCTTTTCACATTTCCTTGAGCTGTGATCTCGCCGCTGGTGCGGCTGAAGGTGACGGTGTCCGCCGTAGTCGTCATACCGCCAGAAACAAGTCGTGGAGCACCACTCATCGCGAGGGTTTGATCGGATGCTCCGAAACGTGCCCGCTCGCCCCACGCTTTGAGGCCGCCGTCGGTATACGAAACGTGACCATTCTGCTCGAGAGATGCGACTCCTCCCTTCTCCGCAAACGCAACATCAAGGCTGTCGCTGATACTGACCTTCTCCGGTTGCCCAACCGTCACGCTTTCAATACGCGCATCCGGGGTCCCATGCAGAGACTGGAGCTGCCCCACCGGGTTAAACTTCGCCTCGAACTTGCCCGCTGTTGCACGAGTCTCTTCGTTGGGCTTCCCGGGAGACGACGTTGCAATCACAATTTTTCCCGCGGAAGCCGCGGCGCGCTGCAAGTGGTGATCGCTGCCGACAAATAAATCCAGGCTGGGGGCGGTGAGATTCAAATCCTGTGTCGCGCCGGGCGTAGACGCAAGGCTCTGGCGCTGGCTGAGCACCACCTGACCCTCGCTTCGCACTTTGCGGATTGCATTCCCGCCATCAAATTCCAGCGTCATGCGATCGGAGTGCCCTTGCAGAGGCTGCCCCCCCGCCATCAGCCAGCGCACGCCGCCAGAAAAAGCGGCGCTCTTCGCGGTTTGGGCTTGCGACATGGCAACCTCGAGTTGTTGAGCGTGTACCTCACCCGGCTGTTTTCCCTTGGATTCCGCGAAAACTTTTCCGCTGGCCGAGGCCCGTTCCAAAGTGTTGTCGGGGCGCAAAAAAAACTTCACTTCGTCAGATTCAAACTTCTCGGTTCCACTTTCCGCTCGCGGCTGCTGCAGCGTCACAACTCGGGGAAGTTTCGTTACCATGGCGCGGGCGGCGGTGATTTTGCCGGGATTGCTGCCGTGAAACTCCGCAACCACCTCGGACTGTAGCGTCAGTACCCCGGTTTTCGCCGCGTAGGTGGCGCCGACCGCTGAGCCTTGAGCCTGGGGAATGCGAAACTCGATTTTTTCATGGGTATAGGCGTCTCCGCTCTTCTGATTGAACACCAGACCACTGGTCTTCAAGTGAATCGGATTCTTCAATTCCTTGGGCAATTCCTGGTCGGGATGCGCCAACCCGCCGGGATTGGCTTGCAAATCAATCTGCACATCTCCCTTGGCGCTGACGTTGCCGGATTGCGGATCATATTCAAAATCAGCGCCGTAAATCTGGTCGAAGCGGCTGGAGTCGTCTCCGTAAAGGATGATGTTCACGTCATGCAGTTCGGAGTGGCCGCCAGCGCGATACTGCACCGCCTTGCTGGCCTGAATTTTGAATAGCGTCCGCCCAGCTTCAGATTTCGAGATGGTGAATCCCTGCGCGCTCTGCTGCACCTCGACCCCGATTTTCTCTCCCACCTGCTTCAGCACATTTTCGACTCGCCATTTGGCGTAGTAGTAGGCTCCGGCGACGATCGCGACCATGGCGAGCGCACCAATCCCAAACCAGCGGCGCAACCGAGAAATTTGCGGGGCCATGTAACAACAGTTTACGCGGAAGGTCGCAAGCGGTGGCCTTTCGGGTGGCTCTTTTTGCGACTCAAGTTGGCCCTCAAGACTTCTCCGGCCATTTACACTTGAACTTCATGAACGAGAACCCGGCCCTACTAAATCTGCAGAATATCCGCGTCATGCGCGGAGACAACGTAGTGCTCGATGACTTTTCGCTACGAATCCAGCCCCAGGAACACGTCGCCATTTTGGGTCCCAACGGATGCGGCAAGTCAACGCTGGTAAAGGCCATCGCGAGGGAAATTTATCCCGTGGTGCGGTCGGGCTCATCGATGACTATCCTCGGACGCGACCGCTGGAACGTATTCGAATTGCGTTCGCTTCTCGGAATTGTCTCGAACGATCTGATGACCGCATGCACTACTGACGTGAAAGGCCGGGACATAGTCATCTCCGGATTCTTCAGCAGCACGCGGATTTTTCCGCATCACACCATCGATCCAGTTCACAAAAGGCTCGCCGACGAAGCTCTGGAGCAGATGCAGGTGACCCATCTCGCAGACCGCCACATGTTCGAGCTCTCATCCGGAGAAGCCAAGCGCGTTCTGATTGCACGTGCTTTGGTCCACAGGCCGCAAGCGCTGCTGTTCGACGAACCGAGCAATTCGCTGGATCTATTCGCACAGCATTACTTGAGAGAATCGATGCGGCTGCTGGCACAATCAGGCATCGGGATCGTGCTGGTAACGCATGATCTGGCCGACATTGTCCCGGAAATCGAACGCGTAGTGCTGATGTCAAAAGGAAAGATTGCCGCGGACGGGAAGAAAACAGAAGTTTTGCAGTCGGCGCAGTTGTCAGCCTTATTCGGAATGAAAGTGGAACTTGCCGAGCGCGATGGCTATTACCACTTGTGGTGAAGCGTTCTGTTTACGCCTCCTCCTCTTGTCATTCCGACGAAGGAGGAATCTGCTAGTGGCCGCTGGAGATTGGTTCGGCCCGTTGTGCCGCATCCGCGCAGATTCCTCCCCTTGGTCGGAATGACAGGGAAGAGTGTGCCGCCAGCGCCGCCGTGGAAGCGTGCGGCCTCGGCCGCAGGATAAATCCCTTACCATTTGGCGCGCCTTCGGGCTGAAGCAGCGGCTAAAGCCCCTCTCGGCGGACTTTTGTTCGTGGCGCTGAAAGCACCACGCTTCCACAATGAGTTCACGGTCCGAGGCGGAAGAAAACAGAGTCGAACGCTTCCACGATGATTCGCGAAGTCCGGGAGGGTGGGTTAATTTCGCTTCAATTCATCTAAATCTTTTTTCACCCGCCCGTACCGCCGCACCAGCGTGACTACATAAACCAAATGAATGATCCAGGTCGCCGCATAGGCTGCGTAGAGAAAATTCATCGTGCCCCCCGAAGTTCAGCGAGCGACTCCAAGGCCTGCGCCTCTTCTACCTGTTTACGCACGATCTCCAGGCGATAGCGCGCCCAGCACAGCAGCGCGGCTAAGCAAAGAAACGCCAGCCAATTGATGAGCAGCACGTGCAACATGCGCGGATCAATCGATCCCCCTCCTCCGATTACCGGCTGCGGATGTTGGGTTCGGAAAAACCAAATCGAAAAATATACTAGTGGGACGTCGAGCGCGCCGAATATCGCCAATGCAGCTGCCAGCACCGGAGTTTGTCCTCCTGCCGAAAAACGCCGCAGGAACAGATAACTAACGTAAATCAGCCACAAAATCAGGGTCGAGGTGAGCCGCATGTCCCACGTCCACCAGATGCCCCACACCGGACGCGCCCACAGCGGCCCGGTGACCAGCACTACGGTGCAGAACACCACACCCACTTCAGCAGTCACCGCCGCCAACGCGTCAACTTTTTCTCCGGGGAAATATCGGCGAATCAAAAAATAAATTGCCGTGATGGCAATCGCCGTTGTGGCGACGGAGGAAGGCTCTATCCCCTCAGGTAATGGCCTCCACCCCCCAGCGGCAATGCAGCCGATAATAGCGATGGCAATGGCGACCCGGCTGGCCAAGCGGTCAGCCACAGGACTTCGTCGCACCAGGTAAAGAACCGAAGCCACCAGGTTAATGAAGAACAGCAGAAACGCCGTCCACGCCGAGGGTACGTGGTAATAGAAAATCCTCTGCACATCGCCCATGGTCTGCTCAGTAGGCGCCGCGACCATGGCCTCATAGAGGGCATAACTCAGAAGAATTCCAGTAAGGATCGCGAAGATAGGGAAAAGACGCTTCATTCTGCGTGCAGGATCGTTTCAAACAAAAGCAGACTTCCGATAGTAAACACCACATCGTAGGCCACGAGCAATACAATCCACACCTTGGCGGAGTCCTCGCCGGTCAAAATTGCTGTAGTGGCGCTGACCATCCCCAATATCGCTGGAATGGAAATCGGAAAGAGCAGCAGCGGCAACATGATTTCGCGGGCTCGGGTGCGCAACGACATAGCCGCGAAAAACGTTCCGTTTACCACCAATGCCCAGGTTCCAAATATAGCGACCAATATCAATTGATATGCCGGCCCCAGCGGCCGCAGGCTGTAAAAGATTACGAACAGCGGAGCCATCAACGCTTCGAGCACTCCGACGAAAATAAAATTTCCCAGCGCCTTGGCTAGAAACAGCGCGTTCGCCGGCGCCGGAGAAACGCGATAAGCATCCATCACCTGGTTTCGCAATTCGCGAGCCCAGGTCTGGTTCAGCGCCACTACAGCGGCGAACAAAAACGCTACCCAGATAAGCCCACCGGCGATGCGCCGGGATTCTTCCGCGGTAGGATTGAACGCAAAACTAAAAATCACCACCACCAGCAAAGAAAAGAACAGCATGGAGTTGATGGCGTCTTTTGACCGCCACTCCAGCCGCAAATCTTTCGCCAGCGTGGTCCGCGTGATGTTGAAGACTCCGCTCAAATTCGGAAATCCTCCGTGATGCCAGCGGTGCGCGAAACAATCTGCCCGGATTCCATATTCACGAACTCGTCTGCCGTGCCCTCGAGCAATGACGCCTGGTGGGTCACTACAAAAATGGTCTTTCCTTGATCGCGGAGTTGGGCCAGCAGTCGCACCATCTCGCGTCCCGACCGTACATCCACGTTGGAAAAAGGCTCGTCCAATAGCAACAGTGCCGGATTGTTAATCAGCGCCCTGGCAAGCGAGAGCCGCTGCTTCATGCCCTGGGAATACTGGCCGACAGGCCGCGCAAGCGCGGGGTCAAGCCCAACTGAGCGAATTACTGACTGACAAAGAGCGTCATCTTCAATGTCATAAAGCCGGGCGAAGTAGCGCAGATTTTCCAGGCCGCTCATTTCGTCGTACAACAGCGACGGGTGCGCCATGTAGCCAATCTTGCCGCAGACGGCGCGCAGATCCCGGCTGCCAAACATGGTAACGCTGCCCCGCGTCGGCGCGCTAAGACCTGCCAGGCTTCGCAGCAGGGTGGTCTTCCCCGCCCCGTTGTCGCCGAGGATGGCATAAAGTTTTCCGGCCGCAAAGTCTGCGGTCACTCCACGGAGTGCGGCGAAACGGCCGAACTGTTTGATCAGGCCGCTGACGGTAACGATTATGTTGGGCAGTTCGGGCACGGGTCAGTTCGTGTCATTCTGAGCGCAGCGAAGAACCTCTACCGTCAGTACACTGCTGCGGACAGGGGGCCTCTGACGCGAAGTGCGCTCCTCGGGATGACACAAGAGTCGTTGCATCGTAATCAAGTGAAGATAGCGGAAGTGGCTTTTGAAGTCGAGCAGCGCCGTTTGACAAGCGAGCCAGCGGCCACGTACTTTCAAGTTTCTTCCCGTATCTTCTCGCCAATGTCGTTGGAGGTTTCATGAAACACCGCTTATTCAGGCTGCTCGTACCCGTGGTCGCGCTGTGTAGCCTGGCCGCCGCGCAGGATATCGCTTCATTCGAAAAACGAATCACGGTCAAGAAACTCGATAACGGACTGACCGTACTCATCTGTCAGCGGCTCGAAGCGCCCGTTTTTTCCTTCTTCACCCACGTGGACGCCGGGTCCGCTCAGGACCCCCAAGGCCAAACCGGGCTGGCGCACATGTTTGAGCACATGGCGTTCAAAGGTACGGACAAGATCGGCACCCGCGATTATCCCGCCGAAAAAGCCGCGTTGGAGAAGGTCGAAAAAGCCTACGCCGCTTTCATCTACGAGCGCGACAAGCGCGTGGGACGCGATGACTCCAAGCTGAAACAGCTCGAAGCCGAGTTTCACGCCGCCACCGAAGAGGCCAACAAATACGTTGTACCCGGCGAGTTCGCGGAAATCATTGAGCGCAATGGCGGCGAGGGCATGAACGCATTCACGAGTGAGGACGAAACTGGCTACTTCTACTCCATGCCTGAAAATAGGCTTGAGCTGTGGGCTTACCTGGAGTCAGAACGATTCCTGCATCCTGTGTTGCGCGAGTTCTACAAGGAACGGAATGTTGTCATCGAAGAGCGTCGCATGCGCACCGATAGCCGTCCAAGTGGCAGATTGATTGAACAGTTCGTGGGTGCAGCTTTCAGCGCGCATTCTTATCACCGGCCAAACGTGGGTTATATCAGTGACTTAAATACCTTCTCCGCGACTGACGCTGAGAAATTCTTTGACAAGTATTACGTCCCCTCCAACCTGGTAGTTTCAGTGGTGGGTGATGTTACAGCCTCGACAACGATACCGATTGTCGAGAAATATTTCGGGCGTATTCCCTCGCATAGCAAACTCGAAGAAGCACTTACCGTCGAACCACCCCAGAACTCCGAGCGCACGGTGGTGTTATACGAGCGCTCCCAGCCAATTTACATCGAGGGCTATCACCGGCCTGACTATCGCGACAAAGATGATGCGGTCTACGACGCGATTGCAGACCTGATGTCCGCTGGCCGAACCTCGCGCCTCTACCGCACGCTGGTGCGCGATAAGAGAATCGCCTCAGCAGCCGCCGGCTTCACCGGCTTCCCCGGGGTCAAATACCCCCATCTATTCGCCTTCATTGCGTTTCCGCTCCCCGGTCACACCCCGAAAGAAATTGGCGACACCATCCACGCCGAAATTGAACGCCTGAAGAACGAAGACATCAGCGACGAGGAATTAAAGATGATCAAAACTCGCGGCAAAGCGAACTTGCTTAGAGGCCTCGCCGACAACGAAGGACTCGCATCGCAGCTCGCCGAGGCGCAGGCGCGCTACGGCGACTGGCGCGAGCTTTTCTATAACGTCGACCGTCTGGAAGCGGTCAGCAAAGCCGACATTCGACGCGTGGCGAAACAGATTTTCGTCCCGACTAACCGCACAGTGGGGATCATTGAAAGCACTGCCGTGGCCAGCAACGGAGGTCAACAGTGAAAACGCTTTTGAGAGTTGTCCTCGTTCTTCTCGCCACCGTTTCGCTGTTGCCGGCGCAAGCCGACTGGCAGCAAATTCCAATTCCCGATCTGCATAAATTTCAGCCGCAACAGCCCAAGCGAATCGTGCTTGCGAACGGCATGGTGATATTTCTTCAGGAAGATCACGAACTGCCGCTGATCGATGCCGTGGCCCGCATTCGCGGTGGCTCACGCTCCGAACCCGCCGCCAAAGTCGGCCTCGTCGATATGTATGGGGAAGTCTGGCGCACCGGCGGCACCAAGACCCAAACCGGCGATGAACTCGATGATTTCCTCGAAAGCCGCGCCGCCAAAGTCGAAACCGACGGCAATGCCGACTCAACTACGATTTCCCTGTCATCGCTGAAAGCCGACTTCGATGATGTGTTCAAGGTCTTCAACGATCTGTTGCGCAACCCCGCGTTCCGTGCCGACAAGCTCGACCTGGCACAGAAAGAAGAGTTCGACAACATTTCGCGGCGCAACGACGACGCCGCGGGCATCGCTGGCCGCGAAGCCGCCAAGCTGGCTTACGGGGCCAAGAACCCATACGTTCGCAATGCAGAGTATTTGACGATAGCCGCAGTCACCCAGCAGGACCTGGTCGAGTGGCATCACCAGTACGTCTCGCCTAACAACATTATTTTTGGGATTGTCGGCGATTTCGATTCCGCCGCCATGGAAGCCAAGCTGCGCAAGGCGTTTGAAAGCTGGCCGAAGGGTACGCCCACCAAGAAGCCGGAGATCCAATTCGCCTCAGCCAAGGCCGGCTACTATCTCATAAACAAAGACGACGTGAACCAGAGTTCAATCCGTATGGTTGCACTTGGCACCACGCGGGACAATCCGGACTACTTCGCTCTGGAGGTTTTCAACGAGGCTTTCGGCGGCGGATTCTCGTCACGGTTGTTTCGCGATATCCGCAGTGCCAAGGGATTGGCGTATTCGGTCGGCGGAGGGGTGGGCTCCAGCTTTGATCATCCCGGCGTCGTGCGCATGTCGATGGGAACAAAAAGTACCAGCACCGTCGAATCGATCCAGGCTCTGTTCGAAAACATCGATAACCTGGCCAAGAAACCGATTTCGGACGATGAAATCAAACGCGCCAAGGACTCAATCCTCAACTCATTCGTCTTCAATCTGGATTCACCCGACAAAGTGCTGCGCGAGCGCATGGCCTATGAGTACTACGGATATCCTGCCGACTTCCTCGACCGCTATCGTGCAGGCATCGAGAAAGTCACAGCCGCTGATGTCGCGCGTGTGGCCGCCAAGTACCTGCACCGCGATCAACTAGCCGTATTGGTCGTTGGCAACAGCGCCGAGTTCGACAAACCGCTCGCATCACTGGGAACCGTTACCAACGTAGACATAGCCATCCCTCCGCCGCCAGGCGGGCAAGACGAAGCAGCCCCACCCACCAAATAACCAAACCCTCAAGTAGAGCCGCAGCTCCGCTACGGCTCCGGCTTGACGCGCCTAAATGATGCGCCTATTATAGGCGAATAAAAGGCGAAACTACAATGGCTTCCCTATCCCTGCTTCCCGAACTTGATTCGCCCAAACTAGTAGGAATCGCCCGCCTCGCCGCTAACGGCGAATTCCTGCGCGAAGGCCACCACATCGAGTATTTCACCCTGCCCGCCCGATCCCTGCTCAACCGCTGTACCGGCGTTCGTATGCCGTTTACCTGGACGATCAATCCCTATCGTGGTTGTGAGTTCGCCTGCAAATACTGCTACGCCCGTTACACTCACGAATTCATGGAGATGCGCGATGGTCTGGAGTTCGAGCGCAAAATCTATGTGAAACAGCATGCCGCCGATCTGCTGAGGCAGGAACTGCACCAGGTAAAAGAAGGGGAGGACATAGCCATTGGCACCGCCACTGACCCATACCAGCCGGCGGAAAGAAAATTCGAGGTCACCCGAGCCATCCTGGAAGAGTTCGCGCGTCACTCAGAATTTCACGTCGGCATTGTTACCAAGTCGGACCTGATCCTCCGAGACACTGAGCTCCTGCAAGAAATCGCCAGCAAGAATCGGTTGTTCGTGAATATCACTATCACCACGCTGAATACGAAGCTGGCGCGGATGCTGGAGCCGCGCGCTCCACGCCCCGACCTGCGCCTGGAAACGGTGCGCAAGTTAAGCGAAGCAGGCGTGCAGGCCGGAGTGATTTGTGCTCCCGTTATGCCCGGTATCACCGACACGCCAAAAGATCTGGATGCCCTGGTAAAGGCCACGGCCGCGGTGGGAGGGAAATATATCTTCGCCAACCCGCTGTTTCTGAAGCCATGCTCGGCGGCTGTGTTTATGCCATTTCTTGAAAAGGAATTTCCCGCGCTGGTGCAGAATTATCGCGAGCGCTACAAAGACAAGGCGTTCTTACCTAAAGCTTACGCCACCCGACTGTCGCAACTGATGCAACGCTTACGGGCTAAATATGGCATCAAAAATAGTTATGAGCGGTACGAGCAGAAAAGCCGGGAGATTCAACGAACCGCGCAGCTTTCACTCTTTTAAGCCTTCCACGTAATAAAGCCTAGGGAAGTGCCTGGAGCCCCAGAAAGGCAGGGTCTCACGCTCGTCCCAAAATGACACAAGTTGTCACTGGAAGCGCCAAATAATGACACTCGGTTTGAAAGCCAAATTATGATTAACCGAACGAAAGGTTACCTGAGCACCTCCGCAATTGAAAACAAAGGCATTACCAGCAGGCACTCCCACCCCTTGGTAACCGTGGGGGATGGAAAGTAAAATGCGAAGATACAGGCCAATCGGGTCTACATAAGACCAATTAAACGGAGAAGAGGGGACAATACAGAAATGCGTAAACAGAAGGGTTTTTCACTCATCGAGTTGCTGATCGTGGTCGCGATCATTTTGATCATCGCCGCCATCGCCATTCCGAACTTGCTGCGCGCCAAGATGGCTGCCAATGAATCTGGTGCGGCAAGCGCTATCCGCACGCTCAACACTGCTGAGATCAGCTATCAGTCGCAGTATGGCAACGTCTACGCCGATACCTTGGTTAAGCTGGGTAACACCTCAGCTGCAGCCTGCGTACCCGCGGCAGCGACTGCCTGCTTGATCGACTGGTCGTTGACCAACGCAACCGCCGCCGGTACCAAGAAGAGCGGCTATATCTTCGCCATCAACTCGCCAGCGCCTAACACGACTTACGTGGCCGGTGGTGCGCCGAAGGTTTGGAACCAGGATGGCGTTGCCAGCTTCTGCTCCAACGAAGACGCGGTCGTTCGCAAAGTCACGGTGAGCAACAACACGCCGGTGGCTACGGGCGCTGCTTGCCTTGCTTATCCCGCGATGTAATTGTGGTCTCGGCTTAAGTCTCGGTCAGGAAGTAAAGGGAGCAACGGTAATCGTTGCTCCCTTATTTTTTTCTAGATAGTCATGGCATTCATAACGGTTGTAGCCAACTGCATACTTATAGGTCGATGCATTCCCGCTTATGATGTTGGCATCCAGCGTGCACGTCAAAGGGAGAATCCGCTATGAGTGCACCTGCAAAAAGCGAAAATTGGCCGAGGACTGGAGGTAGCGGATTCTCGCTGATCGAACTCCTCATCGTCGTGGCGATCATTCTGATTATCGCTGCCATCGCCATTCCGAATCTTCTACGGGCAAAAATGTCGGCCAATGAAGCCTCGGCCGCCGACGCCGTGCGTCAGATAACACGCGCCCAAGTCGCCTATTCCATCGCTTATCCGGTGGTTGGTTTTGCGGCGGGATTAAGCGATCTGGGTGGAGTCGCCGGCAATTGCATTGCGACCTCGACCGCAGCCTGTTTGATCGATTCCAGCCTGAGCAGCGGGCAAAAGGGCGGCTACCAATTCTCAACGACGGGGATTGCCGGCGGATCCGGTAATACCGCCTTTGTTGTAGGCGCAGCTCCAGTAATTTTTAACAAGACCGGGGTGCGGGAGTTCTGCTCTACCACAGACGCCGTGCTGCGAGCGCAGACCAGTGCCACCGGCAATGTGCCGGTGACATCCATCGCCAGCTGTTCAGTATTTCCGGCATCACAGTGACGACTGCCGTGAGCCTGCCTTTGCCATTTACTTTTGTAACTTGCCCAACCGGCGAAGCTATTTTTTGTCCGCTTTTTTCTTAATATAATTTTCGTGGAGGTTGCGGAGCACTGACGATGGCCGCCATTGAAATTCTCGGACTGGAAAAGACCTACGCCGTCGGCTTTTGGCGGAAACAGCCGAAGCACGCATTGAAACCGCTGAACCTACTCGTGGAAGACGGAGAAATATTTGGATTTCTGGGACCAAACGGGGCCGGCAAAACTACTACGCTAAAACTGCTAATGGGGCTAATCAGGCCCACAGCCGGTTCAGCGCACATCCTAGGGATGGAACTCGACGACCCACGGATGAAGGCGCAAATTGGGTTTCTGCCCGAACAGCCTTATTTTTACGACTATCTGACTCCCCATGAGCTTCTCCGATATTTCGCCCAGCTTTCGGGTGTTCCCGCGAAAGAACAGTCCGGCAAAATTTCACAGATGCTCGAGCGGGTTGGGTTGAAAGACGCCGCCGGCGTGCAACTCCGCAAGTTTTCCAAGGGAATGCTGCAACGAGTCGGCATCGCTCAGGCCATCTTGCACGATCCAAAAGTGGTTTTTCTCGACGAGCCCATGTCTGGCCTCGATCCCATGGGGCGCCGCGAGGTGCGCACTCTTATCGAGCAATTGAAGCACGAAGGGAAAACGGTTTTCTTTTCCACTCATATTCTTTCCGATGCCGAGGCGCTTTGTGATCGGGTTGCCGTCATCAACCTGGGCGAATTGAAGGGAGTGGGGAGGGTTGCCGACCTCACCTCGAACGTTCAGGGGAAAATTGAAATCGTGTGGCACGGTACAGCAGTACCGGCCGCAATAAAAGCGCTGGGCGCCGATTGGCACGTCGCCACCGACACGGTGCGCGCAGTGCTTCCGGAGAGCAATCAGGAAGCGGCGCTCGAAGCGTTACGGCGCGACCGATTGAAACTTATTTCCGTGGTCCCGGTGCGGAGTTCCCTGGAAGATTATTTCCTCGCGCAAACCAAACCTTCAGAGGCGGCGGCAGGAGTCCACCAATGAGACAGCCTATCGCTTTCATCGCCTCAAACACCTTTCGCGAAGCGGTGCGCGACCGGGTCTTATACAACCTGATCGCCTTTGCTCTGCTGCTAACCGGCGCCGCGGTATTTGTCGGGGAAATTTCTATCGACATCGAGCGCCTGGTCGTGGTCAATCTGGGGTTAACCGCGATTTCACTTTTCGGCGTGGTCATTGCGATTTTTGTCGGCATTGGCCTGGTGTCGAAAGAAATCGAAAAGCGCACCCTCTACACCGTTCTTTCACGGCCGGTAAAGCGCTGGCAGTTCATTGTCGGCAAGTTCTTTGGGCTGGCCGGTACTTTGACGGTGAATACTTTCTTCATGGCGATTGGGGTTTTTGCCGCCCTGCTGTATGTTTCTCACCAGTTCCACAGGAGCGATGGTTATTTGCTGGTGGCGCTGTATTTCATTGTGTTGCAATTTTTGATCATTATTGCGCTGGCGCTGCTTTTCTCGACCTTCTCCTCGCCCTTGATGTCGGCGGTGTTTGCGTTTTCTCTGTTTGTAATCGGAAGCTTTTCAGAGGACCTACATATATTCGCTCGCATGGCGCATGGGGCCACGCGCTGGTTTGCGACAGCGGCAGCTTACCTGGTACCAAATCTTTCCGCGTTGAATGTCGTCACCTCGGTGGCCCATGAACAGCCCGTGCCCGCTCAACTCATCGCTTTCAATACCGGATATGCACTGGTCTATGCCGGCATGGCGCTGTGCGGCGCTGTGCTGATTTTTGAGTACCGCGACCTGAAATGAAACCCTCGCCGCGATTTGCGATAGTGGTTTCAGCCATGCTGCTGGCGTGTTTCGCCGCCTCCGTGCTGTTTCTTCGGCAAGGCGCTAAAGTGAGGAGGGTAACGACGGGGGAGGTTCTCTACCTTTCGTCCCCAAAGCTTCTCAAGCGTCTGAGCCTGGGCTACAACGGCTTGCTGGCTGATGTTTATTGGACCAGGGCGGTGCAATACTTTGGGTCGCAACACCATACCGGCACCACTGACTACCCGCTGTTGGCGCCACTTCTCAGGATCACGACTGAACTCGACCCCCATCTGCTGGTCGCCTATGAGTTCGGCGCCAACTTTCTGGCGCCTTTCCCGCCCAACGGGGCTGGCTTGCCCGCAGACGCCATTAATCTGATGCAGTACGGTATTCAAAATAACCCCGACGACTGGAAGCTCTACTATGGCCTCGGCTTCATCAATTACATGGAGCGAAAGGACTACAAAGCTGCGGAAGATGCTTTTATTCGTGGGAGCAAGGTGCCGAATGCCCATCCTGCATTGAAAGTTCTGGCCGCAAAGATGGCGCAACACGCCGGCGACGACCAGATGGCCCGCGCGCTCTGGACCACTACTTACCAGACCTCGAGCGATCAACTGGTAAGGTCAACTGCCCTTGCTCACATAAACGCTTTGCAGTCCGACAGGGTGGTCACCCAACTCGAATCCCTGGTCGCTCAGTTCAAAGCAAAAACAGGTCGCCTGCCCGCGGGTTTCCGCGAATTTGTTTTAATGAGTGTGCTTGCCGCCGAACCCACTGATCCGTTTGGCCATAGCTACAAGCTGATGCCTGACGGAACGGTTCAGGTCCCCGTTCCCGACGATCTGCCATTCATCGAGAAGGGATTGCCGTCCGGTTATAAACCGCCCGACAAATTGAAACTTCCGCCAGCCTAGAAACGCCCGCATTCATACCAGGTAGTGATCTTGTCGGCTCTTTGTGGTCTTATTGGGGAAATGAGCGTGCTGCTGGAAACCTACCGCTGGTGGAGAGACCGGTCACAGCGGCAACACTTCGGCACTACGCTAAAAGACTTTTTCGTCATCATCGCCGAATTTGCTCGCGAATCGACTCCTGCCAGTCGACGACAACGCTACGGTGACATCGAATTCGACTGGGACCACAAAGTCGACACTACCGGCGCCACCGTCGGCTGGCGAGACCGGTTCGTGGGCCACTTTCATTCTGCCTACCAACCCACTGAGGCGTCTGCCTTTCACGAAATGATGGGGACGCTAGGAATCGTCTTTTCGGACTTCACTTTCATCGATATCGGATCAGGAAAGGGCCGGGTATTGTTAATGGCTGCGAACTATCCGTTCCGCGAAGTGGTGGGAGTCGAATTGCTGCCCGCGCTGCACCGGATCGCCGAAACCAATATTCAGAAGTCCGGAACCGATGCTCGACGCTGTTCATCGGTAAAGTCGGTCTGCCAGAACGCGGTCGATTTCGTTTTCCCGACGGGGCCGCTAGTAGTCTATCTTTTCAATCCCCTAGGCGAGGTAAATCTGACTAAGGTCGTCCAAAATCTAAACCAATCCTTGAAGGACACTCCGCGATCCGCCTATGTGCTGTATCACAACCCGCTGTTGGAGCATGTGCTGATAAATACCGGTTGGCGAAAGCTGCGTGGCGAGCCCCTGTTCTCGCTGTTCTCTTTGCGCTGAGGAATTAACCTCTTAGCCACAGAGGGCGCAGGAGCTCGCTGGGAAAAACTGATCAGTCTTACTGTGCCCCTCTGTGTACCTTGTGGTAAGGGTTTGATCTACAACGCGGCACTGCGGCTATAGAATAGCAATAGCCCGCATCTTACTTAGGGAAGAGCACTTCTTGAATAGACTCTGTGGTATTGGGCTAGTGATGCTGCTGGGCGCGAGCCTGGCTACGGCGGAGGACGTTAAGGTCCGGGCCAAGGCGGTGGATAACCATTACAACCGCTTGCGGGCGCTGCAGGCTGACTTTACCCAGATTTACCGTGGCAATGACGCGGAACGGACCGAATCAGGAACGCTATCCTTAAAAAAACCGGGCAAGATGCGCTGGGAATACCGTTCTCCTAAAGAGAAGCTTTTTCTAAGCGACGGGAAAAATGCCTGGTTTTACGTCCCCGGAGATAAGCAGGTCCGTAAGACGTCGGTGAATAAGCTCGACGACCTTCGCTCGCCACTGGCATTTCTTCTGGGTAAGACTAAGCTGGAAAAAGAGTTACAAGGATTGTCGGCAGCCATTGATGTGCCGCCATTGAAGCCGGAGGACGTAGTACTGCGAGGCGTGCCAAAGGGGCTGGCGGAACGAGTAGGGCAGATTGTACTGGAGCTTACACCGGACAACTATATTGCCCGCATCATAATTGAGGAGCTTGACGGAGCCACAACCGAATACCGGTTTGAGAACCAGCGGGAGAACCTGGATCTTTCAGACAACCAGTTCCGCTTTACCCCACCACCCGGAACCGAGATCATTCAGGGTGAGTTCGGGCAGTAGCGTCAGGGTCGGCTAAATGTTCTTTTTTAAACAGGTTACTACCGGAATGTTGTGAAGAGGATTGCGACAGCAGTTTGACACAGGGTTAACACGTTGAATGCTAGACTTGAAAGAGCGCGAAAGCGTGAAGCGCTGAAATGGCAGAGTTTCTAGTCAAAATCGCTGATGACCGGGGGCATCTCGTCCAGCAGGTGGAACGAGGCGTTTCAGAGTCTGAGGTGCGCGACCGTTTCGTCCAGCAGGGCTTCCTGGTTTACTGGGTCAAGCCGCGAGGAATGTTGTCGCAGGGCCAGATTTACCTGCCGGGCAAGCGCCGTCTCAAACAAAACGAGTTCATTATTTTCAATCAGCAGTTTCTGACTTTGATCAAAGCCGGGCTGCCGATTTTGAGTTCTCTGGATCTGTTGATTAAGCGGCAGCGCGACGCCTATCTCCGATCTCTGCTGGAAAATGTGCGTGATCGGGTAAAAAGCGGCGAACTGCTATCGGACGCCTTCGAAGCGCAGGGCGCCTTCCCTAAGGTCTATACCACCAACCTGATGGCGGGTGAAAAGAGCGGCAACATCGAAGAAGTGTTAAGCCGTTATATCGCCTTCCAGCGGATGGCTTTGACCTTCCGAAAGAAGCTCATTGTTTCTCTGGTCTATCCGACGTTGCTGATTGCGGTGGTGATCATCATGCTGGTTTTTCTGATCACCTACGTAGTGCCGCAATTCGCCAAGTTGTTTCAGGATTTCAACGCTAAACTGCCGGCGTCAACGATTTTTATGCTACAGATGGGCAATATAGCCCAGCAGTTTGGAATCTATATTGCTGCAGCTTTACCGGTATTGCTGTTTTTGTTCTGGCGCTGGAAAAGCACCAATAAGGGCGCCGCGCTGCTGGATCGGGCTTTGCTGTCATTGCCTCTTCTGGGCGGGATCTGGTTAAAGCATCAGGCAGCGACGTTCTCCCGAATGCTCTCCACCCTACTGGCGGGGGGCTTGCCGCTGGTCCCGTCGCTTGAAACTGCCGGCGATTCCATGACCAGCCGTAACATGGTTACAGGAATCGCGGAGGCGGCCCTACGCGTGCGAGAGGGGCAGACGCTGGCGCATAGCCTGGAAGAGCAGCATGTTTTCCCTGACCTGGCCGTCGAAATGATTGAAGTTGGCGAGTCGACCGGCGCGCTGCCCGCCATGTTGAACTCGGTGGCGGAGTTTTACGAAGAAGACGTGCAGACGGCGCTTTCCGCCGCCATGGCGCTGATTGAGCCGGCAATTCTGATTTTTATGGCAATCATTGTGGGAACCATACTGATTTCGCTTTATATGCCGATCTTTACCCTTGGATCGAGCGGCGATATTCACTAAGTACCAGGATTTTCATCAATAGGATGAGGTTTATATCGTGGTAGTAAAATTGGGAATCGCGGACCCCGAATCAAAGCCGGCTGCATCAGCCGGCGAAAACGGCAGCCGTCCGGCGAGTGGGGTTGCGTCGACCGAAGTGGAAAAGGCGCAAGACGTCGCGCGGCGGTACCGTTGCGAGTTTGTGGATCTGCGCAATTTCCAGCTGCATCATGACCTCTTCACCAAAGTTCCCGTCCACCTGATGTTCCGCTACAACTTCGTGCCGCTGGAAGAAACTGCCGACGGCCGCCTGGCAATTGCCATCGCCGATCCCAGCCAGTTGATGATGATCGACGAGATCAGCCTGCTGCTACGTAAGCAGGTGGTCGCTAAAGTCTCGACTCTGGCGCAGATCACCGACATTCTCAAGAAGACCGAGCAGTCGAAGCGGGTTTTGGAAGAGGCCAGCGAGGGATTCGCGCTGGATGTGGTCCGCGACGAAGAGGGCGGCGACGAGAGCATCTCGATCGACAAGCTGACCGGCGAGGGCGATAGCCCGATTATCCGGCTGGTCGATACCACGATCTTTACTGCATTGCAGCGGCGGGCAAGCGATATCCACATCGAGAGCCGCGACGATTCAGTGGTAATCAAGTTCCGCATCGATGGCGTGCTCACCCAGGCCATGCCACCGATTGGACGTGAACATCATTCGACCATCATCTCGCGTATCAAGGTGATGAGCGAGCTCGACATCTCAGAACGCCGGGTTCCGCAGGACGGACGTTTCCGAGTCAAGTACGGCCAGCCGGAACGGCCCATCGATTTCCGTGTTTCGATTATGCCTTCGATCCATGGCGAGGACGCGGTGCTTCGCGTCCTCGATAAAGAGTCGATGAGCGAGAAGTTCCACTCGCTGGTGCTCGACGTAGTTGGTTTCGACGAAGACGACTTGAAGCGCTTCCGCCGTTACATCAAGGAACCCTACGGCATGGTGCTGGTAACCGGACCAACCGGTAGCGGTAAGACCACGACTCTTTACGCCGCCGTAAATGAGATCAAGACCGAGGAAGACAAGATCATCACCATCGAAGACCCGGTCGAATATCAGATCCGCGGCATCACCCAGATTCCGGTCAACGAAAAAAAGGGACTGACTTTCGCGCGTGGTCTGCGGTCAATTTTGCGGCACGATCCCGACAAGATCATGGTCGGCGAAATCCGTGATTCGGAAACGGCCCAGATTGCTATTCAGTCAGCGCTTACCGGTCACCTGGTGTTTACTACCGTCCACGCCAACAACGTGGTAGACGTGATTGGCCGATTCCTGAATATGGGGGTCGAGCCTTACAACTTCGTCTCGGCGCTGAATTGCATTCTGGCGCAGCGGCTGGTTCGGCTGATCTGCAATTCTTGCCGGGCTCGCACCGAATATCCGGATGATCTGTTACAGGCCAGCGGACTCGATCCCACGCACTGGCGGCAGGTGCCCTTTTACGAAGGCCAGGGGTGCATTGAGTGCGCCGGCACCGGATTCCGAGGCCGTAGCGCAATTCACGAACTGCTGGACTTGAGCGACCGCATCCGGGAGATGATTCTGCTGAAAAAGCCGACCTCGGAAATTCGCCGGGCGGCGCGCGACGAGGGCATGCGCTTTCTGCGCGAGTCGGCGCTCGACAAAGTACGTGGCGGCCTGACTACACTCAAGGAGATCAACAAGGTCACGTTTATCGAGAACATGCGATAAACCGCGGGCCTTCCGAGGTAACAGGGCGCGATCCATTAGCGGTTAAACTAAATCTATACCCGCACGGAACCGATGGGGCGTGGCCTTTTGGCTGTTGCATTAAAACGCAGACCGGCTTCTGATAGTTCTTTAACGTATTGATAGAAAAAGGCTTCGAAGTGGGAACAAAAGTTCAATCTGGGCCGGGCCTGAAACTGGCGTGCGAGATTGCCGGAGATCGAGTACTGGCCGGGCGCGCTGCAGAGCGCGGGAATGCGGTGGAGTGCGCTTCCTACGACTTGAAGCCGTCGAGTGTCGTGCCTGATCTAACCGAGGCCAATATCCGCGACCGCACTACCGTGTTTCACACCGTGCGTGATGCGCTGGACGCGGTGGCCGGACGATCGAGAGAAGTTATTGCGGTGCTACCCGACGCTGCCGTTCGCGTGGTACTACTGGATTTCGAGGCATTGCCGACCAACCGGCAGGAAGCGGAAGCAGTGGTGCGGTTCCGGCTGAAAAAATCTCTGCCATTTGACGTAGATAAAGCTAAGGTTTCATATCATGCGCACGCTTCGAGCACCGGCGTGCGCGCGGTAGCGGCGGTAGCGCTTAACACCATCATCGACGAATACGAATCGGTCTTCCGCGAAGCCGGATATATTCCTGGCGTGGTGCTGCCTTCGATGCTGGCGGCGCTAGGCGCGGCCGAAGCCGACCGCCCGACGTTAGTCGTGAAGGTGGATGAGCGGACCACCAGCATCGCCATTCTCGATCAGCATCAGGTACTGCTGTTCCGCACCCTGGAAAATCTGCAAGGCTCGAAAGTTACCGGCGAACGGCTGGCTGAGGATGTTTACCCCTCGGTGGTGTTTTTCCAGGATACTTATCATATGAATATCGGTCAGATTTTTGTGGCCGGCCTGCCCGCGGTTCGCGACGCGGCACCGGCATTAAAAGCGCAGACCGGCGCCGAAGTAAGCGAACTGATTGGCAAGGCCCAACTCGACGACAGCGCCGGAGCGGTACCGAAGTGGCGCATGGCAGGAATTGTAGGAGCACTGGCTTCCTGATGCGGCTGGACATTAATCTCGCGAGTCGTCCCTACCAGAACCTGCGCAACTTCTGGATGCGCTGGATTGTGGGGTTATCCGCGCTGACCCTGGTAACGGTCCTGATTATTGCGTACACAATTGTGGGCCTGGTGCAGGCGCACAGCGAGCGCGTCAAGATTGAAGCAATTCAAAACAACATCGCGGCACTCAACGAAAAAGAGATTAGCGCCAAGTCATTCCTGAACCAGCCCGACAATCGTAATACCCGGGATCGCTCGCAATACTTGAATGACCTGTTTCATCGCAAGGCATTTTCCTGGACAAGAGTCTTTGAAGACCTCGAGGGAGTAATGCCGCCGCACTTGCACGTGGTTTCGATCCATCCTGAATTGACAGCGGCGAATCAACTGGAGATCAAACTGGTGGTTGGCGGCGATACCCACGAGCATGCTCTGGAATTAATCAAGAAGATGGAAGAGTCGAAGCGCTTTCAGGAGACACAGATCAATCAGGAAACCAGAAACAAGCTGGGGCCGGGCAGTCAGGGTGGAGACAATGTGGAGTTTGACATAAGCGCGCTGTATGTCCCGGCGCCTCCTGACGCTGACCAGAAAGGGGCGGACTGATGGCCGACATCAAGGAAACCCAGCACAAGTTCAAGATCGCCCTCATCGCACTGGTCGCGATCGATGTAATCGCTATCGCACTGTTATTTTCGCCCCTAGTTGGCTCAGTGGAAGCGCGTCTGGCCGAGCTCGATCAAGCGCGAATTGCCATCCAGCAAAAGCGGCGGGTGGTGGAACCGCTGAATGGGTTGGACAAGAAAATTGTGATTGCCAGCCAGCAAATCGATCGCTTCTACGACAAGCGGCTGCCATCGGTAGACTCGGCGATCTCGGAGAATCTAACCAAGCTGGCCAGTGACACCGGTGTACAACTGGCGCAGATCAAATACAAATTTGACGATCCGCAGCCGGTCGGGGTGCGCCCGGTAGAGGTTGAAACCACACTTTCAGGCGACTATCTGCAACTGGTAAAGTTCATCAATTCGCTGGAGCGCGACGAACTTTTCTTCGTGGTGGACAGCGTCGACCTGGGCGATGAACAGGGGAACACGGTAAGATTGCGGTTGAAACTGCGGACATTTTTGAGGACGGCATAAGTGAAGCTGGGAAGCGAAAATCGGAGCAAGCTGATCGCCGCCGTCGTACTTGGCATCCTGGCGATTGTGCTGGTTGCGCGCTTCATCCCGACGGTTGCGGGATCTTCGCCGACTCCTACCGTGCGCGAGGCCACACCTACCCCGGCGCCGACTCCCGTTAAACCTACCGTCCGTGGCTCCAAGTCAAAACTGGCGTCAAAGAAAGCCAATATTCAGGCGCAACAGTCGCTTGACCCTCTGCTGCGCTTTGACTGGTTGAAAGCCAGCGAGGATACGAAGTATTCAGGCTCCGGGCGAAATATTTTCCGGGCGGAAGTGGAAATTCCGAAGCCGATCGTAAGACCCCGGCAGCACGTCGCGGTAATTCCCACCGGGCCGCCACCACCGCCACCGCCGCCGCCCATCAACTTGAAGTTTTTTGGATTTGCCAACAAGCCAGGCGAGCCCAAGAAGGTTTTTCTTTCTCAGGGCGAAGACATTTTCATCGCCGGCGAAGGCGACATCGTGGACCGACGCTACAAAGTTCTGCGCATTTCGCCCACTTCGGTTGAGATAGAAGATGTGCTGAACAATAACCGCCAGATGATCCCACTGGTCTCGGGATAAGTCAGTCGTGCGAATCACTCATCAGTTCCGTAAACCCTCGCATCGCCAGCAACACGGCTATATTCTGCTTACGCTGATTCTGGCCATGGCACTGCTGGCCATCGGGGCGGCGGCAGTGGCTCCTGAGTTTGTCTTCCAGATGAAGCGTGACCGCGAGCAGGAGATGATTCATCGCGGCGTGCAATATTCGCGCGCAGTCAGGCGCTACTACAAAAAGTTTGGCCGGTATCCCACGCGAGTTGAAGAGCTGGAAAACACCAGCAACGTGCGCTTCCTGCGCCAGAAATACAAAGATCCCATCACCGGCAAGGATTTCCGTTTACTGCATTTGACCGACGTGCAGGCATTAACCATGGGAGCGATGGCAGGCGGCGCGGCCATGGGTGGCGGGGCTACGGGCGGCACTACCGGTTTCGGCGCTAATGGACAAATGGGCGCCGGCATGGCGCAACAGGCGGCAATGGCGCAAGCCTCCATGGCACAGGCGGCAATGGCCATGACACAGACCGGGGCGACGCAAAATCCTTTTGGCGGCGCGTCAAATTCCGGGTCATCGAATTTTGGATCGTCAAATTCTGGATCGCCGGGATCAGGCTCGAATTCCTCCGATTCAGACACGCCGGCAGCAAAAGGTGGGTCCTTCAGTCTGGGGAAATCTTCATCGTCTGGCGATTCAACCTCAGGTCAGGTCTTTGGTGGTGGACCAATTGTTGGCGTGGCCAGCATAAGCAAGGCTGAGACCATTCGCGAATTCAACAATAAGAACCACTACAAAGATTGGCAGTTTATTTACAGCCCGATCATGGACCGCGGCGGCACTATTACCGGGCCGTTCCAGCCGAACCAGGGTGGGCTCGGCGGCGGCGGCATTCAGGGCGCCAGCGCAATTGCGGGCCAACCGCAGCAAGGGCAATCGGGATTCGGAAAGCAGGGCCAGTCGGGATTCGGCCAATCATCCTTCGGGCAGGGTTCCGGGCAATCTTCTTTTGGCCAGTCTTCGTTTGGATCGCAGCAACAACAGCAGCCCCAGGCCCCGGCGTCGGTTCCCGAGCAATAGCGGAATCTATAACCGGTTAATCAGCGAAGCCACATATCCCGCGCCGAATCCGTTATCAATATTAACCACGCTGACATTCGAAGCGCACGAATTCATCATTCCCATCAGCGCCGCCAACCCTTTGAATGACGCTCCATAGCCCACGCTGGTGGGCACCGCGATAACCGGCACTCCCACCAATCCCCCGACCACGCTGGGCAATGCTCCTTCCATCCCGGCACAAACAATCACGACGCGCGCCTGCGTCAGACTCTCGCGATTCGCCAGTAGCCGGTGAATTCCGGCAACGCCGACGTCATACAGACGCGCCACCTGGTTCCCCATAATTTCCGCCGTCGCAACCGCCTCCTCCGCCACGGGGATATCGCTGGTGCCGGCGGAAACCACGGCAATAGTTCCCTTCCCGTAGATTTTTCTGTCACGTTGCAAAACGATGGTTCTTGAGACTTCAGAAAATTTTGCTTTGCCGACTTTCTTCTTCACGGCTGAGAATTGCGCTCTGGTGGCACGGGTGGCCAGAACATTGCCTCCATGGTCCGCCAGCCGGGCAAAAATCTGCACCACCTGAGCCGAGGTTTTCCCCTGCCCGAGAATCACCTCAGGCATTCCATTGCGCAGTGCGCGGTGGTGATCTACCTTGGCGAACCCGAGATCTTCAAAGGGCAGGTGACGCAGCCGCTGTACCGCTTCGTCGGGCTGCAACTTTCCTTTACGAACTTTCTCAAACAGGTCGCGAATTGCGTCAGCGTTCAACCGGCACCTCAGTTCTTCCTTGCAACAAACTTTAGCATTCTGACGCACTTACGCAGTGGCGCGCTTCCTGGTCGGAGAGATAACCAACAGCACGGCCGAGACCAGCGCGATTCCCGACGACAGATAGAACGGAACCTGCGGTCCAAAATACTTCCACAGAGTTCCGGTAAGCACGCTCGAAAGCAGAATCGCAACGCTGGTTGCGAAGTAATAGACGCCCAAGGCGCGACCTCGCGACTTCGCGTCCACCTCATCTACTACCAGAGCTTTAAGCACCGGATTGCTCAATGCGTAGAACAATCCGTACGAAGCCATGGATACCCAGATCGCCATCTTTGATGGCGCAGCCGCGAAGACGAAATACACAGCGGCGAATACAACATATCCCGCGGCAGCGATGGCACGGCGCGAAAACCGGTCACTCAAGCGACCGGCAGGCCACGAAAACAGAGTGTAGACAGTATTAAACGCAAGCCCGAGCAGGGGTGCCTGTACCGCGCGGATACCAACGCTTTCCGCCCGCAGCACCAGAAACATGTCACTCGAATTTCCCAACGAGAACAAAGTGACCGCGAACAACATGGGATAAAACGTCCGGGGAAAATTCAGCAGCCCAAGCGTCGGCTTCGG
Source organism: uncultured Acidobacteriota bacterium (assembly GCA_963796925.1). Lineage (GTDB taxonomy): Bacteria > Acidobacteriota > Terriglobia > Terriglobales > Acidobacteriaceae > DATBAT01. The sequence continues at coordinate 2,279,165 of CAWCNH010000001.1, forward strand.
GCCCGATCGTTTTGCAGCGGCTTCGCGTTTTCGCCGCGTCTCGCGAATGCCAAATTGCGCCGCCAGCACGCACAGCAGGCCGGGAATGGCGGCAAACCAAAACACTTTGCGCATCCCGTAAAATGGCAATAGCCACAAAGCAATCAGCGGACCGGCGATGGCGCCCGCAGAATCCATCGCTTGGATCAACCCATAAGCCGATCCAATGCGCGAAGCCGGCACCGATTCCGCCACCATCACGTCACGCGGCGTACCCCGCATCCCTTTGGAGAAACGGTCGGCGAAACGAATCACCAGAACCTGCGACCACGATATCGCCAGCGCCAGGAGTGGCTTCGCCGCATTGGCGACGAAGTAGCCACTAACTACCAGCGGCTTGCGCCTGGGAAACTTGTCAGCCAGATAGCCGGAAAACAAATTCGCGAACGAGGCGACACTCTCCGCGATGCCCTCGATAACTCCCAACTGCGCCGGCCCGGCGCCAATCGATACCAGGAACGCCGGCAGCACCCAATACGCCATCTCCGACGCGGTGTCGTTCAGCAGCGACGTCACGCCAAAGACGTGAACATTGCGCGCGCCTTCGTCCTGCCCCGAGCGAGTCATCCTGCTTTGATTTGTACCACGGCGGGAAGTTGCTTGGCGGATCAGTACATCGCGTCGTACTTGGTCACAACCCACTCGCTGCCCTTATGCTCCAGGGTCAGCGATAGCAGCTCTTTGTAAGTATCTTTCTGTCCGGGCGCGTTCAGGCGCGTGCCGCGATATTGCAGAATGCGCAACGGCGGCGCATCCTCCCACTCCGCCATCTTCCACGCCAGCAGTGGATGCCGGGTCTCCGACTCGCAGATAAACGCGGCATACTTCTTGCGGTAGTCTTTCCCCCAGACCGCAAGTTGCTCGTCGCAGTGTCCGTCCTGCAAGCCGCGCAAAAATTGCGTAGCAGCGCGCTCCGATGAGCGATCGCGCAAGGGATTGAGACTGATGTCAACCGGCACTCCCGAAAGCGGATCGCGCTCTGGCGACCGCGACAGCACCGGCCCTTGGTGATTGAGCCATGCCAGGCTGATGAAGAAGATGAGCAGGATAAGTCCCCCGGCACCAGCCGCAATGCCCAGTTGTGTGCGAGAGACTTCCATGCTGGCAGTTTATGCGCCCCAGTAACGCTACTCAAGTTACCGCCGTCAGCGGGCCAATTTTTCGGCACCCTGCAAGAAGTGGCGAGAAAACGGGTGCCCTATCCGAGTCGCGCTTTTGCGACTAGGGTGGGAAACGATGCAGCCGGCAGTTGCTGAATCCCATTCGGCCCTGAGGGCGCCTCATGTCTCGCCGATTTTGCGAGACACGGCAATAGTGGGAAAAGGCTAAAACCGAGCTAGCCCCTCATAACTAAAATCCCGCCATCCAATGACTTACAGCCCAGCAAGGGTATATAGTCATGCCGCACCTATCCTAAGAAAACCTACTCGAGGAGAATTTCATGAAGCGCAGTCTCGCAATCACTCTGTTATTTGCCGGTATGGCCCTGGCCATCACCGCCCAGGCTAAGGACGTCCCCAGCGACGTTCAACAAAGTCTCATCTCCATCGACAAGCAATGGGGCGAAGCCGGCGGCGACACCGCCAAGCTCGACAAAATTATTGGCGACAACCTACTGGCTATTGGGACCAAAGGAGAATCCCAGAACAAGCAGGAGATGATTGCCGACAATAAAGCCACCAGCGCCAGCCAACAGAATTCGACCTACAAAGCCGACGAATATAAATTTGAAATGCTCGGCCCTGACGTGGTCGCAATGACGCATCGCGGAACCACCAAGGCCATGGAAGGTGGGAAAGAAGTCACCGAGTCACACCGCAGCCTGCACGTCTTCCAGAAGAAGGACGGCCATTGGCAGGTAGTAGCCAACGCCCAACTCCCCATAGCACAGTAGCCGTGCCGGCGAGGATGCCCACCCTACTCGCATCTTTTGCGACCAGGGTGGGTATAGACAACTGCATCCGATTTTCGGTACCGGTTTTGCTTGGTCAGTAAGGCACATTTTGACGCATCAAGTGATGCTATAATTGGTGCCAATAGGATTCTATGAGAACCACCATCGCGCTTGATGACGATCTCGTTCGTATCGCCCAGGAATTCACCGGAGTGGCGGAGAAAACAGCGTTGATTCGGGAAGCCCTCAAAGCTCTGATCGAGCGCGAGAGCGCACGCAGATTGGCCTCCCTCGGAGGCAGCATGCCCAGGCTCAAGAACATTCCCCGCCGTAGAGCGAAGCTGAATTGATTCTTGCCGATACTTCGATTTGGATCGACCACCTGCGCTCCGGCAACCAACAGATGCGTGAGTACCTTAGCCAGGGGCAGATCGTGATCCATCCCTTCATCATCGCCGAACTTGCCCTCGGATCACTGCGAGAGCGCTCCGCTACACTTGCTCTACTGGATTCGCTACCGCAAGTGCCAGTCGCACAACTGCGCGAAGTACGACTGATGATCGAGAAACGTCGTCTCTATAGCCTCGGCATCGGCCTGATCGACGTTCACTTAATGGCCTCCGTATTCATCCATCCGCCAACGCTGCTGTGGACCAGAGACCAGCGGCTCCGCCAAGCCGCCGCCGCCCTCGGCATTTATGTTGGCCGGGCTTAGCCGCCTTTAACCACCCTTCTTTGCCATGGCGACCACCGCTGCTTCGAACCCCGATGACCACTACTCTGCTCTTAGCGCCTGCACCGGTTCTATGGAAGCGGCACGGCGGGCAGGGATAAGAGAAGCTGCAAGAGCTAAGAGGAAGATCGAAATCGCGGCCAGCGCGAGGACTGCCGGATCGAGCGGATCCACCTGAAACAGCATCGAACGCAACAGTCGTGTGGCGAAGACTGCTGCTAGAGCACCAAGGCCGCAACCCGCCAACCCCAGCTTGACTCCGGAAGCAAGTACCAGCCGCATTACGCCGGAGCGCTGCGAGCCCAGAGCGAGACGTATGGCCAACTCCTGCGCCCGTAGTGCGGCAGAAAAGGCAATGACGCTGTAAATGCCAAGCAGAGCCAGCAGCACGGCGGCAGCAGCGAAGCTGGAGATGACCACGGTGTTGAAGCGGCGGGAAGCCTGGCCCTCGGAGATAATTTGGGCCATCGACTCAACGTGAGTGAGTGGTAGTTGCGGATCAATGGAGCGAACCACCGCGAGCAACGACCCGGCCATCTGCTCTGGGGACAGGCTCGAACGCAGCGCAATCGCGCCCCCGCTGCCTGTAAGCAAATCCGGCGGGGCAGCCTGGCCAAGGCCCAGTTTGAACTGGTTCGTGGGCTGATAAATCTGTTCGGTGACGTCGCTATCCGCCGACTTCTGTTTGATATCGCCGATCTCGCCAACCACCGTCATCCACGGGCAGGGAGTTTCGCGGAGACCGATATGTATCCGCTTCCCGATCGGGTCCTGACCGGGCCAATAATGCTCCGCAAACCTGCGGTTCACGATCACTACGAGCGGAGAGTTGGCCGTATCCGCCTCGCTTAAGTCTCGCCCGCGAATGAGCGGTATGCCCATTGCGCCGAAGTATTGTCCCATTACCTGGCCGCGCCACGCCCCGCTCATAGGCGCGCCTCTGGGAGAGGCGTAGCCCTCGGCGAAGATGGCGCCGTAACTCTGCTGTCCCGATGCGGGCAATAGATTCGTCATGCCCACAGCTTTCACGCCGGGTAACTGGCGCAGCCTGCTCAGCAGCGCCGCGTCGAATGCGTCAACGGAGGCCTGAGTAGAGTATTGCTGATGAGGCAGGCCGAAGGAGGCTGTCAGCACATTATCGGAGCGAAAACCCAGGTCCACCCTACGAAGCTTGTCATAGCTACGCAACAAGAGACCCGACCCCGACATCAACACCAGAGCCACCGCAAGTTGACCGACCACTAGAGTGGAGCGCAAGCGCGCATGCCCGCCGCTCACGCTGCTTGTGCGTCCACTCTCCTTGAGCGCGTCATTAACCGCGGTGCGCGTGGCGACATATGCTGGCAATACGCCGCACGCCAGTCCGGTAAGAATAGCGACTGCGACGGCAAAGAGAACGACCTTCCAGTCCAGACCAATCGCACTCACGCGCGGCAGAGACTCTGGCAGAAAACTGACGCCGATGCGCAACGCGGCGCCGGCAAACCCCAGGCCCAGCAGCCCACCTGCCACGCTGAGCAGCATGCCCTCCAGCAAGCTTTGTCGCAGTACGGCGGTTCCGCTTGCGCCCAGGGCCAGGCGAACGGCTATTTCATGGCGGCGGCGAATGACGCGCACCAGCAGCAGACCGGCAAGGTTGGCGCACGCAATCGACAGCACCACCGCAACCGCGAGAAAAAGCGTGTTCACCAGCGGCCGCGCCGCTGCGACGGTCGCTTCGGACAAGGGTCTCACACTTGCGTGAACGCGCAGGCTAGCCATCGCCGTGGGAAACGTTCGCGAGGTTTGTTGTGCCACGCGCTCCGCATCCTGCTCCGCTTGTACAGCTGAGACGCCAGGTTTCAGCCGGCCAATCATGTTGTAGCCCCATGCTCCTTGCTGTACAAGATCGCCCTGGGTAAAACTCGTTGGCAGCCACAGTTCGCTGCGGTTGAGTTGCCCCGGTACCAGCGGGAACTCGAATTCGCGCGGCATAACGCCGATGATCTCGTACGGTTTGCGGTCGAGCACAATGGTCTGGCCTAGCACTCGCGGGTCGCCATGCAGTCGGCTGTGCCACATTTGGTAACTGACTACGACAACCTGCTGCCCGCCCTCATCCTCCTGCTGCGTGAAGGTCCGCCCCATCAGCGGCTGGACGCCCAGCGTGGGGAATAACGCCGCGGTCAGCCGGCTTCCGTTAATCTGCTCGGGTTCTGCTACGCCGGAGAGCTCGTACCCGCTTTGCTGGTAGCCACCCAGGCTGGAAAACCCGTGGGTATCACGCTCATAGGCAGGAATCTCGGGTCCAGATACCAGCGGATCTCCACTCCACAGAGATCCCTCGATTGTGTCGCCCAGGGTCACCAGCCTGTCCGGATCGGCAAACGGTAACGGCCTTAGCAGTACACCCTCGACAATGGAGAAAATTGCCGTGGTCGCTCCAATGCCGAGGGCCAGAGTCAACACCGCGGTCAGCGTGAAACCGGGCGACTTGCGCAACTGGCGAAGAGCCTGGCGCATGTCTCGAAACAGTTTCTCCATACCGCCTCCGCAGGCATAGGAATGCCGACCTTCAATATGCATGTTCTCGGCCCAATCCCCTGGACATAAGTGGCCGTTTTGCAGAGCGATACGCCCACGAGGCTATCCCGGCAAAAGCCACCTTCGTTCATAATCCAAAAACGCTGTTCGAAACTGAACAATGCCAGGAACCTGGGTCAGCAAACAATCGTCCGAAGACTTTTGGCAGCTTCTTGGGGCAAAGGATGGGTGGCCCGTCCTTGCGTTTTGTGCAAGGGCGGGCACGACGCTGTCGATACCATGAGCTGTTATTCCCAGCGGCCTGCACCGCATTTACGGCGCTCAACATTTGCACTTTATCACCTGCTCCTGTTACCGGCGCTTACCTTTTCTCAACACCGCGCGCGCCCGCGATTGCTTCATCTCTATCTTCGTCTCTACAACTTCAACCTCTGGACGACCAAGGAGGGCATGGGAAAACTAAGATATATGCATCGCAACCCGGTGAGGCGAGGACTAGTGGGATCTCCCGAGCAGTGGCGCTGCAACAGTTATCGTTTCTATCTCCTGGACGAAACCGGGACGGTGCGCGTGAATGAAGGCTGGACCAAGATTTCGTCCCGGGATCGGGCGACGGAGCTTCGGAGCTTCGCAGCTATCGGCGCTCGTGCTACCCGCCCTTTAGCTAAGAAACGCGAAGGAACGGGGCAACCACTGTGTTGGAGATGCCAACAAGATCAAAAGCCTGGGCCACCCGCCGCCGCCCGCCCGATTGCCGCGGCCTCGCAGACGCTGGCCAAGGCCCCTATGGTCCGGTGAACCTGCTCTTGACCTCCACCGATGACACTTTGTCGGGACCATCCAGTTTAATGACCACGGTACGGCTTTCCTGGATTACCCCGTTGTTCGTATCGCGCTTGATTGCAACAAAAGTGTTATTGGATTTATCAAGCGAGTATTCTAGGCCACACTCCTTGAGGGCTTTGTCGGCTTGGCTGGCCGTCGAGCCAATCGGAACTCGCTTGGCGATTTGATCCACACAATCAAACTCATGGCTCTTTGTGCATCCAAGCGTGGCAACCATGCCGAGTATAAGAATCGATGGCCTTCTCACCGACCACCCCCGTTGCAATACTTGCCGGGCATTAACGTTTCTTCCCGCCCTTTGACACCCAGTCGGGCGCCGAATTCGTTGCCTGACGCAACCGCATATTTAGTTGCGCCGCGTGATGTTGCACGTGTCGCATGTTGTAAAGCAGCAGTTCTCCGTTGCTCATCTCGCGATAGGGGAAGGGGCAGGAAGCAGCCGTCCAGTCTTCGGTCATGGCCGCCATCACCGCGTCCAGTTTTTTGCGGCAGTGATCGAGGTAGCCGAGCAGCTGGGCTTTGCTATAGCCGGGGTCCCGAACTACAACCTCGTCTTCGAGTTCACTACGATCGAATGGCGCCGGCGGACAGAATTTCTCTTCGCCTTCCGGCGACAGATACACATCAAGGAAGAAGAGCGTGTGATAAGCCAAATACCAGAACGCAAACCGTCCCTGCCCGACCCATACCGCCTCCGGACAGGCAACGATCGCATTGCCCAGCATGTCGATGGCAGCATGAAACTGCTGCCGAATCGCCGCTCTCCAAAACTCAATCATAAGGACAAGACCTCTTCTTCGCTCCGACCCTTCCCTACTCTATTGTCATTCCGACCACAGGCAGGAATCTGCTCGTCGCCTAAAGCGGGCACGATCCTTTGAGCAGCTACGAATCCCACGAGCTGATCCCTTTCTGCGCCCTGGATGACGAGAGGGTAGGAAATTCAACCGCCAGCACCGGACCGCAAAGCACCAACCACTACTTTCCCGGACGCTTCTTCCCCTCCGTCATCACCCGTCTCAGTATCCGGTTGATCCGCGTCTGATACCCCGGCCCTTTGGACTTGAACCAGTCCACCACCTCGGTGTCCACCCGCAAGGAAAGCCGCTGCTTGCGCGGACGGGTCCATCGCGAATCCTGATTCGCCTTCCCTTCCGTCAGCTCCACCAGGTCATCCTCCACCGACGCACGCAGCCGTGCGATGGTCAATCGCCGGGCCGGCTTCTTTTTTTGCTTCGTTTTCTTAAGCTTAGCTGTCATGACACTATCGTATAGGCTGGAGCGTCATAACGCTATGTTCCTTGCGGAACACTTCAGGCATCTCTTGTCAGCTTGTGCTACCCTTTATCCCCGCTGACATTTTCAAGTCGAAAGGGGCAACCTCTTGCGCCAGAATTGCACTTCGATACTTCTTTTTCTAACTTTTTTGGCCCTGCAAAGTTTTGCTTTTTCACAACAGGACGCGGCCGTCGATCCGTCCGTTGCGCCGCCGCCGACGGCTCGTCCGCTTCATGCCAAACACATTCTGGTGATCGGCCAGACCAAAGGATGGGAGCACGATTCGATCAGCGACGCCATGGCTGCGATCTACAACATGGGACACGATACCGGCCTGTGGGAAGCAATGCTGCGCACCGACACTGAACTCATCACCAAAAAAGATCTGGGCGGACGCAACACCAAAAATCTCAACTACTTTGACGCCATAGTTTTCGTAAGCACCACGGGCGAGCTCGACCTCGACGACGGGCAGAAGAAAGACATGCTCTCCTTCATCAAGGATGAAGGCAAAGGTTTCGTCGGAGTACACGCCGCGCTTGACACGAATTACAAGTGGCCCGAGTACGGCGAGATGATTGGCGGCTGGTTCGATCAGCACCCCTGGATGACGTTCAATGCGCCCATCGTTAACGAAGCTCCAGACTTTCCTGCGGTGCGGCACTTCCCGAAAGCGTTTGTGAAGTACGACGAAATTTATCAGCCCAAGGAGTGGTCGCGAGAGAAGGTAAATGTGCTGCTCAGTCTTGATTCAAGCAAGCTGAATTATCAGAACCCGCGGGTGCATCGCACCGACCACGATTTTGCTGTGGCGTGGAGCAAGTCGTACGGCAAGGGCCGGGTGTTCTATTCGACGCTTGGGCACACGCAGGAGTCGTGGAGCGATCCTGATATTCGCAAGATGTATTTTGAGGCGATCAAGTGGGTGCTGGGCATGACGGACGGCGGAACGGCCTCACATCCGAAGCCGTGAGGGTGGCCTTTGTCGGTGAAGGGCTTACGCTGCGTGGGGTCGTGGGCTTCCCACCCTAGTCGCACAGAACGCGACTAGGATGCGGCACCCTCTTTTGTGGTGCTGGCACTAGCAGATTTCTCCTTCGTCGGAATGACAAGAGGGAGGGAAATGACAAGGACGAGAGTGTAGAGACAAAAAAAGCACCCGGATTTTCCGGGTGCTTTTTGTCTGACGGAGGGAATTACTTTTCGTTTTCTTCTTTGCTCTCGGAGATGTCGGCGCCCTGCTCCAGATGGTTCTGGGCGTCGGCATTTTCCATGGCCTTCTTGGCTTCGTCGGCGCGCTTCTGGCGAATTTCGGCGCGCTTCTGACGTTTTTCTTCCTGCAGCTGTTCACTGCCCAGGAGCTCGACGAAGACTTTGTCGGCGCCATCTCCCTTGCGCCAGCCGAGACGAACGATTCGGAGGTAGCCCCCCTGGCGGTCCCCGAAACGGGGGCCGATGGTGTCGAATAATTTATCGACAGCGGCGCTGGTCATCAGATAAGCGAGCGCCTGCCGGCGAGCGGCGAGATCTCCGCGCTTACCGAGCGTGATCATCTTCTCCACTTGCGGGCGCAGAGCCTTGGCCTTGGGCAACGTGGTTTCGATACGCTCTTCGAGAATGAGCGAGGTAGTCAGGTTGCGCAGCAGCGAGCGGCGGTGGGAGGTGTTACGTCCCAGTTTCCATCCGGATACTTTATGACGCATGGGATAAACCCCGATCTCAAAATTTGGGGGCCGGCTGTGCCGGCCCCTCGGTGATGCTTAGTACTGGTCGTCCGGCCCGTAGGCTGACGCGGGCAATACCTGGTTCGAAGTCGGTCCGGGCACAGCGTTGCCGTGCTCGTCGATCTTCATGCCCAGGCTGAGGCCCATGGACGACAGTATTTCTTTAATTTCGTTCAGCGACTTGCGGCCGAAATTCTTGGTCTTGAGCATCTCGGCTTCGGTCTTGCACACCAGCTCTCCGATGGTCTGGATGTTGGCGTTCTTCAGGCAGTTGTAGCTGCGTACCGACAGCTCCAACTCTTCCACTGAACGGTTCAGGTTTTCGTTCTTGATCTCCGGCTTGCGCTCCTCGGAGGAGGTCGAGGTTTCGATATCTTCTTCGAAGTTAATGAAGATATTCATGTGGTCTTTCAACAACTTGGCAGCCAGACCGATGGAATCGGCGGGCTGGATGGAGCCGTTGGTCCACACTTCGAGGGTGAGCTTGTCGTAGTCGGTGATCTGACCAAGACGGGCGGCTTCGACCGTGTAGTTACATTTCCGTACGGGCGAATGGACAGAGTCGATAGGAATGAATCCGATGCCCAGATCCTCGTCGAAGTTCTTATCGGCGGAGATGTAGCCACGGCCGCGCTTTAGGCGCATTTCCATATCAAGCTTGCCGCCTTCGCTTACGGTGGCGATGTAGACGTCCTTGTCGAGCACTTCGACGTCGGCATCGGCCTCAATCATGCCTGAGGTGACGATTCCGGGCTGGTCGGCGCGCAGGTAAATCGCTTTCGGCGCATCGCCGGCCAACTTGAACGGAACCTGCTTCAGGTTGAGGATGATGTCGGTCGCGTCTTCGACGACGCCGGGGATCGACTGGAACTCGTGCAGTACGCCTTCGATTTTGACCGCGGTGATGGCGGCGCCTTCGATCGAAGACAACAGCACGCGCCGCAGCGCGTTGCCGATGGTGGTGCCGAAGCCGCGTTCAAATGGCTGCGCCCAGAAGATGCCGTACTTGTCGGTTAAGGTTTGGGTATCGACGGCGAGACGTTTCGGTTTCTGAAAGCCCTTCCAAAGCATTTGTTTCTCCTTCGGCCGTTTGGCTCAGTTCTGACTCCCTGAACAGGTCCAGGTTCAGGTCAGGCGTCAGAAGAGGCTGATCTGGCACGAAAATGGGACCGAACTCATTGGGTAATTTGGTAATTTAAAACCAAACTACCCGCCGCTTCGAAATTACAAATTGCGAATTTACCAAATTACAAATCTTTTTCCTACTTGCTGTACAGTTCGACGATCAGCTGCTCGTTCACCGGCTGCTGGATTTCGTCGCGCTTGGGCAGTGAGAGTACTTTGCCTTTGTAGTTATCGCGATCGATTTCGAGCCAGGTCGGCGCATTCTGGTGGCTGGCGAAATCTTTTGCCGGCTCCAGAATAGGGAGCTTGCGGCTACTTTCGCGGATGGCGATTTCTTCGCCAACGCTAACCTGATACGACGGAATGTTTACCTTCCGTCCATCAATGTGAATATGGCCGTGGCGAACCAGTTGACGTGCCTGGCGACGGGAAATTCCGAAGCCCAAGCGGTAGACCACGTTGTCAAGACGGCGCTCCAATTGTTGCAGGAGCAGCTCGCCGGTTACACCCGAGGCGCGCGCCGCTTTTTCGAAATAGTTGCGGAACTGGCCTTCCTGGGTAAAGTAGATGCGTTTAGCTTTTTGCTTTTCGCGCAGTTGCAGGCCATAGCCAACGATTTTTGCCTTGCGGTCCTTGCCGTGCTGACCGGGGGCAAAATTGCGTTTTTCTATGGGGCACTTCTCGCTGAAGCATTTTGTGCCTTTGAGGAACAGCTTCATTCCCTCGCGACGGCACAAGCGGCAGACGGGTCCGGTATATCTGGCCAAGTTATCTTCTCCTCAATTAGATGATCGGTTTACGGGTTTGGCTTCACCCTTCGTCCCGGTCGGTGGTGCTTTAGTAGAGACGTTGCTTCGCAACGTCTTTGTTTGCAGCGTTTTCGCTGTCAACATTCTTGCTCGTGGTTAGAAGACGTAGCGGAGCTACGTCTCTACACACGCGCATTTTATACTCTGCGGCGCTTGGGGGGACGGCAGCCGTTGTGCGGGATGGGGGTGGCGTCTTTTATGTTGCGGACTTCTATGCCCGCCGCTCCCAATGCACGAATTGCCGACTCGCGGCCTGATCCCGGGCCGCTAACGCGGACTTCCACGGTGCGGACGCCGTGATCGCGCGCCATGTTGGCGGCGTTCGAGGCGGCCTGCTGGGCCGCGAAGGGAGTTCCCTTACGCGATCCGCGGAAGCCGAGCGATCCGGAACTCTTCCACGACAGCACGTTTCCGGCTGGGTCGCAGATGGTCACGATGGTGTTGTTGAACGAGGCTTGAATGTGCACGATCCCAAATGGAACGTGCTTGCGGTCTTTCTTCTTGAAGACCTTCTTCTTGCCCTTTTTGTCCGGTGTTGCTGCGCCTGCTGCTGGTTTTGCCATGTTTGAGTCGTCCTTGGCCGTTGGTCGTTAGTCGTTGGCTGCCAACGACGCACGACCAACGACATATCCTAAGTCTTTGCTGCCGCCTTCTTCTTGATGGCGACCGTGCCCTTGCGCGGACCTTTACGGGTACGCGAGTTGGTGTGGGTGCGCTGTCCGCGTACCGGCAGGTTCCGGCGATGACGATAGCCGCGGTAGGAGCCGATTTCGATGAGTCGCTTGATGTTCATCGAAACTTCCTTGCGCAGATCGCCTTCCACCAGACCTTCGGCCTCGATGACATTGCGGATGCGGTTGACTTCGTCTTCCGCGAGATCCTGCACCTTCTTCATCGGGTCAACGTTCGCCTGATCGAGGATGCGCGCGGCCCGGGCATTGCCGATGCCGTAGATATAGGTCAATGCGATGTTCGCATGCTTGTTACGCGGTAGATCGATGCCCGCAATACGTGCCATAGTGCTCCTCTTATCCCTGACGCTGCTTGTGCTTCGCGGTTTCGCAGATCACACGCACCACACCCTTGCGGTGAATGACCTTGCACTTGTCGCAGATTTTCTTTACCGACGCTCGTACTTTCATGAGAACCCAGCCTTCAGCCTTCAGTCGTCAGCCGTCAGAAACGGCTGCGTGATGGCAGTTATTTGTAGCGGTACACGATGCGGCCACGATTCAAGTCGTAGGGCGAAAGCTCTACGGCAACTTTGTCACCGGGCAGGATGCGAATGAAGTTCTTGCGCATTTTGCCGGAAACGTGGGCCAGCACCTGATGTTTGTTTTCCAGTTCCACCCGGAACATGGCATTGGGCAGGGGTTCAAGAACCACCGCCATTACTTCAATCGCGTCTTCTTTGCTCAGATAAATCGCTCCTGGCTTCTGCCCCTCAGCGGCTAAAGCCGGTCTCTATTTCTTTCTTAACGCAGGGCTGAACCCCTGCTCTACCTGAACCTCTACTGCGTCAAGATCATTGGGCCTTCGCGCATTACTGCTACGCAGTGTTCGAAGTGGGCGCTGAAGCTGCCGTCGGCGGTGACTGCTGTCCACTTGTCCGCCAGAACCTTGGTGCCGGGCTTGCCGAAGTTCACCATCGGCTCAATCGCCAGAACCATGCCTTCTCTTAATCTTGCGCCGTGGCCGCGCGTACCGAAATTCGGCACTTGCGGCTCCTCGTGCAACTTGGTGCCGATACCATGGCCAACAAATTCCCGAACCACGCTGAACCCGCTGGCTTCTACGTATTCCTGCACTGCTGCGCCCACATCGCCGACCGAATTTCCTACCCGCGCCTGGTCGATACCTTTGTACAGCGAGGCTTCGGTCACCTCTAAAAGCTTTTGCAGCTCTGGTGTTACCGAGCCGTCCACTGCAACGGTGATAGCCGAGTCGCCGTAGTAGCCGTCCATGACTACGCCGCAGTCGATAGAAACTATGTCGCCCGCCTTCAGCACTCGTTTCTCAGAAGGGATGCCGTGAACAATCTCTTCGTTGATCGAGGTGCACAGCACACAGGGATAATCGAAATATCCCTTGAACGCGGGCTTAGCGCCCAGGTCCTTCATCTTCTGCTCGGCGGCGCGCTCCAAATCCATGGTGCTCATGCCGGGCGCCACCAGATCGCGCAGGTAATCGAGCACTTCGCGAACTACGCGGCCGCTACGCCGCATCTTTTCGATCTCGCTCGCCGATTTACAAACTATCGCCATTCGTACTTAGTTATTTACTGCCAGTCGATGTGTTTCCGCTGGTCCGGCTGGCTTCAATGTCTTTGAAGATCGTTTCCGAAACTTCGTCGACCGGCAGGTCGCCATTCACACAAAACAGCCGGCCTTTGGCTTTGTAGTAGTCGGCTACCGGCCGCGTCTGCCGCTCGTAGGTCGCGAGGCGTTCCTTGATCACTTCGTCGCGATCATCCTCGCGGATGACGAGAGGCGTTCCGTCAAAATTACAGATTTCGTTGACGCGGGGTGGCCTGGAATGGATGTTGTAAATCCGCCCACAGGTGGGACAAGTCCTGCGTCCGGTGAGCCGGAGCGACAACTTATTATAATCCACCTCAATGCGGATCACAATCGGCAACCACCTGCCGTGATTCGGGTTATCAAAGACCTTGCGCTTCAGGAATTCATCCAGCCATTCCGCCTGGGCGGCTGTGCGGGGGAATCCGTCGAGGATATAGCCGTGCTCGCAATCGGGCCGAGACAGGCGCTGCGCCACCATGTTGCAGACCAGTTCGTCAGAAACCAGGTCGCCGCGCTCCATCACGTTCTTAGCCTGCAAACCGAGGATGGTGCCCCGTTTTACATTGTCCCGCAGCAGATCGCCGGTTGAAATCTGCGGAATCTCGTAGCGGGACGAAATTCTTTTGGCTTGTGTACCCTTGCCGGCGCCAGGAGATCCAAGCAGGACAATCGGTCCGATGCCGCCCGCAACCACCTCTGCCATCGAACGTTCTTCCTATTGATTCCGACTTTTAATCAGCCGCTATGGCTGTCCTCATAAGAACGCTTCCAGCTTTTCGCCGTGGCTAACCGGCTAACCGGCCGGTGAGCTGGCAGCCCGGACCTCAAATCTCGAAGCTTTACTACCAGGTTCTGCGCCCGCGTATGCGTCCGCTGCGCGGGGTAAATCCATCATAGTGCCGCATGATTAACTGTGCTTCGATCTGGGTCACCGTGTCCATGGCGACGCCTACCACGATCAGCAGCGAGGTGCCTCCGAAATAGAAGGAGACGCCTAACCCATTGGTCATCCAGGTGGGAAAGCGTTCAAAAAATGCTCCCAGAAATCCCGGCAAATGGTTCAAGTGAATGCCGGCAATCATCCATTCCGGAATGAAGGAAATAATGATGAGATAGAGCGCGCCTACCAGCGTGATGCGGGTAAGAATCTCGTTGATGTGGTCGGCGGTGCGCTTGCCGGGACGAATGCCGGGGATAAATCCTCCGTACTTCCGCATGTTGTCGGCGACTTCATTGGGATTGAAGACGATCGACACATAGAAGTAGGCAAAGAAAATAATGCCCACAGCGTAGAGCAAAGTGTAGAGCGGCTCGCCCCATCCCAACCAACGGAAGAGATCCGAGAAGTAGCGGCTGTTGCGCAACGGATAACCCACGGTTTGCGGCAACGTCAGGATCGAGGAGGCGAAGATCACAGGCATCACACCGCCGGCGTTGACTCGCAACGGCAGGTGGGTAGACTGACCGCCCATTACCTTTCGTCCCACCACACGCTTGGCGTACTGCACCGGAATGCGGCGCTCGCTGCGTTCCACGTAGACGATAAAGCCGACGATGGCGACCATCACCGCAACCAGCATGATCACGGCCGGAGCAGTGAAAGCTCCCCAGGCATTGTTCTTCACTTTGTCGTAGAGATCGAAGACCCCGCGCGGCAAACCGACGACGATGCCGGCGAAGATCAAGAGCGACATTCCGTTACCCACGCCGCGCTCGGTGATCTGCTCGCCCAACCACATGATGAACACGCTGCCGGTGGTGAGCGTGAGCATGGTCATCAGAACAAACCCGGGACCGGGATGCACCACAAAGTCGCCGTTCTTGGTGAGGCCGATGGCGATGGCCATGGACTGTACCGCGCTCAAGACCAGGGTCAGGTAGCGAGTCCATTGGGTGATTTTCTTGCGGCCCATTTCGCCTTCTTTTTGCAGCTTGGCCAGCGGTTCGTAGACCACGGTGAGCAACTGCAAAATGATGGAGGCGGTGATATAGGGCATGATGCCCAGCGCAAAGATGGTGAGGCGGCGCAGCTGGCCGCCGGAAAACAAGTCGACGAATCCAAGGAACGAGCCTTTGTTCTGCTCGAAAAACTGCTGCAGCTTGTCGGCGTTTACTCCGGGCGTGGGGATGTGCCCACCCAGGCGATACACGGCCAGCAGACCGAGCGTAAACAAAATGCGCTTACGCAGCTCAGGAATGCGAAATACATTGGCCAGTTTTTCCAGCATCGACTACAGCACCTCGAACTTGCCGCCCGCGGCAGTGATCTTTTCCTGGGCAGACTTGGAAAACTTGTGAGCGAATACGGTGAGGGCGATGGTAAGCTCGCCGTCGCCGAGGACCTTGACCGGATGCTTGGTCTTGATGACTCCGGCTTTGCGCAGCACGTCGGGATTGATGGTCGACTCGCCGAGCGCCGCCAGCCGTTCCAGGCTGACGATATTAAATTCCTTGCGGAAGATGTTGGTGAATCCGCGCTTGGGCATGCGGCGATGCAGCGGCATCTGGCCGCCTTCAAAGCCGCGCATCATGCGGGAACCGCTGCGGGAGCGTTGTCCCTTGTGGCCACGGGCCGAAGTCTTGCCCATGCCCGAGCCCATACCGCGGCCAACCCGCTTCTTTTTTTCTGCCGCCTTTTTAGGGGCGTGAAGTTTCGAGAGATCCATAATGTCTGTCCCAGCTAATTTTCCGGCGAAACGATCGCCACCAGATGCGGCACCTTGGCTACCATCCCGCGGATCGCCGCCGTGTCAGGCCGTTCGATCACCTGGTTCAGGCGAGTGAAACCGAGGCCCTTGATTACCAGCTTGTGTTTCACCGGCGTGCAGATGGCGGAGCGTACCCACTTGAGCTCCAGCTTAGCTCCGCTGCCGGGCGATTTCTTGGGATGCAATTTGTTTGGCATGTTCCTGATTCCTCTTACAGTTCCTGTACCGTCTTGCCGCGCAAGGCAGCAATGTCAGCCCGGTTCTTCAAGCGCTTCAGGGCATCGAAAGTCGCCTTGATAACGTTGTGCGGATTGGTGGTGCCAATCGACTTGGTCAGCACGTTCTGAATCCCCGCTGAAGTCATTACGGCGCGTACCGCTCCGCCGGCGATCACGCCAGTTCCTTCGGGAGCCGGCTTCAACAACACCATGCCGGCGCCGAAGCGTCCGAGAACGGTGTGCGGAATCGTGGTCTGCGTCAGGTTAACCCGCATCAGGTTCTTCTTGGCCGACTCAATCCCCTTGCGAATGGCTTGGGGAACCTCCTTGGCCTTGCCGGAACCGTAGCCGACCACCGAAGCCCCGGGGTCGCCAATCACGACCAGTGCTGCGAAGGAGAGGTTCTTGCCTCCCTTGACCACTTTCGTGACGCGGTTGATGGCGACTACCTGGTCTTTAAGCTGGAACGAGCCCGCATCGAGTTTCTTGGTAACAGTTGGCATCGATAACCTATTTCGTAATTTTGTAATCGGGCAATTTGGTAATTTAAAAACCCTTCTGCGGTCTTAATTACTCAATTACCAGATTCCCCAATTTTTCAATCTTTAGAACTTCAAGCCGGCTTCGCGCGCTGCGTCGGCTACGGCTTTCACCCGACCGTGGTAAATGTATCCGCCCCGATCGAAGACCACTTCGCTGATCCCTTTGGCTTTGGCGCGATCGGCAATCACCTTGCCGACGGCTTTGGCCGCCGCCACGGTGCCGCCGTTTTTCTTCTCGCCCTTGGCGCCCTCTGCCGAGTTGGCGGAAACCAGAGTGTTGCCTTCGAGATCGTCGATCAGTTGCACGTAAACGTGATTCAAAGACCGGTAGACATTCAATCGCGGCCGTTCCGCCGTGCCCTGGATCTTTTTACGGATGCGATGGTGCACGTGCCGGCGATTCGAGTTTTTCGATGAAATCGTAAGCATGGTTTGTTTAGTCCTTGGTCGTGGGTCTTTGGCCGTCGGCCAAACTCCACGATTTCAAAATCAATTATTCGAACTACAAATTCTTATTGGCCAACGATCACTGCCCAACGACCGCTACTTCGCTCCAGTCTTACCGACCTTCTTTTTCAGGCGCTCGCCCACGTAGCGCACGCCTTTGTTCTTGTAGGGGTCGGGGGGACGCAATCCGCGCATCTCCGCCGCCACCTGGCCGACCTTCTGACGATCGATGCCAGTGAGGGCGACGCGAGTCTGCTTGGGGTCGATGGTTACATCGACGCCGGTCGGCAGCGGGTACTCAATAGGATGGGAATATCCCAGGCTGAATACCACCGTGCCTTTGCCCTTTAACTCGGCGCGATATCCGATGCCTACAATTTCCAGTTCCCTGGTCCAGCCCCTGGTGACGCCTTCAACGGCGTTGTTGACCAGAGCACGCGCCAATCCGTGAACGGCGGCCTGCGAATCGTTCTCGCGGACGGCGACCAGGTTTCCATCCTGCTGCTCAAAGCGAATACCTTCGGGGATCGTAGTATCCAGCTTACCTTTTGGGCCCTGGACGTTGACTACGTTGCCTTCAACTTTGAAGGTCACTCCCTTGGGAAGCGGGATCGGTTTTTTTCCTATACGTGACATAGAATCTCGGCTTCTAGCTTCTGGCTCCTAGCTTCTCGCTAAGCGCTTCGTAGCGAATTTTATTTACCAGACCTTTATTACCAGACCTGGCAGAGCAGTTCTCCGCCCAGGCCTTCCTTGCGCGCCTGGCGTCCGGTCATGACTCCGCGCGGCGTGGTCAGAATGTTGATTCCCATTCCACCCAGCACCCGGGGAATCTCACTGCGGCGTACATACACGCGGCAGCCGGGGCGGGACACCCGCTCAACGTTCGAGATGGCGGCCTCGTTATTGTTGCTGTACTTCAAATAAATCCGCACCACTTTGTGGCCCTCTTCTTCCGTTGCCTTGTAGTTGGAGACGTAGCCCTCTTCTTTGAGAATGCGGGCAATCTCCAGCTTCAGCTTGGAAGCGGGCACATCGACTTTCTGGTGCCGGGCGCTGATCGCGTTGCGAATTCGCGTCAGCATGTCTGCGACCGGGTCGGTCAACCTCATCGTTTTGCTTCTCCTCAACTGCCCGTTTGCCTGGGCCTGTGGTGCACTGGCCAAGGAACCCGCGGCAGGTCCATTGCTGATCTTTGCAGCGACGTTGCTCAGCAACATCGCTAGTGGCGGCGCCCGACTGTTGAGCGCTGCCGGAGACGTAGCCGAGCTACGTCTCTACTCCCGGCTTACTACCAGGAGGATTTCGAGACGCCGGGGATTTCGCCCTTTAGCGCCAGGCCGCGGAAGCACAGGCGGCAAAGCCCGAACTTACGCAGATAAGCCCGTGGACGACCGCAGATCTTGCAGCGGTTGTGCCGGCGCGTGGAAAACTTTGGGCGTTCTTTTTTCGCGGCGCGGGCGACCTCAAACTTTTTTTGGATCTTCTCGTCTTTAACTCTTTTTGCTGTAGTTGCCACTTAGCTTCTAGCTCCTGGCCGCTAGCTTCTCGCTAACCGCCTCTTCTTCAATCATTAATTACGGGCGGAACGGCATCCCCATGTGCTTTAACAGCGACCGCGCCTGATCGTCGGTGCTGGCGGTGGTCACGATGGTGACGTTCATGCCCTTTTGCTTATCGACCTTCTCATAGGAAATTTCCGGGAAGATCAGCTGGTCGTGCAATCCCAATGTGTAGTTGCCGCGACCGTCGAACGACTTGGTCGAGACGCCTTTAAAATCGCGGACGCGCGGCAGAACCACACTCACCAGGCGATCAAGAAATTCGTACATGCGATCGCCGCGCAGCGTTACCATCGCCCCAATTGGCTGGCCTTCACGAACCTTGAAAGCAGCAATCGACTTTTTGGCCCGGGTCACGACCGGCTTCTGGCCGGTAATCTGGCCGAGTTCGTTGACCGCAGGATCAAGAATCTTGGCGTTCTGCGTGGCCTCGCCGACACCCATGTTGACCACAATTTTGTGCAACTGCGGCACCGCGCTCGGGTTCTTCAGTTCAAGTTCTTTCATCAATGCAGGCGCAATTTCTTTTTGGAAGCGCGCTTTCAGGCGCGGTTTCTCTTTCGAGCTATGCCGCGGCGCTTCCGCGCTGACCGGCGCCTGCTGCGCGTCGGACTTTCTTTCGCGTTTTTCTTTTTCCTTAGCCATGTCTCTCGTCTCTGTTCACGGTTTCGGAGTGGTTACCGGTTCGTGAGAATTTGTAATTTTGTAAGCGGTTAATTTTATAATTTGAAACCTTCGATCTTTCCGGGTCTTCAAATTACCCAATTACAAAGTACCCAATTACCCAATCTACTTGTCGAGCGTGGTGCCGCACTTTTTGCAGACCCGAACCTTTTTGTCGCCGCGAATCTCGCGGCCGACGCGAACCGGACCACAGGTGCCGCACACCAATTGCACGTTCGAGATTGAGATTGCGCTTTCCTGCTCGGCGATTCCGCCCTTGATGTTGCGCTGCGGGTTGGGCCGCACATGCTTTTTCATCAGCATGACGTGCTCGATTAAGACGCGTCCCTTCTCGGGAATTACCCGCAACACGCGGCCTTCTTTGCCTTTGTCACGTCCGGTGATGACCTTTACCGTGTCATTACGCCGGATGTCCACTCGCTTGCGTTCTTTTCTTGCGGTTGCAGTTGCCATAGACATAACCTGATTTTGTAATTTAGTAATTGGGTAATATTGAAAAACCTGGCGTTTGCGGGTTTTTAAAATTACCCAATTACAAAATTACTTAATTACCAAATTCCTATAAAACCTCGGGCGCCAAACTCACGATCTTCAGGAACTTGCGCTCGCGCAACTCGCGGGCTACCGGCCCGAAGACGCGCGTTCCTACCGGCTCACCGGCATCGTTGATCAGCACCGCGGCATTCGAATCGAAGCGGATGTAGGTGCCATCGCGCCGTCCATATTCCTTGCGGGTGCGAACAATAACCGCCTTCACTACCGTGCCTTTTTTTACCTGGCCATCGGGCGATGCCTCTTTCACGCTGGCGGTAATAATGTCGCCCAAGCCAGCGTTCAGGCCAGTCGAACCACCCAGCGGCAGAATCATCTGCAGCTTCTTGGCGCCGGAATTATCGGCGACCTCGAGCATCGATCTCATCATTACGGCCATAATGCTGTCTCCTGACTACCCGCTTACCTACTTCTTGGCGGCTGTTTCGGCCTTCACTGGCGCAACTTCCGGCGCCAGCGTGGTGCGCCGCACCACCTCTTTTAGCCGCCAGCGCTTCAGCTTCGACAAGGGGCGGCTTTCTTCGAGCCGCACCACATCGCCGATGCGCGCGTCGTTGGTTTCGTCATGGGCGTAGAACTTCTTCGACTTCGAGACCACCCGGCCATAGAACGGATGAGCGCGCTTGCGCACCACCGTTACTACAATAGTTTTCGCCATGCGATTGGAGATCACTTCGCCCACTATTTCCTTGCGCCGTCCCTGCACCTTCTCAACTATTGGTTCGGACATAATTACTTCTTCTCCGTTGCGCCGGTGGCGCTACGCTCGCGCGCTATGGTCTTGATGCGGGCAATATCCTTGCGCAGTCCGCGAATCTTCTTCAGGCTCTCGGTCTGCCCCATGTTGAGCTGAAACTTCAGCTTGAACAGCTGGTCGCCGAGTTCCT
Organism: uncultured Acidobacteriota bacterium; assembly: GCA_963796925.1. Classification (GTDB taxonomy): domain Bacteria; phylum Acidobacteriota; class Terriglobia; order Terriglobales; family Acidobacteriaceae; genus DATBAT01. Next base: position 2,300,036 of record CAWCNH010000001.1, read on the forward strand.
TCTCCTGATGGACCAGCTCGTCGTCGGTGTAATTTCGGACTTTGTCTGCTTTCATATCAATTTGGTAATTGAGTAATCTTGCAATTGGGTAATTTGAAATGGTTTTGGCCAGCGGCCACGATTTTCAAATTTCCTAATTACTCAATTTCCCAATTACTCAATCCTTTGTGGCTCAATTTACAAAATACCCAATTACCAATCCCTAGTGCGCCCCTTCGCGCTTAACAAAACGAGTGCGCAGCGGCAGCTTGTGGGAGGCGAGACGCATTGCCTCAGTGGCATCTGCCGGACTCACGCCTTCCATTTCGAACAGAATCTTCCCTGGCTTTACCACCGCAACCCAATGATCGGGAGCGCCTTTGCCTTTTCCCATGCGGGTTTCGGCCGGCTTCTTGGTGACTGGCTTGTCGGGGAACAAACGAATCCAGATCTTGCCGCCACGCTTCACGAAACGAGTCATGGCCACGCGGCTGGCTTCAATCTGCCGGTCGGTAATCCAGCCGGGTTCGAGAACCTTCAAACCGAAATCGCCAAACGCCAGCGTGCTACCGCGCCATGCCTTGCCAGTCATGCGCCCACGCTGTTGTTTGCGGTACTTAACCTTCTTGGGCATTAACATAATAATTTTCTCGTCGAGACGTTGCTCGGCAACGTCTCGGTTGGCAGCGTTCGGGATTTTCCCGGTTCACTGCCGTTGCAACCGCTGAGACGTAACGGAGCTACGTCTCTACCAGTCAACCAGTCAACCAGTCAATTCCTAAAACGCTCCCGTGGTTTGCGGTTCGCGTTTCTTTTGCGGCAGGATTTCGCCGCGGTATACCCAGCACTTTACTCCGATAACCCCGTAGGTGGTGCGGGCTTCGGAAAAGCCATAATCGATGTCGGCGCGCAACGTGTGCAGCGGCAACCGGCCCTGCAGATACCATTCCGAGCGGGCGATTTCGTTGCCGTTCAAACGGCCGCTAACCCGAACTTTGATTCCCTTACACCCAAAGCGCAACGCCGAGTCAACCGCTTTACGCATAGCGCGGCGGAAGCCGACACGTTTTTCGAGTTGCAGCGCGATTGCCTCCGACACCAATTGGGCGTCGAGTTCGGGCTTGTGCACTTCCTGGATATCGATATGAATTTCGCGGGAGGTGCGCTTCTGCATCTCCTGCTTCAGCTTGTCGATTTCCGCGCCCTTGCGGCCGATGATGATGCCGGGCCGCGCCGTCTTGATGATGATGCGCAGCTTGTTGCCCGGACGCTCCACTTCGATGGAGCTGACGCCCGCCGACTTGAGCTTATCTTTCAGCTCGTTCTTCAGCTTAACGTCTTCGAGCAGCAGCTTGTCGTAGTCGCGCTCCACAAACCAGCGCGACTTCCACGGCTTGGTGTAGCCGAGGCGAAATCCGTAAGGATGTACTTTCTGACCCATCGTTTCTCCTGAACCGTGAAGCTGCGGGCGACCGTGCCCGTCACGCCCACATCAAAACTATTTAGCCGCCAGTTTCTTTTTCTTGCTCTTGGCCGCGTTCTTTGCCGGCGCTTTGGCTCTGCCTTTGGCCTTCGGCATTTGCCTGGTGCTCTTTGCTCTGGCCGGCGGCGCGTCTTCCCCTACCACCGAAGCTACTCCCTGCCCGCCGCCTTTGATCCGCTCCGCCAATACCAGTTCAATATGCGAGATGCGACGCACGTAGCGGAAAGCGCGTCCCATGGGCGCGGGGCGAATGCGCTTCATCCGCGGACCATCGTTCGCTACCGCATTCTTCACGTAGAGGCTGTCCACGTCTACGTCGATGTTTTTTTCCGCGCTCAAATAGTTCGCGTTCTCTACCGCCGAGCGCAGCAGCTTTTCGACGGTTGCGGCCACGCGCTTTTTGGTAAACATCAGCACGTTCAGCGCATCTTCCACCTTGCGGCCCTTGATCAGTTCCAGCACCAGTCGCGCCTTTTGTGGCGAGACGCGCATGAAACGGGCTGAGGCTTTAAATTCCATTGCGTCTCCTTATGCCTTGGGCGCCGCTGCTCCGGCACCGGGTGCTGCCGCTGGCCGGGCTGCCGACTCAGTCGCCGCCCGCATCGAGTGTCCCTTAAACTGGCGGGTAAAGCTGAACTCCCCGAGTTTGTGGCCCACCATGTTTTCGGTGATGTACACCGGGATGAACTTTCTGCCGTTATGCACCGCGATGGTGTGCCCTACCATCTCGGGGATAACCGTGGAGCGCCGCGACCAGGTGCGCAGCACCTTCTTTTCGTTTCGCGAGTTCATTCCCTCCACCCGGCTCTGCAGGTAGGCGTCGATGAACGGTCCTTTTTTTGTCGAACGTGCCATAAAGTCAGCTCTCAGCTTTCAGCCGTCGGCATTCCGCCAACGCCGTAATCCAATTTCTACTTCTTGCCGCGCCGGCTCACGATGAAGGTGTCGGTGCGCTTGTTGTTGCGTGTCTTGTATCCCCGCGTCGGCTTGCCCCACGGAGTAACCGGATGGCGGCCTCCCGAGGTCTTGCCTTCACCGCCGCCGTGCGGATGATCGACCGGGTTCATCACCACGCCGCGGTTGGTGGGACGAATTCCCAGCCAGCGCGAGCGTCCCGCTTTTCCGATGGTGACATTTTCGTGATCGGTATTGCCCACCTGCCCAATGGTCGCCATGCAGTCATGCGCCACTTTACGGGTTTCACCCGAGGGCAGCTTTACCAGGGCGTATTCGCCTTCTTTTGCAACCAACTGGGCGGCTCCCCCCGCCGAGCGCACCATCTGCGCCCCTTTACCGGGCCGCAACTCGATGTTGTGAATGGTGGTGCCGGGCGGAATGTTCTTCAAGGGAAGCGCATTGCCCACCAGAATGTCAGCGTCCGGCCCGCTCAAAAGTTTCTGTCCCACTACCAGCCCGTTGGGCTGGAGGATGTAGCGCTTTTCGCCATCCGCGTAGGCCAGTAGTGCGATGCGGGCGGAGCGGTTGGGATCGTATTCGATCGAAGTCACGGTCGCCGGGATCCCCGCCTTGTCGCGCTTGAAATCGATCAGCCGCAGCTTGCGTTTGTGGCCGCCACCGTGATGCCACATGGTAATGTCGCCCGAGTTGCGGCGTCCGCCGGTGCGCTTCTTGGTCTCGAGCAGCGGCTTATGCGGATGCCTGGTGGTGATGTCGTCATTCACCAGCGTAGTGCGATAACGCAGCGTCTGGGTTGTCGGTCGGTATGTCTTAATTGGCATATAAATCTCTGTCGCTGGTCGTTGGTCGTTCGTCGTCGTGGTCTTTGCCAACAACCAACGATGAACGGCAACGGCCGCCTTACAAGTTCTGCGCGTACTCCGGCATCTTCTCGCCTGACTTCAACCGCACGTAGGCTTTCTTCCAGTCCGGACGGTAGCCGGCGAATTTGCCGCGCCGCCGCTCTTTGCCCGGATAGGTGGCGGTGCGAATGGAATGCACCTTCACCTTGAAAATGTTCTGCACCGCTTCGCGAATCTCGGTCTTGGTCGCCTTCTGCGCCACCTGGAACACCAGAGTGTTCTGGCTCTCCTTGATGGCAAGCCCTTTTTCCGTGATCACCGGACGGCGAATGATTTGATATGCAGTATTCATTAGGCTACCTCCGCCGCTTTATCGGCGCGGGTGCGGCGTCGCGGCTTCGCCTTCTTCACCTTGGCTTCGCCTTCACCTTGAGCCGCCTGCCGTAACCGTTTTGAGACGGTTCCCTTTAACGCAACCTGTAGCTTCTCAATTGCCGGCTGCGAGAAAATCGCGACGTCGTAACGCAGCAGATGATAAGGATGAACTTCGCTTCCCGTCACCAGTTCGAGGCCGGCAATGTTGCGCGAGGCCAGGTGCAGGTTCTTGTTGCCATGGTTCGCTACTTCTACCAGCAGCACAGTCTTGGCCACGTTCAGATTGGTCAGCGACTCGCGGAACCCCTTGGTCTTTGGTTCAGCGATTTCGAAGGCATTTACCACGATCAGCTTGCCATCGGCGAGCTTTGAGGCCAGCGCCGAACGCAACGCCCCCATCAGCTTCTTGCGCGGAAAGGTGTAATCGTAAGAGCGGGGTTGTGGACCATGTACGGTGCCGCCATGCCGCCACAGCGGCGAGCGGATCGAGCCCACGCGCGCGCGTCCGGTCCCTTTCTGCTTCCACAACTTTTTGCCTGCGCCCGAAACCAGCTTCTTGTTCTTGGTGGCGTGGGTGCCGGCGCGCTGCGCGGCGCGATAGTGCTTCACCGCTTCCCACAGCAGGTCCTCATTCACTGCGCCGAAAATTTCGTCGGCCAGATCGAGTGTCCCTACTTTGGCTCCGCTCAGATTGTGAACATCAATGGTTGCCATATGCTTGTCTCGTTATTTCTTGGCTGCTATTTCTTGGCTGCTGCCCGCTTGGCTGCCTTCAGCGGATCGACCGTTGCGGAACCGGCGAATCCACGGCGCTCGCGGGGTGGTTGCTTGGCTTTTGAAATCACCAGGTAGCCGCCATTCGGTCCAGGAACGCTGCCCTCGACCACCAATAAGTTATCTTCCTTGTCGACGCCCAGCACCCGCAGGTTTCGCACCGTTACCCGCTCGTGGCCCATGTGTCCTGACATGCGCATGCCCTTGAAGACGCGTGAGGGGAAAGCCGAAGAGCCGATCGAACCGGTAATCTGAAACATCGATCCGTGTGACTTGGGGCCACCGGCAAAATGATGCCGCCTGACGACTCCGGCAAATCCGCGCCCTTTGCTGACGCCCACGATATCGACAAATTTTTCGCCTTCGAAGATGTCAACCAGCACGCGGTCGCCATTCTTAATGGCCCCATCGCCATCGCCTTCCGACTTATCTTCGACTTCGATAGAGACTTCGCGCATGAACTTTACCGGCGGCAGATTGTTCTTACCGAGATGTCCCTTGATCGGTTTGGTTAAACGCGACTCTTTCACAAACTCCACCAGCCCGATCTGCGCGGCAACGTAGCCGTCGCGGGTGCTGGTCTTGTGCTGCGTAACCACGCAGGGCCCGGCTTGCAGCACGGTCGCCGGATGCACGTCGCCCTTGTCGTCAAAGAGCTGCGTCATCCCGACTTTCTTTCCCAGAATTCCTGTTACCTTGGCCATGCTTTTCTCCCGTTACTGCGCGCCCTACTTGTGCTCTTTGCCGAAAGCCTTGATCTCGACGTCGACCCCCGCCGGCAAGTCGAGCTTCATCAGCGCGTCAACCGTCTGCGGCGTGGGATCAAGAATGTCGAGCAGGCGCTTGTGGGTGCGGATCTCGAACTGCTCGCGCGACTTCTTGTCCACGTGCGGGGAACGCAGCACGCAATATTTGTTCTTCATCGTGGGCAGTGGAATTGGCCCCGCGATCTGCGCCCCGGTACGCTTGGCAGTTTCGACGATCTCACCCGTCGACTGGTCGAGGATGCGGTAGTCGTAGGCCTTCAGCCGAATGCGAATTTTTTCGTTTCCGATCACTATTGTTTTCCTGACCCCTTCCGGCGCATCCGGAAGGAAAGAACTGGCTAGAACCGCTAGTGGCTTCTAGCTTTAATCGGCTTTCAGGCTCAGCCTTCAGCCTTCAGTAAAACCTTAAAGCCTAAACCCTGGTCATCCTTAACCTCCGCCAAACCGCCGCAGCTAAAACCTGAGGGCTGACGGCTGAAACCTGACGGCTATTAAGTCACAATCTCTGAAATCGTTCCGGCGCCTACCGTGTGGCCGCCTTCGCGAATCGCGAAGCGCAGACCCTTTTCCATGGCCACCGGCGTAATCAGCTCAATCACCAGGCTGACGTTATCCCCCGGCATCACCATTTCCGTGCCCGCCGGCAACTCGGCTACGCCGGTCACGTCGGTGGTACGCAAGTAGAACTGCGGACGGTAGCCTTTGAAGAACGGCGTGTGACGTCCGCCTTCTTCCTTGGTGAGGATGTAGACTTCCGCCTTGAACTTGGTGTGCGGGGTGATCGACCCGCCCTTGGCCAGCACCATGCCGCGTTCGACATCTTCTTTCGCGATGCCGCGCAGCAGCAGCCCGGCGTTGTCTCCCGCCAAGCCTTCGTCAAGCTGCTTCTTGAACATTTCGACGCCGGTGACAACCGTCTTACGAGTGTCGCGGAAGCCGACGATTTCTACTTCTTCGCCAACCTTTACCTTGCCACGTTCGATACGGCCCGTGACCACGGTGCCGCGGCCCTGAATCGAGAAGATATCTTCAATCGGCATCAGGAAGGGCTTGTCGAGTTCACGCGCCGGCTGCGGAATGTACTTGTCAACCGCCTCCATCAATTCGTCAACTTGCTTTTCCCATTTGGCTTCGCCATTCAGCGCGCCCAGAGCGGAAAGCTTCACCACCGGAACATCGTCGCCGGGGAACTGATACGCCTTCAGCAACTCGCGCACTTCCAGTTCAACCAGCTCGAGCAGTTCAGGATCGTCAACCGCGTCGCACTTGTTCAAAGCCACAACCAGATACGGCACGCCAACCTGGCGAGCCAAGAGCACATGCTCGCGAGTCTGCGGCATGGGACCGTCGGTTGCGGCAACTACAAGAATGCCGCCATCCATCTGCGCCGCGCCGGTGATCATGTTCTTGATGTAGTCGGCGTGGCCAGGACAATCGACGTGCGCATAGTGCCGGTTCGCAGTCTCGTACTCCACGTGCGCCGTGGCAATGGTTATGCCGCGGGCTTTTTCTTCCGGAGCGTTATCGATCGAGTCAAACGACCGAAACAGGATCTTCGGATTGTGCTTCGACAACACCTTGGTGATAGCCGCCGTCAACGTGGTCTTGCCATGATCGATGTGACCAATCGTGCCTACGTTTACGTGCGGCTTATTACGATCAAATTTCTCTTTCGCCATAACTCTCTTTGCTCCAGTGTTGCTTGAGTCCAATGTGGCGCGGGCGCCCTCGCCCGCGTCACTAGCCCCTAATGAGGCTTGATTCCTAGTTTCACCGACCCAGCGCTAACGCCCTGGGCTGTAATATTCCGCCGCTTCGCGGCTATTCCTACTTACTCGCAGCCCCTTGTGTCTTGGCGATGATTTCCTCCGCGACCGAGCGCGGCGCCTCCTCGTAACGGGCAAAATGCATCGAGTATTCGGCGCGGCCCTGGGTGCTGGAGCGCATGTGCGTGGCATAGCCAAACATCTCGGCCAGCGGCACGATAGCTTTAATCACCTGCGAACCGGCACGATGTTCCATGCCTTCAATCCGTCCGCGGCGCGAGCTCAAGTCGCCCATAATGGCTCCGGCGTAATCTTCCGGAGTCACCACTTCGACCGCCATCACCGGCTCGAGCAGTACCGGCGAAGCCTTGCGGGCAGCCTCTTTGAACGCCATCGACCCGGCAATCTTGAACGCCATTTCGTTCGAATCGACATCGTGGTAGCTGCCATCGTAAAGCGTTGCCTTCACATCGACCATCTCATAGCCGGCCAGCACGCCGCCTTCGAGCGCTTCGCGAATTCCCTGATCAATCGGCTTAATGAATTCTTTTGGCACCGAGCCGCCAACGATGTCGTTGACGAACTCGTAACCCAGTCCCGGCTCCTGCGGTTCCAGGCGAATCTTGGCGTGACCGTACTGACCGCGGCCGCCGGTCTGGCGAATGTACTTGCCTTCGCCTTCCGACTTCTTGCGGATGGTCTCGCGATACGCCACCTGCGGCTTGCCGACATTGGCCTCGACTTTGTACTCACGCATCATGCGGTCAACAATGATCTCGAGGTGCAGCTCGCCCATGCCGCCAATGATGGTCTGGCCGCTGTCGGGATCGGTGTGAACTTTAAACGTGGGATCTTCTTGCGCCAGCTTGGCCAGAGCCATGCCCATCTTTTCCTGGTCGGCTTTGGTCTTCGGCTCAACTGCGACTTCGATAACCGGCACCGCGAAGGTGATCGATTCGAGCGCAATGGGATGATCTTCGTCGCAGATGGTGTCGCCGGTCGAGACGTTCTTCATGCCGACCGCGGCGCAGATATCGCCTGCCAGAATCTCGCTGATGTCTTCGCGCTTGTTGGCATGCATCTTCAGCAGGCGGCCAATGCGTTCCGTCCTGCCAGTGCGGGGATTTAGCACCGAGTCGCCTGACTTGAGATGTCCGGAGTAGACCCGGATAAAAGTCAGCTGACCGACGAACGAATCGGCCATGATTTTAAACGCCAGCGCCGAAAACGGCTCTTTGTCGTCGGCTTTGCGGGTCAGAACTTCGTCGGCCTTGTCGGGATTGTGCCCGGTGGTCACCGGAGTATCGAGCGGCGAAGGCAGGTAGTCGATCACTGCGTCAAGCAGTGGCTGGATGCCTTTGTTCTTAAATGCCGTACCTACGACGACGGGAAATACTTTCAGCCCGATCGTTGACTTGCGCAGCGAAGCTTTCAACTCTTCGGCAGAAATGGTCTCGCCTTCGAGAAACTTGTGCAGCATATCATCGTCATTTTCGGCAACCGTCTCGACCAGTTGCGCGTGGAAGGCTTCGGCCTTCTTCTTCAAGTTCTCGGGAATCTCTTCGGTGATGTACTCCGCGCCCATGGTCTCGTCGTTCCAGATGATGGCCTTCATGGCGATCAGGTCGACGACGCCGACAAATTTTGATTCCTGCCCAATGGGAATTTGAATCGCGATTGGCTTGGCGTTGAGGCGCTTACGAAGGGTGTCGACGGCATGCTCGAAATCAGCACCCATCTTGTCAATCTTGTTGATAAAGCAGATTCTGGGGACGCCGTATTTATCGGCTTGCCGCCAGACTTTTTCCGATTGCGGTTGCACCCCGTGAACCGCATCAAATACCGCGACCGCGCCGTCGAGCACACGCAGGGAGCGTTCCACCTCGGCGGTAAAGTCTACGTGGCCGGGGGTGTCGATGATATTGATGCGAACATCGTGCCAGGTACAGGTGGTAGCGGCGGAGGTAATGGTGATGCCGCGCTCCTGTTCCTGCTCCATCCAATCCATGGTCGCAGTGCCTTCATGGACCTCTCCGATGCGGTGCGTGCGCCCCGTATAAAACAGGATTCGCTCCGTCGTAGTGGTCTTACCAGCATCGATGTGGGCCATGATGCCGATATTCCTGCAGCGCGTTAATGGGACTGTTCTGGGCACGGTGTTCTCTTCTACTCTCTGGGGCTCAAGTTCAAATTTCGTAATTGGGTAATTTAGTAATTGGGTAATTGAAAACCCACTCTCAATTCCTCAATTTAAAATTTCCCAATTACCCAATCTTTTCTTACCACCGGTAATGCGCAAACGCCTTATTGGCTTCCGCCATGCGATGTACATCTTCTTTCTTCTTGATGGCTGCGCCTTTGCCGTTGGCGGCGTCCAATAATTCATTGGTCAACTTTTCAACCATGCCTTTTTCGGCACGGCCGCGGGAATAGCTGATTAGCCAGCGGATAGCAAGCGAGGTGCGCCGGTCCGGATTCACTTCCACCGGAACCTGATAGTTCGCGCCACCCACGCGGCGGCTCTTAACTTCGAGCAGCGGCTTGGCGTTTTCGACCGCCTTCTTGAACAGCTTCAGCGGTTCGTCGCCGCCTTTCTGCTGCAACTTCTCGAGCGCCTCGTAAAAGATGCCCTCGGCGGTGCTCTTCTTACCCTGCCACATCATCGAGTTCACGAATTTTGTGACCAGGTCAGATCCGTAGACCGGATCAAGTTCGACCTTGCGCTTCGCGATGTATCCTTTTCTTGGCATTCAGCTTTTCGCTCCTGGCTGCCTGCTCCTAAGCTTCCAGCTCAGAGCGGCGCCACAAAATTCCCTGCATTCTTCCACGACGAACGGCGAACAGCCAACGACCGTATTACGCCTTCGCCCGCTTGGCCCCATACTTCGACCGGCTTTGCTTGCGGTTGGCAACTCCCACCGCGTCCAGCGTGCCGCGAACCACGTGATAGCGAACTCCCGGCAAGTCCTTCACACGGCCGCCGCGGATCAGCACAATCGAGTGCTCCTGCAGGTTGTGGCCGACGCCTGGAATGTAAGTGGTCACTTCAATTCCGTTCGAAAGACGTACACGAGCGACCTTGCGCAGCGCCGAGTTCGGCTTCTTCGGGGTCTGGGTATAGACACGAGTGCAGACGCCGCGTTTTTGCGGACACGCCTGCAATGCCGGGCTGGCCGTCTTGTAGCGCGGCCGCTTGCGTCCATCACGCACCAACTGATTGAAAGTAGGCACTCTTTGCTGCTCCTTGGCGCGTTTCACCGCGCACGTGCGTAGCGCACGAGCAAAAATGACGCGCTTCTGCTTCCATGATTCAGAACTGGATGGCGAATCGGCCAACCATACTCCCGCCAGCATTTGACGAGAAATCTATATTCCGCTAACTGCGCTACGACGGTGGCGCCAGGCCCAATCTACGGGAGCCGCTCCGTTTCGTCCGCACCGTTCCGCATAGCCCTTTCAACGGGTGAAAGATACGCGCGGAACGTTTCAGCGAGGGTGCTTCCAAGCATAACATTAATTACTGGAAGCCGGTACCGTACAGCCAAACGGGATCAAGCAGCAATTCTTCCCGTCTACACCCACTCTACGAGAAAGCTGCTCACCTACAGACCAGCTAGAATGACTCGCGGAACCTTACGAATATAGCAACTGGACTTCCGTAACGTCAACAACTGTTGCAAAAACTGCGAAGCTAATTGATGAGTGAGTCGCCTGCCTGCGCTGAGAACTGAGAACTACTAACTGAAAACTTAAAATCCTTCGCTCCGTTCCGCTGGCAATATTCTCGTGGCGATAGAGGGCCTCCGGCGCAAACAACGCGCCTCAGTGACGTTCGCCTTTGATGAGAAGCCACAAAAATAACAAGCTCCGGCACGCGCGCCGTTCCAACTCACTGAGCCACGCTAACCGCAACATAAATCCTCTGCGACCAGTGCTCCGACGCATCATAATTTTGAAGACATTTATTTTTACTTCACACAAACTGTCAGGGATGCTCAACTTGCTGAAAACAATATCTGCCTCTACACTTACAATTTCCAACACAGAGATTACTCGCCTCAGGGGCGACTATGGGGCGGGGAGGATGCATGGGTAGGTGCGGTTCTGTTGGAGCAGCAGTTTTCATTTTGATTTTGATCCTGGGGCTGCCGGGCTGCGGTGGCGGCAAGACGACTCCCACTCCGAATCCAGTCCCTGAAACCATTGCTATTAATCCCACAAGTGCAGTCTCCCTCGAAATTGGCAAGATTCAGGCCTTTACTGCGACCACTAACAACTCCGCTAACACCGCGATCAGCACTCCCATTACATTCGTCTCGAGCAATACGGCGGTGCTCACGATAGCTGCGAATGGGTCGGCGTGCGCCGGGTCGTGGGACTCGTTGAGCAATCCTCAGTTATGCACCCCTGGAGCAGTCGGCAGCGCTGACGTGACTGCCAGCGCACAGGGGGTAAGCAGCGCTCCTACTACCGTTTACGTCCACCAGCACATTGGCCGTATGGTGATCGCAGCGGTAACGACTCCCGCTGTTTCATGTGTCTCCAAAGGAGACACGTTTCTATATCAGGCGCAGGCATTCAGTACGAATGGGGTAGACATCACGCCGACGGTGGGTGCATTCAACTGGCAGGCGGCGAATACCACGGTCGCAAGCCTCAGCACCACCGCCACTACGCTTCCCGCGCCTCAGACCCTGGCTCGCCAGGTTCAGGTCACCGCAAGCGCGCCCGGGACGACTCCACTCTTTGTTGCCGTCGGGGGTACCAGCAGCTTGCCGACTCAGTTCATTACTTGTCCGGTGCAATCGATTGTTCTGCAAGCGAACGGGGTCCCAGTCACTTCCCTCCCATTTTCCGGCTCCGGATCCAAAACCGTTACACCGATCATCACCGACAGTTCGGGCACCATCATCACCGGAGTAAATCTGACCTGGACGTCTTCAAATCCAGCGGCGGCAAGCGTAACCAACGGGGCCGTGAGCGCCACTAAACAGGGAGGCTCCACGGTTACTGCCGCATGCACGCCACCTCTCTGCAACATCGGATTTCATCCCAGCCTGCCGATCTACGCACTGAATCCAGTTGAAGTTTCCATCAGTGCAGCGAGTACCAGCACCACCTCATCAGATACGGTTTATGTTTCGACCTCTGACTGCGGGACGATCGATGATTGCGTCGGCGAGGTTGTCCCCATCACCACGCCTGCAAATACCGTTCTTAATGGCTTGAACTTAAGGTCCACGCCTAATTCCATGGTAAGCAATCGGCAGGGAACAAAGTTATTTTTGGGAACGGAAAAAGGACTGCTGGGCAGCAAGGGCTTGATGGTGGTGGACCTTACGGCTAGTCCTGTTACGCTTACCAATCAAATTGCGGTTCCCGGAAAAGTTTTGGCGGTCTCTCCCGATGGAAATCGCGTCATTGTGTCAGATACCAGCGATACTCCCAATCAGCTTTTTGTATTCAGTACCGCCGACAGCAGCAGTGTAGCGCTGCCGATTGTGGGGGCTACAGCCGCTGACTTCTCGGCTGACAGTCTGAAGGCGTTTATCACTGCCGGAAGCACGCTTTACATTTACTCGACGCAAGATGCATTGCAGGCAATTCCACTGACAGCCGCGGCTACGGATGTTGTCGCCTTGACCGGAGGAATTGGGGCATACCTGAACGGCGGTGATCCTGCGGGTTTCTCGTTTATGCCGACCTGCGATGTACCCTCATCGGCCTCGCCCGTGGTATCAGCGGTGCCAGTCATTGGAGTCAGGCTTGTGGCGCCTCTCCCTGACGGCCTTAGTGTATTCACGTTGCAGTCCCCGACGGTGCAGACGGTGTCCGCCAGTCTTGGTGGGGGGACCGGTTGCCCGGCGCCGCGTGGATCTCTCGTTGTGAGCAGCACTCCCTCTGCAACCGTAGATCTTGGCCAGGGAAATTTTGTCCCGACTCAGCTGCTGGTTTCGTCCGACGGTGAACGCGCGTATATCCTCGCCAGCGCCTTGAATAACATTCTGGTCTACGACATCCGCAACCACACCACCTCGTCGATTGCCCTGGCGAACAACGCACTACCAATTCAAGCGGCACTAACCACCGCTGGCGACAAGCTATATGTGGCCGGTAGCGACGGGACCGTGCATGCCCTCGACACGGCCACCAGCACCGACATCGCGCAGATCACCTTCCCAGAAGGCTTATGTACTTCCTTAAGCGGGACCGCGACCTACACCTGCAAACCCACGTTGGTAGCGGTGAAACCGTAAGAACGCACGAGGGTGAAACCGCTTCGCCCACACTCGTCATTCCGACCGCAGAGAGGAATCTGCTTGGGTTACGAGGTGCGTCCCTGCCGACAACAAGCACCAGCAGATTCCTCCCTTTGGTCGGAATGACAAATTTAGAGTTGCGAGGAAACTGCTAGCGGCTGGTTTCGATCTGGCGGCCGACGCTGTCGAGCACGCCGTTGATAAACTGCACTGATTCCGGGGTAGAGAATTTTCGCGCGATCTCGAGTGCCTCATTAATCACGACGGCGCGCGGCGTAGTAGGAAAGCCGATCAACTCGGCAACAGCGGATCGCAGGATGTTGCGATCGACGGCGGCCATCCGTTCCATACGCCAATGTTCGGCATGACCTTCGATCAGGCCATCGATTTCTGCTGTGCGGTTGACCGCGGAACGAAACAGATCTTCTGCAAAGCCCCTTACGTCTTCGGTGACCGAGCCTCGTTCACTCCAGAAGGTGCGGCGCACGTCGTCGGCATTTTGCTTTCCCATGTCGGCCTGGAAAAGCATTTGCAATGCCAGCTCCCGCGATTTCCGTCGAGTTCCCACAGCCTTGCTCAGGGTTGGCCTTCCTTCTTTGAGGCTGACTCAAGTGTACAAGATGGTTAGTTGTAAGAATTGCAGCTAGCGACCAGCGTTCCGTTTTGCGGACGACCTGCTTCCCGCAACTTTCTTTGTCCCGCGACCGGAAGATTTGGAGGAAGAACGTTGCGGCCGGATGACTGACTGCAAATTAGCCATCTCGATCGCGGCCAGCGCCGCTTCGAATCCCTTATTCCCCATCTTCAGGCCGGCGCGATCAATCGCCTGTTCCAGAGTGTCACAAGTAAGCACCCCGAAGGCATGAGGCACTCCAGTCTCCTGCGCTGACTGCCCCACTCCGCGCGTGACTTCGTTCACGATGACGTCATAATGGGCAGTGTCGCCTCGCAATAAGCAGCCAATGCACAGAACGGCGTCATAGTTCTTAGTTTCAGCCAGGCTGCGAGCGGCAGAGGGAATCTCAAAGCTGCCCGGCACCCGAACGATTTGGATGTCAGTCCGCTTCGCTTCCGACCGCGTTAGTCCGTCGAGCGCTCCCTGTAGGAGCCGCTCGGTAATAAACGAATTAAAGCGCGCCACCACAATGGCAAAACGCTTGCCTCGCGCATCGAGTTTTCCCTCAAGACCGGGCGGCGGCGCTTCCGGCTGGCCATGAATCGCCACTACGATTCCCGCCGGCAACTCAAGCCAGAAGGCGCGCTCTCCCGTTTCCGCCGAGGTCGAATCGGCCAGGACCTTGAATTCCATGTTGCGCGCGATGGCGAGCACATCGTCAGCATTCGAGACTTCGAGCACCACTACTTTATCGATGTCTTTCAGCCGCTTATTCAACTCTGGCGGATGCCGCTTAGTCGGGTGATTGAAGCTGATGATTCCTTGCGGAGCAACAAATGCTGCCGAGGCCTTCGCAGCGCCCGGCATGCGCTCCAACCCGATGGCCTCGAGGAATTTTGCCAGCGCGAGAAACTCGGGCGGAGTAGTCACGTAGCGGCCAATGTGGATTGACTTGATCATTGCGCAGCTTCGTTTTTATCACAGGCGTCGGGCCGTCTCCATGGGTGTAGAGACTCGCGGGGATGTCGGCGAAGGCGCGCTCATTCCTCGCCCGGCAACCCCTCGTACTATAATTGCCGCTCCAATGGCACTGACTGAGGGGGCAAAGCTAGGGCCGTATGAAATTCTCGGCTTACTGGGCGCAGGAGGGATGGGCGAAGTTTATCGCGCCCGCGACTCTCGCCTTAAACGTGAAGTAGCAATCAAAGTTTTGCCGCAAGCCATCTCGGCCGATGCGGACCGCCTTCATCGCTTCGAACAGGAAGCTCTGGCTACCGCAGCGCTCAACCATCCCAACATTCTCGCAGTATTTGATATCGGCGTAAGCGACGCGTCGCCCTATGCCGTTTCCGAACTACTGGAAGGCGAAACCCTGCGCGAGCGCCTGCGCAGCGGCGCGCTGCAAGTCCGCAAGGCGCTCGACTACGCCCTCCAAATCACTCGCGGACTCGCCGCCGCCCATGAAAAAGGCATCGTCCACCGCGACCTGAAGCCGGAAAATCTTTTCATCACCAAAGATGGCCGCTTAAAAATTCTCGACTTCGGCCTCGCCAAACTCACCCAGTCCGACTCTGGCGAGCATACTTCACTGCCGACCGCGACACACCACACCGAAGCTGGCGTGGTCCTCGGCACCGCGGGCTATATGTCGCCCGAGCAGGTTCGCGGCATCAACGTCGATGCCCGTTCTGACATCTTCGCCTTCGGCGCCATTCTCTACGAGATGCTCTCCGGCAAGCGTGCCTTTCACGGCGAGACGTCTGCCGACACCATGAGCGCCATCCTCAAGGAGGATCCGCCCGACCTCAGCGAGACCAATCGTAATATTTCTCCGGCGCTGGAACGCATCGTGCAGCATTGCCTGGAAAAGAATCCCGAGTCGCGCTTCCATGCCGCCAGCGATATTGCATTCGATCTCGAACATCTTTCCGGCATCTCCGCCAGTTCCACGAAGATGGCGCCCATTGCCGCCGGCAAATCCAATTCCAAGCTGATCGGCATAGCCGCCGCCATCCTCCTCGCGCTCGCCATGCTGGGCCTTGGCTGGTGGCTTGGCGGCGCCAGCTCTCATCAAGCCATCGCGCAATACAAGCAGATCACCTTCCGCACTGGCTCCATGGGCAACGCCCGCTTCACTCCCGATGGCAGCATTGTTTACAGCGCCAACTGGGACGGCGGCGAGAAGCAGCTTTACACCGCACGCAGCGACGACCCCGGCGCGCGCGAGCTGGGCATCAAGAATGCAGAACTGCTGTCTATCTCCAAAAATGGAGAACTGGCGATTCGTCTCCACTCCATCAACCTTGGAGGCTATTCCGCTAAGGGCACGCTGGCGCGAGTTCCGCTGAGCGGCGGCACTCCCCGCGAAGTTCTGGATAACGTCCAGGATGTTGACTGGGCCCCCGACGGCGAGGGCATGGCCCTCGTCCGCTACTCGTCGGAGAACAGTCACTGGCGCCTGGAATATCCCCTCGGCAAAGTGCTTATCGACGGCATCGGCTGGATCAGCCAGCCCAAGATTTCTCCCGACGGTAAATGGGTGGCCTTCGCCGATCATGAAAATACAGGTGGCGACGATCAGGGCACGATTGCAGTCATCGCCGCCGACGGTAAAGAAAAAGAAAAGAAGCTCTCTTCCGGTTGGAGTTCTATCGAGGGCATTCTGTGGTCCCCCGCGGGCGATGAAATCTGGTTTACCGCCAGCGACGCCGGCAGCGCCAACAATCCGCACGGCGTCACACTTGCTGGCAAGCAACGCACCATCACCAACGTGCCCGGCGGAGTCTGGCTACAGGACATTCACAACGGCGTGGTCTTGGCGGTGGCTCAACACACCCGGCTTGGCATCCGGGGCCTTGCCCCCGGGGGCAAAGAGGAAAAGGAACTGGGCTGGTTCGGCTGGGCGGAGTTGCGTGACATCAGCCGCGACGGCCGCAAAATCATCTTCGAAGAAGAGAGCGATGGCGGCGGACCCAACTACACCGTCTTCTTGCGCGACACCGATGGCACCCCCCCGTCGCGCATCGGCGACGGCGTAGCCATGGGCCTTTCGCCCGACGCCAAGTGGGCCATCACCAAGCCCGCCAAAGGCGAAGCCCTGACGCTGACGCCCACCGGTGCCGGCGAAGCCCGCCAGCTCACCCACGACAACGTCACTTACAACGCCCTGCGCTGGTTCCCCGACGGCAAGCGCGTGCTGGCCTCGGGCATCGAGGCGGGACACGGGCCGCGCGACTACATCATCGACATCGGTAGCGGCGACTCCAAGCCGATTACTCCGGAAGGGGTTGCCGGCGCCCGCCTTTCGCCGGATGGCACGGCTGTCGCGGTCTTGGGCGCGGACAGCAGATGGGGCATTTGGCTAATCGCGGGCGGAACCCTGCGACCGGTCCCCACACTCGATTCCGCCAATGTTGTTATCGGCTGGACACCCGACGGCAAATCGCTGTTAACCATTCACACCCAGGATCGCGGCACCGCTCGCCAGGTTTTTCGCGTTGATCCAACCACCGGTAAATCGGTCCTATGGAAAACGTTCGGGGAACAACTCGCCCAGACCGGCGCCCAAATCGTCCCCCCACGCTTCTCTAATGACACCACCGCCTACGCCTACATGTACGTACAAGGGCTATCGCAGGGATATGTGGTAACCGGGCTGAAATAATGCGAAAGCGTTACCGGCTGGTTCCGGTCTCGATGGACGGAGGCAGGGCCTTGGTTACTTCGCCGGCGATATCGTCCTGGACCATCAGGATGTCGTCGAATGGCCGGTCATAGGTTTCAGTCCAGATGACGTAGCCGTTGTCGGGGCGAATCAGGCGGGCAGCGACCCGAAGTCTGGGGCCTGATTTACGTATGCTGCCATCAAGGACATACGCGACACCCAATCTCCTCGCCATTTCGGCGATGGGCACCTGTTTTCCCTTGAAATAGAACACGGCCGTAGGCGCAGGAACGCGAAGGCCGGGAATCTTGCTGAGTCTGCCAATCAGCTCCTCGGTCATTCCATCGGCAAATTCCTCCTCTTTCATCCCCTCGGTGAGGTCGAGAAATGGCAGCACGGCGATGGAATTCTGCGGCTGTGCCGCAACGGCAGCCGAGGCGGATGAATGGCGGGTCGCCACTTTGCTAAGACCCAAAAGGATAATCAGGAGAGCCATGCAAAGCGCGGCAACGGCGAACCATTTCGAGTTCGCTTTTCGGAGTGTGGTGGAGGCGCGAGCCTGCTGCTGCTCAACCGATTTATCCACCCAGGGGCAGACGGTCGCCACCATTCGATATCCGAGTCGTGGGACGGTCGCGATGTAGACGGGCTGTTTTGGGTCGTCACCGAGCAAGCGACGAAGAGACGCTACGGCCTGGTAGACAGAGTCCTGACTGACAGTGGCGTCGGGCCAGACGTGGTTGAGCAAGTCGTCGATGCTTACGACCTCGCCGGCGTGCTCACCGAGACACAATAAGAGTCGCAGGGCTCTGGTCTCGACATGGGCAACGGTTCCGTCTCGGGAGATTTGGCCGGAAATAGGGTCAACACACCAGTCCCCAATACGCAGCGAAGTCCCGCGTTCCATAATTGACCTTTCCATGACCTGAGATGAACGGCGATTATACCCATGCTGCGGTAGCCGAAGTTGCCACTCCTCACCTCCCGCCTGTTTCAGAACGCCTTTCATTTCAGAACTCTTCAGAATGTTTTAGACGGAGTTCAGGACTCCCCGGTCATCAGTTCGCTACTTTGCCGACAGTGGCTCTCAATCGGAAAGAGGACATGATGGCGGACGACTTTGCACTTCGGCCCCGCGCGGCTAATACCGCTCTATTGGCAATTGGAGTGGGCGGCCTGATCGCTGGGACTTTGGATCTGTTGCAGGCTTGCATTCTTTTTGGGTGGGACATTCCACTCGCCATTGCAGCCGGTCTGCTGGGACGGCAGGCTTTCCAAGGCGGGATAGGCACATATATCCTCGGTGTGGCATTACACTTCTTTATTGCATTGTCGGCTGCGACTACTTACTACGCTGCCAGTCGCAAGCTGGGTTTTCTAAAGGAGCATCCGCTGGTATGCGGCCTGCTTTTCGGCGGGGCGGTGGAAGAGGTCATGAGCCTTGCCGTTTTGCCGCTTTCTGCGCTTCATGCCAGGGGTCCGTATACACTGCATGATCGGATTCTGGGACTATTGGTGCACATGGTTGTAATCGGGCTGCCGATTTCCTTCAGTGTCCGGCGCTTCGCGAAATAGAAGGATCGAGCTGCCGGGAAGGTTGTGCCACTGAACAGCGCCCGACATGGTCTTTCGAATTTAATGGCTCTCGCATTTAAGAATGTAGAGCGGCCCCCCTGCCGAAAGACTTCTTATTGTTCCCATTTTGGGAACATTGTCGAACTCCATTCGCTCCTACCACTTGACTGTCATCACACTTCTGTCATCACACTGTGTTCCGCGCGGAACACTTCCGCCGATTTCACACGTGTTGCAGAGATCCTTCTTCGCAACGTGCATGCCTTAGGATCACATCAGTTTTGGGTTCGCGGGCTAGGGTACTCGCGCCCCACTCTCATTCTGCCTCCCCCCTAAATCCAAGCTTTCATTGACATATTTCACCCGGCTACGTTATCTTTAATCCTTTGGGAAGTCCTGCGGTTGCCCGCCTGATAGCCCTGCGCTTCCAAGCGCTCGATTTGAGGGAACTCAGCGGTCTTCTTTGCTTTCATTTTCTGGGAGAGTTTGCAATGTCAACTTATTTCCCCAAACAGGGGGAAATCGTACGCAAGTGGTACGTCGTGGATGCTTCGGATCAGACGCTGGGACGCCTGGCGTCGCGCGTCGCTCATATTTTAATGGGCAAAGAGAATCCGAAATACACGCCATTTCTCGATACCGGCGATCACGTTGTCGTCATCAACGCCGAAAAGATTAAGACCACCGGCATGAAGGCGGAGCAGAAGGTTTATCACCACTACACCGGCTACCCAGGCGGATTGCGCTCAGAGGATTTCCGCGAACGCTTTGCCCGCAAGCCAGAGATGGTGGTCGAGTCGGCGGTGGAGCGCATGCTGCCCAAGAGCAAACTGGGCAAGCAAATGATTACCAAGTTGAATGTATATCGCGGCGACAAGCATCCACACCAGGCGCAGAAGCCGCAAGATTTAGTATTGACCGAGCGGAAGTAGCACTTACTCAAACGAGATTTTAGAAAGGTAAAGGCGACAGCTCCTCTCCTGTGGGATTCAAGCCAGGAGCCAGAAGCTAGAAGCCAGAAGCTAAATGGCTGATTTAGTCCAATACTACGGAACCGGACGCCGCAAGCGGGCGATCGCGCGCGTTTATCTTCGCCCCGGCAGCGGCGAATTCAAGGTCAACGGTAAGACGTTCGAAGAATACTTCGTGACGCCATCGCAACGCGCTGCCGCTAAGCAGCCCCTGGTTTCAAGCGACATGGTGGCCTCGTTCAACGTGCTGGCCCGGGTCGACGGCGGCGGAGTCAACGGACAGGCCGACGCAGTGAAGCTGGGTATTGCCCGCGCACTGATGATTTTTAATGTTGAGCTGCGTAAGAAGCTGAAGGCCGAAGGCCTGGTCAGCCGCGATGCGCGTTCCAAAGAGCGTAAGAAGTACGGGCAGAAGGGCGCCCGCAAGCGGTTCCAATACAGCAAGCGGTAAAGCAGTCGTTGGTCGCTGGTCGTTGATCTACGACGAACGACGAACTGCCAACGACGTTTTGGGTGTTCAATTCTTCCCTTGCCCGCAGGCATGGGGCGGGAATGGCAATCTGGAGCACGAAGCTTTCGGAAGATCGCAAGCGGGATGCGCCGGATGCAGATTAATCGAGGAGGTTAATTGGCTAATATCACCATGAAGGAGTTGCTCGAAGCTGGAGTCCACTTCGGGCATCAGACGAAGCGCTGGAATCCCAAGATGAAAGAGTTCATCTTCGGAGAGCGTAACGGCATTTACATTATCGATCTTCAGAAGACGCTCAAGATGTTTAAGGAAGCGTCCAAGTTCATCCAGGATTTGGCAACTGACGGCCGGGTCGTGCTTTTTGTAGGCACCAAGCGCCAGGCGCAGGATGCCATTGCCGAAGAGGCGAAGCGCTGCGGCATGTTCTACGTGAACCAGCGCTGGCTGGGCGGCCTGCTGACCAATTGGGTGACGGTACAGAAATCCGTAAAGCGGCTGAAAGAGCTCGACGAGATGGCCACCGACGGCCGCTACGAGCTATTGCCGAAAAAAGAAGTGATCAAGCTGGAGCGCGAGCGCAAGCATCTTGAAGCTAACCTAGCGGGAATTAAAGACATGACCCGTCTGCCGGATGCGCTGTTCGTGATCGACTCCAATAAAGAGCAGATTGCGGTGCGCGAAGCCCGCAAGCTGGGCATTCCGGTGGTTGCGGTGGTCGATACCAATTGCGATCCCACGGAAGTGGACTACGTAATTCCGGGCAATGACGATGCGCTGCGGGCGATCCGCCTGTTCGCATCGAAGATTGCCGATTCAGCTGCCGAAGGCGGGCAGTTGATGAGCGATAAACAGGTCGCTGATATGACTGCAGCCGCGCAGCAAGCTGAACTGGCAGCAGTCGAAGCCCCCGCAGAAGGCGCTACTGATGCCTCTGGAACCGACGCCAGCAGCGAAGACATCAGCATGGAAGACGTACTGGGTGCCGGAGTGCGCAAGCAGCCGGCAGCTGCGAAGGAAGAGGAACCGGTTGAAGCTCCGGAAGTTGAAACGCACGCACTGTAGAGAAGTTGCTACGCAGCGTCTCACGGTGAATCCGAGATAATCAGACCCGCGCGGGTCGTCCGGCGCGGGTCAAATTTTGTGTACCGACGGTTGTTTCTGAAAAGGATTGAATTTTCGATATGGCAAGCACTGTGACTCCCGAACCAAATGGCGGCGGCAACATCTCTGCCGCCAAAGTAAAAGAACTCCGCGATAAGACCGGCGCTCCCATGATGGACTGC
This sequence comes from uncultured Acidobacteriota bacterium, assembly GCA_963796925.1. Taxonomy (GTDB): domain Bacteria; phylum Acidobacteriota; class Terriglobia; order Terriglobales; family Acidobacteriaceae; genus DATBAT01. The sequence goes on from CAWCNH010000001.1 coordinate 2,321,781, forward strand.
AAGAAAGTCCTCACCGAAGCCAAGGGCGACCTGGAGCAGGCGATTGTCCTGCTGCGCAAGCGTGGCACTACGGTCGCAGAACGTAAGGCGGGACGCGCTACCAGCGAAGGCGCCGTTGCAAGCTATATTCATGCCGGCGGAAAGATTGGCGTATTGCTCGAAATCAATTGCGAGAGCGATTTTGTGGCGCGCACTGAAGACTTCAAAGAGCTGGTACACGATATTGCCATGCACATCGCCGCCAGCGATCCGAAATATGTTCGCAAAGAAGATGTGACGCCGGAAGCTTTCGAGCGCGAGAAGGATATTTTTCGCGCGCAGGCGATTGCCAGCGGCAAGCCCGCGAATATTGCGGAGAAGATGGTCGTCGGCAAGATGGAAAAGTTTTACGAAGAAGTCTGCCTGCTGGAGCAGCCCTTCATTAAAGACCAGACCATCTCGATCGGGCAGCTGATCGCGACCAAAGTCGGCAAGCTGCAAGAGAACATCGCGGTGCGCCGCTTTGCACGGTTCAAGGTGGGTGAATCAACCGAAACGATTGCGATCACCAAGCCAACAGAAGCCAAGGCGGAATAGGACCCGCGGCGCGGATCTGATGGCCAGGAGCCGGTGGGATGCTCAGCCGTTAGTTCATAGTTCCCGGCTCTCAGTTCTGGATGAGCCAATGCTAGACTAAGTGGCGAATGCCGACTCCCATCTTTAAACGGGTTCTTCTCAAGCTTTCTGGCGAAGCCCTGGCCGCAGGTCAGGGTTTTGGCGTTGATCCCAACCATATTCATTCCATCGCCGCCGAATTGGCAGACGTTCACTCCCTAGGAATTGAAATCGCCATCGTAGTGGGCGGCGGCAACTTCTTCCGTGGCGTCGCCGAGCAGGCCAAAGAGATGGACCGCGTTTCCGCCGACCACATGGGCATGCTGGCGACGGTAATTAACGCCTTGGCCCTGCAGGACGCACTGGAAAAGCAGGCAGTGTTTACCCGCGTGATGTCCGCGATCGAAATGAATCAGGTGGCCGAGCCCTTCATTCGCCGCCGTGCGATTCGCCATCTGGAGAAGGGCCGCATCGTTATCTTTGCTGGGGGCACTGGCAATCCTTATTTTTCGACGGACACGGCGGCATCACTGCGCGCCATGGAAATCAAGGCAGAAGTGATTCTTAAAGCCACCAAGGTCGATGGCATTTACGACGCCGATCCGATGAAGGTAAAGGATGCCAAGAAATTCACCGAGATCAGCTACATGGAAGTGCTGCGGCTCGGCCTTAAGGTGATGGACTCGACCGCCATATCAATGTGCAAGGACAACAATCTTCCAATCATCATCTTCGATCTGAATCAGCACGGGAACATTAAGAAAGTTATCACCGGCGAGAAGATCGGATCGCTTGTAACCGTGTAGGGCTTGGCCACGGATTTTCACCCTTGTCACTCCGAGCGCGGGATTATCGCGCGAGGAATCCGCTATTCGCCGGCAGAGAACAGATTCCTCCCTCCGGTCGGAATGACAACTGTAGGAACACGGGGGCGAGTTCTTTCTAAGGTTTATAATTTAGGGTTTTGAACGTCTCATTTTGGAGCTGACAAATGGCGAATGCCACCATGGCCACTCTTCCAGGCCTGAAAGAAACATACATTCAACTGAAGACCCGCATGGAGAAGGCGGTCGAAGATTTCCGCAAAGCCATGGCCGCTACTCGGACGGGCCGGGCGTCGGTGCATATGCTCGATACCGTGACCGTCGAGTATTACGGATCGCAGATGGCACTGAATCAGCTCGCTCAAGTCCACGCCCCGGAACCGCAGCTCATTACCGTTCAGCCGTTCGATCCAACCGTACTTCCCGCCATTGAGAAGGCCATCCGTACGGCTGACATCGGGCTCAATCCCATGAATGACGGGAAGATTGTTCGCGTGCCGGTGCCGGCCTTAACCGAAGAACGCCGCAAAGACATGGTGAAGAATCTGCACAAGATTTTGGAAGAACATCGAACTGCAGTTCGTAATATTCGCCGCGACGGAAATGACGCCATCAAGAAGGCGATGAAGGACAAGAAAATCGCGGAAGATGATGAGAAGCGCGCGCTGGATGAGATTCAGAAGCTGACCGACGATGAAATCCGCAAGATGGAAGAAATGAGTAAGGGCAAGGAAAAAGAAGTGATGGAGATTAAGTAAGAGCGCTTCCCCGCCCTGGCCGGGTTAGGCTTATAGGGGTCCTTCGTCGCGAAGAACGCTCCTCAGAATGACAAAATTTTTGGGTTCTTATTCATGTTCCTTGACTCCAGGATTATCCAACGGCCTGCCTTCGACGTGATCGGCATCAGCGTCCGCACCAATAATGCGCGAGAGATGACTGCGGATGGCGAGATTTTCAAACAGTGGGCCCGCTTCTACCAGGAAGGCGTTATCAGCAAAATTCCCGATCGTGTCGATGATGTTGTCTATGCGGTCTACAGCGATTATCAGAAAGATCGCAACGGTGACTATGATTTCACCCTCGGGGTCCGCGTCAGTGACTCTTCCGTCGTGCCGCCCGGCATGGCGGTGAAGCGCATACCAGCTGCAAGATATTCGATTGTGACTTCGGGCAAAGGGCCGGCGCATCAGGTTGTACCCGCCGCATGGCAAGAGGTTTGGAAGCTGGAACACGGTTCGCAGCTGGGAGGAATTCGTTCTTATAAAAGCGATTTCGAGGTATATGACGACCGCTCCCGCGATCCCGGCAATGTCCAAGTAGATATTTTCGTTGGAGTAAAGTGAGGCGCCTTTTCAATAGCTTCTCAAAGTTAGTCAGGCTACAAACCGCGTCCCAAGCGGGTTTTCCGGCTTCATGGCAAATATTTTTAACTCTTCCCGATTGACAATTTGAAAGTTTCGCGTATTTTGGTGGGGTCCCAGGGCCCCCAGGACTAACTTCCATCGATCGAAACTGTTCACTGTTCGGACGCCACTTGTGCCTCCGTGCAGCAGGTCTCGGTCGGAGTGTGTCTCAACCTCAATTGTCAGGAGGAGTTTACTGTGCTCAATTCGAAGTTTGCCATGCGTGCCTTGTTGGTCGCGGGTTTGGTAGTTGCGCATACCTGCGCCTACGCTGCCGATGAGTCTGTAACACCTACTGCCGCGGACCATGCCGCCGCAAGAACTGCCACCTCCAGGCACCACGCGCGGCCTGCAGCCACGCCGCGCGGCCGGTTGCGGCGCGCCATACCGGATGTGCGCTCGCATGCGGCCGCGGCCTCTGCCAGCAGAGAATCTCATGGCGGCGGAAGCCAAACCCGGTATCCTGGTGACTTGCAAAACCACGGTGGAGCGGTCGTCGAGTGGGCGCAGTCGCACGCGATCTACCTCCGCCCGAACGGGGTCTGCCCCATCGCCACCTGCTGGGGAAATCCGGAGAAGTTCCTGCGCGATCTCAGCCGCAGCGATCTTATTCATACCGTTCGACGAGTACATTGGCCAGAGTGCCAATCAGCGCTACACCGTGGGCCAGCATGCCTACATCAAGTTCAAACCTACGACTACGCCGCTCACCGACGATGACGTGCTCAGCTACGTCCATGCCGTGGCCTCCAAGACCGGCCAAACCGGATATGGCCACATCTACCACGTGTTCCTGCCACCGGGCACTGACGAGTGTTTCGACTCGACATTTTCCGACTGCTACTCCCCCGATAACTTCGACACATTTTCGTTTTGTGCCTATCACGGTTATGTCGACTTTACGGACATTGGCCACGTGCTCTACTCGGTCGAGCCCTACCAGAACGCGCCGGGCTGCGCTGACACACAAACCCAAGATGGATCACCTTTGCCCAACGGGGCTCTGATCGACACCACGGATGATACTTTGTCGCATGAGCTGATGGAGACCATCACCGATCCTGACCTCGATGCATGGTGGAACGAGCTCGGCCTGGGGATGTACGGACAGGAAGTCGCCGACGAATGCATCTTTCTTGACGGCCCTGCCACTTTCCGCGTAGAGGGTCACAAATATGCCGCCCAGCTGGAATACTCAAATTCCCAGCACGCGTGCGTAGCAGAACCGTAGGGCTTACGCCGGCAGCAGTCCAAAGCAAAATGCTCGAGCGGGCGGCCACCTGCCGCCCGCTTTTTTGCGAATTTAAGAGCCTAGTTCTTACCGGTCCAATGGTCGACCCAGTCATTGACTGTCCTGTACCAAAGCTGGGAGTTTTGCGGCTTGAGTATCCAGTGGCCTTCGTCGGGGAAGTAAAGCATCTTCGAGGGAACCCCCCGCCGCTGCAGGGTGGTGAACAGTTGGAAGCCCTCGGAAACATCCAGCCGATAGTCTTTCTGGCTGTGGATTACCAGCGTCGGCGTCTTGAAGTTCGCCGCCGAGAGATGCGGCGACCACTTGCGGTAGAGTTCGCGATTGCTGTAGGGGGTGCCCTTGAACTCCCACTCGTTAAACCATAACTCTTCTGTGGTGCCCCAGGCCGATTCGGTATTGAACATGCCGTCGTGAGTCACGATGCATTTGAAGCGATCGGTGTGGCCGAGAATCCAGTTGGTCATGTATCCGCCGTAGCTGGCGCCCAGCGCGCATTCCCGGTTTTTGTCTATATAAAGATATATTTTTTCGGCGTAGTCCAGGCCCTTGATCACATCCTCAAAAGGGGCGCCACCCCAGTCGCCGTTGATGGCGTCGATGAACTGCTGGCCGTAGCCGGGAGACCCGTGGAAGTTGATGACGAGCACCACGTATCCGCTGGCGGCAAACAGATTCGCATTCCAGCGAAAGCTCCACTCATTTCCCATAGGAACTTCGGGGCCGCCGTGAACGATGACTTTCACGGGATATTTCTTAGCACCGTCCAATCCCGGCGGCTTGAGCATAAAGGCCTGCACCTGGTCATCGTGGGCTCCGGTAAACCAGAAATTCTCGAAGGTCGACAGTTCAACCTGATTCAGGACAGATGTGTTCATCCTGGTCAAAGGCCCAGGCGCGCCTTGACCGATGGCCATCTTGAAAATTTCATTGGGATACCTCACCGACATCCGGTCGAACAACAATGTCTTCCCGTCGTTGGTGAAGGCGAGGTTGTCGTTGAAGCTATCGCTGAGCAGCAAGCCGAAATTGGTGGGCTTGGGCAGATTTACCCAGACTCCGGCCATGGGCGGGCCGTCGTAAGGACGATCCACTTCAAACCAGTTGGCCAGCGCCTCACCTCTACTGTCGTACACGAAAGCGATGCGCCTGGAATCGGGCGACCACGTGAACGAGTTGACCCAAGCGTCCATGGTTTCGGTAAGGTTGCGAGTGGTGGCTGCCTTGCGGTCGTACAACATCAGGCGAAAGCGATCGCTTTCGTAACCGGGGCGCTGCTGCGCGCGATATGCGATGTATTTTCCGTCGGGCGAGTAGAGCGGAGTGGAATCGCTCGCCTTGTTTTCAGCGGTGATGTTTTTGGCCGGACCGCCGCTAAGGGAAAGAACCCATAAATCCTTATTGGTGGAAATTGCCTCGATCGGATCGTGATTCGAGGTGTAGCAAATTTCCTGGCCGTCGGGCGAGAAGGCGTAGTTGTCTTGTGAATCCTGGGAAAAGGCCGGGGAATCGAAGTCGCCGGGAGTGAGGTCGCGAATGTCGCCATTCGCGACCGAGGCGAGCAGCAGGTGGGTGCGCTTGCCTTCTTTGTAGCTATCCCAGTGGCGATAGAGGAGATGAGTGAAAATCTGCGCCTTGACCTTGGAATTCTTCGCGTCTTCAAGGCGTTTTGCGTTGCACGCCAAGTCGCCGCATTCGGGATAGACATCCGATTTGAAGAGGATATTTTTTCCGTCGGGCGACCATACCTCGCCATCGGCTTCGGTGGCGAGCAAGGTCAACTTGTGTACGGCGGTCACGGTCGATGAAGCTGCGTCGAAGTCGGCAATCCAGATTTGCGATCCGCCTTCTTTGCTGGAGAGGAAGGCAAAGCGCTTGCCGTCGGGCGACCAGCGCGGCCGGTCAGCATCCTGATTGCTGAGGATTTCTTTTGCCGGGCCACCTGCGGTGGGGATGATCCAGATGTGTGGCGTCTTGGTATTGGCCGCAAGATCGACATCGACGGCGGCGAACAATACCCACCTGCCGTCGGGCGAGGGCATCGGTTCCTCAACTCGCTTCAGCTTCATCATGTCTTCGAAAGTGAAGGGATGTTGTTGGGCGGTGAGTGGAAGCGAAGCGAATAAAAAAACGATGCAGCAGAAATAATAGTGACGCACGAGATCCTCCGACTGAGAGAACAGTTTAATCCCAGGGATTGAGCAGACGAATACCGCAACCTTCGAAGTCTGCGACATTGCGGGTGGCAAGGGCGGCGCCGTGTACGGACGCGATTGCCGCAATTTGGGCGTCGAATTCGGATGCAGGAGTTCCCTGTCGGCGACGCTTAGCGGCGATTCGAGAAAAAGAGCGGGCGCATTCTGTGTCGAATGGCAGAATTCGGCCAGCGAAATCTTCGTTGAACATTGCGTCAGCTTCTGCCGCGAGGCTATTTCTTCGCTTACCTGAGGGAAGGAGTTCGACTCCATAGAAAATTTCAGCAACGGTAATGCTGGTGATGAACAACTGGTCTTCCTTCTGTCGAGTCACTATCCAAGCCAAAACAAAGCGAGACGGCGAAGTCGCCATCAGCTCTGAGAGAACGTTGGTGTCAAGGATGGTCACGAGTTAACGGATGCCGGGGTCACGAATAGGCCCCCGAGGCGGAATCTTCAGTTCCACCCCTCCGAACGGAGCGAAACGCCGGCGGATCGCTTCACCGAGGTCGGGAGGTGGGTCTTCCGCCCTGTTAAGCGCCGACTTCAGAATTTCGCGAGCCTCCTGCTCCATGGAATGGCCATGGCGGGCGGCGCGCATGCGCAGCTTGCGCTTGGTGGTTTCCTCTAACTTGCGAATGGTGATGCTGGCCATACATCAATGATTGCATTGATGTCATTGATTGCACAAGGGAAGATTAGAAGCTAACTCTTCACGCAGTCGCGGATTTCCGCTTCGCTTAAAGTGTGGTCTGAGGCCTTGGCCCGCTTGTAAATGCGCTCAACTAACTCTTCGCTTTCCGGCAGGCCGTGGCGTTCCAGCCAAAATAGTACGTTTGACTTGCCGCTCATGGGGCCGATATCGATCACCTGTTCCATGCCGAATAGTTGTGCGGGGACGCCGGAGTACACCGCGTCAGCTAGTTCGATATCGTTCTTCTTGTAGGCTTTGATTACGGCTGCGGCGTGTACGCCGGTCGCGGTGCGAAAGGCGTCTTCGCCTACTACCGGATAATTCGGCGGGATGGGTACGCCGGTGGCGTCGGAGACAGCCTGACAATAGGCTTTCAACTGAGTGAGGTCTTGCTGGTCCCAGGGAGCAATGCCCATCAGCTTCAAGTTGACCAGCATCAAGTCCATCTGCGTGTTGCCGACGCGTTCACCGATGCCCAATGCGCAGGCGTGAACGCAATCCGCTCCGGCCATCAGGGCAGCGATCGAGTTGGCGACGGCGAATCCGCGATCGCAGTGGCCGTGCCAGTCGACACGAATCTTTTCGCCAGAAGGTTTCACCACTTCATCAATCACAAAACGAACCAGGGAATACGCTCCGTGCGGAGTAGCGTGGCCGGCGGTGTCGCAAATCACGATGGCCCGCGCCCCGCAACGAATGGCAGTTGCGTATAACTGTTTAACGGTTTGCGGATCGCAGCGCGAGGTATCTTCGGTGACGTACATCACTTTCAATCCAAGCGATACCGCGAAGCTCACCGCTTTTTCGGTAGTCTGGAAAAGAAAGTCGCTGCTCCAGCTTTCGGTGTAACGACGAATAGGGCTTGATCCCAGAAAAGTTGCCGCCTCAATGTTGAGGCCGGTGCGCTGCACAATCTCGGCAATCGGGCGGATGTCGTTCTCGTGGGTGCGAGCGGCGCAGTTGGCAGTGATCTTCATTCGGCTCGAAACAATTTCCCGCGCCAGTGCCTCAACGTGCTCGACGGCTCGTTGTCCGGCGCCCGGCAGACCCAGGTCGAGCGAGTTGATGCCAACCGCCTCCATCAAATGCAGGATGTTGATTTTTTCTTCGATGGAAGGATCGCGCACAGAAGGGGACTGGAGTCCGTCCCGCAAAGATTCATCATTGAGGAGGACGGGATGGGAAGGCTTTGGCGATTCAGGCCCAAGCTGGTTCCAGTCGTAGATGAGTTCGGAGGTCTTCACGGTCTAATCATGTAGGGCGGAACACTCATTCCGCCAGGCCGACTCGACGAACCCGCCCCTCCTAACGGCAGTGGCGCGATTCGCGTTCAAGCTTTCGGCAACCCCCAAGGCGGACAAGAGTGTCCGCCCCACAGCTTGCTACTAACTCTTCCCTGGAATTGTCAGTCCAAACACTGAGAGCTGGCCCGTTCCCGCCACGTTGAGGCCGTCAGCGTCCTCGGGGTTGGGTAAGTACAGCGTCTTACAGTGCTCGCAACGGTAGACTTCGGCATCGCGTCCCCAAGCCTGGACTACATCGCCGCAAGCTTGCTCCACGATGTCGTCGGTATAGAACCAGTGCTTTAAGTGGCCGCCGCAGAGTTTATTCTTGGCGTCTTTCTGGTTACAGGCGCGCTGTCCGGGTTTCTTGTACTTGACTTTATGATTCGGTAACTGCGGAGCGGCCTGCGCACCCGCGGCTTGGGTTGTTGCCAATGGAGTTCCCTCCTGGTTTGATTGCCAGCAGCAGTTTCCAACAAGCAGGCGTAATTTTACTCGAAACCTGCCACCACTGCCGACATTGATACGATAACGATTGTAATCAGGAGGGACGCCATGCAACCCACCAATCGTCAGAGGGCCGAACACTATGTATGGGGGCAGGTTTGTGACGGCTGGCATTTGGTGAAAGATTCGAAGCTCAGCGTGATTCAGGAACGGATGCCGCCTGGGACCAGCGAGGTGCGGCATTTACATCAGAAGTCGCAGCAGTTCTTCTTCATTCTCTCCGGCGAAGCCTCGATCGAAATGAATGGCGAAATTGTGACGTTACGGAGCGGAGACGGAATATACGTTCCTCACGAGACTCCTCACCAATTGAAAAACGACTCGGGTCGCCCAGTGGAGTTTTTAGTGATTTCGCAACCTCCAAGTCATGGCGATCGGGTTGTGAGCTAACCACTAGTAATCTACTTTCAGCAACCATAGTCCACTAGCTGGAGCTGTCGCTCCTGCGGAGGCGCGACTTCGTGCCGCCAAAATATCTGCCACAAAATCCGGCTTCCACGTCCCTTTGCCCACCAGTAAAAAAGTTCCCACCAGGTTCCGCACCATGTGGTGCAGAAATCCGCTGCCCTTAGCTTCGTAGACAAGTTCCTCGCCCTCGCGTCCAAAAGCCGAAGAAGATATTCGTCGAACATTTGACCCCACTTCCGTTCCCTTCTCCGGATCGACGGCGGCAAATGAAGTAAAGTCGTGTTCCCCCAAAACATATTTCGCAGCTTCCTGCATCGCAACTTCATCCAAGGGATACGGATAGTGCCAAACGAAACGTGCCAGATGTGGAGGGCATATCGGCCCCCGGTATATGCGGTATCGATAGGCCTTGGTTCGCGCGGATTTGCGTGCGTGGAAATCGGAGGAGACGTCCTCGGCTTGCATTACGCGGATGGATTTTGGCAGGGCATCGTTCAAGGCGATGACGAAGTTTTCCGCTGGAATTCTTGATTCGGTGCCGAATGTGACGACTTGGGCAAGCGCATGAACGCCAGCGTCGGTACGGCCCGACCCCTGGGGCAAAACATTTTCCCCGGTAAGCCGTCCAATGGCAGAGGCCAGCGTACCTTGAACGGTGGGGGCGTCGGGTTGAACCTGCCAGCCGGAATAATCCGTTCCGTCATAGGACAGGACAAGTCTCACATTGCGCATGGAAGGGGCGGTGGATCGCAGTTACTTTTACATCTTTTTACAGTTGGTACTAAAGTTACGCGGCGACTTGCGCTGTAACCTTAGATAAATAGACTGTCAGATATACTATGCACTTGCCGAAATCCAAATCAAAGGACGGAAACTCCGTCACAAAGCAACAAAATTGAACTGAAAGTCGGCTATCTTCGTAACCAAAGCAGACAGGGTGGGCCTCCTCTGTCGCTACGGCAATCGTAACAATTTTTTTGGGGGTGTTTGAATGTTTGTGCCTCGCTTGAAGTTAGTTGCTCGGCATGTGGCCGCGCTTGCGCTCGCTGGATTAATGCCGGCAACCGGCCTTGCCCAAAGTACGGACGCCGCGCCGGCTCAGCCCGCGGCGCCGCAGCCGCAGCAGTTTCAGCTCAAAGATTATTCCAAGCCGCGTGGGCATTTTCCTAATCTTATCGCGCCTTATACACCGCAACACGTTGCGGCTCCGGATTTGCGCAACACCGCACGCATCGAGCAATTGCTAAAGGGAGGCAAACTGTATCTTTCCATGGAGGATGCGGTCGCATTGGCGCTCGAAAACAATCTTGATATCGCTATTCAGCGCTATAACTTGAACATTGCGGATACCGATATTCTTCGCGCCAAGGCAGGCGCGAGCACATTGGGCGTCAACTCCGGACTAGTGCAGGGCACGCCAGGCGGTACCCAAGGCGGACTCAGTGGGATTGTAGGTTCGGGAACCGGCGGAACTTCCGCCGGGGCAGGCGGCGCTGGCACGGGCGCCAGCGGTCTGGTGACCTCAACATTAGGATCAGGCCCGCAGATTACCAGCTTCGATCCCGTCATTACCGGTACCGCTCAGGTCGATCACCTCACCAACCAGTGCAGCAATTTTTTCTGCGGTACCCAGCAAAATACAACTACTGCCAACTTCGCTTACAACCAGGGTTTTGTCACCGGCACCAACATGTTAGTGGGCTTTGATAATACGCGGGTGGCTGGGAATAACCCGATTTCTACCATCAGCCCTTCGCTGAATTCCAACTTTCAATTTCGCTTGACGCAACATCTGTTGCAAGGTTTCGGACCGGCCCCCAACATGCGGTTTATCCACATCGCAAAAAACAACCGGGAGAGCACGGACGTTGCTTTTCGCTTACAGGTAATCACCACCGTGGACCAGATTCAGAACATGTACTGGGATCTGGTTTATGCCTACGAAAACGTCAGGGTGCAGCGTGAAACTCTGTCCTTCGCACAGAAGACCATGTCCGACACCAAGAAGCAGGTGGAAATCGGGACCCTTGCACCAATTGAAGTAGTCAGGGCGCAAAGTACTGTAGCGGGCGATCAGCAGGCTCTTACCTTGGCAGAGACGAATTTGCAGTATCAGCAATTGCTAATGAAGAATGCGCTCAGCCGCACGCTGGTTGATCCGGCGCTGGCGGATGCGGAGGTAATTCCGACTTCCACCATGCAACTGCCCGACCAGGAACCGGTGGTGCCGATCCAAGACCTGGTCAATGATGCCTTGGCGCATCGCCCGGAACTGGCTGAGACCCGCATTGCACTAACCAATCAGGAAATCAGTCAGAAGGCGATCCGCAGCTCTTTGCTGCCAACGCTGGATTTATTTGCGTATTACGGCGGCTCGGGGTTGGGCGGTTCGCAGAATCCCAGCAACGTCTGTAACCCAAATGTTCCGCTCTCTGATCAGCCTTTTTGTAATTCGGCTGGCAGCATCCCTTCCGTGGGATATACGGGTACCCTAAATCAATTGATCGATTCGACCGCGCCGGACAAGGGCATCGGATTGACACTTACAATCCCGCTTCGCAATCGTGTCGCACAGGCGACCCAGGTGCGGTCGGAACTGGAATACCGCCAGTCACAGATGCGGGTACAGCAGATTGAAAACCAGATTCGCATCGAGGTCCGCAACGCCCAGTTTGCCGTAGTGCAAAACCGGGCGAGCGTCGCCGCGGCACAAGCCGCAGTCGACCTAGGTCATCAGTCACTGGACGCCGAGCAGAAGAAATATCAGCTCGGAGCTTCCACCACGACCCTGGTTTTGCAGAACTCGAGTGCTCTCGCGCAGGCCCAGTCCACCCTGGTTTCGGCGATGGCGGCCTATGAGAAGGCCCACCTCGAACTGGAGCGCGCTACCGGGCTGCTCCTGGAACAGAACGGAATCCTGTTGGCGGATGCAGTTCGCGGGCAGGTCACGACTATGCCGAAGGTTCCGTTCATAGCGCCTCGCAAAGACGTTGATGTTGCGCCAGCGCAACAATAGTTTCAGCGAGTTCTTTTAACGGCCGGGCAAACCTGCCCGGCTTTTTTCTTGTGAATTCGTTGAGAAAATTGATATGCCGGTTTCTCTCTCGAAAGTGCCGTGAGAAAATAGCCCGTCAGCTACCGCAAGATCGCTATTTCACCTATGACTCTTTCAGTTGCCATGGTGGCGATGGATGAAGAAGCCAACATTGGACGAACCTTGGCGAGCGTGCAATGGGCCGACGAAATTGTGCTGGTGGACTCCGGATCCAAGGACCGTACTCGTGAAATCGCGCACCAGATCGGAGCGCGGGTTATTGTTGAACCATGGCGGGGCTACGTTGCCCAAAAACAATACGCGATCGACCTTTGTACAAAAGACTGGATTCTGCTGCTTGACGCCGACGAGGAGGTCAGTCCCGGCCTGGCTGACGAGATTCGCTCCGCGCTCGCTGTTCGGAATTCTCTAAATGCTTACTGGACGCCTCGCAAGAATCTTTTCCTGGGCCGCTGGATGAAGCACGGAGGGTTCTATCCCGACCCGAAACTCCGCTTGTTCCGGCGGGGCTTAGCCGTTGTTGCGGGCTACGATCCGCACGACCGCGTCGACTTGAAACCCGGGGTAGAGGACGGCACCCGGCAATTCAAGAACGCACTTATCCACTATTCCTATCCCACGCTGACGTACTATCTCGGCCACATGAACCGTTACTCCTCGTTAGGCGCACGGTTGGTCGCCGCCCGAGGCCCCAATCGGCTCTTGGTCGTTCATATCGTCTTTCGTCCAATTCTGACTTTTATCTATAACTATTTTTGCCGCCTGGGATTTCTAGACGGCCGCGAAGGTTTTCTACTGCACGTGAATCACGCCGTTTACGTTTTTTGGAAATATGCGAAGGCATGGGAGCTGCTGCACAGCGACCGTACTTAGAGCGATTCCTGCCGCGAGATTGGCGAACTTTGCTTTTTTGATGCCAGATTACTTGATTACCTCTCATCGTCGATCCGCGGTAACGCCGCCCTACAAGTCGTAGCTTGCCGCGACTCAATGCTGGTCCTATCATCAGAGAAGCGAGGTGGAGATGGCGCCAGACAAGCCGAAGAAGCCCGCAGTCGCGGAATCACCGATTGACAACGTCTTCGCAGGCCGGCGTCCTTCGCCAGCGGAAAAAGTTTGGGCGGAGAAGACTCTTACACCCACATTGGAGAAATCTCCCGAGCGCCCCATTGGAGCAGCCAGCGGAGTGAATCTCGACGAGCACGGCCATGCTCGTTTCACCACGGTTTCCGGAGTTCCCATCCGCCGCCTCTATACCGAGGCCGATCTTCCCGAAGATTGGAACTACGAAAAATATCTGGGTTATCCCGGCGAACCGCCCTTTACTCGCGGCATACACGCCACCGGATATCGCGGCAAGCTTTACACCATGCGACAGTTCTCCGGGTTCGCGTCGCCGGAGGAAACCAACCAGCGCTACCGCTACTTGTTGCAACAGGGCGGCGGCGGACTGTCGGTGGCCTTCGATCTACCGACATTGATGGGCTACGACTCGGATCATCCTGCCAGCGAAGGCGAGGTTGGCAAGTGTGGCGTCGCTATCGATTCGCTCGAAGATATGGAAATTTTGTTCAATGGCATTGACCTCGAGAAAACTACCGTCTCGATGACCATTAATTCGCCGGCGTCGGTGCTGTGGGCAATGTATCTGGTGGTCGCAGAAAAGCAAGGCGCGGACTGGAAGAAGGTCTCCGGCACGTTGCAGAACGACATCCTGAAGGAATACATCGCGCAGAAGGAATACATCTATCCACCCGCACAATCGATGCGGCTGGTGATCGATACTTTCGAGTTTGGCTCGCTATTTACTCCCCGTTTTAACACGATTTCCATTAGTGGCTACCACATTCGTGAAGCTGGTTCGACCGCGCTGCAAGAGTTGGCCTTCACCCTTTACGACGGCGTGGAATACGTGGAATGGGCACAACGCCGTGGCCTTGAAGTTGACGAATTCGGGCCGCGTCTGAGCTTCTTTTTTAACGCGCACAACGACTTTTTCGAGGAGATTGCCAAGTACCGGGCTGCGCGCAAGCTTTGGTATCGGGTAATGAAAGACCGCTTCGGCGCCAAGAATCAACGTACCTGGTTGATGCGGTTTCACACCCAGACCGCCGGAGTGTCTCTGCCCGCACAGCAACCCATGAACAACATCGCGCGAGTGGCGATCCAGGCCTTGGCCGCGGTGCTGGGAGGGACCCAGTCGCTGCATACTGACGCTTATGACGAAGCACTGGCGCTGCCCACCGAACAAGCTGCTCGCATCGCGCTGCGTACCCAGCAAATCATCGCCTACGAGTCAGGAGTCACCCATACCGTCGATCCTTTGGGCGGATCCTATTTTCTGGAAAATCTGACTCTACAGATGGAAAAAGGCGCCCAGGATTATTTCAGCAAGCTCGACGCCATGGGTGGGATGGTGAAGGCCATCGAGCAAGGATATCCGCAGAAAGAAGTTGCCGAGGCTTCTTATCAATATCAACGCGCTGCCGAGGCGAAAGAAAAAGTGATTGTCGGGGTCAACGAATTCACCGTTGAGGAAGAGTCGCCGTCGATTTTATATATCGGAGAAAATGTCGCAGTGCAGCAGACTGCCAAGTTGAAGAGCCTGCGGCAGCGACGTTCAAATGATGAAGTAACCCGGCGCCTTGACGCACTGAAGAAGGTCGCCGCCCAGGAGCCACGAGCTGAATCGGGAAAAATCTCCTCGGCAAACACAATGCCCTACATTATTGACGCGGTGCGCGCCTACGCAACCGTTGGCGAAATCTGCGAAGCATTGCGGGACGTTTACGGAACGTACACCGAGGTCAGCGTCACCTAGGGGTCAAAAGGGCTCTTCGTTCGGTCCCTTCAGGTAGATATCCTTCGGCGGGCTCAGAATGAGAAGAATAGAGGAGAGATCAGTTCGTGGTTTCCTGCACGCCGGCGTACTCTGCTGCCATTCCGGCCCGCAAGAACTCATATTCCTCAATAACGGCGGCGACTCCAATCCGCGAGGCGGGTAGCGGGTCTTCAACTCGAATCACCCGGGCGGTAAATCGAACCCTGACGGAGTCAGTGAGGGTTACATGCGGAGGAAAAGTCAGCGTCATCTCAAGCCGCGACCCTTCAGGAATGCTTCTGTCGAGGTAAAAGTACACTCCGCGAGCGCTGACGTTTTGGGTTTCGGTTTCCAACTTAAAAGTCGCAGGATCGTTCAGGCGGACCGCCGCGGGTAGCCTCATATCGAAGCGTCGCATGGTTCGGCGCTCATGGGATGACTGTTGCATAGTTGTATCGTTTCCTAAATGCATTTCAGTCTCGACGCAGTGGCGCTGCGCAAATGCCCAAGCAATGGTGCAAAACTAACCACAAATTCCGCTGGAGTAGGCCAAGAGTCACTTAGTTTGCAAGCATTTGCAAGGGCAAAAGCCTTCGGGGAATTGACTAGGTAAACTTGGCTCGGAGTGGAAATGCTGGTCGGTGCCTCGAACTACTAGTAGAGACGTAGCTCCGCTACGTCTTTTTGCGCTCGTCGCTGACGCCGGCCACAAGCACGCTGCCCTAGACGTTGCGAGGCAACGTCTCTACTGAAGAGTTTTATAACGGCGCGGCATCTCCCGCGATGACGGGGCGCATCTGAACCAAGCAGAGCCAAGGCCCCGGTGCGCGGCTTGACATGCTATCCGACAGATGTTTAAGTAGTTATTTAATTTTTCATCATACTTGACGACGCCAATGCATGCCGCTTCGCCGGCGCGCCAGCCGCAGTGCTGTTCGCGTGCCGATTCTTCTTTTCCTCTCCATGAACCCGGAATTCGGAGGAGCTTGTGATATTGAACCGCCATGGGTTAACTGCAAAAGTTGACCGCAGTTACACCCTGATTGCCGCTTGCTTGCTGTTGATAGCTGGAGTTTTCGCCCTGTCTTTTGGTGCAGGCGCGTTGCGGCCCGTCGCGGGAAGCGCGCCACAGACCCTTTTTGCCACCGACGCCTCCGCAATTCGGGCCAGCTATAGCAAGCTCCCCATGATTTTCGAGGAGAATCATGGCCAGGCCGATCCCAACGTCAACTTTCTCGCTCGTGGCAGTGGATATGGTCTGTTTCTGAGCAATCGCGACGTAGTTTTGAGTCTCCAGCCCCGCAGTGGCAACAATGCGGTGGTGCGGATGAGCTTGGCTGGCGCCAACCGCCATGCGACCGCCACTGGCATCGACGAACTGGCTGGCAAGAGTAACTATCTGATCGGCAACAATCCGGCAAAGTGGCATCGCAACATTCCGCTGTTCAGCCGGGTGCGCTACGCCGGAGTTTACCCTGGTGTGGACCTGGTTTACTACGGCAAGCAGGGAAAGCTGGAATACGATTTCGAAGTCGCTCCCTCCGCGGAGCCGTCGCAGGTCGCGCTTCGTTTTCAGGGAGCCGAAGCCTTAGCTCTCAGTGCCGAAGGAGACTTAGTTCTCTCGACCGGAAGCGGAGATCTGCGCTTCCAGGCGCCGCATATTTACCAGCAAATCGGTGCGGATCAAAAGCAAGTCGCTGGGCACTTCGTTCTACGGGACAACAGTACCGTGGGCTTCGAAGTCAGCGATTATGATCGCAGCCGTGCTCTGGTGATTGATCCGGTGCTGGTCTATTCCACCTACCTTGGCGGGACTGGCGCTGAAACTTCACCGGTCGTAGCGGTCGACTCCTCGTCGAACATTTATCTGGCGGTGTTCGACCACGTCCACCGAGGCGCTTCCCACCTCACCGTCCACTCCATATCAAACAGCGCCGAAAGCAGGCAATACCTCTTCCCTTCTGATTACAAAATTAGATTCCGGCGGCAGCAGCATAATTTTTCAAACCTACCTGGGCGGTACGGGCAGCGACACGGTTGCCGGCATCGCTCTTGATTCCGGTTTCAACGTGCTGCTGGCGGGGACCACCACTTCTACCGACTTCCCAACTCTCAACGCATTTCAAGCCACGGCCGGAGCTGGTACCCACGCTTTTGTCACCTCGGTGAATTCGGTCGGTCAACATTTGTTGTACTCCACTTATTTGGCGGGAAATGGAGTTGACCAGGCCGCAGGCATCGCAGTGGACGTGAGGAACAAGGCATACGTCATCGGCCGCACGACTTCTACCACCTTTCCCACAACCACTGGTGCCATTCAAACCACGTCGCTTGCTACGAACCAATTCTTTTTGAGCAAAATTGATCCGGCGACCAGTGGTACTCAGAGTCTTGCCTACTCAACTTACTTTGGTGGCGGCAACCCGACCACTGGAGTGGTGGAGGGCGGCAGCGTTGCGGTCGATAGCAACAGCAATGTCTACATCACCGGTGGCACCAATTATGCTCACACCGGGTCGAACGCTACCACGGATTTTCCGATTTTGAACGCCTTCCAGGGCTGCCTCGACCAGCCCACCAATCCGGCGCTTTGCACCATTCCCGGCGGGACGCCTGCCAAGGATGGATTTGTCGCCAAGATCAACCCCGCGGCGGCATCGGGAGCGCAGTTAATTTACTCGACCTACATTGGGGGCTCCGGAGAGGACGTTGCCTACGGCATCGCGCTGGATTCGAGTTCGAACGCTTACGTCACTGGTTCGACCAACTCGAGCGATATTACTGCGGTTGGCACTGGACCGTTTCAAACAACCATCATGTGTTCGCCAGCCGCTGTGATTCCGGCTCCTTGCCCAAAAACCGACGCTTTCGTCATCAAACTTAGCAGCTTTACGCCGTCCACTACCTCGACGACCACTACCACCGTTACGCCGCTTTATACGTCTTACATCGGCGGAACCGGCGACGATGTCGGACTGGCAATTGCTACCGACGGATCGCTCCAGTCTGTGGGTTCCACTACTGGTGGCGCCCGTATCACCGGTACCACCGACTCTCCTGACTTTCACGTGCTGGGCGGCGCGATCACCCCCTATGGTGGGGGTACAGATGCTTTCGCCGCCAGGATTGATACCACAGCAACCACGGCCACCGCGACCAGCCACTATTCGACGTTTTTGGGTGGCACCGGTACTGATCGCGGGACCAGTATTGCCGTGGACCCTCTGGGTGCGAGCTACGTTGCCGGCGACACTACATCCGCAAACTTTCCAATCGTAAACGCTCTTCAGGGGCTCAACGGAACGAACAGTGATGCCTTTGTTTCCAAGCTGGGACCAATCGTCAGCCTGAGTATGAACACTACCGCGCCTACAGCTCTACCGAATCCCGCAGGCGTAGGCAATCAGGTTACTTTCACTTACACCATCACCAACGCTGGAGATTTGGTGACCGGTGTCACTTTCCGCGATGTGCTCGGCAGCAGCTCTGGCACTTTCGTCTCCGCCACCAGCACTCCCGGAAGTTGCAGCTCCCCGAGCGGCACGCCCTTGACCCTGACCTGTGCAGTAGGGACCTTGAACGCGGCTGCGACTGCTACTGTGACCGTGGTTCTCACGCCTGCCGTCTCCACGACGCCGGGAACCAGTCCGACATCGTTCGGAAATACAGCGACCGTGACGGTTGCGGGATCGAGCTTCACCACCTCGGCAACCGCCACTACATCGGTCACTGACTTCTCCATGGCTGTCAGTCCCGCGAGTCAGACGGAACCAGCCGGAACGCCCGCCACTTATAGCGTTACTGTCACTCCGGGCGGCAGCTTTCCTGACAGTGTGTCGCTCTCCTGCGGCGCTGGACTTCCCACCGGTGCGAGTTGCGAATTTATCAATAATCCGATTACTGCTCTCTCCAGCGGTCCGCAGAGTCGCGTATTGACCATCAACACCACGGCTCGTGTCACCACAACGGCCCAGCTCACGCCCTTGCGCGCGCCCTTCTACGCACTCTGGCTTCCCATCTCCGGATTCGCATTCCTGGGTTTCGGGATGACCAGCAAGATGTCGCGACGGCAGAAAGTTCTTACTGCGCTGTTGTTAGGAATTCTGCTTACTGGAATTGCAGTTCAGTTCGGATGCGGTTCCAGCTCAAAATCGACAACCACCACTACCGGCACTCCTGCTGGAACTTACACGGTTACAGTAACGGCTACGTCGGGATCGGCTTCTAGATCAAGCGCAGTGACGCTGGTGGTGCAGTAACAGAAAGGCTTAACCACAGAGGACGCACTGGATCTCTGAAGAAGATCAGGACCTCGGTGCTCCTCTGTGTACTCTGTGGTGGAAACACTTCGCCGGGGATTTCAACTCACCTCGCTATTTTCGCCGTTAGCCGCGCTGCTCGCCGCATTCACTGCTCTCAGCTATGCTCAGAACCCAATCCTGGCTATGATTCATTTGAAAATGAAATTGAAAATCATTTTCAGTACTGATAGTATTTTTTGGTCCTAGGGGCGGCAGGACTGAGCATCGCTTGATCAGTAGCCGTCTCGCCATTTTGCGTTCACAGCGCGGGTGTTTTTTTACGGCGGTCTTGCGATCTAGATGCGACGTCGTCGCAAGAAAGCGGAGAAGACAAGTGGCTACTCGGATCAAAGTTCGCACTAAGAAAACTCGCAGGCCTGCCTCATCCGGTCCGAAGTATTGGCTCGCCGTCGGAACCCTTGCCGCTTCGGCAACGTTCAGCAGTAACGCCATCGCCCAAACCTATTCGCAAGACAGATCCACCCCTGCTTCGAACAACTCTTCCAGCCAGACTCAGGGATTGCCGATGCGCCGCTTCGACATTCCGCCGGGACCGCTCGACACCGTCATTGCAACCTATCAGAACGCAGCCAACATTAAAGTGATCGTTCCCCGCGATTCGATGCGATCCATCTGGTCCCTCGGAGTTGCCGGCCTGTACACACCGGAACGTGCTCTTGATCGAATTCTTGTGGGTACGGGCATCGCGTACAAGTTCACCGATCCCACCACCGCTACGCTTAAGTTCGTTGGGTTGAATACCACGGTAGAAGTCACTTCCACTTCCCTGCCGGATACGCTGCCGAAATATTCCGAGCCGCTGGTGGACACTCCTCAATCGGTCACGGTGGTCCCGCAACGCGTGTTGCAAAGCCAGGGGGTAAACACCTTGCGCGACGCGCTACGCAATGTTGCCGGCATCAGTCTTGCGGCCGGAGAAGGCGGCGCACAGGGCGACAACCTCACCATTCGCGGATTCAGCGCGCGCAACGATCTGTTCATCGACGGTATGCGTGACTTCGGCAGCTACTATCGCGATCCGTTTAATTATCAGGAGGTGGAGGTGCTGCAAGGCCCGTCGTCAGTGACCTTCGGCCGAGGGTCTACCGGCGGCGTGGTGAATCAAGCCACCAAACTGCCGCAAACCCCTCGCCTTTTCGCTGGAGATCTGGAATTCGGCTCTGACGCCACTCGCCGGGTGACTGCCGATTTCGATCAGCCGCTCAGTCAAACCGCAGCCTTTCGCGTCAATGTAATGGCGCATGACTCTGGCGTCGCCGGACGCGACATCGCCGAAAACCGCCGTTTCGGCATAGCGCCCTCACTGGCATTCGGCATTGGTAAGCCGACGCGCCTCACCTTCAGCTATCTGCATGAGCAAGCCGACGACACGCCGGACTATGGCATACCTTGGCTTTTCGATCATCCTGCCCCGGTAGCGCATGAAAACTATTACGGCTTCGAGCATGGAAATTTTCTTAAGACCGATGTCGACATGGGCACTGCGAAGTTCGAACACGACTTCAATCCGCACATCACCATGCGCAGCCAGGTGCGCTACGCCAACTATGCCCGCAATGCCCGCATTACGGAAGCAAAAACGCTCACTAACATCACTCCCGACACTCCACTCGAAGATATCAACGTAACTCGCAATCAGATTGCAGTCAACAGCGACGAAATTTTCTTCGAAAACCAGACCGACGTGATCTTCACCTTCCGGACCGGATTCATTCGCCACAAGCTGGTTACGGGGGTAGAAGCGGGACGTGAATCGTCGGACCCCATCCGCTTCGCTTTCACCGGCGTTCCCAATACCAGCCTGCTTCATCCCGAGACCAGTGACCTATTCACCGGCACGCAGAGCATCCGCACGCGAGTTGATGCTGACACTATTACCATCGGATCCTATGCGCTCGATACGTTGCGTCTTGGCCAGCGTTGGGAATTGACCGGCGGTGTTCGCCTCGACCGCTTCGATGCCGACTACAAGCAAACTCTGCCTACTCTGCTCCCATTCAGTCGCGTCGATGTCATGACCAGCTGGCGGGGCGCGGTGGTATTCAAGCCGGCCGGCAACGGCAGCATTTATTTCGACTACGGAAACTCTTTCAATCCTTCCGCTGAGTCGCTTTCGTTGAGTGCGGCGACGGCGAGGACCGAGCCCGAAGAAAATAAAACCTACGAAGTAGGAACCAAGTGGGATTTCTATTCCAGCAAACTGTCGCTGCGTGCTGCCGCCTTCCACACTGATAAAGAGAACGCCCGCGAACCTTCGATCGCAGACCCCACCATCAATGTGCTCTCCGGACGCCAGCGCGTCGATGGCATACAAATCGAAGCTAACGGACGCCTTACCAGCCACTGGCAGATTTTTTCCGGCTACGCCTACCTTGACTCCAAAGTCGTGAAGTCGATCGCGTTTCCACTTTCGGTTGGCGCACAGCTGGCCAACGTGCCGCGCAATGCCTTCACTCTGTGGAGCAGCTATGAACTTCCCTGGAAGCTTGAACTCGGGGGTGGCAGTCAATTCATCGACAGCCGTACCGCAAGTTCAACCGTGCCCACTGACCCGTTTACCGGCTTGGTGAAGCAGGTACCGGGGTACTGGGTATTCAACGCGATGGCGAAATATCCATTGTCAGAGCATGTCGACTTACAGGCTAACGTCTACAACCTGGCGAACAAGTACTACTACGACGAGCTTCATCCCGGCCACATTGTGCTCGGGCCAAGCCGCTCAGTGTTGATTAGTTTGAACTTCAAGTTTTGACCATAAAAAGGAAATCATAGAAGTGTTATTGCCCATACCCAACGTTCTCGATGCCGAACAAGTAGCTCAGGCCCGCAAAGTATTGGACGACGCGGAGTGGGTGGACGGCCGGGTAACCGCCGGCCATCAATCCGCTCGGGCCAAAAACAATATGCAGTTGCCGGAGGACAGCGCTGCCGCCCACAAGCTCGGCGAAATGATTCTGAACGCCCTGGGTCAAAATGCGACATTCGTTTCTGCGGCGCTGCCGCTCAAAGTTTTTCCTCCGCTCTTCAACTGCTATCAAGGGGGGCAATCTTTTGACACGCACGTCGATAACGCGATTCGCCACGTAATTGGGACACCGCACCGCATTCGAACTGATTTGTCGGCGACCTTGTTCCTTTCGGCTCCTGAAGATTACGAGGGCGGCGAGCTCATCATCGAGGACAACTATGGCGTGCAGACCGTAAAACTGCCGGCTGGGCACATGGTTCTTTATCCGTCCAGCAGTTTGCATCAGGTAAAGCCCGTCACCACTGGCTCGCGAATTTCGTCATTTTTCTGGATTCAAAGTATGGTTCGCGGTGACAGTGAACGCACCATACTTTTCGATTTGGATGTAGCAATTCAGCGCCTGAATGCCGAGAGCCGCGACGATGCTGTCGCGGTGCAGCTGACGGGCGTGTACCACAATTTGCTGCGCCGCTGGGCAGAGGTCTGACGCAGAAGTTTTTCCAGGCCTTTCAATGACACTGCGCAAATCTCTGTTTTGGATTCATCTTGCTGCCGGCTGCGTAGCTGGGACGGTGATCTTGATCATGTCGGTCACGGGCGTGTTCTTCGCCTATGAGCGGCAACTGACCAACTGGGCCAACAGCGGCTACAAGTCGCTGCCCCAAAGCGCCGGACAGGCGCGGCTTTCGATGGACGAACTATTAAACAAAATACGAACGGGCCAAGGCAGCGCACCTTCGACCATCACGGTAAAGCCAGACGCAACTGCGCCCGTGCAATTCAGCTTTGGCCGCGATCGCACGATTTTTGTGAATGCCTATACAGGTGCCGTTGAGGGGGGAGGTTCGCCGGGCTTGCATGCGTTTTTTGCGCAGGTGGAATCGGTTCATCGCTACCTGGGTGCGAACGAAGAAACCCGCACTTCGGCGCGAGCGGTGACCGGCGCATGCAACCTGGCGTTCCTTATGCTTCTCAGCACCGGGCCCTTTCTGTGGTGGCCAAAAGTTTGGAACTGGACGAATCTGCGAAAGATTATGACGTTTCGCGGTGGTCTGGTCGGCCGCGCGCGCGACTGGAACTGGCACAACGTGATTGGAATCTGGTGCTTCGGCCCGCTCCTACTGGTGGTTCTTACCGGCGTGGTGATGTGGTATCCGTGGGCCAATAATTTGCTCTATCGCATGACTGGCAATCAGCCTCCGCCAGCGCCCCAGCGTCCTACTACTGGAGAAGCCAAGCGGCCCGGGCAACAGTCAAGAGAAAAAAATTCTACTAGCCAGGGAGAACCATCCCCTTCCCCAACGCTCGGCGCGCTTTTGACGCGGGCCGAACAACAAGTTTCAGGCTGGCAAAGTGTAAGCCTGAGGCTACCGCTTTCAAGTGACGCGCCCGTGATTTTTTCGATTGACCAGGGCAATGGCGGACGTCCCGACAAGCGCGCGCAACTCACGCTCGATCCCAGGACCGGAGCGGTTGTCCGCTGGGAGCCATTTTCAAGTTATAACCTGGGGCGCCGATTGCGCACCTGGGGACGATTTACGCATACCGGCGAAGCGGGAGGAATACTCGGCCAGACCATAGCGGCCACCGCCTCCGCCGGCGCAGCAGTGCTGACATGGACGGGCTTAGCCCTCGCACTGCGGCGATGCAACGGATGGCGAAAGCGCTTCAGCCAACGGGCTCTGGCGCAAAGTTGACTCGCTGAACTGGACACGGGTGATCGAAAACAGGTTCCCTGTTTTTGATCCGCATGCATCCACCTGCCCCGTGGGGCATACGGGTCCTTTTCGGCGATCGGGAATATCTGCGAATCCAATACGCGGAACCGTCCCTTGTCAGCTCTGTCCACTGCCTGCGCCGGCGGCGCTTTCGCCTGCATCTCTGCCGCCTCCTCGTCCATGGCGCCACACGTTCATGAGAAACTAGTCGGGACGAGGACCGCGATGCCCAAACAGCTCTCATCTTCCCTCTTTTCCGCCACCGTAGCCCCGCCCCCGCTCTCGCAGGAACGCGATCGCAGCAAAATTCCTGATAAATACAAGTGGGACCTGACCGCGCTCTACCCGTCTGACGAGGCGTGGCACCGTGCCAAAGAAGAGTTAATTGCTGAGATCCCCACGCTCCGTGAAGGCCAGGGCAATCTCGCCTCGTCCGCCGCAGCGCTGGCCGACGCGCTGGAGAATCAAAGTCGTCTCGAAAAAGAATTGACACGACTTTATCTTTACGCCGCTCTGGTTTCCGATCAGGACACCCGCGACAGCAGCCGCCAGGCAATGAAGCAGGAGATGATCCAGATTGGCTCGAACTTCGGAGCTGAATGCGCCTACGTCGAGCCCGAGATTCTGAAAATGGAGCCGGAGCTCATTCAGGAGTTCATCACAAAAGAACCGCGACTGAAAGTCTACAAACAAATTCTCGATGACATCGTGCGCCGCCGCGAGCACACCGGAACCGACGCGGAAGAAAAGTTGTTGGCCGCCGCCGGCATTATGGCCAGCGCACCTTCCAGCATCTTTGGCATCTTTTCTGACGCCGATTTCCCCTTCCCCACCGTGGTATTAAGCGACGGCAAATCCGTGAAGCTCGATAAAGCCGCGTTCTCGCTGCACCGTGCATCGCCCATCCGCGAAGATCGCCAAAAAGTGATGGCCGCTTTTTTCGAAACCATGGGGACATACCGCGCCACTTTTGGCACCATGATGAATTCGAAATTGCAGGCGTCGGGCTTCTATTTCCGCTCCCACAAGTACGGCAGCGGACTCGAAGCCTCGCTCGACGGCAACAACATTCCGACCTCGGTCTACATGCAACTGATCCAAGGCGTGGGCCGCAACCTGCCGACCTTCCATAGATACCTCAAAATGCGGCGGCGAATGATGGGCGTGCCGGAACTGCATTACTACGATCTGTATGCCCCGCTGGTTGCGTCAGTTAACTTAAAGTTTTCCGTGGAAGAATCGGAAAAGCACATCCTGACTTCACTTGCACCGCTGGGCTCCGAATACGAAGCCGGCGCCAGGCGTGCGTTCACGGAACGCTGGATTGATCTTTATCCCAACGAGGGTAAGACCTCGGGCGCGTACTCTGCTGGCGACGCCTACGATGTTCATCCCTACATGCTGCTGAATTACAACGGCAAGTATGACGACATGAGCACGCTGACCCACGAACTGGGCCACACAATGCACAGCTATTTCTCCAACAAGACGCAGCCCTATCCGCTCTCGTCGTACCCGATTTTTGTGGCTGAGGTGGCGTCCACGTTTAACGAAGCGCTGCTGATCGACTACATGCTGAAGACTATCAACGATGGCCCCACGCGGCTGTTGCTTTTAGGAAATTATTTAGAGGGAATTAAAGGAACGGTCTTTCGCCAAACCCAATTCGCCGAATTTGAACTGCGCATGCACGAACTAGTCGAGAAGGGACATCCCGTGACCGGCGACTCGCTCGACAAACTCTACGATGAGATCGTAAAGAAATACTACGGACACGACCAAGGGATCTGCATTGTGGACGACTACGTGGCCCACGAGTGGTCGTACATTCCACATTTCTACAACGATTACTACGTCTTTCAATACGCGACGTCGTTTACTGCGTCTTCGGCGCTGTCAGAAAAAGTGCTCTCCGGGAACCCGGAAGCCACCAGAAAATATCTGAAGTTTATTTCTTCAGGCAGGTCGAAGTACCCTATCGACTTGCTGAAAGAAGCTGGTCTCGACATGACCAGCGATGAACCGTTGGAACTCACCATGCGCAAAGTAAATCGCGTAATGGACGAAATAGACAAAGTCCTGGACCAGCAATAAAAAGTAAGCCCAGAAGACCTGAAGGTGCCCCGTCCAAGCTCCACTTGGGCGGGGTTCTTAACTGCCGACTCAATCCCAAAAACCTGATTCTCCTCGACAGGTCGCGCCCGTTAACCGATTTGAGCCCATATTGAAATTGATATTGATATTCATTTTCGTTTTCGCTAAAGTGCCGTTGTCTGTTAGGCGTGGTCTTTCGTAGCTCGCTGCAAAAGCAGCAGATGGAGGAACATGGAACCCGCGCTGGCTGGGAGCGCTACATCGTGGTATGGACTTCTGGACGAAACCGACAATGCAGAGTGGGAGATCTCTGAGAAATCAGCCTTTTGGCTGGCCTTAGGGCCCATTTTGCTGATGTTAGCTCTGATCTTCTTAGCCGCAGTTGCCCTAATTCATCGCCATCCCTTCCGTGCCATCTTCGATTGGGTTACCAGAGAAGACTCGCTTCTCGAATGGCCGCAGTTTTTCTGCATACTAGCCGCATCCGCAATCTTCTGGGTGATCAGCGTAAAGATGCTCAAGCGCCGCTACTGGCTCCTGGGGCTAGTCTACGTATTTGTCGGCCTCGGCACATTTTTTGTAGCGGGCGAAGAAATCTCGTGGGGACAAAGAGTTTTCGGCCTCGAAACTCCGGCGTCTCTAGAGACCATTAACCACCAAGGCGAACTGAACGTGCACAACATTAAGCCGGTACAGCGTGCATTTGGATACGCGGTGCTGGTGGCCGGTGCCTATGGCGTTGTTTCGCCCTATCTCAAGCAAAAGATATTGGAGCGGGTGACGTTCAAATGCGCCGCCCTCCTGATTCCGCCGCGCGCACTGGTAGCAGCGTTTTTTATGCCTTTCGCCTACCGGGCGTTCAGAGTTTTGGTTTGGCCTAAGCCCACACCAATTGTGGTTAATTTTGGCGAAGGGCCCGAACTGTGTCTTTATTTTGCGACTTTAATGTTTGCTGTATTTACCATTCGACGAATTTCCAGATCGGTGCCTATCAATGCCGATTGAGCCGGAGTCTCTCGAGCTGGAACTTGGACTAATTCTAGCCATCGTCGGTTTGATCTTTTCTCTGGCCCTAAAGTTTAAGCGAGCTTCAGTCCCCCACGTCCGGGTTTGGAAAATCTTAATGGCTTGCGTCGTAGCCGTCGGTGTAGTTTTGATCTGGCTCGGAATGAGATAGCAAGGCATCCCCTCTTAGTGCCTCAACCGGCACGTCCCTCCTCAAACCATCGATGACCAAGCCGGTTTTGAGCGGATTATTCCTCTACGTGCATTACAATCGCATGGCTCGCGCGGCCGGCGCTCAGATAAAGTCATGACCGATACAGAGATTCAGACGACAGAGCCTACCGCTCCGCCTCTCGTTGCGCCGGTATGGCATACCGTCGTCACAGTGACAGCCCTACTCGCACTTTCAATACTGGGAGCACGTTCAAAACAGCCAGGGCTGGTCACGCACTCTCACAGTCCCCAGCGTTATCTTCTAGTCATTCTTATCGAATGGCTGTTCGTCTTGTTTATCTGGTACGGTGTGCGATTGCGCGGCTTCAGGTTGAGGCAACTGATAGGCGGTGACCGATTTACATTTTTGGCAGTCATCCGCGACCTGGGCATCGGCAGTCTGTTTCTGATCTGCTCCAACATCATTTTGGCGATCCTGGCTCATCTGCTCAGCGCGGCGCCCAATCAGGCCATCCGGAACATTCTCCCGTCGGGCCGCGCCGAGATAGTCGTCTATTTATTTCTCTCGCTCACCGCCGGAATCTGTGAAGAAATTGTGTGCCGCGGCTATCTCCAAACGCAGTTTGCAGCCCTCACAAAAAGCGTATGGGTAGGGCTTGCAATTCAGGGCGCAATTTTTGGCATGGCGCATGGATATCAGGGAGTGAAATTCATGATGATCATCGCGGTCTACGGTTGCCTCTTTGGCCTACTTGCAAAGTGGCGTCGCAGCCTGAGACCCGGCATGGTGGGCCACGCTCTGCAAGATGGTCTGGTGGGACTATTGGCTCGTCACCTTCAGAGATAACCGTGATAAACCCAGCCGAATCGACAGCGCCTTATAATCCCTTCGTGAGAAAGCCAGAACTTCTTCTCCTTCACCGGTTCACCCATGCTTCCACTTGAGCAGACAATTGTTGTGGAATTGGAAGCGCGGCTTTCAGCCGGCGAATGTTTCTTAATGAAGAAGCTTTAGACGCTGCCACGGCGGCTACAAGCCTTTTGTAAACTTCTCTATTCGTGGCGCTAGAAGCGCCACGCTTCCACGGAGTTCACCGGGTTCCTCGGGATATTAGCTTCTCTGAATTTTAAACCCTGTGAAGTATGGGGGGCCTTCGTCGCGAAGAACGCTCCTCGGGATGACAAACGTTGTTTAAGAGGTTTGCCTGAGTGTAGAGACGTTTTCACTGGCTGACTCGCTCTTGGGAAAATCATGTTTGCCAATCAATACTGCCCATATCTTCCTTTTACCGACTCCAAAAGCTTCTGCGAGTCATATCCCACTCCGTCCTTGAAAACGATCTCCACGTTCTCGATGTCTGAAATATTCTTGGACGGATCTCCTTTCACCACCACCAGGTCCGCATTCTTCCCAGTCGCTATTGAGCCTATCTGCTTATCCCTCCCCAAATAGACTGCGCCATTCAGGGTAGCAATCTTGATGGCCTCGACCGGCAAGAATCCTGCCTCCACCAGTAATTCAATGCCGCGTTGATCGCCGAACCCCGGGAGTACGTCGCCGCGCCCGGTTGGGTCGGGTCCGGAAAGCAGCAATCCACCAGCCGCCACGAACGCACGCTCCAGCGCAAGGTCGTGCTTCCAAAGCATAGCGGGATCAATCTTTGGCACCGGCGCGGAGGCCAGCCTCTGCCGCACCAGAAAAAAATCTTCGCGCGCTTGCGGAGTCATAGCATCGAGCACCTGCTGGCGCAGCGCCGGACGTCCTCCACCCAGGTCGCCTTCGAACACTGGCAACGTCGAAGTGATGGCCACGTGGTGGCTCACCAACGTCTGAATCAAGTCTTTGGCTTCCGGAGTATTAAGCTCCATGCGTGCCAGGGTTTCGTCGCCAGCGCTCTGGCTGCATACATCAGGTTTTTTGTCCGTATCGAGCTGAGTGTTTACAAAAAATCCGTGCTCCAGGTCATCAATGCCAAGCTCGGCAGCTTCTTTGTAGGTCACCGAGCACAAGTGGCCCGTAACTTTGATACCGCGCTTGTGAGCGGCATCAATGGCAGCCTTCAGTTCGGCGCGAGTGATATTCATGTAGGCCTTAAACGAGGTCACGCCACGATCAGCCCAATACTCCACCGTCTGGCGCGCGTCCTCGGGCCCGGTCAGATGCGGCATCTGGACGAAATAACTTTCGCTGCCTTCAAGGTAGGGACCGGTAACGTCAAGGTGCGGACCTGGCAATTTGCCAGCGTCGATGTCACGCTTAAGGTTCAGGTCGGAATAAGTTTCCACGCTCCCCGTAGTGCGCATAGTTGTAACGCCTGCGCCCAGATAAAGCCGCGGGGCAGAAAACGTCATCTGCGGCACCACCAGCGGAGGATCGGAATGCCGCTGGCTGTTGAGATTAGGCCGCGCAATGTAGAAAAGATGATTATGCATGCCGACGATCCCCGGCATAACGGAGTCGCCATTCAGGTCAAGCACGGTCGTGCCATCCGCTGCCGCCACGTCGTTGGCTTTTTCTATAGCGGTAATTTTTCCGCCCTCTATCACTATGTTCTGATCATCGATCGCAGGCGCGCCTGTGCCGTCAATAATCCGCACGTGGGTAAGCACAATTTTCGGGGACTGCACCCGGACAAAAACCTCTACCGTCTCCGACAAACTAGAGTTTTGGCATAGCGCATTGAACGCAAGCAGAAACAACACAGCCGTATTCGATAGCCAGCGCGACGGCATAGGACCCTCCGCACAGTACGGCAATTATACGAAAAATCCGCGGGTGTTCCAGCCCTCGGTAGAAGCGGCGTCGTAGTATTGTTGCGGAGAAATTTCCTAACATGCTCAAGGTACTTAAGTTGGATCAGCGCGCAATCCTCCCAACCGTAGCTAATCCCGGAGAAGATCTGGGATTCGATATTTACGCGCTGGAGAACACATCAATCCCTCCGAACCTCCCCATCAAAGTTCGGACTGGCATTGCAGTTCACTTCGAAAGCCTGGATTCGCCGCGGACGAAATTCGGTTTGCTGGTGCGTGACCGTTCATCCATGGCGTCCAAGGGAATCATCGCCAGTGCAGGAGTAATCGACGCCGGCTATCGTGGCGAACTCCTGATTCTGCTGACGTCTTACGCCACCTCGAATTCGATAGAAATCGGGGCAGGCGACAAGATAGCTCAACTGATTCCCCTGCCAGTTCTAACCGGCGAGGGAGTGGTGGAAGCCCGTGACCTGCCCGTCTCCGCTCGTGGCCAAGGCGGCTTCGGCTCAACCGGACGGTAAGTTATTGACCAGGGAGTTCCCAAAGGAACCCCCTTCCCCAAAGCACGCGTGTTTGAGATTCTTCGCCAATATGTAGTGAGTGGGGAAAGGACGATTGCGGCTCAAAGTAGTGACCCATTGGTGCGAATCTACGCTGCCACGAACGGCGGCGGCTACTCGTTGCTGCTGGTCAATACCGATTCCACTTCCGCTCGCGCCGTTCCAATATCTATTCAAAACAGCGCAAAGCAATCGTTTACGGCAAGTCAAGTTTCATACGGCAAACTGGAGTACGACCAGTCGGCCAGTAAGAAGTGGGTGGGCCCCACCTCTACCAGCTTGGGCACGGTGGGAACCGCCTTCGGCGTCTCACTCCCGCCGTGGAGCGTACCGCTGGTGAAAGTGCAGTGAGCGTCAGGGTTATGCCTAACACTCGCCGTGTCGCAATGCGGTTTTCGTAGGCGCAGGTGTCGCGGATTTTATGAGACACCCCGGAGTCGGACGATCCAGAAGAAATCAGCTAAACATGGATCAAAAAATCAAACTCCCAAGTCTCGCAATTTTGCTGCTAGACCTGGGAGCGCACGTTTCCTTTCCCCCACACGAGGAAGGATAGATATTCGCACTTAACTATTGCTTGTCGTAAACGGAGACCGCAGTAACCATCTTGCCCTCTGCATTCTTGGCTGAGGTGGTCAAGGTACGGGTCTTACCCTCTGCCGACACTACGATTTTCCCCTTCACGCTGACCTTTCCATCTTTCTTGTTTTCGAGCGTCAGGGTGCGCTCGTTGACTTTTACATACGAGCGGGTGTCGGCGGTGCGATCGCCGGTGAGCGGATAGCCCTTGCCATCGAACTTGCCTGTCCACTCAGTCTGCATTGGCTGGCCGTCGGGCCCGGTGCCGTCGGTCGTGACCTTCACGTTGTCTCCATCGGCGCTGTAGGTCACCGTGGTGTTCTTGATCATTCCGGCAGGCAGCTTGGACTTCGCCTCGTTGAGCTTCCAGGTGCCCATGTGCGGATTTTCGGCGAAACTCACGGTTATCGCGACTACGCATAGCAATGCGATCAATACAGTCGTTCTGGTTTTCATGTTATCTCCTAATTTGCGCGTGCGGATGTATTTGCTTGAGGCGTGCCGAGTCTATTCCAGTTCGGAAATTGCGGCAAGTCGCAATCCAATCTTTAAGGAAAATGGAGGAGCGGGATGCGTTGTAACGCTGCCGCGCGTTGTAGAGGTCAGTTCGAGAGGGAGCAGTTAATTCCGACATGCTGGAACGGTTGTCAGCGACAAAAAGTAGTGCCGAAGAATTTACCGCTCTTTACTGAGTCGTTCCCGCGGCCTTCACATTCACGGTAGCCGTGTCGGCAGGAATCGCCGGCGGATGTCCAGCGAAGAAGTTGTGTACGAACAAATTGCGATACAGGCGTCCCGAAATCTCCGCGGCTTTGGGTCCGTAGGTTGGCCGTCCGCCTTGCAGGAAAACCACGACAACGATCCGTCCCACGTCGGTGTTGGCGTAAGAAGCGAACCATCCGAAGCGCGTTCCAGCCCGTGAGCAGGTTCCGGTTTTGCCTAAAATTTCTTCTTCGTTAAAGTTCAGGCGCACGCTGCGTGCGGTGCCGTAATTGACTGCACCGGCCATTCCGTCAGAAAGTTCAGGAATGATGGGAGCGATTTCCAGCTTGCGTTTTACCCGCGGCTGAAAGTCGGCAACTTCATCAGGCGTGGCCGGATGCTGCAAGTAATAAAGTGTTCCACCGTTCGCAATTGCGGAAACCATCGCGCCCAGTTGCAGCGGAGTCATCGAGATGCCTTCGCCGAACGAGCACATCTTGCCAACTCCGCCAAGTGAAGTTGGAATCACCGCTTCTGGATACACTCCGCGTTGTTCGCCGGGGATGTTGTATCCCGCCAGCTCGCCTAATCCATACTGATGAGCGTAGTGGCTGACTTTTTCAAATCCCAGTTTGCGGCCGACAGCTTCAAAGTAGGCATTATTGGAATGCGCCAGCGCCTGGGTCAGCGTCATACGGCTGCGTCCGCCCAGCGCTACCGCAGTGTCTTTGGTGATTACGCCTTCGCTTAAAGCTGCCAGTGCTACCGATAGCTTGATGGTAGAGCAGGGTTGCGCGCCGCTCGAAAGCGCTAATTTCTGGTTCACCATCGCCAGAATCCGGCCACTCGTGGGTTCAATCGCCACCACTGTGCCGTTCATATTTCCTAATGCGTCGATGGCGGCTTCGCGAACCGTCGGATCTTCGCCGGCGAAAACGTCGCCATTACCGGTGTCTTCCGCGAATGAGCTGGTGTAAAAGCGCTCGTAGTAACGGTGACGCCGCGCCCGTGAGCTACGCAAAATAGTCGCCGGATGACGCCGCACTCCGCGGCTGCGGGCCAGTGTCTTCAGCCTTTTACGGGCATGCTGATTTTCGCTCACTGTCGTCTTGGGTTTCTTGCTGGTAAGCGTGCGAGGGGCAACGGTAGCCGCCAAGCCGATTTCGGCCAGTACAGCCAACATGAACACTGTGACGAAGACGCGAGCGAACGCGGACACCCTGCTGGATTTCAATTCCCTGTACCCATCCCCGGATATAACGGCTGGTTGCCTGCAAAGAACCTGCCACTGATCACATGCCACTGACTAGGCTTGCAGTGTTGTGATCGTACGAGAGTTATCGACCTTAGGCAAGGCCAAAATTTGTCAAGTCCAGAGATGGAAAAACCAACATAACCCGCTGCCGTATCAGCACTTACCTCGGTACCCATCACGTAATGGGTCTTTGGTAATTTCGCAATTAGTTTACTCTAACGATACGGGTCATTTTGGCGGAGAAACCCGAATTGGGAAGCCGCTCCCCACCCGTCCCTGACGCCCGACCGTCACCTGGCCGACGGAAGGTCATCGACTACTGGCTAACGACTGATCCCCCGCAATTCATCTAAACTAGACAACTTGAAGACGCTCTTCAAACTTTTCCTCCTCGCCATTCTGGCCGCGGCCGGATGGCTGGGTTGGGCACTCTGGCTGCCGCTTTCTCCGCCCGGACAAAAGTTTGTGCTGCTTCGTCCTGGGTTTTCCACCAGACACATCGCCAAGGAACTGAAAGCTCAGGGCATTATTCGCAGCGCCGACGCCTTCATTCTTTGGCACTACGTGCGCGACCCGCGCTCACTGAAAGCCGGCGAGTATCTCTTCGATAAAACTGCCGACGCTCGCACCGTCCTTGATCGACTGGCGCGCGGCGATATTTATGTTCACACCGTGGTTATTCCGGAAGGCTACAACATGTTTGACATCGCGCAAGCCATACAGGATGCGGGTCTCGGCAAGCGCGAAGCTTTTTTGGCCATCACATCCTCGCCGGAATTAATTGCCGATCTCGCTCCCGGCGCGAAATCACTCGAAGGATATCTTTTCCCCAACACTTACCAATTCACTCGCACCCAGAGTTTGCCCGAGATGGCTGCCGCCATGGTGAAAGAATTTCGCCAGGTGGCGCGCACTATCGGCCTCACCAGCGATGTACAGAAAACCGTCACCATGGCCTCAATCGTCGAAAAAGAAACCGCAGCACCCGACGAGCGTCCCATGGTGGCCAGCGTTTATTACAATCGCCTTGCAAAAAATATTGCGCTGCAAGCCGATCCCAGCGTGATCTATGGCGAACTACTTAAGGGAACCTATACCGGCGCGCTCCACCACGAAGACATGCTGGCTGACTCCGCCTACAACACTTACCGGCATCCGGGATTGCCGCCAGGGCCTATCGCGAATCCTGGAAAAACCTCTCTGCAGGCCGCTATGCAACCCGCGACCTCAGACTATTTCTATTTTGTCGCTGATGGCAATGGTCATCATCGCTTCGCCCACGACCTCGAAGAACACAACCGCAACGTCGCCGCCTATCGCAAGCTGATGTTAGCCAAATAACATTTAGGATTAGTAAACGCGAGTCCTTCCCGTACGCAGTGAATCTAAGAAATGGGCTTCCCTCTGGCTGCCCTCTGTCATTCAAGTACCGCTGTAGCACAGGCTGCAAGTATCAGAGGCTACGCATGAACTCAAAGTGGCCGATGTATAGCCTGATACGCTGTTGAAAATATCGGCACTCCTGCGTCGGTGGGCGAGATGCGGAAGCTATACTTAATAGTTTTAGGACTGAGCCAAATTCATGTGCGTGTCGCGTCGCTATCGTATATTTTTCTTGCTCGCAGCCGTAGTGCCATTAAGTGCCTGCCTGTTTCATTCCCATAAGGTGGAACGGCGGGTTAGCACTGCCCCGCTCAAAACCGCCACCCAGTCGGACTTGGTCAACTACATCAATGACCAAGCAGCGAAGCTTCAGTCGATGCAGGCCACGGTAGATATCGATACCTCGGTCGGTGGCGAAAATAAGGGCAGGGTTACCGATTACAAACAGATTCGTGGCTACGTGCTCGCCCGCAAGCCCGCCATGCTCCGCATGATTGGGCTAATGCCCATCGTTCGCAATCGCGCCTTCGACATGGTGAGCAATGGAGCCAACTTTAAGGTCTGGATCCCCCCCCAGAATCGCTTCGTCGAGGGGCGAAATGACGCGGCAGCAGCTACTCCGAACGCGTCGCTGGAGAACATGCGCCCGCAGTCGATTTATGAAGCCCTGCTCATTCCCGCCGTCGATCCGAAGAATGAACTCGCGGTACGGCAAAGTGATTACGAACAGGTGCTCGATAACAAGCGCCGTCCCGTATTGCAGCCCGACTACGAAGTAATCGTGGTCCGTAAGCAGGGTCAGGATGCTTTTCTGGCGCGCAAGATAATCTTCAGTCGCCACGATCTGCTGCCGCACCGCCAACTAATCTACGATCAGAACGGAAATCTTCAGACGGAATCGCTTTATGAGGGATTCAAGGACTACAACGGCATAATGTTCCCCACCCAAATTGAGATCAAGCGCCCGCAGGAGGAGTACGACATCACCCTCCACATCATCAAACTGGATCTCAACCAGCCGTTGCCCGACGAGAAATTTGCCCTCGAACAGCCTGCTGGCGCTGACGTGGTGAACCTGAACCAGCCCCGCGCCCAGGTTACGCCTCAGCCAGAGCATAAAAAAGAACCGCAGAAAAACTAGGCAACTACCAAACATGATGAACAAAATGATCGTCGCGAATCTCACGCACCGGCCGCTTCGGTCGCTGATCAGCATTGTTGCCATTGCCCTGGAAGTCACGCTGATCCTGTTAATCGTGGGCCTCTCGATGGGAATTCTCAACGATTCCCGGCAGCGTCAGGCCGGCATCGGTGCGGACGTAATCGTCACGCCTCCGGGCTCGTCGGCGATGGTTGGCATTACCGGGGCGCCGGCTCCCATCAAAGTCGCGGACATTATCGGTAAACTCCCGCACGTGGTCGCAGTGGCTCCGGTGCTTATGCAGCTCTCCACCGCTGGCGCCGTCGAGATTATTTATGGTATCGATCCCGCAACCTACGATGCTGTTACCGGTGGCTTCCACTATCTGCAGGGCGGTCCCATGCAAGGGCCCGACGATGCGTTAGTCGACGATGTCTACGCTCAGTCGCATCGCATCAAGCCAGGTGACAGCGTTGAAATGTTGAATCATAATTTCCGCGTGGCAGGTGTAGTCGAGCACGGCAAAGGCGCTCGTAAATTTGCTCCCATTAAGACTTTGCAGGACCTTAACGGCTCCGAAGGTAAGGCCTCCGCCTTCTACGCCAAACTCGACAGCACGGCAAACTCTGACGCGGTCGTGGATGAAATCAAAAAAGTACCCGGGATGAGCACTTATGTGGTCCGCTCGATGAGCGCATGGCTTTCGCTGATGACCCCTGGCAACACCCCCGGTTTTTCCAGCTTCATCAACGTGGTGATCGGAGTCTCGGTAATCATCGGGTTCATGGTCATCTTTCAGGCCATGTACACCGCTGTGATGGAGCGTACCCGCGAAATCGGGATTCTGAAATCGATTGGCGCCTCGAAGTTTTATATCATCAACGTAATTCTTCGCGAAACCACTCTGCTGGCGCTATGCGGAATCGCCTTGGGAATCGGATTCAGTGAACTGGCGCGAACCGTAATCCTACAGCGCCTATGGCCTTTACTGCGGGTAGAAATCAGCGGTGGCTGGATCGTAAACGCCATGATCATCGCCATCCTGGGTGCATTGGCGGGAGCAATTTACCCCGCAATCAAAGCCGCCAGAAAAGACCCCATCGAGGCCCTGGCCTACGAATAGCTGGTGCGCTCCGAGGTAGAGACGTTGCTCCGCAACGTCTTCGTCACCACGGTCCTTAAGGCTTACGCCCGCCGCGCGGGCGCCGGACCAGGCGGAAGAATTTCCGGTTCACTCGAATGCAGTTGGTTCCGCGTTACGAAGTAAACCGCAGCCGTCCAGGTAGGAAACAAATCAAAACCAGGAACTAATTCCGCCACCAGTGTGGGCAGAAATGCCCAATGCCATCCCAGCAGCCGAATCAAGATGACCGCCACCCCCGCGTCAAGCACGCTATCCGCCGGCGAAAAACCGCCCGGCACGAACAGCGGCAAACCGACAATCTGAATCGCGTCGGCCGCAATCGCTACCATCCAAGCCTGCCGCAACTCCCTGGATTTCAACCCTCTCAAAAATTCAAGCATCATCGATAACTATACCGCGATCATTGGCCGGGAAATCCAACCTTTCTAAGCAACCCTTTAAACTCCGCATCGCCGCGCAGTGGATCGAAGGCGGCATCGATCGATAAATAGACCATACCGCTGTCGCGATTCTGATATCCAGTCTCCA
Organism: uncultured Acidobacteriota bacterium; assembly: GCA_963796925.1. Taxonomy (GTDB): domain Bacteria; phylum Acidobacteriota; class Terriglobia; order Terriglobales; family Acidobacteriaceae; genus DATBAT01. The sequence goes on from CAWCNH010000001.1 coordinate 2,359,144, forward strand.
GCCACCGTAGAGCTTGAGCTTTATCCCCGAGGCGCAAGTAATTGCGCGCTATTTCCACCGGCGGGACATATTTACCTAAGTGTTCCATTTGCAGATCGCTGTTCAGGTTGAATCGATCGAGCCCTGAATATCCTTCTTGCTTGAACACTCTTTCTATCGAGGCCGCATCCGACGGGTTTCCCTTCAGAACCGCCTCTTTCTTCATCGCCTCCACTGCCGGTCGATACATGCCTTTGTGCTCATAGACGTTCCACAGGTGACCATAAGTTCCGCAAAAGGTCGAATCGAGTTCGAGCGTCTTTTGGAATTGGTTGAAAGCGGCATCGTACTTCCCTTCCCACTCATAAATCTCGCCCACCCCCAGGCTGATGATCACCGAAAGTGGATCTAAATCTTGCGCCGTCTTGATCTCGCGTTCCGCCTCCGGGTATCGCTTCAGCGGAACCAGATACATGGCATACCACTGGTGCGCCGTGGCGTAATTGGGATTCAGAGCAATCGCCCGCTGAAATTCTTTTTCAGCCCCGGCAAAGTCCCAGTCGTAATTCGCTTTCACGAACGCCAGCGAGGTGTGCGCCTCGGCCAGCGAGTCGTCCAACTCTAGCGCCTTCAGGGCGGCCGCTCGGGCGCGAGGGAAAGACTGGCCCGGCGGCGTGCTTCCCCAATCATCTCCTAAGTTGTAGGCATCGGCTAAACCCGCGTAGGCTAGTGCATAAGCCGGGTCGCGGTCGATGGCTTGCTGGAAGTAGGAAATTGCCTTTTGCATCCCTTCCAGGCTGCGCTTATTCCAGAAATACCGGCCCTTCAAATAACGCGTGTAAGCCTCGGGATCGGCTGTAGTGCGCTTCGCCAGCTTCTGCTCATCCGCGCCGCTAAGTTTGAGCCGCAGCTTCTCAGAGATGCGCAGCGAAATCTCTTTTTGCAGCGGAATCACATCGTTTAGCGGACGCGTATATTCCTCGCCCCATAGCTGGCCACTGGTGCGCAGGTCGACCAGTTCCGTCAAAATCCGAATCTGGTTCCCGGACTGCACAATCTTCCCTGTCAGTACAGCTCTGACGCCCAGCTCACGCCCAACCGTCAACGGATCTTTTGCCTGGCCCTTATAGCGAGCTACAGTACTCCACGCCATGACCCGCAGGTTGGGCAACTGCGAGATGCCGTCGATAATGCTCTCGGTTATTCCGTCGCTGAGATATTCAGTATTGGGATCAAGACTCGAATTCGAAAATGGAAGGATCGCCACCGAATCAATGGCCTTGGCGCTCCGTAGAACCCAGGCGCCGACGCCAACACCGAGCAACACCAAAGCGACCAGAACCATCGCCGGCATAAATTTTCGAGACGGCGTAGCTTGGAGAGCCGGCCCCACTCCGTTTCCGTTTAAAGGCATCACCGCAGCAATCAGCCGGTAGCCACTCTTCGGGATGGTCTGGATAAACGATGGGGTCCGCGGATTGTCCTCAAACGCCCTACGCAGCGCCGAAATGCATCCCGTTAAGACATCGTCCGTCACGTGCGTATCGGCCCAGACCGTCTCCATCAATTCATCTTTAGAGACCACTTCCCCGGGCTGCGCCGCCAGGCAGGCAAGCACCTGCATAGCCTTTGGCTCGACCCGGTTGGCAGTTCCATTGCGGCTAATCGTATTCAGCCGCGTCGAGACCACCCGGTCGCCAACCCGAAAGTTATCGTGAAAAACCTGAACAGGAGTGACCACGCCTGATTATAGGACGCGGAAGCACACCACTGGATAGTACGAACTGAAAGCTCAAAGCAATTTTTGTCATTTCATCAACTAATTTGTCATCCTGAGGCGCGGCTTTTCGCGACGAAGGACCTATGCGTTTCGCCAGCCACGTTCTCAGATGAGGTGACAGTAATTAAGATTAGCGCGACCAGGAATAAGACATCTTCACCGCGAACCTCGCCTCGCGCAGCGAAGCCACATTCTGCCCATTCAAGCTCTGAAATCGACTTCCCAGGTTGTAAATCACGAACAAATCGCTATCCGGACGAAACGTATATCGCAATCGCACGTTAGCGCTCATCGCCTGTTCATCCCCAGTATTTCCTTGCAGAAAAGTGGTTAAGTTTAAAAAACGGTTGAAGGCGTAGCTAACCTGCAATCCCGAAAGCAACACATTAAAATCTCCCTGCGGCAGGCGAAAAGAATTCAGCGTATTGGTAAGCCCCAAAGCCAGATGCGGTCCGGGGCGATACTGCGCGTTCAAAATCGTCTCGTTCAGGCTGCCCGTGTAATAACTGCCCCAGCGTTCCATGGCCGAATAGGTCAAACGCCGGTCGCCGCCGGAGGCAAATCCAATCTGATGGCGAGTGAAATAATAGTCGCCTTCCGGGATATCTACGTTCTTATAAATGTTGAAGGGGCCATTCAAGCGCTGGTATAAGTGGTCGAACAATGCATTATCAGAAAGTGCGCCGTTGTTGAACAGGATGCGGAAGCTCTCGTTGACCTCCTGCGACTGTAGCCGCCATTCGCTATCGGGATCACGGCTTAGGACGGTATCAAATTGCAACTCGCGTACCCCGCCGATATGCGGCCGCGGCGTCAAATTCATTTCAATGATCAGCGGATTGTCGTCGGGCCGGGCCACAAATCCCACTTCCGGGCTGTAATTGGGCCGGATGGCGCCTTGTCCGGCATAAATGTGCACCAGATGATTGTTGAAGATGGCACGAACCCCGGCGGTGAAGTCATCGCCGTGCAGAAACGGCGACCAGGTCTTCGCATAAAATCCGCGAATGTTGAGGTCTTTGAAGAAAACAAATTTGGCATCGACCCCGGCGGAGCGGTTATAGGGGTCAAGCGGATTCTGCGATTCCTTATCCACAAACATCGCCCCCACGTAGGAGTTGCCGAACAGCGGCCGCTTCACTCGCGCGACCGTATAGTTCGCCCCCGAAATCCCATCCAACGAGCGCGTCTTCACATCCATCAGCCCAATATCGAATCCGCCAATCTGCCCCGCCACTTTGCCGCCTACATCGATCGGCACTTCAGCCCCGGTGTTGGCGTCGATCCCGATTTGCCGGCTGAAAAAAAGCAGGTCGCTGTTCCAGGTAAGGAATTCAAAAACATCGGAGTTTTCCAGAAAAAAGCGCCGCTTTTCGGGAAAAAACAAACGGTAGGGGGTCAGATTAAATTGCTGCTGGTCGACATCGGCATCGGCGAAGTCGGTGTTTACCGTGAGGTTCGCAATCAAGTTGCTGCGCAGGCCGTACTTTACATCGAATCCGGCAGTGTGTTGGAACTCGCCGTCCTGCCCCTTGAGTCGGGTGAACCCGCCCAGCACGTAAGGTTTAATGATCAGCAGCCGCCCCGATGCAATCTCCTTCATGCCATGCAAACTGCCCGATTCCGAAACTCTCCAGATGCCCCCCTGGCGCCGGTAGCCCGACCACATGTCTTCCTCATTCTTGCGCCGGATAAAACGCCGGAAATTGATGCCCCAGGTGTCGCTGCGAGTGGACTTAAAGTTTAAGGTGCTGAAAGGAATGGAAATTGTTGCGGTCCATCCCTGTTCAGTAATGGCGGCGGCTGAGATCCACAAGCCGTCCCAACTGGGTTCAACTACATCGTAGGGATCGCGCGGAGCTTGCTCCTCGATCACTACCCCGTCGAGTTGAGTTCCCAAAGGATTGATTTGAAAGATGTAGCCGTTGCGGCGGGTGTTCGAAGGATCGACGATGACGGAAAAATTGTCGTCGAGGCTCATGTCGAGGTCACGGCGGAGCTGAGTGGCCACGATCCCGGCAGGGTGCGAGTCGAAGCAAGCGATCCCGAAATAAATGTGGTGCGCGTCGTAAAGCACCCGCACCTCGGTGCGCTCAGTCGCGGCCAGACCATCCTGCGGCTCGCGCTCACGAAAACCTGAGATAGGCGTCGCCAGTTTCCAGGCTGGATCGGCTAGAGTGCCATCCATGCGTGGCCCATGCTCAACCCGGACAGCGTGAAACTGCGGCGACGCAGGCTGTGCGGCTGCCAGTGTCGGCAACAAAACAAGCAGATATTTTAACTTGAACACAATCCGGCCCGGCGGGATAGTAATCCCCAGCTTGAGATCACTCTGGATTGCAAAAATTGTCCTGAGGAAAAGCTGAAGTTTTGCTGCGGATGCAATTCCTCGGTCATTCTAAGCGCAGGAAGAATCCCTATACCCAGCATTTCATGACAATAGGGGATCCTTCGGTGCGAAAAGCATGCCTCAGACCGACAGTCAGTCGCCTACGACTCGTACTTCCAAACCCCGCCCACCATGGTCCGCTCAACCTGAATCTTTAGCAGTTGCGACGGATCGGTCTTAAATGGATCTTGAGCCAGCACAACCAGGTCGGCGAGCTGCCCCGGCTGAATCGATCCCTTCAGTTTTTCTTCGAAGGAGCCATACGCCCCGTTGACCGTTCCGCAGCGGATGGCTTCCTCCAGCTTGATGCGCTGGTTGGCGCCCCAGACGTTGCCCTTCATGTCGGTGCGGGTGAGTTGCGACTGCAGCCACATCATGGGGTCGGATGGGCTGGCGGTGTAGTCGGAAGAATCCGTTGGACGCAACCCGGCGTCGAGAAAACTGCGCATCGGGAACATGTGCCTGGTCCGCTCTTCCCCATAGAAATGCATAACATCGCCGTGAAAGTAAATGTAACCCGAGAACGGTGCAGGGATAACCTCCAAAGCCTTCATCCGCTGGATCAGCGAGTCGTTCAGCAACGTGCAATGCTCAATGCGGAAGCGCGGATCTTTTTTTGGCAGCTCTTTCTGAATTTGTTCGTACACGCCGAGGATGCGGTCGATTGCCAGGTCGCCGTTGGCATGGGTGGCCAGCTGCCAGCCTGCGGCGTGCGCCTTTCGGCCAAGTTCGTAAAGCCGGTCGCGGCTGAAAAGCTGCAACCCAACATAATTGTTGGGAATGCCAATGTAAGGCTGCGATAACCATGCGGTGCGCTCTGAAATCGAGCCGTCGGCAAACATCTTGACCCCGCCGATGCGCACCCATTCATCGCCAAAACCGGTGTGGATTCCGGCTGCCATAAAGTGATCCAGGGAATCGGCGGCAATGTGGCAATAGACGCGCATCGCCAACTCGCCGGCATCCCGCGCGTCCTCGTAGCCCTGCACTCCTTCAGGCGTAGCCATGGCGTCGCACGCCGAAGTGACTCCCCTGCTGGTGAAAAGTTTGGAGATGAACCCCGCGCCTTTGCGATAGTCGTCGCGTGTGGCGCTCTCCGGAATGAGTTTGACAAAGACCTGCATCGCGGCATCGCCCACAAAGCCGGTGAGATGTCCGTCGACATCATGTTCAAAGCGCCCACCAGCGGGATCGGGCGTCTGGTCGGTAACCTGCGCCACCCGCAGCGCCATCGAGTTGACGAACGCAGTGTGGCCGCCGCGGTGCTGCACCATCACCGGGCGATCACTGGCCGCCTCGTCCAGATCGTGCCGATTGAGCGGCCGCGGCGTTTTCCCGTCGTCGTAGAGGAATCCCATCACCCATTGCCCGGGCGGGGTCTGCTGCGCTCGCTCGTGCAAAGCAGCTTTTATATCTTCGATGGAGTCTTTATCGCACGCGACTTTCCGCAGGTACTCGACGCCCGACAACACGGGATGACTATGCGCGTCGTTGAAGCCGGGAAGCACGCGCTTCGCGGCGAGATCGATCTTGCGGGTGCCCGGGCTCGCCAGATGCAGGATATCGGCGTTCGAACCCACCGCGACAAAACGACCGCCACTGATGGCAACCGCCTCAGCCTGTGGCTGAGCATCGTCGAGCGTCCAGAAGTCGCCATTGAATAAAACAACGTCAGGCTGTTGCGAACGCAAGTATGGCAGCGCCAGCAGGCTACCCATCCCTTGCACAAAATTTCTGCGAGACAGTGCCATTGCGGCCTCCAGTGAATCGGCAGAGTTGCGCCAGACGCGGCAACCCGCGCCCACGCCGGCAAACAGATTTTTATTAGCGGATGATTATCGCCCAAGAGGATCGAATCTGGCGAGACGCCTCACGGCTGTGACCCACTCCCAAGAACTTGTCATTCCGACCAAAGGGGGGATCTGTCAGCGCCAAGAGCTGCGCAAGCAGATTCCTCCCTGCGGTCGGAATGACAAATTACGTTTTTGGGTGATGCCAGAATAGATGCGGAGAAAACCGGCCATCGGCCGGGCAAAGCCACATTGGGCCTCCCCACCAACGGCCTGGCAAAACTATTTCTTAGCCTGGACGGCATCGAGGCAGCGCCCGTAGAGCTCAAGCAAATGAGCGGCGTATTCCTCGGGCTTTAACGACGCACCCACGCCCTGAAACCCCACTCCTGCGGAACTGGTCTTGCCATAGCCGGTGCTCATAGCCACAAATTTCATAAGATCAAGCGCGATATCCTCGTTACGACGCGAACCAAGTGACAAGCCGGGAACTTCCATCGGTGCCTCCGGGACAAGCTTTTTGCAGCTTCATCCGCTCGTTTCGATGATAGCAGAAGGGCCTAGCTAGAGATTCTGCCGCCCAAATCTGCTGTCATCCTGACGAGCGTCTTTTGCGACGAAGGACCCCTATAGTCGAATAGTTGCTCGCACTTCCGCAACAATCGCAAAGCGTTCGACACCGCCGCATACCGGATGTCATATACTTCGGTGGCATTCGGGGCGCTGGACGATTCCCTGTTTGCTTCTCAAGTATGCGAAACCAAAACAACACTGGCTTGATCGGTCGTTTTCTAGGCTTGGCCCTGATCATCACATTAGCAATCGGCGCCCTGGCCCAGGATCCGCCCGCAAAGCCTGCTGAACGGCCCACTCCTCCTTCCCGCGATCCGCACACTCCGGGCTATGTGGCTGCGAAGGAGTTGCCGGATGGCGCCATTCCGCCGGCGGATGAGGACGGAAATTTCATTCTTGGGCCGACGCACCCTGCCGCTGCGGAGAACTCCGGACAGAACCCAGCCAACGGAACGGTGATTCAGTTCACCATGAACTCGACGGACAGCAAGATTTATCCCGGCATCGCGCGTGAGGCAAATACTTTCGGCACGCCCGATCCGGCGGATCCGGCGACCCTGGTGGTGACAACCAGTCATCCTGCGCCATACACCCGAAAGGTGGCAGTGTATGTTCCCAAGCAGTATGTGGCTGGCAGCGTTGCGCCATTTATTGTGGGGGCCGACGGGCCTGACTGGCTGCTGTTTTCAACCTTGGACAGCCTGATCTCGCAACACAAACTGCCGGCAATGATTGCCATCTCCATCGGCAACGGCAGCGGCGATGCGCAGGGTAGCCAGCGCGGCCTGGAGTACGACACCATGTCAGGCGTTTATGCCGAGTTTGTGGAGAAGGAAGTATTGCCGTTGGTGGAAGCGCGGGCGCAGGTCAAGCTGACCAAAGATCCCGACGGACGCGCCACCACCGGCGGCAGCTCAGGCGGTTCGTGCGCGCTGATCATGGCCTGGTACCACCCCGAGCTCTATCACCGGGTGCTGACTTACTCCGGCACGTTTATCAATCAGCAGTGGCCGCACAATCCTCAAACCCCGCACGGCGCCTGGGAGTTTCATGAGCATTTGATCCCTGACACTCCGGTCAAGCCGATTCGAATCTGGATGGAAGTTGGCGACCGCGATCTGTTCAATCCGAATGTCATGCGTGACAACATGCACGACTGGGTACTGGCAAACGAGAACATGGCACGGGTACTGGCCACGAAGGGATACCGCTATCAATTCGTCTTCGCACGCAACGCCGTACACGTAGACCGCGCCGTGAGGCAGCAAACGCTGGCCGAGGCATTGGAGTACGTTTGGCGGGGATACGGAGAGTCACAGGGAAAGAAGTGATCTAACCATCTCTCCAACTCCTGTCATCCGGAGCGGAGTGGAGGAACCTTGTGTTAGCCGGGCGACTACACGCCGGTTGAAATGATAACTGCTCGGGGTGGCCCATTCTAAATTTCGCGTTCTTTGCGAAATTTAGAGTTGGATGTTGGATAGTACTTTCGCGAGAAGAACACTTTTCGGCGTGAAACCTTCTCAACAAATCCGATTCAAGCGGCCCACTGAGAACAAGATTTGGCTCGGAACTCTGACGTGTCTGGCCGGACTTCTGCTAAACGAAATCCCCTGGTATCGTAGCTTCGGCAAGTGGGTTGATCTCCTTCTACCCATAGTCGCGTTCTTCTTAGCCGTGACCGGAGTAACCTGGCTTCTCACTGGACTCCTGCGTCGCTCCTACACGCGCGAGTTAAGTCAACTAGACTCTCATGCCCTGAACATCTCTCTTCTACCGACTGTAGCCGTACCAGCGGCAGAAACGCGAGAGCGACGCAGAGTGTTCTTCCCTGTTTCGCTCCTTTCCGTTCCTCTTACGGTGGTATTTGGGCTTTTCTATTTCGGCATGCAGTTCATCCAGTCGGGAGCTGACGGGATCGGACAATGCGACGGCTTGAACCAAGCAGCGGCTGCAACCGGCGTCATTCCCGAGTCCGTCGTGTTTCACTCGAGGCCAGCGGTTGGTTGCGGCAACGAACGATATGGGATGTTTCTCAGCTTCTATAACAACATGACTGTCTACGGAGTAACCAATCCTGCCGATCAGGATCGCATTTTGCAGACCCTCGCCGAATACAGCGAGCAGGCCCATACGCTGCCCATACGGCTGTCCTTCTACGAGAAGGAAAACTGGACCGACCACCCGGGAAAAAACGGTGGGGGATGGGGCGAGCGGGGCCCAGAGAAACTGATTCGCGTCGCGACGTTACACTAACCACTGAGCGCCACTCCCCGGCCATCTCACAACGGAGAACTGATCGCATCACTGGCTGACTACACCAGCCTGAAGGCAGAGAGGCGCGCTGCCTTTCGGTCAAACGTCAGCGTGCGTGTACAGTCCGCTCGCGCTCCCAACTCAGCAATCAGCGCGTCGGCAAATGATCCCCGCCCCTGTTTCAGCGCAATCATGGCAGTAAACACTTCCTGCTCGTTTTCGACGGCGAGAACTTCAACTTGCAGCATGCGTTCGACCGCGGTCGCGATCTCAGGGGCAGTTAAGTCGTAAGCGCGCTCCAGAACCCATACGGTCTCCACCATCGCGACCACGCTGACAAACCCCCGATTCTTCAGGGTCAAGCGGTGCTCAAGAATCTCTGTGGCCTTAGCTGACTGTATCGGATCGTCCTGGGTGAGATAGCGTATCAGGATGTTGGTATCCAGACCGATCATCGCTGTCGTCGTTGATTTCGACTCATAGCACCCTCGGCGGCCGCGGCCGCCATTTGCTCCATGCTTTTAGTCCGCGATCTTCGCGACTTAACCATGCCCCGCAGCGCCGAAGCCGGGAGTTTCGGCAGCAAGACCACGCTGCCGTCGGGATGCACAAAAAACTTAACCCGATCCCCCGGCTGCAGCCCAAGATGCTCACGGATAAATTTCGGGATAGTGGCTTGCCCCTTGATGGTGATTGCCGATTCCATGTCGCTCCATTACATATATCAAAAAGTAATACCACAAGCCTGGGATGTCAAGGCTTGCGAGCCGTGCCCTGTACCCACACAGCTGGCGACGGTGACAACTACAAGTGCTGGACCAACCCTCTGCGCAGAGACACGAAAGAGTTGGGGCGACTGTGATCTTTCAAGAGGTTGTCCATTCGATCGGAACCGGAGCTCCTACGCGGGTGGCCGACTCAACCCGGTTCTGGCTGACTGGGGCGATTCTGCGACCAAGTCTTCCGGAGGTTCGCTCACGCTTTCATGGCGATTCTGACTCGGTATCGACCCGCTTCTAAGTGCCGATTGCGTCGTCGCCAGCCTACAACCGTCCCGCTCAAGCCAACAGACTGTTTGAATGTACCTCCGAAGCAAGCAGCAACTCTTCGCTCCTATCACAGCCACGATCACAAATCGCGGATCATACCGCCGTCGCAGAACGGTGAAGCTTTCGGTGTCCACTGGCGAAAAGACAGGAACCTAAAGTATTCTCTGGCAATGGCTACAAGCTCTAAACAGGGCATCGCGAAAGAACCGCGATGGCTCGCGATAACCGCAATGGTGGCGGTCGGCTTGATCTACGCTGCTCTACCGGAGAATCTTTCGGTTGGCCCGCGATGGTTGCTTTTGGTGGTCATTTTGGCAATCTCTGCATCCGCAACCATTTCGCATAAAGTAGGGCATCACCGAGCGGATAAAGCTATCGGCTATACCGCAAGCGTCATTTTGACTGTCGCAATGGTCTGGTCGCTGGTGCTTCTCGTATCCGCGATCGCCGATCACCAGATCGACCCCAAAGTGTTACTGCGCTCTTCAATTGCATTGTGGTCCACCAACATTCTGGTATTTGCTCTTTGGTATTGGCGCCTCGACGCCGGCGGCCCGCATGAACGGGATAAGGCACCCGGCCACAAAGAAGGCGCCTTCCTTTTCCCGCAGATGAACCTGGATACGTTTGCCGACTCCAACTGGTCTCCACATTTTATCGATTACTTATTCCTGGCCTTCAATACTGCAACCGCTCTCTCGCCGACAGATACTCCTGCACTCTCGCGATGGGCAAAAATCCTGATGATGATGCAAGCCAGCATTTCGCTGGCGGTGCTGGCCCTGCTCGCCGCGAGAGCAGTGAATATTCTTTAGCGTCAGTCGTTCACAAACATGGCAACGTTGGATCATTTTCTGCAGTCGGAACGATAATCCATTTGTAAACTTCTCAAATCGAAAACTTTGCATTACCTTCCACAACACCACCCTCTAGTTTCGGCAATTCTCCCTTGCGCCACAGACGGGCGCCATACTTAGCCCGGTAGCGCAAAGGCCCGCCGTCGGGGCGATCGCTGCGCTCGATAGGCCGCGGGATACATACGAATTGCACCTCGAGGCGCTCACTGGAGGCGCGAACCACGCTATATCCGTGACCACCCATATCAACGAAAGAAACATGCGGTGACAAATCAGGATTGCTCGCCGCATGCGCTTTCTCCAGGTCGCCTGTCTTCGCATATTCGAGACACGAGCGTACTCCGTGACGAAGCAACAAATTCACTGTGGGCTGTGGAGTTTTGTCCGTCGGGCTCTGGCCAAGGAATAGCGGACGCAGCAGGTGCTCTTTGGGAAAACCATGTTCCATAGACTCAACCATTCCCGGCGCAGAAATCGAGCCCGTGACGAATGCCACGCCCACCGGCTGAAATGATTGCGGCGGCAAGGCCTTTGCCGCTAGGCCAGCCCAAAAACTGTGGCGATCACCCGAGACGGTTACGAATCCGGTTATGTCGTGATGGCGAATGAAATCATAAATCTCTGCACGCTCGACATAGGCAGTACTGAAATCCCCACCGCCGAAGCCGGCGTACCCTGATCCCGGCCAGCGCTTGGTCAAGCCGGGAGGAAGGTTTTGCGGATCGGCACGCATGTCGAGGGTCGCGACCGTGTTGCCCCAAATCTTCCACGTCGCCGGCGAAGTCTTCAACCGATCCAGGAACCATTTCTTCTGTTCTGCCCCCAAAATTGTCTGCGGTGGTTGAGCCTTGCAGTAATTTGCTACCTCCGTGTCCCCGTAATGGATGGACGATGGCGGTTGCCCTCCGCCATAAGCCGTACCAGCATCGAGAATCTCCATCACCTCTTGCGGCATTAGCTCAGGAAAATCATTGCTGAAAAATACCGTGGCCTCCTCCCGGTCAACGGGCTCCTCCGAGCGGTAGCTGCGCTGGTCGGTGATGATGAGGTCGATATTCCGCCCCCAACGGAGGCTGCGGTAGCCCCTTAGGCTGTTTATCGCGATGAGATTATTTGGCTCCTGCCCCAAGCCATGCTCGTCGAACTTACTGACTACAGCGTCTTGCACTGCCGGAGCCTCAAAACGCTCCAGTGAGTTACCACTAGGCTTCACCAGCCTGGCTAACCGATATTCAAAGAAAGCCTGGTTGGCAGCCACTTTTCTGGTCTGCGCTGGGCGAGTCTTGCCGTCGAATTTTTGCAGCCCCTGCCAGCCCTGCCAGCTGAACTCGTGGTTATCCCACATGTCGACAAACGGCCAGCGGGCGCGGGCGTCCTGCAAGTCCGGGTCGTGCAAATATGCCCGATATACCGCACGATAGTCGTCGAGCGTCGTAGGAATGTGGAAGTCCTCGATCTTCTCGCCGTGTTCGTATCTCACCAGATCGCGTATGCGCCGGTCGTACATCCCCTGCGGTCGGTCTTCCGGATACCAAACCAGTTCGTAGATAAAATCGCCCAGGTGCAATACAAATCCGAGGCGGTCTGCTTCGGCTGCATTCTCATCTTCGAAAATCATGCGGCGATAAGCGTTCTGCGCGCCGTCGTTTGCATTCTGGCAGCTCACAAAAGCGAATTGCACTGAACGACCATCATGTTCGGCGGGCGCCGTGATGGTGCGGCCGATCCGGCTTCCAAAACCCGCTTCATCAGTAAATCGATACCAATAGACCCTGGCTGGTTTAAGACCACCCACCAGAACGCGACAAGTCCAATCTGAAGCTTCGGAAATTGCGGCTGGGGCCTTCGCCACTACTTGCTTAAAGAATTCGTCTTCAGCCACCTCGACGGTAAGGTTGTGGATTGGAGATGGCGTGGGTGGTCGCCGAGTCCACAAGAGAACGCTGCTGCTATCGGGATCGCCGGAAGCAACCCCTTCGGGATATAGATCGCGGCGCTCACGCCACGACATATCGGACGGTTTGCCGAACGGATCTCCCCATGCTGCCGATGCACCCAGCACGACAGCCATCTCGAGGAAACCGCGGCGAGTGATGCCTGACATAGGTTATCCCTCCTACCGTCCGCAATTGTAAGGGATGAATTGGGCCCCGCAAAGGCGAAGCCCAATCTTTAAACCGAGACCTAGAAGTGGAATCCCAATTCCGCGGTATAACTGCGCGGAGTTACATAGTGAGTACCGGTAAAGGTTGACAAGAAGTTGTAGAGCGCGACCTGGTTAGTCACGTTAACTGCGGTGAAACGCAGACTCCATTTGTACTTGTCACCACGAAGAAGATTGTCGTCGCCAACCGCAACATCGAAGAGGTGGCGGGGCGCGACACGAGGGGGATTCTTGTCGTCATTTTCGGTGCCCGGGGCTGGAACACTGACAAGGGTCGATCCGAACTGCGTAGCCGGGCAGAGCGACGGTAATGGTGTAGTCGGTGTGGCATGTACGCTGCCGCAGAACAGACCGGCTTGAAATTCCTGATCGGGCGTTAGTCCGCTGCCGCCGAGGTCAACATCTCCGCCGCCCGAGAACGGTACTGCGCCTGCGACCAGGCCGCTATCGTAACGCCAGTTCATTCCGAACCACGGCCCAGCCTTCCACGGCTGGTATTGCAGGTGCGTGGTCTGATTGAAGCGCTCGTCGTGGTCGATACGAAACGGAGTGACATCATTTCCACCCGTTCCGGCAGGCACTGCGCCCGCACCCCCTAGTTGCGGATTGGAGAATCGCGCCGCGACACTCGAGAACACAAAGAGAGCCGAAAATCCATGGAAGTCCGGCACGCTGACCCTCCCGGCGAATCCCGGAATCTTTGAGTTATGCCACTCGATCGGGAATGTAAGTGGCGTCGCGCCAAACACGCCGAAGTCGTAAGCATTATGGGTGTATTTCCAGACATACTCGCCGGAGAAAACCAGGTATCTTCCAAACGCCTGTTGCAGCCCGACGTGAAATTCGTTCCGCCAGCCGGGACTGAACGGCGTAGCTGCTGTCGAAGAACAAACTAGTAGCGGGTTCAATACCGGGTTGGCGCACCCTGTACTTGAAAGCACCAGGTTTTCGTTGAACGGAGTCTCCAGCATGCGCGCGTACGAGGCACGAAGTACAGTATTGCTCCTCTTAACGTTATAGGCCAGGCCGACGCGAGGCTGCGCCTCCTGGTGCGAGGTCAAGCCGTTGTAGAGGTCTCCGCGTAAGCCGAGATTGACGGTCCAATTTCCCTTACTGATCGAATCCTGTACGTACATGGAAAGCAGCTTCACATCGGTGTGTCCGTTGAACGGATACAGTCCTCCGCCTCTGGTCAGATCGTAAGGAGCCAGCGTGGTGCACGGTGCCGCAATAGGGGTTCCGTTAGCGTCTACGCAGGCCGTGCCATCAGCGCCGGTTAGCGAGGAGAGAAACGTTGGGTCTACGATACCGAAGCGATCATTCTCATTTAGAAACGTCTGCTGGTAGCTGGCGCCTACTTTCAGATTGTGAATTCCTTTCGCGTACGAAATATCGGACCGAAGACCAGCGTTAGTTAGAGTGCGATTCTGTCCTAGAGTCTCCTGCTGGAGATCAGGCGTCAGGTCAGCAAACGGATTGTTGCTGGGAAAATAATCAAATTGGTCTCGCCGAACGAAGGCTCCCAGAGTGAATACGGTGTTAGCTCCGACGAGTCGAGTCCATGAGGGAGCGATGTTAAACGTTTTGATCTGCGAACGCTGATCGGCCGGTCCAACTGAATTACCGTCAGGGCCGAGGCCACCATTGTCGACCACCAATCCAGACCACGCCGTTGCGTTCTCGGCATCAAAAGAGTTAGGGGTTTGGAACCATGACCGAGTGAATCCGAGGTTCAGGTGGAGGGAGTCCTTTTTAGAGATCTGGAAATCCAGCCGATCGAATACGTTCTCTTCATTTCCTTTATCGTGCATGACGGTGAACTCCGGAGGATCGAGAAACCGGCCACTATTTAGAACATTCGCTGAAACAAAGTTTCCCCACTTTTCTCCGCCGTAGCCGAAGTTCACTCCGGCATTTGCAGTGCCGAAACTGCCATATGACGTCGTGACTTCTCCGTGGGGCGTGGTCATTCCCTGCCCGGAACGGGTGGTCACGTTGATCACGACGCTGGCTTTTTCCCCAAATTCAGCTGGCGGGGCTCCCGTGATCACCTCCATAGATTGAATCGACTCCAGGGGAATCTGATTGGAAAAGACTTTGCTTTGTTGGTCAGTAATCGGCTGTCCATCTACCGAGAATGAGTTCTCCGCATGGTCGCCCATGCCATGAAATAACCCGTTAGAATCCGCGGCAATCCCAGGAGTGGCAAGCGTAACCAGCGAGCTCACGGACGAAGATGAACTCTCCAATGGAATCTTGTCGAACAGACCACGATCGACGTCGATGTGGAATGTGGGGTCGTTCTCCAGCAAATCGCCTGCCGCTTCCACGGTTACAGTTTCGTTGGAGCCTTGTACTTTCAGCTTGATGTTCAGCACCACCGGAACCGCTGAGCGCACATCGATATCTTGTGCGTAAGCATCGAATCCCGAACCACTCACCGAGACGTGATATGGATTAAACGGAACGTTCGGGATGGCAAAGTTCCCAGAACTGTCACTACCGGTGGTTCTTTCAAAACCGCTGACTGGATTGCGAATGGCGACGGTTGCATTCGGCACGACGGCGCCGGTCGGATCCTGTACCGTCCCACTTACGGTTGTCGAACTTCCCGATTGGGCAAAGAGGTTAAGGCTAAACACAAGGTAGAAAACGACCACAAAAGCCGCACGAGGCGACTTCAAATAAGAAGCCAGCATGATTCCTCCCAAGGAATAAGGGTTGAAGAATGATTGGTACTTTAGTTTTGGATTCTTCTTGGCCTACTCGGTAGGAGGTGGGCGGACGCTCAGGGCAAACGTGACCAGGAGCTGCTTAGCTGATGCAAGCTCTGGCTGAGGATTAGATACAAAAACCAGCACCGCCCGTGCCAGGCTAGATGCGACCCGCGGCGCAGCCGCATGGGCGGTAACGCAAACCGTACACTTCGCTTCGTCAGTGCCACTGGAGTGGTGGTGCGCAACCACTGCAAACGCCGACAATAACGTAAGCAGAATGCAAAACCACGCTAAACGCTTCGAGAACCACAGCATATTATTCGAGCTACTTCTCGAATTTACATCGAAATTGAGGGTAAGACAACGAACTAAAACGCGACGACTTCACCTTGCTGTTTCAATGTGATAGCAGCGCATGGGAATCGAAGATCAGAACAGCAGTCGCCCAGGGACGTTGACCTATCATTGCCGTTCCCCCACCGACTGATCTGCCGCGCATTGCCACACACGCTCTGCCTGAAATCGAACCGGACTAGATAATGCCCCAGTGGTGCAACATTACTGCTAACAGAATTACGATCGGTAGGAGGATGACCAGTACAAAGTTCAGCGTAAGTTTGGGCGAGTTAATTTCTTTTTTGTCCACGGCGACTATAGTAGCCCTCGCGAGTCTCCACCGCATCGGGTGATCCCCGGAGTTTCAAAACAATTTGGTAGTACGCGTTTCCGAAGAGAGGGGCTACACGGCTTACATTGGCGTGAATTTTGGGAGCATAGTCAGCGTTTCTCATACACCAGCTCTCCGCCCACCCACGTCTGTACAACCTGAACGTCCTTTATCTGCTCAGAA
The DNA here is from genome assembly GCA_963796925.1 of uncultured Acidobacteriota bacterium. Lineage (GTDB taxonomy): Bacteria > Acidobacteriota > Terriglobia > Terriglobales > Acidobacteriaceae > DATBAT01. The sequence continues at coordinate 2,375,548 of CAWCNH010000001.1, forward strand.
GGAACCGATAGAACATCACGATCAATCACGATGAAATCGGCAAATTTACCCGCTTCGAGCGATCCCTTTTTGTCTTCCTCAAAACTGATATAGGCCGGATTTCGGGTGTACAGTTCCAACGCCTGAGAGATGGGTAGGCGTTCCTCGGGGGCAAGCACACTACCGGTATTCAACTCTTTACGCTCCACCGCAGCCCAAAGCCCCCACCACGGACTGATCGGAGTTACCGGCACATCGGTGCCTGCCGCGGCAACAATACCGTAGTCAAAATAAGATTTTCCAGGATAGGACCATCGCACCCGTTCAGGACCGTATTTTTCAAACCAGCTTCCAATCCAATAAACAAATGCAGGGTCACCGTCGACCAGCACGTGTTCATCGCGCAGGCGCTTCAGAATCGCCGGCGTCGAAATTCCGCAGTGAATAATGCGAAAGCGTGGATCTTTCAATCCGAGTTCTCTCGTTACAGTCGCATAAGAAGTAATTACCTCATCGATAGCGCGGTCGCCGATGGCGTGAGTGGACAGCTGCCACCCCGCCTTGGCAAGTATGCGATGCGCTTTGAGCATCTCGTCCGGCGACCAGATCTGCAAACCGAGATTTTCTTTGCCATTCTCCTGAAGACCGGGTGAATAAATTGCGATGGTGCGCGCACCCATGCCACCATCCGCAAACATCTTGGCTGCGCCAAATCGAAGATGGTCGTCGCCAAATCCAGTATGCACGCCAGAGAGCGCCAGCCGTTCCGCATCAGCCATGCCCGAAACCAGCGGCGCCATCCGTACTCGAATCTTCAGCATGCCGCGTGCATTCGCGTCTTGATATCCGCGAATGTCGTCTCCCTTCAAAGCAACATCATGGATAGAGGTAAGTCCGACGGCAGCCGCCTGCTCACTTACCACCGCAGCGGCGCGGAACGCGGCATCTGGCGGACTCGCGGGAATCTTGGCTTCCACGAGCCCCATCGCATTGTCTTTAAAAATGCCTGTCGGCTCACCATTAGCGTCGTGTTCAATAACTCCGCCGCTCGGCGCCGCGGTATCGCGGTCCACCCCAGCGGCTTTCATTGCAGCCCTATTGGCTACTCCTAAGTGTCCGCTTACATGGATCAGATAAACCGGAATGTTCGCGGCGACAGCATCGAGATCATCTTTGTTTAAGTAACGGTGGTCGGTTAATTTTGCGTCATCCCAGCCGGCGCCAAGAACCCATTGACCGGGGCTGACGGTGCCGGCGTGTTGGGCTACAACAGACTTAATATCAGCGATGGTGCGCACCTTGGGATAAGTGGCATCAATTTCATTCAGAACAATACCCTTCGCCCAGGACAAGGCGTGAGTATGGACATCGATAAAGCCGGGCAGTACCGTTCGCCCATACAAATCGACTTTCTTTGTGGCCAATCCCACGCATCCAGCAATTGCCTGGTCTGTTCCTGCAGCTTCAATTTGGCCATTGCGCACTGCCAGCGCGGAAACGATGCGCCGTTGGCCATCCATCGTGATGATGTGGCCGTTTGTAATTGCAAGATCGGCGGGCCGACAATCAGCTATAGCCGTTTGTAGTAGGCAGAACACAACGGCGGCCAGCCAGGCGCCAAAATAAGCCATCGAACTCTCCTGAAAAAGCTGCGGGATCGCGATAATAGCAGAGAGCTATGCTGCTTCTGTGCCGGTTGAAATGCCAGGCTGAGTCGTTGGACAAGACAAGATAGACTGTATCGGGAAAATCTCATGGCTAGTTGCACGACATGCGGCACCGAGGTTATGGATAAAGGGCGGTTCTGCTCGGCCTGCGGTACGGCGGTATCAGATAGCGACGATTTAGCCACCTTAGATTTCGGAAAGTCCTCGCCGCGATCTCCCCGGCCCGCTTCCGATTCGGGGCCCCGCGCGCCGAGCTCGGCACCATCTTCGCCGAATGATGGCCGCTTTCTCCCCGGACACGTAATTGCCGCACGTTATCGCGTTATCGCTTTGCTCGGGCAGGGCGGCATGGGCGAAGTCTATCGGGCAGATGATCTGACTCTCGGTCAGCCGGTCGCGCTTAAATTTCTTCCTGACCAGGCCGCCCATGACGAAAACATTCTCGAGCGTTTCCGCAATGAAGTGCGGATCGCCCGGCGAATTTCTCATCCTAATGTCTGCCGTGTTTATGACGTCGGCGAAGTCGAAGGCCAGACTTTCTTCACCATGGAATATGTCGACGGAGAAGATTTGGCTTCTCTTATCCGACGTATTGGACGCCTTCCCCAAGACAAAGCTCTCGATATTGCTCGCCAACTCTGCGCCGGCCTCTCTGCCGCCCATGTAAAAGGCGTTCTTCATCGCGACATGAAGCCGGCAAACATCATGCTGGATGGGCGTGGGCAGGTAGTAATTACCGATTTTGGCCTGGCCGGCGTGGCCGATCAGATCGTGGGAGCAGAAGTCCGCAGCGGAACTCCGGCGTACATGGCTCCGGAGCAGTTGGTTGGTAGAGAAGTCAGCGTGCGCAGCGATATCTATTCGCTGGGCTTGGTTCTGTACGAGATCTTCACCGGCAAGCGCGCGTTCGCGGACGCGGCCGGGGAAGAACTTCGCAGTCGCAGTGACAAGCACTTAAGCCGGCCATCGTCGGTAGTAAAGGATCTCGACCCGGCGGTCGAGCGCGTCATCCTGCGTTGTCTGGAAACCGAGCCTTCAGCACGCCCAGCCAACGTGCTCAGCGTGGCTGCCGCCCTTCCGGGCGGAGATCCCCTGGCAGCGGCGCTGGCTGCCGGAGAAACGCCTTCGCCTCAAATGGTCGCGGCAGCCGGCGAAGATGCAGGGCTTCGTCCCCGAGCGGCGGTAGCCTGCCTCGCGGCCGCACTCATCGGACTGGCGTTATGCGGCTTCATTGCCATTCGCTATAGCGGATTGCAGGCCATGGGGCTGGAACAAAGCCCGGAAGTACTGACTCAAAAAGCGCGAGAGATCATTGCGCAGCTTGGATACGAGAAGTATCCCCTGGATAGAGCGTACGGCCTTTACAACAATTCCGACTTGATCCATCACATTGAGAAGACTGACAAGCCGCATCCCGACTGGAATCGTGTTCTGGGCGGACGCCCCGCGTTGCTTCAATACTGGTATAGACAAAGCCCACGCCATTTGATGGCCAGCGATTTTCATGACTTGATGCTTACGCCGGGAATCGTACAAAATGACGATCCTCCGGAAATCGTTTCCGGGATGGTGCACGTGGAACTCGATCCTCAGGGCCGCTTGATCTATTTTCTTGCGATTCCCCCCGAAGTCGAGAGCCCTGAAGCCGGGGCAGCTTCACCGTTTGATTGGAAGACACTGTTTCTCCTGGCAGGACTCGATCAGGCGCAGTTCAAAACCGCTCAACCAACCTGGAACTCTCTAGCAGGCGGAGACGCACGACTTGCGTGGACTGGAAGCTGGCCGGGCGGCAACCGTCCGCTGCGCATCGAGGCAGCATCCTGGCGTGGTAAGCCGGTCTTTTTTTCGTTGGTTGGCGAGTGGACACAGGCTCAACGCGCCAAATCCGACAGCCTGACTGCGACAGATAAGATTCAGCTCACGATTCTTGCCCTTTTCGTGCTTGTCATGCTGGTGAGCGCCGCCTTTCTGGCCCGACGCAACTATCGCCAAGGACGAGGTGACCGTGACGGAGCGGTCCGCCTTGCCGTGCTCATGTTCGTTTTGGAGATGGCCTTGTGGCTGTGCCGTAGCCACTTGGTAGTGGGGCTTGAAGCATTCGGACTGCTCATCATCGCCGTGAGTACCGCGCTCTTTGTGGCTGGGACAACCTGGCTTCTCTATCTCGCGGTGGAACCCTGGGTGCGGCGCAACTGGCCGCAATCAATCATCTCCTGGAGTCGCCTGCTACTGGGGCAGATACGCGACCCACTGGTAGGACGGGACCTGCTTTTCGGCGTGGTCCTCGGCATCATCTGGATTCTGGCATTCGCAGCCCGCTCGATGGCCCTGATGAGAGTCGGGGCAGCCCCAGGCCTGTTTTCTCCTGACTATCTAATGGGAGGCCGCCAGGCATTAGGTGCCTGGCTGCTTGTGGTGCCTTCGGCCATTCTTAATGCCCTGGAATTTTTCTTTTTTTTGCTGGGCTTGAAGGTGTTTCTCCGCAAGGATTGGATCGCCGCTATAGCGTTTGTGGGGTTCTTCGTGGGCTTGAGTTTGCTCGGTAGTGCTCATCTGGCAGTCGATATTCCGGCACTTATCGTAATTAACGCTATCGCACTGCTCATCATTTACCGCTTTGGTTTGGTGTCCCTGGTATTCGCTATCTTCACCATCGATATGTTGGCGAATGTGCCGTTTACATTGGATTTTTCAGCCTGGTACATGAGCACTTCAATTTTTGCCCTCCTAAGCGTAGTGGCTTTAGCCAGTTGGGGCTTTTACCACTCGCTGGGAAGCGCTCCATTGTGGAAACAAGAGGGTGGCCAGAGGCTCTAGTCAACAAATTAGGTGGCATTTGTGTGTCATTGCAAGACCTAGGGCCGTGTGGTAGCTTCAAGATTCAGAAGAGGTTAGCTTGCGAGCGACAATTCCTGCGGGGCTGGATCGCAAGGAAGCAGAAGTCTTCGGACGGCTCGATCCGCATCAGCTCCCCAAGCACATCGCCATCATCATGGACGGTAATGGCCGCTGGGCACGGCGCCGGCATTTGCCGCGCGTGGCCGGCCACCGCGCCGGAGTCGCATCCGTGCGCTCGACGGTGGAGACAGCGGCAAGCATTGGAATTCCTTCGCTCACCCTCTACGCATTTTCTGAAGAAAATTGGCGCAAGCGGCCGAAAGGCGAAGTCGATTTTCTGATGGGATTGCTCAGCCGGTATCTGAAGCAGGAAGTTCCCACGCTCAACAAGAATAATATCCGGCTGCAATACATCGGGCGACAAAAGGAACTTCCGCCCCCTGTCCAGGAACGAATGGAGTGGGCGCGAGTCGCCACCGAAAAAAATACTGGCATGGTACTGACTCTCGCGCTGAATTATAGTGCCCGCACCGAGATCGTCGATGCCTTCCAGGCAATGGTAGATGGAGCGGCGCGAAATGGCGGGGTGGAACATTTGAAGATCGACGAAGACGCCGTCTCCCGGCATCTTTATACTCGGCACCTACCCGATCCTGATCTGGTCATCCGCACCAGCGGAGAGATGCGACTGAGCAATTTCCTGCTGTGGCAACTGGCATATGCAGAAATCCATGTGACGCCGACCCTTTGGCCTGAGTTTCGCGGCGTGCATCTCCTGGAATCGATCGCCGAGTACCAGAAGCGCGAACGCCGTTATGGCGGACTGGCCGGCGACGCGTACTCGAATCGTTCCAAGGGTCGGGGCTGACCCAGTTGCAACTGCTTAAGCGCGTCCTCACCGCAGTTGTACTCATCCCAATTGTCATTCTTCTGGTGTTACGCGCTCCCGTCGCGGTGGTCGCACTGATAACGGCACTGGTCGCACTGCTGGCTGTGCAGGAGTTGCTTAAGCTGGCGGAGGCCTACGGCATCAAGCCCTTTCGCTGGCCAACGCAGATCTTTGTGGGACTATTCTTCTTCGTCTTGGCCGTAGCTGCGGGTATCGATAAGCCTCTACTGTCCACAGCCGTGTTTATCTACACCGTGGGATTTGCGGCGGCGATATCTCCATTTATTTTTCTCACCATCGGGATGGCGCAGAGCGATCTGCGCCGCGCCTTTCAGTCAGCCATGGTTTCGGTATTCGCATTCTGCTACGTGGCCCTTCCCTTGGGCTTTCTGGTGCAACTGCGGGGGCAGTGGATGGGTGCATTCCTGCTGCTCTATCTCCTGCTAGTAGTTTGGGCAGGAGATATTTTTGCGTATTTTGTGGGTAAGTTTCTAGGACGCCACCTCATGTCACCAAGAATCAGTCCTAAAAAAACATGGGAAGGTGCGCTGGCGTCGATGCTGGCGAGCGTTGGCGTAGGAGTATTGCTTTATAACTATGCGTTACCTATCAGCACTGCATTGTTGCATGCGCACTTGATTGAAACGCGAGACGGTTTTTTCAGCCTGCAAAAGCCTCCACTATGGCCGACCCTGCTTCTTTCTATTGCCATTAACGTTGCTGCCCAGCTAGGAGATCTGGTGGAGTCATTGATCAAGCGCGGCGCCGACGTCAAGGACTCCGGGGCAATTCTGCCGGGACATGGTGGCATGCTGGATCGTATCGACGCCCTGCTCTTTGCGGCGCCGGTGCTTTGGTTTTATGCGGCCTGGCGTGTGATGCAGTAAGGCTGAGGCTAGGGCCATCCTAGTCCTGCGGAACTATAATGAATCATCCTTCATGAAACGCATTGCCATCCTCGGTTCCACTGGCTCTATAGGAACCAGCACCCTCAGCGTTGTGCAGAGCTATCCCGAGAGGTTCAGCATTGTGTCGCTGGCGGCCGGTCGCAATGTTGACGCGGCATTCGAGCAAGCTGTTCGCTGGCGGCCGCGACTAATTTCGGTGGCGGCGCAGCAGGACGCGGACGACCTTAAAAGTCGACTGCACACCGCCGGAGTGGGGAATGTAGAAGTTCTCCACGGTGCGGCAGGAACCGTAAGAGTCGCCACCCATCCCGATGCCGATTTCGTGGTTAGCGCTATTGTCGGCGTCGCAGGCCTTGAGGCTACTTACGAAGCGGTGCGAGCCGGCAAAACCATCGGACTCGCGAACAAAGAGTGCATGGTCGCGGCGGGCGAAATAATCACCGCCGAGGCGAGGCGCCAAGGGAAGCCGCTGCTTCCGATTGACAGCGAACATAATGCGGTCCATCAATGTCTTCGCGGCGGCAAGATGATCGAAGTACGCTGCGTCTGGCTAACCGCGTCTGGTGGGCCATTTTTGAAAACGCCAAAATCACAATTTTCGTCAATCACGGTGGAGCAGGCGCTCAATCATCCCACTTGGCGTATGGGGCGGCGCATTACCATTGATTCAGCAACCCTGATGAATAAGGGTTTTGAGGTAATCGAGGCCTGCCGATTGTTCGACATACCACCCAGCCAGGTGAAGGTAGTAGTGCATCCGCAATCCACAATTCACTCCATGGTCGAGTTTGTGGATGGCAGCATACTTGCTCAATTCTCAGTGACCGACATGCGTTTGCCGATTCTCTACGCGCTGACTTATCCAGAGCGCATTGAGTCCGACATGCGATTCCCCGTTAAAGAGTTACGGCACTTGGATTTCTGCGAACCCGATTTTGAACGCTTTCCCTGCCTCCGGCTGGCCTATGAAGCTGCGGAGTCAGCCGGTGTGAAAACTGTTGCACTGAATGCCGCGGATGAGGTTGCGGTGGCAGCCTTCCTGGAGGGCCTAATTGGTTTTCACGAGATACCAAAAGTAATAGAGCAGGTGGTTTCTGAAACGGAAAGCCAGCCGATGGAATCTATACTAGATGTACTTCAAATAGACGCTCGGGCTCGACAGATGGCCGCCTTAAAGGTTGGGCAAAAACCAGAAGCGATACGTTCTACGTAAAGCTAGTGAAGGGAATAACTAACTAATTTTTATGTCCGGATTCTTAATAGCGTTAGTTTCGGTTGGCATGGTTCTTGGCTTCATGATTTTGATCCACGAGTTTGGGCACTACGCTGCCGCCAAACTCCTGGGCGTGCGGGTAGAGCAGTTTGCCATAGGTTTCGGCAAGCGCCTGATTGGTTTCCGCAGGGGTGAAACCGATTATCGCATCAACCTGCTGCCGCTCGGCGGTTACGTGAAAATGACCGGCGAGAATCCCATGGACGAACGCACCGGAGACCCGGGGGAGTTCATGTCGCATCCGCGCTGGCATCGTTTTCTCATCGCCATTGCCGGTCCCGCGATGAACATCATCCTCGCGATTGGGCTTCTGGCCGTGGTTTACATGGTGCATTACGAGTATCCCGTTTTCCTCAATCAGCCTGCCGTCCTGGCATGGGTTGACTCTGATTCTCCCGCTTCCAAGGCTGGATTCCTGGCGGGTGACCGAATTGCTCGAATTGACGGAATTGAAAATCCGACTTGGGAGCAACTTGAGCCCAGAATCATGCTCAACCCGAACCATCCGCTGGATGTCACCATCCAGCGCGGGACTGAGTATCTCCACAAAACACTCGTGCCTGACGCCAGCAAGGTGTCCCAGATTGGCTTCGCCGGCTGGGACCCGATTCAGCCGTTAACCATTACACAACTTGAAAAAGACATGCCGGCCGGGAAGGCTGGAATCAAGGTCGATGACGAAATTGTCGCCATGAACGGCAAGCCGGTTCCGGCGCTGTCGGCCATGATCGAGAGCCTCAAGCAGAGCAAAGATAGCCCCATCGAACTAACAGTGCGGCGCGATGGTAAAGAGATGAAGTTCACCGTTCAGCCCAGGTTGACCGATGTGGATGGCACGCAGGAGCAGCGCTACCGCATCGGCATTGAAAGCCTTCCGACTAAAGTTGGAAAGCTGGGATTCACTCAGGCGCTGTCTCGCTCCCTCGACACCAATAAGAAAACCTCACTGCTGATTCTGGAACTGGTACAAAAACTGGTACGCCGGCAGATCTCGCTGCGTACTGTCGAAGGTCCTATTGGGATTGGACGCGCCGCCGGTGAAGCCGCCAGCGAAAAGGGTTGGACTCCGCTGCTGGCACTGACCTCAGCCATCAGCCTTAACCTGGGTATTTTCAATCTGTTGCCGATTCCAATCATGGATGGCGGCGTCATTTTGCTGTTGGCGCTGGAAGGCATTATGCGGCGGGATATCAGCATTCGCATCAAGGAGCGCATCTATCAGGCCGCATTCGTCTTTCTCGTGCTGTTCGCCGTCATGGTCATCTATAACGATCTGCAAAAGACCGGGCTGATTCAGAAACTGTTCTAGCCATGGCCCTCCTCTCGGGGCAGGAATTCCCTGCCCTTTGCGTGGTAAACTAAAGATTCTGCATGGCTAATATTCAACGCAGGAAATCCGTAACTACCTTAGTTGGCGGGATTCGCGTCGGCAGCGATGCACCAGTTGTGGTGCAGTCGATGACCAATACCGATACCGCTGATATTCCGGGCACCGTCAAGCAGGTTGCCGCCCTGGCGCGCGCGGGCTCGGAATTAGTTCGGGTTACCGTCAACAATGAAGAAGCGGCGGCGGCCGTGGCCCCCATCGTCGAGCAGCTCGACAAGATGGGGATTCAGGTTCCGATTATTGGCGATTTCCACTATAACGGCCATCAGCTACTAAAGAAATATCCGGAATGCGCCCGCAATCTGGCGAAATACCGCATTAATCCTGGGAACGTGGGGATTGGCCGGAAGGACGACTCCAACTTCCGCACCATGATCGAAGTTGCCGTCGAGAACCAGAAGCCGGTGCGTATCGGCGTCAACTGGGGATCGCTCGATCAGGCATTGCTCACCCGCATGATGGACGAGAATTCCCTCCTGCCTGAGCCTCTGGAAGCGCGGGAAGTCACTATGGAAGCCATGGTGGTCAGCGCGCTTAACTCTGCTCGCCTGGCAGAAGAATGCGGGTTGCGTCCGGACCAGATCATTCTGAGCGCCAAAGTCAGCGGTGTGCAGGACTTGATCGATGTTTACCGATCATTGGCTGCCCGCTGCAATTATCCCCTGCATCTGGGACTCACCGAAGCTGGCATGGGCGCTAAAGGCATTGTGGCGTCCAGCGCGGCCCTTGGAGTGCTGTTGCAGGAGGGCATCGGCGATACTATTCGGGTTTCGTTGACCCCCGCACCGGGCGGGGACCGCACCGAAGAAGTTCGCGTCGGGCAACAGATTCTTCAGTCGTTACAAATCCGCAGCTTCACCCCGCAGGTAACGGCCTGCCCAGGCTGTGGCCGCACCACCAGCACTTTCTTCCAGGAGATGGCACAGCAGATTCAGACTTATCTGCTGGAGCAGATGCCGGTATGGAAAGGCCGTTACAGCGGCGTGGAAGAAATGAAAGTCGCGGTAATGGGATGCATCGTCAATGGTCCAGGTGAATCAAAACACGCCAGTCTGGGGATATCCCTGCCAGGTACGTTTGAGGAGCCGAAAGCTCCCGTCTACGTCGATGGACGCCTGTTCACGACGCTAAAGGGCGACAAGATAGTCGCGGAATTCATCAAGATCATGGACGATTACGTAGTCTCGCACTACGCCGCCCGCCAAGAAGAACCCGTTCACGTTTAAGCTTTGTCTCAGAAACTGTTGGGCCGCCTGAGACGTAGCAGAGCTACGTCTCTACAGAGGGTTCGGTAGAGACGTTGCTTCGCAACGTCTGGAGCGGCACGGAGCGGACAGCAAAAAGGGCTTCCAATTTGGAAGCCCTTCGAAACTTATTTGTTGAAAGGTTAGTCGGACCCGGCTGCGGCAGGAGCGACCGCCAAGTTCCCCGTCACGTCGGAACTCTCACCGCTGCGTGCTTCTAATTCCGACAGCTTGATGCGATAAATATTCTGCGCCAATCCCAGCTTATCCAGCGCCCAGATGCCGTACCAGTTCATGTCAACTTCGTACCAGCGCAGACCGTGACGGGCTGAGACGGGATGCGCGTGATGATTGTTGTGCCATCCCTCGCCAAACGTCAGTAGCGCCACCCACCAGCTATTAGTGGAGAGATCACGAGTCACAAAGCGGCGCGTTCCCCAGCTATGGGTTGCTGAATTTACCAGCCAGGTCGAGTGTAGGCCAACTACGGTACGCAGGAATATTCCCCACATCAAGAAAGGCATCCCGCCTATCGCCAATAAGACAACACCAAGAACGATCATGGGAACGTAGTGGTACTTGGTGATCCAAACGTGGAATTTGTCTTTCGCCAGGTCAGGAACGTAACGGGCCAGGGTCGTGGTGTCATGGTGCATCGACTTGCCCATCAGGATCCAGCCCATGTGCGCCCACCACTTGCCATCGATGGGAGAATGCGGATCGCCTTCGTGATCGGAATATTGATGGTGGATGCGGTGTGTCGCTACCCAGAAAATCGGCCCACCTTCCAGCGTCAGAGTCGCGCAAACAGTCAGGAAATACTCAACCCATTTGGGAGTCTTGTAGCCGCGATGAGTCAGCAGCCGGTGATACCCCATGCCGATGCCCAGACTGCCGGAAACCCACCACAAGAACATAGATAGAAAAAGCGCTTTCCAGGTAAAGAAGAATAGTGCCGCGATCGCTCCAATGTGGAACAGCGCCATCGCCGTGAGAGTGACCCAGTTAATCTCGTTATCGGCGGCCGCTTTCCGTTCTAGTTCCTGTAGTTCCATGGTCATAGATCCCCTGACTCGCTGGTGTAATTACCCTCTTCTAAGCTATCAGCGGGCCTTAAATCGCCGTGTAATACTTCTGTAATAGAGACGGTCTAACAGGTTACTTTGGAGTTCGTGTCGGGAGCCGTTCCGTGTGAGGTCGCCGCCCAAAAAGGCCACATCCCTCCAACCCTAAGGAGGGACGTGGACCAAAGAGAACTAAGTTACGCGGAGGCTTTCTTTACTTCGACACCAGCCCATTTTTCGAGCAGTAGCAGCGTAGCGGCGTAGTCGAGATCCTGCTTGCCGTCCTCGATGGCGACGTCGTAGACCTCTTCCACGATCTCCAGGGCGGGCAGCTTTACGCGAGCCTCTTTAGCGGCTTCCAACATCAGGCGGATGTCTTTGTGCATGAGGCGTAGTGGGAAGTTGGGCGAAAAGTCGCGATTGAGCACGAATGGAACTTTGTAGTCGATGACCCCAGAGCGGATCATCGATGCCTGGACCACCGGAATTAGAGTTGCCGCGTCAACCCCCAGCTTCGCGGCCAGAGTTAGCGACTCGGCGAAGCCCTCGTAGATCAGGGCAATTTGCAGGTTCATCGCAAGCTTGGCGGCTTGGCCCTTACCAGTCTCTCCCATGCGGAAGAATTGTTTGCCCATGGCCGCAAACAAGGGCTTCAATTTCTCGATGGCAGCTTCGGCGCCTCCGACGATAAAAATGAGGGTGCCAGCTTCGGCGCCAGTCTTGGAGCCGGTCATTGGGGCATCGACATAATCGGCGCCCTTGAAGCGAACTCTTTCGGCGAATTTGCGAGTGGCGCTTGGCGAAATAGTGCTGGAATCAACGATGACCATGCCATCGCTCAACGATTGCTCAATTCCCTGCGGGCCAAACAGTAATCCTTCCACGGCCTGGGTGTCGGACACGCACATCCACGCCACGTCTGCTTCTTTTGCCGCCTCTGCCGGGGTTGCCGCCACACGCGCGCCTTCAATTTCTTTCCCGGCACTGCGATTCCATACCGTCACTTCGTGACCCGCTTTTACCAGGTTCGATGCCATCGCCCGGCCCATGATTCCCAAACCCAAAAAAGCAACTCGCATTCACTTCTCCTATGTAGTTGTATTCACAAGGATTAGAATTGACGCCGCTTGGCCGGGTCAAGCAATTACCTTGGATTGTTCTAGAATAATCAAAGACAAGGGCTTTTGGGCGCGTCTGAGCGCATAATGCTTTTCATTGTGGTTCCGACAACGACCGGAGCGGCGTCAGCACGCTACCGTACATGTTGAAGATAAGCCTAAGAAATCGGGCCTTGCGCAAGCGTGCCAGCCAATTTGGAAGGTTGGTGCGTCATTCTGCTGTCACCCCGCGTACCGGTCAAATCCACAAACCACAGCTTGTAAGCGACGGGCAATTGGGCGTGACCTTTATTGGGCACTCCAGTTTTTTCGTACAGATGGCAGGCTTGAATGTTGTGATAGACCCGAATTTTGCCCAGTGGTTGTTTGTTCTCAAGCGGCTTCGCAAACCGGGTCTGCGGGTGCGCGATCTTCCTCCTATTGATCTGGTTCTAGTAACCCATGCGCACTTCGATCATCTGCACCGGCCATCGTTGCGCTCGCTAGTGGAGCAGACACGGCGGACCGATGGAAAGCCGCCCACTGTAGTCGTGCCTCATCATGTGTTCGATCTGGTTTCCGACCTGGGATTTGGTGATGTTGTCGAACTAAATTGGTGGAACAGCTACCGGCACCAGGGGTTAACAATTACCCATGTGCCGGCGAGACATTGGGGAGCGCGGGTTTTGCAGGATTCGCATCGTGGCTACGGAGGCTATGTGCTGCGCGACAGCAAGCATTCGATCTATCACGCTGGTGATACGGCGTACTTCGGCGGTTTTCGCGAGATTGGCCGACGTCTGGCGCCCGAGCTGGCGATGCTGCCCATCGGGGCTTACAATCCCGAATCTTTTCGCAACGTCCATACCAGCCCGGCTGACGCTACCCGAGCGTTCCTCGATTTGAAGTCGAAGTGGATGGTGCCGATGCACTACGGAACGTTTCGCCTCTCGCACGAGCCCATTGAAGAACCGTTGCAACTGCTGGCCCAAGAAGCGAAAGCCGCTGGCGTTGACGACCGCGTCGTGGTGCTGAAAGAAGGCATTACGCGATTCTTCTGAATCTGCCAACCATGGTATTTGCGGCAGAGCCGTAGCTCTGCTACGGCTGGGCCGTCCCCCAACCTTTAAGTAGGTAACGCTGCCAGAGACGTAGCGGAGCTACGTCTCTACCCCGCGATTTCTCCAATTCCGTTGTTTAGTTCTTAACTTCCTGCCGCACCGCAACGTCTAAATCGAGATTGAGCTCCAGCACATTCACTCGGGGCTCCCCCATAAATCCCCACTGCCGGCCTTCAGTGTGTCGCGCTACAAGGCGGCGGACTTCATTCTCAGAAATTCTGCGAGCCTTCGCAATTCGGGGAACTTGAAACTCGGCAGCCGCTGGGGTGATGTGGGGATCGAGACCCGAGGCTGAAGTTGTGACCAAATCGATGGGAACCGGCTGACTAGGATTTTCGGCGTGTGCGCTGGCTACGTCTGCGTTCACTCGATCGATCAGTTTTTGGTTGGTCGGCCCGAGGTTGGAGCCTCCAGAACTCGTAGCATCATAGCCGTTGCCAGCAGCGGAAGGCCGCGAATGGAAGTAAGCCGGCGTGGTGAAAGCCTGCCCGATAATCCGCGATCCCACAACTTTTCCGTTCACCGCGATCAGTTGACCGTTAGCTTTGTCCTTCATCAGCAGCTGCGCTAGAGCTGTCACCACCACGGGGTAAATGACTCCTAAGAGCACGGTAGTAGCGATCGTCATTAGCACTGCGATTACCAGGTTCTTCTTCATAAATCCTCTGTTATGCCATCCCGATATTTGTAATAACGAGATCGATCAGCTTGATGCCGATAAAAGGCACAACTACTCCGCCGAATCCATAGACCAGTAGATTGTTGCGCAACAGTGCAGCGGCCCCCATAGCCCGATACTTCACCCCGCGCAGCGCCAGCGGGATAAGCGCAATAATGATTAACGCATTGAAGATGACTGCCGACAGGATGGCTGACTGCGGCGTCTTTAAATGCATGATGTTGAGGGCTTGCAGAACCGGGAAAGTGCCCGCGAACATTGCCGGGATTATGGCGAAATATTTGGCAACGTCGTTGGCAATCGAGAAGGTTGTGAGGGCGCCACGCGTCATCAGCAATTGCTTGCCGATTTCAACAATCTCAATCAGCTTGGTGGGATTGGAATCGAGGTCCACCATGTTGCCGGCCTCTTTCGCGGCCTGGGTGCCGGTGTTCATGGCAACCCCTACGTCCGCCTGCGCCAGGGCAGGAGCATCGTTCGTGCCGTCGCCCGTCATGGCGACCAGCTTTCCGTCGGCCTGTTCGCGACGGATCAAGTCCATCTTTTCTTTTGGCGTCGCCTGGGCGAGGAAGTCGTCAACTCCGGCTTCGCGAGCGATGGCCGCCGCGGTCAACGGATTGTCGCCGGTGATCATGACGGTCCGAATTCCCATGGCGCGAAGCTGGGCAAAGCGCTCCTTCATCCCGCCCTTAACGATGTCCTTCAAGTAAATGACACCGAGTGGCCGCCGATTCTCGGAAACGACAAGAGGAGTTCCGCCGGAACGAGCGATCTGCTCAACGATTCCCTGCACTTCTCTGGGCAGGCCGGTTCCGTTATTCGAAATATATTTGGCGATGGATTCCGACGCGCCCTTACGAATTTCGCGGCCATCAAAGTTCACCCCCGACATACGAGTCTGAGCGCTGAACGGCACAAATTCAGCGTCCATCACGGCTAATTCACGCCCGCGCAAGCCGTACTTTTCTTTGGCCAGCACCACGATCGAGCGGCCTTCAGGGGTTTCGTCAGGCAGAGACGATAGTTGCGCGGCGTCTGCCAACTCGGCCTCCGTTACTCCAGGCGCCGTGATGAACTCGGCTGCCTGGCGATTGCCAAGGGTAATAGTGCCCGTCTTGTCGAGTAGAAGCGTATTCACGTCGCCGGCAGCCTCGACCGCCCGCCCAGACATGGCGAGCACATTGTGCTGTACCAGGCGGTCCATGCCTGCAATCCCAATGGCCGAAAGCAAACCGCCGATGGTGGTGGGAATAAGGCAGACCAGTAGAGAAACCAGCACGAAGACCGTCTGCGGTGATCCCGAGTAAATGGCGAAAGGCTGCAACGTTACCACCGCAATCAGGAAGATTATCGTCAGGCCCGCCAATAAAATGTTCAAAGCAATTTCGTTGGGCGTCTTCTGACGCTCAGCGCCTTCCACCAGTGCGATCATGCGGTCGATGAAGGTCTCGCCAGGGTTCGATGTGATCTTCACGCGAATGTGATCGGAGAGAACGCGCGTGCCCCCGGTAACCGCAGAACGGTCTCCGCCAGCTTCGCGAATGACGGGTGCAGATTCTCCGGTGATAGCCGACTCATCAACTGAAGCCACACCGTCGATGATTTCGCCATCGCCGGGGATCATCTCACCGGCTGAAACTGCGCATACATCGCCAGACCGAAGCTTGGAGCCGGCGATCTTTTCTATACGGCCATCAGGATGTAGCCGGTTAGCGACGGTTTCAGACCGCGCCTTGCGCAGCGCATCCGCCTGGGCTTTACCGCGCCCTTCCGCCATGGCTTCGGCGAAATTCGCGAACAGGACGGTGAACCATAGCCATAGCGTGATCTGTAGATTGAAGCCAAACTCACCCTGATGGCGCATTACGTCGCGCACCAGCAGGACCGAGGTCAGCACGCTGCCAACCTCCACCACGAACATAACGGGATTGCCCATCATTTTGCGCGGGTCTAATTTCACCAGCGAATCCCAGATCGCGCGCCGCACGATCTTCAAATCCCAAATCGCTTTGCTCTTGGTCTCTGACATAGGTCCTTAAAACATCCTTCCGGCCTGCATCTGCAAGTGCTCGAGTATTGGGCCCAGGCTCAATGCAGGAAAGAACGTAAGCGCTCCAACAATCACAATCGTCCCTACCAGCAACACACTGAACAGGGGTGTGGTCACAGGGAAAGTTCCGAGAGAGGGCGGAACATATTTCTTTTTCGCCAGATTGCCGGCAATGGCGAGCATGGGCAAAATCATGAAAAAGCGGCCCAACAACATGGTGACTGCGCCGGAGATGTTGTACCAGGCAGTATTCCCGTTGAGGCCTCCGAAGGCCGAACCGTTGTTCCCAGCCATCGAAGTGAAGGCGTACAAAATTTGCGTAAGGCCGTGCGGGCCGGGATTGCTGATGCTCGAAATACCGAAGCCCTTGACTGTAGAGATGCCAGTAAGCACCAGAATCACAAATGGAAATACCAGCGTCACCAGCATCGCCATTTTGACGTCGTAGGCTTCAATCTTCTTGCCGAGATACTCCGGTGTTCGGCCAACCATAAGTCCGGCGATGAAAACCGCCAGCACAACGTAAATAAGAATTCCGTAGAGTCCAGCGCCGACGCCGCCAAAGACGGTTTCGCTCAGCATGATGTTGGCGAGCGGCACCATGCCGCCGAGTGGCGTGTAGGAATCGTGCCAGCCATTGATGGCGCCGCAACTTGCGTCAGTGGTAATCGTGGCAAACAGGGTTGAGTCGGCAATGCCAAAGCGAACTTCCTTGCCCTCCATATTTCCGCCGGATTGCGCCATGCCGACATGCTGGTCTACTCCCTTAAGCAGCGGATTGCCGTGCGACTCCGCCCAATAGGCAGTAGTCACTCCTGCCATGAACAGCACCGCCATCGCAGCCCATACCGCCCACCCATGTCGTGGTGAGCCAGTCATGCGGCCCAACGTGTAAGTAAGTCCCGCCGGGATAAGGAAGATCGAGAGCATTTGCAGGTAGTTGCTCAGTGGAGTGGGATTTTCGAAGGGATGCGCGCTGTTGGCGTTAAAAAATCCGCCACCGTTCGTTCCCAGCATCTTGATAGCTTCCTGCGAGGCAACTGGGCCTTGAGCGATCACTTGATCGGTGACAGTGTTCATCACCGGCTTTCCGTTTTGATCGACTACAGGCTTGCCGTCGGCCCCAGCTTGCTGCACTTGCTGAGACTCAACCAGTTTCACCGTGTCGTAAGGCTTCAGGTTCTGCACCACTCCTTGCGAAACCAGAATCAGGGCGTAAACGATGCACGCAGGCAGCAGCACCCACAAAGTGCTACGGGTTAGGTTGACCCAAAAATTGCCGATAGTCTGCTTTTCGCGCCTGGCAATACCGCGAATGAAGGCAATCGCCAACGCAATACCCACGGCCGCAGACGTGAAATTGTGATACGCCAACCCCACCATCTGGGTCAGGTAGCTCATAGTGGCTTCGCCGCCATAGTTCTGCCAGTTAGTGTTAGTGGTGAACGAAGCGGCAGTATTGAACGCAAGCTCCGCACTCACGCCAGCGAATTTCTGAGGATTCAGAGGCAACAACTGCTGCGCCCGCTGCAGAAAATAAAGCAAAAGCATCGACACTGCGCTGAACAGAAGCATAGAAAACGCGTACTCAGTCCAACGCATTTCATGTTCTTCGTCTACCAGCGTCACGCGATACAACAGCCGTTCCACGGGTCGCAACACAGGATCGAGAAATGTATGCTCGCGGTTGAAGACACGCGCCATAAATATTCCGATGGGCTTGGTCAAGACCAAGATCAGCGCAAGATACAGCAGGATTTGAAACCACCCATTCGCAGTCATGGTCAGAATTTCTCCGGTCGCAACAGCGCGTACATCAAATAAACCGTCAACAACGCGCTCACTATCAGCATGATCAACGTTTCAGCATTCATCTCAGTTCACCCATTCCTATCAGCGCAGGCGATCGCAGAATTTCACGTAAGCGATCGAAAGACCAAAAAATAAGACCGACGCCACGACGAAGATAATGTCTTTCATAAGTCCTCCTGGCGTGCCTATGCTCGCCTTTCAAGCGACGCCGCTATCACCTTGGTTAAGTCAAATCGCATCGAGTGACGGAGGGCTGTAATCGGCACGAATTCCGCGACTTGGTCGTCTGTCATTTCTACAGGCGCCGGAGACGCGTAATCCCATGAAACTCGATCAGCTGCCCGGTTCCGCCGGCTTTCGATAATCAATCCAAGCAAGAACCACAGCAGGAATCCGACGCCCGCTAAACAACCAGCAATCATCATTGGCACTGCGAACTGTGTTGTATGAAGCATTGCAGCCTCACTACTCAGCTGCCTCGCTGAGTGGCCTTACAACTTCTATTTGACAGGGTGGGGTATAAGGATTGTGTAAGAAGTGCGTAAAAAGGGCGTAAAAGAAAGGGACGCAGGCAGGTTGGCGCAGCATAAGTGCCATGCCATCAGGGGATTGTAATTCTAGAAGGGAAGAAATTCCTATCGTATAGAACGGTTGGCTGTAGAGAACCTTGGGTGCGCTGGGGGGCAAGGCTCTTCAGAAACTCTATTTTTCGCCGCCGGGCTCGAAGCGATATCCGACCCAGGGTTCGGTCACAATGTAGTGTGCATTATCATCGGTTTCGATCTTCTTCCGCAGTTGCGCCACCAACACGCGAAGATGTTCAGGCTGCTCGACACTATTAGGCCCCCAGATGCCAGAAAGCAACGTCCGGTGGGTCACAACCCGCCCTGCGTGCCTGGCCAGAAACAACAGCAGCTCGCACTCCTTGGGAGTCAGTCGGATTTCAACATCTTTCACCACGGCGCGAAACGCATCAGCATCAATCTTGAAATCGCCAATTGTGATGGTGCGCTGAACGTTGTCCTCGGCTGGTTTGGAACGCGCGAGGTTCCTGCGCACGCGAGCCAGCAGTTCATCCATGCCAATCGGCTTGGTGACGTAATCGTCGGCGCCGGCGTCGAGCGCCTCAACCTTCGTCTTCTCCTCGCCTTTTACCGACAACACAATAATTGGCACGCTCGATTCTGCCCGCAATGCGCGACAAAGCTCGACTCCATCCATGTTGGGCATGGAAACGTCCGTGATCACCAGGTCCGGCTGCCACTCGCGCGCCGACCGAAGTCCCGCATGACCGTCGTTAGCAATGCGAACTTCATAGGCGCCGCCGGTGAGAGCGGTCTTCAGCACGCGAGTGATCTGCGGTTCATCGTCCACCACGAGGATGCGTTTCTTTTCGGCCATAGTTGTTAGGAAGATTCCTGGGTAACGATGTGTACATCCACCGGCGGTGCGTCTCTCAAGAATTTGTGAATGGTACTGAGATACAAGTATCTCTTCCAGCCCTTGATCGCCGAGCGGCCAAAAACTACTTGAGTAATACGTTTCTCGCGGACAAAATCCGCGACGGCTTTTGCCACCGTGGCAGCCTTCAGTCGCACTACTTGTGCCCCGACCCCTTCGGCGTAGTGAATGTTTGATGCCAGCGAACGCTGGTTTGCTTCAGTTTCATCCACGCCGATATCGACGTATACGACGTAAAGTTCAGCATCGAGGCGTTTCGCCATACGCGCCGCGCGGCCAATGATCTGCTGTGCCGCCGGGTTAGAGCTGATTGCAACCGCAAAGCGCTCTCGCACTCCAAGATTGCGCTCCCCTCCTTCTTTCTCCAGATAAGTTTCCAGGCTGCGATCAACCTCTTGCGCGACCTCCTGGAGTGCCAACTCGCGCAACGCGATCAAGTTTCCGGGGCGAAAAAAATTGGAAAGCGCCTTCTCCACTCGATCGAGCGGATAGATGTCGCCGCGACGCATGCGGGTCTGCAACGCCTCAGGAGTGAGGTCAGCCATCACGACTTCTTTAACCCGCTTCATCACCCAGTCCGGCACAGTTTCGCGGACCGTGACGCCACTGATCCTCTGCACGCTCGGCGCAACACTCTCCAGATGCTGGACGTTCATAGTCGACATCACGCTGATACCAGCGTCCAGCAACTCAAGCACATCTTCGTAGCGCTTGCGGTTCTTGCTACCTTCGATGTTGGTGTGCGCGAGCTCGTCGACCAGAACTACTGTGGGCTTGCGCGCGAGGATACCCTCTAAATCCATTTCTTCAAAGACAGTGCCTTTGTATTCGAGCTTCTTACGAGGAAGGGTATCCAGCTTCTCAGCCAGTTCGGCGATCCCTTTGCGGCCGTGGGTTTCGACTACTCCGATGATGACATCCTCGCCGCGACTCTTGCGGCGAATTGCCTCGCTGAGCATGTTGTAGGTTTTGCCAACTCCGGGCGCGTAGCCGAGAAAGAGCTTAAACGTTCCCCCACTTTCTTTCGGGGCAGCATGTTCCAACCACTGCTCAGGAGTCTTGCTCATTGCGCATATTGTCGTTGACGAGGTCGAATTTGTCGATGTCAGCTACAATCTGCTCGTGAGTAAAGCGGCCACGCGAGTTCTTTTCCGCTCCATAGTTTGCGTCGGGATTGTGTTCGGGATCGTCTACGCCTACCGTGCGCTGCCGCATGTAAATCCGACAACGGTTGCTCTTACATTACTGCTAGCTGTGCTGATAATCTCGGCGCAATGGGGATTGCGCTATTCCTTGGTGATGGCCGTGGGCGCGACCGCGCTCTTCAACTATTATTTTCTCCCACCGGTATTAACTTTCACCATTGCCGATACCCAGAACTGGATCTCTCTTTTTGTGTTCCTGGTAACAGCAGTGATTTCGAGTCAGTTGTCGGACCGCGCTCGCAAGCAAAAAGATGAAGCAATTAATCGCCGCGCGGAGCTGGAACGCCTTTATAACTTCAGTCAGCAATTGCTTTCCGCGGAAAACATTCTGCAACTGTTGAACGCCATTCCCGGTTATGTGGTCGATTCTTTCGGGCTAAGCGCGGCTGCCGTCTATATTCCAGAAAAAGGTGACGTGTATCGCGCCGGGGGTGCCACTCACGCTTTGGAGCTTGATCAACTGCAAATGGTGGTAGCACGGGGAGAGCCAATTCTCGACCGCGACCAGAAGGTCAGCTTCACTCCGTTGCGCATGGGGGTAAGGACGGTAGGGGCCATTGGCGTCAGCGGAAGTGTTTCCAGCCAGACGATGAACGCCGTAGGCAGCTTGATTGCGATTGCGGTAGAGCGCGTGAATGCCGTTGAACTGTTAAGCCGGTCTGAGGCGGCGCGTGAAAGTGAGAAGCTACGTTCCGCGATCCTTGATTCCATCACCCATGAATTCCGCACTCCGCTCACCTCAATCAAAGCCTCGATCACCACTCTAATGTCGGCTCTCGATCTCGAGGACGAAGGTCGTCGTGACTTGATGATAGTGATCAACGAAGAGAGCGATCGCTTGAACCGGCTGGTCGGCGAAGCCGCGGAGATGGCCCACCTGGAATCTCATGAATTTCAGCTTGATCTTCAATCAAGAAAAATCAGTGAGGTAGTACGAGCTGCGGTTTCAAACGTGAAGCAGTCGTTGGGTAAGCATCCCATTGATATTCGTGTTCCTGAACAGATCACGGCACCGATGGATGGTGAACGAGTGCAGCAGATACTAGTCCA
Source organism: uncultured Acidobacteriota bacterium (assembly GCA_963796925.1). Classification (GTDB taxonomy): domain Bacteria; phylum Acidobacteriota; class Terriglobia; order Terriglobales; family Acidobacteriaceae; genus DATBAT01. The sequence continues at coordinate 2,397,272 of CAWCNH010000001.1, forward strand.
ATTACTGGAGAACGCGGCCAAATACTCGCCGCCAGAATCGCCGATCCGCATCACCGCCGAACTCAAAGGCGATAACCTCGAAGTCAGCGTGGCTGACCAGGGAGTCGGAATCGACGACATGGAACAGGGATTAATTTTTGACAAGTTTTATCGCGGCAAAAATCAACGATACCGGGTCCAGGGTACGGGCATGGGACTGGCCATAGCACGGGCAATCGTAGAAGCACACGGCGGGAAGATAGGCGTCACCAGCCAACTGGACCGCGGTTCGGTTTTCTATTTTTTAATCCCTACGAAGCGATCGTAAGTTTGGTCAGGAGATATTTTTGCAGATACCGTTGTCGCAACCGGAAGTCACCGACGAAGATCGAGCGGCGGTTTTGGAGGTCTTAAAGTCCAATTTTCTAAGCCGTGGCCCGAAAGTTCTCGAGTTCGAGGCGGCTGTGGCAGCCGCCACCGGCTCCAAATATGCAATTGCGGTAAATAGCGGTACCAGTGGCATGCACCTTTCAGTTAAGTCCGCCGGCGTTGGTGTGGGCGATGAAGTGATCACAACGCCTTTCAGCTTTGTGGCCTCGGCAAATTGCATTCTGTACGAAGGCGGAAGACCGGTATTCGTTGACATCGACCCCACGAGCTACAACATCAATCCGGACGCCATCGAAGCCGCTATTAAGGAACGTACCAAAGCAATTATTCCAGTACACGTCTTCGGCAGGCCGTGTGCTATATCGGATATTCAATCGCTCGGCGAGTCCCGTGGAATCAGCATTCTCGAAGACTCGTGCGAGGCCATAGGCGCTACCTATCAGGGCAAGCCGGTAGGCTCGTTTGGCCAATCTGGAGTTTTCGCCTTTTATCCCAACAAGCAAGTAACCACTGGGGAAGGCGGAATGGTTGTCACCGATGACATTTCGGTTGCAGAGAAATGCCGCAGCTGGCGAAATCAAGGCAGGCCAGATACCGAGAACGGACTCGAGCACGAAGCTATCGGTTACAACTATCGCTTAAGCGACATCAACTGTGCTCTAGGGATTTCACAATTGAAACGCCTGTCGCAAATAATGGCGGCCCGGGCCCAAGTGGCAAGACTCTATTGCGAGGCCCTGCGCGATTTCGATGCCGTCATGACCCCCAGATTGGATGAACCACACGCCAGCCTTAGCTGGTTCGTTTATGTAATCCGGCTCGCTGACGAATTCGGGCGACACGAACGCAACCAGGTGCTTTCCTATTTGCAAGAACATGGAGTAGCTTGCAGAAATTACTTTGCACCAATTCACTTGCAGCCATATTTTGTTGAACATTTCGGATACCGGAAAGGAGACTTTCCAATTACAGAGTTCGTCTCCGAACGGACGATTGCACTTCCCTTTCACAATCGGCTGTCGGAAAGCGAAGTCAGCTATGTCGCGGAAACCCTGCGCGACGCAATCGCAGCACTGAAGCGGCCACAATTCGCCCTCGAAGCCGAGCCGGCGGCCTAATCCATGGCATTTCTCATGCCCCTCGCGTAGAGACGTAGCTCCGCTACGTCTTCTAACCACCACCAAAACCGTTCGCAGCAAAAACGTCGCAACCAGAGACGTTGCAAAGCAACGTCTCTACAGGAGAGCAGAATGCCCACCTTGCGTGACAGCACCGCTGCTGCCACGTCCACCGAGGCGCGCGGAGAATATGGTCCTCATGTAGAGACGTAGCTGCGCTACGTCTCGGGGGCTGAAGCGAACTCCTCCGCTAACCCGACTGAGCCGCCCGGTAAAAGGCCACGGTTCTACGTAGTCCTTCGGCAAAATCCACCGTAGGGTGGTACCCTAGCGCCTTCTGCGCGGCACCAATGTCAGCCAAAGAGTGCTTGATATCTCCTGCCCGTGCAGGGGCATACTGCGGCTCCCCGTCGAATCCTGTCATTTTTTTTAAAAGTTCGAAGACTTCATTCAGGGTTATGCGCTGACCGCAAGCGACATTGAAAACCCTACCCGCAACGTATTGCGCTGGCGCCGTGGTGGCCTTCAGATTCGCCTGCACTACGTTATCGATAAAGGTAAAATCGCGGCTCTGCTCGCCGTCACCATTAATCGTCGGCGACTTCCCTGCCAGCATTAACGTGATGAACTTGGCCAGCACCGCCGAATATGGCGATCCGGGATCCTGGCGTGGACCGAACACGTTGAAGTAGCGCAGACACACCGTCTCCTGTCCATAACAGCGGAAGAACGATTTCATATACAACTCCCCCGCATACTTGGCCACGGCGTAAGGCGAAATCGGATCCGGAGGCATCGCCTCATGTTTTGGCAAAGTCGGCTGGTCGCCGTAGGCCGAAGAAGACGCGGCATAAACAACTCGCTTCACTTTGGCGTCCCGCGCCGCGATTAGAAGATTGACAGTGCCATCCACATTCGCGCGATTGCTGGCTTCCGGGTCCGCGATACTCTTCGGCACCGATGGAATTGCCGCCTCATGGAAAACATAGTCGATACCGTTACATGCGTTGCGCATGGCTGTCGCATCAAGCAGATCGGCTTCCTCGAAACTAATCTTGTCGAGTATGTCGGCAATGTTCTCCCGGCGGCCGGTAGCGAAGTTATCGATCCCACGGACCTCGGTCCCCAGTTCGACCAAGGCTCGGGCGATGGAGCTTCCGATAAAGCCAGCAACTCCGGTAATCAGATATTTGGCCATCACGATTGAGAACAGATAGAGAAAAGCAACACTAAGTAGTTAGGAGGAGATTATAGCGTCAGCCGCTACGGTAGGTTGAGCTGTTGCTTACCCTCGTGCAAGTCGTATGATTTTCCCCGCCACAGCAGTTCGCCTGAAAGTCCAATGGGTAAAGTAATCCGTGCCTCGACACCCGCCGCATGGCGCGAATATTCGGCCTCAATCACGCCTTTTGGATGCGGGATCGCCGCGCTCAGGCGTTGTAGCGAGCCGAGATGTGGCTGGATACTCACGGTAGCAAATCCCGGGGTCTTCGGGCGTATACCTGCCACAATGGTCAATAAGTCGTAATTCGGATGCGCACTCCACGCATGGGAATCAGAGCGGGTGGGCTCGGGCTGTTCTGCCCAGGTCGTGAGGCCGAGGGAAACCATCTCTCGCCATGGTCCCAGCAGTTTGAGATACTCATCACCCATGCCGGCATGATCAACCGCACGCGCCAGATAAAAACGAAAATAGTAAGTAGCTTTAGTCAGCTGGGGCAGCGCAATTGCCGACTCGAAGCCGGAATCACTCACCGAAATAATTTTGGTTAAGAATTTTCTTAGCCCATCACGCGGAAGTAGATCGAGCCACGCAGCCAGAATGTTCGCATGCTGGCTAAAGTGTTTTTGCGCGGGCGTGTCAGCAATAAGTCCGTATTCGCGATTCCAGCAGAGAGTTCGCACCGCGTCCGAAGCTCGAGTAGCGGCCTTCTGATATAACTCACCTCTCGCCTTGTCGCCATAGACTGCTTCCAACTCAGCCCCGTTGCGCAGCGCCTCCACAAACTGCAAGGTAATAACCGACGAGCCGCCATTTTCATCCTGTGGCGGAATCCCGAAATCGAAGTCCAAGCCCCAATCCGCGAAAGGCCACCATGGGATTTTTCCGATGAGGCCATCGTCCCGTTGGCGCTCCAGAAACCAATCCAACACTGTGCGTGTTCCCGGCAATTGGGCGCGAACAAACTCCGGATCGTTTCGATACATCCAGAAATCGTGCACCATCCCAACCCACAGTAAAGAAAATGTTGGAATAATCTGTCTGACCGACGAGGGATGCCGGCTACGCGTAATTCCTTCAGAAATTCGCGAATCGTTAAATGCCTGAATAGCCTGACGCGCGAGCCGGTCATCCCCTGCCACCGTATAAGAAATCAGCGCCTGGATTCGTGTGTCTCCCACGTACTGCATCCGCTCCCAGTACGGCGTGTCCATGTACGTGTCATGCGCATCGAGCTGCGCGGTACGCCATCCGATCTCCCAAACAGGATTTAAAGATTCGTCGTCAGAGCGAAAATACGCTTGTTGTTCGAAAGGAAATGCCGTGAACAGCGTTCGCAGGTTTTCAATGCGAAGCGGTTCGTCCACGGTCTTAACATCGAGTTGCAAGTATCTCCAGGTCTTCCACCCTAAAGGCATGAAGACCCGCTGGTTCGAGCCATCCGCGATAAACTCGTCGTAGATTCCGACTATATGCTTGCCGGAAATCTGGTTGCGATTGCCTTTCTCGCTCTTCTCGTTTACCAGAGCTTCCGCATAAGTGAGCCGCGCGGTGGCACCCTTGCCTCCGCTTAACGTCAGTTCAGGATAAGCAGTGGTCAAGTGCGAATTGTCCAGCAACAATGACACGCTGGAGTTCGCCGGCATGGTAAAGCCGCCTTCAGGAAAGTTCGCGGGCTTTTCCATTCCCATGGCTCGAACCACCGTGCCTGCGGATTCGAACTTCTCCTGCATGGCCGGAAGCGGATCCGCCACGAGTTGCCAGTTGTCATTTTGTAATGCGCCGCCCTGGAGTGAGGCCCTACCTATTTGAGTTGCTTTCTTCCAATGGCCTCCTGAATCGGAATCGGCGTCCCAATCCCAATCGAAGGCTGCGCCGTCAATCTGCTCGACCGGCTCGGAGACGTAGTAGTGGGTCAAAACATCGAGCGGCGTCGGAAGCGTTTTTAACCCATTCTCCTGTTCCACTTCCCACGATTCATCGGTGTCAACGGCCTTTTCTGCGTCCCCATTCCCCTGCATTACGAATGCAGTGCGATCGCTGATCTGGGCCAGTGGCGTACGGACTCCAAAATTCCACACCGTGGCCGCAACAATATTCTTGCCGGCATGTAATAGCGGACCAATATCGTAGCTTTCATATTTCCAGTGAGCCAGATCCGCGCGACTGGGCCCGGTGCCCACACGTCTCTGGTTTACAAACAGTAAAAACTGGTTATCGGCGCTCACGTGGACAACGAAATGCTGCGGCGGCGTTCGCAACTGCAGAGCTTTGCGGAAATGAAGCACAACTTCATCCCGCTGAGGTACACCTTCTGCCGTGATCCAGTGCGCGCTCCATGGACTCTTTCGAACCTCACCTGAAAATTGGCACCAGCCAAGAGGCTCAAGCAAAAACCAGAGCAGGACCACAGGCAGCAACGATTTTCTTAGCATGGATGCAGCAGCAAACTCTAACGACAGGTCCACGGAGTGTCAAGAAAGGCTGGTGAGTCTATATGTTGCTGGCACGCAGCTGAGGCGGAGCACCCGGTTGCATCGGCTTATCCGGACCGTCAGGCGGAGCATCCGAATCGCTGGCTTCGCCCGGGCGCCGCAGGCTTGGCGCCTTGGAATGGATACCCGGTGCTTCAGCGGATTTGGCAACCGTTGGAGCCTCGAGATCGACTTCTTTTTCGGTCCGCAAAGTCTTTTCTCCGTTTACTTTCATGGTCTCGACGCGAATTACCTCATCGCCAATCAGGCGAACGAACTCGACGTCATGCGGCGGATCGCCGTAGATCCATTCCTCATACTCGGTTTCGCCATCTTTTTCACGGATCTTCTTTGGCGCCCTGCCTTTGGAATAGATAACCATCTCGCGGTTCATGCCGACGAGCACGTGATGGCTCTTGATAGCATCCTTCACCTTGGGCGAAACCGTTTCGAGATAAGCCTCCACACCAGACTTGGAATTGAAATCGAAGACCGGATACAACAGGTCCTTCAACTGCTGAGGACTTAACTCCGGAACATAATGGTCGAAAACCAGCTCAACCGAGGATCCTCGCGGGTTCGTGGTTGAGTCCTCTGGCCCTATGGGACTGGTGCTGTTACCCATGCCCACTTCGATGTGTTGATACCATTTCTTTTTCTTTACTGAGCCGCCATTGATCTCGAAGTGAATGCTGTCACCTCTGATATGAATGTCCGTAATCATGGCGCGGTCGCCCGGCTTAACCGCCGGGCCAAACAAAGCCATCATCTGCTGCAGCTCATCGCCGCTCGGGTTCAAGCTCCCGTCTTTTAGCGTCAGCCCTTTTTTCCCCATGGGAAACTGGGTGCGGATGTAAACCAGCTCAGAGGTGAAGGCCTTTACCAGATCGAGGCGGGTCTGCTTGGTCATCCTGGGCGAAGCTGGCTGGGGAGCACTGGCGTACAACAAGGATGCTGCAAGAAGGAGGAAAAGCGCCGGGAAAGAACGTCGAATCATGGGACACACCGGGCTGCTACTGTCAGGATTATAGCGCCACTTGGGCTTCAAATTAAAACCGCTTTTTGCAGGTTTCCGGACCCAACTTACCGTCCCCCTGTCGGACATTTAAAGTACGCATGCCGAAAATTTCTTCTGTACGCTCGACCCGCGATAGAATCTTTGTCGGACCAATCTCCCATGCGTAAATTTATCCTAGCGATTGCAGTCGCAATAATTTGCATATGCCTTAGGCCAGTCGATTGGGCGCAGGCGAGCCCCGACTGGACCGAGCCCTTCCCGCCCCACCACGTTGTTGGCAACGTCTATTATGTCGGCAGCCGGGGCCTCGCTTCGTATCTGATAACTACGCCGAAAGGCCACATACTCATCAACAGCAGCCTGGAAAGCTCTGTACCGCTTATCCGTGAGAGCGTCGAGAAGTTGGGCTTTGATTTCAATGACGTCAAAATTCTCCTCATTAGCCACGCTCACTGGGACCACTGCGCCGGCAGCGCGCTCCTAAAGCAGCAAACCGGTGCGAAATACTTTGTGATGGACAAGGATGTCGCTGTGATCGAATCCGGCGGCAAAGCTGACTTCCACTACGGCGGTTCCCCCAACACTTATTACCCGCCTACAAAAGTAGATCGCAAGCTGCACGATCGCGACAAAGTGAGCTTGGGAGGGACCACCTTAGTCGCTCACCTCACTCCCGGCCACACCAAGGGGACCACAACGTGGACGATGAATGTCGATGACGGCGGCAAGTCCTATCACGTAGTGGTTGTCGGCAGTCCTAACGTAAATGCCGGTTATAAGTTGGTGAGCAACAAAGAGTATCCGGAAATCGCCAGGGATTATGAACGCACTTTCAAAGTTCTAAAAGAGCTGCCTTGCGATGTTTTTCTGGGAGCGCACGGAGCTTATTACGGAATGGAAGCTAAGTTTGCCAGGATGAAAACGGAGGGAGGGAATCCCTTTGTTGATCCAGATGGATACAAGAATTATGTCGCTGACAGGGAGCAGGCCTTCCAGGCAGAACTGAAAAAGCAGAGCGGGAATCCGCCAGAAAAATAGTCTTAAGAAAGATTCAAGGCCCTTCGGATGGTTCCGCGCTCTTTCTGGATTTTGTCCTGAAGCAGCGTAATGGCATAGATCAGCTGCTCTGGCCGCGGCGGGCATCCCGGAACATAGATATCCACCGGAATTACCTGATTCACACTCTGCACCAGCGCATAATTGTTGAACACGCCGCCGGAGGTCGCGCACGCTCCCATCGAAATCACCCACTTGGGCTCGGGCATCTGCTCCCAAAGTTGGCGGATCACCGGCGCCATTTTGTTGGAAACCCGCCCCGCAATAATCATCAGGTCCGACTGCCGCGGCGAAGGACGAAACACTTCCGCCCCGAAACGCGCAATGTCAAAACGTGAGGCACCCATCGACATCATTTCAATGGCGCAGCAAGCCAACCCAAACGTCAGCGGCCAGATGGAATTCTTGCGCATCCAGTTGACGGCATTGTCCATCGTGGTCAACACCAGCCCCTCAGGCGTCGGATTGCCATAGGTGAGGTCTTTGACCACCCGCTTGCCTTTTTCGATGTCAACGTACGGACCGTAGTTCAGATCAGTTGCCATATGTCTATTGTAAATGAAGGGGTAGCCGAACTCTACCTTGCTGGATTAGACCTCTTTCATCGCATATCGCCCTAACTACTTTAGAAACTTTCCTTGTTCCAGTTCAGTGAAAGCCTGGCGCAATTGCTCTTGGGTATTCATAACGATCGGGCCGTACCATGCCACCGGTTCTTCCAGCGGCTTTCCCGAAACCAGCAGGAAGCGGATACCGTCTTCACCGGCCTGCACGGTCACTTCGTCGCCACGGTCGAACAGGATTAGCGAGCGATTGTCGGCCTCGACTGGGGGCGCAGTGTCAGACCACTTGACGCTTTCCGTCGGCACCGCCAGTGGACCTGAGGCGTTGCAGAATTTGCCGGACCCTGCGAAAACATAGGCGAAAGCGTGCCTTGTCGTTTCGACCGGCAAAGTCTTTCGCTTTCCCGGCGAAACTGACACATCCAGATAAATAGGCTCTGCGGCGATGCCGTCGACAGGTCCTGTCTGTCCCCAAAAGCTTCCGCACACCACCCGCACGTGGGTGCCGTCGTCATCGGTAATCTGCGGGATCTCCGCCGCCTTCACCTCCTGGTAGCGCGGAGCAGTCATCTTCAGCGCGGATGGCAGGTTCGCCCATAATTGGAAGCCGTGCATGCGGCCGGCGTCGTCTCCTTTTGGCATCTCCTGGTGAATAATGCCGCTGCCTGCGGTCATCCATTGCACGTCGCCCGGAGCGATCGACCCGCGATTCCCCATGCTGTCGCCGTGTTCGACGGTCCCCGCCAAAACGTAGGTGATGGTTTCGATCCCGCGGTGAGGATGCCAGGGAAATCCGGCAAGATAATCCTCAGGCACGTCATTGCGAAAATCGTCGAGCAGCAGAAAGGGATCGAAGTCCTTTGTGTTACCGAAACCGAAAGCGCGCCGCAGATGGACACCGGCACCTTCCATGGTTGGCTTTGATTTAATGACTTGCTTTACAGGTCGAATCGACATGTTGCCCTCGTTACTGTGTTTGCGTGAATTAGATGATTGCGTGGCAATCAGGTTTCTTTAGTTTTGCGGCGGCGCGTTAAAGTTCTTGAAACTGTCTCCCGAGCAATGCGCGGAACTCTATAAGATGACACGAAAAAAAGGCCCCGTGTTCCGGGGCCTTCATCGTGGCTGCTTTCAATTGAATTAACGTGGTTTCTTGTCGTCGTTCTTTGGACGTTCTCCGCCACGCTCGGCGGGCTTCGGTGCCGCCTGGTGTTGTTCCGCCGGACGATTCTGCGGCTGGGCTGTGCGCTGACGCTGGTCCTGCCACTGGCGGAATTTCTGTTCTTCATTCTGCTGGGTCTGCGGGCGATCCTGCACCGGAGGAGCTTGCCTTACCATTTGCTGTCTCCGATTCTGCTCCTGCGCCTGCTGCTGCCGACGCTCCGCATTTTGGTCCGGACGGTTCTGCTCCGGCCGCTGCGCCTCTTGTCGGTTTTGGTTTTGCACCTGCCGTTCCTGCTCCTGCCTCTGTTGGTTCTGCGCTTCAGGCTGAGCATTATTAAGCTGAGCATTGTTAGGCCGGGCGTTGTTAGGCGCATTCATCTGCACGTGTTCCGTCTGCGGCGGGCGTGGGACCGGCCTTATGTCCCCCGGCCGCTGATTAGCTTGCGGTTGCTGCTGGCCCTGCGGTTGCGGACGCGGGTTCTCGTTCTCTCGCGCCACCGGCTGCTGCCGATTGTCGTTGCCGCGGTTTTGATTTGCCTGCGCTGGAGGCTGCGGCTGATTCTGCGGCTGTTGCGGCCCACGAGAGTTTTCATTCTCTCTCGCTACCGGCTGCTGGCGATTGTCGTTGCCGCGGTTTTGGTTCCCCTGCGTTGCAGGGCGCTGCTGTCCCTCTGCCTCGCGACTCGGCGCCGGTCTTCCCGGAGCTTCGGTCCGAACATTTGCCGGAGCCTGGCGTTGCTCAAACGTCGGGCGCGACGGCGTGGGAGCACGAGTCGCGACCACCTGCCGTTCAACCACTCGTGCCGGCGGACGCATCTGCACCGGCCGTCCCGCACCCTGAATGCTGGCTCGTTCCGGCCGTATGTCGACCCGACGCGCTACTTGAGCTTGCAAAATCTCTCGTTCGTCCACGCGCACGATATTTCGTCCCACCGGGCGAGCATTGATGAAGGTGTCATGCGCAACCACGGTCACAGCCTGCGTCCGCTGGTTCACATACGTGATTCGCGTAGCATTCGTTCTCGAGTTGTAAACGTTATAGACATTCGTCACCTGCGTGATATTCACCCGTGTATTGGTAACGTTCACATTGTTTACATAGCGACGGCTCACGCGATACGGCGGAACGTAGACTTCTCCCGGCCCCAGCGGGAACCAACCCACAGGTCCGCCGCCTACCGCCACTCCCACGTGGAATCCGCCACCACCTACGAACGCCACCAGCGCTGGCGAATATACCGGACGCACCACCACCGGCCCCGGCACCCAGCACCAACTGCTTTGTACGTACGCCCAGCGGCCATAGTGAAATGGAGCGAAGCCCCAGGGCTCGTCTTCCACCCAGGTCCAACCCCATGGCTCAACCCACACCCAATGACCGTAGCGATAGGGCGCCCAATCCGAGGCGATTCCACGTGGCGTCCACACCGTTCCATAACCGGCGGCATAGTGCCAGCTTCCGTGGTCATCGAGATCTTCGTATCCCGTCACTTCCGTGGAAATGTAGTTTGCCGACTCCGCATGATCTTCCCGCTCATCACGGTCAAACGCCCAACGCGAAAAATCGTCGGTCGGACTAATCTGCGCAATCTCGTGATCCAACTGGTCAGTTCCGTCGAAGCGCGCCTGTTGTCCCGCGACAACGTCGTACGAGTATCCCCCGCCGGTAGCTTCGCCGCGCCCGTGCCACACCGTGGTCACGGTTTCATTTCCGTCGGAATTAACGTCGATGCGATATTCTCCCGGGGCTTGCACTGCGAAAGCGAGGTTGGGAGTGTCCACCTCAAAATCGTCGCCGTCGTCGAGATGACGCACCCGCAACAACAGCGAGCCCAGCGACAGGCGCAACTGCGTCGAGTGGTCGTCGAGATCGAGGAAGGTAAGGCTGGTCTCGGAATTCATCCGAATCGCGGTCGAACCGACATGTAACTCGGCGCGCGCCCCCTTCTCGGCCCAAAGGTTATCGCCACTGGTCAAGGGACGGTTGGAGACCGCTTCCACCCAATCACCATCTCCGCCGGGCTGAAATGAAACCGATCCGTTCGAATAATTGAGCCTGGCTACCCGCCCCGGCGGGTCATCATCCGGGGACTGGTCTTGGTCCTGATTTTGATCCTGATCCTGCGCGACATTGTCATCTTGCGCCAGAGATTTGATTGGCGAATGCAACAGGAATAGCAGTCCGGCCAGAAGTGTTGCGACTGCGAGAAATCTGGAGATCTTCATAGTTGGTTCCTCGCTTCAAAGTCCTAGGCTCTATAAACACCCGTCACGGGCATAAGTTCTATACAGTCAAATCGGTACCCATAAGTCACACAAAAAAAGCCGGTTCCATCCTGGAACCGGCCCTTAATCTTACGAAATCTAAGTAGAGCCGTAGCTCCGCTACGGCTGGCGGACCTCAATTTCAGTGCCGATCCGGCCGTAGCGAAGCTACGGCCCTACCAACAATCCCCATGAAATCGAAACCGGGCCGCGAGCCAAGCAAATACCCGACAGTATCTCCACTGCACACCCGTCCCGCACGAAACCCCGCCGCGCCGGAAGCGTGGCGCTTCCAGTGGCACGAACCAGCCCCACCTGGGAACAGGTTTTAGCCGCTGCGCTTACCCCACCGGCTGCGCCGTCAGCACCTTCTCGCGCTCTTCTTCATCCTGACGTTCTTCTGTCGGATTCGATGGCAGCGCCAGATCAAGCACTTCAGGGATCATCTTGACGTAGTGGATCTCGACACCTTCCAACTGCTCAGGCGTCAAGTCCTCTTTCACGTTCGTTTCATTCTCCGCCGGAAGAATGATGTTGTGTACTCCAGCCCGTTTTGCCGCCAGGACTTTTTCTTTCACCCCGCCAATCGGCAACACGTTGCCGCTCAGCGTGATTTCGCCAGTCATTGCCGTTAGTGGGCGAACCGGGCGCCCCGTCAGCAGCGATACCAGCGCCGTAGCCATAGTCACGCCCGCCGAGGGTCCGTCTTTCGGAATCGCACCCGCCGGCACGTGAATGTGAATATCGTGCTCAGCGAAGAAACTTTCCGCAATGCCAAGTTGTGAAGCATTCGACCGCACCCAGGTCAGTGCCGCCTGCATCGACTCCTGCATCACCTGGCCGATCTGGCCAGTCATGGTGAAGCCGCCCTTGCCCTTCATGGTATTGGCTTCGATAAACAGAATGTCACCACCCGACGGCGTCCATGCCAGGCCCACCACCACTCCGGCACGCTTCGTGCGTTCCGCAATCTCGCCGTCGACGCGAATCTTGATGCCGCCCAGAAATTCCTGAACAATCTCCGGGGTTATCACCAGCTTGTCAGTCTTGCCCTCGGCCAGGCGGCGCGCCTGCTTGCGGCAGATGGTGCCAATGTTGCGCTCCAGGTTGCGAACCCCAGCTTCACGGGTGTAGTGGCGGATAATGAAGCCCACGGACTCCTGAGGAAAGTCAATCAGATCGGCTGTAATTCCGTTCTCTTCGATCTGCCGCGGAATCAGGTACTGGAACGAAATGTGCGTCTTCTCTTCTTCCGTGTAGCCCTGCAGTTCGATAATCTCCATGCGATCACGCAGCGGCTCGGCAATCGGGTCGAGCATGTTCGCAGTGGTAATGAACAGCACCTTGGAAAGATCGAAGGTGACGTCCAGATAATTATCGCGGAAGGTTGCGTTCTGCTCCGGATCCAGCGCCTCAAGCAGAGCTGAACTCGGGTCGCCGCGGAAGTCACGGCCTACCTTGTCGATTTCATCGAGCATGAAGACCGGATCGTTGGTCTCGGCGCGGCGGATTCCTTGAATAATCTGACCCGGAAGCGCGCCGATGTAGGTGCGCCGATGGCCGCGGATTTCAGCTTCGTCATGCACGCCGCCCAGCGAGAGCCGCGTAAACTTGCGCCCCACCGCACGTGCAATCGATTTACCCAGTGAAGTCTTGCCAACTCCCGGAGGTCCCACGAAGCAAAGAATCGGGCCCTTCATCGTCGGCTTCAACCGGCGCACCGAAAGATAGTCGAGAATGCGATCTTTCACCTTCTTCAGGTCATAGTGGTCGGCGTCGAGAATCTCTTTCGCCTTGGGTATATCCACTTCCCCGCCCGAACTCTTCGCCCACGGCAACACCGCCAGCCACTCAATGTAGTTCCGAGTAACCGAATAATCTGCCGCCATCGGCGACATGCGGGATAGCCTGGCCAGCTCTTTGAGAGCTTCTTTTTTTACGTCCTCCGGCATCCCCGCTTTGTCGACCTTCTCACGCAGGTCTTCAGTATCGCGAGCGCCCTCGTCCTGCTCACCCAATTCTTTTTGGATCGCCTTCATCTGCTCCCGCAGGTAGTACTCGCGCTGCGTTTGCTGCACCCGGTCCTGCACCTCTGACTGGATCTTGTTACGCAGCTGCTGCACTTCCAGCTCGCGCGCCAGATGATGGTTAATTTTTTCCAGCCGCACCCGCACGTCGGTAGTTTCAAGCGTGTCCTGCTTGTCGGAAGTTGAAAGCGATGGAAGCGAAGACGCAATGAAATCCACCAGCCGGCCCGGGTCGTCGATATTCATCGCCACCGTGGATAGTTCGTCCGACAAGGTCGGCGATCCCGCCACAATCTGTTGGAACAAGGTCAGAACATTGCGCTGCAAAGCTTCCAGCTCTGAGCTTTTCGGTGGAATTGCTTCCGGCACACTCTCCACCCGCCCCTGCATAAAGGGATTTAGCTGGGTGAATTCTGACAGCCGCACCCGTTCCAGGCCCTCGGCAAACACAAACAGGCTCTGGTTAGGCATTTTGACGACTTTGTGTACCACCGCTAAGGTGCCAACCGTATAAAGATCGCTTGGTTGGGGGGCATCGATGCGCGCTTCGCGCTGCGCCACCACCACGATGGTCTTGTCTTCGCCTAATGAATTGATAAGTTGAACCGAACTTTCCCGCCCCACGGTGAGGGGCAAGACCGCGTGGGGGAATAGAACTGTATCCCGCACCGGTAATATTGGAAGGCTTCGATCCTGAATGTCGATGCGTTCGGTCGTCTCTGCTAACTCTGCCATTTTTTCACCTTGAGTGTAGTACGCTCAGGTTTTGATGCTGCCATGAGGTTCGAGGATGCAGACCGCTGCGTAGTTGTGCAAACCGTTGGATTTTAAACCTATTCCAAACTGATTGCACTAAACCAAAGGTTCGATTGCCTTATATGTCGTATGTACCCACTGGCTTAATCGGCAGAATTGCGCTTCGTCGTAGCCACAAAACGCTGTTGGAAGATGCCCCGACGGCAGGAACGTATAGGTCCCTGCCGTTATCTGCGACCGAAACAGTCCATCTTCAATTCGAATGCTTGCGGATTTCTGTGCTTGCGCCTTTACCGGGTTATCGCCTCGGGATAGACTCTCCCGATTCCAAATTCACAGGAGGAAATGGGGACTATGAAGAAAATTATCCGCTACGCCGTTGCCGTGCTCTGCCTCTCACTAATGACGGTTGCTTCCGCAATAGCACAGGACCAGTACACCGAGGGGGGAGTCACGCGCGTGACGCTCGTCCAGATTTTACCTGGCCGCTTCAATGCGTTCATGGAAGACTTGAAAACAAATATCAAGCCAATCTGGGACGCGGAGAAAAAGGCTGGCCTCATCGAAGACTACAGCGTGTTTCTCAACAGCACGAGAGCCAATCCCGACGACTGGGATATTGGGTTTGCTCTCAGCTACAAAAACTTCGGCGCACTTGACGGCCTGGCACAAAAAGTTCTCGACCTGCGGATGAAGCAGTACGGCGACAGGGGTAAAGAACAGCAAGTGATCGACAAGCGCATCCAAAACGCTCGCGTCATCACCAGTGTTCTAACCCGCGAAATCACACTAAAGTAGTGGGAGTTGACGACAGAATAGATTTGCGTGAACTCAAGCCGGCTTAACTCTGTCCGGCTTAAAGTTTGCCGCAACTATTTGGGTTGGAAGTTTTGTTGCACGCGTCGAGACCAGGTTTCGTCGTCGCTGGCATACAAATCTACCCATTCTTCGTCCGTCATTTGCTTGCGCCATTCCAGTAAAGGAGCTGCATCAGGACCTACCGGATAGCGAAGCTGCCAGCTATCGCTATCCGCGATTTCTAAAATCTTCTGTGCGACTAAGGAGGGCGGGGTTGGGTCTTTCAGTGCAGCTTCAAAACGCGAAGCGAGTCTCGCATGTTGCCGATATGGCGAATGGTCCGGCTGAACCCCAATACGGCGGGCCATTGCGGTATCGATAATGCCTGGTTCGACGATCGCCACGCGAACGTTGAACGTTTTCATCTCGCCTGCCAGCCCCTCGCTTAACGCTTCCAGAGCCCACTTCGAGGCGTTGTAGGGAGTTAACGGCGGGCTCGCAATGCGTCCGCCTACCGAAGTCACGTTAATAATGCATCCGCTTTTACGCTGCCGCATGTGTGGCGCCACCGCCTGAATGCATCGAATCGCTCCGAAATAATTGGTCTCCATCACGGCACGAAAGTCAGCCAGCGGAAGCTCTTCCACCGAGCCCGCACGCTCCACCCCGGCGTTATTTACCAGCACATCGATCGCTCCGTGGTCGCGCTGAATTGCTGCGATGCCACCGCGCACTGATTCGTCAGAGTCCACATCCATCGTGGAAACGGTTATTGGCAGTTTTTCGCGGCCAGCCCTTTCCGCAAGTTCGGGCGACCGCGCCGGCTGGCGCATGGTTGCGTGAACCTTGTGCCCCGCCCGGCCGAAAGCCAGGGCCGCCTCCAACCCAATTCCTTTGCTGGTTCCAGTAATGAGTACTAATGCCATTCCCGATTCCTTTCGCCTAAGAAAAGCTACCAGAACACACTATCAAAATACTCTGGTCACAAGCTTCCGGCTTGCTCGTGCAGAACTCCCTATTTTCGTGAAGCTTACAGACCGCCCGCCAGGCGCGACTTTTCGCACAACGGCGGGTTCATATCTCTGTAGGACGGAGGTAGCAATGACCAGGAAATCAATATTACCTTTACTCGGTTTGGCTATAGCAATGATCTTTGCAACGCCGAAAGCAGCCGGCGCGCAAGTATTCGTAGGAGTGAATATTGGACCAGTAATTCCACGCCACTACGTCGTAGTGGCACCGCGCCCCTACGCTTATGGATACTACGGCCCGCGCTACGCGCCCCGAGTGATCGTTCGCCCCGGCGGCTACTACTATCACCAGCGCTGGTACCCCAGCTACTATTCGCGCGGCTACTACGGTCCCCGCCATTTCCGCCGCTAAGTTTTTCTGGATCGAGGGCGCCTCTAAAGTGTTCCGCGCGGAACATAGCGTCATGTCGCTATTGGCTACACGGAAATGTGATGACAGCTAAGTTCTTTAATCACGCGCGGCTACGTCGTAATCGTGAGAAAGCGCAACTCTCCGGCAGAAGGGCCGCGGAACGGTGAAACTTTTCGGAGATTATTCACTTCGCACATACGAACTGATGTGTGGCGACTTCTTTTATGCTTCTTGCCAAGTTCTCCGGCCTGAATCATCGCACCTGGGTAGGCGCGGAGATCGTCGGTCATTACCAGTTCAACATCCTTGCTGACATTCTCCTTGATGTACTTTGCCAGCGTACCGACTTGGCCTCCTCCGTGTGGCTATTTATCTCAAGTGAATAATATTCAATTTTTCTGCTTCCCGACCTACCCCCGGGCGGCCGGGTAAATCCCCAGCACCTTCACCACATCCGCTACTTCCCCAAGGTGGTGAAGCGCATTGCGCGCCGGTGCGTCGTCGCCTCGTAGGAAATCTACATAGAAGACGTAGTCCCAGGGATGCCCCCGCAAGGGTCGCGACTCGATCTTGCTCAAGCTGATGTCCCGCAACGCAAAAACGCTTAGCGCCTTGAACAGTGCTCCAGGAATGTTTTTGACGTTAAAGGCGATGGAAGTCTTATTCGCCCGCGGCAGAACTTTACGGCGCTTCTGAATTAGAAAAAATCTGGTGAAGTTGCGCTTGTCATCCTCGATCCCGGCCTTAAGAATGCGACCTTCATAGGCAGCAACCGCCTGCCGCCCGGCGATACCTGCCGAGTCTTTCAGCCCTCGCGCAACCACGTACTTCACGCTTCCCGCAGTGTCATAAAAAGGCTCTGGCTGGATCTGCGGATTGTTCTTGAAGAAGTCGCGGCACTGGTCGAGCGCCACCGGATGCGACAGTGCCCGCCGAATGTCCCTGAACTTTGAGCCAGGAGCGGCGATCAGGTTGTGTACGATACGCAGCAGGAACTCTTTTTGGATAAACACGTCGCGGGTAAGCAGCAGATCGAAGTGCTCACTGACCGGTCCGGCTAAAGAATTCTCGATCGGGATGACGGCGGCGTTCACGCTACCACGCTGCAATCGATCAAATACTTCGAGTGATCGCGCGCACGGAACCACCGTGCACCCCGGAACCATGCGTTTGGCGGCCTCGTGGCTAAACGCGCCCAGCTCCCCTTGAATGGCAACTTTCATGAAAGCACGTTAGCTGGCTTGCGCTTGGGAAAGCAAATCCTTTTGCATTACGCAGGCGTCAACCCCGTTCGAGTAGTAACGGGGCAAGGTTTTGACTAGAAAATAATTGTGGCGTTTATAGAAGGCCAGCGCGGCCTGATTATCTACCGCGGTCTCGAGGTAGGAGGTGTGGCATTTATTGATTCTGAGGCGATCTTCGGCGGCCACCAGCAGTTGCGAGCCCACCCCCATGCGTTGCGCCGCCCGCACCACGTCGATGGTGATAATGTGACCGATCCGCTTGGGGCTGGCATGGGCAACGATGAATCCCGCAATTCCTGATGTCTTTCCGAGCAACTCGTCTGAGTCCCGCGGCTCAGCCTCGGCGACGATTGTGAACGCCCGCGGCATGCGGAAATAATACGAAAGCTCCTTACGCGAATAGGCAATCCCGGGGGGAAAGCAGGTCTGATCGATACCCCAAAGAGTCTCGAAGTCGTCGCGACGGAAGTCTCGTAGGGCGAATGCCACGCCGCCATTGTAGAGCGAACCCAGCTGGGGGCGTACTTAATGCCCAATCCGATGTGCAATTTCTAGCACATTGACGATTTGGGAAATTTTTCCTGAAAAATTGGAAATCTACGATTGCTGACTGACTACCCGAAGTCGTACCATCAGCATCAGAGGGTCGTGGTGCTCCTGCTCCTTATCGACAGTCTGATGGCGGCAACATTCCTGGGGCTTTGGTATTTCCTGATGGCCCAGGTTAACCGCCGCAAGGGCGATGCCATCCTGAGGATGGTGGAGAGCGCTTGCTTTGGCCGGGGGAAAGTGACCGAAGCCAAGTGGCTGGGATCGAACCGTTTACAAGCCCAGCTGCGCTTCGCCACCCATTGGGTGGCCGACGCCAGAGTGACAGTGAGCCTGCAACCCCGCCAGGCCCCCTTGCAATGGCTGATATCAATGTTTCGCAAGCAGAAAGAGACCTTAACCTTCGAGGCTAACCTCGATTGCGCCCCCGGCTTCCAGCTCGAAGTCTTCCGCCATCAATGGCTGACGGAGAAAGTCCAGGTAGAGGGCAAGCGGCAATGGACCATCTCCCGCCCAGGGCCCATCGTGCTGACCACGCAGGCCAAGTGGGGAAATGAACTGACCCCGGTGGTCAACACCCTGATGTCGTCGTCGGGTCACAGCCTGATGAACGTGAAATTTCGTAGCGACGCTCCGCATCTGACAGCAACCATCCCCCTCGAAGCCGTTTCAGGCGAGGAAGCCAGCGTGGCTTTTCTGAATGTGCTGCGCAACCTGGCGGCCAGCGCCTCGTCCACCTCACGGCAGTAGCTCTCAGCTAGTCAGGCTGGTGGTCCCCAATATGCAGGAACTTTTTCGCCAAAGCACCTAGTACCGGATATTCCGCCCACTCGCCTTGGTTTGCCCTCATTCCATAAAGAATTCCCAGAACCACGATTGTGATCCAAGGCCCAAGCCATGCCAGAAAAAACATAGGAACCATAAGCATTGGAAACGGCGAAGGCACGTGGCTGCCGGGAGTCATCGCGAAAAGAATAAACAGAAAAAAACCGCAGAATCCCAGCACGATCATTAACACCAGGTGCGCCACCTGTAGCAGTAAAGCCTGCAACGCATGAAACGAAACAAACTTTGAGTCGCGCCTGATCAGCAGAATGATAAGCGGTCCTACCCAGCCGGAGATGATTTGCAGAAGATGCGCCAGCAGCGCGAGAGTGCGCTCGTCAGGGGTGGGCACGTAAGGCAGTGTTTCGCCGTTCGACATCGCCCACGGAAGATACCACAGCCGGGGTCTGGGTTTAGTCCTTCAGCAACTGGCGGGCGATCACCAGGCGCTGCACTTCGCTGGTGCCCTCGCCGATGGTGCACAACTTCACGTCACGATAAAACTTTTCCGCCGGATAATCTTTGATGAAGCCATATCCACCGTGGATCTGAACCCCTTCGTTGGCGCAGCGTACTGCAACTTCACTGGCGAACAGCTTTGCCATGGACGATTCCAGCGTAGTGTTCTGCCCCGCGTCTTTCATGGCGGCGGCGCGCAGGGTGAGCAATTTAGCGGCTTCAATCTCGGTCGCCATGTCTGCCAGCTTCCACTGGATTCCCTGAAATTCGCTGATCGCCTTGCCAAATTGGCGACGCTGTTTCGAATACTTCAGCGCGGCCTCGTAAGCGCCTTCCGCCATGCCTAGTGACAGCGCGGCGATAGAAATGCGCCCGCCATCCAGTACGCGCATGGCGTCGATGAATCCGCTGCCCTCTTTCCCCAAAAGATTTCCGGCGGGAAGAATACAATCTTCAAAAATCAACTCCGCGGTGTCGCTGGCGCGAAGCCCCAGCTTATTTTCCTTCTTGCCGGGCCGAAATCCCTTGGTGTCTTTATCCACAATGAATGCAGAAAGGCCGTGCGTATGCGCGGCACGATCCGTCACCGCAATCACCACCAGCGCATCGGCATAGTGCCCGTTGGTGCAGAACGTTTTGGTTCCGTTCAAGACCCAGGTGTTCCCTTTGCGAACCGCGGTCATACGGGCGCTGCCCGCGTCTGAACCGGAGGAGGGTTCCGTCAGCCCCCATGCGCCGATGAATTCTCCGGTAGCCAGCTTGCTGACGTATTTCTTTTTCTGCTCTTCGTTGCCCGCGAGAAAAATGTGATTCGAGCAAAGCGAGGTGTGCGCGGCCACAATGATTCCGACCGAGCCATCCACCTTAGACAACTCTTCAATTGCGGTGACGTACTCGACATAGCCCATGCCGGCGCCGCCATATTCCGGCGGAAAGATGGTGCCCAGGAGACCGAGTTGGCCAAGGTGCTTGACGGTTTCGAGAGGAAACTCGCCAGCCTCGTCCCACTTCATCACGTTGGGAAGGATCTCGCGCTCGGCAAATTCGCGAACGCTCTTTTGGAGTTGCAGTTGCTCGTCGTTGAGTTGGAAATCCACAGCGGCACCTCAGGCTTGCAGCGCAAGGCTGATTAGAACATACGCCAGAGGACGAAAAAAAGTTACCGGTGGATGGGGATCTAAAGCGATCGGGACCACTAACTGTGGCTGCGGACTGGCGGACCGGGCTCTGCAAAAATGGTAAGGGTACGAGCTTCAGCCGTACCACCAACGGATGTTAAGAATTTATTCGGCACTACGCCCAATTTTTTTGGAACTGCCTGATGAGGTCAATTCCTTTCGGCGTCAGGTAGAACCAGAGATCATCGAGTTGGTCGCGATCGTAGCTGACCGGTTCCGCCTCACGTCCTAGAAGGTATGCCTGCGCGAAACCATCCCTGATAAGCGTTTCAAGTGCTTTTAGCGTGCCTTCTCGGTCAGCAACGCCCCCATGTTCTGCAGCCAATTCGATTACATTCTCAAGGATGTATTCGAAACTCTCGTAGTCGTCTGCGATTACCCTCAGAGCGTACTCTCGTAGCGAGGAATCAAAGTCTATCATTCGCAATCTCCAGCTTCCGAGTTCCGGCGCCTACTCCAAATGTTCCGGACCGAATATGCCCCAGCACCCAGGCCAAGCACGACGGCGATTGCAACTGTCCATTTCGTCGGGAAAGGATCGTGAAGGGGAACCCACCTAATAAAGTGAAGATCGACAAACGTAAAAGCGAAGAAAAACAGGAAGAAGAAAATAAAACGGATAATTGTTGAAGGCTTACCCATTAAACGATACCCCTCCCCCTGTTCCAAAAAGAGGTTTGGGCCGGCGTTTTAAGATGCTGGCGGTTCAACCCGTCTCTTCCCATTCCGCCAACAGATTGCTACTTCACGCCCTTCTCTGCATTCCACGAGCCCTGCAGCTTGCGTATATAAACGATCTGGCCAATGTGATAGGCGTTGTGGGTGCCGACGTGGGCAATAATGGAGTACCAGTCCGCCAGCTTCTTGTCGTCAGCCGCCTCGATGGCGTTCTCCCAGTCAGTTAAAACTTTATCCAGACGCTTCACCGTGGCGGTCCACTGCTTGGCGTCGAAGCTGTTGAAAGTCTCGTCGTTGTTGCCGTCAAATTTGACCGCAGGCTCCCCCTTGAACTTGGACAACTCTTCCTGGTCCCAAAAAATAATGTGATTGGCCAACTGTCCAATGGAGTGATTGCCTTTGCCATCGGTCCAACTGGCCTGCTCCGCGGTGATGCCTTCCACGGCGGTATTCGCCGGAACGAACCATTCTTTTACGTTGTGGGTGGTCCGCAACTGCTCCAGCAAAACACCCTTCAGGGTGGCGGGATTTTTTTCTTCAGCGTGAACCCGCAGGGTCAATGACAGTAATACCAGCAGAACGACTTTCTTCATGACAAGCCTCGTGAGTGAGTTGGCGATTCGAGTTCGTGTAGCAGTGTACTTAGATTGGGACGAATTGGGCGAGCAGAAATGTAGAAAGCTGTGTTGGCAAGACGGTGAACTGGGATGGCAGTACGATCGACTGGGATGATTGGCTGAAAGGGCGGTTTTTCGTCCGCCCCTTCTGGTCACTGCCGCTTGCTTCGCGGACAAGAGTGTCCGCGCCACATCGACCTACTTTTGCATGATGTTTACCGGATCGATGAACGGCATGTGGCTGCGCAGTTCCGAACCTACTTTTTCCAGGACCTGCTGTTGCTCGCCTACACGAGTCTTGGTGAAGGTGGGCCGGCCGGTCTGGTTTTCTTCGATCCAGTTCTTGGCAAAGGTTCCGTCCTGGATTTCTTTCAACAGTTGCTTCATGTTCTTGCGGGTCTCGTCGGTAACAATTCGCGGCCCGGCAGTGTAGTCGCCGTATTCCGCAGTGTCACTGACCGAATAGCGCATGTAGTTGAGTCCGCCGCGATACATCAGGTCCACAATCAGCTTCAACTCGTGCATGCATTCGAAGTAAGCAATCTCAGGCTGGTAGCCGGCGTCGACCAGGGTTTGGAACCCGGCTTTCACCAGCGCACTGGCCCCGCCGCACAGTACCGCCTGTTCACCGAACAAATCGGTTTCGGTTTCTTCAGTGAAGGTGGTTTCGATTACGCCGGCGCGAGTGCAGCCGATTCCCTTCCCGTAAGAAAGCGCCTGAGCTTTGGCGTTGCCCGACGCATCCTGATGGATCGCCAATAATCCAGGAGTGCCTCCGCCTTCGACAAATACTTCGCGCACGCGATGGCCGGGAGCTTTAGGAGCGATCATGGTGACATCAACGTCTTTCGGCGGATCGATGGTGCCGAAACGGATGTTGAATCCGTGGGCAAACATCAGAGTCTTGCCCTTCTTCAGATGGGGAGCGATATCGCGCTTGTAGACTTCCGCCTGAGTATGGTCAGGGATCAGCACCATGATTACGTCTGCCCATGCGGCAGCCTCAGGCACGCTGACCACGTCGAGCCCGGCGGCCTTGGCTTTGGCGCGCGAGGCGCTCGATTCGTGCAGGCCGACTTTTACTTCTACGCCGCTGTCTTTGAGGTTGAGGGCGTGGGCATGGCCCTGTGATCCGTATCCGATGATTGCGACTTTTTTGCCTTGGATTAACGCAATATCGGCATCTTCTTCGTGGTAAAGCTTTGCCATTTTGGCTCCTAGGAGTTAAGTTCACAAAAATTTTTAATTTTTTAATCGGGCAATTTTGTAATTTAAAGCGGGCTCGAGCGGTTTGGGTTTCGAAATTACCCAATTACAAAATTACCCAATGAAAAGCTGGGCAGAACCCGGCGAACTACACCGAATACGAAACTCCCTCGTCGTCCGCCACTACACCCGTGCCATTGGCTTTCGCCGTGCCTGAGGAAGACTTCGCGCCACGCCGCATGGCGACAATCCCGGTGCGCACTACTTCCAGCAGACCGTAGGGACGCAGAACGTCGAGCAGGCCATCGATCTTATCTTCCGCACCGGTGATTTCGACGGTCAGCGAATCGGGGGCAACATCGACCACTCGGGCACGAAAAACGCTGGCCAGTTCCAGCACGTGCGAACGCGCTTCATGTGTCGCCCCGACTTTGATCAGCGCCAAATCGCGCAGTAACGCTGGTTCGTCAGTCACGTCGTCGATCAAAAGCACGTTCACCAGCTTGTAGACGTTGGCCACAATCCGCCGCGCCTGGTCTTCATTGGCATCGACCACGATGGTCATCCGGGAAACATCGGGCTTCTCCGTGCGGCCGACAGTCAGCGAATCAATGTTGAACCCGCGGCGACGGAATAGCGACGACACCCGCGTCAACACGCCCGGTTTGTTTTCGACGTAAACAACGAACGTATGCAGAATACTTTTATCGTTACTCATCTTGATTCCTCACTCACTCGCTGCCGGTGTAGAGCCGTAGCTTCGCTACGGCTCCCACGAAGGACCTTAAATTTCGCAACACTGCCAGCCGTAGCAGAGCTACGGCTCTACCGGGTTATTCGTCCTCGGCCGTCTCCTCCAGCGGATTGGGCCGCCGAATCATGTCGTGCAGCGAAGCCCCCGCCGCAACCATCGGGTACACGGTGTCTTCCTGCTCCACCTGGAAATCAATCAGCACGGGGCCGTTGTGCTTGCGAGCCTCGCGCATGGCATTGACCGCGTCGCGACGCTTATTCACACCCATGCTTCGGATCCCATAAGCCTCCGCCAGCTTTACGAAATTGGGGCTAAGCAGTGGCGTAGCTTCGTAGTTGCGCTCGTAGAAAAATTCCTGCCACTGGCGAACCATGCCCAGATATCCGTTGTTGATGATGGCAATATTGATATTGAGATTTTCCTGAACGATGGTCGCCAGCTCGCACATCGTCATCTGGAAGCCGCCGTCGCCGACCACTACCCAGACGTCCGCCTCAGGACGCGCCACCTTGGCTCCGATAGCGGCCGGCAGTGCGAAGCCCATGGTGCCCAGCCCACCAGAAGTGATCAACGACCGCGGCTGTTCGTGTTTGTAGTACTGCGCCTCCCACATCTGGTGCTGACCCACGTCAGTGACGACGATAGTGTCGCCGTGACGAGTTTCATTCCACAGATCATTGATAACGTGTGCGGCGTAGAGATGCCCGTTATCCGGCAGATTTTGAATGTCGCGGACCGCAGAGTCGCCCTTAAGTCCGCGAATGCGCTCCAGCCATTCCCGGCGATTCGGGCTGTCAAGTCGCGGCAGAAGTTCGAGCAAAATCTTGCGGAGATCGCCGACCAGCGGCACATCGACCTTAATGTTCTTATTGATTTCGGCGGGATCGATCTCGATATGGATCTTCTTGGAGTTGATGGCGTAAGTCTTGAGGTTTCCGGTGACGCGGTCGTCAAAACGCATGCCGAAGGCCAACAGAAGATCGGCTTCCTGGATGGCGGTATTCACCCACGCCTCGCCGTGCATGCCCATCATGCCGAGATTGAGCACATGCGATGCCGGGAAAGCACCGAGCCCCAGCAGCGTGAGCGCCACCGGAATCGATGTCTTCTCTGCGAACATCTGCACTTCCATCTCCGCGCCGGAAACGATGATCCCGTGACCCGCCAGAATCAGCGGCCGCTTGGCTTTTGAAATCAGATCAAGCGCTTCTTCGTACTCGCCCTTCGCCGGCGACAGGTCCGGACGATAGCCACGCAACTTCGGCGCAGCGCCTTCCCAATCGAGCTCGGCCATGGCTTGCTGCGCATCTTTCGTGATGTCGATCAGCACCGGCCCGGGCCGCCCAGACTTCGCCACGTAGAACGCTTCACGCACGGTCGCGGCTACCTCGTCGGCGCGTGTCACCAGATAATTGTGCTTGGTAATGGGCAGCGTGACTCCGGTGATATCGGTCTCCTGAAAGGCGTCCGAACCGAGCAGCTTGCTGCCAACCTGGCCAGTGATGCAGACGATGGGGGACGAGTCCATCATCGCTGTAGCAATCCCCGTCACCATATTGGTTGCTCCCGGACCCGACGTAGCTACTGCTACACCTACTCCGCCGGTCGCCCGCGCATAGCCATCCGCCATGTGGGTTGCGCCCTGTTCATGCCGCACCAGGATGTGATGGATCGAGCTGTGCTTGAGCGCGTCATAGGCGGGAAGAATCGCGCCGCCGGGATAGCCGAAAACATGCTTTACGCCTTCGCGTTCCAGGCATTCCCACAAAATCCGTGATCCGCTTAGTGTCGTCTTGTCGTTTGCCATAAATCTCCTGTGGCTACAAAAAAGAAAACCCACCGTGCCAGCGCTTCTGGCAGGTGGGATTTGAGAGCTTCTTACGCTTCTTTCAGCTCACTCATGCCCTCCAGACCGAGGCGGCAGCCACGCGTACTCGTACGCTTACATTATGTACTCGGACGCGGACTAGAATGCTTTCGCTCATGCGCTCGAATCTGGAACTGAATCTTGCTTTTGCTGAAGTTGTTTTACTTTAGCGACTGTGGATTTCTATGTCAAGACTGTTTGAGGTTCTGGCTTTGGAGGCGGCGCCATCAAAACCGGATTTCCGCGAGAGGACACGTTCGGAAATAGTGCCACCCCGCTCTCGATACCCACGCTCCGGACACTACTTTGAAATGCTCCACGAGTGGTGCAATTCGCCCACTGGAATTTCTCTTTACAATCGCTAAACGCTTTCTTTACAAAAATTTACAGTGGGCTCCTTACATTTCTGCAATGCTCGTAATTGGGCGATGTTCGGGTACGAACGTTTGTGTTCTTAGCGCATCCAAGCCTTGTCAACGAGTATCCAATGGACATCTTAAGTTCTCTGCGGTTCGAGACCTAAGGCTCACCCAGCATGGGGAATTGTAAAGGCTTATCATGGCTGTACTCGTACCGAGGTCAAAGAATGACAACAACCCCCGCTAAGTTGCGGCTCGCGCCACTGCAACGATCGGCCAGCGGATCCAGCTCGCCTCTATCTTTCCGATTACTAACTTGCGTGCTTTTTCTCGCCCTGGCATGTGCGTGGACGGCATGCAGCGGGGCTAAGGACGCCAAGGCGGCGGATGCCAAGAAACGTGCCGGCAACCAGCCCGTTCCCGTAACAGTTGCTACCGCCAAGGTGCAGGACATGCCGGTCTACCTCACCGGCCTTGGTTCCGTAACCGCCTACAACACTGTCAGCGTGCGCAGCCGCATTGACGGACAGCTAACCGAAGTTGCTTTCAAGGAAGGGCAGCACGTGGAAAAGGGCGATCTGCTGGCGGTGATCGATCCTCGGCCCTATGAAGTCGCACTGAGCCAGGCGCAGGCGACTCTATTCCGCGACCAGGCGCAACTCAACGATGCCAAGCTGAACTATCAGAGATTTAAAGGACTGCTCCAGGATTCCGGAGCTGTCTCGCAACAGCAAGTCGATACCCAGAATGCAACCGTCAATCAAGTGGAAGGCACGGTTCGTACCGACCAGGCGGCCATCGACAACGCCAAACTCCAGCTGATTTACTGCCACATCAAAGCCCCTGAAAGTGGCCGCATTGGTTTACGGCTGGTCGACGCCGGCAACATGGTGCATGCCGCCGACGCTCAACCTCTGCTGGTAATCACCAAGCTGCAGCCCATCGCAGTATTGTTCACATTGCCGGAAGATAGTCTCCAGACGGTTTCGCAGCACATGAAGAAAGGGCCTTTGGCGGTTGACGCTTTCAGCCGCGACGATCAGACCAAGCTGACCAGCGGAAAATTAGAGACCATCGATAACCAGATCGACCAGACCACGGGGACGGGAAAACTTAAAGCGGTTTTTGCCAATAACGACAGCTCGCTCTGGCCTAATCAGTTTGTCAACATTCATCTGCTGCTTGAAGTCCGCAAAGATACCATCGTGGTGCCGGCAGCAGCGGTTCAGCGCGGGCAGCAAGGCACCTATGTTTTCGTGATGGGTCAGGACAAAAAAGTGCAGGTTCGTCCGGTCACCCTCTCGATTACGCAGAATAACGTCTCTGCAATTTCCAATGGACTTCAAGCCAATGAGATCGTAGTCACCGACGGGCAAGACAAGCTCGACGCCAACAGCCTGGTCGAACCACGCTCCTCGAATCCGACAGGAAGCCATCCCCAGCAGAGCGCAGGTGTCGCAGGACAATGAGTCCGTCCAGATTATTTATCCTTAGACCGGTCGCCACATCCCTGCTGATGGTTGGCATGTTGCTGGTCGGGATTGTGGCTTACCGCGAACTCCCCGTTTCTGCGCTACCCGAAGTAGATTACCCGACCATCCAGGTGATGACGTTTTACCCGGGCGCTAATCCGGATGTAATGGCGTCCGCCGTCACTTCGCCGATGGAACGCCAATTCGGACAGGTGCCGGGCCTCAGCCAGATGACCTCGACCAGTTCGTTTGGCAGCTCGATCATTACCCTGCAATTCAATCTGGACCAGAGCATCGACGTCGCTGAACAGGAAGTTCAGGCGGCGATCAATGCTGCAACCACCTACCTGCCAAAAGATCTGCCCAATCCGCCGATCTACAGCAAGGTGAATCCGGCAGATTCCCCGATCCTGACGCTGGCGCTGACCTCACAGACATTGCCGCTCTCCAAAATTGAGGACCTGGCCGATACCGCGCTGGCACAAAAGATCTCACAACTGCCGGGTGTCGGTTTGGTTTCAATCAGCGGCGGACAAAAGCCGGCAGTAAGAATCCAGGCGAACCCAACCGCTCTGGCGTCTTACGACATGAGCCTGGAAGATTTGCGTACCGCTCTGGGACAGGCCAACGTCGATCAGGCCAAGGGCACTCTTGATGGCCCGCGACAGTCTTACACTATCGGCGCTAATGATCAGCTGACCTCAGGTGACCAGTATCGTCCCCTGATTGTGGCGTACAAGAACGGCAATCCGGTGCGGCTCTCCGACGTCGCCACCATTACCGACGGCATCGAGAACACGAAACAAGCCGCATGGATGAATCTCGAACCGGCGGTCATCGTAAATATTCAACGCCAGCCCGGCGCCAACATCATCGGCGTGGTCGACCGGGTCAAGCAGTTGATGCCGCAGTTGCAGGGCTCGCTGCCGTCGTCGGTCAAATTGCAGATCCTGACCGACCGCACCATCACGATTCGCGCTTCGGTAAAGGATGTCGAGTTTGAGCTGATGCTCACCGTCGTCCTGGTAGTGCTGGTGATCTTCCTCTTCCTTCGCAACCTGTCAGCCACGGTGATTCCCAGCGTGGCGGTCCCGCTTTCGCTGGTCGGCACCTTTGCAGTGATGTACGTGCTGGGCTACAGCCTTAACAACTTGACACTGATGGCACTGACCATTTCCACCGGCTTCGTGGTGGACGACGCCATCGTCATGATTGAAAACATCGATCGCTATCTGGAGGAGGGAGATTCTCCGCTGGATGCTGCTCTCAAGGGCGCCGGCCAGATCGGTTTCACCATTATTTCTTTGACGGTCTCGCTTATCGCCGTGCTCATCCCACTACTGTTCATGGGCGACATCGTAGGCCGCCTGTTCCGCGAATTTGCCGTAACTCTTGCGGTGACGATTTTGGTCTCTGCGGTGGTGTCATTAACGCTGACTCCCATGATGGCTGCCAAGCTCCTCAAACGCAGGGACCCGGCACATGAAAGCCGTTTCTACAAGAAGTCCGAAGAATTCTACGAGGGAGTAATCGCATTCTACGGACGCACGCTGAAGTTTGTGCTGCAGCATCAGACCATCACCCTGCTGGTCACTCTGGGAACCCTGGTGCTGACGCTCTTCCTCTATGTGATCGTCCCCAAGGGCTTTTTCCCGGTGCAGGATACCGGCGTGATTCTTGGCATCTCAGAAGCCCCGGAAAATATTTCCTTCAATGCTCTGGCGCAGCGGCAGCAGCAACTGGCGAAGGTGATTCTCCAGGATAAAGATGTAGTCAGCCTGTCGTCGTTCATCGGTATCGATGGCACCAATCAGACCCCTAACAGCGGTCGCGTTCAAATTAACCTCAAGCCTCGGGATGAGCGCAGCGGCACCGCCACCGACATCATTCGCCGTCTGCAGCCGGAGCTCGCCAAAATTGCAGGCATCACGCTGTACATGCAGCCGGTGCAGGATTTGACGGTGGAAGACCGGGTTAGCCGCACCCAGTTCCAGTACTCCATGGAAGACGCCGATGCCCAGGAGCTGGCAACGATTTCCGGCCAGCTGATTGAAAAACTTCGCGGACTGCCCTCACTGCGCGATGTAGCCAGCGATCAACAGAACAATGGCCTTCAGGCCGAGATGAAAATTGACCGCGATACTGCGTCGCGTTTAGGAATTCTGCCGCAGGCGATTGATGACACTTTGTATGACGCCTTCGGACAGCGCCAGGTATCCACCATCTTTACGCAGTTGAACCAGTATCACGTGGTATTGGAAGTTGATCCGCAATTTCAACAGAGTCCTGAAGCCCTGAAAGATATTTACGTTAAGTCGAACACTGGAATGCAGGTGCCACTTGCCTCATTCACTCACGTTCAGATCTCAACCACTCCGTTGGCGATCAATCACGAAGGTCAATTTCCTGTAGTGACGCTGTCATTCAACCTCGCGCCTGGGGTTTCACTGGGGGAAGCGACCAAAGCCATCAACGAAGCCGAGAAAGAAATCGGCATGCCGCCCAGTATTCACACCGCCTTCCAGGGAACGGCGGCGGCTTTTCAGAACTCGCTCTCCACCGAGCCGTGGTTGATTCTCGCCGCCATCGTTACGGTGTACATCGTTCTGGGAGTTCTCTACGAGAGCTACATCCATCCCATTACCATTCTCTCGACGCTGCCCTCGGCGGGCGTGGGAGCGATTCTGGCGCTGCTGGTGACCAAAAACGATCTGGGAGTAGTGGCGCTGATAGGCATCATTCTGCTGATTGGAATTGTTAAGAAGAACGCCATCATGATGATCGACTTTGCGCTTGAAGCTGAACGCGAAGAGCACAAACCGCCCGAGGAAGCGATTTATCAGGCTTGCCTGCTGCGGTTCCGTCCCATCATGATGACCACCATGGCGGCGCTGCTGGGAGGCTTGCCGCTGGCGCTCGGCACTGGCACCGGATCGGAGTTACGGCATCCTCTCGGCATCACCATTGTTGGCGGATTGCTGGTCAGCCAATTACTCACGCTCTACACAACTCCCGTGGTCTACCTGTGGTTCGATCGCCTGGCCCATCGTTTTGACAAGTACAGCGTGGGCAATCCTATTGAGGAGCCGGTCGCAGCGGATTAAGCAATGAATATTTCCGCGCCATTCATCAAGCGGCCCATCGGAACGTCATTGTTGACGTTTGCGCTACTGCTGTCTGGAATTCTGGCTTTCGAATTTCTTCCGGTAGCGCCTCTTCCGCAAGTCGAGTTTCCGGTTATTTCGGTCGGTGCGGGACTTCCCGGAGCCAGCCCGGAAACCATGGCATCGGCTGTGGCGACACCACTAGAACGGCAGTTCGGGCGAATTGCCGGCGTCAATCAGATGACCTCGACGAGCCAACTGGGCTCTACCGGCATCACGTTGCAGTTCGATCTCAACCGCAACATCGATGCCGCCGCTCGTGATGTGCAAGCGGCGATTAATGCGGCACGCAGCCAATTGCCCGCGAACCTTCCAGGAAATCCGACTTATCGGAAGGTGAATCCGGCTGATGCTCCGGTGCTTATTCTCTCGCTGACCTCCGACGTAATCACACTGCCCAAGATGTATGACGCCGGGGATTCAATCCTGGCGCAAAAACTGGCGCAGGTGGACGGCATCGGCCAGGTATTCGTCGGCGGTGGTGCCCGCCCCGCAGTCCGCGCCGAAGTGAACCCTACGCTGCTTAACAAGCTGGGACTGGGGCTGGACACGGTTCGCACCGCACTTGGTTCGGCAAATGCGAATAAGCCCAAGGGACAACTGGGAAATGACACCACGAATTGGACCATCAACGCCAACGATCAGATCATTGCGGCGCGTGACTACCGCTCGGTGATTGTGGCGAATAATGGAGATGCCACCGTCCGGCTGAGCGATGTGGCCGACGTGCAGGATTCAGTCGAAGACATACGCAACCTGGGCCTCTCCAGCGGCAAGCCCGCGGTGCTGATCATTATCTTCCGTCAGCCGGGCGCAAATATTATCGAAACCGTCGACCGGGTCATCAGTTTGCTGCCGGAGTTGCAGTCCTCGATTTCGCCGGCCATCAAGCTCGACGTAGTCATGGACCGTACCACCACCATCCGGGCGTCGCTGCGCGACATTGAAATCACGCTGTTGCTATCGGTCATCCTTGTCATTCTGGTGGTCTTCGCTTTCCTTCGCACGGTGCGGGCGACGGTCATCCCCAGTGTGGCGGTTCCGCTCTCGCTCATCGGCACATTTGGCGGCATGTATCTGCTTCATTACAGCCTCGACAATCTCTCGCTGATGGCGCTGGCGATTTCTACCGGCTTCGTGGTGGACGACGCCATCGTCGTACTGGAGAACGTGACTCGCTACCTGGAACAAGGCATGGGCCCGGTGCAGGCAGCCTACCGGGGTGCGAAAGAAATTGGTTTCACCGTGCTCTCCATGAGCACCTCGCTGATCGCGGTATTCATCCCCATTCTGCTGATGGGCGGCATTGTTGGACGGCTGTTTCGCGAATTTGCTGTCACCCTGAGCATCGCAATCACGGTGTCGTTACTGATTTCGCTGACTACGACACCGGTAATGTGCGCCTTGTTTCTGAAACCACTGCACGAAGAGATGCATGGCCGGGCTTACAAATTCAGCCAGCGCATCTTCGACGGCATGCTGAAGATTTACAGCGTGAGCCTGAACTGGGTGTTGCGCTTTCAGCCGCTGGTACTGTTGATCGCCATTGGCACCGCGGCCTTGAGCGTCTTCCTTTACATCGCTGTACCCAAAGGATTTTTCCCGCAGCAGGATACCGGACGCCTGATGGGAACGGTTCAAGCGGCGCAGGACATTTCCTTCGACTCGATGAAGGTAAAGATGAAGCAGTTCGTGGGCATTGTCATGAAAGATGAGGCGGTGCAAACCATAGTCGGGTTTGCCGGCGGGAATACCAGCGCCAACCAGGGCCGCATGTTCATCACTTTAAAGCCGCTGGCGGACCGAAAAATCAGCGCCGATCAGGTAATCGGCCGCCTGCGGCGCAAACTAGCGATCGTTCCCGGGGCTACTTTGTTTATGCAGTCGGCGCAGGACCTGACCATTGGCGGACGGCAGAGCCAGGCGCAATATCAATACACGCTGCAAGGCGAAAATCTCAACGAATTGAATACCTGGGCCCCGCGCCTGATCGACAAACTGAAAACCCTGCCACAGTTACAGGATGTAAACACCGACCAGCAAACGCACGGTCTCGAAACCCGAGTGGTGATTGACCGCGACACTGCGGCCCGTCTGGGCATCACTCCGCTGCAGATCGACAATGCACTCTACGACGCCTTTGGGCAGCGCCAGGTTTCGACCATCTACAAGCAGTTGAATCAGTATCACGTGGTCATGGAAGTGGATCCGCGCTTTCAGCAGAGCCCGGATGCATTGTCGTCGGTGTACGTGCGTTCCTCGAACGGACAAGTGGTGCCACTTTCAGCTTTCACTCACTTTGGTCCGTCTAACACCGCGCTGGCGGTAAACCACCAGGGGCAGTGGCCCTCGGTGACCCTGTCATTTAATTTGGCGCCGGGCGTTTCGCTGGGAGATGCCACCAAGATTATCGACGACGCCGAAGCTTCCATCGGATTCCCCGGAACCATCCATGCGGGATTTCAAGGTACGGCGGCGGCCTTCCGCGATTCGCTGGCCAACGAGCCGGTGCTGATTGCAGCCGCCTTGGCGACGGTGTACATCGTGCTGGGAATTCTTTATGAAAGCTTTATTCATCCCATCACCATTCTCTCGACAATTCCCTCTGCCGGGGTCGGAGCATTGCTGGCGCTATTGATCACGCACAACGAACTGAATGTCATTGGCCTGATCGGCATTATTCTGCTGATAGGAATCGTGAAGAAGAATGCCATCATGATGATTGACTTCGCCCTCGATGCTGAGCGACGAGAAGGCAAATCTCCACTGGACGCGATCCACGAAGCTTGCCTGCTGCGCTTCCGTCCCATCATGATGACGACGATGGCTGCGCTGCTGGGCGGCCTGCCGCTGGCGCTAGGAACGGGCACCGGGTCAGAACTTCGCAAGCCTCTCGGTCTGACGATTGTTGGCGGCCTGATTGTCAGCCAGGCGCTGACGCTGTTCACCACGCCGGTTGTCTATCTCTATATGGACCGCCTGCGTTTGTGGCTTTGGCCCAATAGGGGGCGCGCGGGATTCACAGCTGAGCCCCGACCGACGCCCGGAGACTAGGCAACCGCGTCTGAGGGCAGCACAACGCCAAATTTGTGACGGTATTTCGGCACTTTTCCGCTATATCATTGAGAACGAATGATTTGGCTATGTACATACACTTTTGTAAATTTATCAGGGGTGGACCTCTCCTACCACCTTCCATGCGGAGATGCGCCTGAGGGCATC
The DNA here is from genome assembly GCA_963796925.1 of uncultured Acidobacteriota bacterium. GTDB lineage: Bacteria > Acidobacteriota > Terriglobia > Terriglobales > Acidobacteriaceae > DATBAT01. The sequence continues at coordinate 2,431,079 of CAWCNH010000001.1, forward strand.
CTGACGCTCGCAAAGGGCATTCTAGGAGGGGTTCGAAGCTGGCCGTCGCCCGCTGAATTCAAGTGTCCGTATCACCTTGAGACCGGGGGTGCTAGTTCCAAAACGGGAAAGCGCAGCGGCTAAAGCCCGTCGAGGTACGCTCGTGTTCGTGGCGCTGGAAGCGCCACGCTTCCACGGCGGCGCCCGCCGTGAGGCGACCCGCTGTGGTGGTCGTCGAGAGGCGATTTAGATATTTTTCTCATCCAGGGTCGAGACCTCATTTAGATTTCGTCGCCATCCAGAGTCATCGAGAGCGAATTAGACTCTTGCCACGGACGACGGGTAGTGCCGTGGAAGCGCCCGGCTTTTAGCCGGGCGGAAAAGAAGCTTTAGGCGACAGGCTTTAGCCGCTGCTGGTGTACAACCGCACATCAGCGCATTTACGATTAGTGCACCTCAACCCCCGTGAAAAAAATCCCCACGATTTGTCGCCTGCTGTGCTGCTTCTTGCTTGGCATATTGCCTGCGGCGGGACAATCAAAGACCGCAACACTAGTGCAAAAAGGGAAGACGGCCCTTGATGCCGGGCAATTTGATGCGGCAGTCAGCGCGTTTCAGCAGGCGCGCGACGCTGAACCAAGCAGCCTCGAGGCAAATCGCGGTTTGGTCCTAAGCTATCTGCAAACCGGGGACCTGAGAGACGCGGCATTGATCGGCGATGCCGCCGTAGGCCGCTGGCCGAATGATGCTGCATTGCATCACTGGTTAGGCCTGGTTTACTTCAAGGGTGGCCAGAACGCGCATGCGCAGCAATTGCTGGAGAAGGCGGCAAAACTGGAAGGCAGCCGTGCCGACATCCATTTCGATCTGGCGCTGGTACTGTTGGCGCGGGAGCAGCATGAGCCGGCAGCGAAAGAATTAGAGCTGGCGATCAAGTTCGACCCCTCGCAGCCTCTGGCACATGTTTTGTTAGGGCGCGCCTACCAGAATACGAATCGCACTTTACAGGCTATTGAGCAATTCAAGACGGCCCTGCGGCTCGACCCTAAAACTCCTCTCGGTCATTATCATCTGGGATTTGCCTATGCCAGCGTGGGCCGGACGGCGGAGGCCATTGCGGAATACGAAAAAGAAATGCAGCAAACCGCGGACAATCCGCAAGTTGTGGCGCACCTTGGCCACAGCGAACTGGAGACCGGAGATTTGACCTCTGCGGTGGCGAATTTGAAAAGGGCAGCACAACTTGATCCCAGCAACTACGACGCGGCTTACGATCTTGGCAAGGCGTTGCTGCTGGATAACGATGCGCAGGGAGCCGTGATGGCTTTGCGTCATGCCATCGAACTGAAACCGAATGATGCGTCTTCGCACTATCAGCTGGCGCGCGCTCTCGAGCGAGCGGGCAATCGCGAAGCGGCGCTGAAAGAGTGGGCATTGTTCGGCGAACTGAAAAAGAACGAACCAGAAACCGGCGGAATGGCCACCGGGAGAGTCCAGTGACAACCGCTCTACGTCTTTACGGGTTCAGCATCGTGCTGGCGGCAATCGTTCTCGCCTCCAGTCTAGCAACTCCACAAAGCCCACGGGTGATTCCATCGAAGAGCGCGACTGCGTCCTTTATCGATCTCACCGCAAAATCAGGGATCGATTTTCATCTGACCTGTGGCGGTACGGAAAAACGTTACATCATGGAGACTATGTGCGGGGGCATCGCGGTCTTCGACTACGACAACGATGGCTGGATGGATATTTTTCTGGTCAATGGATCGACGTTGGAAGATTTCCGCGCAGGAAAGTGCCATCCCAGCAAGCTGTATCGCAACAATCACAACGGAACTTTTACTGACGTCACCCTCAAATCCGGCTTGGCGCAATGCGGATGGGGATTTGGCGTCGCGGTGGGCGACTACGACAACGACGGATGGGAGGATCTTTACCTCACCAGACTCGATGGCGCAGCACTGTTCCGCAATAATCACGATGGGACCTTCAGCGACGTGACCGCTAAGGCCGGGGCCGGCAACCCCGGACGATGGGGTACAAGCACCGCTTTTGGCGACTACGACAACGACGGATTTCTTGATCTCTACGTCGCCAACTACGTTGATCTGGATCTAGGCCATCTGCCGGAATTCGGCAGCGGGCCGTTTTGCCAGTATCGCGGAATCCCTGTGTCGTGCGGGCCGCGCGGGCTCAAGGGCAGCCGCGACCGTCTTTATCACAACAATGGCGACGGTACTTTTACCGACGTAACTGAAAAGCTGCAGATTGACCCTGGCGAATATTACGGGTTGGGCGTTCTCTGGCTGGATTACGATCGCGACGGCTGTCTCGACTTGTATGTTGCCAACGATTCCTCGCCGGGCCTGCTTTACCACAATGACTGCAAAGGCGGGTTTACCGAGGTGGGCGCACAAACCGGCGTGGCCTACAGTGCGGACGGGCGGGAGCAGGCTGGCATGGGAGTCGATTCAGCCGACTATGACCGCGACGGCTGGCCCGACATCGTAAAGACGAACTTTTCCGACGACACCAATAATCTGTACCGCAATGAGCATACTGGCGAATTCACAGACATGGCAGGACCGTCGGCTTTTGGACCGGTGAGCATTCCATTCCTTGGTTTCGGGGTTAAGTTTCTGGATTTTGACAATGATGGCTGGCCAGACTTGTTTGTGGCGAATGGTCACGTAAATCCCCAGGTCGATAAGCACTCTTTTGGGGTCAGTTACGCCGAACGACCGCTGCTGTTCCACAATCTGAAGCAGGGGAAGTTTGACGAAATAGGAGCGAGATCGGGCACGGCACTTATCCACCGCTATGTAGCCCGCGGCGCCGCCACCGCCGACTTCTGGAACGACGGATCGCAGAGCGTCCTGTTGAGCGTTCTGGACGGATCGCCGGTGTTGCTGCGAAACGCCACGCCTAACCGAGGACACTGGGTGGAAGTCAAACTTATAGGTTCAAAGTCGAATCGCGATGGATTCGGCGCCCGGGTTGAGGTCAAGGCTGGCGGAGTGACGCAGGTTGCCGAAGCTCGCGCCAACTCCAGCTTCGAATCCGCTAGCGATCCTAGGCTGCATTTCGGTGTGGGATCAGCAACGGCGGTCGAGTCCATCACAATCCATTGGCCTTCAGGAAAAACCCAGCAGGTGGGGCCGCATAAGATCGACAACATACTCACGATCCACGAAATGGTTGATGCTCCAGCCACACCAACTCGTTAGCCGATCCCAGAAATCCACACGACCCTTCATAAATAAAACAAATCACTGGATTTAGCGCGACGAAAATATTCCAAAAAGCATAACTACCGTCTGGTCCATATCCGGTAAGTCATAACAGTTGGTCACAGGATTCCCCGTAAGTGATTGTGATCCCTAGGGTGTCAGTTTGGAGATGCACTTGCCACCTTCTTCGCAATAGCTCACAAGTTCCCTGTCTATGCATTTGTGAGGCTCGGGTTCCTCGTCGTTGAATTTTCGAAGAAGGCTTGACAGTTGGCGCTAAAGCACTCAAAATGCTGGCCACCCAAACCTCAGGACAGTTCAAAGACAGTAAATTGTGACTAAAATCCGCACTTCTGAACAATCCGTGAAAACTTTCGCAAGCCCAGAGGATCTGCACATGACAAAGTTTCGTTCCTGTTTCGTATTGTTGTCGGTTGTCATCCTGACAATTTGCGCCGTGGCGCAGGTTCAAAACGGCCAATTCACCGGCACGGTAACCGATCCCTCGGGCGCGGCGATTAGTCACGCAAAGGTGACGGTCACTAACACAGGAACTAATCTTTCGGTGGTGACTACATCGAATGACGCGGGTTTGTACACCGCCAAAGAACTACCGGTCGGAACCTACAAGATTACGGCGGAGGCGAGTGGATTCAAGACCGGCGCGGACAACGGAGTTACGCTGAACGCCGGCACCATCGAACGCGTCGACTTTAAGATGCAACTCGGCCAAACGCGTGAAATTGTGGAAGTAAGTGGCGAGGCGAGCGCGGTCAACGTCGATGACTCCAAGCTCGCTAACACCGTGAGCGCCACACAAGTCGCCAATCTGCCGTTAAACGGGCGCAATATTTACGATCTAATGTTGCTGAGCCCAGGAGCAATTAACAATGCTGTTGGCGGCGACAAGGGCAAAACCTCTGAATCGGGACCTACGACCATTGTCAACGGCACGCGCCAGAATTTCAACGGCTTTCTGATTAACGGAGTAGACAACAAAGACTTGAGTGGTGGTCCGAATAACACTCCAATTGAAGATTCGATTCAAGAATTCCAGCAACTGACCCTGAATATGTCCTCGCAGTACGGTAGCAGTGCAGGCTCCATCACGAATCTGATAACCAAGGGCGGAACGAACAGTCTGCATGGCAGTTTGTGGGAGTTCTTCCGCAACGATGCACTGGATGCTAATAATTATTTCCTCAACCACAATGATGTTGCGCGCCCTCCATTGCGCTTTAACCAATTCGGCGCCACAGTAGGCGGACCTATTGTGAAGGACAAATTATTTTTCTTCGCCTCCTACCAGGGAGACCGGTTTAAGACGGTGCAGCCCCCGACTCCTGTGCAGCAGGAGTCGCCGGAGTGGCGAACGGCCGTAGCTGCGGCAGAACCCAACTCGGTAGCAAATCTCCTCTATTCCAACTTCGCACCTACTGCTCCAGGAGGGGCATCCACCAGCCTTAACGACTATAGTGGAGGCGACTACACTCCTTGGTTGTGTCAAGATAACAATAGCTCGGCCCTGGCCACACGCTTTCAGTCTCTGCTAGGCGTGACGGCCACCGACCAACTCAACGCCGTCGCCGCCGGGTGCACTGTGCCTTTGGCACTTCAACCGGGCATAGCCAATCGCGATGCTCCTTTTTTGCAGGCCAGCGTAATCAATTTTCCCTCACAAACTGTCGGGAATTTGTTTAACGGGAACGAAGCGTCGCTGCGGCTAGATTACAATCTTAACGAGAACAACCGGATTTTCGCGTCATTTAACTGGTTCCGTGACAGCGACAACTTTGGTCCGTTCAATGCTAGTTTCAGTTCAGCTCGCGGTTTCCTCAATCCTCAAACCGGCTTTTTCCCCAACGGACAATTCAGCTTTATTCACACTTTTAGCCCGAGAGTACTGAACGAATTCAAGGCGGGCTACACTCTCAACAAGACTTCGACTGTGACGAACACGCCAGGTGTTCCACAGATTTACTTTGTTGATGGTTCGGCTGGCTTTGGTTCCTACAACGGCTATCCTCAATTCTTTAAAGATCACGTGTACAGCTACTCCGACATGGTGTCGGTGAGCCACGGCAATCACAATATGAAGGTGGGGCTGGACGTGCGCCGGAATCTCGAAAATAGCGAGTTCAATGTCGGGCGCCCCTCTTATTACTTCAACGACCAGATTTATTTCGCAGTGGACGCGCCATTCCAAGAAAATGCCGGAGTTGACCCGGGAATTCTCAGCGGCAAAGCTGCAGAATTGGCCACCAACAAACGGCACTGGCGGAATTGGGAATATGGCGCATTTTTCCAGGATGATTGGAAGGCCACGCGCCGGCTGACTCTGAACCTAGGGATACGCTATGACCTATATACCCGCCATACCGAAGAAGATGGCCTGGTAACGAACTTCGTCCTAGGCCCAGGAAACAGTTTCATAGACAATTTGCAAACTGGCGCCGGACAAATAAAAGATGCCAGCACCCCTTGCGTATTTTTGCCGGGAGGAATATTGAATCCTGCGCACAGCGTTGCTGGAACGCCGGGATGCGGTCCTGGTGGCTTCACTGTTGCCAAGTCTCTGGGACTCGGAGATCACAATAACTTGGGTCCGCGAGTGGGTTTTGCGTACGACGTGTTTGGCGACGGCAAGACGTCTTTGCGCGGCGGTTTTGGAGTTTCGTACGAGGGCACGTTGTATAACCCGCTCTCTAATTCTCGCTGGAATGCGCCCTTCTACTCGTTCGATCAAGCAGTCAATGGATTGGGCGGGGGCATCGCCGACGTGGTTTACGGACCTACCACCTGCGGAGTTTCACTGGGAACTTGCGTTCCTTCGGGCGCACCTGCCACATTCACCGGCGCTGCATCCAATCCTGGCGAGGGAACGGGCGTGCAAGCCACGGGAAATATCGTAGGCTGGGCTCCCAACGATCCTCATCTGTCGTTCCGCAGCGGACTGATTTTCCCCAGCGGTATTCGAGATCCTTATGTGTACAGCTATTTCCTTGGCACTCAGCATGATTTAGGACGGCAATTTGTAATGGAAGTTAATTTCGTCGGGACTACCGGACACAAATTATTCCGTGCGGAAGATATCAATCGAATTCCGGGCGGAAAACTGCCGGTAGGTGGTTGCGTGGTGGATAACTTTGGTCGAACCATATGCGGTCAGACGGATCAGACCCCTTATCCCGGGACATCGATCGCCGAAAATCCTCTGGGCACTCTCAACCCGAACCTGGGCCAGTCCCGTAACTGGAGAAATGTTAACAACTCCAACTACAACTCGTTACAAGCTTCGTTGAAGAGACAAAGTAGTCATGGAGTGTCGTTCCAGATTAGCTATACCTACAGCCACTCGATTGACAATGGCTCGGCGTGGCATAACAGCGCCACAACGGGAAATGGGGCTGGGGCCGGTGACGGTTACAGCACTGATCTCACCCTGCCGGGACTAGATCGAGGGAATTCCACATTCGATGTCCGGCATCGCCTGGTGGCCAACTATGTTTGGGAACTGCCGCTGGCTCGTAACTCGCATGGTTTCTACAGTACAGTTGCGGGAGGTTGGCAGTTGAATAGCATTCTGTCTTTCCAAACTGGAGCGCACTGGGAGCCATTCCGATCCAGCGCTTCAAAGCTTCGGGAAATCAGCAACAACAGTGCTCCTTGTACCGCTGCTGACGTCAATGGCGGAAACTGCGTCAACCTTGGCGGCGATTTCAATCTGGATGGAGAGAAGATCGATCGTCCGGACTCCAACATGACTAACTTTAGTCCGTCCCGTGCACAATGGGCCGACGGTTGGAACAACGCCGATGGCCCTACACCACCCAGTTTCACCAATCCATGCCTGGGCTGCGTCGGGAATCTCGGACGCAACACATTCACGGGACCGAACTTTTACAATGTGGATATGTCGCTGTTCAAGAACTTCAAACTCACCGAACGAGCAGGCCTGCAATTCCGGGTGGAATCGTTCAACCTTCTGAATAATGTAAATTTCAAACTGCCAGGTGCAAACTTTGCCGGACAGAACAAGACCAACTCGGGAGCATTTGGAGGGGCCAGTGGTGCCTTCGATGCTCGAACCTTGCAATTCGGATTGAAAGCCTCTTTCTAGTCCAACGGTTTGAATTCAAGTACGGGGCTTGATCCAAACGGATCAAGCCCCTTTTGTCTTGAGGCACATTTATGAAAAGCAAATTTCCAGGCGTAGTCGTGATATTCCTGGTAATGGCTTTTCACCATCTATCGCAGGGGCAACAAGCGTTTTCAATTGCCGGAACTGTACAGACTTTTCATGGTGAGCTCCCCGATCGTCCAATCCTGGTCACGCTCCAGTTTCGAGGCAATACAATCGCTACGGTATTCAGCGATAGTGAAGGAAAATTCTCCTTCTCGGAACTCTCTCCCAATCCTTACCATGTTGTGGTTAATGATGAAAAGTACCGCCCAGTTGATGCGCAGGTTGAGATCAACCCCCTGTCATCAAGTGTAAATTTTGCGCGGATTATTCTTGTACCCAAGGATGCACCTGCCAAGCCGTTGCTAAGCCTGGGCAGCAACCCGAATATGGCAGGGTCCGCTGAGTACTCACAAGAAATCGGCCGGCCGGCAATCAAGGAATTCGAGAAAGGCGTCAAGTCGAATAAAGATGGCGAAATTGATGAGGCGATTGGGCATTACATAAAAGCCGTCCGCTTGTCTCCGACGTTTTATGCGGCACGCAATAACCTGGGCTCAGCTTACCTGGCGAAATCGCAGTTTGCCGATGCTCAGGGGCAATTCGAGCAAGTAATAAAATTTAACCCCAGCGATGCGGCTGCGTACCTCAATCTGGGAAATCTTTTTTTTCTGGAGCAAAAATACGATTTGTCGGAACAATTTTTGAGTGAAGGGTTAAGCAAAGAGCCCAGTAGTGCGTTCGGCCACTTTCTTCGTGGAAACCTGTTTTCCAGGACTGGCAGGCCCGAAAAGGCCGAAGAAGAACTTCGACAATCTCTGCAATTGGATCCAGGAATGATAAAAGCTCATCTTGTCCTGGTGAATTTATTTCTGCAGGGCCGGCGAGGCGAGGATGCCATAATCCAATTGCAAGAGTTCCTCAAGGCGGCGCCGAATGACCCCTTCGCCCCAAAAGCTCGCGAAGTATTGAAAAAGTTGCAACAAGAAGTCGCAGAGAACAAAAAGAAATAGGGGTTAGGGTTTGGTCGGGATAAACCGACAATATTTCTGTTCCATCTTGCAGGCAGCTTCATATTCCCGGCTTGCTGCCTGATTTTGGTTGGCTCTCTGGTAGGCATATGCCAGATTGAGGTGCGCATCGGGCAAGTTGGCGTCTTGTTTTAGGGCCTCATGATAGGCCTCAACCGCTTTGGTAATTTGATTGATTCGACTGTACGAGATGCCAAGAAAATTGTAGACCGAAGCCTCTCGAACCCCTAGCTCGCAAGCCCGCAGAAGATTCTTTGCAGCTTCACTGTAGTTTTGTTGTTGGAAGTAGGCCATTCCCAAATCTCGGCGCAGGGGAGCGAAGTTCCCCTGGATCGAAACCGCTTTTTCGTAGTCCGCAATAGCAGCCCTTTGATCGGTTTTGGACTCGATGAATCCCAATTGATACCAGGCCCTATAGTTCTGGGGGTTAAACTTCAAAGCCTTCTGCGACCACTCCTTTGCCTCTTCCCCTCGACCAAGATAAATGAGTGCACGAGCCAAGCCAGTCATCGCCTGATCGAAATTGGGATTCAGATCGAGAGTTCGTGTGAGATATGAAGCAGCTGGCTCCCACTTCTGCTGTCGCAGAGCAGCTTCTCCCAAGAGAAAGGGGACGATGTACATACCTGGGTCTTTATTGCCGACCCCAATCAACAAGTCTTCCCCTCGAGAGAAATTGTCTTGGTGGAAGGCGGTCTCGGCATCAAGAATGGCATTGAATTCCAACATTTTGCTCTTTGGGTCGGGGAGGCCGGCTGCCAAAGCCTGCTGCGAGACCGGGGAGCGGTACGCTACATACCCCAATGAACTTAGCTTTGCTAAAGCATCGGGACTCAAGCCGGCGGAACTTTGTGCGGACGGCTTGAATGGCGATATGCGCAATAAGGATTGTAATTTGTCTTTAAATACGGCAACCGGTGCAGCTGAGCGGAAAGCCAGATTATTTTTCTCTTCAGGATCTGCGACAAGGTCATAGAGTTCGGGCAGTGGGGCATCGATGTAGTGGTACCGTTCGGTCTCCAGGCCATGCAGAGGAGACCATCCGAACGAACTGAATGTATAAAAGGTCTCGCTATACGCTAAATCTTTGCTGCCAGCGATATCATCGAACAAGCTTGGGGAGTGAAACTGCTTGCTCATCTGATCGTTGATGCTCGCGACATCGAGTAATGTCGGAGCTACGGAAGTTGTTTCTACGACTCTTTTGATTATCTTTGACTTGGTGCGGCGTCCAGCAGGCACCTTCACAATTAGCGGAATGTGTACGGTGGAGTTGTAGATGAAGAACCCATGTTCGTGCTCGCCGTGATCGCCCAGTGATTCGCCGTGGTCGCTTAGTAAGGCAATTAAGCTCTGGTCATAAAGGTGGGTGGACTTTAGCCAGGAAATCAAGCGGCCCAGTTCACGATCCGCATATGCAATCTCGCCGTCATAGGGATGTGCCCGATACTGGCTGCCGAAGGGCTCAGGTGGATCGTAAGGACTGTGGGGATCATACAAGTGCAGCCATAGGAAAAAAGGGCGCTTTTGAGTTTTCTGCAGCCAGTGTAGCGCACGGGTAACGCTCTCAGCCGCGCGGCGGTCCACCAAACCTATGTCTTTTCTCGCGAAGGTTTCAGCGGAGAAAGCATCGTCGTAGAAATCGAAACCGCGGGCCAGGCCCCAACTTCGGTCGAGTACGAAGGCACTCACGACGGCCCCCGTCGCGTAGCCCTGCTGTTTGAAGGCCTGCGCGATGGAGCGAAATTGCGGGGCCAGGGGTTGACCCGTAAAATCCTGCACCCCATTTTGAAATGGGTATGTGCCGGTTAGAATTGCGGCATGCGAGGGCCACGTCAGTGGTACTTGCGAAACGGCATGTTCGAATACCACACCGTCTCGAGCAAGGCTGTCGATGGTGGGAGTTTTGATGTCTTTGTAACCGTAGCAGCCCAGATGATCGGCTCGTACGGTATCGATGGTGATGAGGATGACGTTAGGCTTGGGCTTGGCGACAGGGGCGCCCCACGCTTGCAGAGTCAGTACACAGCACGCCGCGAAGTGAGATGCTTTGTTCAATTTCTCGAGGGGGCAAGGCTTTCCGCTTTTTGCTGCTCTTCAGCGGCTTCCTTTTCCAATCCTTTCGCAGTTAGACCTCTTGCCAGCGACAGATGAACGGCTGGATCCTGGGGTGTAAGTTCTGAAGCGCGACGAAGCTCGCTGATCGCCTGATCCACCTCGCCCTGGTAGAGCAGCATCTCCCCTAAAGCGCGATGACCGGCAGCATAGTCGGGAGCGATGGTAATGCATTGATGGAATGCCGCAACTGCCTCAGCGCTCATTTTTAATTGCAGGTAAGCGGCCCCGAGATTATAAGACGCGGCGAAATTTGTGGGATCCAGTTCCAGCGAGCGTTTCAGCGAAACAATGGCGCGTTCGAAGTCTCCGTTTCGACCGTACGACAGGCCCAGTTGAAAGACTGCCAGCGCGTAATTGGGGCTTAGCTGGACTACTTTCTCCAGATGAGTGACGGAGTTGGGGAAGTCGTGGAGGCGGTAATAGTTTAGTCCCAGCAGGTAGTGAATGGGGACTGAGTCGGGATCGGTCTTTAGGGCGGCCAGAAGATTCTCGGTCGAGGTGGCGTATTCTCCGTGCTGGCTTTGCGACATAGCGTCGGAGATGAGTTCGTAGGTCTGAACGCGATCTTTGGGGTCGGGCAGCAGGCGATTGCTGATGGTGGGATTGCCGCCGCCGGAAAAGGCTACATATCCCAGTGATCGCAGGCGCTCGGCGAGCGCCGGGTCGAGGCCTGATTTTTCTGCGAGCTCTCCGCTGCCGCTGTTTTGTTTGATGGTCTGCGCCAGCAGGGCGCGCATTTCCTCGGAAACTGCTCTTTTCTGATCGAACAAATTCTGAGTTTCGTTGGGATCTTTGCTCAAGTCGTAGAGCTCCGGCTGGGGAGCGTCGATGAAGTGATACTTCTGGTTTTCAATCGCACGCAGCTCGCTCCAGTTGAAATGCAGCCTGGGGAGGAAAGTCTCGGAATATACGCTGCGCGCATCCTGCGGCTTGCTTTCGATCAAGGGAAGCAGGCTCTGGCCTTGCACCTGGGCGGGCACGTCCAGTTTTGCTTTTTGCAGGACGGTGGGCATTATGTCGGCCAGGCTGACTACGTTTGCAATGGTGCTGGCACCTGAGCCCGGCAGGTGAATAATCAGGGGAACATGGATGGTCGCGTTGTAGATGAAGAAGCCGTGGGTCTTCTCGCCATGCTCGCCTAAGCTCTCTCCGTGATCCCCGCTAACCACGATTAGAGTGTTTCGGTAGAGTCCCTTCTCTTTCAGGAAGGCAATCAGGCGGCCCAATTGCGAATCGGCAAACGCGATTTCGCCATCGTAGGGGCGATCCTTATATTCGGTGGCGAATGGCTCTGGCGGATGGTAGGGATAGTGTGGATCGTAGAGATGCATCCAGAGAAAGAATTTCTTCTGCGAATTCTTGCTCAGCCAGTCGATTGCGATGTCAGCGACTACGTTGCCAGGGCGTTCCATTTCTTCCAGATTTGATTCCTGCAAGCGGCTGAAATCAAAATGGTCATAGTAAAAATCAAACCCGCGATTGAGGCCGAAGCGCGAGTCGAGTACGGCCGAGCCTAATACAGCTCCGGTAGTGTATCCATGTTCCTTTAAAACTGCGGCTAAGGTGGTCTGGTTGGGACCAAGTTTGTTGCCGCTGAAATCGTGCATGCCGTTTAACGTGGGATAAGTGCCGGTAAAAATAACGGTGTGCGATGGCAAAGTGACCGGCACGGCGCTGTAGGCGCGCTCGAACCGAGCGCTGTCGGAAGCCAGGGCATCGAGATTCGGAGTGCGAATTTGCTTATAGCCGTAGCATCCGAGATGGTCGGCGCGAAGCGTGTCGATAGTAACGAAAACTATGTTTGGCTCTGCTGCTGCGCGGGCACATGGCGTCAGAGCAACCAAGCATGCGATCAGCAGAAGTCCACAGCGGGAGAGAGGCATGAGGAAAGAAAAATTATATAGCAGCGGCGAGGCGGGATTGAGTGACCGGCACCGGCTGGCTGCAGTTTAGGCTTGGGATGAAAGCTCCCGGGTATTCTCAGTTGTCGGTTAATCGTTCTCAGTTCTCAGACTCGGGCGTATTCGCGGCGATGGTTACTGGGCAATCCACAAGTTCTCGGCAAATTGCCACTCGGTGTCGATCCATTGCGCTTCGCATTTGAAGCCGGCTCCCAGTGCGATTTGAAGCAGCTCATGGCGGGAGTATTTGTGCGTAGTCTCAGTCCAGATGGTTTCGCCTTCTTCGAAGTCTATGATCAGAGCAGCGCGGGGAATGCTGACGGATTGATTGCGGCGAGAGCGCAAATGCATTTCGATGCTCCCCGTTTCCGTGTTAAAGCGCGCCATATGCTGGAAGTCGTTCAACTGGAAATCGGCGCCGAGCTGGCGGTTGATCCGAGATAACAAGTTCAGGTTGAAGGCTGCCGTCACCCCGAGCGAGTCGTCGTAGGCATCAAGGAGTTGGCGAAGCGGCTTTTCGAGATCTGTTCCCAGCAGCAATGAATCTCCCGGCTGCAAAATGCGCCGCATGTCGCGCAGGAACTTTACATCGGCCGGGCGATCGAAATTGCCGATGGTGCTGCCGAGGAACATCACCAACAAATGGGCGCCGGGTTCGCGGCGGGCGGCTACCTCACGCAGTCCGTCTAGATACTCCCGTTCAAAGCCGACGATGCTGATGGCATCAATGTCGCGCAGTTCCCTTTCGCACATGGCAAGCGCTGCCGACGAAATTTCAATCGGACAGTAAAACGTCTTCTGCCGGCTGGCGAGCGCTTCCAAAATGTAACGTGTCTTTTTACCGCTGCCGCTACCCAGTTCCGCGGCCACAACCTGGCCCGGGAGGCGATCGACGATTTCATAAGCGTGGGTGCGAAGCAAGCGTTCATCGGCGCGGGTTAGACCATATTCTGGAAGCAGACTGATCACTTCAAACAATGCCGAGCCGATATCGTCGTACAAATATTTTGAAGGGAGCTCCTTCTGTCCACGCTTGGTTAAGCCAGCATGAACATCGGCGGCGAACTGATATACCGGATCGGCAGTAACGGCGTGTGTAAGCATTAAGAACTCCCGGATGAACTAATTGATGACGCAGCGAAACCCAGCGTAGACGTATTGATAATGAGGTTGAAACCAGTTGCGAAACGATCGCCGCACCATGCATGCCGCGGTGCGAGACGATCCGCCTTTGATTACATAATGTTTGCCGTCGAAGAAGTCAGCAGAGTATCCACGATAAAACGGAAAGGGTGTGAAGCCTTCAAACGGCGCGAATGAGGTCGATGTCCATTCCCAGCCATTGCCGACGAGGTCGGTAACGCCGAAAGCGCTTTGTCCATCGGGAAAAGCACTGACCGGCGTAGGGTTCCAGCTGGTGAAGTCGAAATTTCCGCGTTTCGGACTGGGAGCTTCCCCGCCCCACGGATAAGTCCGCTCGGTACCCTCAGGCGTACCGTAGGCTGCGCGATGCCATTGCGCCTCGGTCGGCAGGCTCTTTCCCGCCCAGCGGGCAAAAGCGCTGGCCTCGGCTTGGCTGACGTACACCGGCCAATCCGGCTTCAATGAAACTTCATCAAACATGGTGCGGTAGTGCCAGGCGTCGCCGCGTTTGGTCCAAAACACAGGGTGGCTAAGGTGGTGTTCGGACTTCCATTTCCAATCCGACTCTGACCAGAACGCCTTATTTTCGTAGCCCCCCGCCTCAATAAATTCGAGGTATTCGCCGTTTGTGACTTTGTACTTATTAATCTGGAATGCGGGAACTTCGACGGAATGGCCTTCGAATTCGTTGTCCCACCCGAATTCGCCGCCCTCCCTGGGCAAGCCGAGAGTCGCTGTTCCAGATGGAATAGAAATTGTTTTTGATTTTGCAGTTGCGACTACTGCGAGAGGCCTGCGAACCGGAGCGATTTTACGATCAAAGGGAAGCTGGTGCAGCATGTAAGCCAGAGTCTCGGCATGCATCAGTCGATGCTCGATAGCGACGTTTAATAGCTGATCCGCTGGAAACTCACGTCCCGCTTCGGAGTTTGAATCCAAGGCTCGCTCGATACCTTCGTCGACGGCCTTTCGGGTAGATCGCACATACTCGCGGACCTCCGCGATCGAGGGCCACTCCGAGGGCTGGTCCGAAGGCAGGCCGCCGTCGACAGGATCGATGCCAAAAGCAAATAAGTGGTCGAATTTTGGATTCAGGACGGGGGAATTAAAAAGCCGTTCCCGCAAAAGGTTCCAATCGAACGCTTCGAGGTGCCCAATGTAGAAGACGATTCTGTGCCGTTCGGCAATAGGCCGATCATAGAGTGCTTCGGGCTTGACGATGTCAAAAAGTTGATCGGTACGCTGACGGGCATCGGCCAGTCGTTCAAGCAGCAGAGGACGGGTGGCGACGGTGTTGGGCTGGGAAACCATGGCAAATTCTTTAGATGTCGAATAGGGTCTAGTCGTTTGCACCGACCGCGCGGCAAACCGGACTGAGATTGTATTGGATTCCCTAAAAAAATTGAAGTTTCAGCAAATTCTGGCTGGCCTTGGCACGAAAAGTGTGCCAGCGCTGCTATTCATTGCCGCCTTACGTTACCCTTAACCCTACTATTTAAAGGAGGGTATAGCTTGAGGTTGCCGGTGTATTACGTGGATGCATTTGCGGAGAAAGTTTTTCAGGGAAACCCGGCGGCGGTCTGCCCGCTTGAGAGTTGGCTAGACGACGCAAAGATGCAGGCGATTGCAGCTGAGAATAACCTGTCGGAGACGGCATTTTTCGTCCGGCAAGGCGAAAATTTCAAGCTGCGCTGGTTCACTCCACGCTGCGAGGTTGATCTATGTGGGCACGCCACCCTGGCATCCGCGTTCGTGTTAATGAATAAACTCGATTTAGCTCGCAAGTCGGTGCAATTCGAAACCCGCAGTGGCTCACTGATTGTGCATCGCGAGGGCAAGCTGTTATCGATGGATTTTCCCGCAGCCCCGCCCCAACCCACGGTCAATGTTTCGGCCGACTTGCTGGGCGGGCTAACTCCGGCGCCCCAAGCGGTGTGGGAGGCAAAAAGTAATTACTTCGCCATTTACGAAAGCGAAGCGGAGGTGTGCGCGGTGCGGCCAAAGTTCGCACGGTTGGAAAGGCTGCATCCGTTCGGAGTCTGCATTACCGCACCTGGCGATCACTCGGAGTTCGTCTCGCGTTATTTCGCTCCCAGTTACGGCATTCCCGAGGATCCAGTGACCGGATCGACGCACTGCAGCTTGACCCCATATTGGGCCCAGCGGCTTAATAAGGCGAAGCTTCATGCCTATCAAGTGTCAGCTCGCAGCGGAGAGCTGTGGTGCGAATCGGCAGGAGACCGCGTGATGATCAAGGGAAACGCGGTGCTATACATGGCGGGAGAAATTTCTCTGTGAGAACGTGGTCGGGCAACTTTATGGAGCAAATATGAGAGCTTTGTTGCTGTCGGAATATTCCCATCTGGAAGTCGCCGATGTAACAAAACCGGCGCCGGGCGCGGGCGAGATCATGGTAAAGGTCGCGGCTTGCGGCATTTGCGGAAGTGACGTCCACGGTTACGACGGCTCATCCGGACGACGTATTCCTCCAATCGTTATGGGACATGAAGCCGCCGGTACCATCGCAGCTGTCGGCTCCGGGGTGACCGGATTTGCTGAGGGAGAGCGGGTTACTTTTGATTCGACTGTCTTTTGCGGAGCGTGCCCTTACTGTTTTCGCGGCGAGGTGAATCTTTGTGATCGCCGGCAGGTCCTGGGTGTTTCCTGCGGGGATTATCGCCGCGCCGGAGCCTTTGCAGAGTTCATTGTCGTGCCCGCTCGAATCGCTTTCAAACTGCCTGGCGACTTTGGGTTTGCGGAAGCGGCAATGCTTGAAGCAGTTTCCGTGGCACTACATGCAGTTTCGCTGGCGAAGGTCACGAAGGGGGATACGGCGCTGGTGTTGGGCGCGGGAATGATTGGCCTGCTAACTCTGCAGTCCTTGCGGGTCGCAGGTTGTTCGCGAGTTTATGTCGCGGAGGTTGACTCTTCGCGGCTGAAACTCGCCAAGGAACTGGGCGCGACCGACGCACTTCATCTGTCAGGAGCCGATCTGCTGACAGAGATTCTGCGAGTGACCGGTGGCTCCGGCGTCGACATCGCAGTTGAAGCGGTAGGCGTCGACGCTACGGTGCGCAGCGCGATTGACTGTGTTCGCAAGGCAGGAACCGTTGCCCTGGTCGGCAACGTTACGCCGCAAGTCACCTTGCCGCTGCAAACGGTGGTGACGCGCCAGATTCGACTTCAGGGGTGCTGCGCCTCGGCAGGAGAATATCCAGAGGCAATTCAGTTAGTGGGGAGCGGCGCGATAAAAGTGGGCCCACTCATCACTGCCGTCGCACCACTCGAAGATGGACCGATGTGGTTCGAGCGATTACATCGCCGCGAACCCAATTTGATGAAGGTCGTGCTTACGCCGGAAACACTCTCATGAGCTCAGAACTGTTTGATCTTTCCGGCCAAGTGGCCGTAGTGACCGGGGCAAGTCGCGGCTTAGGTCAGCACATGGCGCTTGTGCTGGCTAAGGCGGGAGCAGACTTAGTCGTGACCAGCCGCACCCTCGCCAGCCTTAGCGGAATTGAATCAGAGATAAAAGCGTTGGGCCGACGTGTTCTCGCGCTGGAACTAGATGTCCGGGATTTTGAAAGTATTCAGCAAATGGCGAAGCAGGTTGAGGCCAGCTATGGGCACGTGGATATTCTGCTGAACAATGCGGGGTGCAATGTTCGCAAGCCGGCGCTCGGGGTGACCTGGGAGAACTGGAATCTGATCCTTGACACCAATCTTCGCGGAAGCTTTTTCGTCGCGCAGGCGTTAGCGCGAGGCATGATCGCGCGTGGCTACGGAAGGATCATAAATATTGGATCTGTGACCAGTGTCGCGGGCTATGCGGGTCTCGGTCCTTATGGAGCCAGCCGCGGAGGCATCCGCCAGTTGACCATGAGCCTGGCTGATGACTGGGGCAAACACGGTGTAACGGTGAATTGCCTGGCGCCGGGCTGGTTCCGCACGGATCAGAACAAGGTGATGTATGAGAATCCGGAATGGGTGGAATATCTCTGCGACCGCATTCCAGTAAAGCGGCCGGGACGGTACGACGATCTCGACGGTGCGCTGATTTTTCTGGCATCCGAGTCAAGCCGCTACGTGACCGGACAGACTCTTCTGGTGGACGGCGGAATCTCGACCGGCGCAACCCGCGCCCTTCCGCTGAAAGAGCCACTTCAGTAATCGCGAAAAGCATATCTTGCTGGCCAATCGACGGGAACCAGCACACAATTTATTCATCGAAGTCTAAATTCCTGTTCCCTAAGAGCGAATATCGTTGCTATGAAGAAACTCTGGTTATTTTCCGCAGTCCTGTTAATCGGATGTGCCGCCAAGAAGCCACCGGCGCCTGCTCCTCCACCGCCGCCCCCGCCAAAGCCTGCGGTTGAAGCGCGTCCCATTCGCAGTCAGATGCCGCCGTCAACGGCCGAGATCATCGAGCATTGCGTGGTTACCAAGCAGGAGAATTCAAACACCGTAACTTGCGCATGCCTGCCGGTAACGACGAAGATCGACTCGAAAACCGGACACACCGAGATCGTCTGCAAAAAGACGAAAGAGGACAGATAAAGGAGACTACTGGCGAGCTGGGGTGGGCTTGCCGCTGCGGTGGAGTTTAGTCCAATCATCGGCTTGCCGCTGAATCGCCAATATGTCACTGCGGTTCATGCGCGAAGCGAGAAACGGGACTCGTGCGCGGCTGGCATCGTCACCGGCAGACTGAGCCAACAGCGCCCAGAAGTAGGCTTTGTTGAAATTCTGCGGTACACCCCGCCCCGCCCAGTAATAGGCACCCAAGGTGGATTGTGCCAGCACGTGGCCCTTCTCCGCAGCCATGGAGAACCAACGAACCGCCTCCGCGTAATCCTGGGGCACATCGGAGCCGGTTGCGTATCGCAGTCCCAGATCGAACTCAGCGCTGGCGTCTCCCCGATTGGCAAAAGTTTTTAGCTCGTCTACTGAACTCACGTCGAGCAGACCCGGTCTCATAGTGGCTGCGGCCGCAGGGGTCACGCTTTGGTCTTCGGACCTCGACGATGACTCGCGGACGCCTGCGAGCAGGAACCACAATCCCACCAGCACCCCAATGCCGATTGCAATTAACAACAGCCATGAGATACGCGAGCGTTTAACGGGCGCGGCAAAACGTGGCTCGTCCGGTTCCGAGGAAACCGGGACAGGAATCTCCGAAGCAGGGCTTTGGATCTGATCTTCGTCAACCGACAGCAAACGTTCCGTGGAGGGTACAAACTGCCCCGCCGCGGACAGTTCCGGAGCGGTGGCGCCAGGTGGGTTTGTATCCTCCCCTACCGACTGAATCGCGCGATGAACTGCGGCCAGGACAATTTCCGCCATCCGTTGCAGTATCGTCTTGTCACTTTCGGAAAATGCCTGGGACGATGGGGCAAAAATTTCGATTAGACCGATGACGGCGTCGCTCGAACGAATGGGCGCTGCCATAATGGAACTAATGCCCAATGCCCGGCAACTCTCAGGATCGACCCGGGGGTCAGTTTCGCAATCCTCGCAGTAAAGCAACTGTCCCGTTTTAATACACTCCCCAGAAAAGCCTGAACCAACCTCAAGCCGCGTACCAAGTGGAGGGGCATCCTGCCCGGCCGTGGCGCGGCAGACCATGGCATCGAGGGTCGACAGGGCAATGGCAGCTCCGGTCGACCCGGTGAGGACGAGTGTGCGTTCCACAACGATCTTCAGGGCAGCATCAAGATCGATGGCCTGCGTTTCCACTTCCGTCTTAACGCCTTCGGTGGCCAAGAGGGCCGAAGTGTAACTCTGGAAATCAGCGGCTGCCTCTGGCTGGGCCTCAACCGAAACTTGAACTGACTGCGGTTGGGGCGATATCTGTGGCCCTACTAGCTCGGCGGCGGTCTCTTCGGTGGCAGCGCCGGCTAAAGCGTTCTCAAAGAGCCATTCTTTGAGTTGGCTGGCGTCTTCGGGAAACATCTTGTGGAAGCGGACCCCGGTGCGGCCGGCAACATTGGACCAGACCACGCGTCCCAGGGTGTGGAAATAAGCTTTCGGATTAGAGAGATCGACCGAAAAGTTGAGAATTTCCCCGACTTCCATCTGTGAGGTGCTGAGGAAAGACATACCGTCTTCACTGAGATCAAGAATTTGATGGAGATCGAGCACAATGCCGGTGGAGTTGCCGTTCATTCCGGCAAAGGCGGCGGTCTGAGCCCTATGCCGCATATGACGGCGACGGTCGCGGCCGGTGCGTTGCAAATCCCGTGGAGCGGGAGAAGGCGTCGCTGAAGACATCATAGTGAATGCGCGGGGGACCGTTCATCTTAGCGCAAGCCTCTGAGGAAAAATACAAAACAAGGACGAAACTTCTATATTTTCAAGCCGGGTTCGGCCGTAGCGTCGCTAAACGGGAAATGGTCGCTACCATGGTGCTTGAAAGTAGCTGCATGGTGGCGACGTCGCGATCGGTAAAGGCGTTCGGAGTCGAGGAAAGTACCTCGAAGACTCCAAGTGTCTTGCGGAAGTGGCGCAGCGGAGCTGCCAGAATGGAGCGGACTCCCAAACGGCGGCAGGTCGAAGCGTCAACCTGCTGGTTGCGTTCGGAATCGTTACAGAGCACAACTTCTCCAGTGCGAACGCACTCCCCGGAGATGCCGGAGGTGGTTTGCAGGCGAACCCCCAGGTCGGGTGCAGTACGCCCTGCTCGAGCCCGGCAAACGATCTCGTCGCCGCGGCGCAGGGCAATCGCAGCTCCAGTGGCCCGGGTGAGGGCCTGGGCGCGTTCTGTGATGACGCTGATAGCCGGTTCGAGGTCAATGTCACCAATATCTCTTGCAGACGCCACAGGCGCACCCTGAGTCGCGTGCGCTGCCACCGACCTGGCATGATGGCGGGAGGGAGCCAATACTGAAAAGGACGCCGGAACTCGTGCCTCGTCGGAATGAATCTGCTCTACTGGAACCGTGCGCAGCAGGTCACGCACCAGACGGTCGAGTTCGATGTCGGTGATGAGGTGAGCAGTCTGTTGCCGGCTCATCGATCCGCCCAGGATTCGCGAGAGACTCAACACCGCCTGACTGCCACACGCGTGACAATAAGGGCTGCTGTTCTCACTGATCAGCTCACACTGCACGCAAAAAACCGCGCCTTGTAGGGGAACGAATTGGAGATTTGGCCCAATTACCCGCTGTGACATCGTTTGAAGAACCTTTTTGTCTGCGTCAAGCAGAAGGTGAAGACTAAAAGCATGGACAATGCACGGAAAGTGCCATCGATGGTTCTGGGCTGTGGATAAATGCCGCGTCTGTAGCTGGATTTGCCGTTTATCTTGCACAAGAGTGAGTTGCAGATAGTGCCGAGAGTAACTGTGGGCACGGGCGCCGTGCGTTGAGTGGCAGACAAAAAATCTTATGGATTAGAGTGATCGTGAGGAGTGGGAAAGAAAAATTAGAATCTAGTTAAATTGCGGGGCGCTCCACTCAGAACTGCTTTTCGCGTCGGCTGCAGCTTGCGGCTCCATCGAGACTAGTAAATGCCTCTCCAAGGCATCCGCCAGTGCCACAGGGAATCTTGAGGTAAGCAAATTGATATCGACCTGCAAATCGCGGTTCGCGTAGAGCCTATAGATGCGCATCGAACCGAGATAACGCTTATTCACCCCCATCAAGTCCAGGGTAAGAGTCCAGGCGCTGGTTTCGCTGGGAATAAAAGCGCTGCCTCGTTTGCGCCAATACAGAGAGGAATCGCGATTGGTACCTCGGGTCAGGGTCAGACCGTTGAGCTTAGGACATTCTGATGGCAGCAGTTCCGAGTGCAGTTCAAATGCATCGAAATCATTGCTTCCGAAAATAGCGGTTAGAACCCGGCAAAGTTGATCGTAGCTGGTACAAGCTTTTAATTCTTCCACCCCGCGGCGGATCGCCATGTTGTTAATGAAAATCTGCCGCGTCTCCATAGTGCGTTGCGCCACCCGGCGTATCTCGCCGAACTCAAGGTAGCCCAGGTGCTGGACGCCAATCCAGATGCCGGTGCCCAGGACAGCCAGAATCAGACCCACCGTACTCCCGGTTGGCCACAGCAGAAACAGACTTAACATGGCAAAAATTGCCGAGACCGCGTAGAGCAGAATGACGACTTGGCGGTGGGAAAGTCCCAGTTGAAGGAGCTTGTGGTGAATATGCTCTCGGTCGGCGGTAAAAACCGGCCGTCCGCTGATCAGCCGACGCAGAACAGAGATTGCAGTTTCGAGGATCGGCAGTCCGAAAGATACAACCGGAATTGCGACCGCCACGATGGTGGGAGCTTTTTGGGCTCCGCGAAGCGCTAGCGCGCTGAGCATGAAGCCGATGAACAAGCTCCCGCAATCTCCCAGAAAGATGGTAGCCGGATTGAAATTGAAACGGAGGAACCCCAGAATTGTGCCTGCCAGCGCCAGGGTAAGTAACGTCACGACCGGGGAGCCGCCCATTAAAGAAACTACAAAGACGACTAAGGTCGAAAACAACGCGGCGCCTGCGGCGAGGCCGTCCAACCCGTCAATCAAATTGAAGGCGTTGGTAATGGCAATTACCCATAAAATTGTCAGAGGGAGGCTTACGAACCAGGGCAGGTGATGGTGGCCGCCAAACAATATCGGCAGATCAAAGATCTGCAGTCCAAATGCGTAGAGGAGCACACCGGCAACAGCCTGTACGGAAAACTTTGTGTAGGGGCCGACGCCGCGAACGTCGTCGTAAACTCCTAGAAGAAAGATGAGTGTTCCGGGCAGCAGGAGGCTAACTAAATTACGGGGAGAAAAATTGATCCCCAACCGCGGATGCCACCAGTTCACCAGCAGCGCTATCGCGGTGCTAAATAGAAAAGCGAGATAAATTGCGACGCCGCCCAGCCGCGGCAAAGGAGCGTCGTGCAGGTGCCGCTCAGAAGCAGGCTCGGCGACCCATCCCTTGCGTATGGCAAAGTTTCTGATGTACCAGGTAAGGACGAAGGAAAGCACTACCGAGGAGACAAAAACACCCAAATAAAAAGCCGTCAAACTTCCCCCTCAGGCCAGAGGTAAATCTGGCTGGTGATTCGTCCTAATTAGACTGCCGAACTACGCTTTTCACGCGCCGCGATTTCCTGCAACTATAACAGTCCACCAAAGCTCGATCAATTGTCTTTGCGAGCGCATTAAAAGTCGCAGGACCTCACTTGGCAGCAATTGCTGTTAAGCGCTGTGCTAGACTTTTTGTACGCTCACCCAAAGGATATTTATGCCGTCCCTGCGATGGAGTTCGTCGCGCCGCTTTCAGTCATGGCTGTGTTTTTCGGCAATTCTCATTTGCGCCATGGCAGCATTCGCAAGCGGCCAGGAATCACCATTGCCCTCAGCCGCTACCCCGGCGACTTCCGACAAGCCCGCCCTCTCTAATCAGCCGGTGTTTCCGGGGCCAGAGCCGGTTCAAGATTCCGAGTCAAAGCCACTCGAAGCTGCCCCACCCGGAGCGAATCCAAATATTCGGTTAGGGCCAGGGGATTTGCTGGACGTGACGGTCTATAACGTACCTGAACTCACCACAAGAACTCGGATCAGCAATAGCGGCGATCTTTATCTGCCACTGATCGACTATGTGCACGTCGCGGGTTTAACCAGCGAAGAGGCTCAGGAGCTAATCCAGAAGCGCCTTTCTGACGGTGGTTTTGTTAAGGATCCCCATGTTGCGCTTTTCGTAAATGAATCGCTGTCTCAGACGGCTAGCTTATTCGGAGAAGTCACCAGGCCGGGCGTCTATCCGGTTTATGGGGATCGTCATCTGTTTGACCTGATATCGGCCGCCGGTGGACTCACGGACCGGGCCGGAAGAGTGGTAACTATTACCCATCGGGAACAACCCGATAAACCTGAGACCTTGCACCTGGCGCGTAATATTTCCGACCAGCCCAAAGATAACATCGCAGTAGCGGCCGGGGATATCGTGCAGGTGCAGCGGGCGGATATTGTCTACATCGTGGGAGAGGTTAACAGACCGAGCGGCTTTCTGATGAGTCAGGGAAGTCTAACCGTGTTGCAGGCAGTTGCTCTGGCAGGAGGCACGACCGCGAATGCAAAGCTTGATGACGCCAAGATTCTTCGCAAGAACTCCGAAGGCGTTTCAGAACAGCCCATTGAATTAAAGAAGATCTTGCACGCTAAAGCACCCGACGTTCAAATGCATTCCGACGATATTCTTTTCGTGCCTACCAGCCAGGGGAAGGTATTTGGCAAACGAGGGATAGAAGCGGCGGTACAGGTTGCGACGACGCTGGCCATTTATTCCGTCAGATAGTTTCGCTTCCTGCGACAAATCCTTGCCAGCACCCCGGCGTAGGTTGTGGCTGTCTCTTTTCTTGAGAATTTGCGGACGATGTATTCCCTGCCGCTTTTCCCCATCGCCTTTCGTCCCTCAGGATCGGCGGAAAGGGCACGAACAGCCTCCACCAGACCCTTGGTGTTTTCGGGCTCTACAAACATTCCTGCCGCGGCCTCCTCCACAATGGTTCGCGCCTGGCCGTCGACTCCCAGAATGATCGGCCTGCCGCAGGCCATGAACTCCAGCATCTTGGTTGGTATCACGGTCTTGAAGACATCGGTTTTCTTTAGCAGCACGAGGCACACGTCCGAAGCGTTAATGTAATCGGGGATTTTTTCTCGTGGCTGCTGACCAACGAAAAGTAGATTATGCAAGCCTTTCGACTTCGACAGTTCTATAACCCGTTCCTTGTCGGCGCCTTCCCCGACCAGCAGGAACAGAACATTCGGCTGGGAGGATTGCATTATCAGGGCGGCTTCGATCAGGGTATTCAGTCCATGGGCCCAGCCCATTGTTCCGATATAGCTGACTACGAATTTTCCTTCGGCGTTTAATTCGCGCCTTAATTCCGAAGTATCGGTCGAGGGGTGGAAGAGTTGGGTTTCAACTCCGTTATAAATCACCGAAATCTTTTCCGCGGGCACGTCCCAATAGCTGATCAAATGATCTTTGAAAGCCGGGGTCACGACCACAATGTGGTCCGACTTGCGATAAAGAAACTTCGCGATCCTGGATAGAAATGCGTAGAGCAGCGATTGATCCTGCATACCGACTGCGCTTAGGGATTCTGGCCACAGATCGCGAATCTCAAAAACGAATGGCACGCGCTTGAGTCGGCTCAGCCACCAACCCGAAAGCCCGACCAACAGTTGCGGTGAAGTGGCGATCAACACGTCAGGCCTTTCGACAAATATCCCGGTAAGTGCCGCCGACAGGCAGAAGGAAGCATAGTTAAGCATTCGCTCGAACGATTTACGGTTCGGCAACGGCCACAACCAGGTGCGAACGACCTTCACTCCATTCATCTGCTCGCGCACAACAACGCGCCGGAACTTCTTTCGGTATTCAGAATGTAGAACTCCGGTTGGATGATTGGGAAAGCCGGTGAGAATTGTCACCTCATGGCCAACCTGGGCCCAGCGGGTTGATAGCTCTTCGGCACGAGCCGCGGGGGCTCCCATCTCAGGTGGAAAATATTGTGAGATGTAGAGGATCTTCACGGGATCAGTAGTAGCAGAGCTTGAATGCTGTCTTATAGCAGAGGGCGCGAGTGCGGCTCAGGCGATTGTGCGAGTATTGCTCCCAGCGATCGGCAACCGCAGCAAATTTTTTCTCGCCTGTCAGCCTGAACATCGCTTGCAATTGAACGATGTGCAATTGGTGATAGAAACGGCTCGCGACCATGGGAAGCATTGTTCCAGACTGTTCGTACAAAGACCAAAATCCCAGATCGAAGCGATCCAGATTTGCAATCAGCGTCTGCACCGCCCTGCCAAATAGTTCGCGAGCGACGGCACTTCCAGTAGCCAGAAAATAGTCATAAACACCCCACGCCGCCCAGATGAAGCCGTTCAAAATATGAGTCGGCGGATAGACGATATATTCCTCAAACCACAGATTTCCCTGGTTGTCGGTGAAAGCAACTCCGCCTAAATCAGTGGGCTGCAAAAAACTCGCAAATGCGCGATCAGCGGCTTCACGATATCGAGATTCCCCACTGTGGGCGTGGGCGCGCAACAACAGCGAGATTCCCTGTCCCTGCGCTAATCCCGAATACCAAGGCGATTTCAGCAGTGAACGATATTCCCAGTCGAAGTAATGGTTCCATACCCAGAGTCCAAACGAGTTTTGTTCCAGGTGATCGCAAAGCCAATTACTCGCCGCCAAAAATTTGCGCTGGCTGCCGGCGTCGCCCGTACCTTTAAACAAGTCGTGATTCCCCAATCCCCACTGGGCTATCGCAATCGGGTTGTATTGCAAACCGATGCTACCGCGGTAATCGAGCATCGGAATTCCCTGAGCGTCGTGCTGTCCGGGGAAATTCGCCTTCTGGAAAAACTCCATATAATATTCGCCGAGTTTCTCGCCGGTAGCATTCTGGTTAACCCGAGGGGTACCGTGCCAGAAAGTCAGATGACTTTCACCGGTCGTCAGATAGGCCGCAAAAATCCGTCGATAGTATTGCAAACGTCGAGCAACAGACATGGGGTTGATGAACTATAGCAGGATGTGCAATGGGCCTGAAGGAGTTTAGCGGCGCGAAACTTTCCACAAACTGGTTTGGAGATCGTCACCTTCCACAGCGATTGTGGATACCGCCAATACCCCACTAGTATTGTTTCCGTCCGGCAAGAACGCATTTCCATACTGAAAGAAACGCATGGGCCAAGAATCTTTTTGCCATGACAATGCACTGGTCCATCCTTTGCCGTCCGCGCTGGCGAACAGCCGGACATGCTGGTCGAGGTTTATCGCGCTGGGTTCAACCATGGTAGAAAAAAACATGGCTTCGCCAACCCGGCAGCCATAAATCGATGAGCTGCTCAGCTCGCCGACTTGCTCCACCCTATCCGAGCGGTCAAGACGATAAATGTAATTACGTTCTATCGGGGTATCGGAGGAAAAGTACAACCCTTGCCGCGTTGGAATCACGGCGACCGCGCGAACCTGCTGATTACCCGACAAAACTGTTTCCACTTTGCTGAAATCGGAGGAAGCACGCAGAATGCGGCACTCGGAACCGTCGTCGCCGGTAAGCACCCACAGGCAGTCCGCCCATTCGTCGTACGCAATGTTATGAATGTGGCGGACTGAACCTCGCGCGAAGGTGTAGCAGACCGACCACGAGCTGCCATAATCTGACGATCCGTAAATGTTCACTTCGTCCCGCCTGGGATTATCGAAGTATTCGCCAAAAAAAAGACTGCCCTTCGGATTTGCGCAGATATGCAAAGGGCGAGTGCCACGTGAAATCCGCTGGCTGATGCGAAACTCGGATTCGCCTGGCGAAAGCGTCACAATAGCCCCGGCCACGGCCCCGATGACGTGCCCGGACGACAAGACTGCCAAAGCATGAAAGCCGTCGCGCAACATCCGAAAGGAAAGCCGCGAAGAGGCGGTTACGCTTCGCCACCATGATGGCCGGTAGACCGCAAGCGACTGCCACTCGATCTTATCGCCGGTAATCTCGGTCCGTAGCAGTTCATAGCCACGTGCTGCGTATAAAACATTACCGTGCCAGGCAAGAGCGCGCATTCGACGGAAAGTGGCGAAACGCTCGAGGGATAACGAGTCAGACTCCGCCGGCTTGGGAATCTCAGTTGCCAGAGTTCCGTTCCTGGTTTTCGGTTTTAAGCGCCAGGTAGGGCCCGATGGCGAGCACGTCCATGCGGGTACGCTTAAAGCAATCAATGGCCTCTTCCGGCGCGCAAACAATGGGCTCGTTTTCATTAAAGCTGGTATTGAGAATCACCGGAATACCCGTCTTCCCCTCGAACGCCTTGATCAAGTCGTAGTAGAGAGGATTCTCTTCCCGGCTTACCGACTGCAAGCGGCCGGTGTCGTCAACGTGATTGACCGCGCAAAGCTGGGCTCGCTTCTCTGGCCGAATTTTGTAAACGTGCAACATGAATGGGGAAGGGTGATCGTGCTCAAAATATTCGTGCTGCCGCTCCATCAGAATCGAAGGGGCAAAAGGCCTGAACCACTCGCGATGCTTGATACGGGCGTTGAGGACGTCTTTCATGTTTGGTAGACCGGGATGGGCCACGATCGAGCGATTACCCAACGCGCGCGGCCCCCATTCCATGCGCCCCTGGAACCAGCCCACCACGTTACCGGCGGCGATCTGAGCGGCGACGGCATCGAGCAGCGAGGCCCGTTCCAGCTTTTGATATTTCAACCCCGAACTCTTCAAACTTGATTCAATTCGGTCATCAGAGAACTCCGGGCCCAGATAGGAATTTTTCATGACGTAGCGCCGCGGCTGTTTCAGCACCGAATGAAACGTGTGCAATGCTGCGCCAATTGCCAACCCCTCGTCACCGGCTGCTGGTTGAATCCATGTCTTTTCAAATGGAGTGGTTGAAAACAATTTCCCATTACCCACGCTGTTCAGCGCGCATCCGCCGGCCATTGCTAGATTCGGCGACGGTACCTGTTTGTGCAAATCGTTCAACAAATGGAAAAGCACTTCCTCGAAGCGATGCTGCATGGCGTAGGCCAAATCCATATCCCGCTGAGTAATCTCTGTCTGGGGCTGGCGCGGCGCGCCAAATGTCTTCTCCATACGATCAGAGAAATGCCGAGCCATCACAACCGTGCCATCTTCTTTTATCTGCATCCCCTGATTGCTGCCAAGCGGCTTGAAGTAATCGAGGTCAAGCTCGAAGCGTCCGTTCTTCAGAGCGATGATCTGGCCGATCTGGTCGCAAAAGGTCGGCTTTCCGTAGGGAGCAAGGCCCATGACCTTGCCCTCATCGCCATACTTCGAATAGCCAATAAATTCACAAATCATCGCGTAGAAACTACCAAGGGAATGCGGCAAAAAAACGCGATCGATAATTTCTAGCTCGCTGCCTTCGCAACGAGCCTTCATGGTAGAAACAAAATCGCCCGAGCCGTCATAGCTGAAGCCGGCTGCCGAATTCCACGGCGAGCAATAATAAGCGCTGGCGATGTGGGCGATGTGGTGCTCCAGGTGGTGCTCTTGAAATTTAAGTTGCTGCACATCGACATCCAGGGATTTCGCCAGCAGCGAGCGTACGTCGCGCATGCCTTCCTTGCGCTGGCGCAGACGTAGCAAATTTAGCAGCTTGGCAGGATTAGCCAACGCATACTGAATTTTTTTGGATAGATTTGCATCGCTATCCTGACCGACGGCAACGTGTTCCACTTCAGAAATCTTGGCTCCGGCCGCTTGCAGGCAGGCCTGAATTGCCAGCGAGGGAAAGCCGCCGTAGTGTTTGACGCGATTGAGCCGCTCTTCGGCGATCGCAAAGATGACTTCGCCGTCCTGCAGAATCGCCGCCGAAGCATCGGCGTGAAACATATTCAGGCCAAGAATCAACATCAGTTCGGGGAATTCCTTCTCGAGATATACGTCATGAATTGGACTGGATGAAGCGCGTCACTTCTATGCTTACAGGTCGGCCGGTCGAGCGCGATTCCAAAGCGCCAATCGTGGTTAGTGTGGTCCCCACTATGTCATCCAAAGGAATCGGGGATTCTTTGCCAGCCTGGATCGCCTTGGTGAAAGCTTTCCACTCCGCCAGATGACCTTTGTCCTGACGAAGGCGCGTCCGCATGGTTTGCTTGCGCCCATGACGCACCAGTTCCAGAACACGAAAGTCTTCCAGCACGGCGACACCTCCGCCGCCAAAAGCCTCGACCCTTTCTTTAGAAAAAGAACGGTCGCCGTTGGCCATATAAGTAATAGTTCCCTGCGCGCCATTAAAGAATTGGATAGCGATCACAACATTGTCGCCGGAATAACGGCCGGTGTCAGATAAGCTGCGAGTTTGCACTTCGACC
Organism: uncultured Acidobacteriota bacterium; assembly: GCA_963796925.1. Classification (GTDB taxonomy): domain Bacteria; phylum Acidobacteriota; class Terriglobia; order Terriglobales; family Acidobacteriaceae; genus DATBAT01. Next base: position 2,460,503 of record CAWCNH010000001.1, read on the forward strand.
GGTTGCGAGCCCGCAAGAAAAATCAGGAAGTCCACAAAGTGGCAGACTTCGCCAAGAACGCGGCCTCCGCCCTGCTCGGGATCGTTTACCCAGTGATCTAGCGGAATGAAACCGGCATTCACGCGGTAGTGCAATGACACCGGCTCAGGAACTTCATCGAGAAATGACTTCATGCGCAGCGCCATTGGCGCGAATCGCCGGTTGAATCCAACGGTTAGCAATGAATGGCCGGCGACATAGACTCTGACAATGTCGGCGAGTTCCTCGGCATTCAGACACAAAGGCTTTTCGCAGAAGACATGCTTCCCTGCTCTCAAGGCCGACAGAACCTGTGGAGCATGCAGATGATGGCGAGTGGAGATCGCCACGGTATTTGCCGCCGGGTCGGAGATAATTTTCTCATCGTCGGTGGTGCAGTAGCGAAAACCGAATTTCTCAGCCGCCTGTCGCGAATGCGCCCCGTTCGCCGTGCATACTCCCACAAACTCCACGCCTGGCACCCGTTTGGCGGCCGGCAGCAAAATCCCCGTGGCGAAAGCTCCCGCGCCCAGCCATCCGAGCCTCACCACATCCGCCTTGGAAAAAACTCTACGATCAGTCGCCAGCAATTCCAGATGTTGAAACTCGCTAGCGTCTTCGGAATAGACAATCAAAACGCCCAATGATGACTCGCTGGTTTTGCCGGTGATCAAATCGTAGGCACCACGAGCCTGTTCAATTGGAAAGCGATGAGTGACCAGGGCTTTTACATCGATTTTCTTCTTTGCGAGCAGTTGCAAAAAGGCTTCCATGTTGCGCGTCTCGGTCCAGCGAACATAGCCGATGGGATAATCGCGGCCCTTTTGCTCGAAAGCGGTATCGTAGCGTCCAGGCCCGTAAGAGCGTGAAATGCGAAAGTCCAGTTCCTTGTCGTAATACTGTTTCCTCTCGATGTCGATTCCCACCGTGCCAACCGCAGTGACAATGCCGCGATCACGCGCCACAGATCCCGCAAGATTTACCGGCTCGCTGCTGGGCGTTTCTGCTGTGATGAGAACCACATCAGCGCCGCGTCCGTTCGAATGTTGCAGGCACAGGTCGCGAAATTCATTGGCGGAAGAGGTCGCCGCTTCCGCGCCCAGGGTCACGGCAAGCGCGGCACGCTGGGGATTAATATCCATCCCAATAACTCGGCACCCGGCAGCTCTCAAGATTTGCGCGGTTAGCTGTCCGAGCAGACCCAATCCGATAACCGCCGCTACATCGCCGAGTTTTGCCTCAGCGGTACGAATGCCGTGCAAAGCCACGGCGCCCACGGTGGAGAATGCGGCTTCTTCCAAGCTCACATCAACGGAAGGAACCTTGGCGAGCAACAGGCGCGGAATGCAGGCAAATTCCGCATGCACGGCGTAGCCGGCGCCAGCGCAGGCCACTCGGTCTCCAACCAGAATGTCTGCAACGTCCTCGGCGACTGCGACCACCGTGCCCGCACTGCTGTAGCCCAGCGCGGTTGGCTGATCAAGGCGGCTACGCACGGCGGCCATCGCGGGAAAAAGACCGTCGCGTCGAACTTTGTTAATGACCTCGCGCACCAGGTCAGGCCGAGCCATGGCTTTTTGAACAAGATTCTTGCTGGCAAATTCAGCGGAAGCGCGTTCGGTACCAGCGGATACCAGGGATGCCGCAATCCTGACCAGCACGCAACCGGGCAGCAGTTTAGGCGCTGGAACCTCGGTGATTGAAACCTCACCATCCGCCGGATTTTGTAAGACGATCTTCAATCTATGTGCCCTATTGGTTCCTGCGCGCTGCGAACATCATTAGCGATCCCCATTTTGGCGACCGCTGAATCCTTCGAGGAAACGGCCCGGCGAAAATAACGACTTTCTCAGGCGTCATTCCACTGCGTTCCAACTGCCGGCGAAATTCGTCAACTGAATACCAATTTTTTGATATTTCCAAATACTTAAACCAGTTCTTACCGAGGCGCTTCCCTAGACTACGACAAACCAGCTGTACACGCCGCGTTATGGATTCGCGATTGGGAACCGAAACCATCAACATTCCACCGGGCCGCAACACTCTGATCAGTTCAAGCAAGCAGTGGACGGGATCGGTGAGGTACTCCAGAACGCTGGAGCATAGTATCCCGTCGAAAGACTGGTCAGGAAATTCCAGACGAGCGATGCCGTCTACGCAATGAAACTCAAGCAGGTGAGAGAGCTTACTCTTACTCGCCAGGCTCTTCGCCTGTTTAACCATGGCTGGCGCCGCGTCGATTCCTGTAACGCGGCAGCCTTGTTTCGCAAGAATTCGTGAAAGGGTTCCGGTTCCGCAGCCTGCATCCAGCCACGATGCGCCTCGAACTTCCTGGCCGTCCAGACATTCTTTGAGCACCTGTATACGAACCTGAAATGCCTTCCTCTGGTAGCGCTGCTCCCACTCCTGCGCGAGGGCGCCGTGATATTCAACAGCGTCATCGGGCGCTTTGGATGTGGTGCTCATTTAACGTTGCGGCGAAAATTGCGTTTTCGCCGAGCGGCGCGCTTCGAAGACCTTCGCCTTGATATGAAAAAACTGGATTCCCTGAAAGCAGCAGTAGATAAAGCCGGGCACACCATCAAGAAATCCTAAACGGAAAAGATATTTGTACAGAAAAAATATCAGGGGAGATCCGGGAACGTTAAACAGCCATTTTCGCAGCCAGCGACGGCGCTGTGCCTGGGTCCCAAACATCGCCGGTGGCAAATCATCAGTGGCGATTCCCCCCTGGAGCAGCAGTTTGGCGTCCCAGTTGGAATATTCGTCGTGCTTTTGAATGTAACGCGAGAGCGATTCGACGTTGTAATGAATCAGACTGTTTCTCAATGTAGAGATGGCGCCACCGACTATGACATGCTCATGAACTTCCATGTCGGCCATCGATGCATCCTGATCTTTCAAGCGGCACTCAAAACGGCCCATGCCCCGCCGAAAAAGCGACAGCTTATAAAAATTGGCGCCGCAATGGTTCAGTCGCCGGCCCAAGAAATGCATCTGCAAGCCGACTTGATAGCCATCAATGTCGGGGTTCTTCACTACCTCTTGAATTTCGCTCGCCAATTCTGGCGGGACGGCTTCATCAGCATCAACCAGGAAGATCCACTCATACTGAAACGGGAGGGTATCCATCGCCCACTGCCGCTTCTTTGGCCAGCCCCCGCCGTAATGGAATTGCACGACCTTCGCGCCATATTCAGCAGCAATGGCTGCGGTAGCGTCCCAACTTTGCGAGTCAATTACGTAGAGTTCGCCGAAACCTTGCAACGAGCTTAGACAGCGCACCAGGTTCTGCGCCTCATTGCGCACTGGCACGATCACGCTCACCGGCAACAGCGTGTCCGCGACGCCCGCCAAGCGAGTTGTCTCCGCCACTTTTTCCATCAGATTGATTGATTATCTTAACCTGAATGGTTGGCGGAAGGGCTGTTATAGAGCCGATTGCTTGGTCACGAGTGAGATGGGTACCCGGGATTTTGCAGGGGAACCTTCAGGATGCTGCCGCGACCCGACTTTTACCAAAATACTGCCACAGGCGCTGCGGCCAATCCGGTTGCATGCAAGGTTTTTCAATCAGCAGGAAGAAAACGGTACAAACCACCAACACTCCACTTCCAACTATCACTGACTGCACCAGCAAGTGCAGCCAATATGGTCCGCCCGCGTCCCAATTCTTGGTGAAACGTGCGACCGCCGAGATCGCTTCATAGTGAATCAGGTAGATGGAATAGCACATGCCACCGATGATGGTAATCCATCGATTGATAAAGAAGCGGTTGAAGATCCTGCCGCGAAATGCCGCGCAGTACAGGATGAAAATTGCAACCGGGAACAGCCAGTGTTGTAACCAAAAGAAGTGCAGAACCACGAAAAGTGCGGGCCATCCGACAAGCGAGATGGCATCCCAGTAGAACGAGTGGTCTGGGCGCTGTCTCCATTCTGCGAGGAAAACATCCGTCAACAAAAAGCCCGTCAGAAAAAATTGCAAGTAAGCCAAAATCGACAGTGACACGCGAGGATGCCCGGGCAGGAGAAATAACTGAATCGCCTGAGCGCCCACGATGAGGCCCACAATCACGGCTCGCCGCAACCATACTGAGCGAATTGCAAACAATAGGGTCAGAGCCGGCACTAACAGGTAAAACTGAACTTCGATTTCAAGCGACCAAGCCACCCCAATTATCGTGCCATACACGATGTCATGCTGATAAATCAGGCTGGCGGCCAGCTCCTTCCAGCGGTCCAGAAAAGCATGGCCTTGCATTAAAAGTGCGAGTGCGAACGATCCCATCGTCGCGACCAGGTACGGAGGCTCCAACCGCGTCAGTCGCCGCAAATAATATTTGCGCAGGTTGACCTTTTTCCCCTCGCCTCTGTAATACGCGGCGAACGGCAAGCCGAGAATGAATCCGCTGATCACGAAAAATAGCTCCACTCCCCGGAAGCCCACGTTCGCGACCTGCTCCAACCAATCACGTTGAGAAAAGCTGTAATGAGGAGAAGATTTCGTAATCAGGTAGCCATTCAAATGAAACAGAAAAACCATTGCTATTGCGACGAAGCGCAGGCCATCCATCTCAGGGATATAGCGGCCTGAACTGGTCTGTCGGGACAGATGCGAAAGTATCCGGCTCGAAATCGAAGACGGCCTTAATAGGGAGGCAGATCCGTCCGCCGCCTGCCTGTTCCTGGCCGGGATTTCCGCCGTGCTCATTGGACCTTAGTGTACTGCCGAAACAGAACAATCGCGGCGAGCCCAAGCACGCGATCAGTTCGGAAGTCGTCCAACTATCGAAGAATCGAAGCCGACAGTGCCACCAAACTGCTAACGTGCCGGGCCCAACTAAAGTCGCGCGCGCGATCCAGTCCTTTGGATTTCATTTGCGCTGCGATTTTTTCATCCAGTGAGAAATCTACGATTCTATTAGCCAGTTCCTGCGCGGAAAATCGGGAAAAATATTGCGCGGCATCGCCACACACTTCCTGGTGTGCCGCCAGATCGGAAGCTATCACTGGACACCCGCTGGCCATGGCTTCTACCAGGGGATGAGCAAAAGACTCCGCGTAGGCGGCGGTCACATATACGTTGCATCGCCTATAGACGTGGTGGAGTTGATCATATGGGACCATGCCTAGTTCAACGATATCCGCTTCAACACCCAACTCTTTCACCAGGCGGCCTGCGGCATCCGCGTCATAGTGGCCAGGGTTGTCCTCGGTACGTAGCCGGCAGGTCAGCAGCAACTTTACTTTTCGATTTGGAAGCTGGCTCTTTATCAGTAGCAAGGCGCGAAAAAGAGTTTCGAAATTTCGATAGTAGTTGTAATGACTCACAAAAAGCAGCCGCAAATCGCCTTCTGTAGCATCGAGCTTACCTTCGATTTCCGAACCTAACGGCGTGTCATCCCGAAAAAATGTATCCGGATCAAACCCGTGGTGGATCGCTACCACCTTTCCAGGGCTCCAATTGCGAAGTTGTTTAGCGAAGGCCTCAGTCGGTGCAACCGTGACGTTCGCCCATTTAATTGACTGCTTGGCAAACTTTTCCTTAATGATGGTGTCCAGCCACAGTCGGTAATCGCGACGCTTACGCAGGTCGCGGAAAAAGTCGGCCGAGAGATAAAGCGAATTGCCGCTAAGTAACACTTGCGGAATTGGGCACTTGCGCAAAGCAAAATTACCGGCGGAAATAAGCACGTCCGCCCGTGATGACCGCAGAAGGTCAGGGACAACCTTCTGCTCATAGAGAAATCGCGATCCCGCATTGGCTGGGGCCTCATGCTCTATGAACTCGACGTTGGCATAATCACCCAACTGCTGGCGTAACTCGGGGCGCAGGAGAATCGTGGCCCGGAGGTTTTGTGCGTTTGCAATTTGTGGGGCAACATTGCGCACGTAAGTCGGGCCAGATCCGGAACTGGCCGCCAGCGCATTAATGAACAAGTGCATGAAGGTAGGTGGATTACGAACCACGGGCTGGCGGCGCATTGTGCTGCGCCGGCCGGCCAAAAGCGAAACCAGGGTCGTATTCAGGCTTAGGGAAAACCACACGCTCAGGTAAAGCGCCGTCGGCCGTAGGAGAAAAATCCATTAGCAGGAAGACAAAAGGCCAGAAGAAGATGCAAAAGTACGAGCCTGGGGCAGTAAGCCAATCCTCGAAACCGGCGTGGATTAATCCAGTCGTAACAATGGCCGCGATGGGGACGATATAGTGATTGACGTTGTGGGTCTTGCGGATCCAGATCCAGACTCGACCCAGCTTCCACAGAACCATCAGAAATAATGTGCCGAAACAGGCAATCCCTACAAAGCCCATGTAATCGGCAATCGCCAGATAGCTGTTGGCATATTCAGCGAAGCGAATATTCGTGGTGGTCAAATCCTGCTGTAATGAAACGCCCACCGTGGTCGATCTTGTTCCATAACCGGAGCCCAGCCAGGGATGCTTCTGGATGGAAGACATGGTGTTTGTCCAAGGAGCGGTGCGAGACGCAAAGAGCCCACGTTCGGCATGGTTTTTATAAATAATGTCGGACATGAAAGCTTTCGCAGCGCTTTCAAATCGAACCGGACTCGCTACACCAGCCAAGGCCAAAAACAGCACTAGAATAGAGCAGCTTTGAAGCAAAAGTTTTTCCCGTCGGAGCGCCACTAACAACAGAACTGCGGTTACAACAAGAGCCAGGACCGCCGCCCTCGCAACGCTGCTGTACAGTAAGCCGGCCGCCAGAAGCAGAGCACCCATTGAGCGATAATATTGGCCACTCACCTTGGCTGTAAGTACACCCCAGAGAAAAATGGGAATAGTGAAGGCCATTACGCCACCGAGCGAATTGGGATTCCCATAAAGCGCGACCCGCAGCACCAAGTAGCTGGCGCCGCTTAGATATATCAATGCTTCGCAGCCTCGGATCAGAGCATGGATAAATTTCTCCCGGTTATGTTCAAAAGCGACTCGCAACCCAGATGAGGAGTACAAAAACAAGAGTGCAAGGCTTCCCGCCTTGAGCAAAGCTGTTTGAGGAAGCTGGGAAACCAAAGCGGACGACAGAGCTGCGATTATGCAGAAAAAACCAACTAAATGAAAAATACCGAAGCGGTGGCCCTTCTTGCTTATCCAGATTACAAACCCAACCCAGGCCGCAGTTCCAAGCACTACCCATCGCAATGTTTGGGCCGCCGACCGCAGCGGAAAATCCGTCCCCGCCCACAAGAAAGTCAAGATGAGAAACGGATAATAAACCTCCTCGTAGTGCCAAAGGCAGACGGCCACGATCTCAGCGATGATCAGCATCCCCATATACCGAGGGTCGGTGACCAACTGCGGACGCCTTGCGGCGATCACCACGGTCAAAAGCGCCAGCGCTGACAATCCCCAATAGGCGTGCCGGATATTGAAGTTCATGCTTCTTTCCCGGTGGCAAACTCAACCGCGGCTCTCACACCCTCTGCCCACGCTAGGCTCGAAAATGCTTTGATTCTTGATTGGCTAGAGGCGCCCATCTGTTGCAAACGTCCCATATCGAGCATAGCTGCGATCGCCTTAGCCATACCAGACACATCGCGTGCGGTGACCACCAATCCATTATCGCCATGAGATACCAAGTCTGCGACGCAGCCCGCCACAGCGGTCGCCAGGATCGGCAGCCCACAGGCCATGGCCTCGTTTACTACGAGCCCCCATGGGTCTGAATGCGTAGGAAAAATAAACACGTCCGCCAGTCCGTAGTAAATCGCCAGCTGGTCACGTTGGGCGAAGCCTACAATCCGGATCTCGCCTTTACACAGATTTGCCACCCGCCTCGCCAGTTCTGCTCTTTCTGGGCCGTCCCCTACAAAAACAATTCCGACCTCATCTTGCTTCTCGGCCGGCAATAATGCATACCCATCCAGCAGATCGAAGATGCCTTTTTCGCGTACAAACCTTCCGACAAATAGCAAGTACCGATCAGGCAAATTCAAACAGTCGCGAAATCGTCGCTCGTCCTTACGTGCCGCCTCGGCGCCGGCGGCAAAAAGGTTGTTATCTACCGCATTGGGAGCCGTAAAAATATCACTCACGGCCACTCCGTAACCTGACAAATAATTATGAGACGACCGGCCTGGCACTACGAACGCTCGGCAGGCCCGTATAAAAGTGCTTTTGAGAAATTCTACTATGGGGTTTCTTGATCGGCGGTCATTTACGTTGCTCTCCGCCCAGAGCAAAGCTGGTACACCGTGGCTTCGTGCCCACAGTAAACCTTTCCAGGAAGCAAGGTAGTTGTAGCCGCCGAAGACAATCGAGTCCGGCAAAAAACGCTTTAAGGCAGCGGAGACTCCCCAGTTAAACAAGAAGGTGTTTCCAGCCACCCTGCCCCGCCACGACCGCAGTACCTCATATGAAAATTGGATTTCCTCTTTGTATACCCGCCACTTCCACTGTGCGGAGTCCGTCTCCGCTAGAAAGATCACATGTAAATCAATCTCCGGCAACCGCGCTAGCGCATTGAAAACTGGGATCCGATAGGGAGCGATGATTTCCGTGATGATTACGACGCGATGGCTCACCGTGCGATGCTCCGCGAATGTTGCACGCCCTTACAAGCAAGCATGGTCATCGTCTCGCCGCTATCTGCATCAACACTCCGGAAATCAGATTGGACGTTTCACCCCAGGAAAACTTGCGAGTGTATTGAATCTGGTTGCTATTGTCTCTGCGATCAAGTCCCTCAGCGTAGGCCTGGCGGATTGTTCCAGCCACCTCATACATGTTCACCGGATTGACAAACGAGACAAATCCACCACCGATCTCCGGCAGCGCTCCCCGGTCAGAAGAAATACATGTAGTTCCACATGCCATCGCTTCTACCAACTGCATGCCGAACCCCTCGTGCAGCGAGAGTTCCAAATAAAAATCGGCGGCGGCGTATAACTCCACCAGGTCTTGAAAGCGGTCTTCCCCCAAAAATCCTTCCAGAATAAAGTGGCGCCCCTCGACCAGGCCGCGCTCCAGGAACTCTCTCCGCAGGTCCGCTACATACTGCGACCGCAGGTCAACCCCGGCCACCAAAAGGCAGGTGTCCACATCCAATTCAAGCATTTTTGCCGCGAGCACGGGATAGCAAGAGAAATTCTCTCTGGGGTCTCCTGTGGCAAAGGTCAGAATGAAGCGGGCCACCTTGTACCTTTCCCGGACCGCCTCCCGATTCGCGGCGCGAGAGAACTCATAGAACCGCGGGTCCACGGCACAGTACCCTACAACCGTCTTGGTGACCGGGATTCCGTAGTAACCCTGCACCGCTTTGCGAATGAACTCTGAATTGCAAACCACATATTCGCTGGATTGCAGCAGCTTTTTGCGGAGCTTTTGTTTGTACCAGTTAATGCCATGCCGCAAAGGGTTCCGAGTTCCTCCCTGCGCAGTCCAAATCAACTCATCAATGTCATGGCAAACGGTGACTGTGGGAACGCCCTTCACATATCCGCCGCTCTCGTGCGTTTTGAGCAGCAAATCGGGTTTCAGTAGGGCTACTTGCTTCGGCAATTCGAATAGAGCCTGGCGAATTTCCGACCTAAATCGAATCGGGACCATTGTCGCCCGAGTTGTCTGTGGAAAGGCGCCCACATTGGGATCGTTAACAAGAATATGGATCTGCCAATCTTCTGGAAGTTGCTGGGTTAATTGCGCGCAGACGTTGTACGCATAGCGCCCGACTCCTTTTGGGTTCGTCTGGATTGGCGTGCCGTCGATTAGCAGGCGCGGCATAATTAGGATGATTACACCTTCGTCAATTCTGCATACAAACTTTCAGCAACGCGAAGCGGTTCGGCCTGGTCAATTCGTAGCTCCGGAATGCTGCTTCGATTTGCCTGGCATTCCTTTGCCGGCGCGAAACCAGCTTTCGTGGCAAGAAAGCTCAACTGGCCGAGATCATAGATGCTGCGATGCTCTCCTTCCCAGTTTACGATCTTGTAAAGAGCGTCAAGCGGCCTCGCTTCCCAGGGATGTGCCAGCGCAAAAAACTTAGCGTCGCCCTCCAGATATTTTTGAGCGAACCGCAACGCCGCCGGAACCACGATGCGATAAATCCCCCCAGGTCTCAGAACGCGGTGAACCTCTCTGAGGTGGGACTCTGCCTCTGTAGGATATAAGTGCTCCAGAAAATGTTCGGAGTAGCAGTAGTCCACAGAAGAATCTTCGAACGGCAACCGACGGCGCAAATCTAAAAGCAGGTCGACGGCAGGGCCACCAAAGCAATCGATCCCGACCCAACCCGGGCGCCGTATATCACCGCACCCGAACATCAAACGCAATGGAGAATTTTTTTTAAGCTGCCGTACGCGGACCCAGGCAGGTGGCGTAACCGAATACAAGCGGACCGCCATCATCCGGGATTCAAACAATACCCTGCGCACAAAATAGCGAGGGATCCCCACGATTTCACAGAATCTTTTAGGGAGAACGGCGAGCTTGCTTGTGGCTTGTGATTTCAATGCTTTCAGTATCCAAAGGTTAGCTAAAAGACTTCCAAGGTTTTTTCGCTCTTCCCCATATCCTTAACGCCCAATAGATGCCGCAGAACATCCGGATCTATCGCTGTGCCGAGCTTCCATTGAACATCCTTGTCGATCACATATCCTGCCAATCGTGCCGGAACGGTCCTCAAGTCTTCGCACTGAGCAAGTATCTGTCCCGCTCCAAACTTAGCGAACTGCTGTATGTATCCGCCATAGCGGCTGCCAAGCCAACTGCACAAAAAGACTGGAATCCCCAGCCGAGTGCATTCTATCGCCACGCTCGACTGTACAGTGATTGCAACCCGCACCTGTGCCCAAAAATCCGGATTTAGACCACCAGTAACGATTTCTATCTGGCGGCACTGTTCTACGGAAAGCCAGCGAGAAAGCAGATTGCGATGTCCTTTTGCACTCTCGAAGGGATGCAGCTTGAAAACCAGTTGTAGACCGGATCGCTCCGCCAGAGCCAAGAGTTCTGGCAATAATTCTCGGTAGATCTCGTCTTTACGCCAGCCGTCCGCGTCGTACGGCTCGGTAAAGAAAACCAGCCAGGGACGCAACTTTCCAGAAACCTGCGCCATAGCTGGGGGCGACGGGTCAGGTCCTCCCAACACAATTCGCTCCCCTGCAACCTGGCATACATTAACTAGATAATCCAACTCCATCTCGCTTTTTGCCAGATAGACGTCGCCATACAACGTCTTGAAGGCCATCCTATAGTCGAGCGCACCGTGATGGGTGGCAGCGCAGGAAATTCCTCGAAGCTGGCCGATAACCAGAGGAAGGCGCGTATAAACATTGGTATCGTCGGCGCAGAGGCAGCCGGTAACATTATGTCTTGCGAAAACCTCATTCCACGCATCTCGGGCCCAAAGGCCGCGGCGAATAAATTCTGGAACCCTTTGCAGGCCGCCCAGACTATCCGCTTCGTTGAACTCTTCGGAGCCAGCACGCAGCCGCAGTTTAAGGATTTCCCAGCGCGCGAGCAGATCAGCTAAGTCCCGCGGCTCTCCAGTTGAATAGTAGGGATGGAGAGGCACTAAGTGAACATTGGAAGGAAGATTCGGGATTTTGCCACTGTTCCGCGCATACACCAGGAGGAATTTCTTTTCAGGCATCAACTTGGCGTACGCCACTGCGGTGCGAGAAATGTTCACATAGGCCGTGGGTAATATGACAACCGCTTCGTTACCAACGCGGCGACGGCTCATCCTGCGCCGAAGTTGATGCTGAGGGTCCCATTTATCTTCTAATACCTGCGCGATCTGAGTGCGATCTAGACGAGAGAAAATCTCGCGATAGTGCTCCATTCGACTCAGGAGATGAGAACCGACCTGCAAAACTCCTAGCCTGCCCCCCGATAAATCCCGCAACACTGAAGCCTGTGCATCTCGGCGCGTACAATCAAGTTCAGGTGCGTTACCCAATTCTTTAGCTAAGCGCCGCAGCCGCAAACCAACTAATAGATCGTCGGCCACCAGATATGAGGCCAAACCCCACCAGTCAATGCCAAGCGAATCTAAAACAGAATGTGACGCGGTACGCAATAGTTCTTTAACCCGGCGTAAGTCCTCGAGAGGCCGTTGAAAGTCGTTGATGCTCTTCACTACGCAACCGCAGCGCGCTTTCCAGCGGTCATACGTTGACCTCGGGGACCGTCCCAGGTCAACAACCAAATCCCATTTGCCGGCTGCATTCGCGGGAAGATCATCGGCTGCATGGACTAGAAGTACTCTCACTTGACTATCCGGCCAGTGAGACAAAGTTGGCTGTACAATCCGAGCAATTGGGGAAAATTTTTATCCCAGTCTGCCAACGTCGAGACAAGCTCCTGATTACGGGAGGAAATAGCATCACGTTGTGCATCACTTAATCTTGAAGCATTTAGCAGCCCCTCAGCGAACGCGGCGACGTTGCCAGATTCCGCTAACCAGCCATTCTGGCCACACTCGACCCATTCTTCATTAGACGGATTTTGAGTTACAACGACCGGCAAGCCGGTGGCCATGGCTTCCAGCAGGGAGATTGAAGTGCCATCCGATTTCGCACAACTCGCGTACACGTTCGCCGATCGAAACCATCTTGGCAGATCTGAAGCCGCAACCTGCCCCGGCGTGAGCACAAGCTCACCCAATCCAAGCTCGGCAATCAAACTGCGAATGCGAGTTCGAAGCGACCCGTCGCCGAGAAGCAACAGCCGCATTCGAGCTTCCTGCGCATGAGCTGCGTGAAACGCCATCAGTAGAATCTCGACGTCGTACAGCGGTTCCCAGGACCGAGTGGAGATGACTCGAAATGTTTCAGTAGCAAAATCCGCTGTCGCTTGGCGCGTTCCATTCGGACCGAACGATCCGCGTTTGACCCCCCAGGGAAATTGGGCAATCCGCTCGTCGCCCAACCGGCTGAATTCGCCAAGTGCTGAGCGGACGGTGTCGCAATCGCACAGTAATCCGTCGGCTTCGCTTAGAGCTATCCGTGTTGCTTGTTCCCAAACCATATTTTGGCAGGCGTTTACGAGGATATCCGAGCCCCAGGACATAACTAAAAGGGGGTGAAAACCGGCCAGAGCAACCAGATAAGCACTGCTCTGGATTGGACCGGCATGTACTAGGTCCGGCTTCAGAACTTTAACGAGTTTCTGGAACTCTGGCACCAACTTAATAATTTGGGATGGATCGCCATTTCGCGGAAAAACTGTGCTCCAGGGGGCGATCTTTACGTTTGCGGGAAGCCAACCGGAACCGTCTGCAAGATTTGTAATGTCCAGAAACCAGAGCTCGTGGCCCGCAGCAGAGAGCTTTTCAAGAAAACGGCGGTTATGGTCGGACCGATTATCCGAAACATAGAGAACACGCACTATTAGCCCTCGGGCTCAAGAATGCTCGTCCAACGAATCTCTTCTCCAGCTACCACGTCGAGAGCCAGTTTTTTCCCCACTACTTTCGGTAAATCAAAGGGGCTAACCGCTTCCGCGGGTGCGGGACGAAGAGACTCGAGCATGTCGGCGGAAAGAATCGTGCCCTGTTTTATGTCCCGAGCCGCGCGCAGACAGCGGCGCTGCACGATTGCAGTATCAGTCTCATTTTCCGCAACGTATTTGCGGGTCGAGCCCAGGGCGTACTCAAGCTCCCTGGTGCGATCGACCATGTCACGCCAGGTTCTCGGAGTCATTGAGAAAGGGTGATCGGGACCCTCCCGCGCATTATTGTCAGTGAAGTGCTTTTCGATTACCCGTGCACCCAATGCAACCGCACCCAGCACCGTGGCATGCCCAGGAGTGTGATCAGATAGGCCTAACACCAGCTCTGGGAACATCGTCCGATAAGTCTCAAGCACTCTTAGATGGACGTGCCGGAAATTCTCCAGGCTCGCCGTGTAATTAGTATTGCATTGCATCAGAACTAGTTGAGGGTTTATCCCTAGCAACTCTTCCACTGCACGTTGCACTTCACCAATGTCAGAAGCACCGGTCGCCAGCAGAACCGGTTTACGCTTTTCGGCGACCTTGCGAAGCATCTCGAGCCATGTGATATCGCCCGATCCGATTTTGAACATTTCGACGTAGGGATCGAGCATGTCGACAGCTTCGAGGTCGTAGGCAGCGGAGAAATAATCGATTCCGCAGCGGACACACTCGCCCTTTAAAATTGGCGTCCACTCCCAAGGCAAGCTCGCGTCACGATAAACCTGAAAGACGCTCTTCTTCCACTTGGACTGATGCGATACCTGGTCGCCCATGGCGCGAAACCCATGGTCACTAACGATTTTGGCAGCCCGGAAATTTTGAAACTTCGCGGCGTCAGCGCCAGCCTCTGCGCAGAGCCGTATTAATAACTTGGCGCGTTCCAAGTCACCATCGTGATTGGCAGAAATGTCGGCAACGAAATAAGTAGGATGCGTCAGACCGATGCTCTTCCTCGATAGTTGAATGGACGTCATACCTGAATCCCGCCTGAATAACTGCGTAATTCCCGGACAAAGCCATTGTCCCTGAGCTCGCGGAACCTCACCAGGCCGGAGTTTACATCCGGCATAGACCGTCTCAGTTTCTCAGCGATCTTCGCCGTGTTCAATGACATGTCGGGTGATCTCGCGGCTCGCAATTTTGCCTCGGCTAACAAAGTCGGATTCAGCTTGGAAGGATCGTGCCCAAAGATTGCAGCAACTCGCCTGGCAAATTCAAACTTACTAATTCGTTCAGAGCCGGCAGCATGATAAATGCCACTTGCACCGCTTTGGATCAGCCCTAAAATAATCTCTGCCAAATCATTCACCAGGATTGGACAGAACCACACATCTATAAAGCCCGGAACTGGCCTTTCTGCCTCGAGTTCGCGCAACACCCATTCTGCCAAGCTTCGCCGCTGGGCACTCCAGCCATACATGTTAACCCGAAGCACTAAAGCATCGGGATTCTGCGACAACACCTCATGCTCGGCGCACAACTTAGACTTGGCATACTCATTCACTGGACCGGTCAAATCGGTTTCTGAATAGTTCCCAGTTTTCCCATCGAAGACCGCATCGGTAGAAATATGAACGAAGCGTGTTCCCATATTGCGGGCTGTCTTTGCCAATGCACCGGGAACTTCCGCATTCAGGTGATGTGCCTCTGTTACATGGTCCTCGCACCAATCAACATTAGTAGCAGCAGCACAATGAATAATTACGTCCGGGCGAAAAGATCGCAACGTCTCGCAAGCCGAATCAACATCTCTCAAGTCCATTCGGAGGGAATCAGTGCCAACTATATGGATGGGATGCTCCCAATATTGACCAACCAGGCTGGGTATTGATTTGCGACCTTCCATTAAAATGGTCGATCCCAAAAGCCCACTGGCTCCGGTGACGATGGTAGAGTTCTCCTTCACGGCCATGGACCCGCGGCGATCACCCTTCGTGTAGCGCCTTCTGCTCGATATGTTGGTTGATTGCTTTTAATTCCGGATGTCTCTCCATTTCAGCGATAACTTCATGCCAGGAAAAGTCGTCGCGATTTCCAAATCGCTCATACACGGCTCGCACAAATTTCAGATCCTCGGGGGTGTCGACCGTCCAACGATGTGAGCTGCAGTCGTTGCTTCCGGTCACTTTCAGAATTTTGAATTTCTCCGGATTCTCATAAACGTAGGGAGTGACATGCGAACGTTGATAGGGCAGATCAGCATGAGACCAACATTGCTCCAGGGTCTCGAAACTCATTACTTCGGTATCGAGTCCCCGAGGGTATGTCCTTTGCAGGGCGTTGCTGGCATAATCTGGGCGCGCGTCCAGAAAAGCCGAAATTGTACGATCCGTCACGTCGGGATCTATCAGGGGGCAATCGGAAGTGATGCGTACAACAATTGCAGCTTTCGTAAATTGTGCCGCGCGGTAATAACGATCCAGCACGTCTGCTTGCTGCCCTCGAAACACTTCCACTTCGAAACTTTGACATGCCGCCACAATTGCGTCGTCCGCTGCATCCGTAGTGGTGGCAATTAGTAACTGGTCGATCCTGGTACACCTTTTCAGCCTCCTGAGCACCCGTGACAGAACGGGCTCACCGCCAATATCGAGGAGCACTTTACCGGGCAACCGGGTACTGCCCATTCGAGCTTGGATGATCGCCACTACTCTCGGATAGGTTGAAGGCATCGTCTCAAGAAGACAAGATTTTCAATTTGTACGGCGCAGCAAAAATGCTGAATCAACGTTTTCCCCAGTCAAGTACGGCAATTTCCGCTCTTTCACAAGTTCCAAATCAGCAAACCGTTCCAAGTATCTTCGGCTGAAGTCCCCTTTCCACAGTAGTCCGTCCCGGTCGCGATAGGTCACCGCGGTGAACTCCGGCGCATAATATTCCAGTCCCCAGATATAAGAACGCGAACAACGATATATTTCATCCAGAGCTCGAGGCAATTCGCTGGTGGAAATATGGATCAAGACTCT
This sequence comes from uncultured Acidobacteriota bacterium, assembly GCA_963796925.1. Taxonomy (GTDB): domain Bacteria; phylum Acidobacteriota; class Terriglobia; order Terriglobales; family Acidobacteriaceae; genus DATBAT01. Next base: position 2,476,952 of record CAWCNH010000001.1, read on the forward strand.
CGAAGTAAACACCACATCGAAGGATCTTGTTTCGTGAGGGATCGAGAAGGCTGTTCCTTGTAGGAGATTCACGTCTGGCGCTCTGGCTTTCGCTAGCCCGAGCGCGTAAGTCTGCGGTTCAATTCCGAATAGATTGGTAAATCCCATCTGCCGAAGGAGCATCAGTTGGTTGCCGATATTGCACCCTACTTCCAGTATCCTGGCATCGCGTGGAATATCATTCAAGAATTCCTGGTTCAGTTGGGTTCGCGAGACTCCAAAATCGTTCAGATATAGTAAGTCATGGTCTTCCGGCGTCAGCAGGTTTCGGTCCGTGTAGCTTTCGCCGAACCGCCCTGTCCATTCCGCCAGCTCGGAAGTCATCTTATTCACTGAGCCACCTCCTGTGCTTTTGCGTCCTTTTCCGTGCTTCCGTCATGGCGAATAAGCAGCTGCAACTCAAGCGAACTCATCCACTGCGAATTCGTATCACTTGCATAGCGGAACCCATCCTCAAGTATTTTGCCCTGCTTCCAATTGTCCGAACGCCACCACCCGTGGCTCGGCTTGATGACAAACATCCCCTCCAGTTCAACGGCATTGCGCGCTTCATCATCCGAGACCAGCACCTCGTGCAACTTTTCACCCGGCCTAATCCCGATGTATTCAATCTCGCAGCCCGGCGCGATGGCTTCCGCCATGTCTACCAGTTTCATGCTGGGGATTTTGGGCACAAAAATTTCCCCACCGTGCATCTGCTCGATGCAGTTCACCACGAACCGAACACCCTGCTCGAGCGTAATCCAGAAGCGGGTCATGCGGGGATCAGTCATCGTGATCTTGCCGCGCTTGCGCTGTTCCAGAAAAACCGGAATCACGCTGCCCCGGCTGCCTACCACATTGCCGTACCGTGCACAGCTGAAGCGGGTTTGTTTCGCCCCTGCGTAGGCATTCGCCTGAACAAACATTTTCTCCGCGCAAAGCTTCGTAGCACCATAAAGGTTCACGGGGTTAACAGCCTTGTCGGTACTGAGCGCAAGGATGTGTCTCACCCCCTGGTCGATGGCCGCATCAATCACGTTGCGGCCGCCAATAATATTGGTTTGGATCGCCTCGAACGGGTTGTATTCGCAGGCCGGCACCTGCTTCAGCGCGGCCGCATGAACGACAACCGTAACTCCGGAAAATGCCCGCTGCAGCCTTTGAGCATCCCGCACGTCGCCAATAAAATATCGCAGGCTGGAATGATCAAAGCCACTGGCCCTCATATCGTGCTGCTTAAGCTCGTCCCGGCTAAAAACTATAATTTTCTGCGGATGGTATTCCCGCAATAAAAGCTCGATAAATTTCTTGCCGAAAGATCCCGTGCCTCCGGTGACCAGCACTGCCTGCTCAGACCAATTCATGTGTCGCTAACACTCCATGGAAGTGCGCCATTGCGAAGCCGTAGTATATCGAGAATAAACGCGGTGCGCTTGTCGGCTTTACCTGTGTACCACGCTGGAACAATTGAAATTAGCTCGGCAACGCTGACATACGATGTTACGATAAAAATACATGCACATGCGTTTACCTCCGATGTCCCGTGCGTTAACCAGCCGGGATAATGTTGGCGTATTTTTACAACAGGATTTGGCCTAGGAGGCTCATGGATTCGGGTTCCCTCATTCCTAAGAACGGCAATAGTTTGCCCGAAGTGCCAAGCCCCTACCCGGTAGCAATCAATCAGCTTTCAGCCGCGAATTTCAACAATCTTCTGCCCGCCCAGGAATCGGTGCTGCGCGACTACGTCCGCATTCTCTTCAAGCACCGAATCGTAGTCCTGGCTACGCTCGCCACCATTGTCGGGGTGGTCACGGTGGCCACGCTGCGCAGTACGCGCATCTACGACGCGGTCGGCAGCATCGCCATCAACAAGACCGATCCCATGGCGATGAACTTCGGAAATTCACCCAACGGCGCGAATTACTACGATACCAGCGACATCGACACCGAAGTTCGAGTGCTGCAAAGTGATTTACTGGCGCTGGATGTGATCAAGCAGCTGAATCTGGACCAGCGTGTCGACTATGGCGGCAAAGGTGAGACTTCGGCAAATTCCCTCGAGGAAAGCAGCGATACTCTGCAACCAGGCTCCTCCAAAGCTCCGCCGGCGCTCAATATTTTCAAGGCAAGCTTGATCGTCAATCTGGTGCCCAATACCCGCATCATTGAAATTCACTATCGCAGCCCTGACAACGAGCTCGCCGCAAAAGTCGTAAATACTTTGATGACCAGTTATGTCGAGCAGAACTTCAAAACCAAGTTCGAGTCGACCATGCAGGTTTCGGACTGGCTCTCGAAGCAGTTGGTGGATCTTCAGATAAAAGTCGAGACCTCAGAAGAAAAACTGGTCAAATTTCAAAAAGAGCACAACATTCTCGGCATCGACGAAAAACAAAACATCGTCACTTCGAAGCTGGATCAGCTAAACAAAGACCTGACCATCGCCGAATCTGACCGGATGCAGAAAGAGTCGATCTACCGGCTGGTACAGTCCAGTGACCCCGCAACCGCAGCAATGACGGCTCTACAAACTATGGGAGAGAGTGGCGCCAGCAATGCCACCGGATTACAGAGGTTACGCAACCAGCAAGGCGACCTGAAGATACAAATAGCTCAACTGGGCACCCAATTCGGCCCATCCTATCCGAAGATCGTGCAACTCAACACTCAGTTAAAAGAAGTCGAAGACCAGATTCAAGCGGAGCTGGATAAGGTCGTAGTGCAAGTTCGCAACAATTATGAAGCGGCCCTGCAACATCAAAACCTACTGCAATCTGCATTGGACCAGCAAAAAGAAGAAGCCAACAAGCTTAACGAGAGTGGGATTGAATTCAGCCTGCTCAAGCGCGATGTGGACACGAACCGCACACTTTACGAGGGATTGCTGGAAAAACTGAAGGAAGCCGGAATCAGTGCCGGGCTGCGTTCCAACAATTTCCGCATCGTCGACTTGGCGCGGCCTCCGGCAGCTCCGGCCGAACCTAACGTGCCACGTAACTTTGGGTTTGCCCTTGCACTTGGAATCAGTACCAGTATTGGCTTGGCCTTCCTGCTTGAAGGGCTGGACAGTACGGTACGTACGCCGGAACAGGCACAAATGCTTTCTGGCTTGCCTTCTCTCGGCATGATTCCTCTGGGATCGCAAAGCGACAATCCGCAGGGAACGAAGACTCTCATGTCGAATTCGGGTTCAAGGGAGTATGTCGAACTGGTAACCCAAGGACGGCCGCAATCACAGATGGCGGAATCGTATCGCGCGCTGCGCACTTCCCTGCTACTAAGCTCGCTGGGTGCACCACCCAAGGTGATACTTGTTACAAGCGCCCTGCCGCAAGAAGGCAAGACCACGACCAGCATGAATACCGCCATTGTGCTGGCGCAAAAAGGCAGCAAGGTATTGATCATTGACGCCGACCTTAGGCGTCCCAGTATTCATAAAGCCCTGGGCATGGGCCCTCGCACCGGTCTCAGCAACGTCTTGACTGGTAGCGCATCCTTGAGCCAGGCGGTGATCCAGTCGACTCTCCTGCCTTCGCTTTATGTTCTTCCGGCGGGCACGCCTCCGCCTAATCCTGCCGAGCTTCTGGCATCCTCTTATATGCGTGAAGTCTTGCAGGAACTGCGGGAACAGTATGACCACATTGTGATCGATACGCCGCCAACCTTATCAGTCACCGACGCCGTGATTATGGCGACCAATGCAGATACCGTGATTCTGGTGATTCGCTCCGGACAAACTACCAAGCAGGCATTAAGGCGGGCGCGCGACTTGCTCGTCAGGGTAAACGCCAAAGTTGCCGGTGTATTGCTCAACGCTGCCGACTTGAAGTCAGCCGATTACTACTACTATTACGAATATCGCGGCGAATACAGCAGCCGCTACTACCGTAGCGATGACGCAACTACTCCTCGTCCAGAGGACGTGGCCGAGGATTTAGACGAAGCGCCCAGAAGCGCTGGCAAAACTTAACTCTACTTGCTGTTCTAAATCGCGGATGCTGTTTTTACCGCTTCATCGCTCCGCGATAGTTGTCTTTCTAATGCATGCGAATTCCGCTTCAAAACCGGGCCGCCAAATATACTTTGGTTGCGCTTGCCGCGCTGGCAGCGCTGGCATTCGGCGCTTTGGCTGCTGTCGACTTCGTCGCCGCCCATTTCGCTGGTCGTAGCGATCTGCAGAGCCTAAAGCGTGCTGTCCAGTTGCAGCCGGGGAATGCCGACAACTATTACCGGTTGGGACGCTATTACGATTTAATCGTGCAGTCGCCCGAGGCAGCGGCTCAAGCCTTTCGTACAGCTATCGACTTAAATCCGAACTCCGCCCGCTATTGGCTGTCGGTGGCAGGAATGTATCAACTGCTGGAACGATCCGATGCCGTGACCGACGCGGTCAACCATGCTGTCTCCACGGAGCCCACGACGCCGCAGGTGGCCTGGGACGCAGCAAACTTATATGTGGTTCAGGGTGACGGCGCGCGCGCGTTGCACGAATTTAGCATCGTAATGGCGCACGACCCCTATCTCCCTGCCGCGGCCTTGAGAGCCTCCTGGCGACTTCGACCGGACGCAGATGCGCTTCTCGACGGCGTAGTGCCAGCAATACCCAAAGTCTATGCCCGCTTTCTGGAATTATTGCTGGGGAAAAAAGAAACCGCGGGGGCTGCAAAGTTGTGGGGCAAAATGGTTGCGCTCCGCCAACCTGTGGATCGCGGCAGTTTGTTCTACTACATCAACTATCTGGTGCAGCAGAAGGAAGTCGATCAAGCCCGTCTGGTCTGGAAACAAGGCGCACCGCTGGCTGGTCTGGCTGCCTATCAACCGTCCTCCGACAATCTGCTGGTAAATGGAGATTTCAGCCTCGACGTAATCAACGGGGGCTTCGACTGGATGTATCGGCGCTCCCGCGAGGTTTCCCTTTCGCTGGACCCGCGTCAACACCAGAGCGGGCGGAGATCTCTGGAAATCACCTTCGACACCCATGGCATTGAAGACGCCGGTATTCGCCAGATGGTGACCGTCGATCCCAATACCTCCTACGATTTTTCGGCTTTTTTTAGAGCCGAAGATTTAGAAGGCGTAGGGGGACCCAGATTTCTAATCCAGGACATGTATTCGCAGGCTGTTATGTTTGCCAGCGACGATCTCACCAATGTCGATTCCTGGAAGCAGGTTCATGGTAGGTTTGTCACCGGGGCCGATACCAAACTTTTAGTAGTTAGAATCCAAAGAAATCCTCCGGGGAGCCCCATAAAAGGCAAGCTGTGGATCGATGATCTCCGGCTGGTAGGCGGCGATGTCAAAGGATAAAACCGGAAAACGCCGTTTGCGGATGGCTCATAAGAAGATTGTCGTCCCCACGGGGCCGGCATTGAGCTCGGTCCTCGAGTCGTGGACCTTTTATGGATTATTCGGCCTGCTGTTGTTGGGGCCGCTGATGTTCGGTGCAGTAGAGCCGTGGGCGATCTTCGTCCTGGAAGCCGGCACCGCGCTGCTATGCCTGATGTGGGTAGGGCAACAGGCTACAGCATCGGAGATCAACCTGACATGGCATCCGCTGTTTGCTCCCATGTTGGCGTTCGCGTCTTTAGTCGTGATTCAAATTGCGATTGGCCGCAGCGCCTATTACTTCGACACCAGTCACGTCGCGCGTCTCTATTGCGCCTACGGAGCACTTTGCTTTCTCGTAGTACAGTTGATTCGAAATAAAGCCCAGCTGAAACAATTGGCAATCGCTTTTTGTGGTTATGGTTTTGCCGTTGCGATTTTTGGGCTACTACAGAGTCTCTCCTCCACCGGCCAAATCTACTGGATCAGGACGATTCCTAACGCTTCCATTTACGGACCCTACATTAATCGCAGCCACTATGCAGGACTCATGGAAATGCTGGTACCGGTCCCGCTGGTACTTTCCTTCACCAGTTTCACCGAAGGCTCGCAAAAAACCATGGCCCGCGTCGCCGCAGCAGTAATGGCAAGCACCATTTTTCTTTCAAAATCGCGTGGCGGCATGGTCGCATTTGTGGTTGAGATGGCAATGCTAGCGGTAATTCTCGCTCGCCAGAAGCAAGGCAAGACAGTTGCACTCAGCCTGGGGATATTCCTTGCCCTCATCGCCGGCTTGTTGATCTGGCTCGGCGGCTCAGAACTAAACCAGCGTCTGGTTAGTATCAAGACCGAAACCACCACTGAGCTACAGGGCGGAACCCGCATGGACATCAACCGCGACGCTCTGCTAAGGATGTTTCCGCAAAAGCCCGTGTTGGGCTGGGGACTTGGCGCTTTCCCAGAAGTCTATCCGCGTTATCGCACGTTTTTCACCGATCTTTATATCAACGAGGCTCATAACGACTATTTGCAATTGTTGGTAGAAATGGGTGCCGCCGGATTTGTTGCCATGCTTTGGTTTGTCGGCGCAATGTACTATCGCGCCATCAGGAAAATGAAAAACTGGTCGAGCGATCCGAATGGCACACTCGGTCTAATTGCCATGTTGGGATGCACCGGAATCCTCGTCCACAGTTTCGTTGATTTCAATTTGCAAATACCAGCCAATGCTGCCCTTTTTTACGTATGGTGCGTGATTGCTGCGCTAGACCCAAGGTTTCCGTCCCACCAACGGCGTTTGCGCGTAGCCAGCCGTGAAGTGGCTCCGGCTCTGGTGGTCCGCTAGCGCCGAATTCATCCAGGCCCAAGTAAAAAGCCCTCTGACTTATCAGAGGGCCGTCGTATCAAAAACCACAAATTACGGTGTCGACTTGCTTGCCGGTTCTGAACCTTGCACCAGAACCCAGGTAACTAATCCTGCCACGGCTGCTACTCCGATTCCAATGGCGATAGGCGAATCCAGGATTCCCCCGCCGGCGGCTGGTGCAGCGCCACCCTTTGAATCGTAGGAAGCGTAGCGAGTCGTCTCGCGGCCTTCCGCAAGAGTCGTAGATCCCGAAGCGTCGTTGATGGTTAGATCGCCCTTATGAGCCATGATCAGTACTTTTCCGCTGCTGTTTTTCAGCTCGTAAGCGGTCCAGGCTCCCGTCGCTGGCGTCACTGAAAGTGAACCGGTATGGACGGCCATGCTCTTGGAAGTCGCAACCCCGACCGCACCGTGATCCAGGGCGACGTCGTTTGTCTCGAACTTTACCAGGGAGTCAGCTCCCACCGAAACACTTGATCCGGAAGCATTAATTTTTGCGACGGAATCGGGCTTAGTCTGCACCAGATCCCCCGCGAAAACCGCAGACGATCGGCTGACAGCGCTCCCATTTACCCAAGCCGCCCCCTTCACATACATCATCGCGGCAGTAGAATCGGCGGCGATCATGGCTACCGGAAAGATACCCAGCATAAGGCAACCGATCAACTTGCGAAACATAGCGTAACCCCGTATGTAAGTAGAACTTAAACCCACAGCCATGCTAGCGTGCATAACTTTGCACGTCAATTACTTTCTCAATTGCCAGCCACGCTAATATGTTACTAGTGAGCCCTCCTTGGCAACAAAAAGCAAGCGTTTTTTGCCGCCGATGTGCAACCTTAGAGTATGAAAGTCGAGTCTTCGACCGGCGTCCAGCCGCTGAACAAAATAGAGAATATGGCATACTTAGCAGGATCATCTTCTATGACGACACAACTTACCTCTGCGGTGCAATTTTCTGAGTTGAAAGCGAAAATCGATGGCCGAAAGGCGCGCGTCGCTGTTATTGGGCTAGGATACGTTGGCCTGCCATTAGCGCTGCTTTATGCGGAACAGAAATTTCCGGTTACGGGTTTCGATATCGATGAAACCAAAGTCGCGAAGTTACTAAAGGGCGAGTCCTATATCTATCGTATTCCCCAGATTGAGATCCAAGAGGCTCGCCAGCGTGGACTCGATGCCACCTCAGACTTCACAGGGCTGAAAAAATCAGACGTAATTATCATTTGCGTGCCCACCCCGCTGAACGAATACCACGAGCCCGACCTGAGCTACATCACTCGCACTGCCGACGCCATTGCTCCGCACCTGCGCAGCGGGCAGCTGGTAGTACTAGAGAGCACCACCTACCCTGGCACTACAGAAGAAGTGCTGGTGCCAATACTGGAGCGCGGCAATAAACAGGGCCTGAAGGCCGCACGCAACGGTGCAGATAACAGCGAAGCCTTTTACGTAGCCTTTTCTCCGGAACGCGAAGATCCCGGCAACCAAACCGTGGCCCGCCGAGACATTCCGAAAGTGGTTGGCGGCCTCGACACCGAAGCTTCTGCGCTGGCAGCCGCGCTTTACGGTGCCGTTTTTAACCGCACCGTGCCGGTTTCCTCTCCTGCCGCAGCCGAGATGACCAAGCTGCTGGAAAACATCTACCGCTGCGTCAACATTGCTTTGGTCAACGAACTCAAGCTGCTGTCGCTGAAGATGGGGTTGGATATCTGGGAGGTCATCGCCGCGGCATCCACCAAGCCGTTTGGATTTCAGCCGTTTTATCCCGGGCCCGGATTGGGTGGACATTGCATTCCGGTTGATCCTTTTTACCTTTCCTGGAAAGCAAAAGAATTCGACTTTCGCACCCGTTTCATCGAACTGGCCGGCGAAATCAATGTGTCCATGCCGTACCACGTTTTGGCTGCGGTAGCCGCCGCCCTCAATCAGAAAAAGAAAGCGCTGAATGGGGCCAAAGTTTTGATTTTAGGAGTCGCTTACAAGAAGGATATCGACGATCTGCGCGAATCGCCGGCTCTCACCATCATTGAACTGCTCCAGAAAGAGGGGGCCGAGATCAAGTACAACGATCCCTACATCCCATTCATTGGCCGGGGTCGCAAATACGATCTACAGATGCACAGCACACCACTGGAGAACCTAGGGCAGTATGACTGCGTGCTGGTGATTACCGACCACTCTGACTACGACTTTGGGCAGATCGTGAAAGAGTCGCAGCTGGTAGTCGACAGCCGCAACGCGACCAAGGGCATTCAAAGCGCCAAGGTAGTGCGTTGCTGACCGGCCGATTCCACTTTAGGCAGATGAGTCAAAGTGGTTACGGAAGTTCCCCAAAACGGGCTAGACCCGGGAATAAAGTTGAAGTTTTTTGCCTTCCCCGCCGATGATTTTGTTAACATAAGAATTCATCACGTTAAGTGGTTTCAACTTAAGTGCTTACGTCTGTTATGGCGCCTAGAAGTGGCCGTCCACGTGCTGCATATAGGGGGAAGCGCGAGTGATTCTGGCCGATTCCTGGGTACGCGGATAACTGGCCCGAAGACATGAGCCCTTCGTCGCGTTTCATAATTGGCGAAAGGAAAGTGCTGAACATGTCTTACGCCTCCGGCGGCAATCTGTTCTCCGGCATCCCCGACAAACGACCACCGTGGACGGAATTCGTTTTCGGTATCGGCACCCAGGCTGTGCTGGTAGTGGCGGTGGCGTGGATCGGTATTCTGCATCCTGAAATCATCGTTGAGCCGGCCCGCGATTACCATGTAACTCAGCTGGTTGAGACGCCGGTGCCGGTCAATCTTGAGCCAGCGCCAGTGCGAGTTTTTAAGACTGAGCCCGTAGTTGTTGAAAATCCGCCGGTAGCTGCGCTGCGTCTGCCGCCGCCAGTACACCGTGCAATACCGCAGCCCACCGAAATCGCACCAGCACCGCAGGTTCAAGTTTCCGAGACCAAACCGTTGCCGATGGCGCCGACCAAAGCAGTGATCCCGCGCCAGCTGGTCAAGACCGAAGTGTTTTCTACGGGAAGTTCCGCCACCCCAACTGTGGCAGCGGCACCGACAAAAGTGCAGACTGGCGGCTTTGGTGATCCGAATGGGGTCCCCGCTCGCGATACCGGGAAAGCAGTCAACATCGCTCAGGCCGGGTCGTTCGATCTACCATCCGGTCCCGGTTACGGAAATGGCAGCGGCGGATCCCATGGTGCAGCCGGAGTAGTGGCCAGCGCAGGCTTTGGTAACGGAACCGCCACCGGCGACGGCAGCAGCCGCGCCAATATTACACGCGGTAACGTTCGCCAGAGTGGCTTTGGTGATACTGACCCTAACGCGGGCAGTGCTCCTCGCGCGAAGCCCGCCGAAGCTGTGGCACCCAAGACGCTACCCGCCGAGGTCTTGTCCAAGCCGAACCCAACCTACACCTCGGAAGCCCGCAGCCTGAAAATTGAAGGCGAAGTGCTTCTCGAAGTGGTTTTTGAATCAAACGGTAAAGTTCATGTAAATCGCGTGATCCGAGGCCTCGGACACGGATTAGACGAAGCGGCCATCCGGGCCGCCGAAGAAATTCATTTCAGACCGGCGGTGCGGGACGGTCAACCCGCTGACTCTACCGCCGTATTACACATCGTGTTCCAGTTAGCCTGAGGGTAGGGAGAAAGACTCAAGGATTTTTATGCGTAAAGTTACAGGTATTCTGGCTTCGGCAGCGTTAGCTCTTCCCCTCTGGGCCATTGGACAGAACGTCCCACAGCCAGTTTCCGCGACCGGCAACAACGCAACCGCAAGCATTCCGACATCGACTCCCGGATCTTTCGATCAAGTGGTCGATCGCATTGTGGCACGCGAGCAAGCGTTTAACGAGCAGATGAGACAGGTGCATCCCCTGGTCGAAACATATATCCAGACCATGCGGGCCGACCGCGAAGTTGGGCTGGTGCCGGCCGGCGATCAGTACTTCCTGGGACGGCTGGATCTCAGCAACGGTGTCAAAGATCGCGCTTTCCTCGATGAGTCGCCGCACAAGAAGGGCATGTTTTCCAAGCTTTCCAAGTCATATTCTGTACATTTCCTGCCGCGTGGTTTCGCACAGATGGCGATTCTCGACGACAACGTGCAGCGGCAGAATTATGACTTCACCTTTATCCGCCGCGAGTTTCTAGGCGAGATCCGCTGCCTGGTGATCGACGTCCAGCCCCGCAAAGGCTCTGGAACCGGACGCTTCATCGGCCGCATTTGGGTTGAAGACCGCGACTATAACATCGTGCGATTCAATGGCACCTATGGGCCCGCACCGCGGTTCGCGCACTACCTGCACTTCGATAGCTGGCGCTTAAACCTTCGCCCCGGCATGTGGATTCCCTCATTCGTCTACAGCGAAGAATCTGCCATGCGAAACGGTTTCAAGAACGACCTTCAATTCAAAGCCCAGACCCGGCTGTGGGGCTACGATCTGAAGCGCCAGCACAGTGAGGAGTTCACCCAGATTCTGGTTGACGCTCCCGACTCGGTACACGATCAAAGCGACATCTCACAGGATGCCACCCCAGTTGAAAGTAATCGGTTGTGGGAACGCCAAGCCGAAGACAACGTTATGGAGCGTCTGCAAAAAGTCGGACTCCTGGCGCCGGATGGCGATGTCGACAAGATTCTGCAGACGGTTGCAAACAACCTGATCGTCACCAATAACCTGAACATCGAACCGGAAGTTCGTTGCCGAGTGCTTCTGACCATGCCGCTGGAGTCTTTCACCATTGGGCACACCATCGTGCTTAGCCGCGGACTGCTCGATGTGCTTCCCGACGAGTCTTCGCTGGCTATGGTGATTGCTCATGAACTGAGCCACATAGCACTTGGCCACCGTCTCGACACCAAGGTGGCATTCAGCGATCGCATGTTCTTCTCCGACGAAAACACCTTCGACAGGCTGGATTTCACTCGTAAGGCGGAAGACGAAGAGAGTGCAGACAAGAAGGCTCTGGAGCTTCTCGATAATTCTCCCTACAAGAACAAGTTGCAAAGCGCGGCTTTATTCTTGAAGGCGTTGCAAATGCGTGCACCCGACTTGAAGGCCTTAATTCGGGGCCATCTCGGCAATGGCCTGGCTGACAGCAAGACCATCCGGATGAGTGCGCTGATGAACTCGGCTCCTCAATTGGAGATGCGGCGTACCGATCAGGTGGCGGCATTACCGCTCGGCGGACGAATCAAGTTGGATCCCTGGACGACGCGGATCGAGTTAGTGAAAGCGAAACCGGTGGCCCTAACTTCGGCACGCGAGAAAATGCCGTTCGAAGTCACGCCCTTCTTCCCGTACCTGGCGCGCTATTCGAATGCCGCGACCGACAAGGTCGCTCTTACCGAACCGGCAAAATAATAGAATTTAGCCTAGCTAAATAAAAAGGGCTCGAAGGATTTTAATCCTCGAGCTCTTTATATTTGGCCTGAAAATTTCCGCCGATAGGTGACTCAGCGTAGTGTCAGAATCGTTCCGGCAGTCTCAGCTCGCTGTGCGGCTAAGGTCTTCACAGACGAAGAACAGCTTCGCCATCCTGCGGTAGGATTTGATTTGACGATGTCCGGAAAAGACGGATGTTACTGGCCGATAGCGCTGCCAACGTTGGAAAATACGTTGTTCGCGTTAGACCCGATGAGTCGGATGGTTCCGACGACAATCACCAGGATGACTGCGAGCATCACTGCATATTCTGCAATGTCCTGCCCATCGTCATCGTGCCACACTTGCTTGAAGAATTTTGCCACTTGTGCCCTCCATGGCCGTTGCTTATGGAATAAGCAAAGTACTGCTTTAAGCTATCCACATTGTGAACCGGGAACCGCCCCAAAGCTCTCAATAGACTCATGGTACGCAAATTGTTGCATAACTCCAATAGCCCGTGCGGGCATAAAAGCTGCACTAAAGTGCCATCCTTATAGTTTTCCTTAAGAAATCGTCTTAAGAGGTAGTGACTGATTCACTGCAAAAAGCGCCAATTCCAGCCGGGTCGACACACCAAGCTTGTCAAATATGTTACTCAGGTGGTGTTTGACGGTGTCTTCACTGATCTTAAAATACTCGGCAATTTCCTTGTTGGCATATCCGGCAACTACCGCCGATACGATCTCCAGTTCACGTGGGGTGAGGCCAAACTTCCTTTGCCGGGCCTCTTCTCCAGACGATTGCACCAGGGTGCGGAGGTACTGCACCAGATTGGAAACGCTCTCCCGCCCTACCCAGTACTCCCCAGACATCACGGTATGGATGGCCTTGAGCAGAAGCTGCGTGGCTGAGTCTTTCAACACAACGCCGCGCGCTCCAAGCTGCAGCGCCTCGACGATCTGATTCTTTTCAGCTGCCGCGGTGAGCAGAATAGTACGCACTGGATGTGGCCCCGAATTGGAACTCATCTCCCGCAAGGCTTCCAGTCCGGGATGCCGCGGCATCGCCAAGTCGAGCAACAAGATATCCGGCTTAAGCTGGCGGGCGAGCTTCACCGCCTCGGCGCCATCGCAAGCTTCTCCAATTACTTTAAGGTTGGATTCGGCTTCGAGAAGCCGCCGCAGGCCATCGCGGAAAATAGGATGGTCATCGGCGATGACGAGATTGATCGTCTGACTCTTTTTACTATCCATAGGCGACTTCCCGGGTCTGCGGTACGTTGATTTCTAAACGTGATCCTTTACCGGGATTTGATTCTATCGCGAGTTCACCCGCCAGCAAACGAACCCGTTCCTGAATGATTACTGGGGCCTTTCTCTGTTCGTCGAGATCGGCCTGCACCAGCCGGCCGGAAAACGAGAATCCTCGACCATCGTCCTCGATCACAATCTGCCACTTGCCATCATTCGCGCCCATGCGTACCAGGGCGTGTTTGGCTCCGCTGTGTTTACGAACGTTTACCAATCCCTCCTGTACGATGCGGGCCAACTCGCGGCACATCTGCTGCGGCATGTCGACATTATCTAGGTCGGTCACGAAACGCGCGGAGATGCCGGTCTCGCGCTGGAATCTTTCTACCGTGTCCGTCAGGAAGGCGAGCAATTTACGCGAATCGAGATCGAGCGACTTCATCTGCTGCATCAGCTCGCGAAGTTTGAGCACCTCTTCTCGCAGTAGTCCCTGAATTCTGCCCAGCTCGTCGGTAACAATCGCAGGTTTTTCAGCCGACTGGCGGCGTAAAACATCCAGTTGCATCTCGACTGCGATCAATGACTGGACGGCGCCGTCATGAAGCTCACGCGCGAACCGAGCCCGCTCAACTGCGCCGGCGCGAAGGCGCAAGCGACGCAGCAGGTAAACGTTGTAGACTGCCGGCCCTACCTGCTTTACAAATTCCTGAAGAAAGCGAAGCTCCTCCTCGATATCGGCAGTCAACGAGGGATCAAATAGAAAAATACGTCCCCACCACTCCTGGCCAAGCAAGAAGGAAACAGTGGTCAGGCTGTGAAAGGAACGCAAACTCACCAAGGCATCGACCGACCTCGGAGGCGGGTCGGGGAGCCGATTGCCGTTTCGATCAAGGCCTAGAAACGTGGTCCCATGTTGGGTCAATCCGATGTAACTGCTATCGACTGCCGATTCGTACAGAAAAGTATCGCGATCCGCACCGGTTTGCTCCCGCCAGTGCAGCACCGTCGGGGTTCCATTGATCGACGTAACCTCGCCCACAAAAACGTGCTGGCTGTTTGCCTCCTGAGAAGCGACCCAGGCCGACGAAGCTCCGTAGATAGTGAGCAGATCGCTGAGAATTTCTTGCAGCGTTCCAGTTAATCCGGCTTCCACCCGGACTCCAGCCAAGACCCTCGCGATAACAGCCTTCTCCGCTCGCAGTTGCTTTTGCTGCTCCGCCAGGTAGCCTAGCAGGACACCGAGAACCAAGAGGTAGATGCTCCTCATGAAGAGGTTGCGAGGCTCGAAGTCTTCCGCCTGGACGCGCAGCAGGGGCAGGTGATAGCGAAACAAGAATTCATCAAGCGCCTGAACGTAGCCGAGCTGAAAGACCAGGCTTTCGGCCCACAACAAGATCAGCGAAGCAGCGGCAGTCCCGACGGTCTCCCACAATCCCCAGCGATAGGCTGCGGCCGCCAGAACGAATACAAAGAAGAGAAAGAATGGATTTCCCTGTCCCGACCCGAACATGGAAATCAGCGCCGGCCAGACAATATCTCCGCCATGCACCAACAAACGAAAGGCGAGCGTGGACTCCGGCCGCCGGCGCAGCAGCAAAATAATGACGACGCCCTGGGCCAGATAAAAAGCTAAGAGACCGGCCGCCCACACTGACTCCCGAATGCCGCCGGCATTCATCAAAATAGCGGCCAGAGCACAAGCCGCCAGCAGCACGCGAGCCGTAGCTAGCCAGCGCTCAATACGTCGCACCTCGCCCGGGCTAACAGGGGCGCGCCGTCTCCAGAGAGATCGCTTGCGAAAAATGGGAAATGAGATAAACGCCAAAGTGAACTCGATACAACCACGGATATTAGGTGAAGGCGGTGCGTAATCGCAAGTTGTCAGGAGGGATCGTCACGGCGACGCTTGACCGACATTTCCGGCAGAAATTGGGCGCCGTTTTAACGGGCGCCTAGCTCTACCCTAACTAAAAGAAACCCGGCAAATATTACAGTTCTGTAAATGAACTCCGAGTCGACAGCCTCACTTACGCATTTGCCTGAATGGGGCGAGTTCGCCGCGCGGCAAATCATGGGCGCAATCATCGCCTCATTTGTTTGAATTTCTGCCCTGGGTTGGGATCGGTTGGATACAGCTTGTATCGCACCATACGTCTTCTCGGTATCACAGTAGACCAAGAGTGGAATTTCTTTGCACTCTCCGCCTGATGGCGTAAAAAATAATGGAGTAGCAATGCCACATTGTATTGACATCCAACCATCGTTACCTTAGCCTTGCCCATCTTTATTGTGCCCGCCTCGATATTCGGCTGATGCGACAGTCGTATTTCTGAACTCCCGCTTCGGCATGCGCGCACTCTCTTACGTGTTTTCTAACCCTGTATTTGTGGCTAAGGAGATTTCCCTGTGATCACCAAGCCCGGTGTATGCCCTTCGAATTCCGCCTTCCCTACTCTGCCGAATTTCTCTTCTACAGCGACGTGCCCTAGCCACGCCCGGCATTCAGGTTGGCGAGAAATTTTCCGCGGCGGATTTGCGTCAATATTCGCGCTGTCTCTGCTTTTGTTTATTGCGGCTGTGCCGGCCCAGGCTGAGAGGAAGGTCGAAACTCTTCCAGCCGGGTCAGCGCCTCACGCAGTGGTAGTGAATCCGAAGACCAATAAGACTTATGTGGTCAACTCCAGCGGCAGCGTGACCATAGTCGATGGCGCGACTGATTCCACAACGACGGTCGCCGTAGGTACGCTTCCCAAAGACGCTGCGGTGAACCCGGCAACCAATAAGATTTATGTAACCAACAACGGCAGCAACAACGTGACGGTGATCGACGGCGCCACCAATGCCACGACCACAGTGGCCACGGGGGGAGGTGCCTACGGCGTTGCCGTGAATCCCGTGACCAACAAGATCTACGTAGCCAACTACACGGACGGTACCGTCAGCGTGATCGATGGCACTACCAATTCCACGGCTACGGTAGCGGCAGGCGCGGGCGCCTATGCCGTGGCGGTGAACCCAGTAACCAACAAGATTTATGTGACAAATAGTTCCGCAGCCACTGTGACAGTAATCGATGGCGCAACCAACTCCCCTACGACGGTTAATGTGGGGTCCAATCCGCTTGCGGTGGCGGCAAACCCGGTGACGAACAAGATATACGTCGCCAATCTCGGCAGCAATAACGTGACCGTAATCGACGGCGCCACCAACTCCACAACGCCGATCACTCTATCCGCAGCGCCGCGGGCGGTAGCGGTGAATCCGGTGACGAATCGGATCTATGTCGTCACCTCACATACCCTGGCGGTGATTGATGGCGCCAGTAACGTTGCGGCAGAGCAACCGGCCACTGGGCCCGACCTCGTCGCGGATCCCGAAGCCGTGGCCCTCAATCCCATAACCAACAGGGTTTACGTTTCCAATACCACCGGTTCGGTGACCGTCTTCGAGGCGGACAGTAATCTAGGTGGGTTAAACATCGACCCGGGTTTGGGCCCTATCGCGGTGAATCCGGTGACCAATCGGGTTTTTGTAGCCAATGTTGACCACGACAATGTAACCGTAATCGACGGATCCAGCTATGACTATGCTCCCGTAGTGGTGGGATCGGAGCCACAGCATGTGGCGGTCAATCCGGTGACCAACAAGATCTATGTAACCAACTATAGCGGCAACTCCGTGACCGTGATCGACGGAACTGACAACTTTACTGCGACAATCCCGTCAGCGGGGAATCCGTCTGCGGTCGCAATCAATCCCGTAACCAACCGGATCTACGTCGCCAATATAAATGGCGCCAGCGTTACGGTAATCGACGGCACTAACGATACCGTGCTCGACGAGGTTTTAACGGGCGACTTTCCTGGTGCTATTGCAGTGAATCCGGTGACCAACAGAATATACGTTGCGACCGAATCCGGCACTGTAACCGTGATCGATGGGGACACTGACTTCAGTACCCAAGTAGCTGCCGGAGCAAACATGAGGGCGGTGGGGGCAAATGCTGTAACCAACAAAATCTATGTTGTGAATTATGGTAGCGCCTTCGTTACTGTGATTGACGGGGCCAGCAACACTGCCATCAATATTCCATCGCAAACCGGGGGATATGCGGTGGGAGTAAATTCGGTAACCAACAGAATTTACGTAGCTAACTACACTCACAACAATGCGTTAGTAATCGACGGAGCCACCAACTTCGCCACCACCGTAAATACCGGGGCATCTCCGCAAAGCGTAGCCGTAAATCCCATAAGCAACAAGATTTACATAGGCAACATCGACAGCAACGACGTAACCGTGATAGATGGCGCAACCAACTCCACGACCACGGTACCTCTGGGTCCGGTTTCTCCGTACAGTGTGGCAGTAAACCCGGTCACCAATAAGATTTACGTATCAGTGATCGACTGTTGTGTACTTGAGATAGACGGGGCAAGCACCACACCCCCGGATGGACTGTCTATCGGATCGGATTCAAGTAGTGTGACGGTGAACCCGATCACCAACGTGGTTTATTCGGTCCGTGTAAACGCAGATGCCGTGAACGCAATCGTCGAACAGAATGTTCAGCCCAGTCCGCTGGTCACCACCATCGACCCGCTCCCGGACAACCAGACGGACAACCCTACACCCGCTTTCGACTTCAGCGCCACCAGCAGTTACTTCCCTATTGCCGCTCCCGTCGACTCGCTTCTGTTTCAATTCGACACCTGGCAGGGGAAGTGGCAAGCGGCTCAGCCCACTGGCTTCGGCTTTTTTAGTGGGACCCCGACCGCTCCCCTGGCTGCGGGGCCGCATATTTTGTATGCCTATGCGACCGACGGGTCTCAAGCTACTTCGATTATGGGGGGCTTTAGCAGCAGCCCGATCATCGGCGCGATTAATGCCTATTACTTCATAGTCAAGCCGCCCACCATTCCTACCACTACGACGCTGACCTCGAACGTGAACCCGGTGTTAGCCGGTCATTCCGTAACCTTTACTGCGTTCGTGCAGACCACGCCCCCAAGCTCCAAAATTCCCAAAGGCTCGGTCGGATTCTTTGACGGGTCAACGCTTTTGCAAACCGTCGCGCTGGTGGGCACTGGATCGGCAACCTACCAGACCAGTTCCCTTTCCGGCGGCAGCCATTCGATTACAGCCACCTATATTCCTGCGGCGGGGTTTGCCTCCAGCGACTCGAATGTGGTGAACGAAGTGGTCGGCCAGCCGCTTGGGTTCAGCAGCGCCGGCACTACGACATTCACCGTGGGAGTAAGCGGATCGTTTACCGTAACCACCACGGGCAGCCCGACGCCCAGCATCGGCAGGTCAGGGACGCTGCCGAGCGGCGTGACATTTGTTGACAACGGGAATGGCACCGGCACGCTAAGCGGCACGCCCGCCTCAGGAACTCAAAACACTTACTCGCTTACCTTCACTGCGCATAACGGAGTGACCAGCGATGCGACGCAGAGCTTCTCACTGGTGGTAAATCCACCGGTGTTGCAAAGTATCGCCGTAAGTCCAAGTCCGGCATCAGTTGGAGTCGGACAAACCGTCACGTTTACCGCGACCGGCCTTTACAGCGGCGGCAGCACCCAAAATCTCACTAATACCGCGATTTGGCATTCTTCAGACACAAGCCGGGCCACGATTGCGTCGAGCGGCGTAGCTACTGGGATCTCGGCCGGAGGCAGCAACATCACGGCAACGTCCGGCTCAATAACCAGTTCGCCTTCGCTGTTGACCGTGACCGCAGCCGGGCTCAGCTTCTCTCCCACCAGCGTGGCCTTCGGCCAAGTCACGACCTACACTAGAACTACACAGGTACTAACTGTCAGTAATCGCGGGAGCGCAGCGGTTCAGTTCTCCAAGATTTCTTTAGGATCGCTAAATAACGTGAGTTCTGACGATCTCCAGCAAAGTAATAACTGCGGCAGTTCTTTGGCGGGAGGCAGGAGCTGCCAGGTCACGCTTAGCCTGCGGCCGAGCAAGACGGGAAGCATTTCCGCAATATTGAGCTTCCAGGACAATGCTTCGGGCAGCCCACAGCAGGTACAGGTTACCGCCACCGGAACTGCGCCGAAGGCCACGGTGAGCCCGTCGAGCCTCAGCTTCTCAAACCAGAACGTAAACACCACCAGTGGGTCGAAGACGGTAACGTTAACCAATTCCGGGACGGGACCGTTGACGATCAGTGGAATCACACTGACTGGCTCAAATCCCACTGAGTTTGTAATCACTGGAAACGGGTGTGGCAGTTCACTAGCGCAAGGCGCGCATTGCACGGTCAGCGTAGCGTTTAAGCCAAAATCGAAGAGCTCACGGTCGGCGACGCTGAGGTTCACCGACAACGCGCAAACCACCACGCAAAATGTGTCTTTGTCAGGTAAGGGAAACTGATGGATAAAACTATGCACCCGCGCCCCCTTGCCGCGAAGAGGCGACTAGCGAGACTTATAGGTCTTAGCCACACGGCACCTACGCTTGAGCCGATAACAGAGCACTGAGCAAGCCTCGACCATATTTCGAGTCACTCGGCGCTGGTTATGCCCGATCATCGCTAAACGGCGGTTCCCATGCCCAAAGAGGTAGCCAGTAGTCGGCTATCCGACCGCCGCCGGCGTTAATTCGACGGTCCGTTTTAGCTGACCACAAGCGGCGAAGATGTCCCGGCCGCGGGGTCTACGAATGAAAGCGGGGACGCCGCCGTTAATGAGAATGTCCTGAAAGCGCAGCACCTGCTCGTGATCGGGAGTTCCGAATTCTATGCCCGGGCCGGGATTGAGGGCGATCAAATTCACTTTCGCGCGAATGCCAGCAATCAGGTTGACCACTTCACGAGCGTTTTCGACCGAATCATTGACTCCGGCCAGCAAAACATACTCGAAAGTCAGTTTTTCCCGATTTCGGAGCGGAAATTCCCTGGCCGCAGCCATGAGCTTTTCCAGGTTCCATTTACGGTTTAGCGGCATGATGCTGGTTCGAATTACGTCATTAGGTGCATTCAACGAAATGGCCAGCTTGGGACGTATCGGCTCCAGGCCCAGGTCGTGAATTCGCGGGACGATTCCCGCAGTTGAGACTGTCATTCGCGATCCTGGAATCCCTACCTCTTCCACTAACAGGCACACTGCCTTGATAAAGTTGTCGTAATTGAGCAGCGGTTCACCCATTCCCATGAAAACCAGGTTCACGCGATCGTTCGGGGGTGAAACCTGCCGGTGATTCAGAACAGCGCAGACCTGCCCCACGATCTCGCCAGCGGTAAGGTTACGCTTCACACCTAGTAGGGCGGTCAGGCAAAACTGGCAGTCCACAGCACAGCCAACCTGGCTGGAGATGCAGATCGTCGCCCGGTCCCACGACCGCGGAGCCGAGTTGTCGGTTGATTCGCTCCCATCGCCCGCTTCCCCGCCGTCGCCTTCGGGCATCCAGACGGTTTCGACCGACTGACCGTCTTGGAAACCGATCAGATAGCGGATGGTTCCGTCGATTGATACAAATTCTTTCTCGATCTGCGGTAATCCAAGCGAGAAATCTTGCGCCAGCTCGCCCCGAAACTGTTGCGAGAGTGTGGAAATTCCGTCGATTGAGGTAACTCTCTGACGATAAATTGCGTCCGCTAGCTGGCGCGCCCGGAACGGAGCTTGCCCGGCATTCTCCGCCAATGAGGTCAGTTCTTTGAGATCAAGGCCGAGCAACACGTTTTTTGTCTCTTGGTTCGACATCTAACCGCCAAAAATGGGCTTGGTTTTGATTGTAGAAGAAGCGGACCGCCCCCGGCGAGAATTCAAAATTCTCCATCTGTCAAGCTCCTAAGTATAAGATTAAAAAGGAGATTGTGTTCACTTTTAACTCTTTCCCTATGTAACAATAAACCAGGGTCATCTTCCCACCGGACCCATCCTGCAAGGTTGACCGACAATTATGGTTCAAGAAGTCAGACACATTCAAAGGGAAGTGCTGCCGAATGGCCTCATGGTCATTTCCGAAGAAATGCAGCACCTTCGCTCGGTTTCGATCGGAATATGGATTAAGACCGGTTCGCGAGACGAGGACCCACAGTGGAACGGCATTTCGCATTTTGTTGAACACATGGTCTTCAAGGGGACAAAAAATCGTTCCGCGGAGGACATTGCCCGCCAGGTCGACTCCATCGGCGGCAACATGGACGCCTTTACCGCTAAGGAATGCGTCTGCTTCAACATGAAAGTACTGGATGAGCATCTGCCCATAGCTCTAGATGTTCTAAGCGATCTAGTGCTCAATCCGACATTTGATGCTAAGGACCTGAGCCGGGAGCGGGGCGTAATCCTCGAAGAAATCAAGATGGACGAGGACAATCCCGATTACCTAGTGCATGAGATCTTTACCCAGAATTTCTGGAAGGATCATCCTCTAGGCAAGCCGATTCTGGGGACGAAAGACACGGTCAAGAAGTTCGAACGGGACCCGGTGGAGGGCTTTTATTCCGAGCGATTTATTCCGGGTAACGTCATAATTTGTGCCGCCGGCAACCTGAAGCATGCCAAGTTCGTGGAACTGGTCGCCAAGTACTTCGACCAGATGAAACCGCGGAAGAACGGGTTCCACAGCAGCGCGCCCAAGATTGTACCCCGCATCATCATGCGCAACAAGAAGTCTTTGGAGCAGGTGCAGATCTGTGTGGGGGTGCCGTCGTATCCGATCGCCCATGAGGGCCGCTATGCCTCTTACATCCTTAACACGCTTCTCGGCGGAGGAATGAGTTCACGTCTTTTTCAGAATATTCGCGAGCGGCAGGGGCTGGCATATTCGATCTATAGCGATTTAAATCCCTATCGGGACACCGGCTGCCTGGCGGTTTACGCGGGAACGTCACGGGCTTCGGCGGGAAAAGTCGTGAAGTCAGTGGTTTCTGAGTTCAGCAAGCTTAAGGCGGAACTGGTTCCAGCGGAAGAGTTGCGCCGGGCCAAGGATCAGTTGAAGGGCAGCCTGATGCTGTCACTGGAGTCGTCGACGGCACGCATGTCGAACCTGGCGAGACAAGAAATGTATTTCGACCGGTTTTACGGCATGGACGAATTACTGGAAAAGATAGAGATCGTCACCGCGGAAGAGCTGAAGCAATTCGCTGATCAGTTCTTCCACGCGGAGTCGATTGCAGTTACCGTTCTGGGCAATTTGAACGGGCTGCGGTTGACCCGAGATGATCTGGTTTGTTGATTACGCAAGGAATTCTCCCAGCCCTTCCCTGAATGAGTCGCGAACAGAGAGCGCTATGCTCTCCGGAACGTACCAGCTCTGCTTCTCGCTGGCCTCGGCGAAGATTTCGAGGCATACTGGCAGTCACAAAACGGGTTTCGACCAAGGGAGGTTGGCTGATGTCCATACTTGAGGACAACAGAACCGCAGAGCAACACGTTCAAGAGACCATGGGTGTAGGAGATCCTCGGGCTCAGCAAAAACAGCAGCGCCAAATGTTGATGGCGCTGGGGATCCTGTTCCTGGCACTGGTGTTGGTGTTGGTGAAAGACCGGCAGTTCTGGTTTCCGCCAGACACCGCCGAAACAACGCCCATCACTGAACCCGTTTCCCATCCAGCATCGACTGAGACGACCTCAGATCAGCCCAAAGCTGAAAATCGCCCGGGGACCCCGGCGTCAGCGCGCGCTAAACAGAAACCTAATTCACCATCGCCAGCGGCTCAGGCGGCACTTCCAGAAGTCGCGGGCCCGAGCATTACCGCCACCCAACGCACGGTGTTGCCTCCGCTGGAAGTAGAGGTTGTGGCCGGAAGTAAACGTCGCACGCTAGAGCCACGCAACAATTCGATCAGGCTCGATTTGCAATCTGACGCGGAGCCTACACAAACCTCCGCCACACCTCCAACCGTGGCGCTGGCTAAGCCGCCCGCGGTGGA
This sequence comes from uncultured Acidobacteriota bacterium, assembly GCA_963796925.1. Lineage (GTDB taxonomy): Bacteria > Acidobacteriota > Terriglobia > Terriglobales > Acidobacteriaceae > DATBAT01. The sequence continues at coordinate 2,500,179 of CAWCNH010000001.1, forward strand.
TGCTTCTGCGTCGGTTCGCATGTCGCCGCAAACTGCCGAGATTGTAAGCCGCTCGGTCGAGCCCAGCTATCCCGTGCTCGCCAAGCAGATGAAGGTGCAGGGTGCAGTGGTTCTACAGGCGCTGATCGGGCGAAGTGGCAGCATTGAAGATCTGCACGTATTGAGCGGACCGGCGATTCTTTCGAGCGCAGCCATGGAAGCAGTTAAGCAGTGGCGCTTTAAACCCTATTTTCAAGCGGGGCGGGCCGTCGATACCGAGGCCAAGATCACCGTGAACTTTACGATCTCCACTTATTAATGTTAGTTGGGATCTAGTTCTTAGTTGTCGGTTCTCAGTTCTCGGCGCAGCAGGATTGCTCACTAACGAGAAGTTAACTCGTCGAGGCTGATAGGGCGAGGCTTCCAATCTCTACCCGATTGCGGCCATTGGCCTTTGCCCGATACAGCGCTGCATCGGATGCGCGTAGGAGATGTTCGTACTCCAGCGGGTCCCTGCTCTGCGGCACTGCCGCGATCAAGCCAATGCTGATGGTGGCAGAGATAGGTCCACCGTCGGTCTGGATCGAAGGTTGGGCGGCGCAGATTCTTAGCCTTTCCGCACTCGCCACCAGGTCGACCACAGTGCATGACGGGACGAGGATGAGGAATTCCTCTCCACCATAGCGACCGATGTAATCGTAGGGACGGATGGCGGCGCGCAGCCGCCGCGCAACTTCTCGGAGGACGATATCGCCGATCAGATGCCCGTGAGTATCGTTGATCTGTTTGAAATGGTCTAAATCGATCATCATCACTCCCAGGCTCGCGGAATTTCTCTGTCGCCGCTGGGTCTCGCGTTGCAAGAGATCGAGAATGGCACCGCGATTCCATAGTGCAGTCAACGGATCATGGGCGGCCTCGAACTGTGTAGCCTGATGCGCACGAACCAGGTCGTCCTGGAGCTCCAGTATTCTCTTCCCAGAGCGCACTCGGGCCCGCAATTCTCCAACATCGAAAGGCTTGGTCAGGTAGTCATCGGCTCCGGCATCAAGGCCGGTGACGATATCCTGCTTATCGTCCTTTGCAGTCAACAATAGTAAATATCGATATTGCGATTCAATCTGGGCTCGAATACGGCGGCACAGGTCCACTCCGTTAATGCCGGGCATCATCCAATCGAGGATGGCGAGCTTAGGAGAATTCTGAAGCTGTAACGCGTTCCACGCGTCCAGGCCATTCTGTACTGCGATAACTTTGTAGTTCCAGCGTTGCAGCCAGCTCTGAAGGAGGTGGCGAAAGATAGGGTCGTCCTCTGCGATCAAGACGGATTCGAGATGAGACGATTGGCCATCCGTAAACACCCCGCCACCAACCGACTGCGGCGGCGGACTCATTGAAAGGCTCCAATCTTGCTTCTTACATCGGCGCACAGTTGTGCAACTTCAACGCGGAGCTCGTGAACAAGCCGCTCCGCCCCCGTCAGATTATTGTCTTGCCCCATCTTCTCCAGTTTTTTCGCCGTCTTCGAAATGCTTTCTGCTCCCAGGTAGCCAACCTCCCCTTTTATGCTGTGGGCCGAGGCTTGAACTGCTTCTGCGTCGCCATTAATCACTGCTTGCTCTAGTCTGCCCAACAGAATCCCAGACTCCCGCAAGAAAATCTGGCAGATCTCGCGCAGTAGTTCTTCATCGCCTCCCAGCCGGTCCAGCGCCGCGCTTCCCGTCCAAGGTTGCGGTGCAGGCAGAGGAGAGGTGGCAGAAATTGGAGCGATCATGGCCAGTGCTTTTTCGACGTCCCCGAAAAGAATGGGCTTCGTGATATAGCCGTCCATCCCCGCTTGCAAACACAGTTCCTTGTCTCCTTTCATGGCACGAGCCGTAATCGCGAAAATTGGAATATGGGCGCCGGTTGATAGCTCACTCTCCCTGATTCTCGCGGTCGCGGTGAGCCCATCCATTTCCGGCATCTGGACATCCATCAGGATGGCGTCGAAGGGCTGTGAACTGCAGAGTTCGACCGCTTCTCTGCCGTCTCTGGCAAGAACCGAAGTGTGCCCTAGTTTTTGCAATAAACGAATCATCAAGGTTTGGTTGATCAGATTATCTTCGGCCACAAGAACGTGCAGGTTTCTGGTCGAAGCCTCTGCCGTTTGGGAGCCGAACACTGGTATCGGAGGCTTGGCAGGGGTAGGTGATTCAGGTTGTAGCTTGGGCAGAGACTCACCAGCGGGCAGACAAAACTTTCCGGTGAAGTGAAATACACTCCCTTGGCCCTCTTGGCTTTCTACCCAAATTCTTCCTCCCATCAAATTCACCAGGCCGGCGCAGATCGCCAGCCCGAGTCCGGTTCCTCCATACTTGCGCGTGATGCTGCCATCTGCTTGATGGAAGGCCTGAAACAATATGGCTTGCTTCGCAAAAGCAATGCCGATGCCGGTATCGCTCACTTTGAAGTGCAGCTCTACCTGAGGTGCAGCGGTTGAAACAGGGACAATCTCAATCCGCACCTCACCGGTTTCGGTAAACTTCAGGGCATTTCCCGCAAGGTTAAAGATGACTTGGCGTAGCCTTCCAGGATCGCCTAGAAGCTCATGTGGCACTTCTGGATCAATGTCACAGAGAAGTTGCAGATTCTTCTCATCGGCCTGGACCGCCAACATCTTCATGGTTTCGCTAACGCAGCTGTGAAGATCGAATGCAATGCTTTCAGCTTCCAGCTTGCCGGATTCTACCTTGGAAAAATCCAGGATGTCGTTGATGATGGCGAGCAACGATACCGCAGAAGAACGCACCATCAAGAGATATTCCCGTTGTTCGACAGTAAGTTGGGTGGCCAAAGCAAGTTCGATCATCCCCAGAATTCCGTTAATCGGGGTACGAATCTCGTGGCTCATGTTAGCCAAAAACTCGCCTTTGATCTTGTTAGCGGCTTCAGCAGCGCCCTTGGCGGTTTCCAATTGAAGGTTGATGGCGGTGCGAGCTTCGACTTCTCCTTGCAGTTCGGCTTGCTGGGATTCAAGCTCCTGATCGCGGCGTTGAATTTCGTCCAGCATTCCGTTGAATGCCGTAACCAAGACTCCAAATTCGTCATTGCGCCCGCTGGCAGCACGCAGCGCATAGTTGTTTTCTTTTGATATCTGTTTAGCGGTTCGCACCAGTTCAAGGACCGGGCTAGAGAACATGTTCTGCAATTTCGAAGCAAGGAAATACGCTAACAGCGACGATGCAAGAATAACCAGCGCTACGGCGGCGCCATAATTGCCAAGGCGCTGTGTCATTCCGCCTAAATCTGATTCGATGAAAATCGTGCCCACAGTCTGGCCATGAAGCTTGATTTCGTGGAACTTCATTAGCCGGCCAGACTCGAAAGTGTCACTTTCTCCTCGAACCCTGGGGGGAACGAATCCGGAGGGATCTCCTGGCCGCACGTAAGTCGCAAAGGGCTCCCCCTCGTAGGTGTACATACAGGCAGCGACCACGCGCGGCTCGGCCTGCAATGCGTTCAAGACTTCCGATGCAGCGCGATTGTCGCCAAAGGCGAGTGCCGAAGTACTGTTGTCCCCGAGAATTTCAGCCACGGTTGCGAGATCGTGGGAAAGGGACTGGCGCAAGTTCATCAGGTCGATGCAGACCACGCTCACCCCTGAGAGCAGCAACGCGACTCCGCAAACCAGCATGATGATAAGCATCAATTTGGGCCGGATTGCGAGATTCCTGAGCATCATTTGCGACCCGCAGCGTCCGGCAAGTGTGGTTGGCGCAGTAAGAGCATTCGGGAGTTAAGCCAGAGACACAACTACATTGTTTCTTTCGGCATAAAGAAGATGCGCCTTTAGCGGTGAGAAGTCTCAAGTCTGAAAACCTGAATCATTTACCCCAGAGTACATGGCCTAAACGCGGCTTCTGCGTATATGTAACCGATTTTGCCTATGTCGTTCGAACGGTACATCAATGCCCTGCCCACTAATGGAAAGTCGATCGGCTGCCGATTCCCATTAGGTATCGAGAAATGCCGCGCCATCCCTACATAGCTTGAAAACATGCACTTGGCTATCGGAAGTACACCTATGAGCTCTTCTGACACAGTTCTACTTCTGGTTGAAGATAGCCCCGAGGACTGTGACCTTACGCTGCACGCTTTGAGACGGGACAACCTGGCCAATAACATTTCTGTGGCTCGCGACGGCGAGGAAGCGCTGGACTTTCTTTTCTGTCGCGGGAACTTCGGCGATCGCACATTTGACCATCCTCCCAAGCTGGTTCTATTGGATCTTAAGCTGCCGAAAATCAACGGCATTGAGGTACTGCGGCAACTTAAAACAGACGCGCGCACCAGGAATATTCCGGTTGTCATTCTTACTTCATCGCGGGAAGACCGAGATCTGGTCGATGGATACAACCTGGGCGCCAACAGCTATATCCAGAAACCGGTTGACTTCGAACAGTTTCGGAAAACGGTGAAGGCCGTTGGCCTGTACTGGCTGGTAACCAACCAACCACCGCCAACTGGCGACACCACCAAAGCGATAGCTGCCAAGGAGACCTCGTGAAGGTTGGATGCGAGGACAAGGATCAACCAGCCAGCGAGCTTGCGGTTGTATTGGTAGAGGACAATGCCGCCGATGCCGAGCTAATCCTTCGCGAATTGAGACGTGCTGGCTTTTCCATTAGCGCAAACATTGTGCAGACACCCGATCAATTTAGACGCGAGCTCAACCGCTGTCCTTTGGACCTTGTGCTTTCGGACTACAACTTAGGCAATTGGTGGGGAATGGAAGCGTTGAAAATTTTAAAAGATATGGCCGCAGACATTCCCTTCATCCTGGTGTCGGGAGCCTTGGGAGATGTGACCGCAGTGGAGTGCATTAAACAGGGAGTTACGGATTACGTGTTGAAGGACTCTCTTGCCCGGCTGCCGATTTCGATCCGGCGAGCGCTCCGAGAAAAAGCGCTGAGAGCACAGCGAAAGGCCGCGGAAGAAGAATTGGCCGACAAAGCCGAAGAATTAGTCCGTTCCAATTACGATTTGGAGCAATTCGCCTACGTCGCCTCTCATGATTTGCAGGAACCACTCCGCATGGTGGCCACTTACACGCAACTATTAAGCGAGCGCTATTCCGGCAAACTAGACGAGCAAGCGGATAAATACATTCATTACGCGGTAGACGGCGCGCTCCGCATGCAAACTCTCATCCAGGACCTGCTTGCGTTTTCTCGCGCCGGACGGCAAGACATTGAACTCAAGGCGACAGATTGCAACGCCATTGTGAAAGCCGCCTTAAACGATTTGTCGGCCGCAGTACTGGAAAGCGGGGCCGTAATAAATTGTGAGGAGTTGCCCCAAGTAATGGGCAACTCATTGCAACTTCAGCAAGTATTCCAAAACCTGCTCACCAACGCGATCAAGTTTCGCGGACTCGAGCCTCCGGTAATCGCAATTGCTGCAACAACAGCAGACGGCGCATGCACATTTTCAATCTCGGATAACGGAATTGGCATAAGCCCCGAATATGCGGAAACCATCTTCGTGGTTTTTCAGCGGCTGCATACCCGAGAAGAATATGCCGGTAACGGAATAGGACTCTCAATTTGCAAAAGGATTATTGAACGGCACGGAGGGAAAATCTGGATCGAGCCGTCAGGGCAAGGAGGTACGAACTTCAAGTTTACCTTAGCGCCCGTCGAAGGCAGCGTGGTCGGCCGCGGGCCCGAAGGTTCTACAAATACGATGGCAGCAAATGCTTAACCACAATGTAGGTATACCGAGCAGGGGGACAGAATGGCAACAAACGCGCGTCACGTGTTGCTGGTGGATGACAATCCAGCAGATATCGATCTCACCAGTGAGGCACTGTCGCGGGGCCGATTCCCAAATGAAATCCGCACTGTCGCGGACGGAATAGAAGCCATGGCTTATCTCTATCAAACAGGGAAATATCACGATATGTCATCGCCTGACCTGGTAATTCTGGATCTCAATTTGCCCAAAAAAGATGGAAGATCTGTGCTGTCTGCGGTGAAGTCCGATCCTAAGTTGCGCAACATTCCTGTGGTCATCTTCAGCACTTCAAGATCGCAGGCCGACATTGGAGCAAGCTATTCGCTGGGGGCCAACAGTTACATCAGCAAGCCTGGAAATCTGACGGACTACGTGTCAACCATCACCGCCGTGGGGGAGTACTGGTTTGGCACCGCGTTGCTGCCGGAAAAGGGGGGACAGTGATCAACCATGCGAATGTTCTACTGGTCGAGGACAATCCCGGCGATGCTGATCTGATCCGTCTTCGCCTGATGGAATCAAGGTCCGATCTAAATGTCTCTACCGTCAAAAGGCTGTCTGAGGCGTTGGAGAATCTGGCGAAGCAGTCGCCGGCACTGGTACTACTCGATTTAAATCTTCCTGACAGTCGAGGCGCCGAAACTTTTCGCCAGGTGCTGGGAAAAGCACCCGGGGTGCCGGTGGTGATTCTTTCCGGTCAGGATGATGAAGAACTGGCGGTGAAGGCTGTGCACCAGGGTGTGCAGGATTACCTCGTCAAAGGAAAATTCGACAGTAAACAATTAGCCCGCGCTATGCGTTATGCCATTGAACGCCAGGGGTTGCTGACTTCGCTCGACATGAGCAGAAAGCAGCAATTGCAGTTCAAGGATCAATTTGTTTCGCACGTATCACACGAATTACGCACACCGCTGACGGCGATTTATCAGTTCGTCACTATTTTGCTGGATGGTCTGGCAGGACCGCTCTCCGACGAACAGAATGAACATCTGGAAACTGTATTACGAAGCGTCAATCAACTACGCACCATGATTGCCGACCTCCTTGAAGCCTCGCGTGCTGAAACTGGCAAGACCCGAATCGAGAAACGCTGCATTGTCATCGACGAGGTGATTCACCAAGCGGTGGCGATGCTACAGGCAACCGCCCACGAAAAGGGAGTGGGACTGGAAATAGGAGTCGATAGCCGAATCCCCCTCGTACATGCTGACCCCGATCGCGTGACTCAGGTTCTGGTCAACCTCTTACAAAATGCGATCAAGTTTACACCGCGTGATGGGTCCGCGATTGTAAAAGCCTGCTTAGTGGAGGCGGATCCGGAATTTGTTTATATTTCTGTTTCCGATAGCGGGATCGGCGTGAGTCCAGAGGCCAGGCCGCTAATTTTTGAGCGTCTGTATCAAGAGCCGAATTCGATTGATGACAGCCGCAAGGGATTGGGACTGGGTCTTTATATCGCCAAGGAACTGGTAAGGCTGCATGGCGGACGCATATGGCTGGAAAATCAGCAAGGAAACGGCACCACTTTCAGCTTCACCCTGCCATTGTTCTCATTAGCCAATCTTCTGACTCCATTGATAACTGCCGAAAATAAACTTCGCGACTCCGTTTCATTGATCACGGTAGATCTTTGCCCAGCGGCTGAAGTTGGTTTTGGAAATTGGCGCGAGATCAGAACTCGCTGCCTGGAGTTAATGAGCCTATGCATCCTGCCGGACAAGGATCTGATCATGCCGACCCTGGCCACCGCCAGGTGCACCGAAAATTTCGTCATTGTCGCCTCTACTGATCTAAAAGGGGCTGAAGTCATACTGGAACGTATCCGTACTCAATTCACACGCTACCCGGAATTGCAGAGTGCCGCTACATTCACCCTTTCCACCACCGCCATTCCCCTGCCAATCGCGCAAGATCAGGCCTTGGTAAAGCTCGTCCAACAGGTTGCCGATAGCATTACAGAAGTTGTGATGGGCACCCTGAGACGAAAAGTAATCCTCGATAGCCTTACCGTCCCGGCGGAGCCGGGACAGAAAAGAGAAGAGTAATGGACAAACCCAAAATCTTGATCGTTGATGACGATCCCGATCTAAGACGAGCGTTGAACCTTCGCTTTCGAGCCCACCACTATGACACCGCGTACGCAGCCGACGGATTTTCCGCCATTGCCATGGCACAGAAGGAAAAGCCTGACATTATTATCCTGGACGTGGGATTGCCCGCCGGCGACGGCTTTGTCGTGCTTGATCGTTTGCAGCAAAACGCAGCTCTCTCCTGCATACCTGTCATCGTATTGACGGCGCGCGATCCGCAGTCGACCCGCGAGAAAATTATGAAGGCGGGCGCTATCGCATTTTTTCAAAAGCCGGCGGACAACAGCGAATTGATGAACGCTGTACGCACCGTGCTCAGCCCGGCATGGCCGGGGACGAGAATCTACGCCGCCAACTGACTGCCTATTCCTAACACTCCCCGTACGCCCTAGTTCACGAATGGTGCATTGTGCCCGATGCACCTTCGTGGGCATCGCCCCTTCTATTTTTCCACCACGCCTGCTGAAGCACATCCTTTTTCTGCCGATAGAGAGTGTGAACAACAACTGCCATGCCCGATTCCGAAGAGCCAGAACTGTTCCGAAATGTGTTGGAGGGACTTCGCTCCGGAATATTTCTGGTCGGCCAGAATCGGAAAATATTCTTCTGGAATGATGGTGCCGAGGCTATCACTGGATTTCGTGCCCACGACGTTCTGGGTCATTCGGTCTCTGACAACGTTTTGAACCGTTGCGACGAGAAAGGGTGCGTCCTATGTGGAGCGGTCTGTCCGTTCAGCAGCACTCTGCAAAATGGAAAAGTCCAGGAGAGCCGAGTGCAATTGCATCACAAAGAAGGGCATCGTGTGCCGGTAAGGCTTTGCGCCACTCCGATCCGCAACCCCCACGGCACGGTAACGGTTTCCGCCCAAAGTTTTGATGAGCAGAAATTTGCCTTCGACCGGGACCGCCGCCAACACAACCTGGCATCGTACGGCTGTCTCGATGAGATGACCGGTCTACCGAACCATAGCTTTACGCAATTTCACCTGCGTGAAAACCTGGCGAGTTTTGCTGAATATCATCTTCCCTTCGGCATCATGAGCATAAGGATCAACGAACTCGACCACTTTCGGGCTTCCTATGGTCGCGAAGCAGCGGCGGCAATCGTTCAGGTAGTTGGCAGTACCGTGCGCAACACTCTGCGGCCTAGCGATTTTCTTGGCCGTTGGATGGAAGATGAGTTCCTGATCATCATGCCGAACTGCACAGCTAGCGGCGTGCATACAGGCGCCGAACGAATCCGTAGGATTATCCACTTTGCCCGCTTGCAATGGTGGGGAGATCACCTTTCCGTCACCACTCAAATTGGCGATGCCGCGGCACAAACCGGAGACACCATCGAAATGCTGCTGGAGCGGGCCCGACATTCTCAACAAACTTTATCTTCACAAAGCGCGGTGGCATCGTCCTCCGAAAACACCAATTTGAAGAGCTGAGCCACTCATGTTCGCCATCATTGGAATCGTCGTCGTATTCGGCTGCGTTATTGCCGGCTATTTGATGGAAAAGGGCCATTTGATGGTCCTGGTACAGCCAGCTGAGCTGGTGGTGATTGGCGGAGCAGCACTCGGAACCGTTTTGATTGCAAATCCGCTTCATATCATCAAGCAAATCATTGGCGGAATCATGGGCGTACTTGGCGGATCGAAATTTACCAAGGCGCGCTACCTCGAATCACTCAAGATGATGTATGAACTTTTCAATAAGGCGCGTAAAGAAGGTCTGATGGCTCTTGAGAACGATGTTGAAGATCCATCGAAAAGCACGGTGTTTTCAAAATACGCAAGTTTCACCAAAGACCATCACATCCGAGATTTTGTCTGTGACACGTTGCGAATGGCAGTGAGCGGCTCGGAGCCGTTTGACCTCGATCAACTGTTGGAACTCGACATGGAAGTGCATCACCACGGAGCGGGATTACCGATCGCCTCCCTGAGTACTATGGCGGATGCGTTACCTGGACTCGGTATTGTTGCGGCGGTGCTGGGAGTTGTAATCACGATGGGCTCGCTCGGCGGCCCCCCGGAGGAGATCGGGCACAAAGTTGCCGCGGCGCTGGTGGGCACATTTCTAGGCATTCTACTGTGCTATGGACTGGTAGGGCCGATCGCGTCGAACATGGCGAAAATTTCCGACGAAGAAAACGCCTTTCTGCATGTGATGCGAGTGGTCATCATTTCCTTTCTTAAAGGGACCCCGCCAATCATGGCGGTTGAGGTAGCCAGACGTGCCGTCCCCGGACATGTCAGACCTTCATTCAAAGAGTTGGAAGCCGCCTGCCGTGGCGGCGGAGCAGAACCCGCTGCGGCAGCCGCAACTGCATAGCGCGTTAGATCCTCATGGATAAAACTCGTCCCATCATTATCGTCAAGAAAAAAGGAGCCCATGGCGGCCACCACGGAGGTGCGTGGAAGGTAGCATATGCAGATTTCGTCACAGCGATGATGGCGCTCTTCATTGTGCTGTGGCTGCTGAGTGCGGCCAAACCAGACGTAAAAGTTGCGGTTGCCGGATATTTTAACGATCCGTCGGGCACGGGAAAGAATGCCGGTACCAGCATGACCGCCAGCGGCGCAGCCTTGACCATAACGAAGGACGATGTAAGCAAGCTCCAGGAAAAACTGGAGAAGGCCATTCAAAAAATGGCTGATTTTGAAAAATTCAAAGAGCAAATCAAGATGACGGTGACACCGGAAGGACTGCGTATCGACTTGCTGGAAACTGCAACCGGCACGTTCTTCGATTCAGGCAGACCCCGACCCAATAAAAACGGAGAGGCATTCCTGGAAACTCTAGCCGCAGAATTAGGAAAAGTTCCTAATAAAGTTTCTATCGAGGGCCATACCGATTCGCAACCATTCGCAGGAAAAGGTGACTATGGAAACTGGGAGCTTTCTGCGGATCGAGCCAATTCGGCGCGCCGCACCATGCAGCAGAGTGGCCTAGGCAAAGAACAGGTATCACAAGTCCGCGGTTTCGCCGATCAACAGCTGCGCAAGCCGGAAACGCCGTTCGACGCCTCGAATCGACGAATTTCCCTCATAGTTCATTACATCGAAAAGCCGCCAAGCGCCGCCGCGCCGGAAGCTGCCGGGTCCGAGGGCAAGGACGCAGGCGCGAAGAAAGAAGAGCCAGCAAAGTCGGGAGCTGACCCCAAAGCGGAGGAAGCAAAGCCCAAGCCTGACGGGAAAAAAGAATAAGCTAGGACCATGCTTACTTTCCCGCCACCTCGAAGGTTCCAGACACTCCTTCAAGTGCGTTCGGCGCGACCCAAACATCGTATGTGCCGGCTGAAACTATCCAAGACATGGCGGGGTCATACGAGCCCAGATCGTTGGCGTTAACAGTAAACTCCACCGTTTTGCTGGCGCCGGGAGCGAGGGTGACTCGAGAAAATCCCTTCAGCTCGCGGACCGGCCTCGAAGTAGGCGCCACGCGATCATGTACATACAGTTGAACCACTTCAGTTCCTTCGCGCGCGCCCGCGTTGTGGACATCCGCACTCACGCGAAGAATGCCGCCTGCCGTAATACTCGGCGTCAGCACGTGAAGGTTGTCGTATTTGAAGGCGGTGTAGGTGAGGCCGTAGCCGAACGGATACAGCGGATCTTGACTTTCGTATTGATAACCGGTGTGCCACCGGTTCGGCGATGATGGCCGCCCCGTACTTCTGTGATTGTAGTAGAGCGGAATCTGGCCCACCTGCTGCGGCCATGTTATCGGAAGTCTCGCGCTGGGAGATGCATCTCCGAACAGCACATCCGCTAAGGCATACCCCGATTCTGTGCCCAGGTACCAGGCCTGCATGATGGTCGGCACATGTTCATTCGCCCAGCGAATGTCGAGGGGCCGTCCACTCTCGAGGATTAGCACCACTGGCTTACCCGTAGCCACGACCGCTTCAAGCAACTGCTGTTGCATTCCCGGCAAGTCGAGTACGGCGCGAGAGCTGGCTTCGCCCGTCATGCTCGCGGGTTCCCCAAGAAACATCAATACCAGTTCAGCTTTCTGTGCGGCAGCAACGGCATCTTCAATGCTGGTAGGCCCGGTGGCAACGTCTATGCCTGCGGCTCCGGTTGCACTGGAGGGCGCAGGCGCGGCAATCAGTCCGCCAACATCCGGGCGCGGACTCAAAGACGCGAGAGTTACTCCAGCTGAATAGAAGATTTGCGTGTTGGGAGCGACCGCATGAATTCCTTCGAGCGGGGTTACTGCGTCGGCGGCTTTACCATTCCCAACCCAGTTTCCAAGCTGAACCGCCTTATCGTCGGCCATCGGTCCAATCACTGCGAGAGTCTTGATTGATTTACTCAGCGGCAGCAAATTGTTTTGATTCTTGAGCAGGATCATCGATTCCTGCGCCATCTTGCGGGCTGTTTGCAAATTGTCCGAAGAAAGTAACTCAGTTCTTTCGCGGCCGGGTTCCGTGTAAGGATGATCGAACAGTCCAGCCGCAAACTTAAGCCGCAGCACGCGACGGACTGCTTCATCCACAACGTTGACAGATAGCTTTCCGGACTGCACCAATTGCGGAATCGACGACAAGTAATGTCCGTCTACCATATCCATATCGGTGCCCGCGTTGAGCGCCTTCAATGCTGCTTCGGCGCCATCTTTAGCCACGCCATGTGCGATCAGCTCTTGTACGGAGTTGTAATCGCTTACCACGAATCCGGAGTACTTCCATTCGCCGCGCAAAATATCTGTCAGGGTATGGCGATTTGCGGTGGCTGGGACGCCGTTCAAATCCTCGAACGCTGCCATGAACGTGCCTGAGCCTGCGCTCACCGCGGCACGAAATGGCGGAAGGTACACCTCGCGTAACAACTGCTCGGAGATATCGACGGTGTTGTAGTCACGGCCACCCTCAGCGGCGCCGTAAGCCACGAAATGCTTGGCGCAGGCCACGATACTTTGCGGATCCGCCATGTTTGCGCCTTGGAATCCACGAATGCGGGCGGCGCCTACCAGCGATCCCAGATATGGATCTTCACCCGCTCCCTCTACCATGCGGCCCCAACGTACGTCGCGGGCGATATCGAGCATGGGTGCGAAGGCCCACTTGATGCCGGCTGCGCTCGCTTCTTTGGCGGCGACGTGCTCCGATTGTTCAATGAGTTGTGGATCGAAGCTGCTGGCACTCGCAACAGGAACCGGAAACACTGTACGGTAACCGTGGATTACGTCGAACCCGAAAAGCAGAGGAATTTTGAGCCGCGATTGCTCCATCGCAATATGTTGCGCAGTATTGGTCTGCTCCGCTCCCAACACGTTGAGCAGCGAACCGGCATGGCCTTGCTTCACATGCTCGAGGTTTTGCGCACTGCCACCATCGAATTGCGAGAGCTGCCCAGCCTTCTCTTCAATCGTCATCTGCTTCAGCAGACCGTTGATGCGGCGTTCAATGGCAGGATCGAGTTTTTGGCTTGCGGCGAAGGGACAGGCACCCAAAAGCAACAACAGAGGTAGCATCACGCGAGCACGAAACATTCCATCCTCCGGGTTATTGACTAGGCATAATCACGGAGGATGAGAGGGCGAGTCAAGGGGATTCGGGGAGGCCGATCGCAGTGAATACCAGGCAAAGCGCCAGCCACGAATCCTTACAGTCGGGGGCCCAAACTTCGACTGAAGCCCAATATGGCTCTACCAAACCCGGCAGGCGTTCTCCACCACCATCTTCTTCCCCGGTTTGCAGCCAAAGGCTTTGGCGAAGTCCTCGTTGTTCTGCAAGGCGCCAATTGTCCGAAAGCGACCCGGAGAATGGGGATCGGTCTTCACCAGCAGGCGCGAGCTCTCAGGTGACCGGTTCTCGCACCATATCTGGGCGAAGCTCAAAAAAAACCTTTGCTCAGGCGTGAATCCACTGATCGTCTGGTTCGCTTTGGAGTCAGGATGCTTCGCCTGTTGAGTGCGCAGAGCCATCAAAGCCACGCGGACGCCGCCATTGTCAGCAGTATTCTCGCCCAAGGTAAGCCGGCCATTCAGGTGCAGGTCATCAATCGGCACGAATGAACTGTATTCGTCCGCGACGCAGGTGGTTCGCTTCTCGAATTCCTGACGATCGCTATCAGTCCACCAACTGCGCAGATTCCCTTCCGCGTCGAATTTGCTGCCCTGATCGTCGAAGCCGTGGGTAAGTTCATGGCCGATGACTACGCCGATGCCACCGAAGTTGACGGCATCGTCCTGCGTCTTGTCGAAAAATGGCGGCTGCAAGATTCCCGCCGGGAAGTTGATATTGTTTTCCGGCGGGCTGTAATAAGCGTTCACCGTCGGCGGACTCATGCGCCACTCTTTCTTGTCGAGTGGCGTGCCAATCTTGTTGAGGTCACGCCGAAATTCAAACGCGTCGGCGCGTTCGGCATTGCCCGCAAAATCATCGCGAACGATTTTCAAGGATCGGTAGTCCCGCCAGTTATCGGGATATCCAATCTTGTTCGTAATAGCTTTCAACTTTATGGCTGCCTGCTTTTTGGTTTCGGCGGTCATCCAGGGAAGCTGATCAATGTCGGAGGATAAAGAAGTTTCCAAAGCGTCGACCAGTTGCAGCATCCGCGCCTTGCCCTCGGATCCAAATGTCTGATCTACGTAAGGCTGGCCGAGAGCTTCACCAAGCGCGTCGTCGGTGATTCGGACGCAGCGCTTCCAGCGTGGCTCAAGCTCTTTCTGCCCAGACAGAGTGCGACCGTAAAAATCGAAGTTTTCTTGTACGAAAGCTTGCGGCAAAGCTGGCGCCAGGTTGTGGACGGAATGCCATCTCAGATAAGTCTTCCAGTCCTTGATTGGTACCGCGGCAATGGCACCATTGACTTGTTGAAAGAAATCCGGCGGTACTACGTTGATTTCGCCAAATGCTGGAGCGTCGCTGGCGGCAAGGAATTTAGCAAACTCAAAATTGGGCGCGAGCGATTCCAGTTCGGCGACTTTCATTTTGTGATCGCGATTCTTCGGATCGCGCATCTTCACCCTCTCGAAAGACGCCTGCGCCAACTTGGTCTCAATCTCTAATACGGTGGCTGCTTCCTGCTTTGCCATGGCGTTGTCATCGCCCAGAAGCACAAACATATTCGCCACGTGCGCTGAATATTTTGCTCGAATCTCTTGCGACTTCGCATCGGGGTTGACGTAATAGTCTCGGTCGGGCAATCCCAGGCCACCTTGATTTACCGTCGCAATCTGCATGGCCGCGTTGTGCAGATCGGGCTGTGAGCCGAAGCGAAACAACACGCCTACACCGCGCGTTTGCAAGAACGCGACCGCTTCCGCCAATTGCTGTTTGTTCTCAACCGCTGCGATTCGTTCCATTTCAGGCTTCAGCGGGGCCACACCCTTGGCGTTGACGACTGACTCGTCCATGCACGAATTGTAGAAATCGCCAATTTGCTGCAGTACAGGAGTGCGATCCGGCTTGGGGTAGGAAGCCCGCTCCAGAATGTCGCGCAAGAGCGCGCGATTGTATTCCGCCAGTTCGTTGAAACGCCCCCATCGCGATTGGTCCCCAGGAATGGGATTGTTCTTCCGCCATGTGCCGCAGGCATACTCGTAAAAATCCTGGCAAGGATCAATCTGCTTGTCGATGGCATCGAGATCAAATGATTTGGGTTGGGCCGGCTTTTTCTCAGTCGAAGCTTGGGGGTTAGACGAACCTGCAGCACTGCCAGAAGTCTGCGCCCCCGCAGCCACGCTTAGTGCGAGCATCAGGGCCAACCAGTTTCGGATAATCACGAGGCCTCCAGGAAGATGGTGTCTATCGACTTTATTAAGCTGGGACTTGGCAAGTCAAGGAGGCAATCGTAGATTCAGGCTTGCAGGCTAAGTTTGCGGTGATCTCCTCCTTGGATGCACCCTCGCATCGCATTGGATAGAATGAAAGAGCCATCCAACTTCCCGCACGAGGCCCAGCACTTTGATCATCGGTGTCCCCAGAGAAACATATCCCGGAGAGCGGCGAGTGGCGCTGGTTCCTGTCGTGGTCCCGATTTTGATCAAAGCCGGCTTTGAAGTAGTGGTTGAAGCTGGCGCCGGCGAAGACGCTGGTTACCGCGACAGTTTCTACACTGATAAAGGGGCGAGAATCCTGCCGCAGCGCGAAGCAGTCTTCGCCACCGCCGATATCATCGTTCAGGTTCTCTGTTACGGCTCCAACGATGTTACCGGCGAACGCGATCTCGCATACTTCCGTCCCGGGCAAGTACTAATCGGCTTTCTACGCCCCTTGGGCTCGCGGGAGGTCATCGAGCAAATCGCAAGCACAGGCGTCACTTCGTTTTCAGTAGAAATGGTGCCTCGCACGACTCGCGCTCAGAGCATGGACGCGCTCTCCTCCATGGGAACAATCTGCGGGTACAAGGCGGTGCTAATCGCTGCCGACACGCTGCCCAGAATTTTCCCCATGCTTACCACCGCGGCGGGCACCATTACGCCGGCACGAGTATTTGTGATCGGCGCGGGCGTGGCCGGATTGCAGGCGATCGCTACAGCGCGTCGCCTGGGTGCAGTCGCCTCGGCCTACGATCTTCGCCCGGCAGCCAAAGAACAGGTGCAAAGCCTCGGTGGCAGATTTGTTGAACTTCCGATCGAAGCCAAAGACGCGCAGGATGAACGCGGCTACGGCCGTGCGCAGGATGAAAACTTCTATGCCAGGCAGCGGGAGTTGCTAGGGCGCGTGGTAGCTGAGAGTGATGTCGTCATCAGTGCCGCGGTAATTCCAGGGAAAAAGTCTCCCGTGCTTGTAACCGCCGACATGGTGCACAAGATGGCGCCTGGCTCCGTCATCTTTGACCTGGCATCAGAACGTGGCGGCAATTGCGAACTCACAAAATGCGGAGAAACCGTGATCGAGGACGGAGTCAGCATCATTGGGGCAATTAATTTGGCTAGTGGGGTTCCCTACCACGCAAGCCAGATGTACGCGCGCAACGTCACCGCATTTCTGCTGCACCTGGTTAAGAACGGTAGCCTCCAGTTAAATCTCGAAGATGAGATCATCCGCGAAACATTAGTTACGCGCGATGGCAAAGTAGTGAACAGCCGGGTTCGGGAATTCTTCTCGATGCCGGCCGCCGCAGTGCAAGGCTGAACGCAAGGAGTGACGAGGAACATGGGTTCGAATCTCATCGACGCGCTTTTCATCTTTATGCTGGCGGCCTTCATCGGTTTCGAAGTGATCCGCCGGGTGTCGCCGCTGTTGCATACTCCGCTGATGTCGCTGACAAACGCGTTGGACGCCATCGCAGTGGTCGGCGCCATCGTTTTGGTCGGCGAACACAAGAGCACGCTCAGCACAACCCTCGGGGTAATTGCCGTGGTAGCCGCCACCAGCAACATCGTTGGTGGATTCATAATCACTGACCGCATGTTGAAAATGTTCAAGAGCAGCCGCCCGACTAAACCATGATCGATTCCGCCGCAAGCCAATACATCATTGAGATTATTTACCTGGTTGCCAGCGCCCTCTTCATTCTTTCGCTGAAGTGGATGAGTTCGCCCGCCACGGCGCGTCGCGGCGTCCACGCCGGCGAAATCGGTATGTTATTGGCTATCGGCGGTACGCTGCTGCGTCATGGCATTGTGGATTTCAAGTGGATCGCTATTGCCCTGGTGCTCGGAGCCATCATCGGCGTTCCTCTTGGAAAAGTGCAAATGACGGCTGTTCCGCAGCGGACGGCCCTCAGCCACGCATTCGGCGCACTGTGCGTCACCCTCGTCGGAACTGCTGAGTTTTACTTGCGCTCCCCTGGAGTGCCGCGATTCATGATGTCGGTGCTTTCACTGGAAGTAATCCTCGGCGGATTGACGTTCACCGGAAGCCTGATGGCCGCAGGAAAGCTACAGGAAATTCTGCCGCAGCGCCCGTTGACATACAAAGGACAGAATTTCGTCAACCTATCGCTGCTGGCAATCGCCATTGGCCTGGCGGTCTTTCTTGTATTGCATCCCGAGAACAAGCAACTCTTCCCTCTTTTGATTCTCATCCCCATGCTGTTTGGAGTGTTGATGGTGGTCCCCATCGGCGGAGCAGATATGCCAACCGTGATCTCGCTGCTTAACGCCTACGCCGGGCTTTCTGCGGCAGCTATGGGGTTCGTACTCGACAGCAAGCTGCTCATCATCGCCGGCGCTCTGGACGGATCTTCTGGTCTGATTCTTTCCGTAATCATGTCAAAAGCCATGAACCGATCGTTCACTAACGTGGTGTTCGGCGCATTTGGACAGGTACAGGCTGCCGCCGCCGCGGGCGGCGAGGCTAAGACGGCGCGCAGCGCCACCGCAGAAGAAGCAGCAGCAATTCTTTCTGCGGCAAATAAAGTGGTGATCGTTCCCGGATATGGAATGGCAGTCGCCCAGGCGCAGCACAAAGTGCGCGAACTTTACGACAGCCTGAGCAAGCGTGGTGTTGACGTGCGCTTCGCCATTCATCCCGTAGCCGGCCGCATGCCCGGTCACATGAACGTCCTGCTCGCTGAGGCAGATATTCCTTACGATCGCCTGATCGACATGGAGGACATCAACGGCGACTTCCCGCAAACCGATGTCGCACTGGTGATCGGCGCCAATGACGTGACCAATCCCGCCGCTCGCACCGACGCCTCAAGCCCCATCTTCGGAATGCCAATTCTTGATGTCGACAAGGCCCACACCGTGATGGTGATTAAGCGCGGCATGAGTCCGGGCTTTGCCGGCATCGACAATCCTCTTTATTACCTGGATAAGACGCTCATGCTATTTGGCGATGCCAAGTCGTTTGTCGGCGACCTGGTTCGCCAGCTCGGTGGAGAACACGCCTAAGTTTGCCCGTTCACCTTCCTCCTGTGCGATAATCTTCGCGAAATCGATTTTCTTCAAACGAAATTAAATTTATCGACAGGAAGGTGAATCGAATGGGCAGAAATCCATGGACGCGTCGTCGCTTCATGCAATTGTCGACCGCAACTGTAGCCGCGGGCGCCGCGGCCAAAGTCACTTTGCTGCAACCTTCCTCGCTTTGGAGCATGGCCCCTCCCGTAGCGCCAAGCGATACGGTTCGCTTTGCGTCGATTGGAACTGGAGTTCGTGGCTGCGAATTGCTGAAGGCAACTTTGCGCGTGCCCGGCGTCGAGTGCGTCGCCGCTTGCGACCTCTATGACTCGCGCCACATTGCGGCGCAGGAATCTGTCGAAAAGCAAGTTCCCACCACCCGCAACTACAAAGAAATTCTTGACCGCAAAGACGTTGATGCAGTCATCATCGCGGTGACTGACCACCAACACCGCAAAGTATTCCTCGACGCCTGCGCCGCCGGCAAGGACGTTTACTGCGAGAAACCGATGTCGCATACCGTTGAAGACGGGTTCGCTATGGTAGAAGCAGCACAAAAGGGAAAGCGCATCGTTCAGGTCGGTAGCCAGCGCGTAAGTTCGATTCTTTATGCCAAGGCAAAAGAAATTTACGACTCCGGCAAGCTTGGCCAAGTCACCTATATCGAAGCCTATTGGGACCGCAATTCTGACAGCGGCGCCTGGGTTTATCCGATTCCGCCGGATGCCAGTGAACAAACCATCGACTGGAATGCATTTCTCGATGGCGCTCCCAAACACTCCTTCGATCCGGTACGGTTCTTCCGTTGGCGTTGTTTCTCCGATTATGGAGAAGGCCTCGCCGGCGATCTCTTCGTTCACCTGATTTCAGGAATCCACTTCATCACCGGCACCGATACCGTAGCCCAACGTGCCCAATCGTCCGGCGGACTCTTCCGCTTCAAAGATGGTCGCGACTTTCCTGACCTGATTGAGACTACCTATGACTATCCGGACTTCCGGGTAAATATTCGCTGCAATTTGAACAACGATGGCGGCGAGTTTATTGGTTTCTACGGCACTAAAGGGACGCTGATTATCAAGAACACGACGCTCACCTTCACTCCGCAGGACACTCGCCCCGAGCCTGAGGCCTATTCAATTTTTGGCTGGCCGAAGAAGATGCGCGAGGAATATCTGGCGAAGTTCCATGCCGAGCATCCCCTGCCAGAGGTAAAGCACTTCAAGGTCGATGAAGAGGGCGAGCAGTATGCCAACCCGCCGGGCTATAGCGATCTGGCAGACCATCAAGCCAACTTCTTCAACGCCGTCCGTACCCGCAGGAAGACGGTTGAGAACGAAGAATTCGGCAACCGGGCAGCGATTGGCTGCCACTTGGCGAACCATGCTTATTTCAATAAGACTATTGCCACCTGGGACGGCGAGGCCAAAAAAATAAAAGGCTAGATTGAATTCAAGTAGAGACGTAGCTCCGCTACGTCTCTACCAGGATCTCCTCGCCGCCAGCCGTAGACGTAGCAGAGCTACGTCTCTACCCATCCTCTAGGTAGTACCATTCACTTATGCCTGTCGAAACCGAGATCAGCCCATCTACTTACACCCCGATTCGCGCCCCCCGCGGCAATGCACTTTCCTGTAAAGGCTGGCAGCAGGAAGCAGCAATGCGCATGCTGATGAACAATCTCGACGAAGAGGTCGGCGAACGTCCGCGCGACTTGGTGGTTTACGGTGGCACCGGACGGGCTGCGCGTAGCTGGGAGGCCTATCACGCAATTATTGCGTCATTGAAGAATCTGGCGGATGACGAAACATTGCTGGTGCAGTCCGGCAAACCTGTTGGAGTGTTCAAAACGCACGACCATGCTCCGCGTGTGCTGATTGCGAATTCGAACCTGGTTGGACATTGGTCGAACTGGGAGAAGTTCAACGAATTGGAGCGCGCCGGCCTGATGATGTACGGACAAATGACGGCAGGCTCATGGATTTACATCGGCTCGCAAGGCATTGTCCAGGGAACCTTCGAGACCTTTGCCGCAGCCGCGGAAAAACATTTTGGTGGTGACCTGGCAGGAAGGCTGATTGTGTCCGGCGGCATGGGGGGAATGGGTGGCGCGCAACCGCTTGCGGCCACGATGGCGGGTGCGGCGTTCCTCGGCATCGACGTCGATCCCGAGCGCATCAAAAAGCGCCTGAGGAGTGGCTATTGCGACTTCATGGTCAACACGCTTGACGAGGCGTTGCGCATTCTAAAGAATGCGGTGCGCAAGAAAGAAAATGTCTCCGTCGGGCTGGTCGGTAATTGTGCAGAGATTATTCCTGAACTTGCCGAGCGAGGCGTCGTCCCTGACATTCTTACCGACCAGACTTCCGCGCACGATCCGCTCAATGGATACGTTCCTCATGGCATGAGCCTGGAAGCTGCGGTCGAACTTCGCAAGAACGATCCGGCAGCCTACCAAGAGAAGTCGCTGGATTCGATCGCCCGTCATGTGGAAGGAATGTTGCGTTTGCAGAAAATGGGCTCAGTCACCTTCGACTATGGTAATAACATTCGCACCTTCGCCTTTCAGCGTGGGGTCAAGAATGCTTATGACTTTCCCGGATTTGTTCCCGAGTATATTCGTCCGCTGTTTTGCGAAGGCCGCGGGCCATTCCGCTGGGTGGCGCTCTCGGGCGAGCCTTCTGACATTCACATCACCGACGATCTGGTACTTGAGATGTTCCCCGAGAACCGCATTCTTAGCCGCTGGATCGAGCTGGCGCGTAAGCGAATCAAGTTTCAGGGACTGCCCGCCAGAATCTGCTGGCTGGGATATGGCGAACGAGCGCAATTCGGGCTCGCCATGAACGACTTGGTAAAGAAGGGCAAGCTCAAAGCTCCTATCGTGATTGGCCGCGACCACCTTGACTGCGGTTCGGTGGCCTCTCCCTTCCGCGAAACTGAGAGTATGAAGGACGGCAGCGACGCGGTCGCCGACTGGCCCTTGCTTAACGCTTTGCTGAACACTGCCGCCGGAGCCTCGTGGGTTTCGATCCACAACGGAGGCGGGGTGGGAATCGGTTATTCACTCCATGCCGGCCAAGTCATCGTAGCCGACGGCACCGAAATGATGGCCAACCGAATAGAGCGGGTGCTGACCACCGACCCCGGCATGGGAATTATCCGCCACGTGGATGCCGGCTACGACGAGGCGAAGAACTTTGCCAAGGCCAAGGGCGTTAAGATTCCGATGGAAAGCTAGAATTGCCTCACCACCAGTCTTGACGTTATCCACCAAAAATCGCGCTCTGCTTTTGCTGAACATTGGTCAGCTTGTTACCTTGCGCTCCGCGACTCCAGGCCCCCATCGCGGGCGGAATCTCTCAGAACTGGGAATCGTCACTGACGCCGCAGTTCTCTCTTCGGGTGGGAAAGTTGTCTCAGTTGGCAGCACCAAAGATGCCCTACGCGATTCCTGGATCAAGAAAAATCGTAAATCTATTACCGAAATTGATTGTGCCGGACGGGTGGTGCTTCCGGGCTTCGTCGATTCCCACACTCACCCAGCGTTCATGGCGCCCCGCCTCATTGATTTCGAGAAACGTATTTCGGGCGCTACCTACGAAGAAATTGCCGCCGCCGGTGGCGGCATCGCTTCGAGCCTGGCCGCCGTTCGAACAGCCACAAAAAACGCCCTGTCTATTCACGTCGAGGGCGCCCTGCGTGAAATGGCGGCTTACGGCACTACTACGGTTGAAGCCAAGTCGGGTTATGGTTTGAGCGCGCAATCAGAATGGAAATCGCTGCGAGCAATCCGCGCCGCGGCGCGACTTTGGCCAGGCACGGTTGTGACCACGCTTCTAGGCGCGCACGTTGTGCCCAAGGAGTTTAAGCATTCGCCCGACAAGTATGTCGATTTAGTGTGTGACGAAATGATTCCGGCGGCGGCGAGGCAGAAGCTCGCCAACTTCGTAGATGTGTTCTGCGAGAAGGGCGCCTTTTCTCTGCGCAACACCGAGAAGATATTCAAAGCGGCGCGGAAAAATGGCTTGTCAACCCGCGCCCACGTGGGCCAGCTGAGCGAAACCCGCCTATCATCGCTGCTGCCCTTCGCCCCGGCGTCCCTGGACCACTTGGATCACATTCACGACGACGATATTCGCGCATTGGCAAAACAGGCCACCATCGCGACGCTAGTTCCAGGGGCGAATTATTTCCTCGGACTAAGCAAATTTCCGCCCGCCCGCAAGCTCATCGACGCCGGAGTACCTATCGCCCTTGCCACCGACTACAACCCCGGAAGTTCCCCCACTGTCAGCATGCAGTTCGTCCTGTCGCTGGCCTGCACTCACATGAAAATGACGCCCGCCGAAGCCATCGCCGCAGCCACCATCAATGGTGCGTGGGCGCTGCGGCTTGCCGAAAGTAAAGGATCCATCGAACTTGGCAAAGATGCGGACCTGGCGATATTCGACGTTCAGGACTATCGCGAGATCGCCTATTGGTTCGGATCAAATCGCTGTGCCGGCACTATCTGCAACGGCACACCTGACGCGACTCTAATAGAGACGTAGCTCCGCTACGTATAAGCCCTCTAACCCGCATCTTCCTCTGGGCTGAGACCCGAAAACCATTAGCCGATGACCCGAAACTTCTCCCTGCTTTCTGGGCTTAACGCACGGTTGCTTAAGGCTGGTTAAATTTTTCTGCGCTCCCCAGACGTAGCAGAGCTACGCCTCTATGTACTTTCCTGTTTTCCTCTTGTCTCCTCAGGTTTTCCACATCTAGGAGCCGCGTAAACCCCTTATCTATCGGTAACGCATGGCACGATTTCAACTGTCAACCCTTTACCAGTGATCGGTGAGTAATTCCCTTCCCTAACCTAACTGCGAAATCGTTGACAAAAATTTCTGGCGGGTTAGAATACGCCACGATTTTTACCGTAATATCAGCTCATGACTTCTCCTCTTATCGATACCGTCCTACTGGAAACCGACATCCCGGAACTCGAGCTGCATGCCAGCGGCAAGGTACGAGATGTCTACAACTTAGACGCCAACAGCCTGCTCTTTGTGGCGACCGATCGCATTTCAGCCTTTGATTATGTGCTGGCCACCGGTATTCCCCAGAAGGGCCGGGTGTTGACACAGATTTCACTCTTCTGGTTTGAGTTTCTGAAAGACATCGTTCCCACTCATCTCATCGAAGCGGATGTCGCTAAGTTTCCCGCGACCCTGCAAAAGTTTTCGGACCAGCTTCGCGGCCGCTCCATGATCGTCACTCGCGCGGAAATGTTTCCCGTGGAGTGCGTGGTACGTGGCTACATTTCAGGATCGGCATGGAAAGAGTACAAATCGACGGGGCGAGTCTGCGGAATTAATCTGCCTACTGGACTCAAAGAGTCCGACAAGCTGCCGGAGCCCATCTTCACTCCAGCGACCAAAGCTACCAGCGGTCACGATGAAAATATTTCGTTCGAGGAGATGTCTCGAATCATCGGCTCCGATCTCAGCCGCGAGCTGCGCGACATCAGCCTCAAGATTTATTCCAAGGCAGCCGACTATGCGCTCGAAAAAGGGATTATTATTGCCGACACCAAGTTTGAATTCGGCAGGACAGCCGCTGGCATCACCTTGGCTGACGAGGTGCTAACCCCGGACTCGTCGCGCTTCTGGCCAGCTGATAAGTATCACTCGGGGCAAACGCAAGAGTCTTATGACAAGCAGTACGTTCGCGATTATTTGGAAGAGATTCACTGGAACAAACAGCCACCTGCGCCCGCACTCCCCCCGGAAGTGGCTGGTAAGACCAGTGAAAAATACCTGGAGGCGTATCAACAGCTTACGGGTCGCAAGCTGGATGTTTAATCCCGAAGTAATTTTTGGGAGAGAACAGTGAACCTGGCGGACTGGGTGATTGTGGTAGTGGTGATCGTCGCTACCGTGCATGCCGCCGGGGAAGGCTTTTTTCACGAGGCATTCGGAATCGCGGGCCTGATTGCCGGATATTTGCTGGCCGCGTGGCAGTACTGGAGAGTAGCGCGAATGTTTGCGCCGTATGTGAACTCTCCCTGGCTGGCGGATATGTTGGGTTTCCTGATTGTTTTCTTTTTAGTTTTGGTCGTGGCCGGAATTGCAGGTAGGATTGCGCGCTGGGCCATGAAAGAAGTTGGCCTTAATTTCTTCGACCGTCTCTTAGGGGCGGCATTAGGATTTTTGAAGGGTAGTTTGCTGGTCGCAATCTTTCTGGTCGGAATGACCTCTTTTGCGCCAGCCTCACGGTGGTTGACGGGCTCCGAATTGGCGCCCTACTACCTGGTGGTTGGGCAGGCAGCAATCTGGGTCGCGCCGGCGGAATTGCGGGCACGCTTTTATCAGGGCCTCGACTTACTGCATCGTGGACGGTAATCGAGCATGCACAAGATTTCAGCAGTTCACGGCAGGTTTCACGAAGAAAGCGAGACACTGTGAAGGATCAGCTCGAAGCGCTCATCATGCAGATGTACAAAAGCAATATTCTCTACTCAGAAGCTGTCCGCGAGTTCAAGAAAAAGTTCATTCTGACTGTGCTGGAGGAGAATAAGGGCAACCAGTGCCGCGCCGCGCGCGAGCTGGACATGCACCGCAACACTCTCAGCCGTACTATTACGGAGCTAAAAATCGACCTGCGTCAACTGCGGGACGGAGTGAAGCGTCCCCCGCGCAGCGCCAGGCCCGCCGCATACGAGAAAAAAGCCGCCCGCTAAACCCTTAGCCTTCCTGAATCTGGGCGCGGTCTTTGGCGTACCCGCGTCTTCAAACTCCCGGCCTGTCATCTCGAAGGCGCGCGCTTGCGCCGAGGAACAAAAGTTTTCGGCAAATAAAAACGGGTGCCCCCTGGGGCACCCGTTTTCACTGCGTTCGAATTGCCTACTGCGGCTTCTTGCGTGGGGCAGCTTTGCGGGCGGGTGCAGCGGCCGGAGTCGCAGCCTTCAGCAGTCCACCTTCTTCCATCACGATGACCAGCGGCTTCGGCGTGTAGGAAACTGGAGTTCCCTCTACCTGAGTCTCGGCCCCTACCTTCGGCATGAGCCGGGCGGGAATCGTGGTTTTCATAGTGAGCTCAACGTCGGCGCGTTTCTTTTCGATGTCATCAACGCTGGCGGCGAGTTCAAGCTTGGTCGATGTAACAGTTATCACCTGCGCGGCGAACTGTAGCGGCTTGCCTTTGATTGCGTTCCACACAATCTCAGCATCCTCTGGCTTACCCTCAGAGAGGACCAGTTGCCACTCGGCGAAGTCCATGGTTTCGGGCTTCTTCGACTGCACCAAAGCAGCGGCCTGTTCGGCCGGGCTGGGAGCGGGCTTAATAGCAAAACCTGCGGGCGGCAACGGGTTTGCCTTGGCCTGTGCGAGAACGTCCGGCCAGCCATCTTCGCCGCCGTGATACTTCACATACTGCGACTTCGCGTACTTTTCAATCTGCGCCTGATACTGGGGCGTGGGAGCAACGACGGATGCGCGGGCGGCATACCAAATCCCGTTGAGGTAATCAGGAGGATCAGGCTGGAGGTAAGCCAAGGCCAGCGGATAGACCAGGCTGAAATCAGTCGGGCTCGCGTCCGCCGCGGCCTTCAGTGAGGTCTGTGCCGTCGGATAGTCTTTCGCCTGTAGAGCGCCGAGCCCTACGGCAGAGTTGAAGATGCTCGACATCTGCGCCTTCAGCTTCTCGAAGTCGGCATCAGACATCCCGTCCGGCTTGGTAAACGATCCCAGCGCGGTTAAACCGGCTTTGCCGTGCTGCATGGCCAATGCCAGGTTCTGCTGGGCGTTGACTCCGCCCTGTGCCTGGGTGCGTTCGCTGTAGGCCAGCAAAGCCAGAGCGCGCACATTGTTAGGATTGATGGTCAGCAGCTTGTTCGCGGTCTCAGACATCTTGGCCGCATTGCCAGACTGCTGGTAGGCGCCCATTAGCAGTTCCAAAGCGTCTTCTTTCATAACGCTGTTGGGGTACTGCACCATGAATGCTTCGAGCCCGCTGATTTTTGCGTTAGGGTCCGTTTGCTGCACCGCGCCGACATAGGCGTTGTATTCCGCAGGGTCCTTGATCTCTTTTTTTGGCTGCGGCTGTTGAGGGGAAGCGGCTGGTTGCGCCGGCTGCGATGCTGCCGGCTGCTGTGCAGCCGGTTGGGACGGGGTTGCCGGCTGCTGTGCAGCCGCCAGACCTGCCATTCCAAGCACAATCGCCACTAAAGTATTCTTCATCTGCATGGCTCCTTCAAGCTTTTGGGAAAATCAGCGACGGCAACATCATCCAGGCAAATACCCGAGACCGCTTGCCTGAATTGTCTCAGACCATGGGTTACTGACCCACGTGAGGGGCCCGGAAAATGCCTCCCATCCTGTAACTGCAAGACGGACAACGTAATTCCGGTGAGCGGGATTATAAGTATGGAATCCCCCGAAGGCAAGCCTCTTTGCCATTTGCCCTTCTTGATAAGATGCAGATTAGACCGTTGCCGGATGGTCGTTCCGCTTCGGTTGGCGCAGGAGGAAGCAAAATGGAGCCAGTTTTGGCAGGACAAGTGGCGTTGGTTACAGGCGCTGGACGAGGGATTGGCAAGGCAATTGCCATTCGGCTAGCCGCATCAGGCGCGACAGTGGTTATTGCAGCGCGAAATAAACAGCCGTTGGAGACAACCGCACGGGAAATCGGAACTGCCGGCTGGAAGGCAGAAATTGCCCCGTGCGACGTCAGCGATCTGCAAGCAGTAGAAACGCTCGCCAAGCGAATCGAAAAAGATCACGGACGTATCGACATCGTGGTTAACAACGCCGGGATCGGCGGATTTGGCGGGCCGCTACATCAATTGCCACCCGATATTTGGGACAAAATCCTGAATACCAACCTGCGCGGCGTCTTCTATACGATTCGCTCACTAGCGCCCCTTATGATTCGTTCCGGCGGCGGGCACATTGTGAACATTTCGTCATTGGCCGGCAAGAACCCACTGCCTAACGGCGCGGCTTACGCCGCTTCGAAGTGGGGCTTGAACGGCCTGAGCTATTCCGTCGCTGAGGAATTACGTCCCCACAATATTCGGGTCTCGGTTGTCTGCCCAGGGTCGACAAATACTGATTTGAGCCCCCACGTCGGAAAAGATACCAGCAAGATGCTGCAACCCGATGACATCGCCCACGTGGTCCAGATGCTGGTGACCCAGGCTCCGCAATCGTTCGTCAGCGAAGTATTGATGAGGCCAACGCAAAAGCCCTAATGTCAGATCAGAGTAGAGCCGTAGCTTCGCTACGGCTAGGCAGCGCCACAAACTCGCAAGTCCGTGCCCAACAGGCCAACCTCGGCAAACCAGACGAAACCGCAAAGCAGTGACAAGACCCAGAGCCGTAGCGGAGCTACGGCTCTACTCCAACAGCACAACTACGGTTGCAACTTTCAAGCTGCTAGAATTGTCGACGGTGACCCTCCGCAGCACGCCGCGCAACGTCCTTTTGCTCCTGATCGCTTGCTTCTCCGTCTTTTCCTGCTTCGCTGCCACTCCCACTTTTCAGTTGGTCGCCGTAAAAATTATCGGCTCCAGTCGCTACACCTCGGCTGACATTCTGGGGGAAACCGGCCTGCGGATCGGTCAGCAGGTCACCGAAGAGGACTTCAAGAAAGCCAGTCAGCTTTTGGGCGAGACCGGCGTCTTCGGCGATGTGAGCTATCGCTATGAATATTCCGGCGCCGGCGCCACCCTTGACCTGCAACTGAGTGACGCCGCGCAATTTGTTCCCGCACGGTTCGAAAACTTTGTCTGGTTCACCGACCAGGAGCTTGCCGACAAGTTACGGAAAAGGGTGCCCTTGTTTCTGGGCGTTCTCCCCACTACCGGCAACTTGCCTGACCAGGTTTCCGACGCCTTGCAAGCGCTCTTGATCGAGCGCAACATCGCCGGCAAGGCTGACTACATTCGCGCCGACAAACTCGGCGGCGGAGTGGATGCGATCGCCTATAGCGTCCAGGGACCGCATATCACCATCCGCAACGTCGAATTTGCAGGCGGCGTCGGCACCGAACTAAAGCCGCTCGAAGCGGAGGCCAAAAACCTGGCCGGCGAAGAATTTGTGCGTTCGGTCCTACAGCTGAAAGCCGACAAAAATTTCCTGCCGGTGTATTTGGAGCGCGGGTACCTAAAGGCCAGTTTTGGCGCGGCGCAAGCGAAAGTTGTCCAGGACGGCGCCGAAGGCACATTAGTGGACGTCACTTTTCCGGTGAGCCCCGGGCCACAGTACAAATTTGCCTCAGCGGAATGGACCGGCAACATAGTTTTCCCGACGGACAAACTGGGCCCGCTCATTCACCTCAAGGCGGGCGAGCCGGCCGATGCCATTAAGCTCAACGATGATCTCGACTCGGTCCGCCACATGTATGGCACCAAGGGCTACATGGCGGCGCAGATCAACCTTGTCCCGCAACTGGATGAGGACCGCATGGCGGTCAAATATCGCCTCGAAGTGGCGGAAGGCGAGGTCTATCACATGGGAGAACTCGATATTCACGGCCTCGACACGCCCACCAGCAACCGCCTCAAGCTGGCATGGAAACTGGCGGAAGATGAGATTTACGACTCCAGCTATCCCAGCCATTTTCTGGAGGGCCTGCCCAATTCCGTCATCTCGGTTTCGCAATGGAACGTGACCATCCACGAAACGGTCGATCACAAAGACAAAACCGTGGACGTAACCCTACGGTTCGATCCTCATCCGCTGCACTAACTACAGAATCGCAGGATTTCCGTAGTGAACCTTCGTGCCTTTTGTTGGTTACCGTTTTTGCCAGCGACTCGGAGAAAGCGCATCCCAATAGCACTGAAGCCGGAAACACGGTAATCTTTTATCTGCTGCACATTTAATCGAGGAGAGATTCATGGGCTTGAAATATCTGGGAGTTTCCTTTGGAGTTTTGGTTTTGGGTATTGGATTAGCGGTTGCACCGGCCGCGGGGGCAGGCAAAGCTGCTACTTTCACTGGCGAAGTGGGCGACGCTATGTGCGGCGCCAAGCACCAGATGGAAGGCAATGCCGCTGAATGTACCGCGAAGTGTATTGCGGCTGGCTCAAAATATGCGCTCATCGTTGGCGACAAGGTTTACACCCTGGAAGCCGACCAGAAAGCCCAGGACGAACTGGCCAAGCTGGCAGGAACAAAGGCTACCGTCAAAGGCACCGCCGACGGCAGCACAATTCAGGTGGCATCAGTCGCGGCGAGCAAGTAATCTGGGCCAAATATGACGGCGGAAGTCTAAAGCAGACTTCCGCCACATTTTTCTTCGCTTTTACATCAACTTTTCATAATTGATGGCCCGTCGCTATGTTAGATTAGCGCGATTCATCCCAAAATCCCGGAGGGTAAACGAATTGGGCAAGGACATGGTCCCCAAGAAAATATTTTTCACCAAGGGGGTCGGAAAACACAAAGAACGGCTCACTTCTTTCGAGCTTTCGCTGCGCGATGCCGGCATAGCCGCACAAAACCTGGTCAGAGTCTCGTCAATTTTCCCGCCACAATGCAAGCTGATAGCCCGCTCTCAGGGATTGAAGTATCTGAGTCCCGGAGAAGTCGTCTTCGCCGTGGTCGCGGAAAACTCCACCCACGAACCGCATCGTCTGCTGGCGGCAAGCATAGGCGTAGCTATTCCAGCTGACAGCCACACTTACGGGTACCTGAGCGAGCACCACTCGTTCGGAGAAACCGAAGACTCCGCCGGAGACTACGCCGAAGAACTAGCCGCGGAGATGCTGGCTACAACACTTAACGTGGAGTTCGATTCAGACCGTTCCTGGGACGAGAAGAAAGAGATCTATCGCATCTCCAACAAAATCGTCCGCACTGCCAACGTTACCCAGTCGGCCGTAGGAGACAAGCGCGGATTGTGGACCACCGTGATCGCGGCGGCGATCTTCATTTTCGACTAAAGCAGAAGGACACCAAGAAGGACACTAGGTACACAAAGCAAATCCCATGCTGCCCAGTTCCAGGGTTTGTTTTGTGTACCTTAGTGTCCTTTGTGGTTATGGTTTACTTCTTGCCTCGACCTGCCTTGGTCTTCACCGGTTTCTTCTTCCCCAGCCGCTCCAGAACCGCCCCCACAATCATCGGCAAGCCCACAGTCGCATCAACAAAAACCTCACCAAACTTGCCACCCTCAGCCGGCGGCACAAATTTGCCCCAGGAAATCGCCTCGCTGTACGGGCTTCCCGACAGGCCTCCCCAATAAACCGGCTCCGGACAGATTCTCAAGCCGTAGTGATAGCGCTTCAGCGGCAGGTTCTCTCCCATTCGCCGATGGCGGAGCTCGATGAACGGCCCGAACTGCTGTGACCAATTTCGCGGCACTCCCCCGCCGATGGTGAAAATCCCCAGCCGGGTCTGCCGCAGCAACGTAGCCGCAAAGTGTTCCAGATCCTCGAAAGGATCGAAGCGGAATTTGTGCCGCCCCGAAGACTCACGCAAGCGATTGTTCAGCGCCACGTCCAGCCCCAGCTCAGAATCAGTAAATGCGGGCACGAATACCGGCACGCCCTGCTCGAATGCCGACCGCAAAATGCCGCGCTGATCCTTCGGCCGCTTCGCTAGAAAGGCGCCAATTGCGTGATTCAGCTTGTAAGAGCACATCACCTCATTGGGATCCCAATCCTGCAGCACCTGCGCCATTACCTTTTCGACATCGTCCAGATTCTGCTCAGGCTCCAACGTGTCATAGACCCGGTTATACCCTTGCTCATAAAGCTCCTCGTCGCTGACCTCCGGGTTGTAACGGAAGTGCGATCTGCCGGTGGCTTCGACCAGACCATGGGCCATCAGAGCCCCTGTAGAAACAATGGCGTTCACAATGCCGCGGTCAATCAACTCGGCGACGATCAGGCCCTGTTTCGCCACCGTCATAGCGCCCGCGAGCGTCATCACCACAAAGCAGTCTTGATCGCGAGCCATGGCTTCGAGCACATCCGCGGCTTCGCCGAGCTGGCGGCCAGTAAAGGCGGTTTTAGCCATGGCGCGAACCAGGTCGTCAACCGTCCGGATATTGTTTAAGTCCAGCGGCTCGAGCGGAATTAACTTGTCTTCGAACGGATCGTGCAGGTCGCGCTCAATGCCGGCGCCATCAGTATTTTTCTGCTTCAATTCGGGCCCCCAAGGCTATTAGTTGTTTTGTGAATCTATAATTTACAGGAAGTTGGAAATTTAAGGCGCAACTTCAGGGAGCATTTGCTAATAGCGGTAGACGTTGCTTCGCAGCGTCTGGTCAGCGCTCATGCGCCCGGCACGACGCAGCTGAGCTGCGTCTCTACCCTTGGCCGCGCAGCGACACAAGCGCTTCCATCAATTTCCCTCTGCTATTCTATGTCCTCATTTAGGGAGCGCGAGTTTTGCCACCACAGAAATACAGCGTCGGATTAGTGCAAATGTCGGCCACCGGCGACCCTGATCGCAACCTGCAACATGCCATCGACTTGGTGCGCCAAGCGGCGGGCGAAGGCGCGAATATCGTCTGTCTGCCTGAACTCTTCCAGACGCAATACTTCTGCCAGCGCGAAGACTCAGCGCTTTTTGACCTCGCGGAGCCCATTCCCGGCCCTACCACCGCCAAATTGTCGGCGCTGGCAAAACAACTTGGCATCGTGCTGATCGCTTCGTTGTTCGAGAAACGTGCTCTGGGCGTTTACCACAACACCGCGGTCATGTTCGATAAAAACGGATCGCAACTCGGCCTTTACCGCAAGATGCACATTCCCGACGATCCTCTTTACTACGAAAAGTATTACTTCACTCCCGGCGACCTCGGCTTTCGCGCCTTCGACACCGGTGTAGGCCGCGTCGGCACGCTGGTTTGCTGGGATCAGTGGTATCCGGAAGGCGCACGGCTGACGGCGCTACAGGGAGCACATCTTCTGTTCTACCCCACTGCAATTGGCTGGCATCCCGCCGAGAAAGCAGAATTTGGTGAAGCTCAATACGATGCCTGGAAGACAATCCAGCGGGCTCACGCCATCGCCAACGGAGTTTACGTCGCTGTGGTAAACCGTGTCGGCTTCGAGACCGGCGACATTCGCGGCAACTCGGCCCCCGGAGCTGGCCTTGAGTTTTGGGGAGGCTCGTTCTTGTGCGACCCCTTCGGCCGGGTAATCGCGCTGGGCTCCCACGATAAGGAAGAAATCCTGATCGGCGAAGTCGACCTGCACGCATTAGAAGACATCCGGCGCAACTGGCCATTTCTTCGCGATCGCCGGATTGACGCCTACGGCGCGATTACCAGTCGCCTGATCGACTAATTTCTTCCCATGAAGCCAGCCAAACAAACTACTTCGAGCAAAGCATCGCGCATGCCGGCGGAATGGGAAACCCACGCAGCCACTTGGTTGGCATGGCCGCACTATCACGGTGACTGGCCGGGAAAATTTGAGCCTATCCCATGGGTTTACGCTGAGATCATTCGTCACTTGGCGAAGCACGAACGTGTCGAACTGATCGTCGCCGATGCCGCCGCGGAACGAAGCGTCCGCAAGATTCTGAAGAAGGCGAACGCTCTTAGCGACGCCGTCCGATTTCACCGCTGGCCGACCAACCGTGTATGGCTGCGCGACTCCGGTTGCATCTTCACTAAGTCAGAGCAAGACGTCGCCGCCGTCAAATGGCGCTTTAACGCCTGGGCAAAATATTCCAACTGGCAGCGTGACGAAAAAATCGGCAGCCTGATGGCCCAGGTAGCCGGTGCCACGGAAGTCCGGCCACTGTTCGCTAAGAAGCGCGTGGTAATCGAAGGCGGCTCAATCGACGTGAACGGCCAGGGCACATTGCTGACCACCGAAGAATGCCTGCTCAGCAAAACGCAGGAACGCAACCCCGGCATGAAGCGGAAAGATTACGAAAATGTCTTCTCGCAGTCGCTCGGAACCAGCAACGTAATTTGGCTGGAATCAGGCATCGCCGGAGACGACACTCACGGCCATGTCGATGACATCACGCGTTTCGTTGCCCCAGACACCGTGGTTACCGTGGTCGAATCCGATCCGCAGGATCCCAACTACGAGCCACTACGAGAAAACATCCGGCGTCTCCGTTCCGCTCGAGATCAGGACGGGAAATCCATCGCCATCGTAGAACTGCCCATGCCGGCGCCGGTGATTTTCGAGAACCGCCGGCTCCCCGCCAGCTACGCGAATTTCTACATCGCTAACGGCATCGTTCTTGTTCCGGTATTCAACGATCCCAACGACCGCGTCGCGCTGGACATTCTTGCCGACCTCTTCCCCGACCGCGACATCATCGGCATCTACTGCGGCGACCTGGTATGGGGCCTTGGCACTCTGCATTGCATGACCCAGCAGCAGCCCGCATAACCAAATTCAGACGGGTAACCTATCGGCACGTTCAAACAGAACTTTAGGACACTGTCTGGAGGATTGGCCCGCT
Source organism: uncultured Acidobacteriota bacterium (assembly GCA_963796925.1). Taxonomy (GTDB): domain Bacteria; phylum Acidobacteriota; class Terriglobia; order Terriglobales; family Acidobacteriaceae; genus DATBAT01. The sequence continues at coordinate 2,534,256 of CAWCNH010000001.1, forward strand.
GAATTGACAAGGCCCGCCGTTTCGATGACACTTTGAAGACTCTCCCCTGGTTTAGCTGTGGCAGGACTCCACCCTAAGTGAGTCACTGACATGAGCTACTCGCCCGCCCCCATCCCTATTTCGCGTGGAAGCGCGAAGCCGAAGGTATTTCTAAACAACAGCCTACCTCACACAGAACCATTTTTAGACGATCCGCCGAGCGCGATCTTTGACGCCCTGCGTCAGCAAATTGAGTCTGGCGCCAGCATCGACGGAATCCTTTCCGCCATCGCGGCTACGGCCCAGAATCTCTCCCGAGCCAGCGGAGCCGCCATCGCCATGGGACACGACGGAATCGTGCTCTGCGTCGGGCGCAGCGGCGACACCGCGCCCGACCTTGGCGCTCAACTCAGCGTCGATTCAGGCATTTCCGGCGAATGCATCCGCTCCGGCAAAAGCCTGCTGTGCGACGACACCCAACTGGATTCACGAGTCGATGCCGACGTCTGTCTGCGGCTTGGCCTGCGTTCGATTATTGCTGTGCCGCTGCACAGCTCCGATGGAATGGTAGGAATTCTCGAAGTGTTTTCCAACTACCCGTCAAATTTTTCCGCCGGGCACGTTGAAACCATGCGCACTTTGGGTGAACTGGCTGAACTTGCCCACGCACGAGTTGCAGGTGCCGAAGCAGTCGCAAAAGAAATTCACGACAGCATGATTTTGCCGACGCCAGAACCAGCCTCGGCGCTTCCTTCGATGGAACTTGCCACTCCCGAACCTAGGGCGATTGAATGGCTGCGAAATTCGCAAATGATCACCGCCGTAAAGAAAAAAGTCCCTTACTGGCTGGCTGCGCCCATCCTGATTCTGATTCTCCTTTCTGTCCGTTTCTGGATTACCCGCCAGGAGCCCATCATAGCGACCGTCGCCAAATCGACCGTGGCAGAGGCCACTGCCCCGGAAACCATCGAGATGACCATAGGCTCCAAGCCCGCGCGTAAACCCCGTGCCGGGCGCGATACCGAGAAAGTTCATCAACAGTCGTCCCAGTCAGATCGGCAGTCAGATCAGCAGCCGGATCGAAAGTCGGATCGGAAGTCGAATCAGGACTCCGATACCCCTGAAGTCGTGGTCCACAACTTCAGCGAGCAAGCGGCAGCCGACGCCTCTCCCAAGGCGGCAGAGAACGCCACAGGAGTTAGATCCTCGCAATCCATCTCGCAACCAGACCTGCCGCCGCAGTTACCAGCAGCGAGCGCCAACGACGCGGCTCTGGCGAGTTTGGTGGCAACCTCAGCCACGCTGCCCCGGCATCCGCTTCCCATTTCTCAGGGAGTAGTCCGCGGCGCGCTCCTTTACAGAGTGCAACCGACGTATCCGGATCAGGCACTCTCCATGCGACTGGGCGGTCCCGTGGTCTTGCAGGCAAGCGTCACCGAAACCGGCACGGTCACCAATGTGAAAGTGGTTAGTGGACAGGCTGTCCTGGCGAATGCCGCAATCGCAGCCGTCAGGCAGTGGCGATACCAGCCGTCGCGGCTGAATGGCGCGCCGGTCAGCGTCGAGACCCAAATCACGGTGAACTTCAAAGCTCCATAAAGTTCGCTACACCATTCCCCGTCGCAGCTCGTCCAGAGGATAAAACGTCCCTCTCCATGTAATGCCGCCTGAATTTAGCGTCAGAAACATGGAGAGGAGGATGGTGTAGACAAACAACACTGTGCTTACGGGATGCAGGAAAAAGTAATACGCCGGAATCGGCGACCGCCACGACATCCCCACATAGATAAGAAACATTGAGACTAAAGCAATCGCGTAAGGCAGGCGCGCCCATCCATGTGCGACAAAGATCCCCACAAACGGCAATAAATTTAGAAGTGACACGCCAATCGCCGAAGCCACGGCACGCGGCCATTGAAATGACAGTACTGCGAAAAAGTTCTTTGACAGATTTCGCACCACTCCCAGCGTACCCTTCGCCCAGCGGATCGAAATCAGGTCGGCGCCAAAAACATTGCGCTGCGCAAAACCGGCATTCTTGATGACCTTGCCAAGCTTCATATCGTCCAGCACTTCCATGCGCAATGCCTTGTAGGTTCCGACTGACTCGTAAACCGGACGGCTAACCATGTTGAAGGCCCCTACCCCCATGTGGTCCCGCGTTTTAGGATCTGCCACCCGCCAGGGACGGTGCCCGAACACAAACAGTGACTGGAAAAACGCAATCATCATCTTTTCACCGGCATGCTTCATGATCATGGTGGGAAAGAGTACTACGTGGTCGGCGGCCGCACTCTCGGCATAGGCCAGCGCGCGTCGAATTGAGTCGGGCTTAAAGAAAACATCGGCGTCGGTAAACAAAAGCCAGTCCCCCGAGGCTTGTTGCGCTGCCGTCCACATGGCATGTGGCTTGCCTAGCCACCCACTGGGTAAACTCTCGATGTGAACAATCTTCAGCCGGCCCTGTGCGTTCGGTAACCCGGCGACGCGATTCATCACTTCGCCCGTCCGATCGGTCGAGCGATCGTTCACCGCGATTACTTCGTAGTTCTGGTAGTCGAGCGCGAGCAGCGACAGCAGCGGTCCTTCAATATCCTCTTCTTCGTTTCGCGCTGGAACAATAATGCTGACGCGCACACTTTGCGTGGGCCGCCGATCCCACTCCGGGCGGGAAATATCAGAAACCTTCCGCATCCCCAACGCAGCCTCGGCAATGCGAGAGAACCAGGCCAGTGCCAGCACGCTGCCGGCTACCCAGTGAAAAAGATTCATCCCGCCAATGCTCCCGCCCGGCGAGTCTTATCGATGTGAGTTTGAGGAGCAAAGCGCATTCCGTAAAACAGTATGGCAGATGAGACTGCCATCGCGATTACCGCGCTGACAAACCCGCCCTCGAGCGAGTGCCGGTCGGCGATAAAACCAATCAGCCAGGGAGAAAGCGTATCTCCCAGAAGATGCGTGATCACAATGCTCACCGCAATCGCAGAAGCGCGAATGTGCGAGCCCACTGAATTGATAATTGCCGCATTCAACGGCGCAGTATTCAGCAACAGCAGAAAGCCGCCGACCAGAATGGCCGGAACCATCCACGAACCACTCGTAAATAGCGCCACGATCATGACCGGGATTCCCAGCGCCATGCTGGCGGCCGAGACCAGGTAATAAGCGCCCCTGGTTCGCGGCAACAACCGGTCCGCGAGCCATCCTCCGGCTAGAGAAGCGGTCAATCCGTCGAACGCAATGATAATCCCGAATACTTTGTTAGCCGATTCCAGTGAGTAGCCTCTCGCCCGCGACAAAAATGTTGGCATCCACACCTGCAATCCGCCGAGCGAAAACGTCATGGCCGCGATTCCCAGCGTCGCCGTCCAGAACGCAGGATTTCGCGCCAGACCTAGCAACGTCTCGCGGTCCGCCTTTTCCCGCGGAAGATCAAAGCCGCCGCGTGCCGGTTCCGGCATGAAAATATATGCGAGGGTCAGTAGAACTCCGGGGAGCGCCGAGATGTAAAACGGATTGCGCCATCCAAAACGTGGCCCTAGGTAGCCACCAATCAAATATCCCAGGGCCGTGCCCACGGGAATCGCCAGATAATAGACACCCAAAACGCGGCCACGCTTTTCTTCGGGAAACAAATCGGCAACAACTGCGGGACCAATCGTGACAAAGCTGGCCTCACCAATTCCCACCAGGGTGTGGCGAATGAGCAGAGTCTGAAAGCTATGAGTGAATGCTGTAAGTAAAGTGGCGCCGCTCCACAACAATCCTCCGACGACGATTACCGACTTCCGCGAATAACGGTGAGCCAGCGGGCCCATGAAAGGCGCTGCGATCATGTAAAACAAAAAGAACGCGCTGGTAAGCAGTCCGAAGTCAGCATCAGAGCGGTGAAACTCCGCCTGCACCAACGGTTGCACCGAGTAAAGCAATGAGCGGTCAATGTAGTTAAACAGGTTGAGCGCAGTAAGCAGAGCCAGCGCGGTGCGGGGATAGAGTCTAGTGGCGTGCACTCAGCGGGAATATAACATGGAGCAGATTCCTCCCTGCGGTCGGAATGACAAGGCCTTGAGTTTCCCTTCCCTATTCCAACGACTTGTCATTGCAACCGCGAGGAGGGATCTGCTACTGAAGTCTCCACAGGGCCGGAAGCTAATCACCGACGCTTTTTCGGCCGCGGCCACCTCGCCGTCACCACCGTAGAAATCCCGCCCCGGGGACGGAAATCCCCCTTCACCTCGGCCCACTCCGGTTTTGCCCAGCGCACCACATCTTCGAGAACTTGGTTCACAATGTTCTCCTGAAAAATTCCCAGGTTGCGATAGCTCTGCAAGTATTCTTTCAATGACTTCAGCTCCAGGCAGCACTCCTTTGGCATGTAGCGGATGGTGAGCACGCCGAAATCAGGCAGACCCGTTTTAGGGCAAACCGAGGTGAACTCCGGGTCATCTACTAAAATTTCGTAGCCCGGAAACTGATTTGGCCAAGTTTCAATTTCGGGAAACTCTGCGTCGAGTCCGGACTTTGCATGATCGGGCGTATACCGTGGCTGCTTGGACATAAGGGCATTGTAATGAGCGGCACCCTCGCCATCCAAGCGGGGACCAATTTGCGTATTTTTGGCAAGGCCTTGCATCTAACCAATAAGCCATAACTTAGGCCGTGGCTGTAGCCCAAGTGATACATTTATTGCGTTCGTCATAAAACATGGCAGAAGCGACCAACGGCAGTTTTTACGTGCGGCATAGAGTCCTGGTGTGGATGGTATGTCTGGCCGCGTCTGTATTATTGCTGGCGTCGTTCATGTCGCGCGACAACAGTATTCCGGTCCGCGCCGCCACCGTCGAACGTGGCACCATCCAGAGCGTCATCTCCACCAACGGCAAGCTCGAACCCGTGCAGGATTTCCAGGCCCACGCTCCCATCGGCACCACCGTTAAAAAAGTTTGGGTGCACGAGGGGGATCCGGTAAAGCAGGGCCAGCTTATGCTGGAACTCGACGACGCCGATGCCCGCAGCGAAGTGGCGAAAGCCCTGGCCGGGGTGCGCGCCGCACAGGCTGATCTCAGTGCCATTGAGCACGGAGGCAACCGCGAGGCGGTGCTGACCGTTCAATCCGAACTGAACAAAGCTCAAGCTGAACGTGATGCAGCCCAGCGTAACCTGGACGCGCTGCAACGCTTGCAGCAAAAGGGCGCTGCTTCCCCAGGAGAAGTGAAAGCTGCGCAGGACCGGCTGAACGCAGGCGTCTCTGACGTAAATCTGCTGCAGCAAAAACAGAAGTCGCGCTACTCACAGCCTGAAGTTTCCAGCGTGCAGGCCCAGAAGCAACAGGCAGAGGCTGCTTATGCCGCGGCGCAGGACGTTCTCTCCAAATTGAATATTCGCGCACCTTTCGACGGCATCGTGTACTCGGTGCCGGTTAAGCAAGGCGCTTATGTGAATCCAGGTGATCCGGTAATCCAGGAGGCCGACTTCTCTAGAGTTCTGGTACGGGCATTTGTCGATGAGCCCGACCTCGGACGACTCTCACCTGGGCAGAAAATCGAACTTACCTGGGACGCTGTCCCCGGGCGGATATGGACCGGAGCCGTCAGCGCCGTACCTTCTGAGATAAAGCTGCACGGAACCCGCAACGTTGGCGAGGTCACCAGCATCGTCAGCAACGGTGATTTCAAACTGTTACCCAACGTGAACGTCGGGGTCAGCATTATCACGGCCGAGCACCGCAATGTACTTACCGTCCCACGTGAAGCCATTCGCCAGGATGACGATAAGACATTCGTGTACCTCATTAATCCCAACAGCGAGTTGCAGCGCCGCGATATCCAAACTCTGCTGTCGAACCTCACCAAGGTAGAAGTTGCTGGCGGAATTTCTGAACACGCCACGGTCGCACTGAGCGCCGCCAGTTCCAAGCCTCTCAAAGAAGGCATCCCCGTCAAGGTTGTTCACTAGCATGCCCTGGTTACGATACTTTTTGCTCACCACACTGCTGTTTTGCTCGGCCGTTGTCTTCGCCAGTTCAGCAGAACAGATGTTGCAGGAAGGCCGGGTTGACGAAGCGATTGCATTGTTGCAGCAGCATATAAAGGCCTCCCCGACCGACGCCGAGGCGCAGAATCTGCTCTGCCGTTCTTACTTCGCATTAGGAAGTTGGGATCGCGCCATTTCAGCCTGCGAGAAAGCCACCTCCATCCAGCCGGACAACAGTCTTTATCACCTCTGGCTGGGGCGTGCTTACGGTGAGAAAGCCGACGGCGCCAACTTTTTTTCAGCGGCCAGTCTTGCCGGAAAACTTCGCAACGAATTCGAAACCGCCGTAAGACTTAGCCCTGAGAGCGTCCCCGCGCATACCGATTTAGCCGAGTTTTATCTGGAGGCTCCCGGGATCGTCGGCGGCGGCCGCGATAAAGCCGAAGCCCAGGCGAAAATTTTGGATAAGCTCTCTCCGGCTAAAGCCCATTGGGTTCGGGCCCGTATTGCGCAGAAAGCAAAAAACACACCGGTCGCGGAAAAAGAATATCGCGCCGCCATCGACGCCAGCCAGGGCAGTGCGGATAGCTGGTTGAATCTTGCTCTCTTCTATCGCCGCGAAGGCCGGCTTGATGAGATGGAGGATGCAATCCAGCACGCCGCCTCCGCGTCTTCCGAAGAACCCGTGGCTCTGGTCGATTCCGCTGAAACCCTGGTCCGGGCCGACCGCAATCTTCCCGTCGCCGCGAAACTGTTGCGCCGCTATCTTGCCTCGAAGTCAAAAGTGGAAGAAGCTCCTGCATTCAAAGTGCATTACCTGCTGGGAACTGTTCTTGAGAAACAGGGTGACACACAAGGCGCCAAAGTCGAATATTCTGCCGCTCTCGCCCTGGCCAAGGATTTCTCTCGCGCTCAGGATGCCTTGCAGCGGGTGAACCGTTAGACGCGTCGTTCTGACTGGGTCATTTACAATCACATTTCCACTCTCCGGAACCATCTTTGCTGAAGGTGAAAGATGAAACCTGCCGTGTACTCTGCTTCTCTTCTTCCTAAACTTCTCATCCCTCTGCTGGTGCTCGTAGCCGCCAGCTTCGCCGAGCCCCTGCCCCTGAAACGAGCCGTCGAGCTGGCGCTAGGCCATAGCACTCTTGCCGGATCGGCTGCGGCCGATGAGCAACGCGCCTATGCGTCGTATCGCGAGGCGCGCAATCAGTACATTCCACAGGTGGTGGTCGGCTCCGGACTCGGCGCCTCCTGGGGGTTTCCCCTCAGCCTCGAAGGGGCGGCACCGTCTCTTTTCAATGTGAACTCGCAGTCGGCACTGTTTAATCCTTCGTTGCGGCAGTTTGTTCGCGCCGCCAAAACCGATTGGCAAGCATCCACTCTGCAAGGCAAAGACCAGCGCAATCAGGTTATACAGGACACCATTCTCAGCTATGCCGAACTGAATAAATGGGAGACGCTGCTTAGCCACTTGCAGCAGGTGCAGGCCGACGCAGCCAAGATGGAAGAAGTGGTGAACCAGCGGATCAAGGAAGGGGTCGACAGTGAGTCCGCCCGCGACCAGGCTCGCCTCTCCAGCGCTCGTGCCTATCTCCGTATTACCGAAGCACAAGGGTCCATCGACGTTCTGCGCTCCCGTCTTTCAGGGTTTACCGGACTTCCGGCTGCTTCCATCGAGACCGTCGCAGACTCTATCCCCTCGCTGCCCGAGATCAAGCAAGAAGACGATTTAGCCGGGAAAGCCGTGCAGTCGAATCCTGCGCTTAAGGCGGCCGACTCGCGCGCCGAAGCCCAGGAGACTCGCGCCAAGGGAGAGCATCGAGCTCTTCTTCCCTCCGTCGACTTCGCGGCCCAATATGCAGTTCTGTCCCGTTTTAACAATTACGACCTGTTCTATAACCGCTTTGACCGGAACAACGCGACGGTCGGGGTGGCCATACGCTTCCCTTTCTTTAGCCCCACCCAATTCGCCCATGCCCACGCCGCCGATGCTGAGGCGATCAAAGCCCGCAAAGACGCCCAGGCTGCCAAAAACCAGATTTCGGAGGAAACTTTGAGGCTGCAGCGCTCCGTCCAGCAACTGGCTGCGGCTCAGCAAGTTGCAGAGTTGGAGTACAAAATAGCAGGGGCTGGCCTCGAGGCCTTACAGGTCCGCACCGAATCCGGTAGCGCCACCCTGCATGACTTGGACGACGCCCGCGTCCAGTCGAATGAGCGGTTTAACGCCCTACAGGATGCCCAATTCCAGCTCCAAAGGGCGCGGATTACTCTGTTGCGAGCAACTGGCGATTTAGAAGCCTGGATCGGGGTCGGCAAGTAATCTGGAACCACTCGGTGGGTAGCTGCATCTTACCTATCTGTGCACCCGTAAGCCTTTCAAGATAGGCCAAATACGGCCCCGAGATGTTAATATAAGTAATTCACCCATATGCCTTTAAAGACACTGTTTCTGAACCCGCCATCGTTTGAAAACTTCGACGGCGGAGCTGGATCACGCTGGCCGGCGACTCGCGAAATTGAGTCGTACTGGTATCCGGTATGGCTTGCCTATCCCGCAGGAATGCTTGAGGGCGCGCGGCTTTTGGACGCCCCTTCTCACCACGTCTCGGCGGAAGAGACCATTAAAATTGCCCGCGACTACGAATTTCTGGTTTTGTTTACCAGCACCCCTGGCTGGCCCGGGGACATGAAGCTGGTTCAGGTTATCAAGGAAGAAAATCCTGGGATCAAAATCGCCTTCGTTGGTCCTCATGTTACGGTTCTGCCTGAAAAGTCATTGCGTGACTGCCCCGCTATCGACTTCGTGTGCCGCAAGGAATTCGATTTCTCCGTGGTCGAGTACGCCAACGGAAAGCCGCTGGAGGAGATCACCGGCATATCGTTCCTGAAGGACGGCAAGATCGTCCACACCGCCGACCGGCCGCAGATCATCGATCTCGATGCCTTGCCTCACGTCACCGAGGTTTACAAACGCGACCTGGACGTGACGCGCTATACGGTGCCGTTTCTGCTATATCCGTTCGTATCGCTGTATACCACCCGCGGCTGCCCGGCGCAGTGTACCTTCTGCCTGTGGCCCCAGACCCTCAGCGGACATCCGTGGCGCAAACGCTCCACCGACGACGTCGCCGCTGAAATGGCAAAGGCCAAGGAGCTTTGGCCTGATGTAAAGGAATTTTTCTTCGACGACGATACCTTCAACATTCAGAAGGCTCGGACAGTTGAGCTTTGCGGCAAGATCAAACATTTGAAGCTGACCTGGTCCTGCACTTCGCGCGTGACCACCGATTACGAAACGCTGAAGGCCATGAAAGAAGCCGGATGCCGTCTGCTGATCGTGGGCTACGAGTCCGGCGATGCGCAGATTCTGAAGAACATCAAGAAGGGCGCAACCATTGAACGCGCCCGGCAGTTCACCAAAGATTGCCACAAGCTCGGCTTAGTCATCCATGGCGACTTCATTCTTGGCCTGCCCGGTGAGACCCGCGAGACTATTGAGAACACCATCAAGTTCGCCAAGGAACTCGACGTCGAAACCATTCAGGTTTCGGTGGCGCATGCTTATCCCGGAACCGAACTTTACGATTACGCGGTAAAGAACGGATTCATGGTTGGCGACAACAAGATGGTCGACGAGGGCGGACACCAGCTTGCCCACATTCAGTATCCGGGCCTTCCGGCGGAAGAGATCATGGACGCGGTTCACCGCTTCTATGACGAATACTATTTCCGCCCCAAAGCCGCGTTCCGCATCTTGAGGAAGGCGATGTTCAACAACGTTGAGCGCAAGCGCCTTTACAAAGAAGCTAGGAGCTTTATGAAGCTGCGGGCTTCGCGGAACAAGTGGGTCAAGGAAAAGCGCTCCCACCACGACATTCCAACTGCACCTTCCACCCCTTCGGAAATTTCTGTGTGACGTTTCGCCGGTATCTTGTGCTGGCCGGAGTAACCGTCTTCGGCCCGGTGGGCGACACGCTGCTCTCTCACGGGATGAAAGAAGTCGGCCCGGTTTCATTGCTCCAACTTCCGCACTTATTGCTGGTTATTTTGAATCCCTGGGTCGCTCTGGGGATTTTGTTTTTGCTCACCTTCTTTGCCGCCTACATGACGAGCCTCTCGTGGGCTGACCTCACTTACGTTTTACCCGCAACCTCGATGGGATACGTCCTGCTGGCGCTGATCGCCCGCTTTGCCCTGCATGAACAGATCAGCTATACCCGCTGGTTAGGGATTCTTTTGATTTCCGGCGGAGTCGCTTTTGTAACTCGCGGTCCGGCATTGACCCACCCGCCTGAATCACAATCCGCCGATTGCGCTCCACCAGTTCAAGACAAGGTGCAGGCATGACCAGTCATGCCTATGCCTGGGGCGCGATCGCCGCCATCGTGATGGCTTCCACTACCGGCGATGTTTTGCTCGCGCGCGCCATGAAGCAGGTCGGCGACGTCGGGCATTTATGGCGCGAGTTCGGCTTGCTGGCAGTTGCAGGAAGAATCTTGCGAAATCCGAACTTTCTTCTCGGGATCGTTGCTATGGGGGCAGCGTTTTATAGCTTGCTCTTTGGCCTTTCCTGGGGAGACGTCAGCCTGATCGCGCCCGCGTCGGCTTCGCTGACCTTCGTCAGCAACGCGGTCGCCGCCAATTTCTTTCTGCACGAACGCGTTGACCATTTCCGCTGGGTGGCCGCGCTTCTGGTAGCCGGCGGAGTAGTTCTTCTGGCAGCGTAGTAGGGACGTAGCTCCGCTACGTGCCAAATGTGCCGACCGGCCGTCAACGTGCACTGGAGCTACGCACAACGCCAAGTTTTTGCCGGTATTTCGGCACTTTGGCCGCATCTAGTTCAGTACAAGCAGCTTAACCATGTACATACATTTTCATACATAAAGCGGGGGGGGTACCTTTCCCTAGCCCCTGGTACAGGGACGCGCCTGAGGGCATCCTGACGCTCGCAAATGGCATTCTAGGAGAGGTCCCCAGCCCGCTGTCCGATGCCATCCTGCCGTGCATCTCGTATCAATCTGAGACAAAACCGTTGGGAGTGACTTCCCGTAAGGCCGAAGAATTGGCATCCCGATACCCCAGAATTGTCATTTCGACCAACGGGAGAAATCTGCTCGCCGTACGGATGACACGAAACAGGTTTCCGCCCGCGCAGGCGCACCGGATTCTTCCCGGCGGTGGAATAAGGGAATTCGGTAGGGCACCGGCTTTCAGCCGTGCCATAAAAACCGGACCATCACGCCCGGCGCCAATCCGCCGCAACTATTTTGGCTGTCGCTGACTAGAGCGAACCCCAGGGCGCTGAAACGCGCAACATTTCGGAACTGAGCGGCACGAGTGAACCTCGTGCCCATCCCCTGCCGTGCCCAGAACTCGCCCCGCGAGTGAACGCGAAGCCAAGACGTAGCGGAGCTACGTCTCTACCGGGCTTTGATGAAAGCTAACGCTGGGGATTGCCCGGCTTCAGCCACCGTTGAAGATGAGAGATTGCGGGTAGGGACCGGCTTCAGCCGGGCCATCAGGACCAGAATGGCTGCGCATTAGCGCCTGCGGCCGGCCTTATCTCTGTTTCTTTATTTTGTGTCCTAAGTGAATGCGAAGCCAAGACGTAGCGGAGCTACGTCTCTACCGGGATTTGTAAAAGACTTGAAGAGGGAGGCCGGTACCGACTACAGGCAAAGCACCGTGAGGGGGGCTAGTGTCTGGTCGCATACCATACCCCCCTCGCTAGGTATGAAAGACCTTAAGCCGACGATTTGTCAAGCAAAGTAGATGTCTATCCAAATAACCGCATGAATCCGGAGGGCGGCAGGTCTGGGACAAGAAATGCGGCGTCGCGTGCTCCCGCCACCCATGCCACTCGCTGCGCCGCCGCGTAGCCGCTTCGTACCGCGCCTTCCATCGTCGCCGGCCAGCCCGTGGCGGTCCAGTCGCCTGCCAGAAAGATGCGTGGCCACACCGTCTCAGAAGCCGGGCGATAACTCTCTACTCCGGGCTGCGGGGAATAGGTGGCGTGTACTTCTTTTATCACCGTGGACTTCACCAGGTTGGCAGAGCGGGCTTCAGGAAAAAATTCGCGCAGCTCGGCGAGCGCGAGTTCAGTTATTTCCGCGCGTGATTTCTCCACCAGACTCTTGGATGAACTCACCACCAGCTCGACATAGCTGCCGTTTACCTTGCTTTGTTTGGTGGCAAGCAGCTTCGACTTGTGGAACATCCATTGAATCGTGCGGTCGAGCAGGACAGCGTGATCGAGATCCGTAATCTGACGGTCGAACCAAAGATGGACGCCGGTGATTGGCGAAGTCTTGAAGTGCGCCAAGGTTTGCCTTAGAGGGTCCGCCGCGGAGGTCGCCGGTAGAATCTGCGACAACACGTCAAAGGGCACGGCAAATACCACGAAGTCAAAGCGCTCATCGCCAGTGGCCAGGCAAAGATCCACTCCTGCAAATTCAGCACGGAAAGACTCTACTGAGGCGCGCAACTGCACATCGCCACCGCGTACGCGAATGTACTCCGCCGCCGACTGGTAGAGGTCAGTAAGTGGCACGGTGGGAATTCCCATGCGGCCCGCGGTGGATGACTTCAGGAAAGATTCCCGCATCACTTGCGCCGCCGAGGGTACCGAAACTCGTTCCACGTCTTCATTAAGCGCGCTTACCAGCACCGTCTTCCAAAAACGTTCAATGGCGCGGTCCGTCTGTCCATGACGCCGCAGCCATGTCAGGAAGGATTCTCCGGTGTCTTTGGGAGTCATGGGCGTGAGCGCGGCCATGGCCGCGGCGATACCAAGCTTGTCCTGTATTCCTAAACAGGTGGCGCGAAGAAAGGCGGGCGCAGTGTGCAACGGAGCCGGCAGAAAAGACGGGCCAATCACGGAAGCGCGGCCGCCGGGTTCAATGAAGGTCAGATTGTCGAACCAGCGAATCTTGTCTTCAACTCCGAGCCGCTCATAAAACTGAATCAAGTTGGTACAGCATCCCAGCAGCACATGCTGGCAATTGTCTACAACCTCTCCGGTTCCGGGATGTTGATAAGACGAAGCGCGTCCGCCAAGGTAGGCTCGACGCTCAAAAAGCGTGACCTGAAGGCCGGTGTCGGCGAGAGCCGAGGCGGCGGCCAGCCCCGCCAGTCCACCTCCGACGACAGCAACTTTGGGAGTTTGTGTCCACGGCTTGGTCATGCCAAACGCTTCAGAAGTCCTTTCCCCAAAATGCCCAGCTTCTCGCTCGTGCTCAGGCTGATGCGCCCGTGAAAAACGTCATAGTTATAACTGGCAATCTTCTCTAGCAGCTTGCGATAGATAGCGACCAGCACCCAAAGGGCGGGCTGGCTGTCTTCTTCAATCAGAGGAATCAATTCATCCGCCGCCTTGTAATACTCGCGAGCGCGGTCGGCTTCCAACTTCAGTAACGGCGCAAAACGCGATGCATTGGGTGGCGAGTGCAATTCGTAAGGAGAAATTCCGAAGCGGACAAAATCCTCTTCCGGCAAATAAATCCGGCCCACGGCGGCGTCTTCCTTGATATCGCGAATGATGTTGGTGAGCTGAAAGGCCTGGCCGAGTTTTTCAGCCAGCGGTTCGGCCGCGGGATTCTCGTAGCCGAAGATGCGAATACAAACCAGCCCTACAACCGACGCCACCCGGTAGCAATACAAGTAGAGATCATCAAAGGTACGGTATCGCAGCTCGCGCTCGCGGGTGGCGGGAATGTTGGGGTCAACCTCGTCCTGCAGGTCCATCGCAGTGCCATGCGCCAGTTGATCCAGGAGTTCGCCCGGAATCGCGAAGCGGCGTTGCGCCTCAGTCAGCGCCAGCAGCACGGGATCATCGGTTGCCTGTCCAGCCTGTGCGCGATGAAATGAATCGAGCCACGCGGTAAGCATACGGCGACGCTCTGCCACCGGCAAAGTTTCATCATCGGCTATGTCGTCGCAGCGCCGCATGAAAGCGTAGACCGCAGAAAGCGCCTGACGTTTAGCCTTGGGCAATACCAGAAAGGCGTAATAAAAATTTCGCGCCGCCGTCCGCGTGATGCCGCGACATACGGAAAAAGCTACCGCAATCTGCGACTCGGTGGGAGAGAAGCTGGGCGAGATTTGCGCGGCCGTGCTCATAGCCACTTCCCCATGGCGGCGCGAGCCACCAGCGCCAGCTTGCGAGCCTTCGAGATTGACGGGCGGCGGCCCAACACCGCGTAATCCTGCCGCTCAATGGCGTTTAGGATTTCCTGTCCGCCGCGGCTGAAGAGTTCGAGATCGACCGCGAGTTCGCGATTAACTTTGGCGATGAGAGGCAGACCACGCTCGAACCACTCTTGCGCCCGTTTCACTTCAAACTCCATCATCTCGCGGAATGCGGAGCTATTGTTCGCGCCGGCGATATCGGCCTCGCTCACGTGAAAACGGTCCAGGTCTTCGAGCGGAAGATAGACGCGGCCCTTGGCATAATCGACGCTGACGTCCTGCCAGAAGTTCGCCAACTGCAATGCGGTGCAGGTAAAGTCAGAAAGCGCCTGCCGCTCCGTGTCGCGATATCCACAGAGGTAAAGCACCAGATGGCCGACTGGATTGGCCGAGTAGTGGCAATACGCCAGCACGTCGTCAAACGCAGGAAAGCGGGTTACCGTCTGGTCCTGACGGAAGGCGGTCAACAAATCAGCAAACGGCTGTTTCGGAATGTCGAACTGACGAACCGTTTCCGTCAAGGCTACAAACACCGGATGCCGTGGTTCGCCTGCGTAGCAAGCGTTCAGTTGAGATTCCCATTCATCCAGTAAGCGCAACGATGTGGAAGCATCGCCGACTTCGTCGCCCAAGTCATCGGAGATGCGGCAATAAGCATAGACATTGCAAAAGTGCTGGCGCAGGCGTTTGGGAAGGAACCAGGTCGCTACCGAGAAATTCTCATAGTGAGTGCCCGCCAATCGCCGGCAGTATTCTTGCGCCTCGGCAAGTGATGGCACGTGGTCGGGTATAGCATACCCAGCCGGTAGTGTCGCCCAATCCGAATTGGTAGAAATCGATGCCATTGGAAATGCCAGCTGGCCGCCCACTCTGGCCTTGCGGTAGAGACGTAGCTTTGCTACGTCTCGGTTCTTGCCAGTTGGAGACGTAGCGAAGCTACGTCTCTACTTTTAAATTTTGTGCCGGCGGAGACGTAGCAGAGCTACGTCTCTACTTAACTTTGTTAGTGTCCGGGGATGATGGCGGTCTTGATGTCGCCGTTGCGGTTCAGCATGTGGCGCAGCACTTGCTGCAGACGCGACAGCGGCGCTTCCCCGGTGATGTAGTCATTCGACCGGATCTTCTTTTCTGCAATCAGGCTGAAAGCCTTGCGTACCGTCTCCGGGGTGTGATGGAAGGTGGCTTTGAGCGTGACTTCCGAATAGTGCAAGCGATTGGTGTCGAGCTGCACTTTGGTTCCACTGGCGCATCCGCCAAAGAAGTTCACTGTCCCGCCCTTGCGCACCATGTCGATAGCCCATTCCCAGGCTTCCGGACGCCCGACTGCTTCAATGGCGACATCGCTGCCGCGTTTGCCGGAGGATAGGGCACGAACTGCTTCAACCGGATCCGTCACCTTGGTGATCTGCACTACTTCGTGCGCTCCCATGTGCTTCGCAGCTGCGACTTGCGAATCGCGCTTCACTACGGAAATCACTTTGCAGCCGATGGCAGTCGCCACCTGTACGAACATCAGACCGATCGGCCCGCCTCCAATGACGGTGACGGTGTCGCCTATTTCCACTTTGGTTTCGTGCAGACCGCGCAGCACGCAGGCCAGCGGCTCCACCATGGCCGCTTCTTCGTAGGTAACGCTGTCTGGAATGGCGAGCATGTTGAGTTCAACAATGCGCCGCGGAATGCGAATGTATTCGGCGTAGGCGCCGTTGTTGAACAGCAGGTCTTCGCAAAGGTTTTCCTGGTGCTTCGAGCAATAAAAGCACATTTGGCAGGGCGCGGAATTCAGCGCCACCACTCGCATGCCTTTTTTCAATGAGCGAACACCGGGGCCGACCTCCTCGATTACGCCGGCTAGTTCGTGGCCAAAAAGCGCGGGAGGCACAATCATGCGCGCATGATAGCCACGCTGATAAACCTTGAGGTCAGTTCCGCAAGTAAGTGCGACCTGAACTTTGACCAGGACTTCCCCGTCCCCCACCCGCGGGATCGGGACCTTTTCAATCTTCACGTCCTCTTTACCGTAGAGGACAGCGGCCGTCATCTTTCCGTTCACGTTTCTAACTTCCTTCCCACGAACTGCCCGGTTGGATTACGATTTTCATCGAATCCGGTTGAGGATGGGCAGCCAGGTGCAAAGCCTCAAGGCTGCCGGTGAGCGGAAAACGATGGCTGATTAGCCGGCTCATATCCATCTCACAATCCATCACAAAGCGGATCGACTGTTCCTGCAACTCAACCGAAGCACTGTACGACCCCAACAGCGTTTTTTCGTCAACGCAGACCGCTGCCGGGTCTATCGTGGCTTCTCCTCGGACCGTCTGCGCAAACAGTAATACCCGGCCACCGGGACGCACCGCGTCCATGGCAGACCGAATCAGACCGTTGCCCCCTACCGCCAATATTGCGGCATCGGCACCCCGGCCCTCAGTCAGCTCCCGCACTGCTTTTACAGGGTCAGTGCGCGAAGCGTCGATCGTTGTCCCCAAGCTGAAGTCTTTACATATTGTAAGCCTGTCAGCATACAAATCGGTAGTAACCACGGTCGCCCCTGCCCGTTTGGCCAAAACCGCCAAAATCAAGCCAATCGGACCTTGACCGATTACCAGAATGGTTTCGCCGGACCGCGGTGCCAGACGCTCGATCCCCTTCATGCAGGTGTTCACAGGCTCAACAAAACAAGCCTGTTCGAAGGAAACTCCCGGTGTGATGCGCACTGTGCCTTTGTCTACGATCCAGTCCATCACGCGAACAAATTCGGCAAACCCGCCACCCGAGGGCTCAAAGCCCGCGGTACAGCCCACTTTCTTGTACGTTTCACACTGGGCAAAGGTTTTGTGCTGGCAGTAATAGCATTTGCCGCAAGGAATGTGATGAAAGACCACGACCCGGTCGCCGGGTTGATATTGAGTGACGCCGGCGCCAATTTTGGCGACTATTCCTGCGGTTTCATGGCCGAAAATGCGCGGGGCGGAGTGCGATCCGGTGGCGATCTTCTTTAGATCGGTTCCGCAAATACCGCAACTATGGACCCGAACCAGCATTTCCCCCCGCCCGATTTCGGGCACGGGCACGGTTTCCAGGCGAACATCATCCACGCCGTGGTAGACGGCGGCCAGCATGGTCGAAGGTACGACCTGCCGTTCTTGCCTCTGCACCGGCTGTTCCAGAGTTGCCATGGATTTAGGTAGCTCTCCCATTGGATGCAGGCACTGAAAAAGTAGACTCGTAGAACTCGCTTTGGGCCAGAACCCGGCACAAGGTCCGGGAGGCTTTGGCGCTGTTGCGGGCCAGTTGCAGCACCGATTTCCACAGCCAGGGTCGCATGGCCGCATATAGGCCGAACCTGGCAGTCTGGAACTCTCCGTCTACGACAAATCGTTGCATCGGCGGCATCTGGAAATCAAAAGCGTCTGAAATCACCTTCAAAGCGGCAAAACGGATGCCATGGGTTTCCGCTCCTCGCGCCACCGCCGCTGCCTCCATATCTACGGCCTGGGCCGCGTAAGCCTCCGCCAGCCTTTTCTTCTGGATGCTGCCTACGATGGAATCAGCCGTCACCAGAATGCCTTCTCCAGTTTCTGTGTCGGTTCGGCTGCCGTCCCTGGCATTTACCACCCAGCGGGGCGTGATGGCCTCTCCGACTCGCAATCCAGCTTGTAACGCGCCGGCAAAGCCAATCGAAATGATTGACGACGGGCGATATAGCCGGATCACTGCTTCGGTGGCGCGCCGGGCGGCTTCCCCTCCGATACCACCACAGATCAGCACCGTCTCTGCATTCTCGAAAAACTTGAACTCTCGGCCATCATGCTGCCTTAGGCTGATCGGCCAGTTCTTCACCAGGGGCCAGACCTCGCGCTGCAAGGCGGCAACCATGGCAATGCGAGATGCAGAAGGCACCACGTCTCCTGACTGAGAACTGAGAACCAACAACTAATAACTGATTGTCCCACCAAGCCTAAGCGTACCCGTTGGCACGAAACCATTCGACGGCCCTTCTCAAGGCGCCATCGACCGGGACGGACTTCCATCCCAACTCACGTTCGGCCTTGCCGGTCGAGACAAACATTTTTTTGCGGCCCATGCGTACGGCGTCGATGGTCGCCCGCGGCTCACGGCCACGGATGTATCCGGTAAAAACCTGGTCAACGACGCCGGTGGCGAGCGCAACGGCGTAGGGTACTCTGATCGTGGGCGACTTCAGTTCGGTAATTGCACCCAGTTTGTCGAGAATCTGTTTCAATGTCAGGTTCTCGCCGCCGAGAATGTAGCGCTCGCCGGTGCGGCCTTTTTCGAAAGCCGTAATATGCCCCTGGGCGCAGACGGTGGCATCCACCAGATTCAGCCCCGTGTCCACATAGGCGGGGAATTTTCGCTTCAGAAAATCAACTACGATTCTTCCCGTGGGCGTGGGCTTGATATCACGCTCGCCCATAGGCGTGGTGGGATTTACGACTACTACGTCCATCCCGCTCTTCCCCGCTTCAAGCGCCACCTGCTCCGCCATGAACTTCGATTTCTTGTAGTGTCCAATCATGTTTGCTAGCGACACCGGCGAATTTTCGTCAGCCGGATGGCCGTTGGAAGTGAATCCCATGGTGGCCACACTCGAGGTGTAGACCACGCGCTTCACGCCGTTATCACGCGCCGCCTGCAGGATCGCCCGTGTGCCTTCGACATTCGAGCGATACATATGCCCGGGATCGCGCACCCACAGCCGGTAGTCCGCCGCCACGTGAAAAACTGCATCGCATCCACTGAGCGCCTTGGCGAATGATGCCGGATCGCAAAGGTCGCCCACCACGCGATCAC
The DNA here is from genome assembly GCA_963796925.1 of uncultured Acidobacteriota bacterium. Classification (GTDB taxonomy): domain Bacteria; phylum Acidobacteriota; class Terriglobia; order Terriglobales; family Acidobacteriaceae; genus DATBAT01. Next base: position 2,553,210 of record CAWCNH010000001.1, read on the forward strand.
CCTTCAGGTCTTCAATATTCGCGGGATTGCTGCTTGAACGGGTCAGCAGCCGAAGGTCTGCCCCCCTCTCGGCTAATACCCGCGCGACGTGACTGCCGAGAAATCCGGTAGCGCCAGTGACGAAAGCTAGCATGGTTAGCCGTCAGCGTTCAGCCGTCAGCACTAAACGTCATTCACCATTGTCATCCTGAGGCGCGTACTTTGCGCCGAAGGACCCCGATACCCGGGATTCACCGGCGCGGTAGGGATTCTTCGCTGCGCTCAGAATGACAACACACCAACTCCGAACTTCCGTTACTTTCCCCGGCGCACTATTTTGAAAGGCAGCACCCGCTCGAAGCGCCGGTAGGTAACCCACGCTCCAAAGGCGATGCAAACCGTCAGCAGCAGCAACTGTTCCATGGTGATTCCTCTCGTGTCATCCTAAGGCGCCTGGCTTGCGCGCAGTATTCTGACAAGCCCCATTCTTGTCATTCCGACCAACGGGAGGAATCTGCTCGTCGCCGGCGATGCAAGTCACTAGCAGATTCCTCCCTTCGGTCGGAATGACAAGGGTAAAAACTATTCCAGCGCTTCCGGCTGCAGCCCAAAACCCTTTTCGCCCGAGGCTTTCTTTTCCCAATACTGGCGCACCCAGGATTCCCAGCTATTTCCGGCGGCCATGTCACGGCCGGTGAAAGCTAAAGCTGCGATGTCAGAATACGGAATTGATATTTTAGGGCTGCCGTCTTTTGGCATTAGCCGGACCAGGCTGTCGTTAAGAGTCTTTCCGGTGCGGCGATCGAAAATGTAGCCTTCGATCTGGCTGCCATCCTTGCGGGTTAACAGCACGTCGCCGCGATAGTCGAAAGCCTGTTCGAGAGCGGCGCGCAGTTCCTCGGGAGTCGCCAGTTCAGGAACCCAGCCTTGCAGCTTTTGATGCTGAACTCCAGCCACTACTTCAAGTGAATCGGGATCAACCGCGGCAGCATGGTTTCCGTGGCCGGACTCTCGCCCGCTCAAGCCGTAGTCTCCTCAGTTTGCTGCACTGAAATGTTCACCAGAGGATTGAATGAGTGCACCGGACGCACCGGCTCATCGAGCAACTTCAACGCCGCGGGATCGTTGTAGCGGCCGAAGAATGTCGCCTTGGCGGCGCTCCATACTCCGCCCAGCGAACCGAAAATGTGGTTTACCGAGGTGGCTTCATACCCGCTGTGAACCATGCAGTTGGCGCACTTGGGATTGCCCGACTCGGTTCCGTAATTCGCCCACTCTGTAGTGTCGAGTAATTCCTGGAAGGTGTCGGCATAGCCGTCCTGGAGCAGGTAACAGGGCTTCTGCCATCCGAATACGTTGTATGTCGGCATGCCCCACGGCGTGCAGGCGTAGTCGCGCTTGCCCATGAGGAATTCCAAAAACAGGGGCGACATATTGAACTTCCAACTGGCCTTGCGATTCGACAAAATGCCGCGAAACAGGCGACGAGTGCGGGCGCGGCCCAGAAAGTGACTCTGGTCGGGGGCTTTGTCGTAGGAATATCCCGGCGAAAGCATCATGCCCTCAACCCCGAGTTGCATCATCTCGTCGAAGAAAGCGCGCACGCTATTGGGATCGGTGCCGTCAAATAATGTTGTATTGGTGGTGACGCGAAAGCCGCGAGCCAGGGCTTCCTTAATTCCTTCGACTGCTTTTTCGTAGCCGCCTTCGAGACAGACCGAAAAGTCGTGGTGCTCTTTTTGCCCGTCCATATGGACGGAGAATGTCAGATATTTGCTGGGCTTGAAGAGATCAATCTTCTGCTTCAGCAACAAAGCATTGGTGCACAGATAAATGTATTTCTTGCGCGCCACCAGGCCTTCGACGATTTCGCCGATCTGCGGATGCAGCAAAGGCTCTCCGCCGGGGATCGACACCGTGGGCGCGCCGCATTCGTCCACTGCGCGGAAGCACTCTTCCGGCGTGAGGTCGGTCTTTAAGATATGCGCCGGGTATTGGATCTTGCCACAGCCCGCACATGCCAGATTGCAGCGGAACAAGGGCTCCAGCATAAGAACCAGAGGGTATTGCTTCCGGCCCTTCAGCTTTTGCTTGAGGACGTAACTTGCTACCGTCCACATCTGCGAAATTGGTACCGCCATCTTGACCTTTCTGGTCAGCTAAAATTCTTTCTTCGCCCTTGTCATTCCGACCAACGGGAGGAATCTGCTCTCTGCTTGCCGCGCTTAACCTTCGGGATAAGGAAAAACAAATTCCTCCCTTCGGCCGGAATGACAAATCAGGGGTTCCGCTTCCGATTAGCCGCTTCCGCTGCACTCTCCGACATCACTTTGCCGTACGTGGTCAAAGCGATCAGCGGAAAGTAATCCCGATACATCAGGTAAGCCAGATAAAACACTCTGGGGAAACCTGTGCCGGTATAAAACGGTTCATCCCAGGAGCCATCTTTTTTCTGCGTCTTCAGCAGGTACGCAATACCGCGGGCTACCGAATCGCTTCGTGTGTCGTTCGCGGCCAGCAATCCCATGATCGCCCAAGCCGTTTGGGACGGCGTACTTGGACCGATTCCTTTAATGTTCGGATCATCGTACGAGCCGCAGGTTTCGCCCCATCCGCCGTCGGGATTCTGCACCATGCGCAGCCACTCGGCACCTGATTGCACGTAGGGCTCGTGATGGTCGATCCCCATTGCCTCAAGGCCACGCAGCACCTGCATAGTCCCGTAAATATAGTTCACCCCCCAGCGGCCAAACCACGAGCCGTCAGGCTCCTGCTCAGCGCGAATAAACTTCAACGCCTTCTTTACTGCGGGATGTTCTTTGGTGTAGCCGTAGGTCGCCAGCATCTCGAGGACGCGGCCGGTAATATCCACGGTTGCGGGATCAAGCATGGCGTTGTGGTCGGCGAACGGAATGTACTGGAACACCATGCGGTCGTTGTCTTTGTCAAACGAAGCCCAGCCGCCGTTGCGGCATTGCATGGACAAAATCCAGTCAATCGCCCGCTGGACTGACTCGCGCTGATAGCGTCCATTAGGATGCTCCACCTGACTCAACCCCAGGCAAACCATCGCGCTGTCATCCACATCGGGATAGAACTCGTTGTTGAACTCGAAGTACCATCCGCCCGGCTGGCCTTGCTTGTTTTTGACATTCCAATCGCCCGCGACACGCACCTGCTTTTGCAAAATCCAGTCGGCGCACTTCACCATGCGGGGATCTTTGGCCGGAACTCCGGCTTCGCCCAAAGCAAACAGCGCATAGGCGGTGTCCCACACGGGAGACTTGGTGGGCTGCATACGGAAAGTGTCTTCGTCTTCAATGCCCAGCTTCTCAAACTCATCCATCGCCCGGATCACTTGTGGATCATCCAGCGAGTAGCCCAAACAGCGCAGAGCAATAATTGAATTCAGGACGGCGGGATAAATCGCGCCCAGCCCATCGCTCATCTCGAAGTGGTCAAGCATCCACTTCTTCGCTTTCTTCAGCGCCATTGAACGCAAAGGACGAATATGCACCGCCTCGAACCAGTGCGTCATGCGGTCCAGCAACAAGAAGAAATTCCGCCACGAAACCAGATGCTTGTCCCAGGGCAGGCGCAGCGAAGCGGTATCACGGCCGCCGACGAACAATTCCTGAATACCCCTTTCATCAGGAATCTTCTTGAACGGCTTCTTGGCGTAGCAGATAGAGAGCGGCACCAGAATCGCCCGCGACCACGACGAGATTTCGTAGATGTTGAACCAAAACCACTTGGGGAACAGCGCGATCTCCGGCGGAATCGCCGGTACCGCGTCATAGTCATACTGCCCCAGAAAACACAGATAGATCTTGGTGAAGGTATTGACCGCAGTCACCCCACCCAATTGCAAAATCTTGGTGCGGGCCCTCACCAGCACCGGATGGTCCGGCTGATATCCCGTCAACTTCAGCCCGAAATAGGCTTTCACCGTGGCACTTACGTTTGAGGGACCACCGGCGAAAATCGGCCATCCGCCATCTTCATTCTGATGGCGAATAATGTAATTGGCGCACTTCCGGAAGCGCTCTTGATTTCCGGTGCCTAAAAGAGTGTGCAGCAGGATGTAATCAGACTCGAGGGTGGTGTCGGCTTCAAGTTCGCCACACCAGTATCCGTCTTCGTGCTGCTGCGAGAAAAGATTCCGGCGAGCGCCGTCTACCGCAGCCGCAACCCGGCTGGCCAAGTCATCTATTTTGCCGAACCGCAGCTGAGGGGCAGCTGAGGCCGGCGTTGGCATTCCGTCTTCCATACTTAATCTGCGCTTACGCTGGGCGCGGCGGCAATTGCCTCCACGATCTCGGGCGGCAAGCCGAAGCGCACATTTTCGGGCATTACTTCTACTTCTTGAACGTTATCGAAACCCTTGGTACTCAAAAACTTAACCACTTCTTCGACCAAACACTCCGGAGCCGAGGCCCCCGCCGTGAGTGCAATAGTCTTGACCCCATCGAGCCATTCCGGCCGGATGTTGCGGAAGCTATCTATTAGATGCGATCCAGTGCCTAAATTCCTCGCAACTTCCACCAGCCGATTCGAATTAGAACTATTATCGGAACCGACGACAAGTAGCAGATCAGCTTCTGAAGCTACATGCTTCACTGCAACTTGCCTGTTTTCAGTCGCATAACAGATGTCCTGGGCAGTGGGACCCTTGATTTTCGGGTATCTCTTCTTTAATGCCGCAATAATGTCGCGAGTTTCGTCCAGACTGAGAGTGGTCTGCGTCAGATAGGCGACACGCTCCGGGTTGGGAACGGTCAATGAATCGACTTCTTCCGGCGATCCTACAACCTGGGTCACAACAGGAGCTTCACCCAACGTGCCAATCACTTCATCATGATCGCGATGGCCGATCAGAACCAGAGAATAGCCGTCCTTGGCAAACTTAACCGCCTCGACGTGAACTTTTGTGACCAGCGGACAGGTAGCATCGATGACTCGCAAGTTGCGCAAATGGCTGGCTTCACGCACTTCCGGCGAAACGCCGTGCGCGCTGTAGATGACCCGCTCTCCGGAAGGCACTTCTTCAACGCTGTCGACGAAAATGGCGCCCTTGCTCTGCAGTTCTTCCACCACGAAGCGGTTGTGCACAATCTCTTTACGAACGTAGATTGGAGGCCCAAAAGCCTCGAGCGCAATTCTGACGATATCAATGGCGCGCACCACTCCCGCGCAGAACCCCCGCGGTTTCAGTAGAAGCAGAGTTTTGCTGTCGCTATTAGCCACCACACACTCCCTTGTAGAGACACTTATCCACTATGGGTTTACCTATTCAGGCTACCTGAAACGGCAGCCCAAGGTCAATGTAAGTCAAAGCACCGTAGAGGATTAGCAGCGATTGGAGCGTATACGCAGCGAACGGTAGCGCAGTCTATTCGTCGAGACCGAAGTCGGCGGGATCGTGGAATCGGCGGGGAGTAGGTTTTTGGTTAGAGATGGCAGCCAGCCTAAGCGCACTCCGCAGTCTGACCTGGGGGCCGCGATGGACTAACTGGGCGATAGGCTTGCCATTTCGTGTAATGACGACCTCTTCGCCGGACCAGGCAGCCATCATCAGCTCATCCAGAAACTGCTCGAGTTCGGTGAGGGTATATTGCATGCCGCGTGCAGTCCTTACGACTTTCAACTCTTATATAACGCGAATCGGGCATGGGCGGCAACTGTCCGGGTTCGCCACGGCGCACTCTTGTAATTTCCGCAGGAATTGCGGTGGGTTTGAGATTCGCTAAAGAGGAACGCTCGAGGTTACTCGCTTACTAACAATCCTACGGGAAAGTCGCTCAATGCTTCCGAAATTGCAACGAAACCCTCTCGCAGTTCGATCGTTTTTCCCCCATAAAGGCTAGTGTACTTTCCTTGCTTGATGCTCTGGGGAAGCACGATGGTGCTATCGCCCCAAACGGCTTGCCCGATAGGGGCGACTGCCTCTTCGCCGAGAATGTTGGCCAGCAGATGAGGCGCTACGACAATGATGGTCTGGTCGCCGCTCTTTCGTGCGAAAGCGAAAATATTCCTGGCTCTATCACCTACGGCTTCGAGCGCGATGTACTTGCCCTGCTCGAATAGCGCGGGATAACGCTGCCGGAGATTCAATGTCTTCCAAGTCAGGTAGAGCTTAATCCGCGCGTCGCTGGCATTGTTTAGCAACTGGCGTAGCAGTTCCGGACCGTCCTGGCCAGATTTCAATTCATCCAGAAACTTTCTGCGAACGTCGTAATCGACCGCAGTGCGGTTATCGGGATCTACCAGTCGAAAATCCCACAATTCGGTTCCCTGGTAAAGATCGGGAATGCCCGGGACAGTCAATTTCAGGAGCGTCTGGGAAAGGCTATTCCACTGTCCGAGGCGAGCGACGTAGCGTTGAAACGGAAGAAAATCTTCCAGGAAACGATTCTTGCGGCCGGGTGTCAGTGCCTTGGTGACGAAAGCAGAAACCGCTTTTTCGTAATCGGCGTTCGGATTAATCCAGCTGGTGTTCTCTTTGGCTTCGCGAAGAGCCTTGATCATATATTGCTTGACTCGCTCGACCAGCGACTGCGCCTGTTCTTTTTTCTGTGCGTCGTTGTCGGTCCAGACTCCGAGCAGCGTCTGATAAAGCAGGTACTCTTCGTTCAAGGAAGGAACCGGCTTGCCGCCGACGGTCAATTTCTTGGTGCGATTCAGTCGCTTCCAATGACGCAGGCGCAAGCGCCAGCGGGCGGGAACTTCTGAAATGACGTCGATGCGCATCCGGGCATCTTCTGATCGCTTGGTGTCGTGGGTGGTGGTGGCCAGCATGGTCTGCGGCCAGTTTTTGAGACGATCCTGATTGGCGCGGTGGAACTCGGCCACAACGGTGCCGAACTTGCGCGGATCGCCGCCCACCTCATTCAGCGAGAGCAGTCGGGAATAGCGATAGAACGAAGTGTCTTCCAGTCCCTTCGCCATTACCGGACTGCTGAACTGCTGGAATTTCATGGCCAGCGCGGTTACCGCGTTCTGGTAGGAGCGGTTTTGCCCCTCAGCGATACGCGTGTTCAGAACCTCATGCAGGAAATCGAAGATGCTGGTATCGGCCGCAGAATTTCTCCACTTGGCGAGCGATACCGCGGCTTCGATAACCTGACGGTCCTCGTTCGACGCGCCCTCGGCAGTGACGTAAGTGCGATAAATTGGGAAGCTGGCGACCACTTCGGTCAGAGCATCACGCAATCCGTTTAACGTGAAATCACAGGTGGCGCGACGCGCCAGCGCAATGCGGCTTAGCTGATTTGCCAGGACGTTCACTTCGCTGGCGAGGCGATAGCGAATAATCAGCTTCTTGGCTTCGTAGACAACTTCTTCGAATTCGATCTTCTCGCCGAGGAAGGCGCGGTAAGTGGCTTCCATTTTTGCGGAAGCCGAAGGCTCGACAAATAATCCGTTGATCAGGTTGGTGAAGTCGTATCCACTGGTGCCACTTACCGGCCAGCTTGCCGGCAGGCGCTCGCCGCCGGTAAGGATTTTTTCGATAGCAAGAAATCGGCAGGTCTTAGTGGGGAGTGAAGCGTCGTCGCAAGGCGTAAGCGAAGAGAAACTAGCCTGTAACCGCTGAAAATATTGTGCAGGATCGTAAAGTCCGTCGGGATGGTCGATGCGCAGACCATCGACTTTGTCCTCCGCCATCAAAGCCAGCACCAGGCGATGAGTGGCGTCATAGACGGCCTGATCTTCCATCCGCAGGGCGGCCAGATCGTTGATATCGAAGAAGCGGCGGTAATTAATGTCGTCGATAGCGACGCGCCAGTGAGCCAGTCGGAAGGCCTGCGCTTTGATAAGTTCGTGTAACTCTTCGAAGCTGGCGGGATCGCCGGGTTTTCCATTCACCGTCTGCAGGCGTTCTGCGACAGCTTCTCGAATTTGAGGCGAGCGGGCCGCCAGTTCGGCGAGGCGGCGCTTATGAATTTCCTTATCGCGATTTCGTTCGGCCACCTTTTCCGGAAGCGATTCCAGCTGGTTCGGCAGATGGTTAAAAGATGAAACCAAACTTTGAAACTCCAACGAGTCAGGAGTATCGCCGGCTGCCGCCAATTTATCGGCGCACTTCTGAAGAATGCGCGGGTACTCTTTGGGGTCGATGGGAAAGCGATGTTCGTAATAAAACAAATTAAACTCGCCACGATCACGATCGAAGCTGAGTTTGAGGCTGCCGTTTTCGAGGGCAACTCCGTAGGCATCACCCAGTACCGGCACCAGCACTTTGTGGCGAAGCTCGTCCTTCAAGGGAAGCCAATCAATGTCGAAGTAGCTGGAGTACGACGACGCTTCTCCATTTTCGAGAACGTCCAGCCACCAGGCGTTGTCGCTGCCCATAATTCCCATGTGATTGGGAACAATGTCGAGGATCAGCCCCATGCCGCGTTCGTGGAGCGCATCGACAAAGCGAGTGAACTCCTCCGGGGTACCAATCTCAGGATTGATGGAATTGTGGTCGACGATGTCGTAGCCGTGAGTGCTTCCGGGCCGTGCTTTCAAAATTGGCGATGCATAGCAATGGCTGACCCCCAGTTCGGCGAGGTATGGAACTAACTCAGTCGCCTGATTGAAGGTGAAGTGCTGGTTGAATTGGATCCTGTAGGTCGAGAGCGGGATGTGGCGGCGCGTACTCATGTTTGCAGCGACCATACTACCGACCAGGGTGGCAGGGTTCCAGACTGTACGGAGGCAGCTTCATGGCTGGAGTACAGAATTTTTCCTGACGGCTGTTGAATTGCGACAGCAACGCCGGAGAGGTTGGCAATCAAATGCAAGTTCGCACCGGAGGAATTTTGCCAGTGCGCGGAAAGGCTGCGATCGCTTAACAGTTCAAATCCTGCATTTAACTTTTCGGTCTTTTGCACAAAGGGAAGGATGTGTTGCTTGCGGAGGCGCAACAGTTGCCGATGGAAATCCAGCCAGTCCCGATAATAATCGTCGTCGAGGCTTGCCCAATCGAGTATCGAACGCTCAAAAGTGATGACGTCGTTCGGATCCGGAATATTAAGACGAGCATCGGGATTTTTGAAACGATCGAAGCGGGCAAACTCAGTGCGGCGGCCTTCGGTCACAGCTTTGGCCAACTCTCCAGAAAAATCGCAGAAGAATAAAAATGGCGTGCTGGCAGCGAATTCTTCTCCCATAAAGAGCAGAGGAGGCTGAGGAGCCAGTAGAAACACGGCAGTCATGGCCCGCACAGCTTCAGGCTTCGCGCAGGCATCGATGCGATCACCCAAGGCGCGATTGCCGATCTGATCGTGATTCTGAAGAAACGCTACGAATGCCGCCGCGGGCAAGTCAGCGCTCCGCTCACCACGCCTTTCACCCTCGTGATAGGTCGACGGATCATTCTGGAAGCCGAAGCCTTCAGTCAGGCAACGCGCCAGGAAATGGGTGGGCTTTTCGGCATAGTCGCTGTAATAGCCATCCGACTCGCCGGTAGTCAGCACATGCATAGCGTGATGAATGTCGTCATTCCACTGCGCGTCAAAGTGTACCGGGCGATTTTCTTTGCGCGGACGAAGGTACTTGGCTTGATTCCTTTCGTTTTCGAGTATGAGGTGCACGTGACGATCGGCGTCACAGGTGTCGCGCACCGTCTCAGCCAGTTCAACCAGGAGGTCTGGCCTGGAGTCATCAAGAATTGCGTGCACGGCATCGAAACGCAGCCCGTCGAAGTTGTATTCCGTGAGCCAGTAGAGCGAGTTGTGGATGAAGAAGTCGCGCACCGCACGGCTTTGGCCGCCGTCAAAGTTGATGCCCTCACCCCACGGTGTTTTGTGCCGGTCGGTAAAAAATTGCGGGACATAGACGCGCAGGTAGTTGCCTTCGGGGCCGAAGTGGTTGTAGACCACGTCAAGCAAGATCATCAGGCCTTTGTTGTGGGCGGCATCGATCAAGGCTTTCAGCTCTTCAGGATGGCCATAACTGCTGTCTGGGGCGTATGGGAGAACACCGTCATATCCCCAATTGCGTTTGCCGGGGAAGTCCGAAAGCGGCATCAATTCGATGGCCGTGATGCCGAGGTCAGCTAAATAATCGAGACGTTCCTGCACGCCGCTGAAGAGGCCTGACGGAGAAAATGCCCCGACATGCAGTTCGTAGATGACGGCCTCGTGCCAGGGTCGGCCGCGCCAGCCGTCGTCCGACCAATCGAAGGTACGGGGATCGATGATCTGGCTAGGGCCATGAACGTCCTGCGGCTGGAAGCGCGAGGCTGGATCCGGAACTCGGATCCGGTTGTCGATCAGAAAAGAGTAGCGTCCAAGATTTTTCGCGGCATCGGTCTCCAGCTCAAACCAGCCATCCGCAACCGCCATCATGGGCAATGCCTCTGCCCCGCGATCCGCCAGCTCTACGGAAACACTGCCGGCGGCCGGCGCCCACAGCCGAAAACGAACGCTCCCATCTTCACGGACCTCCGCGCCAAACGGCATGCTATGAGTTCGTATCATCGTCTCGTTGATCGACAGATGCTTGTGCGACAGATGCTTGTTCGATAGATGGTGGTTCGCTGGGTCTTTGTTCGGTAGACGCCTGGGGCGCAGCGGTTCTACGCTCTTTGCCTTCCATCAAAACCGCAAGGGAACGAGCGCGAAGTGGATAGGGCTTGGTGCTGGAATGAATTTCATCCACCGGTCTGCCGTTTTCAAATGTGGTGTCGATTTGTACCAGCCAGCGCGACTCCCCCTTAAGGGCAGGCAAAGCGAAGTTTATGTCTTCGTGATGGGAGTTCAGCAGCACAACGAAATTGTCATCGGTCATCTTCTTGCCCTTGGGATCAAGTTCGCTGAGGCCCTGGCCGGAGAGAAACATTCCGATGCAGTTCGAAGGGTTCGACCATTGTGCCTCGGTCATCTCCGCGCCTTCGGGATTTAGCCACTGAATATCTTTGACCTCGCTGCCTTTAATGGGGCGGCCTTGAAAGAAGTGACGGCGATGAAATACCGGGTGCTTCTTCCGCAGCTTGGCGACGCGGCGAATGAAATCGATAAACTGGTAATCCTCGGATTTCAACTCCCATTTCAGCCAGCTGATTTCGTTGTCCTGCGCATAGGCGTTATTGTTACCGTTCTGGGTATGCGCGACCGCATCGCCCGCCAGCAGCATGGGAACGCCCTGGGAGAGCAGAAGAGTCGCCGCGAAATTACGCCTCTGCCGACGCCGGAGAGCATTGATCTCAGGATCATCGGTTGGGCCTTCCGCGCCGGAGTTCCAGCTCTGGTTATTATTGTTGCCGTCGCGATTGTCTTCCTGATTGACCTCGTTGTGCTTGTCGTTGTAGCTCACCAAATCCTGAAGGGTGAAGCCATCATGCGCAGTCACGAAGTTGACGCTGGCATAAGGCCGACGTCCGCTGTGAGCGTACAAATCGCTTGATCCGGTCAAACGATAGGCCAGTTCGCCGATGACCCCGGCGTTGCCTTTCCAATAGCTACGGACGGCATCGCGATAGCGATCGTTCCACTCCGCCCAGCCGACGGGGAAATTTCCCACCTGGTACCCGCCTTCGCCGAGGTCCCACGGCTCGGCGATCAGCTTCACCTGAGACAACACGGGATCCTGGTGAATGATGTCGAGAAACGGACCAAGACGATCGACCTCGTGCAGTTCCCGAGCAAGGGTGGCGGCAAGATCAAAACGGAATCCGTCCACGTGCATCTCCAGCACCCAGTAGCGAAGGCTGTCGGTGATTAACTGCAACACACGGGGATGCATCACATTCAGGCTGTTACCGGTGCCGGTGTAATCCATGTAGTAGCGCGGATTGTCGCCGACCAGCCGGTAATACGCCGGGTTATCGATGCCGCGCAGCGACAGCGTCGGTCCCAGTTGATTGCCCTCGGCGGTGTGGTTGTAAACCACATCGAGAATCACTTCAATTCCCGCCGAGTGCAGCGTCTTAACCATGGTCTTGAAGTCGCTGATGGAATCAGTGGCCAGGTAGCGCGGCTCCGGCGCGAAAAACCCAATCGAGTTATATCCCCAGTAATTGCGCAGTCCCTTTTCCACCAGGTAACGGTCGTCGACGAAGGCATGCACCGGCATCAACTCGACCGCGGTGACGCCCAGCCGCTTTAAATATTCGATCACTGGCGCAGTGGCCAATCCTGAGTAGGTACCGCGAAGCGGACCTGGCACCTCAGGGTGGCACATGGTGAAGCCTTTGACGTGCAGCTCGTATATCACGGTTTCGTGCCAGGGAATGCGTGGAGGTTTGTCTTCGCCCCAGGTAAATGCCGGATCGATTACTTTGTTTTTAGGCATGCCGGAAGCACTGTCCCGGCGATCGAATGACAAGTCGTCCTGCTTGTGGCCAATGCGATATCCGAAGTGCGAATCGCTCCAGCGCAGGCTGCCTTCTATGTGCTTGCCGTAGGGATCGAGCAAGAGCTTGTGGTGATTGAAGCGCAATCCGCGTTGCGGCTCGTAGGGGCCATAGACGCGATATCCATAAAGCAGGCCGGGGCGGGCTTCTGGCAAATAGCCATGCCAGACCATGTCCGTTTGTTCAGGAAGCTGAATACGATGAGTTTCCCGCTTGGTACGGGAGTCGAAAAGACAAAGCTCAACTTTTTCGGCGCGCTCTGAAAACAGCGCGAAATTCACTCCTTCGCCGTCCCATGTGGCGCCTAATGGATACGGCTTTCCCGGCCAGACTATGCTGAGTTGCTCCCCTGCCATTTAAGTGGTCCCCTGCGCTTCCTGTAAGTTTGGTCAATGGTGTTGCACTGACGAATAGCTGTAGTTGACGGCGTGGGTGTAACTATTGAGGCTTCGGCCTGCGGTGTTTACAAAATATAGCTCCCGGTTACAAAATTAGTAAGCGTCGTGCGCTCCGTACATACAGCGAAGTCTGTAAGGGTATCGAGTTTTTGCCCCAAACCCGGGCATCTTGATCTTAGGTTGGTTACAGATCTACCCGCTGCTGAATACATATTAGTCGGTATTGTTGGGAACAACGAGTGGGCTTAGTTTGGTGGCGCGGTGAAGCGTCTACGGAGGAGAATTTATGTCAACTATATTGATCGTGATCCTGATCCTGCTGTTGGTGGGAGCGCTGCCGAGCTGGCCTTACAGCACGGGTTGGGGATACTACCCCAGTGGCGGTCTCGGTTTGGTGTTGCTGATCGTCCTGGTACTGGCGCTCAGCGGAAGGCTTTAGGTTTCAGTTTGTAGTGAGGGCTCGGAGGGAATCCGGGCCCGATTCATTTCAGGCACTGTATTCCCTCCCGAAAATCAATCGAAATCCCTAATTCCAACGCTAAAGTAATACAGGGGTTCCCGCTACGGGACTACATTATCCAATGTATATCGGTTTGTCCGACCTTCAGGATAGGGTGGTATGGAAGCGGACTAGCCTTTGACCCTGAGAATCATTGTCGCGGACGATCACGAGGTGGTTCGTCAGGGGATTCGTGCAGTTCTGCAGAGTCAACCGGGATGGGAAGTGTGTGGCGAGGCCGGCAATGGTCGCGAGGCTGTAGCCATGACCGCAGAATTGATGCCAGACATTGTCGTCCTGGACGTCGCCATGCCGGAAGTGAGCGGTTTGACCGCGGTGCGGGAGATCCTGCAAAACCGGCCCGAAACTAAAGTCCTGATGTTGACGATGCATGAATCGGAGCAAATCATCCGCGAGGTGCTGGAGGCCGGGGCGCACGGTTATCTGCTGAAGTCTGATGCCGGCAAAGACCTGGTTACGGCGGTCACGGCGCTGCACCGCAACAAGAGGTTTTTCACCTCAAAAGTTGCCGAGATGGTGCTGGAGAATGTCACTCGCAATAAGCTTCGCCCAGAAGTTGCGGTGAAAGACGTGCTCACTGCGCGGGAACGAGAAGTGGTTACGCTGCTCGCGGAAGGCAAAAGCACTCGCGAGGTGGCAGAAGTATTGGGCCTAAGCGTGAAGACGGCAGAAACTCACCGTTCCAACGTGATGCGCAAACTGGATATGCATTCCGTCAGTGAGCTGGTGCTGTATGCGGTGCGCAACAGCCTGGTGCACCTGAATCTCACTCCCAGTTCTGAAACCAACTAGCTGCGGTTTTCGCACGTCTTCCCGCTTTTCTATGCTGCTCGCCTGCCCGTTACCAGATTTATCACCAGTACAATCAACGCGACCACTAGCAGTAGGTGCAGATACCCACCGAGAGTGTATGAACTTACCAGCCCTAATAGCCACATCACCAGCAGAATTACGAAGATAGTCCAAAGCATTAATTGCCTCCTTGCGCAACGGCGCGAGCCACAGGCTATCTGTTACTTACTGTACACGTCGATAACCTGAAAGCTGTAGGTACGCTTGAAATCGTCTGTAGAATTGCCGAAGTGCTGCACATTCTCTGATTATGGGCTTACCGATGCAAAAAACCATGCCCGCCAGCAATCGAATCCTGACCGGTTCAGCAGTTATTTTGGCCGCCGCCGGCCTGGTAATAGTCTTGCCTCAAACGGTTCGGGGGATATTTTCTTCACAGTTCCTGCCGCACGTTTACTGCTACCTCTACGACAAGAACCTAATTCGCCTGCACGTCGCATCAGACTCGCTGATTTTTCTTTCTTACCTGTCCATTTCGGCGACGCTGGCGTATTTGGTTTATCGGACTCGGCGTGAAATCCCATTCAGCTGGATGTTCCTGGCATTCGGCTCGTTCATCATTGCCTGCGGCTTCACCCATTTGATGGAGGTGATTGTGCTGTGGCAGCCCTTGTATTGGCTGGCGGGAGACATCAAGTTGCTGACGGCGGGGGCATCGGTAATTACGGCTGCGGCTTTGCCACCACTGGTTCCGGCCGTTCAAAAGCTGGTCAGGGCAGCCAGTATGTCGGAGGAGCATAAGCGACAACTGGAAGTGGCGAATTCCGACCTTGCCGCGGTGAATGAAAAATTGAAGGCCCTCGATGTATTGAAATCGAATTTTTTCGCCAACGTGAGTCATGAACTCAGAACGCCGTTAGCGCTGGTGCTGGGCGAAACCGGAGAACTGCTGGCATCCTCCAAAGAAGGGGATGCCAGTAAGCCCAGGCTGATGACTGTACAGCGCAACGCCCGGTTGTTACTGGGGCAGGTGAACAGCATTCTGGATGCGGCGCGCCTGGACGCCGGCAAAATGGAATTAGTGCGCGAACCGGGCGACCTGGCGCGATTTCTGCGAGTTACGGCAGCGAATTTTGAAGTGTTGGCCGCCGAAAAGCAGATTTCTCTTTCGGTGGAGGCGCCGAGGTCCGTGGTAGCCAGCTTTGATTCCGACAAATTGCAGAAGGTGCTGTTCAATCTGCTTTCGAATGCTTTCAAATTTACGCCCGATGGAGGCGTCATTAAAGTGCTGCTAACCGCGGAGGGCCGCCACGCCCGTATTGAAGTACGCGACAGCGGATTCGGCGTACCGCCTGCTCAACGGGAAGCGATCTTCGAGCGCTTTCGCCAGGGCGACGGCAGCGCCAGCAGAAGGGCTGGAGGCACCGGGTTAGGGCTTTCGATAGCCAGGGATTTTGTTGAATTACACGGCGGCACTTTGCACGCGGAAGGGGCCGCCGAAGGCGGCTCGAACTTCATCATCAATCTCCCCACCGAAATGTCCGGGGTGGCTGAAGGTTCCTTGACGTCAGTTTCCGAGGGTGCAGTCTTTTCCGATGAAATGCTGGAGGAACTTCGGCCCGCACCAGCATGGAGAGAGACTCAGGATGCTGCCGCAGAGGCGCAGACTCTGCTGGCGAATGCTCCGATGGTGTTGCTGGTTGAAGATAATCCGGAGATGAGCCGTTACGTTGCCGAGATCCTCGCACCCCACTATCGCGTCGTCACTGCTTCGAATGGGGCTGAGGGATATGAACAGGTTATACAGCTACATCCCGACCTGGTACTTAGCGACATTATGATGCCGGTGATGGCTGGGGACGCCTTGGTCCACGCCATCCGTGGCCATCGGGAGCTGGATTCAATTCCGATCGTCCTATTGAGCGCTCGCGCCGACGAAGAGTTACGAGTGAGTTTGTTGCGAGAGGGCGCCCAAGACTACATGGTGAAGCCATTCTCCCGGCATGAACTGCTGGCCCGGGTCGGCAGCCAAGTCGCGTTGAAACGTACCAGAGATTTGCTACAACACGAACTGAATAGCAAAGAGAAAGACGTAGCCAGCCTTGCCTCGAAATTAGCCGAACGGCACCATGAATTAAACCAGGCTCTAGAGAAAGTCACGGCCAGCGAAGCTCAACTGGAACAAAAGGTGAGGGACCGTACAGCCAAGTTGCGCATTGCGGTCAACGAACTGCAAGTGGAGGTGCAGAAGCGAAACCAGGTAGAACATTCGTTGCGCCACCTCTCCGGAAGACTATTGCAGCTTCAAGACGAAGAGCGCCGGCGGCTAGCCCGGGAGTTGCACGATAGCACCGGCCAGGTTCTGGCGGCGCTGCAAATCCATGTGGCAGCGCTGCAGCAGAAATCGAATGGCGATTCACCCGGCAGGGAAGAAATTGTTTCTGAGGTAGCCAGTCTTACGCAGCAGGCGATTCGCGAGATTCGCACTCTCTCATACCTGCTGCATCCGCCTCTGCTCGACGAGACCGGACTGGTTCCTTCCCTTCGCTGGTTCGTGCAAGGCTTCGCCGACCGCAGCAAAATAGCGGTTGACCTGGAGCTTCCGGAAAATATCGGCCGCTTGCCCGAAGAAATCGAAACTACGGTCTTTCGGGTCATCCAGGAAGCACTGGTAAATGTCCATCGTCACTCCGGTAGCCCCACCGCCAAAGTTCAGATCACAGTTACGGATGTGGAATTAACTCTAACCGTGACCGATGAAGGAAAGGGATTGAAGGAGGAAATTCAGCTCGGAGAAGGGCAATTGGGGGTGGGAATTCGCGGGATGCGGGAGAGAATCCGCCAACTCGGAGGGGAAATCGAATTTCGCAACGGAACGTCGGGCACAATTCTTACTGCGAGGTTGCCGTTGGCCGGGACTGAGATGGCCGATTCCGTTGTGTAGCGAACAGTCAACGGAAGGTTAGAAAACGACTCAGGATTTCCCCGACTCGCGCTTAACTCCGAGGCGCAACCAACTCATTTTGCGTAGCCTAGAATCCCAATCGAGTGGGGGCCGTGCCGCCATCCGGAGTCTTTATTTACCATTTCTACACCTTATACCCGAGAGATTTGGCAAATCTTGAAAGGTAAATTCAAAAAGATGACGAGCCACCTCTCAACTCGACCCACGGTGGGAGAGCCAGCACCGTCACGGATTCTGATTGTGGACGACCATGCTGGCACCCGCCGCGCAACTCGTATGCTGCTTGAAGGCAGGGAGCGCTGGACGATCGTCGGCGAGGCGGCTGACGGACATGAGGCAGTTGATTCAGCTCTTCGCTTGAAGCCTGACGTTATCGTCATGGATGTGGCGATGCCGCGGATGAGTGGCTTGCAAGCGGCGGAGCGAATCTCGGCGGTTTTGCCCGAAACCCGCGTACTTTTGTTCACGTTAAGCCCCTCACCACACCTTGCAGAGGGCCAGGAAGGCACCATTCGGGGTATTGTCAGTAAGCAAAATGCGGCGTCAGATCTTCCGGAAGCGGTTGATGCTTTGCTGCATGGCGGAACCTATTTCGGGAAAGACGCGCTATACGGTAAATCTCATTAGCTATTGAGTGGCGGGTGGGAATTTCGAGGGGAAAAACGGGATGTGGCGACTCACGGTTTCCACAGCTGAAATTAAGTAGCGCGCGTCGGACTTTGAAAGATACCCTCGCGCTCCCGCATCTTTGGCGGCTCGTGCGGCCTGTTCTGAATCGTGCTGAGTCAAAATCAAGACTTCAGTTTCAGGCAGCGCTTTCAAGATTTGCCGGGTAGCCTCCAGGCCATCAAGACGGGGCATACTGACATCCATCAAGACCACCTGTGGCTTAAGTTCCTGGGCCTTCTCTACCGCTTCCATTCCGTCCTGAGCTTCGCCGCACAATTCAAAGGTGGGCTGGGTACGCAACAATCCCCGCAATGCTCGCCTTACGGGCTCCTGATCGTCAACAATTAAAATGCGGAGCAGATCGGTTCCCAGTTCCATGACGTTAGTAGACATACGGGCCCATCAATTTCGCACCACTCAAAGCTTCAAAAGGAAGAGAGAAGCAGACAGATTCTCGCTCACCATCAGTCACTCGGCAGCCATAATAGCGTAACTTCTTGAATCCTGACAGCATTTAGGGATAGTGACGAATCAGTTCGGTACATGCCCAACAGGACCGTTTTGAATATACTCGGGATGGGTTAGCGGCGGACTACAGTAATTACGGTAAATTGAGGACGGGCGGCCCTGTATTGCGTCGGACTTTAAGGCGGGCTTACGTAAACAGTACAACACGGCTTACTGGATAGCCGCCCGTAATCTAGTCTTCACCCTGATAGACATCTCCGGCGATGCACGTTAATTTCAACGAGACAAATGCGGAGGCGGTACAGGTTTTTACCGTTTCCTCTGTTTTAGACCTCGCTGAAGCGGAACGGTGGCAAGCGAGGTCACGCCTTCGCCGTTTGCGGAAATTAAGAAGCTAGCCGGTATTGCTCTTCCTGAGTCTCGATTCGCTCCTGGCAGACCAGGCAGTGGGATGCCCAAGGCACTGCTTCTAACCGCTTAGACTCGATCACATCCCCGCACGATGCGCATTGTCCAAAGTCGCCATCTGTAATGCGGAGCAATGCTGACTCAACCATCCGTAGCAAGCGGCGGTCGTTGGCGCTGAGGCTGAATAGAAACTCTTTCTGATAGTTCTCATCGGCGCGGTCTGCGGAATCCGACGAGGTTCCCGTTTCCATGTTGCGGCCTTCAACTTCAGTACGGGTGGCAGAGTTCGACAAAACCTGCTTGCGAGACTCCAATCGGCTGCGAAAATTCTTGAGCTGACGCTTATCCATTTTAAAAAGCACCTTGGGTTTTAATAATTGCACTCATGTAGATGCGCGTAGGCGGGCAATAGTCGCATGCTGAATTTCCTGGAGAGCAGTTACTTAAGCACTACAACTATTGCTGTAGTTAAGGGATGCTCACTGGGTGCTGGCGAAATAGTTCATGACCTGTAACAAGGAGAGCAAAGTCCTGCTCTCCTGACCCACCTGTGGATTTCCCTTTACTTCAATTCATCAGACCTTAACGCGCCTTTCACATTGTCCCGTTACACAGGATGTGGCGCGGAATTCCGATTTATCAACATCCGGTTCCGCGACTTCGTTCTCGAGGTTCTGGTATGAAGCACTTTGCCGCAACGTGGAAGCCGTCGGTAGCGCGCATCCAGCAGGGACTCGCCGTCCTTATTGTTCTCCAAATGTCGCTGGCTGCGCCGATGGCGGCTTTTGCCGATGACGATCACCATCACCGCCATCACGAGTCCAAGACGCTAACTCCTATCAAGCATGTCATCGTCATCATTGGCGAGAACCGGACATTCGATCACGTGTACGCCACGTACAAACCACGCCATCACCAGGACATTTCAAATCTACTTTCCAAGGGAATCGTGAACGAAGACGGAACGCCGGGATGGAATTATCTGCGCTCCGCGCAATACAGTGCGGTTGACAACGATGAGTACCAGCTAGGCCCGGATAACAAAGCGATCCTCGATCCGCTACCACCTCCAACCACCAGCTACGTCAGTACGGTAGGCAGCGACACCGCGCCCCCGCCTTTCGCCACACTAGCAGTGGCGAGCGCGTCGGAGACCGACCTGCCTGCGCCATTCAATCCATTTCTTTTGACCGGGGCCAGCGGTGAGGCACAATTCGTTCCTGACACCCGCATCGCGAACGTCAACAACTTCAAGCCGGGTCCGTATCAGATCACGCGTAGTCTTGCCTACGATTCGTACACCGGTGATCCGGTGCATCGCTTCTACCAGATGTGGCAAGAGTATGACTGCCGTTCCAGCAATATCAGCAGAAAAAATCCTACCGGGTGTTCCCATGATTTGTTTCCCTGGGTCGAAGTGACGATCGGCACCGGCAGCAATGGGAAGCCGCAGCCAGCAAACTTCAACAACCTGAGCACCGGTGAAGGCGCCATGTCGATGGGGTTCTACAACGTGCGGCAGGGCGACGCGCCCTACATGAAGTGGCTGGCTGACCACTACAACATGTCAGACAATATGCACCAGTCGATCATGGGAGGGACCGGAGCGAATCACATCATGTTCGGTTTCGCTGATGACATCTGGTACAGCGACGGCAAGGGCAAGCCCACGGTTCCGCCGAGCAACCAGATTGAAAATCCCAATCCGCAAGATGGCACCAATAACTGGTATGACCAGGACGGTTATTCCGGAGGGACCTTCAGCAATTGCGGAGACATCGCGCAACCCGGAGTCGCGCCAATTGTGAACTATCTACAGTCGCTGCCGCGTCCCATTGATGCCAATTGCGACCCCGGCCACTACTACATCCTGAACAACTACAATCCCGGCTACAAACCCGACGGAACCTTGCAGACCGCAACCTTTACCATCCCACCAACTTCGGTGCGGCATATTGGGGATGCGCTGATGGAAAAGAAAGTCTCGTTTGCCTACTACGGCGGACACTGGGATCGCGCGGTGGCGGGGCAACCAAATGCCTATTGCGGCATTTGCAATCCTTTCCAGTATGCAACCGACATTATGACCGACCCAGCATTACGGGCCGTCCACATTAAAGACACCACCCAACTGCACAAAGATATCGCCAGTGGAGATCTTCCGGCTGTGACGATCGTGAAGCCCGACGGTTTGGTCGATGGCCACCCGGCGTCCTCGAAACTCGACCTGTTTGAAGGCTTCACCAAAAAGATCGTGGACGAAGTGCAAGCTAACCGCGAGTTGTGGAAAGACACTGCCATCGTTGTCACCTTCGACGAAGGTGGGGGCTACTACGACTCCGGCTACACTCAACCGCTCGACTTCTTCGGGGACGGCACGCGAATTCCTCTGATCGTAATCTCCCGCTATTCGGACGACGCCAAAATCGTCCACACTTATTACGATCACGTTTCCATCACCAAGTTCATCGAGAAGAACTGGTTTCTCAAACCGCTAACCGCTCGCAGCCGCGATAACTATCCGAATCCACAGACGTCCTGGAAGAACCCTTATGTACCGGTCAACAGCCCGGCCATCGGGGATCTGATGGAGATGTTTGATTTCGATCACGACCACGATTCGCATCGCTAGGGCGGTTCTCGGCGAAAAACCACCAACACCATCCGGCCAGGGCGGCATAGCCCTGGCCGGAAACACTTTTTTGCCCTGGGGGAAATTTGCACTTCAGTCAACGTGAATGGTTGCAGCTTTCGTTATTCGCAGGTGCTGGATGGTTGTCATCGTCGAAGACCTGCCTGTCGCAGAGCATGGGTGACATGCATGCAAATTATGTTCCCACGATCCTTTCCGCACCAACCGTGCCTCCCGCAAAACATTTAGCGCCATACGTCGATCCACTGCCGCTACCTCCCGTAATCCGGCCTGCAAAGAGCGGAGAAGAACTCGAGATTGTTATGCGGGAATTCCAGCATCAGTCTCATCGCGATATTCCACCGACCAGGCTGTGGGGCTACAACGGAATCTGGCCGGGGCCGACGCTTGAGGTGCAACGCGGCCAGGCGCTGTCTGTGAAGTGGATAAATCAGCTGCCGACCAAACATTTTCTTCCGATTGATCACACCATTCACGGCGCTGGCGATTCCCTTCCTGAGGTGCGCACAGTGGTCCATGTGCATGGCTCGCAGGTCCTGCCCGACAGCGACGGCTACCCCGAGGCGTGGAGCACGTCGGACGGCAAGACCGGGCCAAGCTGGAAGCCTGATCCTTGCCACTATCCCAATGATCAGGCGGCGACCGCACTCTGGTATCACGATCACGCTCTCGGAATTACGCGGCTGAACGTGTGCGCCGGCCTGGCCGGAATGTACCTGATCCGCGAC
Organism: uncultured Acidobacteriota bacterium; assembly: GCA_963796925.1. Lineage (GTDB taxonomy): Bacteria > Acidobacteriota > Terriglobia > Terriglobales > Acidobacteriaceae > DATBAT01. The sequence continues at coordinate 2,575,133 of CAWCNH010000001.1, forward strand.
CAGCAGGAGGAGGCACTGAATCTGCCCAGGGGGCGGTATGAAATTCCGCTGCTGATTCAGGACCGCACTTTCGGAATTGATGGGTCACTGTTTTATCCTCCGGCGCCGCAGGGTACTCATCCGGTGTGGATGCAGGAATATTTTGGCGAGACCATCTGCGTGAACGGCAAGGCGACGCCGTCTCTGGAAGTCGAGCCGCGCAAATATCGTTTTCGCATGATCAATGGCTCCAATTCGCGTTTCTATCATCTGACGTTGGTTCCGGCAGACAATGCAGGCAAACCTAATGGCCGCCCCGCGGACGCGCCGCCATTCATTCAAATTGGCAGCGATGCCGGCTTGCTTCCCGCGCCCTCATCTTTTCACTACCTGATTGTGTCGCCGGGGGAGCGCTTTGATCTGATCGTCGACTTCAGCGAGCATGCGGGTGCAAATATTGCCATGACCAACGATGCACCTGCCCCCTATCCGCGGGGTGGAGAGGTGGTGCCTGCTGAGGTCATACTATTCAAGGTGACCAAGCCGTTGTCAGCTAAAGACGAAAGCTCATTGCCCGATACTTTGGTCCCGTTTATTCCGTTGAGTCCGGCCGACGCGGTACAGGAACGAGTGCTCGATCTCACCGAAATGGACCGGCCATCCGATGGCTATACCATGATCGGCTTGCTCGGGCGAAAGCATTGGTACGATCCCATCACCGAAAACCCCAAGGCTGGCACGGTGGAAATCTGGTCATTCGCAAACACCACCGGCGACGTTCATCCTATGCACACCCACCTGGTGAAGTTCCAGGTGTTGAATCGTCAGCCATTCGATGTTCAGAAATATCTATCGGAGGGCAAGCTGGTCTTCATGGGGAACCCGATGCCGCCGGAAAGAAACGAACGCCCGGCATGGAAGGACACGGTCAAGACCTATCCTGGATACGTCACGCGAGTGATTCAGAAGTTTGATTTGCCGGCGGGTACACCGGTGACCCCAGGGCAAACCTTCCGCTATGTCTGGCACTGCCACGTGCTGGAGCACGAAGACAACGAAATGATGCGGCCCTACGATGTGGTCGGGTAGAGGAGTAGATTCGGGCTACTTACCCGATGTAAGTGGACCACGCAACCGGCTATCGAATTGAAAGCTGATCGGGGCGCCTCGGTGTAATTTGGAAAACTCCGCATGCCGCGGATTCAGCAAGAAATTACTCTCATCGGGAACAAGCGTACTCGGGACGCGCAACGCCACTGACTTGCCTGACTGCGCCCACTCATCGCCGGCGCTCTTAACTTGCGCGGGCGCTGGATCGGATCTCCAGGTCTTGGGTAATAAGTCGCGATCCAATTGCACAATCAGCGATTCGTCGATCTCGACTGGGATCAAGACATACTTCCCCAGCAGATCGGCGGAATGGAGATGCACCAGCAACTCCAACGCCGCCAGCGACTGCGACTCGGCTACATACACCACAGCCGTTCCGGGATTGTTCCAGCGGCCGCCAAACTGGCGTGCGCCTTCCCCATCAAATGCGACATTGGAATGGTTCTTCTTGCAGATTCGCCAGGCTGTAATACTCACGAGAAGACGCCGTGCTCCAATCGGCCGACGAGGTCTTCAACTTCACGAGCACCTATCTCGGTGCGGGCATGAGCCAGCGGCGTCTGGCTGCCCAATGCCTTCTGCGACGAAGTCAGCCAAGCCATGGCGGCGGCTGAGTCTCCTTCAAACAACTGCAAGGCATCTTCGTAAACCGCCGAAAGTCGCAACAATCTTTCCGACTCTTCCCAACTCAATTTTCCGGAAGACTTACGCCGGGCTAAAGTCCTTTCCGGAATGCCGAGCAGCACCGCAATTTGCGCGACAGAAATTCCCGACCGCTCTCCAAATGTCTGCAACGCCTTGAAGGAGAACCCGCGTTCTACCTGCTGAATTAGGTCGGCAGAGGTGGAAACTTTCAACCCGAGGCTTCGCCCGCGTAGGCGGGCTCTGTGCTGCGCATAACCAAGAGCATTCGAAGTACGTCGAATTGCCGATTGAGCCATGACATTATTTTAGGATTAGCCTGCCATAATGTCAAATATTAAACGCCACTTGGCAGGAGCCTAGTTTTGCGCTTGCGGGTAATCATGAACCCCGCGACCAGCTTTCCGGCCCAACCGTCCGGCTTTTACATACTGCACCAAGAGCGGTGCAGGGCGATATTTCTCTCCCAACGTTTTGTGAAGGTATTCCAGAATATGCAGACGGGTGTCGAGCCCCACCAGATCGACCAGCTCAAACGGCCCCATGGGATGGTTCAGTCCGAGCTTTACCGCCTTGTCAATATCGGCGGCCGAAGCGACTCCCTCCTGCAGCATCTGGAAGGCCTCGTTTCCGATCATGGCGTTAATGCGGCTGGTGATAAATCCGGGAGATTCTTTGATGACCACCACTTCCTTGCCCATGCGCTTGCCGATCTCGACCGCAGCTTGAAGAGTTTCATCACTGGTGTCGAGAGCCCGGATAATCTCCAGCAGTTTCATTTTGTGGACCGGATTGAAGAAGTGCATGCCCAGGCATTTCGGAGCGCGATAAGTGACACTGGCAATTTCGGTAATGCTGAGTGATGAAGTGTTGGAAGCGAGAATGGTGTGCGGGCGGCAGACTTTATCGAGAAGAGTGAAAATCTCAATCTTCGACTCCATCTCCTCGGGAACCGCCTCGATCACAATGTCGGCCTCCCGTGCCGCGTCTTCTATGGAACCGGCATATTCGAGTCGACCTAAGGCTGAATCCGCGTCGACTGGGGTCACCTTGCCAAGTTCCACTGCCTTATCAAGATTGGCCCGAATTTCGCCTTCGGCACGGCGCAGAGCATTGGGCAGCAGATCTTCCAGGATCGTGCGATAACCGCCGAGGGCGGCGGCATGTGCAATGCCACGCCCCATGGTTCCGGCGCCAATTACCGCAACCGTCTTCACCTCCACTACTGTGCCTTCTCCAGTTTTCCGAGCACGTCGTTGATGCCGACTTGGGCAACACGCATCTGCTGCGCCAGCTTTTGGCGTTCTTCGTCCTCCAATCCGGGGATGAAAGCGCTGATGCGCCGCAAAGTAGTGGTAATGTCGTCCACATAATTGATCAATCGAATTAGTTCTCCGGTCGCTGCCATGAACACTCCTGTATCAGTTTTTTTAAAGGTCCCACCAAGCTCGGCGATGTTAAGTGAGGACTTCTCCATTCTCAATCGTTCGCCCAGTTAAGTAAAGGTACCTAGTTGGCGACTTCTTAAGTCAGTTGAGAGGCATTACCACAGAGGACACGAAGGTACACAAAGGAAGTCCGTCAAAAGCTACCCCTGGGCAATGGGATTTCCTTGTGTACCTTCGTGTCCTCTGTGGTGAGTTGTTTTCCCGTTCTCGGGCAGCGTTCCCAAAAGGGAGCAGTTTAGCTAGAAGGCAGCGCCTGGAAGCCAAAAGTGAACTTTCTTGTAGAATGAATGCGCCGTAGGCCGTGCAATCTCGAAGGCAGGTGACTATGAAGAAGTTAATCCTGATTTTTTCGGCACTCATATTGATGTCGGCATGTTCTTCGCAAAATCCTGTCCCAGCGGCCGTCGAAAAGCCGCAGCCCAAAGGCCCCGAGCTGGTCACCGCCCGCACGGCGGTGCAAAAGCTCTACATCACCGCTCGCGGCTGGGCGCGCGATGCGCAGCCCTACAGGGTCGAATCCCAAACCACGTCAGAATCCAAGGGACAAGAAGGCAAGTCGGCAATCTGGCAGGCGGGATTCGCCTCCGCCGCGCAACATGGCGTCAAGCCCTACACATGGTCAGGCAGCGCCGCTCCCGATGCGCCATCGCGCGGAGTGAATCCTGGCCTTGAGGATTCCTACAGCCCCACCAACTCGTCCACGCAAGTCTTCGACATCGCGTTTCTGAAAATTGACTCCGACAAGGCACTCGAAGTCGCGCAGAAGCATGGCGGCGACAAGGCGATTGCTAAGAATCCCGACCTGTCGATTTTTTACATCCTCGACTGGAATCGATCTACCAACGAATTGATCTGGCACGTGATCTACGGCCCCACCCGCGACCAATACAAGTTGCGCCTGGCAATCAACGCGACCACCGGCGAGTTCATGCGGGACGAGAAGTAAGTTCCTGGAAATCTAATATCGCACATCAATGTAGAGACGTAGCTCCGCTACGTCTAAGATCAACCTCGGGATGCAACTCGATATTTTTGTTCCGCTCGGAGATGTAGAGAGACAACGGTTATAGAAGTTGCGAATTACTTCTTGGCAGAAACGCTGATTCGATCGAGCGCCAGATGCGCTTCTTTGGAAAGCGGCCCCTCCGGCAGGATCTTCAAATAGGCTTGGTAGTAAGCTCGCGCTTCATCGCCTCGCTTCAATTTTTCTAAAGATTGACCAATGCCAAAGTTGGCCAGCGCATCGTTCGGCTTGTATAGCAGCGCTTCCTTATACCGGTCCATCGCCGCGCGATAATTCTTGCGTTTGAAATAGAAATCCCCAACTTCCAGGTCCTTCATGGCCCGATGCGGATCCCAGGGATGGAATTCCTGCACATCAGAATTTGACGCCTCCGCGTCCGAAACCATAGAACCGCTTTCCGGATGATCCTTGGCGTCGTTGTCGGGCGGGGTGATATCGATCTGAGTCGCACGGCTGGAACTTTCCCCCGGCTCGCTCCCCGATCGGGGAGGCGCCTGCGAATTGGACTGCTGGGCAAACAGACACATCGACGTACTCAGTAGCACGCCTAGGAGAATCCAACTGCGCATAGGTACATTTTACCGCAACCAAAACCATTCACAGGAGCGACGTACACAAAGTAAATCCTATAGAAAACTTGGGCAGCTTCTTCTTTGGGGACCCAAAAAAGCAGGCCGTCCCTTGCGGAACGGCCTGTGTTGGCAAAATCCTCCGGGGAGGAGGGAAGTTATTGTCCGGTTGGCGCGGTCGTAGCCGCCGGGGTTTCGCCCGAGGTGTTCGTCATAAGGCGAACATCAACGCGGCGATTCAGAGCGCGACCCTTGCTGGTCTTGTTGTCTTCAACCGGCTTGTCCTCGCCCAACCCAATCAAATAAATCTTGTGGGCGGGAACGTTATGCGCTGAGGCCAGATATTGAATCACGGAATCGGCGCGACGCTGGCTCAAGCTATAGTTGTAATCCTTGTCGCCGACGCTGTCGGTGGCGCCTTCCACCGTGATGATGTATCCCTTGGTATTGGTGACATCGGCGGCGAGCTGATCGAGTGCCTCTTTCGCCTTCTTGCTCAAATTGTCTTTATCGAAGGCGAAGTGCACCGATGTTTCGGTGACGACGTGATAGTTATCCAGGTTGGCGACGGTGTTCGTCAGGCTATCAACGCGCTTTACCGCACTGTCGGCAACGGTCTGAGCCTGCTGCGCCTGCTGACCGGCGCTCTGCGCCTTCTGGTCAACTTCCGAGGCCTTCGCCTGAACCTGCTGAATGCCGGACTGCGCCCGCGCGTCTACATCTTTGATATCTTTGGAATTCTTTGCGGTCAGGTCGTCCAGCTCATTAGTCTTATTGATAAGTGGCGCGGTCTGTTCACGTACATATTTTTTGCTCGAGCAGCCGACGCCAGCCACCATACTCGCTGCTAGCAAAATCATTAACGAAGTGCGATTCATCTTTGGAGGGCTCCTTCCTCTTGTACCGAATCTCTTAAGATTTCTAAATCGAACCCTTGGGATGCTAAATCCCTCTCGGGGGTAATCCATGTTACGCCCGCCCCTATGTATTAGCACGGGGTGTGCCAGTTATTCCGAGAAACACCTAACTGAGTAAGTCGTTAAAAGACAGCAGGTTACCAAAGTTTATGGGAAATCAGAGGGCCTCGGGAAGCCGCTAAACCGAGCAAACGCCGCAGAAACCATAGAAATTTTATATGGTGGCGATTTTCCCATCCGTGGCCCCGCCGCAAAGCAACCTGTCTACGGTGGAGCCGTTGCTCTGCAACGGCTCAGGAGCTTAACCAACGCCGCTCGTCGTCGCGTCCCAAACGGCCTGCCGAGCATCCACTAAAATATAGATATCCGATGGACCTGCACGAGAAAATCCGGTCGCTTCCCGCTTCCGCCGGAGTGTATCTCTACAAAAACGCCGAAGGCGAAGTCATCTATGTAGGCAAAGCCAAGAGCCTGCGCCATCGGGTGGCCTCGTATTTCCACGAAGGCCGGGTTCAAGACGCCAAAACTGGCACTTTGGTTCGCGAAGCGGTGGATGTCGACTACATCGTGGTCGCCAACAACAAAGAAGCCCTGGCTCTTGAAAACAATCTGATCAAGCAGAAGAAGCCGCGCTTCAACATCCTGCTGCGCGACGACAAGACCTATCCCTACGTGAAGCTGACTCTGGGGGAACGCTTTCCCCGGGTATATGTAACGCGGCGGCTCAGAAAGGACGGATCGGCTTACTACGGCCCCTACTTCCCTGCCAACCTGGCATATCGCATCGTCGATCTGATTCATCGCAACTTTCTGATTCCATCTTGCAAGGTCGATCTCACTCGCTATCACCTGCGGCCCTGCTTGCAGTACTACATAAAGCGATGTTTGGGCCCCTGCGTAGAAGCCCTCACCACGCCCGAGATTTACCAGGAAGCAGTACGTGACGTTAAGCTGTTCCTCGAAGGCCGGCCGAGCGATCTATCAAAGTCTTTAACGCAGCGCATGGACAAGGCCGCTGACGCCCAGGAATACGAGCGCGCCGCCCGCTATCGGGATCTAATTTCCACCGTCGAGCAACTGCAGGAACGGCAGCGCATTGCCGCCGCAGAGGGTGATGACGCCGACGTTTTCGGATACCACTACGAGAACGGCATGCTGGCGGTAAACCTGTTCCACATGCGCGGTGGACGGGTCCTGGATCGCCGAGAGTTTTTCTGGGAAGACTTACCGGAGTTCGAGCAGTCGGGCGACGCAGCGCCCGAGCCCCCCGTCGGACGAGATCAATTCCATCCTGATCAGTTTTTCTCGGCATTCCTGGCGCAGCTTTACATCGGCCAACCTTATGTGCCTCGCAATATCTACGTCCCGGTGGAATTCAGCGACTGCGAATCGCTGGCGGAGTTACTGTCAGAGCAGTTGGCGCAATCAGGCGCGCGCGCTTCGCGGGTTCAGATCATGGTTCCGCAGCGCGGCGACAAGCGCTCACTGCTCGATCTGGCGGGCACCAACGCCAAGCAATCTTACGATCAGCGCTTCCGGGTGATGAAGCCCAACACCAAGGCGATTCAGGAATCGCTGCAAGACGCCCTCGGACTACCTGACCTTCCCCGCCGCATCGAGTGCTTCGACATTTCCCACATTCAGGGCGCCGAAACCGTAGCGTCGATGGTGGTGTGGGAAGACGGCGCTATGAAGAAATCCGACTATCGCAAATTCATCATCCGCACCGTCCAAGGTGTAGACGACTTCGCGTCCATGCGCGAAGTGGTCACCCGCCGCTACAAACGCCTGGTCGATGAAGATAAACCAATGCCCAGCCTGATATTGATCGATGGCGGCCTCGGTCAACTTCACGCCGCAGCCGAAGCACTGGACGCGATTGGGGTCATTAATCAGCCGTTGGCATCGATTGCGAAACGGGAGGAAATCATTTACGTCCAGGGCCAGGAGAATGAACCCATTGTTCTCGACCATCACTCCCCGGTGCTGCATTTGGTGCAGGTGGTTCGCGATGAAGCCCACCGCTTTGCAGTGACCTTTCACCGCAAGCGCCGACAGATGCGTGATCGCGCCACTGAACTTCTGGAAATTCCAGGGGTCGGAACCAGCACCACGCGCCGCCTCCTGGAACATTTCGGCAGCCTGCAGGCAGTAAAGCAGGCTGATGCCGCTGCACTCTCTTCAGTAGTAACCCGCAGCCAGGCGGAAGCCATCCAAAGCTACTTCAGAAAGTGAACCATTTAAATACTTTTTCACCCACTGTCATTCTGGGCGCGTCCTCTGCGCCGAAGGCCCCCTGCGCGAATTACAGACCTGGCAAATAGATTCTTTGCTGCGTTCAGAACGACGAGGGTTGAGAAATGAAAAGTCATAGCCTTTAAGCGACCATCCCACTTCACCACCGTCATGCTACATTTCACTCAGCATGGAACAGCGCCTCCTATTAGTGAATTTGTTGGTGAGGCTGGGCGTCGCCGCCGCTCTGGCCAGCGCCCTGGTGCGCTCGGTCGAATTCAAATCATTGCTTTTCCGCGAAGAGAGAACGACCAAGCAGACCGTCTACCTGGTGCTTTGGGTCGCGATCCCTCTGGCGCTCGGCGTGTGGATCCGCTTTATCGCCCACTGGGTCGCAGGCGACTTAACTTTAGAAGCCGCCATCCTGTTAGGGGTCGTCGCTGGCCGGTTCGGCGGCATGATAGGCGGAACCTTGCTGGCATTGCCCGCCATATTGCACGGAGAATGGGCCACTCTACCGTTAGCCTTACTCGGCGGCTTCCTCGCCGGCCAGTTGCGCATAGTCGCTCCCGACCGCGAAGACATCTGGTCGTTTTCCCCATTCGTTGATCTGAGCATCTACCGCTGGATTCGCCGCAATCTGCCCACTCCCAAACTCTTCGACTGGCAGATCATGTTTTTTGTCACCATCGTCGCTTTGCGGTTTGTTCAGCGCGAGATCTCTCGCTATCTGCCGGGAAGTACCTTCAGCCTGGAAAGCTCTAACTTATGGGTGGAGCTGGCCATCTACGCGACTTCCATTACGGTAGTGGGTACCGTCCTAAAAATCTGGAATAGTGTGCGGATACAAATCAAGCTGGAAGAGCAGGAACGGATGCTGCTGCATGCCCGCATGGAAGCGCTGCAAAACCAGATTAATCCCCATTTTCTTTTTAATACGCTCAACTCGGTTTCATCGCTCGTTCGTTTCGATCCTGATACCGCCCGCAAAATGATCATCAAGTTGGCGAACATTCTCCGCCGCTTGCTGAACAGCACCGACGCATTTGTGCCGCTGCGCGAGGAGATGGAGTTTATTGACAACTATCTCGATATCGAAGTTGTCCGTTTTGGCCAGGACAAGCTGCACGTCGTTAAGGAATTGGAAGAAGACTCTCTCGACGTGATGGTTCCGGCAATGTTGTTGCAACCGCTGGTGGAGAATTCGATCAAGCACGGCCTCTCCGGCAAGATCGAAGGCGGCAGCATTTATTTGCGAAGCCGGTTAGTGGAATCGCGCCTAACCATAGAGATTGAAGATGATGGAGTGGGCATGGGAGCAGTAAATCAGCTGGAAACAGCTATAGGGACGGGCATCGGAATGGCCAATGTAGCCGAGCGCCTAAAGGTTCTTTACGGCGACACCGCGCGCATGACGATCGACAGCCACAACGGCAAGGGAACGTTGGTCAGGATCCAGATGCCGGTCCTGGAAAGTGAAGGCACCATTCCAGCGGCGCTCTACGAGGAACGCTCCAGCACCCGCCGATAGAAAGCCTCGTATTGCGGAATAATCTTAGTCGTGCTGAATTTCTCGGCGGCTGCTTTCCGGCAGGCTTTCCCCATCTTTTGCAACTTGCTTTCGTCGTTAAGCAGATCGAGCGCATACTTCGCCATCGTTTCAACGTCCCCTACCTCGGCCAGGTAGCCGGTTTCGCCGTGCTCAACCACTTCCGGCAAGCCGCCAACCCGGGTAACAATCGGAACCACCTCGCACGCCATTGCTTCCAGCGCAACTAGTCCGAAAGACTCCAGCTCGCTCGGCAGCAGCATGATGTCTGCGAGCCCGAGCTTGTCGCGAATCTGATCCTGCTTCCCCAGGAACAAAACGTCATTATGAATTCCCTTTTGCACCGCCAGCCACTCGGCTCGAGAGCGGTCTGGGCCGTCGCCGATCAACATTAGCTTGGCGGGAATCTGTTTGCGAACTCGATCAAAAATTTCGATGGTATCGAGGATACGTTTCACCGGTCGAAAATTCGAAAGATGCACCAGAATGCGTTCGCCCTTAGGGGCGTACTCACTGCGCCGTTTGGCCCAGCTTTCGTCCCGGCAATACATGGACGTGTTGACGAAGTTGTAAATCACTTCGATATGATTGTTTATGTCGAATTCACGCTGGGTTCGTTCGCGTAAGTAATTCGAGATGGCGGTTACGCCATCACTTTGCATGATGGAAAAGCGGGTGATCGGCAGGTACGACGGGTCCTGTCCGACTAAAGTTATGTCAGTCCCATGCAAAGTCGTTACGAATGGCAGTTTACGCGGCTTAGGGGCGGCGGCCAGCATCTGCCGCGCCAGCATCGCGCTCACCGAATGCGGAATTGCGTAATGCACGTGCAGCAAATCGAGGTTGTAAATTTCCGAGACTTCCGCCATGCGCGTGGCCAGTGCCAAGTCGTAGGGAGGGTAATCAAACAGCGGATACCGCGAAACTTCGACCTCGTGATAGTGAATGTTCGGTTGAGGCCCGGTCAGGCGAAAAGGCGGCGCGTAGGAAATAAAATGGATCTCGTAACCGCGTTGCGCCAGCTCAAGACCAAGCTCTGTCGCCACCACTCCGCTGCCGCCGTAGGTCGGATAACAGGTTATCCCGATTCTCATGCCATTTGTTAGATGCCTTCCATTCGATGGCAACGGTTCCGCGGGGATTCAGATTTTAAAGGCACAACCTCCGACGCTTTGTCATTCCGACCAAAGGGAAGAATCTGCTCTTCTCTCGGATGGCACCGAGGGTAACTGGCGGATTCCTCCCTGCGGTCAATAACAGAAAAATGTGGAGTGACTGAATTTCCTACAGCTTCTTGGCGTCGGTGTTCACTTCTTCCAGCTTTTGCTGTAGGCGATCCTGATTGGTTTGCGAAAGGCCGGTAAACTCAATGCCCATGCCAACGCCCGGGTCACTGGTCCGCACGATGGCGGGGGTCACAATTTTTTCCAGATCAAGCCAGAAACTCACCGACAACTGGGTGCCCAGGGGCAGTGGAACCAGCGACTCAACATAACATCCGCGGCCGCTGGAGTCGGATGCACTGGTCTGCATCGGAGCACCGCCACCGCGTTCATCGCGGATTTCGATAGGAAACGGTACCCGGTGACGCTCGAAACGTCGCTTGCTGTTGGGGGCTGCGGGACTTTTTGGCCGCGGCGCAGTAGTGGGAACCAGTTCCTTCCAAGGACAATCCTGGCCGGAAAGCAACCGAACGTCCACTTGGAACTTCTGCGGCAGTCCCACATCTTTGGCGCTGGCGACCTGGCAGCGCGCCTTCCTGTCTTGGTATTGCACTCCAATGGTATCGCCAACATTCGGGGCGCTATCGACGCCCGAGATCAGGGCGCCTTCGTGGCTGAGGTCACGCGCATAGGCGTTCTGAGAAAAAACCTTCCCATTGGCTCCCATGCCCCACACTCTCACCACCAGGTCGGCTGCACCAGTTTTAGTCGCGTTTTCCATGGGCCGGATGAGGCGCCCCCGCCTCAAATCATTTTGACTATGATAACCCGTCACCCTGCGGCTGGCTGTTACTATGCGGTTGCATTTCCAGACGAAAGTACCTGTTCTCTGGGTATTTTTATGCAAGATCACGGTATGAGATGAGCTGAATGCCCTGTCTTTCCAGAAGGCTGCGGGCCGCAGAGGAGGTTAGAACTTGCAACTCAAGGGCACGAGATTGTTGCAGCCGGGTGTTTGCGTTACGCAAATCGCGGTCAAGGTATCCCGGATGACAGACCAATTCCCAAGTCCCTTCCGGGCAGTTTTCAATCAGATCGCGGAACTTTTCATGATCCAGAGTACCGGTAGCGACCACCCCAAGACTACCGTCAGGCGTCACCATGCCAGCCTCCCGTATCGTGCGGCGAGATTCTGCCGCCAGCGAATGCAGGGAGCGAACTTGCAACCAGCGTAAGCGCGATCCCAGCCCCTTGGAGAATTGAGAGAAGCGCAATGGCTCGAACGGATTGCGCAGCGCACGCACTCCACAGGCTTGCGCAGCATTTACCAGTGCTCGCAGAATTTTAGGAAACATGTGCACATGCTTGTGAGTGTCGATGTGCGTCACCCGGATTCCGGCTGATTGGAGCTTCGAGATTTGAGCCGCAGCTTCGGCAACAACGTGTTCAGGATCAAGGTTGCCCATCCACGACGCAATCGCAAGACTTCCGGCACTCTTTCGAAAATGAGTTCCTGACGAATCTATAAGCGACGATACCTGTTGAGTGCCCATCAGCGGGGCTCCGTCGACCAGCACAACATGGCAGCCGACAGGAAATGGATCCCCCGCCCGCACAAGTTGAACCGCATCGTCGAAGGCCCCCGCGTTCGCCATCAGAGTGGCCGAGCTGACAATGCCGCTGGAGTGCGCTTCCGCAATGGCGCGATTGACGCCCGCCGTGAGCCCAAAATCGTCCGCATTGATGATCAGGCGACGCACGCGCGCCAGAATAGCAGAAGCGAACCCGACGCCTGCGTAGAGACGTAGCTCCGCTACGTCTCCGCAGCGTATCTGCTCCAGTTTGCTATACTCGAAATCGGTTGCTTCCGGGCGCGGATTCTCCGCGTCGCGGGCGGTTAGCTCAGTTGGTTAGAGCGTCTGGTTTACACCCAGAAGGTCGCAGGTTCGAGTCCTGCATCGCCCACCATGTCCCACCGACTAACAGGCTTTAGGTCGTGGCTAGTCCGTACGCTTGCAGCGCAGTCTCGCCAAAGATTTGCGTTTGTTCGGCTATTGAAAGGTCGGACACCAGATTCTGCACTGTCTTCACCCAACGATCATAGTCGGACGCGAGTAATATTACCGGCCAGTCCGAGCCGAACATTAATCGACTTGGCCCGAAGGCTTCGAGGACCTTGTCTACGTAAGGTCGCAAGGAATCTACGGTCCAATTTTTCCAATCCGCTTCTGTGACTGCCCCCGAGAGCTTGCAGTAAACGTTCCCGCGCTTTGCGAGTTCGCGGATGTTTTCCTGCCACGGTGACAAAACACCATCCTTGATGCGTGGTTTTGCAATGTGGTCAAGAACAAAACGCTGATGCGGATGCCGGTCAACAAACTTGATAGTTTGAGGCAGATGCCGTTCGAATATCAAAATGTCGTAGACCAGGTCAAAATCTTTCAGGAGAGAGATACCTCGATTGAAGTCGTCACGCAGCATATAGGCATCGTCAGCCTCATCGTGCAAGACATGGCGAACCCCGGCCAACTTGGCGTGGGAGGCAAATTTTTCGAGGTGCTCGCGAACGTCTGTGTCGATCAAAGGGACCCACCCAACCACCCCGCGCATGCAAGAGGCGCGGCTGGCCAGATCCAGCAGCCATTCAGTCTCGGCCAAGTTTTGCTGAGCCTGTACGGCAACCGCGCCCTCGATTTTTGAATCCGCCAGGACTTGCTGTAGATCGGCCAGCAGAAAATCCCGCTGCAGCAATTTCATGCTGTTAGAAATCCATGGCAACTGGTCGCGAGAGTATTGCCAAAGATGATGGTGGGCATCAATAGTAGCCATGAACTCACACGATCCCCGCCGTTTTCAAGACCTTGCGTGTCAGGCCGGTCAAGGGCAGTGTATTCACTTTCATCGTGGCCACCCACTTTCCTGAAGTATGGGGCACGGCCGCACCCTTCACAATTCCCACCGAGTAGTCGGTCACAGTAATTGAGTGCCGCAACGTAATCCACGAGGGTTGAGCAAGGTCGATTGATACTTCCGGTAGCTCCCACATCCCTGGCATGAGCGATTCGGTTTTCGCCCGCTTCACCAGAAAAACCGAGCCCGCGTTACAGTTTAGTGCGTAGCGGATCTCACGCTTGCGCCGAACTTCCTTCTGCCGCATCACACCTGCTCCGCGAGTTGCGCAAAAACCCAGCACCGGGCAACTGGGACAATCAGGACTCCGCGGGCCGCACACCATCGCGCCCAGCTCCATCATCGCCTGATTAGACTCCCCAGGGTGCTTTGTCTTCAGGACCTCATTCGCAGCCTGCCACAAGGCTTCGCCGGCCAGTGGCTTGCCGGTTAAGCGATGCAACACCCGCTCCACGTTTCCATCCACGACCGCGACCGGTTCGTCAAAGGAAATACTGGCGATGGCGGCAGCGGTGTAGCGTCCAATGCCGGGGAGCTGCCGTAGTTCTGCTGCATTCGTGGGCCACCTGCCGCCGTGCTCGCTCACCACTTGTTTAGCTGCGGCATGCAACATGCGAGCGCGGCGGTAATATCCAAGCCCGCTCCAGGCAGCGAGCACTGAAGTTTCGGGAGCCGCTGCCAACTTTTCTATCGTGGGAAACAATTCCAGGAAACGCTGATAGTGCGCGATAACCGCCGCAACGCGCGTCTGCTGCAACATAATTTCAGAAAGCCAAACTCGATAGGGATCGCAATCCCTGCGCCAGGGCAACGTCCGCTTATTGCGCCGATACCAGGTGAGCAGGCGGCGCTTGAACAATCTTCGCCCGGCAGAATCGTCAACGCTAAATTCTTGAAGAGGCGTCATCGCTAACAGTCGCTATTGACTACCGATTGTGGAGTGCGCAATGGCCAACCAGCCAGCCTTCTGCTGCTGCCATACGCTCATCATGTGTAGAGGGCCGGGACCAAGCGGGCGTCCATCCCAATTTCCTTTGATCGTCAAATCGTAATTAACTACCAACGTATTGCCGTGTAGCTCCACCTGAAAGTTGCCCAGCGAATATTCGTCGATCTGCAACGCCTTCAGGCGCTCCAGCGTGGCGGCGCGGTCTTTAGTCCCCTGCGGGGTCGCGGAGACAAAATTTCCCGCCATGCGACGTTCCAGCTCTGGCCAGTTTTTGGCTCTTACTTCCTGCCAGAAATTGCGTTCCAGGCTCTCGCCGCCGGTGACGTCGGTCCAGTTTCTTACCGCGTGCTCACCCCAGAGAGTGCAACCCTGCAGCACGAACGCGCTGGTTAGCAACAGCAGTATCGAAAACTTGCGCATGGCGGGATTCTACCCCATGCCGGGCTTCCCTTCTGCGTCAAGAAAGATGGCGGAGATAGCTACCTATGTCCCCATGGGTTGACCCCGCCCATGGCGCACGAAATAATGAATTGCTCTGATAAATCTGGTGCAAGGTTTAAAGAACCTAGATTCGAGGCAACATGACCGACTTCAACCGCAAGGTAGAAGATGCATCCGCGCGCGCCAGCAAAACCATCGCCGAAGCGGCGGAACGACTGGAGAAGGAGTCAGCCGAATTCATTCAATATCTGAACAACGACGTGGTGCCGGCGGTCCGCCAGCAATCGACCAAGGCTCTGCGCATTGCCGCCGAAAAGCTGACCAGCCTGGCCGATTACATGGAGCAGGTCAAGTCGCAGCGAAAATAAATCGGCAGGGCGCAGGCCGTTGGGTCGCGGCACTGGCCATCCTGGCAGTCTCCATCTTTTTCGCGGGATGCGGCCATAAGCCGCAACGGGCAAAGCTTCCGCCACCTCCTCCGCCGACCATTCCTGCCGGCGATATTTCCAAGACTTCGGAAACAGCTACCAACCAGCCCGGCCAACCGCATCGGGTTGAGAGTGAACCGGAAGCAACGCAGCCGGACAAAGACGCCATTTCCATTCCACCCGACACCAAACCTATCCGCACCGAAACCGGACTGGCCAGCTGGTACGGTCCTCCGTACCACAACCGTCGCGGATCGAACGGCGAGATCTACAACATGAACGCCATGACGGCGGCGCATCGCACGTTGCCGCTTGGGTCAATCGTGCGGGTCACCAATGTTAAGACCGGAAGCACTGCCTTGGTTCGCATTACCGATCGAGGTCCGTTCGTGTCCGGCCGCGTCATAGATCTTTCCCTGGCGGCCGCAAAAAAAGTCGATTGCTGGAAAGCAGGTGTAATCCAGGTTCGCGTCGAGGTGCTGCGCACGCCTGCACCTCTCGATACTGGCGGACGCTGGGCAGTGCAGATTGGCGCCTTCGATCACGAGGGACCGGCTTCCCAACTGGAAAGTCGCCTCGCACGGCGCTATCACACCGCGAAAGTTCTCCATTTCGGCAGTCCCATCGGAGACTGGTGGGTACGGGTGCGGGTGCTCGGCGACGATAAAGGGCGCGCCGAGGAAGTAGCCCGCGACACCCGAACCCCGCAGGGTGGAATTTACCTTGTGAGGCTCGATTAACTCCTGAGTAGAGACGTTGCTCCGCAACGTCTAGGCGTGCTCAAATGCGTCCTCATTCTTTGCACCACGAAGCGCCGAAGACGCAGCAGAGCTACATCTCTACGATCGTTTAACGAATTTCAATGAGGCCGAGTTCATGCAGTAGCGCAAATAAGTCGGCGCCGGGCCATCGTCGAACACATGCCCCAAGTGGGCATCGCAAAGAGTGCAAGCCACCGCCGTTCGTACTGCTCCAAAACTTGTGTCTCTTATCTCGCGGACATTCTCCGCTGCAATCGGCGCCCAAAAGCTGGGCCAGCCTGTACCCGATTCAAACTTGGTGTCTGAGCTGAACAGCGCCGTATCGCAACAAATGCAGCGATACAAGCCTTTCTCGTGCAGATTCCAGTACTGGCCGCTGAAGGCCATCTCAGTATCGGCGTGACGTGTAATGTCGAAAGCATTCGATGAAAGCTGCTTGCGCCATTCGTCGTCACTCTTTACGACTTGCATTACCTTAACTTTCTGCAAACGGTCCCCAGCGTCAGAAAACCGCACTACAGTGACTTCTTTCGGTGCCTTGACGGAGGCTGCCTGAATGATTCGGGGTTTCTTTATCGACCACAGCACAGCCCCAACTATCGCCGAAGCCGAAATTCCCAAGAACGCCCGGCGCGGTGGGCTTACTGGTTTGTCCGTTTCGAGATCAGAATCAAACATAGAAGCTCCTTAAAGTGCGCACTCACTTGCCCGTGTATAGCTGCGGAAACTCCTTCTTCAAATTCGAAACTTTGGGCGCATCATTGAACGCGATGTATGGATCGTCCGGATGCAGCGTCGCGTAATTCTGGTGATAGGCCTCTGCGGTATAGAAACCCTTCAGCGGCACCACCTGCGTCACAATCTTGTGGGAGAAGATTTTGGCCCCATCGAGTTGCGCAATGTAAGCTTCCGCAATCCGCTTCTGTTCATCGTTTCCATAGAAAATTACCGAGCGGTACTGCGTGCCGCTATCAGGTCCCTGGCGATTCAGTTCCGTAGGGTCATGCGCCACCGAAAAGAAAACGCGTAGCAGCTCGCCATAAGTGATTTGCGAGGGATCGTAGACGACCTTCACCGACTCGGCATGGCCGCTTTCACCCGTACTCACCACTTCATATTCGGCGGTCTTGGCCTCGCCGCCGGCATATCCCGAGGTCGCGCTGGTTACACCCTTCACATGTTGGAACACTGCCTGGACTCCCCAGAAGCAGCCACCGGCTACGACCAAGCTCTGTTTGCCGGGCGCCGCTGCCTTCGCAACGTCGGCCGACGGGCTCGGTGCGGCCACCGGCACGTCCCGGCCTGAACTGTAAACTTTAACCACCACCAGCAATACCGCAAACACCACCAAAATTCTGATCAACGAATTTGACATCGAGACCCTCCTCTACGCCTATCAAATTAGAGTGGCAAACGGCGCAAAAGTTTCGCCCGCCGGCCAGAACTAATGTGCATCCCAACCCGCGTCGCAAACGATATAGAATCAGCGGCTTGGAGCTCACGTCCACATTGGCACGGGAAAAAATCAATGTCCAGCAAGAATCCTAGACGGCAGTTTCTCAAGACCGCGGGCTCCGTCGCGGCGGCGGGCGCCATCTTCTCTGCGCCCACAATTGTTTCCGCCAAAACTTCCATCTCAGGCAGTGGCACTCCTCATGACGTCAGAGCTTTCGGCGCCAAAGGTGACGGCCAGGCGCTCGACACCGCGGCAGTGAACCAGGCAATCGAGGCTGCAGCCAGCGCTGGCGGCGGCACCGTCACATTCCCTCCAGGAAATTATTTATGCCACTCGATCCACCTGCGCAGCAACATTGCGCTACACCTGGATCAGGGTTCCACCATCGTGGCGGCTGACTCGACCGACAGCCACGCATACGATCTGGCAGAGTCCAACAAGCCTTGGGAGAACTACCAGGATTTCGGCCACAACCACTGGCACAACAGCCTGCTGTGGGGAGAAGGGCTGGAAAACATCTCCATAATTGGGCCGGGCCTGATCTGGGGCCGCGGCTTGAGTCGCGGATGGGAAAAAGAAAATCCCAAGGCCGAGACGCCGGGCGCCGGCAACAAAGCCATCGCGCTGAAAAATTGCCGCAACGTTTTGCTGCGCGACTTTTCTATTCTGCACGGGGGGCACTTCGGAATTCTCGCCACCGGCGTCGATAATCTCACCATCGACAATCTCAAGATCGACACCAACCGCGACGGAATGGATATCGACTGCTGCCGCAATGTGCGCGTTTCCAATTGCAGTGTGAACTCTCCCTGGGACGACGGTATCTGCCTGAAAAGTTCATTCGCGTTGGGTTATGCGCGTGCCACCGAAATGGTGACGATTTCAAATTGTCTGGTGTCGGGCAGTTTTGAAGAAGGGACCTTGCTCGACGCCACGTGCAAGCGATTCGCTGTTGATGCTGACGTTCCTCGCATTGGACGCATCAAGTTCGGCACTGAGGCCAACGGCGGCTTCAAGAACATTACGGTAGCTAATTGTGTGTTCGACGGATGCCGCGGCTTCGCGCTGGAAAGCGTCGATGGCGCGCTACTGGAAGATGTGACTATATCCAACATCACCATGCGCAGCGTCGAAACCCCAATTTTCATGCGCCTGGGTGCGCGCATGCGCGGCCCGGAGGGCATCCCGGTTGGGGCAGTGCGGCGAGTGCTCATCAGCAACATGGTTTGCTCCGACGTCCGTTCGCAATTTTGCTCACTGATTTCCGGCATCCCGGGGCATGCAATTCAAGATGTGAAGATCAGGAACATTCTGATCCAGCACTGCGGAGGCGGCAGCAAAGACGATGCCGCGCGTCAGCTCGCCGAGAAAGAGAAAGCGTATCCCGAGCCCAACATGTTCGGGCCTACGCCGGCCCACGGTTTTTTTATTCGCCACGCGAAGGGGATTGAAATCAGTGACGTAACAATCGTTGCGGAAACAGACGAAGCCAGACCGGCAGTGGTGCTCGAAGACGTAAAACAAGCCGCCTTCAGTAGTATTAATGTGCCCCACACCGCGGGAGTTCCAGTTTTCGTACTGAAGGATGTTGACGGGTTCAGTGTCCTGCACAGCAAGCCGCTGCCCGACACAGAATTAGATCACGTCGGCCGCAAGGAAATTTAACGCGAAATCGGATGGCACCTAAAACAAGACTAGGCGTGCTTCTTCTGCGGATGGATCTTCGACGCCAGTACTGACACCGCGAGTATTCCCGCCACTGCGCTCAGCGCGTACTCGGTAGGAATCTGATAGTAGTGTGATACCAGCATCTTTGCCCCAACAAACACCAGCACGACTGCCAGTCCGTAGTGCAGATAGTGGAACATCTCGATCATCCCCGCCAACGCAAAATACATCGATCGCAGCCCAAGAATAGCGAACACATTCGAGGTGTAAACGATAAACGCATTCAAAGTGATAGCCAAAATGGCTGGGATCGAATCCACGGCGAACAGCAAGTCCGTGGTCTCCACTACCACCAATACGACGAGGAGCGGGGTGGCGTAAATCCCGCTTTTCCTGATGAAAAAATTGTCGCCGTGATACTCCTCCGTGACTGGCACAAGTTTTCGAAACAATTTGAGTATCGGATTCTTCTCGGGATGAACCTCGGCATTGTTCTGATTGAAAAGCTTGATGCCGCTGTAAACCAGCAGCACGCCAAAGACATAGATGATCCAATGAAATTTCTGGATCAGCCCAACACCCAGCGCGATGAATAAAGCTCGCATCGCAAGCGCTCCCAGAATCCCCCAGAAAAGCACTTTGTGCTGATGCGGCGGCGAAACCTTGAAGTAGCGAAAGATCAGTAGGAAAACAAAAAGATTATCGACGCTGAGCGAAAGCTCAATCACGTATCCGGTAATAAATTCCAGGGACTCTCTGCGGCCATGCCAGAAATAAACAATCACCGCAAAAGCCGCTGCCATCGCAACCCAGGCGATGCTCGACAACAGAGCTTCGCGAAACTTAACCGTATGGGATTTGCGATGGAAAACGCCAAGGTCCAGCACCAGCATGGCGAGGACAAACAAGTTGAACAGAATCCAGAAAAGTATCAATCAGGCCTCAGGAAAATCGGTTTGAACGTGATTTGAAATTACTTCTCTCTTCCCCGCTTCCCGCTCTCCCAATCATCCCACATGCCAAAACCTTTTAGACCTTCATCGAACTTGCTGTCCTTAAAAGTCTGCTCAATCTGCTCTCGGTTCAGCCTTGGACCGAGGCGCTCAGCGGCATCCGCAATCGCGAAGGTAATAGCAGCGGCCACCGCCACGTGATTCTTCAACCTCGGCAAGTCAACCTTGTCGAAGGTATCAGACATCGCATGGTAGTTGAGCAGATAGTTATCCTCTTCCTGATTGGCCACTAGTGTCGGCACACCTTCCAGCAGAAAATCGACGTGGTCGGTTCCGGTTTGCGCGTCGGTCGTAAAGGTGGCCGCATCAAATCGCCTCAACGGAGCCGCCAGCGCCGATATTGGCTGCACCACATCTTTTCGACCGCCCAGCGAAAAGCCGGTAACGTGGCCCACGCCGCTATCCAAAATCACCACCGCATCAGCTTTGTCTAACTCGAAGCGATGCGCCCTCGCGTACGCCCGCGAACCAATCAGCCCCTCCTCCTCTCCGGAAAACAGAATGAAGCGCATCGACCGCTTGGGCTTTACCCCTGACGCTTTGATTGCTCGTAACGCGTCGATCACCAGCGCCGAATTGCAGCCATTGTCGAGCGCGCCGGTACCGAGGTCCCACGAATCCAGATGTGCGCCAAGAATGATGAACTCGTCCGGCTTCCCGCCGCCCCGAAGCTCTGCAATCACGTTCTTGGCCGTGATCGGGCCGCCAATTAAGTTGGGAACCGATAGATCTGCGTAGACCTTCTGCCCCGCGGCCAGCAGCCGCGACATGCGTGCCGCATCCTCCCGCGCCACCAGCACCATGGGAAGCCGGTCAATTTCGCCCTGATCGGAATTGCAGTGGCGGTAGAGCAAATCATTGGGACGGCTGGACTGGAAAGCTATTGCCAGCACTCTCGCCTTCACCGCCTGCTTAATCGTCACCAAAGCTCTTACGTATTCGTCGTCCAGATCGGCCCATACCTTGGTTTCTGGCGAATGCACCAACACGATTGCGCCTGCCACGTTGCCTGCGTTGGCGAAGTCTGACGCCGTTCCTTCGCCTACATCGAACACCGGAACATGCCGATGCGCTGCCAGCGCCGGAGTCCAGGTAATCGAGACTGCATGCACCTTGAAATGTTCCGGCACACTCACGCTCATTTCAGTGGCACCCTCAGCCCACGAGGCCTTGATCGCGAAGTCTTCTGTCTTCACGCTGTCGGCGCCCGACGCCTTGAATGCACTCTCGGCCCACTCCACCGCTTTCTGCATGGCAGGCGTACCCGGCACCCGCCCGCCGATCTGGTCAGTTAGCTTTTCTAAATTGCTTGAAAGCGCAGAAGGCTTGAGGGCCTCTTCAATAACCCGGTCAGTCTGCGCGAACGAAACGCAGACCAGCAATGGCATCAGGAGCAACACTTTTTTCATGGCGCGAGAATTAGAAATGAATTTATAAAAAAGGGAAAGAGGAGTACTCACAGACCAAAGTAGAGTCGTAGCTCTGCTACAGCTCGGGCAGCGCCGCAACTCGTGATGACCCCAGCCGTAGCGGAGCTACGGCCCTACAGAATTACATAACGGTCGCCCCGGCTAACGCTTGTCCAACAATTGCACAGTTTCCAAAATCACATTGCCCGAGATTTCCAGGCTCTTGGGGCTAACCTTGTCCACCGTGTCCTGAGACGTGTGCCAGAAAACATTGCCGTATCCGTAATCAAAATCAATTAAATCCGCGCAAGGAACTCCGCGCGTCACAAATGGAGTGTGGTCGTCCCCGGTGGCGATGGTGCGCGCAAAGAAATGTGACTGATAGCCAAGCGAAGTAGCGGCCTGTAACACTAAATCCTCCAGCCAGGGCGTTGAATTCGCATCGCGATCCACATTCAGGTCGGCATCGCCAATCATGTCGGCCAGAAGGAACGCCTTGATTTTTTTCAGCGTTCCGTCTTTCTCCCACTTTTCGGCGAGATGACGCGAGCCATACACGCTGTCGCTGTCGGTCCAGCTTTTAACCGCCTCTTCGCCGTCGGTAAAAAACAGCCACACGCTGTAGCCGGATCGTTTGGCGCCGCGTAACTGATTGGCCAACTCCAACAGAATCGCAGTCGTCGCCGCGCCGTCGTTCGCACCAACATAGCCGGTATCGCGTAGCGGATAGTTAGTGTCGTAATGGCTGGCAATTACGATAATGCCGTCGCGAGTACCAGGAAATTTGGCGATGATGTTCCGCACCGGTAGCTTTCCGGCGGGAGTATCGGCGACGAAAGCATCGTCCTCGACCGTGTCCCCGTTAAGGTGCGACAGAATGTATTGCTCTGCCTTTTTATGATTGGCACTGCCGATTGGTCTGGGGCCGAACGCCACAATTTCTTTCACGTACTGCATGGTGCGGGAGGCGTTGACCGGCGCTGGCGAAGGTTGCGCCAGCGCCAACCCGACAGCAAAAAGATAAACGCAGAGAACATAGAAGCTCACCGAGGAAATCTTAGAGGCCTCTGTGATCCCCCGTGATCTCTGTGGTTGAAAAGCTTTTTTCTCACCACCCACCATCGTCATTTTTTCTTCTTCGCCGCCCGCGCGCGTCTCTGCTTGGGATGCACCAGGAATGCAATCCCGATGCTGACGATGTAAAGCACCAGCATGGGCGCCGCGAAGATGCACATGTTCAGAATGTCACTCGTCGGAGTGACAATCGCGGCAATCGCAAAAATCGCCAAAATTGAATAGCGCAGATTCCGCCACATCCATCCCGCAGTCACAACTCCCATCAACGCCAAAAAGAACACCAGAATTGGCAGCTCAAACACCACTCCCAACCCCAGGATGATGGTCATAAACAGATCGGTATATTCCCCGATCGTAATCATAGGTTGGAACTGTTTTCCGTAGCCGATCAGGAAGTCGAGGGCGGCGGGATAGACAATTTTGTACCCGAAGTATCCGCCGGCTGCGAACAGGGCGATGGTGCTGAACATGAACGGCAGCACGTAAGACCGCTCATTGCGGTAAAGGCCCGGGGAGATGAACATCCAGACCTGGTAAAGAATGAACGGCGCCGCCACGAAAACGCCTGCCAGAAAGCCGATCTTCAAATACAGATTGAACGGCTCGGTGGGGCTCAGATAAACCAGCTTTTCCGGCATTCCGTTGCGGTGCAGAGCTTCCATAATGGGCTGCTGCATCAGCCCAAAAATGTGCTCGGCATAGCGCCAGCACAGGAAAAATCCCACGGCTACGGAAATGATTGAATAAATGATGCGCTTGCGCAGTTCCTCGAGGTGCTCGAGGAAGCTCATGGCATGTAAGGGCTCCTCGACTTCGTCAGGAGGCGCAGCAGCAGCAAATTCAGGCATCTGGGGCCTTGGCTAGCGCAGTAGATTCGGGAGGGGGTTCGGGGCCGAGCGAAAGTGCGGCAACTGCGCCAACCGGCGGTTCAGGGGGCAGGATTTGCGGTTCCGTTTCCCGCTCCAATTGGGATATTTCGTTTTCTATCTGGGACTTGAACTCATTGGAAGCCCGCTTAAATTCATTCAGCGCCCGCCCGATCTGGCGTCCCACTTCCGGTAACTTCTTGGGCCCAAAGATGAGCAAGGCCAACATGAAGAGAAAAATCATCTCTGGAAAGCCCAAATTCATGGCTCAATCATACTGCCACAGAGGATTGCCAGCAATCCGGGGCCACTCAACATTTTTTACATGTTAGGTTTAGCCGAACCCTGACGGCTATTTCGTGCATCTTAGACACCAGTAGTGACTGAGCCAAAGGTGTTGACCAAGGGTTACTTAGGACGGTCCTAAGCTGCGGATTTGGGCTTCTTGAAAGTGCTATACTCCGGCAGATAGCCACCCTCGGAAACTGACTCTCGATTGAAGGAATTCAAGATGGCCCGTAGTTCACGTCGCACCCTTTTTACTGTGGTTTTCTTTCTCGCCGTCTGCGGCGCCCTGGGCATGTTATTCGCCCAAAAGGCACCCACGGTTGCGCCCAGCGGCGACTCCGACGTTCGTGAGAGCATTCGCCAGTTTAGCGATGTATACGAGGTTGTGGAACAGAACTACGCCGAGGCGGTGAATCCCGATAAGGCCATCTACAACGGCGCCATTCCCGGACTGCTGCATGTGCTCGATCCGCACTCCAATTTCTTCGATCCGAAGTCTTACTCGCTGCTGAAAGAAGATCAGCGTGGCAAGTATTACGGCGTGGGCATGACGGTCGGCCCTCGCAACAATAAGGTCATTGTAATTGCGCCCTTCGTGGGTACGCCTGCCTATCGCGCCGGCATTCATCCCGGAGACATCATCATCGCGGTCGATGGCAAAGCTACCGACAACATGAGCACCGGCGATGTGGCCGACTTGCTCAAGGGACCGAAGGGCACCACCGTCCACATCACCATGCTGCGCGAAGGCACCGACAAGCCGCTCGAGTTCGCGGTGGTTCGAGACGAAATTCCCCGCTACAGCGTTGACCTGCACTTCATGATTCGTCCGGGCATCGGCTACATGCACGTCACCGGATTCAATGAGACCACCGAGCACGAAGTCTCCGACGCGCTCGACCAGATGGGGGATTTGAAAGGCTTGATCCTCGATCTGCGGCAGAATCCTGGCGGATTGCTCACCGAGGGCGTTGGTGTCGCAGACAAATTTCTCCGCAAGGGACAGTTGATCGTCTCCCACCACGGACGGGCTTCGCAGGAGAAGCGTTGGGTGGCAACTCGCGGTAACGGTGGCAAGGAATATCCGTTGGTAGTGCTGGTAAATCGTGGCACTGCGTCCGCCGCAGAGATTGTCAGCGGCGCGATTCAGGATCACGACCGTGGCCTGATTGTTGGCGAAGTCACCTTCGGCAAGGGGCTGGTTCAAACCGTGTTCCCGCTCTCTGAAAACACTGGTCTGGCACTGACGACGGCGAAGTACTACACCCCGAGCGGACGGCTGATTCAGCGCGATTACTCAAACGTGTCGCTCTATGACTACTACTTCAATCGCGACATCAACGAAACCAACAGCAAAGATATCAAGCTGACCGATAGCGGACGCACCATGTACGGCGGCGGCGGCATCACCCCGGACGTTAAGATCGCTCCCATCAAGAGCAATCATTTCCAGGATACGACGCTGCAGCACTACGCTTTCTTCAACTTCGCCAAGCACTACAGTATCTCGCACCACATTACAAAGAGCTTTGAAGTGGACGACGTTTTGTTGCAGGACTTCCGCAAGTTCCTCGATGACGAAAAGGTTCCGTATAGTGAATCCGATCTGGTGGAGAATAACGATTGGGTCCGGTCCAACATCAAGAGTGAACTATTCGTCGATGCTTTCGGCCAGGAAGAAGGGCTGAAAGTGCGGGCCGAGGGCGATCCGCAGATTCTCAAGGCGCTCGACCTGTTGCCACAAGCTAAGCAGCTGGCAGAAAACGCGCGCAAGGTGATCGCTGAGCGTAGTTCGGCACAGCATGCTTCGCTGAACCGCTAAAACGATTCGATCTCATGCAGGCCCGGCCTTCGGCTGGGCCTTTGTTGTTTGCGGTACCGACTTTTTCCACAAATCCCCCAAACTCCGCCACCCGCTTGGATTGTAGCCCGACCGCTTCTGGAGTATGCTCCTCCTGCCTGGAAATGCGCTTTGTTCCAAGCATGTTGTCGCCGGGGCATTTCATCGCCGGTTTTGGCGTCCGTCCTGCATTGGGGCCAGCAGTTTACATATTCGACTAAGGAGTTCTTGCATGCGTCTCTCTCCCTCGCGCAATGCCTTTTTGCTTGTTTGTTTCCTGATTTCACTAACCTGCTTGTCCGCTTTTGCCGCCGGCAAAAAAACCAGCAGTTCTGTTGACCAGAGAATGTCGCCCAGCGGGCGCCTCGCCGCCCATGTGCGCCAAGCCCTGAAGAAAGCTGGCGCCCAGCCATTTGCCGCGGCCCGCGCGGCTTCCCCGGGATCAGGCGACGGTGAAGACGATGTCTGCGTCAACACTGCGGATGATTGCGAAGACGGATTCTCCGAAGGTCCGGCGGGAGGTCAAGGCGAGACTTCCATCGCGGTCGACAAGACCGGAAAACACATTGTGGTCGGCTTCAACGATACCCGCGGCTTTGCCTTAACTCCGCTATCGATCTCCGGCTTCATGTACTCCGACGATGGCGGCCAAACCTTCGTGGACGGAGGGCAGCTCCCCACGCCCGGAGACCAGTCTGTGGGCGGCGACGTATTCCCTCAGGTCTTTGGCGATCCCGAAGTAAAGTATGTGAAGGACTGCACCTTCATATACTCGTCGATTCTTTTGGCAAAATTTGGCGATGTGGGGGTTGCGCAAACCGTGGGCTTCCATCGCTCCACCGACTGCGGCCATACCTGGACCGGTCCATTCGAAATTACGAGCGCGACCAACCCCAACGGAGCAGTAGCTGACGGGCAGCCGGTCGATGCAGCCGACAAGCCATACATGGACGTCGACCCGGAAACTCATCGGGTGCTGTTGAGTTGGTCGAACTTCACTCCGTTCGCACCGGGCTTCGTCGAAATCGCGACCACCTACAGCGATAACATTCTGTCCAAAAAGCCGACTTGGGCGCCGCGAGTAGTGGTCGCCGCCACTGTGCCGGACGGTCAGGGGTCAGTACCACGCTATGCCGGCAATGGCTCACCAAACGCATATGTCGCGTGGGCCCGATTCCCCAGCTTCTATACCAACACCGTAGGCTTTGCACGTTCCACAAACCGTGGCCGCACCTGGGGCGCCCCGATCGATATCTCGGACCAATTTTTTACTATGGACGAGGTGCTTGGCAATGACCGGGTGAATACCAATCCGTCACTGGCGGTTGACAACTCGCACAGCCACTACAGCGGCAACGTCTACGTGGTGTATTCCAACAACAACAATCAGGATGGCGCCGATGTCTCTTTCCAGAAAAGCACCGACAAGGGTCTAACATTCTCGGCGCCGGTTGCCATCAATAAGCATCCCGGGAAGGATCGCCCGCAGTGGTTCCCCTGGGTGACCGTCGACAACCTGTCGGGTCGCGTTTACGTGTTCTATTACGATCAGGGCATCGCCAGCAGTGGAGACCTGACCCGCGTCGCCGTGACCTATTCGGACGACGGGGGCGATCATTGGAAATCCCAACGGCCACTTTCCGACGTGAATTTCAGAGCGGGATGGGGCAATGATACCGGCCAGCCCAATCTTGGCGATTACAACCAGGCGGTGGCAAAAAACGGAGAACTCTTTGCGGTTTGGGCACAGACCAAGCTGCTGGGCTTCACCGATGGCCAACCCGATCTCAGCATGACCACTCCCGATGTCTACTTCAAGCGATTTTCGTCGCGCGGTTCATCCAACGCGGTTGAGCTGCCATTTGGCAACAGCCCTGGGATTGCCGATCCGCCCAGTGGAACGCCGGTTTTCACAAGCCTGCTTACTGAAAACTTCGATGAGCATGGACTGCCCGCCGGAACCTTGCCGACTGGATGGGTAGCCGCTCATGGTGACGGCGCTAATGTCGTGCCTTGGGTCACCACTCGCGGCTTCTGCGGCCACGAATCCAATGCCGCATTCCACCCCAACGCGGATGACGGATTGCCTGCGGGGCCAGACGTTGATTCTTCTCCCACCCGATGGGAGAGGCTCTTCGGTCCGATTATGAACGTGCCTGCCGACGCCGACCTGGTTGTCGTCAACTTCGACGTTTGCTACGACACCGAGGATGACCCCAACTTCAACGTACTGGCCTATGACGGCTTCTTCCTGCGCATCGCCGACCGCACTCCCGGCAACTCCGTGCGTTCGGTGCTTGCCGAGGCTTTCGACCGCAAATTCAATACCGGCGACATGCAGCACTACCCCAAACACTTGCCGCGTAACAATGACCCAGCTTATTTCGAAGACATGTCGGCTTGGGCGGGCGATTCTCATGGCACCAAGCACGTCCACATGGAGTTCCCAGGCATGGCGGGCACCTCGGCCCAATTGCGCTTCGAATATACCCAGGACGCATCGGGCACCTGTGCCGACGTTCGCCCCGGGCACAGTTGTGGCGTGTCGGTTGACAACGTCAGGGTGCGGAGTGAGAAATTCGTCCCCTAGCTGGCGAGTGAACAGTTCCGGGCAGGCCGATGAGATAATTCGGCCTGCTTTTTTTTGCGACGAACGCTAACGCCAGTGTTAGGAGCGCGCGTCATTTAGGATGTAACTGATAGAGGGCCAAGTACTTTTAGTGCGTTGACTTAGCCTCTAAATCCGCCCAGAATGGCTTTGCGGGTCTACCGTTGTGTATGGCTGATCGCCTCCCCTGCGCATGAACGACGCCCTGTGGTTGCTGACGGGGATCTTCGCAGCCCTTGCCGGATACACTGACTGGCGCTGGCGGCGTATTCCTAACTGGCTGACAGTTCCGGGGCTCGTGGTGGGTCTGGCGGCCAATGCATTCGCCTCCGGCTGGCCCGGCGCAAGAGGTTCTTTGCTGGGGGTTGCGCTGGGATTGGCGCTATTGCTGCCACTGGTTTTGATACGCAGCCTGGGCGCGGGAGACTGGAAGCTAACCGGGGCACTCGGCGCGTTCCTCGGACCGGAGCGCCTGATTGCCGTGCTGTTGGGTACAATTCTGGTAGCAGGTTTAATGGCCGTGGTTCTGATCGTGATAAAGAAGCGGGTAAAGCAAACCGCGCGAAACATCGGGCGCATTTTGGTTTCGTTCATCCGTTTTCATATGCCGGCGCAGGAAGTGTCGCTGGATAATCCGAAATCGCTGAAGATTCCCTTCGGCGTCGCCATGGCAGTGACGGTAATTGCAGCAGCAGTAGCGCACCTGGTAAGGATGGCTTGATGTTGCGAGTTGCAAAATCTCGAGTTAGAGAACTGGTTCACGGGACCGACGGCGTGGAAATCGTCGAGGCGGCGTTTGTGCTGCCAATCGTGTTCATGTTTCTGTTCGGGATCATATGGTTCGCGCTGGCGTTCAATCTCTATTCCACGGTAAACGTTGCCGCCCGCGAAGGGGCCCGTGCCGCGGCCCGCGCCACCTGTGCTACCTGTGCAGCCCCCGGCGGCAAATGGGGCAGCACCAGCTTTCCAGACGATCAGGCAGTCGAGGACGCGGTCACCAACATTCTTCAGGGCGCGCATGCGCCCACCAGCAAGATCATTGCTTACACCCCATTTGAATTTGCTACGCCCGCTTTTTGTGATCCGCCGCTGCCGCTTGGCAGCTGCACGTTCAGCACCAATAACGTAAGAATTTGCCGCTTTGTCCGGCTGAATCCCGGAAGCGCGCCGCAGCAGTGCGGCACCGTGGTTAGCTTTCAATATCCTTTCGGCCTGCTGCTGCCGTTTCCTTCTTATCCCACCTTCAGCACCAAGCAAGTCATTATTTCGGCTTCGGGGGAGAGTTTGATTCAGAACTGATGAACGCCCATTTGCCAGTTCGCGAAATTACGAAACGCATGCGGTCTTTGCTGGACACGTGCTCTGGAGACGACGCGTCCCAGATCGTTGAACTCGCGGTGTCTCTGCCTCTGTTGGTGGTTTTCGTAGTTGGGATTTTCGATTTCAGTGGCGCCCTGACCCTGAAGCAAAAGCTGACCAGTGCAGCGCAGGAGGCAGCGGTCATCGCCGCCAGCCAGCCTACGCGGGATGTAGATCGCGGCTCTCCGGCATCGGTGCTGGCAGTGGGTGACGCAGCCTTTGATTTTCTGGCAAGCGGCAAAACCCTCCCCAACGCCAATGCGGGCGGATGCACCAAAGCAGGCGCAATTCTGGCGAAAGTAGGCGGGACCAAACCGGTCTGGACCTACGAAGTAGACGGCTGCCCCGACAATCTGATAATCACCATCGATCGCGCGAATCTTTCTACCTACAGTGGCGAAAAAGTTCTCGCCAGCCGAGTCACCGTACAGTATTCATACTCGTGGCGCTTCAATGACGTGATCAACCTGGTGGCGCCGGGGGCCACTTATGCGGCCACCACAAATTTGATTGAGGAAGCCACCGCACTGAATCAGCTATGAAATTGTTTGGCCAACCCGTCCGCTTCCGCCCCCGCAGATCTGAACGCGGAGTCACCGTTTTCCTACTGGCGGTTGGACTCGCCTTCATCATCCTGGCGGTTTCTGCTTTAGCGATTGATCTGGTGGCAATGTACACCGCGCGCGGAGAGGCCCGGCTTGCAGCCGAAGCCGCGGCCCTGGCTGGGGCCAGAGTGCTGGCCACTTCTGGAGTTACGACTGACCCCTCGTCGACACGCATCACTAATGCGGAGACACTTGCAACAACGGTTGCCACCGGAGTAGCGACGAAGAATTTGGTTGGCGGCCGCAATGCCGCGGTCGGCGAAGTAGTCGTGACCTTCCCCAATGCGGGGGATCTCGCGGCATTCAGCGTTAATCCTCAAGTATCAGTCGTTGTCCGTCGTACCGACGTTCCAACGTTTTTCGCGCGCGCCTGGGGCACACTCAGTGTCTCGGTAAGCGGAACCGCAATTGCCGAGGCATACAATCCATCCCACTGGTCCGGCGTTGGAACGTCGCCGCCCCCACTGGCACCGCAATGTGTAAAGCCCTGGCTGGTTCCCAATATTGATCCGAACAATATTCCAACCGGTTTTTTCAATCCGACGACCGGCGCCATCACATCAGGCACCGTCGGCGAATCCTTGACGCTAACTTACGGTTGCCCTAATCCGGGCGAATGCAGTGGCGGGTTGCCTCCGGTGGGAAGCCTCACTGTACTCGGCCCGCCTCCAGAACTGCTGTACTTCCCCGCAAATTTTACTGCCCCGGCTAGCAACGCGTGGCCTCCGAGCTGTAGTCCAGCCTGCGCTTATGAAGAGACCATCGTAGGTTGCAGCCCTCAACCGATTACCTGCGGGGTCAATGCGAATGCGCTTGTGCAGTTGGTCTCAACCGGCTGTGTAGCAACCCGGTCGAACCAGACCTTCAACGGAACCAAATGCATGGTGCATATGCCTCCCGCAGGCACTACAGGACAAGACCAGCTTGATACCACGTCCACTCCCTGGCGTATTAAGCCCGGGAGCAATAATCCGCTGGTGAATGACAGCATCTTGAGCACTTCGGATTCGGTTTGGACCAGCGACTCTTTGGTGACCATCCCGGTGTTTGATTGGACGGCTGTCTCCCTCCCCGTAGGTACCGCTCTTCCGGTCAATGTGATCGGATTTATCCAAGGTTTTGTCACCGATGTGACTAACCCATCCGGCACCGCTTCGCAACTGCACGTCACCGTGATGAATCTCTCCGGGTGCGGCACTCCTTCAACCACGGCTAGTCCAATAGTGGGGGACGGCGTTTCCTCGGTGCCAGTTCGTTTGATTTCGCAGTAGACAGCATCCTAAAAGCAATTGTCATCCTGAAGCGCGCTTTTTGCGCCGAAGGACATGTGTGCTCGCATCCGCCGTACAAAAGTCCACCACGGTGCCACTCCCGAGGAATGCATGGTTCCTTCGCTGCGCTCAGGATGACAAACTGGGGGTGCTACTGCTGGGGCGGCGTCTGATCTTCGGGGCTGCGGCGGTGGTGGCGGCGGGGGGCCATGTCGGGTTCGGCTTGGGGGTTGTCGCCGTTTTCAGCTTGGTTTTCCGGTGGCGTTGGCTCGGCGTTTTCTGGAGCCGGAGTGTCGTCCACGATGGCCGGAGCTTCGGGTGCACCGGCAGCCTCATTCGGATCGGGTTGAGAGTCTACAACTGCGGGTTGCTGTGGCTCGGTAGTCGCCGGTACTGACAATGGGGCGCCGTCTCGAGGTGTGAGCAGGACGCTGCGTAACTGAGTCGGATCACGGTCGGTGCCGACCATCACGAAATTGAAGTGCGATCCGTTGAGCAATGCGGCCATCACGTCGCGTGGGGCTCCCGGCCCCAGCGTGCCGAAAACCTGTTCCTGCGATGCGCCTGCCGGGATGCCAATATCAGCCCCGGTGCGGCGTCGCACTTCGGCTAGCACTTCCGCCAACGAGGCGCGGTCAGAAAAAATCTTGAGCTTACCGTTTTTGAAATCCACGCTCATGCGGGGAGGCGGAGGAAGCGCCGGCACCACCGGCGCCGGTTGCACCGTCGCGGGAGCTGTCGTAGTCGGCGGAACTACTCTCGCCATTGCAACCGGGGCTGCCGAATGCATTGCAGGAGGCATGGTTGCAGAAGCCGCAGCTTTGGCCGTGGGTTGCACGACTGGCGGCGTGGGTTGCGGACTGGCAGCCGCCTGGACGCCCTTGGAATTCAGCTTCAGAACAACCGTGGATCCTGTAGGAAATATTTCATAAGGCTGCGGCGAGTCCAGGTCGACCACCACCCTGGTCACCGGCGGATTCCTGGTAAATAGCGAAACTCGCAGGCCCTTCACCTGGTTACGGTTAACCGTGATATTGCGCAAGTCAAGCCCAGGAGTCGAATTGGGAAAGTCGAGAATCAGCCGGTCAGGGCCGGTAATCACCTGCGCCTGCGGAGTTACCGGGCTGCTGGCGACGATTTCAACTTTAACGCCATCCCCACTGGGAAAAACCACCACGCGGCGGATAGTCGCCGGCGACTGCGCAGCCGCGCTGATTACACACGCCAACCCCAAAATTGCAGTAATTAAAACCGGGGCTGGTCGGCAAATTCTCATGGGGACTTAGCCACAATTCTAGCAGTCTGGGAGGCTATCTGAAGCGCACCTTAGGGCTTAGTCCCGCAGAATTACCGCGATTCGAGTTTCGGGGAATTGCGGCCATTAAAGAAAACGTTATCCGCCCGAAAAAAATTATGTATTGGACTCACCTCTACCCCGCCGCTAGCCTTACCCCATGCTAAGCACCGATCAGGCAGCAGCCGCCGGCAGCGAACGTATCAGCGAGGTGGAACTGGAAGTCCTCATTGCCAAGTACACCCTGGAATATCTCTATCGCTGGACCAATGAGTTCGACGCCACTGAACTGGCGCAATTAAGAAAGCTGCTGGCCGTCTCCGGGCAGGCCGAAACTATCGTCCAAATGATGAAGACCGGCGGCGGAGTCCTGCCGAGCTGAACCAAAACGTAAACCTACCTGATCCACCCAAACGCCATTTCCCGCCATCCCCCGCCATCCCAAACCAAAGGTAGAGACGTTGCTCCGCAACGACTCCGGGTCGGCACGAAACTGAAATTTCTTGGGAATGGACAAGCGATCTGGCTTAGGTTCTTGCCGCTCTCCGAGACGTAGCGAAGCTACGTCTCTACTTGAGAGCATTTACAGCGTCACTCGCATGTTGCTTGACGTCCCACCCGCCGATGGCACGTAACACTTCAGGGTGTAATCCATCACCATACGATCGGCGTTGAACCGCCATCCCAGGGTACGGATGGTGCGCTTCATGCGCTTGATCCAGCCGCGAGGCAGCCCGTCGCGGTCGCGTTGATAGAACAACGGAATCACTTCATCTTTTAGCACCCGATAGAGATCTTCACCGTCGCTCCGGTCGTGGACGTCCATATTGGTGTGGGTCTTGCCGAGCCCTATAGCAAAGCCATTCAGGCCGTCGTAGGCTTCCGCCCACCATCCGTCCAGGACTGACAGGTTCAAGCCGCCGTTCAGCACAACTTTCTGGCCGCTGGTGCCAGAAGCTTCCAGAGGACGGCGCGGATTATTCAGCCACACATCGACGCCCTGCACAAAATGGCGGCCAACGTTGATGTCGTAGTCTTCGACGAAAACGAACTTGTCGAAGAATTGCGGGTCGCGCATAAGCTGGGCAATCTGTTGCAGCACTCGCTTGCCCGGTTCATCCCTAGGATGAGCTTTCCCAGCGAAGATAAACTGTACCGGCCGCTTAGGATCATTAACCATCGAGGCCAAGCGCTCAATATCAGCCAGAATCAAGTCAGCGCGCTTGTAGGTCGCGAAGCGGCGGGCGAATCCAATCGTCAAGGCGTCCGGGCTTAACACGCGAGAAAGACGCTGCAACATTTCCGGCGATTCGCCGCGATGCGTTGCCTGCTCCACCGACCGCTGGCGCACAAACTCCAGCAGACGGGCCTTCAGGCTAAGGTGGGTTTCCCAGAGTTCGCCGTCGTCGACATTTTCGATGCCTTCCCAGATCTTGGCTTCGCCGCTGTGCTCGTGCCAGCCGGTGCCAAGATGGCGGTCGTAAAGACGGAACATCTGCGGCGCCAGCCACGATGGAACATGCACGCCGTTGGTGATGTGGCCTATAGGAACTTCGTCTTCCGCCTTGCCGGGATAGAGGCCCGTCCACATGGCGCGGGAGACCTCGCCGTGCAGCGCCGAAACCGCGTTAGCGCGACGGGAAAGCTTTAACCCCAGCACGGTCATGCAAAATTCTTCATGATGATTTCCCGTGTCCTCGCGTCCCAGCGCCATCAATCCGTCGTGGGAAAGACCAAGCACGTCACGCAGCGGGCCAAGATGTTCCTCAATAAGACCGGGACTGAAGCGATCATGCCCCGCCGGTACTGGAGTATGAGTTGTGAAGCATACTTCACGTGAAACTCGAGGTGCTGCCTGATTGAAGTTAAGACCTTCCCCCTCCATGCGGTCGTGAATGGCCTCAAGTACCGCGAAACCGCTGTGCCCTTCATTCAGGTGCAACACGCCGGGTGCAATTCCCATGGCTTTCAGTGCGCGGAAGCCTCCCACGCCGAGCAGTAGTTCCTGCCGAATGCGAATGCGGGCATCCCCACCGTAGAGCCGTGAGGTAAGCTCGCGGTCCTCGGGAGCATTGCCGCTAACGTTGGAATCGAGCAGCAGCAAATCGCAGCGGCCAACTTTCATGCGCCAGACTTTGGCGTGGATCTGTCCACTACGAGTCTCAAGCTGCACAGTTACCGGCTCGCCATTCTTGCCGATCGCGGGCTCCATCGGCATCTGGTCGACGTCGGTCTGGATATATTCTTCCTGCTGCCAGCCGGTGCGGTCGAGGCGCTGGCGGAAATATCCCTGGCCATAGAACAGGCCGATACCAACCAGTGGAATCCCCAAATCAGACGCACTTTTAATGTGATCGCCGGCAAGCACGCCCAAACCACCCGAATATTCCGGGATGGAAACGTGCAGCCCGAATTCGGCGGAGAAATATGCTACCGGGCGCGGGCGCAGCACGCCTGCATAGCGCGCTCCCCAGGTGCGGTCGGCGTCAAGATATTCCTGCTGACGGCGGTACGCGTAGTTGATGCGGCTGTGCAGCACCAGCTCGCGGGCGCGGCGTTCGATCGTAGCCAGCGGAATTTCGCTGAGCAGGGAGACTGGATTGTGATTGAGCTGCCGCCAGCGAACCGGATCCAGATCACGAAACAGGCTGCTGGTATCGTGGTCCCAACACCACCACAGATTTCGCGCCAGAGTCCATAGCCGCTGCTGGGCGGGGGCGATAAAGCGATCCAGGGTGCGCGCCTCGCTTACCACGTGCGCTACCTGCGCCGCCGCCTCTTCCAGCATACCGATTTCAAATTCGCGGAAGGCCCGGGTTTGCAGGGTTTGCACCACTAAAACTCCCTGCAAAACCCCGCGATCAATCAGCGGTACTCCGAGAAATGATTTGTATTGCTCTTCGCCACTGTCTTTGAAGTACTTATAACGAGGATGGTTCTGCGCGTTTTCGACCGCCACCGGGCGCACTTGTTCAGCCACCATACCGGTCAGCCCCTCGTGCAACCCCATGCGCAGGGTGCCGATTGCGGATGCGCTGAGCCCCACCGTCGCGGCTAATACCAGATTGGTGCGATCAGGTTCCAGCAGATAGGCGGAACAGACATCGGTCCGAAAACGGCTGGCGATTAAAGCCACCAGGTTCATCAGAGTTTCGGCCGGCTTGTTGCCATCGGCGGCGAGGTTACTGATTTCCTCTATAGTTAACGTGTAATCCGGATCGCGGGCTTCGCCGATTTGGCTCATGTCCTGAAAGTCCTCGTGGTTTACGGTAAGGCCAACATCATCGAGCGCCATTTCAGCGTTCCTTCTCAGTTTACCGGCTAGTCCTTGAATTTCACCAGATTACGACTGTGCGTTTCCACACCAGAATGGGCCGCCGCCGAAGTGGGAAGTTCATCCAGTCCCCCCATTTGGCGGGCATTCGCCCACGCACGTCCCCGTGCGAAAGACTAGATTCGCCGGCACCTCAAGTCCAATTGAAATTGTTGATGGAAAGCATTACACGGGTATTAATTCTCGACGGGAACCTTGCGCTTGCGCGGCGCGCGCTTTGCCTTCGCAGTCCGGCTCGCCGTTTTGGGCTTTGCGGCCCGTTTAGCTTTGGAGGTAGCAGTGGCTTTAGCCGTCGCTTGCCCCGCAAGGTTAACTTTTGACTTCAACGATTCGCTGGCCTGCGCGACCGCCCCGGTGGTTTTTGCCACGATTTTGCCTACTGTGGCTCCCACCTTCTCCGCGATGGAAATCATAAGTGCGTTGTTCTTAACCGGCTTCGCCATGCATCCCCCTCGTCGCCAACGAATTAAAGTCACGGCATCTTACCACCGGATGCAGTTTGAGGACTGAGCTGTTGGCGCTTAGAGATGACCTTGGTCAGGATTGGATTTGCCGGATTGCTTGCACTAATAAATGAACTCGCCCTCGCTGAAGTCTCATTAAACGATCGTAGAGACGCAGCTCTGCTACGTCTTCGGCGGCGCGAAGGTTTTAAGGGTTCCGGAATCCCACAAAGAATGAAAATGCATTTCAGCACGCCTAAACGTTGCGGAGCAACGTCTCTACTCAGAGAGCCTCACCACGCCGTCGGGATAACTAGTGGGATCAAAAAATATGAAACTGTTCAAATGTGACCATGAACCGCCCGACGCGCAACGTATATTCAGCTGACTACAGGTTTGTAATTTCTTTACGTGGCGGTGTTTGTTGTCCAAAAACTGGTTGCGCCTTTACTGCTTTGCGGTCTGCGTGGTTTGCTTTTTGCCGCTACACGCGCAGGGCGGGTGCGTCAATTCGCCGGAGAACCCGACTGCCATCCTGGGCCTGATCGGGGCCGCGGGAGCCCTGTACTCTCCCGTCAAGAACAGATTGAAATTGGCATGGCAAATCCGGCATCGTCCCGCCGGTAGCAATCACGCCTGATTTCAAATGCTTCTCCAGCGTGCCCACCCCTCCCCCGCTCCTGCTTTCCAGATCACCTCACCGTCAGAAAATCTGAGCCGGTTGCTTCCCTGGATGATCCTTGGCTTTGCCGGCTTGCTGCTCACATGCACGTCCCTGCTTTGGCGAATGTGGACGACTGATGCGCTGAGGTCGATAGGCGTTTACTTTCCAATCGTCAGTATTGTTCTACTGCTGCAAGTGTGGCAAAAACTGAATTGGGAAACCAGGGGCACGTGGTGGGGAGTAATACCACTTTATCTCGCGATCATTCTCGCCCGGCAAGGCGGCAATGCGCTGCAAGCCGTAGCTTTCACTCAGCACATCGGATTTACCCTTTTACCTCTCGGGCTGACAGTATTTGCCTATGGCAGCGGCGTCGTCCTATTACTCGGAGGCAGGCGGCTTTGGCAAGCGGCAATTTTTCCTTTATCGCTGCTCTTGCTTGTTAATCCTGTCCCTAGCGCATTTCAGCTGGTGGACCTTCCCTTGCAGTCTTTCTGTGCTCACCTTGCACACTCTTTTGCCTTGGCAATCGGGGTGCATCCCAACGTTGACCAACTCCGGCTGATGTTTGCTCCCGGCTTTGGCATGTTCATTGCCCCGGGGTGCGATGGCATACACGGTGCGGTAACCATGGGCTACCTCGCACTGATTCTTGGTTACATTTACCGCTTCTCTGTTGGGACGCACATCATGGCCGTCGCCGGCGGTTGCGCTCTCGGCTATGTATTCAATTTGATCCGCCTCTGCTCGCTGGTACTGTTTTATCGTGTCGCATTGAGCTGGACCTGGTTGCAGTCCTACGGGGAAGTCGCGGACTACCTGATCGGAGGTGCGCTCTTTCTGACTGCGGCAGTCTGGTTTGTAGCCTTGGTGCGCTGGAAAAAGCAGCAAAGAAGAGTGCCGATGAAATCGGGTACAGCGTCGTCCGCGCACTCTTTTATAAAAACTGGTTCGGAAAAGACCTCAATCTATTGGAAGGGTGCAGCGGTTACGGGTCTGGTCGTGCTTTCGTCGCTCTCCAGCGTTGGCGACCTGACAGGCATGGTCCGTCGAAAAGCGGAAGACGACGGATCAAAATTGGTGTCCAAAGGCATCCTGCCCCAACAAATGGGCGCCTATCGCATGAAGCGGACTTGGTCAGAGCAGGATTGGTTGAACCGAATTGCCTATCGCTGGGCAGCATATTTGGATAACAACACAGGACGCGAAGTAGACTTGGCGCTCTGGCTCGGCCCCGGAGTCCATTACCCCATGGCTTGCCACCTGTCCAAAGGCCATCGGCCAGAGTGGCAACAGGCGTTGGCCGTGCCCACCTTACTTGGAGGTTTATCTACTTTTTCATTCTACTTTTATGAGGATTCCGATAGTCGAACCCTTGAGGTCACAACTGTCTGCGATTCGGGAGGATGCAATGAAGGGACATTATTTCCCAAGCGCACCGGGATCGCACTTGCCAGTATGGGGATCAAAAGTCTAGTTCTACGACCTGCCTCGAGCCCATTACCCATTCTCATCCGCACACAATCCAGTGATCTTTCCGTTTCGTCGGAAACAACCAGAAATCGCATGCTGGAAGAGACCCGGAATTTCATCTCCAAAATGGACACTCAAGCTCTCATTCATTTCGCGGAATCGAGAAATCAATAGCCTGTCGCTATCTTCTACTCTAGCTGTGTGGGCGACTTAAGCATCCCAGTAGAACTAGGGCAAAGAAGCGGGTCCAGCCAATGGAGTCTTAACCGGGACTGCAACTCCCAGAAACTGCGTGATGGTGTCGTTGCCGAAGTTCGAGACCCAGAGATTGCCACTGGCATCGAGGGTAAGTCCATAAGGTAGCTCCAGCGAGGCGTCCGTCCCAAAGCCATTCGCAGGAGAAAGAACCGTGCCTGGAGTATCGCTAAGCGCACCGCTCAGCTCCGAGATAGATTTGCCCCGGTAGTTGGCCACCCAGACCGTTCCGGCCCCATCCACCGCGATTCCCTGAGGATGCAGCAATCCACCTCCAGTGACGCCGTTGAGCAGCACGATGCCGGCGCTGTCGACTTCGCTGATGCTATCGCCGTAGTAATTCGCCACCCAGACGTTATCCTGCTGATCGGTCGCAATCCCGGAAGCCCCGTCGCAACAAAGGATGATGGTGCTGGCAGATCCGTCTGCTGAAATTTTCGTGATCGTATTGGTGGATTGATTGGCGACCCACGCGTTGTGATGTGAGTCGACTGCCAGCGCAACCGGGAAATTTAGCGAACTCCCTCCCCAGCCCGCTTGGCCTGAGAGTGGAGCGCCCAGCCCATTCAGCAAAGTCACGCTGGAGTTGCCGTAGTTGGTAATCCACATGTTGCCGTTCGGGTCGGCGGTGACGCCAATGGGAAAATATAAGCCGCCCGCAACATAAGGACTGTCCGGCGAGGCGTGACCAGCGGAGTCTAGCCTGGTGAGGCTACCCAGATTCTGGTTCAACCCTCCTGTGCTCTCCTGGTTGGCGAACCATATGTTGCCGTGAATATCGATCGCCATGCCAAAGCTCTCGTGCAAACCAGTGCCGGTATAACCGGTTGCCGAAAGCGGCGCGCCGGTGGGGGAAAAGGCTGCTGCCACACCTGCATAGTTTGACACCCATAGATTGCCCAGAGAATCTGCTCCAAGCGAGGTTGGACTGTTAAGCCCTCCCCCGCTGAAAGAAATCGGCAGCATCCAGTCGCTAGGGGCAGTTGCGAGAGTTGGCTGAAAAAGCGCACTTTCATTAACCAGACCGAACAGGCTCGCGACCTGGCGCCCTGGATTCTTTGCGGCGTACCACGCTGCTGTCAGGGTGTCGGTAGCTGGCTCCTGGCCGCTAGGCGTTATATTCGAGAATAGACTGACGCACCCTGAAGAACTTGCATTCGTCGAAATCGCGCAACTGGCAAGAATATTGGCCAGCGCATTTATTTTTCTTTGAGGAATCGCGCCGTTACCGTCCTGAGTTTTCGCCAAAGCTAAACCGGTGGCGAGAGATACGATATTGGGGACCTGAGCAAAGGCGTTCCCCAGTCCAAGCGAGTTTGTGCTGGACGAGCCGATGTGAGTTGCGTCTACAAAGAACTGCTGTAGCGCCCAAACTGACGCCACTGTCGTTACTTCGTCGATTACGATGTCCGGAATCGCGGAAAGTAAATCCTGGCAAGGGCCCAACGCGCTCATCAATCCAAGCGCTGCATTGCTAGTGGCCCCGGTTGGGTCCCCCAGGACAAGCACGTAAACCTGTTCCGTCGCAGTCGCACAGGTCCATTCCACACCAACGTTGAATTTGCCGGCGCCGTCAGTCATGACGTACCCCGCTCCTGTTGCGTCCATACCTACGCCATTCTCTGCGGGATTTATCAGCGACGTTGAAGCCGATCCGTACCCAGTAGTCCCGCCGGCATAGAGATAGACTCTTGCGCCTGCGATGGGCTGTTGTCCGCTACGCACTGTGCCATGTAAAGACGTGCCGCCTGTAGTAGCTGGAGAGGGTATGGACGATCCTCCTCCCCCGCATCCCGACAATGAGGCGGCAGCCACACAAAGCAGTAGGAGTAGAGGAAAGGAGGTCGTCAGGCGACCCATTCCCGAATGGCTTGCGCTGTGTCGGCACCAGGTGCCCGGGTGATGACTCTTGAGATTCACCGCTGCCTAGGGAGCTGTGATGTTACTGGTGTCTAATGTCACCGCAGCCTCAAACGATAACGCCCGTCCCTGAAGTTGAGCGCCGTTATTCAGAGTGATTGCTTGGATGGCGATGATGGTGCCGACAAACTGAGCATTTTGCCCTATCGTCGCTGCTGACCCGACTTCCCAAAAAACGTTGGCGGACTTAGCTCCGTTGCTGAGACTAACCACGGAATTAGAGGCGGCAGTGAGTGTGGATCCAACCAGGAAGATGAAAACCGCATTGGGGTCACCTCCGCCGTCGAGCACAAGCTCGCCGTTAAGTAAGACCGTCGAGAGCCTGTAGGTCCCGGGCGGTAGAACCGTGATCGCGCCGAACGGCGGTTCTACCGTTGATGGTTGAGCTGTCAAATAAAAATAGGCGTTTAGCCAATCGTCTGACGCATTTTGCGCTACTGCATCACTGATGTGCTGTGCGGCTGGGGGAGTGATGACCCCGAGAGGGAATCCGGTGATGGACGATCCCCCTGACAGTGCCACATCGCCGCCGCTAATTGTGGTTAGGCCCGAATTGGTGATAGTGGTGTTGGCCAAGACAGCAAGACAGGCCACACCAGCCGTCGGGGGAGGGCTAACATCAAAATCCACTGGAGCTGCGGGAAGAGCCACAAAAGGTGGACTCGGAGGGACCAGGCTGAAAAGCTGCGCGGCATTTGTAGGATCTTGCGCGATGTTCCAAGCCGCCTGGATAGTGTCGGCTGGAACCGCTACTCCAGTAGCTTCGCCATATAAGATTGCGCAGTTTACCGATATTCCCGGATCCGAATTCACACAGAAGGCCAGAATGTCAGCCAGGGTATTAATGCGAAGCCCGACACTGTCCGGTTGCGCCAGGTTGGCTACCTTCGCCCTTGCCACCATATTCGCCGCGGAAGCGAATGCCGTCCGCAAATCGTTGTAGTTGAATGACGGTGCGCCAAAATGCGGAGTCCCTACATTGCCTGACGAAGGTGCTTCCATGAATGACTGCAATGCAGTTACCGCAGCGATGGTGGTGACTTCGTTGATGTCAATAAACAAGGAAGGAGACAACACCGACGTGGCAAAGCACCCACCGATCGTAGCCATCAGGACGATATTCGGATTAGCTGGACTGCCATTGCCCGGGCTGCCGCCGTTCGCGACGATGTAGAGAAAGCTCGGCGTGGGAGGTAGCTCGTAGGTCCCGGTGATGGAAAATACGCCATTGGCATCTGTGATCGGTAGCTCGCCAGAAATGAGCGGCGTGGCTCCCACACCATAATCGCCACTGCCATCTGTAGGCGAGCCCGCTGCATAGAGCTGAATCTGGGCGCCCACGACAGGTTGCTGGCCGCCGTGTACTCTACCCTGAATTGTCCGAGGGGTGATACCTATTGGCGAACCGGGTGCCGCAGCCGTGCTGCAACCTGTACCAAATGCCCCAAAACAGAAAAGTGCAAGCCCGATGAGGCTGGGTCGAACCCTAATGTAGGGCGACTGCGAGGACATTGACACGCTCCTCGCACAGTAAAGGCTTTAGTTACTAAAGTATCTGGTCAGAATTGCACATTCACCCGAGATAGGAGTAGCGAGAGTTGTTCGGCATCACCATTGTGAGGCGTTCAGAGTTGTCTGCCCAACCATTGGCGCGTCCTGGCAGGTCGCAGAACTCTCGATCCAAAAAAAAAGCGCGGGCAAAGTGCCCGCGCCATTCTCAAAACCAAACTCTGGCTAAAAGGGAATATCGTCGTCGCTAATCGGTCCCACATTCGCCGGCTCCGGCATACTCTGGTCGAAGTTGTTGCCGCCACCGGCGGCAGACGCTGCGCCGCGAGAATATCCGCCACCGCCTTCGCCGCCTTCTGCGCGTCCGCTTAGCAGAATCAAATCGCTGGCAACCACCTCGGTCATGTACTTTTTCTGGTTAGTAGTCTTGTCGTCCCAAGAGCGAGTCTGCAGGCGGCCCTCGATATAGACCTTGCCACCCTTCTTCAAATATTCGCCGGCAATTTCTGCCAGACGCTGCCACAGCACGACATTGTGCCATTCGGTGCGGTCCTGCCACTGGCCGTCTTTATCTTTGAAACGTTCGTTGGTAGCGATGGTGATCTTCGCCACGGGTGTGCCGCTGGGAGTGTATTTAACTTCAGGGTCTTTGCCTAAATTGCCGATCAGTTGAACCTTATTAAGACTCTTGCCTGCCATGAGTGCTGCTCCTTTTGCCCTGATTCGAGAACCATAGGGCCGGAATTTGCCGGAAAATAAAACGCTTGGCCTGGGAAATATGGGGCTGGAAGCTCAATATATCAGAATTATCCACGCTTGGCTGTGGAGAGCAGCTCGGGATCTAAATTTAAGTTCATGGTCCCCCGGGTTCTTAGCCGCCCGAATGCTGCGTGCCAACCGCCAGGTGCTGAGATATAATTCCCGCCATGTCAGGCATGAATCCCGGGATGGTTCCTGATGAGATGAAGTTCGAGCCCCGCTCCAAGGGCTTGACCACGCCACGTAAAAAGAAACCCAAAGAGCTGGCCGTAATCACCGAATGCTGTACTGGATGCGCCGGATCGCCGGCCTGCGTCGAGTACTGTCCGGTGGAAGATTGCATGTTCTGGGTGCCTGACGAGGACCATCCGCCATTCGGACGAATTCAGGTCGACCCGATTCTTTGCATCGGCTGCAAAAAATGCCTCAGCAAAGGCCCCGATGGAAGCTTCCTGGACGGCTGCCCCTGGGATGCCATCGTAATGGTCGACACTCCGGAAGTCGAAGCCGAAGTCGGCGTAATGCCTTTCTAGATTTTCTGCAAGAGCAAACGAATCGGTGCGCTCAGCTACCGTCTTGCCCAGCCCCCTAAGCATTCAGTCGCCGATTAATTTAGGATTGATTCTAGTAAGCCGCTGATGCAATTTCACAAACTCACCCTACTTGCGAGACGTCCTCCGGTAATCATTGCCAGCTTGTCGGTCCTGGCGATCCTCGGCTTCTGGGGTGTTAATCACCTCGTGGTGCGTTTTCGCGAACAGGAAAAGGCGCTGGCGCGCCGTATGTACCGGTTGGGAGAAGGCGAAGTTGCCTCCGGCCGGCCGGAACAGGCGATCGACAATTTTCGCGCCGCCCTCTCCTATGACCGCTCGAACTTTCAATATCAACTCAGCCTGGCGCGCGCGCTGCGAGATACCGGACGTGTTGCCGAAGCCCACACCTATTTACTCACTCTGTGGGAGCGTACTCCCGAGGACAGCACCGTCAATTTGGCGCTGGCACGCCTGGCGGTGCGGGAAAACTCGATGGAGAATGCCCTTCGTTACTATCACAATGCCATCTACGGAGCATGGCCATCGAACGGTGAGCGACGGCGCAGCGACGCGCAATTTGAACTGATCGATTTTCTGCTGAAGGCGAACGCTCTGCCGCAGGCGCAGGCCGAACTGATTGCCCTGGCGCCCTCGTTGCCGTCCGATGCCCAGTTTCATCTGCGATTGGCGCAGTTGTTTTCTCGCGCGCAAGACTACGAGCACGCGCTCGCCCAATTCGAACTCGTCTTGCGCCTTGATCACCAAATCACGGCAGCCTCGACCGGCGCAGGCGAGGCCGCCTACCAGTTAGGCCGCTATGGCAGCGCGGACAGGTATCTGTCCGCTGCTGTAAAAGCCAATCCGGACGACTTGCACAGCAGCAATCTATTGCAG
The DNA here is from genome assembly GCA_963796925.1 of uncultured Acidobacteriota bacterium. Taxonomy (GTDB): domain Bacteria; phylum Acidobacteriota; class Terriglobia; order Terriglobales; family Acidobacteriaceae; genus DATBAT01. Next base: position 2,619,796 of record CAWCNH010000001.1, read on the forward strand.
ACCACCAGCTTGCTTCTGGAAACCGATCCTTATGTCAGGCGGATTTCAATTGCCGAGCGCTCGCGTCGCATACGCAGAGCCTTCGATCAGGCAGGTCAGCGAATTGATGCTTGCGTCGCTTCCCTTGCTCCCAACCTTGCGGCGGCGGCCCCGGCTACTGATTTGATTTCGCTCAACTCTCGCTGGGTTGAGATGAAGCCCAAGGTCATACGCCTGCGATCTACCGAGATGGAAATGGACGATGCTGCCATGGATTTGGTCTTTCAAATTGAACAAGCTACTGCTGCCAAATGTGGCGCCCCGAGTGGCCTGGACCAGGCTTTGCTCACGCTTGCTCAGGACCGCACCGGAGCCGAACGATGACTTCAGGTGAGCCGGCAATGCCGACGAATCCAGTCACTACCAACGGTGAGCCGGAACCTGCGCGTCCCAGCCGCTTGCATTGGTTTTCGCTCGGCACCACTTTCCGCGAAGAGCGTTTCTTCCTCATGCTGGCGGTTTTTATCGGTTTGTTTTCAGGTCTGGCTGTCGTCTGTTTTAGGCTGTCTATCGATTGGGTGAGGATTGCGCTGCTCGGTCCGGTACTCGAGCCGCACAACTGGCGGTTGCTGGTTTCTCCAGTGTTGGCGAGTCTGGTGGTCGCTGTTTTAGTGGCCCAGGTTTTTCCCAGAGTGCGCGGCAGCGGCGTCAACCAGACCAAGGCCGCTCTCTACATTTACAACGGCTACATTCCATTCCGCACCGCGGTCGGAAAGTTCATCACCTCAGCGCTCGCCATTGGCGCCGGCCATTCGCTGGGACCCGAAGATCCGTCGCTGCAGATCGGGGCCAGTATTGCCTCAGCGCTTGGCCGCCGTATGGACCTGTCCCGCGAAAAGTTGCGCCTGCTGGCTCCCGTTGGAGCCGCCGCCGGGCTGGCCGCAGCTTTCAATGCTCCCATATCGGCAGTGCTGTTTGTGATTGAGGAAGTTATCGGCCGCTGGAGCGCCGGAGTTCTGGGTTCGGTAGTCCTCTCTGCGATTTCAAGCGTGGTGGTGGTCCGCTGGTTTCTGGGCTCCGAACCGTTGTTTCGTATTCCAGCAGTCACCCTGGTAAGTCCGGCCGAGCTGCTTGCCTACGCTGTCCTGGGAGTAATCGGTGGCTTTGCCTCCATTATTTTCGCCCGCGCCATTGGATACCTGCGCCCGCGCCTTCGCGCCATGCCACGTTGGACACAATATTTCCAGCCCGCGCTTGCCGGCCTGCTAATCGGGCTGATCGGATATTTCGGTGCTCCGCAGATAATGGGAGCTGGTTATGAATTCATGGACCAGGCCATGCATGACCAGTTCAAGTGGCAATTCCTGGGAATGCTTGCCGGCCTCAAGATCGTCGCAACCACTCTTTCTTTCGTCAGCGGAACTCCGGGTGGAATGTTTGCTCCCACTTTATTTATTGGCGCCATGCTGGGCGGCGCGGTCGGGGGAGTAGAACGGCATTTCTTCCCCGCCCTCACGGGAAGCACCGGCACTTATGCGCTGGTCGGCATGGGCGTGCTCTTCGCTGGATTCCTCCGTGCTCCCATGACTTCAGTCTTCATGGTGCTCGAAGTCAGCGGCAACTACTCGATCATTCTTCCTGTAATAATCGCCAACACCTTTGCTTATGTCATTTCGCGCAGCCTTCAGCCCACGCCGATTTTCGATCTGCTTACCCGTCAGGACGGATTAATTCTTCCTTCGCTCGAAGAGCAGCGCGAGAAAACTCTGTTGCGAATTGAGGACGCGATGCGCCCGGCCTCTGTGGCATCAGTTCTCAACTCCGCCGATTCCGTAACCACTTCAATGCAACGCGTGGAAGGCAACAGCGAAACAATATTCCTGGTCAGAATGAGTCCCAGCGGCTGGACATCCACCACCCGTGAAGCCCTGCAAACTCTGGCCGGCGAAGGCAAGGGCGACCTCAGCCTGGGTTCAGTGTTGCCCATTCGGCACCTGCCGTATCTCTATCCCGACCTGCCGCTCGAAGCCGCGCTGCGCTACATCAACGACGTGCCGCTGCTACCGGTCGTGCATCGTGCCGACCTCCGTCAACTGGAAGGCGTGATCTCGCGCGAAGAAGTTTTCAAGAAATATCAACTCGCTGCCGACGCTGAGCTGGACTAGCGGTGAAAGTCGGATTCGATTCCACCAGGGTAGGGCACCGGCTTCAGCCGTGCCAAGAATATCCGACCATCATGCTAGGCACCGATCCGGCGCAACTATTTCAGAGCTTTAGCGGCGCGAGTAAACTTCGTTCCCTTCCCATTCTTGCGGAGCACTCTCTGCGACTTTCCCAACCTCTCACAGCCCACGATCTGCAAGTGCTAGCGCTTTCACCTCACGCTATGTTTGACTTCATACAGTAACTTCCCGTCCCGTCTCAAGGCTTCTCCTAACAGCCGCATCGGGAACGCGAAACATCTATTCCCCACTTCACACGGGCGTGCCGCATTGGTTGAGAAATCCACGAACGGAGCTACCTCTATGAAGATGTTTGCAGTAGTCGGCACCGGAGCGATCCTTTTAGCCTTTAGTTCACTAAGGGGCTATGCGCAGCAATCTGAGCCTGAGAAGCCTCGGCAAGAAGAACCCAAAGCAGAGCATCCCAAGGAACAAAAACAGGCTGAACCGCGGCGAGAGGAATCCAAACCCGCGCAGCACCCGCAGCAGGAAGACGAGCGGCGGGCGCAGGACAATGCGCGCCAGGCACAGGAACACCAGAAACAGGCCCAGGAACAGGACCACCGGAACCAGCAGGATAACCAACGCCGCGCGCAGGATAATGCCCGGCAAGCCCAGGAAAATGAAAAGCGGTCGCAAGATCAAAACCGTCGCGCCCAGGAAGATAACCAGAAGCGCGCCCAACAAGACCAGCAACGAGCCCGTCAGGATCAGCAACGGCAAATCGAGCAGAACCAGAGAGCCCAGCAGCAGAACGAAAAATCCCGCCAGGACACAGATCGACGGGCCCAGCAAGGACGGGCCCAGCAAGATAGAGACAGGCAGGCGCACGAAAATCGCAGTTACCAGGGTCAATCAGACGGACGCCAAGTGGCGTACCACGGGCGCATCCCCGAAAACAATTTCCACCAACACTTTGGCAGGGAACATCACTTCCGCTTTCATCGTCCGGAAATCTACCAGGGTCGGCCGCGCTTTCAGTACAGCGGCTATTGGTTTGAGCTGGTCGATCCCTGGCCAGTCGACTGGGGTTACGACGACGACGTATACGTCGACTATGTAGACGATGAGTATTACCTGTTTGATCCCGTGCACCCCGAGGCGCGCATCGTTATCAACGTAGTGCTTTAAGAATGGACCGCATAACATGACTCTCTGTAGAGACGTAGCTCCGCTACGTCTCTCCTCCCCTACATCAACGCATACAAATTTCCATCGGTGCGCCGAAATAAATCACACCATCCGCTACCACCGGCGACGATAGGATCGCCCCGATAGTCATCATCTTCCTCACTCCCGCCACCATGTCGTCGTAGAAATCTTCGGTGAAGGCTACATCGTAATTAGGAGTTCCGTCCGCCTTGGTGAGCGCTGCCCCATTTTCCTTCGACCCATCAGTCTGAAAAGTCCATGCCAGATCATAAGTTCCCAGATCAATGGCCCTGAGCTTGCCATCGTGCGACCCGACGTAAAGTGTTTTGCCGGCGATTGCGGGCGAAGAAAACATCGGCCAGATATATTTCGCACTGTGGATCTGCGCCCCCGTCCTGGCGTTGACCACCAACAACGCGCCGGAGTCAGAGGTGGAAAAGTAGACCTTCCCGTCCTGCACCGCCGGTGAAGTAATTACCCACGAGCCTTTATTGTTGAACAGCCACTTCTGTTTGCCAGTGGCGGCGTCAACCGCATACAGATTCGAATCGCGGCAGCCGAAGTAGACCACGCCGTCAACTACCGCAGCCGAAGACTGAATACCGACCTGGTTGTAAATCTTTGGATCTTCGCCACTCTTGAACCGCCACTTCTCTTTTCCGCTGGCGGCATCGATGGCGTAGAAGTAGCTGTCCCAGCTACCGATATAGACTGTGCCGTCGGCCAGGGCAGGCGAGGCATGGACCACGGATCCGGTCTGAAATTTCCATTTCAGCGAGCCGGAAGCGGCGTCAATCGCGTAGACATTGCCATCTCCGCTGCCGAAGTACACTGCGCCATTCCATACCGCTGGCGACGACAGATAAAAATCAAAAGGATCGGGCATGGTCTCGCCGCTTGGCTGAATGCCATGCAGGTTTCTTCCGGCGAAGCGGCGCTCGCCCGCCGTCTGGAACTTCCATTTGAGCTGACCGCTGAGCGCATCGACGGCATAGAAGTTTCCGTCATAGCTCCCGAAGAACACCATGCCATTATCGATCGCAGGCGACGACGTCACCCGCACCTTGGTGGCGAACTTCCACTTCTGCGTGCCGGACTCAAGGTCGACCGCGTAGAGATTTCCGTCCGTGCTGCCCACGTACGCCGTCCCCGCGGAAATGGCTGGCGAAGAAATCACCTGCCCGTGGGTATGAAACTTCCACTTCACTTTGGTGAAGTCGGGCACTCCAGTGCCGCTGTAGACACCGCTATGCTGCAAGCTTCCGCGAAACATGGGGATGGTCTGAGCCGATAGCGGGGGAAGAAGAAGTCCGATGATTGCTGCCAGTCCTGCGAAATTCAATTTGACTTGCCTTAACATAGCGAAACACCTCGCCCTTGTTATGAAAAGCTTGATTTGTCGGATGCATAGACTGGATTTTGGAGGGCCGGTTAGCGCCAAACGCTAAGTTGTTGAAAACAGGTGAATCGGCAAAGGCCAGCAAAACTGGTTGAAAAGCTCTCTAGAATGCCCCGTGCGAGCGTCAGGATGGCTTCAGACGGGCACGCGACTCCGGGAGGCAGCCGGGGTATCCCCCTCGGAAAACATACGTAAATGTACATACATAGGTAAGTCGTTCCAGGCGAATCACATAGCAGAAAAGTGCCGAAATAGCGTCACGAATTTGGCGCTAGGTGGCGCCAGGACACCGTAGTAAGCAACTTTTGCCGGAACAAGCCGACCGAACACTTGTTTCCCATTTCGGGATTACTCAATCCGCAGTGAAGTCTTTTATGCCTTCGGGACGCGCCGCAAAGTCGGTGAACGAGCCCGCCGGCAGAATCATTCGCAACGAGTTGAGGATGGATAAAAGATCAATAACCTCTTGAGCGATGGCTCCCTGAATGGGGCTAATCAGGCCGAAGGACGCGGCAGCCATACCGACGAGACTTAGTCCCATGCCACCAACTGCGGAAATCAGCGCAATACCACGCATCCTGCGACCGATGTGCATGAGCTGGTCTACGCTAACCAGCGAAGACGTAAGAATGACCGCACCGGCTGCTTCGGAGGTGATATCGCTGTTGACGCCCAAGGCGATTCCAGCCGTGGCGGCTATCATCGCGGGGGCATCGTTGATTCCATCGCCGATGTAAAGGGTTCTGCCTTGTAATGTCGCCTTGCGGACGAACTCCACTTTTTCCTCCGGAGTTTTGCCGCCATAGGCCTCTGTAATACCCATGCGCGCGGCGAAGAGCGCAACCTCGGAAGCCCGGTCACCGGAGAGCAGGACAATCTTAGAGATAGCGTGCTTGGAGTCGAGATGACTGAGAAAGAACTGGCTCTCTGTCCGCGGTTCGTCCTGAAAGTGGAACACGCCCGCTAGCTGGCTTTCGAGGAGGAGGACGCACTCCAGGCCAACGGAGACGGGAGGCATCCCCAAAAGGATTTCCGCGGATAGCTGGCCGCGCCCCGTGACCGTGATCCGTCGGCCCGCCACCAGACCTGTAAGTCCGCTTCCCGGGGCTTCCGACACATTTTCGACACTGAGCAATTCCAGTTTGTGCCTCTCAGCAGCCGCCAGAACCGCACTTGCCAGGGGATGTTTTGAATAACGCTCAAGGCTTGCCGCATATTGCAGCGCCGTCTCCCGGGTGGTTCCGCCGAAACAATCAACCGAGGTAACAGTTGGCATGCCGTAAGTGAGCGTGCCCGTCTTATCCACGATCAAAGTGTGGCAGGTGTCCATCTTTTCGAGGATAGATGGGTCCTTGATGATGATTCCCAGCTTGGCGCCCACGGAAATAGCCCCGATGATTGCAACCGGGATCGAAATCAGCAGGGGACATGGCGTGGCGATTACCAGCACGGCGAGGAAACGCTCCGACTGGCCGCTGAAGAACCAGCTTGCTAAGGCGATGACAATGGCAAGCGGCGTATACCAGGAGCCAAGCCGGTCCCCGAGTCGCTGTATCTGTGGCCGGTTCTCCTCCGACGCATGCAGCACCTCAACGATCTTCGCGTAGCGGGACTCACTGGCAATCTTGGTCGCCCGGATCGTCAATGCCAGATTTCCGTTGATGGAACCGGAAAGCACATTTGTCCCCGGCGCTTTCGCGATCAGAAATGGCTCTCCTGTGAGATAAGACTCATCCATGCTGCCCTGACCGCTTACCACGAGCCCATCAACCGGGCAGATCTCGTGGGGATAAATAAGAAGTTCGTCGCCCACAACGATCCTGTCGATGGATACTTCCTCTATGGCGGTACCGGCACGGTGCGCGGTTTGCGGCATTCGTTTTGCTAAGGCACTCAGCGCTGAAGATGCACGGCGTGTTGCAAAGCCCTCTAATGCCTGACCGCCGGACAGCATCAAGACCACGATGGCGGCCACCCAATACTGCCCAAGCAGCAGAGCGGTCACGATCGAGAGCAACGCAAGAATATCGACGCCGAAGTTGCCACTGAAGACCTGTTGTACGAGAGAGATCAGCAAGGGAAGGCTGGCGCCTGCGATGGCGATCAGCAGAACAATTTTGAGAATGTGGGGATCGTGTAACAGTAGCTTCACCAGCATAGCGGCAATCATTCCGGCGGCGATGAAGCTGGCCGTGGCAATGTGCGCGACCGCACTATCAAACCACGTCGCAATGGCACTGGTTTTTATCACTGCGCTCTCGTGAAAGCAGCTTACAACCATTTGCAGCCAATGACGTGCTCTAAGAGTTCGCGCCTCAGATCCGGCATTCCGCGTCACAGTATTTCAAGTAGATAGTGAGTCCCCCGACCTAATCTGATCTTTTGCGGTGACTCAGGCAGAGTGGATCAGCGGCCTTGCCACTTTCTCAACTGCTTCCATGCCTGCACCAGCTGCTGGATGGAGAGCGCGCTGGGAAAATCCCGCGAGCCCATCCGGCACTCGCGGTAGGCTCGTTCATAGAGTTGCCGCACCCCTTGCTGGCTTAAATTCGCAAGGTTGTCTTGAAGTTGCTTTATTTCGGCCGGAGTCAACACCCGCTCTTTTTCGAAGTTTGGCCGCCGAGCCATGAGCGGATGATATTATCGTATTCGCTTTTTATTCGCCACAGATTTTTGCGCATGCGGGGATGCGCGCCTAGTGCGTCGTGATGGGAATGATGGGAGAAGCATAGGGGCATCACCAGCAACAACTCATTAGGACATACGAAAATACGCATCGAGTCTCGAGCGATGGCGATTTTCGCGCGAGGCCGACTGCAAGGATGCGCAGCGTTCCGCGTATAATTTCCAGTGACGATGACGAAAATCTGCCGCGCGCTCGCTTGGCTTCTTCTCCTGGGGACCGCTTCGCTTGCTGTCGCGCAATCCACTGCAAAGGCTGCGACGCAGGATGTTCCGGTGGTGGACGGCGGGCTTGGACCGTGCTCGCTGGAACTCACCGTCAATAGCGCCGACGGCACGCCGGTGTATGCAGCTTCAGTCAAGGTCCACATCCCTTACGGTTTCGGCGGATTTCATAAACTCGATCTCGAAGCTGGCACCAATGCCGAAGGTAAAGTGAAGTTCACTGGTTTGCCTAATCGCGTGCGCCGTCCGCCGCTGGAGTTCGAAGCGTCCAAGGGAGATCTGGTGAGCGTGGTCGAGTACGATCCGGCAGCCCAATGCCGGGCAATTCGCTCGGTTAAGCTGGAGAAGAATAAAGCAGCTGAATAAGAGTTTGTAGTTGTTCCTGCCAATAACTTTAGCTGCGCGCGACTTTAATTAGCTTGGGCAGAACGTCGCCAAAGCGGCTCTCGCCGCCGGGTTTGCCGAAATCGAAGTAGATGCGGCGATAGAGCGAATAGAGGTCGTCGTAGGTCTTTTGATCGTCAGGCTTGGGATTGAAGATGGTATGTTTCGGGCAGACTTTTGCTTGAGCTTCCTCGAGAGTCTTAAAAACACCCGCCGCTAAAAACGCAAAGATCGCCGATCCGACGCCAGTGACTTTGCTGCTGGGCACCAGCACAGGGCGTCCCAAGACGCTGGCATATACCTGATTCAGCACGGAATTGTTTTGCGGAATTCCACCGCCATTGATCACACGCAGGGTCGGCGCACCGTATTCGGCCATGCGATCCAAAATGACCCGGGTGTGAAAGGCGGTGCCTTCGATGGCGGCAAAGAGTTCATCTTGCGCGGTGCTCTGAAGATTCCATCCCAACGTCATGCCACCAAGGTTGGGATTGACCAGGACGGTGCGATCGCCGTTGTCCCAAGTCATGCGGAGCAGGCCGGTTTGCCCGGCGCGGAACTTTTCCAACCCTTTGCTGAGTTCTGGAACGGTGGTGCCGGCGCGCTGCGCGATGGCGCTAAAAATGTCCCCGGTAGCAGAGAGTCCAGCTTCGATGCCGACATATTGGGGATGCACGCTGCCGCTTACTACCCCGCAGACGCCAGGGACGAGGTCGGCTTTGGCGGCATAGGCGATGATGCAAGTCGAGGTGCCGACTACGTTGACCACATCGCCTTCTTTGGCGCCTGCTCCGACAGCGTCCCAGTGGGCGTCAAACGCGCCGACTGGGATGGGGATGCCGGCTTTCAAACCTAGTTTTTCGGCCCATTCGGGCGAGAGTTTTCCAGCGATCTGGTCGGAGGTGGCGTATTCACCTTCAAGTTTGGCGCGCACGCCCTTTAGCAAGGGGTCGACTTTGACCAGGAAATCTTCAGGAGGCAAGCCGCCGAGGCCAGAGTTCCACATCCACTTGTGACCCATGGCGCAAATGCTGCGTTTTACTTTTTTGGGATCAGTAATTCCGGCTAGTGTGGCGGCAACCATGTCGCAGTGCTCGAAGGCGCTGACGAATTTGTCGCGCTTGTCGGGATTGTGGCGGAGCCAATGGAGAAGCTTGGCGAAGCCCCACTCCGATGAATAAGTGCCGCCACACCACTCGATCGCTTGCAGCTTTTCGCGATGCGCAGTTTCAGTAATCTCAGCGGCTTCACTTTTGGCCCGGTGATCGCACCACAAGTAGTACTCGCCGAGCGGCTTCATGCCTTCGCCGACCGGGATGACGCTTGATCCGGTGGTGTCGAGAGCTATGGCCAGGACCTGATCGGCATTGATGCCTGCTTCTTTAACGGCCTCACGTGTTGCCAACGCCAGCGCGTTCATGTGGTCGTCGTGCGACTGGGTGGCGTAGTCGGGGTCTTCGCGCTTGCGGTGCAGCGGATATTCAGAGACGGCGGAGGCCAGCAGGCCGCGTTCACTGTCGACGATGGAGACGCGGGCGCTTAGGGTACCGAAATCTACTCCGGCGACGATGGGCATGGGGTTCCTTGTTAGGGTCTCCGCAGAGATGTGAAATCGAAATTCTTTTGTCGGGGACTAAAGTCCCTCCCACTCTAGTCGCAAAGAGCGCGACTAGAATGGGGCACCCGGCTCTGGACCCGGGTCGGGGCCCGCTCAGGTTTATACGTGCCAGTGCATCTGCCAGCCGTAGTAACGCGTCATTGCTTCGTGTACGGCACCCGCGGTGGTCGAGAAGTTGGCGGCTACGTGGTGTTCGAATCCATTTTCACAGATGTAGTGCAGCAGCTTTTGCAGATTCGGGATTTCGACCACGCCAGCGCCACCGAAGGTGTTCAGTGGATCTTTGGTGAAGGCTCCCTCGCCCACATAGCCTCGCATCTTTCCCGCAGTGTCGTCGGTGGAGAAGCGGGCGAAACTCATCGCGCCTGACTTCACGCGTCCTACTACCGTGCCAAAAGTATTCAGCTTGCCAACTGTGCCGGCAATGATCTCCTGGAAGTCCATACGGACGTCTTCGAAGAAATGCTTTGGAAGATTGCTGCAATGGAAGCAGACAGCTTTGTTGGGATCGTCGCCGTAGTTGTTGTTCCAGTCGAGCAGCGCGCTTGGCGTTTCGGAGGCGAGTGCTAGCGCGTACATGCCGAGCGTGCCGACAATATCGACTTCGCAGGCACTGGGGATCAGATCGTTGCTCATCATGCTCATGATGGTGCAGGGCACGACGCCGAAATACTCTTCCATAGCGGTCCAACACTGCACCGCGCTTATTTTTACGTCGGTCTGGCGCATCCAGTCCTGGATTACGAAGCCCAACTTTGCCATCTTGATCAGTGACTCGACGGGAATGCCTTCGGTGGTGACGTACTTGCGAATTTCTGCCAGCTTGGTTTGCACGTTGGAGTCGTCATCTTTCAGGCGGGCGATGCGTCCCATGATCTCGGAGAGGTCGACGGTTTCGGTGGTGATGCCCTGCGACTCCAGAATCTTTTCGCTGTAACGGACTGTGTTAAAGGCAGCGGGACGAGCGCCGATGCTGCCTACCCGCAGGTCGCGGAATCCATTGACTACGCGGCAGACCGAGGAAAACCATTGCAGATCTGTGCGGAAATTATCAGAGTCAGGGGCAACGGTATGCAACTTGGTGAGCGAATAAGGAATGCCGTACTGCCGCAGGTTGTTGCAGGCCGACATTTTCCCGCAGAAGCTGTCACGGCGAAAAGCGATGGTCATTTTGTCGGTAACGTCGGGCGTGGCCTGAATAAGAACCGGGACGTGCAGCCGGGCGAGGCGAAGAGTGTCAGCGATGGCGCGTTCGTCGCCGAAGTTAGGCAGGGTGACGATCACTCCGTCGATGCGATGGCGATTGTCCTGAAATAGCGCCGCGCAACGCTTGGCCTCTTCGTGAGTCTCGACCGCGCCGTACTTGCTTTGGTCAGGGGACAACGAAACACAATCCATGCCAGCCTGTTCAAGCACGCGCAACATGTCCTCGCGTCCGGTCTTGGCGAGGTGGTCCGGGAAAAATCCGCGGTTGCCCACGATCAGGCCCATGGTCATTTTCTTATTCGGCATAACGATTCCTCAGCTTTCTAACCTAGCTTGTAGCGAATGTGCCCACGTGAATGGGAAGTACATGGTGCGGGAGAACCATCAAAAGCAGAGCGCCAGGCTCGGCTGCGCCGGCAGAAAACGGCGTCCTAATGGTGCGGCATCTATTGTTCTCGTCAGGAAAGCGCGGTTGGCTCATTTGTTTAGGACTTGGCCGTAATAAGCAGTCTTGCCATGCTTTCGGAGGAAGTGCTTGTCGTGCAATTCTCGGGGTAACGGAGTCGCCTGCGAATTAATGGTCAGGCTGTAGTACGCCATTTTGGCCACGTATTCGCAAACTACTGCATTGTGAGTGGCGGCCGAGGCGTCCTTGCCCCAGCAGAACGGAGCATGTCCGGCAACCAGCACTCCCGGTATCGCGTCAGGGTTGAGGTCTGCGAAGGTCCGGCAAATTGCTATCCCGGTATTCCACTCGTAATCGGTGGCAATCTCCTGTGGGGTAAGCGGAGCGGTGACTGGTATGGAACCGTGAAAATAGTCGGCGTGAGTTGTCCCCAGGCACGGGATGGAACGCTGAGCCTGAGCCCAGGCAGTGGCGAATTCTGAATGGGTATGGGCAACGCCTCCGATATTGGGAAATTGCCGATACAACTCGAGGTGGGTGGGGAGGTCCGAGGAGGGCTTGTATTCCCCTTCCACGATCTTGCCATTCAGGTCGGAGATCACCATGTGTTCTGGACCAAGATCTTCGTAGGGAACCCCACTTGGCTTGATGGCGACCAGGTTATCTTTGCGCGAAATTCCGCTGACGTTGCCGAAGGTGTAGAGCACCAGTCCCCGGCGAACCAGCTCAAGGTTCGCAGCTAACACTTCTTCACGTAGGGAGGCCAAAAGCATGGATTTGAGGTCAGGCGGAAGTATAAGTCGTAAACGTTCCCGAAGTCGAAACTATATAAATCCCGCAGTATTGTCAATTTTGTTACTCGGACCGTTCATACCTAAACATGAGGTCGATTTAGAACTTTGCTCGACCTTTACTACACGGCGTCCCGTGGCCAAAGTGAGGGCCAATTTCGCGGCGTATAATTGCCGAGTACTCATCCCAGCAAAGTTGGTTTCTTATAATGACTGGTCCCAACTCCAACGGTTCGAACGGCAATCCCACGAATGGCAGTTCCTCCAACGGCAACGGGCACAAAGCCCTTCTGCCCCGCGCCGAATGGCTGGCCCAGCGCCGCAGCCAGAATACCGACGGCAACTTCTCGCAGATGCGTTATGCCCGCAAGGGGCTGATCACCGAGGAGATGGTATACATCGCCCAGAAGGAGAAGCTTTCGCCGGAACTGGTGCGCGATGAAGTAGCTCGGGGACGGATGATTATCCCTGCCAACATCAATCATCCTGAGCTGGAACCAATGTGCATTGGGGTGGCCTCGCTGTGCAAGATCAACTCCAACATCGGCAATTCCGCGGTCACTTCGGACATCGATGAGGAACTGAAGAAGCTGCATACCTCAGTGCATTTCGGGGCCGACACGGTAATGGATCTCTCCACCGGCGGCAACATTCACGAAATTCGTGAGGCAATCCTGCGGCATTCGCCGGTGCCGATTGGCACGGTGCCGATTTATGAAGCGATTTCCCGGGTAAAGCGCATTGAAGACCTTAATGCCGCCATCATGCTGGAAGTAATTGAAGAACAAGCCGAGCAGGGCGTGGATTACATGACGATCCATGCTGGCGTGCTGATTCAGTACTTGCCGATGGTTTCAAAACGCATAACTGGTATTGTCAGCCGCGGCGGCGCTATTTTGGCGCAGTGGATGGCGCATCATCATAAGCAGAATTTTCTCTACGAATGTTTCGACGATATTTGCAAAATCTTCGCCAAGCATGACGTCAGCTTTTCTCTGGGTGACGGTTTACGGCCGGGGTGCATCGCCGACGCCAGCGACGAAGCTCAGTTTTCCGAATTAAAAACTCTGGGAGAGCTGACCAAGAAAGCCTGGGAATACGACGTGCAGGTCATGATCGAAGGCCCCGGCCATGTGCCTCTCGACAAGATTAAAGAGCAGATTGATAAAGAGAAAGAGCTTTGCTACGAAGCTCCGTTCTATACGCTGGGGCCGCTGGTGACTGACATAGCACCCGGCTACGATCACATCACGTCAGCTATTGGGGCGGCGATGATTGGCTGGCATGGTGCGGCAATGCTTTGCTATGTCACGCCGAAAGAGCATCTTGGGTTGCCAAACGCAAAGGACGTTAAGGACGGCATCATCGCTTATAAAATCGCCGCACATGCCGCCGACGTGGCACGGCATCGTCCCGGGGCGCAGGACCGCGACGATGCGCTTAGCTACGCGCGCTACACATTCGATTGGGAAAAACAGTTTGCGCTTTCGCTCGATCCTGAAACGGCGCGGTCGATGCACGATGAAACTCTTCCGGATGACTATTACAAGGAAGCCGCCTTCTGTTCCATGTGCGGGCCCAAGTTCTGCTCGATGAACTATTCCAGCAAGGTTGACGAATACAACAAGCAGGTCCACGGGTTGGAAAAGAAGGATTATTCGGAGCTGGTGGAAAAGCTGGTTTCGCTTAAGTAGAAGGATCCCGATCTGCCGGCACCCGAGTGACCGGTAGGGGTCCCTCTGACAATCTCGGGGCGGGCTCTTCGGCGCAAGAAGCGCGCCTTCAGGACGACAGCGATTGTTGATCGGTACGCTTCAGCCCTTCACATCCACGACTAATCCAAGTCAGAGTAGTGCTTGATCTCGTACGGGTTGGCGTTCGCCTTGCGGGCGGGTGCGCGGCGAGCGTAATGCGTGACGGTATCGTCGACTCCCGAATCCTCGCCTGCTACCTGACGAGCGGAGACCATCTGCACGCCGGAAGGTCTGTGCTCGGCGCCGCGTTCGATCAATGCCGAGGGTTTCAGTGTGAGGGATGCTGGAATCGGAGCTTTTGCACTGTGCGGTTGATCACCGGCGGCGGCCGGGGGCTGCGAGGCGCGGTGTAACGCAGAGACCGACAATACGGCCGCAATCGCGACTACAGCTGCCGCCGCGCCTGCCTTTATGAAGCGAATGTCGCGGCCAGATTGCTTAGCGCCCTGGCGCTCCGGCATCTGCACGATCACCTGATGCTCGATGACCTCGGGACTCTTTTGGTCCCTGGAGTCTTCCGCCTCTGAGAGATGGAACATGCTGGGCACCACCTGTTCTTCCTCGTCTGATTTCTTGCGAAACAGCGCGTCAGCAACACGATTCGCTAGTTGCTTGGTTTCGTCACCTACCTCCCAGAAGAAAGCGCGAGCAGGCACGGAGGCCTGTTTAAGCACTTGCCAAACCGAATGGCTTCCAGTGGTTAGCGTCTCCAGCCAGCGAGCCGTGGTGTGAGTGATATCGACCCAACTGGAGCGTGCTGATTTATCGGCCCTTTGCCATGCAGTGGGGCGAACTGAACTGTGCTGAATGCGAACCGGATTCCCACCTTGTGCGTTGCGAGCCAGGGCGGAGGTAATTTCAATCACTTGAGCCGGCGTAATGCCAGTGGCTTGCGGCTGAACTTGAGTTCGCGGCTGCACCACGATCATTTCGATGGAGCGCACGTGGCCATCGCGTCCGTTAGGCGTCACCAGGACACACATATCTTTCGAGACCGAGGCATCGGTCGCGAGCCTCGCCGCGTCTTCCGGGGCGCATTGTCTAACCGAAATTTCGAGGTCGGCAGCCTCCGAAAAGAACTGACCGGGATGGGCATTTTGGACGTCGAATCCCCTGGCTCGGAGGTCTTGAGCCAGACGTTCGTAGAAATCTGCGATGGGGGCGGTAATTCGGGCTAACGGCATAATAGGAAACTCGCTAGACAACTTGGATGCTACGCCGACTAGCTGAAGTTTTCCTGTTGAAAAAACAATGAGTAGGGCGTGGGCCCATTGGTCAAGCCAGGGGGCGTTTTACCGGGTCTGCAGCACCTTGGTGGCTCGCTTTAGAGCTTCAGTCAAGACCGCTATCTGCTGCCGTGTGCGCTCCAGATCATGTTTATCGATGGCTTCGTTGACTCCCGGGATTACGACAGCCGCATAGCCGGTATATTGCCCCGGCGCGTAGATGGCATGCCGGAACCAAGGACGATTGGGCAGACCGGAGGGAACCAGCAGAGCCCGCTCCGCCAGCCGTAAAGTCTGGTTCAGCCTGGCGACATCGGTAGATGGCTTTTTTTGGCGCTCCATCATCTTTAGCCCGGCGAGCTCAAATTTACGGGCGGAGTCTAGTAGCCCATCGAAAGCGGGTGCTTGGTCACCAAACTCGGCAGCCGCCTTCTTCTCGGCGGCTTGAACATAACTTGCTATTTCCTTGCCATAGTTTTGGTAGTCATAGGGCAGGACTTCGGTGTCAGCCATTCGAATGGCTTGTAGGCCGAATACGCGCGCCATTTGCTGCTCGTAAAGGAAGTCAGGATCGCCAAACTTCTTGAACCAATTGAAGTTGTCGAAGGCGGAGTGGTAAACGCCGTAGGCCCCGGTTGATCCGGTGTCGGACGACGGAACTCCCAGGTGCTGTAAGAAGACGGTGTAGTCAGATCCGCTGCCTAAATCGCCAACTGGAGCATCCGACTGGGGTTCGGCGGCGGGGGCGCGAAAAGCGCTGCTTGCCGTTTCTTGGGGATTCACTTTCTCTCCCTCCAAGCTGGCTTTGCGCCAAACCTCGTAGACTGTCCCACCCTTTGGGCTGGGAACGGTCTTGGTTACGTCGCGAATGAACTGCTTGAGCGTGGGCACCGACGATGCACCGAAACGCGGTCCGGAGACCGCCACATCCATATTGAAATAGGCGGCGGCGGTGGCTAGATCCGCTTCATGTTGCTCGCCCCATTCGGTAGAGCCGATTAGGCCCTCCTCCTCGGCGTCCCAGCTACAGAACACCATGGTGCGCTTTGGCTTCCATCCTGACTTGAGCAGTTCACCAATGCCATGCACTGACTCCAGCATGGCGGCGGTGCCGCTATTTGGATCAACCGCCCCATATACCCAAGCGTCACGGTGGTTGCCGGCGACAACCCATTCCGCCGGCCACTGGCTCCCTGAGATACGACCAACGACGTCCCAAATCTTACGGTACTGAAAGTCTTGCTTTAAATTCAGCCTCACCCGCACCGGCCCTGAGCCTACGTGGTAGGTGAAGGGCAGCGAGCCTTGCCAATCGCGCGGAGAGTCCGGCCCGCCCAAGTGCTCGAGGATGGGCCAGGCATCGGCGTAGGAAATCGGAGTCACCGGAATCTTGGGCAACTGTGCGGATTTCTCTGGCGGTGTGCGCTCGGAATCTGGGAGTGAAGGTACGGAGGCTATCCCCGGAGTGGTCGGGTCTCCGGGAAACTGGAACATGTAGCCGACCGAGCCGCGCTGGACGCCGGTGTCAGGACGCCATGGTCCCTGGGGATACTTGTCGCCGCGGCGCCAGCCGTCATCGCTGGGATCGGAATAGATCAACACTCCGGCCGCACCACGCTCCTGGGCTATGAACTCCTTCACGCCGCGAAAGTTCTGCCCGTAGCGAACAATGACGATTTTGCTCCGCACATCGATCTTCATCTGTGCGAGCTTGGCAAAGTCTTCAGGGGTTCCGTAGTTGGCATATACGACTTCTGCTTCCACATCTCCCGAAGGAGACATGCCATTGAACGGCACAACCACGCGCGAATCGTCCTGAAAAGGATCTCCATCGACTCGCTCTCGCGAGGGACCATGCATGTTCACGCCAGCCGGCGCCGTAATGTCGACATTGATCGAGGCGGGATAGTTCATCCAGACTCTGTACTCGACAATTTCGGTATCGAGACCAGCCGCACGAAATTTACTGGCAACGTAGTCAGCCGTGGCTTTGTCTTCGGTGGTTCCGGCCATGTGCGGAGCCTGGGTCAGAATGCGCAGATGTTCTTCGGCGAGCTTCGGGTCGGGCACTGCAAGAAAACGATTCTCGATGGAAATCTCTGGTGCCGAATCGCGGAAACCCAAGATCTGGGTGGGAGAGGTAGTGGGGTTGGAGGAAGTGCCGCCGATGAGGTTGATTGAGAGCAACGAACATAAGGCAACGACAGCAATCACAGCAGCGCGAACAAGCTTCATCGTTCCCCCGGGAAATGTTTAAGTTAGCACAGAGAGTTCAGGTCTCACGGGGAAGCTGGCGGGCGGACTACGAACGTGTGGAAATGGGAGAAAACCTTCCGATCTTAGTGGAGCACCAAGTTCACCCGTTGCACCATATGGTGATATATAATCTCCGCATGAAACGGGCAACCATGACGCTTCCGGATGACCTGGCAGACGCCGTAGAGGAATACCTACGATCACAAGAGGCGCCGCCGTCGCTAACCACGGTCGTGCAGGTCGCATTGCGGCAATATTTGCAAGAGCGCGGATTTCTACGAGAGCGCCGCGCGCTGAGCATCAGCGTTGCACCGAAGGGCAGCGGACGCCGCGATGTAAGTGAAGATCACGACAAATATCTAGCGGGGATTCGAAAGTGAAACGGGCAGTGCTGGCTGATACTGGCCCCTTATATGCGTCGGCCGACCCTGACGATAGCCATCACAAGCAAGCCCGTCACCAACTGCAGCGATTAAGTCGAGAGAAGTACGAAGTCATAATTGCGTATCCCACTCTACTCGAGGCTTACACTTTGCTCTTGTTTCGTCTCGGCCATCGTCACGCGTCGGTTTGGCTCGACGAGGTAAGCAACGCTTCCCTCCTCAATCCGACTCCAGAGGACTACCGGCAAGGTATCTTGAGAGTTCAGGCATTCAAGGATCAGCCGATTACGTTGTTTGACGCGCTGGTCGCGTCCATCTCGATGCGTCTCGATCTGGCGGTATGGACCTACGACCACCATTTCGACTTAATGAGGGTTGGGGTGTGGCGCTAACTTAGACAAGCGCGAATTTCTACTTCCTGACCTGGCCACTTCCAATAACTTCGTACTTCGTAGAAGTCAACTCGGCGAGGGCGAATGGCCCGCGACAATGCAGTTTTTGGGTACTGACGCCTATTTCCGCTCCAAAACCGAACTCGCCTCCGTCGGAAAAACGCGTGGAGGCGTTCCAGTACACTACCGCCGAATCCACTTGATTGAGGAAGCGCTGGGCAGAGGCGTCATCGCGAGTAACAATCGCTTCGGAATTTTTCGTCGAGTAACGATTGATGTGGGCGATGGCCTCGTCAATATTCGGAACAACTCGTATTGCAATGCAAAGCCGAAGATATTCTTCTTGCCAGTCCTGGGCGCTGGCAGGAATGGCTTCAGGAGCGAGACGGCAAGTTCCTTCGTCCCCTCGGACTTCAACGCCAGCCTCGACCAATTTCTTGACGATGCGCGGAATATATTGTTTCGCGATAGCCTGATGCACCAACAATTTCTCGGCGGCGTTACACACTGAGGGACGCTGGGTTTTGGCATTCATGACAATGGCATCGGCCATATCGAAATCAGCAGTCTGATCGATGAAGATGTGACAATTCCCTTCCCCGGTTTCAATTACCGGCACTGCGGAGTTGTCGAGAACAAAGGAAATCAGAGATGCCCCTCCGCGCGGAATAATTACATCTACCAGCCCGCGAGCCTTGATCAAATCGGTTACGGAGTCGCGGGTGCTGGAGTCGAGCAATTCAATGGCGCCTTCTGGGACGCCTGGCACAGCGGACAAGATTTCCACCAGGCGGCGGTTGCTGTTAGCCGCTTCCTTGCCGCCCCGCAGCACGATTGCGTTGCCACTCTTGAAGGCCAGGGAGGCTGTGTCTACAGTGACGTTTGGCCTCGACTCGTAAATGATTCCGACTACCCCTAATGGAACTCGCACTTTACGAATTATCAATCCGTTCGGACGCTTTACTTCTGAAAGGCGTTCACCAATCGGATCAGGCAGCTTCGCAATATCCCGCACGCCGGCGGACATCCCTTTGATTCTTTCCGAGGTAAGCAACAGACGATCACGCAGAGCTCCGACTAGCCCGGAGGTTTCGAGATCCAAGGCGTTAGCCTTCGCAATGCTTACGGCGTTGTCGTCGATTGCATCCGCCATAGCCAGCAGAGTGGAGTTCTTTTCTTCGGTCGAAAGCTGCGCTAACCGGGCCGAAGCTTGCTTCGCTCGCACGAGTTTGTCGCGAGTCGCGATCTGCGGGTTAAGGGCGGTAGCCAACTATTTCTTTCCTCTCTGGGCGGGGAAATAAGTTCCGATCTTTCTTTCCAAGGCCCACGGAATAGCATGCTCATGTCGGCCATTCACAATGGCGACATGGACTCCCGCATCACTGGCAACTTTGGCAGCGCGTAGTTTTGATCGCATGCCGCCTCGCCCCAGCTTTCCCGTGCCATTGCATTCCGACTCCATGGCCGGAGTTAGCTTTCGAATGGTTCGCAGCAACCGCGGATGCTTCCCGTTAGGAACGAAAAAACCGTCAACATCGGTAAGCAGCACTAACCAATCCGCCGCAACCGCGGTGGCCAATAAGGCGCTGAGCTCATCGTTGTCGCCAAACGCGCCTTCGAGTTCGCGTACCGACACGCTGTCGTTCTCATTCACTACCGGCACCACTCCAAGCTTCAGCAGTTGCTGCATGGTGTTCTGCAAATTCTTGTATCGAACAGGAGAGGTAAAATCGTCGCTCGACAGCAGCAGCTGTGCGACAATTTTCTTGCCGAAAAAAAGCTGCTCGTAGGTATGCATGAGCACGCTCTGGCCCACCGCAGCACAGGCTTGCATGATGGGCACGCTGGTGGGCTTCTCGCCCAGGCCAAGATTCGCCATGCCAGACGCGATAGCTCCCGAACTGACGATCAAATATTCATGGCGCGAAAGATCCAATTGATCGACCAATGCACGCATCCGGGTAGTGTCGATGCGGCCTCCGGGCGCAATTAGACTGGTGCCGACTTTGATTACCAAGCGCATAAGGGATTCCTATAATTTAGCAGTTTCGCTGCAAATCGTGGTTGGAGGGTCGGCGTGGCGACTGGGGTTAAAATAATCCCGTGCCGGCGGCAGATTCTACTCAGCGTTTTTCTATCCGGGTCGATAACTACATTCGCTATCGTCCCAGCTATCCGCCTGAAGTTTTAGAGATGCTGAAAGCCGAATGCGGCCTGACCTCAAGCGCAGTGATTGCGGATATAGCCTCTGGCACCGGAATCTTCAGCCGGCTTCTGCTTGAAAACAGAAATCGAGTTTACGGTGTGGAACCAAATGCAGAGATGAGGCACGCCGGAGAGACGTTTCTGGCCGAGTATGAGAGATTTACCAGCGTTTCGGGCACGGCGGAATCCACAACTCTACCCAGCAGTAGTGTTGACTTTGTGACCGCGGCCCAGGCGGCCCACTGGTTCGATCTGCAAAAAGCGCGCGCGGAATTTGCCCGAATCCTTAAGCCTAAGGGCTGGGTAGTTTTGCTGTGGAATGAGCGCCGAATCGATTCGAGTGAATTTCTCCGGGATTACGAACAGCTTCTGCTCAGTTGTGGCATCGACTACACGGACGTACGCCACGAGCTAACCACGGCCGGGATTGAATCGTTCTTCGCCCCGGCGGCCTGCGCGTTAAGAGTCTTCAGCATAGGCCAGGAGTTCGATTATGCAGGGCTGGAAGGCCGCCTGTTGTCGTCTTCTTACGCGCCCCCGCCCGGCCACGCCGGCTACGATCCGATGTTGCGAGAATTGAAGCGCATATTCGCCGCCCATCAGAGGGGTGGGCGGGTTGAAATCCCCTACGATACCCGCGTTTTTTATGGTCACCTTGCGTAGAGAAGTTTTCTTTCGTGAACCTTCTTGTGGTTGAATGATCTCCCACATGCCTCAACACGAAAAAAGCTTTCACATGACTCCGGATGAGTTTCGCCGCAACGGCCATGCGGTAATTGATTGGGTCGCGGATTATCTATCGCGCGTGGAGACTCTGCCGGTGCTTTCGCAGGTCAAGCCGGGAGAGATACGCGCCGGACTCCCTGCGAACCCTCCCGCTGAGGGCGAAGCATTCGATGCGCTGCTTGCGGACATCGACAGACTGATCCTCCCGGGAATCACCCATTGGCAATCACCAAATTTTTTCGCCTACTTCCCCGGCAACGGGTCAGGCCCAGCCGTTCTGGGCGATTTGCTTTCGTCTGGACTTGGCGTCCAGGGGATGCTCTGGGCAACCAGCCCGGCTTGCACCGAACTGGAAACCCACGTTCTTGATTGGCTGGCGAAGATGCTGGCGCTGCCGGAGAAATTTTTCTCCACGAACACAGGCGGTGGGGTGATTCAGGACACCGCCTCGAGTTCAGCTCTGTGTGCCGTACTTGCGGCGCGAGAGCGGGCCACAAATTTCGCCAGCAATCAGCATGGGTGCGACGGAAAGTTGGTAGCGTACACCTCTTCGCAGGCGCACTCCTCAATTGAAAAGGCGGTGAAAATCGCCGGGCTCGGAAGCAAGAATCTACGGCTGATTGAGGTGGACGAAAATTTCGCCATGCGACCGCGGGCTCTGAAAGAGCAAATTGAAAACGATTTGAAAGACGGCCTCATTCCCTGCTTCGTTTGCGCCACGGTGGGCACAACCTCATCGAATGCGCTTGACCCAGTTGAAGAGATTGGCCGCATCTGTCGTGCACATAATTTGTGGCTGCATGTGGATGCTGCCATGTCCGGCACAGCGGCGATCTGTCCGGAATTTCGCCGGATTCAACAAGGCCTCGAGTATGCCGACAGCTATTGTTTCAATCCGCACAAGTGGATGTTCACCACCTTTGACTGCGATTGCTTTTACGTCGCCGATCGCAAAGCGCTGATTAAGACTTTGAGCGTGCTTCCGGAATATCTGCGCAACCAGGCGACAGAGTCGGGGGCAGTCATTGACTATCGGGATTGGCAGATCCCGCTGGGGCGGCGCTTTCGCTCGCTGAAGTTATGGTTTGTAATCCGCCATTATGGAATCCAGGGGTTGCGGCATCACATTCGAAGCCACGTAAAGCTGGCTCAGCAGTTTATTCAATGGGTGCAGGCCGATAAGAGGTTTGAAGTTGTGGCTCCGGCGCCGCTTAACCTAGTTTGCTTTCGCCTAAAGGGCGAGGATGCCATTAACCAGCAACTGATGGAAAGGCTCAACGCCAGCGGCAAACTCTACCTTACCCATACCCGCCTCAACGACCGGATGGTGCTGCGAATGTGCATCGGGCAAACCTACACTGAGGCACGCCATGTTGAGCAGGCTTGGAAGAAAATTTGCGAAGTAGCCGCCGATTTAGCGGCCTGACGCGCCTAATCTCGGTTCTCAGCTCAGAATGAATTGCCGACAACCAAAACGGAGAATGAATTCGGCACAATCGTCGGCCTCATCGGCAATCCCGAATCCGGGCCGGGAGGGGGTCCCAGTTGAGCCCTGACCAAAAATATCTCGTGTTTATCAGGATCAAGTGCCAGAGTACGCGCACCTTGCATGGTGGCGACGTTTTCAGTCACCCGAAACTGGGTTGGCGAGTCTTCATGAACAACAGTCATGACACCTTCGCCGCATGAAACAAAGATCGAACCTGTTCCCGGATCGAAAGCTGTGCCATCAGTACCCATTCCAATTGGCAACGTCGTAATCAGTTTACCGTTGTCCGCGTCCATAACTGCCAGGAGTTTGTTTCTGCAAGAAGAAAACAGGCGGCGATTTTTGGTGTCGATAGAAAGGCCTGTCGGTCCCTGACAGGGCGCCAGCGGCCATCGTGCTTCTACGCTGAGTCGTCTCGAGTCCAGCACCGCCATTTCGCTCTTACTTTCAATGTTTACGAATAACTCCCCTTTGCCGTCACTTACAGCAAATTCGGGGGTTCCACCAAGCGGAATGGTGCCAATCACCGTGCCTTTAACCGCGTCAACCGCTGTCGCGTCCCGACTTTTTTCGTTGAAAGTAAAAACCCGCTGGGTCGCAGGATCATAAAGAATTGCGTCGGGACCATCGCCAACTTTAACTTTCCCGACCACTGCCAGCGTATCCAGGTTAAAAATGCTTACGGAATTTTCCAGGCCATTGCTGGTGAACCCGCGCTTAAGTTCCGGGGCAAGAGCGATGCCATGTACTCCGGTAGTGTCAGCGATGTCGCCGATCACCTTGCCAGAGTCTGCATTCACCACCATTACATGGGTCGAACGTGAGATGAAAAGGCGGCGCGCCTGAGCGTCCAAGGTGAGATAGTCCCAGCGGTCGACACCGCCGAGAGTATAACTTTTGGAAACGCGATAGGGATGTTCTGGTTTTTGTGCAAAAGCAGCAATGGGAAGCAGTAACAAAACAAGGGGAGCCGTCCTCAAGAAAATTCTTCTGAAATATCTCTGATGAACGGCTCGCCTAATTCTCACCTATTTCTTCTCCTCAGGCTTGATCTCGGGTTTAGCTTGGCTCTTATCCTGGATTGAAAGTAATTCGACCTCAAAAATCAAAGTTGAGTTGGGCCCGATTTCGGGTCCCGGTCCACGCTCGCCATAGGCAAGCGCCGAGGGAATGAAAAGCTGCCACTTCGATCCCACCGGCATTAGTGGAAGCGCTTCGGTCCATCCCTTGATCACGCCACTTACGGGAAAAGTTGCCGGCTGGCCACGCTTGTACGAACTATCGAATTCGGTGCCGTTGATCAACGTGCCGCGGTAATTGCATACAACCGTGTCGCTTAAGGTTGGTTTGGGGCCGGTGCCAGCCGTCAGAATTTTATATTGCAAGCCACTCGGTAGTGTCACAACGCCCTGTTTCGTCTTGTTGGCGGCCAGAAATGTATCGCCTTCTTTCTTGTTAGCTTCACCGAGTTGCTGCATTTGAGCCTGCTGTTTCTTTCGCACCTCGTTTTGCACTTCCATTAAAGCGGCCCTCGCTTCTTCTTCGGTTAACGCCATTTTCCCACCGGCGATTGCATCTTTTAGACCGCGAAGCAAAATTGCAGGATCGACATCGACCGACTGCCGATGAAGAGTGTTTCCCAGATTCATTCCCAACGCGTAACTAAATTTGTCTTTGGGAGTAACCAGCTTGGGCGCCGGAGCCTTGGCCGCCGTGGAAGTTTTGCCTGCGGGTGTCTTCGCCGCGGTGGACGGATGCGCGGCCTTGGAAGCAGGCGCAGGTTGAGTTTTTGCCGGCGAAGTCTGCGCCAGGGAATTCCCTAGTAGCAATGTCGCAGCCGCCAGCGCATTTACCGCCGTGGTGAAAAATCTTTGCATAGGCATATTGTCACATTGGAACTATCACTTCGCAAATTGAAGGAACGCCCAAGAAAAATGCATGACACAGGAGGAAGGTTTTTATCCGTGCGTGAGGCTCACACGGCTCTGGCTAGAGCTTTAGGCTTTTCTGAGGCTACGGCGACCGTTCCGCTTGCTTTACGCACAAGGTAGCGGCCTGTGCCCGCCAGAAAGCGCGCCAACAAGTGTGCCACGTTTTCAAGAAAAACTCGGTCTTCTGGGCGAAATGCCTCTCGCTCGCTCTCAACCGCCAATATCCCATACTCGCGGCCAGACAATTTCATCGAAACTAATATCTTGGACCGAGTCTCGGTGAGGGCGATCTGCCCAGCTTGTGGATTGCTTGGAGCAACGTCCGAAGCGCGATCCTCGCCGACAGCAACATAAATTCCAGTCCAACTGTAATGTCGCCCCTGATATAAAAGTTCGACGATCTTGTCTAGGGGCGAACCGTGGAAGGATGGGTGATTGAACGATAGGATCCGCTCAATGCTGCCGAGGAGTTCGTGAGTGGGGGAGTATCGCTTCACAATTAGCTCTCTGCAAAACTGGACGCAAGCATAGCGATTTGTGGCTAGCTGTCAATAAGTAATCTACCTTAGTACGTTATTCGTACGCCGTTCGAATTCATGACGCCGAAGCTCGCGCCGTCTACCAGCGTCTTCATAACGTCGCTTCTCCTCATCACTCTCGGGGATCACCGCAGCAACCAGAACATGCTTACCTGACTTCTCCACGGCCACAAAGGTAAGGTAAGCCGAACTCACGTGCTTGCGGCTGTCTTCAATATAGTTTTCGACCCAAACCTTGACCCCAACTTCCATTGAAGTCTTGAAAACACGATTGACCGAAGAGCGAAGAATCACCAAATCGCCCACATGCACCGGAACCAGAAAATCAAGATGATCGATGGAAGCGGTCACAGCATAGCTACGCGAGTGGCGATGGGCGGCCATTGCACCGGCAAGGTCGATCCAGTGCATGAGGCGGCCGCCCAGCAGGAACCCCAGGGGATTGGTATCGTTCGGAAGAACGATTTCGTTCATCTCCGACTGCGAATCACTGACAGGACGCGGCACTAAAGCGCGAGCTTCGGTCATGACGCCACACTCGAAGATTCCACAGGGATCTTGCGGGCAAGATAGGAATGAACGTAACACTCGGCTAACTTTTGGATATTTTGGTCAGGGTGAGTAGAAATCCAATATTTGGCGAAACTATCGTATTGCAATGTTCCATGCGCGCTCGGCCGGTGAGCGTTCTCGCAAACGAACCACAAGAATAACTGCGAATTATTTTCGCGGGCGATCGAAAAACGGACCGCGTCGTAAGAGCGCTCCCGCGGCAGCCGGGGACAGGCGGCTGCGTAACCCAGATTACACAATTCCCGAAGCTCATCATCGGTGGGTTGCACTCCTTCATGTCCAGGCGCTGAACAGCGCCCGGTCCAACCTGCGCCCAGCGGAAGTCTGGAAGGATGCAGCCACGAAAGCGCATCGGCTTTAATGAGAGGAGCGAAGTAGGGACAGGACAAGTGCAACTCCAGTGTTGTGGATGGCTCATTGTACCGCGAGGCTTAATTTTCGAGACTTGAATCGCCTGAAGACGATCCTATTTAGGAAAAACCAGTAGTATCAATATTCATTCAAGGAGTTAGCCGGTATGGATCGTATCGAGATGCTTGGCGAGATTCTGGAACAGAATCCGAATGACGCATTTGCGCGCTACGGGCTGGCCATGGAGTATGCCAATCAGGGCAACATCGAGGCGGCCATGCAGCATTTTGCCAAGCTACTGGGCGCGCATCCCGACTATACCGCAGGCCACTTTATGGCGGCGCAAACGTTGGCTAAGGCGGAGCGACGCGACGAGGCAAAGAAAATGTTGGCGGAGGGAATTGCCTCGGCGAAACGCACCAATAATGGCCACGCACTTGCCGAAATGGAGGCCATGCTTTTGGAACTGGACTAACCCTATTTCGCCGGCCTCACCATCTTCACCATCGCCCACTCCACCAGCGCTGGGAAGAGTTGGTAAATCTTGATCACTGGATGCATCGCCCAGGGCACGACCACTTCCCTCTTGTTTTTTAGATACCCTTGCAAAATGGCTTTGGCGACTCGCTCCGCACCGATTCCCCGAGTGCTGGAGGGCCTGACCACTTTGGCTTCGGTGCCACGTCTTGAGTTCGCACTAAAATCGGTGCGCACGTAACCCGGACAGACAGTCATCACGTGAATTCCGTCATGGATCAACTCCAGGCGCGCCGCCTTGCCAACCGCATTCAGAGCGAACTTGGTGGCGCTGTAAATGGAGTGAAACGGAAGAGGAAGATGCCCGGCGACACTGGAGATATTGATAATCGCGCCCGTTCCCTGTTGCTTCATGACCGGGATCACCGCCTGCATGGAAGCAACGGCGCCAAAGAAATTGGTATCAAACGTATCACGGCATGCCGACATATCCAGTTGCTCAATCGAATCCAGAATCCCGTGACCGGCGTTGTTTATCCAAACATCGATCCGCCCGAAATGATGCAGCGTGAGCGCGATTACGCGATCAATCTCTTCACGATTCCGCACATCGCAGGAGAGGGCCATGGTCGTTTCCGCGTGGCCTACGCGGGCCCTTGCCTGCTCAGCCCGGGATGTATCGCGTGACAGCAACACTACTTTCGCGTCCTGTTCGACAAAAACTCGGGCAATGGCCTCACCAATGCCCATGGACGCACCGGTTATGACCACAACTTTCCCTGAAAGAGCCATGCCGAGCTTTTATTCTGCCCCGCGGTGCAAGTCAAGCGCTGCGATAGAATTAAATTCATTCGGCTGTCGCGAGCCGTCTGGAGGACATATTTGACCCTTCTGCCGCTGTTTCCTCTGGATACAGTCTTGCTACCCGGAATGCCTTTTCCCTTGCACATCTTCGAGCCTCGCTACAAAGAGATGATTGCGGAATGCCTGGCTCGCAAGGAATTTTTTGGCGTGGTGCGGGCCAAAGAGCAGGAAGTGGCGGACATTGGTTGCACTGCGGAGATTCTCAGCGTTACCAAAAAATACGAAGACGGCAAGATGGACATTCTTACCCAGGGGCGGCGACGATTCGAATTGCTGGAAGTAAATCAGGAGCTGCCTTATCTTCGTGCCGAAGTCGCTTATTTCGATGATGACCCTGGCGCGCCTGACAGCGCAGAAATTGAGAAAGCGGGAAAATTACATGGCGAAATCATGAGCCTTGCCGGAGCGGAAGAGCAAAAGCCCGCGGAAATCGCAGACTCGCTGTTTTCTTTTTATCTTGCCGGATCCCTGCCGCTCGATCTCGATTTCAAGCAGAGTCTGTTGGGAATGAAATCGGAATGGGAGCGCATTCAAACACTGATTACATACTTCGAACACATCCTTCCAAATTTACGCCGCGCTGTGCAGGTCAGGAAAAAAGCCGGCGGCAATGGACACATCCACTAAGCGCTGCGCCGGGCGGGTGGCCTGAAAGCGAGTTTTTCTGCCCGGCGTATAATCGACAAACAGGCCGCTACTGGGGGTTTTTATTATGAGTTTCCCGCGGACGCTGGGCGAGCTTCGCCGCAGTCCCTTCTCTGAACAACGTCTCCATGCTCGTGGTGTGAAAGATGAAATGCGGGAAAACCTCATTGCGAAAGTGCGCACTGGTGAACCGATTTTCCCTGGCATTGTCGGCTATGACGATACTGTCGTGCCGCAAATTGTTAATGCAATTCTCTCGCGCCATAATTTTATTTTGCTCGGTCTGCGTGGTCAGGCAAAGAGTAGGATCCTTCGCGCACTGACGTCTTTACTTGACGCTCAACTCCCCTATATTACGGGCTGCGAGATTCATGACGACCCCTATCAGCCAATTTGCCGCCGCTGCCGCGATCAAATCGCAACCCATGGGGACGAGACCAAGATTTCTTTTCTGTCGCCAGAAGAACGCTACGTGGAAAAGCTCGCGACGCCAGATGTCACGGTCGCCGATCTGATCGGGGATATTGATCCCATCAAGGCGGCCCGTGGTGGCCATGAACTGAGCAGCGAATTTACCGTTCACTACGGATTGTTGCCGCGGGCCAATCGCGGGATCTTCGCCATTAACGAACTGCCCGATCTCGCTGGCAAGATCCAGGTCGGCCTGTTCAACATCATGCAGGAAGGCGACGTGCAAATTAAGGGTTATCCCATCCGCCTTCCCCTGGATGTGGCCTTGGTTTTCAGCGCCAACCCGGAAGACTACACAGCGCGCGGCAAAATTATTACTCCCCTGAAAGATCGTATTGGCTCTGAGATTCGCACTCACTACCCGGCAAGCATCGAAGAAGGCGTCGCAATTACTACCCAAGAAGCCTGGACCAAGCGCAACGGCTACGAGTTTCACATTCCAAAGTATGTGCGCGAAGTGATTGAACGAGTCGCTTTCATGGCCCGGGAAGACAAGAAGATCGACAAACGATCCGGTGTTAGCCAACGTCTGCCAATCTCCACTCTGGAAAATGTGATTTCCAACGCCGAGCGGCGGGCCATTCGGCACGACGAGAAGATCGTGGTGCCGCGACTCGGCGACATCTACGCTGCGTTGCCAGCCATCACGGGAAAGCTCGAACTCGAATACGAGGGCGAGATGAAAGGCGCCGATAGTGTCGGCCGCGAACTTATCCGTATGGCCATCGCTAAGACTTTCGACGAATATTTCAATAACGTGAACATGCAGCAGATTGTGCAATGGTTCGATCTCGGCGGTGAAATTCAAATGGCCGACACAGCCAGCGCCGAGGACTCGCTGCGCGCCCTGAAGTCGATTCAGGGCCTGATGGAAAAGCTGAACAAGGTGGAGGTGGGACCAAAAGACAATTCAGAAACCCAGGTTTCCGCCGCCGAATTTGTGCTTGAAGGTCTGCATGCCCATAAGCGAATTGGGAGAAACGAAGAACGGGTATTCGTTGCAGGAGAGAAACAGCCCAAGCGCCAGGAGAAGCCGTTTGATCCCGAAGATCAGCCGTATCGCACGAGAAGAACCTTTAACTAACCGTGGTTGACCAGCGACAACATCCAACGACCTAGATGAAACGAATTCGTTACAGTAAATACGTCCCCGACCCTGCCGGTGAAATGAGCATGGAAGACCTGCTGGGGGCGCTCTCTGACTACCTGCTGCAGAGCGGCTATCAGAATTACATGTATTCAGATCTGGTGCCGGAGGAGCAAACTCTCGACGATCTTCGTCGCGCGCTGGAACGGGCTTTGATGGAGAGCGATTTGCTCGACGAGCAGATGCGCGAACGATTACACCAAATGCAGGTAGACGGGTCGCTCGATGAGTTGATCGAGCAGTTGATCGAGCGGATGGAGCAGGAGAACTACATCAGCGTCGACGACCCTCATGATCCTGCCAAGCAGTCGAGTGTAGGGGGGCAGACAGGCGAGTCACAGCAGCAAGCCAAGTTTGAAATTACTGATAAAAGTTTGGATTTTCTCGGATTCAAAACCCTGCGCGATCTGCTTGGTTCGTTGGGGCGGTCCAGCTTCGGCCGGCACGACACTCGCGATCTTTCTACCGGCATCGAAGCCAGCGGAGCATCACGGCAATATGAGTTCGGCGATACCATGAATCTCGACATCACTGCCACACTCTCCAGCGCCATTTCGCGTGAAGGCCTGGCGATGCCGCTCAACATCGAGTATTCCGACCTTCAGGTCCACCAGTGCGAATATCAATCGTCATGCGCCACCGTGCTCATGCTGGACTGTTCGCACTCCATGATTCTTTATGGAGAAGATCGCTT
This sequence comes from uncultured Acidobacteriota bacterium, assembly GCA_963796925.1. Classification (GTDB taxonomy): domain Bacteria; phylum Acidobacteriota; class Terriglobia; order Terriglobales; family Acidobacteriaceae; genus DATBAT01. Next base: position 2,649,983 of record CAWCNH010000001.1, read on the forward strand.
CACTCCCGCCAAGAAAGTCGCCATGGCGCTGTCGCACCTGATCCGGACGCAATACCCCGGCGACTCGCTTTCCCTGATCCTGTTTCACGATTCCGCCGAGGAAGTGCCTTTGTCGCAGTTGGCGCGAGTGAAGGTGGGTCCCTACTACACCAACACGCGCGAGGGACTGCGCCTGGCGCAACGCGTGTTACAGCGCCAGCGCAAGGACATGAAACAGATCGTGATGATTACCGATGGCAAGCCGTCAGCACTAACACTTGAGGATGGACGCATCTACAAAAATGCCTTTGGGCTGGATCCGCTGGTGGTAAGCCAGACGCTCGAGGAAGTTTCGAAGTGCAAGCGCGCCGGAGTGATGATAAACACCTTCATGCTGGCTTCGGACTACGGGCTCGTGCAATTCGTGCAGAAAGTTACGGAAATGTGCCGCGGCAAAGCTTACTTCACCACACCCTACACGCTCGGGCAGTATCTACTGATGGATTACATGTCGCGCAAGACGAAGACCATTCACTGACGCCCGGTATCTTTCAAGCCTTGGTAATTTCTCCTACCGCGCGATACGCCTGATCGATTGCGCAATCGGTATAGGCATATGCACCTGCGTCGGCATTGGCGATTGCTATCCGGCCAAAAGGTTTGCGGGCAACTTCGCAGGGAGTCTCCGTACCTTCGAGCCAAAATGGATCCCACAATGAGTTGTACTCGTAGGCATAACCGTGGGGCCAGCGGTTTACGGTGATTTCAGAGATGTCGCGCGCGGGATCGAAACCGCCGCCTGAAAGTGCGCGTCCCAACTCGTCGCGAACGTTACGCTCGATGGCTTCAAATGGCGTCATAAACAGTTCGCCACGTCCAATGCGATGCTGATCGCGCGCGGGATGCCCCGGTTTACATGGCGTCTTCATCATGTGAACTATGATCGGTTCGTCCGGTTTACGAGCGCACTCATATCCCCCGATGCTGACCGGGATGTCGAGCGTGAAGAAGCTGTGGTACCCACCGGGCGCGTACACCGAACTCGCCCCCAATTTTTGGAAAGCCGTCCAGTTGCTTAGAGCCACATTCGTATAAAGAAGGGGCACCTTTGCCGCTTCCGATAACGCCGTCTTCTGTTTCTCTGGCAATTCCTCACAAATGTATGGGATGACGACGTGCCAGCAAGCCAGGATGCAATTCGCTGCTTTGACGGTATAGACCTTTCCACCTTGCGAATACGCGACTTCCACCTCGGTTGCTGTGCCTGAACTGCCTAAATGTTTCACTCGAACTGCGGTGCTGTTCAGCCGAATACGAACTGGAGAACTAACCTGATCGAGCTTTGAATAATTGGCTTTCGCCAGGATGACGTCTTCGACCGACTTCCCGGGAATCGCCTCTGGAATCAGCTTCCTGACCAACAACCGGGCAATCGAAGCGTTCCCGTCAGGAAAATGAAAGAAGTATTTTTCCGCTTCGTCGTTAGGAATTGCGTCCCGGTTCATTCCTTTGCCAGGCGCCGGATCGAGCTCCATGCCATCAAATCCCGGCAGCCCCATGCCCCAGGCATCCTGCGCCGCGACGGCGTCAATACCCACACCGAAAAGCGCCTGCGGAATCGTCTGATAAAGTTTGACCACTTCTGGATTCACTTTGACCACATCAGAAAGAAAAGCAGCGTAGCTCATGCGGGCCAAGCGAGCTTTCTTTTGATCGGAAGTCAGTCCTGGCAAGTAGTCTTTCTTCTCTTCAAGCAGGCGCTTTATATCTTCCTTCGCGGCGGCGGAAAGTGGCGCCTCCGCCATGAACTTCTGCAACGTCTCAGAGCTTGCTGTGGGCTGGTCGCCAGTTTCGCTCAGGGAGCTTCGAAGAGAGTTCACCACCAGCTTGTCGGCGCCGAAGGTCTCCTTATCAAAAAAGATCTGCGGCCGAAGACCGGATGATCGGTAAAGGTTCTTATTGAAATATTTCGCGTAGGAAGGCACATCGATGCCCAACTCTTCCACCAATCCCTTGGCCACGGCACTATAAGGAGCGGGACTCTCGATAGAGAAAGTTCCGCCGTATCCCAGACGAAAATCATTGCCGACTCGAAATTCGTTTCGTTTGGCATGTCCGCCAAAGTCATCGTGGTTGTCGAGAATTAGTACTCTCGCTTTTGGACCCGCGGTTTTACGAAAGAAATGCGCAGCCGAGAGCCCGCTGATGCCACCACCCACGACAATTAGATCGTAGACTTCGCCGGTATTTTGCGGCGTTCCTGCATGGTCCCAGAAGGTGCCGTCACGCACTGTGTGCGCCACTTCAAATGACCCAACGTGGCTGCCACGCAAACCCGTCTTAGCCGGCGGATAGTAATTCGCCGAATTTTGAATTTCAGCGGCGGTATCAAAGGCGGCAAAGATAGGGGAAGGAATTATTGCGGCGCCCAGCGTAAGTGCGACCCCATTCAAGAAGTCGCGACGAGTGATCGGGCGATGCATTCCCAATTCACGATCTCGCGAATCGCGCACGGGAGAACCTCAGCAAACTCACGCATGGTGAGCCGATTTACAAGGAAGGCTGGCCTGCAACTTCTACTCTTAACGAATGTTACTGCTTCTGATCAGGGGCCGATTCTTCGGCTTTCTTGACGGCAAGTTCGGCGCCGATAAATCCAATCCGGCTATGGGTTCCGTCGCAAAATGGCTTGTTCACTGAGCCCCCACAGCGGCATAGCGAGAAGGCGGGCTTACCAGTCAAATCGTAGGCATTTCCGTCTGCATCGACGAGTTCGACAGATCCCTCTGGCGCTTCCACCCTAAACGGACCGTTCTTTCTTACCGTAATTTTTACCGTGGCCATGAATTCTCCATAAATACGTTGCGCAACCAACTCAGCTTACCATCTACCCATGTTTCGCAGGAAAGTTGAGCCTTTCCGGCTACTGTACCCGCGTGTCTGAATTACAGATTATGCCTGATCGAAATGGCTAAGCCTTAGAGCTATCTTAGCCATGTCACCTAAGGAGGCTTTATGCTTTATTGGGCGTTGGTTTTCCTGGTAGTTGCGATTATTGCTGGGGTTATGGGCTTTGGCGGCGTAGCGATTATGGCTGCCGGCATGGCAAAGCTGTTGTTCTACATTTTCCTGGTGGTGTTTTTGGTAACGCTGGTGATGGGACTGTCTCGCCGTAGTCATGTTTAGTTCGGGGCATGAAGTTAAGGGGCGCTTTTTTGCGCCCCTTGTTTGTTTCCTTTAGTTAGTTCGGTATTTCTTCGCCAGCTGGATTGCTGAGTGCAATTAACTTCCCCGGAGGATAATCTTCTTGCCGGAGAGGTGTGTCGGGGTCTGCGTTTGTGATAGTCAGCACGTCACCGCTGCGCACGCCTCGCAAAACAAGGCTCTGCTCATCGACTGCTATCACCCGGTAGCGCTCGTCGAAAAGGGCAGTTTCTTTCATTGTAGTTTGGATGCACAATTCTACGCCCGCGACTCTCGGCAACCACAATCTTTAGTCCAAAACTAGGCAACCATCGGCCCGTTTTGGTGCCTACTGCTGCTTGGTAAATATTCCTGCAACAGCTTCCCCGCTATCGGCCTGCAAAAGGTAACCATTCGTTCCGGAAACCAGGTAAAAAACCAGATTGCTGGAGACGTTCGCAACCGAGCCGGTTGCCCGGCCATTGGTTGCCACCGTATAAGTCCCGCTTAAACTTACCGTTGGTGAATTTAATGCGGGTCCGGTTAAAACGTAATTCAAGGTCAGCTTGCCCGCCCCATCCACAGTCATCGTGCCCAGACGATCAAAGAGTCCGCTGGGACTGACCAGTTGGTTCCCGTCGACGCCGTCGGTGAAAAAGGCGAACGTGCCAGTAAAGCCACTCGTTGAAAAGGAGGCCGATTGCTGCGCGTCCACGGTGCCATCTTCCACTTTTGTGGTATCAGCATTTAGGAAGAAAGCCCGCGTCGGGCTGACCAGGTAGGCAACATGTTGGACCGCTGCCCCCACTGACGGGGTTAAGTTCAACACCGCACGACCGTTGGCGCCTACGCTATAAGTTCCGGTGAATGCCTGGTTTGAGGTCACGGTGCCGTCCTGCACAGAGTCGAAAACCCCGGCGGTAATTGTCCCGTCGCCACCGGCCGTAAAACGGCCCACCGTATTGACCGAATCGACCGATGTTGTGTCGCCATGGCTGCCGAAAGCGTAATTCCCGCTCAGCGAACTGTTGGAGAATGTGGCTGTGCTCTGCTTCTCGGCGCGTCCCAAGCCGTTTATGCCAAGGTCGGTGTCGAAAAGAAAAATAGTATTGGCGTCGACGATGTAGTAATTGAAAGTAGAAGTCGCCGCCAGGTCGTTCGTGAAAGTGCCAGTCCCGCGACCCGACGCATCTGGTGTATTCATCAGACCAGTGATTGTGTGTGATGCCAGTATTCCGCCTCGCATCACGTCTTCAGTCCCAGTTATAACCCCGCCGTTAACGGTGAATGCGCCCACCGTACCTGCTGAGCCTTGAGCCGAACTCACAGTGTGGAAATCAAAAGCAAAATTGCCGCTGGGAACGGTGGTCAGCGCAGTCGCATCCTGCTTCAATGCTATTCCAGAACCAATTGAGGTAGCCTGGCCACTAATCAAAGGCACGGTGAGCAACACTTTTGACGAGCTAGCCACAGTCAACGCGAGGGTGATTGAAGCATTGGAAAAATTTAGCGTGATTGATCCCGTGCCATCGCTAGCGATCGTATAAGTACCGGTGCTGGGATCGGAAAAAAATCCAGATGAGCCTTCCCCCAAGTCGTCGGTTCCGCTGGTGATATGTCCTTTTCCATCCGCAGTGAACACGCCAGCTTCGCGAAATGGGCCCGGTAGTCCGGTGTCAAAACCTGAGGCGCGATACGCGTATTGGCCGCTGAGGCTGGCCACGGAGAATCCGTTGGCGCCGCCCGACCCAAACCCACCATTTCCACTAGAACCGTTGCCCGATCCACAGGCAACCGTAAATAACAGTAAAGCGACCCCGGGTATCAACAAGAATTTACGCATAAACACGATATGCAGCTTGGGCTGCCGGATCCTTTCCAGACCTAAATATCCGCTAAAGGGACATTAGTGGGATGCGTCGCACACTCTTGATGTAACACGGATTCGGCGAAAAAGTTCCGAGGCGGGCCCTATTGGTATACAGCGCACGGTAACGTAAGTAACCCGCTAATGCCTATTTTGCGAGATTCCCTTTTTGAGAGGTCACGGATTTTCGTATCGATGCAATCGTTGACTTGCCATACCGCGGGCCGACTCTCTCCTTGTGTTAGATTTCTTAAATAGTCATGAAAGATGTCGCAACCTGGGCGTTGAATATCGCGGACGTGCGTGGGTCTACTTACGCTGATGTGCGTGCGGTTGACGACCGTACTCGCGCTCTTTCCACCAAAAACGGCAAGGTCGGCGGCGCCTCAGTTTCCGAATCGCTGGGCGTTGGAGTTCGAGTTATCGCTGATGGAGCCTGGGGGTTCGCTGCCTCTGACGATCTCAGCCGCGAGGCGGTAGAAACCGCTGCAGCCCGAGCAGTTGAGATTGCGAGAGCGTCAGCACGAGTCAAGCAACAGAATGTACGCATGGCGCCTGAGAAACCAGCACTCGGGGAGTGGACCACTCCATTCAAAATCGACCCCTTCAGCACCTCGGTCGAACAAAACATCGAGTTGTTGTTAAAGATCGACTCGGAACTCCGCTCAGTTGCGGGCATCACCTTGGCGGAAACCAATATGAACTTTCGCCGTGAGGAACAATGGTTTATCTCCTCCGAAGGGGCGAACATTCACCAGACGAAGTACACCGCCGGCGCGGGGTACGCCGCGTATGCCTTCGCGGGCAGCGAGATTCAGAAGCGTTCTTATCCCAGCTCATTTGGCGGCCAGTGGCAGAACAAAGGATACGAACTGATCGACGAGCTTAAGCTTTTGGAAAACGCCAGGCGCATCGGGGAAGAAACGGTAGCGTTGCTGAAGGCCGACAAGTGCCCCGAGGGCCAGATGCCCCTCATTCTCGAGAGTTCGCAGCTCGGCTTGCAGATCCACGAATCGGTGGGCCATCCCATTGAACTGGATCGGGTTCTGGGAATGGAAGCGAACTTCGCCGGAACCTCGTTTCTCACCTTGGAAAAATTGCGGACGCTGCGTTATGGCAGCGACCTGGTGAACATCGTTGCCGACGCTCGCGAGGAACATGGCCCCGGCTTGGGGACTTTCGCATACGACGACGAAGGTGTCCCGGCACAATGCACGCCGATCATCAGTAATGGTCTCTTCACTGGCTACTTAAGTTCCCGCGAAACTGCGCACACTATCGGCATGGACCGCTCCGGAGGAACATTGCGCGCCGAAGGCTGGAACCGGTTGCCGATTATCCGCATGACCAACATCAGTATTCTGCCTGGTGAAAAGCCATTGACGTTGGAACAACTGATTGCGGACACCGACCACGGCATTTTTATGCAAACCAACCGTTCGTGGTCAATTGATGACAAGCGCTACAACTTTCAATTCGGCTGCGAGATGGGATGGGAGATCAAAGGCGGCAAGAAAGTTCGCATGATCAAGAATCCATCTTATTCCGGAATTACGACAGAGTTCTGGAACTCCATGGACGCCATCTGTTCCCGCGATGAATGGACTCTCTGGGGAACTCCCAACTGCGGCAAGGGCCAGCCCCAGCAGGTGATGGGTACTGGGCACGGAGCCTCGCCGGCACGCTTTAACAATATTAAAGTTGGAAGCGCCTACAAGGGAACCTAAGCTCTCGATATCTAATGCTCACTCAATCTCAAGCCGCGGATGTTTTCCAAAAAGTAAAGAGATACTCCACCGCCGACGAAGTTGAGGTGATCATCTCCGGCGGACGCTCTGCCCTAACGCGTTTTGCCAACAACGTCATTCATCAAAACGTCGCCGAAGAAAACGCCGTAATGTCGGTGCGAAGTGCTTTCGATCAACGCACAGCCCGCGCCAGCACTAACAGGTTCGATGATGAGAGTCTAAAGCGCGCGGTGCAAGCTTCTGAAAAACTGGCAAGAGTCCAGCATCCTGATCCCGACCTTTTGCCCATGCCCGCCGATCCAGGGAAGTCCGACGGGCCTCTGCCCAGCCGATTTTTTGCCGAGACCGCCGCGGTGACTCCACAGTTGCGAGCCGATGGCGTAAAGAAAATCGTGACAGTCGCTGAAAAACACAAGCTCGTCACCGCTGGAATTTTCTCCAGCGCAGAAACTGTGGAGGGAATTTTTAACTCCCGCGGCTTGGCAGACTGGCACACCCAGACCTCGTCGGAAATCTCCATTACTATGCTGGCATCCGACTCCTCTGGCTGGCAAAAGGCCAATTCGCCGAACGTCACTCACCTTGATCCAGTGACACTGGCGGAGATTGCTGCCAGCAAAGCGTTCCAGTCGGCCAGTCCCCGCGAGGTTCCTGCCGGAAAATACACCGTGATTCTGGAACCGGCCGCAGTGCTGGATATGGTGGGCTTCATGTTCTGGGACTTCGCAGGTCTGGCAGTTATCGATCAACGGTCATTCCTGATGAACCGCATCGGCACCAAGCTCTTCGGCGACAACATTAATATTTGGGACGACGTATCACATCCTCTTCAATCGGGCTCACCCTTTGATGGCGAAGGAATGCGGCGACAGCGCTTGCAGCTAATTGAAAATGGCGTAGTGAAGCGCCTGGTATACGCGCGTGCCAGCGCCGAGAAGATGAAGAAATCCGAACACAAAGACAGCGTCGGCCCAATCGAGGTTACCGGCCACGGGTTTTCGTTGCCAAATGAAATCGGCGAGGCGCCAATGAATATTGTTTTCAGCGCTCCAAAACAAACGAAAACCGTTGACCAGATGATTGCCTCCACCGAGCGTGGAATTCTGGTGACGCGACTTTGGTACATCCGCGAAGTTGATCCCTACGAGAAAATTCTCACCGGCATGACACGAGACGGCACATTTCTGGTTGAAAATGGAAAAGTCGGTCCCGGCCTGCTCAACTTCCGCTTCAATGAAAGTCTCATTCATATGCTGTCGAATGTGGAAGAGATGGGAACTCCCGTCCGTGCAAGCGGAGAGGAATCGTTTGACATGGTCGTGCCAGCGATGAAGGTGAAAGACTTCAATTTCACCGAGGTCACTAAGTTTTAGGGGAAGCGGTCAGCGGTCAGCATTCAGCGCGACTTGTTGCAGGGAGCCACCGAGGGCTAAATGCAGAGGGCTGAGCACTGAGGGCTGAATACTGAATACTGACTGCCAAATGCTTTGTCGCTCAATTTGCTCGCCTATCCACCTCGACTTTGTTGACGAGAGATGCCAGCATTTTTTTGATCTCCACTGACTTTTCACTCAAAATTTTCATAGGTCTGTTGATTCAAATAGTGGAGATCGAAGGCGAGTAGGATGTGGTACTCGAGTTCGCTTGCCGAACCGGCCGCGACATTTAAGAAACGATGAAACTCACCGTTTCCTCGTTTCCCGCATCCCTCAGCAAGATTTGCGGCAATCGATGCGGCACCTCTTCGCATCTGGCTCGTCATCCCGTACATTTCCTCACGAGGAAAGTGGGCACTGGCCACGTAGACCGCAAAAGTCAAGCAGTGAGCCTTGCGCCATACCATCAAATCACGGAAGTCTTTCATCGCAGCTCCTTCAGTAAACAAATGCTGGTGCGAAAAATGTTGCCGCGCCTCCATCTAGTCGTCAGTAATGAATGTCACACTCCGTAGTTCATTTGCCCGGAACCAGAAAGCATGCTGAAGGCTGAATGCTGAACGCTAACTGCTGACTACCGAGCGCTCACTGCTGAATCCACTCGCCATTAACCCCAAACCCTCCAACCACTTAAACCCCTTATTTTTCATGACTTCGGTAACTTTTAACTCTTGGTTCATGCGGTGTAGTCTGCGTTTTGATGGCGCACAAGGGATTGTCCGCAGAACACGACCCGCTCGGTTCGTCCTCAGTGCGCAAAGGAGGCGCGTCGCCCGTGCTCAACGAGACATCACAAACCGCGGCAGCTAAGTATTCCGATCTGCAAAGCGCGGTGCGTTTTCCCATTCAGCTTCCGATCTCGGTGAAGTCACAGGCCGGCGAGAGCCTCACTCAAAGCCAAAATATTTCTGCCAACGGCGTGCTGTTCCAGATTGATTCCGATATGCCGGTAGGCGCACCGGTAGATTTCATCATTTCTTTGCCTGCCGATGTCCTGGGCGCGGATTCCGATGTACTGATCGACTGCCACGGCCGGGTGGTTCGCAGCGTAGACGAAGCCGGACGCCGCGGAGTTGGAGTCGTGATCGACGAATATCGCTTTGAGCGCAGCGAGCGCCACTAAGGGATTCAATGGCAACCACGCAGGTTAGCGTAGAAGAACTCGATAACGCCCAGGTCAGCCAGAGCGAGGAGAAGTTTATCCGCGTGATCGTGGCCGATACTCAGGCGATCTTTCGCGCTGGACTGCGCAAGATCTTTGCAGTAGAAGACGACATTCGCGTGGTAGGCCAGGCCGAGACCATGGCACAGACACTGGCCTCCGCAAAACGCTTTTCTGGCGAAGTATTGATTTTTGAGTCTGTTTTGGCTGAGAACCCCGCAGAGGCAGTATCAGAACTGCTGCGGCAGTGCCCCACCTTGCGCTTGGTCGTCCTGCTTCCCGAAGCTAACCAGGAAAGCACTCTCGAACTCTTCCGCCGCGGTGCGCATGGCATCGTTTCTCGGGAAGTTGAGCCCGAACTGCTGCTGGATTGCATTCGTAAGGTAGCTAAAGGCGAACCTTGGCTCGACAGTCGCGGCACGCAATGGGTGCTGGAAGCCTATCGCAGCCAGGGTAGCCGTCCCCTGCCTGCTCGCTCCAAGGTCCAGCTCACTCCGAAGGAATCGATGATCGTGGTTTGCGTTACCCAGGGCATGAAGAACAAAGAGATTGCTACCCGGGTGGGCACCACCGAACAGGTGGTAAAGAACTATCTGCGTAAGGTCTACGACAAGCTTGGAGTGGCTGATCGTTTGGAGCTTGCACTCTACTGCTTGAATAATCGCGTGGTCGACGGAGTTCAAAAACCCGGCGCACCGGCCGAGCCCGCACCATCCGGAAACAATGCAATGGCAGCAGCCGCGGCTGCGGCAGGCGCTGGCGGCTCCGGCATCCCCGGCTCCGGCAAGCCCTCCTAGTTCAAACTTCTCCTCCTGCAGTGATATAGTTTTTCAAGCAGATATAGAGATTCTTTCCTCTTTTCAACTTCCGGTGCTGCAAGAATGAAGTTCATGCTTTGAGAGGCAACTGTGAAAGGCGATCCTAAAGTTACTGCTTTGCTTAACCAGGTATTGAAGGCTGAATTGACTGCCATCAACCAGTACTTCCTTCACGCCGAAATGTGCGACAACTGGGGCTACTACAAGCTCGGCAAGCTGGCGAAAAAAGAGTCCATCGAAGAGATGGTGCATGCCGAGAAGCTGATGGAGCGGCTCCTCTACCTGGACGGCACTCCCAACATGTCTGACTACTTTAAGATCAATATTGGTCAGAACGTGAAAGAGCAGTTTCAAAACGACTTGAACCTTGAAATCGACGCAGTCAAGCGACTGAACGACGGCATTGAACTTTGCGCAAAAGTCGGCGACAACGGCTCCCGGGAGCTCCTCATTGGCATTCTGACGGACGAAGAACACCACATTGACTGGCTGGAAGCCCAGCTCCACAGCATTAAAGAAATCGGAATCGAGAACTATCTGGCGCAACAATTAGGCGAGAAGCCGGCCGAAGGCAGCCACTAGGTCAGAACTCCGAGGGAATTTGCGAGCCATGCGCCTCGGCCCTATACTCGATACAAGTAGTTCGTACGACCTAATCTAGTTTCAGCTTCCCTAAAGAGTTTGTCACAAGGGAGAGATGGCCGAGTGGCTGAAGGCGCACGCTTGGAAAGCGTGTTTAGGGGAAACTCTAACGGGGGTTCGAATCCCTCTCTCTCCGCCATTCTTTGTTTGGTTTAATTGCCATTACTGCGGCAATGCCGGGGCGCTCCCCGACATCTTGTGCACCAAATCTTCCTGCTCTTTCTGCTGCAGTTTTTGAACTTCGGCAAACTCAGCCTGAGACTCCGGCTTTTTCCCCATGGCTTGATATAAACGTCCCAAACGGAAGTGGGCATCCGCCTGATTGGGATCAAGCTCAACCGCCCGCCTCAGTGCATTCTGCGCTTCTGAATACTGTTTCTGCTGGGTCAGAATCGCGCCCAGGTCGATGTAAGCAAGGCGTATCTTGCTATTGATACTTACGGCCTTCTGGAGTTGCGATCTCGCCTCCTCCAGGTCGTTTCGCTTCCATGCGATGTCCCCCAGGTAGGTCATTGCCTGCGCATTTCCTGCATCCACCGCTAACTCGGCTTGCATCTCCCGCTTGGCGTCGTCGTACTGATGCGACTTCCAGTACAGGTATCCCAGACCGAAATGGACATTCGGCTCCTTCGGAGAACTCTTGGCGGCCGCTTGGAACTCGGCGATGGCATCCGGCGTCTTTCTCAGTCCATCGAGTGCCTGCCCCATCAGAATATGGGCCGCGGCAGAGTCCGGATTCTGCAATACGATTTTTTTAAATTCATCCTTGGCACATGAGTACTTTTTTGCCCACAAGCAACTTTGTGCCAATACCTGGTGAAGTTGAATATTGGTTGGATCGGATTTAGCCGCCAGGAAGAGGTTATCCGCCGCTTTCGCAAACTGGCCGGCTCCATAAAAGCTTAAGCCCAGCAGGATTCGAGCTTGCAGGTTCCCCGGCGTGGCCGCGGCTGTAGCCCGTAAGGGGGGAATCGCCTTCTCAAAGTGGCCCTGCTTGAATTCGGCCAACCCCAGATTGAGCCGAATGCCAGGCAGGTTAGGACTTAAAGCCAGCGCCTTACGATAGGCTAATGCCGCGTCACTGTATTTCTCCTGCTTCGCCAGTATCACCCCCATGCTGGCGAACGCCCCGGCATCCCCAGGATTGCGCAAGGTGACCTGCCGCCACGCTTCCACGGCTTCGGGTAGCTTTCCTTGCCGTTCGAGCGCTATCGCGTCTGCGGGCGTCTGTGCGCCGGCCAGCCCCGTCAACACCAGTACGGCGGCAAGATATGCTGATTTTCCGAGCCACATGAAGTCTACGGTCAATAGTACCAGCGCAGAATAGCAGTCATTAAGGGCTGCGGGACCCGTTCCGGCGACGATCTTAGGGCCTGCCCCGGCCTGCTTTGTTAACTAATTAGTTACAAAATTGTCCACTTCATTTAGGGGTTTGGCCGTAATTTCGTAGCGTTATATACTTCTTAGACTCGTAGGACGCTGCACCAGGCTCGCTTACCGGATTTGATCTCCACTGATTTTCCCTGGGCTCGCGGCCTTTTGGTGGCAAAGTCGGGGTAAATCGATGGCTGACCAGCGGCGACCGGACGACGATTTTCCGACCTTTATTGGTGGAAGTGCTGCTGTCTCCAGCAGTTCCGGAAGCTCTCCATCCGCTCCCGACACTCCGACGATTATTGACGCTGGCTCAGGGTCGTCCGATTCCCCGACAATTATTGGGGCGCCAACATCAGGCATAAACAGCCATTCACAATTGTTTAATCCCGATGAAGCCATGCTTCAGCCCGGAGCAGTTCTCGCGCAACGTTACGAGATTGTGCAAATCCTCGGCGAAGGTGGCATGGGATCGGTATATAAAGCGCGCGATCGGGAACTCAGCCGCATGGTCGCGCTGAAAGTTATTCGCCCCGATCTCGCGCGCAATTCCTCGATTGTTGAACGTTTCAAACATGAACTGCGCTTATCGCACCAGGTCACACACAAAAATGTGATCCGCATATACGACCTCGGCGAAGGCGATGGCGTGAAGTTCATCACCATGGAATACATCGAGGGTCAGGATCTGCGTTCCCTGATTCGCGAAAAGCAAAAGTTCACTCCCGCCGAAGCCGTCGAAGTAATGCGCCAGGTTTGCCAGGCGCTTGAAGCCGCGCACAACGCGGGCGTTATCCATCGCGACCTCAAGCCGCAGAACATCATGCGCGATGCCAGTGGCCGCATTCTTGTCATGGACTTCGGTCTGGCCCGAACGCTCGAAGGTGACGGCATGACCCAGGCCGGCGCCCTGGTCGGCACCATGGAATACATGTCGCCGGAACAGGCGCTGGGGAAAGACCTCGATCAACGTTCCGACATCTTTGCGCTCGGCCTGATCTTCTACGAATTGCTCACCGGCAAGATGCCGTTTCAGGCAGATAGTGCGATCGCGAGTTTGCTGCGGCGAACCCGGGAACGCGCAGTCCCTGTCTCCGATATCGACACCGGCATTCCCGCGACGTTAAGCGGCACCGTCAGCAAGTGCCTCGAGAGTGACGTTGCCACTCGCTACCAGAACGTCGGCGAAATTCTCGCCGATCTCGAAGTCTGGCAGGGCAAAGCGGCTGCCGCCACCATCGAATTTGAATCGAACGTCAAACCATGGGGACAAGGATTGCCCTGGCCATTACTGGGCGGGGTTGCCGTAGCATTAATTTTGGCTGTCGTCGGATTTTTATTCCGCGACAAGCTGTTTCCTGCCAAGCCGGCATCGTCTGGCCCCTCGATTTCTCTGGCTATCATGCCTTTTCGCAATGCGTCAGGCGATCCCAGTATCGACTGGCTCGGATCGAGCCTCTCAGACATGCTTAGTACGGACGTTGGCCAATCCGACAAAGTTCGCATTGTCTCTCCCGATCGACTAAGCCAGGTCTTGCATGACCTCCACATTTCAAGCCAGTCCCAGGTCGACGTGGCCACGCTGCGTCGCATGGCGGAATTCATGAACGCCGACACCGTCATCTATGGCCAGTATGCGAAATTGGGTGAGCAGATTCGCATCGATACCACGGTATTGGACCTGCGCCACGACAGCAGTTCGTCCCTGAAGACCGATGTTCCGAATGAAAAAGAGTTGCTATCCGGCGTCGACGCCCTCGCAAAAGATGTTCGCCAAAAGCTAGCCACCACTCCTGAAATTTTGAAGGACCTCGAGGCCCACGCTCTGCGGCCGTCAACAAACTCTACCCAGGCGTTACGCGCTTATAACGACGGCATTCAACTGGCGCGCGCCGGAAATAATCTCGAAGCACAGAAACGGTTCGAGGCCGCCACTACCGAAGATCCGAATTTCGCGCTGGCGTACTCTAAACTCGCTCAAACTTATTCCAGCCTCGGCTTTGACGAACAGGCGGAAGCGACATCACGAAAAGCTGTTCAACTGAGCGACAGCTTGCCTACGCAGGAGAAATACCTCATCGAGGCGAACCACGCCCGAATCATCAACGACACGCCGAAAGCTATCGCAGCCTACGAAACGCTAGCTAAGGCCAATCCCGGCGACATGGATATCCACTTCACCCTGGCTGGCCTCTACGAACAAGCCAGCAACTTCGACGCGGCCAAGCAGCAACTGGCGACAGTAGTGGCACACGACCCGAAGAATGTAGATGCATTGCTGGCCAGCGGACGAGTGGAAATCAAGGCCAGCAATCCGCAAGGTGGTCTGGACTATTTGCAGCGTGGTCTTAATCTTGCCATTCAGTTCGACAACCAGCAGGAAAAAGCAGCAATCCTTCAGGCGACTGGCATTGCCTATCGCATGTTGAATAAGCCAGAGGATGCCCTCAAAAATTACCAGGACTCTCTCGCCATTAAGAAGCAGATCGGCGACAAACGAGGCAGCGGCGCCAGCCTCGAAGAGATCGCTTCTATTCAAGAGGCCCTCGGCCACCCCGATGCAGCACTCAACAGCTACAAGGACGCGCTCGCAGTGCGTAAGGAAATCGGAGACAAAGAAGGCATTGCCAACACGCTCATCGACACCGGCTCTTTCTACAAGAATCGTGGCAAACGCGACGAAGCGCTGAAGTTCTATAACGATGCTTTACAGATCGAGCGTGACTTGGGCAATGAAGCCAACCAGGCTCTCTGCCTGAATACCATCGGCGGCATTCGTCTCGACAAGGGCGAATACCAGGACGCGCTAACTTACTTGCAGCAGGCCTACCAACTGCGCGAGAAGCTGAAAATCCCCGAGGACATGGCTGATTCCCTTCATGATCTCGCCGAAGCCAACACGAAACTCGGCCAGTACGACACGGCACTCTCGCAATACCTGAAAGCCATCGAAATCCGCCGCACCATGGCCGATCAACACGGCATTGCCGTCGAATCGGAGAGCATGGCGCTACTATTCGCCGCCCAGGGACGTTACGGCGCGGCTCTGAGCGCTATGCAAGACGCCTCCAAAATTTTCGACCAGATAAAAGAACGTAGTTACTTCACCGTAGAAATAAAAGGCGGACTCGGCGACATCATGGCCCAGGCTGGCCGGGGCGATGAAGGGCAGAAGAATGTTGAGGACGCTCTCAACATCGCGCATGAAATAAAGAATGACGCCATGGCGTCGCTCGCCCTAAACCAAATGGGAGACATTGCCTTCTACAAGGGTGACTACAACGCTGCCCGGCAGCAATACGATCACGCCCTGCAAACCGCCACTCAAGCCGGCGACCACGAGCGAATCCTTCTTTCCAGGGTTGATCAGGCGAGAGCCGACGTAAAGTTGGGCCGTTCGCAGGCTGCTATCGCGTCCCTGAAAAAGCTCAGCGAGGACGCCGATGCTCTCGGCCTCAAAGCACTTTCCGTGGAATGCTCCGTCTATATGGGCGAAGCCCTGATCGCCAAGAAAGACGGTAAGGGCGCGCGTACGGAACTCGATCGCGCCCTCGCACGGGCGGAGAAACTGGGTCTACGGGTAGTCCAGGCCAGGACGCACTATTTACTCGCGATGGCCCTGACGCAGACCAACAACGCCAAAGAAGCTACCCCGCATTATCGAGAGGTCGTTCGCATTCTGGAAGGGATCAGTAAAGAGGACGGCTCCGCACAGTTATTGCAGCGCGCCGATTTGCAGAGCATCTACCGCGATTCGATGAAGTCGTTCCAGGGCGCGAACTAATTTAACGGCAACCACTCTTCTGCATTTTCGTTTTCACCCGCCCTGCCAAAAATTCCTGTTCACTCCTTAACACAGCCGTCGGAGTAGCCTTACCCGCGATCATCACCTGTTCCCCTGTTAACAATGGAGCCCGTTCCTGGAACAATTCCAACGAACGGCCATAGTAGGAACACTTCAAGCCTCCCGAAAAGTCTCCCGCGATCTCAAACACCCTTGCCGAATCGTAGAGATTCGCCTGCTCCCGGGGATTGCTGGCAATGGCCCTATCCGCGTACCCGACCGCTTGCCGCGCCCAGTTCTCTCGCTCCCCGGACTCGATCTGTGCCTGCCTCAAATAGACCATCGCAATCTGCTGAAGAACCGTGTAATCGCTGGGCGTCTTCTGCACTGATTTCAGCCCCAACTGAACTGCCTCTTCATAGCGTCGCTGCCGGGTGAATTCCTGCATGCGCTGGATCACGTCGCCGGAAGCCGCACTGGTACCCGCTGCATCATGTCGCAACGTATGCCACGCAGCAAACAATCCCACCTGCAACACCAGCAGCCCCGCCAGCCCGATAACCATGCCGCGATACGATGACCTTGCTGGTGCACTCATGAATTGTCGTCCCTATAAATAGGATAATGCCTTAACCACGAAGGATTCCCTATGAACCCTTCGTGGTAGAGATACTGTCCCACCATGTCCCCCACTAAATCGAAGCTTAAACCCGCCAAGAAGGAAACTCTGGCCAAAGACCTCGACCGCCAATGGCTTGTCATTATTATCGTCGCGGCATTCCTTCTTCGTCTCGGATACATCGTCCTCTTCCAGACCTACCACTACCCTTCCGGCGACAAATACATATTCGGATACGAAACCGGCGCCATCGCCAAGTCCCTCGCCTCCGGCCACGGATTCAGCTCCCCATTCCGGACCATCTCCGGCCCCAGCGCATGGCTGGCGCCGCTTTACCCTTTGTTTGTCGCAGGCGTCTTCAAGGTTTGGGGAATCTATAGCGACGCTTCGGCTTTCGTCATTTTCACCGTCAACTCAATTTTTTCTGCCGTGACTTGCCTCCCACTTTATCTAGTGGCCCGGCGCCTCTTTAATCGCCGTGTCGCTTTAACCACCGCCCTGATCTGGGCAGTGGCGCCGCCTGCGATGTTTTGGGCGACTAACTGGGTTTGGGAAACCGCACTCTCAACTCTGCTTCTGACTTGGCTAATCTGGATCACTCTGACGCTCGCGGATTCCGAAAGCATCCGTCCATGGTTGGTTTTCGGCCTGGCTTGGGGAATCTCCGCGCTCACTAATCCCAGCCTGCTATCTTTCTTTCCCATTTCACTTGCCTGCCCGCTCTGGATTCGCCGCTCGCGAAGTCGGCCTTGGGGCACCAGAGCGGCCGTCACGCTGCTGATTTTTCTGAATCTGATCACACCCTGGCTGCTGCGAAACTTTGAAGTGTTTCACTATCCCGTCTTCATCCGTCCCAATCTCTGGGCGGAAATTTCTTTCGGCAATGGCGAGGGCGCCGACGGCACCTGGCAATCGAGAATTCATCCCTCCATGAACGCCCGAGAAAATGCCGCCTACGATTTGATGGGAGAAGTGCAGTACGTACAGTGGAAGAAAATCCAGGTAACGGAATTCATCAGCCAACACCCAGGACAATTTGCCAGGCTGTGTCTGCGCAGAATCTGTCTTTTCTGGTCGGGATACTCAAGTCCGAATGAAGATCACCGCACATTGCGTGCGACCTGTTGGCTGGCGTTTACCTCGTTAGCATTCGCCGGAGTGATACTAGCCCTGAAGCGCGGCGTCCCTGGGTCTCTGCCAATAACCCTTTTACTTCTGTTCTACCCGATGGCCTACTACGTATCGTTCGCATTCTCGCGCTACAAGCACCCCCTGGAACCGATCATGACCACCATGGCCGTCTACGCCACCTCGTCAATATTCGACCGCAAAACCCGTTCCAAGAAACGCATCAGAGTAGAGACGTAGCTCTGCTACGTCTTGTTCGCGGCACCGGTGAGTCTTACGAAGAACCAACCCAGAGACGTTCCGAAGCAACGTCTCGACCGCGAGAATTAAAGCCACCCCATACCTACTTCCCCGCCATAACTTTCTCCACATCATCCGCCGTATGCGGCAGCTTCGCCGTCAAATTGACCAACTTGCCGTCCTTGTCTACGTAAAGAATATCCTCAATCCGCACGCCCAATTTTTCCTCTGGGATATAAATCCCCGGCTCATTAGTGAACACCGCCCCCGGCCCCAGCGCCACTTCATAGTCGCCATCATCGTGAACAGCCAGCCCAACATAATGACCAAGCCCATGAATGAAATACTTCCCCAGCGCTTCCGCGTGCAAGTCCTTCCCATGAGAATTGATGTAGGCGTAAGCAACGTCATAAAGCGAATCTGCTCGTCCCTTGCGTAAATGAGACTTCCCCGACACAAAAGCCTGTTCAACGGCGCGTTGCGCGCCCAAAACAATGTCGTAAATCTCCCGCTGTCGCGCCGTAAATTTTCCATTCACCGGCAATGTGCGCGTGATATCGGAGGCATAAAGTGAATACTCGCCCGCCGCGTCGATCACCACCGTGTCGCCCGACTGCATGGTGGCCGAGTCATCCGAATAGTGCAGCACCGTGGAATAGAATCCTGACCCCACGATCGGCGCATAAGCCGGCCGCTCACAACCGCGCTTCCCCCACTCATACTGCAGCAAGGCGGAAATTTCCCGCTCATTCACGCCGGGTTTTACGGTACGCATGGCAGCCAATTGTGCAGCAATCGAAGCATCGGTAGCTTTACGAATGCGTTCAATCTCGCCCGAGTCCTTGAAGGTTCGCAACGAACTCAGCAGCGGTCGTACATCGTTGAACGAAGCATAAACCGGAAAAGCATTCGCCCTTTTTAGCCAGTCCAACGGCTCGGTTGAGTTTGAAACATCGCCATAAGTGGGGACGTCGGTATAAATAGCGGAGTGCCCCTGAACTAGCTGCTTTACCAGCTCGTTCCGCAATTCGTCAATCGACTCAACTCGATCGAATCCTGTAATTTTCGTTGCATCAGGACTGTCCGCGCCTAACTTCGGCCCGGTCCACTTTTCCTGAGAAAGATTGTGCGCTGCTAAAAAGAGAATTTCAGTGTAAGACTGCCGCGCATCGCCAGAATCTGGCACAATCAATACCGCTGCACCTGGTTCAGCCCATCCCGTCAAGTAGAAGAAGTTGTTATCCGGGCGGTAGCCGTAAAGGTCGTTTGGTCCCTCGGCTTCATTGGGAGCAAACAGCAGCACTACTCCCCCATTTGTCTTTGCCGCCAGCGATTGGCGGCGCATGTGATAGTCAGCATTAGGCTGCCGATCAAGCGCCCAACCTGCCTGCACCGCTACCAGAAACAAGACCACAAATCCGCGCGTAGCTCTCGAGTATCGGCCCATTATTTATTCGCGTTCATCGATTGATTCGCCGACTGGAACGCAGCGACATTGTTTTTGTCGATCAACGCTGAGCCCGTATCCACGAACGTAGGAATCGGCGAAAAGCTGTCCTCCGCCCAGTTCTTATCGAGCGACGCTAATTTGTGGTGATACATGTCGTCCAGCATTCGCAGTCCCAGGTTCGCCATAGTGTAGGGCTTCTGTGAAATGGTCGCCGCAATCACGCCCTTACTAACCCAGTCGAGCGTTTCCGGGTCGGTATCCATCGCGATGATGATCTTATCTTTCACCTTGTTACCATCGAGAACCGTGGCCACTTCCTTGCCCGCCTGCGCCTCCAGGCAAACAAATGCGTTCACCTTGTCTCGCTCTTTTCCCAGTAGCTGATTGGTGGTATCGAAAGCCACGCGGGGGTCGCCTTTCATATCGACAACCTGCGTAATCTTAATGTCGGGATGCGACTCCAGCGCATCACGATAGCCGCGCAAACGGTCCTGGAGGTTGGCCTGCTCGGGCATGGTAAATACCACCACGCTGCCTTTGCCCTTCAATTCCTTCGCAAGCCGACTCCCACCACTAACCCCGGCCTGGTAATTATTCGTTCCTATGAAAAACAGACGTTTGCTGGTGGGAGCGTCTGAGTCAATCGTAAGCACCGGGATGCCCGCAGCAATAGCTTTATCGATATCGTCTTTCAGCAAATTGGCATCCGCCGCCGACACCAGAATGCCACTCGGCTTGGCCGCTACTGCATTGCGGAATTCTGTTAGCTCCGCATTCGGATCGTAGGTGTCCGGCCCAACAAAGTCAGCTCGCAGTTTCCACTGCTTGGCTTCCTGCACGAAGCCCGCACCGGCGCTTTGCCAGTAGGGCAGCTTCAGATTGGTAGTAACTAAAAAATATCTTTCATCAGCACTATGTTCTGAGCTACAGCTCAGCATTGGCACTACCAGCAGAATAAGTGACGAGAGAAGAAGAAGCTTTCCACGCTCGCGCATCGGATCCTCCTTTTACGGAACTTGCCCGAGGTTTCGAGCCCCGATTGGGGCGCGCAAGACTCGTGAATTCTATCTGAGAAGAACACCAAAAGGAAATGGGACGTAAGCAATCGCGCCAAACCAAAACTTCGCGCGATATTCTTTGTCGGCCTCAGTGTCCTCTGTGGTGACAGCGTTTCGCCAGCACAACACTAAACTCCAACCGGAAATGGCTTATTATGCGTCTCGCTGCTAAGCGAAAGCCCGGAAAATCTTCCCTGCAATAGTGACATCAACCCGGTATACCAATACCCAAAAACAAACAGCAGTAGAAAAGGTACCGTAATAAAATTTTCATTGGCGATCGCGTAATAAACCGTCAACGCAAAATAGCTTCCGATTATCATCTCCACCCACGGCACCCAGCCCAGGCGCTTGCGATACTTGTTCGCCGCGACTTTGTCCTTCTTGGTTTCCACCCGATACTTCGGCGTCCGCGCAAATGCGCTTTGTCGCCGGAACAGCGCCTCGATCACCGCCTTGGTGTTGGTAATGGTAAGGCCAATCCCCAACGCCATCAGGCAAGGTAAATACAGCAAAGCCCGCGGCCACGTCTTCGGAAACAGCTCTTTCTGCGATACCAGGTAGAAACTTGAAATTGAAAAAGTCGACGCCAGAAAAAGCGGCAGGTCGATGTACAACATCTGGAACCATCCCTGGTAGAAACGAATCATCATCGCCGGCAACAGCAGCACTGACAACACCACCATCAGCGGATAGCTCATGTTCGCGGTCAGGTGGTACCAGGCCTCAATCTTGATATGCAATGGCTGATCGCTCTTTAGGACGCGTGGCAGGATCTTCAGGCTGGTCTGGATCAACCCTTTCGCCCAACGCGCCTGCTGCGTCTTAAACGCTGTCATCTCTACCGGCAACTCCGCTGGGCATTCCACATGTTGCAGATAGATAAACTTCCATCCTGCCAACTGCGCCCGATAAGAGAGATCCGTATCTTCGGTAAGCGTATCGTGTTGCCAACCGCCCGCTTCTTCAATCGCCTGCCGCCTCCACACCCCAGCAGTCCCGTTGAAATTAAAAAATACATTGCTTCTTGCACGGCCAGAATGTTCCAGCACAAAATGCCCATCGAGCAGGATCGCTTCCACCTGCGTCAAAAACGAATAGTTACGATTAATGTGTGTCCATCGGGTCTGCACCATTCCAGTCTGCGGCGCGGTGAAATAATGGATGGTGCGCAGCAGAAAATCTTCAGGCGGAACAAAATCGGCGTCAAAGATGGCAATAAACTCGCCCTTCGCCGTTTTCATTCCTTCGGCTAGCGCGCCCGCTTTGAACCCCTCGCGATTAGTACGGTGCAGGTAGCGAATCGGGAAGCCCTGCGCTTCGTAGTGCTCCACCAATCCCTTCGCCACCGCCTGGGTTTCGTCAGTCGAATCGTCGAGCAGCTGAACATCCAATTTATCGAGCGGATACTTCAGCTGGCTGATAGCTTCCAGCAGCCGTTCCACTACGAACTGCTCGTTAAAAATCGGCAACTGCACCGTAACCCTGGGCAGCTCGGCAAACTCCCCCGGAGGATCGACTGTCCGATTCTTCTTGTTCTTGTAATAGAGATAGACCAGCACGTAGCGGTGCATGCCATATGAAGCCAGCAGAATTAGCACAACAAAATAAGGAATCAGCAACGCCATGTCGAAAGCGTTGGCCTGGTACAGTCCCTGAAAGGTTTTATCGAGAAAATGCTGGCGAATATACGGCCCAATCCCCCGGCTAGCCAGTACCATCGCCGCGTTGCAAACCGAAATAGAAGCGCTTAGCAGAAATAATCCCCAACCAATTTTTAAACCACTAATTGTACCTGAGCAACTGCAAGCGCCCGTCCCAACTGAGAACTGTGAACTATTAACTAGGAACTAAGAATTCCACGCGAAGAAAGAGATTGATTCGACGCCCCAACTACTGGCGAAACAAATTCTTGGCGATAAAGAGCGCGTTCGCCGGACGCTCCGCCAATCGCCGCATCAGGTAGGGATACCACTCGGTTCCGAAAGGAATATAGACTCGCATACGCCAGCCATCGCGTACCAACTGTTGCTGAAGGTCACGCCTGATTCCGTAGAGCATTTGAAATTCGAACGCATCGCGGGGGATCTTCTCTTCGACTGCGAATACCTTGGCCCGCTCGATGATCTTTTCGTCGTGGGTTGCTAAGCCGTGATAGACGCTACTTTTCAGCAGAACCTTAAATAGCTCAACGTAATTCTCGTCCACTTCCAATTTCTGTTGAAAAGCAATCTCCGCCGGTTCTTTGTAAGCTCCCTTGCAAAGCCGAATGCGAATTCCGTGCGCCAATAAGCTGCGAACATCCTCCTTCGCACTCCGCATGTAAGACTGAATCACCGCCCCTACGCAGCCTTCATTTCCCGGCACTCGTTGCAGTTCATGCACGAACTCAAGTGTGCGGCGCGTATAAGTGGAGCCCTCCATGTCTATGCGCACAAAATTGCGCGGCGCCATACCGGCCGCTTTGCGTACCAGCTCGCTAACCAGTTCGTGGGCTAAGGCGGCATCGATGTCCAGCCCCATGTGAGTAAGCTTTAGGCTGATGTTCGCGTTTAGCTTCCGCGCCGCAATCTCATCCAGAAGTTGATGGTAGAGCGCGGCGCTGGCCCGGGCTTCATCCCCGCTGGTAACACTTTCGCCCAGGTTATCCACCGAGACTGACATCCCAGCCTGATTAATATTCTTGGTAACCGCCAGAGCATCCTCCGGCTGAGTGCCAGCGACAAAACGTGAAGACAGGCGCTGCCCTATCGAAGAACGTTCAGCCATCCTGCGGAGAGAACGGCTCTCTGCCAGGGAAAGAAAAAGCGACCTTAACATCGCTCACCTTCCCAGCTGAAAATATCCCTTGGCATTCTTGTCATTCCGGCCGGAGAGAGAAATCTGCTGGTAACCGCGTTCACAGCGCTTTGAAGTTGGAGTCTTGCCCGGGAAGAGCCCTCGGCAAAAATTCTAATCACGAAACGATCGCTGACCAACGTCCCCATTGAATGCCCTGAAATTTTGTATCACAAACCAGGACGCTACGAGGACTTTACCGAGTGGAAGGGGCGAAGTTCACTTCGATGGGCTCTTTGGTTTCGTGGGAACTGGGCGCCCACCGCCATTTATGCACGGCATCGACCGCAGCCTGCACCAGCACCGGATGGCCACCCTTAACATCGACTTCCTTTGGCGTGCCATCGCTGCCAACCACAGCCTCAATCTTGACCACACCCGAAAGCTGCATGGTACGCGCCATATCGGGGTAGGAAGGCGGCACCCGACTCACCACCTTACGCTTATTTTCCGCCGGGTCGCTTTTTTGCGCGGACGCGCTCGGATACACCGTAGCGGTTCCCGCCAAAACCAGCAGAGCGATTGCTATCCTGCGCATCATTGAAGTGCGAACAGGTTAACGGATTCCTGATTTGAGATGAAGATTACCTTAGTTACCCTCGATCAGCTCCGTTACCTGCACTCCTAAGGCAGCATATTCACGTAACACGGCCCGTTCGTAGGTTGGGTTGGCGGGCTGGGCGGAGTCATCCATGGCGCGTTGACGAAGTCAAAAAACTCGCTCATATCGATCTGAGCGGCGTCGCGTGCCGTCAAGCTGGCTACACCAAACCGGGCCTCTATAAGCTTCAGGAAGGCGGTATGATCCGCGGGCGAGTGCGACAAATAGTTCTTTTTGGCGAACGGCGAAATCACCATCATCGGAACCCGGAATCCGGTGTAGTCAAAGCCACAAGTATTAGTGCTGCTCGGCGTCACTCCGTAACAAATATCCATGGAAGGCGTCGATTGCAGATCGGTAGGCCCGGGAATATTCGAATCCGGCGCTACTGTCTTTTGCGGAGGAACGTGATCATAAAATCCGCCACCCTCATCCCACGACAGCAGAAACACCGAATCTTTCCACGACTGACTTGTCATTAAAGGCCGCAGGAACGTGTCTTCCACGTAACTCGAACCGGTTTGCACATTGCCGCCTGCTCCTCCCCCAATCGGGGCCGGATGCTCATCGGTTCCCTGTCCTTCCGCGATGTAGGCCACTTGCGGCAGCGTGCCATTCGCCGCATCACTGGCGAAAGTCGACTCCTTCACGAAGTTCTCCGGATGCACCGTGCCATAGGTAAACATCGCCATCTCCGACCCGCCGATTAAATCCGGGTAGGCCGCGTCCGGCACATAAATTCTCCAGCTGACTCCTTTATTTTGCAGCTCTTCGAAAATTGTGGTCCGGTTGACCTTGACTCCGGGATCAAGCGGATAAACATGGCCATCCGACGTGGCCGCCACTGTATACATCCGGTTCGCCTGCGTCCGGGTCATGACTGGAGAAAACCACCGGTCAGACATGGCAAAATTGCTAGCCAGGAAGTAGTAGAACGGCAAATCCCCTCCGTCGTAATAACCCATCACCCGCCGCCCTTGGAGGTCGGTTCCCTGCGGCGACGAACTCATCGATTCGTCGGCCGCCGTCGTTACGAAACCGTTATTAAGCGCGGTGGTTGAAGTCGGGCTGGCCAGGTTGTAGTCGCGATGGGCATCACTCCAGAAGGGACTGGGATTTTCCACGCACATGGTCAGCAGATGGTACGACGAGATGGTTCCCGTCTGATCGAATGTAGGATTCGACGCGCCGGCCGGCAGTTCGTCCACCGATGCCGCTCCTGAACTCACCACGATCGGAAAACCGTTCGTCTGCCGGTACTCATTCATCTTCGCGAAGTAATGGTCAAACGAACGATTCTCCTGCAACAGAATAATTATGTGATTAATCGATTGCAGCCCGGCGCTGAATGTCGCCGTCACTGTGACTGTGGATCCACCCGGCACGGTGCAGGGGGTGGCGCCAGTGCAGCCTCCTCCACTCCACCCGGTAAACGAGAAGCCGGCACTCGGCGTCGCCGTCAGAATAACCGCTCCATTTAAGTGCGCCGTACACGTTGTGCCGCAACTTATACCCGCCGGACTGCTGGTGACCGTTCCCGTGCCGGATCCCGCTAAAACCACCGTAATTGTGCTGGCCGCTCCTCCACTTGCAAAAGTCGCGGTCGCGCTCGCTGTAGAGCCCGCGGGAATGCTGCAACTAGTGGTAGTCCCGGTGCATGCCCCGCTCCATCCCGTGAAAGAGGAACCGGCGTTTGGCGACGCCGTCAAGGTGATAGCGCCATCTGCAAAGTGAGCCGTGCAAGTTGCCCCGCAACTTATGCCCGCCGGGCTGCTGCTGACGGTTCCGGTTCCCGTCCCGGCCAATGTAATCGTGACCGTGCTGGGCTTCGGCGTAGTGCCAGGAGAACCCGCCACCAGACCCTGGCAACCAACCAACAGCAGGATGGCAGAACACATCCCTGTCGCGAGACCTACCCTGGACAAAACTCGCATACCCTCTTCACCTCATCCACACTTCTTCTAGGAACAGGGATTCGATGATCCGCCAGACTTGCAGGTTGGCCGCACGGTGCGGTGTAGGTCGAAGTGAGGAGTGCCGTCACTCTCGGAGATGCAGAATTTTGCACTGCAACCGCACAAAAAGGCTGCCAAACTTTCCGGCGCCCTCAGCTCATCAAGCTGTCATTCTGCGCGCAGCGAAGAACCCCTACCCTTCCCCAAGCGCTACTGCGGAGGCCGTGTAACTGCCCCCTCGGCCGCCGAAGCTACCAGCGCCGCATATTTCCCGAAAACTCCTCCCGGATACCGCGGCTTAGGCGCCTTCCAACCCGCCATGCGCCGCTTTAATTCCGCGTCACTGATCTCGACTTCCACCAGCCGCTGATTCACATCGATGTGGATCATGTCGCCTTCGTGCAGGCCGGCAATCGGCCCGCCCAGCGCCGCTTCCGGAGAAATGTGTCCCATCATCAATCCATGCGTAGCCCCACTGAACCGGCCGTCCGTAAGCAACGCTACTGATCCACCCAGCCCTTCGCCCACAATCGCACCAGTCACGCTCAGCATCTCGCGCATTCCCGGGCCGCCCTTGGGCCCTTCATTGCGGATCACCACCACATCTCCCGCCTTAATCTTTTTTGAAGTCACGGCAGTCATCGCATCTTCTTCCGACTCAAACACGCGCGCCGGACCGCGATGCGTTAAACGCTCATGGCCGCTGATCTTGGCCACACAACCTTCAGGCGAAATATTTCCCCGCAGGATCACCAATCCGCCAGTCTTCTTCAATGGCTTATCGATGCTTGCAATCACCTGCTGCCCCGGAGTCTCCTTCGCCTGGCTTGCCTCCTCCGCAAACGTCTTGCCGGTCACCGTCAGCGTCGTGCCGTCCACCAGCTTTGCATCCAGCAACCGCTTGGCAATCACCGGAATGCCGCCAGCCCGATAAACATCGGCGGCAACATATTTCCCCGAAGGCTTCAAATCCGCCAGTAGCGGCGTGCGCTCGCTCACTTTCTGGAAGTCGTCAATGTGCAGCGGCACCCCGGCTTCGCGCGAAATCGCCAGCAGATGCAGCACCGCGTTGGTCGACCCGCCGGTGCAAGCCACTCCGGCGATCGCGTTATCAAACGCCTTGCGCGTCAAAACATCGCGGGGATGAATTCCCTTATTCAACAAATTCATCACCACTTCCCCGCAGCGAAACGCAACGTCATCTTTCGCCTGGTCCATGGCCGGCACGCTGTTAAATCCCATCGGCGACAGGCCAATCAATTCCATCACCGTCGACATGGTGTTCGCCGTATACTGCCCGCCGCATGCCCCTGCTCCGGGGCAGGCGACATTTTCTAACTCCAGCAATTCTGCGTCGGTCATTTTTCCCGCGGCATTGGCGCCCACCGCCTCAAAAACATCCTGGATGGTGACGTCTTTCCCCTTAAAACTTCCAGCGGCGATCGTCCCGCCATAGAGCACCAGCCCCGGAAGATTCATCCGAGCCAGCGCCATGGCTGCGGCTGGGATCGTCTTGTCGCACCCCACCACGCACACCACCGCATCGAACATCTGCCCGCGACAAACCAGTTCAATCGAATCGGCAATCACTTCGCGGCTCACCAGCGAAGCCCGCATACCCTCGGTCCCCATGGTCTCGCCGTCGGAAATCGCGATAGTGTTGAACTCCATCGGAGTTCCGCCTGCCGCACGAATTCCCTCTTTTATCTTGGCCGACAGCCGCCGCAGGTGAAAATTGCACGGCATGGTCTCAATCCACGTGTTTGCTACCCCAATAATTGGCTGCTTCAGATCTTTGTCAGTGAATCCAATGCTCTTGAACATCGCGCGCGAAGGCGCGCGGTCCCGTCCCTCGGTAATGCCTCTGCTGATATGTTTAGGATCCATAAGAGTAAAGATTATGACACGACGTAAGCAGCAGGGAGCGCTGCGTGTTCAGGGTCAAAGGTTTTCCTTAGTGCACCTTCGTGTCCTTAGTGGTAAAAAGCTTTACCAGGCCTCATGACATTCTTCAACATTGCGGCGCTGGACCAGCAACGCTCCATAGCCAACAAGCGCTATTTGGAGTTCTTGCGGATCCCCGCCATGAGCGCCGGTATCTACACTCTCCCCGCTGGCGCCACGGATACGCAAAGCCCGCACCGTGAAGATGAAATGTATTATGTGGTCCGCGGCCGCGCGCGAATGAAAGTAGCCGAAGAAGATCAACCCGTAGAAGCCGGCAGCATCATCTTCGTAGCCGCCAACCTGGAACACCGCTTCCACACCATAAAAGAAGAACTGATAGTCCTGGTCTTCTTCGCCCCAGCAGAAACCTAAATCAACTCACCAAAAACCTGTCATCTTGAGCGAAGCGAAAGACCCTTATCGCCACCCAACTGCTAGCACCACCAAAAACCTGTCATCTTGAGCGAAGCGAAAGACCCTTACCGCGACCCAACTGCTAGCACCACCAAAAATCTGTCACCTTGAGCGAAGCGAAAGACCCTTACCGCGACCCAACTGCTAGCACCACCAAAAATCTGTCACCTTGAGCGAAGCGAAAGACCCTTACCGCGACCCAACTGCTAGCACCACCAAAAATCTGTCACCTTGAGCGAAGCGAAAGACCCTTACCGCGACCCAACTGCTAGCACCACCAAAAATCTGTCACCTTGAGCGAAGCGAAAGACCCTTACCGCGACCCAACTGCTAGCACCACCAAAAATCTGTCATCTTGAGCGAAGTAATTGAATCGGCTCCGCCGATTCAATTACGCAGTCGAAAGACCTTGTGTTCCCCTAACCCGCCAACGCCACTTCCTTCGTAGGCACCCAATAAATCTCTTCCTTCATGGTCTCTTTCCCAAACCCAATCCTCTGCAAAATCCCCTTCGTATTCTCAATCATCCCCGGATGCCCACAAATATAAGCCCACCCGTTCTTCCCATTAATGCCCCACGCGTCGGCATACTTCCGCACCAACTCATCCACCCGGCCCACTTCCCCGCTCCACTCCGGATCATCCCACGGCCGGCTAACCGTTGGCACATAAGTAAGCCAGGGCACTTCTGCGGCAATTTTTCGCAACTCCTCGAGATATCCCAACTCCCACGACCGGCTCGCCCCATTCAGCAAAAACAGCTTATGCTCGCCATCGAACCTGCCTTCTTTCCAGTCCTTATAAAGAAACCGCGCGAAGCTCACGAAAGGCGCCACCCCCGTCACCGTCGAAATCAGCAAGTGGTTCGTATGCCCTCCCTGGGCCTCCAATGTGAACCGCCCCTTGGGGATTTTTCGCATGGTCAATTCATCGCCCACCTGCAACTTGTAGACGTGCGGTGTCAGTTGCCCATTGGGCACCAGTTCAAAAAAAAATTCGATTTCGCCTTCATACGGAGAAGAAACTATGGAGTACGGCCGCTCCGACCTTTTCTCCAGGCCTTCTACTCCCAGCGTCGCATACTGGCCGGGGGCGAACTTGAATTCGCCACTGGACTGCACCCGGATCGACCATAGATCAGGCGCAAAATCTACCCGCGACGTGATTCTGGCGCGGTAAAACTTTTCCTCATTAGGGTTCATTTCGCTATTTTTCCGGTGGGATGCCCCAAAAGTAGGGCGTAGTGTACCGAAGTGTCTGGCGTCTTCCTAGTAATTATTTAGCGGCGCCGTAAGAAGTGTGGCGCGGGCGCCCTCGCCCGCGAAGTCCAGCAGTATCGGTAAAAGACTTATTCAGACTCTATTTTGCAGGCGCAGCTTCAGCGTTGGCCGGAGCCTGGTAGGTCTTCAGCTTCTGTAACTCTTCCACCGTCTTCTGTACGTCCTTCTGGTCCTTCTTATTAGCGGCCACTACGTTCGCCCCAGAGTAAAACTTTAAAATGTTCTCGCGGACCGGAGCCGTTGATAACGTGAAGTCATCCTTGGCTAGGTCATGCAGCAAATGCGCGTATGTCTTGTCGGCTAGAGAATATTCCCCAGCCTTGGCGGGACGTCCGGTATCAAAGTCAAGATTTTCCAGGTTCAGTTTGCCGCTCTGCTGTTCCTGCAATCTTGCGGTAAAGTCCTGTACCGTCTGATCAATACTCTTGATGTACATATCTTCGGTTTGCGGCGTCGGTATCTTAAACGCCACCGCTTTAAACGGACCGATCTTTGGAACCAGCTTCAAAAAGAAGGCCAGAATCCGCGTCCCCAGACCCGGCCGCCGATACTTGGTCCCCCATTCCTTGTTGTAGTTCGCGCGGGAAAGATAATACAAAAATTGCTTTCGATTGAAGTTCGGCGTTTCTTTAATAAGTTGATCCTTGCGAGATAGCAATGCCACCCGCGTCATCTCTGGGATCACCTTGCTCACCCCGCGCCGATAGCTCCCGATTGCCAGATCGACGTCGCCAAATACGTCCTTCAGTTTCAGATCGTATGTTTCTTGAAAAGCCCGTTCCAGCAATTCCTTCGAAACCTCAAACCCGATCATGTCGTGATAGCGATCCGAGGTATACCGGTTGCGCGCTACCTGCGCCATATCAAAACCAAACTCCGTCCTGATGTGCGCCTTCGGATCTTCGGCATATGTGACCTTGTCGCCATATTTCGCCCTAAGCTTGGGGAATTCGATTGGCACCACTCGATTGATCACTGGATGCCCCATGTTATCCGCCGAGTAGTGGGCCAATGCGCCCAGGGCGAAGGCATACTCGTTCAAATCGGAAGCGTCGTGAATCAGTATTTCAACGAAATCGCCGGTGCGAACGTAGTGCACCAGGTCGCTGAAGTAGTGGTTGCCGAAGGGGTAGTAGCCCATGTCCTGCATCACGCACCCTCCATAGGCGAAGGCGTGCGCTTTTTGTAGATCCTCTTCAGAAGATCCGGGAAATCGCTTTACCAGCAGCGGAACAATCTTGTCTTTCCACAGCAAATCAATGATTTGCTCGTGCGTAAGCACCGAATAGCTCTGGCTGAATCGGGGAAACACCAGTACCACCCACGCAAGCAGGAGCGCCACAACGGTTGACCCACGAAGCCGTGCGGAAAGCATGTCGCAGTATAACGTGCCCAAGCGCCGGAGAGAGAGTTACTGAGAACTGGAAACTGATAGTTGAAAACTAAGATCATCCTCCCATCTACACCTCGACCCTCCACGTTAGTAATGCCGCATCCCCCTCACGTAACTTTCCTATCCACAGGCGCCAACCGTAGTATCCGTTCATGAGCGCCCCGGCACCAGTAAATCCAGAGACCGCCATGCCGAGCGCATCGTTCGCCGGGAGCGAAGAATCGCTGACAGCAGGAGTAGAACGCTGGCACGGTGTGGCCGACGCCGCCTCTGTAGCCATCTTCGGAGTCTCCTTCCTCCACACCACCACCGCGGCCCGCGCCGCTTGGTGGGAAGTCTCAAAATTTGTCCTCGGCCTATCCCAACCCGCCAAAAGCCGCAACCAAAAACCCCAATAACACCCTTTGTCATCCTGAGCAAAGCGAAGGCCCCCTACCCACTAACACTCTGTCCTCCTGAGCCATCTCTACGCAACACCGTTTCCCGCTGGATCTGCAGCGATAGTGGCTCACTCTCCCGGTTCATACGAGCCAGGATAGACGAGGCTAGTTCATAAACAAACTGACGCTAACAGGCCACTCCACTCAGAACCCGGTCGTGAGTGAAATGGCGATATTTCGTCAACCGGGAACCGCTGGGTGGCATAATGCCCGCATGGTGCGACGGTGGATCGCAGTGTTTTTTTGTTTGGCCGGTTTTGTTTCTTGGTTCGGCACTCGCAGGTTGAGTTCGCAAACGGAGACGGAGTGGCGGTGGACTAACAAACAATTCGGTGCAGTTCTGGACGCACTCATGCCGCTGCAAAGGGCTGGGGGCGGAGTTTATGTGACCTATCGCGCCAACAGGGATTACGTGACTAGCGTCCCCGAGTATTGGTTCCTGATTGGACGTGAATCCAATGAGGGGGGACATGGATTGCACTCTTATCTCTCCGCACGTGTGCGTATTGCTCAACCCCTCTCAATTTTGGGCCAGCTTATGGCGATTCACCGCGAAGAGCCTACGGTCGAGGACACAACGGACCTTCAGAAACGAGTAAAGCTTCAAACGTCCGACTTTACGGAGATGAACTGTCCCGCCATCAAGAATCAGATGGACAAGCTTGAGCGGCTTTCGGCCAAAATGCCCGCCGTGGACGGCGATGTAATCATCATCCATCCCATGATCCATGCGTTCTACATAGACGGTTCGGATGGAGACGTGCGCATGTTTCTGGAAGACGATGAAAATCCCTTGGTTAAATGGGCGCTACAAACACGTCGTGCGCTTGAGGCATGCGGTAAGCCTCGCTAGCTGTTCCCGGCCAATAAGCGAAATAGCGACGTTACGCCAATCCTGCGGGCGACTATCCGCCCATTCCAAGCACGAAGCCGTACGCGCAAACTCCGAGCAGCGCAATCCACCAAGCCAACAGCAGGATTCCGTCAAGCCGAATGGATGGAATAGACAATTCTGCCCGTCGATTCTTTCGAAGGACTAGACCGAACAACACCGTAGCGGTAATGGTTGATGCCACAATCCACGCCTGCATAGATCGGCCCACGACTTCTTCCAAATTGACTGACCTCAGGGCTAAGAACTCCCGGTCAACCCAATGGCGTGTTGTGGGGATCACGAACAGAGCAAACAGACAGAAGTTCGCGTAAAGGATTGCTCGAACGATGGCGCGGGAACAGATCGCGGGATGTGCGGCATCCATAACGGCCCTGCAAACGAGTATAGCGACTACGGCAGTGGGTGTCAGTCAATTGATGTAGAGAGACGTTTACACTCACGACTCTCAGCGCCTATTCTGGTAGCTTTTTACGAAAACTCCCACAAGTGAAACTGTCACTAAAGCTGTAGCCAAGACTATCTCCCTCCTAGACCAGAACACCTGTACATGCTGATGCCTCAAGTGCACGAGAGTAGCGATCTGATATGCAGCCAGAATCGCAATCAGGATTGACCACAATACTTTCGCTGTTGTTGGAATTTTCACCGAGCCACATTATGGTTCATCCCAATTGTGACTGCGGAGTTCGCTTCAGGCCGCTCATTGCGAACCGCCGAATGCACAAGTAGGACGCAAGAGCAACGGCGACTAAAGTGGCCACCGGCCATATCTGCCAATGGAATCCCGGAGTTGGGCGGGAACTGAACTCGTGGCCGCGTGCGAATACATGAGCAACCGGGAGCGGCGCGATAAAGAAACAACAACGCAGAGCAACGACGAGGCAAGCCCAATTGCGCCAGCGACTCGCGGGAGCACAAATGTTAGAACAATGGCGAGGATGAAGAGAAGAGTTCCGCTGTCGGCCATCGATAGCAGCGGTCCAGTGAGCCATCCGCCGCTAAATTCTGTGCCATCTAAGCCCCTCGTGAGTTGAAATGCTAGACAGACGCAGAGCAAAAAGCTGCCAGCCTGAAGTGCCTGCCCAGCATCGGGTTTCCTCAAATTCAAGCCCCCGCCGTGCGCTTCTTACACTCGATCTCTACAATGTGACTGTTGTTATCAGGCAATTTCACTCACGATCCCGCCAGTGAGCGAAATGGAGATGTTTCGCCAACTATGTGCTACAGTTCGTTCGGAAACTGCAAATGCTGTTGCCAATCGCCTCTGTCGCCCGTCCAATAGTGAGCTTTCTGGTGGTGGCCGTAGTCTATTGGTTGAGCCTTTGGCGAATCATCAAAGGGAATCGTGGGAATAGGGTTATCGAGTGCGGCAGCATCGCACTAATGCTCTTTTTCCTCATGATGCTTTTGATGAAGCTCACCATTCTGCCAGACTGGGTGTTGCCATCCCTAGGGCTGCTCCTTTTCGCGTTATGCCTACTGACCATGTTCTTCCTACTCTTACAGGGAGTTCAAGCGATTCGGCACCGCAAATCCAAGACTGCCGCACCGTCCAGTTCCGTTGACGGACAAGGTTAACTGTTGTAATCAGGCAATTTCGCTCACGATCCCGTCAATGAGTGAAATGGCGATTTTTCGCTAACCATTACCCGATGATGCAATCACGGTGTAATGCTGATGTGGAGCTTGCTTACGAGTGGCTTGTTGTCCGTCGTCCAGTACGGCAGCGGGAAACGCGGCTTCGGCACGAGGTCATTCGTCACGATGCCCTCATATCGAATGACGAGGGTGTAGTTGCCCGGTTTGACCATAAATTCTTTTACCCTCAATTCATCAAGGAAGCCGAAGAAACTTGACGGTGCCAAATGGATGTATTCGGCGGTGTCGCAGAAAGTTTCGCCCGGTTTTGGAGGTAAGGGAGGTACTGCAAGGCAATCACGAGTCACGCCACGAACCTCGCGTCCGAACGAAAGTATCTGCATTTCGAGCTCTCCTGCTCCCCCTGAACCCAAACAAAAACTCGACCTTGGAACGTAGATGCTCTCGTTTCCTACGTTCCTGACTTCTAGCTCAAGTCGAATTTTGTCTCGGATCGAATAGACTTCCCGGTCGGTCTTCACACGGAGTTGCAACTGAGGATGCACCGTCTGGCGTGTAGCAGGTTCAGGAGACTGCGCCGCCAATAATGTCGTGAAGAACAACACGCAAAATAAAAATGGCTGCATTTTCGTTCGCATAGTTAGGAATCGCCAAAGCTGACGAATGTACCCTTTCGTTAGTATGACTCGAAATTCGGTGACATGATGTCGTGCGGTGGGACTGCTTCATTCTCAAAACAGTTCAAGCGACCATTCGGATTGGTGTACAAATGGAGGGGCGATGGGCATAGTACTTTCTCAGCTCGTTGCCTTGACCACGAGATGCCCCCACGCCCCATGGGGTCGCCATCAAAGACGAGCCCGTAAAGTTTACCTTCTGGCGTATACACGAGCCCCGCCGAAACGTTGGAATCAATTCCCTGCAAATCGTAGCGTACGCGGAAGGGCTTCCCCTGATGGAACGCACTGAGGCCACATGCTGAGGCCGCCGTGGGGTTCCCGCGAACCCTTACCCGTCCACAATCTGTGGCGCGAGGGCCACCCAATTGGCGGCTTTGCTTCTCCCAAGCGTCGCCAAATCTGAGAAGCGCAAAGCTCTCGACTCGATGCTTCCATGACGGGAGATTCCACAGTATCCAACCGTAGTTCAGCCAAATCAGAAAGCAGATGACCGCAATTACAACGACTGCCGCCAGTCTTCGCATGGAAAGGCCACCCGCATAGCTAGACACCGCACGAGCGATAAGTATCCCTCGCAGCCGCCAGTAACGGTAAATGAATTGACGAAATCAGGAAATTTCGCTCAGAACCGGTCAATGAGCGTTATGGCGATTTCTCGCCGATGACTAGGCTACACTCGCCAAGATTGGCATGTATCGAATAGTTCTGGCTTGTAAGGGCGTACCCGCTCAGATTGGGGCAGTTGCGGCGCGCGACATTACAGAGCAGTTCACCCACAGGCCATGGTGCCAGAATGTGCGGGTGCGAGTGGGATGCCATCAACACCCTGTCACCCCAGCGAAACGAAGGACCCGTCACTCCGCCATCTTCGCTAAATGCACTTCAAACCCGGTCTTCGGTAACAACGCTATCAACTCGAACGCTCGAAAACCATCCCCCAAAATCTCCGTATGCCGATAAACTCCCGGCTCACTCTCCACCGTCTGATGCCGTCCTTCCATGTCGTCTAGAAACGCTTGCGCCGCCTTCACCTCGACTGCGCCGCTTCCCGCTCGCGCTACCATCGCTTCAGTCGCGTAAGACCGCGCCAGCTTCGCCCAATATTTCTCCAACAACTCCGTGCTGGCAAAAATATCGGCCCAAATAATCTCCCCATTCACAGCCACCACTACCCCAACCGCGTTTCGATCCCGCAACTGTTGAATCAAGCTGCGATAGTCACGCTCCATCGGCGTCGCTACCGAATCCACCTTCTCCTTGACCTCGCTATTCTCCATGACGCGGGCATAAGAACTTGTACTCTGCACCTCCTCGGCCGCCGGCACCGAAAGCGAGGACGAAAGTGACGCCT
Source organism: uncultured Acidobacteriota bacterium (assembly GCA_963796925.1). Classification (GTDB taxonomy): domain Bacteria; phylum Acidobacteriota; class Terriglobia; order Terriglobales; family Acidobacteriaceae; genus DATBAT01. The sequence continues at coordinate 2,685,864 of CAWCNH010000001.1, forward strand.
GCGCTTTGCGCACCTCCGACCAAACCCGCTGCTGATCTTTCGACGCCATGGCCTGCGCCCGCACCGTAGGCTGCGCCATCGCCGATCCCATACTGTCGAACTTCGCACTGCTTGCCACCCACCGGCCCGGCTCAACGCAAAATACGCTCAGGTCAATCGGATCGCTCTCCGCGGGCACCAATCGATCCTTGCCGATAACCCGGTCCTGCTTGCCGCCGGTGACAATTTCTCCCGCCAACAAAATCAGCGGCCGCTTCGAACTGTTCACCAGCACCAGCCGATTCACCTCTGCCCGGTCGCCGCGCTCCTGCATCGGAAGCTGCCGCCGCCGGATCAGTGGTTGCACACTGCCGTACTCACTCACCACTACCTCGCCCGAGCGCAAGCCCTCGTCCAGCGTCAGAAAATCGTGCGTGTTATGGGAAGCTGCCGCGACCACTGGAAACACCGTCAGGTTTCCGTGGCGGATCGGCGCCAGCACTTTGAGCGCCGTAGCGGAAGTGACTTCCCCGGCTTTCACGCAATTGAACGGGACAAATGCCAATAGGCCGACCCCTGCAAAAGTCGCCACCACCAGCCAGAATCTGAAATTCATATTTGCCTCCCAAAATGGGACATCTAACGGCCCTGCCGACCCGCCGGCGCTCAAAATCGCGTTACAATGGCGCCTGTTCGGTTGCTATTGGAAGAACGAGCAATTCCAGCTTCTTGCATAAAAAATTTTAGCCCTTGAATCAGCCACTTAGGCGTGGCCGACGGCATGACTTGACCGCATGACCGAGAATGCCCAGCCCGTAGTCGAGATTTCGCAAGTCCTGGCCAAACTTGCAGCCGACCTCTACGCCCGTAGCGGGGCCTCCCGTTTCGATCTCACCTGCGAGCAGTTCGTCGCCATCCTGGAAGAGATCGCGGCCAAGTATCGCCAGGCCGGAACTCCCTTCGAGGTTCGTGAACTTTACTCTGGCCTGCGCATTGAGGACCTCGCATTGGCACGAGGTTGTGCCAACGGCAATGAACACGCCTGGGAAGTTTTCCTGACCCGCTTCCGCGTCAAGCTCTATGACATTGCGGGATACATCGCGCGCGAAACTTCCGCGGCCCGCGAACTCGCCGATGGAATTTATGGCGACCTCTACGGCACCACGACCCGTGACGGGAAGCGCGTATCAAAGCTGGCCTCCTACACCGGACGCGGCTCACTCGAAGGCTGGCTCCGCACCGTGATGGCGCAGGAGTTCATAAACAAATATCGTCGTCAGCGAAAACTTGTCAGTCTGGACGAGGAAGAAGAAAGCGGCACACAGTTCATCTCCAAAGATGGCCAGCCGCCGGCAACCGTCGATCCTCGACTCGAATCCGCGACTAGCGAGGCCATGGCTACACTGTCCGCGGAGGACAGATTTGTTTTGGCGGCGTATTACCTCGATCGCCAGACCCTGGCCGACATTGCGCAAGCCCTGTCGTTGCATGAATCCACCGTCAGCCGCAGACTTGATAAGTTAGCCAAGTCTATTCGCAAGCAGATTCTGCGCAACTTAACACAGCAAGGGATGAGCCGGGCCCAGGCCGAAGAAGCTTTGGACGTCGACGTCCGTGACTTGCAACTGAATATCCGCAAGCAACTGACGCAAAAAACAGAAACTCAAACGTTCTCTAACCAGGAGGACAAACTGCCAGGCAGTAACCAAGGGGACGGACAGATCGCGGACGGAGGCATGGAGCCTTCCGAGGATGGCGCGTAACCGAATGGAACGAACAATTTAAGTCGATGGAAGACATACCCAAAATCGTGCAGCAACGGCTGGCCGTGCCCCCACCCAGCAGCCACCCTGATGCTGACTTGCTGAACGCCTTCGGCGAAAACGCGCTCAATCAACGCGACCGCCTCGAGATTCTTCAGCATCTTGCGATCTGCGCCGACTGCCGCGAGGTGATCGCGCTTTCCGCGCCGCAGCAAGAGTTGGAGATGGTCGCCGCGGTCGGGGCGGCGCCGATGCCGCTATCCATCTCTGCCAGTGCGGAGGAGGACTATCGCCCGCGGCGCTCGTTTAACCTGCGTTGGGGAACTGTAGCCGCGCTCGCGGTGATTGTTATGGGCGCCTTGGTCGTCGCTTACCGCCCGATGAAGAAGACGTCAACTGTCGCGCCGGAATCTCTGCCCTCAGAAAACCGGGTTGAGCTGCCCATGGCCGAGATGCGCGCCGGCCGCCAGCAAGACGGTCAGTTGGACGCCCAACTTCGCCAACCGCTAAAGAGCAAGGCCGAACCCGAACAGAAGCGTGCAACCGCAGGATCGAGCTTCGCGGGTTCGATGGCGGCTAACACGTCGCGAGCTTTACCTGCGGCACCGCGTCGCTCGAAAACCGAATTGAATGCTCTCGCCAAAAAAAATGCGGAGCAATCCCAGGTGCAAGAACCGCTCAGCCACATCGCTGACTCGGTAAACGTCGCAGGGGGCGTTCCGGCCGGGCCGCCACCACCGCCGCCCCCGCCGCCCGGTAAAGACACAGAAGCGGCAGACTCATTGGCATACCAAAAACCCGCATCGGGACCACGCACGGCGGCTGCCCAAGCCCTGCCCGGCGTAAGCGAGGACAGGGAGAAAAGCGTCTTTTCGCGCGTTTCCGCATTGAGCTCGCAGCACTGGAGGCTCTCGAATGGCAAACTGCAACGCTCGCTTGACGCGGGCAAAACATGGCAAGTGATCGAGATTGAAAACAACCCAAACTTACGTGCCCTCTCGGTGAGTGGCAAAGAACTTTGGGTTGGAGGCGCAAAGGGCGCTCTCTACCATTCATCGGACGATGGCGAGCACTGGGTTCACATGATTGCCTCGACGCAAGAGCAAGCGCTCACCGATGACATCGTGCGTATCGACTTCACCGACGCCGATCATGGCAAGCTCATCACGTCGCACAACGTAACCTGGAGCACCGATAACTGCGGCGCAACCTGGCAAACTCAATAAGTGTGGAAATCCAAATCGGGATTCTCCGAGAGGTTACCTCGCCTATTTGCAGCGCAGGGCTCGCAAATGCAATTGCATCAGCGGGTAAGGCGGCGTGACCCAACCAGAAAACCGGCCATCCAGTTACCCGCCAAAAGTCTTGTCGTAACCACCTAAGCTATTACTGGAGTGATATTTACGGCTACCCCACCCTGCTCTAGTATCAGTCTCGTGGTTTGGCAGTTTTCGGGGGAGGGCTGCCGAAAGTGTCCCGGACTGAAAAGTCCGGGACATTTTTTATTTCGCTTCGATTCGGGTGCTGCTCGTTCTGTTTTGCGTATGACACTGCCGATGCTGTTCTGACCTAGGTCACCTGCTTGCGACTTCTTGCTACGTTTAGCATCCAATACAAGTGCTAGGATGATGTACGGCGCACCCATAAGCTGATTGCAGGACAATCGGCACTCACGGAGGAATGATGGCAAGTGAAGCGATCTTTGAAGTAAATGATGCGAATTTCGATCAGGATGTGTTGAAGTCGGAACAACCAGTGCTGGTGGATTTCTGGGCTTCCTGGTGTGGACCGTGTCGTGCCATCGCCCCTATCGTCGATGAGCTAGCGACCGAATACCAGGGCAAGGCCAAGGTCGGCAAAATGGATGTCGACCGCAACAGCGCTACGCCCATGCGCTACGGCGTCCGCGGAATTCCTACCTTGCTGGTGTTTAAAGGCGGCCAGGTGAAGGAACAGATTGTCGGCTACGTCGCCAAAGAGACGATCCAGAAAGCACTCGACAAGCACGTCGGATAAGATTTTGTGAGTTGGAAAAAGCGTCCGGAGCAAATCCGGGCGCTTTTTGTTTTTTGACAGTTCCGTGGTCGCGCCTGAGACGTAGCGGAGCTACGTCTCTACTCTAGTTTATTAGTACTTACGGAGTACTCCGATTACTCTGCCTTGAATCTGGACTGAGCCGGCGGGAACTATGATGGGCTTCATGGCGGCGTTTGAGGGCTGGAGGCGGATGTTGTCGCCTTCGTGAAAAAAACGTTTTAGCGTGGCATCGGTGCCGTCGACCAGAGCTACGACGATGTCGCCATTGTGCGCGGTCCTCGCCTTCTCTACCAGAACGTAATCTCCATCCATGATGTGCTCGTCCTGCATCGAATCTCCGCGAACCTCTAAAACGAACACTTCTTTGGAGCGTACGAAGTCGGCGAGTGAAATCGTCTCAGGATTGGCGACTGCCTCAATCGGCTGACCGGCGGCGATCCGACCCAGCAGCGGCAGCACCATGGTGGTGTTTACCGCCATGGATTGCTTGAGGCGTCCCTTGGGGGGCAGGAGGTCAATGGAGCGGCTGCGATTGTAATCCCGCGTCAGCAAGCCTTTTTTCTCCAGGTTGGAGATGTGCTTGTGCACGGTCGCGAGCGAATTCAAACCCATGCCAGCGCCGATTTCTTCAAATGAAGGCGAGTAGCCGTTCTTTTGTACGAATTCAGAGATGAAATCGTAGATCTGCCGTTGCCGTTTGGTGATCGCCATGCTCAGATTGTTGGCGAATGGAAGGCGAATGTCAAGGGATTTGCGAACAAAGAAGCATTAACCACAGAGGACACTAAGTTACACAAAGGAAATCTTATGGCCCGCTGCATGGGTGGAGTTATTTGGAGTGCTTTGCAGTTAGCGGTGTTCAAATAAAGACTATGAAGCCATCGCGCAATTCTTTCACGCCATGCCCGCCGCGCGCTGCGCCCTGGGTACTCGCGGCAACCATTCTGGGATCAAGTCTCGCCTTCATCGATGGCACGGTCACGAATGTGGCGCTGCCGGCATTGCAGGCGAGCTTTCATGCGTCGGTGGTGGGAGTGCAGTGGGTGGTTGAGTCCTACGGGCTCTTTCTGGCTGCGCTCATTCTGGTGGGCGGGGCGCTTGGCGATTTTTTTGGCCGCCGCTTCATGTTCTTGTCAGGAGTTGCAGTCTTCGCGGTGGCTTCGGCGGGCTGCGGATTTTCACGAAGCATAGAACAGCTGATTATCGCGCGCAGCATTCAAGGCATAGGAGCGGCGTTTCTAGTTCCCAACAGCCTGGCAATCATCAGCGCCTGCTTTGACGATAAAACCCGCGGCAAGGCGATCGGCACATGGTCTGGCTTCACTGCGATTACAACGGCAATTGGCCCGGTCATGGGGGGATGGCTGATTGAATACGCGTCGTGGCATTGGGTTTTCTTCATCAACATTCCGATTGCCGCGGCAGTAATTTTGATTTCTTTAATCCACATTCCTGAGACACGACTGCCAACGCGTACGGGGCAGATTGATTGGCTGGGAGCTACGGTCGCGACCATCGGACTGGCAGGCGTGGTGAACGGATTTATCGACTCGGCAAATTTGGGATGGCGGCATCCGCTGGTGATTGGGAGTTTGGCCATCGGTTTCGCCTGCCTGATCGCGTTTGTGCTCGTCGAGAGAAGAACAGAGTCACCGACGGTGCCGCTGGCGCTTTTCCAGTCGCGGGCGTTTCGTGGCGCAAATTTGCTAACGTTTTGTCTGTACTCAGCGATAGGCGTTTTCTTTTTTCTGTTCCCTATGTACTTCATTCAGGTGCAGGGATACTCAGCGACCGCAACCGGGGCTGCGATTTTGCCGGCGATTCTGCTGATTTTTCTGCTGTCGCGCTGGTCTGGCGGCCTGGTGGCCCGTTACGGCCCACAGTTGCCGCTGATGGTGGGACCGCTCATTGTTGCGGCAGGGTTCGGCTGGTTTGCTCTACCCGGAATTGGCGGCGGTTACTGGATGCATTTCTTCCCCGCATTTGTCGTGCTGGGCCTGGGCATGGCGGTGAGCGTGGCTCCGCTCACCACGGTGGTTATGGGTGCAGTCGATCAACAGCGGGCAGGAACCGCTTCGGGTATCAACAATGCGGTAGCTCGAGTCGCCGGAGTCTTGGCAATTGCGCTGTTAGGAATTGTGCTGGTGAGCGCGTTCAGTTTTCATTTACGGAGCGCGCTGGCAGGGAGTGGATTGGCTCCTGAGGTGATTCATCAAATCGAGGCGAATGAAAGCAAGCTGGCTGGATTACAGTCGCCGGTTGGCCTTGGGGAGGGCGCCACCGCTATGGTTCAAGATGCAGTTTCACATGCGTTCCTGTTTGGATTTCGGGTTGTGATGCTGATTTGTTCTGGGTTGGCGGTGGGGAGTAGTTTCATTGCGTGGCGAATGATTCCGCGTAAGAAATTGTCATCCTAAAGGATGGCAATAATATACGTGACACACAGGAACAAAAAGCAGCTTTCTACATGAAAGACGGAAACACTCCAACAGGCCATCCGTTTATTTCGGCCAGAGATTCGAGTTAGCTAGGAGCCAAGTTACTGGAAAGCGTCTGACTTATGCAGAGCTCACAGGTAAGAAATGAAATCGCCGCGTCAGCAAACGACGGGGACGGGAGAAACGGAAATCCCCTTCTAGTCCTTGTCGGAACGCTTCGGTTTTCGTAAAGTAGCAAGCTTTCGGGCCTGCTTCTTCTTTTTTGAGGTGCCTTTTGAAGCTTGAAAGAGACTCTTCATTGCTTGCTCGAAGTTCGCTTTGGCCAATTGGCCTTCTTGGTATTCTGTTTGTCGTTTCATGGTTTCGCCTAGAATCTAAGAGTCCACGGAAGCGCCTTAATAACAGCATACCCCCACAGGCATACCCCTGCGAGAAAGGCGATGAAAGACACCAACGTATGCCGCTCTCGTCGCAGGCCAATCCACCCAAAAGCGATACCGATCAACCCCATTATTGCTGCCACCATAAGAGTCCATGGTGGAAAACGGTGCTTGAGATTATTGCTGTAATCGCTGCTGTCTTCTATGCCGGGGTGAACTATCGTCAATGGCACGATGCCAACGTCAATTTCACAAGGGATGAGCGCTCGTGGATGGCTTTCAAATTCGTTGAAGGTAATCTTGATTTCACCATCGATAAATCTATCTTTGTCCCTACGGAGCTCGTGAACACAGGAAAGACCCCAGCGAAGAATGTTCATGGCAACATCGTAGTCGGCGTATTCAAAAAAGGGGAGCGTTTGGACTTTACTTATACCCCTGGCCATGCCAACTACGCGGTTAGAACCGGAACCATCTTCCCGAATGGCAAACTGGTACAAAGTTTCGAGGCCATAAGGCATGGACAAGAGCATGCTGAATCGATCATTTTCACCATTCCGATGAAAGACGAGCTCTTCGACGCGAGGTCTTTCCTCGTCATTCATGGAATAATTAACTACAACGACATCTTTGGCATAGAACACTGGACAACCTACTGCCGCTACGTTCTGCATCCCGAACTTATCTCCGAAGAATGTACCCGGTACAACGATACCGACACCAATCACTAGCCCTGTCACGGCAACTGCCATCCTGACAAAAAGCAGTATGTGCGTCAGGTATGTTAAAACCGAAGTCATCCTTTCGCCGACAGTTGGCAAGCGGATAGGGGTTCTTCGCGTCGCTCAGAATGACAGCATTACTTCAATGACAGCGTTACTTTTTGGATAACGTGCCAGAATCGGCTATATGACCAGGGATAGCCCCATGGTTAACAGCAAGGCTACGACCGAAATGATGGTTTCGCTGACCGACCAGGTTTTCATGGTTTCGGCAACGCTCATATTGAAATATTCCTTCACCAGCCAGAAACCGCCGTCGTTGACGTGAGAGAAAACCAACGATCCGGCTCCGGTAGCGATGGTGAGCAACTCGGGGCGGACTCCGCTGTGCAGGGCAATGGGAGCGACGATGCCGGCTGCCATGGTCATGGCGACGGTGGCTGACCCGGTGGCGAGGCGCACCAGTGCGGCCACCAACCACGCCGAAAGAAGAATTGAAATGTGAGCGCGCAGCGCCAGTTCGATGATGGCTTGTGAGGTGCCGCTATCTTGCAAGATGCGGCCGAATCCGCCGCCGGCGCCGACCAGCAAAGTGATCATGGCGGTGGGAGCGAGGCACTCATCGGTGAATTTGAGGATGGTCTGGCGGGTGAAGCCGCGCATTTTTCCCAGGGTGATGAAGCTGATTAGGACTGCGATCAGCAGCGCGATGTCGGCGCTCCCGAGCAAGTGGAGAACGCTATTGAGGGCGCTGGGCGCTGCGGCGATTTTGTCGGCCCAACTGCCTACCAGCATCAGGACAATTGGCAAGAGAATGGTTGCCAGCGTGATGCCGAAGCCGGGCAGGTCGCGCTTGGGCGTGTCGTCGATAAATTGCGCGGCGATGGGATTGTTGGCGTCGAGATGAATGTAGGGCGCGATCAGCCTGGCGTAGAGCGGGCCGGCGATGATGGCGGTGGGTATGCCCACTAAGAGCGCGTAGAAAACCGTGCGGCCGACATCGGCGTTGTAGGCGGTGACGGCGAGCATGGCGGCGGGATGCGGCGGCACCAGGCCATGAACGACTGACAGGCCGGCGACCATGGGAAGTCCGACCATGATCAGTGATGTTCCGGTGCGGCGGGCCACGTTGAAGGCGATAGGGATAAGAAGGACGAATCCGACTTCGAAGAATACCGGCAGGCCAACGATGAATCCGACAACGACCATCGCCCAGGCAACATGCTCTTTGCCGAAGGTATCGATCAGGGTGTGAGCGATGCGATCAGCGCCACCAGATTCGGCCATCATTTTTCCCAGCATGGTGCCGAGAGCGATGATGATGGCAATGTGGCCGAGTGTGTTGCCGACCCCAGTTTCAAATGCTTTGACGATGGTTGCGAGCGGCATGCCGACGACGATGGCTAGCCCCAGCGAAACTGTTATGAGGACTATGAAAGCGTTTATTTTGAAATGAGCGATCAGGACGATGAGCGCGATTACGGCTCCCAGAGCGGCAAGCAGGAGGAAGGCGCTGTGATGGTCGATCATAGGGTGGCGGTTTAAATGTTTGTCATGCTGGCTTTGCCGCGAATAGCCTATACGAGCCGGGGTCGTTGGCGCGGTAGGGGTTCTTCGGTCCGCTCAGAATGACAACGGATTTTAATAAAATTAAGCAGCTCAGAATGACAGTTAAGGTTGTTTATAGGCGATACAGTCTATCTCGATTTTGCAGTCGACGACCATGCTGCTGACGACGCAGGCGCGCGCCGGGGGATTTTCTCCGAAATATTCGCGGAAGACTTTATTAAATGACTGGAAGTCGCGGGGGTCGTCGAGCCAGACGCCGCAGCGGACGACGTGCTCGGTGCCGTAGCCGGCCTCTTTGAGAATAGCGAGGAGATTCTTGATGGCCTGATGGGCTTGCACAACGATGTTGCCGTCCACGATTTCACCTTCGACCATGGGAACCTGGCCAGAGACAAATAGCCAGCCGTCGGCTTGCGCGGCACGGGCGAAGGGGAGAGCCTGTCCGCCGGTGCCTTTACCGCCTTCCGCGCCATAACGTTTTATGCTCATGCTTGCTCCTGGTTATTACGGGGTAGAAAGCGGCCGCTGCGTTTGCCGGTGGAAGCTTGATTGCGATACGACAACGCGCCGTTTACCCAGACGGCCTCGATGCCTGCGGCGGGGCGAATAGGATCGTCGAAGGTGGCGGTGTCGCTAACGGTTTCGGGATCGAATAATACTAGATCGGCGCTGTAGCCCGGCTTTATTGATCCTCGACCGGCTAGACCGAAACGTTGTGCGGGGAGGCTGGTCATCTTGCGGACAGCTTCTGCCATCGAAAATAATTTCGCGTCGCGGCTATAGCGGCCAAGCACGCGAGGAAACGTTCCCCAAAGACGCGGGTGGGGGAATGAATCGTTGGGCAACCCGTCAGAACCGATCATGGTTCCGGCATTGCTCAAGATGGCGCGCATGTCGTCTTCCGAAATGGCGTGGTAAATTGCGCCGGCGGGCTTGAGGCGCTGCGCCGCTTCGGGCTGCGTGATGTTCCACTGCTGGGAAATTTGTTGCAGCGTTTTGCCTGCCATCTCGGGATGCGGCGTGGACCAGGTGATGGCGATGGTGACGCGTTCATCGATTTGCTGGGGATCGAGCACGGTGGAGCTGGCAGCGTAGGGATAGCAGTCCCAGCCGACGGTTTGCCTGCTGGTGGCGGCTTTCAGCGAGTCGAGGAGTTCGTGACTGCGTCCCCAGTTGTCGATGCCGTAGCATTTCAGGTGCGAGATAATCACCGGCACTTTGGCGTGGCGGCCGATGCGGAAAGCTTCGTCCATGGCGTCGAGAACCAGTTTCGACTCGGTGCGCATGTGGGTGGTGTAGAGGGCTCCTGCTGCGGCAAGCGGCTCTGCAAGTTGCACGACTTCTTCGGTAGTGGCTGCGTTGGCCGCCTGATAGGCCAGGCCAGTGCTAAGGCCTAGGGCGCCATTGGCCAGAGCTTCGGTCAATTGGGCACGCATCGCGGCGATTTCCTCCGAGGTGGCGGCGCGGTCGAGACGGTCCATGTGATTGTTGCGCAGAGCGGTGTGACCGACCAGCGCGGCGACGTTGATCGCGGGCTGGGCGGCGGTTACGGCGGCTGCGTAGGCGGCGAAAGTTGGGTAGCGGAAGGTGGCTGCCTCGCCCAAGAGGTTCATCGGGTCTGGGAAGTTGTTGGATAACTGCGCGGGCGACGCGCTGATGCCGCAATTGCCGACGATGACGGTGGTAACCCCTTGCGAGAGCTTGGGCAGCATTTCCGGTTTGTGGATCGCTACCAGATCGTCGTGGGTGTGGACGTCGATGAAGCCTGGGGCGAGGGCCTTGCCTTCGCCGTCCAGCGCAGTGGTTGAGGAATAATTGTGGAGGTTGCCGATGTCCTCGATCTGTTCGCCTGTTATGGCGACATCGGCGGGGTAAGGTTCGTTGCCGCTTCCGTCGTGGAGCTGCACGTTTCGAATTAGGGTGTCGCAGCGTGGCACAGTCTCTCCTGCCCGTCTGCCATTTTGAGGCTTCTGCGCCGAGCGACCTTTTCGCGGGTCGGGGTTCTTCGCTGCGCTCAGAATGACAAAGGTTTAGGGGATGATACAACCTGTAGGTGAAGTTCGAGTAAAAGGGAAATTGATGAATTATCTGAAGCAGCAGGAAAAAATGATTGATCCGCTGAATAAGGGTCTTGGGTCCATGGAGTGCGCACTGGCTTCCGGGGAAATTCCGCGGCTGGGATGGAATCTGCTGCGGGAAGATTTAAGCCTGCCCACCGCCGTTCTCTATGAAAAGAAGATCGCGCACAATCTGCGATGGATGCAGGGTTTCATCGATGCTTACGGGGCTAAGCTGGCGCCTCACGGCAAGACCACGATGGCGCCAAAATTATTCTCGCGGCAGATTGAAGGCGGAGCCTGGGGGATCACGCTGGCTACGGCGCATCAGAGTCGGGTAGCACACGCGCACGGAATACGGCGAGTGCTGATGGCCAACCAGTTGGTCGGGGCGCAGAATCTGGCGATCATTTCGCGGTTGCTGGAGGATCCGGATTTTGAATATTACTGTCTGGTGGATTCCGCGGAAGGGGTTGAGCTGCTGGGCCGATTTTTTCAGGTGCGAAAGCAGAGAGTGAATGTGCTGCTGGAAGTTGGTCCGGATGGCGGGCGGACGGGAGTCCGCAACTCGCAGCAGCTGGTGGATGTTGCGGAAGCAGTTGCGCGGCGGCGCGACAACGTCGTTTTATGCGGTGTCGAGGTATTTGAAGGTGTGCTCAAGGAGGAGACGGCTGTCCGCGCTCTTCTGCAGAATACGGTGCGGATGGCGGGCGAACTGGCGCGTGATAAGCGATTTGATCGCGACCCCATTATTCTTAGCGGGGCGGGATCTGCGTGGTACGACATTGTGGCGGAGATTTTTGGTGGGGCCGACCTCGGTCAGGCGGTTGAGGTGATCTTGCGGCCGGGGTGTTATCTCACGCATGATTCTGGAATCTACCGGTCGGCGCAGGCAGAAATTCTTAAGCGCAATAGCAAGGCGCGCGACATGGGTTCGGCGCTGCAACCGGCGCTGCAGTTGTGGGCTTATGTTCATTCTGTGCCGGAGAAACAAAAAGCCATTATCGGGCTGGGCAAGCGAGATGCCGCGTTTGACGCGGGACTGCCGGCTCCCGTGCTGCATTACCGTCCGGGGCAAGGCGGTCCGGTTGCCACACCGACCGCGTGGACACTGACTCAGATGATGGATCAGCATGCCTTCATGCAGATTGGCGAGGGAGCCGACATACGCGTTGGCGATATTGTGGGTTTCGACATTTCACACCCCTGCCTGACGTTCGACAAGTGGCGCTATTTACCGATTCTGGATAGCGAATATCGCGTAATCGATGTGGTCGAGACTTATTTTTGATTTTTTCTCTGGGCATCAGGCGGCGCTGTTAACATGTTTCGGCGCTGGAATGCCATCACCAACTGTGGAGAATTTTTGAGATGACAATGAAGACGATCAAGGGACCGGCAATCTTTCTCGCACAGTTCGCGGGTGATGCTGCACCGTTCAACAAGCTGGAGAGTATCGCGAAGTGGGCGGCGGGCCTGGGTTATAAGGGAATTCAAATTCCTTCGTGGGATGCCCGCCTGTTTGACCTGAAGCGCGCGGCGGAAAGCAAAGGGTACTGCGACGAGATTCTTGGCGTTTTGAAGCAACATGGGTTGCAGTTGACCGAACTTTCTACTCACCTGCAGGGACAGTTAGTGGCGGTGCATCCGGCTTACGATCCATTGTTCGATGGATTTGCGGCGCCGGAAGTGCGCGGCGATCCTAAGGCGCGGCAGGCGTGGGCGGTTGAACAGCTTAGGTTTGCGGCGAAGGCGTCAAGAAATCTGGGACTCACTGCGCATGTGACGTTTTCGGGGGCGCTGGCGTGGCCTTATGTTTATCCGTGGCCGCAACGGCCGGCTGGGCTGATCGAGACTGCATTCGACGAATTGGCGACGCGCTGGCGGCCGATTCTTGATGCCTTCGATGGCGCGGGAGTGGACCTGTGTTTCGAAATTCATCCCGGCGAAGATTTGCATGATGGGGCGAGCTTCGAGATGTTTCTGGAGCGTCTGGGCAATCACCGCCGGTGCAACATGCTTTTTGATCCGAGCCATTTCGTGTTGCAGCAGTTGAATTATGTGGACTTCATCGATATCTACCATGAGCGCATCAAGATGTATCACGTGAAAGATGCGGAATTTAATCCGTCAGGGCGGCAGGGCGTGTACGGCGGGTATCAGCCATGGGCGCAGCGAGCCGGACGATTTCGTTCTCTGGGCGACGGCCAGGTGGATTTCGCGCGCGTTTTTTCGAAGCTCACTGAATATGGATTCGATGGGTGGGCGGTGTTGGAGTGGGAGTGCTGCATTAAGAACAGTGAGCAGGGTGCCGCTGAAGGTGCGCCATTTATTGCGCGGCATATTATTCAGACGGTGACACGGGCGTTCGATGATTTTGCCGGGTCGGGGACGGATCAGGAGGCAAATCGTAAGGTGTTGGGGATTTGATTGGTCTGATCCCGGGTTACGAGTTGATACCTTCTGCGTGGTGAGGTCCCTTGGCGCATGGAACGCGCCTTCGGGATCAGGCAGGCTGCAGTGCCGCGGGTAGGGGTCCTTCGCTGCGCTCAGGATGACAGATTTTTTTTTGGAATGGGGATGTTGGATCGCTATGAATAAAGCTAAGAATGAAAATCGCCGCTTGCGGCTGGGGATGGTGGGGGGGGGGCCTGGGGCGTTTATTGGGGCAGTTCATCGGATTGCGGCTCGGCTTGATGATCGCTTTGAACTGGTGGCAGCGGCGCTGTCGTCGGATCCGGAGCGAGGCCGGGCAGCGGCGATTGATCTCCACATAGCGTCGGATCGTGCCTATGGCAGCTTTCAGGAAATGGCGGTGGCCGAAGCAAAGCGCGAAGATCGTATCGACGCGGTAGCGATCGTTACGCCTAACCATATGCACTATCCGCCGGCAAAGGCGTTTCTTGAGGCTGGAATACACGTTATTTGCGACAAACCGCTAACTACGAATTTGAAAGACGCGTTGGAACTCGCCGCCATGGTGAAGCGAACCGGGCTGATCTTCGGCGTAACCCATAACTACACGGGATATCCCATGGTGCGGCAAGCACGGCAAATGGTGGCGGACGGAGAGCTAGGAGCGATTCGCACGGTGCAGGTGGAATATCCGCAGGATTGGCTTTCAACGCCGGTGGAGCAGACAGGACAAAAGCAAGCCGCGTGGCGGACTGATCCCGCGCAAAGCGGCCCCGGTGGCTGCCTGGGGGACATCGGCACTCATGCTTACAACATTCAGAGTTTTGTAACCGGGTTGACTTGCACGGAACTTGCGGCTGAACTCTCAACTTTTGTACCGGGCCGCAGGCTCGACGACAATGTTCAAATCTTGTTGCGATTCAAGGAAGGCGCGCGCGGTGCGCTGTGGTCGAGTCAGGTGGCGCCAGGAAATCTAAATAATCTTCGGCTGCGCGTGTATGGAGAGAAGGCGGGGCTGGAGTGGAGACAGGAAGAACCGAATGCACTTAGGTTCGCGGAATTAGGCAAAGCCCCCACAGTAATCAATCGATCTGGGCCGGGGGCGAATTCAGTTTCTGCGCACGCCAGCCGTTTACCGGCAGGGCATCCGGAAGGTTACCTGGAGGCATTCGCACAGCTCTATACCGACCTGGCGGAACAGATCAGTGCGCGGCTTTCGGGGCGTAAGCCGGATCCGGCGTCATTATTGGTACCATCGGTTGAAGACGGTGTCGCCGGAATGCGCTTTATTGATGCTGCCATCGCATCGTCCAAAGAGAACTCAGTATGGACAGTCCTAACGTAAATGTTACCTAAAGGCTGCTGCCGCCACCGCCAGGGTCAGCGGTAGCCGAATATAGAACGTGGTACCAATTTCGTTACATTCAAACCAAATCCTACCGTCGTGCTCTTTGACGATTGCGCTGTGCGCCAGGGCCAGCCCCTGACCAGTTCCCTTGCCTACTTGCTTGGTGCTGAAAAAGGGTTCAAACACCCGGTTGCGAATTTCTTTTGGAATGCCACCCCCGGTGTCCGCGATTGTGATTTCCACTGAATCTCCATCACGGCGGGTCGAGATCGTGATTCGTCCTTTCTGTTGCTCGCTGTCGCCGATAACGCCAGCGATGGCATGGGCGGCATTGACGATGATGTTGAGAATTGCCTGATTGAACTGGTCGACGACACATGGGACCGGCGGTAAATTCGAGTCAAGATTTGTGTCGACGTCCGCGACGTAACGCCACTCACTGCGGGAGACGGTAATTGTGGTTTGAATCGCAGCATTGATATCGGTGTCACGCCGTTCGTTCGAGCCACGATGAGAAAATTCCTTCATGGCTTGCACGATCTTGCGGGTGCGCTGCAGACCTTCGCGCGAATCGGAGATCGCCTTGGGGACCTCTAATAGCAGGTATTCGAGATCGACGGTATCGGCGAGTTTCTGAAATTCGGCCATGTGGTTGGCCGCCAATTCTGATCCGGCTGGCACTTTCCGCAGAGATCGCACCGACGCAAGCAATTCAGCAACGGCAGGCCACAGGTCATCCAGAAACGAGAGGTTGTCGCCCACGAACTGGGTGGGGGTGTTTATCTCGTGAGCGATGCCGGCGGCAAGTTGCCCAATCGCTTCCAGCTTTTGGGTCTGTCGCAATTGATCCTCGGCAACTGCCTTCTCGGTGACGTCGGCCCCAATCACGATGGTGCCAACCAAGGCGCCGATGTGCGACCTTAAAGGATGAATTGTCAGTCCTACCAGGCGTGGGATGCCGTTACGAGAAAAAGGCACGCTGAGATGACGGCTCAAACCCGCTTTTAGAGCATTCTCCAGCTCACCCTGGATCTTTGAATCAGTTTTCCAAAACGACAATTCGGCCAGCTGCCGATCCTGTGCGCAGTGCCGTTCGACGCCAAAGATTTCCTCGGCTCCGCTATTCCAGCGTGTGACTTTGCCCGCCAGATCAGTTCCGATCAGAATCGAAGGGACTGAGTTGAGAAACAGTTCAGTTTCGGCGTGAAGGTCGCGTAACGATTCCTCCATCAACAAAATCCGGTTCGCAATCTCCAACTTGGCACGCAATTCCTCGGCATCCAGCGGCTTCATGATGTAAGTGTCAGCTCCGGAGCGAAGTGCCTCGATCGAGTCTTCCCTTCCGTCGCGGGCTGAAACCAGAATGAAGTAGGTGTATTGCAGGGGATCGCTGCTGCGAATCCGATTACAAATCTCGGTGCCGTTGATGCCGGGCATCAACCAATCCAGGATGGCGATCGTCGGCGGAGCCGCGCGTTGAAGGACATGCAGTGCTGCCTCTCCGTCGCAAGCAGTCACGCAATCGTAACCCCACGAGCGCACTAGTTCGGAAGCAACAGTGCGAAACATCAAGTCGTCGTCGGCAACCAGGATGCTGCGGCGCTGCCGTGATGCTAGTGATGGCTTCTGTTCCATGGATGAGCCGAGATCGGGTAGAGACATCTCCGCTTATCCAACTATCGGCATTTCCCGCCCACTCTTTAGCCTTTGGCAGGCGATTGATACTGGTGATTCACAGGTAAAGAGTTGAGGAATGGCGCCGATAAAGCCAAAGTTGGCTGCATCCTGACTGTACTCGTGTGTCTTGTAACTGAGCCAGTCTCGTACGGTGCATCCGGTAGAAACCCGGAGTTTCATGGTCGCTAGCAAGACACCCCCGATCAAACGCAAGCTGATGTCGATCATCATGATGACCACCACGGTGGCGCTGGTTTTGGCCTGTGGCAGCTTCACGCTTTTCGATATGGTTACCTTCCGCAAGAACAAAGTTGTGGAGGCTTCTCTGCTGGCGGCAATGGTGGGCTCTAACAGCACGGCGGCCATCGCATTTAGCGACCCCAAGATCGCTCAAGAAACCTTAAATGTGCTGCTATCTCAGCCTCATGTAGCGGCAGCACGGATTTATCTGAACAATGGCATGTCATTCGCAACTTATGTTCGGGCCAATGAACGGGACCGCAACATACCGGTCAGCGCCCGGCCCGAAAGCGTCACTTTCTCAAACGGCATGCTGCAAATCTCGCGCCGAATTGTCGGCAGCGGGGACATTCTCGGTTCCATCTACGTGGAAGTCGATCTGGACGAATTAAATCTGTTGCGACGACGCTATTTCATGATCGCGGTCGCAGTGCTTCTGCTTTCGTTGCTTAGCGCATTTTTACTGGCGTCAAAACTGCAACGAACTATCTCCGGGCCTATTTTTGCATTGGCGCATCGCGCCCGATCAATTCCGCTCGGAATCAGGGACGGTGGTGGCGACGTCGAAGGCGGGTACCAGGAAATCGATCTGCTTATTAACAGCTTCAACGACATGTTACGAGACCTGGCGGACCGTGACGCCGACTTGAGAAGTCATCGAGCAAATTTGGAGGAAGAGGTTGCGTCACAGACGCTGGAGCTAAGAAAAGTAAACACGAATTTGGGGCAGGCCAAGGAAGCAGCCGAAGCGGCTAGCCGGGCCAAGAGTGAGTTCCTGGCCAACATGAGCCACGAGATCCGCACCCCTATGAACGGCATCCTGGGGATGACGGAACTTACGCTGGGAACAAATCTTTCACGCACTCAAAGAGACAATCTGCTTTTAGTTAAGTCTGCGGCGGATTCCCTTCTTTCGGTGATTAATGACATTCTCGATTTTTCGAAAATCGAGGCCGGCAAATTTTCTTTGGATCCGCGGCCTTTCAATATCCATCGCGCCGTGTCTGACACGATGAAATCCTTGTCTCTGCGGGCACATCAAAAAGGGCTCGAACTCGCGTTTGACATGGACCCCACGATTCCAGATCAAGTTATCGGCGACGGCGGACGATTGCGGCAGGTCCTGCTTAATATTTTAGGAAACGCAATCAAGTTTACCCAGCAAGGCGAGGTAATTTTGTACGTGCAAGTGGAATCACAGAAGAGTAACCAATTAAACCTGCATTTCGTCATTCGAGACACCGGAATCGGGATTTCATCGGAAAATCTGGCCAAGATCTTCGAAGCTTTTGAACAAGCCGACACTTCCTCCACCCGTCATTTCGGCGGAACCGGATTGGGGCTGACCATCTCTTCCCATCTGGTGGAAATGATGGATGGCCGAATTTGGGTGGAGAGCGTGCCCGGCCACGGCAGCAAGTTTCACTTCACGTCGTCGTTCGGTATTTCCAACACGAGCCTGAAACCGATTCTTAATCTGGAGGCACTCAAGGGCAAACGTGCGCTGATTGTCGACGACAACGAAACTAACCGGCATATTCTGCGGGAGACGCTTTCCAGTTGGCACATGAAGACAATCATGGCCGATAGTGGGCCAGCCGCGCTGTTGCAGTTGCATCAAGCGGCACGCGAAGGATTGAAATTCGACCTGCTGGTTCTGGACAGTCAGATGCCGGGGATGGATGGCTTCGAAGTGCTGGAGCGAGTCCGCGCCGATCCTGAACTTTCGGCGGGCACGGTGATGATGCTTACCTCGGCCGACCGCCCTGAGGATACCGGGCGCTGCCACACCCTGGGCATTGCCGCATATTTGATCAAACCGATCACCCAAGTGGACCTGCTTCGATCGGTAAGAGAAGCCCTGGGGCAGGCTACCGAGGATGAAGTCGCCGTCGAAGGCCAATACCAACCCGTGTCACGTAAGGCAGAGCGCGGACTATGTATTTTGCTGGCGGAGGACAACTCACTGAACCAGCAAGTAGCGCGAGGCTTTCTCGAGGAATTTGGCCACTCCGTGACGATCGCGACCAACGGACGGGAGGCGGTCGAAATGTTCGGCAAGGGCCAATACGAGATGGTGTTGATGGATATTCAAATGCCCGAGATGAATGGTTACGAGGCCACCGCAGCTATCCAGAAAATCCAGGAAAGCGCCGGGGCGAACGTACCCATCATAGCGATGACGGCCCATGCCATGAGTGGTGACCGGGAGAAATGCCTGGCGGCAGGGATGGACGATTACATCTCAAAGCCCATCAGCATGGATCAATTGGCAATCGTGATCGGGCGCAATTCAAGGAGTGGAAAACATTCGCTTAATACAGCTGGCGAATCCAGGAGGAAGGATTACCCAATTACGGAGACGGATAGTTCAAGCACGACGGACGCCGCGATTTCAGCGACTGGACCAGTGATCATAGACGTTGACCTTGTCCTCGGAAGGTTCGGCGGGAATCGAAGCCTATTGCAACAAGTAGCGGGAATGTTTGCCAGTGAATCAGAGATGCTGTTGTCGAATCTGGAACGGGCTCGCACCGACAGCAATTTTTTGGCGGTCGAGTCAAGTTCCCATATTCTCAAGGGAATGTGCCGGATGTTTGAAGTCAACGAGGCGGCCAGGGTTGCATTCGAGCTTGAAAGTGCGGGCCGCGAGGGCGCTCGAGGGACTGATTCGCAAGTGGATCTGTTAAAGAAAGAGGTGCGACGGGCAGCGGTGGCCATCGCTCAACTTACGGGTCCGACAGCTTTGGCGAAAAAAGCTGGGGAATAGGTTTTTAAAGGCGATGGGCGGAGTTGACTGAGAGTTGGTGGACGGAGGGTGCCAGCGGGTTGGCGTCGATTTCCGTCGCTAGTTCGACGCGATTCCGTCCATTCCGTTTTGCCTGATAGAGAGCGTTGTCGGCACTCAGAAGTAGCACTTCGGCCTGAGTGTGGCCGTGGGCTGAAGCGACTCCCATGCTTACGGTAATCAGATTCTCAGGATTGTCAGGGGCGGGTTCTCCCATGATCAGCCTAAGCTGCTCTGCCCGTTCTTTGGCCATCCCGGCAGGGCAACCCGGTAGCACCAGCAGGAACTCTTCTCCGCCATAGCGTCCCACGGAATCGTATGTTCTTACAGAAGCCTGCATCCGCTGGGCGGCCAGGCGCAAGACCCCGTCGCCGGCGGAGTGACCGAGTGTGTCGTTAATCTTCTTGAAAAAATCGATGTCCGCCAGAATAACGCTAACTGTTTTTTTCTCGCGAAGCGCGCGAGCCAATTCATTTTGCAAGATCCCGACAATGGCCCCGCGATTGAAAATAGCGGTCAAAGAATCGTGGGTAGCCTGGAACTGGAGCGCCCGGTTGGCGGAGATCAGCTGTTCCTGTAAGGCGAGAATTCGGTTACCTGCATTCAAGCGGACTTTGAGCTCCTGGGCATCGAAGGGCTTCACCAGATAGTCGTCAGCACCGGCTTCCATCGCCTCTACCAGGTCCCGCTTACGATCTTTGGCGGTAAGTAAGACAATATAAATATAGGGCTGGCTAGCGTCTTTGCGTAGCTCGCGGCAGATCCGAAGTCCGTCCATGCCGGGCATCATCCAGTCAAGAATCGCAAGCTCGGGACGATCGGGACTCTGCAGCGCTGCCCAAGCTTCTTGTCCATCGGTGGCTACGATGACTTCGTGGCCCCATCCGGTGAGCAGACGCTCCAGCAAACGACGTTGAATGGCTCCATCTTCCGCGATCAGAATTCTCATCGCGCGGAGGCCCCAAGTGACTTTACAGTGATGGCGTCGAGCGCTAGCCGGAGACGATTTATTTCTATTTCGAGAGTCGCATGAGCCTGCGTTGCGCCGTCCATCCGATTGTCCCGTCCCATTGATTCAAGGCGTGCGGCAGCGTCGAACGCCGATTTTGCGGCAAAGGTGCCGATGGCACCCTTAAATCCGTGGGCAGCCATCTCAAGATCGCGGGGACTTCCGGCGGCGATGGCTTCACCAATTTGCTGGAGCCATGTGGGACAGTCGACTCGGAACAGCTCAACGAGTTCGTACAGAAGCTGCTCGTCATTATCGACGCGGTCGCGCAAAGACACCTCGTCCACCACTGGGTCTTGATCAGCCAACTGGGGTGCCTTCCGATTTTGGCTGGGCGGGGG
Organism: uncultured Acidobacteriota bacterium; assembly: GCA_963796925.1. Classification (GTDB taxonomy): domain Bacteria; phylum Acidobacteriota; class Terriglobia; order Terriglobales; family Acidobacteriaceae; genus DATBAT01. Next base: position 2,706,627 of record CAWCNH010000001.1, read on the forward strand.
AAGCAGATTATCAATGGCCGCGAAGAGAGCTGTGGGCTGAATTGGTTTTGAGATGTATCCGTCCATGCCTGCTGCCAGGCAACGTTCCCGATCGCCACTCATAGCGTGTGCAGTTAGAGCAATTATGGGCACATGCTCACCAGTGAGTCGCTCAGTCTTGCGGATGGCGACGGTGGCTTCGAAGCCGTCCATCTCAGGCATTTGAATGTCCATAAGGATGATGTCGAAGGTCATCGATTCCAAGGCTCGCAACACGCCAATTCCATTGATTGTGGTTTCCACCTGGCAACGGCGCTTTTCCAAAACGCGGCGGGCCAATTTCTGATTTACGACATTGTCGTCCGCGAGCAGTACACGCAGTGGAGGGCGTTCGTCGCGTAGCACCGCATTCGCAGCAATAGGTTGAGAGATTGTAGTGACGGGCGGGCCTTCCATAGCAGTGACAATGGCGTTCAGCAACGCTGATTGTTGCACTGGCTTAGTGAGATAGGCGGCGACGCCAAGCTCTTTGCAGCGGCGAATATCCTCCTGCTTGCCCGCGGAGGTCAGCATCATAATTGTCGCCTCCGAGAACTGCGGGTGGCGACGAATACTTTCGACTACAGCAAAACCATCCATCTCCGGCATGTTGCGATCGACGATGATCAGAGGGAACGGGCTGCCGGCGGCGCGAGCTTCATCCAAAGTGGCAAGAGCTTCGATCCCATTTTCGTTGGTCACGGGCTTCATATGCCAATGTGAAAGGATGTCATGCAGAATCCAACGATTGGTTGCATTGTCGTCTACGACCAGAACCGGGAGGTCGGCGAGGTTTAACAGGCCTCGGATTGCCGGGCGTGCCGATGTCTCTTCAGGAATTCCGAAGCTTGCGGTGAAGTGGAATTCGCTACCCTTTCCAGGCTCGCTGTTGACCCAGAGGCGCCCGCCCATCAGGGCGACTAATTGAGAGGAAATGGCGAGTCCAAGACCAGTGCCCCCGTAAACTCTGGTGGTGGAATTGTCGGCCTGCCGAAAAGCTTCAAAGATTGCGCTTTGTTTTTCTTTGGCGACACCGATACCGGTGTCTTTCACAATGAAATGCAGAAGCGCTTGATCTTCAGTCCTGGCTTCAACGGCAATGCGAACTACGACTTCGCCCTCGGAGGTGAACTTGATCGCATTTCCTACGATGTTGAGGATGACCTGGCGCAACCGGCCCGCGTCTCCGATCAATTCGTACGGAATTTCATCCGCAATGTGGTAAGCCAGTTCAAGGCCCTTTTGTTCAGCTCTAAGGGCCAGCGTTTCTACAGCGGCTCCAAGACTGTCGCGCAACGAAAACTTAATGGGATCAAGTTCTAATTTTCTGGCTTCAATGCGCGAGAAATCCAGAATGTCATTGATCACAGTCAGCAGACCATCGGCGGAGCCCTTTGCACTGTCAAGGTAGTCGCGTTGTTCCGAGGTCAGATGAGTGTCGAGGGAAAGCTCCACCATTCCGATCACACCGTTCAGCGGAGTGCGGATTTCATGACTCATGTTTGCCAGGAATTCGCTTTTAGCCCGATTGGCTTCGTCCGCGGCTTCGCGGGCTTTTCTTGCTTCGGCTTCAAGGCGGGAACGTTTTTGAACTTCGGTTTCAAGCAGCTCGATAGCCTCCGCCAGCTCTGCCGTCCTTTCTGTAACCCGCACTTCAAGGTTTTCGCGAGACTGGCGAGTTGCCTCAAGCGCAGCTTCCAGCCTGGTCTTGGATTCCAGACTGAAAACCGATAGTACGCCATGCACTACAATGGCCGCCCATATGGCGCAGCCGGCTCGAAAAATCTGCACCGGAAGACCGACAGCATGAATGAAGCTTGTGTAATTGAGCCAGGAAGCGGGAGGGAAACCAGCCGCCGGAACCACGCATCCGGCCAGGAATGCGTAGACGCCAAAGCAGACCGCCATGCTAAGCATGCTTCTGCGCACCTTGCCGCTTGATACAGGGTTCTTCTGGGAGCATCGACTGTGGAGGGCGAACCCTACAGCCGTAAGAATCGCAGCCGGAAATGCCACGACATATCGAGTGAGTACGTTGGTGATGAGAACCCACTCATTACTCATCCGATCAGAAATTCCCAAAGCTATCACCAGCGCAACGAAGGCCAATGACGCAATTCGCGATGAGACTCGGAGCGCTTTGGCTTTGGCCAGTGCCGAGGTCACCGCACTTATCCCGAAGTCGAGAAGAAAAACGAATGACACCAGGCCAAGAAAAAAGCCGGTAACGGAAATGATTCGGGTGCCGAGGTGGGTCCAAAATTGATCGCCCAGGGCCGCAAACATATCAGCCCATTCGCTCATGCCGTGGAGAAACCCAAATAGTGCGAGGGAATGAAGAAAATCCCCCAACTCGAACGAACTGCCTTCGGTGTGCTGCAAACTCGCAGCAAGTCCCAGGGAAAAGAAAGCGAGGCCGTACACAAAGAAGACGGGAAGCAGATGGGTACTAATGGTCGCGCTTAAGTTCATGGGCCCCCACTTACGATGGCGAAGCAAAAGTCGATCAATGTCATGTCGCGACTATAGGATTCATTGACATTCACAAGGGTAGGCGCATCAACACCAGGCAACAATGTGCTCTCCGGGGAGCGCCTTTCGTAACCGCAAATGGTGCAACCCAAGCGCAGCAGGTAAGTTGAAAATGTGCTGATAGTGTCGGTCCGCTGGAGTACACTCTCTGCGTGCAATCATCTGTGGACGGAGAATTCAATGACGCGCGTTCTTATCATTCTGTTCGGAATTTCAGTTATGTCACTCCTTTCCCAAACCCGCTCTATTGAGGCAGCGACGGAATCACTGCTGCTGGTCGCGAATAAAGGCGCCCAAACTCTGGGTTTCGTTGATACCGTGACTGGCACGCAAACCGCGACCGTTGCCGAAGAAGGCATTACCGGACACGAAGTCGTCGCCTCGCCTGATGGCCGCCGGGCTTATGTACCGATCTATGGCAACTCTGGAGTCGGCAAACCAGGAACCGATGGACAGCATATGGTGGTCATCGACATCGCAGCGAAAAAGCTGATTGGCGATGTGGACTTTGGCCGCGGGGTACGTCCCCACTGTGCCGTTTTTGGACCCAAAGACGGAATGTTGTACGTCACTACCGAGTTGGACCAGACGATTAGCATCATCGACCCCAAGACTTTGAAGATCGTTGGGACGGTTCCGACCGGGCAGCCCGAGTCGCATATGCTGGCGATCTCTCCCGATGGAAAACGCGGCTATACCGCCAACGTTGGTCCCGGCACGGTGTCAGTCCTGGATATGGAGGCACGAAAGACGATCACGGTGATTCCGGTTTCTGGTACCGTGCAGCGCATCTCGGTTTCTGTCGATGGCAAGACTGCGTTTACTTCCGATCAAACGAAGCCGCAACTCGCAGCAATTGATGCGGCGACGAATAAGGTGAAGAGTTGGGTTCCCTTACCGGGAACCGGATACGGGACAGCACCAACTCCTGATGGCCGGTGGCTGGTAGTTGCGGTGCCCACCGCCAACAAGGTTGCAGTGGTGGATCTCGATTCGATGAAAGTTGCGCACACTATCGACGTTCCAGCGGCGCCGCAGGAGATTCTGGTCCAGCCTGACGGGAAGTTCGCCTACGCCTCATGCGATGCCAGCCACAAAGTGGCCATGATTCGCACCTCGGATTGGACAATCGAGAAGCTAATCGATGCCGGGCCCGGCGCCGACGGGCTGGCGTGGGCGGCTAGCAAGTAATTACAACTGCGCTTTTACGGCCTGAAATTGCGCCACGGCAAATTCGAGGTCCTCGCGGCTGTGCGCGGCCGACATCTGCACCCGGATGCGAGCTTTGCCTTTGGGCACTACCGGGAAAGAGAACCCAACCACGTAAACGCCTTTTTGCAGTAATTGTTCCGACATTTTCGCGGCGAGCGATGCATCACCCAGCATGACCGGTACGATGGGATGTTCTCCCTTCAGGATGTCGAAACCGGCGGCGGTCATCTGCTCGCGGAAAAAGCGAGTATTGGTGTGCAGCCGTTCGCGAAGTTCTTTGGTTTGGGTGAGCAGGTCGAGAACCTTTAGTGAAGCGCCGACGATCATTGGCGCGACCGTATTTGAAAACAGATAAGGACGCGATCTCTGGCGCAGCAAGTCGATCACTTCTTTACGGGCGCTGGTGTATCCTCCGCTGGCCCCGCCCAGCGCCTTGCCCAGAGTTCCAGTAAGAATATCTATCCGTCCCATCACGTGGTGATATTCGTGAGTACCGCGACCGTTCTCTCCCATAATTCCCACCGCGTGGGAATCGTCAACCATCACCATCGCATTGTGGCGCTCCGCCAGGTCGCAGATGTCTTTCAATTTTGCTATATACCCGTCCATGGAGAAGACACCATCGGTAGCGATGAGAATGCGGCGCGCACCAGAAGCCTCTTTGAGCTTTGCTTTTAGATCTTCCATATCTCCATTGCGATAGCGGAAGCGCTGCGCCTTACATAAGCGAATACCGTCAATGATGCTGGCGTGATTCAGCTCATCGGAGACGATGGCGTCTTCAGTGTCAAGTAAAGTTTCAAACAAGCCACCATTCGCGTCGAAGCAGGAACCATAGAGAATGGTGTCTTCCATGCCGAGAAATTCGCTGAGACGCTGTTCGAGTTGCTTGTGGATGGATTGGGTTCCGCAAATAAAGCGAACCGAGGCTAGTCCGTAGCCCCAGCGCTCCAAAGCTTCGTGCGCGGCTTTTACTACTTCAGGATGGTCGGCCAAGCCCAGATAATTATTGGCGCAGAGATTGAGTATCGCCTTACCGGCCGGCAGATCCACCCGCGCGTTCTGGGGGCTTTCGAGGACTCGTTCCGATTTATAAAGCCCGGCCTGGCGGATTTCCTGTAGCTGGGAAGTGAACTGTTGCTTTACCGCTTCAAACATTGGTTATTTCGCTCCCTGTTAGTTTCGTGCTGTGGAAGGCGGTCAACACTCGATGACATTGACAGCCAGGCCGGCCAGCGAAGTTTCTTTATAGCGGGACTGCATATCGCGTCCGGTCTCAAACATGGTACGAATGACCTGATCCAGTGACACTTTGTGATCTCCGGTTTCGTGCATGGCCATGCGGGCTGCATTCACCGCTTTGGCGGCCCCGAAGGCATTTCGTTCGATGCAGGGAATTTGTACCAGCCCGCCGATGGGATCGCACGTCATGCCGAGATTATGTTCCATGGCAATTTCCGCAGCGTGTTCGACTTGTTCGTTAGCTCCGTTAAGGGCTGCGACCAGGCCGCCGGCAGCCATGGAACACGCGACTCCGACTTCTCCCTGGCAGCCTACCTCAGCGCCTGAAATCGAAGCATTTTCCTTGTAGAGGATCCCGATTGCGCCGGCGGTGAGAAAGTAACGAAAAATGCCATCATTATCGGCATTGGCCACGAATTTATCGTAGTAGTGGGCCACCGCGGGCACGACACCGGCTGCGCCGTTTGTGGGAGCGGTGACCACCCTGCCCCCAGCAGCATTTTCTTCATTCACTGCAATGGCAAACAAATTGATCCAGTCCACAGTGGATAGCGGGTCAGACGTATCTCGCTTTACCAGATTCCGATAAAGGTGGGGCGCGCGGCGGCGTACCTCAAGTCCACCGGGAAGAATGCCATCCGTGTGCAGGCCGCGCTGGGTGCAGTCTTTCATGGTCTGCCAAATTTTCTCCAGCTTGTTTCGGATATCGTCGGCAGACCGCGCAACCAACTCGTTGGCCAGGACGATTTCCCAAATGGCCTTCCCGTGGTCATGGGCAAGTTGCAATAATTCTGCGGCGCTGTGGAACGGAAACGGAATTGGCGCAGCGGAATCGGCAGACGCGCTAGTTTCCCCTTCCTCGAGAATGAACCCCCCGCCGATCGAATAGAACACCCGGTTACGAATTTCCTGCCCAGCTGAGCCGTAAGCCGTGAAGCGCATAGCGTTTGAGTGGCCGGGAAGTACTTCAGTTTTTCGGAAAACCAGATCATTGTCTGGTTGAAACTGGACGGCGTGAATTCCGAGCAGAGGTAAGCTGTGCTCCTCGCGAATTTTCGACAACTTCGGGTCAATGGTTGCGGGATCTATCTCGTCAGGAAGTTCGCCTGCGAGCCCCAACTGAAGCGCACGGTCGGTGCCATGGCCCTTTCCCGTAAGCGCAAGAGATCCATAAAGATCGACCTTAACGCGGGCAGTTTCTGCGAGCTGCCCGGACTGTTGGAGCTGCTGCGCAAATCTCCTCGCGGCCCGCATCGGCCCCACGGTATGTGAACTAGAGGGGCCGATGCCAATTTTGAATAACTCAAAGATGCTTGTCATAGTCGCGGCCCCCCGATTGCCTACCGTCCATCATAGTCTCCATCCCTCGAACTTTCTGTGCGCAGAGCTCATCGTGCTCGCCCTAACGCGCCGCTGCGTTTTGCCGATAGACGAGTGAAGCTTCTCTTTGGGTTGTTTCGTGGCCCGGACTCGGAGAATCCATGCCCGCCCGTTTACTAACTGTCGGATTTAGTCTCTGCTTACTGGCGGCGTGTCCCGATTCGGCATCAGGTCAGAACTCAGATAAGCCTTCCAATGCCAAATCCGAAACGGAGGCCAAGAACGCCGCTGAACTCGACCTGGACCAATTAGCCAATATGGACGTGAAGGTCACTTCTGCTTCCAAGAAGAGTGAGAGCCTTTCGACCGCGCCGGCTGCGATTTATGTGCTAACCGACGAAGCTATCCGTCGAGGGGGATTTTCCTCAATTCCCGACGCACTACGCAGCGTCCCTGGACTTTACGTAGCGCAGGAAGACTCCCACTCGTGGGTAGTGGTTGCGCGGGGATTTGGCACCGCCTTTAACGACAAAATGCTGGTATTGATGGACGGGCGTTTGCTCTACCAGCCTCTGTTCGGTGGAGTCTATTGGGATTCGTTTGATCCACCTTTGGAGGATATTGAGCGTATCGAAATTATCCGCGGACCGGGCGGCACCCTTTGGGGCGCTAACGCGATGAACGGCGTCATCAATATCATCACCAAGAGCGCTCGAGAAACCCCGGGCACGCTGATAGCAACTTCTGTCGGCTTCAATGAACGGTACAAGGCTGGAGTGCGGTATGGCGGCGTCTTAGGATCGAACTTTGCTTTCCGGGTATTTGGTCAGTCAATGTACTCCGACCCGAGTGTGGACTCGTTCGGAAGACAGCAGCCAAATAGTTGGAACTTCACCCAGACTGGAATCCGGGCGGATTGGGCACCCTCGGCAAGGGACAATGTTACTTTTTCAGGCCAAGGCTATTACGGGGTGGTGGAAACCAAAGAGTTAAACTTTGCCGGGCCGACGGTGGGACCCTCGGAATTGCAACGCGAGGTGGGCATGCAGGGCGGCAACCTGCTGGTGCGCTGGGATCGAAGCCTTTCAGACCGATCCAGCGCGGATGTACTGGCTTACTGTGACTGGTTTGATCGCTTCGACGTCCTGGGCGGCGACCGTCGCAACACCTGTGACATTGAATTCCAACATAACTACAGCATTACTTCACGTCACTCCGTGATTTGGGGAGGCGGCCTTCTTTCCACGGCGGACACTCCCCCAGACACCTTTGAAATTTCCTATAATCCGCCGCAAAGGCGGGCAACCACTTACAGCGCATTTGGCCAGTACGAGGTCAGTTTAATTCCCACCAAATTGCGGCTGGTAAGTGGCGTCAAATTTGAACATAACAGCTTCACCGGGTTCGAGATCCAGCCGCAGTTTCGCGTGATATGGACGCCGACAAAGTCCAGCACACTGTGGGGCGCAGTCGCGCGTGCAGTGCGAGAACCGACCCAGCTAAATACCGACACGGATCTAAAAGTGTCACAGACGTTCGCAGGCTCATTGCCAGTTTTTGCGGCCGTAGTAGGAAACCCGAACTTGAAATCTGAAGTATTGCGAGCTTTTGAACTAGGTTATCGGCGCCAGTTCGGCCCCAATTTTGCGATGGATGTGGCTGCTTTTTACAACGACTACAACCGGTTGATAGCGGCGGCGGGGCCGGCTAACCCGATCATTCACTCCAACTACCTAGAAGTACCATTGCCCTTCGAGAATGTTGGGGGAGGTCAAACTCACGGGATGGAACTTTCCGCGGAGTGGCGGCCGATTCGTTCGTGGTCTCTTTCGACCAGCATTACGGAAACCCGCGGTGTTTCGGCCGCGGGTGCCATGGCGGCAACTAACACCCCCCGGCATATGGCAAGTGTGCAGTCACGCTTCGATATTGCCAGGCACTTGGCGTTTGATTCGAGCTACTACTACTACGACGCTATCTCGGCGATTGGAACTCCCACGCTTAATCGTATTGACGTGGGTTTTTCCACGCGACGCCTTGCAGGCTTTACATTTGCCATCTGGGGACGAAATCTACAATCAGAGCACCATCTGGAGAGCAACTCCGCCGAGCCCTATTTTCCGGCAGGAGAAGTTCGTCGTGCCGTCGTGCTCAAGTTGACATGGTTGAGCCAACGATAATAGATAGCCGATTCATTCAGGAGATTTTTTGCCGCCTGGCTCTATTGCCGCTGTGGGAAGATACGCCATTCGCCGTCGAAGTTGGCACATGCTCATGCTGGCATTAATATTTCTGTTCACCGCAGCATTGCACGCGCAAATGGACGAATACAGCATTAAAGCAGCCTATCTCTATAACTTTTCCAAATATGTGGAGTGGCCCGGGGTCACCGGGGAGGAAGCACATACTTCGTTCGTTATCTGTATTTTGGGAGAAGACCCATTTGGAGAGACTCTCGATCAAGCGGTAGCGGGCAAAACGTCTGGGGATGGCCGCACGCTAGAAGTACGGCGGTTAAAAGCAGTTGAAGCAGCGGCTTTGCGAAAGTGCGAAATGGTGTTTATCAGCGTTTCGGAGAAGTCGCATGCTGCCGCGATCCGCGAGGCGTTGAAAGGATCGCCCGTACTCACCGTCGCTGATTTTAGTCCGTTTGCCGAAGACGGTGGCATTGCAAACCTCCGAATCGATGGAACCAAGGTGAGGGTGGACCTGAATATGAACGCGGCAAACCAGGTAAATCTCAAGATAAGCGGCAAGCTGCAACAAGTGGCTAATCTGGTGAAATGAGCCCGCCACAAAGAATCAGCGTCCTTCACGAGCCGGGCTTTCGCAAAATATTGCCTGCGTCGTATCATAGAAGGCATGGCTTTCCCCATCAAAACCTGCACTATCTGCGGGGAAGAGTTCGAATTGAAGCCGGACAAGCCCGGTTTCGCCAATCGCTGTCTGGACTGCAGCACCTCTGACTCGGCTGAACCCACCACACGTCGCCGCATGGACGCTGATGAACGGAAAACTGTCAGCGAAGCGAATGAGGCCCGCCGGCAGGCGATGCGCGAGCTGCTCTACCGCAAGGATAGTTAGCCGGAATCCGGTCAGCGCTTCCCCGATACAATTCGGTCCGGGATTCATGATTTCCCGACGCACGGGAGATAATTCCAAGCCGACCACCCAAGCCTCATTGTGATTTCAATCACATCCAGATGTGACAGTCGTCCTACAACTTCAGGTCTGCGCTTGCGAAACTAGCGCGAGGTTGATTTATGGCAGAGCGTAACGAAATTCTCGAACTTCTTCGCTTTGAATTGAAATTCGTTGAGGACGGCGGTTACGGGCGATCTCCCAGGGCTCCATGGCGTCCACCACTTACGTTCGAAGACTCGCCGACCTGTCTAAACTTTGACGACTCTTCTCGTCCTCAGCCCTGCCATGACTGCACGCTGATGGGATTTGTTCCGGAAGACCAAAAGGAACAGAGAATTCCCTGCCGATTCATACCGCTCACCAGAAATGGCGAAACCGTCGATTATTTTCAGCGCAACGGAACTCAGATAGAGATGGAAGAAGCGTTAAAAGCGTGGTTGCGCGAGCAGATCGCGCAGCTTGGGGGCGAGGGAAACGCGCCGTCCAAACATGTTCTGCATGAAAAGTAGGGAAAGGTTTCCTGATACGGGACCCAATTGTCTGGGGGTCTTGATTTTTTCGCTTGCGGTATCGGGCCTGAGTGCATAGTGGAAGGCAGTAGCGCCACCGAAACGTTGTTGGCAGTTTGAGAAAAGACGCTCAAGGTGAGCAATCTTGCACAGATTTGATTTCACGGTTCTTTTATTTTTGTGCAAATCAATATTTTCCGAGGTCTCTTCTCCTTCCAATTTTGGAGCCAGGCGAAGATACCGGTCCTTCCCAGATTGTGTCCTGGGTCGGACTTACGCGATCACGGGCCAAGAAGCAACCGCTACGTAACTGGGATTCTCCATGCAGAGTAAAGCCATATCTGTTGAAGGAGAGCGAATGACACGCAGACTGGTGTTTCCGCTGACATTGCTAGCCGTGGCGCTGGGGAGCGCAAGCCTCGCCCGAGCCCAAAGTGGCGCGACAGAAAGCACCAAGCCCGCAAGCGCGGATACGTCGCCGGCGCAGCCCTCTGCTGCCAAGGCCGAAGGCTATGTGGGCACTGAAGTCTGCATCACCTGTCACGCCGAGCAACAAAAGAGTTTCGTACACACCATTATGGGGAATGCCATGGCGCATCCCAAAACTGCAACCGACGCATTGGGTTGCGAAGCTTGCCATGGCCCAGGCAAAGTCCACGTTGAGGCAGGTGGCGGCAAAGATACTATTCCAGTCCGCTTTACGAAAGATTCAAACAACCCGGTGGAAGAGAGAAACGCGGCATGCCTGTCGTGCCATACCAAGGGCAATCAGATGTTCTGGCGAGGCAGCGCCCACGAATCGCGGGCTATGGCCTGTGTGGATTGCCACAGCGTCCACTATGGCAGCCCGGCCGAGCGCTACGCAGCTCTCTCATCAGAGTCCCGCTACGGCGCCCCACTCACCGAGCACGTAGGAACCAAAAAGCCGCAACCTGAGCTGTGTCTTACCTGCCACCAGATGCGGCGGGCCCAGTTGCAACGCTCTTCGCATATGCCCTACCGCGAAGGCAAGGTCACCTGTACCAGCTGCCACAATCCGCACGGCAGCCCGAACCCCAGCCAGTTGATTCAGAGCACCATCAACGAGAATTGCATCAGCTGCCACACCGAACGCCGCGGGCCTTTTCTTTGGGAGCATCCGCCGGTGATGGAAAACTGCGCCAACTGTCATGAGCCCCACGGCAGCAGCAATCCGCAATTGCTAAAAGTGAGGATGCCGCGGGTTTGCGACTCCTGCCACGATTCCAGCCGCCATCCAACACAGCCACAACCGCTCAGTTCCATCAAGAACTTCAACCGGGGATGTACCAATTGCCATTCCATGATCCACGGATCAAACCATCCCTCGGGAAACTTTTTTATGCGCTAGGAGGAGAGAGCAATGAGAAGCGGAAGACTCAAAACAATATTTCTCCTGTTAGCGCTGCAACTGGCGCCGGGAATTGCCCTGGCCCAGGACCAGCATCCCGAGCTTGGCATGATAGAGCTGGGCACCCGTTCGGTCTGGGGTGACGTATACGGCCGTCCTGACCTGCCTTTTGAGCCCTCCTTGAAAACCTCGAAGTACAACGAGTACCGCGATATCAGGGACGGATTCTTTGTACGGCGATTTCGACTCAACCGCGACGATTTATTGGGATCGAAGTATTTCCTCGACGTGCAATCGGACCGGGCGATTTATCACGACCAGAGCTATCTTGCGACATTTGGGGAGTGGAACCGCTTCAAGGTTCAGTTCCGCTATGACGAAATCCCCCACACCTATTCAAACACCACGCGCACCCTCTACACTCAAACCGGCCGCGGGGTACTGACCATCCCAGCGTTGACCCGGAGCACTCTGCAGAATATTGCAGCAACCGCACCCGCCACTCTGCCCAGCACAATTCAGAACCAACTGGTTCCGAGCGAGAACCGTTTTGTATCTGGGATTCAGCGGCGAGCCGGCACGGTATTGTTTGGCTACGAGATCAATGATGATTGGAGCCTGCTGGCGTCCTTCTTTCGCGAGCACGAGACTGGCAACCGCCCCATCGGCGTCATTTTCAATAGCAGCCCCAGCGCAGCGCTAACCGGCGGCTACGGCGCGGAGGTTCCTGAGCAAATCTCCTACTACAACAACACGGCAAGAGTGATGGCGGAATATGTCCGGCGGCGTTTGGGAATGCAGATCGGATACACGGGATCGTTTTTCCAAAATGATATTGGCGATTTGACCTTCGACAATCCATTTCGCACCACCGATTGCGTGGCACCATCGGGTTGCACGGCTGCGACTCAAGGTCCTGCCACCGGACGGGTCGATCTTTACCCTGATAACCACGCGCATTACCTCAACTTCGCCGGATCGTTTGAGTTGCCCTTTAAGATTCGATTGCTGGCCAGCATCAATGCCGGCTGGCTGCGCCAGGATGATCCATTTCTTCCCTACACTACCAACAGCATTCTCGAGGCGCAGACTGCCTCACTGCCAGCTACCAGCCTGCATGGGAAAAAAGAGACATTGGCCATGAATTACAAGGTGATCAAGGCCCTGGGGAAGAAGTTCGATATTAAAGCCGGGTACCGTCAGTATGACTACAACAATGACACCGCTATTTTGAGTTTTACCCCGGTGCAGGGCGACATTGCCGCAGCGAATCTCGCTGCTTCGGAAGAAAACACTCCCTTTGGCTTCAACAAGAAGAATGTCGAGGTGACGGGGAACTGGTACTTCGCCAAAAAGAGTTCCGCGAAGATAGGTTACGAAGGCGAAATCATGGACCGCACCAACCGGGACGTCGAGCATTCGAAGGAAAACGGTTTTGTAGCAGCTGTGGACATGGCGCCGCGTAAAGATCTATCGTTCCGTGCCTCGTATCGCTATTCAGTTCGAAATCCCGAGCAATACGTTGACGAAGAGGCAGTAGCCACTGGCGGGGGAATCACCAATGACCAGGTTTTCAGCCGCCGCTTTGATGAAGCGGCACGCACCCGCAACCGTGGCGATGTTCAACTAACCTACGATTTGACCGATCGACTTAGCTTTTCAGGCTTCGCCGGAACTATCCAGGACGATTACAACCGGGCGGGCGGAGTGAATAGTACCTCCGCATTGAACTTCATCGCAGGAACAGCGAATCCTTATTACTTGTATGGTGTGTTGAAAGATCTTTCCTACAATGCCGGATTTGACGGGGATTTCGCTTTATCGAATGCGATCACATTATTTGCGGAATATTCCTACGAGCGGTATTACAAGTCGATGACCTCGAGGTACCGCGTGCCCGGCAGTGGTGCGACGCCCACGCCTCTCAACTGTGGTGTAGGAACTCAAGGCTGCGATAGCGCCAATAACGATTGGGGAAGCACGGCCCGTGACTTCGTGCACATCTTTACAGTTGGATGGGATGTCGGCTTCACCAAGAAAGCTCACCTCAGCACTTACTATTCTTTGTCAGCAGCAAAAGGCAATGTCGACAGCCGGCCTTTTGGTGATCCCACCATCACTACCGGACCTGACAAGTTCCTGTTGACCGGCACCAACGCTGCCGTACCGTATCCCGAGACCGTGAGTCGCAACCACGATATGTCGGCTATCTTCACGTACAAGCTGACCAAGAATCTCACGCCCAAGATCGAATACCGCTATACCCAGTTCGATAACAAGGACTATCAAACTTCCGCAATGACTCCATATATGGGATGCGTAAGTGGATTGCCGCCATCTGCGCCGGTGCCGGGATGCAGCAGTCCGCTGATAGGCACCCCAAGCCCTTACTATCCGTATTTCGTTGTCGGCGATCCCAGCGCTGCTAGGTATCTGTTCTTGGGCGCTGATCAACCATCGTACCGGGCACATTATCTGGCCGCGACACTCGAATATCACTTTTAGAGTTGCTGAAACGTAGTCAGACTGCGGTCGAAGTGAGGCCTATCGAATCTGGAAAAAGGAGAACGTAAATGGCAAATGTGAAAGTCACCACGGCGCGTACCCTAATACTCGCAAGTATTGCGGGTCTGGCAATTTGGAGCATCCCAGCCGCAGCTGACGCGGCCGCCACCTATAAGGCGAAGTGTGCGATGTGCCACGGAGCCGACGGCAAAGGCGAGACGCCGATGGGTAAAAAATTCGGTATCCATGATTTTGCTTCGCCGGAAGTGCAAAAGCAGTCCGATGCCGAGCTTGAGGCCATTACTGCCACGGGCAAGGGTAAAATGCCGGCGTATGAGAAGAGCCTAAAACCGGACGAAATCAAGGAACTGATTAGCTACATTCGTGGGCTTGCGAAAGGTAAGTGATCTCATCTGCGATGAAGCGCGGCGCGGCGGTCATTGCGGCCACCCTGCTAGCTTTCCTGTTCGCACCCGTACTAGCTCGCGCTCAGAAACCTACTACTGAAGACTGCCTGGCTTGCCATGGAGACACCAGCCTCACCAAAGAGGTCAATGGCAAGCCGGTCAGTTTGTACGTCAATCCCGAAACGTTCAAAGTATCCATGCATGGCGGCATGTTCACCTGCGTGGATTGCCATACTGACGTAAAAACCTCCCCGCATGAAAATACTCCTGCCAAAATTTCGTGCGTGAGCTGCCACGGCGAGCAGCAGGCTGCTTACGACCGAAGTTTCCACGCTCAGGCGAGAAAGAATGGCAATCTGGGGGCCGCCACTTGTACAGATTGCCATGGAAGTCCGCATGACTTATTAGCTGCCGGCGACCCTAAGTCTCGCACTAACCACGCCAATATTCCTGCGACCTGCGGGACCTGCCATGGACAGAAGTTCGTCATGGAACCCAGCGGACAGGGCACGCAGCCGTACGTCTCATACCAAGCCAGCGTTCACGGGCAGGCGGTAGCCAAGGGCGTAGAGAAGGCGGCGGTATGCACAGACTGTCACGGCAGTCATGAAATTCTGGGGGCGGCGGACCCTAAGTCTTCAATTTTCAAATTCAACGTGCCAAAAACCTGCGGTACCTGCCACGGACCGGTGCAGCAGGCGTTTGACCAGAGCATTCATGGGCAGGCTATCGCTCGCGGCCAGTGGCAAGCTCCAGTCTGCACGGATTGCCACGGCATTCACTCCATCCAGTCGCATAAAGATGCTAATTCGCCGGTGTCGACGACAAACCTGGCGCAGGAGACGTGCGCGCGCTGCCACGAAGGCGTCCGCCTATCGCGGGAGTTTGGCTTCGAGGGCGCTCGCATCAGTACCTACCTGGCGAGTTATCACGGACTCGCATCACGTCGCGGATCAACCGTGGTCGCAAACTGCGCTAGTTGTCATGGAGTTCATAACATACTGCCCTCAAGCGACGCACGTTCGACGACCAATCCCGCCAATCTTGTAAAGACGTGCGGACAGTGCCACGTCGGCGCGACGGCCGGGTTTGTGATTGCCCGGGTTCACGTCAATGCGCCGTTTTCCAGCGACAAAGGCAGTGAAGGCGTTCGCTGGATTCGCGGCATTTATCTCGTTTTGATTGTCGGAGTTGTTGGGGGCATGTTGGCTCACAATGCTATCGTCTGGAGATTCAAGGCGATAGCGCGACGCAAACTACATTCAGCCGGAACTGTGGTGCGAATGACGCGCACCCAGAGAGTACAACACAATGTGTTGTTCATCAGTTTTACGGTTCTGGTGGTGACGGGGTTTGGGTTGAAGTATCCCGATTCGTGGTGGTCCTATCTGTTGCTGGGGATAAGCGAATCGGAGCGCCGCATTACCCATCGTGCAGCGGGCGCCGTACTCATCGGCGTGAGTCTGTATCATGCGAGCTATCTAATTTTGACCAAGGAAGGCCGAAGCATGCTTCGCCAGATTTGGCTGCGCTGGCGTGACGCGTCGGATTTGTGGAGGAATGTACGCTACTATCTCGGGCTGGAGACCGCCCGCCCCCAGTTTGGTCGCTTCACCTACGCGGAAAAAGTCGAGTATTGGGCGCTGATCTGGGGCACCATCGTGATGGCTGTGACGGGAATCATGCTCTGGGGCAAAGTGATTGTAGGCAATCAGTTGCCGCGATGGTGGCTCGACGTCGCCACGGCAATCCATTTCTACGAAGCCATACTTGCGTCGCTCGCAATCGTGGTGTGGCATTTCTACCAGGTGTTCTTCGATCCCGATGCATTTCCCATGAACTGGGCGTGGTGGGATGGACAGGTTCCAGTAGCACACTATCGGGCGGAACATCCCTTGGATCTGGAATCCTTGCTGGAAGGAACCCCGTCAAAATCAGATGCCGGTAAAAGCGATTCCTTAAACGAAGCTTCCGCCACTGGCAAAGACGAATCGGAGGAGAAGATCAATGGCACCTGAGGATGGCTTACCCAATGACGAGAGCTTGAAAACAAGAATGCGTCGCGCCCTGCGTAATCCCATAAGTACTGCGGGTATAGCTCTGGCTGTCGTCAGTGCCGGCAACATTTTTCTCTTTTTCTTGATCGACCAAATCGGCTCCCGACCCAGCCCTTATATCGGAATCTTGGCCTACATGGTTGCGCCGGGATTTCTAATATGTGGACTCCTCCTAATAGCCATCGGCCTATGGCGACAACGTTATCGGAAAGCGTCGGACTCGGCTGGAGATGTTCTGCCGTACCCGAAAATTGATCTGAACGATCGCAGGCAACGGCACGCCGCCATTTCTTTCGCCTCATTTCTTATCGTTTTCGTAATGCTGAGCGGGGTCGGCAGCTACAAAGCATATGAATTCACCGAGACGGTTCAGTTCTGTGGGCTCACCTGCCACACCGTTATGCATCCGCAATATACCGCTCATCAACTCTCGTCGCATGCGCGGGTTTCGTGCGTGGAGTGCCACGTAGGCTCGGGCACATCGTGGTATGTCAAATCGAAGGTCTCGGGAACACGACAGGTATTCGCTGCTATCTTGAACACTTATCCGCGGCCCATCCCGACGCCAATCCATAATTTGCGACCGGCGCAGGATACTTGTGAGCAGTGCCACTGGCCCAAGAAATTTTATGGCGCGCAGTTAAAGGTCTTTACTCACTATTCAAGCGACGAACAAAATACTCCCCGCCAAATTCGACTGCTGATTAAGACGGGTGGTGGGGATCCCGCTACTGGTGCACCCGAGGGCATCCACTGGCACATGAACATCGCGAATGAAATTAACTATGTGGCGTCGGACGATAAACGCCAGGTTATTTCTTATATCCACGTCAAAGACATGCAGGGGCGCGTGACGGAATATTACGCACAGGATTCGAAACTCACCAAGGACCAGATCGCCAAGACCGAGCCACATCGCATGGACTGCATCGACTGCCACAACCGCCCAGCGCATATCTATGTTCCGCCTGATCAGGCGGTTGACCAATCGCTGCTGGCGCGCCGCCTGGACGCTTCACTTCCCTACGTCAAGCAACAAGCCTTAGCGGCCCTCACCGGCAAATACGCAACTACAGATGCCGCGGTGCAAGCGATCGCGCATGACCTGCACGAGTTCTACGAGAGCAAATATCCTGAAGTTGCCAAAACCAAGCAGCTCGAAATCCGCAATGCAATCGATGAAGTACAACAAATCTTTCGGCGAACCACTTTTCCCGAAATGAATTTGAATTGGCAGACTCATCCCAACAACCTGGGCCATTTCTACTTCAACGGATGTTTCCGTTGTCACGATGGCCAACACGTCAGTTCCTCGGGCAAAGTGGTGAGCAAGGACTGCAACATTTGCCATAACATCATGGGGCAGGAGGAAGGCGGAGTCAGCATAGCCTCAACGCCAAAGACAGATTTTAAGCATCCCGTGGACTTGGGAGACACGGGCCAGGTGACTTGCAGCGACTGCCATACTGGGGGGGTAGGGCCTTGAGGAATTACGATCCCAACATCTGTTCCAGCGCGCCTCGGTTTCGAACGGTCAGGGTGGCCCCTTTTACTTCCAGCAACTTCTTTTTCTTAAACTCGGAGAAAAGGCGGCTGACCGTTTCACGGGTCGTCCCGATCATTTCGGCAATCTCTTCATGAGTAAGGGTTAGTCTTACGGCAGCACCGTTCCCATTCTTCTCCTCACCCAACCAGGAAAGAAGAAGTTTGGCAAATTTCTCTGCCGGCGAACTGGTCAAGCCCAGAGTCTTTATCTCTTCATACGCGGTGTAATAATTTCGGCTCAACTGTTCAGCGACTCTCACCGCCACTTCCCCGTGTTCTTTTAAGAACCGCAAGAAGGCATCGCGAGCGATGAAGTTCGCCTGTCCGGGCTCAACCATCTCCGCTGTGACTTCGTAAGGACGGTTCGAGACAGTAGCGTTCAGGCCAAGAATGTCGCCCGCCTCAGAAAGTTTGGTAATGATGGTCTTGCCTTCTTTGGAAGAGGTGGAAAGCTTTACTTTGCCGGCGCAAAGCACGAAAACGCCACGCGGCTGCTGGCCTTCGATAAAGAGCATGGCTGACTTGGGATAAACCGCGGTCGACTTTATTTCATTAAGTTTTTCTAGGGTTGGAGGCGACAAATTGCAGAATAGGTGATCTTCCCTGACCGGGCAAATGACGCAATTGTCGATGATGTTGAGGCCGTAAGGGGCGCGCATGTGGACGTACCGCCTTCCATGTGGATTGTAGCACTGCACGTGATTGAGATCACAAAAAGCCGTGCGTTCCGGCACGGAGAACTTACCTCGGAGTGATGAGAATGAACGTGTTAGATGGCTATCGTAGAACCCAGGAGAGGGGTTGCCATGAGCACTTTAACCGAACTGCACGAACCGGAAATCCTAGAGCAAGCCGCACAGCCTGTTGGGATGTTAAGCGGCGCCCCGGACCTTCCACCGTCATTTTTTTCTGACATCCTGCTGGAGACCGACAGCACGGAGAGGCGGCGGCGGCGCTGGGCAGCGGTTACCTCTGTGATAGTGCAGAGTTTGCTGCTCGGAACACTCCTGCTGGTTCCGTTGTGGTTCACCGATGCACTTCCGAAAGCGCAATTACTCACTTTTCTGGTCGCGCCGCCGCCCCCTCCTCCGCCTCCGCCTCCCGCATCGGCGCCAGCGGTGCAAGTAGTTCGTCATGTGGAGAGCGATATGTCAGATGGACGGTTGCGTACACCTAGCCGGATCCCCCAGAAAGTGCAAATGATTCGGGAAGAAGAGGCACCGCCGCAGATTTCAAGTGGCGGTGGCGTAATCGGTGGAGTGCCGGGAGGCATCCCCGGCGGTCAACTGGGCGGAGTAATCGGCGGCATCGTTAGCGCAAGCTCCAACCTGGCATCGGTGCCAAAGTTGGCGGCGCCGCCGGTCGTTAAAAGAATGCGAATTTCCCAGGGTGTTACCCGCGGCATGTTAACTACCAAGATTGAACCCCGTTATCCAGTGATCGCGGCAAGCGCTCACGTGCAGGGCGCCGTTGTTTTGACTGCCATTATTTCGAGGAACGGAGATATCGAAAACTTGACGGTTCTCTCTGGTCACCCACTGCTGGTGCCGGCGGCGATCGAGGCAGTTAAGCAATGGCACTATCGTCCGTTCTTACTCAACGGAGAACCGGTGGAAGTAGAGACCACTGTAACGGTTACTTTCCAACTATCGAGTGGTTGAAGGGCGCCGGCAATGAGGTTCGAAACAAAGGAGTGGTAAGACACATGGAACAAAGTAATCAATTTCGAGTTCTTGCCTGGTGGTCTTCGGGACGGACGGGCATCGTAAAGTCAGACTCTGCTCCGAATGCTATCCATTTCACCGCACCACTCGCCTTCGGGGGAGTCGAGGGAAGGTGGACACCGGAAGATTTTTTATTGGGTGCGGTGGCCAGCTGTTTCACTACCACATTTCGTACTCTGGCTGAGCATTCATCATTCGAGTACACCGATCTTCAGACCGAAGTCGAAGCGATATTGTCCCGCGTTGGATCGGAATACAACCTAAGTGAAATTGTTATTCGCGCAAGCCTGACAATTCCGGATGATGAAGAACAGCAGCGGGGACTTAAGCTCTTGCATAAGACCAAGGCAGCCTGCTTAGTGTCACGCGCTTTGGCCGTTCCCCAAACGTTCGAACTGATTGTCAACGTCGCCGCCACTTCGACGGTTAGCTAATCCTTGGAAGGCACGCAGTTGAGCTGCCAAGCCTTCATATTTCCCGAAAACATCGAAAATCAATCCAAGCTTCTAAAGGAGAGCTTGCTATGAACGCTACAAAATCAATACGAGTGGTTAAGGGCCTGCCCGTTGCTGAAGTCCTTCCAGAAAGCGCGTTCTGCGAATTTGCCGGACAGATCCGCAGTGAGATCGCCAAGAAGGCATATCAAATATTCTGCGATTCCGGATGTTCCAATGGCCACGACGTTCAAGACTGGCTTATGGCGGAAGCGCAACTCCTGGAATCTGGGCCGGTGGAACTAACAGAGACCAGGGACGAAATAACCATCCAAACACATCTGGCGGGATTTGCACCTGAGGAGATTGCGCTCTGGGCCGAGCCTCGCAGGCTGTACATCTCAGCCAAGCATCCTGGAGCGTCTGAGTTGAAGGCGGTGGAATCTGGCTTTCCGCAAATCTTTCGGACTATCGATCTGCCTGCGGAAGTCGACGCAAAACGGACAAGAGCCATTTTTTCCAATGGCCTGGTCGAAGTGATCCTGCCGAAATTGTTAAGTCATGAGGAGTTGGTCAAGTACGCAACTGCAGCGTGACATCCGGGCCCGAAGGTGCCAACGCGCTTCTTGGACCCTCCGGGCCACTTTTGTGACGGTGATCACAGTGAAACATGACGCCGCGCATATGGTATGCACCACAACTAATGCGAGAGTTGAGCCAACGGCAGGAGGTGCTTCAATGACAACTCTACAGGTTAGCAAGCGGATTCAGCTAAACAACATACTGTTCGCCACCGATTTTTCTCCGAACTCAAACGCCGCATTGCCCTATGCACTGGCAATTGCCCATCAGTTTGAGGCCAAGCTATTTGCCACTCATGTCTTATCCCCATACACCTATCTATTCACGTCTCCCGACAGCTGGGTGGCCATGCAAGAGCAGGCAGAACGCGATAACCAGGACCTAGTAGCCGGGCTTGAGATGCAACTCCGAGGACGTCCGCACGAGGTAATGACTCCTGTCGGCGATATTGCAGACGTTCTATTTCGCTTGATCCACGACCACCAGATCGATTTGCTGGTGCTCGGCACCCACGGCCGCACCGGTTTCTCGAAACTGCTGATGGGATCGGTAGCCGAAAAGATTTTCCGCCAAGCATCCTGCCCGGTTCTGACTGTAGGTCCAAAAGTCCAGCGCGAACAGGCGGCCGTTGCCGAGTTCAATCGAATTCTTTTCGCTACAGACTTCAGTGAGGAGTCGCTCTCCGCGGCACCCTATGCCATCGCCCTTGCTCAGGAGCATCAGGCGCGGCTGACGCTCTTACACGTTCTAGAAGAGACGCAAGCGGGGACGGTGGATTTCGAGCCAGACACTGACTTTGCTTTGCGTCAGTTGAGAGACCTGGTGCCACCAGGGCAGGACCTGTGGTTCGAACCCGAGTACCTCGTGGAATTTGGCAAAGCCGAGGAGCAGATTGTGCATACCGCAGCCAGCCATCAGGCCGATCTCATCGTGTTGGGAGTACGGGCTTTGAAAGGCTCTGGTGCCATCGCGACCCATTTTGGGCATAACCATGCCCAGCAAATCGTTGCGACGGCAATTTGTCCCGTCCTGACGGTGCGAGGATGAGATAGCTTCGGTCCGCCACGTGAGGGGACAGGGAGCCGAGCGGTTGACATCCGTCGATTAGGCACCAACAGCTCGGCTCCATTTGTTAGATATCGCACTTTGAAAGTTGAGTTTCCTTTATGATCTCGACAGAGTTGTCCGCCTCCGAGCAAGTAGCCACTATGCAACAAAAGCGCTCCGAAAAGCAGGGGCTCGATGCACTGTTTCATCCAGAGACGGTGGCAGTCATCGGAGCCACCGATCGCGCGGACACAGTAGGCCGGACGGTCCTTCAGAATTTACTCGCACCCGCCTTTCACGGGCGGGTTTATCCGGTGAATCCACAGCGATCGGAAATTCTCGGAGCTAAAGCTTACAAGAGTATTCACGATGTTCCGGAAACGGTGGATTTAGCCGTGCTGGCGACGCCCGCCGTCACGATTCCCGCGCTGATTGCAGAATGCATCGCGGCGAAGGTGAAATCTGCGGTGGTGATTTCCGCAGGATTCAAGGAGCGCGGCGCAGAAGGCATTGCATTAGAGCAGCAGATTCAGGAGCAGTTGCGGCAGAGCCCAATGCGATTGATCGGGCCGAACTGCCTGGGCGTTATGAATCCGCTGATCGGAATGAACGCTACCTTCGCCAAGGAAGCTCCGAAGGCGGGCAGCGTTGCGTTTCTAAGCCAGAGCGGCGCTTTACTCACGGCGATTCTTGATTGGAGTAACAAAGAAGAAGTCGGCTTCAGTGCGATTGTTTCGACCGGCTCCATGCTGGATGTGGGATGGGGCGATCTGATTGAGCACTTTGGAGATGATCCGCGGACCAAGAGCATACTTATTTACATGGAATCTGTCGGCGATGCGCGGTCTTTTCTCTCAGCGGCACGCGAAGTGGCTCTGACCAAGCCCATCATCGTCATCAAGGCGGGGCGGTCTGAAGCTGCGTCGAAAGCAGCTGCCTCTCATACTGGGGCTTTGACTGGCAGCGACGAAGTACTCGACGCAGCGTTTCGGCGTTGCGGTGTTTTGCGTGTACACAACATCGCCGACCTCTTCTATATGGCAGAGGTTCTAGGGAAACAGCCGCGCCCCAAAGGACCCAGGCTGACGATTCTGACAAACGCCGGCGGACCAGGCGTCCTGGCTACCGATGCGCTGGTGGCAAATGGAGGCGAACTCGCTAAGCTCTCAGAGTCAACCCTAAGAAAACTGGATGAGTTCCTCCCGGCTCATTGGAGCCATGGCAACCCAATCGACGTGTTGGGCGACGCCAGTTCCGAGCGCTATGCCAAAGCCATTGAAATTGCCGCTCAGGACCCAAACAGCGATGGACTTATGGTGGTTCTGGCCCCGCAAGGAATGACCAATCCCACTGAGATTGCTGAGCATCTGAAGCCCTACGCAGCGTCATCGGGAAAACCGCTGATTGCCAGCTGGATGGGTGGCACCAGCGTGATAGATGGCGAGAAAATTCTGAATAATATTGGCATTCCGACTTTTCCGTTCCCCGACACTGCGGCGCGCGCATTCACTTACATGTGGCAGTACTCGAAAAATCTACGCAGCCTGTATGAAACACCCAGCCTGGCTGAAGGCCCGGAGTTAAACGAGACCGCACGAGCTGGGGTTCAACAAATCATCGACAATGCGCGCAAGAGCGGGCGTCTCCTGCTGAATGAATTTGAGTCCAAGGCAGTGCTCTCGCACTATGGCATCCCAACCGTCGAAACTCGGATTGCCCGCAGCGAAGAAGAGGCTGTTCGGCACGCAAAACAGCTAGGCTTTCCCATCGTGTTGAAGATTTTCTCCGACACCATCACTCATAAGACAGATGTGGGCGGAGTCCAATTAAATCTGCAAGATGAAGATGCAGTGCGCAAGGCGTATCAATCTATTCAGGTTTCCGTTACCGAAAAGGTCGGCGCTGAACATTTCGGCGGGGTCACGGTGCAGCCGATGGTACAGCGCGATGGTTACGAACTAATACTCGGCAGCAGCATCGATCCGCAGTTTGGCCCGGTACTGCTTTTCGGATCCGGAGGCCAACTCGTGGAAGTCTATAAAGATCGCGCGCTGGCGTTGCCTCCATTGAACTCCACGCTTGCACAGCGACTGATGGAGCAGACCCAAATTCATAAAGCCCTGAAAGGCGTTCGTGGGCGCAAGCCGGTGAATCTGGTGGCACTCGAAAGCCTACTGGTACGCTTCAGCCAGCTGGTGGTCGAACAGTCTGCAATTGCTGAAATCGATATCAATCCCTTGATCGCATCCCCAGAACGCCTGCTTGCTCTGGATGCTAGAGTCGTGCTGCATGATCCTGCGAAACAGAAAGATACGCCGAAGCCGTCGATTCGGCCTTATCCGACGCACTATGTTTCTCAATGGATGATGGGGGACGGGCGCGAGTTCACGATCCGCCCGATTCGGCCAGAGGATGAGCCGCTGATGGCGGAATTCCATCGCACTTTATCTGATCGGACGGTGTATTTGCGCTACTTCGCCTCCATAAGCCTGAATGCGCGCATTGCCCACGAACGCCTCCTCCGCATTTGCTTTGGCGATTACGAACGCGAAATGGTGCTGGTAGTGGAACACTTGAATCCTGCAAGCGGGGTCAAGGGGATTGTCGCAGTTGGGCGATTGAACAAGTTGCGTGGCCAGAACAACGAGGCAGAAGTTGCGATCCTGGTGGCAGATGCCTACCAGAATGGTGGACTAGGCCGCGAACTTCTTCGCCGGCTTATCGACATAGCCCGGCAAGAGAAGCTAAGCCGCGTCTCTTCGGAAATGTTGGGAGATAATCTGGGGATGCAAGTAATCTCCAAGAGGCTGGGGTTCCATATGCGCTCTCGCCTGGACTCGCCCTCGATCAAAGCGACTTTGGATCTCTAAGAAATGCAGCTCTAAGAAGTCGGCCGCTTCTGTAACATTGATCACAACTGAGGACATCCATGGATGCATTGCTGCTGCATCGAATTCATTTTGCCTTCACGGTTACTTACCACTACTTATTTCCGCAGTTGACCATGGGCCTGGCGCTATTGATTGTAGTGCTAAAGACCATCGCCCTCAGGTCCAACAACGAGCGCTACAACGAAGCGGCTCGCTTCTGGGCAAAAATATTCGCCATTAATTTTCTATTGGGAGTCGTGACCGGCATTCCAATGGAATTTCAGTTCGGCACGAACTGGTCGCAGTTTTCGCGTACTACTGGAGGCGTAATCGGCCAGCCGCTGGCCATGGAAGGCGTCTTCTCATTCTTTTTGGAATCGGCTTTTTTGGGGCTGTTCCTCTTCGGCGAGAAGCGGCTCTCTCCCTGGGCCCATTGGGCGTCGGCGTTGATGGTGTGTATCGGATCGTGGATCTCCGGCTTCTTCATTATCGTCACTAACGCATGGATGCAGCACCCCGTCGCGTATTGCGTGCTGCCGAATGGAGTCTATGAAGTCACCAGCTTCTGGGGCCTGTTGACGAATCCCTGGGCGTTGATTCAGTACTCGCACAACATGTCGGGTGCGGTCGTTACTGGAGCGTTCGTAATGTGCGCCGTCGGAGCATTCTATGTTCTGGAAGATCGCTTTGCCGAGCACGGAAAAGTATTTCTTCGGGTAGGCGTCACTGTGGGAGCTATCGCCTGCGTCACTCAAATATTCCCCACCGGCGATCTTCACGGCCGCTATATGGCCAAGAATCAGCCCGCGGCTGTAGCTGCGATGGAAGGATTATTTACTTCACAGAATGGTGCGCCCATCGTGCTTATGGGCCAGCCGGATGAAGAACATCAGAGAATAGATAATCCGATTGTGGTTAACGATGTTCTTAGCTTTTTGATCTACGGCACTACGCGAGCCGAAGTGCAAGGGCTCGACCGGATTCCCAGAGATCAGTGGCCTTCCCCGCTTCCTCTTTTGTTCTACAGCTACCACATTATGGCAGGGCTTGGTACTTACTTTGCTTTGATAATGCTGATGGCAGTTTTTCTGCTGTGGCGTGGCCGATTATTTCAAAGCAGCTGGGTGCTGTGGCCATTGATGTTGAGCTTTCCCCTCCCATATATCGCCAATACCGCGGGATGGATGACAGCTGAGATCGGGCGCCAGCCATGGGTTGTATATGGCCTGATCCGCACCACCGAGGGCTACTCAAAATATGTTTCGGCCGGAAATGGACTGTTTACGCTGCTGGGCTTTATGGGTCTGTATTGCGTGCTTTCAGTCCTTTTCATTGTCCTGATTTATCGCATCGTCACCAAAGGACCAACGACTGGCGAACTGCAACCAACGAAAGTCGTGCCAATCACCGCAGTGTAAGAGCAAGGAGAAACGAATGGGTTTCATCTGGTTTTGGATCGTAGCGGTGATGATGGTCGCATACGTGGTGCTGGACGGCTTCGATCTCGGCGTCGGAATTCTCCATCTATTTCTGGCTCGCACTGAAGAAGAACGGCAGCTCACGCTCCGTTCGATTGGACCGGTTTGGGATGGCAATGAAGTGTGGCTGCTGGCGGGTGGCGGTACTCTGTACTTCGCCTTTCCGTTGGTTTATGCCTCTGCTTTCAGCGGTTTTTACCTGGCGCTGATGGTGGTGTTATGGCTGCTTATTCTGCGCGGGGTCGCGATAGAACTTCGCATGCAGATTGCAATGAACGTCTGGAAGAAGTTCTTTGATGGAGTGTTTTTCTTTTCGAGCGCTCTTCTCGCCATCTTCTACGGAGCAGCGCTGGGTAATGTCATTCGCGGTGTTCCTCTGCGTCCGGACGGCTACTTTTTTCTTCCGCTGTGGACCGATTGGAAAGTCGGTCCCGACGCCGGCATTTTGGATTGGTACACAGTAATTGGCGGAGTCGTAGCGCTGGTAGCGCTGGCAACGCATGGAGCTCTGTACCTAGCAGTTAAGACCGAGGCCCAATTGCAGCTGCGAGCGCGTACTGCGGCCCGCGGTCTGGGAGTCACGCTGATTCTGCTGACTGTGATCAGCTTGCCCGCCTCGGTGATTGCCCGCGCCGATACGCTGGACAACTATAAGAATTACCCCGCGGCTTTTGCCATTCCAGTAGTAGTGGTTCTCTCACTGTTCGGAATTATTCACTTTAGCCGGAAAGGTTCCGACCGCAATGCCTTTGCGTGCTCCTGCGTCTACTTGACCACAATGCTGGTGGGGGCTGCGGTTGGGCTCTATCCCCGCTTGTTGCCCGCCACCACCGGTTCCGTCTACGACATAACCATCGCGAATTCAATCTCCGGCCCGCACACCTTGCACGTGGGTTTGATCTGGTGGTCGTTCGGCATGCTGCTCGCCGTTGGATATTTCGTGCTTGTCTATCACCTGTTCCGTGGCAAGGTCTCATTGAGTGCCGGCGGATACGAGCACTGATTTTCGCTCGAGGGAACGAGTACGGCGGCCCCGTCAGTGCTGTCTGTTTTAGTGGCGGCGAGCGCTTCATTCGCCTGAGGGAGTGGGAACGAGGTAACCGTCGGAGATGGCTTGCGCCTCGCGCTCGGTGTTCGCAATCTGCTCCAGCTCTTCAGGAAACATAGGCATCCCATTTCGATAGCTGCTGCCGAAATTGTTCTGAAGTTACTTTGCCGGCCGCTTCGTTGTCGTAAACCACGGCGGGGGCCAACCCGCATGAACCCAGGCACCTCGCCGAGAGCACGGATACCTTGCGGTCCTCCGTGGTTTCGCCCGGAGCCACACCCAACTCGCGTTTGGCGGCTTCAACCAACAGCGGCGCGCCTTTTATGTAGCAGGCCGTTCCCGAGCAAATTACACAAGTATGTTCTCCGGCTGGCTTAAGGGTAAAAAAATGATAGAAAGTGGCGACCCCAAAAGCGTGGCTAAGCGGCACTCGCAACGAAACAGCCACATAGCGCAAAGCCGTCTCATCGAGATAACCAAACGCCTCTTGCACAGTGTGCAAGTCTCAATCAGCCCGCGCGAATTCTGCCCCACGCGCCGCATGGTCGCATCCACAATTTTCCAGCGCTTGTCCTGGCTTGGCATAGAGGGCTTGACGAGTACGGTAGTCATCGTGCTTCGGCTTCCCTGGGCTAAATTTGTCGTTCGGTTTAAGTCTACGCAACGGGAATTACGGTGAATGTGACGGGAATCACGCTAAAGCGTGCCTCGTTGCACGCATTTTACAGGCTGGTAGCGGCTGCTACGCAGACGATCTTCCGCGCAGCGAAAACGGCGGCATCCTTATGAAACGACAGTTCGGATTGGGGCAGCGATAGTGTGGTGTTTGGTTGCCCCCCAGGGATTCGAACCCCGATAAGCAGATCCAGAATCTGCTGTCCTACCATTGAACGAGGGGGCAACGAGCGGTTTGAGGCAGAACGCTCCTGCCGCTTTTGATTCTATGGGCAGGTTGCGAACAGGTCAACGTGCGGTGGTAACCGGCAGAGGAGTTTTTCTCAATGCGCCATGGGCGCCGCTCCCCCGCGCTTCGGTTTCTTCATCAGGAAGATTAAGGGGAACATTGCGACAAACATAATGCCAAGAAAGCGGAAGGTGTCATTGTAGGCAAGCATGGAAGCTTGCCGTTGCACCATCCCGAAAGCGGCGGCATAGGCGCGCTTTGACGCTGTTACCGGGTCAGTTCCCTGCGCAATAAAAAATTGCCTCAGCCCGGCGATTGCGTTCTGCCACTGCAAATTGCTCGAGTTAACATGTGCGCCCAAGTCATGCGTATGCTTCTGGGTATTGCGAACTACCAGGGTCTCCACGATCGAAATACCAATGCTGGCCCCAATATTGCGCATCAGGTTGAACAAACTAGTGGCGTTTCCCAGCCGCTCGCGAGGAATAGGATCATTGGTGACGGTGGTGAGCGGCACGAAGATCAGGCCGAGTGCAGCGCCTTGTAGTGTCAACGGCCCCCAATAGTCCGAGAAGCCGATATCCAGACTGAGCCGCGACAGCAGGAACATCGCCAACGCCGACACAAGTATGCCCGTGCCCAGCAACTTTCTGACATCCACTTTGGATATCAGATATCCAATCAACGGCATTGCGAGGAAGGATGCTAGTCCGCGTGGCAGATTTGTAACTCCGGCGTGGGTTGCGGTATAGCCAAGCAGAACCTGCATCTGCAGGGGCAGAAGAACGGTGCTGCCGTACAGAACGAAACCAACCACCGTCATCAGGAAAGTTCCGACGGCAAACGATCGATATTTAAAAACGCTGAGATCGATAATGGGGTGCGCAGCTTTGAGCTCGCGAACGACTAGTCCACCCAGGCCAATAACAGCCAAAACTGCCAGCGCAATTATGAAGTGGGAAGAAAACCAATCCTCTTCCTGGCCCTTATCGAGCATGATTTGTAAGCAGCCAATGCCCAGCACCAGCAGGCCAATTCCCCAATAGTCTATGCCTTGCGATTTCTTGCGCAGGTAGGACGGATCAAAGATGTAGATCTGCGTAAGAATGATGGCGACGATGCCGATAGGAATATTGATGTAAAACACCCATCGCCAACTGTAGTTGTCGGTAAGCCAACCACCGGCTACTGGACCAAGCATAGGAGCAACCACAATCCCCAAAGCCCAGAATGCCATGGCTTGGCCGCGTTTCTCTGGCGGGAAAGCCTCGAGCAAGATTGCCTGCGAAAGTGGTTGCAGACCTCCACCGCAAGCTCCCTGAATGACCCGGAAGATAATCAAGAAGGGTAGCGAGGGTGCTAATCCACAAAAAAATGAGGCCGTAGTGAATCCGATCACTGAGGCGAGCAGCAAGCGTTTGCGGCCAAAGGTACTAGCCAGCCATCCAGTCATGGGCAGGATGATGGCATTTGCGACCAAGTAAGAAGTGAGCGTCCAGGTAGCTTCATCGGTCGATGCTGAAAGATTTCCCGCGATGTGTGGCAGCGAGACGTTCACGACTGTGGTATCGAGCACTTCCATAAAGGTGCTCGACATAACGGCAACGGCGATCAGCCAGGGATTTGGTGATGGCACAGTGGCGCCGCCAGGGCTGGGGACGGTTGCGTCTGGGGCTTGAGTTGGAGATTCTGTGGGCATCAACGTGTTTAGGGCAAACTGCCTTAGATGCAGATTCGAATGATGCGATTCTCTAAACCAGTACCGAAAATCTATTGACCACAGCTGCTCACGATAAAATCTTAGTTCATCCGCTGGAGGAATCGCTCATGATGTCAACTCTCGGCCAGATCGGCTCGCTAAGTTCTGATTATAGTGAGATCGCACGCCGGCAACTCGAAGCCGACCAGTGTGCATTGCTGGTGATCGACATTCAAGAGAAGTTACTGCCGCCAATCTTTCAAAAAGAACAAGTGGTCAGGAATTCGCAATTGCTGGTCCGGCTGGCTGGAATTTTGGATATTCCAGTGATCGCTTCTACGCAGTATGCCAAGGGATTGGGAGGCACAGTAGCGGAAGTCGCTTGTTTGCTGCCCGAACAACCGCCTATCGACAAGTTGATGTTCTCCTGCTTTGGGAGCGACGTATTCTGTTCATTGCTGAAACGTTTGCCCGGGAATCGCACCACGGTGTTGTTGTGTGGGATGGAGAGTCATATTTGTGTGGCGCAGACTGCACTTAGCGCGTTGCGCGAAGGCTACCTGGTGCACGTTGCCTCGGACGCCGTCAGTTCGCGCACGGAATGGAATTGGAAAATTGGACTGGAGCGTATGCGCTCCGCCGGCGGCGTAGTATCTTCCACCGAGATGATTATTTACGAATTGCTCCGCGGTTCGGGCACTCCTGCTTTTAAAGAAATGTTGCAGCATCTCAAGTAAACACATGATCATTCTAATAATGGGGGTGACCGGCGCGGGGAAGACTACCATCGGCACTCTGCTGGCGCAAAAACTCGGCTGGGAATTCGCCGATGCCGACAGTTTTCACTCCGCTGCCAACATCGAGAAAATGCGGCTCGACGTTCCGTTAACCGATGCCGATCGAATTCCGTGGCTCGAGGCGATTCACCAGGCGATGGCGGAGTGGACGAAGGCACGAAAGAACGGGGTGCTGGCGTGTTCTGCGCTGAAAGAAAGTTATCGCCAGATCCTGTGTCGCGACCTGGCAGTAAAGTTGGTGTATTTACGGGGAACCTTGCAACTAATCGCGGGCCGCGTGGCACAACGGCGCGGTCATTACGCCCATGCCGGGTTGGTCGCGAGTCAATTTGACGCCTTGGAAGAGCCAACGGCCGCTTTGATGGTGGAGGTAGATCACACGCCCACCGAGATTGTCGCAGATATAATGCAGAAGCTACACCTTCCCTGAGAAACAGCCGCGACACTAATCTTCTACAATGCCAGAGTGAAGTCCTGGGATGTAATCATTGTTGGCTGCGGCATAATCGGGCTATCGATCTCGATTGCGCTTCGCAAACGAGGCGCCCAGGTTTTGGTGGTGGAACGCGGCGAACCCGGACGAGAAGCATCTTACGCGGCTGCGGGAATGCTTGCCGACACTCCGATAGAACTGCCTGCGCCATTGCACGAATTTGCCAGACTCAGCGCAAGTATGTATCCCGAATTCGTGCACGAGTTGCAGGACGAATCAGGAATTAAGGTAGATTTACGCGACCAAGGCACACTTTTTTTGCTTTCCGGGCACGAACAGAATGGGCATTCGCTTCCGGCACACCTTTCCGAGCTGGAGCCCGCACTGGCACCGCAGTATGGCCCGGCAGCGTTTTTTAAGGAACGCAGCGTGGATCCGCGCGCGCTCACCGTCGCTGCGCTCGCGACTGCGAAGCACCGTGAAGTAGATATTTCTTCCGGAACGTCCGTTTCCGCGGTTTTGGTGTCCCGGGGGCGAGTCACGGGTGTGCAAACCGATAGGACCACTTACAATGCGCCGGTAGTGGTAAACTGCGCCGGCGCCTGGTCTGGGCAGGTAGCTCCGGTTCCGTTCCCCACCCGTCCGGTTAAGGGACAGATGCTCGCCGTACTTGGCCCGCGTGACGCTCTCCGCCACGTGATTCGATCGTCCGACGTTTACTTAGTTCCTCGCAGTGATGGCCGAATCGTAATCGGCTCTACCATTGAAGAGGCGGGCTTCGATAAGCGCACCGACGCCGATACCATTCACCGCCTCCACCACGCTGCCTTGCGGTTGATGCCAGCACTTTCTGAAGCTCGCATTCATGATTCGTGGGCAGGGCTGCGGCCCGGTACTCCGGATGGTTTGCCTCTGCTCGGCGGCACTTCGACTTTGGGATACTTCGTCGCCACCGGGCACTTCCGGGATGGAATTTTGCTTACCCCAGCGACCGCGCACGTTATGGCTCAAGTAATAACCGGGAGCGAAGCGCAATATTATATTTCGGCATTCGCTCCGGAACGCTTTACGAAAACGATTTAATCATGGCGACCACGGCTCAAATTCGCGAACACTACGACTCTTTGGCACTAATCTACAGCACCTTCTGGGGCGATCATATTCACCATGGGCTGTTCGAGACCGGGAAGGAATCCGCGAGCGCGGCTCAATTTCTGATGCTGTCGCACTGTGTGGAAATGCTCGGCTTACGTGGACAAGAACGAGTTCTCGATTGTGGCTGCGGGCACGGGGGCACACTGTTGCACTTGGCCACTGGGCTCGGATGCACCGGAATCGGACTTACATTAAGCCCCAAGCAAGCAAAGATCGCTTCGCAAAATGTCTCTAGAGCCGGGGTCGAAGACAAAATCAAGTTTCACGTGCAGGATGTTGGCACTTTTGATTTTCCTGCCGATGACTTTGATGTGGTTTGGGCCATGGAGTCGACCGAGCATTTTTTTGACAAGCCGTCGTTTTTCCGCAACATCGCGGCAACGCTGCGGCCAGAGGGCCAATCACTGCTCGCGGCGTGGACGGGTTCAATGAGCAGCCCAAGAGTCTCCGAAGTTGCCCGCGCATTTCTTTGCCCCGAATTATGGACCGCCGAACAGTATCGCGCGGCGATTACGGCTAGCGGAATGCAGGTAACGAATTGCGAGGACCTCACCGCGAGAATAATTCGCACCTGGGAGATTTGCCAACAACACGCGAAAACTGCGAAAGCCGTAGTGAAGCTATTGCCGCAAGCGGCGCGTGAGTTTGTCGAAGGCATTGACATAATTCTCGACGCGTACCGGTCGGGAGATCTGAGTTATAGCGTGATTACCGCAAGGAAGTGAGATTCAGGCAGCGGGAGTGGCAGGAACACGACTATCCCGTCCGCCTTCTCTATATACTGAGTTTTCCTGCAGTAGAAAGGGGCACCCATGGCTTCTTCGGCAGTGGCATTCGCTCGCAGCAACCAGCAGCGCTTTCTCGACGAACTGAAAGACCTTCTGCGTATTCCCAGCATCAGTACACTCACTGAACACAAAGGTGATGTACAGAAAGCTGCCGAATTCGTGGCCAATGAGCTGCGCCGCATCGGCATGGAAAATGTTCAGGTCATCCCCACCAAAGGACACCCGCTGGTCTATGCCGACTGGCTGCATGCTTCCGGAAAAGCCACGGCGTTGATGTATGCGCATTATGATGTGCAGCCCCCTGACCCGCTGAATGAATGGATTTCGCCACCGTTCGAGCCAACCGAACGCAATAATAATGTGTACGCTCGCGGCGCCGTCGACGACAAAGGCCAACTCTGGATGGAAGTGAAGGCGCTTGAAGCGCTGATGCAGGCCGGAAACGGCAAACTTCCTATCAACGTAAAAGTGCTGATCGAAGGCGAGGAGGAAGTAGGAGGCGAATCGATCGCGGCTTATGTGCGTCAGGAAAAGGCCAAACTGAAAGCCGATTTCGCCCTGGTCTGCGACACCGAATTATTCGCACCTAATTTGCCAACGCTCTGTGTGGGTTTACGCGGACTGGTTTACACGGAAATTGAAGCGGTTGGGGCCAAGACCGATTTGCACTCTGGGATGTATGGAGGCGCTGCGCCCAATCCACTGTTCGCGCTTGTGGATATCATAAGCAAGCTTAAGGATTCGAAGGGCCGCATTCTGATTCCTGGTTTCTACCGCAACGTGAAGGCGCCTACCAAAGCAGAGTTGAAAGCGTGGAAGCGGCTGCCCTTCAACGAAGAGCACTATCGCAAGACAGAAGTGGGATCAAAAGTTTTGACCGGCGAGCCCGGGTATTCGGTTCTCTACCGCACCTGGGCCCGTCCAACTGTCGAAGTTCACGGAATGCCGGGAGGATTCACCGCGCCGGGCGCCAAGACGGTCATCCCGGCACGCGCCTCAGCAAAAGTTTCCATGCGTCTGGTGCCGGATCAGAATGCCGACGACATTCTTAAGAAATTCGAGAAGTACGTCGCGAAACTTACGCCAAAAGGAATTCAGCTCAACATCAAGGTGTGGAGCAAAGGGCCGGCCTGCGTGGTTGGCACCAACAATAAATACATTAAAGCCGCCACTGAGGCGATGCATGAGGTCTTCAAAAAAAATACGGTCTTCATTCGTTCAGGAGGATCAATCCCGATCGTTACCGATTTCCAGGATGTACTGAAGATTCCGAGCGTGATGATGGGATTCGGCCTGCCCGACGATAATCTGCACGCGCCGAATGAGAAGTTTCACATCCCCAACTTCTATCGCGGGATCGAGTCGATCTGCGTTTTCTTTGAGAAGCTGGGTGGGTAGCAGCCTCTGCTATTTCGAGCAGACCCTATAGCTCGAAGGCACGCGATGAGCCAACCTTCCAGGTCACGCCGCAGAGCCTATGCGTCGCATCAGGTCTTGCTGCTCCGACTTATTCTCCGCACCGATGGTAAACGCATCAAGAAGTCCCAACGATAGCGCGTACTTGATCGCCTCATCCTGACGGTTACGCAGATCGCCCTGCCCCAAAATCTTCATTCCGACTATTCCCTTACCCGCGGCTTTCATCTCCCGGATTACGCTAACCACGGTGTCGTGCTTTAGCGCTTCCGCCACATGAGGATGGCTGCCGTAAGAGTCGGCTGAATCGAAGAGCCGAAGGCCTTGGTCGTGACCGTTCAGTAGAAGCTCGGAAAGTCCTTTGACTCCCAGACTACTTTGGTGCGAATGACCACCGAACCCAACTGTTCCCGTCCCCATCGCCAACCGACTGGTTTTGATTCCGGTGTTGCCTAAAGTTACTGTGTCAGTTGCCGCGAACTTGCCTAACAGGGGAGGCAAACCCATCATCGTCGACTGCAGCGCTCGCGTGCCCAGCCAGCCTGCTCCAATTCCGTAAGCAGTGCGGCTAATAAACTGTCTGCGGTTCATGGCGACCTCGTAACGTCCCTGGAAGTTGGACGGACCAAGGAGTTCTACGGTTAGCCGGCTATCTCCTGCTCCTCCAGAAATTTTTCCACCTCCAGCGCGGCCATGCAGCCAGAACCTGCCGCCGTGATGGCCTGACGATAACGGCGATCCTGAACGTCACCGCAGGCGAAGACCCCAGGCACGCGGGTGAAGACGTAATTCTTGGTTTGCAAATACCCTTCGGAATCGGTATCGAGCTGGTCCTGGAACATGCTGGCATTAGGAATGTGGCCGATGCCCAGGAACATGGCACTGGCAGGAAAATCCCAAACCTTATCGGTAGCCACGTTCCGCAGCCGCAGGCCAGTTACTTCCTTCTGTGATGGGTCATACACATCTTCAACAACGGTATCGAGAAGAAAGTCGATGTTGTTATGTTTTTGCGCCCTCTCAAGCATGATTTTAGAAGCCCTGAACTGCGAGCGGCGATGGATGAGCGTCACCTTGGTGGCGAAGCGTGTGAGAAAGAGCGCTTCTTCCATTGCCGAATCGCCGCCGCCAATTACGGCAATTTCTTTGCCGGAAAAGAAGAAGCCGTCACAGGTCGCGCATGACGATACTCCATGCCCGATCAAGGCCTGCTCGCTGGGCAGCCCTAACCAGCGCGCCGACGCCCCACTCGCAATAATCAGTGTGCGGGTGAGAATCGTCTCCTTCTCAACCTTCAATTCAATTGGCTTCTTACTGAGATCCGCCCCTACCACGTGTCCCAGCTGATACTGCGCGCCGAAGCGCGAAGCCTGCATGCGCATGTTTTCAATCAGCTCCGGGCCCTGAATGCCATTGGGGAAACCGGGAAAGTTCTCGACGAGGGTGGTTAAAGCTAACTGTCCACCTGGCTCGTGGCCTTCCAGAACAAGCGGCTTCAGGTTGGCCCGGGCGGTGTACAAAGCCGCGGTATGCCCGGCGCAGCCCGAACCCACAATAACTACGTTGCGAATGTTTTCCATAGGAGTTAAGAGTTTAGATTGCCGACTAGCGATATTGGGTTCAACTTGACCAGTAATCCTACCCCAGCTTTACTTGTTGCGGGATGTCGCTGGTTTTGCCGTCGTTTTGGCCGCCGCTTTTGCAGCAGCCTTCCGCCGCTCCCCGCTTGCGGTCACACGAGCTAATTCGTCGGGAACAATCATCTGGGCTGCCAGTAGCTTCCGATAACTCGCCACCAGACCCGAGGCTGTTTGAAACAGGGGTTCGTAAGCACTCTGATCCGGCGGCGGATTCCCTTCGGTCGCCGGGCACCTTGCCAGTACAATCGACGACTTTCCGAAGCGCTCCAGTTTCACCCGGCTCACGGGGGTATTGGTTGAAAGCATGACTTCCGCAGAGGTTACTGACGAGGCACTGTCCTCAATCGAAACCTGCAATAGGTCTTTCGGTTCGCGTACCCGAAACATTAGTGTCTCCACCATATTGCGAGCATCCTGGCTGAAGGAATACTGGACAGTGGAAAACAATGCCTGCACCGAGAACTCGTGCCGGATGCGTACCCAGGCAGAGCTGTCGCGGTCGGCGGAAATCTGGGTATTCGCCGCAGGTTGCAGGAATCCAGCAGGCTCGTCGAGGCTGGTCTGGCCGCGGTCGACTTCGAAGTCACTACCGAACAGCGGCTGTTTAGGAATCCGTGCCAGGGCGGCGGCTATTTCTTTCTGCTCCTCCGCGGAAGGCGAGCAGACATTGAGCATGTTCACCTTAACCTTGGGTTGAGCCAGCTCCTGAGCAATTAATAGCTGCGGCAGCGATGCCGCGACAAAGGCGAGAAGAAGAGTTTTTAGCACAGCGCATTTTATCAGTTTGAAACTGCAAGACCGTTCACGCCCTTGATTCGTCGCCCGCAGCATACCCGTGACAAACAGGACTGGCCCGAGTTGCGTTTAACCTAAACATCCGCCTACGATGTCAGAAGTTATCCTTCCGCGGACACTCGGAATTCTTATGACCTCGGGTTTTCTCGTCTTAGCGACCACGTGTGCCCTAGCCGGTTCTGCCTTGGGTCAGCAAGATCATTCGAATAATCTTGGGGACTCGACCGATGGCAATTCGAGGAAGTGGTGGAAGGAGGCGGTCGTCTATCAAATTTACCCACGCTCGTTTCAGGATTCGAATGGCGATGGGGTCGGCGATCTGCGCGGGATAATTTCGCGGCTCGATTACCTGAAGAGCCTCGGGATTGATGTTATTTGGCTGAACCCAATCTACGGTTCGCCCAATGACGACAATGGTTACGACATCAGCGACTATCGCAACATCATGAAAGAATTCGGCACCATGCAGGATTTTGAGGACCTGCTCAAAGGAATGCACCAGCGTGGCCTAAAGCTCGTCATGGATCTGGTCGTGAATCACAGCAGCGACGAGCATGAATGGTTCAAGCAGTCTCGCAGCTCAAGGGACAATCCTTATCGTCAGTACTATCACTGGTGGCCGGCGGAAGACGGAAAGCCGGCGCATCGTTGGAGCTTCTTCGACATTAATGGCGACGCCTGGAAGTTTGACGAAAAGACCAACAGCTACTACCTGCATTACTTCTCACAAAAGCAACCAGACCTCAATTGGGAGAACCCCAAGCTGCGCGAAGAGATTTTTTCTATGATGCGCTTCTGGTTCGATAAAGGCATCGACGGATTTCGCATGGATGTCATTCCGTTCATTTCGAAGGACACCACGTTCCCGCCGATCCCTCCCGAGTATCACGGCGATTATGTTCGCTACTACGCTAACGGCCCCCACACCCACGAATACCTTCAGGCCATGAACAAAGAAGTGCTGAGTAAGTACGACATTATGTCGGTTGCCGAAGGCATTGGGGTCACCTCCGAAGACGCGCTGAAATACGTCGATGCGAATCTCCACGAGCTCAACATGGCATACCATTTTGAAGGGGTGGGCTTGGGCATTCTGCCGAACTCTCACAAGGTTCCCGACCCCAAGGGCTCCAGCCTGGTAGATTTCAAGAATATCTACAGCAAGTGGGACGCCGTTTTCGCAGATAAAGGCTGGGGCACTATCTATCTCGGCAACCATGACCAGCCTCGCATGACCACACGCTGGGGAAACGACTCGGCGCAGTGGCGTGAGCTGTCGTCCAAAATGCTTACGACTTTTCTCCTCACCATGCGAGCCACGCCGTATTACTACGGCGGCGATGAGCTCGGCATGACCAATATCAAATTTGACAAGATTGAAGACTACCGCGACATCGAATCCATCAACTGGTACAAACTGGAGAAAGCGTCCGGCGATCCTCAGAAATTCCTCGAAGCACAGAAAATCACCGCTCGTGACAATGGCCGGACGCCATTCCAGTGGGATGCGACCGCCAATGCCGGTTTCACCACCGGCACGCCATGGCTAAAGATCAACCCCAACTACACAGCTGTGAACGTCGCTGCCGAGGAAAAAGACCCCAACAGCTGTTTGAATTACTTTCGCAAGCTGGTAAAGCTGAGGAAAGATAACCCTGTCTTGATTTATGGGAAGTACACGCTGATCGACAAAGACAATCCCGCCATCTATGCCTATACCCGCGACCTGGACGGGAAAAAAGTGCTGGTGCTGCTGAATTTTAAAGATACTGCTGCCTCTGTGTCAGGAATCGACATAAGCCAAGCACGCGTATCGGTGACCAACTATGCGGCGGCTACACCCGGAACTACCCTTCGGCCCTACGAAGCTGTAGTCTATGAATGGTGATCCACCCTATTCGTTATTAACATCTCCCTTGGGGTTTCTAGGCTCATTCTTGGTACAGGACCAACAACTTAACCAACCTAGGTGCGCCCACCTCGCACCTAAGGGGCGGATGCGCGGAATTGGCCATCGGAGAAGGCTAAGTCGAACCATGAGCACTCTCGAGATTACCGCTGTCAACATGGGGCTCGGGGAGCCAAGGTCTGCCGAAGCACGTCTCAACGCTTCCAGTTCCTCGCTGTTAGTGGTAGCGGCGATTTTCGCCTCCATGGTCGTATGCTCAACTGTGTCGGCTGCACAGGCTGGCGGCTTTCACGACTTCTCATACGCGAACAGCGACGGCTTGAAAGCCCCCACCGGATCAAAGCCGGAAAGTAAGGCGTGGTTTAACGATGGCAAGTGGTGGGCAATCATGTTCAATCCGGCGCTCCATGGGGCGGACATTTACAAGCTCGATTTGACGACCCAGACCTGGACCGATACCGGTACCGCTGTGGACGACCGGCCTACGGCAAAAGGGGATGCTCTGTGGGATCAGGCATCGGGAAAGCTTTATATTGTTTCGAACCTCCACACCAACACTCCCGGCGCGACTACTGTTTCGTCAAATTGGGGCCGCCTATATCGATTCACCTATAACTCTGCGACAAATGCGTATTTTCTGGACTCCGGTTTCCCGGTCACCGTCACGAAGGGCGAGGAGGAAACTCTTGTAGTCGCCAAGGACTCAACTGGGAAGCTGTGGGTGGCTTATGTCGAGAGCAGCAAGGTTATGGTCAACCACAGCAACGGCAGCGATGATGTTTGGAATACGCCGTATTTACTTCCGGTGAGCACTGCGGCGCGAGTCACTACCAGCGACGACATTGCCTCCATCATCGCCTTTGGCGGGAACAAGATTGGCGTCTTCTGGAGTAACCAAAAGACAAATAACGATTATTTCGCGATTCACCAGGATGGTACTGCCGATACAACGTGGCTACCGGAAGAAATTGCGGTCGGCAGCGGAGTAAATTGCACAGGGACGTGCGCCGACGATCACATTAATCTTAAGACTGACAGCGCAGGTAAATTGTACGTGGCCTCTAAGACGTCTTTCACCGGAGGAAGCCAGCCCCTGGTTAACCTGCTGGTTCGTTCCCCCAGCGGGATCTGGTCCCGTACGACTTACTCGACCTACGCATACCTGAATACCCGCGGAATTATCGTTTTGGACGAACCGGATGATCGCCTCTACTTCTTCGTTTCATCGAGTGAGTCAGGGGGCAAAATCGACTACAAAATCACCAGTATGAGCAGCCCTTCCTTCCCCGATGGGGACGGCGCTCCATTCCTCTACAACTCCACCGATACCCACATAAACAGCGCGACGTCGACGAAACAGAACGTTACCAGCAGCACCGGGCTGCTCGTGATGGCGGCAGACGACACGTCCCAGTTCTACGCTCACAACTTCATCACGCTTGGCGCTAGTGGTCCTCCTGCCATTACTTCGTTCTCGCCGGGAAACGGCCCCGCCGGCGCGTCGATAGTATTAACCGGAAGCGCATTCACCGGTGCCAACTCGGTGAAATTCAACGGCACAAACGCCAGCAGCTTTACCGTGAATTCCCCAACGCAGATCACTGCCACGGTGCCGTCGTCGGCAAGCAGTGGGCCCATCACGGTCACAACATCGGCGGGGAGCGCCTCCAGTACCACTTCCTTCACCGTGACTGCGGCGGTCGAACCCCCGCCAATTATTTCCAGCTTCACTCCGGCACAAGGCGTGGTGGGGACGGCGGTGACAATCTCGGGCAGCAATTTTTCTAATTCGAGCTCGGTGATCTTCAATACGACCAGCACGAGCATTTTTACGGTAACCAATGACGGCAGTGTCACGGTTAGCGTCCCGCCGGGCGCCACTACAGGTCCTATAAGCGTAGCGTGTTCGTCGGGAGAATCAGGAACCAGCTCCAACGCCTTTACGGTAACGGGATCCAGTCGAATCAAGGACATTACGCTTGAGAGTGGAAACGTCACTGACCCGACCACCGGGTTCGACAATAAAACCGGATCGGTCGCCCTCGAGACTGCCTCTCCGATAAAAGCATCGGGCTCAGTCACGGCAACAGCAGGCTTGTCGTATGGCCAGGAGAACTACCCCGCAACCGATGAAATATTTATTTCCTTTTATCTACGAATCGCTGCGCTTCCTTCCGGACAGATTCGGGTAGTGAGAATTTCAGATCAAGCAAATACAGTTGGTGCGTTAACTTTGGAATCGAATGGAAAGCTTACGCTGCGAAACTTCACTACAAGTCTCGGTGTTAGCACCACTGCCCTTACCCCCGGAACGACATATCGACTGGGTCTTCACCAGAAAAAAGGTACCGGGGACAATGCAATTCTGGAAGGATTTCTGTTGAACAGGTGATGCGAACTTTACGGCGCCATTCGCCAGCAATGGCGCACAAACCTTTACGACTCAAGCCGATTCGGTGCAAGTCGGTATTACCACTTCAGTCGCAGGTAATCTGACCATCGACGATATCCGCCTGGATACCTCAGCTATGCCAAGTCCGTCGGGCCCGTAACTCGAACAGTAACCCAGAGAACCCGTAAACTGACCCGGACTCATATTTGAAGATCAATCAAATTCCAGAAGTTGGTTAGCTCGACAGAACCTAACGAACTAGTCTTCGTCCAGATATTCTCCGGGAACATCATCCTCGGGCACTTCGTGCGTATGCACTTCTTGTTCGTCAGCGTCTCCGGCCTGTTGCACACCAGCTACAACGTCTGCCTCGAACGCGTTGCCCTCTTCCAGTAATTCGTCGACACTCTCCGAGTCAGCTCCTTCAACTCCCGACAAGCCCTGCAAATCGCCGGACTGGCCACCTGACCTCGAGCGCCGTTGCTGCACCGCAACAACATCGGTCTCGAAAACCTGGCTTTCCGTCGAAACCCGTTTCTGCGGCTTCGAAGATTGCGCCGTGGCGGTCGATTTTCCCACCGCTTTCCGGGAAGTTGTCTTTTTCGTGACGGCCTTCTTTGCCGGCTTTTTCGGCACCGACTTCTTTACTGAAGGCTTCCGCTTTTCTATGCGCTTTTTCGGGGTCGGCGTCCGAGAAGATTTGTTTTTGGCCCGCTTTTTCACCGGCGTTACTCTCTTAGGTGCGGCTTTCTTCTTTGGAGGCTTTTTGCTGGTCTTCTTGTTTGCCATATACGCGAAGTCTACCATCCTCAACCGCAATCAAAAAACTGCCTCCAGCAAACTGTTCTTCGAAGTCTCCTGGACCATGGCTGGATCCCGCGGCTATGCGATTTGCACCGGGCGCCACCTAGAGGGCGGTGCGCCTGAAGTAGCTCGGCACATTGCTACTAAATGTGGTAGCTGCCGTGTCCGGACTGAATCCGCAACAAAGCATCCACCAGGGCGTCGATATCTTCCCGAGTGTTGTACAGCGCCAAAGAAGGACGCACGGTTCTTTCCACTCCGAAGCGGCGCAGAATCGGTTGCGCGCAGTGATGGCCCGAGCGTACCGCGATGCCTTCCTGATCCAACGCCTTGCCAACCTCCTCAGGCGGAATTTTGTCGAGCACGAAGGACAGTACGCTGGCCTTTTCGCGGGCAGTTCCTATGAGGCGCAGCCCCGGAACTGTAAGCAATCCCGCAGTGCCATACTGAACGAGTTCGTGCTCATACTCGGAAATATTCGCCATGCCGATTTCATCGAGATATTCGAGCGCGGCGCCCAGTCCAACCGCATCGGCAATGGTGCCGGTGCCAGCTTCGAACCGAGCCGGCGGCTCGCTGTAGATAGTTTTTTCAAACGTGACATCGACAATCATGTTGCCTCCGCCCTGCCAGGGCGGAGTGGTTTCCAGCAGGTCGGCCTTGCCGAAGACGACTCCGACGCCGGTAGGGGCGAATATCTTGTGTCCGGAAAAAACAAGGAAATCGCAGTCGAGAGCCTGAACATCGGTCGCCATATGTGCCACTGACTGGGCGGCGTCAACTAAGACACGCGCACCGTGGCGGTGCGCCATCTCAATCATTTGTTTTGCGGGCGTTACCGTGCCCAGTGCGTTCGACACCTGGCTGAAAGCCACAATGCGAGTGCGCGGACCTAGCAATTTTTCAAACTCTTCGAGAATGATTTGGCCGGTATCGTCCACTGGCGCCAACCGCAGGCGGGCACCCTTTTCCGCCGCCAGTTGTTGCCAGGGTACGATGTTGGCATGGTGTTCAAGCCAGGTAATAACAATTTCGTCGTCTTTCTGAATGTTGCGATTTCCCCAACTTTTGGCGACGAGATTGATACCCTCTGTAGCCCCCCGCACAAAAATAATTTCGCGAGTAGACCCAGCGTTGAGAAAACGGCGCACCTTTTCACGCGCGCCCTCATAGGCGTCAGTAGCGCGAGCCGCGAGCGCATGTGCCGCGCGGTGAATATTGGAATTCTCATGCCTGTAAAAGGATGTGAGCCGGTCGATAACCGCATTTGGTTTCTGAGTGGTGGCAGCATTGTCGAGCCAGATCAGCGGCCTGCCGTGAACTCGTTCCTGCAAGATGGGGAAATCACGCTTGATGACGTGGGGGTCGAAGAGCCGCTTCGACAGCCCAATATTGGGAACTATTTCTGGACGAAAATCGAAGGAATCCAAACGAGGCTCGGCGGTCGTTGGCGCACTGGGCTTCGGTTGGTCAACCGAGTGCGTCGGAAGCGAATACGTCGAAGTTGGTTCCGATAAGTCAGGTTCTCGACCCGCGACGACGGGCGGTTTCGCAAGCGACGACGGAATGCCAGTTGTTTCCTGAGCTCCGGGGGGCGTCGAGAAAGAAAACAATTCGTGCGGAAACTTGGTCTCACTGCTGAAAGGAGAGGAAGCCGGCGCTGCTAGAAAATAAGCTGGCGCTCCCGGGAGGGCTGGAGGTGAGGCAGTGGCAAACGCGGTTGGCCGTAAAGGCGCATCCACCAGCGAAGCCGGAATGGCATTGAAGTCGGTTTGGTTAAGCAACGGCGCGGGTGGTGGTAACTCCGGAACATTCGCCGTTTGATCAGATCCTGGAATGCGGGGGAACGTAAACAATTCCGCCGGTGAAGGATACGTCGGCAGCGAAGTGAACGATCCCGCTTGTTCACGTTCGATCAATGGAAGCGGGGTAGGCTGCGCTGTTGGCGTAAAAGCTCCCGCTCCCGCTGGGACGCTGGGAATGTTGGGCATACTCACACCGCGAACGGGTAAAGCGCGAGTCTCGATCCCGCTCGAAGGAGCGGAGGCGGGGTTTGCTGTTTGACTGGGCAGAGCAGCGAAAAATTCGTTGGCCAGCTTCGCAATCACTTCCAGGTCGGGCAATACCGTCAGGGAGTTCGAATTCTTCGCACCCTCGGCTTTGTCCTCCAGGTTAACTACGGTCTCGGTGCCCGGATCACTTGTACTCATGGTAGTGGTCCAGTTGCACGCCTTCTAGAACCCCGGCAGCGTCCTCCGTGAGGATCGCCAACGAGCAATACAGCGAAATCAGGTACGAAGCAATCGCTCGATGATTCATGCCCATGAAGCGCACAGATAGGCTCGGTGATACTTCGCCCGGAATAC
The DNA here is from genome assembly GCA_963796925.1 of uncultured Acidobacteriota bacterium. Classification (GTDB taxonomy): domain Bacteria; phylum Acidobacteriota; class Terriglobia; order Terriglobales; family Acidobacteriaceae; genus DATBAT01. The sequence continues at coordinate 2,750,768 of CAWCNH010000001.1, forward strand.
CTGGCTGGAACAATCCAACCACCCCTTGCTTCTTTTCGCCAGTGCGTACCAACAGGATGCTGGACTTTTCCGCTTTGATCGGCACCTTGTCAGAAGGGACCAACGGGATACCGCGCCAAGTGAGGAATGGAGTCCCGAAAATATTGATCGTCGGGGGGGGAACTCCACGGCGGGTGCACTCGCGCCCGAAGGCCGCGATGGCCCGCGGGTGGGCTACAAAGAAAGAAGGCTCCTTCCACACTCTGGCAAGAAGGTCGTCCAGATCGTCCGGAGTGGGCGGGCCCTTCCTTGTTTTCAGGCGCATCGAGTCATCCACATTGCGCAGCAATCCGTATCCTGCGTTGTTAATGAGTTCGCTTTCCTGGCGCTCCTTAACCTTCTCGATAATGAGACGGAGTTGCTCTTTGATCTGGTCGTGCGGACTGCGATACATGTCTGATATACGCGTCTGGAGATCGAGAACAGTAGTGACAGCGCACAGCGTGTATTCGCGTGGCGTTTCGTCATACTCCACGTAAATTTCGGGCAAGTCAACTTCCTGGTCAGGACTGCATTCGATGGTGCGGCTCCCGGGCGGAGAGGGGACGACTTTGTTAACCCGGAAGGTACCGGCTTCGACCGGGACCCATTGCAGAAACGGCACCAGCCAACGCGGCGTGATGTCCGTCATCATGGGGGCTGTTTTGGTGACGTTTGCTAGTTGCCGAGCCTGCTGCTCGCTTAAGGTGTGCCGCACTTCAGCTTTCTCAGGCATTTAAGTTGCTCCTAACAGTGAAAAACGGCGTTGAACCGCCTCAAGACTATTTTCTAAGAGTACAGATGGATTTTGGCGCCGCTGATTGTTCTAGACGATACCGACTGTTTGCGGTGGACGCAAGTTTGAATTGAGCATGGAATCGCTGGAAGAGGGTAACAATCGGCCTTGCCATTGATCTGGATAGTCGGCTGCTCCTGAGGCGGAAGCCTGTCGATGGCCTACCTAAGTCACGGGCTTGGCATCAGAAGTGTCCATGACTCGTCAATGTCGAAGCTTTTTTGTAGTTTTCGTACTCATAAGCTGCCTGCCGTTTTCCGCCATGGCGCAGGATGATACTTCGAAGTTGCCGGACAGTCCGTCCTACGCTAAGGAGTCTGCCGGCCAGCCCCCTGATTCTCCTACCAAGCGGCAGGTTACGTGGCGAGCATTTCCCAAGGCATTTTTGCAGGACCAAAAAGCAATTTGGTGGGTGTTTCCCCGTCAACTCGCCCGGGGGCAGCACCTGCTGCCGACGATGGCAATTGTGGGAGGGACGGCGGGATTAATCGTCGCCGACCCGCACGCCATGCCTTACTTCCGATCCCATGCGGGTAATCTGGACGATATCAATGACGTCTTCGATCCGCTGATAACTACTGCCGAAGTAATCTTGGTGCCGGCGTCCTTGATGGTCGCAGGCTATGCCCGGCATGACGCCTATCAGGTCGATACTGCCTTGCTTGCCGGCGAAGCTTACGCCGACAGCGCCGTAGTTGATCTCGCGGTTAAGGCAATCAGCCGTAGAAAGCGGCCGTCTGATGTTGCACCCGCGGGCGAGTTCGATAACACGTTTTTCAGCGGAGGGAAATCACCGTTTAAGGGAAGCAGCTTTCCGTCAGGCCACTCCGCCGGCGCCTTTGCCGTTGCAACCGTAGTGGCCACTCGTTATCACACTCATCGCTGGGTGCCCTGGGCCGCATACGGATTCGCCACGGCGGTCAGCTTGTCACGCGTAACCACCAGCGCGCACTTCCCCTCCGACGTTTTTCTCGGTGCGGCGCTGGGCTATACCATTACGCGATATCAGGTGCTGCGTCCACGTTGAGAGACGCCTCACTGTACAGGTTGAAACCAAGCACGGTTGCTGCCGGTACCGGCTATTCCCCGGCTGGTAACGGGGCGAACCGCATCGATTCTTGCGAATTCTCGCGGCACCGAGAATGCCGCGAAAGTCGCAAAGTAAGCCCTGACTATTGCTTGCGTTTTACCACGAAGGGTCCGCAACGGGGGTCAGTGACCTTTCCCCAGAGACTACCGGCCGCGGCATCGAACACGCCTTGCAGCCCGACCATGGTATAGCCTGCGGGCGGTCTCGATTCCCAGCGTACGGGGGTCAAGAAAAACTGTTTTGTGGCGGGATCATAGTTGCCTGACAGGTCGTACGCCGGAAGGTTTGCGATAGCGGCATGGAAGATTGCAGTTAGAGAGCCGTTACCGGCCATCGTCACATCCAGTCGAAGACCGGTGGAGCCTTGTGCAGCGCAATTGTAGGTTCCCTCATACGAACCGCCGAGCAAATCTGTGACCGTGCCAGCCTGAGCCGTTGAAGTAACTTTCGGTGGTGTTTGCTGTTCTGCAGCGGGTGGCGAAGGTGCCGACGACGCCTCGGGCTGAGTAACGACAACTGGAGAAGCCGCAGAGCGCTTTGCCGTCCCAAGCTTGTGGGTATTCGTGGTAGCGCTGTCGTGCGGGGTTTCCTCCGCGTTGCGTGTGTTGCCTATCGCGACGATAGGGTTTTCTGCCGGCGATTGAGAATTCGCAACCAATTCGCTTCTTGGCACTTCAGTTTGTCCCGTAACATCGAACCACTTAGTGTCCCCGATTGGCCATAACACGCTGTCCTCAGGGCGTGCGGGCCGGCGGGGGTTCACGGGGCGGTTGGGCTGAACTACGAAGGTGTGAGGCCATGAATCGGTTTGTACGGTCAATTTTTGTCCGTTAATCACCAGGTAGTCGAGAGAAAGCTGCGCGGTATGGCCTCCAAACTGGGCACTGGCGTTCTGGTCGACTACCTTCAGATATGCATCCGTGCCTCGCGGCAGCTTCAGTCCATTGCTGTCAGTTAGTCCACGGGGAAGCTCAGACTCTACATTCAGTTGAGCGTGAAAGCGTTTGTCTGCCTGAATACCAGGTACGTCGATCGGCTCGAGCAGAATGGTTTGGATGCGACTCCCTGCAAGGATTGGACGGGAGACGTAAGCGGAACTCGGAGCAGCACTACTGGCATTAGCCGCGTCGGCGGTGGAGCGCTTGGTGAATTCAGCCTGGGTCATCGGGAAAAGGCAATTGCATTGAACCTGGAAGCTGAGAGGTGAACCTGATGGAATCAGCACGGTCCCGACAACCGGCATGCCGGAAAGCTGCCGATAAACACTGCCGGAGATGAGCTGGTGGGGCTTCTCTCCACTTGCGGTGGAAGAAATAATTTGCAAATTGAGAACTGCCCTGTCCCGCTGAGGTCCGATATCTATCGCCACATTGATGGCCACCTCCGCGCCGGGACGGACAACCACCACACGTCCGGCGGCCCCCGTGACCCCGCCTTGCAAAGGGTTTTCTAACCGGCCGCGAACATTCCCCGTAAGACGCAGGCCCCCTGAACTGGGCGCCGACGGCGGCAACTTTGGCACGACCACCGCATCCAGTAGCGTGATGTTCATCGCCTGCGGCAACAGAGCCACCATCGCTGTGAGCCGATTGGGATCGGTGATCCAGCGATCGTTATAGAATTCGAGTGCATTCACGTCGCTTGCTGTAACCGTAAAGCGAGGACAATAATCGGGATTCCGATTTCCCTTCTTTTCCCCGTTGCACAGTTTTGTAAGGGGATCGCTGGCGTCCATACAGCTTTCATAAGCGCCCCGCGCGGACGGCGTTTTAACCCAGTTATTTTTTTCAAAACAGTCACGCCAGGCATTTTCATGGGCGCCCTCGAGCTTAAACGCGCCGCCCCCGGTGGCATTGCGACAGTTTGCCGGCGCCGATCCCGCGGCGGCGAGCCGATCGCAATGGCCGGAAATTGCGTTTTCAGCCTCCTGGAGGGCAAGGTTCTTATTCTGCCAGCGTGTCTCGTCGGGGGTGACTCCCATCATCTTTCCAAGAAACTGGGCAGACTGTGAGTCTGTTCCAGACGCGGCAAAGGCTCCCGAGGCCATACTTTGGAGTTCCATTCGTTGCCGGATTAGTTCACTGAGCTCCTCTTGTTTCGAGGCGCAATAGTTGCACTCTCGCGCCTGGGATTCGAGCCGCGCCTCAAGCTTGTCGAGAAGAGCCCGTTCTGTACGCAGATTGACTGTTCCCTGTACCGCTGTGTGGAGAGCACCCGGCTTGCTGGGATCATTATTTGGCAGTGCATTCTTGTCGTGATAGTCACGGTTGATGCCATTGATTTGCTGGAACTCCGGTTCCGCCTCGAGCGCTTTCTGCGCCGCGGTTCTACCGGACTGAGAATAACTGGCTGAGGATGACATCACGACAGCGAGGGTCAGAACCGCGGGCAGGCGCATGACAGAACTCCTGACTGTGAAGATACGACGGCAAAGAACCAAAAGCGCCCGCACTATATCAGAACCGTGTCAGCATCAGCTATGCTATTTGTCGAGTCCGAAAGGGATTATCGCCGCCGGAGCCGGGTGAGTCAGCTTCGTTACAAATTCAGTACGAAGGAGACTCTGAACAACTTCCAGTGGACGCTAGCAGCGGCGCGGAAATTGCGGTCTTTCGCAAGCAGGGCGCCCGCGCCACGGTTATTCAGTTTCCTTAGAAGTCCTCTCATAAATGGTCTGAAGTCGGCGCCGTTCCCCTGAAACCATTAATAAGGCCAGTGCCCGTCGAAACTGGGCGAGGTGTTGGGATTTGTAAAGCAGTGTAGACTGTTCGTTGGTATTTTGGCGGATCGATAACAAAAATCAAGTGATCCTGGGTTTACGGGTCTGCTGAGCAAGAGAGCCTGTGTCTAACGAACAAGAAAAACAACTAGCAGCACAAGCCAGTCTGGATCACGTTCGCGATGGCTACATCGTAGGATTGGGCTCGGGATCAACCGCCGATTACTTCATACGCTTGTTAGGCGAACGCGTGCGGGCGGGCCTGAAAGTCATAGGCATTCCGGCTTCGTTTCGAACCCGCGATCTGGCCGCGGAAAACCGAATCCCTATGGCTACTCTGGAAGACTACCAGGAGCTTGATGTGATGGTAGATGGCGCGGATGAATTCAACCCGTCGCTGAACTTAATTAAAGGCGGCGGCGGCGCGCTGCTGATGGAAAAGCTGATCGCTACAGCCTCCAAGAAATTCGTTGTAATTACTGACTCAACTAAACAAGTTGAAGTTCTTGGCAATTCTCCTTTGCCGGTGGAAGTGATCCCGCAAGCCCAGGCTATCCTGACGAAAAAACTGACTGCGCTGGGAGCGCTGGTGCAGTTGCGGCAATATACATTTGGCAATCCGTTTATTACGGAAGAGGGCCATCAGATTCTTGATTGTTTGTTCGGAGAAATTCCCGATCCTGCGGGCCTGGCGGCGAAGTTGGATGTCATGCCCGGCGTAGTGGAGCATGGGTTGTTCCTTAATATTGCAGACGTGGTTCTGATGGCCAAGGGCAGCGACGTGGTGGAGTTCAAGCGGTAAGGCTTGCCACAGATTTCGCAGATTTTGCCAAAATTCCCTAGCTATTGTCATTCCGACCATACGGTCGAAACAGTTGCGCCGGATCGGCGCGTCTCCTGATCGTAGGATATTTATGGCACGGCTGAAGCCGGTGCCCTACCCAAGCGGCACGGAGTTTACTGATGCCGCGCGGCTAGCCGGTGCCTGCCCGAGGTGACCTTACTTAACAATTTGCTGCAAGGCTGCCAGGAATCTTTCTACTTCCTGCTGCGTGTTGTAATGCACCAAGCCAATCCGCAGAAACCCGCCGTCCTTTTCTACATCCAGACGCTCAGTCAAACTCAAGGCATAATAATTTCCGTCCCACGTGAAAAACCCTCGCTCGCCAAGCCTGGTCGCAAGCTCCAGCGGCGTGTGTCCGTCTACCCTCACTGCGAAGGTTGGACAACGCCGCGCCAAATTTTCAGGATCGCTAATTCCGTAAAGCTTGAGTCCACGAATCGCAGACAATCCGCGGAGTAGTTTTTCCGAGAGCTTGCGTTCATGCTGCTGAATTTCGCGATAGGCCGCCAATAATGCCTCACGCCGGGTCGCCGCTTTGTTGTCGCCGTCGCGACCAAGGCCGGCGAGATAGTCGACGCACGCGGTCATGCCGGCAATGCATTCGTGATTGAGCGTTCCCCACTCCCAGCGACTGGGTATGGCATCGGTGTTGGCGCGCAGCTTGTAAGGCTTGAGTTGCTGCAGGTGTTTCCGCTTCCCATAAAGAATACCCATGTGGGGCCCAAAGAATTTGTAGCTGGAGCACACTAGAAAGTCGCAATCAATGGCGCGCACGTCAATAGGCCCATGCGGCGCATAGTGCACGGCGTCGATGTACGCTAACGCTCCTTTGGCGTGCGCCAGCCGTACAACTTCTTTTACATCGTTGATCGTGCCTACAGCATTCGAAGCATATCCGACAGCTACCAGCCTGGTTCGCGAAGTGATTTTGCGCTCGAGATCCGCCATGTTCAGCGTGCAGTCGGTCTCGTTTATCTCTGCCATGCGGACGGTGACGTCAAGTTCCTCCAGCGCACGCCAGGTGGAAACGTTTGCATCATGATCGAGATGAGTCAGAACAATTTCATCGCCTGGGCGAAGATCGCGGCCAAGAGCTCGGCTGACCGCATAAGTAAGGGCGGTCATGTTTGGGCCAAACACGACTTCGTCGGGATCGCTGCCGAAAAAATCGGCCATGGCGGAGCGCGCTGCCTCGAGAACCTCATTAGTTCGATAGCTAGTGAGGTACGCTCCGTTGGTATTTGCATTGGAGCGCTTCAGATAGTCTGCAATAGCATCAATCACACGTTGCGGAACCTGTGTGCCCCCCGGCCCATCAAGAAATACTGCGGGCTGGCCATTCACGGTTTCATTCAGCGAGGGGAACTGGGCGCGAATGGTATCGAGGTTTAAGGCTTCTTTGGTCAGCATGTTTTGTGGGGATTATAACTGCGAAGTGGTGCCGCTGCTTTATGGGTTGCGAGAAGGTGATCGCGACTTGCGGCTTGCTCTTGTCATTCCAAGCAAGGCAAGTAATCTGCTATCCCGCGCCCAGCACCATCTCTGCTGGTTTTTCACAGGACCCGAGCGCCAGCAACCGAAATGCGAATTACAGATGGCCGCATGATCATTGGCAAAAATACAAAGCTGAAGCGCAACTACTATGGCTGCACTGACACAGGTTCACCCACCTGTGGACCACGCGCACCCCGTTGTAAACAAGGCAAATAAATCATAGGCATTTTCATTGACTCTAAAACTATAAGCGGCTAAAACCATAATCGTTCTTCGACACCTTTTAAGTTTTCCCGGTTGGTGCGGCGTCCGGGGCCCGAGCGTAATCACGCTCCACATTGCAAAATGATGGAGTGAGGGTGAGTGAGGGTCTATAGCAAGGCGCTGGTCGAGGCGAACAAAAGAATTGTCGAAGGCAGGATAGAGTCCCGAGGCGTTAAGCTGGTTTGTCCGGTTGGCGGTGAGCCCGGAGCCCGAGCAAAGATCGCGCGATGCGAACCCGCAAGGGAGAGCGACGAGAGCAGGTCGGCGAGGGTCTAAAGTGAGCTACTGGCCGAGATGAATGAGCCTAACACCACCTCGGGACTCTGAATTTTTACGGCAGTCGTCACGACTTCGTTCGTGAGAACTTTGAACCGCGCTCTCTCCTCGGCCTCCCGCTACCACATCAAGCCAAGTTGAAATTGCCTTTCCTTTGTGGCCCGAATTTGGTCAACTCTTTGGTGCTGGTGGCAGGTCTGGCAGCTATGGCGTAAAATTCTCGCGCTTTTGGTTACGGGTTTTGCAGGAGGTTTTTGTGAAATACATCGCATGGTGTGCTGTCATTCTGTTTTTGCTTTCGCCCTGCTTCGCGCAAGAACTGTTTGACATTAAGCCAGTCGCCGACGGAGTTTATGCGGCTATCGCCAAACCTGCCTACAAAATAAACTGCAATGCCGCCATTATTTTGCTGGATGATGGCGTGCTCGTGGTTGACACTCACTCCAAGCCCTCAGCCGCGCGTGGGCTTATCGCGCAGATCAAGAATCTCACCGACAAACCAGTGAAGTACGTGGTGAATACGCATTTCCATTGGGATCACTACCAGGGCAACCAGGCTTATCCCAGTTCATGGCCGGCCGGTGTTGAGATTATTTCCTCTCAGGCAACGCGTGACAACATTGAGCAGCGCGGCATTCCACGCGTACGCTACCAGATTGCTACGCTGCCGCAGGAGATCGCAAATCTGCGCGCCGAACTGGAGAAAGCTGTCGATCCAAAACAGAAAGAGGAGTTGCGCAGTAACATCAGCCAGGCTGAAGACTACCTCGCCGAACTGAAAAGCATGCAGGTGGTGTTGCCGAGTTTGACTTTCGATCACAGCCTGGTACTGCACCGCAAATCGCGCACTGTGCATATACTCTGGCTGGGCAGGGCGCACACCGATGGAGATGTATTTGTTTATCTCCCCAAGGAGAAAGTAATTGTGACCGGCGACGCGCTTCATGGGGCAACGCCCTTTATGGGCGACAGCTACCCCTTTGACTGGATCAAGACCCTGGATGCGGCCGAAAAGTTAGATTTCGACTACGCGATTGGTGGCCACGGCGACGTGATGCACGGCAAGCAGACATTTGAGTTGTGGAAGCAATATTTTACGGATCTGCTCAGCATGACCGCCGACGCTTATTCTCAGGGTGCCTCGGAACCAGAAGCGAAGAAGCGAGTATCGGCACTGCTAGTGGCGAAATACTCCGCCAAATTTGGTGCCGACTTTTCCCCCACCGCCAACATCGCCAAGGCATACCAAGTCATCGCGCAGCCGCATTAAGCGATTCGTGACTACAAGATGGGCGAGCAATCCGGTGTGTTGACCGAATTTTAATTGCACCGTCTCGACTCGGCCATGTCAGATAATATAGATAGGAAACCAGAGCCTGCAAAGATGATGAGGCTCAAAACCTGCCGACAGATAAATAAGAGAGAACGGTAAAAGCTTTGGCCATGCGCGAACTGAACAAACAACCTCGTTTGACGCTACAGAACGCGGTTGCTATGATGACAACGCGGGGTGGAGCAGTCTGGTAGCTCGTTGGGCTCATAACCCAAAGGTCGGTGGTTCAAATCCACCCCCCGCAACCAACCTTAGTTACCTTAGTTTTCAATAGCATACAAGTGCCATTGTCCGATCTGTACTGTCAATGTACTGTCAGCTCAGGTCCGAGGCCAGTATGCACGTCATCCTTTACAAGCGCCACAAGGCCAGTTGCGACCACCACGAAGACAAAACCTTCCGGCGTTGCCGGTGCTCGGTATGGCTGGAATGGAACGTCGAGGGGAAGCAAACCCGCAAGAGCGCCAAGACGGCCACTTGGGAAATCGCGGCGAAACGGGCGCGGCAGATTGAGCAAGACCACCTGGACGCCGAATTTGGCGCCGCGGCAAAGCCCGGCGCACTTAAAACGGTAGCCGATGCCATAGCCCTGTTCATGGACAGCAAACGCGGCGAGGATCTCTCCGCTAATACCCTCTATAAGCACACCCTCACGTTAAGCCGGTTTCAGGCCTTCTGTGACCACCAGGACCTCCTGTTCATGAAGGATGTAACCCTATCGCACCTGACAACCTGGCGTGCCCGTTGGACGTTCAAGTCCCCCCTCGCCAAGCGGAATAACCAAGAGCGAGTTAAGAGTTTTTTTAAATTCTGCCTTGAGGCTGGCCTCATCGTCGCTAACCCGGCCGGTCAGTTGTCCAGTGTCCAGGTTAAGGCCGACGAGGCCAACAGCGTCCGGCCCTTCGAACCGAAGGAATATGAGCGGATCTTAAAGGCAATACCCAAGTGCGGACTACAACCTCGCAACGCTGCGAGGGTCAAGGCTTGTATGCAATTGCAACGATGGTCGGGTCTCTCCCTTGTGGACGCGGTATGTCTGTCGAAGGATGAACTGGTGCAGACTGGCAAGGCCTTCCGGGTGAGGGTCCAACGTCGCAAGACGGGCGTCCACGTCAACAACGTCATTCCTTCATGGCTAGGGCTTGAATTGCTGAAGGTAAAGAATGGAAATCCGCCCCATATTTTCATCTCCGGCGAGGCCACCCCTAAGGGAGCTGTCAGCACCTTCGACAAGATGTATCGTCAGGTATTCACTGCGGCCGGTGTTGAAGGCGGCTCACACCAGTTCCGGCATATGTTCAGCGTGGAATTGTTGAAGGCCGGCGTCGACATCCGCAAGGTGAGCAAGGCCCTGGGACATTCCAGCGTAACGATTACCGAGCGGTACTATGCGAAGTGGAACAAGGCACAGCAGGACATCTTGGATGGAGATCTACGCTCCGCTTGGTGAGGCTACGCACGATAGGTGTCCCCGAACACAACTCCTACCCCTTTTTCTTTTTCTTTTTCCGTGACACACTCCTCGGCATGTGGTTCGGGCGTCGATTATACGATTGGGTATTTGCAAGCCATCCTCTAATCGCTCAAGGTATCGAGGGCACCCTAGAATTTCTCTACGATGTCATTGCATCACCAGCTTCCGGCCATCATGTTGACGTTTTTGTTGTCCCGCTCGCGATTTCAGAGACCGTGACGCTATCGGTCTCAGTCACTTTAATTGGAGCTTGGATAATATTTGCTATCACCGTCGCCCGCAATAAATGGGTGAAAAAGCTTCCACTCGCGCGACGTTTAACACTGGTTGTTGTGGCAGCCTTTGCGGCTTATGGACTAACGAATCTTTATGCCCGTTGGACGTTCAATAAATACCTTGCCAAGCATCCACCGAACTCCGAACGCGCCCCTACAACCGTTGACGACAAAATGGCCGCAAAAGAGTTGTTTAAAAAATAGTTTCACCCGATGCTCAACGAGCCTCAGTCAAAAAATTCGGTGCCGGCATCAATAAAACGTCCCTGTGATGAGTTAGAGGCGCGAGGCAGAGAAATAGTCGAGAGGTTAGAAACTAAAGATACTTTTCTAAGCCACATTGGCAATATTTACGAGGTGCATAACCGCTTAGAAGAAAAAGATTGAATCATCATCGGCCCCGGACTGAGGACCGGAAAGCGGGCTAATCGGACGGGATCAGGGCAGGGATCGGCGGCTAAACGAAAAATTCTCACGGGCAACCAGAGTACGTACCCTGATCCTCATCCGTTCCCGAATCGCATGCCCTGCCGCCCCGGAACGTCAGCGGCGGCAATCGAGCACGTCGGTCTGATTCAGTTAGGCTTGAGCTTCGTCCCGCTGTTCTCCACGAGCCGAACCTTCGGTGGGCCGTAGGCTGCCACGTCAATGAGATGGTTCTGGCAGATAAGCTTGTAATGCAAGATCGGCTCGAAGTGGACGCCCGTGTCACGGGCAAGAAGATCGAGAAAGTGCGATTTGGTGTACTCCCGGAACAGCTTGCCGGTGTAAACTTCGTCCCCATAGCTCCCACCAGAACCCACAACTTCTTCGGTAACAAGATAGGCGACGTAGCGGCTCCACTGGAGTTCGAATCTGCGGCAGCCCTCGACTACCTTGATCGGCGATGCCCCCTTTCGGATCTCGGCGAACGGGCTGGTTGGGTCTAGCGTCGAGATGGTCTGCGTGTGATCCACAATCGCCTCTTCAATAACAAGGCGTAGTGAGTTTTCTTCGGGTTCGCAGATATCGCGCGAGAAGAGATACTTCGCTTCATTTAAGAGCGAAACGATTTCGTCCTCGCCCAGCTTCACGGATGCTCCTCTTTCAGTGGCACACATTGCTTAGTACCTGATTTTCGTGACTGTACGCCCTGCGGCGTTCTGGATCGCTATGGTTGTTGCCCCGGAGCCTCCCGTGCTCTGGTAAAGAACTACTTTAGAGCCATCGGATAGCGTTTTGACTCTGGTGCTGCCGTACACTGACTCAGTAGCCTGTACACTCTCGAAGTCTTTGACGGCCTGCTCGACGCCACCCGCTTTTTGAAGTATCTCCGCACCCTTTCCAAAAGTAGCTCCTTCCTCGAGCAGGAGTGTGCCTTCGCGCAGTGCTCCTATCTCCGGGAGGATTGCCATCGCAACGTTGCCCTTTGTGCATGATGGCGCGCCAGCTAAGCACTCAGCAGCAACCATCACCGACGCTGCGAACGCATAGCCGAACATCCTTAAGCCCTGCGCAGCGAAGTTCACACCTGGCGCTGCCATCTGTCCAGCTAGCCCGAGCGTCTGAATGCCAGGATTGTCTGGAGTCCACTGGACTGTCCCGACTGCACCCCCTGAGGAATTGGTGATGGCTCCCGTTCCCGTAGAGGAGTTCGCCAGATTCGACAAGGAAGGCGCAATATTGTTCTTATCCGCTTGCTGAGCAGCGCTGTACTCGTCATCGCTGACGGTATTGCAATGCCCGGTTGTGTCGCAGATCGTGACCGAGTGACCGTCATCCGTACTGCTTACAGGGTTGTTCCCAGCATAGCTGTAGAGATTTAAGCTCTGAGGATCGCTTCGGTCCCACCATAGCAAGGAATCGTCGGGTTTCATGAAGCGTCCGAGGCTTGACCCATAGTACCTGGCACCAAAGTTATCCAGCCCCGACTCGGCGTCCCGTTCCTTCTCGGCAAACTTATACGTGTTCGTCCCGCTGCCGCTCACCAACACTTCTCCGCCAAACGGATAGTAAAACGAGGATCTTTCTATGACCCCTGCGGAATCCAATAACAGATCGTTACTCCGTAGATGGTCGGCAAACATGTACTTCACGGTATTGGCCGACGAGTAGCGCCGCGCGACCCGTCGCCCGTTGAAGAACGTATATTCCTGCACCTGCGCCCCGGTCCAGCTGGTCTCTGACAAGGTATCGCTCCCCGCGCCCGTCCGGTAGAGTGTCGCAGTCGTGCAGCTCGGATAAGCTCCCACGCAATTAATCACCCGCTTGCCGTCTCCGTCGTACACATAAGAATTCCCTGCCGACGTCAACTTAAGACGATTCTCCGCATCGTAGGCGTACGTGGTTGAACCATTCGAGGTCAGGTTCCCGGCGGCATCGTACCCGTAACAGGTACTGAGCTGATTTTTGACATTGGTTGCAGCGCAATTCAATAGCTCGCCATGCCCCCGGCCTGGTTTGGTTGCGATATTGGTCAGGTTGCCCCACGCATCAATCGTGTAATTTTCGCCCCAATTGCCCGGGATCGACGTGCCGGTACTCCCCGCGCTGTAGCCGTCCGCCAGCCGGTTCAAACTGTCATAATCAAAGTTCTGACTGCGGGCGGAAACAAGACAGTCGGCAATCGACACCACGTTGCCATTGTCGTGCCCGGGATTGAAATTATAAATCCGGCTCATCAGCGTGGCCGCCGTGCTGGGACAAACCGTCGCCTGCAACTGCGCCGAATCGGCCACCGCCCCGTTGGTCGCATAAATCTGCAAAGGTTGTAACCGGCTATTGTAGCTCCACCGCCCGAACGTGCCGCCCAACTGCACTCCGGAAAGCGCCCCCGTCGGAGCATAAGTAGCTCCGGTCGCGTAAGTAATACTGGCCGCGCTTTCCGCCGCTGACAAAGTTCGGCCCGCCGCCGATGAAGTGTAGGTCACAATCCGTCCGCTAGGATAAGTCAAACTTGCCAACGATCCATCCAGATTGTAGCCGTACGTGATTGACTTGGTGAGGTTGGTCGCTCCATGGATGGTGCGGCTTTCCGTCGCAACCCGGCCCAATGCATCGTGGCTCCAGGAAGTTGCCCCCGACGCGTCACACATGGCCGTCCGATTGCCGATCGGATTGTTGTCCGCCAGGCTCGGCGGCCCTGGCGTGCATCCTGCGAGGGCCACGCCGTCGTAGCCAAACTTGACTGCCGCGGTAAGCCCGTCGCTATAGCTTTTTCCCGTAAGCCGGTTCAGTGTGTCATAGGCGTACGTAGTAGTGTTGCGAGCGTCGGTTTTCGTTTGCACATTGCCATTGTTATCGTAGCCGTAGCTGATGGTGCCCGACTCGGGGTTGCTGGCTTGTGTCAGTCGAGACAGTGAGTCATAGGTGAAACTGCGGCTCCGCGAGCCGGCTTGGGATACGCCGGTCAAATTGTTGTTCAGATCGTACGCGTAGCACGTATTTACGAGAGAACCGGACGTAAGGCTGCCGCTGGTGGGATCGGGCTCGTCCACTTCGATCAGCCTGCCGAAGCCGTCAATCCAGGTTTGCCGCAATTTTCCGGCTTCGTCCACGTCAAGTAGCGGATAACCGACGCCGTATCCGGAACACATCTGGGAGCTTCTTCCGCCGTGCGAACTCACAGTTGCACCGTAGTAGGTGTAGACTACGCTTCCGTCCGGGTCTTGGGTTTGTGTGACGCGATTTAGGCCGTCGTAGGTCGGCGTGGTCCAGCCGTAGGTTGAATCGGAAGTACTGCGATAGGGATTGCTCCTCTTCTGAACCCGGCCGTTCAAATCGTATGCCGTGGCGGCCGTGGTCTGTCCGCCGGGATCGCTGACGAGATTCTGGCCCACGACTCGGCCCATACTGTCCAAAAGCGTTTGGTCATGACGGCACGCATTCCCGCTGCTTGAGCAAGTCGTGGAGAGCGTCGTGCTGGTGATCCCGGTGCCCTTGTCCACCTGAGTTTCCGATCCAAAAGGGTAGACAAGATAAGTCCACCCCGAATCCGGGAACTTGGTGCTGGTGGGCCGGCTGAAAGAATCGTAGAAGTGAGAATAGGTCGTCCGCGAATTCGGGTCTGTCGTTTTCGCCATCTGTCCAGTGCCGAAGTAATATCCGAACGTGGATGTTTCCGCCACTGGCGTGCCGTAAGCCTTCGTGATACTCGTGAGGTAGGCGTTTGTTGCCGTTGAGGGTGTATACGCGGACGGCGACGAGTTATCTCCGGCGTCATTGAAAAAACCGTCCGTGTAGCTGTAAATCGTCTGGATGCCCTTGGGATCGGTGGAAGTCCGCATCTGCCCGGTAATGTCGTACGTCATCGACGACGTAACGTAGCTGGAACTACTCGTATACCGCTGAACCTGCGTTAGATTTCCACGCGCGTTGAAACCGCTGCCGTAGTGGATATCGTCGTGATTGACGATTCCCGTCGCTCCGGTGGTGACGAGAGAAGAGCCATCATATGTATTGACGGTCTTCGCGACCAGGGCGCCGCTCGAATTCGTGACAGTGTTGGTTGCGGGCTTGTTTACCACATAACCATTGTTGTAGTAGGTGAGGGTGGTGGTTCGGTCGGGCGAACCGGATAATGAACTGCCGAAATTCCATTCCTGCAGCTTCGAGATATTTCCGTAGTGGGTGCAGTTCCCCGTGCCGCAGTCATAAGTGTATTCGCGCATCGAAGTCACGCTGCCGCCCGGCACGGCTAGCGTCGTGATATCGGCCGTCTTGTAATAGAGCCTAATATCGTTGTAGGAAATTGCCGGGCACGAATTTTGGCTGCCGGTCCACCGGCCGTAACAGGCCCATATAGTGCCCAGGAGGCTAGAGGAAACGTCATAATATTGGGTTTCTGTTGGTAACATGGCTGTCGGTAACGTGGAAGGCACGGGAATAAAGGTATGGATGGAGTAGTCTCCGCTGGGAGACGTTACGGTAATCGCTTCGGTTGTGCTGCCGCTTGGGGTACCGTAGCTCCAACCTGTGCTGCTATCCTGGGTAGTCCGATGGGTGAGCCACCTGTGCATTTGGCCATTGTAATCAGTGCTATTGGAATAACTGTAAGAGATCGTTCCGCCCGTCGGCAGCGTCATACTCGTCATTTCGCCGTAATGGCCGGGGGTGGTGCCGGAATCGTACGTGAAGTGGTACGCGGTTCCATCGGGGAGGTCTATCTCGCTGATCTGCTGGAAGCTCGCGGAATACTCGGGGACATGATTACCACCAACGATGTAACCAAAATTGGTGCTGACATTTACGGTCTGCCATTTGAGTGTATACGTGCTTGTGACGCCGCTTGCATTCGGAACCGCTAAGTACTCTGTGGTGCCGCTCATCGTTACTTGAATTAGGGGCCGGTTAAGCGTGTCGTTAGCATAGGAGCCGGAGCCAGACTCGAAATAGGCAAAGCCGCCGGCCGGTAACCCCGGAAGTTGGTTGCCGTTCGGGTCTATGTTCCCACCGAGGCAAGATGTACCGTCGGGACCGAAAAGTACCGCCGTGCCCGTGACATACGAAAGATAATAGCCGGTACCCTGATCATCGTAGGCAGAACCGACGCCATAAGGGGTAAACGGGCAATGTACTGGATCGTATGGGGAATAATAAAAGACGTCGTTGGTCCAGGTATGTTCGGACCCGTCGGGAGCGGTGAAGGAAAAGTTGGAATACTCGATATAATTAGAATCGTATGGGATGTTGTTGCATGAGCCGCCAAACTGCACATTGAATTGGAGAGCTGGTCCGAAAGTTGCTCCATTGGAAGTCGAAATTCCCCAACCGGCGCGGTGGCCCGAGGGCCCCGTCCAGTTAAGAGGTGGAGCCGCATAATAGCCGAGATTACTGGTGTAGTTGAGAGCAAGGCTACCGGTGCCGCCGCCCCTTTGCGGGTATGTTCCCAAAGGAATCCGGAGATTCAGCGAACCGGTGGGAAGGTTTACGTAACCCATTTCTACCGGCACGCTCGCGTCAACGGGCGGCACGCTCACGTCCTGCAGGTACGTCTGGGCGGCGGCCGGCGACGCAACGAAAGCGCCCAAGAGCGCCAGAAACGCAACAAATAAACCCAATTTTTGCGCGTGCGCCGGCGGCAAAGGGCCGTTCGGCTTGAATGGTTTTTGAGCGATCGTCCGATTCCTGGCAATGGCTTCCTGCGAATTTACGCGCATGGTAGCTCTCCCTCTCGCGTGAGCCTGAAAACAAACAAAATTACTGAACGGCGAACGTTAACGGCTGTAATCCGGTATTGAAAACGATCTGATTGATCTGAATGGCCGGCAGTGTCTGACCGCCAAACGATTCGGAAATCATGAACGGCATCAACACGCCATTCACCACCCTGTAATCGGAGTAATCCACTTCGTGAGTGGGATTCCGTGGCACCGTTTCGCGAAAAGCCACAATTTGAAACGTGGATGTGTCAATGAAAAGGTCGCGCGTGGGGCGTGGAAGCGAAGCGCCTTTCCCCGGCTGCGAAGCAGCGGTAAAGGGGCCTACAACGATTTGAATATCGTGAGCGGAGCGGCCGTTGATTTTCGTAACCCCGAGGTACGAGACTCCGAAAATGCTCGTGCTCACGATATGCGCGACAAAGGCCGACTGGAAGGCAAAACCAGCGGGAAACAGGGGGGTCCAGACCGGCAGCGCGAAGCGGTTGGGGGGATTACCCTTCTGCTGCGGTATGCTTACCGTGTCGTCGTCCGCCTTGCTAAAGACCATGCCTTGGTGTACGCCCGACGAATGCGTACCCGTGGGGCCGCTAACGTCCATTCGGAATTCCCACCCACCTAGGCCGTGGATCGTAACGCTGCTCGGCTGCGCGCCCGCCCCGAAGCTCCCCGTAGCGGTGTAGTCCGAGACGCCGGCAATCGCCTGCGTGCCTCCCCCGGCGGCAAGCACGCGATTCAAAATGCTCATCGCTTGTGGGTCCTGGGGTGGGGAAACAAACGCGGGGCTTGCCGCGGCTGGAGATGAAGTGTCGCTGGCTATACCCGTGATCTGGCTGTAGCTGTAGCTAACTCCAAACAACCCAACAAGTAGAACCAGGATGAAGCCGACGATGCGTTGCGGCATAGAGGCGTGTCCTACGCCAGGCATGGGGGTCGCAGTATCGTTTGTGACGTTTGTGATTTGAGCGCCGAGATCGTTTGCCAGTAACAGGAACCACGGCAGGGACAAGGCAAGTAGAGCCACAGAATTGCGACGGAGCATGAGGCAAGAGAGCGAGAGAGACCAATTCGCAGAGCGAGCCATAGGCTCCTCCTAGTCTGGTTTCCCCCTCAGAAACGGACCATGAAATAAATTGTGAACGAAACTATGGCTCGCAATTTAGGCCTCGATCGAAATCATGTCAAGGAAATCTTAGAACAAATGTTTCACTTTGTGGATCAGGTGAGGTGTAGTGCTGAAGGCGTAATCTCAATAGGAATCTATTTTCATGCCCCGTGTAACTAAAGCCGGTTTAGCTAGGGTGCTCGCGGAGCTGAATACCACGTGCACACTTTGCGGATATTCAATACCGCCAAACGAAATGTTGAGGGTTGACGGGGAAAAAATGAAGTGTCCGAAGTGTGGGGAGAAGTTTGCGCCGAAAGCGAAGTAGCGCACTTCTGGATACGCTTTCGATTCGAGTTAACCGAATAAATTAGGCTAACAGGGCGGCAATAAAATAGGGGACGCTCCTGTCGAGGTTTACGTCCCCTTCCCTAGGCTGGCTGGCAAGATGCCACCCTCTAGTTGCTCGATTGTTGTAACGCCAGTATCCCGCAACAAACTAAGCGCTAAATTAATCTGAATGTTTTTGCTGACAGTGCTTTTTAAACAGGCGGAACAATTCAGCGATGACTTCGTCGGCCATTCCATCTTTCTCTATCTTGAAACAGACCACGCCGTGCACTCAGCAATGACGAAATCCCCTTCGAGACTTCGAATATGTAACGCCGCAGACTGCATTGACAGGGCTTCGTTTTATATACAAAAGAAGCCCTGTCACGGTCAATGGCGTTTAAGATAATTTGCGAGGGGGTTCGGGCCCTGGCGCTAGCCTAGGCGCGACTCGCAGTCTGCTTTAGAAGTGATTGAGCTTAGTCATGCTTTGGAGGTCGGCAGTCTAGCAGTTTGCAAATTTCGGCGATTCGCATTCGGCGCTTGTTGTACTCGCGCAATTCTTCTCCGTTAAAGGCGATAAAGATTGAAGTGTGAAGTGCTTCGCTTTGCTGGCTAGATAATTCCGCAAGCTCTCCAAGAGTTTGGCCTCTTCAGCCGCCGATTGCGCCATGCGCCATTCTGCACCGTAAAGCGATTTTTGTTAGTTGGACGGCCAACCGATTCTTAGTCAGCGTGCTAACAGTGCTAAAGGCGAGAAGATAGGACTAGCAGAACGCCCAAATGAGAGCGACAGGATAAAAAACTACGCTGCAAACGAGGATAGCGCCGATATCAGTCCTGCCACGACGACGGGCAATCAGCGCGGGCAAAAAGAGCAACAATAGGCCAAGGGGAAGTGAGAGCGCAATAGAACAGACCATTCGCTAAAACACCGAGCAACACCAACGAATCGGCAAAGCAGGTTTGTCCGGCCCGAGGTTCTTCATAGCTCGAACGTTTATCTATCGATTCACGCTGAGTTCTTGAAAAATTACATTCTGCCGACAACTGATTTCGGATGCCTCGCATAGAGCGCATACGAGGCGCTCCTAGCGAGCGGTCTGTTTGATGGGGGAATCACGGAGGTATCGTCACAATCAAGTTAACCGTGCAAGTCAAAAGTCACCATCAGCTTGACGCCTAAGCTGGGGAGGAGGAGAATCCGGAGTCATGTTTTCTCCTTTTCATTGGGTTGATGGCCCGGCTGGTGCCGCTTCATCTGGCGGAATGTCGGACCTAGCGAAAATACTGATCGCAGCGACTGTTGGCATGTTAACGGGTCTATTAGGCAGCGCTATCGGTGAACCCCTAAAGCATTATGGAGATTCAGTTGTCAGAAGGAGAAAAATACGCCGCGCATTGATTTTCGATTTAGTGAACTTGCATAACGAAATCGAAACCGCACTAGCAGCGATAAAGATCAAATTCATAATCGATGAGGATTTACAAATTAGATTGCTTCGACAACTTGAACCCGAAGCTTTCAATCTTTATCACGAGAGCGACAAGGAAATTCTTCTCTCAATAGACAATTGGCCAGATTTCAAGGAAATCTTCAGTTTATTGAAGGACCTTCAAGGCCTTTATAAAGAGGAGAGTGTGGAAGGCTTGCTGACTCGTATTGATAAGGCGATATGCAGAACCCTCACAAAATTGGGGATTAAGTACGAAACTATTGGAGACATAGAAGGACCTCCCCCAACCCCGCAAGCAGATTCCCCCGCATCCTCGCCCGCGAGTGGTGGTAGCTCATTTGAAGCACCTCCCGCGCTTCCCGAAGCTTAATCCGCGCTTTCTTGCGTTCGACTCTAGGTCGCACGACCTCGAGAAATTGCCTACCGGAGATCGACAGCACTTTTAGCCAAGCAACTCTACCGTGAGCCCCTTATTTCTCTGGTATAGTCTCCGGCTTAGCTTGGAATCGGCCCGTTTGGATCGATGGTTGCGATGGCAAAGGAGGGATCGTAAATGAAACAGGCCGCGTTGCTTTCTGTCTTGCTTTTGGCCGTGTCACACGCTTTAGCTCAGGGAACTTGTCAGGCCACCCCTGCGTCTCCATGGTACGAGATGAAGTACCCGTCTAAAGCGACGCCAGAAAGGTGGCTCGACTATCACAACGCACCAGTGAAGGTCATTGATCTGATAAATCCAGTTCCAGCCACGGTGTGCACGGGCGGAGGGCCAACGAACTCCATCGCCGTCCAGCTGCAGTTGAGGAATGGGGCGCAGAAGACGATCCAGGTCAGGGAGGAAGGCTGCATAGACCTTTTCGTACCTAAAATTACAATCGGCCCCGGATGTGTGCCGAGCGATATCGCAGTCTGCGCAGCCCTGATGGAGAAATACAGATGTGTAAATATCCCTCAGGTTCCGCCTCGAAAAGCGTTTTGGTCTCAAGGTTGGTCCTACGTAGCGCCCGATACCAGCGATTCGGTTATTAAATCGATCCGTAAATCCACCGGCATGTACAAGGAAAATATAGAGGGTCCCCTTCCACTCCAGTACCTGTTCGTTTCTCAAACGCTGAAGACGGTTAAAGTTTGCAGCAGCACCCAGCCGATCACTGTATATGTAGCTACCTCCGACCCGTTTTCAGAAACTCCTGACCTGATAAAGAATGTTTCGAGTTGTCAATTTATCCAAGGCAAGGCGATGTGGGTGAAGCCGGAAGAGCTACCGGTCGCTGTGGTCATCAACTACCAAGTTACGTGGTAAGAGCCGCTGTTACGCGGTACGCCTCTCGGGTATCACTGTCCCCGGCCAAGGCTTCTTGATATGCGGTTCCTTCGCGTGGAAATAGAGACAGCAATCGCAGAATACTCGAAGGCAGAAGTCGCAGGTTTGAGCGTGAAGATCGCAGAGCGTAGTCCCGCAATCGGAGCAGGATTCAGAGCCGAGGCGACCACACTCGTATCCGTTCTGACCCTGGACAATCTCGATACCGCAATCTGACGGCGCACTCATCTTGTATCCAATTCTGCACTTTCACATGCCAACGCGCAACAATGCCAGCCAGCAACCGGCTCGCTGTTCCGTTCCCGCTCGAACAGGTCAGAACGTCCTTCCATCGGTGAATAGTTTCGATTGCGGACCTTATACCACGAACTCTGTACTCTCTCGCTGACGTAGTGCCCGTGTTTCAACTTAGCCACGACGCCTTCCAAGTCGCGCTCACATACAAGTTCGAATAATGCACAGCCATTCCGTTCGACGTGGTCTGCATACCGGACACGCGACGTATTGGAGGTGGTGGCAAGGGTTCGCCGAAGTTCCGATTTACGCCCAATAAGAGCGTTCAACCGTAGGTCTTTGCCCTCACAGAACAGGCATATCGAAAGCGAAGAAGCAAGGTTCACCGCGATGGAATAGCAGATCACGGAACTGCGGGTGACCTTCAGCATTAAGGCAAACAATCTCACCGTCGAGGACTGCACTCTTGTAAGCGGAATCGAGGCAGCGATGTCTGCGGCGAGGTTCGAGAACGACGCGAACGTCGTGCCGCTCCGCGAGACTAATTCGCACCGCCCATTGTTGATTTTAGTGTCCGCTCGGAAGCCGTCGTATTTGAGTCTCGAATAGCCAATCTGAATGGTCAAAAGGCACGAGCTTGGATCTAAGGGGTTGCGGGAGGAACCGCATAACAAGATATAAAGATGAATGGGGCGAAAAAGGGGCAAACTGGTAACTGAGGCTGCCAGACTTAGTCGCTGTTGATGTACGATGTGGCCGCCTCGTTGAGGAGGCTCCGATGAACACAAAACTAGTAGTCATAGCTTTGCTGTGTGCGTCGCTCGGCGTTATGGCAAAGGAAGCAAAAAAAAAGGGCGTTGTAAATGCGCAGGTCATCTCGGCCAGGTCGGATGCTACTGGCCAACATCCGGGCACGGCGGCAGTTTCAGGACCAACCAAAATTACGTGTACGGCTGCGGCTAGCAGTTCTCCAAATTCGCAGCCCAAACCAAATTGCTACATAAACTCCCCAGGATTTAATGGCAACTTAGAGGTTGGACAGAGTGCTGGGACTAGTGGCGCAGGTACCGTTACGTTGAACTGCAACGGACAAGGTAACGTATTGACCTGTTCTGCACGAATCGGCTAACGAAAAAATACTTCCCCCACATTCCTGGAGCACATCATGGCGTCTTCTGCTTTTCACATGGCGAGAAGACTCAGCAGAACTTTCTAAGAGGCCTTTACGCAGTCTTCTTGGCTGCCCTTATCTTGGCCCATTTCGCCTTCTGCGCAGCTGCCATTCTCCTGCGGGCCGCAATACTAATGACGCGCTTGCCAGCACTGGGTGCTGTTACTTTCTTGGCAGCGTACTTCGCCCAGCGAGCCTTCTGTGCAGCGGCCATCTTCCGCCGGGACCCACCAGATCGGCGACTCGACTCTTGCCGCCAGCTGCAACCCAAGGGCCTACTCACTCGACTTAAAGGGCCGCAATCATCCCGGCAAAATCCTGTAAAGCAACCGACGGTCCAAAGTTGAACTTAAGAGCGTCCATGACCCCATTGATGGGATTGGCATCGGTAGAGGTACCGGCGTCATTGCCGGCGAAGAGCAATCCCACCGGATGGTTACCCTCGTCAACAAACAAACTTCCGGAATCCCCGGGGTGTGAAACCGCGCCGTCACTTTCAATGACGAGTTGGTGGGTCACATGGCGAATTCCTAGGGAGTCGTAATTGACATCAAAATCCCCATCCAAGTCAGCGATTAGACCCGTGGTCACACCGGTTGTTCGCCCCGATTTCCACACTTGCATTCCAATAGTGGGCGGGAGCGCAACCGGAAACACGCGCCCTAAACCCAGTAAATTATCAGTGCAGAAGCGGTGTCCCGAAACAAAAGCAACCGCACAGTCGAGATCGCTGGTAAGCGACCATCGCGCCAGTCGGCCGACTACGTCGGCTTCCGTCCCACTGTCCAGCCCACCATTGCCCGGCTGAATGATGCGTTCATTGGGCCGGCAATCTAGGCGTCCGCACAGGACGTGCCAGTTGCTCAGGATCATCTGCTGTCCACTGAATACGTCGAATACCGCAGCACCAATGGTCCCCGAGCCGCCAGGTATAGGGTTTCCCACACTGATTCCCCCACACATGATAGCTTGCCTCCGCCGATGATCTCCGATGCTCTCAAAAATCCTTGATCGCTTTTCGATTACGTCGATCGTCACCCCTTCGATTCGTTCGGGAAGTAGCGAGTCTTTGGTCAATTCGCTCTTGGGAAGCTTTTGGGAAACATATACGCGTAGCGCGATCTCGTTGGTGAGCTGCCCCCCGACTCGCTTCAAACCAACTCCCAAGCCGACCACGTTGGAGTATTGCTGCAGTTGTTGCTTGACGCGTTCCTTGACTTGTGCGACGCGAACCGCGCCAACCTTGGTTTTGGTGTTTTGCCGCTTCATGGATAAACCCGCACCATTTCGATAAATGCCGAGTCGTCCTCATGCTGAATATCAACCGTGAGGTTACGAGCCAGCGCGACCGCAAGCAGCATCGAATACATGGCGATCGGCCCGCCCGCCAGATCATCGCCGAACCATAAGATGAATCCTTCGAGCCGGTTGTCAGCACTGTCGTTGATGAAGACGAATCCATAGTCGTCGCCGAATTTCAGGTTTGCGATTTTTCCCGTAGAAATAGCCATAACTGCACCTCGTTTTTCACCGACATTTTCAGCAAATCTCGAATCTACCTTCGGGTTCACATAGATGCCTGAGCATTCGCTTGGCCATTTCCAAGTCGCCACGCGCACGCAGTCGGCCCGTGACGAAGGCTTCCAGAGGCGAAAGTTTTCCGTGCGCAATATCGCTCCACGTGTCGATGCGCGAAACAATCTCCAATTTCGCTCTGCCAACACGCTTGTCTTGCACCTTTGCACCCTTGGCTATAGTATCCAGCGTCCAATCCGCTCGTTTACCTCCGTCGATTAGGCGAAAGTGAATGCGGGTGCGCTCGTTGGCGTCGATCAGCGCTTCGCCCATGAGCCGAAACGAATCTTGCAAGTTGTCTCGCGAGGTTTCTGTGAGAGGCCGGAATTTCGCGTATCGTTCCACTTGAATATCCTCCATTTCCTTGTATTCAGTCCGATGAGTCGCGTCGCTCCCGGTGATCGGAATTTGACAGAACCCCACCTACGAGCTTCTACAAAGCTGACCACACCGGCACCCGTTCGCCACGGAATCTGTGGACGGATTCCTGCCTCTGTAATGGTCGAGCTTTCCAGAGATAACCGGGACCAGGGAAACCAAAAACAACTGCTGAGGCCGAGAGCCGATGCGGGGAAGAAGTGTACAGCCGGAATAAAACTATGACCCAAATCAAAAATAACGCCCGAATCATACCTTAGTTACGGGCTGTCTTACAACGCAAAAAGTTGTTGGCCTAGGAGGCCCCTGGTGCACCCTGCGGCGGGCCTCCGAAAAGTCTTCCTAATATTTGTTCCGGCTTTCTCACGGATGACCAGCTATGAGTCCGTCACGGTAATCCGGGTCGCAGGTAAAGCATGTCGAAGCGGAGTACTCACGGACACAGTGACATATGACTCAGCACAGCCCAGGGAGAGTAGGGGCTGGCTTTTAAGCGATGGTTTTTCGCCGCGTGCCAATGCTAACGGCACAAAAAGGAGCGTCATCACATACCATGCTTTCTGTGCCATTGTTAAACACCCGACTAGGCAACCTTCTTGGCCGCCTTAACCTTGGCCCACCTTGCCTTCTGCGCAGCAGCCATTCTCTTTCGAGCGCAATACTAATGACGCGCTTGCCAGCACTGGGTGCTGTTACTTTCTTGGCAGCGTACTTCGCCCAGCGAGCCTTCTGTGCAGCGGCCATCTTCCGCCGGGAGGCGGCACTGACGATTCGCTTCCCCGTTGCGATAGATCCCGACGAACCGGTGACGCCTACCAGCAAGGATCGGGCCTGGGGTAGACTCCTGATCTCGTTGTCTATCTGCTGCAAGATGTTATCGACGCCCATTTTGTGTCTCCCTCAGAGTGCTATGAAAATATCACGGGAACAAGTAGCGGTGGAAGGACAGAGGCTTCTGGCCATTTGAGGGTGACTTATCCACAACAAAAAGACCCGACTTGTATCGGAGGCTCAGAAAGATTATGCGCTGCTGATGTGCCTCTTTACATGAAAGTAACTTTGCCCGCTCCTTGCCATGTAAACGTGGCCGGTGTCCGGAAGCAATCGGTATGGGGTTTGCGCATCATTACGTTTATCTCAATTATCACTCTGGATGACTTCGCGAATTCGTCAATAGCCCAAAGTGGCGACCTGAGTGGGCCGTCCGTTCGAGACTTACCGCATCTATCAACGACCCTTGTGGCAACCGGTTCCGATCTGACATCAAAATTGAACGACCTAGAAAAATCGGCCTTCCACCGAGTGGCGCTCTATCGTGAGCCTAAAACATGGACTTCCTTTTGATCAGGATCGGATACTTTCCGAACATTCCAACTCTTCTGAAACAATCTAGCAATCTGTTTCGCAATGGTCGAGCTTGCTTTCTCGAGACGAATTGCTAACCAGCGACTGGAGGTCCAACCACCACCAGCCAGCAACCGGACCATTTCTCCCAACGCTTGAATCTCTCTGCTTGATCCTGGCAAAATGACCCTCCACAATCGATCGCTAACCTCAACGCGTGAAATGTGCCGCGCTGCGATACCACTCTCCAAAGCGTCCACAATGTGTTGGGTCGCATCATTAATGCCTTCGCCCGAAGCGTTAACTCCATCCGATAACACTGCCAGCAACCAATATGCCTTTTCGTATGCATGCAACTTAGGTTCGGTTGCGACAGCCCGCATTAAAGGCGTGCAATCGGCTGTGATTCCGCACGCATGCCGCCACAGTTCAAGCGTTCTCGTCTCGTTAACACCTGCTCCGAGCCAGTCTAGAACTCGATCAGGCCTCTCAACTAGGTAATGCGCCACTAGATAGTCTCTGAACACTTGATGTATGAAATGCCACTCCGATTCTTGGTCTTCATTACGCGTCAAAACCCCAGAATCCCGTAGCACACGGTGCGCAGCCTCACGAGATCTAAGTGGTGACCAAGACTGTTGGAGCGAGCAGAAAGCTTCTTCACTAAAGTTAAGGCGTGACTTTTTCCAGGACTCCAGAGCAATCAACCCCAGCGCCTCAATCTTATCCTCGCGAAGAAAACTATGTGTGTAGCGACGTACTCCGCGTGATGCGTCCCAAGTCTCCAGTAGCACTTCCAAATACCGAGAGATTAAATCCGCCTTTCGCCTTGGTATCATCCCCGTGCGTTCGAAAACACTGGCAAGAAGCGACAACATCAGTGGGGTGCTTGCAAGGTTCCGAAGATCAACCTCGGCAGTTAACGCTGATATCAAGCGAAGCGTTAGGTCTTTATCTGATCGCGTCAAGCGAAGCCGGAGCCATTCCTGAACCTGCATAGAATCAAATGGCTCGATTTTAGCGTGCAGAAATCCTGGAAAGTGCCAGTCATAGGCCGCTTGGCGCGTGCCGATGTATATTCCAATCTTCGGGCGCTCCTCACAAAGACGCACGATTTTCTCCGCCCAGCTACGTCGCACTGCGTCTGGCACTTCGTCTAAACCATCCAGAATCAGAAGTAAGCGCCCCGATGCAAGGGCTGAGTCGAACTCACCCTGCGTTTTCATCGACGTCTGATGATCAAGGGTTGAACGAGCGAGATTTAGTATGTCGCCGCACTCTCCAAACTGGCGCAGCGCCATATATATTGGCAACCGCCACCACTGCGTCTCTTTCAATTGATTTGCCTCGTGCAGGGCAACCATTCGCAGCAAGGTTGTTTTGCCTGTCCCCGGCTCACCGAGCACGACCACACGACCGCGCTTCAAAATATCGCGCCATGGTAAGACTTTACCTGAGGCGTGCTTACCCTCCCAGATCTGAACCCTGCTGTCTACGAATTCTGTTCGGAGTCGTGTCGCATCTCCCAGCGGTGCCGGCTCAGAGTACGAAATATTGTTCGTCAGCCAAACACGTAAGCTCTGGATCACGGAGGAGGGTTGTAGTGATTCGGGAGCAGAGCGTCGGAAGAGTGCCTCATCAACGACAGCATATGCACAATCTTCGACATCGTGTGGAATGAATATATCGGCCTCAAAGTTTAGCCCCTTCCACTCTAAAGCGCCTGTCGTACGACTGTAATGGCGCTGCAAATACTTCCCCAATTCAGCGTAGAGCGGCAACTGCTCAAGGCTATCCGATTGCGAAACATCAGGGACAAACCGGTCGTTGTCCTTCGTAACGGGCAAGCATAGTCGCCGATCACGCGCGTCCAGAGATGTCATGATCCCCTTCCTGCAAATAAGCCTGCAACATCGGGGCAACTCTAGAGTTCCAGATATCTCCCGCTCCGATTTTGTGAAACGCCTGGCCGATCTCTTGAACGGTATCCGCTTTGAGCTCGGTAGGAATCTTATTTAGAACCTGCCGTTGCACGAAACTCAGAATGTTGCTGTTCTTCATGGCGGAAAGCTCCGGCAAATAAATGCTCCGAATCTCTGCTGCTGTTGTCTCTGAGTAGCTAAATCCGCGGGCACAAAATTTGATAAATCGGATTGCGATCGTTGCCCGGAAATAGGGCGGGCGGACCTCGGGATCGCACACAATTCTTAGTTCCTTCGCCTCCGCCGTATGTAACCCGACACCGCTGGGATCAAGGAGAACATCATTAATAGGGTCGTAGTAAATTGCATTGCATGCAAAATCTCTGTGTTTTGTGTCCCGTTCGATATTTGCTGAAAACACAGCCTCGGATCCACCTGGTTGCCGAAAAACGAATGACTTTAGGTCGATGAATGGCGCCCCATCCTTCCACGGGCCGCCCAGGCGAACATAACCGTTTTCCTCGTCGATACTTGGTTCGGAACGATACATCCTGGAAAGCAGCGGTACGGCGCGACGAAGCGGCAGAGACGTCACGAGGTCCACGTCGTGTGCAGTGCCGCCAGAGACGATATCCCGCACGGTACCACCCACGACGAATGTCTCATATCCCCGGCTCCAGATTTCCTCAATTAAATCTATGTATCGCGGTCCTGGAGGAATTCTCCGCTGCAACAGTTCCTGCAGCTTCTGCCTTTCTGCCTCGTGCGGCTTCACGATGTGACTGGAAAGCAAACTACTCCAAATTGGTGGCTTTCGATTGAACGGGTGTAATAGTCGCAGTTCGTCGAAACTTTCCAGAGTGACAGTTAATCCGTCAGTGGTTTGAATTATTGGTCTGGCACCTGGGCCATATCCGACGTAAGTGCCCGCGCGTCTAAATGCGTCCGTGTACCACACCACTTCTTCACCAGTGCGGGGCGTAGGGCAGTCTGGCAACTTTAAATTCGCAGTCGGATGTTGCTGACGATTCACCGGGGTCATCGCGACCTCCAGGCCTTGGCTTTTAGCATGTTAACATCAGCGCCGGTTGTCTTTATGACCGACTGTCAACCGCTGGCCCGACGTGGCAAAGGATGCTCCCAAAACTGAGCGTAGCAACTGGTGGGCGGGCCGGGAGCCAAACCGGATTTGCAGCTTCGGAAGCTGCCGTGTTGTTCGGTTACACTACCCACCGATCTGGAACTCGCGCCGGGAATCCAACCCGGATCTCTTCGTTAGGACCGAAGCGTCATCATGCCTTAGACCGCGCGAGCCTAATTAGTGTGGAGGGGATGCAGAGAATTGAACTCTGATCTCAAGGTTCGTAGCCTTGCTACCTCATCCGTTGGATTACATCCCCACATTGGAGGCGGCGGCGAGATTTGAACTCTTATCATCCGAGGTAGAAGCCCGGAGCATGATTCGCTAAGCTATGTCCGTTGCTACGTTCCGTCTACCCTGCATTGAGGGGCCAGTTCGACTCTCTTCGGACTGCGGTTTGTGAACCCAAAGATCGGCTGAGTAAGCACTCATCACAAGCTGATCTCGAAGTAACCGACGAGTCTGATAGGGCGTGATGATCACGCAGGAGAGGCGCATTCCTCACTATCCAATGTAGTGAAACTTCCCACAAGATGACTTCTGGACAACTTCATGTCCCGCTAACCAAGAACCACCGATCCAGTGCCCACCTTCGCATAACTTTCGGATAAGCCCGTAATCCACCTACAAGGGCCGAAATGACAGAATGAACGATGGCCCGGCCTTACCGACTACATCCCGTGCAATTAGAAAAGCCTTCGGAAGCGCGGAAACGAGCCACTAGAAAGATCAAATCCAAAATCCGGTTTGGTGCCTCGACGCGTACATCGTTTGTTAGTCTACCCAGCCGCACAGTTCTGCCAGCCGGTAGGACGCTCAGACTTCCGGTATGACAGTTTGACTGACGCCCCGTCCCGAGCAAGGACGGGTGCTCCGGCTGGGATTAGCCAAATCCGTCTAAAATGTGAGGCTAGGAAGGTGCGACGCAACTTCATGATCCGATTTCTTATGGCGAAACGGATCTGTTGTATCGGGCTGCTGCTTGGGCTTTGCGGCGCCGGTGTCCAAGCGGTAGCCGCAACCGGTCTCTCAGGCAGCCTGACCGACCCTCAGGGCCAATTGGTTCCGGATGCGACCATTCGCTTGTTGCGGCGCGCGGACTCGACGCGACGCGAGGCGAAGACTGATACACAGGGGCGATTTGCTTTTGCTGATCTTGACGACGGCGAATACCGCCTCACGGCGGAAGCGCCTGGTTTTGCGGTTCTCACGCGAACGATTGCCGTGGGAGCCGATGGTCAGCAGACCGAAAATCTACAGTTCTCAGGTCTGGCATCGCGGAACGAATCGGTTACCGTGACTGCCGCGGTATCCGACGCGGGTGTTTTTGAGCCTGATCCGGCGCAACGGGTCATGATTCGCGATGAAACTCTAGACGCAAACCCGGGACGGCCGGGCATGCCAGTCTCGATTCCTGGCATGCCGGTCGAATCTCCCGCAGGGGGCGTGAAGCCTCCACAGTATTTCGCTCCCGGAGTAGCTGGAGACCACGGTGAACCGATCGCGATGTTTTTCCAGATCGGCGGGTATCTTTTCCCCAATAACTTGCCTGCCAACGCGCACGGCAATGGCTATGCTGACCCCAACGTCATCATCCCGATCGCGATCGAGAGCGTGCAAACCGATGGCGCTGCTTTTAACGTGCGGGAAGGAAATAATTCAGTGAACTCCTCCATCACGTTTGGCCTGCGTGACCGCATTGAGCCGATAATCCGCCTCACAGGCGACTATCGGGATCTCAATCTTGTTACCGGTTGGAGCCCTGCCAACCCATCCAACCGGACCTGGCTTGGAGCCGAGGTCTCATTCGGCAACGGCTACCTCGACAGACTGGAGCATCGCAAGCAATACAAGGGCAACATCTCGAAGGTATTCAACTTCGGCAAGCATGACCTCACAGTCTATGGCATCGGATACTACGGGACCGCTTTCCAGCCGGGACTGATACCGATTGATGCACCAACCCCAGGTGACACCATTGACGCGCACCAGCACGAAGAGACGTCAAATGGAACCGTGATCTTCAACGACGTGTGGCATCTCACTGAACACCGTCAGTTCCAGTTTTCTGGGTTCTACCGCTACTACACTCTCGACGTGCGGCCCAACTTCGGAGACGGATTAATCCGCCAGAGTGAACATCGCAATGTGAACTCGGAAGACGTGCTCTACACGGACCGTTTCAGTAAGGCCGTCTCTCTACTGGCCGGAGTTGACTTCCGGCGGGAAGCACCGCGTGCACTGAACCTGGATAAAGCAGATCCCGCGGGTGTGTTTGTACCAGACACATCGAATAACCTCACGATCAACTTCCACAGCCCGTTCGCCGCACTGGACGGAACGGTTTTCCATATTTTGCACTACAACGCGGGCTACCGGCTCGACCGAGTCACCATGGGCAATGAGGACTTACTCCGGCCGACCTTTTCCTTTAACCGGAACGCCACGATCAGCTCGCCAAAAGGGACGCTGACGTTCCTGCCGCCGGAGTCTGCAAGATTCTTGCCAACCGTTTCGCTAAGCTACGGACAGACTTTCCACGTTGACGACCCGCGCATCGGGACGACAGCAGTTCAAGGCGGCACCATTGTGGCCAAGGCGCGCGCTTATCAGTTGGTGGCTAGCAAGACCGTAGCGAAAACTGAGTTTCGTCTAACCCTGGCTCACGTTACCACTGCTCAGCAGCTGGCCCGCATCTCAAACGACACGGGGCTGCAGGAGGACGAGGGGCCCGGAATTGTGAAATCGCTGACCTTCACCGCTCGGCGCAATTTCAGATTCGGGTTTGTGCAAGGCCTGTTTGCGAAGGCGGACGCACGGGATCGCCTCTCCGGTGAGACCACACCGGAAGCTCCACGGCAGATTTGGGACATTCTTGCAACAGTGGACAAGCTGCCGTTTCACCTGGTTGCCCGTGGTCAATACGAAGAAGTGGGGCGGAAACCATTGGGAGATGGATTCATCGCAGTACCAGTCCGCGAATTTCGTGGCGCTGTGATCCGGCCGTTTCCGTCGAAGGGCTTCGACATCGGCATGAACGCGTTCTTAGCCGGCGGATACGGAGGCCAGACGTTGGAGACACTCGCGCTTCCCGGAGAAACCCCGCCCTTCGACCGCATTACTGGGTTCCCGCTAAAGTCTTACGTGAGCGCTTCCTTCACGTATTACTTCCGGCGTCGTTGAGTCGTGGCCGCCTGCCCAACCTGCCCACTTTGGCTAACAAAGGTGTTCCAGCGCTAATTCGCCACCTTCAGTGTCACTTGGTCACGGAGGGCCTAAACGAAAAAGGCGTTTTTGTGGCGCACTGATTCCGGGCCGATGGTCGGCGATACGGAAGTTATCCAGAAACGGGCTTCTGGGAAGCTAGCCTTGTGTCTCCTCGAAGTTGACATAGCGGCAGCTACCAGCCGATGGGCACATTTTGATCGGAGAAAGCAATGCAGATTTTGAAATGCGATCATCGGGTGGTAACCCAAAGATTGTGGCACACTGGCCGCACGCAAATTGCCTCCCGATGTTCAATGAACACTCGGCTGGCGGCTGACCGACAGTCAGCCGAGTGTTCTATCGCCATCGATCATGCTGCCGGATGAACTCCTGCACACAAATGGGGCACACAGAGTTGTCGCACAATGCCCAGTCGGACCGGGAACATTCCCTTCACTTCCCACAAGCCCGTTTCTGGATAACTTCCGAATTGCCGACCATCCGGACACGATCGAGACCGTTAGGTGGGCTTGTTGGATGGTAGTGCGTTTCCACGCAAAAGCTGCGTGTCGGAACCAGAAGGGTAGGGGTAAGTTGATGAGCATCCGTGAACACACCAAGTTTGCTGCCCGCGAGCCCCAAGTCTTTAAAGGTCATCGGCGAGGAATCCGAAAGCAAAGGAACGAGTAGCTTGACCGCGCGTCAGATCGACCAGGTAATCAAGGAATCGCGCAGAGCAAAGGGCCACGAGCGGGGGCAGGGGGTAGCGCCCTCGTCGGCACCGGTCCGCTGAGCCCAACAGGATTACAATGCAAATTCACCGAATCTGCACAAGGAGTTACAGACTTGCAATCTTCAGCACGGTTGCTGTAGCCCATGCCTATCAACGCCGATAAACCACAATTGTGGAAGGCGGATACCCGCGCTTCAGTTGACCAGTTCAATCAGTGGTTCATGAAGTTTGCGCCCAAAGCCTACCGGGACACGCGTAAGAAAACCATTGAGAGCGTTGAAGAGGGCCTCACCCTTACCAAAGATCTCACCACTATCACGCCCGAGGTCATCAAGGCCAATCCAGGAATTCTCCCCACGCTGCGCATGTCCACCTGCCCGCCATTGGCGCGCGACCGACTCATCGGCCTGGCGGATTCGACCAAGAATTTTGTCGGCTGCCTTGAAGAGGGCAAACTTCCCCGGCTTCTCTCGCCGGAACTCCTTGAAGAGCATCTCAAGAAAATCGCCCTCATCCTCTCGCGGATGCTCGATGTGGACATTTTTCCGTGGATCGCAGAGAAGCGCAAAGCCAGCAAGGAAGAACGTTATCGCTCCTCCACCATTGTTGCAGATCGGCTGTGCGGAGCTGTGGCCGAGCCCATTGTGCGCAACGCCCAGGAGAAGCGCCAGCTCGCGCTCATCGAGAAATACCTGACCGACCGCGGATACAAGTTGAAAGCCCACCCTGCGGCAACTCCCCTGCATCAGATGGAGCCTGGCACCTTTTGTTTCCGAATGAATGTTCTCGTGAAGCCGTCTAAGTTGGAAGCCAAAACGGTAAAGATCCCCATCGACGCGGTGATTCAGCCCAAGAAAGCGAAATTACCGCACCTGCCGTTGCTCATCGAGGCGAAATCCGCCGGCGACTTTACCAACGTAAACAAGCGCCGCAAGGAAGAGGCGATCAAGATCACCTACCTCAAAGCCACCTACGGCGAAGACGTACAATTTGTACTTTTCCTTTGCGGATATTTTGATGCGGCCTACCTCGGCTACGAGGCGGCCGAGGGGATAGACTGGATCTGGGAGCACCGTACCCAGGACCTCGACCGGCTCGGAATCTGAAGGTTGTTTATGGGACTTGCCGCATCGCAAAGCACCGAGGGAAGACGCCAGGAACACCAGACCCGCCTCGACAGCCTGAAATCCTCCGCCGAGCGCAATAAATGGGGACAGTTTGCAACGCCTCCTGAGCTTGCCCTAAGCCTTGCGTGCTACGCACGGGATGTAACAGGGGAGGGGGCCATCAGTTTTCTGGACCCGGCCGTTGGCACAGGCTCCTTTTACTCAGCGCTCACGCAGACATTCTCGCCCAAAGCAATCAAAGCCGCTACGGGCATCGAGCTTGACCCGCTATTTGCCGAGACTGCCGAGGAGTTGTGGGGCGAGAGCGGCCTGCATATCGTGCGGGGAGATTTCACGAAGCAGGAGCCTCCCGCGGAGTGCTTTAACCTCGTGCTCACCAACCCGCCCTATGTTCGCCATCATCATTTATCGGGACCAGAGAAGAACCGCCTGAAGACACGGCTGGCAGAGTCACTCAACATGGAGATCAGCGGCCTTGCAGGGCTGTATTGCTACTTCATGCTGCTGTGCCATGACTGGATGGAAGAGCAGGGGCTTGCGATCTGGCTCATTCCGTCTGAGTTCATGGATGTAAATTATGGCGCAACCCTTCGCCGGTATCTCAGCGAACGGGTAACGCTGCTGCACATTCACCGCTTCTGCCCAACAGATGTGCAGTTCACGGATGCACTCGTGTCTTCTGCTGTCGTGGTGTTTCGCAAATCACCGCCTCCACCAGAGCATCGCATCCGCTTCTCCTTTGCAGGCCCGATCGCCAGCCCGAAGAGCGAAGCTTTCATCCCGCTCGATACGCTGCGCCGGTCGCGCAAATGGACCCAGTTTCCTGCCACTACGACCGTGAGCGACACGGGCGAGCTGACCCTCGGAGACATTTTCGCCATCAAACGCGGGCTTGCCACCGGCTCTAACAGCTTCTTCATTATGACGGAGGCGGACGCCAAGAGTTGGGAAATTCCCGGCCAGTTCCTCAAACCCATTCTGCCTGGCCCCCGCTATATCACCGCCGACATCATCGAGACACTTCCTGACGGCGCCCCCGCCGTGTCTCCCCGGCTTTTTTTACTGGATTGCAGCGAGCCCGAGGAAACAATCAAAAACAAGTGGCCGCGATTCCATGAATATCTGAAACGCGGCCGCGCCGAGGATGTCCACGACGCGTATCTTTCCAGTCACCGCGCTCCCTGGTATTCGCAGGAGCAGCGCCCGCCTGCGCCTTTTCTTTGCACCTACATGGGGCGCTCCCGAAACGGCAAGCATCCCTTTCGGTTCATCTGGAACCGATCTCAGGCGACCGCTCACAATGTCTACCTGATGCTGTATCCGAAGAGCCGCTTGCAGGAGGCACTCACCAACCACCCAGAGCTCGCAGCACGAGTGTTCGAGGCACTCCGGAGCATCACGCCGGCACAACTTCTCTCCGAAGGCCGGGTATATGGTGGAGGCCTGCATAAAGTGGAGCCGAAGGAACTGGCACAGATTCCTGCTCGCACCGTACTTGAGGTCATCGACGGACACGTCCGCATCGAGCACCAGGAAAAGCTGTTCGCCTAGTTATCAAAAGGAATAGTCGTGAGTGAGCGTAAGGTTATTGAGTTTGATTTGCTGAACAATGCGAGGGACTCACTTCGCCAGTCAGTGGAACTGCTTGCGTTCGAGGAGATTGGCTCAGATAATCCGCGCCTCAAGCACGCAATCACAGCTTCAGCACATTGCATTGAACTCTTGTTGAAAGAGCGTCTACGCCGTATCAATCCTGCATTCGTCTGGGAAAATGTGGACAAGTATCCTAGTCTCAAAGCTCGAACGGTGACGGTTGAAACGGCAATAAATCGCCTTAAGTCTATCGGCCATGTCGTCTTTTCTCCCGAAGATGAAAGAAATCTAGAATCTCTGCGGAATACTCGCAATGCAATCGAACACTACGAGTGGAGAACCTCGCAAAAGGAAGCGAAGGTAATAGTTGGAAACGCTCTCAGCTTCGCGTTTGCATTTTCACGGGGCGAACTAGGGATAAACCTAGAGAACGATTTCAAACGTGACGATACTTGGAAGATGCTGCTCGAAGCAGTCTACGACTTCGCCCGCTCTCATGGTAAAAGGCTTGAAGCGCGCCTGCGAACTGAAGGCGGTTTTCCCCAATGCTGTGACGAGTGCGGCGAATTGACAGTCCCAATGCGTGGTGGAAGCTGCGAGCTCTGTGGACACTGGCAATCAATCGAAGAGTAGCAAACACAAGCTTGGTACTAAGGGGTTGAGCCCAAAATGCGGCCAGTCCTGATGAATGAATTGGGGGTGTGCACGAAAATATTTCTTGCTGATATAACCGCAATGGAATCATTAATATGAGCGTAGTACGTAGAGATATGAACGTACTTATCTATTGACAAGACGTACTACGTTGCTTTATTGACAGTCTCGTGACCCTAGAGACAATATTTGACGCACCGCTGCCCCACAAG
Source organism: uncultured Acidobacteriota bacterium (assembly GCA_963796925.1). Classification (GTDB taxonomy): domain Bacteria; phylum Acidobacteriota; class Terriglobia; order Terriglobales; family Acidobacteriaceae; genus DATBAT01. The sequence goes on from CAWCNH010000001.1 coordinate 2,786,992, forward strand.
TTCTGCGCTTCTCTTCAGGCGGCCGAAGAAGCGGCTCTGCGCGAGGCAGCTGACACCGGCGGCGCCGTCCTTCGGATCAAATCGCTCAGACTAGAGCAGAACCATCTTGTAGTCACTGGAGTGATCCCCACAGCCGCCCTCGTTTTCGAATATCCCTCCCAGTTTCCCGCCTACTTGCAGCCCAGGTCGATCGGTACCATGCGGCTCACACCGAACAACATGCTCCATCCAGACCCTGACGATGAAATCGGCTATCTCGTGCTCCAAACTCCCGTGGCCGCCGCGGAGCCACTTCCAGAATCCGAGGAAAGCGAGAATTCCTGGGTAGCGCTTTCGATTCGCCGTAGTTTGCACGCATTGGAACCGAGTCTCATCGGCTCGGCCTGCTGCGCCCGTTGTAACCGGCCCATACCGCACCAGCGATTGCTGGCGGTTCCCAACACCAGACTTTGCACAAATTGTCAGCAGAAAAAGGAGCAAGCATGATCGAAGCAACCAGTGAACTCGTTACCTTGAAGAAGTTTCCGACACTTGAAGAAGCTAACCGGGCAGCTGGCTTGGAAGCTGGAAATACCGGCGCTCTCTCCATTCCAGTCGTCGCATTCCGCCAGGGCAAACGAACCGTTGCCACAGGCGCCTTGCCGATGAGCTGGGTGCGAAATCGGCTCGAGTCCCGCTCCGCGAAATCCGCCAAGAAAGGCGGTTCGATGCGCGATGCAGAGGCGGCATGGAACCGTCCGGAGCTTGCGGAACACTCCCAGTCTATCGCAAAGTATCTCCTGGAGAATTACGAGAAAGCCTACATCATCCCGCCCCTTTCGTTGAATATCCAGCACCGCGTGCACCTCTACATTCCCGACTATCCTTCGGATTTTATTCCGGGGTATCTGGTGATCCCCGGTTCGGCGACGCTCGCCATCACCGACGGACAGCACCGCAGAACCGGAATTGTGCAAGCGATGGATCAAATGGACGAGGTAACTTCGGCGAAGTTTGCCAGCGACGCCGTCGCCATCATGATCACCTGCGAAACTGATCTCAACCAGATACACCAAGATTTCGCCGATTGCAGCAAGACCAAACCGCTGCCGCCCAGCCTGCTTGCGGTCTATGACCGCAGGAATCCAGCAAACAGGCTGGTCAGCGATCTCGAACGCATGTGCCCGCTGTTCAAAGGCCGGATCGACCCCACCAGCAAGACTCTGAGCAAGAAATCAACTTTCCTCTTTCTGGCGAATCAGCTCCGTCAGCTCGTGAAAGAGCTTCTTGCCGGCAGCTATGCCCTCGCGGATCTTGATTTCGAGAAACGGGCTATTGAGCTTCTCGGGCACGAGGAACAGTACAACGCAGCTGTCCAGCAGTTCGTCGAGTACATCAATTACCTGACCGGCCGCACCAAGGACACGGCCGCAGGCGAGGATGCCGTTGCCTCCAGTTGGAACGACAATCCCTCGATACCGGCGATCCCCGTGTGGCGTGAGATTGCCAAGCTCCCGGTGGGTACCCTCGAAATCAGCCAGGTTCCCGTGAAAAGGGAGGAAGGTTGGGTTTGCTTGTCGGCCACAGGGCTGAACCTCATCGGCCGGATTGGCCACAAACTTTTTACTAATGCCGAACTTGCGACGAAGTGGACGCACTATGCCGATAAATTAGGCGACCCACAGACTGTCGATTGGAAGCGCAATGCCGCGATATGGCAGGGCAACATTATTCAAGGCACAAAACTGCTGACGCAACAGGCGCCGGTAAAGCACGCCTACGAACAGCTTCTTCAGGCCATCGGCCTCACCAATACCTTGCCGATTCTGCAGCACGAAATTCCCCTGGGCGCAAAGGAGGCCGTGAATGGCTAACCAACATTACGCCGGGTTGTCTATGGCGCATTTCTGCGCTTGTTCCTCGGAACGACAACCCGGTTGTAGTTTATGGACGCCTACAGGGTGGTGCCGGACATAAGAAGACATTTAACCGAAAAGGAGAAGGAGAGATTTCAGATGGCTAACTTTACAGTCCGTGTTGAACTTCATAAGGCCGAATGGAACGACTATGAGCAGCTCCACGCTGCAATGGAGCAGAAGGGCTTTTCCCGTCAGATCACCTCGGACGATGGCAAGGCATATCACTTGCCATGGGCGGAATATAACGGCACGGGAAACCTCACGAGCGCGCAAGTGCGGGACATCGCCCGCCAGGCAGCCGACAGCACCGGGAAGCAAAACGCCGTGTTTGTGACAGAGGCTGTGAGCCGGGCCTGGATAGGTCTTAATCAGCTCACCACCGCGTAACTGTTCCGGTAGGACAGCGGTGCGGGCTAGGAACTACTGAAGCATCATTTATGGGGTACTTCTCCGATCATTACGACAAGTTGCGATTTCCAATCGCGATGGGTACGCGCCCAGGCTTTCGCCCTGCGCAGATCGCCGCAGCGCAGGCCGTTGCCACACACTTCTTCAACGAAAGGCAACAGGCAATCGTTACGATGCCGACGGGTGCGGGGAAGTCAACCGTTCTCATTGCTGTCGCGTTCATGCTCAGGGCTGAGCGTGTCCTGGTACTGACGCCCAGCAGATTGGTCCGCGAGCAGATTGCTGAGAATTTCCGATTGCTTCTCGATCTCAAGAAAATCAATGCCCTACCTACGGATCTGGACGGCCCGAGAGTTTTTGCCACAGAAGGAGAGGTGGGATCAGATGGTGAATGGGAAAGCCTACGGCAGTTTGATGTCGTGGTCGCAACCGTTCCTAGCGTGAGCCCTCGCGATGGCGCGATACCGGCGCCGCCTGTGGATCTCTTCGATCTGGTTTTGGTTGATGAAGCCCATCATTCACCCGCCAAGACTTGGAGCCGGTTGCTCGACCTGCTGCAGAATGCAAAACAGGCACTATTCACGGCGACACCTTTTCGTCGCGACGAAAAAGAGATCAAGGGAAAGTTCGTATTCACCTACGACCTCAGACGTGCCTACGAAGATCGCGTTTTCGGAGACATCACGTTCGAGCCTGTGCGCCGTCCGCCTGGCGGAGCGTCCATTGACGTAGCCATCGCAAGGGCGACAGAGGCGAAATTCAGAGCAGATCGCGCGGCGGGCTTGGACCATCTGGTTATGGTCCGCGCGGATACACTGCCGCGGGCCAAGGAACTCGAAGATATTTACACGGCGAATACAGGCCTGCGCTTGGCTTTTGTCAACGGCAAACATACGTTGACACACGTGAAACGAATCATCGCCAAACTGCAGGGAGGCGAACTGGACGGCATCGTCTGCGTCAACATGTTCGGGGAGGGTTTCAACCTTCCCAACCTTAAAATCGCGGCGGTACACAGCCCGCACAAGTCCCTTGCGGTCACGCTCCAGTTTATCGGCCGGTTTGCCAGAACAGGCCAGGCAAACATCGGCGGCGCAACATTTTTGGCGGAACCTGCCAGCAGCGGCGGTGAGATCGATGAGCTCTACGAGACAGGTGCTGTTTGGCGCACGATCGTGCAGAATCTCGGCGCCGCGCGCGTCGAAGAAGAGGTTCAGACCCGCGAGGTGCTTGACAGCTTCGAAGTGGAAGCCGTTCCTGACATGGCGGATTTCTCGCTCTATACGGTCAGGCCGTACTTTCATGTCAAAATTTTCGCCACCCCGGACGGCGTCGATCTAACTGCCGAGCCCGACTTACCTGAAAAGCTTCAAATCATCTACCGGGGAATAAGCAATCCTCACGGAGCCGCCGTGTATTTGACCCGCGAGGCGATTCGCTCTCCATGGTCCACAGATGAACGCTTCACCAACGTCGCCTATGACCTCTTCATCTTTCACTACAACGCCGACGCCAGATTGCTCTTCATTTGTTCATCCCGCCGCAACGCGGAACTTTATAACCGACTAGCGAAAGATTTGGTGAACGGAAGGCCCCGCCCGCTGTCAAACAGCAGCATAAACCGCGTTTTGAATGATCTCGCCGCCGCTGAATTTTTCAACGTAGGGATGCGCAAGCGGCACAAGCTTGGGCAATTTGAATCCTACCGGACAATCACGGGACCCAGCGGAGATCGCGCCATTCAGGAAACAGACGGCAGACTCTACGATCGTGGCCATTGCTTCGGCAAGGCGCTTGACGGCGGCAACGCTATCACGATTGGTGTCAGTTCAGCCTCCAAGGTCTGGAGCAATACCTCCGACCAGATTCCCGAACTCCTAAACTGGTGCAACCGGCTTGCCGCCAAGATAGCCACGAATCGCGCGACGGTCACCGGTTCCCGGCTCGACCTGCTATCTGCCGGTGAAGAACTGGTCGAAGTACCAGCCGGAATTATCGCAATGAACTGGGCCCCTCGCGTTTACTACGATCCTCCGCCAGTGTTTTATCACGATGTCGAGGGCAGGGTGATCGAACGCGATCTTCTGGATTTCGATCTGGAGATTCTCGAAAGCCGGGAAGGAAGGGTGAGGTTCGCCATCACTAATGCGGACCTTACCTGGAATGGCGAGTTCTCTTTTGGGGGCGGCGATCTATTTCAGGCGGCTTCACCCGACGAACCCGATCTTATCGTTCACCGGGCGAATGAAGACATTACCGTGCAGGAGTATCTGAACGAAGAACTGCCCAGCTTCTTCTGCTCGGATCTGTCTGCGGTCGAGGGTTCGAGCCGTTTTCCTTCGCCAACAGCTTTGCAGGCATTTAGTGACGATCTCGTGGAGATCATCGATTGGGAAGCTGCCGACGTTGATATCACCCGTGAAAAGCCCGGCGACGGCGCTGGCAAATCACTTTTTGAGTGGCTGCAGGAACGGCTCCTGGCATCAGGCGCCGAGGTCGTTTTTTGTGACGACGGTTCTGGCGAAATCGCTGATTTTATCGCCATTTACGAAACTACGGCAGGCACTAGAGTAAAAATGTTCCATTGTAAAGCCAGCGGCGAGCCGCAGCCCGGCAACCGCGTAGACGATCTCTACGAAGTGTGCGGCCAAGCTGTGAAATCCAGCGTGTGGATCAGAACCGAGCAGTTACTGAATCGACTCCGGCACCGTGCGACGCTCCCGAGCGTAACTGGATATCTAAGGGGATACGAGGAAGCAGCGGCGCGTATTCTGGCCGTGCAAAACCGGCAGCAGACTCAATTTGAGATATACATCGTACAGCCCATGGTCCAGAAACACGGGCGCCGGGATGACATATCCAATCTCTTGGCAGCGGCTCGCGATTACCTGCTCCAAGGGGGTATTGAAGCGTTTGGAGTGATTGGAAGCTAACTAACTTTTAACTCCTTCTGCATCCGCCCCGGCGCGACGAGCTTAGTCTATGGATAAATGCCAGTTTTCAGAATTCTCCTATGGTTACTGCCTGACAGAGGATTTAATTGTGGGCCAAGGAACGCCATTGACGGCTGCGCCTGTCTTCCCGTCTCTGATAGAAGAAGGCCAGCCCGGAATCGGCTATGACGTGCGCTTTGACCGACCCGGCGTCCCGTTGTTCCTGCAATTCAAGCTGGTGCACCAGATGGTGAGAGGAAATGCCAATGAAACCAGAAGGGGGCACTTCCAGCCTCCCTTCTACCGTATGCATCTACGCCCACGACTGATTTCAGATCAGCATCAATCGTTGCTGTCCCTGGAGCAAGCGGGAAATGATGTCTTTTATGTAGCTCCAGCCTTCCACACATCCGCGGATCTAAACGCCAACTACGCACAGCGCCGCGTATGGGACCGGAGCTTCAGAATTAATCCAACCCTTATCGGCCCGCTCCCAGATGACCAATCTCATCATGTGAGCTTCCAACAGCCTAGTGGGACATGGAGGTTCTACTCTGACGAGCCATCTAAGGAAGGCCGCGCTCCGGAGACAGGAGAAATAGCTGGTTTATTGCAAAGACACATTGCCGAGCGCGGAGAGCGCAACCTGCGTGAACAGCTAGAGGAGCTCGATGCCAATCTACAGACCATTGTGAAGTCGCGTAACACAGAGCGCCGCGAACGTGAGCGCGTAGATCTCAGAGAACTAGGAGATCACGTTGATCCCCTTCGGCGCGTAGCCTACATTGCGCGCCAGTTCTTTGACTGCCAGATGCTGTTTGTGAGCCTAAGATAGAGATGCTCTGTTGCTAGCGCGCATCACCCAATCCGTAATCCGACGACGACGGCAGACGCCCCTTGGCCTCGTCTCCAGTACGTGATAATCCGGTTTATCACGTAGTGCAGCCGAATCGGCTTAAGATAGAAATCTCAATGAATGCTGACTGATGAAGACCGAAGACTCCCAATGCTCTGATTGGAAGGAGTATGGCGCAACTGCAGAACATCATCTTTTGGGGCGCAGGCGCTACCGCGGCGCTTGGAATACGCACGACTGACGCTCAGACGCAATTTATTAAACGCATCACCGGCGCGGATGCCCCGGATAAGCCTCTTGAGGAGCGCGTTGCCGAAGCGCTCTCTCTGAACGACGTGGAACCATGGCATAGTGCTCTGCTTGATCTGATCACCATTCTCGGCGACGGTGATGAAGCCTACGACAGCATTCAATTCACGAACTCGAAGCAACTCGATGCCATGCGCCGGAACTGGCGGAATGGGGCGGACGACGATGAGCTTCGCGGGAGGATCGTCGGGCTCCGCCTGATCTACGACTGGCCCGCCTTGAAATCCGTGGTCCGCATCTGTCCGGGCAGTTCCACCGCCAACTTCAAGCTCAACGACGTGTTCAACATACTCGACATGCATATTCCGGCTGGATTCGGAGTTCGCGCACCGGCCCGCCAGGGGCTTTCGAGCGCTGACAAGCAGCAGCAATTCTTCGATACCCGAAGGCTCATAGGGGCGAAAAACGCGCTCCTTATGATTCTGATCGCTTTGTTCTACATTGACTATCAAGTATGCATTTCGTCCAAGGGCGATCTTCTAAGTAAATACCTCGATTTCGCGATCCTGCTCGGGCAGCGCATGCAGAGCCAGGGACTGGATCTTTCCCGGCACAGACTCGACCAGCCGGCGTTCTATCAGGGTGATGTCGGGTTCGTAAGCTTAAACTACGATCCAATCGCGCTATGGGTGCAGTTCATCGCTAACAGCAAACTGAATAAGGGCGCCGACGTTCCGAAAATTGGAACCCCGCCTGTGCCTCTTCATTTATTTCACGACTTCGGTCATCTGATTCCCGCCCGGCGGATAGGCCGAGGCGAGGCCACTTGGCCTTGGTATCCGCTGAATGAAGGCGCAGCACAGCGGCTCAACGAACAGGCTGGGGGAGACTGTAAGGTCAGGCTGACAAAATTCCTCTTTCCACACGGTTGCCTGTGCTGGCGGGAATGCCCGAATTGCGGAAAGCTTTCTGCTTTCCACGGCGATCAATGGGATCTGCATGCGCATAGCCTCTTCCCGCCGCCTCCTCTCAAAGCCTTTGATACAGGACCGTGCCCGGATTGGATAAAGGGCATAGAGCGTGACCAGCGAGAAAAAGGCTCGATCGATGTGCGGGGGTGCCTCCATTGCCGCACTTTGACTTACGCACATCACACTCAAGTCGTGATGCAGAGCTCGTTCAAGTCCCGACCGCCATCTTTCATCGAGGAAATCCAGCGCGACCTGCGGGCCACGACGATGCAGGCGAACCACATCATTCTTATGGGATATTCGTTGCCCCAGGACGATGTGACATATCGAGCGTTTTTCTCTGCCAGCTGCCAACGCCCCAAGGGACCGACTGATCAGCAGGTGTGTTGCACGGTCATCGGCAAGGAGTCGGACCATCCGGGTTGGCATGGACCGCCCGCCCTGAAGACTCGGAAGTTTCCGAAAGATCATGCCGTCAGCGCTGCGGTGGACATTTTCGGCGAGGCCAATGTTCGCTTTTACGGCGACGGAGTTCCCGACGTATTTCTCGACAGCGGAGGCAGGGCAACAGAGGCAATGCTGGAGCGCCTGCTGAATTGGTCATCGACAGTCGTGGCTTAGGGGCAGTAATCCATATGAAAAGACTCGGTCGTGAACCGCAAAAGCTTGAAACGCTGAATCTATTTTCTCTTCTCCAATCGGGCGACGGCAACGCTATATACGATCCGGCGAATCGGCAGTCGTTTCTGTCACAGGTAGATTCCGGACTGACGCGCGCGCTCGATTCGGAAGCAACGCTACATGGGATAAGAGTCCAGTCAATGTTCCAAGGAATGGTAGCAAGCTTGGATTATGTCCGGCTGTTGAAGGAGGAGGACGCCGGCAACTGCTACTACCAAAGCGATGGCGACATTCGTATTCCAGACTTTCGGGTTGTCACAACCAAAGGAGAATCGTGGCTTATTGAAACGAAGAATCATTTTTCAAAAGACCCGATGAGGCGTTATCGGATTCGGAACGAAGACGTGCTCGCACTCAAGCGTTACGCCGACATCGTCAAAACGCCGCTTCGGTTTGCAATTTATTGGGCGCACTGGAACCAATGGACGCTCAATGATCCCGAACGATTTACGCACAGTGGCAACTACGCGGAGATTGAATTCATCCAGGCGATGAAGCAAAACGAAATGGCGGTTCTCGGCGATTACAGCATCGGCACAACGTACCCGTTGACTTTGAAATTACTCGCGGCGATGGATCAACCACGGACAATCTCGCCGGAGGGCATCGCATCGATCCGAATTGGAAGCGTGGAAATGCGGGCGGGCGACGTACTACTGGAGGACAAAACCGAGCGGAATATTGCCCTATATCTGATGATATACGGCAAATGGGAGTACGACGGAGGGCGCATCGAACTCGATGAAGCGGGTTTGCCGGTAGTCGCGATACACACTTCATCTCCAGAGGAGATCACTCCCAATCAAGGGTTTGAAATCGTTGGATGGGTCAGCTCTCTCTACTCTCAACACTACAATTCCCTCACGTTGGAGGGAGGACGGGTTTCACGTCTGAATTTGAAGGAGCCTACGTCGCTTGCGCCTGTTATTCCTAGGGATCTGGAAAAGAAGCAATTGCCAATGTGGCGCTTTATACTTCAGGCGAATTTCGAATAAGATACACAACGAGAACCGACGTAGTCGCACGACATGAAGAGCAACAGATCCACCACAAAGCTGCCGGCCGATTTCATCATTGCCGGAAAAAATAGGGTCAGCGATTGGCAAGCTTTCAAGGGCAAGCTGACTGTGGGAGGAAGCGCCACCTTATGGGAAAAGGCCTATAGCGACGATTTTCGTGCCCGCCTATGGCATCGCTATCTGAAGCCGCTGAGAACCCTACACGAGAACGGTCTACGTCAAGGTGAGGGGTTCTCAATTGTCGCTATCCAGTGCTCGCTGATCGAATTTCTGGAATCTACCGTCCAAGGAAAGAGCTACATCTACAGTCGCAACGGAAATCCGCCCGTGGGGCAATACGAATACTCAAGCAGTGGGTTGATGTTCGAGTCCTTTCTCGCAAATCGGACGCCGTTCAACGGTGAGTTCACGCAAAAGCAGCCGCATAACTTTTATGTGAGCATCAGGTGCGGACTACTTCACGAAGCACGCACCAAAAACGGATGGACCATACGCGCTAGAAGTAAGACGGGGCAGATCATTGATTCAAATCTCACAATTGTTTACCGCGACAATTTTCAGAAGGCGCCCGGGAAGTTCATGAAATGGTACAAGAGTGAGCTGCCTTCAAATGTCGGCTTGCAGGAAGCCTTTCTCCGCAAGTTTGACAGTCTCTGCGTATGATAACGTCCTTTCACTATCGAAAGCAGCCCAGGAACAATCGGTCCCATAACCTCTTTTATGGGTGGTAGTCCGTCAGGGGCAAAATGGTTTTACATTCGTTAACGGCTGCTGCATGCTTCCGGCATTCAATTCAACTGGCAGGGACCTTATGGATCTTTCAGGTATCAGTCCCGCAGCACTGCTCGCACTTCATGCCCAGGTGGCAGACGAACTCCGCCTGCGCGGAATCACGCGCAGCTCCAACAATCCCACCGGGGATCTGGCGGAATATCTGTGTTGCAAGGCATTCGCTTGGAGCCAGGCCGGTAATTCCAACCGGAGTATCGATGCCGTGGACTCCAATGGCATTCGCTACCAGATCAAAGGCCGCAGGATGACGAGGTACAACAACTCGCGCCAGTTGTCGGCGATCCGCAATCTTAACGGCGCACACTTCGATTTTCTTGTAGGCGTGCTCTTTAATGAGGATTACACAGTTTTGCGCGCGGCTTTGATCCCCTATGCCGTAGCTCTGGAACGGGCGTGATTTGTCGAGTACACGAATAGCCATAAATTCATGCTTCGAGACGATGTATGGGATGCTTCAGGCGTGCGTGACGTTACCAGCGAGCTGCGCACGGTGAACGTGTAGCCGCGACATTGAACAAAATGAGCGAAAAGACAAGTTATCAGATTCCGGATGCCCTGGCCACCGCGCTGGCGACCACGAGGAGAATCGTGCACGAATATCTTGGTGCGATTCGCTTTATCGTCGGGAATTCCGCTCGTGATCCTGCATTTACCTCAACGCACCTGCTCTCGTATCTCTCGCAGGATTTCGTCGAATCCGCCGGGAGCATCGCTTTTCTTGCCCAATCAGGCTCCTTGAGCGTTCCAAAACGAGATCTTCGTTTCATTATCGAGTCCTCAATCAAGCTTTGCTATGTACAACAGAAGAATCACCGTGCAACGACGGATGACAAACTGAAGCAGTTCGACAAGGAGCTGTCGTCGCCCAGCATTTCCATCAAGCGTGACCTCAATCTGTGGATGATTCCGGAACCGTTGCGGAGTGACTTTGACGAGGAGCTGGGACGTCTGTATGGTAAGACCTCAACTTTCGTCCACCTGACTCCCACGCAGATATCACAGCGCATTGCGGCTGTTGATGCCGGCAGGATGATTGGTTTTGAAAACCCCTCCGAAGTGGAAGAACTCAACAGCCTGATTTCGCGCGGCTTTGCGGCATCATTGGTTCTACTCTTTCATGGTGTTGGAGACTATGTTGCCGGTGACTTCCTGGTCGATTCGGACGGTTCGACCGTGGACTCGTATTTTATCGGCTCGCGATTCATCGCCGGAATGGATGAGTATTTCGATTACAAGGCCGAGAGGCAAGCGAGATTGAGTGAAGTGCAGGCGGCCCGCGCTGCGAAAACATGCTTTTAGACTCTTAACTCTTAAACTCGGTAATGTATTTTATCGGGTTTAAAGTCAATTGCTGTTCCTTGATTGGTTTTATGCCTGGAGATCGAATAGCGTGCATTCGGGGAAATGAATTTGTATGCGGCACTATTTCGCAGCACTGACCGTGATTCTGTTAATCGGAATGGTGTTGACGCGTGTCTTGCTGATGAATCGGCAAGGAATAAAGGCAATGAAATTCGGGAACATCGACAAAAAAGACTTCCTGATTCCGCCTTTTGCCTTGTTTTATTCCTATATCATTTTTGCGAAAGAGTTCGCGCTACCCGCCGTAACCCGCCAAGAATTCTTCCGGTCGGATGTCTCACCTTGGATCGGAGTGGCCTTTTGCACCGCCGGTCTTGGATTATTGCTCTGGAGCCTTATTTCGTTCGGGCGGAGTTTTCGTGTCGGTATCGATACCGACCGACCCGACCGGCTTGTAACGTCCGGCATATTCGCCATAAGCCGCAATCCGTTTTACGTCGCCTTCGCTGCCGTGTTACTAGGCGAATTCCTGATATTCCCGAACTGGATATTGTTGGTTTACATGGGCGCCGCCACGTGGCTGTTCCACCGCCAAATATTGCGCGAAGAGGAATATCTGAAGAAACACTACGGCGCGGAATATGCAAACTACTGCAGACGGGTGCGTCGCTATCTGTGACACGAACCTAAATTATGCCCTGGCCTGGGGCGTGCGCTGTGACTGTCGTGGCGTAGGGAATGATAACGTCCTTTATCATCCATGATGAGGATGCGCCTGATGTGCCGCCTTGCGACAGTCTGAACCTGAAATCGGGCACACAACTGGCGCACAGCCAAGTCCAATGATTAGCTGTCAAGTGCGGACGAGAGAGCGTCCGGCTGATGGGCCGTCAGTCAACCTGTTCGAACATTAGTCAAGGAATCTGCAATAGCGGTCTGCTCAACGGTATTAGCCTGGTCTTGAATAAGGAGTGGGATCAGATCAAATTCCGACTCCGGGTGAGACTGCCGAGGCTACCTCAGCACAATGAAATGGGCCATTCCCCTTGCGCAATCGCCTCAGCAGAATCTTGGCGTTCCGCACTACGGGCCGGATCATTCGAAGAAGCTTCGTGGCCGAAATAAAGCCATTCTGGATTGGCCTTTTCCGCGCTCATTCCGTTCTGCTTGAGAATTCTTTCCCAATAGTCGTTGAGCTTTTCCCCGGATACCGGAGCTTCCGGATCCAAGTAGCGCTGTGATTTCGAATCCCAGAGCAGTGGATAATGTCCAGATGGTTTTGTATATTTCCGGCGCGGCATCTTCGTATTTTATCATAACTCCCCGCTACCCAAGTACACCATTGCCCAGTGTTTTCAGATGTTTACACCAAGTCCGGTCTAGTTAAAGGCCAGCGTTTGGCCTAATCGACAATGAATTTAGGAGGCTTATGCTCGCACACTTAACGCGCGGAATTCCGCGATGGCTTTCTGCCGCTCTGGAGGTGGCTTGGGATGAGGGAATATATCCAGGTGAAATTCCGGGTCTGGATCATGTACGCACGTATAAGGACAAAATCGTCATCTCTCAACCCTACATCGTCCACGAGGAGATCGTAGATGTGCTGACGAAGTTGGTGAAGAAAGGGATTAGGTTTCGGATCTGGGGGATCTCGCCGTATTTTCCCGGACATACTTTTTCTGTCGTTCTTTGGCGGGCGGGAGATGAGGACGTGCTTAAAGAGATCTTAGAAAAGATGCTCAGCCCCTTTCAGAAGGACGATGGCGAAAGACTTCCCAGTCACAGACAGTGGGTATAGCCATGGAATTTCTTGAGATAGCGAAACGGAATGCCGCGCGCGGCTTTAGGGTTTTTCCTGTGCGAGCAGGTGGCAAGATCCCGTGCATTGAGCATTTCCCTGATCTGGCGACGCGCGATCTAGCGGTCATTGAACAATGGGCGCGTCAATTCCCGGAAGGCAATTGTGGTGTTATGGGCGACGATACTCATCTTATCCTGGATACTGATCGATGGGATAAGTTGCAAGAGCTGTTCCCCGGCGAAAAGTTTGCTACGTACGCAGTGTCTGCTCGTAATAATCGTGAACAGTTTTCTTTCCTACAAACGGAACGTAGCCGGGCGATGAAGAAACGCAACCTCGATTACGCTGTGCCGGGAGAGCCTAACAACGTTTTCGAGTTCAAGAGTCATCGCAAATTTGGGATGGGTGAAGGAAGCATCCACAAGACCGGAAGCGCCTATAGGATAGTAAGGGATCTACCGATAGCGCAGGTGCCGGACAGCCTCATTGATCGCGCGGAGGAGCTAGCCCGTAGCGTCAATCCCTTAAAGCAAAATGGCGGGATGGAACCGCGGTTTATTGCCCGCGGGGAACAACATAATGAGCTGGTGCGCTTCGCTGGTGTAATGAGGCAGGGCGGCGCGGGTGTGCCCGAGATTCTAGCGGCACTCGAAATGATCGCGGCTACCCGGTGTGAGGATGACATCGCGCACGAAAACCTCGAGCGGATAGCCGCAGACGCCGGCAAGTGGCCGATAGGAACCCACGTTTCCGTAATCTCAATCAGCGCCAGCGCCGAGCCGGCTCGAGATGCACGTAAACACCCCGCCTACCCAATTGATGTATGGGACGGGACAGCCGTTGGCGAATTCGCCAGCATGTGCGCCCACGATAACAACATCCCGCGCAAGCTGTATGCCGAAAGTTTCCGCACCGTACTTGGCGCGGTCGTGGGTAATCGCCTTTTTTGTGCAATTGATGGCGCCGTCCCGCGGGTCTATACGGTCATCCTTGCGCCATTTGGGAAAGGTAAGGGGTCGGCTATTCGCCGGGCGGTCCGCTTCTTCAGCGATTCATGGCATGGCATGGCAACTAATCCCGGACTACTATCCGGCAAACACGATTTTATTTGGAAATCGCAAGGCGTTGGTGCGTGGAATGCGAGTGCGTCCAGCGTTCCGGGCATGGCTCGGCTGTGCAAGGACGCCGAAGAAACAATGAAGACTTCTCCGCACTTGAGTTGGGGAAGCACCCTGCCGCGGGTGCTTTCAGTTCATGAAGAGATGAAAACTCTTTTCTCCGCCATCTACATAGAGAACGGAGTTGGCACGGGACTAGAGGGCGTCATCTGTCAGTTGTGGGATGACGTTTCATTTAATGGCACAGCAACTGGCACACGAGATGCTCTCTATGGCGAATTGTTGTTTTCGTTATTGGGTGGCGTAACGCCGGATGACTGGACGGATTTAGTTAGTCGCGGAAATGCGGTCGGTGGCGGATTATTGTCCCGCCTAAACCTCATCGGAACAGAGGGTACATACGAGAATGTGCAGAAAATGGTCCTTCCAGATTTCACGCCACTGCAAGAATCTTTCCTACCACGGGTCAAAGCGCTAGCAGATATCCCGTGCAAGATAGCAATCGATGAGGGCGCCGAGAAGGTAATGGCATCTTGGGCGGAAGGACTACCTGAGGGCAGCGAGCGCATGAACATACAGGCATGGCGTAGCGCGCTGCTTCTGGCGTGGCTAAGGCGTGAGAACCATATCACGACCAGCATAGCCGAAGCCGCCGTACGTCTTGGCGCGTATCAGGTGGCCAGCCAAGAGTTCTATCGCGTCAGTGCCGGAGACAATCCCCTTGCCAAGGTGCAAGCAAAGATCGTGCGAGCCCTTAAGGTCAAAGGCGCGATGGTAAGGCGTGAGTTACAGCGTGCTACCCATGCTTACCGGACGGGGACTGCTCAGTGGAACCTCGCGCTTGAGGGACTTATTAAGGATCTTCAAGTGACCCAGAGAGAGGGGGAATATTTTATCGTTGAGTAGAAGCGTCACCATGTCACCACTGATCCAAGTTGTTAATCGGGGTTATAAATTGTAGTAGTTATTATCTTTAGAATGAATACGTTATCTGACACAAGGATTCCTAAAGGCGTGGTGACTTGGTGACAATGGTGACAAATCTCGATCGCTGATCACCGACGCTGCGCGTGGTCCCATTTCTACTCTACGACCCTTTCGAATTTGAATTTTCGCTGCAACCAAACGACTTAGACATAAGGCTTGGGTTGTGGAAGTTCTTTCTTGTCAGTAGCCTGGTGGCGTGTCTCAAATTGAGAAATAATTAATCTATGGAAATTTTTGAAGGGACGCGCTTGCAGCGAAACGGTCCTAGAGATTTTTGATGTCTGTAATCTGCTCATTCTAAAGGGACAAAAAGGGCCGTAAAACGAGCATTTGCGCTAGGCTGCGATATGAGCGATAGCGGGCACGCTGGTAGGGGTACGGGCCCACCCGTCCTATCTCGCCCGGTAATGTGCCTCCCATGCAAGTGTTTGAGTTAACTATATGGTAGACAGCGCCAAGATAGCCCGTTTCAAGCGATATTGTCTCTCGTGGGAGTATGTTCTAGCCAATCCACGCGACGGCCACGTAACAACAATTGCGGGAGGCCAACCGCAAAGTGAGGCGGCCTGCCTAGCCGTCGCTCCATTCGGCATCCGCATCGTTGGGCTTGTTGGCATCGTGCCTATAGAAGACCGCCTGCCCACTGGCGTGCTTTACCTGGACGCGGAACCGGACACAATGCGGCTAGCGAAACTAGGCGCTCATCAATGGGAGGCGGGACTGATTGAGCGGGGCGACGTAACGCCGGATTGCGGAATCCAATGAGCCAAACGACAAAGGCAATGCTTACCGTTGCAGACGTGGTAGCGCTCACCGGCCTGTCAGTACGAACCATAATAAGGATGTTTGAGAATGCGCCGGGCGTCCTTGTCCTGGAGCGTCCCGAGCGGCCGGGCAAAAGGCGCTATCGGACTATTCGAATCCCGCGTCACGTCTACGAACACGTTTTGACGCGTCCAGATTAGAATATCCAATATCCATTATGGGCTAACCTTAGTGATATTTTCGACATCCCAAAGGTATGAACCTACGAGCCGCGTATAGTCATCATATTACCTAGGTAACTGATGAGATATGAGTAAAAAGCCGAAGAAGGTCAAGAAGGCGTGCTACACTGATGGGCCTTCGACTCCAAAACCCAAAAGGAATTTCCCTCAGACTGCGAATCTGAAAATGAATACGCTTAAGAGAATACCCTCCGACTTCCTAGTCGCTGAGCCGTCTTTCGCTTCGGGCGTAGCCCGCTTAGTGGACTTTGGATGTGCATTTGATTCATATAATAAGAGCGCAACTCCCCAAGAAGCCGATTTTCGTGCGGCACTTTCCGATTGGATTTCTGTCGGTTTTGACATTCTCGATGCAGTGGACGAGGTTGAGGAAGGCAAGAAGATCGCGTAAGCTTGCTGGGTGACAAAGAGAGATGATCGCCTAGTAAGGCGGATGGAGCAGCGCATCGTTCAAGCAACGGTGCAGAGTTTTTCCGGCCCCTTGCCCCCGCCCGAAGTCTTAGTTCGTTATAACGAGTGCTTTCCGGACGCCGCAAAACGCCTCGTAGAGATGGCGGAGAAGCAGCAGGATCATAGGCAAACCCTCGAAAAACGCGTTGTTCACTGGAATACGCTGGATCAAAGACTCGGATTGATTCTTGGGTTTGTTTTAGCTGTGGGGATTGGTTTTGGCGGGTTCTGGCTCATTAGAACCGGCAAGGATGGCACCGGCATTGCGGCAGTAATCACGAGCATAGGGGGCCCAACTGGGGTGTTCATTTGGGGTAGACGTCGGCAGGAGAAGGAACGAACTGAAAAGGCAAGCAGTTTCCCCACGTTCACCAAATAGGACCAACCTTCGTGTACTGTCTATGTACTGTCATCCTGCCATTCTGCCCTATTGTGCCTATTTAGAACATCTTAAAATCAATAAGTTACGTGTTATCAACGGCTAAGAGGGGTTCAAATCCACCCCCCGCAACCAACCTTTTCACAGAGTTACAAGCAAAGCTACTTTTTGCCGAAGGGGCACTCCAGAAGTTCATCCGCACTTTGTCATTTTGCCTCCTTTAATCCCGGACGTAGAACCATCTGCACGACTTTGCTGTTAGCCGCCCGTTTCGATTCCATCAGTGCATCACCGTAAACATTCATGGTGGTTGCAATCTGAGCGTGCCGCATCAGCTTCTGCTGTACACCCATTGAGGTACCGACGGAATCGAGCCATGAGCGATAAGTGTGGCGGAAGGTATGCCACCCGATGTCGCCCAGACCGAGCTTCCGTCTAGCCGGCCGAATATAATCCTGCTGGATCGGGCTCGCGTGGTAACAGCGACCAGTGATCGGACTGGGAAACACCCAGCCCTCCTCCGATGCCTGGCACCGCCCTTTCCAACTCAGCAGGGCCCCAGCAAGGTCAGGATCGAGCGGAAGATCATCTTCCGAATACTCGGTCTTAACCTCGTCGACCACGCTGTCTACCACGCCGCGGGTGACCCGCATCGATTGCCGATGCCGACATGGCATTGAGCGCGCTTTGGAAACAGATTCGATAGGCCTACCCGTGTAGCCCGCTACCGTTTGACCGTTAATTTGGCGCTTTTGGCAACAGTTTCCCTGACGATCGCATCTACGCGGTCTGCACTCCTCAATTAGTTGGACCCGCTAGAATGGCGACGGTGTCTCATTTCGCTATCGGTCGGCGACGCATCCAGGTACGCGGAATTGTGCAAGGCGTGGGGTTTCGCCCGTTTGTCTACAAACTGGCAAATGATTTAGGGGTTGGCGGCTTTATCCTTAATACCTCGTCCGGCGTGACCATTGAAGTTGAAGGGGATGAGGCAGCACTTGATCGGTTCCTACAGTTGCTGCAAAGTCATCCCCCTCCGCTGGCAAACGTTCAAGATGTATCTGCCTCTCCTTTGGAACCCCTGGGAATTCATGCCTTCGAGATCCGGGAAAGCGAACCGCGTAATCATGAATTTGCTCTTATCTCGCCCGATGTAGCGATCTGCGCTGACTGTCGCCGCGAGGTGGGTGATCCGCAGGATCGGCGTTTTGGTTATTCTTTCACGAACTGCACAAATTGCGGCCCCCGTTACACCATCATTCAAGACATTCCATACGATCGGCCCATGACGACCATGGCCGGCTTTCGCATGTGTAATCAATGCGAAGCCGAATACCACGATCCTGCAAATCGCAGATTCCATGCCCAGCCCAACGCCTGCCCACAATGCGGACCGTCAATCACCCTGACACATTCTGGTTCGGGAATCGGAATTGATTCTGATTCGCGTTCTGCTCTGGCTACAGTGAGACGGTTGCTGCGCGACGGAGAAATTGTAGGAGTAAAAGGCCTCGGCGGCTTTCAGTTTGCTTGCGATGCTCAGAATGATTCAGCCGTGCGCGCCTTGCGCACGCGGAAAAAACGTAGCGACAAGCCGTTCGCCCTGATGGTCCGCGGTGTCGACTCTGCCGAAGAGATCGCCTACGTCACTGAGGCCGACCGGAAATTGCTTCTTAGTCCGGCGCATCCCATCGTTATTTTGCGCCGCCGGTCCGGTGGGAAAATAGCAACCGATGTGGCCCCGGGAAACGACACAATCGGCGTGATGTTGGCATACACCCCGCTTCATCTTTTTCTCTTCGGGGAGCGGTTCGAAGATCCTTCCGAGTTCATGGCTCTGGTGATGACTAGCGGTAATCTCAGCGACGAACCTATTGTTATTGCGAATCAGGAAGCTTCGGAGCACTTGGCCGGAGTTGCCGGTTGGTTCCTCACGCATAATCGCGATATTTACATGAGAGTGGATGATTCAGTAGCGCGGACATTTGCCGGGAGCCCTCGGATTTTGCGCCGTTCACGAGGGTATGCGCCCCACCCTATTGATTTAGGTTATTCACTTGGCGAACTGCTGGCGTGCGGCGCGGAATTGAAAAGCACTTTTTGCCTCACTAAGGGCCAATACGCAATTTTGAGCCAGCATATTGGTGATTTGGAAAATTATGAGACGCTTGAGTTCTTTAAAGAAACTTTGGCAAACTTAAGCAAGCTATTTCGGGTATCTCCCCAGGCGGTTGCACACGATCTACATCCGCAGTACATGAGTTCGCGGTTTGCCGCGGATTTGTCCCTGCCGAAGATTGGGGTGCAGCACCATCACGCCCACATCGCCAGCTGTATGGCGGATAACGGGCTGCGGGGTAAAGTTATGGGTATCGCGTTCGACGGTACCGGCTATGGCGTTGACGGCCACATCTGGGGCGGAGAGTTTATGACCGCCGATTTTGTCGGCTTCGACCGGCGAGCTCACTTCCGGTATGTTCCAATGCCCGGAGGCGACACTGCGGTGCGGCAACCCTGGCGTATGGCTTTGAGTTGGCTGCGCGAGTCTTTTGGCTCTTCGCTTCCGGCGCAGCTTCCACTATTCCGAAACGTGCCGGAACGCGAAGTGGAAGTTGTTTCCCGCATGATAGCGCGCGGCATCAATACCAGTCTGACCTCTTCCTGCGGGCGACTGTTCGACGCGGTCGCGTCCCTGATTGGACTTCGCCACGAGGTCACATTCGAGGGTCAGGCGGCCATCGAATTGGAAACAGCCAGCGAGCATGGAATCGACGAAACCTACCCATTTGAAATTGATTCCAGCGAACCTGCGCAAATCGATATGCGGCCCGCAATACGAGAGATCGTGTCTGAGCTTTTGAAGGGGCGAAGTCGAAGTGTTATTGCCAGCCGCTTCCACAATACAATCGCCTTGATTGTTGGCGAAATGTGCCGACGCATCCGGTCTACTGAGCGTCTGACTCGGGTCTGTCTGAGTGGCGGAACATTCCAAAATGTTTACCTGGCGGAGCGATGCTCGGCGGTGCTCGAACACCTGGGCTTCGAGGTTTTTTTGCACAAAGACGTGCCGCCGAATGATGGCGGCATTTCCCTCGGACAAGCTGTCATTGCAAATGAGACCTTAAAAGGAGCAGCATAAGCAAATGTGCCTCGCGATTCCTGGCAAAGTGCTCGAAGAATTTGATAGAAGTGGCATGCGAATGGCCAAGGTGCAATTCGGGGGAATTGTGCGCGAGGCTTCTCTCGACTATGTGCCTGAGGCCAAGGTAGGTGACTACGTCTTGGTGCACGTCGGCTTCGCGATCAGCACGGTGGACCCAGAAGAGGCAGCCCGAACTTATCAACTCCTCGAAGAAATGGACCAATTGACCGAACTTGATGCCCCGGTAGTGGACGAGGTGTCTGCGAGGAAACCGCAATGAAGTATCTCGATGAATATAGAAATCCCCGGCTGGCGCAATCAATTATTCACGAAATTCAGCGAGTGCAAACCAAACCGTGGGTCATCATGGAGGTTTGTGGCGGACAAACTCACTCGATTGTGAAACATGGAATCGACCGTCTGCTGCCCGACGGGATCGAACTGGTGCACGGCCCAGGCTGCCCGGTCTGCGTTACTCCGCTGGAAACCATCGACAAAGCGCACGCGATCGCCGGTCGTCCAGAGGTGATTTTCTGTTCTTTCGGGGATATGTTGCGAGTGCCCGGGTCGCACGGCGACTTGTTTACTCTTAAATCGCAGGGAGCCGATGTGCGCGTGGTTTATTCGCCGCTCGATTGCTTGAAGATCGCCCAAGGCAATCCCGACAAGAAGATTGTCTTTTTCGCCATCGGGTTCGAGACTACGGCTCCGGCAAATGCCATGCTCGCTTTTCGTGCGAAGCAAGCTGGGCTCAAAAATGTTTCGTTACTGGTTTCGCATTCGCTGGTTCCTCCAGCAATCAGTTTCATCCTGCAATCGCCGCTAAACCGAGTACAGGCATTCCTCGGCCCAGGACACGTCTGCGCCATCATGGGCTACACCGAATATGAGCCGGTCAGCAGCCGATACAAGGTTCCTATCACCATTACGGGGTTTGAGCCGCTGGATCTGCTGCAGGGCACACTCATGGTGGTGCGTCAACTGGAGGCAGGGACAACGAATGTGGAGAACCAGTACTCCCGCATTCTGAATCGCGAAGGAAACCTTCCAGCGCGCAAGTTGGTCGAAAGCGTGTTTGAAGTTTGCGGTCGCAAGTGGCGCGGAGTGGGCAGTATCGAGAACAGCGGCTATAAGCTAAATTCCGATTATCGAGCTTACGACGCTGAACACATTTTTGAAGTTAAGGAAATCGATACCAAAGAATCCGCCATTTGCATTAGTGGGCAGATTCTTCGGGGCATTAAAAAACCACATGACTGCGCTGCTTTCGGAACCATGTGTACGCCACTGACTCCGTTAGGGGCAACTATGGTCTCGGCCGAGGGGGCGTGCGCGGCTTACTATGCCTATGGGCGCCATCTCGATAAGCAGAAGGTTGAGGGTGCCGCGCCGGTGGCAATGGGTGGCGTGGCGTAACCGTAGTTTTTCTTTGGGCCCGCGGAAAGTCCTCAATGGCTGACGCCTTGAAAATGCCGAAGCTTCAAGCAGAAAACACCTCTCCTACCCAACTTCCAGGTTCTGCGTGTCCACTTCCGATCATGCACCACGACCACATCGTGCTCGGCCACGGCAGCGGCGGAAAACTTAGTGCGCAGTTGATCGAAAGCGTCTTTCTGCCGGCCTTCAGCAATCCCTTGCTCGACAAATTAGACGATCAGGCCATTCTACAAATCAATGGCTCACGATTGGCCTTCACCACCGATGCTTTTGTGGTGACTCCATTATTTTTTCCGGGCGGCGATATCGGGAGGTTGGCAATTAATGGAACAGTTAACGATCTTGCTATGAGCGGCGCCCGACCTTTGTATTTGGCTGCAACTTTCATCCTTGAGGAAGGACTTTCTACGGAGGAATTGTGTCGAGTCGTGCATTCCATGAGTCAAGCAGCGCGTGATGCCGGAGTTCAACTGGTTGCCGGCGACACCAAAGTTGTCAACCGTGGAAAAGGCGACAAGATATTCATATCGACCACCGGGATCGGGCTTGTGGAAAAACCGGTCAACATCTCTGCCGACCGGGCCCAGGTGGGCGACAAAATTATCTTAAGCGGCTTCATTGGCGACCACGGGATGGCAATCCTTTCGCAGCGCGAGAATCTGGAGTTCGAAGGAGAAATCGAGAGTGACTGCGCGGCGCTGCACAAATTGGTGGATGAGATGCTTAACATAAGCCTTGACGTCCATTGTCTGCGCGATCCAACCCGTGGCGGGGTAGCCACGGTTCTAAATGAGATTGCTGTGCGTTCGAAGCTGGGAATGCTGGTGGAAGAGACTAGTTTGCCGGTGCGGGACAGCGTTCGAGGCGCCTGCGAAATTTTAGGCCTAGATCCTCTCTACGTGGCCAACGAAGGTAAGCTGGTCGCGATCGTTCCGAGTGGATCGGCGGATGCGATTGTGGAGCGAATGCGGCAAAACCCACTAGGAGTACATGCTCGCATTATCGGAGAAGTAGTCGGGACGCATCCCGGCATGGTTCTTATGAAGACTGAAATTGGCGGGACCCGTGTGCTCGATACACTGTTCGGCGAGCAGTTGCCTAGAATTTGTTAAAAGGGCAACCCCAGGCATCGGCTCGTAGTCTAAAAATTTAACGTGCATCAGGCCACTTTCAGGGCCGATGTAATTGTTCACGTCCTTCCTACGACGACGGTCCCGAAAGGAGGCCTCGATGCCTGCCGATCCAATCCCCTTCACTCAGAGAAAACCTTCTCCGGTCAGCGAAGTTCACATCCTCTGGATTACAGCCGGTTTAAGCTGCGACGGTGATTCAGTCTCGGTGACTGCTGCGGAGCAACCAAGCATTGAAGATGTACTACTTGGCGCCATTCCCGGTTTGCCGAAAGTTTATTTACACAACCCTGTTCTCGCCTACGAAAACGGCGATGAGTTCATGAAGTTTTTTTATCGGGCCGAGAAGGGGGAACTCGATCCATTTGTCCTGGTTGTCGAGGGCTCCATTCCTAACGAGCGCATAAAAGATGAAGGCTACTGGGCGGCCATGGGAACCGACCTGATCACCGGTCAGCCAATTACTACATGTGAATGGATCGACCGTCTCGCACCCAAAGCTTTGGCCGTCGTTGGAGCGGGAACATGCGCGACTTACGGCGGCATTCACGCCATGGCAGGCAATCCTACCGGATGTATGGGTCTTGCTGATTACTTAGGGTGGGGCTGGCGGTCGAAAGCTGGATTGCCAATTGTAAATGTGCCTGGCTGTCCGGTGCAGCCGGACAACTTCATGGAAACGGTTCTGTATTTGCTGTTTCAGGCCGCGGGACTGGCCCCGATGATACCGCTGGATGCGCAACTGCGCCCGACTTGGCTATTTGGCAAGACGGTGCACGAAGGCTGCGATCGAGCCGCTTATTACGAGCAGGACGACTTCGCCTTTGAATATGGTTCGTCAAAATGTTTGGTGAAAGTAGGCTGCTGGGGACCTGTGGTCAATTGCAATGTACCCAAACGCGGCTGGATGCGCGGAGTAGGCGGCTGTCCTAACGTAGGCGGCATATGCATCGGCTGCACTATGCCAGGATTTCCCGACATGTTCATGCCTTTCATGGATGAGCCTTCCGGAGCCCGATTCTCCACGGCGGCACTGACCCTCTACGGAAAAATGATACGGGCGCTGCGTGCCATTACCAACAACACCGTAAATGGCGAACCGGAATGGCGCCGTCGCGGCCGCGAACTGATCACTGGCTATCATCCAAAACCCGGCGCATACAAATCACGTATGAGCCCCAAGTCTGCGTAACGCGGAGAGGATTACGACATGGGAACCATCGCTGAGCCGGTAGCAACAACTCCCAGGAAGAAGCCTAACCTGGTCGAGATGAACTGGGACCCCATCACCCGCATTGTGGGTAGCCTTGGGATCTTTACCAAAATCGATTTTGAAAACAAAGAAGTTGCCGAGTGTCATAGCACTTCGTCGATCTTTCGCGGATACAGCATTTTCATGAAAGGCAAAGATCCGCGAGATGCACATTTCATCACCAGCCGCATTTGTGGGATTTGCGGCGATAACCATGCCACCTGCGCCTGCTACGCACAGAACATGGCCTTTGGCGTAAAGCCCCCGAATCTGGGCGAATGGATCATCAATCTCGGCGAAGCTGCCGAGTACATGTTCGATCACAACATCTTTCAGGACAATCTGGTAGGCGTTGACTTCTGTGAACAGATGGTGAAGGAGACGAATCCTGGCTTGTGGGACAAGGCACAGCGTAAGCAGGCCCCTAATTCCCACATTCACGGATACAAGACCATTGCCGACATCATGACGGCGTTGAATCCTTTCACCGGGGACTTTTACCGCGAGACGCTGGTGGTAAGCCGGTTGACGCGAGAGATGTTCTGCCTGATGGAAGGCCGCCACGTCCATCCTTCTACGCTGTACCCCGGAGGAGTCGGCACGGTCGCAACCATCCAACTCTTTACTGATTATCTGGTGCGCTTGATGAAGTACGTCGAATTCATGAAGCGTTGCGTCCCTCTGCACGACGACCTATTCGATTTCTGGTACGAAGCTCTTCCTGGCTACGAGAAGGTGGGCGAACGCCGCGTCTTGCTGGGATGCTGGGGCGCTTTTAACAATCCGGATGTTTGCGATTACCGCTACGAAAGAATGTCAGAGTGGGGCCGCTCCATGTTCGTCACCCCGGGCATTGTAGTGGACGGAAAACTCGTCACCAACGATCTGGTCGATATAAATCTCGGACTGCGAATTCTGCTTGGCAGTTCATATTATGACGATTGGCAAAACGAACCCACCTTCGTCAAGTCAGATCCAATCGGAAATCCGATCGATAAGCGACATCCTTGGAACCAGACCACGTTGCCGAGGCCGCAGAAGCGTGACTTTAACGGAAACTATACCTGGGTCATGTCGCCGCGCTGGTATGACAAGCGGTCGGGTGACCATCTCGCACTCGATACGGGTGGTGGGCCGATTGCACGGCTGTGGTCCACAGCATTGTCAGGACTTGTGGACATCGGCTATATCCAGGCGACTGGACACAGCGTGAAGATTAACTTGCCGAAGGGGGCTTTATTGCCGGAAACGAGCTTCGAATGGAAGATTCCGCAGTGGAGCAATGCCATCGAGCGCGACCGAGCACGGACCTACTTCCAGGCTTATGCCGCGGCTGCGGCACTGTACTTCTGCGAAAAAGCCATGGAGGAATTGCTTGCCGGGCGCTCTAAGACGTGGTCGACGTTCCAGGTGCCGGACGAAGCAATTGCCTGCGGATTCCACGAAGCAGTACGCGGCGTGCTGTCTCATCACGTGGTAATACGTGAGGGCAAGATCGCCAATTATCATCCCTACCCGCCAACGTGTTGGAACGCGAATCCGCGGGATATCTATGGAACGCCCGGTCCGTACGAAGATGCGGTGCAAAACACGCCTATCTTCGAAGAAAACGGTCCGGACAAGTTCAAGGGTATTGATATTATGCGGGCGGTTCGCAGCTTCGATCCTTGTTTACCTTGCGGAGTCCACATGTACCTGGGCAACGGGAAGACCCTGGAAACGCGACATTCGCCCATGTTTGGGGCAATGGGAAGCAAGTAACGCCATGGACAATGCCGAGTTCGTGTCACACACAGAGCAAATCGAGCGTTTAGTGGAGCGGGTTTCACTGCTTGAAGATGAAACTGCGCGGACAACGGCGCTCGAATTGTTGCAGTCGGTAATGGATCTTCACGGTGCGGTAATTTCTCGAATCGTGGAGGTCCTCTCCGAGAGCGGCGAATCGGGGCACACATCTCTTGCTAAGTTGGGCAGCGATCCCCTGATCTGTGGACTGCTGGTACTTTATGGGGCGCATCCGGTCGCGTTAGGGGACCGCGTGGCGCAAGCGGTCGAGAAAGCCCGAGCACAGGTACGCAAGCATGGCGGGGCGGTTGAACTTATCGCGCTCGACGATTCGGTGGTGAGGCTGAAAATTGAAAGTGCTGGCACCGGTTGCCATTCGTCAGCAGAGGCCATCAAGGAAACGGTTGAACAGGCGATTCTGGAACTTGCGCCGGAAATCACCCGAGTCATTGCGCATGGCGTGGCTGAATCGGGTGCGGGGTTTGTTCCACTTAACATGATTCAATCAGCCATCAAAGAGGATAAGAAATATGAAGAATCCACGGCCTGACATCGACTCACATACTCCCGGCACGAAGCGCGGGGAAGAGTGGACTTACAAATATCACAAGAAGGAACCCGGGCGTGAGGGGCAAGGGCGCACCTCTCGTGACGCAACTGGCATCAACGCCGACAAGCGCCGCCCTATCGATCCCAGAATGCCGGATCTCCCTCCCGCCTAGACGAATCGGCATGGCCACAGGGGCTAACAATCTCGAACGCGGCGCATTCGCCACTCTGCAGCGATTTGTGCGCAAAACGCGCGAACGTACGGAAAGATGTGAACTGTGTGCAACTGCGCTGGCCGCACCGCATCAGCATCTACTGGAACTGGAAAAGTACCAGGTAGTTTGCGCCTGTGATCCTTGTGCTGTACTTTTTGGCGGAAACGCGCGTCAGCGATATCGTCGCGTGCCAAGAGACATTCGGATGTTAAGCGACTTCCGAATCGACCAGCAGGAATGGGACAGCCTGCTCATTCCAATCAATCTTGCTTTCTTCGTGCACAACAGCACCGCAGGACGGGTCGTAGCGAATTATCCCAGCCCCGGTGGAGCAATGGAATCGTCCCTCGACCTCGAGTATTGGGACGCCATTGTGGACCACAACCCAGTACTCAACCAGCTAGAACCGGACGTCGAGGCGCTGCTGGTGAATCGCATTTCCGAGCCGCACCAGTATTATCGTGCCCCAATTGATCAATGTTTCCACCTGGTTGGAATCATTCGAAGCCACTGGCGGGGGCTCTCGGGCGGAACGGAAGTCTGGAAGAAGATTGACGATTTCTTTCGGGTCATGAAGGAAGCATCCGGCGGCGCGCATGCCTGATTTGCGATTCCAAGTCGATGACGTGTGCACCGCTCCGAATGCTGCGGCACCTCAACTTTTGTTCAAAGTGCGAATCTCTAATTCTCAAGGAGACCCGATTCATTCCATCGCTTTGCGCGTTCAAGTGCAGATTGAACCAGTGCGGCGGAAATATACCGTAAGCGAGCAATCTCAACTCAAAGAACTGTTCGGCGAGCCCGAGCGTTGGAGCAAGACACTGCAACCCCTGCTGTGGGCAAATATCAACGTGAATGTCGCAGGTTTCACCGGAGGCACGGTTGTGGACGTCCCGGTTCCGTGCACATTCGACTTTAATGTTGCAGTCACGAAATACATTTACGGGTTGGAGGAGGGAGAACTACCCACGTCGCTAATGTTTAGCGGAACTGTTTTTCATGAGGGAAGTGTCGGGCTGCAAATTGCGCAGATTCCATGGGGCCGCGATGCCAATTATCGAGTCCCTGTCCGGTTGTGGAAAGACATGATGGACTTGTATTACCCCAATACAGCCTGGGTTTGCCTGCGTCGTGATGTGTTTGAACGGATCGAAGAATTCAGGTCAGCTCACGGCAATACCACCTGGGAGCAGGCTTTGGAACAAATGCTGAGCGAAGCCTCGGAGCTTAAATTATGAATCACGATCTGGCGAGGAAAGTCGCGAACTCCGTGTTGTATGAAGGTTACATGCTTTATCCCTATCGTCCGTCGGCTATCAAGAACAGGCAACGATGGACCTTCGGCATTCTGTATCCCCCCGCTTATGCTGAGGTTAAAAGTGGAACGGAACGGGCCATGATGCATTCGGAGTGCCTGGTCGAGGTGCAGGGTGAGGCTTCCATCAAGGTTGAACTTCGCTTTTTGCACCTGACTGCGCGACAAGTATCGAGATCAGTAGAAGGCAAACTCGAGCCAGTGCCTTCTTTGCTAGTAAATGACCGGGTGATTGAGAGTTGGGATGAAGGCGTCGAACGCTCGCTGGAATTTGAAGTGAGTTTGCAGGACAGTCGCGCGCAAACGATGCAATTTGGGTTCCCTGCCAGCTATAGAGATGAATGGCTTCGCATTACCTCTGGTCAAATTGCAGGAAGGGTCAGCCGAACCCAGCACGAGGTCCGGGGAAACATTGTTGTTACTTCGCAGAAAGTTCGGCGAGGAGTCGTGAAACTGACTATTGAAGTGACTAACCAGACCAGGTTGCCGGGAGAAGATCGCGATCGTAACGCTGCTCTGCAACGCTCATTAGTTTCTGCGCACACTATTCTGACGGTCAGCTGTGGGGGCTTTGTCTCGCTGCTCGATCCACCGGACGATATGAAGGAGGATGTGAAAACCTGTAAGAATATCGGCAACTTCCCGGTGCTGGTCGGGGCGGATGACGAACGAGATATGGTGCTCTGTTCGCCGATCGTACTCTATGATCATCCGAAGATCGCGCCGGAGAGCGTTGGCGATTTCTACGACTCGACCGAGATGGACGAGATGCTCACCCTTCGAGTGATGACACTTTCCGAGCCGGAGAAGGATGAAATGCGCCTGGCAGATGACCGCGTCCGCAATCTTTTACTGCGCACGGAGCAGACTGCGCGTGATCAGCTGATGAAGACACATGGAACGATTCGCGGCATGCGCCGGATCGGTTGAAAGCCATTATGGAATGGAATCAGGAATCAGACAATTCGCCCGTGCAGAGTGTAACGGTATTTGGCGTCGAACTGAAACCCGGCGACCGGGTTCGCCTATGGCCGCAAAAAACCGCGGACATTATGGATATGGCGTTGAAAGGCAAGATTGCTATCGTCGAAGCAATTGAACGAGACTTCGAAGATCGGGTACACCTGGCGGTGGTGATCGAAGATGATCCCGGCCGGGATCTCGGAATGTTGCGCCAGCCAGGGCATCGATTTTTCTTTTCTCCGGAAGAAGTTGAACCGTTAGAACTCACGAGGTTTTCGTGTGAGCGCTAAGATCCTGGTCGCTGGCATCGGCAACATCTTTCTCGGGGACGACGCATTTGGAGTGGAAGTGGTAAAGCAGCTTGCCCAGCGGCCTCTGCCCTTGGGTGTGAAAGTGGTCGATTTTGGAATCCGCAGTTACGATTTGGCTTACGCGCTAATGGAAGATTGGGATCTGGTAATTCTGGTTGACGCCGTGCCACGAGGCGGAGAGCCCGGGACGCTCTATACAATTGAACCTGACCTCGCTGAGTATCGCGACGCCGGAACTTTGGACGCGCACAGCATGAACCCTGTTGCAGTGTTGCAACTCGTGGGCGCGTTGGGCGGAGCAAGAAATGGCCGACTGCTAGTTGTCGGGTGCGAACCTGCGACCTTGGAAGCGGATGCTGACGGAAATATGGGCTTAAGCGCCGCTGTTAGTGCAGCCGTCAACGAAGCGGTTTGTGTTGCCGAGAACTTAATTTCCAATGCTCACAGCCACACGGCTGCTTAAGGAATAAGGAGACCTATATGACCAGCAAGCTAATCAAATGGGGCAGCTTGGCTGCCGTGGTTTATGCCGTGATTTACTTTCGAGGGGACTTTCAACGCTATCTGAAAATGAAGATGATGTAAGTTACTTTTAATGCATGAACTATCAATTGCACTTAGCATTGTCGACGGAGCTCTCGAAGAGCTGACGCGCCAGGGTGCATCCGAGGCTACAACGGTCCATCTGCGCGTCGGCCGGCTGGCTGGAGTTGACAAGGATGCGCTGCGGTTTTCTTACGATATTGCCTGCCAGGATACTGCGCTACGCGGATCGCAGTTGATAATTGAAGACATCGAAGTTGTGATAATGTGCCCGTCATGCCGGGCGGAACGGCAGATAAAATCCCTTCCGATGCTTACTTGCGCTGAATGTGGAGCCTTCGCAGAGCGCGTTGTTCACGGCGAGGAATTGGAGATTACTGCAATGGAAGTGATGGCATGAGCGAGCCGAGAATGGTTGAGGTACGGCGCAAGGTGCTTAAAGAAAATGATCTGCTTGCGCGCCAGCTCCGTCGTCGCTTTCATGACGCCGGAGTACTGGTAGTCAGCCTGGTGTCGAGCCCGGGATCCGGTAAAACTACACTGCTGGAGCGTCTGCTCACGGATCTTGGCCGCGAATATCGAGTCGCCGCGTTGGTGGGCGACCTGGCAACTGAAAACGACGCAGCGCGACTGGCGCGTTCCGGGGCGCCGGTAAAGCAAATTACTACCGGTACGGTGTGCCATCTCGACGCGGGCATGGTAGCGCGCGCGCTGGCTGAGTGGAAGCTCGATGAGTTGGATTTTTTGTTCATTGAGAATGTGGGGAATTTAGTCTGCCCTTCCAGCTTTGATCTTGGCGAGCAGCTGCGGTTAGTGCTGGTTTCGACCCCAGAGGGGGAAGACAAACCGCTGAAGTACCCCACAATTTTCAACACGGCTGATGTCGCGGTCATTGCCAAAATTGATCTCGCCGAGGCCACTGGCGTGGACATGAAGACGCTTACCGATAATATCTTTGCCGTCCGGCCGGGAATTAGAATTCTGAAAGTCTCGGCACGAAGTGGCGAAGGGATGGCCGAGCTGAAAAATCTATTTATCTCGATGAGAGTGGCAACGCCAACTGGCATTTAATTGCGCCGCCAACCTTTATAGGACTGACGGCGCGAGGCATTTAGCTAGCAATATTTAGCGCTGCGAGGCGTTAGGCTGCATTGCATGCGCTGTCTGTTTCGGCGAAATACTTTCGGCCTGACACGCCCCTTTGCTAGCAAATAAACCGCACATTTGTGAGAGTTGGGCTCACGATGTCCTTTTAAATACCTCCTTACTTTAAAACGAGCAAAGCGCCAATCTCGTATATCTTTCACGGATCATTTGAATCCAAGGCTGACCGCCGCGCCTTTAGTAACTCCCTGGGGGCAACCAAAAACCACTTGTCGCTGCCCCAATCCGAACCATAGTTTCGTAAAGGTTCACTGTTTTCGCTGTGCGGAAGATCGTGTGCTGTAGAATGCGTGCAACGAGGCACGCCTTAGCGTGATTCCCGTCACATCCACCGTAATTCCCGTTGCGTAGACTTAAGCCGAAATAACAATTTAACCAGGGAAGCCGAACACGGTGACCACCATTCTCGCTAAGCCCTCTGTCCCCAGCCTGGATAAACGCTGGAAAATTGTGGATGCGACCATGCGGCGCGTGGGGCAGAATTCGCGCGGGCTGATTGAGACTTTGCATACCGTGCAAGAGGCGTTTGGCTATCTTGATGAGACAGCTTTGCGCTATGTAGCGGTTTCGTTGCGAGTGCCGCTTAGCCGCGCTTTTGGGGTCGCCACTTTCTATCATTTCTTTACCCTTAAGCCAGCCGGAGAACACACTTGTGTAATTTGCCTGGGAACGGCCTGCTACATTAAAGGCGCGCCGCTGTTAGTTGACGTCGCCAAACGCGAGTTGGGTGTGGCTCCGGGCGAAACCACGGCAGACCGCAAAGTATCCGTCCTGTCAGCGAGGTGCCTGGGTTCATGCGGACTAGCACCTGCCGTTGTCTACGACAACGAAGTGGCAGGCAAAGTGACTCCAGAACAATTTCGGCGGCAGCTAGCGAAATGGGATGCCCATGTTTCCTGAAGAGCTGGAACAGATTGCGAACACTGAACGCGAGGCGCAAGCCAGCATCTCCCAAAAAATAAATGTTTGCGTAGCTGCGGGATGCCTTTCGTGCCAAAGCCAGGCGGTAAAAGATGCTTTGGACAAAGAAGCTAGTGGGCGCGGACCGTCCGCCCATTGCAGGATCAAAGGCGTCGGTTGCATGGGGTTGTGCGCGGAAGGGCCGCTGGTCTCCACTAGCGACGGAATCCTCTACAAGCGTGTAGCGCCCAGCGACGCCGGCGCAGTGCTCGATGCCTTGGACCAGAGCCCGGTCGAACGGCTGCGTTGCCCGACTGATGTTCCATTCTTTCAGCGGCAGCAAAAGATAGTTCTGGAGAACTCAGGGGTTATCGATCCTGAGAGGATCGAAGAGTACATCGCCGCGTCCGGATACCGGGGCTTGATCCACGCCTTAACTGAGATGAAGCCGGTGGAGGTGATCGCGGAAGTGACCAAGAGCGGCCTTCGAGGCCGTGGTGGGGCCGGATATCCGACCGGCTTGAAGTGGAGCACGGTGTCGAAGGCTGTAGGCACGCAGAAGTTTGTAATCTGCAATGCGGACGAGGGCGATCCCGGGGCCTTCATGGATCGCAGCGTTCTTGAGAGTGATCCACACCGCGTGCTCGAAGGGATGCTGATCGCGGCTTACGCCGTAGGCGCGGCCAGCGGATACATTTACGTTCGCGCCGAATACCCCCTCGCCATCAAGCGCTTGAAAATTGCTATTCGGCAGGCGGAAAAGCTTGGGCTGCTGGGCGCTAATATCTGCGGCACGCCTTTTAGTTTCAAAATTGAGTTGCGACTGGGGGCGGGTGCGTTCGTGTGCGGGGAAGAAACTGCTCTGATCGCATCCATCGAGGGGAAGCGAGGGACGCCGCGACCACGCCCTCCTTATCCCGCAATGGAAGGGCTATTGAGGCAGCCCACGCTAATCAACAATGTCGAAACCTTTGCCAATATTCCGCCAATTATTCGGCAGGGCGGCGATTGGTACGCAGGTATCGGGACCGAAAAGAGCAAAGGGACCAAGGTCTTTGCACTGGCGGGACGTGTGCAAAATACCGGTCTGGTTGAAGTGCCGATGGGCATTACTCTGCGCGAGATGGTGTTCGATATTGGCGGCGGAATCCCGGACGGTCGGCAGTTTAAGGCTGTTCAGACCGGCGGTCCCTCAGGCGGCTGCTTGCCTTCTGAGTGCCTCGACATGCCGGTGGACTATGAGTCGCTGGCCCGTGCCGGATCCATCATGGGTTCGGGCGGCATGATCGTGATGGACGAAAGTTCATGCATGGTGGATGTGGCCAAATATTTTATGGACTTCTGCATGACCGAGTCGTGCGGCAAATGTATCCCCTGTCGTGTCGGCACATATCAGATGCATCGGCTGCTGGACACGATCACTAAGTTGCACGCTACTCCCAAAGATGTCGCGCTTCTGGAAGAGCTCTGCGACCTGGTTAAGAATACGAGCCTATGCGGACTGGGGCAGTCGGCGCCGAATCCGGTGCTAAGCACGTTACGCTATTTTGCGGACGAATATAACGGACATATCAAGCGCAACCAGTGCGTGGCAGGCGTCTGCGGCAAAGAGGCTCAACTATGACCCCGGCGGCCGTGGTGAAGACGCTGAAGATCGATGGGCGAGATTTTAGCGCCCGTGAACATGAAACCATCCTTGATGTTGCCCGCGAGAACGGGATATTCATTCCTCGGCTCTGCGAACTGGAAGGACTTTCGGCTGTCGGCGCCTGCCGCCTGTGCCTGGTCGAAGTCAAAGGATCGAACCGGCTGATGGCTTCCTGTGTCACCACAGTCGAAGAGGGGATGGAGGTTGTCACGAGTTCGGAGCGGTTGCAGCGCTACCGCAAGGGCATTGTCGAGTTGCTGTTTACCGAAGGCAATCATGTTTGTGCGGTCTGCGTCTCCAATGGACACTGTGAACTCCAGACCATGGCGCAGAAGCTGGACATCACCCACATTCACTATCCGTATCGCTATCCGCAGGCGTCAGTGGATGCTACCCATGACCGCTTCGTCATCGATCACAATCGGTGCATTTTATGTACGCGATGCGTGCGCGTGTGTGATGAGATCGAAGGCGCCCACACCTGGGATGTGATGGGCCGCGGCATCGATTGCCAGGTCATTACCGATCTTAACCAGCCGTGGGGCACGTCCGACACCTGTACCAGTTGCGGCAAGTGCGTCCAGGTCTGCCCCACTGGCGCTCTGTTTGAGAAGGGCCGCTCGGTGGCGGAAATGGAAAAGCGACGTGATTTCTTGCCCTACCTGCAACTCATGAGGGGAGAACAACAGTGAGCAAGAAGCGAATGGCCACAGTCTGGCTCGACGGATGCTCGGGATGTCACATGTCGTTCCTGGACATCGACGAACGGTTGCTCACTCTAGCGGAGAGCGCAGATCTGGTTTACAGCCCATTGGTGGATGCGAAGATTTTTCCGGAAAACGTCGACGTCACTTTGGTCGAAGGAGCGGTCAGCAGCGAAGAAGATCTGCATAAGATTCAGATGGTGCGGCAGCGAACCTCGATTCTGGTATCACTTGGCGACTGTGCCGTCACCGCAAATGTGCCGGGGATGCGAAATCCGTTTTCCACCAAATCGGTCTATGACCGCGCCTACAAGGAGAATGTGACACTTGATCCCGGTACGCCCGATCAGATTGTGCCGCGGTTGTTGCCACAGGCACGGCCGATTCACGAGTTCGTGACTGTCGACGTATTCGTGCCTGGCTGTCCACCTTCCGCCGACACGATTTTTTATGTGGTCTCGGAGTTACTAGCCGGGCACCAACCTGAGTTAAGTTCAAGAACGCGGTTCGGAGCCTAATCAATGGCTGAAAAAAGAACGATTGTCATCGATCCCGTGACTCGCATTGAAGGCCATGCCAAGATCACCCTGCATCTCGATGAGCAGGGTGAGGTCGCCGACGCGCGATTCCACGTCACCCAATTCCGAGGTTTCGAAAAACTATGTGAAGGCCGGCCGTTTACCGAGATGCCATCTCTAATGGCGCGGATTTGTGGCATCTGTCCCGTAAGCCATCTGATCGCCTCCGCTAAAGCCTGCGATGCTCTGCTTGCGGTCCGAATTCCTCCTACGGCAGATAAGCTGCGCCGCATATTTAATATGGCGCAGATCGTGCAATCGCACGCGCTTAGCGTGTTTCATCTTTCTTCGCCCGACTTGCTTTTGGGCATGGACGCCGACCCTGCGAAAAGCAATCTGTGGGGAGTTTATGAGCGCGATCCGCAGCTGGCGCGCGACGGAATTCGGCTGCGTCAGTTCGGCCAGCAGATTATTGAACGGCTGGGCGGGAAGCGAATTCATCCTGCATGGGTTGTGCCCGGAGGCGTCAGTGAGCCACTAAGCCAGGAAAATCGCGATGTGATTCTCTCTGCGATCCCTGAAGCACTTGCCATCGCGGTACGGACATTGGCGTGGTTCAAGAAGATTACCCAGGGTTTTCGCGAGGAGATTGGCAGCTTCGGCAACTTTCCATCGTTGTTCATGGGAATGGTGAAGAAAGATGGCGGAATTACCTTCTACGACGGCAAGATTCGCGTCGGTGATGCTAGCGGCAATCTAATCGCCGACGGTCTCAGCGCCGACCGCTATTTTGATTTCCTGGGCGAAAAGGTTGAGCCCTGGAGCTATCTGAAGTCGGCATATTACAAACCAAAAGGCTATCCGGAAGGCATGTACCGGGTCGGTCCCCTGGCGCGTCTAAATGTGGTCGACCGCTGCGGAACTGAGCTAGCCGATCAGGAACTGGCGGAATTCAAGGAATTGCAGCGGGCCGCGGTTCTAAGCTCTTTCCATTACCACCAGGCGCGGCTCATCGAGATCCTCTACTGTGTTGAGCGGCTGGAACAACTGTTAAACGATCCTGAAATACTCTCGAAACACGTGCGGGCAGAAGCAAAACCTAACGCGCCTGAGGGGATCGGCGCCTCTGAAGCGCCTCGGGGAATCCTGTTTCACCATTACAAGATTGACGAACAGGGCCTGATCCGCTGGGCAAACCTGATTATCGCCACAGGGCAAAACAACCTGGCCATGAATCGCAGCGTGCTACAGGTCGCTAAGCACTTCGTACGTGGCAATGAATTGCTGCCTGGAATGCTGAACCGGGTAGAAGCCGTGATTCGCACCTATGACCCTTGCCTGAGCTGTTCCACTCATGCGGTAGGGCAGATGGCATTGCGGATCGAGTTGGTTGATCCAGCCGGAGAAATAATTACCACAGCTAGTCGTCCCTGATCATGCCGCGAGTTCTCATCATCGCGTACGGCAATCCGCTACGTTGTGATGACGGATTGGCCTGGCGTGCCGCTCAAGAATTAGCGAAGCAGGACTTAGGCGAGAATGTCGAAATTATTACAACTCACCAACTCACACCTGAATTAGCGGCATCGGCTAGCCAGGCATCAAGAGTAATGTTCATTGATGCAGCCCATGGCGGGGTGGCGGGAGAGCTAGCCTTTGCTAGCGTGGTGCCGCAGCCGCAATCTTCCGTGTTCACTCACGATTTTTCCCCGGGGGCTATTCTGAATCTCTCGCACGAACTCTACAGCAGCAGGCCGGAAGCGAACATTATTTCAATTTGCGGAGAGAATTTTGATCACGGGCAAACTTTGTCTGCAAAGGTGAGTGCAGCGCTCCCGCACCTGATTGCCCGAGTCAAAGACTTCATCGAGCAAACTTGCTAGATTCTTTCTGGCAAAAAGCGCACTACGCTCTAACTGTCAGCACTGGGCACTCTGCGCCACACACCACTTCATAAGCGATCGCCCATGGCATATGAGCTCTCATCCGCGGCGAGGTGATGCCAGATTCCCGAATGCCCATCACGATCAGGTCGACATGGCGTTCCTTGGCGAAGTTAATGATCCCCTCGGGCGGAATGTG
The DNA here is from genome assembly GCA_963796925.1 of uncultured Acidobacteriota bacterium. Taxonomy (GTDB): domain Bacteria; phylum Acidobacteriota; class Terriglobia; order Terriglobales; family Acidobacteriaceae; genus DATBAT01. Next base: position 2,823,501 of record CAWCNH010000001.1, read on the forward strand.
TATTTCCACAACGTGCTCAACGGAGCAGTTGAGTCCCTTATTCGACGGTAGCAACTCGCGCAGCTTTTCCAGCGACATCTGCTTGTCTGCCTCTTCGCGTTCGATCACATCCGTGCCGGGATACCAGTAGGGTCCGATATATTCGATCGGTATCGGTGGTACCAGGTGTAGCAGAATCAGCTCTCCCGATTTCTTGTCGGCAAAATCGATAGCGTACGGCAAAGCATGCATCGAGGCTGCCCCGAACTCAGTCACATACAATACTCGCCGGATCTTGCGAACCGGCGCCGCCGTCGGTCCCATGGTCAGCACAGGGCATGAGGCATCGCGAAAAAGTTCTTCCGCAACCGATCCGAGCACAAGCTTCCTAAGTCCGGTGCGGCCATGCGTGGCTAATACCAGCAAGTCAATTCTCTTGTCCCTAGTCACATTCGCTACCACTTCACCAACCAGACCACGCTGCACCATATTTTCATGGCGCAGAGTTTCAAGAGATTCAACCGAAACCAGCGCTTCCAGATTGTGATTTGCAGCGGTGAAGTCACGATCAAAGTCTGGCGGGACCGGATCAGCAAGGTGCCGTTCAGGCGGCACGACATTCAAGAGAAATAATTTCGCGTTGTTGCCGGTGGCAATGGCAGCAGCACACTGTGCAGCATGGCGCGAAGCCTCGGAAAAATCAGTAGCCACAAGGATATTTTTGAAGCTGACGCTTCTTTCAATCGCTAACGTAGCCATGGCGTTCCTCCCACCGAACTAAGCGTCCGAATTATTTGGATCACTCTTCGATTACGTGACTATTGTGTCCCGCAAGAGGAATTTGGGCAGTGCTTGGTCTTACCAAAGACTGTGATCGAAATCACACGGCACTCAATCACCGTGCAAATACGCCCATGAAGCGTCGTCGTGACGAACATATTGAGTGCTCTTCACTGCCCGCATGTACTGGGCACGCTCAAAGGCAGATGGATCGGCGCAGCAGAGCTGGCTCATACTGCCCTGCATCTGAAATACCGACTGGTACTCGTGCTCTGCCATCCACTGGCCCAGATCACGTTCCACTTCGCGAATATGACCATGCCCCTGTTGCAGCAGTACGGAGCACATCATGGTTGCGCTGGCGCCCACCATTAGCATCTTAAGCACATCTTCTGCCTGATGAATGCCGCTGGTTGCTGCCAAACTGGCTGAGACTCGTCCAAACAAAATCCCAATCCAGGTGAGCGGCAGCCGAAGATCCTGAGGGGTACTAAGGAGCACGTTGGGACGAATTTCGAGTGTTTCAAGATCAATGTCGGGTTGATAGAACCGGTTGAAGAGCACGAGGCCGTCCGCACCTGTCTCGTCAAGTCGCTTAGCCATATTGGCCATATTGCTAAAAAATGGACTTAGTTTTACCGCCACAGGAATGCGAACTGCGAGCTTTACTGCCCTGACAATATCAAGGTAGTTGGTTTCAATTTTGACCGAAGAATCATCCATGCCGGTTGGTAGGGAGTAGATATTGCACTCAATTGCGTCCGCTCCGGCTTGTTCGATGCGGCGAGCATAATCGGTCCAACCACCAAGCGTTGCACCATTCAGGCTGGCAATGATGGGAATATTGGTTGCTGCCTTGGCTTTTACAATGTGGTTCAAGTAATCTTCCGGGCCGCTGTGAAATTCCGCCGGCCGGGGAAAGTATGTGAGCGATTCCGCAAAGCTTTCAGTGCCCACTTGCAGGTGGTGCTCGAGCGTCAGATCTTCTTGGCGGATCTGTTCCTCGAATAGCGAATACAGCACAATCGCAGAGGCACCCGCGTCCTCAAGCCGACGGATGCTGTCAAGTTCATGGGAAAGCGGCGAGGCCGAGGCTACCAGCGGTGTCCGTAGCTGAAGTCCAAGATAGCGTGTGCTTAGATCAATCATAATTTCTCCTCAGCATTAGTCCGTGGCGCCCACTAATGTCTCGGCCTTGGCGGGCTCGATGGTTTTCTTTTCAGCAGAGGGCGTTTTAGGCAGTGGTTCGTCCTTGCGCTGTGCCAGATACTCGTAGAGCCGATATCGAATATCCGCATCATTTTGTGCCTGGCCCCACAGCACTTTGGCGTCTTCTGGATTGCTCTTGGTGAGCATCTGGAAGCGAGTTTGCTGCTGCATGATCTCTTTTACTTTGCGGGTTGGCGTCCGCGAATCCAGCGTCAGCGCATTCTCGCCCACTAGGGTGCGCTCCGGGTTGTAGCGGTAGAGCAGCCACTGCCCTGAGTCGACCAACAGCTTCTGGTCGCTCATTGCGGTCGCCATATTGATACCGTGGGCGATGCAGTGTGAGTACGCAATGATGAGGCTGGGACCGTCATAAGCTTCAGCTTCGAGAAAAGCCTTGAGGGTGTGCTCGTCTTTTGCGCCCATGGCTACGCTGGCGACATAAACGTTGCCGTAGCTCATGGCCATCAGGCCCAGATCTTTCTTCCTGCCCGGTTTCCCGCCTGCGGCGAACTTGGCAACTGCACCGCGAGGCGTGGATTTTGAAGCCTGCCCTCCGGTGTTTGAGTAAACCTCGGTATCGAGCACCAGCACATTCACATTGGCTCCGCTGGCCAGAACATGGTCGAGACCGCCATAGCCGATGTCATAGGCCCAACCATCGCCGCCGACGATCCAGATACTTTTCTTAGCCAGCATATCGGCGACCATCAGAAGCTGTTTAGCTTCGGGCGAGTCCAGGGTCACGAGCAACTGTTTCAGCAGGGAGACGCGTTCGCGTTGAGCGTAGATGTCCGCTTCGTCTTTTTGTGGCGCACTGAGAATGGCGGTGGCGAGATCTTCGCCAATCGAAGTTGCAAGTCGGCGCACCAGTTCCTGTGCAAACTCAGTTTGCTTGTCAACCGACACCCGGAAGCCAAGGCCAAACTCGGCGTTATCCTCAAAAAGAGAGTTGGCCCACGCTGGACCTCGTCCTTCGGAATTCTTGCTCCAGGGGGTGGTAGGAAGGTTGCCGCCGTAGATAGAAGAGCATCCCGTGGCGTTGGCAATAATCGACCGCTCACCAAACAGCTGTGAAACGAGCTTCAGATAAGGGGTTTCACCGCATCCTGAGCAAGCGCCCGAAAATTCAAATAGCGGTTCCTGCACCTGCTGTTGCCGTATCGTCGTCAGCTTGATTTTTCTGCGATCAAGTTCCGGCAGCTTCAGGAAGAACTTCCAGTTTTCGGTTTCGGGTGCGCGCAACGGTGGCTGCGGCACCATATTGATCGCTTTGAGTCGAGTTTCGCTTTTGTTTTTGGCGGGACACACGTCTACACAAATGCCGCAGCCGGTGCAGTCTTCAGGAGCGACCTGGATCGTGTATTTGAGACCGTGCCATTCTTTGTCGCGGGCGTCCGTAACTTTGAAGGTTGGCGGTGCGCCTGCCAGCTCCTTCGAGTCATAGACTTTGATACGGATTACGGAGTGGGGACACACCATGGCGCATTTGCCGCACTGAATACAGGTTTTGGTGTCCCACGTGGGAATCTCGAGCGCGAGATTACGCTTTTCCCATTTGGACGTTCCGGTCGGAAAGGTACCGTCGGCGGAAAAGGCGCTCACGGGAATATCATCGCCGTGGCCGGCATATATCTGGCCGAGCACCTCGCGCTCAAACTTGGGAGCCTCTGCCGAAAATGGCGAAGGCATTTCAATTGTCCCGCTGGCTGTTGTGGGTACTTTGACTTCGTGCAAATGAGCCAGGGTTTCGTCTATCGCTTTTAGATTTTTGTGAACAACTTCTTCGCCCTTCCTGCCGTAGGTATAACGTATGGATTGACGAATAGCTTCGATCGCTTCATCCCTCGGCAGAACTTTCGAGATTGCGAAGAAACAGACCTGCATGATGGTGTTCATGCGCGACCCCATTCCTGCATCGCGCCCCACCTGGTAGGCATCGATCACAAAGAACTTTGCTTTCTTTTGGATGAGACGTTGCTGCACTTGCAGGGGAAGATGACCCCACACTTCATCGGCGCTGAATGGGCTGTTAAGCAGGAACACACCGCCTTCTACCAGGGAGTTCAACATGTCGTAGCGCTCGAGGAATATCCACTGGTGGCAGGCAACAAAGTTGGCCTTTGAAATCAAGTAGCTCGACCGAATCGGCTCTGGCCCGAAACGCAGGTGCGACACCGTCATTGCGCCGGACTTCTTGGAGTCGTAAACGAAGTAGCCCTGCGCGTAATTCTTGGTATTCTCGCCAATGATTTTGATGGAATTCTTGTTAGCGCCAACCGTTCCATCGGCACCCAATCCGTAGAACATGGCGCGAACTACATTCTCCGGCTCAATCGAAAATTCCGGATCATAACTCAGGCTGGTGCGGCTTACATCATCGTTGATGCCGACAGTGAAATGATCTTTCTGCGCTTCTGGCGCGAAGTTATCGAATACCGCTTTCACCATTGCAGGAGTGAATTCTTTCGATGACAATCCATATCGCCCGCCAATGACGACTGGTGCTATAGTTGGTCGGTTCAGGCTATATTTGATCCCTTCCTGAATCGCGTTGACCACATCGAGATACAGCGGATCGCCGGCTGCTCCGGCTTCCTTGGTGCGATCCAGAACAGCGATCTTGCGAACGGTTTGGGGTAGTGCTTCGAGGAATTGTTGTACCGCAAATGGCCGGTACAGTCGCACTTTCACCACTCCAACTTTTTGGCCTTTAGCGACCAGGTGATCAACCGTATCGTGCGCCGTCTCAGCGCCGGAGCCCATCATCACAATTACATGCTCAGCGTCAGGAGCACCCACATAATCAAACAAGTGATAAGACCGACCGACTACCTCGGCGAATTTGTCCATTGCCGCTTGTACCTTGCCTGGGCACGCCGCGTAGTAGGGGCTGATTGCTTCACGCGCCTGGAAGTAGACGTCCGGATTCTGAGCTGTTCCACGCAAGACCGGATGTTCCGGAGACAATGCCCTCTGGCGGTGTTCGAATACGCGATCCATATTGATTAGCGCACGCATGTCGTCTTCGGTCAGCACTTCTATCTTGTTGACTTCGTGCGATGTACGGAAGCCGTCAAAGAAGTGCAGGAAAGGTATACGGGAGTCGAGCGTGGCTGCATGCGCAATCAGCGCCATGTCCATTGCTTCCTGGACCGAGTTCGAGCACAGCATCCCAAATCCTGTAGTTCTGCACATCATCACATCCGAATGGTCGCCGAAAATCGAGAGCGCATGAGCCGCAACCGTGCGCGCCGTGATGTGGAATGCGGTGGGTGTCAGCTCGCCGGCGATCTTATTCATGTTGGGAACCATCAGCAGTAGTCCCTGCGATGCAGTGAAGGTTGTGGCCAGCGCGCCTGTTTGAAGCGCCCCGTGTACGGCGCCGGCGGCGCCACCTTCGCTCTGCATCTCCACCACGCGCGGAACCGTTCCCCAAATATTGGGGACACCCTCAGAGGCCCATTGGTCAGCCCATTCGCCCATAGTTGAGGAAGGAGTTATGGGGTAGATAGCAATGACTTCATTGAGGCGATAGGCGACGTTTGCCACTGCCTCATTCGCGTCCATGGTTTTAAATTTGCGACTCATCGGCCACCTGCTGGCTATGCTTCGAGCGGTTCAGAAGCACAACCACATCCAAGCTAAGAATGCCCGAGTGGTGAATTTCTGTCGTTATCTGACTTCACAGAGCTCTGTGATTTGGATCACAAGACGAGCTTTTCGCGGCACGTAAGGGCGGATAATGGTCGGATATGAAGGCCGCCATTCTTAACTCGCCAAAGCCAATCGGGCGGCATCCGATGGAAAGATGGCGGACTGTAGGATGACCGTCAGACGGGATGACAGCATCATAGAGAAAACGGATTCCCGTCGGGAGAACTGATTATGCCTCTTCGATCATTTTTCGACTTCGCGGCTGAAATGCAGCTACACGCGGCTGTCTTTAAACCAGCGCAGCGCGACGAGATTTTACATGGAATGTACGACTCGGCCGCGTGGAAGCACGACTTAGATCAAAAATTCGAGAATGTAAATCGTGCGGCTCTTGAAGTGCCTTTTGGCTTTACGGATCGGCCATACTACATTCAAATCGATCCACATCTTTCTGAGCAGAAATTAGTCGGGAGGCTAAGTGATTATCTAGCCAAATATCGTACCGGCAAAGATGCTCCGCCTCCTGTCAACAAATTGATTACGGCAGCACTCCACGCAGCACTGGGAGAAACATCCGAAGTAGGGAAAATAAAAGCCATACGCATGAGACTGAAATCTCCCGTCCCTCCCAACGAGATCGTCAAAGCGTATCTCTCAAACTTTTCTATGGAAAATTTGTAACTGGACCTAGCAAAGAGCTCGACGTAAAAACGTCGGCATGCAACGGAAGGTCGGTCTGCGGCGCGGCGGCACTCGACATCAGCCTTCGGACAACTACCGTCCGCTCCGTGGTCCGCATACCGTTGGGGGTGCCGAGATAGCGCATTCCCGGGACCAATCCAACCAAGCCAAGGGGATTACGGTCTGCCAGAGGGAGTTCGCGGATTTGCTGCACTTGAATGACGGTCTCGACTGTCGCCTTCTCGGTCTGGATGGCGTCGCTCGTGCCCTGCACCGAGACCACTTCGGCCGAGCCGCCAATTTGTAGAACCGCCGTGATGCGATTGCGGTCACCCACCGTCAGTTGCGTCTGCGGGCTCTCCCACTTTTTGAATCCTTGGGCTTCCACTGTCACCCGGTAGTTGCCCGCCGGCAAGGACAGAATATTGAAATTCCCATTGGGATCGCTTTCAGATTGGTCCGACAATCCGTTTGCGAGATTGACGGCGATTATGTGCGCCCCGGCGACGGTTGCCCCCGAGAATCGGTAACCGTACCGGTGATCGCAGCTTGAGTGCCGACTTGAGCGACCACGAAGCCGGCCTCAGGTGTGAGGAAATCCCGTAAAGCCGCCCGATTTTTCTCGGTTGGCTCGCTCGAGAAACGTTTCACGAAATTCCGGTTAAACTCGCAGTCGATTGTTAGATGTGCGTACGAAAATATATGGCAAGACAAATTCGTGTCAAGCAAATATCGACAAGGATTTAGTAAATTTAGTTCAACTATAAAATTGATGTCCTCAGTTAGCGGCACAGCATAATTTTGCAAAGGATTGCAGCTCTACAAGCCTGATCAAAATTGTTACTACTCGCCGTCAACGATCGACGGCGAGAAGAGTAGTGCTTCCCTATAAGGACGATGTCTTAGTGCTATTCGCAGTTGCGTCAGGCACGAAACAGCCAAGTGGCAATAAAAACGGAGAGGAAACCTTGATGACACGAAGTTTTGGGCGCTTAGCGCTATTGCTCGTGACAAGTTATGCCACAACTTATGGACAGAACCAAGCTTGGCTAACTGGAATAACCGAGCCACGAGACTATTTGCAGAAACGGGTCTCCAGTTACGACCATTCGGGCGGAAATCGGAACTCCAAATCGATTGAGCCGGGAGAGAGCCTTACGATCATGGACGAATCGGGGCCCGGAATCATTGTTCACAAAATCGCTGAAAGCTACGATCGAACACGGCCACTCCAACGGCAGGTCTGACAATTTCTTTTCAGTGGCTTATTGGTATCAGACCGAGCCACACGCGCCCTTTCCTGCATTGCCGCCAGTACCGGACCGATTGCCGCAGTTGCACGCTGTCGGCGGGCCCGGAAATGCGCCGAAATAATTGAAAGGTTTGTGAATCGAGCGGGAACATCAACACGGCTTCATGCCAATTTTGCTGGATCAAATCGGCCGCACCAGGCCTTGCTGAGTGGCACGGGTGTTCCGCAACAGCAAGAGCACCAGAAGCATTCCAACAAATGGCACGATACCAGCTACAACCACGATGCGATCAAAGGAATGTCCAGCTGCGACATGGGGCATGTCAGAAAAATACCCGATGAGTTTAAAGGCAACTATAGTCCCGATGCCAGCTCCTGTCCCGCTAAGTCCGCTGACCGTGGCTACCGATCGGCTGAAGAACAAGTCGGACGGCAACACATTCGCTATGGTTGAGAACGAAGCATAAGAAAATGTGGATAGCGCGAAAAGGAATGTGATCGCATAAAGGTTGCTGGTAAAAATGGTAGGGATCAGCAATAGAACGCCGATTCCGCCAAAAATGACGAGCGCTTTGCGCGCCGTGCCGAGCGACCAGCCTCTTTTAATGAGCCACCCGGAGGCCGCGCCTCCAAAAAAATTCCCCAGATCAGCGGCGATAAACGGCACCCAAACCGCCAGAATCCCTTTATTGAGCGAAAAGCCCTTGGCAACCAGATAAATCGGGAACCAGTCTGCAACGAAGAACCACACGGGATCGGTCAGGGCTTTGGCGACGATCGCCGCCCATGTCTGTGGCAGTCTGAGCAAAACCTGCCAAGGTTGGGGCCTATCGTTGCCGGACTGAGTTTCTTCCGCAGCATCTTCCCGAATCATCTGCAGTTCCTGTGGGCTGATCCGTGGATGGTCTTGCGGCGGATGGTACATTTTCCGCCACAGAATCAGCCACAGAAACCCCAGCAGGCCAGGCACCACAAATGAGAGGCGCCATCCCCAGCGATAGTAGACTCCCAGAATAAGAAATGGAGCGATTGCGCCGCCCACCGAAGAGCCACTATCGAACAGCGCAGTCGCCAGCGCGCGCTCCCGCTTTGGAAACCACTCAGATACAGCTTTCGTCGCCCCTGGCCAGTTGGCTGACTCAGCAGTCCCCAACACCGTCCGAAATCCTAAGAAACTATAAAATCCACGGGCCAAAGAAGTCGCGATGGCAACAACGGAATACAGAACAACGGTGATGCTCAGTCCACGCCGGGTACCGATGCGGTCAATCATTCGGCCGAGGATGGTCTGGCCCAGAGAATAGCCAACGCGAAATCCAATAAGAATGTTGGCGTAGTCTGAATTCGTCCAGTGGTATTCGAGCTTGAGAAAAGGGGCAAGCAGCGACAACGTTTGCCGGTCAATGTAGTTGATGATCGTCGAAAGGAAAAGTATTCCTCCGATCCACCAGCGTAGATTGCGGATCGGGCGCCGCGCCGTTGCCTGTCTTCCCGTAGCTTTATTTCCCGGAACGGCAACTACAAAGTTCGGATCTTCCACGCATTCATCCCTTTACTGCGAGAATCAAGCCTTTTGAATCGCAGCTAATGTGAGGTCGATGTCACTTGGCGGCGACCAGCTCCGGCGCAACCAGAATGGGACGACAGGAATCGCGTTTGATCAGTTCGGTGGGTACGGTCACTCGCTGCGGGTCGAGCCCCGAAGACTCAATTCGCTTAAGTACAACTTCGGCGAGTTGCTTTCCCAATTGCTCGGAAAATTCGCGGAGCGTAGTTAGCGGCGGATGTCCCCAACTCCCTACCGTGTCGTTACAGCCAGAAACGCTGATGTCTTCAGGAATTCGCAGGCCGCTGTCGCGCAGCGCTTTGTACACTCCATGCGCCGTGGGGTCATCGCCGGCAAGAATCGCAGTGATGTTCTTGTGCCGTGCCAGCACGCGATCTGCTGCAGGAAGTAAGTGAGGAAGTGCCTGCCCGCAGAACTCAGTACGCCACTCCGGTTGCATGGATTCTCGCAAAACGCCGGTTCTTGCGAATTCGGCCGACCGCGGCGATCGACCCCAGAGCCCACATCAGTTGGGTTCCGAAATAACTGCCCACAGTCGAATTCCCAACCACGAAACCTAGGCCAAGACCAATCCCAAAACCGATCTCCATAAAGGCACAGATGATTAGCAGGTTTTGGAGTTTCTGTCTTGGACCTCTCGACCTCACGATTGCAAATCCAAGCAGAAGGATGAGCGCCAAAACAAATGGTTCGACAACATTTTGACTCAAGGCCGATTCCACAGCTCCGATCATAAATTAATTCTTTGGTATAGACTTCGATTTAATTTTCAAAAAACTCAGGAATCACATGTTTGGTCGGGGCGAGAACTATTATGAACTCAGTTTCGGGGCTGACTAAGGCCAGCTTCCATACACGGTCTCTTTCAACCAAGAGCAGGTCGCGGGCCAGTTCCCGAAGAAGATTATAACTGCCAATTTTCCCGGCCGTATCAGGTGGAACCAGACCGCCCGCCTTACCCCAGAGGACCTTCATGGCACTTTACCAACACAGCCCAACAGCGTGCGGATCGACCCTGCGGGCCTTCTCCAGATTTACCAGGTCTATTACAACGTGGTCAGAACGCAACCCGCCGCGCAACCGCTCGATGCCAATCCCCCGAGTCCCAATCACAATTACTTCACTGGTGCGCAGTACTTCCCCCAGGTCGGCGCTGAGTAAAGACCCAATGTGCGGGATAACCTCTTCGATGAAGCGCTGATTGGAACCAATAAGCCGTCCCAGGGAAACGTTCTCGTCCCAGATTCGCAGTACGCGCCCTTCTCCCAGCAGGCGCTTAACCAGCTCTACAAGCGGACTCTCCCGCAAGTCATCAGTAGCCGGCTTAAAACTCAAACCCAACACCGCTACCGAGCGTTTGCCGGTGCCGAGAATCATGTCCACAGCACGTTGCAGGTGCTTCTCGTTACTTGCCAGCACCGAGTCGAGCAAGGGCAAGGCAAGATCCAACTCTCGAGCGCGGTAGTTAAGCGCTCGCAAATCTTTCGGCAGGCAGGACCCGCCAAAGGCAAAGCCGGGCTTGAGATAGAGGGGCGAAATATTAAGTTTGGTGTCTGCCGTGAACATCTCGAGTAAAGATTCTGTGTCAACGTCTAGCCCTTTGGCGAGCGTGCCAATCTCATTGGCGAAAACCACCTTCACCGCGTGCCAGGTGTTAGAGACATACTTGATCATTTCCGCGGCGCGAAAGCTGGTTTGAAATACCGGCCCGGTGACCCAACGGTAAAGTTTCCGCAATACCTCTGCATGGGACGCGTGCGCAGTTCCAATTACTGTCATCGCCGGATTCAAGAAATCGGCGACCGCGCTGCCTTCACGCATGAACTCAGGATTTACGCAAACTCCAAAGTCCTCGCCCATTCGCTTTCCGCTACTCTGCTCAAGCGCGGGAATCAGCAACGAATCCACGGTACCCGGCAGGGCAGTACTGCGGAGCACGATCAAGTGGAAAGAATTCTTTCGCTTTAGTCCCTCTCCCACTTGGCGGCACACAGGATCAAGGTACCCGAGATCGAGCTTTCCATTTCGCAAGCCGGGCGTTCCGACACACAGGAAAGAAATGTCGGTTTGTGCAATGGCGTAATTGGAATCAGACGTCGCTTTGAGAGATAAAGTTGCCCGCCCTTTAGCGACCAGATCATCAATTCCGGGCTCTACGATCGGACTGTGTCCCGCTTGCAGCGCCTTCACTTTATCGCTGCTGAGGTCGACGCCGATAACCCTGTTACCCTGATGCGCAAGGCAACAAGCCGTCACCGTGCCCACGTATCCGAGGCCGAACACACTGATGTTGGACATAACGTTTCCGGATCCTTGGATGTCGAGTCAAAACGCCTGTCCCGGGCAAGTCATTTTACGGGTTAGCCTCCTAACCCGCCAATCCCCTGTGACGGCCCGGAGCGGGCATCAGAATTGGCGGATGGCAACGTATGATGCACACCATCAGCGCTGACACTAGGCGTGGCCTCTGCAAGCCGAACTGATTCCGGTAGAACGCGGAACGAGCAGCCCGTGGAATCTTTTGGTGTCTCGCTAATCACGGCGCTCAAAACAAGCTGGCTTCGAGCCCTTGAATGAGGAGGTCATCATCCAAGAAACACTGGCTGAAAGCGCAAAGCGACGTACTCATGCTCCCCGAGATGACGGTTACGAAAAAGGAAGGTGGACCGCTCTCTTAGGCCACGGCGCTCCCGGATTGTCTTTCCTCGTCTTCGGCAGAATCGAGAGAACTCCGGAGCGCTTGCAATGCGAAAAGCGCAACGTTAATTGCGCTCCTTTCAGTTATATCGCACTCTCCGGTGTTCAAAAGTTGGAGCGCCGCCACGGCAATCTGTTGTTCGGCAACTGCGATCCTCGAAGGAAGTTTGTTCTTGTCGGGCTCAAATAATGCAACGCGATATGCGTCTCTCCAGCTTTCGTTTTGTTGCGCCATCATTAATGCGTTCATTTGCCAGCCCCCCCGAGTGGCTTGGCAAACTCTATTAACTTTTCTTTCCTGATCCCATCGGGTCGTTGCCGTATGGAGACAAAACCAAAGTAACTTCGGTAAGCTGCGAAATTCAAACGCTGTTGAGGAGCCCTGTTCTCCGGACTGGCGGTCTTCCGTTGATGTGATGCATCTTTGCAAAGAATAAACACCAGCATCAGTGCTTTATTGAGCCCTCGGCGGAAGTTTTCCCCGCTCTTTCTTGCTTCAGTAGGGTCAACGAGTCAGCTGCATTAAATGGGTACTGGCGCAATGAATGTTGGCCGGTGGTGCTTAGCGTAATGTCTACACGCCGGTTGCTGGCCAAGATTATTGTGGCCAGGTTTCCAAGCAATTTCTGACGTTGCTCTGAGCTCAGGTCGCTGTTTCGCTCAACCGCGTCTTTTACTTGTTCGTCCGTCAGATTCTGCTCAGTTCCATAAGCTTTCGTTTCGATGCTGCCCTCAGGAATTCCGCGTTCCATCAAATAGCGCTTGGTACGATCGACTCGCCGCTGCGAGAGGGCATGATTGTACTCAACAGAGCCGCGCGGGTCGGAGTGGCCTTCCAGAATTAAATGGGCGTCAGGCTTGCTCTCCAGATACTTTTGGAAATCGCCCGCAAGTTCGTTGAGAGTTTGCTTTTGGCTCGTAAGTAAACCTCCGTTTGGTCTCTCAGCGCTGGTCTGAGCGGTGGGAAAGTAGATGCTATGGAGCGCCAGCCTCAATTCCAGCGGCGTCGGGGCTAGCGCCTGAATCGAAACCGAACACTCGGCAGTTCCACCATGCCCGTCATTCACCTGTCCCATCACTTGGTACTGACCAGTAGCAAGGCCGGTGGTGTCGAACTTTACAGAAGGCCCTGTGCCGATTACTCGCCCGCTAGCCGAACTCCAGGAGAACGTCAGCGGATCGCTGTTTGCATCGCTCGCGGTCGCCGTCACTTGAACCTGATCGCCGCTTGCCACCGAATTGTGGTCGGTAGAACAACTCATGGTCGGCGATTGATTCATCGCTGGTTCGACCTGAACAATCGTCGAACAATGGGCTGTGCCGCCGCGACCATCCTCTACCCGCAGATTAACGGTGTAGGTTCCCGGCGTGGTTCCGGCTGATCTCCACTTCACCTCCGGTCCCGAGCCGTCGATTGATCCTCCGGTTGTGGTCCACGAATAAGTCAACGGATCGTTGTCCGGATCGCTAGCTTGTGCGCGAATCGCTGCAGAGTCTCCCGATCCCGCGTAAATCGTCTTGTTTTCGGTTGAGCATGAGGCGGTCGGCTCTCCATTCACAGGAGGGACTGGCGAACCAGAACCACCGAATAGGAAAACCAGCCCAGCCGACAGCCGGAGATCATTCTGTCTCTGGCTTGACCCGCTTGTAACATCCGCAAAGCGAGTCATCATGTACTCCGCCTGGACTGCTCGAATGGATACATGATGGAAAACTCTGATGTCCAGGCCACCGCCTGCGGTAAGGGCGAATGCATTCTGGCTAGGCAGCGGAGTACACAATCCGCCGGTGCAACCAGAAAGAGATACCTCGCTGGCGTGGGCACCGCCAAACAGAACCTGCGCAAACGGGGTCAAACGACTGGAGTTACGCAATGCAAATTTTGGGCCAAAGAGATAGGTGAAGACCTTTCCGTCGGCGTCGGCAACTCGGGGCGGTGCCGCACCAGCTCCACTGAGTCGCAGTTCGGTGGTGTTGTAGCCACCAAAGTCTGCGACCAGCCCGAAATATCGACTGAAGTTGAGAGCCAGCGACGCGTTTCCGCCGTTAAGGCCTACCATGCGATTGCCGGGCCTGAGCGTTGGTGCGCCGCGGAAGTGGGAGTAGCCTAAAAACAACTCCGCCTTGGGAGCGTTATGACGGCGATGCCTTTCTCGTGTCTTCGGTGCATTCGCGGCGCATAGCAAAGACACGGGCATTAGAAAAACCACCAACGCCACCTCGGCAAACAGCCGCACACGTGATCTCATTTTTTCTCCTGACTTGCGCAGCGCGACCTTGGTTCACCATCGGTCACCCTGAAAAAGCGTTAGGCCTATGGAGCTGGCACGTTAATTACGGTGTTCACCATCGTGACCGGCCCTGCTAACGACATGGCACGTCCATTTATTGTGGTTACAGCCGCAACTCCGGCGGTTGAAATCGCTACTCCTGCTTGAGTAATGATTGTCCCTTGCATGGTTCCACCACCCAGTATTCCGTTGATGGTTGCAGCCGTACCAACCTGCCAGAACACATTCTTTGCCTGGGCTCCGTTTACCAAAATGACGCTGCGATGCACCGAAGGAGTTCCAACGGTAAGCGTGGTTGACATTTGAAAAACCCAGAAGGCGCTGGGATCACCTTGCGCATCGAGAGTTAGATCTCCCAACGTTATTCCATAGGACCCGGAGGCAGACTTATAGACCGCTGGAGCAAGGTTCCGCCCACCTAGCTCGCCAGCGGAGCCTCCGCCGCATCCGGGACAGACTGATACATCGAGGCCGCCCGGAAATGCAACCAATGCCCCGTACGCGGTGAGAGCATCCAGTGCAGCCTGTGCCGCGATAGTGGAAGTAATCGCAGTGCCTTCTGTTGGACATCCAACTGTGGGAGGTGGCGGAGCGGTATCGATGGTTCCGTTCACCAGAGCAACATTGAGAAGCGTTTCGGTGTAGGTACAGCCTGAGCCGTTGTCGTGAAATCCGGTGATGGTCGTGGAAACGCCGGTAGTTGAAATATTTCCATTGATGACGGTGGCGGTGCCTTGATTGGTTAATCCAGCTGCACCTATGCCACCGAACAATGCGGCAGTACCAAGGTTGACAGGCGGCGGCACCACCAGAGTGCCGGTCGTGAAATTCCAGGGATTGGGTGTAACTCCGGAGCCCAAAGAATTTCCTGCCAGATCGGTCGCTCCAGTTGAGACCGAGGCTGTGTAGCTTGTGCTTGCGGTGAGGGCTGCAGAGGGTGTGAGGGTGGCGATGAGATCGATCGGATTATAGGCGACGGTTGCGGGGATCAAAGTTCCGCCTGGACCAGTGAGTTGAAAGGTGGTTGAGGTAATGGTGAGCGGATCCATCGCCTCACTAAATGTCGCGCTGACTGTCGAATTGATGGGCACAGCTGTCGCGGCACTCGCTGGACTCGTCAAAACGACCAAGGGCTGAATGTTGTCTGCGGAGGCGCCGGTAGTGAACGTCCAAACATAGTTCGCAGCCAGCGTATTGGTCGCCAGGTCGGCAACCGCTGTTGTGACAGTGGCGGTGTAGACAGTGTTCGGAGCGAGATTTGCAGTGGGCGTGAAGGTCGCTACACTTCCAATTGCCGCGTAACTCACTAACCCCGCAACCACAGTGGAACCAGGGCCGGCCAGGCTAAAAGATGTTGAATTAATGCTCAGCGGATTTATGGGCTCGCTGAAGCTCGCGCTGACCGCCCGATTCACCGGCACGCCCGTCTCTGCATTTGCCGGGACAGTGGAGACAACTGTAGGCCTTGTAGTATCGGGGCCCGCGGCAGTGGTAAAGGTCCACGTATAGCTATTAGCTAGAGCCTGATTCGTTAGATCCGTGGCCCCAGTTGTGATCGTTGCGGAATAGAGAGTGTTGGCAGCTAAATTAGCCGATGGTGTAAATACCGCTTCCGAACCAGCAGCTGCGTAAGTCACGGTGCCGGTGACGGCAGTATTTCCCGGCGCCGCAACGGTAAAGGTGCTGGAAGTAATGGTTGCCGGATTCATCGCCTCGCTGAACGATGCAGTCAATGACCGATTGATGGCTACGCCAGTGGCGCTATTGGCAGGAGTCGTGGAGATGACTGTGGGAGTTGCCGATCCTGAACCAGTTCGGAAGCTCCAGACGAAATTGGCGGCGAGCCCGTTGCCTGCCAGGTCCGTGGCGCCGGTGGTGATAGTAGCGGTGAAGAGACCGTTCGTTACCAGAGCGGCGGCTGGTGTGAACGTGGCGCTCGCTTCGGCACAGGTGACGGTCCCGGCTATGGCGGTACCGCCCGGTCCGACAACTGTAAAAGCGGTGGCAGGTGACTTTAGGGTGCCGCAGCCCATGTCCTCACTAAAGGTCGCGCTAATTGTAGTACTTAGTGCAATGCCGGTGGCGCCCTGAGCCGGGGATGTTGTCAATACTTGAGGAGCGGTAGTATCCGGAATATTCACGGTTTGCTGGCCGCAGCCAGTCGCCAGGATAGATAAGAACGTAACTAATGACGTTGAGACGTTGACTTTCCACTTATTCATTTGTGCCCCTCGGTCGATCAGAGCGCACACAACTCTTTTTCTTATGTGGGTTAAGCTGTGGTGCGCTGAATCCTAGAAGTAGCAGGCGCAAGTTTGAGGGTCTGAGCAATACCGCACACGAACAAGTGTCGTTAATGTCTTAGGAGAAGCAACTCTCCCTGATTAGTACTGCTCCTCTCGACGCCCGGGCACATACTTAAGTGTTGAGGAGACATACGAAACAAAACACAGTAATTCGAAATGACCGGCTCGTAGAAAAACCATTTTTCTCGGTCGTAACATCTATCCAATTCTCCACTGCATGCGGAGGGCGAGTGCCTGTCCGGGTGGGCAAAACTAGCAAAAACACGAGCAAAGTCCCCAAACACTGAAGTTTTGACCGGAGTCCGGGCTCGCCATGGCGCGTGCCACAGGTAATTAGATTGGGGAGAAAAAAATAAACAACCTTTCGAAAGTATTCGTAAGATTTCAATTGACAATTGGATCGAACAAGGTATATCAGAGCTAACGACATTTTTTTCGCCTTGCCGTTCGTCGATTGCCGTTCTCCGCGACCAGTCGCTGAAGCGGCGCTTTTTTAGTTTTGATTGCTCAAGCCAAAATGGGGGTAGGAATACATATGCTGGTTCGAACTTTTTGGAAGCTGTGGGGAGCGCTCTTAGTGCTTTTTCTTCTCAGTTTGGCCGTATCTAACCCAGTCGCAGCGCAATCGACGTACACGTCCCAGTTGACCGGGGTGGTAAGCGACAGCTCAGGGGCGGTGATTCCAGGAGTAAAGGTGACGTTGACCGATGAAGACACCAATATCTCAGCAAACAACGTCACCAACGACAACGGGATATATCTATTTACCAACGTGCGCCCCGGTTCCTACGCCATTCGGGTTGAAGCCCCTAACCTGGCTGCGCAGGAGCGCAAAGCGGTAAAGCTGGCGGTGAGCCAAAGCGCGACGCTAAATTTCACGCTCACACCGCAAGCCGCCGCCGAGACGGTCACCGTTATTGATCAGGCCCCGCTTTTGGATACAGGCGATGCTTCCTTGGGCACGGACGTGACCAATGAATATGTTCGCGACATTCCGCTCGCCAACCGCAGCATGTTCGGATTGGTCTTCCTGTCCGGTGGCGTAACCGAAACGGCAGGCCAGGGCACGCAGGATTCCTACCCCTCGGGCACGAACTTTGTCTCCAACGGACAGCGCAACGCCACCGCGGAGATCCGTCTGGATGGAGCGCTCACCAGTGCCC
This sequence comes from uncultured Acidobacteriota bacterium, assembly GCA_963796925.1. Taxonomy (GTDB): domain Bacteria; phylum Acidobacteriota; class Terriglobia; order Terriglobales; family Acidobacteriaceae; genus DATBAT01. Next base: position 2,841,080 of record CAWCNH010000001.1, read on the forward strand.
CAGAGCAAGGTGAAGGCGCCACTACTAACGTCTACTACCAGCCTTCGGTTGAAATTGTGCAGGAATTCAAGGTGGAGAACAACAGCTTCTCCTCCGAATACGGCAACAATGGTGGCACCGTGGTCAATATTGTTCTAAAACACGGTGGAAACCAGTTTCATGGGAGTGGGTGGTGGTTCGGACAGCGTTCCGCTCTTGATGCCAACGAATTCTTTAACAATGCCAATGGAACTCCCAAGCCCGATCACGCACGTGACCAATATGGTTTCTCGCTGGGTGGACCGATCAGGAAGAATAAGACATTCTTCTTTGTAGATTTCGAAGCGCTTCGCCAGAACGATCCGTTCCAAATCGACGCCATTGTGCCCACGGCCCTTGAACGTACCGGGGATTTCAGCCAATCGTTAAGGCCTATCTTTAACCCGTTTTCGTTTACCGGCGCCACCGACGCAGACGGTCATCGTATTCGGTCGTCATTCACCACTCCCAATGTGATCGACGCCGGACTCATCGATCCCATTGGGCAAAAAATCATAAACATGTACCCATTGGCTACCGATCCCAACGCGGATCCCGGGACCATTAATTTTCACCAATCGATTTTGAACAAGAATACTGGACGGCAGTTTGATATCAAGATCGATCACAATTTCACTGACAAGAGCCACCTGTCAGGCCGCTACAGCCACCTTCATGGTGAGAACAATATTGCAACCATCTTCGGCGACGGCGATTGGGGTTGCTGTGGTGACGGTTTAAGCGGACTTACGAATGTGCATAATGCATCGTTGGAGCACAACCTTAGCATTACGCCGAACGTGGTGTGGACGAATCGCTTTGCGTTAGATCGCGCGGTTGCCCCGGTAAATGAAAACTATCCCAAACTTCAGACGGTCTTCGATCAACCAGGCGATGCCCCTCTTGCTGCGGCAAACCATTTGGACCGTTTTCCCACGATTCAGACCGATGCTGACGGGGTGTCTTTGTTCAATCAGTGCTGCACCGACACCGGATTTGCCCACACCCTCTATTCCTACAGTTCATCGCTCTCCTGGGCAAGAGGACGGCAAATCTGGAAGTTCGGTGGCGAACAAAGGTTATTTTTTAACAACTTTTTCCAACCCGGGAACCCAACGGGACAGTTTCACTTTACTCAAAGCGTAACCGAGCAGGCGGTTAATGCGGGGGACGACAGCCAAGGGAGCTCTTACGCCAGCCTGCTTCTAGGGTACGGCGATCCGGGAGATTCGTTCCTGGACACAAACGGATCGGTGGCCAACAAGTCGAAGGAAACCGCATTCTATTTCCAAGATGACTGGAAAGTATCGTCGAAACTCACCCTGAATTTTGGCCTGCGCTACGAATGGAGCACGCCTTACTCAGATCGGACAAACCAAATTCAATTCAGCAATTTTGCTGGCGATACCGGCATCGCTGTGCCGATTAATGTTGCAGACCCCAACGATCCCAGTGTCACCTTGGCTAATCATTCTGGCAATCTTTTAGGCACGACAGATTTCACCACCTCGAGCCGTCGTAATATACCGGTTGATCGGAACAACTGGGCCCCTCGAGCTGGTTTTGCCTACTCATTAGGCTCGAATACCGTGGTTCGCGGCGGAGCCGGGATTTACTACGGCTTAAACGTTGCGACCAATTATCAAAGCCCGGGGCCGGCGTTTGGCGGATCCAACGGAATTCAATTTACCAAAGACGACTTCGATACTCGACATGCGACATTAGCCAACCCATTTCCTGACGGATTTGCCTCGCCGCAAGGAGAAACGTACGGGAAACTGGCGATGTGGGGCTACAACAATGGCAATACTCTTGGCACCACCGAAGCCCGCAACGCAGAGATTTATCAGTGGAACCTGGGAGTCCAGCACCTATTTCCCGCGGGCATCACAATTGGAGCGGACTATTCTGGAAGCCAGAGTAGACACCTGCCCTTCAGTTCTGGTTCGCGGACTGGCAATAAGAATTTTCTACCTTCGGCCACAAGAAAGCAGATTGTAGCGGACGCTGACCATTGTCAGGCTACCGACCCGGATCCACAGAATGATTGCCAAAGCCCTTCCGACATTCTTTCTGGATTAGTGGATAACCCATTCCAGTCGTTCTTCCAGGGCCCAGGTGCCATTTTTAATGAGCCCAGTTCGATTTATAACGATGCGCAGATCCCTTTGATCAATTTGTTGCGTCCCTTCCCGCAATTCGACGGACAGTTCTCTGCGCTTACCGCTCTCGCTGCCAGCGCCTCCTATAACTCGCTTCAGATGCGCTTCCAAAAACGTCAAAGTCACTATGTAAGTTTTGAAGGCAATTATACGTACGCCAAAGCCATTGATGACTCGTCGGCAGGCGCGAATTCGTTCATCACCGATGCGTTGAGCAATGGCAGAAGGCCGCAAGAACTGGACAATCTCAAAGCGGAGCGTTCCATCAGCGCCAACGATGCGACACATCGCTTTGTTCTGGCTACTATCCTGAGTCTTCCCGTAGGCCGTGGGTTGTGGATTGGCAAGGATATGGGTCGAGCGCTGGATACGATCATTGGCGGATGGTCAGTTTCAACCATCTTGACCTTTCAGTCGGGTACGCCGATCCACATCGGGATGAATTCGCCTCAGCTAGACGATGGCGCTCAGCGTCCCAACGTGGTCTGTCCGCAGGTTTCTTCGGGAATCAGCTATCACCAGGCAGCAGAGAATGGACTGACTGGAAACGGAAATCCTTCCGTTTTCAACGATTCATGTTTCGCGGAGCCTGGAGACCAGGTAGCTGGAAATGCGCCGCGATACTTTTCCAATCTTCGCACCGACGGTATTCGCAATGCCGATCTGTCTCTAAGCAAAGAAATTTCGATACGCGAGGGGATGAAACTCCAGATTCGCGGGGAGTTCTTTAACTTCACCAATACACCCAGATTCGGCATACCGAACACATCACTTGGCGACGCACAGTTTGGGTGGATAACCAGTACCTTGAACAGTCCGCGGCACATGCAATTCGGAGCACGGTTCCAGTTTTAGAGCTTGAGGGGGAAGCAAGCTAAGCGGCTGTGAAAACAGCCGCTTATGTTTTGCCGAAAACTTCAAACTGGGCGCCTGTCAAAAATACGACACACAAAAGGTTGGAATATGAAGCTCCCATCGATGCTCCTTGCCCTCGTTACTCTTACCGGCCTGATTACCAACTCCACCGGGCAAGATTCCCCGCAGAATTGGACTCACAAAGTCCGCATCGCCGCCTACAGCTTGAACCGCAATGAAACCGAGCAGATCATTCGCAAGGCGAATGAAGACCATGTCTACGGCATTGAAGTAGACAACGATATCCCTGGACGCTACGAGAGCTTTCTTGATCCGGAAGCCAAACTCAAGGTACTTCGCGACATAGCCGAACAAGTGCACAAAGCGAACAATAAGGTCTACGTATATATCGCCGGCACGGAATGTATCACCGCAGATGCAGATAAGTCCCTACACACGCTGATGAAAGATCACCCCGACTGGCTGCAACGAAAGATTACCGGGGAGCCGGCATCGTTTACCGGCGGAGCCGCATTCTGGATCAAGCAGGGCGATGAAGATGTATGGGTCAGCCCCTACGCGAAAGAGTGGCGGAAGCAGTACATGCAGCGGGTTCGCGAAATAGCCGCCACCGGCATGGACGGAATTTATGTCGACATCCCTTACTGGATGACTCATTTTGAGGGGTGGGAGAACAGCTGGGCCAGCTTCGACGACTATACGGTGGCCGCTTTCAAGGAAAAGACCGGTCTCGATGCAAAGAAAGACGTTAAGATCGGCGATTTCCAGGACGCCAATTTTCGCAAGTGGATCGATTTTCGTATCGAAACCATGACTGACTTTGTAAAGGAAATTCGCGACAATGCGCGCTCGGTCAATCCCAACATCATGCTAATTCCTGAGATTTATCCGGGAATAGAAGAAGAAGCCACCCGAGTTGGGGCTGACGTCTACGAAATGTACAACGTCATCGACGTTATCGCACACGAATATGAGTTCGGCAATGGCGAACACATGGCAGCGGTGCGCTCCCAGGTTGATTGGTTTTTGTACCAGGCTGGAATGCTGACGTTTCGCGCCTTTGCGGAGGGCAAGGCCACCTGGATTCTGAATTACTCGTGGGATGGACAAAAAGGCGTCACGGCGCAAGAGCCGATGAAGAATCTTGCAAACTCGATTGTGATGGACGGAGCAAACTTCTGGGATGCTCCGGGGCATTCGATGGCCGGCACGAACGATGAAGCGACGCGAAAACAAATTTTCGAATGGATCGAAAAAAACGAAAAGGCTCTGTATTCACCAAGGGCTCCGCTCCATCCTGTGGGGGTATATTTTTCGCCAAAGAGCCGCGACTACACCGCGAAACAATTCCTTCCTTCTTACCGGGGGGCGATGGTGCTGCTTATCCAGCAGCACCGGGCGTTGCAGGTGGTCACTCCTCGAACTCTCGCCAAGTTTCACGGCGAGACTCTGGTACTACCCAGCGTCAGCGTGTTGAATGAAACCGAGCGCCAGGGTCTCAAGGCATTCACTGACCATGGTGGCCGGCTGATTGTCCTAGGAGAGGATGTTTCAGGCCTCCCGCCCTCAGCACACAAGATTGTGCTGCCAGCCGATCCAGCCGGACAGTATTTCAACGCCCTAGAAAGCGACTTCGCGGCCGGCTCGGCAAATCCTCCCAAGGATTTGCTAAATGCCATAGGCGGGAACGATGATATTCAAATCGATGCTCCGCCTACGGTAGCCGCGAATTTCGCGATGGTGAACGGTACACTGCATGTCTATCTTGCTAACTTCGGCGGACTTGTCCCGGACAAGGTTGTCGTTCCGACGCCCGCTAACATCCAGTTAAAGGTCCCCGGCGCAATGGGCGATTCTCTGTCTTTTCTTCCCTTCCTTGGGGAGACGCAGATAGTGCGCGGAGTGAAACGTGGCAAATTGATTGAATTTACACTGCCACCGCTGGAACGGGGCGCGATTGTGTCGTTCGGAGTAAAAAAATAAATCTTTTCTGGTGCGGCGCGAGTGATTTCAAGTTGAGAGTTTTAACTCGCGAATCGCATCCCCAGCGCCGCTCAGGTTAGCTAATCGCATTTCGGAATACTTGCGAGACAGAATCACGCCTGGCGCGCCGGCCCTGAACGCTGCGGTCACTGCTTCTTTGACGCTTTGCGGCGTCGATTTACTGTTATTCGCCTCGGTCGGAATATCGATATCGATTCCCGGCCAGATCAGAGTTTTTGATCCAGCCACCCCCTCCAACGTGCGTTTGGTTTCGCGATAGACATAATCTGCCGAAAGACCGGTGTGAGGAATCTGATCATACGGACGCTCGTTCAATCCCATGACGGCGTAGTTAAAGTCGAGCAGGCCCTGCTTAGACAGATCTCCATACAGCGTAGTGTTATCAACATATAGGGCCATGCGCTCGCCGCCGCAGTTGTTGTACATCACGACTTTTATGAAATCAGAATAGTTCGAGAGTTCATGCAGATCCTGTTCCGCCCGATAAATCGGATTGAATGAACTGTTATGCCAGATGTGCCAACCCACAGGAATCGTAGGCTTGGCGGTCTTTACTGTTTTGTAGATTGCCGCGTAATTCTCGCGAAGGCTGTCGGTGAAAAGCATTTCCCAAGCAGCCAGTTCCGGATAGCGCAGCAGGATCCGCCAGAATTGAACGTAGTAGCCATCTACGGGGCGTTTACCGTTTCGCGCCGCTCGAACGAATTTTTCCAGTTCAAGAAATCCCTGCCTGGCTCGGTCGACGTTGATTCCACGCTCTTTTGCCTTCCTCTGGCAAAACTCGCAGAAGCAGGTCACGTTGCCGGGATCGATCGGTGGAGTATCGTGCGTAGCCCCCAGGCTGTCAGAAAGCGCACCTTGTCGCTCCGAGCCCCACATGATTCCGTCCACCTCGTAGGAGCGGGCGAAGTCCTCTACCAGGCCGGTAAAGAAATTCTGGTAATCGGGATTGTTAACGCATAAGGTCTCGGCATTCCGTCCGTATAAGTCTCGTTCCTGAACCTTCTCGATGCCTGGCAAGTCGGTGCGAAACACGTCCTCCATCCAGCAGATGACTTTCAGGCCGCGCTTTTTTGCGGCCGGAAGAACCTCGGCCAGAATGTCGAGGTCGCCGTGATCGGGCGCGTGGGCACCCTTTAGGATCGTGTTCTTGTAGTACTGAGGATGAGGGGTGGCAAAGTTTCCGCCATGATAATTGAGATCGTATTCCTGTTTGCCATGATCAGGCAGCGGCTGGCCTGGAATCTGGCGCCCCGCGATACCTCGTCCATAGGTAAACACAGCGAGAAACAAGGTGTTGACGCAGGCGCGTTCCTGAAGAATGTCGAGAACTTTCTCGGTCCCCTCATCGACAAAGGAAATCGCTCCGACTTGGATGCCGATCATCTTGGACGAGGCGGCAGCCGTGTGGCCCAGAGTCGGCAGAGCGAGCGCCGCCCCCGCACCTGCAGTGATCTTCATGAATTCACGGCGATTCACATCTGCGTTCAGCATGGTTTCTCCTAGTGCTTTTGGTAACAACCAGCATCGATTTTTCCGCCTCTAACTCGCGACGAGTCTTCAAGGTCTTTCGCTCCCACCGGTACTCCGTCGAGTGTTCCAGACGCCAATGCGGGTGAATCTGGCTGAAGATGGAAGTCATGGCCAGCGGCATCTACAAAAAGGGGATCGGCAAAATGGGAGTTACGGTCATTTCCCGTGGACTGGACGTATTTGCTGAATCCGGTCACGGACGTCGCAGATTGTTTCCAAAGACTCGCCTTCTCCCCAACAGGACAGTAATAAACGTTGTAGTCGATTCTCACCGGTGGTGGGCTTTGGGCTTCGGATTTGTTGATTGACATCAGGCAGGCGGGCCCGGCGTACACAATGTTATTGGCGAAAATGTTGTCAGCCATATTCCATTGCATCTGAAATTCGCCCGATCCGGTCCCCGAAGTGTCGTTTTGATAAAGCGTATTGTTGACCACGGTGCAGTGCTCGGTGTGTCCCCGTTCTCGGTCATAACCCCCAATGGAGACGCCTGCGGTATGGGCGTGATAGATGAGGTTGTTTCGGGCGGTGATGTAGCTAGTGGATCGATTCTTGTGCTCACTGGCCAGCTCGATTCCGAAGTCGACATCGTGCATTACATTCTGCTCGATCAGGATTCGAGTACCGCCGTCCACATAAATGCCGTCAGAATTCTCTTCATTGCGATAGGCCGGATTGCCGCGCGACGTGATGTTGTAAACCAAATTATTGCTGACCACTCCGTCGCGCGCCTGGTCGACCGCAGGATCGGGTGCGGTCCGCTCGAACCCGATTACATCGATTCCAATGTTGTTGTTGTCATGCACGACGTTGTGCGTAATGCGGAAGTTCGTCACATTTCCGTTCACGACCAGCGACTCGCTCGACCCGGTTTTGAGGTGATGCACCTCATTGCCGTCGATGATGAGGTCGGTAATCGGCATCTTGCCATCGGTACCGTATACGGCAATGCCGAAACCGTTACCTCCACGCCCGGGAGCGTCACGTCCTTCGAAAGTCTGTTCGATATGGTGAACGTTGTTTTTCAGAAGCTCAATGTGCGACCCCGATCCCGTGACGCTTATGCCCAATGGAGCCAGCCTATGTTCGGCAGTGCGAAAGTTGCGGATTTCAAGGCCCTCGATTCTCACGTAACTCTGATTGTGAATCGTGAGTACCCCTTGCCTTCCTGAGGGCGAGAAATGCTCCGCGTCAAGGACGGCCGTCTCGCCAGGATAGCTGCGAAACGTGATGAATCCATCTGATGCGTTGCCGGATTCGTGGATGCTCACAAGTTCTCCGTAGATGCCACCCCGCACGTTGACGGTGCTGCCGGCTCGCGCAGTATCCGCAGCGTGTTGAACGGTGCGCCAAGGCTCTTTTTCGGTGCCGGGATTCGAATCATTCCCCGTTGTCGAGACGTAGAAGGACACATTGGGCTGGCTAAACGCGGCAGAAACGCACACAAATACCGCTAGACAAGTTAATACTTTCAAGTGAACATTCCTCTCAACGCGATGTCGGCGTTAGTCAATGGATAAATGTTATGCGTGAACCCGCGATCCGCGGGAGTTCAGGATTTTCTCCGCATTGGTGCGATAAAGCTTCCGCAGTATTTCGTCGGGAAGTCCGAAACCACTCAAGCTCCAGTGGTACCCGAACATCTCGTGTTCATAAAAGTGCTCATCCCGGGTTTCTAGAATTCTGAAGGTGACGCGATACATTTCTTTCTCGAATCCCATGTCGGTGCCGTAGAGCAAACGGTCGGCATATTGTGCATAGAACTCTCCCGCAAACCGAGGAATGGGCGCTGTTTCGGCATAGCGGGCAGAAATATCGGCAAACAGGTTGGGATGTCTTTCCAGAACCTGTCCCAATCGCGCCAGGTCATAGTCGAGATTGGCAAAGTGGCAGGCGATAAAGGTCGTGGCGGAATGCTTTTTAACGGTGCGCTCCAGGATGTCCACCATCCCCGAGTGCCCCACGATGCCCGGTTGATTGTCGAGACGCCAATGAAATGCGTTCATCAGACCATCATTTTTGTTGTCCATCGGTTCATACATCCAAATGGGGTCGGCAACGTGAATATTCACGGGGAGGCCTAGTTGGCCGCAGCGGTCAAACAGGGAGTCCATGCGTGCATCGTCGGGATGCATGCCAAAAGCATTTACCTTTTCCGAAACCATTCCCTTTCCCTTGTCATGAAGCTCACCGACCCCGCCTGCGCCAGCCTGATGGCACCGTTCCAATGCACGTACCGCCTGGGGACCGAATCCGGGCTGGTCATAGCCGGTGTAATCAAATCCGCACCAGATCTCGAAACGCCCGGGATAAGCGGCAAACTTCCGTTGCGTATCGGTAAAATCTTGTCCTGATGTTTCGGTAAGAAGAATGGTCTTTTCAATACCGGCTTCATCCATATTTCTTACCCACTCAGCGATTTCTTCAGGGGTCTTGGCATAGGCGTGGGAATGCATGTCAATGATGGGAAACTTCGCCCGAGAAACTTGGGTGACGGGAATCTTATAAATAGACCTTGGCTGATAATCCTTCAGCAATATTGTTTCAGGTGAAGTCTGCGCGGACGCTTCTGCGGCAGCCGAAGTGCTCGAAGTCGTACTCTGCGCTTTTGCTTCGTGCGACAGGCCGCAAGCGGGAGCAACCCCCATCGCTAGGCCCGCGGCGCTGATCGTCTTCAAAAAAGAACGACGTTTCATAAGCCTCCCTATTAGACCGATGGGCGTAGTAGTGAAATCACCCGCAGTTGACGTGCAATCGTTAAAGATCCGAGTTGTTTCTCTTTATATCGTTTCATTTCATTTGTCCAGTACCCACCCGGGGCCCAAAAGTATTTAGAATGCCGCATACTATGCTGGATTTCTCCCATAGCGGCGGAATAGAATAAGCATAATGAGTCAAGCGCAAGTGCGGCGTTGAGCTTAAAACGAAAGTAAAAGCAATATTACTTAAAAATCTGCCGGATTCAAGCATTATCGATATATGGCGCTCAGCTTTTGCGAGCCATATCTGATAGCAATGGAGGATCATGTCGAAACTAGACGTATGCGTGATTGGAGAAATCAACCTGGATTTGATTCTCTATGGCATGCCGAAAGAGCTGGTACTGGATCGAGAATTGCTTGCGACTGGTATGGCGCTCACTTTGGGGAGTTCGTCCGCAATTTTCGCCCACAACTTGGCAATGCTGGGAGATGGCGTCGGATTTATCTCAAAAACTGGCGGGGATGCTTTCGGCAAGATGGCGGTTGAACGGTTGTCAGTGGCGGGAGTTGATGCCACCCGGGTAAAACAGACGGCGGGGCGAACCGCCACTGGAGTCACCGTCGTTGTGCCTTATTTGCAGCAGCGTTACATCCTCACCTACCCCGGCACCATGTTCGAAATGCAATATTCCGACGTCGACATGGGATATGTGCGTTCCGCCCGTCACCTTCATCTTTCATCTTTTTTCTTGCATCGTGCTTTGCGCCCCAGAATTCCGGATCTGTTCCGCCAGGCGAAGGCGGCAGGCCTTTCCACCTCTCTCGATACCAACGATGACCCCGAGAACAAATGGGACCGGGATTTACTGGAAGTGCTGCCGCACGTAGACATTTTCCTTCCCAACGATCGCGAAGCTAAGAAAATCGCGCGCACCGACGATCTCTCGAAAGCAATTAACATGCTTGCAGAACTGTCGAAGATCGTGGTGGTAAAGCGCGGAGCTTCCGCAGCCATTTGCCGGTCTGGACAGGAGCAGTGCAGCCTGATGCCTCCCACTGTGAAGGCTGTGGATGATATCGGCGCGGGAGATAGTTTCGACGCTGGATTTATTCACCAGTTTTTGACCGGGGCAAACCTTGAGGAGTGCCTGGCGTTCGCCAACATCGCAGGAGCTTATTCCACTACAAAAGAAGGGGGCACGGAGGCGTTTCGCGATCGGGCTGCGCTCGCTAGCTTTATTCGGCAACACGGGAGCGCAAAACGCTGAGCCAAGGCTCGGCTTTGGGGCTCATTGCCTGAACTTCGCGGTGCAGGAGCACGGATGAATCGACGCAACTTCTTAAAGTCTGCCGGTGCCGTTGGACTTGCAGCAGGTTTAGCTAAGACTGCCGGCGCCACCATCCCCGAACATAACTGGGACAAATACGATTGGGGATCCGGGCCGACAGTTGTTGACCGACTCTATCAGGGGCCGTTTCCGCAATACGGGCCCGGCGCTGTCGTGCCCGAGAGCGAAGTCTCGATGGTGACTTCGCCATCGAAAGATATCGTCAGCAATTTCGGCATGGGACTGATGGTCTATGCCTCCGATGACACTGGTCCACTTCACACCCCCGGCCAAACACTCGAGCAGACGCTCGAAGATTTGATCAAGCTGCCTTTCGCGCAGAAAATCTACGTGCGGCCCAACTGGCGCGATGTTCAGAAGCAACCCGGACGCCTTGAGTTTCCCGAGTGGTGGAAGATCACATTCGATCTGGCTCGTCGTTACAACAAGCGCGTTGGGTTCCGCGTCATGCTGGAAAACCCCGACTTCCCCGACCCGGGCATGCCGGATTTTCTGCTAAACAAGGTCCCTTACATCAAGCTTAAAGGCGAATGGAAGGGCGACTCCGCGCAGATGCGTTACCGGAAAGATAATAGAGTGCCGCGTTATGACCATCCCGCCTATCAGGCTGCGTTTCGCGAGCTGAACGGGCTGCTTGCCGCCGAGCTCAACGGCCATCCTCAAGTCGAGTTCATGGATACGATGATGTATGGGTTTTGGGGTGAAGGCCACACATGGCCCTACGAGGGCAATCCTTTCCCCAGCGAGCTGGTAGCGGAACAGACCTGGGCCTCAATGTTCGAGACCCAGCTTGACCACTGGACCAAAGTCCCGCTGGCCACCAACACCCAGCCTGATTTCAGCAACGTCGGCAACGCGGGCTTGCTTGATCGCACCATGCGTTCGGGAAATTGGCTACGTACCGATACGATCTTTATTGAGAACACGCAAATTGAGGCGCTCAGCTTCCGGCCCCCGTGGGCTGCGGCTATCTGCGAAGTTGGTTTCACGACCGGCGATCCCAAGGAACTGCAACTCGACCAGGATGGCATCACTTACAACGAGCAAATTATTTCCCATGCAGCGGATGTCGGCGTGAACTATCTTTCGCTGTGGAGTTGGCACACCCAGTCCGCCAGCAACCTTCTCAGCTACTACGAGAAGTTTCCCGGGCCGATCGACACGATCGCCCGCCAAATCGGCTATCGCATCCGCCCGTCGTTTATCTGGACGTTCAAGCGGGACGGAGCTACCGGCCTGGTGATCGGACTGGCCAACGACGGAATTACGCCGGTACCCGGTGTTTTGCGTCTGAGTGTTTTAAGTGAAGACAAGAAGGTCGCGACCTCCGGTTGTGTCGACCCGGGATATCCCAAGCCGAATGGCGTTCACCAAGCGATGCTCATGCTGCCACTGGGGGCGCAATGGGAAGGTCTGCGACTGAAAGCCGAACTTGAAGTGAAGGGTGTGCGCTATCCGGTACGTTGGGCATGTCGGCAAAAAGTCAATGAAGATGGCTCGTTAACGCTGCGCCATAACTACAATCCCGACCAACCATTGGTTTAGACCGTTCATCAGAATTTCCGTAGCATCGTGGTTGCCGTCCTTTGTCATCTCGGCCCGAGCGGGAAGTGGCTGCGCGGGAAAGTTGTATGTACGACAACGTAATCATAGGCAACCTAAGGATTACTTACCGTGAGCGCTAAAGTTGCTAGTAAATCTGGCTCCAACGTGGGCTTGCAGCAGATTCTTCAAAACAATCGAGCAACCGGAAGTACTGGGATTTACTCGGTCTGCTCTGCCCAGCCCTGCGTAATCGAAGCTGCGGTGCGGCAATCGATTGAAGACGACAGCATCCTGCTCGTCGAATCTACCTCCAATCAGGTCAACCAAGAGGGCGGTTATACCGGCCAAACGCCCCAGCTTTTCGCCGATTTCATCCATTCGAGTGCCCATAATGCTGGGCTCCCGTCGAACCGGGTGGTATTGGGAGGAGATCATCTCGGACCGTTTCCCTGGAAGAATCAGGTTGCCTCCAGCGCCATGGGAAAGGCTCAACAACTAGTGCGTGCCTGCGTCCTGGCTGGCTACCAGAAGATTCACCTGGACGCGAGCATGCCCTGCGCCGACGACGTGCAAAATCCGCTCGATGCCGAAATTATTGCAGAGCGGGCTGCATCAATGGCCGAAGCTGCCGAAAAGGCGTTTACCGAATTGCCGGCTGGATTTGATCCTCCGGTTTATGTGATTGGGACTGAAGTTCCGACGCCCGGAGGCGAGACCGAACCGGGCTCCCCGCCTGCTGTGACCACCCACGAGCACGCACAGCACACCCTAGAGGCTTTTCAAGCCGCCTTTGTCGAGCGTAAATTGTCTGCCGCATGGGATAGAGTCATTGCACTGGTGGTGCAGCCGGGAGTCGAATTTGGCGATGACGTCGTGTTTGGCTACGACCGCGTAAAAGCCGGTGCTCTTGCTACTGAGTTGCCCGAAGAACCGCCGATCGTCTACGAAGCGCACTCTACTGACTATCAATCAACGCAGGCGCTGAGCGAGTTGGTGCAAGACCACTTCGCCATACTGAAAGTGGGCCCATGGCTCACTTTCGCTCTACGCGAGGCGTTATTCGCCTTGAGCGCGATGGAACGCGAACTTTTAGGGGGTAACAAGAACATTCGCCTGTCGGAAGTGCGGGAGGCGCTGGAAAATGCCATGCTCCGGAATACTTCCCATTGGCGCTCGCACTATCACGGCAATGAAGCCAGGCAGCGCTTCTCCCGCTCATTCAGCTACAGCGATCGCTGCCGCTACTATTGGCCTGAGCCCGAAGTGAAAGCGGAAGTGGCGCGCCTAATAACCAATCTTGAAGCTGTGTCATTGCCGCCAACTCTCCTCAGCCAATATTTTCCGTTGGAATACGAGGCGGTTCGAGATGGCGCGTTTCCAGCTCGGCCCCGGAATCTCATCCGTCATCACATTCAGGCAGTACTGCGCCGCTACGCGACCGCCTGCGGCGTCAGGAAGTAGAGACTGAGAATAACGCTGGTTCGAGAACAGGAAAGGCAAACTCGCCACGAAAGTGGCCGCGCGAAATCACAATCGCTCTCAGGTTTCGGCATTTTGTTATTTGCCAACGACCGCCGCCGTGCAGTTGATTTCAACTAGCGACTGCCCCGGAAGAGCTGCCACTGCAACCGTGGTTCTAGCCGGGCCACCGTGTGGGAAGTATGTCTTAAAGACTTTGTTCATCGATTCAAAGTCCTCGATCTTGGTTAGGAACACCGTCAACTGGAGAATGCTGTTCATGGTCCCGCCGCCGGCTTCAACCAGGGTCTTCACGTTATCGAGAACCTTGGTGGTGTGCGTCTCGACGTCCGTCGGGAACTCTTCTTTCGGGTTGCGGGAGTGAGCACCCTGTCCGGCGATGTAGATAACGCCGTTGTACACGATTAAAGGGGTGATAAATCCCGTCCCATCGGTAGGCTTTCCGTCATAGCCCAGCTTGCGGACACCGCCCTTATTTTTACTGGCAGCTTGTGCAGACCCGCCAATCAGGCTAGCCGCGCCCAGGCCGGTGAACAAACAAGAAACTCGGGATGCGAAATTTCTACGCGTAGTTGAGATCATTGGTGGACTCTCCTCTTATGATGATGAAAATATTTTCCGATCTAACCTGGCAAGCCCAACTTCAAAGCCGACCGACTTGCTTTACCGCTTCAACGATTGATTTCGCTTTTTCGATGATGGCGTACATGGAGTGCTCTTTGTAGTCGAGCTGCTGTGCCAGGGCCAGGGTTTTGTCCGCAGCGGCGCGGGGCACCACCGCGACCCCATCAGCATCGGCAACAACGATGTCCCCGGAATTCACTGCCACGCCATCGCACACCACCGGTACATTCACGCCGTCAAAACGATAGTGATGGACTGAAGTTGACGGTACGATGCCCAGGGCAAAAACCGGGAACCCAATTTTCTGCAAGTACGCTACGTCGCGAACACCACCATCAATTACCGCACCAGCATAATTCCTCGCCGACATGGTGGTGCCCATCAGGCCGCCCATGCCCGCGATGTCGGCGCCGTCATCGACGACCATGACAAACACTGAGTCTTTCTGGCCCGAGTCAATTGCCGACAGCATTCCATTAAGCGCAGCCGGATCGTCATTCTCTTCTTTCTTCAGGTGGACGGTTAAAGCAACGCCGGCGAACTTGCTGGCAAATATCGGCCTCATACGATGCGTCATGTACATCTTTTTTCCAGTCACCTGCTCGAGCGCGTCCGAAACCGACGCGACTTCGACATGCCGGAAAGCTTGGAGCAGCGATGCATCCCCTCCATTGCCGTCTGGGGCTTGCGCCCCGACGGCTCGCAATTCCCACATCAGCGAAAGAACGCCCGCCATCACAAGCGAGAGCAGAATCAGCCGGAGCGTCTGTCTCAGTTTTTTCGCGCGGCAATAGAATGTGAACACGATATCGTCCTCCTTGCAGACTCAGCCATGCGTCTATTTCGCCAGGTACGGTACAAAGCCAATTGCATTCGTCTTAATCGTATAGAGCGATGTGGTGGCTGTAATGTACAGGGTTTTTAGGTCGGATTCTCCCCACGCAAGATTCGCCGGCTCCTCGGGCAGCAGTATGGTGCCGAGGTGATGACCTTCGGCATCCCACACCCAAATACCGCCCGGCCCGGTAACGTACAGATTTCCGGCACGATCAACTCTCATCCCATCGGGGACGCCTTCTCCCTTACCGCCCGGCTCTTCGCCAAAAATACGGCCATTGCGTAGCGTGCCATCGAGGTCGAAATCGTAGACTCTAATGTTTTTTTGCGCGCTGTCATCAACGTACAACTTTTTCCCGTCAGAAGAAAACGCGAGTCCGTTTGGTTCGGTAAGATCCTTAGTTAGGAGCGTAACCCGTCCCTGCCCGTCGAGCCGGAACACTCCCTTGAAGTCGAGTTCTTGTTTTTCGCCTTTGGGCAAATCGGAAGTAGGGTCGGTGAAATAGATCGCGCCATCGGGGCCCGTTACCACGTCATTCGGACTGTTGAAGCGCTTGCCTTCGAAATGGTCGGCAAGAATGGCAAAGGTTCCGTCAGGGTTGATCCGGATTATCGCCCGCAAAACGCTGGCGCAGTCGATCAGCTGATGGTGCTGGTCGTAGGTGTTGCCGTCCGGATCGCCGAGTGAAATCAAGTCTACTTTATGGCCATCCGGATAAACACGGAATATTTTGTTTATAACTTCGTCGCTCACGTAGACGAAGCCGGCCGGATCCCATACCGGGCCTTCGGTAAAACCCATACCTCCCGCTACCAGCGTCAACTTGGCATCTTTGGGAATCAGCTCAAAGAAGTTGGAGGTTTCCGCCTTCAACTGGAACTGGCGGGGCTGCTTCTGCGCAGACGCCCACGTCAGCAAGATCAGTAAGCTTAGCGGCAGGACCAGCTTCAATCGCCGTTTCATTGCTTCGCATCTCCAACACTCACCAGGTAAGTCACAAGTTGGTCCAGTTCTTCCTTGGTAAGCTTCGAGCCATAGTCAGCCGGCATCACAGGAGCGGAATCGAATTTAAGTTCGGCGAGACTAGATTTTTCCAACAGGTAGAAGGTCCCATCCAGTGCCTGCAGCTGTACTGAGAAGTTATCCTCATTCCTTACCAATCCGGAAATTTGCCGGCCATCTTTGATGGTAGTTCTGGCTAATCCTTTTTGATTTACCGGTCTCTTCTCTGCGCTGACGATTGCGCTACGAATGCTCTCAACAGAATGGTTGGATCCGTAGTCGGAAAGATTGGGGCCGAGAAAGCCGCCGACCCCGTGGATCATGTGGCATTGCGAACACCCTCCCTTATTGTTGAAAACTTCTTTTCCTTGTGCTGCGTTGACTGCCGACATTGGCGTCGCCACAACGGCACGCTTGCCCTGAAGCAACCGCAGATACCTGAGGACCTCAGAGAGCTTCGCCGTACCGAGGGAACCAAACGGTGGCATGCCCTTTTGCAGAATCCCGTCGCGCAACACCTTGAGAGTTTCGCTATCTGAGAGCTTGGTTACTTCTAGTCTGGTGGCGATATCCGGGGCGCGCTCTCCTCCCCTTCCATTCAAGCCGTGGCAGGGCGCGCAAGAAGATTCAAAACTCTGCCGTCCGGCTAACGTCACATGGCTGGAGGGCTGCCTCGTCTGAGGCTCATGGGCGTTCGTTTGTGCGCACAGTGCGGTAGCGCAAAGCAGCAGAGCGTAGCACGACAACCTGCTTCGAAGCACGCCTCCTGCAAATCTAACAACTCGGTCCTCTTCTTGACTGCGAAGATGCATTGGCTTCGACTTAGGCAAACGTCTTCCTCAATGGGCAGGCGTGCGAACTGCAATGATTGAAACTTGCTCGAGATCTGGATAGTGATCATTCTGATCGGCATTGCGTTCCGCGGGCGCAATCTGTTGAACCATAGTGCTCGCCGGCATAATCGATCCAAAATATTGGCCGTAGACTTCGTTAAAGGACGGTGCGTCGGTAAGGTTGTCCAGGTAGACATTTGTCGCCACAACCTGACTGAAATCCATTCCAGCCTCTTCCAGGTTGTCGAGCAAATTGCGCATTGTCTGCCGGGCCTGATGCTGCGTGGTCGTGGCGTACACTCCGCCGTGCGGGCCTGGAATAAAGCCGCTTTTAGCAGAACAATAGAGAGTGTCGCCGGCGAAAACACAGGGACTCGCGGTTGGACTGGGAGGCATATTCTTGGGCCTTACCGCTTTTCGCTGTTGAAGGTCGCGCAAAGCAACACCCGTGTACTCGATGTGAGCGCCTCCTGGAAGGCTTGATACCTGAATAGTGGCCCGGCCGGGCGTGTTGCCAAACTCAAAACGCTTGGCATAGCGCTCGTTCATGATTCGCGAGGGAATCTCCGACGTCAAATAGGGATTGACGAAGACTACATGGCTCATTTCCAAACCGGCGGCTTGTACGACGGCCTGCATTCGGTTGAGCGCGAGGTCGACCTGGGCCCCGGGATCGACAGGGACTTTGCCGGTTGCAGGATCAATTCCAGCCATCCCTGAAATAAAAAGACGATCATGAGTAAGAATGCCCGGCGATGCGGACTCCGATTTGGAAAAAGCGGCGGGATAAACCGCCTTCCGCCCCTCCAGATTACGTACCGCGACTGCATTAACTTGGACCTGTGGGTCGGCAAGGGCAAAAACCCCCAGGACGGCGCGCGCTGGCGGCGTCTTAGGGAAATATTCGCTGAACACCCGATCCATCTCGGAGTATGAGCCGATATCAGTCAAATAAACCTGTACATACACAACATTGTCGAGAGTCAAGCCGGCGGCTTCGACGACGGCTTTGATATTGTCGAGAGTTTGACGGAATTGAGCGTTGAATCCAGCAGGTAAACTGCCGTCGGCGCTGCGCGGCCCTTGGCCAGAGACGTAGAGATAATCGCCAGCATCTACGCCGGGCGATAGAAATCGGTTGCTGCTTAAGGGGAAATGGTTAGGGATTACGGCGCGAACCTGTTGCTGTGCTAAAAGAAGCGGCGCCGCTACCGAAACAAGGGCTAACAGTCGAGCGATTCTAGAAAGGTGCATCGGTCTCCCTTCCGTTCTACCTAAGCAGCTTTCTTTTGGGCTGCGCTCAGAACCGCCCGCAGTCTGCGCCCCACGATGATCTCTTCGCCGGGCTTGATCGTCATGGAAACCAACTCGATATGGTCGGGGGCCTTGCGCTCTTTGCGGTTAGGATTTCCCTCTCGCACAGCCTTAACCAAGCTGGGATTATCCGCTCCCAACACTTCGATGACAGGATCATCAGCGCGAAGCGCATTGGCGCAATCGGCAATCGAAAAGTTCCAGGCTTGCTGGTCCCACTTCACTCTTAGAGTTGGGTAACGATTGCCGTCCTCAGGAACATAGGTCGTGGTCGTTACCCCGGGCACAGTTTCCACCAGCTTTCGGATGCGGTCAATGCGGGCATTCCATTCTTCGTAAAGTTTCTTTTCATCTACTTTCATCCAGGTCTCGAGCGCCGTGAGGCAACCGATCACTTCTTCTTTTCCAACTTTCATCGGCCGGCAAACCGCTCCCTCGCGTGGGCTGCTATTGAGCAACGCAGCTTCGATCAGATCTTTGCGCCCCAAAAGTAATCCACTGCACTGCGGCCCGCGCAGCCCCTTTCCTCCTGAGAAGCAATACATGTCAATTGCCATCCGGGCGTAGAGTTTTGCATTATCAACGGGTGGAATGCCGGCAGCGTCGTCAAGCAACATGGGGACCTTGCGATCTTTGGAGATTTTCAACTGCTTTTCCAGTGTTTCGCCCAAGTCAGTGGTGTAAATCATGGCGGTATTTTCGTTGATGGCGTTGGCGACCTCTTCCGGCGAATGCGCAAGAACCAGTTTGGCGCCGGTCAGTCGAATCGCGCTGTCGAAGGCACTGCGCCCTCCCGCCATGACCACTTCACTCTTCATCCCGGTCGTATCGGGCAATTGCCATATCAGTTTGTCATTGGTGCCAGCCATACAAGCAGCCGTCGCTACAGCCATGGCGCCGGCAGAACCGGAAGTTACGATACCCGATTCGGCGCCGGTCAGCTCCGCCAGACGGCGGCCCACGGCGCGCTGAAGTTCAAGCATGTTTACGAAATATTCACTGGCTTCCAGTTGGGCCTGCCGAACTTCAGGAAACTCCAGCGAACCGCTAAGATAGGTCCAGGTACCGCGGCAATTGATGACCGTCTTAACACCGAGCCGGCTGTAGACATTCTGTCTGCCACCGCCAACGGCTTTGGCGGCGGAGGCATACACATCCCGGACCGCAATTTGACTGAGCAGCGGTGCCGCAGCCAACAACTTGACGAAAGATCGCCGACTAGATCCCGTTCGAGCCATGCTGATTCTCCTTGAGAGCGTCCCGCACTGACCTCTAACCCAGGCAATATTGTTTAGCACAGAAGTTTATTGATACCAATTACTTTCTTTCGTTTTATATTGAATTCTTTCCTTTTCTTCCGGGCCAAATTATGGTGAAGTTCTACCTGCCAGACGTTCGATGGAGGCGTATGACGGACGAATGTGAGATTTCGCGGGCTTCCGTGAGTAGTTGCCCAGCGGTTGCGGAGCAATTCACTAGAGCACTCTGGATGTTAGGAGTAATGTTCACATTGCTTGGAAGCCCGTTGGCGCGAGCGCAAGCGCCTACCCAACCCGCATCTCCTGGAATTCAACCGTGCCACGTCGAAGCCGTTGATTATAAAGGGTGGAAGGCTCAACAAGTTTCGAATCGGTGGGTCCAACTCACCATTGTCCCGCAACTAGGCGGGCGATTGATGCAAGTGAGCTTCAACGGTCATGATTATTTCTTCGTAAATCCTAAGCTCGCCGGAAAGTATATGCCACCATCGCAGGATAGGTGGTTCAACTACGGCGGAGACAAGCTTTGGTTGTTGCCCGAGGGCGACGACGACGAGCAACATTGGCGAGGAAACTCGGACTTGTTGGATGATGGGCAGTTTGACTTTCGAAATCTTTCGGAAGGTTCGGGATGCACGATACAGCTCACGGGCCAGCCTGACCCTCACACTGGGATTCAATTTACCCGCACGATTCTCCTCGATTCTGATTCACCTCACATTACTTTCCGTGCATCCATGAAGAACGTGAGCGGCCACACGGTCGAATGGTCGATGCAGTCGGTTTCACAATACGCCACAGACAATACAGCCGATCCCTCACAGGGGAAGCGTGAGATTTGGGGATTTACTCCGACCAGCCCGTCCAGCGGATACTTGAATCGCTATCACGTCCGCACCGGACCGGCTGAGAATCCGGCGGCAAATGTGCGGGAAGATGGACTGTTCTCACTGCACTACAGCCATCTCGCAGCCGAGTTTTGGATCGATTCCACCGCTGGCTGGCTGGCGGTAGTAGATGGAAGCAGCCAATACGCCATGGTCGAACGCTTTCAATACCAGGAACAGAGGACTTATCCGGGAAAGGCCTCGGTTATTTTTTGGACCAATGGTCCGCAAGTGAAGTTCGGCGGCGACGGTTCGGCAACCGTCAACAATGGATCCGCAGATGCGTCTCCCTTCTACATGGAAGCGGAGGTTAACAGCCCAATGTGCCGCCTGCGTCCGCAAGAGACGTGCCAATTGGAAACCGACTGGTTCCCCAGTAGAGCAGGCAGCGAGTTTCGCGGGGTCACGGAAGCCGGAATCATAACCAAGCCGCTTCGTGCGGTGAGCTTTCAAAGTGGCAAAGTTAAGCTGTCAGGTTCTTTCGGAGTATTCTTCACTGGCAAGCTGATTGCGCACTTTTATAGTGAGCATGGCATGGAGACCGGAGCCCTGACGGTAGCCGAAGTCAGTCCAACAGATATCGCCGTGCTAGATGCCGAGTTAGTTCCGCCAGGAAAGTCCGCTCGAGTTTCTCTACATTTGGAAGATCAGCGGGGAGTTGATCGGGGCGCACTCCAGGAACTGCCAATCACGGCAGGGGATATTCATTGAATGAACATGCAACGCACAACGTTGTGCTCGCTTCTCGTCTCCCTGTGCATTGGTTCGATTTGGGGGCAAGAACATTCGCCGGTCTCTGCTGTGCGCGCGGAAGATTTGCTGGCGAGTCCGGTCGCGGCAAATTGGGCCTCTTACAATGGCGACTACACCGGCCGCCGCTACAGTTCCCTGCGCGAAATTAATACCGCTAATGTTCAACATCTCCAGACAGCGTGGGTATTTCATCCGGGAAACTCACAGAACCTGGAAGTGACACCGGTAGTCATCCGAGGCGTGATGTTTGTGACTTCGGCCAATGATGTCTTTGCCTTGGATGCTCGAGCCGGGCGCCAATTGTGGCACTATCGACGCCCAATAAGTTCTGGCCTGCTGGATGATGCGGCGGCGCACAAAAATCGCGGGGTCGCAGTCTGGCAGAATTCCGTTTTTGTCGAAACCGATGACGCGCATTTGCTGGCCCTCGACGCTCGCTCGGGCGGCCTGCTATGGGACGTGGAATATGCGGACAAGACCAAACACTACGGGGCAACCAGCGCCCCGCTGGTAGTGAAGGATTCAGTGATTGTTGGGACTTCAGGCGGAGACTCTGGCGTGCGAGGTTTTCTGGCGGCGTTCGATGCCACTTCTGGGAAGAAAAAGTGGCAGCGCTGGACGATTCCCGGGCCAGGAGAATTTGGCTCCTCCAGTTGGCCGGGCGACTCTTATCTCCACGGCGGAGGCACCACCTGGATGCCCGGGACGTATGATCCGCAACTCAACCTGCTGTTTTGGACCACCAGCAACGCCGCCCCCGATTTTATTGGCGATTCGCGGCCCGGCGACGACCTCTACACTTCCTGCGTCCTAGCCATCAATCCAGACAATGGCGAGTTCAAATGGTACTTCCAATTCACTCCCCACGACTTGTACGACTACGACGCTACGGAAACTCCAATCCTGGTCGATAGCATTGAAAGCGGCACCACGCAGCACCTTCTCCTGCAAGCTAACCGGAATGGCTATTTTTATGTGCTTGACCGCACCAACGGCAAATTTCTTCGTGCCACGCCATTCGTCCAGAAGCTGACGTGGGCCAAGGGCCTGGATGCATCTGGCCGCCCGATTCTGAGCGGAAAGATTCCTACGGCGGAAGGCGCTTACATTTGCCCCGGAATCGAAGGAGCGACGAATTGGTTTTCGCCCTCTTACAATCCGGATACCGGGCTCTTCTACGTAATCGCCACCGAAAATTGCAATACCTTCTTTGGCAGACCCAGAAAATTTGTTCCGGGAGAGACCTTTTACAACACTGGCACCGATCATTCCGCGACCGAAAAAATGGAGAAAATCCTGCTTGCGCTTTCTGTGCCAGACGGAAAAGCAGTTTGGCGCTACCCGCAGGTTGGTAATGGAAGATCGTGGGGCGGGACCATGACTACCGCCGGCGGATTACTGTTTTTTGGCGATGATAGCGAATCTTTTGAGGCGGTCGACGCCAGTACCGGGCGGCCGCTGTGGCACTTTAATACCGGGCAAACAATGCGCGCCTCACCTATGAGCTACGCCGTGGATGGTGTGCAATATGTGACGATTGCGGCGGGTAGCGATGTATTCAGTTTCTCTCTCCCACACTAACTCGCTCACTTTCGCTGCTTACTGGGGGCGCACCTCTAGCAGAAGATGCTGGCCGAACTCAACCGGCAGATTTGCCCCGTGCCCTGAAATCATCCCAAGGTCTTTGCCGCTAACGTAATCCACCACGCGATACTGACGATCATCCAGGCCGCGTAGCTCCACGGTTCCTTTCCACTGCTTGGCAAAAAATGCGTAGTACATGACATTGCCTTTACGGATTGCGTGCGTTTCAGGTGCGTCAAATCCAATGTCATACAACTGGCCCAGATACTGCCCTCGCGACAACATCTTTTCTCGATAAATTCGAAGCCACTTTTCAAAGTCTTTTTCCCGCTCCGGAGTCAGGTCAGACTTGCTCCGCTTCGACACTAACGACGGAAGCACGAACTGTGTTCCGACTACGCCTCCCACGCCCAAAGTGGAGGCAAAGTCGTTGCCGCCATCACTCAACTCGACGTGATCGCCGAAGAATGGAACATCATCACCCATCAGCGCTTTTAAGGTTTTCGCCTTGGAGCGAACCTGGAACGAACTTGAGGGGTCAGACGCGACCGACATATTGAAGTGCGGCATCGTGAAAAATGAGAACGCGGTGCCGCAAGGGCAGAACTCCACCAATGCTCCGGGCTTTACCGCCTGTGCAGTTTGGTAAATGGCCTGAAAGAAATCCGGCAGCGCTTCGACTGATGCCTCGGGCTGTGGGTGATGGTGGGCGGGGTTATAACAAGCTGGAACTCCGTTCATATCCTGACCATCAAGCTTCAATCCATCGAATCCCCAATCCACCAGAATTTTTCGCACCAATGCTTTGTGATACTCCACAACCCGACGATCGGCGGGGCATAAGTAATAAGAATCCCACCAGGAAACCTTCCTTGTGGAACCATCGCGGTTCAGCAACTCATAATCGGGATGCTCGCGTAGCACGTCAGAATTTGGCACAGCACTCAGCGGGGACCACCAAAGCTGGGCTTTAAATCCCTCCTGGTGAATGCGGTCCACCAGGGCTTTCATGTCCGCGTCTCCGTTAGGAAACTTCTTAGGATCGAGTGCCCAGTCGCCCACATTGTTTTGCCAGCCGTCATCGAGCGTGACCCATTTAAATCCCAGGCGCTTCACCGTTGGCAATGTGTCATATACCTGCTGAGGCTGAACTTTTCGACCATAGCCCCAGGCACACCAGATGGCGCCGAAAGCGTCATCGGGGGCAGTAGCCATTTGGAAACCTTGTTTGATCATGAAGAGGCGATAGTCGGTAAGTGCTCGGAAGTAATCTCCTTGGTGGACGGCGACGAAGGTCCGAAAGGTATGAAGACTTTCCCCGGCTCCCAGCGAGATCTGCTTAGTGAAGCGCACCGCAATCTTGGCATGAGCGGAATCGGGCATGGACACGGGCAAAGACACCAACTTCGGCCGTGGCTCGACGTGCCCTACGGCAATTCCCACGTCCCGCCGCCAGACGTCGACGATCGGCGTGCCGCCACCGTAGTCACTGGCGTTCATGCCTTGATAGTTCTCCTGCTGAAAACTGGGATGCAGCGGCAGAATCCAATTTGGGCGCTTTTCGTAGGAACCACTCTGGTAAGACCAGAACGCGGGTGAAGCCGCCCCCTGTTGCGAGGCCACCGTGTACGCGTTGTTAGTCCAACTCTTCATCGCCAGATTGGTTTTCCCGCTATTTGTGTACGCTACGTCGAAGAACGCCATCGCAGGGAACGCGTCATAAACGGTGATGGCGACGATCTTAGTCAAAGCTCCCGCTTTTCCTTCTAGGGTAAGCCGCTCACCATCTCCGAATTTGTCTGTGATTCGCTCTCGCTTGTCCGAGGTCAGAGCGAATCGGGCCCAAACCCTGTCGGCTGCGGTCACGCTCTCAGCGCTGACGAACGGCCCCATCACTGTCTGCCTATTGCCAAATCGGGCAATCACCCGGCTGCGCAGGTGGTTGTCAAATTCAATGCGTAGGTTCCCACCCTGAATTTGGAGCTTGGCGGCAGGAGTTTCCGCCGCTACGACCAGTGAGTGAACCGTAAATACAAGGGCAAGAGGAATCGAGAGCTTGCGCGCAGCATTGCCAACCGTTCGGAACAGGCAGTCTCCAGACTGCAAAATCCTTTTCTCGAAAGAAAACATAAAACCCCTTCTTTGATGTCTGCCCAACCGGCAGTTATAATGACCGAAACTAAACATAAGCATTCGTAATACAAGGAAAGGGCTCGCCTGTCAATGCCGTTGCTGCCCAAAACGCGGATGGCCTGAATTTAATTCAAAGACAAAGGGTGATACTCAATGCAGCGTAGAGACTTCATAAAAAGCACAGTCGCCGTTGCCGCAGCCGCAAAACTAGGAATGGGCAACGCTCAGGCGACGGCTCCCGCGCACAATTGGGGAAACTACGACTACGGCTCCGGACCTTTGGTGACCGATCGCCTCAATCAAGGGCCGTTTCCACAATATCCGCCTGACGCGGTCATTCCCACCGACGATGTAGTTATGACTACAACGCCCTCAGAAGAGGTCGTGCCCAACTATGGCAAGGGACTGGTCACCTATATCACCGCAGACAGCGGGACGGACGAAATTAAGTCAGACAACACTTCACGGGCGATTGAGGAGTTGGCTCAATTCCCCTTGGGCCAGCAGTTCTATATCCGCCCGACCTGGCGGGAGGTACAGCCGCGACGCGGACACCTGGAGCTGCCCGACTACGTGAAACTTGTGTTCGACTTGGCGAAGAAGACCAACAAGCGCGTCGGGCTACGCATTCAGATGTGTGCGCCGGACTATACGCACGCGGCGGCTTTGCCGGATTTTGTTCTTGAAAAAGTACCGAAAGTTGACCTGGTGGTTAGCGATCAGGAAAGTAAAGCTGCGGCGAAAAGATTTCTAGAAAATCCGCACTCGCGCTATCAGCCGCGTTTTGACGACCCGTTTTTTCAGCAGGCATTCAAAGAATTGATCGAACAGCTGGCGGCAGAATTCGACGGCAACCCACTCATCGAGTTCATTGACACTTTCATGTACGGCTTTTGGGGAGAAGGCCATACATGGCCATTTGCCAACAATCCTTTTCCTGACTACCTAACCGCAGAGCGGACCTGGATGAATATGCTCGAAGTCCAGCTTGAGAATTTTAAGAAGACCCCACTGTTGACCAATACTCAACCCGACTTCAGCCGGGTTGGCAATGCAGAAATGCTGGATCGCTCCGTGCGTTCCAACAATTGGATTCGTAGCGACACCATCTTTATTGAGAACGAGCAAATCGAAGCGCTTAGCAACCGTCCGCCGTGGATCGCCGCTTTGCTCGAGCAAGGGCTGCCCGGCAAGCCTCCCGATCCGCACGCTGAAGTTGAGGGAATATCTCCAGCCGAAAACATGATTGCTCACGTAATTGATATAGGGGCCAATTACTTTTCGCTGTGGAACTTTCACCAGATCAGTGCGAAGAACCTAATGGCTTACTACCAGGCATATCCGGCGGTATTCGATCGCATCAATCGCCGGATCGGTTATCGGGTGAGACCGTCATTTATCTGGAGTTATAAAGACAGTGGATACCTCGGGCTGATCGTCGGTTTTGCCAACGATGGCATCGCCGGAGTTCCGGGAGTATTGAGGATCACGGTAGAAACCCCGGACGGAAAGGCGCTGACAAGCGGATGCCTCGACGCCGGATACCCGCTGCCAGGGAAAATCCGCCAGGCACAGTTCGTGCTGCCTCAAGGATCAGATTGGAACGGACTAAAACTCAGGGCCGAAATCGAAGTGAAGGGCATGCGCTATCCGGTGCGCTGGGCTTGTCACCAAAAGCTCAACGAGGACGGCTCATTAACTTTGCGGCCCAACCTTCGTCAATCTGGGTAAAAGGGAACATCCGAAACTATGAAAAATAGTTCGGAGAAGACCCGGTTGTTTACGTGCCAGCTTGGCAATACGTTGTTTCCGAAAATTCTTTAACACTCGTTTGCTTAAAATCGCCGTGCTGGCGGACGGCGGGTGCCAGGATTTTTCGAGCGTTCCGCCAGCGCTTCGTGGGCCATTCCGAGGAAGTACTATAGCTGTCGTTCTTGTCGGCAAGCAGGTCTGGCCCCTTTTCGAGGCTGACGGGACACTCCAAAGCCTAAAACAACTGGCGAGCATCGCACTAAAATGCAGGGATGTGTTCCCCCACCCTGGGCGAATGAAACGGCAGTCAAGGCGCAGCAGATAAGACAAAGTGGCGGCGTGAGATCTTCATCACCCAACTTTCGGATTCTAGACAGGAGACTGTGCGCTTAGTTAGGCCCAGCCTGTTTTCCAAGGCGCCGAAACGGTGGAACCAGAAATTCGACCTGTAGTTTCTTGCTCGAGCCGACGAGTCGAACTTCCATTGTTACGGCCCAACGGGGACACTTACCGACGTGGCTTTGCCATCATACTCGACGGTGGCATCGGCTTCCTGACTCGACGAAATTCCTGTGCCGTGCCCATCTTTCACACTTACGATGCGAAAAGTCCTGCGCTCCAGCATCCCGGGGTAGCTGCCGCTACGTTGTCCGATTGAGAGCTTTTGTGCTTTGTCGTCCCAATGAATCTTAATGGTGGAGTAAGCCCCGTGCTCGTAGTCGTAGTTGTCACCTTCGTCTTCATAGAAATCGAAGTCGCCGTTTGCTCCGGTGTAAAGCCGCAGTTCAATAGGATCTGATTTAGCTGAGGAGACTTCTACGCGTGGTCCAAAAGCAACAATTGAGCCCGCCTTGGCATAAATTGGCATCTTGTCGAGCGGGGCTTCCGCAGTGATGCTCTGCCCGCCCTTCGTGCGTTTGCCAGTCCAGAAATCAATCCAGTCACTGCCGCCCGGCAGGTAAAGCGTTCGCTGCGTCGCTCCTCCGGTAGTTACCGGGTTGATGAGCAGTGCGGGCCCAAACATGAACTGATCCGAAATGTTTCGGGCTCCGGCATCGGAGGTGAACTCAAGCGGCAAAGACCGCATAAGCGTCTCGCCTTTGCTGGTTACACCCCAGGCTGTCGAATAGATGTAGGGCAACAGGCGATAACGAAGCTCATCGTATTGCGTGAGGATGTTCTCTACTTGCGGACCGTAATTCCAAATCTCGGCGTTCGACACATATCCATGAACACGGAAGATGGGACAAAATGCCCCGTATTGGAACCAGCGAATTAGCAGTTCATGGTATGCATCCGAAGTGTACTGATCTTTTGGCCTGAAGAAACCACCAATGTCGGTCGTCCAATACGGCATTCCAGACATGCTGAAGCTCAGGCCAGCGGGAATCTGCCGTCGCAGGGTAAGCCAGTCGCCAGTAATGTCGCCAGACCAGGATGCAGCGCCATTTCTCTGCTGCCCGGCAAAAGCGGAACGTGTCAAGGTCGTTACACGCTTGCGATCGGTAGTGGCGCGTTGACCTTCATAGATTGCCTTGGTGACATAGAGCGGGTACGCATTGCGGACCGACTCTCCACTACCAAGAAAAGTCTGCCTGCCCTTTAGAATGTCGAACTCCGGCTCAGATGCATCCATCCACCAGCCATCCATTCCAACCTTGAAAATCCCCTGATTCAGCTCTGACCAGAATGTAGTCTGAGCCTTAGGATTGAAAAAATCTGTCCAGACTTCGCCCGAAATAAGCAAGCCCTGAGCCTTCATGTGCTTATAAACGTCGGTATCTTCCCCGAACCTTGACCAGATCGATATGAGCAAGCGAATGTCTTCGGAGTGCAGCTTATCCATCATCTCTTTCGGGTGTGGATAATGGTCTTCATCGAACTTCATTGCACTCCAGCCGTACTTTCCCCAGTACTGCCAGTCCTGAACTAAGGCATCGACGGGAATCTTGCGCTTACGGAACTCGGCTGCGGTATCAAGGATTTCCTGCTCGCTGTGGTAACGCTCCCGGCATTGCCAGTATCCGTAGGCCCACTTGGGAAACAGCGGCGCTTGACCGGTGAGCTGACGGTAGTCCGATACGACGCGGTTCAACTCGGGGCCGTAGAAGAAGTAGTAGTCAACCGCCGCTCCAACCTCGGAACGGAATGTGGTGGTGTCCTGGGGAGGCCGCACGGCCAATTGAACACCCGCAGGACCGCCCTGCGCGGAGACTTCATACTCCCTGTTCGCCTCTAAATCTACGAAACCCGAAGCCGAACTCGGGGTCCAGTCGTTCACCAAGTCGATCACCCGCTGTCCGTTGACCTCAACCACAAGCTGCTTCCTGTTATCGCTGCTCAGCACAAAACCGTAGGAGCCCTTGGGACCAGTGGTGAACTTGCCCTTACCGGTGGCGGGGTCGATGGCGATAGCCTGATCGGCGGGATTGAAATCGGTGAGCGACGGATTGTTCCACAGAATGCCGTAGCCCTTGCTTGATAGCACGACCGGAATCGAAATATTGGTGTTCGCCTGGTGAAGGCGAACTGGAACTGCACGTACATTGAAAATACCTTCCTGATGCTGTCCCAGGCCATACAAGACCTCGTCAGATGGCGAGAGAAAAGTCTGTTGCACTTGCCAGCTTTTCATCTCGAATACCGAGGGCACGTCAAAACTTTTGCCGCCTTGCTTTGGCTCGGTCAGCACAACTTTCCCGTCACTCGACAGGAAACTCACCGTGCCACTGGCCGCGTCCACCGCAACGCTGATTGAGGGGGTGGAGAGCTTGGTCTCTTTTTTGCCAAGTTTAACCTGAAGGTTGTTGGCTCGACACTCTTGGGTGACGATAGGGACTTTGGGCGTGGGGATTTCCGAGGTCGGGCTGGCTACAACATGTATGACGCGGTCGCCACAGGCTTCAATCCGCATGGTTCCACCCGCCGTCCTGAAGGTGACGCCGTTCGCATCTCGATGAGACTCTTTAACGGCAAATTGAGGATCGTTAGCAGCCCACGCTGCTGTCGTGGCAAAAATGAATAGAGCGATGCGAAACTTATTGGTCATTTGGTTGGCGTCCTGATGTCCTTTCGGATTGATACCCATGCGTCAAAAATATTTTCGCTTCTTGTAGGATCATCTATTGATACTCATTGTCACCCTGGCCACGCTCCATGTCCACGGCTGCTCTGGTCAAAGCCGCGCGCCGTATTCGATCGGATATTTCGAAGGCCTGCTTGGCTGAAGCGCGGTCTCCGATCTTTAGATAAAGGCGGGCGATCTGGTAGTGAAGGCGGCCGTCCTTGTCGCCGGAGAGGGCGAGCTTCAGCTCTACGATCGCCTGCGCAGTCCGCTCCGTCTGGGCATACACCTTCCCCAGCAATGCGTGCACATGAGGAACAAGTTCCGGCTTGGTATTCAGACTTTTCTTCAAATATGGCTCGGCGCCGGAAAAATCGTCTCGAGCGCAAAGAATTTCTCCCATGACTGCGTTGAGTTCCGGATCATCAGGATTTTTCGTCAATGAACCTTGCGCCAGGCTAAGCGCCTCATCGTTCCGACCGGTAGCGAGAAGGGTCAACGACAACCCGAATTCTCCGCCGGCATCGCCGGGGCGCAGTGCCAGTGCCTTGCGGTACTCCTGTTCCGCGTCCGCAAAGTTCTTCGATTGACGGTAGATGTCGCCCAACAAAACATGCAATTTGGGAGAGTTGGAATCGGCGATGCTGGCCTGGGAGAAAGCTTCGCTGGCCAATTTTTGTACGGCCTTGATTTCCCAATAAAGCCCCTCTGCTTCTGTCACGGGGTTCGAAGCTAATCTGGTCGCCGCTTTTAGCGTATTCGCACGATTGCCGGTTAAGAACGAACACACGGCCAGCAGCTGGAGATCCCTTGGAGAAAGTTGTTGCACACGCGAAGCAAGCTTGTCAGAACAAGCCGCATAGCTGCCATCCGCGTACAGCCTTTCGGAAGTTCCGGAAGGGGCCTTGGTATCTTGAACTGGACCGGTACTTGAGCTCGAAACAGTAACCGCCGAATCGCGAAACAGGGCCGCGATTTCGGGGGACGTTTCTCCTGATGCCTGACCTTCGTGCAGAGCGCTCTGTAGTTCCGTGCGTTTCGCCGGGGGCAGTCCTGTATTGAACGGCCCGGCGTTGGCACGAAGAAAACCCGCGTCAAGTTTCCATATCTCAGCCAATTCCCTAGCGGCACTGGCAGCAGAACCTTGCTCCAATTGCAGCCGGGCCATTCCTAATCTTGCCAGCAGCGAACCAGGATTCATCGAAAGTTCAGCAGATAGTTCGCGCTCAGCGTTCACGAGATCATGGCGGTTGAACAGGACAAAAGCATAACTCGCGTGTACGCCCGAGGGAAATTTCGAGAGGGCCAGAACCTTTTTGTATGCCTCGTCGGCCTGATCAAAGGCCCTCTCCTCCGCGAAGGTCTCCGCAATCATCTTCTGCACATAGACTGAGTCCTTATGACCCGTCAGCAGAATTCTGGCATCCGCCTCGACCTGCTCCAGATAACTGACGCCAAGGTGGTAAAGAGCGTCCGCATTTCCGGGATCCGCTTGAACCGCCTCCGCGTACGCGGCGCTGGCAAGGCGGGTCTTACCACTACCCGCGTAGGCCTGGCCTAGTCCGAGCTGCAACTGTACGTCTTTGGGCTTGCTGACTGCAGCTTGTTTGAAATAGGGAATGGCCTCGCTGAAGCGCTTCGATTTAACAGCTTCAAGTCCCAGAAACAGATTGGCGACAAACAGGCCCGGCTTTAGGCGGAGCGCCTGTTGAAAGGCTTCGCCAGCTTCTTTATCTTTGCCGGTCTGGTAATACATCAAGCCAAGGTTGGCTCTGACTTCGGCGATTTGAGGATGAATACTTAACGCCTTTCGGTAAAATTCCGCAGCGCTTTGAAAATCACCCCTGGCTTGAGCATCTTGCGCCGAGGCCAGGAGCCATTCAAATTGCCCGGGTTCTTGCGAAAAAGCAAGTCCCGGCAAGACACACCAGATCAAACAACCGACAACCAGAACCGTCCAAATTCTGTGCACGCATCACCAATACAATTTTAGCGCTGCCTGCATCAGTCTCGGAGTCCATGCTTGATTGATGGTCCCAAATCCACCTCCAAGAGACGTATTCGGGCTGTAGAAGTTTGTCTGGTTCAAAGCGTTGAACATATCCAGCCGGAACTGGAGTCGTACGCTTTCTTTTATCGGGAAGTACTTTTGAATACTTAAGTCAAAGTTTTTGTAGCCCGGTGCGCGTAGATCCGAGAAGTATCGTGGAGCGTCTCCCAGGGTCCAAGCCGGGGCTGCTTGGAAAGCAGCGGTGTTAAACCATGCGGTGCGGCTTGGATTTGCGATGTGATAATCACCAACGACATCCACATGCTGGCCAACACCGAAGTTGTTAGTGTTGGGTTGCGTAACCGTAAGAGGAAAGCCCTCTTTCAGGGTGAGCGTTCCAGAGGTCTGCCAGCCGCCGACGATCTGGTTCAACACACCGTTCACCCCAGCAGCGAACTTCTTGCCCTTGCCCACCGGAAGTTCATACACATAACTGAGAACAAAGCTATGCGGGGTGTCGGTTGCATCGACCGACCTTTCGGCAGCAAGGTTGTAAACGTTGCGAATATTTTCTGAGAAGCCGGCGGATGCAGAAGCCCAGTTTTCAGGTCCCCCGACGTTATCGATGAATTTCGAAAATGTGTATGACCCCAGCAACGTGAGGCCCTGGGACAAACGGTGCGTATAGTTCACCTCTAGCGCGTTGTAACTTGAACTGCCCGCTGGAGCCTGGTTCTCGTTAATGTCACAGAACTCCGGGTAGGGCCTAAGCAGCTGTCCCTGAGCGATTGTCGGTTGATCCAAACTGCAACCGCTTGAACTGATATGGCCGAAGAACGGATTGGTAACCTGATCCAGCAAGGCATTCCCCATAGAGAAGTATTTGGGGTCGAGCTGGTTCAAATTGAGGCCGCTGGCATCGACGTGCACCCCATGATTGCCAACGTAAGTGACATCAATTACGTCGCTGTTAGTTGGTGCGAACTGGACTCCGAATGTCCATTGCTGGTCATAATAGGTTTTGCGGTCGCGCGAAACAGCGGTTACGGACTGTCCTACATTGGTTAAACCGTCCAGTGAATTTCCACTGACCGGCACTAGACCGGATGCAAATGCATTGCTCAAAGTACCTGCCGGAGTCAAGCCGCCGTCGTTCGAAGCTATGTAAGGAGTATCAGAGCTAAATCCAGGAGCCGGGCCCGTCCCACGATAGCTGGGTGGATAGAAAACCCCATAGCCGCCACGTAATACGACTTTGGGCATCAGCTGATAAGCAAATCCGATTCTGGGTGCGAAGTTCTTGAAATTTGTATTCGTCAACCCCCGGCTACCTGACGAAGCGAACACCAGTTGGCCAAGATAATTTTGCCCAACCTCGCTGCTTATGGGATTCACTGCGTTGTAATCGAAGGACGCTTGCCTGTCATAGCGATCGGTTACCGGCCGTTGCACTTCCCAACGAAGTCCCATATTCAAAGTGAGTTTCCGCGTGGCTTTCCAGTCGTCCTGCAAATACACTCCGTGAAACCAGGTGCGGCTAACCTGCGAAATGGCGATACCGGTGTTCCCGCTGGCGGGCAATCCCAGCACCATGGATGCGACTGAGTCTCCCGTGCCGGCTGTCGGAGCTTTGGGATTCGGACCGGCAGTAAACAGGGGATCAAAATTAAATGGAGTGAAATGGAAGCGCCCTCCATTTTCATCCGTTGCTACGGCCATATATCCAAAGGAGAATTGATGCGATCTGCGCACTTTCACAAAATCGATTGATCCGCTGGCGGCGGATCGAGGGAATGCACCCTGTCCCGCGCCCGCCACCGGCCCTTGTGGCAGGTAGCTTGATACGCTGACAATCGGAAATTGCGGTGAGTATGTATCTATAAAACTCGGCAGCCCAAGGGATGAGGCCTGGAAGCCATGGCTCTGCACCTCATTGCCCTCCACCCACTTCATCCCGCCGACATTTATGCTCATGGTGAAAGTGGGAGTGAAGACCTGGCTCAGGCCGACACCGACGTTCCATCGGTTATTGGGATTTGTCTGTCCCGGACCAGCGGGATCGTCGGCGCCGTAGAAAGCAGCTTCTTCGTCTTTGTATTCCTTCTTGTACGAATAACGTCCGTAAAGGCGGGTTCGGTCGCTGAAGTTGTGATCGATGCGACCGCTATATTCGTCCGAATAGTCCGCCAGCAGGCCCGTAGCACTCCAATTGTTCGTTAAACCGCTTCCCGTTGGGGTTGGGTACAAGTTGACCAACGACTGCCCGATCGGATTGATAAGCGACGCACCAGTAAAAGGCGAGACGTACGTCGCCAAATTGTTGCCTGGGATTGGATCGCGAATGAAACCGCTACCTAACGCGCGAGTACTGTACGGATCGTAGAGCTGTCCACTCAGGATCGGCCTACCTAGACCATCGGTCCCAATTTGCGGCCCCAATAGCGAAGAGAAATCTCCAGCCCGGAAAGCCGGAATTGGCACGCTGCCCGCATAGTTTCCGGCATTATGGTCTCGATGGCCTTCGTAGTTGAAGAAAAAGAATGTCTTGTCGCGCTGCTTGTAGAGGCCCGGAATATAGACGGGACCTCCGACGGCAACACCAAACTGATTGCGATGCGAACCTGGTTTCGGCTGTCCGCCCAGGTTGTTGAAGTAGTTGTTTGCGTCGAGTGCCGAATTACGCAAATAGTCGTACACGTCACCGTGTAAACCGCTGCCGCCCGATTTGGTCACCACGTTTATAACGTTTCCTGTGCTCCAGCCATATTGTGCCGAGAACGTGTTCTGCTGAACCTTGAACTCCTGCACATTGTCAGGCGAAGGAACGTAGATAACCCCGCCCCAGCCCTCACTCGCATCCCAGGCGCCATCCAGCAAGAATGCTGTCGTTCCAAAGTAGCCGCCCCCAAAGTTAAAGAAGGAGACGTCCTGGTCAGCAGAGCCCTGCTGTCCCCCCGAGGAGATCGTTTGCCGCTGCGACAGGTTATTCACCGATGAGTTTAGTTCCACGAAGTTGAAGACGTTGCGCAGATTCAGGGGCAACTCAGTTACCTGCTTGGTGGAGACCTCGGTACCGACGTTGGCATTGTCGGTCTGCAGCAGGGGTGCCGTCTCGGTCACGATCACTTGCTCGCTGGAGCCGATAGTCAACGCAATATTCTGGGTCGCCGACTGCCCAACTTCGAGCGTGATTCCCTGCTGCTTGAAAGTCTGGAAACCTGGGGCTTCTACCGTCAACACATAGCTTCCAGCTGGCAGCAGCGGAAAGGAAAAACTACCTTGGTCATTCGCTTTAAAAGTTCGCGTGATGCCCTTCTCCACACTTGTTACTGTTACAGTTGCGTTCGCGACTCGCGCTCCGGAAGGGTCCGACACGGTGCCAG
The DNA here is from genome assembly GCA_963796925.1 of uncultured Acidobacteriota bacterium. GTDB lineage: Bacteria > Acidobacteriota > Terriglobia > Terriglobales > Acidobacteriaceae > DATBAT01. Next base: position 2,876,164 of record CAWCNH010000001.1, read on the forward strand.
AAAGCGAAGCTGAGGAAGCCAGCGACTGGCCTTGGGCGATGGGCACGGCGCTGCCGATCATGAGAGTGGCTGCCAGTAGAAACAGAAGCACGGAAGAGCCGTGAAATTTGGGCATCAACAAGGACCCCTTTTCCTTTTTACTTAAGTTATCGGTAACTGTACCGAAGTGCCAGCATTCTAGCCGTAAAGCACCAGGCACTGTCAAGCAATTTATGTAGAAACTTTCAAATGGAGGCTGCTGCTTTGGAAAAGAGGTGCGAGCGAGCACAGGCGTCAACGTCAATTGGGGATAACCGCAAATTCGTACGGTTCTCCCGATCAGGATCTGCGTGCCCCTTCCAGGCTTGCGCAGCTTCTATATACTGAGTGGCCTATGAGCGTGCGAATGAAGGATATCGCCAGAGATCTTGGTGTATCGGTTATCACAATTTCCAAGGTTCTTCGCAATCATCCTGATGTTGGAGACGAGACCCGAGAACGAGTTCTGGCCCGGGTTAAAGAGCTTGATTATCGGCCCAACCTGGCAGCCCGCAGTCTGGTCACTGGACGGACTTATTTAGTGGGTCTGGTGGTTCCAGACTTGCTCCATCCCTTCTTCGCAGAGATTGCCAAGGCGCTTTCCGAGGTTCTGAGGAAGAGCGGTTACTACCTTATCGTCTCTTCCTCTGACGAGGAACCGGATCTCGAGGAACAGGAGATCAATCACTTATTGGCGCGCCGTCTCGACATATTGATTATTGCCTCGTGCCGGACAACGGTCGAGCTCTTTTTTCGAATTGAAAAGCAAAATACGCCTTACGTGCTGATTGATCGCAGTTTGGCGGGGCTCTCATCGAACTTCGTCGGGGTTGACGATGAAGCGGTTGGCAGACTTGCAACCAGGCACTTGATCGATATCGGCTGTAAAAGGATTGCTCACATTCGCGGTCCCGAAACCAGTCCAGGCATCCGCAGAATGGAGGGATACAAAACCGCACTGGCCCAAAGCGGCATGAAGGTCATTGACGATTACATTATTATCGAACCCAAGGGAGACGTGGAAACCAGACAGCGTGGCGCCGAAGCGATGCATCAACTGCTCAAGCTTAAGCCGAGACCTGACGGGGTTTTCTGCTTCAACGATCCCTTGGCCATGAGTGCCATGAATTGCACCCTAGATCAGGGATTACGAATTCCAGAGGACATGGCCATCATCGGTTGTGGAAACCTTCATTACGATGACTCACTGCGCGTTCCACTTTCGAGTATCGACCAGCAGAGCCGGCGAATTGGAGAGGAAGCCGCCCGCATAGCACTTGCGATTCTAAACTCAAAAATACCGCTCAAACCCGAGACGATTGAGCTGCGCCCGGAATTAATTATCCGCGAATCAACCCGGCGCAGCGAGAAACGTACTACAGTGAAGATCCGGTCACGAAACTAGTGAACTCGGAAGCCCGCAGTGCCTGTAGGATCCTGCTGACGCGATCGATCCAGTAGAAACTAATTCTGAGATTCGGTACAGTTAACGTTAACCTGCAAGGGCAGCTTCATGGAAAATGGGTGCTTCAGCCGGCCAGCAAGGTGAGTTGTTTTGCCATGTCTATAAATCGCAGAAAGTTCTTGGCATCGAGTAGCGTGGCAGCAGCCGGGGCGCTGGTGCCGCAGTTTTCCAGTTTCGCAAGCGCCTCCAATTCGACCCAGCCATTTCAGTGGAAAACCCCTGACCTGATTTTTTCGTTCGACGTAGCGGCAGGAAAGCTGCGGCAAAAACGCCTCGTACCGGTCGATATTCAGGCGTGGGGAGAAGACAATTCTTCCGGAGTCGAAATTGCGCTGCAATGCAGTGGAGAGAATTCTCCTGACCAGGGCATGAAATCCGCGATGGGACAGCCAGGCGCCCGGCTGCTTTTTAGCGGGAAGCGAGAGGAGCAGGCGGGTGCGGGCAACCGCTTGGTGTGCCTGCATACCGACGCTAATTTGAACTTGGGCGTGGAATCGGTGTACGAATCTTTTCATGAGGCGCCCCTGGTCCGCCGCTACTCACGGATTACCAACCTGGGGAACTCGCCGGTCGGGATTGATTTCTTAAGTTCCGCTATGCTCCACGGACTTGCCGCTCCGCAAGCATACGACCGCGAACTCCGCATCCATGTCGCCGTCAATAGCTGGATGGCGGAGGCACAGTGGCATACGTTCCGGCCTTCAGAAATGGGCCTGGTAGAAAACGAGCGAACAAGTTGGTCGCAGGCGCAGGCCGGAAGCGTTGGCAGTTGGTCCACCGAGCGATATTTGCCTATGGCCATGGCCGAAAACATGAACCTCGGCCTGACCTGGTTCTGGCAGATTGAACATAACGGGTCGTGGTATTGGGAAATTTCCAACGTTTCGGCCCGCAACAACAATGCCGATGATGTCTATGCCTACCTAGGCGGTCCCGACGACCTGCACGCCGCAGCCTGGAAGAGGTTGCAACCCGGCGAAACCTACGAGACTGTTCCCGTGGCGATCGGATGCGTGAAAGGCGGATTTAGTGAGGCTGTAGAGGCCTTGACGCGTTATCGGCGGATCGCGTGCAAAAGACCGCACCCGGATAACGCCCGCTGCCCGGTAATTTTCAACGACTACATGAATTGCCTTTGGGGCGACCCGACCGAAGCAAAGGAACTGCCGATGGTCGCCGCCGCTGCAAAAGCGGGATGCGAATACTACGTGATCGATGCGGGATGGTATGCGGACCTGCATGAGGATTGGAGTCCGACCATCGGTGCGTGGCAGCCTTCCGGCACACGTTTTCCGCGCGGGATGAAGTTTCTTCTTGATCAGATCAGACAAGCAGGAATGGTTCCGGGACTCTGGCTCGAGCCTGAGGTTGCCGGTGCCAAATCAATGTTGTCGCAAAAACCGGACCAATGGTTCTTTATGCGTCACGGTAAACGGGTGTTGAAGAATTCGAGGTTTCTGCTTGATTTCCGCAATCCGGAGGTCCGCGCCTATCTCGATCAGGTCATCGAGAGGCTGGTTAACGATTATGGTGTCGGCTATATCAAGATGGATTACAACGTCGATTCGCTGCAGGGGACCGAGATCAACGCTGATAGCTTCGGGCAAGGATTGCTTGAGCATAACCGCGCCCACCTGGCCTGGTTGAATGGAATACTCAAGCGTCACCCTGCTCTAGTGATTGAAAACTGCGGCAGCGGAGGCGGGCGCATGGACTACGCAATGCTCAGCCGTTTGCAAATACAGTCCATGACCGACCAGGAAGATTATTTGAAGCTTCCCATGATCCTGGTAGGCGCAACGGCCGCCGTTTTACCGGAACAACTGGCAGTCTGGTCTTACCCGCTAGAGAAGGCCGACGCCGATCAAGCCAGCTTCAACATGGTTACAGCCATGATGTGCCGCATTCACCAAAGCGGCCGCCTCGATTCTCTTGCTCCGGAAGCAGCGAGACAGGTAGCCGAGGGCATCCGGATTTACAAAGAGTTACGCCGGCACATTCCGGCTGCGCTTCCCTTTTATCCGCTGGGCACCTCTGACGTTACCGATTTCAACCGGCCGGTGGCTCTGGGGATGCGATCTCAGCAGCAAACCTTACTCGCCGTTTGGAGAATCGATGGTCCCGCGACCACCAAAATACCCTTCGCCACCCGAGAGGCCAACCTGCTCTACCCTTCTGATCTCGGCGTCAAGGTCATAGTTTCCGAAGGTACATTGAGCGTAGAATTTCCGCGTCCACGCATGGCTTGCCTGATCACGGCTTAGAACTGGCTGGCTCAGCATCGTTTGACCTTCAGGCGCCTTGGGAACTCTTCCCGTTGACTTCGTGGTATACCGAGTAGCGTTCATGCACAATGCTGGACAAAGGCACATACACGACTGATTGACTTTGTGATTTCGCTCGGAACGAAAGTTTTCCGCCTGCCCGTTCGAGCCAACTCGCGGGATCGTCGACCTTTCCCTTAAACTGCAGCGTGGGAGCGGGTTCTTGTTTCTCTTCCGCCCTGAAATGGCGGTACCACTTTTCCCGCGGCTCCTGTTCGAACCGTGCTGCCAATACAAGGGGGCCGTACATCGCAGCCTGCAGAGTTTCCCTGTCTGCCATGGGCGCTGCGTGCAACTGCATGGGAAGGCTCAATTCGATGCGGTCTCCGTTCTTCCACGGGCCGCGCAGCACCAGATAGCTACCCGGGTCGGCGAAGGCTGGAACCGGGTGCCCATTCACTTTCACGCTGCCGTCCGTTGCCCAGTACGGAACGCGCAGTTTTAGATCGACATCGACAGGCTTTGCCGCTGAAACAAGCAGGGTGGTTCCCTGCTCTTCCGGAAAAGACGTCTGTTGGGTCAGGCGAACGCCCTTCTCCGTCCAGTTCACTTCGGAGGCGATGTACAGATTAACGAAGATGGATCTGTCGTCATGGAAATAAATCGTATCCGTTAGTTTCGCGAATTCCTCGGCGCATGTTCCACTGCAACACCAGAAGGAGTTGAAGGGCTCGGCAAAGATTTTGGAATAACCGTTTCCCAGCGACAGATAGTAGACGGTTGTCCCGGTCTCCGGATCGATCGTTCCCATGCGATGGTTGAACAGCACGCGCTCGTAGTAATCCATGTAGCTGGCACTCGGCGACCAGGCGAACAAGTGCCTGGTCAGCTTCATCATGTTGTACACACAGCAATCTTCGGCGGTGTCCATGCTGAGCTGGGTAGAAAGCACGCCCGGTTCCGATCTCCAGAGCTCGTAGTTGCTGGTGCCGCCGGTACAGAATGAGCGCTCGCTGGTGACTTCATTCCAAAAATAATCAGCAATATTCCAGTAGCGCTTGTCGCCTGTTAATTCATACAACCGGGCAGCAGCGATGACCTGGGGAACATGCGTGTTCACATGCAAGCCCTTGAGTTCATCGCGGTGCGCGGCTAGTGGATCAAAGAATCCCTTCTTGTCGAATCGTCTCGCCAGTTCCAGATACTCTTGTTTACCCGTGACTCCATAAATGTTGGCGAGCACTTCGCCCATGCCGCCGTATTCCACCTGAAGCACGCGCTGCATTTGCGGTTCGCTCAATGGGTCGGCCCAGTTCCGCACCCAGCGCGCCATTTTCTCAACCGTATCTAGCGCCTGTTCGTTTCCGGCGAGGCTATACATGTCGAGGTGCCCGGCCATAATTTTGTGCATGGTGTAAAACGGCGCCCACACGTTGACTCCATCTCGCAGGCGGTCGAACAATTCGGGCGGGAAGGCGCTGAGGTAGCCGTTCTTGTGCTGCGCCTGGCATTTGGCCAGCTCAGCGACCATAACATCGCCGTTGCGTTTGAGTTCTTCGTCCCCTGAACTCGCAAAAGCCAGCGCGCAAGCTGAAAGGTAGTGCCCGCCGGTGAAGTGACCGCGCAACTCGCAATCGGGTTTTTCCCATTCACCTAGCGGCTCAGCTGAAGAAGGCAGCCCCGCAGCCAGCCGGAATGTGTGCAGTAGGCTATCGAGGGGAAGCGTCTTCAAATATTTCCGATTCACCTCGGCTGCCCTGCTAAAGGAGCCCGGCTGAAGCTTTACATCCTTCATGGAAAATGGGACGGCCCGCGTCGCACGGCCAGCCGGCTTTGCGTCGGCTACGGCCTCCGGATCAGGATTTTGAAACGCGAAGGCAGGCGCGCGCAGGACTGTGCCCGCGCCAATGGCAGCGGCGGTAGCTACAAACTTACGACGGCTGAGTGTTTTCACAAGAAGCTCTTTTCTGAATTCTGTTCAATATTTTTACTGCACCATAAACGAATAAATGTTCACACTGAATGGCGGAACCACAATCGCATCGGGCACCGCTGTGAGGTCTTGCTGCTGCACTTCCACTTCCGGCTTTTGTCCCACAATGATGGTCGCATCGACAGTCGTTGGAGCCATGCGCCAAAGGTGGCCCCGGCTGGACAGCCTTGCCCCGTTGATTGCCAGTTTTAATTGCTGCTCGGAGTCGGACGGATTGACCACGGCGAAGGTCAGCGACTTGCGGTCTCCGCTCCAGGCGGCGCTGACATCCAGCGGATAGGTATTGCTCCCGGGATTAACCGCCGGCTGATCGCCGCCAGCCGGATAAATCGGCTTGGGCTGCGGCGAATCACCCCCTACTTCCACCGGAATCGTACCGAAATGTTCGCTGTACATCTTGAACATAAGGCCGGTTGGATTCAAAACCGCATCGGTACGATCTTCGCTGATCATCGCGGTTGCGAAGGTAAATGCGCCTAACTGAAATAGGTCGGAATGGCGAAACATCTCATGAAACGCCCAGGCATAAGCGGGGACAACCTTGTAAGAATTTGGCGTCGCCCCGGTGTAGGCCCATTCGTCAAGGCTTATGGGTACCGGCTTCGCTTTAAGTTCCGGAATGCGTTTCAGATACTCCTGGTAATGCTCGTACTTCGAGCGAACCTGAGTCGCGGGCGCGCGCTGCCATTCGACCAGCGATTGGGGTCCGGTGGAAACCTTTTCTCCCGTTGTGAGATCAGTGTGCTGACCGCTGCGAGAGTAGAAGTGTTCGCTGATCATGTCCATGTTGTCGAGACAATGCGCGAGAAGGTTGCCGCTCCAATCGCCGGCAGAGAGATAATCAGGAACTATCTGGCCATTGAGGCGCTTGGCCTGCTTGGATCCTGTCATCGCGTCCGGCATCGCGCCCGCTGCGATCAGCTTGATTGTGGGATCAACTCTACGCATCGCTTTCGCAAACATGTTGTGTTTCAGCTCCCACTGCGCCACCGGCATGAAGCCCATCTGCCATTCTCCCCAAGGCTCGTTACCCACACCCCACAACTTGATGTGATACGGTTCCGGGTGACCGTTCGCCGCGCGTAACTTTCCCATTGGCGTAGTAACTGCGCCATTGGCGTATTCGACAAGTTGGGCCGCCGACCATTCGTCGCCGAACCCACCATTCACCGTCACATACGGGTCAACTTCCAGCAGCCGGCAAAGCGTCATGAATTCATCGGTGCCCACGTCATTGGGCTGGACGGCATGCCAGACGGGGTCCATGATCGGCGGGCGCTTGTCCGGATCGCCGATTGCATCGCGCCACTCGTGACCCGAAACGAAGTTTCCTCCCGGCCAACGATAGACCCCGGAGTGCAGTTGCTTGAGGGCGGCGATAACTTCCGCCCGAAAGCCATGTAGGTTGTTTGCTGGCATCAGCGAGACTGCAGCTATATGGAAGGATCCGCTCCCGGTTCCGGCAATCTCAAGCCGAGCATCATCGCTATCACCTTGCGCCTGAAAACCTAGCGCCACAGTGCGATAGGCGGCACCGAGTTTGTTGATGGTGACAACTTGACGATCGTTCGCCGCGCCGCCCCAAACCAGAGTTGCTTTCACCGTCGTGCCCTGCGGTCCTGCCAGCACAATCCGGCCTGTATAGGATTTTCCTTTACGCACCGCCAGCCCGGACTGCTGGAATCCATGGGGCTCTGTGGGACTAAGTTTTACCATCGGCGTGTGATCGCCAACGAAAGGATGATCGCCATCCATGATCACGAATTCGTCCGCCCCAATTGGGATCCAATGGCGCAGGGTAACGCGTCTCCAACTCGGGCCCGGCGCCTCGGCGGGTGGATGTGAGTTGATGGGAAAGTAGAACTTCCGGTCATCGAGCATCTCAGCCCAAATATTGCTATTTACGATGCCGCCGATGTGCTCCAGGAATTGACCATAGATTTTTTTTGAAATCGGGGCGCCAGTCTTGGAAGCGTCGATCGTCGCGTGTACCGCCGCCGTTTGCGCAGCGCAGAAGGTGCAGAACAGGACTGCGACCAGTAATAAAGGCTTATTGATCACTTTCAAATGCACGGTAGGATGTCTCCCTGTCGCAACTCTCTTCGTAGTTCTGAACAAAAGCTCGACAGCAGTGGAACCAGAGCGGTTCCACTGCTGAAAGCCCGATTTCGCCTCCTAGAAAAGTCTTGGGGCGAAATCTTTTAGGTCTCTACGCCAGGTCTGCCACTCATGATCAGTCCCCGGCGATTCATAGAAGACATGTTGGATTTTTGCTTCGTCGAGTGAAGTGTGCAGCCTCAGAAGGCCCGCGCGCATTCTTTCCGGCTCATTTGTCCCGACACCCATCCAGAGCAAGTGAACTTTCTTGGCAAATCCTGCCGAGTCGGCAAATACTCCGTTGTAATCGGTCTTGGGATCGAGTTTACGGTCGCCGAGGACCAGCATGCCGCCGGCGCCACTAAACCCGCCAATGTAAGAAAACAGATCAAGATGATTAAGCGTAACCTGGAAGGTCTGCATACCTCCCATGGAAAGACCCGCCATGGCCCGATGATCGCGGTCAGAAAATGTGCGGAAGGTTGAATCAATGTAGGGAATGAGGGCCTGGGTGACGTCATCTTCGAAGGCCGACGCCATGTCCTGCATCGCCTTCAACATCTCGGGAGAACCGAACGGTTTTCCCGTTAGATCAGGCGCGGCCTGTCCTGCCCGCCGGGCATAACCATAAGCCATCACGACAATCATGGGCTTGCAGCTTTTCGCTGCAATCAGATTGTCGAGGATGAAGTTGGCGTTCGCCTGCCGAACCCACCCCGTCTCATCTTCGCCACCGCCATGTTGCAAATACAGCACCGGATAGCGGACTTTGCTCTGGGTATCGTAATTCGGCGGCAGATAAACCAGCGCGTGACGCCATGTTCCCGTTACCTTTGAGTTGTACCAAACCTCGCGAACCTGGCCATGCGGCACATCCTGAATTGAATAATAAGAGGATCCCGGTTCCGGAACCTCCACTCCGCTCGCCGGCCGACTGCCCCCAAAGTACGCATGAGTGTTGGGGTCAGCCACCTCGGCGCCGTCAATGTTCAAGGTGTAATAGTGAAAGCCCGGAACCAAGGGCGAAGTGGTAACTGTCCAGAAACCGTCGGACTGTTTTGCCATATCCACCTTAGGGCCACTCCAGAAATTCAGCTTCACCTTCATAGCGTCGGGTGCTTTCACCCGGATTTCAACTCTGCCAGTATTGTCGACCCGCGGATATTCCGCTCCCCACACGTTAGTCGCAGAGGGTTGGAAGGTGCCGGAGTCTTGCGCGCACGCAAGACTCGCAACAAGAAACATCGATATTGCAAATAGCCGCATGTGTATTCTCCTCGAAGTTGTTAAGGCCAACCTATTGCTCGACTGAGATCACGGTCACCGATTTAGGTTCCAGCTTCAGGGTCAGTTTGCCGCCTTGAATTTTTGCAGCGACCGGCTTCGGCACCACCGTGTTGGGAGTGTCGAAGGTGTTGACGCTGTCCACCTTGGGTGCGGTCAAAGTTTCTCCGGCCACCGACTTAACCGTTATCCCTGCCAGAGTGGCTTCAAATTCGATCGGTTGATTGGGATCGAGATTCGTGATTTCGAGCCACAGCTTGCCCTTTGCGTCTTTTGCCGCGATGGCATCCACGCGCGGCAAAGTGACATTGTCGTGGGTGTAGCTGCCGGCATTAAAACTCACTGGAACAAACGTCGCATCCTGGAACGGCAGGTACATTTTGAAAACGTAATAAGTTGGGGTCAGCACCATCTTCTCTTTGTCTGTCAAGATCATGGCCTGAAGCACATTAACCATCTGGGCGATGTTGGCCATGCGCACGCGCTCGGCGTGCCGGGCAAAGATGTTCAGGTTCAGCGCGGCCAGAATAGCGTCTCGAAGACTGTTTTGCTGCAACAGAAATCCCGGATTGCTCCCGGGCAGCGGCGCGTACCAGCTGCCCCATTCGTCGACCACCAGCGCGACCTTTTTATCCGGGTCATACTTGTCCATGATGGCGGCGTGCTTATTAATGAGAGCGTCCATCTTCAAAGTTTCCTGGAGAAATTGCGCGTACTCGCTTTCGCCAAAGCCTGTGGACGCGAACTTATTCTCCCAACGCACCACCGTGTAGTTATGCATCGATAGGCCGTTAATATCCCAGCTCCAGGTGTGCGCCTGATAGGCCTTCATGATGGCTTCGGTCCAGTCCGTCCAACGCGGCCCGTCGCCCCCAGGACCCACCGCGATCTTCAGCATCTGGTTCTTGTCCTGCTGCTCTGGATTAAAATTGCGGACGAACCGGCTGTAAATTTTCATCTGGCTCAGGTAGTAATCCGGAGTCATGTTGCCGCCGCAATCCCAGCTCTCATTACCCAATCCGAGATATGGGACGTTATAAGGAGCCGGATGACCGTTAGTGGCGCGCTCCTTGGCTAAAGTCGTGCGTTGGTCGGCGGTCATGTATTCCAGCCATTCGGCTGCTTCCTGGGGCGTGCCGGAGCCGATGTTGACCGAGACGTAGGGCTGGGCGCCAATCTGATCCATGAAATCCATGAATTCGTGGGTGCCGAAGCTGTTAGGCTCGACCACGCCGCCCCAGTTAGGATTGAGAGTGACCGCGCGCTGTGGCCCAATCCCTTTTCGCCAATGGTACTCATCCGCGAAACAGCCTCCCGGCCAGCGGACGTTGGGAACTTTTATTGCTTTCAGCGCGGCGGCAACATCGTTGCGGATACCGCGGGTATTGGGGATGCTCGAGTCTGGGCCGACCCAGATGCCGTCATAGATTCCATGGCCCAGGTGCTCGGCAAATTGCCCGAAGATGTTGCGGTTGATCGTGGCCCCGGTTTTGGAGACGTCAACCGACAGTTCGGCCTTCTCCGCAGCCCATGCCGGCGCAACCAGAGAAATTCCAATCAACGCGAAGCCAACAAGAATTGAGCCCAGGAATACTGAAAACTTGCTATGCAAAATTCGTCCCTCCAACGGAGTCTCGCGGTAGCACCGTAAACGTTTACTTGCCGACCGAGGCATTGTAGACAACTTCAGTCTTTTCAGCAGCCCATTCTTCAAACTTTGTCTACCGAGGGTCGCTTATCGATAAGAGTAGCGATCCGATTCAATATGGCCGGTGGCTTTCGGTCATCCCCGGCCAGGTATCTGTTCTGAAAGGTGCAGCCGGTAACCCTGCACCGTTGAACAGCGTTGCCGCTGGATTCGACTGCCAGGCATAGCGAACCTCTTTCGGGTCCGGCACCGAAGCCGACGAAACCACGACGGCTTTGCCTTCGATGTGAGCATCGGCCCAGTACCACTTATGGTCTTCTCCAGCGATGGCAAACTCTTCTAGCTTTCCTCCCTTGGCCACCAATCCATGTTCGGTGTGCGCGAAACCTAGCCGGATCGAACCCTTAAGCCGCTTGACTGACTTCAGCGTGGGTCCCGCATACACAACCCTCTTGCCGTACTGTTTTGCCAATGCGCATAAGGCCAGGCGCTCGCCCACCGGGAGCTTGTCCTTGGGATGAATATTGTCGGGATCGCCGGTGTCGATGGTCACCGCCAGGCAGGAGTTGCGCACGCTGGCAGCAGTGACGGCCTGCGATTCCCGCGTCTCGGCCCAAGTATTATCGGTAGGTGTTTCGCTGCGATGGCGAAAGGCCGGCAAGCTGACAATGTAGAAAGGAAAGTCGCCCTGCGCGAAGAGTTTGCGCCAATCTGCAATCATTACGGCAAGGATCTTGCGGTACTGGAATCCGCGTTCTGAGTTCTGCTCGCCCTGGTACCACAGAGCGCCCGTAATCGAAAGCGGCGCAATCGGCACCAGCATTCCCTGGTAAAGCACCGAAGGCATGACCGGCCAGTTTTCGTAGCCAATGGGCAGAGGATGTGGAGGACGGGCATCGAGGCTCAGTTGTGCCTTCCATTTCCCGGCCAGCGGAATGCTTGTCTTGTCGGCGAGCAACAGGTGCAGTTCTTCAGGCTCGCCGAGAAATCCCCCTTGGGGTTGGGTCTTCAAAACCCGAATTGCCACCACATTTTTCCCTGGCTTCAGCACGCCCTCGGGAATGAAGTAGACGCGCGGGTTCTCGACCCACGCACTGGCGCCAACGTTCTTCCCGTTAAGGTAGACGGTGTCCATGCGCTCGATCGAACCGAGAAAGATAGCCGTGCGCCCGGACGGAAGCGGGTCAGGCAGCACGATTTCTTTGCGAAACCATACCAGCGCTGGAGTATCGGCCACTCCCAATTCAGCGAACCCGCCGGGGATATCAACAGTCTTCCATTCCGAATCGTTTAGGTCGGGAGCAGCCCAGTTACCTTTGAGCCCGACATCGTACTGGTCGTACCAATGCATTACATAGTTTCCATATTCAGGCGCACCGGCTGCAGACAGTTTTTCCAATTCCGCAAGCGGAACATCGAAATCCTTGAGCGGACGAAGCGCCTCCGCGCTCGTCCAAGCTTCCGCCGGAGTTCCGCCGAGAGCATCCACGACCAGGCCGATGGGGACATGAATCTCTTGTTGAACCTTGCGCGCGAAATAATACGCAACCGCCGAAAGGTGGTCGGCCGTCTCGGGCGATACTACTTTCCAGGTCCCTTCCGGAAGGTCGGTGTGGTGGTAGGCGGAGCGAGACGCAACCGAAAAGAATCGAATCTCGGGTTGATTCGCCGCGTTGACTTCTTCTTCTCCATTACGTGCGGAGCCCAGCCCCACCTGCATATTGGATTGTCCGCCACACAACCAGACGTCTCCAACCAGCACATTATGGAGTTCCAGACTTTGAGCACCGTGGATCCTTATTGTGTAGGGGCCGCCAACAGCGGGTGGATGAATCTTTACTTGCCAGCGGCGGTCGGCCCCTGTGCTGCCTGAGGCCTTTTTGCTTGCAATCTCAACTTCGATTTTGTCGCCAGGTTCCGACCATCCCCAAATGGTATTGACTTTGCCACGCTGCAGCACCATATTGTCGGCAAAAATCGGACTGACGAAGGGGGACGATTTAACTGACGTTTCAACGCCAACTTGCGCCAAAGCAGCCGGTTGCGCTGTAAGGAGTAAGGCAACCGCGAAGAAAACAAGCAAAAGATACTTGTGAATTGCCACAGACTTCATTGGCAGCTTGCCTGAAAGCAAAGATTGCGACTGAAAAATGGCATCACAAAATTCTGGAAGCGAACCGCCACCGCACTGGTGTGAGTGCCAGAATACACCTCGAAGGTGTTAGCAATTCCGTACTTGTCCAGAGCCTCGTGGAGTTTCGCGGTGTCAACCCGTAAGCCGTCCTGGTCGCCTACATCGATTGAGATGGCCCGATACCGACGCAAACCTGTGATGTATTGATCGATGAATGCGAGGGGTGCGTTCGCTGCCCATTTTGCCAGGATATCCGGCTGGGTCTCGCTGCCCTTGAATGGCAGATCGAGATAGAGTGGCGGATTCTTTGGATTGGGGGACCATGCCGCCGCAGTGGCAAGCTGGGCGCGCGCAAAAAACTGTAGCTTCGCGGAATCCTCGGGAGTTTTAACCGCCTCAAGCGCTTTTTCAATTTCGGGGTTTGCCGGTCCGGCCTGCCGCGCCGCCAGGCAACACGGGCTCATGATGTACAAACTTCCGAATACATCCGCGTGCTTCATGCCGATTCGAGTGGCTCCATAGCCTCCCATGGAGTGGCCGACCAAACCGCGGCTCAACCGGTTCGGCAGTGTGCGGTAGTGTGCATCTATGAAGGAAACCACGTCATGCGCGATAAAGTTTTCGAAATCGCCGGTGGTAACGGAACTCGAATACATGGATCCGTTGTGCACCGTTTTTGAATCCGGCAGAACCACGATCATTTCCTTGGCACCCTGACCGAAGGCGCCCTCGATCGTCTGCGGCACGTGGATTTCATGAGACCACTGCTCCGCCCCGATGGAATATCCGTGCAAGGCATAAACCACCGGGTAGCGGCGATGCTTGTCTTTAGCATAGCTGGGGGGCAGAAATACCAGCACGTCACGATCAACCGCATCTTTTTCGAGGTTGCCTTCCAGCGCCATTCCGTGGATCTTTATTGCCTCTATCTCAACTGGCTTGGCTCCAGGAACGACCGTCGGCACTTCGGTTTGAACTTGTGCGGCAAGCCCCATGCATGTAGCGAACACGATCATCATTACCAGCAATACTTCATTAGTTTTCATTCCGCCTACTCCTGGAGCTTCTTGGTCCCTTTTACTTGGAATGTTCCCGCAACTGCCGGTGCGCCAGTGTCCGGCTGGCCGCCTCCGACAGACACCGAATATTTACCCTCGGTAACGATCGGGTTTCCCTCTTTGCTAACCATGCTGAGATCGCGCTCTTTCAGTTCGAAGTGCAGCTTTCGTGACTCGCCAGCCTTCAAATGAACGCGCGTGAACCCGCGCAGCGCCCGTAGTGGCGCTCCCGCCACGCTGGGAAAACTGAGGTAGAGCTGCACCACCTCGTCGCCCTCGAGTTTTCCACTGTTGGTGACGGTCACGTCGGCTTTCAGGGGATCACCCGCATGGATGGCCCTCTTCGGGAACGTCAGGCCGCTATACCAAAAGGTCGTATAGCTCAGACCATGTCCAAACGGAAACAGCGGCTTGCCTTCAAAATAGCGGTAGGTACGCCCCTTCATCGCGTAGTCTTCGAACGGCGGTAACTGATCGAGGCCGGTATAGAACGTGACCGACAACCGTCCCGCCGGGTTGTTCTTGCCGGAGAGCGTTTCCGCGATAGCCGCGCCGCCTTCCTCGCCGGCATACCACGATTCCAGAATCGCGTTCGTATGCTCCTTCGCCCAGTTCACTGCCAGCGCGCTTCCGTTAGCCAGAACCAGCACGACCGGCTTGCCCGCAGCAGCCGCGGCTTGGAGCAACGCCTCTTCAGGTTTCGGCAGATCGATGCTGGTGCGGTCGCCCCCTTTGAAGCCTTCTTCACTCACCGGCATCTCTTCGCCTTCGAGCTCACTGGTAATGCCCAGCACCGCAACCACGACGTCGGCGTCCTTCGCTGCGGCAATCGCTTCAACGCTCGGACTGGGATCGTACTTACTCCAAATAAGTTGTGCTTCTACCGGTCCCGCCTTATTTTGTGAGTAAGTGACTTTAATAGCCACCCTCTTGCCCTGCTCAAGATGAACGTGGCCCACTTTCGTCTGAGCCTCGTCGCCTCCCCAGCCCATTGTGACCGGTTTGCCGTCTATCTGGACTCCGCCGAATCCTCCCTGAAAACGAATGCCAATTGTGTAATCACTCGTTTCGTTCGCATTGAGAAAGCCAGTCCACTGAACCCGCAAGGGATATTTATCTTTTGCTTCTTCTGGAAGATCTTTTGCCTTCAAATCAACTGTAGCCGCCGGGCGGGTCGCAAGAACGGTGGCGGTTCCTCCAAATACCGCACCGGTAGCAAACTCAGTTTGAAGCCCGGGCTGGCCGTCAGCGTTTGTGAATGCCGAGGCCGGCACCGGATCTCCATCGGTGCGCAGGAATTGCGTGCCGGGAACAAAGTTGATATGTGCCTGGGGAAATTCCGTTTTCAAGCCGTCCAGCACCGAAACCGTATGCGTGGGAGTTCCGTTATAGTTGCCCAGTAAATACTTGGTTTGATCGGCGAGCGGTCCAATGAGTGCGATCCTTAAAGTTCCCTGCTTGAGCGGCAGGGTCCCATCATTCTTGAGCAGCACCATGGACTCATTTGCGATCGTGCGTGCCAGCGCGCGATGCTCCACGCTGTCCAACTCTTTCTCGTCAATCTTCGAATAGGGGACCATCTCTGGGGGATCGAACAAACCCAGCTTTATCCGCGCCGTGAACAAACGGACAAGCGCAGTATCGATCTCGTTCTCTTTCAGAAAGCCTTGCTTATACGCATCAAGGTATGGCCGGTAGTCGTGATCATCTTTTACCTTCGCGAAGTCAATGCATTCATTATCCATGCCGCGCTGTATAGCCAGCGCCGAAGCCTCAGGCTGGGTCTTGGTGAAATGATGGTCGCGAAAAATGTTCACCACCGCGTCACAATCGGAAACTACATAGCCGTCAAATTTCCACTTGCCCCGCAACTGATCTTGCAACAGAAAGTGATTCACGCACGCCGGCTGCCCGTTGATGCTGTTATAAGCGCACATGACTGATGCGGCCTTGGCTTCGATTACCGTCGCGCGGAACGCCGGCAAGTAAGTGTCCAGCTCGTCGTGTTTACTGACTGTCACGTCGGCGGTGTGGCGCGTCGGCTCGGGGCCGCTATGCACGGCGTAATGCTTGGGAGTGGAAATGACACGATAGTATTTCGGGTCGTCGCCCTGCATGCCGGTGACAAAGGCAACCCCCAGGCGCGCCGTCAGGAACGGATCTTCGCCGTAAGTCTCCTGCCCGCGTCCCCAGCGGGGATCGCGAAATATATTTATGTTTGGCGCCCAGAAATCGAGACCCTGGAAGATGTCACTGTGCCCGTCGCTCATTCCCTGCACATACTTAATGCGGGCTTCGGTGCTGGCCGCAATTGCCATGCGGTGGATTGCATCAGGATCAAATGTCGCAGCCAAGCCCACTGGCTCGGGGAATACGGTGACTCCGCTGTTATTGGCAACGCCGTGCAGTGCTTCGCTCCACCAGTCGTAGTCAGGCACATTCAAGCGAGGAATAGCGCGCGACTGGTTCACCAGTTGCGAGACTTTCTCTTCAACGGTCATGCGGTGAACCAGATCGGCAGCCCGTTGTTTGGGAGATAAGGAGGTATTCAGGTAAGCAGGATGCGCGGAATCCTGAGCAAGCACGTTAACGGCAAGCACCGCCACGAACAGAATCACTACCAGGGTTCGAACGTTAAGGGAGAACATATATCGTGGGGACGGCTTAGATTTAAGATTTTTAATTCTGACTATCGTTTACTTGATCGCTATCCGGCTGACATCATAAATCATAAGTCCGCCTGAAGCGCAAAATGCTCTTCCTCGGAATCGCAACGTTTGCGTCGGATCCTCAGCAACCGGAATTACTGTTTGGCTAGGAAATGGGGCAGTTTCTGCTGCCGTAGTGAACCATCTATCTATAAGTCGTGGCAAGACTCAATTGAGGGGATCCCTTCTAAAGAACGGACCCGCATAAAAATGCGATTCGGAGTCCCATCCGAATCGCGTTCCCATTGACCTTGATGAACCTTTGATCGGGAATCAAAAACTTGCACCCATGGCGGCGCCGAGATAATCGGTTAGATCAGGTCCGCGAGAATCCCGCCGAACCAAAGCACGGTCGGAGTCTAGAACGAATACTTCAGCCCCAACTGGAGCTGCCGCATCGGTATCGCCGTCGTACTAATGACGCCGAAACTAGAAGCCGCGACGTTTCCGTTGGGCGCACCCCACACTGGGTGATTGAGCACATTGAATGCTTCTAGCCGGAATTGAAGGACGTGCCCTTCCCGATATCCCAGAGGGAAGTTCTTGTGCACCGCGAGATCGAAGGTTTGAAAAGCGGGTGTAGTCAGCGAATTTCGTCCCACATTGCCGAAGTTTCCTTGAGGTTGCAAGACGAATGAAGCGGGGTCGTACCAGGCCAATCCGCTGGAAACGTGGGCGTGCTCCGAAAGGTACCCATTACCCGTACCAGAATAGCTCGGGCGGTCGTTAACTGGATTGTTGGTACCAGCAACGTTTCCACCGGAACTCAGGGTCTGGGGAACGCCGCTCTGGATGGTTGTATTCGCACTTAACTGCCATCCACCTACAACTCCGTTGAGGACAGAGTTGCTTATGTTCAACAGCTTGCCTTTTCCGAAAGGCAGGTCAAAGACGCCTCCTAGTACCCAGCGATGGCGTACGTCAAACGACGACAAAGCTCGCTCGCACTCGAGACAAGTACTGTCCTGAGGGAAGAGAATGTCGAGGCCTTGAGTACGGGTGCCGCTGCTGTCATCAATCGATTTCGACCAGGTATAGTTCGTGGTCAAACTGATGCCTTGGCTGAAACGGCGGGTGAGCTTCACACTCCCCGCGTTGTAGTTTCCGGTGAAGACGTCATTGACATACGAGAGAACGCCGAAGTTCGGGAACGGCCGGCGAGAATTGATGCTGGAGATCGGCCCAGGTCCGGCTTGATTTACGTTCTGAAAGCCGTAGAGATGCCGGCTCTGCGAACCCAGATAGCCAGCTTCCAAAACCCAGTTGTTGCCGATTTGCCGCTGCACATTCAGTAGGTACTGCATGGTGTAGGGGGTGGCGTGATCATAAGCGGCTGCCCACGCAAACGGAGGCGGCACCTGAACGACGGTTCCGCTCCCACCGGGGATCGCATTGTTCCAGGTGACCTGACTCGAGGAGGTTGACGTCAAATCCACTCGGGCCGCAATATTGCGGGCCATGTCGAAGTAGGTGGAATTGGCAATATCCTCCATAAAAAAGATGCCAAACCCAGTACGGATTACTGTCTTGTCATCCAGCGCATAGGAGATGCCGATTCGAGGTGCAAAGCTCCTGTACTTGGTCTCCATCAAATTGTGATTCAGGCCGCCGCCGCAGACCGCGTTCGTGCTGGTCCAATGGATACTCAGGCCTTCGTACGGATCTGTACAGCCGCTCTGCCGAACAAAGAACGGCTGATCCTCGGGAGGAGCGTTCGGGGTGGTGATGAACTTCGGTATCTCCACCGTGAAGTAGTTGCCGAGGGTATTGGTGAAGGGTGGAGTCAACTCGTAGCGCAGGCCCAGCGACAAGGTTAACTTGGGAAGGATCTTCCAGGTGTCGTCGATAAACGCATGATAAACATTGCGCTGGAACTTCGCATTGGCGACTGCGGCGGCATTGGTGGAGACGAAAAGATTTCCTAACAGAAATTCGGCCAGGGCGTAGCCGCCTGTCTGATCGGCAGGATTCCTAGTGGTGAAGGGCTGGAAGGTGAATACACCGCGCGAGAACTGGTTACCCAACTGGTTGAAGTTTTGACGGTTGTATTCAAATCCAAAGGCGAAGGAGTGTTTGCCATGGACCCAGGACAACTTATCTACAAACTGGAGGGTGTTATTGTCGTTCGCAAATGGACCATCGTTGGCGTCGCCGATGGCGGTGTATCCACCCGCCCCGTTAAATACAACGTTCGGAATTCCCCAAGTGATGGGAGCCCCGGGATTTTGGCCCGGGACGCCGATATCGGAGACCACATCTAAACTGCCGGCACTGAGGGTTCCAAGAGAGTTGAAGAAGCGGGTGTAGCCGAAACGGGCTTCATTCACCAGGGTAGGGGTGAAGGTCCGCGTGTTCGAGCCCGTATATTGTTCGTAGTTGGTCAGGACCTTGGTACCCGCAAGATTAAGATTTTGCGTTGACTGATTTTCGTCGCCCCAGTTGTAACGCCCCATCCACTGAGACTTCGATGACTCGTTGAAATCCAATCTCAGAACAAACCCGTCACGATTAATGGGTTGGGCGCTGGTCTGCGCGAAGTTATTTCCGCCGAGCGTGGGGGCAGAATTGTAATATTTCAAAAATTTCTGCGATATCGGATCTATCCGATTGGCGGGAATAATGTTGCCCGGGAAAGGCAGCCCGGTTGTCGGATCGTAGATAATCGTGTTCGGCAATATCGCGCTGAAGTCTCCGGCAAACATGTTAGCCGTCGGTACCGTAAAAGTATTCAACACGTTTTGGCGGCGGCGAAATCCCTCATAATTCGACATGAAAAACAATTTGTCATGCCCGTTAAATACGTAGGGGATACGCACCGGCCCGGCCAGTTCGAATCCATAGTCGTTCCATTTGAACGGGTTCTTCGGCTTGGTGGTAGTGAACTGATACTGCTTAGCATCCAGGACGTCGTTGCGCAGAAATTCGAATAAGGTTCCGTGATAGTGGTTATTGCCCGACTTGGTTAGCACGTTTACCTGCGTGCTTTGATGGCCATACTCAGCCGGATAAACTCCGATTTGGACCTTGAACTCCTGGATGGCGTCGATGGACGGAAGAGCGACGTAGGAATTAAAGTTCACGTCCATGTTGTTGACGCCGTCAAGCGTGTAGTAATCGTAAAAAATACGCTGCCCGCCCGCGGATATCGCCTGATTAGCGCGATCGCCACCCTGGCGAGAGCCCGCTTGCCCCGCCGCCGGCGCCAGTACGTTCACGTTAGGCGAAAGCGCTACCAGATTTAGGTATTGGCGGCCATTCAGAGGCAATTCAGTAACAATCTCATTTTCAATCACCGTGCCAAGGGTTGCCGTCTCGGCTTGCAACAGTGTGGCGTTAGCCGCAACTTCGATTGTCTCGTTGGTTAGGCCTACCTGGAGCGCCACGTCGAGGCGCACGACCTGTTGCACCTGGACCTGGAATGGCTCACTGAGTGATGTCTTAAATCCCTTAACTTCAGTCTTCACCGAATAAGATCCAGGTGGCACGGAGGGAAAAGTGTACAAGCCAGCATCGGTGGTTGTGGTCTGACGCATCGCGTTGGTGTTGACGTTGCTCAGCGTGATGGACGCTCCCGTAACCACCGCTCCCGAAGAGTCGGTCACGCGACCTGTAATTTCACCAAAGGTTTGTGCGTACAAACCGGCGGCAGACAAGGTCAACAGAATCGTAAGGATAAGTAAGGTTCTCAGCCTGTACGTCATCGATTCATCCCCTTTTTTAATCCAAGCTTGGATAATGATGTTAGCTCTCGCAAAATTAGAACCGTAGCCCCAGGTTCGTCTTGTACCGCCTGTAATAAGGACGCTCGAAAATTCACAACAATACTGACTGGATCGGAGGTTTTATAGACATTTCTATTTAATTGTCAAGAAAAATCACAGCAAAATCCTTAACTTATTCATTCAGAACAAGTTATTATTCTTTTAGAATAGCGAGCCTGTATCAATAGGTGAAACACCGACGCGGAAGATCGATACCGTAACGCACGTTTTATTTCACTATGTGAAACGCCGAAGGCGTCTTCCTGCCACAGTTGGTCATGCTCTGGCGGACGATTTAAGATGGATTTTCGAGGATCCTTTCGGATCCTCTGTTCAAAATATCCCGACGGCGCGGACCCGAATCAAGATGGGAGCGACACCTTCACAACGCAGGCAGCTGATGATTTATGAGGTGGCGGATTAATTGGCAGTTTCCGGTTAACTTCAGGGGAGGATACTTTTGGGGGCTCGAGAATTCCCCGGCACACGTCCCCGGGTCGAAAACCCCATGGCGGCGGATACGGCATTCGCGGCGTTTCTGACCTGCCTCGCCAGGGCTGGCACTTCAGCCAGACTGACCCGCGTCACAGGACCCGAAACGCTGAGAGCGCCAATTGCGATCTTGTCGTTATTAAGGATGGGGGCGCTGACGCAACGGCATCCCAACAATGCTTCCTCGTTGTCAACCGCATAACCTTGGCGACGAACTTTGTCCAGCTCCGCGCAGAGCTGAGCCAGGTTCGCTATGGTTTTCGGAGTCACTCGTTGAAAAACGATCCCATTTAGAACGCGTTCGTACTCGCCGGTCGGGAGGAAAGCCGCGATCGCTTTCCCTAATGCCGCGACGTGAAGCGAGCGGCGGGTTCCCACGCTTGATACCAGGCGAAACTCATGCTGGCTCACCATCACGTCGACATACAGAACGGTCCCCTGGTCCAGAACACCCAGATTCACCGTCTCTTGAGTAGACCTCCACAGATCTGACAAAATCGGCCGCGCTACCACTTGGAGAGTGGCGCTCCGACTGGCACACGCGGACATTTGAGCCAGTCTGGGACCGATCAGGTATGACCCAGATTCTGTGCGCAGAAGATAACTTTCGCGCTCGAGATGTCTTACGAAACGGTGGGCTGTGCTCTTATTGATGCCGGTCTCGTCACAAATTCCTTTAAGGCCAAGACCGACAGATGAACTTTGCAAGACTTCAAGAATTCGCAAAACCTTCGAAATTACTCCAACCGAAGAGGTTGTCGGGTGCTTGTCCACTTCCCCGGGTAATTGTCTCGCAGATATTTGCTCGGAGGTTGACGGTCCTTTCATAAAGCCTCCCGCAATGAAAAAGCCTTAATGCATCCGAACAGTACCATAGAAACAACGAGAGAAAAGTTTTGAGTGGGCGAGTAGACTTCTTCAGTTTTGCGAATACCGCTCGGTTCCTGGTGTAGGGGAGAAAACATCGTACTTTTTCTAATCAAAGGTTACCCGGTTCGCTCACTCCTAGGCGACCTGCCTGCGACAGTGGCGTGGTGTACCAAATATAAGAACTCACCCGGTATTTTTGCCGATTCTGGGGTGTCGGAGGTAAACTTCGTCGTAAACTATGATCCGTTTGCTGTGCCTCTGGCGGCACGGGGAGCCATCAATTGATTGACGCCAATACCCTTGCATGTGGTTAATTGACATTCCTTGCTGTATTCCGTGATAGTTATCGATTACTGTAACGAGTGCAAGATAGATCAGGATCGCACCCATGTCCACCACACAAGCCGTCTATATCGGACGGAGCAGATGGGCGACGGATAATCGAGGGATCTAGAGCGATGATGCATTGCAAGAGGCACAGTCGTAAGGGGATGTGGACTAGCAATGCAAGACAGAATTACTGTGTTAAACCGCAAGAGATCTCGGGCGCGAAGTCTACCGGAGGTTCAATTTTCAGTCAGTCCTGATGGGATGCCGGGACGGCAGGCAGCTAGTCGCTAATCACGGTAAAAAGTATGAATAGAAGATATTGCCTTACATTGGATTTGAAAGACGATCCCAGTCTGATCGCCAAGTACAAGCACTACCACGAACAGGTCTGGCCGGAAATCCTTTCCACAATTAAAGATTCCGGCATCGAAGACATGGAGATTTACCTTCTCGGGACACGCCTATTCATGGTCATGGAAGTGAACGATAGATTCTCATTCGAGGCAAAGGCAAAAGCCGACGGTGAGAATCCGAAGGTCCAGGAATGGGAAGAGCTGATGTGGAGATTCCAGCAGCCCTTACCCCAGGCGCAACCCGGAGAAAAATGGCTGCTGATGGAACGAATATTTAAATTGTGAACCTAACGTGCGAAAAGTTTATTTGTTGGCGAACTTAATCTTAAAGACGTAGGCGTATTTTCCTTCCGTCTGTGCTGGAAGTTGCAAGTGCAGCCCCTCATCGTCCTGCTTGAACGACAGCTTGCTGCTCGGTCCCACCAGTTCCACCGACTCCACTTGCCTCTCGCCGGCGACAGCGGTCTTGAGTGAGTGGATGACCGCTTCCGGCTTCGAGGGCCAGCCCAGCTCAACTGCATAGAGAGTGTCGCCCTTGGTGGTAAAGCGGAAATCCTCTGGCGTGTACGGACGGGTGTTGGTGTCATTAAATGACCCTTCCACGACATGTGTCGGTCCCTCGCCATAGGTCTTCCAGGGACGCGTGCCGTAGATCGCATCCCCGTTTATCTTCAGCCATGCGCCGACATCGCGCAGGACCTGCTGCACTTCCTCCGGAATCGTGCCATCCGCGCGAGGCCCAATGTTCATCAGTAGATTCCCGTTCTTGCTGACCACGTCGACCAGTTGATGAACGATGAACTGCGGCGTTTTGAAAGTGTCGTTCTCGATATAACCCCAGGATTTGTTACTGACTGAGGTATCCGTCTGCCAATACTGAGGGCGGATGCCGGCGAGTTGGCCGCGCTCAATGTCCAGGACCGCGGAACTTTCCTGCATGGCATAGTCTTTGTAGGTGATCACCCCCACCGGCCCGCCATTCTTCAGCGAGTAGTTGTAGTAGAAAGCGGTAAAGCGGGTGAGGTCCTCGCGCACCGAAGGTTGTCCAATCCACCAGTCGAAGAAAATCACATCGGGGTGATATTTTTGGACGATCTCCGCTGAGCGGGCAAGCCAATCGTGCGTCCACGGTGGGGAAACGTAAGTAAAATCGTTGGCCAATGGCGTGTGATTCTGGTTGGCCAGCCAGGTGTGCGCGGGTCCATAGAAGGCAGCATAGTTAGGATCGTTGATGTCGGAACGGAAGGTCCGCCCAACGCCCAAGAAAAAGTTATGCTCCACCCGGTGGGATGAAGCGCCAAGATGCAGCCCCTCCGCGCGAACCGCTTTGCCAAGGTCACCCACCAGGTCACGATGCGGCCCCATCTTCATCGCCGTCCAGTCTGAAAGACCGCTGTCGTACATGGCGAAACCGTCATGATGCTCAAACACTGGAACAACATATTTAGCGCCTGAGTCCTTAAACAGGCGGGCCCATGCCGCGGGATCAAATTTCTCCGCCTTGAACCTCGGGATGAAATCCTTGTAGCCGAATTTCTCCTGTGTCCCGTAGGTTGCAATGTGGTGCTTATACTCTTCCGAGCCTGTGACATACATCTGCCGGGGATACCACTCGCTGCCAAAGGCGGGAACAGCGTAGACGCCCCAATGAATGAAAATGCCGAATTTTGCGTCCTTATACCATTCGGGAACCTGGTAGGTCTGAAGCGATTGCCAGTCGGCGCGATAGGTCCCCTGGCTGTTTACGGTGTCGACTTCTTGCAAAATGGCATCGCGCGCGGAGTCATATTTGGAGCTGGCTTTTCGCCACGCCTCATCTATGGTTGCCGGGTTAGCGGAGGCGGTTGGCGCGTTGGCATCGTTCGCCTGCCCACTGCATAAGACTCCTTCGAAAGAAAACAGGGTTGCGCACGAAAAAGCCAGAGCAAGTAATTTTCTATAAGCCATAGAGGTCAGTCCTTTTTCTGTGCAATAACTTTCTAGTTTGCGGCTTGCAGCCCGCTCTGCTTCGATCCGAAAAATGAATACAGCGCAATGTAAATATAGGAAATGAGCGGGACCACATACGCCAGAGCGATCCCGTGGGACATTTCCGCGATCAAGCCCATCGCAGGAGTCAGAACCGCGCCGCCGACAATCGCCATTACAAGCAGCGACCCGCCAATTTTGGTATTGGGACCCAGTCCCTTGAGTCCTAAGGCAAAAATAGTCGGGAACATCAAAGACATGAAAAAGCTGGTAAGGAATACGCACCATAGACCGAGCCATCCAGGGAACAGAACCCCGATGGAGACAAGAACAATATTCATCACACTATAAACCCCCATGAGTTTGTTGGGTGCGATGGTCCGCATCAAATATGCGGATGCGAATCTTCCTACGCCAAAGGCTGCCAGGGTTCCGGTGAGAAAGTAGCCCGCCACTTTTTCCGGCTGGTGAGTATATTCCTGAACGTACTGAATGAAGTAGCTCCAGGTTCCAACTTGTGCTCCGACGCAAAAAAACTGAGCTACGACAGCCAACAAAAAATGCCGATAGCGAAAGAGCTCCCGAAAGTGTCCGTGTTCGCCGCTGCTGCTCTCGTGCTCACTCTGAATGGCGGGAAACTTCGAACGCAGGATGAGGATTGCCCAAGCGAAACACACTACCCCAATGACAAGGTAAGGCTTGATGACGCGAAGCGTTTCCATCCGGAGGTAGGCGTCGTAAAGCCCTTGTGCCTTGCGGGAAGCCACTTCTTGAGGACTCAGTTCGACGCCCGAGAATATGAAGATGGTCCCGATGAGAGCTCCGGTGATTGCGCCGATCGGGTTAAATGCCTGCGAAAAATTCAGCCGTTGCTCTGAAGTGTCCGGATCGCCCAGCTGCGCGATGAAGGGATTCGAAGCTGTTTCCAGAAAAGAGAGCCCACTGGCTATCACAAACAACGCAAACAGGAAAAGCTCATATTTTCCTATTAGAGCAGCCGGCCAAAAAAGAAAACATCCAGTCCCGAACAGCACCAAGCCTAAAACAAATCCAACTTTATACCCTAGCCTGCGCATCAGCAGAGCGGCCGGCATTGCCAACAGAAAATAGCCCATGTAAAACGCAGACTGAACCAGACTGGCCTGGATGCGGTTAATGGCGAATGACTTCATGAACTGCCGGATCAAGACGTCATTCAAGTTGTTGGGAATTCCCCAAAGGAAAAATAAAAATGTGACCAGAACAAAAGGCAGGAGGTGCCCGGCGGGAAACAGGCTATGATCGGCTTCTGGCTGACGCGCGCTTGCGACCTTTGAGACCTGCATCGTGGCACTCTCCTAAATGGTTCGACGGCACGTTAAACTTCAAGGCAGCTTAATCTAAATTGACCATGATTTTCGTGAACCGTCCTGGATTGTCGGCCCACTCCCGTAAAATCCGCGGCGCTTCATGGAGCGGAACGATCGCAGTCACCACGTCTTCGACCGGAAACAAACCCTGTTCCAACATGCGGATGACACGAGAGAAATCCTCGGGAAGCGCGTTACGTGAGCCTCGAATGTCCAACTCTTTTTGCACGAACAAGCGGGTTTCGTAAGTTACCAATTCTTTGGCATAGCCAATGTAGACGACTCTTCCGGTGAAGGCGACTTCTTCCACTGCTGTCCGGAACGTGTCCGGTACCCCGATGGCCTCGATCACTACGTCGGGGCCAAAACCGTCGGTATATTTCGCGAGGGTTTCGTGTAAGGGCTGCTTGGCGGAATTAATGGTATACGTAGCGCCGGCTTTCCGCGCTATTTCCAGCTTGGCGTCGTCGATGTCCACGGCGATCGTGCGCGCGGCGGCGAAGTTGCATGCTGAGATTGCCCCCAGCCCAACTCCGCCGCAGCCAAATACGGCGACGCTGTCAAGGTTTGTCACCTGACCCCGTGCCACGGCATGAAACCCAACCGTTAGTGGCTCGACGAGACAAAGCTCCTTTATGCCGAGAACTGCCGGGTAGAGCTTTTCGGCGGGCATCGTAATCAACTCGGCCATCGCGCCGTCCCGCTGCACTCCCAACGTCTCGTTGGAGCGGCATGCATTCGGTCGATCGCGACGGCAGGAAGCACAGGCGCCGCAGCTGGTGTAGGGCGACATGGTTACATTCACTCCAGTGGTCAGAGCCGGAAGTTGTCTGCCGCTTTCAACCACAGTAGCAGCCACTTCGTGGCCGAGAACCCGGGGAAATGTCACCATGGGGTTTTTGCCCCGGAAAGTATTAAGGTCGCTTCCGCAAAGACCGACCATGCGCACTTTCAACAACAGATTGGCGCCATAATTGGCCGGTTCGGCAATCTCGTCAACTAACGCTTCTCCGGGTTTTGTGATAACCAGTGCTTTCACCATTCACCTCTGCCGCATGCATCCGGCCGTTCAGTCTTTCTGTCTATCGCTTCAACCCGCAATTTTTTGGCCTGCCAGATGGCCAAATACGCTCTAGGCCAGGCTCCATTTGCGAACGGACCCATCCAAAAGCGGCACATCCATAATCATTTGGAGGGCTCGCAGATTTTGTTCCACTTCGTCCACGGTGCCCATCCCCACCAGGGTCGACGAAACATACGGATGCTCAAAGCAAAAACGCAGGGCAATCTCGGAGATCTCGAGGCGCTGCCCGCGGCAGAAAAGAGCTGCTCTTCTGCCAGTTTCTCTAACCGGCGCGGGTGCGGGGTGCCAATCCGGAGCGCCCTGTTCTGGCAATATGCCCATGCGCATTGGCGAAGCGTTGATCAGACCGATGCCACGCTCTTGTGCGAACGGTGTCAACCCGCGGTCCATGTCAGTCACCAATAAGTTGTAGCGGCAGTAGCTAAGGATGGTGTCCACCTGCACCGATCGAGCAATTTGCAAAAGCATTTTAAGCGAGTATCCAGTAATTCCGACGTATCGCACTTTTCCCTGCTCCTGAAACTTTCGCATCGCTGGAATGGGTTCAGTGATGATCTGTTCCGCGCTGCCGTATTCCACGTCATGAACTTGAACCAGATCCATGTAGTCGGTCTGCAACGACCCAGCGATTCGACCAAGCTGTTCTCAATCCGTTTTGCGGAAAAGTCGAAATCATTCAAGCCATAGCGGCCGCACTTCGTAGCCAGGAGCACCTCGTGGCGCCTTCCCCCGAAGAGCATTTCCTAGGCGCTCCTCCGCCAAGGTCAGTTCGTAGCACGGTGAAACATCGAAAAAATTGATCCCATTCTTGATAGCGAATGCGACGGCGCGATTCCCTTCCATAGGGCTGATGGGAGAATAGACGTCCCCTAAAGGCGATCCCCCAAAACCAAGAAGTGAAACGTTCAGATCGGTACTACCAAGCCTGCGATATTGCATCGACTGTGAACTTTTTCGTGCTCATCTACCTTCTGCAATTGTCCGACCCCGACCTTGCCTCGTTCCCCAGGGAATGAATCGGGACTTATTTTATACGATAAAGTCACCGTTGACTTAAAGTTGCGCAGGGATCAGGGCCCCGCCTCGCAAGGGGCGACTTCTCCGCGTTGCCGCCAATAGACATCGTCTATCTTGGCAATAGGGCGCAGCGAGACGAAAGATTTTGGAAGTGGCGGACGGTTCTGTCTTTTAGGCGACTATATTTGCGTTTCGGCATTCTTGGTTAAGCAGAGTGTTGTGGACGACATTGCGGCGGCGAAAAAGTTTGCTTCGAGAAGACAACTCAGCATTCGCCGTGACCAATCATGGATGCGGCGCGCGCAACCGCGAAAGGGGAATGGACTCCGCCATGGCCTTATATCCGGCAGGGCTGGGGTGAATATGATCTGCGGAATCATAAACTTCCTGCAATCTTGATGGGTGCGCCGGATCACGCAAAAGTTCGTCGAAATCGAATATTCCATCGTAGGCATCAGTTGTGCGGATCCATTTGTTGACTTCGAGACGAATGGCTTCTCCCTCCGCGTCGTAGGAGTTGGTCCCTTCAAATGGGGTGAGGGTAGCGCCAAAGACTCGCATCCCGTGCGCATGAGCACGCTCGATGATCTGCTTGAGTCCATCAATGATCTCTTCCGCCGACACTTTTTGCGAGGCGAACGGGTTCTCTTTAGTCGGCGTGACGATCTTCAACTCCGCGAACCTGATGCGGGGGAATCCTATGTCGTTGATTCCTTCCATCAGGATCAGTGTGGTCACGCCCGGTTGGGCGAGAACGTCGCGATCGAAGCGGGCTAGCGCACTCACCCCCGCCGCGTCGTGCAGCACGCGGTTTCCCCCGATTCCTTGGTTGACTACAGCGATTTCCGGACTTCCATGGCCGGCGAGGCGCCGCGCCAACTGGTCAGGCCAGTCGGTATAAGCCTCATTGGGTTTCATGCTGGTTCCCTGTGTGATGGAGTCTCCCAGTGCGACGATGGCTGTCGTTGATGCCGGTGCCCAGACCTCCACGCTCGAAAGGAAGTACCACACAGCCTTGGGTTCCGCGCCCGGCAACTCGGACTTTGCGGTGAGATCGCCGGGGCCAGCAAGATAGGATGGGCGTTGCCCTGGGGAATGCCACGTCGACACCGGGCTGCTCGAAGGCAGATACAGGCTGATTGAAATCTCCGAGAATGCCTTCACCTCGAAGCTGATCGGATCGCTGAACACCGGAGCGCCAGGAGGAACGGTCACCGATGGTTTTCCGCCAAAGGTCAGAGTGCGGTCCGTATTCGGCTGCACGTTGGCGCCTTCGCCCGCCAGCGCGACGTGGGCCGCTCCGATCGATAGCGCGGAGGTACCAAATTCATTCGAAAACCGTATGCGCACTTTTGAACCAGTAATAGTTGGCAGTACCACCATTCGGAGTGTTTTGTCCGCCAATGGAGGATCCCCGGGCATACCGGGAAACCGAAGAGGAACGTGGACCGATGTTCCCCATGCACTGACCCAATGACCGTCGTGGCTGGCACGGTTTGCCGCCACCGCGGAGGCAGCAAAGACGGTGAAAATTACTAATCCAACGGCAACCTTGAGTCTTTTCATCTGGCGATCCTTTGGCGCTCCATGCGTAAGTTTCCCAGGCATGAGGCGCCCCGCTGTCTCCGGATGGAAAAATGAGGACGGGCAGACTTCCGCTAATGAGCCAAAGCCGCCGCGCCTTTCTTTCCCCTCAGTGCGGTGAGATCTACAGCTCCAGCCATGGCTTTGAAACCTCCGGCGTTAGGGTGGAGATGATCGCCCGAATCATACGCAGCAAGAAACATTCCTGGATGGTTCGGGTCGCGTACCGCGGCATCAAAGTCGAAGAACCCATCGAACTTGCCACCCGTCCGGATCCAGCGATTGACCTCCTGCCTGGTAGTCTCGCCATCGCGGGTGTAGTAGTCGGCTCCTTCATAGGGAGTCAGCGTCGCGCCAAATACCCTGATTCCGTGCTGGTGTGCGCGATCAATCAGTTGCTGCATCCCCATGATAAGGTCCTGGGCGTTTACCGTTTGGTGGATAAACGGCATCTCCCGCGGCGCGTCGCCGTTGGGCGGATGTGGCGGCTTCATGTGCGGCCAGCCGATATCGTTGATGGCTTCCAGGATAATCAGGTTCGTCACTCCCGGTTGCGCCAGCACGTCGCGATCAAAACGGGCTAGCGCGCTCACCCCCGCACCGTCAAACAGAACTCGATTCCCCCCGATGCCTTCATTCACCACAGCCAAAGCGGGAGAGTCTTTCTCGTCTGCAAGGCGCTTGGCCAGCATGTCCGGCCAATCGGCATAGTCACCCTGCTTGGCTGCGACTCCGTCGGTGATGGAATCGCCGAAAGCGACCGTCGCGGCGGCTTGCTCGGGGGCCCATACCTCGACATCAGCAAGCCAGTACCAGGAAGACTTCGTGGTTGGGTTAGGAATTTCCTTGGCGGTGAAATCGCCTGCCTCGGAAACATAGGTTTGATGTTGTCCCCAGAAGTGGTAAGTCGAGCTAGGTGTCTTGTCTGGCAAATAAAGGCTTACCGAGATTTCGTCAAAAGCGGATAACTTCAAATCAACGGGATCGCTCAAAACCGGAGCGCCGGGTGGAATGCTGACCGAAGGTCTTCCTCCAAAGCTGAGAGCTCGGTCGGATTCTGGCACGATGCCAGAATTATCCTTTGTGAGCGCGATATGGGCAGAGCCAATGGCAAGGGCCGCCGCTCCAAAGGCATTCGACAGGCGGATTCGAACCCTGTCGCCGCCGATTGTCGGACGCACAACCATGCGAATCGTCTGGTTCTCAAATACCGGCGCCGGCGGAAGCCCGGGAAATGGCAGAGGAGTGTGTACGGCAGCGCTCCAGGCGCTCACCCAATGTGCACCGGCAGGGGAATTATCTGCGCTTGCGATCAGGCTGAGACTACCTACGAAGACCAGAAAAACCACTACCCACGAAACTTTGGCTTTGCGCATGTTTGCTCATTCCGAACGCCGGAATATAGATCAATCGTTGGAGCGTGGAGGGATCCCCAACCCATCCATAAGGTAGTTGTCCCGGGGAGCCGGGAAGTTCTCACTTCAAAGCGAAGAATCCGCCTTTTCTGTATAGGCTACTTTGTTTGCCCCGAGCCCGCTGATGCTCTCTGAAACAACTGGAGCTCTTACAGAGCAAGATGGTCCCGACAGTTGTTCCAGGCATCAAAAACCGTTACGGATGATTCATCGTTGTTCCCATGTAAGAAGAAAGCTCGAGCACTAAGCCGATGCGAGATCCGGCTAATACGAGATCCGGGGCATCAACCCGATGATTCCATCCACAATTCCGGTTTCGGCGCAGCCCGGCTGAAGTCGTGACGACAGCACCTCGAACGTGTTGTGCCCGAACGAGGCATCGTCGGGAATGTAGCCGGAGTTTGCGAAGCCGTTGGTCAGCGTGGCCATTATGGTTCTTTTGTAGGGCGATTCCTTTTTCAATCGCTGAGCGATCTCGCCATAGACTTCGCCGTTTACGGTTCCAATGGCGATGTCATCAATCATTAACAAGCCGACCATGATGTGAACATCCGGCCCATCTTTATATGTTCCTGCAATCCCGCCACGGCCTTCATTGGTGCGCTCCCGTCCCGGACACGTGATCGTCTGCTGCTTGCCGAAAATGCGGCCGTCCGCGTGAGAAGGCTTCGTCTCCCGCACCACCCGCAGTACTTCCTCTCCTAGCATTTGCCCCATGGAGGTAATCATCGCTTTTTGTTCTTCCATCAAATGCAGGACCTCAGGGTTGTTGCGGTCCATTCCCACTCCTCCCGGCGGCATCGCGTTACTAATATCTTGTCCGTTCTTCGCATAGTCTTTGATCCGGATGTCACGCAGATCGTAGGTCTGCTGAAAGTAGACCGGGTTCTGGTCCCCGGCCGCCCCCTCTGACCAGAGTGCGACGACCTTGTCGTTGAAATGGCTCTCGATATATCGCGAAGTGGCTCCTGGAACATCGCCGCTCACCAAGTCGAGCGTCCCGGTAATCACGGCGTGCATCCCGTAGTTGTAGTACACGGCGATCAGACTGTGATTCAGCGATTCCACCTTCATTACGGCAACTGTCTTGTCGGAGAGGCCGCTGTAGTTTGCCCCTTCCCACCAGCGATGGGTCTCTGGATCAATGATGTCGCGCTGAACATTAATGTAGGAAACGCCTTTACCGAAGCTAATAGCCGCCGGTTGCAGCTGTTCTTGTGCCATCTTCACCGACTGAAATACCTTGTCGGCATAGACTTTGCGAAGCCGGTCGGCCTCGGGGTCGGGTTTCGACTGAGGAAACACAAAAGGAACGCTGTGCGTATGGGTGGCAGTGATCAACACCTGGGCTCCGGGAATTCCGAGTTCCCTCTCGGCGCGCTCGCTTACACTCTTCCAAAGATCGTAGGGCACGATTCCAGTATCGATGGAGACCAAGGCAGCGCGGGTTTGGCCGTTGTCGATCACAATCGCCCGCGCGTACACCTTGTCGAGCACCCCCAGGTATTGCTTGGGCAGTTCCGTCGCGCTTGGGGTAACGTCAACCTTGGCAGCGCCGGCTCTGAAAGTACCGGAGGGAACGGCCTGGCCGAAGGCGGTCGCTGACATAGAAAGCGCCAGCAGGCTCGACATCATGGCTATTATCGTTGTTCGTCGCATCATGAACTCCAAGTTTCTCGAGCTAAAATAAACACTTCCCGGCGCCGCGAGGTAGTGAATGCGAATCGTTGAAAATCACTTCTTGAACAAAGTGTTTTCCAGAAACTGTCCGCGCGCGGCGGCAGCATCTTTTCCCGGGTGGCTGTCCAGATCCAGGACCATCCGCTGGGCCTTGTCATACATGGGCCATGCCGGAAGTCCGGTTCCGTTCGGATCACCTGTTTTGACGAAGTTCACAAAATACGACTGCAAGGTCTTGGACATTTCGTAATCTTTGGGCGTCCACGCATAGACGTCATTGCCGTCCAGAGTGCCCATCGCATACTCGATCTCAGCCGAGTGGACTGCCCCACGAGGGGCGGCGCGAGGATGAGGTTTTCCTTCCCACATGTAAGTCCACCAGCCTTTGAATTTGCTTTCAGACTGAGGGCGCACGGCGGGACGGGGATGCGTGTAGTAGTAGTAATACGTTGGCTGGCCACCTGTCTTCGTTGCGAGCGTTATCCACTTCCAAGTGCTGTAGCCGATGAACAGATCACTGGCCAGCGTTTGCGCCGCGTCCTTGACCGGTTCGCCGTCGCCCGAGACCGGATAAACGCGGAGAGCGTCCTCGGCATGGTCGTGGAAGCGCGACTGTAATGCGTTTTTGTAATTTTCAACCGTCGGCTCATCGGGGCCGAGGACGCTGTTAAAGCCCCCCTCTTCTGAGTTGCTGCCCGCCATTAGGGGCACACGGTTCTGCTCGCCAGCAGTGTAGATTTCGAGTGCAGGCTTGGGAAGAACGTATCCGTCCACCACCGGCATGAAGCGAAGTCCTGCCGGCCTTCCGGAGGGACTTGTGGCAACCGGACGCGCGCCAATTTCCCGAACGTGCGAGGCGGGCATGGCGCGAAGTCCTGCAAGCGACTGAGCGCCGGCAGTATGCATGAACTCGATCCCGCTGTCTTCGGCGTCCTCCAATGAAGGCAGCGAAAAGGCGCCC
The DNA here is from genome assembly GCA_963796925.1 of uncultured Acidobacteriota bacterium. Classification (GTDB taxonomy): domain Bacteria; phylum Acidobacteriota; class Terriglobia; order Terriglobales; family Acidobacteriaceae; genus DATBAT01. The sequence goes on from CAWCNH010000001.1 coordinate 2,909,697, forward strand.
ACAATGGCGCTGCCACTCTCGCCGATCGCGCCGGAGAAGAGTCCCTTCGCCAGGGGCGACGCCATCAGCGCGCTAACCGACATTGATCCCGCGGATTCGCCTGCAATCGTCACTCGCCGGGGATCACCACCAAGAGCCGCGATGTTGCCTTGCACCCACCGTAGAGCCGCTACCTGATCAAGCAAGCCGTAATCGCCCGAGGCATGGTTGGGAGACTCCTGCGTCAGTTCAGGGAGAGCCAAAAAGCCGAAGACTCCCAAGCGGTAATTAAAGGTGACGACGACGATTCCTTTTTGCGCCATCTCCTCACCACCGTAACGGCTCTCCGACCCATCGCCGAATTGAAACCCGCCGCCGTAGATGTAGACCAGTACGGAAAGTTTTCCCCCCGTAGCGCCGGAGGGAGTCCACACATTTAGATACAAACAGTCTTCACTGACGCTGGGAGCGCGAGAGACTACGTCCGTGGTCTGAGTGTCCTGCATGCAACGCGGCCCAAAGGTAGTGGCCGCGCGCACCCCAGTCCACGCCGAGGGCGGCTGTGGCGCCTTCCAACGCAGATCGCCAACCGGAGGCTGGGCAAATGGCATTCCGAAGAAGACTGTCACTCCCGTTTTGTTATGAGCCTCACCCCGGATTTTGCCTTCCGTGGTTTGAACAACCTCCGCCGCCAGGGCAGTCGTCGCCAGACTCAGCAGCAGCACGGCGCAAGCGGCGGCCTTCAGACTTTTTTCCGAACGATTGATTAACACACGATATCTCCCTGTTCCCTACTTTCCAGCCTCAAAATTCATCTGGTAGAACTTCAGCTGCGAGAACTGGGCTTCGCTTTCCTGCGAGATGAAGCCAATTCTTCCCGACGGGCTCTGGATGAAAAACGTCTGCATCAGCCGGTCATCCACGTAAAGCTCCATCTGGCCTCCGCGCAGCCACAAGCGGAACGAGTGGTCCTTGTCGTTGTCCAGGCCGTTGACGGTCGCACAATTCTGTCCGGTGACGTCGAGCGACTCGAAATGAAATTCCGCGTCCAGGCGCAGCTTGCCAATCTGCGACTGGCGCCATTGCGGCTCACCCACTTCCAATAAGATGGCGGTACCCGGGCCTTTATCCGCTCCTTCGATAAAGAACCCGGCATAGGTGGCGCGTGAGTCCTGGAGCTTCGAATTCACCGTCCGGGCCTTGATGTGTCCTTCGGCAATGACGCCCTTATCGAGATCGAAATACTGGTTGAGCAGCACCACGCCTTTTCGCGTACTACGGGCGTCAAGCCAAGTGAAGGGACGCCACGGCTTGTCAGTATGCACCGTCAGGGAATCACCGGTGGCAGCCACCCGAATGATGGGGTTCGAGTCCGTCTGTCCCGGTGGGAATGCGACGGTATTCTGGCCCGCATCGATTTTGATCTCGTCTCCCTTGGCAAGGTCGTTTTGCTTCCAGTACGCCAAGTGCAGGTGGCCTTGTGCGTCCACCAACGCTTTGCGCATGGGCAGGAACCAGGTTCCTCGGCCATCGGTTCCCGGAGACGACATAAAGGAGAAGGGATCGCTCACCAGATCTTCGGGGCTGTCTTTCACGAAGCCAGACAAAATGTGGATGTAGAAGTCGCCATCAATTCCAGAGGTTCCAGTGAGGCGATACGCGCCCATGTCCGGGCGAAACGGGCCCGTGGGAGAATCCGCCACGTAGGTGTAAACCCCGTAACCGTGGAAGCCATAGTGGTTAACGTTCCCGCCTAGAAAGTAATATTTGTTTCCCAATTTCTTGATGCCGCCTACCTCGAGAGTCGGGACTGGAAAATCCGCGAGGATCTCCGGGGCCTTAATCGGGCGGTAGTGGATTCCATCGGGCGACTCCATCATGCCGAATCCGCCGTGGTCAATGGGATCGGCGACAACGTAGCCTACATAGCCTTCGCTTGGCTGCGCCTCATTCCTGGGGATCATAAACATGTGGTCCCAGCGGCCCCCGGCTTCGTAGTACTTGGGATCAATGGGGACCTCATAGCTGTATTTCCAGTGGATCAGGTCCGCGGATTCATAGAAGCGGAGAAGATTGTTATTGGTGCCTTTATCGGTAAACGCCCCATGGTTCATGATATAGCGGTCGCCGACCTTGGCGATGTACTGCTTCCACACCGCGTTGTTCTTGAATGTCTCTGACTTGATCACTACGCCGTAGTCTTTCCAGTGAACTCCGTCCTGCGAAGTGGCCAGCCAGACTTTGTCGCCGCCATACATCGAGAACATGTAGTACTGCTTGTTGGCGAAGATAACGGACGGGTCCCAGAAGAACCCCTGGCTCGGCTGATAGAGGAATCCGTTGTGCTCGGTGGGACGCGGACGAATAAAAAAGCCGGGCGGTTGGGCCAGGGCTCCGATCGCCAGAAAAAGCTGTAGTGACAGTAAAACGAAACCAAGGAAAGTGGTCTGCCTAACGGACCGTGTCAATTAGCCATCTCGATTCTTTTTGGGCGTACACTTCAGCACTGCGAAGGGGCCGACCGATGAGGCCTGCCATCAAATCGAACTCGCGGCTCCTGATCAGAAGGCAAGCCGCAGCGAGAATTGTATTTCCCTCGGATTATTCAAGGTGCTGCTGATAGCCCCAAAACCTGGCGAGCCCACCTGGCTGGCCGGAGGACCGAACTGGGTACGATTGAATGCGTTGAGGAACTCGGTTTCGAAAATTGCGCGAAGGCGCTCCGTGATTTGGGTGTCTTTCGCGATCGCAATGTCGAAGTTTTTAACGCCATCGCCGCGCAATTGCGAATCCACTCTGGACTCGTTGCCAAAGCTGAAAGGTGTGGAAGGCTGGACGAAACAATCGGGGTTAAACGCCCTGTTTAGCCGCGAGACTGGGCTCCCCCCAATCTTGGCCTGACAATCCGGCACACGGTCGGGGCGAATCCCACCGGCTCCAAAATTAGTGGATAAATCGTTGGTTTGGGCTGTCAGAGCGATGGGGTATCCCGATTGAAAAGTTGTGATTCCGCTAAATCTCCAGCCGCCAATAACCCGATTGAGGCCGGTGCCTGCACCCCCTAGCCACTTTTGGCCTTTACCCATCGGCAGGTTGACAGAATAGTTCAGAACCAGACGGTGTGGAACATCGAAGCTTTCCAGCGAACGCTCCGCCGTCAGATTGTTGGTGTCCTGTATAGCTCCCGTCGTGTTGCCTTCCAGGAAGCCGGTTCGCGTGTCCACGGTTCCCATCAACTTGGCCCAGGTGTAGGCGGCAAAAAAAGTTCCCGCGGAATGAAAACGTTTTTGAAAACTAGCCTGGAGCGAGTTGTAATTCGAGGTGCCGATATTGGCGGCTGCATTAGTAACGGCATCGAATTGCGGATAGGGTCGAAGCAGTTGGCCTTGCCTGATGGTCGCGCCGTTGTAGGCGCTTCCCGGCGCCAGCTCTCCGGCGAGTGGATTGGCAACTTGTTGGTTTACGAAGGTCTGAGCGTCAGCTTGAGCCGACGTCGAACCTGAATTTACCAGGCTCGCATATTGAGTGGCAGCCTGATTGATTAGGCTATCGCCCAATTGGTTCACGGTAAGTCCCATCTCGAGATGCGTGCCCTTGGATCCCTGGTAACCAACCTGCAAATTCGCGTCCCACGGCAATTGCTGCTGAATGTTCAGGTTCCACTGCTGCACGTAGGGGTATTTCGCTCCAGGGATTCTGCCGCCGACGGAAAGGCCCTGGATCGCGGCCGAAAAATTCGGGTCTCTGCCTATGGGTTGAGGCAACACTCCATTAATTTGTGGAAACGGGTTACTCAAAGTTCCAAGCGGCGGAGTGTTCACCGAGTTAATCGGCGAATTAAAGGGAGATAGTGCGCCCTGCGAATCCAGCGAAATGAACGACATTCCATAGCCGCCGCGCAATACCGTATCCGGCAAGAGCCTGAACGAGAAGCCGACATTCGGCGCAAACAGGTGATAATGCTGGATGTCGTCAAGCCGGCTTCGGTAATTCGGAGAATTCACCAGCGCGAGATTTCCCCGGAGATCTTGCGAGCTTCCACTCGCGGGATTGACGATCGTCCCCAGCGGGCTCGCGATGTTGGGCAAAAATACTGTGTTCAAATCTTGTTTTTCACTCACCGCTCCAGGGAGCTCCCAGCGAACCCCGCCCGTCAAGGTAAGCCGGGAGCTCGCATGAAAGGTCTCGTTCACGTAATATCCCTGGTTGAAATTGATCGTCTGAGTATCGCGTCCCGTTCCAATACCGAACTGGTTTGGAATAAATGATCCAAGCATGAAGTTGGCAAATTCGTTGTTGGTTGGGAACCCTCCGACAAACAGAAAAATGCCCGTCGGACCAAGACCGGTGTTACCCGAGAAATAGGCCTCTACCCGCCGCGCCGCACCGCCGAATCGGATCGCGCTGCGTCCTAGCGTCTTAGTGATATTGCCCGAGAAATTGAAAGTATTGTAGTTGTAGTACTGGATAACGTTGATGATCAATAGCGGGAACTGATTTCCGTATCCCGCCAGGAATGGCACCGGGAGAACGTCGAACGTCGCCTGGTCCTGAAGCTCCCCATAAGCCGGCCCAAACTTTGACAGGTCTACATGCCCAATACTAGGCGGCTGCGATATGAAGTTAAATCTCAGGTAGGACGCTCTAAGGTCGGCGACCATCGTGGGGTTAATGGTGATGGTGTCCCCGAGTACCGCTTGATGCGAAGTGCTGAGTACTTCCGGTTGAGGCACGTCGTTGTGATAGTAGTTTGTGCCCATAGTGTTGGTCTTCCACCAGGAATATCGCGTGAAGAGTTGCTGGCGCGAACTGAGGTTGTAATCTCCCCGGGCGGTGACTCCATTACTGCTTGTTCCCGAACTTGCATTGGTAGCGAAGTTGTTACCGTTCGCTCTGGGCGCAATGTTGGGCTGCGGCCAATACTTGAACACACTGGCCATGTATAAAGCCGTCGGATCCGGACAAACGGTGTTCAGCACGCCATTGCACGAGACCTGGTTGCCGGTAAAGTTGATGACCGGAGGGTCTGCCCTGAAGTCACCAGTCGTCTCGGCTACGGTTGGCACGGTTGTCAGATAGGGCAAACCGGATCGGTTCTTGTAACCTTCCCAGTTAGCAAAAAAGAATAGCTTTCCCTTCTTTACCGGCCCTCCGAGCGAAGCGCCGTACTGATTCTGCTGAACCGGAGGGCGATCCACTTGGGGATTCGCCGCTTTATTGAAAAAGCTGTTTGCGTCAAGCACTGTGTTTCGAAAATACTCGTACGCCGTGCCATGAAATTGGTCGGTGCCGGATTTCGTCGTGAAGTTCATCACACCGCCGTAATAGCGGCCGTATTCGGAGCTGATGTTGTTGGTCTCCACCCGGAATTCTTGAATGGAATCTTGGGCGGGCAGGATACCGATCCAATTTGCCACCGGCAGGTTTAGAGGAGCGCCGTCTACATACTCCGTATTGGCGCCTGAAAATCCTCCGCCGATTTGGTAATTTCCCCAGCCCGCTGGATTGGTGTAGTTCCCGATCGCAGCCTGATTACCGAGAGGACTTCCGGAAGTGGCGCCCTGCGGGACCACGCCGGGAGTCAATGAAGCCAGATTCATGACGTTGCGGCCATTCAAGGGAGTGTTTTCAATTTGGCGGGCCTCAATCACGGTACTGACGGTGGCAGACTCGGTTTGCAGTTGCCCTTCGGCAGTGACAGTCACGCTTTCCGAGACCGAGCCGACCTGCAATTGGTAGTTGAGGGCGACCTCGTCCTGGCCATGAAGCTCTATGGCGTCACGCACCACCGATTTGAAGCCATCCTTGGTTACGGTAGCTCGATAGAACCCCGGCAATAGCCCTGACGCCCGGTAGAAACCCGCGGAGTTGGTTGACGCGGTCAACGTCACATGGGTCTGGAGGTTCTCCAGAGCAACCGTTGCGCCAGTGATCGCAGCGCCACTAGGATCCGATACCGCTCCCGTGACGGTTGCTGATGTGGTTTGACCGATGGCCATCGTTGAGGCCCAAGCAACTACGATTACGACGCAGAGTGCCTGTTGAAGAATGGTTCTGTTCATCCGCTCCTCCGAGAATCTCTGTTCTGGATTTGGTCTGGAACCCCAGGAAGTTCTCAGTTCACGGGCAGCAAGATGCAATATTCTTGTATAGGCAGCTTCTGGTTGGCAATTGCGTGGGGGTTCCACCATCCGGTCGCAGAGAATTCGTCGTGGAAAAGACAGATACGGCCAGGATCTAGCGGTCTAGGGATGATTGGCTGGCCCGGCGAGAGAAGCCAAGAGCAGTCGCCGCCCTTTGGGGAAAGAGCTGCCTCCGGGGGGCTCGACAGTCACAAACAGAGTATCAATCCGCGATAGGACCTCGGGATCGGAAATGCGAAGCGTCCAGCGATTCAGGCTTGCGTTGTCCAAATAGAACAACCCCAGACTCTCAGCTGTGGTCGAGTGCGGCTGGCGGAATCCCCACGCCTGAAACGCGGCAGCCATGCGGCCCTTCCCCGCCATTGCCAGATCGAACGCGTAAAAAACGAGGAGATGGTGATTGACGTAGTAAATCCTGCCGTAGGTCCTCGCCGACTTTCCGCTTTTATCAACGTCGTACACATCGACAATGTGCAGGTCTCGCGCGCCAAGGATCTCCTTCGCCTCACTCGGGTCAACGGCTTTTTCGTCCAAAGGCAGCGTGGGCGGCTCCCGATCCACGACCTGCTGCACTCGCGCCACCTCACTCCTTTGTTTCTCAAGCTGTGCCAGAATATCGGCCAATTGCCCTTGCAGGCTGTCCCTGACGGCAACTTCCTGTCGAAGGTTGTCGCGCGCCGACTCCAACTGTGACGTTCGTTGACTGAGCTCGGCCTGTTCCTGGGTTAACAGATTCTTGAGTCCTACATAAGTCGAATCCAGGTTTTTGTATTGCTCGGCGATCCGCACTAGTTCGGTGAGGACACGGTGCGAGCCCGCCTCGGCGGCCTTGAGTTTAGCGGCTGCTTCGTCGCGGGCGATTTCAGCCCGGAGCGCGCGTTCCCGCATCTGCTCAGTGTCACGGACCTCCTGGCGCGCAGCCACCAGCGCCACCTGGGGCTGAGCCAAAGGCGCGCCCCGGCGGCTCGATCCCCACATTCCGATCAGAAGCAACGCTGCAATCGCCCAGCCCGTGGGGGCGAGCATAGGTCGCGCTCGATGCCGGGCTCTTTCCCACCAGGGAATGGAGATTAGCGAAGGGCTCGGGCGAGGAACCGTCAGCAGATTGCCAGTTCGGTCCTGGCTCTCTTTGGCCCTCTCCAGCACTCTCGCCAGCATTTTCCGCTCGTCCGGAGATTGGGCAGATTCGTTCTCCGCGCTCTCATTCCGCAGTACGGCAACTGCAGGTAAATCAAAAACTATGATCCTTTCGAATTCGCTTGTCAGCTCTCGACACTGTCGACACTGCTTCAGATGCTTCTGCATGTAGGCGATTTCGTCCGCCGCAAGGTCCCCCAGCGCGAACCTGCAGCTGAGCTCTTCGAACTTGTCGGGAGCAGAATGGAGCCGTAGAAGGTCGCCGATCTTCGTCTTCATGGCTACTGATCCGTTCTCAAAATTAGGTCTGCCCTGGCATTGGACAAATCTCCATCTAAAGTCTCTTCTCGCCTGACGACCGGCCGGTCGGGCGCCTTCAGTTTGGTTCGCAGACTCTTCATTCCGCGGTAATAAAGATTTCGAGTATTGGCCAAGGACTGATGCAAGACGGCTGCAGTTTCCAGCAGAGTATAGCCATCGAAATGCACGAGTTCAACCGTTCTACGTTGACGCGGATTCAGTGCGGAAAGATATTGTTCCACCAGCGCACTTCGTTCCACCACCCCCTGCAACCCTTGAGTCCGGGAGAGCTCGCCTTCAAAAACCGCGAGTTCGTCGACATTGGCCAACTCCCGGGTCTGAAGGTATTTCCTTCTCATCAAAGCTTTGAAATGGGCGAACTGCGCAATCCAGGTCTTTACCGAACCGCGGGTGGCATCGTACTTATCGCGCTGTAGGTACAGGGCGAGAAATACCTCTTGCCCCACGTCCTCGGCTTCGCCCTGCCGCCGCAGGATCCTCCAGGCGATGGAGTAGACAAGTTTCCAATATCTGGCGAACAAAATTTCAAAACATGGTTCACAGCCCGCCCGCAGACACTCAACCAACATAGCGTCATCACCGATCTGTGCGTGCCGATGCACGCCATCTCCGGCATATCGGCTGCTGTCTTTAATAGGCATCGGGCGACCCGGGGCTCTGGTCCGTAAAGCACTGCATTGCGGGGAAGGCCTGGTTTGAACGGTGGAAGAGTCCTGCGGATATCGCGCGCGAAGAAATAAATCGAACACACGGTGGTGCGGCCAGCGGAACATTTCGCATGTTTGCCGTCCCTTCGACGAGGAAAGAGAACCGTTTTGCGTAATTAATTCGTGTTATGCGGCGTTGCTGTGACAACCGAAAATCACCGGTACGAAGTCGTCCCAAGTCCCGAACTGCGAGCGTCACGCTGTATTGAACTTTTAGCCTCGCGTTTGCAACGTTGTCAAGGAACTTGCCTGCAGTTGGTCAATAGTTGTCTATACCAGGAGAACCTCCAGTTCATCACTAGATTTACCGCAAAACGATGCCAGCTTTCTGACTAGAGCGGATCGCATGCCTTCTCGCACCCGACCCCACGCTCGGCTGGGAACGGAAAGTCAGAGCACTCGCCATTTCATCGCGGGCAGCTCAAAAGGCCACCGCGGCAGTCGCTGTTCAAGGAATGGCAATACCATTGAGAACTTCGTGCAACTGACCGGGACTGATTGGAGGGGTGGCACCTCTCTGAGTTGCAACCCACGAAGCAAAGCGATTTGCAAATTCACTGATGTCTTGAAGTGAGCAACCTCCCAGATAGTAATGAGCGAGGCAGGCAGTGAAGGCGTCTCCGGCTCCGATTGCATCGGCCACCTTCACTTGAAATCCCCGATGTTCAACCGTCTCAGATTCGGAGACTAGCAAGCTGCCGCGGGAACCACGCGTGATAACTACAAGCCGCGAAGCAAATTCGTGAAGCAGCCGCCTGGCAAGTATTTCTTGGGTCCCACCCCCCAGGCCAAGCAGGGAGGAAACTGGATTTAACTCCTGCTCGTTGAGCTTGACCAGATCCGCATGCTGAAAAGATCTGCGCAACACCTCTTTGTTATAGAACGATTGGCGCAGGTTCACGTCGCATATTACGATCGCCTTCTCCGGGACATTTCCCAGGAAACTCTCGATTGTTTGCGCGGACCTGGGAGAACGCTGGGCCAGAGAACCGAAGCAGACCACGTCAGCCCTGCTGGATAACTCTTCCCACTCTGCTGTCCACTCTAGGAAATCCCAGGCAACAGACTCTTGAATCGTAAAACTTGGTTGGCCCTCGGCGTCAATAGACACGGTGGCGGTGCTGGTTTCGTGCTGCGGGTCACGCTGAAGGTAGGCCGTACCCAACCCGCGCTCTTGCATAAGCGAGCATGCTTCGCGACCTAACTCATCGTCGCCCACCCCGCTGGCGACGATTGCTTCATTACCCAGCACATGCGTCATGTAGGCAAAATTTGAAGGCGCCCCCCCCAAGACCTTGCCGGACGGCAGAATGTCCCACAGCACCTCGCCCAACCCGATCATCAGCGCTGGCTTTTTCATAAACCTGTATCAATTGCTTATTGCCGTCCGCCCGTCATTGAAAAAGCTGTGGCGCAAAGTCGGCGAGATATTTGCGCCATACTGTCCAAACGTGGGCTCCGGAACTCTCGACCCATTTGTGTTTAATTCCCGCTTTCTCCAGCCGATCGTGCGATTCCTTTACTGGCGCGCGCAGAAAGTCGTCGCTGCCGATTCCGATCCACAGCAGCCGGAGTTGCTGGTTGATCTTGATCGAGTCCGCCAGAACGCCGTCGTAGTCTTTTGCCGTATCGGTGATCGCGATGGCAGGACTGAATGCTCCGAGAAAAGCAAACTTATCCAGATGATGAAAGCCGATGCGCAGGGCCTGAGCGCCCCCCATGGAGAGCCCGGCCAGCGCCCGGTGCTCGCCATCAGGAATGGTGCGGAAGTGCGCGTCAATGAATGGGATCAGTTCATCGGAAATGATCTTGTCCAACGTCGTGTACCGTTCCTCCATGAAGAACCGGGCCACCTCGCGTGGTGGAGGAGGCGCCGTAGCGGATCCCGGCTTAGGCGGAGGCGGCGGTTGAAAGTTCACCCCGGTCAGTCCGTTTTCGTTGACGATGATCATCGGCCTCGCCTTATTGGCCGCGATCAGGTTGTCCAGAATGAAGTTCTCATGCCCCTGGTCGCTCCAGCCCGCTTCATCTTCTCCATACCCGTGTTGCAGATATAAGACCGGATAACGCGCGCTGTTCTGGTCGTATCCCGGCGGCGTGTATACAAAAATTCTTCTGATCTCACCGGTTGTCTTCGAGAAGTACCATTCGGTGCGCACCGTACCGTGGGGCACATCTTTGACTGCGAAAAACTCCGACTCCGGTCCAGGAACTTCGAGACCACTCACTTCCTTTCGCGCCGCAAAAAACGTTTTGCTTCCTGGGTCGTTGGCGACAAATCCATCAATGGAGATTCCGTAGTAATAGAAGCCTGGCGCCAGAGGTTTTGTAGTAACCTGCCAAAATCCATTGTTGCCTTTCACCATGTCCAACACCGACTGCCCGAAGCCCATGGACAACTGCACTTTTTGCGCCTGTTCCGCCTGCACCCGGAAAGTGGCGCTGTTATCGCCATTAATGCGCGGGAACTCCGCACCGGCAATATTTGTCGAAGCGGGATGGGATTCCTGATTCTGCGCCCAGCAGGTTCCCAACGCCAGAACGGCCGCGAGCAGGAATTTTCCGGGCTTACGTATCCTCTTTATTTCAGTCCTTATCATCGTCGCCCTTTTGCTTCGGAAACCAACGGACCCGTGAGTGGCCCCTATTCCCTCCCCAGGTGACGATCGAAGAACTTGACAATCACATTGAGCGCGTCCTTCGACTCCGGGACCTCAGCGTTGTAAAAGAATCCGTGAAATAGCCCTTCCCACACATGGAGCTCGGTGTCTACGCCGGCTTTCACCAGTTGTTCGTGCGTGTAGAGGGCGGCGCTCATTTCAAAACCGCGCGTCCCCGTGATCACGAGTGTCGGAGGAAATTTCGCCAGAATTTCCGGCGAGTTAACCGGCGCAACCATCGGATCCTTGGGATCGGTCTCGCTGAAGTAGCCTAGCGGTACCCGCGTTGGAGGTGGACCGGGAGGCGGCATGCGGGCCTCCCCTAGTGGGCCCGCGGTGTAGGCGGCATCGCCTCCGAATACACCTCCGGCGCCGGCACAGAAGATTCCGATCGCGCCCGGCGCTGGAAGATTGTGGGTCTGAAACCAGGCTACAGACAGCGCGGTCTGCATACCGCCGGCCGAACATCCATAGATGCCGATGTCCTTTGGTTTGTACTTTTTCAGCAACTCTTGGTAAACGCTCGCAACATCTTCGTTGGCCGCGGGAAATTTGTTGTCAGGTCCTTCCCGATAATCGACGCTGACCACTTCAATTTCTCCCAGGGCGGAAACGGGAATGGATTCCAGTTCCGCGCAGCCCGGCCAGCAACCGGAGAATCCACCGCCGTGAAGATTGATCAGGATCCGATTCCTGTTCTTCGCCGAGATGCCCGCCTTGGGCGTGTAAACGTACGCGTGAATGCCGCCAACTTTCTGGTCTTTTTTCTCCACCGCAAACAATTCGTAGTCACGCGCCAAATATCCCTTCATGAAGCGCGGAACTCCGGCGTCCTGCTTGAGGATATCCGGGTTCTGCATGTCTTTCAGATGCTGGGTAACATATGCCTTCGCTTCCGGGCTGAGAAACGTCGACATTGGCACGCTCTGTTCCGGTACCTTGACGGTGCCGTCATCATCCACTACGACCTTCGGAGTTTCACCCACTGCCGATAGCTGGGCCCAGCTCGGTGTGGAGTGTAGTGACAGACTGAACGTGCATGACCAGAGGATTAGCGCAACGACAGGAGAATTCCGCAGCATGAGTCACCTTCGGATTGCTACTGTAGGAGGTCGGGACATGAGTCAGCTGTCCGGCCATATCGCATTTTGACGAACAAGCGTAGACCCAGAACGTGGCTAAGAGGCTATGGAGCATCGCGCCGTTGATGGCGCGATGCTCCGGAAACCTGCATCGTTAGAATCCGAGCCGCAAGCCGAATTGAATCGCACGGGGCGGGTTCACCTGCGAAGTTACGATGCCGAAAGTAGGATTACCTAGTTGGGTATTAGGTGCGCCAAATCGTACATGATTAAACGCATTAAAGAACTCCGCTGTGAATTGTAGATACAGACGCTCCGTAATGTCATTGCGCTTGGCAATCGAGAAATCCCAGTTGTTCGTATGGTCCATACGGACGTCGGAAACGTTCCGGGGCTCATTGCCAAATCTAACCTCAGAGGAAGTATCTACAGGCTGGAAGCACCCCGTGTTAAACCAGCCATTGGCTGCACGGGATTCACGCGAACCAGAGACCTGCAAATTGCAACCCGATACAAGATCAGGCCGCATCCAAAGACCCTGAGCTCCGAAGTACCCCTGACCGCCGCCGAGCTGGCTAAGAGCCGACCCGGGGAAAAATTGGTATGCGCTGATGGGGACGCCACTCCGGACGGTAGTGATGCCATTGACCCGCCAGCCACCCACTACGGCATTTAGAACTCCATGAGCATCGCTTAGGAAGCGCTTGTTGCGGCCGACAGGCAAATCAACCCCGTACCCTACGGCAAGATTGTGAGGTACATCGTAAGAGCTCACCGAGTACTCATGGTCAAGATGGTTGTTGTCCTGGGTCGATCCCCCGAAAATAAATCCCTCGTCCAAAAAGGCGCTTGAGCTGTCGGTGTTGGACATCAGCCGCGACCAGGTATAGGCAACACTCAGGATTCCCTTTGACCCGAACCGTTTCATGAAAGACGTTTGCAGGGACCGGTAGTTGGATGTTCCTCTGTGAGGATCCAGAAATAGAACTCGGCGGTATTGCGGGAAGGGCAGCAAGAGCTGGCCCGTGGCAACGGTTGGCCCCGAGAGCGGCGATCCCGGAGTCGTAATGATTCCGAAAAACGGATTCGGAACCTGCGCTAACAATGCGTTCGGCCCCAGAGAAAAATACTGATCGGGCAGCTGATTCAGATTGGTATTGGAGACCGTTGCCCAACCCTGCAAGAGAAGATGGGTTCCCCTCGATCCCGCGTATGCCACGGTGAGGGAGGAATCCTTACCGATCTGCCGTTCGACCGCTCCGTTCCACTGCTGCACGTAAGGCATGGGATCGCCCGGCACGCGCATGGCAAAGATGGCCTGTCCGTAGAAGTCGCTGGGCTGAGCGCTACGGCGAGCCGGCTGGGCAAGCCCGTTAGGAAATGGATTAGCCACGGTAGCACTGCCGTCGGTGACCGTGGTGGGAGCTAGGTTGATTGGCGAGAGGTTCGGTCCGTCCTGGCTTAGGGTGCTAGGCGGGTACGAAATGCCATAAGCCCCGCGCAACACGGTTTTGTCGGTCAGGCGATAGGCTAGTCCAAGGCGCGGAGAGAACAACTTCCAATGCAGATTGTCTTCTCTCTGCGAACGCCAGTCAGAACTGCCGACTAGAGCCACATTCCCCATAATTTGCTGGTTTTGTCCCGTCACCGGATTCAAAAACGATCCCAAGGGGCTCGCCTGGTTCGGCAGAAACACCGTGTCATTGTTGCTCGCTTCCGAGAACACACTGGGCTGATCCCAGCGAAGGCCGGCGGTGATCGTCAGCTTCCTAGAGGCTTGGAACGTATCCTCGACAAAGAAACCGTAGGAGGTGAAGTACGCCCGGGAGCCGCCAATTAATCCGGGCGCGACCTGTGACCCTTGCGCGCCGACGATTCCGAGCAGTGAGGACGCCACTGCACTGCCGCCGGGCACGCAGCCATTTGGCGGCGTCGGACAACTTTGCGCGGTGGCGGAATTGTCAAAGTTCAGAGTGAGGACTCCATTTCCAGGATCGGAGATCCATTGCACGTGGCGCATTACGCCCCCAAACTTGACCTGGTGGCGGCCCATAATCTTGGTAATGGTTCCGGATAACCCGAGAACATTCTGATGCCAGAAGAGTTCCGAACCAACTCCATTGCTTCCGCTGACTCCTTGGTTGTCGCTAAAACTCATTGCCGGATAATTCGCGGGAGCCAAGAGCTGGCTCGCAATGTTTCCCCAGCCGCCGCCGAATTGAGATAGGTCGACGCCCTCACTATCGGGAAATTCATGCTGAAAAACCCTCAGGTAAGAAAGGCGTAAATCTAGAATCGTAGTTGGGCTAAGAGTGTGAGTGTCTCCCAGGATCGCAGAGTGAGTATAGAGACCGGTGTGGCCCTGACCACTGGTATGGGTCCCCCACGCATCATAGGCGTTGCTATCTGCCTTCCAATATGCGTACCGGGCAAACAAACTGTTCTTTTCGGATATACGGTGATCAATGCGCGCGTTGTATTGCTCGTTAACACCTCCCGTGGCCTCTTGAACAATAAAATTATTATTCAGACCGGGCCGGTTCGGGGCGGGATAGGACGTCGCGAAGAGAGCCTTTGCCGACGCGTCAAGCCTATCTGGGCAGATAACATTGAGTACTCCGTTGCATTGAAATTGAGGGCTCCCTGGCAGGCTGTGATCGTAGATTGGAGCTAGACCCGCTGCCGAAAAATCGCCGTTTAACTGCGCCGCCGTCGGAACGGTGCTGGTTACCAGGGTTCCGGTTTTAAGGCCTTGACGTTCGTAACCGAAGAAAAAAAATGTTTTGTCTTTTATCACGGGTCCGCCGAAGGTGCCGCCATATTGATTTTGAATCAGCGGCACGCGAGCAAGCCCGGCCTGGTTTGAGAAGTAGTCGTTCGCGTTAAGGACCTTGTTGCGCAAATAATCGTACGCCGTCCCGTGAAAAGTGTTGGTTCCAGATTTGGTAGTGAGGTTGATGACCCCACCCGCATAGTTGCCATACTCAGCGGCCACATTGTTGGTTACCACACGGAACTCCTGCACCACATCCTGACTGGGAATAAGAGAGTTGAGATTGCCGGCGGGTGCGTTGGAGGCAACGCCATCGATGAAGAAGGAACTCTGATTGCCGAAACCGCCGCCGATCGCATAGTTTCCAAATCCAATGGCGTTGGTTCTGGCGCCGCCCCCCTGATTTGAGACAGCATTGCCGTAGGTGCCGCCTTGAGCGACCACGCCAGGCACTAGCGTCAGCATGTTGTTCACATTTCTTCCACTCAGTGGGATACTCTCCACTTCTGCCTGGGCTATGGTTGTTCCAAGTGAAGCATTATCCGTTTGCAACGGAGGAGCCTCGGAGGTGACAACCACCGTTTCAGATACATTTCCGACCTGCAACGTGGCGTCCACGCGGGTCGAAACATCCACCTGGACCTCAGTTCTCTCCTGCGTGAAATGCTTAAATCCTGCTATCTCGATGTCAACGCGATAAACCCCAGCGGCTAAATTAGGAAAGGTATAAATTCCACCGCCGCCGGTCTGCGCTGAGCGGGTATCGTTCGTGCCTAAGTTGGTTAGTTTTACCGTTGCGCCGGAAACCGTCGCGCCGCTGGAATCGGCCACCGTTCCCAGAATCGTTCCATACCTCACCTGGGCAAAAGCTGAAGTAGAAACAGCCAGCACAGCGACCGCCGTGAGAAGCCGCGTGAGGACTCTGGCGGCCCTCGATTGTATCGGCCCTATACCAACCTTGCTTTGAGGAGCGGGAAATATCTGAGTAGACCTGGACAGGCAATCCAGCAGCGACGACTGGCGGTTATTCATTATTTTTACCCCTTCGACGTGGAAGACGTTTATCTAGATCTTTCAATCCGGGCTCTAGGCTTCCGAACTCATCCCTCAAAACACCGACGGCTGCCTTCTTGGGCATCCCGGGGCGGTCGGGCCCTAGAACTCACTCGGCAACTTCTATCGCCGCTCACGATACGTTGTCAATGTAATTTGCAGACAAGTTGTAGAAAGCTGTATACACAACCTCCGAATGCGGCATGACATTGCCTCTGCCTCCACCGCATGCGTAGGCGGGCTGTAAGAGTGGTGAGGACTGCGATTCGGCAGCTGTAGCTTTCAGGATTTTGACGAGGCGCTCGTGCCAGATGACTGGCGCACCACTAGCTGACACCCTAACAAAACATCTCGCGGAGGTAAGTCAGGATTGGCGATTCTGTCCAACATCACGGTCAGGGCGACGCGTCCGATGTCGCGGCAGGGCTGATGCTGCGTTGTGAGAGGAACAGGCAGCAAGCGAGCGTACTTAACATCGTCGATCCCTACGATCCGAATATCATTCGGAATACTCTCGCCAAGCGTAATCAGAGTTTGCATAAGCCCACCGGCAGTCAGGTCATTCGCACAAAGAAAGGCATCGGGACGATCTTTTTTCAGCATGGACTTCATGAATGCCATGTCAGAAGGATCACCCAGCCTCACCAGACTGCGCTCCCGCTGTTCTGAAAGAGAAACCAGAGCCTCCCGGTATCCGGCAATTCTGGCGTCGACAGTCGGCGCAGAGTTCGGCCGGGCAAAAAATACAATCCGCTTCGCACCCGCTGTAATCAGGTGTTCGGTCGCTAGATAGGC
This sequence comes from uncultured Acidobacteriota bacterium, assembly GCA_963796925.1. GTDB lineage: Bacteria > Acidobacteriota > Terriglobia > Terriglobales > Acidobacteriaceae > DATBAT01. The sequence continues at coordinate 2,926,347 of CAWCNH010000001.1, forward strand.
TGTGCGGCGGTTATCAATTCCCACCAAGTCGTATTTGCTGCGTCGCGGATAAGGCTCCAGGCAACGATCCAAAAGCACCACCGGGATTCGCGCCTTATCCAGGGCGGCTACGATACGGTGGTTCGCCTGATTTCGCTGGCTGCTAAATTCCACCGGGGCGAAGAATACGCCGGCAACTTTTCTGGAAATATATTGCTGGCACAGTTGTTCGGCAGCCTGCTCTTTTTCTCCCTCGCCACTTCCCGAGTTACCCCACAGCAGGGAATGGTGCGCCGCCTCGGGGGCCTCCATCATGCCTTTGCAGATCGCCTCAAAAATTTCGGTCTGTCCTAATTCGGGAATCAATAGTCCGAATACGTGACTGCCGGGATTGACCGCAGGTGAAACGTAGGTGCCTGAACCCACCCGGCGGGTGACAATGCCCAGTGCTTGCAATTCCCGCATTGCCCGGAAAACCGTCATGCGTGAGACCCCGAAACGTCGAACCAACTCTGCTTCGCTGGGCAAGCGGGCTCCTGGCTTGTAGTGGCCTGACGCAATACTCCCCTGAAGCTTCTCAAAAATCTCACGATACTTATGATTTTCCATGTAATCCTTGGGCCACGCGGTGGATATTAGCATATACAACTTAAAGGTCAATCCTTGGCAATTTCCTTGACAGCGTACAGGGCGTCATCTTATCAAGATTGGTTTGCGTTTTGGCCTGGGCCTTGCCGACCTGTCTAGGCGAACTTCTGAAGACGCAGTCAGAAGTACCTCGCTTGCTGGACTAGAGAAATTTACTCGCAACAATGCCAGAAGAGGAGGACCGTTGTGAAGAACCAAGTCGAGCTCATAACTTACGCGGATCGGCTATCGAAGGACATCCGCACGCTCACTGGCCTGCTCAACGGTCCCCTTAGAGGCATTTTCGGCGGCGTGCACCTGTTGCCGTTTTTCGATCCTATCGATGGCGCCGATGCGGGCTTTGATCCCAGTGATCACACGCAGGTGGATTCGCGAGTCGGTGACTGGAAGGATGTTCGCCGCCTGGCCGTGGAGTATGAACTGGTAGCAGACTTGATTGTCAACCACGTATCCAGCGATTCGCCGCAGTTTAAAGATTTTTCGCGAAAAGGTTCTAAGTCGTCATTTGCTGGAATGTTTCTTACCTACAATCGGGTGTTCCCGTCGGGAGCTGCTGAGGCAGAGTTACTCCGCATTTATCGTCCGCGGCCCGGCCTGCCGTTTACCAGTGCGATCTTGGAATCTGGGGAGCACCGGTTGCTATGGACTACATTTACGCCCAAGCAAATCGACATCGATGTGAACCATCCCACTGGGGAGGCATATCTCCTGGCCATCCTCGAGAAATTCCGGGATGCTCACATTCGCATGATTCGCCTGGATGCGGTCGGCTACGCTATCAAGAAACCTGGCACCAGTTGCTTCATGATACCGGAGACCTTTGGTTTCATCTCTGCGCTTACTGGGCAAGCCCACGTGCTGGGAATGGAAGTATTGGTCGAAATTCATAGCCACTATTTGCAACAGCTGGAAATCGCGCGTCAGGTCGATTGTGTTTACGATTTCGCGCTTCCCCCTCTCATCCTGCATTCGCTTTTCACCGGGAATGCCGAAGCTCTTGCGCGCTGGCTGCAGGTTCGCCCCCGAAACTGCATCACCGTACTCGACACCCACGACGGCATCGGAGTCATAGACGTCGGCGCAGGGAACGATGGCCAGCCGGGCTTGCTTGTGCCGGCGGAAATAGATCAACTAGTGGAGACCATCCACACCCGCAGCCAGGGCGAAAGCCGCAAGGCGACTGGCGAGTCAGCAAATAATCTTGATCTTTATCAGGTGAATTGTACCTTTTACGACGCTCTGGGTCGCCGGGGAAATGAATATCTGGTCGCGCGCGCAGTGCAATTCTTCGTACCGGGCATTCCGCAAGTCTATTACGTGGGATTGTTTGCCGGAACCAATGACATGGAACTTTTGGCCCGGACGCAGGTCGGACGCGACATCAATCGCCACTACTACACGGCTGATGAAGTAGTCGAGGCGATGCGAAATCCGGTCGTTCAAAGTCTTTTCGATTTGATTCGACTTCGCAACACTCACCCGGCTTTTGCGGGGCAGGCCAACATTGAGACCGTGTCAGACCGGCAACTCACGATTACATGGAAAAACCACGACCACTGGGCGAAACTCGACGTGGATTTCAAGCAACCAGGAGCGTCGGTCACTTACTCATTGGAAAAAATGGAGCCGGGACAGGCGATCGGCCAATGGAACTCACAGACCAACGTCAATCACTCAAAGGCAATCTCATGAATGCTGCCACGTCGCAAAGGAGTTTGCCTCTGATCAAAGGACTCACTTTTTTGATGTTCATGATGTTCGCCATGACTACGGATTCGGTGGGCGTCATCATTCCCGAAGTGATCAAAGAGTTTCATCTGAGTATGACGGTAGCCGGCGCATTCCACTACGCCGCCATGTCAGGCATCGCGTTCGCCGGATTCTTCCTGGGGTATCTGGCGGACAAATTAGGCCGAAAGAAAACCATCATTTTAGGTTTGGTATTGTTCGCCCTGAATTCGTACCTGTTCGCGGTGGGCAGGTCCTTCATGTTCTTTGTCATTCTCCTGGTTATCTCAGGCGCGGCGATTGGAATTTTTAAAACGGGGGCACTCGCCTTGATCGGCGACATTAGCACATCTACGGTCGAACACACGTCGATCATGAACACCGTAGAGGGATTCTTTGCGGTTGGCGCCATTATTGGCCCCGCTCTTGTGGCCCATTTTCTCGCGGTTGGGCTTTCATGGAAGTGGCTTTACGTGATTGCCGGCAGCATCTGCGTACTTCTTATCTTTACCGCTTCTTTCGTGTCTTATCCACAAACTGCCTCAACCGCCGAATCGGTCGATTTGAAGCGCACTCTGGCAATGATGAAAAACCCTTACGCCCTCGGCTTTTCGGCAGCGATATCGTTATATGTGGCGGTCGAAAGCGCCGTTTATGTGTGGATGCCTACTCTGCTTGCCGGCTATCGTGGTCCCGTGGCATGGATGGCGCTCTACGCCCTCTCCATCTTTTTTGTGCTGCGAGCCGGAGGCCGCTTCATCGGATCATGGATGCTTGGCAAATTCAATTGGGCGGCCGTTGTTACTCTATTCAGCTTCGCCATACTTGCCTGCTTCTTGGCGAGCATGATTGGCGGAATTCGCTATGCAGTATTTCTTCTTCCCCTGTCAGGCCTGTTCATGTCGGTGATTTATCCCACCATCAACTCCAAAGGCATTAGCTGCTTCCGCAAGCCGGAGCACGGCGCGGTGGCCGGGGTAATATTATTTTTTACGTGCATGTCAGCCGTTGTCGGCCCGCTGGCCATGGGCGCGGTCAGCGACTCCTTTGGCGATCCGAAATATGGTTTTATGCTGGCCACCGGCTTTGCTGCCTTTTTGTTTATTAGCCTGCTGCTGAATTGGATTTACAATCCCGCTCGGCAAGTACTGCGGACCCTCGACCAAACCGAGTATCAAACGGCGCCGTAATGGACATTTTTTGCGTTTGAGTCGATAACATCCGCTATTGCGGTGAAGGTTCCGCAGACAGCGCCAAACTGTTATAACCTTCACGACCAGTATGAAAAAATCAACTCGATTGCCGGCAAGCCGCAAATTTGGACCCTCTCTGGTGCGGCATTCTCGAATTCTTGATGGACGGCCCGGCTACCGTCTGCACAGCGAGTGGGGATACCTGGCAATGCTTGAAGGTGGCGGTCATATCTGCGAATTGATCTTGCACTCCCGCGGCGAGACCAATCCGCTATGGAAGCCGAAGTGGAAAACCATCGAGCCCTACGCTTACCACCCCGGTAAGCATGGCCGAGTCTACGGCCCTCCTCCGGAAGGCAGGCTTCTAGCCGGTCTCGCTGGTCACAGCATCAGCTTTGATTTCTTCGGGCCTCCATCTAGCGAGGAGACGGCAGCAGGGCACAGCACGCATGGTGAAGCGCCAGTGGTGAGATGGCGTGCAAAATCGCGAACCGATACATCCGTGCCAACCCTCGTTTGCGAAGCGAACTTGCCGAAAGCACAAATGAGTTTGAAGCGCGTCATTGCGCTCGACCGGACACATCCGGTTGTCTATTGCGAAGAAACGGCCGTTAATCTATCGACTTTCGACCGCCCAATTTCCTGGAATCACCATGTCACGTTCGGGGCTCCGTTTTTGGAGCCCAGCGTCACGCTCTTCGACATGCCCGCCACGCGGAGCAAGGTTTTCCCCTCAAGTTTTGGCGCGCACGCCTCTCTCCAGCCAAACGCCGAGTTTGAGTGGCCCAACGCTCCGCAGATAAAGGGTGGCACTCTGAATCTGCGCACCAGTCAAAAGGGGCGATACGGACACTACACTGCGCATCTTCTTGATCCGGCCATCGATCTCGCTTATATAGCTGTGTGCAATCCACGAACCCGACTTCTGGTTCTTTATGTATTCAAGCGCAACGCGTATCCCTGGGTTGGAAATTGGGAAGAGTCCTACAGTCGCGTTCATGCCCCGTGGAATGGACGGGAATTCTGCCGTGGTTTCGAGTTCAGCACCACTCCCTTCCCCTTGCCTCGGCGGGAAACTGTCGCGAACGGCAAGCTGTTTGCGGAGTCCACCTACAACTGGTTACCGGCAAAAAGCGAGGCCAAAAAGCGGTTCATGATTGTGATGCTGGAGGTTCCAGGCAACTTCGACGGTGTCGGCTCGGTGGAGATTAAGTCGCCTTACCTTATGGTAACGGAACAATCAAAACGAACAATTCTTCAGACCCGCATAAAGAGTTTTTTGTGAGGTTAAGTCGTTAGGTTTCGAATCGTTCTAACTCGCACAGTTTTGTGCTCAGGTTTGTTTTCAAGAAAGAGATTGGCAAAAAGGACAGAGAGGCAATATGCATTCACCGTTTCTACGAAAAATAGTCTGGCTCATATTTGCGTCATCGACGTGCGCCCTGGCACAACCGGCCGACTCATGCACGGGTTTGATCGCGGTCAAGCTTCCCGGCGTCGAAATCACCAAAGTCACACCCGTTGCGGCGGGAAGCACTGAACCTAATCCTTACGGTCCAGGTCACAGCGCCCCTATTCCCGCGTATTGCCGTGTCGAGGGAGTCATCAATCGTCGCACCGGTGTCGGCGGCGAGGAGTTTGGTATCAATTTTGCTTTGGCGATGCCTGCCAACTGGAACGGCGATTTCCTCATGCAAGGCGGAGGCGGCGGCAACGGTATTGTAATGGCTCCCCTCGGCCTGAATGCTGCGGGAGAAAGCCCGGGACTCATGCGCGGCTTCGCGGTGGTGAGTACCGACACCGGCCATAAGAGCCATAACGGCCCTTTTGATTTCGGCTTCATGAAGGACCAGCAGGCCTACCTGGATTTTGCCTATCTCGCCAACGTTCAAGTGGCAACGCTCGCCAAGCAACTGATCGCGCAGTATTACGGAAAGTCTGCCGCGCATTCCTACTTTTCCGGATGCTCCACCGGCGGCCGCGAGGGCATGATTCTTTCGCAACGTTATCCCATGGTGTTTGACGGCATCATATCCGGCGACCCGGCGATGCGCACCGGACTCTCCAATCTTGCCATCGGAAGATGGATACCCATTGCATTCAATCAGATCGCCCCTAAAGACTCGAATGGAAAGCCCCTCATCGAACAATCCCTCAACGACAATGACCGCAAACTAATCAAGGAAGCGCTACTGAACCGCTGCGATGCCAAAGACGGAGTCGCCGACGGCCTGATCTCAGATCCGCTCAGCTGCGATTTCGATCCGGAGATGCTGGCATGCAAGGGCGCGAAAACTGACGATTGCTTGTCCCCGGAAAAAGCAGCCGCTGTCAAGAAGGCCCTCGGCGGCCCGAAGACCTCAGGCGGCACCCAGGTATATCCCGGATTCCTTTACGATACGGGCGTCACCGGCGCTGCGCCGATGCGGGGACTGCTATCTCCCGGCCCCGGCATCTTCGGGCCTGCAACTACCGACATGTCGTTTGATATCGAGAAAGAAGCCCTGGCCGATATCCAGCCTTTGGTGGACTCGATGTCGACCAACTTGACCACGTTTTCCGGGCATGGCGGAAAGCTGATCTTCTATCACGGTGATAGCGATCCCTGGTTTTCACCGCTCGACACATTTGACTATTACAAAGACATGGCTTCTGCCAACGGCGGGATCGAAGCAGTATCAAAGTGGAGCCGGTTTTATTTCGTTCCCGGTATGAGCCACTGCGCCGGAGGCCAGTCGCTCGACCAATTCGACTTGCTTGGTGCGATGGTCAACTGGGTGGAGAAAGGAACCGCGCCAGACTCGGTAACTGCCACCGGCAAAGCCTTCCCAGGTCGCAGCCGCCCGCTTTGTGCCTATCCTCTACATGCCCATTTTAAGGGGCAGGGCAACAGCGAAGATGCCAACAACTTTGATTGTCGATGATGCCTTGGATGAGGCGGCTCTTCGAGACAACTTTGAAGACAGCACCTTTGAAAAAAATACAGCGTGAAACGAGATAGTGAAGCTGTCCGGGTTCAGTTGCAACGTCGTGAATCGCCCCTTCCGCTTTGAACTGCATGTGGCAGGTCCGGACAGGGGGAGACTTCCGGAATCCGCCTGCCTGAAATGGTAGGAGGAGTTGAAAGCGGTCATATGAGGACGGGGCTTGAAGCCATATCGCTGCCGTTCAAGGTCGGACAGGCTCAGCCCTCAGGTCTGGGAATCCGCCCATCCTCAGCAGCTGAAGGGCGGTTGGCCCGGGGGGACGCTCTTAACGAACCCTTTCGAGCCCTCGTTTCGAGGTTCCCACCTTGCAAATGATTGAAAGTATGGTGGCCAGGGACGGAGTTGAACCGCCGACGCCAGCCTTTTCAGGCTGTAAACATTAATTAGCTACAACAACTTGGATGACACGGGCGGCACCGCAAGTCATTGCAAGACATCGGTAGCGAAGTGAACTGTGGGTGGAAAATGTGGGTAAAACATTGGCCGGTTCAAGCCTCGCCATCTGCTCTCCGAAAGGACTAACAACGTGGAAAAGAACGGCGAACAACCAGAACACCCGAAGCAACTAGGCGGAATTACGGGCCGTGGCTTTTTGCCAGGACAGTCCGGCAATCCCAGAGGCAGGCCGCACACTAAGGGGCTGCTCACAGCGCTGCGTAACAAGGTTGCGGAGGTCTCGGCAGATGGAAGAACCATTGAGGCCCAGATTGTTGAAGTGCTCGTCAGCGAGGCGCTGGGCGGCAAGAACCGCCTGTTAGCAGTGGAAACAATTTTCGATAGACTCGAAGGTCGTGCGCACCAGCAAATTCAAGTTGCCGATGTGACAAAACAACTCCGGGACAAGTCCGACCGAGAACTTCAATTTCATCTAGACAACAATCGCTGGCCGGATGACGCCGAACTTCTGATGCTCGGCACGACGAACGATGTCGAGTAGCGGAATTCAAACCGACTGAAGGAGCAACCATGGGTAGGGGCACTGCACCATCGCAAAGGAGTTTTCCGGGCAGCAACGAAGCCTTCATGGGAATGAATGCTCCACCGCTCAAGGTTAAACCTATCCCGGCAATGCAGCCGGTACAACCCGTTCAGCCGATTCAGCCCATGCGGGCAACGCCTGCCGGTGGACCGTTCACTGGCGGCAATCGCAAAACGACGACACTGGTGCCAGGCGCACCTCGCCTGCCCACTAACCCCTACGCTGACGCGGCATGGCGGCGGACGGTATACCGTCCGAAGATTCGTTAGAGCGGAACCTCACTCGGGGCTGATGTGAGGGTCAACCCGACATCGATTCGCGCGTTCGTTCATCAACGGTCTAAAGGTTTTTTAGCGGGACAGGAGCGTCGAACAGATGTCTTCGCAGCCGAAGAATTTTTAGTCATGGAAGTGAATCTAATGGCTATTAACAACAATGGCGGCAGTTGCTTCGATGACGACGAGCGGCAATGGCCTGAAGTTGATTACAATCCGGTAGTGGCTGACATCCGTGCAGAGAATCACGGTGCTACAACACACCTTATTGGTCTCACCGACGCTGGCAGGAGCTTTCTGGTCGAACAAATGGTGAGCGAAGAATGGCAGTGGATGGGCGATGCGCTCTGCATCGAGGCACCGTATGTTCAGAACATCTTCAACGAGGCCGAAGAAGATGGCCTGAACGTGGAGGTCGCATGAATGCAGCAGGCTGGATTGTTGGTGCTGGCGACATCGGCTCGGTTCCTTCCAAGTTCTAACCCTTCGGTTTTGGAATAAAGTCCTTGCCGCACCTCGGGCATCGCATCTGCTCGTTGTCGATGCGCATCATTTCATTTGGCGGAATGGAGTAGCCGCAGCTTGTGCAAGTCGTGTTAAGTGATGCCAACACTTTCTTCAATCCAGCTTTGGTGGTCCGGGGCATCGGCGTTGGTGTTTATTCTAGAACCATAATCGTTGGTGCCATTTACCAATTGCACGGGAGCGAGAGCGCCTTGGATAAGCTCCAAGGTCCCCAACCGACTTCAACTTTAGAAGCACGGTGCGACCGGCTAGACGCTGGATGTGGCAGAAGAGAGGTCTCCCGTCACGTCGCCACTTTACTGGCGCTGCTGGCGGCTACGACGACAGTAACCCTGCCACTCTAAATCCAGTGGTTAAGGTTGCGGCTGCTGCCGAAGTTTTTTTTTACGCGCTCGCCCAGGACCCTATCCGGCCCCGCACTTAACTCACCAGCTTGTGACGAATCGAACGCCGTGAGCGGAAGTTTAATCGACGGTAGGCTTGATAGTGAGAGTCCTTGACAAACAGCGAGTTCCAGCCCAAGCTCCAGTTGTATTCAAGCACACGTTCCAGCAAGAGAGTGCCGTGCATCGCCAGCGACGAATCTCAGAGCCAGCCACAATTCCAATTCCCGCCGCGCAGTACGTTCGCATGTCCGATGAGACTCAGGAGTATTCCATCCTGAATCAAAAAGCAGCCATCCAGGAGTATGCTGCGTCCCACAACTTTGAAGTTGTAAAAACATATGCCGATGCCGGGAAGAGCGGCGTAATAGCGTCGAATCGAGCAGGGCTCAAAGAATTACTGAAGGACGTAGTTGGGGGCAACCCCTGCTACAAGGCAATTTTGGTGTACGACGTGAGTCGTTGGGGGCGGTTTCCAAACAACGACGAAGCCGCTCATTATGAATTTTTGTGCTCCAGCTCTGGCATTCCACTTCACTACTGTGCCGAGCAATTCGCAAATGACGGCACAGCCTCCAGTTCTCTTTTAAAGGCGCTAAAACGCAGTATGGCGGCAGAGTTTAGCCGGGAGCTTGGAGAAAAGGTTTTTCGTGGTAAGTCTCGGCTCGTGCGTTTGGGTTTTTGGGTAGGCGGAGCAGCTGGCCTCGGCTATAGGCGAATGATGGTTTCGGGAAGTGGGGTGCTCAAACAAATTCTCAAAGCTGGTGAACACAAGAGTCTCACGACGGACCGCATAGTCCTGGTGCTGGGGCCTCCACGGGAAATCGAACTAGTACGAGAAATGTTCTCGATGGCAATTTCTGGACTCGGCTGCACTGCCATAGCTCGTGACCTGAACAATAGAAAAAAGGTCAAACCCAATGGAAAACTTTGGGGTTGCCGAGATATTTCCAACATCGTTACCAATCCGAAATACGCTGGCTGCAACGTCTGGTATCGAGGTACTCAACCAATGCGGGGAAAGAGGTCATTGGTCGAGTCCCAACTCTGGGTAAAAAAGGAAGGTGCGTTCCCAGCAATCGTAGACTGCAAGATTTTTAATCAGGCTCAGGCCGCACTACCAAAAAGAGCAGATACGTATTGGTCGGACAAGGAAATCGTTCGCAAGCTGCGACGGCTACTCTCAACAAAAGGTTATCTTAGCGAGAGCCTGATTGTAAAAACGGCAGGAATGCCCGCCACCACCACTCTTCGCTCACACTTTGGAAACTATAAACGGCTTTACGACGCAGTCGGGTACCAGTTTCTTGCACAAGACAATTACCGGGGGCGGAGCGCCGAGCCTTCGATGCGCTTGCGAAGAAATCTCATGAAGCGGCTCAGCGCACTGTTTGCCGGTCATGTAAACGTGAAAACCCTGCCGTATTCAACCCGGTCAATTTTGGAGATAGACCACACCTTCATGGTTTCGGTATTGCTATGCGTTAGCTACAAAAGACCAGAGTGCCGAAGATGTTGGATAGTTGTTCCGAGGCGGCGAGAGATTCAGAACATTACGTTACTCTGTAAACTTAATCCCGCCCGAAACCGAATCGCCAGCTTTCATCTCTTACCGAGAATCGACATTTCAGGTAGGACCCACAGGTCTTCTGGCAATGACCCGCTACTAAAGACCGGGGTCATGCTGCGGAATCTATCCACATTTTATTCCACAGTGAAAGCTCTGAAGAAGAATCGAGTTTGAATTGTCGACTTGGTTGACCGAGGGAAGCAAATCGTCATCCGAGTTATGGCGACACGCCCTTGTACCGGCTACGGCGGTTGTCGGTTGACGGGAGGACGCTTGGCGCAATCATGGGACGCGAACTCTTTGTAGAGTTTCGACTGGCAATACTCGACAGCTTCTTCAAACGATTCGCTACTGGGCACATCTGATGGCCGAAACACCCAGCCGCATTCGGAACAACCCCACCCACCCACACTCTCTCTTTCAACCCAAACCAACCTGCGGGAGGAGCAGCCCAGGCTCCTACGGGGCATCAAGCCCCCACAATCAGACAGTTGAATACTATGTCGAAACATTAGGGTCCTGATTTCCTTGGCTCAGTTGCTCCAGAATTTCCTTCCGTCGTACTTGCCTCGACTCAAACGCGATTGTCGATTTTCGGTCCAAGGTGCCCTCTCGAAAATAATCTCTGTCCCAAACTTCAATCGCTCGGAGTTCCGATAGAAGAAGCCTAGCCTTATCGGGAAGCATTCGTAGGGAATGGCTGCAATCAAGGCTCCATCGAATCGGCCAGTAAGTCTTTGAAAGTCGGGGCACGCAGTCAATGGGGTGCCGAAATGCAGTCAGCAGTGCCGACATTTCGGCAGTAGGTTCTGGTAGCGGAATGGAACCGACTCGACCTTGACCGAACAGGGTCAAACCTCGCATTTCTGCAAGGCCCGCTTACCCCGCCGCACGCATGTGCCATTTACAGGGTGAAAGAAAATCCGTATCGTAAAGCCACCATCAAGAGCGCCGGGGACTTTGCTCCTTAGGCCCACAACCGACTTCGAGATTACTGAAGCACGGTGTGACCAGCGTTAGCCCGTTGGATGCGGCAGAAGTTGGCTTCTGCAAAGTTTGAATTCTTCAGCGCACTCTTGGTGTATTTCATTCTCGAGGAGCACCCGTGTTTAAAAGCACCAAGAAAAAACGGCAGAGGAAATCCGTAAAAACTGTTGCCAAAGTTCATCCCTGTGAAGTCGCAGGATTTAAACGGGGGGCGGACTGGGGTTCACGCTCAATCGCCTCCAGCTCGCCCATGGATGCGCCGGTCAAGCATTCGGGCGACGGAGGTTCCGTACCGCTGGTTCCAGAGCTGTCGGCGATGGAAAGGTTCGCTGCTCGAACTCCAGAGGAGAAGGAAAACTTCTTCCTTGTTTTCTCGAAATTGTTAGGCGATGAATTGAGGGAGCAGCGGCGACCACAAGCAACAGCGCCAAGGCTCAAGCCTGACGACCAGAAAACTTCCACCAGACCGAGCGTCAGGATTGTGAACGGCGTAAGATTTGAAACCGCCTCGGGGTTGGGTGGGTTGACAATCATTTCCGACGCGCCGTTAGGACCCCGCCAGAACAAGTCCGGTAAACAGGTCGTGAACTGAGAAAATTAATCCCAACGTCTTTCTCGGTACCTGACGCTTTCGCTTAGAATTATCGTCAACACCGTTTTCAAACGTGACTGCCTGAAGTCGTCATAACCACTTCGCTACCCCGCCGTGATGCGAACACGTTCCCCGGTGGCTCCGGCTAAAGCTGTAACTGCCGTCGCGGCATTGCGCCGTGGCTCCCTGTGGGGCTGACGAGCAATTCTCGGGGCGTTGAACAGTTTCGCCTTTGCTGTTCATGTAGGTCCCATTGCTTGTGCAGTTGGCTTTGCCTTGGTCAGCACTTGTCTTGGCTCTTGCAGTCGAGGAGTTAGGGGTCGAACTTCCTGGACTTTGGCTGTGGATTGCTGCGGGCTGGCAAACAACAACGGCCAGTAGGCTTAGGACGCAGGCAAAATGCCGCACGGAACGCATACAGGTTGCTCCTGGACGATTCAATTTGGGGCCTGATATGGACGGAGCCGAAGGGTCCTAAATACTGCACAACAAGCTAGATGGTGTTGAGTAAGTTACAACCACAAAAACGTCCGACATGACGGTCCCGAGCGGCCTAACCGACTTGAACGCCGAATCCAATTTTTGTTCCGTAGTAAACCAGTCAGTCTAAAACCTGCTAATCACTTTGTGAAAATCGCTCAACCCCATCAGCTCTACCCCACTTTTTAGCAAGTCGTCGCCTGCGCGGATGCGAACCGTCTTGCCAACGAAATCCAGTCGCTTAAAAAGGCTCATCGACTCTACCGAGAGGTTCTCTTTTCCAAGAAAGGCAACTACCGTCGTTCGAGCGCGTTCAGTTGCGGGAGGTTCAAGCAGCCAACCAATCCTGCCGCGTTTCGATACCGAGCAACGGGCAATAAGCAGCGATATGAGAAGCCCCGTCCGTCGATACTTCAATCGGCTGCGGAATCGCCCATTTCGACGGACTTCCTGAAGCTGCTCCGGGAACTGTCTGACTAGAGTGCGGAAGACTTCCTTTCGCGTCAGCATCAGCCGCTGACGTGTGGTGCATTCCGACGATTGCTGCGATGCCTCGTATCCTAATTGAGCGTAAGCAGGCAAGAGGCCCCCGAACCGTATGTAATACGTGTGCGCTGAAGGGCAAAGCCGCGATTGCTGGATAATGTCGCTGGTGAGTTTGCCGTGCTCCTTCAACACTAATCTGAGCCTCTCCAGTAGTTGTTCTTCGGTCAGGCGGCAAGTTAAATTCGCAAGCGCATGTTGTGCTTGCTGAAACAGTTCTTGGGACAGGATGGGTTGAAAAGCGTTGGGGCATATTGCCCAGCGCTCGGCGGGTACCGCTTTCGTAGGCCCCCCCAGCGACTCCGTGGTTCGGCCCCAGACATGCACACCAACATAAGCAGACTGGTTTAAAATCCGCGTGATTGCGCTCGCATTCCATTTCACTTCCCCGACGACGGGGACTTGCTCCTGGTTCAGCCGCATTGCAATTGAGCGAAGACTTCGATGATGTTCGGCGAACTCCCGGAAAATGCGCTGGACGATGGCAACCTCGCTGCCAGGTCCGGGTACAAGTATTACTCGTTCGTTGGCAACGCTCTTTCTATCCCCGCTTTCGAGCTGTTGTTTCGGTCGTCCATTTTTATCGAGCAACATCCTCCGCAAACCATACGGCGGCGTTCCTCCCAGTTTGTATCCCAGCCCGGCTAACCTGAAAAGCCCGGCCCGAACTTTCACTGAAAGCTCACGGCTATACTCCCCAGCCATCGTGCGCTTGAGTGCCTTAAGGATGAAACCGGAAGTGTCGTTCGTAAAAGTCTCGGCACAGTAATGCACTGGGACACCCGATGATTTGCACAGATACTCATAGTGGGCTGCCTCGTCCGCATCCTGAAATCTTCCCCAACGACTCACGTCATAAACCAGGATTGCCCGAAAGGCGGCTTGGCCTTCCACGACATCTTTCAGCAACCCCTTGAGACCATCGCGGTTTTTCAGACGCAAGCCACTCTTGGCCGCATCGGAATAGGTCTTCACAAGCTCGAATGAATGCTTCGTGGCATATTGGACAATTGCCTCGGCTTGGTTTTCCAGCGAATACTGCTGATGGTCGGTGGACATCCTTAGGTATTGGGCTGCGGGAACCAGATTCTGAGTCATAAGTGCTCCTCCTGTCAGGAGCTATCGACAACTCAGAAAAGGACTTTAGGAACGAGAAGACTTTAGAAACGACGAAAATCGAGGAATCGCCTAAGTGGGCAGGTAGCTTTGGGGAACTACCAACGGTAGTAACCATCTGGTGGGCGGATTGAAACGTCAATGCCGTTGGACCGCCGCCGAAGAAAGAGTTGCCAGGTTCTGAGTCAAGCTGCCGGTTCTCCTCAACTGACAGCAAGAACGCAATCAGCATAAGCGTGGCTGCCTATCTGTGCACCGGCCCTATTTTCGGTAGATGAAATTGCCCACTACTGAAACCAATCCAATTATCGTTCCGATAATTCCAGTCACCGGGCCAATCCACCTGAACCACCTGTCACGCCTCGCGCTCTCTTCTTTGCGAATTGCATCTAGCAGAAGTGCACGACCACGCAGCCTCAAATACGTGTCTCCGGTTGCTGGGCTGGTATACCAATACCGTTGCAATGATTCTGGGTCGTCGTCGGTAGTTTGGGGAAGTGGGTCAGGGTACGGGATTTCCAATTTCCTTGCGCGGCGCACCATCCTCCGGGAGAGCACACCTTGGTACTCATCGTAAGCCATGTCTCTTTCAAGTTGCCACCGGTCAGTAAGCTGCTGCGCTTCATCGTGCTTGCCTGCTTTTCGGAGTCGGGCGATGTTCGGTCGATATTGGGAATCAATCTCTCCTAGAGCACGTCGTGTTTTCCGAAGCTCCCACCAAAGGTAGAACACGCGGACATTCTAGCGACCTAACTATATTTTGGCCATTCCGTTCAAGATGCCGCGACAATTCAGCCGGACGCAGCCGTCGCTGCTCCCGAAGGCTTAACCAGATTTTCCATTTCCTCTAGCATAAGCCTGAGTGTCTTGTAGCCCTCGGTGAGGGCCGAAGCATCGACGCCCGCTTTCAATCGTGGGTCAACAAAATACTCTTGCATGAAAGCAATGTTGCTCTCCAATCTGGAGCGAAGGATTGCTACCACTTCCCCCGTATGCAACCGAGTCTGATAAACCTGTCCTATCGCTATGAGAGTGGAGAGGACTGTCATCATGCAGCACGCAATCACCGTGTCCACTTCACTTTCCCACGGAGTACCTCCGATGCGCATCTCTACTTGAGTGCGACCTTCCTTCATCCCCTTCTGAGTAACACGCTTTCGCAATGCCTCAAAGGTTCCATGCGTCCCAAGCTCGGTGAAGAAATTGTAGACGGGGTCAAACTTGGGCTTGCCGAGTTTTTTTCTGATAGCTGTGGGCGACAACTCGTTGATGATTTTAGGCTTGTCCCCACTTCCCCAAACTTCCGCCCACTGTGGATAATGAAAGAATAATTGGGCTTTATCGAGCAGGTCATGGACAGTGCGGAGATGATTGTAGGCCTGTGTCGTGTAACGCCTCTCAGCCAAGTAAAAAGCGGAAGTCAATTCATCCACAGTCCAATACAGCAGGCCCAGGGTCGCAAATTGGGCTACTCCAGTTTGCGACTGCTGCGTCGCATCCCAAAGCAAATCCAGGATTGATTGATGAGCCTCAAGAAAAATCAATCTCGCGGCTTCCACTATCGGACGCTCGACGGGGTACGGCATTCCAAGTCTCTTAAGCAAATCCTTCGACCTGTGATGCTTTCGCCGGGTCCCCGCTATTGCACGAAGCATCTTTCTCTTTTCCGGGCCATCCGGCACATTAAGTAATCCAATCTCAAACATGTCCGGAATTATCGTCATTAGATTGTCAAAGTGGGCATTCGCTTCAGCATCCATAAAGGCTTCGTTTGCGACTCCAAAATCCATAATCTCTTTGAACTTGTCCCATAGTAAATCGGGATTGGCAATCGCTTCACTCATTCGCTCCTCGGCGAAGGCTTGAAAATCCTTGAGCGTGATGATGGTCATTGCGTGATTGTAAGTGGGCCGGGCAACTTGCCACACTCACCCGCTATCTTTTTCCATCATCGCCATTTCACTCACAACCAGGGCACCTGTCAACCGTAGATTTGTCCTTTTCGTGAACCGTACCGTCGCTAATGTCCGCTGTTCACGAAAGGTCCTTAAATTCATGCTGCTAACTGCCTTGTTATCTAAGGCCAATTTCTGCCCAATCGCTGTTCACGAATGGAGCGGTTCGTGCACACATTCGAGTGGGAGAACAAATGACCAAAACAGCGAAGGTTGGAATCTACGCTCGGGTGAGCACAGGAAAACAGGAGAACGAGAACCAGCTAGGCCAGCTGCGGCAGTTCGCCGCAAAGCAGGACGGATGGAAAGTCGTCGCTGAGTTCGTCGATGTGGTCTCCGGGAGCGGCAAGAAGGACCGGCTCAGGTTCGACGCGATGATGCTGGCAGCCAGCAAGCGCGAATTTGATGTACTTCTCTTTTGGAAGCTCGACCGCCTGAGCCGTGAGGGCGTGCGCAAGACGTTGGTGCATCTCACCAGGCTGGACGGTTGGGGCATTCGCTGGCGCAGCTTTATGGAGCCATTCTTCGACTCCTGCGGCATGATGCGCGATGTGGTCATCTCCATCATGGCCACGCTGGCCGAGCAAGAACGCATCAACATTTCCGACCGCACGAAGGCTGGCTTACAGCGGGCGCGGAAGGCCGGTCGCAGGCTCGGGCGAGCGCCAATGGAGATAGACATGAAGCGATTCCATCAGATGAGGGCAAAAGGGCATAGCCTTCGGACCATTGCCACTGCTTTCGGATGCTCGGCGAGTTTGCTGGTGAAAAAGAGACGACTGGAATGAGGGTGCGGTAGCCAGTACCAAAAAGGGGCACCTCAATTGAGAGAATGCTCCGCCACGCCAAATCGAACCTACGGGATTCGCAATTGTGTTTAGTCGTTTCTTCACTAGGGTGAGACGGGCGACTCCGTGCGCCGTCGTGACGGCAAAATAATTGGAGACTCTATCCATGGAAAATTGGTAAAATCCGCCGCGTTCCCCTCAGAGAAAGGCAGGACACCATGGCCATCAGCAACACACTTTACTTGTGCGTGCTGCCCTTAATACACATCACCACAAACCAAGTTCTAGGATTCGGCCTGACTGAGCACACACTGACTCTGCTTCCGGATAGGAATCTAGCGACGGAATTTTTCCCTGACGAAGTTGATG
Organism: uncultured Acidobacteriota bacterium; assembly: GCA_963796925.1. Lineage (GTDB taxonomy): Bacteria > Acidobacteriota > Terriglobia > Terriglobales > Acidobacteriaceae > DATBAT01. Next base: position 2,943,444 of record CAWCNH010000001.1, read on the forward strand.
GGTACATCGCCACGTTCAAAAACCGAGCCAAATACCTTACCGGAGGCCACGTCATCGGTTACGACCTCCACCAAGAGACAACTGAGAGCGGTCGCGTCATAGTTCGGGTGATGCAAAATGTCAGCTAACAAGGGAAAGCCACACGCATACGTCGTCGCTGAGTCGCCGCGCATGACAGCGGCTGAATTCCAAGACCTGGGCAATTTCTTTCAAAAACTAAACGACAGTAAAACTCTGAAGTGGTGGGCCATTGCTGCCGGGATCGGCGCAGTACTCGATGGCCTACATGTCCTATGGCTGGCCTTTAGGTACTTGGCTGGGCGTCTGTGAATTGTTGATGGAGGTATTTAGCGAAGGCACGACAGAACGAGTAATTGATTTGTTAACCTTTTAAGTGGTTGCAGCCGAACGAATGCAATGGGGAAGACCCTACTCACAGAGAGAGCGAGCTTCCTGAGTTTCGGGAAACGCACTTCCCGGATTGCGAGCTTCGTTCGGAGCTAACCGCAAGTTTTCTACCTAAACAGGCGCCCCCGGACCACCCACAATTTACGCCGAACCCGTTCCGCAAATGAGCCTGAGACGAAACGTGAAAGTAAATCTGGCACGCTTAGAGACAAAAAACAGGCCGAATCGGCCTGTTTTGAGTGGGTATTCGGTTGTTTAGGCGGAGAGCTTCAGTTCAAACGAATCGGTGACCGAATGTTTCCCCAACTTGGCCAGCATTTGCAAATCATCGTTTTCGTCAATGCGATGCCGCATTATGGCTTGCCGGATTTCGGGCCTCCTCGTATCGGGCAGCCTTTCGCGAAAAAAAGCGGGGAGCGAACTGAACCGGACGTATTCCCTCGAAGCCTCTAGTCCAGGAAGAGGGGATAGTCCCTGCGTGAAAAAATCGTCCAGATACCGAAAGTAGAAAACACTCTTCTCTTTTTTCAGTTCTGCGACTGGCCGATTTTGGTAAAACACAATGAGAGTGGGCGGAGGAGTACTGTAGCTCCAGCTACCCGGCCAATTGGACATAGTTCCCTCCTTTCGACTTTATCGACATTAATTCCCTATACCTTAAATCGATTATCCTCATTATCGCTCGCTTCCGCACTCCTGCGAAAAGGGTACGAAAGGGCCATCGCTGCAGTAGGTCGGCGGTAAGCCCCAATGTGCAGCGAGGAAGTTTGGTTAAACTATTGAAAACTAAGGTTTTGTGTTTAACGGCAATCCGGGAAATAAGGTCGAAGTGATTACACCGGCGTGTCGCATTAGGTAATCCGATACGCGGCGACGACTTTCCAATGTACTTTTTCAACTCTGTATCGCTCGCCAAGAGTTCTGCAACTCTAGCATCGCTCAAGTCCCAAAGTAAAGCCCTGGCGGAATCATAAATCGGTGCAAAATTAAAGCGCTCCGGCCCCTTAATTGGCCTGATGACTCCCCAATTCCTAGGATGCCGGTCCATCGACCCGATAAGCGCGTCGAAGACTAACATGGATACAAATTTCTCGAAAACAGTTTCAAAATCTCTTCCGCAGAACTCTTTAATTACTATTTCAACAAAGTCTACGTCATAAATTCCTTGCTGCTGATTAATTGTTTTTATTGATTCGATTTCTTCCTTCTTAGCAAGTTCGAGCTGAACCACCATCAGGCTGCCATGGATGAGCAATTCGCCTTCGTTGAGAAAAGAACGACTCAAAAAGTGAAGTACTCCGTCCAACTTCGCAATACCGCTGTGCGCCATTTGAAACCCTAGTGCTTTGCCCAACTGATTGTTGAACAATTCAGTGTAGGTCTCCATCTGGCTGTTCTTGTGGGCGAATTTGGCGATATAGGCTCCTTTAAGCCCTCCATCGACAGAGAGAAAGCACTTCGAGGAGGCGCCCCCAATACTCATTTGATGCTCCCCACTAGCAGTATAGTTTCTGAAATTTCTAGGAAGCTCCCAGGTAATCCCACGCCTGCCAATTCTACGGAACAACGCCGGGAGTCCTTCTTTGTACGGGGACAATTGTTCTCTCTTGCTAAGCGGCCCTTCTGGTAAGCATTGAGCGTGGTCTAGGTTCACATTCATGGTCGAACATCTCTCAATCACAGAGTTTAGTGCTCCCCGGCTTTGTTGGGGAGAAGGTCGCTATTTAAACATCAGCCCATCGGCATCAGCTCGGATAAACTGTCCCATCGGTCCCGTCCACGAGCTGGTTCTCGCCTAAGTTCTTATTTTCTTTCCTTCAATTCCAAATCGAGTTTCAGTGATAGACCCAAACCATCGAGTCCGGGAAACAATGAAGCCCTATGAATATTCATTGCCCGCAGATGCTTGAGGAATTCAATGCGGAAGCGATTCCCGATTTTTAGTTTTCTAATGACAGGCCTAATTGTCAACGTGGGGTGCATCACCATTGACATCAATAGCTGTCCCACCGAGGCCTGCTCGACAAGCTTGCAGAGGAAAAGTCCTCGCTGCGCGAACATTCTAGAATTGGACATCGCAGGATTGATTCTGATAAGGCAAGGAGCATTCGCCTCTTTAAGGACCAGATTTGTTCGCTCCGCTATTCCCGTCAGAGATGCACCGTCAGCGGGAAGCGGAATGCCTTTCTCGTGAAGAACCTGCCGACCTCTCGAATCTAACCAATCGGAATCGACGGCCCATACAGCCGATTGATTCTGGTCCTTCTTGGAGCTGTTTTCATTGGCCTTGTTCTCCAAGGCAAAATACATTGCAACGTATGGTAGTTCCGTCCAATCTAGCAACGGCGTCGGCGCACAATGATGTTGCATCAGTGCATACCAGCTTGCGAAGTCATCCAGCGCCGGGACATGGCTGAGATAAGTATGCGCGTATTGCTGAAAACGGTAGAGCAGCGCCTGCATTTCTGTTTTTCGGTCGAGATGATAAAGCGAGTAACTGTCCAGAGTATTTATCTCGCGGGTCACAGCCCGGTCCAGAGACGTTTCCAGCGACCAGGATGCCTCACGTTGTCCACGAAAAATCCAGCAGCCCTTTAATTCCGCATTCCATACCAAAAACGACTCCCAAGACTCGACCTCGTCAAGGACAACAAAATGTTTTAGGGGATTGTCGCCAAGATACTTATCTCCGATAAACTCCCGGCTGTCAGACTTCCGTTTCCACTCTCCTACGAATGCAGTGAGGTTTTGAGACCATCTTCTTGAAATTGGCATATTCCCTTCACCTTGCTTCTTAGCCGATACAGCTCTTGTAGCGCCACTGGATAAAAGTCGCTGTCATTTCCTCGGTAAGGGGCCGACATTGGGCGACAAGTCTCAAAAACACCTCCCAAGATTCCTTTCGCTATCGGTAGCAGGAAAATCCACGGTGGAAGAACATTAGTCTGGATTGGCTGTAAGGACTCGCGAGCGGGCCGGGATGTCATTGGCCCATGCCCCCTTTTGAAAAACGCGGCGATTGATTGTCCCACACAACGTTCCAGTACCTGTGTCGAGAAGAACCCCTGCCACGGAATGCCCTCGGTCATGATAGCCTCGGGCCAAATCGGCAGAAATCGTTGATATGTTTGGCTGGTGGCGCTCTGTTTTGAGGCTCGCATCCCGTGAGTAATTACGATGGCGAGCAACAAGATAAGTATTTGGGAGAAGCTCATCTTCTCCTCCTCCGATAGTTAACGGTCGATATTCGGCCCTCTGGGCGGCGAAGGAACAAATTTCTCCACTATTGTTGCGCTCGTCCCACCGTGATTTTTTACCAACTCGCACGGGAACCAAGACAGTTAACTCTTGGCGCGCAGCGGTGAGCAAATGGGTTTAGTTCTCACTCCACTTTATTTTGGGGGGCGAATAGCTTGCGAAAATCCCACTCCCAAAACCATTTGAGTGCACACATCGAACTGTTCCGCGTCAGGAACAGTGTCGAAAGCCAGATGCGGAGAGCGTTTTCGGGCGATGACCTTCGTCAAATGCCTGTTTGACTGTTCTTGGGTAGGAACAATTGTTCGGGTGGAGCGCTGTTCCACTGGAAGAACAAGTTCTTTCTATTGACAGACTTACAGCACAAAGCCTAAATTTATAACACTACGCGGGGGCAGAGGATGCCTAAAACACCCGACCCTCCCATAACCCATTTTTGAGGTTGGCGGCGGCCCCGTTTTCGCAACGACCGGCGTCCAGCCAACCTCCTTATCCCAATAGCCAATTTCTCGAACTTCGCCGGGCATTTTAAGTGTCCGGCACGACCGTGGCAGTGTGCTTACTGGCGGCTGGACAAGCCAGACATGCCGATGCACGGACCGCAGTCGGGCTGCGAAAGGAGGCCGTAAAAATGGGACGCCCAAACTTGACGCAGCATCGGAAATTTAGCCGACTTACCCGGAGTCTTGGGTCGCTGATTAGGGCGCGTGGTGCCCTGGAACTGATGTGGGAGACCGGCTACCAAAACGGAGACGACTATCTAGGCGATAGCGCCGATGTCGAGGCTGCAGCCCAATGGGACGGCGAACCTGGCAAGCTCGCCACTGCCTTACTGACCGCTGGCGGTGAAGGCCATGCGGGATTCATTGACGAGACCCCCGACCGGCCTGGTCATTACCGCATTCACGACCTGTGGCAGCACGCGCCGGAGTATGTGCGAAAAAGGGCACGGAGAGAGGAAGAACGGAAGCAAAAGTCGAACCCCGTCCCATTCGTGCCGAACAACAGCGCAGCCACTATTGAGGTTGCTGCCCCTGCGACTGGACAGTGTCCGCCGATTGGCGGTCAAAGTCCGGCGACCGGCAGACAAAGGACGCCATCTTACGATTGGCAGGACGGAGTTGCGTTCCCTCCCACACCCGCACCCTCACCCACACCCGTTAATAAAAACATTCCGCAATTGAAGAGCGTGGGTGTCGTTGTCCAGCGGCTCAGTGAGCCGAGCGAAGCGCAAATTGAAGCAATCTATAAGCAGTATCCGCGAAAGCGGGGGAAGGTTGCTGCCAAGAAAGCAATCCGCCGTGGTCTCACTCTCGTAGTGGCCGGAGACGCCGACCATGCGCCTATGGCCCTCGGGGAAGCCGTTGAATATCTTGTGGACCGTTTAACCCTTTACGCCCGCAGCGTCAAGGGGTGCGACAGTCAGTTCATTCCGTACCCGGCCACCTGGTTCAACGCAGGCAGCTTCTGGGATGACGAGCAGGACTGGGATGCCAGCCGGAAAACCAAAACGAGCCTCAACCCTAGCGAGGCACCTCTTCCAACGGGATACATCTCTGAAGGCGAGCGGCTCAAGCGCGACCGGCAGCAGAAACAAAATCAGAAAGGAGAGCAATGACGCCCGCAGCGAACATGGGTCGGTCGTTTCGCCTAACTGCCGAGGCAGAGCGTAGTGTGCTCGGCGGCATCATGCTCGACAATAAAGCTCTCGATGAAGCCGCCGCTCTGGGCCTAGTACCATCAGATTTTGGCCTGGATTCGCACCGTCGCATCTTTGGCGCTATGCAGCGAATCGTTGCCGCTGGCGGAACGTTGGACCTAATTACAGTCGCAGAGGAACTTGACCGCTGCAGAGAACTGAACACTGTAGGTTCCCATCCATACGTTTCCAGCCTTCTCGACGGTGTACCTGACCGCCCGAGCATCAAGCAGCACATCAAGATAGTGCTCGAACACGCCGCACAGCGAAGAGTGATAGCAGCCTGCACTGCAGCGGTGGCAGCCGTGGAAGACGGGTCAGCTTCCTCCAACGATGCCATCCACCAAGTTGGAGATGCGCTGTTGCAGATACTGACCGGCTCCGAAGGTGCCCCGGCTGAAAGAGTAGTTGTATTTACCGATGAAATTTGCCGCGAATGGGAACTGCTTGCTGATGGAGCTGGCGATTTAGTCGGTCTAACGACGAGTCTTGATGCGCTCGACTTGGTGACTACCGGAATCAGGCGAGGCGAGTTGTGGATGTTGTCGGGGCGCACCGGCGACGGAAAGACTGCATTGGCATTGCAAATTGCTGCGGCCAATTGCCGGAGTGGAGTTCCTGTTGGATTTCTTACGATTGAGATGAGCAAGGGAGACTTACTGCAACGGCTCTGGTCACAAGAGAGTGGGGTCCCCTTTAAGAACATACGACATCCCAGAGGTCTCCCACCCGAGATGCGAAAGCGAATTCTTCGGGCAGCAACCGATGTGGGTGTATGGCCCCTGTTTGTCGTCGAGGATGGCAACCTATCGATTCAGCGCCTAACAGCGAAAGCCAGACTGATGATTCGGCAAAATGGGATTCGGCTCTTGGTCATCGACTACGTGCAATTGGTCGCGGCTTCGGCGGCAAGGGATGAGCGCGAGCGTCTAACAAAAATTTCCAACTCGCTGCGTATTCTGGCGAAGGAAACCGGCGTTCCAATTCTCGCTATCAGCCAACTAAGCCGCCCAAGAGATGGTAATCCCAACATTCGGCCAAACCGTTTTTCGATGAAGGAGTCGGGCAGTCTGGAGAACGACGCTCACGTAGTTGTGCTTACCTACCGTCCTGTGGACATGTTTGGTATTCCAACCGGGGAAGATGAATTGATCGTTGCGAAGCAGCGGCATGGTCCCGTCAGCAATGAGCGCGTGTTTTTCGACCCCAGTACGCTGACCTTTCGTGAGCGGCATTACGACGGTAGATGCTTTGCCGAAAACGAATTTCTCGGTAACACGAAAGGTTACTGAATGAGGAACAGCGCGTTAGAAATCAGAATCCGCACCGGGGAGGGCTGGGTCGATGCACCGGCTACTCCCACGGTTTTCCCGGACCTATTCGTGACGCCGTTTTTAGAGGAGCAGCGATTGAGACGAGGACGATGGGTGCCGGTATTTTCCCGATGCGAGTTCGTGGTGACACATCGCCCCACGGGACTAAGGGTGCCCCCGGCGCTACTCAGCAAGTCGATGGCGACGTATGCCGCCGAACTATTAGGGAATTGCGGAATCCCATGGGAACGGCTCGGCACGGAGGATGTCGGTAGGTACCCGAATCCACTTCGATATAAGTGGGCAGACGACGAATTGGTATTTTCTCCGCGACCACAAAGTCGACGCCTAGCGAACGGGACGTAGACGAGCCGGGCAAGTGGCAGTCCGCGACCTGGACGCGGCTGCCGTGTATATGGGATGAAGGGGCAGAGGTGTCTGGGTTGACGACGGTATCCGGTCGGAGCATCTGGTGACGTTCGGTTAGGCGGGACTTTGAATCAAAAAATGAATACGGAATCGGAACAATCCGGTGGTAACGGGCTTCATAGATTGAATCATGGGAGCGCTGCATCGCCAGCTTCGTCAGGCCCGGAGCATTTCGTTGCAGCAGAGAAGGCTGCCCAGTTTTTGGATTTGAACCCCCGCACCCTGTTGGAGAGGGCACGGCGAGGCACCATTCCCGCTCATCCCATGGGAGAGGGTCCTCGAAAGACATGGCGGTTCCTACTTTCCGAATTAGACCAATGGTTGCGAAGCCGCGTACACTCTAGCGGCAGTGCCGCTCGTGTCAACACGAAAAGGAAGAACCAGTGATGACACGTTCTCAGCAAGGAAGTTTGAAAAAAATAATGACGAAAAACGGTGAATGCTGGGCAATGCGCTACCGTACTCGCCGTGCTTCGGATGGCAAGTGGGTGGAGGCCACTCCAATTACCATTTCCACCGTCGCGGATTGTCCGTCAAGGGAATCTGCACGGGAAAAATTTAAAAAACTGCATATCGACTTCCATGCACTCACCCGCATGGGTTCCGGCCCCGTCAAATTCGGTCGCTTGGCGCGGCACTACATTGACTACGAACTCCCGAAAAACCAGGAAGATGCAACTATTCCAAAAGCACATTCCACCGCTGAGACCTACACTCGGTATCTCAAAAAGTGGATTATTCCCCGGTGGGAGGACCGGGTAGCGTTGAGCATCGAGCCGTTAGAGGTCGAAGAGTGGCTGCGCGGACTAGGTAAGCAGTGTGGGCTAGCGCATCCCACTCGCTCGAAGATTCGGGGCATTATGAGCTTGGTCTTCGGACATGGGCAGCGCCTTGGTTTTCTGCCGCGAGGTGCGGAAGGAAATCCAATCCGATTTGTGCGTCAGCGCTCCAAGGGAAATTTTCAGGCCGTCATCATCACCGTCCCGCAGGTCTTTGCCGTCTTCAATCAGCTCGACGGGATGAAGCGCACGCTGGTAATAGTGATTGCAGCCACTGGCTTGCGCATATCTGAAATCCTTGCCCTGCGGTGGCACGACATCGACTTCGGAAGGCAATGCATTCAAGTACGCCGAGCCTACGTTTACGGCAGGTTCGGCGAACCAAAGTCGGAGGCTTCGCAAGCTCCAGTGCCGCTCCATCCAATCCTCGCTGAGCAACTAAAAAATTGGCGCGACGAGACTCCCTACGCGGCGGACGAGGATTTTGTGTTTCCCTCATTTAAGTTGAGGGGGCGCAAACCTCCCCGCGCCAACATGCTGGTGAAGAACCTGAGAAAGGCGGCCTTGGAAGTTGGAATCACCGCCCCGGCTCGGGCTTTCGGATTCCACACTTTCCGCCGAACTCTCGCATCGGTTCTAATTGGCAATAACTACGACCCCAAGCTGGTGCAGGAATTGCTCCGGCACGCGAACTCGAAGACCACACTTGATTTGTACGCCAAGGCGGTAACTCCGGCTAAAATGGAAGCTCAGGGGAAGTTCATCAAGAGCGTGCTAGACCAGGAAAAATTGGCTTCGCGGTTGGTGCAGTAGCTCCGATTGGGAGCTACTGTGGGTGCAACTGTGGGTAAACTAGTCAGACGATTTAACGCTGGACTAGGCTAACTCTAATTTAGAACATTAAAAAACCCGCACTTTATGCGGGTTTTGAAGTGGTGGCCAGGGACGGAGTTGAACCGCCGACGCCAGCCTTTTCAGGGCTGCGCTCTACCACCTGAGCTACCTGGCCACATCCGGCTCATAGCTGACTGTGGACGCGTTGCGCGTCGTTGGAGAACCGGAGTTTAAACGGATTCCGCCCGACTAACCGCAGCCATCAACAATTGAGGAACTTGAGCAGGTCAGATTATAGCAATGGTGCGCAGTTCACTCAAATTCACAACGGATGCGATTGGATCGTATTTCCAATAGTCCTGAACGATGACGAAAGATAGGGGCGGAATATCCCAAAAGCTTTTCTTGCGAAACCATTGTTGAATTGGACGCCTTTACATTGGTTGTTTCTGCGATCAGAGCTTGGTTGCAGTGTAATTCTCGACAATGTGTCAGCGGCACTCCTCACAGAGTGTTCGAATCTGCTTCGACAGCAGTTTGTCTTTCATCTGGAAAATCACGGGCGTACTTGGTAGCATCCTCGGCATGCGAAAACTACTTTTAATACTAAGCATGCTGTCAGCCTTGGCATTCGCTGCCGATTTACCTACCAAGAAATATCTCGACCTGAACGCGGTCAAGACGATGGTCGCCGGCGCTGAGGCAGAGGCGAAGCAGCGAAAGGTTTCCGTCACTATCTGCATTGTCGACGAAGGCGGAAATTTGCTTTTCCTGCAACGGGGAGATGGCGCGCCCCTCAACACTCTTGATTTCGCACAAAAGAAGGCTCGGCACGCTGCTTTCTACAAGAGTCCATCAAAAGATGGCGCAGACGCGATCAAGAAAGGGAACGTCGAAGTACTAGCCTTTCCGAGCTTCTTTCCAAACCAGGGCGGGTTGCCGATTTTGGCAGACGGGCAGATCCTCGGCGGGATTTCAGCCAGTGGAGCAAAATCGGAAATCGATGAGGCTATTTCGCAAGCTGGCCTCGATGCTCTCTTTAAGAAATAACGGGACACTCGGAAGATCGCGGCAGACCGCTTCGAGGAGCGAATCGCCATGACGAACACATCGAGATTCGCCGTGGCGGTCCTTCTGTTGGCAGTACCTGCTTTGGCGCAAGACCGACTTTGTCCCAGCCAGATTGCGACCAAACAGACTATTGAAAAAGTCCCGCAAGGCTGGACCGCCAAGCAAAGCACCACTTCCCACAGTCTCGCCGGCCTCACGTTTTTCGACGGACCACCGGAGCAAGAGGCCTCTCTTGTCTACGACGAATACCGGAACTTAGCCAAGGAAGACCACGCTGTCTGGAGCTTTGATCCGTCTTTGCACATCTGGCTATCGTGCATTTACAGCGGAACCACTGTTGTTCTTTCGAAACCCCTACCCTCTAAGACAACGGAATGCCGCGTTACCTATTCGCGCCAAGAATATGTTGACGGATATCGAGAAATTAAAGCGGTAACCTGCAAGTAACTGGTTACGTAACTTGGTTTTCTGCGTGGCCGAGGCTTTCCGCGATTGTGCAAGAAATTGCGTGTGCGCGGGAATCCTACGGTTTGTTGTTCATTTCTCAAGGGATAGTTTGGTACGGAGCTTGCTCCTATCGTTCTGGGAGCGTGGTTGCTCCCCGAAAAATCGCATGACCCTTGTCAGGTCGGAGATCACTATTATGAAGAGAGCAGTACTTACGCTCTGCCTGTTGTTCAGTATTGGCGCGTTTGCCCAGGTCGGCACCAGTGCCTTGAGCGCCGAGCCCTACATCACCGAGTTCCCTACCCATGACGCACGAGCGGAACAGAAGCCAATGGGAAGAGAAGAGAACTTACTGGGAAGCATCAACGGCTTTAATCATGAGCGGGGCGAGCGTCCGCTGTGGGAATTCGCCTCGAGCTCGCCGTCGGAAATGCCTTTGGGGGACGCGGCACGAATGCTGAAGAAAACGCATCAGACAGACAAGAAAGCCACGGTAGTTTGGCAGAACTTCTAAGAGCGATTTAGTGAATTACGGCGAGAGGGCGGGCTGCAACCAGGCCCTTACCCTCTTGCACCGTGATGCTCTGGTTCGGCTGAATATTGGTGACAACATCTTTCTGCCCGCTTGGCCACACAATCGTCAAGCTTGCGATTTTGCTTTCACCCGCCTTGCCGAGCCCGAATGTCAGGGGCAACTCGCTTTGCGAAAGATAGCTTGAGCCCGTCTTCACCATCTGCATGATGGTAAGGCCCTTGCTGGTCTTCAGCGTTAGCTTGGCGCCGATGCCGTCGCGATTCGAACGCGTACCCACCGTCTTAACCCGCAGCACGTCGTTCTGATTGCCGTTCTCGTTGCGGAGCAACCGTGCTGTGCCGTTGTTCGCCATGATCACCAGATCCAGGTCGCCATCATTATCGATGTCACCAAAGGCGGCGGCGCGGCCTACGATTGGCTTTTGCAGTGCTTGGCCCATTTTCGCTGTGACTTCTTCAAATTTTTTCTTGCCCAGATTGTGGAATAGATGCGGCGCCTGAGCGTACCGGACGTTGCGCTGCACTACGCTGATGTCGTCAGAGACGTGTCCATTGATGGCAAGGATGTCGGGCAGACCATCAAGATCGTAATCGAAGAAAAACGTCCCAAATGTTAGAGAGCGCGTCGAAATGCGGGCAATACCCGTCGCCTGCGCGTCGTCGGTGAACAAGCCGGATCCGTCGTTGTGGTAAAGCGCCATTCCTTCATTGGTGAAGTTGCCAATCAGGATGCCGGGAAATCCGGAGTTGTCGTAATCGATGGCATCAGTTCCCATGCCAGCTCGCACAGTCCCGGCTTCGCTGTACGCGACGCCGGCCGCGATTGCCACGTCGGTGAAGGTTCCATTGTGATTATTGTGGTAGAGCTTGTTGGGTTCGGTGTCATTCGAAACAAACAGATCGAGCCACCCGTCGTTATCGTAATCGAGCAGGGCGATCCCGAGCGATTTGCTGGTGGGATCGTATAAGCCGGCTTTTTTCGTTACGTCCTCGAAAACACCATTGCCCTTGTTGTGAAACAGTGTCGCGCTCTGTCCCTTATAGGTCTGCGGCGTGCAGTAGGACTTGTTCTTGTTGTCGAGGGTGCAGTATCGGTCGGTCTCGATCGACCACTCGATATAGTGAGCAACATAAAGATCGAGTTTGCCGTCTCTATCGAAGTCGAACCATACGGCACTGCTCGAAAATCCCTGATCGCCTACTCCTGCCTTAGTCGTTACGTCGGCAAATTTCCCGTGCCCCATGTTATGAAACAGATGATTGGTGCCCAGGGTGGTGATATAGATGTCGGGATAGCCATCGTTGTCGTAATCGGCAACGGCGCAGCCCATGCCATACATTTCAACTGCAAGTCCTGCCTGTTTTGTAACGTCAGAAAATGTACCGTCTTGGTTGTTGTGATAGAGCGCGGGAAAAGACTTTGCGGCGGAATGCGCCGGCCAGTCACTGGAGTTGACCAGCAGAATGTCCTGCCATCCGTCGCTGTCATAGTCCAAAAAGCAGACGCCACTTCCCATAGTTTCCGGCAGATACTTTTTCCCAAAGGCCCCACTGTTGTGTTTGAAGTGAATGCCGGCCTTAGCCGTAATATCAGTAAATTCAATTGGTCCGGAAGGACGCGAAGCAGGGGCTGGGAGGTAGGTCTGCGAAGCAGTGGGGACATGAACCTCAGTCGGCTTCTGAGGAGCCGGAGTTTCCGGGACATTGTTGGATTGCTGCTTGCATCCCGTTGAATAGATGACCGAGCAAAATATTAGAGTGATAACCACGCGACGAATTGGCCTCATAAAGAATAAGAACCTAAGCTCTGGTTAGCAGCTGCATTCCTCGGAAAAACCCAACTCACTAGGCGGCAACTAACCCGGGCGCGGCTTGACGCCGTGAATCCAGCCACATTTCAATCAAGAGAGCTATTGGTCCAACGATGAACAATGCATAAAATGGCGCGTAAACGATTTGACGCATCCGCATTATCGTTTCCACCAAAGCCACCATAAAAGCGACTACGCATTGCCCGGTTTTCGACTTCACCGTGGTCTTAGGATCGGTGATCATGAAAAAAATAAATAGCTGATACATGGGCCCGGTGAGAGGCGCGACTTCCGACTGCCATGGGCTGCCAGTCATCCAACTTCGCATAAAAGCAAACCCAATAAATGAGAGCACGTAGGTCGCCGTGATGTTGAAGCGATGGGCGCGCGAGATGATCACCGCTCCCAGAATCCAGATGATCACCATCGGCAAAAGATAATTTCCCCACTGGATGCTCAACGTCGCTACCGCGTCAGGCGCGAGAAAAAGCAGCACGGAAATGCCAAAATTAGAGGGATTCCAAATGTGGCGGCCTTTTACGCGCAGCACGTATTTCGACATGATTGAGATTGCAGCGCACAAGGCGTAAGGCCAGAACGCAGGTGATCGCACCAGGATTCCGACGCTGATGCCGCTAATATATGAGCTTGCAGGATGGGGCCACTTCTTGAAGAAGATTCTTCCCAACAGCATTTCCGTTCCGACCGCAGTCACTATAGCCAGTAGGGTTTTTTTGTAACTTTCCAACATACCGAAGGTAATATTTCCTGCCAGCAAAATGCACGTGATGAACGCCGGCGGAATATATCGGCTATCGAGATGAGGAAATCTCCAGCCCTCCGGTTCCGTTTGCGGCGGAGCGATGGTGGTAGAACTCATGCAGGCTCCTTAATCTTCAGCATTTGTCCGGCAGTAGGTTTATCGAGAGTTTGCGACTTTCCGGATGGCCAACGAATAACCGCCTTCTCAATCTGTGGAAACTTCCCCAGGCCAAAATGGAGCCGGCGCTGATTCTGCGCCGCGAACCCACAACCTCCGGAAACCTCCTGCACCTGTTGCTGTCCGTTCCAATAAACCGTCACTTGTGCGCCGATTGCGCTGCGATTGCTGGCGGTGCCTTCAAGTTCAAATTCAATCCACTGATTTTCTGGTGTAACCGTGTTCTTGTAAACCAGTAGTCGGCCTTTTTGATTGGCGACAATTACGTCAAGAACGCCACGATTCCATAGGTCGGCAAGTGCGACCGCGCGTCCGTCATAAGTGTCGGTAACGCCTGCGGACTGGGCCACGTCCACAAATTTGCCGGCGCCATCGTTCAGCCAAAGCTTCTTAGATTGATATCCCGACAAGCTGCGGCCCTGGAATTCGGGCCAGTTCTTAGCGTCGCCAATGATGGCGCTATTGCCGCCAGCGACTTTAGAAAAGTCGTACCAATAGCTACGATTGCGGTCGAGCGAGATGTAACCGTTAGTCAGATAAAGATCGAGAGTCCCGTCATTATTGATATCACCGAACTGCGCGCCAAAGCTCCAGCCGCCGAGTTCGACTCCGAAATCGCGTGCCAGATTCTCAAATTGCAGGCTGTCGCCTGAAGTTCCTTCTTTCGGAACCCACAAGTTGTTGCCCTGAATCAGGATTCCGTCTTCCGAAATATTGGAAACGTAAACCGCGTATTTGCCTCGATTGAAAATGTCGCCGAAAGCAGCATTCATGCCGCTTTTCGGCGCAAAGCCCACGCCAGTCTGCTGTCCTACCTCGTGGAAACGCTTGCCGTCGTTGAAATAGAGTTCAGAAACTCCGTAATCGTTCGAGATAAATAGATCAGGATGACCCGTGCCGCGGAGGTCTGCCGCGGCCGCAGCCAGCGCCCAGCGATGACTGTTGATGCCGACTTTCTCGCTCACTTCTTCGAACTTGCCATTGCCTAAATTATGGAACAGGTACTTGCGCCCGCCATTTTTTGCGTACTCGAAGCTGTCGGGCATGATTCGGGTAGTGGTGAGGTGCCAGAGATTGATGTCTTCCGCGTAGTATCCGCCGACAAAAAGATCGAGAAATCCATCGCCGTCGTAATCAAGCCAGATCGCGGTATTGGCGTTCACCCACTTCGGTAGGCCCGCTTGTCCGCTTACGCGAGTGAAACCTTGGCCGCGGTCATTGTGAAAGAGTTCCGGCCGCCCCCACTTAATGAGGAATAAATCATCGTAGCCATCGTTGTCGTAGTCGCCCCAGACCGCGCCGGTGGAAACGCCGGTTCCCTCCTGGTTTAGGTCTGCGAGACCCATTTCAGCCGCTACGTCTTTGAAGGAGCCATTGCCCAAATTTCGGTAGAGAGCATTCTTGCTGCCGATGGCGCTGTTGACCACATAGATATCGGAGAGCCCATCGCGGTCGAAGTCGACAATCGACACTCCCGCGCCCATCGACGCTACTTCCGGCATAATGCGGTCAAGCTTGGGGTCTAGCGCGGGGGCTTGATGAACGAAGTCGATTCCCGCCGCGTGCGAGACTTCCTGCAAGTAAAAGCCATGGCGCGCCAGAGATGATTTGGCATCAGCAGTAGCCTGCGTTACCTGACGTTTCGCAGCCAGCCGCTTCATGATCACCGGACTGGCGATGAGGCCTGCAAATAACACAGTCAAAATAATTCGGGCGATGCGGCGTCCCCTCATTTAGGAAGCTCGCTGCGCAAGGAATTCTGGAAGACCTGCGGCGTCACATAACGAGTGTGATACTTCTGCCAATCGTCACCATGCTGACGGTACACCCACTCGTCTTCGAGGGCACCCGGAGTGGTGGTGTATTCGTCCTTTGCGTGATATGGCAGTGGCAAAACAGTCTTTGAAAATGTGGAATTGAAGTCGCCATCTTTGATCCAGCCGTCGCCAACCACCACAAAGTCTCGCACCCACCCTTTCGGAGGAGGTGGCTTTTCCTTGAATCGAAGTGACATTTCATCGCCCGAGGCAACGATCACATAGCGGTCATCGATCTTATCCAGCAGTTCGCTAACGTCGCCGAATCGGGTGTAGTAACCGATGAGGTCGCGCCAACGCTGTTTGCTGCCGAGCATCTGGTAGTAGTCAGGAATCTCGGGCGCACCCGCATCCGGGCGATGAATCACAGAATAGCCGCGATAGTGCAGGTCCGCCTGAGGCTTTAACATCGCGGTCTTCACCGGCGCACTGGGCGCGCCTCGCGCCCAGTGCAGAGCGTCCCAATAGATTTCGAGGTTAGTGCGAATTCTGATTTTTCGCGGAGTGCCTGGCCGGAAAATATCCGTCAAGTTGAAGAGGACGGTCTTCTTACGTCCGGCGGGAAATCCGAGATTATCTTGCGCAGTCACCCAACCACCGCGTCCGTCGGGAACTTCGACGCTGAGCCCATGGACTCGCCAGCGTTGCCCTTGGGTAATTGCCACGTTGATCGACGACTCGGTGTCGTGAATCGAACCTTGCGCGATCAGATATAGCGGGCCACTGATGGGCGCATCCTCGCCAAGATCGACCTCCAGGTAGTGGTCGCGGGTAACACCCTGATACTGGCCGCGCCCGAAATCGTCGAGCGCCTTGCCGTCGAGCGTTGACACCAGACTTGTCACGTCGCGACCGGTGTCATCAATAGCCCGCGCGATCTTATGTGGAGTTGTCACTGTAGTGAAACCTAGCTTCGCTGGAGGAATCACGAAACGTTCGTCGACGAAGATTTCAGTGCCTTCGGGATGGTCCACCGTCATTAGGCCGATGTAATCGTAGTAATAAACCTCCCACAACTCAGCGGTTACGCGGACATCATAGAAGCCGTCATGAGGCACGAGTTGGTCGCGGCCAATCTTGTACCACTCACCTGTAGCGGCAATCTTCGCAGATCCCAGCGTATTAATTCGCAGCCCGATCGCGGAGCCCCATGGAACTGCGTCTTTCACGAACTCCATCTGTTTACCGTTGTAGGCAAACAAGAAGGGGCACGATGCCTTCAGCCGTTGCTCAGTCACTACTTCCTGGTCGGCTTTCACCCCGAACTCAGCGCGTACCGTCCCATTGGGCCATATCACCCTCACTACTTCGGCTTCAGGCTGCTCGCCTAAACCGAAGTGCAACTGTGGGCCCTGAATCGGAAGCTTCTGAACCAGGAAGCCCGAGCGTATTTCGACCTCGCCTCCGACGCCGAATGGATTAATTCTCTGATCGCCTACCGCCTGTGCCGCATGGGGCCGGACGACTTGCCAGTGATAATTTTTTGTGCCGTGATTGATGGCCTGCATTGCTTGACCATCAGGAGAGAGCCCGATCAAATCCAACCTTCCGCCGCCATCCACGTCAGCTGCGGCGAAGACGGACAACGACGGAATTGGGCGATGAAGCGGTGTGAACACGCCTCTCGCATCGCCCAGCCAAATTAGGGGTCCCACGGCGCTTGATCCCACCGGAGCCAGGACTAAGTCGAACGCGCCATTGTTATCGAGGTCAGCAATCAGCAATCGTACTTCGACCAAGTTGGCGACATCTGGGATCTTTACCAGCTCGGCAATGTCCCAACTCTCTCCCTCGTTTTTGTCGGAGATGCGAACGAGCGAACCGTCGACTTGCACGGCCAGGAAGTCGAGGATGCCGTCGTTGTTCGCATCTGCCACTGCGACGGCTTTAACGGCCGCCAAACTTGCTGGAAGCGCCCGCTCCCGAAATTGGCCCTGCCGGGTATTGATAAAGATATGCAGACGGCCTACTCCATCGATAATCGCGGCATCAGGGTTACCGTCGCCGTCCACGTCCGCCCAAGCAAATCCACGAATGCCAGAAATTCCGCTGAAAGGATGAATGGACAAAAATGTTCCGTCGCCGTTGTTTCGCAGGACGGTGGGAACTCCGGTATTCGAGCTCATTACGATATCCAGGTCACCGTCGGCTTCAATATCCACCGCCCAGGCGCCCGTGTAAGCAGCATTCACAACTGAAGCAGGCAATTTGGTTTGAGCCGTCACATCGCGAAAGGAAGGAGGATTGTCTTGTGCGAAAAATCGCACGCCCCCAGCCCCCGCCAAGACCAGGTCGGTCTTGAAGTCATAGTTAAAATCCACCGGCAGCACGCCTTCAGGTTGCGGCGGCGCGGCTGCTGAGCCGCCCGGAAATGGTAGCGAAGCACCGGAAGATAGTTTAAGCAACTTTCCGCTTGCAGCCGCAACTGCCGGAGCACCCGCGCTGCCCAATTGGACTGAGCCGACCCAATTCCACTCTCCAACGAGGGTTGGGACCGAATGGGAATCGAAGCTCAGGCTCATGTCCGGTGGCGCGGGCTTAAACTCCGGAGACTCCAATTTCAGAAAACTGGTAAACGGCTGCGCTTCTTCTCCCGGCGCAGCCTTGATGGCGGTCAGGCTCACGCGGTAATCCGGTACGCGCATCATCACGTTGCGCAGAAAAGTCGTCTGCGTCGCGGCCGCTCGCAAGTCGGAAGCGTTAATGGCGCTTTGTACTGTGCCCAATTGCTTCAGTACTTCCAAAGGCCAATTCGCCGAACGCGAGCTGATCTGCGCTACCGCCGATTTCAATGCTGCTGCATCGCCTCGTTTCGCGGCTACCCGGCCCAATTCGAGGAGCGCCGCCAGATTGTCAGGCTGCGCCGCAAGAATCTGCTGCATTAGTTTCTCGAATTCCGCAGCGCTATTTTCGTCTCCCTGGCGCTCGGTCTCTTCGGCCAGCTGATAAATCGCTCGCAGATTGTGCGGATTCAACTCCACCGACTTCCGCAGGTCAGCGATGGCCTGCACTGAATTTCCGCGCTGGCTATCCAGTACGCCCAATAGCGAATAGACCTGATCATTCTGTGGGGCTAAATCACGGGCCTTCTCCAGCCTCTGCGCCGCAGTGTTGTAGTTGCGCTGACGCAACGCAAGAATTCCCCAATTCGCCCATCCGGCGGGCTCCGCAGGAACAAGTTGAGTCACCTGCGACAGCCGGTTCTCCGCGTGGACATCGTCACCGACTTGCAGGGCCGCGAGGCCTACATAAAACGCCGACACGACATCGCTATACTCCTTGGACGACTTCTCGGGCAGTCGTTCTGCGGAATGGCACCCCGTCAAAACTGCCAGCAAGCAGGCGAGCGCACTACGCAACATCGCTTTCTTATCCATGATGATGGCTTCTAAGCAGCTTGCAACCGTTTCGTGCGATTTCGGTGGCGCGTGATCCCCCCCAACCATAGGAATCCGATTGCCAGAAATGGCAACAGGTAAAGCAGCAGGTCCCACCGCCCGAAGCCAACGGGAGTCGCTTCGACCCGCGAAAATATCTCGGCACTTCCCTGCTGGCCTTTCATTGTGAGACGCACCCGGAAGAAATCGTCCCGATCGAAATCGACGGAGGCTTTGTATTGTACCTGCCCATGATCGTCTTCGCGTTGCATAGGGTAGGCCGCCTCGGGCAGACGCTTACTCTCGGGCTGCACAGCGATGTCGAATTTCAGATCGCCAGGAATCACGCTGCCGGGCGTCGCTTCCACAAATACAAAAAAAGTCCCAACTCCAATGTCAGGATGAGTCCACAGCGAAATCACGTACGATCCCATTTTCCCATTCTCGATTATGGGAAATGGCGGGCCGTTATGCCCAATTGCCGGCAGTGTGGAGAGCAGCACCGCTATCGCAATGAATATTTGTCGTTTGAATCTCATGTTATCCGCCCAGCATCGTGGCCCGCATCTCCATAGGTTGGAACATCAGCCACATCGAGGCCACCCAGATAATAAGACAGACAGATGCCCAAGGCACAAACGCGCGCAGCGGGCGTTGTGGGGCGTCCTCTTCCGCCATTCCGTGAACCAATAATAGAGAGGCCGCAAAGCCCAGTATCAGAAATCCAATTTCGATCGCCAGCACTATGTGAACCGGTATTCCTCGCAGCATCCACTGCGGTCGCCCAAGCTGTGTTATGCCAACGCTTAACAACGCACTCTGAGTCACCGGAATTATAGTGAACAGACCCGACAGAAAATGGAATCCGTAATGCGCCAGCCACATCCCGAAACCCATTGGCACGAGCCCGTAGGTGTAACGTATTGCCAGGGGCACCAGCGCCCGATTGCTACCGCCCCATCGCAGAGTCAGCCAGGCAGCCAGACCCAGCAAGGCAATCGGCTCCAAGACCAGAAACGCCATGAATATTATGCCCAGCACCGGCGCCTCATGGCTGACGTGCAAAATCTTCGACAGCCAAGTCTCGAGCACGTAAACCGGGCTTACCATCCCGAAAGCATTTAGCAGCGCCCCAAAGGTAAACACAAGCACCAGGGCTGCCAAATCCTTGCGCTGCGAGAAGTAGCCAATTCCGGAGCGCATCGGATCGCTCATAAGCTCGCTGCCGACGGTACGGCTCATAATGCCCACATTGTCGTGCGGACAAGCATGAACGCAGTCCATACAAAAGGTGCAATCCATGTTGCCGACTTTGCGAGGCTGAAACAGTGCCAGCTCACAGCCTCGGATCACTACCAGATCAGAGGCGGGCTCGCGCCGGCCGCGTATGCAATCTTTGGTATGGCAGCTAGTACACACGCTCTGATCGCGCACCTTTACTTCAAGTGGAGAAAAAGTCGAAGCCACAAAATTGAATTGGCCAATGGGACAAACAAATTTGCAGAACGACGCGTGCTTGAAAAACCCGTCCACCATCAGCACGCTGAGAAAATAGAAAATAATGAGCCATGCCGTCCACCACGGCGACGCCCATAGATCGAATAGTTCATAGGAAAAAAGAATAAGGATAAATAATCCGACGGAGAGCCATTTGTTGCGCAGTACTCGGGGCCAATTAAATCGCGGACGAAAGAGCTTTCGCGCCGCCTGCCGCACTAGCATGAAGGGACAGGCCAAGCAAAAAAAATTGCCCGCGCATAGTAATACCAGCACCAGCGCACCCCGAAAGTGGACCCAGCTCAACGTGGTTGCCAGGTTTTTGGGCGATACGGTGGGCCCGAAGAGTCCATGCAAGATCATCACTATGCTAATGGCTAATAAAGGGGCTTGCAGCAGCGGGCGTGCATATTTCCACTTCAGCAGGCGTCCGACACCGCGAACACGAAGCAGATCAAAAGCAGGCAATTCGGAAATTTCCAGGGCCGGTATTGAGGATGGATTCAACAGCTTTCCTACTTGGATTCAACGACTCTCACAGCGAGTTGCCGGTCTGCACTCTTCCCATCAGACAAGTTGATATGCAGGAGGATAACCCAGTCACCTGCCATATCAAACTGAAGTTGGGATTGATAATGGCCGGAGCCAAGTTCCTTTACTTCGAATACCCGGGGCGCCATGCCGGGGTGCGCCATATCTGCCTCAATCCCCACGCGAGCGTTCAAAACCGCCGAAGCCGTGCGGTCGGCCAGGTTTAATCTAAGGATTGCTGCACCCACATGAGGTGGATCAGGTAAAAACTCATGCTTCATCGCTATATCGGCCCCTGTACTCTGCTTCACGCAGCCGCCAAGCGAAAAAACGGCGAGCGCTAGAGCCAGAAAGCCTAAAGACAACATTGGGAGCGGACAGTTTTTCTGCCCGCCCCCGCTGAAAAACGGCTTCATCATTTCTCCACGGCGAAACGCGAGCCTATTACGCTGCTTTCTTTGCTGTGTGCCCCCACTCGCAGCTGCAACGCATCTGAGTGCTATCTGGCTCTGAGGGAAACATGTGATAGTACATCCCAATCACCATCGGAACGAAAACTACCGCATTGTAAAAAAGATGCAATTCAACTCGCGGGAAAACCAGTTGCAAAACGCTGCATGGTACCGGCTTGCCCCAGAAGTTGTGATGCGTAGTTGCCTGATAAATCAGCAGGAAATGCTCGATGTGGTGCCAGAACTGGATTCCCAGTGCGATGGTCCACCAAGTTAGAGCTTTGCCGGTGAAACCTTTGCGCAGTACCCAGATGCCGATCAACATGAGATCGCATAACCGTAATGCAAGGCTTCTGATTTGATGAGCCAGGGATACCACAAGCCTAAAATGCCGTTGGCTTTGGGACGTGGCCATCCCATGACATAAATTTGGTACGCCTGAGCCAGGTGTTCGCCCCAGTGGCCAAGCACAATCACCATGAATATTTGCAGCGCCCGCTCATGCCAACGCGTATTCAATTTCTCGTAAAAGCTGGGTTGCGGTGCACGAATCGATCCCACATTTGCCAAGCTAGGACTTGAAACGCTCATCATCTTCTCTCCTACTAGAGAATTAGAGTAGCTTAGTGCAACTACCAAAACGGTCAATAGTATTTTCATATTAGTGGCCCCTGCCCTGACTTCAGAACGCGTAAGTCATTCCTAGATAAGGATAGGTATAGCCATTCCCCGGGGTCGTTTTGTTCAGGAACGTGCCCGGGAAAAGGTGGCCGAAGCCGCCTGCGAACATGGTCCGCTTGTTGTAGCTATAGCTACCGACAAAGTCCAGTTCCTGCCCTACGAACCTTCCCGCCGTACCCGCTGCGGACTTCGCCAGTGCCGTGCTGGCAGGGTTATAGAGCGCATCGTGCGCGTCGGCGAGCCAGTAGGAGTTGTACTTGGTTGCAAACTTCCACTTGGCCGCTGGGGCGATTTCGACTCCGGATCGGATGTGCTCGATGTTCTTCCAGCCAACCTGATCAGCCAAACCGTAAAGATCGTGCCCAGAGGGGTAAATCTGGTCAAAGGTTCCACGAGTTCCGTCTTTCGAGTTACTGTCACCGCTCGCGTAATTAAATTCTGAAAATAACCGAGGCTTATAACGGGCGTGCGCGATAGTGTACCCGCCCAGCCAGTGGCCCGCCCAGGCACTGATGGTGTCGCCGCCCAGCGATCCGTCCTGGCGCGCCATTTCAAGATCGTAGTCTGCGCCTTTTCCAACTTTTCCCTTGAGATGAACTCCCACGGTGCCGTAGTTCATGATTCCCAATACCCCTGCCTCTGTTCGCAACGCCGACTGCCGCCGCCAGAAGAAGAACGGCTCAAGACTCGCCTTGGGCACCATCTTCGAGAACGCGGTGTAGACGCCATAAATATTATTTCCCGGCGTGCATTCATTGAATTGCCCGTCGTGGATCTTGTCCATGCAGGCGCCGAAGCCGTCGAGGCGATAGCCATCGCCGCGGAAAGTTGCATGGAACCCGTCAAAACTGCGCGGAGTATTCAGCCAGTTAGAGTTTCCCAGCAACCGCTCTGAGCCGAAAGCCAGCTCCTGGCGGCCAATGCGGAAATCAAAACTTCGCTTCTCAGCATCACCGATTTCCAGGTACCCTTGCCGCATATCAAACGTGTCTTGATAGGGGGGCAGCGGTGCGATCCGGTGGTCATCTTCGCCCAGAATGTGCGCGTCCTGGCCCTGGAACACAAACGCCATCCAGGACGTCGGCTGCACTCTCATATTGAGGCGAAAGCGCGTCAGCAAGTAACCGTCGCTATTCTCGTGTTTAAAACCCGCACCGGCGAAACCCTCGCCACGCAACCTAAGCTCACCGCTGAAGCGCAGCCATTTTGGCAAATGTTCGTTAAGTTCGTCAGACGGCGACTTGTCCACTAGATTTGCCTGCGGCTGTGGCGCGGTTGGCGTTGGTCGAGTCGCGGATTGGGTCTGGGCGGAAACCGAAGCGGCGAGCAGCAATAAGCTTATTCCTACAAACAATACAGAGCGAGATCTCATCTAGATTTTCTCAGAGTGCTGAAGGTTTCGGAGAATTCGTTTTGCAAGGGATCTGATAGCGCGGGATTATTTCCAAAGCTTGCGCTTAGGGCAATAGCAGTTTTGTACTAGGATCTCTGATTACATCTTCTAGAGACATCGCCAGGTTGGCGCAATTTTTCGTTCGTCGGTGGATACTGAGCGACAATCACTTACAAAAGACAAAAGCCGGAGCTTTCGCGCCGGCCTGATTAGTCTGTGTCAGTAAATATCTATCCGGCTTTTTTGGCTGCCTTGTATTTCGCCCAACGAGCTTTTTGAGCGGCTGCCATTCTGCGGCGGGCGGCTGCGCTGATAACACGCTTGCCAGTTGTTGATCTCGTGACAATTTTTAGGCCGGATGCGCCGTTGCTGATTCCTGCCAGCAATGCCCGCGCCTGTGTCAGGTTAGAAATCTCTCTGTCTATCTGTTGCAATATATTTTCAACACTCATGTCATTGTGTCCCCCCTCAGGACACAGTACACAACATAGCATATCGCCAGTATCTAATTGCTATGGTTGAAGAAGATTCGGTTCCATTTCGGAAAATTTGTTCTCCAGCGGGAAGTACACTGTTATAGAGGCCCCGCAGTGATTCCATTTTCTATCCTCGATCTTTCTCCGATTACGCAAGGCGCTACCGCCGCGGACGCTTTTCGCAACACCTTAGATCTGGCACAGCACGCCGAACAGTGGGGATATCAGCGGTATTGGCTGGCCGAGCACCACAACATGCCGGGGATCGCCAGCGCTGCCACCTCGGTGGTAATCGGTTATGTTGCGGGGGGCACTAAGAACATACGAATTGGCTCGGGCGGAGTGATGCTGCCGAATCACTCGCCCCTGGTAATCGCCGAACAATTCGGAACGCTGGCATCCCTGTACCCCGGGAGAATTGACCTGGGCCTGGGGCGCGCTCCTGGTACCGACCGCCAGACCGCTCAGGCGCTACGCCGCGACCCGGTCAATAGTGCGGACCAATTCCCGCAGGACGTGCAGGAGCTTCAACACTATTTCGAGCCCATACAGCCCGGACAAAAAATTAGTGCCGTGCCTGGGGCCGGCTTACGTGTTCCTATCTGGTTATTGGGGTCGAGCTTGTTCAGCGCCCAACTGGCGGCGGCGCTAGGTTTGCCATTCGCCTTCGCATCGCATTTTGCTCCCGGTGACCTGGAGCAAGCCTTATACCTCTACCGCAAGAGTTTCCGTCCTTCAAAGCAGCTTGATCGGCCCTACGCCATGCTGGCAGCCAATGTGATCGCTGCCGCTACTGATGCGGAAGCGCGGCGCGCTTTCACTTCACTGCAACAAGCCTTCACTAACTTGCAGCGCGGCACCCCGGGACAGATTCCTCCGCCTATCGACGATATCAATACCTATTGGACTCCATTAGAAAAGGCGAACGTCGAACGCACTTTGGCATATTCAGTGGTAGGCTCGCCGCAGAGTGTGGAAAAAGGTCTGCGCGAGTTTCTGGATGCCCACCAGCCCGACGAATTGATGATTACAGCCCACATGTATGACCATCAGGCTCGCCTGCGATCCTTCGAACTGATTGCCGAAGTACGTAACCGCTTAGCAAAGGCAGCTTAAGAGAGACCTCTGATTGGCCAAGTGAGGTCTAATGCGACGGTTCAGCAAGAGCCTGCGCGCGAGCCC
This sequence comes from uncultured Acidobacteriota bacterium, assembly GCA_963796925.1. Lineage (GTDB taxonomy): Bacteria > Acidobacteriota > Terriglobia > Terriglobales > Acidobacteriaceae > DATBAT01. The sequence goes on from CAWCNH010000001.1 coordinate 2,968,373, forward strand.
GTTCCCGGTCGGCATCCTCCGGCCTTCCAAGTTGGCCATACGCCTCGGCCAGGAACAGATGAGCCTCCCGCGAATCAGGCTGGACCTTTGCAGCTTTCTCCAGATTAGGCAACGCAGCAGCCGGCTCGCCTTGTAGCGACAAAATTCGCCCACGCAGCAGATTCGCTCGATAGTGCGCAGGGCTCAGTTCAAGCGTCGATGCTAGTTCAGTCATTGCATCGGGCACCCGATCGATGCGAGCATAAACTGCCGCTAACGAAAAATGGGCGTCCGCCCAACGGGGGGCCCGCTCTACCGCCGCCTCAAACTGCGGGGCAGCGTTCTTCCAGTCTCCGGTCTCAAACAAGGCTAGGCCGAGCTCGTAGTGACCCATGCCGTTATCAGGCTGCATGGCCACCGCCTTCTGCAACGGAGCTAGCGCCTTGGAATAATTTTTTAATCGGCCCTGCGCCATGCCATATTGCATGTTGGCCACTGGCATGTCGGGCTGAGTGGCCAACACTTTCTCGAGCAGCGGAACCGCCTCCTGGTAGCGTGCGTCCTCCACGTCAAACATGGCATCGTGCAGCAAGTTTGAAATCTCAATCTTGCTTTTCGGATCCGCCCCGCTCAGCTTGTCTTTATCTTTACCAGAGTCTTGTGGTTCTGAACCTACGTAGCCCAAAGCCTGCAACTTCTTTGCCTGTTCGGGATCGGGTTTGGCCAACTCGATCAATGTCTGAACGGTCTTCTTGCGAAAGTCGCCAAGTTTGCCTGCCAATGTCCCTGCCACCGCGTTGCTGCCAGAAGCCAGATTATGAACCTCTTCAGGGTCAGTGCTCTGGTTATAGAGTTCTTGCTCTGGAGCTTGCACGTACAAATATTTTCCCTCGCGAAGAGCCCGTAGTGCGCTCCAGCCGAAGGCACGATGGGGATAATCCGTCTCGGCATACGCCGGCCGGTCTTCGGCAACGATAGTGCCGGGCTTCATAAGACTCAGGAGGGACTCGCCCTGCATCGCGGACGGGATATCCAGGCCCGCAGCCGAAAGCAGGGTTGGCGCTACATCGACCAGGCTGGCGCGAGTCTCAACTTTTTTCCCATTGCTGTGCTGCAGTGGCAGTTTGATAAGCAAGGGAACGTGCAACGTCTCATCGTAAAGAAATATACCGTGCGTATTTTCCCCATGCGCGCCTAGGGATTCCCCGTGGTCCGCCATCACCGCAATCATGGTCTCATCGTAAAGACCGTGTTTGCGCAGTTCGGCGAACAGTTTGCCTAAGACTGAGTCAGCGTAAGCGATTTCTCCATCGTAGGGCTGGGAGGCATACTTCGCCTTGAACGGCGGTGGCGGGTCGTACGGGTCGTGTGCGTCATAAAGATGCACCCACAAAAAGAATGGCCCATCTTCCAGATGGCTAAGCCATGCGAGAGCATGGTCAACCACTACCCCAGCCCGCCGCTCTACCGACGTGTACCGATCAGTTCCCTGCCGGCGCAAATGAAAGTTTGCATCATACACATCGAATCCGCGATCGAATCCCGGTGCTGTGCCGTCCAGTGGATCAAGGATCAGCGACCCCACGAATGCTCCGGTGTGGTAGCCCTGCTGATGTAGCAAGTCCGGCAAATACGGCAGCTGCGCCGACAGCGGTACGCCAAAATCGTTCACATGATTGAACTGCGGATACGTCCCGGTAAGAATCGTGGTGTGCGATGCCGTAGTCAACGGGACATGCGAGTAAGCTCGGGTAAATGCGACGCCATCACGCGCCACACCATCTAGATTCGGGGTCAAACCGAGCTTCGAACCCAGGAAACCCATGCGGTCGGCACGAGTCGTGTCCAGGGTGATCAAAATAATATTAGGCTTAGGCGGAGGCGCCGCGACGGCAGACATTGACCACAAGAACGAGACCAGCAGGGAAAACCCGATGCGGGGGACTGCCATAAGGGAATGAAAAAGGGAGTCTAGCATAGCCAGCCCCCCCCCGAAATACAGATCCCCAACCCCTAGAACTTGAACTTCAGACTGAAGTTCATGTTGCGAGGCCCACCTTGGGCGATCACTGGATTGCCGGCGGCGACGTCAGGGGTTTCGGTGAGACTGCCGAAATCCGGACTCGCGCCAGTATTATTAATCGAAGAAAGTGAGAAGTTTGCGCGATTCAAGACGTTGTAGACCTCCCACCTCAGCTCGACGCTCAGGCGTTCATTGATCGCAGTGCTTTTGATCAGGGACATGTCCCATTGACTGAGTCCCGGCCCCACGAGCATATTGCGCCGGGAGTTCCCGACCGTTCCATCGTCTGGCACGCTGAAACTGCCTATGACATAGTGGTCTGGATCCCGAGTGTTGTATACGATTGGCCCACCGTCGAAGTTGTCCCGTATGGAAGCTCCACTAAGACCTTGCCCCGAAGGGTCACTGCTGCCATTCTTAAAGACCCCAAACGGCCGACCGCTGATGGCGGTGAAGATAGTACTCAACTCCCATCCACTACCAAGACGTTTACCCAGTGCACGAATCGCCGGCACCTCGTAAACACCACCGATGTTGAAATTCAATCTCACATCGTGATCGCAGAGTCCCCGATTACTGGCAAAATCGGCGTGCGCCAGCGCCGTACTCCCAATCGGATTGTCGTTATTTATTTGTGGATAATCACCCTGCCCGCCCCGGTTCACTGAATTTAAATCGAAGCATTTACTCCACGTCAGGTTGTACTGCGTATCGAATCCATGCCAGTTTCGCTGGTTATATGAAACTTGCATGCTGTCGTATTGCGAAGTGCCCTTATTGTTCGCCTGAATCAAATGACGAATCAGCGGGCCGCCGGTGTTTGGATCAATAAACACAGACGAAAGCGGGCGAAACTGATCGCACTCCGATTCTGAGGTGCAGGCGTCGACCGGATCCAGAGTCGGCTGGATTCCTATCGGCGAAGCATTTAGATCGGAATACATCACCAGGTCGCGCCCCCGCTGTCCGGAATATGCAACGGTTAAGACGTTATTGTGAAATAGCTCTCCCTGAATGCTGAGATTGAAGTTGTGGTATCGCGGGGTTTTGAAATTTTTCACTACAGCGAACGCGTTGAAGGGAGCTATTCCTCCTGGATCCGCTCCGAACAATGGTCCGTTGGTCGCGCTGTCAAAGCAGATGTAGTCTCCGGATCGAGCAGCCGGGTCGTAGCAAGTAGCAGTGGGATCAGTTGGGAGCTTAGAATTATCGGCCGAGTTGGAAACGTTAAAGAATCCGAGATCGGTCTGGGTGAATACCCCGGTGCGAGCATGGGCGAACGAATACGGTGACGCCAAAGCTCCAAAGTTGGCTACGTCGTAAGTAAGCGAATAACCGCCTCGCACCGCCAAACGACCGGTACCCAGAACATCCCAGGCGAATCCGAGATGCGGGGCAAAGTCCTTGTAGTCCACATTGTGGATGCCGCCAATATCCTGGCCAACCTTTAAGTAGCCCTGCACGGGATCGAAAACCGACTCCTGGTTATCTTTGTCCCGCATGGTGCCGTTGATCTCATATCTTAGGCCGTAGCTAAGCGTGAAACGGGGCTTGATTTTCCAATCATCTTGCGCGTAGAACCCCACCGAATTTTGCGTGATATGTCTATGAGTGTTTCCAAAGCTCCGATCCGCGAGATCGGCCTTTCCCAAAAGCAGCTCCTCGATGTCGGACGTAACTCCAGAAGTAGGGGAAGGATCGTTTTGTACGGATGCTGCTGTGTAACCAAAATATCCCGCGGCGAGTCCGGTACGGGCTTCATTGCGCGTGCTGTTGGTATAACCACGCTGAAAATTCCCGCCCATTTTTATTGTGTGGTTACCCTTCACCCAAGAAAGATGTTCCGACCAATCCCAGGTTGCGTCGGGACGGGTAAGAAGCGGATAGCCCTGAACGCCGCCAATGTAGCCACCGTAGGTCAAGTGATAAAGATAGACGTAGGGCACGCCAAAATCAGCGTTGCTGAGGGGGCCGGTATCGATTCCCAAGGCTGCTGGGCTGATCTTATTATTGACGTCAATCAGCTGAGCGAAGCGTGTGTAGCCAAGCCTACTTTCCAAAATCTTGTTGGCGCCTATATTCCAAGTCCAGCTAGCACCCGCCATTTGTGCGCGGGAGGGGGCAAAAGAATTAAACATATCCTGGGTGAACCCTGCGTTCGGCGGCAATCCAGCAAAAGGCGCACCGCTTTGCAGGCTGTCGCCAAAAATGTAGCGTACTGCCAATGAATTGGTGGAATTTAGCTTGTAATCAAATTTAACCCCGAATTCGTTATTGCTGGCACGATTAGGAGAGTGCTGAATCAAAATGCCTGTAGGGGAAGTCGGAAAATAGTCCAACAAGGCTTGTCCGACAGGATCGATCGTCATACCATTTGCAGCGATGTCATCCTTCGCGGCGTTAATCTCGTCCATGGTGGGTACATTTCGACTCTTGACGGATTCCGAGATATTTCGCTGACCCTCGTAGAACAAAAAGAAAAAAGCTTTGTCTTTAACAATCGGTCCACCTACGTTGCCGTGAAACTGGTTGTTGTGAATCGTGGTCGGTTTACACTCACCAGGAGCTGCGCAGTTGTCAGTATTATGGTTCGCGAAATAGTTGTCGGCGTCACCAAAGCCGCTATGGTTGACCCAAGTTCCGCCACCGTGCCACGTATTGGTTCCGCTCTTCATACTCAGCAGAATTGGAGCGCCCCCTTTAACTCCGAATTCAGCGGAGGGCGTTTCCTGAACGCTGAGTTCCTCAATCGCATCTGGCGGAAACGTTACAGCCGGAATCCCTAAAATGCCCGTCTGGTTAATTGCGGAATCACCATAGTACCGGTCATTGTTGTAGAGTCCGTCGATGAAGTAATTATTCGAAGTTGTCCGCGCCCCATTAATACTTACCGCGAGGAATCCACCTCCCGGAGAACGCTGCACTCCGGGTGTAATGGCCAAAAGCGAATTAAAGTCGCGGCCATTCAAGGGCACGTTCTCAATTTTCTTACTGTCGACGTAGTTGTTGTCGTTGGGCGACAGTTCGACCATGGGCGCGACCCCTTCGACTTCCACGGTCTCAGTTCTCTCGCCCACTTCCAATGCGAAATCGGCCTGAGTTACCGCACCGGCTGAAACTTCAGCGGACCGCGCGGCAGTCTTAAATCCGGCACTGGACGCGCTAATCCGGTAGCTACCGAGCGGTAGTTCCGGAATGCTGTAACTACCAGAGGCGCTGGTGTTCGCAACACGCCTCAGTCCGGTGGCCGAACTTTCAACCGTGACGGTGACATTGGCTACCACGGCACCAGACTTATCGGTGACGGTTCCAGTGATATCGCCTGTAATTTTTTGTGAGAACGAAGGAACGGCGAATAATGTGACGAGTATTACTAACCACGAGTAGCGGAAAACCCGTGCCACCATTGAGAACCCCCTCAGGTTTGTCAGCGAGTGTAGCTGCTTTCACTACTCTCTAGTCAAGCCAAATGTGCAAATTACGAGTAAACCATTATTCATTTTTTTTATTACAGTCTTTACACTCCAACTCACATTTAGTGGAGCAGTGTTTCGTGGACCAATTGGGAGAAACCGGCCGCAAGCCTTGGCCAGAAGCCGCGGAACTCAGGCGAGTTCTGGAACTTGCTAACATGAAACCATGGCGAAAGGCGTAGGGGTTGATTTTGGGACAACCAACAGCGCCATCGCCATGGCCGACCAGCGGCGCCGCATTACCATTGCAAAATTTCAGTTAGCCGGACAGCAGACCGAAACCTTCCGCTCAGTTTCATATTTTGAACAGGTGCTCGAGGACGAGAAGCGGCGCATAGTCGCACTGGCGGGCCCTAAAGCCATTACCCAGTATTTGGCTGCTGAAGAGAAGGGACGGCTCATTCAATCGCTAAAATCCTATTTGGCGAGTCGGCTTCTCACTTCCACCAACGTTCTTGGCCGTCCTTACTTGCTCGAGGATCTCATCTCTTTTCTCATCCGTTCAATGCGAGAGGACGCCGAATCTTCGTTGGGGCCGCTCGAAGGCACCGTGGTGGTGGGACGGCCGGTACGGTTTATGAGTGCGGAATCGGCCGGGGACGACGACTATGCGGTCTCCCGGCTCCGCAAGGCCTTGAGCAATGCCGGTTTCCAAAACGTAGTGTTTGAGTATGAACCGGTGGGTGCGGCATATTACTACGAAATGCGCCTCGACCATGATGAATTGGTCTTGGTGGCAGACTTTGGTGGAGGCACCAGCGACTTCTCTCTTCTACAAGTGGGGCCGATATTCCGCAAAGATAAAGCCGCGAGAAAGATTCTTGGCAGCGAGGGCGTCGCGCTAGCTGGAGACGCATTCGACGCTAGAATCGTGCGCCACGTTGTGTCGCCACTCTTGGGACGCGAGTCGCATTACAAGTCCATGGGGAATTTGTATCAGCCCCCTGCCTGGATTTTTTCCAAGCTTGAGCGCTGGCACCACCTTTCTTTTCTGAAATCCAAAGAAACCATGGATGTCCTGCAATCCATTCGGGCGCAGTCGCTGGAAAAGGAAAAATTGGACGCGCTCATCCAACTAATACAGGAAGATCTCGGGTTTTATCTGCACAGCGCGGTCCAAAGAACAAAATTGGATTTATCAACACGCGAAACAGCTATTTTTTCGTTTAAAGTGCCCGGAATATCAATCTCCCAAGTGGTGACACGACGGGATTTTGAGGAGTGGATTCGTCCAGAACTCGAGTCGATTGCAGATTGCGTCGATCGATTGCTGCAACGGGTGTCGATCGCTCCAAGAGAAGTAAACAAAGTGTTTCTCACCGGCGGTTCGTCATTGGTCCCGGCGGTGCGAAAAATCTTCGAAGGACGCTTTGGAGCGGGCCGTCTGGAAGTGGGGGGAGAGTTCACCTCGGTGGCCATGGGATTGGCTTTGCGCTCGCTCGATATTGCGAAATTGTAGGTTGGACCTTGATAGGATGAACCCGCGAGACCTAGGACTTTGGTGGGTGCAGTCCCCCGAATCTCTCGACCGAAGGGTGGCCCGACCTTCGGTCGAATGACATTCAGACTCATGACACTGCTAGAACGCCGCGGCGCCAGCCTCGGCAACAGCGTGATCCTGATCCCCAGAGCCGCCACTCACGCCAATCGCGCCCACTACTTTTCCGTTTTTCTTCAGGGGAATGCCGCCAGCGAAAATCATGATCTTGCCATCATTTGAGGCGTGGATTCCAAAAAATTGCCCGCCCGATTGCGAATGTGTCGCCAGGTCCTTCGTCGCTATATCAAAAGCACGCGAGGTGTAAGCCTTTTTGATGGAAATATCGATGCTGCCAAGCCAAGCGCCATCCATGCGGACGTGAGAGACCAGATTTCCTCCCTCGTCGGCGACAGCGATATTCATGGGTTGGCCAATTTCTGCTGCTTTCTTCTCGGCGGCGGCAATGATGCGGCGGGCGTCTGCCAATAGCATTTGTTCGTTCTCCTAGGATTGAAAAGTACGATTCGTATTATCGCATTTTCGCACTTATCGTCCTTTTTCCCAGGATGGCGATCTAGACCAAATAATGTCCATAAAATTACTAGACTTAAATCGACCCATTAGATATACTCGCTGTAATGTTGAGCCTTGACACCATGTCCACGTGTTGTAACACCATGCGCTGTAGCTGCGCGTGGCTTCATCGTGACCATGAGGATCGAATGTAGGCTCAGTTAAAACATTCAAGTTCTCAAACGGCCCACGATGAATCAAATTGTGGGCCGTTTGCTTTTGCGTGGACCGCAGAGGGTTTCGTGAGTCAGGCAGTAGTTGAGGTTCTTAAGGCGAAACGTAAGTGCAGCCCCGCTTTTGGCAACGCGGTGTCAGGGGAACTGCACGCAGTAGAGCAGGCAAATAACATCGGAGAGGCCGCCTAGGCTAATGTCCAAAAGAATTGCAATCGTTCTGGGTCTCCTTCTGGTTCTGTCCCTTCACGCTCTTGCTCAAGACGTCTCGCTCCTAAATGTTTCTTACGATCCTACCCGCGAATTTTATCAGGACTTCAACGCTGCCTTCGCCAAGTACTGGAAAGCCAAAGCCGGCCAGAATGTCACCATCGAGCAGTCTCATGGCGGATCCAGTAAGCAAGCCCGCGCTGTTATCGATGGCTTACAGGCCGATGTCGTTACTCTGGCTCTTGCTTACGATATTGACGCAATTGCTCAGAATTCCGGGCAGATTCCCGCCGACTGGCAAAAGCACTTGCCCCAGAACAGCACCCCCTACACCTCCACCATCGTATTCCTGGTGCGCAAAGGAAATCCGAAACAGATCAAGGACTGGAACGACCTAGTAAAGCCGGGTATCGCGGTAATCACGCCCAATCCAAAGACTTCCGGCGGAGCCCGCTGGAACTACCTCGCGGCCTGGGCCTATGCACTCAAACAGCCCGGTGGCAGCGAAGCCAAAGCACAGGAGTTCATTAAGCAGCTTTACAAGAATGTCCCCGTACTCGACTCCGGAGCGCGCGGGTCCACCACCACCTTCGTCCAGCGCGAAATCGGCGATGTTCTCATCGCGTGGGAAAACGAAGCCTTCCTCTCGTTAAAGGAACTCGGCCCGGGCAAAGTAGAAATCGTAGCTCCCTCGCAGAGCATTCTTGCGGAACCACCAGTTTCGATCGTGGATAAAGTTGTAGATAAGAAAGGCACGCGCAAAGTCGCGGAAGCGTATTTGCAATACCTCTACTCGCCTGAGGGTCAGGAAATCGCTGCGAAAAATTACTACCGTCCGCGACTCGAAGCGATAGCCAAAAAATATTCATCCACGTTCCCCAAAATCAAGCTGGTGACCATCGACGAGGTTTTTGGTGGGTGGCAGAAGACACAGAAGACACACTTCGCTGACGGGGGCATATTCGACCAGATATACAGTCCGAACCAATAATCATGTCGACCACCTTGAAAAAGCGCAGCGTGCTTCCCGGCTTCGGACTAGCCCTGGGATACACCGTGCTTTATCTAAGCTTGATCGTCTTGATTCCGCTCGCCGCCACATTCCTGAAAGCCTCATCGCTTTCGTGGCCGCAGTTCTGGCACATTGTGGCATCGCCGCGCGCTCTGGCATCGTACCGGCTGACGTTCGGGGCGTCATTCGTAGGTGCCACCACCAATCTTGTCTTTGGTGTATTAGTCGCGTGGGTGCTGGTGCGCTACAGCTTCCCCGGCAAGCGTCTGTTCGATTCGCTGGTCGACCTTCCATTCGCTTTACCGACCGCAGTCGCCGGTATTGCATTGACCACCATCTATTCGCCACATGGCTGGCTGGGCCGCCCACTGGCGGCTCTGGGGATTAAATCCGCCTATTCGCCGCTGGGCGTTGCCATCGCCTTGACCTTCATTGGCCTACCCTTTGTAGTTCGGAGCGTGCAACCGGTTCTTCAGGACTTAGAGAAGGAACTAGAAGAAGCCGCCGCCAGCCTCGGCGCCAATCGCTGGCAGACATTTTCGCGGATCGTGCTGCCCACGATCCTGCCGGCCGCTCTCGCCGGATTCGCCATGGCCTTTGCCCGCGCTGTTGGAGAGTACGGCTCCGTAGTTTTCATCGCCGGCAACATGCCGATGAAAACTGAAATCACCCCCCTGCTGATCATCACCAAGCTCGATCAATACGACTATGCCGGGGCGACCGCCATTGCCGTGGTCATGCTGGTAGTTTCAATGATCCTCTTGCTTCCCATCAATTTATTGCAGAAGTGGAGCAGCAGCCGCAGAGAACAAGTTGACTTCACCGTCGAGGGTTTAGTTCCCGCAGAAGGAGTGCAATAGTGGCGACAGTTTCACTTACTCCGCGAATCCTATCGACTCGCAGCGTAGCCACAGCCGCAACCGGGGAGTCGGCGCTGGTCCGCTGGTTGCTGGTTGGCATCGCGGTTCTATTTCTCGCCATCTTTATCTTTCTGCCACTGGGCGTGGTTTTCGCGCAAGCTTTCGCCAAAGGTGTTGGCGCCTATTGGACCAGTCTCCACCAATCCGATGCTCTGGCCGCAATCCGCCTAACGCTTTTGGCGGCAGGCATCTCAGTTCCGCTGAATTTGGTGTTTGGCGTCGCCGCCTCATGGGCTATCGGCAAGTTCGATTTTATTGGCAAGAGTCTGCTCATCACGCTGATTGATTTACCACTTTCGGTGTCACCGGTGGTTTCCGGCCTCATCTATGTCTTGCTCTTTGGGCTTCAAGGCCTGCTCGGCCCCTGGCTCGCAAAGCACGACCTGCAGATAATTTTCGCCGTCCCTGGAATCGTGCTCGCCACCATCTTCGTGACTTTCCCCTTCATCGCTCGCGAACTTATTCCGCTGGTGCAGGCTCAAGGACAGGAAGAGGAGGAAGCGGCGCTCGCCCTCGGGGCCAGTGGCTGGCAAACTTTTTTCCGGGTGAGTCTGCCTAACATCAAGTGGGGACTGCTTTACGGTGTGATCCTCTGCAACGCGCGGGCAATGGGCGAATTCGGGGCAGTATCGGTGGTTTCCGGTCACATTCGCGGACGCACCAACACTATGCCGCTGCACATCGAAATTCTCTACAACGAATATCAGTTTCAGGCCGCGTTCGCCGTGGCTTCCCTGTTGGCTCTGCTTGCTTTAACCACGCTTGCGGTCAAGACCGTGGTTGAGTGGAGAGCGCGCCGTCAGCTGGCAGAATCAGCCATCTGGGCCGAAGAAGGACAAACCGCATGAGCATCGAAGCACAAAACATAACCAAAAAGTTCGGCCAGTTTTCCGCCTTGCACGACGTCAATCTGACCATACCGTCGGGCGAACTCGTTGCTTTGCTCGGCCCTTCTGGTTCCGGTAAGACCACGCTGCTTCGTATCATCGCTGGTTTGGAATTTGCCGACGCTGGCAACGTGCTTTTCGATGGCGAGGATATCACTCACCGTAACGCGCGCGACCGCCGTGTCGGCTTCGTCTTCCAGCACTATGCACTTTTCCGCCACATGACGGTATTTGAGAATATCGCCTTCGGACTCAAGGTTCGTCCCCGCAAGTTTCGCCCCTCGAAGGGCGAAATCAATGCCAAAGTCCACGAGCTTCTAACCTTGATCCAGCTCAAAAACCTCGCTGGGCGCTATCCATCCCAACTCTCCGGAGGTCAACGCCAGCGTGTCGCCCTGGCCCGCGCCTTGGCGGTCGAGCCCAGCGTGCTGTTGTTGGATGAGCCCTTCGGCTCGCTCGACGCCAAAGTCCGGCTGGAGCTTCGCCGCTGGCTGCGACAGTTGCACGATGAAGTGCATATCACCAGCGTATTCGTGACTCACGATCAGGATGAAGCGCTCGAAGTTTCCGATCGTGTTGCGGTCATGAACGAAGGCCGCATTGAGCAGGTGGGCAGCCCCGATGAGGTTTACCATCAGCCGGCGACGCCATTCGTCTATAACTTTCTGGGCAGCGTCAACCTGTTTCACGGACGCCTCGACGATGACACCACCGAAACGGCACCCGAGGACCTGGTCTATGTACGGCCGCACTTGCTCGAGATCCACCGCCAGCCCAATGGCGGCGGCCATCTGCGCGCGACTATTAAACACATCAATTCAGCAGGGCCGCTGGTGAAGATAGAGGCCCTCACCGAGTGGGGTGCCCCGGTCCATGTTGAAATCTCTCAGGAAAAATTCCGCGACCTGCAGCTCACAAAAAACGAGGCCGTATTCCTGACTCCCACGGAAACCAAGGTTTTCCAGAAGAAGGCCATTTAGATCTTCACAACTCTTCTCCCTGCGGAGCACGAAGTCTGCCTTGGGATTTGGCGGGGAAAATTGTTTTGTGCTCCGGACTTGAACCGAGCCCCCTCTAGCGCTTACTATTCAAATCGGCATGTCAGGGGCTCCGAAGGATCTCAACCGCCGTCAGGTAATCCAGGCCAGCTTTATTGGCGGCGTCTGGGTTGCGTTCCAACCGGTCCTGTCGCTGGCACAGGCAGTCCAACCATCCGATTTCACCCCCGCACAGTCAGGCGTCGATTATTCCAAAACGCTAGCCTCTCCCGAATGGAAGCCGACGTTCTTAAATGACGAGCAGAACGAAACCCTAATTTCATTCAGCGACCTGCTGATTCCCAAGACCGACACTCCGGGAGCCAAGGAAGCTCTATGCAATCGTTCCATCGACATCGTCGTGGCGGCAGAGCCGGCCGAAGAGCAGAAACAATTTCTCAAGGCGCTTACATCCCTCGACGAATCGAGCCAGAAAGAATACGGAAAAGAATTCCGCGCACTATCGTCTGAGGAACAGAACGAATTGTTGCGCCCGCTCGCTTACACTCCCGGGCGGCGCAATTGGGGAGAAGATATCGCTCCCGACCCGCGCCGAGATCAGTTTGAACATCTGAAGCACCGCGTAGTGTACGCCTACTACAGCTCTGAGATTGGCCAGCGCGAGCTTGGCTGGGATGGGGCGTATACCCACGGCCCTTATACCGGATGCCAGCACGCCGCAGGAACCCACAAATAACATGCCCCAAGACGTTCTGCTGCAAACATACGATGTAGTGGTGGTGGGTTCTGGCGCCACCGGTGGCTGGGCGGCGAAACAACTATCCGAAGCCGGGCTAAAAGTGGCGCTGGTCGAGGCCGGACGCACCGTAACTCCCAAGGAATTCACCGAACACGTTCCTGCCTACAAGCTGAAATATCGCAATCATTCGCCGGAAGTGCTTCGTACCCGCCCGATCCAGACGCAGTGCTATGCCTGCATGGAATACAACTACAACTGGTTTGTCGACGACACTGAGAATCCTTATAGCACCCCGCCTGACAAGCCTTTTACCTGGCAACGGCTGCGCATCCTGGGTGGACGATCTCTGGTATGGGGACGCCAAAGTTATCGCTTGAGCGACACTGACTTCAAAGCTGCCAGCTTCGATGGGTACGGCGAAGACTGGCCGTTTTCCTACGCCGAGCTAGCTCCCTATTACGACACGGTTGAACGCTATGTAGGCATTAGTGGATCGGCTGAAGGCGACGGAATGTTACCGGATGGCCACTTTTTGCCGCCTATGTTAATGACGTGCGGCGAAACCATGTTTCGCGACCGCATGAAAAAGGTTTTCAAGAGGACAGTGACTATAGGCCGCGCAGCGATCGTGACTCAGGTCCACAATGGCCGCGCTCCCTGCCATTATTGCGGTCCCTGCGAGCGCGGTTGCATGACGTTCTCGTATTTCAGCAGTCCGTTCACCACAGTCAAAGACGCGCTGAAGTCGGGTAATTGCACGCTCATCACCAATGCCATCGTCAGCCACGTCGATATGGATAACGCCTCCAACAAAGCTCGGGGCGTCACCTACATCGATCGCGTCACCCGCGAAAGCAAGCAGGTGCGTGGTAAGGCGGTTATCCTGTGCGCACAGGCCATGGAGTCCACCAGAATTCTGCTGAATTCGGCGACGTCAGAGCACCCCAACGGCTTAGGAAATTCCAGCGGCATTCTTGGCCATTATCTGATGGACCACGTAGTCGGCGGCGGTGCCAGAGGTGTGCTGCCAGAGATGAAAGAGTCTCCTACCGCAAACCCGCCACATCGGCCCAACGGAATCTACCTGGTACGCTTCCGCAACACGCCGGCCACCGGTAAGCATCCCCACTTCCTGCGCGGCTACGGCTTCCAGGGTGGCGCAACCCCGGAGTTCAATACCGAAGCATCCGGACTGGGCATCGAGTATAAGAAAGCAGTAAAGCGTGGCCAATACGGCATCTCACTGGGAGCATTTGGTGAGTCTCTGGGACGGATGGATAACTATTGTGAGATCGATAAGAAATTAAAAGATGCCTGGGGAATACCTGCGTTGCATATCAATATGACCCATGGCGAGAACGAAAAAGCCCTAATGAAAGATGCTGCGGTCACCGCTGCCGAAATGCTTGAAGCGGCCGGCGCTACCAATATTGAGGTCAACACCGCGCATGCCACTCCCGGAATGGCGATTCATGAAGTCGGCACGGCGCGTATGGGAACCGACCCAAAAAAATCGGTGCTGAACGCCTACAACCAGACTCACGATATAAAAAACATCTTCGTCACGGACGGAGCGTGCTTCGTCTCTTCCGCGTGCCAGAATCCCACACTGACAATGATGGCGATTACCGTACGGGCCTGCGAAAATCTTTTGGGCCGCTTCCGCAAGAATGAAATTTAAAAATATACCCTATGACTAACAGAATTGCGGCACTCGGCGCAGCGGTTTTATTGGCAATACCGGCCTTGGCATTTCAAGTAGCTAAAGCCGATCCGAAGGCAAGTATTGCGGGAGGTAAAGAAGTGTACAACTCGCAGTGTGTCACCTGCCACGGTCCAGTTGGAGCAGGCATTAAGGACGTTTATCCACCATTGGCTAAATCGGATTTTCTGAACGCGGATAAGTCGCGCGCCATTAAGATCGTGTTGCATGGCCAGACCGGCAAGATCAAGGTCAACGGCGTCGAGTACGATTCAGAAATGATGAGCTTCGAGTTGACCGATGAACAAATTAGTGACGTGCTCAACTACGTCCGTAATTCCTGGGGCAACAAAGGCATTCCGATCACCGCTGCAGAAGTAGCCGCTGTTAGAAAACAGCCAAAATAAGTACAGAAAGAAGTAGAGCCGTTGCTCCGCAACGGCTCGGGCAGTGCCAAACACCAGCTAGCAGTAATTACTTCGCCGTAACATCCTTCTCAATCGGCGCTCCCACCAGATTGCCCCACTCGGTCCACGACCCGTCATAATTTTTTACGTCGTTGTAACCCAGCAGATACTTCAAGGCGAACCAGGTATGCGAACTGCGCTCGCCAATACGGCAATAGGCTATTACTTCACCCTTACCGTCGACGCCTTTGCCTTCATACAGTTGCTTCAAGGCGTCAGCCGACTTAAAGGTCCCGTCCTCGTTGGCTGCCTGAGCCCAGGGAATGTTGGCCGCGCCCGGAATGTGACCGGCACGTTGCGCCGTCTCCGAAAGTCCCGGAGGCGCCAGGATCTTTCCGGTAAATTCATCGACCGAACGCACGTCGACCAGCTTAGAGCCGTTGCGCTTTTCAAGCGTAGCGAAAACCTGCTCTTTGCGAGCGCGAACTGACTCGTCCGGTCCCGGCGCCTTATAAGTGGCAGGGCTGACCGTGGTTGCATCGGTGGTCAGCGGACGTTTTTCTTCGACCCACTTCTTGCGGCCGCCATTAATGAGACGAACGTCTTTGTGGCCGTAATACTTCAGCTGCCAGAAGGCGTACGCCGCAAACCAGTTGTTATTATCGCCATAAATCAGAACCGTAGTGTCGTTCGAAATCCCTGATTTTCCCAACAATTCCTCGAGCGCAGGCTTGGTGATCAGATCGCGCCGCACATTGTCCTGGAGCTGTGTTTGCCAGTTCCATCCCACCGCGCCCGGGATGTGCCCTTGGTCGTAGGCGGTGGTGTCAACGTCCACTTCTACCAGTCGAACTTTCGGGTCATTTAAGTGTTCAGATGCCCACTGGGTCGAAACTAATACTTCAGGGTGCTTATAGTCAGCCATCTCTTACTTCCTCCGATATCTCAATTGATTTGCCTTGCTGAAAAAGAAAAACCCACTACCGGGTTGTCTCCGGCAGTGGGTTTCGAAATCTGAACTCGAATTGGCTACTTAATCTAGCCCGCCCACACCAGAGGACACGCGCAGCAACAAGGACAACAACAGGCCCGCATAGCCCTCTGTAGGCTGATTACCATAGAGATAAGGTACACCCTAAACCGCGCTAATGGCAATCGGCCGGTGCCGGTTCCACGCTCCAGGGAACACCTTGTGACCTTGAATAGCTGTTTGCGACGAACGCCTATGAAAAGCGTTCAGTAATGCACGCCAGACTCAAACCTCACGAACCCACCGCTTTCAGCTCTCCCTCAACCGTTTCATACTCGATCCGCAGCACCCAATCGAAATAGAACTTTTCCAACGCGAGCCACTTTTCCAGTGTCTCTCGGTCCGCAGCATCAAACTCGATCAGCATCTTGCCTTCCTGCATATTCACCATTGCCCGTCGCGCCACAACGGTTGTGGCCGCCTGCGCCTTGCGGATTAGCGCCGCAGCCCCCTGCCGGGTCAGACAAGCCAACGTATGCTGCGAAAGATATCGAGCCATCAAGCCCCCAAGTCAAGAAAATTGTCTGCCTTAAAAGATAACCTATTGTGCCGGTGCGTCGGCAGTTGCCAGCATATCGGCAGCGATGTCAGTCTCAATTCCGGCCCTTCTTTTTCATGAGGCTGGCGACGACTGTACATACAAGGTTCCCTGCGGAACACTTCGCCAAATTGTGGTCCGCTGGCCAATCCGCCCCGCTTTGGCTTACTCTTTTGGTGATGCTTCGGCCCCTGTTGACCCATACACTCTTGTGGCTCGGAATCGCTCTCCAAATGGCTTCAGGCCGTGCGGAACCAGCCAAGGCGCCCGGCCAGACCCAGGGCGCAGTCTCAACCGGCGGGGCTTACGCGCCCGTGCTTGACAAAGAGAAGCGCCCCATCACTGCCGGCGGCTTCGTCGATGGCGGCCCCATTGTTTTTCAAAACATCGCCGAGAAGGCCGGACTTGCAGGCTGGCGGCACGTGATGGGCGGACCCAAGATCACTTACATTTTGGACACGGTCGGCTCGGGTGTAGCCCTGCTCGACTACGACAATGATGGATGGCTCGACATCTACCTGGTCAATGGGTCGACCTACGATGCTCTAGCCGGCAAGGCTGATCCGCCCCACGCCGCCTTGTTCCACAACAATCATGATGGCACCTTCACTGACGTTGCCGCCAAAGCCGGCGTCACCAACGACCGCTGGGGTTATGGTGCGGTCGTAGGCGACTACGACAATGACGGCTGGCCCGATCTCTTCGTCAGCAACTTTGGAAAGAACCGTCTCTATCACAACAACCACGACGGAACCTTCACCGACGTGGCCGAGAAAGCCGGCGTTACCCTAGGAAACTGGTCGAGCGCCGCGACCTTCGGCGATTACGATGGCGACGGCCGGCTTGATCTGTTTGTCGCTGGATATGTCCATTACGATTTGGCCCATCCGCCGAACCCCGGATCGGCTGAGGTAGGTTTCTCGGCGTGCCAGTTTCGTGGCGTGAGCGTGATGTGCGGGCCTCGCGGGCTAAAGGGCGAGCGCGACCATCTGTTTCATAATAACGGCGACGGAACCTTCACCGACGTGAGTGAGAAAGCCGGCGTCAACGATCCCAATGCTTACTACGGACTGGCTGCTGTGTTCGCTGACGTTAATAATGATGGAAAGCCGGACCTAATGGTCGCGAATGATTCCTGCCCAAATTATCTGTACATCAATAAGGGAGATGGCACGTTCGAAGATGCCAGTTATGCTTCCGGCTACGCCCTTAATGAAAACGGACGGGAGACCGCATCGATGGGAATTGCCGTCGGCGATTACCGCAATAACAGCTTGCTTGATCTCTATAACACAGTTTTTTCTGACGACTACAACACGCTCTATCGAAATGCCGGCGATGGCAATTTCGACGAGATCAGCTACCAGGCCGGCCTTGCGGAAGTCACCATCCCGTTCCTGGCCTGGGGCACTGGCTTCCTCGACTATGACAACGACGGGTGGAAGGATATTTTCGTGGCGAATGGCCACGTTTATCCCGAGGTCGACAACATGGGATGGGGCACGACCTTCGCGCAACGACCATTACTGTTTCGCAATTTGAAAGGTCAGAAATTCGAAGTAGTGCCGCCGGTCCGAGACACTGGGCTAGCTGCGCTGTTGACATCTCGTGGTGCGGCTTTTGGTGACCTGTTTAATGATGGCAAGATCGACGTTGTGATCAATGAGCTGATCGGTCCCCCGGCGTTGCTGCGTAATGTGAATGCCGACAAGAATCATTGGGTGGGCTTCAAGCTCATCGGCGGAAATAAGAGTCCGCGAGACGCCACCGGCGCGACAGTCTATTTGTCCGCGGGTGGAATCCGCCAGCGTGGCGACGTTCTGAGCGGTGGCAGCTACTCGTCATCGAACGATCCGCGAGTGCACTTTGGCCTAGGCGATGCAGTCACAGTGGAGAAAGTAGAAATCCACTGGCCCAGCGGCGCGGTGGAGAAAGTGTCGCTCCCTGCTGTAGATCGATTCTTCACGGTAGAAGAAGGCAAGGGCATCGTGCCCAGTGTTTACGACGTGCAGTGAAAATTGTGGCCTTTGGCCACGAGTGCGCTGGATGCGAAGACACGCGATTCAGCCATGCCCTTGCCTGCACTAGGAGTAATTCTGATGTCAACTGAGACGTAGCGGAGCTACGTCTCTACCCTGGTGTCGTGTTGTTTTGCAACCTCTTGGGGCTAGGCGTTAGCAGCGGCGCCAAAAAACGTTAGCAGTTCTGCGGCGACTACTTCGGGATTGTTAAGTGGAATGAAATGTCCCGCGTCTACCTTTACCACCCTTGAGCGCGGAATCAAGGCTGATGCGCGATGGGCGAAGAGTTCAGGAACCGCCGGGTCATGAGAGCCGTAGAAGATCAACGTGGGAACCGTGAGCTGCGGCAGCATCTCAGGAATAGCAGCCAGCACCTCCTCTGGATTGCCCCAGCGCAGCATCGACATCATCTTCCAGGATCCGGTTGGTCCGGAAAACGGCGCATGAAAATCTTTCACGGTGTCGGTCAGGCCATCGCTGTCGGGCACGGCATAGCGCATCGCGACATTCCAAAAAATAGAATTCATGATAGGCGCAAGCAATTCGCCGATGACGGGCTTACGCATAATCCTAAAAAGATGGAAAGGTTTTAGCTCGGGGAATACGGCGGGTGACAGTAGGGCGAGGCGATCGACCCTTTCCTGAAAACGATACGCGTAGTGGACTGCAATAGCTGAGCCAGCATCGTGTCCGACGACATGCCACTTTTCAATATTGTTCTCAATCCTTATTTGTTCGATCTGATCCGCGAGCGCTTCCAGTTGCTTTGGGCCATAGACGGCTTTAGGAGTCCGGCCCAGCCCCGGCAGGTCGACGGCATGACAGGTGTACTGTCCACCCATGCGCTCGATAACTCCGTTCCAGAGTTGGCCGCTGGTGGGAATGCCGTGAATAAACAAAATCGGGTAACCGGTGCCGCGAGATAACAGGTACATGAAATCCTTTCAGCTTGCCGCTTCGGCCGTTTGCGGCAGCCGCTTGCAGAGGAAATAAAATACCCACGCACCGGCGCGAAAGAATCCAAGAAATAGATTTAAGAATGAAGTCGAAAGAATTCCCTTTGGATTCAGCCGCGCATACACGACGTTCATGCTCCAGGCAGGACTGGTGTAGACGATGCCAGCGGTGCGTACGCCGATCCGATTTCTGATCGGGGTGTCGAACACCAGCTTTTCGATGCCAATGTTAAAGAACTTTGCCATCTGCACAATGCGGCTGCTGTAAGCAAGTCTTGCGAGCCAACCCGCCTTTCCAGATTGGCGATTTTTCAAGATCAGTCGGGAAGCTTCGGCAGCATGCCGCAGGGCTGCGGTCACGCCGTTGGCTGTAATCGGGTCCACCATGGAGGCCGCTTCGCCAGTGATAAACCAGTTCGGGCCGGCGGTTCCTACGAAAGCACGCGATCGGAACGAGGTTACGTTCAAAGGAGTGGGAACACCCGCCTCGGCAATTTCCCGGAAGCGTGGAAATTGCGCTAGATGCTGCTGGAATATCTGCTCGACCGAGAGGCCCTGCCCGCGTTTGACCTTAATGCCGGAACCAGTGGTGATGTAGCCGACGCTAACAACCTCCGAACTGATCGGAATTTCCCATGTCCAATCGAGGTATTGCGAAGGGTTCGGATCGAAATACAAGGTGGTGCCTTCCACTTGCTGCGACTGTGGAAAGTAAGTCCACATGGCAACTTTGGCAGGACCGAACTGAAAGGATCTAAGCGCGAACTCGCGAGCCAGCAAGCTGGTCGTGAAGCCGGAGGCGTCGATGAACCATGGTGAGGAGAACTGTTCACCCGCCGCTGTACGTACAGCGGAAATTCTTTTGCCCCAGCGATCTACTTGCACTACTCTGTCGCGAACCATGGTGACGCCGTGATCCAGGGCAATCTTAAGCAGTTCCTGATCCAGCAGAACGCGGTCCACGTGCAGAGTGCGCAGTTCGATATGGAAGGGGGCATCCGCCAGCCGCGCCGTGGGAACGTAGTGCTCGAAAGAGCCGTCGCGCAACTTCACAGTGACATGCTTTTTCCAGGTGGCAATGCGCCGCGCTATCAGCTGCTCCATGGGAAGGCCAAGGGCTTTCAATAGCTCCGGCGCGGACCAGTCGAGCGATTCACCCACTGGCTGACGTTCAGTTTCAACCGGCTCAATGCAAATCACCTTCAATCCGGCCCGAGCCAGTTGGCAAGCGGCAGCTTTGCCTGCCAAACCGCCTCCAATCACGGTCACATCGCACTCCGTGGAAGGGTATCCAATAGATCGCGAATGGCTCATGCGTGGCCGGTTTAGTCCGGGCGTAAAAGTAGCATCGCGGAATCAAGGCAACAATAGTACGAAAATATTAGGGCCAGCACTATCCCGGGCGACGGCAACTCTGTATTGCTTCACACATTGGGCACGGTGCCTGATTTGGCGGTGGTAGTTGTGCTGCACGTCCAACTTTGTGTCGTGTCAGGGTCAGCTCCTAGAGTGGGAGTACACCAAATCTACCGTATCTATCCGATAGTGGTAGCCACCTACCAGTCATAATCTCCTCATTAGTTGGAAGACTTAGACAGGAGGATCCAGTGCCTGAGAAAGAAACCATCGAACGAGCTAATGAGGATGCGCGGGAGGGTAAATCACCCAGCACGCAGGCAGGTGAGTTCGTGCGGGAGGAAATTCATCACGTACGGGAAGGAAGGCATGGCGCCGCTTCCGCGAAACAGGCCATTGCAATTGGCTTATCGACAGCGCGCAAGGCAGGGGTTAAGTTGCCTCCGCCACCTAGCGGATCGCAATCGGCGAAGAAAAAAACCAGCATAAGTTCGAAGCGGAAGCCGTCGGCCAAACGGTCAAGGGCCGCTCTGGGCGCGCTCAAGAAAAAAGGACGCTCGGCAGCTTCGCCGCGCGCTCTCTCTAAGCAAGCCAAGAGCACGGCGAACAGCAGATCAAGCGCGAGCCGGTCGGCGTCGGCACGTAAGGCGGCAGAAACCAGAAAGCGGAAGGCGGCTTAGGCCAGCTTTTTCGGCAAACGCAATTAAGCCCGCAAGGCGCAACATCTTGCGGGCTTTCTTTTTGTCACGTGCTAGTCGGAAGCAGAACAGTCGGAGGCGGAACTCGACCCCCTGGGTCACGGAGGCACGCTGAAATGAGATTGCGGAAAGAGTACAGCCAAGGATCTGGATCGGAACGGCGTCAGTAACAGGGGTCTGCGGTGATTACGCACAAACCCCTTGCTTGCGAGAATTGCGAATTAAACCGGCTAGTTCAGTCGGCAGCAACTTCGGAGCTGAGTGGCTGATGGATATCAGCACCCTCACCCGCGGGGGCAGGCCGTTCAGAAATGCCACCAATCCCGACGTAGGAGAACCCATTCGCCGCAATTTCCCTGCCCGGCAAGAAGTTCCGACCGTCAATCACTAGCGGACGAGCTACCAGGGAGGCGAGCCGCTGCCAGTCGAGATTGCGGAATTCGTCCCATTCAGTCACCAGGAGAATCACGTCTGCATCCTTGGAGGTCTCGTAGGGATCTTTTCCGTACGAGATACTTGGTAATTCTTCTTTGGCTTTTTCCATGGCCTGCGGATCATATGCTTCAATGATCGCACCTTCGGATGCGAGTCTCTTGATCAGAGTAAGCGATGGGGCAAAGCGGATGTCGTCGGTGTTGGGCTTGAAGGATAGTCCCCACACCGCGATTTTCTTACCTCGCAAAACCCACAGCTCGTTCTTAATTTTCTCAACAAAACGATCTACGCGGGACAAGTTGATTTTTTCAACTTCTTCCAGCAAAGAGAAGTCGCAGTTGAACTTGGTGCCTATTCTCACGAACGCCTGCAGATCTTTAGGGAAGCAGAAACCTCCAAAACCGATGCCAGGCTGTAGGAAAGATGCGCCAATACGGGGGTCGAGGCCGATGCCCTCTGCAACCTTGGTTACATCTGCACCCGCAACTTCACAGAGATCAGCAATCAAGTTGATGAAGGAAATCTTCATCGCCAGGAACGAGTTGGAAGCATGCTTGATCAATTCCGCGCTGTTGGTATCGGTGACCAGAAGCTTGATGTCCTTGCGGCCGTGGCACCCGACGTGGGCGGGACAGTTAATCTTGCTTTCAAACATCGGAGCGTAGATTTCGCGTAAACACTCTTCTGCTCGGGGCGATTCAACACCTACCACAATACGATCGGGATGAAAGAAATTTTCTACGGCCGAACCTTCGCGCAGAAATTCGGGGTTGGAGGCGACGTCATAATCGAAATGGCGATTCTTGTGCTGGGCTAGTTGTTTGCGCAATTGCCGGCCAGTCTGTACCGGAACGGTGCTCTTTTCAATAACCAGGCGATACCCATGGGCGCGCTTCGCGATCGCGCGGGCGACAGCCTCGATATAAGACAGGTCTGCTTCGCCGTTTTCCAGCGGCGGAGTTCCAACGCAGATGAAAATGGCGTGACCGTGATCGATTGCGTCTTCCGTGGAGCCGAAATTTAAACGGTTTGCGGCGCGGCCGCGAACTACCATTTCCTCCAGGTGCGGCTCGAAGAATGGCAACAACCCAGCCTGCAGCTTAGCGAGTTTCTGAGCATCGGACTCCGCACAGAAGACGTTGTGGCCCAGTTCTGCAAGGCACCCGGCAGTGGTTAGTCCAACATATCCTGCGCCAATTACTGAGATATTCATGGTATTTAACTCCACTACAAATTGGATTTTTGCTGAAAGAAATTTGCTTGATCGACGAAGAAAAGGTAGGGTTCGGAAAAAATAGATCGATGTAAAGGTACTACTGCTGGGGGGATTGTCCGGAATCCTGCTCGCCGGCGTTAGCCGAATCCCTTGGCGACTTCGAGGTTACTCCCTCGTCGTCAGCCTCGATGACCGGGATATCCTTGGCGGCAGGAACTTCCGAGTCTGGTCCGATAGGAACCGTAATGCCAAACTGATTTGCAAACAGCGGTTGTGGAACTTCGCGGTGCGCTTCAGAATTCGACTCAGCGACCGCTTGTTCTGGGGCGGATGGGGCCTCGGCGGGCTCAACTGGAACTGGAGATTCTTTTGGGGATGCCGCCGCGTCCGCCTGCCTTGCGCTGAGAATAATTTCGTCTATCTTTTGCGGATCTTGCACCGAGCCCACGATAGTGAAATCGAGGCTCGATCTTTCCAACAGGTCCGCGATAACTTGGCGAAGCGGCGCCGGCCCCAGAGCTACGGTTATCTTCTCTTGTCCAGCGCCGGGCGGAACCTCAATTTTCACTCTCGCCGCGTTTTGAATGTCGGATAGAACTTCCGACAACTTGGCTCGCTGCGCAGTGATCCATAGAAAGCCGTTTTGGTAGGTCACCTTGCGCGAACTAGCGACTGGTTGGGTTGCCGGGATAACTTGACGCTGAGCTGCCATTTGCAGAATCGACGCCGGCGACCTATCCACAATATCCGCGACTAGCGGCAGCAAATCTGTCTGCTCGCTGGCCGATCCAACGCTGAGAAGAATCTGGTTCGCGGTGGAACGGAGCTGGCAATGTCGGGGCGAAAGCAGATCCAAAACAATACGAGTCGTTGGGGGATTCCGCGAAAGCAGACTGGTTCGCACACTGCGAATTTCTTGGTGCGCGGACAAATCGTGAAGCTTGCCACCGGGAACTGCATTTACGAAATCGAGAACGACGCGCTCAGGGTTTGCCAAAAGTAGGGTTTGGGGAACAATGGGCGCGCTGGCGGTGATTTGAAGCTGGGTTTGTCCGTTTTTTTGCAGCAGAACCGCGTCCACAATAGTCGGCGCTGACGACCTGTCGAGAGTGTGCGCCGACGCCTGCAGCGAGCTGGCCGCGACCATTCCCAAAATAATCGCCGCGACTATTCTAAAAATGCGCATCTGATTCTGGCTCCGACTACCTTTACATTGAAGCAGGCCGATGCCGCCAGAAGCTACTGGCCTCAAGGACAGTCCACAAACCGAAGTCAGCGGCGCATTCGCGACTGGGCAACGTTTTGTAGAGTCAAGCGGCACTAGTGGATGGTCTCCGAAAGCATATGCGTCTTCTGGAAGTGCATGAGAATCAGGTCGCTGCGTCGCTGCACTCCAAATTTCCCCAAGAGGTTGGAGACGTGGAACTTCACAGTCCGTTCCGAGATGTTGAATTGATTGGCAATTTCTTTGTTCGAAAGATTGTCCAGAAGACTGCCGAGGATTTCTCTTTCACGCTTGCTCACATCCGCCGAGTTCGGGAACAGGCGATGCGAACGGGCAAATCCGAGGATCGAATCCACAAATCGCGACAGCAAGTTGCGTGATACCCAGAAGCCTCCGGCGGCAACCGCCTGTAGCGCGGCGGTAAGTTGTAGGCGCGCCTGGTTGTAATCGAGAAGGCCTTTGACCCCCAGGCGAAGCAGAGGAAACGCTTCTTCCTCGGTGAAGGTTTCAGACAGTACTAAAAACTTTGCTTTCGGGTAGCGGCCCAAAATCTGGCCGATCAGAGACTGAGTGAGATGCTTATGGCCATGGGCGTCCACCAGGTAGACCCCCGCACTGGGGATGGAAGAGGGCGCGATTTTAGGCGAAAGCTCGATTTGCCGCAGCTGAATCTGCACCCGATTTTCTGAGAGCAGCTCTTGCAGCTGCTTTAGCAGAAAGGGATGCGAAGAAAGCAGGCAAATCCTAAGCCGGTGCTTTGGAGGAGGAGAAGTGCGCACCTACTGATTTCCTTGCGGCCAGAGAAAATTGTTGGGTCTTGCGCTCAAGTCAGGAAAAGCTTCCAGCTGGTAAGCCGAAGCAATTCGATCTTGTTTTTGCCTGTTTTGTAAGAAGACCACAGTAGGAAGAGAGTTAGAAGATTCCAAAAGGACCTGTCCATATAGGGACAGGGACTGGTCTACCGCGTTCAGCAAGGGCATTTAGAGCAGAATTTCGGCCTGTGGGGTGGGATAGGAACTCTACTGGCCAACGCAGGCCGGAATCCGCTGCTAATTCAAGGCGCTCGACCGCTCCTGCTAGGTTCCAGCTGCGGCCGATTTGTTTATTAACTGCCCCAAGGCTAAAGCCGGCTTATTAGAGGGAAGCAAATTTACACCCTTGCCGGTATTTTTTCCTGTTCGGCTGCTAACGTCTCTCCAGCACTGGCAATCCGGCCCGCAAAAATGATCGAGGCGCGGAAGCTCGATTGTGACCACGGTAAACAGTATTTTGGTATCTTGATCAACCACTATGGCTTTTTCCCTTGCATTCATCAGATTTGGGGTTGGGCTTCACTTATCATCGCGAGCAACCACCGGGCCAAAGAATGCTCGTTATGGCCTACTGATTAATAGCAAGTCTAACCTTAAAAACTCTATTCTTTGAATGCTCCATTTCCTTAGGAAGGCTTACTCCGTGCGGCGTTTAGGCTAAGATTAACTGCACCGGGCTTAATGGAAATCGGACTATGGGACGACCCGGGCAATTAGAAATTTGATCGCGAACCTGTAAGGAGACAGACATTGCGCGTGCTTGTAACCGGCGGAGCCGGATTTCTAGGCTCACATTTGTGCGAGGCGTTGTTGAAGCAGGGCCACGACGTGGTAATCGTAGACAATTTGCTTACGGGAAAAACCGAGAATATTGAACGGCTTCTGCACTCGCGACCGCGACTCCAGTTTCAACAGTTGGACATTTGCGAGCCGTTCGATCTGCCCGGCCCGCTGGACTACATCTTCCATCTAGCGATGCCGGCTGGACCTACCGATAGTGTTGACTATCCATTTGACACGCTGCGAACTGGTTCTTTCGGCACTATTAATGTGCTGACCCTGGCCATCAAGCACAAGGCGAAATTTCTCCTGGCCTCCGCATCGGAGGTTTATGGCGACGCCCAGATCCACCCGCAGACTGAAGACTATTGGGGGTTCTGCAATCCCATCGGCCTGCGCTCAACCTACACCGAAGCCAAACGCCTGTCAGAGGTTGCTACGATGGCGTACCGCCGCTATCACAGTGTAGATACCCGCATCGCCCGCCTGTCTTCGATCTATGGCCCAAGGATGAGAACCGATGATGGCCGCCTGATTCCGAACTTCATGATCGAAGCCTTGCGAAATGCCCCGTTAACCGTGCACGGAGACGGAACCCAGACCCGCAGCTTCATTTATGTTTCCGATGCCATTAGCGGGATGCTGAAGCTGGCTTGGTCGGATGAGCATAGCCCGGTGAACCTGGGGTGGCCTCACGAGGTAAGTATTCTGGAATGCGCCCAGCAGGTTATTGGCACTACCGGATCGAAGAGTGAGATCAGTTTTGGGCCATTGGCGGAAGATGATCCGAAACGGCGCTGCTCCGACATCACCAAAGCGCGAACACTCCTAAGCTGGGAACCGCAAATAGATTTGGCGGCTGGATTGAAATTATCTCTGCCTTATTTTCGCGATGCTGCTTAATACCCTGCCGAGAAAAGCTGCCCCATTCGCACCGGCACGTACCAGGGGGAAACTTTTACTCCAAGGGTAAAGAGTCCGTTGTGGCCGAAAACTCCGACGCGGGTGACCGCAAATTTGTCGACAATGTGAGGCTTTTCCATCATCGCGAAGGCATGACTGTACCCAGCCTTCTGCGCAGCTTTTCTTACGCGCTCGTTGTGGAAACCGCGAGGATACGCAAGGTACCTCACACGGGAACCTAAAAGATCTTCCAGCAGAATACGGCTTTCGCGCAGGTCGAGTTCGCATTCGTAATCGCTTAGTTTTGTCAGATCATGATGGGAATAGCTGTGCGATGCGAACTGCACTCCCATTTTGCGCATCTCGTGGATTTGATCGAGCGACAGCACGTTCAGCCGGTGTTGTGGCGGATCATCGACCCAGTTTACATCTGGATTTTGACGGAGCAGGGTTCCCACCACTACGAAAATGGTGCAGGGAATCTTGTGCTTCAACAGTATGGGCAGGGCGTGCTCATAGAGATCTGAGAATCCATCGTCAAATGTAATCGTCGCGAGGTTGCTGGGCATATTGCCGTTGGGCTTCATGCTTGCGACAGCGGTGTCCAGGTCCACCATGGTTCGGTGGCTGGTAAGCCAGCGGCAATGCTGGTCGAAAACCTCTGGAGTGACGGAGAGGGAGGACCGCCAATCAGGACTTACAGAGTGGTAACAAAGAATCGACATAAGGTTCCCTTCATTAAAAAGATCAAACTTGGTAAGTCAGGTTAGTGGGCGTTTTTCCACCTCTAATCGACTGTGCAACTCTCCAGCCGTTCGGCAGGAGAGCTTTATCTCTTTTATCAAATTATGACGCCGGCTAAGCCTTCCACTGCTTGACGATAGGTGTCCTTTAGTACAGGTCGAGTACAGGTGGGCTCCCTGCCCCATTTTTGACCCGTTGAACAGTCGTTATTTCTTCACAATTTGCGCATTATTGTGCAACCGGTTTCCAAGCAGGAACGGACCCCCGCGGTCCTGCTCACTGCCTGCGGACCCTATCTGCCACACCAGCAACTGTTCTGCTCAATTCGAAAGGGGTCTAGAGAGATGAATTCCCGTAAATTACTTTTTTTAACCATCGCCACTGCATTCATGCTGCTGGCAATTGCCCTCCCCACACACGCGGCCACGGATCCTTTACGATGCACCGGCTACCCTGAGCCACGCACGTTTGTGGAGTCGCAATCATGGTGGGAGCAAACCGCCGGTCAATCCGGAACTGAGTACGGCCATGTCGATATCGCGACCTGCTTTCCCTTCGGACAAAACCTCAGCGGCAACGTAACTTTCGACGTACGGGTTACGCTCTATGACGAGCCCGGCACGCTCAACACAGTTGAATTGCAGCTTTTCGGCAATAGCGCCAATAAGATTATCGCCAGAACCACGGGCATCAATAAAAAGTGCGTAACCGATGCGCCTTGCGTTTTGTGGTTTCAACTGACTGGAAATACCGCCTTATTCCCAACCGATGGCCGCCAGGAGTTCCGCTTCCATGCCATCGTCAAGCAGCCCGACGGGAAGCAAACCATGCCCTCCACCGGGTGGCAGGCTAATCTAAAGAACGGCCACCCCGTCAGCAACTATCGCAACACTGACAACTTCACGGAAGCGAGAGGCTGGTATACGAACGAAGGCTATACCACCGCACGTCTTACCACTCCAGTTCCGAAGGCCCCAGTTTCCGGCATCTGGACGATCGGAGTTAAGCTGGCTCCGGGATCTGGTGGCCGCCCGGTTACCGAGCATTTCGTTCTGCTTGACCCGTGTTTCACCTGCGACCCCGAAACCATGGGAACCGCGATTAACCAGGGCGCTAACTCGTTTCAGGGCAACGTGGCGATCGACACTCGGGGCTTGAGTAATGGTCCGCACACGTTGGTTCTACGAAGCGATGCACCGTCTAAGACCGGTTCCACTCTGAGTGGATTGTTGGTGATTCCGTTCGTAGTGCAGAACTAGAAGTACTTCGGAGAGATTGGCCTACGCTGCTACCAGTCGTCGTCCGGCACCCGCCGCGCGATACCAGGTGACAAACTGGGCCAGTCCTTCGCGAAGGTCTGTAGCCGGCGAATATCCGAGTAAACGGTTGGCCTTAGAAACATCCGCCCAAGTTAATGGCACGTCGCCCGGTTGAAACGGATGAGTTTCCCGGATCGCTCTCTTGCCAGTCGCTTCTTCCAGAAGAGCAATCAAATCCCGCAGTTTCACCGGATGAGAATTCCCCAGATTGAAAACCTCAAACGGTACAACCTTGGGATGACCGTGCCCGTTGCCGTTGCTGCCTTTGGCTTGCGTGGGCAGATTGTAGTTCGCTGCGGCCAGAATTCCGGCGACTATGTCGCTCACAAAGGTAAAGTCACGGCCAGAGCCGCCGTCACCAAATACTGGAATCGGTTTTCCGGCTTCAATCAGCGCGGTGAATTTGTGAATGGCCAGATCTGGTCTTTGCCGTGGCCCGTAGACGGTGAAAAATCGCAAGCAGACTGAGGGCAGCTGATATAGATGCGCGTAGGTATAGCACATCATTTCGCCTGCGAGCTTGGTGGCGGCATACGGAGAGATTGGACGGAGATCGAACTGCTCCTCGGAGAAGGGAGCGAGACTGCTCTCGCCATAGACGGAACTTGAAGAGCCAAATACAAACTTAGCAACCTGATTCTTACGGCACGATTCAAGAAGGTTTACAGTGCCCGCCATGTTAACTTCCTGGTACAAAGCAGGCTGCTCAATCGAAGGCCGAACACCGGCCCGCGCCGCCAGGTGGATGACTACTTCAGGCTGTTCTTGTTCTATCACCTTCGCCAAAGCTTGCTTGTCACAAATATCGACATTCGCAAAGCGATAACGACCGGTTTCTTTTATGACCTCAAGGTTGTCTTCTTTCCAACTAGGCGCATAGAAGTTATCAAGACAATCCACAATGGTTAGCTGATCGCCACGGCGCAACAACGCCTCTGCCAAGTGAGAGCCGATGAAGCCGGCCCCGCCAGTTAAAAGGACGCGTTTGGAATTGTTATTCAATTCATTTCTCCCTGGGTTCTGATTGACGAGCGCGGGGGAGGGCTCTGCGAGACTTTTGTCAACTACTTAACGATGGGGGCGCCGGTATAAACCACGTGAAACCGGTCGGTGGGAATGTTTTCGAGATTGGAGTAGAAACCGGGAAAGAGTGCTTCCCACTTCTTTACGTTTTCTTCTTCAGACGGGCCAAGCATTTGGACCTGAAGTTTCATGGCGCCGCCGTTGTCGCCATCCAACATGCCGTACTTCTGTAAGGCGTGAGCGACGATCTTGCCTTCACGATTGAGCCCCCAGCTATCAAAATCTTTGTCCGTGAGTGCGGGATCTAACTGGAAACGCATACCCTCGATTGGGTACTCCGGACCCACATGCTTACCGTCGCTGCGTGCTGCTGGCGGAATAAAGATGCGACGGTTATCGTCCGAGCGGCGATTCTTAGGGAAGGTAAAAACCAGGGCATGCCGAATTTCGCCAGCTTGTAATTCCTCCGGACGGATGAGCCCTGCAATCTCGGGGAATCCTGAGCCTCGTCCACCGCGAGTCATCCACCGCTTGCCTTCACTGGCGGCGGCGCCCGAGCCACGCAGATCCCAAATGTTGAAAGTGGTGCAGGTAGGAGTCCTGCCGTCAATTGCGAAGGCAAATTTAGAAAACTCCCACGCCACCATTTTGAAAGGGTCAACGATTGAGAGGTGCCCATCCGCGGTCGGCTCGCCCCACATCTCGGGTGTAACCGGCGCGCCCACGTCGCTCCATCCATCGTGGTTCTTGTCCCAGGCGTCGTATATTTTGTCGCTCTGTACCCTAACCAGTGGCAAGTTCTTGGAATTGACGACCCATACCGGGATGACGAAGGCGCGTGCTACATGAAGTTTCGCAGTGACAGAAACTGCGAAACCCATAATCCTGGCTGAATCAGGATGAGTCTTGGCACCTGCTTCGATCGGAGTATTCCACGGCGAGTCATCACTGAACGGCCGCCATGTGCCGGGCAAGCTCTGGCCGATCACTCCAGCCTTCGAATAGTCCTCCGCGAACCCGGCGTTTTGATCTGCGGCGGGATTCGCGGAAACCTCTTTGGACTTCTTTGAGCTTCCGCTACAAAGGCACGCCAGAAACAGCATGGTAGCCAGGATTGGATGGGGCTTCATGCTTTCCAGGCCTCTACCTTCGCTTCGGTACCAATTACGGCCGAGCCAGGAATATCCTCCGATGGATGACGATACATCTCGACCGTTTCAGCGATCATCTCGTCGCAATTAAAGCGTTTCTGGATCAGGTCAAATGCGTTGTTGCCCAGTATCCTCGCCTCATCGCGATGCTGGATAATCCAAGTCATGCCAGCAGCAAGTTCGTTCGAATTCGCCGGCGGCACCAGAATCGCGTTCTCACGATTTGTGAGGAGAGCTGCCATTCCGCCAACGTTTGAAACGAGCAAAGGCAGGCGATACGCAACCGCCTCAAGCAATGCATAGGGCAAACCTTCAGAAAGCGACGGCAGGCAGAAAGCGTCGCTCACGGCGAGTAGCGACGACACATCGTCGCGAAAACCGGTGAAATGAACCTTGCCCTCGAGTTGCAATAACTCCATCTGGCCCGCAAGGCTTTCGCGCATCCTCCCTTCCCCAACGATCAGGCAACGCAAGTGCGGGTGCCGAGAAGCGACTACCTTTAATGCGTTAAGCAGGGTTGCGTGTCCTTTTACCGGTTCCAGTCGGGCCACCACCGTTACCACGAATGACGACGCGTCCCACCCAAGCGATGCCAAAAGTTCGTTCCGGTGACCGCGATCGACGGTCTCCGGCAGGCGCGCGCTGTTGTGAATCAAAGCAATCTTCTCTTCTGCGATCCCGATGTTTTGTAGATATCCTTCAACCGCCTCGGAGACTGCGATAAATTGCGTACGTCCGATTGAATTGAGACGCAGTACCTGCTCATAAAGCAGGCCTTTCATTGAGCCATTGTGTTCAACCCGGTATGCGCTATGCACGGTACAGACAGTTCTTACGCCAGGCGACATCGAGGCCGCGGCCCAACTCCAGAATTGCGATTGGGAATTGTGAGCATCTATCACGGTAAAGCGGTGCCGGCGAATAGCGCGCACTAGAAAAGAAACTACCAGCGGATTACCGCGAGAAAACGGGACGGGCAGCACTGCAAGATTTTCTTTTTGCAGTTGCAAATGCAAAGGCGACCCGGCGAGAGCCGCGACCGAATAGAAGACGCCACGCTGAGCTAGAGTTCTTGCCAACTCCAGAACGCGGACATCGGCCCCGCCATAATATTTAGCGAGATCGACTATCAATACCCGCGGGGCAGTTTCGCCGGATTGCAGCTTGGGATTTTTCATGTTTACGATTGTGCTTATCCGGCCCAATTCAATTCGTGAGCGTGTTCGACCGAATGTTGCCACAGGGAGTAGTAACGGTTGGCGCGCAACCATGTGACGGTTTCACTCGGTAGGACCTGCCCTTTGTGGGGAGCAAGACGTCCCATCAGTTTCGCGAGGTATCGCACCCAGCACAGGACAAACAATGGAGTCAGCGTCTGCTTCGGCAGATTGATGCTGCGTGCATAGCGCAGAATGAAAGGAACCGCCCACGCGTTCGGAGCAAAAAAAGCTTCGTGAAATGCCGCCACGAACTCTGACGGGGTTTTCGCATTTCTCCGGGAGAATGCGACATAGGTCAAGAAGAAGATCACGTCTACCAGCGGCAGGCTGTTGGCTTGCGCAAGTTCCCAGTCAACAACCCCGACATCCCCGGTCTTCAACCTCAGCAGATTAGGATCGCTCGGGTCACCGTGTTCAAATACCAACGGCAACTCGTGGGCGTTAAGTGGAAGAACCGCATCCCAGCTGCGCCCGAGTAATTCGTCTTCTCGAGTTGAGGTGACCATGGCGCGCCGGAATCGAACAAAAGGTTCAGTCACAAGGCGCTCGAACCATCCAGTGGTGGTGGCGCTTTTAGTCGCAACTCCAAGTTCGATTAGCCAAGTAAGAACCGCTTCGGTGCACGCCGTACTCTGCTGGCGAACCGTGGCGGGCCCCATCAGTGAGCCTTCGAGCATTGTCTCAACAAGAAACGGATAGTCCTCGTTCTCGTTCAGGGCCACCAGGCGCGGAATCGAATCAAAGCCACCATCGCGCAACGATTGAATCTTCTCGAGGTTAGTTGCTTCATGCCTGATCGCGAGATTTTCGCCAGGAAGGCGGGATACTTTAGCTACCAGGATCGGTTGGCTCTTGCCGGCATTAAATATCAGCATGATCACATTGCTGGACGCGCGAAAGCCCGGTGTCAACATTACTGTGGAGAGTTGCGGCTTCCCATATTGCTCGAGCGAGAATCGTTCCCAGTTCGCAAGCAGAAATTCCGTAACCGAATTCACAGTTGCGACTCCGACTTACAGGCCAATAGGCTTACCGACGAAATGACAACGCCTAGAAGTCCCACCCTCTGTGCGACTCGACCGGCAAGCGACTTTATCTGGCCGGCTGTGTCCGCTTGCGCTCGCGATAACACATAGTCGAGCGCAAATTTATTTTCCACGGGCACTATTTCGCGACAACCTTCGAAATTGGGGCGGTGCCAATAAGTGTGGGCGTTGGTGAAGCCAGCCTTAACCAGGTCGCTCCGGTATGACCCAAAGCTCTTGATCCTATCCGCCAAAAATCCGACCTCGGCATAAAGATAGCCTCCGTTTTTAAGGAGTGAATAGGCGGTTGAGAAGTTGGAGGCTGTGGGCGAAGTAACAACGGCGAGATCAAACCTGTTCGTGTGAACGTTCGCGATACGAGAAGCTTTACCGGAGGAAATGACCGTCAGGCTTTTGCTGAACTTCGCGAGCGCTGCTGTCAGGCCTATCTTTTCCCTCCCCAGGTAAGCTACATTCCCCAAGTCGGAACTGGGCAGCAAGAAACGCCAGTCCAGACGCCGGCATAGCTGCAAGTCCAGGTCAGAAAACTGCCGGCTAGATTCGGAGCACGCTACAGGCGCTTCCGGTTCAACCGCCTCAACTTCGCTCTGCATTGACGAGTTCACAGTTACGGTGCAGATAACGGCTTATACCAGGGAGGTTTGAGCAGGCTCTTCTTCGTTGCGAGCTGCAATTTGAACGGCAACCGCGCCCAACGCAACAATCAGCCAATAGAATCGCTCATAAGCCGCACTCAAGAAAACTGCGCTTGATAAGAACGCTACGAGCGACAAAGCGAGGCCTATGGCTAATCCCACCAACTCAGGCCTGGTCTCGGAATAAAGTCGCCGAACCCGCAACAGCCCGGCGAGAGAAAATATGAAAATGGGCATTAGGCTCAGGAAGCCGATGAGCCCAGTATCCGCAAGCACGCCGAGATACATGTTGTGGGCCTGCCTCGTTCCCTGCAGTCTGGTAATGCCTTCTTCATCGCCGTATTTGGCGGTATACATTTGGGTCTGCCCCGGGCCGACCCCCAGTATCGGATGGTCCAAAAAGATGTTCAGCGCAGCCAGATTTTCGGTGGCGCGACCGCGCATGGAAGTATCGAGCGTCTTGCCTGAACCTCCATCCGGCTGAACGCCCACAATCCTGAATATGGTCAAGACCCGGTATGCGTATTGCGGCATGACTAAAGGAATAATAAGTACAAAAGCCAGCCCCAGCATGAGCAGGTGTCTAATTTTGATGCATCCCAGATAAACCATTGCCATTACGACGGCGCAAGCCGAGACGAACGCGCCGCGGGAAAAAGTGAGCATGATGGCTCCAGCAATGGGGATACAAGCCAAGGCACCAAGAATGCGGAGCAGCCTTGTTCTTTCAAACCAAAAGCGAGAAGCGGCCAAGGGCAAGACCATGAGCATGATTTGCGCGTAATAGTTTTCTTCACCGACTGTTCCCGATGCGCGACCACTCTGGGCCACGTTCTTACCAGCACCATTCGAGGTGTCGCTTTCCAGGCGGTCAACGTGGATCTGAGCCAGTCCGCCGAAAGTTTTCATCGAACCACTAACTTGTTGGAGCAACGAAAGCGAACCCATAAGGAAACCAGCAAGCACCACCGTCCAGACCGCCTTACGCAGCATTTCTTCCGAGCGGACGGTGTTCAGGATCAAGAAATAAAGAACGATACCCTCGACCAGATAAATCAGTACCCGGCCCATGGCGGGCCAGGCATATTCTGAAAAGAATGCGGAAACGACCATTACTACTAACTGGGCCAGCATTAGCCAAAAGATTCGGTTGATCAGAATTGGCTCCCGGCGAATCAACAGGATGTTGATCAACGGTATGGCCAGCAATAGGAAGACTGCTCCCGCAACCGCCTGGGGCACATTGTGGAATTTCGTCAGCACAACCGCGAGGTTGGTATAGAGCACAAAAATCACGGTCAACGTTGCAATTTCTGTGTTGGCAAAAATAAGTGCCATTACGGCCGCTGCGAGCACCGCCCCCAGAACCGCAATAACGTCAAATTTGTACACAATCAATCCCGTGAACAGCGCCAGCGTTACGACAAATAAAGCGGTGCGCTTCGGAGTTGAAAGAAATGCGCTGCTTGCTTCGTTGAACATTTGTTATCCTCGGAGTCTTACAGAATTCGGTTAAGCGGCTTGACCCATCAGCCGGGGGGTGGCTTGGGTGCTTTGATAGAAACTGAGAATTCTTTGGCTTACTTCTGCGTAAACAGCATCCACTGGCTTTGTGGCATCAACACAAATAAAGTTCGAAACTCCCGTTCCTTGCCGCAGTAGTGACTGACGCCGGGCCTCCAACCATTCGACAGTGGCCTCGCCTTTACGGGCAAAGAGCACTTCGCCAGGAGCATCCAGGAAAATCGTCAGGTCGGGCGCGGGGTATAACTTCGCCAGGCACCAGCGATGGAACCTTTCCGTCAGCCTCGAATCTGGCTTTCCATCCGGTCCCAGTACACCGTAGTCAAAATCAAACTGAAAGTGTCGATCGCAGATAACGATCGATCCCTCTCGCTGGTATTTCCAGATCATGACTTGGCGATACCACTCTTCCGCCAGGCGGTTAGCAAGGCGCACAACCGCGCGCAGTCCGGATTTTTTCCGATTGGCGGTGCTTGCACCGCGGACGTCCGTGACACTACGCTTCTTTCCGCCGAACTTCTTGAGCCGACGGATCAGCCGCGAAGTGGGCAGCATGACATTGCTTGACTCAAGATTGATACCCATATACATCACTTTGACTGGAAGCGAGAAGCTCTCCGCCAGCATGCCGGCGATTGTGCTCTTGCCAGCGCCGTCAGATCCGATGAGTGCTACAGAAAACATAGTTAAGAGGCTCCGCTACTCGAAGATCAGGCGCATTCCAGGAATCTTTAACAGTTCCGGAAAGGTTTCGCTTACGTGGAGTTTCTTCCTGGCTACGCCAAGTACGAGAATCGAAACCAGCGCCGCCAGTGGGCCTGCAACCTTGAGGCTGGTCGAGATAAGTTGCTGAATAGCGAACAATCCAACCGAACTGGCGGCGATCAGCATGTAAAACGATCTATATTGCGCATCGAAAATGCTCAGCCCTGATGCTAGTCGTAGGCCAGCTTGCTTCAGCATGTTGTGCACAATCATCGTGGCCGTCGTGCCGATCGCTGCCCCGATGGCACCGTAACGCGGTATTAACAGTAGGAGGAGTCCGATGTTTATCGCCGCGGCAACAAGATTGATTATTACCGTGTAGCGCAGCTTGCCCAGAACTTTGACGGTCAGGCCGTTAAATCCAAGCGCAACGTTGAAGTAGTAGCCCAGGGACAACATGGCAAGGATGGGACCTGAGGTCGCGTAGCGAGCGCCGAAGACGAATACGACAAGGGGTTGAGCGATACAGAAAGTGGCGGCAAATATGGGGAACGTCAAAACTGCCATCCATACTGCGGTACGCCAATAAAGCTTGTTTACGCCATCGTAGTCGTTCTTGGCAAAAAGCCGCGCCGCAAGCGGCGTATAAAGCGTCGTAAAGGCCATCAACACTGTGTTGTTGAGCTGTGCTGCAGGCAGGACGGCGCGAAACTTCGCCACTTCAATCGTCGTGTGGTAATACCCCAGCAGGAAAACACCCGCCGAGGTCAGCGTCATGCTCACCAGGCTCGAGCTCAATACCGGGAAGCTGTAGCCAAAGATTTCCTTCACCGGCACAATCATCTTGCTGAACTGCATGTGCTCCAGCAGGCCCCTCTTCCGCAACAACGAAGCGAGCATGATTGAATACGCCGCGATCCCGATAATGTTCGCCAGAATGTACCCATAAGCAAGGAAGGTCACATTCTTATGGGAAACAATCATCAACAATACAGCGATCAAAATGAGGCCGGGCGCGAGCAGATGGCGGCGGAAGAAAATAGCGCGCGAACTGGAAAAACTTGCGAACAAAGCCATAAACACTGCGTCAATGGCCTGAATTGGAAGCAGGAAAATCATGACCGAGAGTACGCGGATAGGCAGGCTCTCATGGCTCATGTAGTGCCGCATCATTTGCGGCCATGCAAAGAACAAAACAATGAGCAGGCTGGAAGTAAACAGAACCGTGCACACCGTCAGGACCAGTGTGCCGAACAGACGTGCGTAATCCTCGCGTTCGTGGTAAATCGGAACAAAACGGACCACGACCTCCTGCAATTGCAACATGCAGATAGTCTGCAACATGGTAATCACTGACAGCGAATATCCCAGCGCGCCGTAGTTGGCAGTGCTGAGATAACGAACCATCAGGACCTGCGCCGCAAAGTTAATTGCTACGGCCAATAATCTTCCACCCAGCAGGAGACTCGATCCCCGGATTTGGGTCCGGATTGAATCTTTTTTTATCTCCTGGGGTGGTTCAACAAGCACTTGCTCCATCACTGACATCTAACTGGGCCCTTTGTCCGGATATCCCGGTGGTTGAAAACGAGGGAGGTTACTTCGCGCTGCACGGCTTCCAAAGATTGAGTGGCATCTACAACAACCATTTGGGGAATTCGATCTTTCAATGCGAGGTAGGCAAGCCTCTGACTCTCGAGCCATTCCGCCGTGTGCTCGCCCTTGCGTTTAAGCAAAAGTTCCCCCGGAGCGTCGAGGAGCACGACTAAATCGGGAGCCGGGAATCCTGCCTCGAACAAGCGTTTGCGAAACCGCTTACCGAATGTTGAAGGTGCCTTCGCAACCCACGAGTCGTAAACGTGGCGGTCAAGAATAACCACTCGTCCGCACAACCGGTGATACCGAACGACGACGCAGCGCATTACGTGACTGGCCAGGCGATCGCCGAACGACAACACTCCTAGAAGCTTGCCGCCAATGCGGTTCGAACTGTGGGAGAGGGCCTTCTTCTTTTCGTGCAGCCACCGGCTGGTGGGAAGTCCCACCGTGCTCGCATAAACATTGCTACCCATGTAAATCAAGCGAGCGCGCACTCGTTCGTCATCCACTAAAGATTGGGCTAGGGTGCTCTTCCCCGCTCCATCTGGGCCAAGCAGAGCCACTAAAGTTCCGCGTCCACGAGATGAAAAACCTGTGTTTGCAGATTCGACAGCAATAGTGTTCTGATTCGACATTTGAATGAAGTTTTCCATGACCCGCTGAAACTACGGAATTGACGGACCCGGCATCGCCCCGGTGTCCAGACGAATGTCATCAAAGGTGGCGGTGACCACGGTTCCGGTTGACGAACCGATCTGCACCGAGTCGGCTTGCGTGGTGAAGGTTTGTGCCGAGTTGGTAGCAAACGGTGTCGCAAAAGCTGCGTCGCCGGTGGCCAGGAATCCTTCCAGAACGCCGTTGCTGCCCGTACCCTTTTTCTGGTGGATGCCGATGCGATACACAGTGCCGGCGGCAAGAGCCGTCGCGCTTGCACCTAGGCTCGTTGTGCCGTTACGCAAAGTAATTTTTCCTGTGGTCTCCAGCGTGATCGCACCCACTGACGTGCCGCCATCTGTTATGCGAATCACCCGAGCCTGACTGGTGGGAATTGCTGGCAGTTTCACATAAAGCGAGATAAAGATCTCATCGGTGGCGGTGTAGGTTTGCGTCCCGTATGAGTTCCCAGCGCTTATCGTCATTGAATCCGCGCCCTTTATCGGAGAGGCAACTTCAAGGGTTACTGTTCCGGTCGTCAACGCGAAGCCAGACGCGCCCGTCAAGCTTGCGGCTTCAAAGGTTATGTCCTTTAGCCGGTTGCCCACAGTGACCGTGAAGTTAGCCGGGCTAAGGTTATTAGTGTTGGTGCTGCCGGTTCCATTGGTGACGCTGATCTGCCCAGTGGTAGAGCCTCCAGGAACGGTCGCAGTGAGTTGGCTATCGCTTACGAAGCTGAAACTTGCCGTCACGCCGTTAAAATTTACGTTGTTTGTCCCGGTGAAATTTGCGCCATTAATCGTCACCACCGTTCCGACTCCGCCACTTGTCGGAGTGAACGAGGTAATCGAAGGCGGGGTCGAACCACCGCTGGGTGGCACCACCGTGAAGTTTGCCGGTGTCAGTAAGGTCGTGTTCGCAGTCCCACCCGGCGTGGTTACTGAAATTGGCCCCGTAGTGGCGGATGCTCCAACCGTTGCCAGGATCTGACTCGCATTGCCAGTATTGATGGCTGCCGCGACCCCACCAATTGTGACCGAGGTTGCGTTGGCCAGATTCGTTCCGTTAATGGTCACCTGAGTCGTCCCGGCAGGTCCGTTGGTCGGCGTGAAATTGCTGATCGCGGGCGCCGGCGGGGTTACCGTGAAGGAACCGCTGCTGGTACCGGTTCCTGCGGTGGTAGTCACGCTGATCGATCCGGAAGTCGCGGCCGCCGGGACCGTCGCCGTGATTTGTCCGTCGTTGTTAACGGTATAACCAGCACTGGTGCCATTAAAGCTGACCGAGGTTGCGCCGGTGAACGCGGAACCACTGATCACGACGCTCGCCCCCACCAGCCCAGAGGTGGGATTAAAGCTCGTGACCGAAGGAGGAGGAATCACAGTAAAGGAAGACGCGCTTGTCCCGGTACCTGATCCGTTGGTCACGCTGACCTGTCCCGAGGTAGCACCGCTGGGAACAGTCGCGGTGATCTGTCCGTCGTTATTAATCACGAACGACGTCGCGGCCGTGGTGCTAAACGTGACGCCACTCGCTGTGCTAAATCCGCTGCCGCTGATCACAACGCTCGCCCCGACCGCCCCTGAGGTTGGGTTAAAGCTGGTGACAGCCGGACCGCCGCCTGTAACCGTAAATGCGCTCGAACTGGTTCCGGTGCCTGCCGCGGTGGTAACAGAGATTGTCCCTGTAACCGCTCCGGCTGGCACCGTCGCTGTGATTGACGTGTCAGACCATGAGGCGACGCTGCTGGCCGTCGCCACCCCGAACTTGATCAAGCTTGAACCCTGGGCCGCGCCGAAGTTTGTACCGGCGATCGTCACCGAAGTTCCGACCGGCCCACTGGTGGGGTTAAAGCCGGTCACGCTAGGCGCCGAGGCGAGCGGGGCCGTGGAAGGCCCCGGCATCGCGCCCGTGTCCAATCGGATATCGTCAAACATTATGTTCCCCACCGCCGAGGTCGATGCTCCGATCTGCACCGAATCTGCCTGCGAAGTGAAGGTTAGAGAGTTGCTGGTTGCAAACGGTGTAGTGAAGGCCGCATCTCCCGTCGCCAGGAAGCCTTCGAGGACAGCATTCGCGCCCGTTCCCTTCTTCTGGTGAATTCCGATGCGGTAAAGCGTTCCTGGAACCAGCGCGCTGGCACTAGCGGCGATGCTGGTTGTGCCATTGCGCAGCGTGATCTTGCCAGTGGTTTCGAGGGTTATCGCGCCCACTGACGTCCCGCCATCCGTGATGCGGACCACGCGAACCTGGCTGGTCGGCACCGAAGCCAGACGAACATAGAGCGAGATAAATATTTCATCCGTCGCGGTGTAGCTCTGAGTGCCGTATGAGTTCCCGCCATTGATGGTCATTGAGTCAACGCCCTTGAGCGGCGATGCCGTCTCGAGCGCGACCGTTCCGGTAGTAGAGGCGAAGCCAGACGTGCCGGTCAGGCTGGCTGCTTCGAATGTAATGTCCTTAATGCGAGTGGAAGCACCAACCGTAAAGTTAGCCGGGCTGAGATTGTTGGTATTCGTCGTGCCAGATCCAGTGGTCAGGCTGATCGGCCCGGTAGTGGCTCCGGCGGGAACCGTCGCCGTCACCTGCGAGTCATTCACAAAAGTAAAGGCTGCCGTCACACCGTTGAAGCTGACGTTGTTCGTTCCGGTGAAGTTGACGCCGTTGATCGTCACCAGGGTGCCGCTCGCTCCACTAGTCGGCGAGAACGACGTGATGGATGGTAGTGGAGGCGGAGTGACAGTCACCGTGAAATTCTGGGGGCTAAGTGCGGTGGAGTCGGTGCTTCCGCCGGGGGTAGTTACGGCAACCAGTCCCTGCGTCGGGCCCGCGACATTGACGGTGGCCAGGATCTGACTTGCGGAATTCGAGTTAATGGTTGCCGCCACACCGGCAATCGAAACTGCCGATGCATTGGCCAGGTTCGTTCCGGTGATGGTTACCTGTGTCCCATTCGGCCCGCTTGTCGGAGTGAAGCTGCTAATCACCGGCGCTGGCGGCAGAACTGTGAATGAACCGCTGCTAGTTCCGGTGCCGGTAACCGTGGTCACGCTGATCTGACCGTTGGCCGCGGCAACCGGAACAGTGGCGTTGATTTGTCCGTCGTTAACCACCGAGAACGAGGCGGGGGTTCCGGCGAACTTCACGGAAGTGGCGCCGGTGAAACCGGATCCGCTAACCGCGATGCTGGCTCCGACCGCACCCGACGTCGGGTTGAATCCGCTCACTATGGGCGCGGGTCCAACAGTAAACGGAGTGGAGCTGATTCCGGTGCCGGTTGCGCCGGTGACTGAGATTGCTCCGCTGGTAGCCGCGGCAGGCACAGTGGTTGTGATCTGTGTGTCAGTCCAGGTACCTACCGTCGCCGCGGTGCCGTTGAAGCTTACCGAGCCTTGAGTGGCGCCGAAGTTCGTGCCGGTAATCGTCACCGAAGTTCCGCCCGGTCCTCCCTGCGGAGTGAAGCCGGTCACATTCGGCGGCGGGCCGACAACAAAGTTATTAGCGCTGGTGCCGGTACCCGCTCCGGTTGTGACGGAGATTGCACCCGTAATCGCTCCTGCTGGCACTAACGCAGTAATTGAAGTATCGGTCCAATTGGAAATGCTGGTCGCTTGAGTTGCACCGAAGCTTAGCGTGCTCGTGCCTTGCGGACTGCCAAAGCCGCTGCCTGTGATTGTGACTGACGTCCCGGCCGGTCCGCCCGCCGGAGTGAAGTTGCTCACTACCGGCACAGGGCCGACGGTGAAGCTATTCGCGCTGGTGCCAGTGCCAGCGGCGGTGGTTACAGAGATCGTTCCGGTAATCGCCGTGGCAGGTACCGGGACCGTGATCGAAGTGCCGGTCCAGGCGGTCGGGCTGGCGGTGATCGTGCCGAACTTCACCGTGCTGGAAGCTTGCGAGAAGCCAAAGTTTGTACCGGTGATTACGACTGACGTTCCTACTGGCCCGCCTGTCGGGTTAAAAGTGGTGATGGTCGGCGCTCCAACCGTGAATGAGTTGGCGCTGGTTCCGGTCCCAGTCGCAGTGGTCACGGTGATCAGGCCAGAGGTTGCTCCCGCCGGTACAGTCGTAGTGATCTGCCCGTCGTTGTCGATTGAGAATGGAGTCGCAGCGGTTCCGTTGAACTTCACCGCGGTAGCTCCGGTGAAGCCGGCTCCGCTGATCACTACACTCGTGCCGGAGACGCCGGTGTTCGGAGTAAAGCTGGAGATTGTCGGCGCCGGGGCCACAACAAAGCTAGTGCCGCTGGCTCCCGTGCCAGTAGCCGTAGTTACGGAAACGGCTCCAGTAGATGCACCCGCCGGAACGACCGCGGTGATAGAGGTGTCGGTCCAGTTGGAAATGCTGGTCGCTTGCGTGGCTCCGAACTTCAACACGCTCGTGCCCTGCGGCGAACCAAAGCCGGTTCCGGTAACGGTCACCGAGGTTCCTGCCTGACCACCCGTGGGATTGAAGCCGCTCACTGTTGGCGGCGGCCCCACCGTGAAAGTACCGCTGCTGGTGCCGGTTCCGGCGCCGGTTGTCACCGAAACTGTCCCCGTGGTTGCTCCAGCCGGCACAGGCACGATGATGGAAGTGTCGCTCCAGGTTGCGCCCGTCGCGATGGTTCCGTTGAACTTAACGGTGCTGGTATCTTGCGTAGCGCCGAAGGCGGATCCGGTGATGGTCACCGAAGTTCCGACCGGGCCGCCGGTTGGATTGAAGCCGTTTACCACGGGCACGGTGCCGACGGTGAAGCTGTTCGCGCTGGTGCCGGTGCCGGCCGCAGTCGTAACCGAAATAGTGCTGGTCGAAGCTCCCGCAGGTACCGGCACTGTGATCGAGGTATCGCTCCAGTTGGTGACGCCGGTCGCAAGCGTCGCGCCAAATTTCACTGTGCTGGAACCCTGCGGAGAGCCGAAGTTGGTTCCGGTAATGGTCACCGAAGTGGCTGCCGGGCCACCGGAAGGTGTGAAGCTAGCGACGGTCGGTACGCCGACGGTGAACGGATTGACGCTGCTTCCGGTTCCGTTCGGCGTGGTGACGCTAATCAGGCCTGACGTAGCGCCGTTGGGTACCATAGCGGTGATCTGACCATCGTTGTCGATCGACGGGCTCACCGCTGCGGTGCCATTGAACTTCACTGCGGTTGCACCGGTGAATCCGGTTCCCGTAATGACGACGCTCGCACCGGCAACCCCAGCAGTAGGCGTGAAGCTGGTGACGATCGGCGCAGCGCCCACGGTGAAGTTGCTAGAACTAGTAGCTTGTCCACCAGGCGTGTTGACGACGATCGGACCCGAGCCGGTTGTTCCGTTGGCGACCGTTATCGTGATCTGGGTCGCGCTGTTGGGACCGATTGCGGCAGCTGTGCCGGCTACGGTCACTGAGGTTGCTCCCGACAGGTTCGTCCCGTTGATGGTGATCTGGGTTCCAACCGGTCCACTCGAAGGGCTGAAACCGCTGAT
The DNA here is from genome assembly GCA_963796925.1 of uncultured Acidobacteriota bacterium. Classification (GTDB taxonomy): domain Bacteria; phylum Acidobacteriota; class Terriglobia; order Terriglobales; family Acidobacteriaceae; genus DATBAT01. Next base: position 3,011,986 of record CAWCNH010000001.1, read on the forward strand.
GGTTGGGATGGCGCTGTCCACAGTGAATTGCGACGGCGTCAGGCTGCTGGTGCTGGCAGTACCTCCTCCCGTGGTTACCGTGACTAAGCCGAAGGTCGCACTGGCCGGCACCGTCACCACGATTGAAGTTGAGCTCCAGCTGCTTACCGCTGCAGTCGTGCCGTTGAACTTGACGCTTCCGCCAGACTGCGTGGCGCCAAAGTTAGTGCCGGAGATGGTAACGGTGTCTCCAACTAGACCATGTGTCGGACTGAATGCCGTAATGCTGGGCGACGGTGCCGCCATCGGCAAAGTGGTATCGATCTGAATATTGTCGACGGTTAGGTCAACTGCGGTGGCGATGGTGGCGCCGACTTTGAACGTATCTGCCTGGGTAGTCCAGGTTCCGGTTGCGTTCGAAACAAAAGGCACGCCAAACGGCGCATCTCCTTGCGCCACGAATCCTTCGAGAATTGCATTCGCTCCGGTGCCCTTCTTCTGATGGATGGCCACGCGATATATCTGGCCCACAACTAAAGCAGCCGAATTTGGCGAAAAGTTAGTACCGCTGTTACGCAGAGTCAAAGAGCCGGAAGGATTGAGGTTGAAATTACCCACCGTAGTTCCGCCATCGGACAGCATGGCAATGCGCAACGCAGCCGTTGGCAGGGCGTTGAGTCGCAGATAGAACGATGCGTAAACATCGTCCTGGCCGGCGAAGGTATCTGTCAGATACGAGTTGCTTCCATTGACGTGCGCGGAGACAGCGCTTTTCAACGGCGTCACGCTGTCGATGCTGTTGCCCGTGCCAGTAGTGGAAGAAACTCCCGTAGCTGGATCGGTCAACGTGCCCGCTTCAAAGGTGCTGAATTTGATCAGGGTGACGGTAAAGTTGGTGGAACTCAGCGTCGTCCCAACCCCATTGGTAACGCTGATTGGTCCTGTGGTAGCTCCCGCTGGAACGACGACGGTGATCTGAGTATCGCTGTCGGGATTGAATGTTGTGGCCGCGGCCCCGTTGAATTTGACTGCGGTTGTCCCGCTGAAGTACAAGCCTGCAATGGTAACAACTGTTCCGTTGGTGCCAGACGTGGGCGTAAATGAATCGATATGCGGCAAATTTGTGTTTGGCACCACCGTGAACGGCGAAGGATTGCTTGGCTGATTGCTCACCGTAACTACTACTGGGGCGGAACCTTGGGGCAATGACCCAGGCACGATTACCGGGATCGACGTATCGGTCCAGATCCCGTTAACGGTGGCCAAGGTCCCGTTGAACGTTACCGTGCTTGAGCCCTGTGACGATCCAAAATTTACGCCCTGCACGGTCGCTGAAGTTCCTGCCGGTGACGAAGCAGGAGAAACCCCGCTAATGCTGGGAGGCGGAATCACGTTGAAAGTGAATCCGTTGCTCGGCTGGCCTCCAACCGTAACCACCACGCTGCCAACGCCTGCCGGCGCACCCACTGGCACGGTGGCGCTGATCGAAGTATCACTCCAGTTGCTCACCGTCGCCAGAGTTCCATTGACGGTGACCGTGCTTGTCCCTTGGGGAGAGCCGAAACGAGTTCCATTAATGATGATCGCAGTATTCGCCGGGCCTGAGCTGGGCGATACCCCCGTAATGTTAGGCAGCACGGTGAAGGGAACGCCGTTACTGGCGACTCCGCCAACGGTCACCACCACGTTTCCAGTTGTCGCGGCGGCTGGCACCGTTACTGCGAGCGAAGTATCACTCCAGTTATTTACAACTGCGGTCGCGCCGTTGAACGTCACCGTACTCGAACTTGGAGTTGCCCCGAAGCTGGTTCCGGTGATTGTGATCGATGAGCCCGCGTAACCGGAACCTGCTGAAAGGTTCGTGATGCTCGGCGGCGGAATGTAGTTAAAGCTGAAACCGTTGCTGGGCTGCGTGTTGACCGTGACCACAACACTCTGGGTGCCAGTTCCACTTGGCACAATCACTGAGATTGAAGTGTCGCTCCAGGTATTTACGGTCGCTGTCGCGCCGCCAAACGTTACCGTGCTCGAACTTTGCGATGCGCCAAAGCTTGTACCGGCAATGGTCACCGTAGCTCCAACTGCAGCGGAGCTTGGATTCACGCCAGTAATGTTAGGAATGACGGTGAAGGGACTGTTATTGCTGGCGACGCCGGCGGCGAATACCACTACGTTGCCGGTAGTCGCGCCTGCCGGGACTGGCACCACGATGGAGGTGTCACTCCAACTGGTAACTGGCGCGGCTGTTCCGTTGAAAGTCACACTGCTGTTGGTGACTTGCGTCGGGCCAAAATTGGTGCCGGTGATGGTTATCGATTGGCCGACCGCACCAGTAAGCGATGACAGATTGGTGATCGCCGGCGCCGGAACAACCGTGAAGCTGCTCGGGCTGGTGGCATTTCCGTTCGGTGTAGTTACGACGATTGGGCCGGTGGTTGCTCCGCCAGGCACCGTCACCACAATTTGAGTCGCTGTGTTGTTCTGATAAGGTGTCGCCGCAGGAGTTCCGTTAAATGTCACCTGCGTCGCACCGGACAGATTTGTTCCGCTGATTGTGACCGTCGCGCCGGTTGCACCCGATGCCGGCGAAACACCGCTAATGGTTCCACCAACGGTAAAGGGGACGCCATTGCTACTCACGTTGCTGGTATTGGTGACCACCACCGGACCCGTGGTCGCGCCAGTCGGTACCGGCACCGTGATCGAGGTATCGGTCCAGTTGGTCGGCGTTCCGGCGATACCGTTAAAGAAGGTTACCGCGCCGGTCGTCGCACCGAAGTGCAAGCCGGCGATGGTAACCACGGTTCCCTCTTGGCCACTATTTGGCGTCAGAGAGGTAATAAGAGGAGGAGCCTGGCCCTGCGGTATCGCGGAGTCTAGCTGGACGTTATCGAGAGAGAGATCAATAGTATTCGTAGTGGTGCTGAGGTTCCCGATCTTGAGGGAAGCCACACCATTGGTAAACGTATCGGTCGTGGTGCTCGCGAATGCTGTAGTAAAGGGATTATCTCCCTGAGCAAGGAATGCTTCGATAATCGCGTTAGAGCCGGTACCTTTTTTCTGGTGCAGTAGAATGCGATATGGCTGCCCGACAGTCAGTGCCGTGCCAGCGGCCCCGATCAGTGTGCCATTTCTTGTGAGTTGCAGGTTGTTGGCAGCAGTTACTCGAATCTCTCCCAGTGTGCCGCCAGCCGGCGCGGAGCCACTAGCAGTAAGCTGCGCCACCAATGCGGCAGTAGTGTGTGTGGCATTTACCCGCAAGTAGAAGGTTTCATATAGGTCATCTACTGTCGGACTGAAAGCTTTAGTAAGGTACGCGTCACTGATTCCGGGCACGTGCGCCGAGTAAATGCCCTTCAGGGCGTTCACCGTATCGACAACCAAGCTTCCCTTGTTAGTTCCGCCGGTATTGTCTGCGCCGGTTGCGACGTCGATCAGAGCCCCATTCTCAAAGGTCATGTTTCTGACCAGCGTTGAGACCGTAAAATTGCTGGCACTCAATGCCGTGCCGAAGCCGTTAGTGACGCTAATTGGGCCACTTGTTGCTCCGGAAGGAACAGTCGCGGTTATTTGAGCCGACGACAGAATGGTGAAACTACTTGCGGCCGTGCCATTGAAACTCACCGCCGTGGTGCCAGAGAAGTTGGTGCCGTTGATGGTAACGGTAGTTCCGGCGACAGCTTCAAACGGAGCAAATGAACTGATTATGGGAAGCGGCGAGGTTACCGTGAAGTTCAATCCATTGCTGTTAACTCCGGACACGGTGACCAGCACCGTGTTGTTCCCGAGTGCCAGGCTCTGCGGCACCTGCACTGTAATGGAGGTGGGCCCCCAGCTAGTTGCCGCGCCCGCCGAAGTTCCGTTGAACGTGACCGTGCTTGCACCTTGAGTAGATCCGAAGCCGCTACCGGCAATCGTCACCGACGACGGATAAGACCCGTTGTTCGGAGTCAATGTGTTGATCAGGGGATTGACGGTGAAGTTAGTCGCACTCGACCCGGTCCCGCCGTTGGGCGTAGTGACGCTAATCGGACCGGTCGTTCCAGTCGCAGGCACCGAGGCATGAATCGAAGTGTCGGAATCAACCGTAAAGGTTGTGGCCACACCGCCATTGAAGCTGATCGCTGTTGCCCCAGTGAAATTGATCCCCCCGAGTACGACAGAGGTGCCGGTGACGCCGCTCGTGGGAGCAAACGAACTGATCACCGGTGCAGGAACAAAGTTAGTACCACTAGTCCCAACTCCAGTAGAGGTAGTCAAAGTGATTGGACCGATGGTCGCGTTGGCCGGCACTAATACGGTAATCGACGTATTCGACCAGTTTGACGCCGGCGAAGCAGGCGCCGCAGTTATGCCGTTGAATTTGACTGTGCTCGTCCCTTGCGTCGCTCCGAAATTTGTACCCGTTATGGTGACCGCAGTGCCGACCGCTCCTCCGCCAGGAGTGAAGGAAGTAATGGACGGTGGCGGCAATACCGTGAAGCTCCCGCTGCTGGTTCCTGTTCCACCCGGCGTAGTGACGGCCAGAGTTCCATTCGTCGCGCCAGATGGAACCGTCGCGCTGATCTGACTGTCGTTAGTAACATTGAACGCGGCAGTTGTTCCGGCGAATTTTACGGCTGTCGCGCCGGTAAAGCTGGTTCCGGTGATAGTGACAACTGTTCCGGTGCCTCCGCTGGTCGGACTGAAGCTGCTTATAGCTGGCGTTACCATGAATGAACTAGGCGACGAAACGGGTCCGCCTTGAGCATTGATGGTGATTGGACCGGTGGTGGTGGTGGTGACGCCAGAGGGCACCGTGGCTGTGATCTTGGTCGAGCTAACCGCCGTGAATGTTGCAGCCGTCCCATTAAAAGTAACGCCGTAAGGACTGGAGAGATTCGTTCCGTTAAGCGTCACCACCGTACCGACTGGCCCGCTGGTCGGCGAGAAGGAAGTGAACGTTGCAGGCGGAACAACAGGGAAAGAAGCGCTGGTCGCAGTGCCAGCCGGCGTAGTGACAGTAATTGCACCGGTAGTAGCGTTTGTCGGAACTGTGGTGTTGATCTGTTTGCTGGAGACTACGGAGAAAGTAGCAGTCTTGTTGCTGTTGAACTTGACCGAAGTCGTTCCAGTAAATCCTTCGCCATTGATGGTGACCGGCAAGTTGATGGAGCCACTCGCGGGCGATAGCGATGAAATAGACGGCAGTACGCTGAAACTGCTAGAGGTGGTACCGGTGCCGCCGGAATTGGTAACGGTGATCTTGCCGGTGGACGCACCCGAGGGAACCGGCGTCGTAATCTTAGTTGAGGAATTGACTACAAAATTTCCCGGAGCAGCCGACGGCACCGGTACTCCGTTAAACGCAACTCCGGTTATGCCGACAAAGTTGGTGCCGGTGATGACGACCGAAGTTCCGACAATACCGTTCAAAGGGGTAAACGAAGTAGGGTGCGGAATCGCTAAAGTTACATTGAATGGCGATCCACTGGTTCCGGTCCCGCCGGAGGTGGTAACCGTGATGGCGCCGGAGGTTGCGCTCGAAGGCACCGAGGTCGTGATTTGTGAATCCGAATTTACGGTGAAGCTGGCCGAGACGCCGTTAAATTTTACCGAAGTTGCGCCCGTGAACTTAAGCCCCGTAAGGACCACGGAGGTTCCCGAAAGCCCGCTGGTCGGCGTAAACGAAGTTATTGTCGGGCCAGTGCCCAGGTTTATGTAATTGTGGACGTAAAAATGGGAGGTGTCATCCCCTGCTAATACCAACAAGCCGGTAGTGCTGGTTAGGTTCTGCTTGCTCGAAGTCGCATTGTTGATATGCGTGTCTGTTGTATTGGAAATGAACTGATCGCCCTGACCTGTTACCACAAACGACGGGCTACTCATGCTGGTCGACTTGTAATCTATGTCGCCGCCCGCCTCGTTGGAACTCACGAAAATGAAGAGGCGATTGTGCGGCTCGTCTAATACGACGATGCCCCGGGTATTGGTGTTGGCGTGCTGGGATTCAGTGAAACTCGACCAGGCCCCGGTCGTGGGATTCCGCGTAACCAGGACGATAAAAGGATCGGTAGTATTGGTAAATGACGTCTTGATCGCAACGTAAATCTTGCCAGTGCTGTCGGCTTTAATATTTATATGGTCGTCAGCACACAGACCGGTACAGTTGACGCCGTTGCCCCAAGCAGTTTCTTCCGTCAGCCAGGTGGCATCGGCATTACTGTCAGGGTGGATCGCAAAATAGTCGCGATTGGTGCTTTGATTGCTCCAATAGACACCAATCTTGTTTCCGCCAAAGCTGATGATCGTCGCAATGTCGTCGGTGGTGACGGTTGTTGCAGTAGTTCCTACCGGAAGAGCAGTTGGTGTTCCCCAAACGTTATCGCTGCCGTTACTGTGGTTGATCATCACCTTGCCCGCTTCGACATAGGTGACCCACAGTTTTCCGTTTGAGTCTTTTGCGATAGTTAAGGTTTCTTCTTTGCCCTTGGTTACAGTGACCGGATAGCCCGAGTCCAGCGAATAGGTTTGGGTGCCCGCATTGTAGCTATAGCGATAGAGTCTCCCCCAGTTGGACGAGGTATTGTTGGGCTGTGCGTTGTCGACGTGGAGGTTTGAAACTATGTAGAGCTTGCCGGCGGCCTGATCCCACAATGCATCGGCACGGCTTGTAGCACGGTCATCGGCGGCGGTCCCCGTATCGGTCCATGTCTGCGTGGTCAAGTCCAGGCGATAAATATCAAACCCCTGGAGAGAGGGGTTAAACATCACGCCCCACCACACTCCGTCATTGAACCACACCTTGCTTTCCGGTTTGGAATCGGTGGGCGCAGAGATGGTGGAACCGAATGAATAGTCGTGGTAGCCGACGGTTTGCGCCGATGTGTTGGCCCAGGCGCCAAACAGGGTGGCAACAAAAACAGCAATCGCGGTCATCTTAAGCCGCGAAAAGAAATTGGGGAGTGTCAAGATATTTGTCATCGCTCTCGTCCAAAGGCGCCATAGTTTCGCGCCGATGTCATCTTTGGAATTCGGAAATCTGGGTAAACCTTTAACCGGGTATTGCGAACTGGGAGGGCCTACTTGGGAAATTTGGTCATGTCGATGTTTTGGGGGAGAGATTATGAAAGAGGGCTTGCGTGATCTTGGACTAAGTCGTGCCGCGCAAGCTTGCCGGTAGCGGCGCCAGCCTGCGTAACCGCATCGATGCACAACTGTTCCAATTGCGCCGCGCTACGTGACCAGTTGAAATGCTGCTCCGTGTAGATTCTGCCGGCGGCAGCCAGGCGAGAGCATTCGTGCTTGTCGTTCATCAACTCAATTACCGCATTAGCAAATTGGATCGGACCCTGAGCCACCCGCACTGGCAACTCTTTCGCACCGTCGATCTGGATGCCCTGAGCCCCAATGGGAGTGGTTACAACCGGGACCTGAATTGCCATCGCTTCCAATAATTTATTTTGCATGCCCGAGGCAAATCGTAATGGCGCCACATAAACACTTGCCTGTTCGAGGTAAGGACGCATGTCGTCGACAAAACCAGTCACCGTAACTTCGGGATGCATGCGAGCAGCCTCGACCAGCACTGCCGAAGGATTTCTTCCCACGATAAAAAGGTTCACATCCGGCACTGACTTGCGAACCAGCGGCAGAATCTCGCGGATCAGGTAGAGTGCTCCGTCGGCGTTGGGAGGATACTCCATGACTCCCGTGTAAACCATGCAGTTCGCCTGCGGAGCATTAGTCTTGCGAGTCCAAAACTCCAAATCAATTCCGTTGGCCACTAACCTGGATGAATCCCGATCACCAAGAATGGCCTGCCGATCGCGGCCTGAAATGAATGCACGGTGCTGGCTTTTTCTCAGCAGCTTTTTCTCGAAGTGCCTTACTTCAAGGTATCGCAGCGACCGCCAGGGAAGATCGGTAATGCCCGCGTAGCGCATGCTTTGGCGCATACGGTAAGAGGTTGCGTCACAGAAGTCGACCACCAGTGGCAACTTACAGCCGGCAATTACGGGAAAGGTATGCTTTCCCTGGAACAGTACGACATCAAAGCTTTCCCGAGCACTCACTTCCTGGAATGAACGCTTCATATTCTTTACCGCCTGACGTGCCCGCCACGCGCGCACGCCACGATTTCGTGAGGGGACCTTTCCGCCGTGAAGATCGAAGGTTAGCGCCTGATCCGTCCAGCCTTTCATATCAGCTTGCGCTTCACTCGATATTTCGCCGCTGCTAAGGGCGAACAGGGTGATCGAATGGCGCTTCGCCAATTCCCGTATGAAGTGATACGGGCGAAGATGCCCGCTGGGAGACTTATACAGATCGGGAAATGCCGGAAGTATATAGGCGATTTTCACAGCGGTTACCTTTGCTCCAGGGAGGGCACGTACGGCACCTGCATCGCCGGAACTGAAGTGATGCTTTCATCATTGGCTTTTAAGAACGGCAGCATATGGGCGGCCAGATCGGTCAATGAAACCGGATAGGGATGTGCCAAGACGTATGCTTCTTTCCCAGCTAGGGCTCGACGCAGGATCGAACGTTGTTTTTCCGCAATCTGCTCCATGAAATCCGCTTGGCATCCAGGAAACGCGAACTTGTAGGCCAAATAGTGCTTGAAAAAGCCCAATTGTTCGAATTCGACCGATGAACTCATGTGCGCCGCAACCTGAAGGGGATCAGCAGCCTCGATTGTGATGTCACTGCTGACGTGGCTCATCGCTAAAATGATCTTGTCAGGACAGCCGAAGAGCCAACCGAGCGGCGGATTGAAAATCACTTCGGGATCCAGAGCGACGTTCACCTTGCGCTTCAGCTTTGGCATGGCATCGCGCAGGAACCGCAGCGGCAGAAAATTTCCCAATTTGCCGTTTGGGAGGAGCCGGTGCAAAGCGTCAAGCCAGCGAACCGCGGTGAACATTGTGCGATCTTCTCGCTTCACTTCGCGTCGAAGATAAGGGAGATACTTGAAATGCCAATCCCAGAGAGGAATCAGGCCGGGTATTCCGCACATTTTCTGGCCATCGCCACTGAGTAGGATCCATTCGTCGCCGATATAGCGTGCGCCCTGTGCGGCGAAAGCAAGAAGCGATTCCGTTTTGCCGCCCTTTTTCCACCCCGAAACTAAGACTCCTACCCCGCGATACGAAAATGCCGAAGCATGTAGGGGAACGTAACCTTTCTTGACTGCCGTGAAGTTAATCAGCGTGGTCAGTAGCGGAACAATCTCGGTACCGCCTTCACATACGATCTCGCAGACTTCACTGCCTATCTGCTGAAAGGAGATCTTTGTCTTGGCTGCGGTCTTCTCAGCAACCAGGTAGAAATCACTTTCGGTGTAAGCGTACTGGTTCAGCCCCAGGTACGTGATGCGTGGCGCTTCGAATCGTTTTACGAACCGAACAATGATGTCAGGATTCCGATCCAGTGAGCGCTGCAGACGGGCGAATTTCCGGGAAATTGCGGCAGCCTCGGCTGGCGGACAGTCCAACAACCGGACCCCGACCACGCCGTGAATGTCATAGTCGATGCGTCCCTCCATCGCCGAACCATCGCCTGTCGGCTGAAATTCGAGCCTATCCTCGATCAGCTGCTCTTGCTCCCAGGAAGTATTCGACATTAATTCGAACTTTCCACAAATGGCTGCATGGCTTCGTAGAGCCGATCAAACGAGACCGGATATGGGTGACGCACGGTATAAGCTTCTTTGCCTTCCAATGCTTGCAGCAGAATCTGATGCTGGAGTTTGTGAGCGTTCTCGATGAACTCGTTCTTTAGCGCGGGATTGGCAAATTTGGCGGAGAGATATTGCTCCATCAACGGCAGGTTCTCGTAGCGAACCGAAGACGCCATGGTGTCAGCAATCGCCTGAGGGTCGGCACGTTCCACGCGTACGGTTGGATTGTTGTCGCTCAGGAGAAGAAAAAGTTTGTCGGGCCTGGCCTCGAAGTTGTCCATATTTCGGCCAAAGATAACTTCCGGTTTAAGGCACACATTCAACTGGCGTTTCAATATCGGCATAGAGCGGCGCAAAACCTTGAACGGGAAAGTTCTTGCCAATCTCTTGGATGCCGAAGATTGCAGACCATCGAGCCAGTGAATCGTTCGGAACAAGAACCGGTCTTGACGGCTTATCTGGCTGCGCACATGGGGAACATTATCCAGGTGCCATTCCCACAGGCGGATATTCTCAGGAATACCGTACATTTTCTCGCCATCTTTACTAAGCACGATCCATTCGTCGCCGACGTAGCGAGCACCGTGTTTCGCGAAGGCCAGCAGAGCTTCGGTCTTGCCCCCTTTGGACCAACCTGTGAGCAGGATCCCTTTTCCTTCGTGGGTGAACGCCGATGCATGCAAGGGAACACAGTCTTTTGAAAGCAGCGTCAGATTCAGGATGGCCATTAGCAAGGGCACGGCGCGCAGCCCGGTTTCACAAACGATTTCGCACCGGCCACCAATCTGAGAGAAGCCAATCTTTACTTTCGCCGGCCGTTTGTTGCTCTGAAGCAGGTAGAACCCATCATCGGTGAAACCGCTGCCATTGAATTCCACATAGCGCAGTCCGTTGGTCGGCAGAGATTTCACGAAGCGGATAGTAATATCCGCCTCACGCGTCAATGGCAATTGCATCGGGCCCAATTGTTTGGAAACAGCAGCGATGTCCTCTGCGGACGGGTCAATCAAGCGAATTCCGACGCGGCCATGAATATCGTAGTCGACAGTTTTTGTTTCGACGTTGGGCTCGGAGGTTTCGCCACCCAGTTCGGCACGGCTTTTCTTCCCTCCATTTACGAAGCAGGACACCGCATACTTGAAATCCATCCAGAACGGAGCCTGGTCGTTCCACGCCCACAATGCATATCCTTTGGGGCCGCGTATGGAACGCAACCACTCGCCAAAACTAAGCTCGCCGCGCCGCCAGTAGTAGACCGCCGATTGCAAGTCCCGTCGGAGGTAAATCCACTTGGTGCCGCGATATTGTTGCTCCAGATTCTCCGGCAACGGACGGCCCAGAATGTCGCAGTACATGGCGTACAGAAGTTCTACGCCGCCAGCCTCTGCAATCGCCGACCGGCCTGTGGGCCTGCCAATGTTTGGCTCGATGATGAAGTGTTTGCCAGTCCGCTCGTCACGCTTAAGTTCCAGATATCCAAGTCCGCAGAACTTCGCTCTCTGAAACAGATCGATGGTTTGCTCTAGTACTGTGTCATTCCTGACTTCCTCGCCGAGGCAGCTGGTACCTGTGTGCGGCGGCCACTGGCGCAGCTTGCGCGCCACAAATGTCACCAGTGGTTTTGAGTCTGCATCGAAATAGCAATTGCAGGAATAAAGCGTGGAGTCTCCTCCCTCAACCCATTCCTGAACCATGAACAAATCAGACCAATCTGCACATTGGTCATATTGAGCCAGTAACTCGCCCGCGCTGTACAGCTTGTAGACCTTTACGCCCGACTTGCTCTGCCACTTCGCGGTTTTGACCGCCGGCTTCATCACGCAGGGATAATTCAGCTCGCGGGCGGCTTTTTCAGCATCAGTGCGGTTACGCAGAAAAAACGTTGCTGGGATTGGAAGATTCTGTTCCTGGGCCCAGGTTAAGAACTGAATCTTGTCGATCAGCAACTCCACTACTTCAGGCTCGGGCAGAGCCATGTGATACCAAGCCTTCAGCTCATCCCGATTTCGTGAAATCAGCAACACGCTCAGATCGGTGCAAGGGTAAAGCACGGCTTTTTGTTCCAAGCCGACTCCCAATTTTCTGAGCGTATCGATCAGGTCATCGCTGGTGATGTCACAAAATAATATGCTCTCGCAAACTTTGGTCGTGCAGCACGGATGCTTCGGGTCCTGCGCAACGCCGATGACGGGAACGTCATGACGCGCCAGGATACGCGCAGCCTGCACCCCGGTCATGCAGTCCATGCCAATCACCACAGCCGGCGGATTTTTGTGTTTTGAGTTTGTCTTCAACTTGGCTTTCGTTAAGTGGGGAGGGCGGGGGGAGAAACTTTACAAATCGGTTATGCGGCGACATTCTCCGGTGAAGGAGCCGGCAGATAGCGCTCTTCTGCTTCTTTCAACTCATTCATATCCTGGAGTCGGAATATCTCTTTGACGGAGACGATTTCCTTTTCCGCGGTGACCAATGATTGCGTCGCATGAATGCTGGCAACTGTGCGCTGCATGGCAGCTACGCTCGCGCGCAGTGCATGGTTTGCCCAAATCACCAGGCTGATTCCTGCTTCACGAAAAACCTGAACTGATGTCTTATAGTAGTTGGTCGGAACGATCACTACTGGACAGGTTGTTCCCCACTGATCCATGAATTGCAGGATTTCATCCGGTACGGCCAGCTTGCTGTGAATCAAGAGCGCGTCAGCGCCAGCCTCGTAGTAGGCGTTGGCGCGATCCAGGGTCTCCGCCAGGCCCCATCCCGCGATGAATGATTCGATTCTCGCAACCACACAAAAGTCCGAGTCCCGCTGCGTGTCCTTGGCTGCCTTGATCTTGCCGGCGAACTCGTCTATGTCTGCCAGGGTTTGACGTTCTCCCTCCAGAAGTGAATTCGTCTTGGGGAAAACTTTATCTTCAAGGCAAGCACCGGCGACGTTCCGCTGCTCCAGTTTGCGGACCAACCTGCGGACGTTATTGAAGTTTCCATATCCGGTATCGGCGTCGAGCAGGATCGGGATCGTGGTGGCGTCGCTCATGAACTCGACAGCATCGAGAACCTGAGTCCAACTGGCTTCATTGGCGTCACGCACTCCCATGGCAGCGGATATGGAGAGGCCGCTACCCCAGATACCCTTAAAACCGGCTTCCTCAGCGATTTTCGCGCTGAGTCCACTGTGGGATTCCATGAGGAATTCGACTTCGCCTGATTGCAGCATTTGTTTGAGTTGTGTGGTTTTCTTGGTCATTGTTACTCCGTTTGAAGGTTCGGTTAATCCGCCGCGGGAACATTGAATCCCGCGTCAGTTTGAATTTGGCTTAACTGCATTTCTCTTTCCTGCTGCGTGGTGCCAGGTTTGGCAAACTCCTCAATGATCCGGACCACACGATGGCCGATGTCGCGTTGGGTTTCGACCGTCATAGCGCCTATGTGAGGAGTCAATAAAACGTTGGGCAGTTCGGCCAGCGGTGATATTTTTCCGTGACCTTCGCGCAGGTGAACATCGAGCGCCGCGCCACGCACTCGCTTACCCTTGGTCAATTCCTGATAAAGGGCGCCTTCGTCAACGACGCCGCCTCGCGCCAGATTGATCAAATACGATCCACGCTTCATTTGCGCAAATGTATTGGCATTGATCATGTTGCGAGTGGAATCACTAAGAGGAACGTGGATGCTCAGAAAGTCCGCGTTGGCTACCACTTCGTCAAACGTCGCAGCCTGAATGCGCTTCTTGTGCAGTTCCGCCTTGATAGCCGGACTAGAGACCTGCACACAGCCCATAGCCTTCATCCCGAGCGCTACCCCGAGCTGACCAGTGCGCGCTCCGATGTTGCCGGCCCCCACAATGCCCAGCGTCTTGCCCGAGAGCAAGTGGCTTTCTAATTCGAGCTTGGCCCAGTAACCACGACGCAATTTCTCGTCCGCTTCGCGAAGATTTCTGGCCAAGGCAAACATCAATGCGATGGCCATCTCACCAACGGCCTGCGCTGACGGTTGAGGGATTCTTTCCAACGTGATGCCATGAACCTTCAAATAGTCGAGGTCAACGTTGTCCAGGCCGGAACCCGCCCGGACCAGAAGTTTTAGGTTTGGGGCGCAAGCCATTAGTTCGGCCGTAATGCTTACGCCGCTGCGGAAGACCAATACATCGCATCCCCGCATGGTTTCTTGTAATACTTCCGGTTTGGTATCGAGGTTATAGACCACCTGGTGATGCTTTTCCAGGTATTCAATAAGATCCCGATCCACGCCACTAACAACGGCTATACGCATGGGCCTCCGATTCCTACGGCTGAAATGACAGCAAAAAAAGTTGGGAAAAAGTCGCTCGGGGAGGAGGACTGCGGGGAGTGGTGCTCTAAAAACTTGGCGAGCTACGCTTCATGCCGCTGCGGCTGCCAGAGTTCGATCCGGCGTCCGCGGGCAAGTTTAAGCAGGGCGACCAATGCGGCTGCATTGGCCATGCAGTAAAAAAACGGGATATAGAAAACCTTGGATCTTCCCCAGGGCGTCTTGCGCAAAAGAAGTCCCGTCGTAGCGAGAAGGTAAAAGGCCACTTGCGCTAATGCGATGAAGAAGAAAAATTTCCCGCTATTACTTGCGATCAGGGTTGAGACGAAGACCATCACCAGGAAAACCGGCACCAGGCGACGCAGCACCTTGTGGCAAAACAACACCACCGAGTAGAAGCCGTATTGAAAGGGGTTCAGCAGCCGTTTTCTTAGCAGCAGAGCGCGCCACCCTTGTGTGACGATACGAACTTTGCGGGAGAACTCGTGCTTCGCAGTGCTGACTGCCTCTTCGCAGGAGAGCGCTTGCCCTTCAAACACCAGTCGGTAGCCTTGCTCGATTACAGCTGTCGAAATAGCGAAATCGTCAGTAACAGCAGAATCAGCAAGCCGCGGGTAGAGCGGGCGTCGTATGGCGTAAATTCCACCGTGAGCGGAAACTACGCTGCCAGTAAGGCTTTCGCGCTGTTTAAGCCAGTTATCATAATCTCCGTAGATATCTTCGCCCCGGCTGCTGGACTCACAAGCTGCATCGAGACTGTACACCGTGACCCCGGCAACCCCACCTATCGTAGTATCCGCGAAGTTTCTTGCCAGGCTCCTCAAGGCAAGACGATGGTAAATCGAGTTGGCATCCGAAAATACCAGTATTTCGCCGCGGGCTTGATCAACGGCCGCATTCAGAGCAAATACTTTGCCACGACGAGGCAGACTAAGCAGCCGAACTCCGCGATCCCGATAAGAAGCTACTATGCTCTCGGTAGCGTCATTCGATCCGTCAGAGGCAACAATGATCTCCAGGGCTTCCACCGGATAATCGAGCGCCAGAGCGTTATCCAGCCTTGCAGCGATATTGTTTTCTTCGTTGTAGGCCGCGATGATGAGGCTTATCGAGGGCGTAATCGGTTTAGCCGCCACTCTCTTCGGAAATAAGGCACCCCATAGCATGATCAGACAGGGGAAGCCAACATAAGCGAAAGCTATGATTGCCGCCGAAACCCAAAACGTCAGTGCTGATACAAGAAACATCAAGCGGCCCCTCGACCACTCAGCACGGAAGTGAAGGTGCGGGCAATAATGCAAACATCCAGCCAGAACGACCGGTTCCGGATGTAAGCCACGTCGAGTCGCAGGCGATCGTCAAAGTCGAGTTCGGCCCGGCCTGAAACCTGCCACAAACCGCTCAAGCCCGGCCTGACCGCCAGTCTTGCCGTGTGCCACAAGCTGTAAGTATCGGCGCTAAATGACGTCGGACGGGGACCCACCAGGCTCATATCGCCGAGCAGGACATTGAAAACCTGAGGCAGTTCATCAATGCTTGTCTTGCGTAGGATTTTCCCTACCCGTGTTACCCGAGGATCATTGGTAATTTTGAAATCTGGATAAGTAAGCTCATTGAGGTGGAGGTATTTCTGTTTTAACTCGGCGGCGTTGATCACCATCGTCCGCAGCTTGAACATCTTGAACCGTTTTCCGCCCTTGCCAGTGCGTAACTGACCAAAGAACGCCGCACCGGGCGAATCAATCCGAATCGCCAGCCAGCAGATCGCTAAAACAAGCACCACAAAGGGCAGTGCCGCGAGACAGACCGTTACGTCCATAAAGCGCTTGGCCCGCCGGTACTGTACTTCACTGAGCAGCGGACGCCTGCTGCGCTCATACCATGCCGTACGGCGTTCTACGATCCGTATGTAATCCTGAACCTGGTCGTTCTCGATTACTCTCCCTATTACTCTGTCCGGAGCGCTCATACTGCCTCTCTCCTAGTCATCAATCCGTGATCAGCGATGGCGGCCGGCGTCATCGGCTCTTCTGATTTGGACGGGTGGGACTTACTGGAAGCTCTCGCACTACCAACAAGGTCTTCGATGGTGAGCCCATCAGGCGGAAATTCTGCAATGGACGACCGCAGCGGCATCAGCCCACTACTCAACATCAACTCGTGGAAGCGATTCACAAACGGCTCTGCCCCCGCCTTGCCTGTTTCGGCCAGCGCGACAACAAATTCGTTGGGTGCCGGACCGCAAGCGACAATATCGCTTTTGCGAACCGTGTTCCGCAAAATGTAAGCGATCTGCGGAAACACCAGGGCCATCACCGGAACCTGCCGAACGTGAAATCCCCCATTCCTGTTGTTCCCGTTCCCGTCTCTTTCTCTGATCGAAGTTACCGCGCTGAAATCGGTGTTGGTATCGAGGGTTAAGACCACAATGCTCAGCGAGCGCTGAGTACGCCGGGCCCGAGCCAGTTCATTGGAAAGCTCGTTAAGCACGCTGCGATAGGTTGGAATGCAGGCATGCGAAGCGAGAGAAACAAACTGCTCAATAACCCTGCGGCTCTTGCGGCGCTCCCAGAGCCACAATCCTGCCAGCACTGAAAGAATTAGAATCGGAATGGCGAGGGAAGGCGATACTTTGATGTTTACGCTGAAAAAGCAAAATGTCGCCAAAAACGGGTCCATGAAGTCTCTCCTGAAATATTGCGAAAGCAATGAGAATCAAGCTGCGTCGAATCTCTCGATCGACGTGTTCTCACCTTGTGGTTGCGCTTGTCGCTTACAGCCGCTTGTAAATCTTGGTCGGGATAGGAAAGGTTCTCTGGTTCAGGACCGCTCCAAGCAGTGGCACATTCGCCGATTTAAAGTCCTCCATGGCTTTGCGAGCAACTTCCCGGCGTGAAGAGTTAGCTTTTATTACAAGGACCGCACCGTCTGTAGCGCTACCCAGCATGGTCGCGGCATTTGACTGGCTAAGCGGAGGAGCATCGATCAACACATAGTCGAACTCCTGATGCAACTCGTTCAAGCGCTGCCGGCCACGATCGGAACACAGTAGATTCTGCCAATTCGCCACCTCACCACCGCAGCTCAGCAGCCAGAGGTTCGTGCCTTCCACCTGCGAGGCAAACTTGCGGATCGTACCAGCCTGCTGCAAGGAATCGGAAAGACCAAAGTGATTGGCCACGCCGAAACGCTTGTGAAGCGTGGGTGCACCCAGATTGGCGTCGACGATGCACACTGAGCCATCGACCTTCGACGCCAGGATTTCACTGGCATTGTGGCAAACCCAGGTACAACCGCTTCCGGGTTCCGGGCTGGTGAAAACCACCATGCGGTTTTCTCCAGAGGACTCGAGGAGGAATACCCGCTGGACCAATTTCGCTACCTCGTCCGCCTGCATCCCTTCGAGATGCGGCTGCGGACGCTTGATTTGCGCGGGATCCATCACGGCGGTGGAAGCGTCCATAAACGCTTCCTGTTCCTTGCCCATCTGCTGAAGCAGCTCAAAATTCTTACTCATTGCGATTCCTCAGTTTTGAATTTGTTCTGACTTGCAAAGGCCCGGCGGTGACCTTTTTTTCTTTCGATATTGGAATGCGAGCGAAAGCTCGCAGTATTTCGGGGGGGGGGATACAGGTTATTTTCGAATCATTTGAGGCCATTTCGCCGCGCTGTCGGGAACCGCGGCTTCCTCTTCTACGGGTAGCGCCTCTTCTGCCTCCGCAGTTTCATCCGCGTCGGTCAAATCTATTTTCCTCAGGAGTCTTCCGAACGTCATCGGTGACTGCACGAACGGGAAAACCTGTGTCGCAGTGTTGTCGGAAATATCTGTGTTTCGCATTCCGTTCCTCGGCAGAACAGAAACAGGCTCCAACCGGGGAGCCAGTCGGTTGACGTCGAGGTCAGCGACCACTTCCTTGACCATCGACACATCGATGGTCTCGCGCTTCGTGGCGCAGCCCAGCGAAAGTGCCGCAAAACACAGGTTATTAATGGTGCGAGGAATGCCCTCGGCATAAGATGCGATTGCCGAGACGGTATCGGCGGGAAACAGATCGGTACCGGAATATCCTGCCAAGTTAAGCCGGTGGTAAATGTACTTTCCCGTGTCTTCCGGAGTAAAGGGCTCGAGCCGATTGAACATTGAGATCCGCTGGCGAAGCTGGCCTAATGCCGGTGAACCTAGCTTATGGGCCAGTTCGGGCTGGCCCGCAAATATGATCTGCAGCAGTTTGGCGCGAGGGGTTTCAAAGTTGGAAAGCAGCCGCGCTGTTTCTAAGACGGAAGCATCCAGGTTCTGGGCTTCGTCAATAACTACGATGCAGCGACGGCGTTGCTTGGCCTCGCGTACCAGGTTTCGGTTGAAGTCGTCCAGGAATTGAACCAGGTTCGTTGATCTGCATTCGAACCCCAATTCACTCGCCAGCGCTTCCAAGAATTCGCGCGAATTGCACTGCGTGTTAAACAGGAATGCTGTCCGGGCAGATCGCTGAAACTTCTTCAGGATATGGCCCAGCAGAGTGGTTTTTCCCATCCCCGGCCTTGCAATCATCGCCATGAAGCCCCGCCCCGTCTCGAGTCCATAGAACAACGAGGCCAGCGCTTCGCGATGTGTATTGCTTAAGTAGAGATAGCGGGCATCCGGAGTTACCCCGAACGGTTGTTCCTTCAGCCCGTAAAAGTTTAAATACATAAAGGAGTCCTAGTTAGTCCGAACGGTTCCTTCAGCTTGTGATTGCGGAACGACGTGACCGCGGGAATGGCCGTTGTCGCTGGAATGGCCGTTGCCGTTTCCGTTGGCGTAGCTCAGTTCGTAATGGCTGTATCCACTCAGGTTGATCGGAATCGCAGCTAGTACTGGAATGCTGAGTTCGTCCGAGACTTCGTCCGGGGTACGGAATGAAGGGTCCAGGTAGTCGGCGCCGAATGCAGCGGCAACCCCGACAAACCCGGCCAGGATAAGCCCGAGCAACAACTTCAGCGGTAAGCTAGGACCGTAGGGTACCCACGGCACAGCGGTCGCTTGAGCTACGCCAACGTTCAGGATCCGCTTGTTGCTCAAAGCGTCTGCAACGCCTGCTTCTTCCTGCTTCTGACGGAACGAAACATAATTGTCCTGTCCGGCCTTCACCGCGCGGAGCAATGCTGCCTGAGTAGTACCGTCAGCATCGAGTTGAAGAACCTTTTTTTGCATCGAGCGAACCGTGTCCTGCGTAACCATTGCCCGAGCCTGCAAGCCAACCATGTCTGCTTTTGCCTTAGCCAGTTCAGTCTTGGCCCAGTCATAAGTAGCATCGCGGTCGGTCGTCTCTTCACGCACGGCACTCTTTTCGGCCTTCTCAATCGCGTCGCGCGTCTGAGCGATCTGCATGTCCGTTTCTTTTACTAAGCGGTAAGTTGGCTCGTATTTCTGAAGCATCTCGGTCCGCTTAAGCTCAAGAGTCAAGAGGTTAGTTTTGAGGGCGCTCAGTAATTGCGAGTCCTCAGAGGTGCGCACCTGGGTGGTTACCCGCGGCGCCGCAGTGGCAGTCAATGTAGTAAGTGAGCGGACGCGCTGTTCGGTTTCAGCAATTCCGGCGCGAGCCTGCTGCAAAGCTGTATCGAACTCATTCATCTTCTGCAGCGTGATTTGTTTTTCAAGGTCAGCCGAAACCACTCCCTTGCTCTTGTTGAATTCCACCAGCCGAGCTTCTGCGGCAGCCAGGTCCTTCTCATACTGCTGGGCCTGCTGTTGGAAGAATTCGTAAGTTCCGGTGGGGCGATGAATAGAGGCGTTCTTTTCGATGTAGAACTGAGAAAGCTTGTTGAGCACCTCGGCTGCTCCCTGAGGAGTGTTCGAGTTATAGTCAACTTTGATCACGTCAGAACTGGGCATTATCACTGCTTGCAAGCTCTGCTCGAGGTTGAGTACAGCGTTGAAGATCTCAGTCTTCTGGTCAGGGGCGAGGTGTATCGCCTTAAGCAACTGCAACTTCATGCCGGCCAGCGACCATGGATTCTTGGGTTCATAGAGATGGCAGGTAACCACTACCCGTTCCAGAATTTCCCGGCTCATCAGCAACTCGAGTTCGGAGTTCAACTCGTCTTGGGTAACTCCACGAGCGGCTGCGCTCCCGTCCTTCTGCTCTGCAGACACAACGGGATCCAGACGCTGCCGTTCCACCAGGAACTTTACTTCTGCCTGGTAGGAGTTGGGCATAATGAGGATGGCGAGTAGTAGTCCGGCGGCGGTGCCCAGAAATGTCAAGGTAATCAGGCGGCGGCGCCGAAACAGGATGGCGAGAATGCCACGCGGAGTAAGCGCTAGCGACTTACGGCCGGGACGTTCCACTAAATTCTTATTGGGTAATTTCATCACGTTGCCTCTATGTGGAGTTTGGCGAGAATTTACAGTGTTGGATGGAGCGTCGGTCCAACAGTCGCTCTAGGCAGAACATACCCTTTGAGCTTGGATAGAGTGTTCTGCGGTACGTAAATCATGTCGCCAGGACGAAGCTGTGCGTCTTCCGTCATGTCCTCGCGATTGAGCATCTTTTTTACATTCAGCGAGCGAACGACGATGGCCTTATCCGGATCTTCGCGCCGGAATAACAGCACATGGGAATGCTTAGCTGCCTCAGTGAAGCCGCCTGCCAAGGCGACTGCTTCTGCTACCGTCGTGGTACCGCGCAAATCGAACTTGCCGGGACTCTTCACTTCACCGCCCACAACGAAATAGGGCTGCTCGAAGTTCCTGGGAACTACGGCAATGGAAGGCTCATGCAAAATACCCACGTAGCCCTTGCGCACGGCCTGGTTCAATTGAGCCGTAGTGAGACCCTGAACATAGACGTCGCCGGCCTCGCGGAGAGAGATGAACCCATCCGGCTGCACGGTTACTGTCTGGTTTAGTTCGGGGCTGTAATCAAAGGTGAGATCGAATACATCACCGGGTCTCAATAGATATCGGGGATGCCGCTGCTGAAATGCAGCCGCTGGGACAGCATCAACCATGGCGGAATTCTCTGTTTGCGACGCCACTTCCACTGGTTTAGCTACTGGCTGACTGGAAACTGGTTGACTAACCGGCGCCTGCTGGGCCACCTGAGACACGGGTTTCACCGCTATCGGAGCTGAGCTGGTTGCAACCTTCGGGGTTTCGTCGACTTTCGGTGGGCTGTCCTCGTGGGTAGCAGCAACCGGGGGTGCGTTTACAATTGTTGGGCTGTCGAAGCTGTGGGTCACTACATCGGGGGTTGCATTCCCGGCCGGGTCGGCTGCGCGATCAGAATAGCCTTGCGGACTCTGCTGCGCCGCGCATGTAAGTGCCAACAACATGACGACAGCAAGTTTCAATGAGTTCCAGTTTGTATCGATCATTGGCTTGCCTTCCCTCTAGTGAAGATAAAATCGAATTCCGGTAGTACTTGTTTTGGCTTGTGGTGGGGCGTCTTACAGCTTCGCCCTCTAAGTCACAAGTGCTGTGACCACGGGTAAAAAATAAATTTGCTGTCCGAGCTCCATAAATGAGCCGGGCTAGCGGTCTTACCGTGCTTTTGTTCTGAGGTGTTCCGGAATCATTGCCAACAGAAACGACGAGGTGTCTGCCGTGCCAAACGAGCGCCAAGCCCGCTTAGCCTGATACCGGACGCTTAACCGTGTTTTGCAATACTCGAAAACGACGAACCTTTTCCTAAGGGGAGGAGAAGTCGAGCATCTACGGCAAATCCTCTTTGGGGGAGGGACTGAAGCTTGTGGTATTGCCATCCAACGATTCGGCTGGAGTACGAGGTCATCGTCTATTTCTTACCTGCGAGACTCGTTACCAGGGCCGCTGGTATGTTGAGAACTTTACGGCCATAGGCTGACAGTCACAAGAAGCTGATAGTCCGATAAATCCCGGAGATTTGATAACGGAGCTATATGGGCGGGGTTCCGCAACTGAACGGTGGGGCACGAGTGCGTATCAAAGTCCACGTACTTTTTACTCTGTTACTTACTAGTTAATGTCCTTATGTGTTTGACCGGGAATTCCTACTTTGAGAGACTGCTCCTCTGCTGAAGCTGCGGATAAATAGATGGCTCAGCAGAGTTTATCCCTCCCCGACGCTTAGCGAGTCGATCCCCCAACGGGCTTTCGTGTCGTAAAGATCTGCAAGCAAAAGACTTATAGTTTCAACAATATTTAGGTGCAAAACGCCCCGCAGAGGCTTCTTTGAGTGCTCGCCTCAGCGTGGAGCCCTGGATACAGATTTTAAAACGGCCTATTGTGGCCTCGACGGGGGAATACTTGGCCGCTGCTGGAGCGCAAAATCTCGTAGGATCCTCACCAAGTTGTTCGCCAAACGAACACTCATTTCCAGCCCCAATCAAGGTGCTGGTGGCAGACAGTAACGAAATGGGTAGCGAACTGCTTTCAGCTGCGCTCAATCGCTTTCGAACCATTCAAGTGCTGCGTTGTCCAGTTAACCAGTCAGCCGTGCTCGAAGCTCTCGAAGAGCAGAAGCCCGAAATGTTGTTGATTAGCCCGAATCTTGAAGATGGGCCGACTAGCGGATTCAGTGTTCTGCGGCAGCTTCGTGCCAGCCATTCATCAATAAAGGCCGTGGCATTGCTGGAATCTTCCAAGCGCGAACGCGTGGTGGAGGCTTTCTGGTCAGGCGCCCAAGGCGTATTTTCGAAGACCGGATCCATTAAGACCCTGTGTAAGTGCATTACGAGCGTGCAGGCGGGGCAAATCTGGGCCAACAGCCAGCAATTGCGTCTGGTTCTGGAAGCACTGGCGCATTCCGTTCCGCCCCGGTTGGTGGATGCCAAGGGCGCCGACATCCTCACTCAGCGCGAGCAAGATGTGGTGAGTTGTCTCGCAGCCGGCATGAGCAATCGCGAGGTGGCCAAACGGCTAAAACTGAGCGAACACACCGTGAAGAACTATTTGCTTCACATCTTCGATAAGCTTGGAGTTTCAAGCCGGGTGGAAGTGGTACTTTATGCATCGGGTCAGCGCATGTTGGCCAAGAACCCTGATCCTAATCCGGAACTCGAAGAAGATCTGCCCACGGACGATGCCGGTCTTTTGACTTCTTATCGCCAAGCCGCGCGTCAAGGGTTCCCTATGTCGCAGTTTCGGCTAGGCAGTATCTATCGCGAAGGCCGAGGGCAGCCCGCCGACCCGATCTCCGCCTACGTTTGGTTTGAACTGGCATCGGTGACCAGCGAAAAGCTAAGACAAAAGAGTAAGGATGCGCGAGACCAGGTGGCGGGAGATTTGACTCCGGAACAGCTTGCAGAGGCCCACCGCCGAATCTCGGGCTGGTTACGTCTCTTCGACTAGCCGCCGATCTGACGCCTCCAGAATTTATTTGTTGCTCTCGCACTGCTGGAGCCAATCCAAGAATATCTGCTCCAACGGCTTGTCGTAAGTCTTCAACACGTGGCGAACCGTCCGTCCGGTCACAAAGTGGCAAACTTCCTCGGCCAGATTCTTGGCGTGATCGCCGGCACGTTCCAACGACTGCGTCATAAATACGATATGAAGACTGGATTTTCGGTCTATATTCTCCGGGTTTTCAATGTGCCGCATAAACAGCAGGCCCCGCAGCCGGTCCATCTCGGCATCTGATTTCAACACTTCCACTGCTTTTGTCAGGTCTCGAGAAGTAAAAGCAGTGCCTACATCAGCCAGCATTTTTTCCAGCATCGTTGCCATGCGGATGAGGTCGCGAGTGTCCTGAGGATCTAAAGCCCCAGCGGCCCGCGCACTGCTCCCTACACTCAACAGCAGGTCACCAATTCGTTCCAATCCGATAGCGAACTTCATGCATGCCAGGAGTTCGCGGGCTTCGGGTTCATTCACCTGGGTAATGGCGGAAGTGACGCCGGAATCGATCTCCCGGTCGAGTTTATCGAGCTCGTTCTCATGATCCCGCAGGCTGTTGAGTACGATTTGCGAGCCGGTCGCGATGCCCTCAGCAACAATTGCCGCGGCTTCCTTCGCTATCCGGCAGGCTTCGGCAGTCTGATCGATCAGACGAAGGTAGGGCGATGGGGAATCAGTCCGTACCGGGAAATCACTCATAGCCGTCTTCTCAGCGATCTGGAACAATACTTTGCCGTTCTTGTGGCTTTTCACAATTGTCCGCAATTCATTCACCTGTAACAGAATAGGGCTGAAGACGGCGTGGGTGGTTAACGCTATATGAATTGTTTTCCGCGTTCTTCGGCTTTTATGGGTGTTTTTTGGACTAAGCCACCGGCTGCAGACAAATCCCGGCTACCCTACACGAGTTTTTTCAGTGTCGTCAGTGGGAGGCCGTATTGTTCCTGGGAACCGATAGGCTGATTATTACGGCAGCACAGGAGTTCTGAAAGTGAGCCCTACCGACATGCAAGGCAATTATGTCGCAGCACTGGCCAAGATTAGCTCGATTCAAGTTCCCCAACCCGCCAGGCGCAGACCCATATTTCAGCGCGACACCGCAACCACACAAAAACAAGCGATTGCCGATGCCGCCGTGGCGTTGAGCGCGCTTTGGAGACAGAACCGATAGGTCTTACTCGTGTCGCCCGCTACCGTTAACCGAACACACTAATTTGCCGCTTTGGCAACAACCCGCCTGACGATCGCAGCTACGCGCTCTGCACTCCTCAATTAGTTGGACCCGCTAGAATGGCGACGGTGTCTCATTTCGCTATCGGTCGGCGACGCATCCAGGTGCGGAATTGTGCAAGGCGTGGGGTTTCGCCGTTTGTCTACAAATTGGCAAATGATTTAGGGGTTGGCGGCTTTATCCTTAATACCTCGTCCGGCGTGACTATTGAAGTTGAAGGGCAAGAGGCCGCACTCGATCGGTTCCTACAGTTATTGCGAAGTTATCCCCCTCCGCTGGCGCAGGTTCAAGATGTCTCTGCTTCTGCACTCGAACCCTGATGAGTGTGACAACGCCGACAGGCACTTAAAAAGCGCCGTCGATCCTATTACGACCGACGGCGCGACGCTGATTCGCTAGCAATATTTAGCGCTGCGAAGCGTTAGGCTGCATTGCGTTCGCTGTCTGTTTCGGCGAAATACTTTCCGCGTGCTTCAGATGGTCCTGCAGAGTTGGCAGAGTGTCAGAAGCGAAAACTTTCACATCGGGATCTTTCGCGCTGCGGCTCTCTTTCTGAAACTCCGCAACGTCTTTCTTATGGTCTTGCACCATGTCAGCCATGTAGGCCTTATCGAACTGATCCCCGGAAAGCTTTGACAGCCGCGCCTTTGTGGCCTTGTCTTTTGCGCTAACTGCCTGTGGAAGATCAACGCCTTTGCTCGCCGCCAGCTGTTTCAGTTTCTCGTTAGCCTTGCTATGGTCGTCAACCATACGCTGCCCGAACTGCTTTACGTCGTCGCTGGAGGCCTTTTCATTCGCAAGCTGACCGAGCTCCACCTCTGCCATGCCGCCTGCGGCAGCCTCTTTTACGAACTTAGTGTCGGAAGCGCTAAGTCCGCTCGCGGATTTTCCCATAGAACCACCGGTGGAAGCACTATCCCGAGCGCTCGCAAAAGACAACATCCCCACTACCGCCATACCCAATCCCGCACACCACATGACTTTCCTCAAAACGCTCATTGATTCCTCCCTATACGAATGACATTGTCAACCCTTCGACTCTATCGGTGGGGGCAGCCGGCAAACAATCGGGCATTGGGTGCATGCGAGGTGGGGAGTCTCGGTAGACCTGGCTATTTCGCTGAGGTGTTCTTCATAGACGCCATGCAGTCTTACGCGCGCGCTAATGATCGCGAAAGAGGAAGCTCACGCACGCGCCGACCGGTGGCGGCGAAGATCGCATTGCATATTGCAGGTGCAAAAGGCGGTACGCCCGGCTCGCCTACTCCGGCGGGGGGTGCGTCACTGTCAACGATATAGACGTTGGTCTTGTAGGGCGCTTCATTCATCCGAGCCACGGGATAGTCATGGAAATTCGACTGTTCGATGACCCCATCTTTCGCGGTAATCTCCCCACCACGCACAAGGCTGGTTCCGAAAACCGCGGCACCCTCAAACTGAGAACGCGTCGCTTCGGGATTGACCACCATTCCAGCGTCGACCGCAGTATGAACTGCTGGAATTCTTACCTCGCCCTGATCGTTGACTTCCACTTCCACCACGGTAGCCACATAGGTGAGGAAACTGCGATGAACAGCAATGCCCATGCCGACGCCCTTGCCCATTTTGCGTTTACCCCACCCTGCCTTTTCAGCAGCCAGTTCTGCAACATGCCTTAACCGCGCGGTGTCGAGTGGATAGGCTTGAGGCGAGGCTCCGTAATTTTCGTAGTCGGGTGCCGAAGCCTTTACGTCCACGACGCGTGAAGGGCCAATCAGTTCCAACAAATAGTCGAAAGAGTCCCGCCCGGAGGCATGGGCCAATTCGTCGGCGAATGAATGAGCTGCAAAACCGTGGTAAATATTGGCCACCGATCTGAACCAGCCAATTCGTACGTGATTTTCAGCTGCCCCGTTTTCAACACGGTGATTCGGCAGGGCAAAGGGCAAGTCGGTCCAGCCTAAGCCCAGTTCGCCGGCGCTTCCGTAGTTTGTATTCAGCGCAAATGTAGAACCGATCGATGGAAATACCGATCTCTGTAGCCATGCCGTAGGCCTGCCTTTTTCGTCTAATACCGCCTTCATGTACATGGCAGCGACAGCGTGATAGTAGCCAAACTTGAGATCATCCTCGCGGCTCCACACTACTTTCACCGGTTTGCCGACAGCCTTCGAGAGAATGGCCGCTTCGGCTGCATAGTCGGGCTTGGATTTGCGCCCAAAGCCGCCCCCCAACAGAGTTACGTGACAGGTAACATCTTCCTTCCGGATGCCGAGTTCGCCAGCCACCGTATCTTGAACCGCCTGCGGGTTCTGCGTCGGGGCCCAGACGGTGACCTTGCCATCTCGGAAATCAGCCAGAGCCACGGGCGGCTCCATCGTGGCGTGGGCCAACAGAGGCACGTAGTAATCGGCTTCAATAATCTTGCCGCCCTTGGCGAATGCGGAATCGACGTCGCCGATGTTACGGGCAACTTTGCCTGGTTTCCGCGCGGTCGCTTGCAATTCTTTCTTGTATTGATCTGAGTTGTAACTCGCGTTAGCGCCGTTATCCCATTGCACGTTTAACTTCTTACGACCCTGAAATGCAGCCCAAGTATTGTCGGCAATTACAGCAACTCCGCCTAAAGGCTGGAAGTGATGAGGTGGAGTAAATGCTTTTATAGGCACCGTCTGTTTTACACCGTGCACTTGCAAGGCGGCTTTTTCGTCATACGACTTCACTTTGCCGCCCAGCACGGGAGGATGTTCTACCGAAGCGTAGACCATGCCTTCGATGTGAGCGTCCATTCCGAAGCCGGCTTTGCCGGTACAAATGTCGGCCAAATCGTAGCTGGAGGCGCCTTTGCCAATGTATCGCCAAGCGCTCTTCGGCTTGAATTGGAGTTCCTCTTTCTTCGGAACGGGAAGCGATGCCGCTGCTGAGGCCAGCTCTCCGTATCCTGCTTGACGGTTGCTTTTGCGGTGAAGGATTACGTGGAGATCAGATTCACATTCTGCAACTGGAACGCCCCACTGTTGCGCTGCGGCGCGAGTCAACATGAGGCGCGCGGTGGCTCCGGCCTCGCGCATCACCTCGTAACCGTCGCGTATGGAATGCGATCCGTCGGTGTCTTGCGATCCGTAGCGGGGATCACCGATGGCCTGTTCAATTTTTACTCGCTTCCAGTCGGCATCCAACTCATCGGCCAGCATGAGCGGAACAGCAGTGCGGCTGCCGGTGCCCATCTCGGACCGGTGAGCGACAAGATAAACCGTGCCATCCGTGTCGATACCTACGAAGACATTGGGATGAAGGACGGCGTGATCGGCGTGGGTGCCGGATATTTCCTCAGCTGCCCACAACGCTTCTGGAACCAGACCCACGCTAAGAACCAGGGCGCCGGTAGAGACGACTCCTTTAAGAAAACCACGGCGACTGACATTGAAAATATTTTCGCTCATGCGGTTTCTCCCGCAGCCGCTTTGATGGCGGCGCGAATGCGCTGGTATGTACCGCAGCGGCAAATATTTCCTGACATGCCTTGTTCAATATCGCGATCGGTGGGCTTAGGTTTATCTTTAAGCAGTGATATAGCCTGCATGATCTGCCCGGTTTGACAGTAGCCGCATTGCGGTACGTTGAATTCGATCCATTTTTGCTGCACTGGGTGCATCCCGTTCTCGGAGATTGCCTCAATCGTGATTATTTCTTTGCCGGCGACCGTGCTCATCGGCGTCACGCATGAACGAATCGCTTTGCCGTCGCGGTGGACCGTGCAGGCACCGCATAGCGCCTGGCCGCAACCGAACTTTGTGCCAGTCAGCCCGAGCACGTCGCGGAGATACCACAACAATGGCAGCTGAGGGTCACCGTCAAAAGAGCGGTCCACTCCATTCACCTTTAGTGGGATCATAGGTTGTCCTCTTTTATTTCCCTCATCTTATAACTCTAGCGGGGATTTGTGGCAAGTGCCGGATTGGGGCGAGGCGTTACTCCGCGCCACTCCCCAATCTGGCGCAAAAAACGTGTCCAGGCCTCGGTCGGGACCAAGGAATGGGAAGCTGCATTCATAGTAGCCACGAAATTGTCGCACAGTCCTCGCCGAAAACACCTAGCCTGAGACGCCCAGCATCATCTTTAATGTGGGCCCAGGAGAGTGAACCATCCGTTCAAATGCCTGCTGGCCCTCTTCGAGGGGCAGCTGAACAGTCCATGGGGTCAGGTCGATTTCGTTCGCGATCAGCAGATCGAGCGCTCGCCTAAAATCGGCCGGGGTATAAGCGAATGACATTACAACACTGTGCTCTTTTCGGATGCTGGTGACAAAATCGACTTCACTTCTCTGAGAACCCATGCCGAGCAAAACAACTTGGCCGCCCGGACGGCAGAGATCGAAAGCCATTTGCCGCGCTGGACTGCTGCCACTGGCATCGATTACTACATCGAATCCTCGGCCGGCAATTCGTTTTGCTTCGGCTGTCCCGGTTGTTGATCCGGTATTGAAAGTTACACTTGCGCCGAGCTTATTCATAATCTCCAATCGCTTCTCGTTCACGTCCACAACCATTACATCCCGGGCGCCTACCCTGAGAGCTCCAGATAAGGCGAGAGCCCCCATGGTTCCGGCTCCGACGATGGCCAGTCGGAAAAACGGCGCTGGGGATGCAATCCGCAGTAGATGCACCATATTTGCGAGAGGCTCGGCAAGAAGCGCTCGAGCCGATGTCAAAGAATCGGGAATTTCGTAAATCTGGCCAGACGGAACGGTGACAAATTCGGCAAATGTCCCCGCAGTTTCGCCGAGGCCTAATAGTCGCCATGACGCACACAAATTTTGATTGCCGGAAACACAAGCATCACAAGTACGACAGCTGATGAGGGGGTTGGCCACTACACGCCGACCATCGTTGACTCTGCCCACCAACTCGTGTCCCAACACCAAGGGTGGGCGACGCAGGGCACTATGACCCAGAAAGCCAGAAATATCGGATCCGCAGACTCCAGCTACTTCAATAGCGATTTCGACCTCGCCGTCCGCAACAGCAGGACGTGGCCGATCTTCCATTCGAACTCTCTCTGGCGCGGTGTAAACCAAGGCTCGCATAACGTCAGTATAGTTGAGTCAACACCTCGCGAAATTAACTCAACGGGCGTCTGATAGGTCAGGCATTGCATAATTCAACCCCCGTATCACGCCTCGCAGTTCAGCCAAACCCTTGAGCCGACCTACCAGTGAATATCCGGGATATGCATTCTTGAGGATGTCGTCGGCCATTAAATGGCCGTGGTCAGGGCGCATCGGAATGTCGTGGTCTTCGCGACCTTCGCGCCGGCGACGCAATGCCTCGAGCAGGACACGATGAACGATTCCAACCATATCTGAACTACCGTTAAGGTGTTCTGCTTCGTGAAATGAGCCATCGGTTTCGCGCTTCACTTGCCGCAGATGGACAAAATGAATCCGAGCGGCAAATTCCTCGACCATCGCGAGCAAGTCATTGGAAGATCTTGCTCCATAAGAACCGACGCAGAAGGTAAGTCCGTTAGCTTGAGTGTCATAACTCGCGAGAATGGCCCTCGCATCGTCGGCCGTAGAAACAACTCGGGGCAATCCAAATAAAGATAATGGTGGATCGTCGGGATGAATCGCCAGGCGAATACCATTCTCCTCGGCAACCGGAACGATTTCTTTCAGGAATGCTGTCAAGCTAGAGCGGAGGTCATCTGCGCTCATCCCGTCATACTCTGAAAGCAATCGGGTGAAGGCCGCACGATCGCGTACGACTTCGGCTCCCGGTAATCCGGCGATAATAGTTGATTCGAGCTGATTGCGGCGACCTTCGGACATAGCGGCCACGCGCTTGCGCGCATCAGCCACCTGCTCAACAGTGTAGTTTCGTTCCGCATTGCGACGGCCGAGAATGAATAAGTCAAAGGCCGCGAAATCCACTGCATCAAAGCGCAAAGCGTAGGCAGTGCTGGGAAGCTGCCATCTCAGGTCAGTGCGAGTCCAGTCCACGACCGGCATGAAGTTGTAGCACACCACTCTGACTCCAGCCTGTGCGAGGGCGACTAGAGATTGCTTCCACCAGTCGATGTATTGCTGACATGGCCCCGTTCGCAGCTTGATAGAATTGTGAACCGGAATGCTTTCCACTACTGACCAGACCAGGCCCGCCGCCTCAATCTCGGCTTTGCGCTTCAATATGTCGGCAAGCGGCCAAATCTCCCCGTTAAACAGATGATGCAACGCGGTGACGATGCCTGTGGCTCCTGCTTGCTTGATCTGATCCAGTGAGACCACATCCTCGGGTCCAAACCACCGCCATGTTTCCTTCATAGTTGAAGTCCCTATTTCAGAATAATCGACACGGATCTACTCGGAGCTGGCGCGAGGCAATTTGACTTCTACCCGGCATCCTCTGGTTTCGGTTCGATTGAGCAATTCAATCGAACCACCATGGGTTTCCGCAATTTGGCGAGACAGGACTAGTCCGATTCCGCTGCCGCCGGGCTTCGTCGTGTAAAACGGAACGAAGGCATTGCTGGGATTCAGCAATCCAGGCCCGTTGTCTTCAATACTGACAATCAAGTCCTTGGTATTAAGTTCCCACCGCATTGTGACCTGCGGCTCGTGATTCACTCGCTGCAGCTGTTCCACTTCTGCCGGCGCATTCGGGATAGCAGATTCGAGACTAGCCTCAACGGCGTTTTTTACCAGGTTGATTAACATTTGCTCGAATTGATCAGGATCAACCATGGCCTCGGTCTCGGGTCCGGAAATTATATCGACCTGAATTCGAGTTTCGAGACCAGCCACTCGCTCCATGATGGGGCGAAGTTCGACTTTGCGCAGCGAAGGTGGCGGCATCTGCGCCAACTTGCGATAAGCCTGCAGAAATCGATTCAGTGATGCGGCCCGCGTTTCGATGATCGAAAGGCCTCGCTCGAAATCGTGTTTTTGTTCCGCCGTCATTGCCATGCCTGAAATACGGGCACTCAGGCTGCCGGCGATCGATTTAATTGGCGCCATGGAATTGTTCAGCTCATGACCGAGGACGCGAATCAGGCGCTGCCATGCCGTCCGTTCCTCCTCCCGCAAGGCACGGCTTACATCGGATAACACAATCAGCGTATGGGGCACGCCGCTCTGGCGAAAAGTACTTCTTCGGACCAACCAGCGCGCCGTCGGGCTGCCCGAAGGCAGCTGAACCAGCGACTCGCGGACAGCAGTCAAACAACCAAGCAAACCAATCTCCGTCGCAGTGCGCCCAAGAAGCCGAACAGCCGGCTGCTGCAAGAGTCTTTCGCCGGCGGAGTTCACCAGTCGTAAGACTTCACCCGGATCGAAAGCAAACAGTGGCACTTCAACTTCTTCGACCACCCGCCGCAACAAGGCCGTCGCTTCGATTGCGCTAATTCTTCGATCAGCCAGCAGATCAGCCAGCCCATTTACTTCCATGGACAACTCGCCCAGAGCATCATCCGCGGCAGCACCACGCGCCCTAAAAGAGTAGTCCTCTTCACGAAGAGCCGCGATTACATTCGCTAGAGTCTGCAATGGGCGAGTGACCTGCTCCTGCATCGCCATTGCGAGAAGCCAACAGGCAAACAACTCAATAGCCAGCAGGCCCATTTTCGATTCAATGGTCCAGGGCTGTAACCAGATGAGAATTCCGCTGACCAAGACTCCAGGAAGTGCGAGCAGCAAAGAATAAAGATTGACGCGGCGTTCATACAGCAAGCGGACTCGTTTAGGCGGCTTTCTTGACACTTCGGGATTGTGGCCCGCGGGCGGCCTAAAGTCCATACTTCTCCATACGGCGATAGAGCGCGCCGCGACTGAGTCCCAGCGCATCGGCGGCCTGGCTCACGTTTCCCTGAAAGCGTTGAAGAGCTTTACGAATCAGAATCGCTTCCACCGATTCCAGGCTCATCTCCTCAAGATTCTGGCCATTGGGACGCGATAAATTCAGACCCAGGTCAGCAGCGTGAAGTTCGTCCCCACGGGCCATCAAGACGGCCCGCTCCAGGGTGTGTTCCAACTCCCGCACATTTCCAGGCCAGGAGTACTGAGTCAACATCTGGAGCGCCGTGGGATGAAAGCCATGCAACTGTCGCCGGTACCGAGCCGCATAACGGGATAGGAAATGAGCGGCCAGGGCGGGAATGTCTTCAACCCGCTCGCGTAGGGGAGGCAGGTGAATCTCTACGGTGTTTAAGCGAAACAATAGATCTTCGCGAAATTCGCCGGCGGTCGCCGCGGCCCGGAGATCGATATTGGTAGCCGAAATGACCCGGACATCGACCCGCCGGGTGCGAGAGGAGCCGACCCGTTCAATTTCACCGGACTCGAGTACGCGCAGCAGTTTGGCCTGCTGACGGATTGGAACGGTGCCAATTTCGTCCAGGAAAATGGTGCCTCCGTCGGCCAGTTCAAAGCGACCGATACGGTCGGTGCGTGCGTCAGTAAAGGCGCCTTTCACGTGGCCGAAAAGCTCGCTTTCGAAAATTCCTTCAGGCAAAGCACCGGTGTTCACCGCAACCAGCGATCGCGAAGCGCGAAGCGAAAGCATGTGGACAGTTTGGGCAACGACCTCTTTGCCGGTCCCGTGATCGCCTGTGATCAGGATGTTGGCATCTGAAGGGGCAATGCGGGTAATGCTGTCGATCACAGGCTGCATGGACGGCGCGCTTGCAATGAATCGTTGAGTTCCCTCTACGCGATGGAGCCGGTTCTCAGCTTCCAGCCGCTCTGTTTTCTGCAGCGCGCGATGCAGTTCTATCTGGGCACGCAACACGGTTAGAAGGCGCTCGTTTTCCCATGGCTTCTGGATGAAGTCACGCGCTCCTCTTCTCATTGCTTCGACCGCCAGCTCAACGTTGCCCCATGCCGTCATTACGATCAC
Source organism: uncultured Acidobacteriota bacterium (assembly GCA_963796925.1). Classification (GTDB taxonomy): domain Bacteria; phylum Acidobacteriota; class Terriglobia; order Terriglobales; family Acidobacteriaceae; genus DATBAT01. The sequence continues at coordinate 3,045,369 of CAWCNH010000001.1, forward strand.
TGGGAGATTACGGTCAAGCGCAACAATTTCTGAAAGCAGATCCAGGCCCTCGTGACCGGAGGTTGTGTCACGCGTGTAGTTCAAGTCGATAAGCAGCGCGTCGTACGAACCGATTGCGAGTGCCTCGCGAACTAGCGCCGGCGACTTCGCAACATCAAGGTCATAACCCTGCGGCCGAAGAAGTAGATCGAGCGCATCCAGAATGTGTTGTTGATCGTCGGCAGCGAGCACCCGCGCGGAGCGGCGCTCCCCCCGCTTCAGTGGAGCGGCTTGGGAGTCCCCCGCCTTAGTGGAAATCTGCGTCATTGAGCTTGAGTACTACGGAGCTGCGATAGCGATCGTACCCTTAACCGCGTCCTGCAGTTGAATGTCATTATGTTCCAACGTGGTTCCAGTTGCACGATCTAGTTCTACTTTGGCCTTTTCGTAGATCGTCATCGCGGTGACGAGATCCAGCTCTGCAAGGGCCAAATCGCGCTGTGCGGTCATGGTCTGGAAGGTTGAGCCTGCACCAAGTGCCTGCTCTTTTTGCATGATTTCAAAGGTGCGTTGTGCCAAATCACGCGCCTTACGGGCGGCTCCCACACGAGCGCCGGTCTGTTCCAGGGCGTACTGCGCATTGCGCACTTCGATGCGGATCTGCTTTTTTAACTGCTCCATGCGCAATTCCGCTTGGCGGTATTCAAGCTCAGATCTGTATTGATCTGCTTTGGCCACGCGATTGCGCAGAGGGATGTTGAGATTCAATCCGACATAGTAGTCAGGCGATGTGTTGTTAAATGCATTCCCGAGAGCGCCGCCAAAGTCGGTCGGAACGGTCGAGGTATTCGGTGTCGGTAGATTGTAGAGAGGATTCAAAGGTCCTGCTAAGCCAGCGCCACCGTAGAAGCCAACCAAGGCAACCGACGGCAACAGCGCATTCCGAGCGGCTTTGCGGCTGATTTGCCGGTTGCTTAAATCGATATCAGACTCGGCAAGCTCGGCGCGGTTGTGCAGAGCCTGGCCGATCAAGTCTTGAATCGCCTGGGTGGTTGGCGTCTCCGCCGGCTGCAAGCTGTCGGTCGGAACCACCGCCATCGCCTCGAGAACTGGATCGTCTAGACTCTTGGTGAGTGCGTTTTTGATCAGAAGCTCCTGAAGTTGCAAATTGGTTCGCGCTACCGTCAAGTCCTGATCGCGCTTTGATACTTCGGCTTCGGCGCGCATGACTTCCATCTCAGGCACGCTTTGCAGTTGCAGTTGCTTCTTGGAGTTATCGAATGACTGTTGGGCAAACGTTAACGATTGTTCATCTACCTGCGCCTGGCGGTAGGCGCCGACCAGGTCCCAGTAGATATTTTCGATTTGCGTAACAGTGGCGATCACCTGATCTTTGAAAGCAATGTCAGAGATCTTCTTATTATTCTTTGCAATCCGCAAGTAACGCAGATTTGGGCCCAAGCCAAAGCCAGCAAGCAACTGCTGCTGAAATGCGAATCTGTACATCGAATTCAATACCGGCGACAGGTTAAAGAAGGGGCTGTTCGCGGTTTGTCGGCTGTTATTGAAGTCGAAGCTAAAGCTGGTTCCGGTAGGAAACGCCTGCGCATAGCTCAGCGTATTTTGGCCGGTGTTTAGCTGCAGGGACGGAACACCGTAGATCTGTTGATTTGCCAGAGGCGTCGTCTGATGTTCAGCACCAATCGTCCCGCTGATCACCGGATCATAAGAAGAAACTGCTGTTCCAGCACCCAGAGTTGACTGGACCAAGCCGGATGCGCCGGCGCCAGCGCCGCCGGCCCCGCTAGTGGTGCCGCCAGCGCCAGCGCCTGGGGCACCTGCCCCGAAACCACCCACACCGCCGCCCGGTGTGCCTTGCACAACACCCGTATTAACTCCGCGGAAAATTCCTCCCGCCTGTGTGCGCAGAATGTCGGTATTCGCTATCGGCAGATTGTAGCGGGCAATCGCGAGATCAAGATTGTTTTCCAATGCCAACCGGATAGCATCTTTGAGCGATAGCTGTAGCTTGCCATCCACAACCAATTGGCTCAGCAACGGCGCATTCGAAAGGTCGGGCGGAGGCACTTGGCTGGGCGCGTATGCGCTGAATGGATTGCTGGACTTAGGCATCTCGAAGCTGACAGCCGCACCGGTCTGCCCCAAAGCTAACGACGCATTCGTCAAGAGAAATCCGCACAATAGTAAGAATGTAAATCCTGAAAAGCGAGGGACTCTGGTCATTGTTTCACCGCTTCGCTGCTGGGGACGAGTTCGGGATTCGCGGTGTCGCCTACCATCCACCCATCGGCCAGTTGAATGGTGCGCGAGCCGTAGCCAGCATTGACTTCCGAGTGGGTGACTTGCACGATGGTCGTCCCTTGTTGGTTAAGTTCGCGAAAGAGTTCCATGATTTCCTTAGCGTGAGTTGAATGCAAATTTCCCGTCGGTTCGTCGGCCAGCAGAAGAGCGGGCTTGTGAATAGCCGCTCGCGCGATTCCTACTAACTGTTGCTGACCGCCCGATAGCTGACTGGGATAAAGATCTTTCTTGCCGACGATCTGGAAGCGGTCGAGCGTGTCGGCAACCAAGCTCTGGCGCTGGCTGCGAGCGATGTCTTTATAAGACAGCGGTAGATCGATATTTTCGCGGACGGTGAGGTCGTCTAACAGGTGATAGCTTTGGAACACGACGCCGATGTTGCGCTTGGCAAGCTCGCTACGCTGCTTGCGTTTCATGTCGTGCACGGCAAGGTCGCGAAACCAGTATTCGCCCGACCATTGGTCATCGAGCAGGGCGAGCACATTCAGCAGCGAAGACTTGCCTGCTCCCGATGGCCCCATGATGGTAATAAACTCGCCTTCGCGAATATCAAGGTTGATGCGGCGCAATACCCAGGTCTGTCCTGCGGCGGTTTTATAACTGCGTTCGAGATTTTTTAGTTGGATCATAGAATTTTATGATTGGTGCTATTCCGTCCTTAGGGCTTCCATCGGCTCGATTGATGCAGCCCGGCGCGCTGCCCAGTTGTCGTAACGCAACCGGAGATCTTGTAACAATCCATTCGTGGTCAATTCCTATTCGTATCGCAATGCCGCCATGGGGTCGACGCTGGCAGCTCGGCGCGCAGGAATGTAACTGGCCAGCAAGGCGACAATCGCCAGGATCAACGACACAGCCACGAAGGTTACTGGATCGTTTGAACTCACGCCGTATAACATTCCTGCCATCAAACGAGTAAGTCCCAGTGCCGCCGTTAGTCCTACTCCTATGCCGATCAGAGTCAGCCCGCCGCTACTGCTGATAATCATTCGCAGAATGTCGCTTCGGCTGGCGCCCATCGCCATGCGAATGCCGATTTCATGGGTGCGCTGACCGACCACATAAGAAATAACTCCGTAAATACCGACGCTCGCGAGTAGCAGCGCCATTGCCGCAAACGCGCCTAGGATAATCATGGAAAAACGCTGCGAAGCGAGCGAATCGGCAATCATCTCATCCATCGATTGGGCGCCGAAGATCACTTGCTCGCTGCTCATCTCCCGGCTGACGCGGCGTATAGAGTCGAGCAGCCCGGGAGATTTGCCCTGCGTACCGATCATCACGCTCGATCCGGAGTTCATGGTGATGAAATCGTCCGGCATCTGCATCCATGCCAGGTATAGTTGCGCTCGCGGGGTTTGCACATCGTCCTGATCCAGTCCCCACTGCTTCACATGCCGGACAATCCCCACGATTTGTGCCGGCGCAGCAAAAGCTTTGAGCTGAATGCTCTTGCCGATAGGATCTTCGTCCGGGAAATATTTGCCGGCGAGAACGTCGTCGATTACTACCGCCAGTGGCGCATGCTCACTGTCCTGGTTGGAGAGGAAACGGCCTCTTAGCAGCGAGACCCCCATGGCCTTCAAATAATCAGGTCCAACGATATAGTCGATTGCCCAATTCATCTCCTGATCGCTCCGCGGCTTAGTCTGGCCCTGGAGCCAAAACAGTTGCTCGTCATCCGGTCCGATAGGAATTGCGCCCCAGGTTTGCGAGACTGCAGTGACCCCGGGGATAGATGCCAGCCGGCCATCAAGTTCGCGAAAGGCTGCGCGAAGCGCGTCCGGACTCGCCTTCGCCATGGAAGGCGGCAAGCCCACTCCAAAATTGAGAACGTTGTGGGGATCGAACCCTGCATCGACATTCCACAGGCGAGTAAGGCTGCGAATCATCAATCCCGCACCGGCTAGCAGGACCAGCGCCATCGCCATTTCTACAACGATAAATATGCCTTGGGTGCGATGGCGTGTACCGCTCGTACCGCTCGCACCGCGCCCACCCTCTTTCAGGTTCTGGTGCAACGTGGGCCTGGCGGTTTTGAGCGCCGGAGCTATTCCAAAGAAAATTCCTGCAAGCAGCGAAATGGAGAAGGTGAAAAGCAAAACTCTCAGGTCGATTCCAATCTCTTCGGCGCGTGGTAATGCCGTGGGAAGAACACTGAGGGCCGCACGGGTGCCTAGCCCCGCGAGGGTCAATCCGAGCGCACCGCCAATCAAACCGAGCAGCACGCTTTCGGTAAGCAACTGCCGGAGCACGCGTGCCTGACTCGCACCCAACGACGCGCGAATGGCAAATTCACGTGCGCGGCTAGCGGAGCGCGCCAGCAGCAAGTTGGCCACGTTGACGCATGCGATCAGCAGAACAAACCCGACTCCGGCAAGCAGCAACAACAAGAATGAAGGAACGTCGCCGAGTATTGCCTGCTTCAATGGTGAGAGTTTTGCGGCCACGCCACTGTCGACCTCCGGGAAAGCGGCGCTCAGATTGCGCGAGACTGCTTCCATGTCGGCTTGTGCCTGCTGAAAAGTAACGCCGGGCTTAACGCGGCCAAGGCCATGGATGCCCAGTCCTGCGCCGCGTTTCTGCAGCAGCGGATTGCTCCATTGGCCGATCGGAACAAACACCTCGCGCCGTTCGGGAAACGATGGTGCGGAGTAATGAAAGCTCGAGGGGATTATTCCGATGACAGTGTAGTTTTTGCCATCGAGGGTGATGGGCCTGCCAATAACATCGGGCAGCGCACTGAACTTACGCCGCCACAAGCCAGCGCTCATAAGTACCACAGGGCCTGAGCCCACCTGGTCTTCGTCCGGAGCAAGCAAGCGACCGAGAACTGGTTTTATGCCAAGCAAGGGAAACAGGTCTGAGGAAATGAATTCTCCGCTGACCTGCTCAGCTTCGCCGCTGCCGGTAAGACTGAAGCCCGAGCTGCGATAGATCGCCATAGAGGAAAGTGAATGGTTGTCCTTCTGCCAATCGCGGAAATTCGGATAAGAAATCGAGCCGTACTCAAAGTTTGCTTTGCTTTCGCTTAGGGTGAAGAGTTGCTCCGGCTGCGGGTACGGTAGCCGATTCAGCAGCACGCCGTTCACAATAGAAAACAGGGACGTGTTAGCGGCAATTCCAAGAGCCAGCGTGAGGATCGCAATCGTAGCAAAACCCGGACTTTTGCGTAGCTGCCGTAGCGCGTAGGCGATGTCTCTCAGAAGGATGTTCATAGCAATCACTCGTATCGCAATGCCACCATGGGGTCGACGTTGGCGGCGCGCTGCGCTGGCAGATAACAGGCGATCAGGGCAGAGATGAGAAGCGTAAGCGAGACTATTGTGAAAGCCGCGAAATCTACCGTGCCAACGCCGAACAACACTCCCTGCATGGCGCGGCCAACGAAGCAAGCACCTAGTAGGCCGATGGCGGAGCCAATCAGCGCCAGCAGTATTCCCTCTTTCAACACCAGACCAATTACTTCGCCTCGATCAGCTCCCAGCGCCATGCGCAAGCCAATCTCATGGGTTCGCTGCGCCACGGAAAATGCCATGACTCCATAAATCCCCACAGCCGCAAGCAGCAAGGCTACGGCCGCGAAAGCTCCATAAAGCGTGGTCACGAAGCGATCACCAACAAACGATTCATCCACCACCTGGTCCATGCTTTTCACGTCAGCAAGAGCAAGATCGGGATCCATCGAGCTGACCGCCGCCGCGACACTTTTTCGCACTTCGAAAGGGTTCCCCGAGGTGCGGACAGCGGCGTTCATGCTCGGCCACGGGCTTTGATAGAAGGGGACGTCAATCTCCGCACCATCTTCGTTCCGAAGTCCATTTCGCACATTATGAAAGACGCCAACAATCTCCCAATCCTGTTCAGGACCGAGCTTTGCGACTCCCGGGACCAATTGTTCGATCATGATGCGCTGGCCTATTGGTTCAACTCCGGAAAGATAGCGGCGCACAAAGTTTTCATTCACCATTGCCACTCGGGGACTGCCATCGACGTCGTGGTCACTGAAACTCCGGCCCTTCATTAGCTGAATGCCAAATGTCTGGAAGTAATCCGGAGTCACCATCTGAAAACCAGCACCGTCTCTGGAACCGGCCTCTTTCGCAGGATGTCCAGCTAAATTGAAAGGCATTCCCATGCCGGTACCTTGAGTCGGTAGGCCGTTGGCCATGCTCACGTGGGAAACGCCGGGTATGGCCTGCAACTTTTCGACCAGCTGCCGATAGAACGTAACCATTTCTTCCGGCTTGGAGAAACGCTTGTCAGGCACCGGAAGGCCAAAGCTCAAAACATGATCCGCGCGGACGCCCAAGTCCACTTTTGTCAGATTCCAAAAACTGCGCATGGCAAGGCCTGCGCCACCGAGAAGGGTAAGCGCCAGACCAAACTCGGCCACCACCAAAACTCGCCGCAGCCTGTGGCGATCACGTCCAGTTCCGCTGCGACCACCCTCTTTTAAGGTTTCATTTAGGCTTACGCCCGAAGCCTTCCATGCCGGAGCGCAGCCGAAAAGAATTCCCGCCAACATCGTGGATGCCAAAGTAAAAAAAAGAACCGGAAGACTGAGGCTCACGTTAGCTTCAGAAGGAAGCGTAAAAGGTGGCATCATCGCCATGATCGCCTTCAGCAAGGCCTCGCTTAAACCGATCCCGGTTGCGCCTCCGAGGAATGCCAACACCAGGCTTTCGGTGAGGAACTGGCCGAAAACCCGCCAGCGAGTTGCCCCGAGGGATGAACGAAGGGCAACTTCTTTCATTCTTGTAGTGGCCTTTGCCAGCAGCAAATTGGCAACGTTGGCGCAAGCGATCAGCAACACGAAGCCGACCGCACCCATCAGCAACCACAAAGTGCGCTGCTGCTCTTTTGGAAAGAAATCGTTCTTTAGAGGCTCGACACTCGCGCCCCATCCCTTGTTCGATTGCGGATAATCTTTCGCAATACGCGCAGTGACTACATCCATGTCAGCTTGTGCAGCGGCGATCGACACCCCTTCTTTCAGCCGACCCATTGCCAAAATCCAGTGAAAGTCGTGATTGATTTGTTCCGGTTTGAAGGCCAGCGGAACGACCATCTCCGTCTGCAGCCGATCTGTCGCCCCTGGCGCCATGACGCCTACTACGGTGTAGGACTCTCCGTTAACCCGAAGCTGCTTACCGACAATGTCTTTGTCAGATCCTAATCGTTGCCACAAACGGTTCATCAGTACGACTTCGTGATCTTTACCTACCTGCCCTTCTTCGGGCAGGAAATCGCGGCCCAGAAAAAAGTTCACGCCCATCATGCTGTAAAAACCGGGCGTGGTCAGCTGCCCCTGGACCTGCTCGGGCCGCTCTTTGGTTGCCAGATTGAACGAGCCGCCTGTAAATGCGTTCAAGTCCTTGAACGAAGTGTTTTGCCGCTTCCAATCCAGGAAATCGCCGGCTGCCAGTCCGTTGCGGAAGCCTCGCACCTTCGACCAGACCATCACCAGCTGGTCAGGCTTGGGATATGGCATCGGTGCGAGCAACGTGGCGTAAACGACGCTGAAAATTGCCGTGTTGGCGCCGATACCCAACGCCAGCGTGATCACCGCCACCAGTGTGAATCCAGGACTCTTCCGGAGAAGTCGCCATCCGAAGTTCAGGTTTTGTAGAAGTCCAGGCATACATGTCTCCTCATTCGTAACGCAACGCAATCAGGGGATCGACCGCCATGGCCCGGCGCGCGGGGACGTAGCACGCAACCATCGTGACCAGCGCCATCAGAGCTGCGACACCGCCAAAGGTCAACGGATCGAGCGCGCTTACTCCATAAAGTTCGCTTGCGAGCAGGCGCGTGACCACAAATGCTCCCGTCAGGCCAAGCGCGATACCGGTGAGCGAAAACTTCGCGCCTTCCTTCATGACCAGCCACAATACGCCGCTGCGCTGCGCTCCCAGCGCGATGCGGATTCCAATCTCGCGAGTGCGGCGCGAGACCAGAAACGAAAGCACGCCGTAAATTCCGATTACACCCAACACCAGCGCGAGCGCGGCGAAAGTCACGAATAAAGAAGTGGTTGAAGCTGGCGTCGAAAGCGCTTCCGAGACCAGGGCATCCATAGTTTTCACTTCGCTTACCGGCACCTCATGATTCAATCCGGTGACGATGCGGCGCAAAGCATTTTCCATTTGTGCATTCGAGGTGCGAATGGCGATAGTCATTTCCGCAGGGACGCGGCCCTCTTCCATCGTCGACTTTGGGCTATAGGGGACGTAGGCGACTCCGTTGAAGAAATCAGGAATGGTCTTCTGCAGGTCAGAGGCGCGCACATCGGCAATCACTCCAACCACGGTCCGCCACTCGTTTTCTCCCACAAAGCGGACGTGTTTGCCGATGGCATTTTTCCCTTCCCAGAACCGGCGGGCGGTCGATGCGGCGACGATGGCAGTGGCAGGATTGCCCGATTCATCGGCGGGCGTGAAACTGTTTCCCGCGAGTATGGGTATGCCCATAACTTTGAAGTATTCCGGGCTCACTACGTTAAGCCAGAACAGAGGCGAAGTTTGCCCCGACGGGCCGACATAGTTCTCGACATCCAACGACCGCTTTGCCACCCGGCCGTTAAGGGGCAACGTGTTAACCACGGCTACGCCGCTTACTCCGGGCGCGCTTTTCACTTGATCTAGAAGATTGCGATAGAAAGACAGACAACGCGCCGGGTCAGCGCAAAACGATTGGTTGGGTGTGATGCGCGCGGTCAGCAGTTTCTCAGCGCTAAATCCCGGATCGACGTGCGATAGCGCCCAAAAGCTGCGAATTAATAACCCGGCTGAGATGATGAGTAGCACCGCGAATCCTACTTCCGCAATTGCCAGCGCTCCCCGCAGCTTCTGCGAAACCGACGTTGCAGCCCCGCGTCCCCCAGACTTAAGCGCGTCAGTGATGCCGGCGCGAGAAGATTGCAACGCCGGTGCGACGCCGAAGAGCAAGCCCGTCAGCACCGTGAGTCCGGCGCTGAAGATTAGCACCCGCCAGTCGAGTTGGACGCCTGACAGACGTGGGGTGTCGGGAGGCAGCGAAACCTTGAGCAAAGCCAAGCCTGCCTTGGCGAGTGCCAATCCGAGCAGCCCACCGAAAGAAGCAAGCAACAAGCTTTCGGTGACCAACTGCCGCACGATTCGCTGACGCTCTGCGCCCAGCGCCGAGCGAATACTTATTTCTTTCTCGCGAGTTGCCACACGCGACAATGTAAGATTAGCCACATTGGCGCAGGCAATCAGCAACACCAGCGCCACCGCGCTCAACAGCATCAGCAGACGCGAGCGCACATCCGACACCATGCCATTCTGAAGAGGTACAACGCTGATGTCGGCGTTCCATGCAGCCGGCATCTTCCAGGGGAAGAGAGCGAATACGTGGGATTGGAATAAACGAATCTCCGCGTGCGCTTGCGCCATCGTGAATCCGGGACGCAACCGTCCGATGACCGGCATGAAATCTCCGGCCCAGTAAGAGACGGCGTTTGCCGGATCGTTGTGCAGTGGTACCCAGATATCGGCCTTAGACGAAGGAAAGGTGAAGCTGGCAGGCATGACACCGATTACCTGTCGGGCAGCCCCCTCCAGTTGAATCGAGCGGCCGACAATTGACGATTCGCCCGCGAAGCGCTCCCGCCAGAGACGGTGACTCAGGATCACGAAGTTATCGCGGCCCGCATAATCCTCGCCCTGGGCGAATACGCGACCCATCTCGGGCCGAACGCCGAGCACAGAAAACAATTCCGCCGAAACCATCGTTCCACTTAGCCGAACCGGGTCGCCCATGCCGGTGAGGTTGAACTCGTGGCCCTCGGAATACGACGCTACGTCCATGGTGCGAACCTGTTCGCGCATGGCTGCGAAGCCGCCTTTTGGATATTCGCCTTTGATCGCCACCAGTTGTTCGGGCTTTGAATACGGCAGCGGAGCAAGAAGAATTCCATCGACCAGGCTGAAGATCGCGGTGTTGGCTCCGATGCCCAGCGCCAGAGTAAGCACTACGATCAAGGTGAATCCCGGATTCTTCCTCAACATCCGCAAGCCATAGCGAACGTCTTGCAATACTTTTTCCATAAAATCTACTCGTAGCGCAGCGCTACCATGGGATCGACCTTGGTAGCGCGTAACGCTGGGACATAGCTGGCAATCAGCGCCACCGTTGAGAGCACAACGCAGACGACAATGTAAGTAAGCGGATCACGTGGCGGAATCTGGTAAAGCAACGACTCGATCAATCGCGCCAGAGCGAGCGCGCCTAGAATGCCGAGCGCCGTGCCTGCCAGAGTCAACGTCGTGCCGCATCGCAGAATCATGGCTCGAACACTTTCACGCGTCGCGCCCATCGCCATACGAATACCTATTTCATGAGTGCGCTGTGCAACGGCCTGGGCCATAACTCCGTAGAGCCCAACCGCAGTTAGCAGCAAGGCTATACCCGCAAACAGGCTGAGTAGCAGTGCTTGAAAACGAGTGCGTCCCAGGTCGAGAGCAAAATAATCGTCCATGGTGCGGACGGCATAAAGCGGTACTTCGCTATCCATGGAGAGCAGAACGTTGCGAATGTCGCCAGCAATCGCGCTCGGATCTCCTACCGTGCGCACCACCAGCGTCGGCGTTCCCCACATCAGCTGCGGCAGCGGGACGTAGTACGCAGCTTCGGGTTCCTTGTCGACATCACGGTTACGGATATCTCCGACCACACCGACAATCTCGCGTCTCTTATAGCGTTCGCGCGCCGGACCTTCGCCCCCGCCCATCTTGATTTTTCGACCTATGGGGTCCTGATCAGGAAAGAATTTTTTGGCAAACGCTTGATTTACGATCACTGTCGGCTCGCCATTGCGGTGATCGCGATCAGAAAAAGTGCGCCCCCGCAGCAGGGGGATGTGCATGGTTTCGAAAAGTCCGGCGGAGGCGAGGTAGACCGCAGCGCCGGGTTCGTCCTCATCCTTCACCGGATGATCGGGCCAGTTGAACGAGATGTGCCAGCTATCGCCCCCGAGTGGCAGGGGCATAGCTCCGGAAGCAGCCGTCACGCCCGGGAGATTTTTCAAACGAGCCAGTAGTTCTCGGACGAATTGGTCTTGTTGGTCCGGCTTATAGCGGGCTTCTGAGAGGTCAAAGCTTGCAGTGATCAGGTGGTCAGGCCTGAATCCTAAGTCGACATGGGTGAGCCGCTGTAAACTTCGCAATAACAATCCCGCTCCCACCAACAACATGACACCAAGGGCGATTTCGCCAATCACCAAGCCCGAGCGAAGCCGGTTAGCGCCAACGCCGGTCGTGGTACTGCGGCCTCCTTCGCGCATGGTCGCAGCCAAGTTTGGCGACGATGCCTGCACGGCTGGCGCTAATCCAAATAGGACTCCGGTCGCGACGGCCAGCGCGACACTGAACAACAGAACGCGCGGATCGATGCCTATCTCCTGCACCCTCGGCAGATTTTCCGGGTAGAAGTATAAGACGCCCCGCAGCATTCCGACAGCTACGCCAAATCCAATCATTGCGCCACCGAGCGACAGGAGTGTCGACTCGGTCACCAATTGGCGGATCAGCCGTACCCGGGTTGCACCGAGCGCGGCGCGAACTCCGATTTCACGAACTCGTGCGCCACTGCGCACTAACAGCAGGTTGGCAACGTTGGCGCATGCAATAAGCAATACCAAGCTGACTGCCGCCAGTAGAACCATCAAAGGTGTGCGAGTGTCGCCGATCAAAAACTCCAATTCCGGTTGGGCGGCAATCCCTCCGTACGCATTCGTCCCCGGATATTCCTTCGCGAGCGAATGGGCGATCGATGCCAAGTCGGCATTCGCCTGCGGAATGGTGATACCAGGCTTAAGACGCGCGATAGCCTGGAGTGTATGGCTGCCCCGCTGCGAGATAACCGGCGTGTCACCGGGCGCGTCAATTTCTGCCTCGCGTGAAAACGTGAGCCACAGATCACGGCTTTCGGAGGCCGCCGGAAATTGAAAGCCTGGCGGCATCACGCCAATGACGACTACTGGCCGTCCAGCAATATTGAGGTTCTTGCCTAGTGCTTTTGGGTCGGCGTTAAGACGATTGCGCCAGAAGGTATCGCTCACCACTACAACGTGGTGTCCCGGTTGGTCCTCGTCTTCCCGGAAATCTCTGCCAAGAACCGGGCCGATCCCCAGCAGCCTAAATGTTCCTGCACTCACGTGCGCATACTTAACGTGCAGCGGCTCACCAACACCAGTGAGTGTGGCCTCGTCCCAGTTATAGGCGGCCACATCCACAAATGATCGGTTGCGCGTCCGAACATCTTCAATGTTTGGGTAAGAAACCGTGCCCAATAACTTACTCGTTTCGCCGAGGCGCGAATCGTACTCGCCAATCGCGACTAGTCGATCTGGCTCATGAAACGGCAGGGGACGTAGCAAGATCGCATTTACGACACTAAACATGGCCGTGGTGGTTCCGATACCCAATGCGACGGTCATCACGGCAATTGCGGCAAAGCCCGGGCTCTGCCGCAACTGACGAAGCGCGTAGCGCAGATCTTGCAGCAAGCTTCTCATGATGAATTCCTCCTACTCATAGCGCAACGCGACCATGGGATCGACCTTCGCGGCTCGCCGCGCCGGAAGAGACGCAGAGAAAATTGCAACCGCTGCCAACAGCAGAGTCACGGTACCGATGGTCCAAGGATCGCCGCTGGAAACACCGTAAAGCTGACTTTTGAGAGTGCGCGTCAGTAACAGCGTCAGAGGTAAGGAAACGGCAATGCCGGCTCCCGCCAGCCACAAAACTTCGTTCAATATCAACTTCAGCACCGAACCACGAGTCGCTCCCAGCGCAATCCGAACTCCGATTTCGCGCGTGCGCTGCGCAGTGGAGTATGCCAGAACTCCGTAGAGCCCAACCGCCGCCATGAACAGAGCGAGAATGGCGAAGCTGGTGGCTAGCAACGCGATCATCCGCTCGACATTCAAACTGTTATCAATTTGCTCTTCCATGGTGCGCAGGGCATTCAGAGGAAGTTTGGCGTCCAGCTCACGCATCGCCATGCGGATGATGCCTTCGGCGTTTTTGGGCGGCTGCGTGGTTCGCAAATAAAACGTCATGGCCCCGGGACGCAGATTTTGCAGCAAAGGCTCGAACACTGTGCGAGCAATATCGCCGCGTACACTGGCGTGTTTCGCATCGCGAGCCACGCCTACTATTTGCACGTCAGTTTTCGTGCCCGGCCCGCCGCCCCAACCGAAGTAGCGCCCGACGGCCTGGCGCGGATCGCCATAAAAAGCCCGGGCAAATCTTTCGTTTACGATCACCGACTTAGCAGTCGGCGAATTGTCCTGGTCGGCGATCAACCGCCCCGCTACCAGAGGAATCTTCAAGGTCAGGAAATAACCAGGTGTTATCGTCGAGCGCTGCACCGTCATATCTTCATCGGGTTTGCCGTCATACCCGGCAACCGTGATATTCGAAGTGCGGTCATTGTCATCGAGTTCGGCGCTGTCGGTTGCGCCCACTGATTGCACTCCTGGGAGGCCCCGCAATTTGTCGATAATTCTTTGATAGAGCGATAGAGTCTGTTCTTTCGAATAGCCGGCTACGCCGGGATTAACCTGGAAAGTGACCAGGTGATCGGCGACGAAGCCCAACTCCACCGATTTCAGATTGCGCAGTGTGCGCACAAACAGCCCCGCACCAACCAGCAACAGCAGGCTTAATCCGATCTGCACCGCGACTGAGAGGCGGCGGAAACGCAACGGTCCGCCGCCCGTCATCATCTGTTGTTTCAGAGCGGGCATCAAGTCTGGCCTCCAGAACTGGACAGCTGGCGCAAGACTAAAGACCACGCTGACCACGAGGGCCAACCCGAAGTTGAAGGCCAGAATGCGGAGATCGAGATTCGCGGAAAACGGCAAGTCCCCCGTGGAGGCTCCCATCAACTCCCGCACCAGAAATGCCGAAACTCGGGGCGCAAGCAGTGCTCCTACGAGACTGCCGGCCAGCCCCAACATCAGGCCTTCCACGAGCAGTTGCCGGATCACCCGTTCGCGTTTGGCCCCCAGCGCGTAGCGCACCGACATCTCACGTGCCCGGCCAGCCGCACGAACCAGCAAAAGGCTCGCTACATTTGCACACGCCATCAACGCCACCAGCAGCACCATTCCCATCAAAATCAACAGCGGGACTTTGATTCCCTCTCGCATCGGGGAGAATCCACGCGAGGCATCGAGCAGAAAAAGGTGACTCTTGCTGGCAAAATTCTCGCGGAAGCTCTCCGACACATTCTTGATTTCCTTCAGTTCTTCGGTGCGAATGGAATACCACAACGGATTGATTCCAGCTTCCGCGTGCATCGGGCTGATCCCCGGCTTCAGTCGCGCAATCACGTTGAGCCACGCCGAGCGGCGGACATCGAGATCGTTCCATCCCGGAGTGATCTGCGCTTTCATCATCATCGGGGTATAGATGTCTGGGGTCTGTCCGGTCACTACGCTGTGAAAACCAGATGCAGCAACCCCGATCACTTGAAATGGATGGCCATTAATCAAAACACTCTGGCCTACAACCTGCGGGTCGGAACCAAACTGGCGTTTCCAATAACCGAAACTCAAAACCACGACCGGATTCGCATTTTGTACAAGGTCATCGGAAGCGACGAACAGTCTGCCGGCAGCGGGGTTTACGCCCAGTACATCAAAGTAATTTCCGGAAACTAACTCCCCGGAAACCACTTCGGCCTGATTCCGCCATTGCACTCCAACCTGCACCGCATCGG
The DNA here is from genome assembly GCA_963796925.1 of uncultured Acidobacteriota bacterium. Classification (GTDB taxonomy): domain Bacteria; phylum Acidobacteriota; class Terriglobia; order Terriglobales; family Acidobacteriaceae; genus DATBAT01. The sequence goes on from CAWCNH010000001.1 coordinate 3,060,423, forward strand.
TGGCGATGACACCTGCGAACACAGAGTTGCGATCACGAATATCGCGATACATCGGATAGGAGAAGTAGTTCAGGTCGTCGCCGCCATAAGAACTAACATGGCCGGTGTTTGAACCGAAGTACCGTAGCATGACCAGGCGATCGGGCTGCTGTACCGGCAGCCTGCGTAACAAAGCTTGATCCAGCAGACTGTAAATAGCGGTGTTCGCACCGATGCCAAGTGCCAGGGTAATGATGACAAGGCTGGCAAAGCCAGGTTTTTGCTGGATCTGTCGGAATGCGTAACGAACGTCTTGAAGAAAATTCATGGTGTCTACTCGTAACGTAATGCCGCCATGGGATCGACTCGTGCAGCCCGCCGCGCTGGAATGTATGTGGCCACCACTGCAACCGTGCTGAGTAATAGCGAAACCGAAAAGAACGTGGTTGGATCGCCCGGCTGAACGCCGTACAGCATTCCTGCAAGCAGGCGGCTGAGTGCCAGGGCGCCTGCCGACCCGACTGCAACGCCCGCTAGAGCAAGTCCTACTCCCTGGAAGACCACCAGTTTCACGACATCTTGCGCCGCAGCGCCCAGCGCCATCCGTATTCCGATCTCGTGAGTGCGTCGCGAAACCGAGTAACTCACGACGCCATATATACCTAAAGAAGCGAGTACCAACGCAACCGAAGCAAATGCTCCCAACAAAAATAAGTAAAAACGCGATTGCGCCGTTGCCTCGGAGACGACCTCGTCCATGGTTTGCACTTCAGAGATCGGAACATTTTTGTCGAGCGATCTGATTTCGTCCCGGATTGCCGAGGCAATATCCGCTGCATTTCCTTTAGCACGAACCACCAAAGTTAAATAGCTTTCAGGCGATGATCGGCCATCGAGGTAGCTCGATGTTTGCAGATAAGGCAGAAATATTTCTTCCGCAGGCGGAGCCGACCATTGCCCGCGCACGGTGTTTTTTGCGATGCCAACGACCGTGACCCATGAAGGCTTTTGCCGAGGATCGTCGAGGGTGATGCGCTTGCCAATGGGATCTTCCCCGGGCCAATAGCGGCGGGCAAACCAGTCATTGACGATCACAACGGCCGGTGCCCGAAGATGATCTTGTTCAAGAAAGTCGCGGCCGCGGAGGAGCGGAATATTCATCGTCTGAAAATATTTGGGGAGGACAACGCGATACGTTGCCGTAGGGAATTCCCCGGCGCGAGGCAACGGCCCGCCTTCCGCGTAAAAATGAAATCCCCAGGTATCGCCCGCCAGAGGGAGATGGTTTATAGCGCTTACCGATTCAACCCCTGGCAACGCCTCAGCCCGCTGCAACACTTGCTGATAAAAAGTTGCGCGCTGGCCGGGTTGCGCTTGCTTCGAACCGGCGACAGACACCACCATGGAAAGCACATGATGAGGATTAAAGCCCGGGTCGATATTCTGCAAAGCAACAAAGCTGCGAATCATTAGCCCGGCCCCCGCCAACAACATAAGAGCCAAGGCAAATTCCGAGGCCACCAGCAGGCTACGCAGTCGATTGCGGCGAATGCCTTCGCTCGAACCGCGCTCGCCCTCTTTAAGCGACGCGCTGACATTGAGTTTGGAAGTGCGCAGCGCAGGCACTAGGCCAAAGGCCAATCCGGTCAAAAGCGAAGCAAACAATGTGAATAACAAGACATTGCCATCCACGCCAATCGAATCACTTCGTGGGATGTCAGGTCCGCCCAGCCCAACTAGGATTCGCACGCCACAAAATGCGATTGCCAGCCCGAGAGCCCCGCCAATTAGGGAGAGCAAAAAACTTTCGGCCAAGAATTGCTGCACTATGCGCGAGCGCTTGGCGCCTAAAGCCGTCCGAACCGCAATCTCCCTTTGCCGCGCAGTCGTGCGCGCGAGAAGCATGTGGGCAACATTGGCGCAGGCAATCAGCAAAACAAAACCCACTGCTCCCAGCAGCACGATGAGTGCAGGCCTCACTTGGCCAACCACTTTCTCCTTTAGCGGGACCACCACTACGTTGCGATTACTGCCCGGAAATTGTTGCTCGAGGCGATTTGTGATCGTCGAAATTTCAGCCTGTGCCTGTGCGGCCGAGATACCGTCTCTTAGTCGTGCAAAGATGCGAAGGCTATTGCCTGCACGATCCATTGTTTTCTGATCAAGCGCTAGCGGAGCCCACAGTTCCGCCTTGGTGGCCCAAAAAGGGGCGAACTTAAAACCTGATGGCATCACTCCGATGACGGTATGTAGTTCCCCGTCCAAACTAATTTCGTGGCCAACGATCTGCTGGCTGCCCCCAAAATTCCGTTGCCACAATCCATAACTGAGTACAACCTTGCGATCATTGCCTTTCTGCTGCTCTTGCGGCAGAAATGTTCGCCCCAGTAGCGGGTGGATCCCAAGCATCGGGAATATGTCGGGGCTCACGTGCAAACCAGAAACCTTTTCCGTACCTTCGGAACCGAGCAGGCTGGGTCCCCACAGTTCCGCCGCACCCATGCTTTCGAAGGAATGACTTTGACTACGCCAGTCGAGAAAGTTCGCCGGCGCCACGGGATGACTGCCCTCGTGCAGAATTACCACTAACTGGTCGGGATTTTTGTAATCTAGTGGCCGCAGCAGCACCGCATTCACTACGCTAAAGATGGCGACATTCGCACCAATGCCGAGCGCAAGAGTGACTACGGCGATTACGGTGAAGCCTGGCGACTTCCACAACATGCGAAGCGCGTGGCGACAGTCCTGAAGCAGCCCGCTCATGCATGCACGTCCGCCATCAGCTTTTTTAATTCTTCTTCCGCTACGACTTTGCCGTCGAACAAATGCACTTCGCGTTCCGCATGTTTCGCAAAGCGCGGATCGTGCGTCACCATGCAGATGGTGGCGCCTTCACGATGCAGATTCTGCAGCAGTTCCATCACCGCCTCGCCATTGCGAGAGTCAAGGTTTCCGGTGGGCTCATCAGCCAACAGAATCGACGGATGCCCGCCCAGAGCGCGTGCGACCGCGACACGTTGCTGCTGACCACCAGACAGCTGTGACGGATAGTGCCGCACCCGGTGCGCCATGCCGACGCGCTCAAGCGCTTCCATCACCCGCTTCTTCCGCTCCGGCGCCGGCATCTTCTGCCGATAGGTCAACGGCAGTTCAACGTTTTCGTAAACAGTGAGATCGCCAATTAAATTAAAACTCTGGAAGATGAACCCAATTTCGCGGTTACGAATGCGCGAACGCTCCGCGAAATCAAGGTTTTCCGCGCTGTGCCCGTTCAACAGATATTTCCCGCCGGTAGGCGTGTCGAGCAGGCCAATTATTGATAGCAGTGTCGACTTTCCGCAGCCCGACGGGCCTGACATAGCGATGTACTCGCCCTTCTTGATGGAAAGATGGACGCCGGAAAGCGCATGGGTTTCGATCTCATCTGTATAAAACACCTTGGTAAGATCTTCGATCTGGATCAGCGGCTCGCCTGCTTCAGTCATGTCTTTCTGCCTCGATTTGGTTTTATTTAGCGGCTATTCCAGCCGTATGCGGTCAGTATTGTCCCAGCGCGACATGTCGGAGAGAATCACCGTTTCGCCTTCGTGCAATCCTTCAAGAATTTGAATTGAATTTACCGATGCCCGTCCCACTTTCACAGGAACTCGCACTGCTCCTTTGGTGTCAGGGTCAAGCTTGAACAAGCTGATGGTGCTGCTTTCCTGGCCGAACGCAGGACGCCCTACATAAAGGACGTCCCCCAATCGTTCCAAGTCGACTGTCCCGTCTACACTGAGGTCGGGGCGCGCACCCTTCGGAAGGTCTCCTGAAAGCTTTACGTCTACAGTGACCGTACCGTTCTGTACCGCCGGATCGACCCGCATCACTGTTCCGGAAATCACGCCGTTGTGAGTATCGACCGCCGCAGGCTCGCCAATCTGGACGTCGCGGGCCTGCGTCTCTGCGACCTTCAATTCCGCCATCAGATGGTCGGGCTGTACCACCTTTGCCAGCATCGTCCCAGGCAAAACATGTTGCCCCACTTGCATGGGTAGATCGACCAGCACGCCGTCGATGCCAGCGCGAACTTTCAACGCATCGAGCTGTTTTTGCTTCAACTCAGCGAGCGTCCGCATCTGGTCGATCTTGGCCTGTTGCTGGCCAAGTTGCGAAACTATTGCTTTCTCCGCGACCGTCAGCCGTTGGCCTTCGAGTTCATGGCGGGTCTCAAGTTCGTCGGCTTTGCCCTTTGAAGCCTTGTAAGTGAGTCCGGAAATGACTCCCAAATCGTAGAGAGCCTTGTCGGTTTCCGATTGTCGTTGGGCCTGACTATAGTCGGCGTTCACTGTCGCTGCGCCAGCCTTTTGGTTCATCAAATCGCTATCGAGCTTGCCGCGCAGGCTCTGGTATTCCGCTTGTGCAGCTTTCAGTTGCAGTTGAGCATCGACGGCCGCCTGCTCCACTTGCGGATTGCTCATCTCCAATAAGACGGTCTCAGCCTTCACTTGTGAGCCAGGTAGCAAGCGAATGCGCACAATAGTCGCGTCAGTTTCTGCTGGAATCTGCCGTACCGCCTCCTGGCTGGGGATCAGCGTACCTAGCCCCCGTACCTGTCGGAGCATGGGTCCGCGCTTAACCGTGTCAGTCCAAACTGTGCCGCGCTCAACGCTGGGAGCGGCGGGTTTGAGCCGTGAAACTGCGAGGGTTGCAGCGGCAATTACGACGACGGCAACGCATCCTAGAATGATCTGGCGGCGGCGTTTCTTGCGTTTTAATTCTGGGCGGGCGATATCCATTACAGGTATGCAACGGCAAGTGAGGGGCCACTTAGCAGCCTCGCAAAGCTAACTAAACTAAGAAGCAAGCGGCCAAGAAAGAATTGACAGTTCGCGTACCACGTCCCCGCGTGGACTGGAGTGTCCAGTAGTGGACAAGGGCTTTGCGCCGGGAGTGAGGCACACGCGTAGAGACATTCATCGACAAGGGAATGCTGAGCTGGAATCAAGTTCGCGAATTCGCAAATTCGATTGGCGGCATCGGCAAATGTGTTGTTTCGTTCTATTAAGTAGCGACTATTATGTCCGTCTCGCCAGTAAGGCAAATGCATCGGCGGCAGTCTCAGGGAACGATGCCAGGAACATTGTTATGAAGACGTCCGTAATCCGCTACCGCGTAGCAGACTTCCTAAAGCAGTACCCTCCATTCGATGAACTTTCCGCCGAAGACCTCATAATCCTGGCCGCTAGCGGACGCGTGGTATTCCACGAGTCGGAAGAATATATTTTCCGGAAGAACGGGACTAAGGCTTCGTCCATTTGGGTTATTCAGCAAGGTAGCGTGGAGATTATCGATGACACTGCGCACGGCGAACAACTCCGGGATTTGTTAGGCGAAGGCGACCTGTTAGGTATTGAGACGGGACCCACATTTTGTAGCTCGGCGAAGACGACAAGCGACGTAATTCTTTACACCATCGATGCAGACCAGTTTGCTCAACTGGCCGCTCGGAGCTCTCGAGTGAGCGCCTACCTGGCAGCGATTAGTAGTAGTTACGGCGATGACGTTCGCTCCTCTGGCTTCCACGAAATCGAAATCAAGGCCGTAGGCAGAACTACCTGGCTTGATAATCCCGGCCCCCCGATCGATTTCTTGCGACGTCACCTGGTCACGGTCGCACTCGGCACTACGATCCGCGATGCCGCGATAAAAATGGAGCAGGCCGCCAGTGATTGGTGTGCGGTCGAGGATGAGACTCGACAGCCATTAGGAATCGTGAGCCCTCGGGAGCTGAGAAACTACCTGGCGCGTGGGGCAACAGATGTTCCTGTCGAGGCGATCATGCGGCCAAACATCACGACCGCCGAGCCTGATCTCACTGCTGGCGAGTACTTTTCAACAATGATGCAGCAGCGCTGCTGTGCAATCGCCGTTACGGGAGATGGAACGAGACATTCTGCCCTCGAAGCGGTGCTTACCGATGCCGATCTGTCGCTTTCCGCCGGACAAAACCCAGCTTTACTCCTCGAAAGGATTTTGCAATCGACTAGAACCTCCGATCGAAGCCTTCTGCTTCAAGACGCCGGACGACTTCTGGCCAGTGCCCTAGCTAGTCCGTCTAACATCGATTGCTGCGCTCAAATGTGGAGCGAATTTCAAAACGCAAGTCTTGAGTCGATCATTCGCCAATCGGAAGGCGAACTCCTGGCCGAAGGACCTACCAGACCCTCCGCCACTTATTGTTGGCTACTATTCGGACGCGCCGCACGGGGCGAGGCGGTGGTTCCATTCCAACCAGAAATTGGTCTGATCTATGACGACTCCGTGGCGAACCCGAATGGCGCAGATGCAAGCGAATACTTTCTCGCGTTATTTGAGCAAACATTGTCATACTTGGCAGAATGCGGTCTGCCGCAGGTTACGGATCGAATGTTCGACGAAAAAAATCTTTTCTGCCAATCTCTTACTCAGTGGAAAAGTATTTTCCAGGAGCGCATTGCCGACCCCATCGGGAGTTCGGTCCACCGCTCGCGCACGCTATTCGATTTTCAACTACTCTCCGGAGAACGCAGCCTCGTTACAGAACTAAAGCGCACTGTTGCCGCCGCATTGAAAGAGAGTGGCCCGTTTATACCCATCCTGGCCAACGACACCATGTCGAATCTGCCTCCACTAACATTCTTCCACGGCCTGGTGGTCGAACTCGACGGAGCTCAACGCGATACTCTCGACGTTGAAGCCACGGCTCTCGGACCCATCACCGACGCTGCCCGGGTTTTTGCTCTGGCTGCCGAAAACCTCGACGTCACCAACACTTTGGCGAGACTTGAGCACGCCGCGTCTGCGCTGCCGGCTCATTCTTCTGTCATGCGCGAAGCGGCGCAGGCTTTTCGAGTCACCGCCTATCAGCAGGCAATCGCAAATTTCGCCGGCACCACCACTATTCGCCCGTCAAATTTGGGAAGATACGATCAAAGACTGCTCAAAACTGCGTTCGATGCGATTCAACGCCTTCTGGAAGTCAGTTCTAGTGTGTTCGACGTTGCCGCCTGAACTATGGAAAACACCGGCTCCGTTTCATTCATCGACGAGTACATCGCGAACTTTGACAGCTCGTGGACCGACGATGCCTCGCTGGATCAAGTAAGATTTGTGGTACTCGACTCGGAAACTTCCGGAGCGGATGCGAGAACTGCGAAACTAATCACCATTGGTGCGGTCGCTGTAGTCGCTGGACAGATCATCCTTTCCGACGCCATAGAAGAAACAATCTGGACCAGCTACAACAGTCCATCGGTGACGGTGCACGGAATTACCCGTGACGAAACGCGCGACGGGCTCGAAGAACCGGAAGCACTCAAAGCGTTTCTGAAATATCTTTGCGATGGAGTCATTGTCGGCCACCACATTGGCCACGACATAACTACCATCAACCGTGCCACCGAACGTCACTTCGGCCTGCGCCTGCAGAACCAGTCCCTGGACACAATGGATCTAGCACTCCACCTAAAAGACGACGGCGCTTTTTCGGACAAACCAGAGTTCGACGACTTCTCACTCGATGCCCTCTGCGATCTGTTCGGCATTGAACCGCATGATCGTCACACCGCAGGCGGCGATGCTTTCATCACCGCCCAAATCTTCCAGCGCCTGCTGCGACTGGCAAAAAAGTTCGGTCGTAACCGCCTAAGTTCCTTGACGCTGCCCTACCCCGCCCTCGAGGATCGAGAAGGTGAAGGTCTCAGGTGATCAAGTCGACAGATAAGAATATCGTGTCGCGTTAAAACGAACTGGGGACACAGCGCGGTATTCGTGACAAATTGTAAGCAGCCGGACCTGTAAGCCGAATTCTGTCTACGGGATCGCTCCCGCAGGACGATCATTCCTCTGGGCCGTACATCGCTGCGCGGCTCAAGCGACCTACCCGGAGGTTTGACGCACCGAGCCGGCACGTGTCTCGGGCGAACCCGAGACTTCCTCCCTATTTGGTCTTGCTCCGTGTGGGGTTTGCCCTGCCCGCGGCATTACTGCCGCGGCGGTGCGCTCTTACCGCACCTTTTCACCCTTACCCGGCATCGCTGCCGAGGCGGTATGTTCTCTGTGGCACTTTCCGTCGAACGGGCTTGAACCCGCCCTCCCGGACGTTATCCGGCACACCGCTCTGCGGAGTTCGGACTTTCCTCTCCCGTGGCTTGACGCCTGAGAGCGACCGTCCGGTCCGGCTGCTAACCCCCTCATTATATAGTCGATCTACGTTTTTACGGACCTTTGGCCCGCGATATTGCGTATCACAAGCAGCTACCGATCATCGATGCTCTGCTAAACTTAGCGGATCAACCGGTGATTGGTCCGACGCCAGTAAGAGACGCCATGAACACCATTGAAGGCCTTCGAATCGCACTACAGTCGCTGTGGGCGAATAAGTTACGCTCCAGCCTGACTCTGTTGGGCGTGGTGATAGGGGTGGCTGCGGTAATCGCAGTTGTCACCTTTGTTAGCGGGCTCAACGGATATGTCGCAGAAAAAATCTTCAACTTGGGCGCTGATGTTTTCATCATCTTCCGCCACTCCCCGGCGCAGACCAATCCCGACAAGGTTCTCGAAGGGGAGAAGCGCAAAATGTTCACCCTCGAGGACTACGCCGCAGTAGCCGAGGCATGCCAGCATTGCGTTGTCGTAGGCTCATCTCTGCGCAATGGCTCCGGCCACGTCGTCTACGGACAGCAGTCAATCAGCGATACCACCGTGCAGGGCCTGACCCCGACCATGGGTCCGATTTTTGACATTGACCTCGATTCCGGCCGCATGTTGAACGAGACCGATCTTAACAACCGGTCGGCGGTCGCGGTGGTTGGACCTGACATCGTCGAGAAATTGATCTCAGGTAGCGACCCTATTGGAAAAGAAATTCGCGTTGACGGCTGGACCTACCAAATCATTGGTGTCGGCAAGAAAAAGGGGAAGACCCTAGGCCAGAGTCTGGATAACTACGTAATGATTCCGCTCACCGCCTACCTGAAGCAATATGGTATGCATCAGGACATCCGCATTTCAGGCAAAGCCATTGGCATTGGCCCGGCGCTTGAGACAGCAATCGACGAAGCACGCGTAACACTGCGGACGCGTCGTCATGACCGCCCCGGTGATGACGACAGTTTCGACATTGAAACTAACGCCAGCCTTCTGGGAATCTGGTCGAACCTCACCGGAACTTTCTTCGTCGCCATGATTGGCATCGCGGGAATCTCGCTGGTAGTCGGCGGAATCGTGATCATGAACATCATGCTGGTTTCGGTGACTGAGCGTACGCGCGAAATCGGAATCCGTAAGGCTTTGGGCGCGCGCCCGCGTGACGTCATGCTGCAATTCCTGATTGAGTCGGCAACGTTAGCATTCGTCGGCGGGGCCGTCGGAGTGCTCTCGGGCATCGCCGTCGCAAAGGGCGTAACTCTAATAATCGGTATGCCTTCTGCCATCAAGCTCTGGGCAGTTGCCGCCGGCCTGATTGTTGCCACCAGTGTCGGAGTGTTCTTCGGTGTCTATCCCGCGCGCCGTGCCGCCCAACTCGATCCGATTACCGCTTTGAGGTTCGAACTCTAGACATGGCTGGCACCGGCGAATACAGCGAAGTCTTTCACATGGCAGTGCAGACCATCCGCGGCAACAAGCTGCGCTCTGGCCTGACGATTCTGGGGATCGTGATCGGTGTCGCCGTGGTGATCGGCATTTCATCAATCGTTCGCGGCTTGAATGACAACGTAAGCCAGGTAATCACCAGTCTGGGCTCGAACATTATTTTTGCCTTCCACATCGATCCCCTGGTCTTCGGACGTCCCACCGAAGAAATGCGCACTCGCAAAGAACTGACCTTCGAAGACGCCGAAGCCATGGTGGAACTACCTCACGTGAAGGCCGTCTCCGCGGGAATTCGCTACTTCCGCCCCGAGCTCGGCATCGGCTCTTTCGCCGTGAAATATAAAGATCGCAAAATAAAGAACACTATTCTGGAGGGCGACACCGCCTCCGCCAAAGACGTTCTCGACCTCGCGCTCGGCTCCGGCCGCTGGTTCAGTACCATCGACGAAGAGCATCGTGCCTCGGTGGCAATCATCGGTTCCGACACCGCTAAAGAACTTTTCCCCGGCGAGAGCCCATTGGGCAAAGAAGTGAACATGGAAGGGCAGCTGTTCGAAGTAATTGGCGTTGCCGAACAGCGCAAGTCGGCATTCGGCGGTGGCAAAAATCCCGACGACAACATCGTCTTCTTCCCGCTACCAACTTTCAAAAAACTGCACCCCGAACTGAAGCAGCACTGGATAAGTGTCAAGGCCACCTCCCACGCCGCCATGCCCCAGGCCATGGACGAGATTCGCTCTCTACTGCGCCGCCGCCGCAGGGTCGCCCCTAGCAAACCTGACAACTTCGCAATCTTTACTCAGGACTCGATCTCCGACACCTGGAACCAGGTCACCGGCGCGATCTTCGTCTTCATGTTCGCCGTTTCCAGCGTCGCCTTACTGGTGGGCGGCGTCGGCGTGATGAACATCATGCTAGTTTCGGTAACTGAGCGCACCCGCGAAATTGGCGTGCGTAAAGCAATTGGTGCCCGCAAAGGAGATATTCTCCTCCAGTTCACCTTCGAAGCGATCATGCTTACAGCGATCGGTGGCGTTATGGGTATTGGACTCGGGGGCGTGGTTACAGGAGCCATACCGCTAGTATTTCCCTCGCTTCCGGCAAGCATGTCACTTTTCTGGACGCTGTTCGCCTTTACCGCATCCGCGGGCGTAGGCCTGATTTTCGGCATTTATCCCGCATGGAAAGCGGCAAACCTTGATCCAATCGAGGCTCTACGATACGAATGAATTGCCGGCGACTTCTTAGTCTTAGTTGGTAAGCTGTAATCACATCCATGCCTAACCTCATCGGCAAGGCCTGCGAAATAGTGGCGACTTTGGCCACGCTCTCCGGATTTGCTTACGCATTTATCTCTTTATTCGGAGCGCTGAGATTTTCCCGCGAGAGGGTCGCTCCCCTCGCAACTTTCACGCCTCCAGTTTCCATGCTCAAACCGCTCAAAGGCACCGATCCGGAAATGTACGAAAGTTTCCGCAGCCATTGCCTGCAAAATTATCCGCAATACGAAATTATTTTTGGCGTAAGCGATGCCAACGACCCAGCCATCGCCTTCGTTGAGAAATTAAAAACAGAGTTTCCACACCGCTCCATTCAACTCGTTGCTTGTACCGAAAATCTAGGCACCAACACCAAGGTCAGCAACCTCGCACAAATGCTGCAAGTGGCAAGCCACGAAACATTAGTCATCAACGACAGCGACATTCGCGTCGCCCCCGGCTATCTGCGCGATTCAATCAATCCACTGCGAGACCCAAAGGTCGCGCTAGTTAGCTGCCTGTATCGCGCCGTACCCGGCACGTCGCTGGGTTCGCATCTTGAGGCACTAGGCATCATCGACTTTGCCGCCGGAGTTCTCGTGGCACGCCAGTTGGAGGGCGGCATTCATTTTGGTCTGGGATCAACTCTCGCCTTCCGCCGCCAAGACTTGCTGTCCATAGGCGGTTTCGAAGCATTCTCCGACTACCTGGCAGACGACTATCAACTTGGCAGCCGACTGGTTGGCGAACGCCGAATCGGAACACTATCTTCCTCGGTCGTTGAAACTTATCTCCCCGCATACAGCTTGGCCGAGTATTTAACGCATCAATTGAGATGGGCGCGGACTGTGCGCGACTCCCGGCCCTGGGGCTACGTAGGGCTGCTGCTCACATTTTATTTGTTTTGGGCTTGCCTTACAGTCGCATTTTCGGGTGCGGCGGCGTGGTCTGTCGCGACCTTGATGTTTGCAATCGTACTGCGTGTCACGACAATTCTGCTCGTCGGGGGCCGTGTATTAAAAGGCGCAAGTACGATTTCTCGCTTCCTGCTAATACCGCTGCGCGAGCTCTTTGGATTGTTTGTCTGGGCGGGCGGATTGCTGGGTCATCGGGTTAATTGGCGCGGGGAAATGTTCACGCTGAAGAATGGAAAATTAGCCCGTTTACCCTTTGGGCACACTTGACCTTTACAATAATTTACAATAACCACTCCTATTTGGATCAGAGGCAGATCGAACGGCAACGCTGTGTCTTGAGGACAACTGAATGAGCAAAGTGTTAGTGACGGGTGGCGCAGGTTTTATCGGTAGCCACCTTTGCGAAGTCCTGTTAAAAGAGGGCAAGGAGGTTTTCGTTCTTGATGACCTCTCCACTGGGCGTCTGGAGAACATTGCTCATCTTCAAGACCATAATGCATTCCATTTCATTGCAGGCTCCATCCTCGATTTTCCTTTGCTCGAATCGCTGGTGAAAAAAGCTGATTCCATATTCCATCTGGCCGCCGTGGTCGGGGTACAACGCATCATTGAGATGCCGGTGGATTCAATTGAGATCAATGTTCTGGGAAGTCACAATATCCTGACTTTGGCAGCCCGCTACAACAAGCTTTGCCTGCTCACTTCCACCTCCGAAGTTTATGGGAAGAGCACGAAGCAGCCATTCACTGAAGATGATGATGTTGTATATGGCCCAACCACTAAAAGTCGCTGGAGCTATGCGTGCTCCAAGGCAATCGATGAGTTTCTGGGGTTGGCCTATCATCACGCGCAAAACCTTCCGGTTGTGATTGCTCGCCTTTTCAACACCACTGGCCCTCGGCAGACTGGCCGCTACGGAATGGTATTGCCTCGTTTTGTGGATCAGGCACTAAGCGATCAGCCCATTACAGTCTTTGGCAGCGGCCGGCAGACGCGTTGTTTTGCTGATGTTAGTGACTCGGTTCGCGCCTTGGTTCTGTTGGCCGATCACCCGGGTGCCGTAGGACAGGTTTTTAATGTCGGCAATCCGGAAGAAATTTCAATTGGAGATTTGGCCAAGCTGGTGAAGAAACTAGCGCGAAGCGAATCCGAGATTCGCCTGGTTCCTTATGACCAAGCATACCAGCCAGGTTTTGAAGACATGGAACGCCGAGTCCCAAATATCCAAAAAATCTCACGTCTGGGATTTGCGCCCAGAATCAAGCTACGGGAAATCATCTCCCGAGTCATTGCCAGTAAACAAGGAGACTTGGAACCACTGAAGATTCCCGTCACAGTGGGTTTGCGACCGCATCCGGTGCGGGCCGGCGTTGCGGAATAATTTTTCCACCGTCGCTGAATAAGTAAGTTTCGCCGCGCCATAAAAAGGTCCGGCTCAAGAAACTCCCAGCCCAAGTCGAAAAGCCAAGTAAGTCACGCAGCGGATAGAGCCAACAAAACTGTAGCGCCCGCTGGTCGCCAACCACTCGCCACCCCACCACCGCGCTTTGAATTATCCGGTTCAGGAGCGACCAGCCAAGTAACGCCAGGCCAAGCATTGGATGCTCCAGCGCAAGCGCCGCAGCAAAACCCAAAATTCCATACGGCACCGCAAACGTGAGGCCAGTACCCACGTGCCCCTTCGGGCGCGAGTAGCGGGTACTCTTCATCCAACGCAACTGATCGCCGAATGTTTCCTTGAATGAATGCGGCACGAGCACGTGCCCCACCTTATAGTGCGATAGCACCACTCGATATCCGGCGTTCCAAACTTCGTTACCCAATACAAAATCATCCGAATAATAATCGGCTGTTGATGCGATACCGCCAATTTTTTGCAATGCGTCGCGACGTGTCGCCATTACTGCGCCCATCGCAAATCGCATGCCTTCCATCATGTCCGCCACTAGTACCCCCGACGGCATCTCCACCGACATGCCCAATGCTTCCAGGGTCGACCATAGATCCTTGGCAGGAATGCCACGATAGAGGCAGGTAACCAGCCCGGTCTTTGGTTCCAGCAAAGGTGGTATCACATTTCGCAAGAAATCCGGACCAACATTTATGTCGCTGTCGCTGATGATGAAAAAATCGTTCGACGAATCGGCTATCATCTTGTCCAGTGAGAAAACTTTTGCGTTCGGCCAGTTAGGAAACCCGGAAATAACAATCCTCGACTTCACTTCCGGGTGCCGCCGGCAAACTTCCTGAGCGATCTTCAGGGCCGCATTGCTGAGTTCGCGGGCGCCAAAAACGACTTCAAAGTTGGGATAGTCCTGGTGGAAAAAACTTTCGAGGTTCTCTGCTAGCCGCGGCTCCATTCCATGTACTGGCTTAAGAATCGTCACTGGCGGTAAAGCGGATTCTGGTACAGACTGAACAGCTTTTTTGGCAGTCGCAGCCAGGTTCTGGTATCGCACCGCCGCGACCAAAACCATTCCCAGAAAAACCGTGGAGCTTAACGTCCCAACCACGGAGAGCCCCAGTAGCAACCGCCAGATCGAGGTGAACGCCACCGGACTGAATAAGGCAAAAGTCATGAATTCCAAGCGGATTATAAGTTCCCTGGGGAGAGATTAATCATTCAGAGGATGGTTCATCAGAATCGACTTCCCGCCCTTGCGTGCCAGTAAATACCTGGTGCTACCATGCAACTCCCTGGGATCCTCCTGATCAGTCCACAGGAAAATACGCTCGCGGGAAGACCATAGAGCATCGAAGCTGGACTGGGTTTCAAAGACCTGGGGTGCGTCAGGAAACTGAGAACCATACCAAAGATTTCCCCCGCGTTCATGCAGCACGTGCAAAGGAATGCCGGTATAAAAGTTCAAGGTCGAAGCATTCTCGTACTCGCCGTCTACAACAATCAAATCTCCGGGATGATAATGCTGACTGATGGCCTCCGCCAGCTGCTTCGACGACAAGATTGGAGAAAAGGTGACAAAAGCGGAATGAACGCATGCCAGCACCACTACCATCATCCCAACCAGCGCCCAGTTACCTAATTCCGAATTGCCCCGGCGCCGAAAAATCCAGCTCAGTAAAGATCCCAGGAACAGCGCAAGCACGAACGCCATCAGCGGTACTCGAAATGCCCCAAGGGCCTGGGGGGTGAGATCCAGAAAGTGCCCAAAAGAAAGCGCGTAGTCCTGCGGGTTTTTCTTCAACAGTTCTGACAGGTCTGTCCCTGACGCTGGAGCTTTCGAAAGAGACGTCAGCCACAGACCAGCAAGAAGCGAAAGCGTTCCAACAATAAGCAATCCGAACGAAGATCCAATTCCCGCCCGCCGTTCGTGGCTATCTTTCGCCGAACTTTCTTCTCGCACTAGCCAGCCACCGACCAACAGCGCCAAGCCGGGCAAAGCGGGAATCGTGTAGTACTCCTGCCTTGTAGAAAAACTGAAAAAGATCAGGATTACCATTGCCCATAACAGAAACAACAGATTCGCCTTCTGCCCAGACTCAGAACGCGCTCTCCAACTCTTAACAGCCTGTGGCAAGAACGCGACCCACGGAATGAGCCAAAGCAGTAGCAAAGCCCAGAACAACAGTAAAGGGACGGTATCGTAATCGCGGGGCACTCGCTTATTTAAATAACGAAGAAAGTGCTCATTGACGAAGTAGAACCAAAAAAATCCGCGCATCGAACCCTGATCGGGATTGCGCAGCCCGGCGAGAAGATGCCAGGGTGCCGCCACCAACAACAACACCGCCGTGCTCGAAACTAGCCGCAGACGAAGCAAGTGCCGCAGATTGCCGGTGAACAACAAATAGAGCCCGATGACCGCCAGGGGGAACACCAGCCCGATCAGGCCTTTGGTCAACACATTCAACGCGCAGGTGACCGCCAGCCCCCAGCAAGTGAACCGGGTTGGCCCGTCTTCTTCGAACGACTTCAGGAAGAAATAAAAACTCAGCGCCAGCCACAGTCCTACTAACACGTCCGGGATTAGGAATCGCGTGAACAAATACGGGCCCAGCGCCGTGACCATTACGACCGCAGAATAAAAACCGGCGCGCTCCCCATAAGCCTGCGCACCTAAGATATAGACCGCCAGCAGCAATCCCAGGACTCCGAGCATCAGTGGTAGCCGTGTACTCCACTCGGAAACTCCAAAAAGGCGATAACTGGCAGCGACACTCCAGTAAATCAACGGCGCCTTTTCCAGATAGCGAATCCCGTTGGCGTGCAATGTCACCCAATCGTGGCTCAACACCATCTCACGAGCTGCCTCGGCGTGGACGGTATCTGCGTCATCGAGCAAGGCCGGCGTGAACATGGTCCCGGCGTATACCACCGCCCAAAGAGCCACAATCACGATGATTGATGTCTTGCGAAGTTGTCGATAAGAGGTTGAGCTGGGCAGGCTGGTTTGTTGCGTGGTGGAAAGGTCCATGCAGTTTCCGAGGATTGATTATATGGGATTCAGGGGTTGGCCTTCTAATTAGGACCTGCTCCAGCGGCTACGCTCGTGCCCAACAGCTCACGGACCTTGTGTCCCAGTGACCTGAGCGTAAATGGCTTTTGCAAAAAGCGATTGGTCACATCAACAGCGCCTTGGCGAAGCAAGGTGTTCTCCGCGTAGCCCGAAACGAAGAGAACCTTCATTTTTGGACGTTCCACCGCCAACTGTTCCGACAATTTAGTACCGCCCATGTACGGCATCACCACATCCGTGATCATTAATTGAATAACTTCCTTATATTCGCGCGAGATTAGTAAAGCATCGTCTCCGTTTTTTGCTTCGAGTACCCGATACCCATTTCCAGCTAGATACTCACGCGCGGATTCTCGCACCGCAGTTTCATCTTCCACTAACAACAAAGTCTCGGAGCCGGCGGCCAACTCTTGTTGCGGTAGAAACGCCGGCACCGGTTTGTGCGAGGACTTTCGTACTTGTGGCAAATAAATCTTAAAGGCCGTTCCTAAGCCGATTTCGCTATAGACCCAAATAAATCCACTGCTCTGCTTCACAATCCCATAAACCGTGGCCAGTCCAAGGCCAGTTCCCATTCCCTCTTCTTTCGTGGTATAGAAAGGCTCGAAAATATTGCTCAGATGCTCAGCTCCGATTCCTTTTCCGGAATCGGTCACTGTCAATAGCACGTAGTCACCTGCGGGAACCGAATGACTCGAAACATAGGCTTCGTCGAGACGCGTATTTATGGTTTCGATCATCAGCTTGCCACCCTGCGGCATAGCATCGCGTGCATTAGCAGCAAGGTTCATCACAATTTGCTCTATCTGGTTTGGGTCCACTTTCACCCTGGCAAGTTTGGGACCTGGCACAAACAACAGCTCAATGTCTTCACCGATCAGCCGAGGCAAAGTGTGGCAGATATCTTGAAGGACCTGATTCAAATCCACGATTCGCAAAACCTGCATCTGCTTGCGGCCGAAACCCAGCAACTGCCGCGTAAGTTCCGTCGCCCGGCGGGATGCTCCCAGGATTTCCTCCACTCGCCTACGCGACGGATCTGAAATTGGCAATGATTCAATGGTCAACTCTGAATATGCGCTTATAACCATCAATAGATTGTTAAAGTCATGCGCGACTCCGCCCGCCAGCCTGCCGATCGCATCCATTTTTTGCGCCTGCTGAAGTTGCGATTCCAAAGCGCGTCGTTCCGTGATATCGCGATCATTTGAAATGAAGTGGGTAATCCGGCCCTCTGCGTCGCGCAAAGGCGTAATGGTCTTCTCAGCAAAAAAAAGATCGCCACTCTTCTTGCGATTAACCATCACTCCACGGAATACCTGCCCGGCAAGAATCGTCCGCCACATGTCCTGATAAAACTCCGGCAGATGCTTTCCCGACTTAAACATCCTGGGACTATGCCCCACCACCTCCTGCTTCGGAAATCCGGCAAGAGTCTCATAGGCTGGGTTCACGTACTCGATAATGCCGGCCTTGTCGGTGATTAGCACCAGGTCAGCCGACTGCTCCACCGCCCGCCACAGCTTTCGCAGCATGTCCTCAGCCTTCTGGCTCTGACGGTCCTTGCAATACATGTCGATCGCATAACGAATTGCCCGCGTGATGGGAGTTTCATCCAGCGTCAAACTTTGCATAACATGATGAGCACCGGCATTGATCGCGGCCGAAACCGTGATCTGATCGACATGATCGCTAAGAAAAATGACTGGTGTCTCGCGACCGGCATTCCGCAAAGCGTGCAGCAGCCGCAAGGCGGCCCCATCGCCCGGTTTGTATTCGCAAAAAATCAGGTCATAGGGGGAAGTCGCCAACTGGGCCAGCGCATCCTCTGCGCAACTCGCATGGGCCAACCCCAGTTCCCCGTTGCTGGCACGGCTGAGCAATTCTCTCAGCTGAAGAAATTCCTGCTCTCCGCTCCCAATCAACAGCAACTGCATCTGCAAATCGCCGCGTTGGGTCTCTGGGATTGAACTCATGCCGGTTGGATACTACTTCCTACATCGGACTATCCGCCCGTCAGCGTATGTCTTACGTAACTCCGTCCCGGCGAGGCGCCAAGTTCAAAATGTCATTTGAGGAAAAGTACATTTTCAGGAAGGCAGACCCCAACCAAGTTAGTTCATCCAACTCAACCACGCCCAACCCACCAGCATGGTGGCCACAGTGATCGGCAAACCCACGCGAAAATAGTCCCAAAAACCCACATGAATCTCCGGCTTCGCAGTCTCCACCACAATAATGTTGGCGACGCTCCCGGTAATCGTAAGATTGCCTGCCAGCGTAGACGCCATCGCCAGCACCAGCCATGCCGTCCGCGCATGAGCAAACCCCGGCACTAGCGACTTCAGCAGCATCACTGCGGGAACATTACTAACCAGGTTGCTCAGCAGCGCGGTCACTGCCGTGAACACGCCCATCTTTTGCAGATCCCAATGCTGGGCCACCCTCAACAGACTTCCGACAATTCCAGCTTGTTCAGCCCCTCCAACGATCAGGAACAATCCCACAAAAAAGACAAGGAGCCCCCAGTCCACTTCCTGGTAAAGCTTCTGAGGCTCACGCGTCCGAGTGATCAGGAGTACTGCCGCGCCAAGAGCCGCCGCCGTGGCCGGAGGCGCTCCCAGAAAGAATCCCACCACCACCGCAGTCACCACAATCGCAGGCTTCGTGACCTGCGCGATATCCAGTGCCGGCAAAGCAATCGTCCGCTCCAACTCGGTCGCCTCATTTTGCTTATAAAAATAGAACCAGTGCAGGATCGCCCAATCCAGCAACAATCCCAGCACCGCGACCGGCCCCAGATGCCAAAGAAAATCTCGATATCCAATCCCCGAATACGACCCAATCAGCATGTTCTGCGGATTCCCCGTAATCGTCGCCACGCTGCCAATATTCGAGGCCGTCGCCACCGCCAGTAAATACGGCAATGCCGGCAGCCGCATGCGCTGCGTAATCGACAGCACAAACGGCACCATGATCAGACACACAATGTCATTAACGAAAAACGCCGAAAGAATTCCAGTTGTAAAAATCACCGCCGGCAGCAGATGAGAGGGCGTCAAACGCTTCAGCACCAGCTGGGCATTCCACTCAAAAAATCCCGAGAGATGCAGGCTGCCCACGATCAGCATCATCGCGAACAGCAACACCAGAGTAGAAAAGTCGATGTACCCGACCGCTTGCCGCGGCGGTAATATTCGCGCCGCCACCATCGCAACCGCGCCTATAATCGCTGCTCCCGGCCGATCGATTTTTAGCCCAGGAAACTTCCCTAAGGCAAAAACTAAATAGCTGGCCAGGAAAATTACATACCCCGCGACCACGCGGGCGTCCGAAATCGCCGATGCTGGAATCTGCGCCATTCTCGCTGGAGAATAGCAGATGCTCAATTTAGGTCGGCCAAAGTATCGGTAGTAAACCCTCCGCTTGTCCCATTCAAAGTAACGATCGTCCGGTTCTGCCCCGAACTGTATGTCACGGAGCCGGTGTCCACCAACGCAAACGTTGAACCCGGCACCGTAAGTACAACTTCGTAGGCGCCGGCTGTCATAGTCTGATACGACGTCGCGGCATCGAACGCCAGGCTCCTCACCACTGGAGTACTCGCTACCAGATCGGCGCCTGGCGCCACAATATACACATCCACCGAACCCAGCGACGGCGCGGCATTCACAATCCGCAAGTTAATATTCCCCGACGCTGGCGCCGTGTTGTTATCCGTCAACACCACTCCTGAAATATTCGACGCCACGTTAGTTGCCAGCAAAGTCGTTTGCGATTTACTGCTTGCCTTGATCGTCTGATCAATCAGCACATTCGATGATCCGGATCCCTCAATCTGCACATCCCTTGATCCCGTATCGATTGAGAGGTATCCAGTGTCGCTTCCATAAGCTACGGAGGTCGCTACAGTCTTGGTGTCGACCAGTACCGTTAATCCCGATTCGTTGGGCGAAGCGTTTACCACTCTGAGCTTGGCGCCACCTCCTCCGCCTCCGCAACTGACCGTTACAAACGTCACAGCAATGGTAAACAGTGCAACGCCTAGCGCGAATCGCCGTTTTGACATGCGTAGCCCCCAGGGATTTCACCGGCCACAGTTGAGCGCAGCCGCCCTTAACCCTGCGATACCGCCCGCCTCTGTAGTCAGTGGATTTTCTAAGTCACTGGTGGGATGCAGCCATCCGCACTTTTCAGGAGCGCTATTGAGCAAAGTTCCGTAAAGAATGGTCAAGCCTTTGTCAACCGGGCAAAATCGATAACCTATCCGAATCGCGGTGATAAATAGTTTTGATTTCGCCCATCTGTTTTCCGCAGGTACAGTGTTCACCTAAAGTGCGCCACAATTACACCGCTGGCACTACACTTGAGAAGACGCCGGTAGCTTCATCTGTAGCCACTTTCGTCGATTCCTCTATGATCACGGCCACCTCACCGCGCAGTGAACTTCGCAACCTGTATGCCAGAGAATCGGCACTCATCCAGCAGGAGTTCGCCGCCACTGGGGATGGTCGCGCCGCCGTAAAGCGCCGCACCGCGCTGGTAGAAAATATTGCTTTACAATTGTGGAACGATATCGTTTCATCCGATGGTGCCGGTCCGCGAGGCTTTGCTTTAGTGGCCACCGGCGGTTTCGGCCGCGGCTGGCTGTTCCCTCACTCCGACATCGACCTGCTCTTCCTCCCCGCCGATCGCGAAGTGGAAGCCGCTCAAAAAGACAACATCCGTCTCCTCTCTCAGGAGCTGTGGGACATCCGTCTCAAGGTCAGCCCCATGACTCGCACCTTGGGGGAATGCGATCGCTTCGACCCCAGTAATTTGGAGTTCACCATTTCGCTGCTTGACAGCCGCTACCTGGCAGGAGACATCAATCTCTTCAGGCGCTTGCATGATGATCTCATCCCCAAGCTTGTGATGCGTGAGTCTCAGGCGCTGGTACAGAACTTGGCCGAAGTTACTCACTCCCGCCACGGCAAGTACGGCAGCACCATCTTCCATCTCGAACCTAACATTAAAGAAGCGCCCGGCGGCCTGCGCGACCACAACGTAACCTCTTGGCTTGCCCTGATTTCCGCCATGGACAGTCAGCGCCACTGGCCGGAACCAGAAACCTTGTTAAGTCCTGCGATCCGGCGTCAGTTCGACCCGGCACTTGATTTCCTGTTCGCCGTGCGATGTTTTTTGCACTTCAGGCATGGTCGCGATGACAACACGCTAACCTGGGAGGCGCAAGACGAAGCTGCCGCCAAAAACGTTGGAACTGATCCCGGCCAACCCTTCAAAGCCGCCGACTGGATGCGGCTTTACTTTGGCAATGCTCGTTCCATCTATCGTGTCAGCACTCAGTTGCTGGAGGAAATCCCCGGCGCCCGCTCCTCACTCTACCGCCAGTTTCAGAACTGGCGTACACGCCTCTCCAATTCCGATTTTTCAGTAATCGACGGCCTGATTTATTTGCAGCAGCCTTCATCCTTACAGGACCCCGAAACCCTTATGCGGATGTTTCAGTTCATGGCCCACCATGGATTGAAGCTAAGCACCACAACCGAGCACCGAGTCGAGCAGATACTCCCTTCATTGACCGCCGAGCCACCGTCAGGTTCGGAAGTTTGGCAGTCGTTGCGCGACATCCTGATTGAGCCCCACGCCGCTGACGCATTGCGGGCTATGCATTCCCTTGGCGTACTAACGTTGCTGTTGCCGGAGTTAAAACTAATCGACTCCCTCGTGGTGCGTGACTTCTATCATCGCTTCACCGTCGATGAGCATTCTTTCCTTGCAATAGAAAGCCTGCACCGGGCTCGTGAATCAAAGTCAGAGTGGGACCAGCGTTACGGCCAGATCCTCGCCGAACTGGAGCAGCCCGAACTGCTTTACCTTTCGTTTCTTCTGCATGATGTCGGCAAAGGCACGCCCAGCACCAATCACGTAACCGCCAGTCTTGAAATTGCGGAAACCTGTCTCCAGCGCCTTGAACTGAGTACCGAGGATTGTGACCTGGTTCGGTTCTTGATTGGCAGCCACCTCGACATGTCGGCAACGCTTCGCCGCGACATCTTCGATCCCGAAACCATCCGTAGCTTCAGTGAAAAGATGGGAACGCCAGAGCGCTTGAAGATGCTTTGCCTTCTCACCTATGCAGACATCAAAGCGGTAAATCCCGAAGCTCTAACCCCTTGGAAGGCTGAGTCGGTCTGGCAACTCTATATCGCGGCCAGCAACTACTTGGCGCATAGCGTCGATCAGCGTGTGCACGTCGATACTGATCGCGAAAACCTTTCGCAAATTCGCAGCCTTGCCCCAGCCATGGGCAACAAACTCAAATCCTTTCTTGAAGGATTGCCCACTCGCTACCTGCGGGTTTATCCACCGAACGAGGTCTTGCGCCATCTGAAGCTGGCCGATCAGATCAATCAATATCCCATCCAGCTCGACCTACAGCGCGGGCGTCACTGGTACGACCTCACCCTGGTGACCAACGACCGCCCCTTCTTGTTCGCTTCGGTTGCCGGAGTGCTGGCGGCGTGGGGTATGAATATCGTTAAAGCCAATGCGTTCTCCAACCAATCGGGCATCGTCGTCGATACTTTCTACTTCACTGACACTTTCCGTACTCTCGAGTTGAATCTGCCGGAATGGGAGCGTTTCAAGCTTAGCCTCACCGATGTCCTCATGGGCGAAGCCGACCTCGAATCAATGCTGCAAAATCGCGTCAAGGCGAGAAAAGCCAGCATAGCAAAAGTGAAGGTCGAAACCAAAATTGAGTTCGACGACATGTCTTCGTCTCATAGCACAATCGTTCAGATAGTCGCCCAGGATCAACCTGGACTCTTGCATCGCATCAGCTCCACCTTCTCAGAGCAGGCCTGTAACATTGAAATCGCTCTAATTGATACCGAAGGCCAGGTCGCGATCGACGTCTTCTACCTCACCTCTTCGGGGGCCAAACTGACCCCAGAAAAACAGTCCACATTGCACTCCGTGTTGCTGGAGGAACTAGAAAACCGCGACAACTAAAAGTTTTGGCCACTCGCCAGAGTTCTTGCCACTCTTCAGAGTTCTTGTCATTCCGACCGAAGGGAGGAATCTGCTCCCGCTCGGCAGCACAAGCTACTACTTCAATCCCACCCCATATAAATAGTCGTAAGTGTTCCCCGACCCCCAAGGTAAATTCGCGGTGAACGACGCGAACAGCACCGCCTTGTCCATAAAAGTCACAAACACATCCTGCTGCGAGTTATTCGTAATCACCCGAAAAGTAAATACTCCATAGCAGGGATCGGCTAGCGAACCCCCGCCATACAAGTACAAAGTATCCGCCACCGGCGTGAGCGTCGCTTGCACCATGAGGACTCCTTGGGTATCTCTCACCGTAATACTTCCCCCAGCACCAATCACGATGCTGGCCTGCCCCAGACTGGGCGTACCGGTTTCAAGATTACCCACTCCCGTAGCCGCCCCAACTTTCTGGTAGTAGATCGCCTTATAGCTCCCCGCTGAAAGTGGATCAAAATCCTTGCTGGCGGCCTTCTTCAATCCAAGAATCGCTCCGTTCGGCGTGTCTACCGCAAAGATTCCGTTCGGCGTTCCAAACACATAGTCGAAGCTGCCGTCATTGTCTGATAGTTTTAGAAAGCTCCCCGAGGGATCTGACTGAAACAGGCTCACATCGAATCCGCCCTGGTTAAATGCGCTACCATTTTGATTCAGCGCGCCATAGGGCCAATAAGAAGAGATTGACACATCGCCGTGCGCATCGAGGATCGCCGAGCCCACTTCCAGGCCGCCAGAACTGGTTCGCATCTGCATGTAGTTGTATTGCTTGCCAGCCCAGGTCGCTACCGAAAGGCTCCCCTTCTCCACCGCTGTCACCAGCGCGGGAGCGTTGTGATGCGGTCCACTCTTGGCTGCTTGAATGATCAGCGCGTAGTTCGGGACCTCGTAAGCCGCCACCAGATTGCCTTGCGGATCATGCAACGTATACGTGCCGTCGGCGTTTACTGTATAGGGCACGGTCCCGCTATCGTGGTTCGAAAGATTGGTATAAAGAATAGTCTGCGCCGAAGGATCGAGTGTAATGCTAAGGAAATCTCCCACCGAAGCAGTGCCATTGTAAGATCGTGGCACCGAAGTACCCGTAGTAGTAATTGAAGTTTGAGAGCCGCAACCCCCGAAGGCAAAAACGAAAATCAGGAAAACGCCTAACCGAACTCGCATGGACGACAGCCCTCCAATTGGGGCTATCGGCATCCTTCAAAGAAACTTGAGTCACCTTTCTAAACAAACCATCAGGTTGTCTTCGGAACTGTTCACCGAAACTACCCGACACCCGTCGACGATCCAATCCGCTTCTTTCAACTCCGAATCCGGCGCAGTAGTCCGAAAGGCGACCACTTTCGCTCCCGAAGCTTTTCCCGACCGAATCCCAGCCGGCACGTCCTCAAACACCAGGCATTTTGAAGCCGCAAAGTCCAACATCGCCGCCCCTTTGAGATAGGGCTCAGGATGCGGCTTTCCGTGGATAACCTCGCTGCTGGTCAAAAGAAATCGTGGCATCGGTAGCCCCGCAGCCTTGATCCGCGTCTCCGCCAGCCGCCGGGTACAAGAGGTCACAATCGCCCAACGGCTCGCCGGCAACGACTCCAGCAACTCCTTCGCGCCTGGCAGAGGAATAACTCCGCCCAGGTCGGCAATCTCACGCCGTTCAACCTCGCGGTTTTCCGCCTCATGATCGGCATTGGGTAAAAGGTCGCGAATCGTCGCCAGGCTGGGACGCCCGTGCGCTTTGTGCACAACTTCAAGGGGGTCAAATCCGTGCTCGGTGGCCCATTGCGTCCACACCCGCTCCACCGCTGGCGTCGAATCAATCAGGACACCGTCAAGGTCGAATAGCAGTCCACTGCTTGCAATCTGGATCACTTGACAGAATAGCAAACCACCCGCCGCCACTGAGAACTATGACCTATGAACTAAAAACTGGTATCTCCACCTCGCCCCTGGATCATCCCAAATCTCATAAGACGACCCGCCGATCTAGCCATGTGGTTGTAGCAATTGCCCAATCACAAAACTGCCCAATGTCGCTCCGAATAAAGATTTCTCGAAAACGATTAATCGAATCGCAGTTAAGTCCGATGGAGAGAATGAAGCTTCAAATTGGGGCGTGGATCCTATGAAGAGAGCACTATTCGCTGTGTGCCAAGTGGCGACAGTAAGGGTTGCCGCATTGCTGATCCTGCTATTTCCCGCGGGCGGCTGCATTCACGCTGCCCGTTTTAACCTGATAGTGCCGGCTCGGTGCGCCCGCGTCACGGTTCAGAGTTTTACCCGGCCTTGCTCCCAATTTAAAGACGGAAAGATCGTCTGCGACGGAGTAGTTTTAAGCGCAAACTGCATGGAAAAAATCCCGGCGGTTGGGACAATAACCCGGACAATAAAATAATGGCGGCAAGATTCGAGGTCAGGGCTTTTGCTGGCTCTGCTTTTGTGCCTCTTCCAGAACTTTCTTGAACTGCTCAACCGCAGGAACCTGCGGCCCGCTGAGAGCATTTTTCGCGGTGTATCGCCATACTGGCGGCGCATCAAGCGGATATTCGCCTCCACCCATATAGACCTCAAAGCTGTCTTCTGATGAGCCGATCTGGTTGCTCAACCGGGGCCCGCGATTCTCGTTTCCGGCCTGATCGGTAAGGTCGCCGGGACGCCCACCGCGGCTGCCAATCCGGGCATCGGAGGGATTAGGCTGATAAATTACCGGCCGATTGTCCTGCGGCGCATCGCGAATCACCATCCCGCTTGCCATCCCTTTGCGCACCGAAATCACCAGATCGGCGGTGGAAGGCTCCATCACTAAAGTGAAGCGCCCCCAACGGCTAAGCGCTTTTTCAACGTCCGCTCGTGCGGTCCGATTGGCATTCGGATTCGACACCGGCTCGCCCGCATCAGCGGCGATGACCACATAGACTCTCTCCGCTCGCAAGACATAATCTGGCAAAACCTGCTTTTTCTTGTTCTTGGCAAATGCAAACGGACAGACCGCCAGAAGACCGATAGCAACAGCCGCGCGAACCGACATAGTCCGCCTCCAATACGCCAGCAATTCTACTCCGTGAAGCGCGACAGGTGTCATCCATGGAACAACAAAACTTCGAGAAGCTCTAAAACATTGTCATTCCCACCGGCCGGGAGGAATCTGCCGATAGCTGGCCAACAGCGGACACCGCTGGCATTTAGCAGAATTCCCATTATGGGAAATTTCTCCGGAGCGCTACCGATTCTCGACGCTCCGATAACTGCCCTATTTTCAACGCCGTCTCTAACTCATTGAAAACTGGCCGCCAAGCTAACATGCTGAAATTAAGCCGCTTACATGATTTTGTACATACGTTTCCGCATCTACAAAGTGTTCCGCAAGGAACACTACGCCCGTTTATGTTCCTTCCAGAACCCCGCCACCACCTGGCGTGCGAGACTGGCAGGCAACTTGGTCGCCGAGTGGCTGAGAAATATGTGGCGGTACAGCATCGGCCCCAGCAGGATGGCCACGCTCATCTCCAGATTGAGGCCGGCAGCCAGTTCGCGCTGCTTGATACCCCGCTTCAGGATTTCCATCACCTGGCGGCGCGGCGGATCGATGACGCGGCTGCGCCACTGGTCTCCGAACTCGCGGTTGCGTCCCGCGTAGGCCATGAGATGTGGCATGATGCGCTTCTTCAACTCAGGCTTCGGTTCCAGCGGCTGGTAGTTCAGCGCGTCCACAAGGTCAGCGCGCAGATCGCCCGAATCAAACACTGGGCGCTTCTCGTCGAGGCCCAGCAAGTAGACGAGTGCTTCCAGTGCAAGAGAGTTCTTGTCGGCCCAATGTTTATAGATGGTTGCCTTGCTCACACCTGACCGCCCGGCGATGGCATCAACGCTGGTTCCGTCCATGCCATGCTCGGCGAATAATTCGAGCGCGGCGTCGAGGACTTTGCGATGGGCGCGCGCGCTCTTGGTTCGTGCCATGCCTACAATTCGATCCGCGAAAACAAGTAGCCACCCAGCCCCATGAACGCTGTGGCCACGATGCACAATAACGTGATGTCAATCGCGAAGGTGAAGTGCCAAGCCCCGATGAGGGTGCCGCGAAGCGCGTCCACGCCATAGGTCAGCGGATCGAGGTGTGTGATCACGGTCAGCGCTTGAGGCAAGTTGTTCAGCGGGAAGAGTGCGCCCGACAGAAAGAAGAGAGGCAGCACCATGAAGTTCATGATCAGCTGAAAGCCCTGCATGTCCTGCAGGATCGACCCGAACGCCGTGCCCAGGGCGGCGAACACGACGGCGATCAGCATCATGAATAGAAATGCCAGCGGCAGCATGGCAAGGTGCGCTGGACGAAAGCCTGCGATCAAACACACAGTCATGATCAGCAGACCCTGAATCACGGCGACGGTGGCGCCGCCGAGCGTCCGTCCAATCATCACCTGGATGCGCGGCACGGGCGCGACCAGAGTTTCCTTAAGGAATCCGAACTGGCGGTCCCACAGCATGGCGATGCCAGAAAAAATCGAGGTGAAAAGAATCGACATGCTGATGACGCCGGGCGCTACGAACTGCAAGTAGCTGCCGTTGCCTGACTTCTGAAAAATGGGACCGAGGCCGAAGCCCAGCACCAGCAGATACAGCAACGGCTGTCCGAGCGATGCCACGATCTGCGCGCGGGAGCGGATATAGCGTTTCAATTCGCGTAGCCAGAGAATGTATATTGCGCTCATCGTCTCCCCCACATCTTTGCCACCTGACGCAACTGGTCGGCGGAGGTTGCAGCTTCATCGCGAATGGTGTTGCCGGTGAGACTCAGAAAAGCCTGCTCCAGGGTCTCGCTGTTGGTCTGCTGCTTCAACTCTTGCGGCGTGCCCATGGCCACGATATTGCCATGGTCGATGATGGCGATGCGATGGGCCACGCGATCGGCTTCGTCCATATAGTGTGTGGTCAGAAACACTGTGACCTTTTCGTCCTCGTTCACGCGCTTGACGTGATTCCAAAGCTGGTTGCGAGTCTGAGGATCGAGACCGAGCGTGGGTTCATCGAGGAACAGAATTTTTGGAGTGTGCAGAAAGCCGCGCGTGATTTCGAGCCGCCGCTTCATGCCCCCGGAAAAAGTTTTCACGTAGTCGTTGCGACGCTCCCACAATTCGAACAGCTTGAGCAGACTTTCGGTGCGCTCGTGGCGTAGCTTGCGGGGAACTTTGTAGAGCACGCCATGCAGCTCCATATTTTCAAGAGCAGTCTGCTCGCTATCGAGACTTGGATCCTGAAAAACAATTCCGAAGCGCTGCCGCGCTTCGTTGCGCTGCACTGTAGGGTCCAAACCATCGAGGGTAATTCGCCCTGTAGTCGGCTTGAGCAGCGTGGTGAGCATCTTGATGGTAGTGGTCTTGCCGGCACCGTTCGGACCGAGGAAGGCAAAAATTTCCGCCTTCTGCACGTCAAAGGAAATGCCGTTGACGGCGGTGAAGTCTCCAAACTTTTTTACTAAATTGTTTACCTGGATCACGTTTTACCTCTCGAAGTACCCAATACTAAACGGTTCAGTTTAGTTATGCAAGAGGGTTTTACTCTGAGCTACAGCTGGGATTCGGCCGGAGTTCTTGGGTGGGCATTCGAGTTCCCAGTTTATTAGTTCTCCGTTCTCAGTTGGCCGGCATTGGCGGTCGGAAGTGTTGGCCTTTTAATTGCCAGTTTATTAGTTCTCCGTTCTTAGTTGGTCAGTATTAGTTTGCCGGTGGTTTTTCTGGATTCCAGATCGCGGTGCGCCTGTTGAGCTTCGGCCAACGGATAGACGTGGGGAATGCGTATTTTTAGAGTTCCTACCGAAATCATGGCGAAGACGGCGGTGGCGCGGGATACCAGTTCTTCGCGAGTAGCGATGTACTGAAACAGGGTTGGGCGGGTGAGAAAGAGGGAGCCTTTTTGCGCAAGAATCATCGGGTCAAAGGGCGGAACCGCCCCGCTTGATCCGCCAAACAGGACCATCATGCCGCGCTGGCGCAGCACGTTGAGACCTTTGTCGAAGGTGGTTTTGCCAACGGAGTCGTAAACTACGTGGACTCCTTCGCCACCGGTAAGGCGTTTGGTTTCGGCTTCGAAGTCGGTTTCGGTGTAGCGAATGACTTCGTCGGCGCCAGCCTCGCGGGCCAGCTTTACCTTATCTTCTGTGGAGGCGGTGCCGATTACCCGGGCACCGATGTTGTGTGCCATCTGCACTACGAGTGCACCCACTCCTCCGGCGGCAGCATGGACTAAGGCAGTTTCGCCTTTTTTCAACGCATGCGTGCTGTGAGTCAAGTAATGGGCGGTCATGCCCTGAAGCATAGCGGCGGCTGCAGTCTGTTCGGAAACTCCTTCAGGGATGGTAACCAACCGATCGGCGGGAACAGCCGCATACTCCGCGTAACTACCCACGACGCCGCACCAAGCCACCCGATCCCCCGGCTTTAACAAGGCTACCGCAGAGCCGACGGCGGTAATGGTGCCGGCACCTTCCTGGCCGATGACAAACGGCAGGGGCAGGGTATATCTGCCTTCGCGTTGATACACATCAATAAAGTTGACGCCGGCGGCCGCCACTTTCACGACTGCTTCGTTGGGCTTTGGCTGCGGAATTGGCAGGTCGACCAGTTGCAAGGCCTCTGGTCCACCGGGCTGTTTTACCTGGATGGCTTTCATAGCTGGCTTGGATTCGCTTAGGCCTTCCCGGGATTCACGGTTGCACCTGTTTACTTAGTGAAAGCCGCGGTCCAGTCGGTAACCAGGGTGAGAGCGGTGATGGCACCGAAATCGGTGGGAATTGCCAGCAGCACGCGTTTGCCATCCTGCGTCAGGTAGACCGGCGTTCCTCCCTCCCCTGAGGCGTCGAAGCCGGGCAGTACCGGCAACGGATGCCCGCCAAACAATAAGCGTGGACGCCCGATTTCCATCTGTGGTTGTTTATCGATCATGTCAACCAGCACCAGATTGTGAGTGTCATTGATATAAGCAAGAGCACGGCCACCCATCGCCCACTCGGGCATCTGGCCTCCGCCGGAGGAAACCTGGAGTTTTCCCCCGGTGCCGGGAAATGGGACCACGTAGACCTCGTAGCGGCCGGTTTCGTCGGAGGTGTAAGCGAACCATTTGCCGTTGGGGGAAAAAGTTCCCTCGGCCTCCCAGGTTGGGGTTGAAATATAAGGCTGCGGTTTTCGATCACCTTCTAATGGCAACAGCCAGATGTCCGGACCCTTATCCAATTGCTGCTGCAAAGCCAGAAACTTGCCGTCGGGCGACCATGAGTTAGTCGATTTAGGGGTGGCATCCTTTAACACAGTTCGCGCCGGACTGGAGCCATCCGCCTGCTGAATGTAGATGTCCCCATCGTCGCTGGAAAAAGCCAGTTGCTTACTGTCGGACGACCACGCCGGATTATAAAAAGATGAGTTGCCAAAGGTGAGGCGAGTACCAACTCCGGTCGAGAGGTCGTGCACCCAGATAATGCCATGGCCATCAACATCCCGAGTCGCAACCGCCGCGCGGCGATCATCGGGGGACAACATAACCTCGGGTTGAAAGGTCTTGGCTTCGCCGATTACGCCAATCCTACCGCCTTCTCCGTCGTACAAAGTCAGTTGACTCTTGGCAGCAGTCGGTCCCGTTTGGTAAAGCAATAGGCCGTTGGCGGAGAAAGTAAACTCTCCGGTATAGCGATCCAGATTATGGACGACGCTTTCCGCCACCAGCATGGCCTCACCCGAAGTTTGCTGGTTGCCAGCGTCGAAGGGCTGAGCCATTAGATTGCCGTCGCGCAGAAAGGCGAGATAGCCGGGCGCAACATAGATTCCTTCGCTTTGCTCGGATACCACTTTTTTGAATTTCCTCGAGTTGAGATCGAGGGAATAAATGCCGTTCTCCTTGTCGTTGGTTTCCCATCCGGAAAAAAACAGAAGGTGTTTTCCGTCGGGAAGAAAATGCGGCAGCCGGTGGGAAAATTTTTTACTGCTGTTGGTGACTTCAACGGGAGTGCCGCCGGAGGCCGAAACCTGGTAGAGACCAGTCTGATAGTCGGGCGCGAATACGATATCGCCGTACTGATTCCAGGCCCCGCCGCGAGCGGCAGGGGCGTCGCACAAAGCCTGAATGGCGCCAGTGGCGACCTCGATCTTGCGTAATTTCTTTTTGGAGAAAAATCCGATAAACTTCGCGTCCGGTGACCAGAAGGGATAGATGGCTTCTTCGGTTCCGCTGAGCGCCTGGGGATCCTGACCATTCAAAGAACGCAGCCACAGGCGCTGCACTCCATCCGGCCCGGCGGCGGCGAATACCAGCTTCTGTCCGTCTGGCGACAACGCCAGCGAAGAGTCGAGAACATCGATGCGAAACCCGGCAGGCAGATTTAGCGCCACGGTGAGGCTGGGCAACTTGTGGCGGGGACGCAGCGCAAGGCCGGCAAAAATTCCCACCACGAGGGCGAGCACCACAACAAAAGTCCAGGTCAAGCGGATGCGGCGACGACGGGCCGCGGCAACTGGACTCGAGGTTCCGGCCTGCGAGCCAGCCTCTTGAATCCACTTCAATTCACGATGCAGATCGATGGCGCTTTGCCAGCGGTCGTCAGGATCTTTGGCGAGGCAGAGCTTGATCACGTGCTCGAGCGCAGGTGGCGCCAACGGCTGGATGGCCGAAATCGGCTTGGGCTCGGACGCGAGAATGGCGGCGATGACACTGGCGGTGGTCTTGCCTTCAAAGGCGCGCTTGCCGGTGGTCATCTCATAGATGACGACTCCGAGCGAGAAAATATCACTGCGCGAATCGGCTTCGCGACCCTCGATCTGCTCCGGCGACATGTACTGGAAGGTTCCGATGATGACGCCCTCGCTGGTTAGCGGGCTGGTATTGCGACGGGAGCGAGTGCCTTCCTGAACAGGTTGGGGCGTCGCGACATTGATGGTGACGTCGGTATCGGATGAAGTTGGAAAGCCGATGTTGACTTCCTTGGCCAGGCCGAAATCCATCAACTTTGCACCGGACTTCGTGAGCATGATGTTGCCCGGCTTCAAATCGCGGTGAACCACGCCGCAGCGGTGGGCCTTTTCGAGTCCTTCGGCGATTTCAGCGCCATATCTAAGGACCTGCTCCAGAGGAAGCGCGCCGCGGATGAGGCGATACGCCAGAGTTTCGCCTTCAAGCAATTCCATTACCAGGTAGCTGACACCCTCCTGCTCGCCAACGTCGTAGAGCTGACAGATACTGGGATGATTCAGTGACGAGATGGACCGTGCTTCTCGTTCGAAACGTTCGCGGGCCAAGGGCTTAGCGGCGAGGTGCAGCGGCAAAATTTTGATGGCGACGGGCCGTTCCAGACGGGTATCGCGAGCGCGATACACTTCACCCATGCCGCCGGCCCCCAGCGGAGAGATGATTTCATAGGGCCCAAGTCTGGTGCCGGGGATAAGAGACATCCGTGGGCGAATTATAACGTGGTGAGCGTGGGGGAAGATGCGGGGGAGATTGCTGCTTAGTTTGGGTTACTGGCGGAGAGGGGGGGATTCGAACCCCCGGTACAGCTTTTGACCGTACAACGGTTTAGCAAACCGCCGCCTTCAGCCACTCGGCCACCTCTCCGTGCTTGTTTACAACATCTTACGAAGCG
Source organism: uncultured Acidobacteriota bacterium (assembly GCA_963796925.1). Classification (GTDB taxonomy): domain Bacteria; phylum Acidobacteriota; class Terriglobia; order Terriglobales; family Acidobacteriaceae; genus DATBAT01. The sequence continues at coordinate 3,093,337 of CAWCNH010000001.1, forward strand.
TCTTGCTGGACTGTCTCTTGTTTGTCCCTTGCTTCGCTGTATTCCGCTTCCATCTGCTGCATCCCCTTAAGGGTAGCGCTCGAAATCGTCTTTACGTAGAACGCTTCCGTGGTCTTAAGGGACGCGTGCCGCAACATTCCCTGAGCCGCTTGTGGATCAATAGCGTACAGCCTGGTACCAGCACCGCGGCGCCCGGCGTAAAAGCCCTTCCACGTAAGCTTGTGTTTTCTTAACGCGGGCCTTATAACGCGCCACGCTAACGCGCTCAGATTCAGCGGCCGCATAACAGAGTTTACCAGCACGTACTGTTCTGGCGCCAAAATAGTTTGCGTGGCCTTGAAGTCGCGGAGCATGGATCGCAAGGGCTCCATCAATGGTAGTGGCGCTTGGCTGGCATCGGTCTTACAAGGTGCTGAAGTAGTCCGCCACACGGAACGCGCAATCGTTATCGTGCTCCAATCCTCGCTTATATCGCGCCATTGCAGTCCGGAAATTTCCGCGGTTCGCAATCCAGCATGGAACCCGAGAGATAAAGCTATCTGCGCTTGCGGCTCACACGTGAGGACCCTAAGCATGGCGACCATTTCTTCATTTGTGTAATGCGGCGTAGGCTTCGACGGTTTGGCTTCCACGCGCCGCTTTGCATCGCGGATTGGATTCACATCTAGCCGGCCATCTGATATCGCGTGGGAGAAAATCGCAGACATCAGCGCGCGTACGTGCATCAGGCTGTTTGAGGCCATCTTCGGGGCTAAGGAATCCAGAAAGCGAACAGCATGATGGGGGCGGTAATCCGATAGCTTCATAGTTCCAAAGTGCGGCTTAAGATGTTTCTCGTATAGCTTGTCGTAGCCGTTTGCTGTCGCCGGCCGCTTGTTGGCCTTGGCCCATGGAATGAACTCTGTATCAGCGAAGGCGACGATAGTCATTGAGCCAGAGACCGGCCCGGCATTTTGTTGCGCTTTCACTTTCGGGCGCACCAGCGGCAACACGTCAGACTTTGAACGAAACTCATCCGAGATCGCGCAAATCTTCTCGCTGCGTTGAACCCGCTTCCCTTCCGCGTTGGCCTCGTAATATCGCCAGTGCCAGCTTCCGTGCTTCTTATATATAGAGCCTACTTCCGGCCGTGTTGGTTTTCGTCCACCCATCTGATGCCGCTCTCCCAAGCGGTAAGCAGAGTATGGCGGTTTATTAAGGGACAGTCAAGAGAATTCGTTACACGTGGCATCCGTGGATGGAATTATTATGCATCCTATTGTGCGACAGTGACTTGCGCCTTTTGCTGTCCATGTACTTGCGATTAATTCCGTCACTTATTTCGCTAGCCATTAGGCGCCGAATATGGTCAAATCACTTCAACCAACCTTGCTGGGCGGATCGAAACGCTGGGCAAGGCACGGTAGAAGATTTCGCTGTAGCGCAGAATGGTGCGGGGCTAAACCCGTGGCGGGGCATCTGAAAGCCCGCTGACACACTAGGCCGCTCTCTAGTCACTTACGAGAGCATGCTGCTAAGACAGCCGCGAAGCTTCTCCTGGTCCTCAGGAGAAGTGTGTGCAACACACCCAAGAACCAAAGCTCGTACTATCCCTGTCCGAAGCAGCTAGTCTGCTCGGCTTAACCACCTCGCAACTCTACTCACTCACACGCAACCGCGCTCGCATTCGACAGGCTCGGCCACTACCTGCAATCAGACTTGGAAAACGACTCGCATTCAGGCGGGAGAGCCTCGTCCGGTGGTTGGAAACGGCAGAACAAAAAGGAGGCGAGTAATGGAAACATTCTTTGAGCGTATTGCGATGCCGCACATTGACCGCGGCTTAGAAGTTATCCCGCTCGCCGTTCGCGGCAAGGCGCCGGTAGGACCTGGGGCAAAATCACGGAGTAATAGCAGACTTCAGGTTCAAGCCTGGGCGCGCTTGTACCCCGATAGCAATGTTGGAATCTGCTCCGGCCGCGACTTGACCATTTTAGAAACTGACGATTTGTTGGCCTTCACGACAAAGGTTCGTGAGATGACCGGGAAGAAAATTCCCGACACATTGCAGGGTGGATCGGGGAAACCAAATCGTTGTTTCTGGATCTTCGGTAGGACAGCCGCTTGCGGAGATGACTGCCTAGAAGTGCCGGGACTATTTGAATTTCGCAATCGCAACCAATACGTAGCGGCACCCGGTTCCATCCATCCTGAAGGCTACATCTATAGCTGGTTTCAGGATATTCCAATCCAGCCTATGCCGAACTGGTTGGTCCGCGTTTTGAAAGAACTAGACGGCGCGTATGCGGGACGCAAAACCAGTCATCACCAGCAGTGCGGAGCAACCGCGATGCTACACCGCGCGTACAAGCTGAATTACAACGTCGCCGACCTGCTCATCATTAAAGACCTTGAAATCCCGCCGTCTGAGCGCCATTACACCTTGGTCTCAGTCGCGGGATTTCTGCATGATGGGGAGCGTAGTGCAGATGAAATTGCAGAAATCCTAGAGTCAATACGGGACACTTATTTTGTCGCTGCTGAGGACAAGAGCAACGACGAAATACAGCGAATAGCAGAGGACGTTGTTCATCGAGAACCCTGCCCTGTTTACCGTTTGTACTTCGCGGGACGGGAGGTTCGGCATGTCTAGCACTCAGGTACTAAATCTGTCCGACGACATCGTTCTGCCCGATGACCTTAAGGGGCCAGACGGGCTACACCTCACCGCGCTGGGCAATGCGGAACGCCTTTTGCAGGGACACGGCGAGGATTTCTGCTGGGTCGCGGGAAACACCATCAACTCCGCGGGAACCATTTACGTCTGGAACGGTTCGCGATGGGTCGTTGACGACCACGGCCAGGTGCGGCAGTGGGCAACAACAACGGCGCGCGGGCTAGGCGCGTTGATACGCCAAGGCGTCGAGCAGGGATTACGTCCCGAACAGGCTAAAGGGCTCGTTCAGTTCTGGCGCGCGTCTGAAACGGAACATGCAATAGGCAGCATGATCGCGATGGCTTCGGCTCTCGTCGCGGTTAGTCGCCAGTCGTTCGACGTTGACCCGCTCTTGTTGAGTGTCAGCAACGGCGTCGTTGATCTTCGGGACGGGGGTTTCCGTGCGGCGCGGCGGGAAGACTACATGACGAAGATGTGTAACGCCAGATTCACTGAGGGCGCGTTGTGCCCTACGTGGGACGCGTTCCTATTAGCGACAGCCGGCGGTGACGCGGACTTCGTCAGGTACCTCCAGCAGTGCGCCGGTATCTGCCTGACTGGGCAAACAGAAGAACATTTGTTCTTCATCGTCACTGGCCCCGGCGGAACAGGGAAAACGACCTTCCAAGAAACGTTGAAATACGTCTGGGGGGACTATTGCAGCGGCATAGATCCGAACTCGCTCGCAGCAGCGAAGAACGACGCGGGACGAGCGCGACCAGATATCGCAAAACTACCCGGCGTTCGACTCGCGTTCGCCAATGAGTCGCGAGCTGGGCTGCGTATCGACGAAGGTCTGCTGAAAGCGCTGACTGGCAATGACACGATGACCGCAAGGGAGCTTTATCGCGCGGAATTTGACTTCGTGCCTACGCACAAACTATGGCTACGGACGAACCACGCGCCACAGTTCGACGGCGGCGATTCGGGTATGAGGCGCCGAACGCGGTTAATTCCCTTCGTGAACGTCGTCACCAATAAAGACAGGAAGCTCCCGGAGAAATTAAGGGCGGAAGCTGACGGCATCTTGCAATGGGCGCTGCGCGGCTGGGCGGACTACAAGCTTCACGGCCTCATCGAGCCGAAGATCGTCCTGGAGTCTCCGGTGCTAAAGGTGATAGCACGCTGAAAGCCGGCGAGCAACAACAACAGGGGTTTAACGCGCAGTTCATGAACATGCTTCAAACGCAGTTCGGACAGCAATCGGGAGTATTGGACTTCATTAAGAACAAGCTGCAAAGCCAGATCGATAACCCCACCGGCTATTCTCCCGAAGCAATGGCGGTACTACGCGGCCAGGCCACGGAGGGCACTGCCAGGTCGTACGCGCAAGCTAGCCAAGCCACGCATGCAGCCGAAGCAGCCCGCGACCGTTAAGCCTTCGGCAATATATTTTTCGATGCGTGCAGTCCACGCGCTATTCATAGTCGTAGCCTCGTTATTCATGTTTCCCACCCAGCACTTTCGCCACGGCACCAACCGCGCCAATCCCTGTTGCTGTAGGAATTGCGATCTTGGCTGCTGTGGAGATTGTTTTGCGCGCGCCAGCATTCGCTGTGGCCGCGGCTTTAATTTCGTCTAGCCGTTGCGCTGCTGCGCCAACATGGCCTAGAAGATCCTTTGAGCCCTGATTGCCTAGGGCAGTCTGTAACGTTCCGTCGTTGTACGTCTTGTTGAGTCGCTTCAGCAGCGTCTTCGGCGGTAGCGTACTTCCATCTGGCGTGGACGCGCAGCTTGACGCCGAGAATGCCAACGCGGCGGCAGCCGCAGGATCGCAAGCGCAAAACCAAATAACACTCGCCAATGAGCAACAGAAGCAAAACAATTATTGGAACGCGATACAGGGTCTCTCAGGGACAGCAGCGCAGTACAGTCCGAGCACCTACACCAGCGCCGTCAATAGCGGCAGTGGCGCGTTGGCCAATCTCGGACAAGCGTATAACCAGTCGAAGCAGGGTGGGTTCTGGAACTCATTCACGAACTCGCTAGGCAGCAGCCTTGGTAAGACGCTAGCTGGTGGCGGGGCAGATCAGCTCGATAAGATACCGGGCTTCTAATGGGCTTGGACGAACTTCTCAAGCGCAGCCTCAACGCCGGTTCAAAAAACGATACGACATTCAGGTTCTGTCGTGAATGCTCGCGCCGTGTGCCGGTACCAGCAAAAAACTTTAGTCAACAGGCGCCTCTCTGCAAATTGTGCGCCAAGGAGAATCAATGAGTGTTTTTGTCGTGGTAATCGCCACCATAGTCGCTGTTGTAGGTGTCGTGGTGGCGCGTAAATACATAGCCGCGCTGGTTGCGGCAGAAGCCGCAAAGCTTAAGCCTATCTTGGACGCAGCGTTATCTGAGCATCGCGACACGATTACGCAATACAGCAGAGACTTACATTCGCAGATTCAACAGATTCAAAGGGTGCAACAGGTTCGACAGGTGGTCCCTGACAGGCAGGTACCCACACGATAAGGGCCGTCAGCAATTTAACGCGGCTACCGGGAAATCATAGAAATCAAAAAGGAAAACTCTTATGGCACGAGCAAATACGGGGAATTGTGCCTGTTTGATAGGCTGTGCTGGATACCATTATCAAATGGTACGGTAGTAACTTGATTCATGCTATAGTACAGAATTAACTGGGGATGCTAGCAACATCCTACTGTTTGGAGATACGCATGCAGCAACAAGAGCGACCATTCAATCTGCCAATGATGCTCACGTTCTTGGAAAGTCAGAACGGGCATCATGCTGTGCATTCGCTCGATTTCGACATAGTGTCCGTCGCTGACAGCGAAGATGTGGCATGGCGCAAACTAAGACTTGCCGTAAAAACATACGTAGAATTTGGGCTGAGCAAAGGGTGGAAGAATCACATAATGTTCAACGCCCCGCAGGAATGCTGGGACAAAATTACGCCTGAATTGAACTCTCGTATTTTGGAGTCCATCACTTTGGGCGATACGGAAACGAAGGTCATTGCCGTAAATGAGCCCAAGCATTCAGATCTCCGAACTTCTGGCCGCGCTGCAAAAGCAAGCTAATGTCACGGTCGCTGAGACGAGACGCCAATCGGATGGAACAGAAGTAAAAATTCTTACCGGGAAGCTCCCCGTGTTCCCACACGGGGACCGTCCCACGTGGTATCCGCTCGTGATTCTACCGGGACAAGAAACAATCGATATGCGCGAAGTCGAAGCGATTCTTCGTCATTTCTGGAACGCGCAAATTACCCTAACTCCCACTAAAGCCGTAAAGCACAGTAAAGCCGCCCTCAAGCGTAAATGAAATAGGCCAGGAATTCACCACGCATCCACATGGCAGAACCGCGGCCTAAAAGAGATGGTCCTTCGTAACTGAGATCACGGTAGCCGCGGCCTTCAGTTGCGCGTACGCTGAGGAATGAAGACCCCACAGCAATCTGCTGCGTATGAAATCGCTCGTTCCGAAGAAGCACAGCAAAAGGCGGATGCTCTGATTAGAAAATGGGAAGAGCGTCCGAAAGGAAATACAGGCTTGCCATTGCCTATAGGGGCCTATCAAGACATCGTACAAACTTTGGGTGAAGCGAGCATAACCACGACACACGCGGAGGCAGTGAAAGGCATTTTAGTCGCTAGAGCATTACTCAATGCGGTTGTGACGCGGGCACAAAGCAAAGTGATCTCCTAATGCGGGGGAGTAGCAGCCTTTCCAACTGTTAGCTACCCGACAGCAAAATCCCCGCGTCAGGGTATAATCCAGCTCACAATGGAGCAAAACAAAGACCCCGAACGTTGGCGGGCCTTGGCGGAACAAGCTTCCAGGGAAACAGATCCCGCCAAGCTTCTAGAACTCACTAACCGAATCAATGAAATCCTAGAAGAGAACGATGCGGCGGATAGAAAGAAGCCGCCCACATCGACTTCAGCCGCCTAATTACTCTTTGGCATCTGTTCTTCGGTCGCGATGAAGATTAGTGCGTGGTTGCCCCGTGGCCAGTTCACACTTCTCTCCGGCCTTTGCGCCACATGTCGGACACGGCACTGATAGCGCCTTTGTATCTATACCTATCGGTTTCATACCCTAGGATGGGCCAACGCGCCGCAGAAAAGATACGCAATTTTGAACACATTTAAGGGTGGACGCGAACCAAGTGGGGGAGGTCGTCTCTATCGCGCGTGTTGGCGTATCGTCCGCACTTGATATACGCAGCCGTCAGATGTCGTGAAGTTCCCCTTAAACGCGACGTTAGCGTTTAGCGCGGCGGCACGATACGCGGGGCGCGACCAGGCGCATTCGATTACCTCTTGAAGATTTCGGTTACGATTCGCGGGTGTTGGCTGTTTCTTAGACACAATCTTCGTTGCGAAGAATTGGCACATTTGAATTTTCTCCTATAGGTTGCGAACGTTAATTCGTAGGGGACCGAGTGGCCCGCAACCGTTTGTGAGAAAATCCAACCAAGCGGATGCGATGCCCGTTGCATTGCATTTCGTCAGGTCCGGTAGATTGCTCCAACAACCTACCGGACTGTTTACGAGGGAAATCTTAACAGGTTTTCACGACGCCACAATACCACCGAAGTGCCTGTATTTAAAGGCGTTTACATGCAAAATAAGCCGCATAACGGTTATCAAAATAGCCAGCATAATGGTCCGCAAAATAGGAATAAACTCTTTTGATAATGAAAGGGCTGAAACGGGCCTGGGAATTCACAGCTGACGCTGGAGCTTGGGGAGTAGCCTCAATCGCCGGCGCTTTACTCAGCTTTGGGATGTCTTGGTGGGAACACTACCACGACCGCTCATTATCGTCGCGGCAGTTTTTGGCTCTTTCGGTGATCGCGTTTTGGTTGGGCGGGTTCCAAGCTTGGGGCAAGAAAGCCCGCGAGCTGGAACAAGAGAAGGCGAGAAATGCAAAGCCGGCAATTACTGGGCGAATAGTCCACGTTGGCCTCGGAATGGTCGGCACCACTACCAGTGAGGGCACCACAACAACTAATTGCGATCTTTCACTCAAGCTCAGCATCACGAGTCGGAACAGCATCGAAACCACGTTGAAAGATGCGCTACTCATCGTTGAGAATCGCGGACAACGATACGAGGGAGAACGATATAGTATCCGCCATAGCTTCTATCAAGGCGCGGGCCATTCTGAGAAGATGAACGACTTGATTGAAACAACCACGTATAGCAATCCGGTGCGCTACAGAGTTGCGTCGGACGGTTGGCTTTCTTTTTCAGTCGTCGGTTTGGAACCGCCGGACAAAAATAGCGTCATGAAAGTGGATGTAGTTGTAACCCTAATTGATGAACTGGACGGGCGCCACAAGATCGCAGGTAAAGGAATCGTAGTGCGCTAGCGCTGTCCCTTACGCTGTCCCTCAATTGTCCCTTGCAGCGTCCCTAACAAGCCCAAAGGCTGACTAACACCGACTAGCAACAGCAGGCAACGCATTGAAAACACGTGCGGGCTGCGGTCTGGCATCTATTAGCAAACCGCCGCCTTCAGCCACTCGGCCACCTCTCCGACGGGTTGGTTTTAAGTAGCTTAACACGGCTTAAGAGGCGGCGGAAAAACTGCTTAGTGGGTTGAGTGCCGACGCAGGCGCTAAAGCGCCACGATTGCAGAGCACTTATTGGCACGACTGAAGTCGATGTCCTGTCCGCTCGGCAGAATCGTATTTTTTCCCGCAACGTCTTTTCCCGTTCTAGGCTAGTAGGGAACGGCCGGCCTCAACTTCTGATGCAACCGTCTTGGCTGGAGGGCATCCAACGGGCATGCGAAATTTCTTCGTTCTTGCGTTAACTGTGGCAATCGTGGGCATGGTTTTTACCGGGTGTTCGAAGAACCAGAGTCCGCAGGAGATTCGGCAGCAGACGGCGCAGGCTACGGCGGATTTGAAGCGCGATGCGAAGGCGGTGGCGCAGGGGGTGCGCGAGGGCTGGAATCGGGATAAACCCCTGAACCTGAATTCCGCCACGAAAGACCAGTTGGTGGATCTGCCGGGAGTAACGGCGGTGGATGCGGACCGGATTGTGGAGGGGCGTCCCTATGATGATCCGCAGCAGTTGGTAACTCGCAAGATTGTTTCGCAGGCCAAGTTCGATAAGTTCGCCGATCGTGTGGTAGCCAAGCGCTAGATACGGCGTAATTCTTCTGCTTTAGTCTTCTTTTATCTTCATAATTCTTCGCGCAAATCTTCCAGTAGATCTACTCAGGCTATGCTGCGACGGGAGCGTGGGGTGCGCGAGCGCGGGGCTTGCGCTGCCTCGACGCGGTTTCTGCCGGACTGCTTCGCATGGTAGAGAGCTTTGTCGGCAGAACGCAGGACGTGCTCGAATTGCTGGTTTGCGACGCGCGATTCGGCGACGCCGATGCTCACGGTTACTGAGAGCTCTCCTCGGGAACGGGTAACGGGGCGAGGACGCGAGACTTTTTTAGGAGCGCGGCGGCGATCTTTATCCTGGGGTATCAAGGGCTGAGGCTGGGGAGATCGTAAATGGAAGACCGAGGCCTCGATGGAGGCACGCAGCAGTTCGAGATGGGGCAGCGCCTCGGCTGCGGTCTTGCCGGCAAATAGCACACAGAACTCTTCGCCTCCGATGCGGAAGGCTTTGCCTCCTCCGGTGACATCGGACAGCCGGCCTGCCACCATGCATAAAACCTGATCGCCGGTGTCGTGGCCATAGTTGTCGTTGAAGTTCTTGAAGTGGTCGATGTCAATCACGGCGAGGGCGTAAGGGCTCTCCACGCGCAGGGCGTTTTCATTGAAGGAGCGGCGCGAGGGCAGGGTGGTGAGTTCGTCGTGATACGCCAGGGCATAGGAGGTTTCGATGATGGAGCTTACCAGCACCAAGCCGGCGGTGGCCATGTAGGCGCCAGCGGTGGGGTTTACGCCGCCGTGCTGGAGGGAAATCCAGGCCATGCTGAGCGACCAGAGCAGCGCGCTCTCGACCGGTTTCCGAAAGAGAAAAAAGCGGATCAGGAGGATGGCGAAGGTGGCAATGAAGATGATCCAGGAAATTTGCGGGATATTGCTCCAGAGGAACCATTCTTTGGGCAGGAACGTGAGGTGGAACATGAATGGGGCTGTGCGTTCGTCGGGACGGCAGATGACGGCGACGAAGACTGACTCGAGGAAGAGAACGCCGAGGCGGGAGGCAACGGCGTTGAGACTGAATCCGCGCTCACGAGTGAGGGAGAGTCCCAACAGGTTCAGGGGTAAAAGGAAGCAGATGGTTTCGAAGGCGATGCGGCCGGGGCCAGCGGTTACGGAGTGTCCGGCGGAAAAGAATTCGATGGCGCGGTGGCCGAGCAATAGAAACAGCAGGGCGAAGAGGACTTTGCTGGAGTGGAAGCGCCAGGCTAATAGCATTCCGGCGATGAAGACGGCGGTGTAATAGAAGTTGACGGCGGGGAGCGATACGGGCAGAAGGCCGGCTTCGAGGAGGATCCAGACAGCGAGAGTGATGACTCCGCCGGGAACCAGCAGCGACTTCAGCGCTTTTTTGTTCCACAGGACCAATTTTTTGCAGCTCCTCGAAAAAGATTATCTATGGTGGGAAGAAAATGCGTGAGTGACGGGCAGGGTTCTTAGGGGAAGACGGTGGTGAGGATGTGCCGATTCCCATTTGAGGACGCGAACCTGTTCCGGGAACAACAGACCTTGGTGCACGTGGTTAGCGGCTTGGATATTCCGTTTTCTATCTAGAATCGAGTTGTTCATTAAAGAAGGCTTATGCGAATTTTGATTGCGGAAGATGACAACGCGCTGGCGGGATTTGTGAGAAAAGGCCTGGAATCGGAACATTATGCAGTGGACGTTTCGGGGGATGGAGAGCAATCGCGGGCCATGGCGGGCGAGTTCGATTATGACCTGGTGGTGCTTGACCTGACCTTGCCGCGGCTGGATGGGGTAGCGATTCTGCGATATTTGCGGACCCGCAAGCCGACTATGCCGCTGCTGGTGCTGACGGCACGAAGCCGGGTGGAGGACCGCGTGCAGTGTCTCGATCTGGGGGCAGATGACTATCTGGTGAAGCCGTTTTCGTTTTCCGAGTTGTCGGCCCGGATTCGGGCGCTGTTGCGGCGTAGTCACCTGCCGGCGGAATCGGTGCTGGCAGTGGATGACTTGAAACTAGATCGCATTGAACGGCGGGTAGAGAGAGCGGGGCGCAGGATCGAGCTTACTTCGAAAGAATTTAGCCTTCTGGAATACCTGATGCGCAATGCGGGCCGCAGGGTGACGCGGGCCATGATCATTGAGCATGTGTGGAACCTGTCGTTTGATACCTGCACAAATGTGGTTGACGTCTACATCAATTACCTGAGAATTATTTTTAACGCGGCCCTCGTTTCGGCCGAACACCTCACTTATGTCGAATTTCTGCAGCGGGTTCCGGAAGTTACCTATCTCGCTTCCATCAAGCTGGATCCAGTGGGCGCGATCGGCCTGTTGCAACTTGACTTGGCTGTAGCTTTTCCGCTGATCGACGTGCTCCTAGGTGGCGAGGGTAAGGGGACTCCACCGGCACGAGAGATCACTGAGATCGAAGAAAATATCCTTGAGACCGTGGTCCGGATTATTTGCAGGGAATTGCAAAATGCGTGGCAGGCATTGGCTCTCGAATTTGTTTTTGACGAACGCCAGCAGCCGCAACAAATCGAACACCTTATGCCGACCGAGGAAAAAACCCTCTCCATGGCGTTCGAGATCACCCTTGCCGAAAGCCGTGGCACATTGAACTTCGTGGTACCTGCAGTGGTCTCGAATGCCTTGTTGCGAAAGCTGGCGGCGGGTTGGGAAACCCCGAAGCCACGGATGCGCGCGGATGCCGCCCAGCATCTGCGCAAACGCCTGTTGCGCTGTCCTTTTCGAGTCGAACTATCGATGAACTCAGTGGCGATATCTCTACGCCGATTGGCCGACCTGCAGCCCGGTGACTTATTGACCCTCAGGCGGCGAGTAGAGAAGCCGGGGGCACTGCGCATAGGCAATAAGGAACTATTTATTGCTCATGTGGCGCGCAGTGGTGCCATGCGGGCCGCTCAACTGATGGAGCGCTGCGTCAGCCAGGAACTAGAAAAGAAGAGAAACTGATGGGCACTCCTCCAGTAACTTCAATCGATTCCGAACTACACGACTACTTGCAGGTTTGGATCGAGGGCATGTCGCAAGTGCTTGGTCAAATCGCAGGCTCTGCTTTCGCGATGGAAAGCAAGAGTGCTGGGCTAACCGGCTCAGAGACGGTGGAAGAAGGCGACCTACAGGTAATGGTCACAGCCGCTGGGAAGCTGCGGGGAGAGATGAGCCTTCGCCTGCCGCGACCGGTCGCCCTGGCCGTGTCGCAGCTTTTCCTGGGGGACGTCCAGGACCCGACCCTGGAATTCAAAAGCGACAACCGGGAGGCGGTAGAAGAATTACTTCGTCAGATTGCCGGCCACATCGCTACTTCACTGAAAGGACGGTGGGGCGAGGTACAACTTGGGCTGGAAACTATAGGTCCACCGTCCTGGCCCGCCGGCGCGAATGGATGGATTGGTACTGCACCCGGAACCGCGTGCCAGGTATGGATTGAGTGGCAGGCCAGTGCTGCACTGATTGCAGCCCTTCGACAGAGCGCGCAAGAAACAGCTTCGTCGCCGACAGTTCCCCCGTCAGAAGCGCCGGCCTTTCCGCCGCCCGCCAGCCAGGCGAGTCACCTCGATGTTTTCATGGAGGTTGGACTTGGGGTCACGCTGCGCTTCGGCGGCCGTCGTATGTTACTCCGAGAAGTGCTGGAGTTAAGCGCTGGGGCAGTGGTTGAACTCGATCGAGAAGTAAATCAACCGGTAGATTTGCTGTTGGACGGCAAACTCGTAGCGCGTGGGGATGTGGTGGTAGTGGACGGAAACTACGGGTTACGAGTTACCGAGGTCGCTTCTTCTTTTACTTAGGCTACTAATCGATAGCAGATGCGCAGACAGAGTTGATCACTATATATGGGAATGACGAACTGGATTACGAAAACTTGTAGCGCCTGGATCGACACTTGTCCGCAATGTAGCGACGCGAATTGCCCGCGGGTATTGAGCGCTTGGCGGGGACTCTATCGCCATTCTGGCGTGGTTTTTCAGGGGCGCTGGTATTGTTCCCCGCAATGTCTGGAAAATGCGCTCTGCCGTTACTTTTCTCGAGCCTGCACAACTATGATTGCTCCGCCTCCAGTTCGGCACCGTATTCCTCTAGGGCTGTTGATGCTGTCGAAAGGACAATTGACCAATGGTCAATTGCGCACTGCCTTAGATCTGCAGCGCGAGCAAGGCGGACGCATTGGACAGAAACTGCAACGTCTGGGTTTCGTCACCGAACAACAGGTGACTGCCGCTTTGGCCTCGCAATGGGCATGCCCGGTGCTTTCGCCAGTTGCTACAACCGGCAGCGATTGCGAGCGCAAGCTTCCTTCTCGATTGCTGCTTCGCTTTCAGATGCTGCCGGTGCATTTTGCCCCTACAACCCGTATTCTTCATGTCGCATTTTCCGAGGGAGTGGAATACACGGTGCTGCATGGAATTGAACGAATGCTCGACTGCCGCACCGAGGTCTGCCTGGTAGCCCAGAGCACAATGGATCTCGCCATGGAACGGTTCAGCCATCAACATCGCACCAATGACATGCTCTTTGAAGGCTGGCGGGACAGTGACGAAATGGGACGGATTACCAGCGGGTTCGTCCTCAAGCTAGGGATACAACAACTTCGAACCGTTACTTGTGCCGACTACATCTGGGCGCGGCTGGAAGGCGCAAGCGAAATCACCAACCTTCTATTCCGCCGTCCTTTGCAATCAGACCAAATTCCCGCCTACGTCGCTTCGCCAGTTTGTCAGCAAACCGGCTAAAGTCCGCGAAGATGACGCCGATAAACCCAATGAGACGGCAATACCGAACCGAGGCAATGCCACGCAGCATAAGCCGTCGTAAAGAGCCAGACCAGCGCACCTGAAAAACTAAGGAACACCTATGGCAAAAGTACGCGCCCTAATTGTGGATGACTCTTCTGTGATGCGCAAAATCGTCGAGCGCTCTCTACGTCAGGCGGGGGTTGACCTCTCGGAAGTGCGCGAAGCGGGGAATGGCGCGGAGGCACTGGGAGCACTGAGTGAATCGGGAGTAGACCTGATCCTCTGCGATATCAACATGCCGGTGATGGATGGAATCGAGTTTCTGCGCCAGTTACAGGGTGTCGAAAACGCCAAGGGCGTTCCGGTAGTAATGATCACCACCGAGGGAAGCGAATCACATGTAGTACAGGCACTCTCTATCGGGGCGCGCGGCTACATTCGCAAACCGTTTACTCCAGAACAAGTTAAGGAACATGTAATCCCATTATTGGACGCAAAAAAATGACTTCAGTAAACGAAGCAGTTCCCCAAGAAGGCACTCCAGAAGCCTGGCTGCCCCTGCTGGATGTTGCAGTACGGGAAGTATTCGAAATCATGCTGGGATGCAAGCTAGGCGCTCTTCCAGAAGCCCCGACCGCACCTGCTGAATTCACCGCCATGGTAGGGTTAGCCGGCCAGCTGTGTGGCGTGCTTACCATGCGTTGTTCTGCCCAGTCCGCTGTGCAGATGACTTCCAAGATGCTGGGGATCGACGTTAAGGAAGAAGACCAGCAGATGTGGGATGCCATCGGCGAAGTAGCCAACATGATTGCTGGCAACTTCAAGAACAAGCTTACGGGGATGGGCGATCGCTGCATGTTATCGGTGCCGACCGTCATAACCGGGGCATCTTATAGCTTCCATTCCCTCGCCGATGCTGCTCCGCTTGAAGTGATATTCACTTTTGAAGGATTGCCCATCGTAGTAGCACTGGAAATCCACTCATAATAACGTCGCGTTGAATAATTTGCCCATTGCGGATGTCGCCGCTCGGCAACTTCTGCCCGTAAACGATTTCAATTCCGGCCTGTCCGGTTCCTCAAGTCCCAAAACCTCGTACTTTTCTCGTTGCTACACCGAGTTATGTTACCCATACGCCATGGAGTAGCACGTGCTCTATATCTGATATGGAGACACACTCTTGAACAGTGGATACTACGGCGCTTGCGCAGGATTAAAAGCCCAAACTGAGGCACTAGATTTGGTTGCGAATAATCTTGCCAACCTGAGCACCAACGGATATCTGGGGCAGCAGCCTACGTTTCACTCCCTATTGTCAGGTGCGCGCGCTGTGGCCAACAATCCTCTGAACCGCGCCACCAATGATTTCGATGTGTTGGGCAATACTCATCTCGACTTCAGTGTGGGCAACCTCCAGCAAACCGGAAACCCGCTCGACCTGGCGATTGAAGGAAATGGATTTTTTGCCATCAAGACTCAGGCAGGTATTCTTTACACGCGAAACGGAAATTTTCAAATTTCCAATACCGGGGCGCTGATTACAGCGAAGGGTGATGCAGTCTTGGGCGATGACGGCGTCATTACTCTGCCAACCGGACAAGTTGCTATCGGATCGGATGGCACCATCTCGGTGGATGGAGCGGTCGCAGGCAAGCTGCGACTGGTTGAGTTTTCCGCTAAAAGCTCGCCCGTTCCGGTCGGCGATTCCTATTATTCGGTACCGCCGAAAGAGGCACTGCTCGCAACTTCCGCAGACGTTCGCCAAGGCATGCTGGAATCTTCTAACGTCAATCCAGTGGCCGCGGTGGTGGACCTGATTACGGTGCAGAGGCACTTCGATATGCTGCAGCGCGCCTTGTCCCTTTATTACAGCGACTTCGATCGAATTGCCGTAGAAGATTTGCCGCGCGTCTAGCTGTGGCTCGCAGGCAGGAGATCAAGCGAATGTTCAGGGCCCTGTTTACTGCAGCAACCGGGATGACAGCGCAGCAGATGAACCTCGACAACGTTGCCAACAACCTGGCGAACTCGAGCACGGCTGGCTTTCGGCGTCGGCGTTTACAGTTTCAAGACCTGCTCTATCAAAACTTGATCATGCCAGGCGCTGCTGCAACCCAACAAACCACCATTCCCGCTGGACTACAGATAGGGCTTGGCACACGGGCCGCTGCTTCTGAAATTGTGCAGTTGCAGGGCGATTTCAGTGCTACTGGAAATCCACTCGATCTTACTATTCAAGGCCAAGGATTTTTTCAGGTGACCCTGCCCACGGGCGAGATTGCCTATACCCGAGCAGGCACGTTTCACCTCGATTCCCAGGGGAACATGGTGACCGCGGATGGCGATCCCATCGAGCCTGCCATTACGATTCCCAGTGGCGCTATCTCCATTACCATCGGCTCCGATGGAACCGTGAGCGTAACTCAGCCCGGCCAGACGGCAGCCGCACAAGTCGGCACGATTCAGTTGGCGCTCTTTCCAAATCCTGGCGGACTTAACAGTATCGGCAAGAATCTTTTTCTCGCCACCACTGCTTCCGGAGATCCCATTGCCGGTACTCCGGGCGGAAGTGAAGGACTCGGCAGCATTCAGCAGGGGTTTCTGGAACAGTCGAATGTCGATGTAGTTGAGGAGTTCATTCAAATGATTCTGGCGCAACGCTCTTATGAAGCTAACTCTCGTGTGGTGCAGGCGGCGAACGAAATGTTCCAGACTGTCAACGGTCTGGGGAGGTAGTGGGCATGAAAAACTTTCTTGCATTCGCCGCCGTGATCATTTCTTTCGCTGGAACGCTTTCGCAGTGCGAGGATCGTGGCCAGTATCGGCTTCGCGAAACTGTAGAAATAAAAGCCGGCACACTATGCCTTTCCGATCTGCTCTCACAGGAAACCCCAGCAGCGATTCAACAGGCAAGTCACGCCATATCATTCGGGCGGAGTCCCAACCCAGGCAGCACCCGGGTGCTAACTGGGTCGGAAATTCGCAGGCGTTTGGCGAGAGATCCATACCTCCAATCGGAGCTGTTAATTCCCTCATTTATTGCGGTAACTCGTCCCCGCGAGGATATGTCGGGAGAGGTCCTCCGTCGCACGGTTGAAGGATTCTTGCGAACCGCAGGCTGGCCGGAGAGTCAATTGCCGATTGAGTTCACTTCGCACGGTGCTGTCCCTATAGACGTGTCCCTCCAAGTAGTACAAGCTGCGTGGGACGATCGGCAATCTGCGTTGAATTTCCGCTTGCGATGCCTCGTGCAGAAACAATGCTCCGCTTTTCTGATACAAGCCCCGGCCTCTGCTCAACAGGCGATTGACTGGCAAGAACAACTGAAACATATGAATGTCGGCGGCGTGAATTATGCCGGCAGAGTTTCGACGTACGCTCATTTGCCTGCGCCGGTGCTCGCCAAAGGCGGAGACCCAGCATTGTTGTCAATGCAGATCGACGGGGTCCGAATAAGCATCCGCGTCATCTGCTTACAACGCGGCACACTAGGACAGATTATTCGTGTCCGCGACGCACAAAGCCACAGGGTCTATCGCGCAGAGGTGGTTAGTCCGGGACTATTGCGAGCGGTTGTCGATTAATCGGTACTAATCAGGGAGTGTCGAGATGAAAGCCCTAGCAGCCAAGCTACTGACTATTCTGATTCTACTAGCGGCGTCTGCCGAAGCCACGAATACCAAGATTCAGCGCGAGAGCCTCGCCACCTACGTCGAGCGCATGCAGCAACAGGAAGCCGAAGTCTCGGTTCCTACCCCCGGCAGTTTGTGGACCGACAATGGACGCCTGGTCGGGCTCGCGCTTGACTACAAAGCGTCGCACGTCGGAGATGTTGTAGGAATTGTGGTGGTGCAGGACGTGACGGCACAGAATGCCGGCAGTGTCGGGACCAGCCGGACATTCAACGCCTCCTCCGGTATCAGCGCGTTGGCCGGACGTCTCAATACTAACGGCTTGCAAAGTCTGTTTTCGCCGAGTTCCAGTCAGGCACTTACCGGCAAATCGCAAGCCGCCACAACCTCCACGCTTCGGACCCAGCTTGCAGGCCGGGTGGTCGCGGTATTTCCCAACGGAACGCTAGTGGTTGAGGCCGAGCGGGAAGTTACCATGAACAACGAGAAACAGACAGTTCTATTACGCGGACTGGTGCGGCCGGGCGATGTGGCCCCAAACAACACGGTTGTATCCAATTTGATTGGCAATCTGGAGCTCGAACTGAAAGGGAAGGGAGTGCTGAGCGACGGCACCCATCCTCCCAACGTTGTGGTGCGATTTTTACTGCGTCTAGTGGGGTTTTGATGAACTCGACGCGAGTCCTGCTGGTTGCATTTGTAGTTCTCTTCTTCTTTACACCGGGCTTCACTGCGGATGAGACGGTGAAAAAGGTGTTCATTCGAGACGTCACCTCAGTCGAAGGAGTACGGGAAAACCCGGTGCTCGGGTACGGCATGGTGGTTGGGTTAAAAGGCACCGGAGACCGACAACAGACCATCTTCAGCACCCAGACGTTGGCCAATATGCTGCAACGGATGGGCATGCAGATCCCAGCTGGAACGATCAAGGTCAACAATGTGGCCGCTGTCTTCGTAACATCGACACTTCCCCCATTTTCTCGACCGGGAACCCATCTCGATGTGACAGTTGCCTCAGTCGGAGATGCCAAGAGCCTGGAAGGGGGCCTGCTGCTGCTAACACCTTTATATGGGGCGGACGGGCGTATTTACGCCGAGGCTCAAGGAGCAGTTACCCTCGGTGGGTACAGCGCCGGGGGAGCTGCCAATGCGAAGCAGTTGAATCATCCCACGGTCGCCCGCATCCCGGACGGGGGCTTAGTGGAGCGCGACACCTCGATCGATCTGCGACAGCTTGCAAAACTCTCTTTGTTGTTGAGCGACCCAAACTACAGCACTGCGGAAGGGGTCGCGAATGTGATCAACCTTGAATTTGGCCGGCAGGTTGCGTCCGCGATCGACGCTCGGAGGGTAGAACTTGACGCCGTAATGGCCGCAGCACCTAGTCTGACGGCGCTGCTGGCTCGGATTGAGAACTTGACAGTTGAAGTTCACCGTCGCGCCAAGGTCGTGGTCAATGAGCGCACCGGTACGGTAGTGATGGGAAAGGATGTAAGGCTCGGGGGTGTCTCGATCCTTCACGGCAGTCTTTCCATTGAAATCGCGACTCAGCTGATCGTTTCTCAACCGGGACCACTGTCATCCGGGCAGACGGAAGTGGTACCGCAGACCACGGTACGTGCCGACGAAGCTCCGGCGCGCCGAGTTGAATTGACCGAAGGGGCAAGCGTTGAACAACTGGTGAATGGCTTGCAAAAGATTGGGGCAACCGCGCGCGACGTTATTGCGATTCTCCAAGCGATCAAAGCCGCAGGCGCGCTCGAGGCGGATTTGGAGGTGATCTGATGTTTACCGCCGCAATAAGCGCCGTTCCGGTCCCCAAGCCGCAGATCGACGTCAAAAAATTGACCAAGTCAGCCCAACAATTTGAGGCCCTATTGCTGAACACCTTGCTACGTCCACTTGAGGAAGGGCTGGCGGGATTACCAGGAACCACCAACCAGCCAGGAGCGGATGCCTACAGTTCGCTCGGAACTGAGGCGCTGGCCTCTGCCCTGGTAGCCCGGGGTGGCTTGGGAATCGCCCCAATGATCGTGGCTAAAGTGATGAAGAATCATGAGGTTCCAGGGAAGCCAGCGGACGAAATTCACACTAAAGATTTATCCCGATCCAGCCGATAAATCAATGAAGAACGGCGACCGGGAAGGTGGGTAGATCGAACTCCCATAATCGGCAATTAAAGGTTTCTAACAATTTGCCGATAGCTGAATTGCAAGAAGGAAGGTGGGCGTGGAGGCCTTTATGAGAATTGATTTAAACACCCAAATCAATGCCGCGGCTATTGCAGGTGCGGCCGCGGAGACAGAAAACAAAGCCGCGGCTTCGACCAGCGGCAGCAGTCAGTCCGGAGGGGATAAAGCAAATCTTTCTCCCGACCAGGCGCGAGTACAATCTTTGACCGCGCAACTCAACAAATTGCCCGACGTACGGCAGCAGAAGATCACAGAACTTTATCGGGCAATTAAAGTGGGGGCTTATAACGTGACCGCGGAACAAACTGCGGATGCGCTGATCGCCGACTTGCGATCGCGTTTCGCCGCGTAGGCAGCACAGCTTCAATTATTGAGGAGGCCAGTTATGGGCGACATTTTTCCTGAACGTCTGGAGCCAGCCGCAGGGGTCACAGCCCTCGATCGGCAAAAGGATCAACGCCATTCTGGATCGGGGACTCGACGCCGTCCGGCGCCACCAGCGGTTCGTGCCGAGGAAGAGCCTGATGATGACTGCAATGACCCCAAGCACGAGCTAGACAGACTGGCTTAGAGCCATGTCCAGTGAGCAGTTCCCGATGTCGGATCACGAGCAACAGCAATTCTTCCTGCTATCAGACTTGGCACGGGGACTCGCAAATCTTCAATCCTCATTGCTCGTGCCCGATGCGTCGGACATTGAACGGCACAGTTCCGAGCAAATGGAGATTTGCAAAGCCTTTACCCTGCTTTCCAGTACACCCATCTCCACCGGAAACCAGCTCAAGATTCCGCTAACGCTTCGGGCCATTCGTGAGCGAGTGCTTCACCTCAATCGTGTGAACCAGGGAATTATATGGCGATCTCGCCGATCCCTAGAAATCTTCTCTTGCTTACTCACCAGCCTGGCCGCGACCTATGAAGCGCCACTAAGTGGCTCTGCAACAAAAGCTATTCCGGAAGGAAGATAAAATGTCGAGTCTAACTTCCATCATGTCGTTGGCTGTCGGTGCGCTTCAGGCCAACCAGGGCGCACTCAACGGCACTGCCAATAACGTCGCCAATGTAAATACTCCAGGTTATTCACGGAAGCGAGCAATCTTGCAGGAGAATATTCCGGTGGTTCTCGGATCGCTGACCTTTGGCACTGGTGTGACGCTGGAGAGGCTTGAAAGCTTGCGGGATCCGATCCTTCAATTGCGTATTCAGCAGGAAACCCAGCAGCAGGGCAACCTGAATTCGTTTGTGCCCAGTATGCAACAAGCCGAAGTCATGTTTAACAATAACAGCGGCGGCGACATTGGCACTTTGTTATCGAATTTCTTCACCAGTCTGCAACAGCTTTCGGCCGACCCCGCAAATCTTGCGGTTCGCCAGACCGTCCTTACCGCTGCAGGCAATCTTGCAAAAGGGTTCAATACTACGTCTGCAAATCTTTCTTCGCAGCGCACGAATATC
Source organism: uncultured Acidobacteriota bacterium (assembly GCA_963796925.1). Classification (GTDB taxonomy): domain Bacteria; phylum Acidobacteriota; class Terriglobia; order Terriglobales; family Acidobacteriaceae; genus DATBAT01. Next base: position 3,114,168 of record CAWCNH010000001.1, read on the forward strand.
GATCTCAGTGTGGTGCAGGACGTTCAACAGATAAACACTCTTACCGGACAGATCGCCAAGGTAAACAATCAGATTACTGCCCTCGAAGCCACGGGCGGCGATGCGGGAAGCTTTATCGACCAACGTGACCAACTGATCGGCCAGCTGTCTCAGTTGATCGATGTCTCATCGATTAAGAGTGACAATGGGCTGACCCTGACAACTTCGAACGGAAGCCCACTAGTGGCGGCGGGGCAGAGTTTTTCATTAACCTTGCAGACTGATCCTTCAGGAGTGCAACACATCTACTCTCAGGGCAGCGACATCACCAGCAAAATATCCGCTGGCGGTCTTGCGGGACTACTGGAAGTACGCGACGTCAAAATCCCCGCATTGATTTTCAATCTAGACACGCTCGCTGCGGGAGTGGCAAATGCTATCAATACCGCAAACCAGGGTGGATTTGATTTGAGCGGTGTCGCGGGGGGGGACGTTTTTACTCCGCCACCCCTCTCAGGAGTCGGCGCCGCAGCAAATCTGGCCGTTGCGATTACTGATCCCGCCCTGATTGCGGCCAGTTCCGACGGCCGCCCTGGCAGCAATGGAAATGTGGCGGCCCTGATCGCGGTTCATGATCAGACAATTATTGGTGGCCAGACTCCCACCGACTATTACTCCAGTATTGTGTTTGGAGTCGGCAGCGACGTTTCAAATGGAATCTCAGAGCAACAGGCATCATCACTGGTGTTGCAGCAACTACAAGATCAGAGAGGAAGCATCTCTGGGGTGTCGCTCGACGAGGAAGCCTCCAATATGCTCCGTTACCAGCAGGCTTACAACGCCTCTGCCCGTCTGGTGAGCACCATCAACGAAATGCTTACAACAGTCGTTAATCTAGGGAGGTAAGCAAGATGATCCGTCCAAACCCCAATTCCACGCCCGACCTCCTGTCAGCCCTGCAAGTGGTACAAAAACAACAGGACGTTGCTTTACTCGAACTCGCTACCGGACGCCGAGTGAATACTCCATCGGACGACCCCGCAGCGTCGGCGCAGGTCATAGGAAATCACGACCACACCAGCCAGGTAGATTCATTCCAGAAAAGCACCAGCAGCATAAACGGAGAGCTACAGACCGCAGACTCTACTCTCAGTTCCGTGGTTACGGTGCTTACTCGAGCCATTAGCCTTGGCGTTCAGGGTGCAAACGGCACCCTTTCACCCTCGAACCGCAATGCGATTGTCGTTGAACTGCAGGGCATTCAATCTCAGCTAACCAGTCTTGCCAATACTGCATTTCAAGGGCAGTATCTTTTTTCGGGTACAGAACGAGTGCAACCTTATGTCACCGACAATACCACGGCATCGGGTGTTCGTTATGACGGTAACAGCGGAACCAATTCGGTCGCTATTGGGAACGGCTATAGCTTGCAGGTAAATCTGCCGGGGAATCAGATTTTCAGCACTCCGGGCTCTGACGTCTTTCAGGCGGTCCATGATCTGATCGGGGCGTTGAATTCAAACACAGGCGTACAGAGTGCAGTAGGCGAAGTAACAACAGCCTTTGATCACGTGACCGCACAACGGGTCTTTTATGGCAATGGACTGAACCAGACGGACTCACAAGGAACCTTGTTAACCGGCGTGAAATCGCAACTAAGCACGCAGGAAAACACACTCGTGGGCGCTGATTTTACTCAAGCGGCCAGCGACTTGGTTAACGCTCAGGCAGCCCGCACCGCAACGCTCACGGCAATAGGGCGTTTGCCCCCCACCAGCCTGTTCGATCACTTGGCGTAGGCTTCCGTGCGTAAGTAATCCACAGCGCTTTCTAAGAAGCGTCTTGAGTGGAAGCTGGTCGCGCGGCCTCGTTGGAAGGGGCCCACACTGCGTTCTGCTGCTCGGCGTTTTCCGTCTCTGACTTTTCTTCGTAGGTCGTAACTTTAAAACCGCTGAGCTTGGCTCGTCCAAATGCCGTGGTGATGGCACAATCCGTTGCGTCACGACCGGTTGCCATCAAGACCCGCCCGATGCGGCGAGTATTATGCCTGCCGTCAAATGCCCACCAGCGATCCTCCAGGTAAACCTCAAACCAGGCGCTGAAGTCCATGGGATTCGGATCAATCGGCACCCCAATATCGCCGAGATATCCGGTAGCGTACCGCGCCGGAATATTCAGAGCCCGGCAGAAAGTAATGGCCAGATGCTGAAAATCCCGGCAGACTCCGACTCTCTCCGTGTACGTTCCCAGTGCCGTGCGAACGGGATTGGCGAAGCGATATCCAAAGGTCACTTTGTCATGCACCCAGTCACAAATCGCCTGCACCCGCTGCCATCCTCTTGGCAGACTGCCGAAGATCTCGATCGCGGTGTTCGAGAGGAGATCAACTTCGCAATACCGACTATTCATCAAGTAGGGCAATACCTCGACCGGGATTTTCTCGATAGGCAACTCTCGGGCGTCGAGGTTTTCGGGGTCAGGAAGACCGGAATCTTCAATCAGGGTGGAACTATGAAAGCGAATTCTGCCCGCGGGTGCAATCACCCGGCAGCTTTGATTGCCGAAGATATCGCGGAAACTTTCGACTTCCAGAGAAGGTTCGACGTGCAGTTCGTCCGCCTCCCTCAAGTCATGCCGGCGCGTGGGATGCACTTGTAGCAGGGTTACGATGGGAACTTCCCCAACCGTATCGAATTGAATATCGTAGCCGAGGCGGATAAGCATAAGGTATTGCGCGTTACACTAGATAAGCAGACCATTGCGAAGCCAGACTGAGATGCTGGTTCGCAGAAATCGGCTGGCTGTTAGCATAGATTTTTGATTGCTGGCGTTGGAGTCGTAAAGTTTTATATAGAGGAGAACCGTGACATATTGCCTGGGGATCATGACAAAGCAGGGGTTGGTGTTGGCTTCCGATTCGCGGACCAACGCGGGTTTTGATCAGGTCAACGTTTGCCGCAAAATGCATTGGTTTGTGCAGCCTGGTGAGCGGGTGTTTGTGATTTTGAACAGCGGCAGCCTCTCGATCAGCCAGTCAGTCGTTACTTTGCTGGGGCAGGAATTTGACGCTGGTCGAGGCCTAGCTACAGCCAATTCCCTTTATGAGGCAGCTCGAATTGTAGGCGACTGCGTCCGTCGCGTGTCCGACATCGATCGCGCCTCGCTGGAACGTGATTCCTTTAGCTTCAACGTCCATCTGCTATTGGGTGGACAAATTCGCGGGCAGGAACCAAATCTTTATTTGATCTATCCGCAGGGAAACCCACTCGCAGCTACCGAAGATTCGCTATATCTCCAGTTGGGCGAGTGCAAATACGGCCGTCCTATTCTTGATCGCGGTATTCAGGCGACTACTTCCCTGGAAGTCGCGGCCAAATACGCCCTGCTTTCAATGGACGCCACCATGCGATCCAATGTAACGGTAGGTCCGCCAATCGATTTGCTGCTTTATAAGAAAGATAGCCTCGACGTTACCCGATACCGCCGCCTTTCCGCTGGCGACCGGGACCTTAATCTGATTCACTCCAGCTGGGAGCAGTCGCTGCGCAGAGCCGTGGAACAGTTGCCCGACATCGAATTGGATAATTCTGATAGTCGAAACGGGATCGAGGGCCTGAGAGAAGCAGCAGCGTTCAAAGGGTAACTTCCGCCTGGCGTTTTTATTTTATCTGCACAAAAGTCAGGCAAACCGGCTGGCTAATGTTTTTGACCTCACTGGTCTTAGCCAGCTTTCCACTGTTGCGGTCGACCGTGAACGTCACAATGTTGTCGGATTCCTGGTTGGCAGCCAGCAAATATCTGCCGCTGGGGTCGAGGGTAAAGTGGCGCGGAGTCCTGCCTCCGCTTGAAATGTTCTGCACTACGCTTAAAGTTCCTTTACCAGGCGCGATTGCAAAAGCTGTAATGCTGTCACTACCGCGATTCGACGTGTAGAGAAATTTCCCCGCAGCGTCAATTTGAATTTCTGCTGCGTCACTTTTTCCAGAAAAATCTGGCGGGAGGGCAGAGATTGTCTGTTTTTCCTGCAAGCCACCATTTGCAACATCGTAGGAGAATACGGTAACGGCAGATGCCATTTCGTTGAGCAAGTACAGAAAGCGTCCGTTGGGATGAAACGCGAAGTGCCGTGGCCCTGATCCGCCCTTAACTTTTGCGTAGGCCCGAGTTGCGGGCGAAAGGGCGCCCTTGCTGGAATTAAACTGATAGACCAGTATTTCATCCAGCCCTAAGTCGGCGGCCAAGGCGAACTTATTATCCGCCGACGTCTCGATAAAGTGCGCGTGCGGGCCGGTTTGCCGTTCGGGATTTATACCTGAGCCGGTATGCTGCACAAACCCAGAAGATTCGCCGACTCTTCCGTCGGCTTTTAGCGGAGAAACCATGACGCTGCCACTGTCGTAGTTCGCCACCAGAACAAATTTTCCGGTCTTGTCGATCGATAGATGGCAAGGGCCTGCTCCCTTCGTGGCGACCTCGTTTAAGAGCGTTAGCTTGGCAGTCCCTTTATCGACTTGATAAGCGAGCAAGCCTCCGCTCTTGTCGCCCTTATAGTCGCCAATTTCACTGACCCCGTAGAGAAACTGCTGATTGGCTGAGGCCGCCAGGAATGACGGGCTAACCGCCTCTGCCACTAATCCGCGAGTGGCCAGCTGCCCGGTTGCGGAATCAAAGTTGTAGGCATAAATGCCCTTACTTCCATGATCCGTATACGTTCCCACGTAAACAACATAGTTATGCCCGGCCCTTGGTTTGGCGGAGGCCGTCACCGTACCAACGGGAAACAGCCCTAAAACCAAACTCAGGCTGGAAAAGATAAGGAGTGTTTTCCATGCGAGAAAAGGGAGAGACGTTGTTTTCATGTTTGAGTGATCGGGTCAAGAATTGAGATTGCCTACCAAACTTTACCGCAGCTCGACCTCCGAGATTCTACCGCGCACGATAGACATCCGGCTATTTGTTTCGCCGCGGTGACTTTCAATAGCGCCTGAGAGGGATGACCTAATTCCCGCAACCTTAAGAAGAGCCAACATGCGTTGGGGGTTGGGCTAGCCTCTCTGTGCGCCGCATCGTCGCCAAGTCATACGCATAGGTCACGCCGCAAATTACGCAAACCTGGTAATCCTGTCCATAGACTCCCGTGTGGGGCCAAGAGAAATTGTGAGCGCAGCACATTTCCATTAGCCGTTTCCATAGTTGTTCGGCGACACCTAACTTATTGCCTGGCGTCGTACCTCCGATTGGCAAACTCCCGTGAGACATGAAGCACTCCTCGTGGCCAGAGTTCAACGAATGGCGGTGTGATCGGTGCCCCCAACTTACCTTAAGGGACTGTAATCTTCTTCACACCCTTGGTGCATTTCGAATCGGCTGTTGGACAAGGGTTGTGCATATCCGGTGGCCGAGCCCACTTCTGCAACTGGCCAGTATCGAGACTGCCCTGTGGCACCAATCGACACAATACTTCCGAGTCACTCCCTAACATTAAATCTGGTTTAACTTACAAGGGTGCGGCTCACGCCGTGCACGGGCTGAAGCCCGATTCGCTGACCCAGGGTATAACCATGCATGCTGCTTCCTCACCCGCAACGTTACGCCGCAGCTCCAGAGTGCCCGTGGCCGTCCCTTTGCTCGTTACCAGCCTTGAGCCCAACTCAGACTTTTCTGAAGTTTGTGAAACGCTCATGGTGAGCGCCCACGGCTGCGCTATGGAATCGACCAATCGCCTCGATGTCGGCGCTCCGGTGCATTTCCAGACCAAGCAAGGCCGTCACACGCAGGCCCACATCGTGGATTGTCAGCCGATCAATCATGGCCGGCACGGATGGAAACTGGCTGCGAGCCTTGATGAGCCGGAGAATTTCTTTGGACTCGAGGGCGTCCCTGACGATTGGCGCCGCTGGATCGGGGTTCCAGTTTCCAGCGACCAGCCTTCTCGTCCGTCCCCCACACTATCGGACGTGAACCTGCGCGCCCTGATCGCCGAAACCGTCGCGCCTTTACAAGCCGAAATTGCCAGCCTCAAGCAGCAATTGGCTCAGGCCCCGGCGAAGCGCAGCAACTTTGAAATTTCTCTGACGCACATTCCGCCCGAGGTAGAAGAGAAACTATGGCAGCGTCTGCGTGAAGACTTAGGCGCTCAGACTTTACAGCAAACTAAAGAGCAGGCTGAAAGAGTGTTGGACTCCGCACATCAATCTATCGAACAAACGATAGGTACGGCGCAAGGCGAGTTTCGCCAATACCTGCGGCAGGAACTGCAAACCGTTGAACAGCGCGCTCACGGGCTCTCCGAGGAAATCACTGACTCTCTACACCAGCATTTGAACTCACGCGTCGAGCGCTTCCATCAGCATGTTCTCGAAGCCGGCATCCATCTGGAACGTCGTAGCACCGACTTCCTGGGAACGCTGCAGCAACGACTGAGCGAAGATCACGAAGCCTACCATCGCGAGATTCAACAGGCCCAGTCGGATGCCGCCGTAGAATCATCGCGGCTCCAGTCGCAGCTCAGTGAATTGGGATCAAGGTTCCGCAGTCTGGATGAGTCCGCTCTGCGTCTGGAATCCGGCATGGATGCACATCTCACGCGGGTAGCGCACGACATTATCTCCGGGGCACGCTCTCAGCTGGAAAGTGCGGTGGACCTGGTTCTAAAAGAGTTGGGCACTCGCAACGCCAAAGAGATCGACTCGCAACTCGAAGATGCCATGGGCAAGCTGCAAAACACGCGAAAGAGTATTGAAGCCTCGCTGACAGAATTGTTAAAAACAGAAATCGCCAGTACCTTGGTATCTTTTGGACAAACCATGGAAGAGTTGGCGCAGGACTCGGTTGGCCGTTGGCGCAGCGCGCTGGCTCGTGATCTGAATTCCGTGGCGCAAACCCTAGGCACCCAGTTCAAAGCCGAGTAAAAGCGGCAGACACTGCTGACAACAGGGCAAGCAAGACCCCCAATGCGGCGGCAATTTTACCGTGGGACCGCCGCTTCTTCCTGCTCGCCAACCTGCTGCCGCCACATTGCGTAATAGAGCCCGCGCTTTTCTACCAACTCAGAGTGCCGTCCAGATTCCACGATTCGCCCACGCTCCAGGACGTAAATCCGGTCAGCGTGCATAACCGTCGACAACCGATGGGCAATCAGAATCGTAATCGCTTCCTCATTGCTGGCGACGTCACGGATCGTCTTGCTGATCTCTTCCTCGGTCAGCGAATCGAGCGATGAAGTCGCCTCATCAAACACCAGCAGTTGCGGATGCCGTAACAAAGCGCGCGCGATTGATAACCGTTGCTTCTCGCCGCCGGAAACTTTCACTCCGCCTTCGCCGATCACCGTATCGAGCCCCTTGTCAGCTCGAGCCAACAGAGAATTGACGGCAGCTTTGTGCAATACCGCCATGCATTCTTCGTCGGTGGCACTGGGGTTTACGAATAGCAGATTTTCGCGAATCGACCCCGAAAACAGTTGGGTGTCCTGAGTAACAAAGCCAATCTTCTCGCGCAGTTCATCGAGATCGACATTGTTGCGCGGAATTCCGTTATACGAAATTACGCCAGATTGCGGCGAATACAAACCCACCAAAAGCTTCACCAGCGTCGTCTTGCCTGCCCCGGACGGTCCGACAAATGCAATCGTGTCGCCACGGGCCGCACTAAAGTCGATGCCACACAATGCTGGCGTACTCGCGCTCTGATGCTGAAAACCCACTTTTTCAAAAGCTAACGTCATCAACTCTGCGATGGGCTCGGGATGCGCCGGCTTCACATCACGAGGCGTGTCTAAAATATCCTGAAAGTTCTGCAAAGATACTTCCGTCTCACGATAGATGTTGATGACGTTTCCCAGTTCCTGTAGTGGGGTGAAAATGAAGAACGAATAAATCATCAACGAGAAAAACTGACCGACGGTAATTTCCTGGCGAAAAATCAGATAGAGCATCAGGAACAAAATACTGGTGCGCAGCGCATTTACTGACGTGCCTTGAATGAAACTCAAGCTGCGCAGATATTTCACTTTGTTTAATTCCAGCTTGAGAATTTTATCAGTCGTGCCATTCAGCCGGCCAACCTCCTGACTGGCTAGTCCCAGGCTCTTTACCAGTTCAATGTTGCGCAAAGATTCAGTCGTCGATCCCGCCAAAGCTGTTGTCTCGGCAACGATCTTCTTCTGCATTTTCTTGATACGACGGCTCAGCAGCGAACTAATGACACCAAGCAAGGGAACCGTCACAAAAAATGCGGGAGCAATCGCCCAGTGCACATTGAAGGCATAGATCATCACAAAAACCACACCCACCAGCGAAGTAAAAATCACGTTTACTGCGGCAGTAATAAACTTTTCGACGTCAAGGCGGACCTTCTGCAGCTTGCCCAGAGTCTCGCCGCTGCGCTGGTCCTCAAAGACCTGATAGGGCAGATCCAGCGAGTGCCGGATGCCGTCGGAATACATTTCCGCGCCCAGTCGCTGCACAATGACGTTAACGAAATAATCCTGGAAATTCTTTGCAACCCGCGACACAAATGCCACGCCCATCGCAGCCAGCAGCAGTAGCCCAGCGCCATGAATAAACTGCGCCTTGGTGTACTGGTTGTACTTCGTAGCGTAGCCGTCTATGACGTGACGGAAAATTAGCGGATCGAGTAAGGAGAAAATCTGGTTGGTAGCCGCGAGTAAAAGCGCGATCAGCACCAGTTTCCAGTACTGCCGGGTGTAGCGATAGAGGATCTTCATAGGCAGGGACTACCGGTGCATTTTAGATGGAAAACGGGCAGGATTGATTCAAAAGTTAATTAGCCGCAGGCTACCGCGGGGCTGGCGTGTGGCTTTACCCAAGCGCTAAGGTCCTTGAAGGGCGGCATTCTATTTGATTCAAGCTGGCCTCGGATCCGAAGCCGCCTTTCTTTCGACTACCGCGACTTGATCGGCTGCTAAGAGGGGCCACCCTTTCCGAAGCACATATTCCAGCCATGCGCCAGCGGCCTGGGACGTAACCACTGCCAGCAACACTAGAGTCGTGTATCCTGCCGCGTTCACGATGCCAGCGTCGTATGCCACGCTAGCCAGCACAATCCCGGGACCGCCCCGGGCGTTTGTGGCAATCGCAAGATTCCAAACGTCAAGTCCCGAAAAGCCTGCCAGCCGTGCTCCTACCCCAGCCGAAAGCAGTTTCACTATGCACGCGCCGACCAATACCACGCCAACCATGGCAAGCGAAAAATCCTTCCGCAGATCAAGCCGATAGCCAACAATCACGAAATACACCGGGATAAAGAACGAAAACGAAACCTTACTTAACGATTCAAATGCGTCGGAATAATTATCTCGCGCACCGGCGGCACCGTAACCAGCTAGAAATGCGGCAAACACCAGGCTCACGTCCAATATTGAAGCCACCGCACAATATGTGAAAAGAATCGCTACCAGATACCCGGTCGGAGATGTCGCAACCAGTAAATTCCAGCGGGAATTATGCAAACGGCGCAAAAGGCGGGGGGCTAAAACCAATCCGGCGACAAAATACACGATCGTGACCGCGACATGACGTGCGATATCCGCGCGGGGCAATACCGAGGACTTCGCCAGGGCCGTAGCTATCGCCAGCACTCCCCACAACGCAATATCTTCCAGTACCGCAACCCCTAGGACGATGCGCGCGAAACGGGTGTGCAGAATTTTGAGATCGTGAAAAATTCGAGAGATTACCGGGATGGAAGTCACCGCCACCGCGATTCCGATCACCAGAATCAGCGACGAGGTTTGTGCGGCCCGCCCCATCAGGTATTGAAACGGAAGGTAAGGTACTGCCACCATCGCGATCAGAAATGGCAATACTGTTCCAACCGTCGACAGCCATGCCACTTGCCTCCGGTCATCCGAACCCAAGAGTTTGCGGGTTTCAGTGCCCGAGACGAACATCAGCAGCAGCAGGCCCAGCCAATAAACAAACGAGAGTACGGTTTCTGACGACTGATGATGAGGTGATCCCGCATGCAAACCCAACAATCCAGCGAAGGATGGAATCCGCCCAAGGAGCGTTGGGCCCAAAACTATCCCACCTACGATCTCGCCGATAACTTTTGGTTGGTGAATGCGGGAGAAGAGATATCCGAAGAGATGCGCCGCCGCAAGCAGGATCAGTAGGACAACAATAACGGAGCCGATTTCCTCATTGGACATGCGGGCCAGACCCCAGAGCATTCTCTAGGATGTCTTTTCGTCGGCTCCCGATGCCCGAAGGCGCCATCGGGCGAGGGTTTTAGCCCCGCCCGGGGCTACTTCGCTAGCGACGGGACTTCTTCTTCGCCGCGCTTTTCTTAGGTTTAGGCGTACTCTTCTTTTTTGCGGGTTTCTTGGCAGCCTTTTTCTTTACAGCTGGCTTCTTTTTGGCGACCGCTTTCGAGGACTTCTTGCTGGCCGATTTCTTGGCAGGTTTAGCGGCCGGCCTCTTCTTGGGTGGGGCCTTCTTAGCCGCCGGTTTTGGAGCCGGTTTCTTGGCGGCAGGAGCCTTTTTAGCCGGTGGCTTAGGTGCGGGCGCGGAGCCTTCGTCGTCTACTTCCAAAGGCTCGTCCTTCTCCCCATCGGTAGCCGAACCGCCAGTTACCGGCAGTTCAGCTTCCTCTTCCTCTTCTTCGTCCTCGTAATCGTCCTCGAGCGAATCGCCGTACGAGCCGCTTTCGCCTAATTCATCGTTTTCGTCGTCACGTAAATAGAGAGTCTCTTCAAAGCTCATTCGATCCTCCTGAGTCCGGCTGCGCTCGGCACCGGGGCTTTCTAAGCGCTGTCCGCGCCAGGAAATTTAAAAGAAAAGCTGACAATGCAAAGGACAACGGCGCGCGGATTATAGCATAGCCCGCTGCCACCAAAATTTGGATGCGAAAATGAGGTTGGAGGGAAGCGGTGTTGAAAATCAACGATTAGCGGCGAATCAGGAGAATCATTCCGGGACGGAGATTGGCTAGCCCGCCATTGTCCCGTTTCAGGGCGGCAACACTGGTGTGGTGGGTGGAGGCAATGGTGGCTAGAGTCTCACCTTGCTTGACCTTATGACGAACTACAGGGGTTTCCGCCGCCGCGACGGCACTGCGAGGGGCTTTCCTGGATTTTGGCTCTGTTTTGGCCCATGCTGGGCTCGAACCTGGGGTTACCGGCAGGTGGACAAAAACCATACGCCGCCCGCGCAGGCTGTTACTTTTTAATCCGTTCCAGCGGCGTACCATTGCCACCGGGACACCGAAGCGGTCGGCGACAGTATCCGCCGTATCACGAGGATGGACGGTATATCGGGTGAAACGACGGGAATAAGCCTGCGCGTCTTCGGACGAGGCATGACGCCCGGCCGAAATGGGAATTACTAACTTTGAATCCTGCGGAAGATCCGATCCGGCTTCCAGGTCATTCGCGCGCGCAATAGCCTGCGGGGTGCTTCGGTATGCTTGCGCGATTGAGGCGACTGTATCCCCTGGAATGACCTTGTGATACCGCCACCACACCCGCATGTCCTGCGGAATAGTGGCTATCGCTTTCTCATAAATATCTTTACTGCCCGCGGGCAGGCGAAGCTCGAATCCATTCTCCTCAGGCGTGGTCCAGCGCAACAGGCTGGGATTTAGGTCTTGCAAGTCCGCCGGGGTGGAATCGACGCACTGAGCCACCAATCGCAAGTCCACGGGGTAATCGATTTTGACCGAGTCGTAGGGCAGCGGTTTGTCCCGAGTCAGGTCGCTCAAGCCGTATTGGGATGGGTTCTTGGCCATGATAGTCACGGCCAGGATGATCGGCACGTAATTGCGGGTTTCTTTAGGCAGCACGTTGCGCTTATAAAGCTCCCAAAAATCGGCGTATCCGGTGCGCTTTACAGCGCTCTGCACAGTTCCGGGCCCCGAGTTATATGCAGCCATTGCCAAGTACCAATCGCCAAATTGGTTATAGAGGTCATGTAGATGCCTGGCTGCCGCTTTTGTAGCTTTTTCGGGATCTTGTCGGTCATCTACCCACTTATTGCGCTCAAGCCCATATCCTGCACCCCGGCCCGCCATAAACTGCCACATTCCCCGCGCCCCAGCGCGCGATAGAGCCAATGGATGGAAGCCGGATTCAGCCTGCGCCAGGTAAACCAAATCCTGTGGCACGCCTTCCGCTTTAAGGGTCTGCTGGATCATCTCCTGGTAGCGCCCACTGCGGATCAGCCCCCGTTCCAGAATCCCCCGCCCGCGGCCCGAAAAGTAGTTGATATAGGCGGCCACTTCGTCAGTCATCATTAGCGGCAAGTCAGATCGGGTGAACTTGATTTCGACTTCCGCCCGCGCTTTCACATGCGGATCTACCGGTGGCGTAGCCTCATTTGCCTCGTCAATCGGAGCCGGCTCGGATTGTTGTTCGGAAGACGCCTCGGCCTGCTGCTGGTCTTGCTGCTCGACGCTCTGAAGGGCCGCAGTAACTTGCTCCTGTTCGCGCTGCAAACGGGTGTCAGAGTTCAGATTGATTGAAGTTTGTTTGAGAATGTCGGAGGCGTTGGTGAAGTTCTGCTTGGCAGCTTCTACCTTTCCGGCTTTGAAATTCGCTTGCCCGGCTTGGTATTCCTGCTCGACCTTTATCAAGAGATCGGTGGCCGGGTCTGGGGCTGGGGTCTCGGGCTCTGCGACATGCGGAACTTCGGCTGCAACCTCGGGCTTGGGAGCGCTGATGGCAGGAGCGGTTGCTTGCGGCGGAGGTGCGGCCGAAGCCGTCTTCTTATCCGCCGGACAAGCAGTGCAAGCCGCGAGAGCGGCCAGGGAAATCACCAAACGGCATGGTTTATTGAGCTTCATTTCCTATAACTTACCGCGATGCCGGTATACCGTCAGTGGGTCAATGCTACTCCCCCCCAATTTGGTGGGTCAACGCCGAAACAAGGTTAGCTGGATTACTTTCGACATAAGGCGGCGAATCTACCCCAGTCGGCATTGCGGATCAAGCACTAAAAGCGGTGCAACCTGTGGGCCATTTCACAAATACGGCGGATCCCTTCGCTTCACACCACCAACCGTTTACTATTAATGCGATTTCTGAATTAAATGAGGTACGGTTATGAAGACCCTTTCTCGCCGTGCGTTTGTTCGTTCTACCACCGTGGCAGCCGCGATTGGATCACTCCATAGCGTCGGATTCGCATCGCCACGCCCCACCATCGATGAATCGCCGGTTCATCTGGGCATCGCCAGTTATACATTTCGCAATTTCACCCGGGCTCAGGTCATCGCATTCATGAAGGACTTAAATAGCTCGGCGTTGAACGCCAAGGACGTGAAAGACCACCTTCCTTCGGATTCCCAAAAGGAAGAGGAGGCCGTGGCAGACTACGCGGCGGCAGGCATAAAGTTGCATGCTGCCGGGGCCATCTATTTCGATAAAGATGATGACGCAGACATCCGAGCCAAATTTGAATACGCCAAGCTAGCGGGTATTCCAGTAATTGTTGCCGGCGACCCTACACCCCAAAATTTGCCGCGAATTGAAAAGTTCGTGAAGGAATATGACATTCGCATCGCCATCCATAATCATGGCCCTGAAGATAAATTGTGGCCTTCGCCTCTCGATGTACTCAAAGCAATAAAGGGTATGGATCCTCGCATTGGGTGTTGTATTGATGTTGGCCACACGGTCCGGTGTGGGACAGACGTGGTTCGAGCGATTCACGAGGTTGGGCCGAGGCTGTTTAACGTCCACATGAAAGACCTGGCAGATTTTAAGGACAAGGAAAGTCAGGTTGCTGTGGGACGTGGCGTCATGCCCGTGCGTAATATGTTTGAAGCGTTTGTCGCGGTGAAATATGGGGGCTACGTTGACTTGGAATATGAGATTTATCCCGATAATCCCATGCCGGGGGTGATCAGCAGCTTTTCTTACATGCGTGGTGTTCTGGCTGGTCTCGGGCATTCGAGCTGAGATACCTTCTCGTAGGCCATCTGCCGTCTGTTTAGAGGCTCGGCGCCCTAGCTCGAGAGCGTACTCTTGGAAGCATCAGCCCATGCTTCCGCAGCTCCTAGATGAGTACACTTCGACTCTATACGAGTTTTTTCCGTTAGCAGACACGCGTAGATTGCCGGCAATATTTCTTGCAATCGTTCCAGGCTACTTCGATAATCCGCGACTTCTTTGGCCAACTCAGCTTCGGGCATCGAGCCTGGGGCTACGCCGCGCAACCATATCGCAGCATCTATCAGTTCCCCCTTCAAGTCATCGAAGTCCTGGGGGCTTACCAGCACTCCCCTTTCTTGCGCATTTTGCAATCGCGACATCAGCTGCCGCACACGCTGGTTGGTCGAATGCAGGCCTTCAGGAACGCTGAGTGGCACTAGGCCCTCCAGTGAGTGGAATCTGTCTTGGGAGCGTCGACGGTTTCGGCATACTTGCCGGTTTCAGGCTGCGGAATCTCACGGCCTATTGAGGCCGCGCGATCGACCTCGATCCAGGACTCGCGAACCGAAAGGAGAAAGGTGATTTGTTCGTCAATAATCACCCGAGAGGCCTTCACTTGAGCCTCCAACAGTCGAGTTCGAACGCTGCCATAGAAGCGGTCCAGGTTGCGGGCAACCTGCCCCCCTTTTTCTCTATCGAGAGTTTCCTGTAAATGGCCGATCACGCTGACCGCATGATTAATATAGCCAGTGCGAAGCTCAACGTTGCCTCGATCCATTTCCAAAGCCGCTCTTCGCAGATCTTGAATGGCCTGTTCGTATAACAGGACCACTAGGCGTGGACCACTTGCTCCACGGGCTGCGCCTTCGCGATATGCGGCTCTGGGGTCCATATTGTTTTACAAGCCCGAGGTCAGGACAGGCTGTGATGAGCCCGAGGATGAAGAAGAACCGCCCAGACCCGGCAAACTGGCCAAGGTTTGAGTTACCTGCTGCAGCAGGAGGGGATACGCTTGCAAAGTAGCATTAACCTGCGCAAACACCAGGGTCAACTGCTTTTGTTGCGCTGCCAGCGAATCCTGAAAATCGGTAATGCTATCAGCGAGGTTCTTTTTCTCCGCGGTGTTTTGGGCAATGTTGGAAGTTATGACTCCCTCAGTAGGATCCGTAAGGTTATTTAAATCCGCACTGAAATTATTCGCAAACCCCGTCCCGGATGCATTCTGGAAAAAGTCCTGCACTGCGGCCGGATTGGTCGCTACTACATTACTTAGCGAGGGCTCGTCAGCCGTGGCAGTATTGTTCACGGTCAAGGTGCCGTCGTTATTCAAATTAATACCCAGTGTTGCTAGATTCACGAAAGTGCCATTGCCCGTAACTGCGGACGTGACGTCGCCAAGCAGGCTTGATTGAAGAAAGCGAAGCGATCCGTCGGATCCTAAGGGGCCTTGGGTGTTCGTGGTTGGATCGACCGTAAATTGGGTATTAAGATTCTGGACAACCGCATTATACGAAGTAACAAAAGCATTGATTGCGCTGGTAATTTGGGCCGTATCTTGACTAACTGTCAATTGCACTGGAGTTGCGGAGATGGTGCTGCCCAAATTTAATGTGACTCCGGGTATAACACCGGCTACTGTGTTACTCGCGCTGCTAACAGGGACACCGTCAACCGTCAATGCTGCGTTGCTTCCTACGGTCGTGTTGAAACTTAAGCCGGGGACAGTGTTGGCGCTGATGTTAATTGTGCCAGGCTGGCCCGCCGTATCGCTTAGCAACGACAAACGTTGGCCGTTGGCGTCGCTCACCACACTGGCGGTTACTCCCAATTTGTGCGTATTGATATAGCTGACAAGCTGGTCCAGAGTTTCGCCGGCTGTAACCGGAATGTTCGAGGCTGTCCCACTTCCAACCTGAAGCTGGAAGCTGCCACCGGCCAAAATTCCGTTCGGGATCGGATCGCTATAGGAGAGAGACTGGGTGGCCAGTTTGGTCACTAAAATTTGATGAATGCCAGCAGCCGCAGAGGTTTGCACGTTGGCGGTAACCGAATCGGGCTGGGACGATGTCGCCGTCAAAGCTGAGAGAGCACCCTTGGGATTGACCAATGCATTGACAGCCGCAGTTAGATTGGTAAGGTTATTATTGATTCCCTGCAACAGTCCTGCCTGAGTCGAATTATTTGCCTGTTGCTCCTGCCATACTTGCAGCTGCCCGCTTTTCGCGGCGAGGGCCTGCTGTACTACGGTAGATATGTTGATGCCTTGTCCTGACAATATACTCGCTGGGTTTAAGGTAACTGCCATTTATCTACGTCCTTTCGTACGAGCCCTCTTGAAACGCTAGGGTCGGTTTGCAATTATTTATCGGGCAATTTCTGAATTGCCTCTTTCTGTTGCGCTTCTTGCTCAAAGGATTCTTGGATCCCGCGGGTTACACCCAACACCTGTTCGCTGGGTATCTGTAATATCAGTGCACCCGACTGTGTTACGAATTTATAGACTCTAAGGTGGGCCGAAGGGTCCCACTGTAACTTGACCACATCCTGTTCGACCGCAGGAACATTCGTTGAGCGAACAATTTCTTTGGACGGTGCGATTTCCGATTTCTGTTGTTGAGGTTGAGCCACCCGCACCTGTGGCTCCGTGTTGCGAACCTCGTTCTCACCCGGCAAATGCTGTACAGGGCCTATGTTCATACGTAACTACTTTGGAAAATGGAGGAGACGGAATTCCGCCTCCTCCGCGTTTCGCTTACTGGAGCAGTTTCAGGATCAACTGCTGTTGCTGGTTGGCCTGGGCCAGAGCGGAAATTCCGGTCTGTTCCAGGATTGAATATTTCGCCAGAGTGGCGACCGTCGACGGAATATCAGCGGCGCGGACGCCGTCTTCAGCACCAGTCAGGTTCTGTACCTGGTTGTTGATGACGTTCGCGGCGCTTTGCAGCCGGTTGACAGTGGCGCCAATGGTGCCACGTAGCGCGGCAACAGTTTGGATGGCAGTGTTGATCGTCGCCAAAGCTGCGGTTGCATCGGCTACGCTTAATAGATCATTTACCGATCCCGCCGCGCCTCCGGCGAAGTTCGCTGCGCCGAAAGTGTTTGCGGTGCCAGTCACGGATGAGGCCAGCGAGTTGCCAGCGGTGCCGGTGGTCTTGGCGGTGAATACGACTGAGGTTGCCCCTGCCACTGCCGAGGCAGCGGTATTGGTTACCGTCGTACTTCCGTAAGTTGCACCCGATCCACTGCCACCGTTCACAGCGTTTGCAAGGTTCAAGAGGCTGGCTTGTTCGGTAGCGCCAACCAAGACCTCGTTTGCTGTCGGGGTGGCGTTAAGGGCAGCAACAAACGTGTAGGTTTGTGAACCTACCGTAATAGTGTTGCCTGCCGCAGCTACTGGAGCAGCTCCGCCAGCCGCGCCACCCGCAAAGTTTGCAGTGGCGAAGGTGCCGTGCCCGCCAGTTACCACCGGGGCAATGGCGTTTCCCGCGGTCCCCGCCGTTATGGCAGCGAAGGCGATGGTCGTTCCGGTGGTGGTTCCAGCTGTTACCTGGGTATTAGCGGTAGTTCCAGTTCCGTAAGTGGTTCCGCCGCCGGCGGTACCATTGACGGCCGCTGTGAGGTTAGTAAGACTGGTCGCCAAGAGGCCGCCCGTAACTACTTCATTGGCCGTAGACGTCGCGCTAAGCGCAGTCACGAAGGTGTAGGTCTTGCCACCCAAGGCGACCGTGTCGCCGGCAGCGCCGGTAGCTAAGTTCGCTCCGCCGAAGGTGAAGGTGCCGCCGTTGCCAACTGATGTTATTGCATTGCCAGCCGTGCCGTTAAGCTTCGCATTGACGACCAACGTTGTTCCGGTGAGTGTGCTGCCGGTAACGTTGGTGTTCACTGCAGTCAAGCTGCCGTAGTCCGTTCCCGATGTGCCGGTCCCGTTAATGGCAGACTTCAGGTTGGTTAGAGAGGCCGCCGCGTTGGCGCCGATGAGGACTTCGTTTGCCGTAGTGCTGGCGGTCAGCGCGGTCTTGAACGTGTAAGTGGTGCCGCCAACTGCGACGGTATCGTTATTAGCAGCAACACCCGATGACGTCAGAGTCCCGGTTGCGGCGGCTGCGCCTGTGAAGGTGGCTCCAGTAAATACGTCGCTTGCGGCAACGGCGCCCGCGCCGGCAGCCTGCGAAAGGGTTGAGGTGGATGCAAGCGCTCCCCCCAAGCTAAGGCTGGTCGACGATAACAAGCCTGTCGTCACACCGATGGTGCTGTTGCTGGTGGCTCCGCCATCGCTCAAGAAGATACTAAGCGTGTTGGTGGTGAAAACCGCTCCAGCGTTGTAGTTAGTCTTGGCGCCGATACGATCCACTTCCGCTTTGATCGCGGTGTACTCGGCGTCCAGCTGAACCCGCTGCGGATCAGATACTGTACCGGTCGCGGCCTCAGTTGCCAGGGTAATGGCGCGGTTAAGAAGAGTGGTGACCTGCGCCAGAGAACCATCTGCCACTTGCAATTCGCCAACGCCATCATTGGCGTTGCGTGAGGACTGGCTGAGAGCCGTAATGTTGGCGTGCAATCCGTCAGCGATGGCCAGGCCGGCTGCGTCATCTGCACCGGTATTAATCCGTGAGCCCGACGAAAGCTGAAAGAGTGCTTTTTGCAAGTTGCTATTGGTGATGGTCAACTGACCTTGGGCGGCTAATGATGCGACGTTGTTAAGAACACTGACTGGCATTTGAATTACTCCTTGTTATTTCTGATTAGCTGGTCAGTTTCGTTCAGAATCCATCTACCACAGAATCTGGGGGAACCCGGCCAGTTGCGTGCCAAACCTTATATTCGTCTTACATACTTCACATCGGCTCTGCCCAAATGTGCTTCAGTCTCTTATCCATGAACCGCGGGGTACCTCAGTAACCCGGCCGGTTACTCGTGCCCTAATCGCCGGCCCTGGCTCACCGATAGAGTTCCTGTATGCCATCGCTGTCAGGAGTGCTCAATGATTCGACTGACCCGGCTCAATAGTCAGCCTTTGGTTGTGAATGCGGATCTAATCAAGTTCATCGAGGAGGCGCCCGACACTCTCATCACGTTGACCAATGGCGAAAAGTTTATGGTCCGGGAAAATGCCGATGAAGTCATACTTCGAATCATCGAATTTCGCCAGGCACTTCTCAGAGCCACCCAACAATCCAGCGATTTCCTACTTCCAGCTCGCCCGCAGGCAGCATTAACTTCGGGAACGCCTACTTCAATCAAACATCAGTCAGAGAGGTAACCGTGATCGATAAAGCCACATGGGCAGGCGTGCTGGTCGCAATGGGCGGAATCGTCTTCGGACTTTTGTTGGAGGGTGGTACGCTGTCGCAGATCGTCCAGCCCACCGCAGCCATGATTGTCTTCGGCGGAACTTTGGGCGCGATCCTTATTCAATTTCCCCTAACCGCAGTATGGGGAGCCTTTCGCAGCCTGGCGAGCGTTTTTTTCCAGCCAGTCTTGAGTCCCACAACCACTATTGAACAGCTGGTCAAGTATGCGAACCAGGCAAGGCGCAAGGGCATTATCGCGCTGGATGCAGAGCTGCAATACATTCAGGACCCCTTTTTAAAAAAATCGCTGATGCTGGCGGTGGATGGCACCGAACCGCAGGAGTTGCGCCGCATGATGGAGCTTGAGATGAGTCATCGCGCGGAGCAGCAAGAGCGACTGCCTCAGGTTTTCGAGTCAGCGGGCGGGTTTTCTCCAACCATCGGCATCATCGGAGCGGTATTGGGTTTAATCCAGGTAATGCAGCATTTAGACAAGATTGATGAAGTGGGCAAGGGGATCGCAGTCGCGTTTGTGGCAACCATCTACGGAGTGGGGGCAGCTAACTTGTTCTTCCTCCCTTCGGCAGGGAAGTTAGCTATTCGAATTCGGGAAGAGCAGATCTTACGGGAAATGACTTTGGAAGGGGTGGTCTCCATATTAGAAGGAATCAACCCCCGAATGCTGGAAAGTAAATTGTGGGGATTCCTCGTCGAAACCAAGCCCATCGTCGCCGCACGAGCAGAGGCAGCTCAATGAGTCGAAAAAGACGGCGACGCACCAGCCACGAACGTTGGCTCGTATCGTACGCGGATTTCATTACCTTATTATTCGCATTTTTCGTCGTAATGTATTCCACGGCGCAGGTCGACAGGCGAAAGGTCGTGCAGTTGTCGGCCGCAATTAAAACGGCATTCCACGGCGCGGGGTCCTCACCTCATCAAATCGGTTCTACTGACTTCAAAATTGCACTATCGATTCCAAATTCCACGAATCCAGTACCTGCTAAGGGGGACTTCGACGATGGGGATTTGAGCAACTTGCAGCGCGAGTTAGAGTTGACATTGGCGACAGAGATCTCTCGCAACGAAGTGGCATTGCGAACCGCGCCCGATGGCTTAGTCATCAGTTTGAGAGAAATAGGCTTCTTCGATAGTGGCTCTGCCGCGGTCAAGGCAAATTCGCAGCGCGCTTTTAGCCGAATCGCCGGGCTGTTACTACAGCACTCTTACCATATCCGCATCGAAGGCCATACTGACAATATACCTATTCATAACGGCCAATTTGCCTCCAACTGGGAGCTTTCCACCTCTCGTTCAACCGAATTGGTTCGACTTCTGATAACAAAGTACACTTTCGAGCCGGGGCGACTGGCAGCAGCGGGTTATGCTCAGTATCATCCCGTCGCCAGCAATGACTCTGTAGAGGGGCGCGCCCAAAATCGACGTGTGGACATCGTAGTCTTGGGCAAGATCACTAGGAATTCCTTTCGATCGACCCTGAAACCATCCTCTAGCCTGCCTTAAGCTAGGAACTTGAAAGTTCGTGGTCGTACTCAGTACCACATCACAGACTTTGCGATATTTACATCAAGGACTGAAGCAAGCGGTTTCTTTGCCGATCATTGCAAGGTATCCCCATGCCTGACGAAACCCAGTCCGCTGTCGGAGGTGAGCCCGAAAAGGTGCGAGGGGCGGTAAGCTCTCTGCAAGAACTCGCGTCCATGGAGACGCAGACTCTCGCCGCTGAAATCAACATTCTCGGATTGTTACGAGATCGGATTTCGCCAGCGGCGAAATTTGGTGACAAGATCCAGATCCGCTACAGCCGGATCCATTTCAAAACAGAGCGGGAGGCAGAGCAATCCGGTTATTTAACGGAAGGTTTTCCCGCCACAGACCGTGGCAAATTTCTTGCTGCGCTATTGGTACTCGACAACTATGCCACTATAGAAATGGAAGCCCCTGGAGCCACACCGCCGGTTGGTCAATACACTGGCGATCGGCTTTATCTCACAAAAGATAAGAAATGGATTGTGTCTGAGCGCGTGGGAGCCTATTCGGAAGAAGCTGGTGCCTCCAGCCAATGGGATGCACATTGCCGTGCTCTTTCAGATCACACTCTCCACGAGCGCTATTCGGTGGAGATGGTCGCCGAAGCCCTCTTTGCGGCCACTAATAAGCTCTGGGAAAAACTCTCCCCAAAGATGGATACGCTGAAGAAGCGCCACGACAAGGTGGGGGAAATCTCCGGCATTCTCGCGAACCTGAAGATACCGTCATTAGATATGGGAGTCCCGTCCCCGCCTTCCCGAGCGCTGGATGCGAAAGCTACAGCAGGCGTGACCATTACCAAGCGCTGAGCATGCTATGAACTTGAGTCAGAAAACACTGGCGATCATCGCCGCATCCATGGCTCTACTGATGGGATCGATGTATGCGGCTGCCCGGTTCGGCGTGATGGGAAAGTTCTTAAACCTCGAGCAACGAGAGATGCGGAATTCAGTAGAGCGTTCTAAAAATGCACTCTCCGATAACCTCAGCGATGTAGCTTCCACCACCAACGATTACGGCGCGTGGGACCGCACTTACACTTTCGCGCAGAATCCAGTAGGGGATTTTCCTCACGAAGAATTTAAGGATGCGACGCTCCAGGGCTTGGGGATCAACCTGATTGTGCTGATTGATACCTCGGGACATGTCTTGTACGCAAAATACTACGACTTGGTCCACAAACAAGAGAAATACGGGACGAAGGCGGTTAGAGCAATTGCATCCAGCCAGTGGGTACATAAGATAGGAACATCATCTACGCCGGCGTCAGGCTTGCTAGTCCTTCCCGATGGACCTGTCTTGGTTGCCGTATGCCCTATCCTTACCACCGAGCGGAAAGGTCCGGCCCGTGGAATTGTCATAATGGCCCGAGACATCGACCATACATTCGTTTCTCTTTTGAGCACCCAACTAAGATTATCGTTGGCAATCTGGCTCGCTTCCGACGCGCATTTACCAGCAGATTTTCAAGCGGAGCAGCCGGGACTGGATTTTCAAACAGACTCGATTGCCGTCAGAGCGTGGAATAACGATGTTGTCGCTGGTTACTCAGCACTTAAAGATGTGGGTGGAGATTCCGTTCTACTAATGAGAATAGACTCGCCAAGAGATATTTTTCGGCAGGGGATCTCGACCCTAAATTATTTCCTGGGGATCCTTTGTTTTTTTACAGTTGTCTTAGGCCTTGGCACCATTGCCCTGCTACGGTACACGGTATTGGGACGTTTAATTCACCTAAATTCCCAGATCGGAGAGATTGGAGCAAAAAGGGACCTTGCCATGCGGGTTAGCAGTTCCGGCACTGATGAGATTTCGAAGTTAGGTGCAACCGTAAACCTCATGCTCGATGGGTTACAAAATGGCGACAGCCATTTTCGCAAAATCGCCGAGAACATTCGTCAGGTCTTCTGGGTGAAGGATGAACCAACTCAGGAAATTGCTTACATCAGCCCTCCTTGGGAAAGCCCGTCTGGAATCAGCCGCGAGCAGCTGTTCGCGGGTTCCTCAAGATTGTGGCTAAACAGTGTGTACCCTGAGGATCGTCCCATCGTAGAGCAGATGTTGAAGCGGCAAGAAGAAGGAATCAAGGGCAAAGCGGAATATAGGATAGTTGGACCTGGCGGAGACACGTGGTGGGCGTGGTGCCGATACTTTCCGGTTTTCGATGATGTTGGAAGGTTAACCCAGACCATCGGCTTGTCCGAGGACATAACCGAACACAAACTAACAGAAACGGTTTTGCAGCGATCCCAGGACGATCTATGGAATGTTATGTTCTCGGCATCGAACTCAGCAAATTGAGACAGCTTCTTATGGTGTTCGTTACGACTCGCGCAAGGTGATTTCGCGATTGAGTCTTGGCGGCTTATTGTTGCTCTTCCCCGATCAAGGCTTCAGCTCCGGCAAAGTAGATTAAAGGCATTCGCAGCGGCGCGATGAGCTTGTTGCGCACGGCGATCTCGAACCCAAGTGCGACAACTATGCGTCTTATCGGAAATAAACATCGTTAAAGTTCTTCCGAAGTCGGGTCGATGAATCCTAGCGTCGGCGATAGAAATGCTGTCACCTGCTCCCAAACAACTTCCGGAGGCCTCATGCGGATAGTCCGTAGCTTAATTATTTCTTGTTCTTTTCTTCTTCCTTCCGCCATCCCTGCCCAGGAGCTGACAAAGCCGGCCACTCCCCCGCCGGCACAAATTATTGCTTACAAGGATCCGGTAACTGCCGAGGAAATCTGGGGCGATCTAATGGTCGGCAACAAGCGCTTCGTGTCCGGTAAGGCGAATATCCGCGAGACTGTTCATCTCCGCCACACTCTGGCCATCGCTCAACATCCCAAGGTCGTCGTGCTTACCTGCTCTGACAGCCGCCTGTCCCCTGAGCTGCTATTTGACAAGAATTTGGGCGATTTGTTTGTTATTCGCTCGGCGGGCAACATCGCTGATCCGGTTGGATTGGGAAGTATTGAATACGCGGTGGAACATTTGGGTAGCACTGTATTGGTAGTGCTCGGTCATGAAAAATGTGGGGCGGTAACCGCGGCTTGTTCAGGCGACAAAATGCCCAGTGCCAACCTACAGGCCATCGTCGACAAAATAGATCCTGCGGTTGCGATAGCTAAGGTTTATTCGAAGGCGGATGGACTGGTAGGCGCCGCAGTTGAAGAAAACGTTCACCAGAGTGCCAGAGATGTACTGGGGAACAGCGAGATTCTGCGTCACGCGATGAAGGAAGGAAAGCTCACCATCATCGAAGCCGTCTACAAACTCGATTCGGGAGAAGTAGTACGGCTTGGCAAGCTCTCTATTGTGTCCCCGGTTTACAAACTGGACATCGGGGACGTGGTTCGCGTGCAATGA
This sequence comes from uncultured Acidobacteriota bacterium, assembly GCA_963796925.1. Classification (GTDB taxonomy): domain Bacteria; phylum Acidobacteriota; class Terriglobia; order Terriglobales; family Acidobacteriaceae; genus DATBAT01. The sequence continues at coordinate 3,138,242 of CAWCNH010000001.1, forward strand.
AATCATCGGCTGGGGGTACACCAGTTCGCGTCCACGCTTGAAGGTCAAAAAGATATGACAATGAAGCTCACGCTGGGTAAAAAGTTAGGCTTAGGTTTTGGCAGTGTCTTGGCACTTATGCTCTTGAGCGCAATCTTCACCTACGTAAAGGCTGCGGCGATGAAGGAAACACAAGATAGGGCGCTCAGCGTAAGGGCGCCTACGCTTGCTGCATGTAAGGGCTTGGAGCGTGACATGAACCAAACCCAAAACAAGGGACGACAAACTGCTTTGGCAGGCACCGATCCGGAGCGCTGGCAGACAGCGAAGGCGAGCTTCGACGTCGCCTGGGGGCAGATCGCGCAGGACCTGGAAAAACTCGATTCGCTTTCGCCCAGATGGACGGTGCAGGAAAATCGCGATCGCCTGGCGGAAGTCAAGCGCCAACTGGTCGATCTGCGGCAGGTTCAGGAACAGGTGATGAAGGAGGCGACTGGTCCAGGGGCCAATGAAGTGGTGAATGCGGGCAACGAGTTCACTGACACAGTTACTCCCATTAATGAAGGCGCCAAAAAATCGCTCGATGCCATGGCCGAGTCGTTTACTAAATTGTTGCAGGACGCTACCGAGGAATTGGACGCACAAACCTCATCGTTGAGCCTGACCCTGCTAATCACTACTGTTGCGGCGGTGGTCATCGGAGCTTTCGTGGCAATCGTTCTGAGTCGCAGCGTGGCGGGGGCGACCCAGGCGGCACTGGTGCAGGCCGAGGCCATTGCCGCCGGCGATTTGACGGGCGCCGATTTAATAGTGCGAAGTCAGGACGAACTGGGCGACCTGACCATCGCGCTCAACAAGATGAAGAACAATGTCAGCCAGATCATACAGTCAATCGCCGCCACCGCCGAGCACGTGGCCAGTGCCAGCGAGGAACTGTCATCCTCAGCCAGCTTGCAGGCGCAGGGCGCCGAGACGCAGAGCAATCAGACCACTCAGGCCGCCACAGCCATGCAGGAGATGTCCTCTACGGTCATGCAGGTTTCAGAAAACTCCGGCAAGGCCGCCGAAGCCTCGCGCCAGGCCGCCGACACTGCTCGCCAGGGCGGAGCGATTGTCGAAGATACCCTCAGCAAGATGCGCGTCATCGCTACCTCGGTCGAAGGCACAGCAAAAAAGATGGAGGAACTGGGCAAGAGTTCCGATCAGATCGGCCGCATCGCCGGAGTCATCGATGATATCGCAGATCAGACTAACCTGCTGGCGCTCAACGCGGCCATTGAAGCGGCACGCGCCGGCGAGCAAGGCCGCGGCTTCGCCGTGGTTGCGGACGAAGTTCGAAAACTCGCCGAGCGAACCACTACCGCTACCAAGGAAATCGCCCAGATGATCAAAAACATTCAGGACGAAACCAAGACCGCCGTCACCGCCATGGAAGCCGGCACTAAACAGGTGCAGGATGGGGTCGCCTCCACTACGCTCGCTGGAGATTCGTTAAAGCAGATTATCCACATGTCGGAACAGGTCGGCGAAATGATTACCCATATCGCCACCGCCGCGACGGAGCAATCCAGCGCCTCCGAGGAAATCAATAACAACATGGAGCAGATCGCCAAGTTGGTAAAGGAGTCGACCGACGGGGCACAGCAGTCGGCAAAAGCCTGCCAGGATCTTTCCGGCTTGGCGCTAGATCTGCAAAATATGGTGGGGAATTTCAAGCTCCCGGACACTGGTCAAATCAATCATCGCCGCGGTGCCTCAAAGTTACTCTCCCCCTCCGCCCGCAACCCGCGCCGACAAGACGCAGCCTTCGCCGCGTCTGCTCACTAATCGGCGTACCCAATCTTTACTCTGTATGTTGTGGTGCTTCCCCGCTAAAGCTCGTGTCGTTCCTGCCGATAGGTAGGTGTAGACGAGTCTAGCTTCTATCCGCATAACCGCGAGTCTGGCAATCGTGTCAGAGACCCGTCGCAATATATATCGGTATAACTCTCTCGGAGGAAACATGAACAAACTAAGTTTGAAAATGAAGCTCGCGGTTGGCTTTGGCACCTTGCTCCTAATCGTGATCGCCATGGGGATCATGTCCTACCGCACCGTCAATCAGCTTAGCACCCTTTCCGACCAGGTCGAGGATAGGTCGCACAAAGTAGCTTTGGCAAAGAACATCGACCTGGCAGTCATGCGAGAGAGTTCTGGCGCTCGCGGTTTTCTCCTACTTAAAAAAGAGGATACATTAGGCCGTTATGAGCAAGGCAAGAAAGAATACCAGGAAAGCAAAGATGTTCTCTCCCGAATTGTGACCTCTGATTCTGGTAAAAAGGCACTCGCCGAAGTCGAAGTTGCTTATGAGGCGCTGGTTGCTCTTAGCGATAAGGAAATCGAATTTACCCGCGCTGGCAAGACCCAAGAAGCATTAGACATCGTGACCGGCCCGGCCGGTCAAGCTTCGAAAGATTTGGCCAAGTCAGTGGATGAATATATCGCTCATGAAGAAGGAGCTAAAAAGGAAATCATTGCTGAACAGACTTCCACAGAGGCCCAGGGGCGAACCGTGGTTCTGAGTCTAGCCGTTGTTGGTATTTTCGTCGGCTTAGGCGTGGCAATGCTGATTGTGCGTTCCATCACCGGCTCCATCACAACGATGGTCTCGATGATTCAGGAAATTGCCTCCAATAATCTCGCCGTAGATGATCTGGAGATTGCTACCCAGGATGAAATTGGCCAGGCAGGAATCGCCCTCAATAAGATGAAGAACAACTTGAGCGAGATTGTACAGTCCATCGCCGCGACTGCGGAGCATGTGGCGAGCGCCAGCGAAGAACTCTCCTCATCCGCTAGTTTGCAGGCGCAAGGCGCGGAGACCCAAAGCAACCAGACCACGCAGGCGGCTACCGCGATGCAGGAGATGTCTTCCACCGTGATGCAAGTATCAGAAAACTCTAGTAAAGCTGCGGAAGCATCCCGCCAGGCAGCGGAGACTGCCCGGCAGGGTGGCAGCATCGTTGAAGATACACTCAGCAAAATGCGGGTAATTGCCGTCTCGGTCGAAGACACAGCCAAGAAGATGGAGGAACTGGGAAAGAGCTCTGACCAGATCGGACGCATCGCCGGAGTCATCGACGACATTGCGGACCAGACGAACTTGCTGGCGCTAAATGCCGCTATCGAAGCAGCGCGGGCAGGGGAGCAAGGCCGTGGGTTCGCCGTGGTCGCCGACGAAGTGAGAAAACTTGCAGAACGAACCACAACTGCAACCAAAGAAATCGCCCAGATGATTAAAAACATTCAGGACGAAACCCGGAATGCCGTCACTGCAATGGAAGCCGGAACCAAACAGGTACAGGATGGTGTTGCCTCAACGACACTCGCCGGGGATTCACTGAAACAGATTATTCACATGTCAGAGCAGGTCGGCGAAATGATTACTCACATCGCTACGGCCGCCACCGAACAATCGAGTGCCTCGGAAGAAATCAATAACAACATGGAGCAGATCGCCAAGCTTGTAAAGGAATCGACCGACGGCGCCCAGCAATCCGCAAAAGCATGCCAGGACCTCTCTGGCCTTGCACTCGACTTGCAGAATATGGTGGGGAATTTCAAGCTTTCAAATAACGGGTCGGCTGGATCGCGCCATGGCAAAGGCGGCAGTTCGGCGCGCCTACTGAACTCACACCCATCACGGGAAAAGGCATTCGCTGCTTCGGCCCATTAACGCAGAATATCTCCAAGCGCAGAATCGGAAAACAACTATGAATAGCCTCAGTCTGAAGGTGAAGTTGGGGATTGGGTTCGGAGTCCTGCTGCTAATCGTGGTTGCGCTGGGCGGAATCGGCTACCGCTCGGCTATATCCGAAAGTCAACTTTCCTATACGGTCGAACGCCAGAGCGTCAAGAAAGAGTTGGTACGAGAACTTCAGCTCTCGATCGAGGCTCAAATTGCCTCGTTGCGCGGATTCCTGCTGACGGGCAAAGACGAGCGACTCAAAGCGGGCGAGGAGGCGCGCCAGAGCTTTCTCGGGAACATGGACAAGCTACAACCACTTTTGCAGACTGAAGCCGGGAAGCATGCTTTCGCTGAAATTCAGAGGGGCTTCGCTGAATATCGTCCAGTCATGGATCATGCCATCGAACTTCGTCACGCTGGAAAACCTCAGGAGTCGGTGGATCTTATTTTCAGTCCGGAAGTCTCCACCAAGCGAAATGCCATGCACGACGCGATGGTTGCTCTCAGCACGAGCATGGATAGCCTGAAGAAAACAGCCGCCGACGAACAGAACGCCAGCGAAAACCGCACTGAGAGTTTGATGTTTACTTTGTCAATCGCCGGACTGGTGATCGGCTTGGCGGTCGCGGTACTAGTGATCCGTTCCATCACTGGCGCCATGTCGCGGATGGTCATCATGATTCAGGAGATTGCCTCCAACAATCTGGCAGTGAGCGATCTGGAAATCACCTCGCAGGATGAAATCGGGCAGGCCGGCATTGCGCTGAACAAAATGAAGAACAATCTCAGCCAGATCGTGCAGTCGATTGCCGCCACCGCTGAACACGTGGCCAGCGCCAGCGAAGAACTCTCGTCCTCCGCCACTCTACAAGCGCAAGGAGCCGAAACACAAAGCAATCAGACCACGCAGGTCGCAACCGCTATGCAAGAAATGTCTTCGACGGTAATGCAGGTGTCAGAGAATTCCAGTAAGGCGGCGGAAGCATCTCGACAAGCTGCCGACACCGCCCGTGAAGGCGGTGCCATCGTCGAAACCACGCTGACAAAAATGAGGATTATCTCGTCTTCCGTTCAAGGCACCGCCAAGAAGATGGAGGAACTCGGCAAGAGCTCAGACCAAATTGGGCGTATTGCGGGCGTCATCGATGACATCGCCGATCAGACTAACTTGCTGGCTCTGAATGCCGCCATTGAAGCAGCGCGAGCAGGCGAGCAAGGCCGCGGGTTCGCCGTAGTCGCCGACGAAGTTCGAAAACTCGCTGAACGAACAACAACTGCTACCAAAGAAATAGCGGAAATGATCAAGACCATCCAGGATGAGACAAGGACGGCCGTCGTGGCAATGGAAGAAGGAACTAAACAAGTGGAGGATGGGGTCGCTTCAACCGCTATGGCCGGCGACTCGCTTAAACAGATCATCCATATGTCGGAACAGGTCGGGGAAATGATTACCCACATCGCTACCGCCGCGACGGAACAATCGAGCGCATCGGAAGAAATCAATAACAACATGGAGCAAATTGCCAAGCTGGTAAAAGAGTCGACCGACGGCGCGCAGCAATCCGCTAAAGCATGCCAGGATCTCTCTGGGCTCGCGCTCGACTTGCAGAACATGGTGGGAAATTTCAAGTTGGCGGCTGACACCGGCCGGGGTTTGCACCGCGGCAGTAATAAGTCGAGCAGCTCAGCTCGGCAGCTAACCTCCCGCGACGAACACGCCGAGAAAGCTTTCGCCGCCTCGGCGTCCTAAAGGAGAAATCGTTGAAGACTTACTGCATTAAACTTTTTTTCGCCATAACATTGACTGTTGCAGCGCCTTCTATTGCGTCCGGACAGGAGTTACGCGCTGACATAAGAGCCAAGACGACCGCAAAAATTGCGGAGATCAAAAGCTGGGGCAAAGATCCGCAAATTGTGCGCGCCGTTGAGGCCTACAATAGTACCCCGCCTCCGGACGCCGGAGAAATGACAAATGACCGATGGAAGGGGCTGACCGTCCTTGATCCTAAAGTTCGCTCCTACTGCACGAATCCCCTGGCTGAATACTTAAAGAATAAGAAAGACGAATCAATATCTGAAATATTTGTTAGTGGTGCCGATGGCGGCAAAGTCGCCTTTCTCTCTAAACCGACTTCTTGGTCCCACAAAGGCAAGCCCAAACACGACATTCCCATGAGCGGAACGATCTACATCGGTCCAATAGAGAAGGATGAATCTACCGGTCGGGAGCAAATTCAGATCGGAGTGCCCATTTTGGCCGGCAACCGGCCGGTGGGATCGATTGTGGTCGGCCTTAAAGCTAGCAGTCTGAGGTAAGGATGTCTTAATCCGCATCCCGGCGAGAGCCTCCTTGCGGCAAAACCTCTTCGTGGAACCTTCCAGCAATCAGCATAAAGTTTGCCAACCTACCGCCGATGAACTTCTTAGGTCGAGGTTCGTAATTCACTGAATTTAAGTTTGGGACCCGCATTAGGCTTTCCACCACCAATTCTCTAACTTGAGGAGCAGCGACATGGAGACTAACGCCAGCAAGGCTGGTGGATCACAACCCAATACCGTCAGCCTCCACGGCGGACGGCGGGACCACGATGAACTATTGCAGTTGGTCAGCTTTCACATCGCAGGAGAAGAATTTGGACTCGATATTCTGCGGGTACAGGAAATCATCCGCATTCAGGATCTTACTCGGGTACCGAATTCCCCCGACTTTGTTGATGGGGTAATCAACTTGCGCGGCAAAGTGATCCCGGTAGTGGCCCTGCGAAAGCGCTTTGGCATGGCTGAGCTGGCTCACGACAAGCAGACCCGGATCGTCGTGGTTGAGGTCAAAGGCACGGTCCTCGGCTTCATCGTCGACTCCGTCTCCGAAGTGTTGCGCATTCCGGCCAATACGGTGGAACCGCCGCCCCGCTTAGGTAAGGTTGAGCGGGAATACGTGTCTGGGGTGGGTAAACTCGACGACCGGCTTCTTATTCTCCTCGACGTGGACAAACTCATGGCTGACGACGAAGAAGTCACCCTCGGAGCTATGGGCCAGGCATAGATTCTTGTTCCAGTCAGGATGACTCAGCGTGGACAACGAGTTCTTATTAGATCCGACGATGATTCAAGAGTTTCTCACTGAATCTGAGGAACTTCTACAAGGCATGGACCAGGATATGGTCACGCTGGAATCTACCCCGAATGATGCCGACTTGCTCAATCGCATCTTTCGCGCCCTGCATACTATCAAAGGCACGGCAGGGTTTCTAGGCTTCGAGCCGGTCGTCAGGCTTAGTCATCAGGCCGAAGACGTTCTCAACAATCTGCGAAAAGGCGCATTAACTCTCAGCCAGCGCATGATGGATGCCTTACTGGCATCTCGCGATCAACTTGGCGTAATGCTGCAAGACATCCGTGGCGGCGGGTTAAAGCAATACTCCATCGAAGGACTAGTAGGCGAATTAAAGGTGGTTGGTCAGGGTGAGGCGCCGGCGCGTGCTCTCGAGCTTCCCACCGCGCCCACGGGTGAAGCTACCTCCGAACTTCAGAATTTCACTGAGCTCGACCCCATCCATGTTGAAACGGCGCCCATGGCTGCAACGGAAACGCCAACGTTATTAGACGTTGTACCTGGGAACAAATCGAAATCAGCGAACGAAGTCTCTCAGACCATGCGTGTCGACGTCCGCAAGCTCGACGACCTCATTAATTTAGTGGGGGAACTGGTTTTAGAGCGAAATCGGCTGATGAAAATAAGTCGGGACTTCACTTTGAAACGGCTGTCTCGAGAAGATCTTGACTCTGCCCTTAACCAGTCTACGGCCCGTCTCAGCTTCGTCACTGAAGAACTCCAATCGGCTGGATTGAGAACGCGAATGGTTCCAATCGATACGGTCTTCAAGAAATTTCCCCGACTGGTTCGTGATGTATCCCGCACCGTGCAAAAAGAAGTCGATCTAGTAATGCGCGGCGAAGATACCGAAATCGACAAGACCATGGTGGAACTCATTGGAGACCCGCTGATCCACTTGGTACGCAACTCTCTGGATCATGGGTTGGAACGCCCTGACGTCCGGGTCGCTGCCGGCAAACCTCGAGTCGGGACCATCCGCCTTGAGGCCGAACAAGCCGGCGATCAAATACTGATTAGCGTAATCGATGACGGCGGTGGTATCGACCCCGAACGTGTTGGACGCAAGGCAGTCGAAAAGGGCCTGGTTAGCGCGGAGCGGCTCCGCACTCTCAATCAGCGCGAAATTCTGGACTTCATTTTCCTTCCCGGTTTCAGCACGGTTGAAATCGTCAATGACTTGTCCGGTCGCGGGGTCGGCATGGACGTCGTCCGCACCAATCTGCGCAAGATGAATGGAACTATCGACCTAGATAGCCGGCTCGGAGAAGGTACTACCGTGACTCTTCGCCTGCCCCTGACGCTGGCCATTCTGCCGGTCTTGCTGGTTGAGGTCGCTGGAGAAATCTATGCTCTCCCACTTCGTTCGGTCATCGAGACCGCGCGAGTCCAGGCAAGCGAATTGCATCGCGTTGAAGGCATCGAGGTGCTTCGACTGCGTGGAGAGACGCTGCCTTTGTTGCGTCTCGGTCGAATGTTTTCCTCCACTGTCGCTAATGGTAAAGGTTCCGAGGACAAGGTTGTGGTCCTCGGCATTGGCGATCGCCGCATCGCCCTTTTAGTCGATCAGTTGATCGGGCAAGAGTCTACGGTTATAAAGCCGCTGAGCTCTTACCTCCAACATTCTGCATCATTGGCAGGCGCGACCATCAGCGGAGACGGACGAGTTCGTCTGGTCCTCGATCCCGCCGGCCTGCTTGCGTCCGCCTGCGAAGCCAGCACCTATCTCAAACAGGAAGTCGTGCAATGAATACTGCCGCCACACCATCGCGCACGCCGGAAAGACCCAGCGCACCCCCTAGCCCGCATCTAGTCAAAATCCGTGACCTGATCTATCAGGTGGCAGGCATCTTTCAACCCGAAAACAAGCTACGCCTGCTCGAGGACCGATGTTCAAAGCGAATGCAAGTTCTTGCCGTGCACACACTACAGGATTACTACGATTGCTTGACAGTCAAACCTATTCGCCAGGCCGAGTTGATTGCATTATTAAACGAAATCACCATCGGCGAGACTTGTTTTTTCCGCAATCCACCGCAATTGGACGCTTTGCGTAATATTGTGTTACCAAAAATCGCTGAGGCCCGTTCGAAATCACCGCTTCGCAATTTAAAGATCTGGAGTGCCGGCTGTTCAACCGGCGAAGAGCCTTACACCCTTAGCATGATCCTGCTGGAGGAAACCTCCAACAAAATGAAGGGTTGGAATTTTGAAATTGTTGCCACGGACCTGAATGAGCGGTCGCTGGCTCACGCCAAGCACGGCATTTACGGTGGTTATAGTACGCGTAACCTTCCGCCTTTTTACAAGAAATACTTTACTCAGCGTGGCGAAGATTTACAGGTCACTGCCGAAGTTAAAGCCAAAGTTAGCTTTAACCGCGTAAATCTTTCGGACGATTCCAAGATGGCCTTTCTTAAAGGAATTGACCTTGTCATGTGCTGCAACGTGCTGATTTATTTCGACCCCGTGTCCAAGAAACGGGTAATCCAGCACTTTTATAACAATTTGTTGCCGCATGGCTATCTGTTTCTTGGTCACTCCGAGTCCTTATATGGCATAAGTGACGACTTCCGTCTCGTCCATCTGCCATCCACCACGGCTTACGTCAAATCTGAAAAGCGACAGATATCTCGCTAGGTGCGACTATGAGCGATAACGCAAGAGAAGTTGTACTGAAGAAATTGGAACACCTGGACAAGATGCCCACACTTCCAATTAGCCTGTTGCCCCTGCTGAAGTACATGGAACAGCCCCTGGATCGGCTGGAAGTTCAAAAAGTGGTCGATCTGATTTCACAGGATAAATCGCTGGTCGCGCAATGTTTGCATATGGCCAACTCACCCTTATTTGGACGCTGGCAAGCGGTAGAGGGTATTCGCGAGGCCGTAATCGCTCTCGGCTTGCAGCGTATGCGGGACATTGCCACTTCCTGCTCAATCCTGACGCTGCTTCCGAAAGAGAAAATGGGTATTGATCCCATCGTTTTTTGGGAGCACTCGTTAGGTGTTGCCTTGGTATGCCGGCAATTTGCCCGCAAAATTGGTTTCAACGATCCGGGCAAAGCTTACTTGGGTGGACTACTGCACGACATCGGCATCGTTGTGCACCTGTGGATTATTCCTGAAGAATTTAAGAAAGCCGTCAACCTCGCCAAAGCTGAACACATTCCTCTTCACGAGGCGGAGATTAAGACATTTGGGATCAGCCACGCCGAAACCGGAAGGATGGTGGCAGAGAAGTGGCATTTATCGCCTGACGTTTCAGAAGTTATTCGAACCCACCACGACCCCGCAAGCGCAACTTCCCATCGCGATTTGGTTGCGGTGGTCACACTCAGTGATCTTCTCTGCCGCATGGGCGGCCTGGGACACGGGTCAGTGGAGGACCGGCAAATTGACTTCATGACAGAGCCGGGATTCGAGACCCTGCTAAAAGAATGCCCTTCATTACAGGATTTCGATTGGGCCCGCTTCACTTTTGAACTCGAAGGCTATCTCGAAGAGGTTCAGCGCTTGGTCGCTCTCATGTACCGTCCATCATGAGTCCAGCGAACGACAAACCGACTGTGACCAACGTCTTTATCGCTGACGACAGCGCCTTCATGCGAACTGCTCTGACACGCATGATCGAATCGGATGCCGGACTTCGCGTCTGTGGTACGGCCCAGACGGGCCAGGAAGCGATCGAAAAAATTGGGAAGCTTCAGCCCGATGTCGTAACTCTCGACGTTGAGATGCCGGGCCTTAACGGTATCGAAACCCTAAAACGCATCATGAAGGACTCGCCTCGCCCGGTGATTATGGTCAGTTCACTCACCCAGGAGGGCGCTGAAACTACCCTTGAAGCATTATCCTTGGGAGCCTTTGACTACTTGCCAAAACAGAGCTCTTTTGTCTCTCTCGATATCGTCAAGATTCGCGACGATCTAATCGCCAAGGTCAAGGCTGCCTCCGAGAGCGGAAGGCGGCGTAAGCTTCTTGCTAAGACGGCGCTGCCTCCCCATCCCCTTGCTCCTGCGCCTCGCAGCTCTCATCACGCTGCTGCTAGCATCGTAGCGTTGGGAACATCAACGGGAGGACCGAAGGCGCTACAGGAAATTCTGCCATTATTTCCGGCGGACCTGCCTGTCCCCGTCTTAATTGTTCAGCACATGCCGCGAGGATTTACCGGTCCCTTCGCGAAGCGGCTTAACGGATTGTGCAAAGTAAAAGTTCGGGAAGCTGAACAAAACGACCCCATTGAGCCGGGTGTCGTCTACATCGCTCCAGCGGGCCAGCATATGACAGTGGTTCGACGCAGCACCTCAAGAGCGATCGTCCGACTCGCCACAACTCCTGAGAAGATGCTGCACATGCCCTCAGTGGACGTAATGATGCTATCCGCCGCTGAGGTCTACCGTTCGCTGTGTATGGGCGTGATCTTGACGGGCATGGGCGCCGACGGAGCCAAAGGCATGGAAGCTATTCAACGCGAGGGCGGGGTCACGGTTGGCCAGGATGAAGCCAGCTGTACAGTTTACGGTATGCCCCGTTCTTGCGCCGAAATGGGCGTGACACAAGTCGTCGTCCCTCTGTTGCAGGTGCCAGATCAGATCCTCCAAACTATCCATTATAAGAAGCACGGTTAGGTGGATTGATTTTCCGCTCGTGCGTCTGTCCCTCGAGAGCTTCTTCCACTTTCCGCATCAGTGAATCAACCGAAAATGGTTTCGGCAAGTACAACCAACCCTCTGCTCGTCTTCCACTCGCTAACGCCTTTTCCGGATATCCTGACATAAAGATTGTTTTCATCTTTGGACAAACAATAGTTAGCTCGGCACTCAAAAAATAGCCATCCTTTCCCGGCAGCACCACGTCGGTGACCAACAGTTCTACCGATTGCTGATTTTCCAGAAATATCTTCACCGCTTCCGACCCCGTTCTCGCTTTCAATACTTGATGACCAGCAGAAATCAGAATCTCAGCCGCTACCTCGCGAACAAAACGCTCATCCTCCACCAGAAGGATGCGCGCGGGTTTCGGTCGCGAAGGAACATCTAGGTGATTTGAACTACTGATCCGCCCAGGTGTGGTCGCATTCATAACTGTGTGAATGCACGTGCCTTGCCAGCAAGTCACCAAAAGGGACGAAAACGATCTTCAGTCGTTTCAATCTCTTGGTCTTGCCTCAGCTGAGAAAACGAGGGTCTCTCGTTTCAGATCGGTCTTGTTTGGGAAAAACAGGGGGGAATGTGTCCCGACTTGGCAGGGTACATTTATCTACCGGCTACGGCTCAATAGAGTTTGGTCGGGATCTACTACGACCCTGCGTGTACCGACTGGCGCGTTCAAGTGAAATGTAGTTTCGGGCTCATCGACAAATACACGACCCAGGAAAACGCTTCTTCCCCCAAGCACGGCATAGATGGGTACCGGGGTGACTAGATCAGCTGGGGCATCCTTCGTCACGATTTTTCCGGTCACCAGCGTACCGCCGCTCTTGTCCGAATATTTCACTCCCTGTATCTCGAAACGAGGGATCGCAGTTCCATTGATCCAGCTGTCATAAAACCAGCCGAGCGATTTGTGCCCCTCGTGCCACAGTGGCGGCGGCAGCTCTTGCTCGAAAACTTCCAGCAATTGCGCCGTCGTGATCGCCTTGCCAGCGTACTGTTCTCTAAGCCCGCGTAACACTCTGACAAACGGCTCATCTCCCTTGTTGGAGTTAACGGGGCGACCGCGTTTCGCCTTCACCTCAGCATCGTGCATCATGGTGCGCAGCATGTGGAACATCCATGCGCCCCGCCCGTAACTAATGGAATTGTAGCCCTCTGGAAATTGGGATGAGCATAACCGCAAGCCCAGGGTGACCGGTCCCGCCTGCAGGAGCGACTTGCCGTCCTTGTTCTCCTGAAGGAGATCATCACGATACCTTGCCAATACCGCATGAAAGCGCTTCGGATCGCTCGACTCCAGCAACATCAGGGAGCTGTAATCAGCCAGGGCTTCCATAACCCATTGATCTCTGTAACTTTTCCAGACAATCAAATCGCCCCACCATTGATGTGCCGTTTCGTGCGCGATTACTCCATCCTCAAACCCGGCCTTGCCAGGTTCCAGGCGAAGGTCCGTTTTCTCATCATTGGTCAGAAATGAAAAGCTCGAGAGGAATATCAGCCCGGGCCAACCTTGGTTAGCGATTCCCGGCTGCTGCGTAACCGAAAGCGTGCTGTATGGATACGGTCCAAATCGCTGACTAAAAAACTCGATCGCGCGAGCCGAAATATCAGCCACGGTCTGTGCATTCCGTGCTGGCGAGGGCGGTGGCGGCGTTATGGGAAGTATGAGCTGGCGTGAGCGCGTACCAAACGGCGCCTCCGAAGCAATCTCCGGAACCCGGCCAGGAGCCTTTGGGAACGTTTGCTCCACACCAGCAGCGGCATAGGTCTCGACTTGCGTTTCTCCACTATGGGCCGACACACGCTTGTACTTCCCCAAGTTAAATCCCGCGAGCGGCATAGGACGTTCCGAAATCCATCTGCCAACTTGTTCTTCACCTTCCTTTCCCGTTGGCTCCTTCATCTTCTTACCCGTCGCCACCAGCGTCCAACCCGCCGGATAACGGAACTGCAGATCGAAGTTCGACATGGCCAGCCGTCGATTGGGAAACCAGGTGCCGCGAGCACCTACGTATAAAAGACCGCCGCCCGCCTCGGAAAGCACTTCCCCGCCATAGACGAAGTGCAATTCAATGCGCTCTCCGGAGCGCAGCGTTCGGGGAAATACTGCTGCCACCAGGTCATTTCCCTGGCGCGCCAGTTGGGTCCCTTCAATCGCCTGATTATGAATGCACTCGATGGGATGACCATCTGCCTCAACGCTCTTAAGCTGCAAAAATCGCGACAGTTCGAACAGTACGGCCCGCTGCCCACCTTGCCGTACTTCCAATTGCAGCCAGGCTTCTGCCGATAGCGAGGTGGGCAATCTGATTTCAGACTTAATCTTGTAACTCGTGATGTTGACCGCCTCCACCCGCTCGGTGAGCGCAGCCTTGGCCGATTGAACTTCCTTGTCGACCGGTGGAATTGCAAACGACGTCCACATCTCGTAGAAACTCTGGCTCGCAGAAGTTTTCACCTGCCCGACCCACACCTGCTCAGGTGCCTCGGAGTCGTAATATGCATCGAACGCCCCTAATTTAACCCCTTGCACTCGAGCATGCCACAGCAGATCGTCAGTCGGCGAGGAAACGGTCTCAGCGCCGGCCGGCTGCGGCAGGCCCTTACTGAAAGTCATGAACAGTCGCAGTGCATCTGTTCCAGCAAGGTTCACCGCTGTCTCATTCCATTCGGAAACAAACTCCCTCGCATTCGCTGCCTCTCGAAAAAACGGCTTCAGTTGGGCAAAGGTGTCATCGTTGAAACGAAAATACCCACTAACAAAGGTCTCTTCCAGAATGGCAGCTCCAGTGAAAAGCGCCATTGAGGAGCGCTCCACCCGGCTAGGAGGGGCAAGAAGGATTTCGCCTTGGCCCTCAAAGAAAGCTCCAGTCACCCGCCCGGCAACGTCGCTGGTAAAAGCCAGAGTTCCGTTCTCGAAGGTAATATGAAGGGCGGCGTGGTCAATCGAAGCATCGCGGACTCTATACACCCGAGAGGGGTCAAGACCGACGCGTTGCAGTTGGAGATATAGATTCTCGGCTGGCTTTCCACCGCTAGTCGTAGAATCGGCTCCGCCCTGAGCCCAGACATTGGCTAACGCCAAAGTCAGATACAAAAACATTTCACCAATGGCGCGCCTACGAATTCGCCTCATTACCTTTGTCACCTAGGTCGGCACCTGTGCTGTTGCTAGAATGCGCCCAGTGCGCGCCCTTGTCACCCTCTTTTGTTTCACCGTGCTCGGGGCGCTCTGTGCGCCGGCCGAGGTGATCCATCTTAAGAATGGCCGCACCATTTGGGCTGACCACGTTCATGAAAACGGAACGCGTATTGAATACGATCTGGGTGACGATTCCTATGCCATCCAGAAATCATCAGTCGACCATATTGAAGCGGGCGGTATCCGGCCAGAGTATTCCTCTTCCAAGACTGACACCAAAGGCGCTGCTGATGTTCCCGTTTTTTCGCCATCGGTCGGCTTAGGAAGCGCCGATCTCTCGGATAAGATCATCCGATCCGGCGAAGTTGATGCGGACGCGCTCGAAGCAATTGAAAAGCAAGGCGACCTCAGCGATTCATCGGCGGCCTACTTCCTGGCCGGAAAATTCGAATACGATCACGGCAATTTCGCCAAGGCCCGCTCCTACTTTGACAGCGCGTTGCGCGTCGATTCTCAGAATCCTAACTTGTTGAATTACTATGCCGCACTCTTAGTTCGCACGGGGAATGCTAAAGAAGCGCTGCCCTATGCCGAACGGGCGGTACGTCTCGCTCCGGAATCGCCGGATGCGCTCGCCGTTCTGGGATACGCACAATTCGCCGCGGACCGGACCGCTGATGCCGTCCGCACCTGGAAAAAATCCCTGGCCCTGCGTCCCGATACTGCTCTTCAGAAATATCTCGAAAAAGCTCAGCGCGAGGCTACGGCGGAGGCTGACTTCTCACAACGTCAAAGCAGCCACTTCACATTGCGCTATGAAGGCGCTCAAACTTCGGAATCCTTACGCCGCGAACTGCTAATTTCCCTGGAGTCATCCTACGACGACCTGGTTCGCCAGCTTGGGGTTGCTCCCCGAAATAGCATCCCAGTCGTGCTCTATACCGGCCAGGCCTTTTTCGACGTCACTCAGGCTCCGGCCTGGAGCGGGGCCCTCAACGACGGCAAGCTGCGGATTCCCGTCGAAGGCCTCACCTCGGTGACGCCCGAACTGGCTCGCGTTCTTAAGCACGAGCTGGCGCACTCATTCATTAACTACTTATCAGGCGGACGCTGCCCGCAGTGGCTTCATGAAGGCATAGCTCAGGCGATGGAGCCCAAATCGCTTGGTTCAAACGGACGCCGCCTAACCCAACTCTTCGCTGCCCAGCACGAAATTCCTTTCAACGGGCTAGAGGGCAGCTTCATGCGCTTTTCCGGCCTGGAAGCCTCGCTCGCATATGACGAATCGCTGGCAGCGGTGCAGTACATCATCGACACTTACGGCATGGGCGACATTCGGCAAGTTTTGGAACGATTGGGCCAGGGTACCTCTACCGAGGCCTCGCTGCGAGCGACCATTCGTTCCGACTACGGGCAACTGGAAAGCGAGGTCGGCAAATATCTGGCAAGCCGCTACTAAAAATAAAGCAGCCAAGACTTAGTGCCGATTATCCAACTTCTGTGCTAGCCTCATTCGCAAGCAACGTCGTGAGCTTCTTCTCCCATTCCGAGAAGTCTGCGTCCCTGCCCAACCCGGTACAGGCTGACGTCCCCGCACTTCAGGATGCAGAGCTGGCTGCTCTCTACTACGGTCAGCGGATGGGCGGCGATTTCTACGATTTTCTTCGGGTGAGCCCGTCTCGGGTTGTCTTCGGCCTGCTTGACGTCGCCGGCCGGGTCGAGCAATGTCAAGGCATTCTGAGCGCGGTCCAAACAACCTTCCGCAGGGTTTCCCAGGAACTTTTTTCTCAGGAAGATGTGAACGAAGCCGACGCAATGGTGGAGCTGTCTATCCAGCTAAATCGGACAATTCTGAAAGAAGCCCAGGGCGTGCATTCTTGCCCGGCGTTCGCGGCGTGCTATAACGAAGATCTCGGGGTAATGTGTTACGTCAACTCCGGACACACTCCAGCCTTGCTGCGCGATAAAACGGGCGTGGTCGAACTTGGCGCGACCGGATTGCCGCTGGGATTGTTTTCTCACGCTACCTCCGATGCCGGCATGGCAGCGCTGATACCCGGTTCGGCCATGCTCTTAGTTTCCAGAGGCGTCATCGAGGGCAAATCCAAGGGCGAAGAGTTCGGATTGCACCGGGTCAAGCGCAGCTTTCAGGACTCCACCGCCGAGACAGCAAAAGAATTTTGCGTCACCATCATAGACAACGTCAAGCAGTACATGAAAACTGCTCCTACCCATAATGACGTTACGGCGCTATCACTACTCCGTACCGGTCAGCCTTCCGCAGACTAAAACGGGTAGATACTGGGCCCCCTCCAGCGTTACAATCTTCTTAACAGACTCCACGAAATCAGACCGCATCGCGGCTTTAGGAAATGTTCAATGCGAAAACTGCTGCCCTCATTAATACTGTTGTCTGTTTCTAGCTTGCCCGCCTTTAGCGCAGATACTGTCATCGAGCAGGTCGCCGCCCGGGTGAATGACCAAATTATTACGCGCACCGAATTTCAGCGCAGCCGCGACCAGCTTAAGCAGGAGGTGCAGCAGCAAGAGGCCGGCAATGCCGACAAGGCGTTCGGCGAGCGCGAAAAAGACATCCTACGCGACTTGATCGACCAGCAGCTGCTGCTTTCCAAAGGCAAAGATCTTGGCATCACCGCCGACACCGAACTGATCAAGCGCCTCGATGAAATGCGCAAGCAGATGAAGCTGGACAGCATGGAAGACCTGGAAAAGGCCGCCCAGTCGCAGGGCATTTCCTTCGAAGACTTCAAGCAGAACATGCGTAATCAGATCATCACCCAGCAGGTGATAGGCCGTGAAGTCAGCTCGCATATGAGTGTCGCCAAAGAAGATGAGCAAAAGTTTTACGACGAGCACAAACAGGAACTAATGCAGCCGGAGCAAATTCGGCTGAGCGAAATTCTGGTCAACGTTACTCCCGCGGCTGGAGCACCCGCCGATGATCCCCAAGCGCTAGCGGCAGCCCAGGCAAAAGCCGAGGGCTTGCTAGCAGAGATCCGCAAGGGCTCCAAGTTTGACGAGGTGGCTAAGAAAAACTCCAACGGGCCCACCGCGGCTCAAGGGGGCGATCTCGGCTTCTTCAAACGTGGAGTGCTCGCCAAAGAACTCGAAGATAAGACATTCGCCATGAAACCGGGGGAAGTTTCCGACGTGATTCGCACCAAGCAGGGATTTGTAATCCTTGGCGTCATCGAGCATCAAGAGGCCGGCATCCCCCCATTCAAAGACGTCGAAGCTAAGGTACAAGACGCTCTCTACATGCAGAAACTTCAACCTGCCCTTCGCATTTACTTGACCAGACTAAGGACCGAAGCATATATCGACGTCAAAGAAGGCTATGTCGATAGCGGCGCCAGCCCCGACGAAACCAAGCCGATTGAGACCGCGAACAAGGTGGACAAGGCGAAGCAGTTAAAGAAGAAGAAAAAGTTTTTGCTGTTTTAGTGAAATAGCAGCAGACGCGAATCCCAACTTCTATGAAAGAATTCCTTATCTCCGATTGCGTCCAGCACGAGAACAAAATCATCGTTTCCAGTTTTGTAGTGGTTTCCAAGCAGGTCAAGCCCAAGAAAACCGGGGATCCCTACCTGGCCCTGACTCTCGGAGACCGGACCGGGCAGCTCGAAGCCAAAATGTGGGATAACGTCGAGGACTCTCTCGCGGCGTTCGAGCAGGACGACTTTATCAAGATCAAGGGCCTGATTAATAAATATAAGAACCGCTTTCAGATTACGATCCACAAAATTCGCCGGCTGGGTGATTCGGAGGTAGATTTTTCTGATTATCTGCCGAAGACGACCAAGGATATTGGCGAGCTGTGGCAGACTCTTGCCGGATTCGTATCAAGTTTTCAAAATCCGTTTTTAAAGGGCCTGGTCGAATCATTCATGAGCGACCCGGAGATCGCCGAGGCCTACCGTTCAGCCCCCGCCGCGAAGACCCTGCACCACGCTTACATCGGCGGCCTGCTCGACCACGTGGTTTCGCTTTGCCGTTCCTGCGATCTACTCAGCCGCAACTACCCTCAAATTAATCGCGACCTGCTGTTAACCGGAGCATTTCTTCACGACATTGGAAAGATCCACGAGCTCACCTACAATCGCTCATTCTCCTACACGACGCGTGGCCAGCTGCTTGGTCATATGGTGATTGAACTGGAGATGCTGCACCACAAGATTGCCCACCTCACTGGCTTCCCCGACGAGCTAAAGACACTGCTGGAGCATTTGATCATCAGCCATCACGGCCACTATGAATTCGGTTCTCCCAAGCTACCCATGTTTCCCGAAGCGCTTATGCTCCATTATCTCGACGATCTCGACTCCAAGATGGAAAGCATGCGGGCCCACTTCGAGCGCGAACTAGGCGCCGAAGGCCCGTGGTCCGGCTACAATCCATCGCTAGGACGCCCTCTTCTTAACACTGCCAAGTTTATCGACAAAAAGCCGGTGGTTGAGGCAACGCCTGAAACCAACTCAAATCTGGACTTCGACGCCGCCGAGCCATCGCCCGCACCTGTCTCAGAAGTAACCACCGAAACCACCGGGCAGCCTACTTCTTAATAATTCCGCAAGCAATGCGGTCGCCCGAATTCCCTGAAGGATCAGTCTTCAAGTCATCCGGCTTGGAATGCACCACCAGTGCCGTCCCGCCATTGCTGAAGATCGAGTGGCTATCGCTGCCGAAGTTCACGTCGGCGTCGGCAATCGTCGCTTTCGCCTTGCCATCGATCTTCACCAGGAAATTGTTCATGTCCCCGGCATGGTGGCCATCAGGGTTCTCCAGCCCGTGCTGCTTTTTCTCCGGATTAAAATGCGGCCCGGCAGATTTGAAATCCGGCCCCTCGCACTGAGCATTCTGATGAATGTGTATCGCGTGCTCGCCCGGGGTCAGGCTATGCAACTTGAGCTCAATCTTCACCCCAGTCCCAGCCGACTTAATCGTTGCCGTGCCAACCGGCTTCCCGTGAGCCTCCACCAGAGACACCTTTACGCTTTTGGCTGAACTCACCACAGAGAGAGCGCAAATCACGAAACAGATAAAAACCAATCTAAATTTCATAGACCGTCCTTCATTGAAAGTAATTGGATCTTCATTCTAGTCCAACCGTAAAAGCGTTGTTTCCGGACCTCAAGTCTTTCCCGTAGATAAACACCGCGCCCATCCCAAACAAGCTTCCTTTTATTTTTACGCCGACGTCATACAGCCATTCGTGAGAGCCCAGCGCCCGGTTGTCGTCATTAATCTTTCCCGCATCGAGGAACGGCCCTGCTTTCACCGTCAGGCCCCATTTATCGAATAAAGTCTTGTCAAAATCTGAGTTGGAAACGAAATATTCTCGTCCCATCGGCCCGCTTCCCTTCCGGCCTTGCCGCGTGGTGACATGGCCCCGCATCTGCAGTCCGTTGTCGCCCAACACTCCGAGAATAAAGAGTTCGTCGACCGGCACATCACCAATCGTCTTCCCGGACAATAACCGCTCCTGCACTTCGTAGCCATCTCCTTCTGCAGTGGGAAGCCAGCGAAGCCTTATCGCACCTTGCATCTTCAGGAAAGAATGCGAAGGCTCAGACCAAATTCGCCCCACCTCTGATGACGCACCCCCTGTCAGATTCATGCGCCGCTCCGGCAAAGTCCAAAGCATGGTCTTCACTTGGGTCATTTCCTTGAGCTGAAAACCTTCTGACAGCAGACTCGGCGTGATCGCTGGCCCTGGGATCACACTTCGAAAATCGCGATGCGAAACCTCTGCCGCGGCAGACCAGGTCCAACGCCCGTTCACGATTGAGAGAAAACTCGCCCCAACCGCCTCGCGACGCATATTAAAGGTCCCCAACTCGTCCGCTGGTCCTCGAAAAGCTGTGCGAATATCCCAATTTTCGTTGCGCACGTCGAAACCCGACCAGTATCTCCGATCGGGATTGTCTCGCCATGGTCCCGAAACACTTCCCGCCCACCGCCGCTTCTGCTCATCCCACCGGTAGAATCCTTCAAAATTAATTGCATGATGATGAAAATTAAAATATTCAGGATCAACCTCCTCCGCCGGAAGCCCGCGCAGCAGGTTGATGAGAACCGCAAGTTTACTATTTCCGAATCCATTTAATTCGTCATTGCGAAACAGCACATCGAACTTCGTGTCATCACGCGGCACCAGGTTCAATCCGAAATTACTGAACACTCCCAGCGTATTAAGCCGTTCCCGGCTGAGGGTCAATTGGTCAAACGTTAGAACGCTCGCGGGGGAGAAGGCGAATGCGCGATCAAGCAATGCGGAATCAATCTTCACCGCGGGCTCGGGAATGGTGGTGGCAATCTGAGGCTTGTTCACCCGATTCCAATATTTAAGAGCAGCTTCCAGATTTCTCTGCAAGAAATAGACAGTCCCTAAAAAGTCATTGGCGTAGGCATCGTTCGGCGAAATATCGAGCGCCTGGCGCAGCAGATCGCTGGCTTCCTTGTAGTGTTTTTGCTTGAATTCAACCCCGGCAAGCTCCACGGGGAAGCGCTCATCCCGAGGGGCGAGCTGGATACCAGCCGCAAATACCGTCCGCGCATCCTCCAACCGGCCAAGACGCGCTAGGGCAGTGCCGTAAATGTAGTCGATCTCGGCGGATCGAGATGCTGACATTTCCACCAGGGTTACAACCTGCTGCCACTGCTCCTGAGCAAGCAGGCTCTTGGCTTTTTCGATGATCGGAGTATCGGCGGGCATTACCTGTGCCAGCCCACAGAACGAAAAACAGCAGCAGAATAAATAAAGAAAAGCGAATCTTTTTAGTGGGACTGTGATTGAGGAAGGGCCAACAGCGTCCATTTTCCCGCACCACTCCATTCGCGCTCAAAACTTGACTGGTCTTGTTTGAGCAGCTTTCGCTGCGCCGGATCGTTAACCAGCACCAATCGGTGCTCCCAATCAACCCCGGCCACTACTACATAGTGTAGCGGAGCGCGGCTTCGCGGTTTCAACGCCACAATCAGCGGACGCCCTTTTTGTAAATGTTGTTTCAAATCCGGGAATTCGCCGCGAAAGACGAAAGTTCGAAAACCACTCTGCTGAAGATATTGCTCCAAATCGGAGGCATAAATTCCATGCCCTTCTTTGGAATACAAGACCCCCTGAATGTGATTCCGATCGGCGGCTTCGTTTGTCGGTTGGCCCTGCTGCTGACCCCAAAACTGCATCACCATCGCAATGCTCGCCGCTCCACATCCTTCCTTCTCTTGCTTGACGAAAGGAACATCAAGCCAGATTCCGGGAGGTCCAGAGGCGGCGAGTACCGCGACAAAACACAGCATCGCTGACCCAATTTTTGTCAGCCAACTGAAAGCCATGTCCTAACGAACGGCAACGATGATAAGAATCAGCGCCACCATGGCAAGGATAATTAACACTAGGTCGCGGGTGTCGAGACTACCTGCCACGAAATCCGCCTGCGCCTTCTGCGACCGCGAAGCCAGTTGCGCCAGCTCGGCATCGCTCAACGACGCAACCGAATTCTTTATTTGCTGGGGATTGACATGAGCCGTCTGCATTGCCTTCGTCGCCTGTTCAGTCGACAGGAAGCTCCGTACCATTTCCAGATTGCGCTGCCGGGCTTGCGTCGTGACCATCATCTCCTTCTGTAGGTCAGAAGGGCTGACAATGTGCGCCGTGGCTTGCGCCATCAAGCTTTGAGGAATAGCGAACAGCGTGGCCAAAATGCACGCCACAACTACCCGAACGCACTGCATAAAATCAAATTGCATCTTCCCAGACCTCCAAGAAATTAAATCTACAAGAACACTATTACTATACGAACGGGTTGGATGCCGCACCACGTTACGTGGGTTTCACCGTTCTGAAAAGAAGCCAACGACCAAAGGTTTTTTCGCTGAGAACTGAGATCCATGAACTGAGAACTAAATTCCCAACCCGCGCGGGCTATACCTTTTAGAGTCCCTCCACGATCCCCTGCAGCTTATGCGCAAACTGTTCAGGATCAGTTTCCGTGTTGAACTGCACAGGCTCGCCGATCCGCACCTGTATCTTTCCAGGACGCGTCATTCTCCGGCCTTCTTGCTTCAATTCAAATAGTCCATCGATCCGCATGGGAAGGATCGGAATCTTAAGATTGTTGGCCAGCAAACCGACACCGCCTCGAAATGGAAACATACTGCCATCCAGGGTATGCCGCCCTTCGGGAAAGACCAGCACGCTGTATCCGCGATCCACCGATTCCCCAGCATAGGCAAAGCTTTCCCGAAATCCCGCTTGGCGCGGCAACGGAAAGATGTTTAACAGTGTTACCCCTAAGAACCAGACCACCCGGTCGTAGATCCGAAGAAGCACCTTTCGAGACGGGGGCGGAGTTCGCAGCGCTTCCAACGCCTCACCTCCCGCCGCAGTCGCGAGCCGATTGCGAAACCTCGCGGGCAACGCTGTGAGGATGTAGGCCACATCTACACCGCTAATGTGATTACACACTACCAGCAGCGGCCCTTTTACGCCCTGAAGATGGTTTCTTCCTTCGACCTTCGGCCAGCCAAGAAAAAACATCGCGGGTCGCAGCAATGCATAATGGACCAGCCATCGAACCCAGGTATGCGGCCAGCGTTGCACCCACTTTGGGTAGTGGTACTTCACCCGCGGAGGGACCTGGCCATGCAGCATCCGCTCCAAATCGCCAACTGTCTTCACCGCGGCAAACGTCGCCTCACTAAGGTCAACCTGATATCGGTCTTCCAGCGCCCCCATCAATTCCACGCGGTCAAGCGAACTAAGATTCAAATCCGCTTCCAGTTCGGATGATGTCGAAATGCCTCCCCGCCCCGTGCGCGCAATCAAATCAGAGAGCACGCCACGAGCGCCGGCAGTACCCCCGTTCTTGCCCTGAGCCAGTACCACCCGCAGAATCTCATTCCTCCGGGACTTCCGCGTAGGCGTGCGCGGAAAATCCTCATCCCTCCACACAAACCAGTGCCGGATCTGCTGATATTCCGCCAACCTCTTATTCGCACGCTCCACCACCGCCGCCGGATCTGCGCCCGCCCGCAGGATCATCGCCGCACAAGCCTCGGCATTTCCGCCTTTCGGCAGCCCCACTACAACGCATTCTTTCACTTCAGTCTGTAACCGCAGCGCAGCTTCCAAATCCTCCGGATAAACATTCATCCCCGCCGGGGTCACAATTACATCCTTCATCCGCCCTTTGAAATATAGATTGCCCGCAGTGTCGATCTCCCCAATATCTCCCGTGGCATACCATCCGTCTTCACTCACCACCGGCCTCAACTCTTCGGCGCTCCAGTAGCCAGCTGCCACTCCGCCGCCACGCACCATAATTTCTCCACCCTCGCCAAGCTTCACTTCGCGCCCTGCCAGCACTTTCCCGATCGATCCTTTACCGAGCCGAAAGGGATGATTCAAGCTGATCATCGAAGTCGTCTCGGTAAGTCCATACCCTTGGATCACCGCGTATCCCAGCCGCGTCCAGAACTCCTCCGTGACCCGGTCCAGCGCAGCGCCGCCGGAGACAAATGCCCAGAACTTCCACCCGAACTGCCTCCGCATCCGCCGGAAAATCCACCAACGATGCAGAAAATGTTTCCCCTCCGCCCGCCGAAACTGCTCATCGAACGCCCCCAGAGCCCCAACATCTTGCAGATCGCGCTCCAGCTTCTCCTTTAGTGACTGCAACACTCGAGGAACCGCCACCACTAGCGACACCCGTTCCCGTTTCGTTGTAGCAATTAACTCAGACGGCTTCAGCGAACCCTGGAATACCACCGTCGCCCCCAGCAGCTGTGGCAGAAAGATTCCCAGAAATTGCCCGAACACATGGCTCAAGGGAAGCAGATTCAAAAACCGAACCGGATGCACCCACCTCTCATACTTCTTGTATTTTTCGATTTCTGTTTCCAGAGGCGCAACATTACCCAATACATTCCGGTGAGTGATCACCACGCCTTTAGGCTCGGCAGTCGTACCAGAGGTAAAAACAATTTCAAGAATATCGTCGGAAGAAACTTCTGCCATAGGAAGTGGCGAAGCAGAATGGCGCGAAAGCCCATCGCCCAGCTCTTCCAAAACGATCGCTGGCACCGTGGCTTCACCAACATGCTCGCGCGAGCACAATAGCAACTTGGCAGTTACCTGTTCCGCCACCCGAGCAGCAAACTCTGCACTGGCTGCGTCATCCATTGGCACCACGACCACGCCCTGCGAAGCGCAGCCTAAAAAGACCGCCACCCACTGCGCGGAATTCGGGCCCCAGATCATCACCCGGTCGCCCTTAACAATCCCGCGCGCCTGTAACTCTCGGGCAAACCGAAACCCCGTTCCAGCTACCCGCCGATACGTCCACCGCTCCGTACGATATCCCGCTGGCTGAACGTAGGCGATCTCGCTGCCCTTGGCGGCGAATTCATTGAGGTATTGCGCCAGCGACTTGCGATCCATCACCGCTAAGCCCGCAATCTACGAGCATACTTCGGGCACAACCCGGTCAGTAGATCCAGAAATTCCACCATGTATGGTGACGACTGCTTCCGCAAAGTCACTGCGTGCCAGCGCCGCATAAATCCCTTGCTGGTCAACGGACGCACAACCACCCGTCGAGTATCCACCTGGGCCGCGACCGCCCATCGCGCCATGAAGGCCACTCCCGTTCCCGCGCTCGCAAGTTCAACAATCGCCTCGGTAAGCGGAATCTCCAGCACTCGCCGTGGCTCAACTCCCAGCGGCCGCAATGCCCCCAGCAACGAACTCTCCTCTTTCGGCGGATAAATCAGCACGGTTTCCCCTGCCAACTCCCGCGGCGGCACATTCTCGAATTCGGTCAGTCGATGGTCCGGCGCCATCACCAGTACCAGTTCATCCTCGAACATTGGCGTAACACGGAGGCTCTTGTTTCTTGGCGGACAGCTCATAATCGCCACATCCAGCTTGCCATCAAGTACGGCCTCCGCGGGATGGCGGGTGAAATCGATCTCAATATTCACGTCTACATCGGCAAATCGGCTGTGAAATTTCTTCAACACCGGAGGCAGCCAGTTGTAACAGGTGCAACACTCGGTGCTCAGCCGGATCACGCCACGCGTGCCGCCATTCAAGCCATCGATCTTCGACTCCGCATTTCTCAATTCGTCGAGCACACGCCGCGCGGATGTCAGTAAACCCTGCCCCGCCGGAGTCAACACCATCTTCTTTCCAAGCCGCAGAAAAAGTGCTGTTCCCAGCATTTGCTCAGCGTCGCGAAGCTGATGGCTCAGGGCAGACTGCGTCAGATGCAAGTGCTTTCCCGCTTCAGTAACACTGCCGGTTTCCGCCACGGCCGACAGCAGCTTGAGGTGCCTAACCTCTAATCGCACGTCCATAATGCATGAGCATAGTTCATCTATGTGATGAAGACAAACAATAATCCTCATGCACCCTATTTCTCGTCCAATCGTTACGTACGACGAATTGAGTTTGAAAACAAGAAGCGGATATCGCCGAAAGCTCAGGCACAGCAAACTGACATGAAGGCCGCTTATCCACTCAATTCGTGCCAACCGCAAGCCTTTTGGAGGATCTTATGAACACGATCGGACGGCTCTTCACCACACTCACACTCTCTGTCTTGTTATTTGCAGCCATTGCCCACGCGCAAATTAACGATAGAAAGGTCACTGCCAGCGTTCCTTTTAACTTCACCGTTGGAAAAACGGATCTCCCCGCCGGAAACTACGTCTTTCTGCGGACCGGCACTAACTTCCTTCTCGTACGCAGCGGGGACGGCGTGGATGTTCTGACGGCCGTCACTGCCCCCTTGGAAAAAAACAAGGCCACATTCTCTCCCAAGCTGCGCTTCAAAACCGAAGCTGGAAGGAAAGTTCTATTCGAGATCTGGCAGGCTGAAAATACAGGCATGGAGCTTTACAGTCCGCATCGAGCACTGGAACTGGCGACAACTGCGAGCGGTCAATTGGCCGGCAACGGCCGACGGTAGTACCCCCACGAGTGCGGACACTTTTGTCCGCACCCTGAGGTTCTGTTCGGAGGTGCCATGGATCAAACAAGACTCAAGAACGATGACCGAGCGGCAATCACCGACCATCACGTGCTGGCGGTAATCCAATCCGCTCGCGAAGAAATGCATGACCTTCTCGGCCGGCGGGCCGAACTGATGAAGCGCATCGGTACCATTAAGCAAACTCTTTCCGGGCTGGCAGACCTCTTCGGCGAAGCATTGTTTGAT
Organism: uncultured Acidobacteriota bacterium; assembly: GCA_963796925.1. Taxonomy (GTDB): domain Bacteria; phylum Acidobacteriota; class Terriglobia; order Terriglobales; family Acidobacteriaceae; genus DATBAT01. Next base: position 3,165,104 of record CAWCNH010000001.1, read on the forward strand.
GACCAGCTACTCCAACTGCTGGATCGGAAAACGGTGCGGCACAGCGGCTTTACTCGAGCCTGCCGTACCGTCTTGATGAACTCCTCGGGTCCCCTAAGCGCCCGCCAGGTTCGCGATCAAGTAAGAAAAAAGTTCCCTGGGCTGATCGAGCGGCACAAAGATGCGCTGGCCTCGGTGACTACAGTACTCACTCGCCTGGTGCAATACTCCGAGGCAACATGCCATGTATTGGCCCCCGGGCGGCGAGTGTGGCAATGGGTCTCAGACCAACCAGGCAATCAGCCAGTAACAGCTTCCGGCGGCGACCGAAGTCCGATCACCCCGGTCGACGCCCTAATGAGCCAATAACGGCACTCTAGACTCGTTCGGTACTTGCAATTTTTTTGATTTCTTTCGTAAAATCGTGCCCTCGATCGGTAGGCGTTCCGCCGCTACAGTAGCGCGTTGTAGGTTAATGCGGCCACAAGGCAGACGATTTATCTGGCTGAGAGGGCGAAAACTGAATGAGTTTCATGGTGTGGAAAATCATGCGGCTCCTTCCTAAACCAGTCCTGCTGGTGCTGCTCTTTTCCTATTAGCAGCCCGCGCCTGACCATGTGGCGCGGACACTCTTGTCCGCGAGAAGATGTATTAATCCGCGAAATTCAGCGCGTAAACCTCCAACTTCCAAAGTAACTCGTTCGTACACTCCCTTCCGGTAACCCTTGGTAACCATACGATTCTGTGAACCCAGCCTTACAATGGGCCTTGTCCACAAGACCACTCGAGGGCACTGACCGTGTACCGCTCTCTGAGCGTCGAAAGTTTCCCGCAAGGGAATGTGCACTAGCAACACTAGACAGACATTCGGAGTCGCTCTTCTATGGCGTTCGGTTTCGGGTTTAACAAACAGAAGGCTCTCAACGCTGCGGAGAAATTCGTCCAGCAGGGTAAGTTGCAGAACGCCATCAACGAGTACGAGAAGGTCCTGAAGGCTGACCCCAAGGACCTCACGGTGATGAACACCGTAGGCGATCTCTATTCCCGTCTGGGCCAGACTGACAAGGCTCTGGAATGCTTCAAGAACGTTGGCGACGCTTATGCCGGGCAGGGTTTTACCGTCAAAGCCATCGCCATGTACAAGAAGCTCAGCAAGCTGAAGCCTTCCGTCGACTGCGTCTTGCGGCTGGCTGAACTCTTCACTCAACAGGGCTTGTTTAATGATGCCCGCGCTCAATATCTCCAGGTGGCGGAAGAGTTCCTCCGCTCCGGCGAACTTGAGCAGGCGGTTCGCATTTTCCAGAAGACTCTGGAAATGGATCCTGAAAACGTCGCCATGCGCACCCGCCTGGCCGAAGTCTACATTCGCCTCAATAAGAAAAAAGAAGCCTGGGACATTTTCTCGGCCGCCGTGGAAAGCTTGCGAGCCCGTGGTGCTCTGGCTGCCGCCGGCGAAATCGTTCAGCGCATGTTAACCCTCGATGCCTCCAACAGCACGGCGCTACTACTGCGTGGACGCCTCGCATATGATTCTGGCGATCTAGCCGCCGCGATTCAAAACCTGGAAAAGGTTGCCGACATCGATAATCAGCCCGAGGGGCTCAACACGCTGTTCCAGGCCTACATCAAAAAGGGACGCCTTGGCGAGGCGGGAGTCTTAGCTACCAAGCTCATTACCGTCCACAACGAAACCAATGCCATAACCGCATATGCTGAGGCGTTGATCCAGGCCAACCGATTCGAAGAAGCCCTCAAAATTTATGAGCTGTACTCTGATCGCCTGCTGGGAACCGATTCACCAAAAGTTCTCGAAACCCTGCACGGCATCATCGGACACATACGCGACAACACCGCAGCCCTTGAGACGCTTCTGAATCTGCTGAAACTGGCTGGCGAAAATACCCACCATACTGAAGTCTATGAATTGCTCGCCCATGCTTACGTTCAGTCCGGCCAGTTGGCAAAGGCCCGCGACTATTATCAGAAACTGACGAAGCTTGAGCCCCAAAACCAGATTCATGCCCGCAATTATCAGCAAGTCGCAGCACGTTTAGGGGACGGCCCCGAAGGTTCTCGTCTCATCACTCCGGAAGAGGGCGCGAATCTGGTCGAGGATCTGGAAGCCACCTCGCCCTTTCTTGAGCAGCGCTATTCCGACGAGATTGCCTTGCAGGTTCGTGCCGCTCTCACCGACGCCGAACTTTTCATCTCTTACAACATGCCGGCCAAAGCACTGGAGCCTCTTCACGCCGCGTTGCCAAAAGCCCCACGCGACTTGCGCATCAATCAGCGGCTTGCGTCTTTGCATACTCGCGCCGGGCGCTTCGCTGAAGCTGCCGCTAGCGCCCGCACCATTGAAAGCGTTTACCACGACGCCGGCTATCCAGAAGAAGCTACTCGCTATGGCGAACTAGCTTCTAAGTACGAGAACCGCACGACCGCAGCTAATACGGAAGACATAACCACTGCTCCGCTGGTCACGGCACTTTCCCCGGCCGCAGAACTTGCAATTGCCGCCGAGAAGACGCCATACGTTTCATCAAGTGTTGCCACCCAGGTCGAGGAGACCACCACCGCTGCCCCAGCCCCTAAGCCCTCAGGACTATTCTGGCATGCTCCGGCGGCTACTACTCCGCGGCCCGTAGAACTTCAATCGACAAAAATTGTTGCTCCGAAGCCAGAGCCAGAGATCGACATCTCCGACGAATGGGAAGTAGAAGTCACCGACGATTCCAAAGCCGGAACTGCTCCCAAATCGGTAGCTCCCGCTATCCCGACAGTAACAGCCAATCGTGAAGCCATCGCCCAAACCGTCGAAGAAATCCGCTTCTACCTGCTGAATTCCATGGTGGAAGAAGCGCAATCCGGCCTGCTGAAACTCGAGAAGATGAACGCCGATGCGGCAACTCTCCTCGACATTCGGCACGAAATCGAAGCGGCTGTTGCCAAGACGAAATCGCGCACCAAACCAGCAAAAGCCTTCCAGGAAATCGACGAAGTTCCCGAGCTCGATCTTGACGCTTTCAGTTCATCTCCATCGTTGAACGACTACGTCTCCGGTCCCGGCTCGTCAATCAAACCCCAAGCCCCGAGTTTCGCGCAAGCCAGTCATCAAGCCGCCTCAACCGACGGTCTTAGCGACCTGGTGGCAGATCTCGAAAGTTCTCTGGGTGACTCGTTCCTGCCTGGAGCCGAACCTTCGAAGCCCGAAACCAAGCAGCAACCAGCAGCAGCACACACGTCGATCCATGCTGGCGCTGCGACCGGAACCGCTCCAGCCTTAACTCCGGCAGCGTCTAGCGCCTTCGTTACTCAAACCCGTTCCCAGACGCCAGCCAAGCCACTGGTCGCCGCAGCTGATGCTGCAACCAGCGTCGACATCGCGGATATGTTCTCCGAACTGAAGGAGGGTCTGGAAGATGCCAGCGCCCCAACCGAAGATCCGGAGACGCACTACAACCTTGGCGTCGCCTTCCGCGAAATGGGATTGCTCGATGAAGCCATCAGTGAACTCCAAAAAGTTTGCCAGGCAGTCGAGCGCGGCAGCAGCTTCCCGCAGCTGATGCAGGCCTACACCTGGCTGGCCCAGTGCTTCCTCGATAAAGGCGTCCCTGAGGCCGCGGTACGGTGGTATGAAAAGGCTTTGAAGATTCCCGGAATCGATGGCGAAACTCGTACCGCTCTGCATTATGAATTGGGATCGTCCTACGAGGCCTCCCAAGACAAAACCCAAGCCCTCACACACTTCATGGAAGTCTATGGCAGCAACATCGATTACCGTGACGTTGCCGAGCGCATTAAGGCTCTGAAGTCGTAGAATGTCCAAATGGCTTTTCCTTTGACGCTCGGGGCGTGCGCCGCGTGAGTGCCGATCCTCAAACATCCCTGCAAACCAGTTCGTCTGACTCCATCGGGACCAAGCCACCGGCTCCCGTAGGAGCAACTGGAGCCCGGGCTCGCACCGGTCCCGACCTATGGCTGCATCGCGCCTCAGTACTGACTTTTGTTTTTGTTTGCGCCGTCACTGGCGTTCTGTTGGTCCTGCTCCCCTGGCGGAATGAATGGACCGACAACTACCTGCTGCTTCAATTCCCTATGTTGCGTCCCGCAGTCGCCAGCGGGTTTTTTCGTGGCATATGCAGCGGCCTGGGGATCCTCGATATCTGGGTGGGCTTCTGGGAAGCCGTACACTACAACGAGCACCTGCCCCCGCAGGCGTAGAAAGTTCTCATGAGTAAACCAAAGCTGGAATCTGCACCGCTGGCTTATCGCAATGAGCCATTCCTGGATAGCCCTGACGGCCGCATCATTCGGCTCATGTCGGAGTACATCGAACCCCTGGCCCGCTTCCGCCGCGAACAGATTCAAGACACCGTGGTGTTTTTTGGATCAGCCCGCTTTCACAATCGTTCAGTCGCGCAAGAAAATCTGACGCATTTGCAAAGTCAGGAGGCAGACGCCATCTTGCAGACTCGCGCTGTTGCCGCGGTAGACATGGCGCGCTATTACGAAGACGCGCGTCGCCTCGCCTATCTCCTGACCGAATGGTCCCTGAATATTCCCGCGCGTCGCCATCGCTTTGTGGTGACTACAGGCGGCGGACCCGGAATCATGGAAGCCGCCAATCTCGGCGCTCACGAGGCCGGAGGTAAATCAATCGGCTTGAATATTAATTTGCCGTTCGAACAAAACCCCAATCCATACATCACCCCCGCGCTGAACTTCCAGTTCCACTACTTTTTCATGCGCAAGTTCTGGTTCGCCTACCTGGCAAAGGCTCTGGTAATTTTTCCTGGCGGTTTTGGAACGCTCGACGAATTCTTTGAGATCCTTACCTTGGCCCAGACGCAAAAGCTGGCGAAGAAAATATTGGTGGTCGTTTACGGCAAGGAATATTGGAATCGCGTAGTCAATTTCCAGGCAATGGTCGATGCCGGCGTTATCTCCCCGGGCGATATCGATTTAATCCGCATGGTAGATTCTCCGGAAGAAGGATTTGAAGTCTTAAAAGAAGGCCTGACTCAATATCATCTGATGCCACAGCCGAAGCGCGCCGCTGAAGCGGTACCGGAAATCGCCAAAACCAATCCCTAGTGATTCTGTGTTACATCACCGACCGCAGCCAGTTCTCCGGAAATCATAACGAACGCTTGCTGGCAAAAATAGCTGAAGCAGTCGCTGCGGGCGTGGATTATATTCAGCTCCGCGAAAAAGATCTCCCCGCCAGAGAACTCGAACAACTTGCCGCAAAAATTGAGAGGACACCTCTGCTAATCAACTCGCGCGTCGACGTAGCTCTCACCGTCCAAGCCGGAGTTCATCTCCCCGCCCGCGACCTCTCTCCAAACGAAGTCCGCGAAATCTGGGAAAAAAGTTGTGCGCTGAGAACTTGGAACTCAAAACTGAAAACTGAAAATTCTCGCCCGAGGATAAGCATCTCCTGTCACTCGCCAGAAGAAGTAAAGCAAGCCGCTGCCGAAGGCGCAGACATTGCCATTTTTGCCCCGGTCTTTGAAAAGAAGGATGCACATCCACAAGGCCTCGAGCGGCTCCGAGAGGCGTGCCAGCAGGGCATCCCAGTGCTTGCACTAGGAGGAGTGACGATCGCAAATGCCAGGGCGTGCATGCAGGCAGGGGCCGCTGGCATTGCAGCCATCAGGCTGTTTCAGGAAAACAATGTCGCAGAGGTGGTAGCTGCGTTGCGCTGACGCATTCATGCGTTACGTGCGACGCGGAAACCGTAGTCAGCGTACTGGAACGACGGTGGAATGCTGGATCGCGCGGCGCAGCGGCTGATCTTTACGTGATGGCGCCACGAACCTCCACGCGACGCGCGCCGCGCGCCGCTATCGGGGCCTTTAGGGTTGCACTCTGGCGAGTGCACATAGTAGTCAGCCTGAAACCAGTCGCTGCACCACTCATGAACGTTTTCGCTGATGTCATAAAGACCGTATTGATTAGGCGGTGAGCCACCGACCCGCTCGGGGCCGCTCTTCCAACGCTGATCGTAATCAGGTCTTGATTGTGGCGGTGCGTCTCCCCAGGGAAATTGCCCGCCCTCGACACCGCCCCTCGCGGCCCGCTCCCACTCTGCCTCAGTCGGCAAGCGATAATTGACTCCTGTTTCCGTTCTCATCCACGCACAATATTTTTCTGCCTCAAACCATGAGACTGACACCACCGGTTGAGCTGGTTGATTGAGATGGGAGTCGTTCCAGGTTGGCGGCGTCGCCGCCCCGGTTGCCGTCAGGTAGGTTTCGTAATCAGCGTTGGTGACTTGGGTTGCGGCCAGAAAAAATTCGTCCACCCACACTCGATGGATCGGGCGTTCGTTGTCCTGGCCCGTCTCGCTTCCCATTAGGAAGTGGCCAGCTGGAATGGGATGCATTTCGTGCATAGTGTTCCGTACGGAACATTTTTAGGGCGAAACAAAGGGCTTACGGGCATTCCCATTTTGGGAATCGAGTTGTTTCGCCCCTTCGCGGCTTGCCGATTGTGATTAGCGAGAAGCAAGTAGCTAGAAGCCAGAAGCCTTCCTACCGGCTGTCCGAAGTCAGCGCCCGAAAAATCATATTGATAATGCTCAGCACGATGCTTCCCCAGAACGCAGCGCCGAAGGTCAGGATCTTAAAACCCGGCACCAGCATTGACGCCAGCTCCAGCATTACGGCGTTCACGATAAGCCAGAACAGGCCCAGCGTTAGCACCGACAGAGGGAAGGTGATGACCTTGATCGCGAAGCCGATGGTGGCGTTGATAAAACCGATGACTAGAGCTGCAATCAACGCCGACCCAAAACCGCTGACTTGAAAACCGGCAATGAGCCGTGAGACCAGCACAATTGCCAGCGCGTTAAATATCCAATGAAGAAGCGCTTTTAACATAGTGGTTGTCCGTAAACGTAATGCACCCGATCTTACCTGAACCTCCACCGTTCGCCCGTCATCGGAATTATCCTTCATCCGGGCTTTAACGAGTCGTCATGGTGCCTTGCGAATACAACGAACGGTCGCCAGAAACTGAACTCCGAGTGAAATTGCCTGATTGCGACAGTTGGGAGGGCCGGAGTCTCCATTCACAATTCCAACTCTTTGCTGCGCTTGCCGTTCCGCCACCAAAGCAGCCACCACTTGAGCGGATTGTTCACTGTGGACGTGGAGTATCTCTCGGCTGGACATGAGAGCTTTAAGCAACGCCCCATCAAGCGGTACTGCGCATCTAAGTCGTCCTCCGGAACATACACGGAACTGGGGTCGCAAATCTTCCACCAAACCAGCGAAAATGGGTAACTCTTTCGTGAACTTTTTACGGTTCCTTGGGATTGAGAGAAATGATAAGAATCGCTCCTGTCGGCCACGCAGAACAAACGCCTTTATCGCCGCTTCTTCGTGCTCAGCCTGCGTTTGCATCGCACTCAAATGGTAGGGTCCTTCGGAAAATTATCCAAGCGAGTGTTCATGGTTGGTGAAAAATCGCCATTTCACTCATTGAGCCGAGTCGTGAGTGAAATTGCGTGTTTGCGACAGTTCCCCTGTGCTAACGTGCTCAGGATGGACGATCTCGACCCAAGAATCCTCGATCGAGCCAAGAAGGATTTCGGAGATGACTGCGAGTTGATTCGCACGACGGACTGGTCGTACTCATTCAAATGCGGGCAGTCTTATTGCAGCATTTCGAGGTTCATCGCGGAAGAGGGGTTTGAGGTTAGTGCCACAGAAATTCGGGAGCAGTGGCCACGGTGGAACCAACGTCAGCGAACAGACTTCGTTTCCAACTGGCACGCTAAGGGCACGTGGACGGTCGATGACACAGAAATCCTCGAAATCATCATGGCGGATGGCGACGACAACGTGTGGCAAACTTGCACGCAAGCTTTTCTGAAGCATCCCGACCGTAATCGCGTTGTGAGTTTCCTCGTTGACCGAGTTTTGCACTATACACTTCAGCACGAACCGCTGAATTACTTTCAAGTGCTGGGAATCGCTAAAGACGAGCGTGCCCTTGCTGCAATAGAACCGTTCCATGAGAAGTATAAGAAAATCGTCGACACCGAATCCCTGGTAGGCGTGCCCGACGACGTTTTTTGGGGACCGATTCCATACTTTCCATACTTAGTAACCGCAGGAGCGCTCTTCAAAATCACGGGGGCAATTGAATACAAACAATCAATTCGCAAGTTTCTCGACCACGACAATGCACAAGTTCGATATTGGGCCGAGCACGAGTTGGGGATTGAGGGACCAACCACGGCAAAGCGCACAGCCGAATACAACAAAAAAAGAGAAAATCCCTAGTGGCGAAACGCCGTTTCACTCACGACCAGGTTCTGAGGGGAGAACGCATGGTCTGAACAGTTAGATGTGGCATCACGTACTAGGCAGGGTCTTTGGAATAAACATCTTTGAACGCCAGCATCGCTCCGAGTTTCTGCTCGGCCCCTTCCGGGAAACCGCAACGAGCCGCAAAATCAGTAGTGTCCTTGTAGGTTCCAAACAAGCGATCCCAAAGCGGGATGTCCGAAAAGTTGTACGTGTGAACATCGAATTGATGGTGTATCGAATGTAGTTCCGGGGGCTGGATGATAAACCTCAGCCACCTAGGCGTCCGAATATTCGCATGGTAGAAATATTCGCCAGTTGCAGCGAAGAAGTTGTACCAAAACGCACCCATCATCGAGCATCCCAACAAAGGATACAAGACGAGGGCACTGAGAATCGCATCACTTAATATCTCAAGCGGGTGTTTGTAGAAGGACGTCGCGATTTCAATTCGTGAAGGCGAGTGATGAACCTGATGAAATACAAGCCAGAATCCATTTTTGTGACGCAGCACATGCCACCAGTAGAAGAAAAATGTTCCGACGAACCATCCGACGAAGCCTTCTGCAAGGGGCATCTTCCAAGCTGAAAACTTAAAGACCGAGATGCCAAAAAACCGAATCCATAGTCTTGCGGTTGCCAGTGTGATTCCAAGCTGTATGAGATTTACTAGCAGGACACGCAGGTACCAGCCCTTCGCCTCCGGCAGTGCTCGCCCAGGAATTGCCCTCTCCAAGACCAGAAAGACTATGGTCCCGCCAGCGACCAGGATGCTCGGTAGGGTCACAGTTCCAGGTGCCACCTTAGCGAAGCCTCCTTTTAGGTCTTGAAATGATCCCGTAATGGCCACTTTCAGTCAAGCCAACTGTTGCAACATCGCTTTTTCGCTCCTTGGCGGGGATCGTGAGTGAAATTGCCTGGTTGCGACAGTCAAAATTTCCGTCGAACAAGCTTTTCGCGTACATTTACCGCCATGGACAACCCTGGAACCGAGCAGTGGAAGCGGTACCCCGTGCTGGCGCTTACTGATGAGAAATTGTTTGAGGAGATTTTCTCTGTGTTGGGCAGGTCTGTCAGTTGTGTCGCAGACCGGTACTGTGACGACGGTTCGTACGCCGCAGCCATTGGCAGCCTGCCGACGGGACTCCGTGCGATGGCTGCAACTCATCACCTCGACATCAGCCCGTCAATGGATGACATAGGCTAGCACTTCCTGAATTTTGGAGAATCCTAAGGATATGTCTAATCGAAACCTTCGCTCGAAGAGTTGCGCCACTGCTGTGATCGTATTGCTGTTTCATTCCTGGATCGCCACGACTGCCCAGAGTGTCCGATACAATCTGGATTCACGCGAGATTGTCGAAGGCCGACTTAGTAAATACCTTGGTAACAATAAGCAACGTGAGGCGACGCTCAAGCAAATGTTTGCCGAAGCCGGTTGCGACGAACAGCACCTTTCTGAACAACCAGTGAAGGGATCGAAACTACCCAACATCGTGTGCTTGCTACCAGGCAGCTCCGACAGGCAGATCATTGTCGGAGCGCACTTCGATCACGTGTCCGAAGGTGACGGGGTTGTCGATAACTGGAGCGGTGCTTCTCTGCTACCCTCCCTGTACGAAGCCGTAAAGATCGACCCGCGGAAGCACACCTATATTTTCATTGGGTTCACCGATGAGGAGCGGGGCGAAGTGGGATCACGTTTCTATGTTCGGGGAATGACCAAGGAGCAGGTCGCCGCCACCGATGCGATGGTGAACATGGACACGCTTGGCCTGGCGCCTACCGAGTTTTGGGCAAGCCATTCAGATAAGCGATTAACCGCTGCACTAGTTTATTTCGCGAAGCGGTTAAACGTACCCATCACCGGTGTCAATGTCGAGCAGGTCGGCAGCACCGACGCGGAACAATTTGCCGAGCGCAAGATCCCCCGTATTACGATCCACTCACTTACCCAGGAGACTTGGAATGCCGGCATCCTTCATACCCCGAAGGACAAGATTTCAGCCATGCGGCTCGACGATTACTATCAGACCTACCGCCTGCTCGCGCCTTACGTTGCTTTCCTGGATCAGTTTGCGAGCCCACCGACGGCACCGACAACGCATTAACGGGAATCGCTGTCGTAAATATCGCCATTACGCTCACGACGGCAGAGATTCTCGACCTGGTCTCATGCCGGGCCTCTAGCGAGATGAACAGCCGCTGCGGCGGTTTAACGACACTTCTCAGCGGGCAAAACCGCAGTTTGCAGCACCTCATAGTTGGGCAGGAGCCCTGCTCTACCGAAACAGATCACCGGCGTCGCGACTTCGCCAGCAGATTTAGTATTTCCAGATATAACCAGATGAGTGTCACCATCAGCGCGAAGCCGGCATACCACTCCATGTACTTTGGCGCGTTTGATTCTGCACCCCGCTCGATGAAGTCGAAGTCGAGCACCAGATTCAAGGCCGCGATTACTACGACAAACACGCTAAATCCAATTCCGATTCCACCACTACCATTGATCGCCGCAAAGTGGATTCCGAAGAAACCCAGAACTAGTTCGCCTACATAAAACAACGCGATCCCGCCGGTGGCAGCGATAACGCCAAGCTTAAAGTTCTCGGTGGCGCGGATAAAGCCCGAGCGGTATGCGAGTAAGAGCGCGAATAGTACCCCGAAAGTAAGTCCAACCGCCTGGATCACGATTCCATGGAAGCGCATTTCGTACATTGCGGAAATGCTTCCCATCACCAGGCCTTCCAGCAGGGCATAGATCGGCGCCGTGACCGGAGCCCACTCCTTCTTGAAAATTGTGACCAGCGCGGTGATAAAACCGCCGATACCGCCGATCAACACGAATCCCATTGCCTGATCGGGAGCTGCCAGAAAGCGGCTCCAACTCCAGAAAGCGGTAGCGATCACGCAGATCAGCAGAATGCCGGTCTTGTTGACCGCGCCTGAAATCGTCATCGGCTCGCCAGACGAGATCGTCGAGCGGAAAGCGTCTCCACTAAGTGCCGGGTTGGAACTCTTCATCAAAGCCATATCTTCCTCAAGGCCTATTTTATTCGAAAGGCTCGGGAACAGGGGGGATTGCCCAAATATCGGCGGGAATACCGCTCCGGAACACGAGAGTAGAGCCGTAGCTTCGCTACGGCCGGGCGGCGCCACGAACCCACACGTCCTTGCCGTCCCGAGCCGTAGCGAAGCTACGGCTCTACACAGGGAAGTTGCGGGATTAGCAGGAAATCCTTTAGTTTCTTATATTTATCCGTCATCACGCTATCGTCTATACGCAAACGACATGACGTTATGTTCCGCGCGGAACACTTCGAAACTTACTTGAACTGACCAGAAAAATCCCCGCTCCAAGTCGCAGAGTACCGACTCAGAACGGGGGCTTCTGCTCATCCAACTCGCTAGAACTGGTTCCAGAGGAACTGGTTGTAGACCTCGTGGTGGAACTGGACCTCGGGTGCCTTGACCACTGTCCCCAGCAGGCGGGAGCAGCGGTCAGCGGAGGCCTGTTTTAGCTCTGCGTAACGCTCTTTCACATCTGCGCCCAGGAGTTCGGTGGTCCAGTCAGCAGAGCGGAAGTGGTCAAGAGCGGTGTAGATGTTGTCCGGGAGGTAGCGTTCTGCCTGGCGCAGGTTCTTGATCTTCGAAGTGTCGCCGTCGATGCCGGTTTTGAAGATCGAATACAGAACCATATAAGGATTCGCGTCAGGACCCACCGAACGAACTTCCACGCGCATGCTCTTGTCGTTGCCGATCGGGATACGGACCATCGATCCGCGGTCGACAGCGGAAGCTTTGATCTGGTTAGGGGCTTCGAAGTGCGGGTCGAGACGCCGATAGGCGTTCACGCTCGCGTTGAGTAGAAGGCAAATGTCGTTGCCGTGAGTGAGAATCTTATCCACGAACGACCAACCCGCCTTGCTCAACTTCTCTTCACCCTTGGGATCCCAGAAAAGATTCTTGCCGCCTTTGCTGATGGAAACGTTGGTGTGCATGCCGTTTCCGTTTACCCCAACTACGGGCTTGGGCAGGAAACAGGCGGTGAACCCCATCTTGGTAGCGACTTCGCGACAGATCAGCTTGTAGAGCTGAATCTGGTCGGCTGCGGCGACCACTTCGCCGTAGCCATAATTAATTTCAAACTGTGAAGGCGCAACTTCGGGATGGTCTTTTTCGTTCTGGAATCCCATGGAGCGCTGCACTTCAGCAGTGGTGTCGATGAAAGTGCGCAGCGGGTCGCCGGGGAGAGAGTGATAGTATCCGCCGGTGTTGACGTATTCGAATTTGCCAGTTTCGTTGTAATGACGCTCGGCATCGGCGCCCTTGAACAGGAAGCCTTCAATTTCGTTGGCCGCGTTAAGGGTATAGCCTTCCTTCTTATTCAGGCTTTCAGCATAACCCTTCAGCACGCCGCGGATGTCGGCGCTGTAGGCTTCGCCGCCCTTGTCGATGACTTCGCCGAACACCAGGACTTTTCCGGATCCGAAATAGTCGGCCGGAGCCCAATAGAAAGCGCTCCAGTCGATGCCCAGCCGCAGATCGCTTTCGCGTTGCGCGGTGAAGCCGCGAATGGAAGACCCGTCAAAAGTTAAGTTGTCCCAGCTGTTGATAAGAAATTTCTTGTCATAGTCGAGCATGTGCAGACGGCCTTCGAGGTCGCTGAACAGCACGGTGACGGCCTTAATTCTTTTTTCATCGGTCAGGTATTTGAGCCGCTCTTCCTGGATTTTGTGAATCGCAACGCGTTTTTTGCGCTGCTCTTTCGCATTCAAATTCAGCTCTTCCAACTCCTCATAAGACAGCGTCAAAAAGTTGCGAAGTTCAGTCGACATGGATCTCCTTGATGTATTGAAGTTGATTCGGGGTGATTGCGACGCTTGACCGGATAGCGTATCGCGAGCCTACCCTTCCAGCCAATCAAAATAGCTTATAAGGCGTATCAAAGTAATTTTTAGGTCCCGGGTCGGGCTAAGTCGGTCACTTGATTAATGGCTAGGACGATGGCTGAGGATCCGATCTACCTCGCGTCTTCCATGGAGAACGGCAACAATTTGGAGGGGCTCGGTCTGAGGTCGGTAGACGATCAGGTAAGAATAAACCGTAAAGAACTTGACAGCTTCAGTGGTAAGATCCCTGCGCCAATGGCCCGCGCCAGGGTTCTCCGACAGAAAGATGAACCTGTTCCGAATGGCTGACTCGACTCGATCGGCCATTGCTGGGCTGCTCTGCTTCTTTATGGCAAACTGCCGCCAAGTCGCGCCCTGCCTGAGCAGCCAGGACATAGCGAGACTTCATTCCCGCTCGGTTTTTAACTTTGCGAGGTAATCGTCAAGCTGCTCTTCCGGAATCGACTCACCTCGGTCGAGTTGTGCGACAGCCTGGCGAATTTTGCTGTTTATTGCTGCCTGGTTTTCTTGCAGCCAACGGTCTTGTTCTTCCTGGGTTTCCAACAGACGTTCGAGCACCTGCTCAATATTCGCGGAACCCGTAGCTTCCAACTGCTTGCGAATGCGGGCCTGTAGATCGGGGCCGTGGATTTCGATATTCACTACGGCTTTGGTTCATGTTAGCTCAAGGAACCGAGTTGTCAAGGTTTGAGAGTTGCTGGACTAGTTTGCAACCGATCGTAGCCGTTACATTGCAGCACCGGCAGCCTCGGGTATTTGGGGAATTGCGGGTCGGTTTTCGAGAGTTCGCAGAGGTAGAACGTTGAGCCTCGGTCAGAGTTTATGCGGCTCGTGTGTTGACATTTCACGCACAGGCCGATACGGAGATCCTGGGAGCTCATCGATACTAGGCTAAATCTTTGGCCACGGATTTGCGCGGGGTTTGTCTAAATCCGACAATCCGCGAGGCTCCGTGGCAGCGTTACCAGACTCGGCAGGCGTTGGCGTGGACCATAGGCTGACCTGCTTTGCAGCCAAAGGCGTGTTCAAACTCGCCCATATTGCTGATCACGTTGTTTACCCGGTATCGATTCAGGGAGTGGCCTTGTGTCAGGACTGCGGTGCGGGCGGCTTCGGGGCGTTGCGCTCCACACCAGATGTTGGCGTAGGAAAGAAAGAACGCCTGGAGTTGCGTAGTATCGCCGGCGGCAGGACTGTCCAGGGTCTTGCCCTGCGATTTCAGCGTGTTTTGCAGAGCGGCCAGCGCAATGTGAATGCCTCCGTTGTCGGCAGTGTCCTCGCCTTGGCTAAGTTTGCCATTCTGTTTTACGCCGGCCTCCGGGACGTCTTGAGTGTATTCGTCGGAAATGCATTTGCCGCGCTCGTCGTAGCTTGCCGAGTCGGCTTTCGTCCACCAATCGCGGAGATTCCCGTCTTTATCGAATTTGCGGCCTTGATCGTCGTAGCCGTGGATAATTTCGTGGCCGATGACCATGCCGATACCGCCATAGTTCACAGCATCGGCCTGTGAGAGTTCAAAGAATGGAGGTTGCAAAATTCCCGCTGGGAAATTAATGGTATTGCTTTGCGGATCTTCGTAGGCGTTCACAGTGGGAGGAGTCATGGCCCAAAGCTTGCGGTCGGCGGGCTTTCCGGCTTGTGCAATGCGGCGATCGATCTCAAACTTTGCGGCACGCTGTTCGTTGGCCAGGAAGTCGCCGCGCTTGATCTCAACGCTCGAGTAGTCGCGCCAGTGATCGGGGTAGCCGATCTTGTCAATTTGCGCCTCTAGTTTTGCATGCGCGAGTTTTTTAGTTTCGGGCGACATCCAGGCTTGGGAATCGATGTCCTGGCTCAAAGCTTCTTCGATGGCTTTCACCATTTGAAGCATGCGTTCCTTATTTTCCGGCGGGAAGTATTTGGTGACGTAGGCTTGACCGACGGCTTCGCCGAGATCGGCATCGGCATAGATCGAGCAGCGGCGCCAGCGGGGTTGAATCTGTTGCGCACCGCCCAGGGTTTTGCCAAAAAAATCAAAGTTGGTTTCAACGAAGGGCTGACTTAATGAGGCAGCCGAGAGTCGCAGAGTTGAGTAGCGCAGGTAGGCCCTCCAGTGATCGACAGGCTCAGAAACAATGAGTTTCTGTACCCCACGGAAGAAGTCAGGCGCCGAAACCAAATAATGTTGCAGACCAGGGGCGCCCATTGCCTTCATGTATTGCGACCAGTTGAACGACGGGGTCAACGTCTGTACCTGCTGCATCGACATCTTGTTGTTCAGATTCTTCGGATCGCGGCGGAGGACGATGTCCATGGCGGCATTGGCCAGAGCGGTTTCCATGGTGAGAACCGTTTGCGCGTCAGTTGCGGCCTGAGCGCCCGGCTCACCGCTCAGTGCCAGAATTCCGCTCACGTACTTCAGGTACTTCTCGCGAATTCCTTTCGACTTGGCATCATCTTTCAAGTAGAAGTCGCGGCTGGGAAGGCCCATGCCGGACTGATCCAAGGTTGCCAGCATGTAGCGGGCGTCGTCGAAATCGGCGGAGGAAAAAATACCAAAAAGTACTCCGGGATATTGGGCGTCGATGAAATTCAGATTTGCCGGCCGGATGATTTGATGGATGGAGGCGACCACAGCCGGCAGGTCGTTCTTGTCCTTTAAAGCCGCAATGCGATCCAGCGCCGGCTGCAGCGGCGCGAGGCCAGCCTGGTTGATGGCAGCTTCATCCATGCATGCGGAATAGTAGTTCCCCACCTGCTTCTCCACGGGCGACGGATTTGCTGACGCTGCGGAATTCTCCAAGGTATTGTGGATCGCGGCCACGTTCCAGATGGCAAGCGCGTTGAAGGTTCCCCAACCTGCCTGGTCAGGCGGAATGGGATTCGCGGTGTTCCATTTGTTGCAGGCGTACTGAAAGAAATCGTTGCAGGGATCGAGCGTCTTATCCACCTGGTCAGGATCGAAGTGTTCGAGCTTCGGCATATCGGCTGAGGGCGCATCAGCGGCCGGGCTGGGCGCTGGTCCAGCAAATGCGCTAAGACTCAAAGCCAGAATCGAAACTGCTAGCAAAGAACGCATGAGGGCTCCTAAGGGGCGGATACCAATACCAGAGTGTAGACGTAACCGGGGAAAATTGGTTACCTGCCTTATTCGACTTGAGGACTGTAGAATCATTTCAACTTCGAGCGAGGATTTTTGGTGAACATTGTCTTAAATGAAGTCGAGGCCCGGGTTCTGGGGGCATTGATTGAGAAGGATATAACGACACCGGATTATTATCCGATGTCGCTGAATGCGCTAGTCAACGCGTGCAACCAGAAAAATAATCGCGATCCGGTGATGAGCCTGGGCGAGGAAGCGGTGCGGCAGGCGCTTGCTACCCTTCAAGAAAAGCGGCTGGCGGGCCCAACCAGCAGCGCCGACAGCCGGGTTACGAAGTATGAGCATCGCGAACAGGAAGTTTTTAATTTTACGCGGGCTGAAACGGCTGTGATGTGTGTACTTCTGCTGAGGGGGCCGCAGACCCCGGGCGAGCTTCGCGGGCGCGGCGAACGGCTGCATCGGTTTCAGGATCTCGATGAGGTTCAATCGACCCTACAACGGCTGATGCAGCGCGAGCCAGCGTTGGTGAGAATGCTGCCACGGCAGCCTGGGACTAAGGAAGCCCGGTATCGGCACTTGTTCTCAGGAGTTGGGGAAGATGATGACGCGGGGTTCCCGGCTCCGGCAGTGGCGCATCTAGGCCGCAGCGACCAAGTTTCACACTTGGAGATGGAAATTGCCGAATTGCGGACGGCTGTAGCCGATCTCCAGGAACAGTTCGCTAGTTTTCGCAAGCAGTTTGAGTAGATGATTACCAAGGTCCAATACTCTTCTAAGCCGTTCCCTTCTAAGTAGTTAAAGCCGACAGGTCCGCCTGTCACGCGAGTCCAAAACGTCATCTAAATATCCATCATGGCACGGGCTTCATTTCGGCTGATATTACTCACGATATTGGTTATTTGCGGGGTTTCCCGAGCGAGGGCGCAAGCAACTTTGCTGTTAGAAGAGCCCTATAGCTACGACGGCGCGTTCGCCGGCACCGGTCACTCAGCTATTTATTTGTCGCGAGTCTGTGCGGCTTCGCCCTTGCAATTGCGACGCTGCGAGCCGGGCGAGTGGGGAGTTGTGCTCAGCCGGTATCACGGCATGGCGGGCTATGACTGGCTTGCGGTTCCGCTCATTCCATACCTGTATGCGGTCGATGAGCCGGAAACTATTCCGCTATATGCGGACACGAAGCTGGTGGCTTTTCTTCGAGAGCAATATCTGGCACGGGTAAAGGACGCGTTGGCTGACGGCGCAGTTGAAACGAAGAATGCGCCGTGGTACGAACTTGCCGGATCTGCCTATGATCGCACGCTTTATGGGTACAAAATCGAGACTACGCCAGAGCAGGACGACGAACTAATCCGAAAACTTAACTTCGTCCCCAATCGTGCCAAATACAATCTGCTCAAAAGCAACTGCGCGGACTTTGTGAAAGATGTAGTCAATTTTTACTACCCGAAGGCAGCCCATCGCAGCATCTTTAACGATTTAGGGGTGACTACGCCCCGGCAGGTCGCGAAATCGCTGGTGCGCTCCAGCAAGCGGCGTCAGGCGATGCAGTTGTCGGCTTTTATCATTCCGCAAGTGCCGGGAACCAAGCGCAGCCGGCCGATCCACGGCGTGGTCGATTCTATATTGCTGGCCAAAAAATATATGGCGCCGTTGCTGTTCCTGCATCCGGTAATGGCTGGCAGTGTGGGGGTAGCTTACTGGGCAGGATGGCGTTTTAAACCCGCTAAAGACGCGACGATTTTTGATGCTCGGCGTGCTTTGGAACCGCCGCTGTCGAATGGTGATCAACGTACATACAAAGCGCTGCTAGACGAGGTCAAACACACCCCCACCGTCGAGGAAGCCGCGGCAACCGATGTGAAGTGGAAGCACGTGCAGACTGCCGCCGAGCCTGGGCTGGATAAGGCGGGATTACCTATCTTCAGAGTGCAGGAAGGCGACTTCAGCTTCGAGGTGGGACTCGCTCGCGGTAATGTGCTTCACAGTTCCGCTCCACCGCAGATTGTTCAACAACTCCTGATTACGCGGCTGGAAGAGGAACTACGGTCCGCGTCGCATTCTTCGCAGAGCGACATTGAAAGTGACTGGAAACTGCTACAGCAAACCCTTACTGCGCAGCCTGTTCCGGAGCTGAGAATCGGCAACGAACAGCGTTCCATGGAATAGCCCTATTTGTGTCTCCGCGTCCACAATGGTGTTCGGGGTAACACAACCGCGGCGATTCATCTTTCGATAACGCCAATAAAATCAGTGTGATGTCAAAGGTTGATGTCTTGCATTGACTTCTGCGACTGGGGAAACCAGAACAGGAGGAATGTATGTCGCAGTTCACGCAGCTCAATCTAGGTAGTTCGCAAAGCAAATCCACCGGCAAAGTCGCGCCGGCTAGCAATCGGAGAAATACAACCGCGCTGGTAGTCACCGTGCTCGCAACATCGCTGGCAGGAATCTTCCTGCTCGAGACCAGCGCCTGCTCCAAGACCAGCAGCAAGCCGTCGATCACGAAGCCCGAGCAACCAGCGATCACACAACAGGTGGTAATGCCGGCTCCAACTCAGGTGCCACCAGCAAAAGCAGTGAAGAAGGTGAAACATCACAAGTCGACTGCGGCGGTTTATAGCAATTCCGAATATGGCGTCTCCCTGGTTTATCCGAAGAGCTATGTGCTTAAGAAGGATGAGGCCGCCAACATTGATTGGGCCGGGCTCGGGCCGGTGCAGATGAATTTCGTCAAGGATGGCGGTGGCACTCTGGCGGCGGTTGAGCTGCCGAAGAATTCATATCCCGATACTGATTTCGCTTCGGCATTTTTTAACGTCAGCGTGCATCCGAAAATGACGCCGGAAGAGTGCTCGCAGTTTATGTTTCCAGAAACCACGGGCAATGCAGCGGCGAAACCCGCCAATGTGAAGATGGGAGAAACCGAGTTTTCAGAGATTGAGGCATCGGCAGAAGACGCAACCAACCAGGCGGACGCCAAGTACTATCATGTTTCGCAGAATGGCGCCTGCTACGAATTCGCACTGGGAGTGGAAACAGCTCGGGACGTGGATGCGGAGGTGCCACAGGTGGATCGCACCCAGGTTTTCAACCGGCTGAAACGGATATTGTCGACTGTGAAGATCGTTGCGGTGGAGCCAACCGCAGTAGCCGCAACCGTACCAGCGGCACCGGCCAATGAAGCAATCAGTCAAAAGTAGGTAGCCGGCATGGGCCACGCTCTTCGGGGCGTGGCCTCTTCTAGCGCGGGAGTCCGGCGGCAATTGCCACGCCAGATATTTCAATTTGCTCGAACACTTCTTCAGCGCGACGCAGGCCGGCCTGGACGTTGGGGCAGATGTTCTCGCCGCCCACCACGTCTTCGAATTCTGCTTGATGAATCAGTTTTGCCGGCTGCTCGCGAGCTCCGCAAAGAATCAATGTGCGCCCGCTGGCGTGTAACTGCCTGGCTACTTCTTCGAGAGCGAAAAGTCCGGTGGCGTCAATTGCCGTCATGTTGCGCAAGCGGATGATCACAATCGGAGGCAGCTCGTGGAGCTTTTCCGTCACCATGCCAATCTTGTCGGTGGCTCCGAAAAGAAATGGGCCATGAATTCTGAAAATCGTCGCGTAATAGGGGATGTCTTTATCTTGCAAAATGTGGACCTGGCCATCTTTTACATATCCATCATCGACCCGCATGACCGTTGTAGTGTTGGCGACCCGGCCGATGAAAAGCAGCGCGGCCAAGATCATGCCGGCTTCGACCGCCACAGTGAGGTCGGCGAAGACGGTGAGAGCGAAAGTAACCAGCCAAACGCTAATGTCGGTTTTGGTGAGCCGGAGCAACTGAGGAATCTCCCGCCACTCGCCCATGTTGTAAGAGACGACCATTAAGATTCCTGCGAGCGCGGCCATAGGTATGTAGCTGGCCAGGGGCGCGGCAAACAGCAGGATACACAACAGGGTAGCGGCGTGAATCATGCCCGAGATTGGAGACTGCGCACCGGCGCGAATGTTGGTAGCAGTGCGAGCGATGGCGCCGGTTGCCGGCAATCCCCCGAACATTGGCGAAATAATATTGGCGACGCCCTGCCCAATCAGTTCGACATTTGGATTATGGCGATCATTGCTCATGCGGTCCGAAACGACGGCCGACATAAGCGATTCGATTGCCCCCAACATGGCAACGGTAAACGCCGGTCCTAAGAGGCCATGGATGAGATCCGCGCGGAAGTGCGGGATCGCCATGTGCGGCAGGCCGCTGGGGATGCCGCCGAAGCGGCTGCCGATGGTTTCTACGGGAAGCTTGAAAACAAATGCCGCTACGGTGACGCCGAGCATGGCAACGATAGGACCGGGGACACGTCCGGAAATCGCACGGCAGAGCAGAAGAACTACCACAGTGGCGGCAGCGAGCCCTATCGACCAATAGGAAAAAGTGTGGAAGCCCGCGGCCAGAGTTTTCATGCGGAGCCAGAATTCAGCAGGAACTTTGTCTATTTTCAGGCCGAAGAAATCTTTGATCTGAGTGCTGGCGATGAGGACTGCAATGCCATTGGTAAAGCCAAGTACCACCGGGCGTGGAATAAATTTGACTGCGGAACCCATTCCGGTGACGCCGAGAATGATCAGCAAGACACCCGCCATCACGGTACACATGAAGAGTCCGTCAACTCCGTGCACGGCAATGATTCCGGCGACCACCGCAACGAATGCCCCGGTCGGTCCGCCGATTTGAGTTTTTGAGCCGCCCAGCGCGGAGATCAGAAATCCGGTCACGACTGCACAATAAATTCCCGCTTGAGGGGTGAGCCCAGATGCGATGGCGAAGGCCATGGCAAGCGGCAAGGCGACGAGGCCAACGGTGATACCAGCAACGATATCTCGCAGGAATTTCCGTAGCGTGTAGTTGCGCAAGCAAAGCACTGACTTCGGCAACCAGCGTTCGTCAATGCTTGGGGAAATTGCGGGCGACATCAGCGCTTAGTATGACAGCCGCCGATATGCGCGCCAAGTAACCGCCGGTACACGAACGGACAGCGCTTTTAGAACCTTCATGCATGGCCAAGTCAGCGGCATTCGCCTAGCAGAGTCGTGGCTTGTCTGTGAGCAAAATGCTATAACTTATCGCTTCAACTGGAGACTCTATGGAACGTCGCAAGTTTCTTACTTCATCTCTCGCAGCATCGGCGCTAGCGCTGACCTCACCGGTCAAATATGTGCATGCGGCTACGACCTCGGGCCGCGAATTTTATCACCTGCGCTGTTACAGACTGGTCCACGGATCGCAGCAGAAACTCGCCGACGCCTATTTTCGCGATGCGTTAGTGCCGGCATTAAATCGCCTGGGAATCACTCCAGTGGGCGTTTTTAACCTAACAATCGGCGTGGAAACGCCATCAGTCTATGTTCTTATGCCCAGCCTGTCCCTTGAAACTCTGGTGACGGTAGAAGATCGACTGGCACAGGACGCGGAGTATATGAAGCTTGGCGCTCCTGTTTTGAACACACCTGCGGAGCATCCACCATACGACCGTATTGAAAGTTCGTTGTTGCAAGCGTTTGAGAAGATGCCGCGTCTTAAGGTTCCGCCGGCCACCGCGACGCATGGGGCGCGTATTTTTGAACTGCGCACTTACGAAAGCGCCACCGATCAGGACCACAAACGCAAAGTGGAGATGATGCAATCAGGCGAGGAGAAGATCTTTGACGAAGCCGGGTTCTTTCAGGTTTTTTACGGCGACATGCTGGTGGGTCCAAGGCTGCCTAATCTCACCTACATGTTGAGCTACGAAAATATGGCTGCACGGGAAAAAGCCTGGGCTGCGTTCGGCTCTGCGCCCGCCTGGAAGAAGATGCTCGCGGATCCGAGATATTCGTTTGAGGAAATTGTGTCGAAGATCACCAATATCATTCTTAGCGCTGCGGAGTATTCTCAGATTTAAGCGGTACGTTCACTCCGCTTCCGCCTCTTGTTCCAGATGTCTAAACTAGGGTTTAATACGCTGTCGATGTAAACGTAGACATGCCAGTTCTGCAATAACCTTCAGTTAGGAGAACGGCGATGGAATCATTCTGCAAGCGAGTACTTTTGGTAACGGCCGCGATGTTTTCATTGTGCGGAGCAGCGATGGCGCAATCCAGCTTTAGCTTGAACTCTCCTAACAGGCAGATTGAAATCAAAGTTCGGGCAGGCGATCGTATGGAATACGATGTCTTGTTCAAGGGCACGCTGCTCCTGAAGAATTCTTCTCTCTCCATCGACATCGATCACCAGAAACTAGGTGCTCCTGCTAAGGTCACAGCTCACAAAGAGAGCACGCACGATGGCTGGATCGAGCCGCCCGTCCGGCAAAAATTCGCCAAGATTCATGACAGCTACAACGAATTGCGACTGGACATGGCGGGCGACTACGCAGTGGTTTTCCGCGCCTACAACGAAGGTGCGGCATATCGGATCGAAACCTCACTTCCCCAAAGCGAGGTTAAGGTCTACAGCGAAGAATCGAATTTTAATTTTCCCGACAACTACACAGTGTTCTATCCGCAGGAAGAAAGCTTCATGTCGCACAACGAGCGGAAGTATTTGCCGGTGAAGATGGCGACGCTCGCACCAGCTGCCATCGCTAGTTTGCCAGCAGTGGTGGACGTCGATGGAGTGAAGGTGGCTATCGCGGAATCTGATGTCGAGGATTATCCCGGAATCTGGTTAAAGGGCACCGGGGGAAATGGATTGGCAGCGACGCATCCTCCGTATCCGCTGGAAGAAAAGCTCGACAACGATCGCGACTACAAGGTGACCAAAGGCGCGGATTACATCGCGGCTACCCGCGGCATTCGGACGTATCCGTGGCGGCTGATGGGTATCGCGGAAAAAGACGGCAACCTGATCACCAATCAACTGGTCTATCTGCTGGCAAAACCTTCGGAGGTTGCGGACACTTCGTGGATCAAGCCGGGGAAAGTTGCCTGGGATTGGTGGAATGCCCTCAACCTCAACAATGTGGATTTCAAATCCGGCGTCAATACGGCGACCTACAAATACTTCATTGATTTCGCGTCGAAGTATGGGATTCAGTATGTGGTTCTCGACGAAGGCTGGTACAAACTCGGGGATGTGATGGCGGTGGTGCCGGAAGTAAATATGGATGAGCTTGCCGCTTACGCAAAGCAGAAACATGTGGGGCTGATCCTGTGGTTGGTGTGGAAGAGTTTTGACGACAAGTTTGACGAAGCTTTCAACCAGTTTGAAAAATGGGACATCAAGGGCCTAAAGATCGACTTCATGCAACGCAACGATCAGAAGCTGATCGATTTCTATTTCAAGACATGTCGTGAAGCTGCCAAGCGCAAAATGCTAGTCGATTTCCACGGCGGGCAAATTCAAATCACTATGACGCGCACCTGGCCCAACATGATCAGCGGCGAAGGGGTGCGCGGCATGGAGTGGAGCAAGTGGAGCACCGAAAGTGAGCCACAGCATAACGTCACGCTTCCCTTCACCCGGATGTTTCTCGGCCCCATGGACTACACTCCGGGCGCGATGCTGAATGCCACCAAGACAACTTTCGCACCAATTCATGAGCGCCCCATGGCGATGGGGACGCGTTGCCATCAGTTGTCGATGTACGTGGTTTTCGAGAGCCCGCTGCAGATGCTGGCGGATAGTCCATCAAATTATCTACGGGAGCCCGAGGCAATGGACTTTCTTGCGGCGGTTCCAACGGTGTGGGATGAGACCCGGGTGCTGGATGCGAAGATTGCAGAATACGTTCTGGTGGCGCGTCGCAGCGGCAAAGATTGGTATATCGGCGCCATGAGCAACTGGACTGGACGCGACCTTAATGTTGATCTCTCATTCTTGCCTGCCGGCAACTTCACGATTGATTCGTATCAGGATGGCGTCAACGCTGACCGTTTTGCCAGCGACTATAAGAGAGTAAAAATGCCCGCGACTAATGCAAAGAAACTTAAGATTACGTTGGCTCCGGGCGGTGGATGGGCTGCGCAAATTCGCCCCAATTGAGGTCTTCCGGGCCGAGTGAAGGGTCCGGCCGTTGCCGTTGTGCATCGTAGTTTTCGAGCGTGCGAACTTGGTTCTTGAGTCGCACGGTGGTCCAGCCTGTACAATTGCGTAAGACAAAGGTCTCAACTTGCCCGATATTAAGCACCTGATAACGATCGATGCTCCCGCTGAATCTGTACTTCAGCTGGTTACCGGCAGTTCTGGCTTTTCGCAGTGGTGGGCGGCGGATGTAACCGATGATGTCGCTTCGGGCGAGGTAGAGTTAGCATTTTTCAACCGTGCGACCACTTATCGGTTTCGCCCACTGCGCACTTCACCGCCTCCGCGTACGGAGTGGCATTGCGTTAGCGGCAAGGAATGGGACGGCACCCGCTTACTTTTCGACATCGAGCAGAAGGAGGAGCACAGCGTGCTACGCTTCACTCACGCAGGGTGGCGGGTTGAGACTGATTATTTTAATTCCTGTAATACAACTTGGGGAGTGCTGATGTTTCGCCTAAAGTCTGCCGGGGAGGGCAAGAAACCGGGCCCGCTATTTACCCACGCCGGATTGCAAATCTAACTCGGTCACTAAACAGTACCAGTAGGTTTTAGTCTCCACTGCACGGTCCGCACCGGCCCAACTACGAATATCCAACACATGGCACCCGCCACACAGAATGCGGCGGCAATTACAAACGGCCAGAAGAATTCTCCGGTGCGATCCAGCACAAATCCAGTAAGAGCGGGGGCCACAATCCCGGCCAGGTTTCCAACGAAATTCTGTACGCCCGTCCAACGGCCCGCGGCTTGGGGCCCCGCTAGGGTCTGCGTGATCGCCCACAGATTCGAGCAGCAGATTCCGAATCCCATGGCGGCCATGATCAACATAAAGACTGCAAGTCGTGGGCCCGACACCACGCAGCCAAAAAGAAATACCGCCGCGATGAGCATGCCCGCTGTAGTAAACGTTTTTCGCACACGCGTGGCGGTCGCTCCCGATGCAATCCAGCGATCAGATATCTTTCCGCATAGCAATGCAGTCAGTGCGGCAGTCAGAAAGGCCGAGCCGGCTATTTTCGCCATGTTGTCCATGGAAAAGTGGCGCTCGCGCACAAGATAAAACGGTAGCCAGGTGAGCAGGAAGTAGGACAGATAATTGGTGCAGAAAAGTCCGCCGCAGGTTCCCCAAGCGGAACGTTGTTGCAGGATTTCTGCCAGGCTTGGCATCGGCGTCAAGTGGCTCACGATCATGCGCCCGCCGCGCGGCATTAATTTGAGCCACGGCCAGAGCCACAGCAAACTCACCAGGCCGATTACTATAAAGAACGACCGCCAGCCGAAGCGGGCCATTAACATTCCCCCGGCAAACATGCCGAAGCCTGGCCCTCCAGTTTGCCCGGCCACAATCACTGAGTTCGCGAATCCGCGCTGCTCTTCCGGGAAATCGCGCGCCAGGATTTTGGAGTACGACGGATAGGCCACTGACTCGCCCGCTCCGAGCAGCAACCTTGCGATCAGCAAGATTGCAAAGCCGTGTAAGAGCCCAGTTACGGCGGTGGCTCCTGACCACAAGAGAAAGCCCGCAGCCATCACCCACTTGACGTCAAAGCGATCCACGAGCCACCCGGAAACTATCTGGAATCCCGCATAAGTCCAGAAAAATGAGGACAGCAGAATTCCCAGCTGAAACCCCGAAAGCTTGAATTCATCTTTCAACATTGGAGCGGCAATGGAAAGATTGCCGCGATCAACGTAGTTAATAAATACCGACAGGAACATCAAGCCAAGGAGGACAGCGAGCAATGGCGAAAGATGCTGACGCTGCGCCGCGGGAGTGGAAGAGCTGGGCAAGGCTCCCTATTTTGCGGGTTCACCTGGTCAATTGCAACTGCTCAAGCCGCGATTCACGACAGCAATATGCCTGAGTTCCCCGGCGATGGCTAGTCGCTAAGTTTTAATATTCTTCAGGGTTTGTCACTTTTTGTAATTGCACCGCACGTTTCTCTTGCCTTCTGACTTTTAACCAGATTTTAACTTGCCCCCACAGACTCGCTGCCAGATTATGGCCACACTAGCGAAATGAAATTCCCAGGAGGGAATTACTGCGTGAGAAAATTTTTGCACATAACTCTGATTGCCGCGTCTATCAGCCTGTTTGGCGGGACGCTGCTGAATGCGCAAGTTAGCCTAATTGCGGTTGGATCACTTACCAGTTCAAAGGCCGGGGACTACTCCGACCTGTCGGGGCTCGAAGGCACACTTGAAAATGGCGCTCCTGCCAACCTTTTGGGCGGACTGGGATCTGGCCTCGCGTGGGGCTTCGACAACACTTTTCTGGCTCTTCCTGATCGGGGGCCAAACGCTATTCCTTTCGACTCTCTTATTGATGACACCGCAACCTATATTCCGCGGTTTCACACCGTCAAAATGAATTTAGAACGCAACCATGATGCTGGCTTACCTTTCACGCTGACGGCGAAGCTCAAGCGCACGACGCTGCTCTACAGTTCGCACCCTTTGGTCTATGGAACCGGTGCAGCGTTAGGCGTCGGGTCTGGCGTGCCCGAACAAAATACCTGGTTCAAACACTACTTTACAGGACGATCCGATGCGTTCGATCCCACTCGTAACTCTGGCGATCCTCGCAACGGCCGGCTTGACACAGAAAGCATTCGAGTCTCCAGTGACGGAGAGAGTGTTTTTATTTCCGACGAGTATGGCCCCTACGTTTATCAATTCGATCGCCACAGCGGCCGCCGCCTCCGCACCTTCAGATTGCCAGACCACCTCTTCGTTTCCAACCTGCAACCGGTCGGGAGTAATGAAATTTCCGGCAACACCAGCGGACGCACGGCCAACAAAGGAATGGAAGGCCTCGCCATTACACCTGATGGAAAAACGCTGGTCGGGATTATGCAGGCTTCACTCATTCAGGATGCTCTGGAGGGCGGGAGTGCGGCGAAGCTTTTGCGGATTGTTACGATTGACATTCGTAGCGGGAAGACACACGAATACGCTTATCTGCTGACAACGGGCTCCGGAGTCAGCGATATTGTCGCGCTTAACCAACATGAATTCTTGGTTGACGAGCGTGATGGAAAGGGACTGGGCGACGGCAGCAATGCCAAAATCAAACAGATTTTCAAGATCAGCCTGACGAAGGCAGTTGATATCACGGACATGGACGGCACTACCGCTGCAACTTACGCCGTGAGCAAGTCGTTGTTTCTGGATATTGTTCAGGTGCTTACCGCGAACGGATTTACTCCTGATCAGATCCCCGCGAAGATCGAAGGGATTGCTCTGGCCGACGACGTTAAGAATGGGCATACCCGGCTACACACTCTGTGGGTGGCAAACGACAACGACTTCCTGCAGGATTTGAATGGTCCGGGGACAAATCCGAATCGTTTTTTCGTCTTCGGATTTACTGATGCCGACCTGGGCGGTTCAAGATATGTACCGCAGGAGCAAGACCATCACGACCGGTAGTAGTTGTTGGTATATCCGGCGACGCGGGCAAACTGCCCGCGTCTTTTTTTGTTCAGTAGCTTCAGTCGAAATCTACTTTGTCGAATCCTAAGCCCTGCAACAGGCTGGTGATTGTCGCTAGTCCATTCTGTTGCGCGTTTCGCAGAATACCGTCCGCGAGCGCTGCTTCCTGCAGTTCGCGCTCCCCCTCTTGTCGTACTTGGGTCTCCAGATTAGGGTCGGTCGGTACCAGCAGGCCGGTTTGCCGCGAATAGACGCGGGTTCGCCCGCTATCGAGACGCGTGGTGAAAATCTGCGGCTGCGGCAAATGAAGCCGAACCTGTTTTCCGGTCACCCTGACGTCCCCGGGTTTCAGACCCCCAAAATCGATTCCTGCTACCACTTCTCCGTGGACTAGCATCAACAAACGGTCGCCGGCGAGAAAGTCTGGGAAGATGGGATTCTCTTTCGCTCCCGTTACCAGTTTGTCCATTGTGTAGACCACAGTCTCGACTCGCTGTAACCGCTGGATACGGTCAACAACCGTTGGCTGACTGACATCGATTGTGAGAGTTCGGCCGGTCAGCGCTGACCACATGTGGCTTAATAGCGCGCGGCCCGAGGTGCGCGACAACATTACCCAGCCCAAACCGCCGACCAAAAAGACGCCGATCAGTATGCCGATAATTAGCGCTGTGCCAACTGCAACAGAACTTCGGCGGGGCTTGATGTGACGTACTTTCACTTCTTCATCCAAAGCCATAGGCAAGGGTACCACTGGCATGGGACGACGATTCAAGCGGGCACAACGGATCACTCGCGCTTCTCGCAGTTACGAAGGCTCGCAAAGCTAACGTTGTATGAAGGTTTAGTTACAGGATGTAACGGGAAAGATCCTGGTCCTTGACGATGTCGGCGAGCATTTCCCGCACGTAGGGTGCGTCAATCTTTACTTGTTCGCCCTTTTTGTCGGGAGCGTCGAAGCTGATCTGGTCGAGGACGCGCTCCATAATGGTGTGCAAGCGCCGCGCTCCAATATTTTCTGTGCCTTCATTTACGCGAAAAGCGAAGCGGGCAATCTCTTCCAGCGAGTCCTTGGTAAACTCCAGCTGCACACCCTCAGTACCAAGCAAGGCCACGTATTGCTTCACCAACGAAGATTTTGGCTCAGTCAAAATTCGCACGAAGTCATCCATGGTCAGCGACTGAAGCTCGACGCGAATTGGGAAGCGGCCCTGAAGCTCTGGAATCAGGTCGCTAGGCTTTGATACGTGAAATGCCCCGGCGGCGATGAACAGAATATGATCGGTGCGAACCATGCCGTAGCGTGTATTAACCGTTGTTCCTTCTACGATAGGGAGGATGTCGCGCTGCACACCTTCGCGTGAAACGTCCGGCCCGTGGCCGCCTTCGCGTCCGGCGATCTTGTCGATTTCATCGAGGAAGATAATCCCTGAATCTTCCACGCGATCGATCGCGGTGCGGGTGACCTGATCCATATCAATCAGACGCTGTTCTTCTTCCTGGATCAAATACTCAAAAGCTTCGTTGACCTTCATCTTCCGCTTCTTGGTACGCTGACCGAAGATGTTGGGCAACATATCTTTTATGTTGATATCCATCTCCTCGGCGCCCTGGTTGGAGATGATTTCAAACGCCGGGAACGAACGCTCGCGTACGTCAATCTCGACCATGCGGTCGTCAAGCTTTCCTTCGCGCAATTGCTGCCGTAGTTTTTCGCGAGTGCGCGACTGCGAGTCGCCCGAACTGGTGTTGCCTTCTAAAACGAACCCGGCTTGTGGGGTTTCGGCTGGCCGAGGGGTTGGCGGGGGCAGCAGAATATCCAGCAGCCGCTCTTCTGCATTCAGCTCAGCTTTGTCGGAAACATCTTCCAACTTCTCTTCCCGCACCATCTCAATCGCGATTTCCACCAGATCGCGGATCATCGACTCAACGTCGCGGCCCACATAACCAACCTCGGTGAACTTCGAGGCTTCAACCTTCATGAAGGGAGAATTGGCCAACTTTGCCAGCCTTCGCGCAAGTTCGGTCTTACCCACACCGGTAGGGCCGATCATAATAATATTTTTGGGGATGACCTCTTCCGCCATGTCTTCGGGAAGCTTCTGGCGGCGCATGCGATTGCGCAACGCAATGGCTACGGCACGCTTGGCGTCCTTTTGGCCGATGACGTACTTGTCCAGTTCGGCGACTATTTCACGTGGTGTAAGGTCGTCGAGCGCGGCCTGGGTGTCTTCTGCGGTAGCTGGAAGGTAAATAGCCATAAATACGGAGGCCTACAGCTCCTCAATCGTTATCTTGTCGTTAGTATAGATGCACATTTTACCGGCGATCTTCATTGCTTCCTCGGCGATTTGGCGAGCCGAAAGCTCGGTATGTTCAATCAGCGCCTGAGCGGCTGCCTGGGCATAGGGCCCTCCGCTGCCGATCGCAGCAATGCCACCATCCGGCTCAATCACATCGCCTTGGCCACTCAGCAGAAAAGTCTGCTCTTTGTCGGAAACCAGCAGCAGAGCTTCGAGATGGCGGAGGAATTTGTCGGTCCGCCAGTCTTTCGCTAGTTCTACGGCGGCCCGCCCAATGTTGCCGTGATACTGCTCCAGCTTCGACTCGAAGCGGCTGAAAAGGGAGAAAGCATCGGCGGTTGAGCCAGCAAACCCCGCCAGAATCTTTTCCTGGTAGAGACGGCGGATCTTGCGCGCCGAGTGCTTGATAACTCCTTCGCCCAGTGTAACTTGGCCATCCCCGGCAAGGACGACGTTGCCGTTTCGGCGGACACTTAGAACTGTAGTTGAACGAATCAGGCGTTTCGTAGGCATTTGCGAAGGTTAATTATACAGGTGATTAGGCGAGATCCGGCCCGCCCGCGATTCGCGCTTACGCCCGAATTCTTGCCTAGGCGTGCGGTGGCGCACCCTTCGCGGCCAGCAGCTGCCGCAACACATACTGCAAAATTCCGCCATTGGCATAGTACTGGGCTTCCTGTGGAGTATCGATCCGAACCAGCGCGCTGAACTCGATTGTCTTTCCACTGGCCGTGGCGCGGACTTTTACCTGGCTGCTGGGAATGAACCTTCCGATGAGCTCGCGCAGGCCGGTAACTTCGAAAACTTCTTCGCCGGTCAAGCCCAAAATTGTGGGTGTTTCACCCGCAGCAAACTGTAGCGGCAAGATCCCCATGCCAACTAAGTTCGAGCGGTGAATTCGCTCATAACTCTCGGCGACGACAGCGCGCACGCCGAGTAACAGAGGCCCCTTCGCGGCCCAGTCACGCGATGATCCGGAGCCGTACTCTTTTCCCGCCAGGATTACCAGGGGCACACCTTCAGCGATATATTTTTCGGAAGCTTCGAAGATGCTCATTTCGGCGGCGTCAGGCAGGTGCCGGGTGAACCCACCTTCGAGATTCGGCACCATCTTGTTGCGCAGCCGCACGTTGGCAAAAGTGCCGCGGACCATCACTTCGTGATTGCCGCGGCGCGAGCCATAGGAATTAAAATCGGCCGGCTTAACCCCGTGCTCCTGAAGATATTTTCCTGCTGGACTGTCTTTCTTAATTGATCCTGCGGGCGAGATGTGGTCCGTAGTTACGCTGTCGCCGAGCACGGCCAGCACGCGTGCGCCGCGAATATCCTGTACCGGCTTGGGCTCGATCGTCATGCCATCGAAGTAAGGCGCCTGCCGAATGTAGGTAGAATCTTTGTCCCAAACGTAGGTTTCGCCTTTGGGAACCGGCAGTCCGCGCCAGCGTTCATCGCCCTGGTAGACGTCCGCATAACTGTTGCGGAACATGTCGGAGGTAATCGATTTCCTGACGGCGTCATTCACTTCCTGCTGCGAAGGCCAAACGTCAGCCAACATCACGGGCTTGCCGGATTTATCTTTTCCGATTGGATCAGTACGCAAATCAAGATCAATGCGACCAGCCAGCGCGAAGCCGACCACCAGGGGTGGCGACATCAGGTAGTTAGCGCGAACTTCTGAATTAATGCGACCTTCAAAGTTTCGGTTACCAGAAAGCACCGAAGCCACGACCAAATCGTTCTCATCCACCGCCTGCGACACTTCCGCCGGGAGCGGCCCAGAGTTCCCGATACAGGTCGTGCATCCATACCCGACGATGTGGAAGTTGATTTTTTCGAGGTAGGAAAGCAGTCCGGCATTTTCCAGATAGTCACGTACCACTTTCGACCCCGGAGCTAAGGATGTCTTCACCCAAGCCGGAACGGAGAGACCTTTCTCGACCGCCTTCTTCGCTACCAAACCTGCGGCCACCATCACTGACGGATTCGAAGTATTAGTACAGCTGGTGATGGCGGCGATCACTACACTTCCATGCCGCAATGATTTCCTCACGCTTGGCGGAACGTGCTCTTCCGAAAGATGGTCCAACACGCCGACTGCTGTCGGACTGCCGCCCTCGGATTCCCAGCGCCGCTCAGGAGCATTTACCGCGGGCGTAACCGATGCAGCCGCAGTTTTCGCTTTGGGCTTGATTAGTGAAGGTAAAGCGACTCGAAATGATTCTCCGGCCTGCGACAGCGCCACCCGATCCTGCGGACGTTTGGGCCCGGCAATGCTAGGCTCAACCGAATCAAGGTCGAGCTGCAAGAGTTCCGAGTATTCAGCCTCAGGCGTGTTCTCGTCATGGAACAATCCCTGCTCGCGGCAGTATGCCTCGACCAGCGCTACCTGTTCGTCGGAACGACCGGTTAGCCGCAAATAATTCAGCGACTCTTTATCAACGGGGAAAATGCCACACGTTGCGCCGTACTCGGGCGACATATTGCCGATGGTCGCGCGATCTGCCAGCGGCAGCTCACGCAATCCCGGCCCGTAGTATTCAACAAACTTCCCAACAACACCGTGTTTGCGGAGAATCTCCGTGATGGTGAGCACCAAGTCAGTCGCGGTTGCGCCCTCGCGGAGTTTGCCGATGAGCTTTACGCCCACTACTTGTGGAATAAGCATCGACACTGGCTGGCCCAGCATCGCAGCCTCAGCTTCAATTCCACCGACGCCCCAGCCTAGAACGCCAACGCCATTGATCATGGTGGTGTGGGAATCTGTGCCGACCAGCGTATCTGGATACGCTGTCTTTTTTCCGTTTACGTCATTCACAAAAACCACGCGCGCTAGAAACTCCAAATTAACCTGGTGCACGATTCCAGTGTCGGGCGGCACGATGGCGAGGTTCCGGAATGCATCCTGTCCCCAACGGAGAAACGCGTAGCGCTCTTTGTTGCGAATAAACTCCAACTCAGCATTGAGCTGAAAAGCTTGCGCCGTGCCGAATTCGTCCACCTGAACCGAGTGGTCAATCACCAATTCCGCGGGCTGCAAAGGATTGATCAGAGCAGGGTTGCCCGCCAGCCGCTTCATAGCGTCACGCATCGCGGCTAAATCCACTACCGCCGGCACGCCGGTGAAATCCTGCAAAAGCACTCGGCTGGGCGTGAATGCAATTTCCTTGTCGGGCTTCGATTTGCTGTTCCATGCCGCCAGAGCGCGAATATCATCGGCCTTAACATTTTTGCCATCTTCAGTGCGCAGCAAATTTTCCAGCAAAATACGCAGCGAATAGGGCAGATGTATGGTGGAGACGCCTTGTTTATCCAAAACATCTAGGCGGTAAATCTCGTACTCAAATTTCCCAACTTTGAGCGAGGAACGGCTGTTGAAGCTATTCATAGCGTCGCAGAGCGCCTTCCTGAAGGAATGGTTTTTAGGCAGACAGCCAACTTACTAGTTTAATCGTTCTGGGCAGGATTTCGTAGTCCGCGTTATGGTTAAGAACCGCTCAAGGTCCGATTCAGCAATGCGGAGAAAACTTTAGTAGTTAGTTTTTGCTTTTATTTCTCAATGGATGGATCTAGGTGCGAACCCATTCCACCAACAACCATGCATTGAGCCCGGCAATTAAAATTGCCGTGGACCACGACAGTATTTTCACCCACCCCGCATTTACAAACTCACCCATCTTGCGTCGATCGCTTGTGAACATCACCAGGGGAATGACCGCAAAACTAAGCTGCATGCTGAGGATTACTTGGCTTAGCAGGAGCAGGTTGGAGGTTCCGCGCTCTCCCCAGAATGCCGTCACAATGATTGCGGGAACGATTGCCAGCCCTCGAGTAATCAGTCGCCGCAACCACGGGCGCACACGGATGTTAAGAAAGCCTTCCATCACGACCTGGCCGGCGAGAGTTCCTGTGAGAGTTGAATTTTGCCCTGATGCCAGCAGCGCCAACGCAAACATGGTGCTTGCCCCCGTGACGCCCAACAGCGGTGTTAGCAGCTTGTAAGCGTCATTTATCTCCGCAACCTGCGTAAGGCCCCGACTATAAAAAGTGGCGGCAGAAACAATCAAGATCGCAGCGTTGACGAACAGCGCTACGGTCAAGGCAACCGTGGAGTCGATGGTGGAGAAACGGATGGCCTCGCGTTTCCCGCGACTGTTGCGCTCAAAGTTGCGGCTCTGCACGATGGCTGAATGCAAATACAAATTGTGTGGCATTACGGTGGCGCCTAGGATGCTAATCGCGATGTAGAGCATGCCTGGATCCAAAATGATGTGGGACGAGGGAATAAATCCATGCAGTATGCCCAGAACGCTGGGCTTCGAGAACAGTATTTCCAGGCCGAAGCACACGCCAATAGTGCCAATCAGTGTGATCACCATCGCTTCCAGGAAGCGAAAACCTCGCTGTTGCAACAGGAGGATCAAGAGCACGTCTAGCGCGGTGAGGCAGACGCCGAGCAGTAGAGGGATGTGAAAAAGCAGATTCAATGCAATGGCAGAGCCGATTACCTCCGCCAGATCGCAAGCGGCAATTGCAATTTCTGCGAATATCCATAGCCCAACTGAGACGGGTTTGCTGAAATGGTCGCGGCAGGCTTGCGCCAAGTCTCTCTCCGTTGCCACCCCGAGCTTAATGGCCAGCCGCTGCAACAACACTGCCATCAGGTTAGACATCATGATCACTGACAGCAAGGCGTAGTTATATTTCGAGCCCCCGGCGAGGTCAGTGGCCCAGTTTCCTGGATCCATATAGCCAACTGCAACCAGAAATCCAGGTCCCGCAAAGAGAAACAGCTTCCGCAGGAAAGATGCGCCGATTGGGATGGGTAGACTGCTGTGGATCTCTGGAAGGCTGGGGCGTGTTACAGGTAGCCGCCAGCCTTGCTGCTCGGGGTTGGGGAAATCAGTCTCCATCGAATCGATGTTAGCCTAAGTATACATGAATCTATAAACTATAGTTAATTAGATTATCCGCCTGAAAATAGAGGAGGACCTATGCTTTGGCAACCGCTTGGCGTTTTTGCTCAGCAGCCACAACCCAGACCTTCTCTGCCGCCGAGCCGCCCAAGGCTACTTCACCAGCATCTGTGATCAGCGTAAGAGTGCGATCGTAATTGCGTTGCGTCAAATCCAGGGTAGCCCCGGGGCGAATGCCGCGAGAATCCAGGAATTCCAACAGGTGACGGTCCCGTTCATAGATTCCGCTTACCACGTATCTTCTTCCATCCAAGGCTTGGGACAACAGTACCAAGCCGCGCCGACGGCGGCTCTCAAGGTTCTCCAACTCGCTGAGATTGCCGTGGGGACAAGCGCCGCCTCTGCCCAGCCTGGCCAGCAACTTCGCCTCGAAATCTGGGGATACCGCGTGCTCGAGCCTCTCAGCTTCGTCGTGCACCTTGTACCATTCCATGCCAAAGATTTCCGCCAACATACGTTCGATCAGGTGGTGCCGCAGAGTTAGTTTGCGCGCGATGTTGCGTCCGGCGGCCGTCAATTCAACTTCGCCGGTCGTCCGCACCCGCACCAAACCGTCTTTCTTTAGACGCCGCAATGCCATGGTAACGGCGGGTGGCGATACCGAAAGCCAGTGTGCCAGAGTTGCGGAAATAACCGTCTGCCCCTCGCTCTCGGCTTCGAGGATAGCTTTTAAATAATCCTCTTTGGATACTGTAATCATTAACCTTGATTATACCGCTCAGGTTAATTCCGGTTAACCACCGAGCGAAGACCGTCCAAACCAAAAGAAAAGCTCACAAACTACGCAGTCCGTTTGACAGAGTTTCCTCTCCGACCCTAACCTATTCTTCCGAAGCTTATGAAGATTCTGGTTATTGGCAGTGGTGGCCGCGAGCACGCGCTGGTATGGAAACTGCGCCAATCGCCTCGCGTTTCCAAGATATTTTGTGCACCCGGTAACGGCGGCATCGCCAATGAGGCCGAGTGCCTACCTGTGGACTTGAAAAGCGTCGACCGCCTGGTGGCCCTCGCCCACCAGATTCAGCCGGATTTGACTATCGTAGGTCCGGAATTGCCACTGCAGCTCGGTGTAGTCGATGAGTTTGCGCGCCGGGGCCTCCGCATTTTTGGTCCCACTAAGGTGGCCGCGCAACTGGAGTCCAGCAAGAGTTTCGCCAAGGAATTCATGCAGCGGCACCGGATTCCAACTGCTCACTATGCCATCTGCAATTCCCTCGATGAAGTTCATGAAGCACTGGGCCATTTTTCGACTCCCTTGGTCGTGAAAGCCGACGGCCTGGCCGCCGGAAAGGGTGTTGTCATCTGCAAGAGTAAAGAAGAAGCTGCTGCCGTCGCCACCGACATGCTTAGCGGAAAAATGCTGGGCGACGCCGGCTCGCGAGTAGTGCTGGAAGAATGTCTGCAAGGCGAAGAAATATCATTCTTGGTTCTCAGCGACGGAGAGCGGATCGCTCCTCTGGTTGCGGCTCAGGATCACAAGCGGGTAGGCGATGGCGACACTGGCCCGAACACGGGGGGCATGGGAGCCTACTCCACGCAAACCATTCTTGACGATCAGATGACTCAATGGCTGTTGCAACATGTCGCCAAGCCGGTGATCGCAGGCATGAAACAGGAAGATGCTGAATACAAAGGCATCCTCTACTGCGGCCTGATGATGACCGCGCGTGGGCCTATGGTCCTCGAGTTCAACTGCCGCTTCGGCGATCCTGAAACGCAGCCGATTCTTATGCGCCTCGACAGCGATCTGCTGGACGCCCTAGAGGCCTCTACCGATGGCCGCGTCAGCGAAGGCGACTTCAAATGGTCGGCCGATGCCTCGGTTTGCCTGGTAATGGCTTCGGGCGGATACCCTGGTACCTTCGAAGCCGGCAAGAAAATTATCGGTTTGGATGAAGCCAACAAGCTCGATGGAGTAAAGGTTTTTCACGCGGGAACTACCAAACTAGACGGCGGTTATTACACGGCGGGAGGCCGAGTGCTAGGCGTAACGGCGCGTGCGCCCGATTTAGCCACCGCGGTGGATCGTGCCTATGCTGCCGCAGCCAGAATCGGCTTCGAAGGGGCGCACTACCGTAAAGATATCGCCGCGCGAGCATTGAAGAAAAAATGACTGTCGCTCGTTGCAACCAACGCACCACCGACCGAAACTAACAAGAATTACTAAGGAAGACCAATGAACAATCCCCTGGTTTCTATCGTGATGGGTAGTGACTCCGATTTGGAGATTATGCGCGAGGCTGGCAAGGCGCTTGAACCCTTTGGAATTGCGTACGAAATGGATGTAACTTCCGCTCACCGCTCGCCACACCGTACCGCCGAATACGCCGAAAAGGCGGCGGGACGCGGCATCCGGGTGATCATCGCAGGAGCTGGCGGCGCTGCCCATCTGGCAGGCGTCATCGCGGCGCACACTTCTTTGCCCGTCATCGGCGTACCGATTCCGTCTACCGCATTGAACGGACTGGATTCTCTGTTAGCAACAGTGCAGATGCCTGCTGGGATTCCCGTGGCAACGGTGGCGATCGGAAAGCCGGGAGCCACCAATGCAGGAATTCTCGCGGCGCAGATTCTGGCTGTCGCAGACGCCGACCTGACCAGCAAGTTGCGGGGCTTTAAAGAAAAACTTGAACGCGGCGTCCAGGAGAAGTCGGAAAAACTCCAAAGTACGCTGCGGGGCTAAAGGTTCAGTTTTTTCAGATACGCACGCAATGGACCGCCTAAATCCTCTCGCTTCAGTGCGAACTCTACGGTTGCTTTGAGGAACCCGAGCTTGTCACCCGTGTCGTGACGTTTACCCTCGAAGACATATCCGTAAACTTTCTCTTTTTTCAGCAGTGCCCGTAAGCCGTCGGTAAGCTGCAACTCTCCGCCGGCGCCAGCCTGAATCTGCGACAATGTCTCAAAAATTGCTGGCGTCAAGATATATCGTCCAATGATGGCCATGTTCGAGGGAGCATCTTCCACCTTAGGCTTTTCGACTAGGTCGGTGACCTCGTAAAGCCTTCCTCCCCAGCCGTCAACTTTGGAGCCCTTAATCACACCATAGGACGAAATGGAGGGGCCGTCGATGACCTGCGTGGCGAGGACGCTGCATCCAGTCTTTTCGTAAACATCGATCAACTGCTTTAAGCACGGAACCTCGGCGTCAATAACGTCGTCCGCCAGCAGTGCGGCGAACGGCTCATTGCCCACCAACTCGCGCGCAGTAAGAATCGCATGACCCAGTCCGAGCGCTTCTTTTTGGCGCACGTAGGAGATGTGAATCAAGTCCGAAACTTGGCGCACAATTTTCAGCAGATCGGTCTTGCCGCGAGATTCAAGCATGTGCTCGAGTTCGTAACTGACATCGAAATGGTCCTCAATGGCCTGCTTGCCCCGGCCCGTAACAATGATGATCTGGTTACACCCCGCAGCCAGCGCCTCTTCTACGCCGTATTGAATGATGGGTTTATCCACTAGCGGCAGCATCTCTTTTGGTTGGGCCTTAGTGGCGGGAAGGAAGCGCGTACCTAAGCCCGCGGCGGGAAAAACTGCTTTGCAAATCTTCTTTTTCATTGCAGACAATGACCTGAGCTTTATGGAAATGAGTGCCGGAAACCAGTTACAACGTTGGACTGTCGTTCCCCAACATGGCCTTGCGGATAATCTTCAACGGTACAGCGCCTTGCAGCATGAATTGATCGTGAAAATCCTGCAAGCTGAAGTTGTCTCCCTGCTGCTTGCGATAATCTTCACGCAATTTCATGATCTGCAATTTGCCCACGGTGTAAACCAGGTACGTTGGATCTGAAGTTCCCCGCTTTGATTCAACATCTGCCACCGGTGCCGTCTGGTAGCCCTCCTCAACGAAGAATTTATTAGCCTGCTCCAGAGTTTTCTTCCCGGTGTGCATTTCAATGCCTGCAATAAAACGAGCGTCGCGCAACAATGCGTCCTGCAATTGACCCATACGAAGCTTGGGATCACCGTTGCCATAACCTTCATCCAACATCATCTGCTCGGTGTAGTGCGCCCAGCCTTCGGCGTTGGTGCCGCAATATAGCAATTTGCGAACCTTTGATGGCGCCTTCTTTACCCATAAGAACTGGGTATAGTGCCCCGGATAAACCTCATGAACTGCCGTACTAATAATAGTTCCGCGATTGAAGCCCTGCATCCACTCTTCGATTCGCTGCGGCTTCCAGGACATATCGGCGAGAGTCACGTTAAACATTGCTTCGGTAGCCTTATCCTCGTAAGCTCCCGGAGTATCCATAGATGCAGTGGTTAACGCTCGGGCAAATGGGGGTGTCTCTTCCACCTGAGGCAACAACTTAGACGGCAGTGTAATGATCTTCTTCTCTTCTATATAGTCGCGCAGGCCACCGAGCGTGTCGCGGAAGGTCTGCAGCAACTGATCGGCCGCGGGATGATCTTTTTCTAACTCAGCCAGCACCTCGCGAGGCGAATGATTCGGATCGATTTTGGCAGCCGTTTCTTTGAGCCGACGCTGATTACGATGTAGATCTTCATACCCGATCTCCAGAAGACGATCGATTGGCAGATCGACCATGTCTTCGAAGAGCAGTTTTTTGCTGTAGTTCTCCGCGCCGATACGAAAGTCGCCCTTAGAGGCCGGCAGCATCGTCTTTTCCAAAAATGCCTCGTACTTCGCCAACGCCGCCATTACCCCATCGTTCGACTTCCTGAACTCAGCTAGGAGCTTGGTATCCTTTACTTCCTTGAAAGCTTTAGGGACATCTTCCTTAAAAAAACCAATCACTCCGGGTAGTTGCTGAATTGCGACTTCGGTGTAAACTCGGGGCGGATTTTCCAGATTCTTTGCCGCAGCCTCGAACACCTTGGGAATTAACCGCTCGCGCGCTACCACCGAACGCAGCCGCTCTTCCTGGGGAGCAAAATTGCGTTTCATAATCAGGAATACGCCATAAGTTGCTCCCGACGTGTATTGGTCGGGATCCTTCCTCCACATCTGAATACTGTTTAATTCGAGCGCGCGGGCTCGAATAGCGTCCTGCAAAATCTGCAAGTCAGCAGCTGATTCTTCTGTCAACTTCGATTTGTCGAAGCCACTGAGCTTTGCCTGGAGCTTGTCATTGGCGGCACTCTCGGCATCCAAAGCAGCCTTGGAATAGTCTTCGAGTTTCGCATCGTATTGATGAAACCCTGCAGCAGTGCCCTGTGTCGGGTGGTACTGAAAAAATACTGCAAAATATTCGTCCACTAATTTGTCGAAGTCAGACGGAGTGGGCTGCGCCTCAGCTGCCGAGGGACGCATCACAAACGTGGTCAAGATCATTAAAATTGCGAGACATTTCGCCATTATCTTCCTGTGAATTGATGTACGTGATGAAGTGCGTGGCCAACCTTAAAGACTTAAGAAACTTATCACATCCACTGAAACTTTTACGATGCGGCTGTCGGCAAGGTAGCGGAGCCGGTGAGCTCTTCCATCAACTTTTGTAGATGAGCCAGCACCTCGGGTGCGGCGGTCGCTTTCAGCTGAAATTTCAACGTCCCATCGGGGGCGAACTGCGTGCCTTTTTGTGACGATACGAATCTGGCAAGCTTTTCCGGATCTACGGTGGCATCCTGACGGAACTTGATGCTGACCTGGTCGCGCTTGCGCTCCACCGTCGTAACTCCCACGCGAACCGCCAGCAGCTTCAACGAGGCATAATTGAGCAGATTTCGCACCGCATTCGGAGATTCGCCATATCGGTCCTGCAACTCGGCACGAACATCGTTCAACTGTACTTCGGTTTCGATTCCAGCTATTCTTTTGTACATTCTTAGGCGCTGATTCTCTTCTGGAATGTAATCAACCGGAATTCGAATGTTGAGTCCCAGATTAAGTTGGGTCTCAGCTTCGTCCGGAGCCGCCTCGCCCTTCATTTCGCGGACAGCCCGATCCAGCATTTGTGTATATAACTCAAAGCCAACAGCTTCTATGTGGCCGCTCTGCTCCCCACCTAATAAATTACCTGCACCGCGAAGTTCTAAGTCGAGCGCCGCGATCTTAAAACCTGCGCCCAAGTCAGAAAATTCCTTCAATGCCGCAAGACGACGGCGAGCAATCGGAGTCAGCTCAATATCGGCCGGGACCAACAGATACGCGTAAGCCCTGCGATTCGACCGCCCCACACGTCCACGTAACTGGTATAGCTCAGAAAGTCCCAACCGCTCTGCTCGATTGATTAGAATCGTGTTGCACAGAGGAATATCCAATCCGTTTTCGATAATCGTCGTCGCGACTAAAATGTCCGACTTGTGATGCATGAAGTTCAGCATCACCTTTTCCAGTTCACCCTCAGACATCTGGCCATGCCCAACAATCACTCGCGCCTTCGGAACCAACTCCTGCAGCTTGGCCGCGATCTCCCAAATCGTGTCGACGCGATTATGTACGAAGTACACCTGCCCGCCGCGTTCCATCTCCTGCTCGATGGCCGACTGGATCAGCTTTTCGTCCCAGTGCGCCACCACCGTTTGGATCGCCATGCGATCTTTCGGAGGTGTTTCTATCAAGCTCATGTCGCGCATGCCAATCATCGACATGTGCAGCGTCCGCGGTATCGGCGTAGCGGACATGGTGAGCACGTCCACTTGCTTTCGCATCTGCTTGATGCGCTCTTTGTGGCGGACGCCGAAGCGTTGCTCCTCGTCCACCACCAGCAGTCCAAGGTCGGCGAACTTGAGATCTTTTGAAAGTATCCGATGCGTTCCAATGAGGATGTCGATTTTTCCCGTTTCCGTTTTCTGCAGAATCTCTTTCTGCTGCTTGGGCGAACGAAAACGGCTGATCATCTCAATGGTCACGGGAAAGGCCGCAAATCGCTGGCGAAAAGTTTCATAGTGCTGGAACGCAAGCACAGTGGTAGGCGCCAACACCGCCACCTGTTTGTTGTCAGAAATCGCCTTGAACGCCGCTCTCATGGCAATTTCGGTCTTCCCGTAACCCACGTCGCCGCACAGCAGACGATCCATTGGCTGCGTCGACTCCATGTCGCGCTTCACATCTGCGATCGCCATATCCTGATCGTCAGTCTCGGTGTATCCAAACGAATCTTCGAATTCCTTCATCCATTCATTGTCAGGGGCGAATGCATGCCCCTGTGCCGCACGGCGCTCGGCATACAGCTTCAATAACTCGTCAGCCATATCTTTCATGGCCTTCTTGACGCGTGCCTTTGTTTTTCCCCAAGCCGCCGTTCCAAGATGATTTAAAGCCGGCCGTGCACCTTCAGACGAACGAAACTTTTGAATCAGATCCAGACGCGTAAGCGGCACGTACAACCGTGCCCCGTCGGCGTACTCCAAGAGCATGAACTCGGCATTCCCGTCGCCCTGGTTGATCTCCTTCAAGCCCTGATATTGGCCGATGCCATGCTCCACATGAACCACATAATCGCCCACCTGCAGATCGCGGAAATCGGAAAGGAATGCCGAGGTTTTCGACTTATGCCGCTGTGGACGCGCACCCACCGCCTCTGACTCGTCGAACAAATCGCGAGCACCAAAAATGGTAAGCCCAGCCTCGGGTAACATGACGCCGTCCGGCACATAGGCTTTAACAATCGTTGTTGTCAGGATTTCGCCGGT
Source organism: uncultured Acidobacteriota bacterium (assembly GCA_963796925.1). GTDB lineage: Bacteria > Acidobacteriota > Terriglobia > Terriglobales > Acidobacteriaceae > DATBAT01. The sequence continues at coordinate 3,207,762 of CAWCNH010000001.1, forward strand.
AAAGTACGAGGTTTCGTCAGCGTAACTTTCTCCGCCGCGCGTGCGGCTGCCCAACCGGTAAGAGACGCCATACTCCGTGAACATGTCGGCCAGGCGCTCAACTTCACCAGTATTCGGGACCGCCACCAGGACGCGCTTGCCCTCGGAAATCTGCTTCTTTACCTCTTCCACCATGTTGGGAAGGGAGCCATGAAAGCGCAGCGTCGGCTGCGTGAGAATACTGACCGCTTCAACTTCGTCCCCGCGGGTGACGCCCAGATGCTCTAGATCCGCACCTGGAAGTCCACCAACCTTCTGCCACCAGGCGTCCGGCGAGAGATATAAATCCGTCGGCCGCACCAAGTTCCCAATCCCGCTGCGCTCGTGAACCTCTTCGATCCGTCCCCAGGTATGCTCCAGTTCCGACTTCAGAAGTTCCGGTTCATTCACCAGCACTGCGGCGTTTGGCAGCAAGTCGAATATGGTTTTGTCAGCTCCCGCGACTGACGCGTAGAACTCCCATCCCGGAAAAACCGTAACTCCCGCGCCTCGTACCGCCTGCTCTACCACATCCTCCGCGCCGCTGATTCGTTTTCCTGAAAGCCGTGCATGAATCGCTCCCAACACCTCTTCGTTCACTGGGGTCTCGGTAAGCGGCAACAGGACTGCTTCGTCCACGGGATTCGACGAACGTTGGGTCGCAGGATCAAATTTCCTCACCGACTCGACTTCATCACCGAAAAATTCAATTCGAAGGGGACGGTCAACCTCCGGTGGATACACATCGAGAATTCCACCTCGCAGTGCATATTCTCCCGGCATCTCGACCACATCGACGAACGAATACCCCAACGTATTCAAATGGCGCAGCAGGTTTTCGGTATCGATACTGTCTCCACGCCGCACTAGTCTAGCTAAGCCGGCGTAATATTCACTGTCCCGCAGCCGAACGGTGGTTGAAGCAATGGGAGCAATCACAATGGAAACCGCGCCAGTCGTGATCTTCCACAACGCGACCGCACGTTCTTCCTGAATCTCTGGATGGGGTGAAAGGTTTTGAAATGGTAAGACGTCACGGTTGGGCAGTGAAACGATTGTTTCAGCATCGATACTTCCGCTAAGTTCCGCGAAAGATGCGACTATCGGCAGGAGTTCTTCCGCCGCCCGATTGTCCGACACCACGACAATGAGCGGCCTCCCTGCGGCTTTCTGTAGTGAAACCAGCGCCAAGGCCTTGGCAGTGACACTTAGTCCAGAAACACGAATGCGTCCCGTGCCCTCCCGCACATGGGAGGCAACACGCGTAAGGGCCGGTAGGCTTTCCACATCCGCGAAGACTTCGCGGACGAACGACAGAACCATCGCCCTTCAATTCTAACAGGGCCAACAGAACAGTATTCGGGACCCAACCAAACCCTCGCTACCCCGCAGCGGGTTACATCGTTTCATTGCGCTTTCGCATGAATGCCGGGACATCGAGGTCATCCGCCTCAAAGGAACCAATTACCGCGTCGGACGTAGTTTCGCGCCCCGCTGTTTCTACTACATTTAATCCCGCTGTTCCGCCGGTAAATTGGGACATGACCCGGGATGGCAAAGGTTCCGGCTCTGGCTCAGGGTCAACGTATTCTTCTTGATCGCGTGAGACGGTAAAACTGTCCAGGGTCTGGCGGCGGCGGTGGCTGCGATCTGAGTCTTTGAATCCAGTGGCGATAACTGTGATTTTTACTGAGTCCTTCATCTTCTCGTCTAGCACTGCACCGAAGATGATGTTGGCATCGTCGTCGGCAGCATTCTGGATGATGGAGCAGGCCTCTTGCACCTCGGCTAGCTTCAACGAAGCTGAACCGGTGATGTTGATCAAAATACCGCGCGCTCCGTCGATCGCCCCGGCTTCGAGCAACGGCGACGCGATGGCTTTTTGTGCGGCTTCAATTGCGCGTCGCGAACCGCTCGACGAAGCTGTTCCCATGACGGCATATCCCATGCCCGCCATAATGGCCTTCACGTCCGCGAAATCACGGTTAATGATCCCTGGGATAGTAATAATGTCCGAAATTCCCTGCACGCCTTGGCGCAGAATGTCGTCAGCGACGCGGAATGACTCGAAGAAACCAGCGTCCTGTGCGACCGCCAGCAGCTTTTCGTTCGGAATGACGATGGTGGTATCGACCGATTCCATCAACTCTGAGATGCCGCGCTCGGCTTGCTGCATGCGGCGTTTACCTTCGAAAGCGAATGGTTTGGTAACAACTGCGACGGTAAGCGCACCCATTTCGCTGGCCAACGACGCAATGATCGGTGCCGCTCCCGTGCCCGTGCCGCCTCCGAGTCCGGTAGTAACGAAAACCATGTCCGCGCCTTCGAGCGCTTCGATGATCTTGTCGGAATCTTCGAGTGCAGCCTTCCGTCCGACCTCCGGATTGGCCCCCGCCCCGAGCCCATTAGTGAGTTTGACGCCTAGTTGAATCTTTACTGCGGCTCGCGACATGCGCAGAGCTTGCAGGTCGGTGTTTGCAACGACGAACTCGATGCCTTCCATGCCGGCGTCAATCATGCGGTTGACGGCATTACCGCCGCCGCCACCGACGCCGATAACCTTAATTTTGGCGTCATTACGAGTATCTTCGATATAGCTGATGCGAACATCTTCTTTTTTCATATGCGCCGCCGTAAGTGAATTTTGGTTCGTCTGGCCTTAGCCCTGAGTAAATTAAGCGCCCTTGCCTACCAGCATTGCCTTAAGCTTTGAACTCCAGCGATCATCCTGCAGCCCGCGCGCTGTCCGGGCGCGATGTCCATAAAATGCCATGCCCAGCACCGTCGCGAACTCCGGTTCCGCGAGCGTCGAAGGCATCTTGGCCAAGGGCGAGGGCCAGGAGAGTCGCACTCGCCGCCGCAAAACAGAATCGGCGATATCGAGAATTCCCGGCAGCCGCGAACCACCGCCGGTCAGCACAATTCCAGCCACGCAAATGTCAAGCATGCCGGCATGCCGCAAATTGTCTCGCAATAATTCGAATAGTTCGCGAGCGCGCGGTTCCAAAATTTCCCCGACCATACGTTGCGAGATGAGGCGGGATGGCCGGTCACCCACCGAGGGAACTTCAACCTCATTGCCTTCGGGAATCAACGTCACGGTCGCGTTGCCGTACAGTTTTTTGATTTTTTCGGCCTCAGATACTGGTGTGCAGAGTCCCACAGAAAGATCGCTGGTAAAGTGATCGCCACCAATCGGAATCACGCCAGTGTGGCCAACGCTTCCATCCTGCAACACGGCCAGGCTACTAGCGCCCGCGCCTAGATCGACCAGGCAAACTCCCAACTCACGTTCGTCGGCGCGCAAAGCCGAATCCGCACAGGCCAGTGCCTCAAATACTGTGTCGTCCACGTGAACTCCGGCGCGGTTAACCGCTGTGACCACGTTCTGCACTGCGCTGGAGGCCGCTGTCACCATGTGTACGCGCACTTCCAGCCGCGTCGCCATCATGCCCAGTGGATCGTGTACTCCCGCTTGCTCATCCAGAATGAATTCCTGTGGCAGCAAATGTAGGACTTCGCGGTCGGCAGGCAGGGGCACGCCTCGGGCTTTCTCCACAGCCATGCGAATCTCTTCACGTGCGATCTCGCGTGAGCGATTTCCGAAGTTAATTCCTCCGTGACTGTTCACGCCGCGTACATGCGGACCTGAAATGCCAACCAGTGCGTGCTCTACAGGAACGCCGGCGCTGTCCTCCGCGTCCTCTGCCGCCTTCTGAATAGATGCAACCGCCTTCTCCAATTCAACAATCACGCCTTTTCGCGTGCCGCGCGACTCCGCGACGCCGTGGCCGCGATAGCGCAGACCATTGTCTGTCACTTCCGCCACTAGAACGCACGTTTTGGCGCTCCCAACATCGATCACGGTCAGAAACTGCTCGTACTGATTTGCCATGCTGATCTATTAATCCTGACTCTTTACGATTCCTGGACTTGGCTTTTTCTTAGCCATCACAACGTGCGGCTTCGGCGCATTGGTCTTGACGGCAGTCTTGTGCGTTCGCGCCCTGGCTTTCGCTCGTGCTCTTGCCGGTCCAATTTTTGCGCGCTTCGTCAACATTGCTTTTTCAATAGTTACTGGCTTGGTCGTCACAACAGCAGCAGCCGGTTTGAATGGAACTGGCACGATTTTGGTTTCGGCCTTTGGCAGCGGCTCGCGAGCAATGAGCGCAGCCGGCCTCACTCCGGCAGCCATCGCAGCCTTAGTTGAAGACACCGAGAGCGGCGTTGGCTTTGCCGCGCCACCTAGATCTGGATTCACGATGATTTGACGGTCATAACGCAGGTCGACGGACTCCAACTTGTCGAACTGCTGGCGCCACTCACGAATGTGGCTCACATAAACCCGGTAACGATCCAGATAGTTGGATGAACCCAGATGCACCAGTACCTCGCCTTGGGGGCTATCGGCCAGCACCTTCACATCGTCCGGATCCGAGAGATCGACTTCGCTCAGATCTTGTGAGTAATGGCCTCCGCCGGAATCCAATTGGCCGATAACGTCGGAGTAAATTTTCATGCGCGCGAGACGCGTTGAAGATGGTTCGCCGGGATTACTACCTACAATGACGGGAAACGAATACTTGCTCTTGCCCGTAGATGGCAGTTCCATAAGGGCGCCGCTGGCATCGATCAACAGAATCTTCGATCCGACTCGGGCAAAGGCAACAGGAGTTCGCTCGTAAACTTCGACCCTCAGCCGATTAGGAACGAAACGCATCACGCTGGCACTTTCGACCCAAGGTATTTGCTCGAGCTGGGTTTGGCGTTGCGCCAGGGGCACAAAGAACACATTGCGGCCGATGTCGCCACCCATTACTTCCATTACCTGCGAGCGAGTAACGTTCTGCAGGCCGGCAATCTCGATGTCGTCGCTTGATTCAATTCGAAAGCGCCAGGAATGCTTGCCGTAGCGGTAGAGCATTCCAGCGCCGATCCCGCAAACTATGAGAATTCCCACGGCGACACCAGCCCATGTCAGGCGCCGAGCAGTTTTTTTAGGGAGCGAGCCACGGCGGGCCGAGACGCGCTTCTGCCCGCGAAGGAAGGGCGATTCCTCTTCCACGTCCAAGTCGAGAGTGCGCGCGTCATCAACTTCTTCGCGCACCGCTTCGTCAGACGTTGGATACAACTCTTCCTGCGAGATGGTAGGACCACTTTTCCGTGCCATCAATCCAGGTCAGTTGTCGTGGGAATCGCGAGCGATTTTAACTATAACTGCTTTTGTGGAATTGAGATAGAAGAAATTGCCGCAGATTTGCACAGACCCATTTCACAATGTGATTCGCCGCGCGCGAGCTTAATTATTGTCGAGCGAGAAGTCGTTTTCGATATCAATTTTTGCCACCTTCGAGTTGACCCGGGTGACGATAGCGTTTACCCGCGCAGCTCTAGCCTCTGACATGGCCTGCTGTTTTTCGATTCTTGCCTGCACCCGATCCACCGCGGCCTGCACTCGGTCGTTTACGCACTCTTGGCGGTCGTTCAAGCGCACTACAACGCCCTCCACACCGCTGCTGGCGTGGTCCGTAACGCGGTCAACCGCATTCGAGGTGCGGTCAACTACGCAGGCGACCCAATCCTTGTCACTCTTGCCGTAGCGGGTGCCCAGTCCCAGTGCTATAACCACTATCGCCAGCCAGTACAAACTCTTTTCGGATGTCATAAAGCGCTCCCCAAATTTTCCTTACCTAACTTAGACGACCATGGGCCAGGTTTGTCACCAGTCGCTCTGTAATTGTTATGTACGGCCCGGCATTTCATCTGGTTCCAGAAAAAAGCTGGGCTCTAGCCGCCTTTCTCGGCCGCCCCTACCGGTGGCAAACCAAACTGTGGACGACGCTCAGAGCGATAGTGATACTAACTAGTTATATTTAAGAGATTTACTGTTTTATAGCGCGAGAATGGTTGTTGAGCTTCTCCAACACCAGCGGCCCAATCTGCGAAACGCTGCCCGCTCCCAAAGTGAGGATCATGTCTCCTGATGCGGCGATGCCAGCCACGGAAGTCACGGCGTCGGCAAATGATCCGGCGTATTGAGCTGCAATTCCGTTTTCTCTGATCTTTTCGACAACAACTTCCGCTGTAATCCCCTCAATCGCCGACTCGCTGGCAGGATAAATGTCGAGTACCCACAACGAATCGACGCCGGCGAACGCGGTGGCAAATTCTTCCATCAAGTCACGGGTGCGGGTAAAGCGATGAGGCTGAAAGATTACGTGGACCTTGCGAAATCCGCATTGCTTCGCCGCCTCCAGGGTGGCGCGAATTTCCGTAGGATGGTGGCCGTAATCATCAATGACGCTGATACCCGCCACTTTCCCTTTCAGCTGGAATCGCCGGTCTACACCCCGGAAGCCCTCAAGTGCCTCGCGAATTTTGTCGGTGGAAATATCTAAACCGACTCCAACGGCAATCGCCGCGCTCGCATTTAGGACATTATGGGTTCCAGGGACGTGTAGCCTAAATTCGCCGAGGTCGGCGTTACGATAACGCACGCTGAAATGACTGGTGGGTTGATTATTCGGCTCATCAAAGGTCGAGACAGCCAATTCTATTTGGAAGTCTGAGCCACGCCGGGTTCCATAGGTGATCGCTCTCCGACGAATAATCCGCAGCAGCCGTCGTAGAGTTGGATCGTCGTTGCACAGCACCACCATCCCGTAAAACGGCACCCGGTCCATGAACTCCACAAAAGCGCGATTCACATCGCGCATGTTGCGGTAGCAATCCATGTGCTCGCGGTCAATGTTGGTGACCACCGACAAGATGGGCGACAGCTTGAGGAAGGAACGGTCGCTTTCGTCCGCTTCCGCCACCAGGTATTGTGACTTTCCCAAACGTGCGTTCGAGCCGAGCGCGTCGACGCGTCCCCCGACTACGACTGTGGGATCGAGCCCGCCCGCAGCTAACACGGCTGCCACCATCGAGGTAGTCGTGGTCTTGCCGTGCATACCGGCGATGGCAATGCCGTACTTCAACCGCATCAACTCAGCCAACATTTCGGCGCGCTGGATCACCGGGATGTGAAGCTCACGAGCCTCCGCAACCTCGGGATTGTCAGCGGAAATCGCCGAGCTAGTAACGATGACTTCTGCGCCGGCGACGTTCTCGGCGCGATGCCCTTCGAAAGTGATAGCGCCCAGACTGGCTAGCCGTTGCGTCACCGCAGAATTCTTGAGGTCAGAGCCCGAAACCTTGAAGCCGAGGTTCAGCAAGACTTCCGCGATGCCGCTCATGCCAATACCGCCGATTCCGACGAAGTGCACGCGTTGTATTTTGGCGAACATTTTTGGCCAAGGAATTCCGCGTATTCTCGCGGACTAAACTCAATTCTCTTCTTCTACTCCCGCCAGCTTTGCGGCCATCGCAGCAATATCTCGCGCAGCGTTTGGGTGCGATAAGCTCCTCGCCGCTTTACTCATCTCTGCCAGGCGCGGCGGATCGCCTATCAAGGCACTTATAGTATCGACCAGCCATACCTGGTCAAGTCGTGTTTCTTCGAGCACCACCGCTGCGCCGGCGCGTTCCAGCGCTTGTGCGTTGATTCGTTGGTGGTCGTCAGCTGCGCGCGGAAAGGGCACAAAAACCGCCGGCTTACCCGCGGCGGTGATTTCGGCCACCGTGCTTGCACCCGACCGGCAAAGCACCAGATCAGCACGCGCGAAGAAACCTGGCATGTCATCAATGAAGCGAAATACTTCCACCGAAGAGCCGAGAGCCGCATAAGCAGCTTGTGCGTCATTAAAGTCACGTTCCCCGGTTTGATGAATGACGTGAAGTTCCGGAACCTGCTTCAGCAACTCTGGCAGCGACTGTATAACCGCCACATTGATCGCGTGCGCCCCCTGACTCCCTCCGAAGATCAGCAATGTCGGGCGGCTCTGTTGCCGCGCGGTAGTGTCGGCGATCTGGAAGAATGCCTCACGGACAGGAACCCCTGTGACTTCAGCATTTTTAAAATATTCTGCCGTCTCCTCAAAATGCACAGCAGCAGCCGAGACCCATCGTGCCACCATCCGATTGGCAAAACCTGGAACCACATTGGGCTCGAAGGCAAGCGTGGGAACTCCACCAATTACAGCGGCCAGCATCGCCGGTCCGGATGCATAGCCACCAACCCCTATCACCACATTGGGCGCGAACTCGCCTAAAATCCGCCGAGCTTCCCATACCGCCATGGGCAGGCCAACAAGAGTCTTGATCCGCGTTTTGAAGGTGACTTTGTTGAGCGCGCCAACCTGTACCAGCCGGAGCGGATATCCGGCAGCCGGCACAAGTCGATTTTCAATTCCGCGAGCCGTGCCAACGAACAGCACTTCCGCGCCGTAGTGTTGTTTGAGCTCATGTGCAATGGCCAGCGCCGGGATGACGTGTCCGCCGGTGCCACCGCCCGCCAGGATTGCCCGCATGGATTGAATATATCCCGAACCAAGCGCTGGGCCCTACTCGGCTTGTTTGCTGATGTTCAGCAGAACTCCGACACAAGCCAACGTAATAAATAAAGACGACCCACCGTAGGAGATGAAGGGAAGCGGTATGCCCTTAGTCGGCATCATTCCCAGGACCACGCTGATATTGATGAACGCCTGTACCACGACCATAGAGGTAACTCCAACTACCAGAAGGCGCCCGAAGATATCCTGGGTGCGAAGCGCGGTGCGTACGCCGCGCCACAGGAAAACTGCAAACAGAGCTACTACGGTCAGCGCGCCCAATAACCCGAGTTCCTCCGCGGTCACAGAGAAAATAAAATCGGTATGCGGTTCGGGAAGGTAAAACAGTTTTTGCTTCCCCTCCATCAGTCCTAATCCGGTAATTCCGCCGGTGCTAACGGCGATTAGCGACTGGATAATGTGGAAACCGCGGCCCTGAGGGTCCGAGTAAGGATCCAGAAATGCGAAAATCCGCGCCCGCCGATAAGCCACGTGGAATATGAGGAAGTAGAGCGGAAGCAAAGAACCCACGAACGCATACCCTACGTATTTCAGATCCAGCCCGGCGATGAAAAGCACGCACACGGTTATGACAGCACAGGCGATAGCAGTGCCCAAATCAGGTTGAAGAACGATCAGGCCGACGAAAATCAAAGTCGGAGCGATTGCCGGCAAAAGCGTTCTGCGCCAGTCGTCCATCGCCTTGGTTCGACCTTCAAGAAAGAATGCCAGGAATAGAATGAGTGTCGGCTTGGCGAGTTCCGAGGGCTGTAGCGAGAAGCCTCCCCAATGGATCCAGCGATGGGTGTTGTGCGAACGGTCGAGAAAGTAGACGAGAATCAGAAGAAGGGTCGTTAGACCGACAACCAAAAACACTACCGACGGCTGCTTATATCGCTTGTAGTCCACCTTCATCCCGACAACCATGGCGGCCATGCCCGCCACCGCCCAACCCATTTGCTTGAAGAGAAAGAAATATCCGGACCCATAACGTTCTTTCGCCATGATGGCCGAGGCGCTGAATACCATCACCAGACCGAGAAAAACCAATAATAGGGTGACTGTGAAAAGCCATCCATCTGCGCTGACTCGCTTTGCCATGGGAAATCAATTTCACCACGAGGCACGGCGGCCGGCACATTTTCTTTGGGACGATTTTGACTTGAAGGTGACTGATTTGGTTCGCGGAAACTAGGCTGGATGCGGATCCGCATCAGCCAAAGCTCCAACCGCGTCTTTGAACACCCTCCCCCGATGTTCATAATTCTGAAACTGATCGAAACTCGCGCAGGCCGGGGCTAACAGAACTACGTCACCCGGTTGCGCGTTAGCGGCACTAAGTTTGACGGCCAGTTCTAACGTTCCAGCACGGACGATCTCCGCTGCTCCCGCGATCTGCGACTCAATCTTCTCCGCCGCTGCTCCGATTGTGTAAATCCTCTTCGCCCGCTGACGAAGCAGGTAGGTCAATACCGTGTAGTCGCTCCCTTTGTCTTTGCCACCAAGAATGATATGGATGTTTGCAGGAAATGACTCCAGTGCTTTTATGGTAGCGTCCACATTCGTGGCTTTTGAATCGTTGTAGTATTCGACTCCGCGCACTGTCGCAACAAACTCGATACGATGTTCGACTGCTTTGAACTTCTGCACGATTTGGGGAATGATAGCTTGATCGCAACCCATCAAAATGCCGGCTAGTACTGCGGCCAGCACGTTCTCAACGTTATGAGCGCCCTTCAGCGGAATCTCAGAAACCGATAGGACCGAGCTCGCGCCGCTTGAATTCCGAAACAAAATCTGCCCGTCGCGAACAAAGGCACCCTGTTCGACCTCGGTCTTTCGACTGAACCAAAAGATTTGGGCTTTCACCCTGGCCGCCAGCTCCCTACAGGTTGGATCATCGGCGTTTAGAATGGCAAAATCATCCGCCTGCTGATTCTCAAATATTCGCGCTTTCGCGTCGACGTACGCTGCAAAGGTGCGGTGCCGATCAAGGTGGTCCGGCGTGACATTTAGCACGACGGCCACTTTTGGACGGAAGGTCTGAATAGTTTCCAGCTGAAAGCTGGAAATCTCCAGCACCATAACGGTGTCCCGGGTGGTGTCCTCGACCAGTGAAATCGCCGGCGTGCCGATGTTCCCTCCTACAACCGTGGGCTTTCCGCCTGACGCGATAATTTCTCCCGCAAGTGTCGTGGTGGTCGTCTTGCCATTCGAACCGGTTATGGCAACGATACTGCCGGGGAAAAACTGGGCGGCCAGCTCGATTTCGCCGATGACCGGCTCACCCATGGCTCGCGCCTGCAACAAGGGAGCAGCGTCAACCGGCACGCCGGGGCTCACGACAATTAAATCTTTCTCACGGAAAGTGCGCTCCCCATGGCCTCCGGTTTCGACCGCGATGCCATGATCGAGAAGTAGAGGAATCGATTGTTGAAACTGATCCGACGACTTGGAGTCGGTGACGGTCACGGCGGCGCCGTGTGCCTTAAGAAACAACGCGGAAGCGATCCCCGACTTCCCCAACCCGACCACCAGCGCGCGTTTGTTTGTTAAATCCAATGGAAGTTGAGACAGGATCTGAAACCGCTGTTGCGAATTATCTCAGCTTTAGGGTGGTAAGCGCGAACAGGGCAAATACCAGGGAAGCAATCCAGAATCGCACAATAATCTTCGACTCAGACCAACCCAGAAGTTCGAAGTGGTGATGGATCGGCGCCATCTTGAAGATGCGCTTCTTCCGCAATTTGTACGATCCGACTTGCAAAATCACCGAAAGAGCTTCAATCACAAACACGCCGCCGATAAAGGGCAGCAACAATTCCTGCTTAATCATTACCGCAACCGTACCAATAGCTCCACCCAATGCCAGCGAGCCAACGTCTCCCATGAAAACTTCGGCCGGATGCGCGTTATACCAAAGAAATCCGATGGACGCCCCGACCATTGCACCACAAAAGATAGTCAGTTCCCCAACCTGCGGCATCCGCTGCAATTCAAGATAAGTCGCAAATGTCGCGTGCCCGCTCACATAAGTGAGAACAGCCAGGGCCCCGGCCGCAATTACGGTGCAGCCGATCGCGAGCCCGTCCAAGCCGTCTGTGAGATTCACCGCATTACTCGACCCGACCAGTACTAGCGCCACAAAGCCCACGAACGGAATGAATGCCAATGGCCATAGATGAGGGTCGTGAATTAAGCTGCCTATCACCAGATCATGGTGAAATTGTTTGAAGAACGGCACCATGAGATTGGTCGAGTAAAGGCCCGCGTTCTGCATAGCAATCAGCCCAAAAGCGATGATGACGCTGGCTAAAATTTGAAGGCCGAACTTGGCGCGCGAGGTCAACCCCAGATTTCTGCGGTGGACGATCTTTATGTAGTCATCCGTGAAGCCAATTGCGGCAAAAGCGCTGATTGCGAATATGGCCAACCAGACAAAACGGTTACTGAGATCTGCCCAGAGCAGTGTAGGGACAACCACCGAAATTGCAATCAGTAGGCCGCCCATCGTTGGGGTCCCAGCTTTTTTCTGATGGGCTTGCGGACCTTCCTCGCGAATATATTGACCGATCTGAAACTCGCGGAGCCGATTTATGACCAAAGGACCAATGATAAGCCCTGTAAACAGCGCGGTTAGGCTGGCGAATGCCGTGCGGAAGGTGAGATAGCGAAATATTCGAAACGGCGGAAAATATCGATACAGCTCGTTATAAAGCAGCCAATATAGCAATCCGCCTCCATCGAGTCTTCGCTTAAGCCTGCCTTGCGGTAGCGCTGCCGCGGCCAGCAGTCCAGGTTTCGAGCGCCCGCTCCAGCTTTACGCCGCGCGATGCCTTCAGCAATACGACATCTCCCTCGCGGGTATGGCGCGCTAACCAATCGCCCGCTTCTTCCGGAGTATTCACGAACTCGGCTTTAATTCCAGCGTCGCTGGCGGCGTCCACCAAATGCTGCGCCAAGCCTCGAACCCCAATCAAAAAATCAATTTTTTTGGTTGCCGCATATCGCCCGACCTTACGATGCAATTCGTCGCCGCCGGAACCCAGTTCCAGCATTTCTCCGGCAACAACTATATGTCGACTGGCCGGCATCTCAGTCAGCGCGTCAATCATGGCCTCCAGTGCCTTTGGATTGGAATTGTAGCAATCGTTTATCACTGTAATGTTACCCACTTCGACTACCTGCCCGCGCTTGTCGGCAGGCTTCAGTGCAGCCAAAGCCCGCCCCGCATCAGAGGGAGTGAGTCCGCGCTCCAGTCCGACCGCCACGGCCGCGAGTGCGTTGTTAATGTTGTGACTCCCAATCAAAGGCAGCACCACATCCTCGCGGCAACCACCGGCCACCAGTTCAAAACTGGTTCCGCTAGCACCTAGAGAAACAATATTTTCCGCCCGCACGTCGGCTGCCGCCTTCAGTCCATAAAGCACGACCTTACCCTTAAAATCCCGCCCAAACTGTGATACATACTCATCATCCACGTTCAATACGGCGGTGCCGCCGGCAGGCAGCGACTCCACCAGTTCATACTTGGCGCGAGCTATCTCCGATATCGACCTAAAAAACTCCAAATGCACCGCGGCTACATTTGTCACCACGCCGATTTCCGGCTGCGCGATTTTGGCAAGGGCAGCGATTTCTCCAGCATGGGACATTCCCATCTCGATGACGGCGATGTCGTGCTCACGCTCTAAGTTAAGCAGCATCAGCGGCAGTCCAAAGTGGTTGTTGAAATTTCCTTCGGACTTCAAAACCCGGAAGCGCGTCGCTAGCAACTGTGCTATGGCTTCTTTGGTGGTAGTTTTGCCGGCAGACCCGGTGACGCCTACCAGCGGCTTGCCCCACAAGCGTCGAACGGCAGTCGCCAATCGCTGTAGCGCGTTAAGAGTGTCATCAACCGTGAGGGCGCTGATTCCAGCTGGAAAGCGCGCCGCGAGTTCTTTACCGACCACAGCGGCCACCCCACCATTGGAGAGTGCCTGCTCCACGAAGTCGTGGCCATCGAACCGGTCACCCTTCACCGCAAAAAATAATTCGCCCGGACGAATGGTGCGTGAGTCAATCGAATAGCCCTGAGCTACGGCAGTGGGTTCGAACTTCCCACCGGCAGAAAGAAACTCGGCGACCCGTGAAAGCGCTAACTTCATGCCGACTGCTCCTTCGCGTCACAGTTGTATCCGGCATCCCGCAGCGCTTGCCGCGCGACCTCGACATCATCAAATGGCACAGAACCGTCGCGTGTTACCTGAACCTGCTCGTGTCCTTTGCCTGCCAGTAAGACAATGTCGCCCGGGCCAGCCTCTTTGATCGCCATAGCAATTGCTGCCCGGCGATCCGGCTCCATTTTGTATTTTGTACCAGAGCGCTGAAGTCCCACCACTGCATCGTTCATAATTGCGAGCGGATCTTCACTGCGCGGATTGTCCGAGGTCAATACCACGAAATCGCTGCCTCGCCCCGCGGCCTCGCCCATCAGCGGACGCTTGGCGCGGTCACGGTCGCCGCCACAACCAAAAACCGTAATTACCCGGCCCCGCTCTCCCGCTTGTTTCACAAATTCTTCTGCCAACCCGGTTAGATTGCGAAGAGCGTCGTCGGTGTGCGCGTAGTCGACGACCACAGTAAACGGCTGATTGCATTCCACTCGTTCGAACCGGCCAGGGACTCGCTGCAATTGTGCAATGCCCTGTGCGATACTTTCACGCGGACAACCGCGCGCGTATCCGGCAGCGGCGCCAGCAAGAATGTTGTAGACGTTCACCTGGCCAATCAGGGGAGAGAACAGCGAAATACTCTGCTCTGGAGTAACCATGTCAAATCGCGTTCCACGTGAAGTGATCTCGATCTTAGCCGCATGGAAGTCGCCTTCTGCCATACCATAAGTCAGAACCTCAGAGCTTCGCTTCTTACTCAATACGGCGAGTATCCGGCCATACTCATCATCCCGATTGAGGACCGCTGCCCGTGGGGGCTCCGTTCCCGACCCCTCAAACAAAATTTGTTTCGAGGCAAAATATTCATCCATGGTGTGGTGATAGTCGAGATGGTCCCGCGTCAGGTTGGTAAATACCGCAACGTCAAATGGGATCCCATAAACCCGTTCTTGCGCCAGTGCATGTGACGAAACCTCCATTACAGCTTCACTGGCTCCTACTCCAACAGCTTCCGACAAAATCTGGTCCAGTTCGAGCGCTTCGGGTGTAGTGTGCGGAGCAGGCAGAATTTTTCCCGCAACGTGGTATTCGATCGTGCCTACCAATGCGCTCTTTCGCCCGGCGCACGCCAGAATGCTTTCCAGCAGAAATGCCGTTGTGCTCTTTCCATTGGTTCCAGTAATCCCGGTAATCGCCAGGCGGCGCGCAGGATGCTTGTAAAAATTCTCGCTCAGCCTAGCCAACGCCCTCCGGCCATGAGGGACCTGCGCCCACGCAACATCTGCGCGCTGCTTCTCCACAGCCGAATCGGTAACAATTGCGACTGCGCCTAACCCAATTGCCTTGTCGATGAACTTATTTCCATCACTCGTCTCGCCTTGCATGGCGACGAAAACATCGCCCGGCCCTACTTTCCGGGAATCGTACTCAATGCCGGTGATTGCAGGATTCCCGCTCTGTGCCAGGATCTCCGCTCCATCGAGAAGTTCCCGAAAAGTCATTGTCTGGGATTATAGGTCACGATAGATTGCGCCTCTGTGACGGACAGTTATCGATCGGGAAACCAAAGTACTACCTCGCGAACTTCACCACCACGCGAGATCCGGCTGTCACGTGCGAGCCTGCGGCGGGCTCCTGCTGCTGCGCTAAGCCGCTCCCTACAACATCGAGGTCCAATCCACTGCCAGCCGCCATTTCGATTGCCGAACGTACACTCTTGCCTACAAACGAGGGCACTACGATTCCACCTTGCTCCACATCCAGGATCACAGTTCCGTTAGTTGGTATTAGAGACGGCTGCGCCGCAACCGTCTGAGCTTTCTCGGACGCGTTAGGGTGCTGAGTCACCGGCTCCGGCTCACGCATAGCCGCTGTTACCACGGTCCCATCCGCTGCTGGCGGTTGCTTGTCAGTCTCGACCGGCGTAGCAGTCGCCGGAGCCGTGTTTTCGGCAGTTTCCGGCGCACCGAGATGATCTGGCGAGCTGTCATCCAGATCCTGATCCGCAGCGTTGCGTCGCGCCATCAACAGCTCACGACTCGCAGGCAAGTCAACGTCGTGCGGGGTGTGCAGATACTCCAATACCTGTTGAGCAACCCGCTGGAAAACTGGCGCCGCCACCTGGCCTCCCTGGTGCAGCCCCACCGCGGAATCAAGAATCACCGCCACCGTGATGGCAGGATTATTTACCGGTGCGAATCCTGCGAAGGACCCGATATATTTGGTATGGGAGTACGCACCGGTGGAGGGATCAATCTTTTGAGCGGTCCCAGTTTTGCCCGCGGACGAATAACCTTCCAGAATTGCCTTGGTACCGGTGCCATGTAACACCACGCCTTCCATCATCTGCTTCATCTGGGCCGCGGTAAGCGGCGAAATCACCCGATGTTCATTCGCGGCGTGGAATACCACTGGCTGAGGCGTCTTCTGCGGCTCAGCCGTCGAGGCCACGATTCTCGGCGCGACCCACACTCCGTCATTGGCGATCGTGGAGACCAGCGCGCCCAACTGCAGCGGCGTCACACCGATCTCTTGTCCCATTGAGATCGCGCCAATTGACACCTTCGACCACCGGCTAACCGGCTTGGTCATACCGCGAGTTTCGCCCGGGAGTTCGATGCCGGTCTGCTGCCCGAACCCGAAAGCTCGAATGTACTTGTAAAGACGTTCGTCCCCCAGACGGAGTGCAATCTTAATCGCGCCTACATCGCTTGAGTTCGCCAGAATTTTCGACACCGACAACATCCCATAGGCTTTGTGGTCGCGAATGCGCAGCCCGTTGACCACGATCGCTCCGTTCTGGCAATCAAATACCTCTTCCGGGCGAGTCAGCTTTTCTTCTAATGCAGCAGCGATGGTCACTAGCTTGAAAGTCGATCCCGGCTCATAAATATCGCTGACCGCATGATTTTTCAGCCTGTCCGGCTTAATCTCCTGCGAGTTGTTCGGATTAAACGTTGGCCGGTTGGCCAGCGCCAGAATTTCGCCGGTATGCGGATTCTCCACCAACACCGTGCCCGCCTCGGCATGGGTCTGCGCCATCGCGGCTTCCAGTTCACGTTCCGCGATGTATTGGATTCTCTCGTCGATGGTCAGCACCACGTTTTGACCCGGTTCCGGCTGCTTCTCGACACTGCCGAACCACTTGCGACGCGCGTCCACCGAGATCAACATGCGCCCGTCGCGGCCCCGCAGGTCGTCGTCGTATTGACGCTCGATTCCGCTCAGCCCCGAACTGTCCATACCGACGTAGCCGAGAACCTGCGCCGCCAGATCATTTTTCGGATAAAAACGCTTCGATTCCTTCTGGAAATAAATTCCGTGCAGGTTAAGCGCTCGAATGCGATTAGTAATTTCAGGATCCGCCTTGCGAGCCACCCAGCAGAATGACTTCGCGGCATGACACTTGGCGAGCAACTCGCGTGGATCGCTCTTAGTGATTCGCGATATTAATGCCATCGCATTGCCCAGGTCAGGAATATCGCTGGGAACGGCGAACACCGACTCGACCGACATCGACATCGCAAGCTCGCGGCCGGTGCGCTCATAAATGATTCCACGTTTAGCGGCGACTTCCGTAGTCCGTTGCTGCTGACGTTGCGCCCGCTGCTGGAATTCGCCGTAGCAGAAAACTTGTAGATAAATCAGGCGGCCGCAGATCGCACTACCCCATAAGGCGAGGATACCCGTCAGCACATACAGCCGAAAATTCTTGCGATCTCGAACTGTGCGATTAGCCAAAATAAATCTCAAGTAGAGACGTTGCTCGGCAACGTCTCTGGAGCTGGTCGACGCTCACAAACGACCGTCCATACGTCCGGCGACGTTGCAGAGCAACGTCTCTACGCCACAGACAAACATGGCGGCCCACCGTATTCCGGCAGCCGCCATTGAGCCTTAACGAAGGTGAGCGCCAAGCTCACCCGGAAAAATTGCAATCAGCATCTTACCTATCGCGACGAAACCACCCATATCGGAGTGACGCTAGCCATAACTGGCGCACTGTGCTCCGGCATAGAAGAATCCATCCGAATCACTTGTCCGGCATTGGGTGACTGCAATCCCAGCTTCCGAGCCAAGGTATCAATGCGTTCAGGATCGCGCAGTGATGCCTGCTCGAGGCGCAACGCGCGATTCATCTCAACCAAACCGTCGCGCTGCGAACGCAACGACTCGATCTTGTAGCCGTATTCAATGGCGGTAAAGTGCTGCCAGGCAAAAGTCATGACGAACAGAAACAGAAAACCCAGAGCGATGCCGAACTGCCCCATTTCCCGGCCGCGGCCCGGGTCTTCCACTTTCCGCAAGCGTGAATTATCAATTTGTTTGGTGAAGTAAACTTCCGGCGTACCCGACCAGCAAGCCCGATTACGCCGGACCGGAACTGCTGCTTGAGCCATGGCTGCTGACGCCATCTATGCCACCCCGGCAAGGCTGGATTCGAATTGTGCGATTTCGTTCTGCGCCACTGCGTACCAGTAAGCCAACTTCTCCTCTTGCTGCTGTGATTGTTTGCGGGCGTTCATTTCTGTCCGCTCCACAGTTTTGATTAGATCGTTGATCAGGGTACCCGTATACATCTGCTGCCTCCGCTGAATATGGGGCGTTGACGCCCTCTTAAAACTCTACCGCCTACCTGGAATCTTTCCCGGCGCGGCGTCCGAAGCTCGCACCGGGGTTCGGCTGGTTTGCCGAAACTAAAACTTTTTCCGCCGCCCGCAGCTTTGCGCTGCGGGCTCGCGGGTTGCGATCGATTTCTTCTTCACTGGCGGTCATCGGCTTCTTGGTCAGAACTTTATAGAGGCCCCTATCGCGTCCTTCGCGAAAAGCATCTTTAACGATGCGGTCTTCCAGCGAATGAAAACTGATTATCACAATCCTTCCGCCCGGTTTTAAAAGTAGCGGCGCTGTATTCAGCAGCGCCTGCAACTCTTCCAGTTCGCGGTTTACGAAGATTCGGAGAGCTTGAAAGGTTCGCGTCGCAGGATGAATCCGTCGTTCTGCCTGATTCATTGGCCGGGCCGCGGCTGAGATCACTGCTGCCAATTCCGCAGTAGTTGATATCGGCCGCGACCGGACAATGGCTCTGGCGATTCTCCGCGACCTCCTTTCCTCACCGAATTCGTAAATCAGATTGGCAAGTGTGACCTCGTCAAACTGATTTACCACTTGTTCGGCGGTGACCTCGGCTTGCGGATTCATTCGCATGTCGAGCGGTCCTTCCGCCTGAAAACTAAAGCCTCGCGCGGCGTTATCCAGCTGCAAGCTGCTGACCCCAACATCCGCCAGGATTCCGTCCGCAAGGTCGTTGGCCGTTCGTCGTTGGTCGTTGGCCAACTCCGAAAACGATCCATGCCTCAATTCGATGACCGGCCAATCCGTAAATCCCCCTACCGCACTGTCATCCCGAGCGGAGCTTGATGACCCGCGAAGCGGAGAATCAAGCGCAGCCGAGGGGCCTTGCGTTTGGTCACGGCCAACCACTAATCTCTTCCGCGCAATTGCCAGCGCTGCAGGGTCCCTATCGACTCCAATCAAACGACCCTGTCCGCCTAGGCGTCTTGCAATTTCTAAACTGTGCCCGCCCAGGCCCACGGTCGCGTCGACATAAGTCCCGCCCCGCCGGACGGCTAAAAATTCGATCGCTTCTTTTAAAAGAACCGTGACATGGCCAGCTTCACTTCCACCATGTCCATCCCTCTCGGGGATGTCCAACCCCTCCGCCACTAGATGCCCTGCTCGGAGAGCGTTTCAAAATCCTCTGGCGTGAATGGCTTCTCCTCGATGCCCTTCCGCAATGTGTCCATGTTCTTAACTTCCAGGTACGTCAGGTTGCCCAGCACCGCGACTTCGCCCTTGATCTGCGCTGCGTCCCGGAGCAACTGCGGAATGAGCAACCGGCCCTGGCCATCCATCTCCACCTGCTGGCCCCAGTAATTCACCCGCTCTAAAAACTTTTTCTTCGTAGGATTGAAAGTGGAGAGCCCCGCCAACTTCTGCTCAATCCGCTCCCATTCCTCGAAGGGATATATCTGGGCAACAGTCCCATCCAAACTAGTGATGTAAAATTGCGTGCCGTACTTCTCGTCGATCACGCGCTTGAATTCCGCAGGGACTTTGAGCCTGCCCTTTTCGTCCACACGGGTTGGGTGATTGCCGCGAAACATGTGCCTTACGCTTATTGGCTACCGCTACATCAGGGGAGAAATCGCTTAACATGCCGCTTAAATCAGGTTCATTGGGGCTTTTTAGTTGGGTGTCAGTCACAAATTCCACTGGCGCCTCGGGTTTGTCATCGTTTGCCCACGACCTCTACTGCCTGCACCACTTTGTACCACTTTTGTCCACATCCTACGCCTAAATGGTTTGTTGTCAACATCAAACTTGAAGGCTCTGCTTGCAATTCTTGAGCAGTTCGGCAAACCACCAGAAATTGTGGCTAACTACTTAGGTGACCACTGCGAGTAGTGTTTAGCGATAAGATTCGCGGCCAAAACCTGATTGATTTCCTGAATCGTGGTCTTGGATCCAGTGCGGATAATGTGGACTTCCTGTGATTATCCGCGCCAGCTACTTAACAACAGGCAAAAGAAAAAGCCCCGGATTGTCCGGGGCCTCACTGCTGCAAGATGCTTCTTTACCAGATAATCTTGGCGCCAATTTGAATGTGCCTCGAGCCGCCCGAGCCAATCACAGGATTTGAGGCAAAAATATCAGGAGTGTATTTCGCCAATCCCAGTTTCGCGCCATCCGACAAATCATGGTCCGGGTCGGCGAAGTTGGGATGATTCAGAAGATTGAAGAACTCGCCACGCAACTGCAGGCTAAACCGTTCCCCAAACTTGAAGTCCTTTATCACCGAGAAATCCATGTCAACGTAGCCCGGTCCGTAAACCAGATTACGCCGCATGTTGCCAAAGGTGCCGGGGGCAGGAGGTGTGATGATCGCACCGCCCTGCACGTAACATCCAAATTCAGCCAGTTGGTCCACCGCCGCCTGGCCTCCCGCAGCCCCGATGCATTGAGCATTCCCGCCGACAACATGACCATCGGAATCGGTAGTGAAAGTGCTGGGGTCGATGTACGGGATAGCCACCGATTTTGACCAGTGGATATCGCTGGGATCGCCGGTAATGTTCCAGTGGTCGTTAAATTCGGCGGTGCCGCTAATATCGTTAAAACTGTCGTAGAAGAAAATAGGCGTCCCGCCCTGGGCTGTAATAATGCTGTTGAGGTGCCATCCCTCCAGCATCTGCGCGAACCCTCTACGCGACGGCAGTTCGTAAGTGGTCGCGAAAGTAAACCGGTGACGGATATCGGAGTCCGAATTGGATCGCTCGCTCGCCGGATCATAGCTGTTCTGGATGTTGAACTGGCGATTGCCTCCCGAAGTATCGATGGCGTGAGCCCAGGTATAGCCCGCCACGAAATACAAACCCTTCCGGGTGTCTTGCTTGAATGTCACTTGTAGTCCGTGGTAAATGGAATCGGCTCCGTTGCCCAGTTGATAGATGTTGCTCAAGGTAGGAAATACTCCGTTGAAAGGCCTGCCGGATTGCTCATCTTCTTCGACGTCGTTGGCAAAGATGTTCTGATTGATGTCGCGGATGTTATACAGCTTAGTGCCTTTGTTCCCCACGTAGGCCAAAGTCAGCGCCGCGCTGTTCCACAATTCCTGCTGTAAATTCATGTTCCAGTTAGTTACGTATGGTGTCGCCAGATTGGGGGCGAGCCCGAAGACTGGGCAAAGAGAATCGGTCGAGCAAGTCACATTACCCAGAGACAAATCGCCAAATGCCGGCGCACCACTCTTCCAGTTGTCACTGATTGTGCTTCCACTAGGAGATAAGGTCGCGGTAGCAATGTTGCCACCACCAGGCCCCACCGGCGCCCCGGCAAGACCTGTCGGATTCAGAGCAATACCGTTCGCATTGGTGCTGTTCTGTCCGATGAAAACGGAGATATGCGGAATTTCGTAGATAATCCCTCCGCCCGCGCGAAACACCGTCTTCCCCGTGCCGAACATATCCCAGGCAAAGCCGACACGCGGTGCAAAGTTGTTGTAGTCCGTCTGATACGGCTCGCTTATTCCCCGGCCCACCTGTTCTAAGCCCACAGATGGATCGAAAACGGTCAGCAGGTCGTTCTGCTCATGAATCGGTAAGCTGACGTCGTAACGCAATCCCGCGTTAATCGTGAGCCTGGAAGTAACCCGCCAATCATCCTGCAAGAAAAAACCGAATGACTTCTGCGAAACCACGCGGCGGCTGTCTCCGACAAACACAAAGTTTCCGCTTCCGCGCACATCGCCGGCAGCGAAGTCCTCGAGGCTGCTGAACCGAATCTCGCCGGAACCAAAAGTGTTTCTTAAATTGTCCGTGCTCCCGGTGCGGAACTCGCCGCCGAAGTGGAGGTTATGCTTTCCCCAGACGTAAGTGGCATTGTCGGTGAATTGAAGCGTCTGATTGGGAGTGGTATAAAGCGGCCAGCTTTGATTGCCTCCCAAGGTGTGCTGGGTAAATCCTGAAATGCGAATTTCCGGCATTCCAAAGTTGATCGGGTCAGTAACTCCGGTATCTAAACCATAAACGCTCGGGTTCGTGTTGTGATCCGCTTGCACCACCTGCTGCCAAAACCGGTTATAGCCGACATGAACCGAGTTGGTGAGCCGGGCCGTCGGAGTCCAGATCCAGCCCCCGCCGATGACCTGCGCGCGCGTCCTCGATTGCGACAAGAACAACGGGTTCAAAACCGTGGTGTCTTCCTCGGTCTGAACACTGTCGCCTAGAAAATAAGTCGCCAGTAAATTGTGCTTCTCCGCTAAATGATAGTCCAGCTTAACGATTCCGTTGTCTTCGCGGTTGCGATTATTAAAATCGGTGTTCAGAGTTGTGTCCGGCCCCGGATTGTTGGGGAAATAGGTAGCCAGCTTCTGGCTCACCGCGCTGCAATCGACGCCACAGGCCGCAAAAGCATCGGCGATACTGCTATCAGGATCGCCAATCGAAGGCGTTACTGGCGCCACGACCTGCAACGGATTGCCCACGACATCGCGCACTCCCTCGTAGTTCCCGAAGATAAACAACTTGTTCCGCACGAGTGGCCCGCCCGCGGATGCGCCGAATTGGTGAAAGTTCAGAGCGGCTACGCTCGCTGGCGCCGGGTTAAACCAATTGCGGGCGTCTAACGCACTGTTCCGGTTGAAGTAATAGGTCGAGCCATGGAACTGATTGGTGCCGGATTTGATGCCGATATTGATAATGGCGCCCGGCTTCCATCCATAATCAGCTTCCGGACTGCTCTGAATGTTGAACTCCTGAATCGCATCGATGGGAAGATGGGTTGCTGGGGTGCCGGCCACTCCCTCGGCATTTATCACGGTTGTGCCGTAGTATGCGTCGTTATCGTCAAGGCCATCTACAACGTAATTATTATCCTCGGCTCGGTTGCCATTCGAGGTAGTTGAAAGAAATCCGCCGCCAGGGCTGCGCTGAATCCCAGGTTGCAGGATCGCCAAGTTCTGAAAATCGCGCCCCAACAAAGGAAGCTCGTTGATCGCTTTGTTTGAAAATGTCCCGCCTAAAACATCGTTCGTAGTATTTACGATTGGCGCTTCCCCGGAGACCGTTATAGTTTCGTCAACTGCGCCCGCGACTAAGCTGAAATCAACACGAATATCCTTCGCTACTTCAAGCTTCAGCCCGACGTGTTGCCCTTTCTTGAAGCCCGCGGCTTCCACGGTCACGGAATAACCGCCTGGCTCAAGACTGGGAGCGATGTAGTCGCCCGCCCCACTGCTGGTGAGGACGCGTGAAGCTCCGGTCGCAACGTTGGTGATTATTACCCTGGCGCCACTCACCACCGCTCCCGACGGATCGGTAATCGTTCCCAAGATCCTGCCCTGAGATGACTGTGCCAGCAGAAAAACCGAACTGCTAAGCAGCAACACACCAATAGCCAAGCCTACGCGGAGGAACTTCATTTGATTTCCCTTCTTTATGTTGGAGCGAGACGTTGAATCGGGCTTTACTCTGCTAGGAACTTCATCGCGAGCAAAGCTAAAATCACAGCCCGGCTTCGAGTTTTCCGGACTCCACCAGATGGACGATCTGCTCGAGATTGCATTCCGTTCCGATGGTCAAGGATAAAATTTTGGGCATGCGTTGAAAGTGCGGTTGATGAAAGTATTGAAAGTTTGTCAGAGAACAACTAGGTTCGTCAACCTTCTTTACTCACCTGAAGATTAAAGTTTCAATACGGCACATTCGCGGCTTGCGTCGAGCGAATCTCACCGCCCACCACCGAGAGCGAATAAGCATTCCCACCCTGGCCAGCCCACTTGGTCAAATCGAAATGCGATCCCCGCGGCCCGTGATAGACCTCGATGTGCTCAAAAGTTAGAGGTTTTTTTTCTTTACAAATCCTGGGCGCCTCGGTGGGATGAATAAAATACGCACCCTTGCCTGTCCCCACCACCGTTCCCTTGCCGTCCGACTCTACCAGTAGCGCGGATTTTTCGTCGATCGCGATGTCTCGCGGATCTTTCGACCAGCCGTCTTGCATCAACCGCGCCAGAAACACCAGTGTGCGGCCTAATCTGTCGCGCTTGGCGAAGTGGCTGTCAGTAATTCTGTCCTTAAGAAACGGCAGCTTTACAAAATCGCGGGTTAAAGTTACGCGCTCATGAAATGGGTTGGGAAGAACATCCTTAGAAGCCAAATCGGCGTCATCCGGTTTGTCCTTCAGGCAGGAGTAGCTGAATTGGCCTTGGATCGCCAGTCCGGCGCTGGTCCCCCCAAACGGCTTGCCTTCGGCGATGTTTTGGTTGATCGCATCTTCTACAGGAGTTCCCTTCCAGAAATTCACGTAGCGCGACTGATCTCCCCCCGCTACAAACACTACTTCCGCGTTGCGAATGATCTCCGCCACTTTCGGATCCTGGGCAGACTCCCGGTCCGGAATCACCAGCGTGGCCACCGAGTTCGCTTTGCACAGGCCATTCACGTAAGAGTTGTAATCGTCATCGCCGCGAGCCCGCAGGATCAGAAAATCGCCGCCGTCCCCCTTATTGCAAAGCCAGCGGAAGGCTTCGTCCAGGTCGGAACCACCGCCCATCATGCCAATCCCAAACGTCGGTTTGGTGTGAGCATCCTGGCGATTTCCGCTGCGAAAGTATTGGAAAGTAGCTGCGCTACCAAGTGAGGATAGGCAAAGAAGCAGAACAGAACAGGCCCAAAAACGTTTCAGCATCATGGCGAATCACTATAGCGCATTGCGACTGCATGGCGCACTTTGCCGCTTCGCAAGGTAACATTCAAATGCGGTCGCAATGAGCCTGCAACTCCAGTTCGAGCAATGGGTGCCTTATCCGCTGGACCGCACATTCCGGTTTTTCGGCAATCCAAATAATCTGCCGAAAATAATGCCGCCAAAAACCGCCACCAGAATCGATAGTCTCCGTCTCATTCATCCCCCTGGTGAGCAGGATTTGGCGGATGTCGGCTCCGAGATCCTAACCTCTTTCAAAGTTCTTCCATTTCTGCCCTTTCGCGCAACCTGGGTTGCCCTGATCACCGAATTCGAATGGAACGACCACTTTGCCGACATCCAGAAGCTTGGCCCATTCAAGTCTTTCCATCATCGCCATCAAATGAAGCAGGAAGATCGCAATGGCGTATCAGGCACCGTCGTTCGTGACGTAGTTGTCTTGGAAGTTGGTTTCGGTTGGCTGGGCTGGATAGTTGAGAGGTTATTTATTCGCGCTCAAATGAAATCCATGTTCCATTATCGTCAAAAGGCTCTGGAAAGACTTCTGCCAACCAACCCTACTTAATCGGCTCGACAAATACAGCCGTCCCGTACGCCAGCACCTCAGTGACGCCCTGCATCACTTCGGTTGCATCGTAGCGCGCACCCACCACCGCGTTGGCGCCCAATTCCGCAGCGTGTTGCAGCATCAGGTCGAAAGCTTCGGCGCGGGTCTTTTCACACAAATTTGTCAGCAGCGTGATGTTCCCGCCAAGAATGGTTTGCAGGCTGGCGCCCAAAGTGCCGAAGATCGACCGCGAGCGAACCACAATCCCACGAACCACGCCCATGGTGCGCACTACGCGAAAGCCATCCACTTCGAACTGTGTCGTCACCATGTTGTGTGCCACGGTGCGACGGTTCGTGCTCAGGTTGTTCATCGTTCGCTCACTCCAGGTCGGTTGTAACTACATACTGCTCATCTTCAGCATCAAACTCTACGTGAAGCACGTTAGGCTTGCAGCAAACCTGGCAGTCCTCGACGTACAATTGCGTGCGCCCGGCAGACTCATCAACCGAGCTCTCGTTCCACTCGCCGCAACCCGCGCACTGAAACCCGGCTTTCATGCCCGTCATTCTACTTCGCTTTTTCCCGCGACAGTCCCTAATTTGGCGTTTTGCCAGTGACTTCTAATGCACATTCGGGCGAACACGCCGAAGAATCTTTATAATTCACTCCTCCATTCACTACGAGGGATCCATGTTTTCTCGACGCCGTTTTGTCCAATTAGGGATTGCTGCCGGCGCAACGCTCACCTCGCCAACCGTGCATGCAATCGCAGAGACCAGTTCCGCACTGCCCGCTCCGATAGCAAATTTGAAATCAATGAAAGATCAGGCCACGCCCATCACGCCGGACGAACGTCGCTCCCGTCAGGAAAAAGCTCGACGCCTGATGAAGGAACAAAAGCTCGACGCAATTCTTCTGATGGCAGGCACCTCTCTGCGCTACTTCAGTGGAATCGACTGGTGGGAGAGCGAACGCTTCATGACCATGGTGCTACCAGCAAGAGGCGAAGCATTCTACGTTTCCCCGGCATTTGAAGAAGGCAGGGTGAGAGAACAAATCGTAAATGGGTTAGGAGACGAGAAAGCTGACGTACGCACCTGGCAGGAAGACGAAGATCCCTACAAAGTTTTTGCCCAGGGCTTGAAAGATCGCGGCCTGGCTTCTGCAAGTCTTGGACTTGAAGAAACCTACCGCTTCGTTTTTAGCCAAGGCATCGCAAAAAACGCTCCGCAGGCAAAAATCACCAGCGCCACCGACGTGACCGCAGGATGCCGGATGCTCAAAAGCGACCACGAGATCGCCCTCATGCGCCTGGCCGCCCACGCCACGCTGGCAGCGTACCAGGCGGCGTATCAATCCATAAAAGAAGGCATGACCAAACCCGAGTTCGAGGATCTGATTGCCAAGGCGCATACCCGTCTCGGATTCCAGGGCGAGGCTGATGCGCTGGTCGACGAATACTCCGCCTTCCCCCATGGATCAGTCACGCCGCAAATCATTCGCGAAGGCAGCCTGGTGCTGGTCGATGGCGGCTGCGTGGTCGAAGGATACACCTCCGACATCACGCGCACGTTCACCCTGGGAAAGCCGTCGGCAAAAATGAATCTGGTTTTTGACATCGTGTACCGCGCGCAAAGCGCCGCTTTAAGCGCCGCCCGCCCCGGCACAGAATGCCAGAGCGTAGACGCCGCAGCTCGCAAAGTAATTTCCGAAGCCGGATACGGCCCGGACTACAAGTACTTCACCCATCGCCTAGGCCACGGCATGGGCATGGACGGCCACGAATGGACTTATCTAGTCCATGGCAACACCAGAAAACTGGAGGCCAACATGACCTTCAGCGACGAACCCGGAATCTACATCAGAGGAGAATTCGGCGTGCGTCTGGAAGATGATATGCACATCACCGAAAGCGGAGCGGAACTATTCACGCCGCAAAGCAAATCGCTGGAAAAGCCCTTCGCTTGAGAACTATTAAATGGTCACCCGGAGAGGTGTGACTTTTTTGATTGTTATCAAAACCCCATGTCATCCAGAGCGAAGCGGCGGGAAGCGAAGCGTACCCGCTGCGAAGTCGAAGGACCCGGCCGGGCTTGCAGCGATGCGAACTCAGCAAGAAATTTCTATAGGATTCTTCAGGATCCCCGCAGAAATTCCTGGTGGCGCCGGTGCCGCTGACGGCGAACGCGGGGTCCTTTGACTGCGTTTGTGTCGCGCTGGGGCGCGACACAAACTCCGCTCAGGATGACACAAGATTGTGTGATGGCAATAAAGTCACAATCCCTGAG
Organism: uncultured Acidobacteriota bacterium; assembly: GCA_963796925.1. Lineage (GTDB taxonomy): Bacteria > Acidobacteriota > Terriglobia > Terriglobales > Acidobacteriaceae > DATBAT01. Next base: position 3,235,474 of record CAWCNH010000001.1, read on the forward strand.
CGCAGCGAAGGACCCCTGCACTTTTTGCAGCGCCACCAACAATCATTAAACAACGCGTCGCTACATCCCCGGAACCGGCGGGCACCCCGGAAACTCCTTCAGGTGCGTATTGCCGATGTATCCCAGATACTTAATCCCAATCGCGCTGGTAAAAAACCCGTCAGAAACTAAGTTGCGCATGAAAGAAAAGAACTCGATGCCCTGGCTCAGTCCAGGATCGGCCAATGCACTTTTGCGGTAAGCAATCTGGTCGAGCAGCTCCTTCTGCTGTTCGCCCGTGCAATCAAGATAAGCCTTCCCATACCGGTCCACACAAGTCGAGTCCAGCCACATCAGTCCACCACCCAGCCTCAGCTGATATTCCTCATTCTCGCTGGTTATTAAATCAATGAATTCCGGTGCGCCTGCCTCAATGGCGCCGCCCGTATCGCCATCCGGCGGAATTATTGTCTGGCACAAACTCTGCAGCGTCTTGTACTGATTTGCCGGGAAGAACTTGGGCTGGTAGTGTCCGGTTGCGTCAGCCGCCTTCTCCATCGCCACCATGTTGTGTGCGTGTTCAGCTGCCTGTGCCGGAATCACCCGCAGCACCGAGCCCGCCATCACTCCGATGGTCAATGACTTCAATACATCACGGCGCGAAATTGAATTTGGAGCCATGTTAGATCGCCCCCTTCTTCGCCTGGTCAAGCAGATATTCCGAGGCCCGCCAGGACAGCGCCATGATGGTCAGCGTCGGGTTCTTGTCAGAGTTGGTTACAAACGAAGCGCCGTCGGTCACAAACAAATTCTTCACGTCATGCGCCTGGGAGTATTGATTCAACACCGACGTCTTGGCGTTGCTGCCCATGCGTGCGGTTCCGATTTCGTGGATGATGACCCCGCCGTCCGCGATACCGTACGGATTTTTATCCCCGCTCGACACTCCGTAATACGTCCCGCCAGCACTTTCCACGATAGCCTTGAACGTTTCCTGCATGTCCTTCGCCATTTTTATTTCGTTATCGCCCCACTGCCAGTGAAAGCGCAGCACCGGGATGCCCCACTGATCGACCACATCGGGATCCAGATCGCAATAACTATTCTCATTAGGAATCATTTCGCCGCGTCCGGCAAATCCAACAAACGAGCCATACATGGTGCGGCACCGTTGCTTCAGTGCCAGGCCATAGCCCTCGTATCGCTCACACACTCCGTCGAACTGCCCCACGCCAGGCATACCGCGACCGCCGCCGAACTCGATGTGATAACCGCGCAAGAAGTCATTTTTGCGATTGTATTTCCACCATGGGATGTACATGTGCGGCGTGCCGGCGCCGTCATGGTTGTGGGGCGGCATGTTCTCCAACTGCGAAAAGTGGCCGAACCCGGAAGATCCCACGCTGTCAGTGAGGTACCGGCCCACAGCGCCTGAAGAGTTCGCCAGGCCTTCACTAAAAAGTTTGGAGCGCGAATTGAGTAACAAACGTGCCGACTCACAGGCACTTGCGGCCAGAACAAACGCACGCGCGTTGACCCGCTTTTCTGTGCGGGTTGCCTTGTCTATGTAGACCACGGCGTCCGCTTTGCCGTCTTTTCCGACGGTTATCTCTCGCGCCATCGCGCCGGTGAGCAAAGTCAGCCGGCCAGTGGCCTGTGCCGGAGGAATCATCACCTGACTCGAACTGAAATTGGAAGCACTCACGCAACCGCGGCCGCATTGCCCGCAATAGTGGCAGGGACGCCGCCCGTTCAGTGGTTTGGTAAGGAGCGCTGCGCGACCGGGAATGCAGGCGATATCAAGCTTGTCGCAAAGTTTCTTGACGAACAGATCCGTACAGCGCGGTGCGGGCGGCGGCATAAAAACGCCGTTCGGGGCGCTCGAAATGTTTTCCTTGGTGCCGTAGACGCCGATGTAGGCCTCTACTTTGTCGTAATACGGAGCAACGTCTTCGTAACTGAGCGGCCAGTCGTCGCCCATGCCGTCATTCGACCGTACTTTGAAATCAACGGGAGCAAATCGCAAAGCGATGCGGCCCCAGTGATTAGTGCGCCCCCCAACAATGCGGGAGCGAAACCAGCGAAACTTCGATCCTGGAGCGGAAGTGTAAGGTTCGCCGTCAATTTCCCAAAAACCGTTGGGCGCCAGGAATTCATCGTTCAATTCATGCCGCATTTTGGCGCCCACGCCTACCCCACGATGCGGAAGGTCATAAGGCCACAAGTGCTCTTTGTAATCCTGCTCTGGATTCAGAGCCGGACCGGCCTCGAGCATTACAACGTTGAGCCCGCCTTCAGTAAGCACCTTAGCGGCAGTACCGCCGCCGGCGCCTGACCCGATAATGCAAACGTCATACGGCTTCGGAGAACGAATTACTTGGGGCATGTCGCTCTTTTCCGCTCCTGGTATCCATTACTTGTTAGCGCTCAGAATCTCGCTTCGCACATTCTTCAAAACGTATGCAGCCCGTTCAACACCCAGTTCACCGGAAAGAATAGGGTCTTCATTCTCAATACTCAAAATGCCTTCAAATCCCACTTCCATATAGGCTTTGACGATTTCTTTCCAGGTGTTCGCGGGGTGCCCGTAACCCACGGCGCGGAAAGTCTCAGAAGCGCCGGGCAAATCCTGCTTCTCAAACACAAAGTTCAGTACGCCGTAGCGATCGACGTTGTCCTTATAGAAACAAGTGTCTTTCATGTGGGCGTGAAACAGCGCCCCCTCTTTCCCTAACATCCGAATCACGGTCACCGGATCGCAGCCCTGCCAGAACAAATGGCTCAAGTCACAATTCGCGCCGATTTCTTCACCTACAGCTTCGCGAAGCCTGAGCAGAGTCTTTGGGTTATACACCATAAAATTGGGATGCATCTCCAAACCTAAACGGTGTACGCCATGCTCACGTGCGAACTTGGCAGCCTCTTTCCAGTAAGGAATCAGCTTCTCTTTCCACTGCCAGTCCTGCATCTGCGCGTACTCGGGTGGCCAGCGATATGTGATCCAGTTCGGCTGTGTATCGGTGGGGGTTCCTCCTGCGCATCCAGAAAACCCCACGACTACTTTCACATCTAATTTTTGAGCCAGCTGAACCGTGCGACGGAAGGTGGCGATGTCGCGGCCCGCGATCGTCGTATCCGGATGTATCGGGTTCCCATGGCAGCTCAAGGTCGCAATTTGAATGTTCTTGTCATCAAATTTTTTCCGCCACGCCTTCAGCTTAGCCGGATCGTCCAGCAACTCTTGCGCCGGGCAATGCTTGTTATTGGGATATCCGCCGGTGCCGATTTCGACTGCCTCCAGACCCATGGCAGAGATCTTCTCGATGAATTCGTCCAGCGAAAGATCGGGAAATGCGGGATCGAACACACCGATCGGAATCTTTCGCGCCTTGCCGGGAGGAAGCGGCATCTCTGATTGAATCCCCGAAACAATATCGTTGCTGGCTGCCATGCTCTGAGGCGCAACTACCGCGGCTGCTAAAGCACCGCTCGTCGCCGCTAAGAATGTACGTCGGCTGGGTGAATTAAGTGACCCGGTTCGCTCCATTTATTTTTGCCTCATGATTGGATTTTGCAACCAGCTGTAAATCATCAGCGCTCGCATTATAAGCATTTTTAGCTGCCAGCAGCCGTCTTGTCACATCTACCTTGACAAATGTCCCATGATCCAACATGCTCTCTGCCAGCCCATGGCAAGTCAGTATAGAAAGGCCGGAAAATTGGCCAGCGACATGAGCGTGTCAGCCCGCATTGCTCTGTTAAGCCCCAAGCGTCAGCAAACCATCCGCCCGGTATTCGAGCACCCTCGCGGCTTCGTGCTGCTCAGTATTCGCGATATCGCGAAACGCCTGAAGACCGACCCCGCCACCATGGTGCGGATCGTCCAGGGCATGAAATTCCGTTCTTATCGCGACTTTCAACACTACCTGCATGAACTCTCGATTGCACTCGCTACTTCACTGGACACCATGTCGAGCAGCTCCAGCAAACTCACGCTTCCCGCCCAGATCAAAGCCTCGCTCGATCAGGATCTGAAAAATCTGAATGCTTTCATTTCCAGCATCGACGCCCGCCGCATCACGTCTCTGGTGCAGCGGCTGAATTCGGCGAAACGAATTGTTTTAATAGCCGGCGATCTCGCGGTCAATCTGGTTCGCTTCCTCGAGCATCATCTCAACGTCCTGGGGTTGCCGGTTTCGTCCGCGATTTCACCCGGCGAAATAGTACACAAAATGCGCCACCTTGGCCGTAAGGATGTGGTTGTAGCAGTGAGCTTTCGCCGCGGATTGCGACAAACCGTCGAGGGGCTTCGGCAGGCCCATTCCAATAACGCCTACTGCGTCGCGGTTACCGACTCGCTGCTTTCGCCTATGGGGCAATTTGCCGACGAGTGTTTTTTTACCATGGTTGAGACGCCTTCGTTCGGAGCATCTTACGTGGCGCCCATGGCCTTGTTTGACACCATCGTTGTAGCCTGTGCGAACTATCGCCGCTCCCGCACCCTCAGCCTGCTAAAGAAGGTCGATCAGGAACAGCGCCATGGCTTCCGTTGGTATGAAACTTAAACCCTCTACTGTTTGTAAATCTTCCCATCTTTCATCACGAACTGCACATGCTCTAGCTCGCGGATGTCCTTCAGCGGATCGCCAGGTACCGCAATCACATCGGCATACTTCCCCACTTTGATCGAACCAAATTCTTCGGAATACCCCATCAGGTCGGCAGCCGATGTAGTCGCAGCCTGTATTGCCTGCATGGGACTCATTCCATACTGCACCATCAGAGCGAACTGCTTGGGCGCAACGTCATACGGACAGACTCCGGCGTCAGTTCCGAACGACATTTTCACCCCCGCCTTCACCGCTTTCCGAAAGTTGTCACGCTGCAACTGTCCGAGCTTCGCGTCGTGCTCCAGAAAATCCTGTGGGATCTCGCCACGCTTCCCGGCTTCCTGAATGCATTCCTCGTCGTAGATATCCATATCCAGGTAAGTCCCGTGTTGTTTCGCCAGCGCAATGCCTTCATCGTCAATCATGGTGGCGTGCTCCACGGAAGCGACGCCGGCCACAATCGCATTCTTGATCCCCGCTGGAGAATGGGCATGGGCTGCTACTCGCAATCCAAAGTTCCTCGCTTCGTCCACAGCCGCTTTCAATTCTTCCGGTGTAAACTCCTGCGAATCAGGATTGCTTCCATGGGTTAACACCGCACCGCTGGAAAGTAATTTAATGTGGTCCGCTCCATCCTGTACCAGCAGCCGAACCTTCTGCCGCACCTCCCAAGGACTATCCGCTTGACCGAGATGAAGATCCCACGGCAGCGGAATATCCGGCGCAACCCCTGTCATCGCACCCGCTCCCCCGGTTATGGTGATGTAGGCGCCGGCCACAAACATTCTCGGCCCATCAATGTCTCCCCGCGCTATCGCGTCCCGCAGAGCTACATCATTTAGAGCACGATAAACGCCCACGTCCCGCACCGTAGTGAACCCTGAGAGCAATGTCTTGCGAGCGTTGGGCACTGATTCCAGCACCAACTGCGAAGCCGTCTTTTTCAATACCGAGAGCGGGTCCCCATTGTCTTCCTTGCCGTCGGCAAGGTGAGTGTGGCAGTCGATCAGTCCCGGCAAAACTGTCATTCCAGATAGATCGACGATCTTGGCATCGGCCGGGATCGCAGCCGCAGGTCCCACGGCTATGATTTTCTTTCCAACGATCACGATGCGTTGGTCGGTGAGCACCGACCCTGATTCCGGATCGATAAGCCTGCCCGCCTTGATGACCGTGGTCTGTGCGACACTAACCGCACAGCACAAGCCCAGCCCCAGCACTACCGCAAGAGTCCTCTTCACACCTTCACCTCGTTGGAAAGCAAAAAGATTAAAACCTGCCTACGGTACACCGAATGGAAATTCTGCGTTACGGCCCGACCGCAACCTGCAACTTCTGCCCGGCGACCAACCTCAGCTTGTGAATTGAGTTGGTATCGCTGACTTCGGCCACCACCGTTCCATCTACGTCGTAGGCGCCACGTGGTAGCATCTCTGTAAATGGAATATCGAGCTCGGCGTCGGTTTTCATCGTTACGTGCTGATAGCCGATCGCGGTGGCTCGTCCAATCTCATTGATAGCTAATACGATCACGGTCAAATCAAAATCGTGCCCCGTTTGATTCGAGACTTTGATTCCGCCCTCGATCTTGTTTCCTGTCACCTTCGGCGGCCGGCTCCATTCCGCCAGTAGCGGTACCACGGTTCGGAATACAAACGCCTGCGTCGCTGTCTGGGCTTTTCGAGTCGTGCTATCCGTAACCGTAACCACTAGCGGATATTCCCCCTTCTCGGTGGGAATGCCACTAATGACTCCGTTGTCTGTAAGGGTCAATCCGGCAGGCAGCGCCCCCTTTGTAAGGGTCCACTTGAACGGCGGAACACCGCTCTGTGTTTGCAATTCAAATTGATACGGTTGACGCAAGCGGCCCAGCGGCAGCGTTGTGGTGGCAACTCCAAATTGCGAAAGACTGGTTTGCTGCGCCGCCGCGACCTCGCCCAACGCAAATACGCACAAACCTAGAATTAACAATAACTTTGCGCGGTGCATAAGCCCTCTTTTGCCATTATAGGTCCCGAACTTCTGTGGCAGCGGACTACCCGTCTACTGACTATCGCATCTCAAGAGCTGTCTAGGAGGATCATTCCATGGGATGGGTTAACGATCGATTCGATAATCGAACTGCAGTCGCCGTCGCACCCGGCATGGAAGGCGCAGCCGAGTCGTCATTCGAAGCCAAAGCAGAAGATCAATGGAAGGAGATTCTGGCCGGATTCCAACGCGATGTTGCCGAATATCGTTCGCGGGACGGCAGTGCCGACTTCGATCAGCCCGCGGACCAGGAATGCCGCATTTCCAGCGCGGCCTCGCGAATTAATGTCGTCGTCACCGTCGATCTCTCCGCTCACACCATCCACTACATCTATGAGCCTGGAGACCTGGATGTAGCCGTTCCCGAACAAGGTGTGCTGACTCTTCGTCCGGCTGGCGCATCAATCGAGATTTATTCCGCCGACCAACGTCTTAATCCTGACCAGGCTCGCCGCATGATTCTCGAACCACTATTATTTCCTCTGACTTCGCTCGAGGATACCGGCACCTAAGCTCATAGCTCCCCGAGCGGCATCGCACAATTCCCGCCCCTCGTTTACAATACCGTGGCCGTGGCAGAACGATTTTGCTGCGCCGTCGCATAAGCCCGTGAGCAATTGCGTGGAGGAAAACATGAATTCAAGGCTGGCGTTCGTAATCGTTTTCGGTATCTCGGCAGTCACGGCCCTTTTTGCAGCAGCCAAGTCAGGAATCACCTCTCAGGAGTTTGGCATGACTGATGGACAGCACATTCAGCTTTATAAGCTCACCAATAAAAACGGAATGGAAGTCAACATCAGCACCTACGGCGGCGTCGTGCAGTCGCTCAAAGTTCCGGACAAGAATGGTAAGTTTGATGACGTGGTTCTCGGATACGACAGCGTGGACGGCTACGTTTCTGACAAGTCTTTTTTTGGCGCCCTCATTGGCCGCTACGGCAATCGCATTGCCCACGGCAAGTTCTCTCTCGACGGGAAAACTTATTCAATCCCGCTGAACGACGGCCAAAACACCCTGCACGGCGGCACCAAGGGTTTTAACAAAAAAGAGTGGACTGCGAAAGAGGCACCCGGCAGCAAGGCGCAATCGCTCACCCTCACTTATCTGAGCAAGGACGGCGAAGAAGGCTATCCCGGTAATCTGAACGTGAAGGTCGTCTACACCCTCACCGATAACAACGAGTTGAAAATTCAGTACGACGCCACCACGGATAAAGACACGGTTCTAAATCTCACCAATCATTCTTATTTCAATCTCTCCGGTGCTGGCAGTGGTGACATTCTGGGCCATGAATTGACTTTGCACGCCAGCAAATTCACTCCCGTAGGTTCTTCGCTGATTCCAACGGGTGAGCTGCGCAGCGTAAAAGGGACGCCCTTCGATTTCACCCATTCCACGGCGATTGGATCCCGTATCGATCAGGACGACGAACAGCTCAAATTTGGCAAGGGATACGATCACAACTGGGTCTTGGATGCTGGCATGACCACCGATCCAAAGCCAGCCGCCGAAGTTTACGATCCCAAAAGCGGACGGGTGATGCAAGTTCTGACCACCGAGCCCGGAATTCAGTTCTACACCGGAAACTTTCTGGACGGCTCAGCCCACGGCAAGGGCGGCAGGATTTACAACCGCCGATTTGCCCTTTGCCTGGAGACGCAGCACTTTCCCGATTCACCCAACCAGCCCAGCTTCCCGACCACTGAGTTAAAGCCCGGGCAGAAGTATCACAGCATCACTATCTACAAGTTCTCCACCAAATAGCTCATGTACGTTCTCGGCATAGATGTAGGTACTGGCGGCACGCGCGCCCTGGTCATAGATCAGGGCGGGCGCATAGTCGCCTCTGCAACCGAAGAACATGTTCCATTCGCCTCGCCCCAAATCGGTTGGGCCGAGCAGGATCCCGAAGATTGGTGGCGGGCCGCAGGCGCGGCAGTCAGGAAAGCTCTCGCCACCGGTAACGTCGCACCCGACCGAATTGCTTGCGTCGGTTTCTCCGGCCAGATGCATGGCGCGGTCATGCTGGATGCCGCCGACAAGGTCGTGCGCCCCGCGCTCATCTGGTGTGACGTCCGCACCCAAAAACAGTGCGACGAACTTACCAGCAAAATGGGGGCTGAAAAGCTCATTCAGCTCACCTGCAATCCTGCCCTCACCAACTTCACTGTGACAAAGTTCCTTTGGGTCCAGGACAACGAACCCGAGAACTGGAAGCGCGTGAAGTCGGTCATGCTTCCCAAAGACTACGTCCGCTTCCGCCTCACCGGGGAACGTGCCATCGACATGGCGGATGCCTCTGGCACGCTCATGCTCGACGTCACCAATCGCCGCTGGTCTCGCGAAGTATTGCAGGCGGCCCAGATCGACGAAGCATTATTGCCCAAGCTTTATGAGTCACCTGACATCTGCGGCAAAATCTCCGACGCCGGAGCGAAAGCCACAACCCTGAAAGCCGGAACGCCGGTAGTGGCGGGCGCAGGTGATCAGGCGGCGGGGGCCATCGGCATGGGGATCGTAACTCCCGGTGCGGTGAGCGCAACCATCGGAACCTCAGGCGTGGTTTTTGCCGCAACCGATCGTCCCGCCCTCGACCCGCAAGGCAGGCTGCATACTTTCTGCCATGCCATCCCCGGTCGCTGGCATGTGATGGGCGTAACCCAGTCTGCCGGGCTCTCGCTGCGCTGGTTTCGTGACAACTTCGGCGCTAAGACGGCCGGTGATCCCTACGAATCGCTCTCCGCAGAAGCCGCAACCGTGCCGCCCGGTTCGGAAGGTCTCCTCTGGACCCCTTATCTGATGGGCGAGCGCACACCTCACCTTGATGCTACTGCGCGCGCCGCCTTGGTTGGACTCACCGCGTCGCACACTCGGGCTCACATCGTAAGAGCCATCCTCGAAGGAGTCGCCTACAGCCTGAAAGACTCGTTCACCATCTTCGAGGAAATGAAGGTTCCGGTGAAGACCATCCGCTTAGGAGGTGGGGGCGCCCGCTCTCCTTTGTGGCGACAGATTCAAGCCGACATCTACAATCACGAAGTCGAAATTGTGGAAGCGGAAGAAGGCGCTGGGTATGGCGCAGCCATCCTGGGTGGAGTCGGCGCCAAGCTATGGCCTTCGGTCGACGCCGCCTGCGAAGCCATCGTAAAGGTCACCACCCGCGTGTCTCCGCAGCCGAAAGCAGCCGGCGTGATGCAGAAGAACTACGCTGCCTACCGCCGCGTCTACCCCGCCACTCGTGACATTTTCAGGGCTTAAGCAATTCGAATCAGGGCATAATATTTTTGTATGCAAACTGCCATCTCATACCGAAACTCGGCACTGATCACCACCCTCTTGCTGGCGGTATTGCTATCCGCGCTGCTTGCGCTCACATCACGCTCCACCGCTCAGACCGCCGGCGCTGATACCGCTCGCGGCAAATATTTGGTCGAACAGGTGGCCCGATGCGGCGATTGCCATTCCCCCAAAGATGAAAAGGGCCAGCCTGTTTCCGGCAAAGAATTGCGCGGCGCACCTCTTCTTTTCAAACCCGTTACAGCTCCGCCTGACTGGGCCGACAAAGCTCCCAACATCGCCGGCCTACGTGCCTGGGAAGACGCCGACGCCGTCAAGTTCCTAATGACCGGTATCGCCTACAACGACCTTCCGCCGCGTCCCCCGATGCCGCAGTATCACATGGACAAAGAGGACGCGACAGCCATCGTGGCCTATTTAAAATCGTTGTCGCCGGTAGCTAAGTAGGGCCTTTAACCGTTTCGCTGTGTACTCAGCGTCCTCCGCGGTTAAGGGTTTCGCCACGTGCGCCTATCTGCCCTTTTCCGGTAAAGTAAGTAGTCCACATGTTAGATCTGAACTTTGTTCGAGAAAACCTGCCGCTGGTTGAAGAAAAGCTCCGTCAGCGCGGCATGAATCCTGCCGAGATCCTTCAGGACTTCGCCGGCGTCGATACCCGCCGCCGCCTGGCCATTACCGAAGTCGAAACCCTCAAGGCCCGCCGCAACCGCTCATCGGACGAAATCGCTAAACTCAAAAAGGCCGGCCAGGACGCCACTGCTCTCCTCGCCGAAACCAAAGACATGCGGGAAAAGATTCAGGCCGGTGAGAAAATAGCCGGCGACCTCGAGCAAAGCCTGCAACAAATTCTGACGGGCATCCCCAACCTCCCGCACAGCAGCGTGCCTGTCGGAAGGTCCGCCGACGACAATCTGGAAGTGCGCCGCTGGGGCACACCGCCGAAGTTTGACTTCGCTCCCAAACCGCATTGGGAACTTGGCGAACAACTCGGAATTCTCGATCTCGAACGCGCCGTCAAACTAACTGGCGCACGTTTCGCCGTCTACTGGGATCTCGGAGCAAAGCTCGAACGAGCCCTCGCCAATTTCATGCTCGACCTGCATACCCGCGAGCATGGCTACACCGAGGTTCTTCCCCCCTACATGGTGAATTCGGAGTCGATGTATGGCACCGGCCAGCTTCCCAAATTCACGGCCGACCTGTTCCGAGTTCCGCACGGCGATAAGGATCTCTGGCTGATCCCCACCGCCGAGGTTCCAGTCACGAATCTGTACCGCGACGAAACTCTCGACGCCGCGCGGCTACCCGTTTCACTCACCGCCTACACGCCATCGTTTCGCAGCGAAGCTGGTTCTTACGGCAAGGATGTGCGTGGCATCATCCGCCAGCATCAGTTCCAGAAAGTAGAACTGGTAAAGTTCACCCGCCCGGTAGACTCTTACGATCAGCTGGAAAAGCTCACCAGCAATGCCGAAGAAGTTCTCCAAAAACTGGGTTTGCATTACCGCACCATGGCTCTCTGCACCGGCGACATGGGACCTTCATCCGCCAAGACCTATGACATTGAGGTTTGGCTGCCCGGCCAACAACTTTTCCGTGAAATCTCGTCCTGTTCGAATTTTGAGTCATTTCAGGCGCGACGCGCTAATATTCGCTTTCGGCCAGAGGGTAAGGGCAAATCGGAGTTCGTCCACACCCTGAACGGCAGTGGACTGGCCGTCGGCCGCACCTGGCTAGCAGTTATCGAAAACTATCAGCAAGCCGATGGTAGCGTGATAATTCCAGAGGCTCTGCGTCCCTATATGGGGACCGACCGAATTACCGCCAAAAAGTTCTAACATCGAAGCCCCGGCGATTCCATTTGCCAAGGCAGGGAGCGAAATCTAGACTTGGACAGGATTCAGACAGCTCGACTGAGTGTTGACGCGCCCAGGGCGCCGATGACCAATATCTGGCGGACAATTCGCGGTTATATTCTCTGGTCTTATGAGCGCGGCACAATCCAGTACGATGTAATGGTTACTTTAATACTGCTGTTTGTGTTCCTTTCGCCGGTGTGGATCAACTTCCATGACAAACCGATTGAGCGCAACCCGCATCCTACTGGAGTCGTCGTATTACCCGATGGCCGCGGCGGTCTGATTTACCAGATCGAAGGCTCGGCAATCGCGGGCCAGAGCGACGATTTGGTCCGTCCGGCGCTGTTGCGCATCATCGAGCCCATTTCGGGAGAAGTAAGTATCACTAAAATTGAGTCAACCCGTGACCGCGCTGGACATGTGCTGTCGTACAAGGTCTGGGTGCAGCGAGAGTAAGAAAGGCTTGAAAATGAAACCTCGCTATAGCTTCATGCCACTCTTGGTTGTTTTTCTTTCCGTCTTCGCCTTCGCCCAATCCAAAGACTCCGACCTGGAACATGTCTTAGGGCAAATGGATAAGACTGCCGCTGCGTTCAAAACCACGGAAGCAGATTTCGTCTGGGACCAATTTCAGAAAGTGGTGGAAGAAACCGACACGCAGAAAGGCAAAGTCTATTTTCGGCGCAGCGGCAGTGAGACTCAGATGGCGGCTGACATCGAGCAGCCTAACAAAAAATACGTCCTATATAGCGATTCAAAAGTCCAGGTATATCAGCCCCAGCCCGCCGATCAAGTCACCGTCTACAACGCTGGAAATTCGCGCTCTGAGATCGAAAGCTTCTTAGTGCTTGGTTTTGGGGGCTCAGGCAAAGATCTTCTGAAACAGTTCGATGTGAAATATCTTGGAGAGGAGAAAATTGGCGATATAACTTCTTCCAAACTCGATCTGGTCCCCAAGTCACAGAAAGTTCGTAACACCTTCTCCCACATCATTCTCTGGATTGATCCCGCCAGAGGAGTCTCCGTGCAACAGCAGTTATTTGAGCCTTCAGGCGACTATCGTCTGGCCAAATACTCGTCGATTAAGCTCAATCAGAAGATAGCTGACAGCGTTTTTAAGCTGAAGACCACCCCCAAAACCAAGACCATTTCGCCGCAAGGTTAAGATTAAAAGCATGTTACGGCCAAAATATTAAGGCTGAAAAATGCCGATGAGGGCGTTATACTGCAAACTGCAATGGCAAAAGTTTTCACCATTCCGGTAGCGCCGCAAATGGGCCGCAGACGTCGCGAGAGTAATCCCGACCCTCGTTACGTCGACGGGCAGCGAGTTTTGGTGGAAGCCATGCGCTATTTAGCTCAGTCCGACCCGGTAAATAATCGCGACGCCGTGGGCTTGCTCTCCGAACACGTCCGCACCCGCTTCCGCATGACCGACTCCCCGCTAACCTAAGAATCGGCGCGGATGAATACAAAATTCACGTAGAGACGTAGCGCCGCTACGTCTTCTAACCACCAGCAAGACCCTGCGAAGCAGAAACACATCAATGACGCCAGCGTTCTTCACTCGCTAGCAAATGCTGGCAGCGCCGTGGAGGCGCCCGGCTTCCAGCTGGGCGAAAGAGGAAACGAGAAGAACGCGCCTTTAAGGCGCTGCTTAGCGACAAACCTTTGTCAGCAATCAGAGACGTTGCGCCCAGCTACAACAACTCTTCCAACTCCTTCTGCACCCGCGCAGAAAGCCCATCCATATCCTTCATCGTCAGCCCTTTGGTAGAAATCGGTTTTCCGAATCTCACTTCTAAGGGCCGGCACTTGATGTGATAAGTGTCCATCGGCAGCAACTCGTACGTCCCAACCAACGCCACCGGAACCACATCCACCTGTGCTTTGATCGCCAGGAAAAACGCCCCCGCCATAAACGGCTTGAGCTCACCGTCCGGAGTACGGCCGCCCTCCGGAAAAATCACCAGCGGCATGCCCGCCTTCAGACTCTTCAACGCGGAGCGGATCGCGCCAATCGACCGTGAAGGATTTTGCTGATCGATGCACACCTGTCCCGAGCGCTTCAAATGCCAGCCGACAATCGGATAGGGCAGCAGCTCCTTCTTATGCACAATGCGAAACTGAAACGGCAGATACTCATACAACAAAGGGATATCGATCGCCGAGGCATGGTTCGCCGCATACACCATCGGCTTCGAAGTGTCGACATTCTCCCACCCCACCACCGTCACTGGCGACAAGATGGTCTTCAGGATCAGCTTCGACCATAGTTTGGAAAAGCCATGCAGAATGCTGCCATCACCATCAAAAAATCCCGCCGGGATCGACAGAAGCCCCAGCACTAGCGTGTAGAACCAGATCAAGGGATCCAAAAACAGATACGAACGCAGACTGCTCGGCCAGCCATATTTCTTTGCAACCGGCAGCTTGGCCAAAGTGTCGCTGACTTTTTCAAGTCCCTGACTGGCAGGTAGATTCATTCCCGATCACTTCCCAAGACCTGCATCGCCTCGCCGACCATATAAATCGAACCGGTTATCACAACTAAATCACCTTTAGCTACTTGCAGAGCCGCCCGAACGTCCGCCGCTTCTTCGATGATGACCGAAGAAAGCCGCGATGCCGCCAGCCGAATCTCCTCTGGACTGGCAGATCTCGGATTATCAGCATGGGTCACCACCACGCGATCAGCCAGCGGAAAAAGAATTTCAGCAATCTCCCCAATTGCCTTGTCGCTCATCGCCCCAAACACCAGGGTAAATGGACGATCTTCGTAATGGGTAGAAAGCGTCGACCGCAGCGCCCACGCCCCCGCCGGATTGTGCGCCACGTCGAGCACGTACTCCGGCAATCCGGCTTTCGCGGGAATCACCTGAAAACGCCCCGGCCAGCGCGTCTCGCGAATTCCCTGCTCAATCGATTGCGGAGTAACTGCGAATCCCTGCTTGCTCAGCTCTTCGGCGGCAGCGATAGCCAGCGCTACGTTCCTCAGCTGATGGCGCCCTTCAAGGTGCGACTCCACCAGAATCTGTTTTCCCATCACCGCTAGCGGATACCGCGAAACCGTGCCATCACCGCCGCCCCGATACGAGTCACTGGCGGGCGAAACCGGGGGTACATAAGGCACAGCGCTGACCCCGCGCGCGCCAAGATCCATGATGGTATTACCAATGACGTCATTTGCCTGCGGCTGCTGTGGCAGAGTCACCACCACGCCTCCGGGCCGGATAATGCCGGCCTTTTCGCGTGCAATTTCCGTCACCGTGTTGCCCAAATATTTCTGGTGGTCGAGCGAAATATCGGTAATTACGCTCACCATAGGATCGATTACATTGGTGGCATCCAGCCGCCCGCCCATGCCGACCTCCAGCACCGCAATCTCGACTCGCTGCCGCGCAAAATATTCAAAAGCCATTGCCGTCAGCATCTCAAAGAAACTGGGATGCCACGGCAAATCGCCCTCGCTCACCAGGCGCTCGGCAGTGCGATCGACCACGTCGTGTAGCAAAACAAACTCGTCGTCGCTAATCTCAATCCCATCGATCTGGATTCGCTCATTGATCCGCACCAGGTGCGGCGACGTATATAAGCCGGTCCGGATACCGGAGCACCGCAGAATCGATGCCAGCGTAGCCGCGGTAGATCCCTTGCCATTGGTTCCCGCGATCAACACTCCACGAACCCGCTGCTCCGGACGTCCTAACGCCCCCAGTAGCACCCGCATGTGCGCCAGATCGAATTTATGCGACGGCAACTGCGCCAGCTCATGGCCCAGCGCATACATCCGCGCAACCGCATTTTCGTAGGACATGAAGAAATATTACGTGTCGTATCAAGATTATCAGTTTGCTCGCGATCAAGGCCAAAGCAGTGCCCATCCTGGCCCCCCCACTTTGCCATGAGGATGAGGACAGCAACCGCCACGGTTCTTAGGTTTAGAATGGCTTTCGCCTATTCACAAGCCACCATGAAACGCCCGGCAATCGTAACCGCGACCATAGCAATCCACATTCTGATGACCCTCTGCGCGGTCGCACTGAGCGTCTACCTCCTACAGCTCACACGTTCACCAGAAATTCTCGCGGACAAAGACTCCCCCGACGCCATCCGCGGCCTCAAAATCGGCGCCTTCTTCCTGCTCTTCCCCCTCGCTGGCTGGCTCCCCGGCATTTTTGCCATGTGCAAAGATCTCATCTGGGGATGGTGGCTCACTCTGATCACCAGTCTCGGACTAGCCTCCGCTTTCCTGTATTCCACCGTTGACGACGCCCGGCACCACCAACTCGGGGCCGACGACGCCACCATCACAGCCCTATGCGTCGCCTTACCCATCCTGTTGCTTTTACCTCAAGTCAGAAAATACTATCGGAAACCCCAGGCCGGTCCGTCGTCAGCCATCGGTCAGGTCTCAGGGATCGCACCAACCACTCCATGAAACTACTCGCACTCTCTCTCGCCTTGCTTTCAACCGTCGCGCTTTCGCAATCCAAACCAAACACCTGGACGCCATCGGCCGCGCAAATCGATGCCGTTTATCCCGAAGTCGAAACGCTGTATCTCGATCTCCATCGCAACCCGGAACTGTCTTTACACGAGGTGCAGACCTCCGCCAAACTTGCCCAGCGTGCCAAAGCCCTCGGCTACGAAGTTACAACCGGCGTCGGTGGCACCGGCATAGTCGCCGTGCTTCGCAACGGCGCAGGCCCCACCGTGCTTTTCCGCACTGATATGGACGCCCTTCCCGTCGAAGAAAAAACCGGTCTGCCCTACGCCAGCCATGCCACCACGAAGAACGATGCCGGCGTCGCCGTGCCCGTCATGCAGGCCTGCGGACACGACATCCACATGTCGAGCTGGTTCGGCACCGCTAAACTAATGGCCGCCAACAAAGATCGCTGGAAAGGAACTTTGATCATGATCGGCCAGCCCGCCGAAGAACTCGTGGTCGGAGCTGCCGCCATGCTGAAGGACGGCCTGTTCACTCGCTTCCCCAAGCCTGATTTCGCGGTTGCCGTGCATGACGATCCTCTGCCGGCAGGCCAGGTCGGCTTCACTTCCGGATTCACTATGGCATCGAGCGATACTGTCGAAATCACCATCTTCGGGCGTGGCGGCCACGGCGCTCAGCCGCAATATGCCATCGACCCTATCGTGATCGCGTCTCGCACTGTGGTCGCGCTGCAAACCATTGTGGCGCGCGAAGTCAATCCCCTGGACCCTGCCGTAATCACCGTGGGCACCTTCCACGCTGGCACCAAGAGCAACATCATTCCCGACGATGCCAAACTGCAAATCACCGTGCGCGCCTACAAACCGGAGGTCCGCCAGCATCTGCTGGCTGCCATCGAGCGCATTGCCAAGGGTGAAGCCGCCGCCGCCGCCGCGACCCGCGAGCCCGAAGTGAAAGTCACTCTTGGCACCAATGCCACTTACAACAATCCTGAGTTGACCGCGAAGGTGGTCGCAGTGCTTCGTGGCGCCCTGGGACCTTCAAATATCGTCGAGATACCCCCCAAGATGGTTTCGGAAGACTTTTCCGAGTACGGCTTAGCGGGCGTCCCCGCAGTACTGTTCTATGTGGGTGCCGTCGATCCGGCAAAATTCGCAGCCGCACAAAAATCCGGCGCAATACTCCCCGGCCTGCATTCCTCCCTGTGGGCGCCTGACTATCCGCCAACACTTAAAACCGCCCTCAAAGCCGAAACCGCCGCCTTGGTCAATCTGCTGCAATAAAAAACCCCACCAAATCAGGTGGGGTTTCTAATCCGTGCATTCCGCGAAGATCCGCGGCAAAAGTTACTTCTTAACCGGTTCCGCCTTGGCGTACTTCCGCCGGAAGCGCTCCACCCGGCCGGCCGTATCCAGCATCTTCTGCTTGCCGGTGAAGAACGGATGGCAATTGGAGCAAATTTCTACGTGGATATCGCCACGATGGGTCGACCGCGTCGTAAAGTTGTGGCCGCAAGCGCACAGGACGCGAATCTCATTGTATGCGGGATGAATGGCTGCCTTCATGATCTCCAACCTCTCTTTGAGTCATTAGATTCTACAAGAGGGTCGCGAGATTCAGCAACCGCCCAGGACGGGCAGACACGACGAAACGGCAGGGCCGACCCCCTGCCGTTCATGGATCTAACGGTGTTTAAACGGGCCCTTTACTTACCGCGATTTACAGCTTTTTTCAGCTCGGCGCCGGGGGTAAATTTGGCGACCTTGCGGGCAGCGATTTTGATCGTAGCCCCGGTTTGCGGATTGCGCCCGTTGCGGGCTTTTCTCTGCGAGACCGAGAACGTTCCAAAACCAATCAACGCTACCCGATCTCCTTTCCGCAGGGACGAAGTAATGCTTTCGACAGTCGTGTCGATAGCCATGGCGGCCTGCGATTTGCTCATGTCGCAGCCAGCTGCGATTTTGTCAATGAGATCGGCTTTGTTCATCTTCTCTCCTGGGCAGGCTTCCTTAAACCCGACATACGCGGGGGAGGTGCATGTGTTGAGCCGGAAATTTACCTGCGGCCTCATTTAGCGCCGCTTTGAAATCAAAGTCAACTGTGAAAATCCCCGACTGGTGCTTGTTTTGGGTCATCCCGCCACACAGAAGTGCACCTCTCAGGAAATCAAGCTTGATTTCCACAATCCGGCATCTCTCAGGCTGAGCAGACTATAATTAAAGC
This sequence comes from uncultured Acidobacteriota bacterium, assembly GCA_963796925.1. Classification (GTDB taxonomy): domain Bacteria; phylum Acidobacteriota; class Terriglobia; order Terriglobales; family Acidobacteriaceae; genus DATBAT01. The sequence continues at coordinate 3,253,929 of CAWCNH010000001.1, forward strand.
TGAGTTTCCGACCGTCCCAGCCTGCGGGCATACCCGGCTGTGAACGGCGGTGGAGTTAATTCTCCCCAGGGCGCTGATGGAAACGCCAGCGCCTCCCGGCTCATTGCAGCCCTTGGAAAGGAAACGTGACTGGCAGCACCACGCCCGCCGTATCCCTCCAAGAAACTGAGAACCGCTGACTGGAAACTGGCAACTAAGAATCGTCCGTGCCACTAACCGACAAATTCGGCCGCCAGATCACCGATCTGCGCATCTCCATCACCGATCGCTGCAACTACAAGTGTGTCTATTGTCGTACTGGCAACGAAGGCGCCCTCTACGGCGACCTTCCCTTTGTCGACTACCTGCGGATGTCGCGCGTCCTCACCGCAATGGGCATCGAGAAAATTCGCATCACCGGTGGCGAACCGTTGCTGCGCGGCGGAGTAGTGAATTTTGTCCGTGAGCTATCCCAGCTTCGAACCATAAAAGACGAACCGCTCGACTTGGCCATCACCACCAACGGCCACCTGCTGGCTGAAATGGCGCAGCCATTGAAAGCTGCCGGCCTCAATCGTGTCACTGTCAGTATGGACGCCGTCGACCCCGACCGCTTCGCCCGCATCACCCGCGTGCCCAACGGCTATGACAATGTGCTCAGCGGCATTCGCGCCGCTCGTCGCGCCGGCCTGTGGCCCCTGAAAGTAAACTGCGTGCTCATGCGCGGCTTCAACGAAGACCAGATCATTCCCTTCGGCATGTTCGCTCGCGAAGAGGGTGTGATCGTCCGCTTCATCGAATTCATGCCGCTCGAAGAAGAGCGTGTCTGGGCGCCCGACACCGTCGTCACTCTCGAAGAGATCGTGACTCGTATGAGTGAATACCGGTCGCTGGTCGAAATCCCCCACGCCCGCAGCGAAACCGCGCGCCGCTATCGCTTCGACGACGGCATTGGAGAAATTGGCATCATCGCCCCCGTCTCCCACCCCTTCTGCGGACATTGCAGCCGCATCCGCATCACCAGCGACGGAAAAATTCGCACCTGCCTGTTCTCCGTCTGGGACCACGACCTCCACGCCCAAATGGAAAGAGGCGCAGACGATGAGCAACTGAAAGAATTCATCCGCGGAGTAGTCCAAAAGAAAGAGGCCCGCCATCACATCGGCGAGCCCGACTTCGTCCCCGCCTCCCGAACCATGGTCCACATCGGCGGCTAAGCAACTGAGAACTGAGCACAACGAACTTAAAACTAGATCTCCCACCAATCGGCAGCTAACCTATTGCGACACTGACTTGGGTGGGACTTCAGCTGTGGGAAGGGCCCGACATTCAGTCGGGCCACTAGAGCCGAATACTGCGGCTTTAAGCCGCTGGGGTTTGCTTTTGACGGCTGATATGACGATCCCTACTTGCCCACCGGCTTCAACACCGCCGTATTCCTCTCATCGGTCGCAATAATCCGATAAAAATTCTTCAACTCTTCGGCCCTGCTGACCGGCACACTAAGCTCCTTCACCTCGAAATCGCGCGTGTAGAAAATCGAATTCCCCTTTACTTCGCACTTCGAGTGATAACTCGCAAAACCCATGTCCGCATCTACCGGCGGAGGCAAATCGTCTACCACGTAGCCCGCCGGCAACGCGATTTCAAAGCTGTCCGTATCCCGCACCGGCCCATCGAATTCCACCGGAAACCTTCGAGGCTCCTTGGTCTCCATCAGTCCTGTGGCCTTAGTCCCCAGCACGCGCGGCCGCACCAACAGCAAATCCCCCGCCGCCTTCGCATAGTTCTCCGAATTGAACGAATAATCAAATCCAAACGGAAGATTAGTTTGATTCAGACTCGAAACCGTCGCCTTGGTGATCTGAAAATAGGACAGCGAATCCGCCAGCAGATGCTCAATCGACTTGACCTTGTCGCTATCTTTGCTGACCGTTCTCAGTTTCCATCGCTCCTCCCAGGCGCGATCTCCCATCCGCAGTTCTTTCACCTCGCCAGTCAAAGTGCCGTTCGCGCTTAGGTTAAGTTTCCCGGTTCGTCGAATGCCGTTCATGGCGGACGCCTGTTTCGGCAACTCCAACAGTTCCCCGCCCTCCAGTCCCACCAGCAATCCCCAGTTGGATTGCAGGTAGCCGCCAATTTGACCAAACGGAGTCAGTTCATTGGTCGGATCAAAGAACAACAGCCTCCCCAATTTCGGCTCGTCGATGGTGGCGATCAGCGACGGATCAGTCACGGCATCGGGGAGTTGGATGGCAATGATCTCGTGGTTGAAGCCGATGTACGCTGGTGTCTGTTGGGTAATCGATCCCCGCCGGGTATTGATCGCCACCTGGTACGATTCAATCCCAATCTCGTGCAGCATCGACCGCATCAGCGTTGCTTTGTCTTTGCAGTCTCCATAGCGATGAGAAAAAATCTCGCTCGCGGGATGCGGTTGCCAGCCCCCAATACCAAGCTCAATCGCCACGTACCGGATGTCGTGCTGCACAAACTGCGCCAGCGCCCTCATCTTCTCCAGTTGGGTGGTCGCAGAGCTCGTCAGCTCCGCAACTTTATGTTTGATTTCGGGTGACGCATCGAACCGCCCGCTCTCCAGCGTCCAATACCACATCCCCATCTCTCGCCAATTGCTGAATCCCGTCTTCACCGTCGGGCCGCCGGGCGGAAAGAACGACACGATCATGTGCCCCGCCACTCCGCTCATCGGCGGCATCTCTTCTTCACGACGGATGCCCTTCACGTCGCTCACCGACCATTGCCACTGGTTGCTTCCCGTCTGCGTCGGCTTCAGTTCCGGATAGTTCAGGAAAGTCGCGCGGTACTCCCAAGCCGGCGGCAGCTGCAGCGAATAGTGGCTCTCCCGCGTAGGAGACTCCTCCTGGAAGCCCCAGCCGTCCTGCAACACCAGCGGCTGCTCCTCTTCCTCATATTCATAGCCCACGATGTTTCCAGGGTCAGGCGCCGGTATGTGGATCACCTTTGCCCTCACGTCGGTCATCAGGTCCGCCCCATCCGCCTTCGAGGGAGCCACCTCAACCGCATCCTTGTCTTTCACTTCAAAATCCTTGCCCTGTACTGGTATGCACCAGCCATGTAGGCTGACCACTTTTTCTCCCGGCGAGCGGAAGTCGATAGCCACGGTCCCGTGCTCCCGCCCGCTGGGCCTCAGAATCTTGTAAGCCTCACGCACCTGCGTCTTGATCTTGTCAGCTGAATAAACCGTAACGTTGGTTTCCGAATAGAGCAGCACCGCATCGGTCTTATCGTCATGCGCCGGTAACGGAGCGCTTACCAGGGCGCGCATCCACGGCGGCGCGTCGCCGCCCGCATTTGCCAGCGGGGCGCATGCCAACAGGCATATCGCGATCCACAGCAAAGCTGGTAGCCCGTGCCGTTTAGTTACTCGCAGTTGTGGTTCCCGGTTGTAGAACAATTTGTTCTTCATCGCCCGCCCTCACTCCATGGAAAAATGCTCGCAACGCTCCGTAGTACTTGGCATCCAGCAGCAAAAGATCAAGATTCAAAGTTCTGGATAAACGCAGCTTGCCTTTGTCGTCCTCTACCTTCATGGCATACGAAACCACGTGCGCATCGGTGATTTGCGGTTTCGGCAATGTCGATACCTGCCAGCCGCTGGGAAGATCAATGCTTATTTCATCCACCCGCTGCTGCGGAAATTCGAAATACATGGGATGAACCCGGTCTGCGTGGTCAAACACATGCTTTTCGGTGGCGCTGAATATGCCCACCGGAAGCAGCGCCCGCCTGCCCGCCGCCGCAGTCCAGCCCGGAATCTTGAGATTGAACTCCGCCACCAGCGAGCGCTCTGAACTCTTCCACTCCGGTTTATTCGCCAGCTCCACTTCCGCAGCCGCCGGCACATATTCTTTGACTTCGTTTTCCAGAAAAGCCTGCCGCTCGGTATCGTCCTGGTTCCGTTCTTCCAGTCTTCTTCGTTGCGCCTCCAGGCCGGTGTAGGTGACCGTGAGTTTGCCTTCCAGGCTGCCGGTGTCAGACATCAGCTTTAAGTCTGCCTTCCGTTTGATCTGCGAATCCGCACTTTCGGGCAGCGTGGTCTTTATCCAGGTGCCGCCGTCCTTGTCCATACGCAGACCTTCGACCCCGGTTTCCACCCAGGGAAGCAATCCAAAAGAGGTGTAGGCCGCTCCCGGATCGAAGTACAGATCTTTGCCGTCAACTTTCACCAGCACCACGTTGGCGTCGAGGCGGCTGGAATCCATCAGCCGCTTATCGAAGAAATAAGTGCCCCGATCTGAGAGCCACACCCCATAGGCTTCCAAACCAGCTGCCCGCGCCATACCCAGAAACAGCCAGGTCAGGTCCCTGCCGTTGCCGTAACCCAGCTTCCACAAGTCCTCGACATTTTTTATTTCTTTTTCTTTGGCTCGCTTTTCTTCCTGTTCCGTCTTGCGAACTTCGTAACTCGTATTGCGCATCTGCTGGATGTGCGCATAAATTTTCTGGAGCTTCTCCATCGCAGAATCGTTAGCTCCAACAATCCCGCTTACCGCCTGTTCCATTGCCTTGCGTTTTCCTACAAAGCTTTCCAGAGCATCGTTTCTCTTCTTGCCCACCTTCTTCCAGAATTGTGCGGGGTCCTTCTCGACCGCGTCTTGGCTATAGATGAAGTCGACTCGCGCTTTCAGTTCGTTTTCTGGCGGCATGAAATCTTCTTCTACAAACGCCGGAATGTTATGAACTTCCATTCTGACCCGCTTATCAACGTCCTCTTTCGGAGGCGTGGTGCCCGCGGGCAGATAGTTCCAACTCCAGCGCAAACTGAAATTGTTTTCGAAAGTGCTCTCATAGGGCTTTAGGGAAAACTTCGCGTCCTTGGTGAAAAGCTCGTCGCTCAAAACCCAGTTTGAGTTGTAAAGGCTGTACTCTGCCAGGTCGATGGTGTAGAAGTACTCAATAATTCCTCCTACCTGCACATCCGGAAGGGTGAAGGTCTTCGCCATATACTTCATGCCCTTCCTCTTAACGATCGCCCTGTCGAACGCCTTGCCTTCGAAGTTGACCACCGATCCATCTGGGCGAATGGTTCGTCCCTTCAGCACCGAGATATTGCCCGATCCCTTGAAGTACGGGATCTCCACATCGGCATACTTCCGCCCCTCTTCCTTCAAAATCTTGATGCGGAAATAATTGTCCTCATGCGAAGTTCTGCCATTGTCGTCGCGGTCAACCTGGCGAAACAGGATGATGGCGGGCGCTCCCGGCGCCAGCGGCTCGCCGGTCATTTTCAATTCATCCGGCGAAACCGGTTGAAATCCAATGGCGCCAGCTACGGTTGAAAACCAAAAAGCGAACGAAAAGAGCACAACACTAGCCAGGACACGACGAAGCGACATGGCGAAAGTCTCCGTGGAAATCTGCAACTCCGGTCATCAGAGCCACGGCCAATTTGGGGAAGAGGACCGAAAGCTCCGAATAACGGCTGACCCGAGTTTTGTGCAATTAAAGGGGCCCAACGACTGTGGCCCGCGAGAATATATGCGCTCCGCCGCTCTGTCAAGAAATTGTCAAACACTCCATGTTCGGCAAAATATCCCCATTCCCTGCAATACATAGCAGCTCGGTCCATCGGCGCAAGTCAGCAACTTTTTTCCTGAAAAGTGAACGGCGCCGTCTTCCTTCCCTTCCAGTTGGTCCCGAAGCCCGAGTCCAAACTCTCCAGGTGATAGCCAATAATTTCTGGAATAAACCCCCGTAGCCCGCGCGGCCACTGTTGCGGAAACAGCGTGTCCTCGCGCCCCGCCGTGGTGTGCCCTTCGGGATATCGCGCTATCCCTGAAACCTTGGGATGCCACAACTGAAAAAAACCGATGGGCACGTAACCGCCGGCGAAGTCCTGCATAATGCGCGCGCCAACAGGAAACGAATTGTTCAAATGCACGTATGCGTTGCACTCCTGCTGAAGTTTGGGCAGTTCAAGAAATTCGTCCCACAGCTTGTAACCCTTCACAATGAAACGGTCGATGCCATAGATCATTCGCTTGGCCAGGTTCGCATTTGCCAACAGGTTGCGCGTCAACGGAGGCAGCCAGATGTCGGCATCAAGGTGCAGCACCCAGTCGCGCTTGCTGAGTTTTTCCAGCCCAACATTGATGGCGGAGCCTTTGCAGAACTCCTTCCAGCGCGACCGCAGGGCATCTGTCGGCACGCATTCCACGTGATAAAACTCGCAAACCCGCTGCGTCTCGCGATCTTCGGGCGAGGTGACTACGACCATCTTGTCGAACAGAAACTTGTTATGCGGCAAGGTGCAGCGCAAAAAATCGTGGTAGTGGTCACAGACCACGACAGCCTCGAGCTTGAAATTCGAGTCGGGAACGTGGGGAACGATGTCCACACATGGATCATTCTGATAACTCATTTGTCCTCTTAAAATTCCGGAATGGCCGTTTTGGGCAATAAAAAAGGCGCAGCCCCGTGGGCCGCGCCTTATTAACTCTCTACTTCAAGCATAGCAAATTCGATAGGGAAAATGGGACATTGCCCCAGAGTTTATTTCTCCCATCGAATGTAGCGTTTAGAAGGAATTCGGCGATTTTGGGGGCTTGACAAGATTTGCCTCAAAACCAGATTTCCATCAAAATCACGCATTTTGCCCTGCCAGAAACCGATTCCTGCATCTTCTCCGCAGCGCTGCCCATCTATAACTTCGTCGAAGTTCACTTAGAGACCCAGGTCTACCCTTCACCCGTACCATTTTTCTCCTACAGGATAAATCCATGCCTAATATGAAAGCAGTTCAAGTCAGCAAGGCCGGTGGCAATTTTGAGTTAGTCGAGCGTCCGATCCCCGAGCCGGGTCGCTCCCAGGTACGCATCAAGGTGGAAGCCTGCGGCATCTGCCACAGCGACGTCTTGGTAAAAGAAGGCCACCTTCCGGGAATGCAGTACCCACGAATTCCTGGGCATGAAGTTGCGGGCCGGGTAGACGCAGTGGGCGCCGACGTCACCAACTGGAAGGCCGGGCAGCGCGTCGGAGTCGGTTGGCACGGCGGGCACTGTTTCGTCTGCGATCCCTGCCGCCGCGGCGACTTCATCAATTGCAAGGTGGAAAAAATCACTGGCATCACCATCGACGGCGGTTACGCCGAATACCTGGTAATTGGCGCGGAAGCAGTCGCCGCTATCCCCGACGATCTGCCTACCGCTGACGCCGGCCCGCTGCTGTGCGCCGGTATTACTGTCTATAACGCCATGCGAAATTCGTCAGCGCGCGCCGGTGACCTGGTTGCCGTGCAAGGCATTGGCGGCCTGGGACACTTGGGAATACAGTACGCGCGGCAGATGGGATTTCGCGTCGCGGCCATCGGGCGCGGAGCTGACAAAGAAGCGCTGGCAAAAAAGCTGGGAGCCCATGTCTACATCAGCACTGAAGCGGGATTTCCCGGGGAAGCATTGCAGAAGCTGGGGGGCGCGCAGGTAATTCTTTCGACCGCTCCAAGTTCGAAGGCGATGTCTGAATTGGTTAACGGTCTCGCCCCTAACGGTTCGCTGCTGGTGGTGGGGGCGGACGCGCAACCGCTAAATATTACGCCGCTTCAACTGATTAGCGGACGCCGCGCATTGCAAGGCTGGGCTTCGGGCACCGCCAAAGATTCCGAAGACACCATGCAGTTCAGTTCTCTAACCGGCGTACGTGCGATGATAGAAAAATATCCGCTGGAACAAGCGAATGAAGCCTACCAGCAGATGATCAGCGGCAAAGCCCGCTTCCGCGCCGTGCTGACCATCTAAAACAAATCACATTCCAGTAGAGACGTAGCTCCGCTACGTCTCAGCCCGCGGCGAGGGACACGGTATTCCTGCAAAATCTTCGATGGTTGCGGCACGGCTGAAGCGTTGTGACTTCCCGAGAATTAGATTCGTCAGCCGTCGGAGACGTAGCGGAGCTACGTCTCTACGCGTACCTCGCGGCGGTTTAGGCTTCCACTACTTCTGATCCGCTGCCCGTCATCTGCACGTGGGCGACTGGCTTTTCGTGGAGCAATAACTCGGTTGCCTGCACTCGCGGATCGTCGTGAAACCATTGCTGAACGATTCCATCACGCAGAAAGTTCGCCAGTGCCAGCAGAATCATTCCCTGATGATGAGCCATCCAGCAGCGCACCAGTTCGCACTTCGGCCGCCAGGCGCGCTTCGGCGAAGCCGAGTAATCGCTCGATTCATAGAAACCGTAAGGGCCGAACCATCCGTCCCCAGCCATCTTGCGCAGATTGCGCACCGAGGCGGGCGCGTCCACGTGCAACGCCAGAAAAGTCGAATAAGGCGAAATCACCAGCTTGTTCAGCTCGTTCGAACGCAGCGAGAGATGCGGCAGCCCAAAGGCGTAATACTGAAAGTTGCCTGCCGGGTCAGTTTCAACATGCGCCGACTCTGAAATTCCCCACGGAATCCGTTTGGCCGCAGTGTAAGCCTGCTGGGCACGAACCACCGCGCTGCCACTGCGTTCCAGCAGGGTGTTGGGATAGGTGCGCATCCAGATGGTCGGCATGAGGTATTCGAACATGGTGCCAGTCCAGGAAAGCAGCACGGGGCGGCCGCGATCGAGGGTGTGGGTACGGCCGAGTTTGAACCAGCTTTCCTGCGGGATGTCTTCTTTCGCAATTGCGGCAAAGACTGCGGTACGCGATTCAGTGGCCAGCAGATCGTAACAAGCGGTGTGCAGATTTTCCGTATCGACATCGAAGCCAACCGAGAGCAATTTGCGCCGGCGGTTGAGCAGGAAACCAAAATCCATTTCGTTGCCCAGACGGCGCGCGCCAGCGGCGATGTCGCGCAGCCGCGAGATGAGCTGCAAGGTGTTGGAGTGCGCGTCCACGAGGCGTTCCTGCAACTGTTCGCACAGCGCCCGGTGACTCTCACAACCGTTGGTACTAACGAACTTGAGATGAACCGAAACCTTGTCGATGAACTGTGGCCAGCGCGCCAGACTCAAACTGTGCGCAGCGAACTCCAGCTTGACCGCCGGATCATCGAACAGCGCCGCGAACTCGTGCAGCAGCCAGGGCGCGTAGTCACGCACAGTTCGCTTAATGCTGCGCAGCCGGGCGGTTGTTTGCTCGACAAAATACTCGGCTTCTTTTACCTCGACCTTCGGCTTGCCGCCGTGAGTGCCATTTGGAAAGTTGTCAGGAAGATCGAGTAAGTGTTGCAGCCATTCTTCCTGGCGGATTTGTTCGTCCAGGCTGGCGACCACTTTGCGAGGCACCTCTTGTAGGTCAGAGAGAACCCGCAAGTGATCGATAAGCCCTTCTCCCGCACTGGCTTCCAGCAAAGGACGGTTCAGTCGCTCAAGCGCACCCTGCTCCAGCGTCCAAAGTGAGGCGATCAGATTGCCGCTATCCACCGAGGAAATGAATGCCGGAGTAAGCGGCTGTAAAGTTCGGGTGTCGTACCAGTTCAAGAAGTGTCCGCGATAGCGGGATAGCTTGGCAACTGTCTCTAGCGTTCGCAGCGTCTGCTCGACAAATTCCGGCACCGTCAGGTATCCGAATTCGCACGCCACCTGCCGCGCGTTCAGCAAAAATCCAAGGTTCGTCGGCGATATTCGCGGAGCGATCACCAGCGGCTCTTCCTGAACGTTATCGGGGATCAGCCAGTTATGTTCCGCCGTGCTGAAATCGTTGAAGTAGCGCCAGGTATGGAGTGAGGAGCGGCGGAGAAACAACTCGTCATTCTCCGGCGCCTGATAGCGAAGCGGAGCCGAAGGATGATTCAGCCACACTGAGAGCGGTTTGCTAAGCGCCCACAAAACAAGAATGGGGATCGCAGCCGGTACAGCATTACGGCGGGCGAAGAACACCAGCACGCCCAAGGCGATGGAAAGTACCGGGATCCAATTCAAGTAGCCGTCGGCAGGCGAACGCTTCTCACTGCTGAGTTCGACTTGCTCGGCAGTTTCCCATTCCAGCAGCCGCCGGCCGGTGACGAAGCGGCGGACCAGCGCTCGCACCACGGCATCGAGCGACAACAACATCTGGTGGGCTAAGAAGGTGAGCGTAAGAAAAATGTTTATGTTGCCGGTAAAAAAGGTATTGAAGGAGTCGCGGACGGCGCGCTTGCTCGATTCCACGGCGGCGCGCGTCAGGTCAAACAGCAACTGGAAGAATCCGGGCACGACGAGGATGGCGATCGTCGCCAGCGTCCAATAGCGGCCTGAGCCCGGCAGCACCAGCCAGCCCAGCACCATCAGCAGAAACAGGGCAGGTTCGACCAGGCTACGGCGCAGGTTGTCGAGGATCTTCCACTGCGAGATAACCGAAATCGGGTTGGGCACCAGGGCGCCTGACTCTTCGGGCACGCGCGGCAGCAGCCATCCGGCGATCTGCCAATCCCCGCGCAGCCAGCGGTGTTTGCGCCGGTTGTAGGCGCTGTAATGCGAGGGATAATCTTCAATGACCTCGATGTCGCTGGCCAAGCCGGCACGAGCATAAGCGCCCTCGATCAGGTCGTGGCTGAGTAAGGCGTTGCGCGGGAAACGGCGGTCGAGAACCTGATGGATGGTGGTTACTTCATAAATCCCCTTGCCGGTAAAACTGCCCTCGCCATAAAGATCCTGATACACATCGGAGACGGCGCGAGTGTAAATGTCGAAGCCGGTCTCCCCCGAAAAAATGCTGGCCAGGCGCGAACGCGCCGCACTCTGCACACTGACACCAACTCGCGGCTGAAGGATGCCGTAGCCTGCAACCACAATATTTTTCTCAGGATCAATGATGCCCTGGTTCAGTGAATGCGCCAGCGCTCCCACCATGCGATGGGCCGACCCGCGCGGCAATTCCGTATCGGCGTCGAGCGTGATTACGAAACGAATATCGCGCAAGATTGAGAGATCGCCGACTTTTACCGGAAAGCTGTCGAACTCGCCACGCAGCAGCTTGTTCAGGTCCATCAACTTGCCGCGTTTGCGCTCCCATCCCATCCATGCCGCCTCACGCGGGTTATAGATACGATGGCGATGCAGCAGCAGGAACGATCCCTGGCCTCTGGCGCCGTGCTTTTCATTGAGTCCGCGAATTAACTCGGCGCATAAATCGATGAGTGGGCTGGTCTCGTCCGAAGGCTCGCGCGCGTCGGGTAAATCAGTGACCAGCGCGAAGTGCATGTTGGGGTCGTGATTGCCGAGGTAGCGAATTTCCAGGTCTTCTGCCAATCGGCGAACTTGTTTTTCGTTCAGCAGCAGGCTCGGCACCGCGACCATCGACAGGCAATCGTCCGGGATGCCTTCGGAGAAATCGAGTTTGGGAAGAATAGTGGGCGTAAATATTGCCGTAACCAGATAGGTAATCACCTGCACCGCGCTCTGCGAACTGGGGAGCAGCAGTACCACCATTGACAGCAGATAGAGTCCGAACGAACGATAGGGATCGCGAACCGCCAGCAGAATCACCGACATCAGCAGCAGCGTGGTTAGGGCAATGCCCGGAACGTAGAAATCGTCAGGATGCTTGCGCAGGAAAATGGTAATGCGCTGCCCGAACGTGGGCCTGAAGGCAACACGCTGGTAGAGAGCGGTTGTGCCTTCGGCGATCAGGTAATATCCAACGTGGGCGCGGCGTTCCGCCAAGCGAGGATCATCTTCAGGTTTCTGTAGTGACTCGCGCGCCAGCGCAATCACTGTGGTCGCGACCTGGATCTCCGTCATGTCGGAACGTTCCGCGATTTTTACCAGTCGCTCACGGTATAGCTCGCGACTCTCGAAATCCATTCGCGGATAGGTTCCCGCCGGGTCTTCGCGCAACACCGCGTCGAAGATGACGAGCGGTTCAAGAACGTCTTTCCACGATGTCTGGCTGATATCGCGCAGGCTGCGAATGCACGCCGCGACTGAGTACGAACCTTGCCGGTCCTTCATCAGTTTCGAACCGCGCTCGGCGATCTGCTCCAGAAGAACGAGCTTGAGCACCGGAACCAGCGCCCAAAGTTCCTTCATATTGAGAACAGTGACTTCCTGGAATGCCGAGAGATAAAGGCTGAACGCCTCTTCGGTAAATTGAAACCCGGAAGCTCCGAGAAATCCCTCGGCAACGGCGGCGACCCGTGGTGTCTCCAGCTTGGCTGGAGTTCTTACATGGGGAATTTTTTCCAGAGTCTTGAGACTCTCGGCGACATCCTGGATGCCGGCATGCAACAGGCGGGCATTATCGTGCAGCCAGCGAAAATCATCAGAAACCTGGGAATCTTTGCGGGGATGACTGAGCGCAACAAACAGCGGCTGCAAAGCGGCCACCGTCGCGTGGTGGCGCTGGGCAAGCGAAGTGGAAGATGGTGTATTCGGCAGCCAGGGCAGCTTGGCCGCGAGGTCCAGAGCTTGCTGGCGCAGGCCTGAAAGATCCTGAGCAATGGCCTTCGAAGAGTCGAAGTGGCGTTCCGACTCCGCTGTAACCAGGTCCAGATGAGTATTTTGCGGCATCTCGCAAATTCCTAACGGTAGCTTGCGGCCTGCATTTCAAACATCTCGGCATAGCGGCCGCCGTGACGCGATAACTGTTCGTGATTGCCTTCTTCGACGATCTTTCCGTTTTCGAGCACTATGATGCGATCTGCCATACGCACGGTTGAAAATCTGTGAGAGATGAACAGGGCCATCTTTCCCAGAGTTAATTCGGCAAAGCGTTGAAATACTTCAAATTCGCTGCGCGCGTCGAGGGCGGCGGTGGGCTCGTCCAGAATCAGGACTTCGGCGTTGCGCAAATATGCCCTGGCCAGTGCAATCTTTTGCCACTCTCCACCGGAAAGGTCGACGCCGCCTTCGAAGCGGCGGCCCAACATTTGTTCGTAGTGGCCAGGCAACTTGCGGATGACTTCGTCCGCCAAACCTTTACCGGCCGCGATCTGGATGTGCTCAAGCTGCTCAAGTTCTTCCACCCGGCCGAACGCAATGTTCTCTCGCGCCGTCATTTCATAGCGCATAAAATCCTGAAAGATTACACCGATCCGCCGATATAGGTCATCCAGGTCATAGTCGCGGAGATCAACGCCGTCGAGCAGTACCTGGCCTTCGGTGGGATCGTAGAGCCGCGTGATCAGCTTGACGATAGTGGTCTTGCCTTGCCCGTTTTCGCCGATGAGGGCGACCCGCTCGCCGGGGCGTAACTGGAAGTTGAAGTTGTGCAGAATTTGCCGCGGGCTGCCGGGATAGCTGAAAGCGACATTGCGGAACTCAAAGCCCTGGACGAAATTATGCGGCACCGGCAACGGATTGGGTTTCGACCGAATGGTCGGCTGCATTTCGAAGAAGGCCAGCAGATCGGTGAGAAATAGCGCCTGATCGGCGATGCCCGCCAAGGTCGAGAACACCTGCTGAATGTTGATGCTCGCCTGCTGAATAGCATTGGTGAGGAAATAGAGAGAACCGATACTGACGGTCCCGGCGATGGTCCGCCAGATTACAAAAACATAAGCCGAGTAATAGCCAGCAGTACCAACAATCGAGAGGATTGAACCTACAAACAGCCGGCGCTTTGCCAAGCCGACGTCTTCTTTGTAGATCTGGTCTGACAGGCGAGTGAAGCGTTCGGTTAGGAAGTTCTTCAGTCCGAAAAGTTTTAATTCCTTGGCGGCCTCTTTGCTGCCCCCGAGCACGCGCAGGTAGTCGAGTTGCCGGCGGATGGGGGTCTGGCGAAAGTTCTTGGCGTATCCGAGAAATGCGAAGTGGCTTTCGCCGAGGAATGCTGGAATTACGCCCGCCACCAGCATCAGCATCAGCCATGGCGAATAGACCATGATGGCGACCGACATCGATACCGCAGTGATGATCTGCTGCTCGAGGCGTCCGATGGACTGGATCATCCCCAGGCGGTCGGTGGCCTGGACGCGGGCACGCTCAAGGCGATCGTAAAAAACGGGGTCTTCGTAAGCGATGAGATCGAGTTCTGCCGCGTGCTTCATCACCTGAATGCTGACGTGGCGGGTGTATTTGTCGGCGAGCAGCGAGTCGGAGTAGTCGATGGTGCGCGCCAGTATGCTGCTGCCCACGGCGAGGGCGAACTCGCCTGCCACCAGCCACCACAGCCTGGGCGAGACCGGCTGATGCGCCGACAACGAGTGAACAATGCCATCGATGATCAGCTTGGTGATGTAGATCAGGCCGAGCGGCAAGAGCGACGCGAAGAGCCGGGCGACCAGGCCGAAGCTGACCACGGCCGGGCCCGACTCCCACACGATCTTGAGGACAGGCGGAACATTGCGGAGCGCCGAGAGGCGCTCCTTCCAGCTAGTCCAGAAACTTTCCTGCGGCCCGATTGGCATGAGTATTAAACGAATAACAGAGTATGGCTGTACGACTTTCTGGTGTGCGCAAGAAAGATGCCGCTAGGGGCCGGTAAGGTTTGTTGCCACAACTACTTATGATACCTGCTGGCGGGGTTGTTGGGGGCGTAAGGGGGGCGCCAGCGTTTTGAAGGACAGAACTCCGCCGGGAGGCTGTAACTTTCAACTGTTTGTCATCCCGAGGCGCGCCGTTTGCGCCGAAGGACCCCTATCCCCTCCACTTCACCGGGAGGGTATAGGGGTTCTTCGCTTCGCTCAGAATGACAGAGATTGGCGACTCTACTTCAACTCGATTACCGCCAGACCCTGCGCGGGAATCTCCAAAGTCAGTTCATGATTCTTTAGTTTTTCTATGGCCGGGGGAGGAAGGACGGTGGCTTTGCGAAGATCTGTTAGTTGGGCCATTGTCGGGTATCGAGGAGATCCAATCTTTTCATAGGTGGGGCGGGGATCGCCGTGGTCGCGGTCTACCCGGTGGATGTAGGCTCGTTGGCCTTTTTCCCCCGAAAAGTGCAGGGTGAAGGTTTTGGCCGGCGCCGAAGCGTCGGGAGCGTAGTTCCAGACCGCTAAAACCAACTTTCCGTCGGCGTTTCGCGTCACCAGGGCAGAATCGGAGTCCAGCGCCACGCGCTGGTCGCCCAGCAGGTGCAATACCGCAAACGCGCTATACGCGGGCTTGGGAATTCCTCCGGCAGCAATCAAGCCGTAGCCGCCGTAGAACGGCTGCTTGACCACTCCCTGTTCTTCGAAGACGTCGGAGAACGACCAGTAAGACATTTCGTCAACCAGCCCATCGCATTGCTGGATAGTTTCGGCGAGCCACGGCCCCATAAAGGTTGAGTCGGTAATTGCGGTTTCATTCATGTAGCTGGCGTTGAACTCGCTCCAGAACAGGGGCACCTGTGGCATGGCGGAAGCTTTGATCTGGTCGTGAACTTTCTTTACCGAGCGGCAGACCATCTGGTTGCGGGGAATGTTTTCGTCGGTGCCGAAGACGTCTTTGGCGGAGTCATTTCCGTAGACGTGAGAGGAGACGAAGTCGAGAGGGATGTGATTCTCGCTGCAATGCCGGATCAGATCGTCGACCCAGGCGGCTTGCGCTGTCGCCGGCCCGCCCACTCGGAGGCGCGAGCTGGCTTTCCTGACGCTCTGCGCGGAATGATCGTAAAGCTGGAAATAAGTCGATTGCTTGGGCTGGCCGCCCCAGAAATCTATGTTGGGCTCGTTCCAGACTTCGAAGTACCACTTCGCGACTTCGTCGATGCCGTAGCGCTCGACCAGATGATTGGTGAACTGGTAGACGAGATCGTCCCATTTGGCCCAGTCTTTTGGTGGCGCGACATTCTGCTTGTACCAGAAGGGATGAAGAATCTGTTCGGCGGCGAGCTTCTTTGGCATAAAGCTCAACTCGACGAACGGCTTCACGCCGTTTTGCAGCAAGCCGTCGTAGACCTGGTCGACGTAAGCAAAGTTGTAGAGCGGCTTGCCCTGCGCGTCTTCGTCGTAGACTCCCATGTCATCGAGAAAAATGGCGTGGAAGCGGATGTATTGGACGGCGGTGACCTGCCTTACCTCGCGCAGATCGCGACGGTAGCTGTCTCGCAGGCTGAGGCTGGCGCGGCCGGAACCAAACATGTGCTCCCAAAAATGTGGGAAGGGATGGGGGAGAGCGGCGGCATCGATGGTGATGACTTGTGGAGCTTGAGCGGCGGCGTGGAGGGCGGCGAAGAGTATCAGGAAAAGAGCAATGCGGGTAGGAACTTTGGAAATTGCAGGCATATGAATCACGCTTTCTTCTGCTGCCACATCTAGTCGCTCTCAAACCCCGCACGCTCCATGCCGCGCTGCGCCACCTCGCTCTTCATGAACGTGTCCCAGACAAAAGAGGTGCGGGTATTTTCTGCCATGATCATACTAATGCCAGTATCGATTCCGACTACGTCATTGTCATACCAGTTTTTGAGCGGATTGAATGCGTTAACGAAGCCGTAGCTGCTCCATGCGGCGCCGTAATTCTTGCGGATGTTGCGCAGAACCCGCATTACCGGCTGGGTGAGAAATGGCAGCGATCCTGCCGGGGCACTGGGAACCACCGTGCCGTCGATGGGGCCCATGGCGGGCGGGCCGCCCCAGACCACGTAGCCATTTTGCGAATCGGAGGCGGTGATTCCCCAAAGGTCATCGCTATAGCTCTTGTATTGCTGAGAGAGTTCAAGGCAGAAGCGGCGATGGACATCGGTCGCGATCATGGAATTCTGAAAGTAATTGCAGTGATCGTCATGCTTGTCTCGAAAATCAAACCAGCCCTGGGAATATTGATGAACGAACAAAGGTGCGTAGGAGCCCACATAGCGCAGGCCGTCGTATTCGAACAGGGTCCGCTTCCAGGCCTGCCAGGTTCGTGACGACAGAGGATGGGTGGGCGATCCCATGCCGAGCAGGTAAATCATCATGAGTTCGCTGTAGTAATCCCAGCGGTTGGGAAGAAAACCGATTTCGGGCAGCCAGCCGTGCGGTAGCAGGGCGGTGTCTTCGGAGAGCCAGGTCCAGTCGACACGGTTAAAAATCAAGTTTGCCAGAATCCCGATGTCAGGGTGCTTGAAGTGCTCGCGGCAAGTGAGAACGCCGCACAGTAAGATCGCAGTGTCGACCGAGGAGATTTCCGAGTCCCAGACACGTTCGCCGGTATTCATATTGGCGAAGTGATAGAAGAAGCCGCGATGGTTGGGCAGCTTCTTCCACAAAGACCGAAAAGTCGCCAGCACCCGTCCCTCGGCTTCGGCGGTTGAAATATAGCCGCGTTTTTCTCCGATGCAGAGAGCCGTCAGGCCGAAGCCGGTTGCCGCGATGCTGGCGACGATCCCGTTATCTGAAGCCGGAGTGCGCGCGTTGCAGCGGTCTTTGATCAGACCGGTCACAGGACTCGCCTGCTCCCAGAAGAAACAGAAATTCGCGGCCTCCATCGCGTCGAGAAAGGGATCATCATCAGGCAGCAAAGAAGACTTCGCGGGAAATGGCGCCGGGGCGTGCGGCTGCTCTGGCAGGGCGAACGAAAACGCCCCGCCGGCTAAAGGCAGGCACGCTCCCGAAGCCAGAAGATGCTTCAAAATCGTCCGGCGAGAAGGTTTCCTGGGGATGGGCTGGTTATCGGCCACTGCTTGAATATTAGATGATTCACGCCGGAACCAAGGCTCCGCAGTTCCACAAAGTAAACGAAAGAGTAAATTACTTTGGAGTACTCCCGAGATGGCAAACCCGCACGGCCGGTAAGCGCGTCGTAAAATGCTACACAGCGAATGACCGTCAGCAGCACAGCCCGGCGCTGGATCGTGATTTCGACAGTCACCGCAGCCTGTGCTGTGGCCGTCTTCTTTATCGTCCGCTACATCAAGAACCGGCAGATATCGGTGATCGGGGCGGTGGTTCGCCGCGACACCGATTCCAATAAGGAATTGCCCATTGCCGATGTGGAGATTACTGCAAAAAATGGCAGCATTACGGCCACAACGAAGTCGGATGCGACCGGCTATTTCAGATTAAGAATGGGCGCCGGAATCAGGCGAGATCAGTCGATTACCCTGCATTTTCGCCATGCTGAATATCAGCCACTCGATCTGGCCGGCCCGGCGGGAGAAAAACTCTATATTGCACAGATGATCCCGGTCTCGCAGCAGTCGCCGCGGCCCGACCATCCTGATTTTACGGTGGCGAACCTGGTGGTGAGGTATTCGGTTAAGGCGACAACCGCGGTTAACGTGGGCAGCGCGGTGAAATCCTTTCAGGTGGTGAACAAAGGGAATGTGCGCTGCAATGGGCAGCATCCCTGCTCTCCGGATGGCAAGTGGAAAGCCTCCATTACCTCCTCGTCGCTCGACGCGGGCGAAGGCAACGTGTTCCAAAACGCTCGCGCATCCTGCATTGCGGGGCCATGCCCATTCACCAGGATCGAGAGCGATGACTTCACAAACGGCGGACGCAACATCAGCGTGTCGGTGAGGAACTGGTCAGACACGACCAGTTTCCTTCTGGAAGCCGAGGTGGTCCACCACATGAACAGCGACATGACGCGGCGATCGTATCCCGTAACCTTCGGGCAGGCGCTAAACTTCACTTTGCCGGCGATGGCAGAGGGCGTGAGCATCGAGGCCGAGATCAATGGCACCGGCATCGTATTTCCTCTGGGCCCCGATCTGTTTCTAAGCTGGGCGGAGTGCAATGCCCGAGTGAACCGCGATCAGACCAGGGTCTATCGTTGCGAGCTTAAGCCGGGATATCGTTTTCGATAAGCAATGACTCCAGCGAATAACTTTGCCAGCTATCCCAGCCTGCGCGACCGTGTAGTTGTGGTCACCGGCGGAGGGTCGGGTATCGGCGCCGCCATTGTTGAGCTGTTTGCGTTGCAGGGAGCGCGCGTTGCTTTCCTGGAGATCGCAGAAGACGCGGCGAAACAAGTTGTGGAGACGCTAAGCGGCAAGTGCGTTCACTCCCCGGTGTTTGTGCAGTGCGACTTAACTGACATTGCGGCGTTGCGGGCCGCAATGTTCGAGGTTGAGTCGAGGCTGGGCACGGTGCAGGTTCTGGTCAACAATGCGGCCAATGATGATCGCCACCGCATGGCGGATGTCACTCCCGAATACTGGGACAATCGCATGAACGTGAATCTGCGTCACCAGTTTTTCGCGATCCAGGCGGTGACGCCGCGAATGATTGCGGCGGGATCGGGATCGATCATCAATATGAGTTCCATCTCGTGGATGATCGCGACTACGGGAGCGTCCGCCTACGTCAGCGCCAAGGCCGCAATCGTTGGCATGACGCGAACCATGGCGCGTGAACTGGGGCCTGCCGGCATTCGGGTGAATTGTGTGCTCCCGGGAGCGATCAGCACAGAGCGACAAGCACGTCTGTGGATGACTCCGGAATATAGTGCGGAAATTTTGGAGCGGCAGTGTCTGAAGCGCCACATTATGCCGGAGGAGGTGGCACGGCTGGTGCTATTTCTGGCAGCAGATGACAGCAGTGCGATTACGAATCAGGGGTATGTAGTGGATGCGGGCTGGGTGTAATTTATCGCAACTTTTGTCATTCTGAGCGAAGCGAAGAACCCCTACCTTCTGATCCATTGCCGCGGGTAGGGGTCCTTCGGCGCAAAAGCGCGCCTCAGGATGACACCAGGCGTGATGATTCCGAGGCGCGAAAAAACCGGAGCCTTGCGGCTCCGGCGTTTAGTTGGCAGTTGCCCGGATAAAACTTATGCGCTGCGGCGCGGATGCATGGTTAAATCTCTAACCTGGGTCAAAATACTCGACATCTGCATGCCGTTCAATTGATTAATGAAGGGCAGCATCTCGGCGATAAACGGGTCTTTCACCAGGTCGCGTATTTCTTCCTGACGATTGCGTTCGCCGCCGGTTAGCAGGTCGGGGACGCCGACTTCGAGAGCTCGCGCCAGGCGCTCCAATGAAGAGAGAGTTGGCGTGGCCTTCTCGTTCTCAATCTTCGAAACGTAGGTGCGCGGCACCGACATTCTGGCCGCGAGCTGCCGCTGGCTTAACCCATTGCGCAGACGCAGAGAGCGGATGGACGACGCCAGGTTCAGATGGCCGCGCCCGTTGCTGTTAGCAGGAACAATCTGCGGCAGCTGCTGGGCAGCGATGATCTCCGGCTCGTCTTCGTCGAGTGAGCCGTGACAACGGCGGCACATGTTATTGGTTGTGCGAAACTGAACTAGCTGGCAGCGGTCGCAACGCACGACCTCCCTAGAGTCTACCGGGGCAAGAGTCGTAGCCATCAGGTTTGGGAGTTGCCAGAGCAGTGGCATCCCATGAACTCTTTGCGAGTTCCAATCTGTTGCGTAATCTGAGGTATCGGTGCTGTGGATGTCAAGAGCAATCTCCAACTAAACCCAGAACGAGCCGTGCAAAAACCGGAGCAAGCGGAAGAAAACTCCGATAAAACGGGACTAAAACGATGATCAATCGAGAAGCCGCGTGGGGGTTACTAACTGAGTTCACGCAGTCAGAAAGTCTGCGCAAACATGCGCTGGCGGTGGAGGCGTGCATGCGCGCCTATGCACGAAAAAATGATCCGGACAACGAAGAGACCTGGGGTGTAGTCGGCTTGATTCACGACTTCGACTACGAAAAGTATCCGAGCCTCGAGGATCATCCCTACAAAGGCAGCGAGATCCTGAAAGAGCGCGGCTATCCGGAAGAAATTCGCCGGGCCATTATGTCGCATGCCGGATACACCGGCGTGACGCGTGACAGCCTTATGGAGAAGACCCTGTTCGCTTGTGATGAGCTTTCAGGATTTATTACCGCGTCGGCGCTGGTGAAGCCGGGGAAATCTCTGGCGGAAGTCGAAGCGAAGTCGGTACGGAAGAAGATGAAAGACAAAGCCTTTGCTCGCAGCGTGAGCCGGGACGACATCGTGAATGGCGCTGCCAGCCTGGGAGTGGAGTTGGAAGAGCACATCGCTTTTTGCATTGAGGCGATGAAGCGGATTTCGGACGAGTTGGGGTTGTAGGGAGGTTGCAGCAACCGCCTGGGTTTCGAGTTCGGAGAGGTAAGAGTCTCCAATATGACGTCAGCCGAAAACATTGTTTCCCCAATCCGCCGCATCGATGATCCCTAGACGTTGCGGAGCAACGTCTCTACTTATTTCGGTGAAATAGGCGTTTGGTTACTTCCGGCCAGAATTCCTGGAAGGCGTTTCCGCCCATGCGGCCGAGGAATCCGTAAAGAGTTCGCATGGCTGCGTCGTGAGAGTTGGCTTCACTGTCGGCGCGCCAGACATTCGACAGAAAATTGTTTCCCGGAGTGGAGATGAAGCGGGCATAGGCGGGGCCGAGCTGTCCGTCGCGCTGGCGGGCGGCGAAGGTCATTAGAACCACGTTTCCGATCCGGCCCTTGATGGACCGATTCACTGACTGAAAATATCGCGGGTCTTCTCCCCACAGGGCGCCGAAGCCGGCTTCCATGGCGTTGCCGGTGGAGACGCCGGTAAGGCGCATGCCGTAACGATCAAAGTATCCGCCCCAATGCGGGCCATATTCGACCGGTTTGTTGCGAGCAGTTCCTATTCCGGCGCTGAACAAGCCTCCGGCAAGACTCTCTGGGCCTACGGTGCTTTTTACAAACCACTTCAGCCGTTGCTGTCCGGTGATGGGCTGGTAATTCTCTGAAGTCTGAGTGCGGCTGGTGGTTTGGGCGGCGGCAAGGGTGGCTGCCAGAGTCCCTACAAGGGCGAGTGTTATCAATTTAAGAGTCACATGGCTTTGGTGCTTCCGGGCGGCAGAAGTTGTACGGCGACGGGCAAGAAAGTCTTCGAAATACCATCTCTAACATCAAGATTCCGAAATGCGTAAACGTTCACGGCTTTGTTATACTTCCGGCGAAGCAGAAACGTTATTTCTTGTCAGTGCCAGGAGCCCCTCGCGATGCGCAAATGCAATCTCCCCGCAATTCTCATGTTTTGCAGTTTGTTGGTAATCGGCTCGCTTGCGAATGCGCAAACTTCGCCCGATTCCCCAAAGGAGGCGTATCTCGACCCATCCCTCCCGATTGCTACCCGTGTCGACGACCTGATCTCGCGCATGACGCTCGAAGAGAAGGCCTCTCAGGTGGTCAACCAGGCGCGAGCGATTCCGCGACTGAACGTGCCCGAATACGACTGGTGGAGTGAGGCGCTGCATGGCGTTGCCAATGCCGGGACGGCAACCGTGTTCCCGGAACCGATCGGCCTGGGGGCGACGTTTGATCCGCCGCTGATCCACGAGATGGCGATTGTCATCGGCACCGAGGCACGCGCCAAGCATAACCAGGCGGTTGCGGCGGGACGACGCAACATTATGGAAGGGCTCGACTTCTGGTCCCCTAACATCAATATTTTTCGCGATCCGCGCTGGGGACGTGGGCAGGAGACTTACGGAGAAGATCCATTTCTTACCGGCCGCATGGGAGTGGCGTTTGTCACTGGGCTGCAAGGCGACGATCCGAAATATTACCGGGTGATTTCGACCCCCAAACATTACGCAGTGCACAGCGGACCCGAGCCCAGTCGACACAACATGGACGTGCCTATTTCCAAACACGACATGGAAGATACCTACCTGCCCGCGTTTCGCGCGACTGTCACCGAGGGTAAAGCGGAGTCGGTGATGTGCGCTTACAACCGGGTGAATGGAGAGCCGGCCTGCGCCAACAATTTCCTGCTGAAAGATCAACTGCGCGACAAATGGGGCTTCAAGGGATACGTGGTGTCCGACTGCGATGCGGTGGTTGACATCAACGACGGCCATCACTTCACCAAGTCCCGAGCCGAAGCCGCGGCAATTTCCATGAAGACCGGCATGGACAACGAGTGCGCCGACTTCTTCACCAAGGCGAAAGACAACTCGGATTATGAAAAATATGTTGATGCGGTCAAGCAAGGCCTGATGACGGAGAAAGATATCGACGTTTCACTACGCCGGCTGTTTACCGCACGTTTCCGCCTGGGCATGTTTGATCCGCCCGAGATGGTGAAGTATGCGCAGACGCCGGAGTCGGAAATTGACAGCGCTCCGCACCGCGAGCTGGCGCTGAAAATTGCGCGCGAATCGATCGTGCTGTTGAAAAATGACGGTGCGTTGCCGCTCAACGCTGGCACGAAGAAGATTTTGGTGGCGGGACCGCTGGCGGAATCGGTGCGTGTTCTGCATGGCAACTATGCGGGTACGGCTTCGCACGCGACCACCGCACTCGACGGCATCCGCAAGCAGTTCTCAGGCGCCGAAGTCAGCTTTGTTGCTGGCATGAATTTCTTGCGCGCCGAGGCGGTTGTGCCAGGCTCGGTGCTCCGCACCGCAGACGGGCAGCCAGGGTTGAACGCGGAATACTTTTCCGGCGACTTGACCGGGGCGCCGCAAACCACTCGTGTCGACCAGACGGTGAATCTGCAACTCTTCCATCCCGGTCCGGATTCGGTTACGCCGCCCGATGGCATGAAAGATTTCTCCGCCCGCTGGACGGGTTTTGTTGTTCCCACTGAATCGGGCAGCTACCGGGTGGGGCTGGCGGGGTCCATGCATCGTCTGTGGTTCGATAACAAACTAGTGGTTGATGACGTGATGTTGCACGATCCCACTCCGAAGACAGTCACAGTTCAGTTGCAGAAAGGCCATCGCTATCCGGTGAAAGTGGAATATTCGCGAGGCGGGTTTGGAACCAGGCTGGTATGGCTTAACGTGATTGCCGATCCGGTGGGAAAGGCGGTGGCTGCAGCGAAGCAAGCTGACGCAGTGATTGCGGTAGTCGGCATTACTTCGCAACTTGAAGGCGAAGAGATGAAAGTCGATCTTCCGGGATTTAAGGGTGGAGACCGCACCAGCCTCGACCTGCCTAAGGAAGAGGAAGATCTCATCAAAGCGCTGGGAGCTACTGGCAAGCCGCTGATTGTTGTATTGATGAACGGCAGCGCGCTTTCGGTGAACTGGGCAAACGATCATGCCAATGCGATTCTCGATGCCTGGTACTCGGGTGAAGAAGGCGGAACTGCGATCGCTGAGACTCTGGCTGGGGCGAACAACCCATCGGGCCGATTGCCGGTGACCTTCTATAAAGGCGTCGACCAACTTCCGGCATTCGAAGAGTACTCGATGAAGAACCGGACATATCGTTACTTCGACGGACAGCCACTGTATCCATTTGGCTTTGGGCTCAGCTACTCGAAATTCGAATACAGCAATCTGAAGCTTTCAACCAACGACTTGGCCGCCGGTGAGCCGCTTCTGGTCGACGCCGAGGTTAAGAATGCCGGCCAGGTTGAGGGCGATGAAGTTGTCGAAGTGTACTTGAGCTTTCCCAAGTCGCCGTTCGCTCCGAATCGCGCCTTGCGGGGTTTCAGTCGCGTGCATTTGGGCGCGGGCGAAAGTAAGAGCGTGCATTTCGACCTGCAGTCGCGCGATCTGAGCATGGTTAACGGACAGGGAGATCGACTGGTGCCGTCCGGCGCTTACAAGTTAAGTGTCGGAGGCGGACAGCCGGGGTCGGCGCCAGGGGCAGAGGCGTCGTTCAACGTCATTGGCGAGGAGAGGCTGCCGGAGTAGGGAATGGGTTCCTACCTCACCAGGTGAGGAGCTACTAAGTCGAGAAATTCGCGCGAACTAATGATTTTGGTCTTTTTCCAGAATTTGGGAAAATGGCGCTGGTCGCCGGTGATCAGACAGTCGGCACCGGCCGCGTCGGCGCACTCAATAAAAATATTGTCGGCCGGATCACGCGTTGTTTGAGACAGCATTTCCCATACTGTACAGTTCAACTATTTCAACTGTACAGTTCGATAAATCTGGGATCAAGGCACGTGGGTAGATTGGGCCTTCGGGGATCTTTCCCATGGCGGCGGCACCTTTACCCATGCCATGCCCGCTGCCTTCGCGGCCTGAATGCCCATCTCCGTATCCTCGAAAACCAGGCATGTCTCGGGAGCTACTCCCAGCCGGGCAGCCGCCATTAGAAATGCTTCCGGATCGGGCTTGCTGCACTGATAGTCCCCGGCGCAAACCAGGGTGTCGAAACGATCCAGGATGTTGAGAGTTTCAAGCGACCGCGTGACCGACTCTCGAGTGCTTCCGGAAACTACGGCAAACGGGATTCGACCATGGCTCGCCTCGATATGCTCCCGCACTTCCGGTACGGCTTTAAGCTGCGGCAAGATTTCGTAATAGAGCTCTTCCTTCCGCCGCGCAACGCTTTCCACCGGCATCTTCAGTCCATGTTTTTCATTCAGAGCAGAAATGATTTGATTCACCGGCAGACCGCCCCAGCTATAGAAAAGCTCCTCGCTGAAGGCACAGTTCCACTCGCCAAGTGCTTTACTCCACGCCACATAGTGCAATGGCATGGAATCGGCGACGGTACCGTCGCAGTCGAAGAGATAGGCCTTGAAAGAACCGACGGGTAGCTTCAATCGCATGGTTTCCCTGGGCATGAGAAGAACACTCTGCTGCTGCCATTCCAGCCTGAGGCTGGGATGAAGGCTGTTCCGCTGTTTGTGGCCCTTGCCATTTCAGCATTACATCACGGCAAATCGTGGGGACGAGGGAGCGTTTCCTCCGTGATCTCAGATTCCGTGGACTACAGATCATGCGCGAAGTCTTATTCCCGCGAAGCTTGTGCGCAGGTTCACTGCGGGCGTACACTTCGGCGTTGTATGTTGCGTCCAATTCTGCCGCCTTCGGCACAATTTTGCCGAGACTTTCACCGTAATCAATCACAATTGGTTGCGGGAAGATTTCTTTTTCACGACCGGAACAGTGCCTCGACCCCGACGGTCCCCCTGCCGTTTTCTTCTCGACTCATTCGTGCATTGCTGCCGCTTCTGTTGGTTTGTCTGCTGAACGTCTCGTCATCAGGACAGATTACTACACCAGAAATGGAGAGGATGAAGAACGCCCAACGGGCGTCTGAACAGCTATCTCCCAAGAAGGCTTACGAAACTGCACCAGGCACGGCGGTAATCGTGTTTCATCTGTCTGCCGACAAAAAATCTGTCCCCCTCGACCGCTCGGCTCGAGTGGATCTTACGAACATCGCCGATCATCACGGAGTTTTCCTGATCGTCGCGAGCCACGAAGAGGGAGCGATCGCGGACCTGGGTCTTGGAGAGTACGAGATTGCAGTGACTGCGGTCGGGTACCTGACCACGCATCAAACAGTAAAAATCACCACTCCCGTAGTACAAGTTCTCGAGCTTGTACTTCGACGTGATCCTTCTGCCGTTGTTCTCAACGAGGCAGCCGGTAACATGCCTCGCAAGGCAAGAAAAGCGGCAAATCGTGCTGTTTCTGATTTGAAATCCGGTCACCTCGCCGCAGCTCAGGAGCACCTGAAAACAGCTTATGAACTCGCGCCGTCCAATGCCGACTTGAACTTCCTGGTTGGATATCTGCACTTCGAACAGCATGACTACACGCTAGCTGCAACGGATCTGGACAAGGCCGCCAACCTGAATCCTCACTCTTCGCAGATTTTGACTCTACTCGGCAGAACCAAACTGATGTCCGAGGACTTTTCTGCGGCACGATCAACCCTGGAGCAAGCAGTCCTGATTGACCCAGAGGACTGGCTGGCACATGATTTGTTGGCCGAATCCTACCTTGGAACAAAGGAATACGACAAGGCTCGAGAGGAAGCTCAAATTGCAATTCTGAAAGGCGAGAAGCGCGGCAGGAATGATGGCAGCGCAGCCAAGATCGCTCTCGGGCGGGCACTGCTGGCCCTGGGGCGAAAGGATGAGGGGATCCGAGAACTCGAGACCTTTCTAAAGGAATCTCCCCAGAATCCGATGGCGGATCAAGTCCGCATTTTAGTTAAGAAGCTCAGGACAAGCGACCCCGACTCTAAGGCAGATGCGAAGTCCACCGATGCGGAGATGAAGACACCATCCGTCGATAGCCTCCGAGCCTTGCCCAAGCCTTTGCTTTCAATGGAAACATGGCGACCTCCCGATGTCGACGACTCGAAACCAAACGTGATACCCGAGGAACCATGCTCCGGCACAAAGGTGGTCGAAGAAGCGGGTAAGAGAGTGCTGGAATTGGTTCAAGATCTCAGCCGCTTCGCCGCCGATGAAGAACTGTTTCACCAGTCCCTCGATAGTGCCGGGCTATCAACCTCTACGGAGACAAGGAAGTACGGTTATGTCGCGGCAATTTCGTCCGTACCGGGAGCCGTCCTCTTCGATGAATATCGAACCAGCAAGGGTATGAAAACAGACAATCCCGACGGGATCGCCAGCGCTGGTTTTGTGGCGCTGGCCTTCGTTTTTCATCCCGACATGCAGCGCTCCTTTGATTTCGATTGTGAAGGGCGCGGGGAATGGCATGGCGAGGCAAGTTGGCTGGTACACTTCCGTCAGCGCCAAGACCTTCCGAATCTTCTGCACAGTTATCAGATCGGCGGCCAGAGTTTCCGCATCGACCTGAAGGGCAGAGCATGGATCTCTGCTGACAAGTTTCAAATCATCCGGATTGAGGCCGACATGGTCCGTCCTTTGAGGGAAATCCAGCTACTGAGCGAGCACCAGATGGTGGACTACGGGCCCGTGCCGTTCGCCAAGAAGAATACTTCGCTGTGGCTGCCCAAAAAAGCTGAGATTTACTTCGACTTCCGCAAGCATCACTACTACCGGCGCCACCGTTTCGATCACTACATGCTCTTCGCCATAGACTCAGCAGAAAAGGACAAAGCTCCCCAGTGACCTGCGAGTGTCCAACACGACGATATGAGGGGAATAGCCACGAGCAACGGGCGTTTCTCCTAACTGCTCAGGGAATCCATTCCGTTGCTGATGAAACGTAATCCACCGCAGAGTTTCTGGAAAGCTAGCGTTTCGGGCCTAAACCGCCCACCGAGCTGCGTCGTCAGTAAACGCGGGTTGAAGTGCAGCGGAAGCTTGTAAGCGAGCCGTAACTTAAATATTGGTGCCGAAGAAGGGACTCGAACCCCCACACCCTTGCGGGTACATGGACCTGAACCATGCGCGTCTGCCAATTCCGCCACTCCGGCAAAGTGATTGATACGGCGGCCACGACCGCCTGACAGGAAAGGACTTCTTTCCTATTCTACAGAGGCTCGTGAGGCTGTCAATGAGGCGGGATCGTGCGAAGACGACCTCTCTCCGGTGACTGTCGTAACCAGCTTAAGCCGTTACTCGATTGCTGGTTACCTGCCATGCCCCCTAGAATTTTGAAGGGGATTCCCCGCCTTTTAATGTCAGACACCACTCATCGCATGGATCGGGCTGAAGTTGCTAAACGCATTGAGCGTGCTGAAAAGCTCCTGCAAAAGGGCAAGACAGCCGACGCCCTGGAGGACTATCTCATTGTCCTCAATGGCGATCCCACCAATGACGCAGTGCGGCAGATGGCAGCGGAACTATGCCTCTCAGTGCAGCGCATCCCAGAGGCAGTAGCGCTGCTGGGAGAGTTGTTTGATCGCCAAATGCAGCTCGGCGACGCTACCCTGGCCAGCCTGACTTATAAGAAGCTGGCTCGATTTGCCAGTCCTACATGGCAGCAGAAATTCCGCTATGGCCAGCTTCTGGAGAACTCAAACCGCAAGCTGGCGATTGAAACCTACGACAGTGCAGTGGAAGAGCTGACCGCGGCGGGAGACAAAGACAGTAGCCTCACCGTGCTTAAGCGGCTGGTCGGCCTGGATCCGAGCGAACGAAATTTACAGCGGCTGGGCGAACTGGCGTCAAAGGCGGGCGAGGGCAAGGCTGCCGCGGCCGCGTTCCTGAAGCTGGGAACGGCAACGGAAGTATCCGGGGGAAACAGCGCCCAGTGGTTCGAACGAGCCTACGCGGAAGATCAAGGCAATGTCGACGTTGCGCTGGCGTACGGCAAGAGTTTGCTCTCCAAGGGCGAGGTGGGTGCGGCAATCTTTGTTCTGGAACCACGATTCCTGGCTGCGGGAGTTCCTTCACCGGAGTTAATGGAAATTTATGCGCGTGCCTTGTTGGCCGCCAATCGGCTGACTGAGGCAGAGCCCCTGGTCTGGCACATTTTTGAACTGAATCCGTCGCGTATGTCAGATGTCACCGACCTTATTGGACGGCTGATAGACGGCAAGCAGGATGCCGAAGCCGTCGCCCTGGCCCGCAAACTTGAGCAAATGCAGCGTCGCCGCGGTGAGCGCAAAACCTTCGCCGCCCTGATGCAGGACGTTGCCGCCCAGCATCGCGCTTCGCCCGAAATCCTTGAATTTATGGGAGAGCTTTTCAACTCTTCCAACCGGGAAACTGATTACAGCCAGACGCTGCTCAAACTTTTCGATCTCTATTACGGCATGGGCAACTACCTCAAAGCCGCCGAATGTCTGGATCGTGCTGCCGAGGTCGACGCTTATGAGCCTGGTCACCTCAAGCGGCTGGATTCATTACGCGGCAAAGTTGACGAGAATCGTTTCAAGACGATCTCGTCGCGGTTCACCAGTTTGGGGCAGGCCACACCCGAGCAGAGTCGGGTTGAAGAGCCGACACTGGGCGCTTCCGCGCTACAAGATTTGATCCTGCAGGCGGAGATACTGGTGCAGTACGGGATGAAGGCCAAGGCACTGGAACGCGTACAACACATTCAGGAGCTTTTCCCGCGAGCTGAAGAGCGGAATGAAGATTTGCAGCGGCTTTACATGGCGGTCGGTCTGACGCCGAAATATCCTGAGGAACCGCGCCCAGCAGCGGCCCCGGCGGCAGAAGCGCCAGTCGCTTCCCCTGCCCAAGCGGCGGCAAGCGAGGCGGCCGACGTTAGCAGTTTTACTCGCGTCGCAGAAATTACGCAAAAGCTTTATCAGCAAGGCAATGCGGATAGCGTTCTGTCAGAAGCCACTACTGAAATTGGCGCGCAATGGAAAGTGGCGCGCTGCGTGGCAGCGTTGCGCAAGCCGGGTATGCCGGCAACGTTGGTGAAAGAATACTGCCGAGAAGGGGTTTCGCCGGCAGACGCCCAAAAGCTCGCCAAACTAGTCTGCTCGTTGCACGACCTGGCGATTGCGTCCGGCGGCCTCACCATTTCAGATGTGGATTCCGCCGCCGAACTGAATGAAATGCGCAGCGCATTGAACCAGTTTTCGGTAGCGGCGCTGATAGCGTTGCCGCTCAGTGAGGGGCCGCATCAGATGGGCGTGCTCATCCTGATGCAAAGCACCGCATACCGTTGGCGTCCGAGCGACCTGGTAGTGTTGCGGACGCTCAGCGATCAGATCGTGATGGCCATGCATAACGCGGGCCTTCGACGCCTGGTTAAAAATCTGTCGGTGACGGATGAGAGGTCTGGCTTGTTGAAGCGTGCTTCGTATATCGATCTATTGCTGGGCGAGACCAAGCGCGCGTTGCAAAACAATGCGCCGCTGACCGTCGCCCTCATCCAATTCGGCAAGCGAGCCACCATTGTGAAAGACTTCGGCGAAGCTGAGGCGGCGGAACTAATGCAACAGATTGGGCAGCTGTGCGCTGCCAGCATTCGGCAGAATGATTTGGCCTTTCGCTACGAATCAAACACCGTGGCACTGGTCTTAGGTGAAACCGGCGGCGATGAAGCATTGGCGTCGTTGGAAAAATTGCGCAAGGCCTGCGGCCAGATGATGTTGCCCGGCAAGGATGAGCCGATTCCCTTCAATGCAGGGCTGGCTGAAGCGGTGGTGCGGCAGACTTTTGATCCGGTCGATATCGTCACCGAAGTGATCAATCGCGCAGAAGAAGCACTGGAAACCGCGGTAGCCGACGGCAACGGCAAAGTTCTCACGTTACAAGCCGCTATCAGCAGCGCTGCGGTAGCGTAAAACCTCAGTTCCCCCTTTCGATTCGCTTTGCCCGCTTACCCGCTGCTAAACTTGTTGCCCGGCACTCTTTCTTTTCGGCAGGGAATGCAAATGCTTAAGCCAGGCGACATCGCTATCGTTAGCGGCGCGCGCACGCCATTTGGCCGCTACTGCGGCAAACTCAAAGACTTTACCGCCCAGGAACTTGGCTCAATCGCCGCCAAGCAGGCGATTGAGCGTGCCGGGGTCAGCGTGAATGAATTCGATCACGTGGTCTTCGGCAATGCGCAGCAGACTTCTGGCGACGCAATTTACGGCGCGCGGCACGTCGGCTTACGCGCCGGCCTGCCGATTGAAACTCCGGCGCTTACAGTGAATCGGTTGTGCGGATCAGGCATGCAGGCGATTGTGAATGCGGCTCAGATGGTGCAACTGGGCGAGGCAAGCGTGGTGCTCGCCGGCGGTATGGAAGCGATGTCGCAAGCGCCCTTTGTGATTCGGGGCCGCGATGGTTTCACGCTGGCTCCGGGCGGCAAACTGGAGGACTCGCTGATGGTGGCCCTGCTGGACAGCTACTGCGGTTCTTACATGGCTAGCACCGCAGAACTTTACGGAGAGCAACAAGAGATCACGCGGCAGATGCAGGATGAGTTTGCGCTGCGCTCGCAGGAATGCGCCGACGATGCCTATAAAGCCGGACGCATTCAGGAAGAACTGGTTCCGGTGCCGCTGAAGACGACGAAAGGCGAGGCCACTGGTGAGTTGTTCAGCGAAGATGACCATCGCCGGCCACAGACCACCCTGGAAGGCCTGGCGAAGTTGAAGACTGCATTTGGAAAGACTGGCACGGTAACCGCGGGGAATGCCAGCGGTATTGTAGACGGTGCAGCGGCGGTGGTAGTGATGTCGGTGGAAGCGGCGCAAAAGCGCAACCTTAAGCCACTGGGGCGCATTGTCAGCTGGGGAATCGCTGGAGTTGATCCTAAGGTCATGGGTCGAGGGCCGGTGCCTGCGACCAAGATTGCCATTCAAAAAGCTGGATTGACTCTCGACTACATCGATCTGATCGAAATCAATGAAGCGTTCGCGGCGCAATATTTAGGGGTCGAAAAAGAGTTGGGGCTAGATCGCGAGAAGGTGAATGTGAATGGCGGAGCCATAGCGTTGGGGCATCCGCTGGGAGCGACAGGCACGCGACTGGTGATCACGTTGCTCTACGAATTGCGGCGGCGGAAAAAGAAATACGGGTTGGCGGCGGCGTGTATCGGCGGGGGACAGGGGATTGCGATGGTGGTGGAGAGTTTTAATTAGCTATCTAGAAAATTCATGCTGTGCGTTTTTCAGTTTTCAAAACTTGAGTCATTCTGAGTGCAGCGAAGATCCCCTACCGGCAAAAAGCGCGCCTCAGGATGGCAAAATAATTTAGAGGTCTAAATGGAAATCAAGAGAGTGGGCGTTCTGGGTTGTGGACTGATGGGTTCTGGTATTGCCCAGGTTTCGGCAACTGCTGGCTTCGACGTGACCGTGCTTGAGGTCGATCAGAAGTTTCTGGACAAGGGTTTTGCGGGAATTGAGAAGTCGCTGGCGAAGTTTGCCGAGAAGGGCACGCTCAAAGAAACGCCACAAGCGGTTCGCGGGCGGCTTAAAGGTACAACCAAGATGCAGGACCTTGCCGACTGCGACATCGTGATCGAGGCGGTAATCGAGAATCTGGCTGAGAAGAAGAAGATGTATGCCGAACTCGACGGCATCGTAAAGAAAGACGCCATTTTTGCCTCCAACACTTCTTCGATTTCCATCACGGAATTAATGACGGCGACCCAGCGGCCGGACCGATTCATCGGGCTGCACTTTTTCAATCCTGTACCGCTGATGAAACTGGTCGAAGTTGTACGTACGATTGCCACTGGGGCCGAGGTTTACGACGCGGCGTACGAGTTTGGTAAAAAATTGGGGAAGGTCCCGGTCCGCACCAGCGACAAAACCGGATTCATCGTAAACCGGCTACTGGTGCCCTATCTGCTCGATGCCATCCGCGCCTACGAAGAGGGCGTGGGTTCAGTCGAGGATATCGACAATGCCATGAAGCTCGGCTGTGGCTATCCCATGGGCCCGTTCACGCTGCTGGACTTTGTCGGCCTGGACACGACTTACTACATTACCCACGTGATGTACGACGAATTCAAGGAACGCCGCTTCGCTTCGCCGCCACTACTGAAGCGACTGGTGATGGCGGGCTGGTACGGGAAGAAATCGGGCAAGGGCTTTTACGATTATTCGGATCCTGCGAATCCCAAGCCGAACCGGCTGTGAGATCCTTACGCGATATGATCCC
The DNA here is from genome assembly GCA_963796925.1 of uncultured Acidobacteriota bacterium. GTDB lineage: Bacteria > Acidobacteriota > Terriglobia > Terriglobales > Acidobacteriaceae > DATBAT01. Next base: position 3,286,859 of record CAWCNH010000001.1, read on the forward strand.
CAACTAGGATAGGGATCCTTCGCTGCGCTCAGGATTACAGCGCCCTCGTTCCTCCTGTTAGAATTTCCTGCTGCACGATTCCCACTCTTAAAGGCCTGCCATGTCTCAGAAAATTCAACGCGCCATACTCAGTGTGACTGACAAGACGGGTCTGGTGGAGTTTGCCCGCAAGCTGGCTGATCTGGGAGTGGAGTTAATTTCAACCGGCGGGACGGCCAAGCTGCTGCGCGATTCTGGCACCACGGTGAAAGATATCTCCGATCTCACCGGCTTTCCCGAAATGCTGGATGGAAGGGTGAAGACGCTGCATCCCAAGGTGCACGGCGGGATTTTGCATCGGCGGTCTGATCCGGTACACCGCGACACGGTTGCTGTCCACGGCATTCTGCCGATCGACATGGTGGTGGTAAATCTTTATGCGTTTGAGAAGACAGCCGCGAAGCCCGGTGTGCACCTCGAAGAGCTGATCGAAAATATCGACATAGGCGGACCGTCGATGATTCGCTCCGCGGCGAAGAATTTTCAAGACGTAGCGGTAGTGACTTCGCCCAGCGATTATGCGGCGCTGGCGGAAGAGATGTCCAAGTCTGGAGGCTCGTTATCAGAGAAGACTAAGTGGCGGCTCGCCCAAAAGGCTTTTGCCACAACGGCCGCCTACGATTCCGCAATCGCTTCAACGCTCGAACAGGTCACGCCTGAGCACCAGGTCGAAGCCGGCGAACACTTCCCGGCGACGCTGCGGCTTTCATTTAACAAGATCGTGGATTTGCGCTACGGAGAAAACCCTCACCAGAAAGCGGCGATGTACTCTGACGGCTCCGGCACAGGGGTCGCCAACGCGCGGCAAATCCAAGGCAAGGAACTTTCTTTCAACAATATTGTCGATCTTCAGGCGGCCTGGGACCTGGCGCAAGAGTTCGACGAGACGGTGTGCGCAATCATCAAACACACTAACCCTTGCGGGACTGCGACCGCGCCGACGCTGGTGGAGGCTTACAAGAAGGCGCTGGAGGTCGATCCAGTGTCGGCATTCGGCGGCGTGATTGGGGTGAATCGTGTGGTGGACGGCGCGGCAGCGGAAGAGATGGCGAAGTTGTTTCTGGAGGTAATCGCCGCCCCCAGCTTCGACGAAGATGCGAAAGCCAAGTTTTCCGCCAAGAGGAATCTTCGGCTAGTTGAAATCACCGAGGCGCCGCAGAAGTGGATATTGAAGAATGTGTCGGGGGGAATCCTGCTGCAAGATACCGATGCACGGCAACTTTCTGAAGAAGACTTGAAAGTTGTAACCAAGCGGGCGCCGACTGCCGAAGAGAAACGGGCGCTGCTGTTTGCCTGGAGAGTCTGCAAACATGTGAAATCGAACGCCATCCTGTATGCGCGTGATGGACAGAGCGTGGGAGTGGGAGCTGGCCAGATGAGCCGCGTCGACGCCGCTAAGATCGGGGCTATGAAGGCCGTGCTACCGCTGAAAGGCACCGTCGCCGCATCGGACGCTTATTTCCCCTTCCCGGATGGAGTCGAGCAGATTGCGAAGGTAGGAGCGACTGCCATCATTCAGCCCGGAGGATCAGTGCGCGACGCGGAGGTAATCGAAGCGGCCGACCGACTGGGCTTGGCGATGATTTTCACTGGCGTGCGGCATTTCAGGCACTGAGGCGCGCTAACTGTTTCGTTCTGGCAGGTTGTGAGTTTTTTTAATGCTCATGATTCTCTGTCATTTGAAGGCGTTAAATCCCTACCGGCTGCATTGCCGTGGATAGGGGTCTGTTCGGCGAGCTCAGGGCGGGCTCTTCGGCGTAAAAAGCGCTCCTCAGGATAACAATATTTTCAGGTTGATTCCGCTTTTTCCTGACGTTTCCACAAAGAAATTCCGTCCTCCACAGTTTTCGCACAACGCAGCGCGAGTTTCCTGTTGCTAGAAAAACCAGCTTGCTCCAAAGTGTTTTCAGAGCATGCGCGGAATGTCTGGCATGCCTGCAAGTGGTTACGACAGCGGCGGTTGCCGGCAATTCTGGAGGGTGAATTGCTGGAGGCTTTTCGAAAGCTTGCAAAGGCTAACGGTAAGCTCGGGCGCTGCGGCCTCCTCAACAAAGTCCTCCTCAATAAGGGACTGAGCCGCCAACGACGTAACTTCGCGAATCTCTGATTCGCACGGGACACTAGCGAGCTGGGCATCTCTTCGGAGACAGCCAGGTTCGCGGTGAACCAATCATCACCTAGCGTGATGAGGCAGGCACTGACATTCGCACAAGCGGTACGGCTTGGGTGGCTGGCCCGAGCCGTACTTTTTTTTGGGGAGCACTTTTGATTCGCTATTTCTTCGCCTATACTTCTCGAGAGCCCTTGTCAGTCCGAGCGAAGGGAGGAATCTGCTGGTGCTCTATGTTGATCCTGAATGCTGAGGAGTGGCGAGTAGGAGCAGATTCCTCCCTTCGGTCGGAATGACAAGGGGTAATGGGAACGGCAGTAGGAGTTGGAGGACGCGTACTGTTGTGAAATTGGATTCTTTGCCGCCAGGTTTTTTCTCTGCACTTGGGCAGCCTAAACTTTTTCAAATGTGACCGGGTTTTCCAATGCTGTTCAAGCCGTGCACAGCTGCTTTCTCGCTAAGATGAATTCACACTTTCCAGGTTCGAAAATTCTTGGCAACTACTGATTACATTCTCGCGCGTACCCTGCCGGCGAATATCGAAGCGGAGCGCTCCATACTGGGCGCCATCCTGCTCGACAATTTTGCTTTCAATGAAGCTGCGGAACATCTCAAGTCAGAAGATTTCTCGCTGGATTCGCATCGCCGGATTTATGCGCGGATGATGGAACTCGCCGAATCGCAGCGGCCCATCGACTTGATCACGCTCTGCGAGGAACTCGATCGCACCAAGGAACTGGCGGCAATCGGCGATGTGGGCTACGTTTCCAGCCTGCTCGATGGAGTTCCTGACCGGCCGAGCATCGAGCACTACGTCAAGATTGTGCGCGACAAGGCCATGCTGCGCGGCCTGATCCACGCCGCTAACGCTGCCATTTCGCGCGCCGCCGACCAGAGCGAGCCAGCGGAAGAAATCCTGAGCGACGCGGAAGCCGCCATCTTTCAAATCTCCGAGCAACGCATTGGTCAGGGTTTTTTGGGCGTGCAGGAGATCATCAAGGAAAAGTTTGGCTCGATCGATGCGCTGCTGCAGCGCGGCCAGCGCATTACCGGGATTGCCACTCACTATGCCGATCTTGATGAAATGACAAGCGGTCTGCAGCGATCCGACCTGATCATCATCGCCGCCCGGCCATCAATGGGCAAGACTGCGTTCGCCATGAACATCGCCGAGAACGCGGCGGTTAACGACCAGAAGATCGTGGCGGTCTTCTCGCTTGAAATGTCGAGTGAGGCACTTCTGCAACGCATGCTGTGTTCTGCCGCCAGGGTTGACTCACACAAGTTCCGCACCGGTTCACTTTGGCAGGACGATACCCGCAAGATTGCGCAGGCGCTGGAGCGGCTGACTCATGCCCCTATCTTCATTGATGACACTCCGGGAATCTCCCTGAGCGAAATGCGGGCCAAGGCGCGGCGGCTGCAACAGAAGAAAAATGGCCTGGACATGGTAATCGTCGATTACCTGCAGCTCATGTCGGGCGGCAGCCGGCGTTATGAAAACCGGACGCAGGAAGTATCGGCGATTTCTCGAGGTCTTAAAGCGCTGGCAAAGGAATTGAAGGTGCCGGTGATCGCGCTCTCGCAGCTCAGCCGTGCGCCGGAGAGCCGGGGTTCTGGCGACCATCGTCCGCAGTTAGCCGACTTGCGGGAATCAGGGTCGATTGAGCAGGATGCCGACCTTGTAGCGTTCATTTTTCGCGAAGAAGTTTACAAGCCGGACGAGCCCGAGCTGGATGGTGTAGCCGAGATCATTATTCGAAAGCAGCGCAACGGACCGACCGGTACAGTAAGGCTGGCTTTCATCAAGAGTTCTACCCGCTTCGAGTCCATGGCCGGCGGCGGAATTGAGCCGGATTAATCACTCAACTGCAAGGGCAAACAAACCTCCTGAGCCTGTGGAAAATACTGTGGAAGCACTAATTCCGCTGCAATTTTCGACCAGTCGACCATAGCTTGCCTCGGTCAAAATGACGGCCGGGTGATGGATGTAACGGGCAATAAACAGCTTAGAGCGTGTTAAAGATATGTAAACAAGCCTAATACCAAAGGTTGAGTTCCTGGCATTAAATGAGATTTGCACATACAGGAAAATACCTCCTCCAAAAATACCTGCATTTTCGTCGGAAAAAGAGGGCGCGCCCCGTCTCATTTTTCGATCCAAATTCGGGGACGGGGCGGCCGATTTATTTGCTCACCATGAAGCGCAGACGAGTAAGAAAATCGCGGTGTCCGTCACGTTCAAGCATGGTTCGAGTGGCCGCCCCGAGGGCGGGATTGCTGTCAAAAACATCGTCGAGCGCCTTGCTCGCCTTGTCCATTGAGGCGGCATCGGGGACAGTAAAGTACTCGAAGATCGTGCCCAGCTTCTGCTGGTGATAGTCCTCCTGGAGCAAACCGTAAGAGGTAATTGACCCCTCTGCCAAAAGTTTTTCCAGTACCGGTACCAGCAACTTCTTGGTTAGGTCGGAGTAGTTGCGCATTTCGCCTGGCTTAACTTCCCAACGCGACCAGGTGAGGTAGCCGCCAGTGGACGAAGTGGGACGGGAGTTGTAGGTGGTGGCAGTAAAAATCTCGTCCCAATGCTTGGAAGCCGCCTGTACCGGCGCAGAGGTCAGGCCAGGCTGAGCATAGATTGCCTCAAGCGCCTTCAGCAAGTTGCCTTCAGAAGTGGCGGTGAACCATGTGCCGTGGGTAGGTTCGCCTTCCTGGTGAATGATGTTGGTGTAAGCGCCATAGCCAACGAGCGTGCCATCGGCGACTAGTTTGTCGAGCAGCGGCTTGTCTTGCTCGTCTGCCTTCACCATGTCAGGCCATTGGGCGCGCGGGACGTCCCATTGAGCAACGTAAGTGTAGACCGGCGGTTTTTCCTTGGGCGCCGTTTGCGCCTGTAGTGGCGCGATGGCGGCCAATGCAAGTCCGACAACCAATGAGCAAAGCAACCCCTTTGATTTCCTCATAACCCCTCGCTTTACATCAGATTTCGGTGAATGTACCCACCGTTTAAAATGCCGGTAAAAACTCCGAGGCTAAAAGGGACGTTCTCCTCTACCCTGCACTCTGTAAAAAGTGTCGAGGCTCGGCCGGGAATAATGCGTCCTGCAATATGGCTGGTATTCTTCGAAGACTTTCGGGGAGCGATCATACTACATAACAAATCGGAAGTGTGTGGGCCAGCCCGACATTAGAGTCAGAATCGCGGTCTCCGCGACTTGTTTTTCACCGGCCGCCTGTACCGAGTTTCCCGTGGTGCTGCAGAATGTCATTGGGGGCGATAACGGAGTGTGGAAACGAAAGCGTGGAAGATGGGCAGGGTCTCCCATCCTCCTGTTTAGGTCGAGTGCCGAGTGGCCTCCTTGGGTGGTTACTTGCTGTCTGCGTCGTGGTCGACATCCCCGATACTCTTCAGGGTGACCTTATCTTGTGGAATCGAAGTACTCTGTTGAGGTTGGGGCGGGCGGACCACGGGTTGAGGAACCTGGGTTGCTTGGGCGGCTGAGTTACTGCTAACTGGATTGATCATACTTAGAAGGATCGGCGGCAGGATTAGAACCTTCATCAAATCGGCACCGATCGACGAACTCCGGTAATTAGAACAGGTGACTCTCGGCTAAGGCGTCCGCCCATGGTAGAAGCCAGTAAAGGCCTCTGTACACGGAATACTGAAACAAGCCGGAATGACACGCGCTGCGGTAACGTTACTAATCTTCTCCGACCTTTAGGACGGCGAGAAATGCTTCCTGGGGAATATCGACGCGGCCGATTCGCTTCATGCGCTTCTTGCCTTCTTTTTGCTTCTCCAGCAATTTCCGCTTGCGGCTGATGTCACCACCATAGCATTTGGCGATAACATTCTTGCGGATGGCAGAGACAGTTTCACGCGCAATGATTTTTGCTCCAATCGACGCCTGGATCGCGACCTCGAACATCTGCCGTGGAATCAGTTGGCGCATTTTGGAGACCAACGCCTTGCCGCGTTCGTAGGCAAAGTCGCGGTGCACGATGATGGAGAGGGCATCCACTGGCTCGCCAGCGACCAGGATATCCATTTTGACCATCGGCGAATCCCAATAGCCCGCGAGGTGGTAGTCGAGCGAAGCGTATCCGCGAGAGACTGACTTCAGGCGGTCGTAAAAGTCGAGCACGATTTCGTTGAGCGGAAGTTCGTAGTGCAGCATCACGCGTGATGAACTGACGTATTCAAACGTCTTCTGCTTGCCGCGCTTGTCTTCCACCAGCTTGAGAATTCCGCCGACATATTCTTCGTTGGTAAGAATGGTCGCCAGAATTACAGGTTCTTCGATCTTTGCGATTTCGCTTTGGCCCAGCCAGCGTGAGGGGTTGTCGACTTCAACGATTTCGCCGTCGGTCCTGGTGATCTTGTAGCGCACACTCGGTGCCGTGGTGATCAGGTCGAGATTGAATTCGCGCTCCAGCCGTTCTTGAATGATCTCCATGTGAAGCAGGCCGAGAAAGCCGCAGCGGAAACCGAATCCGAGAGCAACTGAGCTTTCGGGATCGAAGAAAAAAGACGAGTCGTTAAGCCGAAGTTTTTCCAGCGCTTCGCGAAGTTGGGTGTGTTCATGGGCGTCTACGGTATAGATCCCGGCGAAGACCATGGGCTTAATCTCCTCGAAGCCGGGTAGCGGTTCCGAGGCGGGATCATTTTCGTCGGTGATGGTGTCGCCGATTTTTGTGTCGGCCACGATCTTGATATTGGCCACCAGAAATCCGACTTCTCCGGCAGCCAATTCTTCGACTTCGACAGGCTTGGGAGTCAGCGCCCCGAGAGTCTCCACTTCGAGCACGCGCCCGTTCCACCACAGGCGGATCTTTTGTCCTTTGCGCATTCTTCCTTCGAAGACGCGCGTCAGAATGATTACACCTCGGTAGGGATCGAACCACGAATCGAAGATCAGGGCCTTTAGCTTGGCTTGCGGATCGCCTTTAGGCGGCGGGATGCGCTTGACCACCGCCTCAAGCACGTCGGGCACGCCCTGGCCGGTTTTGGCGCTAATCAGCAGCGCGTCAGAGGCGTCGAGACCTACGGCGCCTTCGATCATCTCTTTGGCGCGAGGAATGTCGGCACTGGGCAGATCGATCTTGTTGATAACCGGAATAATTTCCAGCCCATGATTAATGGCGAGGTAAGAATTGGCCAGAGTTTGGGCCTCGACGCCTTGCGAGGCATCGACGATCAAGAGAGCGCCCTCGCACGATGCCAATGAGCGGGAGACTTCGTAGGAAAAATCGACGTGGCCGGGGGTGTCGATCAGGTTGAGCTGGTAAAGCTCGCCGTCCTCGGCGGTGTAGAGCATGCGCACCGCGTGCGCCTTAATGGTGATGCCGCGCTCACGCTCCAGATCCATGGAGTCAAGCACCTGGGCCTGCATCTCGCGCACCGTAAGCGAGCCCGTAAGCTCGAGCAGGCGATCGGCCAAGGTAGACTTTCCATGGTCGATGTGAGCAATGATGGCAAAATTGCGGATGTGGGCTGAATCCATGCGGCTATAGTTGATTCTAACAGGGGAAAAATTTGGGGCCTGGCTTGCGCCAGGGATGTGGCAATTACGCTGAGAACTGCTAACTGAAACTGCGAATTACCTCGTGCTTTTTAAAAGCTCGCTAAGAATCACGTAGTGTTCCTAGCTCTCGGTTATGAGTTCTCAGTCCTCAGCTTGAAGGAAGAATGCGTATTTCCGAATCATTCGGGACGTGGCGTAAGAATTTTTTAGAATGGCTTCCGCAATCTTCTAAGTACCAATTGCCAAATGCTTTAACTGGCAGGACGATATGTAGAAGGTAGTCCTGGAGCGGCAGTTGATGTGCACCATTTCCGGGCAGCGAATTTCCACTTGCCAGATGATGCCACTCTGGTTACTATGCAGCCATCCTCCGGTTATCTCCGAAGGCATACTTCCCTTATGAACATCGGCGAGACCATCCGAAATTTCCGGCTGCAAAAAGGGATGTCGCAAGGCGATATCGAGAAGCGGACCGGACTGTTGCGCTGCTATCTTTCGCGCGTGGAAAACGGACACACCATTCCCTCACTCGACACCCTGGCAAAGATCGCCGGTGCGATGGAACTGGCGCTCTCGCAGTTTTTCGCCGAGTCTGGCCACAGCAATGGATCAAAGGGATTGCCCCAGCTTTCAGATGATGAAGTTCGCTTCCTGAGCCAGATGCGGCGGTATTCGGTTAGTTTGAACGATGGCGATCGCAAGCTGGTGCTTGCCATGGTGAAGAAGATGGCAGCGAACTCCGCGCGGTAAACCCAAGATCAGGATGATACGGCGGCTGAGTCGATTGCGTTCTGTACCGACTCCAGCGCACGCCGTTGGATTTCTTTATCGTCCCCAAAGCCTTCCAACCAAATGACCGCCGGCTCGCGGCGGAACCAGGTCAGCTGACGTTTGGCATAATTACGATGGGATTGTTGGGCAGTTTTTATTGCTTCTTCCTTACTGATTTCACCCCGCAGCAGTTCCACTGCCTGCTTATAGCCAAGTGAATTTAATGGCGTAGCTGCCGCGCCGTACTTTCCTAAAAGCTGAGTGGTTTCTTCCACCAGGCCGTCGCTGAACATTTTCGCGGCACGCTGGTTAATCCGCTCATAAAGAGCCTGCCGACCGGGATCGAGCCCCAGCCTGAGAATTCGAAATCCCCGCAAAGGCTCCTGGCCGTGCTTCCACATTTCTGACATCTTTTGCCGCGAGGCGATGCAAACCTCGATGGCGCGCACTACTTTGGGCACGTCGTTGGCGTGGATGGCTTCCGCCGCGACCGGATCAAGTCTTCGCAATATTTTGTGCAAGTACACTTGGCCGCGCTCGGTGACCCGCTGGCGCAGACGTTCGCGCAATTCTTCCGACCGTTGCGGACCGGGGAACAGGCCTTCCAGCAAGGCTCGGAGATAAAGGCCCGCGCCTCCGACGACTACTGGTAGCACGCCGTGTAATCTTAGGCCGGCGAGGGTTTCACGCGCCAGTCGCGCGTACTCCCCAGCGGTGACGTAAGACATGGGATCTACGAAATCAAGCAGATGATGGCGCGCTCGCTGGCGCTCGTCCGCCATCGGCTTGGCGGTACCAATTTCAAATTCGCGATACATGGCGACCGAGTCGCAATTGACGATTTCGCCGTGAAAGTGCTGGGCCAGAGCCAGTGAGAGTTTGGTTTTGCCGCTTCCAGTTGGGCCGAGAACCACTACTAGTAAGGGGTCGCGCAGCACGGCTAACGGGCACTCCAGGGAATCTGATGCCAGTAGCGGACCACGATGATGATAAGGACCAGCAGCGCAACGAGGACTACTCCGGAAGCTTCGAGGGATTTCTTGTCGGCTGGTGAGTTCGGCACCAGGGTATTGTAGCCCTGCACGACTCGGTGCCGGATGCCGGTATTCACGGACAAGAGTGTCCGCGCCACATTCTGAAAGAACCCTGCTGCGCATGGCCTACCAGCGCGCGCCAGCTGGCGGTTATTACTGTCTAGCTCGAACTTTTGCCGTCAGATCCAAAGCATTGCGGATGGCAGATCCCGAAGCCGTATTGTCGAAGATGCACCATACCCGGCCCTGGCTCGAGAGTTCGACTAATTGCTCTGCGAGCCTGTTCAGAAAATCGTCGGAATAAGACGAGTAGTAGCGCCGCGGCGAACCGTGCAGCCGGAAATACGCCACGGCGGCAGATCCGCCCGGCTCAGAGGCCGCTGGTACACAGGCCGTATCGGCAGCTACTCGCGAAACCTTGAAGTCCTTGAGCAAATCCGATGCAGCATTATCAAACCAGGTCGGATGACGTGGTTCCCACACCACACCTCCAGAATATTTCTTGCGGAGGCGAGAAAGAAATCTCTTCGCGATGGGAGCATCGAATTCCAGGCTGGGCGGCAACTGGAACAATAGCGGTCCCAATTTGTCGCCGAGATAGCTAATCTGTTGAAGAAAGCCGTCGAATGCTTCCACACCACTATCCAGCTTCGCCTCATGCGTGATCGCGCGCGGGGCTTTGACCGAGAATTGCACACCTTGAGGGACCGAGTTGGCCCAGCGTTCCCAAGTCTCTTTCTTGTGCGGACGATAAAACGATGAGTTGATTTCGGAGCAGTTCAGCCTCCGGGCATACCGCTCCAGGTGAGTTCCTTCCGACACAAACTCGGTGCTAGCCTCACGCGGAATACTCCATCCGGCACAGCCGATCCGGACCACCGATGTCTCACCAGGAAAATTAGAAAGCGGGAGTTTAAGCATGGACTGGAGAGCGGTTCAGACAGTCGCTTTAGGCTGGTAGACCGGTCTGTCCAGATCGCCAGCCAAGAGTCTCACTTTTCGCGAGTTCCACAATGGGGGAATTGTACGCTAGCTAAAGGTATAGGGCTTCAGACTAACTCCTTAGGGCTCCCGGACTCGACTCTCCAAAAGGGATGCCCGGCAAGCCTAGCGGATGCCAGGAAGAAAAGGATCCCAAGACTTAGAACAACCGGCACTATGGCGAAGCGGCGCTCGAAGGAATCCACACCGGCGTCAAATACCTGAATGAACCCAGTGAGCAGCACAAAGCTGTTCAATGCTTGCCGGGCTCTAATCGCCAGCGTTGCGAGCAGCAGTATAGCTAGCGCCAGATTGCGCGATGCCATGTATCCGGCATAGATACGCACCGCGTCGGTGATTTCGTCATGGGGAGACAACAGAACCGATGGTCGTAGCAGCGCGATGATCGCCCCCACTCCTAGGAGGCAGGCGCCAAGCAAGACAATTAGAGCAATCCACTTTGGAATTAAAACCTCACTTCCAGGCGCAATGGGTTTCCGTCCCGTATTACTCATAAAAAGCCTCCGACGCGGCGCTGATATCGTTCACTACGAGTTCCTCCGTTCGAAAGTTCCCCACGGTTTGTCGAGGAAAGCTCGTCGGGCGGGGAAAGCGCTTATCCCCGCCATCAATAATTGCAATTGGACAGCTGGTTCGCCTGTGGTTAGCGTTTTATGGTGGACACTTTCTCTCCGACCGACGACGTTCAAGTAGACATTTTGCATGAAATTGGCAGCCGAATGGCTGCCTCGGACTCCTTTCAGGCCGTACTGGGCCGGGTGGTTGACTTCGCCATCGCGCTGGTAAAGTGCGACTCTTGTTTCATTTATGTGCTGGAGGGCGACGAGCTGATCCTGCGAGCGTCTAAAAACCCCCACGAGGAGGTCGTAGGCCGCCTTAAGCTCCGCCTGGGGCAGGGTATCACCGGATGGGTGGCGGAACATCGTGAGCCCGTGGCGGTGTCACAGAACGCCGCCCACGATCCGCGCTTCCAGTTCTTTAACGAACTGCCGGAAGACCGCTACGAAGCATTCCTGTCGGTCCCGGTAGTTTCGCGGGGCCGGCTCGTTGGCGTCATCAATCTTCAACACAGCAAGCCGCACAACTACAATCGCCGGCAAATACAACTGATCTCTACTATTGGATTTCTGGTGGGAGCGGAAATTGAAATGGCGCGGCTCGAGTCAGAAAACAGCCAGCTCGCCCGCCAGTTGGAAACCCGCAAGTTGGTGGAACGCGCCAAGGGAATCTTGCAGCGGGAGTTGAACCTCACAGAAGAGCAGGCTTACTTGGCACTGCAACGCCAGAGCCGGCAGAAGCGACGTTCAATGAAAGAGGTTGCCGAGGCTATCGTGCTCAGCGAGGAAATCAAAAACAACTCCAGGGGAGAATAGGTTTCCCACCGAAGATCCTGGCAGATTCGGTTTATCCGGAAAGCATGGGAGAGGGCTGAATTCAGTCGGGCTGTTGCTTTGGAGAGCACGGCTTCAGGCGCCGAGGTTGGCTTAAGCGAACCTGCAGCGGCAGAAGCCGGTTTATTTTCGCTCTTTCGGCACGACTGGAAGTCGTGCCCTTCCCTGTTTTGGCAGTCTTTGCAGCGCTGATGGCGTTCTAGCTGAGCCGGCGATCGGTTCGTCTGCCGGCAGCAACTTAGCAAGGCCCCAGTTCTGTTCGAGCTACTGGTTTACCCAACCCTATCTATCATCCCGCAGGAGCGTGTGCGGCAAAGGCGACCGGCGGAGTGAACTCCAGACCTTGCTCGATTTTTTCCAGTAATGTCTGGGCGGCGGCTTCTCCCATTTTCTCCAGCGGCTCCCGGGTGGCTTCCAGGCTGTGATAATTGAAGGCCGAAACTCCCACGTTAACGCTGGGCAGAGGAAACGATTGAGGTAGATCCATATCCATCAGGATCAGCCCTTCTACCCCGCGCTGCATGAACACGCTGGAATACTTCTTCAGCAGGGGCGCGTCATTGTGGTGGCTGCCCACAACAAAGAAATATTCGCGGTCGCGAAGGTAGTTTTCAATTCCCGAGGTCACCATGGCGCAGTACGGATTGCCGATTTCGGACGAGATCACGCCAATCGTGTGAGTGCGTCTCTGACGCAGGGAGCGTGCCAGCATGTTGGGCTGATAGTTAAGCTTTTGGGCGGCGGCGAAGATGTAGTCTTTGGTGCGCTGCGGAATTCTTTTAGCCGATGGAGCGTGGTTCAACACCGCCGATACGGTTCCAACGGAATAGCCGGCAAGGCGGGCCACCGTCTTAAGCGTCACTGTTTCGATTCTGTCGAGATTGCTTTTAGGTTTAGTCACCGTTTTCCTCCTTTGTGTCGATAAATTAGCTGCCGAAAGCGTGCCGAAGGAAGGTTTTTGGGCTTCCGAAGACACTCGATCCCAGTTGCTTGCGGGTTTGGTGACGACGAGGTCAGCAACGAACCAACTGCATCAACGAGGGAGGAGAGCAAACGTCGGGGTTCGCCTTGTTTGCAAATACTGCACAACTCCAACACCAATAAATTGACAGATGGGGTAGTGGCAGTCCAATTGAAAATATCTATTGCGGGGATGCAGACATAGAAAAAAATTGGTAAATCTATGATTTCAAAAGCTGCCTGCAAAAAGCTTTAACCACAGGGGACAAAGAGGTTCGTTAAAAATGCACTCTTTGCACGAGTGATCCGGATTATCACTGGAACCCTCTGTGTGCCCAGTTGTTCAAGCGCATGACCCCCAAACAAAAAGGCCGCCCGTAGGCGGCCTTTTCTATCTCAAACACTCTACCCGGCGACCCCAGCTCCTGGTCCAGGCTGAGGCGTCATGCCTGCCGCTGTCGCTGCCGCCGCCTCGTTAAGAATACGGTGGTGAATTGTAAACAAAGCCAACTCGAGCCGGTCGGAAACTCCGATCTTGTCGTAGACGTTGCGGAGGTAGTTCTTGATCACCTGTTCGGTGGTTCCGAGCTGGGTAGCGATTTCCTTGTTCTTGTATCCCTGTACGATCAGGGCGACGATGCGCAATTCCTTGGCGGTAAGCCGGTCGCGGACGCGCAACCCGACCATATCGTTCTCGGTGAGTTCGCTGGGCACGGCAATATCCTGCACCCAAGTTTCGCCGCGGGCAACACGGCGCACGCAGTCCACAAGAGAAGCGCTGGTCACGTTGCGATACACCACCCCGTGCCCTCCGGCTCCCATGTAGCGTTGCGCGCTCTCGCCAGTATCGGCAAGAACTACGACCCGGGTCTTGCTGCGATTGGCGGCTTGCAGCACGCTATTGAAGTCGCTATGGAATCCGCCGGCGATAATCAGGACGGCGGCGCGGAATTTATCCAGCGCCATGAACATCTGCTCAGGCGTCTGTGCCTGGGCCACGATGCGCATTTCGTCTTCAACCGCCAGTACCTTGGCGATACCCGCGCGGAAAATGGCCTGGTTGTCGGCCAATATAAGTTTCAGCATCGTGTCAGGTCCTCTTATTTACGACTGGCGAACGAAATCGTAAGAGTCGATCACGCAGGCCACGCCGCGACCATCTGCGGGACCTTCGGGCGACCCAGCTTCATCGGTGCGTACCACCCGGCCGCGACACTGGATGACTACGTTCTCTTTGGCTCCAGTGACCTCGGGCGGCAATGCAATCTCGAACTCAACGTTTGAGCCCACTTCAAGCGCCGCGTCACCTTTGATGTAGACGCCGGCCGCGCTAAGATTTCCGGTTATCCCGCTGTGCTCTCCGCTCTCGGCTTCCTTGTGGAACTTGATCGGTAATTCGAGAGGGAACCTTTTACCAGTGCGTGCCTCGGACACAAGACCTCCTCACCCCTGGCCTTTATTTGGCGTGCAAAAAGCCAGCACCTTACGCACAGCTCCTGGGGGAGATGAACGACTCGCTCAGATGCCCTTATATCATGGATTATAGTCCACAAAAAAGACAGGTGACTGGTAAGTTAACTGTAGAAAGTGCGCTTTGGACGCGGGTTATGCTGACTCGGCCTCAATTGTCTTGTCAAGCCATCCCACGGTTTGTGATTGTGACGCGCGGTTTTTCACGCCGGAAGGACCACTTTCCAACGATGAGAGGGGGGTAGGATTCTTCGCTTACGCTTCAGAATTACACAGACGAATGAATGCGCACGGTCCAGGATTCCGGCGGCCGTATTGAGCCTCCCATGGCCGTGTGGTAGCATCCTATCGCTTTTGCTGGTGACACTTCTTTGGCCCGTATTCCGCTATCTTTAATTTCTTAATGGGGCCTGCTGGTTGAACCAGCAACTGCGACCAGACAAGAGCAGATCATATGTGGCTGCGGTAGAACCCGGTTGAGCCGAGCCCCGCTCGGCCGGGCAGGTGAGGGCACCTGCCCCTGCGCATTTCACAACTGGCTCCTGCCCAGTTCGAGGAGCGAACCCGTGAAAGTCTACGAAGGTCCCAACATCCGTAACGTAGCGGTGGTCGGCCACGGCCATGCAGGCAAAACCACTTTGGTCTCGGCCATGTTGTATACCGCAGGCGCCACGCCGCGTCTGGGCCGGGTGGATGACGGGTCGGCTCCGACTGACTATGACGATGAGGAAATCGCCCGCAAGATGTCGCTATCTGCAAGCTTAGCCTGCGTGGAATGGGGTAAGACCAAAATCAACATCGTGGATACACCCGGCTTCAACATGTTCGTGCACGAAGCCAAGCTAGCGCTGCCGGTGGTGGACGCAGCAATCGTCGTAGTCGATGGTGTTGCCGGCGTCGAGGTGGTAACTGAGCGGGTGTGGAATTACTGCGAGGAATACAAGACTCCCCGGCTGATTGTAGCCAGCCGCATGGACCGTGAGCGCGCCGATGCGGAAAGAGTCTTGGAGTCACTCACTAATGCTTTCGGACGGGACGTCATCCCGCTGGAGTTGCCGATTGGTAAAGAGAAGAATCTGACCGGTGTGGTCGACCTGGTCCGCATGAAGGCCTACACCTACGAACTTGGCGGGAACGGCGTCGGCAAGGAGAGTGAGATTCCCGCCGACCTCAAAGCCGCGGCGCAAGAGGCACACGAGCGACTGGTGGAGCTGGTTGCCGAGGGTAAAGACGAATTGATGGAGGAATTTTTCGAAAAAGGCACCATCCCGGAGGAGGACCTGGTTCCGGCATTGCATGAAGCCATTCGCGAAGATCGGATCTTTCCGGTGATCTTCAGTTCTGGCCTAGGCAACATTGGCGCCGACCGCGTCATGGACTTCATCATTGATTACACGCCCGCGCCATCGGAGCATGACTGGGTACAGGGCGAGGTCACGACCGGAAACGCCGAGCCACCACGCCGCCATGAGGCCGACAACGAGCCGGTATCGGTATATGTCTTTAAAACCGTGGCGGATGCTTTTGCTGGAAGAATTTCTTACCTCAAAGTCTTTTCCGGCGTGCTGAAGAATGACGCGGTGCTACAGAACTATCCGCGGGGATCGTCCGAAAAGTTGGCGCATATCGGCATCATGCAGGGCAAGACTACGTTGCCGGTGACCGAACTGCACGCCGGCGATATAGGAGTGGTTGCGAAACTGAAAGATACGCTTACCGGCGATACCCTGGGAGACAAGAACGCACCCATCCAATACCCGAAGGTCAGGCTGCCAGAGCCGGCGATCACATTTGCGATTGAGCCCAAGAGCCGAGCAGACGAAGACAAGCTGGGTCCCGGTATTCACAAGTTGATGGAAGAGGACGCCATGCTGCGTTTTTTCCGCGATCCGCAAACTCAGGAATTTCTGATTGCTGGCACCGGTCAACAGCATATTGAGGTAGTGGTCGCGAAGATGAAGAAGCGGTACCACACCGAAGTGAACCTGAAGGCGCCCAAGGTGCCCTATCGCGAAACCATTCGCGGAAAGGCTGACGTGCAGGGAAAGCATAAAAAGCAGACCGGCGGCCATGGGCAGTATGGCGACTGCAAAATCAAGATGGAACCGTTCCCTCACGGCGGATTTGAGTTCGTCAACGACATCTTCGGGGGCGCGATCCCCAAGAATTACATTGCGCCAGTGGAGAAAGGAATCAAGGACGCAGCCGCGCGCGGATACCTGGCGGGATTTCCGGTGGTCGATTTCAGAGTCACGCTGTATGACGGGTCTTATCACGACGTGGACTCGAATGACTTGTCGTTCCAGATGGCGGGGCGTATCGCCTTCCGCAAAGCCATGGAGCAGGCCAAGCCGACGCTACTCGAACCGCTGATGCTCGCAGAAGTTTCAGTGCCGGACGAGTTCGCCGGCACCATCATGGGAGACCTGAACGGCCGTCGCGGACGCATCCAGGGCATGGACAACAAGGGTGGCACTACAGTAGTGAAGGCGGAAGTTCCGATGTCTGAAATGTTGACCTACGGCGCCGACCTGACTTCAATGACGCAAGGCCGCGGCAACTTCAACATGGAAATGCACCGTTACGACGTGGTGCCGGCGCAGTTGCAGGAGAAGATTATCGAGAAGGCTAAGGCGGAACGCGGGGTGGTTAAGGAAGAGGAAGAGTAGTGAGTGCAACGTGATCCTTAAGCAATTTTATCTGTCGTGCCTGGCGCACGCTTCCTACCTGATCGGGGACGAACAGACTGGTACGGCCGCCGTCGTCGATCCGCAGCGCGATACTGACCAATACATTGCTTTTGCCGCCGAGCACTCGCTCGCGATTAAGCACGTGTTCCTGACGCACCTCCATGCGGATTTCATTGCCGGGCATTTAGAGTTGCGCGATCGAGTGGGTGCGACCATCTATCTCGGCGCGGCAGCTAAAGCGGCCTACGCGTTTACTCCGCTTCGCGATGGCGAAGCGATCGAGTTCGGATCCGTGCGTCTTGAGGCGCTCGAAACTCCGGGGCACACACCGGAGTCGATGTCCATCGTGGTGTACGACATCAATGTCAGTGCGACGCAACCGCATGCGGTGCTGACGGGAGACACTTTATTCATCGGCGACGTCGGGCGGCCCGACCTGCGCGCGGCACTAGGGTGGTCGGCTACCGAACTCGGAAGCATGCTCTTCGATTCGCTCCACACTAAATTGATGGCATTGCCGGATCAGAGCCTGGTATATCCGGCTCACGGCGCGGGCTCACTCTGCGGCAAGGCGCTCAGCAAGGAAACTTTCTCAACTCTGGGAGAGCAGCGGCGCTCCAACTATGCGCTCCAGCCCATGAGCAAAGAGGCATTCATCAAGGTGGTGACGGCCGATCAGCCCGAAGCTCCCGCCTACTTCAATTATGACGCCGCACTGAATAGCGAAGAACGTCCGACGCTGTATGAAACTTTGCAGCATATAAATCCGATGACGCTTGAGGAAGTGCTCGCTTTGCAGGAAGTGGGCGCGCAGATCCTCGACACTCGCGACCCTGGCGATTTCGCGGCAGCGCATCTGGTAGGGAGCATCAACATCGGACTTGCCGGCCAGTGCGCAACCTGGGCCGGGACGGTACTGGATAGAAATCATCCGATCGTGATCATCGCTGACCCTACCCGGGAGAATGAAGCGGCGGTTCGGCTGGGAAGAATCGGCTTCGATCATGTCGTGGGGTATCTACAGGACGGGTTGCAAAGCCTGCAATCGCGTCCAGACCTGACCGCTACCACGGAACGCGTCAGCGCGGAGTTCGCCGCTGGCATGCTGGCTTCGAGTGAACCGCCGCTGGCTATCGACGTTCGCGCTCCGGGTGAGCGCGAGAAGAAATACATCGCGGGAAGTTTGAGTGTCCCGCTTAATCATCTGCAAGAAAGTCTGGAAAAACTGCCGAAGGATCGTCCTTTGCTGGTCCATTGTGCCGGCGGTTACCGGTCATCGATTGCTGCCAGCCTGCTGCAACGGCACGGCTATCGTCACGTCAACGAACTAGCTGGCGGAATCGTCGCGTGGGAAACTGCAAAGCTGCCAGTTGGATCGGCACAGGATTTGTCTTAACGTGCTTACTGGATGACGGGGAAAAAAGCGGAGAGCATACGACCGCAAAAAATAAGAGTCCCGAAGTAATGTTGAACACATTCGTCTCGGCCAGTAGCTCGCTTTAGACCCTTGCCGACCTGACCTCGTTACTGCCCTTGCGGGTAGTTTTGAGCGATCTGTGCTTGGGCTCCGGGCTAACCGCCAACCGGATAAACCTGTTCAACGCTTCGGGACTCTATCCTGCCTTCGACTGCGGCTCTCGTTCGCCTCGCCCAGCGCTTAGCTATAGACCCTTGCTGGCCCTCCCGCTATTGTTCACCTTGCGGTGTCGTGGGTGACCTCGCTTGAGCCCCGGACGCTGCGCCAACCGGGAAAACTTAGAACGTGTCAAAGAACGATTATGTTTTTACTCCGATTAATTTTAGAGTCAAACAAAAACCGGCGAATTTAAACGCTTTAAATTGAACTGAGTGCAGCCGCTTCACAAGCCCGTGCCCGGAATTGGGGCAATCGGGGTGCGAGCAATGCTTTGCGCTGGCTGAGAGTCCGCAACTGCGCAGGCAATCAGGAGGCAGGCATGGCTGCAATTGGGTGAGGTCTACTGTGAAAATTCTCGGAGAAATCAATTCCCACGCGGGTTTGGCCGAATCGCAGAGATTCGATTTGCCCCAATGAATGTTATGCCGGAAGTGAAAGCCGAATTGGCATTACAATCGCTCCGGGAGAAAATCTGATGATGATGTTCAATGAGCCTCGCGGACGAATGATTGACGCTAATTCCGGCCCTGTGGTGCGGGTGTTCGCAATTGGTGTCGCGGGCCTGCTCCTGGTGATCTTCGTATTTTCTGCGGTGGCGCGCGTGGACTCCGGCAACGTCGGCGTGCTCACCTTGTTTGGTCGCGTCACTGGAGAAGTCCTTCCCGAAGGAGTTCATCTGGTGAATCCCTTCAAGGCAAATCACGAACTTTCCATCCGTACGCAGGAGATCAAGGAATCTGCCAGCGTGCCTTCCAGCGAAGGTCTGGTGATGAATCTTGATACCTCTCTGATCTACCATCTCAATCCAGAAAAGGCCGCTGAGGTGTATCAGAAGATTGGTCCCGACTACATGAACGTGCTGGTCGAGCCCAACTTGCGCGCCGCCATTCGGGAGGCGACGGCATCGCACTCCGCCAATGCGCTTTACACCGGTGAGCGTGAGATGGTGGCCAAGCAGATTCATGACCAGCTCACCGACAAGCTGGGGCAACGTGGAGTACTGGTGGAAAGTGTGCTCTTACGCGATATTCAGCTACCGAGCACGCTGAAGTCATCGATCGAATCCAAGCAGCAGGCCGAGCAGGAAGCCCTGGCGATGAGCTTCCGTCTACAGAAAGAAACCCAGGAAGCACAGCGGAAACGCATCGAAGCCGCCGGCATTCGCGACTTCCAGCAGATCGTCGCCCAGGGAATCAGTCCGCAGCTTTTGGAATGGAAGGGCATCGAAGCTACCGAAAGCCTGGCTAAGAGTTCAAATGCCAAAGTGGTGGTCATTGGGAACAACAAGAACGGCCTGCCGCTGATTTTGGGCCAATGAGATAGAACATGGCCGATCTGTTAGACGTCCGCAACCTGACCGTCGAATTTCCCCGTCCCCACGTTATGGTTGGGAGCGGCTCACTAGTAGCTGTTCGCGACCTCAGTTTCAGCGTCGCTCCCGGCGAAGTCCTCGGGGTGGTCGGGGAGTCGGGCTCTGGTAAGTCCATCACATCGCTAGCCGTCATGGGCCTGCTGCCTCCGCAGGCGATCACCTATGGCGAAATTTCTTTTGGCGACGGGGGGACAGACAACCTGCTAAACATGCCAGACGAAGCCATGCGCCACCTGCGCGGAGCTTCAATCGCAATGATTTTTCAAGAGCCCATGACCGCGCTCAATCCGGTGATGCGGATCGGCGAGCAGATTGGCGAAGCAGTGCGCGCTCATAATTCCGTCAGCAAGAAAGAGTCCTGGGATCGCGCAGTGGCGGCCATGAACGAAGTCGCGATACCGGATGCGGCTCGGCGAGCGCGTGACTATCCTCACCAGCTTTCCGGAGGAATGCGGCAGCGGGTGATGATTGCGATGGCCATCGTTAATCGCCCGAAATTACTTATCGCCGATGAACCCACCACTGCACTCGATGTCACCATCCAGGCGCAGATTCTCGATTTGCTTGGTGAACTGCGTGACAAATTCGGCTTGGCTATGCTTTTCATCTCGCATGACCTGGCAGTGGTATCGCAGGTGGCGGATCGCGTCGCCGTGCTCTATGCCGGAAGCCTGGTGGAATTGGGCACTAAAGGAGGGATCTTCCGCAATCCGTCCCATCCCTATACCCGTGGATTGTTGCATTCCGTTCCAACTCTCGCCACTGACCGTACGCAGCCTCTGGCTACTATCGAAGGAAGTGTGCCGTCACTGCACGCGTTGCCTACGGGATGTTTGTTCGAACCGCGTTGCGCTTATCGAATTCCGCAATGCCGCGCAGCCTTGCCGCCTTTGGTAGAAGTCGCTCCAGGCCACCTGGCGCGGTGCCCGGTGGTAAATCCGCCCCTCACCTACGATGATTCGGGCTTGCCCTCGGCCCGCGGCCGAGAGGATATAATCCTCTGACCGGTGCGCATCCTCCTACTCAGCGACATCCACAGCAATCTTGAAGCGCTGGAAGCGTGTTTAGCGGCAACTCCGCAATATGACCAAATCGTGAATCTTGGCGATATGGTGGGTTACGGCGGAAGCCCGAACGAGGTAGTCGCACTCTCGCGCGCCTCCGGCAAGTATTTTGTGCGCGGCAATCACGACAAAGCCGCGGTCGGGTTGATGGAACTTCGGGACTTCAATCCTATTGCGGGCTTGGCTGCCTTGTGGACGCGGGAACAACTCACTCCCGAAAATATGGCCTGGTTGCAATCGCTGCCGCCTGGGCCGGTTCACGTGGAAAATCTTGAAGGCGTGCAATTCGTGCACGGCTCCCCGCGAGATGAAGATGAGTATGTCGTGAACGAAGAAGACGCCGGTCTCGTGCTTGAAGGCGTCGAGATTCCCCTGACTTTTATGGGCCACACCCATTTGCAGGGCAGTTTCTCCAGTGATGCGGCGCAGCCTATATTTCGCCCGCAGTACAATTCCATCGCCAAGCACGAGAGCTCCGACCTCAAGGTGGAGGCGGGAAATCGGTATTTGATTAATCCCGGCTCTGTCGGTCAACCACGCGATGGGGATTGGCGAAGCGGTTTCGCCTTATATGATTCCGATGCGCAGGTCGTCAATTTCCACCGTCTGCCTTACGATTTGCGCAAGGCGCAGAATCGCATCATCGAGGCCAACCTGCCGCAGCGGCTGGCTACGCGCCTTGCCGCTGGGAAGTAGAATTTTCCGATGCCCAATTTTCCGCAAAGAGAGTTCCGCCCAGCCTCGGTCCCGGCTTCATACCTGATCGCTCATAGTGACGGAGGAGCGCGTGGTAATCCCGGTCCCGCCGGTTACGGTGTCTTCATAGAAGATCAGTCCGGCAAGAAAGTAGCGGCGCTCAGCGAGTATCTGGGTCACCAGACAAACAATGTTGCGGAATATCAGGGACTGATCGCGGCGCTAGAGTATGCCGTAGCGAATGGGCACAAAGCTCTAAAACTGATCAGTGACTCAGAGCTTCTGGTAAAGCAGATCAAGGGCATTTACAAAGTAAAGAATCTTGCCTTGCAGGATCTTCATGCCCGCGCCAAAGAATTAATCGGACAGCTTGAATGGTTCTCCATCGGTCACGCCTTGCGGGAACAGAATCGCGAGGCTGACCGCCTGGCAAACGAGGCGATGGATAAAGGCATGGGCCGTCGCGCAGTTGTCCCAACAACACCAGCGCCACGAGTGCCGGCGATGCCGCAGGAGTTCGAAGGCGTGGTTAACGGTGGCGTGGTGAGACTGCTGAATGGAGAACTGCCGGAAGGAACCCGAGTTCAACTTCGGGTGAAAAAATAATTTGCGGAGCCGGACTTACGCTCGGCTTTTCTTGGCCGCCAGCGCTTTGCCCTTGGCGACATCCCACGGACGCTTCGGCCGCTCAGTGTCCGGCTTATCGCGATCTTTAATACGGTCGTACTGGTACGATTCGCTGACCGTCCCCAATGATTCGTTGTACAGGCTGGGCAGGTTTAACGCTTCTTTCATCTCTTCCGAAAACTGATGCAGCGCTTTCAAGTGGTCGGCGGTGGCAGGTACTTCCGCCTTCGAAGTTTTCAGGAACTGCTGATAGCCCTTATTAACCAGCTTCGAAATCTCGCTGCCAATCAAATATCCGGGATAGGCGAAAATCTTGACGCCGCCGTCTGCATTTTTTTGGATCGCCGCCGAGACGGAATATTTCTTCAGGAATACGCGCGCCTGCGGGCCGGGCGCTTCCAACAGGTCGAATCCGTGGTCGCGCAACCAGCTAAGCGCTTCGTCATAAGTACGTTCTTCCACTTTGGTTGACATTTCGCTGCTTTCTCGTCCCTGTGATTAGATGCTCAATTCCAAAAAAAATGCTCCGAGGTCGACTTCGATGTATCCCGCAAGGCTCTCTTATAATCTAACAAGCTGCTGTG
This sequence comes from uncultured Acidobacteriota bacterium, assembly GCA_963796925.1. GTDB lineage: Bacteria > Acidobacteriota > Terriglobia > Terriglobales > Acidobacteriaceae > DATBAT01. Next base: position 3,309,830 of record CAWCNH010000001.1, read on the forward strand.
TACGGGTTAATTTGTCCGCTTGATACGTTACGATGGTACCGGCCAGCTCCTTTAATGCATGCTAGATTCGCCAACAAAAGTCGCGGAAGTCTCGGATTCTTCTAGAGATGCAATCTCTCAGCAGTCAGCGGACCAAGCTGGGAAATCGCCCCCAGAACTCGGACGACGCAGCCTGGACCTGATTGGCAATACCCCTCTTTTACGACTGCCGCGCATCGCCCGCGACTTGCCGGGCGTTGAAATTCTAGGCAAAGCCGAGTGGTATAACCCCGGCGGGTCGGTAAAAGATCGCGCCGCCAGCCGCATTGTCGCCGAAGCTAAAGCAGCCGGAAAATTGCGCTCCGGCATCTCGTTGCTCGACTCCACCAGCGGCAACACAGGCATCGCTTACGCCATGATCGGCGCCGCCGATAATTTTCCGGTTACGCTCTGCATGCCGCAAAATGTTTCGCCGGAACGAAAACGAATATTGCACGCTTACGGCGCCACCATTATTTATACCGACCCCGGCGAAGGATCGGACGGCGCCATTCAATCGGCGCGCGCCCTTTACGCCGAACAGCCCGAACGTTATTTTTACGCCGACCAGTACTCGAATCCTGCCAACTGGCAAGCTCACTACCATGGCACAGCTAACGAAATCTGGCAACAGACCGAGGGGCGTATCACGCACTTCGTCTCCATGCTGGGAACCAGCGGAACCTTTGTAGGGACGACGCTGCGGCTCAAAGAGTTGAACCCCAAAATTCGCTGTATCTCGTTGCAGCCAGACTCGCCGTTCCACGGCATTGAGGGCGCCAAGCATATGGCGACGGCCATCGTTCCGAAGATTTATGACCCTACTCTGGCGGATGAGGATGTGGGCATCGATACCGAAGCGGCACACGCCATGGCGGTGCGACTGGCGCGCGAGGAAGGATTATTGGTGGGAATATCCGCTGGCGCGGCGGTGGTGGGATGCATGCAACTCGCGGCGCAACTAAACGGAGAGCCAGCAGTATTCGTTACTATTCTGCCCGACTCGGGCGACAAATATTTGAGCGAGCAATTCTGGGAAACAACGGTGTAAGCCATGTGGGACGGACACCCTTGTCCGCCAAGCGGGGACAGCCGGCCAAGCCGTTTGAATAAGAATCTGAATTGCTGGATCGAGTGGCTGACAGGCGGGCAGGAGTGCCCGCCCCACATCATCAGGGATTATTATGCTGAGAATTTCGCAGACGCTTTATGGCGCTCTCCGCACTCACGGAGAAGAGACCTACCCGCATGAATGCTGCGGAGTTCTTCTTGGTCAGGTGGATGAAGACACCCGCACGGTCACCTCCCTGGAGCGCGCCGGCAACACCCGCACTGACTCGGCGCATAATCGCTATAACATCGATCCTAAGGACTTGATCCGTATTCAGCGCATCGGGCGAGAGCGAGGGGAAGATATCGTTGGCTTCTATCATTCCCATCCCGACCACCCTGCACAATGGTCAACGACGGATTTCGATGAAGCGCACTGGATCGGCTGCTCCTACGTGATTACCGCCGTGGAAAAAGGGAAGGCGGCAATTACCAACTCCTTCGCCCTGACGGGCATCGACGAAAACGACAAGAGATTCGAAGACGAAAAAATCGAGGTCAGCTAACGCCCTCACTCGCCGCCACTTATCCTTGTAGAGCTGCTCCGCAACGTCTCGGCAGCGCCCTTGCCGCTGCCAGACGCAGCAATGCCGCTTCTCTACCGGAGCAAAAAGATACTAACTGCGGCTGTGCTGCTTGTCGTAAATCTCACGCGCACGCTCAACTGTGTCTGCATCCTCAGGAGCTTTATCCGGCCTCAGCCTGACGATTCTTGGAAACCGCAAGGCCAAACCACTTTCATGACGATCTGAAATCATCATGTTGTTGAATGCGACCTCGAGCACGATCTTGGGTTCGACAACCAGGCGAAAACCCTGGTCTTCGATGACATGCGCCAAAAACCATTGGCTCATTTCGGCGATTTCGACATCAGTCAGCCCCGAGTAAGCTTTTCCGATATTGACCAGATTCTCGCTGTCGCGCACCGCAAAGGTATAGTCACTGAGCACGCTGATTCGTTTTCCGTGGCCGTACTCAACCGCCGTAACAACCACATCCAAGGTCGCGAGTTCGCGCTTGAGCTTGAGCCACCACTTACCACGGCGGCCCGGAGCGTAGGCGGACTCCGGATCTTTAATCATCAACCCTTCATTGCCGCGGGCCTGTGCCGCGTCGAAGAGCCGATCCAGTTCCTCGGCGGACGACGCCTTGAAAGCTGGCGCGCGCACGAGCCGCGGCACGGTATCCGCTTCCGCCTCAAATACAAATTTTGATTGTTCGCGTCTTCTTGGTTGAACTGGCTGCCTTTCAACCAGCAGTTCATCAAGAATCTGAGCCCGTTCGCGAAGTGGCCGGTCGATTAGCAATTCCCCCGCGGCAAAAAGTACGTCGAAGGCAATGTATGCGACGGGGACCCGGCGCAGCACTTCATCGCTGACTTTCTTCCGTCCCAAGCGTTGCTGGAGTGCACTGAATGGCAGCGCTCGCCCGGCATCTTCCGAAAAGCTCCAAGCGACGATTTCTCCGTCCAGGATGGCATCCTCACGAATGCTCGCCAATTGTTCCGGCAGCTCGGGAAACGATTCAGTGATGTTGTCTCGGGTGCGTGAAAATATCTTTACCTCGCCGCCGGAGACATGGGCCTGCGCCCGGATGCCGTCGTACTTATCCTCCACCCAGGCATTCTGAAAGTAGGCCAGCGCATCCGCTGCTGACTCGGCCGGACTGGCTAGCATGAATCCGAGCGGGTGAAACAAGCGCATGTTAGCTTCAGCGAGCTTCCCTGCTGCTGCAAGTTGCAATGTTTCGCCGATATCACCCAGTAGCATGTTGGCACGCTGCACCTCGCGCGGTGTGTTGCCGTACGCCTTGGCAACGGCCTCTTCGACCAGGCTTTCTTTTAGACCGATGCGAAGATCTCCGGTCATGATTTTGACTAAATACTTCGCTTCCAGCGGTTTTGCCTGGGCGAGCAATTCGCGAACCAACGCTGCTTTGGCGATTGCGCCGCGGGTTTTCGCAATTTGCCGGAAGTGAGCTCGCGCTTGCAGCACGCTGACGCCGTGCTGTGCTCGATCGGGCAAAACGGCGCCTGCCACCACCCCTAAATCACCCAGCTTGCGATATGCCTCACTCAATTCCTTTTCGGTCTTGCCTGCCAGCTCGGACACAAGCCGCCACAGGACGGAGCCACCGACTTGCAACGTGGCTTCCTCCCAGATGGCAAACGGCCGTCCCGAAAGAAAGATCGCGGAAACTGCCGACTCCTCGACTGTGCGCGACCTGAAATAGGCGGCGAGAATAGCGTTCTTTTCCAATTTCTTGGTAGTCGCGCCAATACTTTCGCCGGCCTGGGCAAGAAGTCGCATAGCTAAACTCTGTCACGCCAATGACATACAGCGCCCCTACGTCACCGGGCGCCTTATGCTAACCTAATCACGCAATGAGCCGTGCCAGCCGCATCGCTCATCTAACAATCAATGCAATCTATTAAGACCATTTGGCGATTTCTGGTGGCCGTTCAACTTTTGCCCGCCCTCGAGGGCGGCGAGGAAACGTTGGTCGGCGGCCAAGCCGTGCTCGAAGGCGTTATGATGCGCTCTCCGCACGCCTGGGCCATTGCCTGCCGTAAGGCGTCGGGTGAAATTGCTGTGCATAGCGAGCCGCTGGAACGTCTCTCAGAGAAGCATAAATGGATGGGATGGCCGGTGATTCGCGGCGTGATGACATTGGGCCATGCCATGACTCTGGGTTTCCGTGCGTTGCGGTTTTCCGCTAACACGGCGCTGGACGCGATTCAACCCGAAGAGGCCGGCAAGAAGAAGATCGAAATCAGTGGATGGATGGCGACCGTCAACATTTTCTTTTCGGTTGGCTTCTTCATCTTCATGTACAAGTACCTCCCCCTACTGGCGGCGACTCAGCTGAAAAAAGTCAGCCCCATTATGAGCGGACAGATCATGTTCAACCTGGTCGACGGGCTGATCCGTATCGGCTTGTTCCTGTTATTCATCTGGGGTGTGTCGCTGTTCGCCGACATTCGACGCGTTTATCAATACCACGGTGCTGAACATAAGACGGTCTACGCATTCGAAAACGGCGACAGACTTGGCGTGGCTGAAGTGCAGAAATATTCGACCTATCACCCGCGCTGCGGTACCAGTTTTTTGATGACGGTGATGCTGATCTCCATGCTGGTCTATATGGCGATCCCGGTCACCACATTCTGGGCGCGCTTTGGAATCCGCATTGCGCTGCTCCCGGTAATTGCCGGTCTATCCTATGAAATGATCCGCTTCTCTGCCCGGCATCGCGGTTCGTTCTTCGCGATACTGACAGCTCCCGGCCTCTGGCTGCAGCGGGTCACCACGCAACCGCCGTCTGACGAGCAGGCAGAATGCGCCATCCTCGCCCTCGAAGAAGCCATGGCGCTCGAAAAGCAACAGGGTGGCGAACTGGTAATTGCCTAGCGGGGCCCCCGCGCAAATACTGCTCATACGACACACAATTCATAAAAACTGATTTGTAGAGAGACGTAGCTCCGCTACGTCTTGGCAGCACCGGAGGTCTCTATGTTCGAAAGATTGGATCAACTCGAAACCAAATACGAAGAGCTCACAAACGCTCTCGCGTCGCCTGACATAACCAACGACTCGGCGAAGTACCAAAAGACCGCCAAGGCGCATAGCGAAATCTCGCCTACGGTTGAGAAATATCGCGAATACAAAGATCTCAAACGCGGCATCGCCGAGAGCCGGGCTGTCCTCGCCGACGAGACCGATCCCGAGATGCGCGCTTACGCGCAAGAAGAGCTCGAGAAACTTGACGCGCGGGTGGCCGGAGTCGAGGAAGAACTCAAAGTTATGCTCCTGCCTAAGGATCCCAACGACGAAAAAGACGTGGTGCTCGAAATTCGCGCAGGCACGGGCGGCGACGAAGCGACTCTATTCGTTGCGGAAATGTTTCGCATGTACACGCGCTTCGCCGAAACCCAGCGCTGGAAAGTGGAGGTACTTTCCACGTCCGAATCAGGTGTCGGCGGCCTCAAAGAAGTGATTGCGCTGGTCGAAGGTAATCGCGTCTATTCTCGTCTGAAGTACGAGAGCGGCGTTCACCGGGTACAGCGTGTTCCTCAGACTGAACAGCAGGGGCGGGTTCACACCTCTGCCGTCACCGTGGCAGTGCTCCCTGAGGCGGAAGACGTCGATATCAAAATTGAAGCGAAAGACCTGCGGGTCGACACGTTCTGCTCGTCCGGCCCCGGCGGCCAGTCGGTGAATACGACCTACTCGGCGATCCGCATCACCCACATTCCCACAAATACCGTGGTGAGTTGCCAGGACGAGAAGTCGCAGATCAAGAATCGCGACAAGGCCATGCGCGTGCTTCGCTCCCGGCTTTACGAGATGGAAATGCAGAAGCAACAGGACGCCCTGGCCAAGGAGCGCAAGGCGATGGTGGGGTCTGGCGACCGTAGCGAGAAGATCCGGACCTACAACTTTCCGCAGAACCGGGTTAGTGACCACCGCATCGGCCTCACGCTTCACCAGTTGCAGGAGACCATGGACGGCAAGCTAGAGCCGTTATTCGACGCGCTCACGACCCATTACGAGGCAGAGAAGTTGAAACAGGAGTCGGTGGCGGCCCACTAAGCTAATCTACGATTCGGGAGTGGACTACTTTGAGCGAGTCCGTAATCTGAAGTCGGTTCCATACTCGAAATGACTTTCAACGCTTTCACGACTGAATGGCTGTTCCGGCTGGGGCAAAATGACCGAGCAGACTACGTCATGCCCAGCAGTCTGCGCAGTTAGAAAAACTTTCCCTTCCGCAATGTCAGAGCAGGTAAATTTCACGAGCTGACCCCCTCGATTCGCATTGGTCCATTCATCGTTCATTCTTACGCCGCCCGTTCCGCCCTCCGCTGCTCGCCAGATTCCCAGAGGGCAACTAGATCGTTTACAGCTTTGGTGTTCTTTTCCTCATTCTTTAAGAATGCCACTTCTGCTTGAGCGGTTCAAGCTATCTCAAAATGAAACTGACCCACCACCGATGCTCCCATCGGATTGACGCTACCGGCCTAGCAAGTTAGAATAGCTGGGTTTGCCTGTATTGGCGGTTTCCGTTCTTGCGCCGCCCCGATTTGCCGAGAGACCCGGCGGGAAAAACACAGCAAGCACAAGATATTAAGGCTCTCCGAGTCGCGGAGGTGTGCGACAGGAGAGGAATTCTACGGAGGCATTGCTATGTACGCGGTCATTCGCGCCGGTGGAAAACAGTACCGTGTGGCGCCCGGCGACGTGATTCGTGTGGAGAGCCTCGCCGAGAACGGCGACGGCAATGTTGAGTTCGGCGACGTGCTGGCTGTCTCCGGCAGCGAAGGTGAAATCAGCAAGCCCGAGCCCGGCGCACGGGTGGTTGGCCAAGTGGTAGAGCAAGGCCGCGCCAAGAAAATTCTGGTATTTCACTATAAGCGCAAGAAGCAATACAAGAAGCTGCGTGGGCATCGCCAGGGATACACCGCGGTGCGCATCACCGAAATTGGCTTTAACGGACAGACTTTCTCCGCTCCTGAGCTTCCGAAAAAAGAACCCAAGGCGAAGAAGACTGCCGCCGTCGAAACTCACGACGAGCCAAAGCCCGCCACCAAGCTGGCAAAGGCTAAGACGCTAGCGAAGAAACCTGCAGAAAAGAAGGCTGCGGCCAAGAAGGCTGCTCCCAAGAAAAAGAAATAAGTTCCGATTAGACAGGACTCACCATGGCACATAAAAAAGGTTTAGGCAGTTCACGAAATGGGCGTGACTCAAACGCGCAGCGGCTTGGCTTCAAGGCTTTCGGCGGACAGGTAGTCCCCGGCGGTACCATCATCGTGCGGCAGCGTGGCACACGAGTAAAGCCCGGCTTGAACGTTGGCCGCGGTAAGGACGATACCCTCTTCGCAAAGATTTCCGGCCGGATCAAGTTCAAAGACCGTGGCGCGATGGGCAAGTTCGTCATGATCGAGCCTTTGGAAGTCTCGCAAAGCTAACGCCAACATTCCCTAAATTGGGGTAGAGACGTAGCTCTGCTTCGCCTCAGCCTTTTGCACGACCGTCAGAGTTTCCGCTGCTGCCTTCCCGCAAAGCCATTTATTTCCCGGCTGTACCCGAGACGTAGCGGAGCTACGTCTCTACTCAGGGTTCGTGTACTTTAGCAATTGGCCTCAAACCGGCCGCGCTTTGAATTTTTCGGACCAACGGATGCGGCCCGTCGCCTGCATTACCGCAAATAGCGTGATCACCGCGATCACCGTGATCGACAATCCCGTAAAACCCTTCCAGAAAAACGCATAAGAAAATATCACCAAGTAGATTAGTTGAGCCACGCCTGCCTCAAGCAGGGCAAATCGTATCCCCACCACCAGGCGCAAATAACTGACCACCAGCGCGATCGACACCACCGAGGAGATCGCCATTGCGGTATGGATCGAGACGTGATCCACCAGATACGCCAGCAACAAATGGAAAGCAAAGAATGCCGCCGCCAGGAAGAAATAATTCATGGGATGAAGGGTTACGCCGCGCATGGTAGAAATGATGAACATCAGGAAAAAAAAGAAGAACAGAGACACCGGCGCGAAATAACTGATCTGGCCGGCAAGCGGGCCCGGTTGCAAATGTTCTGGCATCGTCATACCGATCTGAAAACCTGACACGAGGTTGGCGTATCGCCATTCGAGGTCCCAGCCGTTTGCGCTAGATTGTTTGCCGGTTGGAGAAAGCGTGTCGTCGGCAAAATCGATGTCCTTGAAATTGGTATGCATGATCAAGGCGAAATCGTTGATCTGAGCAATTCCCTCAGCTAGCTTGTAGCGCCAGCTGCTGAGCCCCTGCGACTTATAAATCACGTGCACCGTCGCTACTTCGCCGGCAGCGATTATGGCGTTCCCGCTGACATTCTGCTCGTTGGCATTGATCACCAGAGGCCTGCCATTGAGCGTCATAGCGAGCCCGTCATAGACAGCTTTCTGTGCCGGTAAAGGCAAGCGGAAGGTCATCTGTCGAGCATCAGCGATCGGATTGCGAAAGGTGTAGTCGGCAGCAAAATTTACGACGTAGGTGCTGTACCAGAGCAGCCCCTTCTGCCGATAATCAAGGTTCAGGTCAACCTTAATGCGACTGCCGATAGGCGCCAACGTCCACTGATGCTCGATCTTGTTGTTGTGGGTAATAGTCCGGCCATTCTCTTCAGTTGTGGTCTGGGACGTTTCAACGGTGGTATAGGCCGCGGTCAGCGGCTGCTGTTCCTGAGACGTCCCCCAGGTTGATCCCACGCTATCTTTTAGCCGGTGATCGCTGTTTTCCGTGCGATACAAGATTGTTGATCCCAGAATGATCCAGGCGACAGTGGTACACAGAAAAATAAAAACAAGAGACGCAACGTAGCGCAGCAATGACATGGCTTCTCTCCAGAAGAGGATTTGACCGTGACATAGCAAGAACGCTGCCGCAGCACTTTCTTGCAGAAAGAAGCACTTAACTGGAAGCAAAAATCAGCGGCGTGTCATGGATGACACGCCGCTGTGTCAGGACTGACACGGGTTGGCAAAAAGATCTGCCGAGCTATCGGCGGGATCAAGGAATCAGATTTCACATCGCGCGTTAAGACGCCAGCTATTCCCCGCAGTCATTGTGCAATACGCTTGGATCTGGCGGTCCTGCGATGCACGGGATTGCTCGCAAGTATTCATAAATGGCACGTAAGTCATGATCAGTCATGTCTTGGTAGGCCGTCCACGGCATGATCTGGAGGAGGTCTCCATTGAAGGGCGGTGGAAGGCAGTCGGTGGTAACGGTCGCCGAGCAGGTGGGGTGAAGATGGTCCAGGTCAACTCCGGTTCGCATGATCTTACGAAAATCTGCGAAGGTATTGCCGCCCTCAGGCCGCCCGCTCTTATCCGGTGTTAGGTTACGCGAAACAATGTTGGGGAAACCGGGAGCCGGAAATGGACCGAAGTCCCTGCCGCCTCCCAGATAGGTTGCAGGATTCACTTTCTTCGGCTGGCCGAGATAAGGGTTGCCGCCGGGCAGAAACTCGGTAGATGGATCTTGAGTGTGACAGCCATTGCAGTCTGATGCGACATTCACCAGATAGCTGCCAAGTCCCACTAGTTGGCGGTCCTTCTTTTTCAAATTCAGTGGGACCGGTGCTGCCGCGAAACCGCGTTCAATTCTTGGGTCACGATCGTCGCGATCTCGGTCGCCATCCTCGTAAGCCCGTACGCTGGAGAAACTAATCAGCATTCCCGCAATCACGACCACTGCGGTTGCGCTGACCATTCTCCAAGCTCCTGAAAGATGATTTTTGTACATGCTGATAACTCCTCATAGGTTTTCTACGCCATGATTTGCAGTTGAGGCCTAGGGGTTGTGCAGTAGCAGCGCTGAGTGCTTCAAAGGTCGATCCAGATTAGACAGCGCAGTGACCGCCGTTCAAGGTAAGGGCCCGGTACGGGCAACATGATACACCGGCGGCTGGACTCACAATTTGATTATTTCAGACGTAAAGCGGACCTCCTCAGGGTGCCGTAGCGAGCACCGCCCAGAACTCTGAGGAAGCCTCGCACCAGTCACTGACCGAAGGTGTAACCGATGGAAACGCCGAAGCGAGCAACTCGCGGTGAACTGAATTCGAAGTTATTACGAATCAAATACAGATGCGCTTCGGGACGAATAAACATGTGTCCCCAAACGTCATATGTCAATCCCGCTCCGAAATGTCCCATGAAGTGATTGCTGCTGACGTAGTTGGTGCAACCGGAGAAACCGCAGCTTTGGTATCCGTAAAAGTGCAGGCTCTCTACGCCCAAGCCACCCATGAACTCTGCCGTGGTTCCCTTAGCCAAGTGTGGTGCCCAGACCGCATCAAGGTCGGTAAGCAGCGGCCGATATGGCTGATAGCCACCATACAAATTCTGGCTGGCGCGCCACGCGATTTCGCCGCCAACTCCGAGATTGTGATGGATGAAAAAGGTAGCGTTGAAACTGGGGTACAGTCCGCCGCTTACTGTTGCTGGGGAATAATCTCCGCTGGCGCTCGATGCCGAGGGCGCAGTTACCGTACCCAAACCGAATGCAGCTTCAATCCCTTGTGCGTGCGCCGGCCGGTACATCACGAACAGTAAACACGCAGTCGCAGCTACGAATAACTTTCTCACAACTTTCCTCCAGAACTTCTGGAGGATTAGATGCGAGGGTTTGTAGGTTGGAGGCCCACTTTGAGGGATCGATTGTGATTACGAAAATTTACAGAGAGCGTTACGAAGCGGATTAGCCCGAGGTTACCCGGTAGATTACTCCAGCAGCGTCGTCGCTGATGTAGACCGCGCCTTCAGGTCCAACAGCAACATCTACCGGCCGCCCCATCCAGACGCCCTTGTGGGTTTCCCCGGGACGAATCCAGCCGGAGATGAAATCCTCCTTTATCTGGGCGGCGCCGTTGCTGGCGATTTGCACACGCATGACGCGGTAGCCGGTAGGGCGGCTGCGGTTCCAGGAGCCATGTAACGCTACTAACAGATCTCCGTTCCAGTCTTTAGGAAACATGCTGCCGGTGTAGAAGGCGAGTCCCAGCGGGGCTGAATGCGCTTCAATCTGGACTTTCGGAGCCACAGTTTTCTTGCAGCGATTGTCACCCGGTTTAATCTGCGTAACGTCGGTTACTTGGTTGGCGTAGCAGTAAGGCCAGCCGAAATTGCCGCCGCTCTTGCCTAAGTCATTGATTTCATCGGCGGGCCGAGTGTCTCCAAGCCAATCACGCCCGTTGTCGGTGGCCCAGATAGTGCCAGTTTTGGAATTCAACACCATGCCTACGGAATTTCGCGTGCCCGAAGCGAAAATGCGTTCACCCGAGCCGTCTTCATTGAATTCGAGAATAGCGGCGCGATGAGGGTCTTTCTCCGCACACACGTTGCAGTCGGAGCCCACTGACAAATACATCTTTCCATTGGCAAACAACAAAGTACGCGTAAAGTGCATGCCCCCACCGGAATACGTCGCTATTACCTGGCCGTTGGTAGCGCGTAGCGGAGATTCGTCCCAGTCATAGCGCTTCAGTTGATGGGTTTCGGCAATGTAGAGCTTTCCGTTGTGGAAGGCTATGCCGTGGGGCGCGTTCAACTCCTGCAACACGGTTATCGATCTTTCCGCCTTACCAGAGTGCTTGTAATCAGGAAACGCAAATACTTTGCCATCGGTAGTGGAGGTAACCAACAGAGTGCCCCCCGGACTGAAGGCCAGCATGCGCGCGTGGGGCGCCTGGGTGAATACCGCGATGTGAAATCCGGAGGGGACTTTCAATCGGCTGATATCGAGGTCTTCAGCACGACTGCAACAGATAAACAATAGCGGAAGCAGGGACACAAACCAGCGTGGCATCGATCTCCTCAGTGCAAGCGGACGTTCGATGCCGGACTTACGACGGCCTGTTGCTTGGCATGTGGACGACGTCACGAGAACCGCAAATCTCGCAGATAACCGAAGCTTTTCTGAATGCTGGCAAAAGGATCGTTCGACTTATCCTGCTCCACGAAGTAATGCTCGATTCCCGCCTTTTCTGAGTGCGAAAACAAATTCTTCCAGTCAATGGTGTCGTTCCCGACCTCAGAGAAGTTGCCCGCCTTATCCATGCCCTTGACGTGCACCAGGGGGAAGCGGCCCGGGTAGAGATTCCAATACTTCATTGGATCCTGCCCGGCCTTGGTGATCCAGTACAAGTCCATTTCCATTTTGACTAGCGTGGGATCGGAATTCCCTAACAGAATGTCGTATGGAAGCTTGCCGCCAGTGGCGACAAACTCGAAGTTATGATTGTGATAGGCCAGTTGAATACCAGCTCTCTGGGTTTCGGCGCCAGCGGCGTCAAGGGCGGCGGCGATCTTCTTCCAGTTATCTTCTCCGCTGCGCATCTCCTCGACGATAAAGGGGCAGACGATATATTCGTGGCCGATGATTTTCGCGCTCTCAATCACTTCCGGCAGTTTAGTAGTGAGTTCTGCGTACGGAACGTGCGCTGAGGGAGCCGTCAGGCCGTTGTCATTCAACACTCGCTTTACTACCTGCGGCGACTGATCGAAATAGCCGGCGAATTCCACTTCGCGATAACCGATCTTCGCGACCTTGGCTATGGTGCCAGAGAAGTCCTGCTTCATCTGATCTCGCACGGTGTAGAGCTGCACCCCAACTTTTTCGATCTTGCGCTCCGCTGCCCAACTTAGGCGTTTTGCCAGGAGGCTAGCGGCGGTGACGGTACCCAGAAAGCTGCGACGATCCATAATTGAACTCCAGTGTTAAATAGCTTCAACATCTTACCCGGTTTCGCGGATAATTCAGGCTTCTATATGGCGCGAAGTGGACCTACAGCACTTCCTGTATCCATTCGAGTCACAAAGTGCCTCGTGACGTAGCGGGTAACAAAACTTTACACCACCTCAAGGAAGGACGCGAAAATTACATCCGTTTGATTGGGGGCCTCATCTATTAGAGTCTGAAATTAGGGGCCAAAAGAGTTTCGGGACGGCCGCCAAGTAGTCTTCGAATTCCGACCGAAGGACACAAAGTTCAGACATGTGGATTGTAGCTCTAGCGTTACGCAGGCCTTACACGTTTGTAGTGATGGCGCTGCTGATTCTGATTCTTAGTCCCGTAGTGATTTTCCGTACCCCCACCGATATTTTTCCCGACATCGATATTCCCGTAATCAGCATTGTGTGGAACTATGCCGGTCTTTCGCCGAAAGATATGTCGGAACGGATTACGTCGCAAACAGAACGCGGATTGACCACGCTGGTCAATGACATTGAGCACATCGATTCGCAGTCTCTAAATGGCGTGGCAGTAGTTAAGATCTTCTTTCGGCCAACCGCTAATATTCAAACCGCACTGGCACAAGTTACGGCCATTTCGCAGACTATCATTCGCCAGCTTCCGCCTGGAACGACACCACCGCTGATTATTCAATACTCGGCATCGAGCGTGCCGATCCTGCAGATCGGGCTTAGCAGCAAGACTCTGCCCGAACAGCAACTAAACGACATTGCATTGAATTTTTTGCGTACTCAGTTAATCACTGTGCAGGGCGCGGCGATACCGTACCCGTACGGCGGGAAAACGCGGTTGGTGTCGGTTGATATCGACACTCCGGCTTTGCAGGCCAAACACCTTACGCCAGTCGATGTGGTCAATGCCATCGGAGCTCAAAACCTGATTCTGCCCTCGGGCACGGCAAAATTCGGATCAGTCGAATATCAGGTTGAACTTAATTCCAGCCCGCAAACCGTCGCAGAGATTAACGACCTTCCCATTCGCACCATAAATGGAACCACCATTTACATTCGCGACGTCGCGCACGTTCGCGATGGCTTTTCTCCCCAGACTAACATAGTACGCCAGGACGGCGTGCGCGGCACGCTGCTGAGCGTGATGAAGAATGGCGGCGCTTCCACCATCGATATCGTCAAAAACATCAAGGCGATGCTGCCGCGGGTGGCTCAAACCCTGCCGCAGGATTTGAAACTGAATCTGCTGTTTGACCAGTCGTTATTTGTGCGCGCTGCTATTGAAGGGGTGGTGCGCGAAGCTCTAACTGCCGCCTGTCTGACGGCAGCGATGATCCTGCTGTTTCTGGGAAACTGGCGCAGCACGCTGATCATTGCCATTTCGATCCCGCTTTCGATTCTTACCTCCGTGATTGTGCTGAGCGCTCTGGGAGAGACCTTCAACATCATGACCCTGGGAGGTCTGGCGCTCGCCGTCGGCATACTGGTCGATGACGCCACGGTGGAAATTGAAAATATCGAGCGCAATCTGGGCATGAAAAAAGAGTTGAAGCAGGCCATTCTCGATGGCGCCCAGCAGATTGCCGTCCCTGCGTTTGTTTCCACCCTGGCGATCTGCATCGTGTTTGTGCCGATGTTCTTTCTTGACCGGGGTGGCGCGCTATTTGTTCGTGCCGCTGGCCGAGGCAGTCGTATTCGCCATGCTGGCGTCATATCTGCTTTCGCGGACGCTGGTTCCAACGATGGTGATGTATCTGCTCCGCGGCCATGAGGATGATTCGCACAAGGCACCGACGAACATCTTTGGGCGCGCCCAGGCAGAGTTTGAAAAAGGATTTCGAGAGAATTCGCGGGTCTTACACCAATGCGCTGGAAGGCGTCATGGAACACCGCGGCGTCTTCGTCTCGATCTTTCTGGCGATTCTGTATTCTTTCGGGCGGGCTAGTATTTTTCCTGGGACGTGACTTTTTTCCGACGGTGGATGCCGGTCAATTTCGCCTTCACGTGCGCGGCCGGGCCGGATTGCGAATTGAGGAAACTGCGCGTCTGGTGGACCAGGTGGAACAGGAAATCCGCCGCAGCGTTCCCCAAAAGGAAGTAAACACCATGCTCGACAATATCGGGCTGCCCTATAGCGGAATCAATCTTTCGTACAGCAACGGCGGGACTATCGGCACTTCAGATGCAGAGATCCTGGTTTCACTGAAGCCGGACCACCATCCCACCGAGGAATACGTTACGCGGCTTGCGCGAACAAGCTCTCACGTGAATTCCCCGGAGTGGAATTCTTCTTTCAGCCGGCTGACATTGTCAGCCAGATTCTGAATTTTGGATTGCCTTCCCCCATCGACATTCAGTTGGTAGGGCCGAATTATCCGCAGAACTACATTATTGCCCAGCAGATTGCCAATCGCCTGCGGCACGTGCCGGGCGCGGTCGATGTCCACGTGCAGCAGCTGATGAATGATCCTACGCTGTTATCTCAATGTGGACCGGGTGCGGGCACAGCAGGTCGGCCTTAGTCAGCGCGACGTCGCGCAGAACTTGCTGGTGTCGCTGAGTTCGAGCTTTCCAGACCGCGCCAACATTCTGGGTAAATCCGGCGAATGGCGTCAGCTACAACGTTGCCGTCATGTCGCCTCAGTATCGCGTTGATTCGCTACAGGCGCTGATGAATACCCCGGTGGGCAACTCGACGATGAATTCGCCACAGATTCTGGGAAATCTGGCTACAGTTACTCCGATGAATACTCCCGCGGTGGTCAGCCACTACAACGTAATGCCCGCTGTGGACGTCTACGCGAGCGTGGACGGCCGCGATCTGGGTGGGGTGGCCGACGATGCCAGCAAGATTTTAGAGCCCTTCCAGGGTCAATTGCCACGCGGCACCCAGATGCACCGTGACCGGGCAGGTCGAGACGATGACAGTCTTCCTTCTTGGGACTGCTGGTCGGTCTAGCTGATGTCCATCGTGCTGGTCTACTTGTTGATCGTGGTGAATTTCCAATCATGGCTTGATCCTTTCATCATCATCACTGCCTTGCCGGGTGCGCTGGCAGGCATCTTGTGGATGTTATTCGTCACCCATACGGCTCTGAGCGTTCCGGCGTTGACCGGCGCGGTGATGTGCATGGGCGTTGCTACCGCCAACAGCATTCTGATGATTTCATTTGCCCGCGAACGAATGGCGGAAGGCCTGGAACCGATCCGTGCCGCAGTTGAGGCCGGTTACACCCGTATGCGTCCAGTGATCATGACGGCTCTGGCTATGATTATCGGAATGCTGCCCATGGCCTTCGGCTTTGGCGAAGGCGGCGAACAGAATGCCCCACTAGGCCGCGCCGTAATCGGGGGGTTGCTTTTTGCCACGGTCGCAACGCTGTTTTTTGTTCCGGTTGTATTCAGTATTTTTCACGGGCGGCGCGTAAAGCGAGCAACACAACGCGCTGAGAGATTGCAGACGAACCAGTAAATTTACGAGATACTACCTATGGAACAACAAGTGATGGAAACGCCTCGAACTGAAAACGAAGGTCATAGCACGTTGACACATTCGCCTTCAGCACCGCCAGCGCCTAAGAAGCGCCACGGTTATTTGCTGGTGCTGATCTTGGGAATTGTCTTCGCCATCGCCGCCGTGCTGGGCATAACCTCGAGGCTTAGCGAGAGCCATGCACTCGCGAAAGAGACAGAGGTTCTTGCGGTACCGACCGTCGTAGTGGTTCATCCCAAGGCAGAGCCCCCGCAGCAGGAAATGATTCTGCCTTCGACATTGCAGGCCTTCACCGAATCGCCCATCTATGCCCGTACCAACGGATATCTCGCGCGCTGGTACAAAGATATCGGCAGCAAAGTGAGCAAGGGCCAGTTGCTGGCCGACATCGAAACGCCGGAAATCGACCAGGAGCTAATGCAGGCCCACGCCGCCCGCGATCAGGCAGCCGCACAACTCAGTCTGGCGAAGAGTTCAGCTCAACGTTGGGAAACTTTGCGCAAAATGGATGCTGTTGCCCAGCAGGAAACAGACGAACGGGCCAGCGGATATATTCAGCAACAAGCTGCTCTGGCCAATGCCGATGCCAATGTTCGGCGACTGCAACAGTTGGAATCTTTCAAGCATATTTATGCTCCGTTCTCTGGAATCATCACCAAGCGCAACACTGATATCGGGGCGCTTATCAATGCCGGTAACAGTGGCATGAATCAGGAACTCTTCGACATCGCGCAAATTGACCCCATTCGTGTCTATGTCGATGTGCCGGAAAACTACGCTCCGGCAATTCATCCCGGAGTTCACGCCAGCATCGAGTTAGCTTCCATGCCCGGGGAAAAGTTTATTGGCAACGTCGTTCGCAGCTCCGAATCGATTGATCCGGTTAGTCGTACCTTGCGTACCGAGATTGATGTTCCTAACGCAACCGCCAAGCTGCTTCCTGGTTCATACGCGCAGGCTCATTTCTCCTTGAACGTTGCCGTCTCCCGCATTTCGATTCCGGTTAACGCATTGTTGTTTCGGGCTGAAGGACCGCGAGCTGCCATCGTAGGGCCGGACAACAAGGTCCAACTTAAGCGTGTGGTCATTGGTCGCGACTACGGAACTGAAGTTGAAATTCTCGATGGCCTTGCTCTTTCCGACTCCATCGTTCTAAACCCCAGCGACTCTCTCGAAGATGGGCAGCCGGTGCAAGTTGGAAAACCGGATGGCGGGCAGTCATGAAACTTCGCTACCTCGCGGCGGGATTCATCCTCTCGAGTGTGGCAGCGGTCGCCGTCGGGCCAAACTACAAAAAACCGGACGTCGCCACGCCCGGAGCCTGGCAGGCGCCCGCGCCCTGGAAGGAAGCCAATCCGCTGGATCACATTCCTAAGGGGAATTGGTGGACGTTATTTGGGGACTCTGAGCTTAATCAATATGAAGATCAGGCAATCGCCAACAATCAGACCTTGAAGGCGTCGCTGGCGCGGTTGAACCAGGCGCGCGCTTTCGCCCGGGTAACGGCTTCGGGACTGTATCCCGAACTCGATGCGCGGCCGTCGGCATATCGCGATCGTCTTTCAGGTAATCGGCCTTTGAACGGATCGACAATAACTCCCACTACTGTCACTCAAAACGATTTCACAATTCCTTTCACGCTGAATTACGAAGTTGATCTCTTCGGACGCGTGCGGCGAAGCGTCGAAGCAGCAAATGCCTCACTGCAGGCGTCGGCTGCAGATGTAGAGAATCTGCGTTTACTGGTTAGCTCAGAGCTAGCCGCGGACTATTTCCAGCTTCGTGAGCTTGACGCCGAAATCGCCGTAATCCAGCGCGCCTTAAGCTTCCAACAAAAAGGTTTGGATCTCATCAACCGTCGTCACGAGGGTGGCGCAGTCTCTGGCCTCGAAGTGGCCCAGCAGCAAACTGTTGTCGATTCTTCCATCACCCAAGTTGCTCTGCTGCAACAGCAGCGCGCGCAGTATGAGCATGCGCTCGCGGCGCTACAAGGTTTGCCGGCTTCGAGCTTCAAAGCGCCGGTCCGAAACCTCGACGTGCAACCGCCTGCGGTCCCGCTTTCGTTGCCGTCGGAACTGTTGCAGCGTCGTCCTGACATTGCGACTGCGGAACGTGAAGTGGCTTCTGCCAATGCACAAATCGGAGTAGCCAGGGCGGCGTTTTATCCGAGTATTTTTCTAAGCGGCTCTGGGGGATTCGACTCTACCAATTTGCCCGAACTGCTGAATGCGCCCAGCTTGATCTGGTCGATTGGTTTTTCCGCGCTGGAACCCCTTATAGCCGGAGGCAGGAATCGCGCACGACTGGAGAATGTTCGGGCTGTGTACGACGAGCGTGTCTCGAACTATCGCGAATCGTCGCTGATTGCCTTCCAGCAGGTGGAAGATGCGCTTTCAGGGCTCAATGCGCTCTCCACCGCGTCAGAGTCTCAGCAACGTGCAGTTGATGACGCCGAGCGCTCGCTTAACCTGGCGAATGCCCGGTATACGGGCGGTCTTGTAACCTATCTCGATGTGATAACCGCGCAAGAGCAGGCACTAGTGAACGAGCGCCTTGCCGCGCAGATTTTGGGCCAGCGTCTGGTGACCTCGGTGTACCTGGTGAAAGCGCTCGGTGGCGGTTGGGACGATTCAAGTTTGTCGCAGGCGGGAATCGTTAAGCCCAGTTTAAAGCAGGCGATTCAGCAGTAGCTGATCGTTCTGAGCGGTCGGAACTATTTCCCGATGCTGCACCGGTCGCGACGGGTTTCAGCGTACAGAAGTGTCTTCGTAACATCCTCCTCATTCAGTGCCTGGATCCCCAGATATTGCTTCATACAACGCGTGCAGGGTGCGAACCCCTCGCGCGTTGCTTCTGTAACAGTGATCATGCGGGCATGCGCTTTATCGTGGATATAAGTACAGCTAGGCGCGTGAAACGTTTTGCCATCGTCGTACACCAGCACCATCATATCCGGCGGTGCCTGTACAGCCGGTGCGGCGTGTTCGGAACGCAACTGAGGACGAGTAAATGCCGCAGAGTTCCCCACTGCCACGGCGCCAATTAGCAGACCCGCCGCTGCCAAAGCTACCATCCATCCAAAGGCTGACCCGCGCCGTTCCGGAATCCGCTGGTGAAGCCTGCTGTGCAAGCGTTGGCTGAAACCAAGGGGAATTTCCATGGCGCGCTCGTCGCCGTACAACTCGATCACATTTTTGGTGCCGTCAAGCACGGCGCTACATTGTTTGCATCCCTTCAAGTGCTCCTCCATCGCCGCCCGCAACGTAGGATCGACTTCACCATCGAGATAATTGGAAATCTCGCCCCACACCTGGTCGCAGTTCACTACCATGGTTTGGTTCCCTTCGCGAAATGAGGCCGGCTCAACCAGCCGCCACCTAGTCCAGGCGCCAACAAATCCCGCAGCATTAATCGCGCCCGCAGCAGACGGGTCTTAACCGAAGCGGGGCTAATTCCCAATGACTTGGCCGTGTCTGCAATGCTGAGATGTTGCATATCGCGCAGCACAAACACCTCGCGATACTTTTGCGCCAGCGCCTCCAGCGCTTCGCCCAGCTTTTGGCGAATTTCAGTGCGCTCCAATATCTCTGATGGTATTTCGCGCCAATCGGCGAAATCTTTGGGAACATAATTCCCTTCGTCATCCTCACGGTCCACGATGGCCTCCATGACTTCCGCGTGATTCTTGCGACGCCGCATGCGGGCCTCGTTCACCGTGATCTGTATCAGCCAGGTACTGAATCGGGCCTCGGCGCGGAACTGTCCAATATGCTTAAACGCCTTTAGCAAGGCCTCTTGCGCAACTTCTTCAGCATCCGCTACGTGGTGCAGAATGGCGAAAGCAGTGGCGTAGACTCGGCGTTCGTATGGACGAATCAGCTGGTAGAAGCAATCGTGATCACCCTCCCGCACTCGCCGGATCAGGGCCTCCTCCTGCTTTTCCTTTTGCGCTGGATCGTCCAGCGAAACCGGCCCTGCAAACGTCATCGTTCACCAGTTCGATAAAATTAACGTTCGATGTAGTCCGGATTTTTCTTCCACCCGGTCAACATGGACACAAAATTATTCCAGCCATGTAACACCACCATCACCAGATGGCCAAGGATGAACCCAAGAATCGCCCATGTCACCAGGAAATGCCACAGCCGCGCCAGATGGAAGCCGCCCATCAGCCACGCCAGCCAGGAAAATTGAATTGGCTTCCACACCGCTAGCCCGGTGAGCACCGACAACAACCCGAGCCCGATGGCCGATGTGTAAGCCAGCTTCTGTAACGGGTTGTAAGCCTCAGTAGCTACCGGCTTGGCGCCAAAGAAAAAGTAATGCCGCGCCATTGGCCACACGCCGCCGACATCGCGTGGAACGAACAGAATCTGCCGGTAGTTGCCACTAAATACTTCATAAGCGGCGTATAACATCCCAGTCCCGACGTAAATCCACATGAAGGTCAGGTGCCACTGTAGTGCGCCCCCGAGCCAGCCGCCGAGCGCAAACGCCTTTGGCCAGTTCAATAAATCTCTTTGAGGGATTTTCGCGTGAAAACTGGGGAATGCACGAAAAATCTGCAAACCACTGCCTACCATCACAAACAATGCCACAGTATTTGCCCAGTGGCAAAAGCGAACGACAAACGGGTGCTCATAGACTGCCGGCGTGACTTCGCCGGTTTTAGCGTCCTGAACTTCAATTACCGTAGTCGACATCCTCAACCTCATTACAGCCCGTAAAACTCTGAGTAGCCCTGATCTTCCCAATACCCAACATTTTGCAAAACGTTGGTCACTT
The DNA here is from genome assembly GCA_963796925.1 of uncultured Acidobacteriota bacterium. Taxonomy (GTDB): domain Bacteria; phylum Acidobacteriota; class Terriglobia; order Terriglobales; family Acidobacteriaceae; genus DATBAT01. The sequence goes on from CAWCNH010000001.1 coordinate 3,330,491, forward strand.
TCAGGCTGGTAAGGTATTTGGCCTGCTTGTATCCGATTTTGGTAGGAATGCGCAGGCGTAACGGCGCGCCGTGCTCGCGAGTGAGCGGCTGGTCGTGCATCTCATAGCACAGCAGCGATTGCGGGTGCATTGCTGTCGCCATATCCAGTGACTCGTAATAATCGTCGGCGCACTCGAAATAAAGAAAAGACGCGGTGGTATCTGCTCCAACCATCTTCAGAAAGTCCGAGAGCCGCGCCCCACCGAATCTCCCAATCACGTCCCACCCTTCGACGCAAACGTGGCGGGTATTCTGGGTAAATTTTGGTAAGGCCTGAATCTGCTCCAGCGAATAGTTCCCTGATTTCTGCACGGCGCCGCTTACGCTCAGGGTCCAACTGGCAAGGTCGACTCCGGGATCATCCACGTCATATGTGTTCACATAAAACTTATCGAGTGGTGCGACTTCGGAATCGGGAAAGGATGCGGCGAGGTGGTGTTCGCGAAAGATGCGGGCCGACGCCCAGTCACTAAATCCCAAACCAGTTTTCAACAGAGGTTGGCGCAACGCCGGCACCGCAAACGCCCCCAGCGCCAGCAACGGCGAAAGCTTCAGAAGTTCGCGCCGGTTCATGCTCTTAAATCTGGTTGAATTGACGGGGTTCCCCATAATGGTCTTGCCGCGAAAAAACGGTCGCATCCATGTGATTCCCGAGAATGGAGGAAGTTACGTGGACGTTCTGCTTTTCGGGGAGAGTATATCGCAGGCAGGAGCGTCGCAAACAGCCGAGGGATCTTTATGGAAAAACAGCCGGTGGAATGGAGTCACTGCATTCCGTCCGGCTGCACGCAAAATCTGAATTACTATTTGCTGCTGGAGCCCGATGCTGACGATGCGCCCTGCTCGCCAAATTCCAGCGCATACTTCTTGCCAGAGAAACGCGCCTGAGCCAGGGCGCGACTACCGTCGTCATTGGTCTTGAGTACGGCAGAATCTGAGGCCGCTGATTGAGTTAGTTCGACCATGTGGGCCGGCACCGTGGCCACAACTTTTTTACCTTTCATAATGCTGGCTTCAACGTTCGGCCCGCTGCCTTCCCATTGCACGCTGTACTCTCCGGCCGACAACTGCTTGCCCGCCACCTGTACTGGAGAGCTAACTACCAGGGAGCCTTTGTTCGCCGCAAATGCACTGGCGGCCATCAACAATGCTGCGCCAAAAACCAACTTCTTAGAAAAACTCGGTGAATTCATTCCATTCCATTCTTTCCCGATGAGCGTCGGGAAACGGCTCTGGGCGGCATGCATTCAGTTCGGCGAAGTATTTTGTGTTTCTTCGCAGAAAGCCTACAATGCGTCCGCGGGGTTAGAGAGGGGCAAGGCTCAAGCCTGGCACTTCAGTGGGGATTGCTTCACCTGGGCCGCCAAACCGAGAGTGAGCCAGTCCCCGAACCCCTTACAAATACTGCCCGCTCCGCTTTCCCGGTGCGGGGTTTTTCGTCGTCGCCTCAATATACGTTGCTGCTATCGATAAAGTTCCAACCAGATAAAAGCGACTCACCAACTTGGACGCGCTAGCGTTCCCGTAGTTAGCAAATCCCGCGCAATCAAGTTTTCACGCGGTGGTAATGTTTTGTTTGTGCCGTAGACTTTGCCGGTACGCTGACAGGTTTCCCAACTTGCGTCCGTAACTGTTACCAAGCAAACTAGGAGTGTGCCTGACGCCTACATCCTTGGCATCGAAAGTTCTTGTGACGAAACTGCGGCCGCAGTGGTGCGTTCCGGAGAGAAAATCATCTCCAATGTCGTCTTCTCGCAAATCTCCACTCACCTTCCCTATGGTGGAGTAGTCCCGGAACTCGCGTCCCGCGAGCATCTTCGAGCAATCGTTCCGGTGGTACGTAAGGCACTGGCTGACGCGCAACAAACTTACCAATCCGTGGACGCCCTGTCGGTGACTCAAGGCCCAGGTCTCGCCGGCGCGCTGCTGGTCGGCATCAGCTACGCCAAGGCGCTGGCATTCGCCCTTGATAAGCCGCTCATCGCCGTCAATCATCTGGAAGGTCATATACACGCCGTCCTATTGGAAGAGCGGCAAAAAGGAAACTACGAGCTGAATTTCCCCGTCATGGCACTGGTCGTCTCTGGCGGGCACACACATCTGTACCTCGCAGCACAGCGGGAGTCAGGGTGGACTTACCAGAATATTGGCCATACTCGTGACGACGCTGCCGGTGAGGCCTTCGACAAGGTGGCGAAGCTGTTGGCACTCGGTTATCCCGGGGGGCCCATCATCGATCGGCTTGCTGCTCACGGTGATTCGACCGCGGTGAGGTTTCCCCTGTCGCAGCTAAAGCATCCCGACCGCAATGACAAAGGCAAAACGCCAGAGGGCCAGCGATTTGATTTTTCTTACAGCGGGATCAAGACCGCCGTCTTGCGTTACGTGGAAACCCATCGCATGAGGGAGACGATCGAAGCGCGACGTCAACAAATTGCAGAAATTGCCGCGCCGAAATTCGATGACTACTTCAAGCTGAGTGAATCGGAAACGCGGAACCTTGTGGCATCCTTCCAGCGCGCCATTGTGGAAGATTTAGTGTCAAAAACTTTGGCGGCTGCCCGTGCGTACGATGTCGCCACCTTATTCGTTACCGGCGGAGTCGCCGCTAACAGCGCGCTGCGAGCCCGTTTTGAAGAGGCGGCAGCAATGGAAGGTCTTCCTGTCTATTTTCCCTCGAGACCGCTCTCCACCGATAACGCCGCAATGATCGCCGCGGCAGCCTATCCGAAGTTTCTCGGCAAAGACTTTGCCCCGCTGGATTTTTCCGCAGAAGCGGGTCTGCGGCTTCGATAATCCCCATCGTCCTGAGGGGGATGGCTTTTTTGAATTCTCATCAATCGCTGGTGATTCTGAGCGTAGCGAAGACCCCTTACTCCATAAGCAGTCCGTCGAAAATAGGGGAGCGCTACGCTCAGAATAACAAGACGTATTAGATTTTCTCCTCAGCCATTTCCAACTCCAGTCCCAGCGGATCGGTAAACCGGTTTGTTAAATTCGCCAGCCCGACCAATAAGTGCAAATCTACAATCTCCGGATCGGCAAAATGTTTCTTCAATCGAAAAACGTCTTCGTCGTCCACGGTATTAGGCGCGCGGGTTAGTTTGTCGGTATAGGTGAGAGCTTCCAATTCCTTTTCAGTGAAGCGACTATAGTTCCCGGCTTTGAGCGCCGCCCAATCTTCGGAGGTCAATCCCACCCGCTTCGACGCCGTCAAATGATGCTGCAAGCAATAACGGCATCCGTTAATCATCGACACTCGAATGTAGACCATCTCATACAGCTTGCGATCCAGTGCCCGCCCGACGCTGGAGTAGAACGGTAAAAAGTTCTTGAAAACATCGGGACGATTCGCCAGCGCTTTATGAACATTGCCCGGCTTACCCTTTAATTTTTGCTCGTAAATTTCCTTCACCTCGGGCGGAGCCTGCTCCACTTCAACCAGTGCGACACGTGCCATGAGTCCTCCATTTAGTAGCAGCTATATAATAACGGTCTAACGCTTTTCCAACCGGTTAACTGTCCATGCTTTCAATTCGTCCAGCGACATCCGAGGATGTCCCGGCAGTCCTGACTCTGATTCACGAGTTGGCGGCGTTCGAACATCTACCTGTCACCATGACGGAAGAGGTTCTCTTCCGCGATGGATTCGGCGTCGAGCCCCGTTTCCGGGTGTTAATGGCCGAATGGGATGGTGAACTGGCGGGCTACGCGTTCTTTTTTCCGTTCTACTCGACGTTTCACGGCCCGGGGATGTTCCTGGAGGATCTTTTTGTCCGCGAGAAGTTTCGTGGCAAGAATATCGGAAGCACACTATTGGCAAGAGTCGCCGCCATCGCCACGCAAGAGAATTATTTGGCGCTTCGCTGGCAGGTACTCGACTGGAACCAGCCCGCGATCGACTTTTATAAGAAGCTTGGTGCCGACTTCCTCGACGAATGGAAAACTGTCTCCCTCGATGGCGAGCCCCTGAAGCGGGTGGCTGAGGCATCGAAGTGAATCCAGGCGTGCGTATAATCGGGGGCGGTTTGGCAGGATGCGAAGCGGCATGGCAATGCGCTCGCCGTGGAGTTTCGGTCGATTTGTTTGAGATGCGGCCGGTGCGCTCAACCCCCGCGCATCAGACTGCCGACTTCGCTGAGCTGGTATGCTCCAATTCTCTCAAGTCTGAAAGTGAAAACACTGCACCCTGGCTCCTGAAAGAAGAGATGCGTCGCGCGGGTTCGCTGTTACTCGAAATCGCCCGCGATTGCGCCGTTCCGGCGGGTCACGCGCTGGCCGTCGACCGCGAAACTTTCGCGGCAAAAGTGACGAAGATCATCGCGGCCGAGCCGCTAATCACAATTCGTCGAGAGGAAGTAGTGAGACTCGGCGATGAGCTAACCATCATCGCGACCGGTCCGCTCACCTCGGATGCACTATCGCAGGAAATCGCCCGACTCACTGGCTCGGAGCATCTGGCCTTCTATGATTCCATCAGCCCCATCGTCGAAGCCGACTCCATCGATCGTACGCGAGTTTATCTCGCGGCTCGTTATGACAAAGGGACGGCTGATTACATCAACTGCCCGATGACCAAAGCCGAATACGATTGCTTCTACGACGCGCTGATCTCAGCGCAGTCTGTAGAGCAACGCGAGTGGGAAAGGCTCAACTACTTCGAAAGCTGCCTGCCCATCGAAGAAATCGGCCGTCGCGGCCGCGACACTCTGCGGTTTGGCCCGATGAAGCCGGTAGGACTGCGCGATCCACGCACCGGCAAAACTCCCTATGCAGTGGTCCAGCTACGACAGGAGAACCTGCGCGCCGACTCCTACAACTTGGTGGGATTTCAAAATCACCTGAAATTTGGCGAGCAAGCCCGGGTGTTGCGACTGATTCCCGGCCTAGAGAATGCCCGATTCCTTCGCTACGGACAAATTCATCGCAACACCTACATAAACTCACCGAGCCTGCTTACCACTTCGTTACAGATGAAAGCACACTCCAACATTCTGTTCGCCGGACAAATCTGTGGCGTGGAGGGCTATGTCGAGTCCATCGCCACTGGTCTAATCGCAGGAATAAATGCCGCCGCATTATTTCAGCGGGCCGACCCAGTACCTCTACCCCGGGCCAGCGCCTTGGGATCGCTGGTGCATTACATCACGAATGCCCCGGCTAAGAATTTCCAGCCCGCCAACATCACCTTCGACCTTCTGCCCGCTCTGGAACCGAAAATCCGTGACCGTAAAGAACGCCATCGCGCGCAATGCGAACATGCCCTAAACGCCTTCGATCCGTGGTTCCGACAGGTCAACGATAACAAAGCATCCCAATCGGTAGTTCCCTACTCATAAAGAAGCCTGTCATTCCGAGCGAAGTCGAGGAACCTTGTGTTTCCGACGTTCCAGACCATCGGTCGTACCACCCACTTTTTCCCGAACAAATTCTCCCCTAAATCCGTATCTTAATCAGCCGGCCGGGTGGGCTTACGTTCGTCCCTCTACCGCGTCCAATACCCCAATGGTCCTCCGCGATCTTATCGGCGACGTTTTCCGCACTCTCTGGTCGCATAAGTTGCGCACTTTCCTGACCATGTTTGGCATAGCATGGGGCATTGTCTCTATCGTGCTGATGGTGGCCGCCGGCGAGGGTCTCCGTAAGGGCCAGGAGGATCAGGCCAAGACTCTGGGCAAAGATGTAATGATTGTTTTTCATGGCCGCACCAGCCTTCAAGTCGGCGGAGCCCGCGCCGGTCGCGTAGTTCACTGGGAAGAACCTGATGTTCCCGTGGTGCAGGCCGAATCTCCCGATTGCAAATACGCCATACCGGAACTCGAGCAAGACACCGTGCGCATTCACAGCAACTTCAACAATGCCGCATTCATGGTGACGGGATCGTTCCCGCCATTCGGCGATATTCGCAGTCTCGGCGTCGGGCAAGGCCGTTTCTACACTTGGGAAGATCAGCGTGAGCAGCGTCGCGTCGCTTTCCTCGGCAGCGATGCCGCCAAGCAGCTATTTCCCGGTCGCGCCGCCGTCGGCGATACCATCTATCTCAATGAAATGCCCTACGCCGTCATAGGCGTAATGGCAGCCAAGAAGCAGGATTCCAGCTACGACGGTTGGGATGTGAATAAAGTTTTTGTCCCATACGCCGCCATGCGACGCGATTTCCCTAACAAACCCCCGGCCACCAGCACTGGCTTTGATCAACTTCTCGTCACTCCAAGATCGGTGGAAACTCACGAAGCCTGCAAGAGTGAGGTCCGCAAGGCTCTCGGCCGTCTACACAACTTCGATCCGAACGACAAGGAAGCCTGTCCTATCTGGGACACAGTGCAGGAAGCCAAAGCCTTTCGACAAATGACCGACGGGATGAAGTATTTTCTCGGCGCGGTGGGATTCGTCACCCTGTTTCTCGGCGGCCTCGGCGTCATGAACGTGATGATGGTCGCAGTGCGCGAGCGAACCCGCGAGATTGGGGTGCGGAAGGCCCTGGGTGCGACAGGCAAGACTATCCTGAAGCAATTTTGTTTTGAGGCAGTATTGATCGCCTGCGTGAGTGGGGGCGTCGGACTCGGCGTGGCGTACGGAATTTGCGCTTTGGTTAACCTGTTGCCGATGCCGGATTTCTTCGCCGGTCTTTTGCCAACGTGGCAGACTGGTTTGCTGGCCACCCTTCTCTTGGGAGCCATCGCCGTATTGGCATCACTCTATCCCGCGCGGCGCGCGGCCTCCGTCGACCCGATCGAAGCACTGCGATTCGAGGCCGGAGGCTAGGATGAGCATGCTGCTCGAAATCGTCCTCGAAGCCTGGATTGCACTCAAGCGCAATTACACTCGGACCCTGCTCACTATGCTGGGTATTGTCTGGGGCATCGCGACAGTAACCTTGCTGATCGCGTATGGCAGCAGCTTCCGCCAGATTCTGGTTGGGGGCTTCGACGCCTTCGGCAAAGGAGCGGTAATCGCCTGGCCGCAACAGACCAGCGAACAACCCGGTGGACAGCGCGCCGGCAAAAAGGTTGTTCTCGAGCAGGCTGATCTCGACATTGTCAAACAGACCGCTCCTCTGGTGAAGCACGTCTGCCTCGAAACGGTGCGCCGCCCAGGCATCAGTTATGGTGACCGACTTGTCGGAACTGCCGCCATTCGCGGAGTCTGTCCCGAATATGGCGAGATGCGCAACGAGGTTCCGTCTGAGGGACGATGGATCAGCGCCAGCGACGAACTCGAACGCCACCGCGTAATTTTTCTGGGTGGCCGCCTAAAAGAGCAACTCTTCAGTGGCCGCCCCGCCGTAGGCGAAACGGTGGTGGTAGCTGGTGTTCGCTTCACTGTCATCGGAGTGATGGAACGAAAAATCCAGCTGAGCAATTATTTTTCCAGTGACGACGAGTCTGCATGGATCCCCTATTCCGCGGCAGGAGACCTCTGGAATACCCGCTATGCGGCCGTCATGGTCTTCGAACCCATCGCCCCGCAGTTTGAAAAACGCGCCATGGCGCAGGTGTTAGCCGCGGTTGCCACTCGCCAGCAGTTCTCGCCCACCGATCCCAAGGCCTTTCAGATGTTTGGCCGCGACGAATTTCGTCCGGTGATCGACGCCCTCACCATTGGGCTGCAGGTTCTGCTCACCTTCATCGGCACCCTGACTCTCGGTATCGGCGGCGTCGGAGTCATGAACATCATGCTGGTCTCGGTCAACGAGCGCATTCGCGAGATCGGCCTGCGACGCGCGCTAGGCGCTAGAAAGCGCCACATTAAACTGCAGTTCCTGGCGGAGACGCTGCTCATCATGTTGCTCGGTGGAGCGATTGGCGTACTCATCTCTTACGCCATTGCGGCCGCCGTAGGCACCCTCCCGCTAATGGGCCCTCTGTTCGAAGATGACTCCGGCAAAGCCGACATTCATCTTCGCATCTCCTTCTTCACCGTCATGATGTCGAGCTTAGTGCTGCTGGTAGTCGGGGTCCTAAGCGGCATGGTTCCGGCTCTGCGCGCGTCAAAACTCGATCCTGTAGAGGCCCTTCGCTACGAATAGGGCTCACCAATCTTGTCATTGTGAACCGAAATAAGATTCTGCTATCCCGCCACAGCGCCCAACATCCAAAAAATGATTTGACCCGCGCCCTGCTTCACGGTACCTTGCAGCGAATCACCGAGGTGCGTGCTTGCCACTATCCGCTGTAGACGCCATAGCGCCTGCTTTTCAACACACCAGGCAGCAACTCTTCAACCCGTTTCGCGCCGGGCAGTGGGCCAGGCTGGCGGTGGTGGGACTGCTCGCAGGAGAAATGAGTTCTGGCGGAGGCTGCAACTTTCAGGTGCCCCAGTTTCATGGTGGCGGATCGCAGCGCTTTGTCGCCTCACCTTTGGCCAATGCCAATCCGGGGCTTTACGCTGCTCTAATCGCTTTGCTGGTCGTGGCTGGCGTAGTTTTCTGGCTTCTGTTGATCTATGTCAACAGCATGATGCGTTTTGTTCTGTTCGATGGTGTGGTCGCAAAAGAATGCCACATCCGCCAAAGTTGGAACCGTCGCCAGCGGCCGGGAATGCGATATTTCGGCTGGCAATTACTGTTTGCCGCTGGAATGATTTTCGTGATGGTAATTTTGGTTGGAATTCCAGCTGCATGTGCATTCGCCTTGGGGTGGTTGCAGCATCCGCGTGATCACATGGTCCCGCTAATCCTAGGCGGAATCGTGCTGTTCTTTGTGTTCTTTCTCTTTGTGATTTCTATGGTGCTGATCGCCGTGCTCACCAAAGATTTTGTAGTGCCGCAGATGGCGCTGGAAGACTTGAGCATTCTCGAAGCTTGGCACCGCCTTTGGGCGAACATAAAGACGGAAAAGGCCGCCTATGCCGGATATATCGGCATGAAAGTTCTAATGGCTCTTGGCGTCGCCATGGTGCTGGGGATTATCATCGCCATTGTCATCTTGCTACTGGCGATTCCACTCGGTGGCATCGGCGTCATCGCCGTCCTGAGCGGCAAGACTGCTGGTCTTACCTGGAATGCCTACACCATTACTCTCGCCATAATAGTCGGCGCATCCTTTTTGGCAATTATCTTGTACGTAATGGCGGTGATTTCCGTCCCAGCAATTGTCTTCTTTCCGGCGTACTCGATTCACTTCTTCGCCTCGCGTTACCGCCCGCTTGATGCAGTGTTGCATCCTGCTCCGCCAGCACCGCCAATGCCTGAGCCACCGCCAGAGCCCGGGCCGCCGCCCCTTCCGCCCGATCTCGATCCGCTGCCGCTTCAGTAGAGACGTTGCTCCGCAGCGTCTCTGTTAGGCAATCAGGATGGCGCGCAAAGCCGGCATTGATCGCGTAGGGCTGCTGACAAAGTAGCCGAGCCTTTATAATTCCCTATGGCCACTCTGCCAGACACACTCTCGGCGCGCGCGAAATACGAGCCGGTCAGCGGACTCGAAGTCCACGTCCAGCTCCTCACCGACACCAAGATTTTCTGCTCTTGCTCCACGCGCTTCGGCAATCCACCCAATACCAATGTCTGTCCCGTCTGCCTCGGATTGCCAGGGGCGCTGCCAGTTCTCAATCGGAAGGCCGTCGAGTTCGCTGTGCTGGCCGCCATGGCCCTGAATTGCCGCATCAACGAAACTTCAATATTCGCCCGCAAAAACTATTTCTATCCCGACTTGCCCAAGGGATACCAGATATCCCAGTTCGATAAGCCACTGGCCGAGCACGGCTTCATCGAAATAAAGACCGGTATCGGTGTAAAACGCATCGGCATAACTCGCGTGCATCTGGAAGAGGACGCTGGGAAAAGCCTGCACGAAGGGTTTCCCGACGCTAGCGAAAGAACCGCCATCGACCTGAATCGGAGCGGCGTACCGCTGATTGAGATTGTCAGCGAGCCTGACATCGCTTCGCCCGATGAAGCCTATGAATATCTGACGCGGCTGAAAGAGATCATCCTTTACACCGGTGTAAGTGACTGCAACATGGAAGAAGGATCCCTGCGCTGCGATGCCAACGTCAGCGTGCGCCCGCGAGGTCAGAAAGAATTCGGCACTAAAACGGAAGTCAAGAATGTGAATTCTTTCCGCTTTATCCGCGAAGCCATGATTTACGAGATAGACCGCCACATCGACGTCATCGAATCCGGCGGCAAGATTACTCAGGAAACCCGGCTGTACAACTCGCTCGAAGGCAAAACCTACGGTATGCGCTCCAAAGAGCAGGCTCACGACTATCGTTACTTTCCTGAGCCCGACTTGTTGCCTTTGGTGGTTGATGAAAAATGGCGAGAAGAAATAAAGCGGACTCTGCCCGAGCTGCCGGAAGCCCGCCGCAAGCGCATGACCGCCGACTACGGCATCACCGAGCAGGATGCCCACGTTTTAACCCTCACCAAATCGCTAGCCGATCAATTTGAGTCCGCCGCCAAGGCTGCGAAGAGCCCGAAGCGCGTAGCCAACCTGGTGCAGAGCGAACTCATGGGACGCCTAAAAGCCAAAGGCTTGGAAATCGAGCAGTCACCGATCTCGATGAAAGGCGTAGCTCAGTCGGCCGACCTGGTCGAAAGCGGAGCCATCTCTGGCAAGATGCTAAAAGATCTTTACGACCTAAGCTTCGAGCGCAACAAGGATTTTCCGGAAGTCTACAAAGAAGAAGGAAGCCCGCAGCAGTCCACCGACACCGGCGCCCTGGACAAAATCATTGACGATCTAATCGTCGCCAATCCGAAACAGGTTGAACAATATCGCGCGGGCAAGAAAACAGTAATAGGGTTCTTCGTAGGCCAGGCAATGAAAGCCTCAAAAGGGCAGGCCAACCCGCAACTGCTAAATGAACTGCTGGCCAAGAAACTAGACGCTTAGTCTGGGGCACTTGTCGCGAGCATCAGCGGCCTCGTCGCATTTGCGTCGACAGGGCCTTCATTTTGAACGTGCCCGAAAAATCTAAATAGTATATACTTCCTGTATATACATTTGAAGTTATGCCCATGCGCACAGCCAAAGTCTTTCAATCCGGCAACAGTCAGGCAGTCCGCCTGCCAAAGCAATTCCGCCTTAAAACCAAAGAAGTAGAGATCTTTCGCCGCGGGGATGAGATTGTCTTAAAAGAAAAACGAGGCAGCCTGGTGCGTGCCTTCGACCTGCTGGCCGGATTACCCGCCGATATTGATCTTTCAGAACGGCGACAAGACAAGCCCCAGAAACGCAAAGGTCTATAGGTGGAACCACGCTTCCTGTTAGATACGAACATCTGTATCTATATCCGGCAACGAAGGTCCAAAGAAGTGCTACGTCACTTTCGCGGCCTCCGCGAGGGCGAGGCTGCGCTCTCGGTGATTACCTACGGCGAGTTGATATATGGCGCAACAAAGAGCGCAAAACGAGACGAAGCCCTCGAACATTTGTATGAACTATTCCATTGGCTTCCGGCCCTACCCTTGCCAGCGAGCGCCGCCCAAGCCTACGGCACAATCCGCGCCGAGTTGTCCGAGAAAGGGCAAATGATCGGCAACAACGATTTATGGATTGCAGCCCATGCCGCAGCGATGGGATTAACTCTGGTAACCAACAATGAAAAAGAATTCCAGCGAGTACGCGGTCTAAAAATCCAAAACTGGACTACATAATCGCCGCTACCTCACATGCCATCATAATTAGGCCCGCCTCCACCTTCCGGCGGCACCCACGTAATAATCTGATAGGGATCGTGAATATCGCAGGCTTTGCAGTGTACGCAATTCGAAGGATTCAAACTAATTGTCTTACCGTTGGGCGCACTGGCGTCATCCAGCATCTCGTAAACGTTCGCCGGACAAAAATTCTGGCAGGGGCTGCCAAATTCAACGATGCAGCGCTGGTTGCAGATATCGGTGTCGGCAATAAGCAAATGCGCGGGCTGATCTTCTTCATGCTTTGTACCCGAATGATAAAGGTCCGTAAGCTTGTCGAACGTGAGTTTACCGTCGCCCTTGGCCGAGCCAATAATATTCCGCTCAGCGCCGCCGCGCGCCTGCAGTGAAGGCAGCTTTTTCATCCGCTTGTAACCGGCGCTGCCGGAATACCGGTGGCGCACTCCACGGCCGCCGGTAATCTGTTGTAGTCCGGCATGAAACATTCCACGCCAAAATCCATGCTCAAAGCCCTGATGGAAATTTCGGACCTTCCACAATTCTTCTTTAATCCAGCTAGCCTCGACATTTTTCTGAAACTGGCGCAGCACCGACGCCGAAGCATCATCCTTCTTTAGCGCTTCAAACGCGGTCTCCGCTGCCAGCATTCCGCTCTTGATTGCCAGATGGATTCCTTTCAGCCGCTGCGAATTCAGATACCCCGCGGAGTCTCCGATAATCATCCACCCGTCCCCGGACGTCGGCGGGATCGCCCACCAGCCGCCGTAGGGCAGCGACTTCGCGCCGTACCGAATCATCTTTCCGCCGTCCAGAAGCTTCGCCACCAATGGATGCTTTTTGAACTGCTGCAACACGTGCTGCGGATCAGTGCGAGGGTCGGGATAGTCCAGGCCAGTCACAAACCCCAGAGAAACCACATTGTCCTTCCCACCGTAGATCCACGCTCCACCGTACTCACGCGACGTCAGCGGCCAGCCCATGGTGTAAATCACTTCACCTGGCGCAATCCGTCCAGCAGGAACTTCCCAAAGCTCCTTCACCCCCTGCCCATAAGTCTGCGGATTACGATCAGCATCGAGGTGAAATCGCGAAATCAGCTGCTTAGTGAGCGAACCCCGCGAACCCTCCGCCAGAATTACCACCTTCGCCTGCAATTCGTATCCCGGATCAAAATTAGATTTTGGCTGATTCTGTTTATCGACGCCCTTATCGTCGGTGCGCACGCCGCTGACGCGATTGCCGTCGAAAAGCAATTCTGCCCCAGCAAAACCCGTAAACACCGTGATGCCCGTCTCTTCGACCTTTCCACCCAACCACTTCACAAACCGGTTCAGTGAAATCACATAATTTCCGTGATCGCGAAGCGGCGGCGGCGTTATGGGAAACTTGAACTTTGAATTTTCGGTGAGGAAATAAACCGACTCTTTGGATACCGTCGCATCGAGCGGCGCCTCCTGTTCGAAACCAGGCAACAGCTCCCGCATCGATCGCGGATCAAGCAGCGCTCCCGAAAGGCAGTGTTGCCCGACTTCGCGCGATTTTTCCAAAACGTAAATATTTTCTTTACTGAGAGGCGATCCCGGATTGGTAGAATTGTACTGATCAATCAGTTGCGACAACCGCAGTGCGCAAGCCATCCCAGCCGGGCCGCCGCCGACAATCACCACGTCAGCCGGCATCTGTGGCCGCTCAATTCCTTCGAGAGGTTTGCGAAAAACAATCATTCAGTAAACCCAGGCCAACCGCCCATAATACCTGTAGCCCGACGAGAACGCGACCCAGAGGGGAGAAACATCAAGGAAGGAAGACATCGGTGGCGGCGCGTGGACTCGAACCACGGACCTACGGATTATGAGACCGTCGCTCTAACCACCTGAGCTACGCCGCCACATGAAGAAGCCGCCGCTGGTACGGTGAGCGGCGGCTCGTGACTCAGTATAGAACACCCGAAACGAAAGATGAACTAGGCCTAGAAGGAGAGCTTCAAGGCCAACTGAATCTGGCGCGGATCGCGGGCCGCAGTCAGGAACCCGAACTCTGGAGTTCCGAAGGTCGTGGTGTTGATCGAGTTTTGCGGTCCCGACTTGGCGAATTGCAGGTTCGGATGGTTAAACACATTGAAGAATTCCGCGCGGAACTCCAGCTTGGTGCGCTCGGTAATCGGAAAATTCTTAAAGAGCGAGAAATCCCAGATTTGATATCCGGGCCCACGGAGCGTATTGCGGCCGACATTGCCAAATGATCCCAACGCCGGATCAGCGAAGGCGCAAGTATTAAAGAATGTCCCAGATACACACGGTGTAGCACTGGGGTCACCAGCCAGGTCAGGGCGCTGCTGGCCGTCGGAATTGGCCACGCCGTTGGCATCGACCACCGTAAACGAATTTCCTGACGAAGCTGAAGTGATCCCCCCGACTTGCCATCCGCCGAGTATCTGATTGGTCACACCGCTGGCATTGCCTAGAAGCGATTTGCCATGGCCGATCGGCAATTCGTACAAGTAGCTGAATACGAAACGATGGCGCACATCGAAGTCGGCATTGCCGTATTCCCACTCCGGATGAATTGCATAACGGAAGTCACCGCCATTTTGCGCGCCCAGATCAGCATTAGAAGCGATGTCGAGTGCATGCGACCACGTATAGGAGGCCAGGAAAGTCAGACCATGGGAAAAGCGCTTTTCGACGCGGGTTTGCAATGAATTGTAATTGGACCATCCGGCCGAACGGAACCAGCCGATGAAGCTGTCTATGGCGGGAATGGGACGGCGATCGGCAAATGCTGAGTTGGGATCGGTGCTCGGCGCCGCCTGGTTGCCGTTGACATAAATGTACTGCTTCTGCCCATGCGAACCAGCGTAGGTAACTTCAAACACAGTGTTCGATGGCAATTCATATTGCGTCGAAAGATGCCATTGCTGCATGTAGGGCGTCACCAGGTTCTTATCCAGAGAAAAGAACAACGGCGGCAAATCAGGATTGGTCAGGGCATTTGCCGGAAAGCCGTCGGCCAAAGTCTGAATCCCAGTCAGCGAGCAGTCGCTAGTGGCGGGGTTTGCTGATGCCGTTCCACATGGCTGAGTAAAATTTTGATTGACGAAAAACGGGGGATTAAATCCCATGCTGGGATTCGAATAAGGTCCGGCTTCATCGCCACCGTAGAAGATTCCATAGCCGGCGCGAATCACAAACTTTTTGGTGAGCTGATAGGCCAACCCAATGCGTGGAGCGAAGTTATTAATGTCAGGCGAAATCAATCCGTCACTGGCATTGGCCTCTACGGGCACAACGGCTGCCAAATTAGGCCAGAGCTGGGCGTCAACCCCCTTCGGCACGATTAAGCTGGCGGTTTGCAAATCGAAGTTGGCCTGTTCATTGTTCCGTTCTTTAATGGTGGTGAAGAGCTCATAGCGAAGGCCGATGTTCAAGGTGAGCTTGGGCGTCAGCTTCCAGTCGTCTTGAGCGTAGAAGGCATAAACCTTGTGGTGATAATCGATGTTGTGCAGGTTGTTAATGCTTCCACCGTCAGCCAGTCCCACCAAAAACGAGGCGAAGCCAGAGCCGCCAGTGAACAACGCATTGGGGTCTGGGTTATCTGTAAAGCCGGGGCCGAAGTCGAGGGTTCCTCTTGCGGCAGCAGGTTGGAAGATGGTGAACTCTTCGCTGCGGATATCGGCGCCAAACTTGAATGAGTGATGTCCTCGAACCCAGCTGAGGTTTTCGGATAGTCCATAGGTGTTTTGAATTTCGTGCGAGGGCAGGAAGGTTGGGCTTCCGATTTGGGTTACATCGCTGAAGGTAAATTGCGGCAAGCCGCCATTTCCCGGAACATCTGGGATGCCCGGAACTCCTCCAGGATAGCTCAACAAGTCCTGGCTGCTTACGTTCGAATTAATCTGGAAACGCTGCGAGTTTACCCGGTTGTAGCTCAGGCGCAGTTCATTGCTAAGAGTGGCTCGGAAGAGATGAGTCCAACTGGTGGCAAAGCTGCGGTAGGCATTATCTTCCACCCCGCTGAAGAAACCGCCGCCGTCGCCGCCGGTGGTATCAAATGGTCCGGGAATCATTCCGGGCTGGTTCTCGTAGCTGAAACGGAAGAAGGCGCTGTCTTTCGCAGTAAACTGCTGGTCGACACGAGCATCAAAATTGTTGCGGCTCTCGCTGCGCACCGGGTTTGAGAGAAAATTGAAGCCGTTGCCATTGACGTTAGGTTCGGGATACAGCTTGGTGATAGCCGCCGCCAGAGGATCAATTTTCCCTGCAGGGATAATATTGAGCGGGTTCCCGCCTGCATCATATTGGAACGCCACTCCGCAATTATCGCCAGCATTGCGAGCGTCGAAGATTTCGCCAACGTAGGTGGTGTGGCCCAAACAGTCGGTGCCAACTGGCTGGGTTAAATCCAGCTGGTCTGAGAAGTCCCCGGCGCGTTGCGCGTCGGTTGGCACGAATGAGGTTAGAGTCTGCGCCTGCCGGATTCGCAATCCTTCATAATCGGCGAAAAAGAAAGTCTTGTTCTTGATAATCGGCCCGCCGATGGTGAACCCGAACTGGTTCTGCTTGTAGGGGGCAATGGGGCTGTTGGGATCGTCAAAGAAATTCTTGGCGTCCAATTTTTCGTTGCGCAGAAATTCGTAGGCGCTGCCGTGGAATCCGTTAGTGCCTGACTTGATAGTGGCGTTGATGATGGCCCCGTTGCCCCGGCCGAACTCGGCGCTGTAGGCGTTGGTCTGAACTTTGAATTCTTCAAGCGCTTCAACCGAAGGCTGGATTACGTAGTTAGTCTCGTTCAACAAATCCGGAAGATTGGAGTTGTTATCCACGCCATCGAGCAAGAAATTGTTTTGCAGAGAGCGCGCACCATTAGCGGAAAAGCCATAGCCACCTTCGTCGCGGGAGCCAGGTTCACTGGGCGCAGTACCTGCGGTGAGCAATGCCAGCTGGGCAAAGTTGCGTCCGTTCAAAGGAAGGTTGGCTACGCGCTTGTTGTCGACGACCTGTCCCAGCTCCGAAGTTTCGGTCTCCAGCAAAGGCGCTGCACTTGTGACTTCGACCGACTCTGAGGTCTGTCCTACAGGGAGGACCACATTTACCGCAATGCGCTGCTGAACATCGAGATCGACCGGGATGGAAACTGCCTTCTTGAATCCTGCGTGCTCAACCGTGACGTTGTACCGGCCGACGCGCAAAGGACCAGCAACGTACTCGCCGGAGTCATTGGTGGTAACTTCGAACCTGGTATTGCGCTCCAGGTCTGTCACTACAACTTTTGCCTTGACGACCACAGCTCCGCTGGGATCGGTGACGGTTCCCACGATGCTGCCCGCGTCCTTTTGCGCCCAAAGATTAGTTGAGAAAACGATGCAAAGAACTACCAGAAAACAAGTGAAGAAACGGGAGGGGATGGGATTCAACATGGCGATGCTCCTTAATAGCTACCAGCGCGCAGAAATCTGATTCTTCGCGACAGTTAAAATGCCAGACCATAGCGGGGCAATCCGAGGGAATGTTACGAACTATTACTTTTACTTTCGTTCTAATGACGTTGTCAAGCCAAAAAGCTTTTACCTGCGGCGCATCAGGGAAATCCACTAACACTTATCAAGAATTTTTATTAGGCTCCCGATACGATAGTATCGATAGCAGGCATCAATCGTTTTGAAGGTTAGCTGGGCGGAATACTTTGGCGATGAGTCGGGTGCGGAAGAAAGAGCGGGACAATGGAGAAACGAAGTAAAATGAAAGCATCCGAAAGCCGTAATCAGGCGAGACGTGTCCCGAAAAACCAATCTGCCGGCGTTTTATTGGTCTGGCCGGGTCGTCACCTGCACAGAATTCAACTTCCCCCGCGTAGCCGCAGATTAAGATCAGTACCACGGAAAT
The DNA here is from genome assembly GCA_963796925.1 of uncultured Acidobacteriota bacterium. Lineage (GTDB taxonomy): Bacteria > Acidobacteriota > Terriglobia > Terriglobales > Acidobacteriaceae > DATBAT01. Next base: position 3,348,018 of record CAWCNH010000001.1, read on the forward strand.
TCGATGGCGAAAAAGGAGAACTAAGAATGAAGCACCATGGTCGGATTCGTATCAGTGGATTGGTGGTGCTTATGGGGGTGCTATTGCTGAGTCTCGGGTGCTCAAAGAGAGCCGAGAAAACGACGACGGCGGTAGTGACGGCACCAGCCAAAGTCACTACGGTCAAAGTGCAGCTCAACAATGCCGGGCCAATCGTAGTCACCACTAGTACCGCGGAATTCCAAATTCTTCCTTCCGGCTACGTTCAGGCGTTTTTGTTAAAGGACGGCAAGAAACTCACTCTCGACGATCCACCATCGGCCTCGACTACGCCGAGCGAGTATGTCGTTATGGGTGGCAGCGCCGTGCACTTCACTCTCGACTTTGCGCGGGCGAAGACCATGGACGCGCTGGGCAGAATGGGGCTTGGAAAGAGAGTAGAAATCATCGGGCACGCTGCTGGCGCGGATGGCCAACAGATTGCGGATACCATCGCTTTCGAGGCCTATGACAGCACTCCCAATCTTTTGCTGACAACTTCCGCTTATCGCAACACCGGGGATTCTGCGATTACGCTCGGCCAAGTTGTCGCGGAAGACCGCCGGCTCAACGCACAACTTGTCGACAACACGGTGCAACCTTTCAATATGTGGTCATTCCAGGGATCCAGTTACGACTGGGGCGAAGACGATGTCACTAAACTCACCAAGAAATTCTCGCAACCGAATGTTATGGGAGAAATGGTGAAAGGTGGCTACGGCGGCGGCATCCCGGTGATGGCCTTTTGGACCGGGACGGTTGGAGAAGCGATTGGACACATTGAAACGCTGCCACTTTCCGTTTCGTTACCGGTGAAAGTTACGAGTGATGGCAGAGTTAACACCTCAATGGTGTCGGAGACGATCAATCTGGCACCGGGACAAACCTATTCGACGCCACGGAGTTTCGTCGCCGTGTACTCCGGCGATTTTTACAAGCCTCTGCGCATGTGGTCTGAGGCGCTGGGCTTTGATGGCTGGACATTGCCAAAGCCCTCAAGCGAAGCCTACAACGTGAGCTGGTGCGGATGGGGTTACGAATTTAATGTGACTCCGGCGAAGATGCTGGGCACGGTTCCGAAGTTAAAAGAGTTGGGAATTAAATGGGCGACGCTCGACGATCGCTGGTTTGACACTTATGGCGACTGGAATCCGCGCAAGGATACCTTTCCCGGCGACTCCATGAAGAAGATGGTGGATGACTTTCACAAAGATGGAATATTCGCGCAACTGTGGTGGCTACCACTGGCGGTGGAAGACGGCCAGGGCCGCTGGGAGTCCCACAAATATATCGAGTCACAGGTAGTAAAGGACCATCCTGACTGGTTGATTCTCGACAAAAACGGTAAACACGTTCACATCACGCGCGGCCTGGCAGCGCTATGTCCGGCGTTACCTGCGGTACAGGAGTATCACCGTAAACTGACGGAGAAGTTTATTCATGATTGGGGATTCGACGGATCGAAGCTCGACAATATTTACACCGTTCCCAAGTGCTATAACCCGGCACATCATCACAATTCGCCGCAGGATTCTGTCAATGCAGTGGCCGACGTGTATCGAACAATTTTTCAGACCACTCGCGCCATTAAACCCAACAGTGTCACCCAGAGTTGCCCCTGTGGCACGCCACCGTCACTGGCGTGGCTGCCCTACATGGATCAGGCGGTGACGGCTGATCCGGTGGGCGCGGTGCAGGTACGGCGCAGAATCAAGATGTACAAGGCGCTAATGGGGCCAGAGGCTGCCGTGTACGGCGACCACGTGGAACTCTCGGAAATGACGCGCAAGGGAAAAGACTGGTCGGAGCACGGTAGCGACTTTGCCTCAACCATCGGCACCGGTGGTGTGGTAGGGACGAAATTCGTGTGGCCCGATCCCGGAGCGAAATTCAAGCCGGTAATGCTGACGCATGGCAAAGAAGAAGTCTGGAAGAAATGGATTGGCATTTACAACGACAAGATGCTGTCCAAAGGAACTTTTCGCGACCTCTATGTTTACGGCTATGACAATCCGGAAGCGTACGCCATCGAGAAAGATGGCAAGATGTATTACGCGTTCTTTGCGCCGTCGTGGAAGGGCAGTGTCGAGCTTCGAGGATTGGAACCCGGGACTTACCGCGTCAGCGACTACACGGATGGCAAGGAATTAGGGATTATCAAGGCAGTTGCCGGAGAAGCGCCGAAACTGGAGACGAAGTTTAAAGATCACCTGCTAATTGAGGTGGATTCGCAGAAATAGCTGATCAGCGCTTGTGCTCGCGAGCTTGCTTCACCGCAGCTACAAATTTGCGGGCATTTTCCACAATGATTTCGGGCTTCCCCGATTTCAGTGCCTCGGCTTGCACCAGCTCTCCGCCAACTCCCAGGGCTGCTGCGCCGGCCTCTATGAATTCCGCGGCGGTGTTCAGGTTTACGCCACCCGTGGGCACCAAAGGGATGTGAGGCAGCGGTCCCTTCAGAGCCTTAATATATTTCGCCCCCCCGACATTGCCGCAGGGGAAAACTTTGACGAAATCCGCGCCCGCGTTAAAAGCGGTGATAACTTCGGTAGGAGTCAGCGCGCCGGCCATGATCAGTAGGTTTTCGCGGACGGCAAATTCCACGGTGCCCAAATTGAATCCAGGGCTAACCAGAAACTGAGCTCCAGCGTCGCGGCATCGCCGTGCGGTTTCGGCATCGAGCACGGTACCTGCGCCGATAAGCACTTTCGCCGAATTGTTGTTCGCCAGTTCGCGGATTACTTCCACCGCGCCCGGAACCGTCATCGTAATTTCGACAATGGGAATTCCGCCTTGGCAAACTGCCTCACACGCGAGCATCGCTTCGCGCGCCGAAGTGGCCCGGACGACGGGCACGAGTCCAATCTCCAGAATGCGATCACGCACAGCTTTCTTATCCATAGTCAGGGCCCGTTAGCGCGCGATGCGTGCGCTGCCACCTTCCATCGTTTGTAAGACTTCTTTCAACGTCGCCATGCTAGTGTCGCCAGGAGTGGTCATCGCCAGAGCGCCATGCGCTGCACCGCACTCCACCGCCCACTGAGCATCTTTCCCGGCCAGAAAGCCGTAGATGAGACCAGAGGCGAATGAATCACCGCCGCCGACGCGATCAAAAATTTCCAGGTTCTCGCGGTGGCGGGCCTGGTAGAACTGCCCCTCGTAGAAGCAGATCGCGCCCCAGTCGTTCACCGTTGCAGTTTTTGCTTTGCGCAACGTAGTGGCTACGACCTGAAAAGGATAATCCTTGACGGCCGTTTTGATCATCTGCTTGAAGCCTTCAACTTCGAAATCGGAGATGTTTTCGGCCAGACCGGGAATTTCATATCCCAAGGCTGCGGAAAAATCTTCTTCGTTGCCAATCATCACATTTACGTAGGGGGCGATGCGCCGATTTACTTCCTGGGCTTCTTTCTTACCGCCGATCGCCTTCCATAACGACGGGCGATAGTTCAGGTCGTAAGAAATAATTGTTCCGTGACGTTTGGCTGCGGTCATAGCTTCAAGTGCGACGTCGGGAGTGGTTGCGGAAAGGGCGCAGAAAATACCGCCGGTGTGGAGCCAGCGGGCGCCCTGCCGACCGAAAATGTCGTCCCAGTCTATTTCTCCTGTCCTGAGGTGCGAAACAGCGGTGTACCCGCGATCATAAGAGCCAAGTGCGGCGCGGACTCCGAAGCCTCGCTCGGTGAAATTGAGACCGTTGCGGGCGGAGCGGCCAACCCCATCGTGCTCAACCCAGCGAATTTGTGACTGATCGACTCCACCCTGATAGATGAGATCCTGAATCAACCGGCCGACGGGGTCGTTGGCGAGGGCGGTGACTACGGTGGTGTCGAGTCCGAAGCAGCGCTTCAACCCGCGGGCCACGTTGTATTCACCACCACCTTCGTATACGTCGAAACTGCGAGTAGTGGCGATACGACCGGGACCGGGATCGAAGCGCAGCATGATCTCGCCAAGGCTGACGAGATCCCAGCGGCAGTCTTTTTTAGGTCTGATTTCGAGTGCCATAGAGTTTTTTAGAAAGGTGATTTTTTCGAACCCATGATTGTACTTGGGAATCGGGCAGCATGTGGGGCTAGTAGCCCTTCACCTTGACCACGAAGTAAGTGAAATCGTGGCCGCCGTCGAGCAAGATCTGATGGGGCATTTTCGCGGGGATGCGGACTACGTCGCCAGCCATCAACTTGCGGCGGACACCGCCCTGAATTGCGCCATTACGCTTTTCGTGCGGAGCGGTTTCGTCAGCGCCCACCATGGTGCCACCCACCACGAGTGTCGCTGAACCGGATTGCACGAAGAAGACGTCGGCCTGGGTCTCGTGCCACTCGGCAACGCCGTCGCCTTCGCGGTGCGCAAGTATGAACGTATCATTGGCGAAATCAGCCAGATGTCGCGATGCAGTCTTCTGGGGATCGGCCGCAGCCTCGGATTTAAGCGAGTGGTTAACGTCCTTCAATGCGTCGGCAGTCCAATGTTGAAAGCCCTCGGGCATCGATTCCTGGGCGCTTACGACTGTGGCCAGAGCGAATAGACAGAGCAGAATAATCTGAGTCATGGCATCTCTCCTTGAGCCAATGAGGGTAGCAGATTTTAGCGACACAGCGTTCTAGGCAGCGGACGCGCTGATGGTGTAGGCTTTTTTGGCTAGAAGCGGGCCGCCTCGCCAGTGCTCTCTTAGGAGTAGCCATGCCATCCAAACTTTCGCGCCGTAACTTTCTCGCAAGTATGGGCGCTCTGGCTGCCGGGGCGAAGTTGTCACCGGGGTCATCTCCATCATCTTTCCTGTTCGCCCGCCTGGTGAATTCTCCGTTCAAGATCGCAGTGATCAATGACGAAATCTCTCAGGACTTCGGCCATGCGTGCGAGGTGGCGTCGCAACAGTTCGGCATGCAATGGATCGAACTGCGAAGCATGTGGAACAAGAATATTGCCAAGTTGGACGAAAAAGAAGTTGCGGAAGCGCAACGCATCCTAAAGAAAAACAATCTGCGGGTAACCGACATTGCAAGCCCGCTATTCAAAGTTGATTGGCCGGGCGCACCAAAATCGAAGTTCAGTCCGAGGCACGATCAGTTTAACGCTGACTTCACTTACGATCAGCAGGAGGAAGTCCTGGACCGCAGCATCGCCTTGGCGAAGACGTTCTCCACTGACCGGGTACGCTGCTTCGATTTCTGGCGGCTCGAAGACCCAGCGCCCTACCGGCAAGCGATGAATGAGACCTTACAGCACGCGGCGGAGAAAGCCGGCAAGAGCGGACTGGTTTTGGTTTTGGAGAACGAAGCGGCGTGCAATACAGGCACCGGCGCGGAAGCTGCCAGAGTGTTAAGCTCCGTGCCCTCGCGTTCGTTCATGCTCAATTGGGACCCGGGCAACGCGGCTGAACTGGGTGAGAAGTCCTATCCGGATGGCTACAATGTTCTGCCGAAAGATCGAATTGGGCATTGCCATTGCAAAGATACGGTCAAGAAGGGGAGTGGCTACGAGTGGGCGCCAATGGGCGGCGGTTTTATTGACTGGATTGGGCAATACAAGGCACTCAAGCGGGACGGATATCGCCACGCCGTGAGCCTGGAAACCCACTGGCGTGGCGCCGGAACCCCCGAGGCTTCCACTGTGCAGAGCTGGGCAGGGATGAAAAGCGAATTACAAAAGGCGGGTGCACTGTAGAACTCAACCCGTAAGGAGATTGCAATGTCAAAGAATTCGCGACGGGAGTTCATTAAGCAAGCCGCCATTACCACGGCTGCCATTGTGGCTTATCCAACAGCAAAGGTGCTGGGCGCCAACGATCGAGTGCGCGTGGCAATGATCGGAGTTGGCGACCGCGGGCAGCAGTTACTGAAAGAGGCGCTCACTATTCCAAGGATTCAGGTAGTTGCGATGGCAGACGTCTATACCCGTCGACATGAGGAAATGAAACGCCTGGTCCCAGGAGTACAAACTTTCACAGACTATCGACGCGTGCTCGACATGAAGGACATCGACGGCATCATGATCGCAAGTCCATTGCACCTGCACGCACTTCATTTTGTCGATGCATTAGCGGCTGGCAGGGACCTCTACTCCGAAAAAACCTTTACCTGGTCGATTCCGGAGGCGGAGCGGTGTTTCCTGGCGGCCAAAAAATCGGACCGCGTTGTGCAGATCGGACTGCAACACGAGAGCGAGGGCCCGTTCATGGACGCCAAGAAGTGGATCGGTGATGGCGTTCTGGGCAAGGTCACTCAAGTAGACGCCTGGATGAGCCGCAACACTCCACATGGCAAAGCCCAATGGGTGCGACCGGTTCCCGCGGACTGTACGGAAAAAAATGTAGATTGGAAGGCCTTCCTGAATGGCCGGCCCGACACCGGTTTCGACGCTTACAAGTTCATTAATTGGCGTTTGTTCTGGGAATTCTCCGGCGGCAACGTTACAGAAAACATGATCCATCAGGCGGCGTGGATCATGAGCGCGCTCGATCTCCCTTTACCCAACGCGGCGTATATGTCAGGGGGCGTGTTTTCAGAAAAAGATGGACGGCAAGTGCCCGACACGATTTCCGTGACTCTCGATTTTCCGAACGACCTGGTCGTTACCTGGCAGTCGACTTTTAGCAACAGCCGGTATGGTTTGGGACAGCGGCTCTTGGGAAGCGATGGCACTATAGAGTACGTGGCTGGTTCGAACGAGATGGTCACCGGAAAATCGCAGGAACAGATCCATTACTACCCGGAGAAAGCCAATCGCCCTGATGGGGTCGCGATCACCGGATCGGCCACCGGCGGCAGCCACATTGCGAACTGGATCAACTGCATGGCCAGCCGCAAAACTCCCAATGCATCTGTCGAACTCGGCTATCGATCGGCCGTAGTGGCACATATGTCCAACATGTCGTATCGACACCAGCGACGGGTCACGCTCGAGGAAGCAAAGGCCGCCCAGCCGGAGTATTGATTAAAGGAAAGACAAAGCTGCTTTGTGACGGGCTGCGAGCAAGAAGTGCGCTGACGACAGCAAAGAATTGTTCAATGACAGAATCTATCGCCGGAGAAGAACCTTAATGCGTGCGGTCTTATTTCTACTTTTATGCAGCACTCTGACCTTCGGCCAGATGAAGCTCTCGGCCCATTGGGAGGAACTGACGGCAGACGATTTCCGGACCGCGATCCAGCAGTCGCACGGAACCTGCCTTCTGCCTGTCGGGATACTAGAAAAACATGGCCCGCATCTGCCGTTAGGCACCGATCTGCTTAACGTTCGTTACGCATCGCTGCACGCCGCGGAACAGGAATACGCGGTGGTATTTCCGGAATACTATTTTTCGCAAATTTTTGAAGCTCGCCACCAGCCCGGAACTATTGCTTACAGTCCTCAAATCCAAATGGCGCTCCTGCAGGAAACCACCGACGAGATGGCCCGCAACGGATGTAAGAAAGTCGTTATCGTGAACGGCCACGGTGGCAATGAAAGTCTGCTGCCATACTTTGCCCAGACCCAGCTCGAAACGCCGCACGATTATGTGGTCTACATTTTCGGCCTGCCCACCAGGCCGACCGGCGGTCCGGTCAAGAAAACCACTATCGACATGCACGCTGGCGAGACGGAAAGCTCTACTTTGCTTTATACGCATCCCGACCTGGCACATATCGACCGAGCCACCAGCCAATCCGGTGCCGACCAAGCGCGACTTAACTTGCCGCAAAATCTCTACACTGCGATCTGGTGGTACGCGCGATTCCCCAATCATTATTCAGGCGACGGGTCGGTCGCGTCTCGTGAACGAGGCGAGTTCGAGATGAAAGCATGGATCGACGAGCTAGTAGCTTCGATTCGCGCGGCCAAGGCTGACGACACCAGCCTGAAGCTGCAGAATGAGTTCTACGAAAAGACGAAGCATCCTCTGGATACCCGGCCATAATGGCCTCAGAAGCAGAACCTCGTTTCGGTCGAAATGACAAGCTCAAGGCCGACAAAAAGTCGGTAACTTGAGTAACGTTTTCTCTCCTCCAATCGCGTGGTACCCTCCTTTTGAGTAGCAGAATCAGTAAGTTCCAAGCGGTGTGTCCGCCGGACACGGTGCACTGCAGAGCCGGGATTCCACCATGCCACGCATTCCCATCCTCAGGTTAGGGCCAACTTCAGAGCAATGGGAACCACCATTCTTGATCGGCTATTCGCCCTCCTTGACCCTCGACGGGTTGCAGCTGGGCATTGATAACCTTCGCCACGACGTCCATTTAAGCCCTAAGTTTGTAGAGCAGGCCAGGCATCACGTGGCGCGGCTGATTTCCAAGTTTGGCAACGTAGAAGGCCTGATCGCGGCGGACGCGCCGCCGGTTGAACGGGTTCAACTTAACCCCAACTATTTCGCCGGGTCGCGAACGGCGCCCACGAAGGCTCCGCCGAAGCCCGAGCATACCGAACTCAAGCCGCTGCTGGCGGACTTACACGTGTCGGCGCTGAATCGCGCCAAGACGGCCGGCAACCTGGCAGTCGACACCTTGGCAAGGGTTGCCATCATCAAATTCCTCCGGGTTGAGCTGAACCAGCAATTTGCCCAAATGCTGGAGCGTTGCCGCATGATGCTACGCAGCTATGAGGGGGTCCGGCAGCAGAAAACACTGGAGTATCGGGAACGGGTCTCCGGATTTCAAATTTCGAAGAAAATAATTCTGCGCAAGACAGGGCAGGAACTTCTGCGCACGCTGCGCGAGATTGAGAAAGAAACTCTCGCCCGTACCCGCCGTTCGCTTTTCGGAACCCGAGGGGATGCCGAGTACGAGTTGTTTCTAAACCCTCTGTTGTTCAGCGATGAAGGCAAGGACACGTATCTCAACGCTGAAAACTACGTGATGCTTGGGACCTTTGAGCGCGATCCCGACCGCTTCGCCAACATCCGGCGTATCGTATGCGATTTTCTGCAATCTCTCGGGTTGGGAGAAGAGGCGGAAGATGATGGAGTGTTGGACCGCTGGCTTAGCGCTCCTGAAAATGCTCAGGAAATCTTAGGGACCGGTATGGGGGACGACTCCACGTCGGCCAAACGTTCGCAACGCTCGCGCCTGGAAGCGTGGGTCGGAATGCTGGCACAGGAACGCATCATGGAACACGTGATTGCGTCTTATGAGGTTGTGCCCCTGTTGCTGGAATATTCTCCGCAAATCCACGCTCAGCAACTGAAAAACGCGCTCATCTCGCGTGAGGAGCGAGCACGGGTAGAAAAATTGATTCTTGATCACGGCAAGCTCTCGCCATCGGGATTCTCGGCGGCGCTTTCGAGAATGTCCAATTATCGTGACAGCGATCGCCTAAAAATCGCTGCTCGCTTCCTGCAGGACTTTCTGCGCTATCATCGCGACCTGCGCCGGCTTGAGAAGATGAATGAAACTCTGGACAGCGTAAACCTCATTGGGAAAGAGAAGATGCGCGAACTTTCCGCAATGAACCGCACGCTTTACGAGTATCTGCTGCCTGAAGAACAAAAGCCGGTGGAAGAGAAAATCCTCAACCACGTGGTTCTCAAAGCTGATGTGCGCGACTCATCCCGCTTGACCAAGTCCCTACTCGAACGCGGCATGAATCCGGCTTCGTATTTTGGTTTGAATTTCTACGATCCGGTGAACAAGCTGTTGCCCAAGTATGGCGCGAACAAAGTGTTTCTGGAAGGCGATGCCATCATTCTTGCGCTGCTGGAGCGTGAAGGCGAGCCCGGTTTGACGGTAAGCCGTGCCTGCGTCCTGGCCCGCGAAATTATCGAGATTGTCCGTGGATATAACCACATGCTGGAACGTTCTGGCTTGCCCCCGCTAGAACTCGGAATCGGAATCTCCTACCAGGATTCTGCTCCAACTTACCTGGTGGACAACGGCGAACACATCATGATTTCGGACGCACTGAACGAGAGCGACCGCCTATCTTCCTGTAGCAAGAGAATGCGGAAGAGCATCGAGGGCATGCAAAGTCCGTTCAATGTCTACACCTTCCAAGCGGTGAGCGACAAGGAAGCGGCGGAGAGCCCCGACGACTTCATGATGCACTACAACCTGAACGGAATTCGCATGAATGAAGGCGCCTTCCAAAGGTTGAAGCGTGAAATCAGCCTTGAACCATGCCGGCTGGAGCTTCCCCAACTGTGGGGGACGGAGGATTTTCGGTTGTTCGTGGGCATGGTGCCAATCGGCAGCGATATTTTCCGCAAGATAGTGGTTCGCGCCAGCCGCATTCCGCAGATTGACCCCAACGATTTCTCGCTGGTGCAATGGACCAATCGCTGGTACTACGAAGTGTGCACCAATCCTGCTATTTACGCTCCCACTGAAGTTGCCGCCAGTGCGGGCGAATAGCGCCTAACGCGAGGCGGCCGGATTTTTATCAGCCCGTTTGTTTCCCGTGGATGCGTCGTGGCTTAAATTCATAACCGTATTCACCAGCGCGACGTGCGAGAACGCTTGCGGGAAATTCCCCAGCAGACAGTCGCGTTCCGGATGATATTGCTCCGCCATCAAGCCCACGTCGTTGCAGGTGCCGAGCAGTTTCGACAGCAGCTTTTCGGCCTCCTCGCGACGGCCCATTAAAATATAGTTATCCGCGAGCCAAAAACTGCACGCAAGGAATGCTCCTTCTCCCGCCTCCAAGCCGTCGTCTGCGCTGGCAGTGTCGTACCGTCGGACAAAGCCATTCCACATTAGCCGTTGTTCGATTTGTTTTACTGTGCCGATGACTCGTGCATCACTGGGCGGTAAAAATCCCACGATGGCAATCAGCAACAGGCTGGCGTCAAGCTCCTTTGAACCATAGGACTGCACGAAGCTGTTTAACTCAGGATCAAATCCATGGCGGCATACCTCGTCGTGAATCTGCTGCCGTACTTCACGCCAACGTTGCAATGGATTCTTTATGCCGAACTGTTCGCTGCCCTTAATGGCTCGATCGAATGCGACCCAGGCCATCACCCGAGAATGAGTAAAGTGCCGTTTCGGTCCGCGAAACTCCCAAATGCCCTGATCAGGTTCCTGCCAGATCCTTTCCAGATGTTCAATGAGTGCCAGCTCCAGGTCGATAGCAGGACCATACTCCTCCACACGTCCAACGCGTGCCTGGTGTAAGGCGTCCGCAATTTCCCCATAAACATCTATCTGCAACTGGCCCGCTGCCGCATTTCCGATGCGAACTGGCAGCGATCCTCGGTGACCTCGAAGCCAAGGTACTTCCCACTCCAGAAACTGCCGCTCGCCGGCCAGCCCGTAAAGGATCTGAACCTGGGATGGGCTGCCGGCCACGGTGCGCACAAGCCAATTCCGCCAGTCGCGAGCTTCGTCGTAATATCCGGCCTCCATAAGCGCGAGCAACGTGAAGGTGGCATCACGCAACCAACAGAAGCGGTAGTCCCAATTACGGGAGCCACCTAATTCTTCGGGAAGCGAGGTGGTGGCAGCCGCCAGAATTCCGCCTGTAGGCTCATAGGTCAGCGCCTTCAGCGTGATCAGCGAGCGCACAACTGCATCCGCCCATGGTCCTTTGTAGGTGCAGGTCGCACTCCAGTTGGCCCACCATTCCTCTGTCTGTTTCAGCGACTTCTCAAAATCAATAGGCTGCGGCGGAGGCACATGCGATTGCCCATAGGTAAGTACGAATGCGACGGTTTCGCCCTCGTTAATCGTGAACTCGGAAACCGTTTTCATGTCTTCCCCGCGCAGAGGGACACTGCTAGTCAGGACCAGGCGGTTGGGGCCGGCGATCGCGACCATTGCTCCGTCGTCTCGACTTGTGACCCATGGAACCGTACTACCGTAGTCGAAGCGAATCATCAGCTCCATGCTCATCCGAACCTGACCGCGTTTCCCACGAACGATACGCACCAGGTCGGGATTTTCATCGCGTAGTGGCATGAAATCGACCAGGGTAACGGTCCCCTGGGGCGATTCGAATTCCGTCTCCAGAATCAGTGTGCCTTTGCGATAACGCCTTTGCACCCGCGCCTCTCCCTCGTTTGGAGCGATCTTCCACCTGCCGTTCTGCTCGTCGCCCAATAGAGCGGCGAAACATGCTCGGGAGTCGAATCGCGGGAAGCAAAGCCAATCAATGGAACCGTCACGCCCAACCAAAGCCGCTGTTTCACAATCCCCAATAATCGCGTAGTCCTCAATGTCAGAAGGCATGAGGGACGATTTTAAATGAGGGCTAACGAAGGTTGGGGTTCGGAAGGAGATTATGCAGAAAAATACTTAGTTCTGCCCGGCACGCAGTGGCGTGAGCAGGCGGCCGGTCAGTTTCTTTTTGCGATCAGACTTGTCGTGCTGATACACAAGATCCATGGCGCCTTCGGCACTTGGCGTAGCGTCAGCAAGGGCGGCGGCCAAGCCGTGGAAGGCCCGCCCTATATCCTGATCCTGAAATGCAACAGGCACTCCTTTGTCGATCGCCGGAGCAGTTGCTTGATAATTATTGGGCAGCTTCCAGAGCAGCTTGCAGTCAGTAGCCTTTTCGACGTCTTCATCACTGAAGCCGGGGATTTTTTTGTAGCGGTTCAGAATCAGACGGACTCGATCATGCCCGGCGCCCTCTTCCAGGAAGGGCCGCATGCGACCTGCGCTCCACAGCGAGACTACATCCGCCTGGGTCACGAGCAGGATCGCGTTGGACAGTTCGCCGAGCAGACGTGCGGTCTGGTCCATGCGATTGGAGCAGTCAACTACAACGAAGCGAAATTGAGAAACTAGAAGATCGAAAAGACGAGCCAGTTCCGCTGAGGTCGGTGAGAGCATAACCGGTTGCGAAGGAGCTGCCAGCAATTGCAAGCCACCTTTGCATTGGGTCAATAGTCCCGCGAGTAGCGAAGAATCTAACCGATGCAGATTCTGTAGCGCGTCAAAGACGCCAAAAGCAGGACGCAAGTTGAGGTGTAACGCGGTGTGCCCCAATGGGGCGAAGTCCACCAGCAGAACACCGCCGTGAGCTTCCTGCAGGGCGATAGCGGTATTAACCGCGACGGTGGTCGATCCTGCCCCACCCTTGGCGTTGCTCACCATGAAAACTCGGGCGCGCCCAGATGCTGCTCGGGCTTTGTTGCGCGCACCTGAAAAGCGATTGAAAGCCTCCGTAATTGCCTCGACGCTGGCATCGAGCTCGAGATACTCGGTAACCCCAACCCGCATAGCGGCCACGATCGTGGCTGGATTGCGCATCTCGCCTACGGCAAAGATGGCAACCTGTGCGATATTCGCGCGGATTAGTTCGATAGCATCCAGAGCACGCGCTTCAGAACGGGAATCTATTTCGACCAGGACCACGTCGGCCCGCACATCTTGAATCTGGCGAAGAATGGCGTCAGCAGCGTTAACCGGGAAGCCAACGTAGCTGAAAACGATTCGCGCCGACTGGGTCCTCTCCAGTCGATGCCGCAGAACAGCGAGTCGCTCCTGATCTTCCGTGAGAATCGCAACTGCTATGCCGTGCATAGGGCCAACCTTATGAAATTCGGGTGCTTACCCATGTTATGAAGAGGGGAACACCACGCCAAGTGACTTTGGTACTGCCAATAACCTGGCATGGAAGCAGTTACCCTTTCAGAAAAACCCAACTATGAAGCACGGAGGAGTATGACTAGTAACAGCGGGCGTACTAGTATGGGACATTTTAAGCAAAAAATAGACGATTGCAAAGCAGTGATTTTGTGCAAAAACCCCGCCCGACAAGGCTTTTACCGCGATGGATATTCACAGAGAATATCCACCGGTCATATAACGGCAGGCCGAAAGGTGAAGGTGTGGGCGCTAACACCGGCTTCTTCGTTCTCTAAGGTGTCGTCCGAAACGGACATGCGTCCAACGCTGGAAACTTCGGTTACCGAGACTGCCTCGGGCAAGTAGTCGTACCCTTCGAGGTGAACAGCAACTCCGGTTTTGCTGGCCCCATTTAGCTGCGCAACCCGGGTTACTTTCCCGCGGCAGCGCACGGGCATATTCTCACCCAAGGTAATTTCCGACGGCATGACAAGAGTGAGTTCAACCGCATCGCCTTCGGAGAGAGGAAAATCGGTATAGAAGAAAACACCACGTGCACTCACGTCCTGAGTGAAGCCTTGCCCTTCACTCAGTCCCTGAGGAACCCTGACCGTGACGGGAAGGTGGAAATCGAACCTTTGCGCAGCTCTTCGTTCCAAACGAACTTGGCTCGTGCTCATGTTTTATCCCCCTCGGCGGCCGCCACGTTCGATTCCAAAGAATCGGAAGTGTTGCCTACCACCCCGAACCACGTGTCGCGTACCCGCGATCAATCCCTAACTTTACTCTCCGGGATGGCCTCTGGGAAGTGCAACTTGGGGCCCGGATTTCCACAGCCGACTTGACCTATTACAAGCATACCTTGTGGCGTCGATAAGGGAAGACTCGAGTGAAAGGCGATCGTAACCGCAACCTGGAACTTCCGATTAGTCATGAAGAATCATCATCTTCCGGCGCCAGACGGGCATATGTTTTTGCATATCCTACGAAGGAAATGGCCCGTCGTGGCAGTCGATGAAAAGTATTGCTGGTTGCGGGGGCGCATCTGTTCTATCCGACTTCGACCAACCCGTATGCCTTGTGCCAGCGAGTCCTGGTGTGTTGGATAGCTCGATCAATCTCTTCCTTGGACACTTCTTCCCCTGCCATTACAGCTGCGGCCTCTCGCTTTGCCGCCTCGAGCAATTGGCGATCGCGAATGAGATTGGCGACCTGAAAACTTGGCATCCCCGCCTGCCTCGTTCCGAAGAATTCGCCGGGACCACGCAATTCGAGGTCAAGTTCTGCGATCTTGAAGCCGTCGCTGGTGCGTACCATCGCGTCCAAACGGCGGTCGCCATCTTCCGAGACTTTCCCACCCGTCATCAGAATGCAATATGACTTCGCCGCCCCGCGGCCAATGCGTCCGCGCAACTGATGAAGCTGTGATAAACCAAATCTCTCGGCATGCTCGATCACCATTACGCTGGCATTGGCGACATCGACGCCAACTTCAATCACAGTGGTTGCGACCAGAATGTCAATCTCGCCCTTTTGAAACAGTTGCATGGTGTATTCCTTCAGATCCGCTGGCAGGCGGCCGTGCAGCAATCCCACGCGCAGATCAGGAAACACTTTTTTGCTCAGCTCTTTGAACATCTTCATGGCGGCCTTGAGTTCGTTCTCTTCGTTCTCCTCAATCACCGGATACACCACGTAGGCCTGATGTTTCGCCTCCACTTGCTTTCTCACGAATTTCCAAACTTCTTCAGCACGATCGTCGGACACCCGACGTGTAACGATCGGCGTTCTTCCCGGAGGCATCTCATCGAGAACGCTCGAATCCAGGTCGCCGTAAAGCGTCAATGCCAGTGTTCGCGGAATGGGAGTGGCGGTCATGACCAGCACATCAGGCTCTGCCGCGGTGGTAGCTCCTTCCCCGCTTTTGCGCATTAGTTTGAAACGTTGCAGAACACCAAATCGATGTTGCTCGTCTACCACAACTAAGCCGAGATTGGCGAACTCAACCTTCTGCTCGATTAGTGCGTGGGTGCCGATCACCAATTGCGCGCTGCCTTGCGCAATGTGGCGGCGAATCTCGCGCTTGCGGTCTTCTTCGATCGACCCAGTGAGCAACACGATGCGATAGCCGGCGTTCTCTAAAATCCGTCGCGCCGAAAAGTAATGTTGCTGCGCTAGGATCTCGGTGGGCGCCATTAAGGCGACCTGGTGGCCATCTTCCATTGCAATAATCGCTGCCTCAAAAGCCACCAGCGTCTTACCCGATCCCACATCGCCCTGCAGCAGACGTCGCATGGGATATGGCTGCGCCATGTCGGCAGCAATCTCCTTAAGAGCGCGCTTCTGGGCGCCGGTGGGATGAAAAGGAAGAATTTTCTTAATCGCAGCCCGTACTCGGTCGTCCAACGGAAAAGCAATACCGGTCTGCGCTTTTTGCTCGCGGCGCTTCATTTCAAGTCCCAGTTCAACAAAGAAAAGTTCCTCGAAAATCAACCGCACATGCGCCGGAGTCCGCGAAGCCAGCAGATCGTCGAAGCTTTCACCGGCCTCGGGCCAGTGAACTCTTTGCAGCGCCTCCCGGGGGGAAAGGAGGCTCAGATGGCGCCGCACAGCGGCCGGAATGGGGTCAGGAAGCTGTGCTGGAAGAGTCTCCAGCGCCGTATGGATGATCCGTCTAAACCAGCGCGAGGTCAGCCGACCTTGACCGGTCGCCTCGTAAATTGGCACGATTCGCCCTACTTCGAGCGAGGCAGCAAGATTGCGTTCTGCGGCATCCGAAGAGCCGTCAACACCTTCGTCAAGGATCTCGAACTGGGGTTGCACCAGTTGCAGTTCGCGAGTACGCGAATCCTCTTCGACCTTGCCGTAGAGAGCGATCAGTTGTCCTGGCTTGAAACGGTCCCTGAGGTAGGTGGCGTTAAACCACAGGCAGCGAATCCGGGCCCGCCCTTGGCCGGCGACGAGTTCGAAGATGGGCATGCGCCGGGTGCGAAACAAACCCGAGTTGCGGACTTCGGCAATTACCGTCGCCATTTCGCCGGAACGTAGCTCGGCGACGCTGCGTGGATTCAGCCGATCCTCATAGCGAAAGGGAAGATAGTGCAAGAGGTCGTCAACAGTATGAATCCCTTTGGCTGCAAGCACATCCGCGAGGCGAGGACCCACGCCCTTCACGTACTTCACCGGGCTGGCGAGATCAGGCATTCCAAATGGATGTTAGCAGCAGGCGGCGAGGCATGATATTTGTGTCCACTGTAAGAGGTTGGCGCGGTGTCTAAGCAGGGTGTGCGCAACTTCGTTCATGCCTTGATCGCCGTTCTGGCGGGAAACGCGGTTTATTTCCTCCTCATGCCCCATCTGCCTTCAGCCGCCCAGCATGACCCCACCAAAACTGACCTGGGATTGGTTGTGGACTTCTGGTTCTGCCTGGTGGCCTTTGGTATTGTAAAAACTGCCGCAGGCTGGAAGCAGCGGAACTCAGAGAAGCACCAGGGCCATTAAGGAATTGTCCCCCACCTACGTTACTTTCGGTACTGCAGTAACGCGACGCGCGCAAGTTACAATCCATCAGCTATATGCAGAAGGTCGCAATCCTTTACGACGCCAGCCAGGCCGTATTGTCTGCGGTGGACCTGGACGACGTTCTACAGCAGATTCTCGCCATTGCGCGAGACTATTTCCACGTAAACAACGTGGCCATTCTGCTGCTCGATGAATACACGAATGAGCTCTACCCCCGCGTCCATATGGGCTGGAATCCGGAGAGCGAAAAGTTACGCGTACCCATCGGAACAGGCATAACCGGCATCGCAGCCTCGCTGAAGCGTCCAATTTACCTTCCCGATGTGAGCCTCGACCCACGTTATATTTCGACTTCCGACTCCACCCGCTCCGAACTCGCGGTGCCCCTGATGGTTAGAGATTCAGTGGTCGGAGTCTTGGATTGCCAAAGCGAAAAGCTTGACTATTTCGACAATGAATCTATCGACCTGTTAACTCTTTTTTCGACCCAGGCGTCGATGGCACTCCAAAACGCCAAATTGCATGCGTTGGAACGGCAGCGAGCCAAGCAGTTGGAAGCAATCAATGACATTGCGCGGCAAACCACGCTCGTTCTCGATCTGAAGGAATTGCTCTCCAAGGTCTGCCTGCTGATTAAAGATTCGTTTCCGGTCTCGCACGTCGCAGTTCTGTTAAAAGAGGACGAGGACCTGGTGTTGCGGGCGCATCACGGAACGCTGACGCCACGGATTCCAGAGGGTGGACGATTACCCGCCAGCGCCGGCCTCTGGGGGCGTGCCCTGCTAGCGAACAAGACCTTGATTGAGAACGATGCCAAGACTGCCCCGGACTATGTCGGCTTCTACGCGGAGACGGGATCCCGCATGTGCATCCCGCTGGTTTCGTTTGGGCAAACCATGGGAGCTCTGGTTCTGGACAGCGACCGCATCGGAGCATTTGCCCCAGGGGAAATGCAGCCGTTGGAATCGGTCGCCGACATTTGCGCCACCGCCATCCAGAACGCTCATTACGTTGAGCGCGTCAAGCAGCTGGCTTATCTCGACGGGTTGACCGGAATTTTCAATCGTCGATTCTTCGAGCTGCGCATCGCGGAAGAGATGGAACGGGCCCGTCGCTTTGGAACTGGCATGGGCGTGATCATGGTCGATATCGACGAGTTCAAGCGATTGAACGACGAGTTTGGCCATTTGCTGGGCGATGAAGTACTTCGCCAAGTGTCTTCGATATTTCATCAACAGCTCAGAAAGATCGACGTGGTCTGCCGTTATGGCGGCGAGGAATTCGCCATCCTGCTCTCGCAAACCAATCCGCAACACGCTCACGGAGTGGCCGAGAAATTGCGTAGGCTAATCGCGACCTGGCAGTTCCCGGGGGTGCCGCGTCCGGTAACAATCAGCGCAGGTGCCGCCGCCTATCCCGAGCACGGTACTACACGTGATGAGATAGTGAAAGCTGCGGATGCTGGTCTTTACGCTGCGAAAGTCGCGGGGAGAAATCGGGTAGCGTTAGCGCCCGCTACGGGCCGCAGGAGAGCGGCAGAAGTTTCGGTTCTGTAAAAGCAGCGAAGAATCCCTATCTGCGTAGGCATTACCTGGAATAATGTAGCATCCTTCGGCGCAGAGAACGCGCCTCAGGATGACAACGATTGGTGGCACCCACTAGCTATTCTGTTGTAATCAAATGTCCGCGAGCGGCACGGCCATCTCTAACTGGATTCTCTTTCGAAATTGTTCGGCTTGCCTGGCCGCCTCGCGCTTTATCTTTTCCGCCTGGTTACGAAATTCCTTCGAATGTTCCGAAAGCTCATGCTGGTATTTTTCCAGTTCAGGCTTCATCTTCTGCATCTCGTTCTGCACCTCACGTGCCGCTAACTCCATCTGCGGCCTCAGGTGAGCGATCTCAGACTGAACTTCGCTGAGATCGATCGTCTTGGCATCTTCCTCGATCTGGTCTGACATCTCTTCCAGATTCTTGGATTGCTTGCGTTCCGGCAAGGTCAGAGTCAGGGTCTGCTCTTTCTTGTCCCGAATAATGCTCACTGGCACTGCGGTGTTATCACGTCCCCGCAAGGCATGACCAAAATCACTGCTGTCGGTCACCGTCTCGCCATTCACTTTGACGATGACGTCACCAGCGCGGAAGCCCGCCTTTTCCGCACGGCTGCCCTTCTCGACCGATCGTACCAATACACCCTGCCCGTTCTTGGCCCCCAGGAAATCCCCCAACTGCGGCGTTAGATTTTCAACCATCAGCCCACTGCGCATCGACGAATTCACAATCACCACCGACACAGGGAAATCCATCTCAGGTATGGCAGGAATCGCTGGAACTGGAGGAACCGCCGGAATCACGGGCATTTCGAAATTGAACTCGTGCCCCTTAGACCCCAGTGCGAAGGCGCGCTTACGGTTATTGAGTTGAGCTTTGAGGGTCAGCGGATTTCCGTCGCGGCTAATGCCCACAGCAACTACCCGGCCGGGGGGGATTTCATGAATCATTCGTCGCAACTGCTCGACGCTCTGCACCTTGTCGCCATTGATGCTGAGGATTACGTCGTGCTCTTTAATGCCGGCTTTGCCGGCGGGAGCATCCTGGTCTACCAGGGTTACCTCGACTCCACGCTCCTCCTTCAAATGCAGCGCGCCCAACCGGTCGGCGCTTACGTCCCGGGTGTCGACTCCCAAATAGGAGCTTTCACCGGTAAATTCGTCGCTCGAGTACCCGAATATTTCACCGGGCGCCGCAAATGCCCAGTTGGTGAGGCAAGATAGCGACAGAAGCACCGCAGAAGCCATCGTCAATCGTGCAAGAGTAATTCGCATACTCCCCTCCAGGTTAATGTCCGGCCCGGCGAATCTGAACGTTGCCGGATGCGGTTGTAATTTTGATCGTAGGCCCACCACCGTTAAGGGCCCCCTGCGCGCTGACGGTTTGCGGGCCCCACTCGCCGCCTTCCGTCGTCACCGCAATCTCGGGGAATTCAGAAGAGATTTTGTGGCCGTTCGCCATTTCGATGGCGGCTCGCACATTGGCATGCAAAGCGGCATCGAGAAATACGGTCACGTCGCCCGCCGCAGTCTCCAGCGAAGAATTATCGACGTCCGCGGAAGTCACAAAATGCACCATAATCCCGCCGGCTCCAGTCTCAACTCGCGCGGCCGGCACTCCATTCAGCTCGATCCGCCCCGCGCCCGTTTCGGCGTGGACGGGGCCTTTGGCGGACGCCAGTCGAATACTTCCACCACCCGTTTCGACGTCTACGGGCCCGGCAACATCGCCGATGTCGATGTTGCCACCACCGGTTGAAACCTTGAGTTTGCCGCCGCACTGCTGCACCTGAATGTTGCCGCCGCCAGTTTCCAGTATCGCGCCTTGCTGGCTGGAAATTAGCAATACATCGCCGCCGCCGGTGCTGGCATTCAAGCTGCCCTTGATATCACGCAAGGTTATTTTGCCGCCCCCGGTCTGGAGATTTAGATCCCCTCCAACCGAGCTGATGTCAACGTTGTCGCCGCCGGTCTCCGCACGGACTGCACCTCTCACGTCGTCGATACGAATGAGCCCGCCTCCACTCTGCACCTCGACCCGGCCGCCGAGGTGGGTCGCAGTCACTCCTCCGCCTTGGGTCTCCACTTTAACCAGATCCATATCCCGAGGAACCTGAATGGAAAATTCTCCTGAAAATCGATGCGACCGGCCACCCTGCCACTCCGCCGTAATGTAAGCCGTGTCGCCGCGAACATAAGTGTTCAAGTGGTAGGAATCGAAATCACGTCGAGCTTTTTCTTCCGAGCGCGAGTCGTGACTGCGGAATGCATACTTGATATCGGTTCCGTTGCCGCCTTCGACGTTCACCGAGCCGGCGTCAACCGAAACCCGCAAGTTTTTCGCTGCCGCGAGGGTTCCGTTTACTTCGCGCACCCAGTTGCCGTTCTGGTTAACCGTACGGCTTTCCTGCGCAGGTGCGGTTACCGCCAACAGCGCCACCGCTAAACTTAATTGGACAAGTTTTCTCAACATTTCACCTCGCCCGTCTTTACCGGGCTCCCACCATTAATCAATCTCCGGCAGCTGCGCCATCTGCGTCCGCGCTTGCGAGCGGATGTATTGGTTACTGTCGGATTCAGCCAGCCGGTACAGCACTGCTCGAACACTGCTGTCGGCGCGCACGGGGCCAAGCAAATGCAGGGCCTGAGTTCTAACCCCAGTGTTGGAGTCATTCAGCAGCGCTTCCAGCACTGCATCCCGCACCCGAACATCGCTTTTTACATACGGTCCAACTCCTTCGAGCGCCTTTAGCCGCACTCCGGGGTTCGAATCGTAACGAAGCGCATAGACCAGGGCCTCGCGCACTCGCGTGTCTTCCGGATGCTGGGTAAGCAAGTCCACCGAATCGATGCGTACGCCGGAGTTGTAATTGTTGCGCGCGGCAAACAGCAAGAGCTGCTGGATGCGTTGGTCGTTCATCGAGCCTTGCGCTTCCTGCGTCGAAACCGTGTCGTACTTGATATTGATCTGGCTGCTGCCGGGTTGCCGACTCACTGACCGAATGCCGCTGATGGAAGATTCCGCAGGAACGGCACTGGAAATGCCGGTCCCTTCTGCTGCTCTACCGATTGCTACCTTATAGGCAGTGCCTATACCGCCGGCAAAACCCATAATCACAAGCACCGCTGCCAAAGCCGGAGAAAACTTCAACTGCCGCATCCAAATCGCAGGATCGAACACCAGCCGCTGCCAAAGGCCGCCCTGCTTGGCCGTTTCAAGCGATTCCTGCAAACGCATTCTGGACGAAGCCAACAAATTTGGTGAAGGCTCGCTTACCGCGAACTGCGATACTTTGGTGACGAACTCACGATTCGCTTTCAGTTCAGCCGCGCAGTCGGCGCAGCGGGCAACGTGCTGCTCCAATTCGTAACGAGCGTCATCAGCCAACTCGTCGTACACATAGAGCAGAAGGTTTTGTTGTACCCATTCACATTTCATGTTCATGCCCCCTCGGGGGAAATGCCGCTTCTACCGCATGTCCGCCAGTGCGCCACGCAACTTTTGAGTGGCTCGAAACAACGTATTTTTAGCCGTATCTTCCGTTGTCTGCAACATTTCGCCAACCGTCCTAAGTTTCAACCCGTGGTAGTGTTTCAACTCAAATACCATGCGCTCTCTCGGAGATAACTGATCAAGCGCTCGATTGATCTTCTGTCCCAGTTCCTGGCTCAGCAGACCCTGCTCGGGATTCGCCGCGGCCCGACTGTCGGGCACTCGCTCCAGCACATCGTATGCCTCACCCGTGCCATCCACTGCGACCGGAGCGTCTTCTTTGCGAACCTGCCGTTTGCGCAGATGGTCAAGGCAAAGGTTAGTCACGATCCGGTAAATCCAGGTATAAAACGAGCACTCAAAGCGGAACTTGCCAATGTTCCGATACGCTTTAAGGAACGCTTCCTGATACACATCCTGCGCTTCGCTCTCAGACCGGGTCAGGTGCATCGCCAACCGCAAAACCGCCTGGTCGTAGTGACGCACTAGTTCCTCGAAGGCAGCGCGGTCGCCGCGCTGGGCCTCGCGCACCAGCAGAGTGTCGTCGATCCTTGAGTTTTGCCCAGTCATGTGGCCCCGCAAAATGGGGTCCTGGGTTCCGCTGTATCGTTGCTTCGAGTTAACTGTCTTGTCGGGCGGACGATATCGCCCGACCGCCAATGGTACTGCGAACGCATCGGCCGGCATGATCCTTGTTTTCCTCTATGAAACCGGGCGCCTTAGCCGTTCCTCCCGGTTGCATAGTGATGGACGCGCCAGCGGTGGAAGCGTGAGCAAGAAGTGTAGCCCGAGCGAGCTGGAGACTTCCTCCTAATTTGTGGGGTTTCAACTAGATAACCCTGAGGTAGGGGTCGGGGTAGATTAACTGCTTACGTACGGGCAACGAGAACAAACACCAGCTAGGCTGACACGTGCGCGATTCGCTCAGACGCCTACCGCGGCGTACTTGGCGTCCTCTTTTGCGGTTGTGGAGCCATTAGCCCTGAGGACATCGAGACAGCCTGCATCCAGCCGGGTGCCGGCATCTTTTCCCATGATTTCCATCACAACTTCGTGCGGTAACGATTCACGGTACGGACGCTTTTCTGTGAGCGCCTGGAACACGTCCGCGACCGCGATAATACGCGCGGTAAGCGGCATTTGAGCCGCAAAAAGTCCATCCGGGTAACCTGTGCCGTCGAGGCGCTCGTGGTGTGCTGCAGCCACAAATGAGAGATTTTCGAAACCCGAAACAGCCTTTAGCACCACCCGCGTATAAACCGGATGGAGCTTCATCACCTTCCACTCTTCTTCTGTCAGCTTCCCTGGCTTTTCTAAAATTGCGTTGGAAACACTCAGTTTCCCAATATCGTGCAGCAGCGCGGCGCGGCGGATCATTTGAATAGTGTTGGGTGCGAGGGCCATACCCTCGGCGATCTTCACCGCCGCGTCGGCCACGCCCACAGAATGATTGAAAGTGTAGGGACTCTTGGCGTCGATCACCTGCGCAAACGCACGGCACAAACTGTCAATCCGCGCGGTGGTGGCCGGCAGAGCGGCGCCCGGTTCCATCCGCAGCACGTAGGGCCGAGGATCCTCGGCTGTAGCCTTCGCCCATAGACTTTGGTCATTCCGCAGAGACTTAACCACCTTCACCAATTGTGGATCAAACCAGCTTCCACTGCGGGCTATGGCGATCTTTATCGCGGCTTCTGGCCCGTCTTCCGCGGCAAAAACCTCCAGCGTCTGGCTGATGTTGATGATGCGCGCGAGCAGCGGCGCAGTGTCACCCTTGCAGCCTTCGGGGTACCCGTTGCCATCCCAATGTTCGTCAAGGCCGCGAATGGCAAGCGCCGAATTCTCATTCAGCCCGATCATGCGCGCGATGTCAGCTCCGCGCTCGCAGCGCGCGCTGATCAACGCGGTATTGTTCTGCTTGCGCTCTGCACCCATCTTTACCACGCGCTTCAGGCGCTGCCACAATGGGGCACCCGGCATGGTATTGCGGAAAGTCCACGCCAGGCTGGAGAGCGATATGCTCGTCCAATCCACCAACTTCACTTCCCTCTTGGCCTGGATTTCATCTGAACCCAGGATGCAATGCATGCGGGCAGCGTTCGAACTGCAGCCCGAGTCCTTTAAAAGCAGTGCGTAGTAAAGGTCAGAACAATCCTCCGCCGGCAACTTAAGTTCTTCGGCTATCCGCATACCAATAATGCAACTGCGAATGGCGTGGCCCATCGGCTGGCCTTCGGTCAGGTCAAGCGCGAGTGACAGTGCGGATACAACTTCAGACAGCCGAATGGAGCCTTGATCAGGGATCATAAGTGACATATTCGATGGTGGGGGCGTACCTAATGTTCGCTTGAGAGGGCACTAACAACAAGTTACGGAGGTGAGCTTTTGCCCATTACGGGATACCTAGGAAGAATCACGAAAGCTCAACATTTATGCGGTCTTCGGCGGCTTTTGAGATCTGAGCGCCAGGCTTTGCTCGGCCGCTTCTTTGACCAGAAAACCCATTTTGGGGTGGGTAGGTTCAACGTCAACCTGAACACCAAAATCGCGCAGTGTCGCAGAGGTCGTTGGCCCAATGGATGCGACAACGGCGTGGCTCAAGCCGCGCAAAACCGCATCGCGCAATTTCATCTCAACAGCGAATTGGAATAGATGATGAATCTGCACCGACGAGGTAAACATCGCCACATCAATCTCGCGTTGGCTGAGAGCCTTTACAGCTTCGCGGAGCGGACCGGTGTCCTCCGGCGGCTGCCACTTGTAGACGGGCACGGCAAAGACTTGCGCGCCACGGTCTCTGAGTCCAGCATAGAGCTCGGGGCTGGGAACCCCATACTCCTGCACAGCTAGGAGTTCCCCCTTGAGAGGAATCTTGTCTCCGGCTTCATCGAGCGCCTGAAGGACTTCCTTCCAGGTATTCGGTTCCGGGACGGCAAGGGTAACGGGTACTCCGAATTCGCGCAGCACGGCAATAGGCTTCGGCCCACGGGCGACGACTTTGGTGCGCGAGAGTGCGGCCACAAACTGTTCGCGAGAACAGACGCTCTCAATCGCCAGAGCCAGCGCGCGCGTACCCACGCCGGTAAGAAAAATCACTGCGCCATATTTATCTTGCTGAAGTTCTGAGGCGAACTTCATTTCTTCGTCATTCGGACCAGAAGGAACCTCTCGCGTCGAGGGAGCGATGATGGGCTGGCCGCCGTTGTTCATGATCAGCTGGCCCATTTCCTTTGCCCGCCGGCTCTCCAACGAGAGCACCCGCAACCCCCCGAAGTTCGCACTCATCTCAGATTCCCCAACGCTGATACTACGATATCCAATCCCCTCACCGAAATCTCCAGCCACTTGAAAATTCTTTTGGGCCGGTTGCGGCGGTCTTAAATGGTGCCGCCCGTCGCCTTTGATCCGGCTCTCTTATACTGGACTGCATGGCTGAAGACGCGGAACTATATGAGCCGTTACGCCGCTACTGGGGTTACGACTCTTTCCGCCCCTTGCAGGAGCGTATTGTGCGCAGCCTGCTCGGCGGTCACGACACTTGCGTGGTGATGCCCACCGGTGGAGGAAAGTCCCTGTGCTATCAATTACCGGCACTGGTGCATGGCAAGCTGGCCGTGGTGGTGTCGCCGCTGATCGCGTTGATGCAGGACCAGGCCGCTCAACTGGCACAGATGGGGATCCCCGCCGCCGTCCTGAACAGTTCAATGTCGAGCGCCGATCAAGGGCAGGTCATGATGAAGGCGCGGGCCGGGGACTATCGGCTGCTTTATCTCTCTCCGGAGCGACTGGCCCGCGAAGACTGCATCGGCTGGCTGCAAGGAGCGCCGATTTCCTTCTTCGCGATCGATGAAGCTCACTGCATCTCCGAATGGGGACACGAGTTCCGTCCTGAGTATCGCCAACTGAGCCGCCTGCGAGCCCACTTCCCTTCCCAACCGATCGCGGCGTTTACCGCGAGCGCCACGCAGCGAGTGCGGCACGACATTCTGCATCAGCTCAAGCTGCGTGATCCGCACAAATACATCGCCAGCTTTCATCGCCCGAACTTGCGTTATGTGGTGAAAGAATCGAAAGGCTATGAACTACTCAAACTACTGCTTGCCTCGCTGCGAAATTATCCAGAGGGCAATATCATTATTTACGCGCCCACCATCCAGCGCGTCGAGCAGACAGTAGATTTTCTGCAAGAGAATGGCATCGCGGCCATTGCCTATCACGGAAAAATGGAGGCCGGAGTCAGGCGACGCAACCAGGAAATCTGGATGTCTGACGAAGTACGAGTGCTCGTCGGCACCATCGCGTTTGGATTGGGCATCAATAAGTCCAACGTTCGCGCCGTGATCCATCTGTCGTTGCCAAAGTCGATCGAGCAGTATTATCAGGAAGCGGGCCGCGCCGGTCGCGATGGCTTGCCCGCTGACTGCCTGCTGCTGTGGCAGAAGCAGGATGCGGCGCTGCTGGCGCATTTCATTCAGCAAGGCACTGATACTGAGGAAAAAGACCGGGCCTGGCAGCGCTACCACACCATCCGCGGTTTTGCCGATTCCAAAAAATGCCGCCACCTGATGATCTGCGAGCATTTCGGCGAAAAGCCCAAGTGGTCAACTTGCGAAGCTTGCGATGTTTGTACTGGCTGCCCAGAGTGGCTCGAAACCACCGATGGTTATGCGCCGCCCGCTAAGCGTAAAAAGTCCGCAAAACTCGCCGAGGTCTCCGATATCAATAGCGACTTGCGGGAGTATTTGAGGCAGTGGCGTCGCGACACCGCCCGTGAACAGGGAACTCCGGCGTTCGTAGTAATGCACGATGCCTCTCTTGAGGAAATTTGTCGCAAGCAGCCCATGTCCCTCGGCCAGTTGTTGCAGATCTCGGGATTCGGAGAGCGCAAGACCGAACTTTACGGATCGCAAATCATTGCGGCGCTGAAGAGCTTTAAGGAAGGAGCCAGGGCCGCCCAGCCAGCGCGTCCGGTTTCTCGTCCCGCAATGGAAACGAAACGGTTGTTGGACGAAGGTGAAACTTTCGCCAGCATCGCGGTAATTCGCGGCCGCCAGCTCTCCACTGTGGTCAACGCAGTTTCTGAACTGATTGAAAGTGGGGAGCTGGAATTTAAGCCTGCATGGGTCGATCAGACTAAGCAAACTGAAATTGAAGCGGCGTGCGGTCGCGTCGGAACCGAACGGCTACGGCTAATCAAGGACGCCGTCTCTGCCGAGACGACTTTCGAAGATATTCGCCTGATCGTGGCTCGCCTGCGCTGGGAAAAGCGCGGTCAGAAACAGGCTACGTGCTCGTAAGATCATTCTCTGGCCCCTTCGAGCACTTCGCCTGTACAATCCCGAAGTTTGGATATCCGACGATTCCATTAAGGACTACTACATTGATGAAGATCTCCATTTTGTCGACCACGCTGTTGATAATGGCGCTTGCCGCCCACGCCTCAGACCTGCAAGTCAAAACTAAGTCTGGCGTGGTGGAAGGCAAGGAAGCTGGCCCGGTACGGGTATTTCTTGGAATCCCTTACGCCGCTCCCCCCGTTGGAGAGCTTCGTTGGAAGCCACCTATGCCTTTAGCGAAGTGGAGTGGGGTAAAAAAGGCTACCGACTTTGGTCCGCGTTGCATGCAGGCTCCCGTCTTCGGCGACATGAACTTTCGCGATTCAGGCGGCAGTGAGGACTGCCTGTCGCTGAACGTTTGGGCTCCCGCAAAGATAAAAGGCAAGCTGCCGGTGATGGTATGGATTTACGGCGGCGGCTTCGTCGGAGGCTCAAGCTCAGAGCAGCGGCAGGATGGAACAAACCTCGCGCAACTGGGAGTGGTTGTTGTTTCAATGAATTACCGGTTGGGTATTTTTGGTTTCTTCACTCATCCCGACCTTGCCAAGGAATCTGGACGGAATACAGCCGGAAATTATGGACTGCTTGACCAGACCGCCGCATTGCAATGGGTGCACGACAATATTTCCGAGTTCGGCGGCGACCCCAGGAACGTGACTATATTCGGCGAAAGTGCCGGGTCGTTTTCGGTGAGCGCTCAAATGGCGTCGCCTCTGGCAAAGGGACTGTTTCATAAAGCAATTGGAGAAAGCGGCGCAGCATTTTCCAGCAGCGGTCTGCGTTTCGAGCCGCTCGCGGTGCGCCAAGAGAAGGACTCAAAGCTTGCCAGCTCAACCCTGGGAGTCAACACTTTGGCTGAACTTCGCGCCGTGCCGGCGCAGAAGTTGCTGGACGCATTTTTCAAGCCTGGAGGCGGTTTCGATTTTGGGCCCGACATTGATGGATATTTCTTGCCGCAATCGGCGCCGGAGATCTTTGCCGGCGGAAAACAAAATGACGTTCCTCTATTGGCGGGCTGGAACCATGACGAGGGTAGTTTTGAGGTGGCATCCTCACTTCAGAATCTGAACCCAGAGAGCCTGAAGGCCAGGGCGGAAAAGGATTTCGGCGATAAGGCTCCCGACTTCCTTCGCGTCTACAAAGCCGATACCGACACCCAGGCTCAACGTGCCATGCTGGATTACGTGGGGGACCACTTTATTGCATGGTCAACGTGGCGATGGCTTGAGTCACAACAGGCAACGGGCAAACAGCCCATTTACCGTTATCGCTTCGATCAGGGTCCGCCCTCTGATCCGCCGGCGCCGGAGTTCGCATATCATTCAGCAGAAATTGAGTATGTCTTCGGTCAACTCGATTCAAAGCTGAATGTCCGCTGGCGCCGTTCCGATCACGAACTGAGCGGATTAATGATGCACTACTGGTCCAATTTCGCGCGCAGTGGCGACCCCAATGGCTCCGGCCTGCCGAAGTGGCCAATGTATACGGCGGCTGACGGTTACCCGGTGATGCATCTGCGAGAAAATCCTCAGGTGATGAAAGATGACCAGAGGGAACGCTACCTCTTCTTGAATACCGTTTGGGGGAAGTGAACCAAGTGGCCTACGAAAACATCATTTTCGAAAAGAAAAATGCCATTGCATACGTGACCGTCAATCGCCCAAAGGTATTGAATGCTCTCGATATGGCAACGCTGGAGGAAATCCGAACCGTTTTCACTGAGATTAAGGCCGACTCAGCGGTGCGCGTGGCGATTCTGACGGGGTCTGGGGAAAAGGCATTTATCGCCGGCGCGGACATTGGCGAGCTCTCGAAAAATAACGCCGTTGACGCCAAGGAATATACCCATCGCGGCCAGTCCGTACTTGATCTAATTGAAAATCTCGGCAAGCCGGTGATCGCCTGCATCAATGGCTTCGCCCTGGGCGGGGGATGCGAACTTGCCATGGCCTGCACCATGCGCCTGGCCAGCGAGAATGCGAAGCTCGGTCAGCCCGAGGTAAAGCTCGGCATTATTCCCGGCTATGGAGGTTCCCAGCGTCTGCCTCGTTTGGTCGGTAAGGGCGTAGCCATGCAACTCCTGCTCACCGGAGAAATGATCTCGGCGCAGGAAGCCTATCGCATTGGGCTGGTGAATGAAGTTACGGCGACAGCAGAACTCGTTCCACGCGCCGAAGCCATTGCTCAAAAGATAATCGCCAACGCGCCACTGGCCGTGCAATACACCATCGAAGCAGTAAATCACGGTATGAACCTGACATTGGCGGAAGGCCTTTATCAAGAAGCAACGCTATTCGGAATGAGCTGTGCCACCGAAGACAAACAGGAAGGCACCAAAGCATTTCTTGAAAAACGTCCCGCACATTTTATGGGTAAGTGAATCTCGCGGAGGCGAGGTGGCGGGCATTTCTCCCATCGCAGTTTCCTTCACGTAGCATTTCCTTGCTAGAGTAAGCTGGAGGAATTGCGCATGCCAACATTAGTTTCTGAGCCGACTCGAATAACCGCAGCAGGCAATAAACCCAAGCTGATTGACGAGTATATTGGGCGCGTCAACTCGAAGACGTCGTCGGTCAGTGTGGCCCATATGCGTAGTCCACAGGGATGGGTCGAGCCTGGTCAAAAACCCGAGTTTGACGAATTCACTTTGGTCTTGAAGGGGACATTGCGGGTGAAGCACGCGAGTGGAGAAACGGACGTGGCCGCCGGGCAGGCAATTATTGCCCACGGTGGTGAATGGGTTCAGTATTCGACTCCGCAAGAGGGCGGTGCCGAATACATCGCGGTCTGTTCCCCGGCATTCTCGCCAGATTCGGTGCATCGTGACCCGGAGTAACGCAAATTTGTTGACGAATAGCGGGTGGAAGCATCTGATTAAGGCATGAGGGTACGCGGGCTTAAGTTTGTCGGCTCGATCTTGTTGTTGTCTCTAATCGCCATCCCCTTATCCGCCGACATCCCTTCGATCTCTGTGATTCGAACAACAGGCTGCCACGCGCATCGTCAATCCCATCCAACCGTCGGGCAGCTTGATTTTCAGTGCTGCGCGACTGGCCATAACTCAGCTTTGCTACGGGCGACATTTGAGCCGGTTTCCGCGCTCGCGGAACTCGGGACGGCTGAAATCCCCCTGGCTTGTCTGTTTATTGTGACTAAGCGAGAGCCTTGGTTTTGGGCTTCGTCGAGCGGACCGCCTGTTTTAATCCCTCTTCTCATCTGAAATCACTCCTCTTTTAGCAGGAGCACGCTTTTCAACGCGAGCTCTGTCATATCGCTACAACAAATTGGGGAGCAAATCTTGAAGACCGTTTCTTTAAGCGTGGCAGTTTTTCTATTGGTCATGACCTTTTGTCCGGGTGCAAGAGCTCAATCGCCGGAAGACACCATGCCTTCGATGCCCGGGATGGATCACTCAACTCATTCGCCTGGCAAGAAAATTTATTCGGAAAGCTCGGCTTTCGGGAACCGAACACTCCCCGGAACTGATACTCAGCCAGCTTCAACTGCAACGGGAATGCTGATGACAAGTTGGCATGGGTGGATGCTTATGCTCCATGGCGAGGCATTTCTCAACGATGCACAGCAAACTGGACCTCGCGGCACCGATAAGTTCTTTTCGACGAATTGGGTCATGCCCATGGCACAACACAAACTTGGGCGAGGTAATTTGACCATTAAAGCAATGTTCAGTTTTGAGCCTGCAACCGTTACGCAGGAACAGTATCCAGAATTGTTCCAGCAGGGCGAAACAGCATACGGCAGGCCCATCGTGGATGGCCAGCATCCCCACGATTTCATCAGCGAGCTGGCGGCTGTCTATGATTACAAACTAGGCGAGAACACACTGCTGACTTTTTACGCTGCGCCCATGGGCGATCCGGCGATCGGACCAGTAGCGTATCCGCATCGCGCATCGGCTTCGGAGAATCCGATCGCGCCGCTGTCGCACCATCTGCAGGATTCGACTCACGTGGCAGATGACGTAATTACAGTGCGGCTGGCACACCGCATGTTCCGTCTGGAGGCTTCAGGATTTCACGGACGTGAGCCCGACGAGTATCGCTGGAATATTGACTCGGGCAAGATCGATTCCTGGTCAACGCGCGCGACGGTAAATCCGTCAACGAATTGGAGCCTGCAATACTCTCTGGCAGTACTGCACAGCCCAGAAGCGCTGTCCCCTGAGTCAGATATTAGGAGGATGACGGCTTCCGTCGCCTACAACCGCCGGCTCACCAACGGAAATTGGGCTTCATTGTTGGTGTGGGGCCGCAATCGGAGCCTTCAGGATGGAAATATTGGAAACGGTTACCTGTTCGAATCGACTTTGAAATTCATGAAGCGCAATTTCGCCTGGACACGTATTGAGAATGCGGATCGCACCAACGAGTTGTTGTTGACCGAAGGCTCTGAGCCGCCGGGTTTTCATGAACGATACTTCGCTCGAGTTCAGGCATACACGGCGGGCTACGATCGGGAACTAGGCCATCTACCGCACCTTTCAACTGCGATTGGTGGACAGTTAACCTGGTACGGCGTCCCCGAATTGTTGAGGGCAGACTACGGCTCGCATCCGGTGGGAGTAGTCTTGTTCTTGCGGCTGCGAGCGGATTGAGCTGCAACAGCTTATGTTTAGTACATCAAAAATGCACCGCTCGGCGGAGACTCGAACTCTAAAGACTAAAGTGGAGTCCGACCGAAAATCGAGTGGCGCATCGCTGCAAAAGCTCCGCGTCATTCTGCCTGACGTGTGGGACCTGATCCGGCCAAGGCGGGCGATTCTCGCGCTCGGCTTTGTGTTGATGGTCATCAACCGCGTTTCCGGCTTGGTGCTCCCCTACTCCACCAAGTTCTTGATCGACAGCGTCATCGTTAAACATCGCAGCGAAATGCTGAAACCTCTGGTGCTGGCGGTGTTGGCAGCGACGGTGGTTCAAGGCATCACCTCGTTTTCGTTGACTCAACTGCTTTCAAAGGCGGCGCAGCGCCTTATTGCAGAGCTCCGGCAAAAAGTGCAGGCACATATCGGACGATTGCCCGTTTCATTTCACGACTCGACCAAGAGCGGCACACTGGTCGCCCGTATCATGAGCGACGTCGAGGGGATTCGCAATTTGATCGGCACTGGTCTGGTCGATCTCACCGGGGGCTTGCTCACCGCGGCCATCGCTCTGGTCGTGCTTTTTCGCATCAGCGCTTTGATGACGGTTCTGGCGTTCGCCTTTCTGCTCTGTTTCGCGTTGGCCTTGCGTAAAGCCTTTGGCACGATTCGCCCCATTTTTCGTGAGCGCGGAAAGATCAACGCCGAGGTCACAGGGCGCCTCGCCGAGTCACTAGGGGGAGTTCGGGTTGTGAAGGGCTATCACGCGGAAGAGCGCGAAGAGAAGGTCTTCGCCGGCGGCGTCATGCGCCTGTTGGAAAATGTAATCCGCAGCCTTACCGCCACTTCTGTAATGAGTCTCTCTGCGAGCCTTTTATTAGGCGTGGTTGGCGCGGTAATCATGTACGTCGGTGCGCGGCAGATTGCAGCAGGAACACTCACCATCGGTGGCTTCTTCACCTACACACTGTTCATGGGATTTCTGATTGCCCCCATCATGCAGATCGTCCAGATTGGCACCCAGCTCACCGAAGCGCTGGCTGGCCTGGAACGCACCCATGAAATCCTCTCTGAGCAACCGGAAGATCGCGACCCGCGACGCACCGTGGAACTTCCGCCGATTCATGGCGACGTCGACTTCGAACATGTAACTTTCAGCTACGACGGGAACCGTTCCGTGCTGCATGACGTTTCTTTCCATGCCGCTCCTGGGACAGTAACCGCGCTAGTCGGCAGTTCAGGGTCGGGCAAATCCACGACCATCGGCCTGATTGCCGCGTTTCACGTGCCGACGGAAGGCAGAGTGCTGGTCGACGGAATCGACTTGAGCACGGTGAAGCTGGATTCGTATCGCACACAATTGGGAGTTGTGTTGCAGGAGTCGTTTCTCTTTGACGGCAGCATCCGCGACAACGTAATGTTTTCGCGGCCTTATGCCAGCGAGGAACAATTCCTACACGCCTGCCGCATTGCGCGGGTGGATGAGTTCGCCGAGAGCTTCGAGAATAAGTACGAAACCATCGTTGGCGAACGCGGAGTCAAACTTTCAGGGGGGCAGCGGCAACGTATTTCCATTGCCCGCGCCATTCTGGCCGATCCGCGAATCTTGATCCTCGATGAGGCCACTTCGAGCCTCGATTCTGAATCCGAGGCGCTGATTCAGGAAGGGCTGAGCTACCTGATGCAGGGACGAACTACGTTTGTCATCGCGCATCGGCTTTCGACCATCCGTCGCGCTGACCAAATATTGGTAGTCGAACAAGGAAAAATCGTCGAGCGCGGCAATCATGAGCAACTCTACGAAATGCGCGGGCGCTACTACGATCTCTATACCAAACAGCACGGCCTGGAGCAGAATCTGTTTCTTGCGCCGGGCGAAAGCGACCCCATGCCAGAAGATGACGGATCCAGTTCGAACGGCAAAGACCCAGGACTTACCGACGCACTGCGCCTGGTAAAAGGAGAAATCCGCTAACGCATGGCGTCTTCCGAGGATGCTGTCGCCCTACACATCGACGAAGTTCACCGGCATTACAGTATGGGCGATGCACTCATTCGCGCGGTGAACGGCATCTCGTTTGACGTGAGCGCTGGAGAATTCGTGGCGCTGCTGGGCGCTTCCGGCTCCGGCAAATCATCGCTGTTGAATCTGATTGCCGGACTCGACCGTCCGACATCCGGAGCAGTGCTGGCCCACGGCGACGATCTTGCAAAATTGTCGCGAGAGCATCTTGCAAGATACCGGCTGCATACAGTCGGAATGGTCTTTCAATCCTTCAATCTGATCCCCAGCATGACGTTGATTGAGAATGTCGAACTGCCACTTCGTTTCGCTGAAGTCGATCGCGGCCAACGCGCCGGGCTTGCTACAGAATCGCTGAAGCGCGTGGGACTGGGTGCGCGCCTGCATCATCGTCCGTCAGAACTTTCCGGCGGCGAACAACAGCGCGCTTCGCTTGCCCGGGCGCTCATCAACCGTCCCAAGATGCTGCTGGCAGATGAGCCTACGGGAAATCTGGACAGCCGTACCGGTGGTGAGATCATGGAATTCATTCGCGAGTTTAACGAAACCTTGGGCATGACGATAATCATGGTCACCCACGAGCGAAATCTTGCAGAGCGCTATGCCAAACGAATGATTTTTCTCGAAGACGGCAAGTTGATTCAGGATACCTTCGTCCCGGTTGGCGGCACGCTATGAAACTTTATGACGTCACCGAGTTGGCGGTGCGCAACCTGCGCGAGTCTGTATTGCGAAATTCACTCACGACGGTTGGAATCTCGGTCGGCGTAGCGTCACTGGTCGCAATGCTGTCCCTGGGAATTGGCTTACAACAGCTGGCGTCGCGGCGTCTGGAAAAGTCTGGGCTTTTCGATACGGTAGTGGTCACCTCTAGACGCGACTCGCGCGGCTTCGATCGCGACCAGAATGAGAACGGCCCGTCTGCGGCGGAAAGCCCGTCGCTAGACGAGTCTGCCCGGCAAAAAGTTGAGCACCTGCCCAATGTCGTCGAAGCATATCCCGATGTTCGCTTCATCACCGAACTTCGCTACGAAGGTAAGCCGCATCTTGGCATGGTGTCGGGCGTTCCTCCGTCGGCGAAAAACGGCGACGCATTTGAGTCGGTCCAGGGGCAGTATTTTTCTTCTGAGAATGCCGCAGAAGTAATCCTGCAAAAATCGTTCGCCGCAGAGTTGCTGGGCTCGAAGCGCACCGATGACGACTTCAACGTTGCGGAACTGGCAAAGCCACTGCTCGGCAAGCAACTTACCATGCGCTATGCGGAACGGACTCCTTCTGCCGCTGGCGACGACGCGGCAAATTCGGCGTATTCGGTCGTTTCGCGAGAACAGACACTGAAAATCGCAGGGGTGGTCGATCTCGACCCTGACAGCATGCGCGGGCCGACAAGAGCACGCGCTTTTCTGCCGCTGGCGTTAGCTCAAACTCTCCATGTGATGCAGCAATCAGATATGCGCAATCCGACCAGCGCCCTCGACAATAAACAGACTTACAGCTCAATCAGCGTGCGGGTAAAGAGTCCCAACGATGTGCCCACAATAGAATCCGCCATCAAGAAGCTTGGCTTCAATACTTTCTCCATCGTTGACGCAACCAAAAGCATGCGGCAGTTCTTCGCCGTGCTCGATCTGTTCCTGGGAATCTTTGGCAGCCTGGCGCTGGCTGTCGCTTCCATCGGTATCGTCAACACACTGGTCATGGCGATTCTGGAGCGGCGACGCGAGATTGGAATCATGAAAGCGTTGGGTGCAAGCGACGGCGACGTGAAGCTGCTTTTCTTTGCCGAGGCCGGCGCGATGGGGGCTTTGGGGGGTATGTTAGGCGTCGCTTTAGGCTGGGCAATTGGGCGGGTCATTAACATCGGCACTAATATTTATTTGAGAAGGCAGCACTTTCCCCCGGAACAAATCTGGTTTGTACCGTGGTGGCTAGTAGCAGGCGCAATCAGCTTCGCTGTGGTGGTGAGTTTGCTTTCCGGTCTTTACCCCGCCAGCCGCGCCGCTCAGCTCGATCCCGTGCAAGCGTTGCGCTACGAGTAGACTCAACTTCATGCGTCGGCTGCTATTCCTTCTTGTTTTGGCCTTTTGTCTTGTTCAAACGGCTCACGCTCAAAGCCGGATTGATTGCAATGCATTTAAGAGCCGCATCCTCGGTGAAGCAGTCCACTATTGCGTGATGATCCCCCCCGGCTATGACGCGGCTGCTGCCAGCCACTCCAGCAAAAAATTCCCGGTGCTCTATTATCTCCACGGCTTGGGTGACAACGAGCAGACTCTATTCAAGGCAGGCGGATGGAGCCTGGTCCAAGACCTGCGGCAGCAAAACAAAATTGGCGATTTCCTGATTATTGCGCCGGAAGGCAAGGCGAGTTTCTACATTAATTCTGTTGCCAACCGGGTTCGCTATGACGACTTTTTCGTTACCGAGTTCATGCCTTACATTGAAAGCAGGTACGCAATTCGGCGGGATCGGAAGGCACGCGGCGTTAGCGGTGTCTCCATGGGCGGTTACGGTGCATTGCGATTTGCGTTCGCGCATCCTGAACTATTTGGTTCGGTGAGCGCACAGAGTGCAGCGTTGATGACCGAAGGCGCGCACTCCAGAGAGTCTCTGGGCCGGTACCTGGGCTCAGTTTTTGGCAACCCAATCGACACGGCACATTGGAAAGCTAATGATCCCTTGGTTGTCGCTATACAAAACAAGGCCCGTCTGCATGGGCTGGCGATCTACTTCAACTGCGGCCGCGACGATGAATACGGCTTTGAGCACGGAGCTGAAGCACTACATCGGGAATTGACCGCACAAAATATACCTCACGAATATCATCTCTATCCCGGCAATCACAGCGGCGCATATTTTTTGGCTCACATCGAAGAGACCATGGAGTTCCATTCGCGGTCATTCGAAGGCAGGAATTAATGCCGAATGCCATCAACTTCAGTATCAACCCGCCTCCGAGGAGGAACTGGAGACAATGCGGTTATGACGTTTGGGCGGCAGGTCTGAAGTAGACGACTCAGAAATTCTCCTTGGCGGCTACTACAGTATTGCAGTGAATGGTCACCGTGTCTTCGACTCGCCGTGCATATCCGCCGGCATACGTGACCATGACTGGAAGCCTGCGGGCGCGAGCCACTTTGAAAAGGAGTTCGTCCCGGCGCTTCAGGCCTTCGATCGATAAATTGAGTCCGCCCAGCTGATCTTCGCGATAGGGATCGGCGCCAGCGATGTAACAGAGCAAATCGGGCTGAAACTGGCGCAGGGCAGAACTTAGCGCATTGTCGAGCCAGGCAAGATAATCGTCATCACCAATTCCGTCGGGCAAATCAACGTCGATCGAGGACATCGGCTTTGCAGCGGGATAATTGTTGTGCTGGTGTAGTGAGATGGTGAAAACGCCGCCGGCGTGGGCATTGCGCAGCTGCCCCTCGCTTAGCGTCGAGGCAGCTCGTGACGGCAACGCATCCCCTGGCACGCGGGTACCAGCAAAAATTGCGGCAGTTCCGTTGCCGTGGTGGACATCGCAATCGACCGTCATCGCGGTGCTAATTTTTCCGTCGCGCTGCATGCGCCGGATCGCCACTGCGACGTCGTGGATCATGCAGAAACCTTCACCGTGATCGGGGAATGCGTGATGAAACCCGCCCCCGATATTGAACGCAACGCGGTCTCTTAAGGCATTTTCAGCAGCAAGGATCGAGCCGCCGGCCGCCAACCAGAAGGCTCGCGCCAATTCCGGCGAGAACGGCACTTCCATCTGCGCAATCTCATGCGCCGAAAGCGTTCCGGTTTTCAGCTTGTGAACGTAATCTGGATGATGCACCAGCAAAATATCCTGATCGGACGCTGGCTGTGGAGAAAGAAAATCGGAACTCTCCGCCACGCCAGTTTCGAGGAGCCGGTCGTGGACGCGCCGGTACTTCTCGGCTGGAAAGACGTGAGCCCCAATCGGCAGATAGTATCCGTCGCTGTAGACGAGCTTGAAGGGAAGCATGCCGCTTAGCTGGTCTTGAACTGCTCGTCGATTTCCACCTGATAACCTGTGACCAATTTGTTGGTCTCGCTGGCCATGCCGATAACTGCCATAAGCTCTTTGAACATTTCATCCGTCATGCCTTTTTTTCGGGCGGAGGCGGTGTGCGAAGCGATGCAATAGTTGCACTGCGCGGCGGTGCTGACCGCGACATAGATCAGTTCTTTGGTGAGAGGATCCAGCGCGCCTGGGCCCATGATCTGCTTGATGCTCTCCCATGTTCGCTTTAATGTGCCGGGGTCGTGGGCAATTGCCTTCCAGAAATTATTAACCCAGTCGGTCTTACGTGTTGCCATGATGTCGTCGTACACCGCTCGCACTTCGGGGCCGGCGTCTTTGTATTCGATCAATCCAAGGGTCGACATTGGTTCTCCAGGAAGTAACAACAAAACTAGTAACGATTAGCCGCTGCTCTTGGGTAATTCGCCGCGGAGTAATTTTCCAATAGCACTCGCCGGGCAACGCAGGCCAACATAAAAATGTCCAAACAATGCGTAAATCGCGCTGACTTGATCGAAGCGCATTTCGTAGATCAGCTTCTTGAAGACCAGAGGATCTTCGGCGAACAGGTCAACCCCCCACTCCCAGTCATCGAAGCCGATGGATCCAGTAATGATCTGTTTAACTTCGCCGGCGTAGCGACGGCCGACCATTCCATGGTCGTTCATCTGGCGGGCACGCTCTTCGATCGGAAGCATGTACCAATTTTTGTCTTCGCCTCGCCGCCGATCCATAGGATAGAAGCAGATGTAGCGATGCTTGGGCATCTCGGGAAACAAGCGCGGCCGCATTGCTTCCTTCTGCCGCAGCAGAGTATCGCCAATTTCGCGATTCCACTCTTCGGAGTGCGGTTGCAATCCGCGATCAGCCAGCGCCTTGTAGGTCTTGATGGTTGATTCGTAGAGACCGAGTTCGACTACGGAAAGGTATGAAGTTGTTTGCTCTAGAAAATCTGAAATGCGCAAACGAGCCAGTTGCAGTTCGGCCTGATTAAGGTCTTCGAA
The DNA here is from genome assembly GCA_963796925.1 of uncultured Acidobacteriota bacterium. Lineage (GTDB taxonomy): Bacteria > Acidobacteriota > Terriglobia > Terriglobales > Acidobacteriaceae > DATBAT01. The sequence goes on from CAWCNH010000001.1 coordinate 3,387,078, forward strand.
AGATTCGCGGAAGTGCACGAACATCAGGTCGCCTTTATGTCCTATCAAAGAAAAAAACGCAGACTGTCCGTTGGCATTCTGCTCCATTTTTCCAAAGGCTTCGCTGGCTTCCTTCAATACTTCAGTTTTTAACGCAGGACGCAGCGATCGCCATCCGGACCATCGAATCTGCATCATCTGATGCAAGACGCTGTAGCCTTCAATGGTCAGTGGGACGGGCGGTATCTCGTTGGATACGGTCTCCGGCTGTGCTGGTCGCGTGGCTGACATATTCATTCCTCAATTAGGTCTAAGCCAATTATTGTATCTGTATATCGGACGTGCAATTCGAGGCGGAATGAAAAAGAAAGTTCTGGTTTCCTGGAGCAGCGGCAAAGACAGCGCGTGGACGTTGCACGTTCTGCGCCAAAAAGGTGAAGTGGAGGTAGTGGGACTGCTGACTACGGTGAATCAGCATTTCGAGCGCGTCGCCATGCATGGCACGCGATTATCACTGGTGCGAGCCCAGGCCGATACCACCGGACTGCCGCTGTGGGAAGTACCGTTACCCTGGCCTTGCAGTAACAGCGAATACGAGTGTGCGATGGCCGCTGCTTGTAATCGCGCGGCGGAGGAGGGCGTGAATGGAATAGCGTTCGGTGATTTATTTCTCGAAGATGTGCGCAAGTATCGCGAAGACCGCCTTGCCGGCACCAGCCTCGAACCGCTTTTTCCTCTCTGGCTTCTGGACACGCGCATCCTGCTGAATCAAATGCTGGCGGGCGGCCTTAAAGCACGGATCGTCTGTGTAGACCCAGCCAAGCTCTCTGGCGCATTTGCTGGCCTTGATCTGGGCGATGCTCTACCCCTCATGCCGCCAGCCGTCGATCCGTGCGGCGAGAATGGAGAGTTTCATACCGTCGTCTATGCCGGACCGATGTTCAAGAGTCCAATCGCGATCACAAGCGGAGAGGTAGTAACACGAGATGGTTTCGTATACGCGGACGTGCTTTCGTAGAGACTGCTTTGCAACATCGGGCTCGGAGCGCGAACGAGCGGGGCGTTGTGAGGTGCCAAGTGCGGGCCAATACTCGGACGTCAATTTTCCGAAAAATGTGTCAAACTCGAGGTTGTTATGAAAGCGATCGCCGTCATCCCCGCCAGGCTTGCCTCCACGCGGCTGCCTCGAAAAATGTTGCGCGAGGTGAATGGCTTACCGCTGATTGGTTTGGTCTACAACGCCGTTTTCTCCTCTGGATTGCTTTCGGACGTGATCATTGCGACCGACTCTGACGAGATAATGGAAGTTTGCCAGCGTAATGGGTGGGCGGCACGGATGACGTCCGCAGAGCATGGCAGCGGAACGGAGCGGGTCCATGAAGTTTCGCAGGCGGTTGCAGCCGATGTTTATTTGAATGTTCAAGGCGACGAGCCACTCACTCGGGCAGAGCACATCGTTTCGTTGCTCGAGTTGATGAAAGATCCTGCCATCCAGGTGGGTACATTGAGAATAAAGGCTGGCGACTCGGACGTTCACAACCCGAACGCAGTAAAAGTGGTTATCGACTCCGCCGGCAAGGCGCTTTATTTTTCGAGGGCCACGATTCCCTTCGATCGTGACGGCGCACGCCCCACCTACTTCAAGCATCTCGGTTTCTACGCGTATCGCAAGGCCGCCCTTGATCGGTTCGTAACGCTGCCCGATTCTCCACTCGAGGGTAGCGAAAAATTAGAGCAGTTACGATTCCTGGAAAACGGTATCCCGATTCATGTAGCGGAAACCAAGTACGACACCGTTGGGGTAGATACTGAGCCTGACTTGGTTAGAGTGCAGAGAATTCTAGGAACGTAAGCTGCTACTACGCTCCGATTGGCATTGGAACTATTTTCTTCTGAATAGCATAAGTAACCAGCTGGGCAGTGTTGTGAATCTGTAATTTGCGCATCAGGTTGAATTTATGCGCTTCTACCGTCTTAATGCTCAATGACATGAACTCAGCAGTCTCGCGGACGGATCTGCCTTCCGCCAACATCTTCACAATTTCGCGCTCGCGTGGGGTGAGCGAATCAAATCTGGTCCCGCGTGTTCCCTGTGGGGCATGAGGATTCAGCACTTTTTCCAGCACTCGCGGGCTAAGGTATTTGCGGCCTCGGCTCACTTCTCGCACAGCATCCAGCAAGTCAGGCGCGGGCACGTCCTTCAGAATGTAGCCCGCTGCGCCGGCATCGAGCGACTGCAGTAGATATTCTTCGTCCTCGTACATTGTCAGGAAAATAATCCGCGTTCCGGGCCAGTTTTTATCGATGATGCGGGCAGCTTCGAAGCTCGACATGCCCGGCATCCCAATGTCCATCAGAACAACTTCGGGCCGATGCGCGCGGACTTTCTTGATCGCGTCAGCGGCATCAAAGGCCTCACAGACCACTTCGATGTCCGGATCGCCTGCCAGCAAGTGACGGATCCCCTCACGAAACAGGGTGTGATCATCGACAATGAGGCACCTAATGGGCATGGCTGTAAGTGGCCTGTAACTCAGAAGTTGAAATTAATCGCGATCCGCTGCGGCCCGCAACGCCGGCTTCAGGTCCGGCTGCAGTGGGCAAGGTCACCCTGAGCTGAGTGCCTTTATCAGGGTGCGCGTTCACTCGCACCTTGCCGCCGAGTGCGGCGACACGCTCCCGCATTCCCCAAAGGCCGAATCCATTCCCCTGCGATATTTTCTTTTTTGAAAATCCGATGCCGTCATCTTCGACCAGCAGATGCAAGGTCTCATGAGTGGCTTGAAGCCGTACTCGGAAATTCTTTGCCTGTGAATGTTTTGCGATGTTGTGCAGCGCCTCCTGCACCGATCGGTAGAGTGCCAGTTCGATTTCCAAATCTACCGCGCCAAGGCTTCTTGGTAAATCGAGCGCCGCCTTGATGCCGCTGTTCCTGCTGATTTCACGAACTTCCTTACGGATTGCCGGCAGCAATCCTAGCCGCTCCAGCGTCTGCGGAGACAGGCGTCCAATGATGCGGCGTAGATCTTCGATGGTGTTGTCCAGCAGCCCCAGTGCCTCTTGGACTTTGAACTGAGCTTCGGAATCGAGACTGCCCGCGCCAAGCATCCCCAGATAAAGACGCAGAACCATCAGCCCTTGCCCGGTACCATCATGCAGTTCCCGTCCAATGCGCTTGCGCTCCTCTTCCTGGGCCCGCACCAGGTGGCGCGAAATTTCCGAAGCCTGCCCCAACGGCGCACTGGCTTTACGGGATTTCGCTGAAACACGAGACACTAATACCTACCTTCGTGGCCAGAGAATTTTCAACGGCGCTTAGCCCAGACGGAAGGGCATGAACTGCGAGACCAACTTGCACCAATTCTATCAAAGACCGCGCCGCTGGCCCTATTTCGCCAACATAAATTTTCGCTACCGGTTCGGATTCCAGCTTTTTTCTGGCTATCAGATACAATCCAAAAACAATGTTGCGCTACTTCACTTCAGGAGAATCGCACGGCGAGGCGCTGGTCGCCTTCTTGTCTGGCCTGCCCGCCGGGCTGAAGGTCGAGCAGGCATACCTCGACCGTGAACTTTGGCGGCGACAGCAGGGTTTTGGACGCGGTGGCCGCATGAAGATCGAAACCGACCGCGCCCACATTCTTTCTGGAGTGCGGCATGGGGCAACTATAGGTTCGCCTATCGCCGTGATGTTGCAAAATAAAGACTGGAAGAACTGGGAAGAATCGCTACCAGTTGAGCCCGGTGACCCAGCAAAGCATAAGCGGGTAGCATCGCCCCGGCCTGGCCACGCTGATTTGGCGGGCGCGTTGAAATATAACTTCTCCGAAGCCCGCTATGTTCTGGAACGGGCTTCAGCGCGTGAATCAGCGGCGCGGGTTGCTATCGGGGCTTTGGCAAAACTTTTCCTGCGGGAACTGGGAATGGAAGTCCTCAGCCATGTGATAACCGTGGGGGCTACAAGCCTGGAGCAACCGGTTGAATGGGACCGCATTCGCGCGCTCTGGGAAAAGAACGACGTTCTGCTGAATTGCGCTGATGCTGATACCGAGCAGCGGATGAAGGGTGAAGTGGATCGGGTATTGCGAACCGGCGATTCCGTGGGAGGAGTATTCGAAGTGGTGGCGCACAACGTTCCTCCCGGGCTCGGAACCTATGTTCAGTGGGACGAACGTCTCGACGCGCTGCTGGCTGGCGCTGTGATGTCGCTACAAGCAGTGAAAGCAGTCGAGATCGGCACCGGTATTACGGCGGCCTCTGCTCCCGGGTCCGCAGTGCATGATGAAATAGGTTATGCGGCGGAGAACGGCTTCACCGCATTCAGCCGTCCCAGAAATAACGCGGGGGGAATTGAGGGCGGTGTCTCCAACGGAGAGGAAATCCGAGTGCGCGGTTATCTAAAGCCGATTTCCACTTTGCGCCGTCCGTTGCAGTCGGTAGATTTTGCAAGCCGCGAGCCGGTCAAAGCTGCCTACGAGCGGTCCGACGTTTGTGTCGTGCCGGCCGCCGGCGTAGCCGCCGAGGCGATGGTGGCGCTTACGCTGGCGCGTTGCGCGTTGGAAAAATTTGGCGGCGACTCCATCGTCGAGACCGTCCGGAATTTTCAAGGCTACTGCCAACAACTGAAGAACTACTGAATGATCTATCCCATCGTGAAGTTTGGAAATCCTGTTCTCGAGCGGCCCGCTGAGCCGGTTACGGTGTTCGATGACGAGCTAAAAACTCTCGTCAAAGACATGTTTGAATCCATGTATGCCGCTCATGGCGTCGGCTTGGCGGCTCCGCAGATTGGACTCTCCAAAAGGCTGGCGGTAATCGACATAACTTTCAAAGAAGATCCTGATGCCAAGCTGGTGCTGGTAAACCCGGAGATTATTCGCACCGAGGGCAAAATGAGCCAGAGTGAAGGCTGCCTTAGCATCCCCGATTTTCGCGAGCCGGTGTCACGGGCTAGAAAGGTCACAGTGCGGGCCCAGGACGTGAATGGAAAATGGTTTGAGAAAACTGGCGAGGAGCTTTTGGCTCGTGCTTTTCTGCACGAGACCGATCATCTGAACGGCAAGCTGTACATTAGCCACATCAGTGCACTGAAGCGAGACTTGATGAAACGGAAAATTCGAAAACTGGTCAAGGCAGGGGAATGGTAAAAAATCGTTGTTAAGCTTGCCATTCTCACTCCTGTTTCAGTTCTCATACTCAGATCGAACAATTGCCTTCTTCTCTTAATCTCGTTTTCTGCGGAACTCCACAATTTGCTGTCCCCACGCTGGACAAGTTGGCCGACGCGGGTTTCCAAATTCAGCTAGTGGTTACCCAGCCTGACCGACCCCGGGGCAGAGGCATGGAACTGACTGCGTCGCCGGTGAAACAACGAGCTCTTGAGTTGAGCCTGCCAGTTAGCCAGCCCGACAAAATCAAGAATAACGATAGTTTTCGTGCCCAGCTTACAGGACTGAAGCCGGACGCGATTATCGTTGTCGGCTATGGCCGCATTATCCCGCAGTGGATGCTTGATCTTCCGCCTCTGGGCAATATCAACCTGCACGCATCCTTGCTGCCAAAGTATCGCGGCGCCGCTCCCCTCCAATGGGCAATAGCAAACGGAGAAACCGTGACTGGGGTGACCACTATGCGAATCGACGCGGGTCTCGATACCGGCGCCATCCTGCTGCAACAAGACCTCACCATTGGACCAGACGACACCGCGGAAACCTTGTCTCCAGTGCTGGCTGACATTGGAGCAGATCTGATGGTGGTGACTCTTCCCGGTCTCCAGTCGGGGACGATTGAAGCGCGACCCCAGGACAATGACAGAGCGACGCTGGCGCCAATCCTGAAAAAAGAAGATGGCCGCATCGATTTCAACCATCCGGCTCAAAACGTTTACGATCGCCTACGCGGATTCCAGCCCTGGCCAGGTGCCTTTACCAGTTTTCGCGGAAAGAGTTTGCAGATCCGTGCGGCACGGCCAGTAGATCGAGATCTTCCGCCAGGATCGCTGGCAATCGACGGCGGACAGTTGTTCGTCGGATGCGGCGAAAACACAGCGCTTGAATTACAGGAACTTCAACCGGAGGGCAAGAAGCGAATGCCGGCACATGACTTTATCCAAGGGTATCGTCCGCAACCCCAAGAAATCATGGGGTAACGCGAAAAGCCAGTTCCCTCATCGCGATCATCCTTCATACTAAGAATTATGGCCATATCCCCCGCTCGTACCGCAGGATTCGACATGCTGCTACGCGTCGAGCAAACCGAGGCCTACGCTTCTGAACTACTCCACTCCGCTCAATATCGAAAACTTACCTCGGCCGATCACGGACTCGCAACCGAGCTGGTAATGGGCGTTCTACGCTGGAAATCGCTGTTGGATCGAATTCTCGCGGCGGATTCTTCGCTGAAATTGGAAAAACTCGACATTGAGGTCCTCACAGCCATGCGGCTCGCAGCCTATCAACTACGCTTTCTGGAACGCGTTCCAGGACGTGCCGCGGTTCACGAGAGTGTCGAACTTGTGAAGCGAGCTCGCAAACGTTCGGCGGCGGCATTCGTCAATGCTGTCTTGAGAAAGTTAGGAGAACGTAGCGGTACACAATCGCTAAAAGCAGATGCACCGATGAGCGCGGCCCAGTTGGCGGAGGAGTTTGCCCATCCGGCGTGGCTGGTGGAGCGGTGGGTGCGGGAATTCGGATTCGAGGCTGCGCGCCAGATTTGCGCCTACGATCAGCGTCCTCCGCAAACTTCCCTTCAACTGACTCGCGACGAGGTCGCGGACAAACTCCAGCAGGAAGGAATCGAACTGCTCCCCGGCGAACTTTTGCGGCGCGCGCGAAGAGTACATAGTGGCGACATTACACACTCCCGCTCGTTTCTTCACGGGGAAGTCGCGATTCAGGACGAAGCTTCACAGCTAGTCGCGCTGCTGGTTGGCAGCGGCGTAAATATTTTGGACTGCTGCGCCGCCCCTGGCGGCAAAACCAGAGTGATGGCTGAAGCGAATCCTGACTCCGTAGTGGTCGCACTGGAACTGCATCCGCAACGCGCCCAGCTTCTGCGCAAGCTCGTGGCAGCTTCTAACCTGCGCATTATTTCGGCCGACGCACGACAGATTCCGCTAGCCAAGAAGTTCGACCGGATATTGGCCGACGTGCCGTGTTCCGGCACGGGAACGCTGGCGCGGAATCCTGAGATCAAGTGGCGTTTGCAACCCGCAGATCTGCTCGATCTTCAGCAGCGGCAAGTGGGCATTCTGCAATCTGCGCTGGCCAGCCTCGAGCCTGGCGGACGGTTGGTCTATTCAACTTGCTCGCTGGAGCGAGAAGAGAATTCTGACGTGGTCGAAAAAGTGATCGCCAGCGACCAGACTGTTCATCTCATCGATGCCAGCACCGAACTAGAGCGTTTGCGCTCGGCCGGGATTCTGGTCTGGCAAAACAGCAAGGCATTGGGCTCAGGGCCATTTCTCAGGACGCTACCGGGCGTGCATCCCTGCGACGGTTTTTTCGCGGCGATTATTCAGAAGGAGTAACGCACGAAGCCTCACCTGACCTGAAAACTCACCGCCGCCCCGGTGGAGATTTTTTCACCGGCGGCCGGAGTCTGCGCTACCACCATGCTTGCCGGAGAAACTGCGCTCGCCGAGAGCGAGCCATCGACGGCAGCGACCTGTCCCAGGTGCAGACCGGCAGCCCTTAGGGCCAGCTCCACGCTGCCGAGCGGCTGGTTCGCCAGGTTGGGCATCACGAAGGCCTGGCGTTCGGCGGCACCGCTGACCAGTAAACTAATTTTTGGCGCCGCCACTCCATTCGCATTGGGCGGAGGGGACTGCGACACGATGCGATCTGCGGGGGCGTCGGGAATCGCCATTTCGGCTATGCTTCCCAGTTCCAGCCCGCGACGGCGAATATTGATCTCTCCCGCACGCTGAGTCTGTCCCACCACGCTGGGAATCTGGACGCGCTGCACACCCATGCTTTCGGCCACTCGAACTTGCCACCCGCGGCGTACCTTGGTTCCCGCGGGCGGCACTTGGGAAAGAATTCGCCCCACCGCCATTTCGCTGCTGTAGTAACGCCGCTCCAGCTCGAGGCCAAGCCCATTGTCCTCGGCCAGCTTGCGGGCCTCGATCATTGTCCTGCCGGAAAGGTTCGGCACCGCGACTTCCCGCCCATGGATAGCGAAGCGCATTGCGGTCAGGCCAGACACCATGGCAACCACCAGCAATACGACAGCGCGCAGCAGTAGGCGAAAGAAAGCTCGCACGGTGCTTTGATTATAGTTGTGGGGTCCCGGCGCAGGGGCGCGTAAATCTGATTTCAATCTTTCAAGTCTTGCAGGCTGTTAAACAGACTTGGTCTGTAATCATGATGGCGCCGAAGATCGCGGTGCTGAAGAAATAAGATCGGTATCTGACCGGTCAAACGATCAATTGGGTAGAGCCGTAGCTCCGCTACGGCCGGGGCGGCAAGAACTGACAATTCTGCCCCACTGTCAGCCGTAGCGGAGCTACGGCTCTACGGTTGGCTTGGAACCTTTAGTAAACCGTGTAAGACGTTGGCCCAAAGATCGATGGCACCGACGGTCACAAACCCAGAAAGTTCTCAATCAGTTTTTTGCCCGATTTGGTGAGCACGCTTTCCGGGTGGAACTGCACTCCCTCGACCGGAAATTGGCGATGCCTCAATCCCATGATGATCTTGCTGCCATCGCGTTCGGTCGTGTACGCGCTTACCTCCAATGATTCGGGCAGCGTGGACTCTTCAACAATCAACGAGTGGTAACGCGTAGCCGTCATGGGCGAGGGCAGGCCGCTAAAGATGGTCTTGTCGTCATGCCGTACTTCGCTGGTTTTGCCGTGCATTAGGTGGGGCGCACGAATTACTTTGCCGCCAAACGCCGCGCCGATGGCTTGGTGTCCCAAACAGACTCCCAAAACGGGAACCTTCCCGGCAAAATGCTTCACCACCTCGATGGTGATGCCAGCTTCTTCCGGCGTACACGGACCGGGCGATAGCAAAATTCGCTCGGGATGAAGGTTTTCGACTTCTTCCACCGAAACCTGGTCGTTGCGGCGAACCACCACCTCGACCCCTAACTCACCCAGATATTGAACGAGGTTATAGGTAAACGAATCGTAGTTATCGAGAACAAATACCATACCGTGCAACCAGATTACATGAATCCGCAACCCACCAGAGGGTCAACCCTGGTGGAGACAATGGCGCTGCCGAGTTGGCCAATTACCCCCTTGACACAACCTTCGCTAGACGCCATGCTTAACAAACTTATGGGGGAATCCATGGCCGAAGTTCCTCAGGATAAGCGCGCAACTCGTCGATTTGCCTTGCGCCTGCCTGTTTCCGTTAACTACAATTCCACCGCCAGCGCCGAAAAACGTGCCCAGACGCGCGACGTAAGTGCCCGTGGAATATGCTTTTACGTCGATTCTTCGATAGAAGCTGGTTCGCCCATTGAATTTACCCTAACCCTTCCACCCGAGATTACGCTGACCGAGAGCATTCATGTGCGATGCAAGGGCAAAGTAGTCCGAGTCGATGGTGGATCCCCGGACGGAAAAATGGCAGTTGCCGCCGTAATCGACGAGTACGAGTTCCTTTCCCAAGCCTGACGCGCTCTCAAACCATTCATTAAACTTGGATTTTCAGCAGGCATTTCGCCCGGTAATTCAAAACCTCGCTCCTAAAAGTGGTTCGCTTCACGGCTCCGTCACGAACCGTGTTTCAATAGCTGGGTGCTACTGCGCGATGCCCTGAAGACCGCCATCGATCGCCTTACCACTGCGGCCGTCGGATCGCCTCGACTGAATGCCGAAATCCTACTGATGTTTGTCCTGGGATGCGACCGAGCCTACCTGTTCGCTCATCCCGACCGTGAACTTACCGGAGATGAATTCGCCCGCTACAGCGATTCTTTGCAGCAGCGAGCACAAGGCGTTCCAGCGCAGTACATTACCGGGCACCAGGAGTTTTGGGGAATGGACTTTATCGTCACCCCGGCAGTGCTCATCCCCAGGCCCGAAACCGAGCATCTGATTGAAACTGTTTTGCCGCCGGCAAGAGCTGTCAAAAATCCGCGAATCGTGGATGTCGGTACCGGCTCGGGATGCATTGCGATCGTCCTGGCCAAAGAACTACCCGCCGCAGAAATTGACGCCATCGACATTTCTAAGGAGGCTTTGGAAATAGCTCGCGCCAATGCTGCCCGCCACCAACTCGAGAGACGGGTCAAGTTTGAACAACGCGATCTGCTTGATGGTTATATGTCGAGCACTCTCGACTTTGTAGTATCAAACCCTCCTTATGTGGGCGACTCGGAAGCGGACCAGGTACAGCAGGAAGTGCGCAAGTACGAACCCAGGAGCGCCGTGTTTGCAGGCCCAACTGGAGTTGAAGTCATCGAACGCTTAATTCCGCAAGCCAGAATCGCGCTCAAGCCAGGGGGGCGCCTTGTGATGGAGGTTAGCGGAACCATCATCGACTGTGTTCGTGAACTGATGACTGCCTGGGACGACCTAAGAGTCATTGAGGACTTGCAGGGGATCCCAAGAATCGTTTCATCTCGAGCGCCATAGGATCGCTAGGCGTAAATTCATATTTCGTGATCGATCTTCATGAATTCTTACGAAGAGGTCGGGAAGTCATTTCCCGCATACTTCTGAATGGCGCTGGGGACATTGAGTCCACACTCGCTCTTACGCCTTTGCGTTACAATCATTTACAAAGCAACTCAGCTACCAAACCACTCATCTAGTACTCGATTGTTGGATGTGAGCGCCAGCATCTTCCACCCTTGGATTGTTGCGGCCACGTGAACTGCCAATTTGGGCGTTCCGATCTACACCGAGGTACTACGGCTGCGCTAGGCCCTGGACTTCCCTGGACATAGACTGCTGGAAACGTTGACACGGAGGAATCTACTTTGTTACCGTGGGCACTCCGATTCAATGCCTTGAGACGTAGTAAGTACTGCATTCGGTAGGGATTGCGGGCCGTGTGAGTGGCCTCCCTCAGAAGCGGGCTAGCTCGCGAAAACAATCCTTAAATTGGGAGCGTGTTCTTAAGCGAGACACAACTGTTCAGGTTTAACGCTTATGACTGAACCCAAAATGGAAATGTACCGATTACTTGAGAAAACGAGGCAAGTTTGCGTAGACGTTCCTACATTCTATTCGTGAAGCGCGGCGACGATGGGCAGCTGCGGAAAATCCCCATTCCGGTTCAGTATTTGTACGTATTCATTGCCGGAGCGGTGATTGCTGTATTGAGTTTGACCGGAATTGCCAGTTCTTACACCCGGATGTTGTTGAAAGTTTCCCGGTTTAACCAGCTTCGCACCGAAAAAGAGGAACTTAAGAACCGGTACTCCAAGCTTGAGCAGGTGGCGAAGGATCGCGATATTCAGGTAGCGTCCCTGGGATCTCTGGCAGGTGAAGTTTCCTCGCTCTACGGCCTCAAATCAGATTCGATTCTTCAGGATGCGTCGTCTGCCGCAGTTCGCGATGCGCAGGTCAATTCCTCGTTGGATCAGTTGTACGCGCTACGCAGTTCAGCGCTTAGCGGAGCGGCAACCACCGGAATTTCACTGGGTCTGGTTCGAAATGTAACCACCGCTGACTGGTCGCGGGCTAACTCCTCGCCCAACATCTGGCCGGTCGAAGGTTCAGTCACGGGATCTTTCGGCGAGCGGATCGATCCGTTCAATGGAGAAGGCGCTTTCCATAACGGCGTCGACATTGCGACGATTTACGGCCAGCCGGTCATGGCTCCGGCAGACGGCGTGGTGCAGTATGCTGACTTTTTTGGCGGATACGGTCGGGCTGTGATACTGGAACATGGCCGCGGCATTTCAACCCGCTACGGGCACCTTTCAGGATTTGCCGTCACCATCGGACAGCAAGTTCATCGCGGCGACATCATCGGATATGTTGGCCTGAGCGGTCGCTCGACTGGTCCACATCTTCACTACGAAGTCCGCATCAACGACATTCCCGTGAATCCCCACAAGTATCTGAGACTCACCTTCGCTCATGCCGGCGGATTTTCCGCGGGGAGCTAGTTACTGTCGCAGCCCCATCCAGCGTTCTGATATCACAATTGAGTTGCCGGGATTGTGCGGATCGTACCGCACCGAGGTTGGGAGCCCGAGCCGGCAGGAATGCAGATTGATCAAGGGCCTAAGGTAGGTGACATCCTGCGAACACTCGTAGGAGACGCCCGCCACATCGTATTGATAAATCAGCAAAGTTGAAAACTTGGTCTCGGCAGCCTGCAATTCCTGAACATCGATTACCGTGCCATCGGTAATCCTGCCCACCTGGTCAAGAAACACCCGCCGCTCTTTTTCCAACTCATCGCTGGCCTTGGGCTTGCGCCGCACCAGAAAATAGATCGCCGCCAGCAAACCGGCGCAAAAGAGACCTATCGCATACAGTCGAATTGGATTCATGACGGACAGGGCCACGTGCAGAACTGCATTAACAGAATAAGGCCAGAGCAGGAATTGCGGAAGGGGCTACTCATCGGCCACAGTATTCCTGAGAGTTCCAATACCTTCGATTTTGATTTGCACGTTATCTCCAGCGACGAGTGGCCCAACGCCACTAGGGGTGCCAGTCGCGATAAGATCACCCGGCAATAGCGTCATAACCTGCGAAATATATCGAATCACAACGTCGAGCGAAAATATGAAGTCGCGAGTGTTTCCATCCTGCCGGGTTTCACCGTTGACCAGAGTCTGCACACCGACCCCAGCCCAGGGGTCAGGCACATCGCTTACTACCGGGCCAACGGGGCAAAAAGTGTCAAAGCCTTTGCCGCGCGTCCACTGCCCATCTTTTTTTTGCAGGTCGCGGGCGGTAACATCATTAACGCATGTAAACCCGAGAATGTAGGGGCGAGCGTCGTCCTCTGCGGTCAACTTGTAGCAGGTCTTCCCGATCACTACCCCTAGCTCCCCTTCGTGGTCAACTTTTTTTGAGAGGTTGGGACGAACTATCGTGCCGCCGCTGGGAAGTAGAGTGGACGGCGGCTTCAGAAAAAGTAATGGTTCCGCTGGCACTTCGTTCCCCAATTCTGCCGCATGCTCGCGATAATTGCGCCCCACACACACAATCTTTGAAGGCACAATCGGAGGCAGGAGCACAGCTTGATCCAGCGCCAAAGAATCAGTGCGCTTACTCGGCAAATCTTCTAACTCGCCATCGGAGTGCTCGGGCGCCCGCAGCAGCAGTCGAGTAATTACGTCGCACCCGCCAACTGCTTCAACCAATCCGTACTGCGGCTTACCTTCCAGCTCAAATCGACAAAATTTCATAGGCTCCACGATAGCATTGCGGCACTAACGCTTTAAGGAACACTCTCGCTGGCCTCTGGAGAACGTTCGCTCTCATTCCCACGCAAGTCAACCGCCGCCACTGAATAAAAATACTTCTTGCCTGCCTGCACATCAGGATCGCGATATGTGGGTATCTTCGCCAGCTCAGAATTGATCTTGGCGGGAGTTCCGCCCTCGTCGCGGCGATAGATGTTGTAACCCGCCAAATCCGCATCGGTGTTTGGTGCCCACGTCAGGTCAATGAAATTAGGCTGGCCCACACTTGAAAAGACTGCCTGCAATCCGGCCGGAATGGCGGGCGGGAATATGTCACGCACCAATACCTTGATCTCTGGCGAGTCATCACCTTCAACTTCTGATCCCGTTGGCTGATTCGCCACGGTGACCCAGACAGCACTGTAATAAAACGTTTTCTCCCATTCCGTGTTTGGATCGAGAAGCTGGGCCTCGCCGTTCCCGGCGAGAACCACATCTCCTACTTTGTTGTCGTCCTTGCCTGCATCGTTGCGCCGATAGACTCGCAACTTATATTCGAGGGACGCAGCCGACGAGACGACCGCCGGCCAGCGCCAAGTAAGCAGAACCCCTTGCGGCGTAACCCGCGCGTCAAATTGTTCAAGGCCTGGCAAGGTTGGAAACAACGGAATAATCACCTGATTCGATAAACCGGCGCTGCGGCCCTCGGTATTTAAAACTTCGACGGCATAGCTTGCAAACGCATTCGGATCGGGTCTGACAAGGTCGTTCGGAAGCTTGTCAACGTAACTTCTCTCGGTGGTTTTGTCGGAGGCTGTCGGCGGCAGCTGTCCGGCCACAGTACCGCATTCAGCCATGGGAACATTCTGGCTTCGGCAAATGCGTGTTGGCCCGAGATGGCGGATTACTCCTCCCTCGGTAATTTTCGTCGGTGCAGTCCAGGTCAGGGTCACGCGATTGCCCTTTCTGGTGGCGCGAAGATCTGTGACAGCTTTGGGCAATTCAAGCGACGGGGGCATCGGAGGGCCGACCTGGGCGCACCCGCCAAGAGCTAGGGTCGCCAAAATCGCCGCCAAAAATCGTGGAGATGCCGTCATTAGGGGAGCAACAAGGGTAGCAGAAGGAGCCCGCGCTGCCTCCTAGCTCACCAGTTCCTTGACCGCCTCGCGGAAGACCCGGGTGTGATGGTCAACGTCGCTTGCATCAGTTTGCGGACACATCAGTGCCATGTTGTGAAAAGGCGTCAGCAGAATCCCGCGATTCATGGCGTAGAGGTGCAGAAAACGCTCCAGTTTGAAATCCATGGCGTCGTGGGCCTCTTCACCATTCCTGGGGGGCTTTGGCGTAAAGCTGTACTCAGCACGGCAGCCCAATCGTGTCACGTGCCACGGCACCTCGAATTCGGTGATCGTCTTCTGCACACCGGCAGTCCAGCGCTCCGCCATGGGAATCATTCTGGAGAATGCTTCGGTGGTCAGGACTTTCGACAGCGTAGCCCGCATGGCGGCCAGGGACAAAGCATTCCCCGCCAGGGTCCCTCCGATTCCGCCAGTGTCACAGTCTTCCAGGCTTTCTTTCTCTCGAATCTGGTCTGCAATTTTCTGGGTAAACCCGTAAGCACCTCCCGCTACGCCGCCGCCGATTGGCTTGCCAAACACCAGAAAGTCCGGTTGCAGCCCATCGGTGCGAGTAACACCACCGTGTCCAGCACAAATAGTGTGAGTCTCGTCGATAATTAACAGCGTCCCATGCTTCTTGCACAACGCGCGCACCGCCTTGTGATAACCCGGCTCGGGATGAACGATGCCAACATTTGTCATTACCGGCTCGGCCAGGACGCAGGCCACATCGCCGCGAGCGAGAACCTTCTCGAGTGCTGGCAGATCGTTGAACTCGACCACTCGCGTCGTCATCGTCGGATCCACCGGCGGTCCCACCGCTCCAGGTCGCGACCGCACGATCCCATCTTTATCGATGACGGTAAAAGTCTCATCAACAGTGCCGTGGTAGCACCAGTTAAAAATCAGTATCTTAGAGCGCCCGGTAATCTGCCGCGCCAAGCGGATGCAGAAGCGATTCGCGTCAGTCGCCGTCAAAGTAAATTGCCAGAAAGGAAGGCCGAAGCGCTGCTGCAAATCCTCGGCAACGTAGATGCCGTCTTCGCTGGGCAGCATGAGCGCCATGCCACGGCGCATCTGCTCTTCAATGGCCTTTACCGTGGCGTAAGGTGAATGCCCCGTCATCGCCCCGGTATCACCAAGGCAAAAGTCAATGTAGCGATGTCCGTCCACGTCGTAGAAATGGGCACCCTGAGCCTCCCGCACAAAGGGCGGAAAGGCGCCTGCCCACTTCAACATCCAGTTCATAGGAACCCCGCCCAGTTGCGATTGCCGGGCGCGTTCGAACAGGGCCTTCGATTTAGGACGGTCAGCTACGAAGCGATCCTGCTCACGCTCCATCAGGCACGCAATGCGCTTGCGATCAATCTTGACCATAGCTTGCGGCAGTGTGGTTAGAACTTTGTGAGTTTAATTGGCCGAACTGAGATGCGCAAACCGCCCAGGAAATCACTGCTTCCCGGAACCGTTTTGGGCCAGGACGCAGTCTTTGGGGAGAAGCAGCACGGAGTTCTGATTTGGCAGGCGCACGTCCCAGCCCGCACAATCCAAAGGCAGGAATGTAGTTGCGGAACGACAACGATTCACTTCCTGCCCAAAGATAACTATGGCTTCAGCACCCGGCATCACCGTAGCGCCGATGAATGAATGGATGAGCATTCTTTGCGAGGCCGCAACCGAAGTTTTCTCGATGATGGTGGGCGTGAAACTTAATACTCCACTCGACACCGAGCTTCCGGTTTTGGCAAACGTAACCGGCATGGTGGGAATTGCAGGCGCCATCTCAGCGATTTTCAGTTTTCGCTGTAGCGAACTCTCCGCCAACAAAATTGCCTCAAAGATGCTCGGCGTCAGCCTTGCAGACGCCGCAAATCAGCAATGCGACGCGGTCGGGGAAATCTGCAACATGGTGGCTGGGCAGTTCAAAGCCAAGATCGGGTTAGAGGCAAAGTGCATGTTGTCGGTCCCAACCGTCATAGCTGGGACCAATTACATGCTGCACCCTCGCACCGGCGGAAAACGTCTGGAGACTCCAATTCTCTTCGAAGAGGAACCACTATGGCTGGCGCTAGAGGTGCGCCAGCCCTGAAACGCGTCCGCAGGCCTTACGGGCTCCGCTCAAAAGCCAAGGTGAATTGCCCTGACTGGCGGTGATATCATCCTTGCCCACGATGAGCGGGCCGGTATTATCGCCTTTCGGCAAGATGTTTCAAAATGAGGAGCGCTGGCGCAGCTATCTGAAGCGCATTGGCTCCGGCGACCGCCAATCTCTTGCCCAACTATACGATGAGAGTTCCGCTGTGGTTTACGGTCTAGCGCTTCGGATCCTGAACAATCCATCCGCAGCGGCCGAACTGACGCTCGAGGTCTATCAAGAGGTTTGGACCTCGCCGGAAACGTTTGAAGCGGCGCCCTTCGTGCTCGCATCGCTCACCACCACCACCCGCAATCTGGCCCTGCTCCGCCTTCGAGACGAAGAACCCAAGTTGCAACCGGCGAGTAGAAAACCTATTCCCGCCACCGGTTCATCACAGAGTTCGGTCCTTCACCACGAACGCGACCTGGTAATCCGAGCCTTGGCGTTACTGGATCCCGCGCAGCGCGAGGCCATCGAGCTGGCATTTTTCTGCGGCATGACCGACGTTGAACTCGCAGCTGCGTTGCGCGTGACTACGCACGAGATCAGAACCAGAATCACCTGCGGCATGCGTAAATTTAATGAGGCGCTCAAGATGGTCAATTCGACGGAGGGCACTGCCTGATGGCGGACCGGTCTCTACTTCAACAGCTTGAGGACGACGCAACCCTATTCGTCCTGGGCGCGCTTCCCGAAGATGAAGTGTCGAAGTTCCAGCAGCGTCTCGACGCTGGATGCGCTCTCTGCCTGACCGAAGTTCGTTCCTGCGAGCTTACAGCGGCGGCGATCGCGAGCAGCGTCCCTCCTGTGGGGCCTCCGGCAGAGTTGCGGGCGCGTCTCCTCGACCAGATTAACCGCACTCCGGCGGCGAAATCGGCGATGGAAATCGTACGGGCCGATGATTCTGGTTTCGAAGCAGCGCCAGTGCCGGGAATTCAAATACGGTACTTGAAAGGGAAGGGAACTTTTCTCGTGAAGATGGCTCCAAACACCTATTTGCCAGCCCACAAACACAAATATAACGAGCAGTGTTTGATGCTGGAGGGAAGTGTTTCGGGGGCGGGCCAAACCGCCCATGCCGGGGACTTCGTGTTTATGCCCGCCGGCAGCCAACATGAGGTTCTACACAGTGAAGAAGGCTGCCTGTTCTTGATTACGTATTCTTAAGAAAGCTCTCGGGATGCCGCAAAAAAAGCGCCCGTAATTGACGGGCGCTGCTCTCAACTAATAATGCCGCCTAGTTAGTTTTGTCTTCTACTTTGTCGGCGCCCTTCTTGGTCTCCTTGGCACTCTTATTGACGACTTTCTTGCTGGTCTTTTTCACTGCATGCCCAGTCTTCTTGGCGGTTTTCTTGGTTGCGCGCCCAGTATCTTTGGCGGCGTCTTTGGTCGCGTTGCCGGCGTCTTTCATGTCTTGCCCAGCCCCGGACTGTGGTAGTGCAAACGCCGTTGATGCCATTGCCGTCAATAAAACCAATACCGCAAATGATTTAATTTTCATAAATATCCCTTTCCAGACTTATTGAACTTACTACATTTCGTTCCACGGTGGCGTAATCCAACAGACATATCTCTAGGTCCAAACGAAAGTCGGGATATTCTCCCGCGTTCATTTTCCCAACGCAATTTATACTGCGGACTCAGTCTAAAGATTTCTATCATAATAAAGCTTCTCGCAGTTCGACCCTCTGCCCCCTGTGGCTGAGGAAACGATACTTTTCCTTGGCGTACTCGAGAAACTGCGGTCAAAATCATAATCGTGTTATTCGTGTAACTTTCGCGGCGGTGGCAAATCTGTTTCATCAGAGGGGTTACATGAAGAGCTTGTCCGTTATTTTCAGCGCGATGACCCTCCTGGTTTCGATGGCCGCGAGCGACAACAACGCACCGCGCGTTCCCGTGTTAATTGAATTGTTTACCTCGGAAGGGTGTTCCAGTTGCCCACCAGCTGACACCCTGCTTCAGAAGCTTGACAGCCTTCAACCGGTGGTGGGAGCGCAGCTCATCGTGCTCAGCGAACACGTCGACTACTGGAATCATATCGGGTGGAAAGACCCTTTCTCTGCGCATTTGTACAGCGAGCGGCAGCAGGCATACGCGGGCCGGTTCGGTCTGAACTCCGTCTACACTCCGCAAATGGTAGTCGACGGGGCCAGCGAATTCACCGGAAGTGATACGGATGCAGCGAAAATCGCCATTCAGAAAGCGCTTCGGCAGCCGAAGCTGACTGTGACGCTGTCTTCGGTGAAACTGGATTCCCAAGGCAATTTGCGGGCTCTGATCACAGTGGAAGGAGCCTCGAATAAGGGGGAAGTCTTCCTCGCTTTGTCACTGGAACAAGCTCAATCTGCGGTTGCGCGAGGGGAGAATGCCGGACGCAAGTTGTCGCACGTTAGTGTCGTCAAGAGCTTTACAAAAGCGGGGAACGTCAACCCGGGCGTCAAGTTTTCCAAAGCTATCGATCTGAAACTGGACTCGGCCACCAGCTCTCAAAATCTTCGCGTCATTGCTTTCGTCCAGGAAAACGGGCAGGGCAAAGTGCTGGGAGCAACCCAGCAATCTCTAAAGAAGTAACAACTAACGCAGGGATCTCACATAACTGATGACTTGCCAGATCTGAGGGTCGCCCAGCTTTGACCAGGGCGGCATGCCATGCGCCATGCTGCCATTCACCAGCAGCCAATGCAGATCGCCCTCGGTCGCCTGCTGCTGCACCCGATCGCTGGTCAGCGCCGGATGCTTCTTGTTGCCTTCGGCATTTTCGCCATGGCAATGAGAACAATGGCCGAGAAAAACACGACGCCCCGCAGAAACGGCATCCACCTGCCCCAGGTAAGGATTGATCTTCTGGTGATCTTCCGGGGAAACGCGCTTCATCCAGGCGCCATCGCCGACCGAACCGGCAAAAACCAGGCTTGTCAAAATCGATACCGCAGGAAGTAGAAAAACCCACTTACCACGGAAACTCATCGCGCTCCTCGATGAAAGCGGCTTAGGAACTGATCGATCTCGTACGACATGCCGAAGCGGTAAAGTCGCCGAACGCTGAAATCATTCAATCCAAACTGCGGTGAGAACATCAGAGTGAGTCCGTTCGGTGCCATCCAATTTATCGTCGGACCCAGGTACTGCGACGTGAAGCGCGTGCCAAAGCTATACCGGTCTCCCAAACCGCCATAAAGCTCAGCCCCCGCCTGAAATTTCTCCGCACAGAAAACGCAGTCATGGGCTTTTGCCTCCAGGCTCAGCGGACGACTAGCTCCTAATGCGTAGCCGAATTCCCAAGGCTCATTTGTCAGGTTCTTCTCGGCGATTATATTTTCACTGATATTCCACCCACGAAAATTGCTCCCCAAAATCAACTTGAGCTCAATTTCACGTTGCTTTTCTGGGCGTATACCGGCGTTCCCCTCGCTCAAATCGGTTTTGCCGTCATGGCCAACGATCTCCCGCAAAGCCTTGTCGGCGCTGGTATTTTCGAATTCGACGTAGATAACAGGATTAATCCAGTGTTCGCGAAGCAGAGGTCGGAAGCGATTCTCCCACCGATATCCGGTAAAGATCGTGCTGTCGTGCTGCGTGGCTTGGCCGTCGAAATAAAACTCTGATGTCCACCAGCTCTTTACGCCGTATTCAAACTCAATATTGGAGCCTGCAAACCGATTTCCTAAATCAGGCTTGCCAGTTACCGCAAAAAATTCGATGTCCAGAGTCCCCGGTTCTTCCATCTCGTGAGAGTAGAGTACGAAGTAAGGGCGTTCCTGAGCTCCGCACAGGATGGGAAAGGCCAGCAAGACAAGCAAAAGCACCTTCGCAATTGGATTGGTACCACGGCGTGGCATGATGCTCCGGAGAAGAACAGCGGTTAATTGAAATTGATTTTCAATTTCATTATTAGGATACTTTACATATTGTTGCCCTGTCAAACTCGCTCATTCACTTCTCCCTTTATTCGCCTAGCTTTAGCCGCCTGCTAGAATGCCTTGGCTTGATGCAAGTCCAGAACTTTTGGCGCCACAAGAACGTATCAACCTTGTGGTGTTGAGCCTGGAGGCATTCCTCTGTCCGGAGAGGGATCCATCAGGTTGAAACCAGGAGTTCCCGGGGAGTGCGGGTTGGAAGACGCCCAAGTCGCTGCCATGCTGGTCCGTCGCTGCGTAGGTGGTGATGCCGCGGCGTGGGAAGAGATTGTTCAGCGCTATAACCGCCGCATTTACAACATTTGCTATCGCTTCTCCGGATCGGCCGACGATGCTCAGGATCTTACTCAAGAGGTCTTCATCAAAATGTATCGCACCTTGCCCTCCTACGACGTGGAGCGCGGTGCCTTCATGACCTGGGTAACCACTGTGACCCGGAACCTTCTGGTTGACCATTTCCGTAAGACTAAGCAGGACCGCATTACAGACTCATTGGATGTAGCTTCCACCGAGCACGAGGACGCCATGCCGCTGAGCGAGCGGATCCCCGACCAGGGAACGCCCCCGGATACTCGGGTACAGAGCCGCGAAACCGGCGAATTGGTACATCGGACGCTGCAGAAATTATCCCCGGAGTTACGGGAGGCAGTGGTGCTAAGAGACTTACAGGACATGGATTACCGGGAAATTGCCGCGGTATTGAGGATTCCTGAGGGGACCGTGAAGTCCAGAATTAACCGCGGGCGTGCGGAACTTGCACGCCTGCTACAACGTACCTATAAGCAGGTGATGTGATGGCAGGCGAGATCAAAAACGGAATGAAATGCGCCGAGTTCGAGACGCTCCTTAGCGACGCCGTGGAAGGCGAGCTGACGGGGCGGAAGCTCGAAGACTTTCGGGCGCATGCCCATACATGCCAGGCCTGCGGTCCGGTGTTTGCGGAAGCAGATGCGGGACGGCGCTGGCTCAAGTCATTGGACGAGGTGGAACCTCCCGCAAACCTGGTTCACAACATCCTGATCGCGACCATCGGGCGCGATGCCCGGCAGACCGAAAGTCTTGCCGCGCACTCCTGGAAAGACGTGCTCGGCGGATGGCTGCGTCCGTTGTTTGCTCCGGTCATGGCAATGGCACGGCAGCCGCGCTTCGCTATGTCATTCGGGATGGTGTTTTTCTCCATGTCGATCACGCTCAGCCTGGCCGGAGTGAAATTGAATGATTTGAAACATGTGGACCTGAGGCCCAGTGCGGTTCGCCGCACTTATTACGAGACCTCAGGCAGAGTGGTGAAGTACTACGAAAATATCCGCTTCGTTTACGAAGTGGAGTCGCGGGTAAGAGAGTTGAAACGTGTGTCCGAACCCGCGCGCCCCACACCGCAGGAAGAAGAAAAAGACAAAAAACGCAAGAACGATACTAGCGGGCACCCTGATCAAAAGCAGGAGCGCAACTACAGCCAATGGGAGAACCAGCCCATGCTGGCTGCGCTCCCGGATCAGCCGCCTGTAGTGACGGTGAGCACGTACAGGAGGAATTTATGAACTGCGCCACGCATCCAGATTTACCGGCAGTGGCCTATTGCCGCACCTGCGGGAAACCGCTGTGCGCGAGTTGTGTACGTTCGGTCCAAGGAGTCATTTACTGCGAGAGCTGTCTGGCCGCCCGCATTGAGGGAACAGTTCCGCCCGTCCCTGGTGTGACTCCAGGTGTCGT
The DNA here is from genome assembly GCA_963796925.1 of uncultured Acidobacteriota bacterium. Lineage (GTDB taxonomy): Bacteria > Acidobacteriota > Terriglobia > Terriglobales > Acidobacteriaceae > DATBAT01. The sequence continues at coordinate 3,409,274 of CAWCNH010000001.1, forward strand.
CCCGGGCCGAAGTGGCGGGCCCAACCCTGCTTTGGCGGGAATCCTTGCCGGATTCTTCCCTTATGGCGTGGGCGCGGTCTACACCGGCCAGTACGCCAAGGGTTTGGCTCACCTGCTGATCTTCGTCGGCATCCTCTGGGGACTGATCTCAGGCGGCGGCCACATGGCCCCCTTCCTCGGGATCGCCATGGGATTCTTTTACGTTTATCAAATAATCGATGCGGTTCGTTCAGCTTCGGCGATCCAGACCGGCCAAGCTCCCCCGGATCCCTTTGGCTTAGCACGAACTTTTAGCACCGGCGAACGTCCCAACAAGAGCAATGTTCCCATGGGGGCGATCGTATTGGTTGGGCTTGGTGTGCTTTTTCTGCTGCATACCATGGACGTTCTGTTCTTCAGCTTCGATCGCTTGTGGCCTCTCGTCCTGATCGCCATTGGAGTTTGGCTGTTCGTTAAGCGATGGGGCTTCGGCGAGAATAGGACGCGCGCGTGCAGCTGCGATCGCTGCCTGGCTCGCTGCCTGATGGGACCGGCGGTGTTAGTTACGCTCGGGGTGCTGTTCCTCATCGACCACATAGTTTCATTCGGACGTACCTGGCCCGCCCTGCTGATTATCATCGGCCTCATCAAGGTGTATCAGGGCAATGCTTCCACCGCCGGACACATGGAAATTCAACCTCCCGTCGGCGGACCAGGAGCTGGTGGCGTAATGCCGCCTCCTCCGAGTGAGGTGCACAATGGTTAGTCCTCCTGTTGTTCCGCCAGTCATTCCACCCCTGGCGCCACATGTTCACTATCGGCGGCGGCGGTCCCTCGCCGGGCCACTGGTGCTGATCATCCTCGGCGTGATCTTTCTCTTGGGGACGATGGGGATTTTGCACTGGGATTCGCTGGGACATCTGTTCGCGCATTACTGGCCGTTGTTGCTGATCTTATGGGGATTGGTAAAGTTCGCCGAATATCGTCAGGCAGAAAAAGATGGCGCCCCAGCACCCGGAATTGGCGCCGGCGGAATTTTTCTTCTGATATTCCTTGTTGCCCTGGGCTTGACTGCTACCCAGACGTCTCGCCTCAACTGGGGGGCCATTCGTGACGAACTCGACATCAACGTCGATGACGGCAATTTCCCCATGTTCGGACACAACTACACTTTTGACGATCATATAGAACAGGATTTTCCCGCGGGCGCAAATCTACAGGTCAACAGCGAGCGTGGTGCAGTCAGCGTGAATAGCTCGGACGACAATAAGATTCACGTGGTCATCCATAAACGCGTCAACGCCGAAAATGAGCAGGATGCCGACAAATACAATGCCGGGACCAAGCCTCAAATCAGCGTTAACGACCGCACCGTAACTCTGAATGCGAATACTCGAGGTTCCGGCGACCACTGGGTCACCACCGACATGGAAGTTTCCATTCCGCGCAAGGCCGGGCTGGTTATCAACGGCCGACGGGGGGACGTAAGCGTAATGGGCCGCGATGGCGACGTGCAGATTACGAGCCAGAAAAGTGAAGTCGCTGTAACCGATGTGAACGGCAAGGTTGACCTCAGCCTGCAACGCAGTTCGGCGCGGGTTACCCAGGTTAGCTCAGACGTGTCAGTAGATGGTCACGTAAACGACTTGAGCCTGGACGACATAAAAGGGGGAGTCAGGCTGAACGGAGACTTTGTCGAAACTCTCAGGCTCAGCAAGATCGCGAAACCCGTTAACTTCAAAACTTCGCGCACTGAGATGGCATTTACCAAACTTGATGGCGACCTGGATCTGGACTCTGGTGATCTGCGGGCCAGCAACATTACCGGACCCATCCGGCTCACGACTCGGTCAAAAGACATCGTGCTCGAAGGCGTAAGTGGCGACGTTCGCCTTACCGATGAAAACGGCGCGGTCGAGATTCATGCCGCCAAGCCGGGGAGCATGGTGGTGGAGAACCGTAATGGCGACATTCAGATTTACTTGCCCGACAAGGCTGCTTTTCATCTTGATGCGCGCGCGCGCGACGGTGAAGTACAATCCGATTTTGAGCAGCTAACGATCAACAATTCCGGCAACCAGACCACTGCCAGCGGCACTGTGGGAACTGGTGGTCCTCAGTTGGTAGTTAACAACGAACATGGAACCATTGAGATTCGTAAACGCAACATCGTTGCCGGAACTCCGCCCGCTGCCCCTGCTTCGCCTAAGGCTCCGCGAGCACCGGAAGAGCCTGCAGTGACGGATAACTAACCCAAGGAGGCAGTTATGACCCTGCTTGTATTAGGCCTTCTTTATTTCTTGCCAGCGATTCTGGCGCACCATAAGCGCAACCAGAGCGCAATCTTCGTGGTGAACCTGCTCACCGGCTGGACGGTAATCGGCTGGATGATCGCCCTGGTTTGGGCGCTCACTGACGAACCGGCATTCATGCCCGTCTACGCCGTCCCTCAAAGCTGTGGAGTTTCGCGCCTTTGTGCGCAGTGCGGCAAGTATTCGGTTCGCGATGCCTCATATTGCAGCGTATGCGGCTCCGCCTTCCGCTGAGTCCCGCAGGCTGGTACAGCCCGGGAATACCGGGGTAGGGCATCGGCTTCAGCCGCGCCAAAAAACCGAAAGAAACGAAAAAGTGCCGATCCGGCGCAACCGTCGATAAACCTAAACCCAGGCGCTCAAGCGCTGGAACATTTACAAATTGGACGGCCCGACTGAAGTCAGGTCCTTCCCGGCACGGCCGCATGCTGGATGATGAGAATGCCTCCCCGGCCTCGAAACTAGTTACCCACTCTAAGCGCTACAATTCCCTTTGCAGCCCCTGTTGCATTCCGTTGGCCATCGTCCGTGGTCCTTACCGGCTGGCCATTGGATCATGCGCCAAGTCTGGCACGATTTACTTTTTGCCCATTGGCCCATCGACCCAAAGATAATGCGCCCGCTGGTGCCGCAGCAGCTTCCACTTGACCTATTCGACGGCGTCTGTTGGGTGGCGGTCGCCCCTTTCCACATGAGCGGCATTCACGCTCGTGGATTACCCGCCGTGCCCGGCCTCTCCCGTTTTCCCGAGCTGAATGTTCGCACTTACGTGACCATGGATGGCAAGCCCGGCGTCTATTTCTTTAGTCTCGACGCGGCCAACTTGCCTGCTGTGTGGGCGGCACGAACCTTCTATCACCTGCCATACTTTCACTCGCGCATGTCGATTGTCGAAGGCGAGGGATGGTTCCAATATTTCTCTAAGCGGCATGGGTCCCAAGCGGAGTTTCGTGGCCGCTATCGTCCCACCAGTCCGATCGCATTGCGCCCACCAGGAAGTCTTGCCCACTGGCTGACCGAGCGATACTGCCTTTACACGGTTGCCGGTAAGAACATCTATCGCGCAGACATTCACCACATGCATTGGCCGCTTCAGGACGCAGAACTCGATGTGGAACTCAATACCATGGCCCAAGTCGCTGGGATCGCCCTTCCGCCGACTCCGCCGCTGCTGCATTACTCGCAACGCCTCGAAGTCCTTATCTGGCCGCTACAGCGTGTAGATGTCTAGTGAGAAGATCTTGCGCCGGCTCTTACAGTTAGTCGCATGCGCATGATATTTTCGAGGGCATGATTCGCTCCTACAAAGGCATCACTCCAACCATTCCGGCTTCCTGCTATGTCGACGATTCCGCGCAAATCATCGGCGACGTGGTGCTTGGCGAAAATGCCAGTATTTGGATGAACGCCGTACTCCGCGGCGACGTGCATTCCATTCGTATCGGTGCGAATTCAAACATCCAGGATTGCACCGTTCTGCACGGCATGAAAGAACTCCACGATGTAGTTCTGGGAGAGTACGTTACGGTGGGCCACACCGCGGTCCTGCATGGCTGTCACGTCGAAGATCGCTGCTTGATCGGCATGGGTTCAATTATTCTGAACGGCGCGCGCATCGGCGCCGGGTCAATCATCGCCGCAGGAACTCTAATTCCGGAGGGGACAATCGTCGAGCCCGGCTCGTTATGGATGGGATCGCCCGGAAAGTTTCGCCGCAAACTGGAGCAGAAAGATCAGGACTCGATCATGCGCTACGCTAACAATTATCTCGGCTACAAAGAATCCTATCAGCGAGAAGGGTAGTCGATGGAGAAGCCAAAGCAGACCGCCGAGCTCACCCTCGATCCGCAAGACTGGACCGAACTCCGTTCGCTCGGGCACCGCATGGTTGACGACATGACCGACTACCTTGCCAGCGCCGCCGACCGTCCGGTCTGGCAAGCACCCCCGCCTGAGGTGAAGCGGCAGCTCCGAACCCCCGCGCCGAGCGGCCCTGAAGGCGCAACCAGCGCGTACCAGGATTTTCGCAATAATGTTTTGCCCTATGCGCTGGGAAACATCCATCCGCGATTCTGGGCATGGGTGATTGGTTCAGGCTCGGGGCTCGGAATGCTGTCAGAGATGCTGGCGGCTACCATGAATCCGAACGTTGGTGGAGGCAATCACGCCGCACCATTGGTCGAGCAGCAAGTCCTGAGTTGGCTGAAAGAAGCGTTGGGCTTTCCTCAGACCGCAAGCGGGCTACTGGTGACCGGCGGGTCATTGGCCAATACGCTCGGCATGGCAGTGGCCAGGCACGCCAAGGCGGGTTTTGACGTTAAGACTGAAGGCTTGTTCAGCGCGCCTTCGCGGCTAATGTTTTATGGATCCTCGGAGACCCACAATTCGGTGGTCAAAGGCCTTCAATTGCTCGGCTTGGGCAAGAATTCCTTTTGCCCGGTCCCGGTAACTTCGGCTTACAAGATAAATACGAACGCATTGCGTGAAGAAGTCCACCACCATCGAACTGAAGGCATTCGACCGGTCTGCGTCATCGGCAATGCGGGAACGGTCAATACCGGCGCGGTGGATAACCTCGCCGAGCTTGCCGATTTTTGCGCCGCACAAAAACTGTGGTTCCATGTCGATGGGGCCATCGGCGCGCCCATCACCATCTCCCCGAAGCTTCGTCCCATGCTTAGCGGCATGGAGCGCGCCGACTCCATTGCCTTCGATCTGCATAAATGGATGCACATGCCCTACGACGTTGGCTGCATCCTGGTGCGAGATGAAGCGCAGCATCGCAGCACCTTCAGCGAGCCTGCGGGATATCTCAGCCATTTGCCGCGGGGCATCGCTTCCGGCGATTGCTGGTTCTCCGATTACAGCCCGGAGCTTTCGCGCGGTTTTCGCGCATTAAAGGTCTGGATGTGCATTAAAGAGCAAGGCCTCGAAAAGTACGGCAAGCTGTTCGAACAAAACCTGGCCCAGGCACAGTACTTAGGCGAACTGGTTCGCGCTCACTCAGAACTGGAGCTGCTCGCGCCGATCGAACTCAACATTGTTTGTCTTCGCTATGTGGGCACAACGCAAGGTGAAGATCGACTGACAAAAATGAATCAGGAGATTCTGATGCGGCTGCACGAGCAAGGCATCGCCGCCCCGTCAACGGCTGTGCTCGGCGGAAAGTTCGCCATCCGAGTCTCGATAGCAAACCATCGCAGCCGCAGAGCCGATTTTGACTTGCTGGTAGGTGAGGTACTTCGCTTGGGTGGGCAGATCGAAGCAGAGTAACTATAAAGCAGCGGCCTGCGGCTCCGGCATCATGGCTCGGGCCTCTGCGACTTTGGCGCCCATCGCGTACTTCAATTCCTCAATCCCTTTTCCGGTGACGGCTGAGATAGGCAAGAATTCCAATCCCTTTTTCTTGCAGTATTGTTTCAACTTCGCCAGCTTGTCTTTGTTGGCAGCATCAATCTTCGACGCAACCACTATGGTCGGCTTTTTCTCGAGTCCAGCTCCAAAGCTCGCCAGCTCTCCGCTAATGACCTCGAAATCTTTTACCGGATTCGGCCGCCCACTGGCGTCAGAGACGTCCACCATATGCACCAGCAGCCGTGTTCGCTCAATATGCCGCAGAAACTGCATGCCCAGACCAGAGCCGCTGTGCGCCCCTTCAATCAAACCTGGAATATCGGCCACTACAAAACTCTGCTCCTCGGGAAGTTGCCCCACCAACACCACACCCAGGTTAGGCTGCAAGGTGGTAAACGGATAGTCAGCAATTTTCGGCCGCGCCGCCGAAATTCGCGAAATCAGCGTCAACTTACCCACATTTGGATATCCCACCAGCCCTACGTCTGCGAGCAGCTTCAACTCCAGCCGGAACTTGCGCTCCTCGCCATCCCGTCCCATTTCAAATTCCCGTGGCGCCTGGTGAGTCGAGGTCGCAAACTGCGCGTTACCGCGACCACCGCGGCCGCCCTTGGCAATAATTACCCGCTCGTCGGGCTGCGAAAAATCATGAACTTTTTCGCCGGTCTCGTCGTCATAGACAATAGTTCCCACCGGAACCTTCAGCAAAACGTCTTCGCCTTCTTTGCCCGTGCAGTTCGAGCCTTCCCCATGCCGTCCCCGTTGTGCCTTATATTCCGGATTAAAGCGGAAATGCACCAGGGTGTTGTGACGCTCGCTCGATTCCATGATGATGTCGCCGCCGCGCCCTCCGTCGCCGCCGGACGGACCTCCGCGGGGAACAAACTTTTCTCTGCGGAAGGCCATACAACCGTTGCCCCCATTGCCGGCCTTAACCCGAATTCTTGCCTCATCAATAAACATGATTTATTTGAAATTGCCGGATACTTCTCGGTCGTGCCAGGCAGTCGTCCTGTCAGCGGTTTCGAAGGACCTGTAAAAATAATAGCCCTAACTGGGGTTTTTAGCGAAGGCGGGAAAGGCCAGGGTTTAAAGCGATTTCAGCGATGGGCAGGAGCGTCTTCGGTCTTGTACTCACAAGCGTCACGGCACGCCCGGCAATAAAACAACCCGTCGCCGCAGAGCCGCACATCCTGCTGCGACTGGCACAGACAGCAATATCGGTCACAATGGCATTTGTCTTCGGAGGACTCACAGTCCAAACAGCGAAAGCGGGATTTAGCCACAGCCATGCCTCAAACTCTAGCGCGGCCCTGCCTCCCCAAAAAGTTCCGTTGGTAACCGCCTTTTGCAGATCAGCACGCCCTTGACAGTGTTCGCCGTACCACAGCAGAATCCATTGTTCTTTTTGCGAGGTTATCGTGAAGCGTCTATTCGTCATTTTCTGTGGAATGGCCCTGGTTCTTCCCCTTTTGACAGCACAATCGGCTCCCCCCATGCCAACCACCCGCCGCGACAATGTCGAGGAAGTTATGCACGGCGTTACCGTCACCGATCGCTACCGCTGGCTCGAGGATCAGAATAGTCCGGAAACCCGCGCCTGGATCGACGCCCAAAACGCCTATACCCACGCCTTACTCGACAGCTATCCCGGTAGAATTCGCCTGCAGCAACGGACCACCGAACTATTAAAAGTGGGCAGTATTCACCTGCCCATCGAGCGCAATGGCCGGTATTTTTTCCGCAAACACGCGGCTGACCAAGACCTGTTTCTCATCTACATGCGGAAGGGAAATTCAGAAAATGAGGAACTGCTGATCGATCCTCTTCCCATGAGCCCTGATCACTCGACCAACGTCAACCTCATGGATGTGTCAAAAGACGGCAAGGTGGTTGCATATCTGATTCGTCGCGGCGGCGCCGACGAAGACGAGATTCACTTCTTTGACGTAGATGCCCACAAAGATCTGGCGGACGTCCTGCCCCCGGCTGTGCACTTTGAATTCTCCTTCCTGCCCGACCGCAGCGGTTGTTACTACTCGCTGATGACCGATGCCGGACCGCGGGTTCGCTTCCACGCCATGGGCACTGAACTTAGTCAGGACAAGGAGATATTCGGCAAGGGTTATGGCAAAGACTTCATTATCGTCGGCGATGTGTCCGAAGATGGAAACCATTTGATCGTGCACGCGCTGCACGGATCGAGTGGCGACAAGGTTGAAATCTGGACGCAGGACCTCCGCAAGAACGACAGCCAGCTGGAAATGTTGACCGCCGGACTCGATGCCCGCTTTTTTGCCTTTTCTGCCGGAGATCGACTCTTCCTGCATACCAACTGGAAGGCTCCGCGCGGCCGGGTGCTGGCAGTCAGCTTTGCGGACCCGGCGCGAGAGCATTGGCGCGAAGTAGTGCCGGAAAGTGACGCAGCAATCGACGCGGTGGCGGTTGCTGGAGGCAAGATCCTGGTGACATACGTTCGCAACGCCAGCTCTCAGGTCAGAGTCTTCAACCCTGACGGCCATGCCGTTCCCGACTTGAAGTTTCCGTCGCTCGGCGCGGTAGAAGGTATTGGTGGGCACTGGGAAGGCAATGAAGCATTCATTGAATTCAGCTCCTTCGCCACGCCGCGAACCATTTTTCGCTATGAAATTCGCGAAGGCAAACAATCAGTGTGGGCGCAGCTCAAAGTTCCGGTGGACAGCTCGAAGTTTGAAGTCCATCAGGAGTGGTTCCAGTCGAAGGACGGCACTCGCGTCCCCATGTTTTTGGTCCACGGCAAGGGAATCAAACTGGATGGGTCGAATCCGGTGCTGCTGACCGGTTATGGCGGATTCACCGTAAACATCACTCCCGACTTTTCCGCGGAAGCGATCCTTTTTGCTGAGCAGGGAGGGGTTTTCGCTCAGGTCAATCTTCGCGGAGGGGGAGAGTTCGGCGAAGCCTGGCACCAGGCCGGCATGATGGAAAAGAAGCAGAACGTCTTCGACGATTTCATCGCCGCCGGCGAGTGGCTGGTGAAGAACCACTACACCAATCCATCAAAGCTTTCGATTGTAGGCGGCAGCAACGGAGGTTTACTGGTGGGAGCTGCCCTGACTCAGCGCCCTGATCTGTTTCGCGCAGTGGTTTGCTGGCACCCGCTGCTCGACATGTTACGCTACCAGAAATTCATGGAGGCGCAATTCTGGGTTTCGGAATACGGTTCGTCAGAAAACCCCGATCAGTTCAAATATCTTTATGCCTATTCGCCCTACCATAATGTAAAGGCAGGGACAAAATATCCCGCCGTGCTATTCATGTCAGGAGATGCTGACACGCGAGTAGCACCGCTCCACGCCCGCAAGATGGCCGCCCTGCTGCAATCGGCGAACTCCTCAGATCATCCGATTCTTCTACGCTATGAGTTGAAGGCAGGCCATTCCGCAGGAAGGTCAGTCACCGCGCAAATAGGAGACTTAACCGACGAACTAAGCTTCCTGTCCTGGCAGCTTGGAATCCACTAAAAACCCTGTCATTCTGAGCGAAGCGAAGAACCCCTACCCGCGCCACGACCGTTGCGGAATAGGAGTTTTTTCGCTGCGCCAAATGAAATGGAAGATGTTACTCGCTGGTGAAGTAATCCACGTTCACCGGATTTTCAAACAGCGAATAGTCGCGCGTCACCACGGTAATCCCACTCTCGGTAACAAAATACCGCTGGCGATCTGCCTCGGGATCGTAGCCAATGGTGGTTCCCTCAGGAATATGCACATCGCGATCAATAATCGCCCGTCGGATGCGGCAATGACGCCCCACGTTTACGTGTGAAAACAAAATGCTCGAATCAATCTCGCTATAAGAATTCACCCGTACGTCCGGAGACAGCACACAAGTATTCACCAGGCTGCCAGAGACAATGCATCCATTCGCAATGATCGAATCCACCGCGGTTCCAGTCCGCCCCGGCTCGGCGAAAACAAACTTCGCCGGCGGATACTGCCGCTGATGCGTCCGAATCGGCCAATGGTCGTCATATAGGTTAAATACCGGCGACACAGAAACGATATCCATGTTCGCTTCATAAAAGGCTTCCAGCGTCCCTACATCCCGCCAATAGAGCGCTTCTTTCTTGTTCTCGTCAACGAAGTCGTAGGCGTACACCCGGTAGTCGTTCGCCATCTTCGGCAAAATATCCTTGCCGAAATCATGGCTTGAGTTGGGATCTTCAGCGTCCTTAAGCAATACCGGGATCAAAACATCCGTATTGAAAAGATAGATGCCCATGGAACCGGAAACCTTCTCGGGGTTATATGGGGAGCGCAGCTTGGTTTCTTTAGGCTTCTCTTCAAAGCCAGTAATACGATTGTCGCGATCGACCTCGACCACCCCGAAACGGTAAGTCTCCTCCGGATCAATCTGAATCGTGGCCAGGGTAACGTCAGCCCCAGACTCCTCATGTTGCTTCGCCATGAGGCCGTAATTCATCTTGTAAATATGGTCGCCGGAGAGGATCAGCACATGCTTCGGCTGCTCTGACCCAATGGAATAAATGTTCTGGTAAACCGCGTCTGCCGTGCCCTGGTACCACGAATCGCTCACCCGCTTCATCGGCGGCAGCACTTCGATAAACTCGTTCACTTCGCGGCCCACAATGTTCCAGCCTTCGCGAATATGGCGGTTCAGCGACAATGCCTTGTACTGGGTGAGTATGTAGACGCGTCGCAGATCAGAATTAATGCAATTGGAAAGGGTTATATCGATGATGCGGTAAATACCGCCAAAGGTGACCGCGGGTTTGGCACGGTCGCGAGTGAGAGGATACAGGCGTTCGCCCGCGCCCCCCGCTAACAGGACTCCCAGAGTATCTTTCATTGACATGCGCGTCCGCTAAGATGTCGATTCACCGGCCTGGGGAAGCTTCAAATTTGCTGGAATAAAATTTCGGTCCCGCTAGAACGCGCAAGTGTATCAGATTTAGCCATACGGCCTTTCCCCGTCCCCGAACTCGGCATCCAAGCATGACATCATGGCCAAATCTAAATCGAATCAACATCCTCAACCTGGTTTCCTATTCGATCTCGACGGCACTCTGATCGATAGTGTCTACGAACACATTCTTGCATGGCGCGAAGCCCTCAGCCAGATGGGAATCGAACTTTCCAACTGGTTTATCCATCGCCGTATCGGAATGAGCGACTCTTTAATGCTGAATGCCTGTATGCGGGAAGCCGGCCACAAGCTTACCGATAAGCAGATCGAACGCCTGCGCGAGTTGCATACCGACGCCTACATGAAAAAAGTTGATGACATCGGCCCGCTTCCCGGAGCAAAGGATTTGTTGAAGCGGCTGACCAAGCTGGGTGTCCCCTGGGCCATTGGTACCACCAGCATTCGTGAGCGCGCGGAAGCGTCCCTGAAGATGCTGGGTATAGCTGATAAGTCTGAAATTGTTACCGGGGATGAAGTGAAACAAGCGAAGCCAGAACCCGATTTGTTCCTGGCTGCGGCCAAAAAGTTAAAGATGGATCTGGACCGCTGCGTCGTGGTCGGTGACAGCGTATGGGACTTATTAGCCGCGCAGCGGGCACACGCCCTCGGGATAGGGCTGCTGTCAGGTGGTTATGGCGAAGAAGAATTGGCTCGCGCCGGCGCCTACCGAGTCTACCGTGACCCAGCCGACCTGCTCGCCCATCTTGATGAAATAGGAGTTAATACGATCTGAAAAGACTGAGAACCGAGAACTATGAACTTCGAACTGGATTACCGCCCATCGGCGATAACTAGGCAGCCTCGTCCTCAATCTTGATCCGCAACGATTTTAAAAACTTTAAGTCCTGATCGTTGATCTTGAATTCGGGATTACTGGTAAGCGTCGTCACCAGCGAGGTCTTGTCGGTCTTCTCGCCCGGCTTGCTTACCCCGATCGTGGCCTCCAGCACTAGAAAGATGTCGTACCCGCCGTCTTTAATGCGGGAAACGACCTCGGCGATGGCATCTGAATCCGCTAATGACTCATTGATGGCTTCGCCCAGTTCCTTCATCAGCTGCTTTAGTTGCTGGTCCACGAATCCCCCCTTATTTACTTTCTATACTTTTGATGCATTTCGAGCCAACAATGCTTCACCCGGTTTAGGCCGTGACGCGATATTGTACTCTGGGGCTTAGTAGAATCAATAACGATAAAATCGATACCAATGAGCCACCTCTCCACCGCCCGAAAACTCGGTATGTTGGCGCGCTTTGCCACCAAACGCGCGGAACGGAACCGCGCCGTCGGTGCCGCCTTGCAAGCGGCGCGGATCACCGGCGAGCACTTTGGGCGCGTGCTGCACCTGTTATGGCTGGAAGTAACTGGCTTTGTTTTCTTAGCGATAGGAGCCATCGCAGGAATCGCAATCTACAAGGAATACATCCACTACCGCGCCGGCCAGATAGGAATGAGCCGGGTTATTCTTGCCGCCGTTATCGCGACCATGTTTGCCTGGTTTGGCGTAAGCTCTTTCTGGCGGGTTCGCAGAAAAAGACGGTAAGTTTACTGGTTGGATAACGACACTGCGGTCCCGAGTTTGCCTTCGTATCTTCAGTGGTTTAGCGGTCGCCGAACCGAATGGCTGATTCCCCCAAACCCACGCAACCCGAAACATCTTCGCAGATCCCCATCAAACCGCTCTACACACCGCAAAAAATAGAAGGCGCAAGTCCAACCTACCCTGGCGACTATCCCTACACCCGGGGCGTCCAGGCGACTATGTATCGCGGCAGACTTTGGACAATGCGCCAGTACGCCGGAATGGGCGACGCTGAAGAGTCCAACAAGCGCTACAAGTATCTTTTGGCGAACGGCACCACCGGCCTTTCGGTGGCCTTCGATTTACCCACCCAGATCGGGCTCGACTCAGACCATCCTCTCGCAGTCGGAGAAGTGGGCAAGGTAGGGGTGGCGATCAACTCCATCGAAGATATGCAGAGACTCTTCGACGGCATTGACCTCACAAAAATCTCCACGTCGATGACCATCAACGCGACGGGGTCAATCCTGCTTGCGCTTTACGCGGCCGTCGCCCGCCGTCAAGGCGCCGATCTCACCCAGCTCTCAGGTACCGTACAGAACGACGTACTCAAGGAATACATCGCGCGCGGAACCTACATCTTTCCCATCGCCCATGCCATGCGCATCATCACCGACATGTTCGCCTGGGCCAACGATACCGTGCCGGAGTGGAATACGATTTCCATCTCCGGATATCACATGCGCGAGGCCGGTTCCACGGCCGTTCAGGAAGTGGCTTTTACTCTGGCCAACGGCGTGGCCTACGTGCAGGCTGCGATCAATGCCGGGCTCGACGTCGATAAGTTCGCGCCACGCCTGTCTTTCTTTTTCAATGCTCACAACAACTTTCTGGAAGAGGTCGCCAAGTTCCGCGCCGCCCGCCGCATGTGGGCAAAAATTATGCGCGAGGATTTCAAGGCCAAGAGCCCGCGCTCCTGGATGCTGCGATTCCACACCCAGACAGCCGGCTCGACGCTGACGGCTCAACAGCCGGAGAACAACATTGTTCGAACTGCTCTCCAGGCGATGGCAGCGGTTCTGGGCGGCACCCAGTCGTTGCACACCAACTCCTACGACGAAGCGCTCGCTCTGCCCACCGAATCAGCCGCCCGCATTGCATTACGCACTCAGCAGGTAATCGCCTACGAATCCGGAGTCCCTAATACAGTGGATCCCTTTGCCGGCTCCTACTACATTGAAGCTCTAACCAACGAAATCGAAAAACGGGCAAATGAGTATTTGGAAAAAATCAGCGCGCTCGGCGGTATGCTGAAAGCCATTGAGCGCGGTTACGTCCAACAGGAAATCCAGAATGCCGCCTACGAATACCAGCAGCAGGTGGATCGCGAGGAAGCCATAGTGGTTGGCGTGAACCGTTTTGCTGTGGAGCAGGAAACCCCGATCCCCATTCAGCGCATTGACGAGGCCCTGGAGCAAAAACAGATAGAACGACTGCGAGCCCTCCGGCAGCGTCGCGAGCAAGGCCCATGGCAACAGTCGCTGAATCAACTGGAAGCGGCCGCGCGCTCGGGCGAAAACCTGATGCCTAGAATTGTGGCAGCGGTTGAAGCCAACGCCACCGTCGGAGAAATCTCCGACGCCATGCGCAAAGTATTCGGCGAATACAAAGAGGCGGTCGTGATTTAGCCGAGCCTTAAACCCTCTGTCATCCTGAGGCGCGCCTTTTTGCGCCGAAGAACCCCTACCGTGACACCGATGTCAGCTCCGCCTTGCTACCAACTGCCGCCCTCCTGTAACTTCAATTTCGTGGAACATCCCTGTTACAAATGCGGAGCGCAAGTGGAAGAAGGCGTCGCCTTCTGCCCGCAATGCAACGCCCCGCTGATCCGCGTCGCTGCCCCCATTGCCGAGACCGGCACAGACCTCATTGAAGCTACTCCTCCATTCCTCCCCACAATTCCACTCCCGCCTGCTGCCGGTCTCGGTCTGCAATGGTCGCGCGCCTTCGCTCCGGCAGCCATGGCAGGAGTCGTCGCCTCGGCCCTTACCTTGCTTCCGTTGGGAGCATTCTTCGGAATGTTCATTGGCGGCATTCTGTGTGTGAATCTCTACCGTTGGCGCGAACCCGGTTCCCAACTGACCAACTGGATGGGCGCTCGCCTCGGCGCCATGAGCGGAGCCTTTGGCTTTGCCTTGTTCATAGTGTTCGCAGCCGTCGCCGCCAGTCTCCCCGGCGGGGGCGCGAAGCTCCAGGAAGCTCTAAAGCAAAGCGTTGACCTGGCCGCTAAACGCAGCTCCGATCCCGTAGTCGCCCAACAGATGCTGCAAATGTTCAGCTCGCCCGAGGGCCTGGCAGCACTCATGCTAATCGGGCTGGCGGTGACCTTCGTCGGCTTCGTCATTCTCTCCAGCCTGGGGGGAATCATGGGCGCGTTTTTTGTGCGTCGCCGGCAAGGACACTAAGTGGGCCCTAACACCCTGATTCGGGAGCACTTGATCGCGCACTCTGCTCGTCCGCTTGCTCGCCGGCGCTCGTGCCGCGTATGATTCACCGTTCATGTCCGCCAAATCATCCGCTCCGAACTCGAGTCTTCGCGAGAAGTCCCAGCTCATGTCAGCCTCGGAAATTGAGCGCACGCTGGTGCGCCTGGCGCACGAAATCATTGAAAAAAACAATGGGGCTGAGGCTCTGGGGCTGGTCGGGATCCGGCAACGTGGCGTGCCTTTAGCTCATCGTTTGGCCGAGATCATTCAGCGCATCGAGAAGAAACCTATCCCGGTTGGGACGCTCGACATTACTCTGTATCGCGACGATCTCTCAACCCTCGGCCCCAAGCCGATTGTTCAAAAGACCGAATTCAGTTTTTCCATCAAAGATATGGACATCATCCTGGTGGACGATGTCCTCTACACCGGTCGCACGACTCGCGCCGCGCTGGACGCGCTGTTCAAGCATGGCCGTCCCCGCAAAGTACAGCTCTGCGTGTTGATAGACCGCGGCCACCGTGAATTACCCCTGGAAGCCGCCTTCATCGGCCGCAAAGTGCAGACCACCAAACGGGAAATTGTGAAAGTGCAGATGAAGGAGATAGATAAGGTCGACAAAGTCGTACTGGTAGAAAGGCAAGATTAAAGACTGTCATCCTGAGGCGCGTTCTTTGCGCCAAAGGACCCCTACCCACGGCAATATTCCCTGGGATAGACATTCTTGGTTTTTCGATCAGCATGACGAAAAGAATCAGCAACTAGAGGGTCGTAATTCTGAGCATATCCACCAAATCCGCGACCCGGCCGGCAATAGCGCGAGGTTCGCTCCTCGACATTGAGCACCTCCCCGTGGCGGAGATCACCAGTCTGCTTACCCTGGCGAGGCGGATGAATCCCAACAAGCCTCGGCCCTTGCTTCGCGGCAAAAAGGTTTTGCTGCTTTTCTACGAGGCTTCGACTCGCACCCGCAGTTCGTTCGAAATTGCCGCCAAATCGCTGGGCGCAATGACCACCCTGGTGCTGTCGAGCGGATCGAGTATCGAGAAAGGCGAGTCGTTGCTGGACACCGCCTACACCTTGCGAGCCGTGGGCGCGGACGTAATCGTGATTCGCCATCCCAGCGCCGGGGCTGGGCAGTTGATGGCAGAACATCTCGATATCCCGGTAATTAACGCCGGTGATGGAATGCACGAGCATCCCTCACAGGCCTTGCTCGATACCTATACCATTCTTCGCCACAAGAAAACGCTGAAGGGCCTGCAGGTCGCCATCATCGGCGATATCTATCACAGCCGGGTGGCGCGCTCGGCGATTCATTTGCTCAGCAAGTTCGGAGCGAAGATTACGCTTTGCGGACCTCAGGAACTGCTCCCTGAGTTGGCCACCACGCTTGCGCCCGGCCTGCACATCACTCGCACCGCTGATGAAGCGGTTCACGGCGCTGACGTGGTGATGGTGTTACGCATGCAGAAGGAGCGGCTTGCCGGGACAAAAATCAGCATGCAGGATTACATCGTGCGCTATCAGATGACGATGGCGCGGCTGAAGCTGGCAAAACGCGATGCACTGCTGATGCATCCCGGGCCGATTATCCGCGGTCTGGAATTAACCTGGGAAGTGGCCGATTGCCCGCAATCGGTGATCGTGGAAGAAGTGCGCAATGGCGTACCGATGAGAATGGCGATCCTGGCCAGGGCGTTGGGAAAGGCCAGATAGAACGGCTGCCTGGAGCTACAGATCGGCTGCTATCGGACGGACAGGGAAGAACATCGATTTTTGTGGCTGCGGAACAAGTCGCCCCGGTCTGATATTGGGAAGGGCACCGACTTTAGTCGTGCCACAATGCTCGTGATCGATACGCGCTTTAGCGTCTGAGGTTGGCTTGAAGATTTTGCAGTCAGTTTGCACAGGTCCTTCGGCGCAAACAGCGTGCCTCAGGATGACAATTAATTTAGGTTCAACGAAAAACGCGTGACTTCAAGAAAAGAAAATCGCAGTCTCCTCATCAAGGGCGGCCATCTCATCGATCCCGCCGCCCATATTGACGCCCCTATGGACGTATTGCTGCGCGATGGGCGCGTGGCGGAAGTGGCTCCTCCCAATAAAGTTCGCGGCACCGCCGACGAAAAGTTCGATGCTCGCGGACTTATCGTAGCTCCCGGCTTCATCGATCTTCACGTCCACCTGCGAGAGCCGGGGCAGAATTACAAAGAAACCATTGCTTCTGGAACTGCCGCAGCAGCTGCGGGCGGGTTCACATCGGTATGCTGCATGCCAAATACCCAGCCGGTAGTCGATTCGCCTGACTGGGTCACCTGGCTGCAGCATCCCGAGCGCGGCGCAGTAGTCAATGTATTTCCCATTGCCGCCGCAACCAAGGCCAGCAAAGGCGCGGTACTTACTGACTTCCGCGCCCTGCAACGCGCTGGTGCTGTCGCCGTCACCGACGACGGCAAGCCCATTCTTGGCGACGACATTATGCGTGAGACGCTTCGTCTCGCTGCCGAGCTAGGCCTGGTGGTAATTCAGCATGCGGAAGACACTCGCGCAACCGCGGGTTGTTCGTTGAACGAAAGTCCGACGTCGTTCCGCCTGGGACTTCGCGGAATGAAAACCGAGGCTGAGGGCTCCATCGTGGAACGAGATGTGCAACTGGCGCAGCAGTTCAGTGGCGCCCGGCTGCATGTAGCGCATCTCTCGACCGCTGACGCGCTCAAAGCCGTGCGGCGCGGAAAGCGCAACAAGTCACGTGTCACTTGCGAAGTCTCGCCGCATCACTTCGCGCTGACCGACGCCGATATCATCGACTACAACACCAATTTCAAAATGAATCCGCCGTTGCGGTCAGAGGCCGACCGCGAGGCCATTCTGGTTGCGCTGGCCGACGGCACCGTTGAAGCCATCGCCACCGACCACGCCCCGCACGCGCCCCATGAAAAGATTATCGAGTTCGAGCGCGCGGCGTTTGGGATTACCGGTCTGGAGACTGCTGTGGGCCTTGCCATCACCCAGCTGCACGGCAAGTCAAAAATTCCTCTGGCACGAATCGTCGAATTATTTACCGCCGGCCCCGCGCACGTCGTCAACTTACGTGCCCGCGGCACGCTTACACGAGGCTGCCACGCCGATGTAACCATCTTCGATCCCAAAAAACGCTGGACCTACGACGCCGCCAAGTCGCGCTCCAAATCTCACAACTCCCCATTCGACGGATGGCAATTAACCGGAAAAGTAATCGCGACGGTAGTAAGCGGCAGAATCGTCTACCGCGCAGACTAGAAGATCTGGATGTCTCTGACCGCTATGCGGAACCAGGAACGAACGCGGCTTAGTCGCCTAACCTTTGCCGACCCCCGAAGAGGAAACCTCGAGTAGAGACGTAGCTCCGCTACGTCTTCTATCCACAAGCAAAAGCCTTCGCAGCAGAAACGCACCAGACAGAGACGTTGCAAAGCAACGTCTCCACGGAAGAGCAACATGAGTCGCGCCAGATCGGGCGCCCTGTTCATTTTGTGGTACGACTAAAACCCGCGCCGTTCCCCAACTGGATTCCTACTTAATCTCCAGCGCCTCCGACAATTTAAAAGCCACGGCCGACTCAGCCGGCAGCACAATCTCTTGATTTCCGGTATAGGCGGTGCCCGCAGTCCCGGCTCCGGCGCCAGCCACCGCCCCGATCGCTGCGCCTTTGCCGCCGCCCGCCAGCCCGCCAATCAGCGCGCCCAAGCCTGCCCCTCCACCAATCATCGTGGCGGTTCGCTTTCCCTTGCCCTTGAGGGTGCGCACAAATGCCGACGTCTGGATTGCGTGCTCCTTGCCGCTGACATTTACCGAAGTCAACTTCAACTCAAGCCTCGCGCCACCTTTGAAGCGGCCCAGTGCGTCGGCCGCTACTACAGTACCAGTCGCAGTCGATCCGCTTGGGATCGCCGTTTTGCCATCTGCCTCGACCGCGGTCGCGACAGTTCCTGAAAATGCCTGGCCTGCCTGGCTGGCCTTCGAGCCCACAGTTTCACCCAGCCGCACGGTTAGAACCGTCCCAGCTGGGACCACAATTGGGTTTTCCACCGCCGCCTTAAGTTTGGACATGGTGGAACTACTACTGCTACTGGAATCCGTAGTTTTCGTATCGCTGTCGGAAGCTGTTTCCGAAGGCTTGCTGCTGCAAGCCACCAACGATGCTGCCAGACCAGCTGCCAGGGTGAGTTTTATGAACTGCGTCCGCATAATTGTCTCCATCCGCGATGTTTACCAGAAAGCGACACGCCAAGCAAAAGCTTTATCGTTGCCAGAGTAACCAATGGGGTTTGGTTACTGCACAGCTTCCACAGCGTTTTCACCGCAGCCGTATAAAAATATACAGTTATTACCTGATCGACCGCGTCGGGGTGGATAGGTAGTTTAATAAAAACCCCCTGAGCGACAGTGCTCATCTTCAACTCGACCCCTTTTATAAGAGCCTCAAAGCGAAGCCATTAGCGTGGCGTCGTTTTGGGGCTCCTCTCCTTTAGTGGACATCCAGGAGTGTGTCTTGTCCATCCAAGCAGCCGAGGTGAAGGCAAATGGAACGGCGCACTTTTGTTCAGGGAATGGTCGCAACCGGACTGGCATCATCGGCAGCGTATTCGTCAGCGGGCCAATCAACTAACCAATCAACCGCTGGTACTCCTCTGGCTGGCTCAGGAAGTGGCATCCCGTATCGAACGCTGGGAAAAACCGGCGAGCGGGTGTCCTCCATCGGTTTAGGCGGATTTCATTCCGCGCTCCCTTCGGTGACCGAGAAAGAGTCCATCCAGATTGTCCGCAGCGCCATCGATCGCGGCATCAACTTTATGGATAACTCCTGGGACTACAACGAAGGCCAGAGTGAAATTCGCATGGGTAAGGCCCTCCAAGACGGCTACCGGCAAAAAGTTTTCCTGATGACTAAGCTCGATGGCCGGACCAAGAAAGAAGCCACCAAGCAGTTGGATGAGTCTTTAAAGCGCCTGCAAACCGATCACCTCGACCTTATCCAGCACCACGAAGTTATTCGTTTCGAAGATCCCGATCGCATCTTCGCGGACGATGGCGCACAGGAAGCCGTGCTCGAAGCCCGGAAGGCCGGCAAAGTTCGCTACATCGGCTTCACCGGGCATAAAGATCCGCACATCCACCTCTACATGCTGAAGGTCGCCGCCGACCATGGATTTCTGTTTGATACCGTGCAAATGCCGCTTAACGTGATGGACGCACACTTCCGCAGCTTTGGAAAACTGGTGCTACCGGAACTGGTGAAGAAACAAATTGGCGTACTGGGAATGAAGCCGATGGGCGCAAACGTGATTCTTAAAAGTAAGCTGGTAACCCCAGAGGAATGCCTGCGCTACGCCCTAAGCCTGCCGACTTCGGTGGTAATCACCGGTATCGACAGCATGAAAATTCTTGAGCAGGACATTCGAATCGCCACGAACTTCAAGCCAATGACTGAGGAAGAAATCGCAACCGTGCTGGCCAAAACTGAACAAGCCGCAGCCAAAGGCGAATATGAATTATTCAAGACATCGCAGCATTTTGATTCGACCGCAAGTCATCCAGAGTGGCTGGGCGGCGAATCGCCAAAAGTGAAAGAACTGGGCGCGGGTACCACCTAAGCAGGAAACGATTCAGGTAACGCTCATCTGTCGCTCGCGTTTGGAACGACAGCGTGGGGCTTTTTTATTCAAAAACTACGACTCCACTCCCGCACCGGAAACTTCCGCTTGTTTTTCAGCAGCTGCGGGATAAGCAGCGGGCTTCCGTCGTTTCAAGTCGTCCAGCAGTTTGGATTGCATGAGCCACAATCCCGCCGCGACACAGCCCGCGTACGTTATTGTGCTGAGTCCGAGCGATTCGAGGTCCGCAAGCCGTCCCCCAACCATGGAAATCAGGCTGCCAACTTTGAAGCTGACGCCGGTCGCAATCAACGCAGTAAGCGCCGACTTGCCCAGTTCTGCCCAATGCAACCCCTGAAACGACACTAGGCCGCGACGATGCAGCAGATAGGCAATCACCACGCAGTTAAAAGTTATTCCGATGTCGGAAGCTATGGCGAGTCCCGTGGTCGCCAGCGCGCGATGCATGGCGGCATACATTGGCAATGAAGCGGCAAAGATCACCGTGGTCGCCACCATCGGAACCAAAGTATTGCCGGAAGCGTAGTAGGCGCGCGCGTAAAGCGCCTGCGCGGCCCACAACGCCAGCGATACCGAGAACCAGGAAAAATAAATCGCAGTTTCCACCGAATCAGAAAACTGAAAGTGGCCACGGCGGTATGCCAGATCAATCAACGGCAGAGACGAACTGATCATGAATCCGCTGGCCAGCAGCGACAATGCAACCAATCTCGAGACCGAGTTGTTCACCGTAGCGGCAAATTCGCTCAACCGCTTTTCGCCAAAGAGTTTGGCAAAGAACGGGAAAGACGCTTGCCCAGCCGCCTGACCCAATACTGCAATCGGCACCAGGAAAAGACGCTTCGCATAATTCAACCGGCTGATCGCACCGGTCGAGTCGGATGCGAAGTGGCGCAAAATCCAATCGTCCGCCGTCACCAGCGACACCCCTACCATCAGCGGGACGGAAAGCCGCACCCACTCCAGAAACGCGGCGTTGCGAACATCGAACGAAACCTTGTAGCCGATCCCCTTGCGAGCGGCGCCGATGGCACTGATCAGGAAAATCCCGATGAAGGCTCCGCCCACCGCGCCATACGCCAGGGATGCAATGCCCAGCTGCCGGGAAAACAACACACCTGACACGATAATGAGCAGGTTGTAAATCAGCGGCCCCAAAGCCGGAAGCAGAAACAGCCGATGCGTCAATAACACGGCGGAAACTACGCCGCCGACATAAAAGAATAATTGCGCCGGCAAAAGAATTCGCGTCAGGTGATTAGTAAGCTCCAGCTGCGCAGCGTTGAAGCCGGGAAACATCCAATGGTTCAGCGCCGGGGTGAAAATTTCCGCCAGGATGATTCCGCACAGCAATACCGAGGTCATCACCGTGACAATGATGGAAAAGGTCTTCTGCGCGTCTTCCTCGCGCTTCTCAGCGATGAAGCGGCTGTAAATGGAAACGAACGTGATGGAAGCCGTCCCCCCGGCCACCAGATAATTCACCCAGTCCGGAACGGTAAAGCCGGCGTTATAGGCGTCGGTAACGCGGGTGACGCCAAAGGCCCAAGCAATATAAAGCTCGCGAACGTATCCGATGATGCGCGAGAGCATCACCATGCTCATCAGCAGCACGGTGGCGGAAAAGGCCGAATGCTGATGCGAAGGACGCAGCAGTTGAAATACCCGGGAAAGTGGGCTAGGGGTTTTTGAGGATTCCGAGGACACAGGCACTATGAGGCGATTTTACACGGCAGGTTTGTAGAGCGGTTGTTATGCAACCCACATTGATGTCGCGAAAGTAACTTCCTGACTTCAGGCACTAAATCGCTGGCTCCTTGCTGCCCGACTAAACCCGAGCCTTACTGAAAAATACGATATCGAGCGCAGGCAATAGTTTCAGAGTGGACACACGTGTGCTGCCAAAGCGGCTTGTCTCAGGTTGATACGGCTGAGTAAATCGAGCGCCGATGAGCGGATTAAAAAGCCTCCTAGAATGCCCCGTGCGAGCGTCAGGATGGCCTCAGCTGCGTCCCTGCATTCCGGGTGTAGGGTAGGTGCCACCACCCAATTATGTATCAAAATGTATGTACACAGCTAACTCCTTGGCGCTTAATAATATGCCGTCTAAGTGCCGAAATACCGGCAGAAATCTGGCCTTACAGTGGCCTCAGCCGCGCTTCCACCGCAATTCTGTCCAAAAACCCTGTCATCCTGAGGCGCGTTCTTTGCGCCGAAGGCCCCCTATAGCGCAACGTATGCTGGCGGTAGGGGTTCTTCGCTGAGCTCAGAATGACAAGCGGGCGGCGAATAAATCCCTACTTCGAAGTTCTCGTGTCCTTGTAGACCACCCCGCCCTTCATCACGAAGTTAACGTGCTCCAGTGCGCGCACGTCGGCTATGGGATCGGCCTCCACCGCGATGATGTCGGCGTATTTCCCGGCTTCGATGGTGCCTACATCCTGAGCGCGGCCAATCAGGTCGGCGGCGCTTGAGGTTGCGGCGCGGATCGCCTGCGCCGGCGTCATGCCGTACTTCACCATATAGAAAAATTGCCTGGCGTTATCGCCGTGAGGATACACGCCCGCATCGGTGCCGAACGCCATCTTCACGCCAGCTTTGAAGGCTTTTTCGAAATTCTCCCGCTGCAGACGGCCGACGCCCCTTTCTTTATTGATCTTTTCTTCGGTCAGTCCAAACTTAGGAGCCTCATTGAGAATGTAGTCGTCGTTGTAAATATCCATGACGAAGTATGTGCCGTGCTCTTTGGCCAGGCGGATGCCCTCATCATCGACCAGACTGGCGTGTTCGATGGAATCGATTCCAGCGAGAATCGCGTTCTTGATGCCTTCGGTGCCGTGAGCGTGTGCCGCGATCTTTCGACCTGCCATATGCGCAGTGTCGGCCGCCACTTTCAGTTCTTCGAAGGTGTATTGCGGCGCTCCCGGCTTGTCGCCTTTCGAGAGCACGCCGCCGGTGGCCAGAATCTTGATGACGTCGACGCCGTACTTCACCTGGGCGCGAATGGTGTGGCGGAGCTGCTCCGCGCCGTCGGCGATTCCGAAGTCACGCTCGTCGGGAAACATGGTTACGCGCGTCTGCGGAGAATAGTTGTTGAGGTCGCCGTGGCCGCCGGTGATGGAGATCCCCGGACCGCTGGCAACGATGCGAGGCCCCGGCACGTAGCCTTCGTTAATGGCATTGCGCAAGTCGACGGCGAGAAAGGGAAGCGATCCGACGTCGCGCACCGAAGTAAAGCCCGCCTCGAGCGTCTTGCGAGCGTTCACCACGCCGGAGAACGCGCTGTCGAAGGGCGTCGATTTAAAGTCATAAATTTCGTCGTAACGGTCGGCACGGGATCCGAGGTGAGTGTGGCAGTCGATGAGTCCCGGCAGTACCGTGGCTCGTGAAAGATCGACCACCGTCGCCCCTGTAGGAATTTTTACGCTGCCCGCCGACGCAACGTTCTTAATGCGTTCGCCTTCCACCACAATTACGACGCCTTCGCGGACATTGTCACCAGTGGAATCAAACAAGCGCCCGGCAAGGATGTAGGTGGTTTTGGGAGCTGGGGCCTGTGCTGCGATGAAGGCAGGAGCTAGAGCCAGGCAGAAGAGCGATGCCAGAAGGCGCTTGGTCACGTTGTTTCTCCGGATGAAAGAGTCGGAGAAGTTTCGCCGCTGGCGAGTTGGGCTGTCAAGCAGGCGGAACGCAAGGTCCCTCGACTTCGCTCGGGATGACAAAGCAAATATTAGGAGAAAGTTGGGGATTCTTGTGCGGACGTTCAGACTTTTTGACAGCGCCTCGCGCTAACCGGGATAATTCGTGTCGTGTCCGATGCCAGTCCCAGCCGCGCGTCTGCTGTTTTCCTGCGTTCATTCCGCAAGAGTTTCCCTTCTGCGGTGCGCGGCGAGGGCGTTTTCGTGTGGGATTCGCAGGGCAAGAAGTATCTCGACTTCTCTGGCTCAGCGGCAGTTAATTTTATCGGGCATGGCGTGCCGGAAATCGGCGCCGCCATGGCGGAGCAGGCAAAGCAACTTGAGTTTGTCCACACCAGCCAGTTCACCACTCCGGTAGCGGAAGATTACGCGCGCGAGTTGTTGGAGTTCGCCGGATCAAGTTTTCGCGGCGGCGCCGTTTACTTTACTTCCGGAGGATCGGAAGCGATCGAAACCGCACTTAAGCTGGCGAGGCAATATCAGGTCGAGGTCGGACAACCTAAGCGCTATCAGGTGCTGAGCCGCAGCCAGAGTTATCACGGATCGACGCTCGGAGCATTGGCTGTCTCAGGAAACAAGCGACGCCGCGAAATTTATCTTCCCATGGTGCGCGAGTTCGGGCACATCGGCATCCCTTACTGCTATCGCTGCACTCACGATTGCAGCGATGGCTGCCGCAATTGCGGGCAGGAATATGCTGCCGAACTGGAACGAGCCATTGCTGATGCCGACGGCGCCGCCGCAGCCTTCATTCTTGAGCCAGTAAGCGGCGCGACGTTAGGCGCGGCCGTTCCTCCTCCCGGCTACCTGGAAAAAATCGCTGAGATCTGCCGCCGTCACGACATATTGTTCATCGCCGACGAGGTGATGACCGGCATGGGACGCACCGGCCGCAACTTTGCCGTGGAACATTCGCAGGCAGAGCCCGACATTCTGGTCGCGGCCAAAGGCCTTTCCAGCGGTTACGCTCCGCTCGGCGCCGTCATCGCCAGCAAGCGAGTGGTCGAGGCCATCGCCAATGGTTCGGGATCGTTTCTGCACGGCTTTACTTACAATGCTCATCCTATTTGCCTCGCCGCCGGCCGCGCCGTGCTCAAGTTTTTAGAGTCGCGCAATCTGGTGGAGGCTGCTAACTCCAGTCGCCGGGGAAGCATTGCATCGGCGCTACGGGCAAAACTCGAAAGTCTGCGCGATCTGAAAACGGTTGGCGACGTGCGCGGCATCGGACTGCTGTGGGGAGTCGAATTCGTCGCCGATAAAGCCAGCAAGCGGACATTCCCCGCAGAAAAAAACTTCGCCGCCGCCGTTGGCCAGGCTGCCGCCGCCCGGGGATTGCTGGTTTATCCCATGCAGGGTTGCGTCGATGGGGGCGCCGGAGACCATCTGCTCATTGCACCACCGGCCGTGATCTCAAATTCGGAGATCGATTGGGCGGTCGAGCAGCTGCATTCGGCTATTGAGGAGCAGCCTTGAGGTGGCGCGGACACTCTTGTCCGCGTGCAGGGCTAGCGAATTTTTCGCCAGTGAGCGATTTCTATTCAGAAAAGCCTAGCCAGATTAAGCAGTTACGGGTGGAGACACCTTGCTTGCTAATCCTACTGCGGTCAGGGTTTGCTCGGCTGCGCTCTTGCCGGAGCGGATGCAGTCTGGCACTCCGATGCCGCGATAGGCGTTTCCGGCCAGCGCCAGCGTGGGGAACTGGGCCGCCAGTTGTTCGATTCGCTGCATGCGCTGCAGATGCCCGACGTTGTACTGCGCCATCGATGCGCGCCAGCGATAGACGCGGGCGAAGAGCGGTTCAGCTTTGATCCCCAAGATCTCCGCGAGTTCGCGCCTCACGAGCTCCACAATTTCGTCTTCCGGCAAACTCAAGACCGCTTCATCGTGAATACCGCCGAGAAAACATCGGATGAGCGCGCGATCGTCAGTGGCGCGATAGTCAAATTTGTTGTGGACGAAGGTGGCTGCAAGCATGCGCTTCCCCTCAGTGCGTGGCACCAGAAATCCGAAGCCGGGTGGGAGGGCGGAGCGTACTTCGCGGCCGTATCCGAGCGCCACCGTCGCCGATGAACTGTAGTCGATGCCGCGCAATTCGGCTGAGAGTTCCGGAATAGCGTCTTGCAAAAGCGTGGCGGCGGCTTGTGCGGGAACCGCCACAATAATCGCGTCGAACGGAATCCTGCTATCGCCCGCCAGGACGAGCCAGCCTTCGCCTTCCGGATGACAAGCTTTTATCGCAACGCCGCGGTGCAGACTTTCAGGCGATAGCCGTTGCACGATGGCATCGGCAAGCTGCTGCATGCCGCCCTTTAGCGTGGTAAACAGCGGCTTAGCCTGGGTGGTAGCGGCTTTTTTGCGCGCTGCCAGCATGGCACGCCCCAGGCTGCCCGGGTTTGCTTCCATAGCGGCGAAACGAGGCAGCACCGCCTGCAGGCTCAGGTGGGAAGCGTCCCCGCCATAGACACCACAGAGCAATGGGTCCACGAGGCGCGCGACCATTTCTTTCCCGTAGTGACGCTCGACCAAAGCGGCAACCGATTCGTCCTCTGCCGATTTGCGGGCCGGGTGAAACCATTCACGCGCCATGCGCAATTTCGTGGCAAAGGAAAACAACGGCGAGGTTAATACCGGGAAAATTTTAGTCGGCACCATGAACATCAGCCCGTCGGGCATTGGCACCAAGCGGCCATTCACCAAAATGTAGGTTTTTCGAGTGGAGTCGTTCGATCCGATGAGTTGGTCGGCGATGCCAAGCTCTCCACAAAGATCGGAGGCCCAGGGTTTTTCGGTGAGAAACGAATCCGGCCCGGCCTCGACGAGGCAGCCGTCCACGCGCTCGCTGCGCAGGACTCCGCCCAGCTGTGAACTGGCTTCGAAAAGCTGGTACTCCAGCGGAGCGCCGTTACGTTGGGCGAGCTGAAGCGCGAAGGCAGCTGCCAGTCCAGAAATTCCGCCGCCAATAATGGCGATGCGCTTCATAGACTCAGAAGGTTCGCGCCCGCACCAGATCGGCGAGCGCCGCGGTGAGCAGCGGAGAGTCATTCAGAGAATCTGCGCGCCACAGTTGCATCCCTTGTTCATCGGCAAATTTCTTGAAAGCTATATCGATGTCATAAAGCACCTCGACATGGTCGCAAAGAAATCCGACCGGTTGAACGAAGACGCCTTTGTGGCCCTTGGCTTTGAGTCCTAGAATCGTGTCTTCAACCGTCGGCCCCAGCCACGCCCCGCCCGACATGCCCTGGCTCTGGAAGGCGAAGCTCCATTCGTCCGGCTTCAGGGCCGCCGCTTTCGCTACCAGCGCAGCAGTTTCTTTGGTTTGTAATTCGTATGGGTCGCCATCGGTGATCGTCCGTTGCGGCACGCTATGCGCGGTAAAGATCACGGGCAAACGTGCGCCGCTGCGGGAGCAGGCGTTGCTCCAGCCCGCACAAAACTTTTCCGCAAAGGCCTGGATCAGCAGGGGATGATCATGCCAGGCTTCCACAAAATCGACGGTGAACGGCGGCTCGCCGTCACGCGATAATGCCGAACGATACAGCCCCACGCTGGTGCGGG
Source organism: uncultured Acidobacteriota bacterium (assembly GCA_963796925.1). GTDB lineage: Bacteria > Acidobacteriota > Terriglobia > Terriglobales > Acidobacteriaceae > DATBAT01. The sequence goes on from CAWCNH010000001.1 coordinate 3,436,806, forward strand.
AATTTTGCGGCGCCAGGCAGATCGCAATGGTTTTCTCAATGCCATCATTCGCCATGGCTTTCAAGGTGTCGCCGATGAAGGGCTTCCAGTTCCTCATGCCGACGTAAACCGGCATGCCGAGCTGCTGCGAGAGCAATTCGCCCTGTTGCAAGGTAAGCCGCGTTAATGGGGACTGCCCAATCAATCCGTAACGATGCTGCACCTCTTCAATGACCTGGGGCGGCAGCGGACGTCCGCCAGTTATCTGCAACAAGAATTCAGGAATCTCATCCACCGCATCCGGACTGCCATGGGCGAGCAATAGCACTGCTGTTTTCAACTTTGCACCTCGACTGCCGCTTGCTGCTGAACAAACGCCGCCAGGGACTTCACATTTTCTACCGGCGTTTCGGGCAAAATTCCGTGGCCCAGATTAAAAATGTGGCCGGGGCGTCCGCCGGCGCGGCGCAGTATTTCTTCGGCACGCGACTTAATTTCCTTCCAGCCGGCAAACAGAAGTACGGGATCGAGATTGCCCTGTACCGCTCCCTGCATTCCCATGCTGCGCCAGCCATCGTCGATGGGAATTCGCCAATCGACCCCGATTACTTCGGCTCCGGTTTCTTTCATGTAGGGCAGTAGTGCGGTGGTGTCGGTGCCAAAGTAGATGACGGGCACGCCCGTGCTCTGAATTCGCTTGACCAGTTTGCCGCTCCACCGCGCAACGTATCGTTGGTAGTCTTCGACGCTCAGGCAGCCGACCCAGCTGTCGAATATTTGAATTACGTCGGCCCCGGCATGCACCTGTTCGATGGCGTACTCCGAGGTCACCGCGACCAGTTTTTCCATCAGTTCGTCCCAGGCGGCTGGCGACGAGTACATCATTTTCTTAGCATGAAGATAATTTCGCGACCCGCCACCCTCGATCATGTAACTAGCAAGGGTGAAGGGGGCGCCGCAGAACCCAATCACCGGCAGCCGGTCGCCGAAGTGGCCAGCTACCAGGCGCACAGCGTCGGAGACATATCCCAGGTCAGCGGCTCGATCGGTACGCAGCGCCGCCACTGCGTCGGCGTCACGAACCGGCTGCTCAATCACCGGACCTTCGCCGGCGGAAAAGTGGAAGGGCAACCCCATCACTTCGAGCGGCAGCAAGAGGTCAGCAAAGATGATAGCGGCGTCGACTCCCAGAGCTTCGGCGGCGGTGATGGTGACCTCAGCGGCGATTTTTGGATGCTTGCAGATTTCTATCAGGGAATACTGCTTGCGGACGGCGCGATATTCGGCCATATAGCGCCCTGCCTGCCGCATGAACCACACCGGAGTGCGATCAACGGGAAGCGACTTGCAGGCTCTGACGAAACGGGAGTTGGGGGCGGACATGAACTTCTAAATGTAGCATCTCGCCGCCCCGCGAGCTTAGGCCAGGGGCTCAATCTTCTGCACGTGAATGAAGTTGCGGTTCAAGTCTACTTCGCCGGTGACCCGAACCTTTTGTCCGTCAAATTCCTTGGCCTTGGCCTGGTCGTCGAGCTTGTAAGAGGTGGTGTCCGAAACCTTTAGCACGTAGGAGTCTCCGTCTTTGCTGATGGAACCGGTGACCGTGTGAACGTCGGCGTCAGCCGGAGCCTGCGCCTGCTGCTCTGGCTGCGGGGCGGGCTGGGTTTCAGGCTGAGGTTCGGGGCGAGCACTGGCGGCCGGCGGCAGTTGCTCCGGAGCTTGCATGGACGACCATTCGATCAAGTCGCTCGCCGGAATATTGATTTGCGCGAGGGCGATTGCGGTCCACAGGATGGGGAGGATCAGGAGTGCTTTCATTTAGGGTCTCCAATTGGGCATTAGATGTGCGGGCGGGGGGACAGGGCTACTGGATGGGGCTCGGGTAAAGGCTGTATATGCGGGGGAGACGGATGGGCTCATTCCGTTTTCATTCCGTGTAAGCGCAGTGTCATTCCGAACGGAGGGAGGAATCTGCTAGCGGTATAGAAGGCGCGTTCTCCTCCGAGCGCCAGCAATTAGCAGATTCCTCCCGTTGGTCGGAATGACAACGGGGGTGTGATGACGAGGAAACGGCGAGGAATCGAGGAGGCACCAAGAGAGTATCCTCTGCCGGGCGCGAAGTCAGACTATGATTGCTGAAACCAGCAGAGGTGTAATTATGGCGGCAAATCAGGTGGTACTTTATTTCGACCGGCAGGAGGATGCTGTGCAGTTTACGCTGGCTGCCAGTTCTGTAATCTCGGCCGAGGAACCGGTCAACGATCAGGAAGCGGTGGTTAAAGTCGCCGAGAAGATGAGCCGGGCCAGCCGCATTACGACGGAAGGCTCGATTACCCGTCGATAGCCGCGGGTTCACTGCCAGTCTTCGCGGGCGAGGGCGCCCGCGCCACATTTATATTTTTATTCAATCAGATTTAATCAGACCACACTTTAGGCTTTCGGTCCCAGCGATGCTGCTTCAGAGCTTGTAATAAGTCCGCGTCCAGAGGGCCGGCATCGCTCATCGCAATATTCTGCTTTACGTGTTCCGGCTTGCGCATGCCGACGATGGTGGTGCTTACGTCTGAATTCGACAGAATGAACCGCAAAGCCATCTCCGGCAGGGTCATGTCCTGAGGCAACAATTTGCGTAGCTTTTCCACGCGCGGTATGGTCTGTGACAGATTCTCCGGACCAAAATATTTGGAACGCCAGTCGCTTTCGGGGAACCTGGTGTCCACCGTCATCTTTCCGCCGAGGCTGCCTTCATCAAGCGGCACGCGAGCGATGACGCCGATATTCAGCTCCCGGCAAACGGGAAATAACTTATCCTCCGGCGCCTGGTCGAAGATGTTGTAAATCACCTGTACTACATCCACCAACCCGGTGTGCAAAGCTTTGATTCCGTTCTCCGGCTGCCAGCGATTCAGACTGAGGCCGAAGTAGCGGATTAGTCCCTCACCCTTGAGCTTTTCGACGGTTTTGCGGAATTCGGGATCGTCGGCCCAGCTATCTTCCCAGACGTGCAATTGCAACAGATCGATGGAATCGGTGGTCAACTGCTTCAAAATGAGGTTGGCGTATTCCAGCACGTGATCCGCCGGAAAGACGTCGGTATATTTGTCTTTCGGCGAGGAGGGCCATTTCAGGTTCTTGGGAGGGACCTTCGACGCCGCCAGCAACTGCTTGTGGGGATTCCTGGCGATGATCTGGCCAAGCATTTCATCGCTCTTGCCATCGCCATAGGCCCAGGCGGTATCGAAAAAGTTGCAGCCCAGGTCGGCGGAGAGCTGCAGTGCCTGCAGCGACTGTTCATCATCAGAGCCGCTCCAGCCACCCATGCCCCACAATCCATAAGCCATGTCGCTGACATCGAGGCCGGTACGTCCCAACTTGCGGTATTTCATGGACTCTCCTGGTTGATCTCGCCAAACCTACTCGATATTAATCGTTTTCGGGCGTCTCCGTGGGTGTGATCTGAACGCTGCCACCATGCTCGGTCTTCACTTGACCCTCCAGAATGCCGCGAGGGATAATTACGCCGCGAATGCGCGGCTCGAATACCGCGCGGAGCGCCCATCCAGCCCTGAATTGAGGAGTCTTCCATGAGCGACGAAGTCAACAAGCGAGTCGGCGACTACGAAATTCTGGGTGAGTTAGGTGCCGGCGGAATGGGCCGGGTTTACCGGGTGCGCAATGTAATTACCGACCGGGTTGAGGCCATGAAGGTTTTGCTGCCTGACCTGGCCGGAAGGCAGGAGTTGGCGGCGCGGTTCCAGCGTGAGATCAAGGTGCTGGCCAGCCTGAATCATCCTAATATCGCCAGCCTTCGCACCGCGCTCACGGTCGACAATCAGCTGCTGATGATCATGGAGTATGTTGAAGGCACAAGCCTTGCGGTTCGGTTGGAACATGGTCCTATATCAGTAGCCGATTCGGTTTCCTACATCGACCAGGTACTCAGCGCCCTCAGCTACGCCCACCAGCAACACATCATTCATCGCGACATCAAGCCCGCCAACATGATGTTGACGCCGCAAGGGGTGGTCAAGCTGATGGATTTCGGCATTGCCCGGTCGGGAGAGGAAAGTTCGCTGACCATGACCGGCATGACGCTGGGCTCGCTGAGTTACATGTCGCCGGAACAGGTGACGGGCGAAGGGATCGATGCCCGGTCGGATCTCTACTCGTTGGGAGTTTCGCTCTACGAGATGGTCACTGGCCGGCGGCCGTTCCAGGCGCAGAGCGACTACTCCATCATGGCGGCCCAAGTGAAAGAAGCGCCTAAGCCGCCGATGGAATTGATGCCGGGTATTCCGGAGACGCTGAACGAAATTATTCTGATCGCGATTGCGAAAGACCCGGCCCAGCGATTCCAGTCTGCGGACGCTTTCCGCAACGCGCTCAGCAGCGTGGTCGTCAGTACGGCAACGGCGGCTGCGCCTTCCCTACCGGCGGCTGTGGCAGCGGGCGCGATTGCACCACCTTCGCCCGTAACGTCTCCGGCGGTGACCCTGGCTGCGACCCAGGCGATGACGCCGCCACCGGCAACCACCGTAAGTGCGGTAAAGATTCCGATGCCAATCTCAACTCCAGCAGCGATGCCCATGCCGTCCCCGGTGCCAGCCAGCGGCCATCGCGGCTTGTACATGACACTGGGAGCGTTGATCGTGTTAGTAGGGCTGGTGGTAGCCGGTATTTATGTGCCACGCTACCGCAGTACCCATGCCGACCCGACGCGACAGCCCATGCCGTCGAAGACGGCCAATGATGTGGCAGCTGAACCTTCTCAACCTCAAGCTCCCGCACCCGCGCAAAATCCGGCTTCGACTCCAGCGATATCGGACGCAAACCTGCATCCTTCAGCGGCGATCTCCCCGGCACCAGTGATGCCGGAAAAAATAACGCCTGCGTCAGAGAAAGTTCCCCTCGATAAGAGCAGCAAGACTGGCGAGGCAGCGCCGATGAAGCCACCGACCAAGCCATCGGGGAAGGCCACGGCCAGCAACCGGCAGACTCCGCAATCCGACGGAATGGCGACAATGGAAGTGCCTGCCACTCCACCGCCCGCTCCGGATGAAGCAAACATGGACGAGATGGAGCATGAAATCGACCTTCTCTCCAATCGCGCCGCCGCCGTCAATGGGAGCCTGGATCGCCTTCAGCAACAACAGAGCGCGGCAGGCTATGGGCTGAGGGGCGACATGGCGGCCAAGCAGGCCAGCATGAAGAACAATCTTTCCAAAGCGCAAGACGCAGTCGAACACGGCGATGCCGCCAGAGCCAAGCGATACATGACGATGGCAGAAGGTGATGTCGAGGCCCTGGAGCACTTTCTAGGTCACTGATCGTGTTGTAAATCGAAAGCTATCAATAGCTTCGTCGGGAGAGACTGATTGCCCTCCCTATTCGCCCTTACACCGCGCCGGGGCCTATCTCCGATCCAGTGCAGCGATGATCAAGTCCGCTGGCGCGGAGAAATATCTGAGTTATTGGACGTCGGCGGATCGGTCGGACGCCTACGATCGCCACGACCAACGTTATGTTAGGTACATTGAATAGGCAGATTGGCTTGCTATTAACTAAAAAACTTCATTCCTGTTCTGAAAATGTAACTTGCCCAGCTTTTCCTATCGTCGGGCCCAACCTCCGGTAAAAAATATTGGTGGGGGGCCTCGCCAGGTTTCGTAACAAATGTTTCAATTTCTTTAATCCTCATCTTAAAACGATTCACCTAATAATTTTCAGGCGGGCGGAGCTGCGGTTGCTTCGGGCATGCTTCGTGCCGCTGACTAACGTTCGAGCCGTGCGGAATATACGCGTAACCGACCCAGGGGGCACCATTGCAGAGGATATTGGTTGTCGATGACGACGACAGTATGCGGAATATTTTGCGGATGCGCCTGGCCGATACCTATGAAGTGATCGATACCGGGGATCCGGAGCAAGCGCTGGGCATGGCGCTGGAGCACAAGCCGGACGCTGTATTGCTGGATCTGGTAATGCCGAAAGTTTCCGGATTCGAACTCTGCCAGAGTCTGCGTGCGCTTAGTTACACCTCCCGCATTCCGTTATTCGTAATAACCGGCAAGGCGCTGGAAGATACCAAGCAGCACTGCGACAACCTGGGAGCCACGGCATTTTTCGAGAAGCCGATCAATTTCGTCGAACTGAAGCGCCGACTGGTCGAAGAGCTGCACGTCAAGCGTCCGGAGCGGCGGCAGCATGTGCGAGTGCGAATGCGGCTGATTCTCAAGCTCAGGGGTTCGGACGCCACCGGCAACCGCTTTGAAGAATTGACCGCCACCGAAAACGTCAGCGCCGGTGGTTTTCTGTGCAACTCAACTGTCACTCTCTCGAAGGGCTCCTCGGTTGATGTTTACCTGGGCGCTGATAATGAGCGCTTCGTGGGCCGCGCTCGCATGGTACGCAAAGAATCCACGGTCACTGCGTGGCAGCGCTACGGATTTCAGTTTCTGGAAAAGAACAGCGAATGGGTGTTGCAGTAAAGCCTAAGCCTCCGGGACCTCCGCCGGCTTAGGTAGCCTGCGCGTGCCGGCCGGAGCATTCCTGGCGCGCAGCCAAACCACCATACGATACCCCAGAAGTAGGCCGAGGATGACGGCATATTGCCGCGGCTTGGTGACATCGGCCTTCACCAGCCACCAATAGTGAATCACTGCGGCGATGGCGCTCGCGTACACCAAGCGATGCAGGACCTGCCAGCGTTTGCCCCCCAGGCGGCGGACCCATCCGGCGGTGGAAGTAACCGCCAGCGGAATCAAAAGCAGAAATCCCAGAAAACCAACAGTTATGAAACGCCGCTTCACGACGTCGGCATATATCTCGTGAAAGTCGAAGTACTTATCGAGCCAGATGTAGGTGGCAAAGTGCAGGCAAACGTAGAAAAACGCAAAGAGGCCGAACATGCGGCGATAGCGAATGAGCCAAAACTGGTGAGTGAGCTTTCTAACCGGGGTAATGCAAAGGGTGATCATCAGAAAATTGATCGCCCAATCGCCGGTGGTAAAGGTGATGAATTCGATGGGATTGGGTCCCAAGGCATTTTGGAAGTAACTCCAGAGCAGGCGGGCAAAAGGCAGGAGGCAGATGAGAAATACGAACGGTTTGAACCAGCGCACCATAGTTTATGGGCTAGTAGTTCTTCTTCAAGTCCATACCACTATAAAGGCTGGCCACCTGGTCGTATCCGTTAAACATCAGGGTAGGACGACGACGAAATTCGCCGAGTCGCCGTTCCGTGGCCTGACTCCAGCGAGGATGGTCCACAGTGGGATTCACGTTTGAGTAAAAACCATATTCTCCCGGGGACGAGGCCTGCCACGTGTTGTAGGGCTGCTTGTCGGTGAATTTGATCCCGACGATCGCCTTGGCGCTCTTGAATCCGTATTTCCAAGGCACCACGAGCCGTAAGGGCGCGCCATCCTGATTGGGCAAGGTTTCTCCATACATGCCAAAGCAGAGCAAGGCCAAGGGATGCATGGCCTCATCCATGCGCAGACCTTCGAGATATGGCCACTGCAAGACCCCCGTACGCTGGCCGGGCATTTCACCGGGGGACAGGACCGTGGTGAATTCGATAAATTTCGCTTTGCCCAGCGGCTGCGCCCTTTTAATCAGTTCGCTTAGTGAAAAGCCGACCCACGGTACCACGATCGACCATCCTTCTACGCAGCGATGGCGGTAGATGCGCTCTTCAGGGCTTGCCATCTTGATGACGTCGTCAACATCGAGAACTTGTTTCTTCGTGACCAGGCCATCGATGGTTACTTTCCAGGGATGCGTCTTAAAGTTCTTCGCCAGCTGCGACGGACCACTCTTGTCGGTGGAGAATTCGTAATAGTTGTTGTAAGTAGTGACATCCGCTGCAGGAGTGATTTTTTCGCTGGTGGAAAATTGGCTCGGCTTGATTCCGTCAATGTTGCTGTTGGCTGAAACCCGCAACGGCGAATTCAGTTCGTGGAACACAAGTCCGGCAGCCGCGGTCGCCATGCCTACCCCGGCCAAAAACTTGCGGCGGTTAAGATACACGCTCCTAGGAGTAATTTCGGAAGAAGGTATGTCGGCAGGTTTCTTTATCGGCATGAAGTATTCCCTAATAGTGTACGTGGATCAGCGAAGGCTTAGATTGCTTTGATTCCTATATTGAATAGGACGCAGATTGCCGCGAAAAGTTGCATATTGAAGCCCGGCGGCAGTGGCGTAAGTACTATTTAACGGTGGTTGCTGAGTTCAGTACCTGGCGGACCTTTCGTGCCAGCTCCTGAAGCCGGAATGGTTTCTGCAGGAAGGCGGTGCCCTCATCGAGCATGCCCTGATGAATGATGGCTTCTTCGGTGTAACCGGAGACGAATAGGATCCTGGCGGAGGGATAACATTCCATCAACCGTTTGGCCAACTCCTGGCCGCTCATCCCCGGCAAAATCATGTCGGTGATCACGAGGTCAATTCTTCCGGTTTGCGAGGTGGCAATGCGCAAAGCAGCATCGCCGCTGTCCGCCTCAAGAATCTTATAACCCTTTAGTTCCAGGGTCTCGCGGATCAGTTGGCGAACGCATTCCTCGTCTTCCACCAGCAAAATTGTTTCCGAACCCTCTGATGGAATCGACGAGGGAGCAAGCGCTGGCGGAGCCGATTCGACAGCCTCTTCTATCTGCGGCAAATAAATTCGAAATGTGCTGCCTTGCCCTGACTGGCTTTCGACGAAGATGTATCCCTTGCTCTGCTTGATAATGCCGTAGACCGTCGAAAGCCCAAGTCCTGTGCCCTTGCCTTCTTCCTTGGTAGTGAAGAAGGGTTCGAAGACGTTGTCCTGCGTCTGCTGGTCCATGCCCTGGCCGGTGTCTGAAACCGATAACATCACGTAGTCGCCCAGCTGCACATAACGGTGTTTCTTGCGAAACCCTTCGTCCAGCGTGACGTTCGCCGTCTCGATGGTTATTTTTCCCCCTGAAGGCATGGCGTCCTTGGCGTTCACGACCAAGTTCATCAGGACCTGTTCAATTTGTCCGGAATCAGCGCGGGTGCGATGTAGGGAAGGCGTAAGTAAGGTCGCCCACTGAATGTTTTCTCCTACTAACGGCCGGAGCAGCCGCTCCAGGTCTGCGACCACGGCGTTCAAATCCAACGGCTTCAATTCCAGCAATTGCTTACGGCTGAATGCAAGCAATTGGCGGGTCAGGCTGGCGGCGCGGTTCGCGGCATCATAGATCGACTCAATTTTCGATTTGACCGGATCGCTCGGCAGCGAATTCCCCAGCAGCACTTCGGCATATCCGCGGACTACGGTGAGCAGATTGTTGAAGTCGTGTGCAACGCCTGCGGCCAGTCGTCCTACAGCCTCCATTTTTTGCGCCTGGCGAAATTGATCTTCCAGAAGCCGGCGCGCGGTAATGTCTTCAGCGATCACTTCGACGACTTTTTCTGCGCCGTCATCAGGATTATTCACCAGGCTGCCGCTGAGTTGCAGCGTGACGGTGTGTCCGTCGCGGTGTTTCCAATGAACTTCGACGTGGGTAAGCCGGACGCCACGCTTGAAATCACGCATGATTCGCGAATATTCGGCCTGGTCAAGAAAGACATCCCGCTGCGGATCAAGCGCCAGAACTTCTTGAGCGCTGTCGTATCCCATCATCGCCACTAGCGCCGGGTTCGCGTCCAAAAACCGGCCATCTAAACCGCAGCGATAAATTCCATATACCGCGCTCTCGACCAGTAGGCGATGGCGCGCCTCGGAGCGGCGCAGAGCCTCCTGATTTTGCTTGCGCTCAATTGCAATTGCCAGCTGATGGGAAACAAATGTCAGGAGTTGCCGGTCAGCTTCGGTCAGACGTGTCTGGGACGAATAGCTTTGCACCGCGACGACGCCAAAAATGCGGTCCTCCACTTTGAGTGGAGCCCCCAGCCAATCCAGCGGATCGCGTTCACTGGCCTCCAGTTCGCCGCGAGCTACCATCTGGGCGAATAATTCCGAGCTGCAAAGCAGCGACTCACCAGTTCGCAGAACATATTCAGTTCTGCCGAGGCCTGACTTTCGCGGCGCTGGCGTGGGATGAATTTCGTCGACGTAGTAAGGAAAATTCAGCAGTTGAGTACGTGAGTCGTATAGCGCTATGTAGAAATTATTCGCCGGCATCAATCCGCCGACGATGGTGTGCAGCGCGCCGTAGAATTCTTGCAGATCTTTTGTAGAACCGGCTTTCTCTGAAATCCGGTAAAGCGCGGAGCTTACTGCCTCGGCTCGCTTTTGTGCAGTGATGTCACGATAGAGAGCGTAAGTGGCGATCTGTTTGCCGGCCACCATCACCGGCGCGACAGATGCATACACTTCGACAAGGGTGCCATCCTTGCGCAGCCGCTTGGTTTCGAGAGTGGCTTTCTGGCCACGAGCCAGAACTTTTTTGCCCCAGTGAAATTCCGGATTTCGATCGGTTGGAAAGAAAAATGATTCTATCGGCTTGCCGACGATGTCTTGCTGGCTGTATCCGAAGATGCGGGTGAACTCCGCGTTCAATCTGAGGACGTTGAATTGCAGATCCACGATGCAGATCGCTTCCGGGGCGCAATCGACCAATTGGTCGATATAGGCATTCTGCAAGCCTGCCTGGTCTGCCACCCAGTAGGAGGGCGTCGCTGAAATTCCGGGCTCCCGGGTGTCGGAAAGCCCAGGGGCGCCGTCCTCAAGCGCTTTTTTGCGCGCCTTGGCACGGTCAACATCGGTTTTCGCCGGCCGGGTGAGCTTCTCACCCATCGATTCCCCCTGCGGGTAGACACAAAGTTACTGGTCGATGGTAGAGAGATTGATGGTCACTCGAAAGTTACAGAGGTAATGGAATAAGTGGACTAATAGGCTTTAGCAAAGAAATAGATGGTCAGTGTGCCTCCCACCAGAATCACCAGCGTTCTGACCTTGGCCTGCGGCAAACGCTGGGCGTAGTGGGCGCCGAAATATCCGCCGAGCATGGCGCCGACAGCCATTACCGCGGCTTGCGGCCAATAGACGGCGTGGGCGACGATAAAGGCAATGACGGCCGGGCCGTTAGTCGTACTACTGAGTACGGCTTTGAGGCCGTTCATGGCGTGAATGTCCGTCATGCCCACCATCGCGAGCATGGCGAGGATGACGAATCCCATGCCAGCGCCGAAATATCCGCCATAGATCGCCACCAAGAATTCAAAGATGGTCGCGGCAATGAGGGCCTGGGTGCTGGCATCGTGGGCGACGCTAGAGGATTGTGTGCTGGAAAGCTTCTTGCCGAAGGTGAAGAGCAAAGTGGCGGACAGCATCAGCCAGGGCAACATCCGCATAAAGGTGTGAGCCGGAGTTTTTAAAAGCAGAAGGGCGCCGATCAGTCCACCGCAAATACTGGCTATAACCAAGGGCACCATCACCCGCTTCGATACATTCAAGCGATTGCGGTAGGCACCTCCGCTGGCGGTGAGGCCGGTCCACATGGCGACGGTGTTGGTAGCGTTGGCCGGGATGGGCGGCACTCCGGTAAGCAGCAAGGAGGGGAATGCAATGAAACTTCCGCCACCAGCAATCGCGTTAAGCGTGCCGCCCATGATGGCTGCGACGAACAAGAACGTGGCGTGACCGAGAGTCAAGAATAAGGTGTACCACAAGCGGCAGCAGACTCTTGGGACGAATGCTGCTTGACAGGGATGACAACACCGTAGGGAGAGTCAAAGACCGTGGACGGGTGGAGCAAGATCACGGCACACTCTTGGGATGACTATTTTTCGACTCGCTCTTCTGACCGCCTGCCTGACCGCCGGTTTGACGGCCTTGGCGCAGACTGCCGCCGCACCCCCACCCTGCAAGGAAGCCGAGCAGCACCAGCTCGACTTCTGGGTTGGAGAGTGGAACCTAAGCTGGCCCGGCCAAAAAGGCGGCGAAGTTCAACACGGCAGCAACAGCATTCAGCGAGTCATGGATGGCTGCGTCGTGGAGGAAAATTTTTCCGGAGGCGATGCGATGCATCTGCGCGGCCACAGCGTCTCCATGTTTGATGGCCATGCCGGAACCTGGAAACAGACCTGGGTGGATAACGAAGGAAGTTATCTGGATTTTGAGGGCGGGGTGAAGGACGGGGAAATGAGTTTCTGGCGGGAGGTAAAACGCCATGACGGCAGCATGGCAACTCAGCGTATGGTCTGGCGAAACGTCACCGCAGATTCGTTCGACTGGAGTTGGGAGAGCTCATTCGACGGCGGGAAAACCTGGCAGGTGGTGTGGCCGATTCATTATCAGAGGAAGAAATAGTTCGGTTGCCGCGATAGAGGATCCCTTCCCGGCTGCAGTTGCGAGTAGGGATCCTTTGGCGCAAAACGCCTCAGGGTGACAGGCTCATAAAAAAAGCGGCGGAATTTTTCCCGCCGCTCGCTTTTTAGCCGCAAGCTACATCGAGGATGCGGCTTCTATCTTCTCAACGTGGATGGTGTTTGTGCTCTTGTCGAGTGAGCCGGTTACCTGCACGTTCTTGCCTTTATATTCCTTCGCCTTGGACTGATCGTCCAGCTTGAAAGAATCGTTGCCGGTCTTCAGCACATAGGAGCCATGCTGCCGCGAGATTGATCCGCTAAACGTCTTGGTGCTGTCAGTAGTGGCCGAGGCCGCGTCTGCAGTTGGAGTTGGAGTTGGAGTTGGTTCGGCGTCGGGTGCTTGTTTTGCATCCGGCGCCGGAAACGTGGGTGGCGTAGTTTGCGGCGCCGCTGGGGACTGCGCGGTTGGATCGGTGGGCTGAGACGGCGCTCCCCCTTGAGCGAACGCCGCCGTCAGCAGACATCCAGCAAATAGTGCGACTGCCAGAATTTTTATGCGAGTTGTCATGGTTCACGCTCCTTTTACTTATTCAGACGGAGTGGCGTGCCATGAGTTGTGATTAGGCGTTTGCCGCAGCCCTGGCTTCATCAGCCCGGCTCCAGACTTTGCCGCCGAAGTCCTGAACCTTGTCAGCCAGGTTGGTGCGGGTTTCTTCGCCGCTGGCCGGAGCAATCAGAATTCCTACGCCGACGCCGATCCCCACTCCCACCAGCAATGCACCTACCGTGCCCCAAACATTACTGTCTTCGCCACGAAGAGCTTCAGAGGCGCGCCGCACACGCTCAGATCCAACGCCGTAGGTTTCTTTGGCTTTGTCCGACCCGCTATCGAAAATATCTTTCGCGCGATCGCCGAAATCTCCAATGCGATCAGCCAAGCGATCGCGAATGGGGTCTAGCAGATAAAGTCCCGTGCCGATGAGCACGTTTAAGAGTGTCTTATTGTTCAGCTTCTTCATTTATCAATCCTCCAGACGAATAATCGCCAAGTAAGAGATGCAAAAAACATCCCTGTCGATAGTACACAGTTAAGAGAATCTGTTGAATAAATGAGGGCGTAGATCGGTGGGCGACAGACCAAATTGGTACGGAACCGGCAAAGCGGTAACCCGTCGGCTACTTCAGCCCGATGTCTGAAACCTGTAGTTGTGGATAAGCCTGGTCCCAATCGGCGCTCACATGTTCAAACGTCAAGCGAAATGGTTTTGCCTGACCCGGAGCAAGGGGCAAAGCACTCAAATCCACAGGATTTGGATAAGGACCACTGGAATCGACCACGTAGAGTGAGACCGCCTCCGCCTGCGCCACCTGTCCCATGGAATCTTTGAACGTCACCTGGGTGGCGACGTGCGTAACTGTCTTGTCACCTTTATTAGTCACGGTCCCTTCGATGTAAGTAACGGTAGCGCCTACGAAATTCTGCGCCGTGGCCATCTTGAGATCGGACAGTTGGACATTCGCAGCGTAAGGTGGAGGCCCACTTGGGGTTTTGAGAGGAGTGCGTAAGAAGAACGCGATTGCGGCGACGAGAATCACAACCAGGCCAACGCCGAGCAGAATTGGCAGCCAGGGTGAATCGCGTTGTTCGCCCGCAGGGGATTGCTCGAGGAGCACGAGGAAATTGTATCCGAATTACAGATAGACCTCTTCGATGTTGTGCAGAGACGTAGCTCCGCTACGTCTCCGCCGGCAGCTTATTCTGAGCTGAGCAACACACGAGTCTGGCGCTATTCTAGAGGGCTAAGACGTAGCCGAGCTACGTCTCTACTGGGTTTTCAGTGGTTACTCTCCGCCGACCATCAGGCCGTCAATTCGCAACGTTGGCGAGGCCATCGAGCCGCGGAATTCCAGGTCATTGGCAATCTCAGAGATGTTCATGAACATCTGTTTCAGGTTTCCCGCTACCGTGATCTCCTCGACCGGATAGGCCAGTTCTCCGCTCGAAATCCACATGCCAGAGGCGCCACGGGAATAATCGCCGGTTACCAGGTTTGCGCCGTGACCGAGAAATTCGGTGACGTACAAGCCTTCCGGAATTTCAGAGATGATTTGCTGTGGCGTTTTCGGCCCTGGCTGCAGGAAGTAATTCCCCGGGCCAATACCCGGAGTGCCAGCCAGCCCGCGCGAGGCATTAGCGGTAGTCTGAAGTCCAAGCTTCTTGGCGGTATAGGTGTTGAGCAAATACGACCGCAGCACGCCATTCTCAATAACCACGGTGCGCCGGGTAGGAATTCCCTCGCCATCAAATGGCGAGGTGCCGAAGCCGCCGACCATGGTTCCGTCGTCGATCACAGTCAGGTTGTCGGACGCCACCTTCTGCCCCAGCTTGCCAGCAAGGAATGAAGCGCCGCGATAGACCGAATCGCCGTTGATGCCTTCAAAAATATGCCCGAGAATCGATGCCGCAACCAGCGGATCAAAGATTACCGGCACATGCGACGTTTTAACTTTGCGTGCCCCCAGACGCCGCAGCGTTCGCTGCGCCGCTACTTTGCCCACGTGCTCGGGAGATTCCAGGCGTCCCAGACTGCGCGCGACTGAGTACCAATAATCCCGCTGCATGCCGCCGCCTTCAGTCTGCGCAATTGGAACCGCAGAGACCGAGCAATACGACCGCTGATATTCGCCAACGAATCCGTGCGAGTTGGCCAGAATCTTATGGCCGGTGGCCGCGTCGAACGATCCGCCGTCAGAATTCTTGATGCGGGGATCAAAATCGAGCGCCGCCTTTTCTGCCCGCCTGGCGTAGTCGATACGTTGATCCCCCGGCAGCGAGTAAACGTCGGCAGAGTAAAGATCGAGATCATTGGTGTGGGCGCCCAGCTGATCGGCTTCAGGGATGCCGGAAAAGGGATCTTCCGAGGTAATCTTTGCCAACTCGAGCGCGGAATTCAACATGCGGTCGAGGCCGTCGCGGGTGAAGTCGCTGGAATAAGTGCTGGCCGAGCGCTTCCCACGGAATACGCGTACGCCGACCGCCCGTGATCCGGCCTCTTTCAAAGTCTCGACCTGGCCAAGGCGCACCAGCGTAGAAAATTCGTCGCCTTCGCGGATCACGCATTCTGCCGCGGACGCGCCGCCATCCATGGCGCGGCGGACGAGGTCCTGTGCCAGTTCTTTTAGGTCGAGTTTAGCTGCTGTCGCTTCTAATTGAGTCTGAGCCATGAGTCCTTAGAAAATACAGTGCCGTCCTGAGCGCAGCTAAGGACCCCTGTGAGCTTGGTGATTGCCGGGAATTGAGGTCCTTCGCTGCGCTCAAGATGACAAATTAAAATCTACAATCTGTGGCGCTCTTATTGCATGAAGCCGCCGGGATCTTTCCGTGCCGTCCCGCCCACTGTTAGCCGATCGATCTTGATGGTAGGAATCCCGACGCCTACCGGCACCGCCTGTCCGTCCTTGCCGCAAGTGCCAACGCCTTCATCAAGCTTGAGGTCGTTGCCCACCATCGACACCCTGGTGAGAACGTCCGGCCCATTGCCGATCAGCGTCGCGCCCTTGATTGGCGCCGTGACCCTTCCATCTTCGATCATGTAAGCCTCGGACGCCGAGAACACGAACTTGCCATTCGTGATATCGACTTGACCTCCACCGAAGTTCACAGCGTAGATGCCATGCTTCACCGACCGAATAATGTCTTCCGGATCGTCATCCCCCGGCAGCATATAAGTGTTAGTCATGCGCGGCATGGGAATGTGCTCATAACTTTCGCGGCGTCCGTTGCCCGTATTCGCCATGCCCATCAGACGGGCAGAAAGTTTGTCGCTGAGGTAGCCCTTTAACATGCCCTTTTCGATCAGCACCGTCTCTTGCGTCGAGTTGCCTTCATCATCGACATTGAGTGATCCACGCCGCCAGGGCATGGTTCCGTTATCGACGACCGTGCATTTTTCGCTCGCTACCTGCTTGCCGATCAATCCAGCGAATGCCGATGTTTGCTTGCGATTGAAGTCGGCTTCCAGGCCGTGCCCGACGGCCTCGTGCAGCAGTACTCCGGGCCATCCCGGCCCAAGGACTACTTCCATCTCTCCCGCCGGAGCCTCGCGGGCGTCCAGCTGAAGAATGGCTTGCCGGGCTGATTCCTTAGCAAAATATTCGGGTGTCTTCTCCCCGAAGAAGAAGTCGAGAGCTACGCGCCCTCCACCGCCGGAGCTGCCGCGCGCCGAATTCGTTTCCGTCTTGGCAATGCAGCCAACGTTCATGCGCGCCAAAGGCTGTGAATCCTCTGCAAAAGTTCCATCTGACCCGATCACCAAAATGTTGCGAAGTTCGTCGTGATAGCTAGCCCGAACCTCCTTAATTCGCGGATCAAAAGCCCGCGCCGCCTGGTCGGCCCGCATCACCAACTCAACTTTCGCGGTTATCTCCGCGTCTACCGAAGGCAAAGTTACGGGATAAAGACTGCGCGCAGCCTGTTGCTGATATCCCACCGAGGGCGTCTTCGCGGGACCGCTGGCAATTAGCGCGGCAGTGCGGGCAGCATGCAAAATTCGCGCCGCCGAAAGATCGTCAGTGTAGGCGTAACCTGTTCGTTCTCCGGTAATTACGCGGATGCCGCAACCCACCGAGATCCCCTGCGACGCGGACTTCACCATCGATTCGTCCACCATCAATGAGGTCGACGAAAGATATTCGAAGTAGAGATCAGCGTATTCTCCGCCCGCCGAAAGTGCGGCCGACAAATAGCGTTCAAGATCGTTCTCGGTAAGGCCGTAGTGATCGAAAAAAAACCTGTTTTTATCCACGGTATATAGATGTCCTAATTTAGGGAAAGACTCCCGGCGGTAAGGCCATTATCCCATAGCGCTTTAGCCGCCATGTTCACTCGTCACAGACATCGAACAATCCTTGGTAATAGCGTGGGTGCATGACTCCTGAAAGCCTGGCACGAACCCTGGACGATTTTCTCGCCGAAGCGCACGACGCGGTTGTGATGGAAGACGGAGCCGTGGCATTTGACCTGGCCCGGGCTAAATACTCCATTTCCGGGGAAACCCATAAATGTCTGCTCCACTTGTGGTCGTCTGAGCGAAACGTGGTAAGGCGCGTCGTCGACCTGGAAACCAGAAGCGATGTGCTTCGCCTCGAGGTGCTGCGTATGGGGCAGACTCGGCCCACCAAGCTGGAGATCTGCCGGTTGAAAGATCGGCGCACCCCGACCGCGAAGCGTGCCGCCCGCGTCGCCTATCAGAAAGCATTGCATCGCCTTCTGGAGCGTCGATTTGGTGGTTACCACGTCACCCAGCTGAGTACGGCGGTAGATCTGGAGCGCTCCTTCGGACCGATTTATGCCCGCGGACTTCTGCGCAAGGGACAATCAGCATTCGCGGTGCTGGGAGTGAACGGGCAAGAAACCCAGGCGTCCATTGATGCCGCACTGACATTTTCTATTCTCTGGCTACACACCTGCCGCGAAGCACACTCGGGCAAAGCGGTCGTGGAAGGAGTGAAGCTATTCGTCCCCTGGGGATGCTCTGCACTCACTCGCGAGCGCATGGCGCACCTCGATCGCGCGGCGGCGAAGTGGCAGCTCTTCGAATTTGAAGAGGCGGACGATAATCTTCAGGAGATCGACCTCGCTGACCGCGGCAATATGAAGACCAGGCTGGTGCACAACTTTAACCGTGCCGCGGTGCGCCAGCGATTCTGCCTCGAAGTCGCCCGCATTCAACAGATCATGCCGGAAGCCGAGGTCGTGGCGCTTTCGCAGGCAGAACTGGCCTTTCGTTGCAATGGGTTGGAGTTTGCCCGAGCGAGGCTGACGCACGATCGGGGATCACTGCGCAGTGAACCGGAAATCGTATTCGGGGTAGGCGCTTCCGAACGCGTTCTAGGCGACGCCAACGCCGAACTCTTTACCCAGATTGTGCGCAGCGTGGGAGAAGTCCGCCACAGCGAGGGACCACGCGACCATCTGCTGTGGCGCCTTCATCCCGAACGCTGGCTGGAGTCGTTAGTGGTCAAGAATGTGGACGCGCTGGATGAACGGCTGGACGGGGCTACCTACTATTCCCAGGTTCCCGCTTTTTCCGCAGCCGATCGGGCCATGATCGATGTGCTGGCGATGACTCGGGAGGGTCGTCTAGCGGTGGTCGAACTGAAAGCGGATGAAGACATTCACCTGCCAATGCAAGGATTGGACTACTGGTCACGGGTGACCTGGCACCATGCCCGAGGTGAATTCCAGCGCTTCGGCTACTTTTCCGCCACAGGTCTTTCGACGCAGAACCCGCTGCTTTTACTTGTCGCCCCGGCACTGCATGTTCATCCCGCTACTGACATTCTGTTGCGTTACCTGGCGCCGCAGATTGAGTGGACGGTGATTGGGATCGACGAACGCTGGCGGCAGGAGGTGAAGGTGATCTTCCGCAAGCGGCCAGAAAAGTGGGGGAGAGCTCAGCTGCCAGCTTCCGCCTAACGATCCAAACAGGTCTCGGAAGGGTAGCTGGCAGCCCGGAACTAGAAGCTCGGAAGGTGAGTTTAGGGCCAGCGCTTGGCGGTATCTTCCCACCCAGCGGCTCGCGCCGGCTGAGGGGTTTGGTTAATTGCAGGCTGCGGAATGCGGATTGGCTGTTGTTGGTTTACAGCTGCGGCGGCCAGT
This sequence comes from uncultured Acidobacteriota bacterium, assembly GCA_963796925.1. Taxonomy (GTDB): domain Bacteria; phylum Acidobacteriota; class Terriglobia; order Terriglobales; family Acidobacteriaceae; genus DATBAT01. The sequence goes on from CAWCNH010000001.1 coordinate 3,455,710, forward strand.
GTGGGCTTGTTATTGGCGGCATCGGCAGCAATTTCTTTGTCGTCAGATAGTAGCGGCGCGGCTACTCGCAATGCCTCGACTTCTTTTTCAAGTTTGGACAGTTCGAGTTCCTTTTGCCGAAGCACTTCGTAAACATTTCTCATAAGTATGGGCACCTGATTAGTACTTTAAAATCAGTTAAATCGCACTTTATGCAGCTGTCGAAATTTTGTCAAGAAATAAGCTGCTCACTACGACCATTCGTGGGCTCAAGATGTTACGAATTCGGTACAGTACAAGGTCTCAAAATGAAAGTTGCTCCAAAAAGAACACAGGTTTTCCACAACACGAGAAATTTCCGGGTAAGCAAGTTTCACCACGCAAAATTTTGATAGGAACCATTCGCAATCATCGAAGGGCTGATTGCTGAATCCCGAGGCGCTGTCGATTCAAATACCCCAACCGACGCTTCGTCCCATAACCATCAGCCGCAACAATGACTGTTATATGGTGGGACACGGATGGGATAGGAAAAGTGCTTACTTCGGCAAAGACGTTTTTGCAATTCTGGCGTCTAACGCTGTTGTAGACGCTTTGTGCCACCTGCCCGAACTCCGCGACACATGCGGGATTTGGAACAATGTGGTGTTTTGGAACGTATGTTAAGCGAGCGGCGCGCCAGCCCGGAAGTCGATAGGCGTTCCACTCCGAGGAAGTGGCATGGAAACCGCATTCAGCAGTCGTGAGGGTCTCTTGCAGGGTGGTGATCGGCATGTCCAGGAAGTGGTCCGCGCCGCCCACGATGAATTGCGCCAGCTCATCCGCCAGCGCGCCGAGATCATGAAACGCATTGGCACTGTGAAGCAGACGATTGCCGGACTTGCTAACCTTTTCGGCGACGGGGTGCTTAGCGACGAACTGCTTGAACTAGTCGACCGCAAGAGCGGCGGCCGCCAGCCTGGCTTTACCAAAGCTTGTCGCATGATTCTGATGGAAGCCAATCGCCCGCTCGGCGCTCGTGAAGTCTGCGAGCAGATCGAGCAGAGAGTTCCCGCCCTGCTGGTACGCCACAAAGACCCATTAGCGTCGGTCACCACGGTCTTAAATCGCTTGGTGGAATATGGAGAAGCTCGTCCGGTGTCGCGAGATAACGGACGCCGCGCCTGGCAGTGGATCGCAGATGTCGCCAACGGAACGTCGCATCCAGCATCGATCCCGGAAATTTGAAAAGACGCAATTGACGGCTTCCCCCTTCTACTTTGGTGTTAGAGTTCGCTCCCCGCAGAGTCTCGGGTAATTCCTGTAGCGCGTTTTTCGCCGGTCGGACGAGCCATCCTCGCAAAATTTATATAAATTTACATTCCTGAACGCGTCGGGTTCGGGTTTGGCTCCGCTGTTTCAATAGTTTTCACTCAACAAAACATTTGGTACGGCGAATGCAGTAGACACCGCGTTCGTTGCAAGGCTCGCGCGCCACTCCCAGACCTTCCGAAGGCGCCGGCCACCTCATGGAGGCGGTATGGACAGCAATGCCCGTCGTGTGTCCGGACCAATCGTGCTTATTGTCGCAATCGCATCGGTAATGTTGTTTACAGCAAGCTCTTCTGCCCAAACCTGGGTTTCAACTTCCACCAAAGCGGTCGCTCCCGCTCTCACTAATGCCGGATCAAAGGGATTATTGCCCGATTCAACTCCGATCCACGTCAATGTCGGTTTGCAAATACAAAACCGTACGGCTCTCCTAGCTTACGTGAAACACATCACTACTTCCGGGGATGCCTTGTATGGACAGGAGCTGGAACCGGCTGAGTTCACCGCGAAGTATTCGCCCTCCAGTTCTCAAGTGCAAAGCGTGGTCAGCTATCTCAATGCTTCCGGTTTCAAGAACGTGCAAGTTGAGCCAAACAATCTGCTGATTGCCGCCGACGGCACCGCGGCAAGTGTTCGCCAGGCCTTTAATACGCAACTCGGAACATTCCAGCAGAATGGAATGTCCGTCTACGCCAACTTGAGCGCGGCACAGGTTCCGGTTTCATTAGGCGGCATAGTAGCCGCGGTACTCGGATTGAACAACGCAGCACGCATGAGCACCCCCATATCGAAGATGGCGGTGAATGTGCCGGTCTATCCCGGGGCCTATCATCCTCAGGATTTCTGGAAGGCTTACGACGCTGGAACCACAGCGACTGGATCGAAGACGCCGATCGCGATCTTCGCCGAAGGAGACGTCTCCGGCGTGGTGACCGACCTCCGTCTGGCTGAGAAGAACAACGGCCTGTCGCAGGTGCCGGTCAAGATCGTGCAGGTAGGGCTTGCAAGTCCAGACGTTTCCGGCCTCGACGAATGGGACATGGATACCCAGTATTCGACTGGCCTCGCCAAGACGGTGTCTGCTCTCTACCTCTACACCACTACGTCTCTCACCGATTCAGACATCGCTCTGATGTTTAATCACTTTGTTTCGCAAAAGCTGGCCCGCGCCGGTAGCGCTTCATTTGGGATTTGCGAGTTCTTTCCCTTCCTCGATGGATCGATGCTGGTCGACGACAACGCATTCCTCGAAGGCGCGGCTCAAGGCCAAACCGTGTTCGCATCGAGCGGCGACAATGGCTCTTCTTGCGGCGTAGCGCCCACCAATGGTGTGCCGGCTTCGGGGCCGCCGTTCGTCGAGTATCCCGCTTCCTCGTCTTATGTGATTGGGGTTGGCGGTACGACGCTGCTTACCGATTCAGACGGAACCTACAATAACGAGATTACCTGGAATGCCGGCGGCGGCGGGCTTAGCCAGTTTGAGCTGTCGCCATTTTGGCAATCGCCGGTAAACCCGGCGTCAACCGTAGGCAGAGGCGTCCCTGACGTCGCCATGGACGCAGATCCGGAAAGCGGAGCTTATGTGTTTGTCAGTGGTGTCGAGGCATGCTGCTACGGGGGTACCAGTCTGTCGTCGCCAATGGCGTTGGGAGTCTTTGCCCGCCTGCAAAGCGCGCACTCCAATCAGCTTGGACACGCCGGCCCGGTGTTTTACAAAGGCGCCTCAGCAGTGCCGTCACCTGCCTCGCCCGCCGGATTCCACGACATTATCGCGGGAACCAACGGCGTCTTCCTGGCCTTACCGGGGTACGATTACACGACCGGACTGGGCTCGTTCGATATAGCGGCCTATAACGCGACATTGGCGGCGGTTAAAAAGTAGACTTTCCTTGATAAAAAAGGGGCGGACAAGAGTGTCCGCCCCACATTTTTCCCACGGCAATCGCCTTAGCGGGATTTCTTTTCGTCGCGTTCGACTACGCCGTCTTTGATGTAGACAACTCGATGGGCGTATTCGGCGATGTCATGCTCGTGGGTCACCAGCACGATGGTGTTGCCTTGGGCGTGCAAGCGATCAAACAGCGCCATGATTTCATTCCCTGTCTGAGAGTCAAGGTTTCCGGTCGGTTCGTCAGCCAGGATGATCGAAGGCGTGTTGACCAGGGCGCGGGCGATGGCTACGCGCTGCCGCTGACCGCCGGAGAGTTCATTCGGCTTATGGGTCATACGGGATTCCATGCCCACTGAGGTCAAAGCTTCTTTGGCGCGCGCGATGCGTTGCTCCGTCGGCATGCCCGCGTAGATCAGCGGTAATTCAACATTGTGCAGAGCGGTGGCCCGGGCCAGCAGGTTGAAGGTCTGGAAGACGAATCCGATTTCTTTGTTGCGAATGTGGGCCAGTTCGTCGTCATCGAGCTCGCTGACCAGCTGACTGTTCAGCCAGTATTGGCCTTTGCTAGGACTGTCGAGGCAGCCGATCAGGTTCATCAATGTCGACTTGCCGGACCCTGACGGTCCCATGATCGCGATGTACTCGTTGCGGGGAATTTGCAGTGTGACACCACGCAGGGCATGCACCTGCTGCTCCGAGCCCATGTCGTAGGTCTTCCACAGATCGTGGGCATAGATGACGACGGACTCGGGCGGCGCAGACACCGCGGGTTGCGCGAAATTTAGAACTTCAGCCGTAGCCATTTTTTTCTCCTCGTTCAGTTGCCTACCCGCTCCGCTTTCGCCGGCTTTGTATTGGACGGTAAGAATTGTTAAACGTTATGAGCTCTCTTCGTCTTTCTTGGGAACTGAATTATCCACTTTGACACTGGTGCCGGGTTTAATCGTACGCAAAACTTTGTAGCTTCCAGTTACTATCTCGTCGCCTGGTTTGAGGCCCTTGGTGATTTCGATGTCGCTGGTGCCCGCGACGCCGGTATCGACCGGCACAAATTCAACTTTCTTATTCCTAAGAACGAACACCCCCTGGAGTTCGTCCTTGCCGCGGTTTGACTTCGCAGTGTCACTGGAAGGAGCGGCGGCCTGAACCGTTTCGCCCGTGCCCTTGGCTTCAAGATCTTCTTTGGTACGAACGGTAAGCGCCTGGATGGGCACCGCGAGTACGTTGGTGCGCTGTGCCGTCGTGATTTTAGCGGTTGCCGATAGACCGGGGCGCAGATTTTGCGGTGGCTCCCCCAAGGTAAGCACGACCTTAAAGTCCTTGGCTTCTTCGCTGGCGGCCGTCTGCTGCGAGGTGGAGACGCCGGTCGAGCGCACGATTGCATTGTCGCCAATCTCAGTGACCGTGGCCTTGAAGATTTTCTTGGGAATCGCGTCAATGGAAACTTCCGCTGATTGACCCAGCTTGACGTTTACGATGTCAGTTTCGTCGACGCGAACCTCGGCGGTGATGACAGCCATATCGGCCAAAGTCATTAGCGTGCTGCCCGGCGAATTCTGGATTCCGACCACGACGGTTTCCCCTTCGCGCACCGGGAGGTTGGTGATGGTGCCATCGTACGGAGCCTGGTACACCGTCTTCTGCAATATGTCAGAAGCGCGGGTCAGGTTGGCGCGAATCTGTCCAATGTGACGATCCGCGGAATCTTTTTGAGCTACTGCCTGAGCCAGGCGCGCTTCGGCCTGGGCCAGACCAGCCTCAGCCGTCTGGAAGGCGGCTCTTTGGGAGTCGTATTCGGACTTTGCGATCAGGGCGCTCTGATAGAGGCCTTGGGCTCGGGTCCAGTCCAGCTTGGCCCGTTCCGCGTCTGATTTGGCGCGATTCAGATCGGCTTGGGCAGTCTTGATAGCAGCGTCGGCTGCGACGGCGTCGGTCTGGGATGCTTGCAGCGTCGCCTGGGTGGCGTTGACGTCGGCTGCGGACTGCACGTTTTCAAGTTGCGCCAGCAATTGTCCCCGCTTAACCCGATCTCCTTCTTTGACGTAGAGATGGGTGATCTTTCCAAAGGCGTTAGCGCCAATGTTGACGTAAGTCTTGGGCTTAACTTCGCCCGATGCGCTCACAATCGACACCAAATCCAGGGTTTTGGCCTTTGCGGTCTGCACCGTCACCACATTTTTGTGGCTGCGATACACCGTAAAACCGATCATGGACGCCAGTAAAATGACGACTACGGCGCCGATCGCAATCTTCTTCCAAGTGCTCATTAGTCCTCTGATTCGCCCGTCCGCCCCAACGGGTCATGTTGGTGTGGGCCATTATTTGCCCAGGTCGCAGGATCGCCATCCGTCGCCAGCTTTGAGGAACAGGCACGCTTAGAGATACGACGGGGCAATCACGGAAGTTCCTCCAAAATTATTTGCTAAAGGGTTTAACCAGGGCGACTCCGTGAATTATACCCGCTGGAGCGGCGTCGCGGTACAACGTTATGTTGGGCCCCGGCCATAGAAACCGTGTAAATAGTATCGCTTAGGGGCTGAAAACCACCGCTTCAATGGCCGCCAAGCCTTGCTTTTGCCTTGCCCGTGGTCATAGAATAATGGCAGTCCGCGTGTCCCTAGGAGTAGCCCCATCTATGTTTCAGGCTGAGTTGGTTCGCCGCCGCATTGGCTTTGTTTTCCTGCTTGTGTCGTTGTTATTGGGGCTCGGGACGACAGTAATCGCGCAGGAAGCAAAAGCTGACAATAACACCAGCAATGAGCAGGACGCTTCTAAGTCTTCTGTGGGGCAGGAGACTAAGCAGATCGATCCGCTAAAGCGCCCGCTTAACGACAAGCAGCGAAAAGAAAACGCGAAATCTCTCCGCCAGGAGTTGGGGAAAACCTACAAAAAGTGGCTGGACGAGGACGTACGCTGGATCATCAGCGATGAAGAACGTTCGGCATTCAAACAGCTCTCGAATGACGAAGAACGTGACCAGTTTATCGAGTCGTTCTGGCAGCGGCGCGATCCCACGCCAGATACCGTCGAAAACGAATTTAAAGAAGACCACTACGCGCGTATAGCCTACGCCAACGAGCACTTCGCCGCCGGCATTCCCGGCTGGAAGACCGACCGCGGTCGCATCTATATTCAGTTCGGTAAGCCGGACGAAATTGAATCGCATCCCTCAGGCGGCAGTTATGACCGCCCCATGGATGAAGGCGGCGGCCAGACTTCGACCTATCCCTTCGAAGACTGGCGCTATCGTTACATTGAAGGCATAGGCCAGGAAATCATCGTGGAATTCGTCGATACTTGCATGTGCGGCGAGTATCACATGACCATTGACCGTGGCGAGAAAGACGCGTTGCAACACGTGCCCGGTGCCGGAAACACGCTGTACGAGCAGATGGGGATGGCTAACCGCGCAGACCGGATGAACGGCGGTCTCGAAACGTTGGGCGGCGGTCCATTTTCACAGAATTTACAGTCGAAAGAATTTGACCGGCTCGACACTTACGCAAAGCTGATGAAGCCACCGCCGGTTAAGTTTAAAGACCTGGAAGAAGTAGTGAGCCATAAGATCAGCGTCAATCTGATGCCGTTCGATGTGCGCGCTGACTTCATCCGAGTGACCGGCGATACCGTACTGGTACCAGTGACCATCCAGATCAAAAACCGTGACGTCACCTTCATCAACAAGGATGGGGTTCAGCGCGGAACCATCAATATCTTTGGCCGGGTCACAACTTTGACAGGCCGGATCGCACAGACCTTCGAAGATACGGTGCAGAATGATGTTCCGGCGGAGTTGCTGCCCAAGGTTGCCGAGAACTCATCGGTCTACTGGAAGGCGCTTCCGCTACGCCCTGGCCGCTATCGCTTCGATATCGTGGTAAAGGATGTCAACGGCGACCGGGTTGGAACCTGGAATCACGGCATTATTGTTCCGGAGTACTCTGAAGACCATTTGGCGGCGTCGTCTTTGATTGTGGCTGACCAGATGGAGCCGGTGGCATCGAAGAATGTAGGAACCGGCAACTTCGTAATCGGCACCACGAAAGTGCGCCCTCGAGTGGCGCCCTCGGATGGCAAACCGGTCGTCTTCAAAATGGGCCAGAAGGTCAACTTCTGGATGCAGATTTATAACTTGAGCGTGGACGACAAAACGCACAAGCCTTCAGCGACAGTGCAGTACGAGGTCGTCAATGCGGCGACCAACAAAGCCGTGATTCACACCATCGAAACCACGGAAACAATGGGAAATGTCGGCGACCAAATGACCCTACAGAAGACTCTTTCGGCCGCCAACCTTGGGGTGGGTGTATATCGCATCCAGATCAAGGTCGATGACAAGCTCTCCAAGCAATCGGTGGATCCGACGGCGACGTTTGCCGTTGAATAACTCCGCAGTCTCGGAGACCCACATGAAAGCGGTGGTCATGCTCCGTAAGCTCGGCTGTTTCGTGCTGGCATTCGGCCTGGCGCTCCCAGTGTGGGCTGCGGACAGGTCAGCTTCGATTTCCGGTTACGTGCGGAGTTCCTCAGGCGTTCCTCAGATGGGCGCCATGGTGGAAGTGTTGAGTTCGGCGGTGCATACCTTCCGCCTGTTCACTGACGAGAACGGCTTTTACTCCGCCCGCAATCTCGTACCCGGCAATTACACGATTAAGGCACTAGTCCCGACCTTCCTTCCAGCCTCCCGGGAGCACGTGAGCCTGCGCGCCGGAACCAGCGTAATCGTCAATATGACGATGAGCACCTTGTTTGACGCAGTAAACATTGTGCCGATGCGCGGTCCCAGCGATGAAGAAGACTGGAAGTGGGTGCTGCGCTCGGCGGCGAATCGTCCCATCCTGCGGGCATTTGGCACGAACGTTGCGCAGCGCGCTGAGAAAAATTACGACTCCGATTTCCGCGGAACTTTGTCGCTATTTGCCGGCTCTGCTTCTGACGGCTATGGCAGCAACTCTGATGTGAACACCGGATTCGCCGTCGAAAAATCTATATTCTCTTCCGGCGTGATCGGTTTGAAGGGCAACCTTGGGTACGGCAGCGGCTCGCCGGCGACCGTGTTACGGGCTTCGTTCTCGCGCAAGATGGCCAATGGCTCTGGGCCGGAAGTGGCTTTTACCATGCGCCGCCTGGCCTCCCCTGACGTCAGTTTGCGCAACGCCGACTTACAAGCGCTGGCCCTGAGCACGTCTGACAGTATTACGCTCGGCGACATCCTGGAACTGAAATTTGGTAGTGAGCTACAAACCGTGCAATTCATGGGACGGGTAACGGCTCTGCGTCCCTTTGCCATCGCTGACTTGCACCTCTCGCCAAGCACCATCGTCGAATACCGATATGCTTCCGACGAACCCGATTCCCGGCTGGAACGCGGCTTTGACTCAGCTCCGGCGGATTTCAGCGAATCGGGCCCGCACGTAAGCATGGCGGGCTATCGTTCATCGATTGAGCGTGCCCATCATCACGAAGTTTCGATCTCCCATAAAGAGGGCAATGGCGCCGTCCATGTGGCGGTGTATTCCGATCGCATCGCCAATCCGGCGCTCACCGGAGTCGGCGAAACTTCCATTGAGGGTGGAAGCGTTTTGCCCGATATTTACTCAGGCACCTTCACCTATCAAGGTAAAGATTTTGAGACCCATGGCGTACGCATTCTGGCTCAACGAAAGATCGCTTCGAGCACTGCGTCTATCGAATACGAATATGGTGGCGTGCTTGACCTCGACCGGGAAGATGTCTCCCTTCAGGACGCTCGCAACTGGATGTCAGTACACAACCGGAGCAGCGTCGCCGGCAAGATGAGCGGCACCCTGCCCCGCACCAAGACTCGCTGGATCGCTTCCTATCGCTGGACCGATGGTCCAGCGCTGACGCCCGTGGACAGCTTTAACGCTTCGCCAGGGCAATCGGAACCGTTCCTCAATTTCTTTTTGCGGCAGCCGATTCCCGGCTTCCTGTCAGGCCACGTCGATGCATTGGTAGATGTGCGAAATCTTCTGGCACAAGGATATGTCCCGGTACTTGGTCAGGATGGTCGTACTGTATATTTGGTGCAGTCGGCGCGCGCCGTGCGCGGCGGCTTAGCATTCACTTTCTAAGCTCCCAACGTTGCGAGCCTTCAATTTTGCTTTTGGTATTGCACCGTGATGTGCCTTCCTTGAGTTAGTCCTGTTCCGGAATATCTTTACTTAAGCAGTACAATTGTGCTGATCCGGTCAAAGGCCCGTAAAAAAAACCTGATTCAGGAGAACCATGCGCCTACGGACGATCCTCGCCCTTATTTTTTTTGCTTCCACATCCATCGTCGCCCAAACTTTTCGGGGAGGAATTTTAGGAACTGTAACCGATAGCAGCGGCGCCGCTGTGGCCGACGCGCAAGTGACGGTGACCAGCCCGGACTCGGGATTTTCCCGCAGCACCACCAGCGACCCCGCCGGCAATTACACTTTCACCGAGTTGCCGCTGGGGAAATATGACGTCACCTCCACCAAGGCTGGCTTTCGCACTCAAACTGTAAAGGGCATCAACGTCGGCGTCACTATCGCGCAGCGCGCCGATTTGCTGATGACGCCGGGCGAAGTCAAAGAAATCATCGAGGTCACGGCCGAGTCCCCTATGGTGGAAACCACGGGAAATACCATTGGAGGAACCATCGACGCCGAGCGCGCCGAGCAATTGCCGCTGAATGGCCGCGACTTTCTCAAGCTGATGACGCTGGTCCCGGGATCGAACGCCGATCCCAGTTCAGTGAATGATGCGCCCGGCTCATTCGGAATTTTCAGCGTCAACGGCAATCGTGGACGTGCCAACAATTATCTGCTCGACGGCACTGACATGAACGACGGTTACCGCAATGACCCTGCCATCAACGAGGCCGGCGTCTTTGGAACTCCGGCGACCATTCTGCCCGTGGACGCGCTGGCCGAGGTTGGAATTCTTTCCAACATGGAAGCCGAGTATGGGCGGAATGCCGGCGCCACGGTAAATATTGTCACCAAGTCGGGAACCAACGCCATTCATGGGGCGGCTTCCGAATACTTCCGCAACGACGCTCTCGACGCCCGCAATTATTTCAATGCCGAACCGCAGCCGAAAAACAGCTTTCACAACAATCAGTTTGGCGCTTCACTGGGTGGGCCGCTGGTGAAAGATCGGACATTCTGGTTCGTCGCCTATGAAGGGCAGCGTGAGCTTGGGGGACTTCCGAACATCGAGACCGTGCCGACACAGGCGCAGATCGACAGCTTCGTCGCCAACGGAGGCACGGTAAATTCCGTCATCGCTAAAATACTCGCGATGAATCCGTGGGCTGTTCCTGGTGGGTTGCCGGCGGGCGATCCCACGGCTCCGGCGCCTGAGTCCATTCAGGTAAATGATCCCTTCCGCAACCGCGTTGACAGCTTGATCGGAAAAATTGACCATCACTTCGGCGGCAGCGATCGTCATGACCTGTTTACCGGACGCTACTTTTTTGGCGACAGTGATCAGAGTTTTCCGCTGGCGTTAGGCGCCGGAAGCACCGTACCGGGCTTTAATACCGTGACTCCCACTCGCGTGCAACTGGTGTCTTTGTCGTTGACGCATTTGCTCTCCCCGAAGTTGATCCTCGAAGTTCGCGGTGGCTGGAATCGTTTCGCCGAGGGCTTCTTTCCGCAGGATAAGGCGTTTGATCCGCGATCCATCGGATTGGTTACCAACGCCGACCTGCTGCCCCAGGATTTCGGCTTGCCGGTTATCCGGGTTCACGGCGACGATGGCGTCAGCTCACTGGGAGCTAACAATTCAATTCCGCGACACCGCTTCGATACCAACTGGCAATATTTCACCAATCTTTCCTACAATACCGGCAAACACAATTGGAAAGCTGGTTACGAGTTTCGCCGCACTTTTGTGAGCCAATATTACGATTTGGGCTACCGAGCAAGGTTGACCTTCGATAATTTCAGCGATTTTCTTTCCGGAACCATCGATGGCGCTTTGCAGTTTGCCGGCGACTCGCAACGTGGCACTCATCAGAACAACCACAGCTTCTACGCCCAGGACAATTTCCGCCTTACCCGCCGCTTGACGCTTAACTACGGCCTACGTTGGGACTACTACGGCGTTATCGGAGAAGAGAAAAACCGCTTCAGCTTGTTTGATCCTGCGGCTGGTGGTTTGGAATTGGTGGGAGGATCGGGTCAGCCATCGCAGCTCTATCCCAAGGACTACAACAACTTCGCCCCTCGCATCAGCATTGCCGACGATATTTTCGGCAACGGAAAAACCGTAATTCGCGCCGGATGGGGTGTCTTCTACGACGCGTTCTCCCAGGATTTCTTCATTGGCCACTTCCCCTGGAACACTTTCAATCCTGGGCCTGCATACAACGGCATTGGCCCGTCGGCCATTCAATCGGGCTCCGCGGTGGGAACCATTCCAGAAGATGGCTCTCCCATTTTCACCAGTTTCAGCCCAACTACAGACGTGTGGACGGTTGACCAGAACCTGCGCACTCCCTACGTGCAGAATTTCAATTTGAATGTGCAGCAGGAGCTAGGCAGTCACGCTGCAATGCAAGTAGCCTACGTCGGATCGCAGGGCCGCAAGCTGTTTCGCTTCCGTGATCTAAATCAACCTGACCTCGCAACCGGTGTGTTTCCGTTTGCCGGTCTCGCGAGTCCTCCAAATATCGTCAACAATTTCGAGTCGACGGCAACTTCTAGCTACAATGCGCTTCAGTTGAGCCTGCACTTGCGCAATCTGCATGGCCTGAGTTCGCAGGTGAACTACACCTGGTCGCATTCGATCGATACTGCCAGCGACGGCGAAGATTATGTGCCCAATGCGGCCCAACCGGACAACAGCCTGAACCCGGCGGCAGAAAAAGCCAATTCAAACTTCGACAGCCGCAACCGCTTTACCTGGGACTTCACTTACGATTTGCCCGGTGGCCATAGTGGCAGCAAACTGACTTCAGGATGGAGTTTGAACGGACTGCTGCGCCTCTCCAGCGGCCAACCCTATAACTTGAACTCCTTTGAGAACTTCAACGGCAGCAATCAATATTTTGAACGCCCCGATGTGACTGGCGATCCCTTCGCCGGAACCAGTACGCCGGGAGCAATCTTGAACCTGGGCGCCTTCAGCGTCCCCTGCAACTGGAACGCGGCCACCGAAGGCTGCGATGCCACCAATCCCGGTTACCATTTCGGCAATTTGCGCCGCAATGCTTTCGTCGGACCAGACTTCCGCAACTTCGATTTTTCTATTGTGAAAAACACCAAGCTCGGCGAGCGGGTCAACATGGAGCTGCGCGCCGACTTCTTCAACATTTTCAACCACCCCAACTTCTCCAATCCCCTGCTGCCTAATTTCTCGGTTGATCTGGAAACTAACGGCATTTCGTCGGACCCCAGCCAGCCAGGATGCGATCCAGCGGCTCCTAACCCAGCCATCTGCCGGGCGACGGGTCATGGTTTTCTCCCTATCACCGTTACCCCAGACAGCGGGATCGGCAATCCCTTCCTGGGCGGGGGCGGCCCTCGAAACATCCAGTTGGCGGTCAAATTTACCTTTTGATGGGTCAGAATCGCCGGTAATAAGCCCTTCCCAACGCGGGAACGGTCGTTACATCGCTCCCTTTTTGGGGCCGGAGTGCGACTCAATCGCTCGCATGGCCCTGTCCTGCTGGTGCTGCTGACCCACTGGGTCGATATATCTCAGAGAGGACAATCATCCTTTGACAGTCGGCGGCATAAGCGACTTTCAGGGGAATGCCTCCCAAAACGGGCGAAAAGTTACCATGGCACCGATTAGTGTGCAAAAATGTGCAGTTTTGGGAAGCGGGTCGTGTTTATGATCGTCCCTTGCAAGTCATAAAAAAGAATGAAGATTTTGCTACCCATGCCCCAGAGTTGGTGCAATAATGCTGGCCCTTGGATTGCTCTGTCCAAGGCAGAAGTGAAAAGACTTTAGCATCTAGGCAGGATCCAGTCATGTTAATCGGAAAGTTATATAGCGGAGTGTTGAGAGTTTTGACGCCGCTCGGACCACGTTACATTAAGCCCTCGTTTTCGCAGCGTCTGCATCTGCTGTGGATCTTTCGCAACTTTGAATTGCTGCCTCTGCAAGTGCTGAGCGCGCGACAGCAACATCTGATCGATGAACTCTGCGCCGAACAAAGATTTGTCTCCGCCGCGCAGGACGCAGGCATGGAAGACGCTCCGATCTTAGGCACCGTGGAACGGCGTCCACCAGTGGAGGTAGAGCCGGTTCCGCCCCGCCGTGCCAACGGACGTGCCCAAGCCGCCGTCGCTGGAGGATTGCGCCAGCGTTCCTGAGGTTCGAATCAAGCGCAGCGCCCTGCGAACTTTTTAGGTTCAGTATGCTGACGATTTTTTTGCGCGGTGTAAAAATGCCGCTGGTTGAGCCCAACCTGACTAAGTTTTAGTTCTGGATTCCGTTCCTTTTTCCCCCTCTTCAATCTGCCTGCCGCTGCGAATGCAACCCCCACAAGCCCTGTGTTACACTCGCTTTCGTCATCAAAATTTGCAAGCTGATGACTCCCAGACGGGCAGTTTCCTGGCTGCCCGGGCCGCCGACCTCCAGCGCCAAACGGAAGTCCACAAGGCAGGGCCCAATATTTCAAACGGGCGCGTAGCTCAATTGGCAGAGCAACTGACTCTTAATCAGTAGGTTGAAGGTTCGATTCCTTCCGCGCTCACCATATTCTTAGCCAGTAGACTTGCACATCCCGCGTATTTTTCGATGTTTTACTTTGCGGTGAAGGGCCTTGGGGCTACTTTGGTGCTACCCGCAGCACCTTGTGGGGTGGACAAACTCCTTTGTGGGCTTTTGATCCGCAGTGAAGGTCATTTCGAGCGTTGGCCAGCAAAAGACTCGTTTTCTGGTCGAGATGGCAGTAGGTGCGACAATCGCAAGGCGACACTACGAGGGGAGAAGAGTCGGCTCTGGGGTTCTGAAACCTCCAACTACGACTTTTGGATTGAGAAAGTCGAGTGCCGGCTTTTCAGCTTCGAGCGGAGGCAAACGACGAATTGCCCGCTCATAGGCTACGGTTATTTCTTCGGAGGACCTGGTCCATTGCCTTCGCCCAGGCAATACAGATTGCCCCGAAGTTTGCAGCAGCGTTGTTTCCCGGCGACAGCGATCGGCACGAGAAAGTAATGTTCCATTGATCACTCCTGAATAATTTTAGCGCTGGAATTGCGCCGCTGCCTACTTCCAGGGGAACCTTGCCCAGCTCGAGGGAAGGGGAATTATTGGCACTCCCGGGCCGTCCGTGATCTTCCACAGCTTAGCGCCGCGCTGCTGGCAAAAGGTCGGGGCGTCGTCCCAGAACAGGCGACACGTTGCGCAAGCGGCGAATCCGGCATAGTGTCGACCACCATAGCAAAATTCATCCGTGATGCTCAAAGCCCTTATGAGGCCCATCAGATTTCCCAGGGCCCTACCGAGCCTTGGCGATGGGACGGAGCAACTGCTGCAAGGGACGAATGCGAACTCGACTAATTGAACACCACGGTTTTATTTCCGTAAAGCAGAACGCGGTTCTCGAGGTGCCAGCGCACGGCTCGCGACAGGACCAGTTTTTCCAGGTCGCGGCCCTTTTGTAGAAGGTCATCAAGAGTGTCGCGATGCGACATGCGCACAACGTCTTGCTCGATGATAGGACCGTCGTCGAGAACGTTGGTGACGTAGTGGCTGGTGGCGCCAATCAACTTCACTCCTCGTTCGTAGGCCTGATGGTAGGGCTTGGCCCCGACGAAGGCCGGCAGAAATGAGTGATGGATATTAATGATGCGATGTGGGTAGGCGGCGACAAATTCGTCCGAAAGAATCTGCATGTAGCGCGCTAACACGATGAAGTCCGGCTGGTGCTGGCGCAGCAATCCCAAAATCTTTTCTTCCGCCTCCGGTTTATTGTCCTTCCCGACTGGCACCACAACAAATGGAATCCTGTAGAAGTCGGCCAGGGGCTGATTATCAGGATGATTGGAAATCACCAAAGGAATATCGCAGGTCAATTCGCCGCTCTTGTGGCGATAGAGGAGGTCGGCTAAGCAGTGATCGTATTTCGAAACCAGCACCACCATCTTCGGCCGGTAATCTGACCGCGCCAATCGCCACTCCATTTCGAATTTTTCCGCGATGGGTGCGAAGTGTTGTGCGAAATCGTTCAGCGGAATATCAAACCCGGAGGGGTCAAATTCCACTCGCATCAGAAACAGGCCAGACTCGGAGTCTCCGTGTTCGTCGGCGTGCAGGATGTTGCCGTTGTGGCGGAAGACGAAATCGGAGATAGTCGCGACCAGGCCGCGGCGGTCGGGGCACGAGATTAACAGGATTGCGGTGGTCTTCATGGTCGCGTGGATCAAAATATCAGCAAGCCAAACGGGAAGGGCCTGACTTCAGTGGGGCCACTGCGAGCCTCGTATGGCACGCGCTTCAGCGCTTGAGGTTGAGCTTCTCGTACAGGCGCGAATAGTTGCGCCCGCATCGGCGCCTTCCTCTAAGTGTGCTCTATTAGCGCGGCTGTAGCCGATGCCCTACCCAAGCTTTTTTTGAACAGCCTTACTTTTTCAGGCTCTTCAAAATCTCCCGCCCCGCGTTTGCCCCCGACCCTCCAGTTAGCCCCGCGCCCGGATGCGTCCCCGACCCGCACAAAAATAAGTTCTTAATCGGCGTTTTGTACCGCGCCCAATCGAGCAGCGGTCGCATGGTAAAGAACTGATCGAGCGATAATTCTCCGTGAAAAATGTGGCCGCCGGTCAGACCGTAGGTGTCTTCAAGATCTTTCGGCGTGATGATCTGGTGATGCAGAATAAGCCCCGGCAAATTTGGCGCATACTGAGCCAGCGTCTTCACCACCGTGTCGCCGAGGGCCACGCGCTGGCTCTCCCAGTCGCTGTTTCTAAGTTTGAACGGTGCGTACTGCATGTATATCGACATCACGTGTTGGCCCTGAGGCGCGAGTGAGGGATCAGTCAAAGACGGAATCGCAACTTCCAGATAAGGCTGCTTCGAGAAGCCACCATATTTCGAGTCATCGAAAGCCCGTTCCAGATAATCGATTTCAGGCCCGATGTGAATGCGGCCCTGAAGCGCGGCGTTGTTTCCCGGGATCGCGGTGAAATTGGGCAGGCCTGACAGCGCGAGATTTACCTTCGCCACCGTTCCCAGCATGCGGTAGTGCTGCAATTTCATCACGAAGTCAGGCGACAGATGCGTGGGATCGACCAGCTTCAATAATGTGCGCTTCGGATCGGCGTTTGAAACGACGGCTTTCGCAGTGATCTCTTCGCCCGACGCCAGAACTACGCTGGTTGCCGTGCCGCCCTTAACGCGAATCTCTTTCACCTCGGCATCGCTGCGAATTTCCGCGCCGGCCTGCTTGGCTGCCGCGGCCATGGCCTGTGTAACCGCTCCCATACCGCCTTGGGCGAACCAGGTTGCGCCGGCGGGATGCGCGTCGCCTGCGGCTCGAATCAGCAACACCAGGCTGCTGCCCGCCGACCACGGACCCAGGAACGTGCCAAATATTCCGCGCGCCGCGACGGTTGCGCGCAGCAATTCAGTTTCGAAATATTCCGCGACCAGATCGGCGACCGCCATGGGTCCCCAGCGCAGCAGGCGATACATATCGCGCTTGCCCAGTTTGCGAACCGAGCGGCCGGTCTTCAGCATCGCCCACATGTCGCTGCGACTAGGGTCGTCGATGTTGGGCGGTGCCAGCGTCAGCGCTTCGCCGATGACCCTGCCCATTTTTGCCAGTGACTCCTGGAACTCGGGATACTTGGCCGCGTCTTTGGCGGAAAACTTTGCTATTTCCTGCGAGGCCCGGGCGGTGTCGTTGTAAAGACTCAGCGCACGGCCATCGGGCGACAGCGCAGTTACGCCGATTTCTGGCGAAATCAACTTGAGCCCGTGCTTCTCCAACTGCATGTCGCTTACTACGTCAGGGCGCAGCGGACCGGCGGCGTGGGCCAGAATCGAAGTGCGAAAGCCAGGATGGAATTCTTCCGTGATGGCCGCACCACCGGGCTGCGAGCGGCGCTCCAGCACCAGCGGCTTGTAGCCGGCTCTCGCGAGATAAAAGGCGGTAACCAGCCCATTATGCCCGCCACCGATGATGACGACGTCGCGTTGTTCAGGCATCGTCTATGCCGCTCCCTTATCTTTGAGAATTTCGAGCGCCGCCAGTCGTCCCGGCGCGCCCATAATGCCCCCGCCGGGATGGGTCGCCGATCCGCACATGTACAGATTTTCAATCGGAGTGCGGAAGCGCGCCCAGCCTGGCACCGGACGCAAGAAGAAAAGCTGCTCGAGTGAAAGCTCACCCTGGAAAATGTTGCCTTCGCTTAAGCCGAAGTCGCGCTCGATATCCAACGGCGTCAGTACCTGTTTGTACAGAATCAAATCTTTTAAATTCGGCGCATATTCGCAGATCGTATTGATCACGTTGTCGCCGAAAGCCTGTTTCTCAGTGTCCCAATGCAGCCCCGGCTTTAGCTTGTAGGGCGCGTACTGCACGAAACACGACATCACGTGCTTGCCTGGCGGCGCTACCGACGGATCAGTTAGCGAGGGAATCACCATATCTATATAGGGCCGCCGCGAAAAGTTCCCGTACTTGGCATCGTCATAAGCGCGTTCCATATATTCCACGCTCGGCGAAATCGACATTGCCCCGCGCAGATGCGCGCCCACTCCCGGCAGGCATTTGAAATTCGGCAGCCCATCCAACGCCAGATTCACTTTCCCCGAAGAGCCGCGATACTTGTAACGATTTACATCTTCCAGAAACTCGCCGGGCAGATGTTCCTTCTCGATGAACTTGGTAAAGGTCAACCGCGGATCGACACTCGACGAAATTATGTCGGCGTAAATTTCGTCGCCGTTGCCCAGTACCACGCCGGTGGCCTTGCCATTTTTTACCAAAATTTGCGCGATCGGCGCTTCGGTGCGAATCTCAGCCCCAGCTTCGCGCGCCGCGTCAGCAATGGCATTTGAAATCGCGCCAGTGCCCCCGCGGGCAAACCCCCACGAGCGGAACGCGCCGTCGATCTCTCCCATGTAGTGATGCAGCAGAACGTACGCCGTGCCGGGCGAGCGTACCCCCAAAAACGTCCCGATAATTCCCGACGCCGACATCGTCGCCTTGAGTACGTCGGTCTCAAACCACTGATCCAGAAAGTCGATGGCGCTCATGGTCATCAACTGCACCTGGTTGTATTTGTCTTCGCTGGTCATCCCTTGAAAGCGCTTGCCGATGAACAGCAGTTTCATTAGCTCTTTGGGATTCAGGGTATGCGGATCAGGCGGCACCATGCTGAGGATCGGCTTCACAAAGCGGCACATGGCCTGCATCGCCTTGCCGAATTCGTCGTAAGCTTCGGCGTCGAGCCTGGAGTGGCGCGCGATTTCGCGGTGCGTCTTGCCGTGGTCGTTCACCCGCCACAGATAATCCCCGTTCGGCATCGGCGTGAACGTGCCATCGAGCGGGAGAATTTCCAGTCCGTGGCGCGGCAGGTCGAGATCGCGAATGATCTCCGGCCGCAGCAGGGACACGACGTAAGAGCAAACGGAAAACTTGAACCCAGGGAAAATTTCTTCGGTAACAGCAGCGCCGCCGAGCACATGCCGCCGCTCCAGCACCACCACTTTTTTGCCGGCGCGAGCCAGGTAAGCCGCGTTGACCAATCCATTGTGGCCGCCGCCGATAACGATGACGTCGTACTTCGATTTCGATCCGTTGGAGACTGCCATATTTGCCTCTAGCCCGGCCGCTTCAGAATCGCTGCGATTCTAGCAGGTACAGGTCGGGATTCCGTTTGCGCGGCCAGCGAAAAACTTAAGAGTATTCAGGAACGGGAAACAGCAGAGAAGAACAACAAGTCAGAGCCCGCTTTGCAGGATGCTCCAACTCAACATGACTTTTTGCAGCGATGACATAAGAGTGCGGGAACGAAACGCAATTCTACCCGGAAGTCTTGCTTTTGTCTGCAAACATTGCCCCAACCAAAAATCTGTCATCCAACCAAAAAATCCTGTCATCCCGACCGGAGCGGGAGGCGAAGCCGACCGCGGAGCGGAGGGACCTTGCGTTGTCCGCTCCATAAGCCATTGCCGGAAAGCCTATCCAGTCCATATAATCCGCCCAGTAGAGGCGTAGCTCCGCTGCGTCTCCGCTCGCGAGGAGAACTCCATTGCCAGTAGGAACCGCATTTCACGAGAGAACTTTTCCGCTTTGCCACAGCCTCAACTACCGCGAGTGGTCCGGCTACTACACGGTTAGCGTCTACGAAGTTCATCACGAGCACGAGTACAACGCCATCCGCAACGCCGCCGCGCTCATCGACATCTCGCCGCTCTACAAGTATCTGATCACCGGCAAAGACGCGACCAAACTGGTCAATCGCATCGTTACTCGCGACATCAACAAAGTGAAGGTCGGACAGGTCATCTACTGCTGCTGGTGCGACGAGCAGGGCAAAGTCATCGACGATGGCACCATCACCCGCCTTGAAGAAAACACTTATCGCTGGACGGCCGCCGACCCCAGCCTACGCTGGTTCAGCCAAAACGGGCTGAACATGGATGTCGAGATCAAAGACATCTCGGAAGAAGTCGCCGCGCTGGCTCTGCAAGGGCCAACCTCCGCCAAGCTGCTGAAAGCCGTGGCTGAAGCTGATATCGCGAATCTCAAATATTTCCGCGTGACACACGGCACGATTGCCGGCGTTCCGGTCGACATCTCGCGCACCGGTTACACCGGCGATCTGGGATACGAAATCTGGGTGCCATGGAAAGACGCAGTCCAGGTCTGGGACGCGCTGGCTGCCAAGGGCAAGCAGTTCGATCTGCACGCCGCCGGAATGCTGGCGCTCGATGTCGCCCGCACCGAGGCCGGACTGCTACTGATAGAAGTCGATTACACCAGCAGCAAGAAGGCGCTGATTTCCTCGCAGAAATTTTCGCCCTACGAGCTGGGATTCGGAAAAATGGTCCACCTCGAAAAAGAAAACTTCATCGGTCGCGCCGCTTTGGAGGCTGACCAGCGTAATGGCGTAGCCCGTCAACTGGTAGGCCTCGAAGTAGATTGGCCGGAAGTCGAAGCCCGCTACGAAAAGTTTGGCCTAACGCCGGCCGCGCCCAGCCAGGCTTCCCGCGTGCACGTGCCGCTGTATGTCGGCGACAAGCAAGTGGGAAAGGCCACCACGACGACGTGGTCGCCGATCCTAAAAAAGATGATTGCGCTGGGAAGCGTCGAGACGGCGCACTCGCGCCTGGGCGACAAGCTCCAGCTAGAGATAACCATTGAATCAATGCGGCAGAATGTCTCGGCGAAGATCGTGAAGCTGCCGTTTTATAACCCGGCAAGAAAGATGGCGGTGCCAGTTTAGATTTGGGGGACAGTCATTTTCAACGCCGGCTGCTTCCGCCCAGCAGCGATCCCAAGACGCCTCTAACCAGCTGTCGCCCCACTGCGCTTCCAATGGAGCGCACCGCGCTCTTCATCATCGCGTCCATGACGGTATCACTGCGGCGGCCGCCGCCGCCGGCTGGGGGAAACCCGAGGGACGGCAGATTCTGATACCAAGCGCCTCCCCCCGGCGCCGGGCTCGGCTCGGTTCGGGAATCCGCCTTCGAGGGGGCCGCTACGGATGGCTCAGCTTTCCGATTCTTAAGGCATTCATAAGCCGATTCGCGATCGACAACCTTCTCATACACGCCGCAGACTACTGAGTCTTGAATCAACTGTTGCCGCTGCTCTGCCGTAATCGGTCCAATCTGGCTGTGCGGCGGGCAGACGAGGGCTCGTTCCACCATGCTGGGCGAGCCCTGCTCGTCAAGGAAAGAAACCAGACCTTCGCCAACTGCCAGTTGGGTGATCGCTTGCTCGACGCTGATTTTCGGATTTGGTCGAAACGTATCGGCGGCGGAGCGCACAGCCTTTTGATCATTCGGGGTGAACGCCCGCAGCGCATGCTGCACGCGGTTTCCCAGCTGTCCCAGGATGATCTCGGGAATGTCCGTCGGATTTTGCGTGACGAAATATACTCCTACTCCCTTGGATCGGATGAGCCGCACCACTTGCTCGATTTTTTCTTCGACGGCTTGGGGCAAATCGCTAAAAAGCAAATGCGCTTCGTCGAAGAAGAACACCAGCTTCGGTTTCTCCGCGTCTCCGACTTCCGGCAGCTTCTCGAATAGTTCCGATAAGAGCCACAACAAGAAAGTCGCATAAACTCGCGGAGAAGTTTGCAACTTGTCCGCGGCAAGCAGGTTGATGATGCCATTCCCATTGCCGTCGGTCTGCAGCAGATCATCGAGGTTGAGTGCGGGCTCGCCAAAAAATTTGTCGCCACCCTGTTGTTCAAGGGTTAACAATCCACGCTGGATCGCTCCAATGCTGGCAGGAGAGATATTGCCGTACTCTGTTTGCAAATCTTTAGCGTTATCGCCAACGTGCTGCAGCATGGCGCGCAAATCTTTTAGATCGAGCAAGAGTAGACCATTGTCGTCGGCCACCTTGAATACCAGCGTCAACACCCCGGCCTGGGTATCATTTAGGTTCAGCAGCCGGCTGAACAGCAACGGGCCCATCTCTGAAACTGTGGCGCGAACGGGGTGGCCTTGCTCGCCGAAGACATCCCAGCAGGTCACCGGGCAGCCCAGGAGGTCGAAGTTTTCCAAGCCCATCTTCTTCACTCGATCAGCCAGCTTCGGGCTGTTGACCGCAGGCTGGCTAATACCCGAAAGATCGCCTTTGACATCGGCGGCAAATACCGGCACCCCAATCCGGCTGAAGGCCTCAGCCATTACTTGTAGGCTTACCGTCTTCCCCGTACCGGTCGCGCCTGCGATCAGGCCGTGGCGGTTGGACATTTTGGGAAGAAGATAGAGTTCCCGGTCGGATTTGGCAATTAGAAGGGGATTGACCATGTGGAGCGAATCCTTGGACTGATTTATGCGCCCCAAGATTCTAACGGAGAGCGTGTCCATCCGCACTCCTCGGGGTCTTCAGTGCAGAGTTGACACTTCGGTTGCGAAGAAGGTCGCTTCGCGCTCCACTAACCCGGCCAACTCATGCTGAGACTTTTCGGCTGCTCCGCTTCCAATACAAATACCCGGGCACTCCGACCAGCACAATCACCGTTCCCCAAAACGCTTCAACCGGCCGGGTCACAATCGTGTTCAAAGTCCATGCGGTTCCGATCAAAACATAAATTGCCGGCAGCCACGGATATCCCGTACAGCGATACGGCCTCGCTGCGTCCGGCCGCTTCCAGCGCAGGATGAACATGCCGACCACCGTCATGGTGTACGACAGCACCATACCGAACATCACATAGGTGTAAAGCTGATCGTAGCGGCCGCTGACGGTAAGAATCGCTCCCCAGATTCCCTGGCCGATCAGGCTGAACGCCGGCGTCCGCCACTTAGGATGGATCTGCGCCATGCTCTTGAAAAACACTCCGTCACGCGCCATTGCCAAGTAAACTCGCGCGCCCGATAGCGTACAGCTTGCCATCGCTCCGAAACACGACAGCGCGATCATCCCTGACAGCCACAACGCCGCATTTGGAGAAAACAACGCCACCGCCGCGGAGTGCGCGATGGTTTCGTGCTTCGCAATTTCGGAAAGCGGCATGGCGTAAACGTAGGTCATGTTCATCGCCATGTAGATCACGGCTACAGCAAGCACGCCCAGCACCATGGCGCGCGGCACATTGCGGCGCGGGTCTTTTACTTCGCCCGACACCCAGGTGATGTAGACCCATCCGTCATATGCCCAGAAAACCGCGATCAACGCGACGCCGAAGGCGGAAAGCATTTGGCCGGACGTAAGGCCCAGGCTTAGTCCCCCCGGGGCACCCGTAGTGAAGTGATGCCAGTCGCCCTTGCCGATGGCAAATCCCAAAAACACAAAGACCGCCATGGCAGCGAACTTCGCCCAGGTCGCGGCGTTCTGCAAGATGGCGCCGCGCCGCAGGCCGACGACATTGATCCAGGTGACCACGACGATCGACACCAGCGCAAAAATATGCGCCCGCGTCAGCACGATCCCGGCTACCGATAGCACTACGTGTTCTTGTGAGATGGCGGGGAAAATGTGACCGAGATACGCCGCAGAGGCTACCGACAGCGCCGCGATGGTGCCGCCATTTGCCACCGAGAACAGCATCCATCCATAAAGAAATGCCACCAGGTCGCCGTACGCTTCCCGAAGGTAAACATACTGGCCGCCAGAGTCGGGAAACATCGATCCCAATTCGGCGAAGGCAAAGCAGGCGCACAACGAAATCAGCGCCCCCAGCACCCACACCAGCAAGAACAACACGGGATGCGGCAGCGGTCCGGCAATATCTTTTGCGGTGAGAAATATCGACGACCCGATGATCCCTCCCACCAGCAACAACACCGAGTCGAGCAACGACAGGCCGCGAACCAGCGTCGGTTGGGAATCAGCTTGCACAGTGACTTCCGAGGAGGCAGGCAGGCCCATGGCTTATCCGATTCCTAGTTCGTCCGATGATTCGAGTGGCGTACCACAACTGCGGCAGATCACGGCAGAGCAGTCGCCACAGGTCAGCGGGTCGGCGACTTCTTTGGCGCAGCGCGGGCAGTAGAGAGTGTCGCGTGCAGGCGAGGCTGGCGGCTCCGGCATGTGGTCAGAACTTTAGCATGAGGGCTGGTAGAGGGTCGAGAAATGAAACCTCGAAGGACGCGGAGCGCGCGGAGAAAATCATTGCGGATTTCTTTACTCAGCGTGCTTGGCGTCCTCTGCGGTTTTCACTTTTTCTGATTCAATCGGAAGATATTAGTATTGATCGAGGAGAAACATGGCCGACAAGACTCCCGACCAAAACTTGCAACAGGAATTCAACCGCTGGGCAGAAGCCGGTGAGGGCGAGAAGATGCGTAATCATCATCTCGATATCACCGAAAAGACCATTCGGCTGATGGATCTGCGCCCCGGCGAGCGCGTGCTTGACCTGGGATGCGGCTCCGGCTGGGCCACTCGGCTGCTGGCGCGGCTCGCCAGTGAAGGCCCCGAGGGCTTTGGCCAGGTTGTCGGTCTGGATATTTCTGACGAGATGATTCGTCAGGCGCGCTCTGAATCCAAAGATTTCGAAAATATTCTTTATGTTTGGGGTTCGGCACAGCAGATTCCCTGGGAAGAAAATTTCTTCGACAAAGTGTTGTCGGTGGAATCTTTTTATTATTACGCCGATCAGGACCGGGCTTTGTCAGAACTCTTCCGCGTAATGGCGCCGCATGGCCGCCTGTTTATTCTGATCAATCTCTATAGAGATAATCCGTACTCTCTGCAATGGGTCGACAAGCTGAAAGTTCCGGTACACGTTCGCTCTAGCGCAGAATATCTCGACCTTCTAAAGAAACACGCCTTCGAAAACGTGGAAGCCCGGCAGATTCCCGACGACACCCCCACGCCGAATGACTATAAGACCAAGTCGTTTAACAGCCTGGATGATTTGAAGGCTTTTAAGAAGACCGGGGCGCTATTGCTGATGGCGTCAAAACCAGACTTGCGCACCCCCGCGCCGGGTTACACGGTTTACTAGCTCCTGCGACCAGTTGTAGAGCCGTAGCTCCGCTACGGCTTGCATCGCCACAGAATTGCGATTCATGCGTGTCCCAGCCGTAGCGGAGCTACGGCTCTACTCCAGTCTGTCGTTTAGGGCAGTGTTTCACTTCGATTCCAACCGGTTATATTTCTTCAAAACTTCCCGCAATCGCTCATGCGGCAGGGCCACCACGGTGTGATTATCAATTCCCGTCATGGTCTTCGCCGCCACCATGGCATTTACTACCGCTTCTTCCGTGGCTTGCACCGTCGCCAGAAAAATCGGATCGAGCGAATCGTTCGGCAACATGCTGAGTTGATGCACCCCCTCGCTTCCTACTGCGCCCGGATTGGCAGTCGAGAATGCCAGAAAAATATCTCCCGAGCCATCGCCTGAGTAGCTGCCATCGCGCCCCAATCCCAGGGAAGCTCGGCGCACCACTCTCTTCAATTGTGTGGGAATCAACGGTGCGTCGGTGGCCACCACAATAATGATCGACCCAGTGTCACTCTCATAAACCGTGTGCTCAGGGATTTCCTTGCCTACCGGAACCCCGGCAATTCGCAACTGATCGCGCCTGCCGTAGTTGCACTGCACCAGCACGCCGACCGTGTACCCGCCTTCTTTCGCAGACAGCACCCGCGACGCGGTCCCGATACCGCCCTTAAATTCGTTGCACACCATGCCGGTGCCACCCCCAACATTGCCTTCTTCGACGGGCCCGCCGTGCGCCGTGTCCAAAGCGTGCCAGGCATCTTCCGGCTTCACGTGGAAGCCGTTAATGTCATTCAAATAGCCATCCCAGGTTTCCGCCACCACCGGCAACGACCACCAATAGCCCTCCTTGTCGGACTGGCCGCGGTTGACCTTCCATGCAATCACGGCGTCTCGCACCACGCCGACACTGTGTGTGTTCGTGATCATGACGGGACCTTCAAGAAAACCGGAGTCCTCCACCCAAGTCGTGCCGGTCATCTCGCCATTGCCATTTAGTGTGAACCAAGCGGCAAAAACCGCGTCTTGGGAGTCTTTTCCGCGCGGTAGCACCGCAGTCACGCCTGTGCGCACCGGCCCGACCCCGACTTTAAGCGCGCCCTCCCCAGAAATGAGCGTGGTGTGGCCAACTTCGACCCCCTTAACATCGGTGATTGCGTTATTGGCGCCGGGCTTGCCATCAAATGGAACTCCCAGATCGCGGGCACGTGGGTTATTTTGAGAAACTGCACCAAGGGTCGTGGCAAAAATCGCTAAAATTAAAACTGCTGAGCGGGATTTCCGCATCCAAGTCCTCCGCAGGGCTTGTGGAAGTATAGAGCCAGCAGCTTTTATGTTAACGGAGGAAGTAATGGATAGCTGGAAGACAGCAGTTGTCGCGACCACAGTCGCGACCGGAATCATTTTATTGGCAAAAGGAAAGCGCACCGCCGGATTAGTGGTCGCGGGAATCGGCGCGGCAACTCTGGCAGCGGAATTTCCCGAAGAATTTGCTGAAATTCGCGAAAACGCCCGCGACTACATGGCGCGCGGCATAACTTTCCTGGACGTCGCCTCGCGCGTGGGCCAGCGCATTGCCGATGTTACCGAGGGCCGGTTAGGCGAGCGCTGGTACGAAAGCCTGCTCGAAGAAGAGAACTAACTACTCTTCAATTCCGAGTTGCTTGCGGGCCTCAGGGCTAAGCCGTTCGGGCGTCCATGGCGGGTTCCACACCACGTTCACCGTTGCATTGCGGATACCCGGCAGCTGTTCCAGGCGCGACTTCACCTGGTCGCTGATGGTCACGTGGGCGGGACAGCCTTGCGACGTAAGAGTCAGCTCAATCGAGACATCCTGCTGATCCTCCGGCGCCGGCACAAACCCGACTCCGTAAATCAATCCCAGGTCAACAATGTTCACCGGGATTTCCGGGTCGTAGCATTGCTTCAAGGCGCTTAAAACTTCATCTTCGGTGACCGCTGGCATAGACTGCTCCCGGCCGCCCAAAGAAACGACGGCCAGTTCATTTTAACGCTTTGTCATCCTGAGCGCAGCGAAGAATCCCCATTCCCGAGTGCACCGCTGGCGTAGAGACGCAATACGCGCCTTAGATGATGAGTCCAGACCCTATGACATCTGAAGCAAAACAAAGAATCCAAATCGTACTAGCCATCGCGATTGCGGTAACGGCAGTTCGCGCCGGTTACATTATTTACGATCGTCACCAGCAAGCCGCAGAAGCTAGGAAAGAACCGGCGCCGCTCAACCCCGACTATCTTGTGTACCCCAGAAAGCTGCGCCCCTTCGATCTCAAGTCAGCCCAGCAGCTAACTCAACAGCCGGTCTGGGTTCGCGAGGGGTATCACTACACTTACTATCCTTACGACACAGCTCGCAAACGTTCGAACTTTTCGCAGGAATCGGGAACCCTGCTCCCGATTGAGAAGCTGGATATTAAAGAGGTCGTGCTTGACGCTACGCCCGGCTCTCCCGATCAGCACCAGGTAATGGCCGTCTTTGAAAAAGAAGGCAAGAGCTTCGCCTTCGCGATCGGCTCAGAAAAGGGCGGGGACTTTCAGATTTATTCCGATGACATGCTTTTTATTCAGGATCCGCACGAACTCTACAAGCATTGGACACCCGACATGTGGAGCGCAATCGATCGCCATGAAATCAAGCAGGGAATGAACGAGATTCAAGCTGACTTCGCGATCGGCATGGGAATTCCGGAAGGCTCAGGACAGTCGCTCGACAAGACTGTGGACTATCCCAACGGAGGCAAGCCCCTGAAGGTTGTCTATCGCAATGGCAAAGTTGCAGAAATAAATGCTGGGTCCTGACCTTAGCTCTGTCATCCTGAGAAGCGCCCTTTGCGACGAAGGACCCCGATAAGCATCACGAACCCGACAAGAATTGTCATTCCGACCAACGGGAGGAATCTGCTACTCCCTACCAAACAAACCTACTTCACCACCGGCGAATTATCACCAGCCGCCTTATCCTCCTCGGCATGGATCACCCCGTCCTCATCGGCGTAGAAAGATCTATGTTGGGCATCCAACTGTTTCGGCGTGAGCGCTAGTTCGAACCCCTCGTCTTCTTTTTCTTTTTTCTTCTTCTTAGTGTGGAAGCCCACCGTATAGTCACCCCGATCGGTGGCTGCCATGCGCCTGGTGAACGAGCCGGTATGTACTAAAGAGTCTAACGAAGGGGCATACTTCCCGTATTTTTTCTTGTATTGGCGCTGGGCGCGCAATACGGTACGCATATACCCCAATGCCTGAGCTTCTGAATCCGAGCGCGCCGGATCGCCGGGAAATTTCGGCTTATAGTCCGTCTGCGCCACCCCGAGACTCGCAAACGCAGCCAACAAAACCAGTACCGCCGTTCCGCCCCGCAAATTCATTGATAATCCCTCGCGTCTACTTGGATGCAAGTTATGTTACCCCCGTAATTACAGTTTGTTACGAAGCATTCCATATGATCCGAAATGTGCTTATGCTTAATACGCATTACCCAGGTGACATTCTATGAAAGCTGCACCAGCCAAGAAACCGCTCATTCGAATAGCTGTCGTCGAGAGCGATCCTTTGCGTTTTGTCGGCTTCAGGGCCTTATTTGATTCCGAGTCCGATTTCGAACTTATTTCCTCATCTCTTCCCGATATCAGCAGTTTGCAGAGCATCGACCTGGTGTTGCTCGGTAACCGCAGCGGTCAGAATCTGTTCGACCTGATGGCCAGCCTCAAAGCCACCCGGCCCGATCTACGGATCATAGTAACTGGTTCTGGAATGGACGAAGAAACCATTCTCAAAGCTATTGCTTCCGGCGCCAAAGGCTACGTTGACGAGGCGGCTTCACCAAAAGAATTTGTGCAGGCAATCCGCATTGTGAATTCCGGTTCGGTTTGGGCCCCACGCCGCGTCCTCTCCATGTTCATCGAGCGTGTCAGTTCCGCTCCCGGCCGCATTTTTCCAGCAGGGCGCGTGACTTTCACGGATCGCGAGAAGGAAGTCCTGGAGATGTTAGTGGCTGGCCGGTCCAACAAGGAAATTGGCTCCGCCCTCGGAATCGAAGAGCGAACCGTGAAAGCTCACGTCGCCAAGCTGATGCGCAAAGTCGGAGTGCAGAACCGCATCGCACTCTCAGTCCACGCGATCACGCATTCCCTGGTCACCGCCAAGTAATTGAACAAGTGTGGCGCGGGCGGCCTCGCCCGCGAAAAGGCTGGAATCTCCACCGCCTCGGCTGTCCATAGGAAGTCGCCGCGTTTCCCCTAAGCATTCTTAATCGTCTTCGATCCCTCATGCAGGTAACGGCAGCCTTGCGGGAATAAGACTCATTCGCCATGTGACGGTCCAAAGCTGCGTGCCGTCCGAAGGCGGCACCTTCGCTCACCGGCTTACCTGCGTTTACTAAAAAAGGTCAATCCGTGGAAATCTGCGAAAATCCGTGGCAGATTGTGGGAGACTTAACCCATGGGAAACAAAGACGCGCCAAAACGTGAAAAGAAGAAGCCCAAGAAGAAGAGCGCCTAGCCGTTCGCTTCCGTACGCGCAGCCTGTATAAGGCCTTGCCTTGGCATCCCTCGTGGGCCCAAACTCATGGGGGACTTCGTTCCGCCGGTTACGAAAGACCAGTTTATCCCCGCCAACCCCCGTAAAACTTGCATCCAACAGATATAATGGGAGCAACTTCCTCAGGAAGCTAACCGTCCTTTTCGAGAAGAATTAATCGATGTCCAATAAGACAAAAGCCGCCATTCTTATTCCGTCAGCTGCCGTTCTGCTCTTCACTCTTATCGGCGGAACTGACGCCGTACGCGCCTCCAATAGTGACGGCTCTTACCGTCAGCTCACGGTATACAGCGAAGTTCTGTCGCGGGTCCGCAGCGAGTATGTCGAAGAACCAAACATCCCTGCCGTCACCGATGGCGCTCTGCACGGGCTGCTGGAATCTCTCGACTCGAACTCCAGCTACCTGAGCGCTTCGCAATACAAAGATTACAAAGCGCACAAGACAGACGCCAAGGGCGACATCGGCGCCGCCGTATCGAAGCGCTTCGGCTACGCCTCGGTAGTTGCGGTCATTCCTGGCGGACCGGCCGATAAAGCCGGAATCCAGTCGGCGGACATCTTCGAAGCTATCGAAGGCAAGAGCACCCGCGACATGTCGCTGGCTGAGATTCACAACCTGCTCGCTGGGCAGCCTGGATCGAACCTGAATGTTTCAGTCGTACGCGCCCGTCGCGCCGAGCCGGAAAAAGTCGTCATCACCCGCAATCTGGTTGTAATTCCTCCGGTCGCCGAAAAGATGATGGAAGATGGCATTGGCGACGTCCAGCTTGACGCGCTGACCAAGGGCAAATCTCAGGAAGTGGCTGCCAAGATTAAAGACTTGCAAAAGTCGGGCGCAAAAAAACTAGTGCTCGATCTGCGCAATTGCGCCGAAGGCGAAGAGTCTGAAGGCATTGCAGTCGCGAACCTGTTCCTCAATCACGGAACCATCGCCTACCTGCAAGGCCAGAAGTATCCCCGTGAATCTTTCAATGCGGACGCCTCAAAGGCCATCACCACCTTGCCGGTTGTAGTGCTGGTGAACAAGGGAACCGCCGGTCCGGCGGAGCTGGTCGCCGCCGCCCTCATGGATAACGCTCGCGCCGACATAGTGGGGGACAAGACCTTCGGCGATGGATCAGTACAGAAGACCATCGACATGCCAGACGGTTCGGCCATCATTCTCTCGGTCGCCAAATATTATTCGCCGCGCGGCAAGGCCATTCAGGACACCGCAGTTACCCCCAACGTGGTGGTCGCCGACACCGACGAAGAATCGGCCGTCCCCGACGAAGACGAAAACGCTACCCCAACCGACGAAGTAAAAAAGGCCGCCCCCCAGCAGGATGAGCAAATGCAAAAAGCCATCCAAATGCTGAAGAGCAAAGCCAGCTGACGACCCCCGATCAAAAAAAGAAAACCCGCCGCAAGGCGGTTGTCTTTGCTCACCGGTAGAGACGTAGCTCCGCTACGTCTAGTAACCCGTCCCAATCCAGTCATCCTTCGCAGCGCACTTGGCCACGAAGGTCCCCTACACATCCACGTAACCCCGCTGGCCGAATCTGAGATGACACCTGCCAGCCGGAGGTTCCAGTCACCTCCGTGCCACTGTCCCGCTACCGTCCCCCTGCTATCCTGAAATCGATCTTCCATGCAGTCCATCTTTCAAGAATCTCCTCCGGAGGAGCTGTCTGAAAAGACCAGCGGAAAGACCCTTGCCAGACTAATCTTCGGCCTTTTCATTTTGCTGGCCGCGGTGGTCGGCGCTACCGCGGGAGTATTGCTCGTCTACTCCACCGATCTGCCCCAGGTTGACGAACTTGAGCACTATCGCCCCAGCTCAATCACCCAGCTCTACGACGACCAGGGCAAAGTAATCGGCTCGTTTGCATTGCAACGCCGGGTAATCGCCAACTACGACGACTTCCCTCCCGTTCTTCGCGACGCGCTGCTCTCCATCGAAGACAAAGATTTCTACCGCCACTGGGGCATCAATGTGTGGCGTATTGCCGGTGCCGCATTTCGTGACATCGAGTCCGGAGGCCGCGTTCAGGGCGCCTCCACCCTTACCATGCAGCTGGCCCGCAACCTGTTTCTTTCCCCCGATCGCTCCTTCCATCGCAAGGCGCAGGAGGCGGTGCTGGCGATTCAAATCGAGCGCCGTTTCACCAAGCCGCAGATTTTCACTCTTTACGCCAACCAGATATATCTCGGACACGGTGTCTACGGCTTCGAAGCCGCGTCGGAGTTCTACTTCAGCAAGCCTGCCAAAAATCTGACTCTGGCCGAGGCCGCAACGCTCGCCGGGCTCCCCAAATCTCCCGGAGCCTACTCGCCCATCGCCCATCCCGATCGTGCGCTCAAACGCCGCAATCTGGTGATCAACTCCATGCTCGAAGACGGAAAGATCACCGCCCAGGAAGCCGCCGAACTTCGCGACCGTCCACTCGGCCTAAAGCCGGCGCACGAACCGGCATCGATTGCGCCCTACTTTGTCGAAGACATCCGTCGTTACCTTGAAAGCAAGTACGGTAGCGACCAGGTCCACGAAGGCGGCTTGCGTGTCTACACCTCGCTCAACACCGAAATGCAGCGTGCCGCAAACCGGGCGGTGCTGGATGGCCTGGCAGCCTATGAACGCCGCCATGGTTGGCGCGGTCATCTACAAAACGTGATCGGAACCGGAGAATCCCTGGCCAGCTACCTGCACCCGGACTGGGACGACGAACCCACTGCCGACTCCTACACCCATGCTCTGGTCACGCGCATATCCCCCACCGGGGCGACCGTGGAGTTCGGCCGCTACACCGCAACCTTGGACCAATCGCAGGTCACATGGACCCAGCACAAGCTGGCAGACCTTCTGACGGTTGGTGACCTCATTTATGTAAAGGTGATCTCTCTGGCCGACGACGGCTCTGCGGAAGTCAGCCTTGAACAGGATTCCGGCGCTCAGGGCGCATTGCTCGCCCTCGACAATGTAACCGGTGAAGTGAAAGCCATGGTCGGCGGACGCGATTTCAATCTCTCAAAATTCAATCGCTCCACTCAGGCCCTACGGCAGGTAGGCTCCTCGTTCAAGCCCTACGTCTATACCGCCGCCATCGATCAGGGAGCCACTCCCGATGACACTATCCTCGACGCCCCGGTAACTTTCCAGACTCCGTCCGGCCCCTACACGCCGCATAATTACGACGACAAATTTGAGGGCACAATTACCTTACGTCGCGCGCTGGCACAGTCGCGCAACATTCCGGCGCTCAAAGTCGCGGACAGTGTCGGCATCAAAACCGTGATCGACTACGCTCGCCGCTTCGGGATTACATCAAATCTGCCGGCCTACCTTCCGGTTGCTCTGGGCGCGGCCGAGGTGACGCTCATGGAGCAGACCTCCGGGTTCAGCGTCTTCCCCAGCGATGGAGTCAGAGTCACTCCACGCTACATCCTCAAAGTGACTGACTATGATGGCCGCGTGCTGGAAGAAGATTTCCCTGAGGTCCGTGACGTGATCCGCGAGAGTACCGCGCGCATCATGACCTCGATGCTGCGGGAGGTAGTGCAGCACGGCACCGCCGTTTCAGCCAAGGGACTAAATCTGCCCCTCGGCGGCAAGACCGGTACCACTAACGACTTTACCGACGCCTGGTTTGTAGGCTTCTCACCATCACTTACTTGCGGCGTCTGGCTAGGCTACGACGAAAAGAAATCGCTGGGCGCCAAAGAAAGCGGCGCCCGTGCCGCGCTTCCCATCTGGATCGACTTCATGAAAACCGCGCTGGCCGGCAAAGATCCCGGCACATTCCAGTTGCCAGGAGAATCGCCCAGCCCCATCGCCCGCAAAGTCGATACCCCCGACACCGCCCCCGTCGACGAAGAAGCCCACTAAAACTTTTTGTGCATTCTCCCTATCGGCATTGTCATCCTGAGGCGCGCTCTTTGCGCCGAAGGACCCCTACCGCCACCACAGACTCTTCAATTCCAAAGCCATCGATTAACAAACTTCGCCACCACCCATTAAACTAACTCCACTGGAGCTCCCACACCCTTGATAGACCTTCGCACCGGATTACTCTCTGCCGTCGAAGCCACCATCCTGGTGGTCGCAGCCTTATTCCCTATCGTGAATCCCATCGGCAGCGCCGCCATCTTTATCAATCTGACGGGCAGAGTTCATCCCCATGTGCAGCGTATTCTCGCGCGCAAAATCTCGCTTTTCAGTTTCTTTCTGCTCATAGGGTCGCTGCTGTTCGGCGCCAAAATACTTTTGTTCTTTGGGGTCTCGATCTACGCCGTCCAAATCGGCGGAGGATTGGTAGTCGCTGCCACCGGCTGGTCGCTGCTGAATCAAACCGTCGCCGGGGTCACCACCCGCTCACCCACCGACGCCGACATTCTGGCGAATGCCTTTTACCCCTACACCCTGCCCATTACGGTGGGCCCGGGATCGATCTCGGTGGCAATTACACTTGGCGCCCACGTGCCCAGCGAAGTTCATGCCGCTTCCATTTTTTCCCCCAGCGTTCTTTTAGCCTCACTGATAGGCACGCTGGTAATTTGTTTTCTCATCTACATCTGCTACCGCTATGCCGACGCCGCCCCTAGATTCCTGGGAGCCGCAGGCACATCAGTGCTGATGCGCATCTCGTCGTTCATCCTCTTGTGTATCGGAGTTCAAATCGTGGCCACGGGAGTAAAAGCCTACCTGGAAACAATCAAATCTCTGTAACGCGCTCTCCTGTATAACGCTCTCCTGTAGAGACGTTGCTCCGCAACGTCTCTGTTTGCAGCGCCTGGTACGCGCGCTTTGCCTCGATCCGTGCAAGACGTAGCCGAGCTACGTCTCTACCGGTAGATCTCGGGCCTACGAATTCCCCCGGGCCCGCTCCACTGCCCTCAACACCGCCTGCGCCTTATTCATCGATTCTTGAAATTCTTTCTCCGGATCTGAATCCGCCACAATCCCCGCCCCCGCCTGCAGGTAAGCTCTCTTCCCCTGCATCAACATGGTCCGAATCGCAATACACGAATCCAGGTTTCCCGCGAAATCTGCATACAACACCGACCCGCCATAAACCGCCCGCCGCGTAGGTTCCAACTCCTCAATAATCTGCATCGCCCGAACTTTGGGCGCGCCGCTTAGGGTCCCGGCTGGAAAGCACGCCGCGAATGCATCCATCGCGTCCAGCTCCGACCGCAGCTTTCCCTCCAGCGCCGACACTAGATGCATCACGTGCGAGTAGCGCTCGACGTACATCAGGTCGCGCACTTTCACCGATCCGTAATCGCTCACCCGCCCCAGATCATTGCGACCCAGATCCACCAGCATGACGTGCTCTGCCCGCTCTTTTTCGTCTTCAAGCATTAATTTCTCGAGCCGATGATCTTCCGCCTCGTCCTTGCCTCGAGGATGCGTCCCCGCAATCGGCCGATACTCCAGCTTGCTGCCCGTCACCCGCACCAGCATCTCCGGGGACGAACCCAACACATGCGTGTCGCCCATGCGCAGAAAATACATGTAGGGTGACGGATTCACCGTGCGCAAGGCGCGATAAATATCAAATGGTGGAACCTCGGGCAGAAAATCCAGCCGTTGCGACAACACCACTTGAAAGATGTCGCCGGCGGCGATGTATTCCTTCGCTTGCTCCACCGCTCGAATGAAACTGGCCCGGCTGGTTCCCGCATGAACCTTCAATTTCCCTTTGGCGCCGCGAGATCCCGTCTGCCATTGCGCCGGACGCAGTCCTCGAGCCAGCTTTTTCTCCAACAGCTCGATGTCGGCAACTGCCCGGTCGTAGGCCTTTCGCGGACTCTCCCGCGAAACGTCGGCGCTGGCGATGATATGGATCTGGTGTCGCAGATGGTCGAAGGCCAGCAGCCGGTCGAAAAACATCAAGGCGCAGTCAGGAAGCTTCAGATCGTCCTTAGCGCTGGACCCGATGTTCTCCAATCGCCGCACCGCATCATAAGAGAAATACCCAACCGCACCGGCGGTAAAAGGCGGTATTCCCGGAAGCGTGGCCGGACGATGTCGCCGCAACTCCTCCTTTACTATCTGGAATACGTCTCCTTGTCGCTTTTCCCGCTGCTTGCCGCGCTGCACAACAACTTCTTCGCCACTGGCGCGTATCTGCATGTAAGGCCGCGCCCCCACAAACGTATAGCGTCCAATCTGCTCACCCCGCTCCACCGACTCCAGCAGAAAGGCGTCAGGCTCATCGCCCGCCACCGCAAGAAAGGCCGAAACCGTGGTAAGCAAGTCAGCCGGAACCGACTTCACCACTGGGACCAGCGTGGAGTCGACGGCCATCCGGGAGAACTCTTTGTAATCAGGAACAATCATGGGATCACGAACGGGCTGCTAAAGCTGGAATTCCCGGTTAAGAGTCATTCATTATAGGGGACGCCCGCGAAACGCCGCTTCCTCCCCATACTCTGTCATCCCGACCGGAGTGAGAGGCGAAGCCCAATTCATACTCTGTCATCCCGACCGGAGCGAGAGGCGAAGCCCAATTCATACTCTGTCATCCCGACCGGAGCGAGAGGCGAAGCCCAATTCATACTCTGTCATCCCGACCGGAGCGAGAGGCGAAGCCCAATTCATACTCTGTCATCCCGACCGGAGCGAGAGGCGAAGCCCAATTCATACTCTGTCATCCCGACCGGAGCGAGAGGCGAAGCCCAATTCATACTCTGTCATCCCGACCGGAGCGAGAGGCGAAGCCCAATTCATACTCTGTCATCCCGACCGGAGCGAGAGGCGAAGCCCAATTCATACTCTGTCATCCCGACCGGAGCGAGAGGCGAAGCCCAATTCATACTCTGTCATCCCGACCGGAGCGAGAGGCGAAGCCCAATTCATACTCTGTCATCCCGACCGGAGCGAGAGGCGAAGCCCAATTCATACTCTGTCATCCCGACCGGAGCGAGAGGCGAAGCCCAATTCATACTCTGTCATCCCGACCGGAGCGAGAGGCGAAGCCCAATTCATACTCTGTCATCCCGACCGGAGCGAGAGGCGAAGCCCAATTCATACTCTGTCATCCCGACCGGAGCGAGAGGCGAAGCCCAATTCATACTCTGTCATCCCGACCGGAGCGAGAGGCGAAGCCCAATTCATACTCTGTCATCCCGACCGGAGCGAGAGGCGAAGCCCAATTCATACTCTGTCATCCCGACCGGAGCGAGAGGCGAAGCCCAATTCATACTCTGTCATCCCGACCGGAGCGAGAGGCGAAGCCCAATTCATACTCTGTCATCCCGACCGGAGCGAGAGGCGAAGCCCAATTCATACTCTGTCATCCCGACCGGAGCGAGAGGCGAAGCCCAATTCATACTCTGTCATCCCGACCGGAGCGAGAGGCGAAGCCCAATTCATACTCTGTCATCCCGACCGGAGCGAGAGGCGAAGCCCAATTCATACTCTGTCATCCCGACCGGAGCGAGAGGCGAAGCCGAACGCGCAGTGGAGGGACCTTGTGCTCCCCCAGCCCCGTAACCCACCTGACCCCGGTAACCACGTACCCAGCTAAAGAATTGACGGATTTGATTTTACATTGGAAGATTGCTGAACAAATACCGGGGCGGGGAGCGTATGCGGATAAAGTTCTGGGGTGTGCGAGGCTCAGTGCCTGCCCCCCAGCCAGAGAACGTGCGCTACGGGGGGAACACCTCCTGTGTAGAAGTACGTGTTGGCGACAAAATTTATATCTTCGACTGTGGCACTGGATTGCGTATGGCGGGCGAACAACTGATCCGCGATTACGCCCAGCGTCCGGTGTTTGCCCACGTCTTCGTCTCGCACTTTCATTGGGACCACATCCAGGGGTTCCCTTTCTGCGCTCCGCTTTATAACCAACAGAATTGCTTTGTCTTCCACTGCTCCAGCCGCATGCGCAACCTGAAGCAGGTGATGGAAGAACAGATGTCCTCACCTTACTTTCCCGTGCGCCTCAGCGAAATGAAGGCCCAGCAGAAATTCCATGACATTGAAGAAGGCCGCTTGCCGCTGGACGACATGAATGTCCAGACTATGTGGCTGAATCATCCGCAAGGCTGCATGGGATTCCGCCTGGAGACCAAAGAGGGCATCTTCGTTTACGCGACTGACAACGAGCCCGGCGACCCGGTTTTCGACAAGAACGTTCGCAAACTTGCTGCCGGGGCCGACGTGCTCATCTATGACGCGCAATACCTGCCGGACGAATACAGCGCCGGCCGCCGGGGCTGGGGACACAGCCACTGGCGCGAAGGCGTCAATATCATCATGGAGTCGGGAGCAAAAGAGCTTGTGCTCTTCCACCACGATCCATCCCACGACGACAACACTCTCGACCGCGTAGTAAAAGAAGCCCGCAACTACTACCCCAAAGTCCGCGCCGCCGCCGAAGGCATGGACATAGAAATCTAATCGCGTCCGAACTCGCGTTCCGGCAGAGCCGTAGCTCCGCTACGGCTACGGCCGGGATATGCCAATGCGTGGTAGGCCCATAGAATCTGCCGCAGCAAAGCTAAGGCTCTACCAGCGTTACCCTCGATTAGCTCCCCAAGGACAGCGCCCTTCCGCTAACTTGCTTGTGCTCATCGCCACTGCATATACTCCATAAGGTCACGCCCGCCACCTCCATCATTTTTGTGGAGCCGGCCCGCATCAATCTCGCACCACAATCGTCGGAGATCATCATGATGACAGTAGCGCCCGAACAGGAAGTCAACGCATGGGAGGAACAGGCCACCCGTTTCGATTTGGCCGCCCAGAAGCTGAACCTGGACGAGGGACTTAAAAAGGTCTTGCGCTACCCCAACCGCGAAATCATCCTGCACATCCCCGTCGCACTGGACAACGGCGGCCTCGAGGTCTACACCGGCTTCCGCGTACAGCACTCTATCGCGCGCGGCCCGGCTAAAGGCGGCCTGCGCTACTCGCCCGACGTAACCCTCGACGAAGTTCGCGCTCTTGCCAGTTGGATGACCTGGAAGTGCGCCGTGGTAAACATTCCCTTCGGCGGCGCCAAAGGCGGAATCATCTGCGATCCTCACAAAATGTCGCAGGGCGAGCTCGAGCGTATGACCCGTCGCTACACCGCTGAACTGATCGAATTCATCGGCCCCGAAAAAGATGTCCCCGCCCCCGACATCAACACCAACGAACAAACCATGGCCTGGATGATGGACACATATTCAATGCATATGCGGCAGACGGTTACGGCTTGCGTTACTGGAAAGCCCATTAACATTGGGGGGTCGCGGGGGCGGCGGGAGGCTACTGGACGCGGGATCATGATTTCGTGTAATGAAGCGGTCAAGAAGCTGGGGCTTTCAGTCGATCAGACACGGGTGATCGTTCAGGGCTTCGGCAATGTTGGCTCGAACGCCGCGCGCCTGATGGCGGCAGCTGGCTACAAAGTAATCGGGCTCGCGGAAGTGGGCGGCGGCCTCTACAACTCGAACGGTCTCGACATCGAAGCGCTATGGCAGCATCATCTGCGTAACGGTTCCATTTACGGCTTCCCCGAAGCGGAGAAGGCAAATCCCGCGGAGCTGCTCATCGCTGATTGCGACATCCTGATCCCCGCCGCCACTGAAAATCAGATCACCAGCCGCAACGCCGCACAGCTGAAATGCAAAATCCTGGCCGAGGGCGCCAACGGTCCAACTACCGCCAAGGCCGACGACATTCTGGCCGACAAGAACGTCTTCGTTATCCCTGACATTCTGTGCAACGCCGGCGGCGTCACAACTTCCTACTTCGAGTGGGTGCAGGATCGCCAGGGCTATTTCTGGAAAGAGTCAGTGGTAAACGAACAGCTGGAAGAGATCATGAAAGCCGCCTTCGAAGATGTGGTTCGCTACTCTGAGACCCACCACGTGAATAATCGCATCGCCGCCTACATGCTCGCCATCGACCGCGTCGCCTACACCATCCGGCAGCGCGGAATTTACGCGTAGGGTGCAAGGACGCCGCTGAGACGTGAGACGTAGCGGAGCTACGTGTCTACTCGACTGTGTGGTAGAGACGTTGCTCTGCAACGTCTCCGCAGTGGCACTGGTGTGCCCTTAGTGGTCAAAGCCTCCCCGCCCGATTGCTTACTCACCCCATGTAGAGGATAATTTTCCCCAGCCCCTATGGGCGCTTGTGGGACCAGTTGAACCTACCCAACTCCATCACGCTGACCCGTATTCTCACCATCCCCCTGCTGATCTGGATCCTCTCCAGCCAGCGCTTTCAATCGACCTACGGAGAAAAAGAGTTACTGGCGTCAGCCCTCTTCATTGCCGCCTCGATCACCGACGGCATCGACGGCTACCTCGCCCGCAAGCGCGGACAAATCACGACCATGGGCATCCTGCTCGATCCTTTGGCTGACAAACTTCTAATCGCCGCCGCCTTCATCACGCTGGTGCAATTCAATCCCGGCCTGGTTCCGGCATGGGTGGCAGTAGTGATCATCGCCCGAGAATTCCTGGTAAGCGGTCTGCGCTCCATCGCCGCATCGGAAGGCTTCACCATCGAAGCCAGTGAACTCGGCAAATTTAAAATGCTGGTGCAGATTGTGTCAGTAGTGGCGGTAATTCTCGATCATCGCTGGAAAGAGTGGCCAGTCGGA
Source organism: uncultured Acidobacteriota bacterium (assembly GCA_963796925.1). Taxonomy (GTDB): domain Bacteria; phylum Acidobacteriota; class Terriglobia; order Terriglobales; family Acidobacteriaceae; genus DATBAT01. The sequence goes on from CAWCNH010000001.1 coordinate 3,495,624, forward strand.
CCTTACATCTTCCCCGTTCACTGGATCGCTTTCCTGGCCATCTGGTTCATGGTTTTCCTGTCGCTGGTCTCAGCGATTGATTACTTCGCGGCCTTCTGGTCGAAGATCGACAAGCGTTCGGTAAAGCGCCGCCGTCGTGCCTTCGTCCTCAGCCGACGGAGAAAGAACGATGTCCCCGCAACCTGAAGACCTCGCTGAAGACACTCCTCAGGAATTTTCCCGCGAAGAACGAGCCACGCTTCTGCAACTGGCCCACCAGTCCATCTCTGCCGCGTTAAGCGGTCAGCCAATCTCGCTCGATCCCCCAACGCCTCATCTCGCCGAGCCACGAGGCGTATTCACCACGCTCTATCTGCAAAGTCAACTACGTGGCTGCGTCGGATACGTCTTCCCCACATCGTCGGTCTATCGCACTGTGGCAGAGACCGCGCAGGCCGCGGCCTTTCAGGACCCGCGCTTTCCGCCAGCAACCCAGGAAGAAGCGCCACAACTAGAAGTTTCGTTAAGTATTTTGTCGCCGCTGAAGGTAATCACTGCGGAACAGATCGAAGTGGGGAAGCATGGCTTGGTAATAAGCATGGCAGGTCGCAGAGGCCTGCTGCTGCCCCAGGTCCCCATAGAACAAGGCTGGGACCGCATCCAATTCCTGGAGCAAACCTGCCGCAAAGCCGGCCTGCCGATGGACGCCTGGAAGTCTGGAGCGACACTCGAAGCCTTCACGGCCGAGGTCTTCGGCGATAGAGACAGCGAATAAAAAGAAGGATGCCCTTAACAGCATCATTCGGCGCGCTATTCTGAAGATGCTTCGCAGGCAACGACAGTATCCCATTCAACGCCCGGCAAAGTTGCTGGGGCTTTTCATTTTTTGATTGCAGAAAATCTGGGAGGTCGCGTTTCTTCCGAATTCCCCCAAAATCCACGTGAGTGAGATTCGTGGTATCCCACCTTTCGCAAAGGGCGCGAAAGATGGGGCACCCGGCAGTTGCGGAGCGGCGGAAGCTACTCCACTCCCAATACCGGGTGCCCCAGGTCTCGCTGCTTTTGCGAGACCTGGGAGGCGCAATCCAAGGCTTTAAGGTTACCCACTGGTTGTCTTTCACTCCAATGTTCACTCGTCACAGACGAGAATTTCGGCCACGCCTAATCTTTAAAGCATGACCGAAGGCCTACACCGCTTTTACGGGGCCGGCGACCTGCACTTTCTAACCTTCAGTTGTTACAAACGCGGGCCAATGTTCGATGACCCGGTGCGCCGGGATATTTTTCTACAGTCACTAGAGCGCATCCGCTGCAAGTATCGCCTGGTAGTTCTGGGCTACGTCGTCATGCCCGAGCACGTTCATCTGTTGCTCAGCGAGCCACAACGGATGACACTTTCAACAGCGATCCAGGCATTGAAGCTCAGCTTCATTCGGCGATTAGAAGGGATGTACGACCGTGGTGTGGGTGGCGTTCCCAGGTCTCGCAAAAACAGCGAGACCTGGGGCACCCTGGTTGGGAAGAGTCGCGTTAGGGCAAAGCGCTTTTGGCAGGCGCGCTTTTATGACTTCAACGTCTTTACGGAAGAGAAAAGAATCGAGAAACTGCGCTACATCCACCGCAATCCGGTGGAGCGTGGGCTGGTAGCGTCACCGGAACTCTGGCCCTGGAGCAGTTTCCGCTGGTACTGCTTCGGCGATTCCGGCCCAGTACGAATCAACCACACAGACATCATGGTGATGACAGTTTGTAAACGCCCAACCTCATGAACATCTCGAATATGACGAAAAAAAACCGGGTGCCCTAGGTCTCGCCGCTTTTGCGAGACCTGGGAGGACCAGACCTGGGCCACCCGCCTTGTGGCCGCCGCGCTTTCACCGCGGGGGCTAAAGCCCGACATCTTTCATGTCTTTTCGGCACGGCTGAAGCCGGTGCCCTACCCAAGACCCAGCACGGCAGCCAGGAGCGTCCGCTATACATCGAGCAATGGGGCGGCTCCGGCAAGTTGCAGGTCCTTCGCTGCGCTCAGGATGACAATTTTTGATTTTGGCTGCGGACCTGACTCGATGAATGCAGAATTCCCAAATTGGAACTGAAAATCCCCAAAAAACTTGTCAATAGGCAGAATTTACATGAAGCGCTCTAATCGCATGAGTCGATTGGAAATATAGTTCGAGGGCAAATGTCCCATTTTAGGGGTGGAAAGTGAAACAATAGAAGTAGTGGTTGGATAGGCGGAACTGTCTTTCCGACACACCAAGTTATTCATCAAGACACATGCGGCCTTTGCGGGCCGCATTTTTATTTGCGGGCTGAGTGAGGTAATTCATGACAAATACGGGCGCAGAGATTCAGCAAAGTAAGAAGCGGGGCGAGTGGGCCGAGCTTAGGTTCATGGCGCGGGCAGCGGAGTACGGGTTGTGTGTCGCGAAGCCGTGGGGGGATTCATCGGAATACGACGTCGCGGTGGAGCATGCAGGCGGCTTCGCGCGAGTGCAGGTGAAGTCGACGGGATCGAAGTGGCGGGAGACGGGGTATCGCTGCCATGTTTGTAACAAGCGAGGCTATACGCGTAATGCGTTTGATTTTGTGGCGGCCTATGTGGTGCCGGTGGATGTGTGGTACATCATCCCAGCAGCGCAGGTGCTGGGGAAGAAGCTGGTGGCGCTGATTCCGGGGTCGGAGATCTCGAAGTATCGGCGCTATAAAGAGGCTTGGGATTTGTTGCGGGTGCGGTGAGGCGGGCGCAGAGGAATCTTAAACGGAATGAGCGGGCTGGTAACGCAGACCATGGCTGTGCCTGGGATGACGTTTCAAGCCCGCCTACTTCTTCCCCATCTCCTCGTAGAATTTCTGTAGCACATAAAACGCCTGCTTGCGCTGGCCCTTATCGGATATCAATCCCTTGCGATTATGGAAATCCTGAATGTGGGGCAGGTTGCGGCGCGGCGAACGGAAATCCATCAGCACCCAGGGCGACATTCCTACCAGCGAAGGAATTTTTCGCAACGATCCCAACTGGTGGCGATAAAGATCTGCCTGATATTCCTCGCTGAACCGGGTCTGCGCGTCGCCATGCATGCCATAGAGAGCGCCGCCGCCGAATTCGCTCATGATCAGCGGCTTATCAAGCGCCGTCTTCCACTCCATGCGATCGAGATCCTCGGGGCGGCCTTCATACCAACCAACATATTCGTTCCAACCAAGAACGTCGAGAAATTCACCCAGCGGATCTTTCAACACTCGAGTGTGATCATCGACCTTGTCGCCACGGTTCATGGCGGAGGTAATCAGGCGCGTGCCGTCAAGCTGGCGCGCATCGGCAGCCAGCGTCTTAATAAATTCCAGCCGTCCCGGTTCGTCTGCCGGAGTTTCATTCGACATCGACCAGAAAATCACCGCCGCCCGGTTATGATCGCGGGCTACAATTTCTCGCAACTGCTGCCGGGCGACCTCAAGCGTCGCAGGATTCTGCCAGGCAGTGCTCCAGTACACCGGAATCTCCGTCCACACCAGCAGCCCTTTTTTATCCGCCATGCGAATCAAGGCTTCATTGTGAGGATAGTGAGTAAGCCGAACAAAGTTGCAACCTAACTCCTTCGCCCAACCCAGCAGAGTGCCGTTCTCTTCGTCGGTAGTCGGACGCCCTTCGCGGAAGGGCGCTTCTTCGTGCATGGAAATACCGCGCAGGAAAATCGGTTTCCCATTCAGCAAAATCTGCGCGCCCCGCGTCTCAATGGTGCGAAAGCCGATCTGGTCTTCAACTTTGTCATCGCCGCTGGCGATTACCACCCGATACAGTTTCGGATCCTCGGGCGACCACAGCTTTAATTGAGCCGGCACGCGAAATTCGCCATATCCCTGGGCGTCGGTAGTCACGGTTTTTTTCAGCTTGATTTCAGGAATCTCCAGGCTGACGGTCTGAGGCGACGATGCCCCGCTAATCCGCACCCAGCCTGCGATCTCGCTGGCCGAGCCTTTGGGTAGCTGCACGAAATAATCCTGGATGTACGTCTCCGGGACCTCTACCAGCTGCACGCTGCGTGTAAGTCCGCCATAATTCCACCAGTCGCTCTTCAGGCTGGGCACGGCATCCATGTGGCGGGTGTTGTCGACTTCCACCACCAGATTGTTGCCGCTCTCCATCCCCAGGTCAGTGATTTCGAAATTGAAAGGGGTGAAGCCGCCCTGGTGTTCGCCAAGCTTTTTCCCATTAAGCCAGACCCGGCTCAGATAGTTGGCCGCACCGAAATAAAGAAACACCCGGGTGTGTGCCTGCTTGTGGTAATCAAACGAGCGCTGGTACCAGACCGGGTCCTCGTACAACATCAACTCGCTACGCTGTGTGTTCCAGTCGCCCGGAACTTTCAAAGTTCCAGCCAGATCAAAGTTGTACTCCACCAGATCGCTCGTACTCTTCGCCTTGGCATTCTCGTAAAACCGCGCCGACAGGCCAGTCTCAAAGGGATCGACAATGGCATTCCACGAACCATCCAGCGAGATAACAGTTCGCCCCGGGATATTACCGATAAGCGGAACGGTCTGGGCGGTCCCGATTCCGCAGCACCAGGCGATCAGGATAAAAAGCAAAAGCCGTTTCATGTCGATCAGGTTCTCCGCGCGGAAGTATAACCGCTTTAGCCCGTCACGTAGAGTGCAGCCGCGCCTGCCTTAAGGAGTTTTCCGCTCAGGCACTACGAACTTGACCGCCTGACTTGTAATCACTTTGTGTGTGGGATCAGCCAGTTCTACCAGCACTTTGTGCGGACCAGGTTCCAGTCCCACCAGAATGATGGTCTCCCCGCTGGCATCGACAAAATGCCAGGGCGCGTCATCGACGCTGATATGAACATGGCCGATGCGCGGCGACACATCCAGCGCCCCTTTGCCGAACACCGGCACAATGCGCATGTTCTCCGCCCGGTACTGAATGAAGACACGGCCCAACGCCAGCGGCTCAGCCAGTGGCGGATCGACAATCAGCCGCGGCGGCGCTTCATTCGCAATCGCAACCAAGGGCGACGGCCCACGAATGTCCTTCGCACTTTGAGCCGAGCTCAGGGTGGCCAATACAGTACAGGCACTAATGGCGGTCAAATACATAAACGTCGAGTGCATAAAATTTTCTCCTCGGACTAAGTTCAACACGCTACTGAAACTTTGTCATTGGAGGCGAGTGTTGCGCTGGAGTCCTTCGCAGCTCGAAAGATCACAAATCCCGTTCTGATCGCGGGCTTGAAGGCGGCACCTCGCACCAATTTGACAATAAGATTGCGCGATCACCATTATGGGAGGCTGTTTTACCTTTAGCTTCAGCAGTTTACGGGGGATGGTGACTAAGGTGGCGGACTGTGGCACTGGGGGGCCATTCTGCAATCCCCCCGCCGGGGCTAGACTTCTTTACACACGGGAGATCATTTGAGTATGAACGCAGAAGTTGTCCGGCAAACGCTGCTCGCATTGTTGATCGACGCTTACGAAAATGACGCCGCTGGATTCGTGACCCTGCCGCGGCAGACTTTGGACTCGTCGTGGGCGCGCATCGTGGTCAGCGAACTTAGAAACTCCGGCGACGTGGAAGAGCAGGTACGAGGCGTCGTTCGCCTGACCGCTAAAGGTTACAAAGCGAACAAGCAGCCAGAGCTGCATCGCTCCGCTGAATTGCATCTGCGCGCTGCGGTTTAAGCAAGGGTTTTTGTCTATATTGGGTTCTCCGATCCACTTCAATCTCACATCCCTGTAGTCACGCCTCGAATTCCCGCATCAAATGTGCAAAAATTTGATATTGGGAATTGAAGGCCCTTAGCTTGTCCGCTCCGAACGAACTTCCATCACAAGTTGAACCGAACCACGCTCCCCACCCGGAGGAGACGAGTGGGTGGAGATTTGCGCTGCGCGCGCTACAGCATCGCAACTATCGTCTTTTCTTTGGAGGACAAACGGTTTCGCTCATCGGCACCTGGATGACGAAGATCGCCACCAGTTGGCTGGTCTATAAGCTTACCCACTCAGCATTCTTGCTCGGTGTAACCGGTTTCGCCGGACAGATCGCTACTTTCGTGCTCGCACCCTTCGCCGGTGTGTGGGTAGATCGCTGGGACCGCCATCGCACTTTGCTGGTGACCCAGGTTCTCTCCATGGTGCAGTCGCTCGTCCTGGCAGCATTGGCTCTCACCGGCGTGATCACCATCCCTGAAATCATCTGGCTTAGCGTCTTTCAGGGAGTTATCAATGCTTTTGATATACCCGCCCGCCAGTCATTCGTAGTGGAAATGATTGAAGGGCGCGAAGACTTGAGCAACGCGATTGCTCTCAATTCTTCCATGGTGAACGCGGCCCGTCTGCTGGGCCCGTCAATTGCGGGGATCGTAATTGCCGGAGTTGGCGAAGGTTATTGCTTCCTCATCGACGGCATCAGTTACATCGCGGTAATCATTTCCTTGTTGGCGATGAACATCACTCGTATACCGTCTCCTCTCCGCCATCATGACATGCTGCATGATTTGCGCGAAGGCTGGAGCTACGTATCGGGTTCGGTACCGATACGCTCCGTGCTCTTATTACTCGCCCTCATCAGCCTGGTGGGGATGCCCTACACCGTACTTATGCCAATTTTCGCCGGCACTGTGTTGCATGGCGGACCGCACACCCTGGGTTTTCTAATGGGAGCGTCCGGCGTTGGGGCGCTCATCTCCGCCGTGTTATTAGCATTACGCAAAAGCGTGCGCGGCTTGGGACGCATCATACCGATTTCCGCGGCACTTTTCGGCCTTGGACTCATCGGATTTTCCTTTTCACGCATCTTATGGATTTCGTTGTTGTTGATGTTAGTAACGGGTGGCGGGATGATGGAGCAGATGGCGGTTAGCAATACCATCCTCCAGACAATCGTCGACGACGACAAGCGCGGTCGCGTGATGAGTTTTTATTCCATGGCTTTCATGGGCATGGCGCCGTTTGGCAGCTTGATCGCAGGAATCGCAGCCGAACGTATCGGGGCACCTTACACGCTGCTAATTGGAGGAGTTTTTTGCGTTGCCGGCGCCGCATGGTTTGCCTTTCATTTGCCCGCAATTCGGGATGCGGTGCGGCCAATCTATCGCCGACTCGGCATCATTCCCGAGGTCGTTGAAGGCCTTGAGGCCGCTAGTCTGTTGCCGGTTCCTCCGGAGGACTAAATCACATTTAACCGGCAAACAATCAGGAGTGGTGATGGAGCAGTCAATTATCCGCGAGAAAGTTGCGGCCAGCGTGTCTGATGGCAGCCGCATGGATCTCTACGTGGCGCGTCCGGAAGCTCGTGGTCCGCATCCCGGCGTCATCGTCCTGCAAGAAGCCTTCGGAGTAAATTCCCATATCCGCGATGTTACCGAGCGCTTCGCCCGCCAGGGTTATGTGGCGGCCGCTGCCGAACTGTTTCATCGCACCGCCCCAGGATTCGAGGGCAAGTATGACGACTTCCCATCCACCATGCCGCACATGAAAGCGGTAACCATGGCTAATGCCGAAGCCGACCTCCGCGCAACTTTCGACTGGGTAACGGCTCGCAAAGACGTGCGGCCAAGAGACATTTACAGCGTTGGATTTTGCCTGGGCGGCAAAGTTTCGTTTCTGGCAAACACTGTTCTTCCGCTGCGCGCCTCCGCATCATTTTACGGCGGCGGCATCGCGCAAGATTTATTGGGCCGCGCCTCGGCGGTGCAGTCTCCAGTGTTGTTAGTTTGGGGCGGTCTCGATAAACACATCACTGCCGAACATCGGAAAGCCGTAGCCGACGCTTTGAGAGAAGACGGTAAAGAGTTCGTATCTCTCGAATTTTCTAATGCCGACCACGGATTTTTTTGTGATGAACGAAATGCTTATCAACCAAAGGCCGCTGAACAATCATGGAGCCTGCTGCTGGAATTTCTGAAATCTGAATAGGCCGCGAAGCTTCTTTGCCAGCGATCAGGATGTCGATTTCTGCATGTCGCGATAACGTTCACGGATTCCCTGGAGGGGCAATTTGACCCCGAAACGTACAGCACGGAATTTTTATTTTCTGCTATGCGGGTCCAGCAAAGCTACAATTCTGAGGTAAATAGGTTAGATAAGCCAAACATTATCAATAGCTTACAACTGCCGTTAAATCCCGGGCGCCCCGACGACATTCCAGACAGTCTTCCTCGCTCTCTAAATTGTCCGTTTTTCGAACTATTGACGTTGCGGGATACCGCCGTTGGATTTACCATCTTCGGCCAGACCGAATTTCCCTTGGCTGCTTAGGTTTTCTTCGGCCTGGCTTGGTTTTTTTTGGGGAAGGCTTCCTCTTTTTATAGGCGAAGCGTCCGCGTTTTGTGCGAGAGCAATACTGTTTTTACGAATTCAGAACAGCCGACGTTTGTTTTGGAGAGTGATTTTTTGAGGCGAATCTCCAAGATTTCTAAGAATTTATCTGGCGGCTAGGGGGCGAGCATGTTTTCAGGCGGACAAAATCTTCGTGCCTTGCGTGAGCAGCTTGGGCTCACCATGCGCGACGTGGAAAGTGCGAGTTCCCGAATTTCGGACAAGCACGGCAACGATGAATTCGCCATTCCGCCCAGTCGCCTCTCCGATATTGAGACCAAGGGAGTGATTCCCAGCATCTTCCGGCTCTACTCGCTCGCCGTAATTTATCGCCGCGATGTGCGCGAACTCATGGGTTGGTACGGAGTCGATCTCAATGCCGTAGCCTCCGACCTCGATCTCTCGGTGCCGCCCAAGTCGCATTTTTCTCAGGCGCTGGGCGCGGTTTCCGCGGTGCGCGTGCCGGTGAAGCTGGACCCAGGTTTTGATCCGCGCAGCACATCCAACTTTGGGCGCCTGGTGGAGCAGTGGGGAATGGTGCCGCTGGCTTACTTAAGTCAGTTCACCGATTGCGAATTTACCTATGGTTACATCGGCAGTGAAGACTTGACCATGTATCCCATACTTCCGCCCGGAAGTTTTGTGCAGGTGGATGAATCGAAAAATCGTGTCGCCGAAGGCGGCTGGCGCTCAGAATACGAGCGGCCAATTTATTTTGTAGAGACTCGTCACGGACACGTCTGTTGCTGGTGTACTTTGAACCACGATCAGCTGATTTTGCAGCCACACCCGCTGTCGCCGGTACCAGCGCGAGCATTGCGCTTCCCACAAGAGGCGGAAGTCATTGGCCAGGTTGTTGGGGTGGCTATACGGTTAGGCGACTGGCGCTCGGTGGGTGAGCCTTTACCAAGCACGAAAGAGCGCGCAGTGCTGAACTAAGATGAAGCTCCGCTCCGGAGCACAACTCAGCCGGCAATAGAGAAGCCCCCTGCCCGCTGAGCCGCTCGACGTATTCCGCCGCCGCTACTCCCGCCTGGCGGCTGGACTGTTCCAAATCCTCCAGTAAAACCCTTAGTGGCATGGCCAGAACGTGTGAGGTCACCAAGTGGTGTTCCTCGGCGAGAGCCCTATCGGCGGCGATTTCACCGTGCACCCGGGCCAATCCCCAGTGAACGTAGGTACCGCCATCGGCCCTTAACCCCCCTAGATACTCCAACTTGCGGAGTGCTCCTGCAATGGTCTTAAGGGTGGTAGCACGTAAGTCTTCAATGGCGGAACTTAGTGTCATAAAACGTTACACTTTCGGGAAGACTGTCATTACCTAGGTTATCTGGCAACAAGCCTAATGCCAGCACATTATCACGGTGCAATCCCATTCGGAAAGGATTTCACACCGTGAAGAAAACCCTACGTTACCTGGCAGTTCTGGCATTTTTAACCGCAATTGCAGTACCAGCAACCTTCGCCGACGGTACACCGATGCCGCATAGCTGCCCGTCCGGTATCTGTAAGCCAAGCCCCCTGGCCAACTAAGTAAGTTTCGCCGTGTTTAAGCATTGACTTAGCTGGGATCGCAGTTGTGGGCCGCCGGGAAACGCGGTATATTCGCCGGTGGCCCAATGACCCTCAGGGTTCTGCTTTGGCATTACTTGGAAGTGGTGCCCCACCTGCTTTTGATCTGGGTGGTCGTATTGCTGTGCAAGAAAGACCTGCATCGCCGATACCCCATATTTTTCGCCTACCTTGTATTAGAAATCGTTCAATTTATTGTGCTTTACACAATGATTCTGCTTCCGCAGGTCTCCGGCTATGCCTATTTTGTGGCGTATTCCATCGGCACCGGAATAAGCGTGGCCTTACGGTTTGGGATTATTCACGAAATTTCAGCCGAGATTTTCCGTAACTATCCAGTTTTAAGTCATTTTGGTAAGCCGGCCTTTCGCTGGGGCACTGTCTTCTTCTTGTGGGCCGCTCTTCTATTAACGCTGGCGCTGGGGACGCATGAGGCCAGCCACGTTCTTTCCACTGTCCTGGTCCTGCGGCGCGTTGCCAACATCCTGCAATGCGGTTTACTGGTTTTGTTATTTTTGTTCGCTTCGTACTTCGGATTGTCCTGGCGACATTACACTTTCGGCATAGCGTTCGGCTTGGGAGTTTTCGCTAGTATTGATCTGGTCGAGACCGCAATTCGATCTCAGCTGGGATCGGAGGCGACAACCCTATTCGACTACTTCATCATGGCGGTTTATCACTGTTGCGTTCTGGTTTGGTTGATATACCTCTGGCTTCCCGAGCGAAGTCCGCAGATGGCGGTTAAAGCGGTTCCCGAGCACGACCTGGAGAACTGGAATAAGGAATTGCAGCGGCTAATACAGCAATGATCATTACCTCTGTCCTTGTCATAATTTCTCTGTTAGGTCTGCTTTTCCTGATTCGTTTGGCGAAGGGCCAGGGCTTTGGATCATCGGCGCTCTCCGATCCGCGTCCTCACCTTCGGCCCGTCGATATTCGGGCTTTCCGCAATCTTGTCGATCCCGCCGAGGAAGAATACCTGCGATCCCATTTGCCTCCGGCCGATTTTAAGGTGGTACATCGCGCCCGCCTGCGCGCGGCCGCCGGATACATAACCTGCGCTTCTCACAACGCCGGCATCCTGGTGAAGATGGGAGAGCAGGCGCGGCGCAGTGCCGATCCCCTGGTGGCGGATGCCGGCGAAAAATTGGTGGACAGCGCGGTCCGGCTTCGTCTCTTCGCTTTCCAGGCCAAAGGCAAGCTCTATCTCGGAATACTGCTTCCGGGCCGACGGCTCTCTTCGCTTGGTTTGGCCGAGAACTACGAGCGCATGACCCTTCAAGGATTCCAGCTAGGCCGGCTACAGTCCGGTCGAGGCAGCTCGTTAGCGGTTTAGTGCCTTTCTCCATTTTGGTCTCACCCGTAACCTGCGGGGTTCGATTTCGTACAACGGCGGGCCGGTAACCTTCATCGAAACCTGGTCGAAAACGAAACTGCTTCCGTCCTTGCTTGGGGCGCGATGGCTCTGTATTTCGTCACTTTAGCGATCAGGAGCCAGTCTTCATGGATTCCGTGCAAAATTCTTCACCGGCGCCGCGTCACAAACGTTCCCGCTTTCCACGCTGGCTAGCCATCCTATTGGGCGTGGTGCTGCTGCTGGCGCTGGTTGCCGGGGTGTTGCTTAAGATCTACGCCGAGCCCATTCTTCATCGGCGCGCCGAGGACATGTTGAGCAGCCGCTTTCACAGCGAAGTGCAGATTGAGGAATTCCACGTCGGTCTATTTCCGCAATTGCGTCTTGAAGGTGGGGGAGTTTCGGTGCGGCTTCACGGACGAACTGATGTTCCTCCGCTGATTTCGGTCCACGAATTCACCGGCAGCGCAAACTTCTGGAGCATCTTCAGCAAGCCGTGGCACATCAGTCAGATCACGCTCAAAGGCCTGACCATCCAGATTCCGCCGCGCGAGAAACGCGAAGGCAAGCTGTTTTCAACCGGCTCGTCCGGGCACCAAGCCAAGCGCGACGTACAGGTAATGATCGATGAGCTGATCTCGGACGATGCCGAACTCGATATACTTTCCGGCCGGCCCGACAAATCGCCGCACCAGTTTCTGATCCATCATCTCGACATGCACAATCTGCGGCCCGGAACCGGCGCGCCTTTCGAAGCCACACTGACCAATGCCACGCCACCGGGCGAAATTCACGTCAAGGGAAACTTCGGTCCCTGGCAGGCTGACGAGCCACGCACCACCCCGCTTGGCGCTGACTACACTTTCAAAGATGCGGACTTGTCGGTGTTCAAAGGCATCGCCGGCATTCTTTCCTCGACCGGTAATTTCAAGGGCGTTCTTGAAAGCATCGAGGTGCAGGGTGAAACCACGGTTCCAGATTTCACTGTCGACACCGGCGGCCACCCCACCATGTTGAAAACAGAGTTCAATGCCACGGTCGACGCTACCAACGGCGATACCATGCTGCACCCTGTGACTGCCCACATTGGCGGCACTACTCTGATCTGCAACGGCGGCGTGGTAGGGCCGGACGATAAGAACATGCACGGCAAAGAAGTTATCCTCGACATCGTCTCCAAGAACGGTCACATCGAAGATCTGTTGTCGCTCGCCGTGAAAGCCGATAAGCCTCCGATTAAAGGGGCGATGGAGATCGATACCAAGTTCGATCTTCCTCCCGGCCAGCCCAACAGCAACCTGAAGGTAATGGATCGCCTCAAGCTCAATGGACGATTCAGCATTTTGCAGGGACAGTTCACTGACCCCAAAGTGCGCGAGAAGATCGAAGACCTTAGCCGCCGCGGACAAGGCCATCCCAAGGACGACGACGTGGGAGATTCGCTCACCCAGCTAAAGAGCAAGTTCAAGCTGGGCAATACCGTCATCAATCTGAGCGATCTAAGCTTTTCGGTCACTGGCGCCAACGTTCAACTTGACGGCAGCTACGGCATGCGCACCGAAGATCTCGACTTCCATGGCAAGTTGCGTCTACAGGCGAAAGCTTCGCAGGCAGTCACCGGAGTAAAATCCTGGATCCTCAAGCCTTTCGATCCGTTTTTCCGCAAGAACGGCGTTACTGAAATTCCCATCAAAATCACCGGCAAGCGGGACGATCCGAAGTTTGGCCTGGATTTTCACCACAAAAAAGACACGGAAGCTCAGGCTAAAAATACCGGCAAGCCGTAAAAGTAAGCCCAGTCGCAGCCACGCTTCCCGGTGGGGTACCATTGGATGATGAGCGACTTCATTTTGGAAGAACAAGTTTTGCCCGGTCTGCTGGCGGTCGATATGTTGCGCGGCACGCCTAATGTGGAAGACGAAGAGGAAGAAGACGACGAAGAAGACACCGACGACGACGAGCAGGAAGAAGAGGAAGACGACGGTGAGGACGACGGCTATTCCGAATAGTAACGCCCAGTCCTGCAAGATCGGGGTTATGTTCTGCCTAGACCGGCCCCGAATGCTTGGTGTTTCCCGCCAGCAACTGCAGCGCGTGCGGCAGCAGTCCAATTACCGCTTCCAGCGATTCCACCGCTCCCTTGGGACTTCCCGGCAAATTCAAAATAAGTGACTTGCCACGAGTGCCGCAGACCCCGCGGCTAAGCACAGCCAAAGGAGTTTTTTTCGATCCCTCGGCGCGCATCCGTTCGGCCACTCCTTCGATCAGCCGCTCACACACTGCTCGCGTGGCTTCAGGCGTAACGTCGCGAGGTCCCACTCCGGTGCCGCCAGTCGTAATGATGAGCCGCACTTCCGAAGTCAGCAGCGCAATGGCATTTTGAATTGCCGGCTGCTCATCGGGAATGATCTCCGTGGCCACCACAGAGAAGCCGTGCCTGGTAAGCAGCTCGCCCACGGCCGGGCCGGAGAGGTCCACCCTTGCCCCACTCGCGCAGGAATCGCTGATGGTCAGTACCGCCGTGGTCAGCGCGTCAGGTATCGAGGAAGACATCTTCTTCCTCTTCTTCAGAGCCGCCTTCATCGCGCTGTGCTTCGTCGAGCAGTCGCAAGCCTTCCATCAGCAGACCCTGAGTGTTCAGATTCGTGGTGTGCTGAGTGGTCGTGCCTTCGAAGTTGATCTGAAAATTGCCGCCAGTCCAGCGCAGCACTTTGAAGACTGCCGGGTCGCCCTTCAACTCGCCGTAGGTAGCGTGGTTGACCTGGCCCTCGCTGAAGAACACTTCGCACTTGTCAGCGCCGTTAGTAAGTGTGAGCTGGCAGCTTTTGCGTCCCATCTCAAGCGACTGCATCAGGTCGATCACATTCATCTGCGCCAGGTTGCCGCGCACTACGCCATCGGAAGGCGCCCGCTTCGCCATTTTCTCCAGAGAAATCTTGTCGATCACGCGCTTAATGCGGCGGGTCGCCTCGCGCAGGAAAAATGGCTTTTCAACGTAGTCATCGGCGCCTTGATCCTGCTGTGCCAGCTGGTCGGAAATATCGGCCTTGGCGGCGAGAAGAATTACCGAAATGCCTGCGGTGGCAGGTCGCCCGCGCAATTTTTCGACCAGCTGACGGCCGTCCATGCCGGGCATGCGGTAGTCGCTCACCAGCAGGTCCGGGGGATCATCAATCGCCTTGAGCAAGGCATCGGTGGCATCGGTGGCCGTAGTGACGTTGGCCAGCGGGGACAGCGCACCGCGCAGCAGGCCCATCACCATGGGATTGTCATCCACCAACAGCAATTTGACGCTGTTCGCCATCTGGGTCTATGTCTTTTTCCTGGGCCGGCGGTAGTCGCCACTCTTGCCGCCGGATTTGCCTTCCAGAGTAATTTCCCGGATCTCGATCCCTTTATCGAGAGCTTTGCACATATCGTAAACCGTGAGCGCGGCCACGCTCACCGCTACCAGCGCTTCCATTTCGACGCCGGTGACCGCAGTCGTAGTAACTTTGGAGCTAACAGCGACGCCATTCTCGCATAGCCGAATGCTCACATCAACGTGGGAAAGCGGTAAAGGATGGCACATTGGGATCAGGTCCGAGGTCTTCTTGGCGGCCATGATCCCGGCTAAGCGCGCGACCTCGAGCGGATCGCCCTTAGGGTTCTGCGGCAACGCCTTCATCACCTCTGGCGTCATCGCCACAAACGCCCGGGCCTCGGCTTCGCGTTTGGTTGCCTGCTTTGCCGACACGTCGACCATCGCAGCTCGCCCAGAGCCATCGTAATGAGAGAGTTTGGGCATTTCCGAATCCCTATCTTACATCCAGGATTAGAACGCCTGGCGCAACAATACCGGCACCCACTCGCCGGCAGCGATATGTTCTTTGTCGGACGGAATTACCATGTAGCAGTTCGACCGAACCATCGCGGCAATATCTCCTGACCCCTGCCAACGCGCCGCTGCAACTTGCGCGTCCTCGAATTCGCCCGACAGGATCGCCGGCAAGAATCGTTTCAGTCCCGTCTTCGTCTTTACTTCCGATTTCAAGCGGGCGTAGACGAAAATTAATTTTTGCGGAAGCAGGCCCGCCAGAGCCTGCAGCAGCGGCTTGGCGAACAGTTCGAACGTCACCATGGTGGAAACAGGATTTCCCGGCAGCCCCACGAAATATTTATCTGCGTTCACTCGTCCAAAAACTGCCGGCTTCCCCGGTTGAATGTTTACCCCGGTAAATAAAAATTCTGCGCTCAACTCCTCCAGTACCTGCTCGACCAAATCATACTTTCCCATTGAGACGCCGCCCGCCAGCAGCAATAAATCCGCCTGTAAGCCTTCTTTGATCAAGCTGCGCAACCGAACCGGCTCGTCAGGAGCGACCGGCAACATTACCGGTTCGCCGCCCGCCGCCAGGACCTGTGCGGCGATTGAGTAGCTATTCGAGTTGCGAATCTGATTGGGCCCAGGAGTTCGGCCGAGTCCGACAATTTCATCTCCGGTGGCAAGAACGGCGATCCGCGGCCGGCGAAAAACCTGCAAACTCTTTTTGCCTATCGATGCCGCTACCGCAATCGCGGCGTGATCCAACCGCATGCCGGGAGCCAGCAGCCGCTCGCCCTGCTTCGCCTCAGAGCCGGTAGGAACAATATTCGCTCCCGCCTCAATGCCTTTGCTGATCTCGACCAGGTTTCCGTCGAGCGCTGTACATTCCACCATCACCACCGCGTCCGCCCCCACGGGCGCAGGCGCGCCAGTCATGATGGCGGCAGCCTCGCCGGAAGCAACGCTCAGCTGGGGCGCATCAGGCGCGACTCCGGCTTTTATTTCTCCGATGACTTGCAGTCGCGCCGGAAGGTGGATTAAATCGGCGGAGCGTACGGCATAGCCATCCCGGGCAGCCCTGGGAAACGGCGGGAACGGTCGGTCGGCATGGATCGGCTCGGCGAGTACACGTCCAAACGCAGCCAGCAGTTCCACCTCTTCGGTTCCTGCGGCGCGAAGTTTCGCCGCGTGTTGTTCTACGAGGTGGCGGGCGTCTTCAAAGCTCAGAATTGCTGGAGGGGAGACCATGCCACTGAATTTACTCTAACTGGCACGGACCAGGCACGCTAGCGGCAGGCCGTGACCGTCGCGGTGAGGTTCAGATCTTTATAGAGAGAATTAAAATTCATGGCGTTCGCCTGCGTGCAGAAAGCCACCGGCAGCAAACTATATTCGACTTCAAAAACCGGCTTGTTTGCGGTGATAAAAGGCGTAAGTGAATTGCACTCTCCATACTGGAAGCATTGTTCGTCCACTGCGAAGTCGAATTTCGAAACCAGTGCAGGAATCTGATCGAGATCGTTTTTGAGTGCAACCGACATTCCCATGGAGTGCACCGTATTTGCCACCCAGGTATTGAAGGCGATCTGGTCGGCCGCGGTCAGGGGAAAGCCCGTGAGGTTGGCGTAGCCGTCGACATTGTCAGGCTCAACCGCATCAAAGCCTTTGTCCTTACACATCTGGAATCGGGCCGTCATTACTGGAGTCAGCGCAGTGATTTGCCGGATGTCGAGCCACTGCTCGCCCGGCCAGCCATTTCCCAGCCCTAAAACCGACGTCGGAAATGAACTCGCGTCGGCGCGCCAGTTTTCGTAGGTTCCCACGCTTACGTAACACACCGCATGAATATTTTTGGCGTGCATCGCGCTGATTAACGACGCATCCGCATTGAAACCATCGACGTCATACATCTGCACTGACAGCAACTGGCTTGCAGTGGGCAGGGTCGAGAGTTGCCACTGCCACGAAATCACCAGGCCGGGAGTCCACCCCACACTGTTGCCTCCGCTGCCCGGAGTACCCGGCGTTCCAGAAGTGCCGGGCGTGCCAGTCGTCCCCCCCGAAGCCATATCGGAGCCTCCGCCGCAGGCAGTGGTCGCCAGAAAGAGACATAAAGCCACGGCCGCGAGCACGACGATTGGCGTGTTACGCCGATCTTCGGGTTTCCTGTTATTCCGCATGTCGTCGCAGTGTAATGGAATGCGGACTTTTCGCTATCACGCGGAAGGACGACGCCTTCCAGTGCTATTACTAAAGCGCCATAGCAATTTAGAGGGATTTGGCGAGTCGTTCAGGTCTAGGATTCGCCTAAAGCAGCGTTCAGCCCGGCAGAGTCGGTGGCGAAGGAAGCCGCCGTTTCGAAGTCAACCGCGCCCTTGCGAACCAGATTCGCAATCGCTTCGTCGAAAGTTTGCGTTCCATTCCCGCCCTGCTTCATCTCGCGCAGCAAGTTGGTTCCGGGATGGCTCTCATGTTCAATGCAGCTTCGAATTCGGCTGTCCACCTTCAGGGTTTCCACGGCGGCGACCCGGCCATGGCCATCTTTGCGGGGAATCAAGCGCTGCGAAATTACCAGCCGCAGGGTCTTCGCCAGACGCCCGCGAATCTCTACATGATCCGAGGGTTCGAACATTCCAACGAAGCGTTCCACGGTTTTTACGGCGTCCACGGTGTTGAGACTCGAAAGCACCAGATGACCGGTTTCGGCCGCTTCCAGAACGACTTCCAGCGTTTCTACATCACGGATTTCGCTCACCAGAATCACTCGCGGGGCCTGGCGCAGAGCGGCTCGCAGCGCCTGGATAAAGCTGGGGGTATCGCTGTGCAGCTCCCGCTGATGGACTGTCGCTTTCTTGTGGTTATGCAAAAATTCAATGGGATCTTCAATGGTGATGATGTGGCACGTCTGCTGTTCGTTAATGCGGTCGAGCAAGGCCGCCAGAGTTGACGACTTTCCTGAGGCACGCGGCCCCGTAACCAGCACAATGCCCTCTCGCAACGTGCCTACTTCCTCCAGGCTGCCAGGCAAGCCTAATGAGGCCAGGCTGGGAAGTGCACTAGGAATAACCCGCATCACAATGGCGCAGCTGCCACGCTGAATAAAAATATTTGCTCTGAAACGCGCTTTGCCGGAAAGTCCGTAAGAAACGTCACAAAAACCCTGCTCCCGCAGCATGGTGACCGCCTGTTTGTTACTACCGATGAGATCGGAGCCAATGCGACGCGTGTCGTCTGCCGTCATCAATTGCAGTCGCGGAGATTGTACCGGGATCAATTGCCCGTGAATTTCGACTTGTGGCGCTCGCCCGGGAGAAAAGATGATCTCGCTGATCTCTCCGCTGGCCTGCAACATGGCGGCGAGCAGGCTATCGGTAGCGATGCCTCCCGAGCCAAAGCTGGTAGCGAGTGAAAGCGAGATTGGGGCGGTTCCCGGCGTGGCCATGGTGAATGTGCCTTAACACTTAAATCTAATGAAGAGAGAGGGCTAGAACCTATCAAGAACGACCAACGCGCATACGTTGGTAACCACGGGCGAGGGCAAACTCAAGTCCTTCTAACTTGTCATTCCGACCGCAGGGAGGAATCTGAGAATGTAAGGACCGTCGCAGAGCAGCAGATTCCTCCCTTCGGTCGGAATGACAACCAATGGTTTGGCACGCGGGCTAAGGATCGTCAAACAACAAAAGGGCGACCCTGGCGGGTCGCCCTTTGCAAAACTGCTAGCTCGAACTATTTTTTGGTGCTCTTCTTCTTGGTTCCGTAGCTGGTTTCAACCGTCGCTCCGATTCCCGCCAGCATTGCCTTGGCCTCATCAGCATGTGGGCCGGTGGGGCTCAGTTCCAGATATTTCTGGAACGCCTCTGCGGTACCGTCGGGCGCGACCATCTTGTCGTCCTTCAAAGTCGCCATGCCAATCAGGTTTGAGCCCTTCCAATAGTAGGAATCGGCTTTCGACGGGTCAGCGGCGATGGCCTTGTCGAAGGCTTCTACCGCGGCCTTCCGCATAGCGGGATCATTGGCCTTGTTGGCGTTGGTCATGGTTGCGCCGAGGTTGAAATAGTACTGTCCGGCAGCGGTCGGATTCAGAGTGGCCGCCTGGTTGTAGGCCTTTACTGCACCCTCGGTGTTACCGGTTTTAGCGTAGGAATCGCCTAAATTATTGTAGTAGGCAGCCAATTGCTTGGGCGATTCAGGATTCTTGTCCTCCCCGGCATCGATCGCTTTTTTCTTTAGGTCGACTGCTTTTTCCATATCAGTGACGGATTCCGTTAGCCGCTTGGTCTTGTCGGCAGGATCGGTCAACTTGGCGGCCGATTGGCGATAAGCATCGCCTAACTTGAACCATAGCAAGTCGCGCGAGGGATCAACCGTGGTCGCCTCGGTAAGAGTAGCGATGGCAGTATCGAAATCGCCGGCTTGTTCGCTGGCCGTGGCGGCCGCCAGTTTTTCGTTCAGAGTTTTTACGGTAGTTTGCTCTTTAGCTACTTTGGCTTGCTGCTCCTGCATTTTCTTCAACTGTTCAGGGCTGATGCCCTTTTGTTGAGCGGCTTCGCTCTGTGATTTCTTGAGATCAAAATCCAGATTGTTGTCGCCCAACTGAACCGGAAAGTTGCTGACCGAGTCCAACAGCTTATCCCCTTGGGTGAGCGAAACTTTGTATTTGCCAGGTTCAAGTCCCAAAGAAAAATATTCGCCCTTGGCGTTTGTTTTCAGCGAATATTTGCGCCCCGTGTCGGTGTTGGAGTAATCGACCGTGGCTCCCGCGATCGGCTGGCCCTGCATGTCGCGGGCGACACCCTTCACCGATCCGAAATTTTGCGCAAAAGCTGAAGGCAGGTAAAGCGCTACCGTGGCGCATGCCAAAACCATTACCGCAATACGTTTCTTCATCGTGGCCTCCCGGCACATAAACTTAGATGCAATTTTCCCTTTTCAGCAGCCACCCAGGGATTGGCCATTGAGAATTGAAAATCGTTATTGCACACCAGCAGCAAGCTCCAGGTAAGGGATTGGATCCTGCGCCCCAGCCTCCCGAAATGCTCGCAACCGCAACACGCAGCTGTCGCAGACTCCGCATGCCTTATCGGCACGGCTGTAACACGACCAAGTTAAATGGAAGGGCGCGCCTAATTCAAGGCCAAGGCGCACGATTTCCGCCTTGCGCAGGTGGATCAGCGGCGTAACGATCTCAATGCGGCCCTCCTTGGTTCCTGCCTTGATAACTTCATTAAATGCCGCATAGTACGCTGGACGACAGTCAGGATAACCGGAGCTATCCTGTTCCACCGCGCCAATATATATCTTTTCCGCTCCCAGCACCTCCGCCCAGCTAACCGCCACTGCAAGAAAATGCGCGTTGCGGAAGGGCACGTAGGTTACAGGAATGTCTTGCCCGATGTTGTGACTTTCCGGCACGGCAATGGATTCGTCCGTCAGGGCCGACCCGCCGATGGCGCGCAGCGCCTCATTGCGCACCGCCAGACGGTCGCGGATGCCGGCAAAATCACAGATGCCGAGAAACGACTGGCGTTCACGGGCTTCAGTTCGCTGTCCGTAACTAATGTGCAGTGCGGCGGCGTCATGGTCGCGCGCGGCCAAAGCCGCGCAGACCGCCGAGTCCATGCCCCCGCTCAACAATACGACTGCCCGGGATTTTGCCGGTGGCACCAGAACTAGACTCCCTTCATCGCGGGATCCCAGATGAACTTATGTATCTGTAACCCCAGCCGGGCGGAAACGTTGTCCGCCAGCATCCACTCCACAAGTTGCTCCGGATCAAGCAAACAGTGCGAGGTGTCGCGGGATCCATTGGCAGCCTGCGCAAAGGCAGGTGAAAACAGTACCGCATTCACCTTTCGGGCTAAATCATGGCGGGCGCTAAATTCGCGCGCGAATTCATAGTCCAGGCGATCGCTGATCACAAACTTGACTTCGTCGCGTGAGGTGAGCGCTTCAAGATTTTCCATGCAAAAGGTGTCAGGCGCGCCCGAGTTCGGGCATTTCACGTCGACAATTTTGATCACATCCGCGGGAACATTGCGCAGGGCCCGCTCGCCGCTGGTCTCGAGTAGTACGGTGTAACCCGCCTGCAGCAGGCTCTGCATGAGGGGAACGACTTCGCGTTCCTGCAACATGGGTTCACCGCCGGTAATCTCAACGTAACCGCCGGCGGGTGAGAGTCGCTTTACCTCTTCGAGGATGTCTGCCAGCGCAATTTTTCGCCCGCCGAAAAACGAGTATTCGCTGTCACACCAGTTGCAGCGCAGGTTGCAGCCAGTGAGGCGGACAAAAATGCAAGGCACCCCGGCGTGCGTGGATTCACCCTGTACCGACTTGTAGATTTCAGTGATCTGCATCAGGCGATCTCACTCGAAATAAGTCGCCGTAGTGGTGTCGGTTTCAAAGATGGTGACGTTCTTAATCCGTACTCGACCATTCGTCACCGACTGCAACCGGGTGTTTGATTCATCGAAGAAATACTTGGCCAGATTCTCTGCCGACGGGTTCAGGACCTTGAAAGGCTCGAGGTCGTTGATCATCTGATGATCAAGCCGGTCGGTGACGTGCCGCATGACTTCCCGTAAGTCTTTGAAATCCAGTAGCAAACCGGCTTTATCCAATTCCTGGCCGGCGAGCGTTACCCGCACTTTGTAATTATGGCCGTGCGGATTCTCGCACTTACCCTTGTAGTTGCGCAGGTAATGGCCTGCGGCAAACGTATCTTCGACTGTGACCTCAAACATAGGTTCCTCGGCGGCAGCGTCCGCCACCTGCCTAACTGTCTATTTTACCTCGTAGAGGGTTGTCGTGCTGATCAGCCGGAGGACGGGCTGGAAGCTCTTGCTGCGATATTTACCTTTGTCATTCCGACCGAAGGGAGGAATCTGCTAGGGACGGGCGAGACGGTCACGCAGGCTCGCGTGCCTACAGCAAGAACTAGCAGATTCCCCCTTCGGTCGGAATGACGAGGGTAGTGGCACTCGGCAGCGTCTGGGAGCCCTCCAGCGCCAAATTTCTGCCGGTATTTCGGCATTGTGCCGGTAAATGACTCGAGGCAAATGAGTTAGTTGTGTACATACAATTTCATGTGTATTTGGAGGGATGACCCTACCCCCTAGCCGGGCTACAGGGACGCAGCTGAGGGCATCCTGACGCTCGCACGGGGCATTCTACGCGAGGTTTTGCTGGAGCTGATTCACCCTAATTTCGGGCTGTCAGTATCAACGTGAGAAACACCGGTTTGGACGCACGCGTGCGTCCAAAGGTCGAGAGAAAAGGCTTCGTATCTGGAAGTTGATGACGGTGGTCTGGAGTGATCGCAATGGGACGGGCCTTGCTGCAGTCGGGCCAGCAAATTTAGAAAAGGCCCAACGCTTTAGCGGGGCGGGGGCTAGCTTTATCGACAGTTGCGCCGGATCGGCGCCTTTCATCGAATGCGTTTTTTATAGCACGGCTGAAGCCGATGCCCTACCCTAACCCTTAATCTTCAGCATCCGGGTGCGCTCCGAAGAACTCTTCCACGACCTTGATGTCGGTAGTGCGACGGTAGTTGGGCAAGCTTTCTACAAATACGCGGCCGTATTGTTTCTTCAGAATGCGATTGTCCAGCAGCACCAGCAGTCCGCGATCATGCAGCGAACGAATCAAGCGGCCGAAGCCCTGCTTAAGTGTGATCACCGCTGACGGCACCTGATACTGAAAAAAAGCGTTACCGCCCTCGGCGTCGATCGACTTCACCCGCGCCGCAACCACCGGATCGCTTGGAACCGCGAAGGGCAGACGGTCGATGATGACGCAGCTTAATTGCTCGCCCTGCACGTCTACTCCCTGCCAGAACGACGATGTAGCGAACAGCACGGCATTTGGGGTCAGGCGAAAATCCTGCAACAGAGCGCTCTTGGGGGCGTCGCCCTGCAACAACATGGGAAACTCCAACTCACCCAACAGCCGCTGATATACGTCGTTCATCTGTGCGTAGCTGGTAAAGAGCACGAAGGCGCGGCCGCGCGTGACTTCCAGCAACCGTCGAATACGGTCAGCGGCCTTGGCGCAAAACTGCGGGGTGCGCGGATCCGGCAAATCAGGCGGGACGTAAAACAATGCCTGCGACTGATAATCGAAGTGCGACGGCAGCACGACTTCGCGAGTGTAATCGAGGCCCAGGCGGCCGCGCATGTATTCAAATCCGCCGCCTACTGCAAGCGTCGCAGAGGTGAGTACGGCGCACTCCAGTTGATCGAACAAGCAACTCTTGAGGATGGGACCAACGTCAATGGGCGTGGCCTGTAGAAAAGTATTCGACTTCTGGCGAGCCTGGGCGCCAGTGCGGCGGCGCTCAATCCAAAAGACGGTGTTGGGTTCCTCTGATTCCAGCAGAAATCCAATTTGTACCTGCAATTCCTGGGCGCGGCGGGCGAAGTTGAAAAGCTCCTCCGGTTTGGTGGCCAATCCCGAGATTTCCGCGTTCAGCCGCAGCAGCGACTGCTGCAGGGCCAGAAACTCTTCGCCGTTTTCCTCCAAAAACTCGCGGCGATTTTCAAAAGCGAAGCGGCCATCGCCCGGAGGCAACAGGGCGAAGAAAAATCCGGCGCGCTCGCGCAGGCTCTTGATAGCGCCAGTCAGCGATGCCGACATCAGATGATTGCGCTGGAGTGAATTCTCGACATCACGGCACAACTCTTCAAAGCGAGCGTTGCTGACGGCAACTCCGAAGTAGCTGCCCGCAACATCTTCCAGTTCATGAGCTTCATCGAAAACCACGCAGCCGACTTCCGGCAGAATGCCCGCGTCAGGGGCGTATTCGGCCTGCTGCTTGATGCCGAGGTCGGCAAAAAACAGATGATGGTTGACGATGATGATGTCGCTCTCAGCCGCCCGCCGGCGCATCTCGGTAATGAAGCAGCGGTCGTACTCGCTGCACTTCTGACCGATGCAGGCATCGGCACGGGCATCGATCTTGTGCCACAGCGCGCTGGCTTCGGGCAGTTCCGCGAGTTCGGCGCGGTCGCCGTTCTGCGTGTGCTTTTCCCACGACGAAATGGCGCGGTACTGTTCAATCTCCTGCAATCCACTCAACACCGGCTGATCGGTCAGGTCAAACAGCTTTTTCCGGCAAAGATAGTTGTTGCGGCCCTTCATGTAGCAGACCTTCAACTTGCCTTCGCCGTTGGGATAGAGGGCTTGCTCGAGGAAGGGCACATCTTTGTAGAAGAGCTGTTCCTGAAGATTTTTGGTGCCGGTGGAGATAATGACCCGCTTGCCAGAGCGAATAACCGGCAGCAGATAGGCGAGAGTCTTGCCTGTGCCGGTGCCGGCTTCGATGATCAGGTGGCGCTTCTGCTCCAGAGCTTCTTCGACCGCCTGCGCCATCTGCAACTGTCCGCGGCGAAACTCGTAGGCGGGATGGGTGCGCGACAGCACCCCGCCCGGGCCGAAGAACTGGTAGAGCGAAACCTCCTGTTTGCGGGCGGGAACGGCGGAATGCGGGGTTGTGGCCACGGAGTCTCTATAATAAGGCAGAGTTGGGGGCACATGCGCCGAGCGCAAGGTCCCTCGGCTTCGCTCGGAATGACAGGCTTTCTACGATCATCCAGCGCTCTCTGCTCGCAAGGACCGATGACGCATTCCGCACAAATCGAAGCTGTTAAGCCGTTGGCGCTGGCGATTGTAGGGCGCCCTAATGTCGGCAAGTCCACGTTGTTTAATCGTCTGGTGGGGTCAAGGCGGGCGATTGTCGGCGACGAGCCCGGCATTACTCGGGATCGTCTTTATGGCGTTGCGGAGTGGCGAGGACGTCCGCTGCGGATTGTCGATACCGGCGGAATTATTCCCGACGAAAAGGAATTCATTCCGGCGGAAATTTTTCGCCAGGCGCGTTTTGCCTTCGAAGAAGCCGATGCCGTGATCATGGTGGCTGACGGGCGCACCGAACTGGCGGCCCCCGACCTTGAACTTGCCCGGCTGTTGATGAAGACGGGCAAGCCGCTGTTTCTCGCCGTCAATAAGATCGATACCGATAAGCAGCAAAGTCTGACCGACGACTTTCATCGCCTGGGGATGCGCAAGATTTTTCCGGTTTCGGCGGAGAACGGGCGCGGGCTGGACGATCTACTGGATGCGATATTCGCGGCGGTGCCACCAGAGACCATGATGGTGGACGATCCCGACGCAATGGTAGCTGTTCCGCCGGATGGAAGTGACACGGACGAAACTAGTGAAGGCGCCGATCAGCCGCGGGCGCGAGATGGAAATGCCGCCGAGACGGAAATCAAAGTGGCCATCATCGGTCACCCCAATGTCGGCAAATCAACTTTGTTGAACAAACTCACCGGGGCGGACCGCGCGATTGTGTCGCCGATCCCGGGCACCACGCGCGACGCGATTGATGAAGTGGTGGAGCGCAACGGCCACACTTTCCGTTTTATCGACACTGCGGGCATTCGGCGGAAAGGCAAGACTCATTTAATGGCGGAAAAGCTGTCGGTGGTGATGGCGCGCAAGCATCTGGAGGCTGCCGACATCGCGCTGCTGGTAATCGATGCCACCGAGGGAGTGAGCCAGCTTGACGCTACGATTGCAGGCTACGCACACGAGAGCGGCCGGTCGGTGATCATCATTGTGAACAAATGGGACCTGGTGTTGGCGGGCCAAAACAAGCCGGCGAATCAGTCGAAAGCGGCGCGCATGCAGGAGGGCAAACGTCCGGGCGATCGCGAAGCATACGAAGAACGGCTGCGTGATGCGCTTAAGTTTTTGAGTTATGCGCCCGTGTTGTTTGTCTCCGCGGCGGTGGGCAAAGGGACCGACAAGATATTTCCTGTGATTGAACAGGTCGCGGCGGAGCGGCGCAAACGCATCACGACTTCTGAGATGAATCGGTTTTTAAAGTTTGTGGACTTCGAGCGCGCCACAGTGCCCTTGCGACAGCGCGTGAGGATTTATTACATGACCCAGGCGGCAGTGTCGCCTCCGACGTTCATTTTGTTTACGGACCGCAAGGTGAAGCTGCACTTTTCGTATCAGAGGTTTTTGGAGAACCAGATTCGGAAGGCGTTTGGCTTTGTGGGATCGCCGATCTGGATCAAGAGCCGGGCCAGCGAGTAGGAACTTCCCAGTAGAGCCGTAGCAGAGCTACGGCTTTTAGCGGCAGGGACTCACCGGTCCGTGCCGACCGCCAGCCGTAGCGGAGCTACGGCTCTACTGGAGGTCCGGCAAGCTTTTTAGGGCTTGGCTGGGTTTAGATATTTTTCTAGCGGCACTTCAAAATACATCAGCTCGTTGCCTTTGGAATCGCGGACGCCGGTGAGGTAGAACTGCGCTCCGGCCAGCGGTTGACCCACGTCAGAAATTTCGAAGAACAAAAATCCTGCCTGGGTGCTGTGAGGCTCGACGGCTTTGGCGGCGAAATGGGCGTTCTGAATTTCGTCCAGCGCCTGCTTGCCAATCGCGCCCTTCACGCCTTTTGAAGTCGGAAAGGGCAAAGGGTAGGTATTACTTTTCCGGTTGGGATGCGACAGACGGCGGTAGAGATCGTCCTCGTTGGCAGGGGACAGTTTTGTCTTGTCGGCGGTGACCAGCTGGGCTTTCATCCCGGCGAGAGATACGGCTTCATCGCCGTCGTTGGTGATCACCATGAAGATCGGGAGATATCCGACCTCGAGATATTTCACCGAAAAAACCGGGCTGGTCTTTTCTTGCTTGTCGTAGGGATCGAGCGCCACGGTGACAAATTCGTCGGTATGGGCGTCGTTGGCCGGATAGGCCTTGGCGGCCTGCGGAGTCGGCATGACAAAATTTTTCGCTGCCCAGGCCGAGACGGTGAAAAGTAAAACCACCAGGCATGCCGTGGCGACATGACAGCGCTGCAATACTGATTTCATGAGTCCTCGATTATAGGATGCAGGCGCCGCGAAACATGGTGCCTTAGTAGTTGCGGGTTGCCGTTAGAATGTCCCTTCCTGCATGTATACCCTTTACAGCGCCCTGTTGGCTGCGGTGATGGTCGCGACCCTGCCCTATTGGCTGTGGCAGATGGCGCGCCAGGGGAAGTATCGCGCCGGCCTTCGCCAGCGGTTGGGGCAGGTTCCAGAACGCCTGACGCGAGGCGGACCGTGCATTTGGGTACACGCGGTATCGGTCGGGGAAGTAATCGCGGTAGGTGGCCTGGTGTCGAGCTTGAAACAAATCTTTCCCCGGCATCGTGTAGTGGTTTCGACGACTACCGACACCGGGCAGAAGCTGGCCGCAGTCCGTTTCGGTCAGGAAAATGTTTTTTATCTGCCGATGGACTTTGGCTTTGCCATTCAGCCTTACACGCGGAGCCTGGGGCCGGAACTGCTGGTAATTGCCGAGACCGAATTTTGGCCGAATCTGTTACACGCGGCGAAGGCTGGCGGGGCGAAGGTCGCGGTAGTGAACGCACGCATTTCGGATCGTTCGCAGCATGGCTATTGGCGATTTCGTTTTTTGCTGCGCCGGGTTCTCAACGATATTGATCTGTTTCTGGCGCAGTCGGACGAAGATCGACAGCGGCTGGTGAAGATTGGAGCGAAGGAGGATCGGGTTCAGGTTACGGGAAATTTGAAGTTCGACACGGCTGCTCCAGCGGCGCCGGCAATTGTGGAAACATTGCGCAAAGCGCTCTCTGAAGCCAATGCCGGACCGGTGCTGGTTTGCGGTAGCACGGTGGAGGATGAAGAGCCATTGCTGCTGCGTGCGTTTGAGAACGTGCGCGCCAGTTATCCGTCGGCCGTGATGATTTTGGCGCCGCGGCATCCGGAGCGATTTGGCGAAGTGGCACAGTTGCTGGAGCGGCTGCAGATGCCCAACTGGCGGCGATCCGCCTGGCAGGGCGAAGCGATCTCCGGCGGCGTTTTTTTGCTCGACAGCATTGGCGAACTGGCGGCGCTTTATGGGTTAGCGGATGTAGCGTTTGTCGGGGGGAGCCTGGTGCCGCGCGGGGGCCACAACATTCTGGAGCCGGCGCAACATGGAGTCGCCATCGTGGTGGGGAACCACACGGAGAACTTTCGCGACATAATTTCTCTGTTTCAGAAAAATAATGCGGTAAGAGTGGTTGGTCCGGCGGAGCTGCCTCTGGTCTTTATGGAACTTCTTGCTAGCGACGCCGAGCGCGCTGCGCTGGGACGACGAGCGGCGCAAACCTTGCAAGCGCAAACCGGAGCGACCGAACGCACGCTCGCGGCGTTGCAGGTATTGCTTGGTCGTGCCGGATGAATCCGCTGGGAATGCTTTTTGGGCTGGGCGTGCGCACTCGTAATGCGCTTTACGATCGAGGGATTTTTCATCCACGGCGATTGGCTGGGCCGGTGGTGAGCGTCGGCAATCTTTCGGTGGGCGGTTCGGGAAAAACGCCGTTCGTCTTGCTGCTGGGGGAATTGCTAAAGCAGCGTGGGACCAAGTTCGACATCCTATCGCGGGGATATGGCCGGCAAAGCACAGGGGTGCGAGTCGTAGATCCAGCGGGAACGTCGCGCGAATTTGGTGACGAGCCACTGTTGTTGTCTCGCAGGCTGGGTGTTCCGGTCTTTGTCGGGGAAGATCGATATCAGGCGGGGCTTGCAGCAGAAGAAAAATTTGGGCCGCAGCTGCATTTGCTGGACGACGGCTTCCAGCACCGCGGGCTGGCGCGCGATTTCGATATTGTGCTGATCACTGCTGACGACGCGCGGGACCGGTTGCTGCCGGCTGGACGCTTGCGGGAGCCGTTATCCTCTCTGGCCAGAGCCGACGCCGTGGTGCTAACCGGCGGCGCTACCAGCGCTTCACTGCCCGTTACTGGGAAGCTGGTGTGGCGGGCGAAGCGCGGCATCTTGCCGAAAAATATTCCGGAGAAGCCGGTGGTTTTCTGCGGGATTGCGCGGCCAAAGAATTTTTTGCTGCAACTTCGCGCCGCGGGGATTGAGCCGGTGGCGGAGGCTTTCTATCGCGACCATCACGCTTATTCCGAACAGGACGTTCGGGACCTGATCAAGCTGCGCGAGCAGAGTGGCGCAGGTGGGTTTGTTACTACCGAGAAAGACGCTATCAATTTGGGGGGCAATCTGGCGGATTTGCAGCCAGTGGCGGTTGTTCCGGTGAAGATGGAGCTGGTGGATGCGGGCGCGGCTTTGGATGAGATTTTGCGGAGGTGTGGAGAATAGTGAAGCACAAGGTCCCTCCACTTCGCTGCGGCTTCGCCTTCCGCTTCGGTCGGGATGACAGGTTTGTTTGGGTTGTTAGCGTGATGACAGGGTTTTAATGAATCATCTCCGGGGACGGCTTATCCCTGTGAGAAAATTGCTGGCGCTGATTACTGCCTATGAGCAAGCACTCCAAAGAGATTGACCGGCTGCGGAAGATTGTCGAGTCATTCCCTAAGATCACCGTCGCCATGCTGGGCGATCTGGTGGCCGATGAATTTGTTTTCGGCGAAATTTCCCGCGTGTCACGGGAGGCGCCGGTGCTGATTCTGAAGCATCGGGAGCGGCAGATTGTTCCGGGTGGCGGTGCGAATGCCGTGAATAATCTTGCGGACCTGGGAGTGAATGTTCTGCCGATCGGCGTGGTTGGCGACGATGAAGCCGGGCGGTCGCTGATCAAACAGTTTCGCCACAAACGAATTCCGGTCAGCGGAGTGCTTAAAGACAAGAGCTATTCAACTGTCACCAAAACAAGAATCCTGGCAGGCATGCCGCATACCTGGCGGCAGCAAGTGGTACGGGTGGATCGCGAACCAGATGCAGAGCCGAATCGTCATCTCAGACGCGAGCTAGTTCTGGCGGCGCGGCAGTATGTGAGGGCCTCGGACGCTCTGCTGGTGTCCGACTATGGATACGGCGCGGCTACTCCGGCAATCGTTAACGCGGTGCGAGATCGTGCCAAGCTGGATCGGGTTCCACTGATTCTGGATTCACGGCATCGCATGCTGCAATTCTCCGGCGTAACTGCGGCCACTCCTAATGAGCCCGAGGTTGAAGAGGCCCTGGGAACAAAAATCGGGCACAGCTGGGAGAAACTCACAGCGGTTGGCCAACAAGTGATGACCACTATGAAGCTCGAGTCTTTGCTGATCACGCGTGGCCGCGAGGGCATGGTGGCGTTCAATGGGCGCCAGCGAGCAGTAGACATTCCGATTTTCGGCAGCGATGAGGTGGCCGACGTTACCGGCGCAGGCGACACCGTGATTGCCACGTTCACCGCGGCGCTGGCGGCTGGAGCTTCCACCGAAGACGCCGCTTATCTTGCCAATTACGCGGGCGGCATTGTGGTGATGAAGCGCGGCACGGCAACGGTTTCGCCGGAAGAGTTGCTGGATGCAATCAGTCAAGGACCGCCGGTATCGCGGCCCCATTAGCCGATCGCAGAATTCATGAGTATCCCACACAAAATTTTGGACCGCCCAGCGCTCGCCGCCCAGGTTGCGGAGTGGCGGCGACTGGGGGATAAAATCACGCTGGCCAATGGGTGTTTTGATGTGCTGCATGTAGGGCACGTTCGCTATCTTCACGGCGCGAAAAAGCTGGGTGGCAGGCTCATCGTTGCGATCAACTCCGATGAATCGGTACGAGGGCTCAAGGGCGAAGGCCGTCCCATTATTCCAGCGGAGGAACGGGCGGAGATCGTGGCATCGCTCGCCGATGTGGATGCGGTAGTTATATTTTCTGAGCCGGACGTGCGCGCGCTTATCCGGGAGATTCGTCCCGATGTGCAAGCTAAGGGAACGGACTATACTGCCGAGACTGTTCCGGAGCGCGACACTGTCGCCGAGTTTGGCGGACGGGTCGCAATCGTGGGCGATGCCAAAGATCACTCCGCCACTGCATTGATCGCCCGGCTCGGAACTCAGAAGAAGTGATGATGCAGTTGCAGTCGCCAGAAAAATCTCATCGTGTTCCAGCTCCCGAACGGGTGTTAGTGGTGCGACTCGGATCGATGGGCGACATCATCCATACGCTGCCCGCGGTCTCCTCGTTGCGCCAGGCTTTTCCTCAAGCGAAAATCGGTTGGGTGGTGGAAGAACGCTGGGCCGAACTGCTTTGTACTTTGCCCACCGCCCGCTCGGGAGCAAGGTCGCCGCAGAGACCATTGGTCGACCGGTTGCATGTGCTGACTACAAAGGCCTGGCGCTCGTCGTTGACCTCACTACAGACCTGGCAACAGATTGCGGCCGCAGTCAGCGATTTGCGCGCCAGCCAGTATCAGATTGCCGTGGATTTTCAGGGAGCGATACGGTCGGCATTGATTGCGAGGGTTTCGGGGGCTCCGGTGATCGTTGGCGCGGCGCAGCCACGAGAAAGCATTGCGAGTATGTTCTACACGCGGCCGGTTATGACGCGTGGGGACCATGTGGTCGATCAGTGGTTATCGATTGCAGAATCGGTCACAGGTGCCAAGACCGCTGCCCCGCAAATTGGTTTCCCTCACGATGCCGCGGCTGAGCAGTTCTGTGACCGGCAGCTGAGTGTCCGCGGCCTTAAAAACTTCGTGATCATTAATCCCGGAGCAGGCTGGGGCGCCAAGCAATGGCCGGCGGAGCGTTATGGCGAAGTCGCACTGCGATTAGCGGAGCACGATTTGGGAACGCTGGTAAATTTCGGGCCGGGGGAGAGAATACTGGCGCAAGCCGTGGAAGTCACCAGTAAGGGCACAGCGGACGCAATCAGTTGCTCACTGGCGCAGCTGGTCGCCCTTACCAGGCGCGCGAGTCTATTCATCGGGGGCGATACCGGGCCCATGCACCTGGCCGCGGCACTGGGAGTGCCGGTGGTGGCATTGTTCGGTCCCACGAATCCGGCGCGCAACGGCCCTTATGGGACGCGTAGCGTCGTTCTGCGCAGTGAGGCGAGTGTCACTTCGCATTCACGCCGCCGCGAGCCCGATCCGGGCTTGCTGACGATTACGACGGATCAAGTGGTCTCCGCCGCCGAAAACCTTTCGCGACGCCAGCCCAATGCCTAGCGGCTGGGCGAGGATTGCTCGCCGCATCCGGGTGCCGCTCGGGTTTGCCTTCGCGATTCTCTATGCATGGCTGGCAAAGCCCAGTGGGCTCTCGATGTTACTAGGAGCGTTGCTGGTAATCCCGGGACTCGCCGTTCGAGCGATGGCGTCCGGCCACGTGCGTAAGAACGAAGAGTTGACTACCTCGGGCCCGTACGCCTACACGCGCAATCCGCTTTATTTGGGATCGCTGATTCTGGCAATAGGTTTTGCGGTGGCGTCGCGCAGTTGGTGGATCGCCGGCGTCACGCTGCTGATGTTTTTGGCGATTTATTTGCCGGTGATTGGTGGCGAGGAGAAATATCTCCGAGAGCGGTTTCCGGAATTCGACAGCTACGCCAGTAAGGTGCCACGGCTGGTACCGAGACTTATCGCTCCCGCTCACGGCGGCGATGGGGCGTTTTCCAGAGAACTCTATTGGAAGCACCGCGAATACAACGCCTTACTCGGCGCGGTGGCGGTCATGGCGTTGCTGGCAGGCAAGCTGATCTGGATTTCGAAGTAGGACCGGTTACTGCAGGCGGAAACGCTCATTCATCAGGCGCTGCAAGCGGGGTCTATAGAGAATGTCGTAGGCAAATTCCTTGTCGGGAAACATGGCTAAGGCAGCCTGCTTGGCCTGCGCCGCCAAGTCAGCCGCCTCTTCGACTGTGAGTTTGGGGTCCTGGCTTATCACCGACATGACCATGTTGATCATCAGCTGCAAGCGGCGAATCTTGCGTGATTCTTCTAATCGTTCCCTTCCCCTTGCGCCCGAATGATCCACCGACCGTTCCATATTGCCCATAAGGTCCCCAGACCCCTGCGCACGAATTGTTCCGCCTGAGATTTAGATGTTTTCAATAGTTTGGCCGTTGCGTAAAAGTCGGCTGCACACTGCTGCCTTGTTCGTAAAACCGATTTTCGTCAGGCCCTGGACAAGCATCTAAGCCACGCTCAAGTAAAATGTGCACTGGAGAACTCATGGAAAGCTCTGGCCCCGCCGGTAAGAACCGCCCGAACCCCAACGAAAAGCTGGTACGCGTCTTCGATACCGAACAGGAATCGGAGGCCCTGGTCGTCCGCGGCCTGCTGGAATCCGCCGGTATCGACCTGGATATCACTTCCCTGGACGCGCAACAGGACATTCTTCCCGGAGTAGGGGGAACGGTGATCCTGGTGCGTGAAGGCGACGCCGAGCGGGCCAAGAACGTGATCGAGGAGTACCGCCGTGCCCCGGGCGAAGACGGGATTGAAGTTAGCGAAGATCTGCCAGGGGAGTAGTTACCTTTTCTCCGTCGAGATAAAACGTCACCGCGCCATCCATGTCAGTGCGGAAGGTGCTGACGTGGAGGTCTTGCAACCGCTGCAGCACATCGGCCCGCGGGTGGCCGTAACTGTTGCGCGTTCCTACCGAAATCACCGCGAATCGCGGATGCACCGCTGCCAGAAGGCCAGGAATAGTGGAGGTCGCGCTGCCGTGATGAGCGACTTTTAAAACATCGGCCTGGGGCTCCTCTTTGGCGACCAGTTCCTCGGTGGCGCGTTCGGCATCGCCTTCCAGCAGCATCGAGGTAGTGCGATAAGACACCTTCAGCACCAGCGATTCGTCGTTTTGCCCGCGCTTTTGGCTTGCCGTTTTTACATAAGGGGCGAGGGTGCGGAAGAGGGCGCCGCCTAACTGGAAGTCATCTCCGGCATGATGCGGCAAAACATTTACCTTGAGTGACCTGGCTTCGGCCAGGAGGGCAACCACGGCTGCGTCATTTGACGGTTCTCCGATCCACATTTCGGTGGGGCGAAAATTCGCCACTACTGAAGCCATGCCGCCGACATGATCGGAGTGGGCATGGGTAATGGCGACGGCATCCAGTTGGCTGATTCCACGCGACCACAGATACGACGAGACCACGTTCTCCCCGATATCGAAGTCGGGATGCGTCCAGAACGGCAGACCTCCGGCGTCGATAAGCAAAGTGCGCCCGCCCGGGGAGACCACTAACAGCGAGTCGCCCTGGCCGACATCGATGGCAGTAAGTTCGAGAACTCCCGGTCGCAGGCTGGGATGCGGCGGAACC
Source organism: uncultured Acidobacteriota bacterium (assembly GCA_963796925.1). Lineage (GTDB taxonomy): Bacteria > Acidobacteriota > Terriglobia > Terriglobales > Acidobacteriaceae > DATBAT01. The sequence continues at coordinate 3,529,714 of CAWCNH010000001.1, forward strand.
AGTGTGATGAAGATAGCGCTGGCAGCAAGCGCGATTGGGCCCGCGGCCACAACCAGCCTCGACCGGCTGCGGGCGAACGCCATTGCCAGGGCGAGCGCGGCCATCCCCAGGAATATGGTGAAAAGCGCAGGCGTAGCGACTCGCAGGTCGGCGGCGCGCCAGCCGCCGAACCATTGCACGCTGCTGGCGATGAGTTGTACTGCCCATCCCGCAACCATCGCGGGTATTTTCGCGAGCAACATCGAGCCGTAGCTCACGCTTACCGCGAGAATCGCGGCCGGCATCAGGATGTCAGTCAGCGGAATTACCAGCAGGTTGGCCGCCAGGCCGAGGCTGGTCACGCGATGGAAGTAGTACGCCATGGGCAGGGCCAGGCCGATCTGCATCAGGGCTGAAAGAAAGAACAGTTCGAATCCGGCGAGCGCGATTTTAGTAATGGCCACCAGCATACGGGACGAGAATTTTGCCCCCAGCAATTGTCCCAATGCTGTGGCGATCATTCTTAACTCCAGCCGGAATTGCGCGACCTTCGGCGGCAACACCCAGTCATAGCTGATCGCGGCAAAGTTGCGCAGGCCGCTGATGTAGGGCTGCGAGATGCGCGTTAGCAAGGGCGCCCCTGCCGCCGCGATCAGGAAGACGCACAAGAACGTGAGCTGAAAACTGGCGCTCAGCAGGGCTTTTGGATCGAGCACCAACAGACCCAAGGCAGCCGCGCCCAGGGCATTCAGCATGGATCCCGGGCGATACATGGCGCGCGCTATTACGTAGAGCAGCAACATGATGGTGGCGCGCCAGATGGGCGCGCCCACGTCTGTGAGGAATGCGTACCCGACGCACAGCAGGACGGTAAGCGCGCTGGCCGGCAACTCGCCGGCGCGAAGTCTGCGCAACAGCCACAACAGCGAGAAGGCGAGGATGCCCACGTTCATCCCGGAAACCACAAGAACGTGATAGGTGCCGGATTTTTGAAAATCGGTTCGAGTGGCGCGATTAAGAAACGCATCTTCGCCAATCACCATGGCATCGATGAGCGCGGCTTGGGCGGGCGGCCACAGCGCGTGAATCTTGCTGACGATGCTGCGATGGATTTTCGTACGCCAGAGCTCGATGCGGCTACCGGCGAAACCGGGCAGTGCTTCAACATCTTCAAGTTTGGTGGAGGCCAGCGCGGCGACGCCCTGGTCAGCCAGGTAGTCGCAGTAATCGAAGCCTCCGGGATTTCTGTAGTTATGCGGCAAGTAGAGCTTGGCGGGAAAGCGCAGTCGCTGGCCGTAGTGGAATAGAACTTCGGGGGCGGGCGTCGCGTCATGCTTTTCGCCGCGGACACTCATGCGAAGGCCCGCGATGATCGAACGAGTTTGGCCGCGGTCGGAGATTTCTTCGGTCTCGATGTCAATGATCTGGCGAACGCCGGTGATGCCGCCGTCGCGCAATGCGCCTTCGCGAATAACGTGCGCGGTAAGCATGACTTCGTGGCCATCGGCGTGGGGGCCAATGCTTTCCGCACCGGAATTTTCCGGGGCGCGCAGTTGGATTTCGAGAGCCCCGGCGAAGAGCATCGCGGTCAGCCCTGCGACCAGGGCAATCCGCTTTCGCCGCCAACGAAAATAGAATGCCGCCAAGACGAGCGAGGCGGCAGCGAGTACCCACCACGACGGCGGCCGCCACGTGTAAGCACCAACAATAATTCCAGCAGAAAATGCCAGTGCTGCCCATAGCAGAGGTTGATGGGTGGGGCGAGGCACAGTGGGCCGGGGAGTGTTGGCGTAGGTTTTCACGCGTAGCCCGAAGCAAGGAGAGAGTTATGTGCCGGGGAAACGCAAGGTCCCTCGGCTTCGCTCGGGATGACAGTTAGCTGGAGCGGAAATATTCTTTCGCCCCTTCGGGGCTTGGACAGTTTTTGAGCGCAGGGTGGGCGCTTCATTCGCGCCCTTACCACTCAGCGCGCCAGTTGGAAGACGCTCTCGATGTGGAAAGTCTGCGGGAAGAGGTCGATGAGGTGGGCCTCCTCGATGCGATAGCCCGCACCGAGGAAGCTAGCCAGATCACGGGAGAGGGTTGCCGGGTCACATGATACATACGTAAGGCGCGGAGGTTTAAGGCCGGACAGGGCCGCCACCACTCGTTGGCCAAGGCCGCTTCGTGGCGGATCTACTACCACGAAATCTGGCCGCAGCTTCTTGCCAGCGCCCTCCAGGTACTGCTCGGTAAGGGCGCGAACCACCTTCACGTTATGAGGTGAACTGTAGCGAAGGTCGGCGTGCGAAGTCTGTGACGACTCAACCGCGATAACCTGTGCAAAACTTTTTGCCAAGACGGTCGAGAAAAGTCCGACTCCAGCGTAGAGATCCAGCGCAAGTTGTCCGGAGCGGCCGTCCATAGCAATCTCCACCAGTTCGTCGGTCAGGTAGCGGTTCACCTGGAAGAACGATCCCGCGCTAACCCGATAGCTGGTGTGCCTGGTCTGATATGGCATTGCTTCTTCGCCGACCAGGGAAATGCGCTGCGGCTGTGGCGGCCGGGCGTGTGTACCGGCTGCGTTAGCGAATGTCACAACACCCTTGGCCGCGGGAACATCGTGCAAAAAACCCTGCGCGAACCCATCGATTGCGTTCTTGTCGGCCTCTGGCGAACAGTAGAGTTCGATTAGCAGGTGCAGGTCTTCGGCGTTGGCAAAAATCTCGATTTCGTGGATTTCGGCGGGCACTTTGGCGGCGCGTCCTATCTGCCAGAGCGCGGTGATGGCGAGGTTAATCAATGGAGAACTGATGGGACATGATTCAATCGGCAATAAATCGTGGGAGTTGAAACGGTAATAGCCGACCGCAAAGTCGGGCGCGCTTCTAACCTTCAGCCGAGTGCGGTTGCGATAGTTCCACGGCGGCGAGGCATGCAGCTTAAGCTCGGTATCTAACTCAATTTTTGCGATGCGACGAAGATTTTCACGAAGGATTGCAGCTTTCATCTCCAGCTGGTGTTCGTAGCTGGTGTGCTGATAGTGGCATCCGCCGCAGCGCTGGAAGTATGGGCAGGGGGCTTCCACCCGCAGGGGTGAAGGCGTGAGCACTCGGTCAAGTTTGGTACGAATGAATCCCGGTCGTTCTTCATCGATCGATGCTTCCACCTCTTCGCCTTCGAGCACGAATGGGACGAAGACGGCTTTGCCGCGGCCATGCTCATCCGCAGGCAGGCGAGCGAGTCCATCGCCGCCGTAAACTAATTTTTCGATGGTTAGGTTCAAGGCTTGATTCTATCTGGAACGGGGACGTAATCCCGCTGCCGCTACATGTAGAAGAGGCTCAGTCTGGGCACGCCATACTTCTCCAGCAGCCGCTTGTGAATAAATTGTTTTTGTAGTTGATCGATCTGCGGGGCAGCCATCTTGCGCCGATAAGGCGCCAGCTCGCGATCAGCTTCGGCGCGAACGCTGACAATCTGGTCGTCGGGAGTGCTGGCCAGCAAAGCGGCAAATAGTTTGTCCTCTGCCACTGTCAGCCGGCGTTCCAGATCTTCGAGATTCGGTAGTGAAGTTTTTCCGCGCAGGCCGTCTGACATTTCGCGCAGGGTGTTGGCGGTGGTTTTGCCCAGTGCCTGGACGGAAACTCCTGCGTCGCCGGGAAGTTTGGCGGCTTCAATCTTGTTGGCATTACGCAGCAGAAATGCAATTACCTCGGCGACTTCGAATCCAGGAGCTTTTTTAGGTTGCTCGCCTTCCGCCACGCCCACGGTGGAGTTTTTCATCTCTTCCACCGCTGTGAGGACAGCCTGGGCACAATAGGCCAGGCTATTTACTTTGGTCGATTTCGAGGGTCGCTTGTCGTAAGCATCGAAGGCGTCGTCGATTCCACGAAGCGCAGCCTGAAGCGGGACCCCGGCGTCTTTCCAGGTCTCGATTAGGGCCCAATCGAGAGTGGAGAGCAGCAGGATGCCTCCGCGGCGGCGCTGGAAGTGTTCTTCGATTTCAGTGAAATAGTTGAAGTAATTTTGCAAGCAGGGATTCTTCGTTCTCAGAATTGCTGATTTATAAGATATCGACCCTCGTGTAGAGCCGTAGCGGAGCTGAGGCCTACTCGTGTCTTCGTCACTTAGCGCGACGATTTTGGCTTGGGCCGGTTGGTTGAGATCGACGTTACTCGTTTGGGTTCGCGGCCGGCTTTGCCACCGGCATTTCTCTCCCAGATAATTCGCAGGCCTTCGAGCGTCAGAAAATCATCCACTTTCTTGATGTATTTGGAGCCGCTGCTGATTAGAGAAGCCTGGCCGCCGGTGGCCAGGACGTGGGTCTTCGGCCCAATTTCTTCAATCAGGCGCTCCAGAATTCCGTCCACCAGTCCCAGATAGCCGTAGTAAAGGCCGCTTTGCAGGCTTCCGACGGTGGTGGTTCCGACAACGCGCGGCGGCTTCTTGATATCGACTCGCGGCAATCGCGCGGTGCGCTCGAAAAGTGCATCGGCGGAAATGCCGACGCCTGGGCAGATCACGCCTCCCATGTATTCGCCTTTTTCTGAAACGCAGTCAAAGGTTGTGGCAGTACCGAAATCAACGACTACGCAGGGCCCGCCGTACTTCTCGAAAGCGGCGACGGCGTTCACGATGCGGTCGGCGCCAACTTCCGCCGGATTTTCGTAGAGGACCGGAAGGCCGGTCTTTACCCCCGGCTCAACGAACAGTGGCTTGGTATTGAAATAATGCTCGCAGACTTGCCGCAGCGTGGAATCGATGGGAGGCACCACCGACGAGATGATGATTCCCTGAATCGCGCTCACTTCCAGCCCGGCCATGGAAAACAGGTTACGGAACAGTACGCCATATTCGTCGACAGTCTGGGTGGCAATAGTGGTGACGCGCCAGTTGGCCACCAGCACCTCGTAGTGGGATGATTCGCCAGCCTGCTCGCGGGCCGCGGTGGCAAAGACTCCCAGCACGGTATTGGTATTGCCGACGTCAAGAACTAAGAGCATGAATGGCCTTCAATTCCCAAGCAATCGTACCGAGCCGCTCAACACCATTCGCAGCCCTTGCGGCGTTCGCACCTGGAGGAAGCCGCGTGAATCAAGGCCGTCGGTAACTCCCTCGAATCCGCCATTCTCTTCAATCCTGACACGGCGGCCGCGTACCGATGATGAACGCTCCTGAAAGCGGCGGAGCACGGACTCGCGCGCATCCGGCCGCTGCAGTAGGTTGCGATATTCCCGGTCGAGCGATTTTAACAAAGCGGCACAGACCTCGATGCGCGACCATTGCTGGCCGGTGGCTATGCGCAATGATGTGGCGACATCGGTCAGTTCCCCGGGAAAGTTCTCCTGATTCACATTGATTCCCGCACCAATCACCATGTAACGGACGGCGGTGGCCTCGGCATTCATTTCGGTCAGGATGCCGCAAAATTTCTTGTCCCCGATGAGCAGGTCGTTCGGCCATTTCAAATCGGCGGGGATCTTTGCATCAATCGATTGCACCGCTGACTGAACCGCCAGTCCCGCGGCCAGAGACATGATTAACGCCTCGGCAGGTGGCAGTTTGGGCCGCAGTACTACTGAACAGTAAATGCCACTCGATTCCGCGGAGTGCCACTGGTGCGAACTCCGTCCCCGGCCCGCGGTTTGCTGTTCCGCCAGAAATACGCTGCCTTCCGGCGCACCAGCGGCAGCGGCCTGCATGGCCTCGGTATTGGTTGACCCGATGGTGAAGTAGTGACGGATGTGCTGACTGAAAATCGTGCCTCGCACCAGCGGCGCCAGAACATCGGGCAACAGGAGATCGGGAACAGTCTTGAGGCGATATCCGGTGGCCGGTTGACCGTTGATGGCAACGCCAAGAGCCCGCAGTTGTTGAATCAGCCGCCAAATGTCGGAACGGTTGGTACCGATCTCGTCGGCGAGTTTTGTGCCGCTGACTACCACGGTGGCGTAGTCGTTGAGCACTCGCACGATGCGGCTTAGGCGAGCGTCGGTTTGTGCGGGATGGTTCTCCAGCGATGTAGCTTTAGGAGCGCGGGTTTTAGTGGCGGCCTTGATGGATGGAATTATCGGGCACGGCGGGCTAAACGACAAACCCACCTATCTATGCCGATCAGCGCGGATCGACACCGCTGCGATATCGTGATGATCCGTCTGATCTTTTGGCTGTCTTTACTTGCCGGCGGTTTGGGCTTTGGTTACGGTGAGGCCGAGCACGACTTCCAGAGCCTTGGTCAGCTGTTCTTCAATATCGATGTCTTTGAAGATGGCGTAATTGACCCGGGTTTCAGTCTTCTCAAAGCCACTTTGACGGCCGGCGACAACCACGATTGGGATTTTCGCGGTCCGGGAATCGGCTTTCAGTGCGGTGATCAGTTCAGTCCCGCTCATCTTCGGCATCTGGATGTCGGTGACCACTATGTCGGGATGAATGCGGGTCAACGTCTCTACCGCTTCCTCTCCGTTGGTAGCACATTCCACGGAAAATCCCCGCTCCTCGAGAAAACGGCAGACGGTGTGCCGGATGAGCATGGAATCGTCAACGACTAGTGCCACCAATGACATTCTTATCTCCGAGGCGAGCGAATCCCCTCGGCGAACATTAACAAACTGTTAACCGGCCAACAAGACACCGTAGTCTAAAGCGGATTACCTTCGTCATTGAAAATAAGGCGGGAAAACTTAGGATTCGGAACTGGCTTCTTCGCGCGCCATGTCTTTCAATTCACTGGCTTCGAAGACTTCGCCGCATTCGACGCACTCCACGTATTCGCTTTCTTCGTCGCGCGATACGATCTGGACGCGAAGGTGTTTACACGGCTTGGAGGATGCGCTCTCGGGCACGGGTGGCGGGATAGGAGTCATATATCCGGTGGCTGCCAGCCCGAGGCGGGACCGGCGAATATTCCGGAATTTGGCGATATTTTAGCTTTATGGGGTCACTTGTCAAGCAAGAACAGCGTATTTACCGCCCGGCCGTATAATCACCAACCCATAACCGTAACTCCCGGCGACCGTCGCCGTCCCCTTGCGTTTACAGACCGTAATCCCTAGAATAGACATATCCGACTAAAAGAGTCGGATTTGCCCAGCACCCATGCTTAAGCTGACTAAGAAAGCGGATTACGGCTTGATCGCCATGAAGCATCTGGCGGACCACGCCAGTTTGGGTTCTTGCAGCGCAAAAGATGTAGCCGATTCGTACGGGATTCCGCCTGAGGCCATGGCCAAGATTCTTCAGCGGCTGGCGAAGGCAGGTTTGTTGCGATCACAGCATGGGACTAATGGCGGCTATACGCTGGCACGCGATCCCGCTCGGATTAGCGCGTTTGAGGTGATTAAGGCTATCGACGGTCCGTTGCTGATTACGTCTTGCGTCACGGTTCGCGGGGAATGCGATCAGAGCGAACGCTGCAACATTCGCGAGCCGCTGCGGCGAGTGAATCACAGCATCGAAGAAGTGCTGCGGCGCATCACTATCTCAGAGATGAAAGATGACGCCGAACTCGAGAACCAGGGTGAAAACAAGGGATTAGCCGAGCTGGTAACGCTCAATTAAGAGATTTGAGAAGGTAGGAGATAACTAAATATGAGCACGGATGTGAAGATCCCCCAGGCGCACCACTTGACCGATCAGGCGCTGCCTAACGGCGTGAAGCTGCCGATTTACATGGACAATCATGCCACCACTCCAATGGATCCACGGGTGTTGGAAGAGATGCTGCCTTATTTCATGGAAAAATTCGGCAACTCGGCCAGCCGTAACCACTCATTCGGATGGGCCGGCGAAGAAGGCGTGGAGACCGCTCGGGAGCGGATCGCCAAACTGATAGGCGCCACCACCAAAGAAATCGTATTCACTTCGGGGGCGACGGAGAGTGACAACCTTGCGATCAAGGGCGTCGCCGAGATGTACAAAGAAAAGGGCAATCACATTATTACGGCCGTCACCGAGCACAAGGCTGTGCTCGATACCTGCAAGCGGCTTGAGAAGTACGGATATCGCGTGACCTATCTGCCAGTGCAGAAGGACGGCCAAATCGATCTCGAAGATTTGAAGCGCGCCATGGATGCGAAAACCATCCTGGTCACGATCATGGCGGCTAACAACGAGATTGGCGTACTGCAGCCGTGGACCGAGATTGGCAAGCTCTGCCATGAGCGCGGAGTGATCTTCCACACCGATGCGACTCAGGCGGTGGGGAAAGTTCCGATTGATGTGGTGAAGCAGAACATCGATCTTATGTCGATTTCAGGCCACAAAATGTACGGCCCCAAGGGAGTGGGCGCGTTGTACGTGCGGCGCAAGAACCCTCGCGTACAGCTTTCACCAAGCATCGATGGTGGTGGCCACGAACGTGGCATGCGCTCCGGGACGTTGAATGTTCCGGGAATCGTTGGACTGGGTAAGGCTTGCGCGATTGCGTCCGAAGAAATGGCCAAAGAAGCCGTGAAGCTTGCGGGCATGCGGGATCGGCTGCGCGACAGCATCATGAGCCGCCTGGATGAGACCTATATCAACGGTTCGTACGAGCATCGCCTGCCGGGCAATCTGAATATCAGCTTTGCCTATGTGGAAGGCGAGTCGTTGCTGATGGGAATCAATGACATCGCAGTTTCCAGCGGTTCGGCGTGCACCTCGGCGACGCTTGAGCCATCTTATGTATTGAAGGCTTTGGGCGCGGGCGACGACCTGGCGCACAGCTCGATCCGATTCGGCATCGGCCGCTTCAATACTGACGCTGAAATCGACTATGTAGCCGATCGCGTTGTAGAGACCGTCAGCCGGTTGCGCGAACTGTCGCCACTTTACGAAATGGCGAAAGAAGGAATTGATTTGAAGACGGTAAAGTGGGCTGGAGAGGCGCACTAATTTTGGGCTGGACCCTCCGGGGCTAAGCCCGCATTTTTAAGGCGCGGTAGGCGGCACGGCTGGAAGTCTTGCCCTTCCCGAAGCTTTGACTTAAGAGATTAGCCCTTCGGGGCAATGATTTCCAAGGGAGAAACAAAATGGCATACAGCGAAAAAGTAATCGACCACTACAACAATCCGCGCAACGTCGGCTCCATGGACAAGAACAGCTCGGAGGTTGGCACCGGCCTGGTGGGAGCTCCGGAATGCGGCGACGTAATGAAGCTGCAGATCAAAGTGAATCCGCAGACCAACATCATCGAAGACGCCAAGTTCAAGACCTTCGGCTGCGGCTCGGCCATTGCATCGTCATCGCTCGCGACCGAATGGGTCAAGGGCAAGACGGTCGAAGAGGCGCTGGCGATTAAGAACACCGAAATCGTGAAGGAACTGGCTCTGCCGCCAGTGAAGATTCACTGCTCGGTGTTGGCGGAAGACGCCATTCGGGCGGCGATTCACGACTGGAAGAAGAAGCAGGAAGTGCCGGCTCCAGTCGCGGTCACCGCAAACTAACTTGAAGGCGATTCGCTTTCAGGAGTAGAGGCCATGACCGCTATAACGACGACGGAAGAAACGCCAAAGACCGCGCCCGCGAAGGGCGTGCATATCACGGAGAAAGCCCTTGCCCGCATTCGCGTCAGCATGGCGAAGGAAGGGGTTTCTCCTGAGTCAGGCGGGCTGCGTCTGGGAGTGCAAGGCGGAGGATGCTCCGGCCTGAGCTATAACATCCGCTTCGACAGTCAGCCGCGGGAGCGGGACCGCATTTTCCAATATGGCGACGTGCGCGTGTTCGTCGACCCCAAGTCTTTTATTTATCTGCATGGCATGACGCTGGATTACCAGGAAACCTTGATGCAACAAGGCTTCGCCTTTGTGAATCCCAATGCCTCGAAGTCGTGCGGCTGCGGCACTTCGTTCTCCGGTTAGGGAAATAAATTCTCCAACCACCAAGTTATTCAGTCGCACCGAGGGATTTTCTTTGTGTCCCTTAGTGTGCTTAGTGGTTAAAGGTTTTGCTTGTCGCTGGAACTAAAATCCGAAAGCCCGGCTCAGACCTCCTCGTGTTGGTCATGCGGAGACATGCGCGCCGCGCACTTCTGCACCGCTTGTGGCAAAGTGCAGCCGCCGGCGCCGAGCGATTACTTCAGCTTCTTCGGATTGCCGCGCAGATTAAACGTCGACATCCCGGCGCTGGAGCGCGAGTTTTATGCGCTTAATCGCAAGCTGCATCCCGATCTTTATGTGCGCGAAAGCAAGCAGCAGCAGGAGTGGAGCCAGGAACAAAGTTCGCAGCTCAACGACGCCTACCGTACGCTGAAGGATCCCATTCGCCGCACCCAGTATTTACTAAAGCTGGAAGGCGTGGAACTGGAAGAGCAATCAAAGGCTGCGACCGAAAGCGCTCGCGCCAGCGGACAGATCAAGAAGCAGGTTGTGCCGCCCGATCTGCTGGAAGAAGTCTTCGAGCTGAACATGCAGCTCGAAGAACTGCGCATGAATAAGAAGATGGGCGAGGATGATCCGGCGCTGGTGGCTGAATTGAATGTTCACAAAGCCGGGCTTGAAAAGAAGTTCGAAGCCCTGAGCGGAGAATTGAAAGGCTACTGGAACGAGTGGGACGGTCTGTCCCAACGCGCCACTGATGAGGATCGCAAGCCAGTACGCGACAAAATGGTCGACCTGTTGAACCGGAGGTCGTATATCAGGAACCTGGTAAGAGACGTTGAAGAGTTGATTGGAGTAATTGGGTAATTTTGTAATTTAAAACCCACCGGTTTTGACTTCAAATTACAAAATTACCGATTGCAAAATTTCAAAATGCCTTCTGATCGCATCGTCGGAATCGACCTTGGCACCACCAACTCCCTGGTGGCGTTCATGCAAGGGGAGACGCCTGTCATCATTCCAGGCGAAGACGGTCTGAATTTGGTGCCTTCGGTAGTAGCGCTCGACGAGAACGACAAGATCATCGTGGGCAGCGCGGCCCGCAAATATCTGATCGAGACTCCCGAGCGCGCGGTTTATTCCATCAAACGCTTGATGGGACGCGGGACTGAAGACATCCAGGAAGAACTGAAGCTCTTCCCTTTTCGCTTGGCAGACGACATCCAGTCCGGCGAAGTTCTTCGCATCAAGTTGGGCACCCGGACTTTTACGCCGCCGGAAATTTCCGCATTCATTCTGCGCCAGCTCAAACGCAATGCCGAACGCTTCTTCGGCGCCTCTGTGACCCAAGCGGTAATTACTGTTCCAGCTTACTTCAACGATGCCCAACGCCAAGCCACCAAGGACGCAGGCCACATAGCCGGCCTCGAAGTGCTGCGCCTGGTGAACGAACCGACTGCGGCCTCGTTGGCGTACGGCCTCGATAAAAAGCACAACGGCACAGTGGCGGTCTACGACTTCGGCGGTGGTACCTTCGATATCTCCGTGCTCAAGCTGCACGATGGAATCTTTGAGGTCATCTCCACCAATGGCGATACCCATCTCGGCGGAGACGACATCGACAACCTGCTGATTGCCATCGCGCTGCACGACATCGAAGGCGACCTAGGCGTGAATGCTCGGCGCCAAGCTGAAGTGGTGCAGGCGGTTCGTAAAGCGGTAATCGATGCCAAGATTGCGCTCTCGTCGCAAGATGCCGCCTATCTCGACCTCGAAGTGCCCGGCGGCAAGCGCTACCAGCGTGAAATCACGCGGGAAAATTTCGAGAGCCTGATCCAGCCCATTATCGATCGTACCGCTGGTCCCGCGAAGCAGGCATTGAAAGATGCCGGTCTCAAGCCGAGCCAGATCGACGAAGTAGTTTTGGTCGGAGGATCAACCCGCATCCCGAAAGTTCGTGCACTGGTGAAAGATTTATTCCAGCGCGAGCCGCATATTGATCTCAATCCTGACGAAGTGGTTGCCCTCGGCGCGGCAGTGCAGGCCCATATCCTAGGCGGCGGTTCAGCCGCCACGGAAAACATGCTTCTGCTCGATGTCACCCCGCTCTCACTCGGCATCGAGGTCGCCGGCGGCGTTACCGACAAGATCATTCTGCGCAATTCGACTATCCCAGCTTCGGCCACGCAGCACTACACCACGCAGGTTGAAGGTCAGACCAACGTTGCTATCCACGTGCTGCAAGGCGAGCGTGAACTGGCCAAAGACTGCCGCTCGCTGGCGCGGTTTGATCTCAAAGGTATTCCGCCGTTCCCGGCCGGAATTCCGCGGATAGAAGTAAAGTTCCTGATCGATGCCAACGGTATCCTGCATGTCTCGGCGCGAGAGCAGCGCAGCGGCAAGGAAGCCGAAATCGATGTTCAACCGAGTTACGGCCTGACTGACGAGCAGGTTGAGAGCATGATTCTCGATTCTTTTGACTCGGCGGAAGAAGACTTCCGTCAGCGCCAGGTGATTGAAGCGCGCAACGAATCTGAAACCATTCTCGCGGCGCTTGAAAAGGGCAAAAAGAGCGCAGCCTGGGGACAGCTTTCAAACGACGAGAAGAAGCAGATCGCCAAGCAAGAGAAGACTCTGAAAGATGTTCGCGAGCAAGACGACTACCAAGCGATTCGTAATGCTATCGATGCGCTGAATAAAGGCACCACGCGTCTGGCCGAGTTGATGATGGATACGGCCGTAACCGCGGCCCTAAGGGGCCGTAACATGGATGACGAAGTAAGCGAAGGCCCGGAGTCGTCGCATCCGGTAGCGAAAGCGGAATTTAAATAGGTATGGCATGCTGAGCGAAGAGCTCCTGCTCACGGCAGCACACTGGCGATAGGGGTCATTCGTCGCAAGAGCGCTGCTCAGGATGACAACGGATAAAATTGAGGTAACAATGGCTGACGAGAAAAACCAGAGTACTGGCACTGCGACCATCGAAGCACCCGGCGAGAACACCGTGCAGGTCACGTTTCTGCCCGAAGGCAGGACGGTGCAATTTGAACATGGCAAGCTGCCCTACAAAGACCATGGCAAACCGGAGTCCCTGCTCGACGTGGCGCTCAACAATGGCATTAACCTCGACCACGCCTGCGGTGGCAACTGCGCCTGCACCACCTGCCACATCTGGGTCAAAGAAGGCGCCGATCTGCTTACCGAGATGGAGGACGACGAGGCGGACAAGCTCGATATGGCCGCCGACCTGCAACTCAACTCACGCCTCGGTTGCCAGTCAGTCATCACCAAGCCGGGCAAGGTGGTGGTTGAGATACCTGCCTGGAACCGCAATTACGTCTCAGAGACGCATTAAACTTTAGGAGATCTCATGCCGCAAGAATTGACCTGGGACAACGCCGAAGACCTCGGCCTTCTTCTGTCGGAGAAACATCCGGACGTGGATCCGCTCAGCATCCGTTTCACTGAGCTTCACAAGTACGTAACCGAGCTACCCGAGTTCAAGGACGATCCCAAAAAATCCAATGAAGGCAAGCTGGAAGCCATCCAAATGGCTTGGCAAGAAGAATTTCAGGACCGCACCCAGGATTGAGATGTGCGCGCCAAAGGCGCCCTGGCTCGCAATAAGCCATTCAGGAGCAGATTCCTCCCGTTGGTCGGAATGACAAGAACATAAGTGCAGGTTTATCCACTTCTGTTCTTTCCACTTCTTGTCATTTCGACGAAGGAGAAATCTGCTTTTGGCGGGTGGCAAGAATCCGAAAGCCTTTATTGATAACGTTCTAACCCCTAACCTCGCGCGCCTCCTCCACATTGGCCTCGCGCAGAAATTTTGCCGCCTCCTCGGGCGGCGTGGGGTTGATGTAGAAGCCTGTTCCCCATTCGAATCCTGCCGTCTTGGTTAGCTTGGGCATGAATTCGATGTGCCAGTGATAGTGGTCGGTGCTGCCATCCTGCACCGGGGAAGAGTGGATCACCAGGTTGTAAGGCGGATTATCCAGCACCCGATCGGCCTTCATCAGTAACTGCTTCAACGCCTTCGCCAAATTCTCAAACATCTGCGACGAAGAATTCTCGTAAGACGACTCGTGCTGTTTAGGCAAAATCCAGGTCTCGAAGGGGAACCGCGGCGCGTAGGGCGCAATGGTGATGAAGTCCTGATTCTCCGCGACAACTCGCGTACCGCTTTCCAGTTCCTGGTGGATAATGTCGCAAAATACGCACCGCTCTTTGTAAACGTAGTACTGCTTGGCGCCTTCCAGTTCTTCAGTGACGTAAATAGGAATGATAGGCAGCGCGATCAGCTGCGAATGCGAATGTTCGAGTGAGGCGCCGGCAGCCTCGCCGTGGTTTTTGAAAATCAAAATGTATTTGAAGCGGCGATCTTTCTTCAGATCCAGGATACGGTCGCGGAAGGTCCAGAGCACGTCTTCGATGCGTTTCGCCGGCAGTGTGGCGAGAGTGGCGGCGTGGTCGGGTGTCTCCACGATCACCTCGTGAGCGCCGATTCCGTTCATGCGATCGAACATTCCCTCTGCCTGGCGATCGAGATTGCCCTCGATCCCAAGTGCGGGAAACTTGTTAGGTACTACGCGAACCGTCCATCCGGGGGCGTCGCGCTGGGGCGCCGGCCCTCCATTGTTGTTTGGGCGATAGGCCTGGATCTCCGGCGGCGTCTTGCTCTCATTGCCATAACAGAACGGACAGAAGCCACCTTTCATTCGGATGGTTTCGCGAAAGAAGTCGCTTGGCCGCTTGGCGCGGTCGGTAGAAATAATTACCCATCGTCCCACAATGGGATCTTTTCTAAGCTCGGGCAAGAACGGTCCTTTCAGCCTGGAGAAGTTGATTTATTTTACGATAGCGGCAAGACATCCCTGAACAATTCGAACCGGAGAGGTTCGCGCGGCACGCCATAATACACGCTGAGCAGATCAAATCTCCAATGGCAGTCCGGCGGCAACAGGCGCAGGTATTCACGGGCCACGGCGATTACTTCTTCTCTCTTTTTTCTATCGACCGCAGCCTCGGCAGGCTTTAGGTCGCTGGCGCTGCGAGCCTTCACTTCGACAAAACAGAGAACGTCAGCGTCCCACCCAATCAGATCGATTTCACCGTGGCGACGCGGCGAACGGTAGTTGCGCGCCACCATGGTGTAACCGCGACGGCGCAAATAAAAGTAGGCGTCCTGCTCGCCACGCTGGCCGGTACGACGATGGGCCGCGATGGTTTGCAGAGTGAGGCGATCGCCAACTCTATCGAGCAAACGGAGCGCCACGTGGGTCAAACGGCCGGAAAACATTCTGCGAATCTAGCTTCGGGTTGAGCGGAAAGCTGTGATGAGTGTCACAAGCCAAAGAAAATAATGGAAGTAAATGCATAAATCTGTTGACAACGAAGGTAATAATCATCAATATGTTGTACCAGTAGCGTTACTCACGCTTCTAATTGGGTAGCGATAGTGTTCGGGCCCTAGTTGTTGGAAGGGAAAATCGTTCACGGAGGAACTTCATGCCAGCAAAGAAGAAGGCTGCCAAGAAAAAGAAACACTAATCAGAGCACGAACATGGTCTCTGAGGCTCCGTTGAAGAAGCACCTTCACGGGGCCTTTTCTATTGCTGCTGGGAGGGAGCAAGAGGGCACGATTGGAGATCCTGGGAACTCCGGCGCCTTTCCCACAAATGCACGGCAGCTTAAAATAAGAAAGCAGAAATTCTTTGTTGTGCGGTAGCGACGTATCGTGCTAGAAACGCGATATAGTTTTGGTGGCGTCTACGGACACGTTCGATAATCAATGAGCCCTCGAAGCAAAGCTACCGCCAAGGTCAGCAAGACGGCTGACATCCTTATCCCTGACAGGTTGTACTTCCGCATTGGCGAAGTGGCCACGCTGTGCCGTCTGCCGGCTTACGTACTGCGCTTTTGGGAGACCGAGTTCAGCCAGTTACGGCCGGTCAAGAGCAGCACCGGTCAGCGTATGTACCGGCGGAAAGATGTAGAAAATGTGCTGCACATTAAACGACTGCTTTACGAGGAAGGGTTTACCATTGCCGGCGCCCGCCAGCATTTACGGGACGAAATTAAAGGCGACAAGAAGCAGACTCCGTTGCCGTTCCCGGTCAACTCGGCTTCGAACCTGAAGTACATTCGCCAGGGCCTGCGCGACATTCTCACCATGCTTTCGGCCCGCGCCTAACACCTTTACGCCCGCTTGAAGTACTGCACGGCTCTTTCGTGCTGCTCGGCTTTCTGCCGGGTGCTGAAGGTTCCGAGATTGCGGCGCTTACCCGTCTTCGGGTTTTTCTTGCGCGAGTAGAGGCGGTACCCGCCAGATTTCAATTTACGAATCATGCCGATTTGATGGGCGGTTATGGTTTTCGGCTGCCTGCTGGTTGGCAAACAAAGCGGGCTAGAGCCACAAACCGAAGGGTCTAGGGATAACCCTGTATTGCCGGTTCATCGATTTCAATCTCAGATATAACTAGCAAAGTCTTGACGATGATTATGCGAAGGAGAAAGACAATGAAAGCAACAATCCTCGGTTTGGTGTTGGTCCTGGCGTCCATTGCACTCGCGCAAAACACGCCGCAAGAGCGTCCGCTGGGACAGAGGGGCATGGACCGGATCATTAAAGAAGTTCGCCATGAGTTGGTCATGTTGCCGTATTACGGCGTGTTCGACAATCTGGCGTATAAGGTTGCTCCCGACGGGAGTGTCACCTTGCTGGGGCAAGTCACACGTCCTACCCTGAAGTCTGACGCGGAAAACGTAGTTAAGAGAATCGAAGGCGTAGAGAAGGTCGACAACCAGATCAAGGTGTTGCCGCTTTCGCCGAACGACGACCGCATACGCCGCGATGCTTACCGTGCGATCTACGGAAACAGCACTCTGTCACTCTACAGTATGCGCGCCGTGCCGCCGATCCACATCATCGTGGATAACGGTCACATCACATTGGTGGGTGTTGTGGCGCGGGATATGGACAAGCAGATTGCCGAGGTGCAAGCCAAGAGCGTTTCCGGGGCGTTTTCGGTAGATAACAACCTGGTGGTGGAGCAGGACGAGAGTAAGTAAGCAATTTTTAGGTTGACGCGGGCGGCCAGGGGTCGCCCGCTTTTTTGTGTCTGAGATTGATCTGCTGAGAAGTTTCCGAAATACCGGCAAGACGTTGCAGAGCAACGTCTCTACTAAAGTATGAATGGTCGGGACGGGCAGATTTGAACTGCCGACCCCTCGCACCCCAAGCGAGTGCTCTACCAGGCTGAGCCACGTCCCGACTGGAAGGAAACCCCGCTGACAGTTGGCGGCGGGTGGGGTTGACTCATGAATTTTACACCAGGTGAGGCGACAGCGTACGGCCCGGCACGCTTCACACACGCAGGCGATTGGGACGCTTCGGGCGTTTGGGGGTTTTTACTTCTTCCAGCACAGAGAATTGAATTTTCTTCTCCACGGGATCAATCCGCTCCACCATAACTCTGATTTTCTGTCCCAGACCATAGATTTTGCGGGTGTGCTGTCCGATGATCTCGCGAGTGTTTTCGTGGTATACGTACCGGTCATCAATCAGGCTATTCAGCGGTACCAGACCTTCGACGAACAGCTCGGCCAACTCCACGAAGAATCCGAACTTGGTGACGCTAGTGATCAGGCCGTCGAATTCTTCTCCGATGTGGTCCTGCATGAACTTGGCTTTTTTCCACTCCAGCAACTCGCGTTCGGCATCAGCCGCACGGCGTTCATTCTGGCTCGACTCTTCAGCGATGTCGTGAAGGTCTTCGAGCGGGATTGGCCCCTTCAGGTTTTCTTGCGGCAGCGCTTGCTTCTCACGCCGTTTGGACCACGGCGAAACCTCTTCTTCCTTGCGAGCGCGACCAGGCTTCTCTTGTTCGACGTTGCTCGACAGAAGCGGATAGATGCCCACTGGCACGTCTCCATCTTGGCGCTCCGCCGAATCGCGCAACACAGCTTTCAGAATGCGATGAACGATCAAATCGGGATAGCGGCGAATCGGCGAAGTGAAATGCGTATACGACGGTGCGGCCAGGGCGAAGTGGCCTTCGTTCCTTTCTGAGTAGCGGGCTTGCTTAAGCGAGCGCAGCATGAGGTAGGAAAGAATTCGCTCCTCCGGCTTGCCGGCAATCTTCTCGGTAAGTTTCTGGTACATGCGCGGAGTAATATGAACTTCTTTGGGGACTTCAATAGTCTTCGTGCGTTTGCCGGTTCCATAGTTGGAGCGGCGGTCGGCCTTGAGTTGGATGCGCTCGATCGGTAAAGCTCCCACCCCGAGGGAATATCCGAAGGCGGCGGCCAGCACCTCGAAATCGTAGACGCGCTTGGCATCAGGCTTTTCGTGGATGCGGTAAATCGACGCGACCTGCTTCTTCTCCAAATAAGTGGCCACAGACTCATTGGCCGCCAACATGAACTCTTCGATCAGGCGGTGCGCGATGTTGCGTTCCGAGCGAGTGATGCTCGTCATCAGCCCAAGCTCGTCGAACTCGATAACCGGCTCGGGCAGGTCAAAGTCGATGGAGCCGCGCTTCTCGCGTTTGCGGTTAAGAATCAACGCCAGATCACGCATCATTTCAAACATTCCGATCAACGGCGCGTAGCGTTCGCGAGTGGGGGGATCGCCCTCAATTGCGGCATTCACCGAGGTATAAGTCATGCGCTCGGCGGAACAGATGACGCCTTCGCACAATTCGACAGCCACGACATCTCCGCGGTGATCGATTTCCATAATGCAGGAGGTCACCAGGCGGTCGACTTTAGGGCGCAGGCTGCAAATGTCGGTCGAAAGTTCCAGAGGCAGCATAGGCACGGCGCGGTCGGGAAAGTACACGCTGGTGCCGCGGAGGCGGGCCTCGTGATCGATCGGCGAATCCTCAGTTACGTAGTGCGAGACGTCGGCGATGTGTACCTGCAACTCGTAGTTCCCGTTTTCCAGCTGGCGTACGGTAACGGCGTCATCGAAATCGCGCGCAGTCTCTCCGTCGATGGTGACGATTTGAGTCTGGCGGAAATCCCGGCGGTGTTGCAGCTCAGGGCGGGGAATTATATTGCTGGTGTTCTGCGCCTGGGCGAGCACATCCTGGGGAAAATGATGGGGCAGGCGATGCTTGCGGATCATGATCTCGACGTCAACCCCGAAGTCATCTTCGTTGCCAACGATTTCGACGACGCGGCCTCGGGGGCTTCGAGTGGCAGTAGGCCAGTCGGTAATCTCAACATCGACAACCACGCCTTCGAGGTTGCTCAAGTCGGCGCGGCGCGCAACCTCCTTTCCCAAAACCCGGTCGGCGCTCACCGGGTGCGAGGGTGAAAAGCCTTCGGGGTACTCCATGCCGGCAGGAATCAGAATCTCCTGCGCGACTTTGGAATCGATGGGCGTCACGTAATTGCCGCGAGCCCCATAGTGAAATGTGCCAACGATATTGGGATTGGCACGGTTTACGGGCCGCAGGATGCGACCTTCGGCGCGGCCCCCGGGACGGAAAGTTGTTATCTCAACCAGTACCTGGTCGCCATGCATTGCCGTGCCCACGGCCGGCGGGGGGATAAAGATGTCGCTGGTGACGCGCGCCTTGAGTTTCGGATCGAGCGAGGCTTGGTCAGGAATTACGAATCCGAACCCATCGCGGTGAAGCGAGAGCCGTCCCACCAGCGTGTTGCGTCCGCTGGAGGCTTGCGGGGTGGTGTAACGGTCCGAATCCACCTGAATCAGCTGGCCATCCGCGGTCATGCGATTGAGGCGTTCCGCTAAGTCGCGGCGCTCTTCGCCGCGCAAGCTCAGCTCGCGTACCAGTTGCTTGAAACCGGCAGTTCGCTTGGGTTGGCGTTCGATCTTTTTGAGGATTGCGGAATCTGAAAGGGTCACGGGGATGTGCAGTTCTTACCTCAGTGTATTCCGGAAAATCTTACGAGGTGGGTAAGTATTTTTCTCTCAGGATTCGCTGATGATGCTGTTCATGCCCGGCGATGGTGTAAGCCAAGGCGCGTACAGTAATCTCCGCTCCGCTGGCGGTGCCGCGCCGCAGCCAGGCCTCCCGCTGTAAGTTGCGTACCAGGGATAGAGTGGCCTGCCTGATTTCAGAACTTTCCTGCAACAGGCTCGTCAGCTTACATTGCGCGAACGGACCGTTAGCGATGTAGTCGTCCTGCTCGAAGCCGGGGAGGGGGGTCTGGTCGCCTCGAGCGATTCGCAACAGCCGGTAGGCGAAGACCCTCTCAGCGTCATTCATATGGCCGACCACTTCTTTGAGTGTCCACTTGCCGGGGGCGTAGCGAAAGTTGCCGTCACTCTCGCTGCGAGATGACAACATCGCCAGCGTCTGCTCCCCTTGTTTCGAAAGTACGTCCACGATGTGCGGATCGCTGATCAGCGAAATGTAGCGGCCGTAGTAGGCGGCGTGTTCGTCGGATTCAGGCAGGCCAACTGCGAGAGTCGTGTTCATAAGATTCGTCAACAAGCTTGCTCCAGATTTTGAAGCTAAGCCCTAATCTTAGTTTATTTTTCTGCGGGCGGAAGGAAGGAAATCCGCAATGCGTTTGGGGGAGAGACGAAAGATACGGGATGGCTACGATTCAGTGGCCCGCGATCGGCTTGGGATCGTTACTATCGGCGTCGGCTCCAAGGGTGCCGATCCTGCGCAACGATAAGCTAACCCCCCGGCGCTGAAGCGCTGCAATCTTTTACAAATTTGATGGCCCGACTGAAGTCGAGCTCTTCCCATTGATGAGCATGTGCGGGCATTGAAGGCTAAAGCATCGACAGTCGTACACCCGGCATGGGGCACCCAGCGGACTAATCTGTGCTCTTGTCAGTACCGAAGTGGACAGGATTTTGAATTATATGTCGCTGGAGTGAGCCCTTTCCCAGGATAGAGTTGGAACCAAACTGACTATGTCTCAAAACGTCAATTTCCACAGCGCTGATTCAGGTTTGCGGAGTACAATTCTCTTTGGTTATCCGATTGCAACCCTAACAGTGATCTCATCGAAGGAAAGGATCTTTGAACTATGTGGAAGCCCACAAATCAACCCGTGAATCCGTCCGCGCGGCCGAATGAGCCGGAACGGACTGCTGTGCCAACTCCGCCGGCGGTGTCCGTCAGTGAGCCTACCGGGGCTCCGCGAGCCGCGGTTTCCACCGCCACTGCTGACCAAGCGACTATCGGCAAGTCATTGGTAATTAAGGGCGAAGTCACTGGATCGGAATCGCTTTACATCGATGGACGCGTGGAAGGCTCCATCAATTTGGCCGGCAACCGGGTCACTGTTGGGCGTAATGGTGTGGTTTCCGCCAACATCAATGCTCGCGAAATCGTGGTTTTGGGCAAGGTGCGGGGAAATTTGACCGCCAGCGATCGAGTGGACATTCGCAGCGATGGATCTCTAACTGGAGACGTTGTCGCAGCCAGAATCTCAATTGAAGACGGCGCCTACTTCAAGGGCGGTATCGACATCCGCAAAGCCGGGCAGAAGCCGAATGGCGAGGAAGCCAAAGCGGCGACGGCCACGGGCGCTACATCCGACACCGCAACCGCAGCTCGGGCGTAGTAGCTCCGTTAAGTTAGGGTAAAGATCAAGGGCTGGTTTCGATATCGAAACCAGCCTTTTTATTGTCCGACAGGGGTGAAGAGCCAGCCCTTAGGCACTAAGCGAAGTCTGGCTAAACGGCTCGGCGGAAAGCCGTGCCCTTCCCACAATCTTAAAAGATAAACTTCAGCCCTAATTGAAGAATGCGGGCATTGTGCGCTGCGGCTACCCGCAAGAAGCCATTGTCCGAAGTGCAGTTGTTGGTGCCTGGGGCAAGGTCCGAACAGGTATTGGTTGAGCTGCCAAAAGGACTGTTATTCGCGGCCGATCCACCATCTCCGCCCAGCCACGCCCATTCGGTGTGGTTGAAGACGTTGTAGGCTTCCGCCCGGAACTCGAATCCCATGTTTTCCTTGATGGCAAAGTGCTTGAACAGCGCCATGTCAAAGTTAGTACGACGGGGGTTGCGGAGAATATTTCGTCCGGAATTGCCGAAGGTTAGTCCGCGCGGAACGGCGAAAGCTCCTGCGTTGAAAAAGGCAGGCCCAAAGCCACTCGCCGAAGCAGTATTATCGACTCCCGAATTGGGATTACCAACTAAGTCCATGTAGGAACCAGCGCTGGCTGTGCCATTTGCTACGCCAGCGTTATCGGAGACGAATCCGCTAGGCCCCCCATTGTAGGCACTGAAGGGACTGCCGCTTTCGATCATGGTAATACCCGACCATTGCCAGCCGCCGAGAAGCTTGTCTTTCAGTTCCTTCCCTTTGAAGAAAGGAATGTCATAAACGTATCCGAGGTTGAAGATGTGCCGCTGATCGAAGTTGGAACTGGCACGCGCGCTGCCGGGATCATAGGCATTGAGCAAGCTGCCATCCGCCCCTGATGAAGCATCATCGATGGAGTGGCTGTAGGTGTAGGAAAGATTGACGTCCAAGCCGCCAACGTTGCGGCGAAGAGAGGTTTGCAATGCGTGGTAACTAGAGGACGAAGTTTCTTCCTTACGGGTAATGGTTCCGATGCCGGGGAACGGGCGGAAGGCGCTGGCTACCACGCCGCACGCGGCAATTCCATAGTTTAATGCCGGGCCAGTGGCCAGACCTTGACTGTTGGTCTGATAGGAAATGGGCGCACCGCTCGGTGTGGTTGCATCCATTGGCACTCCGTAGGCGTCAGCAGTGGTGCCACAGTCGCCGCTAATAATAGGCTCCCCAGGCTGGAACGGATTTGCGCTGAGCGGAACCGGGGCAATCTGATTCAGGTCGAATTGACGCGAGAGGTGCGTCCCCTTGCTGCCGACGTAGGAGACCGTGGCTACAGTGTTGTGAGCAATATCGTGCTGCACGTCCAGATGCCACTGTTGAACATAAGGCCACACGGCTTTGGTAGGGACAGACACAACTGAGAGCGGACTCGTCGAACCAGTATCCTGGGGAACGATGTTCTGGTATCCACTTATGTTGACGACAGTAGGAATCAAAGATCCCGGCGGCGAACTCTCAAGCGACTCGGAATTGGCTTCGTTGCCATTGGTGTGTTCAAAGAAGACGCCGTAACCGCCGCGAATGGCCGTCTTACCGCTTCCAGTCGGGTCCCAGGCGAAGCCGATGCGCGGGGCGGGGTTGAACAGGTGTCCCTTCAGGCAACCGGCCGGGCTGCCGGAAGTCACGCCGCACTGCACCATGCCGTTGAAGGGGTTACCCACCACCAGGTTATCCGTATCGACGCTGCTATCACCCTGCACGTACGCGGCCGGATCGAAGTTGTAGGCGTTGTGGTAACGCTCGCGGTAGGTTCCGAACATGCTGACGCGAAGGCCAAGATTTACGGTGAGCCGATTGGTGACGCGCCAGTCATCCTGAAAATATGGCTCGAAAATCTTGTAGCGGTTGTAATACTTCAACTGCACGTTCTGCTGCTGGAACGAGGCGACATTACCAATCAGCAGATCCGCGAAAGCGTTGCCGGTTGTGACTTGAGTGGCACCTGTATCGAAGCTGAGCGAACCGTTATTTGAAACTCCGGCCGCACTCAATTCGTTCTTCTGAGCAGCCACAAAATAAGCACCGAACAGAAGATTATGTTTGCCGACGATCTTGGTGACGTTATCTTTAAAGGTATAGGTGGGGTTTGAATTGTAAGGTCCGTTGGGCAGATACCCTGGATCCTCACCTATACCGCCGTAGATGCCTCCGCCGAGACTAATCCCCGGTACCTTGCCACCAAAGCCGTTCTGGAACAAGCCTAAGGTCATTCCCGCCGGACGCTGCCAGGCACCGATTGGAACTAAGGTGATGTGGTCAGTGGTGTAGCTGAACACGAATTCGTTCAGCAGGGTTGGCGAAGCAGTGGCCGTCAGGCTGGCAACCAGGCTAACTCCAGGGCCGCCGAAGTTGGTCTGAATGGTGGGGAAACTGCCGCCGGCCGTCCAAAGTGGGGTGGGATAAATCTGGTCCCATGAATCGTGGATGTAGCGGAAGGTGCCGCGGATTTTCGAGCTGAAGTTGTGGTCGACACGCAGCAATTCTTCCCGCCAGTTGGTGGGCAGAGTTGGCGAGTCTTGCCACGAGTTGTCGCCTACGTTCGGAGCTGGGATCAGGGCCTCAAGGGCTTGAACCGTGACATCGTTGGGATCGAAAGGCACCTGGTTACCAGGAAATGGCGCACCCGCACTGGGGTTCGGCGCTCCATTGAGAACGGCAGGCTGCACTGGACAGTCCGGATTCAGAGTCGGGTCAGAATTGCGGCACAAATCGGAGAAGTCACCGCTGCGCTCGGCTACGCTTGGCACAGTTGTGTTGGGAAATGGATTCGGAACACGGTCGCGACGCCACTCTTGGGACCAGAAGAAGAACGTCTTCTGCTTGCTGGTGTTATAGAGGCCAGGAATGAACACCGGCCCGCCGATGGTATAGCCGAAGTCATTTTTCTTGTAGGAAGGGACCGTACTTTGAAAAAAGTTCGGCGCATTGAAGGCGTCGTTGCGGACGAATTCGTAGGCATCGCCATGAAAGTGGCTGGTGCCCGACTTGGTTTCCACTTCGACTGTGCCGGAACCGCTGCGGCCGTACTGGGCGCCGTAGTTCGAGGTAAGCACTTTGAATTCAGCAATGGCGTCGAGGCTGGGATAAACGTTGAGCGAAGTGTTGCTGCCGTTATCCATGTTGTCGCCGCCGTCGAGTTCCCAGTTGTTGTACTCAGTGCGGCCACCATTTACGCTGAACGAAACGTTGCCCCCAACCCCGACGCCGGCTTCGTCCTGTCCACTTTGATTGCTTACCCCGGGGACAAGCGTGACCAGTTGGGTAAAATTGCGACCGTTCAGTTCGAGTTGAGTTACCTCTTTGCCGTTAACGGTGCCGGCAAGTTCAGAGCTCTGCATTTCTACCTGGCCGACGTTGGTTCCCTCCACCGTCACTTCAGTGGTCGCAGCGCCTACTTGCAGCGCGACGTCGTTGCGCACTTTCTGCCCTACCTGCAGCACCACGCCGTTGGCCACATGTTTCTGAAATCCCGAGGCAGTGACCGTGACATTCACTGTGCCAATGGGCAAGCCGGAAACCAAATAGTCACCGCTTCCATTGGTCTTGGTGGTGCGATCAAGTCCGCGTTCTGGCATGCTGACGGTTACTTGCGCATCCGCAATGGCGGCTCCGCTGCTGTCAGTGACTGTTCCGGTGATGGAGGCCGTATCCTGGGCGAACAAGCTGGCCGAGATAAGCAAAGCCGAAAGCAGAATGGTAAACCGCAAGAGACAGGATCGCATTTGAGCTCCTAATTGCCGGCTAAAAAAATCTTGAGTGCCATCATTAACAAAATCTTGTAAGGGCCGGTGGGCCGTGAATCGCCTCGCGGCGAGTCCACGAAAACTCTATTAAAGCTTTATTAAAAGCATTTAATAGCGTAGATAGTGCCTGCCCCCACTTTCAGTGTCAAGCAAAATTGTTATGGAATTGCCGGGCCAGATCGTACTGGGCCAACGTTAACTCGAGAAACCACACGAGGCTAAGAATCTCAGTGCAAGCGTCGCTCCAAACTCCTCATGATTCAAGATGCTGCATCTTAAGTACTTCGTGGATGTTTCGCTGCGCACATATCCGTTAATCTGTAGGTGATTCCAAATCTAAAATACTATCTCGCGGTTCACTTGAAATCGTGGCGAAGGAGGTACAGACTACGTCGATGTTTTGCAGGCCCTTAGAAATAATGGTGGCGCTCGGCATGACCGTATCCCCAGTCATGGCGTACAAGCCACAAGCGGCGCCAGGTCCGCAACAAATGTTTCAGCAGGGCGAAGCCGAGCTAAAAAAAGGCGATCTGGACGCTGCGGAGCATGATTTCCATGCGGTGCTGGGAGTTGATCCTAACGCTGCAGGCGCATACGCAAACCTTGGCGTCATTTACATGCGCCGCAGACAATGGAGTTCGGCGCTAGCGGCGCTGACCACGGCGGACCGTCTTGCTCCTCAAGTGGCAGGGATTCGACTGAATATAGGGCTCGTTTACTATCGGCAAAGCGATTTTCGTGCTGCGATTCCCCCTTTCGAGTCAGTCCTGCGAGATGTGCCGGCCTCAGCTCAGGCCCGTTATCTGCTCGGCCTCTGTTATTTCTTTACCGAAAATTACAGGGATGCCGCCAGCACCCTGGAGCCTTTGTGGGCTACAGAATCCAATCAGCTGAATTATCTCTACGTCTTGGGAATCGCGGCCCACAAAGCGTCGCGGCCCGACCTGGAGAAGGCTGCGCTGGGCCGGTTGGTAGAGGTTGGGGCAGACTCTGCCGAGTTTCACCTCCTGATGGGAAAAGCGCACATTAACCATGAAGACTACGATGAAGCCATTGCCGAATTGCAACTTGCAGCCAAGACAGACGAGAAACTTCCTTATATCCACTTTAATCTTGGACTGGCTTATCTTAAAAAGCAGAACCTGGATGCTGCGAAAGCCGAGTTTCTAAAGGATGCGGCGATCGAGCCCGAACTAGCCGATAACTACGATCAGCTTGGGCTGATTGCCTACCTCCAGCAACAGGATGCCGAGGCCACAGAATATCTGCACAGGGCGCTCAGCCTTAATAACAGTCTGACGAGCGCGCACTATGAACTTGCAAGGGTTTATCAAAGGGACGGAAAATTTGCCGAGGCGCTGGCGGAGACCGATGCAGCCTTGATATTAGCTCCTGGCAATCAGTCACTCCATTACCTTCGCGGCCAGACTCTAAAGCGCCTTGGCCGCAACCCGGAGGCGGCTAAGGAGATGAGTGCTGTGGACACAATGTACGAACAGTCGCTCGATAAGCGGAAAAAAGAATTTGAGAGTGGTCCGCTGCCAACACCGGAGTTGAACAAGGAACCGCAATAGTGCCTGAGACTATCGATCTGTAGCTCTACCTCACAATGAAGTAGCCCAAAGCAATCGCCACGAGGTCTTCGGGAATAGCCACGAAGATGTCACTAATGTTGAGCGCTTTTACCAAATTCTTGCGCGCCTGGTAGCCGCCTAGCGTGCCGATTACCGCTCCCACGGCGCCGAATAGAGCCCCCACCACCAGCGATTGACCGGCCGCCGCATAGAGGCAGGCCGCGCTAAAAGCCCCCATTACGATGCGAGCGATAAAAGCTGGAGGAGCGGTTCGTGGGGGAGTTTTTGGCAACTTGTCATTCACGTATTCGCCGATGGCGGCAAGAGTGAAAATGATGACCGCTACCTTTGATCCCATAAAGGCCAGCGGAGAGCCTTGCAACTCAATCCATCCCAAATGAGCAGCCCAACTCACTACGAACGGGGCAGTCATGGCTCGCAGCCCGGCAACGATTCCAATTCCTATAGCGAGAGCAAAAAGGTAATTCATGCAGGTCCTGCCTTTCTACTTTTCCCGTCGTCGGTGCGCCCAATCGTCACTGATTCAGAAACGAAACCAGCTTGGGAATCACCTGATCAGGAGCTTCTTCCATCAGCCAGTGGCCCGCGCCTTTTACCACAACGCCCTCGACCCTATCATCTACCATACGCCCTTGCTCGATAAGAAATTCGCCGGAGGCTTTCTCTCCGGCCAGTACCAGCATCGGCATGGTCAGCTTGGTTTGTGAGAGCTTGGCGAAGTCTTCGGCATCTTGAGGAAAGGCGTGAAACACCTCGAAGCCGGCGCGCATTGCCCCGGGCTGAGCATATGACTTGGTATAGAACTGGCGATCGGCCTCGGAGACGGAGTGCTTAGGATCGGCGGCAAAATCATTCCAAAAGTGCTCGAAATAAATTCGCTCCCGGCCAGCGACCAGCGCCAGTGGGGTCTTTCCATAAAAATGGAAGTGCCACAGGTCGTTTAGCAGCCAAACACTTTTCCAGTCGCCAACCCCGGGAAGAAAAGCGTCCATTAAAACGATGCGATCGATTTCAGCCGGGAATTGCGCGGCGTATGCATACGCCACCATTAGCCCTATATCGTGACCTACAACCGCCTCATGCTTGTAACCGAGCGAAGCAGCAAGAGCGTGAACGTCTTGCGCCATGGTTTTCTTGTCGTACCCGCCTGCCGGCTTCGCCGTCTGACCGAAACCACGCAGGTCCGGCGCAATTACGGTGTGAGTTTTTGCCAGCTCAACCATCAGCGGCCGCCACATGTGGCTGTTTTCGGCGTATCCATGCACAAGAATTATGGGATCACCACTTTTGCCGGCAAACAAGTAATGGATCTTGATGCCATTGGCATCGGCGAAGCGGTCGTGAATGGTTGAGTCCTGCGCTGCGGCTGTCGTCACGGTGCATGTTGCCGCAAGGAAAACGGCCAGAATTTCTAGGAATCTTTGCGAAGCAGTCATAAATTCTCCGGTGAAACGATTGTGGCTACGCTTAAGCCGCTTTACCCAGTTGTCGCAATTCCCGTTCGTCAAGCTCTATCAACGTCGCGGCGACATTTTCTTCCAGATGAGCTACCCGCGAAGTTCCAGGGATGGGAAGCATAACCGGCGAACGCCGCAGCAGCCATGCCAGGGCGAGCTGTGCCGTGGTAGCCCCACGAGCACTGGCAACTCGTGATAGTGCGGCCCCGAGCGAAGCCAAGTTGCCGGCGGCGATCGGGTTCCACGGAATGAACCCGATACCTTCACTCTCGCAGTAGTTCAGAACATCTTCCGCGCCCCGCTCAGCCAGGCTGTAGCGGTTCTGCACCGTTACCACCGGCACAATAGAACGCGCGTGCTTGATTTGGGCAACAGAAACTTCGGAGAGCCCGATGTGCCGAATCTTGCCTTGCGCCTGTAGGTCTTTGAAGACACCGAGCTGATCCTCGGCGGGGACGGCGGGATCGATGCGATGCAACTGATAGAGGTCAATAGTTCCCAAACGTAGCCGCTTCAGGCTTTCCTCGCACGCGGCGCGAAGATGTTCGGGACGTCCGTTCATTGTCCACTGATTGGGACCGCTACGATCAAAGCCAGACTTAGTCGCAATGACCAGCCCTTTTGGATAGGGATATAACGCTTCGGCAATCAGCCGCTCGCTGACCGCAGGGCCGTAAGAGTCCGCAGTATCGATAAAATTAATTCCCAGTTCAATGGCGCGGCGCAGCACGCGGATTACTTCGTTATGGTCGTTCGGCTCTCCCCAGACCCCTTTGCCGGTAATTCTCATCGCACCGAAGCCGAGACGATGCACCGGTAGTTCACCACCAATGCGAAAAGTACCGCTGGCTGCAGCAGTCGACGTTTTAGTTGTGGCATCGCTCGGCATCTTAGATGATTTCTCCATACTGAACCCCGCAAGTAAGATTGGGAACTTTAACGCCCGTCGAGTTGATTCGATGCCAAGAAAACATTGCCGGATTGAGTTTTGTTGGGCTCCCAGCCGAGTATTCGAAGAGAGACTCGCGTTAATGAGGGGCGTTCACGCCCTCCTGTCGGAGAACTACCTTCGAGGCGTCTTGCATGTCGGTAACTACGACGAATCGCTGTGATCCGGCCGTGCTGAGAGGCACAAGCCGTTTCAGCGGCCCGATGGCTTGCACGATGCCTGCTCCGTCCGGATTCGTTTTCAGAATCGCCAGAGGTTCTAACTTTCCAAATGGCTCTTGGCGTGATTCCGAGAGATAGATCTGGTACTGAGCTTTCGGCGCAAGCCCCGCACCAGCGATCTCGATCAGGTCCAGCAGACCTAAAGAATTCACGGCTACCGAGGCGTGTGCTTTTGGCAGATCCGGGTTCGCAGCCTCCAGGTGCAAATGCGCTTGCTTGCCAGCTTCTCCCAGAGGCGAAAGACCGTCGCTTCCGGAACCATCCGGCACGGCGTTTGCTACGTACACCAATGCCTGCGTGGTCTGCCCGATGGGAACGCTGGCGATTATTTTGTTGGTTAACGTATCGATTACGACGACCGCGCTGCCATTCTCCAGGGCAACATAAACTCGGGCGCCGTCGCCCGAAGGCCATAACCCGTGCGGAAGATCGCCAACCGGAATGGTAGCCACCAAAGCTGGCGAGCTGCCCCGCCGAAATACTTTCACCTGGTTTTCCCCGCCAATGGTGACGTAAGCAAACTTGCCATTGCGATTATTCACGAAGTTCACGTGGTTGGTGATTGGACCCGTATCGAGTAACGCAATCTGGTTGAATGGCGGCTTTGCGCTGTATATCTGGACCTTGCCAACATCCTTTAGGGTAATCCAGACTTCGTCGTTTTCCGGGGCAACAGCAATGTTTGGGCAAAAGGCGCTGGCCTGCGGCTGACGACTTATAACTTGGTGCGAAGAGGTATCGACCACAGCCAATTCAGGCGTCAAGCT
Source organism: uncultured Acidobacteriota bacterium (assembly GCA_963796925.1). Classification (GTDB taxonomy): domain Bacteria; phylum Acidobacteriota; class Terriglobia; order Terriglobales; family Acidobacteriaceae; genus DATBAT01. Next base: position 3,559,789 of record CAWCNH010000001.1, read on the forward strand.
GGAGCAAACAAATCCGTATTTTCCGTCGGGACCAAACATCGTCATCCCGGGGCCATTTGCCAGTTCAATACGGCCAGTCTCTCTCATCAACAACGGGTCGATGACCGAAATGTAGTTCTCGCCTCGAACCGTTACCCACAGCTCCCGGCCATCGGGAGTGAAGAATGCTTCATGAGGCGACCGCCCCACGTAAACCGTACCCTTCACTTTGTTGGTGGCGGTATCGACTAAAGTTATGGAATTGGAGGCTACCGAAACCACCGCCAGAGTCCTAGAGTCGGGAGAAAAACCCAAGCCATGCACCAGGAGCGCGCCTCTGTAGAGCGCGCTTAGAGCCCCGGGCACCGGATCCCCCAATCTGATGACGCCAACCAATGAATTGCTGGCTGGATCGATGACGGAAACCGTATTGGAAGTCTGGTCAGCCGCATAGACGCGATCATGAGAAGAAACTGGAACGTTGGGGCGGCCCCAGGGCGATTGTTGCGCGAACGCGTATCCCGCCAGAGAGAGGAACGCTACAAATTTAATGATTCGCACGACTACCTTCCTTGAACGAAGAGTCCTGTGCCTGCTGCTTCAGCCAGCGTTGCATCAACTCCAGTTCTGACTGCTGATCCGTAATGATTTCCTGCGCGAGCCGACGCATCTGAGGGTCGTGGCCGTTCATTAATTCAGCCTTGGCCATCTCAATGGCGGCTTGATGGTGCGGCTGCATCAGCCTGACAAAGTCGGCATCGGTGTCACCGGAAGGTTCTACAGACTCCATCTGGATGTGCATCTGCTCCACGCTGTCCTGGAAAGCAGACCAGCCGGGTCGTCCATCACTGATATCTTTGTGAGCGTGGGATCCTTGAGGCAATCCAGGCACGACAGCGGCGACCACTGAGAGCGCCATAAGCGCAAGACTCTTCACAAGCGTTCCTTTCACGAAGTAGCGGCCGCAATCATCATCGCCTCGATCTTGGCGTCGAGATCGCTGGCCACTTTCGAAGCTTCAGCGCTGCCATAAGATGCGAGAAGGCTGGCCATGCGGTCGTAAGAAAGATGCACGCCGTCTGGGCGCTCATCAAGCAACACCGTGACTGGAGCGTAGGAGGCTGCGTCCGGCACATGCTTCACCATTTCTTTCATGATCAGGGGATTGCCGATCACCAGGCGAAGGACGCGTCTGCCCAGTCCGCCACGCTCTTTTCGCAACACTTCCCCGATATTGAAGCGTCCGAACTCAAGGACGCCCGAGGACCCAATCGCGCCGTGGACAATATTCTCTAACTCAGAAAAAGTTTTCGCCGCCAGCATGCCTTTCTGAAAAGCCGACCCATCGGGATGCCCAATGGTGGATTCAAATGCAGACAGAACGTCCTCGAACGGCTTTTTAGATATAACGCTGAAACGTTGCGCTTCGATTTGACGTATTGGCATCTATGCCGCTCTTTATTGCCAGCCGGCCCGGCAAAGAGAAGGCTCGCAGCTGGACCTCTGGGATGTATTCATCCTATCGAACCGACTAGGTGTTAGTTAATCCGAAATTTCGCTTTATGGCATCAGCAAATAAAAGCTTTTCTCGCGGCTATCCATTAAATAATGAAGGAATGCAAGCGACTACTTCGCCGGTGCTGCACCGGCACTTTGAAGGGAGTAGATGATTCCCTTGTTGAGCTTTAGATTGCGCTCATTTGAGGTGATCTCCAGGCCGCCATCAGTAGCGACGGCGGTGTCCACGTTCTTAATCCGAACCGAATGGTTGGAAACCTCAGAGTGTGTGATATTTGGACGGGGGTCGGTGGGATCGTCTTGCGGGGTCTCGGCATCGCTCGGGGGTATTCCGTTTCTTCCGCGCCCTACCGCCGGACTTCCACCAACCATGACTCCAACCTCAGCATGCGCGCCGCTGACCTGATCTGCGGGAGTTTGAAACTCGATTGGATAATATGAACCGACAAGGTAGATCTCGAGCTTGAGGTCGCCGGTTTTCCAGTGAGCCGATTCGAATTTGATTTTCAGATGTGCTAGCGAGTCGGCGGTCTTAGCTAAAGATTTTTCCACCCTTCCGGTTATGACTGCTCCGTCTGGAAGTACTACGCCATTTACCAGAGTCGCGATGGTTAGCTTGGCGCGAACCTCAGTTCCCACCGCAGTCGATCCGGCTACTATCTTTTGTTGTAGGACTGCCGGCAGCTCAATGCGGGGTTGAACTGGAGAATTCACTTTCGGCTGTTGCGCTTGGACAAGCAAGCATGCCACACCGATCACGAAGGCAATCTCGAGTTGACCAACCCGCCGCAACATAATCAACTCACTTGATTATCAGTTTATCCATCCGGACTTGGAGCCGCCATTTTTCTTTTCTGTTTCTTCCGGGGGTACGTAGTTACCGTGCTCATCGAAGGTCACAGTGCGGTCGTGTTTGCGCATGTAGACTTCAAACTTGCGGGCGGCACGGCGCCGCTTCCAGCGGTAATAGTTATTGCGCAAGCCATAGTATTGCTCCGAGATGCCTAGCGAAGCCTTCCGGTTGAGAAATATCGTGTACCAGAAATACCCGACCGCGAGCCCGAGCAGCGATACGCAGTAAAAAAGCGCGAAGTGACTGAGCAGGAGATAGGCAGTTTCGATAGCGGCGATGCCGACGACAATCCATTTCACCGGGATTTGAATAGGGATCGGAAACAGCATGATCGGGGCTTCGCGATTGAAGAGATAAAAAACTATCAAAATCGCGTTCGCCGCTGCGCCGGAACCATACGCTGGCCCCTGGGCTATGACATGAGAGAGAGAGAGAAGACAGCCTAGTAATGCCGAACCGACAACAGTGCCAAAGAATAGGGCATAGAATCGGCGCCGACGAATACGCTCCTCAACCGCCGTACCCAAAAAATAGATGCCCAACAAAGATAGCGCAAAGTCCAGAGGATCTACGTAAACGAAGGCATACGTGACCAGCTGCCAGACTCGTCCGTGAAGCACAGCGACCGGATCCAGCGTGCCGTAACTTATGACGGCGATACCAGCGGCGGGGGCAAAAGCATTCAGCAGCAGGATTACGATGTACACGGTAACGCTGAAGAGTATTATTTCCCGCACGGCGCCGCGGAACGCCGGTAAGCCCATCTCGAAGGAAGAATTTCTGGCCATAGCTGGCTAACGCTCGGGAATCGGAACCGCTGGTAGACTCCGATGTCCATTTTCATCGACAGAGCGCACTCCAAAGATGACATTGTCCTTAGAAATTGGCAATGTCGCTCGAGTTTTATCCCCTGCCGATTCCGAATGTTCCCATTCAGGGCTGGCCGTGGCGCGCCATAAGATCTCATAGCTAACAGCACGCGGCGCAGCGTCCCAAGTGAGAGTGGAGCTGTTCTCCAGTTCCCTAGTGAGGATGCGAACATTGCTGGGGGGCGCCGGGGCCGCTGCCAGGGACGCTAGCGTCGCGGCATTCGTACGGGCGACCGCAGCCACGTAATCAAAGTTGACGAACTTAGGCAGGTCCCCGTATTCGACGCCATTTTCGGTCCGCACATTTTGATGCTGATGGTTATAGTCTTCGGCGTATTCAGTGAACCGCACAGCGGCAAAGCCCTGCTGATTGAATGAACTGTGATCTCCCCCGCGCAGGTAGCGGTCGAGCCGGAAGACCAGCAGCGGGCTGATTCCAGGGTTGTAGGTTCGAGCCACTTGCGCCACATAACGGGCTAGCTGGCGAGAGGCGGAGTCGTTTTCTCCACCCAGCCCACGGATGTTTCGCAGTTCCGCCTCGCTGGCGGTAGCAGGGACGCCTTCAGAAAATACCCGCACCACGGTCGCATCCTGTCGCGAATTCTTGTCTCCGCCCACAATGTCATTGTTCAGGGCGGCGGCAATATCCCAGCCTTCGGATTTCGCCATGCGCGCAAAATGGCTGCTGCCGTTGAGGCCTTGTTCTTCCCCAGCGACGGCAAGAAAGACGATGGTCCCGGGGAATTTCAATTGGCTCAAAACTCTGGCGCATTCCAGGCTTACTGCAGTACCGCTGCCATCGTCGTTGGCTCCGGGTGCAACTCCTGTCGCGTCGAAGGTGTCGCTATTGCGCGAGTCGTAGTGGCCCGTCACCAACACAATTCGCTTTGCCGCCTCGGGGTCAGTACCCTTAAGGACCGCATAAACGTTTGTCAATCGCGTCGGCTGGGGAATGCGCGATGCGGGCTGTTCAATGAAGCTATCGGCCTTGACTTCGAGGCATCCGCCACAAGCTTTCGAATAGCGCTCGAATTCACTCTTGATCCATTCCCGGGCGGCGCCAATTCCGTGTTCGGCAGCAATGGACTCCGAATCCTGGGCAGATAATGTTAGCCGGGTCTGGAAGCTCACCAACTTTTCGATGCTAGCTTTAATGCGATCGGCGGAAACCTTTTCCAGCGCGGACGCAATCTGAGAATCGGCGACTCCAGCTTGGTCCGCGTTTTGGGCGAACGCGCCACCGGCGCAGAGGACAAGCAATGCTCCCACCCAGCATGAATAGAACAACCTATTCCTCAAATGAACCTCCTCCCACACTAACGCCCAAAACTTTCATTGTGTTTTCCAGCTAACTCAAAAATTTAAAGGCACTTGACCTGCGCCGCGAAAAAATAAATATTAACAGGAGAAGTTCCTACTATAGCCGGAGGCAATCATGGTTTTATGTCCTGAATGCGATACCGATTTAGACATCGCCGAAGACGAAGTAGATGAAGGCGAAATTGTTTCGTGCCCGGAGTGCGGTACGGATTTCGAAATCGTCACCGTGAGTCCAATCGAACTCAAGCCGGTCGAAGAGGAGATTGAAGACGTCGAAGAGGAGCAGGAAGCGGACGACGGTGATCTGTAATCGCCCTCGCCCGTACTGTTCTCCGCCAGTACAGTTCTTTTCCTGTTGTATTCATTCTGTTCTTCTCGCAGTTTTGTTGTTTGCTTTTTCTTCCGCGCAGGCGGTGGGTGAGAATCAATCTCCGCGAGCCGCCAACCGTGGGCACGAGAAACCGTACGCACTGATCTTCGGGACGGTGTGGGGGCCCGATGATCGACCCATCTATGGCGTCAAGGTGAACGTACGACGGGCCAATGAAAAGAAGATTCGATGGCACCTCGCCTCCGACCACGACGGGGAATTTGCCTTGCGGGTGCCGGCCGGCCGCGCAGACTATGTCGTTTCGGCCGATTTGAGGGATTTCAAGTCATTGCCAGGAAAGCAGTTGCTGCCCGGGAAAGAAGCCGAGGTCCACATCGAAAACGATGAGCGTTTTGATATGGGCTTGCATCTAACTACTAAGTAGAGCAACTGAGTTTTGGGAGGATTTTTGTATGAGAAAGAGCCACCTATTAGCTCTCGCGCTGATGATGGTGACTATAGCTGCGGTCGCCGATCCTTACTACGCCAAGGAAAAGGGCGAGGCTGGTCGCTTGCTCACCGGCAAGGTCGCCGATCAACAGGACAATCCTCTGCCCGATGCAGTCGTATATCTCTCGAACACTCGCACTCACGTGGTGACGACCTATATCGTTTCGAAAGACGGTATTTATCGTTTTCCCGCGCTATCACCTAACATTGATTACGAGGTCTATGCTCAGTTCGACGGCCACAAAAGTGACACCAAAACGATGAGTCAGTTCGATAGCCGCAAGCAGGTGCAGATTAATTTTAAAATCGCTACGAAGTAAGGCGATTAGCCGTCGCGCTTGGGGAGTATGTCGAGAATATCGGGCAAAGAAAAAGAGCCGTCGAATGACGGCTCTAAATTTTTGCTCCGCAGTTCTTAGTTGCTTTCGCCGCCTGCCCGTTTCCAGGTAAGCAGATCGCCGATTGTGGACCCGCCACTGGTGCTGGCGGCAGGGTGCTTGTAGGCTTCAACTTCGGTCCGAGACGCTTCATCTCCGACGGCTCGAATACTCAACCCGACCTTCTTCTCTTCCGGATTCATCTTCACTATTTTGAAGTCGTGTTCGCTGCCCGGTTCGAGATGCATGGGCTGGCCGTTGCCATCCAGCGCCTCGGAGTTATGGCAAAGGCCTTCGATACCTTCCGCGATCTCGACAAATGCCCCAAAGCTCGCCACCCGCAGGACCTTGCCGTGCAGCACATCGCCAATGTGGTGGGTGCTGAAGAAACTCTCCCAAACGTCAGGCTGTAGCTGCTTCACGCCCAAAGACAGCCGTCGCTTATCAGGCTCAATCGCCAGGACGATGGCCTTTACCCGGTCACCCTTCTTCAAAACTTCCGATGGATGCTTCACCCGTTTGGTCCAGCTCAGATTGCTGACGTGTACCAGGCCGTCGATGCCGTCTTCAATCTCGATAAACGCACCGAAGTCGGTCAGGTTGCGTACTCGCCCCTCCACGGTCGCGCCGACTGGATACTTATCGTGCAGCGAATCCCACGGATTTGTGGCCAGCTGCCGCATTCCAAGAGAAATTCGACGTTCCTGGGGATTGACGCTGATGACTACGCAATCCACCTGATCGCCGACGTTTACCAGCTTCGAGGGATGCTTCATCCGCTTCGACCAGGTCATCTCGCTGACGTGAACCAGGCCTTCAATGCCTTGTTCGAGTTCGACGAATGCGCCGTAGTCGGTCACGCTGATGACGCGTCCGCCAACGTGCGCCCCTACCGGATAGCGATGCTCGGCATCCAGCCACGGGTCAGGAGTCAACTGCTTGAATCCGAGCGACACACGCTGCTTCTCATTGTCAAACTTCAGCACCTTCACCTGAATCTGATCGCCAACGTTGACCAGATCACGCGGATGGGTCAAACGCCCCCACGACATATCGGTGATGTGCAGCAAGCCATCAATACCGCCGAGGTCGACAAAAGCACCGTACTCCGTGAGATTCTTGACCACGCCCGTGAGGATTGCGCCTTCCGACAGGTGCTCGAGCGTTACCGACTTCTTCTGGTTCTGCTCGTCTTCCAATATCTGCTTGCGCGAAACCACAATGTTGCCGCGCTTTTTGTTTAGCTTGATGACGGCTACTTCTAAAGTCTGTCCCTTCAGGGCATCCAGATTCCGCACGGGACGCAAATCCGCTTGCGAGCCGGGAAGAAACGCCCGAGCGCCGAGGATATCGACGGTAACCCCGCCTTTAATACGCTCGATGACGTGTGCCTTTATAGGCCGCTTTTCATTATGGGCCTTCTCAATCTCATCCCAGGCTCGCAGACGCTGCGCTTTCTGATGAGAGAGGTTGATGTAGCCCTCTTCGGTTGGGCCCTTCTCCCGCATGACATCAATTTCGTCACCCGGTTTGAAGCGGGCATTGCCCTCGTGGTCGATCACTTCGGAGAGCGGCAGCATGCCTTCAGACTTGGCGCCGATGTCAACTACTACATGCGTACCGGTGATCTTCAGCACGGTGCCTTTGATCACCATGTCATCGCCGGAGGCTTCTTCGCTCTCGGTGGTGAAGTTTTCCAGCGCGGCTGCGAAGTCGTCGTTGGCGTTGGCGGTTTTGTCGTCCTGGCTTTGGCTGGACTGGCTCTGAGAGGCCGGTAGCGGCTCAGGAGCGTTGTCTACTGTGGAGCCCTCCAGGGAGTTTGCCATTTCCTCAGGCTCTGAGGTGGCGACTGCGGAATCCATGGTGTGGGCGTTGTTGTCTTCGAACAAGGTTTGCCTCTCCGATATGTACTTGCGCTGAACGGGTGCGGGCTGTTTAGTGGACTGCTGGCGTGAGTCTAGGGTTGTGGTGGGCTTGCCCTGGCGAGCAAGCTTGAACAATTCCAGCGGTCGGACAAAACTAACAGCGAACCCGCGTCCAATGGGAACACTTCGACTATAGCAACCGCTTAGAAGCAGTGTCAAACGAATCTCTGATGAAAATTCTTCCGCCAAAACCCTCGTTACACAAGCTTTACACTGGAGTAACACTGTATTCATAAAATCCCCCGAAATAGTGCCAAAACCGCCCTCATCTGCTAGTCTGCCGAGCGATGGACCACCTTTGGACCCCTTGGCGTTACGCCTTTGTGACCGGTTCCGGCAAGGTCTCAAGTTGCATTTTCTGCGAGTTGCCCAAGCTGGGAGACGATGAGGCAGCGCGCATTGTGTATCGCGGCCAGCACTGCTATGTCGTGTTGAATACCTATCCCTACACTGCTGGCCATGTGATGGTTGTGCCATTTGCGCACCTGGACGAACTACAAAAGCTGCCGGTGGAAGCCGCCCACGAAATGATGGACCTAAGTCAGCAGATGGAGCGGATTCTGCGCCAGCTTTACAGCCCAGAAGGGATCAATCTGGGAATGAACATTGGCAAAGCTGCCGGAGCAGGTGTTGCCGGCCATATTCACATGCACGTTCTGCCGCGTTGGGTGGCTGACGCCAATTTTCTGACCGTTGTGGGGGAGACGAGGATTCTGCCGGAAACGCTCGAGATGACCTATCAGCGAATTAAAGGAGCGATGGCAGGGTAATTCTTGTTATGAAGAATTCGGCTTGGGCAGGAATTGGCAGCGTCTCATGAGAGTTATGCGCGAACTCCGTGGAAGCGCGGCGCTTTCAGCGCCACGAATTAAGCATTAAGAATTAGGCTATAGCCGCGACGCCTGAAGGCGCTCTTCATGAAGCTCGCTCTTTCACGGCGCTGCCAGGTACTTCGAGCCTTTCAGCCCGTGATTCAAAGAACCTCAGCCGGCCAGCTTCTGCATTTCTTCCTCTCCGATCACCGCGACGCCCAGCTCCTTGGCTTTGTCGAGTTTTGAACCGGCGTCGGCCCCAGCCACCACATAATCGGTCTTCTTGCTTACCGAGCCCGATACCCGCCCCCCGGCGTCTTCGATAATTTTCTTGGCCTGATCGCGAGTCAGCTTCGGCAGCGTTCCGGTCAGGACGAAAGTCTTGCCTGCCAGCTTGGTGCCACGCTCTTTCTTTTTCCCGGCAAAACTCAACCCTGCGTCTTTCAGGCTTTTCAGGAGTTCGAGGTTTTTTGGTTCGCGAAAAAATTCGATGATGCTTTCGGCAATGCGTGGTCCCACTTCCTCCACTTCCAGAAGCTCTTCTTCGGTTGCCTTTATTAACGAGTCCATCGATCCGAAATGCTCGGCGAGAAATTGCGCGGTACGTTCGCCGACAAAGCGAATGCCAAGCCCAAAGATCACGCGTTCTAGCGGCAGCTTCTTCGAGGCCTCGATCTCGTCCAGCACGTTTTGCGCGGATTTGTCGCCCATGCGCTCCAGCGACAGCAAATTTTCTTTAGTGATTTTGTAGATATCGGCAACGTTTTTTACCAACCGGCGATCCGTAAGCTGGTTTACCAGGGCGTCGCCCATGCCTTCAATATTCATCACATGTCGAGAAGCAAAGTGCAGGATGGTCTCGCGAAGTTTTGCCGGACAGTTTGCGTTGATGCAACGGTGGTCAACCTCGCCCTCCCCACGAACCACGTGGCCACCGCATACCGGACATTTTTCCGGCATATGGAAAATCTTGTGACCGCGAGGGTGCGCTTTATCGTCCAGGACGCGTGTAACTTTTGGGATCACGTCGCCGCCGCGTTCCACTTCGACCCAATCGCCGATCTTGATCCCAAGGCGTTCGATCTCGTCCATATTGTGCAAGGTGGCGCGGCTGACGGTGGTGCCGCCGATGGGCACCGGCTGCAATGCCGCTACTGGCGTGAGTTTGCCGGTGCGTCCCACTTGAATCAGGATGTCTTCAACCTTGGTAACTCCAGCCCGCGCCGCGTATTTGTAGGCGATGGCCCAGCGTGGCGCTTTGCCCGTATAGCCAAGTTCCTGCTGCAAGCCGATGCGATCCACTTTGATTACAATGCCGTCGATCTCATACGGCAGCGTTTCGCGTCTTCCTTCCCCCTCGCGGATGAACTCCAGCACCTGCTCGAAGTTTTTGGCTAGAATGCGGCGCGGGTTTACTTTGAAGCCAGTGGCTTCGAGCGCGTTCAGACTTTCCCAGTGACGATCGAAAATGGTGCGGCCTTCTTGCAAGAGAAAATATCCGAAATAGTCGAGCCGGCGCTGCGCGGTGATGCTGGGCTCCAGGTTGCGCACGGTGCCGGCGGTGGCGTTACGCGGATTAGCAAAGATAGAAAGCCCCTTCTCCTCGCGCTCCTGATTCATCTTGCAGAAAGATGCCAGCGGCATCAGCATCTCGCCGCGGACTTCAAAATCGGCAGGAATTCCTGCCTTCTTCAACTTTTCTTTTGGAATTGATAGCGGAATCGACCGCACCGTTCGGACATTGAGAGTTACGTCCTCGCCAATGGTTCCGTCGCCGCGGGTGATTCCGCGCATCAGCTTGCCGTTTTCATAGCGCAAGGCTAGCGACATCCCGTCAAGCTTCAACTCACACACGTAATCAATGTCGTTGCGACCGCTCAAGTCATGCACCCGCCGTTCCCAGTTGCGCAGATCGTCAACGTTGTAAGTATTGTCGAGCGATAGCATGGGGGAGGAATGCGGAGCTTTTAGAAAACGCTCACTAGGCTTGCCCCCGACACGCTGGGTTGGCGAATCGGGAGTGATCAGCGTTGGATTCTTGGCCTCGAGATCGATCAGCTCTTTCATCAGCGAGTCGAACTGCTGGTCGCTGATCTCGGGGGCATCCATCACGTAATAGAGATGTTCGTGATAGCGGATCTTGTCGCGCAGAGCTTCGATTCGGGTGCTGGGATCTTTGGAAGCGGCAGCCATAGGGGAAATTATAGTAGCGGAGGGCTCTCTTCACTTTGGCCAGAACGACAACCCGACTAGGCTTCGCGGCGGACTCGTGTAGAGCCGTAGCTGAGCTACGGCTGGGCCTGGTATGGACCAATGAGTTAGTGGCGCCGCAGCCGTAGCTGAGCTACGGCTCTACTTTGTTTATTTTTCGGGCACAGACTCTCAGAATGGCAGGGTACGGTTTGGGCCGTTGGTATGCCATAATCCCCAACGAATGGACCTCGCACATAAGCTCGCCGAATTAAAACGTCGCGACCAGCTCGCCGAAGAGGGGGGCGGTGCCCAACGCCGCGAACGTCAACACAAAGAAGGCAAGATGTCGGCGCGCGAGCGCATTGAATTTCTGCTCGATGAAGGCAGCTTTGAAGAGACCGATAAGTTCGTCACCCATCGATCCAGCGACTTCGGCATGGCCGAGCAGAAATTTTATGGCGATGGCTTCATCACCGGCTACGGTCGCATTGAAGGCCGGCTGGCTTTTGTTTTTGCGCAGGATTTCACGGTTTTCGGCGGATCGCTCTCCGAAGCCAACGCGGCAAAAATCGTCAAGATTATGGATCTGGCGGCAAAAATCGGTGCACCCGTGATTGGACTAAACGACTCCGGCGGCGCACGCATTCAGGAAGGTGTGATGTCCCTGGCGGGATACGCTGACATCTTTCTGCGCAACACGCTCTACAGCGGCGTGGTTCCGCAGATTTCTGCGGTCATGGGACCGTGCGCCGGCGGCGCAGTGTACTCGCCTGCCATTACGGATTTCATCGTGATGGTCGACAAAACCTCGTACATGTTCATCACTGGCCCTGATGTAATCAAGACAGTCACGCACGAAGAGGTCACCAAAGACGAACTTGGCGGCGCCACTACGCATAATGAAATTTCGGGTGTGGCGCATTTCATGACGCACAGCGACGCCGAGTGCCTGTCGCTGGTACGCGAGCTGCTTAGCTTCTTGCCGCTTAATAACGTTGACGACCCACCCCGCAAGATGTCAACCGATCCTGCCGACCGCGCCGACGAAAAACTCGACATAGTCGTCCCCGAACAATCGAATCAACCTTACGACATGAAAGATGTAATTCATTCCATCGTCGATGATGGATACTTTTTCGAAGTGCAGGAACACTACGCAAAGAACATCATCATCGGATTCGCCCGACTCGACGGCCGTTCCGTAGGGATCGTCGCCAACCAGCCGGCCTTCCTGGCGGGAACACTCGACATGAATGCATCGGTGAAGGCCGCGCGATTCGTCCGTTTTTGCGACTGCTTCAACATTCCCCTGGTCACATTTGAAGACGTTCCCGGATTTCTCCCGGGCACGATTCAGGAATACGGCGGCATTATCCGGCATGGGGCCAAGCTGCTGTTCGCTTATGCGGAAGCTACGGTTCCCAAAGTTACGGTGATAACGCGCAAGGCCTACGGTGGGGCCTATTGCGTGATGGCGTCAAAGCACATCCGAACCGACGTGAACTATGCTTGGCCGACTGCCGAAATAGCAGTCATGGGTCCAGAGGGTGCGGTTGACATTGTTTATAAGCGAGACCTGGATAAAGCTGACAACCACGCCGAAATGCGCAACTCGAAGATAGAAGAATTTCGCGAGCGGTTTGCCAATCCCTACGTGGCCGCGGACCGGGGCTACGTTGATGCCGTCATCCAGCCGCGCGACACCCGCAAGAAGCTTATCCAGGCTTTGCAAATGCTCGAGACAAAACGAGACAAGAATCCGCCGAAGAAGCATGGGAACATCCCGCTGTGAAATGCAAGCGCCGAGATGTAGATTCCCTAAGTATCCTCAGCGGGCGACAGTGGGAGCCGAGATCCATGGCGGACATGCAGGACGTAAACTGTTTGGTGCTTGATTGCAAACAGCATGCGATACGTTCCCCGATTCCCCGAACCGATGAACAATTGACGGATAGGTTGCGAAAAGGATTCGTATTCGGGGGCAAGGCGACACCGCTCTGGATGAAGGCTTAAACTTTTCGCTCGTTGGCGGGCGGCGTGAATCCACAGGCTTGCCTCCGCCGGAGACTCGCTACGAATGAATCGATAAATTTCTCTTAAGTCGTACTCAGCCTCCGGCGCGATGACGACTCGATAGTTCACTTCCGACGCGATTCTTCGCGTTCCAAGTCATCGAATACTTCATCGACGGACCGCCCAAGTCCCTTTTCGGCTTGCAACATCCCCCGCCGAATGCCGGCAATCGCGTCCAGATGATCAGCGACATGCTTGTAGTCTTTGGCATCGAGCAGGACAGCCTCTGCCTTGCCGTTCACGGTGAGCACCAGGGGACGCCCAGTCTTCTTCATGCGCTTCATCAGGCCGGAAGAATTTCGCTTAAAGGTAGTTAAAGAATGAATGTCTTTCGTCACATCAATCATGATGCGATTATAGCATCGATTACGCATGTAATTCGATGCTTAGGAACTACGGTGACTGGAAGAGATCTTTTATGGAGTGGACAACATCGTCCACGGTTACCGGTCCTTGCTTTAATAGTGGATCGTCAGGTAGCCAAGCCTCGTTTTCCCCTGTGATGGTGAGTGGTCCAAGCTTGACGGGTGGCATTTTGCGACCCCTTTTGTCGCTCGGTTCCTTCCGTCCGTAGATGAGGTTGTCATCTAACCATCGTTCCACGGCAAGAAAGGGCGGCTCCCGGTGTACTCGAAACCCGTTGCGCATGGTCTCGAATGCAAGACCTGATTCGGATTGTTCGTTCTCCGCGATTACCCAATCTTGAACTCGGGTGAAGACGGAGCTCCAAAATATCTGCACAGGATCGTTGGACACTAAACTACTGCGACCAGTACTCATACAAAGCTCCTTCGTACGCTAACAGTGTTGTCGTTGCTGAGGATCAAGGCTTAGGTTCTAGTCGCTCTCGTCGCGTAACCTTTGCTTTGATTTCGTTGCCGTTGGATCTTAGAACGAGGTTGTCACGATCCAACCGGGCGGGAATTGAGTCTCCGACGATAAAACCAGATGACTTGAAATTATGCTTCTGACGAAAGTTGGCGCTGTATGCGATTCCGTCGAGGACCACTGTGATTGTCATCATTTGTTGATCGGTAGAAATCAACACCGGATATCCATTGTTTGGAGCAATGATCGGCGCGTTGCTTTCCCTAAAAGGAGCGATGTCGATCAGCTTCGCATTTCGGAAATCTTCCGAGGTCGAGGGGATGGATACTGCAGATATGGCCGTCAAAACGGCGGTTGCAAAATAGATTCGCACACTTCTCCTTCAAAGATACGTCCTGCCGTCCGACGCTTCGATGAAGGGTTGCACGAAGGAATCGTCCGCACTCATTTCAGACATCAAGCCACCTCTTCGGCACAGTCTAGTGGCGACGGTGAGGCTAGTCTGTGATAGACGACCGCCCCAGGCGTGTGGACATCCCTGAGTTTTGCTGCCTTTCTCACCCGAACCCAGGCCGACACGACGTAAGGAACCGTTCCTGTTGAAGGTGGTACGTCGGACTAGTATCTTGAGGGATCGGAGAATTTGCTGCGTACATCCCTGCCATTAAAGTCAGAAGGAATTGCAATCATGAATCTAAATTTTCAAATCGACTTCCTCGCCACCTTCCACGAAGCCCGGATTAATTACAGAATCAACGCATCTGCGGCCCGCCTGTGGCACGTGAATTCCCTAAAATTCGTAGCAGCCTTGGCCCTACTGTCGTCTCAACTCTCATTTGCCGGACAAATCGTAATGCAGAACGGCGATCGGCTCACAGGGACCATTATTAAGTCCGACGATAAAGAGTTGGTTATCAAGACCGACTATGCCGACGAAGTTACCGTCAAGCTAAGTTCCATTCAGCAGATTGATTCAGACCAGCCCTTGCATGTGCAGTCAAAAGATGGAAAGAAGGCGGTTGGCGCGGTGAAGACGGTAGACGGCAATCTGGAAGTGGCGGTTGCAGGCGTGCCGGCGATTATCGTGCCGAGAGACTCGATCAAGAAAATTCTGAACTCCGATGAGGAGACTAAGCTCGAGCAGACCGAGCATCCGAGCTGGCGGCAGGATTGGGATGGCGGCGTAAATACCAGTTTTGCGCTGACGCGGGGGAATAGCCAGACCAGCAATCTGGCGCTGGCCTTTACTGCCGACCGCAAAACGCTGCACGACCATCTGGGACTCTATACGAATTCAGTTTTCGCAAAAGATGACGCGCCCGGAGCCACACCGAGCGTTACAGCGAACAGCACGCAGGGCGGAATTCGTTATGACCACAACTTCGGGCCCACGGCCTTCAGCTTTACTGGGGCGGATTTCCAGACCGACGAGCTACAGAGCCTCGACTTGCGATCGGTATTCAGCGGCGGGGTAGGCTTCCACGTGATTAAGAGCGATCGAACGTCGCTCGACATACTTACCGGGGTCAACTACACACGCGAAAATTATTCCGCGGTGCAGCGTGACCTGATCGCGGCGAACCTCGGCGAGGAATTCACCCACAAAATCGGACAGGGCACGACGCTAACGCAGAAGCTTTACGCTTATCCGGACTTCAACGCATTGGGGGAATACCGCGCGGTATTCAACTTCGGAACCGTGACTAAAATCGCTAAACGGATTGGATGGCAGAACGCGTTCAGCGATATTTACGTCACTGATCCGCCGCTGGGGGCCAAGCAGAACGACATCCTGCTGACGACGGGTTTGAACATTTCGTTTAAATAAGTTCCGGTCGATTCATAGCTTGGGCAGGACAATTCCCTTCTGGGATTGATACTTGCCCTTCCGATCAGCGTAACTGGTTTCGCAAACCTCGTCCGATTGAAAGAAAATGATCTGGCACAGCCCTTCGTTGGCATAGATCTTGGCTGGTAGCGGCGTCGTGTTGGAGATTTCGAGGGTCACAAAACCTTCCCACTCCGGTTCGAAGGGAGTGACATTGACGATAATTCCGCAGCGAGCATAGGTCGATTTGCCGACGCAGATTGTCAGCACATCGCGGGGAATCTTGAAGTATTCCACCGAGCGCGCCAAAGCAAATGAGTTGGGCGGCACGATGCAGCAGTCGGTACGAACGGTGACGAAAGACCGTTCGTCGAAGTTCTTGGGATCGACTACGGTGGTATTCACGTTGGTGAAGATCTTGAACTCATCCGCCACCCGTAGATCGTAACCGTAGGAAGACAAGCCGTAGGAGATGACGCCTTCCCGTACCTGCTTCTCGGAGAAGGGGTTAATCATATCGTGCTCTTTGGCGGTGCGACGGATCCAGCGATCACTCTTCAGCATGCAGCTCCTTGAAAGACATTTTGCAATAGGGCAATTTGGCGATTTGAAGTCAAAAGCTGGGGTCTGAATTACAAAATTACCCAATTACCAAATTACAAATTGCGTCTGGCTGGTGTGGGGGTAATCTTACGGTACTGATAGTACCGTTGACAATCTCTCCTATCTCCCTTAGCATCAATCACTTGGTGGGCCAATGCTTGGCAGCTCGGGAGCCTATCGTGATCAAGCTCGACATAATCAACGAAGTAGTCAATAAAACCGGCATTACCAAAACCAAGGCCGAACTGGCCGTGGAGACGGTCTTTGAGAGCATGAAGCGTTCGCTCTCGAAGGGGGATCGTATTGAGCTGCGGGGGTTTGGCGTGTTTAACGTGCGCCCGCGCAAGACTGGTATCGGCCGCAATCCGCGGACTGGTGCCGAGGTCTCGATCCCACCCGGCAAAGCGGTACGTTTCAAGCCGGGCAAAGAACTGCAATCAATCGACTAGTGGCCCGCGTTGCTGTCGCGTCTGCGGCTTAGTCCCTCGTGCCGCCGCGCGGCAAGAAATCTAATGGCTGATCCGACTTCCCCTTCTTTCCCGCCTGTTGAACCTCGCGATCCCATTCAAGTAGTAGTAGTGCGTCCCTACAAGCCCCGTTATTGGCTGCATATTTTATTGCTCGCGCTCACCGTGTTTACCACGCTGGTTGTCGGCGCGCGCATGCAGCATAATTTCTTGCTCCACCTACCTTGTTTTTATACCGGCGATGATGGCCTGGATATTTTCCCGTTGATGTGGGCTTTGCGCGGCGGCAATCTGCTGCTGGGAATTCCGTTCTCATTTTCGTTGCTGACGATTCTATTGGCGCACGAGATGGGGCATTACCTTTACTGCAAACGATATGGGGTTTCCGCGACTTTGCCGTTCTTTATTCCCTTTCCCAGCCTGTTTGGAACCATGGGCGCGTTCATCCGGATACGGTCGTCGATCCGTTCACGCGAAGCGCTGTTTGATATCGGAATCGCTGGTCCAATTGCGGGGTTCGTAGTCGCTTTAGTGGTGTTATGGATTTCGCTCGGGCTCCCTTCCTCTGGGCTCGCGACGGGGCCAGCAATTGATCTGAACTATCCGCGAATCTTCGAGGTGGTCAATTTTCTGTACGCGGTTTTGCATGGAAGACATGCGGGGTCAATCAGCCAGATCAGTTTGCATCCCATGGCCATTGCTGCCTGGGTCGGAATGTTTGCCACGGCGTTGAATCTGCTCCCAGGAGGACAGCTGGATGGCGGCCACATGGTCTTCTCGCTCGCGCCAAATGCTCACCGATCGGTATCCCGGCTTGCCATTCTTGCGTTGCTCCCAATGGCATATTACTTCTGGGCGGGATGGCTTATATGGGCAGTGCTCCTGGGCTTGAGCGGGATGAGGCATCCGGTAGTTCCGCGATGGCCCGATGTAAGCTCATCACGTTGGCTACTGGGCCTGGTCGCCTTGATTATGCTTGGTCTGACGTTGACGCCGGCACCGGTTGCGGGCGCTTCTCTGCCGGTGGTAATACATCAGCTGCTGGGACGTTAGTTTCGCGCTTGACCTTCTGATCAGCTAATCCTGGATCGTGGGATAATCGCTGCGTGAAAACTGAGTTATATCGAAAGCTGCCTTCCGTCGATGAGTTATTGCGCGACGATGACATGGCGACTCTTGTTTCTCAAGAGGGGCTCGCGCCGGTTACGGACGCAGTCCGCGCGGTGCTCAACCGTTTGCGCGAGGAGATCACTTCCGGGCACCTGGATGCCTCAAAGATCGATCTAGCTCTTTCCGGGATTGCCGAGGCCGTAGGACGGCAGGTGCGCGAGAGTCTCACTCACAGTCTTCGTCCGGTGTTGAATGCTACGGGGGTGATCCTTCATACCAACCTGGGCCGAGCGCCGCTATCTGAAGCGGCGATGCGCCATATCCAGGAGATCGCGGGCGGTTACTCGAATCTCGAATTTGACCTAGAGTCCGGAGATCGCGGCCAACGTGACATTCACGTAGATCGATTGTTCCGCAAATTAATCGGGGACAACGAGACCCGAGACAGAGTCATTTCTACTATCGTGGTTAATAACAACGCTGCGGCTGTTTTGCTGGCTCTGAACACGCTAGCCGATGGCGGCGAGGTCATTGTCTCGCGCGGCGAGCTGGTAGAGATCGGCGGATCATTTCGTATTCCTGAGGTGATGAAGAAGTCGAATGCGACGCTGCGGGAAGTTGGTACTACTAACCGCACCCGCATCGCTGACTACGAGCGAGCCATCAACGATCAAACCCGGGTGCTGCTGCGGGTGCATCGCTCAAACTTCCAGATTACCGGTTTTACTGAGCAGCCGACGCTCCAGGAGCTCTCCGCCCTGGCCAGCAGGCACAAGCTGCCCCTCATGGAAGACCTAGGTAGCGGCTCGCTTTTCGACCTGCGATCGATTGGAATCAGCGATGAACCCATTGTGCTCGATAGCTTACGAGCAGGGGTAGACGTGGTCACCTACAGCGGCGATAAGCTCCTGGGTGGGCCTCAGGCGGGAATATTGAGCGGGCGCGAGGACTTGATCGGCCGCATGCGCTCGAACTCGCTGTTCCGGGCGCTCAGGGTCGATAAATTGACCTACGCCGGGTTGGAAGCGACTCTGCTGGCTTACGTGAGACGCGACTATGGCTCGATACCGATTTTGCGGATGTTGCGGCTCTCCAAAGATGAAATTAATAGTCGCGCCGAGCGAGTACTTGACCAAATCAAAAATGCCCAGGCCCGTATGGCGATTGAAATTATTGAAGGAGATTCGATTATCGGCGGTGGCGCGGCTCCGTCAGTTACCTTACCTACCCGGCTTCTGGCGGTCAGCTGCCCGGGCCTAAGCGCAGTGGAACTTTCCGCACGATTGCTTCGCCACGACCCGGCTATTATCTGCCGAGTAGAAGAAAGTCGCGTACTGCTTGACCTTCGTAGTATATTTCCCCAGCACGTAAACGTTATCGCAGAGGCCCTTCTGGGAATCGCCCGGGCCGAGCCGTAACAAACTCTTCCGCGTTGAGGGATGAAAACCCGCATGATCAACCTCGCCGTTTTTTTGGTTAGCCAACCCCGGCAGTCCCACATCACCCCACTCGACTGGCTGGTTATCGCTATATATTTCGCACTTTTAATCGGTGTGGCGTCGTGGGTCGTACGCAAAAACAAGAACAACACGACGGATTACTTTCTGGCGGGACGCAACCTGGGCTGGTGGGTCATCGGCTCCTCAATTTTCGCCTCGAACATCGGTTCGGAGCACGTGGTTGGGCTGGCCGGGGCCGGGGCCACCAGCGGAGTCGCGCTGGCGCACTATGAGCTGCACGCCTGGTGTTTGCTGATCCTGGGATGGGTCTTTGTTCCCTTCTACATGCGGTCGATGGTCTTCACCATGCCGGAGTTCCTGGAGAAGCGGTTTAGCGTGGGCTCACGCTACGTGCTCTCAATCGTTTCGATCGTGACGTTTATTGTTTCAAAGATTGCGGTCGGCATCTTCGCCGGCGGGGTCGTCTTCGGCACTTTGTTGCCGGAGATGCATTTGACCATTGGCGGCATTTATATCGACAGCTTCTGGATCGGATCCGTTCTCGTAATTGTGCTTACCGGCCTTTACACTACGCTGGGCGGCATGCGCGCCGTGGCGTACAACGATGCGGTACAGGCGATCATTCTGATCATTGGGTCCGGGTGCCTGACCTTCTACGGGTTGCACAAGCTCGGTGGCTGGCATGAGTTAAAAGTCATCGCCGGCTCGGATATGTTCAATTTGTGGAAGCCGCTGATTCCTGCCGGGGTGCAAGGAACATGGTCACCGGTGATGGAGACGAATGCTGCCGGGCAGGTAGTGAAGCAGGCCTGGTATTTCAACGGAAACTTTCCCTGGCTCGGCATGCTGTTCTGCGCGCCGATCGTCGGCCTGTGGTACTGGTGTACCGATCAGTACATCGTACAGCGCGCGCTGGGTGCGCCTAACCAGACAGAAGCCCGCCGGGGCAGCATCTTTGCTGCATTTCTAAAATTGTTTCCGGTTTATCTGTTCATTATTCCCGGGATTATTTGCTTCGCGTTGGCGAAGAGCGGGAAAATTCCGGAACTGGCTTCCATTATCGGCCCGGACGGACACGCTAATGCCGCAGCCGCCCAGGGATCTTTCCCCATGATGGTGCAGTACCTGTTGCCGCCCGGCTTGCGCGGTATTGTGGTCGCCGGGTTGCTGTCAGCGCTGATGGGATCATTGGCAGGTGTGTTCAACGCGTGCTCCACCCTATTTACGGTGGATCTTTACGAGAAGTGGAAACCCAAGGCGACACAATCACAACTAGTTCGCGTCGGACGGCTGGCCACCGGGGGGATGGTGGTAGTAGCGCTGCTCTGGATTCCAGTGATTAAGAACGCACAAGGTCTGTACGGCTATTTGCAGGGGGTACAGGCGTATTTGGCGCCGCCGATCTTCGTCGTATTCTTCCTTGGCGTCTTCTATAAGCGCATGACGGCGCAGGGCGCGCTTTGGGCGATGATTGTGGGATTCATTCTGGGCATCTTCCGCATGATCGTCGATACCCCGGTCACGCTCGGGCTCAGCGGACTACAAAACGGCTATACGCCAGGATCCTTTCTTTGGATCGTGAATAACACGTACTTCCAGTACTTCAGCGTTCTGATCACGATCGTGTCGGCGGTTGTGATGGTCGTGGTCAGCTTGTTGACTCCTGCCCCGGCCGAAGGCAGCATTCAGAATCTGACCTTTGCCACCAAGACCTCAGAAGGCCGCGAAGAAACCCGCGCCAGTTGGGATTGGCACGATGTCGCCGGTTCCGGCGTAGTGCTGGCCTGCATCATGTTTGCTTACCTGTACTTCCGAGGCTAGAAGCCAAGCCACGGTTTCGCGGATTGCTGGGATGAGTCAGTAAAAGATTTGTCTGGGCGGCCCGCGCACTCCGTGGCTGGTTTAGTGTGGGATGTGGCGACCCTGTATACCATCGGGCACTCTACCCGCAGCCTGGACGAGCTGCTCGAGCCGTTACAAGCCCACTCTATCCAGACTTTAGTCGACATTCGGGCTTTTCCGATGTCGCGCCGGTTGCCGCATTTCAACCGCGAATCTCTCGAAGTTGCTCTTCCGAACGCCGGTATTCAGTACATCTGGATGAAAGAGCTTGGCGGAAGGCGAAAAAAGATTCGCGACGATTCCCCCAACATTGCGCTGCGCAGCGACAGCTTTCGCAACTATGCCGACTACATGCTGACCGCCGAATTCGAGGCAGCGATGGCGCGGTTGATTGACTTGGCGTTAAAGCGCCTCACAGCTTACATGTGCGCGGAACGAGTGTACTTTCAGTGCCATCGCATGTTGATCTCAGATTGGCTGGTAGCCCACGGCCACGAAGTGCTTCACATTGACGCCACTGGCCCAGTGCGTCCGCACAAGATGATGCAGGAGGCCAGGGTGGTGGATGGTGAACTGATCTACAAGGGAGACCGGCTCTTCTAGCTTCTGCAATAACCTGCCTTGGCGGTACAATTGCGCCGAACAGCTAAAGAGGAAATACAAATGGCTGATAAAACACCCCAAACTCTGGCCAACCATGCGCGATTCGATCCCGCTTATCATTTTTTCTTAGCACCCGTATTTTTGATCACCTGGATCGTCATCGTTGTGGAGTTAGTCCGGCATCCCGGGCTCTGGAACGCCTGGATGGTCGTGGTGGCGACCGCAGCGATGGTTGCGCTACTTAAGATCCGGACCTATGCCCTGAAAGTTCAGGATCGAGTAATTCGCATGGAAGAAAAACTGCGCTTGGCCATACTTTCGCCACAGTCTTTAGGGACCAAAATTCCAAATCTTACGGAACGCCAGCTGATCGCGTTGCGTTTTGCCTCTGACGGTGAAGTGGTAGGGTTAGCGGAACGCAGCTTGGCCCAGAATCTACGTCCAGCCGACATCAAAAAAGCAATCCAGCACTGGCGGCCGGACTACTGGCGAGTTTGAGGACGGTTGTTAGCCTGCGACGAGTTCCCCATGATTGTTGGAACTGGAATCGATATTGCCGAAGTGCCGCGTATCGCTGCGGCCATATCGCGCTATGGTGACCGCTTCCTGCACAAAATCTTCACCCAGGGCGAGATCCGCTACTGTGACTCCAAGGCCAACCGCGCAGAACGCTTTGCGGCTCGCTTCGCCGCCAAAGAAGCCGGAATGAAGGCATTGGGAACCGGCTGGAACCATGGTGTACGGTTTCGAGACATCGAAGTGGCACGGAAGCCCGGCAGCCGTCCCACCATTGTGTTCCACGGCAAGGCGGCCGAATTTGCTGCCAGGCTGGGCGCCACCAATATAGCTCTCTCACTTTCTCACACCGCCGAACAGGCAATTGCGCAGGTTATTCTCGAGAGTTGAACCGACTGGTCTAGTGGCGTACTTCTGGTAGACTGTCGCATCCCAAACCACAGCCAATGTCCTCATCCACTGATATTTTTCCCCAAGTACATCCGGTAATCGAAAATTCAACTCATACTCGCGCCTTGCTAGCGGGAATTGCGCTCAGTAGCTTTGCTGCCTTGCTGCTTGAGCTGGCCTTAACCCGGCTGTTTTCCGTGGTGCTGTTTTATCATTTCGCGTTCCTGGCTATTTCGATTGCGCTGCTTGGCCTGGGGGCGGGCGGGGTTTTTGCTTATCTGGCAAAGAATTGGCTAGTAGGTTTTCAGACTCGAACCCTGATGGCTTGGTTGAGCATTGTGAATGCTACAGTCATTCCATTGGTTCTCGAGACTGTCTTGCATGTTCCGGTTTCATTGGAACTTTCGAAAGCAAACTTCCTCCGGCTGACTGTGATGTACCTCGTGGCAGCTGTGCCGTTTCTTGTTACCGGCATCGAGTTTTCCGTCATTTTTGCCCGCGAGTCGCGTCACATCGCGCGAATGTACGGAGCTGACCTATGCGGAGGAGCGTTGGCGTGTCTCGGCATTGTGCCGCTGCTCAATTGGCTGGGAGGTCCCAACGCCATTCTATTTGCTGGGGCCACGGCCGCGACGGCTGCGGTCGTCTGGGCCGGGGTTGGGAACGCTCGCAAGCTGGCAGTCGGCGTTGGGGCTCTTTTGCTGCTGTTGATTGCCGCCAACCATTCTGGGCGGTTGATCGATGTGGTATACGCAAAGGGAGTATTTCGCGATTCCTCATGGGTTGAGTTTGCGCGTTGGAATGCCATCTCACGAGTTGAAGTGGATCGTCAGGGGGATGCCAAAGCGGTGGTGATCGATGCCGACGCTTCTACCTACATCATGAATGCCGATCCCAAACAGTGGCATGGCACAGTTTGGGAGAAGAACCTGATGGCCGCGCCCCCAGCGCTGGCAAACGTTCTGCGGCCGCACGGTGACTACGCCATTATCGGGCCAGGCGGAGGTGTAGACGTGCTGCGAGCCGTCGCCAACGGTAGCCCGGACGTGACCGGCATCGAGATCAATCCGATCATTGCCGATACCATCATGCGCGGGCGCTACTCGGATTACTCCTATCACCTGTACGAGCGGCCACCGGTGCATATTCACGTGACCGATGGGCGGTCGTTCGTACGTAATGCCAAGCAGAGCTTCGATGTAGTGCAGATGACGCTGGTCAACACCTGGGCTTCGACCGCCGCCGGAGCATTCGCCTTGAGCGAAAACAGTCTTTATACGGAAGAGGCTTTCCAGGAGTACTTCGAGCACTTGAAACCGGATGGATTGATCGCCATCACCCGCTGGGAATTTCAGCAGCCCCGCGAAGCGTTACGAGTGGTTTCCGTGGCTGTGGACGCATTGCACCGGCTGGGAGTTCCGAATCCTGCCAAGAATTTCATTGTCGTATCACAGGGCGAACTGAATGAGGATGGAATTCCCGTCGCGGTGCTGGCCAAGAAAAGCGCATTCACCGCACAAGAGGAAGCGGCTGTCCGGGCGCACCTCAGCCGCACTCCTGAACTAACAGCGCTATATCTGCCGTCCGAGCCGGGGCAGAATCCATTCTCAGCGCTTATCGCCAGCAACGATCCTTTTGGGTTCGCACGGGGCTACGCCTATAACGTTGCGCCAGTTAACGACAATGCTCCGTTCTTCTTCTTCACTTTGAAACTTGGGCAGATTCTGCATCACGAGGGCTTGCAAAACGGCATCGACTGGAAGGTAAACCTCGGCGTAGCGGTGCTGGGGATGGTGCTAATTATCTCGTTGGTGGCGGTTGTGCTCTTCCTGATCCTGCCCCTGGCACTCGGCACCAGCGGAGCACGCAACAATGCCGCTGGGTTGCTCTACTTTGTCGCGGTCGGGTTGGGATACATCATGGTCGAGATCGCGTTTATCCAGCGGTTCGTATTGTTCCTGGGCCATCCTACTTACGCATTGACGGTCGTCGTATTTCTCCTACTGCTGTCAAGCGGCGCGGGGAGCATGTTGTCTCGCAAGTGGTTGGGCGACACCCGGCGTGCGTGGTTGCCCCTGATATTGATCGTCGCGGCCTTGCTGCTCTACGTCTTCATCCTGCCAGCCGTTTTGAATAGTTTGGTCGGCCTGCCGTTTGTAGTGAAATTGATGATCAGCGCCATGCTGCTGGTGCCACTTGGCCTAGCTATGGGTATGCCGTTCCCCACCGGACTGCGCGCCTTGGCCAGCGCGCCTGCAGCGGGGGACACGAAAGAAACATGTATCGAGTGGGCGTGGGCCATGAACGCGGCTTCCAGCGTTTTAGGGTCAGTGTTGGCGATAGTCATTGCCATACAATTCGGTCTTAATGTGACCTTGATCTGCGGGGCTGTGGCCTATTTGCTGGCCATTGGATTGTTGCCGGCGGTGCATCCGCGTGCGGTGTGGGCATAGCGAAAAGCCTGCCATACTTTTAGTTCTCGGTTCCAACATGCCGGTTCTCAGTTTTCGGGACAAGTCGTCTGCTATTATTCACAAACGTGCAGTCCCAATCTCTGCGCGACGGGTCCGCGTAAAAATGAAGCCGGGGAGCACACGTGCCTAGCCAAAAGCAGGTCCAGTGGTCTCAACTAAAAGTTGGCATCACCGTTGTCGTCGCCAGCATTACGCTGGGAATTTTGGTTTTCCTTATTAGCGGCACCGGCGGCTGGTTCACCAAAAAAATCAAGCTTAGATCTTATTTCGACAATGCCAGCGGACTGCGGGTAGGCGCTCCCGTTCGCCTGAATGGCGTCAACATAGGAAACGTCATCAGCATGGGCGTCGTTCCCGACAAGGATAAGCAGCTGACCCCGGTCCTGGTGGTGATGAAAGTCAGTACCCGTTATCACTCCAACCTGCGTGAAGACTCGTTGACGGCGCTATCCACGGCGGGCGTGTTGGGTGAAACCTATATCGATATCGACAGTTCGCAGGCCGTCGGTCCTGAGGTAAAAGATGGCGACGTACTGCCCATCCGCGATCGTCCCGATCTGAATGACATGATCCGATCCAGTCAGGGAACATTGCAAAACATGGACGCCCTGCTACGGCGTCTTGATCGCATCGTGGCGTTCGTCGAAAGCGGCAAAGGCTCGGTCGGCAAGTTGATCTACGATCCAACTCTATACAACCGCCTTTCTGACACGGTGAATGAATTCCAGTCGATCGTGAACGAGATCGGCCAAGGCAAAGGCACCCTGGGCAAGCTGGTCGCCGACGAAACCGTCTATAACAAATTGAATGCCACCATGGACAAAATAAACGGAATGGTGGACGAAGTGAACGCCGGTAAAGGAACGGCCGGAAAGTTCTTGAAAGATCCTTCGCTGTTTAACAATGCCAATGCGGCTATCGCTAACGTGAAACAACTTACAGACGATATAAACGCGGGCAAAGGCACTTTAGGGAAACTAGCGAAAGATCAGGAACTGGCGGATAAACTTCAGAGAACCATCACCAATATTTCCGCGATTATGGATGATCTTAAGGCCGGCAAGGGCACGGCGGGCAAGCTGCTGCAAGATCCTTCCGTATTCAACAACCTTGATCAGGTGTTGCTGGAGAGCCGCGAACTGGTTAAGTCGGTGCGAGAAAATCCCAAGAAGTACTTGACCATCCACCTGAAGGTCTTCTAAGAACGCGGCGGTAAGAGGAACAAATTTCTCTATCGCCGCGTATCACATTCGAAATTCAATCTACAAAATGTTCACATCCTGCGAGGGAACATGCGCGGCCTGAAACTTGCTTGTTTGCTTTCCGTCTCCTGGTACTTGGCTGTTGCTCAGGAACCGAAGCTTGCTAGTCAGGCCAGTCTGGCAACGGTACGGTTCACGCAAGACAGGCTGGACACGAGCATTGATCCTTGCGTCGATTTTTACGCTTACGCGTGCAGGAAGTGGCAGGCGGCTAACCCGATACCAACGGACCAGTCTGGATGGGGACGTTTCAATGAACTCGAAGAACGTGGTGAGTACGCCGTGCGGGCCGTTCTGGAGAAATATTCCTCCGAAGATTCAAAGCGCAATCCGGCAGAGCAGAAAATCGGCGACTACTACCACTCCTGCATGGACGAGAGTGCAATTGAGAAGGCCGGTATCCGTCCCCTTGACGAAGAGTTGCAGCGAATCGACGAGCTGGAATCCAAACAAGAGTTGGCCAAAGAATTAGTACGGCTACATCGCCGGGCAGTAGAAGCATTTTTTACCTTCAGTTCGGACCAGGACTTTAAAGACGCGACTCAGGTGATCGGCGAGGTTGACGAAGGCGGAATGGCACTGCCTGATCGTGACTATTACTTAAAAAACGAAACTAAGACGGCGAAGCAGCGTCAACATTATCTGGCCCACATTCAAAAAATGTTTGAACTGCTGGGAGACCCGCAAGAGAAGGCAGCCGGGGAAGCCAAGAGTGTCGTGGCGATCGAGACGGGTCTGGCCAAGGGCGCGCTCGACCGCACCGATCGACGCGATCCTGCCAAGGTCTATCACAAGATGACCGTGGCCGACCTTGCTGCTTTGAGCCCGAATTTCGAATGGAGCGCTTACCTCAAAGGCATCGGCGTACCATCCGGCAGTCTCAATGTAACCGAGCCCGAGTTCTTCAAACGATTGAACACAGAATTGAACTCCGCTTCACTGACGGACTTAAAGACCTACTTGCGATGGCAGCTCCTGCACGCCAACGCGCCCCTGCTCCCGTCCGGGTTTGTGAATGCGAGTTTTTCGTTTTTTGATAAGGAGCTCACCGGCACAAACGAATTGGCGCCTCGCTGGAAGCGCTGCGTCCGTTACACGACAGGCGACCTGGGCGAGGCATTCGGCCAGAAGTTCGTGGAGGAGAATTTCGGCGCTGAAGACAAACAGCGCACCCTCAAAATGGTACAGCAACTGGACAAGGCCTTAGCGGCGGATATCAATCAGCTTCCCTGGATGGGCGGGGACACCAAGAAGCAAGCTCTGGCGAAGCTTGCAGCAATCAGCAACCGCATCGGCTATCCCGACCAATGGCGCAACTACAGCAACCTGAAAATAGTTCGCGGCGATGCACTTGGGAATTCCTTACGCGCTAATGAATTTGAATTCCAGCATCAGTTGAACAAAATCGGCAAACCGGTGGACAAAAATGATTGGCCTTATCCGCCGTCGACGGTCAATGCGAGCTACAACGTGCAACTTAATAACATTACGTTTCCCGCGGGAATCTTGCAGCCCCCGTTCTACGACAACAGCATCGACGACGCAATGAATTTTGGCGGCATCGGTGCCGTGATCGGCCACGAGATGACACATGGCTTTGACGACGAAGGCAGCCAGTTCGACGCGGATGGCAATATGCGCGATTGGTGGACCGCGCAAGATAAAAAGGAGTTCAACAATCGCACGCAGTGCATGGCCGATCAATATTCCTCTTACAGCGCGGTAGATAACGTCAAGGTCAAGGGCCGCCTAACCTTAGGAGAAAATGTGGCCGACAACGGCGGCCTGCGCCTCGCGTACATGGCATTGATGAATAATATTGCGGGCCATGAACCCACGCCCATCGATGGGCTGACTGCAAGGCAGAGGTTTTTTCTGGGCTGGGCCAACGTGTGGTGCCAGAACCGCACCGATTCGATGAGCCGCATGTTAGTGACAATCGATCCGCACTCACCCGGTAAGTGGCGGGTAAATGGAGCGGTTTCCAATATGCCGGAATTTCAGGAAGCTTTCCACTGCAAGCCTGACGCCCCGATGGTCAGAAAGAATTCTTGTCGAGTGTGGTGAGCGAACTTAGGATCCGACCAGGCTATACATCAGGACCGCAAGCACTAGTAGCGTAAAGCCGACATACAAACGGTCGCGTTCAACCGCGAAACCGACGATTGAAAAAGCCACGCGAGCTATGGGAGTGGCGATCAGCAAAAGCAATCCAAGCTGAATAATTCCGCGGCCCTGCAACGCCCAGGCATCGGAAAAAATCCCGTGAATCTCTTTAAGATCTTGCGGTTCACCATGGAAAATTCGGTAATCAGCGCGCTCCCAGCCGTGACGTGCAATATAGACAATGCCTCCCGCCAGCACTACCACGGCGGCGAACAATACTCCTACACGCAGGAGAGTCCCGATAATTCCTTCAACCTCTCGATCACCCCATTGTGCTGTTTTCTGCATTAGATGCCGCCAGTTATACCTTTGTAGAGCATTTCAATCCCAAGCAGTACGATTACGGCGCTAAAAACGATTCGGAGAGAACTTGTCTTGGTCTTGGCCAACACCACCGTTCCCAGCATTGATCCGGTAAGCACTCCGAGCATCACCGGCATGGCCAATCCCGGATCAATATAACCGCGGCTCAGGTACACGCCGGCGCTGGCTGCGGCAGTTACTCCAATCATGAAGTTGCTGGTAGTGGTCGAGACCTTGAAGGGAATTCGCATGGCCTGATCCATCGCCAATACCTTCACCGCACCCGAACCAATCCCTAATAGTCCCGACAAGATTCCCGCACCCGTCATAATGGCGAAGCCCTGCGGCACGCGACGGACATAGTATTTTCTCGGGCCTGTCAGCGAGGGGTAGGAGCCGTTCATGCGCAACCGGGTTGCGAGGGGATCAGGTTGGTCATCTTCGGGATCGGGATGGTGTTGACGCGCGGAAAGGTAAGCGGAATACAGAAGCACGGAGCCAAAGATAATGGCGATCGCCGGCGTAGAAACTTTGAGTGCAAGATAGGCGCCCATTACCGCGCCCAGGGTAGTTGCGATCTCCAGAAACATCCCAATGCGAATATTGGAGAATCCTTCTTTCACGTAGGCAGCAGCCGCTCCCGAAGAAGTTGCGATCACGGAGACGAGTGAGGCGCCGATGGCGTAGCGGATGTCTACGCGAAAAAAAAGGGTCAAGAGTGGAACCAGGACCACGCCGCCTCCCAGACCTGTCAGCGACCCCAGAAAGCCTGCCAGGATCGACCCCACACCCACCAGCAAGCTGAACTCAAGAACGTTCATGCAGTCTTAGAAAGGAATTCGGAAAGCCTTCACAGAGCACCCTTGATGGCAGGAGCAGCCGTGGACTCCGCCTGCTCTTGCGCGTGGTAGCTGGAGCGAACCAGCGGCCCTGACTCCACGTGGCGAAAGCCAAAACGTAAAGCTTCTTCTTTCAAATATTCGAACTCATAGGGAGTATAGAACCGCGCAATCGGAAGATGGTCGCGGGATGGCCGCATATATTGGCCTACGGTAAGAATGTCAACTTTGCGCCCCGCCAGGTCGCGAAACACTTCCACTAGTTCCGCCATGGTCTCGCCCAAGCCCACCATCACGCCGGTCTTAGTGACCATGCCAGGAGAAAATGTCTTGGCATTTTCCAGGAGTTGCAAGGTCCGTTGATAGCGTGCGCCAGAGCGAGCCACGCGATAAAGACGCGGGACAGTCTCGGTGTTATGGTTCAGCACATTGGGCTTGGCATGGAGAACGATCTGCAGCGCTTCGTCAATCCCCTGGAAATCAGGGATTAAAACTTCGATGCGGCAGGCCGGCACGCGTTCGCGAATTTGACGGATGGTTTCAGCAAAGATGCGGGCGCCGCCAAGATTATCGTCATCGCGATTTACGCTGGTCACAACGGCGTGTTTCAGGCCGAGGGTGGCAACGGCTTCGGCCACGCGACCCGGCTCCTCCCAGTCGATCGGCTCTGGCCGTCCTTTGGGAACGGCGCAGAAACCGCAGCGCCGGGTGCAAAGGTCGCCCAGTAGCATGAAAGTCGCAGTGCGCTGGTTCCAGCACTCCCCAATGTTCGGGCACTGTGCCGACTCGCAAACCGTGTGCAGCTTTAATTCGCGAGCTAACTTTTTCAGCTGGTGGAAATTATCTCCAACCGGGGCCCTGGCTTTCAGCCACGGCGGTTTAGGCTGACGGATAGGGCTATTAAGTTCGATTTGGACGAGCTGGGCTGTGCCGGCCATAGTTCTACTGATTTTACATGGTACGGAGTGAATTCACCGCAAAGCCTGTGCATGGCTTGATTTGCGATATCCCGGGTGGTCTGGACTTACGGTTTTTTACTAAGAGTCGTAACCGATTCCCTATATTATCAACTCTTAGAGCAGATAATGACTCAAGTTGACTCAGTAAGCTGTTCTGCGACCCTAATATATCGGTCGCAACGCCCTCTCCGCCTCAGAGGGTTCTGAAGATGGCATATTTCTACTCATTGCGAAGAGTCGCGTGGCTGGCTTTTGCCTTGGCAGTGGTACTGCTTGTGGCGATCGGCCTAATCGCTTACCGGACCACGAATCGCCTGGTCGAAAGTGAGCGGCTGATCTCGCATACGCACGAAGTACAAACCATTTTGGAGGATTTGCGCTCCGACACCTTGCGGGCGGGTAATTCGCGGCGTGGTTACATCATCACCAACGATGAGAAATCACTTCGCGGCTATCACACCAGCAAGCAAGAGATCCCACCGGAACTCAAGAGACTGCGATCCGAAACTGCCGACAATCCCGCGCGAAACGCGCAGATTGATCAATTGCAATCTCTCGCGGATCGCTATCTTGTGACGTTGCAAACCTCGATTGATCTGCGAAAAAGCGGCAAGCCTGACCGACAGCAACAGATTGACCTAACCAACGAGAGTGCTGCAATTGGCGATGAGCTTCGCCTGAGCCTCCAGAGTTTGCGAACTGACGAGAGCCGCTTGCTCGAGGAGCGCAGGGTGGCATCGCATCGTCTCTATGATCGAACTGTCGGAACACTAGCGGTAGCTTTCGTTGCTGCACTGCTGCTGCTGGGAGCCGAATTTTTCTTGCTCAATCGCGAATTCACCATGCACCAGCGCACCGAGCGCGTCGCTCGCCACAATGAAGAATTACTGCGGGCGTTCTTCTCCTCTTCCACGGTGGGGTTCGCTATTCTCGACAGTGATTTCCGTTATCTGCGGGTTAACGACATTCTTGCGCAAATGGTGGGCATGACTTCAGTCGATTTTTTGGGCCGCACCGTGATGGAAATTTTCGGCGACCACGCTCCTGACGCCGAGAGAATTCTGGAGACCGTTAAACGCACCGGAGAAGCAGTGCTGGACCGGGAGGTTTCTGGAGAAATACCTGACAAGCCCGGGGACAACCGCCATTGGCTGGTAAATTACTTTCCCATCAAAGACGAGCATAAACAAGTTTTTCAAATCGGCATTATCACGTTGGATGTGACTGATCGCAGAAATGCCGAGCAGGCGATCCGCCGGTTGAGCGCACGACTACTCACTTTGCAGGACCAGGAGCGCCGGCGCATCGCCCGCGAGATTCATGACAGTCTTGGCCAGTACCTGGCAGCGGTGAAAATCAACTTGCAGATTATGACCGACACCGTATCGATTAGCCGGCCAGAAATATTGACCGAATGTACCGACTTACTGGATCGCTGCATCTCGGAGACACGAACGCTGTCGCACCTGCTGCATCCACCTTTGCTCGACGAAGCCGGATTCGCTTCGGCTGCCAGTTGGTTTGTCAGCGGATTTTCGCAACGCAGCGGCATCCCAGTGACGCTGGAACTCCCAGCCAGTCTGCCGCGATTACCAAATACCATGGAATTAGCGCTGTTTCGCGTCTTGCAGGAAAGCCTGACCAACGTGCATCGCCACTCGCAGAGCGCGTCGGCGGAAATCCGCCTGGAGATAGATGCAGAGTGGGTTTCGCTTCGCGTGCAAGATCACGGCGTGGGCATCGCTGCTGAAGTGCTGAAGAAAATGCGGAGCGACGGCACCCACCTTGGTGTCGGTCTCGCCGGCATGCGCGAGCGGATCAATGAACTTGGAGGGAGGCTGGAGGTCGAATCTAACGGCTCGGGAACCAGCATCCACGCGTTTATCCCCGCTTCGATCCCCGGGGAAGACTCGAGTGCAGCCTAGCCACTAGCTCTCCAGGTATCCATCAATCCATTCCTTGATTCGCAGGCGTCGCTCGTCGGTATTGTCGAAGTGAATGCCGATGCTCTTGGAAGTTGGCCTACGCCAAGCCACCACGCCACGGACCCAGATTCGAGGCAAGGTCAACAAGGCGAACGAAATCTCGACAGTCTGGCCCACTGCGATATCCTCTGGGCTGCGGAACGACATTCCGCCGGCGCTAATCTCCTGACTGGTAGCGCTGAAGCGGTGGTGGTCACCGGTCACAACCGCTAGCTCAGTAATAACTGGAATGCGAACATAGCGGCGAAACTCGTGGAACACCAAAGTCTGCGTCGCCCTGACCAGCTTCAGCGCAGCGGGACGTTCCAATGGTTCATTGAAAACCGCGTTAATACCGAACTTCGAATAGCGTAGGGCGTCTTGAACGCTGCCCCCCAGTCCATACAGAATCATGTGGCGGTTCGATGCGGAAGAGCGCGCCTCGTTCATCACTAAATCGGCGCCATCTTGCAGCCTCATTACGCATCCCTCAAATTTTTCTTTTTTCAGGCGATCGCCGGCGTCGCCATTGAGCGAGACGGTTTCGACGCCAAACTGGCGGAAACATTCTCCTAAAACAGTTGCGGCTGAATCGTGAAGGTCGACAAATGCGACCCGGGCTGAACCTCTTCGTGTGCTGGGGAATGACGATGTAAACGCGGCCAGAGATTTATCCATAGTTGGTGGTAACAAGCATCGGATGCCAATTCTGGCGCGGGTTTTGAAAGAATGCAAAGGCGAAGAAGGACAATATGGCAGTACCAAGGTACTGCTTAGGCATGCACCGAAGGTCAGATTAGAAATGGCTAATTGACCAGGAGTGGCCCATAACTGCCTAGATTTGTCTCGGGTTCATATAGATTGCTGCGAATGTTGGTAAAGCCACAAAAGGAAAAGAGTTATTTGACCGACTATCGGTAGCTAGCCCTGCCACTGGCGGAATAGCAGAGCACCATTGGTGCCACCAAAACCAAAAGAGTTAGACATGGCATATTCCAGGCGGGCGCTGCGAGACTGCTTTGGGACGTAGTCCAGATCGCATCCTTCGTCAGGATTGTCCAGATTCGCGGTGGGAGGCAGCAATTGGTCACGGAGGGCCAGCGCGGTCACGCCGGCTTCCAGGCCGCCGGCGCCGCCCAGCAAGTGGCCGGTCATCGATTTGGTAGAACTGACCGCAAGTTTATAGGCGTGATCGCCAAAGGCTCGCTTGATCGCAATGGTTTCCAATTTGTCGCCGAGATCGGTCGAAGTGCCGTGGGCGTTGATGTAGCCAACCTGCTCTGGCTGAATCTTGGCGTCGTTCAGCGTATTGAGCATCACGCGGTAGGCACCATCGCCGTTCTCCGCAGGCTGCGTGATGTGATAGGCGTCGCCACTCATCCCGTAGCCTACAACTTCAGCGATAATTTTGGCGCCGCGACGGCGGGCAAATTCCAGTTCTTCAAGTACGAGTATGCCGGCGCCCTCGCCGATTACGAACCCATCGCGCGCCGAATCCCAAGGGCGGCTCGCCCTTTCGGGGTCATCGTTACGGGTCGACAGTGCACGCATAGCGGCGAATCCGCCCACGCCCATGGGGGTGATGGCGGCTTCGGTCCCGCCGGCGATCATTACATCGGCGTCGCAGCGAGAGATGATCTTGAAGGCATCACCAACCGCATGAGCGCTGGAAGTGCACGCCGTGCACGTGGCTTCGTTAGGACCTTTGGCGTTGTAGCGAATGCTGACGTGACCGGCAGCGAGGTTCACGATAGCCGCAGGAATAAAAAAAGGAGAAATCTTTCGCGGACCGCCATTGAGCAAGTTGGAATGCTCGCGTTCGATTACGTCGAACCCTCCAATACCTGACCCGATATGAACACCAACTCGTGGCGCAAAGTCGTTGTCCACTTCCAGTCCAGACATCTTCATCGCTTCATCGGACGCGGCCAGCGCCAGATGAATAAAGCGGCCCATCTTCTTCAGTTCTTTTTTCTCAATGAATTGCAAAGGATCGAAATTCTTGACTTCGGCCGCAATGCGACAGGCAAAAGCCGAAGCGTCGAAACCCGTAATTTGGGCCACGCCGCTCTTGCCCGCAAGCAGGTTCCTCCACACCTCTTCAGTGGTATTGCCTACCGCGCAAATCAGGCCGATTCCAGTAATGACGACCCTGCGTCCCAACTACTTCCCACCTTTCGAGTTCTTCCCAATGTAGTCAACGGCGTCTTGCACGGTACGAATCTTTTCCGCATCTTCATCGGGAATTTCAATTTCGAAGGCTTCCTCGAAGGCCATAACCAGTTCCACGGTGTCCAGCGAGTCGGCGCCTAAATCGTCCACGAACGAGGCATTGGGAGTCACTTCGCCTTCGTCCACGCCCAGTTGCTCCACGATGATCTGTTTTACTTTTTCATCAACCGCTGCCATGTTGTCCTCGCTAGCTGCTTCTGTGGGATGGGCGGCAATCCGCCGGAACTGATCTATGCTGACTTCTTATTGATGGCTTTCGCGTGCTTTTCGATGTAATCAATTGCGTCCTGTACGGTACGCAGCTTTTCTGCGTCTTCGTCGGGGATTTCGAGTTCGAAGGATTCTTCGAGCGCCATAACCAGCTCAACCTGGTCGAGTGAGTCGGCGCCCAAGTCGTCGACGAACGATGCGTTGTTGGTGACGTCGTCTTCGTCCACGCCAAGTTGTTCGGAAATAATCTTCTTAACCTTGTTCAGCAGTTCAGTGTTAACCTCTGCAGCCATTCATTAACCTCCACAAATCGATCTGAAGAACGAGTAGTGTACTGGCCCGCACGAATTGATGTAAAGGAAGTGGCGCGAGCGGACGGGCAACCGCAGGCACGTGAGAGTCCTTAGGAATCCTAATCGTTGCAGCTTTGCAAGGTCAACGGCCCAAGCTGGGCCGGAACTCGTATAGCTAATTTGGGACTCTGCGGGCAAGTCAGTTGCCATCTTTTTGACCAGAGTTACTTGCACATTGTCGTAGCTTTCACATAGCATCCACTCTGTAAGTCGGCCTGCGGAGTTAGTGATGCCGGTCACCGATTTTTGAACCAATGCTGAATGAACGGGGGCTTGACTCGAACTAGGATCCTGTGTGCAGCGCTCCGCCATGCGGAGATGCCTAATGGGTCTCGGCGGGCTCCCAACTGTCTACCGACGGGTTCATTCTCGGCCCGGCACACGGCCCAGTGGGTCGACTTGCTTTTCTACAACTGCGCTCGTTTCTGCTAAACTTCTGCCAGCTAATCTCCCCTGATAGCATCTAACTAAGCAGTGTTTCCCAGACTTTTTCATATCGGCAGCTTCAATGCGCCCACCTACGGGATGCTGGTTTCGCTCGGAGTTCTGAGCGGCTTGTGGATTTGCGTTCGCAATTCGCGGAAACTGGGGATCGATCCGGATGATGCCTGGAATCTGGGGATTGTCGTGGTACTCGCGGGCATAGTCGGCGCTAAGGTTCTTTACATTATTAATGACTGGGCGTTTTACACCAGCCATCCCAAAGAAATCTTTTCGTGGAGTACTATGCAGGCTGCCGGTGTTTTCTCCGGCGGATTGCTAACGGGTCTTGCGGCTTCGGCGTGGTACATCCGCAAGCATCGTATGCCACCGTTGCCCACGTGCGATGCCTTTGCTCCCGGACTAGCCTTTGGACACGCAATAGGCCGGTTGGGCTGCTTCGCGGCCGGTTGCTGCTGGGGAAAGCCCACGACTCATTTCTGGGGCGTCACGTTCACCAATCCGCTGGCACACGAGTTGGTTGGCACGCCGCTCGGCGAAGCTCTGGAACCTACGCAGCTCTTCGAGTTCGTAGTCGAGCTGGCGAACTTTTTTATCCTGACGTGGATGCTCAAGCGCCGGAAGTTCGATGGTCAAGTGTTTGCTGCGTATCTGATTCTTTACGGCGTGGCTAGATATTTTCTGGAATTTCTGCGCGACGACCCAGGCAGGGGCGAGGTCTTTGGCGGGATCATGAGCGGAACGCAGCTTATCTCGATCTGTCTTGTAATCGCTGGCGGCGTCATTTGGTGGATGGGCAGCAATGCCACGGCGGCAGTGCCGGCAAGGGCGACTAGGTAGGGGTTTTTCGTTTCCGCCTTCACAACCAAAGGACTTGTCGTGCCGCTCAAAATGACAGTGTGAGCAACTGGCTCGCTCCGGTCCGGGCTTTCAGATATTCTTGATCGCACATGGCCTCGGCCGGTCTAAATGCTGAGCGCTGAATGCTGAGCGCTGCTCTTGCCAGAACCCCATCCAAGCCAATTTGCCGTCCCGCCAGAGAGCGCCGGGCAACGCCTGGACCAGTATCTAGCTTCCCACTTCTCAGAAACCAGCCGATCGCGGATTCAGATGCTAATTACTGAGCAAAAAGTACTCATCAACGACGTCCCGGCGAAGCCCTCCTTGCGGCTTAAAGGGGGGGAGACGGTTAAGATTCTGGGTAAAGTGCAGCCTCCGCCCCTGCGGGCGATCGCGGAGGACATTTACCTCGATATTGTCCTCGAAGACGGTGATTTGGCAGTAGTAAATAAGCCGGCGGGAATGATGGTGCACGCTGGTGCCGGTGCCACAGAAGACAGCCGCAATCGCGGAACCCTGGTGAACGCGTTGTTGTATCGCTTCGGCAAGCTTTCCGAGGTTGGCGGTGAATTACGCCCAGGAATCGTACATCGTCTGGATAAAGCCACCAGCGGACTCATCGTTGTGGCTAAGAACGATTCGACTCATCGCGCGCTCGGCAAAATGTTTTCGCAGCGCGAAGTGAAGAAAACCTACCTTGCGCTGGTGCACGGCTGGCCAGAGCAGGATCAGAAGACTATTTCCAGCAGCATCAGTCGCGACAGCATCCGACGCATCCGCATGACAACGCGCGGTTATGGTGGACGTGAGGCCATAACCCACTACTCAGTGCAGCGGCGAATTGAGTCGCGCTATGGCAAGTTCGCACTGCTGGAAGTGAAGATCGACACCGGCCGCACCCACCAGATACGAGTCCATCTCGCCTCGATTGGGTACCCGATTGTGGGCGACGTGTTGTATGGCGCCCCGCGAGAGATTCGTGCTCCGGAGCAGAGCAGTATCTCCCTGGGGCGGAACTTCCTTCATGCAGCGGCTTTACAATTCCAGCATCCGAGGACCGGTGAAACTCTGTCATTGTCGCGGCCTTTGCCGCGAGAGCTCCTGGAACTGCTGGAGCGCCTGGAAGCGAAGTGGGGAATGACTTCCCGAGCTATAATGAGGCCCATCTCATGAGTACCCGCAGTATCACGCTTCTTTTGTCCGGAGCCGTGGCACTTGGTGCCGTTACCTTGGCCCAAGACTCCCAACCGGAGCTTCCGTCCGCTCCGTCAGCTACAGTCCAGCGTTCTAAAACACCGCCGAAAGCACCACCTCCGGCGGAGCCCCCGAAGCCGGTGCCAGAGCCAGCCACCAGCCAGATCGGTTCCCCGGCAGAAAGCCAACCCGCGCCAAAAGTTGAAGAGACTGCTCCACCGGACGACTCTGTCCCCACCATTCGCACGACAGTGAACGAGGTCAACGTCATTTTCACCGTCACCGACAAGAAAGGCCGATACATAACCGACATGAAGAGGGATGATTTTCGCGTAATTGACGACGGTCGTCCGGCCGACGAAATTCGCAGCTTCCATCGCGAAACCAATCTCCCCTTACAGGTCGGCCTGCTGGTGGATGCCAGCAACTCGGTGCGTGACCGCTTTCGATTCGAGCAGGAGTCGGCCAT
The DNA here is from genome assembly GCA_963796925.1 of uncultured Acidobacteriota bacterium. Lineage (GTDB taxonomy): Bacteria > Acidobacteriota > Terriglobia > Terriglobales > Acidobacteriaceae > DATBAT01. Next base: position 3,597,881 of record CAWCNH010000001.1, read on the forward strand.
TGAGTTTTTAAATCAGACAGTGCGGCCTCATTACGATAAGGCCTTCGTGGTGGGTTTCGACGCCACGCCGGAGGTAACGCAAGACTTCACCGACAACACGGAGCTGTTGTCGAAGGGAGTGCGCGCATTGCGTCCTGGTGGCGGCACCGCCATGTACGATGCGCTTTACTATGCCTCGCGCGATAAGTTGGGTAAGGAACAGCAAACCGGTGCGGTACGCCGCGCGATCATTTTGCTGAGCGACGGCGACGACAATCAGAGCCATGTTTCCCGCGAAGAGGCTATTGAAATGGCCCAGCGTGCCGATGTGATCATTTACACCATTAGCACCAACGTGACCGGCAGCCGAAATGCAGGCGACAAGATTTTGCAACGCATTGCTGACGCCACCGGCGGTCGTGCCTTCTTTCCTTTCCAGATCACCGAAGTCGCCAATGCATTTTCTGAGATTCAGGATGAACTGCGCAGCCAGTACGCTCTTTCCTACAAGCCGGGGGGATTCCAGGCTGATGGCCGGTATCACGCCATCGAGATTCTGGCAGAAAACCACAAAGGACTGCGAATCCGTACCCGCCACGGCTACTTTGCCCCTTCGAGGTAAAAGAGAATGGCGGCGGGATACTCCGGCACTCCACTTCCCCGGAAACTTGGCATCAAAGAAAATTTTCGCGTAGCACTCTACGAAATACCGCGCGACGTAGGAGCTGAGCTACAAGAATCACTGGACGATTGCACAGTATTGCGAAGGCCTTCTGCTCCTTTGGATTTCATCATGCTCTTCGTCAAGAGCCGCGTCGAGTTGGAGCGTCAAATATCTCCGTATGCAAGACACCTGTCGCCAGCGGGCATGCTGTGGGTAAGTTGGCCAAAAAAGATTTCTGGAGTGGTCTGCGACATGAACGAAAACGACATCCGCACTATAGGGCTGGCGGTCGGCCTGGTTGACGTAAAAGTCTGCGCGGTGAATGACGTGTGGTCAGGCCTGAAATTTGTGATTCCAGTAAAAGATCGGAAGCGAAACCCCTAGACTTCTCTTTCAGGAGTTCAAATGCTTCGTGTGGGCCTTATCGGCTATGGTTTGGCTGGGCAAGCCTTCCATGCCCCAAATATTCGAACAGTGCCAGGGGTAGAGTTGGCGTGCATCATGGAGCGCAGCGGTTCAGTCGCCCAGCAGCGCTATCCTAATATTCGAGTGGTTCGAACTCTCGACGAGTTGCTCGCCGACAAGAGCATACAGTTATGCGTTGTGGCTACGCCCAATACTTCGCACTTCGATGTTGGAGAACAATGTCTAATAGCTGGACGCGACGTGGTCATCGACAAGCCGTTCGCGCCAACATTGGCGGAAGCCGAAGAATTGGTGCTGCTCGCCAAGGGGAAGAAACGGCTGCTAACGGTTTTTCACAACCGACGCCTCGATGGAGACTTTCTAACCGTAAACAAATTGGTCAACTCCGGCGTTTTGGGGCACATTGCCGAGTACGAAGTTCGCTACGACCGTTTTCGTCCCGATCCTAAACTTAGCGTGTGGCGCGAACAGGCAAAACCAGGAAGCGGCGTGATGTTCGATCTCTCGCCCCACCTGATTGATCAGGCGCTGACCTTGTTCGGTGAACCCCAATCCATTACCGCGGCCGCCTTCCAGCAGCGTGAGGGGATCGTAGTCGACGATGCCTTTGATATCTGCCTGCAATACCCGGGGCTGCGAGCGATGTTGAGGGGGAGAGTGCTGGCCTACGCGCCTGGTCCTCATTTTCTGCTCCATGGAACCAAGGGTACATTCATGAAGTGGGGAATGGACCCGCAGGAAGACCGGCTGCGCAATGGAGAAGAACCCGCCGGCGAGGATTGGGGGGTGGAACCGGAATCACAATGGGGAACACTGTCACTGGCAGATGGCAGCCCTCCAAAGAGAATTAAGACCGAGCGAGGCGATTACCGCGATTTTTACGCCATGATGCGCGATGCAATCGTTCACAACGTTCCCTTGAAGATCACTCCGCAACAATCGCTGGCAACTATGCGGGTTATCGAGCTCGCCGACCAGAGCAGTAGAGAGGGAAGAACCATCCCGTGGAAATAGACTTGGACATAGAGCTGCGGAAATCTTCGCCCAAGATTGACTTCCTCCAATCCACCCGGTAAATTGCTCTAACCACTTTGCGTTCTTTCACAACCTATTTGGTTCGCGCATCCTTGTCGCCGTGATGAGGAAGGGAAGCGGGTGAGAATCCCGCGCTGCCGCGCAACTGTAAGCGAGGAAATTGCTGCCGGTCACTGGGGAAACCTGGGAAGGCCGGCCGTAGTAAGCGGACGTGTAAGCACGTCCTGACTCGCGAAGCCAGGAGACCGGCGTGAACCGTCAACACAAACCCCTTTCGCGTGCAAAGGAGAAGTGATGCGTTCATTGCGGATATGTTTTTGCTGGTTATTTCTGGTGGCGGTAGCCTCCGCCGAAATCAAAATTAGAGTACTTGATCCACGGTCTGCTCCGGTCAGCGGAGCACAGGTCATTTTGTTGAACCAGGATGCAGTCCTTGCCACGCAGACGACTGCGTCGGACGGGTCAGCGGTGTTCGCGAGTAATCGCAGTGCCTCGCGCGTGCGTGTGCTTGCGCCCGGATTTACTCCCTCCACGGCCGAGTTAACCACTTCCCCACACCAAGCCCTCACATTGCAGCTCAATGTCGCGCGAGTGGCCGAAACCGTCGTGGTCACGGCAACGCGCAGTCTGGTTCCCACGCAGGCCACCGGCGCAGATATCAGCAGCTTAAGCGCCGGCCAAATTGAACTCATACAGCCGGCATCTTTGGCCGAGACGTTACGCTTTTTGCCGGGTGCAGTCATCAACACTGCTGGTCAGCGTGGCGGCATCGCTTCGCTATTCGTTCGCGGCGGCGACTCTCGCTATAACAAAGTGATTGTGGATGGGGTCACCGTCGATGAACCCGGTGGCACATTCGATTTCGGCGTAGTCCCCATGGACCAAACCGAACGACTGGAATTCGTACGCGGCGCGCAGAGCACACTTTACGGTTCAGACGCCATGTCCAGCGTAGTGCAGATGTGGTCAAGCGAAGGACATTCTCGCACTCCTGAATTAAAGTTCGGCGCTGACGGCGGCACCTACTCTACCGCGCACGGCTATCTCTCCCTGGCGGGCGCTTACAACCGCTTCGACTACAACTTCTTCGGCGACCAGTTCAACACCGAAGGCCAAGGCATTAATGACGATTACTCAAATTCCCTGCAAGGCGGCAACATCGGAGTTGCAATCAACAATCAAGTAGGTCTTCGGGTACGCGTGCGGCACTCGAACGCTTATACCGGAGTGCAAGGGGAATGGAAATTCAACGGTCAACCGTTAGAGCCGCCTGACGACAATCAGTCCCAAACACAAAACAATTTGTTGGCTAGCGCCGATCTCACCATCAGCGGCCCGTCGGGCTGGCAACACCGGCTTACCGGTTTTGAATATCACCATCAGCGCGACAACGTGAATGGTCTTAACATTGACCGGGTTTTCGACAGTCCCTTTGTCTCCGCGGCAGACGTAAATCGCTCCGGCTTCGATTACCAGGGCAATTATGCGGAACGCAGTTGGGCGCAGACTACTTTCGGATACGAATTTGAAGACGAAAACTCTTTCACTGGGGATCCAACCGCGCCCCCACTGACCCATGGCTTGCGTTTGAATCATGCCGTGTATGGGCAGCAACAACTCACGCTTGGGAGGTTGTCCGTCGTAGCCGGGGCACGCTTCGTACACAGCCCCAGCTTCGGGAACAGGGGCGTTCCAAGAATTGCACTGGGATATCAGGTGCTGAGAGGCGGCCAAATATTTTCCGGAACGCGCTTGCGATTCTCCTATGCCACTGGCATCAAGGAATCGCGCTTCGAAGAGGCCTTCGCCAGCGGACCGTTTATTCTCCCAAATCCCAATCTAAAGGCAGAAGAGAATCGTGCCTTTGAAACTGGCTTCCAACAGGGATTCGTTGGTGGGAAATTTTCGCTTACCGGCACCTACTATAACAATCTGTTCCGCAATCAGATCGACTTCGCAATTTTGGATTTCACAACCTTTCTCGGCCAGTACGTCAACGTGAATAAGTCAATTGGTCACGGAGCCGAAGTCGAGCTTAAGGGACAGCTAACCTCCCGCTTCTCACTTGACGCGGGTTACAACTATGCATCCACGCAAATCCTCGATCAGCCATTCGCCTTTGATGCCTTGCATGCGCCGGGATCGCCCTTGCTGCGCCGCCCTAAGCATTCTGGTAGCTTGCTGTTCAGCTATCTGGGAAATCGCTGGGGAGCCAACCTCGGCGGCAGCTTTATAGGCCGCCGCGCCGACTCGGATTTTCTAATTTTTAACATCGATCACGCTGCCGGCTACGCGCGCGTCAACTTGGGAGGCTGGTATGCCTTCACCTCTCGCATCACGGGTTACGTGAACCTGGAGAATGCCTTCAATCACTACTACGAAGAGGTGGTGGGATATCCGGCCCTTGGAGCAAACGTTCGGGCGGGGCTGCGATTTAGGATCGGCGGAGAGTAGGCGCGCCGCGGATTTCTTGGGAACTGCCCAACCCTCACGTCACGATGAAAATGTGGTCCAATCAGGTCTGCGATCTGGCGAAGATCCGGCGGCCAGCCTGCATCATGCGATACTGAATCTATGGCGGTTGCAGATCCCAAGTCGGTCAAAGTCAACATTTCGACCGGTACCGGCGTGGATATAGTCTGGAAAGACGGGCATGCCTCGCATTACCCGTTCGTGTTCTTGCGGGACGCGTGTCCCTGCGCGCTATGCGACGACGAGCGCGACAAGTCGGGACGAGGACAGGGCCAAAGACCTCAAAGCAAGCCTGGCGAGCTTCCGATGTTCAAGGCGTTACCGAAGCCGCTCGCCGCTGAAGGCGTGGGCAAGTATGCCATCAAATTCAGTTGGAATGACGGCCATGATCTGGGAATCTACTCGTGGTCGCTTCTGCGCGACCTGTGCCAATGTGAAGAGTGCGGCGCTGCAAGAAAAACTATCCAAGCGGGAATGGCTTAAGCGGACTTTCTCCTGGTCAAAAGCCGCCAGGCGAGAAAGCCCGCAAAAATTACATCGAACGTCATACAGAAGCCTGGCCACCAGCGCGGCACGCCAGGGTCATCGATGATCCAGTGATGAACAAAGTCGAAAGCCCCGTGTGCCGCCGTCGCCCCCGCGACTAACCAGGAGCTGGTCCTAAAACCGATGATAGCTAACAGGAGGAATATGCTCGCGGCAGCAATTTCAATCGCCAGCGTTTGTCCTGATGCCCCCATAGCACCAAACAAAACATAGTAAGCCGCGATCACAATGAGAACAGTGGGGAAAAAAGATCGATCGCGATCAAAACCAACAATCACTGCCAGGCAGGCTACGCCCAGCGACAATACCAATCCAATCAAATATTCCATTTACTTCCTTAGGTTGCGTCTAGTCGCGCCCGGCTGTCACAAACCCTTGTGCCCGTAGAGATCCCCGAAGAAATCTCCTTTGTTCCAGGTTGGGCGGTGGGCATCTTCGCTGACTAAATAACCGCAGAGAAATGCAAATCTCGCGAACTTCGCGGCCGCGTCAAAATCCAATCCGGGCTGGTCCATATCGTCCTGCGGCTGATGATAGCGAGTCTCTTCCCACTGCTCCATGATGGCCGGAGGATTAAATTTCGCGTCCGAGGATTTGAATCCAGGAGAAGGCATTACCGCCGGAATCCCCTGCTTCACAAACGAATACTGATCGCTGCGAATGAAGACAACTTGTTCCGGCAACGGGTCAGGACTTTCGAGGAGGTGCATGCGGCCAGCGGCTATTTTGATTACTCCGGCCAGGCTGGAATGCTCTGCGCCAAAAGCAACGATATCGGTTAGCGGCCATAGCATCAGGTCTTCGTCGACGTTGATGTTAGCAGCGATGGCATTCTTGGGCACAGTCGGAAAGTGGGCAAAATAATCGGAGCCCAGTAATCCTGCTTCTTCCGCTGTGACGGCGACGAATAGAATTGAGCGGCGCGGACGCGGATTCATTTCGCTGAATGCGCGCGCGGTTTCCAGCAAAATCGCTGAACCGGACGCATTATCGAGTGCCCCGTTGTAGATCTTGTCCCCCTGCACCGGTTCGGCAATTCCCAGGTGATCCAGGTGTGCGGTATAGACAACATATTCTGCCTTCAGGCTGGCATCGCTGCCTTCCAGTTCGGCAACCACATTGGGGCTGTGAACATCTTTCGATTCAGTAACCGTGTGCATTTTTGCCGAAATCGGCAGATCAAACGACATCAACTTGCCAGCCTTTGCGGCAGCGAAAACTTCGTCCGCCGTATGCGGGCTGCCTTCAAAGAATTTTTTGGTAGCCTCAAGGCTTAGGCTGGCGGCGCCTTCGAGCTGGGGAAAGTAGTCGTTGGGCCGCCCCTGCTTGTCGAGCCAACGGTACCGGGGGATGGTTAGATCGCGCACCCGCTTGCTGAAAGGATAGATCTGCTCCAACCCAGGACTGTTGAGAAGAATTACGCCGACGGCACCATGCGCGGCCGCAATTTCCGCCTTTACCGTCGGGGACGAATAATGCGCCTTTAGCGACGATTCGAAATTTGGCGCCCCGAACAAGCAGGCAACGATCTTGCCTTTGGTGTCGATCCCTTTGTAGTCATCGTAGTTTTGGCTGGGAGCGGCAACTCCGAATCCAGCGAACACCACTGGCGCTTCAACCGAACTCTCAGCCCGGCCCGGATCGCTACTCAAAATGTAGTCGACGCGAAAAGTTAAAGTTTCTTCTTTTCCGGCGCGGGACACGATAACGGACGACGAACTCTCATCCGCCTTCATCGAGCGCAACGCCACGCTTTGAAAGTACGTCCCGTTATCTCCAGCAGGCTTGAGTCCAAGCGACTCGAACTGTGTGGCCATAAACTTGGCCGCAATCTCGTACCCCCGCGATCCGGTGCCCCGGCCTTCCAGCAAGTCGTCGGAAAGAAAACGCATATCGGCGCGTATCGCTTCAGCACGAATCGTCGCCATCGCGGCATCAGCTCGATCGGCATTAGCAAGAACTGCGGGCGTGAAAATGAGGAGGAAAAGTGCGGTGAAGGCTCGTATCGAGTGATGCATAGGACCCCCGGTGTCTTTTCGAATTCGGTCATCTTACCAAATGCCGTGTGTGTCTCCGATCTAGGGTGTAGCGCCGCCTTCGAAATATCTACTGGCAAAAGTTAGAAAGGTTGGCCAGTTAGGTCCCGTGGTGTGCCCTCCGCTGTGCTGCCGGAACGCGATATCCCCATCGATCAAGGCGGTCTCCATTGGTGGAAATTCAGTCGTGCCCAGGTCTTTCTTGCCCAGCAATTTGTAAACCGGACCGGCTCCCACGCCTCCGAGGAACATGCCCTTACCATCGATCCAACCACCCTCTATCTGGAGCGACCCGCTGCTAATAAACACCGGACGCGGCGCGCACAGTGCGATTAATTCGTGGGCATCAACCGGCAAATCGCTGGGGGTCAGCGGCCCGGCATACTTCAGAAAGTTTCCCGCCATCCAGTGATACTCCGAAGTTGAGGCGACGTTTTCTACTTGCTCGCCAAACTTGCGGCGAAGAATTTTTGCTCCACCTTCGCCTGATGAGCCAACAAAACCAATGGCGAATCGCGGTTCGTACGCCATCGCCACCAGCGCCGCCTTGCCATAACGCGAAAGGCCTTCAATCCCAACACGCTTGGCATCCACCGATTTGTCAGTTTCGAAGTAATCGAGGGCACGGCTCGCTCCCCATGCCCAAGCCCGTAGGGCGCCCCAGTCATCGAGTTTTCGTGGCTGTCCTTTGTTGACGAGCCCGATTATGCCTTCGGTGAGCCCTTCCCCATTGTCAGCCTGAATGTTGCTTGGAATCAGAATCGCGTAGCCCCAACCTTTGGCAAGCACCTGCTCCTGCCATGGCGGGCCGCTGCCAGCAAAGGCCGCCCACTGCTCTTCAGTAAAGCGCTTCTTAATCCCGGCCAACTGCTGCTCGCTCAGGCCAAACTCTATGATCACTGGCACTGGCCCCCGCGTATCAGCGGGAACCGTGAGCGTCAACTCAATATTCACCGCGACCAGTGGGTATGCCGAGTTATCCACCCGGCCTATCAACTTCTTTGTGACTATAGGAGTGGTCCCCTTGAGCTCCTTGATGGTGCTGGTGGCTTCCCAATCTACTTTCGGTGTGTTCTTCGGCATACGGCCATAAACTTCCCGATCGAAATCTTCCACAATTTCCGGCCGCCGACGCTTCCACCACGTCTTTGCATCTTTGACCGGCTTGCCATTTTTCAGCACCAGCGGGTCGGGCAGCGAATAAGCCGGGACCTTTGACTCCTCGACGTTGGCCGCATTTGGCGACTTTGGGTCACCATCCGGGCCGCGGCGTAATGACGCGATGTGTAGCTGATCCATGACTCTCTGGTGGTCTTGCTCGGAGCTGAGGTGGACCGGTGGCGTGGTCTGAGCAAGAACGCTTGCTGCAAACATTACCAATAGCGCGGAACGGCTTATAAGTCTGTAGGCGGTCAAGATTTCCTCCCAGTTCTTGTACGGGATAGCCAGATGTGCGTCCATAGTAGCGGATTTCGCTTCCTCTGCAATCGCGTGCGACCTTACAAATCCCTGTAAAATCTTAAGTAGTGAATCCCGGAGCCGCCCCCGCATTGTCTTTCCTCGATCAACTGAATCCGCAACAGCGCGAAGCTGTCGAAACTGTCGCAGGCCCGGTTCTGATTCTGGCCGGCGCTGGCAGCGGAAAGACGCGCGTCATTACTTATCGAATCGCTCATCTGATCGAGCATTTGGGAGCGATGCCGGAGTCGATTCTGGCGGTTACCTTCACCAATAAAGCAGCGGCTGAGATGGTGGAGCGCGTCGACAAGATCGTCGGCGGCATGTCAATTGCCAAGCCGGTTATTTCGACCTTTCACTCATTTTGTGTCCGCGTGTTACGGCGTGATGTGGAAGCCCTGCGCATTCCTTCGACAACGCCGGGCGCTCCGGCAATTGGATTGACCAAAAACTTCGTAATCTACGACGAGTCAGATCAGCAATCGCTGGTGAAGTCGATCATGCGACGCCTGGGGATTGACGACAAACAAACCACGCCGCGCGCCGTGCTTTCTCATATTTCGTGGGCCAAGAACCACATGCTCGATCCGCAGGAAGTTTATTTACAGTCGAACGATCCCACGACGGAGAAGGTTTCTCACATTTACGCCGAGTATCGCAAGGAGTTGCTAAAGGCCAATGCAATGGACTTCGACGATTTGCTACTCGAAGCCGTTCGGCTGCTGAAGTCTGCGTCCGAAGTTCGGGATTACTACAATCGGCGGTTTCATCACGTACTGGTGGATGAGTATCAGGACACCAATCGTCCGCAGTACGAACTGATGCGACTGCTGGCGGGTGAACGGCACAACGTTTGCGCCGTGGGCGACGAAGATCAGTCGATTTATTCCTGGCGCGGCGCCGATATTCGCAACATCCTGGAGTTTGAAAAAGATTTTCCCGAGGCCAAGATCGTTCGCCTGGAGCAGAATTACCGCTCTACTCAAAATATTTTGCAAGCCGCTTCCGCAGTGGTTGCCAATAATATTCGCCGCAAGGGAAAGAATCTTTGGACGTCGCGACAGGGCGGCGCGAAGATTGGATACTACGAAGCCCCCGATGGCGAAAATGAGGCGTTATTCGTGGCGGACTGGCTTTCACGGTACTTGCGCGAAACGATCGACCAGGGCGAGAAGCCAAGGGCAGCTGTGCTTTACCGCACCAATTCCCAGTCTCGGCTGTTTGAAGAGGCAATGCGCCGCTATCAGTTGAAGTATCACGTGGTGGGTGGCTTTTCCTTCTATGACCGCGCCGAGATCAAAGATCTGATTTCGTATTTGAAGGTCATTCAAAATCCGGATGATTCAATCTCGCTGATGCGCGTGATTAATACTCCGGTTCGAGGCATCGGCAAAACTACGATTGAGGTCCTGGAGCGACTCGCGCTTGAGACCGGGCTTTCTCTCTGGGGCGCGGTTGGCGAGGCAATTAGCCGCCAACTACTGCCGCAGCGTGCGGTAGCTGCGCTGAAAGGCTTTCAGGATCTGATTGAAGATGGCCGCGCCATGATGGCCGGAACTTATGCGAAGCGTCTGGAGCGGACAGCCAAGGCCGAGCAGGAGTTGCCGCCAGCGGCCGTTGAGTTAGACGATCAAATTTCATTTGACCCAACCGTTTTCGATTTCGGAGCGATGGAGGAAGAAGAAGTTGAGGCGGCAGAGATCGTTCCTGAAGCACCAGTAGTAGAAGGCTTTCCAGCCCCCGGGTCGGCAGGAACAGCTGACGTGCTCAAGTTTCTCATCGACCGCACCGGCTACATCAAGCTGCTGGAGGAAGAAGACACACCGGAAGCCTTCTCCCGCGTGGAGAACCTTCGCGAGTTGGTGAATGCTGCCATGGATTCGCGCGATCGCGGTGAAACGCTAGATCAGTTTTTAGATCATGCAGCTCTGGTGAGCGATGCCGACGCCTACGATCAGGAAGCGCAGATCACGCTGATGACACTACACGCCGCCAAGGGATTGGAGTTTCCGCTGGTATTTCTGTGCGGCCTCGAAGAGGGCCTGTTTCCCCATTCGCGGACATTCAACCATCCAGACGATGTCGAAGAAGAGCGCAGGCTTTGTTACGTTGGCATGACGCGGGCCATGGACACACTTGTATTGTCGCGAGCGACCTATCGGCGGCGTTATGGCACGGACCTTCCAGAGGCGAGCATCCCTTCGCGATTTCTGGAAGAGGTCCCCGCCGAACTGCTCGAAGAAATGGGTAATCGTAAGGCTGGGGCCAGCCGCCAGCGGCGCCAGGAGTACGACTCGGGCGGAACTCACTACTCTTACGAAGACGAAGATCAGAGTGTGAGTTGGAAGCAGCCACAGGCGCAGGCCAGGGCCAAGGCGGCGCCGCAGGCGCCGAAGTACAATTCCATCGATAACATTGCCGAGTTCTTCGCTTCGCGGGGCAAACGCTTCAACGTTCCCAAAGTGCCGATGGAAGCCCCTACCGGCCGCCGCGGGTTTCGGCCCGGCCAGAAGGTTCGACATCCCAAGTACGGGGAGGGAACGGTCTATCAGCGCGAAGGAGAAGGCGAAGATGCCAAACTTACGGTACAATTCCCACGCTTCGGCTTGAAAAAGCTGGTGGAAAAGTACGCCCAGCTGGAGGCAGTTTAGCAACTAGCTGTTAGGATTGACTGGGAGAAAAATCACAGTACTCATGGCAAATACAAAAAGCTTAAGCAAAGAAGAACGCAAGAAAACCAAGCGCGCCTCGCGCAAGAAAAAGGCCACAGAGACGCCGCTGAAGAAACGCGACTACGCGCGTGGCTCGGCCAAGCGCAAGGTTAAGAAGCTGGTACGCGGACAGGCGAAACGCTAATCGGTTGTCGCGGAGTTAGGCACGAGCGCGGGCTCGTGCCTATTTCGTAAGCAGCGGACTTAGTCAGGCAACTTGCAACTCAAAAAATGCCAACCACTGAGAACCAGGGCGCAATGAGCAAACCGGCCAGCAATCAACTGCTGTGCTGCAAGTCTATCGACAAGTTAATCTCCGATGCTGACGAGCCGGCCCACCGACTGAAAAAGACCATGGGGCCGTGGACGCTTACGGCGCTGGGCATCGGCGCCATCATCGGCTCCGGCATTTTTGTTCTGACCGGCACCGCCGCCGCAGGCGAGCACTTTGAAGCACCCTCCATTCTGCACGCCCAGGTCCTGGATTTGTTCGTGAACTTCCTGCGTACCGGCAGCACGGCTGGGGCCCTGATGCATGGCCGACCCGCAGCAGGTCCATCCATTGCCATCTCGTTCCTGCTGGTTGCGGTAGCCTGCAGCTTTGCCGGACTGTGCTATGCGGAGCTGGCATCGATGATTCCCATTGCTGGCAGCGCCTACACCTATTCGTACGCGACGCTGGGAGAGATATTCGCCTGGATTATCGGCTGGGATCTAATTCTCGAATACGTTGTCAGCAACGTCGCGGTTGCGGTGGGCTTCAGCGGCTACACCAAGGCCCAACTGGCCGCCTTTGGGGTGAACCTCCCGGAGAAATGGGCAAGTCCGGTCTGGGCTAGCGGGCATTGGACGGGAGCTTACTTCAATCTCCCGGGATTTCTAATCGTCTTTTTCCTGACTCTGCTGCTGGTCCGGGGTGTACGAGAATCGGCGCGCACCAATAACATCATGGTGCTGATTAAAATCGGAGCCATTTTAACCTTCCTGGTTGTGGGGGGAATGTTAGTCAAACCCGCGAACTGGACGCCATTTGCGCCTTCGGGTTTTGCCGGGATCGTGACCGGTGGCGCCATCGTCTTCTTTACCTACATCGGATTCGACTCGGTCTCGACCGCAGCCGAGGAGTGTAAAACCCCGCAACGCGATCTGCCTTTCGGCATCATCGCCTCACTGATCATTTGCACTATTTTGTATGTGGGCGTGGCCGTCGTACTGCTCGGCATGATGAAGTACACGACTTTCGTCTCTGGCAAAGCGGCAGAAGCGCCCGTGGCTTACGCTTTGCAACAGCTCGGCGCCCATCCTTTCTACCGGTCCGTAATCGTGGTGGGCGCGTTGACCGGAATGATTTCTTCGATCCTGGTTTTCCAATATGGCCAGGCTCGCATCTGGTACGCCATGTCGCGTGACGGCCTGCTTCCCAAGCTGTTCTCCAGAGTCCACCCCAAGTTCAAGACGCCCCATTGGTCGACCTGGATCGCGTGCTTTGCCGTCGGCATTCCCGCCGGCCTGGTCGACATTGGCGATGCAGCTGACCTTTCAAACATCGGTACGCTGTTTGCATTTGTTCTGGTATCGCTTGGCGTCATCTTTCTGCGCCGCAAGCAGCCAGATCGTCCACGCGCCTTCCGCGTTCCTTTCGTTCCATGGTTTCCCCTGATCTCGGTCGCGCTCTGCGGCGGGCTGATGACAGGCCTGACCGTGATCACTTGGTTGCGATTCGTAATCTGGCTGGCGCTGGGCTTGCTCATCTACATTTTCTATAGCCGCCATCACAGCGAGTTTGCGAGATCGAACCGCCCGCAGCTCCGCTAATCGACTGTAAGTCTTATCACGACATCCGCCAGCGAAGGCGATAGACTGCAACTAGCAGCTATGCCTCCGCTAACCGAGTCTCGCCCCAGCGCATTCATTCGCGGCTTGCCTAAGGCGGAACTTCATCTTCATCTCGAGGGTGCGATCGATCCCTCGACGCTCTTGGAACTTCGAAGGAGCCACGGCAAGATCGGCACTCTTGATCAGGTCGAAACCCTTTACCGTTATCAGGATTTCACCGGCTTCCTGATGGCTTTCAAGGCGGTCACCGAGGACTTGCAGTCTGCGGCCGACTATGAGCACATCACCTATCGCCTAATGGAAAAGTTGAAGGCAGAAAACATCCTGCACGCGGAGGTCTACGTTGCTGTCGGCGTCTGCCTGTGGCGCAAACAGGATTTTCACTCCATCTTCGAAGGACTGGAGCGGGGCCGAATTCGCGGCGAGCGCGACTTTGGAATTTCTCTGCTCTGGATTTTCGACGCGGTGCGCCAGTTCGGAGAGCCTGCTGCCCGCGAAGTAGCCGAATTGGCAGCGCGCTACCGAGGCCCCAGCGTTGTAGGGTTTGGCATAGGAGGCGACGAGCGCAAAGCCGGCCCGGAATTATTTCGGGACGTCTATGCTTACGCTGCTGATAACGGACTACGTCTCACTGCGCACGCCGGAGAGACGGTTGGCCCGGACTCGATCTGGGGTGCGCTAAACCTACGCGCCGAACGAATCGGACACTGTCTTACTGCTCGCCAGGATCCTGAGTTGGTGGAAGAGCTGGCTACCCGGCAGATTCCAGTCGAGATCTGTATCACCAGCAATCTTGCGACTGGTTGCTGCGCTTCGCTCAACGAGCATCCCGTACGAAACTATTTTGACCAGGGAATCATGATTACGCTGAACACCGACGACCCCGCGATGTTCCACACATCAATGGTGCGGGAATACCAGATCGCACAGCAAAGTTTTGGGTTTAACGACGAGCATCTTCGTGAGCTAGCTCGCAATTCCTTCGAAGCAGCCTTCCTGCCCGCCGAAAAGAAACTGCAATTTCTGAACCTGCTGGATGCCGCGATGACCCACTAAAGGCAAAAGCCAATTTGCGGGGACCGCAAGAAATCGAGAAGTATGGCTTTGGGAAGGGCACGCGCTTCAGCCGTGCCGAAAAAACGCCGACGCAACAAGGCGCCGATCCGGCGCAACTACCAATAGAACCGACCGCGGAAGTTATATACATCCAGGTCCGACTGCAGTCAGGCCCTTGCAATGATAGCCTTAGCTTTCCATCTGAACTTGCAGTACTTCCCCCGGCATGCGATGCATCCTGGCCGCAGCCGCCTCTATGCGAGCCGTATCCCGCTCGCGTTTCTCGGCGATCGGGGTATCATCAGCCCGCATTCTTTCCATCTTGATGCCCAGCGTGCGTTCCAGCTGATAAAGCTCAGTACGCTGTTCTTTGGCAAAAAGAGTGGAAGCAACGCCGCGTAAACCGGCCCGGCCGGTGCGGCCGACGCGATGGATGAAATTCTCAGCGACCTCAGGTAGATCGTAATTAATAACGTGTGCGATGTCCTGCACATGAATGCCACGCGATGCCAGATCGGTCGCGACCAGGATGCGGTAGCGGCCTTGCTGGAATCCCGTCAAAGCCGCGGTCCGCTGTGACTGCGAGCGATCGCCATGAATCATGGCAGCAGTGAAGCCTTCGCGATTCAGATTCTTGGCCAGACGCTCAGTGCCACGTTTAGTACGCGCGAATACCAAACAACGGCCCGTTTCCTTTGACAGCAGCCGATGCAGCAGGTCTTGCTTGCGATCAGCGTTTACTTCGAAGGCTTGTACGCGGACGTTTTCCGATGGCTTCAAAGTCGATCCAAAGGCCAGCCGCACTGGGTTCCGCATGTAGCCATTCACCAGGTGTACAACCGACGCCTCAAGTGTGGCCGAGAAACATAGGGTCTGACGATCCTTGGGCAGCACTGACGCGATACGGCGAATCGCAGGAAGAAATCCCATGTCGAGCATGCGATCGGCTTCGTCGAGCACCAGAATTTGTAGCGCCTGAAAATTAAACAGCTTGCGATCGAGGAAGTCTTCGAGCCGGCCTGGAGTGGCAACTACCAGCCGTGCTCCTCTTCGAATCGCACTAAGCTGGCTGCCTTCAGCCAACCCGCCAACAACCAGGGCCGCCGGAGACAGTTTGCTGCCACGTATCGCGTTGTATTGATCCACAACCTGCATCGCGAGTTCGCGCGTGGGAACCAGCACCAAGGCTGAAATGCCCGGCGTATTCTTGGCCAGCAGCCGGTCAATCACAGGGACCAGGAACGCCAGTGTCTTGCCCGTGCCGGTTTGGGCAGTGGCCAGCACGTCTTTGCCCGCCAGGGCCTCTGGAATCGCTGCAGCTTGCACTGGGGTAGGTACGGAAAATTTATGGAACGAAAGTCGTTCCTTGGTATAGGAGGAGATGGGAAGTTCGGTAAAACTCTGCATTTGAAATTGTTCTCTCTCTGGCGGAAGCAATGGGGTGCGCACACGAGGCTTCCGAGCGAGCACAACAACTTGAATTGCCAGTTTCTTAAATTACGCCGCAAACAAACGGGAGGGGACTAAAGGCGGGAATTCTCAGATCGACTGTGAACCGGATCAACCGCACTGCAACCGTGGTATTTAGCGCAACCCCAGTGTATCACGGATACCCGCATAAATAGCGGGCTAAACACGTTACTTATGGGGAACGCCTTTGCTTGCACCACCAATCAGCCTATTCCGCCCTCCCCTTTGGTACGATTGCCGGCATGAAATTACTTATCGCCGCGCTCGCGCTGTTTCTTCCGGTGGCGGCAAGGAAACCTGAAAATCCGCTCGACCACTTGCCGTCGAATATCGAACCGCTCATTCACTTTGGAGAACGAGCTGATATCTCTCCCGACAATCAGCGCGTGGCCTTCATGACCAAGAGTTTCGGCGATGCTATGGTCATCGACCTGAAGACGCGAGTGATTCAATGCCTTACCTGCAACATTCCGGCGGCGGCCTTTCTGCGCGTGATGCATCTCGTGAGCGGCGACTACATGCTGATTGGTCCCGATCATTTCGAAAACCCTCACATCAGCCGGGAGCGAGACAACGAGCTATGGTTTCTCGGCAAGCAGCGCGGCTCGAAGCCGGTGAAGCTTGATCAGAAGATGAATGAAGGGGCTGCGATTTCGAAGAAGTCGATGAATATCAGCTTCGCCCAGACCTCGGCGCAGGCGAGCGACCTTGCGCCCGGTGCTTCGCGCCTGATGGTGGCGGAGTTAGACCTTTCAGGCGGCATCCCAAAGATCATCAACAAAAAAACTGTGTATGAGAGCAAAGACAATTCCTGCACGCTGGAAGCACAAGACTTCTACGATAACGATTCAAAAATGGTATTCACCTGCTATGAGCCCGAGGGCCGCGCATCGGTGATGGGCATCGATTTGAAAACAGGGCGGGTAACTAACTTCTCCAAGGCGCCAGGAAGCTACAACGAGCCCGAGGGAATTTTTCCCGATGGTCTATACACCGCCGTGGAAGCCGACCGCCAGTGCGAACAGCTTGGGGGCATACGTGGATCCGGGAATATCGATATCTGGAAGTTGCGGCTCGATGGAACTGGGAAAGATTTTGTCCGGCTCACTCATTTCAATGACTACGAAGGCGGCAAAGCCTCAAACCCGGTAATTTCGACGGATGGACGGTTTATGGCATTTCAATCAGCAAGAACCAACGATCCGGCGGGCGTGGGTTACGGGATTCTGCTCTACTGGTTCACAAAGTGAGCCTGCCAATCTTACGACTTGCACTGTTGGCTGTCTGGTTAAGCTCGATGGTTGGACCGGTGGCCCGACCAATGCCAACCACTGCTTCGCAAATAGCTCCCTCTACGGTGCAGACCCCCGACAAGCGAATCACCGAATATAAGCTTCCACCAGAGATCCACCACAAGGCGCACCGACTCAGCCGAATTCATCTCGGCGAGCAGATCGTAGGAATCGTTTACGGAATACTTATCTTGTGGTTCATCCTGAAGCTTCGCTGGGCGGCAAAGTTTCGCGACTGGGCAGAAACCGCATCGCGACGCCGCATAGTTCAGGCCATCATCTTCACCCCGTTGCTGGTTCTGACTTTAGTGGTGCTTCAGTTACCGCTTGATATCTTTGGCCAGGCAGTGGAGAAAAGTTACGGCGTCTCGGTGCAGTCGTGGGCGTCATGGATTGGCGATTGGGCGAAGCTACAGGGCATCCTGGTTGTGATTGGTGCCCTGATGGTCTGGATTCTTTATGCCGTCATCCGCTACAGCCCACGGCGCTGGTGGCTGGTGTTTTGGTTCGTCGCGCTACCCATCTCCACTTTCATCTTTTTCGTTGAGCCGTTCGTCATCGATCCGATGTTCAACCACTACGAGCCGCTGACTGCGAAAGCTCCGCAGCTTGTACCCCAGTTGCAAAGGGTTACGCGGCAGGCGGGAATGGAAGTCTCTCCCGAACGCATGTTTTGGATGGAGGCCAGCAACAAGACCATCGTCACAAATGCGTACGTCACCGGTTTTGGCGCGTCGAAGCGTGTCGTCATCTGGGATACTTCGCTGGCGCAGGAAACGACCGATGGAATTCTGTTCATGTTCGGCCACGAGATGGGGCATTACGTTCTGGGACACATTTGGAAGGCGATGATCTTTACTGCGGCAATGGCAATTTTACTGCTTTACTTAAGTTATCTCACCATCGGATGGTTGTTGGTACGTCATGGCACCGGCTGGGGCATTCGAGGCCTCGACGACTGGGCCTCTCTGCCTGCCCTTTTGCTGCTGGCTTCAATATTCGGGTTTGTGGCAACTGTGGCTGGCAATAGCTTCAGCCGCTACCAGGAAAATCAGGCAGACATCTACGGATTGGAAATCACCCACGGAATTATTGCTCACCCAGGGCAAACCGGAGCGATCTCGTTTCAGAAATACGGCGAGACGGCCTTTGTCGATCCAGATCCAAACCCGGTCGGCGTGCTTCTGTTCTTCGATCACCCGACCGTGGCCGATCGGATACATTTGTTCGCTACTTATAATCCGTGGGGCGAAGGGCGGAAACCACAGTTCGTGAAGTGAGAAGGCCGCAATAGCGTAAGAATATACTGGCCTCGCCCATAAGCAGAGATTACGATTCTCTGCGTCATGCTTAGATGGCTCAAGGGTAGGTTCTACACATACGACCTCGTTGGCGACTATTTCATTGCCGTCAAATCGACGGGGTGGGACTTGTTATGGGGCGCCAGTATACCCTCTATTGCCTACTGCCTTTGGTGGTTCAAGAGTGTCCCACCATGGTGGGTCACAATGATTTTCCTGTTGGCTCTCGTTTTCGTCTCAGGGTACTACTTATGGCGCGCCGACCATGTACGATTGATGCCTCAGTTTGCCGTCAAAAGTGCCGTTATTCAGCCTACGGAAACAGAGTCGCCCGAAGTCATGAACATGTTTATTCAAATTATTCCGGAGTGTTTGACTGAAGCTCCCGTATATGAATGTCGTGGCAGACTGCTTCGCGTCTGTAGGCGATTTACAGATAATAGCGAATGGGCAATCACCCCCATGGATGCTCCTCTATTCTTGGGATGGGACTATTACGGCCACGGGCCTTTTACACTGGAACCAGGAATTAATCAGCGTTTAAACGTTTGCTGGTGGAGAAGCGACCAAAAATTCATCATTCCTTCGGTGGAGCCACTTCCGTCAAAGTTCAGGGTGGTTTTCAGCTCCGGAGACACTTACAAATTCGACATAAGGATAACCGCTAAAGACTGTTCGCCTGTGGATATTTCGGTTACCGTTAATCTTGGTCTTAGGAAGTGGGATGATCCTATTGTGACCCTTTCGGAAGGAGGCCACAGTGCAACGAAAGCCGGAAGAGTTATCGGAATCTCATCGAACGCACTGTGAATCTCATGTCTCGCCTGTCGGATATGCAACGTAATACGAGGCAATCTGGGTAGATCTTAAAAACAAAATACATTGAAGTACACGAAGATGGTCTCTGGAATAGCTCTATTTACCTTAGTGCCTCTAGGCGAATTTTTAGATATCCAAATTCTTAACATCGAGCGCATTGTCTTCAATGAACTTGCGCCGCGCTTCCACGTCTTCTCCCATAAGCGTGCTGAAGATGGTTTCGCACTCGGCGATGTCTTCGAGCTTTACTGACAACAGAGTTCGGCGTTCCGGATCCATCGTCGTCTCCCACAACTGCTGCGAGCTCATCTCTCCCAGACCTTTGTAGCGTTGCACGGTATATTCCTTGCGGCCCTCGCCCAAAACATAGTCGAAAAGCTCGCGGGGCGTATTCTTTTCTACCACTGGTGGCGGGGTGTACTGCTTTTTAGGAACCGAGGCCGAGGTTTTCTTTTCGACTTTCTCAATATCTTCCCGTTCAGCGTCGCTGAATTCTTCTTCCGCCTCTTTCTCTTTCTGCTTCGAAGTCTTGGCGATGGCCTCAATCACAAAGGGTGGCTCAAGGTTAGGACCGATCACTTTATATTTCGAAAATAACTGCCGGAACTCCGGAGCGGAAACCAGCTCCCAGCTGATGACGTGCTCCGCGCCCTGCGAGTTGACGAAGCTGACCTCCCACAAATTATGTTCTTCGTCGTAACGCGACTCCACGCTCTTGAACTGCCGCTCTTTCTGCAGCTTCTTCAATTCTTTTTCGAGCTTGGCAAGCTTCGCTGGCGGGTTCGTCTTCTCTCCCTCGAAGTCGGTGCGCTTGGAAACGTCGAGGCGAGGCAGCAGTTCGGTGACTTTCTCATCCCGAATACGCTTATCGGCTTTGTCGAAGAAACTTATGTACTCGTTCAAACCGGTCATGAACTTGGCCAAAGCCGGGCCTTCCAGCTTGGCCGCGCCCTCTCCGTAGCGGACAATCAGCCCCTCAGAGGCGCGCTTGACCATCACTTTGACGAATTCGCGATCGTCCTTGATGTACTGCTGCGAGCGACCTTTCTTGATCGAATAAAGTGGTGGCTGCGCAATGTAAACATTGTTCCGTTTGATCAGCTCCTGCATGTGGCGGAAGAAGAATGTCAGCAGCAGGGTACGAATGTGGCTTCCGTCAACGTCGGCGTCGGTCATCAGAATGACTTTGCCATAGCGCAACTTGCTGGTATCGAAATCGTCCTTGCCGATGCCAGTGCCGAGCGCGGTAATCATGGCGCGAATTTCTTCGTGGCCCAGCATCTTGTCGTAACGGGCCTTTTCCACGTTGAGGATTTTTCCCTTCAGCGGCAAGATAGCCTGGAAGCGCCGGTCGCGGCCCTGCTTAGCGGTACCGCCTGCGGACTCTCCCTCAACCAGGAACAGCTCGCAGCGCTCAGGCTGGCGCTCAGAACAGTCAGCGAGCTTGCCGGGGAGACCGCCGCCATCGAGCGCTCCTTTGCGGCGGGTAAGGTCACGAGCTTTACGCGCAGCCTCCCGGGCGCGAGCAGCGTCAATTGCTTTATTGATGATTTTGCGAGCCACCGTCGTGTTCTGTTCGAAGAATGCGCCCAGGCGTTCGTTTACGAAAGCCTGCACGATACCGGCAATGTCGGAATTCAGCTTGCCCTTGGTCTGCCCTTCGAACTGGGGCTGGGGTAACTTCACGCTGATTACCGCCACCAGGCCTTCGCGGACGTCATCGCCGGAAAGGTTTTCCTTCACGTCTTTGAACAAGCCCATTTGCTGGCCGGCGTAATTGATAGTGCGAGTTAGTGAGGTGCGAAATCCGGAAAGATGAGTGCCGCCATCCACTGTGTTGATGTTGTTGGCGAAGCTGAAAACTGTTTCCGAATAAGCGTCGTTATATTGCAGACCAATTTCCATGACCACGCCGTCGCGCTCGGACTCCATGTAGATCGGCTTGTCATGCAGCACCTGCTTGCCGCGGTTCAGGTGCTTGATAAATTCGGCGATGCCGCCGTTGTATTTGAATTCCGCTTTCTTGGGCTCGCCGGTCTTGGGGTCGGTAGTGCGCTCGTCAGTCAGCGTAATGATCAGACCCTTGTTGAGGAAAGCTAACTCGCGCAGCCGCTGCGAAAGCGTGTCGAAGTTGTATTCGATCGCGGTGAAGATCGACCTGTCCGGCAAAAAGTGGACCTTGGTCCCCCTCTTCGCCTTCACTGCTCCGGTCTTCTTTAGCTTGCTGGTAGGTTCACCTTTTGCGTAGGTCTGCTCCCAGGTAAAGCCGTCGCGCCAGATTTCCAGGTCAAGTTCTTCGCTAAGCGCGTTGACGCAGGAAACACCCACTCCGTGCAGCCCGCCAGAAACTTTGTAGGACGAGGCGTCAAATTTTCCGCCGGCGTGCAAAGTAGTCATCACTACTTGCGCGGCTGGGATCTTTTCGCCATCGATGTCCATGTTATCGACAGGAATTCCCCGGCCATCGTCGATGACGGTGATCGAATTGTCGACGTGAATAACGACATCAATCTGTGTAGCGTGGCCTGCCAGTGCCTCATCGACTGAGTTGTCTACGACTTCGTAGACCAGGTGATGCAAACCCATTTCCCCGGTCGAGCCGATATACATGGCGGGACGCAGGCGGACGGCTTCCATGCCGCCGAGAACCTTGATGGAATCGGCGTTGTAATCTCCGTTGCCGTTAATGGGAGTGACCTTTCCGTTGCGAGGTTTTTCCGCGATAGGGGCGATTTCTTTCGTGGCCATTCTGCTCCGTGGAGAGTGCCGGATTTTGAGCCCGTCCGGCGCGATTTTCCGATGCCCGCAACCAGACCCAAATTACTGAAATTATTAATACTTACAGTGATCCGAAGATGTACAAATTATACCATAGAATAGGCCATTTTTCGACCTCGGAATCGGCGCGGTAAACCCCTGTTTCTGTGGAATTTGGGCGGGAAATACTGCCCAGAAATAGACCCAAGTCGGATGATTAAATCCGTTCTGGCCTGATCAGGCCGTCACTCAACCAGCGTTGTAAATCGGCATTACAGCTAAGAGTAGCCTGGTCCGGATGTGCAATTCGTGGAGCCCGAGACGAACTTGTCAAAGTTGAGAAACACGCTGAACCAGCCATCTTAGAACACCCATAACTCCTTTTAAGTCTGCGTTTTACCTTAAGTACTTTCGTAACTCAACAGACTCACGGGATGGGATTATCCTAGCTCATCTCTCCCCACGTTCGAACTGACACTCTCCGGAACGGGAGTTTTTGGTAGCCCTTGGCTATAGAGGCCTTGAAGAATGCCTAATAAGATCGGCCGCTTCGACATTCTGGGGGAGATCGCCCGCTCTGCCGCCGCGTGCGTGCATAAGGCGCTGGATCCAGAGAGTGGGCAGACGGTCGCTTTGAAGGCAGTTGATATTAAGATTCTAGGCGAAAATTCTGCGGAGATCGTTCGCCAAGCCTTGCAGGAAGCCGATAATACAAAAATTCTCAATAGCCACAACCTGGTCTTGCTCTATGGCGCAGGTGAGCTCGACGGACAGTTCTGTAGCACCATGGAGTACGTGCAGGGCAACAGCATTGCCAACATGCTGACCCGAGGTGACGAGTTTTCTATTTGGGATTTACAAGACATCGTTCGCCAGGCGTGCCAGGGCTTCGATCACGCGCACTCACACCAGATAGTGCACTACAGCCTGGAGCCCGCAAAATTGATGGTAGGCTGGGACGGCACCGTAAAGATTCTCGGCTTTGGAATCTCCAGCCTCAGCGTACACACGGCTCACCTGGTTGCTCCCTGCGAAACCATGTTGCCCTATATGTCGCCCGAGCAGGTTCGGGGGGAGCCCCTCGACGCGCGCTCTAATCTGTTCAGTCTGGGCGCAATCCTTTACGAAATGGTGACCGGACAGAAACCCTTCGCGGGCAGCGATCTAGAGCAAATTAAGCGGCAAATCCTCGAAGGCGAACTGGCTCCGCCCAACCAGATCAACCCTAAAATTCATGCACTCATTAGCGAAGTGATACTAAAAGCATTAGAAAAAAATCCCGACGAACGTTTCCAGACTGGCCAGGAACTCGTCAACGCTTTGGAGCGGCGAAAAGACGAAGCCAAGCCCTCCCTCAGCGTGAAAGCACCTGTAGCGAGCGCACAAGCGCCTCCCATGCAGAAAAAGGCAGTGTCTCAGCAGGCGAGCCAAAATGAAGACTCTGCCGCGCCGGAATTGATCTCCGCCCTCGATAGCAGCGCTCAAGCCTCCCCCGCCAAGGCTCACCAGAAAGCCGCGGCAGCCGCAGCGGGAGCGAATGGCGCAGCACCCTTCGCAACTGGCGCCCAACAGGCCGCAAACCCAGTCCCGAGGTCGCAAGCAGCCTCCGCGGCAAAAATGTCCGCAGCGCCCGCACCTGCTCCCGCGGTCGATCCACTAATGGCCGAACCAGTCAAGGGCAAACCAGTCAAGAGTTTCTCAGAGATGGATGAGTTGCCTCCTCTGAAAGAGGTCCTTGCGACTGCGCCCCCGATGCCAGCGGTCGATCCGATCCAAGAGTTACGAGAGACGCAGTTCCCCGCTCACTCACGTACCGACAAGCCTAAACCGCAACCCGCGGAGATAGCGAAGAAGGCGGTGGCTGAAATTCGTAAAACGCCGCCGAAATTGTTCCTTTACGCAATCGGCGCCGCAGTCGCAATCATCGTCCTGGTGATCGCTGTAATCGCATCCCGCATACACAGAGAAAATGCCGACGTAGATGGCGGGGCTACAACCACCAGCAGCGGACAGACCTTGCCCCAAGGTCAGAACGACCCGCAAGCCACCGCGGGAAACCAATCAACCCCGGCCCAGAGTCAACAACCTACCGCTGGCAAACCAGCAACCTTGATCACTATCAGGTCAAAGCCTGTCGCCAAGAAGGCAGGCAAGGCTGCGCCGCCCGTATCAGTCCAGGTGCCCGGACAGCTCACGGTGAACTCCGTTCCTGCGGGCGCGCAGATCGTAGTGGATGGGCACGGCGAGCCGGCATGGCTAACCCCGTACGACGTCACAGGACTAGCGCCCGGGCATCACACGATCAGTCTTAGCAAGCCGGGATTCGGACCAGAAACCCGGAACGTTGATGTCGCTTCGCACAGCAAGTTCTCGCTTTTCGTGCAGTTGTCGCAGCTGCCGGCGACGGTGTTGGTCACGGCCGAACCTGCCGGCGCGCAAATATTGCTCGACGGCAAGGACACTGGTCGCGTCACCCCCTCACAAATATCAGTGGAGAAATCCGGAAACCATACCGTCCTGATAAAGAAGCAAGGCTATCTCGAAGAGTCGACGACCGTGAATTTACAACCGGGGCAGTCGTTCCGCTATTCGCCGTCGCTACGACAGTTGGGATCCACCGACGAAATAAAAACTGCCGGTAAGCTCAAGAAGATATTCGGCGGCGCACCAGACGGTATGGGCTCCGTGACGGTAAAGACTCAGCCCAAGGGCGCGCAAATTGCCGTTAACCGGCGCCTGCTCGATAAAGGATCGCCCGCGGAGTTCTATCTCAACCCCGGAACCTACGTGATCGACATCACCCTCACTGGCTTCAAGAGCATTCACCGTGTAGTCAACATGGAGAAGAGCGGCAAACTGGCTATCGACGAGAACCTGGACCGCGAATAGCAACTAACCTAAAAAACGGTGACCTGTCCAGGTTCCGGCTAGGCAGATCACCGATCGAGTACTCACAAAAGCGTCTTAACTCACCAATCTAGTGATGTTCTTCCCGAACAATCTCATAGGTGAAGTTCTTCCCATGTTGTTGAGTGAAGAATCCGCGCGCGTCTTTTAGATTCTCCAAGGTGCCGGGCTGTTCATCTTTCGAAATACTCCCGTTGGAAACGTGCAACCCGGTAGGCTCATTGTCACCCTCGTTCTGATAACCCGGAGTCGCGGCATCCGAGAACGCGACGTCAATTTCTGACCGAGTGTCGCGCCCCAGCGCTACCAGCCGTAGAGCTTCCGACCCATCGAGCGGGAAAGCCCAAATAGAATCGAGCGAGTTGAGTTGTTTGTGCAGAGTGTCGCCCCGATCTTCAGTTGCCAGCAGTGTATGTCGGTTAGCGAAGGTCAGGTTATCGAACGACGAGTGGTCGGCATCGCCCAGCACAAAGATAGAAATTCGGCCGCTGTCGCGATCATGATCCATATCGACGCGGAAGATCGAACCCCATGAGCCGCGAGCCGCCAAGTCCGGGACATTTCCTGACAGCGCACTCGTGTCACCCGTGGGACAGAAGAAGAAAGTCCGGAACTTCGAGCCCGGCAGGAACTGAAGATTCTCCGGACGCTTGAAAGGCGTCGCCAGCGCCTTCTTGGCGGCAGCATTGGTATCGAATGGATCAACCCCTTCGACCGCCGTGTCGTGAACTGTAACCCACTTGATGCGGTATGACGTACCCAGGGTATGGAGTTTCAGTTGCGCGGAGGAAAAGATATCGCCGGTCGGATCCGCAGCGTTGAAAACAATCGGCGCACCATCAATCCAAACTTGCAGCGCCTGGAGCTTTCCCCCTTGCCACAGATCGTGCTTGTTATAAGGCAGGAAGCGATAGACGAAGGAATTCGGCTGCCGCGCATTCTTGGGGCTGGTCGGATCGCCGGGAATTACATTGACGCTCACTCCTCCTGAATCTTCGGCGGCGTAAATGTTCCCATGGTCATCAGGATGGATACCCTCATACGCAGCAGAACCGAGGACACCATTCAAGCGGCGTTGAACCGGCGGCCAGGCAGCAGTAATTTCGACGACTCCACCCTTTGGCGAACCCGTTTCCTGCGTGTAAAGCAGGGTCTTGGTGAAGGGATCATAGGTCGAGCCATCCAGCGAGTTGATGTGGGTAAGACCGTCATCTCCAACAGGCGTGAGCAGCGTGATCCGGTGCGCCGGATCTTTCACATCAAGATTGATACGCGTGACGTACGATCCATCCGCTCCTCCGCCTTCGTGGCTCTGAAACAGAAAGCGATGGCCGTAATGGTATCCGGCAGTTGGACCGCCGAGACCTTTGGGAAACACCAGGTAAGTATTTTCGTCGGGTTCAGTTTTTGTGGCTTCCACGGGTTGCGGCGGAAAATCATTAATGTAGCCATACTGGGTGATTACACCCGACGGATTTTCCAGCGGATCGGAACCTTGCGCAAGAATTTTCAGGCGGAATGGCGAAGCAATGCGAGTTGCGGGATGGCCGACTCGTGGGTTAGCGGTTGACACAGAATGCGTAACCGGCCCGATACCGCTTTGGGCAAAAACTGCTGGGACAGCCAGCAGTGTAGCGGTCAGGGAGACAACAAGAGCTGTATTTCGCATCGTAACTCCTTCTATAGTGAGCAAACGAAAATGGTGCGCGGCAACAATAGGGTCTGTATATTTCAGCAATGTTTCAATGAAGTTAAGTTTTCGCCAATTGAGTTGGTGTTTGTATGGAGCCCCGACCAGCTAGACTTGAATTTGAGGGATTTGAAATTGACTGCTCGCCAACTCTAGGCAGGCTCCATTACGGTTGGGTTACAGCGCAGTTAAGATTTGATGACAGCGCGCGTATCTCGCAGGTTTCGTTCCCAAGCGTCGGAAATACTGAGGGTTTTTACTTAGGAGGGGCTACATGGAAGTTCGCCGGGTTGGAGTCGTTGGCGCGGGCACGATGGGAAACGGCATTGCGCACGTCTTTGCGCGTAGTGGTTACGACGTTCTGTTGTGCGATGTTGAACAACGCTTTCTGGATCGCGGAATGGAGACCATCGGCAAAAATCTAGATCGCGAAGTATCCAAGAATAAGATTTCAACCGATCAGAAGACGGCGGTGTTGGGCCGCATTCAGCCTCTTATCGATCGCGCCAGACTCGCGGATTGCGATTTTGTGATCGAGGCGGCGACCGAGAAGCTTGAGATCAAGTCGGCGTTATTTCGCGAGCTTGACCGGATTTGCCGCCCAGATGTAATCCTGGCTTCAAATACTTCGTCTATTTCCATCACTAAACTCGGGGCCCTCACTCAACGACCACAGCAAGTGATCGGCATGCACTTTTTTAATCCAGTGCCGGTGATGAAGCTGGTTGAAGTGATCCGCGGGCTCGCTACCTCGCAAGAAACTTTCGTTGCTGTCCGAGATTTGGCAGTGAAGCTCGAAAAAACTCCGGTGGAAGTGAACGACGCCCCAGGATTTGTTTCCAACCGCGTCTTGATGCCATTACTGAACGAGGCCATGTACGCGGTGATGGAGGGTGTAGCGACGGCGGAGGCAGTCGATGAGGTATTCAAGCTGGGGATGGCTCATCCTATGGGGCCTCTTACGCTCGCAGATTTTATCGGATTGGATGTATGCCTCGACATTATGCGGGTGCTTCAGGATGGTTTGGGTGATCCAAAATATCGGCCCTGCCCGCTACTGATCAAAATGGTGGACGCGGGATGGCGAGGAAGAAAAAGCGGCAGGGGGTTCTACAACTATAAGTAGAGCCGCAGCTCCGCTGCGGCTAACTGCGCCAGAAGAATGACGCGACTAAACCGGTACCGGGGTGCTCTCGACAATTTCACGCAAGACCGCTTCGGCTTGTTCTGATCTTTTCAACGTAGAAGAGTGGAGCCCATTCACTGCTACGCGGTGGGCGAAAACCGGAACCACCAACGGCTTGAAGTCTTCTGGAACGCAGAAGCTGCGGCCTTCGATAAAAGCCATAGCCTGCGCTGCACGATACAGCATTTGCGATCCGCGGGGCGAAACTCCCAACGACAACTGGCTCGACTCGCGTGTCTGGCGCACGATCTCAAGCGCATATTCCACCAGGGAATCGTCCACCTTTACACGTCGTACCGCTTCTTGCATCTCCAAAACTTCCGCGCCGGTAAGCACCGGTCGCATTCTTTCCAGTTGCGCGGTACCAGCTTCGGCCCGCAGGATCTCGCGTTCAGCCTGGTCGTCGGGGTAGCCCATCCGTACCCGCATCAGAAATCTATCCAGCTGCGACTCGGGCAGCGGGTATGTCCCGTGATGCTCCACCGGATTTTGTGTCGCGATCACCACGAACGGTTGGGGCAGTTCGTAGGAGTGAGAGTCCATGGTGACTTGGCCTTCGTTCATCGCCTCGAGCAACGCCGATTGCGTCTTTGGGGTAGTGCGGTTGATCTCGTCGGCAAGCAGAATGTTGGTAAATACCGGTCCGCGCTTGAATTCAAATTGCTGGTCGAGAGCCGAGTAGATAGTGATCCCAAGAACGTCCGAGGGCAGCATATCGCTAGTGAACTGCACCCGTTGAAAGCTGCATTCCAGAGCTCGCGCCAGGGCTTGGCCAAGTGTGGTCTTGCCAACACCCGGAACGCCTTCAATCAAAACATGGCCCTTTGCCAGCACCGAAACTAGCGTCAGGCGGACAACGTCATCCTTGCCGCGGATTACCTTGCGCAGCGCAGCCTCTAGCTGAACAGCACGTGAGGAGACAGCAATAGCGGCTTCTGGAGACATTAGATGGATTCTACTATTCGAAGTGAATGGAGAGAATGTTACAGAAGTGTTACAGGGAGTCGTCAGCAGTCAGCATGTAGTATTCAGCCAAACCCCTGTCATTCTGAGCGAAGCGAACAACCTCTATCCATTAGAAGTGCGATTGAGTAGGGGATTCTTCGCTGCGCTCAGAATGACACAAGCTTATTGATAAAACTCCGCCGGCCTTCCCGTCAGCCGCTCAATACGGTCTGCAATTGGCGGATGGGTTGAAAACAAACTGCCAAAGTTCATCCCCAGCAGCGGCTGCACGATGAACAGATGCGCCGTGGAGGGGCTGGCCGCCATCGGCACCCGGCGCGAGTAGGCGTCCAATTTAGACAGTGCGCTCGCCAGCGCATACGGGTTGCCGGTGAAATGCGCACCCGTGGCATCTGCTTGATACTCACGCGAGCGAGAAACCGCAAGCTGGATCAACATGGCAGCAATCGGTGCCACAATCAACATCAGCAGGGCTCCGAAGCCGCCTCCACGGTCGCGGCTGTCGCGATCCATCCCGCCAAAAAACATGGCGCCCCGGGCAACAAAAGTTATCGCGCCGGCGATCGTCGCAGCGATTGAGCTGATTAGAATGTCGCGATTGTTGACGTGGCCGAGTTCGTGCGCCAGCACGCCTTCCAGCTCTTCGTCGGTCAGCAAATTCAGAATGCCGTGGGTCACGGCCACTGAAGCATGCTGGGGATTCCGGCCCGTGGCAAAAGCATTCGGTGATTCCGTTGGAATCACATAAAGTTTCGGCATGGGGATCCCAATCTTCTGCGTGAGCCGTTCCACTGCGTTATACGCGCGCGGCAACTCTTCGCGAGTTACCGGCTGCGCACGATACATAGCCAGCGCAATCTTGTCAGAGAAGAAATAAGAGACGAAATTCATCACTGCGGCAAAAGCTAGTGCCAGCAGCATCCCGTTCTGGCCGCCGAAAGCGCGGCCCACAAACATTAACAGCAGGGTCAGCGACGTCAGCAATAGCGCAGTCTTGAAGGTGTTTCCCATACCGCATTAGATGGTAGTCCAGGCAGGATAGATGCAACGGCAGCAAGCCAATGAAAATGCGTGCCTTCCAACCCTGACGTAGAGACGGAGCTTTGCTACGTCTAGGCTAGCGGCGTGTCATTCCTATAGAAATCCTAGCTGCGCGAGCATCAAGCAGAAGGCGTTGTCTTACGTTTAAGAGCGCGCTCCAGAGTTTGATCTAAAGCCGCTTTCGCCTTCTCGTATTCCGGCTGGGATATGTCGCCTTGCTGGTGGTCAACCTCGAGCTGGAACAATTCCTCTTTCAGCGCCTCCAGAAGCAGTGACTTCTGGTCCCGACGTGCCGGAGCCTTTGCTGGAAGTGGCTCCGCAACTTCGCCATCACCGCCGGAAAAGTCGCCCACCACAGCAGTGTGCGGTCGCTTGGCGATGTAGATCGCTCCCGCGGCAAGCACGAGCGCGAAGCCCCCGAGAATGTACCAGCGATATTTTTCCAGTGGGTCAGGCGCATCAATCGGCGGACCGAGGCCACCTCCCGGACGCGGCGCATCATTCGCGGCCGTTGGCGCCCCGGGCTGGTCAGGCTGTGCCTCGGGCATCACACCGGTTCCGGAAATGCTGAACGCGAGCGGCTGGCCGGCTTCGGCGTTGCTGGCAACTTGCACAATTGCGTCAGATTGCCGCGGATCCTTCATCGACTTAAAAGCCGCGTGAGGATCGGCGGTGAACTGCATCGTTTTCGGCAGCATCACTACGAAATGCTGCGCAGCATAAAGCAACTTGGGATCGAACTTAAGACTTCCGCTATACGGCACGTGGAAGCTGACTTGAAACTGGGTCTCGCCAGGTCGCAACGGGAAAATATAAGCGTAGCGATTTTTTTCGCCTTGCGGCACCGGCGCGGAATTTACCGCCTGCCCGCCTTCGGTTTGGGCAAAGCTTGAGTCAACCACTGCTCCATCGGGCAGATAGAACTCGAAATTCTGGTCGTTCATCTGGGTAACTGGTGGCTGCGATGTATTGTCCACCGCAAACAACCGAACCCCCTGCAAATCTGATCCTTGCGTCTGAAAGCGCAACACGTCGGCGGTCACTGCCATCGCCGCAACCTTTTTGGAAACGTCGAATACTTGCACTTCTGCCGAGGAACTTCCCGGAGGCACCATGCGATGGTAAGTAACTCCCTGGTGAATCACGCGGACCAGGCGAGGGCCGCTTTCCGCCATGTTGAGCGAGAATTTTCCTTTTGCGTCGCTCTTGGTGCGGCCTGCTTCCTCCATGCCTTGCCCGAGCTTAATCAGGATCACTTCGTCGCCGACAGCAGGTTTGTTTGTGGTTCCGTTGGTGACGGTGCCGGTAAGTATTTCGGCAAATGAAAATGTGCCGAGTAGCACCATTGCAAGAAAAGTGCGAAGCAGGTTCTTCAACCTCTGGGTCCCTTTCTAGAACGAAACGATGGCGCCGCAGTGGGCGAATTTTCCAGGCGCGAAATCTCAGCCAGCACACCCGCGGCTTCTTCTTCCAGGCCCGCGTTCAGCGAAGCGTAGTCGGCTTCAGACAATTTCCCCGCCTTGAACTCGAAATTCAGATCGCGCATATTTTCGTAGACGACATCTTTGCGTTCTCGCAGATACGACACCCGGGTCTTCTGCGGGCCGAGACGAAGCGTTCCTGGCAGATAAAAAACATAAACCAGCACGGCAAGAGTCACGAAGAGGCAGACCAGCAGGCTCATAGTTCAGTGTCCTTCTTCGCTTGTTCGCGGAAGCGCTGCAACTCTCCCTGGCTTACGGCAGGCACAGTTCCCGGATGCGCCAGCAACGGACGATTTCGCCAGGCACGCACAATCACGATCACGATCAGGAGTCCTGACACCAGCGCGACATATGGCATGACCCAAGCCACCCGATTAAACCCCACCGCGGTAGGTGCCGCAATCACCGTGGTGCCATATTTCTGCACCATGGCTTGCATGGTCAGGTCATCGCTGTCGCCGCGCTCCACCGCAGCCATCAACTCGTCGCGCATGCGATCGGAGTACTGGCAGCCCACGTGATTGCATTCCAAAAGAATCTGACTGCAACCACAGACACACATTAGTTTGTGGCCAAGGTCCTTAAAACGCGCCGGTTCATCACCCGCCCCAAGAAAGGTAAAGAGTGCGAGCGTGAGCATGGCGATATGCAATGCTTGTTGAGTTCGCTTCCGCCGCAAGGCCATCAATCTCCGGCTCCAACCGGAACCGCTTCGACCTTGGCGGGAGCAGCCACCCTGACCGGCGCGGAGTTCGGGATGAGCGCAATGACGGTTCCGGCAATGATGATCCAGACCCCAATCCAAATCCACATCACCAGCGGATTCAGGTGCGCCTTGATAATGGGGCGTCCGGTTTCAAGATTCTCCCCCTCGTAAACGATATAGAGGTCTTCCTGTAGCGTGGAACGGTTGGCCACCATGGTTGAAGTCTGCTGGCTGGCCTTGTAGAAGCGGCGCTCGGGATACATGCTGTCAATCTGTTTGCCGCCCTTGAACACGTCGATGATGGCCCACTCGCTGCCGTAATTTGGCTTATCTTCCTGAGTGTAAGAGCGGCATACCAGCGTGTAAGCGCCGAGCGTCATTTTGTCGCCGTAGGCCATCTCCTGCTCAACGTCGCGATTGAAGGCAGATCCCGCAAAGCCGATAACAATGACCACCACTCCGAAGTGAACAATGTATCCGCCATACCGACGCGTATTACGGTGCGCCAAATGCACCATTGAGGAAAACAAGTTTTGCCCGGTATGGCGAGCAATCACCCGGCCGCCGCGAACGAATTCTGAACCCACCGTAAATGCCACCAAGGCGCAGCAGACTATGGCCATCAGCGAGTAAAAGTACGACATGTCCTGCCAGGGACGGACGCCGAAAATCATCAGCGCCACTCCTACCGCAAGCGCGCCAATGGTTGGCCACAGAAAGTTCCGCTTCAAGCTATCTATAGAAGTCTTGCGCCATGCCAGAAGGGGTCCGACCGCTGTCAGCAATAAGAGAAGAAGCGCAACTGGAATGTTGACCTTATTAAAGAAGGGAGGTCCAACTGTAACTTTTGTCCCTTGTACCCATTCCGAAAGCACAGGAAACAATGTGCCCCAGAGAACGGTGAAGCAGGCCACCACAAATAGCAAATTGTTGAACAGAAAACTCGACTCGCGCGAAATCAACGATTCAAGCTTATGCTCGCTCCGCAGGTGCGAGCGATTCTTGAGAAAGAAATAAAGACACACGGCAAAGATCAGCGCCAGAAAACTCACAAACCAGTTACCAATCGAAGACTGCGCAAAGGCATGCACCGAGCTGACTATTCCGCTACGGGTAAGAAACGTCCCGAAGATCGACAGCATGAACGTGGCAAAAATCAGCCACATGTTCCACACCTTCAGCATGCCACGCTTCTCCTGCATCATTACCGAATGGAGAAATGCCGTGCCGGTGAGCCACGGCAGTAACGACGCGTTTTCCACTGGATCCCAGCCCCAGTAGCCGCCCCAGCCCAGCACCGCGTAAGCCCAGTGCATCCCAAGAAAAACGCCGCAGGTAAGGAATCCCCAGGTCACCATCGTCCAGCGGCGGGTGATATGGATCCATTTTTCCCCTGGGTAGCGCATGATCAGTGCGCCCAAAGCAAAGGCGAACGGAATGGTGAATCCCACGTAACCGAGGTAAAGCATCGGCGGATGAATCACCATTTCCGGATACTGGAGTAGCGGATTCAACCCGGCACCGTCCGCCGGAAGCGATCCTTGCATTGTGGCAAAGGGATGAGCCGCAATGTTCACCAACAGCAGAAAGAAGACCTGCACGGCGGCAATGATTACCGATGCGTGGGCGAAAAGACGGGTATCGGTCCGATGCCGCAACCGCAATACAAAACCGTAGGCGGAAAGCAGCAACACCCAGAAAAGCAACGAGCCTTCCTGTCCTGACCACAGCGTGGCAAATTTATAAGGACCGGGAAGATCGCGATTGCTGTGGTGGTAGATATAAGCGATGGAAAAATCGTTCTGGAAAGCCGATGTGACCAGCACGACCGCTGCCAGCAGCACCACGGCGAAAGTTGCAATTCCGGCGCGCCGCGCGGTTTCGCCAAGCCGCTCAGAAAAAGGACCGCGACTGGCCAGTGCAAAGACCCCGACAATAAGTGAATATGCGCTTAAGGCTAGTGCGAGCAGAAGCGCAAAACTGCCGATTTGCGACATGATGTGCCTGTGAAGGGTATTTTTTCAGAAACCACGGAACGAGGCAACTGAAAGTGGAGCGTTTCCCGGGCTTTACGCTAACACACTTGGGCGGCCCCGCGACACGCGGGTCGCCCCATAAGTGCGGAAGAGTATGAGTGCAGGACCTAAAATTGGCGCACACCGTGCCGGTGGGCCGTTGATGTTGACGCTAAACCGTCTGCAAAGTGTACCGGGACATCACTTCGCGCTCAGCAATCAGCCAATCCTCGCGCTCGTGTCCGGACACGCAACCACGCTCCTGATAAAGTTCATAGGCGCGACGACGAATTTCAGCTTCGAAATCAACTGGCGAATCTGTTCTCGACTCTTCCACAGCTTTAAACTGTGCAACCGGAGATTGTTTTAGGCGGGTTTCACTGTTAACGGTGCGTGCGGTCTTAGCCTTTGCCATACTCGTGTACTCCTTACAAATCCCGAGCTTCAGAAACGGCCCGAATTGGTGTATAAGCCACATGTTTACTAGTATTTGGGGACTATTTTACTCCCCATAACGTGTGGCGTGTATTAGGAATCATAAACCTATTCTGGCTGTGAATGAAATGACTAACGATTGAAAAATTGGGTTCCGCGCAGTGGTTTTTTGCGGCTTCGATTTAAGATAAATCGGCTTCGCCGTACCCGACCTTAGTAATGATTAATGGAAGTCGTGGGATGTGGTTTCTGCGTTGGTTATTCGCAATGCCGAAACCTGAGCCGCCTTCACTGAAATAACGTTATCCTGATTTTGTAAGATTCCTTCCACCATTAAAAATTGCTCGGTAGTAATAATGAGCCGGTGCTTCTGAAAGATATCGGGAGTGATGATTGCATTGGCCACCCCGGTCTCATCCTCCAGGCTCAAGAATACAAACCCATGTGCTGTTCCAGGACGCTGTCGCGCAATCACGCATCCCCCGGCACGCACTCGCTGGCCATTGGGGATACTTCTTAGATCATCCGCCTTGCGCACACCCATCGCATTCATCTCCGCCCGGTGATACGCCATAGGGTGTGGCCCCACCGTCATTCCCGTGCCACGAAAATCTGCCACCAGGCGCTCTTCCGGATTCATAGGAAGCAATGGAGATTTCGCATCCGGTTCAGGCAGCGTGTCAAGCAAGGGTCCTGAAGGACGCACCGCCCGCTCCACTTGCCACAAAGCATCGCGCCGATGAAAAGACTTTTGAGCTTGATCCGCGAGAATCCGCGCAGATCCCTGGCTAAAGTTTTTCTCCGGTACAGAATTCAAAGCTCCAATTGCAGCCAGAGTATTCAATTCATCTTTACGCAGCTCCGGCACCCGACGCACCAGATCGTGCATGGAACTAAACACCGCGTGTCCACGTTGCCGCACCAATGCCATCCCGGCATCCTCCCTCAGTCCGCGCACGTAGCGTAAACCCATGCGTAGAGCGAGCCCATGACCGTGGATGTTTTCCAAGGTGCACTTCCACTCGGAATTCAGCACGTCAATCGGCAACACTTTCAACCCGTGGCGCTGCGCATCTTTTACCACCGTAGAAGAGTGATAAAAACCCATGGGCTGATTGTTAAGCAGAGCAGCCGTGAAGGCAGCCAGGTAATGGCATTTCAAATAAGCGCTGGCATAGGCGATCAGAGCGAAACTGGCGGCATGTGACTCGGGAAATCCGTAAAGCGCGAACGAAGTAATCGACAGTACAATCTCTTCCTGCGCCTGCGCCGAGATTCCATTTCGTGCCATGCCAGCTCGCAACTTGGCTTCAATTTCCTTCATGCGAAATTGCGAGCGCTTGAATCCCATAGCCCGGCGCAGCTCTTCCGCTTCACCACCAGTAAATCCAGCAGCAATCATCGCCATGCGCAGCAACTGCTCTTGAAATAACGGCACCCCCAAAGTCCGCTCCAACACTGGCTCCAATGAAGGATGCGGATAAGTCACAATCTCGCGCCCTTGCCGCCGCTTGAGAAACGGATTCACCATCTGCCCCACGATCGGCCCCGGGCGAATGATTGCGACCTGCACCACAATGTCGTAAAAATGCTGCGGCTGAAGCCTCGGCAGGCAAGACATCTGCGCCCGGCTTTCGATCTGGAACATGCCAATGGTATCGGCTCTCTGTAGCGTTGAATAAACCCTGGGATCATCCGCCGGCAGCTGCGCCAGATCAACCTCTTCGCCATAATCCTGGCGAATGATTTCCAGGGAATCCTCCAGCACCGCCATCATGCCGAGACCGAGCAGATCGACTTTGATAATTTTGAGGTCGGCGCAATCCTCTTTATCCCACTGCACCACGACGCGCCCCGGCATGGATGCGGGCTCCAGCGGCACCACCGAATCAAGCTGCCCTTGGCAAATCACCATGCCCCCGGAATGCTGGCCGAGATGGCGAGGCAAATCCTGCACCGCCACGCAAAGCTCAAAATATTTCCGCAGCCGGGGATGATTCAAATCCAGGCCGGCCGCGCGGAAACGGCGGTCGAAAGCATCCTCCTCATCTTTATATTCCCAGTTGGCGACCGCAGCCGACACCTTGTCTAAAGTCTCGGGATCAAAACTTAAAACTTTCCCCATCTCACGCGACGCCATACGGCTGCGATAAGTAATGACGTTGGCAGTCATGGCAGCCCCACGCTCGCCGTAGCGGTTATACAAATATTGGATAACCTTCTCTCGCTGATCCCCGCTGGGAAGATCAAGATCGATGTCTGGCCACTCCCCGCGCTCCTCAGAAAGAAAACGTTCAAAAAGAAGTTCCATTCCGATGGGATCGACCGCAGTAATTCCCAGCGAATAACAAACTGCGCTGTTAGCCGCCGATCCACGCCCCTGCACCAGAATCTTCTCCGTGCGGCAGAAGCGAACCAAATCCCAAACGATAAGAAAATATCCAGCCAACTCGAGCTTTTCGATCAGCCCTAACTCACGCTCAACCTGTCGGCGGGCGCGGGCCTTGAGATCAGGCTTGCGCCCATAACGCTGCCCGAATCCTTCTCGAGTGCGCTCGCGCAGGAATGACATCATGGTTTCGCCATCGGGAACGGCATACCGTGGAAACTCATATCCCAAATCTTCCAGCGTGAATTGAAGTCGCGAAGAAAGCTCCACAGTGTTGGCAATCGCCTCCGGCAGATCAGCAAAAAGCTGCTGCATCTCCGCTGGAGATTTCAAATGCCGTTCCGAATTACGTGCCAGCAACCGCCCCGCATCCGCCAGAGTCCGATGATGCCGAATCGCAGTCAGCACATCACAAAGCTCGCGCTCCCGGGGGGTCGCATAGTAAACGCCATTAGTGGCCAACAGCGGCAGCCGCAATGATCGTGCAATTGCAATCGCCGCATGATTCCGCGCCTCCTGCTCGCGACAAAAGTGCCGCTGTAATTCGACATAAACATTGCCGGCGCCAAAAATTTCCACCAGTCGTTCAACGGCGTGACCAGCTTCTTTTATCCCGCCGTGATCCAGAGCGGCAGCGAGTGGCCCATCATGGCTGCCCGTAAGACAAACAATCCCTTCGGCATGCTCTTGCAGCTCATCTTCGCTAACCGCGCCTTCTTCCTTCTTGGCGCGCAACTTCATCCTGGTAATAAGCCGGCACAGATTCTGATATCCCGCGCGAGAAGAAACCAGCAGCGGCAACCTGAAAGCCCCGCAACTAACCTCAGCCCCAATATGCGCCTTCAACTTCCCCTTCTTGGCCGCCATATGAAATCGGGGCGCGCCATAGACTCCATTGCGATCCAGCAATGCCATCGCCGGCATATTCAGGTCGGCGCAAGCCGCCATTAAAGCCTCCGGCAAAGAAGCCCCTTCCAAAAAACTAAAAGCCGACCGGGCATGAAGTTCGATGTACATATAACTCTGTGCTCATTCCTCTAACTCTTGTCATTCCGACCGAAGGGAGGAATCTGCTTTTTGCTGGCGTCCATGTCTCGCCGCTTTTGCTAGACATGGGAAAGCCCAAGAAGGTGCCGATCCAGCCACAACCACCAACACCGCCAACCTCAGGCGCTAAAGCGCGATCCATTAAAACTCAGCGGCACGACTAGAAGTTGTGCCCTTTCCCAAAATCCTGAAAGTCTCATTAATCAGACGTCTCATCTCTAGTCATACTCCCCCTCTATCAGCCACTGGCCGCTCAACAAATCCCGCACCACCCGATACAAAGCGATCCCACTTTTCTGCTGCAATGCCACATCCCACTCATCGCGCGCCCAGCCATGCTGGTCCCACCAATCGCCCGAGGTCCGCCACGGCCCGGCCGTCCACAACACCTCTCCCTGAAGAGCCTGCTGTTTTGGGCAAACCATGCGGCCCGGCTTCCCATCGCGCAGTGTCACCAGCACGCGAAGCGGCGGCCGAAAAATTCGCAGCGCCGTAACCAAACATTGCGTGCCCGCCTCTTTATCGCCAGCAGCCTTCCGCTCCTCCGGCTCACGTGGATGGAACCGCTGCATGCGGAATCCCTCGGGCCGATGCGTGTCCAAAATTTCCAGAGACCCCGCGCGATTCTCGCCAACAATCCCGGCAATTCGCATTAAGGTAAGCTCAAGTTTTTCCGGTTCTGGCGACGGAGGTAGAAACAGTCCGCCTTGCGCCGCCCGCGGACGCACCGGCTCCGCCGCCAAATGAATCTTCACAATTGGCGCCCCCGGCGGATGTGTTTTCAAATCCAGCTGCAGCAACTTGAGAAAAATTCGGCTATCCAGCAACGGCACCGGCAGATGCAGCGCCCGCTGAAAACTCTGCAGCGCGTGCACCCGATCCGGCGCAGCAAATCCGCTCCCTACCCAATCGGTTTCGCACTGCACGCTGTTGTCTAAGTCCAATTGCAGCCGCAGTTCCTGCGTCGCCAAGGCGCGAGCGCTCAACCGCGCGCAAAGCTGGTCTAACAATCGACCCAACAAAAATGCCAATGGCTCCAGCAGGACCAACGGCTGTTCCAGCTCAATCGCCTCTTCAAAAACCAGCGGAGCTTCAATCGGCACCAGCGTGCGTGAAGCCGAACCCCGCGCCAGCCGCTGCATATGAACTCCTTCCTGCCCCAGCCGCTCGGCGATAGCGAGATCCGGCAGCACTGCCAGCGCGCGCAGATTGCGAATACCCCACCGCTCCAGGCGCTCCAGAAATTCGCCGCCATCTTCATTCACTCCAAAATTTGCCAGGCCGTCGCACAGCACTTCGGCGGACAAGCTCCCCAACTGCTCCGCCTCTTTGCCTTCCGCAATCACCGTCACGCCGGCAAAGCCACGCGCCGCCAGCATGGCCGCACTCGGATTCGCCGCCACCGCGACATTTGCCTCCAACCCCAAATCAGAAGCCCGCCGCGCCAAGTCCCGCGCGATCTTTGTCTGCGATCCAAAAAGTGGCCCCAGCCCGGCCAGATCAACCAGCACGGTGTCGCTAGCAGTGTCTTCCACTACCGGCGAGAATGATTGCGCGCAATCCAGCAACGCGGCATGCGCGGCCGTTTCCTGCAATACAGATCGCGAACGCAATGTAATCCCACCGCAATTTTCTATTTGCAATTTGCTCATGCCGGGCTCAACTCCCGCCCGGCGCGCCTCTTCATTCACTCCCAAAACTTTTTGCAGCGGGGCCTTCCCTTGCAGCACTGCCACCGCTTGCGACCGCAGGTCAGGTTCAGCACGCAGAATTGCTTCCACAGGAAAATCAGGGACGAAGATGCAGGCAAAAGAAGTCATGAGGGAACCCATTCACGTTGTGGAGGCTAAGTTGTGGAAACCAAGGTAGGCTCACGCGGCGAACGCCGATTACCCAGCCCGTACCGCGTGCGTCATAAATGCAGTTCGCACCGAGCGGGATGGCTTACGTTCCAACCGGCTGCGCAATAATTCCCCCTGCACTGCAAGCCCCTGCAGAATGTGGCTATGGGAAGGCGGATTTTTTTTCAGACAATCAACCGAAGAAATCTGATGCCGCGCCTCAAGTTTCAGTAGCAGTGAAGCACAAGTCTGCGCACACGGCACCTGCGCGATTACCAACAAAATTGTCGAAGTATTCTCCACCGCACGTTGAAAGCGAAACCATGAAGTCAGCGGAATGCGCTGTGCGTTGCGCGTCGAGACATCGCCCAGATCAATCGCTACCATCCCGAATCCGCCGCTTTGCAGCAGCAGATCGGTCACGCGCAATACCTGCTCCACTGGTCCTTCTTTATGCTTGTGATTATTTTTTGCATGATGGGCTGGAGAACTTTCTGCGCAGCGCACCCACAACAATCTTTCGAAATCCATGCCGGCAGCGGCGGCTGAGTAAGGATCAAATGCGTCCGTCGTATCCACCAGCGCGCAAGCCTCTTGTCGATGGCTCGCAGCGGACAGCGCGGCCAGCAAAACTCCGGTGCGCCCCGACGACGCCGGCCCGCAAATTTCAGTGAGGCATCCGCGAGGCAGTCCCCCAGTGAGCGCATCAATCTCCGCCACGCCACTTGCAACCATCGCCGGTGCCGGACGTACCTCCAGCCGCGAAGCCGGCGCCACCTTGGAAAGTTTCGGCAGTGCCGACATGTGCTCCCAGAAAAGTTTTGGCCCCGGCTTAGGTACAAAAGCGACAGGACGTCCCACGGCGGGAGCAAATAAAGGAGAAGACATAGAACCTCAAATTTCAAGAAATCGCAGCGGACTGACGATAAGAACGGACAATGCGAAATATATTCGCCTTTTGTTCGCCTACGAGAGTGATTCTGCTACCGCCGGCGCGGCTTGTCAATAGGGCATAAACAGGGCATTTCAGCCGATTACATTGCGGCCGCAACGCCTGCCACGATCTGCTTTTGTTATAATCACTTCCGACCAAGATGGCGCTATCGTCTAGGGGTTAGGACGGAAGATTCTCAATCTTCAAACACGGGTTCGATTCCCGTTAGCGCTACCAACTACTGCTTGTTATCTCCTGCTACTGCTACACTTCGGCGAATTCAGCGCTGCTCCAATTCGACGAGATGGCGACTATACCGACAAGTGATCATTCCCGGGTTTAGCGACAACACATGCGGGGGGCTCTGGATGTGCAGAATGGCTTTGGCGCTATTCTCTGTTCCTTATCGCCGCTGATCCGCGGCCGGGAGGCATTTGTGGAAGCTAAGCCTCTCGTAGAAGTTCCGTTTGAGCAACGCTAAAACTGTCCAAACAAGCAAAGTTACTGAGCCGGTGTCATCGCCGTCCAGGTGCCGACTTCGCCCGCCTTTTCGGGGGTGTAGTTGGGATCATCGGTGGTGCGATAGTTGCCGAAGCCGTCGGTGAAGTGATACTGACCAAGGTTGGAAAGTTGCGTGGTGCCGCCATTGGAAGGATCGTTGACGGTGTCCACGCCGCGGATCAGATCGTCCCAATGGTCGGCAGCGCTGCGCTTGCCGCCATCGCGCAGATAACTATCGTCGGCTGCAGGAGTGTTACGGAAGGCCTCTTCCTGTTT
Organism: uncultured Acidobacteriota bacterium; assembly: GCA_963796925.1. Lineage (GTDB taxonomy): Bacteria > Acidobacteriota > Terriglobia > Terriglobales > Acidobacteriaceae > DATBAT01. The sequence continues at coordinate 3,639,157 of CAWCNH010000001.1, forward strand.
GTCGAAATTCGCCTGGAAAGCGGCTTGTTGTTTCATGGTCTGGTCTACGATCGCTTCGGCTGCGGCTAGTTGAGCGTAGCCCTGCTGTAATTTCTGGTTGAAGTCAGCCATCATCTTATCGTTGATTTCCTTGGTGAGCCGCGCCCACTTTGAATTTACATACATCGATTTGGCAATCACACAAAACATCGGCATGCGTTTGTCGAGAGTGCCGGCGGGTGCGCGAAAACTTTGCAGGGCCCGGAATCCCCAGTTGGTCTGTTGCAACATGCCTGCGGCCATCTGCGTATGCCCATAGTTCACCGCATCGCTGTCCACTTTGGAGATGTAGTAAACGCCATAGAAAGCTTCCTCCACCGGTTGGCCATTCAAGTCATAACCAATCTTGATGGCAACTCCGTGCTGATTCGGCCAGGGAGCCAGTTTCAGAGCCTTTGCTAAGTTGGGAAGGTCTTGTTGTCCAAGCCATTTCAAATTGGTGACGTTGGGCCGGGTCTTCTTGATGAACTCCGTCATGGCCTGCATCGGAGGTTGCGGCGCCATGGAAATAGCACCCGTAGGCAGACGATCACCAGGTTTAGCTTGGCCTTTATTGAATTGCCGCAATTGCCGCGCCACTTCGATGCTATCCATCCGCAGGAGTGGATATTGGTAATAGGCTTCTGCGTTATCTGGATTTTCGGCATGAGCGGAATAGGAGATTGGATATTCAACCCAGCCATAGTGCCACTCGATCTTGCTGTCGAATGACCACTTCCCGGGAACGTGAACAGTGGCGGCTCGCATCCCTTGATGGTCGGCATCCTTAATAATGCGTTCGATGAAGTTCTCTGAACCTTTGTAGGAGGTGTTTGTTGCCAGTGCAGTGGTGGCAGGAGCGGATTGGGTTGGAATCGATTTTGCTGGAGCACCTTTTGGCGCCGATTTTGCCGGCGCAGCAGGAACGCTTGGCTGAGCATCCGAATCTGACGACGGTGCCGAAGGGCTGTCATCCCCGGACGCAGCGCCGCCGCTCGAACCCACAGTCAAGCCCGCGGCCTCCTTGCACCGGTCCGACAGCTCGTCTTTATGCTCCTTAAGACAAGCCACTACGCGCCCGCCGCCCGGTTGCACTCCTGCACAGAACTTCTTGGCGTCGGCTGTGCACGCGGCGCGAATGGCAGCCAATGACGGTTGATTCCCCGATTCTGCCCAGGTGGCGGTAACGCAGGACATTGCCAATATGGCGAGAGCCAGCCATTGCATGGCGGCGTTTCTCGATCGCTTCAGCGCGCACTGCTTAAAAGTGCCTTCGCATTCCATACTATTTTCCTCCAGCCAACTTAGGGTGGGTTCACTAAAGAATCGGAAACGGCAGATGGAATGGCTCACAGAAATCAAAAATTAGGATCGGCCGCCCATTCAAGCCCGGTTTTGGCTTCAGTGGGCTGTGTAGATCTCCTCAACTTTGTCACCCGAGTAGTACAGCTTATCGCAAGCCCTGAGCGGTGGAGTGGAGGGTCCTGGCCTGTGTTGATATCGAATGGCCTCACCCTATTGAAATGATTAGAACTACATGTATAGTCAAGCAACTGCCGGGGGATGCCAAAATTAAAAACTCCCGGCAGGAGGCTATTTTGCTCGCATTCAAAGCTCTCCGGTTCATTATTCTTGCGGCGTTCTCGCTCGCCATGATCCAAGCGAAGTCACAGGACCAACCAGTCCATCACAGTGTGATAGTGCTGAATAAATTTGCTCCTGGGCAGTGGGTTGAAAAGGTGTGGGGGGATCCCAGCAAGCCCGGAGATCCCTTCGTGATCCGTATTCACAACGATGCCGGTTATATTGTCCTGCCCCATTTTCATCTGATCGACGAAAACATTACCGTCGTAAAAGGAAGCTGGGCCCTTGGTTCAGGACGGCGTTTCGATCAATCTGCTCTAACGCCGATGGAGATCGGAACTTTTGGCATCGCACCCAAGAACATGCCACACTTCGCCCAGTCAAAGACAGAAACCATCGTTCAGGTGCATGGTATCGGCCCGTTTTCGTCCATTCTGGTGGATCCCGTCTACGAACTTACCGATAAGGGTGTCTTCGTGCTGACATCGCTTCTTCAGCCGGGAACTCCCGCTTCATCGAGTCCGCCGGACTGCTTCGCTCTTAAGGTTGGCACGCACGTACGGGGCGATCGCGGGGAAGGCACGGTGGTGAGAGCGCGCTGCTCACCTGCCAATCAAATCACTGAATACTGGATTCAGCAATCCAACGACGTACGCTTTTGGGCGACTCTCCAGGAATTGGAGACGAGATAATATTTAGGTTACGTGTGGGCCCACCGAAGCCCTTCCGCGGACACAGACGCGCAGGCCCCGCGCATCCAAACCTAGGTCTGGGTTGCGCCAGGGGCGACAACGGTCACGCGAATATTTCCGGGGCGCAAGATCGGCGGCGATTGCTACCTGTGCGCCTCATCGTCACGATCAGCTTCTCCGGTCCAATCGAATGGACAACCTCTTGAAAGATCACAGGTGCCCTCCGGGTCTAGTCAACGGTTATCGTGGCATTCACGCTCTGCGTGCCTCCGCCTCCGATGGAGAGCGTGATTGGAACTACATAGGTTCCGGGAGCAGCGGCATTGGCTGGGGGACTTTGCATCGGGCCTCCTCCGCAGCTGACCATTGCAGCTACACAGAACAAACAAACCCCCAGGATGATTTGGGAGGTACCCGGACGTGCCGGCCTGCGGCGACGCGGAATAAGAACAAGCATTCCGAGTAGCGAAACCGGTAACCAGAAGGCCGCCGCGGAAGACGTGTTGCCGTGGGGGCCACTTCCGGGCATCAGCATCGCAGCTGGCTGCCGTGCGTCGGTTTGAACGGTAAGAGTGTCGGTGACAGGGCCACTACCAGCAGCGATTGTGATGCTGGGCGGCACGAAGGTACACGACACGTGCGCTGGCACAGTTCCGCATGAAAAATTGATTGCGCCGCTATATCCGTTGTTGGGAGTTAGCGTGATCACCAGCTGTCCGGATTTGCCCGCCTGTATAGTCAAACTGCCCGGGCTGATCGACGCACTAATTGTGGGCGTGACGATGGTCTCAGTCAATGGCGCGGATGTACTCGCTGCGTAAGATGGATTGCCGCCATACGCTGCCGTGATGGGATACACGCCGTTCGCGCTGAATGAAGTTTGTAAGATTGCGAAGCCGTTCGCATCCAGAGTGGCAGTTCCGATGCTGACTGTTCCGTTATAGAAGATCACCTGCCCAATCGGGGTGGCGCCTCCCGCGACGGCGACCGTCGCGGTCAAAGTAATGTTCTCGCCGGTCCCCGCAGTCGAATTCGAGGAAGTCAGCGTCGTCGTGGTCGCAAGTGGCGTCGGCAGAATTGTGAGCGGCAGGTCGATAGAATCCTGGTCCGGGTTCGCCTCTGAATCCTGCACGATCAGCCTCATAGACGTGGAGCCTGCTCTCTGCGGGTTATAGAGCAGGTTGCTGGTACCGTCAAATAGGACGCCAATGTCGGTGTCATTCAAAGCAATCTGAGGGTGCCAGACATAAGGGGGAATCCCTCCAGTCGCCGTCAAAGGCACCGTCATCGGTATACCGACCGTGCCATCGGGCAAGAAGTTGTTCGTAGCCTTGAGTGTCGCTTGAACGGAGAGGCCAAACACGCTGGACACCATATTCGGCGGGGTCGCCGAGTCCGTTACGGTCACACTGAAATTGTAGAATTTCCATTGAATTGGCGTTCCGGAAAGTACGCCTGCAGAGGAAAGGGACAACCCCGGCGGGGTCTGTAAATAGCTTTTCGTTTGGGGTCCAAAAGTCCACTGGTAAGGAGGCGTTCCGCCGGAAGCTGTAAAACCTGTCGAGTACGGTACGGCTACCTTAGCAGCCGGCAACAGAGCATCGGTGACGATTGAAAGCGCCCCCGGTACTGTCGAAAGCGTGAACGTGCTTGTATCCGTAGCCTTCGGGTTTTCCGAATCGGAAACCGTGATGGTGAACGTGAAGACGCCCGCCTCCGTGGGCGTTCCGCTGAGCACGCCGGCACTTGCGTTGAAATTAAGTCCGGTCGGAAGAGTGCCCGAGTCTAAAGAAAACGTATATTGCGGCAAACCGCCTTCCGCCTTTAACGCCTGGGAGTAGTCCTTTCCCACCACGGGGTTCGGCAGTTCGGCAAACAAGACTAAACCGCTGTCGATGGTTAGCGTGAATGCTGCCGAGGTTGTCTCTGGCGGCTTGGAGGAATCTTGTACCCCAAAACTCAGCTGATAATCGCCGAATTGCAAGGGAGTTCCGGTGAGAAGGCCCGAAGTATTGTCGAAATTCATCCCTTTGGGGAGCTTGCCCCCGACGACCCATGTGTACTGAGGTGTTCCTCCGGAGACTGAGAGCAGCCCCTTGTAAGGCTGGGAGACCGTGCCTTTCAGTAGGGCCTGGGTCTCGATTATGAGAGGAGAAGTGCCCGCCACCACGAGAGTTGCTAACTGGGTTTCTGTCCCACCGCATGTGAGGGCGTAGGTATAAGTACCGCCGGCTGTGGGAGTAATTTCGGCGCCACCGCTGAAGATCTTGTTCAACAATCTGCCGGGTTGCAAACCGCTCCAGGTTCCTGCGCCCGGTAGATTCCCCACGATGGACGCCACGCATTGCTGCGCGGTAAGGGAGAAAGCATTGCTTACCTGCCAGCTGAGCGTAGTCGGATGTCCGGCCTCCACCTGAGGCGGATTAAAGGTCATGCTAATTGGCGATGAAACGGAAGGCGTCAGCGAACTCTTGAACACGGTCACGTCGCCGGTGGTGCCGCCTAACGTCGTCCCATAGAAAAAGCCTCTGTCGGTTTGCACCAGCGCTCCCGCTACATGTTCTCCATCGACCTGAGGATTGTCCGAGACCACGGTAGAAGTGCCAAATCCGCCTTCGAATTTATGCAGGGTGGTGAGCACTCCGGAAGGCGTCAACTGGTAGAAGGTGCCGCACCCGATAGGAGTGCAATTGGCTGAAGCCGTGTCGCCGCCAAACTGGGTAGTGCCGTATAGATTGCCGTCGCTGCCCAGGGTCAGAGCGGCATTGGTGTAGTTCCCTTCGTCGGTGCCATTGAATTGGTGCAGCACCGTGAAACCACTGCCCGTAGTCACTTGGTAGGCCACTCCGGGCCCTTGCGCGCTATTGGGACCGGAGAATTTGGTGACGCCGTAGAAGGTGCCATCCGACGCCTGCACCAACGGCCCTCCGGGGCTGATGAAGGACGCGATGTCAACCGACCCTTCGCTGCCGTCTTCGGCAAAGTGGTGCAGGATGGTAAGTTGGCCGCTCAACGTCAACTGGGAGATCGCGCCAGATTTCGCGGTTCCGGGCGCCGTCTGCGGCCCCACCACTTGCGTGATGTACAGATTTCCGTCGCTGCCCTGCACCAACGAATTCGCCAGGTTACCCATTGGATACAACCCTGTCATTTGGTTGATGGCATATTCGTAAACTGTGCTCACGCTTCCGTCGCTCGCCAACCGGTAGATGCCGAGGCCGTTCGTCCAATAGAAATTTCCGTCTGCGGCCTGGATCATTGCAATGGGCCCGGCGCCGGCATCGGTAGAGATAAAGCTCTTCAGAACAGTGATGTCTCCGGCCGACTTTCCCTGCAAGGTAATCTGAAAAATCGTGCCCGAACCGCCGGGGCCAGAAAATTGACACGTGCCATAAAGATTTCCGTCGGCGCCCACGAAAAGCGAGGTCGGCTTGACCCCGTCCAGGTTGGGCGTTAACGCGGATGTGGTGAGCTGGAAGGCATGAAAAATGCCGGATTGCCCGCCTGGGGTAACCTGGAAGATATAAGCGCACAGATGGGCCGTGTCGTGGTTGCATGTCTGAATCGACGGCCCCGAGGTCGCATAAAAATTTCCGTCGCCCGCTTGCAGAATGCCATAACCGCCTTGAGGGGCAATGACGAACGTGGTGGTGGTAGCGGTCGTCTGGGCATGAAGTGGCGCCATCAACAAGGTTGCTAGCGCAACCAGCAGAAGCCAATAGTGAGCCCTTTGTTTAACCGCACCAGACGCCAAGCCACGCATGCATCCCATTCTGTTTTCCTCCGGCCAGTTGGAACCCAGGGGGATGGGGTTCACTAGAGGAATCGGAAAGCGAAGGAAGAATGGCTCATGGAAATTTCCTCCTCTAAAAAGCTGGTAAAATGGCCTCCCCGAGGCCTTCATCCCCTAACGGAGCCGCGATTTGGAACCCACTGCTGGCGAGATTACCCAACTGCTTTTGCAGTGGCAGCAGGGATCTCCCAAAGCCTTTGAAGAACTAATTCCCGTTGTCTACCCTCACCTTCGTCGAATTGCAGCCTCATACGTTCGTGGGGCTCGGGAAGTGGGTCGGCTTCAAGCCACGGCCTTGGTGCATGAGCTTTATCTTCGCCTGGTAAGCCAGAAAAGAGCTGATTGGAACGATCGTGCACATTTTTACGCATTTTCCGCAAAGGTCATGCGCATGATTCTGATTGACCATGCGCGCAGCAGACTATCGCAGAAGCGCGGCGGCACGGCGCAACACGTTCCCTTAAATGAGCAGATTCCCTGGGTGGAAATTGGCAACGAATCCATGCTTGATCTGAACAATGCATTGGAAGAATTGAAAGAACTGGATCCCCCGAAGGTTCAACTGGTCGAATTGCGATATTTTCTCGGCTGCACAACCGAAGAGGCCGCCGAGGTGATGGGCTTTTCCGTGGCCACAGCGAATCGTGATCTGAAATTTATCCGCACCTGGCTTTTTGAGCGGATTGAAGTGAGCAAGAGCGACTCGACGAAGAAACCGTGAGTCGGTTTCACTGTGTTTTACGTTTTCTATTCTGAGGGAGTCCGCTTGCAAGACCAAGCCGCGATCACGCGTTGGCATCTTCTGCAAGACATCTTTCATGACCTGTCGGCTGTCCCGCAGGAGGAACGCGCAGCCCTGCTGACAGCCCGCTGCGATGGAGATGGGGAGTTGCGTAAGCAGGTCGAAGCGCTGCTTGATGCTTCTGAAAAGGAAACAGCAATGAGGGCGGTGAGCGAGCTATCGAACGAGGCTTCTCCCGAACTGTTGGACGTTGATAGCTTCGCTTTACCCATGGGTCTGCGCATGGGCCCATACCAGATCGAGAAACTTCTGGGACGCGGTGGAATGGGCGCGGTTTATCTTGCCCATCGCGCCGACGGTGAGTTCGCCCAAAAAGTGGCAATCAAGATTATCGGGCTACCGTTTGAGATTGATGCGCTGCGAGAACGTTTTCGCCAGGAACGGCAAATCCTTGCAGGGTTAAACCATCCCAACATCACGCGCTTGCTGGATGGCGGTGTTACTGGCGATGGCCAGTTGTATCTGGTGATGGAATATGTGGATGGCGTACCAATCGACGTTGCTCCTGGCGACCTCAACGCCAAACTCGATTGGTTTAACGATGTATGTGCCGCAGTGCAGTATGCTCACCAAAATCTAGTGGTGCATCGCGATCTGAAGCCGTCGAATATTTTGGTTGACTCTAGCGGTGCCGCCAAGCTTCTCGATTTCGGTTCGGCGAAATTGCTCGCCGGAGCAGAGGTCACCCGCAGCCGCTTCAACATGATCACTTTCGCCTACTCCAGCCCGGAGCAATTGCGCGGCGAGCCCGCCACAACCTTGAGCGATGTCTACTCGCTGGGCGCGGTGCTATATCGATTGGTGGCTGGTGAAGAACCTTTTGGCGAGGATCTGGTCTCGCGACTTAAAGAACAGGAATCCAGCAGCATCCTCCTTCCAAAACCATTACCCGGCGATCTGGATGCAATTGCGCGCAAGGCATTGTCGCCTACTCCGCGTGAGCGCTACAGCCACCGTCGAGCAATTAGCCGAAGATGTACACCGCTTTCGTGTCGGAAAAGCGGTACTCGCACATGCACCGTCGTTTCGCTATCAAGCCGGCACATTCGCCCGTCGCAACAAGTTGGTTCTGGGCGCGGGAGTGCTGGTTTTAATCACCCTGGTTGCGGGCATCGTTGCCACGCGCTGGCAATATCGCAATGCGGTGGCGGAGCGCGAGAAAGCTGAGGTTCGCGCCGAAGACTTGCGCAAACTGAGCGATAGTCTGCTTTCGGAAATTGACGACGCCATACAAAAGCTTCCTGGCTCAACCGCTGCGCAACAGTTACTGGTAGGCACGGTCCTGGAACATCTCGATCGCACTGCCAAAGATTCTGCCGATCCTCAATTGTTGCTCGATGCCGTCAACGGGTATATCCGCCTCGGCAATGTACAAGGGAACGTCTTCGCGGAACACACCGGAGATACGCAAGGGGCGCTGGAGAGTTTGGATAAGGCCATCTCGATTACCAGGGCGCTTCTGCCACAGCAGCCAAATAATGCGGCTGTGAAACGAGCGTATGCCTGGGCTCTCCAGTCGCGAAGCGAAGTTTTGTTTGGCATGGGCCGTACCCAGGAAGCGCTGCCGGCAGTACGCTCGGCGATTACAACGTTCGACGATCTGGCAACACCGCCTGCGGCAAGTGTGGATGCATTAATGAATTCCGCGTTAGCTCACACCACTCTCGGCAATGAACTGGGAATTCCTTATTGGCCCAGCCTCAGCGATTTCCAAGGCGCTTTGGGGGAATATCGAAAAGCTCGCGAACTCTACCAACGCGCTCTCGTTCTGGCTCCAGGAAATATCCAACTCCTACAAGCGCTGGCCAATAATCATAGGCTGGTTGGGGCTGTGGAGATGCAAACCGATCCTGCCGGCGCTTTGCCGGAGTTGCGCGCGGCGATCGATGGGATTAATGCGCTGCACAACCAAGCCAAACAAGTGATGGCGATCCGCCGAATGCAATCCGGCACTATCGGACCGTATGCTGGAGCCTTAATCGAGATTGGCCGTTACCGCGAGGCGCTCGCCGCCCTCGAACAGGGTGAAATCATTTCCCGTGAACTGCTGGCTGCCGATCGAAAGAACATTCGCGCAGTGCAGGACCTTGAGGCCGGCTTAAGTCGGGAATCAGAGTGTTATCAGGATCGTGCCGCGGGCATTTTCCCCGAAGCCGGAGCCGACCGCATGGCTGACGCGAAGAACGCTCTACGGGCCTTATCTGAACAACGATCTTTGCTCGAAGAGGTTCTGCTCGTAGAGCCGCATAACGGCAATTGGGAGTCGAAGCTGGGGACGGTGTTGATCGATATGGGCCGACAAGAACGTACGCTACAGGGCTCGAAAGGATCGCCTGAGCTGGCTCAGAAAGGGGTCGCCATATTGAAAGAGCTTGCACGGAGGCCTGATGTCCAAGCCTATCAACTCTTCGACGCGGTAAACGGACTAATCACTGTCGAGCCGCCGCAATTGCGCGAACCGGCTTTGGCGGTGAAGTACGCAGAGCGTATCGTAGATTTAAGTTCTCACCGCAATCCTGAATTTATGATGACTTTGGCAGAAGCCTATCGGGCTGCTGGACAACCTTCTAAAGCCAAGGCCATAGCGACTGAGGGGTTGGCACTGCTCCCGCCTGAAACCTCAGCCACGGTGCCGTCCAGAGTGCGTAAGCTGATGCACTTGCAAATGGGTGATTAAGGCGGTGAGTTCCCTAGCTCTGCACGGTTTGTAAGTCCGGCGGCGGAGCTGATTCTAACGGGACAGCAGAGCGGTTAGAGCTTCTACAACGACGAACTGAATATTCCCAGATCCCAGCAGGCTGCGGAGGTCATCTGCGGTGAGCGATCTGATCGGTGCCGTGGTCTTGAGCCCATTGTCTCGCCGCAGTTGGTGAAGCGGAACGTGCGTCAAGATTTTGAGCGGCGTACCTGTTGCGCAACGGACTTGATCGTAGTTCAAGAACTCAACGGAGAGGGGCTTGCCCGCAGTTGGCGAAAGACGCGTCGGGGAAGTCGCTAAACTTCAGCGGGTGCCCCTCCCGCCCGGAACGGCAGCAAGCTATCGGTTCAAGACAGGAAAGGAGGAATCTAGGACTGAATCCGAAGTCCGCCTTCAGTTTCAGATCGACAGCAAATCCCGTACTGCTTCCAGAGGCGGAACCAAGGGCTGCTTGCGAGCATCTTGTCGTGCTTTCGATTGGCGGCAGAGATGTCGCTTGCGCTGAGTGGCCTAATATCCGGAGCTTCGAACATTGCCTGTAGCTGCTCAATCTCGTCAATGATGCGCTCAACGTCCATACCGTCAATATCCAACATGGGCATGGCAGACGTCAAACGGAGGGGCATCTGCATGGAGTCTTTTGCAAGTGTGGTCTGCAATAAGGCGCGACTTCTTGCGACTTCGTGGAAAGCGCATCGAACAATTTTCTGATTGAGAGATGCCGTCCATGTCTACGAAAGCAGGATCTGGCGGTTGTACCTGGCGTTTGGTACTTCTGTTCGGAAAATGAAACAGCGGCCTCTCAGGCGAAGACTCAACCCATATCTGAGGTAAAAAGCAGTTACTACGCTGTAGGCCAGCGTCCTTTTGCCCTTACCCCTCAAAAGGCGCTGGCTGTTGTTCACTGCAACTTTAATTCCCAGATTTCGGAAATTAAGTCGCGGCCCCAGCTGTGATGAGGTTTTTGCTCTAGCAATTGAAAACCAGCTTGCTGGTATAAGTGTCGCGCCGCCGGCAGATCGCTTTGCGTCCACAGCACGATTTTTTTGTAGCCAGCTTCGCGGGCGAACTGAACGCATTCGGCGACCAGGCGTTTGCCGATTCCCAGACCCCTTGCCCACGGCTCTACCAGCAACAGCCGTAACTTCGACACCGCTTTCGATTTCTTTACCAGGAAGATGCAGCCAGCGATCTGACCATCTTTTTCAGCAATCCAGCAACGCTCTCGCTGGGGATCGTAATTCTGGACGAATTCAGCTGCGATGCCCGCAACTAGTGCCTCGAACTGTTCATCGTATCGTTGTTCGGCGAAGTAGAGTGCGCCGTGACGATGAATGACCCAACCGATGTCCCCCGGACGGAACGAACGCAAGGTATACGAAAGGTTGAGGGCTTCGGGCTCGAGCGCTGCGCGAAGGTTACGCAGCGCCGGATCCAACCGGCTTCGCTGTGCTGGAGACAGCTTCTGCAACATAGCGCCTACTTCGGCATTCTGCTGCGCGTCGAGTTTCCTGAATAACTGACGTCCTGCCGGACTCAGATAGAGCAGGGATTGGCGCCCATCGTGGCTTGAAGAAGTCTTGCGGATTAGTCCTTGCTTCTCGAAGGACCGAAGCAACCGGCTCAGATACCCGGGGTCAAGGTCGAGATCCTGACAAAGCTCCGAAGCAGTTGGTCCTTTGCGGTTGGCTAACTCGTAGAGCACGCGCACTTGGGTCAATGAGTACGGGCTGTTTAATAAGCCTTCGCGCAGCACGCCAATCTGCCTGGTGTAGAAACGATTGAAGTTGCGAACGGTTGCAACCATGCTCATGGGCTAAGCATGAAGCAAGATAGTTGACCTAGTCAACTAATTTTTTGATGGGACAGAATAATTTTTCCCGGCAAGAAGTCAGCAGAGTAGAGACGTAGCTCCGCTACGTCTTGCTGGTTGCGCCGCGGAACCTGCGGTCGAAATAGCCGTAGCGCTACGGCTCTACCAATGATTTACGGGACATTGACAGATAATTCGTCGGCGGCTTAACGATTACGACTTCAGGGTTTCGCGGCGTAGCTTGCGACTTTCTGCCAGCAGTGCCATGGAGTGCATCAGATTCTGCAGAGTCACGATTCCGATGAGGCGCTGATCTTCTACTACGGGAATGATGCTGAGGTTTCGCGAAGTGAGTTTGCGGAATGCCGAGGCCAGCGATTCCTTTTTCTGCGCGACTTCGAAGATGCGGTTCATTACGGCTTGCACATAGCCGTTGCCTTCGGCGCGTAGCGCTTCGAGAATCTTCGCTTTCGAAATTACCCCAACCATGTCGCTCCCGCGAATGACAGGGAAGTCATCTTGCAACGAATGCACGGCTTTATCCAGCGCGTCTTCCAGGGTGTCGGCCGGGGAAAGAGTGGCGAAATCGGTGAGCATTACGTCTTCCAGGCGAACTTTCTCGAGTACCGACTGAAACACAGCGGACCGCTCTTCGAGTTGCGCAGCAACAAACAGGAAGAAGCCGATGAGGCTTAGCCAAACGTTCCATAACATGCCTGTGAGCATGAACAGTGTGGCAAAGGTCTGGCCGATAGAAACGGCACGCCGGGTGGCATGGGCCATGTCCATTTTTCTGGCAAAGATGGCTCGGAGAACCCGGCCGCCGTCCATCGGATAGGCAGGCAGCAAATTGAAAAGACCGAGCCAGACGTTGACCCAGACGAAGCTGCGTAAGAGATTCGACGACGTGATATAGGGGCGATGCCAAAGGTTAACCTGGGGTGCCAGCGAACTGATGGCGGCGCCTGCCACTACTGCAATCAGCAGATTGAGCAGCGGTCCGACCATAGCGATGCGAGCGTCGCTTTTCCACGCGTTAGGACCGGGTTCCATCGACTGCCGGGTTTCGTCCATCAATGTAACGCCACCAATCGGAAGGAGAATGACCGCTTTGGCGGGGATGCCGGCGCGAACGCCGACCAGAGCGTGGGCTAACTCGTGCAAAACCACACAGCCGAAAATAATTCCGACCAGTGCCAAACCGCGTGGGCCGGCACTCGGAGAGTGCGTGGTGGCGGCTTCGGTCCACCAAACGAAAAGTAACAACACAAAGAACGTAAGGTGAATGCGCAACTCGACGCCGAAAAGTCGACCTGCCGAAATAGACCAATTCCTCATGGTGGTTACTACCATTCTATAGGGAATCGCGGCATGGACGGGGGTTACCGCGGTTTTTTGCCTAGCTGAGGCGCTCGATTGAGGCCAGAGTCTTTGCCTGGCGGTAGCGACGGACCTCCACCACGCTCGCCGAAACCAAGACGGCGAAGGCTACTACAGCAGCGAAAGGCAGCGCCATATGCCTATAGGCGTGGGTCATGTTGAGCGACGTGCCCGCAGCTTTCGCAACTATTACCAAGCCTATGATTGATAGAAACAAACCCACAGCGAAAGACAGCAAGGTCAGTAGAAAAGTAATCAGCAGAACGCGAACCGGAATCAAATACCAGCGGGGCGGCGGAACTCGAATATTTCCGGCAGACATGCTTCTCTAAATTACAACATTGCGGCGCCGATCGCAGAGCGGCTAAAGAGATGCGCTAGAATACCCTTATATGTCGCAAGCGGCGGCGCCTATTACCCGATCTCCGGCGGAAGTGGTCCGCCAAACCCCGGTTTCACAAGCGCCTAATGGTGTTTGCTATGCCGTGTCCGGCGAAGTCAGCGTCTCTGCCGCCGATTTGGAACGCATGGTGGCGGCAGTTCCGGTGTCGGCCGCGGGTGCTCTACAACGTAAGGCCTACTATTTTGTGCCGCTGACGGTGAATCAGGGCGACGAGACCGTAATTGCTGAACGCTATGACGTGGCCCTCAGTGATAATGCAGTTTGCCATCGCAACCTGAATCTGGGCGACTCGCAGTGTGTGTTCATCTCCACACGCTTAATGGATGACAAGTTTTCGGTGGCATTTGAGTTCTACATCAACGTGGGGCATGCCATCGTTGAGCGCGCCGGGTTATCGCAGGAATTCGCCGATTTGGCGTGGAAGCAGGCCGAAGCCAACGTGCGCGGGGAGACGTCGCTCGATGCCTGGGAATCGCGGCAGATGGCCACTGCGCCCGGGGCTGATTCGGAAAAAGCGAAGAACGAGTATTTGTCGGCGGCATTTGCCGATGCAATTTCGATCTATCTGCTGTCGCTATACATCGACGTGGATTACTACGACCTGCGCGAGCGGGATTATCCCTTGCTGGCGCCAGCACAGATGGCAGAGCGGTTGCGGAAGGTGGCGGAGTTGTTTCCGGCAAACGCCGGATTTGAGTTTGCGATCTATTACAAGCGTCGGACGTAGCTTCGCCACGAATTTTCGCGGAATCACGCGCATAATTCCTGAGAACAATTCGATAGCTGTGACGGCGAGATTTAGAGATGCTGCCGTTTCCCGAATTTGATCCGCGTAAATCTGCGAAATCCGCGGCCTCGCCGTGCCTTACAATCAATCCCGCCATGGCCGTTACGGTGCGATCGTTCGCGAAAATCAATCTGGGGCTACGCATTGGCGCGGTGCGGCCGGATGGTTTTCATGAACTGCGAACGGTCTATCAGACAATTGCGCTGCATGATTTGATTCGCGTTTCCGTGGTTAGGGGTAGCGGGGTTGAGATTCGCTGTGCGGACGAGCGAGTTCCGAAAGACGAAAGCAACACCTGCTATGGAATTGTGGAGCGGGCGATGGCGGCGCTTGGCGGGCGCGGCCGGGTGGTAGTTGCCATCGACAAGGAATTACCCGTGCAAGGAGGCTTGGGTGGGGCTTCAGGGAATGCAGTGTCGGCCCTCCTTGGCTTGGAGCTGGCATTGAAGAAGTCGTTTTCCTCCGCGCAGAGGCTGGAGATCGCGGCGGAGGTAGGGTCGGATTTGCCGTTATTTTTAGTGGGCGGGACGGTTTTGGGAGTGGGCCGTGGGGAGGAAGTCTATCCCTTGCCAGATTTGCCGGAGTGCATTTGTGTCGTGGCCATGCCGGCGATTGGAGTCTCGACGCCGCGGGCGTTTAAGGATTGGGATGCGGCCGCCCCGGCGGCTAAAACCGTCACCCTGGGGGCGGAACGCGGCGCTGAAGCGGCGCTTTACCCAGCTTCGTTGGGGGCGCGTACGGCCAAGCCTATGTCGTCCCGTGAGCGCGCCTCTCCTCGATCAAAGGCATTGCGGAGCAAAGTCTCTACGTTGAGCTCGGGAGCGAGTGCGGAATTGACGCTTCCTGGTAGCTCCGATAGAATTAATGAGTTCGGTCGACTGGTTTCTGGTTGGTTGAGCGGAATGTCCCAGTTCAAAGCTGGGAAGGCTTCATCCGGTGTCCCTGGCAGTCGAGGCAGGGGCCGGGCCGGGAATCCACTTCTCGACCTTGTCCGTACCGGGATCGAAAACGACTTCGAACAGGTCGTATTTCCTAAGTATCCCGAATTGCGTGAGGTCAAACGTGTGTTGCAGGCGGCAGGGGCTTTTCATGCCTCGCTGTCAGGCTCCGGTTCGGCGCTTTACGGGTTATTTGAGTCAGCGGCGGCGGCCCAGAAAGCAGTCGAGCGGCTTGGCAAGAACGCAATTCCGGCGGTGGTTACCAGGACTTTGAGGCGGCAACAGTATTGGAAACGAATTTTTGATTGTTGATTTTCGATTGTTGATTGACAATTGAGTACGCCCGATCAGCTCAACAACCATAGAAAATCATCAATCAAGGTTTATTTCACTGGGCCGTCAACTAATGGTAGGTCAAGTGCCTTTGGAGCACTTTGTCTAGGTTCGAATCCTAGCGGCCCAGCCAGATTTTGCCAGGGTAATGCAAGGTTGTTGGGTTTAGTTTCAGGTTCACGGTTCTCAGTTCTCAGTTTTGGCAGCGACTGGATTGCTTATGGCGACTCTAGCGACAGCTACGGAGAAGAAGCCTCACATGAGTTCCGACGAGAAACCGGAGCGTAAACCGCAACGCGCTCGGGTGGATGACCGGTTCAAGATTTTTTGTGGGACCGCCAACGAAGCGCTTTGCGATGAAATTTGCGCTTTCCTTGGATTGACGCGGGGGCTGGCCGTGGTCACGCGTTTCAAGGATGGCGAGGCTTACGTACAGATCCAGGAAAATGTGCGCGGCGCGGATGTCTTCGTGGTGCAGCCGACGTGCCATCCGGTCGATCAGCACTTGATGGAATTGCTGTTGATGATCGACGCGCTAAAGCGGGCGTCGGCACGGCGGATTACGGCGGTGATTCCGTACTATGGTTATGCGCGGCAGGATCGCAAAGACAAGCCGCGGGTGCCGATTTCATCGAAGCTGGTTGCCGATTTGCTGACGACCGCCGGCGCCGACCGTGCCCTGATTGTTGATTTGCACGCTCCGCAGTTACAGGGATTTTTTAACATCCCGGTCGATCATTTGTTCGCGTCGCCGGTGCTGGTGGACCATTTCAAGCGGTTGAGCTTGCCGAACTTGACGGTGGTTTCGCCCGATGCGGGCGGTGTCGAACGCGCACGATTCTTCGCCAAGAAAATGGACTCAGCGCTGGCCATCATGGATAAGCGCCGCGTCGAGATGAATGTGGCGGAGATTATGCACGTGATCGGCGACGTCGAAGGCCGCAGTTGTCTGATTCTGGATGATTTGATTGATACCGGTGGCACGCTGGTCAAGACGGCGGCGGCACTAATGGAAAATGGCGCCAGATCTGTTCATGCCTGCGCTTCGCATGCGGTGCTTTCGGGTCCGGCGGTTGAGAACATTTCGAAATCTTGTATTAACGAAGTTGTGGTAACCAACACCATCCCGCTGAACGAAGCGGCAAAGAACGAACCGAAGATCAAGGTGCTTTCTATCGCGGGGTTGATTGGGCGGGCAATTCAATCGATCCACGAGGAAACATCGGTAAGCAAATTATTTTTGTAGGTCAGGACATTCATTATGGCGACAGCAACTGAGAACAGCAGTTTAGAAGCGCAGCCGCGGACCCCGGGTACCAAGAACGACGCACGCCGGGTACGGGTAGCTGGCAAAGTTCCCGCAGTAGTGTACGGAGCGGGGAAGGATTCCGTGGCCGTTTCGCTTGATCCGCGTCAGGTGACGAAGATTCTTCACTCCCGCACCGGCCACAACACGATTTTCGATTTGACCATGGATGGCGAGAACACCAAGGCAATGATCGTTGACTGGCAATACGAGCCGATCAAGGGCTCGCTGCTGCATATCGACCTCAAACGCATTGCCATGGACAAGAAGTTGCGCGTGACCGTGCCCATCGTGGTCACCGGCGAATCGGCCGGGGTGAAGCAGCAGGGCGGCATCCTGGAACTGGTGTTGCGCGAGGTCGAAATCGAATGTTTGCCCGGCGATATTCCCAGCAGTATTGAGGCGAATGTCAGCGAGTTGGTATTCGGTAAGGTGATGCGCGTGGAAGACTTGCCGCATAACGACAAAATTAAGTTCATTACTGACGAGAACCAGCCGGTGGTCCACATCACCACGGTGAAAGAGGAAGTGGTGGCGGCTCCTGAAGCGGTGGCGGCGGAAGCCGGCGCGGCGGAACCCGAGGTTATCAAGAAGGGTAAGCAGGACGCCGAGGGCGAGGATGCGGCACCTGCCGAGAAGGCAGAAAAGAAAGAGAAGAAGTAGTGGTGCAGCATTCGGTGCTGGCGGATTTGGGAGAAGCTGGAACGGCGTGAAACTGATTGTCGGGCTGGGAAACCCGGGCATCGAGTATCAGTTCACCCCACACAATGTGGGTTTTCTGGCGGTTGACCGCATAGCCAATGAATTCGGCGTGGAAGTCCGAAACCGTTTCGGCCAGGCCTTGACCGCTCGCGCGATGATTGGTTCAGAAGATGTGCTTCTGGCTAAGCCAGAGACCTACATGAACCTGAGTGGCAGTTCGGTGCGTGAGCTGGTTGCGAAATACGAGCTCAAGCCGGAAGAAGACTTGATCGTTATTTACGACGAACTGGATTTGCCCCTGGGCAGTATTCGCATCCGGCAACGGGGAAGTTCGGCGGGTCACAATGGCATGCAGTCGATCATTGGGGCGCTGGGAACACAGGAGATTTTGCGGGTGAGGTTAGGGCTGGCGCCGGAGCGGAGAATTCTCAAACCATTTACCAAGGTGCAGCTTAAGACGGTAGACGAGGTGCTTGATCGGACTACCGAGGCGGTGAAGGTGATTCTTACGGACGGGCCGGCGGTGGCGATGAATCGCTTTAATCGCAAGGCTGAACCGGAAGCTGGTTCGGTGGTGCAGTAGGATCCTTCGGCGCGTAGTGCGCGCTTAGGGTGACGAAGAGATTTGAGTTGGGATTGGAGACGCAATGAATCGTACTTATGAATTGATGTTTATCGTTCGCCCCGACATGCCGGAAGAAGACCAGGAGAAGCTGATTTCGACACTGGAATCTTCGGTGACTGGCTCGGGCGGAGCAATCAAGAACGTTGAGCGCATGGGCAAACGGCGCTTGGCATACGTTGTCCGGCGATTTCATGACGGCATTTACATCCTGCTGACCATTGAAGGCAGTGGCGGCCTGGTCCAAGAGTTGGAGCGGCGCCTGCGGGTTACCGAGCCGGTGATTAAGTTTCTCACGGTGCGGATTGATGAAGAGCGCAAACGGCTCGACAAGGTAAAGGCGCTGCGCGACGCGAAGCGCAAGACGCCTCCGGCGCCGGCACCAGCGGCTCCCGCACCCGCAACGACCGGCGGTGAACCCGCCGCGGTTACTGCATAACAGAATTCCCACTACACGCATTGAGCGGATGTGGCTGATGAACACCGACTTATAAGGAGCAACATGGCTGACGAGACAAGACCGGCATCAAGTGAAGCATCCTCTTCCGGCGGCGGAGATCGCCCAGACCGGGGAGGAGAACGACGTCCACCTCGCCCCGGCGGGCCCGGTGGGCCAGGCGGCGGCCGCGAAGGCGGACGCAAATATTTTCGCCGCAAGAAAGTCTGCAAGTTCTGCGTCGAGAAGATTGAGGCGATCGATTATAAGGACTATCGCATGCTAGGGCAGTTCGTGGCCGAAAGCGGCAAAATCGTGCCACGCCGGTTGACCGGAGTGTGCACTCCGCACCAGCGGCGCGTATCAGCAGCCATCAAGCAGGCGCGCAACATCGCTCTGCTGCCATTCGCTGGTCGCGCGTCCTAACAACATTTCGGCCAATAGTGGCCATTGACTCGAGGGAGTTCTGACTATGGAAGTCATACTGAAAGAGGATGTGCCGAAGCTCGGTTCGCGCGGCGACGTGGTAAAAGTGGCCGAAGGCTACGGGCGCAATTATTTGCTTCCGCACAAGCTGGCGATTCGCTCGTCCGCAGCCAACAAAGCCGTGATTGAGCAGATGAAGGCTGCGGCAGTTCGCCGCTCGGCTAAGGAGAAGTCTGGCGCCGAAGCTCTGGCGAAACAGTTCGAAGGATTGTCGCTTTCCTTTACGCGGCGCTCTGGAGAACATGATCAACTATTTGGTTCAGTAACTTCGGGCGATATTGCCGACGCGCTGACGAAGAAGGGATTCGATGTGGATCGACGCAAGATTCAGATCAATGAGCCCCTGAAGACCGTCGGCGAGTTCACTGTACCCATTCGCCTGCATAAGGATGTCACCACGAACGTGAAGGTGGTCATCGAGAAAGAAGCGGCAGCAGAGTAAGTTTTCGAGCTACGAAAAAGCCCCAGGGCAAATGGCCTGGGGCTTTTTGTTTGCAGTTATTTGCGCTCTATTTGTCGTAGTGGAGTAATGAAAAAACGTCGTAATCCTTCAGCTTGTCGCGACCATTCAGGAAATCAAGTTCCACCACGAAGGCGAGGCCGACGATTTCCGCTCCGCAGGAACTTGCCAACTTGGTTGTTGCCTCCGCCGTGCCGCCGGTCGCAAGCAGGTCATCCACGATCAAGATCCGCTGGCCTTTTTCTATCGCATCAGTGTGGATCTCCAGGGTGTTGGTGCCGTACTCAAGGGCGTAGTCGTGTTTGGTGGTGGTGGAGGGTAGCTTGCCAGGTTTACGCACTGGAATGAAACCCGCGCCCAACTTGTAAGCGACGGGAGGTCCGAAGATAAAGCCGCGCGCCTCCATACCCAGAACCAAGTCGACTTTTTTACCTGTGTAATGTTCCGCGAGCGCGTCAATTAGTTGAACGAAGCCGGTTTTGTCCTTGAGCAGCGTGGTGATGTCATAAAAGAGAATGCCGGGTTTTGGGAAGTCGGGAATCTCGCGGATCAACTTCTTAAGCGGCTCGCAATTGACTGCGGGCGAAGTGGACATTACCAGGCTCCTTGGATTCGAAATGAGGTTATGCCGGGAGTTGCTTTCTCTTCAACTTCTTCTACGTTATCAACGCGGGCGGCCCTTGGCCCCTGCTGCAGGCGCGAGCGCAGACCGGAAAGCTGGCCGCGCGTGCCCTGAGCCAACACTTCTACGCTGCTGTCAGAATTATTCCGCACCCATCCCGCGATCCCCAGAATGTGCGCCTCGCGCTCCACAAACCAGCGGAAGCCCACGCCCTGGACGCGTCCGCGTACCAGAAAACGGCGGGCGAGAACGGATTGTTCGGCTGAAACCATGAGTTAAAGTCAGAATTCAGAATTTTGAATGCAGAATTAAAATCCCAGATCTCAACATTGTCGCCTGACCTCTCGATACTTACCTGCGCATGCTTAATTCTTCATTCTGAATTCTTACTTCTGCATTCTGACACTGCATTGATCTAAGCTCTAGAGAGATAAACTCCCTCTGCCGTATCTACTTTAATTTTTTCGCCTTCATTGATGAATGGTGGCACCTGCACTACCAATCCGGTCTCGGTTTTCGCTGGTTTGGTTACGCTGGATGCGGTGGCGCTTTTTAGGCCAGGCTCGGTTTCGACTACCGTGAGGGTCACGGTTTGCGGCAACTCGATGCCGACCGCTTTTCCGTCAAAAAACTCGACTTTGATCTGCAAATTTGATGTCAGATATTCCACGGCGTCGCCGAGTATGTCTTTCGTAAGGTGGGTCTGCTCGTAGTTCGTGGTATCCATGAAGTAGTAGCTGTCGCCATCGGCATAGAGGAACTCCATCTCGACTTCATCGACTTGGACACGCTCAATGGGATCGGGCGAGCGGTAGCGATGCTCAAACATGGCGCCGGTACGAAGGTTTCGCAATTTGGCTTGGATGAATGCGCGCAGGTTTCCAGGCGTCCGGTGCTCAACGCTGAAGACGGAATGCAGATCATTGTTGTGCTTGATGATCATGCCGGGGCGAAGCTGAGTGGCTGGAATGGCCATTGCTGAAAGGGTCTCCTTAAATTGCGGTGATTGCCGGATGGAAGGCGGGTCGCCACATGTTCCATCAAGCACGAGGACCGAAGCCCTTATTCTAAACGGACTTGGGGCGATCTGGGAAATCAGGTAAAGTTTAATCTGGGCCGTGCTGAGTGCATTAATTCAATTTAAGACAGCTAAAATCCAACAAGCAGAATCAAAGCAGTACGAAAGGAAATCTATGCGCGACGGAAAATATCAATCTTCGGAACGGGGCGGACACGTAAGCACCGCGATTACTTTCCTCTTGATCGGGCTGGGCGCGGGCGCGCTGACCGCCCTTCTATTGTCCCCGAAAGCCGGCAAACAGATGCGCAAGGATCTGCGCCGCAAATATGAGACCGCCAGGGAAACATTTGACGACTGGAAAGACGAAGCGAAAGAAGCGGCAGAAGATGCCATTGAGCGGGGATCGGATCTCGCGGACGAGATTCGCGACCGGGTGAAACCGCTGACCAAGGCGATGCGTCGAGGCTAGAGCTAGTAGAGACGGAAGCTTACTTCGACGTTGATCTGGGTAGCCACGGGCTGTCCATCTTTGCGGCCGGGGTCAAACTTCCAGCTGCGGACCGCGTCCAAGGCACGTTCGTCGAGCCCCAGTCCAACCGAGCGAACGATTTTGATGTCGCGTGGCACGCCGTCGGCTCCGACGACCAGCCAAAGTAGGACCGAGCCTTGGAATTTAGCGCTGCGCGCCTGATCCGAATATTGCGGATCGGGCGCGTAGATAGTACGTGGAGCTGTTACCCCGCCGAGTCCAGGCTTATAGGCGCCGCCCCCAACGCCGGCGTTGTTTCCTGGGCCGAGCCCCGCTCCATTCCCCGAACCGACGCCGGTTCCGTTCCCTGGGCCAACCCCGCCTCCCTTGCCAGTCCCATTCGAAAGCGAGGCGACCACCACTGAGAGGGGGTCGCCAACAGGCGCAGTTTGCGACGCCAGCTGAATTTGCGGCGGCCCCAGCAAAGTTGGATCGGCAGTAAGCAGCGGATGTGCGTTTCGTACAACCACTGCGGGCGGAGCCAGTTGCTCGCTGGAAAACTTCGGTGCTGCGCCTCGAGTGGCGGCTAATTTGTCTTGATCTCCACCACCCCCACCACCGCCGGCTGCAGTTGGCGCGGGAGGAAGCACCAGGGGTGTGACTTCCCCGGTGAGTCGCTGCTTAATCTCGGCGCTATGCAGAATTACCCAGTGACTCGACCAGATCAAAAGGCCGATCGCCAGCAGATTCCCTAGATAAGAAAAGGTAAAGGCACTCTTGCTGGTTTGGTAGCAGCCGGTCGCTTCGCCAAAAAGGGTGCACAGACCAGACCGCTGCGAGACCTTCGCGGGCTTCGTGGCCGGAACGGGCGTCTGCTGAGAAATCATCAATTTGCCCCAAAAGTATAGTCCTTTTGGCGGTTCCGAGGGGACATTCCTCTCGAAAGTGTCGAACTCCTAACCTGCGGGTCGCGGAGTCGGGCGCCGTACCCATAGCCAATTAAGGAATGCAATAACCAACACCGCCAACAAGATAATTGAACCGCTTAAATCCACCTGGGTCATAAGAACCAGGCAGATGAGTACACCTAGGACCGCCAGGTAATTTCCTCCGGGCAGACGGAACATCGCGGCACCCGGACTCTTACGGCGGAGTATCGGCAACGCAGCGCAAATCAGGCCGTAGTAAAACAACCGCGCCACCGCCGACAGAGTGAGGTTCCAACTAAAGCTCCCTAGCAGCGCCAACAGCCAGGTCACGACTGAGAACACGAGAATAGAAAAATAGGGAGTGCGAAACCTGGGATGCACCGCGGCGAATACGCTGGGAAAATCCCCGCGCTCGGCAAGCGCGAAAGTTATGCGAGGCACCGCCAGCAAGTTGGCGCCCAGGTAGCCGTAAACCGAGATCAACGCACCTATCGTGATAAAAACGGCGCCGGGCGCGCCAAACATCAGCCGGGCAACATCCGCTAGGGGTCGTTCGCTGTGCGCCGGGTCTGGGAGGAGTCCAATTACCGTCCATTGGATGGCGACGTACAACACGGTACAGGTTATAAGAGCGGTAAACAGTCCGAATGCCACGTCGCGCTGCGGATTTTTCGCTTCTGCCATGGGCGTCAAAGCAGCCTCAAACCCACCGTAGGCGAAGATCAATAAGAGGATTGCCTTTAGCCAGGCATGGGGATTTGCCGCCGGGACTGGGACCGCTTCGACACGGGGACCCGACAGTAGGAAAAAGATCCCCGCCGCCGCTACGACAATCAGTGGCAAGAGCTTGGCGACCGTGGAAATATTGCTGACCTGCGCTCCGGCGCGAACCCCAATAAAGTTGATCAAGGCCAGAATCCCTACGAGCAAAGAGAGAATCAAGAAGCGGGGCAGCGGATCTTTGGCGTGTGGGTAAAATTCTCCGAGATAAATTACGAATAAATTTGCGTTGGCTGCTGGAGCGGTGAGCCGGGCCAGCCACAACATCCACCCAGTTTCGATTCCTACGAGCCGGCCAAAGGCGGCACGCGCGTATAGGTAAGGTCCGCCAGCCTCGCTGAATTGCGACGCGACCTCGGCAAAACAGGCCATTATGACGCCGATAGCAGCCCCGGCCAGCAACACCGCCCAAGTGCTCGCCTTTCCCAGCAGCCCAGCGATTACGGACGGCAAGCCAAAAACTCCGCTGCCGATGATGGAATTAATGGTGAGTGCGGCCAGGCTCCATCGGCCAATTGCTCGGACTAGAGTCTTGCTTTGCTCGCGCACTGTGGTTTTGTATCACGAGCGGTGACGGTTAGGTATCCGTTCTGGACGCAACAAAAAAAGCCGATGCTCACGCATCGGCCCTGAAGAGCGGATCGTCGCCTCCTATCCTGGCGGCAAATAATTCAACAGACTGTTCGACATGATTTTGGCGGCGGCGGCCAGCGCAGCTTGGCGAGCGGTCTCAGCCTGCGAGAGATCGGTGGCGGCCTGCGTAGGATCGGCTCCAATCAGCGCCGTATCCTGCGCTTTAAGATTCAACTTCGTGGAATTCAGCGACGCCTCATCATCGTCCAATTGGTCGAGGGCGTTGCCGTAGAACACGCGCTGCCCATTGAGATAGTCCAACCCTGCGCTGATGGAGGCAGTAGCGGTTTGTATTGAAGCCGTATTACCACTGTTCAAGGCAGTTACCAGTTGCTGCACTGAATTTAGTACGTCAGCACCTGCACCTTGAAATAGCTGGTTGCCCGGGACATTCGTCTGTAATGTCCGGCCGTCGGCGATCGCAACGCTATTTACCCCGCCGTTGCCGTTGTAAGTGACTCCGGATGAAGTTTCAGCGAATGGCTGCTGCGTGGTCGCGGTCCCGGCAAAGATGAAGCTGCCATGAAACGAGGTATTCGCCAATTGCACAAGCTGATCGAGCACTCCCTGCACCTCTTCAGCGATCCCCTGTTTATTTTGCGGAGACAACGATCCGTTGCCGGCTTCCACACCCAGGCTGACCGCACGATTGAGCGATGTCACCATGGTGCTCAAAGTAGCGTCGGCAGTCTGGAACTGGGCCCGCAGGCTGCCTACGCTCTGCAAATATTGATCAATGCGGTCTTCCTGAGCCTGGTTCTGTACTTGAGTGGCGGAAGCGGCCGGATCATCGGACGGACGATTTACTCTCTTTCCAGTCGAGAGCTGTTCGAGCGCAGTTTGCTCTTGTGACTGCGTCTGCCAGATCGCGGCGAGAATGTCAGGAGTGGGATTGGGATTTACACGCATAGTCTATGGTCCTTAGGGAATCATGGTCAGCAGGGTCTGCGTCATCTCGTCGATTGTGGTGATTACCCGTGCCGACGCAGCAAAGGCATGCTGAAAGGTAATCAGGTTGGTTGTTTCCTCATCCAGGGAAACCCCTGAAATCGCTCCGCGCTGGTTGTTTAGCTGCTGCAAGCTGAGATCACTGGCGTCGGAACTGGTCTTTGCTTGGGCAGTTGCGTTACCGACGGCGAATATCAGATTTGCGTAATTGTCGAGCGGCGCTCCGCCTGTGGGCAGCGCCTGGCTTTGCACTGCCTGAAGTTGAGTCAGGTTGCCATTGCTGCCTGCTGAACCGTCGGAGCTGGCGGCGATTTTTGTGGGATCAGTAATCGCAACCGAGAAATTTGCCGCTGCCCCGGCTCCTGTTGCCGTACCAAAAAAATTTTGCCCGGCGGCTCCGGAGAGATCGAAACCGCCTTGATGGACAGCGTTAAAGTTCGCAGCAAGGCCTCCGGCAAGATCATCCAGGGCTGAGATAGATTGCGGAATGACGTGGTCGCGAACAGTAATGAGACCACCAATCTGCCCACCTTGAATTTGGTTGGTAACGTCGATGCCTTGGGAAAAAATGCGCTGCATTCCATTGGCATCCGGTGAGGTCTGCACCGCATAGTCCTGATTGGCCACCACGAGTGGGCTCCCATTGGAAGTGGTGATGGTGTAACCCTGGTCGGTCTGTGTAACTGAAACATCCACCAGGCCCGCAAGTTGTTTCATCAGCACGGTGCGCTGGTCTTCGAGAGTGCCAGCGTCCTTACCCAATTTCTCGATCGATGCAATTTGGGTGTTCAGGGTCGCAATCTGCGGCGTTATTTCATTGATCTGGCTGACGGCCTGGCTTACGTTCAAATTCAGATTGCTACGGATATTCGTGAGCTGCGTGACCGTGCCATGAAAGTCACTGGCAATGTTGTTGGCCGCGGTAAGTGCCGCTTGGCGTTGCGGAATGCTGGTGGGATCGGTAGAGAGCTGGTTCAGACTATTAAAAAACGCAGTGATATCCGCGCCCAAACCGCTGGTGGAGCTACCGAACAAACTTTGCACCTGCTGCAGGGCGGAGAGCTGGGCCTGCGCGTCACCCTGGCGTGATGTCTCGTCATTAATGCGCAGATCGAGCAGTTTGTCGCGGACACTGGAAATCTGGTCGAGGTCGACCCCCCGGCCATAATAGATACCGGCTTCGTCGCTGGGAGTAGCTTCTGAAAGGACAGGCACCTCGCGCGAATAGCCGGGCGTGTTAACGTTGGCAATATTGTTAGTGGTTGCGTTCAAAGCACTCTGTTCCACCATGAGCGCCCGAACTGCAATCTGCATCGCTGCGGTCAGTCCTGACATTCTCTACTAAACCTCACACGACCAGGTATGGTCTGCGATAACTTTTTTACCTTCGCGCGAATATTCCTCGCGGATGCCCTTACGCAGGGCGATCAAAATACTGAACAGTTCCTGGCTGCGTCCGACCAGCGTCGCGTACACCCGATTGAGGTGCGAAAGCTCGTGGTGAATTTCGATCAGCCGTTCCGTCCGACTCCCGGCTGGCTTGGGCTGGCGCGCGCTGATCGCGGCCTTTTTTAGTTCGGTGGCGAGAATGCGGAGCTTTGCGGAATTGAATAGTCCAGAACTGCGCAGAGAATCGCAGAGTTTTTCCTGGGCGGCTACTCGAGCTTCGAACTGTTTGAGGTCGTTCTGGCTGAGCGCCAGCAGGCCGGCGTTCACCTCGGCAGACAATTCGCGCAGCGCTGCAATAGCCTCGGTCCAGGCTCCTGCATCGTCCTTGAGGGGAATGTCGCTCATGTCTTAACCGGCTCTTTAGTACAAAACGTTGTTACGAAGCGTCGCGCAACATCGCATCGGCAATTTTCGCCGGATCGATTTCGTAGCTGCCATTGCGAATCTGCTCGCGTAAAGCCTGGACGCGATCGTGCCGAATCTCCGGCGTCGCCAAGGCTTGGGCCTGTAAGGAGCCAACGCTGGTGGTATCGACGGAAACACCGTCGTGAGCTGGCGACGATACGCCGGAGGTCTTATCAGACTTCGCGGAGTTCTGCGCCCGATCAGTGGTAAGTTCCGCGGGAAGCGATTTGTTGGAATCTATTCTCATGGATGTACCTGCTAATTAAAGCCGAACCTTTATCGGTCCTTTCTTGGCGGAACTTTAATTCCATTACGAGGAGGTAATACCCCTTTAGTTACCTCTTTAGAATCAATACTTTCCGTCTCGCTCTTGCTTCCTAACTGGCGAATAATCATTCTCGCGATGCCTATACCGCCTGAAGCAGTCATTTTCTCCGCTAAAGACTGCATCGCCATGCTTTGGAACTGATCCGCGCCGGGGTCGGCCGGGTTTTCGGAATCGTCGCCTCCTGGAACTTTGGCGAAGGAATGCTCCGCGTCCTCCAGCCATTTTTGCAGCAGGATCGCTTCGAACTGGCGGGCAGCGACTTCGACTTTGGCAGGATCCTGAGTCTTTGACGCGTTGGTGGCTTGCTGCAACACTTGCTGGCTCCGAGTTTGTAATAGAGACTGGCTCGTATTCGCGGAGACCAGATCGTTAATTTGCGGCATGGCTACAAGACCTCCAGTTCGGCTCTTAAGCCTCCGGCTGCTTTAATGGCTTGAAGTATGGCGACCACGTCGCGCGCCGTGGCGCCGACTGAGTGCAGACCGTTGACCAGATCTTCTACACTTGCCCCTTCCCCGAGTTGAATCTTTCCGACCGAAGTTTCCTGAGCCTTCAACGTAGTTTCAGGAACCACCACCGTGTCGCCGTTCTTGGAGAAGGCTTCCGGTTGAGAAACTTCGAAAGTCGTCGCAACTTCGATGTTCAAGTTTCCGTGAAGAACCGACACTGCGGAGAGCTTCACGTCGCCACCCAGGACAATGGTTCCAGTACGTTCGTCAACTACAACTTTTGCTGGCGGATGAAAGGTGATGGCCAGATTCTGTATGCGAGAAATCAGTTCAGGAACGGACACAGTTCCGGATTGTGCGACGTTGATATCAATGTCTCGGCTATCGAGCGACGTGGCGATGGGCTTACCGAAATTCTTGTTGATCGCATTAGCCACGTCGACGCTCGCCGTGAAGTCCGGATCGCGCAGCATGAACGACACAGTGGCAAAGCGGCTGAGGTCGATGGCAGTGTCGCGCTCAATGGTGGCGCCTTCTGCAATGCGGCCGACGGTGGTGTGGTTCACTTGCTTGCTGTTGCCAGAGCCTCCACCAACGCTATAGCCCCCCAACGTTAACGGGCCCTGCGCGGAGGCGTAGACTTGGCCGTCCGGGCCACGTAGCGGAGTGAGTAGTAAAACTCCGCCTTCCAGGCTCTTGGCATCGCCGATCGAAGATACTGTGATATCGAGTTTCATCCCTGGGCGGCCAAACGCGGGTAGCTTGGCTGTCACAAAGACTGCCGCGACGTTATTGACGCGCACTGATGCGGGAGGAATCTGTACTCCCATGCGCTGCATGATGTTGGCGAGAGTTTGAGTTGTGAAAACGGTCTGCCGGCGGTCACCAGTACCGTTGAGTCCGACAACGATTCCGTAACCCACTAGTGGATTTTCGCGAACCCCGGCGACCGTAGTGATGTCGCGCACCAGTACTCGATCGTCGGGTTTCGGCTTATCAACAGTAGTAGGCGTGTCGATAGCGGAAAGGGGCTGGACTAGCAAAGACAGCAAGACGAGCAGGCCCGAAGGAACCGGCAGACTGCGGAACCGAATTCTCTTCAGCGGCGATGTGACATTGATAAACATAGGTCAGAAGGTAAGAAGCCGGGTGAGAATCTTCATCACGATGCTGGGTGGCCGGGTGGCGTCGGTGACTACGCCTTTGCCTTTGAGCTCGATTTCGAGATCCGAAAGCGACGTTGAGAGCACGGTATTGTTGGGAGCTACATCGCCGGGCCTCACGATACCGCGAACAATGGCAGTTTCCTTTTGGTGATTCAGCAGGACTGCGCGTTGCGCTTCCACAACCAGATTGCCATTCGGCAAAACTGCAATCACCTGGCCGGAAAGACTGGTCTGCAACTTCGACGTGCTGGAAGTTGCGCCAGTTCCCTTAAGCGACGTGCTGGACGTGGCGCCGAGCAGCGGATTGACGCCGCCTACGTTCAACTTCCCCGGCAAGTTGGTGATGGCAGAACTTGCGGCGAGGTCGCGGCCGGTAGTAGTCGCGCCAGTCGCCTCTGAGACTGTCTCCTGCACAATCTGAATGATGATTGTGTCGTTGAGATGCGTGGCCTTGTAATCGGTGCTCAGGTCGGTTAGTGCGCCACCGCTGGTCCACAGGCTGCCGGTGGTCGTCAGCACTGGAGCGGTTGCTTGCTGCTGTTGCACACGATCGAGATATTCCTCGCGCGTTTGCAGGGCAGTCTTGGGTTTAAAACCGGCATGGGCCGATGTTGCCAAGGTGGTGAGCGCCAGCGCTAATGCGAGCTTTTGATTGAGCACAGTCTTCATTCGGCTGAGAAGCTACCTTTCAGCACACCGGTATCGATCACTTCGGCCATTGCAATCTTTTTTCGATTCAAAGTTGCTACCCGAATTTTTTGTCCCTGACTGCCGGTCTGTAAGCAAATGATCGGAGTTGTTGCGTGAAACTTACTAGTATTTGTAATCAAAACCGCCTGGTCCCCTGCGCGTACTAACGGCTCGTGGTGCGCATCCACTAATGTAGCTCTCTTACTTTTCGGCGCGAGCGCCATATCACGATCAGTAGACGTTGGCCAATGGACAACCACATAAAACGGCATGCATTCGCTGGTCTTAGCGCAGCGAATTCTTACTAAAGCCGATGCATCGTTCCACTTTTCAATCCTTGTAACCTTCAGCAGCGGAGTGGCCGTCCTGCTGAGTGTTTCGGACAGCATTTGTATCTGGGACTCTTCTACCGCCAGATGGGCTGCCGCCAAACTATATGAGACCCGCTCTTGTGAAATTGGAGCACGCTCAATGCTTGACAACGTTGCCGCGACAGTTCTCGACGGCGTAACGATGGCCAGCACTACCGCAAATCCGACAATCCAGCTTCGCCGAGTCATTTTTCCGTCTTAGTGGCCCAGATTATTAAGCTGCTGCAACATCTGATCGGCTGCCTGCACCACGCGGGAGTTCGACTCGTAAGAGCGCTGCGCCAGGATCATTTCGATAAATTCCTGGACCACGTTAACGTTTGAACCTTCCTGCATTCCCTGAGCGATGGTGCCGAGGCCTTCCGCTCCTCCGGGAGTGCCAACAATCGGATCGCCCGAAGCGGTGGTCGGCAAAAATATGTTCTTGCCCACGCTGTTGAGCCCGCCTGGATTGGCAAATAAAGCCAACTGAATGGTGCCCACCTGCTGCGCCGCAGTTTGCCCCGGCTGGGTAACAGTTACAGTGCCGTCTTCGCCGATGGTGACAGTGGTCGCATCCGAGGGGATGGTAATAGCCGGTTCGATGGCGTTGCCGTCAGCGGTAACAAGATTTCCTTGTCCATCGAGATGGAAGTTACCCGAGCGAGTGTAGCCGACTTCGCCGCTCGGCAAAGTCACCTGGAAAAAGCCGGAGCCTTTGATCGCCAGGTCGAGGGGGTTCCCAGTATCAGTCAGGTCGCCTTGCATCTGCACGATTTCCGACGCTCCGGCGCGAGTACCCAAGCCGACTTGAAGTCCGGCGGCGACAGTTGTTTGCTGTGTCGCGGCAGAACCCGGCATCACCATGTTTTGGTAGAGCAGGTCAGTGAACTGAAGTCTGCGCCGACGGAACCCCGAAGTGCTGGAGTTCGACAAGTTATTGGCGATGTTATCCAGGTTGAGCTGCTGAGCGGTCATTCCGCTGGCGGCCGTATAAAGGGCACGAAACATTTTTAGTGTTCTCCTAAACTAACTAATGCGAGGAAGATCTTCGGTTGCTATGCGATTGAACTGCGAATCAAAGAGGGAGAGTGCGCGTTGCATCATATCCGCGTAGCGCTGCACGCTGATCAAGTCAACTGCACTGGCGACCGGATTTACGTTTGAGGATTCAAGCGCTCCCTGCCTGATTTCTGCCGAGGTGGCTGGGATCTCCGCCTCTTTAGGCGCGGTGTAAACATTCTTTCCCGCGCTTTCCAGAGCGGCCCCGGGCTTGAAGTCGACCAGCTTGAGTTTTCCAACAACCGCGTCGTTGACCGAGACGGTTCCATCGGAGCTTACCGAAACCTGGCCTGCACCGATTGGAACGATTCCAGCATTACCTAAAACGGCGCTGCCATCCTCAGTTACCAGTTGACCGTGCGCGACGTGAAAATTTCCATTGCGCGTGTAGAAGCGTCCATTAGCGTTTTGGACAACGAAAAACCCCGAGCCCTCAATCGCCAGGTCGGAATCGTTGCCAGTGCGCTCCATTCCGCCTTGCGCCATGTCGAGCCGGCTGCCGCCCAGAATTCCGTAGTCGTTGGTCGCCTGATTCAGGTGTGACATGGGCATGCCCGCCGTGTTGGCAAGCACGGAGCGAAAGATCGCATGTTGGCCGCGGTATCCGGCGGTACTGGTGTTCGCAAGATTGTTGGCCACTACGTCCAGTGACTGAGTCTGGGCCATCAAAGCTGTGCAGGCTGCATAGAATCCGCTATCCATTCGGGCTCTTTCTCCAAGCAAGAGAAAGCACGCTTGCCGCCATCGAAGGGATTGTTGAAGCCCTCTAAGTGATTGATGATGCGACCAGCTTGGGGCGAGGATGAGAGCTAAATTAGTGGAGTCGTCGTGCGGCCGAATCCCCGCCTAATGCGCGGGAACGGTTCTAACTGAACTCTAGTTTTTAGAAGCCACCGTAGTACGCGTCTTGCGTGGTGAGCGGAACCTGGCTAACGACGGCCAGCAACCAATCGACACCTAAATCCACTAAGCAGTCTTCAATGCGAACAAAATGCGCTTCGGGATGACGATCGAGATTGCTCAACTGAAGTAACTGCGATGCAAATCCGGCATCGCTATTTACAACATCCGAAAGAACATACAGGTCGACCACCGGCACGTTGAGGAGTAACTCCATTTGCGCCAATGTCGACGGCAAGGCCGTAAGATGTGGCAGGCAGCGGCTGTTCCACGATTCGTCGGTGTCATGAAAACGTCGCGTGGCAACGTATTCATCGAGGCGCTGCGCTCTTTTGTTTGGTGCAAACATAGCCAATGTGTTTATCGGCCCGTTCGCAGGATTTCTTTAGGAAGCGGGGTTAGACAGCTTCAAGGCGGAATAATAGGTCGATCTGCTTTTCTGGCGCGGTGAGGCGGGTCCACAAGTATTCGCGGCAAAGCGCGAAGCGCAATCCGGTGGCGGAATTCTGGAGCACAGAGTTTTTCACAATCTCAGCCATCTCCAGCGAGCTGCACATGTGGTCATGAATAATCTGCGACTGGTTCTGCACGCTAAGGACGTTGAGGCAAGTTTGATAGTCGGTGAAAGTGATGAAGCAGGGGGAGGCTGTGCACCCCAGAACTTTTTCCAGGCCCTGGATCACCGCGTGATCGACGCGTGTGGCAAAGCCAAGCACCAGTTTGCGGCCATCGTCGGTGAGCTGAATTGGCAGCATCTGATGCATCTGGATGAGGAGCATAGGGATCTGAACCGGCGGGCGCGGTAGCGCACCTTTAGTGGTGAACACGGGGTATCCCCACTGGGCGGCCAGCGCGGCGGCCACTTGCTCTTCACTGACGAATCCATGTTGCAGAGCGACATCGCCGATGCGAGTACCAGATGCACGATGTTCTTCCAAGGCCGCTTTGAATTGTTCCTCGTTCATTGAGCCCCGCTGAAAGAGCATCAGCCCTAAGGGGACGCGGGCGGGACGCGGAGTTTCAAGAGGCTTCACCGAACGCGCCAGTTCCGCGAAGCGGATGCGCAGCGCGAGTTCCAGGCATTCTGAGCCACAATACCAATCGTCGGCGAGTTGAATTCCGTCTCCGTTGAAAACCGATTTCAACGGGGTGGTTCGGCAGGCTACATGGGAACATTTGCGCGACCAGCGCTCCCATACCGTTGCTCGTTTTGGCGACGACGCCGACATTTATGCGAGACCCTGCTGTTGCGCTTCCGCAAAGACTTCGCTGACGCGCAATCCGTAATGACCTTCCACGATCACGACCTCTCCGCGCGCGATGATCTTGTCCCGCAACAACAACTCCACGGGCTCATGCACGCGCTTGTCCAATTCGACAATTGAGCCTGGATTTAATTCCACCAACTGCCGCAACGGTAACTTTCTCTGCCCGAAGCGCAGGGTGACCTCGAGTTCGACCCCCATTACCAGCTGAAGGTTGCGGCGATCCAAATGTGTGGGCGCAGGCGTGGTCAAGCTGGTGCCGGCAACCTGAGGAGCGGGAATGGCCGCTTGCGAATTGAACAGGAAATATACCTGCAGCGGTTCAGGGCTGCCGTTCCCCGCGAGAAAAACGCAGGTTGTCTGCGGCTGGAAAGTCAACGTACTTGAGGCCGTTACCTGCACTCGGGTCTGGCCGAATTGCTTTTGGAATTCGTTGAAGGCGAAGACCACCGTCTGGCGAAGCAGGTCCTGTACGGATTGCGGACCATTCGGAGTAGAGCCGACTTTGCTCGATAACAAGGCCGCATTTCGTTCATCGATCACGAACGCAGCCTGGCCTGAAAGTGCTCCGTCCGCTTGAATAGTGGTACAAACCGCGAAATTTTGCGGTATGGGTCCGGCGTCTGACGCTACTTGGACCTCACAGTCCGCTCCGATCACACGCGATAGCGCGTCAGCCCAAGCCTTACGGCAATTTTCGATTAGTGCTTCGAGTGCATTCGCTGTTGCAGTGGTCATAAGTTATCCATTGGTGGAACGTTTCTTGATAGTGCCCGACAATTTCGCTGCCCGGAACGAACCGGAACGCACTGGTGACGCCTCAAACCATTCGTGGCCTTCAAGTGACACGACAGCCGGCGCGCTGATGGGAATCCCCAAATCCAAAAGCTTTCCGGGTCGCAGCGAGAGAACATCCTGCACTGCGACTTTGATACCGCGAATGTTCAGCTCCATCGAACAGACGCAGTCCAGCAGCCGCTCCTGGATCTTCTGTCCTGCAGTCGGAATGCCGGCCCGTGCTGGCGAAATCGCCATAGTAGAAAGCTTGCGTAGCATGGCTGCCGCTGTGCCGATGGGAAAGAATATGTTGAGCGCGCCCTCCGACTCTTGCAGCTTCAGCATGAAGCGCAGGATCAAGACTCTCTCGTCAACCGGAAGCAGGCGGCGCAATTCGGCTGGTGTTTGATACGCTCCCGGCGCGGCAGAGATATCGAGAGTCTTCCAAATCTCGTCGAGCTCTAAAATGATAAGACGCGTTACATCCTCAAATACTGAGACTTCAATCTCGCTCAACCCACGCTCCATGGGCTGTGCGGTGCCGGGGCCACCCAGAAGCAAGTCGAGCGCTGGAAATACCAGCGAAAGATCCATCTGTAGACCGCCCAGACTTTGGGGTACAAATTCCATGGAGTGCACATAGGCGTTTGCCGGCATTTGCGTGATTAGCTGAAGAAACGGAACTTCCTCCATGCCGGTGAGCTTCAATTCCACCGCTGTATTCAAACAGTTGCCCAGAACTTCACCTAGATTTCGGCCGAGCCCCTCGTGAAGTGCGGACAATGACTGCACATGAGCGTCATTGAGCCGCCCCGCTTGCTGGAAGTCGTAGGTGCGGACGCCCTCGCGAGTTTTGTTCACGACCTCTTTCGCCATTTCTAACGTAGTCACTCTTTGGCTCTCCTGAATCTGTTAACAGTCGCTGGTGAAGGCCTGAACGCCTTGCACACAAGCGGCTTCCAGCGCCGTACGAAGTTTCTTCAGTGCCGCGGAATGAAGCTGCGACACGCGCGACTCACCTATATCGAGCACTGCCGCAATTTCTTTCATGGTGAGTTCCTCTTTGTAGTAAAGCGAAATCACCTGCTGCTCTTTGCCGGAAAGACATCCGATTACGCCAGCCAGCCTGTCGCGCATCTCGGTCCGCAGGCATTGATGAAACGGGTCATCTTCCTGTTTCGCCGGCGCCGACTCTACCAAGTCAACCTGACTGTCGTCTTCGCCAACTGAAACTTGCTGGCCCACCATGCTGAGCGCGTCGAGCTTCCCCAGCAATTGATGGAGTGCGGTTAACTCAATGCCTAGTTCGGCAGCCATCTCTTCGTCGGTTGGCTTGCGGCCAAGTTTTAGCGACAGCATGGCCATAGTTTGGTCAACCCGCTTGCGCTTATCCCGAGTCCGGCGTGACGCCCAGTCAAGCTCGCGCAGGCTATCAAGAATGGCGCCTCGAATACGGAATTGCGCATACGACTTGAACTGCACATTTTTGCTGGCGTCGAAATTGCGCACCGCATCAATGAGCCCCAGCACGCCCGAATGCACTAAATCCTCCAGCGCCACGTGTTGCGGCAGCCGCTCGTGAATTCTGCGCGCGATGTAATAGACCTGAGGAATCTCTCCCATGACCATTTGATCCTGATCATCGCCAGAGCCGCGCTGCGCTTCCTTGTATGCCATTTCTGCGTGTGTCATTGGTTCCTCGTTAATTTCATAACCATTGTCATCACCGCACCAATCCCACCGACTGCACCGGAATCGCAGCCGGAATTTCTGTAGGCGCCAGCACCACAATTTTTGGCAGGAAGGGTTCTAGCAGGCGCCGCAAATAGAAACGTCCCGGCGAAGAGCACAGTAGAACCGGGTTTGCCAGGACCGCCTGTTCGCCGAGCAACCCGCGGAGACCTTCCAATACGCGGCGCACCATCGAGGGCTGCAACGCCGCCGAAACCGATCCGTTTGCCTGAGCGGAGATCGCTCGCGCGCATTCCTCTTCGATGGAGGCGTCTAGCGTAACCACCTTTAGCTCGCCACGGCCATCGAGCAAGGGCCGGACCAGCGCGCGTCCCAGAGCATGCCGCGATGCCTCTACAAGAAGGACGGGATTCTTACTTATGGCAGCGCCTTCGACCAGACTTTCGAGAATAGCGCCGAGATCGCGAATCGAAACTTGCTCGCGCAATAACTGCTGCAATACCTTTTGCACCTCGCCCAACGTCATCAGTTTGGGAATCAATTCTTCGATGAGCTTAGGGTGCGAATCGTTAAGACGGTCGATCAAGCGTTTGGTTTCGCTTCGAGTCAGCAGTTCATTCGCATTCTGCCGGACCACCTCTCCCAAATGGGTAGTAAGGGCAGTGACGTTGTCTACTACGGTGTAGCCCGCAGCCAAAGCTTGCGGCTCGGAGTCGCGGGAGATCCACTTCGCCGGAACATTAAATGCCGGCTCGCGAGTCTCCTGACCGGGCAGGGCATTCGCGGAAAGCTTGGAACTGATGGCCAGTAGTGAATCACGACGCATCTCCCAGCGTGCGATCTCTACTCCACGCAACGAGATCACGTATTCGTATTCGCGAAGTGAAAGATTGTCGGTGATGTGGATGGGGGGAACCAGGAATCCCAGTTCCTTCGCGAGATGCTTACGCAAGGCGCGAACTTTGTTCAGTAGCTGTCCGCCTTGCTTGGCATCGGCCAACGGCACCAGGCCGAAGCCAACTTCCAGGGTGAGGTCGTCTAGCTTGAGTGCAGCGTCCATGGGATCGATTGCGGCCGCGGCCTTGACCTCGGGTTTGCCCGGAACAGCCCCGGTTGCTCGATCCTTTTCGGCAGCAGTTTCTTCTTTAGCGGCGCGTGCCAGGAAGACCATAAGGCCAGCGACCAGCAGAAAGGAAATCTTCGGCAGGCCAGGAATCAGCGCAAGCGCCGCCACCGCGCCGCCTGCCAGGAAGAGCGGGCGCTTCTTACCGAACAGCTGTTTACTGACGTCAGTTCCCAGTGTGCCGTCGGAAGAGGCGCGAGTAATAACAATGCCGCCAGCGACCGACACCAGCAATGACGGAATCATCGCTACCAGACCATCGCCGACGGTCAGAACGGTATAAGTCTTCAGCGCCTCCATGAAAGGCATGCCTTGTTGAAAGACGCCGATGAGGAAGCCGGCAATAATGTTGATGGCGGTAATGAGGATGGTCGCGAGCGAATCACGCTGATTGAAGCGCGCAGCGCCGTCCATCGCCCCATAGAATTCTGCTTCGCGGGAGATGTACTCGCGGCGACTGCGTGCCTGTGCTTCGTCGATCAATCCAGCGTTCAAGTCGGCGTCGATTGCCATTTGCTTGCCGGGCATCGCATCCAAGGTGAAGCGCGCGGTCACTTCAGCGGTGCGGACTGCGCCGTGGCTGACAACCATGTACTGAATGGCAATCAGAGCCAAAAAGAGTACAAAGCCAACAACGTAGTTGCCTCCTACCACAAACTGACCAAAAGCCTCAATCACTCTTCCAGCGGCCGCGGAACCCTGACTTCCGTTCAGCAGAATCTTGCGGCTGCTTGCCAAATCCAATGACAGTCGAAGTAACGTCAATAACAACAGCAGGCTCGGAAAGACCGAGAACTGTACTGGCCGCAAAATTTGCACCGCAGAGAGCAGGACGAGCACGGAAATCGTAATGCTAAGAGTGAGCAGCAAATCCAGAATGAAGCTGGGCAGCGGTACCAGCATCACAAACACCAGGCTCACCGTAAACGCCGGAATAATCCAGTCAGCGCCGTTCGCCTTCAGCATCTCTCCGAGAGTCTGTTTTTCAGCCATTCTGTTTAATTAGTTCCCTTGGGTCGTTGGTTTTGCCGCGTCTGCTGCTGAGCTCGATAAACCACAGCCAGAATTTCCGCCACGGCGGTATAGAGCTTCGACGGAATTTCCTGTCCAACTGAGACCAACCGGTACAAAGCTTGCGCTAACGGAGGATTCTCCATGATCGGAATATTGCTCCAGCGCGCGATGTCCTTGATTTCCAGCGCCAGACGGTCTCTTCCTTTTGCCAGTACCACCGGCGCGCGCATGTTTTGCGTGTATTGCAGCGCGACCGCAAAGTGAGTCGGGTTGACGATCACTACCGTTGCCTTTTCGGTTTCTTTCAGCATCTGGCGACGACGAACCTGGCGCTGCAAGCGGCGAATGCGTCCCTTTACCGTCGGATTGCCGTCGGTCTCTTTCATTTCTTCCCGGATTTCCTGTTGGCTCATCTTTAGGTCGCCCTCGTGCTTGCGCCAGGTGACGAAGTAGTCGATGGCAGCCAGCACCAAAAGGAGTCCAAGCGCCTTCCACCCGATTTCAATCATCAGGGTCAACGTGAGGTGAGCAATCGACGGGAGCGGCATGTTGGAGGCTTGCACCACTTCGGTCCAATGGCTTCTGAATGCAGAAATTGCCAGGTACATCACGAGCACCAACGGTGGTAGCGACTTCAGCAATCCGCTCAGGCTGGTGATGGAAAACATCTGGCCTAACTTCGTGGCCGGATTGAACTTCTCGAACTTGGGTGCAAGCGCTTCTGGCGCGAATACTAAACCGCCCTGCGCAAGACTGGTACCGGCGGCGATCGCCCACGCTGCCAGCATTGACGGCAACATCCAGCGGACGACCTGCCACCGCGTCCAGAAAAAAATCGAACTGCCTGGCTCTAGGGCTTCACCGACAGAAACATTCATCGCCGACTGCAACAATCCTCTCCACGCTTCCACCATGGCGGAACTCTGCCATCCCACTAACACGGCGGCCACAATCACCACCGCAATGCCGGAAAGATCCCGCGTGCGGGCGACTTGCCCCTTATCGCGGGCCTTTTGCCGTCGCCGGCTTGTCGGCTTTTCTGTCTTGTTTGAATCGGCCACTAGTAGTTACCTTGCCAAATGCAAGACTCGCTCGGTCATTCCCAACGAGTTGGTAAACAATCGCGTAAATAGATCCGGCCAGTAATGCAATGCCGCCGACATCAGCAGCAGGCCAAACAACCCTTTAATCGCAGGGCCGAGAAATATCAGCGGCATCTGCGGTGATGCTTTGCCCATTAGTCCCAGCAGCACGTCGGCAGTGATAGTTGCCACCAGCACCGGCCCTGCGATTTGTACACCTACGCCAAGAACGCTTCCTCCCACGTGGAGCACCTCCATGGTGAAAGCTGCGTTCGGGCTGCCTGCACCCGGTGGGAGATAGTCGAAGCCATGCCCGATGGCGCGCAAGATCCAGTGATGAACGTCGAGGCTAAGAAAGATGAGCAGAGCTATCGTGTTGCTGAACACCGATAGCACGGTGGTGTCGACCTGCGTCTGCGGATCGAGAATGTTCACCAGTGAATATCCCATTTGCACACTGAATATCTGCCCCGCCATTTGTGCTGCTTCAAATACAAAGTTTGTGGTGATACCGATTGCCACTCCCAGCAACAATTCAGTTCCCAGTAGCAACGGCCACTCTGCTACCGATACTGTTCCAATCCGCGAGCCAAATGCCGGATAAAGCACGATCGTCAACGTAAGCGTGAGCATGGCCTTAATGCGCACCGGCACGCCCACATTGCCGAGAAACGGCGCGAAAATCATCAAGCCAGACACTCGGGCCCCAATCGCGAACAAAGCCCCCAGCGTGTTGCCCAAAGAAAAGTCCATGTCCCCTTACCGCGCGTAGGTGCCAAGATCCGAAAACATCTGAATGGTGAACTGTGCCATCTGCTTCCACATCCAGGGCATAAGAACGAAAATTCCGGCAGCCGCGCCCAGGAGGCGGGGCACCGTCGAAAGAGTAGTGTCCTGCAACGAAGTCAGCACCTGAATCACGTTCACGATCAGGCTCACCACAATTGCAATTGCCAGCACCGGTCCACCAATGCGGAATACTTCAAGCAAAGTCCTTTGCCCCAGTTCGACGATCTGACCTGTATGCATTCAGCTCCTCACCCAAAACTTTTCATCAATGACGACACCAGCAAGTGCCATCCGTCCACCATCACAAATAAAAGCAACTTTAATGGCGTCGAAATCACCACCGGCGGCAACTGCAACATGCCAATGGAAGTAGTAATCGAAGCCACCACCATGTCGACCACAAGAAACGGCAGGAACAGCACCGCGCCAATCTGGAAGCCGGCGCGCAATTCCGACAAGATGTAGGCGGGAACCAGCACACGCAGCGAAAGGTCTTCAGTGCTGCGCGGCCGGGTTTCCTTGGCCAGCTCGACGAATAACGAAACGTCCTTTTCGCGGACGTAGTGCAGCATGAAACCTTTAACCGGCTTCGAGGCCTCAACCGCGGCATCGGTCATCGACATACTTCCGTGCTGGTAAGGCTGGAATGCGGTCTGGTAAATGACCGTGCCCACCGGCTGCATCAGGAAACAAGTAAGAATCAGCGACAGGCCAATTAGCGTCTGGTTCGAGGGAGTGGTCTGGAGACCCAAAGCCTGGCGTAAGAAGTGAAACACCACTAGCAGTCGGGCAAACGGGGTGATGCAAAGTAGCAGTGACGGAATTAGCGTGAGCAGCGTCAGCATCACCGCAATCTGAAGCGCTGAACTGTCTCCCAAGCCGGTGATGCGGATGTCGTTGGGTTGTACGTGAAGTGCGGGGGTGGAGGATGTCTTGGCCGTAGCTGCGGCGGCAGGCATCGCCGTGCCCAGCATAAGCGCGAGGCCAAGCGCAATCCATAAAATCAAGGACCGTCGACGCATCATTGGATTTCGGGGCCCGCTTCCGTAAGTTCCTTCATGGTGGAGGAAAAGGAGGAGGGTTCCGCAAGGCGAGACAGCATGGCAACCGAGTTGGCCGCGCCACCGACCAGAAAGCGTTCTTGGTCGACTTGAATCACAGCGACAAAACGCTTGTCGCCCAGTGACACGCTTTCGCAAACGCGAAGATGTTTTTGCGCTCGCTTCGTCTTCCACAAGCCTTGCACCATAGTGAAAAGCCGGGAAAGTACGTCGAACGCAATCCGCACCGCTGGCGATTGGGTCATGAGGCGTGGTTCTGTGCCGTTA
Source organism: uncultured Acidobacteriota bacterium (assembly GCA_963796925.1). Classification (GTDB taxonomy): domain Bacteria; phylum Acidobacteriota; class Terriglobia; order Terriglobales; family Acidobacteriaceae; genus DATBAT01. The sequence continues at coordinate 3,679,681 of CAWCNH010000001.1, forward strand.
ATACTCTCGGACGCGTCGATGTCGTGATTTACCCAGGCCGTACTCATGCCAGCTCCGTTACCCGGGCCGCAAGGCGATCGCCGGCGACTTCGAATTTTGCCCACGCGATCAACTTCCCGTTGGCACGAATAGGGACGTCGGAAGTTGACGGATGTATGGTCTTAAAAATAGAGCCGGGAGCCAAATTCATCAGCTCTTCCACCGTGAAACCTGGCACCGGAATATCAAGCGTAAGTGTCAACGGAAGCCATGGCAGGTAATCGACGAGATTGCGGCGCACCACATTCGCCGGTCTCGCGTCTTCCGCGACAGCCAGATTTTGCGTAGGGTTAGTCGCACCGACACCTTGGGTAGTCATCTCTAGCCCAGACAGTGCAAGCGGGGTGCCGGTTAGGGTGGAGACATTGCCGAGTGAAGAAAACGCAGGACCGCAGCGCGAACCTGCGGCATTGCAAGAAGTTAGAGAGATTGTGTTGGCGAGGCTACACTGCTTCTCCTCTGCGAATTGGCACGCAGAATTAGAGCACGAGTAGAGACAGAGCACTCCCGGCAAGCCGCCACTCGGCTCGCCGGAAGCTCTCTAATCGACCATTAAGAGTTCAACCTTGCCGCTTACCGCAACAAGCTAATCGTGTCTTGCGTGATCTCATCGAACGTTGTCACCACCTTGGCATTCGCCTGGAAGCCGCGCTGCGCGGTGATCATCTTGGCAAACTCAGTTGCAATGTCAACGTTCGATTGCTCCAATGCACCGCCGGTAACCGTGCCGCGGCCGCCCGCGCCCGGGATGCCAACCACAGCATCGCCCGACGCCAGCGTCGCGCCATAGCTGTTCGAGCCTTGCCGCAGCAATCCCTGATCGTTGGCGAACCGAGCAAGGGCAATCTGCGCTACCGGGCTGGTTTTTCCATTAGTAAAAGTCCCGGAAATGACCCCGTCGCTTCCAACGTTGAAGTCCAGTAGCGTGCCGCTGGCATATCCGTCCTGAAAGGTCGTCGACGTAGTGCTTACAGAAGAAACCTGGGTGATCATCGGATTGTTATTCGTGTCGTACAAATTCCAGGTCAGGTTCGATGCGTTTGCGCCATCTGCCAACCCGGTGATGTTTATACCTGTCACTGCCGCGGCCGGAGAAGTCAACACACCATTTCCGTCGAAGGTAAGGTTCCCGGTGGTAACACTCACGGCCGCACCCGTTTGCCCAACCTCGGCTGCGGGAATTGTTACGTTATAAGTCCAGGCATTCGGCGCAGTCTTAGTGAACTGGAAGGTTAGAATGTGCGAAACTCCCAGCGAATCGAACGCCGAGATCGGCGAAGAGAATGTGGTGCCAACTGCTGCTGATGCGTCCAGGTTCGTGCTCATCTGGAGGTTCGACGTCGCAAGTGGCGGGCTGATCAGTCCTTGGCCGAGGATGATCGGGGTCAGGTTCTGTGCAGTATCGATCACGCCATTGATCGCGGGATATCCCATAACGGATTGTCCGTCCTGGGTATCCAACTCTCCATTCGTCTGCAAGGTGAAGTGCCCGTTCCTGGTGTAAGAGAGCGCGCCGGCCTTCTGCGTAATGAAATATCCGGTGCCGCTGATGGCCACGTCGGTGGGAACCCCGCTGTTGTCGATGCTGCCATTGGAAAATGTCGTCGACACCGAATTCACCGCCGTGCCGGCGCCGAGCTGGACAGGATCCCCCGCACCCGTGGCGCTGATGGTTTGATAAAAAAGATCCGAAAATGAAGCGGTCTGCTCTTTGTAGCCAACGGTGTTGAGGTTGGCGAGGTTGTTGGAGATGACTGACAACGCATTGCTGCTGGCGTTGAGCCCTGATAGCGGTATCGAAAACATTGGCATTTTAAGTTTCTCCCTGATGTCCTAAGAATTAGTCGTTGAACCGGTGGTGGCCGCTGGGGGCTGCAGCAATTGGCGAATCTGCATCAGCTGTTCGAGCTGGTTGATGGAGACGACCTGCTGAACCATCGTCGTAGGGTCCATAGGGGAAGTTGGGTCCTGTGCTTTCAACTCGGCGGTGAGTAGCGTGATAAACATGTTGGTGGAATCGCCAAGCGAACTTGCATCCGTTGATGAAGTCGAGTTCGGGGAACCGGTGCTGCTGGCATGAGCCACTGGGTTAATAAACATTTCTATTTCCTCCTGCGCTAGATACGAATATCCAGTCCACTTTCTGTGCTGCGTACTTCATCGGGGGAAAAACTTACTGTTGGGGAATCGATGCCGAATATGTGCGCTATCGGAGTGTGCGCTTGTTGTTGTTGTGAGCCTCGCTCGAAACCTCCGGATCCAGCCGCCGCCTGATGATTAATAACGATCGACGCCAACGGCATATCATGTTCGTGCAGCTTCTGCTGCAGAGCCGGGAGTTCTGCTGCCAGGCTCCGGCTTAAATCGCCACGCTCGACGGAGATTTCGGCCCGCACTTGGTCGTGGTGAAGCTGAGTGCGGATCTCGACGTTGCCGAGATCGCCCATCTTTATGCCCACACGAAGCTCGCTTTGACCGAGACTTTCCAGCAGACGTGCCGAATGCAGTGAGACTGGCGTGCCCAGGGCGGTGGCCGGTGCTTCCGCCGGTGCATCTTGTCGCAGCGGTGAGGACGTGCTGTTCGGCGCCGAGTTGCTAACTTGGCGCGGTTGATCCGTTCCATTTGTAGTCGATGACAGCGCCCGTCCCGCGGCGCTCACCTGTTCTTGCGTTTGATCGGCATTGCTTCCCGCCACAACCTGTGGGGTTTCGGACTGCTGCTTCTTCGATTGGTCGTGCGTCGCCTGTGTCTCCTGTACTGGAGCGGCGGCATGGGCGGATACGCCATTGTTCTGCGAATGAACCATGGCGTTACTTGCCGATGCCAGCCCTTTGTTGCTCAACGTCGAGCCGGAACTTGCTGCAACTACCTTGCTCTGCGCCGGGATAGTTTGCTTTAGAGCGATGCTTACCGCCGACGCCGCCAATGATTCAATAGCCTGTGTAGTCTTGCTGCTGTTTTGGGCGACTGGTAGCTTGACGGTTGGCCCTTGCTCCCCAGCTTCCGGCTTCGGACCTTCTGTGGCTTTCGATATCTCGGTGGCCGCCGCCTTGGTTCCGCCGGCGGATTTCACGGCTGCCTGTGCCTGAATGTTCTGCTTCGCCGAATCCGTGGCTTTCGATTGAACAGCCGACTCACCCCCGGTCAGGTTAAGCAATTTCTCCGCAGCAGACGGATCGTTCACAGCTGCCGGAAACTGGATATCTTTCAAGTCGGTCTTTGACTGCTTGACGTCTAACTTCGCAGAGCTTCCATTTTCTGCTTGTTGAATGGCCTTTTTCCCAGCCGACAAGTCGGAGGCCCCGACCGCCGCAGCGATGTTCGGCGGGTTGTACAACATTTGCGCTAGAAGCTGTTCAGTACTGACCCCTGCAGTGGCCGAGCTGCCGCCCTGAGCCCCTACACTCACCAGCCCGGATCCGTTCGAGGCAGAGGCGGGTTCGCCAGCAGAGGTACCTTTTTCTTTCAACCCTATCTGCAAGCCGCTCAGTGAAACTGCCAGGGGAAGGACTGTAGTTTGTGCCAGCAGAACGGGCTGAGTCGAAGTACCTTGTTGCTCCGCTTCCGGTTTCTGATTCGATTGCGATTTACTGGATTTGTTTCCGCTGTGCGCGTTGGGACTTTTGTCCTTGTCATTCGCCTCTGATGCCTCGCCGGTCACAGCCGGTTGCGGCTGCAACAGTGCGGCAAAGCTTCCGCTGGATGACTTGCCCGCGGGTGCGTCAGCTTGCGGCGTCGGCGAATTGGCTAGCACAACGTTCGATACCAAGTCCATTGCTCCGAGACCTGATAAAGCATTTTGTTCGCCAGACTTTCCCGAAACCGGAAAAGTTTCAAGTTGGAATTTGGGATTGAGGACTAAAGACTTGCGGGCCTTGTACCGATACAAGCTCTTCTATTTCGCTGACCCATTGTGTCACTAGGCAAGGGCTGCCTAGTTGCCTATGGGCAAAGTCTGCCTATTGACGGCCGCGAAGCCGCAGCAAATGCAATTCATCTCTCTGCTGTTGTTCGTTTTTGGCTTCTTCGCGCTGGTAACTTTCCATCTGCTGGTTGCGTATCTCTTCGAGGGTATCGCGTTGCTGACGGGCCCTTTTGTAAATTTCAATCTGCTCTCGCAGCCTCGCCTGGGCCTCGCCCAACTTTTGCTGCAATGAGTCGCGCATTTGTTTTAGCTGTGTTTCGCCTTGCAGAGCAAGTTGCAGATGAATTGCTGGAAGCCCTTCCTTCAATTGTTGGCCCCGCTCTTCTCGAGCGTGCACGATATTTTGTTCCGCTTCCCACAGCCGTCCCTGCACTGCCGCCAATTCCGCATAGCACTGCTCCAGAATCCGCGACTCCTTCTGCTCCAGATTTTCGCGCAGCTTCAACACCGTAGATAGAGAGAAGCGAAAAGGCATGCTAGGAAGGGAGCGCCATTAAACGCGGCATGGTTTGCGCGAGCTCGGCGATTTCGTAGCGATTCTGTTGCAGAAACGACGTGATCTGCGGGAGAGCAGCCACTGCTTTGTCCAGGGTTGGATCGGTGCCCGCCTGATAGGCGCCGATGCGAATTAAATCTTCCGATCGCGCGTAGGCCGACATGAGTAAACGTAAGGCTCTAACTTTTTCTACGTGAGCCTGTGGGCAAACGTTGGGCATCAGCCGGCTCAGGCTGTCGAGAACAGAAATAGCCGGATAGTGCCCGCGTGCCGCCAGATTGCGGTCGAGCACAATGTGTCCATCGAGCAAGGACCGCACTGTATCAACCAGCGGATCTTGCTGGTCATCCCCTTCCATCAACACCGTATAGAAGGCAGTAACACTGCCGGTTGAGAAGCGCCCTGCCCGTTCAACTAGCCGTGACAACATGCTCAACACAGAAGGCGTATAGCCTTTGGCGGTTGGGGGTTCGCCGGCTGCCAACCCGATTTCGCGCTGCGCCATAGCGAAGCGCGTAAGAGAATCCACCACCAACAGGACGTTCTTGCCTTGTCGCGAAAAATATTCGGCTACCGTGGTCGCCGCCAATGCCGCACGCACCCGCAGCAAGGGCGATTGATCTGAAGTCGACACAATTACCACCGAGCGTTTCACGCCTTCTTCGCCAAGCTCTTCCAGAAATTCGCCGACTTCGCGCCCCCGTTCACCTACCAATGCCATCACCGTAAGGTCCGCGGAAGTGCCACGCGCCATCATGCCGAGCAGTGTGCTTTTACCCACTCCGCTGCCGCCGAAAATCCCGATACGTTGGCCGCGGCCACAAGTGAGAAATCCATCAACCGCACGAATGCCGCATGCCAAGGGTTCACGGATCGCCGGTCGATCCAGCGGTAACGGGGCCGCGCCATCCAGGCGCATTCTGCTTCGGGCGCGATATTCCCCAGCGGAATCGAGTGGCGCGCCGCTGGCGTCAATCACGCGTCCCAGCAATTCAGGGCCTACACGCATGGCTGGCGTCGCCCCCCAGGTAACGATGGGATCGCCGAAACGCACGCCCTGCGGCTTATCCAACGGCATAGCCAGCACGGCGGAATCGCGGAAGCCCACAATTTCGCCGGCCATTTTTATCCCGTTGGAGTTAGTGATTTCGCAGCACTCGCCGACGGAGCAAAAGGGACCTTCTGACTCCACCAGATTTCCCACAACCTGGCTCACTCGTCCCTTCCAACGCAGGCTGGACGCGCTTTGCAGCCAATGAACATAAGGCGCCAGTGATCCGTGGCTCATTGTGCTCCTGGATTTTCTGCCAACAGATCGAATAAGCCGTTCTCAATTTCGCTGAGTTGAGCGTCGAGGCCAACCTGGGTAGTGCCTAGTTGTGTTTCCAGTAGGCAATCTTCGGGACCGACGGAAGCATCGCCAATAACGTCAATTTCGATTTGCTTATCATTATTGCGGGAGAAGTAGGCTCGCCAGTTTTCAGCGTTATCCGGCCTGACTCTGACGCGGACTTTTGTGGATTGATGAAGTTTTTCCAGCACCGCTTTAGTAAGTTTCGCAATTAACGCCGGATCAGCTTTCGCCTCACGATGGAGAATCTTGGCGGCAATCGCCAGCGAGAGTTGGACAACCTCTAGTTCGGTCCGCGAATAGTAGGCGGCAACGTCGGACTGAAAACGCTCAACCACTGCGTTGATGCGGCCTCGCTCCTGTGCCAACTGCTCGCCCCCGCGTCCCCGCTCACGCTCTTCGCCTTCGCGAACGCCTTCTGCATGGGCACGCAACAATAATTCGGTAATCTCATCATTCGAAGGATCCACGCTGTCGCTGTGGGAAATGGTTTCTCCCTGTGCTCCCGCGGCTGCCGATTCGGGATAGCGAAATGACTCGACTGGCGCCGGAACCGATGCAGGAAAAAGGCTCTTAAACGAGGTATTCATCGTCGCCTTCCATTTTGAGTACCAGTTTGCCTTCGGATTCCAGCTTGCGTGCCGTTGCAACCGCCTCTTCTTGAGCTTTGGCCACTTCTTTGGCGCGCACCGGACCCAAAACCTCCATATCCTCCTTTAACATTTCAACGGCGCGCGACGACATGGCGCGAAAAATGTGGTTTTTCAATTCTTCGCTGGCGCCCTTCAGCGCCAGTGCCAAGGTCTTCTTATCCGCAGCTCCAACGAATTCACGTAGTGATGCTTCCGGCAGTCCCAAGATGTCTTCGAAGGTAAACATCAGGTTTCTGATGCCGACAGCGAGCTTGGGTTCATCGCGCTCGATCGCCTCCAGAATGCTGCCGGCGGCGTTGGCTTCCATGCGGTTCATCAACTCAGCGACGCTCTTCACCCCAGAGTACGACTGCCGGTTCTTCTCTCCCAGCGACTCCATTTTCTTGCGTAAGACGACTGCAATCTTCTTTACCGTCTCCGGGGAGAACTGCCGTAGCTCGGCAAGCCGGCGAACCGCGCTGGCGCGAACTTTTTCCGAGAGCCGCATCAGCACTGCCGAAGCAGTCTTTGAATCGAGATGCGCCAGTACCAGCGCTATGGTCTGCGGATGCTCTTCCTCCAAAAACTTCGCCATCTGTTGCGGATCGACGGTCGTCATCCAGGCAAATTGCGCACCGCCGCTTTCGGCAGTCTTGGCAATCCGCTTAAGCACGTTGTTGCTGGTTTCTTCTCCGAATGTTTTAGCCAGCAGTCCCTTCACGTATCCCGGGCCGCCCCATGCTTTGGGGCCATCTGCGCCCGCGCTGTGGTAGAACTCTTCAAGAACTTCCTGAGCGATATCTGCCGGAACCGCGTCGATGGTTACCAGTTCCTCGGCGATCGACTGAATATCTTTTTCTCCGAGCTGGCGCAACACCACCCCGGCGGCGTCTTCGCCCAGCAGCGCCAGCAGTACCGCTACCTTTCGGGGACCGGTATAGCCCTGCGACCGCGCCTCGCTCACTGTCCGCCCTCACGCAGCCAGGCCTGAACCAATCGACCGGCGGAAACCGGCTCAGCCTTTACCTTCTCGACCAGTTGCTTCTTCATTACTAGAGCGCGCTGCCCGCCAACATCGCCCTCGCTGATTTCAGCTTGTGCTCTTTGCGACGCCGAAACATGGGCTGGCAGTTCCCGAAAAGTAGTCACCACCTGCTTCTTCACCGGCCGTAACACCAGGAAGTAAACCAGCAGGAAGAGCAGGAACATCGCGGCATAGCGGACCAATGTTGACCAGTTGGTGAGAACAACCCGCACCCGCTCAGAGACCGGCAACTTGGCAAGCGCTTCCGTAGGCCCATCCACTTGCCGGAAAGAAATGTTCTGTACCGCAACAACATCTCCGCGAGCCGCATCGGCGCCAATCGCCGCCATTGCCAAGGTTTCAATCTGCTTCATCTCGTCGGCGGCACGCTTTCTACGATGCTCTACGCGCTTCCCGCCTTCCTGGGTGGTTTCGACCGCGTCATCCACCACCAGGGCGGCGCTAATGCGATGAATACGTCCAGCAGGCTGCAATGTATGTTTCGTCATCTTACTGACAACGTAAGTGTTCGATTCGCTGCGCGATACCTGGCTGGTTTCGTCTGTCTCAGCCGTATCTTTCGCGGTCGGGTTGGCGGTGGGAACATTGCTGGTCGTACCCGGTACGCCGCCATTCAACGGACCACCAATCTGCTCATCTGATTTTTGCGTGGATACCGCAACTGCGGACTTAGGATCGTACGACTCCTGATTCTCTTCACTGGTGCTGGCGTCGTACTCTACATTGACGCTGCCGCGAATGCGGTCCGCCCCGACGACCGGTTCCAACGTAGCCATCATCCGCGCCGCCAGCTCCTTCTCTAGATTCCCCTCGGGCGAGAGCGGATCGTGTTTAGCCAAATTCGCCGGCTGCCCGCTGTTGGCGTCAACAATGGTGACATTTTCCGCGCGTAGTTTGTCGACCGCGCCTGAAACCAGTCGTGCAATCGAAGCCGCCATGTCTTGCGTGATTTGTCCACGCATGTTCAGGATGACCGACGCTTTGGCTTCACGCTCGCGATCCACGAAGAGCGATTCCGAAGGCATTACCAGGTGAACCCTAACGCTCTCAACTCCGCTCAACGTCTGGATAGTCCTTTCCAATTCCCCTTCCAGCGCCCGCTGATAGTTAACTTTTTCGTCGAATTCGGTTTGGCCCCAGTTCATCTTGTCGAAAAGTTCAAAACCCAGGCGCCCACTATGCGGCATGCCTTGCGACGCCATCTCCAGGCGGCTGGCGTCGAGCTTGTCAGCGGGTACGCTAACCGTTTTTCCGTCCGCACTAACTTCCGCCACAATGTTCTTTGCCGCCAGCCTCTGCACCAGGCTCTGCGCGTCGGCCGCCTCCATGTTGGTGTACAGCGTCTTGTATTCCGGCTTGCCAATCCAGTTCACGAAGAGGACGATGGTCGCCGCCGTCAGCACAGCGGCCGCCACCAGCATGCCGCGCTGTTTCATGCTGAGGCCGGTGACCATGCTCTTCAGTTGGCCGAACATCTGTTCTCCAGAAGCCATAGGTTATCGGTCGATCGCTAACGATTTAGAACTGCAGCTTTGAAATTTCCTGATACGCATTCACGATCTTGTTGCGCACTTGCATCATCAGTTGAAAAGTCACGTCGGCCTTTTCCACCGCGATCATCACGTTATGAATATCCTGGCGGTCGCCGCGTAGAAGCTGCTGCACTTGGTGCGAGGCGTCAGTATGGACCTGCTCAACCTGATCGATGGCGTCTACCAGGCTCGACCCAAAGGCGCCTTGCTTGCTTGTACTGGTTCCGGAGGAAGCCGCAGTCCCTGACTGGGCCGGGATCCAGGGTTGAACGTTGGAAATCATATTGGACATGGAATCGTTCCTCTAATTAGCTGCGTAGTATGTCGATCGCCGTTTGCAATAACTGCTTCGAAGCATTCACTGCCGACGCATTCAGCTGGTAGGCCCGTGTTGCACCCATCAGATCGACCATCTCTTGAATTGGATTGATGGCGGGATATGCCACGTATCCCTGTTCATTGGCATCAGGATGCCCTGGCTCGTAGCGCATCTGTGCGGGGGCGGGATCGTTGATCACACGGGCAATCCGCACCATCGGCGCGCGGCCCGGCAACGTGTTGCTCTGGTCCATCGCCAATTGAAATGGCGACATCCGCGAACTCGAGAACACCACTTCCTTGCGATGGTACGGTCCGCCTTCGGCCGTACGCGTGGTGTTGGAGTTCGCCATGTTGGCCGCTACAATTTCCGCCCGTTGACGTTCGGCTGTCAACGCAGAGCCGCTGGTTTCAAGCATGGAAAATAAGCCCATAGTTATGCACCGTCCTTCATGGCGGCGACAAGCCGCTGAAATTCGCTCTTGATGAGCTGGACGCCCATGCGAACCTGCATTTGCACCTCAGCCAGCATCAGGCCTTCGCGATCGAGATTCACGTTGTTGCCGTCCGGCCGCGCATTAAGACCGACTACCGGCCGCAGGGTCGGCGACAGCTTGGTATCGCCCTCGCTGTTCACCGCGTGTTGCAGCTCGCTGCGAAAATCGAAATCGCGAGTGCGATAACCTGGGGTGTCGACGTTGGCCATGTTGTCCACGACCAACTGCTGGCGTTGGGTTGCGAGATCTAAATATTTTTGCAGACTTTGGATTCCACTCATTGTGCGTAGCTCCTTGGTGGCAAGCCGTATTCGCGAATCTTGTTGCGGATGGTGCGCAGGCTGACGCCCATCATTTCGGCGGCGCGAGTGCGATTCCCGCGAGTCGCATCGAGCGTCGATTCCAGCAGTTGCCGCTCGACGTCCTTCATCGCTGTGCCGACCCGCACCGGCAATTCGTTGCCTGCGGTTTTCTTAGGACTGGCGGTAAGGAAGTCCGGCCCCAGATATTCGGTGCCAATCACAGCAGCCTCGCTAAGCGCCAGCACGCGACGCATCAAGTTCCCCAGTTCACGGACGTTCCCAGGCCACGAATGGTTCTGCAAGCCGGCAATGAATTCGGGATGAAGCGTCGGCGCCGCCCGTCCCGCCGGAACGGCGAATTTCGCAGCGAAGTATTCAGCTAACGCGGGGATGTCTTCCCGCCTTACGCGAAGTGGCGGTAGCGAAATTGGAACCACATTGAGGCGATAGTAAAGATCAGCGCGGAACGTACCTTCCTCAACCATCCGCAGCAAAGTGACGTTGGTAGTCGCGATCACTCGAATATTAACTTTCAACGTGCGAGTGTCGCCCAGGCGCTCGAATTCTCTCTCCTGCAGAGCGCGCAGCAACTTCGGTTGGAGACTGAGCGGCATTTCGCCGATCTCATCGAGCAGTAGTGTGCCTTCCTGGGCCAGCTCGAATTTCCCCGCTCTGGTCAGCGCGGCCCCGGTAAATGCCCCCTTCACATGACCAAATAGTTCACTCTCCAGCAGATGCTCAGGGAGGGCGGCGCAGTTCACGGCGATAAATGGTTTGTCGCGCCGGCTGCTACTCTGGTGGATGTAGCGGGCCAGCATCTCCTTGCCGGTACCGCTCTCGGCTTCGATCAGAATGTCAGCACTGGTGCGGGCAGCATGCCGCGCACGTTCCAGAGTTCGCATCAACACCGTAGAGGATCCAACGATTTCGTTTGTTTCAGAGTGGTGAGGACGCGCCGCCGAGACGTTCAGCATCACCCGCTTGACCGCCCCCTGTAACTGCTCGAACGAAATCGGCTTGGTGAGGTAGTCACACGCGCCGCCCCGCATCGCTTGCACCGCGTCCGGCACATTTCCGAAGGCCGTCAGAACGATGACCGCCGTCTCAGGAGATGACATACGCACGCTTCGCATCACCTGGAAGCCGTCGCCATCAGGCATACAAACATCGGTCACCACCAGCGGAAAACGCTTCTGCGCAAACTTATTCAAGCCTTCTGCCGCGCCGCTTGCTGTCTCCACCATCCAGCCTTCGCGCTCGAAACTTGCCTGTAATGCAAGACGCATCGCTGCTTCGTCGTCGATCACTAGCACGCTGCGGTTTAGATCAGAACTCATAGAATAGGGAACTCCATGCGGAAAGAGGCACCGGCTCCTGGTTGGCTGCTTGCTGTGATGGTGCCGCCATGCTGCTGGATAATCTTGTGGCAAACTGCTAAGCCCAGCCCTGGACTGTCGCTCTTAGTGGTAAAGCCTGCCTCAAAGATGTGCGGCAACTGCTCGGCAGGGATACCGGTGCCGCTGTCGGTAAATTCGACTACGGCTTTCTTGCCTTCCACGCGCGCCCGAACTTTTACTTGGCCCTTGGCCGGGGTGTGACGAAACGCGTTCAATGCCAGGTTGAGAATGACCTGCTGCAGTTCCCCCGCATTGCCGTTGATCTCGGTCGTTCCCAGCTCTTGATCGATCCAAACCTTAATTCCGCTCTGCTCAGCCAGCGGCGCGACGAACCTTACCGCGTCGCGCAACACACCAGCGAGCTGTACGGGGGCCAACGCTGCTGAGCCCAACGCGTGAACTCGCAGCACGTTGTTCACGGTCGCCGACAGCGACCGCACCCCAGCCTGTAGATGCTCCACCCACTTGCGCTGCTCGATTTCCAAATTGCCCGACTGCATCAATAACGCCGCCAGCAATTCCATGCTGCCTAGTGGATTACGAATCTCATGCGCTAAAACCGACGACATTTCCGCCAGTGCGATTAAGCGCCGTGCCTCCTCGCGCTCCGTTTCCATCTCGCGTTGTGCTGTCGCATCGCGAATGATGAGAACCATTTGATCGGCAGCCTTGCCTTTTCCACTTCCCTGCACGCCCGCCGTACGCACTACCAGCCAGCGCTTTTTGCCATTCGCAGTCACGCAAACTTCCTGCTCGTCGTTCTCCTTCGAGCCGACCCGCGCTAATAAGGTTTGTATGGCTTCGGAGCTTTCTGTTCCAACCAAACGCTGCGCTTCCGGGTTCACAAAAGTAATCTCGCGCTTCGCGCCCAGCACAATCACCCCGCATGGCAGCGCGTCAAAAACCCTGGCTTGCGCGAGGCGCATCTTTTCGTTTTCTGCCAGGCTGGAAATTAACGCGGCATTGCGCTCTTCAAGTTCTTCCCGCAGGCGCGACACTTCGCCCTGAAGTTGTTGATAGGAAAACTCCAGCCTTCCGGCGGCCGTGGTGAACGCGGCGAAAGCGTCGGCAAGCACAGGTTCGGCGCTGAGTCGAGCGGTGAGTGTCTGATTCATTGGACCTAGATGAGAAGTAGGCAACATCTGCCTAGTGGCAAATGCACGGCGCGTGCCAAATTTAATCGCAAAACAACAGCCGGATACGCGCCTAAAATGAGCGGCCGATTAGATGACAATATGTTCCGGTCGAATCTCAAATCCTGATCCAACCAGGATGCTCGCCCGCTCCATCACGTTACGTACTTCGCGAACATTGCCCGGCCAGGTGTGCTGCTGGAGCAGTGACGCTGCCTCCGGGCTAAGCGAGACATTTCTCGGACTGAACTTGGCGAGAAAGCATTGTGCCAGCCTTAGCAAATCGTCCATCCGCTCGCGCAACGGCGGAAGTTCGATGGGAAAAACTGACAGGCGATAGAAGAGATCCTCGCGGAAGCTGCGCTCCTGCACCAGTCTTCGTAGTGGCGCATTGGTAGCGGCGACCACGCGAACATCGACCCGGAACGTATCCGAGCTGCCTAGGCGCTGCACCTCTCCCTGCTCCAAGAACCGCAGCAGCTTCGACTGCAATCCCAGTGGCATGTCGCCAATCTCGTCGAGAAACAGAGTTCCGCCCTGTGCCGAATGAATCCGTCCAATCCGCGACTGCACCGCCCCGGTAAACGCTCCTTTCACAAATCCGAAGAGCTCTGCTTCCAGCAGCGGCTCCGGTATCGCAGCACAGTTAATCACCACAAATGGTTTCAGCCGCCGCAGGCTAAGGCGATGTACCGCCTGCGCGACCAAATCCTTACCAGTACCGCTCTCACCGGTAATCAGAACGGTCGTATCCCGTTGCGCCACTAGGCGAGCCATCGCGCACAGCCGCTGCACCGGAGCACTGGCCCCGACAAATCCGGGAAGCCCTTCTTCTCGTACTACGTCGTCGCTGGTCGCGACTGGCATAAAACTTTCAGTCTTGAGCGGACCCCCGCGGCCGATTTCTTTGACCAGCTCAAAACAGGTGGTTTCAGGCAGCGGATCAGCCACCATAGGCTGCCCGGTATGCGCATTGATGGGGACAATTTCCACATGGGGATACTGCGCCCGCAAAATCTCGCGGAATTCATCGACCCGCAAATCCGGCAGAGCGGGATCAAGCAACACCAACGATGCGTCGCCAGCGTGAATCATCTCCAGCGCCGCGGCGCCGCTCGAAGCTTCTTGCACCGTCCAACGCCGCGAGCGCAAGCGGGAAATAAGGTCCCGCCGCAATTCGGAATTGCTGCTGACCACCAGCAAGCTGACGACTTCTGTGGGAAATATCTCAGGTGTGGCGAGACGTGGTGCTGGCATCACACTAGACATGATCCGGGGTACCTTTCTGGTCGGCTGATTGATCGATTACGGCTTTGGGTAAGACGAGCGATACAGCAAACGGTGCTTCGATGATTTCGATTTTGCCGCCGGCACTGGCGCCTACAACCTGTGCCATTTCGAGGGCAGCGATGATCGACTGGTTGAGTTGCTTATTGAGTGCGGCTGTCCGCACTCGCGCAACACATGTTTCACTTAGTGGTTCCACTGATAAATAAAGCGTCCGTTCCCCGTTTAACGCCAAGGTTGCTGCCGACAACAATAGCGACAGTGCATGGTGGGTTCTGCTTTGTGAGGCTGCCACAAAGTCCTGGTCAACCCGTGGAGCCACTATGACCTCCACATCGGGCGCAGCGGCCTTTAACTCCTGCAGGGCCAGCGCCACGGCGTGGTACATGCGAAACACAATCACATCATTCGCCGGCTGTTGCAGCCGCACAATTTGCCGGACCCTGTTAAAGCAGTCCCCTACCCGCGCCATTTCTACCAGCGCCGCCTCCACTGATTCGCGATACTCTTCCACGCTTTTCGCCTGAAGCAGGGTCAGTTCCAATAGGCCTTGCACCACGGTCAACGGCTGTGCCGCGTCATGCAGTGTGCGTGACGCCGCCTTGGCAATTGCAGGATGAAACCCAACTCCCGCCGTATCGGTTTGTGACTCGAATCGCATCCAAAGCCTCAATTCTCTGCTATGACGTAACCAACACCGCGAATTGTCCGCATCAGCTTGACCGGGAATCCGGTGTCTACTTTGTCGCGAACGTATTTAACGTACACATCAACAAGGTTGGTGCTGGCGTCGTAAGGGGCTTTCCACACGTATTCCATCAGCATCGCGCGGGTGACCGACCGCCGCGCATTGAGCATCAGGCACTCCAGTACAGAGAATTCTTTAGCGGTCAGGTCAATTCTTCTTCCGCTCCGCTCCACCCGGAATTGCTCGCGATCAAGAACCAAATCCCCTACCTGCAGCAGGCATCCGGTTCCCACCCCACTACGCCTCATCAGGGCGCGTGTGCGGGCTGCTAACTCATGAAACGAAAATGGCTTAACCATGCAATCATCGGCGCCACCGTCGAGCGCCATCACCCGGTCTTCCAGTTGATTGCGGCCCGTGAGCACCAGAATCGGAAGCTTCGGCATGGTAGGCCGAACCTGTTGCAGCAGCGCCATGCCATCCAGTTTTGGCAAGTTCAGGTCCAGGATCAACAAGTCATATTGCGACGACCGCACCGCCTGGATCGCAGCTTCCCCATCATGCGTGACATCTACGGTGTACTTGTCGGCCTGTAAGCCGCGTTGCAGAAAGTTGGCCAAGGGTATGTCGTCCTCGGCAATCAATAAATGTGGTTGAGAAGAGGCCGGTGGCTGAGTCATCTGGTCTTGCATGGGGTCCCTATATTTAGTAACAAATGTTTCAGTTCTAACCGCGGCATAGTTCCAAGCGTGATCTTTCTGCGCCAAGTTCTACAGAGATGTTCCTCACAAATTGATCAATAGCAGTTACAGAAAAGGGGGGAATCGACCGAAGCTGCTGGCAGATACGCGAACACTATTGCAATTAGAGCGCCCTTAATACGGAACTCATCCATCTCTATGATCTGCAATGGTTTTCTAATTTTTTGAGCGCAGCTGTATCATAAAAATGTGCTCAGGATTAGGACAATGTGTTCGGAAATTAAACAAAAGTAGTGTGCGGATTAATGGCAGGCAGGCTTCAATGCGGATTAATTTTTCTTGGCGGGGTCGGTCTTGCCAGCTTCGACGAGGGGTTGGTTTTTTGCCTCCCTCCCAGCCTCGTCGGTTTTCTTGGCCTGTTCCGTCGGAGCGACCTGTGTCTCTTTATTCAAGTACTGAACAATCACCGAAATGCGGCGGTTGGAAGGGTCCAGCGGCTCGGCCGGTTTGCGCAACATTTGGTCGGCATAGCCCCGGACCTGGGCTATCTGGTCAGGACGAATCCCACTTTGCTGCATCAGCCGCCGGGCAGCATTTGCGCGATCGGACGACAGCTCCCAATTCCCGTAGTCGCCAGTTCCGTTATAAGGCTTCGAATCGGTGTGTCCTTCGATAGAAAGTTTATTAGGCACTTTTCCCAGCTCGGTTGCCAGAAGCCCCAGCAACTCTTTTGCTGAATCGTTGGGATGAGGACTGCCGCTTTCAAAGAAAGTTCCCGCAGCACTCTCCAGCAATTCAATTCTCAGCCCTTCAGCGGTCACAGTCATTTCGATCTGGCTCTTCATCTTGTCGAAATCGTTCATCCGCCTTACGGCCTTTTGCAGCTGCTGCTTGAGCTCGCCCATGTTGTCTTTGCTCACCAGCAGGTTTTCTCCTGAGCCGCTTTGGTCGGTGCCCACCATCTTTGACGTGCCTGAAGGATCTTTGAAATACCCTCCAACCGCTTCTTTCACCTGCTGGCTGCTGTTCATGAGCCACAGCACGATGAACAGAGCCATCATGGCGGTAACAAAGTCGGCGTAAGCCACTTTCCATGCGCCGCCGTGGTGGCCGCCGTGGCCGCTCTTCTTTTTTATGATGATGATTGGACGCGCGCCTGCTTTTTCCATGAGAAGGTCTCTAGGCTGAAGCGGCTGCGGCCGCTTCCGGCGCGGCTTCTGCGGCACCACTGCCGCTCCGGCACAATTTTTCTACTTCCTGGAATGAGGGACGGATGTGCCCAGGAATCGCACGCCGCCCCACCTCGACGGCCAGAATTGGCGCCGTGCCCTTCAAAAACGAAATCATAAGCACGCGCAGCACATAGTAGTAGGCATGTTCGTCCTCGGCCGCCTTAGACATGCCCGCCGCGATTGGGCCGATCAGTCCGTAACACAGCAAGATGCCTAGAAATGTTCCCACCAGTGCTGCGGCGACTTTATGTCCAATCTCTTCCGGAGGTCCTCCCAGCGCGCCCATGGTAATGACGACTCCCAGCACCGCGGCCACAATCCCCAGCCCAGGCAGCGAATCCGCCATCGTGCTCAGGGCGGCAATCGGCCGTGCCGAATCCTGATGATGCACTTCCATATCGAGATCGAGAAGCTGGTCCAGCTCGAATGGCTCGACACCAGTAATCGCCATGCGCAACGTATCGCAAACAAAATCCCGAACGTGATGGTCTTTGATGAACTCTTTGTTCTTCGAAAGAATTGGACTCTTCCCCGGATCTTCCACGTCCGCTTCCATCGACATCAGTCCCTCGCGGCGCGATTTGTTCAGAAGCTCATACATCATTTTCAGCGTCTCGAGGTAACGCTTCTTGGTGAACTTCGATCCTCCGAAACAGCCCACCACGCCCGCAATGATCTGTTTCAAGATGTGCAGAGGGTTCGCGATCAGCACCGTCCCGATAGCGGCGCCGCCAATGATCAGCAGCTCGGCTGGCTGTAGCAACACCTTGAGGTTGCCGTGCTCCATCAGATACCCACCAGCCACGGCGCCAAAGACGATTAAGATTCCGATTATCGTAAACATGTGAGGTCTGCCTGCGAGTGCGTCGGCGAAAGCTCAACAAATGCCGAAGGATTAATTTCTCTCGTTGCAACGGCCTTTCATAGAAGATGCAGCAGCAATCTCCGGGCAAATTCCCTCGCCGGTGCCGCTTTATCGGTCCAAGCCGATTGGAACTTTAGGATGTGGTTTGGAATGTACGACATCTGGCGTAAGCCAGAGGTGCATGCCCGATCAATGTCGCCTCGACAAGGGAGTCAGAGGCTGTCAGGTCTCATGCAGCTTTAATTCTGCGGGATCAGGAGATCAGCGGGGCTTCATCGCCATCTCGCGAGCGGCGCGTAATTTGCCGATCGGATCGCTTGTCGGTATGAATTCCATGGCGACCATGCCGCGATAGTTCAGTTCAACCAGCTTGCGAAAAATGCTTTCGTAATTGATTTCGCCCGTCCCAGGCTCATGCCTGCCAGGCACATCAGCTATATGCACGATTCCGACATGCTGAATGTTCTTCTCTAACTTTTCGATCAGGTTACCTTCGGAGATCTGCTCATGAAAGAAGTCGTAAAGAAACTGCACCTGCGGATGATTCACCGCCTTCACGATCTCAAAACCCTCAGCCACCGAAGTCAGAAAGTATTTGGGATTCTCCTCAGGGTCGATGTTCTCCAAAAACAACATTACCGGCTGGCCGTTGATTCGTTTACCTTCCACCAGCGCCGCCATAGCCTTCAGCCCATCAATGCAACTCTGGTGCTGCGCCTGGTGGGACATTTCCGGTATTACGTTTCCCGTAAGTACGATCATCGACGGACAGTCAAGCCGCTCCATCACGCCCAGCGCACTCTTGAATTCCTGTAACAGAGTTTCCCTCTGCATAGGGTTCGCCACGCTATTCTTTAAGCCAGCGGTGGTGTCGAAGGTTATGCCCAGCTCTTTCCTCTTTGCGTTTGCCCGGTCGAAATCAGCCGGTGACCACTTCTCGTACTCGCCGACCAGCTCAACATTCGTAAAACCCGCATCTGCGACTTTCTGCAATCGTTCCTCAAACGGCAAGTCACGGAAAACCGTCCACAACATGACAGAAACTTTGTAAGGCACGGCAGCGCCGTCATTGGCCGGAACAGCCGCCGCTGCCCCATTAGGAACAAACTCACCCAGACACGCCGCGGCACCCAAAGCTCCCGCCACACTGCGAGCAAAGTTTCTGCGATTCATAGTCCTCCTCTTGTAGCGGACGGCAAGTATCCTACCGTTTCCCGCCTGGGATTGCGATTGTAATACGCCGTAAACGAAAAAAGGCCGCTGCTCGAGGGCAGCGGCCTGATTAATCCAGCTTTAGTCGGATTCTTTGCGGGTCTTTTTCCGCGCGCGCTTGCGCGCCAGTGCTTCTTTCACCCGACGCTTCTCGCCCGGTTTCAGATAGTAGGAGTGACGCTTCACTTCCTTAATAATGTCTTCCGTCTGAACCTTGCGCTTAAACCTTCTAAGGGCGTTCTCTAGCGACTCGCCCTCTTGCAGTCTAACTTCTGCCAATCCCATCACCCCCAAACCGGCACTAAATCAATCCCCCTAATTATAAGCTGGGATTTATAGAACCGCGAGGGGGAGATCGCGACCCTACACTTTTGTCATCCCGACCGCAGCAAGTCATTCGCAACAGCGAACGACTTGCGAAGTGGAGGGCCTTGTGCTCCCAAGCGTTTCAACCAATCTTCGTCACTCTCCGGAACGTCAAATTAATCCGCGGCCCCGAAACGCCGCGCTCCTTTGGCACCTCGTGCCGGAGATTCTTTTGCGTCTCCCCCGCCATAATCAGCAGGCTTCCGTGCGCCAACTTCCGCGCCAATACAATTTCCCCATCTTTTTTGCGCAGGCGAAACAACCGCTCGGCGCCCAGGCTGACAGACGCAATGATCGGCCCCATTTCCGGTTCGGCGTCCGCATGCAGGCCAACGCTGTCATTGCCGTCACGATACAAATTGCAAAGCGCTGCGTTATAGCCAGTGGCCGCCAAATGCAAATTCGAAGAAGCCGTCGCCGGGGTCGCCTCTTCTATCCGGCGCTTTAGCGCAAGCAACTCCTCGATCCAGGGCAGTGGCTTATACTCCCGCCGCGAATAGGTGTAAGCAGTTTCTGGGTCGCCATAGTAGGCTTCATCGCGCGGCACGTCATGGCCAAACATCCCCTTGCGCCGCTCCCACCCGCCCTTGCTCAACAGAGTTTCGAACAGCGCCGTAGCTTCCGCGGGCGGCAGAAAATGTTCTTCATAGTAGAGCTCCGCCCCGGGAAACGAAATCAACTCCATGACGGCTAATTTTATACGTGAGGAATCAGTGAAATCCGTGGCAAGGTTTGTGAGAGAAAAAATTGCGCGGCAGGCGGGAGCCAACGCAGGCTCGATATTTGTTCTTAACGTTACTGGCTTGGTCTAACGAAATCCCCCGAGCATATACGCCACCAGCAGGATTAACAGTACAGTTCCCAACCCTATGCCTGCGCCGCCACCATAGCCCCAGCGGCTGTGCCCGTAGTAGCCGCCGCCACTGCCCAAAAGCAGCACCAAAACAATGATCAGTATCAACATGATGTTGTTTGCCTCAAACCAATCTTCCAGCTTCTGTCATCGCAAGACTATTTCATTCCCTGAATTTTGCCTGAGCAGAATTGCTCACGAGCTCACAACACGAATTTCGTTAGTCGCGAACCGCAACGATTACTTGTGTTGCAGCGATTCAATGTAGGCGACGATGTTCTGCACCCGCACGTTGCCGAAGTCTTTATCGCCCTCGACCTGGTGAAACACCGGTCCCCAGACCGGCATTTCGTTGGATCCGTGCGCCGTGGGAGTTTGCTTGCCTTCGAGAATGTTGCGCACCCGGTCGTGGGGAAACTCGCCTTTGTTGCGCTTGCTGAGCAGCGTGAGATCCGCAACTTTGGAGCTGAGCGCTGGCGCTGCCGGACCGTGTCCTCTTCCGTCAACCCCGTGGCAGGGGGCGCAGTAGCCGCGGAAAATGGCGTGGCCATCCATGCTTCCGACAGCCGGGTACTTCATCTCTTGTGCCCAGCACTGCGACGTGAAAAATAGAATCGTCACCAACAGGGTTGGGTAAATGACCAGCGACGGGTTCTCACTGCGGTTTTGCATGACGCTATGGTACTGCGAAACTTAGAGAAAAGAGAGGCTTTTCGCCCTTACGCACGCGGTGTTGCCGTTTGGATCGCGCCTTGATTTATTGATATTGTTGCTCAAGGATGAAGTCATCACGATGAAGATGCAGCCGCTCCTGTTGGTCCTATGGGGAGAGCATGGCTTGTCGTTCGACCGCGGAGCGTCCGGGACTTCGTGAATTAGCTCAAGGCCTCTTGCGTTTAAACTTTTGAGGGAACTTAATGCCTGAGGAAATCGACCAGAATCGCCGCCGCTTTTTTGGCAGTGCAGCCATGACGATCGCCGCTGCCCAGTTCGGCATGATCAGTTCTGCCAACGGCCAATCCAGTAAGACCAAACCGGCAGATACTCCCGCCTTTAAACCGGGGACGAATACAAGTTTCGCGTCCTTGAAGCAAGTGGATGCCGGGTTGTTGAACGTTGGCTACGCAGAGGCTGGTCCGGCCAATGGCCCGGTGGTAATTCTTCTGCACGGCTGGCCCTACGATATTTACAGCTTTGTCGATGTCGCCCCACTCTTGGCAGACGCCGGCTACAGAGTGATCGTTCCTTATTTGCGTGGATACGGCAGCACGCGCTTTCTTTCCAGCGAAACCGTTCGCAACGGCCAGCCGTCCGCCGTGGCCGTGGACATCATCGCTCTGATGGATGCTCTAAAAATCGATAAGCCAATCCTTGCCGGCTTCGACTGGGGCGCGCGCACCGCCAACATCATCGCGGCGCTTTGGCCGGAGCGCTGCAAAGCCATGGTATCGGTCAGCGGATATCTTATCGGCAGCCCGGCATCCGGAAAAGTTCCGCTGCCGCCAAAAGCTGAGCTCCAGTGGTGGTATCAGTTTTACTTTGCGACCGAACGCGGCCGTGCCGGCTATGAGAAATACCGGCGCGATTTTGCCAGGCTCATCTGGCAACTCGCCTCGCCGAAATGGAACTTCGATGATGCCACTTTCGATCGCAGCGCAGCGGCTTTTGACAATCCGGACCACGTCAACATCGTGATCCACAATTATCGCTGGCGGCTTGGTCTCGCGGAAGGCGAGCCGAAATACGACAGTCTGGAAAAGCGGCTGGCCGAAGCACCGGTAATCACCGTGCCCACGATTACTCTCGAGGGCGATGCCAATGGCGCTCCCCATCTGGATCCGAGCGCTTACGCGGGAAAATTCTCTGGCAAATATTCACATCGGACTATCGATGGAGGCATCGGGCACAATCTGCCGCAGGAGGCTCCACGAGCCTTCGCCAAAGCAATCGTCAACGTCGTGGAGTAGAGACCGTAGCTCTGCTACGTCTTGGAGCTCCCGTCATCATTCGGGAGAAATCCAATGAGCTGCCTAGCTTAAGGATCAATAGAGTATCGACGGCAGGTATGCTCCAGCAGGTTCCTGGTAGAAGCCTGTGGTCATGAGCGTCATCGGCTGCACAACGCGCAGGCCGTTCTCCAGGCACCAGCGGAACAGACCCGCATTTCGGGTGGGGACCAGAATGCCAGGGCCCAGGAAGACATCGGCATGTGCGATCAGTGCCTGCACGTCCGCGTTGCTCTCGCCGACGGTGTGCCCAAAGAAACCTATTAGCGTGGCGTAGGCTACGATGCGACCTTCCCGCTCTGCGACCACCCCTGTGCCTTGATCGATTGCATCACGCAGTTCGCCGCCGCGGTCGTGACCATGCACGCGCTGACAAAGCCGGTTGCATTCCTCTAAATCTGAAATGAGTGCGGGGCGAATTCTGTAGCCGGGCGTCGCAGCCTTGATTGGCGGGCCCTGCATGGTGGAGATGGGCTCACGCGTATCGAACCCCAGCTTGGTGTAGAGCGATAGAGAACGGTTGTGAAAGGCTGCTTGTAACAGGCGGGTGCCTCGGCAGCCCTGCTCCACGGAACGAGCAAGCACTGCTTCCATCAAGGCGCGTCCCACACCTTTATTCTGTACTTTCGGATCAATGGTAACCGGCCCCACTCCTGCTATCGGCGAACGTTCGTCAAGGCAGTTGCTGCCCAGCAACAGGCCTTCCGATTCCGCAACCACGCAATAGAATCCGGGATGACTAAACATCATCGACAGCACGCCCGTCGCTACCTCTACCGAGGGGAAGTCTGGCGGGAAGGCGTGCTCGGTGGAGATTTTTGTAAAAGCGTCATAGCAGATGCGGCCACAGACCGGCGCGTCTTCTGGCGTTGCTTTGCGGACTTTCATAAGCGAGTCAGGCTGGACGAGGGAGTGTATCGCAGATCAGGCGAGGTTTCCAACCCGGCTGTTCCGGGATCTACAAAGTGTTCCTTACGGAACATAGCGTGATGACGATAGCGCCAGCACGATGATGTGATGACAGCCAACTATAAGAAAACGAACTCTTTGCCACCTTAGCTGGCGGGGAGGCTCTATCAAGGCCTGCCTGTCATTACAGATTTACCGAACCACCATTATCTGTACCCATATGATTTTCGAGAGTTATATTTTGATGGAGAGGTTCTTTACCAAATCATTCACAGAGGATTGAAATGCTTTCAGAAGCTGAGGCTCGACAATTTGCGCAGGATTGGGTACAGACATGGAATTCTCACGACCTTGACGCCGTAATGTCACATTATGCGGTAGAGGTCGCTCTGACGTCGCCTACGGCGGCCAAGCTGTTGCACGATCCGTCGGGGACGGTTATCGGCAAATCAGCAGTCCGCAGTTATTTCGCACGAGGACTGGAAGCGTTTCCCAATTTAAAGTTCGAACTGTTGGATGTGATGTGGGGGATTTCCAGTGTGGTCCTTTACTATGTGAACCAGAAAGGCACGAAGTCCGCCGAATTTATGGAATTCGATGGGAACCAAAAAGTTGTCAGGGTTGTAGCAAATTACAACTGAAAAGGCCGGCGGGAATCGGAGCAGAAATTTGGGGTCTCTACCGCAAACCCTCAACCAGATATAGATCGGAAAGAGTGCGGTGGTAGCCGTAGACGTAAGCATTGGCGGTCGAGGTGACGACGACCGGGCCGATCTGGCTTACGCCAGCGGGATCGACCGGCATGAGGTCTTTCCACATGACTCGCTGCCCGGTGGTCAAATCGAGGCGAAAGACTTTAGCGGGAAGGTCGCCAGGGCGGTAGACCTACACTGACTTACCGTCGGCTGACCACTGAATGGGCTGTTCTCCTACCTGGAATCCGGCCACCGGTCGCGGAGATCCGTCATGGCGGACCGCCTGTCGCCACTTATCTGTGAACACCGGCGCCTTAAAACTTAGTCCTTGAGTGGAACCATGGTCTGCCCGTCACGGCAGAAGGTGGCCACGCGTTGCAGGTTTCCATCGGGCTGGTTCACGATCATTACCGGTCCGTAGCAGTAGATAGCGTGTCCGCTGTCGGCAAAGTACCACTTGCCGCCTTTGTGCTCCTGCTTGGCGGTTTTGTGGTCGACCGGTGTGCGATTTAGGGA
This sequence comes from uncultured Acidobacteriota bacterium, assembly GCA_963796925.1. Taxonomy (GTDB): domain Bacteria; phylum Acidobacteriota; class Terriglobia; order Terriglobales; family Acidobacteriaceae; genus DATBAT01. The sequence goes on from CAWCNH010000001.1 coordinate 3,703,679, forward strand.
TTGCACACTGGTTCCGGGTAGTGCGATCGATAACAGTAGTGTGGCCAGAATTTTCATGGGAGTTTTCCTTGGCTTAGATCAGCGACTTCGATCTGCGATCGTCCGGCGAATCCGCTTCAGCTTTCGGCGGTTTCTGCGGAACTTGCTTTTGGAATTTGCTTCCCCTTCTCTGGCTCACCACGTTGTTTCTTGGAACTTCCTGGGACGACGGAGTTTGGATCTGGGTCTGGGTCAACGGAGTTTGAGCCTGGGAACGGGACCGTGGCTGGGTTTTTGATTTAGGGTGCTGCTGTTGAAAGTTCTTCCCTTTCAACGAGGTCAGCTCAACGCTGTCGCTGAACAGTTGACGAATCAGCACGCTTTGAGCATCAATGGTTCGTCCCTGTTCCACGACCAGCGTAGCCAGCAGGCCGTATGAAATCAGGAAAAGAACCACCAAGAGTGGTAGCAGAGAGTGCTTTGACTTTGCTGCCGGTACTGCCACCACGTTCTCTTGTAGAAGAGTCTGCACTTAACACCCCGATCAATGCCCCAGTCAGCGGGCACAGTGACAATTGCAGCTTGGGCACCAAGGACCAACCTAGAATTAAGCAATTGACACTAAAAGACTTGGTTGGATTTGCGTGAGACCGAAAGCCGTAGAATTGTGCAATCTTCTGCACATTTTGGCCCGGATTTAGTTACGGTGGTAAGAGTACTAGCGGCGGGTTTCAGCCTCGGGAGCGTGTTATTTCACGCCATTTTGCAGAGCGAGCAAGTCTTCCAGCAAATAGTATTGGCCGTAGATCAGCATAGAGTCCGAAGGGCGACTGCTGGAACCATGGCGCAAGATGCCAGCCGGACTGGGATCGCCATCCCCGACCGGGGTCAGGTAGTGGTCAATCAGAGAGTGGACGATCCGCTCGGCTTCCGCCCGATAATGTCGTGCCGCAGCTTGATCAGTGACCTGACCGGCAAGGCGTAACAGCCCACCGGCCAGAATTGCTGCTGCCGAGGAATCGCGATTCCGGTAAAGCACTCCCTCATCGGCGAAGTCGTACCAGGGCACGCCATCTTCCGGCAGATTCGCCAGCGCGTAATCGGCAATTTTCTGCGCGGTCTGCAGCAAGCGCGGATCGTGCGTCTCCTGATAGGAGGTCGCAAATCCGTAAAGCCCCCACGCGGCGCCTCGTGACCAGGTGGTATCCGCCGAGAAACCCTGATGTGTATGGCTGAAGCTGCGCTCTCCGGGCTGCACTTCCATGACTCCAGTTTTGGAGAAATCCAACTGAAGCGGCTTGTCGCCGGGATTGTAATGAACCGACTGGATGGTTGAACCATCGGCACGGACAAACCAATCCGCGGTCCGTAGTGCATGGGTCAAAGCCATGTCGCGCCATTTCGAGTCGCCGGTTTCATTCGATGTCCACCACAAGAGTTGCAAGTTCATCATGGTGTCAATGATGGTGTCGGCGGCGCCCACACCCCACGATGCAATCAACCGGGTTCCAGGGTTGTAGAGCTGTTGCAGGCGTGCAGCAGCGCGCAGAGCGCTGGCACGAAATTCGGCGTTTTGGGTCTGTTGATATCCCGCCACTGACGAATAGAAATACAGGAAGCCGGCATCGTGATTCTGCGCCGCCTCTTGTCCGGCTAACGCTGACGTCCAAAGCTCAGCCCAGCGCCGGTACTTCTCATCTTTGGTAGCGCTGTACAACGCCCACAGTTCGCCGGTCCAGAAGCTGCCGGTCCAGAAGTAGCCATTCTGCGCCGTCCATTGGCCAGTCTGGTTGTCGCCCTCGGTAAAAAATCCCACTCCGATGTTGGTCTTCGTGCCGGGGCTCGATCGCATGATCGGTTCCCACTGCGCCGCGGTGCGGTCGATGTTGGCTCGAAGCAGGTCGATTGCCTGCCGATAGATCTTGGGCTTAACAACGGTAAGCGTGTCGGCTGGCGCAGGCTGCGGCTTGGCTTTTTCACTCAGAATCTTGACGACGACGGGCTTGGCCAGATCGGCTGTGGCTTGCTTAACAGAAGCCAGGAAACTCTCCTGTGACTTGATAGCGAGTTTTGAATCAACAATCGAGTACCGTCTCGCATCGGGTAGATCGTTCATGGAGACTCGGTTGTTGCCTCCCTCCTGGTCCCAGTCCGCCACTGTGTACCAGGAAGCGGCGCCTTTGTTGAGCGGAAACTTGATAAGAAAATTTGCTGCGTCCTCTTCGGCATTGGCATTTCCCCGAAACACAATGCCCAGTCCCAGATTGCTGCCCTTAGTTTCTTCGGTCGCAGTCGCGCCGGGCAAGAGAACCTGCTCTCCGTAAGTAGCCAGCCAGGTTAAATTGTTTCCCCCCTCAGAGCGAAATACCGGCACGTTCGGTTTTCGCGGAATCCCGGTAACGAACGACATTCCTTCTGCGCCTTGCGCCGACAGCTCATGAAAGAATCCGGCATCGCCCGCCCACTGCGTGATGCGGGAGCGCAGTGTAACGGTCTTACCGGAAACAGCCCAACCGTCATAAGTGATTTCAACAATTGCGCGCACCGGACCGGTTGATACCACACGCCAACTGCGAGACCGCACATCTGCGAGCTTCCCCGCTTTGCCATCGACCCACGCGCCAACCGACCCTATGCCGAGCGCATCGCCAATCCTGTAGATGTCGCGTCCGTACGGCGACTCGGAGTGATAGTCATATTCCGGACTCGCCAGTGTGCGGAGCAACAGTGAGTCCCGCCGCTTTCCATAAAGATCAATGGCGTTGCGTGGATCAAGATAAAGCCGCCAGGCAGTTCTCTCCGATTCCCAGCCTAATCCCTCAATCTTGTTGGCAAACATTGCATCGACACGCTTCGGATACTCGGCCCGCAGAAGAAAAATCCGATCGGGCGGGCCATATGTGACCGTGACGATCCGAGTCTGATTCGGTTTCAAGTCGAGTTGGAACGCCAGTTCGTCGGCTTTGCCGTCGCCGTCGAGATCATCCGCTTGCGACGGGACTTCGCTAGCCTCTAGAACCCGGCTGTCTTCGGCTTCGCTGGTTGCGTCCGTAACTGTCACAATCAGCGACCCGGCGTTCAAGTCAGGAGCAATGCTGCGCAACTTCGCGACAGGAATAACAACCTTCTCGGCCGTCCGCGGTGTACTGGCTGGGTTGGTAACGGCGATTTTGATTCCAGCGAGATGCGGCACAGCCCACAGCGGACCACAAAGAGGAAGGCTCAATAAGGCTAGCCTTGCCCAATGAGTCCAGCCTGAAACCGGCAAAAGAAGTTTCATAAGCAGCTAATTTTCCTGGTGAACTTTACTATGGGCGGGATAGTTTAGCCAAAGCGCTTAACGCAGATATCCAGGAGCCTCGATGGAGCGCCCCAGCGGCGTCACCGGCATAGCGGTAATTTTCTTTGTGGCCGCTGCATATCTGATTTCACTAGGCATCACCATGCTGACTGCTCCCGGCGCGGTAGCAATGGCATGGGGCGCGCCACTGCTAGGCGGCCTGGAACTGGCTGGCCCTTACATGTTCTTGCTGGCCGGGGGCATTACCGCGTTAATCGGATGGGGATTGCGACGCCTGAATAACTGGGCCCGCTGGGTCGCAATCCTGGCCGCAGGGATTGGCGCATTCGTGCTCGTCCCCAGCGTCTCCGGTGCGGTCGTGTATTTCAACTTCGCCGCGCTGGCCTGGGGCGGCCTAGGAATTATGCTGCGAGTGGCTGTAATCTGGTACTTGTTTCAAGAACCGGTGAAGGATCAGTTCTTGCGCTAGCCCGGTGATTCATCCTTGCGAAAAGCTGTTGCGAATTGCCGGCAACTAATTAGTCGCCGGCACCGTCTCCCCCACCCGCCGGCTCACTTCAAACACCATCTTGCGTGTCGCTTTGTCGGCATTCACGATGACGTGATCCCCTAGCAACACTTCACCGTCGAGAATCTTCATGGCCAGCGGATCCTGCACCAACCTCTGAATCGACCTTTTAAGCGGCCGAGCGCCAAACGTGGGATCGTAGCCCTCGGTGAATAGCAGCTCTTTCGCCGAGTCAGTCAGCTCAATCGAAATCTTGCGCTCTGCTAGTTGCCGCCGCAGATCTTCGAGACGCAGCTCAATAATTTTTACTAGCTGTTCTTTACCCAACGGACGGAACACAATCACGTCGTCCACGCGGTTCAGGAACTCCGGCTTAAAGTGACCATGCAGCGCCTGCATCACCAACTCGGCGGCTTTGTCGAATTCCTCGGCCACCCGTAGATTTTCACCCTGCAAATAGGTTGATCCTATGTTCGATGTCATGATTAGGACAGTGTTGCGAAAATCGACCGTCCGGCCCTGCCCATCGGTGAGGCGGCCATCGTCCATCATCTGCAGCAGCACATTGAATACATCAGGATGCGCCTTCTCGATTTCGTCAAACAGCACCACCGCATAGGGCCGCCGCCGCACCTGCTCGGTAAGCTGACCACCTTCTTCGTACCCCACATATCCAGGAGGTGCGCCGATCAGCCGCGAGACTGCATGCTTTTCCATGTATTCGGACATATCGATCCGCACCATGGATTTTTCGTCATCGAACAAAAATTCAGCTAGTGCCCGCGCCAGTTCCGTCTTGCCCACGCCGGTCGGCCCCAGGAAAATGAACGACCCAATCGGGCGCTTGGGATCACTCAGGCCCGCGCGGGACCGTCGAATCGCATTAGCAACACGCTCCAACGCCGGATCTTGTCCGACTACCCGCTGCCGTAGCCGCTCCTCCATGTGGACCAGCTTCTTGACTTCGCCTTCCAACATCTTCGACACCGGTATGCCCGTCCATTTGGAGACGATTCGCGCCACATCTTCCTCGTCCACTTCCTCTTTCAACATGCGGGCGCTTTTGCCTTCGATGCCGGCAGTAAGCTTCGCCAGTTGCTCCTCAGCCTGCCGCAGCAGCCCGTAGCGAATCTCTGCCACGCGCTGCAAATTTCCCTTGCGCTCTTCGGTTTGCTCGTCCAGCTTCAACTGCTCGATTTGTTCTTTCAGCTTGCGCGACTGGGCAATCACATCCTTCTCGCGATTCCAAACCGCTTTCAGCGCGTCTGCCTTCTCTCGAATCTCCGCCAGCTCACGATCGATAATCTGCAAACGCTCGCGTGAATTAGGATCTGTCTCTTTCTTCAGTGCCTGCCGCTCAATCTCCAGCTGGGTCGCCCGCCGCTCCAGCTGATCGATGTCGGTGGGCAGAGAATCAATCTGAATTCGCAACGAAGCCGCCGCTTCATCGATCAGATCGATGGCCTTATCCGGCAGAAAACGGTCGGTAATATAGCGATGCGAAAGCGTTGCCGCTGCCACGATCGCGGAATCTTTAATGCGTACTCCGTGGTGCACTTCGTAACGCTCTTTAAGTCCCCGCAGTATCGCGATGGCGTCTTCAACGCTGGGCTCGCCAACAAACACCACCTGAAAGCGCCGTTCCAGGGCCGCATCTTTTTCAATGTATTTGCGATACTCGGTCAGCGTCGTCGCGCCAATGGCCCGCAGTTCCCCACGCGCCAGCGCCGGCTTCAACATATTTGAAGCATCAATAGCCCCTTCGGCCGCGCCCGCCCCTACCAGGGTGTGCAGTTCGTCGATAAAAAGCACGATCTCGCCTGACGAATCCTCAATCTCCTTCAACACCGCCTTCAGCCGATCTTCAAATTCGCCACGGTATTTCGCACCGGCCAGCATCGCGCCCAGGTCGAGCGCCACCACGCGTTTGTTCTTCAGGGTTTCAGGGACATCGCCAGAAATGATCCGTTGAGCGAGTCCCTCCACAATCGCGGTCTTGCCGACACCCGGTTCGCCAATCAGTACGGGATTATTTTTGGTGCGGCGTGAAAGCACCTGCACCACCCGGCGAACTTCTTCGTCGCGCCCAATTACCGGATCAAGCTTTCCGCGCCGCGCCAGCTCGGTAAGATCTTTTGCGTAACGCTCCAGCGCCTGATACTTCGCCTCGGGATTCTGGTCGGTGATGCGCTGCGATCCTCTCACCCCGGTCAACGCCTTGAGAATGGCTTCGTGAGTCGCACCGTGGCGAGCCAGAATATCGCGCGTCGCATCCTGCTTCAGTTGAGTGGCCGCCAACATGAGGTGCTCAGTCGAGACGTACTCATCTTTGAAGTTGCTGGCTTCTTTAAATGCCTGTTCCAGAAGCCGATTTGTGGCCGGCGATAGTGAAGGCTGATTCGCTCCCTCGCCTGAAACTTTGGGCAGCCGCTCAATCTCCCGATATAAATCGCTGAGCACGGCCTGCGGCCCAATTCCGATCTTCTCCAGCACCGGCGTAACGATGCCTTCTTTGTCTTCGAGCAGCGCCGCCAATAAATGCAGCGGCAGCATTTCAGGGTTGCCATGCTCGCTCGCCAAATCATTGGCACGCTGCACCGCCTCCTGAGCTTTCAATGTGAATTTGTCCCAGCGAATTGCCATAACTGCTCCAGTTTATGCCTTCAGTTTCCTCTCCAGCACCACAAAACAAACGGGAGGCGGTTACCGCTGCCGCCTCCCGCCGCAATTTAATACTCTGTGCGCAAGCCAGAAACGGCTTTTACGCGGCCTGCGCGGCACCCTTTACTGGCTTTCCTTCCAGGCTCTTTTCCCCGCCCACATTGATCTTGATCTGCTTGGGCTTCGCTTCGGCCTTCTTGGCGATCTTCAGCTTCAAAATCCCCTTCTCGTAGTTTGCCGAGACGCTTTCTGGGTCCAGAGTCGACGGCACCGTGAACGAGCGGGTAAAGCTGCCATACTGTCTTTCCACACGGCGATAGTTCTCTTCTTTTTCTTCCTTTTCGAACTTACGCTCCCCGTGGATGGTCAGAGTGTTGTTCTCCAGCCTGACATCGATATCTTTCTCGTCGATTCCCGGGACTTCCACTTTCAGGGTCACGAAATGTTCATCTTCGTAAACGTCAACCGGCGGGGCAAATGCGGTGGTAGTCAAAGTCTCTTCCCGGCCATCGTTGAAAGAATCGCGCAACAACCGGTTCATGCGCTCCTGCAAAGTGCTGAACTCACGAAACGGCTCAAAACGGGTAAGTACGGTCATAACTCCTCCTTCAAATGTCTGTAATCATTTCTGTGGCGGCTATCGCGCCATGCATCTATTAGCACAACGGAAGCATAAAATATGAGTGTCTTATTGTCAACTATTTAATGTCCCTAATTTTCAATTACTTACATTTGCAATTAGACACTTTAAGTAGCCAGTTTCTGGGACCGCTAACAATATCGGATGGTCTTTCGCCTGACTTCGGTTTTCCAGCAAACGAAGAGATCTGTGGACATCCTGGGCTGCGCTGGTAAGTATTTCCAGCAGCAACGCTCCGCTAACGTGGTAGGAGCAGGAGCAGGTCACCAGCGTCCCGCCGGGGCGGAGCATTTTGAGGGCGCGCAAATTCAACTCTTTGTAACCGCGCATGGCTGTATCGAGATTTTGCTTGGATTTAGCGAAGGCCGGCGGATCAAGCACGATGGTGTCGTATTGCTTTCCAGTAGCGGAATAGTCACGCAACAAATCGAAGGCGTTGGCCTCGATCCAGTCGATTTCCCGCTTATTCAGCGCTGCATTGGCGTCGGCAACTTCCAGCGCTTCGCGTGAGCTATCGACGCCAGTGACGCTGGAGCAACGTTCCGCCAGGTGCAGCGCGAACCCCCCTTGATAGCAGAAAACGTCGAGCGCTTCGCCTCGTGCAAATTTCGCCGCGGCCGCGTAGTTTTCCCGCTGATCGAGGAATGCCCCGGTCTTTTGCCCGTGCAATCCATCAAATTGAAAACGAATTCCGTTCATCGAAAAGCTGGTCTCGCTCTTTTCTCCATAAACCAGCCCGGACTCCCGCTGCGGAAGCTGCTCTAACTCGCGAATCCGAGGATCGACGCGCTCGACAATGCCGGCAGGATTGATCTGCCTTTGAAGTTCGGAAACAATACGCGCACGAATCGGATCGGCATCCATCGCCTGCGTCAGAATCTGCAGCGATAGCACGTCGTTGTAGCGATCGACTATCAACCCCGGAAGAAAGTCAGCCTCGCTGAACACCAGGCGGTAAGCGTCGGTGTTCTCAACCACGCGCTCCCGGTAAGAAATGGCCGCCTGAATACGCTCTGCAACCAAACCCTGCAAATCGGCTACCGGCCGCGCGGAGATCATGCGAATGGCGATCTGCGACGAGCTGCTGTAGAGCGCCGCGCCCAACGGCTTGCCGCGGTCATCATTCACGGCAACCAAGGCGCCGGGGCCTGCTCCATCCGAAGAAACAATGTCAGATCGATAAACCCACACATGCCCTTGTTTCAGGCGGGTAGCGCCGCGGCGGGAGACTTGAATGGTAGGAACAACAGGCATGCAGGCATCTTAACCGCAAAGCAGTCCACGGATTTGCGGACCACGCATAGCCGTGAAATCAGGAAGAATATTTATTCGAGTTAATCCGCGAAATCTGTGGCCAGTGCCTGTTCTCGCCGCCGCCCCTGGATCTCGATGTAAACATTCACCAGCGAAACCGCGGCGTGAGTCACCCCGGGGATGCGCGAAGCTTGTCCAATGGTGCGAGGCTTCACCTGGGTCAGCTTTTCCTGCACCTCGCGCGACAGCCCGCTCACCGACCGGTAATCAAACCAGAGTGGGATGGAGCGCTGTTCGGACTTTTTGAGCCGGTCGATCGCCCGGCTCTGCTGCAGCAGGTAGCCTTCGTATTTGATTTCAGTTTCTACCGACTTGAGTTCGTTGCGAGTCGCCGACGAAATTGCATTCTCGGCATCATTCGCGAAGAATGCCGGAAGCGCTTCTCGCAGAACCGGCACCAGCAGTTCAATCGTGATCTCAGGCCGCTTGAGCAACTGCGCCAACGGCTGCCCAATCGCGGAGCTGACGTTCAGATCCGTCAGGGTCGCCGTCATGTCCGCACTCAACCTGGTCTTCTCCAGCAGCTGCTTCAGTCCGTCGAGCCGCTGCTGCTTGGCCTCGAAGTCCGCCCAGGCTGAGTCGGAAATGAGTCCCACGCGTCGCCCATGAGGCGTTAACCTGCGATCGGCGTTATCAATCCTTAAGTGCAAACGAAACTCCGCCCGTGAGGTAAACATGCGGTAGGGCTCGTTCGTCCCCTTGGAGATGAGGTCATCGATAAGAATCGCGGTGTAAGCCTCGGTGCGGTCCAACACCAGCGCGGGCTCCTGCTTTACCTGTAACGCGGCATTGATCCCTGCCATCAGCCCCTGGCAGGCAGCTTCTTCATATCCGCTGGTACCGTTGATCTGCCCGGCCAGAAATAGGCCGGCAATCTTCTTGGTCTCGAGCGTTCGCTCCAATTCGGTGGGATCGATAGCGTCGTACTCAATCGCATAGCCCGGCCGCAGCATGTCGACCCTCTCCAGTCCCGGAATCGACTTAAGAATTTCAATCTGGACTTCGACCGGCAGCGACGTGCTCATGCCATTCAAATAAATTTCGTGGGTGTTTAGCCCCTCTGGTTCCAGAAATAACTGGTGCGTAGTCTTGTCGGGAAACTTTACGATCTTGTCTTCAATCGAAGGACAATAGCGCGGCCCTATTGACTGAATCTGCCCGCTATACATCGGAGACCGATGAACATTCTCGCGAATAATACGATGCGTCTCCGGGGTCGTCCATGCGATGTAACAGGGAACCTGGGAGTCGTGATGCGCCACTCGCTTGGTGCGAAAGCTGAACGGAGTCGGATCGACGTCCCCTGGCTGCTCCTGGAAACGCGACCAATCAATAGTTCGGCCATCGAGCCGAGGCGGCGTCCCTGTTTTGAGCCGGCATCCGCGCAGCCCTAACTCCTTCAACGCCTCCCCTAGCAAAATCGCAGCCGGCTCGCCTGACCGCCCTGCCGGATACTGCTGCTCGCCGCAATGAATCAGCCCATTAAGAAATGTTCCGGTAGTGATGATGACCGCCGAAGCCCCAATCGTCCGCCCATCGCGCAACTTGATCCCCACTGCGCGCCGGAGGTTTTGCTGACGGCTGACGGCTGATGGCTGATCGCTCTCTTCCAGAATCAGGCCTGCGACTTCTGCCTGCTTAATCTTCAAATTGGGCTGTGAGTCGAGTACTTCGCGCATCTTCAGCCGATAAGCCTGCTTATCGCACTGCGCCCGCGGCGACCACACCGCCGGTCCTCGTGACGTATTCAGAAGCCGAAACTGAATCCCCACAGCATCGGTGACTTCGCCCATGATGCCGCCCAGGGCATCCACTTCTCGCACCAAATGGCCCTTGGCAATTCCCCCAATCGCCGGATTGCACGACATTTGCGCAATCAAATCCACGTTCAGGGTAAACAAAGCAGTCTTCAGCCCCATGCGCGCAGCCGCCATCGCGGCTTCGCAACCGGCATGCCCGGCGCCCACCACCACCACATCAAATTGTTCGGTAAATGTCGGCACAGAGCTTCTAGTCTAGCAACATTCACCCGAGGGTGCCCCGTTCAAGCTCCGCTTGAGCGGGGTTTTTGACGTTAATTTCAATCTGTTCACAAAATCAAACCAAAACCCCGCCCAAGCGAAGCTTGAATGGGGCACCCTCGGGGTTCGTTTTCCTGTGCTTGCAATCACAGACAAGACGCCGCTTGACCCGTATCCTCAGAAACGAATAGAGATGGCGATTTTTGATGAGTAAAAAAACCATTTATAGTAAACCTCTCAATCTTCAAGGAGCTGCCATGACTAACCAGGAATTCTTCACCCAATTGGATAATCGGATCGCCAGATATGACCTCCTCTGCCATCCCTTTTATAAGGCGTGGAGCGCGGGCGAGTTGTCTACCGACGATCTGCGTGAATACGCACAAGACTATTATCACCACGTCAAAGCGTTCCCTGCCTACCTGGCAGAGCTGGCGATCCGCCTCGACGAGAGCGAGTTGCGGGAAGCGCTGCTGGCTAATCTGGCGGACGAAAAAGGCCTGGAGGACGGCCTTGGAAACGCAGCGATTGAACACGCCGAACTATGGCTGGATTTCGCTGAGGCAATGGGCGCCAGCCGCGACCTTTTGTTTCACCATCCCGTACCAGAAGTGAGAAAGCTCATCCAATTTTTCCACGACATTGCCAGTGAGGGCGCTCCCGAAGAAGCTCTTGCGGCGTTCTACGCCTATGAATCCCAGGTACCGCGGGTTGCCAAGGAGAAAGCCCGCGGCCTACGCGAAATGTACGGCGCCGGAGACAAGACTTGCGGCTACTTCACCCTGCACACCACGGCAGACGTGTTCCACTCGCAGGTATGGCGGCAACAACTAATTAAGCGGATTGAGGGCAATCCCCAGAGCGCGGAACAAGCGCTGGCGGCTGCAGAAAAAGCAGCCAAAGCCTTGTGGCAGGCGCTGGATGGAATCGAGTCCAGGCGCATGGCGTTAGCCGCCTAGCTCTCCGCTACGGATTCGCGGATCGTTAAACAAGCGGATCGCTAAACAAAAGATTCGTCCGTAGCGATCCGTAAAATCCGTGGCGATTTTTTATGCCAGATAAATCCCAAGCCGATGTCTTTCGTGCGCTGCACCGCGGCCCGCGGATTCTAGTCCTGCCCAACGCCTGGGACGCGGCCAGCGCGCGCATCTTCGAGCAATCCGGATTCGGCGCCATCGCCACCACCAGCGCCGGTATCGCCTTCACCCTTGGCTATCCCGACGGTCAGCGCATTCCTCGTGAAGAAATGTTGCAGCGGGTCGCCCTTATCGCGAAATCGGTGAGCGTTCCGGTAACCGCCGACGTCGAAAGTGGATATGGGCCATCGCCTGAAGACGCCGCCCAGACGGCCACCGCTGTCGTCGAAGCGGGTGCGATTGGAATGAATCTTGAAGACACCACTGGCGACCCTGCGAAGCCTCTGGCTGAACTCTCGCCCCAGTTGGAAAAGATCCATGCCGTAATTGAAGCTGGGCAAAAGGCCGGTGTTCGGTTGGTGCTAAACGCCCGCACCGACGTTTACCTGGCCCAGGTCGGTTCACCAGAATCGCGATACGACGAAACCATCAAGCGTTTGTCGGCCTACCGTGATGCTGGCTCTGATTGTCTTTTTGCCCCCGGCATTCGCGACAAAGAAACCATCGGACGTCTCATTCGCGATCTGCAATTTCCCCTGAACATTCTCGTCGGCCCGGGCTCGCCATCGATCCCTGAATTGCAAGCCTTGGGCGTGGCGCGTGTCAGCGTCGGCTCATCCGCCATGCGAGCCGCCCTGGGAACCGCAAAGCGCATCGCCGCAGAGCTGAAAGGAAGTGGGACTTATGAAGTCCTCACTGGCGCGCCCTCCTTCGACGAAGTGAATAAGCTGATGTCATAGATGGTAAGTGGTTCTTTACCACCAACCAGCTGTCATCCTGTGGCGCGCTCTTTGCGCCGAAGAGCCTGCAGTGAGCTTGTCGAAGGGACCCCTACGCCCCATAGAACGCCCGCAGAATAGGGATTCTTCGCTGCGCTCAGAGACTTCGACTTTCTTGCTTCAGCCAACCATCTGTCATCCTGAGCGAAATTGGTTTCGCGCCCCAGCGCGACACACCAATGCAGTCGAAGGACCCCGCGCACGCTAGCAGCGGCAATAGCTGCGCCGGCCATTTCTGCCACGATTCTGAAGACCTTCCGCCAGGAATTCCTTGCGGAGTTCGAGACGCCACCAGCTGATCCGGGGTCCTTCGACTTCGCAGCGGTGCGCTTCGCTCCCGCCGCTCCGCTCAGGATGACAGAGCGTCGGGATAAAAATCAAAAAGGATCGGGACTCTTCCGCCGCCATCCAACTCCGCCCTGTCCCACAGAACCACAAGGGCTGGGCGCCCGGTGCTAATCTCTCGCCTCCGGATGTACCATCAATCGGTGAAGTCTCTCGCTCACCGCGTCCTCGAAGACATTCGACAGCAGCACTTGCTGAGTGCGGGCCAGCGCATCGGAATCGCAGTCTCGGGCGGCCTGGACTCGGTGGGGCTGCTGCGCCTGATGATTGAGTTGCGTTCTGAAATTGGCGCTGTGGTCTCGGTGGTTCACCTCAATCATCAACTGCGCGGCGCAGACTCAGAGAGCGATGAGCAATTTGTCGCCGAACTCGCCAAGCAGCACAATCTGGAATTCCACTTCGACCGCAATGATGTCCGCGCTCATGCCGGGGAAAAGCACCTTAGTCTCGAGGCCGCGGCGAGGCACGCCCGCTATCAGTTTTTCGAGCGTCTTCTGCGGAAAAATGTCTTGGATCGCGTCGCCACCGCCCACACTCTCGACGATCAGGCGGAGACTGTGATCCTCCGCCTGGCACGCGGGACCGGTACCCGCGGCCTGGCAGGAATCTATCCCCTGCTGCAGATTGCGCCGGACAAGACTATAGTCCGCCCGCTGCTGACGATCCGCCGCAAAGATCTGAAAGCGTATCTAGAGCAGCTAGCCCAGGAATGGCGGGAAGACAAAAGCAATCGCGACCTGCGCCACTCCCGCAATCGAGTCCGTCACGGCATCCTGCCTCGCATGGAGCAGCATTTGAATCCTTCTGTACGGGAAGCCCTGGCAGACACCGCCGAGATCGCGCGCGGCGAAGAAGAATATTGGTCAAAGGAAGTCGCTCGCCTTCAGGGTAGCGTTCAAAAATCCGACCGGATCGTCAACTTACATGAGTTGACCAAGCTACCCCTGGCCCTGCAACGCAGGTTGCTTCGCAAGACTTGCGAAGACCTTGGCCTAAGGCTCGAATTCAACCACGTGGAAGAGATCCTTAGAGTCTTAAGCGGCGCACTGATTTCAGCCCAAGTTGCAACCCAATGCCTGGTTGTGCGAAAGGGCCATGAACTACACTTTCAAACGCCGCATCCAGCCCCCGCAGACTACGAATACCCGCTGCCGATTTCGGTAGCGACGCCCGTCCCGGAGGCGCACTTGCTGCTTGAAGCCGTCCTCATCCAGAACGGCGAAAAGTCTTCGGCCGCCTGCCGATTGAATCCCGCCGTGCTGCAAGCTGGCTTGACCATTCGCAACTGGCGTGCCGGCGACCGCTTCTGGCCAGCCCACGCAAAATCACCCAAAAAGGTCAAGGAATTGCTGCAACAGCACCACGTGACCGGCCCTGAGCGCCAGTGCTGGCCGGTAGTCGTCTCCGGTCCAGACGTCGTATGGCTGCGCGGATTCGCTGGTTCGGCCCAGTTCCTCATGAAAGACCCTGACAAGCCGGCGCTATCTATCCGCGAGAAAGCGCTCTAACAGACCCCCTAACTTCAGCCAATTCGCACCCCCAAGTGGCACCGTCACCGTGACTTAGAGGATTCACCCCTAACCCCATTTTTGCCTGAGAATTTTCCACAAAGCGAGTAGAATAAAGAACGCAGTTAAAGTGGGCGACGCAGGGTTTGACTGTGCTCCACCGAGTCAGCACTATTAAAGCGACATTTCGCTTCCATAGGCATCTAAAATAAAAGGTTTCCCTCTCGTTGTGTTTTCGCGGGCTGCGGTCAAACCAGGAGTCCTTGGGTGAATTCAACAGTTAAAACGGTAATTTTTTGGTTGGTCATAATCATCTCTGCCCTGCTTCTGTGGCAGGTGGTGCGCGTCGGCAGCGGCGGCCAAAAGGAGAAGGAAGTCAACTTCTCCGACTTCATGGCAGATGTTGACCACGGCAACGTGCGTGAGGTGACCGTCAACGGCCAGGAAGTGCGCGGCAAGTATGCCGACAATAGCGCCTTCCATCTCACCGCTCCCGCCAATTATCCGGACATGATCAAGGTGCTGCGCGACAAGAATGTGAACATCACCATTCGCGACGTAAGCAGCGGAAGCTGGCCCCTGCAATTGCTGGGAACCTGGGCGCCGCTTATCTTGTTGGCAGCTTTGTGGTTCTTCATGATCCGCCAGATGCAAACCGGCGGAAACAAGGCTCTGTCATTCGGCAAGAGCCGGGCCCGTCTACTTTCCATGCAGCAAAAGAAAGTCACGTTTAAAGACGTTGCCGGCGTGGACGAGGCCAAGGAAGAGCTAAAAGAAATCATCGAGTTCCTGCGCGAGGCACAGAAGTTTCAGAAACTAGGCGGACGCATTCCCAAAGGCGTGCTGCTGGTTGGACCTCCGGGAACCGGTAAGACTCTGTTGGCCAGGGCGGTGGCCGGTGAAGCCAACGTTCCGTTCTTCTCCATCTCTGGTTCCGACTTTGTGGAGATGTTTGTCGGAGTGGGCGCCAGCCGGGTGCGTGACCTGTTCGAACAGGGAAAAAAGAACGCGCCTTGCATCATTTTCATCGACGAAATCGATGCCGTTGGACGGCACCGTGGCGCTGGCCTCGGCGGCGGTCACGACGAACGCGAGCAGACTTTGAACCAACTGCTGGTTGAAATGGACGGCTTCGAGTCGAACGAAGGCGTCATTCTGATGGCCGCAACCAACCGGCCTGACGTGCTCGATCCCGCTCTGCTTCGCCCCGGCCGTTTTGATCGCCGGGTAGTGGTCAGCCGTCCGGACGTTCGCGGACGTGAAGAAATCCTGCGGGTTCACACTCGCAAGATTCCTCTTTCCGACGATGTCGATCTAACCGTGCTGGCCCGCGGCACACCGGGATTCTCCGGCGCTGACCTGGCCAACATGGTGAACGAAGCTGCATTAGCCGCCGCGCGGCAGAACCGCAAAGCCGTGCTGATGTTTGACTTCGAGCTGGCAAAAGACAAAGTGCTGATGGGTGTGGAGCGTAAGTCGCTTTTGCTCTCCGACGAAGAGAAGAAGGTGACGGCGTACCACGAGGCCGGTCACGCGCTGGTAGCGGTAAAGTTGCCGCACTCTGACCCTCTTCACAAAGTCACCATCATTCCTCGCGGGATGGCGTTGGGCGTGACCATGCAGCTGCCCATCGACGACAAGCACAACTACACCAAGGACTATCTGGAAACGACGATCGCCATCATGATGGGCGGCCGCATCGCCGAAGAAATGTTCCTCAACCAGATGAGTACCGGCGCCGGCAACGACATTGAGCGTGCGACTGAGCTGGCCCGCAAGATGGTCTGCGAGTTCGGCATGAGCGATCTGGGACCCCTGACCTTCGGCAAAAAAGAAGAGCAGATTTTCCTGGGACGCGAAATCGCCCAGCATCGCGACTACAGCGAAGCCACCGCCATCAAGATCGACGACGAAGTGCGCCGCATTGTGCAGAAGGGCTACGACAGCGCCAAAAACATCCTGGCCGATAACAACGAAGTCCTGATCAGGATCGCATTGGCTTTGCGCGAGCGCGAAGTGCTCGACGGCAACGAAATCAGAATGATCATCGAAGGCAAGGAACTGCCCAAGATGGTTCCTCCATCTAAGCCCGACGACGGCGTGCAGCAGGTGCTGAAGCCAGAACCGGGACGGCCAGGCTTGGCCAAAGGTGGCGAACGGCCAGCTCCAGCATAGGAACACCAAATCTTAACCACAGAGGGCACGGAGGAACCAATATCTCCGTGCCCTTTGTGTTATCTGTGGTAAAGAATTTCGCGTACGGCAAGTCCATTCCCCAAATAATCTGCGCGGTGGTGTTCGGTGTCCTTGGTGGTTCAAAGCCTTTTTTCGGGTATCCTCCAGAAATGATCAAAGCGCTCCTAACCCTCAGCCTGCTGCTCTGTGCCGCCCTCGCTGCCACCGCTCAGGATGCCAAACGCGAAGTCTACCGCGTCCACTTTTTCAAGGCCGGCCCCGGCAAGCTCAAGGATCTGATCGACGCCTACACCACCATGCCGCCCGCGCCTCCGGGACATGAATCTCTAATCTTCCGCCATCAATCCGGAGACGATTGGGACCTGCTCGTCATTTATCCGCAGGGCGAGCAGGCTCACATCGATGCCAACCCCAGTTACACCGAAGCGCAGCTTAAATTGCGCGCCCGCGTGATGGGAGATTACATCTGGCACACCGACACCTACGCGACAGGTCCGTCTCTTGCAGAGGTAAAGAAAGCGTTGGCGGCGCCGAGCGATGGTAAAGGCGGACTATTTTTAGTGGAAGATTATCGCGCGCTTGACGGTCATCTCAGCAACCTCGACGACGTCACTAAACGCGAGATCGCCTCAGCCCGCGCTCCCGGCGCAGTTCGCTTTGACCACGTGCAAGGCGCGCCCTGGGATTTCCTGTTGGTGTACCGCTACGCCTCCTGGCAGGAGTACATTGCCGCCGAGAACGGCGCTGGCGCTGACGACGCTGCCCGCAAACAAGGATTCAAAGATAGCGCCGACATATCGTTCGCATTGCGAAAGCACATTGCCGCGCACCACGACACCTTCGTCAGCCGGATCGAATAATTATCCGTTGACCAGTTTCATCATGTGTTCGGGATAACGTTGTCCGGTGGCCGACCCGTAAGGGAAGGCCTGGTCAATCTGCCGCAACTCCTCCGCTGTAAGCAGCACGTTTATAGCGGCCGCATTATCTTCCAGATACTTGCGGCGCTTGGTCCCCGGGATGGGAACAATATCGTCGCCCTGCGCCAGCACCCATGCCAGCGCCAATTGTGAACTGCTGCACCTTTTTTTCTTCGCCAGCTCCTCGATTTGGTGAACCAGGTCAAGATTCTTCTGAAAATTCGCTGCCTGAAAGCGCGGCGAGTTCCGGCGATAGTCATCCTGATCGAAATCTTCAAAGCTCTTAAACCTGCCGGTTAGAAAGCCGCGCCCCAGCGGGCTATACGCTACAAAGCCCACTCCCAGTTCGCGGCACGTCGGCAGAATTTCATCTTCCGGATCACGGGTGAACAGCGAGTACTCGGTTTGCAGCGCCGAAATCGGATGCACCTTGTTTGCACGCCGCACCGTGGCCGCGCTCGCCTCTGAAAGACCGAGATACCGCACTTTGCCTTGCTTCACTAACTCGGCCATCGCCCCCACCGTTTCTTCAATCGGAGTCGCGGGATCGACGCGGTGCTGATAGTAAAGATCGATGGTCTCAATTCCCAGCCGTCGCAGGCTATCCTCGCACGACTTGCGAACATATTCCGGCTTGCCGCTTACTCCACGCGCCTGCGGATTCTTAGGATCGCGAACGATTCCGAACTTGGTAGCAATCACAACTTTGTCGCGGCGATCGCTGATTGCCTTCCCCACCAATTCTTCATTGAGGTGAGGCCCGTAAACGTCCGAGGTATCCAGAAAGTTGATTCCCAACTCAAGGGCGCGGTGAATGGTCGCAATTGACTCAGCGTCATCGCGTCCGCCATAAAACTCCGACATGCCCATACAGCCTAGCCCGAGCTCGCTGACCGTCAGGCCGCCTCGGCCCAGTTTTCGCATATTCATGACTGATTGCTCCTTAACCTTCTCGTCGTTCGTTAACCTCTTGTGCTTCCTAGCCTTCTTGTCATTTCGACCGCAGGGAGAAATCTGCTCTCCCCGCCACTATGCGTCCACCCAAATCAACGGCTTCGTCTGGGTCACAACTTCTCCCATCTCCACCGCCGGAACCCCCGCCTGCCGCAGGGCGTCAATCAAACCGCCCGCTTCCGCCGCAGCAACCGAGATCAGCAGGCCACCCGCAGTTTGCGGATCAAAAAGCATCGTTCTGATCTCTTCCGGTACCCCCTTATCGTAGCCCACAACACATTCCGCAAACTCGCGGTTCGCATTGAGGCCTCCCGGAATATGCCCGGCGCGAACGCATTCCAGGGCCCCCAAAAGCAGCGGGACCTTCCCAGCAAAAATCCGCAACGACACTTGCGATGCCAGGGCCATTTCGCGAGCATGCGCGATCAATCCGAAGCCGGTCACATCCGTCATGGAGTGGACCCCGCCATCACTGGCTGTCGCTTCCGGCAGCGCAGAAGGCCGCCCCGGCAGCATGGCAGGGGTTCGCTTCTGATGCTGGGCGATCACCTCGGAGGCAGTCTTATTCAGGGTAGTCATGGAGCGTACAGCAGCATCCATCCATTCCGCTTTGGCTACTCCCTTCTTGACCGCGGTCGAAATCACTCCCGTGCCCAGCGCTTTCGTGAACAATAACCGGTCACCCGGCCGGGCGCATGCATTGCTCAACACCCGGCTCGGATCAATCAGCCCGGTAACCGAATAGCCAAATTTCATCTCCTCATCGCGCACGCTGTGTCCGCCAATCACCGTACAGCTGGCCTCAATCATCTTGGAAAGGCCGCCGGCCAACACCTGCTCCAACACCGCAGGCTCTCCGCTCGCCGGAAAACACACATGAGCCAGTGCCGTAATGGGGCGTCCCCCCATGGCATAAACATCGCTAAGCGCGTTGGTAGCTGCAATCTGCCCAAACGTGTAGGGATCGTCCACCACCGGGGTAAAGAAGTCGACAGTCTGCACCAGCGCCATTCCCGGCCCGATCTGGTAGACGCCGGCGTCATCGGCGTGGTCGAAACCTATCAAAACATTGGGATCGCTTTGTTTCGGCAGCCGGCTTAGTACCGCATCCAACACGGCCGGACTCAGTTTTGAAGCGCATCCTCCCGATTTAACCGTTTCCGTCAGCCGTATTGTCCTGGATTCACTCATGCCCTCATTTTATTCCTCCCTGGGGACGTAACCGCAGGTGATGACTACCGATTACTAATGTGACATTTCATTGATCCCGCCCGCCACGTAAATTTAAGGCATGCATTTCGACGAACAAATTGCCCAGGCTGAAATGGTCACCACCGAAACTTTCGCTCCACAAACTGCCAGCGACGCGATCGAGCGTATTCAGGTTCAGGACCTATCAGAGGACGAACTGGAAGAGCTGCCATTTGGCGCAATTCAGCTGGATACGACCGGCAGGATCCTGCGTTTTAACGGCTACGAATCGAAGATCTCGGGTGTGGCTAAAGACGAAGCCGTTGGCAAAATGTTCTTCACCGAAGTCGCGCCCTGCACCAACGTAAAAGAATTTTACGGCCGCTTCAAAGCAGGCGTCGCCCGCAAGCGCCTGCACGAAAAATTTCGCTATCACTACTCCTTCAAACGCAATCCCATGGACGTCACCATTACACTTTTTTACAGCGACCTCACGCAAAGTATCTGGGTATTCGTGCGGCCGGTATAAGCCGATTCAACTCGACCAGCATCGGTAAGCCATCCCCAAAATTTGTCATCCCGACCGCAGCAGAGTCGTTCGCACAGCGAACGATTCCGCGAAGTGGATGGACGTTGTGTCATCAACTCGTATACGACACAAGCCTACGTGCGCTTCCCAATAACCAATACAGAATGTCCGCAGTACGTTTACAGCTTTCGCAGGATTGGCCAAAAACAGCGCGACAAGTAATCTGATTCCAGTTGCCCTCATATATCCCACCCTTCGAAAGCAGGGGTTTGACGTTAAGTCAGGCTCCTGCTTCACGCCTTTAATCGATTTGGCATTCTGAGCGGAGCGAAGAATCCCTATGCTGTAAGGGGTCCTTCGGCGCATAGAGCCGCGCTCAGGATGACAAAATGACTTTGGTGTTGGCCGCAGTGATTAAGGCGAGAAGCAGGAGCCTGAACTCCAAGATTCAGACTCCTGCTTGATGGGTAGGAAACTTGAGGATATCTATGCCCACGATATGGCGCGCCCCGAACTTCGACAATCCTGTGAAGCCTGTAGTCTGAAACGGCTTTTTCCCTAGCCGAAAGGTAACGTTCCGCCAACCTGCGGGTCAACGTGCCGTGCCACAGCCTCAAAGCTTAAAAAATCTATTCCCGCCCCGGTGACATCCAATCTCTCAGAGCAGAAAGGCCTTAAGCCAAGTTGGAAAAGACAGCGCTGTTGCTTCGTCTGGGTGTGTTCCTGGTATTCGTGTGCCTGATTTATTTCGTGCAGCGCTTCTGGTTCGTGAATGCCTGGCACCGTATTCAGCAGGTTTCTCGTCCCACGCTCCGCCATGTCTTACAGGGCGTCTGGTGGACAGCGTTACTTCTGCTGTTGACCAGCTTTCTGGACGGTTTTCTCGGGCACTTCCTGCCGCGGCGTGGTCCCGGCAACTGGGTCATCGCCATTTCGCGTTTGTGGCTGGTGGCATCGGTATTCGCATTTCTCGCCTACCAGTTGGTGTCACTCTTTGGATGGATTTCGGCAGCGGCCACGCGGATCATGTCTTCCCGTCCGGAGCAAATCAATACTGGCCGCCGCACCTTCTTCCGTTACGCCGCCTACCTGGCTGGCGCGATTCCGCTGCTGGGCGCCACCTACGGTTATGCAGCCGGCCGCTTCCGCTATCAGGTACGCAAGATCGAGGTGCCGATCAGCGATCTGCCCAAGGCACTCGACGGCCTCACCATCGTCCAGTTAAGTGACATTCATAGAGGCGACTTCATGCCCCGCGAAGAAGTTGAGCGGGCGGTCGCCATGGCCAACGATCTCGGCGCCGACATGGCCGTCGTTACCGGCGACTTCATCAGCAACGAATACGATCCGCTCGAAGATTGCATTCGCGAGCTGAGCAAGCTGCGTGCGCCACTTGGCATCTGGGGCTGCAATGGCAATCATGAAATTTATGCGCGCGCCGAGGACGCCGCCCAGCGTCTGTTCCAGCAGTATGGCATGCGCCTGTTGCGGCAGGAAAATGTGGAGATTGAACACAACGGCGGCAAGTTCAACCTGATTGGTGTGGATTACCAGCGCGACCACATGACCAGCGGCCCTAAGCGGCCAATGCTCGAAGGCGTTGAGCCGCTTATCAGCCGCCAGATGCCGAATGTGCTGCTGTCGCACAATCCGAACTCATTCCGCCGCGCCGCCCAGTTGGGAATTGAGCTGAGCCTCGCCGGCCACACTCACGGCGGCCAGGTAAAATTCGAAATCGTAGACCACAGCATCAGCCCAGCCCGCCTGATCACCGATTTCGTTGCCGGACTGTATCAGCTGCCGTCAGCAGCTTCAAAACATGCCTCGTCTCTCTACGTAAATCGCGGCCTGGGCACTTTTGGAATGCCCGTGCGCCTGGGCGTCCCACCAGAAATCACACTGCTAACTCTGCGGCAGGCCTGAGTCCATCGCTGCATTCACAGTAGAGACGTAGCTCCGCTACGTCTCAGGAGCTCCCCAGAGCATAGCCAGCGCGGGATCGTGAGACGTGGCGAAGTTTCGCAGGCGCATTTGCCTCGCTCCCAGCAGGACGTAGCGGAGCTACGTCTCTACCGGGCTCTGCCCCAATTGCCACAAGGCGATCAATCCCAGCGCCGCAAGATTTGGAAACAGCAAAGGCGCCATTGGCGGCGCGCCGTAGATGAAATTACTGAACGCATGAATCGAAGGTCCATGCAGATTGTTCAACCCGTGTAAAACAAATCCCCAGCCCCCAACTCCCATTTCCAGCACCATCAGAAATCCGCAAAATACGAAAAAGCCGCGAGAAACTTTCATTAGGAACGGCGTAATCAGGAAGCCCACGGCAAAGGCGCTCGCGGCAACCGGAATCCACTCAGCACGATTGAAGAATCCATTTCCGGCATGGTCGGTCAAACTGAAAATAAAGTTGCCGACGAAGCCACCAAGCGTCATGAACAAAACCCACTGTGCCCAAGCGTTGGTGGCGGAATTCACCATTCGGTTCAGCACCAACAGAAATCCCAGGCCGGCATAAGCCAGCGGTGCGGCAAATGGCGCCGAGTACGTCAGACTCCGGATAGTTCGCTCGTAAAAAAACGCGCTATCCAGGTGCAGCAACACGCCGGCCAATCCAACTAGAATGGCCAGACCGCCTACCAAATATCCCAGCGTCGTCCATACCCACGAATGCCGCGCCCTCGCGGTCAATCCGATAAGCAATAACATCGGTGAGATCGCTGAGAAGAAAAAGGGAATGTACTCGGCTCGATTGCGAAAGCCATTCACCGAATGGGCCAGATAAATATCGAAGGTAAGGAATCCCAGGTTCATCAGCGCGAACACTTCTACCAGAATCCATGGCTCGAACTTACTTTTTTCCGCCATGTTCCTTCCTCAAGTCGTCCGCAATCTGTTTGAGTTCAACCGTCTTACGCAAAATCGGATAGTTGCCGTGCCACTGCACAAAGTCGGCGCCTCCCATAAATGCGCCGTGTTTCGCGGTGCGTCCGTCGTAATGCCACAAATCGAAATAAATGAAATCAACCGGCTGCGAAAATGGTGGGCCGGTCAGCAACCCCTGATTACGGAGCCCGTCTACCAGAGCCTTGGCATCAGCAACCTTCTGGTTGGTCGTCTGAACCACTGCCTCTGCCTGTGTGTAAACCCGCTCCACCGTTCCAGCGGTATGGCACTGCGAGCAAACTTGCTTCATTTTGGCCTGGGCGTGCGCGTAGTTAGGGCGCTTCGCCGAAATTGCGTTCGCCAAATAGTAAGACAGCCTTTCCGAAGGATCGTGCGTTACCCCAACTCCGTTGAGCCCGCTCATATGGCAGGTCGCACAAGTGGGAATGAACATGTCACGCGTAGTGAGCTTGTCGGGCTCGGCATTCAGGTTCAGCAGTTTCTGCTGCGCAGCGAACATCAGGCCATGCTTCGACTCTTCGTAAATTTCAATCTGTGAGTGATCAGGACCCATGTGGCATTGCCCGCAGGTACGCGGTTCGCGCGCAATAGCGACAGAACTGGTATGCCGGGTATGGCAGTTGGTGCAGGTGCCGATCGTGCCGTCGGCATTCGGCTTGCCAATGGCGTGGCACTGCTCACAGCCACTTGTCATGGCTGATCCACCCTCAAGCGTCGTAAAAGGATGTGGTGGGCGCCTGGTGCCGCCAGGCTGATAGGTCTCAGAGAAATTTACCTGCTCGAGTGAAAGCCCCTTATCGCCATAGATCGCTCCCCATGAGGGAGCGGCATGACGGCTGCGCAAGAATTGCTGGTAAATCTGCTCATGACAGCTGCGGCAATTGCCGGCAGTCAGGCGTCCCGATGTAATTACAAAACCGTGGTGCTCTTTTTTCTCCTGCCCGGTGGCCGCCTGATGACATTCCAGGCAGTTCACACCTTTCGCGGCGTGCTTACTCATCTCATATTCGTGGACCACGGAGTACTGGGTGCGCGAATGGCACTCAGCGCACTTCCCCGAAGCCCGCACAAACTCCCCGCCGGGTTGATCGGTTTCGATTTTGGGCCGGGCGCGATTAATCAGAAAGGCGGAGACCATTAGCGCAAAGGCTATGGTGACGGCGACGAAGACGGCTCGAAAGGACACTAACCTACCGCCGATCTGCGTGAATGTTAGATAACGAACGCTATCTTAGGCTTGATCGGCGGTTAAGGCCATAGCTTTACGAACCAATCCCGACTGAGAACCGGGAACTGAAAACTAGCGATTGATTTTAGAAAATCCACAAAAACAAACGTCCGAGCCTCCAATTTCACTCCCAAAAATCCGCCACATAATGCTACAATGATTACTAGCTAACCACCTTAGATTGCAATCCTTTAGCCTCAATTAAGCCAGTAGCGAGCAGCCCGCGCCTAGGAGCGCTTTTACATGCCTGACGATCAGAATCCTGAACTCCCCCTGACTCCTCCGCCCGGTGGCGGAGATGGCACCGGCATCCCCGGCGCAGCCAACATTCAGCCGGTAAATATCGAAGAAGAGATGCGCCGGTCGTATCTCGACTACTCGATGTCGGTGATCATCGGCCGCGCGCTGCCCGACGTCCGCGACGGATTGAAGCCGGTGCATCGCCGCATTCTCTACCACATGAACGACTCCGGCCTGATGCACAACCGGAAGTTTGTGAAGTGCGCCAAGGTAGTTGGAGAGGCGATGGGTAAATACCATCCCCACGGCGACTCTGCGCTTTATGACGCGCTGGTGCGTATGGCGCAGCCGTTTTCGTTGCGCTATCCGTTGGTGGATGGACAAGGAAATTTTGGGTCGGTCGACGGCGATCCGCCGGCGGCCATGCGGTATACCGAGTGCCGGCTTACGCGCATTGCGGAAGACTTGAATGCCGATATCGATAAAGACACCGTCGATTTCGTGCCTACCTACGACGATTCGAATCTCGAGCCGGTGGTGCTGCCTACTCGCATACCGAACTTGCTGGTGAATGGATCGAACGGAATCGCCGTTGGCATGGCCACCAACATTCCGCCGCACAATCTTACGGAGATTGTCGACGCTGCCATCACGCTGGTGAACAATCCCGCGGCGCAGTTGCCGGAAATCCTGCAGATGGTGAAAGGACCTGATTTCCCGACTGCCGGAATCATTCACGGCAAAGCTGGAATCTTCGAGGCTTATCGCACTGGGCGAGGCCGTTTCATGATGCGCGCCAAGGCGGCAATTGAAGCTTTCAACAAAGACCGCCAGGCGATTGTGGTCACCGAAATTCCTTATCAGGTAAACAAGTCTCGGCTAATTGAACGCGTCGCCGAGCTGGTCAACAACAAGAATATCGAAGACATTTCCGACATTCGCGATGAGAGCGACCGCGACGGAATGCGGATCGTGATTGAACTGAAACGTGCCGCCGAGCCGCAGATCGTTCTCAACCAGCTCTTTAAGCACACCCAGATGCAGGAAAGCTTCTCCATGATTCTGCTGGCGATCGTCAACGGCCAGCCGAAGGAGATGGGGCTGATCACGGCCATCAAGCACTTCCTGGATCATCGCGTGGAAGTGGTCCGCCGCCGCACTTCGTTCCTGTTGATGAAGGCGAAAGAGCGCGAGCACCTGCTGGAAGGCTACCTCAAGGCGCTTGATCATCTGGACAATGTGATCATCATTATCCGCGCCAGCGCGAACCGCGCCGAGGCTCGCGAGAATTTGGTCAATTACTTCGGCGGCAAGAAGATTGACATCAACATCACCGGCCGCGCTCCCAAGGCTGATCTTGAAAAGCCTTTCACTACCATTCAGGCGGAAGCCATCCTCGAACTGCAGTTGCATCGCCTGACCAAGCTTTCGATCGACGAAATTACCAAGGAATTAAACATCGCTCGCGAAAACATCGCGGAGTATGAATCAATTCTTGGTTC
The DNA here is from genome assembly GCA_963796925.1 of uncultured Acidobacteriota bacterium. Taxonomy (GTDB): domain Bacteria; phylum Acidobacteriota; class Terriglobia; order Terriglobales; family Acidobacteriaceae; genus DATBAT01. The sequence goes on from CAWCNH010000001.1 coordinate 3,729,538, forward strand.
GGAAAAGAAGCTGAAGGCGGTCATCATCAAGGAGCTTGAAGAAGTTAAGAAGCTCTATGGAGATGCGCGCCGCACCCGCATTGAAGACGAAGCGGTCGAGATCCAACTGGAAGATCTCATTGCAGACGAGCAGGTTGCAGTGACCATCAGCCACTCCGGCTACATGAAGCGGACGGCTATTTCCACTTACCGTAATCAGCGTCGCGGTGGGGTTGGCCGCATGGGGATGAAGACGCGCGACGAAGACTTTGTCGAGCATCTTTTCCTGGCTTCAACCCACGCTTACATTCTGATCTTCACGAACACCGGCCGGGTTTTCTGGCTGAAGGTTTATGAGGTCCCAGACGTAAGCGCGGCCGGCAAGGGCAAACACGTAGGCGCCCTGGTCGCTCTGCAACCCGGAGAAACAGTGCGTACGCTGCTGGCAGTGCGCAATCTGGAAGAAGAAGGCAAGTACATATTCTTCGCTACCCGCAACGGCACGGTGAAGAAAACTGACCTGAAGGACTTTTGCCACGTGTCCTCGCGCGGCATCATTGCCATCAACATCGAATCGGGAGACGAACTGGTCTCTGCCCGCCTGACTGATGGCCAGCAGATTATCTTCCTGGCTTCGCACGATGGCCAGGCCATTCGCTTTGAAGAGAGCGCTGTTCGCTCCATGGGGCGGAACGCTACCGGGGTGCGCGGTATGCGGCTGGGCGAGAAAGATTACATCGTCGGCATGGCAACCACCCTCAAGCCCGGTGCGGTGGAAGCCAAGCCCGTTAAGCCGGCAAAGGCAGCCGAAGAAGGCGAGGCGGCTAGCGACGAAGTGGTCGACCTGGTGAAGAAAGGCTCGCTGATTCTTTCCGTCACCGAAAACGGCTACGGCAAGCGCACTCCCGCGGACGAATATCGACTGACAAACCGTGGCGGATCGGGCGTCATCAACGTGAAAACGACCGAGCGTAACGGAAAAGTTGTTGGCATTTCGCAAGTCGCGGAAGACTCCGAGGTGATGCTGATCTCGCAGTACGGCAAGATCATCCGCATCGAGTCGAAAACCATTCGCGAGTCCGGGCGGTCGGCGCAGGGAGTGCGCCTGCTGAACATCGAAGCCGGCGACCGGGTCGCTGCCGCGGTGGTGATTGCGCCGGATGAAGAACCGAATGGCGGTGGAACGCTGATTCAGTAGAGACGTAGCTTTGCTACGTCTCTGTTGGTGGCGTCTGGGCACGCGAAGTTTCTGCCGCTGCCCGGCAAGACGTAGCGGAGCTACGTCTCTACCCGTCGGCATCTTGGCAAATTCCCAGTTTGGGAAATTCTTGTCAATATGGAGGAATTACACGATTCACTCCAACTTCATGATTGCATTCCAAATATATCGGCGGCGGCAATGTCCCAATTTACCCCTGCAAACTGCTATGCTTTAGGTAGATTGAAAACGTTTAGAGACGCGGCCTTCCGGGCCGCGTTTTTTATTGATGGTGGATTGTTGAACGGGGAAATTTTATGACTAGTCCGGTCACAGTGCGCGCTTCGCTTGATCGTGACGTTGTTGCTATCACGGAGATTTACGCGCACTACGTTTGCGATTCAACTACTACTTTTGAAATTGATCCGCCGAGTGTGGAGGAGGTTGCGCGTCGGCGTGGGGATATCCTTACACGAGAACTTCCCCACTTGGTGGCGGAGGTGGAGAGCGTAGTCGCGGGTTATGCGTATGCCGTGCCTTACCGGCCGCGGCTGGCCTATCGGTTTTCGGTGGAGGACTCGATTTACATTCATCCGGCTTATGTTGGGCAGGGAATCGGACGGTTGTTGCTGGGTGCGGTGATTGAGGCCTGCGAGCAGAGTGGATATCGGCAGATGCTGGCGGTGATTGGAGGCAGCGACAATGCGAAGTCGATTGGACTGCATACGGCAATGGGCTTTGTGCCGGCGGGACTGTTGCGCAGTGTGGGGTTTAAGTTTGGGCGCTGGCTGGATAGTGTGCTGATGCAACGCGGGCTGGGATCCGGTGATGCGACATCCGGGGAGGAGGCGTAGGCTGCCGATACGTAGCGGAGCTACGTCTCTACTCTGGTTGTACGTACGAAATCATTTAGTTGGCCAGGGGTTGGTTGGGGAGGCGGAAGTCGATTCCGCGGTCGTCGTTTTGTTTCGAAGTGGCGGCGACGTCCAGGTCGGTGAGCGGAACTTTTCTGCGATGTCCATCGGTCATGTCCACCAGCATGTTGCCGACGATCGCGTAATTCTGCACTTCGAGTTGACGACCGTCTTTGAAGACCAAGACGGTCGACGGCTGATCGGCTGCGGGTTCAGGCGCACTCGCAGGAACGACGCTGGCACTCTCCGCATGTGCCGGTTCGGTGGATGGCGGCGGTTCGCTTTCGACGCGGCTTGGTCCGGGACCGCGACGATCAAAGATGGTTGGGCCACCGCGATATTCTTCCTCAGGATACTGGTCGGCGGGATCTTCCTGAGGCTCTGCTGCTAGCGGGTATCCGTAGACATAGGGGTAGCCATAAATAGGTGCATAAGTCGGAAATTGTTCGCGGCGACGGTGATTGCCAGACCCTTCGTGGTTGCCATTGCTGCCGCGATGTTCCCCGCCGCGGCCACCGTTGCCGAAGTGATTGCCGCCGGGCGCCTGGACAAAGTTTCCGGGGAAATAAGGCGTGGCGCCAAACAGCGGGAGCGGGGCGCGGTTGCCATAACCATAGCCGTTAGGACCGAGAGAGGTGACGCTGGCGGGGACGCCGGGAGTGTGATTCTCGTGACCGCCGAAACTGTCGGAAGTTACCGATGCGGGTGCTCCGCGAAATTGGGCGAGGCTGGGCAGCGCGAGAGCAAAGACGAAGACTGCTAATGCGGTTGCAAATCCGGCAAAAGACCCGTCCCTAGCGGAACTCAGCCTGTGCATATGGAAATCATACTCCCCAGTGGCAAGCGTGGAATAGTCCTTTTTTGCCCTCTAGCTATTAGAGCCTGCCGGGCGAAAGGAAGTTGCGGGTTATTCGATGACACGCAAGTGCTGGGGAGTCAAGAGGTTGAAGCTCATGGACTGAGAGTTTGTTACCGGCATTGGAATCGAAATCTTGCATGTCTGGAGGCCGCTGCGGAGAGACCGATTGGAGCGATAACAGCTAGCCGCAGACACTTTGCGGCCTCGGCCGTTTTATGTATGTACGCTGCGGCAGAGTTGCATAGGTCCTTCGTCGCTAAGAACGCTCCTCAGGATGACAATTTGATTTTAGGTAAACCTCTATAATTTGGGGAAGTCAGATGCGTAACTTATTGGCCATCATTGTTTTGACGGCGGGATGCGCGTGGGGCCAGGCTGGCGCTCCTAAGGTAGCGTTCCGCGACGCTGCGCGGGAAGCCGGGCTGACGGTTTCGCATATTTCGTCGCCCGAGAAGCGTTACATCGTCGAGTCGATGAGTGGGGGAGCGGGGCTGATTGATTGCGACAACGATGGGCGGCTCGACATTATCACGGTGAATGGATCGACCATTGAACGATTTAAGAATGGCGGCGATCCGCTGATCACGCTGTATCACCAGGAAGGCAATTTTAAATTCAAAGACATTAGCGCCTCCGCGGGCCTTACTCACAGGGGATGGGGTATGGGCGTCGCGGTCGCTGATTTTGACAATGACGGGCTGCCCGACATTTACGTGACGGGCTTTGAGGGCAACGCGCTTTATCACAATCTGGGGAACTGCAAGTTTGAGGACGTCACCGAGAAAGCTGGAGTCGCACTCGGGGGATTCAGCACCGGCGCGGCCTGGGCCGACTATGACGGCGATGGCAAGGTTGATTTATTTGTCTCCCGCTATGTTCACTTTGACATGAATAACCTGCCGGTGTTCGGCAGCGACGAAAAAAATTGCCGCTTCAAAGGAATCCTGGTGCAGTGCGGGCCCTGGGGTATGCAGGGGGAGTCGGACTTTCTGTTTCATAATTTAGGAAACGGCAAGTTTGAGAATGTTTCTGAAAAAGCTGCGGTCAGCGATCCCAAGCATCGTTATGGACTAGGCGTGGTATGGGGCGATTACGACAACGATGGCTGGCCTGATCTGTATGTAGCCAATGATGCCGGCCCGAATTATCTGTATCGCAACAAGCATGATGGGACGTTTGAAGAGACGGCCTTGCTCGGTGGCGCCGCGCTTAGTGGCGATGGTTTGGAGCAGGGATCGATGGGTGTCGATTTTGGCGATTATTTGAACGAGGGCCGGCTGTCGATTTTTGTTACCAACTTTACCGAGCAGGCCGACACGCTTTATCACAATCTGGGGCAGGAAGGATTTGAGGACGTGAGCTGGCGGGCTCGCCTAGCGCAACCCAGTTTTCTGCCGGTCGGGTGGGGAACGGCGTTGTTCGATATGGACAATGACGGTTGGCTCGACATTCTGGCGGTGAATGGTCACGTTTATCCGCAGATGGATGAAATACCGGGTGCAGTGCGGTACCAGGAGCCGATTCTGTTGTTTCGAAACCTGCGCGACGGGACATTTGAGGATGTGTCGAGCGTGCTTGCATCGTTGCCTCCGGCTTCGCAGCGCGGCGCGGCTTTCGGCGATATCAACAACGATGGCAGCGTTGATGTAGTAATCGTCAATGTGGGGAAGCCTCCGACTTTGCTGGTCAATCAGAGTGGCGGGCAGAACCATCGCGTGCTGTTTAAGCTGGTGGGAACCAAGAGCAACAAAATGGCAATTGGCGCGCGAGTTACGGTTACCACGGGCAAGCTTTCACAGATTGGCGAAGTGCGGGCGGGTGGGAGTTATCTTTCGTCGAACGATCCGCGGCTACATTTTGGATTGGGTAGCGCGGAGAAGATGGACGAGGTTTCCGTTCGGTGGCCAAGCGGGAAGGTGGAGAGCCTGCGTGATTTGGCGGGGGATTTTATTTATACGGTGGTGGAGGGCGAGGGCGTGAAAGGGAAGGTCGCTTTGTCTCGTTAGAGGGTTTCTTTCGCCCCGTTGGGGCTCTTCGAGATATTTGGCTTACCCAGGGCTGGCGCCCTGGGCTGCATTCTTTCGCCGCTTCGCGGCTGACTTTAGAGCCCACTCGTAGGTGGGTTGCTTCGCAGCGGCTTTGATGGGGACTCGGCGAACGCAATCTTCTGTGGCGCTGCTGAGACGTAGCAGAGCTACGTCTCTACCCAGGTTTGTGGTTTTAGGGGTTTATTGTGGTTGTTGTGGTGGGGGTGGGGGCTGGGTTGGGGCTACTGCGTTGCCGATTACGTCGCCTGAAATAATCATTTCTACACGGCGATTCAGTTTTCTGCCGGCTGCGGTCTTGTTGTCGGCGATGGGACGGGTTTTACCGAAGCCGGCCGCAGTTACGCTGTTGATCGGCACAGCGGAGTTCACCAGATAATCACGCACCGTGGCAGCGCGTTTTTCGGAGAGGCGCTGGTTCATGGCGTCGCTGCCAATGCTGTCAGTGTGTCCTTCGATAGCTAACCTGAGATCAGGATAAGCAAGCACGATGCCGGAGATTCTTGCCAGGCGCTCACGGGCGGCCGGCTTGAGCGTGTATTGACCGCTGTCGAATAGTACGTCAGGCATGCTGACGACCAGTCCGCGATCGGTGTCTTTGGTTTCGAGAACCTGGTTCAACTGGTTCAACAGGCGGGCACGCATTTCTTCTTTTTGCCGGATGGCCTCTTGGGCTGCCAGGCGAGATTTTTCGGCTTCGGCCTGGGCGCGTTGTTGATCGGCGAGCGCCGCGGCACGAGCTGCTTCGGCAGCGGTTCTCGCGGCCTCAGCTTCAGCCTGAGTTTTTTCGGCCTGGGCCTGAGCATGTTCGGCGGTGGCGCGGTCGGCCTCGGCCTGGGCACGGCGCTTGGCATCAGCTTCGGCCTGCGCCCGGGCTTGAGCTTCGGCCTCGGCGGAGGCTTTTGCGTCGGCTTCGGCTTTTTCCTGACGCTCGCGCATTCTTTGCTTCTCGGCGGCTACTCTTTCGGCCTCTTTGCGCTGGAGGGTAAGGACACGGGCGTCCTCAGCCATTTGTGTTGCACCACGAGCCGCAGTGCCTATGGGCGTTCTGCCTTGCTTGCGATTCAGATAGTCTTCGGCGCGGTCGAGAAAATCCTGGGCCTTCTTCAAACTGTCGGCGGCGTAGGTTTCGGCGCCGGCCGCCTTGGCGATGGCGATGGCGTTTCTTGCTTCCAGTAGATCCAGCGGAACATTGGGTGCGGCGGTACTCGACGGCAGCTGCGATGCGGGGACGTCGATGGTGTACTGACCGCCCTCCAGCATATCGAACTTGGCGTCGATGGGCTCTTCGAATCCCTTGGTTTCGGTGCGAATGATATTTTCCATCACTACCTGATCGCTGGGACGAGTTACGGCGAAATATGGTTCGGCGGTCACGATCAGACCGAAGGCTTGCAGGTCGGTAGTTACGTCGAGTCCGCGTTTGCCGGAGTCACTGGGCACGATCTCGCCGAGATTTACGGCCCGGCCTTCGGTGGTGATTGCCCAGAGAACATAGGTCAGGTATTGGCCTCCGATCTGGGTGGCTGGGGCCAGGTGAGAGACTTCAACATCGACCTCCAGGCGGCCCTCTTTGCCGTTGACCTTGGCGCGGCCGGTGGCCTCGGGCATCAGGCTGGTCCCCTTGAGATCGACGGTGGTCGAGCCGCCGCGGTGACGATAGTTGACTGCCTTGGTAGAGCGGCCTACGACATGGACGCGAAATACCGGCGTCTGGTCCATGGGCTCGGTTTGGGGCGGAGTGTCCTGGGCCAGGGCGACGGCAGCCAGCAAGGTTACTGCGATTATGGCGAAGTATTTTTTCATGATGAAGTCCCTACAATAAATTGCCCGGACGGGCGGGGTGATGCCTGGGCGAACTTTTAGATTTTCCATGATCGGGCGGTGAGGGGGAAGTGGCTGGGGAGATTACCGGTCAAAACCCTTTACCACAGAGTGCACGAGGAATACTAGTAAACCAATAAAAGCTTTGACCACGGAGGACACCAAGGTACACAAAGGAAATCCCTTGCTTGCTCGGCATGGGCAGTCTTGTGGAGTTAGTGGGCCGCCTCTACCGTTAGTCCAAAGGGTTCGAAGGCGTCGCGGACCACTTTTTCTTCGCCTACGGCCACAATCCCCACACGCGAGGCGGGGAAATATTTTCTGGACGCAGCATCGACTTCGGCGGCTGTCATGGCGGCGACTTTCTGCCCGTAAATTCCAATCTGTTCGGGCGGCAGGCCTACGACCCACAGCTCGGCTAACTCGCTGGCAACTCCATCGCGCACCTGCAACCGGATTGCTTCCGAGCCGACGAGGTAACGCTTGGCAGTGGCAAGCTCCTCGGGGGTCAGGCTGGTGGTGGCCATGCGATTTAGTTCATAAGTCATTTCGTTAAATGTTGGGCCAGTTACTTCGTTGCGGACATCGGCGCGGGTGATGAGCACTCCGGTGGCGCGATAGCTGCGTAGTGCGGCGAAGGGAGAATAGCTGTATCCCTTGTCTTCGCGAACGTTGGTGGTGAGGCGAGAACCGAAGGTTCCGCCGTAGATGGCGTTGGCGACATCGGCCGCGGCATAGTCGGGATCACTTTCCGCAGGCCCGAAAGTTCCCAGTTCCAAAGTCGTCTGTACCGAGCCCGGCCGAGGCACGAACACAACAGTCGGCTTTATCGGATTGGTGAAGCGGGCTGCAGGGGTAAGCGGGGCTTCGCTGGGAGACTTCCATGCGCCGAATTTAGTTTTCAGCTGGCCCAGCATTTTTTCGGTTTCGAAGTCTCCGACGGCGACGAGGATGGCTTGATCAGGGCGGAAACGTTGCGCGTAAATCTTGCGAAGTTCAGCCGAGGTGGAGGCTGCAACCGACTCCTGGGTGGGAGCGGTCACATGGTAAGGATTATCGCCAAACAGTACGCGGGCCATGGCACGGGCCGCGAGGAACGAAGGTTCGGATTCGCGCTGCTGCAGTGAGTCGGAAAGATTTCGTTTTGCCAACTCGACTTCGTTGTCGGGAAATGAGGCGTTTTGCGCGATGTCGGCGAGCACGCTTAGTGCGGCATCCGCTTTCGAGGACAGCACTCCGGTCGAGACCGTGGTGGAATCTTTTGCTGCATTGGTGCTGAGATCGCCTCCGGTGGCCTGAATTTCTTCGGCGATTTGTTTCGCGGTACGGGTTTTGGTGCCCTGATCGATGGTGTTGGAGAGCAATTCAGAAATTCCGGGGCGGTCGGCAGGGTCGGCGGCGAGGCCTCCGCGCACTGCGAGGGCAAACGACACTTTGGGAAATCCGGGCTCGGAAACCAGCCAGATAGTTAAGCCGTTTTCTAAGGTCGAGACGTTCACCGAGGGCGCCTGGAGGGGCTTTTCGGGGCCGTAAGCGGGAAGGTCCTTAGGCAATGGCGTGGCCTTTTCAGCCAGGGCACAGGTTGCAAGCAGAACCATGACGGCAAATGTGGTTAGAGTTTTCATTACTCGCCTCCCTGTTTTTCGGTCTTGGCTTCTGGGACTCGGTTGATGATGGTGCGATTGCCGGCCACCAGATATTTGGCGGCGAAGGCGCGTACCTGCGCAGGCGTCACTTTAGCGAGATCCTCGGGGATCTGATAGACACGCTCAAAACTGCCATCGAAAAGCACGGCATGGGAAAGGGCGGAGGCGCGGCTGATGGGAATTTCAAGTTGGCCATACCAGTCGGAGCGCATCTTGGTCACGATCCGGTTGAGGTCTTGCTGGCTTGGTCCTTTTTGCGCGAGTTCTTTGATAGTGGCGTCGTAAGCCGCCAGCACTTTGTCTTCAGTCATGGTCGGGGGATAAACCACGAACGATGTCATTAGAGTCGGGCCATTGAATTCAAATGGCGCGCCCAGCGGCCAGTTCACGCCGCCATCGACTGAGAGCGCGACCTGCTTATCTTTTACCAGTGCCTGGTAAAAACGGGACGCCTGACCGTTATGCAGCAACTCTCCGGTCACGGCGGCTACGAGTGCGTCAGGGGAATGGCGGCCGGGCATGCGATATCCGATTCCAAGTGCCGGGACCTTTGCCAGCTTGTCGGTCTGCTGTGATTTGCGTTCGGTGGTTTGCGGCGGTTCGTCAACTTTTGGCAGCGGAGGAGTGGGGCGGGAAGCGACCGACGCGAAATATTTGTCGACTTTGGCGAACACCTCGTCGGGATTGAGGTCACCGACGATAGCGAGGACAGCATTATTGGGCGAGTAATACTGTTCGTAAAATTTCTGGACGTCGTCGATTTTTGCGGCGTCGAGATCTTTGAAGTCCCCGTAGAAATTGTGCGCGTTGGGATAGGTGTCGAATGCTTTCCCCGGCAGGTCGATGGCGAAGAAAAGTCCGTAGGGACGATTCAGCACGTTGACGCGGACTTCTTCTTCGACAACGTTGCGCTGATTCTCCAGATTCTTGGAGGAAAAATCCAGAGTCTTCATGCGGTCGGCTTCGATCCAAAGCACGGGGTCGAGAGCTGAGATCGGCGCGGTTTCAATGTATTCGGTGTAGTCGTAACGGGTATCGCCGTTGTTGTTGCCGCCACCGCCCTCGATAACCCGGTCCAGGACGCCCTTGGGGGCGTTGGGGGTTCCTTCGAACATCATGTGCTCGAAGAGGTGGGCAAATCCGGTGCGGCCTTCGGGCTCGAGCCGGAAGCCGATGCCGTAACTGACGCAGATACCAAAGGTGGGAGCGGAGTGGTCTTCTGAGACCACCACGGTCAGGCCATTTGCCAGCTTCTTCATAGTGGTAGGCGCCGTCCACTGCTGCGCGCTGACTGGTAGCGCCGCCAGGAGTGCGGCTGCGAGTAAAGCCAAGGAAGTCTTATGTGCCATTCGTTTTGTAGTCCATTCTTCGGATGCTGAGTGGAAAGTTGGCCGGAATCGAACTCAAGACATTGTACGGAGCTGGTGCAGTTTCGGTTCACACAGAGAAACAACGAAGTTAGACGTAGTGTGAACTAGTACGTTATCGGCTTGTGGACTATTTTAAGGCTTTTGGGTGGAGTGAGGGGATTGCGAAACAGGTTTGTACGCCAGCTTTGCACGGGCGGAGAGCCCGTGCACTTTTAGTTACTCGGAGAGCGTGAAGGCTACGACTGCCGTGTCGCTGGCCTTAACTTCTACTTTCTTTTCCCAGGTTTTTGGCTCGGAAAATACCGGCCGCTCTATCCTTCGTTGGGTCAGAACGTCGACTGCGGCTTCAGAACGCACCAGATTCCAACCTTCGTGCCAGGCGACGAGTTGGTATTCGCCGGGAGGTACGTCGGTCAGCTCAAACTTGCCGCTTTCATCGGTGACGGCGTAATAGGGGTGCGGGACGACGAAGATTTCGGCGTTCATCCAGACATGGCCGCCGTTGCAGCGGACGTTTACCAGTCCCGCTGAACTCATGTCGCGCGAAACGGTTTGCCCGGCGAAGGGAAAGGGCAGATTGAAGGTGGCTGCACCGGTCATATGCACAGTATGCAGCACCGCGTCAGAACTCTTCATTTTCAGGTGGCCAGCCTCGGGCACCAACAGCACATGGGGCTCGTAGCGGCAGTGCTTTTGATCGAGCGACTGTCTTGGCTCAGGGATGTCCATTGCCTTGCCGCGTGAGATGTCTTTCAGATAGACGACGGTGTTTGCCACGCCGCCTTGAGGACCGATCACTAGCCGCTCCAGGTCGCGTTTCTTAGCGGACTCGGGGTCGCAGATTTCGGCGTCTTTCGAAATGGGAAACATCAGGGCTTTCGGAGCAGCGCCAGACCATTTAATAGTGCCTTTGATTGTGCCCGCGCTGCCAACCGAGATTACCTGGTAAGAGCTTTGGGCGGAGCTAGTTGCAGGCGTCCAGAGCAGCAACGCAAGGCAAGAAAATATGGTGTAGCGGTGCATTAAAATTCCTTAATTCGGACATAGTACTTATCTTCGTTTCGTATGCCAAATGACCAAAGTGGCGTGGCGGAAATGAACTAGCGGGGCTAGTTTTGGCTTGGTTTGACGGCAAAGGCGGAGGGGGGGTCGAGGGAACACTTCTTGACGAAGGCGGACTGGCTGAGAGAGCCCTTGGTCCACAGACGGATATCGTCCATGCTGGCAGCGGCCACCCCGCCAGCTTGATCCAGGAAGATGACGACGACTCCAGCGACCGGACTGGGAGAGGCAGGGTCTACTTTCTGGAAGCGATCCTTAAAGATGGTTTCCGCGAAGCGCAGCTTTTTGTCCGCCATAACATTTAGCGGCGAACCTTCGGGTCTGGCCCAAACGTAGATAGCCTGCTTGCCGTCAAGAGGCGCCCAATCGCCGGAGAACTTGGACGTCATCTCGCGAATCACGCTGAAACTCTCGCTCTCGGGTGGGGGCGGGCTCGGCAAAGATGGCGGCGGCGCAGGCAGGTCCGTGGAGGCTACCGCTGATGCCTTGACCCAGCCGCTTTGGGATCCTTCCAGTGCGATGTGGAGCCAGTCGCCCTGGCGATCCAGGATTTCGAAAACGTCTTCTGCCTGGGCTCGCAGAACTATGGCGGCGTGTTCGTCTGCGGAACTGAACACTGCTTGAGGCTTGGTGATAGTGATGAACTGCCGGGAGTCAGCGGCTGGGGCCGGGGCTGCCGCCGGATGTCTTTCGAGCTCTGCGATGTGGCGTTCGGTCTCCTCGCGCTGTTTGCGGACCGCTTCAATCTGGCGGGCGAGCGCACCGGGATCGACCAGCGGCGCACCTTTATTTTGCAGATAATCGGATAGCCGGTCGAGGAGATCAGTCTCCAGACGGCCGTTAGACTCGAGGGTTTTGTATCCGGAATTTGTCCCCTGCGGATCGGCGTACCAGGCGGAAACATTTGCTTTCACTCGGACCTGGGTTTTCTGCGGAGCGAGCGCGATCAACTCAATTTTGAATTCATAGTACGGGCGCTGGTATTGCTGTTCGGCGGTGGAGTCAGATTTGATGAAGCCCTCGAGTGTAGGGAGCCTGGCCCCCTGATAGGCGCCAAGTTGTTTGAGTGCGGTCTCGATGGCGAGCGATGCGACTGGATACTCACGTTGCTGAGGCTGGGCATTTTCCTGGGCACAGACGAACAACGCTGCCATGGTTACGAAGAGGACGAGAGGCGTTCGTTTCATCTTTCCCCTTCCAGCATCTGGTGGAAAACCCAGCCCTGTTCTCCATGCGCAGTTTGCACCCGGCACCAGCCTCCTGCACGAGTTAGTAGAATCACTGCCTGGCCGCGGGTCAGTAGCTGCAAAGTTCTGGCCCCGTTGTAGGGAGAGGCTTTCAAGTCGGCGCTTGAAGTGCGAATCCTGACTACTTCGCCGGCGGGAGCTTTCGCAGGCCGCTGCTGAAGAGCCTGCTCCTTCCGCTTCAGCGCATTCAAATCGGCGTTTTCTCGGTCTAGCGCCGCCTGCATCTCAGCCACTTTTTTTGTTTGGTCGTCCTGCGCCTCAGCTTCGAGGCGCTTTTTTGCCAGCTGTTGGAATTCTTCAAACTTCTGGGTGATAGCGGTGTATTCGCTGTTCTCCACCTGTCCGTCGGAGGGATGGGTGTGGTGATGGTCATCCTCTTCAAAAATGGCTTCAATGCGCAGTTTGCTGGTCTTCGGTCCGGCGGACTCGACGATATAGCGCACGGCGACGGTGCCCTGGTCGCCGGTGGCGTAGAAGTTCTGCGGCGCGATGGCTTTCGGTCGTACTTTGTAGAACACCGCCCCCTGGCCTTTCCAAGGTTCGAATCCCCCTGCTTCTTTGGCGGATGTCGCACCGTCAAGTTCAGAGGTCCCTTTGTATTGCCAGGTGCCCTGAATGGTGCCGTTCTCCGAGATTTCCTGCACGGCTTTGACCGCTACGTCGTAGGGGGCATCGAGATCGACAGACAGGCCCTGACCGTAATGCTCCTTGCGAGCGAAGGCGACGGAGCTGAGCAGCAAGAGCCCGATCACGATAAAGCTGCGAGAGCTGGCTTGGATAGAGGAGAAGACTTTTGCTGAAGGGGACTTAAAACCGGTAACCGCGAACACCATCATCGACACCAAGCGTCATGCCTTGCCAATCATCATGATGGCGAGGACAACGGGCAAATAGATTACCGAGGCATGAACCAGCCGGCTGGCCAAAACTTTGGAGGATGAGCGGGTGAGTTTGGCGGCGTGGTAGAGAAAGAATATTCCGGCCGTCGCCATTCCCAGCTGATACACCGGACCGGCGTGGCCCATCAGCGGCAGCATGGTGGTAATGATCAGCACCAGCGTGAAGGCGAGGATTTCACCACGGGTGAAAGTGGTTTCGCGGTCAAAGCTGGGGAGCATCTGGTAACCGGCGCGCGCGTAGTCCTCACGGTACATCAGAGCAATCGCCAGGAAATGAGGGAACTGCCACAGAAATAGCACGGCGAACAGCCCCCAGGCGTGGCGATCGATTTGGCCTGACGCGCCGGCCCAACCGATGAGCGTTGGCATGGCTCCGGGTATCGCGCCGAGCATAGTGCAGAGAGCTGTTTTACGCTTCAGTGGCGTGTAGACCAGCAGGTAGGAAAGCAGAGTTGTGACTGCCAGGATCGCGGAGAGCCGGTTGACCGTTAGGGCGAGGTAGGCCCCGCCCCCGATGCTTAATAGAAGTCCGAAGAGCAGGGCGGCATGAGAGCTGAGCCGGCCGGAAGGCAACGGGCGGTCGGCGGTGCGGCGCATTTGGCCGTCCCAACGACGCTCCATCCATTGATTGAGGGTGGCGGTTCCACTGGCAACCGCCAAGGTTCCAATCAAGGTATTGATAAGTCCGGCGTAGTGGAAAGGTCCGCGAGAGGCGAGATAGTAGCCCGCCGAAGTCGTCATCAGGATCAGCAAGTTAACTTCTGGCTTAGTCAGGGTGTAGAAGTCGCGAAGCTTGGAAGTATAAGGCTGGAACCGGTTTGGGAGTGCGATGGGGTGAGTGGTTGCCATTGGGCCTTAAATGAGCTCGCTTGTACTGCTGTTATCTGCTGTGAATCGTTCGCCAGCGCACGACTATTACTATGAGGGCCGAAAAGAGCATGACCGGCGGCACCAGCAAAACCAGGATGCCGCTTCTAAGAGCACTCGCAACGCCGGGGCCTCCACCGGCGACACTGGTGTAACACAAAGCGCAACTCTGGGCAAATACTCTGTCGCCCAGAAATAACAAGACGGCCATTAACGGCAGGCTCCGCCTGGTCAGACTTCGAAATCGCGACATCCAGTTCATAGCTTGGCCTGTGGAGCGCACCAACATATTACTTCATTGGATGAATGATCGCATGTGGGCCAGCCGCTGGCTATCAGCAAATATGGCCGTCATCATAATCAGGACGTAAACCAGTGCCGGAATGAGAGTTACCACCAAACTCGGCTGCTCATAACGAAGATGCATGAAGTAAGCGATAATCATGGCCGCCTTCAGAAGCGACAACCCCATCAGCAGGATGAACATCGTCTCGAGGGACATTGATCGATAAGCCAAAATCACTTCGACCGCGGTCATCCCGAGGAGGGCAAACCATACTGAAAAAATGACTTTTAAGCCAGTGGTATGTTCCATTTCGTCCTTCCAGCGCTAGGGCATCTTCGCCGACAGCAGGTAGACCAGCGGGAAAATGAACATCCAAACCAGATCGACAAAGTGCCAGTAGAGACCGCTGACCTCGACATCCACCGACGAGAACTTCCTGCGGCCAAAACCGACGGCGATAATCAAGAGATAGATGACGCCAATAGTGACGTGCAGCATGTGCAGGCCGGTCAGTCCAAAAAATGCCGAGCCAAACATAGGCGTGCCCCACGGATTATGGGCAGGACTAACGCCTTCGTGGATGAGGCCCATCCACTCCCGCAAGTGGAGAATATCGAAGAGTATTCCGCCGGCCGCAGTGGCGAGGATCCAGCCCACCGCATTTTTTACCTGACCCAGGCCCGACGCCCGCACCGCCAACACCATCGCCACGCTGCTCGAAAGCAGCACGAATGTCATCACGCTGGCATTCATGATGCTGGGGTAAACCTGAAACGGACGAGGCCAGTCGGGGGAGGCTAACCTGAGATATCCGTAAGCGAATAGAGCAGCTGAAAAGGTGATGGCATCGGAAACGACGAACAGCCACATGCCGAGTTTTTTGGAGGGGATCGCGTAAGGAAAAGCGCCGCCGCCCCAGAATGAACGGCCGGGTTCGGGAAGCACCTGGTCTCCGGCGGTTACGCCGTGACCGCCGTGAACTACCGCTCCTGCAATTGGATCGCTGGCTGACATAGTTTTGTATTTCCTAGTGCTTGGCCGGCTGTTTCAGCAGCTCCGTCTGCATTACAAAATCCTTGCCGTTAGGCATATCGCCGTACTCGTACGGACCGTTGTAAACCACAGGATGAACGCCCCCGAAGTTATCGAATGGCGGCGGCGACGAGGTTATCCATTCAAGCGAGGTGGACTCCCAGGGGTTTTCTGACGCCTTCTCTCCCTTGAACATGCTCCAGAAGAGATTGATGAAAAACAGGAACTGCACCGCGCCGGTGGCAAGCGCGGCGATGGTGATGAACTCATGCAGGGGCATCAGAGGCTGGATAAAAGCATTCACAAACGACGAATAGCGACGTGGGTTTCCTTCGAGGCCCAGGAAGTGCATCGGCATGAAAATGCAGTAGACGCCGATGAAGGTGAAAATGAAATGTATTTTGCCGATGGTTTCATTCAACATGCGGCCGAACATCTTGGGGAACCAATAATAGGTGCCGGCGAACATACCGAAGATGGCAGCCACTCCCATCACCATATGGAAGTGGCCGACCACGAAGTAAGTTCCGTGCAGAAAAATGTCGAGCGAAGGTTGTGCCAGGAACATTCCGCCCAAACCGCCGGTTACGAATACTGAGACAAAACCCAAAGCGAATAGCATGGCGGTGGTAAAGCGAAGCCTGCCGCCAAAGACCGTACCCAGCCAAAGCAACGAAACGATGGTGGCGGGAAGAGTGATGATCAGCGTTGGGATAGAAAACACAAAGCCTGAATATGGGCTCATGCCACTGAGGAACATGTGATGTCCCCAGACCATGAAGCTTAGAAAGCCGATTGATAACAGACATCCGACAATCGCCTTGTACCCCAAGACCGGTTTGCGCGCGAAGGTGGAAAGTACGTGCGAGATTACGCCGAAGCCGGGGACGATGGCGATGTAGACCTCGGGGTGGCCGAAAAACCAAAAAAGGTGTTGCCACAGCAATGGCGAGCCGCCGGAGTGCGGCTGCAGCTTTTCGTTGACCAGCAGGCCACCGGGAATGAAGAAGCTAGTGCCCGCGGTGCGGTCAAGAATCAAAAGAATGCAGGCTGCGAACAATACGGCGAAGCTCAGCAGGCTGAGAATGGCGGTGATCAGCCAACTCCACACTGTGAGCGGCATTTTCATCAGTGACATGCCTTTGCAACGCATGTCGACCGTGGTGACGATGAAATTCAAAGCGCCCAACAGAGAACCTGCGCAGAAAGTTGCGATGGAAAGCGCCCATAGATTCTGGCCCATGCCCAAGCCGGGTCCGGCGTCGGAGCCTACAGCGCTGAGTGGAGCGTAAGCGGTCCAGCCAGAAATTGGCGGGCCGTCTTTCACGAACAGGGTTGCAACTAGGAAAACGAGACCAACGAAGGTGGTCCAGAACGACAGCATGTTCAGGACGGGGAATGCCATGTCTTCGGCGCCGATTTGGATCGGCAGTGCGTAGTTCCCAAAACCCGCTTGTGGCGCGGTGGTCAGCACAAAGAAGACCATCAGCGTTCCATGCAGCGTCATCAATGATAGGTAGTATTCGGGAGTGATCACTCCTCCGGGCGCACCGGCGGGGGAAAGCGAAGCCAATCCCCAGATGTGCGCCTTTCCCCACACCAGATGGATGCGTAACAGCCAGGAGAGCACCATGCCAATGAAAACGGAGAAGACGGCCATGAAGTAATACTGTTTGCCGATCACTTTGTGATCAAGGCTAAAGATGTATTTTCGAATGAAACCTGTTGGAGGGGTGTGCTGGTGATGGGCAGCTCCCCCCGGCATTTCTACCATGGCGTAACGCCTCCCCGGTACCGTCGCTTGCAATGCATCGCTACTGCAGACTCGCCTGTTGCACCAGCCACTTCTGGTAGTCCTCTTCTGACATGACATCCAGGAAGGCTCTCATGTTGTAGTGACCCAGACCGCACAGTTGATTGCACGCGATATCGTATTTGCCGATTTTGGTCGGCGTGAAATGTAAGGGAATTTGCATTCCTGGAACCATGTCCTGCTGAATGCGCATTTCCCGAACGTAGAAACCGTGATCCATGTCCTTTGACTCGAGCAGCAGCTCAACCGGTTTGTTAACCGGAACCGCGAGCTCGGCGGTCACGAGGTCATCTTTAGAATCAGGATCGGAAGTGTCCACGCCGAAGAAGTTCCCCAGCCCTTCGTCAATTTTGTCGGTGTGAATGGGGCCGAACTTTCCATCGGCTCCGGGATAACGGAAGTAGAAAGCGAACTGGCCCGCCAGCACCTCAACTTTTTGAGTACCGGCGGCTGGAGTGGTGAAGTACATAGCAGCCCAGACTTTTGAGCCGACTACTTCCAGTAACAGGATTTCGCAGCCAACATAGATGAAGGCCAGAATGATCAGACCCTTGGCGCCCCCAGGAAAAGTGCGCACCTTGCGGGGGTCGCCTTTCTTTTCTCCGAACTGCCAGACGAAGGCTGCCAACCCGAGTTGGGCGAGGACGAAGCCGATTCCGGCTCCCACAAACGTCTCGGTGAATTGATGGTTCATCGCCTCGCCGTGGGAGGAAGCTACCTCGGGAAACCACCAATGGTGAGAGAGGAAGATGCCCGTAGACACGAGCGCGATGACTGCGAGAATGACTCCGAACGTTTTGCCCATGATTGACCTGCCCCAGGTCATTGGACGCCGTGGCGCCCTGGAAACATATTATTTTGCTTTAAAGGTAAAGTCCGCCGTGGCCGCTTTCCCGCCCGCTACGGTTACCTTTTGAGTCTGCGTTCCATAGGTTTCCTGCCATGCGGTAATCGTGTAATTGCCAGGAGGAACATTTGGCACGGTGAACGATCCGCTGTTATCACTGACTCCATAGGGTCCCTTAACTACGACGATGTAACCGCGCATCCAGGGGTGAATATTGCATTTCACCGGGATTGCAACTTCTTCGGCTTCCCAGGTTACGTCGAACGGCGGGGTGCCAGCTGGCTGAGACTTATTCCACTCATGATTATTCTTAGGGAGTGGATGGATATTGTGGGAGGTCTGGTCGTCGTTGACCACCTTCATGTGCTGGTTGACATCGATGGCAACCACATGGGGAATGTACTGGCATCCCTTTTGATTGATGGCCAACGGTTGCGAGGCAACTTCGCTTGCGGCTGCCGGACTCAAGCCCTCGGAAATGTAGACGACGACATTGGCTAAACCGCCATTTGGCCCAGCCATCACGGTTTCGGTGGTGATCGGAGTGGAATGCTGCGCCGCGCAGGTTGGTTCTTTCGACATATCAATCGGCTTCTGATGTGGCGCAGCGCCGTCGAGCTTAATGGCGCCGGTAATCTTGCCTTCGGCGGCGGCATTCACACTGGGTTGAAAAGAAAGGGCCGCAAAAGCGGCCAGTAAAAGAGCACATGCGATTCCTGCGAAGGTGTATCGGCGGGTCATGGGGGATCTCCTGAGTACAAAAACTACTGTTGTGGTTGAACCGGTGCGCTCGGAGCGCTGGGATCAATCGGTTTCAAGCCTAATTGTTTTGCGATTGCCTTTTCCTTACTGTGCATTGGCTGGAAGGTTCGTAGATAAAACACGAGGTTCCAGGCCTGGTCGGGATTAATGTTGTCAGCAAATGAGGGCATCGGGGTACCATCAAGGCCCGTCATAAAAATCTGGTAAAGGTCCTTGTCGGTGACGCCGCACTTAAATTTGTGGCCGGTGCTGAAATCGTAAGGAGTGATCGGCCGTTCCTTGTCATCGGTGAGGGTTGAGGCAGACGGACCATTGCCGTGCCCTTCCACGCCGTGACACTTCCAGCATTCCATCTTCTTGAATAGTTCCTGACCAGCCTTTACTCGGTCCGCGGTGACTTCAGGCTCGGCGGGAATTTGAATGGCGGCCCCTGGCTTTTCTTTCTTCCACTTTGGGGAGAAAGTCTTGATATAAGCAACCAGATCCACGCGATCCTCGTCGCTCAGCGAAAGCCACGAAGGCATGTTGCTGCCCCGCAAGCCTCGTTCCAGAGAATGTATTAGGTCAGAGTCGACCGGCAGCGTACCGGTTGGGGTGGAGCGACACTTAAAGGTCGCGACAGTAAAATCGCGCGGCTTGGGATCGATGTAGGGAGCGTTGTCCCCATTTCCGTCACCTTCGACACCGTGGCAACCAATGCAGTAGCGGCGATACAGACCGTGGCCGCGTTGCTCGCTGGGAGTGAAGCCATCCTTGGGAGTTGGGTAGCCCGAGCTGGTCCCACCGTTCTGGGCGATAGCGACGCCCGGCCCCAGGCAGATGACCGCAGTCAAACAGAGAAAGATTGCTTTACAAGTAGTGCGCATTGGCGTCCTCTCTCTTCTCTCAGAAAGCAAAATCAAATCCCATAAAGTAACTGCTGGTGCGCTGATCTTGACCGGTGTCTGAAGTCAGCCGCGAGCGAATGGTGGCGTATTCCTGGTGCCAGGCAAGTCCGTCACGGCTGTGCATGAAGGGATAGTAGCGATAGCCGATAGTGAAAACATCGGCGTTGCCCAGTTCCGAAGGATTCGACGCCAGCACCTGCCGGGACATGCGAACCAATTCGTAGCGGCCGATCAGGATCAGCTGCGGCGAATAGGTATAGTGAGCTTCGATGGTTCCGGTATTCCACTTGGGACCCTGCGCGCCATCAGGAAGGACGCCCGTCGTAGGAGTAGCGTTGGCCAGAAAGACGTTGTCGGTGGCGAACTGATAGACGCCGGTTATGTCCAACCTTCCAAAGTAAGTGCTGGCATAGACGCCGGCGCGCGTAAACGATCGATTGCCACGACCGGCGCCGGGAATTACTTCTCCGCCCGATGTCAGGAAGAAACTTGGACGCAGGCCGGCGTAGCCATAGGCGCCTACGCGCTGAAGCCCAAGGTGAGGTACGAGGAATCCCTGACTAAAGTGCGCATACCCATCATAGCTTCGTCCGCCGGGAAGGCCAGGCGCGCCGTTGGTGCTGCTAAACATTGATACGGCGTATCGAGTATGGTCGTTTTCCGAGTGGCCCATGAGTTCCACGCCAAGCTGGTTTTCACCCAGGCTCACTATCTCGTCATTAATGGCGTCGCCGGGAGGAGCGTAGTGATAGAGCTGATAAATTCCGCCCACATTGGAGAACGTCATCATGCGCTTTTCGGAAAGCGGCAGATCTGCCTCGAACTTGCCGAACTTGAAGTTCAACCATGGCGAACCCATCAGGTTGTCTAGGCGGACATTTGCGGATTCGAAACCTACCGTGCCGTCGCCGGGATCGATGGATGGGACCAAGAGAAATGAAATGTTGTTGGCTAGTGTGCCAGCGGTGAGAATGTCAATGCCAGTGAGATCGAATCCGGAAGTATTAATACTCTGTTCGACCTGATTGGTCGGGTCGCCGGGAACCGTATCGACAGTTGTGTGGCCAGCGCTTTCATAGTGCCAATGCGGAGTGATCCGCATGGCGATGGGCCAGTAACTGGGGTTCTGATAAATAGGAGAATCTTTCTCATTGCCCAGCTGGTAGCCCTCATCCTTAAACCGCTGACCGAAGCTGTTCAGCTTGGGCCAGCCTTCGTGACAGGCGGAACAGGGCAGGCCGTACTTCCGGGCAAAGGCGGGGATCGCAAATGCGCTTCTGGCGGATGCAATAAATGTGAATGCCAGCAGCAAACACGCTGCGAGACTCTTCCGGGACGTCATTAATGTCCTCCTAGTACAGAGCCAACTCAAGTTGTTCCAACAAAGAATATTGCGGGTGGGGGCGCCCTAACAAGTGCTTGCTGTGCATTTATTACGCTTTCGTAGCGGAGTTAGTCAAGAAGAGAATTTATCGGAGTGGAGGGAAAAGGATAACTCAATGCAGCTCAATAAGTTAACTTCATTATTAACCCGATTCACGAGAATCTAATTTGGCCTAATCCGGAACTGAGTATTGTAAAGTTTTGTAAATTCGCGCATCTATGCAATACAATTTTTGCCGTACAACTGCGCAAAACATAACAGGCGGATCCGAAATTCGAATCCGCGTGCGATCAACTTCAGAATAGGCACTTACCGTTGAGCAATGGTCCTATTTGAGATAAAGTCGGCATCTCCGTAGTAGCCATGCTGGTATCCATTGGCATAGGCATCCCGATACGCTGCTTTGTACTCATCGCGGTTACCCTCGCTTGCGGAGTAACCACGATTCGCGCGAAGGTATTTTTCGGTTTTCCCGCCTTGAAACAGTTGCCCCTCGTGGCGGTGCTTTGAACCATCGGCAATTCCATCGCGAAATCCAATCCATGCCGGTGTGGGAGATGCGGGCTCAACGCCACTCGCATAATCCGCAACTTCTTCGTAGCCGGATTTGTAACCAAAGACGAAAGCACTGCGATCGGAATCGGTGCTCCAGCGGCCGCTGGTTAAGTGGGGGGATTTGCCATCCTGGGCATCGCTCTTCCCTTGATACATTCCGTCACGAAACGCAGCGTTGATAATTAGACTGTCTTGGTCTACAGCTTCCTGCCTGATCTGGTTGGTATAAACGAAGGCCGTGGCCGCGCCTGTCAATACAACAGCAACTAACAATTGGGGGATAATTTTCACGATTTCTCCTTGTTGGCTCAGGTGACAGCGACAAGGTGGCGGTTATCTAATTAGAACCTTTTTTGCATGGAATCGTTGCAAAAAAATTGGTTTTTTGTGTGTTGATGTTCGTTATGTGTCGTACCGTAATAAGCATTACAGACCAATGTTTATGCTGTTTTATCCCATTTCCAGTAGCTAGGGGCGGTAATCCTTTTTTCTGTAGACAAGTTCCTTAACAACGTCGTCTGTAGATGACCGAGGTATCGCGAGTCGTACCTCGCCTGCGCGCTTCCATCCTCAGCAAAAGTATTCTCGCCACTTGTTACTCGACTTTACTAAGGGCGGTAACACGCGTGCCCTTACACAGGGCGTTGTAGCAAACACTGCTACAGCCTTCCGCCCTACAAAGGAGAGCCAATGATGTGCCGTCATACACAAAAGCTTGTAACAACTGCGACTCAACAACAGATTGTTAAGTTGGTAATGGTGCTGGTAACCGCATTCGTCTTCACTGTGTCTCCATTTGCATTCGGCCAAAGAACTACGGGTTCGCTGCGAGGTCAAGTTTTGGATCCTCAGGGCGCAGTGGTCGGGAATGCCAGAGTTGTCGTTACCAACGAAGAAACCGGCGTCGCCCAGGTCGCACAAACGAGTTCGGCTGGCACCTACAACATCGCCAGCGTGATTGCCGGCCGGTATAGCGTAGCAGTAGAAGCTGCTGGCTTCAAAGCGTTCGTCAAGAAGGGCGTGAACGTACTAGCCGCTCAGGAGAACGTAGCCGACGCTCAGCTGCTGCTGGGCACGAGCAGTGAAACCGTAGAAGTAAATGCAGGAGGAGTGGAAGTACAAACCACATCTTCGAGTATTAACAACAATTATGACTCGAAAGCAGTTGTCGATCTGCCGAATGCTGGCGGAGCGTTGAACGGAAGTCCACTCAACCTGGCAGTGCTGGCGCCGAACGTAGTTGCACAGCCGGGAGGCGTAACTGGAGTCGGCGGCTCGGTGGGAGGCATGCGACCGCGCGACAATAACTTTATCGTCGACGGCGTCGATGACAACAATCTAGGCGTCACTGGCCCCAACTCAACCGTCATTCCTGATGCGGTAGCAGAGTTTGCACTTCAGACCAATCAGTTTAGTGCCGATACCGGCCACTCGGCGGGCGGCCAGTTCAACCTTATTACTAAGACGGGGACCAACAGCTGGCATGGATCCGGTGAAGAGTATTTCCAGAATCGAAATCTAAATTCGATCGACAACTTGACGAAGCAAGCAATTGCTCAAGGCACTATCCCGGGAAACCCAGCCTATGATAACAACCGCTTCGGGGGCACCATCGGCGGACCGTTAAAGAAGAACAAGTGGTTCGTCTTTGGCGCATACGAGTACACCGATCTTCACGGTCAGGGAACTCCTACTGCGCTGCTGGGCCCGACGCCAGACGGCTTGGCGACCCTTCAAGGCATGGCGGCGGACTCCGTCGTATCCAACGTTCTGTCCTACTATCCCGTAGCGCCGGTGAATAATGAAGGGAGCATTACGGTCAATGGAGCGGATGTTCCGATTGGCGACGTAATTATCATCAGCCCCATTTATCAGAAGGAACATGATTTCCAAATCAACACTGACTACTCGACGACCAACCATCAATTGTCAGCGAGATTTCTGTTTAACCAGGAACTGTTCAGCAATCCGGTAAATTCCACCCAAGCACAATTCAATCAAGCCTTAAGCGTGAATAACCGTAAGCTTGCTCTGGGGGACGCGTGGACGATTAATTCGCACTTGATCAACGATTTGCATCTTTCCTACTCGTTCTATCACCAGAATTTCCAGAATCCCTGCACCGACTGCCCGCCCGACGTCACGATTTGGGAACTCGGTCCGGTCACCGTTGGACCGGGTGACAATCAATTCACCAAACAAGACACTTATCAGATTCTCGACAACATTTCGTGGGTGAAAGGCAAGCACACCTTCAAATTCGGCGGGCAATATATGCATTTTATTGTTCCGCAGTATTTCCTCTCGCGCAGTAATGGGGACAACTGGTATTTCACTACGGAGACCTTCATTAACGATTTGGCTCCGGACGATACCGGCAGGACGCTGCGCAATGCCGGCACTGGAAGTTTCCTGGGGACGCAGAGTGCCTTCTATGGATTCGCGCAGGATGACTACAAGATCACCCCGCGCCTCACGTTGAACCTCGGACTTCGCTACGAATACTGGACGAACCCGCTGGGAGCCAGTACGCAATCGTTGAACTCGATCTCTGACGTGCCCGGAGTAATCGCGTTCGGCAATCCGAAGACGGATAAGAACAACATCGCGCCACGGGTGGGATTTGCGTGGGACCCGACTGGTACCGGCAAGACTTCACTGCGAGGTGGCTTCGGAGTTTCTTATGACGTGAAGTTCCAGAATTTCGCGTCTATCACTTTGCCGCCTCAGCTACAAAGCGAACTCAACGAAAATTCTGCCTGCACATTGACTCCGCAACCAGCGTGGTGCGCCACTGGCACAGGTTTCCTGGCGAGCGGCGGCCTTCCACCTTCTTATATCGCGCCGGCAACGCAGGCTGACGCGCGCGCGATCACCACCAGCTACATCGATGACACCGTTATGCCTAAGACGTTTACCTGGAGCCTGGGACTACAGCACGAGCTCTACCAGAACGCGACCATCGAAGTACGTTACCTGGGCACACGGGGACTGGAATTGCCAGTGCAGTATCGGCGCAATTTCACCAGTGCGTTTGACGCGGGTATTCAACCATTGCCCACGTTCTTTAGCGCATCAGACATCCCGTCGACGTTTGACGCAAACACTCCTACGGACATGGCGATCAACGGCTTCAATCCCAACATCTATGCGCAGTACGGCTTTCAGGGAATTGTGACGGCTGACCCGCCATTCGGCAACAGTATCTACCATGGCGGCACGGTGAGTTTTACTCAACGAGCTAAGCATGGACTTACCATCGACGCCAACTATACTTACGCACACACAATCGATAACGGAACCAACGAGTTCTTCACCAGCTTGCTGAATCCGCGTCGCGCCGAGGACACTAACCAGCTTGGACTGGATAGATCAAATTCGGACCTCGACGTGCGACACAAGTTCGCTCTCTCTTGGATTTGGGAAGTGCCAAAAATCCGGGAAGGCAATGGATTCATGAAGGCTCTATTGAATGGATATCAAATCGGCTCGGTATTCCTCGCCCAGAGCGGGCAGCCTATCACCATCCAGTCCGGTCTCGATTCCAACGGCAACGGCGATAGCGCGGGAGACCGTGCAGTACTGAACCCAAACGGTCGCGGACTCACAGGCTCTGACGTAATTCCGGTATGTGCGGCCATGGCAGGTAGCACTTCCGGAAGCGCCCCCGGTACTACGTATCTGGCACCGGTTTCAGTGCTCAGCAATGCCAACCCCACCAACGGCTGCGCGGATAATCCGGCGAATGCTTTCGGTTTTGATCCGGCGATCGGTTACACCCCGGTCGACGGAACTGCCCGCTACCTGGTGACTGGCCCGGGGGCTCGCTCCACGGTCAGCCGCAACAGCATCAACACTCCGGGGTTTGGCGTTCTTAACGTCTCGATTTTCAAGAACACCTATTTCACTGAATCGAAGTTCCTGCAACTGCGGGCTGAGTTCTTCAACGTGCTAAACCATCCTAACTATTCGCTTAGCAATGGAAACGTTTTCAGCACGGCTGGAGTCGTGACCGCGACTTCGGCGCCAGGGTACGCGCAGGTATCAAGCCCGGATTTCCTGAATTCTCACCTGTTCAGCGGTGGCATTCGATCAATTACCCTGGGGGTGAAATTTATTTTCTAGGCTTTGTGACAGATTGACCGCAGTGGATCAGTCTAACTCCTGGTCCATTGCGGATCTTTTTCTGCTGGAACAAGCTCTCCATCGCGCATGTGAACGATGCGATCGCCGTACGCTGCCGCTTCGGGATTGTGGGTAATCATCAGCACTGTCTGGCCAAGATCTTCTTTCGATTGGCGAAGCATCTTCAGAACAACATCGGAGTTTTTCGTATCCAGATTGCCGGTAGGCTCGTCTGCCAGGACGATTGCGGGTTTGTTGATGAGTGCGCGTGCCAGCGCGACACGTTGCTGCTCGCCACCCGAAAGCTCTGACGGACGGTGATCAAGGCGCTTGTCGATTCCTAACAGCCGCACGATCTTATTGAAATATTCGGCATCGAATGAACCGTCAGTTCCTGCGATGTCGAGGGCAATCTCGATGTTCGAGCGGGCGGTGAGCGTCGGCAGCAGATTAAACTTCTGAAACACGAAGCCGATCTTCCGTTTGCGCATGTCAGTGCGCTGGGCGTCAGACATTTGCGCGAAGTCGTCACCATCGACGATCACGTGGCCGGAGTCGGCGCGCGCCAGCCCACCCAATAGATAAAACAAGGTCGACTTGCCGCTGCCCGAGGGGCCCACGACACTGACAAATTCTCCCTTGGTTACGGCAAGGGAGACGCCGCGCAAGGCCGGTACATCGACCTTGCCGACGCGATAAGTTTTGCGCAGCTCAACAGCTTCGATAAAGACGGGCACGCCTTCGATCTTACATGAAGCACTATTCCCAGCGAGATCAGTACTTTACTGCACTTCAGGCGGCGCCGGCCTGGGAGAGAGGCGATGGGACATCCATCCGTTTTGGACCCCGTTTACGGATCAGTAAGACACGGATGCGCTCCAGCAGCTCCACTGGAGCGTACATGCTCTTGCTGAGGAATACGTCAGCGTGAGTGTTGTGATCGTAAAGTTTATTCTTTCCTGAAAGCAGAATCGCCGGCGTCTGCGGCGAGATCGCTTTGGCGGCCTGGATGAGCTTGGAGCCATCCAGACCCGGCATGCTCAGATCAGTGAGCAGGAGGTCGATGCCGCCCTTCTTGAACCGTTCCAACGCTTCTTCGCCCTTGGAATATGCGAGCACCCGGTAACCGCGGGTTTCTAAAAGAACTTTTCGGATGGATAGTGACTGTTCGTTATCGTCAACGCAGAGGATCGTTCGCTTTGGCTTCATTAGTTTGTTTCCGAAATTGGCGCGCCAATAAACTGACGGCCCCGGGGGAGCCCGAAAACATTTTTTCTTTCTGTTTAGAGAATTGAGAGCGAAGTGAATCCTACTGGTGGAAGACGACACTGTAAAGTAGCGTCGATGCTAATGGGAAAGGGGTGCTATTGAAAAAAAGTTTTGCGTGCCGGAGCCGCATGTTTTCAGGCGATGCAGGGGCGAAAAAGGTCCGCGGGAAATTTGACCAAAATAAACTCCACATGATTTCCACTGGCAGGCTAGTTAACCATTCCGTTATCGCGGAAAAACTTTGGTCGAGGATTTTGCGACCAGCTTCACCGATTGGAATCTTGTTGGGCGATTCCTGGGTTGAGATTGTGTTCTAGACTTAAACCTGGGTCGGGTGGGTGGTAATGGAAGCGCATGCGGTCCGGTGATCGTCCCGGTCTTCAAAACCGGCGATCGTTATCTTTCGATGGCGATGGTGGGTTCGACTCCCACTCGCTTCCGCCAATTTTCAACGAGTTGGATCTCGCCACGAATACAGCGAAATCGCACGCCTTATTGCACGCTGTTGCATGATTCCACGGTTCCCTGGTCAAACCCTCGTTGGAATGAGGCTGTACGCTGCGCTGAGGTGCCGTGAGTAAAGGTCTCGGGATTGACGCGCCCAGTTGACATCTTCTGCAAGCGATCATCGCCTACTGCCGCTGCCGCCTTTAGCGCGGAACTCAGATCGTTCGGATCCAGCAAATTTCGCTGTTCGGTCGAGTGTCCCCAGACTCCGGCGAAGCAATCCGCCTGCAACTCCAATTGCTGCGAATATTCTTTCTGCAACCGAGGGTTGTCCTCTTCGGCGGCTCGAACTTTTGCTTCGATGCCCAGCACCTTCTGCACATGGTGCCCGATCTCATGGGCCAGCACGTAGGCTTCAGCAAATTCTCCTGGAGCACCAAATCTCTCTTTTAGTTCGCTATAAAAGTCAAGATCGATATAAACCTTTTCGTCCTCCGGACAGTAAAAGGGTCCGCTGGCGGAACTTGCCATACCGCAGGCGGAGTCGATCGAATTGCGAAATAGAACCAGTTTGGCGTGGCGGTATGGAATGCCCTTTTCCGAAAGGATTTTGCTCCATGTGGACTGTGCGTCATTCAGCACGAAAGTGACGAACTGCACCAACGGTTTCTCCGTATCGTCGTGTGCAGGTTGAGGCTGGCTTACAGCCGTCCCGGCTGACCCTCCGGGATCACTTCCGAGCAAGGCAAAGAAATTCCGGTGAAAGACCAGGCTCAGGATCGCCACCAGCACGAAGCCACCAATGCCGAGGTGTATTCCACCAAAGCCACCGCTGCTGCCTCGCCTGTCCTCAACATCCTCATCGCTGCCGCCCGGCGTCCAACGCATTTATTTTCTCCCCGCATTCACATTATGCAAAGCGGCTCCCCTTCGACGCTCAAAACCACTCTGGAGTTTTACCGATCATTGTGGAACTACGTCCAAGGACTTCTGAGCTGCCGCCACTGGTCTTAGGTTGATAAGCCCGTCTGTAATTGAAAATGAAATTGAAATTCATATTCATTTTCAATATAGTGAAGCGATATGCGGAGTCGCGCTGGCAGCACGGTTAAGTTCCATTGTCAGGCCTGTGGAAGCGTAATTGATGGCGAGCATATTTGCGAGGGCACAACCATCGTGGTTACCGATCTCGAAGTCGATTCGATTGCGGCAACCGGTACGCAGCGAGAAACGCTCCACCGGAAGGGATTTCATGAATCATTTGGACCCTACGGGGTTCACTACTACCATCATCCCATGCACGGGTTGCTTTTTCTGTATCCCGGAATGTTTTCGGGAACGGTCAACGCAGGGGGCAAGCCACTTGAAGAATTCCTGAATTCTCTGCCGGACTCGAGCTACACCGATATCGGAGGAGAAGAAGAACCGCCTCATCTCACCCGTTGTGACGTCTACGGTGAGGTCGGGACGCTGCTGCCCGACGAGAATCACCCATTTCCCCACAAACTGGAGTGCCCACAACGAGTTAGCGTGAAAACCGAATCACAAATCCATTGACTGCATCCTTGGCAGACGTGTCCATCTGTGGACTCGGCGTCGGAGACCCAATTCCTCACTTGGAAGCGCGATAACAATATGACATCCTGATGGGCTTGGCTTCGGGGTCGTGGG
The DNA here is from genome assembly GCA_963796925.1 of uncultured Acidobacteriota bacterium. Lineage (GTDB taxonomy): Bacteria > Acidobacteriota > Terriglobia > Terriglobales > Acidobacteriaceae > DATBAT01. The sequence goes on from CAWCNH010000001.1 coordinate 3,758,526, forward strand.
CACTTTTGTCAGCAAGGACCGACGCCATTAGACGCAATGCCCGCTGTCGGCCAATCTCGCCTCGGCTATATCGACTGGATGCGGGGCTTGGCGTGCGTACTGATGTTTCAGACGCATTGCTATGACGCCTGGCTCGGCGGCGATGCGCGCAAGAGCACCTTCTTCACATGGTCGCACGTGGTGGGGACGTTGCCTGCGCCGTTATTTCTGTTCCTCGCGGGAATCTCTTTTGCGCTGGTGACCGACAAACTTCGCCGCAAGGGACTACCTCCTAACGAGGTAGCGCGCATAACCATCCTTCGCGGTGCTGAAATCTTCGGTGTGGCTTTACTTTTCCGCTTGCAGGAATTTGTAGTTGCTCTTGGCTGGGCACCCTGGAGTGATCTGCTGCGCGTCGATATTCTGAACACCATTGGAATGTCGATGATGCTGATGGGAGTGGTGTGCTGGCTCACCGACATGGCGAGCGGTGCAAGCCGTCGGCGGTGGACTATGGTGGCATCTGGGTCGGGCAGCGCACTGTTAATCGCGTTGATGACTCCCTTGTTGTGGACTACGTGGAGCCCCAAGTGGCTGCCCTGGCCGATCGAATCCTATTTCAATGGGGTACACAATGTAGGCACGCCCAAGGCTGGACTGTTCCCGTTATTCCCCTGGGCTGGATTTGCGTTTGCGGGATTGGCAGTAGGATTTCTGCTGTTTAGCGATTGGGCGCGGGAACATGAGGTTTTAATTTTTCTGGCAACGGGAGTTTCGGGCGTTGGCTTGATTTATGGGCCGCTATGGATAGACTCGTGGCGGCAAATTTATCCAGTTTACGATTTCTGGCACACCAGCCCGAATTTCTTCCTGATTCGGGTTGGGGTGTTGCTGTTAATCATGCCAGCCGTCTATGCGTGGTGCCGATGGGGCCTGGGTCAGTGGGGATTCAGTCCGCTGATTCAACTAGGGCAGACATCGCTGATGGTTTATTGGGTGCACCTGGAGTTTGTGTACGGAAGAGTCTCTATTTTGCCCAAGCGAGCGCAGACGATTCAGACCGCGACGCTTGGGCTGGTGGTGATTTTTGTTGCGATGGTGTTACTGTCCATTGCGCGCACTAAGCTAAAGGGCCGCGGCAGTGAGGCCTGGACCTGGCTGCGACGACCGGTTCGAGTGGGATCAATCTCCTAAAGAGCTTGGTCGATTTCTCAGGAATCGTTCTTAACTTCAGCGCGCCGGCGCCGGTTGCGGAGCGGACTGCGGCGCGAAGTTGACCTTCGGAACCTGACGCGCTCCTTCAGAAGCGGCGAAGTAGGCATCATTCGGCTTGAAACCAGACCATCCGGCGAAAATGTTGTTGGGAAATTTCCGAATGTAGGTGTTGTAGTCCTGCAAGGTGTCGTTGTAACGCTTGCGTTCGACGGCGATACGGTTCTCTGTGCCAGCGAGTTCGTCTTGCAGCCGCAGGAAATTCTCGTTCGACTTCAGCTGCGGATAGTTCTCCACAATCACCAATAGGCGACCAATGGCTCCGTCCAATTGCTGATTGGCAGCGATCTTGTCGCTGGGAGTGCCGGCCGAGAGGAGTGCAGAACGCGCTTTCGCGATGTCACCAAAAACTGTCTGTTCTTGCTGGGCATAGCCTTTGACCGTCTCGACCAAATTCGGAATAAGGTCAGCGCGGCGCTGCAGCACGATATCGACCTGTGACCAAGAGCTCTTGACTGCTTCGTTCTTAGTCACCAGCGTGTTACGGACGCTCACATATTGTCCGAAAGCTACGAAGGCAATAAGTGCCAGTACGACAATAACGATCAGCGCTTTGCTCATGATTTCTCTCCTGCGATCTGGGAAGCAAACATTGTATCGACTGCCGCGGTAACTTGCTCGATGCCCGCGAGATAGCGGCGGAAGAGGTCTGTCCGTTCGAACTGCTTGCGCTCAGACTTCTTCTCCCGAATGTCCAGCAGCTGAAGAAAAGCGGTGGCGTCGAACACGATGTGCGCAGCCAGCAATTGCACGGCCCCGCGTTTCGACGAAGCTGCTCCGCCAAGCGCAATTAGCGCGTGGCGAAAGAGTGTAGTAAAAGCTGAAACCGAACTAAGCATCAGATCCCATAGCCGCTGCTCTTTAGAGCCGGCTGCCAGTAAGCCCTTACGCAGCAATATCAGCTTCTCCCTCAGTTCGTATTCCACCTGCGCACGATGGTGTTTCATGTCGACGTTCAAATCTTTTAACAGGTCTTCGCCAAACAAGACACGATGGCGGTGCTGCATATCCAGCAGCTCGATAGCAAAGACGTCTGCCGAGCGGCGCAGCTCCTCACCCGTGAGCACCAATGGCGGTGGCTGTTTTTGGCTGAGCCACCACTCTACAGTCGGGACAAGCGCGCTTAGGCTGGCGAAGGATGTATCGCGAAGCACGCAAAGCAAATTCACGTCGGAAAACTCCGAATGAAATTCGCCACCAGCCGCTGACCCGAAGAGAATAAGGCTTTGAAGATTCCCTGCCGACGCTGTCGGTTACACGATTAGCGAATTGGTCGATCAATTTTTCTGGCGTCATACAGTCCCTTCCTTACCAGCTTCCACTCGCGCCGCCGCCGCCCGAACTCCCGCCGCCAAAACCACCGAAGCCGCCTCCCCCACCGCCAAAGCTTCCTCCTCCAAAGCCGCCACCACCCCATCCGCCGCGACGGTAGCCGCCACCCCCGAGGAGGAACATCCCCAATAAGAAACGTCCCAGCGGAGTAAATAAAACGATGGCTGCGAAAATGAGCAGAGTGACAATCCCGCCTGCTGAAATGCTGCGTCCTGTCTCGTCTCGCGGTAGGGCCGAGGGCGGAGCATTGAAGCCAGTAAGCTGTATACCGGCATCGTGGGCGATGACGTCAGCCACCCTCGACGTCATGAGTTGTGCCGCTCCGCCGTAATTATTCTGGCGAAGCAGAGGAACCGCCTCACGACCAAAGCCCCCAACCTTGCCATCGGGCAAAATCGGTTCGAGCCCGTAGCCAACTTCCGTGCGATAGCGGTGATCGCCAACTGAAAACAGAATCAACACCCCGCGATTGCTCGACTTGCCGCCGATGCCCCACTGCTTGAACAAATCGAGGCATAGCTCTCGATGTCGGCTCCGTCCAGCGAACTAATAGTAACTACAGCGATTTGGGTGTTGGCTTTGTGGTCGAGTTGCTGGGCGATGTCGTCGATTTGGGTGACGGTGGCGAGGGTCAAGGACATGCGCAAAATCATTTACGTAATCGGTCGGCTTGAGTTGCGAAACCGGTTCGGCGAACAGCCACAACGAACCTAGCAGCAATAACGAGACGACGAACCTGGCGCGCATGCTCACCACATTGTGATTGTACCGGTCTGGTGCGGCGACCGCAGCGAATGCACGGTTTAATGCCGCATAGATAGCTGCAGGATGACGTTCTCCACCAGCTTCAACGCGATTGCCCAGCGTTTTCGCGCCTCGGCCACGTCATCGCCGTAACCGAATAGATAGAAGGTGATATAGAAGCCGGGCTCGGCCTCGCTCTTTCGGTGATAAAAGCAATGCCGGATGAGAAACTCGGCAGCGCAGGGGATGTCCGGAACGAGCTTCAGAAGGTCAACCAGCCTTCGGGCGAGATTTTCGTGGCTGTCAAAAGAAAACCGCTCTCCGTCGTCGGAAAAGACAAGGTCAACATAGGAACCGAATTTCCCGGACGCGCCGAAGATCTCTTCTTCCGCGTTCATGTCAGTGGTGAACCAGGCATCGCATTTAGCGGATTCCAACTTTCCGCTCTGAGAATTAACGGCCGAGAAGAAAGCTTCTCGAGTTCCGGAAACTGCCTGAGCTTCTGCAACGTTGTGTAGCAATTCTGGCTGACGTTTCAGATCGTAGTACTGCCAGCGATTTTCAGGATCGGACCAGGGGAAGTCGAGGATCTCTTCATTCGGGCCGAATTCGACGGCGAAGTCGGCTTCCATTGAAGGTCATCATACTGGACCTTTCCGCTTGTAATCTTCAAAACGATTTGAGGAAATTCATGATTTGTTGTTCGGCCCAAAAGCCGTCATACCCGTTGGCCTCGGCGATGAAGGAGCAATGTCCGCCATCTGTCGTTTCGAGGAAGGCTATGTTGGGGTTCGCCAGAATCTTCTTCGCGGGTAGCCGGCAAGAATGCGAATAAATGGGTCGTTCGTGGCGTGCAGAATAAGGCTGGGAACGGCAATTTGATCGACTACATTGGAGGCCGCGACGCACGAGCGTAGTAGTCCGCAGCGCCCGTCAAATCCACAGTAATAGGCGGTGATCTTGTCGTCGAAGTCGCGCAGGCTATCGATTCCCCGCAGCCGTGAGAGGTCAAACACGCCGGGAAACAGCTTGGCTTTATTCCGCAGCCGTCTTCTCACCTGCCACAAGAAATATTGCTCATAGATCCGGTTGCGCGGCAAATGCAGCGCATCGGACGAGGCCGCCAGATCCAGTGCCGGACAAACGGCCGCGACCGCACGGAATTGTGCGGGCCCTTGCGATCCCCACTCCCCCGCCAATTTCAGCACCAGATTTCCGCCCATGGAATATCCCACCAAGCGCAACGCGGGGCACGTGATCTCGATCAACTAAATTTCGCGACTACAGCCGCCACAGTCCTGCGAAAGACCCGAGTGATAGAGCACCGGCGCCAGCGCATCGGTTCCGCCACAATTGCGCTGATTCATGCGGATAACGTTCATGCCAGCGGCCACGCCTTTGGCGGCGAAACCCGTCATGTATTGCGATTCGGTAGAGCCCTCGAAACCGTGAACGATGATCACGGTAAGCGCAGCCTGGCGATCTGGCTGCCAATGACAATGGCAAGGACTTGAACCCCAGGCTCAACTTCAATCAAGCGCCGTTCCGACGGCGGCAAGCTGAATGCGGCGGTTGATCAGAAAGCTGGCGAGCGTCTGGATATGGCCGCCGCGCAACCAGCGCCGCGGCACAAACGCGTCATCGATCCGGCTTGGTCTGCGAAGTCACTGCGAATTGATTTTAAATAGATCGAGCAGGCTTGGTGGGCGATAATACGTGGAGGAGTGCCATCATGCCGATTTTTGAATACATCTGCAAGGAATGCGACCACCCGTTCGAAGCGATGGTGATGAGTGGTCAGAAGGCGGATTGCCCGAAGTGCCATAGCCGCAAGCTGGTGCCGCAGCTTTCGGTGTTTGCGGTATCCGCCAAGGCAACGTCGGCCTCGTCGGCACCTTCCATGGGCGGAGCATGCGGCAGTTGCGGCGATCCCCGCGGGCCGGGATCGTGTTCTTTACCCGATTAGTCCAAAACTACATCAACAGCTCTTTAGTCTGCCTCACGATGGGGTGCTGCATTTCCTGAAATCATTCTTTACCTGGTTCAATCCATAGACGCAGTCCTCAAAGCGGTTTGACAGGTTGGCAAAAAGCGGCGCCACCTTGGCATATTCGAAGAACTCGAACTTCGAAACCACGTAGTAGCTTTCCTTCCCAGCCTTCACCCAATCCACAAAATTCTCCACTCGGTTACTGCGCAGCCGAAAGTGGTTGATACTCTCCGGAAACATTCCCGCAAAAAAGAGCGTGTAGTCCCCAATATGTTTGCGCACCTGCCGTTCGCGATCAAACGAAGCCGCGGGCCCGTACACCGGATTCGATTCCACCATCATCTCGCCGACATCGTTCAGCGGCTTTCCTTCCGCTGTGCGAATCTTGAACAACTGCTCGACGTCGCAGAACTCGGTCAGCAGGTGCGCAACGTAAGCCACCAGTTGCGGATCGCGAATCCCTATCTCCTCGCATAGTGACGGCCAACCAGTTCAACGAATAGCTTTGCAAGCGGATGCGATTCCGGAATCATGATTGGGGCCTCCTGCAAATCGCTTATTTGGATGCCGGTTTGCAAACTGTATGCGCGATATTTATCCGGCTTCCGATGTTACCGCAAGTCACTTTCGTGACTGCACGTGGCACGACGGTGCTACTTATTTAGAACCCTTAACAGGCAAAAGGTTTTTCCAATGACTTGTTGGCAGACTAGCGCTTTGGCTGCTAAGTTCCCAGGTCTCCATTACAATGATCGGCAAACGGAGGCAATTCATGGAGCGAATTAACTACTCAAGCGGCACACCTTGGGAACCGAAGGTCGGTTACTCGCGCGCAGTAAAGATTGGTCCACACATGTATGTGTCGGGAACTACTGCCACTGGGCCCGATGGAAAAATCGTCGGCATAGGCGATGCCCACGCTCAAGCGATCCAGACTATTGAAGAACATCGAACGGCGCTGCAGAAGGCTGGTTCGAGCATGAAAGACGTAGTACGCACCCGAATGTTCGTGACCAATATTGCAGATTGGGAACAAGTCGGGATGGCGCACGGTGAATTCTTTGGGGAGATTCGTCCCGCCACCAGCATGATTGGAATATCGCGCATTGGTTTCGCCGGACATGCTAGTGGAGATTGAGGCTGAGGCAATCGTCGAGTAATCGAGTCCAGTGGAGACCGACTTAAGTGAGAGCTCTGCGACACTCTGTTGTTCCTTGTGCTTGCTGGTGTGCTCTGGACTAGCGCAGGACAAGACTAAGGCTACCGACGTCGTCACCGTGATTCGCGCCGGCGTTCTCATCGACGGCAAATCTGACTCTCCCCGCAGAGACCAGGTTATTGTCGTTCGCGGGAATCGCATCGAGTCGGTGGCGGATGCCAGCAGCGCCAAGATTCCCGAGGGCGCGAACGTGATTGACCTCTCTGGCGAAACGGTTCTTCCGGGTCTGATCGACTCGCACACCCACATTTTTCTTCAGGGAGAGGATCCGGCGGAGGGGGGCTACGACGCCAACATTCTGAAACAGCCCCTTTCCTTCCGCGCGGCGCGGGCGACCGTAGCGGCGAGACGCGCCTTGGAGCAGGGTTTCACAACTTTGCGCGATGTCGAAACTGAAGGGGCGGGTTACGGCGATGTCGGGATTAAAAAAGCAATCAATGAGGGATACATTCCCGGGCCGCGCCTATTGGTAGTGACGCGAGCTATTTCAACCACCGGAGGCTATAACCTCGAGGGCTACGCTCCTGAGCTGACTATGCCGAAAGGAGCGCAGATTGTGGATGGGCCGGTCGAAGCACGGAAGGCGGCGCGGGAACAACTCGATCACGGGGCGGATTGGATCAAGGTCTACATGACACATCGCTCCTGGACCGGCAAGAATGGCGAGCTCGTATCCCAGCCGACGCTCACAGTCGAAGAATTAAAAGCAATTGTCGATGAAGCTCACGGCTGGGGAAAGAAGGTTGCGTGCCACGCCTATAGTGGAATCGGATTGCATCGAGCGCTGGATGGCGGTTGCGATTCTATTGAGCACGGGCTTGATCTCGACGACGCGGCAATCGCCCAGATGGTGAAGCAAGGAACCTGGTACTGCCCGACCCTGGCTGTCTATTACAAAGACTGGGCGCCTGAAGACACTGCCGACGGAAAGCGAGATCGTAAACGCGCCGAGGCACATGCTGAATCTTTCAAGAAAGCGATAAAAGCGGGAATCAAAATTGTATTCGGTACCGACATGGGTGGCATCGTCTGGACCGAGCCTATCGCTCAGGAATTTTCCAGGATGGTGGAACTCGGAATGTCGCCCATGGATGCCATCAAGAGTGCAACCTCGCGGGCCGCCGTAATGCTTGACCTGGAAGGCGAGATCGGCGTCGTTGCCCCCGGGGCGTATGCAGACGTGGTTGCGGTAAATGGCGATCCGCTACATGAGGTAACCATATTGGAGACCGTGCAATTTGTAATGAAGGACGGCAAGATATTTAAGGAGTCGAAACAAAGGAGTGGGCAATAACTGCCGGGCAACACTTGCCGGTTTCGCTTCAGGTCGACCTGAAAGACCTTCAGAACCCTCACTTTCACAGCATCAGCCCTCACCACGTAATGGCAGCCAGCATGCACTGGCTTCCCTGGACAAACACTTCCAGACTCTGAATTTCGTAAAGTTGAGTAAAAGTGCGCGTTATTCAGGGCTTGAGGCTAAAGATGCTGGCCGTAGGTCCGATGGACCCCGTGGCGTTGGCTCGTGATAAGACGCGAAATACTTCGAGGTGATCAGTATGTCGGTTGTGGGAATTCTTAGCAGTCTCTTTACTAATACGACGCTGCAAAATGTTTCCAGTAAGAAGCAGCAATTCCAAGCAGAATTTAAGCAGCTCGGCGAAGACCTGCAGTCGGGAAATCTAACGGCAGCGCAAACGGATTTTGCTGCACTGCAAAAAGACTCCCCGCAATTGACTTCTACATCTTCGCAGAGCAGTCCAATTGCGCTGGAATTGAAACAACTTGCTCAGGACCTGCAATCCGGCAATACCACAGCCGCGCAGCAGGACTTCGCCAATCTTCAACAGAGCTTCCAGAGTCAGGGCACCCAGTCTCACCACCATCATCACGGCGGAGGAGGACAGGAGCAGAGTTCGGTCAGTCAGCTTTTCTCCCAGTTGGCCCAGAACCTTCAAACCGGGAACCAAGCGGACGCCTTGCAGGCATACACGGGCTTGCAGAATGCTTTTCAAGCGTTGACTGCCAATCCCTCGACGGCTGCCGCAAGCGGAGTGTCGGCGACCGCCTAACGGAAGGCAAGCAGACGACGTGAACTAGGAACGCTACTTTTCAGCAGAATTCGATTAGTGCGACAATTCTTAACTGTTGATGTGTAGGGTTTCGCTCCTGATGCGAAAAATATCTGACGCGCTCCCGAGAACCGTTGCGTTAGTCCGCATCATCACCGCTTTTTTCTTTATTCTTTTTGGACAATACAAATTGTTCAGTCCGGGTTTTGTCGGCGGAGGTTTCCAGCAATATCTGCAAAGTTTCATCGATACCAGCGCGGTCAGTTGGTATCAGCCGATGCTCGCCGGCCTGGTGCTGCCGCACGCTGTTTTTTTTGGGTACTTCATTGGACTGGTGGAAATGTTCATTGGCCTTGCCCTTCTGGTGGGCTACTGGGTGCGGCCCGCCTGTGTGCTGGGCATCCTTCACATGATCAGCTTGACGCTGGCGACCTGGTGGGGCCCTGGCCATGACGTTCCTGTGTGGCGCTACTTCGGAGCGCAGCTTGATCACTTGCCTGTCTTACTCCTTCTGGTAATTTTTTTCGTCGCAGATGCCGGCCAGCATTGGGGTCTCGATGGTCGGCGCAGTCGCATTTGAAGTCATGGCGTAGCGTAGAATTCCAGCCTGTAAGTTTCCATTCAGGATTTTCATTTCAGGAGAAAGAAAAATGATCCGTCCGTTCAGGACGTTTCTCGCTGTGGGATTATTCTTTTCGCTGTGCGGCTTCGGCTGGGCGCAACAACCGGCTAACCGAGTAGTCGTAAAAGCGGGAAAGCTGGTTGACGTAAAGAATGGCAAGCTACTCGCTAACCAGGCCGTGGTAATCGAAGGCGACAAGATCATCAGCGTTGGCCCGGCTGCTTCAGTGACCGTAGGCACGGCCGACAAAGTGATCGAACTTCCCAACGCGACGATTTTGCCCGGCCTGATTGACGTGCATACGCACCTCACGATGAATCCGCAGTTTGGCTACGAAGAGCTCGCAATCTCGGTTCCGCGGGAAGCCCTGATCGGCGCCAAGAATGCCAAAGTCACACTCGATGCCGGGTTTACCACTGTCCGCAACGTCGGCGCCAGCGGTTACAGTGACGTGGCATTGCGTGACGCGATCAATGCCGGAGACGTCCCGGGCCCACGAATGCTGGTCAGTGGGCCTGCTCTTGGTATTACCGGCGGTCACTGCGACAACAACCTTCTGCCCTCGGAGTATCACGCTGTGGGCGATGGTGTTGCAGACGGCATTGAAGGCGTACAGCATAAGGTCCGTGAGGTCATTAAGTATGGGGCAGATGTGATCAAGATTTGTGCTACAGGGGGAGTGCTTTCCAAGGGCGACGACCCGCAGGCCTCGCAGTACACCTTGGAAGAAATGAAGGCGATTGTCGCGGATGCCCATCGCTTAGGACGAAAAGTTGCAGCGCACGCGCACGGCGCTCAGGGGATTTTGTGGGCGTCAGAGGCGGGCGTCGATTCAGTAGAGCATTGCTCTTACATCAATGACGCCGCGATTGCCGAGGTGAAGAAGAACGGCACCTACGTAGTGCCTACACTGTACCTGGCCGATTGGCTGAGCGAAAACATGCAGAAAATTGGCATGCCCGAGATGTACGCCAGCAAGATGCGCGACATCATGCCGATTGTTCGCCAGAACCTGGGGCATGCTTTTGCCAGCGGAGTGAAAGTGGCGTTTGGTACCGATGCGGCGGTTTACCCGCATGGGCTGAATGCTCATGAGTTCGCGGTATACGTAAAGCTGGGAATGACCCCCGCTCAGGCCATTCAGAGTGCCACGGTGAATGCCGCTGATCTGCTGGGGTGGTCGGACAAGGTGGGCAGCGTTGAAGCCGGGAAGTGGGCTGACCTGATCGCTGTGGACGGGGATCCCTTGCAGGACGTGACCACGCTACAGCAGGTGAAATTTGTGATGAAGGGTGGAGCAGTGGTAAAGAACGAGTATCCAAAGTAGGTGCTGCGCAGAAATCAAAAGGCCGGCGTGCCGGCCTTTGTCGCAGATTGAAGATCACATCTAGAAGCGATGAACTACTTCTTGGGCGCGATCGCGTCCTTGGCGGCCTTGGCGACGCGGAACTTCACCACAGTCTTGGCCTTGATCTGAATTGGTTCACCAGTTTGGGGATTGCGTCCTAGGCGGGCTTTACGGTGCGCCTTCACCAGGCGACCGAGGCCGGGGACTACAAATACTCCGTTCTTCTTGGTCTCTTTTACAGCCGTGTCAGCCAGCGTTTCCAGAAAAGTTGACGCTGTCTTATTGTTGGTCTCCAGCTTCTCGGCCAAGTGACGGACGAGTTGAGTCTTGGTCATGCCTGATGCCATGAATCCTCCTGTAATAGAAAACTTAGTTTTTGCAGCGAATGAAAGCTATCTTACACTAGCTGCACTGTGGAAAAGAAACGTTTCGCCCGCATTCTACGCGGTTATTTCTCAAGTGGAACTTGAATGTACAGGAAAACCGCCGCTTTGATGAATGGAATTTTCAAAATGCCGCGCATAATCAGGTGATCCGAGACCGAGAATTCAGCATTCGCAAGAAAACTGAGGAAGCTGTGCATCTTGACAAATTCCTAAAAAGGCATTCCCTGGGTGCGTAACTTCTCTACCTTTTGCCCTGATGGCAACCCATCACGTAATTCCTTTATCGTCTGCTTAAGCACGGGATGACGCACTTCCGCAGCTACCTCTGCCAATGGCTCTAGCACAAACCGGCGCAGATGCATCGACGAATGGGGCACGGTCAGGTCCTTCATTTCGATGATTGAGTCGCCGAATAGCAGGATGTCGATATCAAGGGTGCGTGGCCCCTTAGCGTCTTCTCTTGCACGGCTTCGTCCCAAGCCGCGCTCGATTGCCAGGATGCCCGCGAGCAATTGCCGCGGCATCTTTTCAGTATCCAATTTCACCGCGCAGTTCAGGAACCAAGGCTGGGACGTGAACTCGACCGGTTCGGTTTCGTAAAAGGAAGAAACCGATAGTACTTGGCCTACTGAACTTAAGGCCGTGATGGCTGCACCAAGGTTCGCGGAACGGTCGCCGACGTTGGATCCGAGCGAGAGGTAGACGATTTTGTGCACAGGTGGTCAATTATCCGCTATTGCGACGCAAGACTTGAAATCCTTGCCGAAGGACTGTGCCCGAGGGGCACGCAGCAGCATATGCCCAAACTGCAATGAACAAGAAAAGTTGAGCAGGAATTGCATGGCGGATGTCAGCAGTCACGGCAAGCCCCTTCAATCGTTACTTGAAGGCATTTAAACTCCGGAAGGCTGCCGCGCTGCAGGAACCGTGTCAGCTGGGATGCGGCCCGCGCCCGTTTTGGAGTAAACCGCAGATGAGGCCGATGCGGTTTGATAATTTGCCTACAAAATTACCTTGGTCACTTTATGGACTGCCGAAGCGCCGGATACCATCAAATTACTATGCCACTGGAATCGCTCCTGGTCAGCCGTGATCCGCAAGTTGCGGGCATTTTGAAACAAACCTTCGACAAGTTTTCGATTCGACTGGAGATTTGCGAAGGGGCTGGACCGGGAAACGAAATCCTTGCGACTGAGAAATTTGACGCCATCGTTGTCGACTGCGACGACCTGCAAGGCGGTTTGGGCATATTGGAAAATCTTCGCAATGGTCCAACCAACAAGACCACAATCAAGTTTGCCATCCTTAATGGCGTGACTACCACCCAGCAGGCATTCGCCCTGGGTGCGAACTTTGTGATGCAGAAGCCGATTTCGATGCTTAATTCCATGCGCTGCTTTTCCGCAGCTTTGAGCACGATTGAACGCGAGAGACGGCGTTATTTCCGGCTTCCTATCGAGATGCCGGTGTTGCTGGTATTTGGCGGGGAGCAACAAATCAAAGTAACCACTACTAACGTTAGCGAAGGCGGCATGGCGATCACGTATCGCGGAAAACTACCCCAAAGTGGACTGTCGCGGATAGTTTTCGGGCTCCCGGGAAGCGACGTGGTCACCGAATGCCGAGCCAACATTGCATGGACAGACGGCTCGGCGAAAGCCGGGATACGCTTCATGGAACTTTCTGACGCGTCAAAGCTGAAGCTAGAAGCTTGGCTAGTTGAACAAATGAAACGGTTGGAGCTACTGACCGGTTCGAACTCTCCGAGAACTGACAGCCGGTGACACTTCCCGTGCCCGAACCTAGCTAGAGACTTGCGGTAACCGCTGACGTCCCGGCACCCTAGAAAAAATCCATTTCTAGGCTGGGCTAATGCTTGCAATCGAAGTACGGATCGAACGGGCTCAAAGATTGGTACAAATGTTGGAGCGCGATGCTCCACTACTGGCAGTCCGGGTGGCCGAGCTGACGCCGGAGTATCAACGATCTGCCAAAAGCTATGCTGAACGGCTGCGCGATTGCGCCCGCGGCGAGCTGGAAAAACTGGTTAGGGAACGAAACGATGGAAGTTTCTCGGCCGCACCGGCGGCGGCTGACTAGGATCTGTCCGGCTAGACTGAGGTTGATACCGGTGTCGGTTGCAGTTCCGCAGTAGGGGCACGGTCCTCCTCCAGCGTTGTTTCTTCCCATAAGGAACGATCGCGCAAGATGCGCGACACTAGCGCAGTATGCATGGCATGACCGGCTCGGTCCGCGACCACATTGCCAAGAATTTGTTTTCCCAGCAGGGCCAAGTCTCCAATCAAATCCAGTACCTTGTGACGGACAAATTCGTCAGGAAACCGTAGCGGCGGATTCTCGACTCCCTCGGGCGTAAGTACAATGCAATTTTCATTCGAGGCGCCACGAATCAGCCCCATATTTCGCATGGCCGGCTCGTCATCGCGAAATCCAAAAGTTCGGGCGCCGGCAATTTCGCGAAGGTAGTTTCCATCGGAAAGATCCACGCTGAAAGTTTCTTTGCCAATAAGCGCGTGCGGAAAGTTAATCGTGTACGAAACTGAGTAGCTCTCGGCAGGATAGACCGCAATAAATTTATCGCCTTCCCGCAATTCGAGCTCGCGGAGGATACGCAGATAAGTGCGCGGGCGGCGCTGCTTGCGAATTCCAACTTTGCGGATCGCTTCCACGAAGGGGCGGGCACTCCCGTCGAGAATGGGCAGCTCTAGGTTGTCCAGTTCGACGATTGCATTGTCGATGCCAACACCTATAAAAGCCGACAGCAGATGCTCGGTAGTGGAAATGAACACGCCCTTCTTCATCAAGCTGGTGGCATAGCTTACCCGCGCGACGTTGCGGCTGACGGCCTCTACATCGAAATCGTCGAGGTCGGTGCGGCGGAAGATGACGCCCGATCCGGCGGAGCCGGGCAGAATTCTGAGCTTGACGGGTGCGCCACTGTGGAGGCCGACTCCACTACACTCCACGGGGCTGCGGACTGTTTGTTCGTGCTTCAACTGTGGCTAGGCGAGTTGCTGCCTGCAGTAGTCTATCGTTTGGGCGAAAATTGCGTCTGTGGCAAATTTGCCACAGGGAGTGGCGAGAAATAGGCGGGTTGTTTAGTGTTTACAATAGTTTACAGACAACAAGGAACTCTATGCGCGTTCGAATGGGCTCATTATCTGTCACTTCACGATCAAGCACGTGCTTCGAACCCTCCACACACTTGCCACTCAATAGAAGGCCGCGTCCTTCCCACGGACTGTGGCGGTCTTTCACGGCGCAATTAATGACTAGTCACCTGACTAGTCTGAACAATTGAAAGCGGAAAATAATAACCATGAGTTCATGGCAGGTACAGGATGCGAAGGCCCGGTTTAGCGAATTCCTCGATGCGTCTATGAAGAAGGGGCCGCAGGTGGTCACCCGCCGTGGCGTCGAAGCTGCTGTCCTGGTGCCTATTGGAGAATGGAACCGGCTGCAACGGGCGGCGCGTCCTGGGATTAAGAGTTTGTTGCTGGCTCCCGAGGCGCGTTTCGATGAAGTCATAGCCCGGCGCCGAAAGTTGCGACGCCGCAGTTCGCTGCAGCTCCGATGATCCGGTACCTGTTGGACACAAATGTTGTCTCAGAGCTGCGAAAGCCGCGCCCTCATGGTGGAGTTGTCGCCTGGCTTGAGAACCTGGAGGAAGAGCAGTTGTTTCTCTCCGCTGTAACGTTGGGGGAGCTGCAAGCAGGAATTGAGCGGACGAGGCGGCAAGATCCGTCGAAGGCCGGCGAGTTGGAGCGGTGGGCAGATCAGTTAGCAGGTTCGTATCAGATACTCCCGATGGACACGCAATGCTTTCGGGAGTGGGGGCGGATTATGGACCGCAAACCCGACAAGTTACTGGAGGATGCCATGATTGCTGCCACGGCACGAGTTCACAAGTTGATTGTCGCTACCCAAAACGAAAGCGACTTTGGGCAGTTAGACGTTCGGATCGTGAATCCGTTCAAGAGCGCTATTGAATAGAAAAAAGGGTGCGGAGAGTGACGGACACTTAGCGCTTCATCAGCTTTTCAAAGTAACGCTTGTCATAAGCGCTCGACGCGTTTTGCACATAGTCCAATACGCGGTGCATTTTACTTCTGTCCTCGCGGAGCATGTCCTTGAACTGGACGGCTATGCCGCTGCCGGGGTCCATCCGGATTACCGTGCCTTCGGCTTCTACCTTGCCGTCGTCGATGGAAAAGACCAAGTTTAGCGGAGCGCCAATGGGCGGAACTGCGCTGGTTTCTACGAAGCATCCACCAAGACTTATGTCAGTCAAGTTGCCCAGTGCCAGAGCTTCACTGTCTTTAGGGCGAAGCTCGATGGTTACACGGCACTTTACTCGTGGGTAAAGACGGCGACTTTTACGGAAGGGCTGCTTCTGCTTTTCGAGATACATGCGGCGATCGGCTTCGGCAAGTAGGGTCTCCGCATCTTCTCCGTCCTTGAGGAACAGCGCAGAGCCGCTGCTTAAGGAAATGATTTCTTCCCCGCAAACTTCTTGTCCAGCCTGCTTGGCTAGCTGGCGCAACTGGTGCGCTTTCTTGGCGGCCGCCTCTGGAGTCATTCCCGGCGCGATCACCACGAACTCATCAGCGGCCATGCGGGCAACGAAATCGTATTCGCGACTGGTTCCTTTCAAGGCATGGGCGAAGAGGCGTAGCACTCGATTGCCTTCCAGGTGACCAAAGCGGTCGTTCACCTGTTTAAAACCGTCGATGTCGCAAACCATAACCACCAGCGACGAGTTTTCTCGTTTGCAGCGGGCCAATTCGCGGTCGAGCTGCAAGAACAACGCGTGGGCGCTGGGAAGTCCAGTTAGAAAATCAGTGGTAGTTGAACCCTCCACCTGCTGATACTTCAGCGCGTTCTCGATGGCCAGTCCCATTTTCAGGCTGATAGCTTGCAGGATTCGCAGATGGTCCGAAGTAAAGGCGTCCGGCTTGGCTTCATACAGGGCCAGCACTCCCACCACTCCCTCCAAGCCTTCCAACGGAATGGCGAGTGCGGACCGCAATGTACTGAACTTGGTTGGATCGTTCAAGTAGCCTGGTTCTACTGACGGGTTGCCGTTAATGATGGCTTTGCGGTTTTGGGCCACCCATCCAGAGAGGCCCTGCCCAATCGGAATACGTAGCGAGGAAAACAGCCGATAGTTATCGCCACTTACGTGCTCAGGGACCAGTTCATTGCCACGCTTTATGTAGATAGCGATAGCGTCGAACGGAATCAGGCGGCGCAACTTAACAGAAAAAACTGACAACGTTTCATCGATGCTAAGCGAGGCACCGAGATCCTGGCTTAGCTCGAAAAGGGCCTGGGCTTCCTGACGGGCTGACGCAATGGCGGCGAGGAAGTTGATTTCCTGACCTTCCTTGCGAGTGCTTTTTTCGAAACCAGCATCCGGCGCGTCACCGCGACCGATTTTTACTTCGGTGGAGAGTTTGGGCTCGGCTTCTGTCGCTAAGGGATGAACCAGTGTCTCCAAATCACGGTAGCGCTTTTGTAGAACATCGACCACTTTGGGGTCGAATGCTTTACCTGAATCCTGAACCAGCAGCTTTATTACTTCGTCGAGCGGGAGAGCGCGCCGGTACTGGCGGTCGGAGGCTAGTGCGTCCAGAAAATCGACAGCCGAAAGAATGCGGGCGCCGATGGGAATTTCCTCCCCCTTTAAGCCAAGCGGATATCCCGTGCCATCCCATTTTTCGTGATGGGCTCGAACGATTGGCACGACAGGGTAAGGAAACCGCACGTGCTCAAGAATCTCCGCTCCCACGATGGGATGGATCTTCATCTTGTCGAATTCTTCCGGCGTCAATCTTCCCGGTTTGGAGATGATGTGCTCGGGGACAGCAAGTTTGCCGATGTCGTGCAGCAGGGCCGCCGCGTGCAGTGCCTCGATTTCGGTTGGCTGGAGTTTCATCTCCTTGGCGATTTCGAGCGCATAGACCTGGACCCGTTCCAAGTGCTCGTGAGTTGTCTGGTCTTTCGCTTCAATGGCTAACGCAAGCGCCTCAATGGTGCGCAAATGAAGATTGGCCATTTCTTCCACATGGCGGCGACGGTCTTCCATTTTGCTCAAATACAGCCGGTAGGAGCGATGCACCACATAGACCAGCGGCAAAACCAGCAGCGAAGTTTCCCATGGATAGTTGCGGTTCAGCAAACCAATCAAGCCCGCGAGCGCAGCACCGCCGAGATAGTAAGGAAAAGCCCAGGAGTAGCAGGTCGCCCAGATGTTTCTTAGCGACCTTCTTTCGATTAGCGCAATGGCGGTGGCGATAGATCCGGTGTCCGCCACAAAATATATCGAGGCGGATATCCCTAGCAACCATGTTGGGTTTTGGATTTGACCGTGAAGCCGAGGCGTATGAAAAACCGCATATGACAGGGCGATGGCAAAAGCGCTGGCACAAAGGTTAAATGCGACTCGAATTGGCCGGAAGCGGGAACGGTACAGTGACTGGATCAGTACCGCGATTGTGCCCAGAAATAGGGTCTCAGCAAAGCTAAGTTCCAGGATTCCGATCAGTACCAGCAGGAAATTTACCGACATGGTGTCGGCGATCTCCGGCAAATTCACCGTAAAGCGTGACGCCAGAAAGGCGATCAACAGATAGCAAAGAAACTCCGCAATGTTGTAGCTCGTTGGGACAAAAGCTGCGGCGGCCAACACAATGCCGCCCAACATCACGACAAGACCGATGAAGACCTTGCCGCCGAAGGTTATCCTTCTCCACATCTGTGGGTGAGTAGACACGCGTATTTCGCTGGCTCCAAGTCAGACAGGCTCGGGGATAAGCCTCCGAACATTCAACCAGCTAAAACCAACAGAAACAATAAGTTACATCTCGGGACGCAAACTTTCGTAATGTGGGCTACAGAGCGCTCGCTCCTGGCACTATCCCAATCCTAATGTAGAGCTGTAGCTCTGTTACGGCTAGGGCCGGCACGAACCTGTGAAGTTGTGGCACTGGTAGCCGTAGCGGAGCTTCGGCTCTACTTTGGTGTCACAACCTTTCAGAATGACAGTTGCGCATGTTTTTCTTGAGGGACCACTCTCACGGTACTGTGACCGTCACCATCGCCGATGTTCGTCCGTACTGATTCGTCGCGTAAAGTGTGTAGACAGTAGTCGCGGAGGGCGAAACCGCCGCAGAGGTTCCCCGCACTGCTCCCAGACCTGGCGATACAACAAAATAAGAAGCTCCGGTGGCGACCCACGACAAAGTGACTTTGCCGGCCGCGGGCGATCCCGCAGTGAAACTCGATATCGCCGGAGCCGCCCCCTGCGGCAGATTGACCGACGTGTACACCGGATTCATCTGCACGACTTCAAATGCCGAAACTGGCACCTGCGACAGCGTGTGCAGAGCGTTATTGTCCCAGCGACTGTCGGGGGCGCCACTGATGTACATGGCGCTCCCGTTGTCGGCCATGATCAGCCCGTACTTCTTCATCGCGGTCAAAATCACCTGCACACTGGCTGGGAATGAAGAAATGTCGTAGCTTGCCTTTAGCCGCAGCCGCATACCCATGGGCGGAGCCGAAGCGTTAGTTGAATTCGAAGCAAAGTGCGACGCAGGAGGCACGATAGCAGCGCGACTCTGCGGAAGGGTGAAGCGGATAGCATGCGTAATTACTCCCGCGGCAACCTCATCGTAGCGCGCGAGGCCTGGAAAAATTGGCAAGCCCGCAGCATCGGCAGACGTCCAGCCCCACGGACGCTGTTCGTTGGTTAATAAATCCCAAACAGCTGCGGAATCGGCATTCCAAGCACCGGCACTCCCTGGATACGAGCTGTAAAGTTCGTATAAGAAGCAATTGTCTTTATCCAGCACCAGCACGTGACGGTCGCCAGTGCCGGGCGCCGGATCGCCTTCGATAGCAGCATTTGCTGGAATCGGCATGGGGCCCGGATCGCTCTCATCTCCATATGCGGTGAAGTTGATGTTGGCAAGAGTCTGTGTTCCGTCTACGACGGTGTAGGGAATTCCAATGTTTGAACCCTGATATTGTCCCGCCCCGAAGTCGGGATGGAGGGTATTGGTCGACCCAATGAAGTTGATGATGGCGGTAGAGTTGGCATCAACCGGCACATTCGAGACATCAAGATTCCAGGGGCTATCGTTCGGGAACGGACGAAATCCGCCCAGACTTGCCCCGGCACCGACACTCATGGCGCTGCAGTCGCTGCTCGCTCCCGGGGTTCCAGTGCCTCCCGTGCCGCCCGTAGGTCCGCTGGGGCTGCCTCCGCCGCCCGGTTGTGAAGGGGCTGCCGTGCCGCCTCCGCAGGAGCACAGCGCAAGAGTTACTGTCAGGAGCGCATTCAGCGCCAGAAATCGCTTCATATCGAAGGATATTGTCGCTTAGAATGGCCTCTGGCTCGCACATAATCAGGCCAATCTGCCAGCCCGAAGAGGGACATGTACTTCGGAATTTCAGCGCAGGCGAAAATGGCTTGCAGCAAGGGCCAATCTACGAACGTTTCACGGAGGCTGTTACTTCTGTTTTGCGATCACCTTGTCGGCAATTTTCTTATAGGTAGCTTCAGGAATGATCTTCTTACGCACCAAGTCTGTCTTGGCTCGATAAGGACGGCCTGCGATAATCTTTTTCGAGTAGGCGTCGCCAATACCCGGCAACGTTGCGAGCTGATCCTGGGTAGCGGAGTTCAGATCCATAAGATCTTTGCTTGCCGCGGCCTTGTCCGCACTAATCGCAGCAGGCTTGTTGCTGGCTGAGCTTCCCGAGGCTGACTGTGCAAGTCCGACCCCAACCAACTGGCCGAAGGACAAGAGCGACAAAACCACCAACAGCAGTAATTTTCTTTTCATAGTTTTCCTTTTCACCGAAATCAGAAACTACGACTTTTTGCGGCAACAGTCAATGTGAGCGACCAATCTCCTACTGGATTCTTGATGATCTCCTCTTCTTCGTGCTTTCGCGCTACGCCGTACCAGGCCCAAAGTTCCGCCAAAGACGAGCTTGGATAAAAACCAGGTCCCACACACGTCTCCAAACTCGCGGTAAGATTTCCAACATGTGTGGTCGATACCGCCTGGCACGAAGCAAACAACTGCTCGCAGAATATTTCGATACTGATTTTGACGACCTTGACTGGGAGCCTCGCCATAATCTCGCACCTACACAGGCGGTGCCGATCGTCAGGCAAATGCAGGTGGCAGAGAAACCCAGGACAACATTAGCGCGCTGGGGCTTGATCCCTTCATGGACGAGCGATCTGGCGTCGTCCCCTCTAATGATCAATGCCCGGGCAGAGACGGCGACAAACAAACCCTCATTTCGAGATCCCCTGCAGCGCCGCCGATGCCTGATTCCTGCCGACGGTTTCTATGAGTGGGCGCGCCGCGGGGCAGCAAAAAAGGCCAGGCAGCCTTTTTGCTTCGAAGTAGGAAGTGCCGAGGTATTTGCTTTTGCGGGGATTTGGGATAGTTGGCGAAATCCCCAAGGTGTCGTCGTGGAGTCTTGCGCGATTTTGACTACGACAGCAAATCATTTACTGGCCGACATGCATGATCGCATGCCAGTCATTCTCCCTCGGGAGCGATACAGCCGTTGGATGGACCCCCGCATCCAGGATAGTGAGCAGGTTCTGGCGATGGTGACACCATTTCAAGCAAGCCTTATGCGACGGTATTCCGTTAGTACCTCGGTCAATTATGTGGCGAACGATGGGCCCGAATGCTCGGCGCCTGCTGAGTTGCCGAGCACGACGCCAAGTTTGTTTGATGAAGTAACTACTTCAAACTAAGAGCATCGGCCTACCCAAACTAATCATCCAACGACTTTATCCACCCGGAGAATCTTCCATGGTCGCTCTAGCCCCTCCTCCACTTGCTCCCGAAGAATTAAGAAAAATGGACGCTTATTGGCGTGCCTGCAACTACCTTTCGGTAGGCATGATTTACCTTCGCGCCAATCCTCTGCTTAGGGAGCCAATGAAGCCGGAGCATATTAAGAATCGTCTGCTCGGCCACTGGGGTTCCGATCCCGGACAGTCTTTTCTTTGGGTCCACATGAACCGGCTCATCAAAAAGTTGGATCTGAACGTGATGTACATCTCCGGACCTGGACACGGAGCCCCAGCTACTCTCTCCAATTGCTATCTGGAAGGCTATTACTCGGAAATTTATCCCGACAAGAGCCGTGACGAAGCCGGCATGCTCAAATTCTTCCGGCAATTTTCATTTCCCGGCGGTATCGGCTCACATTGCACTCCAGAAACGCCAGGCTCCATTCACGAGGGCGGAGAGCTTGGCTACTCCATTTCGCACGCTTACGGAGCGGCGTTCGATAATCCCGATCTGATCGTCACGGTGATGGTCGGCGATGGCGAAGCGGAGACCGGTCCGCTGGCGACTTCCTGGCATTCCAACAAGTTTCTGAATCCTATTCGCGATGGAGCGGTCCTTCCGGTACTGCATCTGAACGGATATAAGATCGCGAATCCCACGATTCTGGCACGTATTCCGCATGAGGAACTGGAAGCGCTGCTGACTGGATACGGCCATAAACCATATTTTGTCGAAGGCGACAATCCTGCCACCATGCACCAGAAAATGGCCGCCACGCTTGAGCAGTGCGTAACCGAGATCCGCACCATACAGGAGCATGCTCGCTCTACTGGAGATGCTTCGCGTCCTCGCTGGCCAATGATTGTGTTGAAAACGCCGAAAGGATGGACCGGCCCCAAAGAAGTTGACGGCCACAAAGTGGAGGGTTTTTGGCGGGCCCATCAAGTACCCGTGCTTGATCCTGTCACCAACAAAAAAAGTTTGAAGATTGTCGAAGACTGGATGCGTAGCTACAAGCCGGAGGAATTGTTCGATGAGAAGGGCGCTCTTATTCCTGAGTTACAGGAGCTAGCTCCCACGGGTTCGCGAAGGATTTCAGCGAACCCCCACGCCAATGGCGGCCTGTTAAGGCGAGAACTTGATCTGCCCGACTTTCGCAAGTATGCAGTCAAGGTGGAGGTTCCAGCGACGAAATATGCGCCCCCAACGGACATTCTTGCCCACTTTCTCGCCGAAGTAATGCGCCGCAACATGAACAGTTTTCGAGTCTTCGGCCCCGACGAGACGGCGTCAAACAAACTCACGGCCATTTATGCCGCTTCCAAAAAAACATGGCTCGCCGAGTATAAGCCCGAGGACGCAGACGGTGGGGAACTCGATGTCTCCGGACGCGTCATGGAAATGTTAAGCGAGCACACCCTTGAGGGTTGGTTCGAAGGCTATGTTCTGACCGGGCGCCATGGATTGTTTTCTACTTACGAAGCGTTTGTGCATGTAATTGATTCGATGTTTAACCAGCATGCCAAATGGCTAGAGAAGTCGAAGAAGGAACTCGGCTGGCGTGCCCCAATTCCATCAATCAACATTCTCATTACGTCGTTGGTATGGCGGCAAGACCACAATGGCTTCACCCATCAGGATCCAGGTTTCCTGGATGTAGTCACCAACAAGAGTGCCGACGTAGTTCGCATTTATCTTCCACCCGATGCGAATTGCCTGCTCAGTGTCGCCGACCATTGTCTGCGCTCGCGGGACTATGTAAACGTGATTGTCGCCGACAAGCAGGATCACCTTCAGTATCTAAATATGGAAGATGCCGTAACGCATTGCACAAAGGGCATCGGAATTTGGGACTGGGCTTCCACCGACGATGGTAAGGAACCCGACGTAGTGATGGCATGCGCCGGAGACATTGCCACGATGGAATCGGTCGCCGCAGTGGCGATATTGAAGGAACGCTTTCCGGATTTGAAGATTCGGTTCGTCAACGTGGTCGATTTGTTCCGGCTCATGCCGGAGAGTGAGCATCCACATGGCTTATCCGACCGCGACTTCGATTCCCTATTTACCAGCGACAAGCCTGTCATATTCAACTTTCACTCCTACGCCTCGCTCATCCATAAGCTTAGCTATCGCCGTAAAAATCACGATAATATTCAC
The DNA here is from genome assembly GCA_963796925.1 of uncultured Acidobacteriota bacterium. GTDB lineage: Bacteria > Acidobacteriota > Terriglobia > Terriglobales > Acidobacteriaceae > DATBAT01. The sequence goes on from CAWCNH010000001.1 coordinate 3,781,504, forward strand.
GTTCGCGGGTACAAAGAAAAGGGCAACATAAATACTCCGCTTGAGCTCGCTATTCTCAACCAGGTGGACCGCTTTGACTTGGCGATTGATGTTATCGATCGCGTTCCGCGGCTTCACCCCGTGGGGGCGCACGTCAAAGAGTGGTTGAAAGACCAGATTATCGACAGCGTTAACTACGCCCACGCGGAGGGTATCGATAAAGAAGAAATCCGGAACTGGAAATGGCCGGGGTAGGTACTGTGGAAGAACTGATACTGGTACTGAACAGCGGCTCGTCTTCCCTCAAGTTCGGGGCCTATCGTTGCGACTCGAATGATGACAATGCGGTGCTCTCCGGAAGTGCCGAGGGTGTGGACAGAAGCAACGGTGCGTTACATATTCGCTCCTCTGATGGAAAGCCACTGCTGCAACGCGAATGCATTCTCGAATCGCAGAAAGATGCGCTTAACGCTCTGGGAACAGCGATCCAGGAACACCTTCACAGCCCTCCTGTCGCTGTCGGGCACCGTGTTGTACACGGCGGACCAAACCTTCGCGAACATCAATTAATCACGCCGAATGTTGTGCAACAACTTCGTGCGGCTACTCACTTTGCCCCGTTGCACATTCCGCAGGCGGTATCACTCATCGAGTCCGCTCAAGCTGCCTTTCCCTCGGCCTCGCAATTTGCTTGCTTCGATAATGCATTCCATCGAACCGTTCCTGAAGTTGCGGCGCACTTCCCACTTCCTCAGCGTTACTACGATATGGGCATCCGGCGCTATGGTTTCCACGGCCTCTCTTACGAGTCACTGGTGCATCACTTTGGAGACCAATTGCCTGCGCGTGCCATCTTCGCGCACTTGGGGAACGGTGCCAGTCTGTGCGCGTTACGAGACGGAGAGTCAATCGACACTACGATGGGGCTTACGCCAACCGGCGGCATCCCCATGGGCACACGTTCGGGTGATCTCGATCCCGGTGTACTGCTCTACCTGATGCGAAATGAGGACTTTGACGCTGATCAGCTTGAAGACCTGCTCAACCATCACAGCGGCCTCTACGCTTTGTCCTCTGGTGAAAGCGACGTAAAAGCCTTGGAGCAGCGTACCCACGCCAACGATCCGCAAGCCATATTGGCACTTGAGGTTTTTGCGACCTCGATCCGCAAGGTAATTGGCGCATACATCGCCCTGCTGGGTGGCATCGATCTTCTAGCTTTCACGGGCGGCATTGGGGAGAACAGTGAATACGTTCGCTCAGCTGCCTCCAAAGGACTTGAGAGCCTCGGGCTGTCGGCAGACAAAATTCAGGTAGTTAACACCCAGGAAGAATTACAAATAGCCCGCCACTGCCGCACCATGATGGCAGCCCTAAAGCGGCAGCTATAAGTCCAGCACTTCGACCTGGCTGCCGGAATAGAAAATCGGCAAGCCTTTATCCGCAGGCTCGCGGCAACTACGACGGGGAATTGTCTCGTTGGTTCATCTATAATCGCGACTCCAGGCTCATGTCCGCTACTTCTCAATCCGCTGGGCAGGGCCCTCGGCAGGGCATCATCGCGCAGGCCGAACGTTTCTGGCAGCGCGTAACTGAGGGTCTGGAGCTTGGTCAGCTTTGGAAACAGTTCCACGCCGACGCCCGCGCCAGTTATCGTCTTTATCAGCGCGACTTCAATGCCCACTCTCCGCGCGAAACCAGGCGGGGAAATTTCTTCCAAACCGCTCAGGAGTTTGCTTGGGCGCTCCTTGAAAAGCTTACCCCCGCGCGACGCGTGCTTCTAATTCTTGGGACGGTACTTCTGATCTTCCCCGCCGGCGGATTCAGTTATCACGGCAAAGCCGGCGAACTACAAGTGGTTGAGTTCGATTTTCGTTTTTACGGCGGCGTGCTGCTGTTCATAGTACTGCTGTTAGAGACTGCCGATCGCGTGGTAATGAAACGCGATCTCGAAATTGCTCGTGACATTCAAAGTTGGCTGCTACCTCCATCGCCGCCTGAAATTCCTGGGCTGCAACTTGCTTTTGCCACCCGTCCTGCTAACACCGTCGCCGGGGATTACTACGACGTCTTTCGACGCCCGGCGTTTGAAGAGACCCATTTCTTGTTCGCCGTCGCGGACGTGGCAGGAAAAAGCATCCCCGCAGCCCTGCTCATGGCAACGCTGCAGGCCAGTTTGCGCACTCTTTCCGCAACATCCTCTACTCTGCCGGAGTTAGTCGACGGGCTAAATCGCTACGCCTGCACGAACAGCCAGGGCGGCTTACGTTTTACAACGGCGTTCCTCGCCGAATACGATCCCGCCGCTCGCAATTTGACGTACATTAATTGTGGTCACAACAATCCCGTGCTTCGTCGCACTTCCGGGGAATTAGAACGGTTGAGTTCTGGGGGTTTGCCGCTGGGCATTAGGGAAGACGCCAGTTATGAATGCGCGAGCATTACTTTACAAGCTGCCGACTGGTTGTTGATCTTTACCGACGGCTTGGTCGAAGCATTTAATCAGAGCGAAGAAGAGTACGGCGAATTGCGCATGCTGAGCGTGCTAAACAACGGAACAGAGACAACTCCGACGGAATTGTTGCACCGCATGATGTCTGATCTGGACGTTTTTGTCGGCGCGACTCCCCAGCACGACGATGTTACCTGCCTGTTGGTCAAAGTATCGTAAATAGGCATAAGCAAACCAATAGCTTCCTGGCGCCTCTTTCGATTGTAATCATGAAAGTCTCCAACAATCGCAAGATTACGGGCAAACGAGTGAATGGAAGACTCTTGAACTTGCCGGATGGGACTGCCGCCGCTGCGATGTCAGCGTCGCCTATTGCCCTGGCTGTGACGTGGAGAGAGTAACGTCCTAGTCTTTAGCTTCAATCTTCTCGACGTGGATAGTTTTGGTCTTGGGATCCAGACTGCCGGTAATCTTTACTTTGCGGCCGGCAAATTCTTTGATTCGCTCCTGGTCATCCAGTCGCAGCACATCGTCTTTCGACGACAATACAAAATCGCCGCCGAGATATTGAATACAGTAGAGGGTGCAGTTGCGGGACGTCCCTCCCATCGACTTCGATTTCAGCATCTCTTGATGCGAACGGGTCAGGGAGTGGACATTTAACGAACATTGACTGTCGGCGATCTCTCCAAAAAAGGTCTTAGGTTTATCTTTGTCTGTGGCCGCCCGTGCCAACAGGCACAAGGCAATTGTGCAAACGCTGCTCGAGGTTAACTTCAGCTTCATCATCCCTCTCTACGGCATGACGGTAAATTTCATGTTCATGCCTTCATGGTCTTCACTACAGATCACGGTGCACACAACAATGTAAACTCCGGGCTCAGCCGGCGCGGTCATCTCAAAATCCTGAGTACCGGGCTTCAGCAACAGGTTCCAGCCTGGGACCTTCGATCTGTCCCCGGCACGCAGCAGGGTGAAGCCGTGAATCGAGCCATCGCGGTTCCAGGTTTTTCCGCGGCGGGCCATGATTTTCAGCTCGATTGGCTCTCCGGCTTTCACTATGATCTCGGGCTTCTTTTGACCGGCGATTTTGTAACGGCTGTCTTTGTCGGCGACCAGCTCAATTACGTGGATGTCAGTAGCCACCGCAGGTAGAGCCGCACCCACGCATAACCATGCGATAACCAGTACGTAAACACAGCGAGCCACAATTGGTCCTTTGCTCATTGCGTCATATAGTAGAGGACGAGGCGCATATCCTTGTCGGTGATCGTCGCGCGTACTCGCATGTGCCGCACGATAGTCGCCATCATTCTGGGGGGAAATTTGTGCGGAGCAGCATGGCAACGCCCGCAGTTGGAGCGAAATCGCTGCTCGCCTTCGATGCGCATGGTCTCTGCTTCATTGCTGTCACGCGCCACGGGAATTGTTGGGGTGCCACTGCCCGGCGATGCCAAAGTATAGACGAATGAAGTTATCGCCATCACTACGGTCAAACAAGAGATTCTGATCCTCATCGCACCGGCCCGAGCGGGATCGCGAATCGATACGCGATGCCCACCGTCCAAATATTTTCATTTCCATCGGAGTTGAAGCGGCGTCCGAAGCTGCCGGTCGCCTTAAGCCCATCTGCCAGGTAGTAATTCACGCCAAACTCGGTTTGTTGAGTACCGACATCGAACAGTCCATACTCTTCCGCTTCTTCTTCCTCAATTTGGGCGGCGAAGAATTGCTGCACTCGGCCTACCAGTTCGGTTCGGCGCATCGCCCTTTGCCAGAAGGGTAACTGGTTCAGCCGATAGGCAGCTTCGATCCAGTACCCACTACCATCGTCTGAACGTGCGTATTCGGATCGCAGATTGAGAGGAAGCTGCAGTGGCTGCCAAGCAAAATGAAACCCGAAGGCGTTGTGCCGTTCTTCCTGAAGCTCTTTCTGAAAGGAGAATCCCGCTTCCACTCGCGGTCCCGGAAGAAAGAATCCAATGCGCCCGCCCGCCAACCGGTCTGATTCAAACTTGTTGCTGGTGCTTAGCACAGAGAAGTAAGCTGCATAGTTCATGTCGACTTTGCGACTGACCGGAAAACCACCCCGCAGCATGATGCCATCGCTCGATCCAGTTGCGAGAGGAAAAATTAATGGTGTGTTTTGCAAATCGCGAATCCAAACCGGATAGAGACGTTCGTTATAGATTCCAAACGGAGTCAGAAACCGTCCGGCAGTCACCGTGACGTAACGATTCGCAATATAGTCGGCCTGCAGGTAATCAATTTCCTTACCGACTTTACCGCCGAAAGAATTTTCCGGATCTTCTCGCTCGAATTCACCCTCGAATTCCGCGCGGGCTTCTACCAACCATTTGTCGCCAAATGGAAGCAGCAGTACCGGTGTAATCTCGGGTGCGAGTTCGCGCGATTGGCCATTTCCACTGGCAATAAAGCCGGCGTTGCCGGTGAGTATTGGGATGGGACGCTCAGGATCGGAAGATTGCGCTAGAAGAGTAGGAATGAAGCCACCGACAATTATCAGGCAAGCGAAAAGGGCCGGGGAGAACCACCGGCGGAGATGGAGACACAGCTTGCTACGACTCTCCAAAAACAGCTCCTCTGCCCCTTAACGGTATTGTGGAGTACTGAGGCCGCCGTAGTTAAGATAACCACGGTAACCGAGGGTGAGGAGCGTTGACAGACAATCTGGCTTTACCAAACTCGACAAGAGTTGGCCGAAACCATTGCCTGACCCGCCTTGCAACTGAATGCCTTGCCAAACTCCGGCATATTCACGAGGACTCCGTTGGCGCGAAACCGGCTCGGCGAATGCGGATCAGTAGTTGCCACTAAGCGCTCAAGTTCTGGCCGCCACTGCGAGCACCAGTCCTGGGCGAATCCTACGAAGAGCAGTTGTACGGGCGTATACCCGTCGTCCGTCTTTTTGCTAAGATCTGTGCCTTCTTCCGCCGCTCGCGCTAAAAAAGCCATATAGGCGATGCGCATTCCGCCGTTATCGGCCGTGTTTTCGCCGAGTGTGAGCTTTCCGTTGATTTTCGTGTCGCCCACGCTGAACTTACTGTATTCGTCCACGACGCACTGTGCCTTTTGAGTGAACTTGTCGCCGTCGTCTTTGGTCCACCAATCCTGAAGATTGCCGTGCCCATCGAATTGCCGGCCCTCGTCATCGAACCCGTGGGTAATTTCGTGACCCATGAAAAGTCCAATGTGGCCGTAGTTCAGGGCATCAGGCTGAGACGCATCAAAAAATGGCGACTGCATTACGCCGGCGGGAAAGTTGATGTCGTTCATGCTGGGATTGTAGAAAGCATTTACCGTAGGAGTAGAAGTGATCCATTCGTCGCGGTCCACCGGCTTGCCGATTTTCGCGAGCTGGCGGTGCGATTCGAATTCCGCAGCGCGCAAGTTGTTGCCAAAAGCATCGCCGCGAACAATTTCCAGCTGGGAATAGTCGCGCCACTTATCGGGATAGCCAACTTTGTTGGCGATCAGGTGCAGCTTCTCTTTGGCTCGCGTCTTGGTTGCGGGACTCATCCAGTCGAGTGAATCAATATCGCGGTCCATGGCACCTTCGATATCATGAATCATCTGAATGGATTTGGTTTTGCTGGCCGCCGAAAATTGCTGCTCAACATACACCTTGCCCAGCGCTTCGGACAACAAATTGTCCGTGTTACCGACACAACGTTTCCAGCGGGGCTGCTGTTCGGGAATGCCGACCATCTTGCGTCCGCTGAAATCGAACTTCTCTTCGTCGATAGCTTTGGGAAGGGTCGAACCGGCCAGCGAAGCGATCAGTTGCCAGCGCAAATATACCTTGATCGTGGCAAAATCAGTATCGGCAATGACCTGGTTGAGCCCTTTGAAGAAATCCGGCTCTGCCACATTGATCTCGCTGAATGCAGGCGAACCAGTCTTAGGATAGAACCCGTCCCAGTGAAACGTTGGGGTCAAGGCCTGCAGTTCTTTCACCGGCATCATGTGATAAACGTTGTGCGGATCGCGTTGCGACGTCACATCCAGTGATACTTTGGCCAGCGCCGTCTCCAGCTTCAGGATGGCATTCGCCTCAACCGCCGCCTGAGCTTCTTTTTCTCCCAGCAATTTCAAAATATTGGTGATGTGTTGCACGTATTGTTTGCGAATCTCTTCATCTTTGGGACCGGTGCGAAAGTAGTAGTCCTTTTCCGGCAGTCCCAGACCACCTTGACTGACTACAGCGATCGTTCTACTGGCGTCTTTGAAGTCCTGTTGCGAGCCATATCCCAGGAACGCGTTCACATTAATTAGTTGGTAATGCGCTAGTAGTTCCGGAAGTTGATCTTTGCTGGTCAGCGAATTAATGCGGTCCAATTCTGGTTGCAGCACGCTAACGCTTTTCTGCTGAATAGTGGCTTCATCCATGCAACTGGCGTAATAATCGCCGATCTTCTGATGGTTCGCGTCGCGGGAAGGATCGGCAGGCGCGGCCTTCTCCAGGATCGCATGGAGCACCTGACGGTTGTATTGCTCGAGATTGTAGAACTGATCAGATTCTGGAGAGTCGTTTGGAATGGGATGCAGTTTGCTCCAGTTCCCGCACGCGTATTGATAGAAGTCAGTGCATGGGTCAGCCGTTGCATCCATGATGCTCTTGTCAATCGACGGCACCAGTGAAAACGTCTTCGGAGCCGCACTAGACTGGCTTCCTGCAGATTGAGCGCGGAGTGCAGAATGGCACACGACAACCAACACTATGGCGAGGGCGTGGGTAAGATACCTAGGCATCCGATCCTCCGGCAAAGATGATACAACGGCGCATGCCTGAATCCCTTACCGCGAGGAGTTCGCCGGTTTCGGACCGTCGGCAGAAGTCCGCCTGATTATCCGATTTGCACCAGAGTTTCTTTCGCCGCACGGGCGAGCACAGCGTGCCATCTTTCATGCGTGGCGAAGCGGCGCATTTTGCCCACGCCCTTTCCTTCGACATATGTAGTTAGGTGCAAGCATTTGGAGATTGGCTACTCGAAATTCGCGCGCGAGCGGCAGGGCTGGTAGGCAGGGCTGGTAGACCAAAGACCGGCTGTTCCATTTCACGGAAAGGCCAGGTATGTTAGATTTTGCTTTAGGGGCGCGTAGCTCAGGGGATAGAGCATCTGCCTTCTAAGCAGAGGGTCGCAGGTTCAAATCCTGCCGCGCCTACCAAGTCGCTGGAAAAATAAACGCCTAATCGTTACTACTGAACTACCACATCAAGCTTGTTCTTGCGCTTATCGCACCTGATGTAGAGGGTGCTCTGCGCGCCCGAGGAAAATCCGCCGGACAACGTCTTGGTAAGATCATAACCATCGGTTGGGGATTGCACTCGCACTACGATGTCATGTTTTCCCGGCGGCACTGAAATGCTTCCCGACTGCTTACCTTGGGTCTTATGAAAGATCAAGCCGCGGCGCTTGCTTTCTCCGTGCAGGTCTTGAGTAAACACCGGCTTCTGGTCGATCTCTACTGACGCCGTTCCCGCTTCAAACCCGTGTTCAATCACTACATCCAACTTTGCGAAGTCCAAATTATGGACGACGATCGGCTGTTCAATGGTTCCTGGATGCGGATTCGCGCTGGTTCGCAGAATCGGAGGCCGTGCCGAATTGGATAAATCCTTATGCACCACTTCGACATCATCCGCATCGCTTTGCGCCAATAAAGTATTGGCCCGAGGCTTCGTCGCGGTGCGTGTACTCTTTCTCGGGATCGGGGCCGCATTTTGAGCGGTAATCTCTGCCGGAGGCGGCGTTGGAACGGGCTCCGATACCGCATTTTTTTGTTTAGTCGGCAGCGCCTGCTGCGCGACTCGTTGCCCAGCGCTCTTACCCAACCGATGACTTACAGTCACAATTACGATCAGGCTCAAAACTCCCGCGGCAACAAATGGCGCCGACTTCTTCCAGGGATTGGGAATCCTTACTAACCCTCGCGGTGGAGCTGGCACCACCGCAACCACGGGCTTTTTCTCCAGCGGCGGCAGCTTGGTTTCGAAAACCGTAGGCGCGGCAGTTAGTATAGGCGGCGTCCGCGACACTCCGGTGCGGTCGATAATGCGTCGCATGGGGCCCAAAGGATCCGGCGCAATGTCGATGCATGCCCGCAGGCTTTGTATCGCCAACGCCATATCCATGCCGGTTTGAAAGCGGTCGGCTGGTTCTTTCGCCATGCTGTGATTCAGGAAGTCGTCGAGCTCGGGCGGAACCTCGGGATTGAGAGCCGACGCAGAAACTGGATCCTGCTTCAACAACTTATAACAAACGGTTGCTGTGGTGTTGCCCTGGAAAGGCCGGTGTCCAGTCACTAAGCGATAGAGCACTACTCCTAACGAAAACAGATCAGAACGGCCGTCAACCTCTTCGCCCTTCATCTGCTCCGGCGCCATGTAGGCGGGACTCCCCAGCAAGCGTCCGGGCAGCGTCAAATGGGTCTGGTCGAGACGGGCAATTCCAAAGTCTGCGAGCTTCGCCCTGCCATCGGCTGAAACCAGGATATTTGCCGGCTTTACATCTCGGTGGGTGATTCCCTCTTGGTGTGCGTAATCGAGCGCTTCCGCAACCTCCTGCACTAATTGCAGCGCCAGGTCCAGCGGACACTTGCCATCCTCTTCCATCAACTGGTTGAGGGACTTGCCTGCCACATATTCCATGACGATATACGGCAGTCCAGTGTTGGGGTCGGATCCTACATCGAAAATGCCCACAACTCCTGGATGAGAAAGCCTTCCAGCGGTGCGCGCTTCCTGTTCGAAACGTTCGCGATACTCCTTTTCGTCGGCGGGTTCCAGGTCCAACAAAGAAATCGTTTTAATAGCAACAATGCGATCGAGATTAGGGTCTCGGCCCTTGTAAACAACGCCCATGGCGCCGCGGCCGATCTCTTCGATAATCTCGTACCGGCCAATGGAAGTTGGATTTGTCGATGCCATCTTTGCAGTCAGCTGTGCGTGTATTCAGCATACGGGATTGGATTTCACCTCTCGGTATGGCATTAGACGAAAGGGTTACTGCCGTAACATCGGAGACGGACTGCCCTTCCAGTGACCGATTTTGACCAGTACGAAATCTTAGGATTTCGGGGGACGATGCTCGCAATTGGTATTGAGACATGAGTCCGGTAACACCAGCCTTTGCACAGGATTGCCGCCCACAATGTGCTTGTCGATGATTTCGTCGACATCGCTAAGGGTCACCCTGCCGTACCAGACGGCGTCGGGATAAACCACGATATTCGGCCCATGCTCGCACTGATCGAGGCAGCCTGCCTGGTTTGCCCTCACTTGCCCTTTTAACCCACGGATAGCCAGCTTTTGCTTAAAAGCCAGTTGCAGCTCCGCTGATCCCTTAGGATCGCAGCATCCCCTCGGATGTCCATCGAGCCGCTGATTCCCGCAAATAAAGATGTGTTTTTCGAATTTGGCCATGTGTTGGCTGCCCAGCTCCACTTAACGGGTCTTAACGGGTCGAATCTGCTCTTTAGATGCTCTTCAGCATGCCCTCGCTACCAAGCGGGCCAACCTCAGGACAGGGGTTGCATCGAATTCCTTTCGAATGTCTATTGGCTTACAAATTGTTTGGCTTCTGGTTCTTGCTATCCCAGTCGCCTGCCTAGCGTGGACGGTAACGCACGAAGAGATCTTTAGAGAACCTCGCGAATACTGCCAAAACCAATGTAAAGCGTCACGCAGCATTTTTCGGCGAAAGTTTTTCTATCTTTTCACCTGCGAGTATTGTTTCAGTCATTATGTGGCCCTAGCTTTCCTGTTTATTACCCACTTTAAGTTGTTGTACGGCGATTGGCGTGGCTATCTGGTTTCACTGTTTGCCTTGGTGTGGATGGCCAATCAGTACATGAGTATTTATAACCAGATTCGCCTCGATATAAAACACGAGCGCATTGAGATCGAGGCTAAAGAAGAACAAATTCAGCAACAGCAGGCGGCATAAAGCCACTGCCTCCCGAACGCGAGAGAAGGAAATAAAATGCTCCGAGCGATTATTGCCGTTCTTCTGATTCTCTGGCTCTTAGGCTTCAGTCTGCATGTTGCGGGTGGATTGATACATCTTCTGATCGTCGTAGCCTTAATCATTCTAGTCTTCGATATTTTGGGACGTCGCCGGGCCGCCTAAACAGAAGCTCAACCAACGTTGGCCAGCTTTGGTGCGAGCGCGGGGTTGGCGGAAGAAAACAAATATTGTGACGGTCGCACCACCAGCCCTGCGCGCACTGGACTGAGCTGAATGGCGTCGCGTAATTTCTTATAAGTCCGCTCGTCTTTGACAGGTTGCACGGTAAAGGCCTGATCCCACACTATGGTCTTAAAAGTACTGCCGATGCGATTGGAAAATTCCTGCTTAATAAATTCTGCCGCGGTCTCGGCTGACCCCTCTCGTGCGGGTGTAATGAGTATCTGAACCTGATCTGGCAGCACCGCGAACTCGTGCAGTAGATACCCGCCTGGCTCCTGCGAGTCGAATAGAACCTCGAGCAGGATCGCAGGATTTGGGTCCCACATAAAGATCGGCCGTCGCCCTCCCGCGATCATTGTGACATGGTAGGTGCCCATTGGCGGATGATTGTACCGAATGCAGCGCGGCTGTAAATATTTTTTGGTGGTTCTGCCTCAAATCGCGGACAAAAGTCCGCCCCTAACGACCGGTCAGAGAATCGAAAGGCCGCTTCTTCGCATCTGCTAGAGATGTCCCAGCTTATCGAATCCGTTCGTATTCGGAATCTAGCCTTATCCAACCGCATCGCCGTCTCCCCGATGTGCGAGTATTCGAGCGAGGACGGTTTCGCTAATGACTGGCACCTGGTTCATCTTGGCAGCCGCGCCGTAGGAGGCCCTGGTCTGGTGTTTACCGAGGCCACCGCAATCTTGCCAGAAGCCCGAATTAGTCCGGAGGATTTGGGGATTTGGAAGGACGACCACATTGAGTTTCTGTCACGAATTGTGCGTTTTATTCATACCCAGGGTGTGGCTTCAGGAATTCAGCTAGCGCATGCCGGGAGAAAAGCCAGCACCTATCGGCCATGGGCAGCGAACCAGGGAGCGATCCCGCCGCAGAATGGAGGTTGGGAAAATGTACTAGCCCCCAGCGCCATCAAGTTTTCGCCGGAATACACTGAGCCGCGGGCGATGACCTTCGAGGAAATCAAGCATACGGTTAGCGCGTTCGCCGAGGCCGCTCGTCGTGCGATCACAGCGGGATTTCGAGTGGTCGAGATTCACGCCGCGCACGGGTACCTGATTCATGAATTTCTTTCGCCGCTGAGCAATCAGCGCACCGACGCGTATGGCGGCTCATTCCAGAACCGCACTCGCTTGCTTTGTGACGTGGTCTCTGCGGTCCGCGCGAGTTTGCCGGATGGCATGCCACTGTTTGTCCGTATTTCTGCTTCAGACTGGAAAGATGGCGGTTGGGACATAGAGCAGTCGGTAGAGCTTGCGCGAAAGCTTAAAACATTGGGCGTCGATCTGATCGACTGCAGTTCCGGCGGGAATGTTGCTGACGTCAAGATTCCGCTCTCGCCGGGATATCAGGTTCCCTTCGCGGAACGGGTTCGGCGCGAAGCTGACATCTTGACCGGCGCAGTCGGGTTGATAACTGACCCAGATCAAGGGGAAGAAATTATCACTACCGGAAAAGCCGATATAGTCTTCCTTGCGCGGGAATTCTTGCGGGATCCTTATTGGCCGCTGCACGCGGCGCAAAAAGTGGGCCGCGAGATTGCCTGGCCGGTGCAATATCTGCGCGCAGCACCTTCGGGAACCAAGCCTCGTACTCCGCTGGAGTAGACCATCGGGCGCCCAAAGTACAATCTTCCAGTGAATCTTGATGACACAATTGTTGCCATTGCCACGCCCCCAGGTCGCGGCGGCATTGGTATCGTTCGGCTTGCTGGACCAAATGCACGCGCCATAGTTGTCCACATGCTCCGGTCGAAGCATGAGCCGGAACCCGGCCGTGCCGTGTTTGCAGAGCTGATAGATCCAGATTCTTGCTCGACCAAAATCGATGAAGTCGTCGTCACCTATTTCGCCAAATCCCATTCCTACACTTGCGACGAAATCGTTGAGATCAGCGCCCACGGCTCGCCGGTAGTTCTACGTCACATTGTCGAACTATCTATGGCTAAAGGGGCGCGCCTCGCTGAACCCGGCGAGTTCACTATGCGCGCCTTTCTAAACGGCCGAATTGATCTGGCGCAGGCCGAAGCGGTTCGTGACCTTATAGACGCGCAGACTCTATATCAGGCCAAGATCGCAGCGCAACAATTGGATGGTGCACTCTCCGGTCGTCTTCAGCCTATCAAGCAGAAGTTGGTAGAGCTGATTGCCCTGCTCGAGGCCGGTATTGACTTCGGTGAAGACGATATTGCAGTCCTTCCCGGTGAGCAGATTCTTGAACGTGTTTTCGAGATTCGCCCTCCGCTCGCGGCGCTAGCTGCTTCTTTTGCCTACGGTAAGTTTGTTCAGGAAGGTTTGACACTGGCAATCGTGGGGCGGCCTAACGTCGGCAAATCGAGTTTGTTCAATCGACTGGTGGAGAGAGAACGCGCGATCGTTACCGCGACTCCTGGCACTACGCGTGACTTGGTCACCGAAACTGTTGCCATCGGCGGAATTCCACTGAGACTGATAGACACAGCCGGCATTCGGAGTGCGTTGGATGAAGCTGAAAGTATCGGCATCCGTAAATCAATGGAAGCATTGGCTGATGCCGACCTCGTGCTCATCGTATTGGACGCTTCGGTACCGGTAACAGCTGAAGACCAGGAACTACTGGCTCATGCAAAAACGCGTCCCGCGATTGTGGTGGCGAACAAGATAGATATTTGCCATCCGGAATTCGCCGGTTCTAACGATGGTCGGATCCGGACGTCAGCAGTAGCCGGCACCGGGATCGAGGAATTACGGGCTGCAATCTTGCGCCATGTGGGCGGCGAAGACGGGCAACAGGCCGAATCCGGATTTCTCACCAATCTGCGACATCAATCTCTAGTCAAGGATTCACTAGCCTGGCTGGGCGCGGCGGAAGCAGCGGTTGAAAACCGAGTGCCTCACGAAATGCTGCTGATGGACCTCTACAATGCTCTACGCGCGCTCGATGAAATTACCGGTGCCACCACGAACGACGACATCCTTAACCTGATATTCAGTCGCTTCTGCATCGGGAAGTAATCTCGCGCAAACAAAAAGCCATGTAACTGGTTTTTCAATAACCAGTTACATGGCTTTAGAGACAGGTTTGCCTACCGGCGTCCGACGGCGGCTTTTGCCGGCTCAGGAGCCGACGGCATCGTTGTAACCCTGGCTCCCGGCGAAGTGGGAGCTGCCGCTGGCGGCACGACTGCGGGCTGAGGCGCCGAAGGAATCAGACCCAACGCCTTCCGGACCTCAATGTCCAGCTTAGCCATGGTGTCTTTGTTGTCTTTCATGAACTGCCGGGCGTTCTCGCGGCCCTGTCCAATCCGCTCTCCCTTATAGCTGTACCAAGCACCCGATTTCTCCACAATATTATTATTCACCGCTAAATCCAGCAGATCGCCCTCCCGCGAGATGCCTTCGCCATACATAATGTCGAATTCGGCTTCGCGGAATGGCGCGGCGACCTTGTTTTTGACGACTTTGACCCTGGTACGGGACCCGGTTACCACGTCGCCCTCTTTGATCGCAGCAATGCGGCGGATATCGATGCGTACTGAAGAATAGAACTTCAGCGCCCTGCCGCCGGTGGTAGTTTCCGGATTGCCGAACATGACTCCGATCTTTTCGCGAATCTGGTTGATGAAGATCAAGCAGGTACGCGACTTCGACACAATGCCAGTCAGCTTTCGCAACGCTTGCGACATCAGTCGCGCCTGCAATCCCATGTGGCTGTCCCCCATTTCTCCGTCAAGTTCAGCCTTAGGTACCAGGGCGGCTACGGAGTCGACCACAAGTACGTCGATTGCATTCGAGCGCACCAAGGCCTCGGCGATTTCGAGCGCCTGCTCACCATAGTCCGGCTGTGAAACCAGCAAGTTGTCGACGTCCACGCCCAGTTTTTTGGCGTAGGCGGGGTCGAGCGCGTGTTCAGCATCGATAAACGCAGCCATACCGCCAGTTTTTTGCGCCTCCGCAATCACCTGCAAAGTGATGGTGGTTTTACCGGAAGACTCCGGCCCGAAGACCTCAACCACCCGGCCGCGGGGGAACCCGCCAACTCCTAAGGCCGCGTCGAAGGAGATCGCCCCGGTAGGAATCACCGAGATGGGCACAATGGCTTCTTTTGACCCTAGACGCATGATCGAACCCTTGCCAAACTGCTTTTCGATCTGCGCGAAGGCCATATCAATGGCTTTTACCCGTTCGTCGGCCATACTGGAGCGGCTCCTTTAAGAAAACAAGTTGGTTAAGAGCGGATTATACATTTCTAATTGAGCGAAGAAAAGGCGAATTGATAAAATATAGGTGGAAAACATCCCGAAATGAAACCGTGGGCGTGTCCAATTAGGTTCTCCCCCGCGCAGAAGGACAGAGCTTTGCCACCAAAGCCAAACGTTTTTTCTTATTTCATAATTTTCCTGGAGGAGTAGAATCAACGGTCATGTTATGCCTGTCCTTATGGCAGGCACACTAACGTGACGCATAAATGCGCCACGATGTTTCCGAACCGGGAGGTTCTTAATGGAGCATCGGGCCCCTAGCAGTTCTGCAGTCTCCTCTACACAGGTTTCTCATCAAGCACACCACGAGCCGCGCGGCGCTTGGGTATTGACCGCCTACGGCATATCTGGGTTGGCTGTATTTGGGGTGTTGCTGTATTACTTCGCGAACTACATCACTCATTAGGCGCGGTAATTCAGGTTAGGGAAGACTGAACTTCTTCGGCTGAAGGATGCATTAGAGCAAGGCATCGCAGCTTATGCGATGCGTGTGCTTCGGTATTAGGGAACGTACTAAGGTGTCAGCAGCTGGGCGTTTAGTACATGCTACAATTAGCCCGCTTAGCATTCTTCCGGCTGACGAACATCCAGCGGACTTCCCCATTTTCATCGTACAGGCGGACCGATTCTAGTGGCCCAAGAAGCCCCCAAAACTGCCCCTATTACCTATGCCGATGCGGGCGTAGATATTGAGCGCGGCAATCGCACCAAGAAGCGAATCAAGTACCTCGCGCATAAAACATTTACTCGTGGTGTGCTCAGCGAAATTGGCGGCTTTGGCAGCTTGTTTGCCATAGATAAGCAAAAGTATCTGGATCCGGTGCTGGTCTCCAGCGTCGATGGGGTAGGCACCAAGCTCAAAGTCGCTTTCGAAATGAACGTTCACTCCACGGTGGGCGCCGACCTAGTCAACCATTGCGTCAATGATATTGCGGTGCAGGGCGCTACTCCGATGTTCTTCATGGACTACCTCGCCACCGGCAAGCTTGATCCGGAGGTCACCGAAAAAGTAGTGGAGGGACTCTCCACCGCCTGCAAGCATAACGGTTGCGCCCTGATCGGCGGCGAGACCGCTGAAATGCCGGGGTTCTATCCCGACGGCGAATACGACTTGGCTGGCTTTATCGTCGGGGTTGTCGAGCGCGACCGCGTTGTCACCGGTGCAACGGTAGAAGTTGGAGACGTGATTTTGGGGCTGCCATCGAACGGCCTCCACACCAATGGATATTCACTCGCCCGCAAGCTGCTATTCGAAATTGCGCAATACACGCCTGAAACCTACGTGAACGAACTGAAGGGTAAAGTCGGCAACGAACTGTTACGCACTCACAAGAGTTACTGGCCGGTAATCAAAAAGTTGCTGGCCGCCGACTGCGTTGCCGCCATGGCCCACATCACGGGCGGCGGGCTGACCGACAATCTACCGCGAGTGCTGCCGCGCGGTGTCGCCGCGGTGATCGAAGTGGGATCGTGGCCGGTGCTGCCCATCTTCCAGCACCTGCAAACTTTGGGTAACGTTCCGCAAGACGAAATGCTGCGGACGTTTAACATGGGAATTGGAATGCTGCTAGTGATTCCGTCGAAGAAGTTCAAGAAAGCTCAGTCGGTGCTCGACCGTGCCGGCGAAAAAGCCTACACCGTAGGCAGAATCGTAAAAGGCGATCGCAAGGTGATGTACACCTAGCACGCCTTAAAACGATGTGGGGCGGACACTCTTGTCCGCCTGGCAACAACCTATCGAGCACAAGTTCCGGACAAGGTTCAGAAAGCTCACACTTCGGTCCGAAAGAGCCAGGTTCTTGCCGGCCCCGGCAGGCGGACAAGAGTGTCCGCCCCACATCTACTCCAGTTGCAATCCCTCGATTTCTTCGAAGTGCTTTCGATTGCGGGTGAACAATGAAAGGCCATTGGCGAGGGCAATTCCTGCAATCAAACTGTCTGCCATTGGGATGACGAAACCGGTTCGTGACTGGGCACGCCGGATTGCGGCCGCTTGCACCGCCGCATCGCGATTCAAAGCAAGTACCGCAATCGACTCAACCAAAGCACGGACCCTATCTCCGCGCCTGCCGGTTCCGGCACCACTGAGGAGTTCGAAACAAGTGATCGCAGTAGTCTGCAAACTGTCAGACGAGATGTATTCGCGCACACGGTCGGCGGCCGGTTGAATTTCGGCGAGATAATCGATTAGGACGTCCGTGTCGGCCAGGATCACCGCCAGTTTTCTCGTAGCTTTTGGGTCGAAGCGCGCAGGCGATTCGCCTCTTCTGCGGAAATTGAACCGGCAAGGGAGAGGAGCTTTTTCCGGCGCGCCGCGCGTTCGCGCTCCCCATCGAGGTAGCCCTCGATTGCCTCCGCCAGCACCGAGGAAAACCCTTTTTCCCCACGATCGGCAGCCAGCGCAAGCAAAGCGCTGCGGTGTTCGCGCTTCATTTCGACCGTAGTTCTCATGCCCCCTATTCTAACATGCATGTGCATGCATATGGGAGTCTTGAACTTACCGCTTAAGCAAGTCCACCGGCAGCCTAACATCGTGTACCCGAAAATACTTCGCCAGTGCCGAGTGCTTCTCCTTTACTGCTTCATACAGCGCATACGCTACATTGCGGTATGAAAAATGTCCTGCCGGACCGCTGCGCAACTCCGAGATATAAACCGCTTCCGCGAAATCCATTTTGAATAGCGTACGTTTGCGGAAGCCTAGCGGAATCGCATACTCCGCGTTCTCGGCCGATTCTGGCCCCCCGCGCTGCGCTAATTCTTCCACCGCCACCGCAGTGCTGTGCATCATGGCTTCGTAATTTCCGCGGACTCCTGCGCTCTCCAGCTCAGTGGGAACATCGTAGCCATGGCGCGTAGTAAATCCCTGGCCAATCTGCACGCAGCGCCTATGGCGGTGCATGTCGCGGAAACCACCAATGTCCATGAGAATGTCAAAGCGAAATTGCTGCCCGGAGCTGAAGTGCCGCAGCAGTTCGTCATGGCGTCCGCGGTGCCGCAATCCGATATCGATGATTTCACGCCGGATTCTTTCGCCGGCGGCCTCTACTGCTTGACGAATCTGCCGGTAAGAATAGTGACAGTGCTCATAAACCAGCGTTGTCGCCAATTCTATTTCGAGCGGCTCCGCGTCAAGTAAATCAACCAGCGGAGCCTCCGTGATCGGCAAGCCGCCCATCAGATCGGCTGCAACTTGTTGTAACTCGCGCCGCGTCTCGATCTCATAGGCATTGGGGTCGGCATACTTCACTAGAGTCGGCGCAACTCGCACCTCCTTCAACAGTTCGGCCTCGGCGCGTTCTGCCAGGTCTGGCGCCAGCGTCCGAATTTGCTCCACCAAATCACGCAGCGACTCGTGATTCACGTTGTACGCTGGCGACAACGCTGCCTGTTTTAGCAACTCTCCGAGCCGACGAATCTCCCGATGCGGCTGCGCCAGCAGATGCGAAACCTGGTTCTCCAAGGTGCGAGCGTTGACGATTTCGCCCAATGAGGTGTTGGTGGCCAGCGGCAGCAGGTACCGCGAAAAATCGAACGCTCGCGCCCGCAATGTTCGCTCGTAGCCATCCTGCTTCATTTCTGCAGGCTTCGGGGTGATGTCAACCAGGTAGTGAAACATGCTCTCCGAAAGCGACTGGTATTCTCTGAATAGGCTGTCAATCGTCTCCCGATAAAGGGCCCGGGCCGCGTCGTCAGCCCCAAAGTCGGGTGTGAAATATCCGCTCTTCTTAAAATCCTGATATCGCGTCGAGCGCTCCTGCCCATCCCATCGCGTCTCGTCCGCCACCGTGATCGCGGCCAAAATCGACAGCCGTTCCACGGCTAATGCAATGTGGGCCAAATCCGCAATCGAGCGATGCCCATATTGAAAGTAAAAAGTGTTGAGAAACTTCTCCGCCTTCTGGGAGCTGATTTCCTTCAGCGACTCCTTCATAGACAGCGACGAGCGCGAATATTTAGCCATGGCATAGGCCTGAATCTCGGGCTCCGCGCCATACACGGCGAACACTTCAACCGCAGGTTCCGCCGCCGGATTGTCAGCGACGGCTACAGGGGGATCTGCAACTTCAGACATGGACATGGGCTGCCTCGACTCGAAGGAGAGATCAAATCTTACTTGCGAGTTCCGGCATCTGGCAATTGAGGAAAAAAGGTCTTTCCCACAGAGGCCCCAAGGTACACAAGGGAAAGCCCATCCCTCCATACGCCATGGGCCCGCCTTTGTGAACCTTGGCTTCCTTCGTAGCGAAGAGCTGCAAAAAATGAGGCGGCCATTTGGCCGCCCCTTTAAAGTATTGGGGAGAATCAGGCAGGAATCTTATCGTTATGCTGGAAATGGTATTGCAGAATCTTGGCAGCCAGCGTCGGCGCTTCCGCTTCGAGGCTACGAACTACCTCTCCACGGCAGATGACTTCGGCGGTCGAGAGCCCGGCGATCTCGGCCGGCAGCACAAGATGAATCTCGAGCTGGGCGCTTGGTGTGAGGGCATCCTCCGCGCGGAAAAGCATTCCCGAGCGGCTGATGTTTTCGGTGGTGCCAGTGTGCCAGTCATTTTCTCCGACAAAGCGATATTTCATCGGCAGATGTAGGGCGAAACGTTTGGCACGAGGCCGGGAAGCTTGTTCGCGGCCTTTGACGTGGGCGGTGACGAGTGCACGAGCAGACATTGGAACCTCCAGGGGGGGCAATTGGTCGAGCATCTCCCGTACCTTTGCCTTTAAGGTGGGGAGGGTAAAGGGCTTTTGGAGCAAGGTAATTCCTTCGTCCAGTAAACCGTTGTGGCCGATGGCGTTCTCTGTGTATCCCGAAACGTAAAGCACTTTTGTTTCGGGGCGTTCAGCGGTAATTCGTTTCGCCAGTTCGCGCCCATTAATCCCCGGCATGATGACGTCAGTCAGCAGCAGGTGGATGGGGCGAGGATGTTCAGCGCAAATTCGAATGGCGGCGGGGCCGTCCAGGGCTTCGAGGATCGTGTATCCCTGGTTCTGCAGGTATTGCTTAACCAAGCCGCGAAGTGTGACTTCGTCTTCAACCAGCAAAATAGTTTCATGGCCGCGTGCGACAGTTGCCTCCGCAGGCGCAGGCGTTGGCAGGGCTTCTCCGACGTCGCCGACTCGGGGCAGATAGATCTTGAAAGTCGTCCCTTTGCTTTGCTCGCTATAAACCCAGATGTAGCCTTCGCTCTGTTTGATGATGCCGTAAACCGTCGAGAGCCCCAGCCCGGTACCGCGGGTTCCTTTGGTGGTGAAAAAAGGTTCGAAGATGTGGCTTTGGGTCTCGGCGTCCATGCCAGCGCCGGTGTCGCTGACCGCCAGCATCACATACTCGCCGGGCTTCACGGGAGCATGAAAGTGAGCGTAATTTTCGTCGAGTGAGACATTGGCGGTTTCAACCGTGAGTTTCCCACCGTGCGGCATGGCATCGCGAGCGTTCACCGCCAGGTTCATAATGACTTGTTCGATTTGTCCGGGATCGGTCTTGACCGTGCCAAGTTCAGCGCCAGGAACCATGACCAGGTCGATATCCTCCCCTATCAACCTCGTCATCATCTTCAGGTTTTCGGCGATGACGGTATTCAGGTCCAACACCTTGGGAGTAAGCATCTGCTTGCGGCTGAAAGCGAGTAGCTGACGGGTAAGAGCGGAAGCCCGTTCGGCAGCATTCGCAATCTCGTGGGTAGGCCCGCGAAGGGCAGTGTCAGAGCCGGCTCGTTCCAGCAGAAGCTCGCAATAGCCCGAGATCACCATCAGAAGATTGTTGAAGTCGTGGGCGATGCCGCCGGCCAACCGTCCAATTGCTTCCATCTTTTGCGATTGGCGAAGTTGTTGTTCCAGTGCGCGGGTCTCGGTCACATCTTCGGCAAAAAGTTCGAAGAAACTTATCTTGCCATCGCGACGGGTGCTACCAGAGAGACGCACGATTATGGGCTTTCCGGTTTCACGCTTCCACTCGGCGATTAGACCGTTGAAGCGTTGGGACGAGCGAAAATGGTCCGCGAGGGTGAACCACTGCTGCGCGTCGGCATGCAGCGTAATCAGATTTCGTCCCACCAGCTGTTCAGCCGAAGAGCACCCTAGCATCGAAACAAATGCCGGATTGGCTTGAACAATGATGCCTTGCGAATCGCATCGGCAAATACCGTATGGCGCATGGTTCACTAATGCGCGAAAATTTTGCTCGGAGCGTCTCAGCCCATCTTGTGCCTCTCGCAACGCCGCATTCGACCAGCAAATCAGCGCCGCGACCAGGACAAATAGCGTGAGATGTATGATTGCCTGGTGGAAATCTTCTGGGGTATGTTTACCCGCCAGCGAAAAGTATGCGACCAGAGTAACGGCAAATGAGGTCGCGACTAATCCCGGCTTCCAGCCTCCGTACCAGGCGCTGACCATGATCGCAACGGCAAAGACAACTAACCGGCTTTCGACTACGTTGGCAAGCAGAAGTGCAGGGATCAGTGCAAGGATGGTGCTAAGGACCGCGACCCCGTAACGCAGGATGGGCGCCCGTCCCGGGGGAATGCTCGGAATGCGGAGCTGGGGGAAATTCACTCGCATACAAGAAAAATGGTAGTTCCCGAAATGGGCTTAACGCGAGTTACGAGAGTCCACCTGGAAATGCGAGGAGGGGCGTTGCCTTACAGTTTTCAGGTCAATGAACGCAACCTTTTTTGTCTTGAGGAAAAAGCGGGGGAAACTCAACCCGGATGAAAGTTGATTCGCAATGCGCGAAGTAGTGATCGTTTCGTCGGTGCGAACGGCGGTAGGACGAGCGGGTAAAGGATCCTTGCGCTCGACCCGCCCCGACGAGTTGGCTGCGGTTGCCCTTTGCGGCGCTCTTGGCCGAACTTCACAACTCGATCCGAAGGAAATCGAAGATGTCATTCTAGGCTGCGCCATGCCTGAATCCGAACAGGGCATGAATGTGGCACGGATCGCCTCGCTGAGGGCAGGGCTACCGGTGGAAGTGTCCGCAGTAACCATCAATCGTTTTTGCGCTTCCGGATTGCAGGCGATTGCCATGGCGGCCGAGAGGATTATCAGTGGAGGTGTGGAAACTATCGTCGCCGGTGGAACGGAATCGATGTCCATGATTCCCATGGGCGGTAATAAGATTTCGCCCAATCCGTGGCTGATCGACAACTATCCCGACGCTTATCTTTCCATGGGCCTTACCGCGGAACGGCTGGCGCATCGATTCGAAATTACCCGCAAAGCAGCTGACGAATTCTCACTGCGCAGTCATCAGAAAGCAGTGGCCGCGATTCAAGCCGGGAAATTCGCGGATGAGATTGTGCCCGTGCCCATGAAAAATAAAGATTCGTTTGTCGTCGATGAAGGACCCCGCGCCGATACATCGATGGAAGCTCTGGCCGCACTGAAGCCGGCATTCCATCTCAAAGGAACCGTCACGGCCGGAAATTCCTCGCAGACCTCGGACGGTGCAGCAGCAGCCGTAGTGATGTCTGCCGAGCGCGCACGCCAGCTGGGCATCGAGCCTCTGGCGCGCTTCGTGGCATTTGCAACTGCCGGCTATAAACCGGAAGAAATGGGGTTGGGACCGGTTTTCGCGATCCCGAAAGCTCTCAAGCTCGCCGGACTTAAGTTGGACGACATTGATGTCATCGAACTGAACGAAGCCTTCGCGGCGCAGTCGTTGGCGGTGATAAAAGAGGTTGGCCTCGATCCGGAAAAAGTGAATCCTAACGGTGGCGCCATCGCCTTAGGACATCCTCTGGGCTGCACCGGCGCGAAGCTGACTGCGTCGCTGATCCATGAGTTGAAGCGCCGCGGCGCACGCTACGGGATGGTGACCATGTGTGTAGGCGGCGGCATGGGCGCCGCCGGGATATTTGAAAGGCAATGATAAGACGCCTAACTTGAGGTGAAATATCAAGTGCACTTTGCTTTGTGTACCTTAGTGGCCTTAGTGGTTTAAGGTTTCAGCATGGCGCCTAACCGAATCCTCGGTGGAAGCTTTCTACTAGAGACCCACGAGATCTTCACCCCCGAAGACTTCACCGAGCAGCACTACCTGATTGCTCAAACTACTGAAGAATTTGCCCTCAACGAAATCGTCCCCAACATCGAGAAGATGGAGCATAAAGACTTCTCCATCACGCGCCAGCTGTTGAAAAAAGCCGGCGAGCTGGGCCTGAGCTACGTCGACATCCCGGAGACCTACGGCGGACTCGAAATGGACAAAGTTACCTCCGCCGTAATTGCGGATCACATTTCGAAGTACGCAGGCTTCGCTACCTCATGGGGAGGTCACACCGGCATTGGCACGCTGCCCATCGTTTACTTCGGCACTGAAGAACAAAAGAAGAAATATCTGCCGCTTTTGGCTGCGGGTGAAATTGTCGGCGCTTATGCCCTGTCTGAAGCCTCCTCCGGTTCCGATGCGCTTAACTGTCGCGCCCGCGCCCAACTCTCGGCAGACGGCAATCACTACGTTCTTAACGGCGAAAAGATGTGGATCACTAACGCCGGCTTTGCCGATCTTTTTACCGTGTTCGCCAAAATCGACGGCGAAAAATTCACTGCATTTCTCGTAGAAAAAACCTTCCCCGGATTTTCTATCGGCGCCGAAGAACACAAAATGGGCATTCGCGGATCATCTACTTGCCCGGTGATTCTGAATGACTGCCAGGTACCAACGGAGAATCTTCTCGGCGAGATCGGCAAAGGCCACGTCATTGCGTTCAACATCCTGAACGTGGGCCGCTTCAAGTTGGGTGCAATGTGCGTCGGCGGGGCGCGAGTTTCGCTGGCAAATGCGATCGCCTACGCCAAGCAGCGCAAAGCGTTTGGCAAGACGATAGCCGACTTTGGCTTGGTGCGTGAAAAGCTTGCGAGCATGGCGATAGGAATTTACGTCGGTGAATCGATGGTCTACCGCACCGTGGGGATGATGGACTCAGCTCTCTCGGGGATCGATAAGTCCAGTCCTGAGGGCTCTCGCGACGCGCGCAAAACCATCGAAGAATACGCTATCGAGTGCTCAATCATAAAAGTATGGGCGTCAGAGATGCTCGATTATGTTGTCGACGAGACAGTGCAGATTTACGGCGGCTACGGATTCGTCGAAGAGTATCCGGCAGAGCGCAGTTATCGAGACGCCCGAATCAACCGTATCTTCGAAGGCACCAACGAGATCAACCGGCTGATTATTTCCGGTTTTCTGCTTAAACGTGCCGCAGCCGGCCAGTTGCCGCTGATGGACGCTATCAAGAAGCTGATGGACGAAGTGCTGTCAGGCCCATCCGTAGCAGAAGATGCTGAGGGTTTTCTCGCCGAGGAACACAGATTAGTAGCGCAAGCCAAAAAGCTGGCCTTGTTCGCCGCTGGGGCGGCGTCGCAAAAATATATGAAGACGATCCAGGACCAGCAGGAAATCATGGGTGCCATCGCTGACATGGTCATTGAAATTTATGCAGTGGAGTCCGCTGTTCTGCGCGCGACAAAAATTGGCCTGCCAGAGTCACTTGCGGTGGCGATGACCCGCGTTTATATGATGCAGAGCTTGGATAAGATTGAAATCACCGCGCGCAAGATCGTGGCTGCTGTGGCGGAAGGCGACAACTTACGAACTCAACTGGCGATCATTCGCCGACTCGCGAAGCACGAGCCTTACAATACGATTGCACTCCGGCAATTAATTGCGCAGAAAGTAATCGATAGCGGCAGATACGTGACTGCTTAGGTTGATGTCACTTTTTCTTGACCGGTGGGAACTCCAGGACCACAAACTTAGCATCCTGATTCCCCATATTCATCACGCTGTGAGTCAAGCCGCCTGCAAACCAGGCAACTTCACCGGGCTGCAGCTCCGTCGACTTCATTTCTTCGCTGGAAACGTTGCTTTGTAGATTAACCGCAGTGATAGCCACCACCAGATGCGGACCAACATGCTTGTGCTTGGGGATCATGGCATGAGGCTGCAACTCAATCTGCGAGGCGCGTATACCGTCTTTCACAAGAAGTATTTCTCGAGTGCCTCCCTCAAGCACATCGACGCCACGCTCTTCGTCCCATTTGTATGACGCATTCGGTTGTAGAACTTCGACGTCAACGTGAGGAAAGGCGGTCCCCGCCAAATTTCGCGCAATGTGAGCAAATTCGCCGGTGTGAAAGCCAGTCTCGCCGGTCTGCATCTTGATACTTGCCACCGGTTTTCCCGGCGATTCACTGGCGATGTCAGCGTTGGCCAGCGCAATCACAAAGTAATCGTGGCGGTGGCGGTGCAGGAGGGTTGCATCATGCGGCGGAATATTGACCTTGAAGGCGCGCACCAAATCATTCTGGAATTCCAGGTGATGGTGCGGCTCGGCGGTGATCTCAACTTCGGAAGCAGTCTCTGCGGGAAGCAAGAAAGAAGAAAACACGATTACAGCAACCGCCACAATTTTCATGCCGGGATTGTACCTTACCACCAACCCCGAACCAGGTGCCATGAGCGCAGCGCAGACCCTACTTATTTCCACCGCGCGCAGTTGATCTCAATACTTCGGCATGGTCTTATCAACCCGATCAGCCCAAGCCAGAATCCCGCCGGCCAGATTTCGGACTTTCTTGAATCCGGCCTGCCTCAGGAAGTTGACCGCTTTGGCGCTGCGAACCCCAGAGCGGCAATGGGCCACGATCTCTCGGCTTGAGTCCAGCTCATTGACTCGCTTGGGCAGATCACCCAACGGAATCAAATGGCCGCCGATGTTGCAGATCTGGTATTCGTGCGGCTCGCGCACATCGAGCACATAGATGTCCTCGCCCGCGTCCAGCTTTTTCTTTAACTCTTCCACCTGCATCTCAGGCACGTTCACATCCACCGGGCTCTCCTCACCGCGAATTCCGCAGAATTCATTGTAGTCGATGAGTTTCGTGATCGTGGGATGAGTGCCGCACGCCGGGCAATCCGGATTCTTCCGCAACTTAAGTTCGCGAAACTTCATTCCAAGTGCATCTATCAACAGCAGCCGTCCGATTAGCGGGTCTCCCTGCCCAAGGATCAGCTTGATCGCTTCCGTAGCCTGGATCACGCCTACCAATCCCGGCAAAATGCCGAGCACTCCGCCCTCTGCGCACGATGGAACCAAGCCGGGCGGTGGCGGCTCAGGATACAAGCAGCGATAGCAAGGACCTTCCTTCGTTGCAAAAACACTGGCCTGCCCTTCAAAACGGAAGATCGATCCGTAGACGTTCGGTTTGCCGGTAAGCACACAGGCATCGTTCACCAGATATCGTGTAGGGAAATTATCGGTGCCGTCGGCGATGATGTCGAACTCGCTGAAGATTTCCAGCGCATTCTGGCTGTTCAGCATGGTGTCGAACTTCTTGATATTCAAGAATGGATTAATGGCCTTCAGCTTGTCCGCCGCCGAATCAAGCTTCTTACGCCCCACATCGGCCGTTGTGTGAATGATCTGCCGCTGCAAATTGGTGTAGTCGACGACATCGAAGTCGACAATTCCCAACGTCCCGATGCCCGCTGCGCCTAAATAAAGCGCCAGCGGCGAACCCAGTCCTCCCGCTCCGACGCAGAGCACCCTTGCCGCCTTAAGCTTCTGCTGGCCCTCCATGCCCACCTCGGGCATGATCAAGTGCCGCGAATAACGCAGAATTTCGTCGTTGCTGAGAACGGCAGTTTCGGGTTTCGCTTCAAGTACGGTAACCATGATGACCTCGGTCCAAAACTTGGAATTTGTCTGGGAATTGCTCAACTGAGAGGCTAGTTACAACAACAACAGCAAGGCCGGCGACAGGCATCGCGGCGGGACATATCGACGGTAAACACGTTGCAAATCATGGCCTTACCGGCCCCCGGCAATGGAAGGCACTATCGAGATACTATCATTCTCCTGCACCGTAGTGGCGTCCTTCTGAAGGTAGCGGACGTCCTCATCGTTCAAGTACACGTTGACGAAAGCGCGCAGTTTTCCGTCGTCATTGTAGAGGTGGCGGCGCAGATCGGGATGGCTGGAAACCAAGCCGGACAAGGCCTCTCCGACGGTGGCACCTTTGACATCTACTGCAGCCTGTTTGCCAGTGTATTGGCGCAATGGAGTGGGAATGTGGATTTTAGGCATACGCTATACATGATGCCACAGCCGGTAGGGAAGATTCAGCGACGGCTCATAGATATTAAGGCCGTCCGCACCGTTTGCAGCCGGACACCTTCTACTAAGTTCTGAGAGTTTCCTCAACCGCCATTGCTCTCAATCCTTTATCGTAAGTTCCCAATGACCCGTTCCTCAAACCGGCCTTTGGGATTCTGGCCCATCGGCGCGTTTTTCATCTTCGGCAGCGCAGCCGCCAGCCTGGCAGCCGTGACGTTGCTTTGGCCGGGAACCGTCCTCGACAAAGCATGGAAGCTAAATCCCACTGGGCACGCTGGCCTTTCCGCTTTCGGACCTTGGATCGGTGTAGCGTTCGTCCCCTTGGCAATAGCCCTGGTACTGGCAGCAATTGGCTGGATCAAACGCCGGCGATGGGGCTTGTTTGTTGGGGTAGGAGTAGTCGCTGTGAACTTAACGGGAGATGTGCTTCATCTAGCCGCCGGAGACCACAAGAGCGGAATAGGGGTCGTCATCGCCGGACTCTTGTTGTTCTACATGCTCAGTTCGACCGGTCCGGACCTATTTCGTTCCAAACACCATCCACCACAAGAACGGCCTTCTGTAGCGACCCTCTATGATTATTTCCCCCCAAACAATGCAGCCATCCGCTT
Source organism: uncultured Acidobacteriota bacterium (assembly GCA_963796925.1). GTDB lineage: Bacteria > Acidobacteriota > Terriglobia > Terriglobales > Acidobacteriaceae > DATBAT01. Next base: position 3,809,118 of record CAWCNH010000001.1, read on the forward strand.
CTTCATCTCCGCGGGCGAAACGTCCTCGATGTGGGTTCCAATATTCCACTTATACCCAAATGGATCTAGCACAGAGCCCGATCGATCCCCGTAGAACTGGTCCTTCACCGGACGGTCTACCGTGCCGCCGGCGGCAATCGCCTTCTCATAGGTCGCATCCACGTCGGTGACGTACACCATAATTCCCATGGGCGAGCCTCCCATGCTCTTGGCGCTCTTCTGCCCCATGGCTGCTGACTCATCCGCCAGCATCACCATGGAATCACCAATCTTGATCTCGGCGTGCATGATGGCACCACCAGGCCCCGGCATGCGAACAAGTTCGGTTGCATCGAAAACTTTCTTATAAAACTCGATGGCTTTAGATGCATTGTCCAGTATTAGGTAAGGAGTTACCGAATGATATCCGTCAGGAATTGGTTTTACTGCCATGATGATCCCTCCTAGAAAAGTCTAATTGCCTTGGCCTGCCGCACCGCGGGAATTTTTCTCAGTTCGTCCATCACCGAATGTGGTACGCGCCCATCCACGTGAACCACCGCAATCGCCTCTGCCGGTTCGCCAGCCGTCGATTTATTGGCGCGGCGGCCCAGGGAGAAGTTTGCAATATTGATCTTCTGTTCTCCCAAAAACGTTCCTACACGTCCGATAACCCCGGGCACGTCGTCATTCCTCATGTAGATTAAATTGCTCTCGAGCGGCGCTTCAACGTCAATGCCATCCACGTGCATGAGGCGAGGGACTTGCTTGTGAATTACTGATCCCTTCACGATGTGTTCTTCCCGAGCGCTCTTCAGCAAAACAGAAATAACGCTTTCTGTGCTGCCTGATGTTTTTGACTTCTTGGCTTCGTGCACTGGAAGCCCGCGCGAAGAAGCCATGGCCGCCGCGTTCACCAGGTTCGCCTTGTCTTCTACTCCCTGATTCAGGATGCCCTTGATGGCAGCATTGCGGATTAGCTCGGTCTTGCCCTCAGCTACCTTGCCGCTGTAACGCAACGAAATTTCGACCAGCGAGCCTTCGCTAACCTGCGCCAGAAATGCTCCAAGGCGTTCCGCCAGAACGATGTACGGCTGCAGCTCCACGTACTCGTCATGCGACAAGGACGGCACGTTCACAGCATTCTGAATGACGCCATCCTTTAAATACTCTTTCACCTGCTGTGCAATCTGGTATCCCACAGCCTCTTGCGCTTCGTTGGTGGAACCGCCAATGTGGGGCGTAAGGATCACATTATCGAGAGCGGTCAACGGCGAATTCTTCAGCGGCTCCTCCACGAATACATCTAACGCCGCGCCGCCGAGTTGGCCTTGCTTCAGGGCATCCGCCAGCGCCGCCTCATCAATGAGTTCGCCCCGCGCGCAATTCACCAGGCGCACGCCTTTCTTCATCTTCTTGATAGAGTCAGCATTGATCATTCCCGCGGTCTGCGGAGTCAACCCAACGTGCAGAGTCAAATAATCGGCAGCCGCGTAAATCTCATCCAAGCTTGCCATGCGGATACCCTGTTCCTTGGCGATCGAGGTTGACACAAACGGATCGTGGGCCACTAAGTCCATGCCAAACGCTCGTGCCCGCCGTGCCACTTCCAGGCCCACCCGGCCGAGGCCAACAATTCCCAAAGTCTTTCCCCGCAGCTCCGTTCCTTGCAGCGATTTCTTTTCCCATTTGCCGGCATGCATCAGTGCGTCAGCTCGAGTAAGGTGGCGAGCCATGGCGAGCATTACTCCCAGAGTCTGTTCCGCCACGGCAACGGCGTTCGCCCCCGGGGTATTCATCACCGCGATTCCCTTGCGGGTTGCGGCTTCCAGGTCAATGTTGTCCACTCCTACGCCTGCGCGTCCTACCACACGCAGTTTCTTCGCGTGTTGCAGCAGTTCATCATTCACCTGGACCGCCGACCGCACAATCAACGCATCGGCAGTCTCCAGCTCCGCAGCCAGATTTCCGTTCAACTGATCAGGAGTCACAACGGTCCAGTCTTTTTCGCGCAGCAGATCGGTTGCTCGAGCAGACATTTTTTCGGCGATAACAACCTTCATAGTCAAATAGATCTCTCCGCTCCTACGTGAGGAAGTATGAAATTAAAAAATGCTATTTCTTTCGGCCGCCCATCCCCTCGTCGGGGTCGCGTTGCACCAGGTTGTAACCTTCAGGGGTCGTGAACAAGCTCTTGTTAAGCGAATCTGTGGAATAGGAAGTGACCTCGACCTGCATATCCATAAGCGAGCCGCTTGAAGAGGCTGGTTGTGCCGAATTGCCGGAGCTTGAATCGCTTTCTTTCTGTTCTTGCTTTTTCTTGTGGCCGAACACTCCGCCAAAACTCCTGCCAATGGCCTCACGGGCGCTGGTCGGGGACGAATTAGAATCTTGCGACTTGTCTGGTGGAGTCGAGCTCGAATCGCCGGGTTGACCTCCGCTGGCAGCCGATCCAAAACTCATGGTCTGTAGGAGCGGCATGCCTTTCAGCTTCACCGCGTTCTTGCGGAATTCCTCCATTGCTGGACCCATCTGCGGATTCATGTTCATACCGGCAGCTCCACCCATAGCCGACGGCAGCCAGTTCAGTTCTTTGGCCAGCCGAACATAAAAGTCGCGCACTTCGCCGTATCCCGGAACCGATTCCGCGATCCACGAATCGGTATTCACCGTGATCGACCCACTCTGCGCTTTCTGTTGCGCCTTGGGATCGGTCGACTCGATCTCCATGTCGATCTTCATTTTCACTTCTTTAGTGGGCAAATTCAGGATGGTGCGGGTCGCCCCGGTCTCTTGGGTCTCAATCTTCGGGGTGAATGTTAGGTTGGCAGATTCCGGATGCTTGGTGGCCTGTTTCGCTTGCTCTTCCTTGGCCCGATCTTGCGCCCGCTGCAACGCGGCCTTGAATTCATCGAAGGTTGTAATCGAGTAACTTCTCTTGGCATTGTCGATATAAATGAACCGCTTGCCGTCGAGATCGATGATCTCAACTCGTCCGTCCGCATGCTCGGTGCGCAGGCTATTGCCCTTAAGCATAGTGGTTGAAACCTGCGGATCGGTCATCTGACGAGCATTCTTGCTAAAGACGCCAAGAGCCTTGGTCATGCCCACCAGCGCCCCGCCGGTAATCTTGCTGGTTTGCGAATACTGAAAATCGGCGCGGCTCGTACCCACTGCGCAGACGGCCAGAAAGAAAGCGGTAGTAAGGAATTTCATAAAACCTCTCAGGACGGACAAGGAAAGTCTAACAGTTCAATACCTCTGTCATCCTGAGCGCAGCGAAGGACCCCTAGGGCTACGGCAATCTGCTTGTACGGGGTTGGTGGCTGCGCTCGCTCGGATTGACGTGTGTTCTAAACTCCTACCACCGCCTCGCGCGAACTGCGCGCATAAACTTCCTGCGCCGCCCGCACCGCCGACCCAAACTCCACCTCTTTACCGGTGACGGTACTAAGCACCTGCTCCAGCGCCGCCAGTAATCCGACCGTGTCGAGATAGTCGTAGTACCCAATATGCGCCACCCGGAACAACTTTCCCTTCATGTCATCGCCCTGCCCGTTGGCGACCACGGCAGAAAAGCGGTCGCGGAACTCCTTCACAATTTTGCTGGAGTCCAACCCGGCCGGAGATTGGATCGCTGTGAGTGCCGCTGCTGGCGCCGAAGGCGCGAACAACTTTAGCCCCAGCGCTTTGATTCCAGCTCGAGTCATTTCGGCAGCAAGCTCGGCATTGTCCACCAGCGCCTTGCGCCCGGCGGCCACATCTCCGCCACCCATCTGGCGGATAAAATCGAGCGCCGCCCCCAACGCCGCAAATAAAGATGTCGCCGGAGTGTAGGCGGACTCACCCTTCGCCGCCGACTTCCTTTCCTTGCGGAAGTCAAAGTAGTAGCGGGGAGATTTTGCGATTTCCATCCGCTTCCAGGCGCGCTCGCTGATTGCGCAATATGCCAGGCCAGGCGGAATCATCAAAGCCTTTTGCGAACCGCCGATAATCACATCGATTCCCCAACCATCTACGTCGAAGTGAGTCGTACCCAGACCTGTAATGGCATCGACCACCAACAAGGTATCGTCACCGTTGGCGCGAACCAGTTGCGCGATTCCCTTCACATCATGCCGGGCGCCAGTCGAACTCTCGGTGGCTTGTACGTAAACCGCGCGAACCTCCGGTGTCAGCTTTTCTTTAATCGCACCAAGCGAAAAAGTTTCACCATACGGCACGCTTATCACTTCGACAGCGCAGCCGAACGCTTTGGTCAAATCGCGCCAGCGTTCGCCGAACTTGCCGGCAGTAAGAACGAGCACTTTGTCGCCGGGCGAGGTCAGATTCGAAACCGAACCTTCCATGACGCCCGTACCGGACGAAGCCAATACCAGAACGTCATTCTTGGTCCCGATAAAGTCCTTCATATCGGCCAAGACGCGGGTGAAAAGCGCGCGGAAATCAGCGGTGCGATGGTGCAGCGAAAATGACGCCATCGCAGTCTGCGCAGCGGGGAGCAGAGGCGTGGGTCCGGGCGTAAATAAACGATTCTTCAGCAGCATCTCTTATGATTCCTTGTGGTTTGGAGCAACCTCTTAGTTTAACCGGAACCGGAGTTTTTAGCGTGCGGAATCCCCGCTGCTTTCTATCGAGGAATCCGATAGCAGATATAATGCAAGCGATGACCTTGAGCGAACAAATTCAAAAAGATATTACCGCCGCCATGAAGGCGCGCGAGGAAGAGCGCCTGTCTACCCTGCGGATGGTAAAGACCGCTCTCAAGAACAGGGAAATAGAAAAGATGGCGCCGCTTGATGAGAAGGAATCGCAGCAGATTCTCACCACGCTGATCAAACAGCGCAAGGATTCGGTCGAGCAATTCACCAAGGGCGGCCGCCAGGAAATGGCCGACAAAGAAGCACGTGAAATCGTAATGATCGAAGCTTACCTGCCAAAGGCCGCGGCTGAGGAAGATGTGCGTGCCGGCGTGCGCGCCGTAATCGCTGAGATGCCTGCGCCTCCCGCACTGAAAGATATGGGATCAGTAATGAAGGCAGTGATGGCAAACTTCGCGGGAGCCGGCATCCGCGTAGACGGTAAGGTTGTGAGCGACATTGTGAAACAAGAACTGGCCGGTAAGTAACAGTTACTGTCGGGTCTTTCTTCCCTCGGCAGGCATAGACACAAAAGAATTCCTGCATCTAACTTTACTAATATGAACAGAATCTATCTGCCATTCCTCGCTCTCTTGCTGTTGTCCCTCCTAGCACCCGCGCAGGACGCGTCCCTGCTCAAGCCGCCCAAGGGTTCGCAATTAGCTCTTATAGTGTTTGAGGATTTGCAGTGCCCACAATGCAGTCGCGCCAATCCCTTATTGGAGAAAGCCAGCGCCACCTACAAGATTCCACTGGTGCGTTACGACTTTCCGCTGCCCATGCACAACTGGTCATTCGATGCTGCGGTGATGGCGCGGTACTACGACACGAAATCGGAAAACCTCGGGGATTCATTTCGCGACTACATCTTCCAGCACCAGATGGAAATAACGCCGCCGGCCCTTCGCGGCTTCGCGGATAGGTTCGCCGCCGACCACAAAGCCCCGCTTCCTTTTGTAGTGGATCCCAAGGGGGAGTTGGCTGCAAAAGTAATTGCCGATCGCGATTACGGCCAAAGGGTGGGAATCGATCACACTCCCACAATCTACGTTGTAAGTAGCAAACCTCAAGGCAAGCCGCTGGCGGAAGTGAAAGACCTCACCCAGTTGTATCAGACGATCGAAGCCATGAAGCATTAGCCTCGCAGCGTCTGTAGAGACGTAGCTCCGCTACGTCTCCGGCGAACTCGTCAACTGCCTGCATGGTTACCAAACGCTAAAGATTGAGGTCATACGCGCTGCGAGACGTAGCGGAGCTACGTCTTTACTAAGTCCACTAACCCCGCTCGAAAGCGTGCTTCTTTTCCAGTTCGGCGAATGCAGTCTGCATATCAGCTTCAAACTTCTCCGCTTGTGCCATTAATGACGCGTTAGCTGACGCGAATTCGCCTTCCAGCGTCAGCAACCCCTCTTCGGCGAGCGGACGGGCAATCTCCAGAATATGCGCCGTTGTGGTTTCAACGAATAGCGCATCCGTGGGATCGCCGATCCAGACAGTTCCACCCACCACCTTGGTCTGCCAATAGATCTTGCGGCAGATGAACTGCTTCATCTCCTCGTCGGTGGCCTTGCCGAACACCCATTTCGCGCGTTTGAAATCGTAGAGCCTGCTGGAAAAGTTCACTGGCACCAGTTTTCCCGACTTCACGAATTCAATCTGCCGCCGGTCGACCTCCTTGCGCAGCGAGTTGATCACCGGAGCTTCGGCATCTTTCGCTTCGAGCGAGGGCATAATCTCTCGCACCGTCGCCGACATGTTCACCGCGACCGGCGCATGTAAACCAGGCGAACTTTCCAGCCGAATATCGGTGTGGATGAACCAGAAATCGGCACCGGAAGTGGATTTGCGAAAAGGCCATTCCAAGTGAAACGAAAGAGGAAGACCGCTAAGGGTCATATAGATGTTGCGGGGCGAATTAGCTGAGGGAGAATTCATAGTCAATTTGCGATCCAAAGGGTCGAGATCATTTTACTTTGGAATGAGCGCCCCGTCCTTCAATCCCGATTCTCGCAAAGAAAATGCAAAAAAATCATGCAGACGACTCAACGACGCTCCCACGAGGCCAAAAATTGCACGCCTAATCCCACTGATTACTGATCGGATTCGTTCTTTAAAGGGTGCCGCCCTGTCTTCACCAGCAAATCGATTGGACTGCGGCCTTCGACCTCCGCACAGAATTCAATTGCGTATTTCACCTTAGGCTACTTACAATCGGTCGCTAAATAATTTGACCGTTTGCGGGGCGGGCGGGAGAACTATTCAATCCCGAGCCTCGGGGGGACAAACGAATGCGGATCGTGCTGTTGCTGCTTTTGGTGTCTGTCGCAGCGGCTGCCTTTGCAGACGCCGTCGAGTCCAATGCTGTCTGCACCTTCGCGGACCAAACCGACCTTAGCGCACGCTATAACGCTGTCGCGGTAAAAGATAACCCACGCCTGCCGAACGGTAAAGCCTGGGCACCCGGTGGCAAACCCATACTCTTGTTCACTCAGAGCCCACTCACCATTGCGAACGTTGACCTCGCCGTAGGTGCTTACAGCCTCTACCTGATTCCAGGAAAAGATGATTGGACACTCGTGGTCAGCAAGAATGTGAGCGGGAACGGCGAATACAGCGAAAAGGACGACGTAGTCCGCGCCCGCATGGAGGGCACCAAGCTAACCACCGCCGCCGACCGCTTGAATATTTCTCTAGGACATATCGCCCCTAAGCAATGCGAGATGCGCGTCTACTACGACAAAACCGCGGTGTGGGCCACAATCGCCGAAAAGTAGCCAGGGATTTTGCGGATCGCGCGGACGATCCAAATCGAAGAGTTTCTTTCCGGATAGAACCGCCGATGGGTCCGCAGTTAAAACCTGTTTGATCCGCGAGAATCCGCGCAAATCCGTGGCCGCCTCTGCTAGTCTCACTCCATGGTGGTCAGTCAGCCTAAGACTTTCCTGAGCGGAAAAGTCGAGCACTTCACCGAATCCGTAATCCGCGAGATGACCCGCCAGGCGATGCTGCATGGCGCCGTCAACCTGTCCCAGGGCTTCCCCGATTTTCCCGCGCCGGCGGAAATCAAACGCGCCGCTCAAGACGCCATCGCGTCAGACATCAATCAATACGCCATAACCTGGGGAGCAAAGAGTCTGCGCAATGCGATTGCCGCGCACTTTGAACAATGGCAGGGAATTAAGACGGATCCCGAAACTCAGATCACCGTCTGCTGCGGCTCGACCGAAGCCATGATCTCCACGCTGCTCGCCGTCTGCAACGCGGGTGATGAAGTCATTGTTTTCGAACCGTTCTACGAAAATTACGGGCCCGATTCAGTTCTTTCAGGCGCCAAGCCTCGCTTTGTGAAACTGCGTCCTCCATCGGCCTCCGATGTCGAGTGGACTTTCGACGAGCGTGAGCTTCGCGCCGCATTCCACGGAAACACCAAGGCCATCATCGTTAATACGCCTAACAATCCCACCGGCAAAGTTTTTACGCGCGGTGAACTGGAACTTATTCGCGACCTGTGCGTCGAGTTCAACGTGCTGGCCATCACCGACGAAATTTACGAGCACATACTCTACGACGGCACCCGTCACATCTCGCTGGCGACACTGGGCGGGATGGCAGAGCGAACGGTAACCATCAACGGTCTCTCGAAAACGTACAGCGTCACCGGCTGGAGGGTGGGATGGACGATTGCGCCGCCAGAGATCACCAACGCAATCCGCAAAGTACACGACTTCCTGACCGTCGGTGCACCCGCACCTCTTCAGGAAGCAGGCGCGGCCGCTTTGTCCATGCCAGCCCTATATTACGAAAAGCTCGCCGAAGGATATCGCCAGCGCCGCGACCGGTTATTGCCGGCACTGGAACAGGCAGGGTTCACCTGTTTTCGACCGCGTGGCGCTTACTACGTAATGACAGACATCAGCGGTTTCGGATTTTCCGACGACATCAGCTTCGCCAAACATCTGGTGAAGGACATTGGCGTAGCCTGCGTGCCGGGTTCGAGCTTTTATCGCGACCCAAAAGACGGTGCGCGGCAGGTGCGATTTGCCTTCTGCAAGAAGGACGAGACGCTCGATGAAGCGGCGCGGAGATTGAAGAAGCTGCGCGCCTGAGTCCTGCGGCACTAGCCGCGGAGAGCCATTGCCATGAACGGGAGGCGGATTGTTCCCAAGGAAATGCGAGGAGGTTTTCTATGCTGAAACATCTTTTGAAGTTGCTGGTATTTGCGAGTATGGCGGCTGGTATCGCTTGGGCGGCCGAAATTCCCTTCATCGGCGAGTGGACGTTAAATCCATCGATGACCAGAATGCCCGATGAGATGAAAGTGGAGAGCAAGGGCGGTAGCACGTACGCCTTTGATTTTGGCGCCGGCGCCGAAATTGTCGTGACGGATGGGACCGATCAACCGGGAAACAGGGGAACCACGCTGTCTGTAAAGGATGTCGGGCCCGGCACCTGGGTTGTGGAGCGCAAGAAGGGCGACCGCCTGCTGCTCAGGGCGACCTGGAAGCTCTCGAAGGACGGTAGTACGCTTACGGACTTCTATCGCGAGTTCGCGCCCGACGGGTCCACGGTCAGCATGGATTACGTCTATCAACGCGGCGGAGGAGGGTCGGGCTTTGCGGCGGACTGGCGGAGCATCAAGGAGACCATGAACTCGCCTTTTATTCTGCAGGTGAAGCCGTACCATGGCGATGGCCTCTCTTTCATTATTCCCGTTAAGGGTGAGACCAAGAACGTGATGCTCGACGGAAAGGAATATCCCAGCGAAGGACGCCCAGGCGCTTCCTCTTCGATTCGCCGGATCGACGATCATACCCTGGAGATGACTGACAAATCCGGTGAAAAGGTTATTGATACCCGCGAGATTAAGCTTTCTCCGGATGGAAAAACATTGACGATGACTGTCCAAGCGCTGGGGGGAAGACCGCCGGAAGTGCTGGTGTTCGACCGGCAGTAGCCGGCTTGGTTCGAAACGCGCCTGGAAAGAGGATCACAGTTGTTCGGGTTTGATTGATCATGCGCTGTGAGATTCATTCCGCGCCACGATCTTCCCCTTTGCGTCTCTCTCCAAGTACGCCCACGCCACATCCGGATCGTGGGTAAACAGCATCAACCAATTCTCAGGGATAGCCTGCGCATAATAGCGCTTGCGGCTTTCGATGGTGGCGATGGGGGAAAGGTCAAATCCGGTTACCCAAGTCAAATCCAGGTGGGCCCGGGTCGGAATGAGGTCGGAGATGTAACAGGCCGTCTTGCCCTCGCTGCGGAGAACTATGGCCTGCATGTTCATGGTGTGGCCGGGGAAAACTCTTAACGAAACACCGGGCGCAATCTCGTAGTCACCATTTACCAACTGCATCTGGCCGCTCTCTACCAGTGGATCATAGTTAGCTGTCATGTAACTTACGGCATCGCGTTCGTGTTGCTCGCGCGCATGCTTCCACTCTCCTTCCTGAACGAAATACTTTGCTTTGGGAAACGTAGGGACGACCGTGTGGCCACGGCGAATGGTATTCCAGCCGCAGTGATCAAAGTGCAAATGGCTGTTGATGACAACGTCGATATCGTCCGGCGAGAATCCGGCAGCTGAGAGGTTATCGAGCAACTGCGCTGGCTGATGGTAAATCTTTGCCATCTTTTCCGGCAGCTTGTTGCCGATTCCGGTTTCGATGAGAATTGTTTGCTCTCCGGTACGGACCACTACCGAGTTCAGTCCCGTGAGTACGCGGTTATTGTCGTCCGCCGGAAGTTTTCTTTCCCACATCACTTTGGGGACAACGCCAAAAAACGCGCCGCCATCGAGATAGTAGACGCCGTCCGAGACCGCCGTCAGTTCAAAGTCGCCAAGCGTAATCCGATTCATGGACTTAGTATGCGGCAGCCTGGGAGATTCACAAAGTGTGACTAAAAGGCGAATGAAGGTCGGCGAGTTTTTTAATTTTCAGTTCATGGTTCACAGTTCTCAGTGCTGGTGTTTTTGGTTCGTGGTGCATCGGCGTGGTTGAAAGCCGCTTAGAATTACCTGGTGCTCAGCTCGCAGCTGGAATTCGTACCCGAGAATGACGCTGAACTGCTTGCAGCCGTGCCGGCGGCTCCCGGGGTATTTTCGCTACGCAGCCCTGAGCCCAAATCCGAGCCTTACATCACCAAGACCGCAAATCTGAAGCGGCGCTTGCAGCGTCTGCTGGGACCGCCCACGGAACAAAGCAAACGCCTGAACCTACGAGATCGAGTCCGCTGGATCGAATACACCGCAACCGGTTCCGATTTCGAATCGGGCCTTCTTTTGTATCGGCTGCTTCGCCTGGCTTTTCCAAAAACGTACGCCGACCGGCTAAAGCTGCGGTTCGCTCCACTGGTAAAGCTGCACCTGGAAAACGAGTATCCGCGAGCCTCCGTCACCACTCGCGTGGGCCGGCTAAACGGACGATCCTTATATTACGGTCCATTCCCTTCGCGGACTGCGGCGGAAAAGTTTGCCAATGATTCTCTTGATTTCTTCAAGATACGGCGCTGTGTCGACGATCTGAAGCCTGACCCTCTGTTTCCCGGGTGCATTTATTCCGAAATGAAAATGTGCTTGGCGCCCTGCTTCAAAGGATGCAGCGACGACGAATATGCCAGCGAAGTCGCCCGCGTTCGCGCCTATTTCGAAAGCGGCGGCGATTCGCTGGTGCGGGAGATTTCCGCAATGCGTGACGAGGCTTCCAGCAAGCTGGAATTCGAAGACGCTGCCGCGCTGCACGGCCGCCTCGAAAAGCTGGATCCGGTGCTGGCCCAGCTTCCGGAGATAGTCCGTCGCGTCGACCAACTTTCAGCCGTGATGGTGCAACGAAGTGCAGATGAACAATGTGTCTGCCTATTTCAAATTCACGGCGGGCTTATCTGCCGGCCAGAAGCATTTCCCATCCGGGCGTTGGAGCACACGAAATCACAATCGATGGAATCCCGGGTCGAAACTGCGCTCTCCAATGTGCCTGAAGTGGTGGCGGGCGGCTCACTCGAGTCCATGGAGCACCTGGCCCTGCTAAAGCGTTGGTATTACAGGACTAATCGTACGGGAGAGATTTTCTTTGCTGACGCAAAAGGGGCTCTGCCAATGCGAAAACTGGTGCGAGGCATTGCCAGGGTATACCAGGGAGAACACGCCCCGGGATCGATGAATGCACCAATCGAGGTGCAATCAAGTCCGTCCCCGGGGTATACTCGCGAGTAGCGGATAGCTGTTTTCTTGGCGCCTGCGTCGTGTTCGCCGATCCCTCTCAAAAAGGTGAACCATTAGCACTTTTGCACAAGCCGATCCCCACGCAGAAATGGGACGCCGTGTACCCCGCTGCCCCATCGCTGTCCCAGTACGCGTAACTGTAATGCGTTCGGGAGTACCCAGTGCGATTCCCGGACGTTCGCTCGATCTTAGCGAGCGTGGCATCGCGGCCGTGCTGGCGGGCGAGGTCCTTCCGGGGGACCCGGTTGCGATTGAATTCTTGCTGCCGGATATGGGTCTGGGGCTGCACGCCAAGGCTACGGTTAGGCACCATGCACCGCTTCGTTCCGGCCTGGAATTTCAGACGTTGTCGGTCGAGCAGCGAGCCCTGATCCGCCGCTGGACTCATCGCGCCCTGGGGACGCGGACCATGATTCCTGCTGCGCTGCAGCCTCAAAGCGTGCCGGAACCGGTCCACCAACCTAGTAAGTGGGGATGGATCGGCAATCTTGTTTCGCGGCGCACGTTGACGACGGTGGGCGTGGGATTTTGCCTGTTCGTCCTCTTTGCCTGGTGGCAATGGCAGCGCGGCTGGCAGGAACTTGAGACCGCGGCGTCGGCGCAATCCTCCGAAATCAAGCCCCAACGTCTTACCGTGCCGCCTGGGGTTATGGAGCCGTTGCTAATCCACAAAGTTGATCCGGTCTTGCCTGAAGGCATGAACCGAGCAGGATCGGTATTGGTAAAGGTCGCGATTGGCCACGATGGCACGGTAATCGACCAGCACGCGATGAGCGGACAGCCGGTAATGGTCCGTGCCGCCATGGATGCGGTGCGGCAATGGAGATTCCAGCCTTATCGCGTTAACGGAAGTCCGGTTGAAGTGGAGACCACGCTGGCAGTCGAATTCCAGGAGAATCCTCCCGAAACCCAGTAACGCTACTTTTGCTCTGCGCGCTTTCGAAAAGTATGCAGAACCAACACGCTACTGACGCCGAAGCTGGCCACTGCGCCAAGGGCCATCATCTGGGCGAATTCCGGATAAGGATGGAAGTAGTCGGCGAATAAGGCAGCCAGCGCGAATAATATCCCCAGAAAATTCAGCCACACCGAAGGACGGACGCTAGGACTGTGTTCGAGGTGGCGCATGCGCACTTGCAACATAACTGCTGCGGCACCGACCGCTGCGACCACCACAATCGCGATTGGACTATAGAAAGCACTGCGGTTGGTATACATCACCACAACAGCCAAGACACCACACAGCAAAAGCGAGGCGATTACCGTCCAGCGCCGGTGGTGGGATTGCATAGCCATGTTGTCGCTGGGGGAGTTAAGGGATTCTATCTTGCCGGACGGGTGGCGCGCCAGAAAAGTGCGCCGCGGATTTTCCGCGGATCCCCACGGACAAGTTGGTTGATTCTCCGTGAAAATCCGCGAGATCCGCGGCCAGCTTTTACAGAGCGGTGCAGACTGCTTTTACTTCGGTGTACATTTCCAGCGCGTCGTGGCCCATCTCGCGGCCCCAACCCGACTGCTTGTATCCGCCGAATGGAAGCGCGGCATCGAAAATGTTGTAGCAGTTAATCCACACCGTTCCGGCGCGCAGTTTAGAGGCCATGCGGTGTGCCTTCGAGATGTCGCGCGTCCAGACACCCGCTGCCAATCCATAGACGCTATCGTTGGCTTGGGTAACCAGATCGTCGGCATCCTTGAATGGGATGGCGGTGACCACAGGACCGAAGATTTCCTCCTGCACTACCTTCATCTTCTCGCTGGTATTTACCAGCACAGTGGGCTTCACGAAGTAACCCTTGTCGCCATGGCGGCTGCCGCCGGCCACGGCTTTGGCACCTTCGGAAAATCCTGAGTCGAGGTAACCGCAAACCCGGTTTAACTGCTCCTCGGACACCAGTGGTCCCATGTCGGTAGAGGCGTCCATACCCGGTCCGACGTTAATCTTCTGAGCGTGGTCGGCAACGCCGTCCACGACCTTGTCGAAGATGCTCTTTTCGACGTACAGCCGCGATCCGGCACAGCAGCATTGCCCATGATTAAAGAAGATGGCACTGGCGGAGCCGGCGATTGCCGATTCGACATCGACGTCGCCAAAAACAATGTTGGGCGACTTGCCGCCGAGCTCGAGTGACACTTTTTTCAAATTGCCGGCTGCGGCTTGCAGGATCAGTTTGCCGACCTCAGTGGAACCGGTAAAAGCAATCTTGTCGACGTCCGGATGGGCGGCTAGTGCTGCTCCAGCAGTTTCACCATATCCGGGAATGATATTGACGACGCCATCGGGAATGCCAGCCTCCTGAATCAGTTCGCCGAGACGAAGCGCGCTTAACGGAGTCTGTTCAGCGGGCTTTAACACTACTGTGCAACCGGTGGCCAGCGCGGGGCCAAGCTTCCACGCCGCCATCAGCAGCGGAAAGTTCCAGGGTATGATCTGTCCAACTACACCTACCGGCTCGCGCTGGGTGTAGGCAAGAAATTTCGCGCCGGGCGCGTAGGGCACCGAGATCGGAATCGTGTTGCCCTCAATTTTGGTAGCCCATCCTGCCATGTAGCGGAACAGATCGACAGCCAACGGCACGTCGGCACCGCGCGCGACTTTGAAAGGCTTGCCGTTGTCGAGAGTCTCAAGCTCGGCGAACTCTTCGAGATTTTCTTCCAGCAGGTCCGCTAGCTTCCAGATCATGCGGCCCCGCTGTGACGCGGTGAGCCTGGACCACGGACCGGTTTCAAACGCCGCCCGCGCCGCTTCTACTGCTCGATTGATATCTTCGCGATCGCCTTCGGCGACATGGGACAGCACCTCGCCGGTCGCGGGATTGTAAGTCGGAAAGGTCTTGCCGGATGCCGCTTCGACCCACTTTCCGTTGATAAGCATCTTATGTTTTCTCGAAACAAAGTCGTTCACTTTACCTGCTGGTGGAACAATCTTCAGGGCAGTTGCCATAGCTCCTCCTGGGGACAGCACAGAATGCGGCCCGAATTGTAGCTCATTCCATGTTCTTTAAGGGTGAAAACCCTATCGCCACAGGTCCCCAGACTTCAAGACGGGGTCCTGCGGACTAATGTGCGATCTAGCTTTGGCCCGGTGGTCACAATTTCATACCCGTGCCCCGGCGATCCATTCGGCCTGGCGCGGCCCTCCCTGGCTGACCGCATAGATCACCAGTTCGACCCGGCTTGAAATTCCCAACTTGTCAAAAATCCGAAACAGGTACTTCTTTATTGTATGCACGCTGAGGTCGAGCTCTTTCGCGACCTCGCGGTTGCTAAGTCCATCAGCGACCAAGGCAACAACCTGCTCTTCACGCGCGGTCAGCAGCTTGAGCCCACGTCCGTTCACCATGCGCAGCGATGGAACCTGCGTCACCGCCTCAACCAAATAGTGGAGTTGCTTATTATTTGCCCATACCTGCCCGCCGTTAACGCTTTGAATGCACTTGCAGAGCATGCGGAATGGGGAGTCGGCAAAACAAAAAATTCCGCGGGCGCCCGAGCGAAAGGCATTTACTACAAGATCGCGGTCGTAAGTGTCGAGCAACAGAATTTGTGACACTTCCTGATGAATAAGATGTAGCCGCCGCACGATTGTCATGTCCTGCCAGCCTTCGCGTGGATGGGCCAGGTTGAGAATGGCGACGTGTACGGTCGTAGCTGAGATTGCTTCCAATATCGATTCACCTTCAAGATTGCAGGTAGTCACCTCGAATTCGGGTCGGCGGCGCAAGGCCGAGACCAGCAATTGGCGTTGGGTTTGGTTGTAATCTGCGACCAGGACACCGATACTTTGCGGAGTGGAATAGGTGGATGCCATAGATTTCCGGAGGCCTTGTGAAGATCCTCGACCTCTGGAGTCACGAATCTATTCGATCTACGGTGTACGTTTCAGTGACATAGCTACGTGCTAGGCGAGCGAAAGGGTGTGGAAAACCGACTTGGGACAAGCTCCGTTCCCAAAACAGACTGGGTTCATCGGTCCTAAATGTCGTGGCTAAGGCAAATCTCTGGTTTTCGAAGTTGCGTTAGTCGGCGGTCCCCCTCAACGAATTCTCATTCAAGTCTACTTTCGTGGAGACCTCGAATGGCTCCGCAGCCATTTAGGGCTTTTGCCTGTGACAGCTCGCGTTATCAGTAGGATTTTCATATTTGGCGTCAATATTCGCGGACTCGTTCCCGAGTGAACTATGCACAACGAAAGTAATTCGCCTACTTCGGTAGACGGCACTTTGCATGTCTTGTGAACTTTGGGACGTACCGCTAACTTTACGAAAGTTTGACGCAGCAAAGTCCGTTTAGCGGAAGCAAATGAGATGAACCTGAAGTTATCAGTTCCGATTTTCGTGCTTACCTGCGTCGCAGCGCCATGGTTAGTGGCGGAGGCAGCTCAGCAACAGGGGCCAGATGTTTTTCCAGGGTACGCTGAGCAGACCGCGACGAAACCGGCGGATGCGGACGGCGAACGGAGTCCAGCCTTGACGGGGTCAGAGATTTCACTCCCGATGTGGGAGCGCCGTCCGCTCTACCGGCTATGCGTCAGCGATGTAATTGAGATTACCTTCTCGCTTGCCCCTGAGTTTAATCAGACCATTACCATCCAGCCTGATGGTTTCATCCCGCTAAAAGCAATTGAACAGTTTTATGCGGCTGGCCTTACGCTTCCCGAGCTGCAAAATAACGTTCGGACCGCATATGCAGCGGTGATGCGCGATCCGGAGGTAACGATTGTCCTCAAAGCATTCGAAAAGCCTTCGTTTGTAGCCACCGGGCAAATAGCGCGACCCGGCAAGTACGAACTGCATGGCGATGTCACCGTGATTGAAGCTTTGGCGCAGGCTGGGGGATTTACTTCGAACGCGAAGCATTCGAAGGTGGTGCTGTTTCGACGGCGCTCCGATCAGCTAACTGAGGCGCGCCTGCTCGACGTGAAGCGGATGATGAACCTACGCAACCTCCAGGAAGATATTCACTTGCAGCCAGGAGATTTGCTGTTCGTGCCACAAAATTCTATTTCGAAAATCCAGCGTTTTTTGCCGACTTCCAACATGGGCATGTATCTGAACCCGAGTCAGTACTAAGAAGCTTCCATGAGAGATGAATTGGCTGTAATTCCGAGACCGGCACGAGAGCCCTCCCCTTCGATGCGCGATTTGCTGGCAATATTTTTCCGGCATCGCCAACTCGTGCTGGTCTCTTTTTTGGGCACGTTTTTTATTGTTCTCTTATATGGCCTGCTCGCTCCTTCTTATGAAGCTCACCTGAAGATTCTGGTCCGTCGTGGCCGCACCGATCCGACAGTAACTCCGACGGTGACGCAAACCGCGCCGTTTGACCGCAGCGAGCTCAGTGAGGAGGAGCTAAATTCCGAAGTGGAATTGCTGGGTGACGAGGAAATCCTACGTACAGTGGTACGCAATGCCGGGCTGGTTTCGCATCCATCGTGGCTGGCGAGAGCCAGCGGTGAATCGGAGCCTGAACGTGTGGCTCGCGAGATTCGCAAACTTTCGCGCCGATTGAGTATAAGGCCGATTCGAAAGACCTCCCTTATTGAGGTCAACTATTCAGCCTACGATCCCGCGGCGTCCGCTAATGTGTTGCGCTGCCTGGCTTCTGCCTATTTGCAAAGACACGTGCGGGTACGAAAGCCGTCTGGCGAGTTCGACTTTTTTGAGCAACAGGTGCAGCAGTCGCAGCGTGGGCTTGAGGCCGCGCAGCTCCAACTGCTGGATTTCACTAAAGATCAGGGCGTCGTTTCGGCGGCGCTCGAGCGGGACAACTCGCTCCAACGGCTCAGTGCAGTCGAAGCCAGCTATGGGGATATCCAGATCGCGATCGCCGAAAGCGGCCGCCGAGTTCGAACTCTCGAGAGCGAACTGAAACTGTTGCCAGCCCGCATGGTGACGGAAGTCGATAGCTCAGATAATTCGCAATTATTGGAAAAGCTCAAATCGCGATTGCTGGAACTTGGGTTAAAGCGGACCGAGTTGCTTACAAGATTTCAGCCAGGCTATCGCCTGGTAGAGGAAGTAGATGAGCAAATAGCCGAGGCCAAGGCAACCATTGCCGGCGAAGAGCAAATGCCGGTGCGGGCGCAGACAACGGACAACGATCCGAACCATGTGTGGGCTCGATCAGAATTATTGAAAGCTCGAGTGGAACTAAGTGGCCTGCGGTCCCGTTTTGCCGCGACGGCTGCCGTTGTCGCAGATTACCGGCAAGTGGCTGGTCAACTGGGAAGCCGTGCCATCAGCCAGGACGAGCTGATCCGTAATCTGAAGACTGCCGAAGGCAGTTATCTGTTGTATGTCAACAAGCGGGAAGAAGCTCGCATCGGCGACGCTCTGGATCAGAACGGAATTTTAAACGTCAGCTTGGCGGAGCAGCCCTTGCCGCCGGCTCTACCCAAGCGGTCTGGCTTAGCCTTCGGAATCATTGGGGTAACGCTCGCAGGTGTGTTCAGCACCGGACTAGCGTTCACGGCAGATTATTTCGATCCGGCATTTCGCACCCCTGACGAAGTAATCGCGTATCTGGCAACGCCGGTATTGGCGTCGATGCCTCATAAAGAATGAACAGCACGCATGAAACTAATCGGGAGGAGTTTCTATGAGCACACGGATGCACCTGTTGTCGGCGGTGACAGAACCGCCACCATTTCCAACTGAGCGCCCGAGGCCCGAGGCACACTTTGCGGACTCGCCAACGTGGGATGCGGGCAACTTCGCGCAGGAGCAACTGCGGCGGCTGGTGCGTCAGGTATTTTTTCCCGGATGGCCACGTCCCGCTCGCCACGTTGCCTTCGTCGCCATGAACGAAGGCACTGATACCCGATCAATTTGCATGGAAGTGGGACAGATCCTCGCTTCAGAGATTCAGGCTAATACCTGCATAGTGGAAGCCAATCAGAGCACTGTTGATGTGCAGGAAAGTGACAACGAGGCACGCAGGGTGGTCGGAGGGAACGAAGGCGGATCATTGCGCGAGCATACTTGCCGTTTGTCCAGCCGGCTGTGGTTGTTGCCACAACATGCTTTTCTGGAAGGCTGTGGCAGCGGCCTCTCGGCAATCTGGCTGGAGAGCAGAATTGAAAGGCTACACCGTGAATTTGACTTCACTTTGATTAATTTGCCGCCGGTTGGCAGATCCAGTGAGGCGGTACTGCTGGGCCACTTGAGTGATGGAGTGGTTCTTGTTCTAAAGGCAAATACGACCCGACGCGTCGAAGCTCAGCGCGCCAAAGAAATGTTCCAAAACGCAAACGTGCGGATTTTGGGAGCGGTACTCACTGGACGCACTTTCCCGATACCCGAAAGAATTTACCGCAGGCTCTAATTCCTTAAAAAGCAACTGACATTGTCCCCAAGTGTAAGCACTCGCGGAGGTAGCCGAAGTGTCTTCTATTGCATTGATCAAGCCGAGGGACGCCGGACACAAGAGTTCCTTAAAAGCCTCGCCCAGGAACTTCCCGGTGTTTTTGAAACGCCAAATCGACATCGTTCTTTCAATCATTCTTCTGCTCGTAGTCGCACCTGTGGTAGCGATGGCTGCTCTCTTAATCAAGCTCACCTCGCCGGGGCCTGCTTTTTACTGTGCGCTTCGTGCCGGCAAGCGAGGCGTGCGATTCCCATGCTGCAAATTACGCACCATGGTCGCGGGCGCTGACCAGCTGAAAGAAAAACTTCGCCTTCAAAACGAGCGCGAAGGTCCGTTCTTCAAGATTGCGGACGATCCCCGCATAACCCGCCTGGGGAAGTTTCTCCGCCGCTATAGCGTCGATGAACTCCCACAACTTTGGAATGTGCTGAAAGGCGAAATGAGTCTGGTCGGCCCTCGCCCGCACCCGACAGACGAAGCTGATCTTTACGAACGGTCACACCGGCGTCGGCTGGAAGTTACCCCAGGTGTGACAGGTCTCTGGCAAGTGACCGCTCGCCGCGATCCGTCATTCCAACGCAACATGGAGCTGGACCTGCAATACATCGATGGTTGGAGTCTGGGTTTGGATTGGCGGATTTTGTGCCGCACGGCGGTTGTCGTGCTGCAAGGGAGCGGGAGCTAGAACTGCCCATGCCCCCGTCCCTAGCGCGAAGTCTCTTACTGGAACCACCCGACCTGGGCGTGGTCGGCGGAACTCGAATGCTTCAAGCGGTTATCGCATGGCCATCGGTGATTTTCCTTCTCACTCTCGGCGTGATGCTATTCCGGCCTCCCGACTTGAGCTTTTATCACCTTGATCGCATCGCATTTGCCGGATTGGTTTTCTGCGTGTTTCTGAGAGTACTGTCAACCAATCAAAGTTTTCGAGTTGACGGGATGCTGACCTCGCCAATGCTCATGATGCTGTTACTAGCCTTGTGGGCGGTCCTACAACGTCCCTACGATTCGACACTTTGGGCGACATTCGCGGCACGCTGGCTGGTTCCGTTTGTGCTGTACCAACTTTCCCAGTTTGTATTTTGCAATACCTCAAGCTTGCATCAGTTTGAAGGTTTTTGCCTCGCGGTTCTGGCTTATCTTTCTGTTATTTCCATCGCCTTCCTGATCGGGGCGGATTGGCTTATTTTCCCCAGATTCATTCTGGACGAAGGGCTGGGCATCCATGCGGAACGGGCCCGCGGCCCCTTTCTCCAGGCAGTCGCGAACGGGGTCACCCTGAATCTGCTCGGATTGCTTGCACTGAATGCCTTTCGGCGTGGGCGACTGCGAGGCTGGCTGGCTTGGGTGCTGCTCGCGTCTCTGCCCTTGGCTGTTCTCGCGACCAAGACTCGATCCATATGGCTGTCATTCAGCGCGTCGATTCTGCTGCTGCCTTTGATTTCGAAAAATCGTCGAGTGCGCCGCGCGGCCATGGCTTTGGTAGTTGTAGGCGGAGTTACTGTGATCATCACGCTGAGCTTCAGCGAGGCTCGAACCGCCATAGCCGACCGATTCGCGGAACGATCGCCCGTCGAGTTTCGTGAGTCCATGTACCAGGCAGGCTGGGAAATGTTTCTCGAAAAGCCCCTATTGGGATGGAACACGAATGACATCCAACCGGAGCTGGCGCTACGGATTACCGATTTCAAGCTCGACACCTTCATCTTTCACAACACTTATCTGGATGTCGCTGTTTCTAATGGCGCATTCGGCCTCGCCATTTATTTGTGGCTATTCATTGATTTGTTGCGGCTCGGAAGGACGCTCGATCCCGGCGCGGGGCTCAGTAGTTTTCTTGATAAAGAGTTTCGAGCGCTGTGGCCCGTCCTGGTCGCAGTCTACGTTATCAACGCCAGCTTCGTTCTGATGCACTACCAGTTTGTAAACGCCTTGCTCTTCACTCTAGCTGGAATGCTGGCGGCACAAAACCGGCAAAACCAGCGGGGCGATGAGCCAGCGGGAGACATTTATGCATAGCGTCGCCTATATTGCGAACCAGTTTCCGGTAGCGGTAGAGCCTTACGTATGGCAGGAGATCATCGAGCTCCGGCAGCGCGGCACCCGGGTCGTTCCCTGCAGCGTCCGATATCCGGCTTTCACGCCAGAGATCTCCGCACAGAAGCTCGAACAGGAAACTCTCTATCTTCTTCCTGTTCGACTGGCTTTGGTTCTTCCGGCGACGTGGCTTCTATTGCGGAATTTTGGAATCGTAGCGGATTTTCTTCTGCGAGCTATGGTGCAAGGCACTGAGCCGCTATCACGGCGGCTCCGAGCTCTGGTGAATACTTGGCTAGGCGGCTACTACGCCCTATTGCTGCGGCGGGCGTCGGTGCAGCATATTCATTCGCATCATGGGTACTCCGCGTCGTGGGTCGCAATGGTAGCTGCCCGGCTGCTTCGAGTCGGATTCAGCATGACTCTGCATGGCTCAGATTTGCTGTTGCACCGTTCCTATCTCGACACCAAGCTCGCCAATTGCAAATTCTGCGTCACCGTGTCGAAGTTCAATCGCGATCATATTCTGGAAAAATACCCGTCAGTCCCAGCCGACAGGGTGATCGTCCAACGAGTCGGGGTCGACACTTCGTTCCGAACTTTGCCGTCGCACACCCGCGATGATCATTCAGCTTTGCTGATGCTCGCGGTTGGCCGCCTCCACCGGGTTAAGAACCACGAATTTCTCATCAGGGCTTGCGCCGAGCTGAAACTATTGGGAATTCGCTTTATTTGCCTCATCGTGGGCGAAGGTCCCGAGCGCCCGGCACTGGAACGCCTGATTCAGCGGTTAGGCCTCGTGGAAGAGGTCAAGCTCTTCGGTTACGTTCCACGACAGCGCTTGGACTCGTATTACGCCATGTGCGACCTGGTCGTGCTCACCAGCCACAGCGAAGGCCTTCCCCTGGTCTTGATGGAAGCGATGGCTCACGGCAAGACGGTGGTCGCCCCGTTAATTACAGGAATTCCTGAACTCGTAGTACCAGGGAAAACTGGCTTTCTCTATGAGCCCAACTGCATAGACGATTTTGTTGCCAAGGTGAAAGTGGTCTCGCTTGCCCAGGCGGAACTCGCTCCCATGCGGCGTGAGGCTCGCCGTCATGTCTTGCAGCATTTCAATCGCGCCACCAACTTGTCCGCATTTGCTGATCTGTTTTTAGCCCGTATCCACACTCCTATACCCGAGGCACCGCGTCGTGAAAATCCTGTACTGCAACAAGTACAACTTTGATTTCAGTGGCACCGAAGCTCATCTTTTTGAGGTCATGAAGTTGATGCGCGAGGGCGGCCATGAAACCGCCCTGTTCTCAATGCTCGATGCGCGAGGCGAACCCACTCCGTATGACAAATATTTTGTGCCCCATATGGATTTCAAAGCTTCCAGCCTTGGGCTGTCGCAGCGAGCCGCAATGGCCGCGAGCGCAATTTACTCCCGCGATGCACGGCAGCGAATCCGTCAGATGATCAAACAATTCCGGCCAGCCGTGGCCCATGTGCGCAATATCTATCACCATCTTTCCCCCTCAATCTTGTGGGAGCTTAGAGCACACGACATTCCCGTCATCTATCACATCAACGACTTCAAGATGCTTTGCCCCAATCGAAACTTCGTCGCAGGAAAGGAGGTTTGCGAGCAATGTGCCGGGGGAAAGTTTTGGCGGGCGGCTACGCAGAATTGTGGAAGCGGCTCGCGTGGAGCCGGCCTGGTTCTCGCCGCCGAAGCTTACGTTCATCGTTGGCTTCGCACGTACGAAAAATGTGTAACCACTATCGTCTCTCCCAGCGAGTTTGCCAAAGCGAAGCTGATGGAAAATGGTTGGAACGGAGGCCCCATCCAGGTTTTGCCTCACTTTCAGCGCCTGCCATTGCTTCCGGCTGGACCGGCCAACTTGCAATCGCCTGTTCTCTACTTTGGTCGACTGTCTGCCGAAAAAGGGGTAGACGATTTACTTCGAGCCATAAGCCTTGTACCACACATTCAGCTGCAAATCGCCGGCGATGGCCCGCAACGACAGGCATTAGAACAGCTGGCAGCCGACTTGCAGCTTAAGAATGTTCAATTCACCGGCCACCAGAGTGGCCCCGCTCTCGAACTTCTTATCGCGGCGTCACAGTTCACCGTATTTCCTTCACGAGCGTATGAAATTTTGGGCAAAAGCATATTGGAGTCATACGCCTGGGGACGTCCAGTTGTGGCCTCAGATCTCGGGTCGCGGCGGGAACTGGTGCATCACGCGCGAACCGGCCTGTTATTTCCAGCAGGGGACATAGAAAAAATGGCGGAGGCAATCACTTTTCTCTCCGAACATCCCGCGCAAGCTGCCGATATGGGGGCTGCCGGTCGCGAACTCTTGCTGACACACCATTCGCCGGAAAAATATTCGTTTGCTCTAAACGAACTTTACGAGCAGCTGGATCTCAAGGCATCAAGCAGCGCCACCGACCGTCGCACAACCTCAGCCCGTTCAAAGCTCAAAGTTGCATTTATCGGTGGTCGCGGGGTGATTTCAAAATACGCTGGAATCGAAACCTATTACGAGGAAGTGGGTAAACGGCTGGCCGCTCAGGGCCACGATATCACAGTCTATTGCCGCAGGTATTTCACGCCTCCCGGTGATCGCCATGCTGGGATGAATGTGGTGCGACTGCCAACGATCCGGTCAAAACACCTGGACACTCTTATCCACACCTTCCTAAGCACCTTGCACGTCATGTTCAGTCGCTGCGACGTGGTGCATTACCATGCGCTGGGGCCGGCATTGTTTTCGTTTTTGCCACGCCTAGCCGGCAAAAAAACGGTGGTTACTGTTCAAGGCCTCGATTGGCAGCGAAAGAAATGGGGCGGGGTAGCGGCAGCTCTGCTCCGTCTCGGCGAAATCGCCTCGGTCAAACTCCCGAACGCCACCATGGTGGTCTCGCGAACTCTACAGACCTACTTTGAGACTCGTTACCGCGCCTCGCCCGCTTATGTTCCCAACGGCACAACTGTACGCGGCCGAGGAAACACCACCCACCTTTCCAAGCTGGGGCTAATGCCCGGAAACTACATTCTGTTTCTCGGACGGTTTTCGCCCGAGAAAAATTGCGACATGCTCATAGACGCTTACGAAAAAATTAACCCCGCCGTTAAGCTCGTGCTAGCAGGTGGATCGAGTTATTCTGACGAGTACATCCAGCAGTTGCGCGCTCGCCAGAGTGAGAGTGTCCGACTGCTGAATTGGGTTTCCGGGGAAACACTTGACGAGCTAATTTCTAACGCTATGCTGTTTGTCCTTCCGTCTGATCTGGAGGGATTGTCTGTCGCACTGCTCGAAGCCATGGGAGCAGGGGTGTGCGCCTTAACCAGTGACATCCCGGAAAATTGCGAAGTAGTCGAGAGCGCAGGTTTCACGTTTAAACGCGGAAATGTAGTCGACTTGGAGCGAATGCTACGTCTGCTGATTTCGGATTCACGCGTTCGTCGCGCAGCCGCGCGACGTGGCCAGGAGCGAGTTCGGCAACGTTACCTCTGGGAAATGGTGGCTCGCGACGTGGATCGCATCTACCAGTCAGTGATGACGCCTACTGACGAGGATGGTCCGCTAATGTTCACGGGCAACAGCGATCCGCGGGCTGCCTAGGGCCGAGAAAAAACCTGAACATCACAGCAGTCGTAATTGCTTGCGTTCCAGCGCCAGTAGCTTTTCTTTGATATGCAGGCCACCGCCGTAACCGGTCAATTTTCCATTGCTGCCGATTACGCGATGACAAGGCACAATCACTGAAATCGGATTCGTGCCATTCGCCAACCCAACCGCACGCGATGCTTTAGGATTCCCAATGCGCCGAGCCAACTCGCCATACGAAATTGTTTCGCCATAAGGAATCAGGCAAAGCTCTTTCCAGACGCTCTGCTGAAACGCCGTGCCCTGAGGCGCCAAGCTAATTTCGAATTTTTCAAGATTCCCCGCGAAATAGGCTCGAAGTTGGCGGACTACTTCGCCCAGCGGTTCCTCATCTTCTTTCCAGCTCGAGTCTGGTTTTGCGCGGTGCCGCCCTTCGCCGAATAACACGTGACTCAGGCCGGTCTCGTTTCCGGCCAACACCAGGGGTCCGACAGGGCTATCGATTTGTGTGTAAAACGTCATCTCGCCTAATCTGCAACGCAGACAAAATTTTTGCAACTGCCATGGCTCGCGAACTGGACAACAAAATCCGCCGGGTATAGCCTACTTTTGTTCTGTGGAGGACTTATGCGCACTTGGATTATTGTTGCTGTCGTAGGCGTGCTTGCCGGAGTCGCCTGGCGTGCAGCCATAGCCGGCCCCACCCCTGAAGTTGGCAGTGCTGCTCCCGACTTTACCCTGCCGTCGCAGGAAGGCTCTCAGGTCAGCCTCAAGGACTATCGTGGGAAGTGGGTCGTGCTCTATTTCTATCCCAAGGACATGACTACCGGCTGCACAATTGAGGCCCATAACTTCCAGCGCGACCAGGAACAATACGCCAAGAAGGATGCGGTCGTGCTTGGTGTAAGCGTCGACTCAGTCGATTCGCACAAACAGTTCTGCACCAAGGAAGCCCTTAACTTCAAGCTCCTGTCAGATTCGGACCACAAAGTATCAAGCGCTTACGGTTCGGTGATGAATTTCGGAGTTACACAGGTCGCGGCGCGGCACACGTTTATCATCGATCCCCAGGGCAAAATCGAACGTTCGTACACTACCGTGGACCCGAATAAGCATAGTGAGGAAGTACTAGCTGCGCTAGCCGAGCTTCAAAGTGCCGCAAAATGAGGATTGCCGAAAGAATTATTTTGTAGGCTATGCAGTTGGACGAGGATCGCGACCAAGCAGTAGGAACCTACACTCGCCAGCCTAGACAGTTCGTTTAACCGGCGCTTTGCTAACGTGCTTATAGTCCTTGGGATATACCACCACATAGCGCCGCGCGCCTTCGCCTTCACTCTCAGTGTGCAGATCTGCCTGCTCCCGTAATGCCAAATGCACTATGCGCCGTTCCCTTGACGACATCGGCGCAAATTGATAGGGCGACCCGCCCGTCCTTACCTTCTCCGCCGCCACATTAGCGGCCAACCGAAGCTCTTCCAGGCGCAGCGACCGCTGGTTGCGGCAATCGAAGCAAATCTTCTCGTGTTCGTTACCGGGCAGTCGCAGCATCTCCAACGCCAGCAGTTCGAGGGCGCGCAGCAACTCTCCGCCGCGTTCCAGCAGCAAGCCAGAGTCCGGGCCCGCAAAATCCACCAGAATCTCCGGGCGCTCCCAGTCGCGTTCTTCCGGCAGTGGTGGATCGACAGTAATGCGGTATTTCAGCCGCAATCCCCCGTCGTTAACCACGCAGGTTAAAAGTTCGTTGATTTTATTCGCGGCAGCTACTTTGTCTGGTATGGCCATAACAAATTTTCAGCTCTCGACTCTAAATCGAAGCTTACTTCTCTCTCTTCCTCGCACGCTTGGCCGCGAGCTCTCGCATTTCGCGACCCAGGCTGGTGCGGTTCATGGTCCACTGTTGCGCAATACCAATAAGCTGGCCTTCCACCCAGTAAAGGCCCAGTCCCGCCGGCAGGCTGAAGCTCATAAAGCCCATCATCAGCGGCATCATAAATGTCATCATCTTCTGCTGCGCCGGATCCATTCCTGCCTGCGGAGTCATCCGCTGCATGAACAACATGCTGATCACAATCGCAATTGGCAGCAAGTAAAGCGGGTCAGGCGAAGAAAGATCTCTTACCCACAACCAGTTAGCGTGCCGCAGATCGAGCACCGACCCCAGCATCGCGTAATAGGCAAACAGGAACGGCAGCTGAATCACCATGGGCAGGCATCCGCCGATCGGGCTGACGCCTGCGTTGCGCTGCAGGTCCATGATCTCTTTATTCATCTCCTGCTTGCGCGGATCGCGCATACTGTACTTCTTATATTTCTCCTGGATCGACTTAATCTGCGGCTGAATACGCTGCATTTTCAGCATCGACTTCATGCTGGTGATGCGCAGCGGCAGCAGCGCCAGGTTAATGATCAAGGTCTGTAGCACGATCGCCCAGCCCCAATTTGCCACGATGTGCTCGTGCGTCCACTTCAGCCACAGGAACAGCGGGCGCGCGATGATGCCGAAGAAGCCAAAATTCACCACCCCGCGCAAGTCCGGTTGAGTGTTGCGTATTGTCGGCACTGGAATGGATTCCAGCACGCTAAGCGACTTGGGCCCAACATACACGCGTTCAGCCGTCGCCCCCTTAAGGTTGCCAACGGCAACCCCAAGCACCTCAACTGTTGCCCGCTCCTGCGGATTAGGTTTCTTCCAATCTTTGGCAACGTCCAGGGCGTTGCGCAGAGTGATCAGCGACGTTGTGGAAGGGTCTTCGGGGAGGAACACTGCCGTAAAATATTGGTCGCTTACGCCTCCCCAGTTGAAGGGACCCGGCATGGTATTGCCGCTGCTGATCTTCTTAATAGCCAGTCGCTCGATATCGCCGTTAAATTGGTGTTCGACCTGACTGGAATGGTATGACGCCTGGCTAGCCTGGTCGCCAAAGCCCGCCGGCCATACTGGCAGCGCGCTTATTGGGCTGCCTTTTTGGGCCGCTGAAGTTTCCACCTGCACCACGTAACTCTGGTCAAAGCGGAACCGCTTGCGGACGCTAATATCCTGGTCGGCATACTCGAACGTCAGTTCCGACGGCGTCTTCAAATTTCCCGACTCCGAACTTACGTAAAGAGCCGAGTTCAGCTTGTTCCGCAACCCCTCATCGTAAGTCCACAGCCCCAGCGGGAACCCATACTTCGCCGCCGCGGCGCCGTTCACCAGGTCGAGTGGCTGTCCTCGGTCGTCGTCAAATTTTTTAAGCACCCACGATTTGACCTGTCCGCCGCGGTTAGTAAATGCAATTCGATAGAGATCATTCTCCACCACTGTCTCCGCTTCGGCCGAGGCCTGCTTGCCCGAAACCGATACCGGAGTAGTTGCGGCCACTCGTGCCGCCGGAGAACTTTCCGCAGTGACCGCCGGCTGTGGGGCCTTGGCCGGGAGTTCCGTACGCGGCGGAGTGACCGACTGCGGAAAATATTTCTTCAGCAGCGGCTGCGAGATCGCGATGACGAGGAAAGTAAGAGCGAAGACGATGAGCAGTCTCCGTTCCATGCCGGGTTCTTGATTGGGATTTTGGAATTCTGCCAATTGTTTACTCAGTGCCTACAAAGCTCAGTTTCATCATGAAGGAAATTTTTGCGCTCGCCACTGGCCTGCTTGACTACCGGATCAAATCCACCCTTGACGAAGGGATGGCAGCGCAACAACCGCCAACCCGCGATCCCCCCACCACGCAGGACGCCATACCGGTCAACCGCTTCCATCGCGTAATCGGAACACGTCGGCAGGTAACGGCATGACATCGGCAGCAGAGGCGATACTGCCCACCTGTATGCCCGCAAAATTCCGATGACTGCCGTTTTGGCGATTGCTCGCATAATTTAAGTCTACTGCTTGACCTGCGGTTCCTTGGGAACTTCGCTCAACTTCTGCTCTATCACTACGAAGGCCCTTGCAATCTCGTTCCGCAGATCCGAAAACTCAGCTTTGAGCAATGACTTCTTGGGATTGATCACTACATCCACTGCAACCGCGATGCCGGTTCCGTGCAGCCTCACCGCTTCGCGCAGCCGCCGCTTCATCCGATTGCGATCAACCGCCCCACCTAACGCACGGCTTACCGTAAAGCCCACCCGCGCCCCTTCGCCCGCTTCACGACGCAGATAAAATACCGTCAGGTGCGCAGCAAAGTGTCGTCGCCCCTGTTTGTAGACGCGTTCGAAGTCGGCGTGTCGCAGCAGGCGGGCATTGCGCGGAAAGCCGGCACCGCGGTTGTGACCAGACACATCACCACTCCCGTTCGGAGCGTTAGCGCTCACCACTTGCAATCCGGCTATTTTGGCGGACACCTGTCCGGTAAAAGGAAATACTACTCACGGAAGCCAGGCTTGACTGCGACCCGCTTACGGCCCTTGGCGCGCCGGCGTGAGATCACAGCACGGCCGCTCTTGGTCTTCATTCGCGTTCTGAATCCGTGCGTCTTCGCACGGTGGCGCCGGTTGGGCTGGAAAGTACGCTTGGGCATGAAATATGGCTGCTCCTGATTCCTTCGACTCGTCTGATTAAGCGAATAAAAAGTATAAATGACCAGCGCCAGTCGGGCAAACCGGTATTCCGGGCAAAATCGCAAGATTTACAAACTCTGCGAGCTTGGTAATTGTTTACTGAATTTTACTTGCTTTAACCCGGAAGCATTTTTCGACCACAGAATCGCTGCCGCTCCATCGGCACCTTCCGCAAAATCGTTGCGCTGACTTGTCTCAATCATATTTTTTTATGGCGCGTACTTCCGCAACTTTCACATCTTCATCGAATGACTGCACAACTCGCGCGGCAGTTATAAAGTGAACACTTGACAGAACTTTGTTTCGAGTTCTGAATCGTATGAGTCGGGAAAAAATGTTCGTTGAACTTTTCCTTACGAAAAAATTTTTTGTGCTAGTATTCGGGACTGAGTTGAGATTGAATTCACGAACCGTCCCCCTGAAAATGCTGCTCGGTTGTAGCGAAAATTTCACTTCATAAAGTTTAGTTTGATCGGGCCGATTGACGGCCCAGTTAAAAGATTTTTCTTATGTCAGGTTCCGGCACAACACTTGCTCCCAATCCGTGGCTGCGCGTTCTCGACGCGCTTGAAAAGAAAATCAATCGTCATTCTTTTGACACCTGGCTTAAGCCATCACGTTACAGTCATTCCAGCAACGGCACCCTTTTCGTCCGAGTACCAAACGCAGACTTCCGCCACGTTGGCGACAAGTACGCTGACCTCATTCAAGAGGCCATGGACAACTTAGGACTTGAATATCACGACGTGCAGTTCGTGACCGATGCCGACCCTGCGTCAACTCCAATCCGCCATGACGGTGGACTTTCGCTTCACGCCGCAACCGCTACCGCGGCGGCCCCGGCGATACATCCATCGCAATCCCGCTTTGATTGGGACGGCGCTGCGCAACTGAATCCTCGCTACACTTTTGACGCATTTGTTATTGGTAGCGGAAATCAGTTTGCCCATGCCGCTTGCCAGGCCGTAGCCGAACGCCCGTCAAAAGCCTATAACCCGCTCTTTCTCTACGGTCCAGTCGGGATGGGCAAGACTCACCTGATGCAGGCCATCGGGCACGAGATCAAGCGCTCCTCCCCGCAAGCCGCCATTTGCTACATATCCAGCGAGAAATTTACCAATGACATGATCAACTCGCTGCGTTATGACAAGATGACCACTTTCCGCGATCGCTATCGCACGGTCGACGTCCTGCTGATTGACGACATCCAGTTCCTGGCGCAGAAAGAACGTACTCAGGAAGAATTTTTTCACACCTTCAACGCCCTTCACGAGTCGATGAAGCAGATCGTGATTGCCAGTGATCGTCCACCGAAAGAACTGGCGGAGATTGAAGACAGATTGCGTAGCCGCTTCGAGTGGGGATTGATTGCTGATATCCAACCCCCCGACCTCGAAACCAAAGTTGCGATCTTGCAGAAGAAAGCGGAGAACGAAAAAGTTACTCTGCCTACCGATGTGGCGCTCTACATTGCCTCGAACATTCGCTCCAACGTTCGTGAATTGGAAGGTGCGCTGATTAGGCTGGTCGCGCATTCGTCGCTCATCGGTACGGAGATCACTCTCCCCTACGCGCAGCAGACTTTAAAGAACTTCATCGACTCGCAGGCACGCAAAGTCACGATCGAATCCATCCAGAAAGCGACAGCTGAGCAATTCGGCTTGCGACTGGTTGAGATCAAGGCGAAAAACAATTCCCGCGCTATCGTGTATCCGCGGCAGATTGCCATGTATCTGGCCAAGCATTTGACGGAAGCTTCGCTGCCTGAGATCGGCAGGCAATTCGGCGGGAAGCATCACACCACCGTGCTGCACTCGGTGGAGAAAATCAATGAGTGCCGCAAATCCGACAAGGATTTAAACAGGCTGCTCAATAAACTGACTGAGCAGTTAGGCGGATAATTGCGGTTCGAGCGCGGTTTTCCACCAGTCAGCCCAGTCTTCCTTCACAGCCGCTGTGGAATGAATGTGGAAGCTGTGAAGGATTGGTAGGGTTCGAGAAAGTCGTCCGAAATACAGTCTGCCATCCGCCGCCCTCTGGACGGATTTTAGACATTAAGGGTTCGGGCGCAAGTTAGTGGTAGAGGCCGAGTTGGAACGATTTTCCACTTTTCCCTATCGCCTACTGTTACTACTGGTTTTATAGCTTTTGCATTTGATATAAGAAAGTATTCAAAGTAGCCAGGGGAAATGGCGTTTATGCCGGTAGAAGCAATCGCCTCTGCGACGGGTACCTCCACGATGGAAATCACGGTCAGCAAGTTCGAACTCTTGCGGGAGTTGACGGCGACCCAGGGTGTAGTCGAGCGCAAGACTACCATCCCCATCCTTTCCAATTATCTTTTCGAAGCCTCCGCCGACAAGCTGATGCTTACCGCCACCGATCTTGATCTCAGCTTGCGGACATCCTGCAACGCGAAGGTGAAGAAAGAGGGCTCATGCACTATCCCGGCGCGCAAGCTCCACGATTACGTAAAGCTGCTACCCGACGCTGAAATTACCATCAAACTGCTGGAGAACCATTGGGTAAGCATTCGCTGTGGCCGTTCCAACACCAAAATGGTGGGGATGGCGAAGTCAAATTTCCCCTCATTGCCGGTCTTCCCTGCGGCTGGCGTAGTCAAGATCCCCGCCCAGGTGTTACGGGGCATGATTGCGAAAACCGGGTTTGCCATTGCCAGCGAAGAATCGCGCTACACGCTGAACGGCGCATTGATGGTGCTCAAGCCTGAGTCGATCACCATGGTCGCGACTGACGGCCATCGTCTGGCTCACGTTGAACGTTCTGGAGAGAAGTTCGATGGCATTTCCGGCGAACTGAAGACCCTGGTTCCCAAGAAGTGTATGGACGAGTTGAAATCCCTGCTCGATTCCACCGACGCCGAAACCATCGATTTCGCAAAAGACGAATCAACGCTTTACTTCCGCATCGGGCAGCGGCTGCTCACCTCGCGCCAGCTGACCGGCCAGTTCCCCAACTTTGAAGCTGTCCTCCCCAAGGACAACAGCAAGAGCATCAACTTGCATGCCGACGAGCTCTCCGCCGCAATCTCCCGCGTAGCGCAGTTTGCCGATGAACGCTCACGCGCCGTCCGTTTGAAGCTGGAGAATGGAGAGTTGAAACTATCGGCTTCCTCCAGCGAAACCGGAGAGTCGGAAGACTCGCTCGAGACCGACTACAAAGGTGAAACGCTCACCATAGGATTCAACGCTCAATACATCATCGACTTCCTGAAAGCCTCAGGCCACGGCGATGTAAAGCTGGAACTGAAAGACGCCCAATCCGCAGGGCAGCTGCGACCCGCCGACAGCGAAGAATACAAATACCGCTACATCGTTATGCCCATGCGGATCTGAGAGAGCCCGCCGCCTTACTCTAAACAGTCTTGTCATTCCGACCGAAGGGAGGAATCTGCTCTCCTTGACGCCATCCCCGCCCTCGCTTAGATTGGTGCGTCACCACGAGGTACTCCATGCTTAGCGGCTTCAAACAATTCATCCTCCGCGGCAATGTAATCGACATGGCCGTCGGCGTCGTCATCGGCGCGGCCTTCGCCACCGTCGTCGGAGCCTTCACTAAAGACCTCCTCACGCCGTTCATAGCGGCGCTCGTGGGCCAGCCCGATTTCTCGTACGTCGGATTCACTATCAACGGCACCAAATTCCCGGTCGGCGATTTCATCAATGCCGCCATCTCTTTCCTCTTGGTTGCCGGTGCCGTCTATTTCTTCGTAGTAACTCCGGTGAACGCATTAATAGCACGCATGCGCCACGCGCCAGTCCCAGCCGATCCCACCACCAAGAAGTGTCCGGAATGCTTCAGCGAAATCCCTATCCAGGCCAAACGCTGCGCCCACTGCGCCCAGCCAGTGGCCTAGCGGGAAGGGCCCGGCTTCGAGCCGGGCCATAAAAGTTAGAACATCCCATGCTTCGCATTGCCACCATTCTCTTGCTTCTTACCGCCGCCTGGCCGCAGGAAGCCCTATCCGTCTATCACAATCCGAAATTCCAATTCACCTGCAAAATCCCCTACGGATGGGTCGACCGCACTGCTCAAATGCGCGACGACTCTGCCAAGGGCAACCTGCTGTTGGCCATCTTTGAGCGCCCCCCAGAAGTCTCCGGCGACACCGTAAACGGAGCCGTAATCATCGCCGCCGAACCCGCCGCCTCATATCCCGGATTAAAAACCGCAGCCGACTACTTCGGCCCTCTCAGTGAACTCACCGCAGCAAAAGGATTCAAAGTCAAAAATGCACCCTACGAATTCGCCGTAGGGCCCCGCCAGCTGCCGCGAGCCGACTACTCCAAACAAATTGGTGAACTCACTATGTACCAGAGTTCTCTCGCCATGCTCTCCAAAGGCCAAATCGTCTCGTTTACCTTCATAGCCGGCAGTGAAGATGAAGTGACCCAACAAATTGAAAACCTGAAATTCACTGGTTCGGGACACGTTAGCAAACCTGCCGAACCCAACTGAAGCACCGCCAGCCGAAACTGAGAACTGAGAACTAATAACTACAAACTAGAAAAACCGGGGACGATCCGCTCGTGGCCATCTCCAGCCTGAAACACAATATTGGGCCGTTCCAGGAACATCTGGGGCGGACATACTTGTCCGCCCCGGGCAAGGGAACCTGTAGCCCAAACAGCGCCTTGCATTCCCCCACTAATCTGGCCTATCCTGTCGTAACTTGGAGCGCGTGCCAATGTACCGCCTGACCGCCGGAATTTTACTGGTGCTGCTGCTGGTGGGTGTATTCGCCCCTACCGCCATGGCTGCCTCCGGTTCGGCGCCCCACGCGTGTTGCCTGCGGCACATGCGTCACGCAGACTCCTCGAGCAATAGCATCTCGGCGGCCAACGGTCATTACGGAAATTGCTGCCCGCCCTCAGTCACGCCGCATTGTGCTGAGCTGGGATCGCCTCCGCCAGAGAAAGCTCCAAACGGTGGCGGGCCGGCACATGCCGCGCCTTTTGTCCGGCCTTTCGGCTTCGATCTCATCTCCGGACTCTCCGTCCGCGGCCCTCCCGCCTCCTAACGCCAGCACCATTTCTTTCAAAAACTGTCATTCCAAGCGACCAAGTCGTGAGGAATCCGCTTTCCTCGGCGGACTTACCGGAATAATGCGCACCACGGACGCCCATGTCACGTCGTCTGACCATCGCTGTCTTACTAGTGCTGCTGCTGGCGGCTGTCGTCTGGCTTTCCGGACTCTTCAACAACTGTTGCGGGGCCCGCCCTGAGCCCAGCCGAACGGAAGCTTTGTTGGCTCGTACCCTGCGCTCGTTATCGATGCCGCACAACGCTCGCGACCAGAAAAATCCAATCGCGGTCTCACCCGAAGTCCTGCAAAAAGCCTCTCGCCACTTCGCCGACCACTGCGCCTCCTGCCACGGCAACGATGGTCGCGGCGACACCCCGATCGGTCTCCACGTCTATCCGCGCTCCCCAGACATGCGCCAAGCCGGCACTCAGGAATTGACCGACGGCGAACTCTACTACATCATTCACAACGGCGTTCGTTGGACCGCAATGCCCTCCTGGGGCGCCTCCGATTACGACCCCGAGAGTTGGGAACTCGTTCACTTCATTCGCCATCTTCCGAATCTCACCTCCGCGGAACTCCACGACATGGAGCGCTACAACACGCAAAGCCCGGCCGAGATCCAGGAACAACAGGAAGAAGAGAAATTTCTGAATGGCGACACCGCCTCGCCGCCCACAGTAAAACCGAACTCGCCACCAGCCCAGGAGAAGAAATGAAAAAACTGAATTTCGCCCTCACTTGCACCTTGCTGCTCAGCACATTCGCTGCCGCCCACGGCGGGATGGACCACGTCATGGGCACCGTCAGTGAGTTGACCACACACTCCATCTCCGTCAAAGCCACCGACGGCACCGTCAAAGTCGTCGAATTTGATCAAGACACTAAGTTCCTTAAAGGCGATGCCAGCGTCACCATTAAAGACGTTCACGTTGGCGATCGGGTCGTTATCCACGCCCACAAGCACGACAACGATCTGCACGCCGCCGAAGTAAAAATTGGCACGATGGCCAAAGCCGCTGCCCAGAAGTAGGATTCGCCATGAACCGCAGCTTCACTCTCATCGTCGTGTTGTCCAGCAGTATCGCCGCCTTCGCGACGATTTTCGGGTCTGTCCACGGACTCATCCACGATCCTCAGCATCGTCCGATGCAGGGCGCGCAAGTCACCTTGCGTTCCACGAGTTCCGATTGGAAACAGGCGGTCACTAGCGACCAAGCTGGCGAATTTCATTTCGTAGGTGTTCCGCTAGGGGAATACAAGATATCCGTCGAAACGCTTGGATTTGCCACCGCAGAACAGCCCGTGTCCCTCACTTCAGGAAGCGATGCCCGCGTCCACTTCGGCCTAGCCGTGGCCAACACCAAAGAAACCGTTCAAGTCACCGATACGGCCGGTACCGTGAATTCCGAATCCTCCACCACTACCAACGTAGTCAGCCGCCAGCAAATCGCCGAGACTCCCGGCGGCGACCAGACCAACAGCCTGGCCATGATCACCGATTACACCCCCGGCGCTTACATGGTTCATGACCAGCTCCATATCCGCGGCGGGCATCAAGTTTCGTGGTTGCTCGATGGAGTTCCAGTCCCCAACACCAACATCGCCTCCAACGTTGGCCCGCAGTTCGACCCCAAGGACATCGATTACCTCGAAGTGCAGCGCGGCGGCTACTCTGCCGAATACGGTGATCGCACTTATGGCGTTTTCAACGTCGTCACACGTTCCGGATTCGAACGCAATCGCCAAGCGGAACTCGTCACCAACTACGGCAGCTTTAACAGCACCAACGACCAATTCAGTTTCGGCGATCACACCGAACGCTTCGCCTATTACGGCAGCATCTCTGGATACCGTACTGACCTCGGCTTGGAAACCTCGAGTCCCGAAGTGCTGCACGATCAAGCCGCCGGTCTCGGTGGTTTCGCCTCGCTGATTTTCAACAAGACTCCCGTGGACCAGCTTCGCCTCGTCACCTCACTCCGCGGCGATCACTACCAGGTGCCCAACGATCCTGGCCAGCAGGCCGAGGCAATCCGCGACGTCGAAGATGAGCGCGACAGCTTCGTCAACTTCACCTGGATGCACACCGTTTCTCCCGGAATTCTTACCACGGTATCGCCCTTCTATCATTTCAATCGCGCCCATTACAGGAGTGGCCCTGACGATCCAGTTCGCTCCGAATATGACAACGGCTCGAATTACGCAGGAGGGGTTGCGACCGTCGCCGTCACTCGCGGACACCACAACTTACATGCAGGCCTCCAGGCTTTCGGGGAACGAGACAATCAGTTCTACTCGGTCTTGGACACCACCCCGGGGTCGCCGGACAATTTCGAGCCCCAGCGAACCACGCCCTGGGCAAATGTAGAAACAGCTTTTGTCGAAGATCAATTCAAAGCCACCAGTTGGCTGACTTTTAACGGCGGTCTTCGCCTCAGCCATTACGGCGGTCCAGTAAGTGAAAACGCCGCCGATCCCCGCATTGGCGCCGCCATTCGAATCCCTCGCCTGGGCTGGGTTCTAAGAGGTTTTTACGGACGCTTCTATCAGCCGCCACCGCTGGTTTCGGTTACCAGTCCGGTCTTCAATGATGACCAGACCTTCGTACCCTTGCGCGGCGAGCGCGACGAACAACACGAATTCGGGCTCACCATCCCCATTGCCCGCTGGACCATCGACATCGCCAACTTCCGTACCGCCGCCAGTAACTTCTTCGACCACGACGTGCTCGGCAACTCCAATATCTTTTTCCCGCTGACTCTCGAGCGCGCCCGCATCCGCGGCTGGGAAGCCACCGCGAACTCCCCCACCATCGGCCGCGCCGCACAATTTCATCTTGCTTACTCCCATCAGTACGCGCAGTGGGCGGGAGGCATCACCGGCGGACTGACCAGTCTCGACTCCTGTGAGGCGATCTATTGCTTCCTCGACCACGACCAGCGCCACACGCTTTCCACCGGCGTAAACTTCTACCTGCCTTGGCAGTCTACCGCCAACTTCAACACCAGCTACGGTTCGGGATTTCTTAATGGAGAGGGCGACGAGCAGCCCACGCACCTGGCTTCCCACACCACTTTTGATTTATCTTTGGGAAAATCTTTCGGAGAAAACTGGAGCGTACGCCTCACCGCGCTCAACCTGAGCAATCATCGCTATCTGCTCGATAACAGCAATACCTTTGGAGGCACGCACTTCGTCAACCCCAGAGAAATCTCATTCCAATTAAAATACAGATTCCATTATTAATCTGTGGGGCGGACACTCCTGTCCGCCTGCTGGCAATGAGGGAAAAGTAAAAGGAAAAAGATGAATCAAAAGAAAGCAGCAATCTTCTTGATAGCTTTACTCTCCCTCGCCGCCTGCGACAAACTAAAGCCCAAACCCGAAGTGGAAAACAAACGCTTCCACCTGAAAGGCAAAGTAGTCTCCATCGATACCCAATCCCGCATGGCCACCATCGACAGCGAAGAAATTCCCGGATTCATGTCCGCCATGGCCATGCCCTACATCCTTAAGCCCGAAAGCACCATAGCCAAGCTCTCTCCCGGCGACGTTATCACGGCCGACGTAGTCGTGCAGAATGGAAACTACTGGCTGGAGAATCTTGTAGTCACCGGCCACTCAACTCCGCCCAAGCCTGCGGCTGCAATGCATATTCCGCAACCGGGCGAAGCCGTCCCCGATTTTCAACTGATCAACCAGAACGCCAAACGCATTTCGCTCAACCAATATCGCGGCAAGACTCTGATTCTGAGTTTCATCTACACGCGCTGTCCCTTCCCCGACTATTGTCCCAGAGTTATCAACCAGTTTGCCGCCGTAGATCGAGAACTTAGCAAGCAGCCTGATCTTCACGCACACCTGCTCAACATCAGTTTTGATCCGGAACACGACACACCAAAAATCTTGCGGGACTACGGCTACGCCAGCGCCGGCACCCGGCAACCAGAGCTGTTCAACCGCTGGGAGTTCGCGGTCGCGCCCGCCGCTCAGCTGCCCAAGCTCGCGGAATTCTTCGGCCTGACTTACAACAATGAGGGCGGGGTAATTACTCATTCGCTGAGCACCGCGGTAATCGGTCCCGACGGACGCATCTTCAAGTGGTACTACGGCAACGACTGGCAGGCGGCTGATCTGCTAAAAGATGCAGCGGACTCGCAACACACTCCAAGCTAAGGGACCGTCTTTATGCGATGGATCTTCATAATTTTGGCGGTCGCCGGCATCGTGGCCTCGTCGTTCGCTTTACGCGAACACTACCGCACCGACAGTTCGCCATGCAGCATTAACGAGCGCTGGGATTGCGGCATCGTCAACCACAGCCCTTACGCCATGATGGCGGGCATTCCGGTAGCCGCGATCGGCATCGCCGGATATTTGTTGATGAGCCTGCTGGCCTTCAAGCGCGCCTATCTCCTGCTGTTGGTGGCGGCCCTCACTGGCCTCCTGCTCTCTCTCTACCTCGCCCACATCGAGAAGGACCTGCTTGGCGTGTGGTGCATCTATTGCGTCGCCTCGCTCGCGATCATTTCTGTGATCTCACTGCTGGCAGTGATCAAAAACATCCTCGATCGCACTCGCACTCCCGCTTCAAAAGGCTGACACTCCCAATCGTGTCGGCCAGGCCTTGGCCATAAAAGCGTCCTACGCCCATGAATCTAAAATACTTGACAATCTTTTACGTACCGTTGACCAAATCTTTACCAACTTCTCGCTCAATAACGTGTCTATTACTCCAACGGCCTTTGGCCGCGACGGTTTTTACCGAGCCCCTGGCAACTTCGTCGTTCACTCTCTCCGAACGGCACCAAGAACCAGGGGCATTTTTTCGTCCAAGAATTAACACTGCTTTAACATTCTGCCCCCACCCCAGGCGCTAATATCGCGGCCATGCCTCAAGAGCCTCTTACACTGGAAGATCACCCAGGCCAGGATGGACAGCGCATCCTTCGCCTGATCGGCCCCCTGACCATCAGCAATCTTTTCGAGTTTCAGTCCAAGGTCCGAGCCGACAAATCGCCCTCTTTAATCATCGACCTGACCGGCGTCCCCTACATGGACTCCGCCGGCATCGGATGCCTGGTCGGCGCTTACGTCACCCACAATAAAGACGGTCACACGCTTTCACTAGTCGGCGTAAGCTCCCGCGTGCGCGACGCCTTAAAAGTCACTCACGTCGAACAGTTCTTCCGCTTCTACGACTCCATGGAAGCCGTAGAACAATCCCTCGCCCACTAGGCATTCAGGCCACGAAAAGGCGCGAAGCGGGGAAAAAATGCAGCCCAGGGCGCAAGCCCTGGGTTAAAGAAAGCAAGAAAAAAGCCCTATAGGGGCGAAAGAACCATCGCAACAAGCCCCAATCTGTCCCCCTTAAAAACATTGTCATCCCGACCGAAGTGGAGGGACCTTGCGTTCTCAACCCATCTCCAAACGTTGACCCACCCCTCCATCCATCCTAAGATGGACAACTCCCGTGATCGGCCAGACCATCTCGCACTACCGCATTCTCAGCCAACTCGGTAGTGGCGGCATGGGCGTAATCTACGAGGCCGAAGACACGACGCTGGGCCGCCGCGTAGCTTTAAAATTTCTGCCTCCCGAGCTGGCCACTGAAGCCTCCGTCCTTGATCGCTTCATGCTGGAAGCCCGCGCCGCCTCCGCTCTGAATCACCCCGGAATCTGCACTATCTACGCCATCGAAACCGCTGACGGACAATCTTTCATCGCCATGGAGTTGCTTGAAGGCGAAAGTCTCGACGCCAAACTCACCGGCGCGGCATTGCCCCTCGACCGGGTGCTCGACATCGGCATTCAACTGGCGGACGCTCTCGATGCGGCCCACGTGAAAGGTATTGTCCACCGCGACATCAAGCCGGCTAACGTTTTCGTGGCGCCCCGCGGCCAGGTGAAGATCCTCGATTTTGGCCTGGCTAAGCTCACTCACGCCCGCGGCCTCGCCATGGAAACGGTCGCGACTCTGGTCGGACCCGCCCCCGCCCATCTCACCAGTCCCGGGAGCACCGTCGGTACCATCGCCTACATGTCGCCGGAGCAGGCGCGCGGAGACGACCTCGATGCTCGCACTGATTTATTTTCTCTGGGGATTGTGCTTTATCAGATGTCAACCGGTGCTCTTCCTTTCCCCGGAAAAACTTCAGCAGTAATTTTTAACGCCATTCTCGAGCGCGAGCCCGTGCCGCCGGCTGAGTTGAACCCCTCACTGCCACCCAAGCTCGAAGAAATTATCGGCAAAGCTTTGGAGAAAGATGTAGATCTCCGCTATCAGACCGCCGCCGATCTGCGCGGAGATCTTAAGCGGCTCAAGCGTGACACCGAATCCGGCCGCATGGCCGCGGATGCAACCAGCTCTTCCCGCGTTAGAACTGGATCTGGTGTGGCCACGAGCGCTAATGTGAGGACGGTCCCGCCCGCCCACCCAGCCGAGCATACAAGCGCTAGCAGTTCTGCCGTCATGGCTGCGGCTCGTCAAAACAAACTGGGTGTCGTCGTCACTGCCGTTATTGTGATCGCCATCCTCGCCGCCGCCGGATACGGCCTTTACGCCTTTCTGTCTCGCGGTCGCACCGCGCCTTTCCAGAATATTTCTATCAACAAGATTACGGAGACCGGCAAAGCCGCGCTGGTCGCCATCTCTCCAGATGCGCGCTACATCCTGAACGTAGTGAACAGCGACGGACTCGAATCCCTCTGGCTGCGAAACGTTCCTACCAACAGCAACACTCAAGTTGTCGCGCCCGAGCCCGTGCACTACCTCGGACTGCGTTTTTCCGCCGACGGCAACTACATCTACTTTGTTCGCAGCGAATCCGGCAGCCAGGAACTCGAATTCCTCTATCGCGCTCCGGTGCTCGGCGGCACCCCGCAGAGGCTGATCACCGACATTGATTCCAACATCACCTTCTCGCCCGACGGCCGACAGTATGCCTACGTCATCTATAACAATCCCGATCCCTACAAATACCGGCTGATCATTCACTCACTCGAAGGCAACGAACAAAGAGTTCTCGCGACCGGACCCGTCTCCTCTGGTCTCTACGAGCCCGCCTGGTCGCCCGACGGGAAAACCATTGTCTGTTACGCCATTCAAGCCGGCGACGCTCTCACTGCGCTGGTGGCGGTGGATGTCGCCACCGGCAAGCAGCAGATATTTTTCAGCGCGAAAAGCGCCATCATGAATCGTCCGCTCTGGTTGCCCGACGGACGCGGCCTGCTCGCCCTGTCCAAAGATCAAAGCTCTAACTTCAACCGGCAACAGATAATTTACGTTTCGTATCCTGACGGCAAGTCCCGGCCAATCACCCACGACGTCAACAACTACAGCGACCTCAGCATTTCCTCGGACGGTCACACCCTCGCCAGCGTACTCAACGAGCCCCACTGGGACTTATTTGTCACTCCCACCGGCCCCCAGGCCGAGCCGCAACAAGTCGCCACTGGTGCTCCGGTGCAAACCTTCACCTGGACCCGCGACAACCAGCTGATCGTCGACCAGCACTCCACGCTTAGCGTTCTGGATCCCATCTCCGGCGCCAAAACCGCCCTCATGTCGGAACAAGGAGCTTTCGCCAGCCAGCCTGTATCCTGCGCCAACGGACAATACCTCATCTTCGCCCTGGCTCTGCACGGCGGTGCCCTTACCCAGAACATCTGGCGCTCCGACCCCAACGGCGGAAATCCCAAACAACTCACCGACGGAAAACTGAATAACTATCCCGTGTGCTCACCCGATGGACACTCCGTCCTCTACAGCGACGCCACCGCCGGCGGAAAACTTTTCAAAGTCTCAATCGATGGCGGCCCGCCGCAGAACGTTTCCGATCTCCCCGTAGCCAGCCGCTTCGACATTTCGCCTGATGGCAAGACTGTAGCTTTCGCCACTCTCGAGCATCTCGGCGAACACGAAGAAAATCTCGCCCTCGTCACCATCGACAGCGGGAAAACCCAGCAGCTGCTGAAATTCGAGCGTCCCCGTCACGGAGCCGTCCTGTTCAGCCGCGATGGAAAGGCCATCATCTATCCCACCCGCACCGCCGGCGTCGACAATCTCTGGCAGCAAAATCTCGACGGCACTGCAGGCAAGCAACTCACCAGCTTCAAGTCCGAACGCATCGGAGATCAATTCGGCTGGTCTCCCGATGGCACCAAACTGGCCGTAATCCGCGGCCACATCGACTCCGACGTAGTTCTCCTCCACGACTCCCAACCGTAAATCGAATAGAAAATAACCTCTCATCAAAAAATACCTGTCATCCCGACCGAAGTGGAGGGACCTTGTGCTTGACGTTCGCCGTGAAGAAGCGCGAGGCGCGCGCAGAATGGTA
Source organism: uncultured Acidobacteriota bacterium (assembly GCA_963796925.1). Taxonomy (GTDB): domain Bacteria; phylum Acidobacteriota; class Terriglobia; order Terriglobales; family Acidobacteriaceae; genus DATBAT01. The sequence continues at coordinate 3,851,903 of CAWCNH010000001.1, forward strand.
GCCTGGAGCCCGTCCGGAACTTATCCCAATCTCCGATATAGAATTAGCTCAATGCCAACCGGCTCTGAAATCCGCCGCAAATTTCTCGACTTCTTTGTCCAGAAGGGACACCGCGAGGTGCACTCGTCGTCCCTTGTTCCTGCTGACGATCCGACGTTGCTGTTCACCAATGCCGGGATGAACCAGTTCAAAGACGTCTTTCTCGGACTGGAAAAGCGCGACTACTGCCGCGCCACGACGTCGCAGAAATGCGTGCGCGCCGGAGGCAAGCACAACGACCTTGAAAACGTCGGCTTCACCAACCGCCACCACACGTTCTTTGAGATGCTGGGCAATTTTTCTTTCGGCGACTACTTCAAAAAAGACGCCATCGCCTACGCCTGGGAGTTGATTACGTCGCCGCAGTGGTACGGCATCGACAAGAGCAAACTCTACGTCACGATTTTTAACGGAGAAGGCGGCATCCCGCGCGATGCCGAGGCCTACGACTTGTGGCTGGGACAAGGTGTGCCTAAAGAGCGCATCTTTGAGATGGGCCTGAAAGACAATTTCTGGCAGATGGGCGACACCGGCCCCTGCGGCCCGTGCAGCGAGATTCATTACGACATGGGGGTAGCGGCGTCGGACCAAGGACACACGGATTGCACGTTCGGCTGCGACTGCGGGCGCTACGTCGAAATCTGGAACCTCGTCTTCATGCAGTTCGATCGTGACGCGGCGGGGAATTTTAATCCGCTGCCCAAGCCGTCGATCGATACCGGCATGGGGTTGGAACGGGTAGCGGCGGTGTTGCAGGGCGTGATTTCGAATTACGACACGGATCTGTTTACGCCGCTGATCAAACGGGCAGCGGAACTAACAGGAGCTAAGAGAAAAGATGTGGGGACGGACGCCCCGTCCGTCCAGGCCGGGCAAGGCTCGGCGGGGTCGGCAGCAGCACAAAGCTCGAAGTCCGCGGCATCGCTGCGAGTGATCGCAGACCATTCGCGGGCCGCGACGTTTCTGATTTCGGATGGAGTACTGCCGTCGAATGAGGGGCGTGGGTATGTCTTGCGGAAAATTATTCGCCGCGCAATAACTCACGGAAGGTTGCTGGGACAGAGCAAGCCGTTTCTGAATGAAATGGTGCTAACGGTCCGCGATCTGATGCAGGATGCATATCCGGAATTAAAGGAAACCACAGCAGAGGTGTCCAAGACCCTGCTCATCGAAGAAACACGCTTCGCTCACACGCTGGATATCGGCCTGGAAAAGCTTGAAGGATTGCTCACTGAAAATCGGTTGACCGGCGCGGAAGCATTTAAGCTTTACGACACCTTCGGTATGCCGCTCGACTTTATGCAGGACGCGGCACGCGATCAAGGCGTTTCCTTCGACCAATCCGGCTTTGACACAGCGCTCAGTGACCAGCGCACCCGTGCCCGCGCCTCCTGGAAAGGCGCGGCCAAGCAAACTGCCAATCCCGCCTACCAGCAGCTCCCGAAATCCGACTTCGAAGGCTATCGCCAGACTCGTTCCGATGGTTGCGAAGTGCTCGCCATCATTCATAACGGACAGGGCGCGCAAGAACTCAAGCCCGGCGACGTAGGCGAAATCATCCTCAATCACACGCCCTTCTACGCCGAATCCGGCGGCCAGGTTGGCGATCGCGGCTGGCTTTACAGGGACGACCACAACACCATCGTCGCCGAGGTGAAGGGTTGCTACTACCCGGTTCAGGGGGTGCGGGCCCATCAGGTTGCCATGAAAACCCCACCCAACGAAAACCGCGTTGGGTGGGCCACCCTCAAGGTTGGCGACAAGGTGGATGCTGTGGTGAACACTGACATCCGGCAATCCACCATGCGTAACCACACCGCGACTCACTTGCTACAGGCTGGATTGCGTGAGGTTCTGGGCAAGCACGTCAAGCAAGCCGGGTCCCTCGTGGCACCCAACCACCTGCGCTTCGACTTCTCTCACTTCACCCAAGTGCAGGATGAAGAGTTGCAGGACATCGAAGACATCATTAACAAGCAAGTGCTCGGCAATACCAGGATTGAAGTCATCGAAAACGTCCCGATTGACGTGGCGATTAACGAATACCACGCGATGGCGCTGTTCGGGGAAAAGTACGGAGACAAAGTTCGCGTCATCAAGATCGGTGACTTCTCCACCGAACTGTGCGGCGGTACTCATACCAATCAGACCGGCGAGATCGGCTTGATCAAAATTCTGAAAGAAGGCAGTGTATCGTCGGGGGTACGGCGGGTTGAAGCGGTCACCGGCGAAGGGTCGCTTCAGCACTTCCGCAAAGACCATCAACTGGAAAACGTGGTTGCCAGCCTGACCACGCATTCGGAAGCCTCGCCGGCTCAGGCACTCAAAGCCGAACTCGACAAGAAAGATGCCGAGATCAAGCGCCTGGCCCGTGAACTCGATCAGGCTCGCATGAAGTCGGCGTCATCCTCGACCGCAAACGTCACCGATAAGATCAGAGAAGTACGCGGCATAAAAGTTCTGGCGCATCGCGCCGACAACCTGGAGCGCGCCCAACTGCGCACACTGGTTGACCAGCTGCGAGATAAAATTGGCTCTGGCGTTGTGGTGCTGGGCTCGGCGAGCAACGGCAACGTATCGCTAATCGTCGGCGTCACCAAAGACCTAACCAGCCGGGTACAAGCAGGCAAGGTGATCGGGCCGGTCGCGCAGAAAGTGGGAGGCAAGGGTGGAGGCCGCCCTGATCTGGCCGAGGCGGGCGGTAAAGATGCTGCGGCGCTGGATCAGGCGCTTGGCGAAGCTTATGCTGTTGTAGAGTCATTATTGAGCTAGGTGCCGGAGAAACTGGGCCTTGCTTGATCTTTGACGGGATTCGTTCGGGCGGTCTGTCGCCATGGGGCTTTTTGCGATGGGATCTTGTCTTGTGTAGAGCAGGGCTTCCGGCCCGGCGTTACAGTCCAACAATGACCCGGGCTTTAGCCCCCTGGGGTTGCGATTCCGCGGCCAGAGAGCTGGCGGAATCCAGTTTCGAGTTACCAGTTCTCGGTTCTCAGTTTCAGGGAGGTCCGCAATGGATGATCGCCTCCGCTTCATCAATCATCATGACACGGTGGTTTTGCTGGTTGATTTCAGCAATCTGGCAAAGGCTGAACTACTGTCGTTGCTGGGCAATATCCAGGCCACTATCAGTAAACAGCCGAAGGGTTCTGTCCTGACCTTGGCTGATTTCACCGGCGCCCGCGTTGACAAAGAGGTCGCCATGGAAATGAAGAAGGTGCTGACGCTCGACCGGCCTTACGTGAAGCGCTCGGCGTGGGTGGGAACGGCCAGCCTGCCCAAGGTTTTCTACGAAAATTTTAAGTCGTTTTCGCAGCGCGATTTCCCAACTTTTGCTACCCGCGACGAAGCGCTGGCATGGCTGATAAAAGAATAGTGCGGCATAATCGTCGCGAAGTGTCAGTGGTTGACAACTTTAGTCCCAGCAATCGCCGCCTCTTCGGGACGCTTAAAGACAAGATCAAGATCGTCGATCCAGATTGGTGGAAACCCATGAACGCTGAGGAATTGGAACTCTTCCTGAACGGCAGCGCGATGAGTCGCAAGGCCTAACTTCGCCACTTTAACGTCACCGGTCCCGTCAGCGGATGCTTCATTTCCCCGCCGCTGCGCTTGGCTTCCAAGTGCGCCGCTTTCAATCCGAAATACCACTTCGCCGGGCGGTCGGCATCGTCAATCAACATCAAATGCGGATTATGCTTCAACCCCTCGGCCTGCAACTCCATGGTGTGGCGGTCCTGCTCCACAAACTTGGCAAAAACAAACTTCAGCAGTGACGCCACAAACGGCACGGAATAAAAAATATTCCAGCACGCCACAACGTCGATGCGGCAATGGCTGCGCGTGATCGGCGTCACTGTGGTCAGGGATGAAAACCACATCTTCCCGGCGCGAATGGTTTCCAGCCTCATGTTCGGCAGTACAAAATCAATGGTGGTTGTAATCGATTCAGCGGCGGCGTACATACGCAGCAGCTTATAGGGCGCGCTATTTGAGCTGGGGGTATGCGCGCTCATGCGGAAGCCGTTAGGAATCGGCTCAAAATGCTTTTCTTTTTCGTGGATGCTCTCGCGCTTGCGCCACCACCACGCTTGGTGGACAAACGGGCCGTGAGCAGGATCCATCAGTCCAATAATTCCGTGATCGACGCTTACCGGCATATCTGCGGTCAGGTAGGCGGTCTTAAATTTGCCAGAGAACTTCTCGACTTCAGGAGCTGCGGAGCCGGCATCCAGTTGCTTGCCGAACCCCGCCCCCACCGGTCCCGGCTCCGGCACAAACACCCACACGTAGGAATTGCGTTCCTCGCAGGGATAGCTGCCCGCATAAATGCGATCGATCTTCAGCTTCTGATCTGCGGTTAGCGAGGGAATCAGTTTGCACTGGCCGCTGTGCGCGTCAAAGCGCCAGCCGTGATAGCTGCACTCTACCTGCTCTCCATCAAACCCGCCGCAGGAAAGCGGCATTCCGCGATGGGGGCAGGCATCATGGAGGGCAAACGGGGCGCCGCTCTTGTCCCGCCCAATCACCAGCGGAACTTCGAGCAGCGTAGTCTTCTGCAATTTGCCGTCATGTACCTGGTCGCTGGGCAGGGCGCGATACCAGAATCCAAAAAGCATCAGGGAATCCGGCAGTTGGCGTTGAGGAGTTTCCATTCCTGTCATTGGAATAACGGCCAGCGTAACACAGCCCGCGTTGGAACGCGGACAGTGGGGCGATCAGCGAATCGCCCCATCTCGCCGGAGAATCAAGGAAGGACGGGATGAACTAAAGCGCGGTTTCGCCGCGCTCCTGGTTGCGGATGCGGATCGCGTCATCCACCTTGGTCAGGAAGATTTTTCCGTCACCAATCTTGCCGGTGGCAGCCGCGGTTAAAATTGCCTGTACCGCCCCGTCAACCATCGCGTTGACGACCACGGCCTCGATCTTGATTTTGGGCAAAAGATCCACGCTATATTCACGGCCCCGGTAGACCTCGGTGTGGCCCTTTTGCCGCCCATGGCCGCGCACGTCGGAAATCGTCATCCCCTGAACCCCTTTTTCGATCAGCGCGTCTTTCACTGCTTCGAACCGTGAAGGCTGAACAATCGCTTCAATTTTTGTCATTGATGTTTGTCCTCGTTAGATAAACTCAATTTTGAAATTCAGCACCGCTATTGCTAGTGCACCCACTTCAGCAGCGCACTTTCCGCATAAAGAAGAACCGTAATCGCCGCCAACATTTCTAAAATCACCGGGGTCATTTCTTTGATCCACTGCACTGGGGTAAAGCCGGCGTCCACATCGCGTTGAATAAAGGCATATGCCACCACCGACTGCGCCGACCCAATATGGGTCCAGCAGCCACCCAGCGCATAGCCGGCAATCTGCGCCATGGCAAAGAGGTGCAACGTTGAGGTTTCCAGGTTATGCAGCGCGCGCGACGCAAAGTCGGCGACGATATTGTTGTCAAGAATCGCCGACAAGACCGTGCACCCTAAAAATTGCGCAAAGGCCACGTGCGCCTGGCCGAGGGATGCGATGCCTGAATGAATCAACCCCTGCAGCTGCCCGAAGAATCCGGCATTGGTCAGCAGAGTGATGGAAAGAAACAAGGGAAACAGAAAATAGTATTCCGCATATTCGTGCCGGGCCTCGCGCAAAGCCAGTCCGCGCATCTTGGGGATTTTCATGACCCCCAGCACCGCCACCGCGAATCCGGCAAACGACGCGAGGAACAAGGGCGTCTCATGCCAGAAGCCGTGCAGCACCAGCAAGGCCACAAAAGGAACCAGCCCCAGGGCTCCGATATTCTGCGCTCGCCGCCGAACATGCGCCATGGAGGCGAGCACTTCGTTGACCGATCGTTCCGCCTTAAGCGCTCCGGCATGGTCGCCGGCCGCGTCCAACACGTAGTGTTCGTCAAGCGAGTCAGCCAGGTCTTCACTCACCAAATGTCCGAGCATTTGTTTGCGGACTTCCATCGGCACCCGCTCTCTCACCATCGCCAGGCCCAGCGAATCGCCACCACGCAATCTCTGCAACACGTCTTCTGCATGAGGGCCAAACAACGGAGCGTTATCCTCGACCAGTTCCACTGGAGTCACGACTTCACCGTGACGGGTCGCCTGCAGAAACCGCACATCCTCTGCGTTGGCATCGATCACGTCCATGGTCTCGAGGTTGACGTGCCGGCCTTTCAATTTTTTGCGTACATTCCGCGCCACCACAAGATAGGCCGCCAGGGCAATGGGCGCGCAGTAGATTAGAAAGAAGGCATTTCCCAGTTGCGGATACAGATTCGCCTTCATGATCAGATTGGGGGGTTCGCCATACGCCAGCCAAATGCCGCAAATGGTGGTCACCGTGGTACACACCATGACGGCTTGCCGGATATCCGCCATCGGCGCGGCAGCCAGCAACAGGATGATAACCAGCGTCCGAATGGTGAGCCCGATCATTGACACGCCATCCAGTACTCCAGACGCAACCGCTACTACCGCGGTAACCGCGATCACCGTGGAAAGAATCGCTCCGCGATTACGCCGCAACAACGAAAATGTAATGCCCTCCAGCAGCCGGGTCTGCGCAATCACCGAAACAAAAAACGTCAGCCCCAGAATGAACAGCATGGTGTCGGCATGGATTAAATCATCCAGCCCATGGAACGACAGCACGTGGTGCCGCGTCCACCCCCACCAGCCGTGCTGCGAGATCTCGACGTGCCATTCGGAAGTCTTCAGCCCGCTGAATGTGGCCACCACGATCATCAGCATGCCGTAGGTCAGCGCGTTCTTGTGGATTTGATATTTAAAGGATCCAAACAGAAATAAGCCCAGAATCGTCGCCATCACTTCCGCGCCCAGCAGCCACATGGGAAGCGATGCAATATGTCCCACCCAGAACAGGGCCTCCGCCGCGATGGCGCAGCCCAACAGGAAGGCCCGGCCCGAAAGCATCACTACCGAAGGCCCGCCCGAAGGTCCAAGCACAGCTCCGCCCCGGATCAACTCGAGCGAATGCGTCGGGGGTGTCGGCGGAGCTTCGCGGTCCACGAGGTCCTCTGCTATAGGCGATGTGGGTGTAGCTGGTGTCATCTCAGTTTATAGATTTCAGGAGCCGGCCGGCGATCCGGAGAAAACTACTTGCGCGGCAGAGCTTGCCGCTGCCAGGGCTTGGGCTGGCCTGCGGAAGCCGCTCGAAGGCTCACGATCAGGATGGCGAGTGCCCCGCCCAACACCACCGGCAACACCGGCGCGTGCCCCACAAACACCAGGAATAACACGATGATCAAAGCCCAGGACCAGACCAGCCGTTGCTGCTTGAACGAAGCCAGTATTTTTTCCATCATGGTGTGTCACTCCTTAGGGTTACCAGCGAACGTGCATCAACAGGGCAACGATGGCGGCAGCCAGTCCACCACCCGCGAGATACAGGTTGACTTTGCGAAACGGGGTGTTGAACCAGGGCCGCGCAATTCCGTTGCGCTCCCGGGCTCGCTCCTCTTTTAGCAACTCGGTCAACATGCGGCGCTGCTCCAGCGTAGCAATGCACTTTCGGGCACGCTCCGCAGCTTCGTAGCCCTTTTGTGGCGTGCGCAGCTTGAAGTTGAGTTGCGCCAGGGTGAAATGCGCGGCAAAGCTCTCTGGATCCAACTCGCCCGCCAGCTGCAAATGATCGAGCGCGGGATAAATGTTGTAGCTCAAGGCATACGCCAGGCCAAGACAAATCCGTGCCTCCGGAAAATTCGGCGCTAACTCGACGACTCGAGTAAACAATTCGACCGCTTCCGCGGGCTCGGCCGCCTGCAACCGGGCCATGCCGTCCTGAAAGCACTGCCGGGCTTCGATGGAGAGTGATCCGCCGGCTGAGAGTTGTAGTGCAACTCCCAGCCCGTCGGAATTGGAACGTGCGAAGGAAAGAATTTGGTCTCCCATGTTCTTATCCTTAGTCAGCAGCCATGCCGGCATGAGTCGAAGCCGGCTTCAAGACAAACTCGGGATAGCACAACGCGCCCATCTCCGGAATGTCCAGGCCTTCGAGCTCGTCGGCTGCGGAGACTCTTTGGCCGATGATCAAATGGAGAATTAAGTTAAAGACGTAAGAGGCGGAGAAAACAACACCCACCAAGGTGGCTACCCCGATCAACTGAGCCACTAACTGGCTGGCATCTCCATAGAACAAGCCCTTCACCGTGTTGGTGCCATCTGCGAAAAGGCCGACGGAGATTACGCCCCACAAGCCGTTGGTGCCGTGGACTGAGATGGCGCCGACGGGATCATCGACCCGTAGCACCCGGTCAACGAACTCGACACTAACGCATACCAGCAGGCCAGCGATCAGCCCAATAATGCATGCGTCGCGAGTATTGACATAACCGCTAGGCGCGGTGATCGCCACCAGACCGGCCAGCAAGCCGTTGCCGGTCATGGATGCGTCCGGCTTGCCGTACTTGATCCACATGAATAGCAGTGCGCCGAAGGAGCCAGTGGCGCCCGCCAGCATGGTATCGACCGCGATGGTGCTGATGCGGAGAGCGCCCGAGGCACCCAGCGTGCTGCCAGGGTTAAACCCGAACCAGCCGAAGGCGAGGATAAAGCAGCCGGTGAGGACGATCACTAGGTCGTGACCGGGTACGGCGTTAGAGGAGCCGTCGCGGTTATACTTGCCGATCCTGGGGCCGACGATCAAGCCAACCGCAAGAGCAGTCAGGCCACCAACCGAATGCACCACCCCCGATCCGGCGAAATCGGCGTAACCGGCACCTAGACCGAAGTTGGCGCCCAGCTTGGAGAGCCAACCGCCGCCCCACGCCCAGTTGGCAAAGATGGGATAGGTGAATGCGCCCAGCACGACTGAAGAAACTGCAAAAGTCGCATACTTCCAGCGCTCCGCGCAGGAGCCGGTCACAATGGTGAGAGCAGTGTCCATGAACACCATCTGGAAGAGGAATAGCACCATCACGCCCACGTCATAGGTTGCGCCGTGGAGGAAGAAGCCTTTGGTGCCGAACAATCCCCAATCGTGTCCAAGAAGATGAACCGTGTACTCGCTGCTCAGCGGATTCGCGCCGCCCAGCATGGTAACGCCGGCAGAGCCTCCCATCTGGAAAGCGAACCCGCAGACCCAGTAAGCGAAGAGTCCGAACCCGTACACCATGAAGTTCATCATCATGGTGTGGTTGGCGTTCTTGGCGCGACACAGTCCGGTCTCGACAATGGCGAACCCGGCTTGCATGAACATAACCAGGAAGCCCGCGACCAGGGTCCAGGTGAAGTTGATCGCGATCCGGTTTTGCCCGACCTGATTGACGAGGTCAGTCAGTGTTACGCCAACCTTGGGGTCGGAGGCCACGACATCGTTGGCGGTTCCGGTCTTGGTTCCGCTGGGGTCGCCGGCGGCCAGATCATCGGCGGAGGGGCCGCTCACCTTCAATGGCGTGGTGATAGAAATCGACGGGGCTGGCGCGGCCGGGGCCGGGGCCGAAGCCTGGCTCCAGGCCGGCAGGCCGCATGCGAGCAAAAGTACAGTTGCCAACAGTCCTGACTTTAACCATGTACAACGTGTCATTGCTTGTCTCCTGAGTGAGGGTCTCGCGCTGCCGATCTCGCCGGGCCCCTCGATTTTTTTAGATTTTGTTCGGCAACGACGACCAAAGGTCACTGCTTCCAGATCGCCTCTTTGACATGCGCCTTGTTGATCAGACCCAAAATGCCGAAAAGTGTGACCAATATCCCGACCAAGCAGAACACGAGTCTGCCGCCGGTAGAAGCAGTGATCGTGAGTCCACCTACAGCGATCAACCACCCCAACAATGACACCACCACTCCGATTGCCTTCATCTGTTTCCTTCTCCTTGATGACCAGCTGATAAGCAGCGCTAACTACGCGATGCTCTTAATGCGATAGAAACCCGCAGCCGAATACACGAGCAGCGCCAGACCTACTACGGCGACGACAATTCCAATTCCGCCGCCTTCCACCAGTCCGGCGGGGAACGCTGTAAAGCCCACCAGAGTGGTCAACAGATAGGTCCCTTGTTTAGCGTTGGCAGCCATTTAAGTCTCCTTAGTAAGTGGTGTTTTGCGCAGCGGCAGAGGTTCGCCCCGAGAGCCCACTCCGCGTTATTGGACTTCCCTTGACCGACAACGATCTAAATGGAGGTGTTCCGCAAATCGGGAAGCCACGTTCTCAAACAGGTTCGCTTGAGAATGGAGGTAAACCTATAGGCGTAGACGGATGGCGTCCAATTGATAGTTTTTTTAGGAGGTATAGATAATACTTTAGGCGTAGATGGTTGGCGCCCCTGTTCAAAAAGACGGAGGCCCCGCTCAATCCAGCAAGAATGCGGGATTCAACGGGGCGCAAGCTCAAGTTTGTGGCGGGACGTAGCCAAGCTACGTCTCTACGGAAAAGGGGCTATAGAGCCGCAACCCCACGCTCCTGGTTGCGGATTCGTACGACCTCATCCACCTTACTCAGAAAGATCTTGCCATCCCCGATCTTTCCGGTTGCGGCGGCCTTGACGATGGCGTCCACGGCGGCTGGTGCCTGGGCGTCCTCGATTACCACTTCGACCTTTACCTTTGGCAGTAAATCAACCGAGTACTCTCTGCCTCGGTAGGTTTCGGTGTGGCCCTTTTGGCGGCCATGACCGCGAACTTCAGAGATCGTCATTCCCGCAATGCCCAACTCGATCAGCGCATCCTTCACGGCTTCAAAGCGGGTGGGTTGAATGATTGCTTCGACTTTTATCATTGATTTTCCTTATCTCGACGTTAGGGGCTTTGTATTAGGGAAGCGGGCATTGAACCCGCCTCCCGAGTTTGATCTCACCCGTGGATCGTGCTTTAGCTTGCGTTGGTCAGCGGCTTGGCGGCGACCATGGTATGGGTAACGGCCGAGGGTAGCTGCTGTGACATGCCACCCGGTGCTCCCAGCGCGGAAATGACATATTCCGGGTAAGCCGAGATACCGTGCTCGTGGAGGTCCATACCATAGGCTTCCATATCTGCCGGCAAACGAAGCATTCCCATCGCATTCACGACCAGCATGACTACCATTGCCACGGCGAATGTGGCCACAGTCACGCAGGCGCTGCCTATAATTTGCGCCTTGAGTACCTGGGTACCGCCGCCATAGAACAGTCCTCTCAGCGGAGCGGAGTTGTCAGGCCCCAGAGGACCGGTGGCGCCATACTGGCCGGAGGCAAACAGCCCCAGGGAGATGGTGCCCCAGATGCCGCAGATGCCGTGGACTGGGACCGCGCCGATGGGATCATCGATGCGCAAGTACTCAAGCAGGTCAACGCCCATGATTACGACTACTCCGGCGATGCCGCCCAGCAAAACCGAACCGGTCGGGCTCACCCAGTAGCAGGGGCAGGTAATTGCGACCAGTCCGGCGAGGAAGCCGTTGGTCGTGTAGCTAGCGTCCCATTTTTTCATCTTCATGTAACCGTAGAAGATGGAAGTGAGGCCGCCGGCGCAGGCCGCGAGAGTCGTATTTGCGGCTACGCGTCCGATCCCGACGAAATCCATGGCGGAGAGCGTGCTGCCCGGATTGAATCCGTACCAGCCGAACCACAGGATCAGGCCGCCACTGACTGCGATGGTCAAATCGTGAGGCAGCATGGGTCCGCCGCCGTCGCGGGCGAACTTTCGTCCTAGTCTAGGGCCGAGTACGATGGCGCCCGCCAATGCGATAAAGCCGCCGATGGTGTGGACGACCGTCGATCCCGCAAAGTCGTGGAATCCCATTCCAAGGCTGGGAAAGAAGTGGCCATCGCTGCCCATCAATGCCAGCCAGCCATCCGGTCCCCACGCCCAGTGTCCGATGATTGGGTAAATGAAACCAGTTACACAAAGGCTGTAGAGAAGATCCCCAACAAAACCGGTGCGGCCGATCATGGCGCCCGATGTAATGGTGGAGCAGGTGTCAGCAAAGGCGAACTGGAAGATCCAGACCGCGAGAAATGCTACGCCGGTAGTTTCATAGGTTGCTGGCGCGCCTTGCAGAAAGAACCAGTGGTATCCGATAAAGCCGTTGCCGTGCGCGAACATGAAGGCGAAGCCGATAGCGTAGAAGAGGATTCCACAAAGACAGGTGTCTACCACGCACTCCACCAACACGTTGACGGTTTCGCGGGAACGACAAAAACCAGCTTCCAGCATGGTGAAACCCACCTGCATGCCGAAGACTAGGAAGGCGGCGACCAGCGTCCACATGGTGTTGACCGGATTAACCACGTCGGCGGCTTTTACTTCAGGGGCAGCCGTCTGTGCATATACGTGGGTGAAGAACAGGCCGGTGATCACGAACATTGTCATCAAGGTCAGACCCACGCCGAGCACTTTGCCGGTTAGCAATAGTCTCCCGTACCGGCGCCACTCGGGATCCCGCAGGCGTGCGCGCAAGCGGGTGAATTTCTCAGATAACGAGAGCTGTGTTGCTTGTCGTCGGATGGCAGACATTTATTGTTTCTCTCCTTATGCGATGTGGTGAGACACGGACGCCCGCGCCGCACAATTCAGTGCATGCCGAAACCAATAAGCTTTTGGGTGATTTAGGACACGGCGTCGTGTCTAAAAGAATCGTCCTTTTCAGCGTCGAAAAGGGTGGGAACTGGTGCGCTTCTATGAGACTTACTTACAACTTTCTTACGAAATCAGTGGGTGGATTCTGCGGTGGGGAACCCGGAAAGTCAAATTCAAACTTTTTATTGTGGATATCATCCCCTCTTATTTTTGTCGCGGGAAATGGGGGTTTATGCGCCTCGCGTCATGGAGTCGCTCAAGATGATGGCATCGGCAATGGCCTTCATGGAGCGCCGCCGCTGCTGGCTTTCGCGTTGTAGCATGAGATAGGCTTCTTCCTCGCCGATATTTAGATCGCGTTGCAGAATGCCCTTGGCCCGTTCGACCAGTTTGCGAGTTTCCAGCCTTTGGGAGAGTTGAGAGTTCTCGCTTTCCAGGCGCGCCATCTCGATCTCGGCACCCACCAGAAAACCGATGGTGGTCATCAATCCAGTTTCACGAGCGCTATAAGCGTGAGCCAGCCGATTCTGTAGATTGATTACCCCTACCAGCCGCCCCCGGCTGAGAATTGGGACCGACAAGAATGCCTCGAAGCGATCTTCAGGCAACTGGTTGAAAAATTGAAAACGGACATCGGCGAAAGCCCGCTGTGGCACACAGACCAACTGCTTATGTTGCGCAACCCAACCGGTGATACCCTCTCCTACTTTGAGCTTTAGGCGGTTGACAACTTCTGGGTGCAGATTTTTCGACGCACGCAGCACCAGTTCATCGCCTTCGAGCACGTAGACGAAACAGGAGTCGCATTTGACCACCGAGGTTGCGAACTCCACTACTTCCGCTAAAACTTCGGGGACAGGAACTGCCGAGGCCATACGGCAGGCCACACCATGCAGCACGGCAATATCCGAGTGATCCGGTCTAGTTTTTTCGACGGTTGCTACCAGAGTTGACTCTTCGCGCAGAAGCCATTCCGCAGGCGAACTCATAGGCTTTCAAGCTATTGACTGACCGGGCGGCGGGCAATCATACCTTGGTATAAGTTTGGATTGAAAATAGTTATGGAATCTATAACTTAAAGGGGGTGCGGCATAGCCATCCTACTTTTCAGGCGTCTTTAGCCGATCCGCCATCCTGACCAGATCTGCCAATGAAGGCGCTTCCATCTTCAGCATAACCTGCCGCCGATGAATTTTGACTGTCACCTCACTAATGCCCAACCGATCGGCGATTTGCTTGTTGATCATGCCCGTCACAACCAAGTCCATCACTTCCCGTTCCCGCGGTGTCAATTCCGCTTGGCGCGATCTTAGTGCCGAGATGCTCGCCTCAACCGCCCGTTGCGCACTGTCGCGTGCCAAAGCCTGGTCGATCGCCGTTAAAAGGTCATCCTTCTGGAAGGGCTTAGCAAGAAATTCAACGGCTCCTGCCTTGATAGCTCGCGAGGTCATTGGAATATCGCCGAAGGCGGTAATAAACACAATGGGAATCGAGTTGCCTGACTTGGCCAGCATCTCCTGGAATTCCATCCCGTTCATGCCTGGCAGGGTTACATCGAGGACGAGACAACTGGGAACCTGTGGGCGGTCTGCCCTCAAGAATTCTTCGGTGGATCCGAATACCTCGGCGTAAAAACCGACGGATTCCAACAGGTTGCTGAGCGCCTCGCGGACTGAAGCGTCGTCATCGATGACAAAGACGGCGGAAGTGGGATCACTCATTCTGGGTCTTGGAGCGCACAGGCACCGTGAATTGGAAGATAGTACCACCGCTCGGGCGTGGTGTGGCCCATAGGCGGCCTTCGTGAGATTCAACAATCGAACGGCTTATGGAAAGTCCCATCCCTATGCCCTGGGCTTTCGTGGTGAAAAAAGTGTCAAAAATCTTTTCCAAGTTCTCCTCGCTCAAACCGCTCCCCGAGTCTTCTATCTGAACTAAGACTTGACGTTCTGAGGCCTTTCGAGATCGAATCACCAAGAGCTTCTCCGTCTTGCCTGCCGTGCTGATCGCATCCATACCATTCATCACCAGGTTAAGAATCACTTGTTGAATTTGTACCCTGTCGACTTCTACGTTTGGCAGTGCCGTGCCCAGATCGGTTTGAACCGAGATGCGGCGCTTCAATGCTTCGTCGCGCAACAAGACCATCAGGTCGTGGATCGGCTCATTGATGTCCATCAAGATCTTCGATGGATCTTCTTTCTTGAACAATGCCCGGATCCGGCTGAGCACAGCTCCGGCTCGGCTTCCCTCCTGGATGATTCTTTCGGCAGTATGCCTTGCCTTGTCGAGGTTGGGAGGGTCAGCTGAGAGCCATTCTAAGCAGGCATCACCGTGTGCAACGATCGCGGTGAGCGGCTGTTTAATCTCATGCGCGATCGAGGCAGTCAACTCTCCCATACTTAGCACCCGGGAGAGGTGCGTCAGCTCCGATTGGGTCTTCATCAACATGGCGGTACGTTCGGATACGCGGGCCTCGAGTTGATCGCGCGTTTCTTTAAGAGCTTCTGCACTTTTCTTCTTGGACGAACTCACCCAGCTTGCCGCCATGGCGCACACCACAAAGGCCGCCAGGTATGTGGCTGCCGCTGCGTTGAAGACGAATCCAGAAATCGGAGGAATAAATAGATAATCGACGGCCAGAATAGAAAATCCAACTGCAAAGAGGCCTGCGAGCATGCCGCCGAACCAGGCGCTCGCCACCACTGCGCCAAAAAACAAGAATAAAAACGGATAAGGAAACAGTCGAGTAAGAAACAACTCTGGCCCAATTGCCAAGGCCACGAACAGCAACCCCATTGCGCCGCTGCGCGCCCAGGATTTCGCCTTGCTTTGCATTCGGTTTTTGGGCCAGGCCATAAGGCCCCAAGTCTACTTCAGGATGTTAGGGCTGATAAGCCTGAAGGCAGCAAAAAGGAATTGAATTTGGCGCGGGCTGGCTTGGACACTGGCGCTGGCCACGGGACTCAAATGAATTCGAATCCAAGCTCAACCCGCGTGAAGGGCGGTCCCGAACCGCCCTGTGGTGAAACTACTTCGCGTCCGCGCTGCTGAACGCGTAGATCAGACCCAAAGTCACGGTGTTCTGATGATCGATGGGGTTAAAGGCCACAGTCCTGTAGGGAAAAGTGTCCTGATCTGACATATCGCGCCGGAACTCCAGCCTGCTCATGATCTTGCTGGCCAGCATGCGTTGTAGGGTAAAGGTGAATTCGCTTAAGTTCTGCGCGGTTCCGGTTTCGAAGCCGTCGTGATCGTTGAAATATTCGCCGCGGGTTGCGACTGTCCATTTGTCGTTGAGTGCGTACTTCAAGTAGCCGGCGATTCCGCTCCAGTGCACTGAAGTGAGCGACCCTTGCAGATGGTCATGCCCATAGTCATAATTCGCCATTAGCGAAAGTTTCGCATTCGGCGAGTAAGTTGCGACAACGTCATACAAGTGGCGGAATTCGCCGTTGAAGTTGCCCTGTTCAGGTCCAACGAGGTAGTTCTGAATCAGGCTGAACTTGGCGTTAGGGGTCCACGCTGCCGTGAAGCCGGTGGTCTTACCGCTGTTGTTGTCCACGCTGTTGTTCCAGCCATTTACCAAATAGCCCGTCAACGCGAACTTACTGTTGAAGGTGTACTTCGCGCTGGCGCCGAAGTGGAAATAAGGAATCGCCCAGGCGAACAGCAAACCTCGCGTGTAGTTCCAGTTGTCCTTACTCTCAATGACCTCAGCACCGGCCGGAGTAACAAACTTTCCGACGTTGATTTGCAGGCCCTTGCCTACTGGCGCGAGATACTCCAAATAACCTTCTTTAAGGTATTGATCAAAGTTAAGCTCGGTACCGCCCGGACCAATTTCGGTCGCGTTAATTTGATTCATCGCCTGCCCAAAGCCAAGTGCGATGTGATAACCGACTCGGCTGGCGGCCGCATCCGGCGCTTTGTCGGCCACAAACTCGATCATGTTCAACCCAAATTGTCCCGAGTTAATATCAAAGTTCCGATAAGCGTTGGTACGCCCTTCCGGCTGATTTGAGTTATATCCGTAATAAGTGTCGACAAATCCACTGATAGTCGTGGGACCCAAAAGTCCAGCGAGTCCAGTGGGAGCAGCAGGAGCTGGCGTTGTGGTCGCCACCGCAGCGGTTGCGGGTGGGGGCACGGCGGGCGCGGGTTCGGCGGGCTTTTGCGCGGCAATTTGCGCCTTCAAATCTGCGAGTTCTTTTTCCAGATCTTCTACCCGCTTTGAAAGATCAGGTTGGCTGGCATCGGTTTGGGCTCTACAAAGTGGCGCTGCCAGTGCCAGGGCCAGCGCTCCAGCACACAATGCGTAACGTACTACTGCGCTATTCTTCATAATCATTTATAGGGTCTCTTTATGCGAGCAAGACTAGTCGCCATCTCAACGCGTTGCGACCTTGCGACAGTCACAGCAACTTATTCGGTTTGCAGTGGGCCGTCCAATTGATAGTTTTTTTGGAGTAGATAAAAACTATTTTGTGAATTGAATACAGCTTTGCAGATTGCGTGTTTCATTGCGGCCCTTGAAAACAAAGCGTCATTCAAAAACTGGAAGTCCGAAATATGACAAAGTTCAAATACGCCACATTCAAATTACAGATGTCGAATCGATTTGGAACTGGGAACCGGGAACGCACATCTGAGAACTGACATCCCAACCAGCCATGCCAAGCTAATAAAGGCACGATGCAGACACCAAGAAACAAATTCAGGTAACCACGGGGCTCTAAGTTGTTATTGTTGTGATTCTTAGCCGGATTACTTCGGTGGTTCAATTTTCCTGCGATTCATTGCTCCCCTCCCCGCCGCCTCCTATAATTGATTCACTCTGGTAGTTGGTTCTCCGTCAGGTTCCCGGGTAGGCAAGTGTGGAAGTGTGTTCAATTTCCGCGCTGGAGTCTGTTTACTCGGATATGCGAAAACACCTGCAACTCGCCCTGATGGCTACAACCGTAATCGCGACCTACCTTTCACTGACAACGCCATCCGTGCAGGCCGAAGCCGGCGCGGGCGGAATCTCCGCTACTAAAGATGACAGCGGCCATACCGTCTACGTGAACGACTTCATCGCTACATCGGCCACTCGCAGTACTTCGCCCACGCGCAGCACTCCGGCAACCAGGCAGAATCTGGTTTACTGGAGCAACTCCCAACACCGCTGGATACCAGTAAAAGGCGCCACCATGCGGGCCGCTCGTTCGGCAGCTGAAGAAGTAAATCAATTGCTGAACAACAAACCAAGTAGCCCAACAGCAATGACTCCGGTTCGCGGCAAGCTATTTACGCAAGCTGACATCAATGCAGCCATCGAGCAAGCCGCGTCACGTCACAACGTAGACCCCAACCTGGTTCGGGCTGTCGTCAAGGTGGAATCTAACTTCAATCCCAATGCAGTTTCTCGCACCGGAGCAATGGGATTGATGCAGCTTATGCCGCAAACCGCGCGGTCGTTAAACGTGGATAACCCCTTTGATCCGCAACAAAACATCGATGCGGGGGTTCGGCATCTAAAGAAGCTCATGGAGAGCTACGGTGGCGACATTAAGTTGAGCCTGGCAGCGTATAACGCAGGCGCAGGCGCCGTAGCACGAAGTGGTGGGATTCCTCATTACGCGGAGACCCAGAGCTATGTGAAGCGAATCAGCCAACTGTATTACGGTGGAGGAAGCGTTTCAGCTTCGCGCAGAATGCTGAGTATCACGCCGGTGCACGATCCGGTCAGAGTGGAGCGCGATGCTCGTGGCGTGCTTTACATGACCAATACCGACTAAGTCCTTGGAAACTGGGGCTTCGGAGCGTTGACCAGTTTCAGAGTCGAGCGGGGCTTCAGCCCTGGGTTAAAAAACTGATCCTGTGCGGGGCTTAGCCCCGGAGGTTCAGCGAATAGCGGTACAAGCGATTACGGCCATAAATTAGTGAAGAATCTATTTCGAAGCCAACGCGGCTTGCGCTGGGCGACAGCATTTTTGTTGCTTGCAGCGCCCGTGTCGCCACTCTCCGCTAAAAATCACAAGCCCGACTCCTGGATAAGCTCGCACCTGGCGGCAGCCGATCAGGCTCGCGAAACGTTGAGCCAGCGGCCCACCGCGGACCGGTCCCGCCACGACTATCAGAAAGTAATCGCCGCCTATCGCCAGATCTACTACGGCTCGCCTACTTCAGCAAAAGCCGCCACTAGTGTCAACAATGTGGCCGAGTTATTGGCGGAAATGGGTCGGCAATTTGACAGTCAGAAAGATCTTCGGGCGGCGATTCAGCAATACGAATACTTGCGCCGTGAATACCCCAGCAGCAAGTTTCGAGGAAGCGCGCTATTCGCAATTGCCGAGATATATAAAGATGACCTGCACGAAAGCGACCGCGCTCACGAAACTTTCGATGAATTCGTGCGGCGGTATCCGAATCATCCCCTGGCAGGGGATGCTCGAATCGCATTGGCTGAACCCGCGACGCCGGTAGCGCAGAAACAAGAAGACGAAGACGAGCCTGCTGCAGCCGGCGAGGCCAAAGTCGCGAACAGCAAAGACCCGCTCGCCCATGTAACCGGCATCCGGCATTGGTCAACGCCCGACTATACTCGCGTCGTGGTCGATCTCGACCGCAACGTGAAGTTCGTGTCACAGCGGATCGAGAATCCAGCTCGCGTCTATTTCGATCTGGCCAATGCGAGGATTGACCTGTTCCAGATCGGCAAGAGCTTCGAGGTCGAACGACAGTTTTCTTAAGCAGATTCGCGTGGCCCAGTACGAATCAAATCGTGCCCGGATTGTGCTCGACGTGGATAGCCTTGCCGACTACGACAGCTTCTTCCTTAGCGATCCCGCCCGCCTGATCATCGACATTCGCAGCAAAGGCAACGAAGATAACCGGCAAACGGCGAGGTCCGAGCCTGCTACCGATCGCCCCACGGCAGTTCCGATTATTGGTGCAAGTACCAACACCGGACCAAAGAAAGTCATTGTAGAAGCCGACGATGATGATGATTCCTCGCCCGCCGCCAAGCAGAACGCAAAGTTAGACGAGCCCGTTCTCAAGTCAGCTGGCAGGTCTGGCAAAACGACCTCGCGTAAGAAGTCGCCTGCGGTAATTCAACCCGACGGCCGCGAAGCCCGGCCCAGCGCCAGCGGCGATCGGTCCCTGATTCGGGCTCTCGGTCTAAAAATCGGCAAGATCGTGATTGATCCCGGGCACGGAGGTCACGATACCGGCACCATCGGTCCGCGTGGCTTGCTGGAAAAAGACCTGGTCCTCGATGTCTGTCACCGGCTGGGCAAGTTGCTCGATAGCCGCATGGGCGCTGAGGTGATATTTACCCGCAGCGACGACACGTTTGTCCCCCTCGAAACTCGGACCGCAATTGCAAACCAAGAGCAGGCCGACTTATTCGTTTCGGTGCACGCTAACTCAAGCCGCGACGCTGATGCCCGGGGCGTAGAAACCTACTACCTGAATTTCACTTCGTCGCCCGAGGCTTTGGAAGTGGCGGCGCGGGAAAATGCGGTTTCGGAGAAGTCAATTCACGAACTCCAGGACTTGGTAAAGAAAATCGCTCTTAAAGAGAAGATCGATGAGTCGCGCGAGTTCGCATCCGACGTACAGCAGGCCATGCACACGAGCCTGGCTGCTAAAACCTCGAGCATCCGCGATCGCGGGGTGAAGAAAGCGCCCTTCATCGTACTGATAGGTGCCAACATGCCGTCCATCCTGGCTGAGATTTCCTTTGTCAGCAACCCTACTGATGAACGCAAGCTCCGCACCCCGGAGTACCGGCAGCGCATCGCTGAATCCCTCTACCGAGGGGTTTCGAAGTACGTAGGCGGTCTTAGCGGAATCAAAGTCGCCGCCAAAGTCGATAAGGGCGAAGGGCAGTAGCACGGACCGCGAAGCACCTTCCAAAAACTGTCGTCCCCACCGGAGGGACCTGTTTCCTCGTCCCGTACAAAAGGGCCTCTCGCCAATCCAGGAAACTTTCTTTCCACCTCTGTGGTCTAATTAAAGAAGGCCACAATGAAGTTTCGTTATCTAGTCGTTCTACTGCTGTTCGTCCCGCTGCTTCGGGCAGCCGACTCTGCCCCACTGCTCCCCGAACATATCGGGGGCTGGCAGGTTTCCGGCAAAGTACAAACCAGCGCCGATCCTGCGGTAGCAGACGCAACCAATGCCGCAATATTGAAAGAGTATGGCTTCACTGACATCGCTACTGGTAACTACACGCGCGAAGGGGGGAAGCTGACCCTCAAAGCAGCTCGTTTCGTTGACACTAGCGGTGCATACGGTGCTTTTACCTACTACAAGCTTCCGCCGATGTTGAATGAAAAGATCGGCGATCAAGGCTCGTCACTGAATGAGCGGGTTCTTTTCTACCGCGGCAATATCCTGCTAGACGCGGTTTTCGATCACCTGACCGCAATGTCCGCCGCGGAGCTGCGTCAACTGGCCGACACTCTGCCCCGGCCGCCAGGCAATGCCGGAAATCTTCCCGGTCTGCCAGCGTATCTTCCCAAGCAGTCTTATGTAAGAAACTCTGCGAAGTATATTGTCGGCCCGCTGGCTCTAACCAAGATTGGCGCTCCTCTTCCCGCGGAACTGGTTGACTTCAACGTTGGCACAGAAGTGGTTCTGGGAGATTACGACACTTCGGGCGGACAAGCTGCGCTTATGTTGATCTCGTACCCCACGCCACAGATTGCCACCGAACATCTGCGCCGAATAAACGCCGCTCTCCAGCAGCCCGATTCGCAACTTTCGAAGGCCGGCCGCTTCTTCGCTCGTCGCACCGGTCCAATTGTAGTAGTGGCAAGCGGCTCGCTTTCGCAGAATGACGGCAACTCACTGATTGGATCGGTGAACTATGAGGCCGATGTAACCTGGAACGAGAACACTTTTAATGACAAGAAGAACAACATCGGCAATTTGGTTTTCAACGCATTGCTTCTCTGCGGAATTCTTATGGGCTTCGCTTTGGTCATCGGAGTCGCCTTCGGCGGTGTGCGAATCCTGATGCGGCGCCTCTTTCCTGAAATGCTTTTAGCCCGGGACCAGGAGGCAGATTTCATCTCCCTGCACTTGGAAGAGGACGCGGCAAAACCGACCGACTGACGTGTAAGTAGCAGATTCTAAGACTGTTAAGTGGATTTTCTGCCTGGATGTCTCAGGATGAGGCACCTGCCCAAGTATTGACTGTTTAACCTAAGTTATTGAATTTAAAGATATTTATTTCCCAAAAAATCCTTGACACCCCCCTTTTTCGGCCCATAAGATTTTCCCAGAAAGTTTTGACGGCCTTGACCTCCGTTAGGACTATTCTCCCTTAAAGAAAAGGCCATCCAAGTTGCCGGGTGGCCTTTTTGATTTTGTCGCTGCGACTGAACATTCCTCACTTGCGCTCCGTACATTTGGAGG
Organism: uncultured Acidobacteriota bacterium; assembly: GCA_963796925.1. Lineage (GTDB taxonomy): Bacteria > Acidobacteriota > Terriglobia > Terriglobales > Acidobacteriaceae > DATBAT01. Next base: position 3,873,865 of record CAWCNH010000001.1, read on the forward strand.
AGCACACTTCGACCGTCGCCTTAAGGAGATCCACCATGTTCTGCGATAAATGTGGCACGGCTTTACTCTCGAATCAAACATTCTGTAGCGGATGCGGCAAAGAAGTTCACGGCGGATTCACTATCGCCTATCCGCGGCGCAGCCGGGTGCAAGAGCACATTCGCTTGTTGGGAATTTTTTGGTTGGCTTTAGGTGCGATTAGCGCGCTAGGTGGCATTGCTCTGGTGATTGTCGCGAATACCATCTTCGTGCACTTCCCCGTGCCTCCAGATGGTCAGATGCCGCCGGTTCCAATGGCTTTTCTGCATTCACTACTAGGCATCATCGGGATCTTCATCCTCGCGAAAGCGGCACTCGAGTTTGCCGCGGGATATGGCCTTTTGCAACGCGAGTCGTGGGCGCGAATTCTTTCGATCGTGCTGGCCTTTTTCGCCCTCTTCAGCATTCCCTTCGGCACCGCCCTCGGTATTTACACCCTGTGGGTCCTGTTACCCGCAGCCTCGGATGAGGAATACGCCGCCCAAACCCGCCAGGCCGCCTAGTCCGCAAATGAGATATCGCAAGTCGCGCACGTGCTGATCGGTAGAGACGTAGCTCTGCCACGTCTAGCAAGCAAACTTGACCTGTACCGCCGTCCTCTCCCAAACAGGGGCACAAAAAAACGTCCCAGAACCTTATTTCTAAGATTCTGGGAACGTTTGAACAGCCCTCCCCCGAAGTCTGCTCACCATCAAAGTACAATTAGGGAGGGATTTTGTGAATGGCACGAATGGGCTATATGGCCCGCCGCTGGCGCGGTTCAGTAGGTGTACCGTTTTCCCCGGCGAATTAATGGCTTCTCAGAGACATCCGAGAAGGCCAGCCAAGCCCAAGGTGACCGTAACCCCAAGTAAATAAGCTAGAAGCACATTTACACTTCTCCCACCGGTGAAACCTTCATCAGCGCGTCTAGACTCCGCTGTTTGGAATGTGAAAATAGATATGAAAAATTCGGCGGGTGGAATCAATAAAACGCGTTCAACTAGTCCAGGCCAACACTCTTTTCCGCGATCAACTTCTTCACCTTTGCGACGAAATCCGTAGTCGGCATATCTTCCGTCTTTTCCTTACCCCGAGTCCGCACATTCACTTTTGCTGCTTCTGCCTCTTTGTCGCCGACTACCAGAAGGAATGGCACTTTCTGCATGGCGTGCTCACGGATCTTTGAGTTCATCTTCTCGTTGCGCGAGTCAACATGCACCCTCACGCCGGCGGCCTTAAGCTCGTCCGCCACTTTATTGGCATACTCCCCGTGGCGCTCGGCAATTGGAATCATTACTGCCTGCACCGGAGAGAGCCAGACCGGAAACGCTCCTGCGTAGTGTTCAATCAGCACGCCGAAGAAGCGCTCGACGGACCCATACAGAGCGCGATGCACCATGATCGGCTGCTTGCGCGAGCCGTCTTCGGATACGTATTCCAGACCAAAGCGTTGCGGAAGGGTGAAATCGAACTGCACGGTTGAAAGTTGCCACAGACGGCCAATGGCATCGACCAGCTTGACGTCGATCTTCGGACCATAGAAGGCGGCCTCGCCGGGAATGGTCTTGTAATTCATGCCGCGAGCTTTCAGGACATTTTCAAGCGACGCGGTCGCCATATTCCACTGATCGGCGGTCCCTATGAAGTTCTTCGAATCTTCGGGATTCCAGGTAGAAAGCTCGATCTGGTACTTATCGAAACCGAAATCTTTTAGGACATCGAAGGCGAACTCCAGGCATCCGGTAATTTCACCTTCAATCTGTTCCGGCGTACAAAAAATGTGCGCGTCGTCCTGGGTAAAGCCCCGCACCCGCAACAAGCCGTGCATTACTCCGGAACGCTCGTACCGATAGACCGTCCCCAGCTCACCCAGCCGAACCGGCAGATCGCGATACGACTTCAGCGAGTCCTTGTAAATCAAAATATGAAACGGACAATTCATCGGCTTCAGCCGGTATTCGGCGTCGTCTAGTTCCATGACGTCAAACATGTTTTCCGCGTAATAGCCGTCGTGCCCCGAGGTCTGCCACAGCTGCCGCCGCGCCACATGCGGCGTATACACCAGCGAGTAACCGCGCTTGATGTATTCCGTTCGCATCCAGTCTTCCATCTCTTTTCGGATGATGCCGCCCTTGGGATGCCAGAAGATCAGCCCCGGCCCAGCAAGTTCCTGGATGGAAAACAGATCGAGTTGCTGACCGAGCACGCGGTGGTCGCGCTTCTTGGTCTCCTCCTGCTGCTTCAGAAAGTCATCGAGTTCTTTCTTGGAATAGAAAGAAGTTCCATAGATCCGCTGTAACTGCGGATTCTTTTCGTTCCCCAACCAATATGCCCCTGCAATGTTGAAAAGCTTGAAAGCCTTGATCTTCCCCGTGGACGGAATGTGCGGTCCGCGGCAGAAATCAGTGAATTTACCGGTTCGATAAATCGAGATCCTTTCATCGGGCTTGGTGAATTGCTCGATGAAATGGCACTTCATGAAATCGCCTTCTTTTTTGAACTCCTCAAGCCCCTGATCGCGAGGAAGAAATTCACGGGCATAGGGAATGTTCTGCTGCACCAGCTCCTGCATCTTTTTTTCGAGCTTTTCCAGGTCCTCTGGAGTAAACGCGGTTGGACGATAGAAGTCGTAAAAAAATCCGCTCTCGGTAGCCGGCCCATGACCCAATTTGGTTTCGGGAAAAAGTTCCAGCACCGCAGCGGCTAGCAAATGCGCCGACGAATGCCGAAAAACTTCCAGCGACTCCGGATCCTTCTCGGTAAGAATTCGAAGCTCTGTATCTTTTTCCAAGGGCTTGGTCAGATCCATCAGATCGCCATTAGTTTTCGCCACCAATGCCGCATCCGCCAACCGCGGGCTGATAGATCTCGCAATCTCCAGCGCCGTGGTGCCGCTGGGCACTTCTTTGACACTCCCGTCGGGGAGCTTCACCTGAATACTGTCTGGCATATGAAAATGTTTGCGTTCGCTGAGTTTCGAGTTTAAAGGAGCGCTATCTTGGGGTCAATGTAGCTTCGGACCATGCTCTAGGCATCTTTTATACGGCTCGCACGGTATAGACACCGGCCCGCACCTCCCCTATTGTCATTAACACTACTTCGCAGTCGAAAATGACCATTGAGCCCAAAAGCACCTCGGTGATTGAAGGTCAAGATCGAGACCTCCTGCGCCTGCTAGTTGAAGGTGCTCGAGACTATGCCATCTTCATGCTGGACGCCCACGGCCACATCCTCACCTGGAACGCCGGTGCGCAGCTGATTAAGGGTTACGAGGCGAGCGAAATTATCGGCCAGCATTTTTCAAAATTCTATCCAGAAGAAGCTATCGCCAAAGACTGGCCGGCTTATGAACTGCGCATGGCCAGTGAGGAAGGTCGTTTCGAAGACGAAGGTTGGCGCCTTCGCAAGGATGGCTCCAGATTCTGGGCCAACGTCGTGATCAGGGCAGTTCGGAACTCCGAGGGCGAGCTAACAGGATTTGCCAAAATTACTCGCGACATGACCGAGCGCCGTCTTTGGGAAGAAGAGATTCGCGGCTTAAACGCCAGCCTCAGCCGGCGAGTAGACGAGTTGGATAAATCAAATCGGATCATCGAGGAACGCACGGAAGCTCTACGAAACCTCTCTAGTCGTCTCTTAGTCTTGCAGGACGAAGATCGCCGCCGCGTCGCCCGAGAGTTGCACGAAGGGTTGAGCCAGGACTTGAGTGCAATGTCCATCATTCTCCATGCCGCCATGGCCCGGCAGAAATTCGATCCCGAAACCAAAGCGGCAGTAGATGAAGGCTTAGAGCTCGCTGAAAAAGTTTCCAAGGGTCTTCGCACGCTTTCATACATCCTTCATCCGCCTTTGCTCGACGAAGCTGGCCTAAGATCGGCGCTTCCATGGCTCACCGACTCGTTCTCTAAAACCAACGATATCGCCGTCTCTGTGCAGTTCATTCCCGCGGATTTTCCTCGCCTGTCGTCCGAAATAGAAACTGCGGTCTTTCGCATCGTGCAGGAAGCGCTGGCCAATGTTCACCACCACTCTGGCAGCGCCACTGCCGACGTTAAAGTTGAGCGAATGCCTGATCGAGTTTGCCTTCAGGTTCGGGATTACGGTAAAGGGATAGCGGAAAATATTCAGGAGAAGACGCTGCCAACTCGGGCGGTTGGCATCAGCGGCATGCGGGAACGAACTCTTCAGTTAGGTGGGGACCTCACCATTCGCCCCGCGCATCCAGGCACATTCCTTGAAGCCTGGTTCCCTACAGCTGATCAAAGCGTCCGCAAGTAAACCAGCAAATCATCGATTTGTTGTTGACTAAGCGCTTGTCCGAAGCCCGGCATTTTGGCGCGCCCGAACCGGATAATTTCTCCCACTCTCTCGTCGTTAGCGGGCAAACCACTCACCGCCAGATATTGGCGCTTAAATACACCTTTCAGCGAAGGGCCCTGCTTATCGCTGGACGAGTACGGTTCATGGCAGCGATCGCAAACATTGTCGTACACTCGCCGCCCTGCGGCTTGCTGCGAATTGAGCCCAAGTTCGCCATCACTCTTTCGGCGTTCCGCAGAGCACCCTGCAAGCGCCACCAGCATCACGCCAACCAAGAATTTCCAATAGGCCATGGCTAAGAACCGAGAACAAAGATTGAAAACGGCCGAGCTCCAAAAATGACACGACCTCAAGCCGTACAATGATAGGACAAAGTCATGTCTGTCGTCGCAAAGCGAATCTATGACCAGCCGCTACGCAGCGATGGCACTCGTGTCCTGGTAGATCGCCTTTGGCCGCGCGGGGTCAAGAAAGAAGCTGCGTTGCTGCACGCCTGGCTGCGCGATCTTGCTCCCTCGACTGAACTCCGCAAATGGTTCCACGCGTATCCCAAGGCTTGGACAACTTTTCGCAAGCGCTATTTGAAAGAACTTGCTCGCGAGGAAGCCGCCGGAGATCTCGACGACCTCTACCGCCTGGCAGGCCAGCGCAAACGACTAACTCTCCTGTTTTCCTCGAAAGATCCGGAGCACAACAATGCTGTCGTGCTGCGCGACTTATTGGAGGGGATGCGCAAGCCACCGAACGGAACCGGGCCCGGTGGGATTCGCGCCACCAGCGAACGAAATGCAAAAAGAATGCCTAGGCCTTGATTACTTCTTGTCGCTGAGTATTGCTCCCACCACATCGTCAATTGCGTCAGTTACACGCTTGGCAGGAAGATTGAAATTGTTGGTAAGGATCGAAAATACAACTTGTTCCCCGGAATCGGTCTTCGCATATCCCGAAAGCGTCTTTACTCCGCCCAGCGACCCCGTCTTGGCGCGAATGCGCCCTTGAATATTTAGATTCTTAAACCGCTCCGCCAGCGATCCGTCCACGCCCGCCACCGGCAATGTCTCCTGGAAAGTGGAACCCCAGGATTGCAGCGACGCATACCGGAGCAACTGCACGACAGCATTCGGCGTTACCAAATTCTGTCGTGACAGGCCAGACCCGTCGTAAAACACGTACTGATCTGCCGCCACCCCGGCCCGGTTAAGAAATCCGCGCAGTACTTCCAATCCCCCCTCGACCGTCCCTGCCGTACCTTTCTCCCGGCCTAAGAGTCGCAGCAGGATTTCCGCGTGTAGATTCTGGCTGACCTTATTGATTACCCGAACATCTTCGATCAGCGGCTTTGACTGATATTTCGCCAGCACCAGCGGTTGGGACTGCATTGACCGCGGCGCCTCGTCTCCACCGCGCGCCGGCGCGGTTGCCACTACGCTGAATGTCGAGAGCGTCGAAAGCTCGGTATGCCGCGTCTTTTGCCTGCCATAGATGGCAATTCCGCGATTGTCCAGCAACTGGCGAAACAAACTGGCCGCAAAGTCGGCGGGATCTTCGATCGCCAGGGCCTCATTTGCTCCAGCATCGTCCAGCGGCACATCTCCCCACAACGTCAGCGACGTCGACCCCGGCTCGCGATTGATAAATATCTTCCGCCCCGTGCCAATCGGGGTGGTTAGAATCCGGTTATCAATTTTGTAGTAATTGCCGAAGGGCACTATGCTGACAAACGCTCGCTCGCCCACCCGATCCGCCGGTAGAATATTTACAAAAATAACGTTGTCATTGATTGTCAGCGCCGACACTGGAGCTCCGTCGGCCCATACTAAGTCGTCCTGACTCCAGCCTTCGCCGTAGCGCTCAAAAGCAAAGTACGAATCGTCGGCGATGATATCCCCGTCGACGTACTTCACGCCTTTTTGCACCAGTTCATCCGCCAGCTGCTCCAACACCTTAATCGGATGCTCATTGCGTTGGGTATGCAATGAATAGGGCAGCTCCCGTCCCGAGAGATTCGGATCGCCTCGACCCACCAGCACCAAATCGCCCGTCAGCCGCCCATGCTTGTCGAGCGTGCCGTTGGTCTCAACCGTGGTGTTGAACTTGTAGTCGGGGCCGATCAGTTCCATCACCGCGGCGGTGGTAAATAACTTGGTGTTGGAAGCAGGAGTAAAAAGTTTGTCGGAATTCTGCGAGTAGAGAACCTTCCCGGTCTTTTCCGAAACAACTTCGATTCCCCAGAAACCTCGCCGCAAGTCCGGGCTGGCAAGCGCCGCCTCGATGCGGTTCGAAATCGGTTTGATGGGTTTGTGGGCGGCGTGAAGCTGGCTCGCCAGCAGCAAACAAAGGAAGATCGGGTTGAAGCGCGTACGGCGCATTTGCACCGTAATTGTAGCACTCCCCTCGCAATTGCTTGAAAGCATATGGTTTATACGCCCCGATGCTACCCCGTTATGGATATAAGGTTAGAATCGGGAGATGCGTCCTGTTTTTGACTGGAACACTGGAGCCCGCGAAATCCAACTAGGGAAACGAACCCTGGTGATGGGCGTGGTGAACGTAACTTCTGATTCATTCTCTGACGGAGGCGAACACCTCGATCCCGAGCGCGCGCTCGAGCACGCTCTCAAGTTGCTGGAGGAGGGCGCTGACCTCATCGATATCGGCGGCGAATCCACTCGCCCCGGAGCCAAAGCCACGGTTGGTGAAAAGGACGAGCTAGGCCGCGTCATCCCGGTAATCAAGTCGTTAAAGGAGAAAGATCCGAAGTGCCTCATCTCCGTCGACACCTATAAAGCCGCCGTCGCCCGTGCCGCCTTCGATGCGGGGGCAGAAGTTGTAAACGACGTAAGCGGCTTCCGCTGGGACCCGCTCATGCGAAAAACGCTTGCGGAACTGAAATGCGGCGCTATCCTGATGCACAGCCGCGGTCGTCCCGAAGATTGGAGCAAGCTCAAACCGGAATCCGACATCGTCACACTAGTCAAACGCGAGTTGCGCGAGTGGGCCGACGCCGCCCAAATTGCTGGACTTAAGCGGGACCGCATTATCCTCGATCCCGGATTCGGCTTCGGCAAACGTCTGGAAGAAAATTATCCGCTACTGAAGCGCTTCGAAGAATTCCACCAACTCCGCTATCCGCTGATGGTCGGCGTCTCCCGGAAATCTTTTATCGGACGCGCCATTGCCCGCAACGGCACCGACGCTCCTCTTCCTGATCGGCGCAACGGCACCCTCGCCGCCGAGGTCGCCGCTATCCTGAAAGGCGCCCACGTAATCCGCACCCACGACGTTCGCGCCTGCGTGGAAGCCGCCAAACTAGCGGACCTGGCGCTGATCTAGACACAACAAGCCACCAGGGACCACGAGCGCAGTCACAGATAGATTTTGGAAATGGTTTTTTTGATCCGTGTGAATCCGCGAAAATCCGTGGCGCTCTTTTGGGGTTAAAAAACTCTCGAAGAGTCGATCAGAATCGTAACTGGTCCATCGTTCACCAACTCCACTTGCATTTCCGCCTGAAAGCGCCCGGTCTCGCAGACCAGTCCGAATACTCGGACCCGCGTCACAAAATCTTCATAGAGCCTGAGAGCCAGTTCTGCGCCGGCGGCTTCATCGAATGACGGTCGCTTTCCACGCCGCGCATCGCCATACAAGGTAAATTGCGAAACCGCCAACACCCCGCCGCCAATCTCCGCTACCGACCGGTTCATCTTCCCACTGTCATCTGCAAAAATTCGCAGGTGAGCAATTTTTTCCGCCAGATAATCTGAGTCCAGCTCAGTATCTGACTTCCCCACTCCCAGCAGCACCAAAAGCCCGCGATCGATCCGGCCGCACACCTCGCCATTGACCGAAACCGCGGCCCGGCTAACGCGCTGAACAACAGCTCGCATCAGCCCTCCAAGATAGAGCAAAAATGATTGAGGTTTCAAACCGCGAGGATTCGCGAAAATCCGGGCGTTGTGAGCGCTAACTTGCCCGGCTATCTTCTTCGAGCAGTTCGTCGAGTACGTTCGAAAGCCGGTTAGCTCGTTTCAGATAATCGACCTGCCCGCCGTCATGATTTCGCCGCAGCAGGTGATACTCGTCGGCAATATTGAGAGCGGCCAGCACCGCCAATCGCGCCGTGTCTACCGTGTGGGTCTGCTCGGCGACGGCGCGCATTTTGGAGTCGACGTACTCCGCCAGCTTGGTAATGTATTCCGGATCGGTACCGCGCAGGTTGTAGGCCTGATCAAAAATCTCCACTCGCACGCTGCCGTTCGCGGGTGCCTTCACCATGGGATGCTTGCTGGCCGACGCCATAATTCCGCTCCTCTCCGCGATTAGCTCGCGGCTTGCTCTTCGGCCAGAGTCTCGATCTGCTGCAGCATCTTTTCGACGCGCCCGCGAATTTCTTCGCGCTCCTTGCGCAGACGGACCATTTCTTTGCGCATGGTTTCGAACTCTTCTTCCCGCTCTTCCAATTGCTGCCGTAGCCGCTTCACGTCGCGCTCCACCACCGTCTTGGCTTCGCGCGCCGACTTGTATAGTTCAATAGTGCGATAAACTTTCTCTTCCAGCGCCTGAAAATCGTCGGCAGGAACCTGCGCCGATACCTCTTCATCCAGTTTCACTGACATTGCATTTTCCCCAATAAAATTTGGAACTCAAGCGGAGTATACCCCAGAAATCTGTGGATGCTCCGCGAATTGCTGCCCAATTTGCAGCGCAAGCATTTTTCATTTCGGCCCGGAAGAACGAATCTGCTTTCAGCCCATAACTGCCGCCCAACTCTGGTTAGCAATCCCACACTCCTGAGGGCGGAGTGACAACTGTACTTAGGGACACGCCCAAAAAATTCCCGCCGACTCTCCCAAAACCGCGCTAGAATCATTGCCCGACGCGGATTTCGCAGTGCGCATAATCCTCACCCTGCTGTCTCTGATGCTTGCCGCCCTGGCAAGCGCCCAAGTACCTATCGACTACGCTGGCCTCGGACTTGTAAATCGACTAATGGACGAGGGCCCCACCCACGCAACTCTTAAATGTTCCTTGGATAAGCACCCGCCGGTGATGGATTTTGCCTTCCGCTTCGACGCCCGCTACCTGATCTCCTGCCCCGTTTATCAATTCGAGCCCGGCACGAAGTTATCGATTTATATAAGGATCACTCCCGCCACTGGCGTGCCGGTAATCTTAGGAGAGTCCTATCAGGTCCACTCTGTGCCCGCAGAACTTGCCGCCAAGATGCCCTTCAGAGCTGAAAAAGCTTGTTCTTCAAGCCAGCGGTTCGGTGGCGCTCGGTGCGGGCAATTACACCGCGGAACTCGTCGTAGTAGACAGCGCCGATCGGACTTTTTTTGGGCGTTGGACGCTGCAAGCTGCCCCTAAGGGACACGAACGCGACATTCCAATGACGTTGCCGCCAAACACCGTCCTGCCAACCATGCTTGCGCCTTGGGACGGAAAATCCCTAAAAAAGAATGAAGACCTCAGCCTCACCGTCCTGCTTCACGCAGTTCCCATGAACCCGGGCGCGGCGAAGCTCTACGCGTGGGATCGTATTTTTCTACTTGAGACTCTTTTCTCCTTATTGCGCCAGACCCCGTACAAATCAGTTCGCCTGGTAGCCTTCAACCTTGATCAACAAAGGGAGCTGTTTCGCGACGAGCAGTTTAGTGTGCGGTCGTTAAATAAATTAGAGCAATCCCTGCAGGACGCTGAGATGGCGACCGTTTCCTATCGGTCGCTACAGAAAAAAGGCTGGTCTGAGCTCTTAGCCAGGTTGACTCAGGAAGAGCTTAACTCCAAGCACCCGTCCGATGCCGTTATCTTTCTAGGCCCCAGTTCGCGTTTCGAGGACAGAATCCCCAAGGGCACTCTTGGATCCCTCGAAACTGACGGCCGCCCCTTCTTCTATTTCGAGTATTACCCGTGGTTTCTGAAAGGGAGGGAGTTTCCGGACGCGATCCACTACCTGACCAAAGATCTACACGGAACGGTCTTCCCCATTCACACCGCGCCGGAACTAGCCGTCTCCATCCACAAGATGCTCACCCAACTCAAGCACTCGGACAAGACCCGGGCGATCGGAAACCCGCCCCTGGCAGGAAAATAAACTCAGCAAAATCAAGAACATGTCATCAACGTGTCATCCCGACCGTAGCCGACGCGAATGCGACGGAGGAGTGGAGGGACCTTGTGTCCCGTACGTGTCAAAAAAAAACATCACTCCACAAAACACTCAGGCTGGCCAAGCGCCGCCAAGCGGCCCTCAAAAAACTCCACTACCCTGCCCAGAATTTCCCTTCCGTCCCGCGCCTCATAAATCGCCTTGCGCAATGCCGCCCCGCCCGGCACCCCGTGGGTAAACCACGACGCGAACTGCTTCATCTTTCCTTCCGCCCCAACAATCTCTTCTTCAATCAACATTTGGAAGTAAGTCCGGATCATCTGATAGCGGTCCGCTTCGGTTGGCTCATCGTACCGCCCGGTCTCCACATACTGGTCAATTTGCCGGAAGATCCACGGATTTGACGGCGCCATACGTCCGATCATCACCGCATCGCACCCCGTCTGCTCCACCATGGCGCAAGCATCCTGCGGCGTGCGGATATCGCCATTCCCAATTACCGGAATTTTTACCGCTTGCTTGACCGCGGTAATCCACTCCCAGCGCGCCTGCCCGCTATAGCCCTGCTCACGCGTACGAGCGTGTAATGCCACGGCGCACAGTCCGCAGTCTTCAGCCATTTTGGCGAGCTCAACGCACACGATCTCGTCGTCACTCCACCCGGCGCGAAATTTGACGGTAAACGGAATGGTCACAGCCTTTCGCACTGCTTCAAAAATCTTTCCAATCGCCGGCAGGTCGCGCAGCAGGCCCGATCCCCCGTTACACTTCACCACTTTCTTCGCCGGGCACCCCAGATTCAAATCGACCAAATCGAATCCCAAATCCTCCACCATGCCGGCGGCCTGCGCCATTACCGATGGATCACTGCCAAACAGCTGCGCCGAAATCGGATGCTCGTCCTCATAGAAATGTAAGTACCGCTTGGCCTTCTGGTCCTTCTTGCGCAGCATGCCGTCCGCCGAAGTGAACTCAGTCATGATCAGTCCGCACCCGGTTAGATTGCGGATGAACCGGCGAAAAACCGTGTCCGTTACCCCCGCCATCGGCGCCAATACGGTTGCGGGAGCAATCTCCACCGTGCCTAGCATCACGCCCGCCGGCACCCGCACCTTCGCGGGCGACACTCCCGAAACTTGCGGCACCGGATTTTCGAAATACTTACGCATGACCTTTATATTGTGCACCACAGAAACGAAAAACCCCACCCCGAAGGGTGAGGTCCGTTTCGCTTTGGATTGTAAAAGTGGCTTACGCCGGCTTTACATTCTCAGCTTGCCAGCCTTTGGGGCCCTTCACTACGTCGAACTGAACTTGCTGGCCTTCTTGCAGGCTGCGGAATCCACTGGCCTGAATCGCCGAGAAGTGAACGAAAACATCTTCGCCGTTCTGGCGGCTGATAAAACCATAGCCTTTGGCATCGTTAAACCACTTTACTGTTCCGGTTTCCATATGTTGCATTGTTCCTTTTGCTTGAATGTTGCGCTGAATCGATCGCTGAGAATTCTGCAGGCAGGACTAACGCTTTGTGGCGGAGTTGCTGGAAGCGAGAAATCGTTGCTAAAGTTCAAACGCGCTGCAATTGTACCCCAGAATCGTCAAAACCGCGCAGATAACTAAAGGCTCCCGGTAACTATAAGAAACTAAAGAATCCATTCTGGCAATCTGAGGACCGAGAACTATAAAACTTAGCGCTAGGAACACGACCGGAGCACGCCTGAGCCAGCCGTGGTCGCCAAATTGTGAGTGTCCCTGAATCACGCAAAGCGCCTTGTTATCCATTACTCAGGACGGGGCTTGCCTCTCGGTAGAAATTTCTCCATTTTCTCCTTATTAGAGGGTGCCTGGTTCGGCGCGACCGACGCAGATCCGCCCGCTAAACGGAGCCCCGTCGCGCCTCCGCCTCAGCCAGCCATCCCCGCCGCAAGTTTTCCGCAGCAACCCCTGACAAATAGGGTTTAATGTCGAGGATCGGCGTCCCCTCCAGCATATCGACGCCGCGCACATGCAGATCAGCCCCCTCGCGGCGAAGCAACTCAACCACCGTCAGGGCAATTGGGTTAGGACGACGCGGAGAGCGCGTAGCAAACACACCATGCGGCCGATTATCAACCGGCGGTGATCCCATCAACTCAAATCCTTCCGAACGATCGAATTCCCAAAGCACAAACAGATGCGAGAATCCCTCAATATCCGTAAGCCCAATTTCAAATTCCGGCAGGATACGAAGCACTCCCTCCGCATCGTGTTTTGCACCTAGCCCCTTGGGAATCTCTCCAGTCTGCTTGTAAGGACTAATCACAAATCCAATCGCTCGCGAAGTAAACATGCGAACCTCCCTGCAGGCCTCCCATATTAAGCTCTATCCCTGGGACGCGCTCCCCGGGTGTAGAATTCCCCCCGCAGGCAAAGTCTCAATCCAAAACAATTTGCGGAGGATGACATGAAACCATCATGGATGCTCGTTGTGGCGGCGACGATTGTGATCGCGTGGTCCATCGGCCGTGTTCAGGGTCAGCAGGCCAGCGCCAAAAAGGTGATTTACGTTTCGGCCGAGAAAGCAGATTTCAAGGAGTCGGCTCCCGGCGTCTCCATGGCCGCGATCTGGGGCGATTCAACCAAGGGTGCACATGCGACCTACACTAAGTTCCGCCCCGGATACGATGCCGGCATGCACATTCACCCCAACGATGTTTGGATTGTCGGCGTGAAGGGCGCTTATCTCTACAAGGACGACGCCGGTGAAAAGCGCGTAGGGCCGGGCGAATTCCTGCGTGTCCCGGGCGGACACAAGCACTGGAGCGGCGGAGATCCTAAAGAGGGTGCGCTCTTCTACGAAGAAGGCTCGGGCAAGTTCGACCTGATCCCCGCAAAATAACCCATCCCAAACTTGTCATCCTCGCTTGGAGCCTGCGCCGGTGCCCCAACTCTCGCTTCTCTTCTGGCTCCGGTTGAGGCGAATTTAGGGGAGAACGCTTTGGGGGAAAGAGACGTTGCGAAGCAACGTCTCTACCTATAACTTCAGTAGAGACGTAGCTCCGCTACGTCTGGCGTGCTGAACCGATTTGAATCGGAGGATCGTTGTTTGATCGAAGAAGCATTCTGACCGATGATTTTCTTCGGCACCCGCCACGCAATTCCGCATCGAACTTACGACAACACTAAGGAGATGCACCCATGCTCAACCCAACCAAAGCATTCAGCAGTTTTTCCGTGAACGACATTCAGAAGGCCAGAGAATTCTACGGCAAGACGCTGGGACTGGAAGTTTCCGGCGGTCCGGAAGGCACGTTGGTTGTGCCTTTATCCGGCAACACCAAAGCCCTGATGTATCCCAAACCCAATCACCAGCCGGCCACTTTCACCGTCCTGAATTTCCCCGTGGACAGCGTAGAAAAAGCGGTGGAGGAGCTTACCCGCTGCGGCGTGCGCTTTGAAATCTATAACGAACCAAACCTGAAGACGGACGCGCGCGGAATTTCTCGCGGCAATGGCCCCACCATCGCCTGGTTCAAAGACCCTGCCGGAAATATTCTGTCGGTCCTGGAAACAGCTTAAGACCGGTATCTCGAGGACGGCGGGTGAGAAGGCAGCAAAGGAGAAATGGCTGACACCCGCTACCAAGCTTTTGCCGGCAGTTTCATTAAATGCGGCTTCAGCTCTTCTTGGTGTTCGCGTAGATACGCCAACAGCTTTTGCTTCTTCTCTTTACCGCGATCGCCGCCGACGATTTCATCGAATTCGATTCCGCCGTCCAAGAGCTTGTGCGATTGGACACGCTGATAGATGGAAACCCACTTTTTCTTTATTGCGGATAACGAAATGCCAAGCAGACTAGACAAATCTCTATCCGTTCCGCCATGCAGGGCGGCCGACAGCAACCGTTTTTCGCTGGGGGTGAATCCGATCACGGGCCTGCGATAGGCGAAGAAGAGGTCAGCCCAGCTACCCGGCTGCTTCGCCGCCATCTCCTTCGTGACCTCCAGCATGTGAGGTTGCAGGGACATCGACTCAACCGGTTCTTGGGAACTCTGGAAGTAGCCTGAAACCGTGTCCCGCAGGTACCCTGCTCCGCTATTCACCGCCATTACGATTTCGATCGGATGGGTCGCCTGCGTCTGAAGGCGTTTGATATTGAAGCCGCGGTACGCGTCAAAGAAAAGGCCCTGACTCCCACGCAATAGCTCCGGCAGGTTCTCGAAGTCGGCGCGCGGTCCAGTGGGCCAGACAAGTAAATTAAGGCCGTGAGTTGAGTTGGCACGCCGTACTTCTACGTCCGTCAATATTGGGACTGGGCCACGGATGCAACGATTCACCAGTTCAGGCCCGATCCACTTAAGGGGCGGTGTAGCCAACTCAGCCGCAAATTCGTCAGACACAAAACTGGCGATTTGCGAGCAGATCAACTGTGTCCTCGTCGGTCCACTCTCTTCGCTGACAATGCTGAAAAGAGAATCCGAGTCCATGAAACGTCTCCAGACCGTCCCTAATTGCTCGATGGCAGACCCATATCTCGGCCCCAGAACCGGGTGCTTCGCGATGAACTGAACGCAGTTGGCGATGTCATCGGGACGTGCGACGCGATAGCGAATCATGCTGTCACTTGGGCGCTACAGTGGTCTTTTAGGATACTTGTTTATATCACTAAAGGGAGTATCGTCCCCCGCAACGGACGTGTGCATTCCCCGGTCTCTACCAGTCGGGATCAGCCTGATCCGTTGCCGCCAACACCCTTGGAGAACGCACTGAAGTCTCAACTCCTGACCTGATAAATCGGCTTGCAGGAAGCGCAAAACAGAAAGGACGATCGTTCATGAAGAAGGACACAGGAGTCAAGCGCAGCTCTTATGCGCGACTGCTAATTCTGTCCCTATCTCTGCTGGGAACCGGCTGTGGAGGCGGCAATTATTCAAGTTCCTCCCAGCCTTCGACCACTCCGCC
Source organism: uncultured Acidobacteriota bacterium (assembly GCA_963796925.1). GTDB lineage: Bacteria > Acidobacteriota > Terriglobia > Terriglobales > Acidobacteriaceae > DATBAT01. The sequence continues at coordinate 3,889,256 of CAWCNH010000001.1, forward strand.
AACCCCATCCACTGTCTCATCCATGCAGGGCTCGTGGGAGATTCTTTTTCATGCCGACTCCTCTCCCACCGAATTCACGGTGTTAGAAGCCAACCTGTCGCAGTCCGGCACTCATCTTGCTGTTGCGTCACCCAGCGCACTCGTCTTTCAGGGAGAAGGAACAGTCCCCTGGGTACTAGTGCTTGGAGTGTCGCGATTTGGTGGTAGGTGTGACAATGGCCAAACCGGTGCCGTAACTCTCGACGGCACGCTCACTAGTCAGCAACCAGTCGCCCAGCCCCTCACTTTTACGTTGACTGAAAATGGCGTCTTGGGATCCGCCGTTTTAAACGTTACTGCCTCTACCGATGGCAAGGGCACGCTCGACGGAACCTATAGCTCGCCCGCCGCCTGTGGATTTCCAGAGGAACATGGGACCGTCCAAGGCTTCAAAGACTCGCCCAAATTTTCCGCTGCCGATGCCTACAGTGGAACCGTATTGGGCAAAGCTACCAGTCTACGATTCACTTCAGCAGCGAGCGAATTTGGACTATCTGCTTCCGGAACCTATGACGGTTCGCCGCTTGCCCTCACCGGTTCGACCACCGGGCTTTCTCTTACTTTGACAGGAACAGTGTCTGGTCAAGCCATCACTTGGTTTGGATTGTACGATTCAACATACAACAGCTTTAGAATCTACGATTCTGACGCAAATCTGGTTGGTGAACTCAAGCCAAATCCCTAACGACCGGGGCGTCAGGGGCGTGGAGACCAGAGGCCGCTCTGGCTTTGCGGTTGAAAATCGCGCTCAAAAATTTCAAGCGCCTATCGCCCAACACCCCGCCCCAAGGAGTAGACTCTACCGGCTGTAATCCATCGAACATTAAGGAGCGGTCAGATGAAGTATGTGATCAGCTGGAACGAACGTCCGCAGGGCTCGCCTGCGGAGTACGAGAATGCTCAGAGGCGAATCCTCGAAGTGTTTAGTCAGTGGAAAGCGCCTGCCAATTTCAAAATCGAATTCTTCGTAATCCGGGTCGGTGACTGGGGTGGTCATCTATTAGTCGACTGCGACGATCCCCTGGCCGTCCATAAGTTTTGCTCCATGCTTCCCGCATTCACCATGGAAGCCCGTGCCGTAATTCCAGTCGCCGACGCAGTTCGCGCCGAACTGGAAATCATGGACTGGCGCGACGGTCTGAAAAGCAAGTAAGTTCGGCAGGATGCTAGGACGCTGTTCAAACCGGGGTGCCCCAGGTCTCGCTTCTCTTTGCGAGACCTGGGAATCGCCTATTGCCCCTCGCCCAGTTCACGAATCCAGATATTGCGAAAGCGCACCGGATTGTTGTGGTCCTGTAGGGCTAGTGGCAGTTTGTCGGGCGTGGGCTTGTACGGCGGCCGCATGTGATGGCCGGTCGGCCCGGACAGCTCAACATTGTCCTGCACCAGCACTCCATTGTGCAGAACCGTTACCCTCGCCGGGCGCAGCAGTTTGCCATCCCCATCGAACCGCGGCCCGTGAAAAATTATGTCGTAGGTCTGCCACTGCCCCGGAGGCCGCGACGCATTCACCTGCGGAGGAAATTGTCCATACACTCCCGAGGCCTGGCCGTCCGCATAGGTCTTGTTCTGATAAGAATCCAGCACCTGAATTTCGTAGAGCCCCATTAAGAACACGCCACTATTGCCACGTTCCTGACTCTCCCCCACGGCGGGCACCGGCTCCGCAAACTCGACATGCAGCTGACAGTCGCCGAAGTCCTTGCGAGTATGCACAATGCCGCTGTGCGGCACCACTTCCATGTATCCATCGGCAACTTTCCATTTCGCCGCCTGGCCATCTGCCCCAACCCACTGCGAAAGGTCTTTGCCATCGAACAGTACAACCGCGTCCGACGGCGCTCGCCCCGGAGCATCCTGCACACTGGAAGTTCCAGCCTCAATAACGGGCGGCAATGGACGATCGGGATCATTCGGCTTCCACCGGGAATCCACCTGTGCCATCGACAAGTGAGAAACGCAAACAACCAGCGCAACCGCCAACCAAATGATTTTCATGAGCAAAACCTCGCTGCAAATTTATCAGACAGCAGCTGAAGGTGCCCAACCTTTCTGCGTTCTTGCGGAAAGGGTTGACGGGTGGCCGACCCTTTCCATGAATTTGACTTTTTATAATCAAAAACAAATCTGGGTGGCCCATCCTTGCGCAATTTGCAAGGGTGGGCATTCCCATTCGTGAACTTCACCAAAGATTTTGGACGGTCGGCCCGGCCTTCTAAGCTTTCGTTTCCCATTGCGAAACTGTGGGTGCCCCGTCCTTGCGTTTTGTGCAAGGGCAGGCACGATGCTGTCGATACCATGAGCTTTTATGCCCAGCGGCCTGCACCGCATTTACGGCGCTCAACATTTGCACTTTATCACCTGCTCCTGTAACCGGCGCTTGCCTTTTCTCAACACCGCGCGCGCCCGCGATTGCTTCCTTATCTATCCTCGTTTCTACGACTTCAACCTTTGGACGACCAAGAAGCGCGTGGAAAGTCTAAACAGGTATGCATCGCAACCCGGTGCGGCGAGGACTGGTGGAATCTCCCGAGCACTGGCACTGGAGCAGTTATCGTTTCTATCTCCTGGACGAAGCCGGGCCGGTGCGCGTGAATGAAGGCTGGACCAAGATTTCGTTCCGCGATCGGGCGGCATAGCTTCGCAGCTGTCGGCGTTCATAGTACCCGCCCCTTCGCAAAAGAACGCGAAGGAACGGGGCACCCACTGTGTTGGTGATGCCAACAGGATCAAAAGCCTGGGCCACCCGCCCGACGCTGGACCGAGGCAGATTGGGTCAACTACCTCGCCGCCGGGGAGTCGTCCACCGATCTGACCGCTCTGCGCCGCTGCACCTATAGTGGCCGACCACTGGGAACCCCAGAATTCGTTGCCGCTCTGGAAGAGTCAACCTTGCGCATGCTCGCCCCGCGCAAAGGTGGGCGCCCCAAGAAGCGCTCGTCCGATCCCAAGCAGGCTGGCCTCGCCTTTGTGGCCCAGCATTAGAAAACTGCGGGAACGTCCCGTCTGTCCCCGGGTTTCCCCCGGGTTTCCCACGAGCCTCGGCCATCATTTTGACGTTTTTGTTGGTCCCGCTCGCCATCTCAGAGATGGTGACGTTATCGATCTCAGTTACCTTAATTGGAGCTTGGGTAATATTTGTTATCACCGTAGCCCGCAATGAATGGAAACCTGAATGGGAAACCTGGGGACAGACGGAACGTTCCCCGATTTATTTTGCCCGATCTGGGAATAGCGTTCGTTTCCCCACCTGCATTCACCGTCGAAGGGGGATCCGTCCTGATATTTTCTTAGGATGGCTCGACTGCCTCGCGTCGTTGTCGTTGACGTTCCCCATCATGTTACGCAGCGTGGCAATGCGCGGCAAGTGATTCTGACCAACGACGCTGACCGCGTCACGTATCTCGAACTGCTGCGCCAATATTCCGAACTCTACAGTCTCTCGCTGCTGGGCTACTGCCTCATGTCCAATCATGTGCATCTGATCGTGGTCCCTCACACGGACAACGCGATGGCGCAAACTTTCAAACACGCCCACGGCCGCTATGCGTCTTATTGCAATGCCCGCCACTCGTCCTCAGGCCACGTCTGGCAGGGGAGGTTCTATTCCTGCCCACTGGACGATTCTCACCTCTGGGCTGCGCTCCGCTATGTGGAGTTGAATCCGGTACGCGCCCGCATGATCCAGGCGGCGGAGCAGTGGCGATGGTCCAGCGCTGCCGCGCACTGCAGCGCAACCTCGGACGTCTTGCTGGAAATGGAACGTTGGCGCCGACGCTGGACCGAGGCAGATTGGGTCAACTACCTCGCCGCCGGGGAGTCGTCCACCGATCTGACCGCTCTGCGCCGCTGCACCTATAGTGGCCGGCCACTGGGAACCCCAGAATTCGTTGCCGCTCTGGAAAAGTCAACCTTGCGCATGCTCGCCCCGCGCAAAGGTGGCCGCCCCAAGAAGCGCTCGTCCGATCCCAAGCAGGCTGGCCTCGCCTTCGTGGCCTAGCACTAGAAAACTGCGGGAACGTCCCGTCTGTCCCCGGGTTTCCCACGAGCCTCGGCCATCATTTTGACGTTTTTGTTGGTCCCGCTCGCCATCTCAGAGATGGTGACGTTATCGATCTCAGTTACCTTAATTGGAGCTTGGGTAATATTTGTTATCACCGTAGCCCGCAATGAATGGGTGAAAAAGCTTCCACTGGCGCGACGTTTAATACTGGGGGTGCCCTACGAACCTGCCGCGCCATTTTGGCGGGCTCTAGCGTGTGAGATGCGCACAACAATTTTCTTTGACCAGGAAATACGTCACGCAGGCCAATTCATTCTTTCGGCAGGTTGCCCGTGGGCAAGTTCTTGGTGTTCCCGAAATACCGGCCAGCGTCCGACCAGCGTTGCGCAGCGTCTTTGATGTTTTCTTTCGTCGCGGGTCCCAGCACAGGCCAAAGTAAGTCCAGCTCCTTCGGTAGATGGAGAAGCCATTCGAAAAGCTTGACCCAAATAACATTAATTGCCTCAGGATCGCCTGAATGGCAAACCCGCTCGATAAAGAGTGCAGCGCGCCGGAGAAATTCGGTCAGTTCACCCTTTGACAGCTCCTCTTTCAATTTGGGTTTGAAAAGGAACCCGACAATCTCGTAGTTGCCGGGGATGTCTTTTCCCTTATGCATGTCAAGTCTCGCTTGAATGCTGTCTTCGAGCTCTGGAAATGTCAACCTTAGCTGCTCTATTAGGTTCTTCTCGGTTATTTTTTCCGTCATTTTCCCGCCACCGCGTTTTCGAGATCCCGGATCAATTCCTTTGCCGCTGCTTGATCGTTGGAGCTGATGCCCGGAGTGTTCTTTAGGAACCTATTTAGCTGATTCGCGATATCCTGCGCTTCCTGCGCGTGGCCTGCCGGAGACAACAGCTTCCCAGTAATTTCTTCGTAACGCACGGCACCGGCGGTACCCCCCGGAACCACATCTGAAGGTTGGTAGAGCTCATCTACAATTTGCTGCAGCTCTGGGTTCGTGTGGCAAACCTGGGGACAGACGGAACGTTCCCCGATTTATTTTGCCCGATCTGGGAATAGCGTTCGTTTCCCCACCTGCATTCACCGTCGAAGGGGGATCCGTCCTGATATTTTCTTAGGATGGCTCGACTGCCCTCGCGTCGTTGTCGTTGACGTTCCCCATCATGTTACGCAGCGTGGCAATGCGCGGCAAGTGATTCTGACCAACGACGCTGACCGCGTCACGTATCTCGAACTGCTGCGCCAATATTCCGAACTCTACAGTCTCTCGCTGCTGGGCTACTGCCTCATGTCCAATCATGTGCATCTGATCGTGGTCCCTCACACGGACAACGCGATGGCGCAAACTTTCAAACACGCTCACGGCCGCTATGCGTCTTATTGCAATGCCCGCCACTCGTCCTCAGGCCACGTCTGGCAGGGGAGGTTCTATTCCTGCCCACTGGACGATTCTCACCTCTGGGCTGCGCTCCGCTATGTGGAGTTGAATCCGGTACGCGCCCGCATGGTCCAGGCGGCGGAGCAGTGGCGATGGTCCAGCGCTGCCGCGCACTGCAGCGCAACCTCGGACGTCTTGCTGGAAATGGAACGTTGGCGCCGACGCTGGACCGAGGCAGATTGGGTCAAGTACCTCGCCGCCGGGGAGTCGTCCGCCGATCTGACGGCTCTGCGCCGCTGCACCTATAGTGGCCGACCACTGGGAACCCCAGAATTCGTTGCCGCTCTGGAAAAGTCAACCTTGCGCATGCTCGCCCCGCGCAAAGGTGGGCGCCCCAAGAAGCGCTCGTCCGATCCCAAGCAAGCTGGCCTCGCCTTCGTGGCCTAGCACTAGAAAACTGCGGGAACGTCCCGTCTGTCCCCGGGTTTCCCCGGGTTTCCCCATAGCAGTATTGCGAAAGAATGCCGCAGACTGCATGTGTGCCTTCGCGCTGTGGATGCCAGAAAGCTTGCAATACTTCTTGATGAATACGTCAGCGCGTTGCCGTGAGAAGTTGAACAGGCGCTCGGGACTGCCTTCGAATGCAAGGATAGCCGACTCATCGAATAGCGGATCGTCGTTCTGTCTGATCGGCTGAAGAGTGTCTTTCCCCTTTTTCAGACGAGCCACCGCCAGCTTTCCGTCCTGGATATCGGTCCCTCGGACTTCTATTGCTTCCGAGACTCTCAAAGCATGAGCGAGTGCGACTACGAGGAAGAGATGATGATTGCGATTACATTCATATGCCACGCTGAAGAGCCGTCGTAATTCCTGTTTATCGAGATATTCCATTGTTTACCCGCTTTCTTGGCCTGCCACCGCGCTTGCCGTTCTCAGCTGACGATTTGGCCTTCCGTTCTGACCTGATCTTTCCCATCGCAGATGCCACTTGTTGACGCGAAATACGCCTCTGACAATGGGGGCAGACCATGTCTTATTATAACCTAACGTTAGGTTATTGTGTACCGTTAACGAAGTTATCTTCGACCCATCTGTCCTCGATAACGATGCAGTACAGCCCGGTCCAATTCCGCTGCCAACGCCAACCTTTGGCGGTTCCGGGCGCATTAGTCTCGATGTAGGGAGCTGGGTCTGCGGATATGGGCTGCTTGCAGTGGAGGCATCGCGGCGAGGATCCGCGCCTGAAGGCTCCATTACATTCGCACGGCTTCAGGAATGGCTCCATGGCGGCGCAGATTTCTTGTTGAATCGGGCAATCAGGCAACGCGGGCATCGAACTCCTTAGCCCACATCCCATATCCCGATCCCATGTCGTATTCTGGCCGCGCCAGCCAATTTCTTAACTAACGATGACCAGCGAGACCCGGACCATGCATTGACGTTGTAACTGATTAGTTATGTTGGCAAACCTGGGGACAGACGGAACGTTCCCCGATTTATTTTGCCCGATCTGGGAATAGCGTTCGTTTCCCCACCTGCATTCACCGTCGAAGGGGGATCCGTCCTGATATTTTCTTAGGATGGCTCGACTGCCTCGCGTCGTTGTCGTTGACGTTCCCCATCATGTTACGCAGCGTGGCAATGCGCGGCAAGTGATTCTGACCAACGACGCTGACCGCGTCACGTATCTCGAACTGCTGCGCCAATATTCCGAACTCTACAGTCTCTCGCTGCTGGGCTACTGCCTCATGTCCAATCATGTGCATCTGATCGTGGTCCCTCACACGGACAACGCGATGGCGCAAACTTTCAAACACGCTCACGGCCGCTATGCGTCTTATTGCAATGCCCGCCACTCGTCCTCAGGCCACGTCTGGCAGGGGAGGTTCTATTCCTGCCCACTGGACGATTCTCACCTCTGGGCTGCGCTCCGCTATGTGGAGTTGAATCCGGTACGCGCCCGCATGATCCAGGCGGCGGAGCAGTGGCGATGGTCCAGCGCTGCCGCGCACTGCAGCGCAACCTCGGACGTCTTGCTGGAAATGGAACGCTGGCGCCGGCGCTGGACCGAGGCAGATTGGGTCAACTACCTCGCCGCCGGGGAGTCGTCCACCGATCTGACCGCTCTGCGCCGCTGCACCTATAGTGGCCGGCCACTGGGAACCCCAGAATTCGTTGCCGCTCTGGAAAAGTCAACCTTGCGCATGCTCGCCCCGCGCAAAGGTGGGCGCCCCAAGAAGCGCTCGTCCGATCCCAAGCAGGCTGGCCTCGCCTTCGTGGCCTAGCACTAGAAAACTGCGGGAACGTCCCGTCTGTCCCCGGGTTTCACCCGGGTTTCACCCGGGTTTCAAAGCCTGGGTTTCAAAGCCTGGGTTTCAAAGCCTGGGCCACCCCACGGCACTCCTTACCTTACGAACACGAAGTAAAAAAGCCACAAGTACGCAAGCACGCCTGCGAATCGCAACCATGCCTTCCTCGACTTCGGCCACCATAACCATACCGTTACGATCAGCAAGGCTGCATGCGGCAGCCCCACCAACAACTGCAACCACAACGGCCATTCCCCCATCTTCGTCATAGCATTCGTCGTCGCGCCGCGCTTACCACCCGCTTCCAAGCGACGAGACTGCTCCTGCTGTGCACATCGTCAGCACCCCGGTGTCAAGGGCAGTCGCCGTGAAGAGCAGAGTTAATTCGGGGACAGACGGGACGTTCCCTGGTTTTCCGCTTACCAAAAATTAGGTGAACGTTCCGTCTGTCCCCAGGTTTCCCAGAGGTTTCCCCAGGTTTCCCGTCCCCAGGTTTCCCCCAGCACTAGAAAACTGCGGGAACGTCCCGTCTGTCCCCGGGTTTCCCCGGGTTTCCCCTGTCCCCGGGTTTCCCAGTTGCGCAGAAGGAACCGGGAGCAAGCGTTACTTTGGCCGGAAGAAGAGCATGTCTGGCAGGCACGCTCCAGGTTTCCCCAGGTTTCCCGTCCCCAGGTTTCCCCCAGCACTAGAAAACTGCGGGAACGTCCCGTCTGTCCCCGGGTTTCCCCGTCCCCGGGTTTCCCCCGATTAGCGCGACGAAAATGGTCATGCTCAGTGGCCGGATGGCGGCGCTGCTGTTTTCTGGTGAGCGGCCCGGATCGGGACTTGCAGATGCAGGTTACCGTTCGTCGGGTCCACGGCACTGGTCTGGGTCGTCCCCCCATTTGAGACGTCTTGCACAGAGATGTCGACCCCGCCGCACTTGATTGCCTGGAAGTCGATTTCCGCAGGTTGTTTGTAAGTGACCTCCAGATGTGACGGCGTTAGCCAGTTCATCTTCAGGTCTATGGATTTCGCATCCTGAGTGAACAGCAAGACTTCGATTGGTTCCTTTGGACCCTTGGTATGCTTCAGAAGCACGGTGGTTTGCAAAAGACCGTTGCCTGGGCCACTATGCTGCTCCGTGAGTGCCCTCGCAATCCACCGGCCATCGGGAGATCGAGCTTCCGTGGACCAGATCGTCGCGACATTGCTACAGCCAGATAGCAATGCACACACTGAAACGGCAAGGACGAACATCCTCTTGCGGAGCACAGAGCGGCTGCCCCTGACGCGCTGGATGGTCGGGCCGTCCGAGGCAAACCTGGGGACAGACGGAACGTTCCCCGATTTATTTTGCCCGATCTGGGAATAGCGTTCGTTTCCCCACCTGCATTCACCGTCGAAGGGGGATCCGTCCTGATATTTTCTTAGGATGGCTCGACTGCCTCGCGTCGTTGTCGTTGACGTTCCCCATCATGTTACGCAGCGTGGCAATGCGCGGCAAGTGATTCTGACCAACGACGCTGACCGCGTCACGTATCTCGAACTGCTGCGCCAATATTCCGAACTCTACAGTCTCTCGCTGCTGGGCTACTGCCTCATGTCCAATCATGTGCATCTGATCGTGGTCCCTCACACGGACAACGCGATGGCGCAAACTTTCAAACACGCCCACGGCCGCTATGCGTCTTATTGCAATGCCCGCCACTCGTCCTCAGGCCACGTCTGGCAGGGGAGGTTCTATTCCTGCCCACTGGACGATTCTCACCTCTGGGCTGCGCTCCGCTATGTGGAGTTGAATCCGGTACGCGCCCGCATGATCCAGGCGGCGGAGCAGTGGCGATGGTCCAGCGCTGCCGCGCACTGCAGCGCAACCTCGGACGTCTTGCTGGAAATGGAACGCTGGCGCCGGCGCTGGACCGAGGCAGATTGGGTCAACTACCTCGCCGCCGGGGAGTCGTCCGCCGATCTGACGGCTCTGCGCCGCTGCACCTATAGTGGCCGACCACTGGGAACCCCAGAATTCGTTGCCGCTCTGGAAAAGTCAACCTTGCGCATGCTCGCCCCGCGCAAAGGTGGCCGCCCCAAGAAACCCTCGTCCGATCCCAAGCAGGCTGGCCTCGCCTTTGTGGCCTAGCACTAGAAAACTGCGGGAACGTCCCGTCTGTCCCCGGGTTGCCAAGACGGATTCGGCGGCCTTGTTCACGCTACTACTGGCACTGCTTCTGCACGGAGTCCTTGAGCTTTCCTTGGCTCTGTTTCTTTAGCAGGTCGTCGAGGGCTTTGGCCTTCGCGTCCGGTTTCTGTTGCAGGATGGATTGGTAGGTCTTCAGAACGCTTTCTACCCCAGCGAAAGCTGTTGCATTCGCATCGGCGGTCTTGTCTGGATTCTCGACCTGGAACGCGCCACTGGCCAGCATGTACTGCCGCGTGATCGTGTGCGCGTAAGCGTACTTCATCCCGCTGAACTCGTTCAGCAGAGCCGGGCACAAAAGCACGTGGAAGTCATGCACATCGCTGACACGTTTCAGTGCTGCTTCGCCTTGCTTATTCACGCTGTCATCCAACGGACTACTCTCCAGCTTGTGCGTGACCACGACCCATTGCATTCGCTCCTCTTGCGTCGAAGTATCCTGTGCCAATGCTATCGCAGCGAGAACGGAAAGAGCGCCCACAACAAGAACCCAGCCGGACATCAGGTGACTATTTCGCATGTGCCTCCCAGCCCCAAGCGTGCTCAAGTTAATACGACGCGAAGAAAAGCAAAGAGAGTAATTATCGCCGCCGCTGTTACGGCCCACCACCACTTGGACCCCCGTCTCGCTGCAACTATCGGCAGCGCGATCATGGCCAATGGCAACAGCCAAGAGAAGGGGCCTATTTTGTCAAACACCGGAAGCAAAGGCTTCACCGATTTCGGAAGCAGAATCGCACTCCACACCAAGAGCAAGCATGCAACCCCGATCCATCCCGGAATGTTGATTCGGTGTTGAAACGAGTTCATTGCGCTGCCTCGTATGCGTGGTAGAACGGATTTTGCACGGGGTTGTGCTCGCCAAAATGCATGTTGCCGCTGGCGGGTACGGTACTCCAAGGATTTGACTTAGCCCGGTCAACATTGAAGTGCGCAGAGTTCGCTCCCGATAACCCGCTGCCCCAACTCCGAAACTCATCGGAACCCCAGTTCGCACCAACGGGGCCCATCCGAAACCTGGGGACAGACGGAACGTTCCCCGATTTATTTTGCCCGATCTGGGAATAGCGTTCATTTCCCCACCTGCATTCACCATCAAAGGGGGATCCGTCCTGATATTTTCTTAGGATGGCTCGACTGCCTCGCGTCGTTGTCGTCAACGGTCCCCATCATGTTACGCAGCGTGGCAATGCGCGGCAAGTGATTCTGACCAACGACGCTGACCGCGTCACGTATCTCGAACTGCTGCGCCAATATTCCGAACTCTACAGTCTCTCGCTGCTGGGCTACTGCCTCATGTCCAATCATGTGCATCTGATCGTGGTCCCTCACACGGACAACGCGATGGCGCAAACTTTCAAACACGCTCAGAAACCTGGGGACAGACGGAACGTTCCCCAGAAAACTAGGAACAGGCGGGACGTCCCTTTCCCGTTTCATTCGCCGAAAACCTGAGAGCGTCCCGTCTTTCCCCGCTTTCCCTTTCCGATTGCCGCTCAGTCAGTCCTGGTGCTCTAAACGAGCTTTCTTTAGTTCCTTGATCTGCGTAATAGCAATCGCGTGAGTTCCTTTTCGCTCAAATACAGCGCCGGTCGCTTGCACATACTTGCCGACGAACGGCATCATTTTTTTACGCTGGCCGGAATCGGGCATATCCGCAGAGATTGGGAAATAGATGAACCCGTCCTTGGTGAGGATGATGATCGGTGAGCCGTGCCGGACGCAATCCAGGATGCACTTCAAATCAAAGTTGGTGGCGGTCCCGGCAGGATTTTGGACGGGACAGGCGAGGTCGCGAACCGCGCCCTCGATGGTCATCGTCTTCGCGTTGGGGTCCATCTTAGTACCCTGATACGCTCGCGCCGGACCGAGCAGCGACGCGCTGATAGCTGTCACAAATACGGCGCGGAACAACGTGGAGCATTTCATAAACCTCCTTTGGCGAAGGACTGGCTCACATTCTAATTCGAGTCGGCACATTTCCATCCTCTACAATAGCTCCGCCAGTGACCCCCGACCGCATCGCCGAACTGCTGGTTCCCTTCGATGTTTCTCTTGATGAGCTTCGCCTGAATCAAATATCGACGTATGTCGATCTTCTGCTTCGCTGGAATGCACGCATTAACCTGACCGCCATCCGCGACCCGGAAGACATCGTCACCCGCCACTTCGGCGAATCTTTATTTGCCGCCCGGCACCTGCTCCCCACCCCCTCCCAACTCCATGCCATTGACATCGGATCCGGCGCCGGCTTCCCCGGCGTCCCCTTAAAGATCTGGAACCCTCTTCTGCGCCTCACCTTAATAGAATCCAACCACAAGAAAGCTACCTTCCTCCGCGAGGTAGTCCGAAGCCTTACATTGACCGACGTCGATGTGATCGCCGCCCGCGCAGAAACCCAACCCCCAGCCTCAGCCGACCTCGTAACCCTGCGCGCCGTAGAGCAGTTCGACTCCATCCTCCCCACAGCCGCCAACCTGGTAGTCAATACAGGCCGCCTGGCCCTGCTCTTAGGACCATCCCAAGTGGGACAAATCCCTCATTTAGCCCCCCAAATGTCGTGGAATTCCCCGATCCCACTCCCCAACTCCACCGCCCGAGTGCTGATGGTAGGGTCACGAGCTGACGGAACCAAGGCACCAAACTAGTAACATGTGGCGCGTAGTAGTCGTTATAGCCCCCAGCTGAGGGGGTAATTTCCCGCCGCTTGGGAGAGCGCAACTGCAAAGTGGGAATTCGCAAATCTAAGGGAGGAGGATCACGCACCAAGCAAGATATGAATCGAATTGATTAACCCGCGACTCCACCATCGCATCCCCTACCAGAGTAGACGGCCCCCAGAGCGCAGAGTGTTCCGCACGGAACACTATTCAAAAAACGCTCCGTCTGGAACGTCGGTCCCTATACATCCAAAACGTTCCGCACGGAACACTCCAGATGTTCCCGGGGGTACACTACCTCTCACGACGTTCCGTGCGGAACACTACGGCTGTTTTGGAAGGATGTTCCGCGCGGAACACTTCGCAGCTCGATGTTCCGTGAGGAACACTTTGTGGAAAGCTAGTCCAAGGTGTTGATAGATATCAAAATGGAACCCCAATCAGGCTGCACTGAATTCTGTCATTGCAATCCCAAATCAATCGGACTTATGCTGAGGACGCTCTCGGTTCTCCACGACAATCCACATGGGACGTGTTATAGCTGTCGCCAATCAGAAGGGCGGCGTAGGGAAGACTACGACTGCTATCAACCTAGCCGCGTCTCTTGCCGCCGCTGAAGTGAACACACTACTCGTTGACTGCGATCCGCAGTCGAACTCTACCAGCGGCCTGGGTTTGGCCAAGGATCCGGATCGCATCAGCACCTATCATCTTCTTATGGCGGCAGCCAGCGCCGAAGAGTCTCTTCAGCCCACTGGTGTCGACCAGCTATGGATCATCCCCGCGCATAAGAACCTGATCGGAGCCAACATCGAGCTGGTCGAGGTGGAGGGGCGCGAGTTTCGCTTGCGTGACGCCATCGCAGCAGTGCGAGATCGCTTTCAGTTTATCGTTCTGGACTGCCCGCCTGCCCTTGACCTGTTGACGCTTAACGCATTGGTCGCAGCCGACTCGGTCCTTATTCCTATGCAGGCGGAGTACTTTGCGCTCGAGGGCATCTCCGAGTTACTGGGGACGGTGGAGCGAATACGTTCCGCGCTAAACCCTTCGCTCGAAATTGAGGGGGTGGTGCTGACCATGTTTGACGAACGCACCAACCTAGCGCAACAGGTGACGGCGGAACTGAAGCGCTACTTTGGCGACAAGCTTTGCGCAACAACGATCCCGCGCAATATTCGGCTGGCCGAGGCGCCGAGCCATGGCAAGCCGGCGCTGTTGTACGACGTGCGGTCGAAGGGGGCGGAGAGTTACATCCGGTTGGCGAAGGAGATTATTGCGCACAGCTATCCGGTGGTGGAGGAAGCGCCGGCGGTGGCTGAGGATTCGGGTGAGTTGGACAAGTCGGCCTGAAGATCGATGGTCATCGATGTAAGTCGCATTAAGGCCACAGAGAGTGCGCTGAGGACGCGGAGGAATATATTGATCTCCATCTATGTTTGCTTTTAGCAATGGAATATTTTATTTGGCTTGGGATTTCTGATTAAGAAAGAGAACTTTTATGACTGGTGCGGCTGAAAAGGTTTTGGAGCAGGAGCCGTCGGGAGAGAAAGCCGGGGAAAACCTGGCTTCGGACAAATTGCCTGCTGACAAATTGATCGACAAGCGCAAGGCGCTGGGGCGGGGCCTGGATTCGCTGCTTCCAGTGGGCCCGCGGGTGGTGGCGGGAGCGCCGCAACCGGTGGTGATCCCGGAGATGCAGGCTCAGGCGGCAAAGCCGGCTACGGGCGACGTGGTTGCGACCATTCCGCTGGCGGAGATCGAGGACAATCCTTATCAGACGCGGCGGCACTTTGATGCAGAGATGTTGGAAGACCTGGCGGAGTCGATCAAAGCCAATGGAGTAGTGCAGCCGATCGTGGTGCGGCCGCGCGCCAACGGCCGATATGTGCTGGTGATCGGAGAGCGGCGGTGCCGGGCGTCGAAGAAGGCGGGGAAGACGACGATCCCAGCGATTATTCGCCGGGTGTCGGAGCAGCAAGCGGCGGAGATGACCATCGTCGAAAACCTGCAGCGGCAAGACTTGAACTGCATGGAACAGGCGAACGCCTTCGCCAAGCTGAGCCAGGAATTCAAGCTGACACAAGAGCAGATCGGCGACCGGGTGGGACTGTCGCGGGAGTCGGTGTCGAATTACATGCGGCTGCTCAAGCTGCCGGGGACGGTAATGGAATACCTGCTCGACGGTCGCATGGGCTTCAGCGAAGCTCGGGCGCTGTTGCGGTTGGAGGATAACGACAGCATTCGCAAAATGGCGGACGAGGTCATAAAGAAGAAGATGTCGCTGGCGGCGCTGGAAGACCTGATCGAGGAGATCACGATCAAGCGCTATGAACGTCCGCAGGAGAAGCAGACGGGGACGGCGCGCTGGGTTGATCCAAATGTGCGAGCGGCGCAAGTGGAGTTGCAACGAGTGTTAGGGGTTAAGGTAAAGATCCGCGACCGCAAGGGCAAAGGCAAGATTGTGATTGAGTATTCGACGGTGGACGATTATGAGCGGGTGGTGGATATGCTGCGGGGGCGGAAATGATTTGTAATTTGGTAAATCGGGTGATTTTGTAATTTTCCGGCTGAGGATAGAATATTGGTTATGGAAATTCGCCTTAGACCCGAGATTGAGGAATTGATCAAACAAGACGTGCAGAGAGGTTCCTACGGTTCCGTAGATGAATTTGTGGAACAGGCGGTTTCGATGCTTCACGAGCAAGAGGCCTGGCTAGCCGAAAACCGGCTCGAAATCGCCACCAAGATTAAAGAAGGCTATGCAGCAGCGCAACGCGGCGAGCTAACCGATGGAGATGCGGTGCGATCAAAGCTCTCCGCCCTGAAGCGCACCCGTTCGGAAGAGCCACAGCGGTAATGAGCGGTTTTCAGTTCACGCCGCAAGCCGTCGCCGATCTTTACGACATTTGGAGTTTCATAGCAGAGGATAATTTGTCAGCTGCGGATCGAGTGGAAGCCGCAATCTTCCGGGCCTGCGATTTTCTTGTCAGTTCGCCCTTGGCTGGACGCATTCGAGAAGAGTTAACGGCTCTGCCTGTGTGCTTTTGGATTGTCCACCCGTATCCCAACTATTTGATTGTGTACGATCCGAAGAGCAAGCCGCTGCAAATCATTCGCATCCTGCACGGCGCTCGTGATCTTCCTTCGCTTCGTTTTTAGGGACGGAGATTTTGCTATATTCCAAGTTCGCCGGGACTATGGAGCGTCCTCTCTTCTGATGGTGAAGGGAAAAGCACTATGCTAGATGTCAAAGCCTATCAGTGCCTGCTGGATTTGGCCGCCCTGGCCGACGCGGGTGAAGGAATTCGTCACGGTCTTGCAGATGTAAAAGAAGGCAGGACGCGCCCGGTGCGGGAGTTCTTCCAGGAGTTCGAAGCCGCGCATGGCCTACCTCGTAGAGATATCAAGCCGGGCTGAGCGCGACTCAGAAGCAATTTATCTATTCATCCAAGCTGAATATTCGCCCACCGCTCTCAAATGGCCTGTCGGCCTCAGGCAAGCAATCCTAAGCTTAGAGAGGCCGCGGCCGCAAGTAAGACCGAGCGGTTGAGTAGACAGCCTGCTTCCCCGAAGTGAGTGGGGAGTTCGGAGCAATTTTGGGAGCAAGTACCGAAGAGATGGAGGGTGAGACCTTGCATCCACCGCACGATTGAGAGAACACGAACCTTGGTCGAAATCGCAAAACCTTTCCGGCGAGAGCGAAATGGCGCTAGGTCAAAACCCTAGTTGTCCGCGGAGAGGTCTTGCCAAAATGCCTTGACTCGGGCACACGTCGTTAGAGACGGAATGACAAGGTAGTGTCTCAGTTTCAAAATAGTCGCTAGCCTGTGGCATACTTTCTTTGTGGCCAAGAGACCGCGTGAACCGATCCAGCTTGCCAAGCAGGTATTCGACATTGCCATTGGCGAAACTGAGGACACAGTCAGCGAGTCTAAGCGCAATCCGCCGAAGGGTAGGGCGGGTGGTTTAAAAGGCGGAAAGGCCAGAGCGCGTAAACTGTCTACTGCTAAGCGGCATAAAATCGCAAGTGCTGCGGCCCGAGCACGCTGGAAAAAATAAAGCCCGGCGATCTTCTGCCGGGGGAGTATGCTGCGTTGTGGTTTAGGGCCTACTTCTTGGGATATTTGATACGCTCACGTTCCCAAGTGGCAGGGTCTTTGCGATCCGCTACGCGCTGAGGGATGAACTCCCCGGTTTTGGAATCGCGAATGTGAGTTTGCGTGCGTGTATTGTTTTTGTTAGCCATAGGTAGTGATGTGGCGTCCTTTTGCGCCATGCCGATTGAACTGCCTTTGGTTGATGTGCTCTTGGTCAAGGTCTGATACACCTTGGCCAAGAGTTGTTGCGACCTGCCTACCCATACTCCGGGCACAGGAATCCCAAAATCATCTTGACAGTGGAATACGAAGAGGTAAGATAGAGGCAGCTCTGCGCTGTCACCACAAGGTCTTGTATTCCCGGCCCACTACCCTCCACAGGTTGTGGGTCGTTCTGCTTCAGCCATTTTCCTTCTGTTCGCCCTCCGACGCAAGTACTTTCTGCTTTTTCTGATATGCGAACCCACCTGCGCGAGTATCGGGAACCGGTTCGATAAGGCGCTTTTCCACCATCTTCTGCAAAATTCGCTTCATTTGATCGGCATCCTTGACGAAGGTTATCGCTCTGGCCTTTTTGTTCCTAATGGTGCCGTTCGCATCTAGATATTTGAGAATTGTTTCCTCTTTCGAGGCGAGTTGTTCGTGCAAGATTGTTACGAGTAGATCGCTGTCGCGTTCCTCGATGACTGGATCGCGTAATCCCAGCTCGCGCATCTTATCGAATGCTGTGTTTAGACCCTCTCCCACGTCGCGGTTTGGCGGATCGGGGAATTTATTGAGAAGGCGAACGATAGCTCCATTGCGTGCAAATCGTTCATCCAGGATGTTTTTTGGTGTCACATGAGCCGGTAAACGCCCCGGACTCTGAACTTCGATTCGGTTATCGAAGATGCGGACATGAACGTCGTCCGCAATACTGTAATCCCTGTGAATAACGGCATTCGTGATGATTTCGTGCAGCGTTTCTGGTGGATAGTTGATCTTCTCAAGACCCGCAGCGCCCACCCGCGCAATCTTTTCAACCTCTCCCACGGTTACTTCCACTGCCTTTTTGATCTGTTCGTACAGGCATCCCTCAACGGTGATTGGGATAAAACTCAATACATCACGAAATCCAGTTTCCTCTTGCGTCTGATAGCGATAAACCTTGATTCCGCACCGTTTCGGTAATACGGCTTGCGGTTCGTCGGCAAATAGAAGCAGCCCTGCTACGGTCGGCTTGTCATTGACAATTAACTGCTGTTTTCGCAGCCATGCTTCGGGTTCGGCTGTAGGAATGACTGCCGCGAGAAACTGCTTTGTGACTGGCGAAGCGATAATCGAATCTGTCGGAGCGGTGACTGGGTGACCCTCAAATGAAATTACGCCCTTGGTGAATTCGAGCCGCCGCAACTGTTCTGGCGTATCCTGCGGAAGACTCATCGCGCCACGCCGGACATAAGGTTTTCCGTCAGTAGCTTTGATGACCCCTTGAGTGCGACTGACCTGAACGTGCAGTACAACGCCAGCTCGATTTGAACATCTCAAAAACTCATACTGGAAATCATTGCCCAGCGGGAACACCCGCTCGAAAGCTTGGAGGTGACCGCTGGCAGCTTCAACGTCGGCGAATCCATCCCATGTCCGCCTTTTTGCGTTACCACCGAGCATCTGTTCGCTAATTCCGATATAGAGGTCCCCGCCATCGGTATTGGCAAAGGCTGAAATGGTATGGCTTAGCTTGGCCGCTGTTATTGCTGTCGCCTTCACGTCGGAGTATTGGCCTTCTTCGATCTGAGCCAACAGATCAGCCTGTTCCTCATCGATTTCTATTGCGGCGGGGTGGGATAGCAGTACTGACTCTGAATAATCGGACATCATGAACCTCTCGACATGGAATATTCATTATCTTAATGTTCCATGTGTGATGTGTCAATCGCCTAATTAAACTGAACTATATGCTTGACAAACAAGATTGAGAGGTTTACCTTCAATGACATGAACCGCCTATCGATTGCCGATCGCGCAGCCATCTTGGGGATGCTAGTGGAAGGAAATAGCCTTCGGTCCTGCAGCCGTATGGCAGACGTTTCCATTAACACCGTTACAAAACTGCTGGTGGACCTTGGCGCTGCATGCGAGCGGTTCCACAACGAACGTGTCAACAACCTTCGTGTCCGCCGTTTGCAGGCGGATGAAATTTGGTGCTTCGTTGGAGCGAAGGCAAAGAACGTTAGCGCAGAGAAGAAACTGGAAGGTTGGGGCGACGTTTGGACGTGGACAGCGCTAGATGCCGACACGAAACTTTGCGTCAGCTACTTGGTGGGCGGACGTGATGGCGGATGGGCGAAAGAATTCATGCAGGATTGCGCCAGCCGAATCAAGGGGCGCCTGCAGATCACAACGGACGGTCACAGAGCATATCTGGACGCGGTAGAGGATGCCTTCGGCGCAGACATCGATTATGCCCAACTACAGAAGATTTACGGCGCACCAGCAGAGAACGACACGCGCTATTCTCCGGCAACATGTATCGGCTGCGAGATGAAAACGGTCAGCGGCAATCCCGACCCGAAGCATGTCAGCACGAGCTATGTTGAACGGCACAACCTGACAATGCGGATGGGAATGAGACGCTTCACGCGCCTGACAAATGCCTTCTCTAAGAAGATTGGGAACCATGCCGCGATGGTCGCAATCCATGCCGTGTACTACAATTTCGGCAGAATTCACAAGACGCTGCGAATCACTCCGGCGATGGCCGCTGGTCTAACAGATCATGTCTGGTCGCTCGAAGAAATTGTTTTACTGGCAAACTGAGACACTACCAATGACAATTCTTGGGTGACCTGTTCTGATGACGGTGATTGATTATTGGCTGCTTATCGGAGTTGGGCCTCCCACTCTAGTCGCAAAGTGCGCGACTAGAATTGATTGGATAAGAGCGAAGGCTCCCTCGGTATCCCGAGTTAGTCTTAGGGTTGAGAGACCAAAGACGCTGGGGAAAGAAGGAGCCTCGCCAGCCGGCATTCCCACTCAAGCCAAAATCGGGCTTGAGTGGGCCACCGGCGTGTTATGCGAGGGTGGCGGTTGCCGCTACTGCTATACCCTTTTTTAAGAGTTTGGCGAATTGGTCGGGGAGGACTGGGCGGCTGAAGTAGTAGCCTTGGGCCTCGTCGCAATGGTTTGCCTGGAGGAATGCCAGTTGTTCTACGGTTTCCACTCCCTCGGCGACTACGCGCAACTTCAGGCTGCGTCCCATGCCGATGATCGCGGCGACGATTGTAGTGTCATCCGGCGCAGTGGTGATTTGACGGACGAACGACTGGTCGATTTTCAGGGCGTCGATAGAAAACTTTCTTAGATAGCTCAGGCTGGAGTAACCGGTGCCGAAGTCATCGACGGCCAGCTGTATACCTTTGGCTCGCAGTGCTTTGAGGATTGATTCGGTGGATTCGGCGTGCTTCATCAGAACGCTTTCGGTAAGTTCCAGCTCGAGAGATCGAGGGTTCAGGCCGGTTTCTTTGAGGATGGAAAACACTCCGCCCAGAAAATTGTCGTTTCGCAGCTCCATGGCGGAGATGTTGACGGCCATAGTGGCGTGCGGTAGTCCGGCATCGACCCAGGTCTGAGCCTGCTGGCATGCCTCGCGAAGGATCCACTTGCCGATGGCGAGAATCAAACCGCAGTCTTCAGCGACGGGAATGAATTGTGCTGGAGGGACGGACCCCCGAGTTGGATGCATCCAGCGAATGAGGGCTTCGGCACCGACGATCTCTCCGGTATTGAGGTTGATCTTGGGCTGGTAGAGAAGAGTAAACTCCTCGCGCTCGAGGGCGCGGCGCAGATTTTCCTCAATCGATTGCCGCTCCACTGCGCGGACGTTCATGGCGGGTTTGAAAAACTGATAGCTCTGGCGACCGTTTTCCTTGGCCTGGTACATGGCAGTGTCGGCGTTCTTGATCAGGGTCTCGGCGTCGGTGCCGTCGTCGGGAAAGACGCTGACGCCGATGCTGGAGGTGATGTGGAGATCGTGTTGGTCAATCGAGTGAGCTCCGGCAACTTCCTGAAGCATTCTTCTGGCGGTTATGGCGGCATCTTCGGCATGCTCTTCCTCTGAAAGCAGAACCACGAATTCATCGCCACCCTGGCGGCTTACGGTGTCGGAGCCGCGCACACATTTGACCAGCCGCTTAGCTATGGACTGGAGCAGCTTGTCGCCGGCGGGATGTCCCAGGGAGTCGTTGATGTGTTTGAAGCCGTCTAGATCGAGGAACAGAACTGCGACTTTTTTCTTGTGCCGGGGAGCAAGGAGGATTGCCTGCTTGACGCGATCATTCAGCAACATGCGATTAGGCAGGCCGGTAAGAAAATCGTGCTCGGAGGAATGGGTCATCTGGGCTTCCGCTTTTTTGCGGGTGGTGATATCGCGGATTGCCGCAGTTACCAGGATGCCGTCGGCACTCTCGAGCGGGCTGAGCATGATCTCGATGGGGAAGCTGCTGCCATCCTTGCGTTGGCCGGTGAGTTCAATGCCGGTACCGATCTCCTGGGCAAGCGCGTCTTCGACGGAACGGAGAGCATCGGCAATAAGGCGCTCAGCGAAGCCTTCAGGGATGATGTTTTTGACTTGCTGACCGAGAAGTTCGTCGCGCCGGTATCCGAATTGCTTTTCTGCCTGCACGTTCAGCAGGACGATCTCGCCCTGCTGGTTGACGACCACCATGGCGTCGGGAGCGGCTTCGAGCAGACCGCGGTAGCGACTTTCCATTTGCGCGAGATGCTTTTCTGCGGCCTTGCGGACACTGATGTCTCGAATGGCGGCGGTAACCAGGATGCCTTCAGCGTTTTCGAGCGGGCTGAGCATAATTTCTATGGGGAACTCGCTGCCATCTTTGCGGCGACCGTAGAGTTCGATGCCGGTGCCGATCTGCTGGGCCAGGGCTTCGGCGGCGCTTCGAGTTCCATCGGCAATGAGGCGTTCGGCGAAGCCTTCGGGAATAATGTTAGTGACCTTCTGATCTACCAGCTCGTCGCGGCTGTAACCGAATTGT
Source organism: uncultured Acidobacteriota bacterium (assembly GCA_963796925.1). Classification (GTDB taxonomy): domain Bacteria; phylum Acidobacteriota; class Terriglobia; order Terriglobales; family Acidobacteriaceae; genus DATBAT01. The sequence continues at coordinate 3,910,954 of CAWCNH010000001.1, forward strand.
TTTTCCGCCTGAAGGTTGAGCAGGACGATTTCGCCTTGCTGGTTGACTACTACCATGGCGTCGGGAGCGGCTTCGAGCAGCCCGCGGTACTTTGCGCCTGACTCCTTGATCTCGCTTAGGTCGCGGCTGATTTCGGAGAATCCGCGAAGATTTCCGGCAGGATCGCGCAATGCCGTGAATGTGACGCTGGCCAGGAATTGCGACCCATCTTTGCGCACGCGCATGCCGTGTTCTTCGTGCCGGCCACTGGAACCCGCGGCCCGAATGACCTCTTCAGGCTTGCCGCGCTTGACGTCCTCCGGAGGGAAGAAACAGGAAAAGTTGCTACCGATAATCTGCTCAGCGGTGTAACCCTTAATTCGTTCGGCGCCGGCATTCCAACTGACGACTTGGCCTCGTGGGTCGAGCATGAAGATTGCGTAGTCCTGCACTCCATCCACCAGCATGCGATATTTTTCTTCGCTGTCGAGAAGCGCGCCCTCGGCGCGGCCGCGAGCGGAGCTGTCGTGTTCCACGCTCCAACCAGCCGCGGCGGTGATCAGCAAGCCGAGGAGAGTTCCGAGAATCAGAATGGTCTTGGTTTGGCTGACACGCTTTTGATTTTCGGCATTGCGCAAAACCAGCAAGCGCAGCTCCTCCCCCTGCAACTTTCCCACGACGGCTAGAAATTCATCAGTCGTTTTAGAGACTGGTGGTGGCGCGGTAGCGATCGAAGCGCGGGGAAGGCCTGTGATCAGTCCTGCGCGTTGGATTGCTTGCGCCGTCAGCCTTTCAAGCTCGGGGATTTCGCGCTGCTGGGCGGGATTGTCGAGGGTCAGGTGGCGAAGCACGGATTGATCATGCTCGATCCTCGATACTGCGGCGCGGTAGGACTGTCGAGAGGAATGGTCGCCGGTGGTGACGAATGCACGAGAGTTCGATTCGACACTCTCAATCGAAAGAACTAAATCCTGGAGGTTCTCAAGAACTTCGTGGGTGTGGCCGACCCACCGATTGCTTTCATCGGAGAGAACCATTCCGCGATAAGCGATGGCGCCCACGACGACTAAGGCCAGGATGGCGGATACGAATGCAAGTTGCACCTTCCGACTTAGGCGGGAGGTAATCTTCATGTCGCCCGACTTCTTACCACTGGCGGCGGTTTTGGAGGGGTGCGGGACGGTCTGCGTTTACGGCGAATGTTCATGTTGAATTCTCAAGGAACGGGATCGCGGGGTGAGCGTGGCGCAGTATTAGATTCTTATCATTAATAGTCGCTTAGATTCGCGGCGGAAGTTGTTCTAAAGTGATCAGTTGAACCTTTGGTAATGATGAGGAGGGAGGAAGAGCAGATTCCTCCCGTTGGCCGGAATGACAATTTTTTGGGGTGACAATTTTTCTTGCAGGCGGTGGAGGAGCCGCCTGCTTTTTTACCTGGCGACGGCGGCGGCTTTTAGCTGGGTGCTTACAGTGATTTTTGCCGGCTCGATTGGCTCGCGGGTATCGTCGTTCAGTAGCTGAGCGCCGTTCCCTACTGACGAGGCGCATCTGCGGCACAGGACTACGTGGCCGTTGCATTCCGCGCTGGGAGCGATTTTGCTGCTGTGTTTGCAGGTCCATCCGGCGAATTGGCCGTTGGGATTTTTTACGACTGAAATTCTGGTTGCCATGAATCCTCCAGCGGTAAGTGTGCCGGGGGCGGGGGAGGCTGGGTAGATTACCGGTGGTCAGGCACGGATGGGCGCTTTACGCTGCGGCTAAAGCGTTTGTTTTATTATGCTTGACGCAAGGTCCCTCCGCTCCGCAGACCGTTCGCATTCGCGAACGATCTGCTTCGGTCGGGATGACAGGTTATTTAGAGTTTTGGGGCCAGGTGGTTTTGCCGCCCTGGTGGAAGGCTTGGTTTCCCAGGTGGCCGGCGCGGGCGGCGGCTACTCCGGTTTCTACGGGGGCGTTGGGGTCCTTGCGGGACCTGATGCACTCGAAGAAATTTTCCATGTGAGTTATGGTTCCGTCGCGGAAGCTGTGTTCGGTCAGGACCGGATTTTTCTCTTTGTCGATACCCTCGCGGTAGACTTCGTAGCCGCTGCGGTTGATTTTCAGAGTAGCCTCGGTGCCGCGAAATTCGATGCCTCCATCGTCAATGGAGGAATTCATCATGCCCTCGTAAACCACGTCGAAGCCGGGGTAGCGGAAGGCGGCCTGGATGGTGTCAGGGCAGTCCCATTGATCGAAGACGTATTTGTCGGCGAGCATGACGGCGTCGCGGGGCTGGTCGGATTTCATGGCCCAGTGAACTACGTCGATCCAGTGGGTAAAGAGATCGGTCATGGCGCCACCGCCGAAGTTCCAGAACCAGCGCCAGTGATTGTATTTTTCTTCGGTGAAGGGCTGGTCGGGGGCTCCGCCCAGCCAGAGCTTCCAGTCGAGGGCCTGAGTATCGATGGGTGCAGGCGCTGCTGCCCAGTTGCGCTGGTAGTTCTGCCACCAGTAAGTTCGCGCCTGCACGACACGGCCCAGGCTGCCGCCCTGGATCATGCTGACGGCGTCGCGGAAATGGGTCCAGCTGCGCTGTTGCATTCCGCATTGCAAAATTTGTTTGCTGGAGCGGACAGCTTTGGTTAGGGTCGCGCCTTCTTCCAGAGTGTGAGTGACGGGCTTTTCGAGATAGACGTCTTTGCCGGCAGCGAGAGCGTTGACGGCCATGCGGACATGCCAGTGGTCGGGCGATGCGATTATGACGGCGTCGATATTTTGGGTGAGAAGCTCGTGATAGTCGAGGTGGGTGGTGGCGGTACCGCCGGAACGTTCTTTGATGGCGTCGCGGTGGGGTCCGTACACGTCGGCGACGGCGACGATTTGATATGGGTACGCCGGAAGCTTGTCAGCGCAGTCGAGCAGGCCCTTCATGCGGTGGCCGGCGCCTATGATACCAAGGCGAAGCGTGTCGTTGGCACCGAGGACACGGGTGGAAGCTAGCGCGGTTAGTCCGCTGGCGATGATGAAGTGGCGGCGGTTGAGCATGGGGCCTCCGGTGATTTTTATCGGGAGGAATGCTATCAGCTTTTGCGCGTGGGAAGGGGATTTTGTGCCGATTCGCTTAGACAGTTCCCCAAGAACCATAGACGATGCGGTTCAGCCTTTAAATCAGTCGAGCGGAATCAGCAGGTTAAACGTTTTGTTTCGTCCCCATCGGTAAACTTGGAAATCGCGGTCGAGCGTTAGTACCTCAGCTGTCTTGAACTCGCCGGCCATTTGAATCAGGCAGCCATCCGCAAGATCAATTTCACGATCTCGATATTTCTGAAGAATGCGTCGAACCTCGGGGGCCGACTGGGAAAGCGGCGACGGAAGGCCGAAGATTCCCTCGGCCACATTAGCCAGCACCGCCTCGGCGGCGCCCTTCAACTTGCGCAACAGGTAACAACTTTCCGCGATCACCGCCTCGCACGTAATAAGAGGCGAAGTACAATCCTGCAGCGCATCAACACAGACCTGATGAAATTTCTCCCGCCGATCAAGCCAGGCGATAATGACGCTGGTATCAAGAAGAACCGGCTTCACCGGCCGAAGTTTTTCAGGTGGGATTTATTTGAGCCGAGATCGGTTATGCCAGAATCGAACTCTCCTAGCCCGACAATTTTCCGCGGGCCCTTGCCCAGATGGCAAGCTGCAAGCAGACGCAAGCTTTCGCGCACCACCCGAGAAGGGCTCCACCCCAGTTTCCCGACGAGCTGCTTCAGGGCTTTTTCCGAGGGCTCATCTAGGCGGGCTTGGATGGATGAACGCACCTCAGTGAATTGTACTACAAAAGTACATTTGTAATACAACCACTATTGGATGTCTTCGCTTTCCAGCTTCGCGAGCACTTCCTCGTCAATGTCCCACTTCTTGAGAATGGTAAATATCGTTTTTGAGCTGAAGCCAGCTCGCATCAACTGGCGAAAAACCCGCGCAGTTTGTTTTTGATCGACCGGCTTCTTGGTTCTCTTGCGAGCTAGAAAGTCACGAGCCTGTTTTTCATCATTCACTTCGTCGTAGACCGAATCAACAGCTTTGTCGATGACCTCGCCGTGGACGCCTTTAGCTTTCAGGTCAGTCACGACACGGCGGCGGCCAAATTTTTCGTTGTCACGGCGGAACGAGGAGAAAGTCGCGGCGTACTTGGCGTCGTTGAGATATCCCTGATCTTTGAGTCGGCGGATAATCAGGTCGACCAGGGTTTGTCCAATTTCGGTTTCGATCTCCACCCGCTGGCGTAAAAGCCGCTTAAGCTCGGCAACGGTGCGCATGCGGCGCCCTAGCGCGCCTACCGCGTACTCGTAAAGTTCACCTTCGGTAAAGACCTTTCTGGGACGAGCGAAAGACATACTTCATGAAACTTACTCTAAGTAGAAGGGAAAATCACGGGCAGTGGGAGGTGTTGGGGATAGCAGATTCCTCCGTGCGGTTGGAATGACAATTGAAAACAGGCTGGGTCTAGTGGCCGCCGAAGCCTGTCGCCTGCATGGCATTGCGTGAAACGTCGGCGGTCGAAGAAATCCCCTGCATACGCAGCTTGAAGTCGTCGGCGTTCGAGGCGTTTTCGAGAGCGGTTTCGTACGCGACCAAGCCGGCCTGGAACAGGTCCCACAGCGACTGATCGAATGTCTGCATTCCGTACTGCGAAGTGCCTGCCGAAATGGCGTCGCGAATGGCCCGCGTCTTTTCCGGCACCAGAATACACTCACGAACATAAGCCGTATTGATCATCACTTCGACGGCGGGCACGCGGCCTTCGCTGTCGATGCGGCGAACCAGGCGTTGGCTGATTACGGCGCGCAGCACCGCAGCCAGCTGAAGCCGAATCTGTTTTTGCTCGGGCGGTGGAAATACTGCAATGATGCGGTTAATGGTTTCGACCGCATCCAGGGTATGCAAGGTCGAGAAAACCATGTGGCCGGTTTCAGCAGCGTGCAAAGCCGTCCCAATGGTTTCAATGTCGCGCATTTCCCCGACCAGGATTACATCGGGATCCTGACGCAATGAAGCCCGCAGCGCCGCGGAAAAATTAGGTGTGTCAACTTCGACTTCGCGCTGGTTGACGTATCCTTTTTTGTCGCGGTGCAGAAATTCGATGGGGTCTTCGATGGTGATAATGTGCTCGGCGCGGGTCGAGTTGACGCGGTCAACCATTGCGGCCAAAGTTGTTGACTTCCCTGAGCCCGTGACGCCAGTTACCAGAATCAGCCCGCGAGGCATATCGCAAATCTGTTCCACAATCTTCGGCAGATAAAGTTCGTCCAGGGCGCGAATCTTGGTGGGAATGACACGCAGCACCAAGCCGACGTTGCCGCGCTGCTGAAAGACGTTGACACGGAAACGGCCCAGTCCGGCGACGCCGTAGGCCATATCTATTTCGGTGGTTTCTTTAAATTTCTGTTTCTGGCGAGCCGACATCATGCTAAACGCCATGGTCAGCATGTCTTCCGCGCTGACGCGCGGCTGGTCGGTCAAGGGGACGAGTTCGCCATCAATGCGCAGGTGCGGATAATTGCCGACTTTGAGGTGCAAGTCGGAAGCCCGGCGCTCCATTGCTATACGCAGCAGATCATCAACATTCATGCGGTCACGTCCCGTTAAGCTATCCGTATGATGGACTGAAAAGTCATCTAGCAGAAGATGACCTTGGTAATTGCGGGAAACGGGAGTGGGCATGGCGAATATTAAGCGAACATAATAGGGCGTTAGCGCCATTCGTGCAAAAATGCCTGTCGTGCAAGTAGATATTCATTATGCAAAGGCCCATTTGTCCAAGCTCTTGCGGCTGGTCGAGAAAGGAGAGGACGTGACTATTGCTAGCGCAGGCGTGTCAGTTGCCCGGCTTGTTGCAATCGAGAAAACGCAAGAGCTGCTTCGGCCCATGGGATTTGAACGCGGCAAAATCTGGATTGCCGACGATTTTGATGCTCCGCTGCCCGACGATTTATTGAAACAGTTGTATGGCGGCGAGCTACCGTAACTTAAGCAGAGGCGGGAAAAAAGGAAGAAAAGTAATCAGGACCTCAGAGCCGCGAGGTCCTGACGAGTTTCAGCTATACGCCAACCGGCTGCTTAGTGCTGACCGGAACTGGCGTAAACCACTTAAACCGGTCTGGCTTCTCGCCCCGCACAATCGCAAAAAACTCTTTCTGAATCTTGCGGGTGATAGGTCCAACCTCGCCTTTGCCAACCGTGATGCGGTCTACGGAGCGAATGGGCGTGACTTCCGCTGCCGTTCCGGTAAAGAAAACCTCGTCGGAGATATACAGCATCTCGCGTGGAATCGGCGACTCTGAAACCGGAATCCCCAGGTCGCGGGCGATTTGCAGGATTGAGTCACGGGTGATTCCCGGGAGCACTGAATTGCCGAGCGGCGCGGTCTGCAGGACGCCGTTGCGGACAACAAATACATTTTCCCCTGAGCCTTCGCTAATGTAGCCGTTCACGTCGAGTGCAATTCCCTCGGCGTACCCATTGATGGTGGCTTCCATGCGGATGAGCTGCGAGTTCATATAGTTCGCGCCGGCTTTCGCCATGGCAGGCAGAGTGTTGGGGGCAAGCCGCGTCCATGACGAGATGCAGACATCGACCCCTTCATCATCTTTCGACAGATATTTCCCCCACGGGTAATTGATGATGTAAACCTCGACCGGACAATTCATCGGGCTCACACCGGCTTCACCGTAGCCGCGCAGAACGATCGGGCGGATATAGCAAGGCCAGGCGCCGTTAGCTTTAATCAGATCGACCATCCCAGCAACCAGTTCATCTTTCTTGAAATCCAGATCCATCCGGTAAATCTTGGCCGAGTCCAGCAGTCGCTGCATATGTTCTGAGGCGCGGAAAATGGCGGGACTGCCGGCGGGATCGTAGCAGCGGATCCCCTCAAAAACAGACGAGCCGTAGTGAACAACGTGTGACATGACGTGGATTTTTGCCTGATCCCAAGGAATGAGCTTCCCGTTATGCCAGATATTTTCGGTTCTCTGCAGGGGCATGAGGCCTCCTAAAGCCAATGCGGGCGCCAGCGCGATTCTGAAGGAGTCGCAGACGCAATGGAGTAATTATAGCTGAGGCCGGAACCTGCTTTGAGGTAACTAAGGGGACAGAACATGAAAAAAAGTAATCACGGCAAGCGCCGAAAAGCTCCCGAAGTAGAGACGTAGCTCCGCTACGTCTCTAGCGCCGCGATTACGAAATCATTCAAAGGGCACCGCGGACAAAGTCCCGCGACTAGCGAAGCCCCACGCTCGATACGTTGGGCTAGAATGCCGTTGCCGAGACGTCCCTCCCCGTAATTAAAGAACCTAACGTCGTATATACTTGCCACGTTTTAACCGTCTGACCTCCCCAAAATTATGCATAGTGATCGACGATCTCGCGTTTTGATCCCCGCCCTGGCTAGTCTGTTGATTTTAATGATGGCATTACTGGCTGGCGGGTCTGCTCGGCGCGAATCAATGACTATCGACGAAGTTGCGCATGTAGGTGCTGGGGTCAGCTACCTGCAGAAGCTCGATCTGCGGCTCAATGTCGAGCACCCACCGCTGGCCAAAGTGCTGGCGGCTGTTCCGTTAATCTTGCGTGGAGTGCATGCCGACTATACCAACGTCTCGTGGTCTTTCAGCGGCGGCTTCTTCAAGCAGTATCTTGGCCAATGGGTATTCGGCCACTGGCTCATCACCCGGTGGAACGATCCCTCCCCGACCATGCTCTGGGCACGAGTGCCCATGCTGCTGATGACGCTGCTTCTTGGCGTCGTCCTTTACGTTTATGGCGCACGGTTAGGAGGGGCCCTGGGTGGCCTGCTCTGCCTGTGCGTCTACGCCACGACGCCTATGTTTCTGACATTTGGCCCTCTGGTGCTGACCGACACCGTAGCAACGCTTTTTTGCCTGCTGGCATTGTGGCTTTTCGCCGATATGTGGCGCTCCCCCACGCGGTCATCTGCTTCTAAATTGGGTCTTGCCCTGGGTGCCGCGCTGTTGTCGAAATTCTCTGCCGGGCTGCTGTTCTTTTGCTTCCTGGCTTTCATATGGAGTCTTCGCTTTTTACCGGTCGCGGGATTGCCAGACAACAAGGCTGAATTGCGCATGTGGCGCCGCCGGCGCTGGGGAAGCCTGATTCAAGCTACGCTGCTGGCCGCGGTGCTGGTTTATGTAGTTTATTTTGTGCTTTCCTGGGGCCAGCCCACAGACTCGTTCGCCATCATTCCCCATGGACCGGCAGCTCCCTGGGTTCGTCGATTGTTAATGCCGCTGTGGATGTACTTGCAGGGGCTGGTGACATTTGCAGTTACCTCCAGTTGACCGACCTTTATTCTTGGCCACACCTACCCTCATGGAGTATGGTTCTATTTTCCGATACTGTTTTTCTTGAAGTCCCAGCTCACTTTTATTTTGCTGCTATTGCTAGCTTTGGCAATTGCGCTAATAGCCAGGCTCCGGCTCAAGACAGAAAATCGGCCGCCCGCCAGCGGTAGGGACCTTCATTGGCGGGCAATTTGGGTGTTTCTTCTGATCTTCACCGCCGCCTGCATGTTAAGCCGTCTCACCATCAGCATCCGGCATCTTTCAGTGCCAATCGTGTTGCTGATCCTCTTGCTTGCGCCGCTGCCAGAAAAGCTCAACGCGCTGCGACGCCTGGGTTGGCTTGCTGCGCGCCCCTTGTCCTGGATCACATTGACTCTGGCATTGCTTTCAGTAGTTACCGCCGTACGCGCATATCCCCATTACTTTCCTTTCATCAGCTCGTTCAGCATGGGACAGCCGGCGTACCTACTGGTAAATGATTCCAATCTTGACTGGAATCAGGCGCTTCCAGAAGTTGAGGAATGGGTAAAGCATCAAGGTTTGAAAAGTGTCCTCCTGGATGAGTACGGCTTCTCTGAACCGAGTGTCTACATTCCAGAGTCGCAATTTTGGAACTGTCAGGAGCCATCCCCGTCAGATGGAGGCCAGTGGGCCGTCGTTTCTGCCGACATGATTGCGGATAGCCACAACTGCGTCTGGCTAATGCAATATCCTCACCAAACCCTTGCTGCTGGCGGAATGTTTGCTTTTCATCTTCCCGACGCAATTCCCGCGGCGGGTGCCCCGGGAGGTCCGCCATTGCCCGCGGACTGGCATAACTTTGCCGGTTCTCTCTTCCCAGGAGACTTTCGCCTGGTCATTTTGAATTGCATCCGCGATCCGCAACAGCTCCAACCCACAGTTGATCGAATGCAGGCCCTCTATCAAGCGGCGATGAAGAAAAAGTAGCGACTTTAACGGGCGTCCAATTGAAGCGCGTAGACCTCGGTGCCGCCACCGGTATCGCGTAAGAGCAGCGGTTCATCATTCAGGCCAATGGAGAACCAGCCGCCTTGGGGATCGGCGGCGCGAAATTTTTTGAGATCGACTACCTTGGTCAATCTGTTGTCTGCAACATCGATTTTGAAAATTCCCGGTTTGTCTTCGTCGTGCAGGAAGTACACATACTTTCCATCTTTCGACCAGCTCTGGAACACCGCGCGCATCTGTAGTCCCTCGGTCCACTTTTGTGTTTTGAAATCAAAAAGCATCAGCTTGTCGGTCTCATCCTGAAGGTACTTGATTGCGGAAATGTACTGGCCGTCCGGAGACCATCGGGGCGACTCAATGCCTGGTGATCCCGGAACAGTGGACGCCACCCCAGTCTGCAAATCCAGGATTTGCATAGACGGCTCAGGTGATTCCAAATTCTCGAACAGAAGTGATCTTCCATCCGGCGACCACGTGGGATCGAGGCCGGCTGGAGCTACCGTTCTTGGCATGGTGCTTCCGTCCGCAGCAACAATATACAACTGAAACTTTGTCCCCACCGCGTGCGCACTAAAAGCAATTTGTTTTCCATCGGCCGACCAGTGCGGGCCGTATGCGCTGAGAGGATGAAAGCTTAGTTGCAGCGCATCGCTACCATCCGCGCGGCTGCGCCACAGTTCACCCTGCGGATACTTCACGTATGCCAGCCATGCACCGTCGCGAGAAAAGCTGACGTTGTCCGCTGAAATGCCCGAAAGATAGGGCGAGAATTGTTTGGTTGCTGGATCATAGCGCGTGAGCTCGCCTCGCCGTTGTGTGCTCAGCGCAAAAATCGTCTTGCCGTCGGAGCTAAGTGCGTGAGTGAAAAAGTGAACCGGTCCGGTAGTGAGCTGGAAAACCTCGGGCTTACGCAGAAACCAGTTTCGTGATTCTTGCATGCCCCACAGATCGGATGCTGGTGCGGTTGGCGGCCCAGCCTCCAAATCTCTCCATGCGTCAAAGACATAAAATTTCTGGTCTGCCGTCCATACCCCACAACACTGGTTTGGCGCATTATCGGAATGGGGCAAGACCTGATGCAGGTTCTGTCCTTCAGCGGTAATCTCCCACAGAGCCGCTGCATGCGTGGCCATGTTGTAGCGTTCAAAGCGGAGCAGTGTCGTGTCCGCAGACCAGACTGGACTCCATACCCATATATCAGGGTTTTTGTCCGGGGGGACCAGCCGGCGAGGCTCAGTGCCATCGACTTTGGCCACAAATAATTCGCCGCCAGTCGCATAAGCGAATTGTCTTCCATCGGGAGACCAGCTCGCGCTGTGGGCCAGCATGTTTCCCAAACGCCGGGGGGCGCCTCCCAACACTGATGCCACCCACAGCGGACGCTCTTCATAAGGCCTTTCTGTGATCAACAATTCCGAACGATCGGGCGAAATGTTGACCAGTATGGCGTTCGGCAAAGGTATGGGGATCGGGTCTACGGTCCCGCCCGAAATGGGGACGGCAGCCACGGTCCAGTGTCCGTTCACCCTTTCGGAAAAATAAACTCTAATCCCATCGGTGGCCGTAACCCCAAGTTTTTCAAGTCCGTCGCTGGTAATTTGTCTGGTATGGACAATCCGCGGGAGGACAGATGACGTGCGAAGGATCCACAAGCCAGCGATTGTAGCGATCAACAAAAATCCCGCAACCATAGACCATAAATAGCGACGCAGAGTTCCCCCGGGTGACGGCTGCACTTCCGTGACGGGCACCGTTAGCGCGGTCTGGCCGTTCGTCGGGGCAGACGGCATGTTGCCATTGCCGTTGTCCGAATGGGTTTCCGCTCTTGCGCCCGCCCACTCAACTTTGCCTAGGAAGCGATAGCCCCGCCGCGGAACGGTCTCTATCCACCGGGACTTTCCGGCGGAGTCCGACAGGCAATCTCGCAGGCGCTGCACCGCCGAATTCAGACTGTGATCGAAGTCGACGAATGTATCAGCAGACCAGAGCTTGGTCTGCAGCTCGTCCCGCGTAACAAGTTCACCTTCGCGCTGCACTAGCAAGATCAGAATTTGTAACGGTTGTTCCCCAAGCTTTAGCCGAATGCCGTGCTTGCGTAATTCACCGGAACGAAAATCGAGTAGGTAGGGGCCGAAGGCGGCGGTTTTAGCAACTTTGATATCCGGCGACATCGTGTACTTCCAAAGCGCGAACCGGGGGAGATGATTTTGAAGCGTCACGCTTAAAAGGTCAAGCGGTCGGAAATGAATTTAAAGTCCTTTTTTTCAATCCAATAGCCCGTGATGCTCAAATGTCTTGCCGATGATCTGCTAGCCATTGCCTCACAGCCGTTCGCAATGCGATAAGTCCACCGCGCGTCTTGTTCCCCAGCCGCCAGATTTCTCACCAGGAGAGGAATGTCGTCTATGAAGTATTTTCCATCCCAACCGTCAGCCGCAGATTTACTACACCCAGGAAGTCAAGGCTCCCAACGATCGAAAACATCACTAAGTATCCAAAATTTCCAGGAGATTAATTCGATGAATAAAGTATTTAAGACTTTGTTGGCAGTTCTAGTGGTAATCACTCTCGGAGCCGTCGTTGTGCCTCGGGCATCCGCCGGTTGCGGTGACCCCTTCCAAAGCGCTGGAAAAGCGCATATCTCGCCACAATCATGGGATCAGCCAGTTGATTTCGGCGGAGCTTCGCTCGTCCTGGCTTCCGATCACGACTCGGATGTCTCCATGGTCGGGATGTGGCACGTCCTATTTATCGCAAAGGGTAACGAGGGTGCTGGACTTCCCCCAGATGGTGTAACCGTGGATAATGCGCTTGCCACCTGGCACAGCGACGGCACGGAAGCAACTGTCTCGTCTCGTGCTCCGGCTACGGGAGATGTTTGCCTGGGCGTGTGGCAAAAAGTCGGGCGTCGGCACTTCCAGCTCAATCATTTCGGCATTAGCTTCGACCCAGCAAGCGACCCCAACAATCCCCTTGGCTTCGCTAGAATTCGTCAGGATATCGACCTTAGTCGCGACGGGAAAACGTTCGTCGGAACATTCTCGATTCAGCAATACGACCAGGCGGGAAATCTTTTGGTGGAGATCAAGGGCCTGCTTAACGGAACACGCGTTGGCATGAAAACCTCGGTTAGTGATCTTCTCTGATCGCGGGTCTTTCAAGTCGCAAACTGAGCGGTCAGCATTCAGCCACGGACGGTTGTTATTTCGGCCTGAATGCTGACTGCTGATTGCTTTTTATTTTCCTACCGGCGCCAGACTCGCCTGCACCGTACCCGGCAACTCGTCTCCACGGAAGTACTGCCCTTTGGCCGCTCTCATCTCCGGCATGGCGGCGTACGGCTTGCTGTAGTCATTGTTCGCGTTCCAGAACAAAAAGCCGTTACCGCCTTTATTCTTTGACGTCAGCACCTGTACTTCGATGTACTTCGGCGAATAGGTCTTAGTGCGCCAGGCAAAAGCTTGCAGCCAGGGCCGCAGCACCACGCCGCTGCCTTTGGTGATCTTCTCGAACCGCTCCATCGATTCGCCGATGAAGTGTTCCGGGGCGTCGCCGGGACGGGCAATGCCATCCATGGCAAAGAAATGCGACGGATAAATCATCGGCGAGAGCACATCGCAATATTTCGCCATGCCGACAATGTCTTGCCCGGTGTGCCCGAGGTCAACCGGCCGCTGCCACGCCATAATGCCAAAGACGTCGAGTGATAGCAGCACCCCTTTAGGGTGCAGCTCGGCGTAGGCGCGTTTGAGGAAATCGACGATTACGTCAGACCGGTGCCATTCGGGATGTTCCGTCTGGAAAACAAAACTGGCATCTTTCTGGTCGCCTTCTGCCGGGAAGCGAACATAATCGAACTGGATTTCATCCGCACCGGCTTCCGCTGCCTTCTTGGCCAGAGCGATGTCATATTCCTGAACTTTCGGGTTTGAGGGATCCGTCCATACGAATTTCCCGTTTTCGCGCCAGGGCTGACCCGTGCGATGCGACTTTACCGCCAGCTCCGGATGCGAGACCACCAAATGTTCATCACGGAAGATCGCCACCCGCGCAATGGCGTGCATGTTCTGCGAATGCAGGAAGTGAGTGAACTTCGGTAGATCATGAATGTAGGTCTTGTGGCTTCCTGCCAGAGGATGATCAAACGCAATGTTGATCGTGCCATCGCTGTCCTTTACGTCAAATACAACCGCATTGCCTCCCAGTTCGCGCCAGCGCCGAACGATGCGCAATCCGTGGTCGCTGCCCGCCATCAATCCAGTTAGGTAGATCGCCCGTACCTCAAAGTCGCGGGTCGAAGAGATCGACTTTTCCACGATCGGTGCGGCAAGGATCCCCGGGATCACTATCTCTTGCCCAGGCTTCAGGAACGTGCCTTGTAAGCCTCCGTTGGCCTCGCGGATGGCGTCCGCCACCTGCGATGAGGTCAAATAGGAAGTCTGGGAAAGATAATGCCGCGCTACCGCGACCAAGCTGTCGCCACGCTTGGCGGTATAGAGCGCGGTGCCGGGCAATGCGACCCGTGCCGGCACCAGCGCCTCCGCCGCCTTAGGGGCCGGAGCGGTGGTTCCGGAAGTCCTTACAAGTGCGGGCGACTTTGTGGTCTGCGCGGCTGCTTCCGGCACTGCCGGCGTACGCCGCCAGAGCAGGAAACTAAGTAACGAAAAGGAGATTACAGCAAGCGAAATCAGGATGATGCGACGCACGGGTAGCTCCCAAGAAGAAGGCTCCTCGGATGCTAGCTGCGTAGTAATCCCCTTGCCAGTTACGTACGGTCACCACCACCCGGGCATCCCAAGTAGAGACGTAGCTCCGCTATGTCTCCCTGGCGAGCGGCACGGACGCCCAAAGACGTAGCAAAGCTACGTCTCTACTCAGCAGCCCGGGACTCCAAAAGTCTTCCATCGAGAGAAAACTATTTCTCTTTACAGCATTCCACCCCCGGTCCTAAGCCGTCCGCTTGGTTACCCAAAGCATCTAACTCCCTTAGAACGAGCGACCCGGCTCTCGCCGAAGTTGGTGGCCCGGTTGCTATAGGAGAGGGCGTAAGGCACGTAAATTCAGGGTGACAAAAATTGTCAGCCTAGAAACGAACTGACACTACTCTCCCAGGAACGAGCAAGGCCCGAGACAACTCGACGCCAAGACCCTTTATGAAAACTGTGCTAAACACTGTGCTTGACCCCACCCTTCGTAGCAACGATGCCAAGGAGTTTGAGAGTGCTCTGCGGCGACGCATCGTAGGCCAGGATCCTGCGATCGAAAAAGTCGTTGAGATCTACCAGATGTTTCTGGCCGGCCTGAACGCCCCGGGGCGCCCCGTGGGAAACCTTCTGTTCCTCGGACCTACCGGTTCGGGCAAGACCCGTGTGGTCGAAGCCATGTCAGAAGCGCTGTTCGGTGACGCCCGCGCCTGCATCAAGATTGATTGCGCAGAATTTCAGCACTCGCACGAGATCGCCAAGTTGATCGGTTCGCCTCCGGGATACCTCGGCCATCGCGAGACCCATCCTTTGCTGACTCAGGAAGCGCTCAACCAGTGGCACACCGAGAAGTTAAAGCTGTCGATTCTGTTGTTCGACGAAATCGAGAAGGCATCGGATTCGTTGTGGCAGTTGTTGCTCGGAATTCTGGACAAAGCCACGCTCACGCTCGGCGACAACCGCCGTGTCGATCTTTCACAGTGCATCATCATCATGACTTCGAACCTTGGCGCCAGCGAAATGACCAACCTGGTCCAGGGTAGCCTGGGATTCGTTTCCCGGCCGAATGAAATTGACGCCGCGCTCGATGACAAAATGGGACGCACCGCCATCGACGCCGCCCGTCGTAAATTCTCACCGGAGTTCATGAACCGGATCGACAAATCAGTGGTGTTCAAGACTCTGCGTTCCGAACACCTGACACAGATTCTGGAGATCGAACTCGGCATGGTGCAGCAACGCGTACTGACCGCCGCTGCCGCGAATCAATTCGTATTCAACTGCACATCCAAAGTTAAAAACTTCCTGCTGCAAGAAGGCACCGATCCGAAATATGGCGCTCGTCACTTGAAGCGCGCCATCGAGCGCCACCTGGTTTTCCCGTTGGCAAACTTGGTCGCCACCGGTCAGGTAAAACTCGGTGACTTCATTCGCGTCGACTTGGACGCGGAAGGCAAAGTCACATTCGTGAAAGAGGCCGAAGGCGCCATGGTCCCGATGCTGCTCGAGCGTTATGGAGCCGCCGCCGGAGCACCCGTCCTCGCAGCTCGTGGCACCCGCACCATCGCCGGCCGCCGCGAATTCGGAGCCGCCCCAGAAACCAAATAACCACCACAAAACTCCGGTAGAGCCGTAGCTCCGCTACGGCTTCTCACCACGTCACCCCAGATTGCAGGACCCGAAAGCAGCAGCCGGGTCCAAGCAGCCCCAATTCCTCTGCGTTTCATTTCGCACGCCGACAAAGACGTAGCAGAGCTACGTCTCTACATCAGAGCGATTACCGGTCGGGATCTTCTTCCCAGTTCTTGGGATTTTCTTCAATGTAGACCCGCGTCGCTTCTAACGAAGCCTGCGATCTCACGATGTGCTCGTGAAAGCGAGGCTGCCAGCAGAAATCAGTTAGCCCCGCCTCGTGCCATGCGCGCGAAACCCCTGCCTTGTAGGAGCGAATCATCGCAGACAGCGATCCAGCCTTCGGCGGCGAAAATTCTTGGGTGAGGGAAGCGGCGAGCGTCGGAATCGCCATGGCCGGCCCGTCTATTTGAACCAGAACGTGAACGTGATTCGGCATCACACCAAATCTGTCCAGACTGACGCCCGAGTAATAAGTTGACAGACTTGCCAAATGCGCTCCGGCAATCCCACTGGCCGCAGTGAGTTCTAAAACCCCATCTTCGATCTCGCCCAGCATATGCCGTTGACTTGCGACGCAGATGGTCACGAAATACCACGCCGGAGTTCGATAGTCCCAGCCCGCAAGTCGCGCCGGCTCACTCCGGTATTTCTCTTTGTAGAGCATTGGCCGCGAGAATTATCTCGTAGCGATCAACAAATAATTCGTGCCAAAAATAATTAAGCCCCATCGAGTTCCGTTTTGGCTTCATCAAAGACGTAGCTGAGCTACGTCTCTACCCATCAATCTTCAAAAATTTCAAGTAGAGCCGTAGCTCCGCTACGGCTTGCTCGCAGCTCCACCGCAGACTCAGGTATCTTGTATTCATGCGCTTGGGTTCGAAAGTCCAAAAAGTCTTCGTCGCGGCATCCATTTGTTTTGCCCTCACAGCCCACGCCCGCGTCCAGCCTTCCAGCGGCTTCGACGTGTTTTCCCAACAGGAAGAAGTTGCTGCCGGCAAACAGGCTGCAGCCGACGCCACTAAACAATTGCCGCTACTGCCCGAGTCTGATCCCGTCAGCCGTTACGTCGAGCGCCTGGGACAGGAACTCGCCTCCCACGCGCCGGGCGAAAAATGGCCTTATACATTTCGCGTAATCAACCAGAAAGAAGTAAACGCCTTCGCGCTGCCGGGCGGCCCGGTGTTCGTGAACCTGGGTACCATTCAGGCCGCCGACAACGAGGCGCAATTGGCCGGAGTCATGGCCCACGAAATCTCGCACGTCGTACAACGCCACGGAACTCGAGCAGCCAGCAAACAGATGGCGGCGCAGCTGCCGCTCGCGATCCTTGGCGGCTTTATGGGACGCGGCACTCTGGCGCAAATGGCGCAGCTGGGAATTTCGTTTGGCGTGGGATCGTATTTCCTGAAGAACTCCCGTTCAGCCGAGTCGGAGGCTGACCTGCTCGGCACCGATATTATGTATGACGCTGGATTTGACCCGCACCAAATGGCGGTATTCTTCGCCAAGCTGGCCGAAGAAGGCGGGGCGCGGGGCCCGCAGTTTCTAAGCGATCATCCTGATCCCGGCAATCGGTCGCAGAAAGTTTCGGCCGAAGTCGCCACGCTCCCCAGGAAAACCAGCTATCGCAGTAGCAGTGCGGAATTCTTGCAAATTAAGCAGCGCGTTGCTGGAATGAAGCCCTTGACCGCGCAGCAGATTGCCGGGCAGCAATCGGCGGCATCGACAAACCCACCGGGAAATATGACTCCCTCTGCAACCATGCGGGATTTTAACCATACCCAGTATCAGATTTCGTATCCGGAAAACTGGCAGGTTTTCGGCGATCAGAATTCTTCGGTCACCATCGCTCCGCAAAATGGAGTCTCACAAAACGCAGTCTCCTTTGGCGCAATCATCAATGACTTTCAGCCGGAGAACTCCAGCGACAGTCTCGATCAGGCGACCCATGACTTAGTCGCATCGCTGCGGCAATCGAACTCTGATCTTCGCCAGATCGGCCACGATGAAACCATTCGTGTCAATCGCATCTCCGGCAAGTCGGTGGACCTTATCGGCAGTTCGCCCCTCAAAGACCAGAACGGCCGCATGATTCAGGAAAGAGATTGGCTGGTTACTTTTCAACAAAGAGACGGGTCGCTGCTCTACCTCGTATTTATCTCGCCAGATAAAGATTTTGGGACGGTGAGGCCAACATTCGAGCAGATGCTAAAGTCGCTGAGATTGCGCTAGGAAGGAACTACCCTGTCATTCTGAGCGCAGCGAAGAACCCCTACCGCCGAATACGGCATTCATGTGGTGCGCCGCTCAGCTGGCTTTCGTCACAGGAAATCTCGCCTGGAGAAACTCAAGCACGCCCTCGGGATCATTTAACTCGGAAACCCTGGCGTCGACGTTAAGCTGATCTTTTTCGGTCGGAGGCTCCTCGGTCACAAGAATGACCGACCCCTCCAGGCACGACCTCTGGAACAGTTCAATCAATTCGCGGTTTATTACCGGAGAGACCTTGTGGCACGTCACAAATACTCCGCAGCGGCCCATCTCGATCTCAAACCAGGCCTGGGTTGCATTGCGAACCGAAAATACTTCAAATCCAGCAGCGCGCAGGGCTTTCTCACGACTTACCAACTTTGCGGAATCGAGGCTTAACGAAAGAACTGTGGTATCTCGCTGCATGGGCGGTTCAGATGTGAACGCTAGTTGCGAGGTTGTACTTGGGAAGGGTGAGGATAAGTACTGGAAGCGGGGCAACCCGGGTGTTTTTTCGTAACCCTGGGATTGAAGGCGAATAACTACTACTGCAATCTAGTGGGATGGTTTAGCTGCCTTTTTTCAACTCGCTGAGTACCTGCTTGGCGATTTCTTTCAACGTGTCAAAAACGCCGGTTCCCTGGAAGGCAACCGCCTCGATCACCGGTTCATTCTTTCGCTTCAGCTCTTTGCTCAGAGTCTCCACCGGAAGAATGTTTGGCAGGTCCCGTTTATTGAGCTGCAAAACATACGGGATCTTATTGAAGTCGTAGCCATGTTCCTTGAGGTTGGTCATCAGGTTGTCGAGCGCCTCAAGGTTGGCGTCCATGCGTTCCTGCTGCGAGTCAGCAACGAAAACGACGCCGTCGACGCCGCGCAGGATCAGCTTGCGGCTGGCATCATAAAAAACCTGCCCAGGTACGGTGTAAAGGTGAACCCGGGTTTTAAAACCCCGGACCGAGCCGAGATCAAGCGGCAGGAAGTCGAAGAAGAGCGTACGCTCCGTCTCCGTGGCCAGCGAAATCATCTTCCCCTTCTGCTGTTCCGCAGTTTTCTGGTAGATAAATTGTAAATTTGTGGTCTTCCCACCCAGCCCAGCGCCGTAGTAAACGATCTTGCAATTAATCTCGCGGGCTGCAAAATTGATAAAGCTCAAGACTTCCCTCAGACCTGCGACGGGCTTTTCCGCTTACGGAATCCGCCGCAAAGATTCGCTCGATACTGCTGGATTTATATCACACCAAAGAGGTTACGGGCAGTTACCGCGGTTATCTATGCCATGCCCCTGGCCCTCTGGTTCTTACCGCGCAGCCGGCAGGGGATAATAACCTGCCTTGGAATACACCCTGACGCAGGGTGCGGCGTAGTCGGAGCAGTCCGGCCGAGCCACTTTGACCTCAATCTCCCGGTAAGCGGTACTGGGCGTGGCCTTGGTCACATAACCCATAGTGTATTGGTAGCGTGCATCGCCAATGGAGCGGGCATAGATCGATTCAATCGAATCCTTGGAAAACTCCGTAAATACCTCGCCGCCGGTGGCCGATGCGTATTTCGGCAAAATATTAGCCGTGCCCTGCTTGGGCACCGAAAGTTTCTGCAGCTTGCCATAGATTGGGAGCGCGGAACTCTCCACCCCTACCCCATAGACAATTACGTTGTTCGAGAGCAGTACTCTTAGCACGTCCCGATAGCTGGCGCTACTACGATATTCGCGGCCTTCGCTGATGATGAAAATTATCTTCCGCCGTTCCTTCGGGCGCTTGCCTAAATCGAGTGCCGCCGCCAGTATGGCGTCATTAAGCACGTGCGATTCCCGGGGCGGGGTGTAAACCACTGGCGCACCAGGCTGGGCAGGTACGCCGTTAATCGTCGGACCTTGCGGACCCAGCGGACCGCCGGTAACCGGAACCCCGCTGTTCTCTCCGCGAACCATCTTAAAGTCATTGAGGATTGCAGATATTTTCTTGCCGACCGCGCTGAAATCCGAGAGTTTCGAAACATTGCCGCTATAGCTGTAAAGCGAGACCTCGTCGAACGGGCTGAATGCCCCTTCCAGGGCAGGAAATGTTTTGTTTACCTTCTGCACCGCTGCGTCCGACATTCCGATGTCAAAGATCACCGCCGCAGATAGTGGAAGAGGGTCACTGGTAAAGAAGTTTAGATTCTGGTTAACCCCGTTCTCCAAAACCTTAAAATCCTTTGCTTCCAGCCCATTGACCAGCTTGCCAGAGGCGTCTTTCACCATAACCGGGAGCATTACCTGGTTCACCACGCGGCTGATTCGATACAGCGTGTCACTGGTTCCGGGTTGCTGGTCAGGCGTGCTGCCGCCCTCAGGCACTGTTTTTACGTTAAAAGGGGGCGGTGAATCGGCAGGCTGTTCCGAGGTTGGAGGGGCGGAGCTCGGTGTTATAGCCGGCTGCTGCGCTTCTTCGGGAGGCGGTTCTGGACGCGAGACAGGCGGAGGCGTCGGTAGAGGTTGCGGTGGTCTCGCAGCAGAGGGGGCATCGGGAATGTCCTGCTTGCTTTGGGAAATTGCCGTGCCAACCATCAGGCCAAGGCAAACTGCAAGGCCCGCCAAGCCTATTCCGAGTCTACCGGTCATTTATGAAACCTAACCCTCTCCGAAAGGTCAAAATTTTGGGATGCTTAATCGCGGCAAATGGTGCATCTAACCACCAGACGGATAGACTAACAAAAAGCTCATGGGATTTCCCCCGATGGCAAAAATCTATAGTTTTCAGTGCTTAACGGTCGTGCTGGCCTTTTTGATGCTGTCTGCCGCGGTTACGTCCGCCTTCGGCCAGCAAGCGCCCCCAATTCCGACGGTCACCATTCCGCCGCCCCCCGGCCAGGCCCCCAGCGACGCTCAATCCGAGCAGGATGACGCCGACCAGCCGCTCTCTACCTTTAAAGCTGGAGTCGACGTGGTGCAGCTGTTTTTCAACGTGAAAGACAAGCGAGGAGCCCTGATCCCGAACCTGGCCAAGACCGACTTTCAGCTGCTGGAAGACTCCAAGCCGCAAACCATCAAATATTTTTCGGTTAACTCGGATCTGCCGCTTACGCTGGGAATTCTGATCGATACCAGCGGCAGCCAGGCCAACGTGCTGGATATGGAAAAACAGGTAGGCGGAGCGTTTCTCAGCGATATCCTGCGTGAAAAAGATTTGGCTTTTGTCCTGAACTTCGACGTCAACGTTAACCTGATTCAGGACTTCACCAGTTCAACGCGAAATCTGAAGAGCGCCCTGAACAGTGTCCGCATTAACACTGGCGGCGGTGGGGCCAGCAATATCCCAGGACTAGGCGGCGGCCCGGTGCCGACTGCGAATGCGCCGCGCGGTACCCTGCTCTACGACGCGATCTACCTGGCCTCGCACGACGAACTGGCGCAGCAGGTAGGGCGCAAGGCGATGATCATTCTCACCGACGGCGAAGACCAGGGCAGCCAGCTCAAGAACCGAGACGCGATTGAGGCGGCCCAGAAATCCGACAGCATCGTGTACGTTCTGCTGATTGCTGACCGCGGATTCTATGGCGGCCTCTATTCCGGCGACAGTGAAATGAAGAAGCTGACCCGCGACACCGGTGGCCGGGTCATTGAGGTAGGAAACAAGTTCGACAAATTGCGCGACGCCTTCGATCAGATCGCCAAAGAGTTGCGCAGCCAGTACAGCGTCGGCTACACCCCCACGAATCTGAAGCGAGATGGCAGCTTCCGCAAAATCGAGATTCACGCTAACGGCGACTACAAGATTCAGGCTAGAGCCGGATATTATGCGCGGGCGGCGGATTAGGGGCTGTGATCGCGGCGGCAAGACGTAGCCGAGCTACCTCTCTACATGGAATTCTCACTGCCTATATCTTGTGGAGCCAATTGGCCAACGATTCTGGACAGCCTTTGCCCGTTTCCAACTCTCCGGCGAACGCTTCCAGAAACCGACTTCTTGGAAAACCATCAGATAGGCTGCAGCGCGGTGGCTACAAGTGGAGGCTGTCCATTCGGGGATTCTCGTACACGTCATCCTCGCCCGGATACCTAAGCTGCTCCTCAAATTTTCCTGTTTCCTTAGCCAAAGCCCAGACCAGGCTTTCTCCCGCCGGTAAAGTTTTGGGCTGCCGGTCGTATACCGGATCTCTGTAGGCATACTCCGCATCGACCGTGCGCCAACCATTCCTACGGAACATCGCGATCAGATCACCGAGGAAAAGGGCGTTCAGTCCGCTGTGATGCAGGAGCAAAGTATGGCGTAGTGAGTGCCCGATGACCTGCCGACTGAGCGAGTCGTAGAACTGCGCGCGTTCCCAGATATGCTGCAGAAAAAAATCACGATATTCTGTCAGGTCTGCGTGTGAATGCGCCTTAGTCCGGTTTTCCAGTCGAGCATCGATTGCCCAATCGGATGCGTCGATGGTTGCTCGACCTATGCGGTACCCATGTGTCTGCAAGAAAGCGCGCATTCCGTCGCGCTTTTCCGCTGTATCGCCCTCCTTAAAAAACGGATAACGAAATAGCGGCGTGAAATGCGAATAACCTTGAATCAGAGCTTCGTTCTTCAGAGCGTCCGCTTCGAATTCAGCGAGGGTCACTTTGTTGAAGCCGTCTGGACCGCCATCTGTACTCGCGTTGAAGTAAAGATGAGAGTACGAATGATTGCCGACCAGATGCCCGGCATGATCCCATGCAGCGACCAGCTGTCGCCCAAGTTTACTGTCAACTCGCTTACCACAGACAAAAAGTATGGACTTGATCTGGTTAGTATGCAGCGTGCCCAGGATCCGCTCGTTCACTTGCTGCCATGTCAGATTGGCTCCTCCATCGGTGGTTGGGTCATCAAACGTGAAGGCGATTTCCGGAGGTTGAGCACTTGCCGAAGCCAGCAGTGAACGGTGTAGTGTCGCTCCCATCGCCGCATAACGTAGAAACTCCCGTCGGTTCATGTGTTTCATTATCCCCCAGCCTATAGATAGGGCATATTCCTGAGATCGGCGAGAAGACCTGGGAAAACAATTTTCAACAACTTAGCGGGTATGTGATTTCCGCTGGGGAATAACGTCGCCCGGCATCGCGAGGAATGCCCTTTGCGAGCGTTTTAAGGGGCCTAGAAGCGACACGTGACGATGCCAGCCAGGGTGAGTGCGACTCGTCCTGCAAGTTATTTGTTTGCAACGTTGTCCCATTTCGGGAAACAGCCCGGGCGTTGATGCGGTTTGTACTTACATTTATGGATGTACGGCGGTTAGATATTGGGCGCCCGTCATTCTGAGCGGAGCGAAGAACCCTATAGCATTACAAATTTCATTGGCAATAGAGGTCCCTCGACGCAAAGAACGCGCCTGGATGACAGCGATTGGTGATGACGCAGAATTTCGAAGAATCCCCAGAAGGCAGGGCGGCTCCCCCTAAGCCCGCCCCACCAACTGGTTACACTGATGCAGATCAAATCCCCAGATGCTCTCCTCTGAGGGCAACTGCTGGACCCCGATCTCCCCTTCGTTCGGGGTACAAGCCTTGCCCACCCAAATGATCCTCATCTGAGTCTTCTCGTCGCCGTACTGCACGTCGAGCACCTCCCCTGCTCTGAGTTTTTTCCCCAGCCCCAGCAGGACAGCACCGTTCGCACTTATGTTCTTAAGCCTCGCCAGTTGCATGAATGGCGTCGCATAAGCGTCCACCCCCCAAACCCGCACCGAAAGAAGTACGCCTATCCGTGGCTTTCTACGCCGATCCATTGTGTTCACCCCTCTTGCAACTGACGGGATCATAGGGTGAAAGTCGCGGCTTGAAAACTTACGCGAGTTACTCGCCTGGAGTACACAAGTTACCGCCAAAAAGGGTTACCAAGCGGCGATTGACAGGCTGTTCTGCGGGTGAACTTGACTCCCTGCATTAGGTGAGCGACTGTAGTTTTACCGCATGGCCTCCATCGATCAAATGGGATTCAGCTTTCGCGCGCCCGAGCGCCGCGTCTGGAAAGTTCGCGATGTGGTAGCCGCGGTTCGTACCCACATCGAACGTGAATATAGCGATACCTGGGTGGAAGGGGAAATTTCCAATTTTCGCGCGCAGGCTTCCGGCCATTTGTACTTCACATTGAAAGACGAGAACGCGCAGCTCAGTGGAGTAATGTTTCGCTCGCAGGCGCGCCTGCTGCGCTTTCGCCCCGACAACGGAATGCAAGTGCTGGTGCGTGGCCGCATCACTGTCTACGACGAACGTGGCCAGTTGCAAATTCTGGCGGAGCACATCGAACCCAAGGGCGCCGGCGCTCTACAAATTGCATTCGAGCAGCTCAAGGCGAAGCTGGAAGCTGAAGGCCTCTTCAACTCGGATCGGAAAAAGCCAATTCCCACCATGCCCCGGCGGATCGGGATTGTGACTTCTCCACAAGCAGCGGCGCTACGCGACATTCTCAATATTCTCCAGCGACGTCATCACCGTGCGAACATTCTGATTTTCCCCGCGCAGGTTCAAGGCGAGTCCGCCCCGCTGGATGTGACCGCCGGCATTCGCTACTTCAATAAAGCGAACAATGTGGACGTGATCATCGTGGCGCGTGGTGGCGGTTCTGCCGAGGACCTGGCTGCCTTCAATCACGAAGGCCTGGCGCGAAGCATCGCTGCATCGGAAATTCCCGTGATCTCAGCCATTGGTCACGAAACCGATTTCACCATCGCCGATTTCGTTGCCGACCTGCGGGCGCCTACGCCCTCGGCTGCAGCCGAGTTGGTAATCCGCTCATTGCAGGAAGTCGAAGAGCAAGCGGAGAGCCTTCGCCTGCGGCTGGCCCGAGCCATGCGCTACCGTTTGCTGATGGGCCGCCAGGCGCTTACCGAACTGGCGCAGCATGGTGCCTTTGCCCGCACCATGGACGGCATCAATCGCCGCCAGCAGCGCCTGGATGACCTGCTCTATCGCCTGGAACGCTCCGAAAGACAAGCCATTGAGCGCCAGCGTCGCAGATGGGAACGGGCGGCAGCCGCCGTGCGTCATTACGACGTGCGACGCGTATTGTCGGGAATCCGGCGAGAGCTGGAAATGCAGGTGGGCGGAATGGTAGCAGCCACCCGAACCTTGTTTCTTCATCAAGGCGCGCGCCTGAATCAGCTTTCCGGGCGTTTGGGCGCACTTTCGCCGGTAGCGATTCTGGACCGCGGTTATGCTTTGATTTTCGACGCAGCCGGGAATTTGGTGAAAGATGCCGCCCAGGTGAAAGCCGGAGATGAAATTTCCGCCCGCCTGTCGCAAGGCACGCTAGCCGCCGAAATCAGAAAGGTCACGAAGTAGAGACGTAGCTCCGCTACGTCTTGCCGCCGCGATTACGAAACATTCGGACATTGCGCCGCTCGGAAGATCATGACAAAGAATCAACTCACCACCACGTATGCTCTTGTTGGCTTGTTAATTTTTCTGCTCCTCATCGTAATTGTGTCTGGTTCTTTGCCGGAATCAACATTTCAGCTAGCCAGTGAATCGAGGCTGCCCAAATGGATTGCACTCCCAGCAGGCCTTGGTCGCAACCATGTGTCGCTTG
Source organism: uncultured Acidobacteriota bacterium (assembly GCA_963796925.1). Taxonomy (GTDB): domain Bacteria; phylum Acidobacteriota; class Terriglobia; order Terriglobales; family Acidobacteriaceae; genus DATBAT01. The sequence goes on from CAWCNH010000001.1 coordinate 3,936,361, forward strand.
AGATGAGTTACTACATCCTGCCATGGGGTAGCGATGCCAAATTTACCCTGAAGGACTCAAAGGGACGAATACTGGGGAAATTGAATGGCAAGGTCAAGTGTAACGAGCCAATCGAGCTAAAAAAACCGCCCCCAGGATTTGCGCACGGCTATCCATCCTACGAGGCAATCACAGTCAACGGCATCACCGAAATCATCGAACATAAAAAGATGGAGCCAATTTTCTACATAACGGATGACCCTATTATTTTGAAACAAATTTCCACCATCGGCTGTGGTTAGCATACGGATAGGCTCGCGGCCGTAGCGAGCTCTACGCCTTCGCCGCCGCGACCACATAACATTTGGGGAATATGCTGTCAACAAGTAACGCGACCGGCGCATTTTCGATCCCGGCGCCTGATACGTTGGGCCAGAAAGCCGTTGCGAAGAACGGCTCTACCCGTAGCCTGCGGTGGCGCGAGCTGCCGAAATCAAGAAGGCCATGAGTAGAGACGTAGCTTTGCTACGTCTTGCGGCCGCGATTACGAAACATTCGGGAATTGCCCCAGAGATGCGTGGCGCGACCGGCGCATTTTCGATCCCGGCGCTTGATACGTTGGGCCAGAGAGCCGTTGCGGAGCAACGGCTCTACCCGTGGTCTGCGGTGGCGCGAGCTGCCGCAATCAAAATGGTCTCGACGTAGAGACGTAGCTCCGCTACGTCTTGCCGCCGCGATTACGAAACATTCGGGAATTGCCCCAGAGATGTGTGGCGCGACCGGCGCATGTTCGATCCCGGCGCTTGATACGTTGGGCCAGAAAGCCGTTGCGGAGAACGGCTCTACCCGTCATTTATTTTAGCTGGACTAATTCGCTGGGCTGGGCGCTCATTGCCGGCGGCATGGGGATCTGCGGCGCCCGCCACGAATCGAATATTGATACCTGATGCACGCATGAGACGGTGCAGTGCGGTGCGCACGACTTTTCGGTGACGTATTCGCGGCGAATGTCCTCGACCGTGTAATTCTCCAGCGGAATCCCCGGGTAGCCGCGCTGCTGCGAGCAATAATGCACCAGTCCCTGCTCGCATATGTAAAGATAGCGGGCCCCTGCACGGCAGCGCCATTGATTGGGCTTGCCCTGCGCGATGTTTTCCTGGAAAGCGTTGATCCGGCTGAAACTGCGCTTGGCCATCGACTTCATCTCGTTGTAGACCAGGCGTTCTTCGTCACCGAGGGGCTCCAGCTGTCCGCTGCCATCGTGAATAATCCCGATGGTCGAACTGAATCCCAACTCCAGCGCCCGTTTGCCAATAGTGAGGGCATCCTGCGGATTGGCGATCCCGCCACCCACCACGGAGTTAATGTTTACGTGAAAATCGGCGTACTCGGCCAGGTTCTGGAGTTTCTTGTCGAGTACTTTCAAGCTTTTCTTGGAAACGTCGTCAGGCGTGACATTGTCGATGGAAATCTGCAGCCATTCCAGGCCAGCGCGATTCAGCCGTTCGATGCGCTCCGGCACCAGAAAATAACCGTTGGTGATTAGCCCGCTCAACATGCCGTTGGAGCGAATGCGGCGAATAATGTCGTCGAGATCGGGATGCAGCGTGGGTTCGCCGCCGCTGATGGTCACCAGCGACGTTCCGAGCTGGTGTAGCTTGTCGATCCTGCGAAACATTACATCGGTAGGCACGGGCTTCGAAAAGTCGTCGTATTCGTTGCAGTACTCACAGGCCAGATTGCAACGCCGCATGGGGATAATGTGCGCCAGCAAAGGATGGTCAGTAGAAGCCACCGCGCGCACCGCTTCCCGGAAGCTGCGCACACCCCGGGCAGCGGCCTTGAACCGGCGACGCAACTTGGTTTGGCTGGATGGCATTCGTTCTTTCTTAATTACACCACACCGATCCGCTAAGTGCATCATTTCATTCAGTGTTCGGCGGGTTTTGAAGGGTAAATGGCTTCAACTGGCAGCCAACTCATGCCCCGCATCGGCCAGGGCCTTGAGTGACCTAACGCGGTCTTGCCCTTTGACCAGGACATAGTCGGTGTCGAAAGTAGAGACCACGAAAATTGGAATACCGGCCTCGGCCAGCGGACCAATAAACGACGCCAGAATGCCAGTCAGCTGAAAGGGAAACGGCCCGTGCAGTTTGAGGCAGGCCCAGCCCTTTTCGGATTTGACCTCGTCCGGAACCACATCTTCCATGGTCACGACCGAAAGCTCGTCGGCGCTGCGGGTGACCGAAAGAAATGTTCCGCGCACCATCCAGAGTGGGGGCGGGGCATCGGGAGGAAGGCGGCACACTGCGAAGGCGCCTGGGATTACTGAGAATTTTAGTTTGTGCGCGACCATAACATCTTCTTTTTTCTCTGAAATCAGCCGCTACCCTTCTACTGCTTTTCGCACTGCCGCGCGCGCCAGCAGCCTGGTGGAATCGAGCGTGGGCAGCGGGGATGAATCGGGGCTAACCAGCAGCGGAATCTCGGTGCAGCCAAGCACTACTGAATCGCAGCCTTCGTCACCCAAAGCGCGAATGACCTCGGTGAAGTATGCCAGCGATCGTTGGGTGAACTGCGCGTTGACCAGCTCCTCCATGATGATCTGGTTGATGCGCTCCCGTTGTTGCGGCCCAGGAATGCGATAGTCGAGTCCCGCCGCCCTCAAGCGCTCGCGATAAACCGGCCCTTCCATCAAATATCGGGTGCCCAATACGCCGAGGCGCTTGTAATGGCAGCGCCCAGCTTCATTGGCGACTTCCTGGGCAATATGCAGCCAGGGCCGGGCCGCGCGGTGCTCGACCAGGTCGAAAGCCTGGTGAATGGTATTGTCCGGACAGATCAGGAAATCGGCGCCTGCTTTGGCCAGTTTGTCCGCCGAAGACAGCATTAGTTCGGCCACGCCCGCCCAGTCGTGAGCGTAAATGCGGGCCATGTAAGCAGCCAATGGATAGGTGTGCAGCGAGACTTCGGGATGGCTATGCGGACCCAGAAACTGCGTGCCTTCGAGGCAAATGGTTCGATAGCAGAGAGCCGCTCCTTCCGCGCTACAGGCGACAATGCCGATGTGCTGGGGCAAACTGGGGTTCTCCTGGGAATGAGGCTTTGATTCTAAACCCGACGGCGAAGGCTTAACACAAGGTCCCTCCACTCCGCGTTCGGCTTCGCCTCACACTCCGGTCGGGATGACAGAGCTTGTGTGGCCAGGGCCTACTACCCTACATGCTATAATTTTGCATCACATTAGCCCTGTTATTTTTAGGGGAGGACTTATCGACAAACGTTTTATCCGCACAAATGATCGTATTCGAGCGCGCGAAATTCGCGTAATTGACGACGAGGGCAATCAGATCGGAATCTTGCCTCCGTATGATGCGCTCAAGATGGCTCGCGAAAAGAACCTGGATCTGGTTGAGATTTCGCCCACCGCGGTTCCTCCTGTATGCCGCATCATGGACTACGGGAAATTCCTTTATCAGCAGGAAAAGAAGGAACGCGAAGCCAAAAAGCATCAGAAGACCATCGTAGTCAAAGAGGTTAAGTTCCGCATCAATGTGGACGACCACGACTACGACACCAAGAAGAATCACGTATTGCGCTTCCTGGAAGAAGGCGACAAGGTAAAGGCCACGATTTTCTTTCGGGGACGCGAAATGACGCGCACCGGCCTGGGCCGGCAGATTCTGGAGCGCCTGATTAAAGACGTAGAAGACAGAGCAATTGTAGAGTTCAGGCCACGGCAGGAAGGCAACACCCTGCACGCCATTCTGGCGCCGAAAAAGACAGACGCGCCGAAGAAGAGCGAAAAGCCGAGCAGCGAAAAATCGCATGCGCCCCAGCAGTCCGCGCCAGAGCGAGTGAAGCAAGCGTAAGAGCCCTACCCTGCAAAGATTGTCATTCCGAGCGGAACCAGGAATTTGCTTTTAAGGGCAGCGCCACAAAACTCAAAGGATTACTATGCCAAAGTTAAAGACCCACAGCGGCGCAGCCAAGCGCTTCAAGAAAACCGGAACCGGTAAAGTGAAGCGCCAGCACTCGCATTTGCGCCATATTTTGACCTCGAAGAGCAAGAAGCGTAAAGCGAAGCTAGGACAGTCTATTCTGGTAAGCCCCGCCGACACTCCAAAGATCAAAAGAATGATCCCGTACTAGAAGTTGCCCGGCGCTGATTCTTTGAGCGCTGACAAAGCCGCGGAGAGCACCCTGCGCAGGCGAGTGAAGAGGCCCTAAAACCTGCCTCCAGCCGCCTTAACCAGAAGGTAAAAAAGGAGCAATACCATGCCTCGTGTAAAACGCGGAACGAAACGCCGCGCCAAGCGCAAAAAAATATTAGAGCGCGCCAGTGGATACTTCCTTACAAAATCAAAACTCTACCGCTCCGCCAAAGAAGCGGTTGATCGCGCGCTGAAGTTTGCCTACTCCGGCCGAAAACAGCGCAAGCGGCAGTATCGTTCGCTATGGATTGTCCGCATCGGCGCGGCCGCTAAATTGAACGACATCAGCTACAGCATGTTTATCAATGGCCTGAAAAAGGCTGGCGTAGAGCTCGATCGCAAGATGCTGGCTGACATCGCGGTGCACGATCCGGCAGCCTTTAAGAGCCTCGCCGAGCAGGCGAAGGCGGCTCTCGGCGGGGCAGCGTAGAAATCAACCACTTCGAAATCTGTCATTCCGACCGTAGGGAGGAATCTGCTTGTTCCCGTGGGCCAATGCTGGGAGCAGTGACGTACCGAAAAGCAGATTCCTCCTTCGTCGGAATGACAAGTGATGGCTAAGCTGCGGACCTGCGCTTAAGATCAGTCCTAGCCAGGCGGAGCTCCGAGATCGCAAGCAACATGGCCTACTCTGTTCCCAAACTAAAAGATTTTTCGGCTGCGGCCCTCGAGAAGGCCGCCGAGAAGCTGCTCTCCGCTTTGGACAAAGAATCTTCTGCGGTCAAGGACGAGGCTGCGTGGAAGACTTTCCGCGATCACTGGATGGCGCGAAAAGATGGATTGCTCACCCAGATCAATGAACTCTGGCTGAAGGCCGCTCCCAAAGAAAACAAGCGCGAGGTCGGGCAGCGGGTCAATCAGCTCAAGACGCAGGTTGAACAAGCTGTCGAGAATCGACAGCAGAGGTTGCAGGCCGGGGGCGCGGAATCCAAGCTCGCCACCGAACACCTCGACATCACTCTACCGGGTATTCGCCGGCCTATTGGCGCGGAGCATCCCATCATCAAGACGATGAACGAAATCGTCTCGGTATTTCGCGCGCTCGGTTATTCGGTCGAAGAAGGTCCGGTGATCGAAACTGATTACTACAACTTCGAGTCGCTGAATTTTCCGCCGCATCATCCCGCGCGCGACACTCAGGACACGCTATTCATCGCCAAGCAGGAGGCGAAACCGCCGCGTGATCGCCTGCTGCTGCGGACGCATACTTCGCCGGTGCAAATTCGCACCATGGAGAAGTTGAAGCCGCCGCTGCGCATCGTGATTCCCGGCAAGGTACACCGTAATGACCCCCCGGACGCCAGCCACTCGCCGATGTTCCACCAGGTCGAGGGCCTTGCGGTGGACACCAACATCACTTTTGGCGATCTCAAGGGAACGCTGGACCACGCCATGAAAGCGCTGTTCGGATCGAGCGTGAAGACCAGCTTTCGGCCGTCGTTCTTCCCCTTCACTGAGCCCAGCGCCGAGATGATGGTCTCGTGCTTTATCTGCGGAGGGAGCGGGAAGCGTGGAAGCGAGCCGTGCCGTCCCTGCAAGCAGAGCGGATGGATTGAAATTCTCGGCTGCGGCATGGTCGATCCCAATGTGTTCGAGTTCGTGAAGCACAACGGATATGACTCGAAGAAAATTTCCGGATTCGCGTTCGGCATGGGAGCGGATCGGATTGCGTTGTTGAAATATGGGGTGGAAGATTTGCAATTGTTTTATCAAGGGGATGTGAGGTTTTTGGAACAATAAGTTGGCCGTCAGTCGCCAGCCATCAGAGGTCATGACTGATCGCTAACGGCTAACGGCTAACGGCTGACCGCTAAGAATGAAACTTTCTCCACAATGGCTGCGCGATTTTGTCGACCTGAAGGTCGAGGCGGCCCAACTCGCTTCCGATCTGACTGGTGCTGGGATTACGGTTGAGGGGGTTAGCGGTGCCGGCGACTCTGCGGTCTTTGAGATGGAGATCACTACCAATCGGCCTGACGCTATGAATCATTATGGCGTGGCGCGGGAGTGTTCGGCTATTTATGGGCTGCCGCTGAAAGCCCTCGGTATGCTGCCCGGCCGCAACGCGGGCGAGGGCGCCCGCGCCACACAGTTTGAGGTTGAGATTGGCGATCCTGTGGGGTGTGCGCGGTACACTGCACGAATTATTCGCGGAGTGACGATTAAGCCATCACCGGAGTTTATCTCGCGGCGGCTCGCATTGGTCGATCAGCGGTCGATCAACAACGCCGCTGATGCTACGAATTACACCCTATGGGAGATGGGACATCCCACTCACGTCTTCGATCTTGATCTACTCGAAGGCGGCAAAATTATTATTCGCCGGGCCTTCACCGGTGAGACGCTCAAGACGCTCGACGGTCTTGTACGTACACTTTCGCCGGAAGATCTGGTCATCGCCGATGCCGTCAAGCCGGTTGCGCTGGCCGGAGTGATGGGCGGCTTCGACACCATGATCACGGAGAAGACTCGTAATATCCTTATCGAGTCTGCCTGGTTCGATCCGGTCGTGGTCCGCCGCACCGCTCGGCGCCACGGCCTGCACACCGACGCCTCACACCGCTTCGAACGGGGAGCCGACTACGGCGCGACCACCATCGCCTGCGGCCGTGTCGCGCTGCGGATTCTCGAATCGGCGGGTGGTGAGTTGCAGGGAGATGGAATCGACGCGGTCGCCCGCGATCTGGATCTGGCGCCGATCGTGCTGCAGGTGGCCGAAGTAAAACGCATTCTTGGCGGCGCGGTTGAAACCAGCGAGATTATCCGTATTCTTCGCAGCCTCGGTTTCGAACTGGTGCCTGAGCCTGGAGCCCAGGCGGAATTCTCCGTCCGCATTCCCAGCTGGCGGCTTGATGTCGAACGCGAGATCGACCTGATCGAAGAGATCGCGCGTCTCCACGGATACGACAAATTTCGCAATACTCTCCCGGCCTTCTCCGGCGCGGTAGTTGAGAAGCTGGAAGCGCAGAAAGATCAGAAGCTGCGTGCGCTGCTGCTGGCGCTGGGCTACAACGAAGCGGTTTCGCTGAGTTTCATTTCGCACGAAGATGCCGAACAATTTTCCGCGGTGCCAGTGATCGAACTGGCCAATCCGCTCAGTGAAGAAGCGTCCGTGATGCGCACCTCGATGGTGCCGGGCATCCTGAACATGCTTGCCTATAACCTTAACCGGGGAAACGACAATGTGCGCCTGTTCGAAGCGGCCAGCGTGTTTGAAGCAACTGGCGCGACCGCGTCAGAGGCTAAGCAAATCTGTTTCGGCGCGACTGGCGCTGCTGATTCCGTAAGTGTGCATCAGCCAGCACGTCAATTATCGTTTTATGACATCAAGGGAGATATCGAGACTGCGCTGCACGAATTCGAATCGGATTCGCTGCACTACGACGCTCGCACCGCCGACTACTACCATCCCGGCCGCTCAGCCCGTGCCGTGATGGACGGCGTCGCTGTGGCTCAATTCGGCCAGTTGCATCCGGAACTTGCCGAAAAGCGTAAGCTGCGCCAACCGGTTTTCATCGCCGAGCTTTATCTCGAGAGCCTATATAAGCATCCGCTGCGGCAGATTCGCTATCAGGCTCCCAGCCGTTTCCCGGCGGTCGAACGTGACTTCTCATTCTTGTTTCCGGAGTCCGTCGCGTTCGAGAAAATCAGTGCGACCGTCTCCGCATTAGGGGTGAGCGAGTTGCGTACCCTGGCGCCCGCGGAAATCTTCCGCGGGGGCAAGGTCCCGGCCGGCAAATATTCGATGCTGGTTCGCGCAACCTTCCAATCCGCTGATCGCACCTTGCGGGAAGATGAAGTCGCGCAGTGGAGCGCGCTAATCACCTCCGCGCTGGAATCAATCGGCGGCAGCCAGCGAACCTGATTAGTTATCACCAGTCGAGTTAATAAGTGGGATTCACTCTCTGGTTTTGCCCGGCGAGTGGGAAAGCCCACTAGCCTCTGCTTGCGAGTAGAGCCGTAGCTCCGCTACGGCTCTCTGGCCCAAGGTATCGAGGCGCGCGGCGAAATTCGGCTGTCGGCGCTAGGTGTGCGCGGGCAATTTCCTATGCTTGGTTTCGTTATTGTGGCGGCAGAGACGTAGCGGAGCTACGTCTCTACTTGTGATTTTTTGGGCGGCTTAGCTGTTCCATTGATTCATATTCCACTTCCGATTGAATTACGCGTTATTCGCAGTAGAGCAGGGACAGTTTTGGTTGTAATATCCCACGGTTTACCATTCAGATTCTTATCCGCAGCGGGGCGACCCGCAGCCCATACCATCCGGTCTGAAACGCCGTTGCGGTGTGACGAGATGCCATCATGCAGGGACGGAATTCAGCCTGCAACCGAAGCCGCAAAGGGTACACTTCTAACGCGATAAGACGGCCCCAAGATGCGACTCTTGCCCAGTGAAAGCACGGTAGCTCGAAAATGGTTGCGTTATGGACTCCTGGTGATCCTGGCCTGGAGTATCGTGGCGGTTATTTCCGCCATTCAGGCCCACGTCAACGCTCTCGGCATGGGGTATCAGAGTTCTTTCCGGGACAAACTGATAAGGACGTTTTCGAATTACAGCCTCTTTGCCGTTCTCACCCCTTTCGTTATCGTGGTTGCCCGTCGCTTTCGGTTCACCCGGGAACGCTGGTTAGTTCCCCTGGTCGCACACATCGCAGGCTTCTTCATATTTTCGACAGCCTGGGCCGTGCTTCGTGTAACTTTTTTTCAAATTCACGAAGTGGCGACATCCAGGTTGATGCCGCCTTCGCTCGATGTCCTCAAAGATTTTTGGGTTTCGAACTTTGAAGATGCATTGTGGATGTACTTCCCCATCATCTTCCTAAGCCACGCCGTCCTGTTTTATCAGGAAAGCCGCGACCGGCTGCTGCAAGAGTCAGAACTCCAGGCGCAACTGGCGCGAGCGCAACTTAGCCTTTTGCAAGCGCAGCTGCATCCCCACTTCCTGTTCAATACGCTGCATGCAATTTCGACCCTGATGGGACGCGACATCACCGCCGCTCGCGCCATGATTGTGCGGCTTAGCGAATTGCTGCGGCAGGCGATCGAATCCGTCGATGTGCAGGAAGTTACGCTGAAGCAGGAGCTGGAATTTATCGACAACTACCTGGAAATTGAGAAGATTCGCTTTCAGGACCGTCTAACCGTTCAGTTGGAGATTGAGCCCTTGACGCTGGACGCGCTCGTGCCCAACCTGCTGCTTCAGCCGCTGGTGGAAAATGCGGTTCGTTACGGCGTGGCCATGCAGCCCGGGCGGGGCTGGGTGCGGATCGCCAGCAAGCGTGTCGACGACAAACTGATGATCGAAATTGAGGACAGCGGCCCTGGTCTTGACCCGAAACCGAAGCTGCACCGTGAAGGCATCGGTCATAGCAACACCCGCAGCCGGCTGTCTCACATGTACAACGAAGCCCATAAGTTTGATTTAATCAGCCGTCCTGGCAAGGGATTGCTGATTTCGATTGCGGTGCCGTTCCAGACGGCGTCTCCGTTTGAAGGCGAGGCATTTTATGAAGATCGCTACGCTAATCGTGGATGATGAACCGCTGGGCCGCGAAGCCCTGCGGACGCTGCTAAAACCCGACCCTGAAATCAATATCGTCGCGGAATGTGCTACTGGACGCGAGGCGGTGACGGCAATCGCGCGGCACGATCCCCATCTCGTCTTCCTCGATGTGCAGATGCCCGATCTGGATGGCTTTGCGGTGGTTGACGCCATCGGCGCACAGCAGATGCCGGTAACCATCTTTGTGACCGCGTATGACAAATACGCATTGCGCGCATTTGACGTCCACGCCATGGATTACCTGCTGAAGCCGTTCGACGAAGTGCGTTTCCTCAAGGCACTGGAACGAGCCAAGGCGCATTTGCGAAAGGGCCGTTGGGACCACCTGGGAGATAAACTCGCCGAACTGATGCGCGAACAGCGAGGTAACAATTATGCCGAGCGCTTTGTGATCAAGACATCCGGCAAGATCATTTTTCTCAAGAGCGCGGAAATCGATTGGATCGAAGCCGAAGGCAATTATCTTCGCCTGCATGTGGGGAAAGAGTCCTACCTGCAGCGGGGCACGATGAACTCGGTTCAGGAGCGGCTGAATCCGAAGCGCTTCGTGCGGATACACCGTTCAACCATCGTTAACGTGGAGAGAGTGAAGGAGCTGCGTCCCTGGCCCACCGGAGAATATGTAGTATTGCTGCACAGCGGAAAGGAGCTGACTTTGAGTCGCGGATTCAAAGAGCAACTACCGCTGCTGGTGGGGGAGGAGATATAAACCCAATTACATGGTCGGTGGCGTTGCCGGAACTTCCGCCGCTGGAGGCGGGGTATGGTCCCCGGTATTCACTAAGTCCTTTAGTTCCTTGCTCGGCTTGAAGAACGGAATCTTCTTAGCGGGAACTTCCACTCGATCTCCGGTCTTCGGATTGCGGCCAACGCGGGGCTTGCGCTGACGGGTACGAAAGCTGCCAAAGCCGCGGATCTCAATTTTGTCACCCACGCGCAGCGAGCGCACGATGCTGTCGAAGATAGTCTCGACAATCACTTCGCTGTCTTTGCGCGTCAGCTCTGCTAACCGGGAAACCTCATCGATAAGATCCGCTTTTGTCATACGTCTATCGCTCCGATCGTTCGCTCAGTTAGGGGCCCCAGGGAAGCAGCTACCTGCATAAACTTCTCAAATTTCAGGGGTTCTGCGCAAGCGCCAATTCGGGCGCGACCCGCTTTAGGCATCATTTCCACAAATAATAGAAGCCTGTGTGTTGCTCCAGCAGCTTCTCCCGGGTGGGCAAATACTCCGAAACGTCGCCAAACAGCAAATCCATCAAGGTTTTGCGGTCCTTATCGGGACGAACCAGCACTGGTTCCCCCTTTATATTCACAGACTTAGCTGTATCTTCGACGGCTGTCTGAAAGTCGGCAACCTGGTCAATCATCTTCATGCCAAGCGCCTGCTCCCCGGTCCAGACCTTGCCATTGGCAATGGCTCGAATGTCGTCGGCTTTGGCATGGCGGCCGTCTGCCACTGCCTCAATAAATTGGGTATGCATGTTATCGATCAGGGCCTGCATATAAGCCTGCTCGGCCGGGGTGAGGTCGCGAGTGGGTGAGCCAGTATCTTTGAACTCGCCCGCTTTCATAATGACTGGCTTGAGCTTAGCCCAGCGCAAAAGGTCGCCGTAATTGACCCACTCGGCGATCACGCCGATCGATCCCACAATGCTGCCTTTGTCGGCATAAATCTTGTTGGTGGCGGAAGATACGTAGTATGCGCCGCTGGCGCCCACGGTCTCGATCGAGGCGACGATCCGCTTCTTCTTCTCGTCGCGGATGCGCTTTACCTCGCGATAAATCTCCTCTGACGCAGCCACGCCTCCGCCCGGCGAATTGACGTGCAGAATTATCGCTTTAATGGAATCGTCGTCGGCAAACTTCTTGAGCTGACCGACCACCGTACCGGGGTCGAGGATGACTCCCTCGAGGTCGACCACTCCGATCTTGTCGCCAAAGCCAATGGAGGCTTGCTCGCCCCCCGCGTGCAACGCGAGGTATACCAAAGTAAACACGGCCAGCACAAAGAGGAAGAAAGCTCCTCCCCCAATCAGAACCCAGAGCAGGGTGCGGGAACGCTTTTCGTCAGCCATACAGGGGGTTAGTTTAGCACCGGAGGGCGTTTCGCCACGGATTTCGCTGATCCCAGGCGTAGTTTGGTTACGACCCGAACAGCGCTCCCTCTCTGATCGCTTCGATTCTTGCATTCACCCACTGATTGGGGGCTCGCATCTGTTGCAGTCGCAGTTTCAAGTAATTGTCGGTCAGTGCTTCGGTATGAAAATCAGTCGAGGCCTTTAGCGTAATTGCGGGGAGGGTCTTTCCAACAAAAGATTCCATGAACTGCCGCTTCTTCCGCTCGGCCAGCTCGCGTAGCATCGAGTTGCGTTCGCGGGCCAAACTAACCGCAACCTGATTCCGCATCTCCGCAGCCGGCGTTCCCGGACGCGCCGAATAGGTGAACACATGCAAATAAGTCAGCGGCAAATCGTCAACTAACCTGCGAGTCTCTTCAAACTCGGCAGCGCTCTCTCCCGGAAAGCCTACCATCACATCGGCGCCGATAGCCGCATCCGGCATGGCTTGGCGAATGCGCTCAATCTTCTGCCGGTAATGCCAGGGTCGATACTTGCGGTGCATGCGCCGCAGTACTGCGTCACTTCCTGACTGCATGGGCACGTGCGCATGCTTCGCGATTCGTGGAGACTCGGCAAATAACTGAATCAGTTCATCGCTCCAATCCATCGGCTCGACCGAGCTGACGCGCAACTTTTCCAGCGATGTATCACTTAGGATTCTCTTCACCAGGGTTTCAAAGCGCTGCGGAGATTCGAAGTCGCGGCCCCATCTTCCGAGATTGATCCCGGAAATCACCACCTCGCGATAGCCGGAGTCGACCAGCGTATTTACTTCGCGAATGATTTCGCCCATCGGCAACGACCGGCTCTGTCCCCTGACCGATGGAATCACGCAGAACGAGCAGCGATTATCACAGCCATCCTGGACTTTCAGGTTTGGCCTGGTTCTCTCATTCGCGGCATCGAACACCGGCGCAGCCAGCAGTTCGGTATGGGCAAAAATGTCAGAAACCGTAATCTTGTCAGACCAATTGCTGAAAACTGAGAACGACGAACTAACAACTGCATTCCCCGCCAACTCAGACAGCGGCACAAAAGATGGACGAAGCAGCGAAGCCAACTGGTGCTTATGAGAATTCCCAATCACGCGCGTGACGCCCGGCAACGCGGCAATTTCTTCTGCAGCCCGCTGCGCATAGCATCCGGTAACCACAAGCTGGCAGTCCGGGTTCTGGCGGCGAATTCGGCGGATGGCGGCGCGCGCGTCCTGGTCAGCTGCGGCCGTAACGGTACAAGTATTGAGAACGACTACCTGGGCGGAGTCTGGCGACTCGGCGCGATCCAGGCCCTGATCGCGGAACTGGCGCTCAATCGCGGCGCCGTCGGCCTGGGTCGCACGGCAGCCGAAATTTTGGACGTAAAAGCTAGCCACCGCAACATGTTAAATGAATTTTCGCTTAACGACTGGCGAGGCCGCCGGCAGTTTCAGCGCCATCCACGGTGTAAACGTGGCCGGTCATGAAGGCGGCGTCATCGGAGGCAAGAAAGGCGAACAGAGCCGCAATCTCTTCCGGCTTGGCGTGGCGACGCAGCGGGATCTTGCGGTTTACTTCTTCCAGCATTTCATCGCTATATTCGGCACGTTGCATGGGCGTGAGAACGTAGCCCGGGGCGACCGCACAGACTCTGATCTTCGGTGCAAGCTCCAGTGCCATGGAGCGCGTCAGCTCTATGACCCCCGCCTTGGTGGCGTTGTAGTCGGCATAGTACGGGTACCCCATGATGCCGTTGGTGGAGGCGGTCTGCAGGATCACTCCATCGCCCCGCTCCCACATGTGGCGCGCCGCGGTCTGCGCGACGTAGAAGACTCCCGTCAGATTTACCCCCATGACCTTGGCCCATTCCTCAGGCGTAATGTTAAGAAATTCGTGGCGGAGACTGATTCCGGCATTGTTGATCAGCACATCCACTCCACCCATCAGGCGAATGGCTTCCTGAAAAGCATTTTGCACCCAGTGATAATCCGAGACATCTGCGACCACCGTCCCCGCGAGTTGCGGCAGCTCCTGCTGAATGCGTTTACAGCCCTCCTGATCGCGATCGAGCACGCACACCGCGGAGCCTTCTTCCAGAAACCTGGCAGCTGTGGCCGCGCCAATACCGCTGGCGCCTCCAGTAATGAGCACACGTTTGCCTTTCAGGCCTCGCATGGAATTCCTCTAGAGTGGTTTGCCGTGGAAGACGTAGATAAGCTCGATGATCAGGATGACCACCACCATCAGTTCGAGCACAAAGGCACGGCTCTGATTGAACTGGTCGACCATGAAGCGATAGAGATCTTCCGCGGTGCGCAGCTTTTGCGTGACCAAGTCTTTGTAGTCGGGCACGCCAACCTTGCTGGCTGCCAGTTTATAAAGACGGGCGGAGAACATGTCGCTGAGAAACTTGATCGCATTGTCGGCGTGTTCGGTAAGCTCGGTGACGTCGAGCAGCACGGTATGCAGCTTGGTGGCAGCGCGCGCCAACTTCCATCGCACCCACAGACCGGTGCCTTTATCGAGAAAGTCGTAAACCCCATCCAGTTCCCGGGTAAGCAACTCATCGTAGTGGCGAAATTCCAGCAGCTGCGAGTTGGCATACTCCAACAGCTGAATCGCAGTCTCCGCGCCAGCCGTAGTGTCGTAGAGAAACGCTGCGTTCCAGCCAATGACCGCCAGATCATTCGGATAGTAAGAGATACGCGATTGCAGAATCTCTTCGCGCTCGCCATCGGAAAGCTGCAAGGTTTCGCCGCGCACAATCTGCGCGATGTGGGAACTGTGACTGGCGACTAGTTCTGTCGCCGAAGGCGAATTCGCCACATCCCGCAGGTGAAAAATAAAGTAGTCTTCGCTGAGCCATTCCGAATACGGTTTCACCAACGCCGGCGCGGCCCGCTCCAGCTTTTGGTGGGCAATGCGGGAGGCGTGGCGCTCAAAGTCGACTTCAGAAGCCCACCGGCTGCCTAGCCGGATGAGCATGTCCCAATCGCCGGAGAATGGCAGTACGAACACTACGCTCAACACACCGTAGTCGTAATACTTGATTTCGCCTTGAAGTTTTTCGCCGCTCTCGAGAATTAAAGGCTCAATCGGCTCCACCACCGGCGGACGCTGATAGCGGACATAACCGGGAGCCGGATGTTTAAAGCTGGGCTGCTCCAGGATCCGGGCACCAAAGATCTGGCGCAGGCTATCGAGCTTAATTTCTTCGCAGACGTCGAACTGAATCAGCACCAGAATCGAGCCTTGAAGCTCGGTCATCGCCGAAACCGACCGCTTCGTTTCCGAAGCAGTGGCCGAAGCAGGCGCTAAGTTTTCAGTTTCCCAGGGCATCGAGGTGTTCCGGAGGTGTGCAACCAGCCTAGGAGTATTGTCCCAGAATCGGAGCGGGCTGGCCAGATGCGGTGCAACACACTTGTAATCAACAACTTAAAAACTATATTTCCCTAATTTTGTGATTCTGAGTGGCCTTTCGTGCGACCATCGGATGAAGTGCAGGAAGAGTCGCCACGACTAACGAGCTGATTGGGAAATCGCCATTTGTAAAACTTCCGCCAGATGCAGCGTCCGCCGGCCGGCGCACTGGGAAATCTGCTCCCGGCAACTAAATCCGTTGGCAATAATCAGGGTGTCAGGCGCCGCCGCCCGAACCGCGGGAAGCAATTCCATCTCGCCAATCGCCAATGAGATGTCGTACTTGTCGTGTTCAAAACCGAATGACCCAGCCATGCCACAGCAGCCTGAGGCCGGAGCATGGAAGTCCAGACCAAGTTTGGTGAGAACCGCCTCTTCGTCGGTCATCTTCATGACCGACTTATGATGGCAGTGGCCGTGCACGAGTGCTTTTCGCGGCAACAGCCGGGGCCGAAATTCCGGGGCCTTCTTCTCCAGAAATTCGCTCAGCAGGAACGTCTGCTGCGCCAGCTTGCGGGCGCGCGCATCGTCAGGAAAAAGATTTCCCAGTTCGTCGCGGAAGACGGCAGCGCAACTCGGCTCCAGCACGACCACCGGCACTCCAGCCTCGATCTCGGCGGAAAGAGTATCAAGAGTCTCCAGCAGAAGCCGTTTGGCGCGATCGAGAAATCCCCAGTCATAAAGCGGACGCCCGCAACATACCACGCCTTTTGGTAGAGTGACCGAGAACCCTGCCGCTTCCAGCACCTCGACTGCCGCTTTCGCAGTCTGCGGAAGAAAGTAATTGTTGAAGGTGTCAGGCCACAGCAGCACCGGTTTTCCGCTCACCGGCGATTTGCGGTGCTCAAACCATTTGCGAAAGGTCTGCGAAGCGAACTGCGGAACGCTCCGCTGCTGCGGCATGCCCGCAGCCCATTTCGCGAGACTGCGCATCAGCGGAAGTTGGGTAGTGAGATTGACCAGTCCCGGGAACTTCGAAGCAATCCGCGCCCAGCGGTCGATATGCGCAAAAGCGTAGGCGCTGCGGGGCCGCAGGCGGCCATCGTAGTAGTGCGACAAGAATTCCGCTTTATAAGTTGCCACATCGACGTTCACCGGGCAGTCGCTTTTGCAGCCTTTGCAAGCCAGACACAGATCGAGCGATTTTTTTACGCTCTCGTCGCGCCAGCCATCGCGCACCACCTCACCCTTGGTCATCTCCCACAGAAGATGGGCGCGTCCGCGCGTCGAATGCTCTTCTTCGCGGGTGGCGCGAAAGCTGGGACACATCACTCCGCCTTCATAATTGCGGCACTTTCCCACCCCGACACAACGCAGCGCGGCGTGCGCGATGCTGCCCTCATCGTTGGGAAATTTGAAATGAGTTTCCGGGTTCCATGGCTTGTAACCTGCGCCCAACCTGAGGTTTTCGTCGATCTTGTAGGGTTCGACCAGCTTACCCGGATTCATCTTCCACTCCGGGTCCCACAGAGCTTTGAATTCGCCGAAGGCCCGCATCAATTCAGGGCCAAACATTTTCGGCCAGAACTCCGCCCGCGACTGCCCGTCCCCATGCTCACCGGAGAACGATCCCCCATAGCCCACCACCAGGTCGGATGCTTCTTCCGCGAAAGCCCGGAACTTGCGAATACCCTCTTCGGTTTCGAAATCGAAACTGATGCGTACATGCACGCAGGCATGGCCAAAGTGCCCGTAATAACTGCCGCGATATCCATATTGATCGAGCAACTTGCGAAGATCGCGCAAATACCCGCCCAGTTTTTCCGGCGCGACCGCCGAATCCTCCCAGCCTTCCCACGCAAATGGCATGCCGGGCAGATGCGAAACCACGCCGAGGCCAGACTCGCGTACATGCCAGACTTTCTTCGCGTCGGCATCATCGGTGATCAGCCGCATGTTCGGCGGATTCGCCGAGCGTGCCAGTCCCGCCATCGCCGCCCGCGCCTGGGCTTCGGCGTCAGCCCTGGTATCGGCGCCAAACTCCGCCAGCAGCCAGCCACCGCCCGCGGGCAAAAGCTTTAGCCCCTCGCGGTTCATGTTCTTGATGCGCGAAAAATCAACCAGCCAGTTGTCGAAGCCTTCGAGCCCGATGGGCTTGTGGGTCATTACCTCCGGCACGTGATCGGCGCACTCATAAACATCGCGGTAAGCAATTACCAGCAACACGCGTTGCTGCGGGCTTTCCACCAGCCGGCAGGTAGCATCGAGAATGGTGACGCAGGTTCCCTCGGAGCCCACCAGCGCCTGCGCCACATTGAATCCGTTTTCCGGAAGCAGATAATTGAGGTTGTAGCCCGAAACACGCCGCGGAATATCCGGGAAGCGCTCGCGCACCAGATCGGCGTAGCGGTCGCGCAGCATGCGCAGTCCGGTATAAATTTCGCCTCGCCGTCCGCCCTGCATAATGATCTGGCTCAGCTGCTCATCGCTGGTCCGCCCCACCCGCATGCGCAGGCCGTCATAGGTGAGGATCTCCAGTTCTTCGATGTTGTCGTCAGTCTTCCCCGCCATGATGGAATGCACGCCGCAGGAGTTGTTTCCCACCATCCCGCCGATGGTGCAGCGATCATGGCTGGCGGGATCGGGAGCAAAGGTAAGCTGATAATTTTCCGCTGCCGCACGCAGGTGATCCAGAATTACCCCAGGCTGTACTCGAGCGATCCGCCGCTGCGGATCGAGCTCCAGAATCTGCGCCATGTACTTCGAGAAATCGAGCACTACGGCGACATTGCAGCACTGGCCGGCAAGCGAGGTTCCACCGCCGCGGCAAAGGATCGGGGCACCATGTTGACGTGCGATAGCAACCGTGGCCATAACGTCATCCACGTCGCGCGGAAGCACAACTCCGATTGGGACCTGGCGATAGTTGGAGGCGTCGGTGGAATAAGTCGCGCGCGAGCCGGCATCAAACCGGACTTCGCCGCGCACCTGCCGCGCCAAAGCGGCAGATAGGCTGGCTGCATCCACGCTGGCGGACTTGGCCGCGCGGGCGATCTCTACAAAAGTTTCTGACATGGGCCCGGGGAGTTCAGTTAGCGGCTTTGCCGGTGATCTTCGAGATGGCGATCCGCGTCTTTCCCTCTCGGGGTTCGATATTTACAGTGGTGAGGTTGCCTTTGCCGCCGGCCATCAGACTGTAGTGATTGGTCTCCGAAGACATGTAGGTCGCCGCCGGCATTTTGCTTTTGTAAAACTCAGCGACCGAGCTGGGCGGATCATCCGTTTCAAATTCAGCCGCTGAAGTATGGGTCTGGCCGAAAGTCACGTTGGCGGTGGTGCCCTTCACCACGCTTGCGCCCGGATACACATCCAGTCCCAGATTCTGGGTTGCGTCATCCGCGTCGTTAGAACTTTCTACCGTGCCAAACGGCGTCTCCACTTTCACATTCCCGTTGTGCTCGCGAACGTGGGTCCGGCTCACCGCCCGATGAATCAGGAATGCCGCCGTTCCCATACCCAAAATTCCCAGGCCGACGATCACCGCCACCACAATGAGAATAATTTTCAGGGCACTGCTGCCGCCACCACTGGCGACCACCGGCTGGGCCTGTGGCACCGGGGCGGGCGCCATGGGCGATGGAGGAGGTACCACGTTCTGAGGGGCAGCTGCTGCCGCAGCGGCTCCCGTAGCCGACGGCTTGCCGCACTTTGGACAAAAGCGCGCCGCGCCATCAATTACTGCGCCACAAGAATTACAGAATGCCATGGTTCACCTCAACCAATGAGTACGACGGCGGAGTATACCGCAAAATGAGGGCTTTTTCCCCGAACCCTTTGCGAATGTTAGGTAGAGACGTTGCTCCGCAACGTCGCAGCAGCGCCGACAAAGCGGGCGGAACAGCTGCGATGCCGTGGAGACCGAAGTCCTAATGCAGGCCTCGATTAAGTCCGACACATAGACGTTGCGGAGCAACGTCTATACTTATGAAGGAATGATCCCCCGGGTTGCGTAATCCGCCATCGACA
The DNA here is from genome assembly GCA_963796925.1 of uncultured Acidobacteriota bacterium. GTDB lineage: Bacteria > Acidobacteriota > Terriglobia > Terriglobales > Acidobacteriaceae > DATBAT01. The sequence goes on from CAWCNH010000001.1 coordinate 3,955,601, forward strand.
GCACCAGCAACAGCATCAGCCAAAACAGTGCGGCCACGCCGACGATTTTGGTGAGCTTCTCGCTGGTGTATTTGACGTGCATAAAAAACAACACTACTACCGTTGCCTTGATGGTCGCAATAAATAGCGCTACCACCGGATTGAGCCAGCCCAAGTCCAGAGTAGCCACCCAGGCAGTTACGCCAGTGAGCACGATCAGCAGCGCCCAGATGCCCCAGTACAGTTTGCTCGAAAGTATATGTTCAGACATGGTTGCTCACTAATGCCGGTCGATCAGATAGAACAATGGAAAAAGGTAAATCCAAATGATGTCCACGAAATGCCAATAAAGGCCGGAATTCTCCAGCGGAGTGTAATACTCCGAATTGAAACGCCCCTTCCACGCCTGGTAAATCAACCACAGGAAAATGCCAACCCCAATGATCATATGCACGGCGTGCATGCCGGTCATAGCGAAGTACATGGAGAAAAATATCTGGGCGTGCTGCTGATTGATTTTTAGCTCGGGATGGGCTGGGTCGGCTTCAAAATGGAAGTTGGGTCCAGGGACATGATGCTCAACGAATTTCTCGTGCCATTCGACTCCCTTTACTCCCAAAAATGCCAGACCAAAAACCAGAGTCAGCACCAGCATCACCACCGTCAGCATTCGCTTGTTCATCTGCGCGGCGCGTATGCCCAACGCCACCGACAAGCTGCTACAAATAAGGACGGCGGTGTTGGCGGTCCCGATCTTGAGATTCAGCGTGCGGCTGGCGGCGGCGAATTCCGGGTAATACCAAATGCGATAGATCAAGTACGCCAGGAACATGCCGCCGAAGAACATGACCTCGGTGCCCAGAAACAGCCACATCCCCAGGGATGCGGCGTGCTTCTGTTGCTCCATGTCCGCGAAGTGGTGCTGGAGTTCCGGATTGTGATGCTCTAGCACCGCGGGGCTATCGCTCAATCCGCACCTCCTCGGGCGCTGGAATCTCTTCGTAGTTGTACGCTTCCCAGGTCACAACCGGAGTTTCATCGAAGTTGAAAGTCGGAGGGGGAGAAGGCGTCATCCACTCCAGGCCGGCGGCGTGCCAGGGATTCGGCTCCGCGATCTTGCCATAGCGCATCGACCAGACGAAATAAATCATGGGTAGGACATATCCGACGGCGAGGATGGTGGCGCCCGCCGTGGAAAGAATATTCAGCACCTGGAATTCCTGCGGGTACTGCCAATAACGCCGCGGCATGCCCACATAACCCAGAATAAACTGCGGGAAGAAAGTCAGGTTAAATCCCAAAAACACAATCAGCGCGGAAAGGCGCGCCCAGGCTTCGGGATACATGCGTCCGGAAATTTTTGGCCACCAGAAATGCAGTCCGCCGAGGTAGCCCATAATCGCGCCGCCCACCATGATGTAGTGGAAGTGGGCAATCACGAAGTAGGTATCGGTTACGTGAACATCGATGCCCAACGCCGCCAGGAACAGGCCTGTCAGCCCGCCCATGGTAAACAAGCCGATAAAGCCGAAGGCATACAGCATCGGCGTGGTGAATGAGATCGAGCCCTTATACATCGTGGTGGTCCAGTTAAATACTTTGATAGCCGAGGGCACGGCGACGAAGTAGCTCAACAGCGAGAACACCAGCGCCGAGTACAACGAAATTCCGGCGGTAAACATGTGGTGCGCCCACACCAGAAAGCCAAGGACAGCGATGCCGATGATCGCCATAGCCATGGCGCTGTATCCAAAGGGCCGCTTGCGCGAAAAACAAGCCACGATCTCGCTGACCACTCCCATGGCCGGCAAGATCATGATGTAAACCGCAGGGTGAGAATAGAACCAGAACAGATGTTGGAAGAGCAGCGGATCGCCGCCGCGCGTCGGATCGAAAATGCCCAGGTTGAAAGCGCGTTCAAAAACCACCAGCAGCAGGGTGATGGCCAGCACCGGTGTTCCCAATAACATGATGATGCTGGTAGCGTACTGCGCCCAGACAAATAGGGGCAGCCGGGACCAGGTCATCCCGGGCGCCCGCATGCGGTGTACCGTGACCACGATGTTCAGCCCGGTAAGGATGGATGAGAAGCCGACGATAAAAATCGAAACTCCAGCTTCAATCACCTGGCCATGGCTGAACGCGGTGCTGAATGGAGTGTAGAAAGTCCAACCGGTATCGGAGCCACCGGTCATGATGCAGATCAGCATCAGGGCGCCGCCCGCCATGTAGATGTACCAGCTCAGCAGATTAATCCGGGGAAATGCCAGGTCTTTCGCCCCGATCATGATGGGGACCAGAAAGTTTCCCAACACCGCGGGAATCGAAGGCACCAGAAAGAAAAAGACCATGACCTGGCCGTGCATGGTGAACAGCTTGTTGTAGGTATCGGCCAGCACCAGGTCGCCCGCCGGGGTCAGCAGTTCCAGGCGGATCAGCAGCGCAAAAAATCCTCCTATAAAAAAGAAGAAGGTAATCGCCATCAGGTACAGCAGACCGATCCGCTTATGGTCGGTGGTCAGCAGCCACGAACGGATCCCATACTCCTGGTTGAGATAATTCACTCGTTCTGGCGTAATTGCTACGGTCGACATCGCTATTCCTTTAGCCCCTATTGTTTCGTGCCCGCCGGGACCATGGCCGGCCCGCCCGCCGTGCCTGCCGGAGCGGGATTTAACGATTTCACATAAGCCACCAGGGCATTTAGCTGCTCTTCGGTTACCAGTCCCTGAAATACCGGCATGATGGGCTTAAATCCGCTTACCACTTTGGCCGAGGGATCGAGAATCGATTCCCGGACATAATTCTCATCCGCGATCACCGTGCGCCCGTCTTCCAACTGCACCTGCCGCCCAAAAACTCCAACCAGATTGGGGCCGCGTCCCTGAATATCGCTGCGATGGCAGGTGGAGCATCCCAGTTGCTGGAAAATGTCCTGTCCCGCGGAAGCCATGGAGCCCGAGACCCGGCCGCCGGCCAGCCAGTTCTGGTAATCGTTGGCCTCCATCACCACCACCTGCCCAATCATGCCGGAGTGCTGGGTGCCGCAATATTCGGCGCAGAACAGGTGATAGGTTCCCGGCTTAGTGGCGCGGAACCACGCGGTGGTGTAGCGCCCCGGCAGCACGTCCTGCTTAATGCGAAATGCCGGAATGAAGAAGCTGTGAATCACGTCCTGCGAAGTCATTATCATCCTGACGTCGCGGCCCACCGGCACGTGCAGTTCGTTGATTTCGCTGTGCCCTTCTTCGTGTTGCAGCTTCCACATCCACTGCTTGGCAACTACATAAACCGTTGCCGCTCCCTGCGGCGGCGTACGCTCCTGGAAATAGATGAATGCGCCCCAGCCAAAAATAAACATGAAGATAAAAAATGGAATAATTGACCAGGTCAGCTCCAGAATGGTCGACCCTTCAATCTGCTCGGCATGCACCCCGGCGCGCCGCCGGTACTTCACCGCGAAAATCAAAATCATGGTAAAGATCGCCGCGGACATAAAGGCAGAGAGCAGCAACAGGAACACGAACAGCGCGTCGACCGAGCCGGCGATGGTGGAGGCCCTCGCAGGCCACAATGGAAAGTTCTCAAACATAACGTTCTGACCTGTTCTGCTCGTTGCCCTTCGGCGATCCCCGCCGCGTCAGCACAGCAATCATGGTGCCCAATATCAAAATCGTCGCCAGTCCAGAGAGGCGAAGAATACGCGTGATCACCGCCCCATACTTCCCCTTCGCCGGATCGTAGTGATAGCAGTACAACAGCACCTGATCCACTACGTTGCCAATCTTGTTGTCCGATGCCTGCACCAGCCCCAGCCGCAAATCGCGCGGCGCGTAGTCGACGCCGTAGTAGTACTGCGCAATCTTGCCTTCCGGCGTCAGCACCATGATCGCGGTGGCGTGCGCGAACTGCGCCGTCGTGTTGTCATACTGATATTGAAATCCTGCGGCTTTGGTCAGTGCAGTGATCGATTCCTGCGGGCCCGTCAGAAAATGCCAGCCCTCGGCAGCGCCGGCTCGCCCATAGCGTTTGATGATTGGCGCTTTCTTGGTGGCAGCCATTTCTGGTGTCTCTCGCGGATCGAAGCTGACGGTGAGCACGTCGAAGTCTTTACCTACATCGAGCTTCAGGATCTTGAGCGTACTGGTCAGGCTGTTGAGTACTTCGCCGCAAAGCATGGGGCACTGGTAGTAAACCAGGTTGAGAATCATTGGCCGCTTGCCAAAGTAGTCTTGCAAACGAACTGCTCTGCCCGTCTCATCGCGGAACGTAAGATCTGCCGGGATCTGCTGATTCAAATTCTGCTGAATCCCAACATTGTTCAGCCCCGGCGGACGCACGTTAGCCGGCGGCGTCATAATGCCCTTGCTCATCGCCTGACCCCACGCGCAACCCGGCAACAGCAAAGCCGCCGCCAAAACCAACCCCGAGTTTTTAATCAATGTACGCAAACTCAAGCCTGTATGTTAAAAATCCTTGTCATTCCGACCGAAGGGAGGAATCTGCTCCGCCTCGATCCTCACTTCTTCTTGCGAACCGGTACCGCGCCCCGATCCGACTTCTCCGCCGCCTGCCTCGAAGTATTCACCGCCGAACCCGGCACCGTCCCTGCCTGGACCTTCGTGGGCAAGCCCCGGTCCACAATCAACTGCATGGCGCGTTCAATCGGTATGTGCTCCGTCCCCGCGCCCTGGCCGGCTGCGTAACTGTTCAATGTCTGTTCTTCCTGCAAACGGAAATCGCGCAGCTCGCGTCGTTCGTTGTCTTCCAGCCGGGGATTGGGAAACTTCTGAATATCTGCCGGCGTCACGGTGCGAGTCCCGGTTTCCACCTTGACCAGCGGATTCTGCCGCGGCTGGTGCTTGGCGTTGTACTTCTCGAACAAATGGAGCATGCCCACAACCGCGAACTGAATTAGCCCCAGAAGAATGATGAGTGCAATAAAAAAGCCGAAGATGCCGGTCGCAGTCAGATCCTGGTGCTCATACTCGCCTTCACCCAATGGATCGTTGTGTACATGATCAGTCATGGGCCGGCTCCAGCAACTCATGCAACTGCTCATCGTAGAGCGGGATCAGCGGCCTGCGCCTCACATTACGGAAAAACAGCGCCAGCCATAGCCCACCAATAGCGAACGGCAGCAACAGGTCGAGCAGGGTGACGTGAAAGGTCTTCGAAAAATTTGGCTCGATATGCCAGAAAATATCGACATACCGCATGATCAGCATCCACGAGGCCAGCCACATCAGAGTTTCAGTTTTGCGCTTAAAGGAGCGCGAAAGCAAAAGCAGGAACGGGACGACAAAGTGGAAGACAAACAACGCCAATCCCACCCCCTGCCACCCGCCATATAGCCGCCGCGTGTACCAGGTGATTTCGGCGGGCAGGTTCCCGGCCCACATGATCAGCAATTGCGAAAAGCTGAAGTAAGCCCACAACATGGTTAATGCCAGAATCAGTTTGCCGTGATCCTGCACTTCATTCTTTTTCAGCAGATTCGACATCGGTTCGTAGCGGGCAAATATCGACTCCACCACCACTACCAGGCATAGCGCCGATAGGCACTCCCCAGCCAGAAACAGCAGCCCGTAAATGGTCGATATCCACCGCGGATCGAGCGACATCACCCAATCAATCACCGCAAAAGTCAGGGTGAAGGCATAAAGAATCATGCCGGGAGCGCTGATAGTTTTAAAACGCGACCCCAGATTTCTTACCGGTGGCCGATCCTGTTCGGCGGAAGCCCGATTCAGCAAAAACGCCAGGCCGATCCAGATTGCGAAATAGATTACCGCCCGCACCACAAACCCGTTGGTCGTCAGGTAGGTCCGGGTAATCTCCAACATGTGCTTGTCTTTGCCAAAAGTTTCGGGATGCTTCCAGCTATACAGATGCCCCATTCCGAAAAGAACCGGGACAAACAAGACCGCCATTAGCGGCAGCACTCCCGCAGCAGCTTCCAGCAGCCGGCGAATCACGAATCCCCAGGCCCCGCCCGTCATATGCTGAAGCATTAACATCGCCAGGCAGCCCAGGCTGATTCCCAGCCAGAACACGTATGCCAATAAATAAGCGCGGAAGAACTCGCCCGGCCACATAAAGGCCAGGCCGCCGCAGATCACCGCGAACACCAGCCCGATCACCAGCGAACGCTGCTGCATCCGCCCCGCAACCGCGGGAGCCGTCACGTCGAGATTTCCCAAAGCCGTCCCGCTCATTTGGGCTCCTGACTCTGCGATGCGGAATTCCCCGCCGGCTGAAACTCCGGCTGGGTGGCCCCTGAAGGCGGATCGCCGCGGAACTCAAGCGCCGGCGAAGGCACCGCCTGTCCGGCCGGAACATCAGCCGCACTGGCATTCTGGCTAAGCTGCAGGGCTCGAATGTAAGCCACGATGCACCAGCGATCGCGCGGCGTAACCTGCGAAGCGTAATCGGGCATGGCCCCAAAACCGTTGGTTATCACGTCAAAGAAGTAGCCCAGCGGCGCCTTGCGCAAACGCTCGGTGTGGTATGACGGCGGCGGTTGAAAACCCCGCTGTACGATCATGCCCTTGCCGTCCCCCAACTGCGAGTGGCAGGGAGCGCAATAAATGTTGAAGCGCTCGCGGCCGCGTGCCAGCACTTCCTGGGTAGCTGGAAACGGCATATAGTCGCCCGGATTCGCACCCACTTTTCCCGTGTAAAAATAGACATCCTCGTGCAATTGGCCACGCGCTACCGTGCCGTCTACTGGCGCGCGAGAGGCGCGTTGGTCGGCGAAAAAATCGCTCCTCGCCAGTGGCTTAAAGCGGGGCTGGTCGTGCATGTCCTGCCGGCAGCCCGCCAGCAACGCCATCGACAGAGCCAGCAATGGTACGGATTTCTGGAAGTTCCGCATGGCTAGCCGGGTACCTCCGAAATCGAACGCGGCCCCGTGGCTTGCAGGAACCGGGTCGTTCCCACCAGATCGAACTTGGGATCGGAGTAAAAAATAATCAGGAAAAAGCGATCCTTGCTGGCCAGGGCGAAGCGCGGCACATTGAACACCGGGTGATAGGGCATCGGCAGTCCATTCAGCGCCAGCATCCCCAGCACCGCCGAAACGCCGGCAAACAAAATCGTCAGCTCAAATGTCACCACTACAAACGACGGCCAGGAATGGTAAGGCCGCCCGCCTACATTGATGGGATAAGCAATCACCGAAATCCAGTACTGCAGTGCGTATCCCGTGATGCAGCCGATAATGCCGGCGATCAACACCACCAGTGGAACCCCGTTCTTGTGAAAGCCTACCGCGTCCGACAATTCTTCAATCGGAAACGGACTATAAGCGTCGAATTTTTTATAGCCCGCGTGCTCGGTAGCGCGCGCCGCCTCCACCAGTTCCGTGGGAGTCTTGAATTCCGCCATCACGCCGTAAAGAGTGTCGCGCTTCATTCGCCCTTTACCTCCGCGTCCGGCAGCAGGGTGCGCATTTCAAAGATCGAAATCATGGGCAGAATGCGGATAAACAGGAACATCAGCGCCAGGAACATTCCAATGGTGCCGATGTAGGTCATCCAGTCCCAGCGCGTCGGATAGTACATGCCCCACGACGAACTCACGAAGTCACGGTGCAGGCTGACCACCACGATCACAAATCGCTCCAGCCACATTCCAACCAGCACATCAAATGAAATCAGGAACAGCCAGAATGGACTGACCCGGAACTTGCGAATCCACAGCACCTGCGGCAATACCAGGTTGCAGAACAGCAATGCGAAATAGGAGAGCGCGTAGGGCCCATGCAGCCGGTTCCACAGCACGAAGCCTTCGTTGGAATCGCCGCCATACCAGTTCATGAACGCTTCGATCACGTATCCATATCCCACGATCAGCCCGGTAGCCAGCATCACCATGGCGGAATTTTCCAGGTGCCGCTCGGTAATGAAATCTTCCAGGTGATAGAACTTGCGGATGGGAATCGCCAGCATCAGCACCATGGCGAAGCCGGAGTAAATCGCGCCCGCCACAAAATAGGGAGGGAAGATGGTGGTATGCCATCCCGGCACAATGCCCACCGCAAAGTCGAAGCTCACCACGGTATGCACCGAAAGCACCAGCGGCGTTGCCAGTCCAGCCAATAAAAGGTAAGCCGTCTCGTAGCGAGCCCAGTGCCGCGCCGATCCCCGCCAGCCCATCGCCAGCATGCCGTAAACAATCTTGAGCGCCCGGTTGTCGGTGCGGTCGCGCAGGGTCGCCAGGTCGGGAATCAGCCCAATGAACCAGAACAATGCGGAAATGGTTGCGTAGGTCGAAACCGCAAACACGTCCCAGACCAGCGGGCTGCGGAACTGCGGCCAATACTTCATTGTGTTCGGGATGGGAAACAGCCAATACGCCAGCCAGGGACGCCCCAAGTGAAGCACCGGAAACAACCCCGCGCAGGAAACGGCAAACAGCGTCATGGCCTCAGCAAAACGGTTGATGGAATTCCGCCATGACTGCCGCAACAAAAGCAAAATTGCTGAAATCAAAGTTCCCGCGTGCCCGATACCGATCCACCACACGAAATTAACAATGGCGAATCCCCACCCCACCGGGATATTCACCCCCCAGATGCCAGTGCCGCGCAGGAACAGGTAGCCGATGGCATAGAGCATGCCCATCATCAGCAGGAAGGCGATGCCAAAACCCATCACCCAGCCGTTTGACACCGGACGGGTGAGCACGATCGAGCTGATCTTGTCGGTGACCGTGCCGAAGGTGTAGCCGGGCGCAATAACCGGCGCCGAGCCGTCAGCTTCGACTTTTGTTAGATCGTCCATGCTCGCTTGCGCTCCGCCTAAGCTTCCAGCTCAGGATTAGGGTTACGTATCTCCGCCAGATAAGTCGTGCGTGGCCGGGTGTTCAGTTCGGCCAGCAGGCTGTAGTTGCGTGAATTCGCCTTTTGCTTTGAGACCTGGCTATTCGAATCATTGATGTTGCCGAAGGTGATGGCATTGGCCGGACAAGACTGCTGGCAGGCCGTCTTCAACTCGCCGTCGCGAATCAAGCGGTCTTCCCGCTCCGCGTCGATGCGATTGTGGTTGATGCGCTGCACACAATAAGTGCACTTCTCCATCACCCCGCGGCTGCGGACGGTCACGTCCGGATTGCGCATCATCTTGTATTGCGGCGTCTCCCAGTCCTGGAACAACAGGAAGTTGAAGCGCCGCACTTTATAGGGACAGTTGTTCGAGCAGTAGCGGGTGCCCACGCAGCGGTTGTAGACCATGTCGTTCAGGCCTTCGCTGCTGTGGACGGTGGCGCCCACCGGGCAGACCAACTCACAAGGCGCGTTCTCGCACTGCATGCACGGCACTGGCTGGAAATACGCCTTGGGATTCTCCCGATCACCCTGGTAGTAGGCGTCGACCCGCAACCAGTGCATGTGACGGCCGCGATTGACCTGATCTTTGCCGACGATCGGAATATTGTTTTCCGACTGGCAAGCCACGATGCAGTTATTGCAGCCCACGCAGGCATTGAGGTCGATGGTCATGCCCCACGCGTAAGGCTCTTTCTTATAGTCGTAGCCGGGGTAAAGCGTCAGCTCCGGTGGCGGTTCATCTTCGCGGGCGAAATTCGGTTCCTTTTTATATTCCTCCAGGCTGGCCGTGCGCACCAGTGGACGATCGCCGCCATCCTGGGTTTCCATGGTCTGGTACCCCTGGGTGGAGGCCAGAAGATAAGTGCCCGCTACTTTGCGCGCAGCTCCGTTGGCAAACCACGGCGTCGCGCTGTAGCGCAGCGGATACATGTCGAAACCCGCCCCGGTTCCTGCCCGCCCTGCCCGGCGCCGGCCATAACCCAGCGAAACTGTAACTGAGTTATCGGCATGTCCCGCCTGTATCCACACCGGAGCTTTGACAGTCTTGCCGTTCAACTCCAACTCGATCAGATCTTTACTGGCAACTCCCATTTGCGCGGCAGTCGCAGGGCTAAGCAGCGCGGCACTATCCCAGGTGAGCTTGCTCATCGGCTTGGGCAACTCTTGCAACCAGCCGTTGTTGGAAAAGCGCCCATCGTAGATCGAAGCATCGCGGCGGAAATTGATCTCGATACCCGGCGCAGCCGACGCTGCCGATGCGGCAGGAGCTTTTGCGCTTACCTGCCTTGGACCGAACGCAGTGCCTTCGACCCAGCCATCATGCAGAGACTTCCGCCAGAACATGTCAAAGTCGGCGCCGCTGTGCTGCTTCTTCCAGTAGCCCTGCACCAGTTCGTGACCGCTGACATCGGTCCCGCCTGCCAATGTCGCAATCAGCTCCACCGCACTGCGGCCCCCATAAAGTGGCGCGATCAATGGCTGTACGATGCTGACGGTTCCGTCATAAGCCCGGGCGTCACCCCAGCTTTCAAGGTAGTGCGCTTCGTTGACATGCCACTGGCACAGTTCGGCGGTCTCGTCCTGATAGAGCCCATGATGAATTCGCAGGGGAATATTCGAATTCACCAGCGCGTCAGCGAACCCCAGGTCGGCAGGCGCGTCGTAAGCTGGATTGCCCCCGACGATAACCAGCACATCCACTTTGCCGCCCCGCATGTCCGCCACCAGCGACTTCAGGGATTCGGTCTGGTTAATAAGATTGGCGTCAACCGGATCGGTATAGACCACCGTGTTGCCAACATTACCAAGTGAGGCGTTCAACGCATGCGCCAATGCGTGCACCGCGGCAGGCTGATGGTCGCCGGCAATCACCACGCTCGAGCCACGATGCGCCTGCAGATCACCTAAAAGCCCGGAGAGAAATTTGGCCCTGAGGGTGCCCCGTTCAACCTCCGCTTGAGCGGGGCTTTTCTCCGCCAACACTCCAGCGCCCAAAGCCTGAGCAAAGCCTTCAATATCCCCAGCCCGCAGCGGCAGCCGATGATCAGCCTTCGCGCCGGTCGCGCTGGGTGTGCTCTCCACCACGTACATGCGGCTCATATTGCCGCTATCGGGATTGCGCCGCTTGGCATAATCCCTCGCATAGCGAATAGAACCCGGGAAGCCCGCCGAAAGAAAATCCGCGTCCAGCGAAAGAATTACATCTGCCTTCGAGAAGTCGTATCGCGTCTCTACCGGCTGGCCAAATGCCAGCTTGGCGCCTTCCAAAACATTGTCGCGGTTCAGAGGCTCATAAACATGCCACTTGGCTTCGGGATAAACCTGCAACAGCGCCTTGAGTTGGTCTGCCAGCGTGGGCGACGAAACTGTCTGCGAAAGAATACGTATGCCAGCGCCCTTGAGTCCCTTCTGTACGCTTAGCGGACCACGAATCCCTGAGACAAACGCACCCCAGGTCTGCACTTCGCCAAGATAGGCAATCGTCTGCGACCGGTCAGGATCGTACATGTCAAGAATCGATGCCTGAGCATAGATATCCGTCCCTCCCATGCTGGCAGGGTGTTGCTCATTGCCTTCGATCTTGGTTGGCCGGTATTGATGACTCTCAACCAGCACCGGGCTGGCGTATCCGCCCAGCGTGAATGCGCTGGCGTAAAACATCGGTCGGCCCGGTACTAACTCTTCCGGCTGTTTGACATAAGGGACAATCGGCTCCAGCGGCTGCTTGGTGCAGGCCGTCATCCCGGCCAAAGCCACCGAAGCGCCCATCAGCTTCATGAATCCCCGGCGCGAGACCGCGTCTACCCACTCTGACGCACCTTTGGGGAATTCACGGTGCATCATTTCTTTAAATTCTTCGCTGCCCGCCAGCTCTTCCAGGCTGCGCCAGAATTCCGGCCCCTTGGTTTCTTCAATGCGGGCGCGGGCCGTCTCCAGATCAAGCTGGTTACGCTTGCTGGGACAAACTTCTTCGCGTTGCTTAATCTCTTCCATTTTTGGCCAACGACTGAGAACCGAGAACTAATAACTTCGAACTAGTTCCACCTACCGGTGGCAGGTCGAGCAACTGGTGATATCGGTTTCCGTGCGCAACTTGTACTTGTGGACCAGATCCATGCCCAGCGTAAGCTGATCGACATATTCCTTGCCATCGAGGGTCAGCGGACTGTTGCTCGAAGGCTGCTCATACCGCATATTGAAAACCTGGTCGCGCGGCCGCAGATATTTCTCTGGGGCGCGGTGGCAGTCGAGGCACCACTCCATCTGCAAAGACGCCTGGTTGTACATCAGCGGCATGCGGTCCACCGGACCGTGGCAGGTGTTGCAGCCCACTCCCTTATTAATGTGAATGCTGTGATCGAAATAAACGAAGTCGGGAAGATCGTTAACCCGGTTCCAAACCAAAGAGTTACCGGTACGATAACTCTCCCGAACGGGCTCCAGCATGGGCGCGCTCTTCCATATCTGGGAGTGGCAGTTCATGCAGGTCTTGGTGGGCGGAATGCCGGCAAAGCTCGACTTTTCCACCGAAGTATGACAATACCGGCAATCGATCCCTAACGCCGCGACATGGTGCTGATGGCTGAATGGCGCTGGCTGCGGCCGAGCCACCCCCGCATAAGTAACATAAGGGGAGCGCTGAAATTCCACGGCCGCCCATAGCAGTATGCCCACCACGAAAATGGCGCCAAAGATCGTGGCCCGAGAAATTGTGTTCGTACTGCGATGAAAAATCTGCATCGAGAGCTTTCAGGTGCAGTGGGCGCTTCAATACAAAACTGGTTAGTGTAACAGTTTAGCTCTGAATTCTTTTCCTCAGAGTGCACTCCTCATAAACATTCTTATTATGCACTCGATAAAAAAATTGTAGAGACTCCCGGCCCCAACCGATCACAGATTCGATTATCTCTCGCGGAGTTGTTCCCAATTTAGGACAGATCGAGAATTAAACCGATCTTGCCTAAACTGAGAACCGGGAACTAAGAACCGAAAACTGAAAACTGAAAACTGAAAACTGAAAACTAAATTCTCCACCCGGGTTCAAGTACACAAGACTAAACCGCCCGCCCCGCAGCAACCCCCGAAGCCCATGCCCACTGAAAATTGAATCCGCCGAGTTGCCCGGTAACGTCGACGACCTCGCCAATAAAAAACAGGCCGGGCACTTTGCGACTCTCCATAGTCTTAGCCGACAGTTCGTCCGTGTCGATACCCCCTACTGTCACCTCGGCCTTCGCATAGCCCTCGGTACCCGCGGGCGCAATCTCCCAGGCGTGTAGCCCCCGCTCCAACTCAGCCAGTCCCTGATTCGTCCACGACGTCGGCGCATGTTCTTCCAACCAACGCCCCGCCAACCGAGCCGGCAACAATTCCTGCAACGCCGTCCGAGCAGCCGCCAGGGTCCTCGGAACTTTTGAATCCTCGAACGTCTTAGTCGGGCGACCCCCCGGCGCCAAATCAATCACAATCGTTTGCGGCTTCTCCCAATAAGAAGAAATCTGGAGAATCGCCGGACCGCTCAGTCCCCGATGCGTAATCAGCAACTTATCTCTGAATAAAGGCCCAGACGTCTCCAGGCCCGTGGGTCCAGTTGTTACCTCGACCTCCGCCGACACTCCCGCCAGTTCGCAATATCTTTTGCAGTCCGCAGAATCAAACAACAAGGGAACCAGGGCCGGGCGGGTTGCCCGGATCCGCAATCCGAATCGTTTCGCCAGTTCATACCCAAACGATGTCGCTCCCATCTTTGGGATCGATAACCCACCGGTCGCCACCACCACGACAGGCGCGCGAAATTCCAACTCCTCACCCCGCTTTGTAGCTTGTAGCAAAAATTCCGCCGGCGTGGTCACCTCCCGAATCTGTGTGTCCAGAAAAATCTCCACCCCAGCCGCCGCGCACTCATTCTCCAGCATGGTGAGGATATCGCCGGCCGACCGGTCGCAAAAGAGCTGCCCGCGCGTCTTTTCGTGATAAGGGATCCGATGTTTCTCGACCAGAGCCACAAAATCCGCCGGCGTATACCGGGCCAGCGCCGACTTGGCAAAATGCGGATTCGCAGAAATAAAATTCTCTGGAACGCACTCGGTGTGCGTGAAGTTACAGCGCCCTCCCCCTGAAATCAGAATCTTCTTCCCCGCCCGCTCGGCGTGCTCAATCACCGCCACGCGCCGGCCGCGTCGGCCAGCCTCAATGGCGCACATCAGTCCCGCCGCCCCTGCGCCCAATATCAACACATCAAATTTGTGGATCAAGCAGATCTCTCGCCACGAGAATATCAGCCGTTTAAAAGAGCTTCCGATCGAAAAATAAATTGGGCTCTAGTTCCGATTGGATTTCCTACGGCTTGAATTCCTGGAGCACAAACTTGCGTGCCTCTTCACGATTCTGAAGTCGGCCTTCGAGTTGGCCGTCCTCCACTGCGGCCAGGATTTGTTTGAAGAGCGGCCCCGGGTGAAAGCCGGCGGCGATCAGGTCATCGCCAGTTACGAGTGGTTGAGGACGCATCACCTCTGGAGGGAACGAATTCAGTTTTTCGCGGGCAAAATTGTAAAAGGTCAGAATGCCGTTGCTGGATTCGGCGTCCAGACGATGCAGTGCCAGATGCTCGGCAAAGCGCGGCAGTCGGAGAAACTTCTTGAGCGTCGATTCTTTCATGCGCTCTATATCGGCGAAGCGCATGTGGTTGTCGACCAGCGCCAGAATCTGTTCGATTTCATGGTTGGAGAAGCGCAGGCGGCGGCAGATCCCTTCTGCCATCTTGACGCCGACGTCAACGTGTCCGTCGAAGCGGATGCGGTCGGGGGCGACACGGAAGGTGGGTGGCTTGCCTACATCGTGCAGCAGCGCTCCCCACGCCAAAGTAGGAGTGGTGGGATGCGGCAGCTTTTCCAGCAGCAGCAGGGTATGTACAAAGACGTCGCCCTCGGGATGAAACTGTGGCGGCTGGGCGACTCCCTTCATCGCGGAAATCTCCGGTAGCAACTGGTCTAGCAATCCAGTTTCGTCGAGCAAGGCAAACGCTTGGTGCGCATGACCCTCGGTCAACATTTTGGTGAGTTCGTCGCGCATTCGTTCCTGTGAAACCTGGTGAATCTGCGATGCGAATTTTTTTATCGCGAAGAAGGTGGCAGGCTCGATCTGATATTCGAAGCGAGCCGCAAAGCGTACCGCACGCAACATGCGTAACTTATCTTCGGTGAAACGCCGTTCCGGATCTCCGATGGCGCGAATGACGTGCGAGTCCAGGTCAGCGCGGCCACCGACGAAGTCGAGGACCTGGTTATTCTCCGGGTCGAGCAACAGGCCGTTGATGGTGAAGTCGCGGCGCTGCACGTCTTCGCGTGGATCGCTGGTGAAACGAACTTCGTCAGGGTGGCGGCCGTCGCTATAACCGATGTCGGCGCGGAAGGTGGCAACTTCGGTTGCTCCTTTCGATGAACTGGAGTCATTGTTTTCGGCTGCAGGAAGCGGCACCAACACCACGCCGAACTGGGCGCCCACCGCCCAGGTACTAGGGAAAATTCGCATCACTTGTTCGGGAGTGGCATCGGTGGTGACGTCGAAGTCGGCCGGTTCTCGCCCCAGCAGGATGTCGCGGACGCATCCGCCGACCAGGTAGGCGGCGTGGCCAGACGCTCGCAGGGTGCGGATGATCTCCTCGGCGAATTGTTTGGCGGTCGAAATTCAGAGACTCCGGTGAAGTGGATGGTTCAGCTGACCTTCAGCACAACCTTGCCGAAGTTCTTCCCCTGCTGTAATAGCCGGTACCCTTCCGCCGCATTTTCCAGAGGCAAAATCTTGCCGATTACAGGGTGGAGATGGCCCTCGGCTGTCCAGGAAGAAAGTCTCTCCCAGGCGCGCGTCATTACCTCACTGTTTTGCGACAGGTAAGTCAACCACAAGCCATGGACGCTGGTAGCTCTTGCATACAGTTGACGAGTATCGACGAGCGACTTCTCCCCGGTGGCGCTCCCGTAGACAATGACGCGTCCAAAATCACGCAGGCAGCGGACACTCTTATTGGTGTGCTCACCGCCTAACATTTCAAAAACTGCATCGACACCTTCGCCGTTGGTGAATTGCTTGATGACTTCCTCATAATCATGCCGCTTGTAGTTAATGCTATGTTGTAAACCTAGCGCGTTAACCTTGGCGAGCTTGTCGTCGGTGGAAGATGTCCCGTACATCTCTACTCCCAGGAGCTTTCCGATCTGCACCGCCGCAGTCCCCACCCCGCCGGCCACCGCGTGGATCAAAACCCGAGGCGGTTTTTCAGCCGACCGCAATTCGCTAAGTCCTGCTTTCCAATATGCCAGATAAGCGGTGAAATAATTTACCGGGAAGGCGGCGCCTTCGTCGGAGGTCCAGCCCTTAGGCAGCGGCCATAACAATCTTGCACTCGCTGCGACCTGCGCGGCGAACGCTCCCCACTGCGTGTATCCCATCACTGGCTCGGTAGCGCCATCAACCGTCCCGCAGAATTCTCGTCCCGCGATAAGAGGCGGCTTCGGAGCGCCTGGGTAGCCGCCCATAGCGCTCATCAAATCAGCGAAGTTCAGGCCGCCAGCGTCGACTCTCACGATCTGTTCCCCAGCGCCCGGGACTGGTTCCGCCATCTGCCGGACCTCAAGCGCCTCTGGATCCCCTAAACGCGTGATTACTAAGGCTTTCATGAGGAAAGTTTAGCAGCTTGTACATCGTCAATATCCTCATCGTGATAGAGGACGCATCCGCCTGATCGGACAGAAGGTTGAGCATCGCCTTCCCGTCAATCCATAGCGCTGAAGCCGGTTTTGCTGCCTAATTTCCTCCTCTGGTATATACTTCCGAGATTATTTTCGGCTCCCAGTGGCTTAGCGGCAGCCGAATGTCCAGATTTATCGCTCCGTTCTTAGATCGCCGGCATTGGATTCGGATGCCGGTGTGTGTCGTCTCCTGAGCCATTCCTCAGGAGTGCTCGGGGAGGTCCATACCATGGACTTATTGGTCATACGGCTCTTATTTGTTTTTGTGGTTACTCTTACCTGCTTTTTGATCCAGCCTTTTAACTGGTCTGCACCCACCGACGCGGGCGTTGGCGCGCTTATTGGTTCCGCCATCATTCTGTTCGAATGGAAATTGCGCACCGTGAGCCTGAAACGCCTGATTGGCGCCGCCATTGGCAGCGTCCTGGGAATTTTCGGCGCCTATCTTTTTGCCCTGGTCATTCGCAACAGCCTGGCACCCGGCCGCACCCAGAGCTTCCTACAGCTCATGGTGATGCTATTGATGGCATATGTCGGCCTGGTCGTTGGCGCCATGAAAGGCGACCTGCTCAATCTGTCTGCTTTGGGGGGAGTCTTCGGCGGTGAAAAACAGGGCAAGAAGAGCCACAAGATTCTCGACACCAGCGTGATCATCGACGGCCGCATTGCCGACATCGCAGAAACCGGCTTTCTCGACGGCATCATCGTGACCCCGCAGTTTGTGCTGCGCGAGTTGCAACTGGTCGCCGATTCGGCTGACTCGCTCAAACGCAATCGCGGACGACGCGGCCTCGACATCTTGCAGCGGTTGCAGAAAGTAGCATCCTTGCAAATCCAGATTGTGGAGGACGATTTCCCCAGCGTCCGCGAGGTCGACCTTAAGTTGATCGAACTGGCGAAAGTTTACGAAGGCAAAATCGTTACGAACGACTTCAACCTCAATAAAGTGGCTCAATTGCAGGGCGTCGAGGTGCTGAACATCAATGAGCTGGCAAATGCCTTAAAGCCCATCGTGCTTCCTGGTGAAACTATGAAGGTCTTCATCTTGAAGGAAGGCAAAGAATATAACCAGGGCGTCGCCTATCTCGACGATGGGACCATGGTCGTAGTCGACAACGCGCGCAAGATGATCGGCAAGACCATCGATGTTTCGGTTACGTCTGTGTTGCAAACTACGGCCGGTAAAATGATCTTTGGCAAATGGGACGAGCGCACTATGCCGCGTAATGACATGCGTCCCACGCTGGGGCCGCTTACCAGCGTTACGCCCGCCGACGTCAAGCGAATTCAACCACTGATGGTGGAACGTCCGGCTGAGTAATTTATTGTTGCGGTGAATTGATGGCAGAGACCTTGATGGTTTCCGCCTGTAGCGTCCCGGTTACCCGGGCTCGTTGTCCGGCAAATTGGGCCAGCTCCGCGAAGTCACCTTGCAGCACATACGTCTTGTCGCCATTAATCAATACATATTTCCCGCCCGTCCTGACGCATTCGCGCGTACATCTGACCGCGTCAAGATTGGGGTACCGGGTGTGGCGGGCCCCACAGACTGAGTCGGATATCACTCCGCTATAAATCTCCGCGGCAGCACCTGGAGCCTGATCACTATTCGCCAGAGCGGAACTCTTACCGCCCAAAAGCAGCGGCAGGACAACCGCCGCCAAAATTGTCACCAATATTAAAAACAACACGGGTTTGAAGCTCGAACTATCAGCGCCTCGCAAATCACCCTCCCCAAGCACTTACTGTTGCCATGTTAGATGTGCAATGAGCCCGCCAAGATGAATAGAAAATCGAGTCATAAACAATTCGTCATACAGAGAAGCCTTTAGTTACTATGGTTCGCATGGCGCGAGTAACAGGTATTGGCGGAATTTTCTTCAAATCTGAGAAGCCGGAACAGCTTTACCAGTGGTATGAAACCCATCTCGGAATCGAGCGCGTTCCCGAAGGTAGCGGAGCGAGTTTTGAATGGAAAGAAACCCACGAACCCTATCGTAAAGCGTTGACCGCATGGGCAATCTTCCCTCATCACACAAGGTATTTCGATCCCAGTCGCGCCTCTTTCATGATTAATTACCGCGTCGATAATCTCGACGAAATATTAGAGGCGTTGAAGGCTGCTGGAGTGGAAGTAGACCCACATCGGGAAGATTACGACTATGGGCGGTTCGCCTGGATCACCGATCCTGAGGGAAACCGGGTAGAGCTATGGGAGCCGCCTAAATAAGCCGTGTCATTCTGGGTCAAGGCCTTCGGGCAGACGCTCTAGCCTTTGTCATTCCGACCGAAGGGAGGAATCTGCTAGGGCCCTCTCGGAAAAACCCCGCCCTATCCCTTCGCCTTCTTCACTTCCTCAATCAGCGGTGGCACCACATCAAACAAATTCCCCACAATCGCATAATCCGCAATCTCGAAGATCGGCGCTTCGTGGTCTTTGTTAATAGCAATAATCGACCGCGCCCCCTTCATCCCCACAATGTGCTGGATGGCGCCACTGATGCCAAGCGCCAAATAAAGCTTAGGGGCCACGGTCTGTCCGGACGACCCGATCTGGCGATCCATGGGAAGCCATCCTGAATCGCAGATTGGACGAGAAGCCGCCAGCTCACCCCCCAGCGCCTCGGCCAACTGCTTGGCCAATTCAATGTTTTTCTGTTCTTTGATTCCGCGGCCGACAGCGACGATGATTTCGGCCTGCGTTAAGTCGACTGCCTGCTTGGCTTCTTTGAACACTTCCTGTGGTTTATTGCGAACCGCGCCGTCAGCAATATCGACACTTATGGTTTCAACGGGGGCGGTGCTTGGGCCGGCCTCGGCTTTGTCGCCACGAAAAGCGCCGTTCTGGAATGTCGCGAACCATGGGGCATCGCCGCTGAAGCTAACGTCGGCGGTAAATTTCCCCTGAAACATCTGGCGAGTAAACAACAGTTTGTCGCCATCTTTCTTATAGCCAATGCAGTCACTGATGACGGTTCGCCCCATGGCAGTGGCGAGCTTGGGGACAAAGTCCCGCACCTGATAGGTGTGCGGCATTAAAACAAGTCTTGGCTGCTTCGATTCCAGGAACTGCTTGAGTCCGGTGGAGAAGGCATCGGGCGTGTAAGGCTCAAGCTTCGCGGCATCGATTGCATATACCTTTGCCAGCTTCTTACCAGCCACCTCGCCCGCGATGCCTGCAATACTGCTGCCTACGACTGCAGCCTCAAGCGGCCATCCAGTTTCAGCAGCCAGCGCCTGACCCGCCGCAATAGTTTCCCAGGAGACGCGGTTCAGCTTCCCTTCACGTTGTTCGACGATTACGAGAATAGTGTCTGCCATAAACCGCTTCTAGCTCCTGGCTTCTAGCCCCGGGTTTCAGCTCCCAATATTTCCGCGTTATTCCAAGTGTCCAAGGCTCGTGTCATTCCGGCCGCCCCACACTTGTCATTCCGACCGAAGGGAGGAATCTGCTCTTCTGCCGGGGCTTCCGCCTAAATGAGAGAAGCCCCTACAGCACCCGCACTTCGTTCCTCAACTTCTCCACCAGCTTCTTAGCAATTTCGTTAGGCGCACCTTCCAGAAATTCCGTCTTCTTCGTCTTCTCCGGAATGTAGAGCCGTTCAATCTTTTGCAGATTGGTGCCAATGGCGGCTTGTACCTCCGCCAAGGCAACTTTCCGCAGCGGCTTGTTCTTGGCCTGCTTGATGCCGATCAGCGTCGCATAGCGCAGCTTGTTGATGCCTGACTGGATCGTAAGAACCGCAGGCAGAGGCATATCTACGAACTGGAAAAATCCAGCCTCCAGTTCCCGCTTCACCCGGATTCCGCTGTCGTTCTTTTCAATCTGCATGATGATGGTGGCGTGCGGCCAGCCTAATAACTCGGCCAGAATGACTCCGGTCTGCGCATACCCGTAGTCGTCAGATTGCAGCCCGGTAAAAATCAGGTCGAACTGTTCATCCTTAATCGCGGCGGCAAAAGCCCGTGCCGTGCTGAAAGCATCAAGCCCAACGAATGCGTTGTCTTCGAGATGAATCGCGCGATCGGCTCCTTTGGCCAGCGCTTCGCGCAGCACTTGCTGCGAGCGTGCCGGGCCGGCAGTGATCACCACTACTTCACCGCCGTGTTTCTCCTTCTGACGAAGCGCCTCCTCAAGCGCGAAGGCATCAGGCTCGTTAACTTCATACGAGACGTCCTCGCGAATCCAGGTTTTGCTTTCGTTGAGTTTTAGGGGAGCATCCTTCTGGGGGACTTGCTTCATGCAGACCAGGATCTTCAAGCGGCTCCTTAATAGAGACAGCAGTTAGCCGTCAGCAATCTACTCCATGAACACTACGGATTGCACTCCAGAAATCTCGAAGCGCTTTCGGCAACGCATGTTCTTACACATCATGACGTCATCTTTCCGTAGCATGTAGGAACGGGCCTTGGCAAAGCGGGCGCGATCGCGTTCGTCGGCGCGACCTGAAATCTGGCGCTTCTTGGTTCGTACCAGCCAGGTCACCTCGTACTCTCCGGACTCATGGCAACTGGGGCAGTTCAAAGTTGCCGGCTTCTTTTGCGTGCTCTCGTCAAAAAACTCGCGTTCTTCCATAGTTGGGGGAAACGTTTCGCTCAGGCGGTGAATGGCAAATTAACTCCGCCCTAATTATTACAGTTTTATCGCGGGCAAGCTATGGCAAGATGACGCTGGGGCCGGGAAGCCATGGTAAAGAAACGCAAGAAGAAGACCTTTCGAGCAGTCACTGCGGTCAAGGCGCTGGCGCGCGAGCGCATTGGTGCGCCTCCGGAGTCGCGCGTAGTTCCCGACAGAAAAAAGAAGAAAACCGAGAAGCACAAGCCCAGCGTCGCGGACTTGCTCGAGGAACTCTAGCCCGCCAGCCTAATCGCCCCAGCCTAGTTGAATGTAACCGTCACCGTGTGGTCGAGGTTGTTCATCGCCACCGTGCACGATGTGCCCGAGGTAGAGTCGCAACCTGCCCAGCCTCCAAAGGTGGATCCCGTGGCCGCCGCCGCCGTGATGGTGACCACCGTGCCAACCGGAAAATTCGCGGCGCAGGAACTGGCGCATCCCAGCCCGGACGGTGCGCTGCTGACGGTTCCGGTCCCGAGTCCGGTAAAATCCACCGTCAGCGACGGCCCGGTTCCAGTAAAGCAAACCACGGTGGCCGTCATGTTGCCGGTAACGATTGCTCCGGAAGAGTCTATATTCCCCGTGCTGTGATTCGTGTTTACCGTCGCCGAAATGAGAGCGCCGCCACAGGCCGTGCCGGCGGCAGTCAACAGCCCCGAGGAACTGACAGTAGCTATGCCAGGAGTGTTCGTAGCCCAGATTGCCTGCGCGGTGACGTCCTTGGTTACCGGCGGATGGATATAAGTTCCCAGGGCGCGAAGCTGAACACTCGATCCCGCGTTTGCGCTTACTGGAGTAGTGGAATCTCCGAACGTCTCGGTGCTTGGCTGGATCGTGACCGAAGTTAACTGTTGCTCGTGAGCACAGCTGACAAGACCGCTAAGCCAGAGCAGAACTACCCCCATGAGAATGGGGCTGGACCACTTCCACACCATAAAATCACCTCAACCGTCACTGTGATAACTGCCAGGGCCCGAGGGGAATCGGTCAATTTCTAGTGGAAGGACTCGCTGAAAACAAGCGGCAAGCTAGGTACCGGAGCTCCCCTGGTAATCACCGCAGGCTAGATCACCTCGCCTACAAATCTGGCGAACTGCCGAACGTCCTCCTCGGTGGTATCGAAAGAGCACATCCAGCGGACCACTGGCTGTTCCTCGGTCCATACATAAAAGAAGTAGCGTTTGAGAATTTTGGCGACGGCAGGACGTGGAATCTGCACGAAGACTCCGTTCGCTTCCACTTTGTAAACTATCTTAGCCGATGGGATTTTCTTTAACTCGCGTTCCAGCAGTTTGGCCATGCGATTCGAATGCTGGGCATTCCTGAGCCAAAGGTCGTCGCTCAACAGCGCATCGAACTGGGCCGCGATGTAACGCATCTTGGAAGAGAGCTGCATCCCCTGCTTGCGCAGGAAACGAAAATCGGCAGCCAGTTTCTTGTTGAACAGCACGACCGCCTCCGCCCCCATGGCTCCATTTTTCGTCCCGCCCAATGAAAGCACGTCGACGCCCAGATCTCGCGTCGCTTCCCGCAACGTTAACCCTAGAGTGGCGGCCGCATTGGCGATGCGTGCTCCGTCCATGTGCAGGAACATGTCACGCTCGTGGGCGAACCTGGCAAGCGCCTTCACCTGCTGTGGCTGATAGACCGTCCCCACCTCGGAAGATTGCGTAATAGAAACCACGCGCGGCTGCACGTGATGCTGATCGCCAATTCCGTGGTAGGCACTAGCTACCGCTTCCACCGTGAGCTTCCCCCCCACGCAGGGCACCGGGATTAGTTTGCATCCGGTAAATTTTTCTGGAGCGCCGCATTCGTCTACGTAGACGTGTGCCGCATCGGCGCAAATCACCGCATGATAAGGCGAGGTGAGCGCGGCAAAGCTCAGCACATTGGCCGCCGTGCCGTTGAATACGATGAACGCTTCGCTGCCCGCGCCAAAATGCTTTTCCATTTTCCGCAGCACCGACAGTGTGTAGGGGTCGCCGCCGTATCCGATGGCGTGCCCGTGATTCGCCGCGGCAATCGCCTTGAGCACTTCCGGGTGGACACTCGCATTATTGTCGCTAGCGAAGCTGCGGGCTGGTTTCATGGCGAAAACTAATTTAGCACTTGGCGCCTGTTTCTAAATGGGAAGGCTTTCAGATTGACACTCTCAGGCAAGAAGCTTTGTCTATGCGCACGCACTACGGCGTCCGCCTGTCACCGCCAGGATTCCGCAATAGCACTCCCGTGGTATTACTGCGGCGAGTACCTTGGTGACTTGAGTAGCGGCAGCGATCCGCCTAGATTAGCCGAACGTAGAGGTGAATATGGCACTAATTCTGGCAGCAGTGGCTTTGGCTTTTGGCGGTCTTTATATAGCAGTCGCTAGTGAAGAGCGGCGGCTCGAAACCGTCGCGAAAACCCACAAGCGCTAGCTCCTCGCTCCAATCCCCAGCAAAGCCTTTCTCGGAAGTGTCCGGCGCCTCGGCACTTTTTCGCCTCGCGCAAAGCGTGGCACTAACGCGGCCATACCGACACTCCAACAAAGCAGAGTAAAATTATCGCTCCGCTGGAATTTTGTGTGTGCTGAGAACTGGGAACTATTAACTGAAAACTGAGAATTCGCCCCGATTGTGTTCACGATCGCCCATCGGGCCGAACGTTCCTTATCCTCAGCTCGCGCCCAGACCGAGGTGACGATTGTCGCGAAATGCTCTGGCAGTAGTTATTTGCTTCACTGCTCTCTGCGCTTTTTCCCAACAATCAACCAAGAACTCCACTTGGAATTTTGTAGTCTCAGGTGATTCGCGCAATTGTGGCGATGTCGTCATGCCTGCCATAGCTGCCGGCGCAATTCGCGACCAAGCCGAATTCTACTGGCACCTCGGCGATTTGCGCGCCATTTACGACTTCGATGAGGACTTCAAACAGGCAGCCACGGTCCAGGGAAAATCCCTCACCATTCTCGATTACGAAAATCAAGCGTGGAATGATTTCATCGAGAGCCAGGTGAAACCCTTCGGATCGCTGCCCTTTTATCTCGGGATCGGCAATCACGAAACTGTCGCGCCCAAGACCCGCCCCGAGTTTGTCATCCAGTTCGCCGATTGGCTGAACGCCCCCACACTGCGGGCCCAGCGTCTGAAAGATGATCCTAAAGACTACAAGCTCCACACCTACTATCACTGGATCAAGGACGGAATCGACTTCATCAATCTCGATAACGCCTCCCACGATCAGTTCGACGCCGAGCAGATGAAATGGGTCGAGGCTGTCTTCGCCCGCGATAAGGCCGACCCTGCCATCCACACTATTGTGGTTGGAATGCACGCTGCCCTGCCCGACAGTATTTCTGCCGGACACAGCATGAACGAATGGCCCGAAGGGATTTCAAGCGGGCACACCATCTACCAGGACTTGCTGAAGCTGCGTGACCAAGCCCACAAGAATATCTACGCGCTCGCCAGCCACTCGCACTTCTTCATGGATGGAATTTTCAACACGGAATACATCCGCGCTCATGGCGGAGCGATACCCGGCTGGATTGTCGGTACCGCCGGGGCGGTACGCTATCCCCTGCCCCCGAATTCAGGCGATGCTAAGGCGGCTATGACTAATGTCTACGGCTATTTGCTGGGCACGGCGTCGGAAGACGGATCCATCCACTTCGAATTCAAACAACTCCAGGAACAGGATATTCCCGCAGAAGTCGTGCAGCGCTACACCCCAGCCTTCGTCCATGAGTGCTTCGCCGGAAACCGCCGCTAGTCCCCTCGTCCGCAGCACAGTAGAGACGTAGCTCCGCTACGTCTAGGCCGTGCAACGGACTCTAGCCCGGCCCCGTCTGGATCAACGACCACACATTCCACAGAGCGCTCGCCCCCAACACTCCCGCCAGGCAGGCGAAAACCAGCCCGCCGTTTCGTGACTCCAACAGATCGGTAGCGATTCCCGCCACAAATACAAACAGGAATGGCACCGCCATCAATTGAAATCCCAGTCCGGAGGAATGCGGCGTCCCAATGGCGAGCAACAGAAATAAAACAGCCACGATGAATGGCGCGGTATTGCCGAAATATCGGGTTCGCGGCCACGCAATGTAAGTCACGATCGCCGCTGGGAAAGCTACCAGCATTGCCGGACTGCTTTGCCCCAGTTGCAACAACGCCCGCTGATATGCTCCCGGCATTAAGTAAGCTCGCCATAGCATCGGAAAGAATCTGGCATGTACCATGCCCTGCCAGAATAATTTCGGATGAAAGAAGTACGACGCATAAATCAATGCCAGCGCCAGTACGCACGCCGTCAGCCAGATCACCAAAGCCGCTAGCCGGCGCGTAGGCGCAAGATACAGCATGAAGAGCAGAGCCAGCGGAACCACGACCAGCAATTGAAACTGTGAGCCCACCGCCAGCGCAAACGACAATGCCAGCAGGACGATCCGCCGCCAGTTCCACAAAATGACCTCGCGTGGCGCGTACAGAGTGTGCGCCACTGCGATTCCCGTAAAGATCGCGCCAAACGTTCCCCAGGCCGCTCCCGTCTCAGGCTGGGAAAACCATAAGGCAGAGGGCTGAATAATCCCCGGAGAAAAGCAGTAAAGCATCAATGCCACATAGCCACCGGCGTTTCCGTAAAGGCGCCGTGCGACGTACCACAGAGACCCGCCCAGCAGCACGCCGAAAACCATGAATGGAAACGCCGCCAGCCAGCCCCAGAACCTGAACGAATCCAGTTTCAGCACCCGGGTAAAGGACACGTTCGACGACGATGCAATCAGGAACCACAACGGCGAGTGGTCGCGATCATAACCCTCGTTCTGGTGGTGAATCAGTTCGGGTTCTGCGAGCTGGTCTTCCGCCGGTTTGCCGGATGGAGTCGCGGCAATCGACTTCCCCAGCCATTGATCACGGCCCTCCACTATGCGAGTGACTTCCTCGGCCGGCAAACTCATCGACCGGCGCGCCACCAGCCAAATGCACTGCGCCAGGAAGGCGAGCAGCAGAAAAGCCGCTACCATCTGTGGCCGGCCGAAGCGCTCGCGCATGAATATTCCACTCATATCAGACCGAGTGTTTTACCATGTCTGCGATTGCTTCGGGGAATTTCCTATGGATGAATCCAGTCCGTCAGTGCCCTCGGCAGAAAATGTCGCGTACCAGCCACCGCCACCTCAGCCGCCATCCGTGTTTTATCAGATCTTTATCGGAACAGAAGGGCTTCGCGCCGGCTGGCGATTTCTTATTTATTGTGCGATGTTTGCCGCTCTCTACATCGCTCTGGCCGCGACCCTGCGTTTCATACATCCCGCGGGGTTGAGGTCAGTCTGGGGACTTCTCGTCGGGGAGTGCGTGTTTCTGGTTAGCGCCATTCTGCCCGCACTAGTAATGGCCAAAATCGAACACCGTTCCTTCGGCGCCTACGGCTTGCCCCGGCAAGCCGCGTTCGGCAGATCATTTTGGGTCGGAATGGTCTGGGGAATTCTCGGCCTCACTCTGCTCATGCTGATGATGCGCGCGGCTGGAGCATTCTATTTTGGGCACCGGGCATTGCACGGCACGCGCATTTTGAAGTTCGCGATTTTTTATGCCGTCCTCTTTTTGATCGTCGGCTTGTTCGAGGAATTCTGGATTCGCGGTTACACTCAGTTCACCCTCGCCAAAGGAATTGGATTCTGGCCCGCCGCAATTGTTCTGTCGGCTGCATTCGGCGCAATCCATCTGGGAAATCCCGGTGAAGCCTGGACCGGCGCTTTGGCTGCGGCGCTCATCGGACTGTTTTTTTGTCTCACCTTGAAGCGCACCGGAAATCTGTGGTTTGCCGTCGGCTTCCACGCCGCGTGGGACTGGGGAGAAACCTATCTGTTTTCAGTTCCTGATAGCGGCATGAATGCTCCCGGCCAGTTAATGCATCCGACCTTCCACGGCTCGCGCTGGCTCACCGGAGGATCTGTTGGCCCAGAGGGCAGTGTGTTTGTCTTTGTTACGATCGCGATCCTCTGGATCGTCTTTCATCGCACTTATCGAGAATCCAAGTACATCATCTAAGGAAAATCTCTCGGTACCCTCCAGTCGATACCCGATGGCGACCCCAGCTTGACTGTTCAATTATCAGCGCGAGGACCACACATAAATGCAGGAATCAGGGAAACCCCAGATAACTTCCGAAGAACCCGAATATCTCGGCAGCCGCCGCGATCCAGAAGAACGCAAAGTGACGGGCGAGCAAGAATCCAAAGAGAAGAGCCTCGATAAGACTCTCGCCGATTCCTTCCCCACCAGCGACCCTCCATCCAGCATTCCCGACCCCTCTTTCGTCGATCAGTCGGAGCAGGTCAAGCAGAAACAAATAGAAGAAGAGTTAGCCGACCTTCCCGTAGGCAGCTGGGCCGCCCTAACCATCGAAGATCACAAACTGGTGGGCACCGGCCACAGCCGTGACGCCGCAGCAGAATCCGCCCGCCAAAAAGGCCACACCGTACTGAACCTAGTAAGAGTTCAAGTAAAAAGCCCGCTGGGCTTGGCGTCCTAAGTCGGGCCGCTTTTCAACGTTTTGTCATCCTGAGCGCAGCGAAGGACCCTACCCCCCTTCACGCGTATCACCTGTCGCCTTCCCATCTGCAAAAACGCGCTTCGGCGCGCGCACCAGAAACGAACCGGGTCTCGGTAGAGCGGAGCTTCAGCCCCGCGTTACCACGGAAGAATTCCGGCTTTAGCTGCTGAGGTACGCTATCGCTTACGACGTAAAGACGACCGCCGGTTGTCCTGCCTTCAACAAACGCGAACAAACAATAACCGAGAACGCCCGCACCTCCCAACATTGTCATCCCGACCGAAGTGGAGGGACCTTGTGGTTGCCAGATGCGGAACGCACTCGCGTACCAAAGCCGCAAAGCGGCGAAAGAATGCAGCCCGGGCCGTAAGCCCGGGCCAGCCCCAAACTCCACCTTTCGTTGACTTACCCTAGTATTCCGCCTAACATAGCGCGACTTTATGGTCGGTCAAACCATCTCCCACCCCGGGACGAAACAGCCATTCTGCGGCAGTTGTCATGATAGGTGTGTAAATTGTCCACTTTGGTGGGGATGCGGTGGGTTTGAGGGAGAATCTTGTTAGCCAAAATAACAACGCGGTTGGCACTCAATTGGTTGATCGCAGGGTCCCTGCTCTGTGCAGCCTTGCCTTTTCGGGCGTCCCAAGAGAATCAATGGTCACCGCCTCATCCCCCTTCGCCCTCTGCCGCTGATGAATTTACTGGGATATGGAAGCTAAATACCGACAAGAGTTCACCTTCCGGTATTGAGAGAGAGATGATCACGATTGAAATTCAAGGAAGTGAATACAAGTTCCTTTACGACCAGTTAGCTGAGAATGGTACCGAAATGAATTGGTGGTTTGTCACAGACATGAAAGGAGGCTGCGTCAAAGACATACAGGTAGATGGCCGACCGATGTCCAGCAAGTCGTGCATCAAACGTATCGATTCCCGCAGCTTCGTGGACGATATGGCGATTATTAAAGACCAATACAAAGTGAGTTCTGACGGTAAGGCGTTAATCGTTCACAGGACTTTCATACCTCCTCGCTCTGTTGCTACGAGGGTGCCGAGAAAAGTAAAACTGTTTTTTGATAGAGTTCCCACTCCTTGACTGCGGTCGGCGCGAGGGGGCCTATTGTTGTTAGCAAGCGATTCGACTTAGAACCCGGTCGTGAGTGAAATGGCGATGTTACAACAACGCCTGCGCGCCGAATCTTTTCCAATCCAGCTTTCTTATCTGGCGTGCACCCAATTCCCGAGTGCCGATCAACACCAAAACACAGCCGACAACCGCCACGGTAGTCCACGTGCCCGCCCATTTCCGGGTCTCTGCCCAGACAAAAGCGGTTAGAGCGAAACCGAACACGGCTATCCAAGACAGGAAATAGAACCAGATCGATATTACGCCAAATTCGAGCAGCGGCCATTTCCCGAGTTGCCGACCACATTCCGAATAGATTCCCGGTAAATGGGCATGGCGTCAACGCTAACCACATTCTCGATTGGCTACATCAGTTGCCGGAAGAGGACTGCATTTCCCCGTACTCTACCGGCTGGTTTATCGAATAGACTGAACCAGCTCTGGGGAACAACCGTCAATGCGTATTGCAAGCAGAGGTCATTTGGTTTTTTCGATCACGATGATCGGTCTCGGCGTTGTGGGTCTTCTATCCCGCGATTTTGTTCCGGTGTGGAATCCTGTTCCCGCCAGTATCCCCGGACGCGGAGTTTTCGTTTACCTCGGCCCACTCATCTCCCTTTCATCCGGCATCGGTTTGCTTGTTCCGCGCCTGGCGACGGCCGCCACGCGCTTGCTACTCACGACTTTCTTACTCTGGATGCTGCTTTTCCGGTTGCCGAATTTTCTACTTACATCCCCTTTCGAAGCTTGCTGGTCCGTGTTTCCGCTCGCGGTCATGTTGGCTGCCGCCTGGGTGCTATATGTCTGGTTCGCCGCTGACTGGGATCGTCAACATCTTAGATTTGTCAGCGGCAACTACGGCCTGCGTATCGCGCACGCACTCTACGGCTTCTCGTTGATCTTCTTCGGCTCGGCCCATTTCATCGACGTGCAGGACACTCTGTCGCTCGTCCCAAACTGGCTCCCCGGACATGCATTCTGGGTGTATTTCACGGGCGGTGCCTTCATCACGGCAGGTGTCGCCGTGCTCGCCGGTCGCTGGGCGCGATTAGCAGCTTTCCTCTCCGCATTTCAAATCGGACTGTTCTTGCTCCTCGTATGGGTTCCCATCGTGGCAGCAGGCTCCAAAGTCCCGTTCCAGTGGAGCGAGACCATTCTTAACGCGGCGCTCTTGGCAGCCGCTTGGATGGTCGCCGATTCTTACCAAAACACGCCTGGCCTGGTCGCCGACAGCCAGCAGTCGCTTGGAAGGCGCTGAAACGGCCACTTTTAAAATCCGCCGATGGTGAGTGTAATGGCGATTTCGCGTTAATAACGGACTACAGCCGGGCATCCCAGGCTTGTGTCAATCCCCTATAAAACGCAGGTATAAGTGGACCCTATCACGGCAGCGAGTGGCCATATTGCGGACAAGTTAGTATTGTTCCCGCTGCTCGCCGGAAGGGGAGAGCTTATCCCAGTCTTCCAAGAAGTCCTTCATTTGAAATTGATTGAAGTGGGTGTCGCCGTATGGATCGACCTAACCAAGAAGCCGAAACACAACGTTCTCCGGAATCGTTGCAAACTCAATTACAGCATCTTCGGGGATGATGGGTTTCCCGTTTTCGTTCTGTAACCGCACGCTCCGCGGCATCCCAAACTCCTAGGGTAGAGTTTTTTAAACACAAAAGCAGAACTTTGCAAGTTTAGTTTATGTAATCAGGCGATTTCGCTTACGATCACCCCCAATGAGCGAAATAGCGATTTTTCACCAACAATCGCGAATGAGTTAAACCGTTCCCGATTTTCGATGCGCCTGATGCCAGCGTCCGCCCAGCGTAGTCCTTTGACTGGATTGCTACAAACTGCTAGTTGTGCTAAAAACCTTGGGAAATGAAACGTCGCAAGATAAGCGCTCTCGTTCTGATCGTAATCATTACGCGATTCGCCACTGCGAAAGACAATGACATCGTCATGATGTGGCCGAGTACTGGGACTGCTACTCTAAAGACCACCTTTGGTAGATTCCGCGAGGTATCTTCTTATAGCGAACAGCACGATTACGAGGAGGACGTTACTGTCGAGAACGTTTCGTCCAAGAACATTTCCTTCGCGTCCTTTACCATTTATTTGCTGGACAAGAAGAAGGTCCGGATCGCCGATACTATCCTGCAGATCAAAGACCTCGGACCTGGGCAGCAGGTGAAGCAGCCGTTGCAGTTTCATGCGAGCGGTATCCCAGCATCGGTCAATCTGGTGGCGCGAAATGACACCAGTGGTGTCCCCACTTCTCTCAACACCATTCCGCTTAAGATCATTTCCGTGCCCGCGGGAGCTAGACTCAAAATAGACGGCCAAGAGGTCGGCATGACCCCTTACTCGGCCAATCTCCGCGTCGGCTCGCATACATTGGAATTCAGCAGGGAGGGCTACGCGACCGGGAGCACTCCTCTCGAAGTGGCCCCTGATGAACTTCCCGGTGGCAGTATCACGTTTGAACTCGGCGGGCTTTCCAAGGACACCGTGGAACTTCGCGACGGCACCATTCTGCTGTGCGATGTACTCTCAATGTCAATGGCCCAAATTACAGTTCGTGTGGCTGGTCAGAATCAAACCTATGACCGCAATCGGGTGAAAAAACTTATGCTCGTGGAGCGAGAGATCATCCAGCAACCTGTTGTCACGCAGCCAGACACAAAGCAGTAAGGTACGTGACCGACTGCCCTTGGAAGACTCCGCGAGACTCGAAGCCCTTAGTGTTGCGTCGAGACTTGGTAGTTGTATTCGCAAGTACTGTGAGCATTCGTAAGGCGCGGGTCATGATATGACTCGAGAGTTCACGAGCGAGTAGAGGCAAGTATTTTGCCTGTAGCGCTTCATTCGCGACTATCGGATTCCATGTCAGCAAAACAAGAAAGGCATGGCCGAAGCCATTCCTTTTATTATTTCCTCTCCGCGTCCTCAGCGTACTCCGCGGGAGTAATTTAACTAGTCCCGAACCCCATCTAGCTTCGCGCCTCCCTCACGTCCGTCCGCTCAAAATCCCGCCCTTTAAACAACATCGGCTCGGCTTTGCTCTTCGCCAGCGCGTAAGAAAAACAGTCTCCAAAATTCAGTTTGGCGGCGTGGCCGCTGGGTTTGCCGAAGTCGCGATACGCCTGGCGTGCGATGCGAGCCTGCGCTTCGGTGACCGGCTCGATGACAATCTCTGCTTCCTCGATTAGTTCATCCAGACGGCGGCTGGCGACGGGATCTTTGCTGCTGTCGATCACCGCTCCGGCTTCCACATAGCTCACCGCCGACATGCGGCGATGCGGTGCCCGTTCGATGATGGCGGCGAACTCGGGAGCTTCCGGCTCCAAACGCAGAATCGCGATCACTGCCGACGTATCTAGGATCACTTTGGCAAACCTTTCTCGTCATAGAGAAGGTCGCCGTGGGCGGCGGAGCGGAATGGTTCCTTCAGGCGCGGGGCGCAGTCGCGGCCGATCGCCAGCAGCCGCTCGGACAGGGCGCCCGAGTGCTTGTTTTGCACCCGGCCAAGCCTTTCCCGGAGGGCTTCCGTGACCGCATCGGTCATGCTCTCCCCGGTTATGCGCGCCAGCTGGCGCGCCAGCTTGTGCGCGTCCTTGTTCTTAATGTTCATACTCATGATGGTAGCTTCTACCTTTATTGGGTATCATTCTACCACGTCGGCATCATCAATACTTCGGGCGGGGTGGTTCGCGACAGCGCAAAACTGCCTCCAAAAAGCCAAAGCCCGAGAGTTGCTCGGGGTTTTGAGACACCAAACGTCGCTCGCCAAACACTATGATCAGGCGAATGTTTCCGATGTCAAGCAACGTTCTTATAAGTTTCTGGGGTTAGCCACTCCACACAATAAAAAAAGGCACAGCCGAAGCCATGCCTTTAGGTGAAATCCGTGGCGAAGGTCTAGTCCCGCACCCCATCCATAAACGCCCGCAACTTCCGCGAACGCGATGGATGCCGCAGCTTCCGTAGCGCCTTGGCCTCAATCTGGCGAATGCGTTCGCGGGTAACCGCAAACGATTGCCCGACTTCTTCCAAAGTGTGCTCGCTGCCATCTTCCAGGCCAAAACGCATCTTGATGACTTTCTCTTCGCGAGGAGTCAGCGTGCGCAGCACCTGTCCGGTCTGGTCCTTCAGGTTGACGTTGATCACGGCCTCGGCGGGTGAGACCACGGCGCGATCTTCGATGAAGTCACCCAGATGCGAATCTTCCTCTTCACCAATTGGGGTTTCGAGTGAGATAGGCTCCTGCGCGATCTTCAGCACCTTGCGGACTTTTGCGACCGGAATGTCCATGCGCTTGGCGATTTCTTCCGACGTCGGTTCGCGTCCCAGTTCCTGCACCAGCTGACGTGAAGTACGAATCAGCTTGTTGATGGTTTCGATCATGTGCACCGGGATACGAATCGTACGCGCCTGATCGGCAATTGCTCGAGTAATCGCCTGCCGGATCCACCACGTGGCATAAGTCGAAAACTTATAGCCGCGGCGGTATTCGAACTTGTCGACTGCCTTCATCAGGCCGATGTTGCCTTCCTGAATTAGGTCGAGAAACTGCAGCCCGCGATTGGTGTACTTTTTCGCGATGGAAACCACCAGCCGAAGGTTCGCTTCGATCAGCTCACGCTTCGCCTGTTCGGCGTCCATGTCTCCCTGGATAATTTCGCGCTGCGTGCGCTTAAGCTCCAGGAATGACACTCCGGCTTCCACTTCGAGCTTTTCAAGCTCGGTGTGGATGGCGCGGGACTGCCGCTTGTACTCCTTGCGCTGATCGTCACTGCGGGTGGCGTCAGCCTTCTTCTCCAGATTTTGCGCCTGACGGTCGAGCGAGCGCATGCCATCAACCGTTTTGTTGACGCGCTCAATCAGCCGTTTGCGTTCGTTGTTGGTGAAGCCCAGCTTGCGGACTGCGAGCGACGTTGCCACTACCGCCCGGGCCAGCTGCCGGCGGTAACGGCGATGATCTTTAGGACGCTTCTTCTGGGAAATCTCGACGAACTTTTCCTGGATGGTGTTGGCCTTTTTATAAGCCTTTGCCAGGTCGTCGATTTTGCCGGTGAATTCCTTCAGGCGATTCTGAAGAATCTCATCGGTGATTTCTTCCTCATCGAAGGTGACCACTTCCTTAATGGAGCGGACGCCCTTCTTGAGGTCTTCGCCCATCGCCAACAATTCATTGATGACAATCGGCGAACGCGACAGAGCTTTCAGCACGCGCAGTTGGCCGCGCTCGATCCGCTTGGCGATTTCAACTTCGCCTTCGCGGGTAAGCAGCGGCACGGTCCCCATTTCGCGCAAATACATGCGGACGGGATCGTTGGTTTTTTCCAAGGCGCCAGGCGTGAGATCGAGCTCCACGTCTTCGCCCACTTCTTCATCGTCGAATTTTTTATCGAGTGCGGAGCCGGACTTGGGTCCCTCCAACACATCGATACCCTGCGTGCCAATCGTAGTTAACAGATCGTCGAGATCTTCGGGGCTGTGGACATCCTGAGGTATCAAGTCGTTGACTTGGTCGTAGGTCAGGTACCCCTTCTCTTTGCCTGTATCGATCAGCTTTTTTATATCGTCGTACTTGTCGTCAAGAGCCAAAAAGAATATCCTTTGCGGCCCCTTGGAGAGGCGCGCGTGAACTATTTACTGGTGGGAACTTGAAGTGGCGAACCTGTGTGACGGCACAAACCCTAAAAGTGTAGCACAATGCTGTGCTTTGTGCCCGGGCACCGCTCATATCTCCCGCTCAGTTAATAAGTTAGATGGCTGACCGAGCCATATAGTTTCAGCTTCCCCGGCCTTTATTAGGCCGCCGGCGGGGCTTGGCTGTCGGCCAGGCCGGGATCCATCAGGGCCCGTTTTAAGCGGGTTTTCTCGAGCAAAAGATCGTTCAACTGTCCCGATTCGCGGGCCTTTGCCGACTGTAACGCCACCTGCACCTGCTCCAGGCGGCGGCGCAGACTGATACGGCGCAGCGCCTTGACCGCCCCTTCCAGCTTCTCGGCGCCCAGGTCTTCCTCCTCCTTAAGAAGGACGGTCGCCAGCAGGCTGCGCTCCGCGTCGGAAAGCGGAAGGTCCATCACGTCCGCCACCTCAGTCGACGCCTGTAGCAGGATCTCCATCAGCGACTCGGTCGAAAGGCCCAAATGCAGTTGTTCAGTCGCCAGGATGAAGCGCGCCTGCCGCGCCGGATCGAACTCCTCTTCCGCCCCGTCGCGGGCCGAGATGTGCTGCTCCGTGAGTTGCATTTGAGTGGCGGACGCCAGGGCGCGGATGATGATCTTCTCCGCATCGGTTACCTGGGCGTCAGCCGGGGCCTTTACCTGAGCGCTCGACCGGCTGGTGGCGGCATGCTTAAGTTCCTGCCGCAAAACCGTCGAATCGATTGCCAGCTTTTGCGAAATCTCCGCGGCCAGTTCGTCGCGGATAATCCGGCTCGGTATGCGCTGAATGTGAGGCAGCAGATAATTTACCGCCTTCAGCTTGCCTTCGGCGCTGCGAATAGGAAACTGCATTTGGGCGCGCTCGATCAGGTAGGCAAAATATTTCTGCGAACCCTTAAGCGCGGAGGCGTAGGCATCTTTCCCTTTTCGCCGGATAAACAGGTCTGGGTCGAATCCAGCTTCGAGGGTCAATACCTGGATCTGGAACTCTTCCTCCACCAGCAGGCCGAGCGTGCGCTCGGTGGCCTTGGCTCCGGCGGTGTCCGGATCGAAATTAACCACCACGTTCTTGGTGTAGCGCCCCAGCAGCTTTGCCTGGACTTCGGTAAAGGCGGTGCCAGAACTCGCCACCACGTTGTGAAATCCGGCAGCGTATACCGAGATGCAGTCCATCTGGCCTTCCACAATAATCGCGTAGTCCAACTTCTTGATGGCGTCTTTGGCGCGATCAAGGTTAAACAGCACCCGCGACTTCGAATAGATGGCAGTCTCAGGCGAATTCAGATACTTGGGGCCAGCCTTTTCGTCGGTTGCCAGCGTTCGTCCGGTAAAAGCGATGACCTTGCCAGTTTCATTAGTGATAGGAAACATCACACGGTTGCGAAACTTGGAATAGATCGCTTGAGGCGCTGCTGCTGGCTTCTGGCTTCTGGTTTCTAGCTTACCCACCTCTTCCTGATGGCTGACGGCTGACGACTGAGTGCTCTCTTTCCACGAAAACAGCCCACTCTCCCGCAACACTTCCTCAGGAAACTCCCCCTTCAACCGGTCGCGCAGCACAAACCCTGAATCCGGCGCATACCCGATGCGGAAATGATGAATGGTCTCCTGATTCAATCCCCGCGCAGCCAGGTGTTCCCGGGCGGCGGCGCCCTCCGGACGTCTCAGCAATTCCTGAAAAAACCCGGCGGCGCGCTCGTTCACATCCAACAGCACTCCACGCAGCTTGGCTTCATGCGCCTCCGCCGGACTGCTGAAGCTGGCCTTGGGCAAGGCGATGCCGAGCTTCTGCGCAACCGCACGCACCGCCTCGGGAAAAGTGATGTTCTCAATCTTCTGCACGAAGCTGAAAACGTCGCCGGAGACGCCGCAGCCAAAGCAGTGATAGAACTGGCGCGTGGCGTGCACAGAAAACGAGGGCGTCTTCTCGCCGTGGAATGGGCACAGCCCGGAGTAGTTTTGCGCTCCGGCTTTCTTGAGCTTGATGTAGTCGCCGATGATCCGGACAATGTCCGCCTGCTGCTTGACGGTATACGCGAAGTCGCCGGGGTTCGCCATGGGCTACCAGAGATTGTGAAGCATGAGGGCCGATTACGGAAGAGGCAGCAATGTGGAGAAGCTGTGGAGATTTGGGGAGCGGTAGTTCTCTGGTGTCTGGAGTCTTTACGCAGCCTCGCGAGAGATCGGCTTCGCGAACCAAGGTCACGATAATCCGGAGCTGGCCCACACATTCTAAATTCTTAATCCTCGCCGTAACACGATCGAGGCTGCCCCACTCGCCGCGGTTTTCGGCGAGTGGGTACCACGGACCCGTGCGGATTAGAGCTAGCACACTATGCAATTCCGCACTCGCACCTCCGCCTTCTGTGCTTCATTGACCAGCACCGGTCCACGCTCTTGTAAAGCGTAATGTCGGGAACTGCTCCAGTTCCACTGCTCCGGCGCCAGCACCAAACCGCGGACAACGGGATTGCGATGCATGTAACGCAGCTTTTGCACGCGCTTCTTCTCGGTGAACACGACGAAATCGTAGAAGCGATGCTGCCAAACGTGTCCCTCGGCGAGCGGGATCTTCCACAAGGAGGACGGCACGGAATCAACACCGGTGCGATAGCGATTCAGCAACTGGCGTGCGAACGACTGTTTCAGAACCTTTATCACCAGGGAAGGATCGCCGCGCTCGGGCTCACTGAGCAAAAGATGAATATGCTCGGGCATGACAACGTATCCGGCTACCACGAAACCGTGCCGCCGCCGTACTCGCTCCATGACTTCAAGAAACAGATCACGACTCTGCGGCGTGCCCAGCAGGGCTCTTCGCTGATAACAACTCGTCGTGATGAAGTGAAGATATCCAGTGCCGTAGTAGCGGTGCAGGTTGGTGGGCATCGGCTACGTCTACTACAGAAGGGTGAACGTTGTCTGTGACGAGTGACCCAAGGGAGCAAGAGCCGTGGTGCCCACTCGCCGAAAACCGCGGCGAGTGGGGCAGCCTTTTCGGTTATCGAACCATCCCACATCTTTTGGATTTCTTTGGTTCTTTTGTGGGATTTTTTTGGGTTTTCTTTTCTAGAACTGGAACGATGAGGCTGGGGCCCCGGCTCTGACAGAGAACCCATTGGGAAAATCGGACCAAAAACGATGGGCCAGCAGCCCAGGATTGAAGTAAAAACTCTGCGTTCCGCTTACGCCGCTACACTCTTCCTCGAAGCGTCCAGGACCTTTAAGAATTCTCGCATAAAGAATGGCAGGTCCATCCAGGTGCGCGATGTAACCAGATTTCCATCCACCATCACTTCTGTGTCTTTAAACTTGCCTCCGGCGCTTTCTACATCCGGCACCAGGGCCTGGTAGGTGGCGATGGTGCGGCCACGAATCGCATCAATGGCGGCAAGGATCAGCACGCCATGACAGAGCGCGGCGATTGGTTTCTTGCCATCTACGAAATGCCGAACGATCTGCTGCAAGTGGCGATCGTTACGGAGATATTCCGGAGCCCGCCCGCCGCTCAGAATAATGCCATCGTAAGCTGCGGCATCAACATCCGCGAACGCGATATCGGCAGGAATGTGATATCCCGGTTTCTCCACGTAGGTCTCCCAGCCCGGTTCGAAATCGTGCACCACCGATTTCAGCATTTTCTTCACCGGTGCGCCGATGTGTACCTCGATCCCTTCTTCGCGCAAGCGAAGATACGGATACCAGGTATCGAGAGATTCAGTGGCATCGCCGGCCACAAGCAGTACTCGTGTCATACAGACCTCCATGGATCGACAGATATGGTACACGAGATGGGGTTGCGCGAATAAGCGCAAAGGGATCGGCGTCATCGCGACCCTCTGTCATGAGGCGCGCCCTTTGCGCCGAAGGACTCCTATCGCATAAAAAGTGCTGGCCATCGGGGACTTGGCGTATGATTTTTTGAAAAAAAGGAGATCATGCCGAAATCATGCCAACAATTGAATTTGGTAAGGATACGCTTGGCGAAATTGTACGTAACAAAAAGGGTTTACATGTCCCTATCAACCAGCGTTCCTATGCATGGAAGCGGTCACATGTTGAAGACCTGTTCAAGGATTTGAACGGCGCAATTACGCTAGGTGGCTCAGAAGAATATTTTTTGGGGAGCATCATCGTTGTGAACCCGCCGAACAACACCAACTTTATAGAAGTTTACGACGGGCAACAGCGCATTGCCACTACGATGATTTTGATTGCCGCCATAAGAGACTTCTTTTGGCAATCTCTTAACGATAAGAAAATCGCAGGAGTTATCACACAAGAAAGCCTCATTTCCTTAGAGCGCTCGGGGAGAGATACGCCTCATTTTTCTCTGAGTGCGGCCGATCAGCCATTTTTTGTGGCGAAGATATTAAGAGAGCCTGACAATTCAGAACGGAAGGCAGTGGTTCCCGATCCTAAGAAAGAGTCCCACGAGCTGATTGAGGAAGCAGCGAAGGCAGCCGCCGATCACGTGAAAACGATCACGAAAAGCCTGCCTGCTAATGTACAGGCCGACACCCTTCATAAGTGGCTCGACTATTTACAAAACAAGGCAAGAGTAATTTGGGTAGAAGTCCAAGACCAAGCCACTGCCTACCGAATTTTTGAAACTATGAATGATCGCGGCCTAAAATTGTCCGCCGCCGATTTAGTGAAAAATTATCTCTATTCTCTCGTCCCTATTCCACAAGCAGAGCAGATCACACAAAAGTGGTTGTCAATGTCTGGGATTTTGGAATCGTTGGGGCGAGAGGACGGTGACGTCGTTGACTATATTCGCTATTTCTGGATAACGACCCACGGCCACACGCGCAGCAATGAATTATTCGACAAAATAAAAAGAGAAGTAAATTCGGAAGCCACAGCACTCACATGGGTAACGACATTAGAAGCGCGTGCCAATGACTATGCTGCGATTCTAACCCCCTCCCACGTTGCGTGGAGTACGTTTCACCAAGAGGTTAAGGCTGATCTGGATACGCTTCGATACCTTGGGGTAAGCCAAATAAGGCCTCTTTTGCTTGCCGCACTTGGGAAGTTCTCAGAGAAAGAACTAGCGAAGCTAATCAAAAATGCGATCAATTGGTCGGTAAGGTGTTTGATCGCCGGAGTTCCAAGCGGGAATCTCGAAGGTGTCTACAGTAGGAATGCCAAGGCTATTAGTGAGGGCACGATTACGACAGTGGAGCAATTGGCAATGGAACAAAACATCGTGTCCCTAATTCCGCCAAATGATAGGTTTCACGCGGCTGTGCAAACTGCTAGCGTGCCAACTGCTTCTCTTGCTAGATATTACTTGCGAAAATTACAGATTGTGGCTGACGGGGATGATGAGCCTCAGTACACGCCGAGTCAAGATACGAACGTAACCCTTGAGCACATCCTTCCACAAAAGCCGGGCAACGAGTGGAAATTGCCTCAAGACGTAATGCAGAGGTTATACAACAAACTTGGCAATCAGGCATTGCTTGCTGGATCAGTGAATTCCAAATTGGGGAATATCGGATTCGCTGCTAAGAAACCGGCATTGGCGAAATCGTCTTTCAGCCTGACCAGCACAAGTGCCGAGAATGAACAATGGGGAGAAAAGGAAATAAATGATCGCCAGAAAAATATGGCCGATCTCGCGGTTAAAGCATGGGCGTTTTTAATTTGAACCGTTTTTGAATTAAATGAAAACTTATGAAACATTCTGAAGAGTACCAGCGAATCACGAATCTCGTGGACAATCTGCTTACCGTCTCCAGCGAGGAAATACAAAGACGCGAGGCAGAGTATCAGAAGAAGGTCGATGCAAACCGCACAGACGAGGGCCCGAAACGCGGCACAAGAACACGGGAAACGATGATCCCGCCTTCCGCTTCCGACCTCCAGGCAATCGGAATTCGTTAGAAGGTAGCTTCCGGCTTTTTTATTCCTCCTCCGCCGGCGGATGGCCCATTCTAAATTTCGCGGTTTTTGCGAAATTTAGAATGGGGTAGTGGGTACGGGCCTGCCACCCAACAGGCTGCGAAAATAGTT
Source organism: uncultured Acidobacteriota bacterium (assembly GCA_963796925.1). Classification (GTDB taxonomy): domain Bacteria; phylum Acidobacteriota; class Terriglobia; order Terriglobales; family Acidobacteriaceae; genus DATBAT01. The sequence continues at coordinate 3,996,126 of CAWCNH010000001.1, forward strand.
CAGATCGAGTGGGGATGGGCGATACAGATAGCGAAGCCGCTGAGAAGAATCTGCCTAGAAGTAGAACTGCGCCACTCCAGCCAAAATCGAGTTTGAATGGGACATCGTATTTGCTGGTGCAGGATGGTGGCGAGGGCGAGCAGATTCCTCCCTGCGGTCGGAATGACAATTTGTATGGGCGCGGACGAGTCCGTCCAAGGCAGCTCAGGCTGTCCTCCAGCGCCTGAAGGCGCTTGGTGTGGTGGCGTTTTACGGCACGAGTGAACTCATGCCCTTCCCGGTTTGCTGCCTGTTTGTTTTTTGGTTTCGGTTTTTTCAAATTCTCCGATTTGAGTCTGCTTGTTTCGATTTCACGCAAGCGGTGGTGACGGCGGTTTTGTTTGAGGCGTGGTGGATCCCAGGTCTCGCAAATGCGGCGAGACCTGGGGCACCCGGCACCCGGCTGGTTTTGAGGGGATAGGGGTCCTTCGCTGCGCTCAGGATGACAGAGGGTTTTATTAGTGGCAGCTGTAGTTTTTTGCGGCGGGAAACACAAGGTCCCTCCACTCGTAACCCGATTCGCTTCGCTCATCGTGTTACTTCGGTCGGGATGACAGAGTGGTGCTGGAAATAGTGGTGCTGGACAGAGTGGTGCTGAACAGAGTGGTGCTGGAAATAGTGGTGCTGGACAGAGTGGTGCTGGACAGAGTGGTGCTGGACAGAGTGGTGCTGGACAGAGTGGTGCTGGACAGAGTGGTGCTGGACAGAGTGGTGCTGGACAAAGTGGTGCTGGACAGAGTGGTGCTGGACAGAGTGGTGCTGGACAAAGTGGTGCTGGACAGAGTGGTGCTGGACAGAGTGGTGCTGGACAAAGTGGTGCTGGACAGAGTGGTGCTGGCAGAGTGGTGCTGGGAGAGAGCGTTGTCTTCTGTTGGGGTTCCGTTGCGGGAATGTCTTTTATCTTCCTGGTGAATCCGCTTGCCTTTGGCCTTTTTGGAAATTTCCAATGGAGTCTGGAGTGGGCATGACCAAGCGGAAGCCGAAGATTATCAAGGACAAGAAATTGCGCGGGGAATGGGCGGAGTCGGTGTTTATGGCGCGGGCGGGAGAGCAGGGCTTAGCGGTAAGCAGGCCGTGGGGGGATTCGAAGAGTTATGACTGCGTGGTGGGGACTCCGGGGAAGTTTGTAGCGGTGCAGGTGAAGAGTACGGTCACGAAGTTGCGGACGGGCAAGGGGTATATCTGCTCGGTGTGCAGCAGCCATAAGGCGTATGAGGTGGGGGCGTTTGATTTTGTGGCGGCGTATGTGGTGCGGGAGGATGCGTGGTACATCATTCCGGCGGGGGAGATTCGCGGGATGCTATCGGTGTCGTTGGGTAACGGCGGGCGGTTTGAAGTGTATCGGGAGGCTTGGGAGAGTTTGCGAGAGGCTTCTGGGATGAGGGCGGCGGTGGCCGAGGAAGTCGTGGAGGAACCACCTACGGGGGTTATGGCGAGGATGCAGGCGGCGGGAAATTTCGTGCGGCGGCACCTGGAGGGGAGAGACCTGGCAAAGCGATAGTGATTGTCTGAAATCAGACCGATGGCTATTATCGGGATTCCTGCATCGCTACGTTTGGGCGTCAAATCCGCCAAAACCATCAAAACCGCCTGAGCCCTACAAATCTTTACGTACCTCACGTACCTGTCCTTCGGATTGAATGATTTAGCGCCTAAGGCCCTGTCCCCAGCCAGCCACAAAACGGTACAATTAATAGGACACCCGCCAATAGCGGCTCGGCATCCAATGCTTACGTAAAGGTCTCCTGATGAAAAGTATTTGCACCGCTCTTCTATTATTCGTTGCTATTGGCAGTTTTGCGCAGGCCGCGCCTGCTCCCGCCGAGTCTAAGCCCGCCACGCCGAGCGTACCCCATAAGTCCGACAAGGCCGCGGCCTACTACCACTTCATGCTCGCCCACATGTACGAAGAGCAGGTGGCGCTTTATGGGCGCAGCGATCTGGCGAATAAGGCGATCGAGGAATATCGGCAGGCGATCGAGGACGATCCGACTTCTGGCTACTTGACCTCAGGGCTGGCGGAGCTTTATGCGCGGACCGGGCGCATCCGGGATGCGGTGTTGGAGGCGCAGGACATTCTTAAGAAAGATCCCAACAACCGTGAAGCGCACAAGCTGCTGGGGCGGATTTATCTGCGGTCGCTGGGGGATATCCAGTCGGGCAACGGTTCGCAGAATGTGTTGAAGCTGGCGATCGAGCAGTATGAGCAGATTATCAAGCTCGATCCAGATAGCGTCGAAGATCACCTGTTGCTGGGCCGGCTGTATCGGCTGAACAACGATCTGCAAAAAGCAGAGAGCGAATTCAAGACCGCAGTAAAGCTGGATCCTGATTCAGAAGAGGCGGTTACGACCCTCGCTTACCTGTACAACGAAGAAGGCGACACCACGCGCGCCGCCGAAGTGTTGAGCGCGATCCCGGATGCAGGGCGGTCCGCCAAATTGTATTCGGCCTTGGGTTACACCTTTGAACAGAAGAAACAGTACAAGCAGGCGGTGGACGCGTATCGCAAGGCGGTGGCGCTCGATAAAGACAATCTCGACGCGATTCGCGGGCTTGCCGAAAATCTGATGAACGATGGGCAGACCGACGCGGCGCTTGAACAGTACAAGGTGATTGCGGATGCGAATCCGGAGGATGCGCAGACTTATTTGCGGATCGCGGAGATTTATCGCAAGACCGGCAAGTACGACCTGGCGCTGGAGGCGTTGAAGAAAGCTGAGTCGATGGTGGAAGACTCGGTGGAAGTCCCTTACAACATTGCCGCGGTTTACCAGGCGCAGGGGCGGTATGACGAGGCGATCCCGGTACTGATCGCGCTGGTGAAGAAGACGGAAAAGCCTGAGGGCGCTACCTACACGCAGGCTGAGAAAAATAATCGCGCGGTTTTTCTGGAGCGGCTGGGAACGGTCTATCGCGATAACAACAATGATCAGGCGGGGCTCGATACCTTCCGCAAGATGCTGACGCTGGGCGACGAAAATGCGCAGCGTGGCTATCAGCAGATGATCGACACCTATCGTGAGGCCAAGCAGTGGCAGGCGGCTACGGACGCGGCGCGGGAAGCGGTGCAGAAGCTGCCGAACGATCGCGATATGAAGATGGTGTATGCCGCGCAGTTGGCGGACCTGGGCCAGGCGGATGCTGGGCTGGCGCAGGTGAAGTCGCTGTTGAAGGGAACTCCTGAGGATCGCCAGGTTTACATCACGTTGTCGCAGATGAATTCCCGCTTGAGGCGGTGGGCAGATGCCGACCAGGCCCTCGACAAGGCTCAGCAACTTTCTACCAAGCCGGAAGATAAAGAGTATGTGAACTTTCTGCGGGCTTCGAATTTAGAGCGGCAAAAAAAATATCCTGAGGCGGAAGAGATGTTCCGCAAGGTGCTGAGCGACGATCCGCAGAATGCGGTGACGCTCAACTATCTGGGATACATGCTGGCGGACCGCGGCGTGAAACTGGATGAGGCACTGACCCTGATCAAGAAAGCAGTGGATCTAGAGCCGACCAGTGGGGCTTATCTGGACTCGCTGGGCTGGGCTTATTTCCGGCTGGGCAAGTATGAGCAGGCGGAAGAGACCTTGCTGAAGGCGTCGCAGCGGATTGGGACCGATCCTACGGTGCAGGACCATCTGGGCGATCTGTACCAGAAGACCGGTCGGCTGAGATTGGCGGCCACTCATTGGGAACGCGCGCTGAATGAATACAACAAGACGGTGGCGGCTGAGGCTGATCCTGATGACGTTGCCAAGGTGCAGAAGAAACTGGAGTCAGCCAAGGTGAAGTTGGCAAAGGAAGACTCTTCGCAGAATAAATAATATTTTTGGTTGTGTTGAGGGCCGGCTTCTGCCGGCCCTTTTTATTTTTGTAGAGACGTTGCTCCGCAACGTCTCAGTCGGCAGCGCGGTGAACCCTGATTTTTTTTTTGATGCCAGCAAGACGTAGCGGAGCTACGTCTCTACTCGGGTTTCTATTAGAATTTTGGGAATGGGCGACCGTGGGGACCTGCGAATTCGGCCTGCATCGGTGGACGACGTGCCTGAGCTTTTGCGGCAGCGGCGCGGGATGTATGAAGCGATGGGGACGCGGGATGAGGTGGCGCTCACCGCCATGGTCGCGGCCTCGGCCGAGTATTTGCGCAAAGCTATGGCCGAAGGAGCGTTTCGCGGATGGCTGGCAGAGGTGGATGGGCGTGTAGTTGGCGGAGGCGGAGTGATTGTCACGCCATGGCTGGCGCATCCGCATGACCTGGTTTGCCGTCATGCCACAGTTTTGAATGTTTATGTGGACGCTGAGTTTCGGCGCAGAGGAATCGGCCGAAAAATTATGGAAACGATTGTCGAGTGGTGCAGAGGCGAAGGTTTGGCTGCAGTGTTTCTGCATGCCAGCCACGAAGGGCGGCCTTTGTATGAGTCCTTGGGCTTTCAGGCCGGGAATGAGATGAAACTGCTGCTGCGGTGAAGTGTTAAACTTTGCCCATGCTGGCTGATTACGCGGTGCGGGTGGAAGAAACCCGCGGACGCCGGTATCCTGAGCCGCAGCATCCCTACCGCAACGATTTTCAGCGCGACCGCGACCGCGTAATTCACTCGCGCGCCTTTCGGCGGCTGGAAGCGAAGACCCAGGTTTTTACCCGCCGAGGCTCTGACCACTTTCGCAATCGCCTTACCCACACTTTTGAAGTAGCGCAAATTTCGCGAACCATTGCCGCACAGCTTGGCCTCAACGTCAACCTGGTGGAGGCGCTGGCTCTGGTACACGACGTGGGGCATCCGCCGTTTGGTCATGCGGGCGAGCGGGCGCTGGACACGGCGATGCGGCAGCACGGGCTGCACTTTGATCACAATTTGCATGCGCTGCGCATTGTTGAGGATTTTGAAATGCGCTATGCGGCATTTCGCGGATTGAACCTGACGTTTGAAGTGCGCGAGGGCATCGTAAAACATTCGCGGGATTATCAGGCGGAGACTTATCCGGAGTTGGCCGAGTATCTGCTGGAGAAGCGGCCGCCGTTGGAGGCCCAGCTCATAGACCTGGCGGACGAGATTGCCTACGATACCGCCGATCTGGACGACGGTTATGAATCGCGACTGTTGACGCTGGCAGCGATGCGGGCAGAAATGCCGGTGTTTGCGGGGCTTTACGGGCAGGCAGAGTCCACGTGGCCGAAGGTGCCAGAGAAATTGAAATTCAACGAAGCCTTAAGGCACGTACTGGATCGATTGGTGGGAGACTTGATTCGCAACACTAAGGAGCAGATTGCGATTGCTGGGGTTGAAAGTGTAGACGACGTGCGAAATTGCCCGCGACGGTTGGTGGGATTCAGCCCGGCGGTAGACGCGGAGCGGCAAGAGATTAAAGAGTTTCTCCATCGGCGGCTGTATCTGAATGAATCGCTCGATCCTGACAAGGCAGACGCCGAGAAAATTGTTAGTCAGCTGTTCACGATGTGGATGGCGAAGCCAGAGATGCTGCCGGCTAGCTATCAGCAGAAGACGAAACAAGAGCCGTTAGCCCGGATAGTTTGCGATTACATCGCCGGCATGACCGACAATTTTATTTACGAGCAATATGAGAAGTATGTGGAGAAGACGGAGTAACAAAACCGCCGTGGAGAGAAATCGTCTTTCGCCCCAACGGGGCTTACACATCTATGATCCTTCCCAGGGCTTGCGCCCTGGGCTGCATTCTTGCGCCGCTTCGCGGCTGGCAATTGTCCGACCTGACATTGGTTGCGTCCGCTAACATTTGATTGGGGCACATTCTGGACATCTACCTCATCGACGGCACCTACGAACTGTTTCGCCACTACTACGCGTTGCCTTCGGCGCGCGATTCGGATGCGCGGGAGGTGGCGGCGGTTCGCGGGGTGCTGGCCTCGGTGCTGGGAATGATCAAGGGTGGGGCGACGCACATCGCGGTCGCGACCGATCAGGTTATCGAATCTTTTCGTAACGGATTGTGGCCAGGCTATAAGACTGGCGAAGGCATCGAACCTGATCTCCTGGCGCAGTTTCCGTTGCTCGAAGAAGTTCTGGCTGCGGCAGGCGTCGTGGTGTGGCCAATGGTCGAGTTTGAGGCGGACGATGCCCTGGCCGCAGCGGCCGCGATCGCCGAAAAAGACAAGCGCGTCGAATATGTAATTATCTGCACTCCCGATAAAGACCTTGGGCAATGCGTTCGCGGCACACGCACGGTCCAGTTGCTAAGGCGCACGGGAGTGACGTTGGACGAGGCCGGCATTATCAATAAATTTGGAGTCGCCCCGGCTTCGATTCCCGATTACCTGGCGCTGGTGGGCGATTCAGCCGATGGATATCCGGGATTGAAAGGCTGGGGCGCAAAGTCGTCGGCGGCGGTGCTGGCTAAGTTTCTGCATATCGAATCGATCCCTGAGGATTATCGTAACTGGCACGTCAACGCCACAGGGGCAGCCTCATTGGCGGCTACTCTCAATCGTGATCGCGAGCTCGCACTGTTGTTTCGAACGTTGGCCACGTTGCGCACCGACATCGCGCTCTTTGAGGACGTAGACGAGTTGCGCTGGAATGGTCCGACAGCAGGGTTTGACACGGTTGCGGCTAAATTGGATGCCGCCGTGACAGTGAGTAAGCCGCGACGCTAAGTGCAATGTTAAAGACAATCAAGCTGTTGCATACCGCAGTTTGGGCAGTTATGGCTGGGGCAATTATAGTGTTGCCACTGGCAGCGCTGTTGCGCCGATTCGATTGGGCGATGGGATTGACCATCTTGATTTTGGTTGAGTGTGGAGTGCTGGCGCTGAACAAAGGCCGGTGTCCGCTGACCAATCTTGCGGCTCGCTTCACGGACGGGCGGGCGGATAACTTTGATATTTATCTCCCGCAATGGCTGGCGCGGTACAACAAGCAAATCTTCGGCACTCTTTTTGTAATCAACGAGCCAATCGTACTGTGGTTTTGGTTCGCGCGCGCTCATTAGTCGGCTGCTGCGGGCCTGGGAATTGGTGAAACGCGGGCGGCTGGGAATCCTGGCGCAGACGCGACGCGGGCGCACCAGGTAACCGCTCGGCAAAAATATGGTAGGCACGGGGAGACTCGAACTCCCGACCTCTACCGTGTCAAGGTAGCGCTCTAACCAACTGAGCTACGCGCCTACTGATTGCAACAATTATATCTTAGCCGACTTCCTGCGAATTCGGCTGTAGAAGCTGGCCGCGCCGCGCTGTTAGGCTGGGGACCAGTCGTAATCTGTGTGGGGAATATAACGCCAGGTAAATTATGGGTTCGGATTTAATCACTCCGGCATTATTCTGTGTTGGTCTTGTTTTTACTCCTGACGAGTCAGCACGAAAATGAATGTCACCGAATTCAGAGATTCGATCGCAGAAGAGGGGCCGCCTTCTGAGTTGTCTGCGCCACTTAAAGCGCTGTGGTGGGATGCGAAAGGAGACTGGAGCCGCTCGCATGGGCTGGTGGATGAACTAGAAAACCCGGAGGGCATGGCTGTGCACGCCTACCTGCACCGCAAAGAGGGGGAAGCGTCGAATGCCGACTATTGGTACAACCGCGCCGGGCGCAGGTTTCACCGTTCAACCCTTGATGACGAGTGGGACGCGCTGGTGGAAGGATTGTTATCCGGAACATAGCGAACAGGTCCTTCCAGGTTGAATCACGATTTCATCGAGTCAGCTTGAGCGGGGATTTGAGCTCGCATGCGGTAGAAAAAGAAATTCCGGGCTCGCGGTTCGGGTTGCATTGTGGGGCTGGCGCGGCGACAATCTCTAGCTGTGCATAATAAAAATCGATCTGGCGATTCGAGGGGCTATGACGCGAATCCATTTCATAGCGGCGTCATGGTACTGGTTACGCTGAGCAACTCGCGCGATAAGTTTTGGGGCGTGGTGAATTCCCTGCGGGCTGAGGGGCTCAGCATTACGGGGGTCGAACTGTCTTCGTTCGATGGGCTGGTGTCGATGATTAAAGCTGGCGACCCGGCGGCAGTGACTGCGGTGTTTTTTCCCATGCATCGCATCGACAAGATCGAAATGGATTTGGCGGATGGCGCGGTGGAATCTCTCTCCGATCGTTTCGCGGCGCGCACCGGCCTCGACGCAGCCGAGTTGCTGCTGCTGCAAACTCGCGGAGGGCAGGCGGGCGAGTGAGATTTAAACAATTACTGACTGCGCCGAACCAGCTCACCCTGCTGCGCATGGTGTTTTTGCCCTTCATTATTCTGCATTTGCTGGGCGGGCATTATTTTTGGGCGTTGACGTTGTTTGTGCTGGCGGGGTTGAGCGATGGGCTGGATGGGCTGCTGGCGCGGAGTTTGAAGCAGCAGACCAAGTTGGGGCAGTACCTGGATCCGATCGCCGATAAGCTGCTGCTGAGCACCATCTTCATGGTGCTGTCGATCATGCACAAGATCCCGTGGAAATTTACCGTGCTGGTTTTCAGCCGGGACATTTGCATTCTGGCGGTGAGCGCGGTGTTGTATGTGGCGGCAGGGTTGCGTGATTTTCGTCCCAGTATTTTTGGAAAAGCCAATACCTTTGCGCAGGTGGCGGCGGTGTTTTTTGTGATGCTGTTGGAAGTGCATCCGGCACGCTGGGTGTGGATCGCGCGAATTACATTCCTCCGCGGGGTTTTCGCTTTCACCATCCTCTCTGGCATGCACTATGTTTTGCTGGTTGGCCAGCGATTGCACGCGCCGGGGGACGCCAAGGCTTAGCGCTGCGGTAATTTGACCGGTTTTCCTTTGTCCCCCTAGAATTAAAGCTCTGTCCGCAAGTACGTCTCTATGGCGCTTCACCTTTACAACACACTCTCGGGCAAGGTTGAGGAATTCCACACGCTTCGCGATGGCGAGGTTGGCATGTACGCGTGCGGCCCAACGGTGTATGACTATGGCCATATCGGCAATTTTCGAACATTTGTCGCCGTCGATATGTTGCAGCGCTACTTGCGGCTGAGCGGATATAAGCTTCGCCACGTGATGAATATTACCGACGTGGATGACAAGATCATCCGCAACTCGGCGCGCGAAGGGCTCGGGGTGAAGGAGTACACGGCCAAGTATGAGAAGGCTTTTCTGGAAGATATGGCGCTGCTGAATATCGTCAAACCGAGCCTGGTTCATGCCACCGATCATATTGAGGCCATGGCCAACGCGATCGGCAAGTTAGTGAAGAAAGGCTTCGCCTATCGTTCGGAGGATGGCTCATATTACTTTCGCATCGCGAAATTCCCGAAGTACGGAAAGCTTTCGAAACGCGATTTCGCCGGCATGGAAGATGGCGCACGCGTCGATGTGGATGAATACGAAAAGGACAGCGCTCGCGATTTCGCCTTGTGGAAGGCGCCAAAAGCTGGGGAAGCTTCATGGCAAAGCTCAATCGGGCCGGGACGGCCAGGGTGGCACATCGAGTGTTCGGTGATGTCGATGGCGGAACTCGGCGAAACTTTCGATCTGCACGCGGGCGGGGAGGATTTAATTTTTCCCCATCATGAGAATGAGATTGCGCAATCGGAATCGTTGACTGGCAAGCCTTTCGCCAAGTTCTGGTTCCATCCGCGATTTTTGCTGGTGGAAGGCGAGAAGATGTCAAAGAGCGCCGGGAATTTTTATACCGTGCGCGATCTGGTGTTAAAGGGTCACAAGCCGTCGTCGATCCGGTTTTTGCTGGCTTCGGTTCCGTATCGCAATCAACTCAATTTTACTTTCGATGGACTGCGGCAGGCTGCGGCCTCGGTCGAGCGCTTGCGAAACTTTCGAGCTCGTCTGCAAACCGCCGAATTTTCTGCGGGGGCGAATGCCGGCATGGCGACACTGGCCCGGGAAACCTCGGCGCGGATCCGGGCCGCGATGGACGACGATCTGAATGCCGCCCAGGTGCAGGCGGCGATTTTTGACATGGTACGGGCGGCGAATGCGGCGATGGACACTGGCCAGATCAGGCAGGATGATGTTGCCGCGCTGCTTGCCGCAGTGGAGGAGTTCGACAGTATTTTTGCCGTGCTGAGCGATGATGACTCCGGAAAAATCAAGGAAATTGCGGAGTGGGGAAAAGCCGAGGGGCGGGAAATTGCTCCGGAAGTGCTGGAACTGCTGGGCAGTGGAGAGCTTTCGGATGCGGACATTGAAAACAAGATCGAGGAGATGAAAGCGGCGCGGGTGGCGCGGAACTTTGTGCTTTCAGATTCACTGCGCGGAGAACTAGTGGGCGCAGGGATACTGGTGGAGAATACGAAAGAGGGTGTGAGATGGAGGCGGAAGTAGCAACTGCGGGAGCTGCGTATTGAATGTGTACTCAGTGCGCATGGAGTGTGTATAATACATGCACAGCCGGGAAGTCTTGCGGCGCTTGAAGGCGGAGGGATGGTACGAGGTCCATCACGTCGGGAGCCATAAGCAATTCAAGCATCCGACGAAGCGCGGCCCAGTCACGGGGGTGCACCCGAATCGGAACATCCCGATTGGAACGTTAAAAAGTATAGAGAAACAAGCAGGCATCAAACTTAGATAGGCAGAGTCAGCATTAGGGTGAAATGGAATACATCGCGTACCTGCATAAGGATGGTAAATCGGACTACGGAGTTAGCTTTCCCGACTTCCCGGGGGCAATTACGGCGGGCAAAACCCTGGAAGAGGCGCGCTGCCTCGCGGGGGAGTTATTGGCGCTACACGTTGAGGGATTAGTTGAGGACGGAGAAGAAATTCCCGAGCCTTCCAGCTTAGACGAACTCGCCAAAGACCCAGCGATGAAAGGTGCGGTGGCCTTTTTGGTCACAGCAACCACTCCTGACACGGTTGTGCGGGTGAACATCACGGCTCGCGAAAGTCAGCTTGAAAAAATTGATGCGCTGGCTCAGGCCGCTGGTCTGACGCGTTCAGCGTACCTGGTGCAAGCGGCAATGGGAAAAACGGCGCACGGTAAGGACGTCGCGCTAACACGACACACTAGGCGGCCTGCTCATAAGCATTCGCCACCCGCAAGATCGTCGACTCGTCGAAGTGGCGGCCGAGAATCTGTAACCCGATAGGCAGTTTTTCTTTCGTCTCTCCGCAGGGAATTGAAATCCCCGGAATACCCGCCAGATTTGCCGTCACCGTGTAAATATCCGCAAGATACATTGCCAGGGGATCGTCCACTTTGTCGCCCAGTTTGAACGCTGCCGTCGGGCTGGTGGGAGTGACGATGGCATCGACCTTCTTGAAGGCTTCTTCGAAATCGCGGGTCAGCAGGGTGCGCACTTTCTGCGCTTTCAAATAGTAGGCGTCATAGTAGCCGGCGCTCAACGCATAAGTGCCCAGCATGATTCTGCGTTTCACTTCTGCGCCGAAGCCCTGATCGCGGCTGCGACGATACATTTCTGAGAGCGTGCGAGCGTCACTAGCGCGGTGGCCATAGCGGACGCCATCGAAGCGAGCGAGGTTCGACGACGCCTCAGCCGTCGCTACCAAATAATAAGCAGGAATTGCGTACTGCGTGTGGGGCAGCGAGACTCCGACGATTTCGCATCCCAGGCCGCGCAATTTCTCCACCGCTGCGTCGACCGCCTGGCGCACTTCGCGGTCGAGGCCTTCGCCTAAATATTCCTTGGCGACGCCGATTTTCAGGCCACGGACTGGTTTTTCCAGTTCAACAACATAGTCGGGAACAGGCACGTCGGCTGAGGTTGAATCCATGGGATCACGCCCAGCAATGGTTCGCAACACCAGGGCCGCATCTTTTACCGTCTTCGCGAAAGGACCAATGTGGTCGAGCGATGAGGCAAATGCGATCAAGCCATAGCGTGAAACGCGGCCATAGGTAGGCTTTACGCCGACCACGCCGCAAAACGATGCCGGCTGGCGAATGGATCCGCCTGTGTCAGAGCCCAGGGTAACGACGGCCATATCTGCCGCCACCGCGGCTGCTGAACCGCCCGACGATCCGCCGGGCACGCGGCTGAGATCGCGCGGATTGTGAACCGGCTTCCATGCTGAGTTCTCGTTCGATGAGCCCATGGCGAACTCATCGCAATTCAATTTTCCCAGGACGACCGCGCCAGCAGCTTCCATTCGTGCCACCGCGGTGCAATCGTAGGGCGGAATATAGTTGCCGAGAATTTTCGATCCGGCCGTGGTCTTGATGCCACGCGTCACCATCACATCTTTGATCGCCACCGGGACGCCGCCCAGTGGCGGCAGCTTTTCGCCCCTCGCCGCCAACGCGTCGATTTCGCCGGCCTTCGCCATGGCGCGCTCTTTAGAAAGCGCTAAAAATGCGCCAATCGCATCGTCTTTACTCGCAATCTGCGAATAGAACTGCTCGGCCAAAGCCGTAGCCGTAGTAGTACGCTGCTGTATAGCTGAGCGGGCGGCATCGATGCTGAGTAAATTCAGGTCCATTTATTTAGGTGGCCACGGGCTCCGTGGAATCCCACGGATTAAAAGTTTTTAGTCAGATGCTATCTGCGTATCGCTGGCGTCTTTCTCCAGGCTTTCGTCGAACACCCGCCGGATTTCGCGAACCGTTTCGGCTTTATTCCAGCCCTTTTGTTCGTGAATGACATGTGCGATATACCGCACCGTGTCAGCCAAGAGCATTCCCCATGCAGTGCGTTCGTTGTCGCCCCAGTTGTTTTCACTGAGGCTACAGTGCAAGCCTTTATGCGCCGCCCACGCCCGAATCAGCTCTCGCGAATTGTCATCCGTCTGCGCTTCAGGCGGAACCGGAAGTTCGTTAAGCTGTTTGCGGGTTCCAAACATTTCTTATCTCTATCTTTCAATCACCTTCGGAACCTTGAAAAACGTTCCGTCAGAGTCAGGTGCATTTTGCAATGCGGCCTCGTGGGGCAGCGATTTTCTCAAACCTTCTAATATGTCTTCTCGGGCGGCATAGGAGAACCGCTCCGAGCCCTGCTTTGACTGATCGACCCCGTAACGGTCGGAAACCTGCGCCATTGGCGGGACCTGCGAAGTATCGAGCTGGCTGAGCAGGTCGATGTAATCGAGAATGGAATTCAGGTCACGGAGCATATGGCCACGCTCGGCCTCGGTTAACTCGAGGTTCGCAAGGTCGGCAACGTAAGCAACGTCTTTTTCGGTGACTTTCATTCAGCCTATCTTCTTAAGTGAGGTTGCGGCCGTGGAAACTCTGCGCATCGCTTGTTTCTCCGCACCTGCGATTACAAATTCGATTCTGTGTACCGGCTCGCTGACGTAGCGATTGAGCACCGCCAGGTATTGCGACGCCAGCGACCGCAATTCTTTCTGCCAGCCATAGTCGGCGACTTCTACTCGAAGCACGCCATCCACAAAATCCAGAGGCCGAGTTCGCTCGGCCACTCCACTGCCGCACGTTATCGGCCATGCCAGAACCGGACCCTCGCCAGGGGCGGCGCGCCGCAAGCTGGCGGCTACAATCTTTTCGAGGGCGTCGCCAGGCGACTGCATCGGTCGGCTGTATCGATTCATGGTAGTGGAAGTTTGATTTTAGCATTTAAGAAAACTTTCACCACCGGGAGCGAAACCGGGCGGAGAGGGAGATTGCCTTCCAACCCGGACCCGAAGGAAAGTCCCTTGCCTCACGCTCGCGGCATTGAGCATTTATAATCTTTGATTCAACTCTCATCTTTTGCTTTCACTGGAAAGGTCCAATTTTGCTCGATTTTCTTGGCGACCTGCGACGTACCCACAAGTGCGGAGAACTACGTCCATCTGACTCCGGCAAGAAGGCTGTGCTCATGGGCTGGGTTAACCGGCGTCGCGACCTGGGCAGCATCATTTTTATCGACCTGCGCGACCGCACCGGCGTGACTCAGGTGGTGTTTAACAAGGAACTCAACCTGGCAGCTCGTGATAAGGCCGAGCTGCTGCGCAATGAGTACGTCATCGCGGTGATCGGCACGGTCAAGCAGCGCGATCCCAATACCGTGAACAAAAACATTCCTACCGGCGAAGTTGAGCTGGTAGTCGACGAGTTGCGAATTCTTAATGAAGCCAAGCAGCCGCCGTTTTTGCCGAGCGACACCGTCCTGCCCAATGAGGAGATGCGGCTGAAGTATCGCTATATCGACCTGCGGCGCGATGCTATGCAGTTCAACCTGGAGATGCGTCACAAGGTTGCTAAGGCGATTCGCGACTATCTTTCTGCCAATGGTTTCCTCGAAATCGAAACCCCGTTTATGACGCGTTCTACGCCTGAAGGGGCACGCGATTATCTTGTCCCCAGCCGGGTTCAGCCGGGCAGCTTTTATGCCTTGCCGCAATCACCGCAATTGTTCAAACAGATTCTGATGATTTCGGGCTGCGAGCGCTACTTCCAGATTGTGCGCTGCTTCCGCGATGAAGATTTGCGCGCCGACCGCCAGCCGGAATTTACGCAGATTGATTTGGAGATGTCATATCCCCAATCCGAACAGGTTTGGGAAGTGGTTGAGGGGTTTCTGACGGCGGCGTTTAAGGCGGCGGGACATGACATCCAGCCGCCATTTTCACGCATGAGTTATGACCAGGCGATTCGGCTCTATGGAAATGACAAACCTGACATGCGTTTGCCGGCTATGGTTGACGTGCGCGAAGCCTTAACGCCGGAAGAGCTTGAGGAATTTACCAGCAAGATCAGAATGCGGAAAGACATGCCGCTGCAGCTGATCCGCATTCCCAAGGCCGGAGATATTTCCGGAACCGAGCGCCGCACTCTGGGGACTTATGGTGCCTATCACCATGTGCAGGGACCGGCGTTTGTCCAGTTGATGACGGACCCCAAGCGCTTCGCGAGGGATTATCCGGCGCTATCAGAGAAAGTCTTGCAGTTCGCCAAAGTTGAGGCCGACGATTTATGGCTGTTGGCGGGTGCCGCGGCTAAACCGGAAGACGCTGCCGTGATGGGCCAGAGCGTACAGCATTTTTGCGAGAAGTGCGGATTTCTCCGTCTTGATCTGGCGCAGAAGTACGCCGCCAAGCACGGGGCGTTTCAGAACAAGGAATTCAAATTTCTCTGGGTTACCGATTTCCCCATGTTTGAGTGGGACAAAACCGATAAGCGTTGGAATCCGGCGCATCATCCCTTCACTTCGCTGCACGAAGAGGATATGGCCAAGCTGGAAGCGAATATCGATTCGGTGAATGACCCCAAGTCCCCGCTGGGAGAAATTCGTGCGCTGGCTTACGATGTGGTATTGAATGGCACTGAGTTGGGATCGGGGTCCATTCGTATTCATCGTCAGGATATTCAGAGCAAAATTTTTCAAGCGCTTGGCATGAGCAACGAAGAAGCCCGTGCGCGTTTCGGATTCTTTCTGGAAGCGCTCGAATACGGCACGCCACCGCATGGCGGCATTGCCCTCGGACTAGACCGGATTGTGATGATTCTGGCCGGCGCCGACAGCTTACGCGAAGTGATTCCGTTCCCCAAGACCGCCCGCGCGGTGGATTTAATGGTCGACGCTCCCACTCCAGTGGGCGAGGCGCAGTTAAGGGATTTGGGAATTGTGGTGAAATTGGCTCCGGCACAGAAACCCTAGCGCGAACCAGTGTGGCGCGGGCGCCCTCGCCCGCGAAGAGCCAGACCTTCCGCTGGTGCTGTCGTGCCCAGGAACTTATTCAAAGTTTTCCCTACAGCGAAACGAATTTCACCTCCGGCATTTTCGCTAAAACTTCCAATTTCTCCATCGCGATCGTCCCGGCCAAATATTGTTCGCCGCTGCGTTGCGCTGCCAGCTCAATCCCCAGCGCCGCCAGTTGAGCTCGCACCTTCGCTGTGTCATGCGTCAGCCAGATCCTAATTTTCAGTTTCCCCTCTTGTACCGGCTTGCAACTGGCCGGGTTCTTCTGCCAGCAATGCCAAACTTCGACAAGTGCGGGATGAAACTTTGCTTCGAATAATCTGTCCTTGGGCTTGGGAAGGACTGCCGGCGGTGAAGGTGGCGGAGGAGCCTTGTAGAATCTGGTCCGCGACGGCCATGAAAACCCACCTGCGAAGCTCGATCCCGCGGCCAGACTCTGCATTGCAGGCACCGGCATGGGCGCATTTGGGCCGCCCAATGCTCCACGCTCGCCAAATACGGTTTCGTAGTTTACCCCCTCTGGCATTTCCACCGGGACTTCAACGCGTTGAGGCTTTCCGTCTTTGGTCACTACTGTCTCCTCGACCGCGAGGAACGATGTGAATTGCGTCATCATGCGGTAGTCCAGGCCGAGCTGGGTGATTTGCTGCTGCACCTCCGGAATCGGTTTGTTGTGCTGCACTCCGATCCAGTCTTGCGCCATTAGATCGTCAACCCGCTGCCGTGCCCAAAGCGTCGGCAGAATGTCCGCCTTCAGTCCATCGCCCGCGAGCGTTACCGGAATTTCGCGCTCAAAATCTTCTCCGTTGCGCCTGCCACGCAAACGGATAGTGCCCGTCGTGGGGGAGGTATATCGGCCGGTAAGCACCAGCGGTTTTCCGGTAAACAAATCCGGCAGCCGCTGCGGGTAGACATCCTTCACCGGCAGTCCGCCCCAATCGATGGAAATATCGGTTAGCAGCGGCGAGCGCAGCCGCGCATACAGCCGCTGCGCCGCCTTGCCTGCCTTGTCGGCCAAAGTCACAAACTCGACGTCCCCGCGACCCGCCTTCGCCATATTGCTCAGCAGGAAACGATTCACCGAAGTACCAATGCCGAACGAAAACACGCGCGCGTTCGGGTGCTTCTGAATTTCGCCGATGATCTCCATGTCGTTGCCGACAAAACCATCGGTGACAAAACAAACTACCCGAATGTGGTCCTGCGAGTCCGAAGGATCGAGCGCTGTGCGGATGGCTTTCATCATCTCCGTGCCACCACTGCCGTTGCGGCTCTGCATGAATTTCTTCGCGATGCGAATATTCTCCGCAGTGGGAAACACGGGCTCAGGAAACAGAACGTGTTCGTCGCCGGAAAACGTGATCAGGTTGAAAGTGTCGCCCGGCGAAAGCTCGTCGAGGGCGCGGTCCATAAATTCCTTGGCTTTGTTGAGGGGAAAGCCATTCATCGATCCCGAGGTGTCGACCACGAAGACCAGTTCTTTGGGCGTGATTTCGGCTTGTGCCACGCGTGATGGAGGCTGCAGGATCAGCGTGAAGTATCCGCCGGCGGCTTGCGAGGCGCCCGGCCACCATTGGGTCAGCACCGCGTCATCGATTTCCTTTCCCGCGACCTCGTACTTGAGGATGAAATCTTTGTTGGGAATTGTCTCCTGGTTGCGCAACCGCACCGTGGCCACGTTCTCGGCGGGACGCTCTACATCGATGGCGTGAGAACTCGAATGCAACTTCTGGATCGGCACTCCGGCGTCGATTGCTAACTCGAGCGAAACGTCGTGTCCGGCGCGGCTGCCCGGCTCAGTGACCGGCGGCGTAATGCGCGAAGCGTCCAGAACCTTCGTGGTGTCGCGGGACCAGCCTCCGCCTTGCAGGCCGGCTGCGTCTCCCGGAATGTATCGCGGGCCGACGACCATGGGAAAAACAAACTCATAAGCGCCAGCTTCATATTGCAGCACTTGCAGATAGCTGATAGTGACGCTCACTTGCTCGCCCGGCATGATGTTGGCGACTGCCTGGGTGAAGATGTTGGGCCGCTCCTGGTCGAGCAGCGCGGCAATGTGCCCGGTATTCTTAGCGTTTTCGTAGATGGCGCGCGCTTCTTCCCGCTTCTTGATTAAACCTTTGACCGTTCGCTCTCCGATTTGAATAGTCATGTCGTCAACGGCGGAGTCCTCGGGAAGCGGGAAGGTATAGACCGCTTCAATTTTGTCTGTCGCGGTATTGTCGAAAATCTGCGTGACCGTCACCCGCGCCACGAAGCCGCTGATCGCACCCCGAACGTCGGTGTTCTTCAGGGGACACATCCCCTTGATCACTCCATCGCTGCCCATAATTTGCAGTAAGCCCGATGGCTGTTGTGGCGTTCCTGCGGCTGCCGGCTCGGGGCGTACGGCTTCCCGTGCAAAAAGCGTGAAGAGTAATGCGGGGACAGTCAGCCAGAATTGGCGGCGATTGTGGACGGGCATAGTAAGTTCTCCATGTAAGTTGGAAACAGCTTGTTGTAAACGGCGTTTGTGCACGCCAAAGACTGGCAATTGCGCGGGCATTAGCTCACCGCCTTTTCCGGCTTGGGAAAGCGAAAGAAGACGCGTGCCGACCAGCGCAAAATGCGCCACGCGATCGCAGCCCCAGCCAACAGCGTGAGCGTCCACAAAAGAATCGTGGGGAGAAGGAACAGGAAAGCAGCCATGGAGGCGGCGTACTCGCCCAGTCCCTCGAGCCCCTCGCGCAGGGATGACTTGAGCCGGTAAAGCGGCTTCCAGTTCAGCCCAAGAACCTGCGCTTCTGCTTCCGCGCGCAGGGTAACGGTGATCGCCACGGTTTCAACTTGCTTCGACAGTGAATCGAACTCGGCCTGTTGCTGTTCGATCTGGCCGCGAACTTCGTTGAGCTTGTCGCTGACTTCGAGAGTGTCTTTAACCGTGACCGCTCGTTTCAGGATTTGCAGGTACTGTTGCTCTTGCGCGCGCAGATTGTGCAGCCGCGATTCCTGGTCGATGTAGGACTTGGTTACATCCTGCGCCTCGATGCGATCGCTTTCGACGCGCAATCCCAGCTTGCGAATTTCCGCGCGAACATTCTCGAAGCGAGCGACTGGCACGCGAACGGTCAACGACGCATTCGCCGTGTCGGCAAAGCCGTTTATCTGCGAGGTAAGCAGATAACCGCCGCTGGCCACAGCAAGCTGGCGAACCTTCTCGGTAACAACGCCGGGATCTCTTACCACCAGATCGAGAGCGCTAGTGGTGACGAGCTTGCGATCTGGTTGGGCAGCGTACTCGGCTGACGCGGGCAGAGCACGAACGCTTAAACCGCCCACCAAGCCTCCCAAGGCGCCATTAGCCTGAGTAATGCGATCGGGGGTACTGAATTCCGCTAGGCCCGCGGCCCGTTCAGAAGCGATCCCACTATCCCGCCGCATCGGCAGCACGGCGCTGATGTAAAACGCGGTTAATCCAGCGATCGCCAGCAGACCCGCTTTCGCGGGCTTTTCAATTTTCAGCCACAGGGGTTGCAGTTCGAATGTCATGATTCCCTCCAATGCGGCTATAGAACCCGGATAGCAGTGTCTTTGTTCCCGCCATCGAATTTTGCTTTCAGATAGAGAACGTCCGAGAGATAGAAACTTGCAGAATTTTTCGGACGTCGCCAAAAATTTGCTTGACATTTCTTCCGCCGTATCCTAAGTTAACGGTGTTAAGTTAACATCGTTAACCAAGGGATCATCGTTATGGGCGTGAAAGAGCGGAGGGAACGGGAAAAGTCGGAAACCAGGGACAAGATCCTCGAGGCTGCGCGCGAGCTGTTCAGCGAACACGGCTACGAAGGCGTCTCAATGCGGCAGGTCGCTGAAAAGATTGAGTATTCTCCCACCGCAATCTACGTTCACTTCGCCGACAAGCAAGATCTATTTCACGAACTTTGCAATGAAGACTTCGGGCGGCTGGCGGCGGAGTTTCAGTCTGCGCCGTTGTCACCAGATCCGGTCGAGCGAATCAGGCAGATCGGCAGATCGTATGTCGAGTTCGGAATTCGCCATCCCAACCACTACAAGCTGATGTTCATGACCCCGCATCCTGTTGGCGAGCTTAACGAAGAGGACCGGGAGATTAAGGGCAATCCCGAGGTTGACGCATATGCGCTGCTGATCCAAACAGTGAGGCAGGCGATGGACGAGGGATTTTTTCGAAACGACATCGTCGATCCCGATCTCGTTGCGCAAACCCTATGGTCGGCGGTGCATGGCGTGATTTCGCTAAACATCGCGAAGCGCAATGACGGATGGGTGGAGTGGCGTCCTCTCACGGAAAGAGTTGAACTCATGCTCGACGCGGTGTTGCGCGGAATGCTGAAGGAGGGCTACTGAGATGCCGCCCCTGGCGCGACGAAATCTGTTTCACGACAAAGTGCGGCTGGTGGTCACGGTTACGGGAATTGTGTTTGCCGTGGTTTTAATCGTGGTTGAGTTAGGACTGTTCGTCGGGTTCACCGAGACCACTTCAGCATTAGTTGACAACTCCGGCGCGGATCTGTGGATCGCCTCAAAGCATGTGCCTTATGTCGAACTGGGTGTGCCGTTCAGTGAGCGCAAACTCTACCAGGCGCGGGCGGTGCCGGGAGTCGCAGACGCGCAAAAATTGATTGTGCACTGGACGCAGTGGAAGCGCCCCGACGGGCGCAACGAGTCGGTGCAAATTGTCGGCCTGAATCCGGATGCGTATCTGGGGCGCCCGTGGAACTTGGTGGAAGGGCGAGCGGAAGACTTGAAGCGGCCAGACGCCATCATTCTCGACGATATCTATAAAAACAAGCTACAGGTCAGCGGCGTCGGTGAAGTGTTCGAAATGGATGGCAAACGAGCCCGGGTGGTGGGCTTCACGCACGGTATTCGCTCGTTCACCACCTCGCCTTATGTATTCACAACCTTCAAACGGGCGCAGCAATATGCCGGAGTCAACGATGACCAGACTGTCTACATCCTGGTGAAATTGGCGCCCGCGGCGAATTTAGAAGCAGTGCGGCGCGGGCTGCTGGCGCATTTGACGGATGTGGAAGTCTTTACCAACTCCGAATTCAGCCGAATGACGCAGATTTACTGGATGTTTACCACTGGCGCCGGCGTGGCCGTACTGCTGGCAGCGCTGCTCGGACTAGTAGTTGGCTTCGTGGTTGTGGCGCAGACAATTTACGCCACTACGGTTGATCACTTAAAGGAGTTCGGCACGTTGAAAGCCATGGGCGCGCCCAACAGCTACGTTTACAAAGTCATCATCACGCAGGCGGCGATCAGCGCCGTCATGGGCTATGGGCTCGGAATGATCGTCAGCGCTTTCGTGGTGAAAGCCAGTCAGCAAGGCGGCGCGGCCATCCTGATGCCGTGGCCGATGGCGGTAGGAATGTTTTTCCTTACGCTGACGATGTGCATAGGGGCCGCGCTAGTTTCGATTAACAAAGTTACGCGGCTTGATCCGGCCATGGTTTTCAAGGGTTGATTCGTTCGGAGAGGGCACCAATGTCAGTACAACCAGCCATCGCAGTTCGTGAGTTGACCAAGACATATACCGAAGGCAGCGCAGGTGTAACGGCATTGCGCGGCGTCGATCTCGATGTGCATCCCGGAGAACTGGTGATGCTGGTGGGGCCTTCGGGCAGCGGCAAGACCACATTACTGTCGATGATGGGATGCATCCTGACCGCGACCTCAGGAAGCATTCGGATCGCGGGCCGCGAAGTTACCGGGCTCAAGCCTAAACAGATGGCGCAGGTCCGGCTGGAGCAAATTGGATTCGTGTTCCAGGGCTTCAATCTCTTTCCGACGCTTACTGCTGGAGAAAACGTTGAGCTGATGCTTGACCTCAAAGGCGTTGACAAGGTGACAGCGACTAAGCGGGCTCAGCAACTGCTTGAGCAAGTTGGCATCGGCGAGAAGTACCGCAGCTTTCCTTCCGACCTGAGCGGCGGACAGAAACAACGCGTGGCGATTGCCAGGGCGCTGGCGGGCGATCCGGCGATTGTGCTGGCCGATGAGCCAACAGCAGCGCTCGATTCACATACCGGGCGCACGGTTATGCAGATGATGCGCGAGCTGGCGCATACCCACGGCCGCGCGGTGGTGATTGTGACGCATGACTCGCGGGTGCAGGAGTTCGCTGACCGTACGATTCGGATTGAAGATGGGTTGATCGCTGGGTCTGGGGTAGTTAAGGGCATGAACCACGAAGGACACGAAGGTACACAAAAGAAAGCCAATACTTTGGCTTTTGCGTTCTGACGCTACGCCATTTTCGTTAGGGAGCTTGTAATGAAAAAGAATCTGATGTTGATCGCTGCCGCCGCACTGGTACTGGTCGTTTCTATAAAACTGTTTTCTTCTCATGCGGAGAAAGTTAGCGCTGCCCAGAAGGCTGCCGCTCAACCGGCTGGCCAGGAGTTGCTGGTCGCCGGGCCGGGCCGGGTGGAACCGGTCTCTGAAGACATTCAGATTGGCTCAGAGCTTAGTGGGAAGCTGAAATCGGTCAATGTGGAAGAAGGCGATCCGATAAAGCGCGGCGAGGTGTTGGCGGTACTGGTCAACGGGGACTATCGCGCGCAGGTGCTTTCGGCCGAAGCTGAGGTCAGCGCCAAGCAGGCGGCGCTGCGCAAGGTGGTGAATGGGGCGCGCCATCAGGAGCGGGCGCAGGCGTTATCGTCGGTGAACGAAACTAAAGCGGTGATGGAAAACGCCAACGCCGAGATGGAGCGTCGCCGCAAACTGTACGAAGCTGGCGTAACTTCGCGCGAGGAATATGAGCGGTTTGCTCGTGAATACGACGTGGCCAAGGCAAAGTATCGCGAGGCGACGGAGTACCACTCACTGGTGGACGACCATGCGCGGGAAGAGGACCAAAGCCTGGCGGAGGCTGATTTGAGGCTGGCCCAGGGAAATCTAGAAGAAGCCCGAGCGCGATATGAGAAGACAGTAATCCGCTCGCCAATCGACGGAACCGTGCTGCGCAAACATCATCGCAATGGCGAAAGCGTTTCTAATTCTTCGACCGTGCCTGATCCAATTGTGACGATCGGCGACAAGAATATTCTCAGGGTGCGAGTTGATGTGGACGAGACCGACGTGTCGAAAGTTCGTCTGGGGCAAAAAGCCTATGTGACTGCAGATGCTTTTGGACAGCAGAAATTTTGGGGCAGAGTAGTTCGAATAAGCGAACAGCTGGGGCCGAAGAATGTTCGTACCGACGAACCCACGGAGCGGGTTGACCGGAAGATTCTGGAGACTCTGGTGGAACTAGAGGCGGGCGCGAAATTGCCTGTGGGATTGCGAGTGGATGCTTATATCGTGGCGGAGCGGGAGCAGGCATCGCTGCGATAGCACCAAAATCCGCGCTTGATTCTTAGTGGCACGGTGAACTTCGTGCCCCCTGTACAGGGTTTTTTCCACGAGTTTTTCCGCAACCTTTTTCCGTCTGCCGCGGCGGGCAAGAGTGTCCGCCCTACACTCTTAGCTCAACTACGGTGGCGCCGCCTCCGCCTTCGTTGTGCGGGGGCTCGGAAACGGATTCGACGTGAGGATGCTTCAGCAAATATTGACGAAGCGCTTTGCGCAGAATTCCCATGCCACTGCCGTGCACCACGCGCACCCGGGGAAGGCCAGCCAGAAAGGCGCGGTCGACAAACTTTTCGACTTCGCTGGTGGCTTCATCGACGGTGCGTCCGATTACGTTGATCTCCGACGGCGCCGTCTGATTTTCTGATTCGAGAGACACTGAGATCCCTCGGGCGCGAGCGGCTTTCACCGGCGATTCCGCCGCCGGCGACGACAACAGCTCGGCAATGTCGTCACGCGCGATCTTCATTTTCATCGCGCCAACTTCGACCTCGAAGTGGTTGTCATCCAACCTGCGCGCAATTCTGGCGGGGCGACCGACGGATTTCAGCTTGACGGTATCGCCTTCAAAGACGTTCTGAACCAGCCGCGGTTGGGCGTTGGGGTCGCCAACATCCGCTCCGGTAGTGTGCGCAACCACGCTGGAATCGAATTGCTCACGGAAATCACGGCGCAGTTTGGCGACGCGGCGCTCGGCATCTTTTGACAGCTTCTGCGCAGCGGCCCGGTCCTGAATTGCATTGACTGCCTCGCGGGCGTGGTATTCAAAATCGCGCAGCAACGTTTCCAGCTTCTTCTCCATTTCCCTAATCTTGGTTTGTTGCTCACGCCGGCCTTCGGCGGCGAGGTGCGCTTTCTCACGGTCGAGTTCCGCCTCGCGGTTCTTTAGTCGAAGACGTTCAGACTCGGCTTCTCTTAGATCTGCGTGCAAACGATCGAGAAACTCGCCGACATCGCGCGCCTGCGTCCCGAGGCGAGAGCGAGCTGCGTCGATGATGGAAGGATTGAGCCCCAGGCGTTGGGCGATGTTAATGCCCGCCGAGGCGCCGGGCACCCCAAGCTTAAGTTCGTAAGTTGGCTGCAACGTGGCTTCATCAAAGCCGACAGAAGCGTTTACTACTCCATCAGTGTTGGCGCCGTAGACCTTCAGCGAAGTATGGTGAGTGGAAATCACGCTGGTGCAGCCGATGCGGCGAAAGTGATCGGCGATGGCGACGGCCAGGGCAGCGCCTTCCTCGGGGTCAGTGGCAGAGCCCAGTTCGTCTAGCAAAACCAGCGAGCCGGCAGTTGCGGTACGGGAGATGAAATCGATGTTGGTGACGTGGGCGGAGAAGGTGGAAAGATTCTGTTCGATAGATTGATAATCTCCAATGTCAGCAAGAACGGCATCGAAAATTGGAAACTCGGCACGCTCGGCGGGCACGGGAATGCCGGATTGCGCCATCAACGCCAGCAATCCGACCGTTTTGAGCGTAACCGTTTTGCCGCCTGTGTTAGGGCCGGTAATAACCAATTGGCGGCGTTTGCCTTCCAACTCGACAGTGACGGGGACGACGTGCGCGCCCCGGGCTTTAAGGTTGCGCTCGAGCAGTGGATGGCGCGCGTTGCGCAATATGAAAGCGCCATCACCTTGGTAAAATTTTACCGGCACGCACTCGTAATCTTCGGCAAACCGCGCCTTGGCAAACTGCAACTCGAGTTCACTCAAAATCTCAACGGCGAAGTGAATCGCCTCGGAGTTCTGACCAATCTGCCGCGTCATTTCGAGGAGGATGCGATGGATCTCGCTCAGTTCCTCGTCGAACAGGCGCACCAGTTCATTGTTCTGTTCTATAGTTTCCAGGGGCTCGACGAATACTGTCTGGCCGCTTGAACTGGCTCCGTGGACTACTCCCTGTACGCGGCGCTTCTGCTCGACCTTAACCGGAATTACAAAGCGGTCGCCACGAATGGTGACCACATCGTCCTGCGTAGTGCCGCCATCGGAGAGGCGTTTGAGGTAGCCGCGTAATGATTCCTGAATTTGCCGCCGCTGCTTTTCAATCTCACGGCGAATGCGCGATAGCTCGGGCGAGGCGCGGTCGTCGAGAGTGCCATCAGGCAGAATCTTGTTGCGGAAAGCTCGGAGAAAGTCGCTAAAATCGGCGAGGCTACCGGAAAGTGCGGCTACAGCTTTCCATTCAACTTTCATGGCGGCAGGCGGCTGAAGAAAAATCTGTCGCCACTCCGCGCTGCGGTCGACCACCAAAACTACGTCGCGAATTTCTTCAGTCTCAAGGGCGGAGCCCTCAATTCTGGCCTTATCGACGATGGTGGTTACGTCGACAAGCCCGGAAAAATCAAAGCGCCCGCCGACTCGACGAAATTCACGTACCTCGGCGGTGAGCTGATGTTGGTTCTCGATCCATGGGCGATCGGTTGAAGGTGCCAGGCTGGCTATGGCGGCAGCTCCCAGAGGTGACGATGAATACCCTCGCAGCAGGTCGCGCAGGACTTCGAATTCCAGCACGCGCGTGCTGTTATGGATGACCTCTGACGGCGCCATGCAGCAATGTTACACCGGGAGAATTTCAGTTGTTAGTTGTCAGTTCCCGGTGCTTAGTTGGCGGTCGGGCCTCTGCTAAAATTCCGGAATGGCTTTTCCGACGATCCGTTTGCGCCGACTCCGTCGGAATGAAGCGCTACGGTCTCTGGTTCAGGAAACTCGACTTACTCCACAATCTTTTATCTACCCACTTTTTGTCTGCCCCGGGGAAGGTATCCGGAAAGAAGTGCATTCCATGCCCGGAGTGTTCAATCTCTCGGTAGATGAAGCAGTCAAAGAGGCGCAGGAAACTTACTCGCTCGGCGTTCCCGCGGTTATCTTATTCGGACTGCCTGACCACAAAGATAATGTGGCCAGCGGGGCTTGGGAAGACGACGGCATTGTGCAGCGGGCGGCGCGAGCGATTAAGGGCGAAGTGCCTGGCTTGCTGGTGGTGGGCGACGTGTGCCTCTGCGAATATATGGCGCACGGCCACTGCGGAGTTCTGCGGCCCACCAACCTGCAACATTCGCGGGCGGCGCTCGAGTACGAGATTGTGAACGATGCCACGCTGGAGTTATTGGCGCGTACCGCGGTCTCGCAAGCACGTGCGGGCGTCGATATTATTGCGCCTTCCGACATGATGGATGGCCGCGTCGCGGCGATCCGTAGGGCTCTCGACGAAGCGGGATTGATCAACACGCCAATCCTTTCTTACGCGGCAAAATTCGCTTCTGGATTTTATGGTCCATTTCGCGAGGCCGCAGATTCCAGCCCGCAAATGGGCGACCGGCGGTCTTATCAAATGGATCCGGCGAACTGGCGAGAGGCGATGCGGGAGATCGAACTCGATGTGGAAGAGGGCGCCGACATGATCATTGTCAAGCCTGCTCTCGCATATCTGGATGTGATTGCAGCGGCGCGACAGAATTTCGATTTACCTTTGGCGGCGTACCAGGTGTCGGGCGAGTACGCCATGATCGAAGCCGCAGCCGGTAATGGCTGGATTGAACGCGAGCGGGTGATTATGGAAACCCTGACGGCGATCAATCGCGCCGGTGCAAGCATTATCCTTACGTATTATGCGAGGGAAGCGGCGCGGCTGCTGGCTTAATGGCGCAACCTTGAGGGACGCGAGCAGGATTTGCGGCACGCAGCCTTCATCCGATTTACAATCATCGACACCGTAAATTCATGCCAACGCCCATCCGATCCATGACGGGGTTCGCCCAGGTTAAGGGCCAGGTCAATGCACAGATCGGGTTCATCCTCTCGCTGAAATCGGTGAATCACCGTTTTCTCGATGTCCATTTCCGTTTGCCTGCGGATAGCGACAGCCTGGAGATGAAGCTGCGCCGTCTGCTAAAAGAGAAATTGGCGCGCGGCCATATTGAGCTGACGCTCAATGTGGATCGCGGTGGCGGCGAAGGTTTGTCACTGAATCATCAATTGGTAGGCAGCTACATAGCGGCGTTTCGTGCAGCAGCAGCGGAGTATGGAGTGGCTGCCGATCCCGACCTTAATGTGGTATTGCGAATCCCGGGCGCGCTGGAGTCCGGGGCACTTCCGGCCAATGATTCGTTGGAGGCGGCGGTCCTCGACAAAGCGCAAGAGGCGCTCAGCAGGCTCAACCAGATGCGCGAAGAAGAAGGTCGCGGCACGGAGCTTGAGCTGCGGGAGCGCATGTCGCAGATTCAGCACGCTGCGAAGGGAATCGATAAGTATCGGCATTCGGTGCTGCAAACCTATCTGGAGAAACTGAAGACGCGCATGCAGGAACTGGTCGGATCGCACATGGATCCAGAGCGGATCCTTCAGGAAGCCGCGCTGCTGGTGGATCGCAGCGACATCCAGGAAGAGCTGGTGCGGCTGGAAACGCATGTGAAACATTTTCTGGGACTGTTGAGCGAAGGCGGCGAAGTAGGTAAAAAGCTCGACTTCCTGTTGCAGGAGATGAATCGCGAGGCGAATACCCTTCTCTCGAAAACCTCAGGGCTGGCGGGAGAGGCATTGCACATTACAGAGATGGGGCTGGCCATCAAGTCGGAGATTGAAAAGGCGCGCGAGCAGGTGCAAAACCTCGAATGAGCGTCTTCATCATCTCGGCGCCGTCGGGTTCGGGCAAATCGACGCTGGTAAACGAAATCCTGAAAATTGTTCCGGGACTGGAATTTTCCATTTCCTATACGACCCGTCCACCACGCGGCAGCGAACAGAACGGCCGCGAATATTTTTTTGTTTCGCGAGAGCAATTCGAAGAAATGTTGCAGTCCGACGAGTTTTTAGAGCACGCCAACGTATTTGGCAATTACTACGGCACATCGCGTAGCTTTTTGCGGGACGCCGAGGAGCACGGCAACGATCTGCTTCTCGATATCGACGTGCAAGGGGCGGGGCAAATCAAGCAGAAGTTGCCGAAGGCGATCAGTATTTTCGTTTTGCCGCCGGACCGGGGCACGCTGGAGAAACGCCTACGCAGCCGCAGTCTGGATGCGGAACAAGTGATTCAACGCCGGTTGGTCACGGCCACTCGTGAGATTGAGAATTACTCCAAATACGACTATATTTTGGTGAACGACCGCTTGGAAGAATCCATTGAAGCGCTGAAGTCGATTCTGTTAGCAGAACGACATAAGCACTCAAGTACCCTACGGTCCGGCGACGGATCAGATATGCTTTCCAAGGCGGAGGGTTGCCGTCTCGAAAACATCCGGGAACGGTTGGTACCCATTCTGGCCTCATTTCGTACTAGCAGTGGCGCCGCCGGATAAGTGCCCGCGCCGGGAGAAGAAAATGAAGTTGATTGATGGATTTGACAGCAATTATCGGTACATCCTGGTGGCGGCGCGCCGTGCTCGCCAGCTTCAGGGTGGAGCGCCTCCGGTGATTGACACCCACTCCCGCAAACCCTGCCGCATCGCGCAGGATGAAATCAAAGCTGGCAAAGTGAAGTGGATCATCCCCGAAATCGTCCAAGATCCAGCCGACGTAGTTGCTGAGATTCTGGACAAGGCCGTTGGGCAGGATAATTAACGGTTGATCGGCGCGGTCTGACGACAATCAAAATCCTGATTGGCGACATCCAATCTAGTGGAGTAACCATTTCATGAAGATTGCCCTGGGCGTCAGCGGCGGGATTGCAGCCTACAAGGCGGCGGAAATTGTTCGCCTGCTGCAAGATCGCGGCGTGCGGGTGCAAGTCGTCATGACCCGCAGCGCGCAGGAGTTTGTCCGGCCTCTCAGCTTTGCCGCGCTTTCCGGCGAAAAAGTTATCACCAGTATGTTTTCTGCTGGCGAAGACGCTTCCCCTAACATCGATTCCGCAATTGAACATATTTCAGTTGCGCAAAGCATCGACGCCCTTCTGGTAGCACCGGCCAGCGCTGACATTCTGGCCAAGTTCGCGCAAGGAATTTCCAGCGATTTCTTAAGCACACTCTATTTGGCGACTACGGCCCCGGTCGTCGTCGCGCCCGCGATGAATGTGAATATGTGGAATCACGCCGCAACCCAGGCGAACCTGGATACGTTGCGAAAACGCGGGGTAAAGATCGTTGAGCCCGGCGAGGGCTACCTGGCGTGTGGCATGACTGGTTCGGGGCGGTTAGCGGAGAACGACGCCATCGTCGCGGCTGTGATGGAAGCCATTGGAGCGTCGCAGGATTTGGCCGGCGAAACCATCTTGGTCACAGCGGGGCCGACGCGGGAGAAAATCGATCCGGTTCGTTATCTTACGAATCGTTCCAGCGGGCGCATGGGCTATGCGCTGGCAGAGGCGGCATTGCGGCGAGGCGCGCGGGTTTTGCTGGTCAGCGGTCCGACCGCGTTAAAACCCCCGGGTGCGGCCGAGTTGACCGGGGTGGAATCCGCGGCGGAGATGCATGAGGCGGTAGTCAAACTGCTGCCTGCGGCGACCGTCGTCATTAAGACGGCGGCGGTTTCTGACTATCGTCCGCGGCTGGTCGCGGAGCAGAAAATCAAACGCAGCGGCGCGATGACATTGGAACTTGAACCTACAACGGATATTCTGCGGGAGATTTCCCGGCTGAAGACGTCACAGATCGTGGTTGGGTTCGCCGCCGAGACCGAGAATGCTTTGGAGAATGCTCGCAAGAAACTGGCTTCTAAAGCGCTCGACGCGATTGTGGTGAATGACGTTTCGCGCGAAGGCATCGGCTTCGACTCAGAGCGCAACGCGGTCACTATCATTTCGAACGACGAAGTTGTGGATGTGCCGGAAACCACCAAGTGGGAAGTGGCGCAACGAGTGCTCGATCAGGTAGTGCGCCTGCGCAAACGAGTCCCGACTTTAAAGTCCTAATGACATCGACATTAGACCCCGAGCTACGCAGCGCACTTGCCGAACGTATCCGCTTTTACAACGATTTAGGTATTTATGATTTTTATCGCCGCGAGGGCGCGGCGCGGTTGATCCCGGTCACTCCTTCTGAAGATTTGCCGGCTCCGATGCCCCTGACAGCGATAAGTACTCCCGAGCAAGTTAATTCGAAGCCGGGCCTTTTGGACCCGGTGGAAGCGCTGCGTCTGATTCGCGAAGATATCGGCGACTGCACGCGCTGCCCGTTGCACAAACAGGGGCGGAAGCAGATTGTGTTTGGGGTGGGTAATCCCAACGCCGATCTGATGTTTATTGGCGAAGCCCCGGGTGCGGATGAGGACTTGCAGGGTGAGCCATTCGTTGGCCGGTCGGGCCAGTTACTGACCAACATGATTAAGGCGATGGGCTTGAGCCGCGAAGAGGTTTACATCGCCAACATTATTAAGTGCCGGCCTCCGGGAAATCGCGCGCCGGAGCGCGACGAGTGCGCTACCTGTTCTCCCTTTCTAATGCGGCAGATCGAGGCGGTTAAGCCTAAAGCGATTGTGGCTTTGGGTGCGGTCGCTGCCAAGACTTTGCTGGCGATCAATGCGCCGATGATAGAGCTACGGGGGCGATGGTTTGATTTTCGCGGCACCAAGCTCGCGGTTACCTATCACCCGGCGTTCCTGTTGCGCGATCCGCGCCAGAAGAAAGAGACCTGGAAAGATCTGCAAATGGTGATGAAGGAGTTGGGGCTGGTGGCTCCGCCCAAGGCTGCCGAGTGATTTCTCGGTCCGGGTGTTTCTTAGTTTTCAGTTCATAGTTCTCGGTTCCCAGTTCAGTTCCCTCTCTGAAATTTCTTGGCGCTTCATTTACGATCACCTCAGTTCCCATGCCTGAATTTTGCGATGTGGCTGTTCCAGTCCCGATTGATGGCGCTTTCACCTATCGCATCGCGGATGGGCAGACACCGGTGGTGGGCGGGCGCGTTCTGGTGCCGTTTCGAGCACAGCGGCTGTCAGGAATTGTCGTCGAACTGCACGATCGCAAGCCGTCGGTCAAGACCAAAGACGTAATTCGCGTTCTGGACGAATCGCCAGTGCTCGACGCGCAATTGCTCGGCTTGGGTAAATGGATTTCGAATTACTATCTTGCCCCGCTTGGTGAAGTTTTTCGCACTATGCTGCCGCTGACGGCAGAATTCAAACGGACCATCACCTACAAGATCACCGATACCGGCCACTTGATCCTGCACGAGGCGGGCACCACGGGCTCGTCGGCCCGGTCGCGAAAGTCGCCAGAAGAACAGCTCGGCGAGTTTCGCGTGCTGGAGATTCTAGCCGAGCGCGAGAGTGCGCGAGAAGAAAGCTTACGCGCGGCGGCTCGAGTAACAAAACAACTGCTGGCGGGCATGGTTCGCAAGAATTGGATTACGCGCGAAGATACCTCGAATGCGCGTGACGCTTCGCGCTTCGTCAAAGTCGCCCTACTAAAATCCTCTGAGGGAAAGCTCAACGCCAATCAGCAAAGCCTTATTGAATGCCTGGCAGCGGCTGGGGGAAAGCTGCCGGTTGAGACTCTGCGAGCGACAGAAGTGCCTCGTTCCACCCTGAGCACGCTGGTAAAACGGGGCCTGATTGAACTATCGGACGAGCCCGCCGATTTTTCAATTTCTGGGTTGAAGGGGCGGCGTTCACCGGTCGACTTCCAGCTCAATCCCGAGCAAGCCAGGGCATTGCTGGCGCTGCAAGAAGGCGTAAATTCCGGCAAATTTGCAGGCATCCTGCTGCATGGCATTACAGGGTCCGGTAAGACTGCGGTTTATCTGGCAGCAATGCGTTCGGTGCTGGACGCGGGGCGCTCGGCGATTTTGCTGGTACCTGAGATCGGACTTACGCCCGCGGTCGCGGCTGATTTACATCATGTGTTCGGGGAAGAAGTCGCCATTCTGCATTCAGCGCTCACCGACCAGGAGCGGGCTGAGCAGTGGCATCGCATTAAGCGAGGAGAGGCCCGCATCGTGGTTGGAACACGATCGGCGGTGTTCGCGCCGGTGGCTGATCTGGCGCTGATGATTGTGGACGAGGAACACGACGCCTCCTATAAGCAGGAGGAAACACCGCGTTATCATGCGCGCGATGTTGCGGTGGTTCGCGCCAAGATGGCGAATTCAGTTGTAGTCCTGGGGTCGGCGACGCCGTCGCTGGAGTCTTATTACAACGCCAAACAGCACAAATACACGCTGCTGCAATTGCCTGACCGGGTCGAGCAACGCCCACTTCCGGAAGTCGAGATTATCGACATGCGGCAGGAGTTCCAGGAGACGGGCAATGAGCAGGTTCTGTCGCGAAAGCTGATCGAAGAAATTCGCGAGCGGTTCGAGCGTAAAGAACAAGTCATGGTGCTGCTCAACCGTCGCGGATACTCGCCGGTGGTGCTGTGCCGAACCTGCGGCAAGAAGCTAGAGTGCAACAACTGCGCCATCGCGATGAGCCATCACAAGCGGTCACATCGGATGGAATGCCACTACTGCGGTTACACCGCGCCGGTGCCAAAAGCGTGTGTACATTGCGGCAGCGAATACGTTTATTTCCTGGGAACGGGCTCAGAAAAACTGGAAGAGTTGTTGCACGGCATTTTTCCGCAGGCCCGCATTGGGCGGCTGGACCGCGATACGGTGCGTGGCCGCGATGACGTGGAGCGCACTCTCAACGCGTTGAATGAAGGCCAACTTGATCTATTGGTGGGCACCCAGATGATTGCCAAAGGTCACGATATTCATGGAGTGACGTTGGTAGGCGTAGTTGGAGCTGATATGGCGCTGGGCTTTCCTGATTTCCGCGCCGCCGAACGGACCTTTCAGCTGTTGACTCAGGTGGCGGGGCGCGCCGGGCGCGGGGAAACTCCGGGACGGGTTGTGCTGCAGACGTATTTTCCCGATCATTATGCGGTGCAGTATGCGGCGCAGCACGATTTCATCGGCTTTTATGAGAAAGAATTGCGCTTCCGCAGTTGGATGCATTATCCGCCGTATAGTGCCCTGGCGAATGTTCTGGTTCGCAGCGACAAGTTGGATGAAGCACTTCAGTGGTCTGGAGAACTGGGGCGATGGTTCGACAAATCGCGGCATGAAGGCGTTCGGGTGCTGGGGCCGGCGGCGGCACCGATTGTGCGCTTAAAGCGCGACTATCGTTATCATTTTATTTTGAAGTCGCCCAGCCGGGAGAAGCTGAACAATACTTTGCGGGCGATGCTGGTGTATGCGGCGCAGCAAAAGATCCCGAGGACGCAGGTGATCGTGGACGTCGACGCAGTTTGGTTGATGTAGCTTTGCTGAGACAAAAGCCATGTAGAGACGTAGCTCTGCTACGTCCAGCCGCTCGACCTCACGGGTGTGGCAAGAAGACGTAGCGGAGCTACGTCTCTACGCGAAGAAAAAGGTATGACTTGCATCGCTGGCAACGACCCTGTGACACTAATTTTATGAAGATCTCGCTTGAGGGGAAAGTCGCTTTGATTACTGGGGGCTCACGCGGCATTGGTGCGGCGGCGGTGCGGATGTTTGTAGGCGCTGGGGCCAAGGTTTTGTTCAATTACGAAAAGGCAAGGCAGCAGGCTGAAGATTTAGTCAAAGAACTTGGCGCCGCCAATTGCGCGGCCGTGCAATGTAATCTCTCGGGCACAGGGACAGCTCAAAATCTGGTGGCCGCTTCCGTTTCAAAGTTCGGAGGGCTCGACGTTCTGGTGGCCAATCACGGAGTGTGGCCGCCGCAGGATGCACCCGTGGACACCATGGCCGACGAGCAGTGGCATAGCACGGTGGCTATCAATCTGGACAGCGTATTTGCTCTGGTGAAGCACTCCGTGGGGCAGATGAAAAAGCAGGGGAAATCGGGCCATGTCGTGCTGGTCAGCTCGACCGCCGGGCAGCGGGGGGAGGCCTTCCATTGCGATTATGCGGCTACCAAGGGAGCGATTATCAGCATGGTAAAGGGCCTTTCGACCGAACTGGCGCGCGATGGCATCCACGTAAATTGCGTTGCTCCGGGGTGGGTCCGCACTGACATGTCGACCCCTGCTTTGACTGATCCAGCCACTCGCGATACGGTGCTGAGCAAAATTCCACTGGGCCGGGTAGGCACTCCGGAGGAGATCGCTGCCCCTATCCTCTTTTTGTGCAGCGAACATGCAGGTTTTATCACTGGCGAGATCCTTAACGTCAACGGAGGAGCCGTACTGGTGGGGTGATTCCATGTCGCCCAAGCAGCTACAATGACCTTGGCGGCGTCTAACCACTTAGAGAATGAAGCATCTTTTATTGGTCTTTCTGCTGGTTGCGTTCGTTGCGGCACAAACTGACGCCCCAGCTACGTCGCCCTCCGGCATACCCACCGACGTAGCCAACACCCAGAAGGCGCGCGAAGTTATCAACCAGGCCATTACCGCGCTGGGCGGATCGGCGTATCTGAACATTCAGGACGTCAGCCAGGAAGGTCGCGGTTACAGCTTCCACCACGGCGAGCCAACCAGTGTGGGAATACTATATTGGCGGTTTTATAAGTATCCGGACAAAGATCGAGTGGAAGTCACCAAGCAACGCGACGTGGTTTACATCTACAACGGCAACAAGGGTTACGAGGTCACTTACAAAGGGACGCGAGCCGCAGAAGAGAAAGACCTAATCAACTTCTTACGCCGGCGACATTATGCGCTGGACCAAATATTGCGCAGCTGGATCAATGCGCCGAAAACAGCGTTGTTCTACGAAGGTAGTGCAGTGGCAGCGGACAAGCCTGCGGAGCAGGTTACGGTGCTAAATTCCAACAACGAAGGCGTCACACTTTATTTCGATAGCTACACTCATTTGCCGCTGAAGAAATCTTTTTCGTGGCGAGATCCCGCTGACAAAGAACGCAATCATGAAGAAGAGATTTATGACAATTATCGTCCAGTGCAGGGCGTGATGACGCCTTATCGCGTGACCGGTTTTTATAACGGGGACATGTCGAGCCAGCGCTTTTTGAATTCAGTGACTTACAACAAAGGTCTTAGCGACTCGATGTTTGAGGCAACCGTTGGCGCCATGCCAAAGAAGTAATCTGCGGCAAACACACCCCGGCGTCGAAAATTCCGGTTGGAATCGGGAAGGCGGGAGAAAGGAATTGGCCCGTCGATTCTTGAACCGCTGGGTGTGTCCTATTGGTTCGGTCGACTTCTCAAGCCGAGGCTGCAGTCCGTTTCTGCTGGAAACATTCGCGGCAGAACACCGGGCGTCCTTGCGTTGGCTTGAACGGAACGGTGGTTTCCTTGCCGCACTGCGAACATGTCGTTCGCGTTTCCACGCGAGAAAAAGAGTTTCCCTGCGGAGGGGCGGCCCCCAACACTGAAACTCGTTTGGCCTTGCATGCTTTACACCGCTTGGGCTCGTTCTTGAACTGCTTGTCGTAGAAAAACAACTGCTCCCCAGCTGTGAAAACGAAATCGGCATTACAGTCAATACACTTGAGCTGCTTGTCCTGGAATTCCATTGAGAGTACTCCCTTCAGCTGTCCCCTGCGCACTCCCGCGATCTGCGATGAATCGCAGCACGCGCGAACGTGCAAGGTCGTGCAACACGCCCCCCTCAATTTGTTTCCGTTGAAACCCTGGGTTCGGCCCACCATACACGAGATGAATATGGTCACTGCTTACACTGCAATAAAACTGCGACGCCGATAATTGTGTTCCGCCAACCGGACAATATAAAAACAAACGGCCACCACCGGGGAGGGGCGGCCCGCCAATATTAAGATTGCTGCCAGTATCTAACGCTCAGGGCGCCCTCATACGCCCGGGCCTGGTGGAGTAATTTCCTGTGTCTCAACTTATTGAGACTTGGCTCAGCCTGGAGTCTTACTTCTACCAACTTACAGATACCCCCAAAGTCGTCCGCCGATTTGGACGGGATAGTTATTGCAAGGTTCTAAGATTAAGTCAAGCGTATTGTAAGCAACATACCCTTATAAAATGCACCTTTCAGGCCATTGTGAAGCTTAATAAACTCTAAAAAATCAGCTTCAGAGCCACCTGCATTTGTCTTGCGGCATAAGCATCGGTAGCGCGCAAAAAGTTCGTAGGCGATCGATATTCGGCGGGGAACGTCTTGATTCCAATAGAGTTATCCACCTGAACAAAGCCGCCAGCAGTGTTCTCAAAGCCGTTGTCGGTGATTTGCACCCGCTGATTGTCACGATTTAATAAATTAAATGACTCAACAATCAGTTCAATCTTCAAGTGGTCTCGCGCTAAGAGCCGGCGAGTAACCCTCAGGTCAGTGGTGGCGTAGTCAGGACCGGTGAAAGAGTTTCGGCGCGCGCCGGGCAAGCGATCATTACTGCTGTTGTCATCCCCGTTGGCATCGCCAGTTATTTTGGCGTCGACGGGACGACCGCTGCCATAAGTGACTACGCCCGACATCTTCCAATTGTTAAAGATCTTGCCGAGAAACTGGTGCTCGCGGTCAAACGGTCGCGGCGCAGCTACCCAGGAAAAAGCCAGACGATTGCGTTGATCGGTAACACTGGCGCCGCGTTCGGCAGAGGGCGCATAGGAATTTTGGACGTTGGCGGGTTGACCCGCAACCAGTGCATCTTGTCCGTCGTCGATAGCTTTGGCGTAGGTATAAGCCAACCGGAAATATATGCCGCTGGTCATGCGGCGATACATCGACAAGGTGAACCCGTGATAGATGCTGCTGGCGGCGCTCTCGAAAACGTTGATGGCGCCAAGCTGTGGGATCGGACGCACTAAGGGATTGATGCAGGGCGGGAACGGACACGTCAGGGTGCGTGTCATCTGCCAGGTAGAGAATGAATCCACGTTGTAATAACTGCCGAGGAAATTTGTGCCGGTGTCGTCATATACCGGGTACTGAACCTGGATTGGTGGCGGAAGATTTACGTCGCGGGCCCGTATCAAATGCTCGCCATGAACATAGAGATATGACACGCCGATGGCCAGGCGATGCGCCATCTCCCGTTCGAGGGTCAAACTGGCTTGCTCGACCTTGGGCGTCTGAAAATCCGAGGAGAAGGCGGAGATGTCAGTCTGAATATGTCCGGCGAGTGCGGCACCTGGCAGACATGAGGTTGCTGTTGTCGCGCAGCTCACCAATGGATTGGGGTACTGCGGAAAAATCTGGCGGTCGTAGAAATCGGTGTTGTTCAGAAATAAGTGGGTCGAATCCAGCCCGTTATTGCTCTCGATGGTCGAGGTATAAATCTGCGGAATGCGAGTGTAGAACAAACCAAAGCCTGCCCGGATCACCAATGGCCGTGCCTCACCGAGCGAATAAGCCAGGCCTACTCGCGGAGAGAAATTGTTAGTCTGGCGCGGCACCTTACCTGAATCCGGCCAAAGTGGGTTGGTGACTAAGTTCTTAGTATTGAATGTTTGCAGGTCGTAACGGACTCCCATACTCAGTGCAAGATGATTGCTGGCTCGCACCGTGTCCTGCATGAACCAGGCGTACTCGTTGGTGTCAGGATGGGTGATTGCCGAGCCGAAATTCTGGATGTAATAACGTGGCACGTCGTGGGCGTAGGCGCGCAGGGGTGTGAGCTGTAATCCTCCTAGCTGAGGCTCAAAAGTGAAAGGATTCACCTTAATGTTGTCGAAGAAATATTCTCCGCCGAATAGCGAAGGGAAATAGTTGTAAATCTTGGTTAGCAAAGCGTCGCCACCAAACTTCCAGGCGTGGCGTCCGCCATCCAGACTGAAGGTTTCAGTTAAGTGCAGCTTGTGCTCCTGGGTCTGGCGCGGCAGGATGGAGGAACGGCCGAATCCGTCTGTAACCCCGTAAATCCTGGTTAAAGAATCGGACGAATTGCTGCTGGAAAGCTGTAAGTCGCGGGAAAACTGCGCTCGCAGGTGGCTGATTACTTTGGCGGAGAGGCCGCTGGTCAAGGTAACTGACCCACTTTCCGTGGAGACGTCTTCTTCGCCGTTGTCGCTGAGCGCATAGGTTGTAAGCGGGCTGGCCGGGTCAACGAAGACGTTATTTTGCCCGTAATAGCGAGAAGTACTCAGCCGGGCTGACAGCTGATTGCGCGCGGACATCGAGAAGTCCAACTTGAGAAAGCCGGCATTCCCCAGCAGCTTTGACGGGTAGTTTCCCGTCAGACCTGAGAGCTGCTTCGCGGTGGCGAACACTTGCGTCTGATCGCTGAGTTCGTAGTCGCCCGGTGTTACCGGGCCGGTGCCAGGAAGCGGCAGCAAAACTGAGCTTCCATTGACGAATCTCACCACTGTCGGGATATGGAATAGATGCTGATCGAATCCGCCGAAGAAGAATAGCCGGTTGCGCTTGATGGGGCCGCCGAAAGTGAATCCGTATTGCTGTTGCTGGCTGGGAGGCTTGAAGTCCATGAATGGATGCTGTGCGTCGAGCAGGCTATCGCGCAGATAGTAGAAAGCGCTGCCATGGACGTGATTCGATCCTGACTTGGTGACCACGTTTATCACCGCGCCCCCGGAGCGCCCCAATTCCGCACCGTAGGAGTTTGACGATACGCGGAACTCCTGCACTACTTCGTTGGAGAATTGATAGGGCGCGCGATACCGGCCTCGCGCCTGCCCGAAGAAAGAGTTGTTGTTGTCGGCGCCGTCGACCAGGTAGCTGGACTGATAGCCACGTATCCCGCCAAATGCCAAATCGCCGCTGGAGGCGGAGGTAAGGCCGCGCGGATCTTGGGTGACTCCGGGCGTTAGTAAAGCAAGATCGGTAAAACGACGGCCGTTCAGTGGCAGATCGCTGATCGCTCTTTCGTCAACCACTGACGACACGGCGCTGGGCTGGGAGTCTACGATCGGGGGCTCGTCCGCCACGGTAATGGTCTCTTTGACTCCGGCGATCGACAAACGAAATTCCAGTTCGATAGCGCCTCCTACTTCCACACGCAGACGCGGGCTCACCTGAGGAGACATATTGGCGGCGACGGCGCGTCCGCTGTATTCGCCGGGGGGAAGCAGGTCGAGGGCAAAGCGTCCTTCCGCATCGCTGATCACCGAATAGCGAAAGCCAGTGGCGGAACTGACAAACACCACGTTCGCGCCTCCGATGCGGCCGCCGGACGCGTCATTCACCGTTCCCCGGATTGCGCCGGTCGAGGCATCCTGGCCGAACGCCGAGGGCGCCAGCAATGCCGAAATCAGACAGAGAAGAAACACCAGAGCGCAGATACACAAGTAGCCGAGGCGCGACATAAGTTCTCACCTTGATCAAAAAGTTTTTTTGCAGGTGAGTCCGGCCTCGACGGGAGACTTGCTTGGTATATCACCCTCGCGGGAATGGAGGAGGAAACATAGAGACTTTCTTTTCGGTTTGTCCCGTGGCGGGAAAAGCGCTGGTTACAACTTGCTTTTCACCAGGTCTTCGATGCGTTGCAGAACCTCGTCTTCTGAAAGTGTGCTCGAATCGATTACGACCGCGTCCGCCGCTGGCGCTAACGGCGAAACGGCACGGGTGCGATCGCGGCGGTCACGTTCGCGTAGCTCGGCAGCGACCGCCGCGGCTGAAACAGAGACTCCTTTTTCTTTGTGCTGTTCGAGTCGGCGCTGTTCGCGCACCACGGGATCGGCGTCCAGGAAAATCTTTACGTCGGCGTCGGGAAAGACTTTGGTACCGATGTCGCGGCCTTCCATCACGATGCCGCCGCCAGCGCCCATTTCCCGCTGATGCGCTACCATCCACGCGCGAATTTGCGGGTGCACTGAAACTCGCGAGGCGGCCTCGGTGACGTCGGTTTCGCGTACCCGATGACTTACGTCGCGGTCGTCGATGAGTACGCGGTTGCCCCCGAGATTAGGCTCAAGCTGGATGCGAGAATCGTTTGCCAGCTTCACCAGGGCGGCCTCATCGTCGAAGGAAATGTCCCACTCAATGGCCTTAAGAGCCAGCGCCCGATACATGGCGCCGCTTTCAAGATTCACGTATCCGAGCTGGCGGGCGAGGCGCGAAGCAATGGTGCTCTTGCCCGCGCCAGCAGGGCCATCTATGGCAATTATGAGTTTGCGTTTGGAGGTTTCGGTCATCGCGGCAGCCAACTGATTGTACACAGCGCGTCTGTGCTGACATTGAGTTAGAGGCAGGTTATTTCTTGGTCAAATATAGGTCGGCCACCTGAAGTGCCAAATCCTGGGCCACAAGGTCAGCGCGGTTACACAAAACGATGACCGTCAACCGGTCATCAGGAAGGCGATCGATTGCGGTTCTGAAGCCAACCGTCTCGCCGTAGTGCCACATGCGTTGGTGTCCTTTATAAGGATCTAAGAACCAGCCGAAACCGTATGTTGCTTTCTTGTTGTCCGGTCCAAGAACGTTGTCATCGGGAACTTTGACGGGTGTTAATGCTGCTTCCATTTCTGCTGCACTTAAAAGTCGATGCTCATTCAGGCCGCGGTCCCATTTGGCGAGGTCGTTCAGCGAAGAATAGATACCGCCATCTCCCAGAACCACCGATGTGGGACTCTGGTCAGTCGGGCGCCAGCGGCCATCTTCTTTGGTATGTCCGTAGGCGCGATCGACAACCTGGTTGGTGCCACGCTCGTAGGCGACGGTATTCGCCATCGCCAGGGGGCCAAAAATGCGGTCGTGGAGAAACTGGCTAAAGGGCTTGCCTGATACTTTCTCTACTACCATGGCCAGCACCGCGTAACCTGAGTTGCTGTAGCTCCAATGTTCCCCGGGAGTGAACTTTGTGGCGCTTTCTTTTTTCAGCAGGGCGACCACGCCGGCGTCTTTAATTTGCGGCGCTGAGTCGGGCAGGGTGCCGCCGTAAGACTTCGCCATCAGATCTTCGTAATCGATTAAGCCTGAGGTGTGGTTGAGCAGATTTCGGATCGAAATGTTCTTCCCATATGCAGGGAAGTCAGGCAGCACATCGGTCAGGCGGTCTTCATAGTGCAGCCTACCGTCATGCACCAGCAGCATAACGGCCATCGCTGTGAACTGCTTAGTAACCGAAGCCAGGCGGAAGTTGGTGTGTTCATCAATTTTTCCACGCTCGCCAAGATCGCGGACGCCGTAGCCTCGCTGAAAAACAATCCGTTCGTCTTTGAGTACTAATACGGCCGCACCGGGCTCGTCTGGTGCGATGAGACGAGTGAAGATGCTGTCCACCTGTTGCTCAGGATTGTCGGAGGCGAAGGAGGATCGCATGACGAGAAACGATAGCAGGACGCATAGAACAATTATTTGCAGGCGCATCGTTTTATGCTCACGGCCGAATTCCCGTCACGCCCATCAGTCTTCCCGTCACACCCTTTTCCGCGCGGTAGGAAAATAACAGGTCGTTACGGCAGGACGTGCACAGCGGCGAGGCAGAAATATTCTTCGCGGAAACCCCAGCTGACAGCAATTGACGCCGGTTGGCTTCCACCAGATCGAGAAAAATATTTACCGGGAGCTCGCTGTGACCGGGGGCGCGCGAAGTCAGAAACAGCATGGGATATTTTTCGCGGATTGAATCAGAATCTTTGACTTCACGAAATAGTTTGTCAGC
This sequence comes from uncultured Acidobacteriota bacterium, assembly GCA_963796925.1. Taxonomy (GTDB): domain Bacteria; phylum Acidobacteriota; class Terriglobia; order Terriglobales; family Acidobacteriaceae; genus DATBAT01. The sequence goes on from CAWCNH010000001.1 coordinate 4,037,457, forward strand.
GTACTCGAACTGCGTGCCAAATTCCCGACGCACTTCGTCGCCCACCTGATAGCAGCAATTGTGTACGCCGGGGCCGATCGCCGCGCGAATGTCGCGTGGCAAGCTGCCAAAGTAGCGAAGCATTTCGCCGACGCCCTTTTCCACAATACGTTTGAGTGTTCCTCGCCATCCGGCATGAAAGACGCCAACTGCCCGGCGTTTGGAGTCCACAAGAATCACCGGCAGACAGTCGGCTGCCTGGATTCCAATAGCTAATTCCGGCGTCGCGGTAATCAGTCCGTCGCCTACGAGGGGCTCCTTCGGCGGCGCCGATACGCAATGCACCAGATCGGAATGAATTTGCCGCAAGGTTACCAGCGGCCATACTGTTTTTCCGGTCCTAGCCCCCAGCTTTCGAAGAAAAGCCTCGCGATTGCGTTCCACAGCCGCTCTGGAATCCTGTTTGGTGAACCCGAGATTCAGAGTCTTTCCGCCGTAAGCTCGCGATGTCCCGCCGGTGCGGGTGCTGAAACCCGCGACCAACCACGGAAACGAGGCTAGCGATTCTGCCTGGAGAATGTTAATGGGTGACTTTGAAAGCTTAGGAGGCACGAAACATATTAGCGTAAGAACTCGGCCAAGCTGCCGTGGCAGGCTGCCAGCGTTTATAATTTGCCTCTTCTAGCCTGCTGCAATGCAGCCCTGATCCAATGCGTGGCAAGCTTCGGAGGAACATCGTGCGCTCTATTATCGCCAGTCTTCTTTTGTGGGGAATGTTTTTGAACCTGGCCGCGGGGCAACAATCAGCCGAATCAAAAGCAGAAAGCAAAAAGAAAACCGCGGAAGCGCAAGTTTCCAAGACACCACAAGCAGCACCGGCGCCAAAGCCGCCAGAACCCTCGGCCAGCACGCCCGACCAACCAAAGCCTGACGCCGGCAAAGACGACAAGCAAGAGCACTACGACATGACTGAGGTGCCGCCGGTCATCACCCATCATTCCGCCACCGTCAACGGCAAGTCGCTCAGTTACACGGCGACCACCGGACGGCTTCCCATCAAGCGCGGCGACGGGAAAATCGAGGCGGAGATGTTTTTTGTGGCCTACACGCTGGACGGGCAGGAAGCCGGCAAAAGGCCGCTGACCTTCGCCTTCAATGGCGGACCCGGATCGGCCACCGTCTGGCTACACATGGGCGCACTGGGACCGAAACGCGTGGTGATGCAGGCTGATGGCACTTTGCCTCCGGCGCCCTATCGCATCAGCGACAACCCCTCGACCGTGCTCGATAAGAGTGACGTGGTATTCATCGACGCTATCGGAACGGGCTACAGCCGCGCCGGCAGTCCGGAATTGTTCGCGAAATTCTGGGGCGTCAAAGGCGATATCGAGTCTTTCAGCGAATTCATTCGCCTCTATCTCTCGCGTTACGAGCGTTGGAGTTCGCCGCTGTTTCTGTTTGGTGAAAGCTATGGCACAACCCGGGCGGCAGGAATTGCCGGCTACCTGGCGGACCACGGCATCTCGTTCAATGGCATAACACTGCTTTCAGTGGCGCTGAGTTTTCAGACACTGGAATTCAACTCAACCAACGATGAGCCTTACATTCTGCTGATCCCCAGCTTCACCATGATCGCCGGCTACCATCACAAATTGCCCGCCGATCTCGCACAAGATATGACAAAAGCGCGCCAGGAATCGGAGCAGTGGGCCGCAACTGACTATGCGCAGGCGTTAGCTAAAGGCGACTCCATGACTCCGGATGAGCGGCAGAAGGCAATCGATCAAATGGCGCGCTACACCGGGTTGACCAAAGACGTTATTGATCAGGCCAATTTACGGATTGACGTGAATAAATTCACCCACTATCTGCTGCTCGATCAGAAGTTGCGGGTAGGCCGGCTGGACGGGCGTTTCACTGGCCCCGATCCGCAGGGCCTTTTAGATACCAAAGAATATGACCCGACCGAGCCGTCCATCTTGCCGCCCTATACGTCAGCGTTTCACAACTATTTGCGGGGAGAGCTAGGATACAAAGTCGACATGCCGTACTACGTCTTTGCCGAAGACGCGGGCTTCGAAAAGTGGGATTGGGGGTCGGCGGTGAAAGGCTTTCCCGATACTGCGGCAGCGCTGCGTGAAGCCATTGTTAAGAATCCATTCCTGAAGATTCTGGTTATGGAGGGGCATTATGATCTGGCAACGCCGTACTTCGCCGCCAACTACACCATGAACCATTTGGACATTACTCCCAAGTATCGCGGGAATATTTCGTTTGCGACGTATGACTCGGGTCACATGGTTTATCTGCCTACCGATAGCTTGAAGAAAATGAAGGATGATCAGGCCGGGTTCATGGAGAAGGCGCTGGGACAGTAGGGGTCATCAGACGTCTGTCATCCTGAGACGCGCTTCTTGCGTCGAAGAGCCTGCCCGCTGAACTGAACCACAGGGTATAGGGGTTCTTCGCTGCGCTTAGAATGACAGAGACTCAGGTGGGGAGTAGTTTTTCCATTCCGACGCTTGCTCATAGGCGTGGGCTACTTTTAATACCAGGGATTCCTGCCAATGACTTGCGGCGATCTGTAAACCGATGGGCAGCCCATCGGTAGTGAATCCGCACGGTATTGAGATCGCGGGCAATCCCCACACATTGAAGGGCCGGGTGTTGCGCAATAGCAATAACTCGCGGGGACGGAGCAAGTCCATGTCTTGTTTCAACTCTTCGAGGTTGGGCGCTGCAATCGGGGTTGTGGGCGTCACCAAGACGTCAACTTGATCGAAGATTCTGTCAATCTTCCAACGATCTTCTTTCAATGCAGCGCGAGCGGCCTCAAGTTGGCTCTGGGTTATATTTTCTCCGCTGCGAATTCGTCGCAGCGTCTCCTCCTGGTATAGCTCAGGACTCTTCGCGACGTAGTCCGCGTGAAACGCATACGACTCCGCCGCCTGCAACGAGCGGTCGGTGGGCACATCAAGCCGCACCTCGTGAAGCTGCCCAAATAATTGTTGTAAGACGCCGATGGCTTTTTCAGCGAAATATTCGACTTCGTCATCCAGTTCTTCATAGAAGAAGCTGCGCGGAATTCCTATCCGCAACGATGTTTGAGGCTGTTCTAATGCTGCCAGGTATTCTTCGGTCGGCATGTCGATACTGAGTTTGTCATGCGGGTCATAACCGGCAATGGCACGCAAGATAAGAGCAGCATCGCCGACCGTACGAGTTAGCGGGCCAACATGGTCGAGCGAACTCGAAAGTGGAATTACGCCACGCACGCTGACGCGTCCGTAAGTGGGTTTAAGCCCAACTACACCACACTGCGATGCCGGCTCGCGAACTGAACCGGCAGTGTCTGTGCCTATGGCGGCGTATCCCATGCCGGATGCTACGGCAGCAGCGGAGCCTCCAGAGGATCCACCTGCGATGTGGGCGGTGTTCCAGGGATTCCGCACCTCTCCGAAGTAACTGATGATGGAGCTGCCGCCGTAGGCGAACTCATGCAGATTTTGCTTGCCCAGCAACACTGCTCCGGCAGCACGCAGGCGGCGCACGACTTCAGCGTCTTCGGTCGGAACGCGATCCATGAAAAGCTCGCTGCCGGCGGTGGTGTTTACTCCTGCGGTATCGATCAGGTCTTTGAGGCCGATTGGAATGCCGTGTAAAGGGCCGCGCCATTCGCCACGCATGATTTCGGCTTCTGCCCGCCGGGCTTGCTCGAGACCGGATTCGGCGGTCACCGTAATTAAAGCATTGAGCGTGGGGTTTAGCTGCTCAATGCGTGCGATGCACTTCCGTATCAGCTCCACCGGAGAGAGTGAACGTTTGCGCAGCAGCTCAGCGAGTTGCAGAATCGTTTCCACAAATTTATTTTCCGAAATCATTATCGCTGAGAAGTACAAGCTGCCGGTGTTACTCGTGGTTCAATTTGAAACTCAAGTGCATTGATTAAAAAAGTTGCGCTGGAAAGCGAGCGCGCCGGTTCTATAATCACCCTGCCCGCTCCGCACGGAGGTCCTTCTATGTCCCAGGCGCTTGCGACTCCGGTCAGCACTCAAGGCTTTTTCCTGGACGGCAAATGGGTTGAAGAAGGTGACATTGTTGAAGTGCGCGCACCGTTTGACGGGAGCGTGATCGCGCATATTTTTCAAGGAACGCGGCAGCATGCCGAAAGAGCCATTGCGGCAGCGGTTAAAGCGTTTGGCACCACTCGCCGTTTGCCGGCGTTCGAGCGGCAGCGAGTTCTGCGCAGGGTGGCGGAATCAATCGGGCAGCGCCGGGAAGAATTTGCTCGCACCATCGCTCACGAGGCGGGTAAGCCGATCAAGGCGGCACGAACTGAAGTCGAGCGTTCCATCTTTACCTTCAATGTGGCGGCGGAAGAGAGCACGCGCATTTATGGAGAATATCTTCCGCTCGATTGGCAGCAGTCAACGGGTGGGCGTTGGGGAATCGTTCGCAGGTTTCCCATTGGTCCGATTGCTGGTATTACACCTTTCAATTTTCCGTTGAATCTGGTGGCGCACAAAGTTGCGCCGGCGATTGCCGCAGGATGTCCTATTGTTTTGAAGCCTGCGCCACAAACGCCGCTGACCGCAATGCTTTTGGCGGAAGCTATCCAACAGGCGGGCTGGCCGGATGGCGGTTTCAACGCGCTGCCACTTTCGAATGAAGATGCCGGCCTGTTGGTGACCGATGAGCGCATTAAGCTCGTCAGCTTTACCGGCAGCGCCGTTGTGGGCTGGCAGATCAAACAAAATGCCGGCAAGAAAAAGGTGCTGCTCGAATTGGGCGGGAATGCGGGAGTGATTGTGCACGGCGATGCCGACCTGGCTTATGCCGCCGAGCGTTGCGTAGCCGGCGGCTTCGGTTATGCCGGCCAGAGTTGCATCTCGGTGCAGCGGATCCTCATTGAGCGAAAGGTGTTCTCAGCGTTTGTCGACCTGCTGCTGGCAGAGGTCAAGAACCTGCGCAGCGGCGATCCGCTACAGGAGTCGACCGACCTTGGGCCCATGATTCGCGAGAGCGATGCGATCCGTGCTGCGGAGTGGATTCAGGAAGCGGTGCGCACCGGAGCGAGGGTTTTGATCGGAGGCCGCCGCAAAGGTTCATCGCTCGATCCCACAGTACTCACTGGCACTCGCCCGGATATGAAAGTGAATTGCCAGGAAATCTTTGCCCCGGTCGTCACGGTTGAGCCTTACGATACTTTCGAAGAGGCACTGCGGCTGCTGAATCAATCTCCCTTTGGCTTACAGGCGGGCATCTTTACGCGTGACGCCAAATTGATGTTTAACGCCTATGACGAGTTGGAAGTGGGCGCGGTGATCGCTGGCGACGTTCCAACCTTCCGTATCGACCACATGCCCTATGGAGGCGTGAAGGATTCCGGCTTGGGTCGCGAAGGCCTACGCTACGCCATCGAAGATATGACGGAGCCGAAGCTGCTGGTGATGAATCTGCGTTAGAGATCGATCCGCCTCTCCACCACGGCTCCTGAGTAGAGACGTAGCTCCGCTACGTCTCGGGGCTTCCCGTACCCATTCCGGGAGAAGTCCAATAACTTCCGTAACTTGGTAACGAACCAGAGTCAGCATTACTCTGAGCTCCATGCCTGAGGGAGTACAACGCTATCAGAGAACCAAAATGGTTCTGCCGCTGCGCGTCTGGAGTGACGAGCACGAGCCCGACGTAGCGCCTTTGCAATTGGCCTACACCCTTGACATCAGTCCGGTCGGCGGACGGCTCGGTGGCTTGCGCACTCCGGTTGAGCCCGGTCAGACGCTGACCTTGCAGCGCGGCCAGCAAAAGACTCACGTTCGAGTGATCTGGAGCAAGCAACTCGCTCCAGCAGAAATTCAGGCGGGCTTCGAAACCCTGGAATTGGGCAAGAGAATCTGGGACGTAGACCTGCCGCAGCAGGCACAGGCACTGCAAGATGCGCGCGAGCAGCAGCTGGCCGAAGCTCACGCCGCTCAGGAAAAACTGGAAGAAGAAGCCTGGGCGCGGCAGACTGCAGCGCGCGAAAGTTCCGACCAGGAATTCGCAGACTACCAGTCCCACAGCAATGACGGCGAAGTGCAGAATTCGCCGGAAATCTCGTTCGAGCAGCAGTCCGCCGAACCGGCCACCGCTGAGGAATATCCCGGACACTATGATCACCAACGAGACGAACCTGTTGCATACGCCAAACCGGAGCCAGTTGTAATTCCCCGTGCTGCTGTCCGCCACATGCCAATTGCGCCGCCTGCGATTCAGGTGCGCTGGATAGCCATCGCCGCAGGATTGATTCTGCTCAGCTCCATTGGTGTTTACATGCAGTACAGGTTATTCGGCACATCAAGCATCGCTACGATTGAAGGTCCATCGGTAAAGCCGCCCACTTTAGAAGAACTGGCAGCCATGACTCCGAAGCCGCGCAAGATTCTTCCCCAAGTCGCTGCCGCTACGCCGGACAACGATTCCTCGCGGCTGAAAGTGGCCGAGGCACCACAGGGTCATGTCGCTTATCCAGTCGCACCCGATGCGGGGATAAAAGGCAAAGTCGACCTGAAGGTCGTAATTGCAACCGACGGGCGGGTAAAACAGATTCAACTTCGCAGTGGCAAGCAGCTGTTGGCGCAAGCCGCTGAACAGGCCATCAAGCTCTGGCGTTACAGCAAACACGCCATCGACGGCGAGCCGGTTGAAGCGGAGACTACGGTGACGGTCAGCTTCCTGGGCGATGATGCGGTCTCGCTGCACTTCCCACAGTCAACCGGGATTCGCCGCAATTAAAATCAGGTTCGCTCTTTTAAGTACCTTCCTAACGCATCCTGCCAGGAAGGCATCTCAACTCCGTATTCTTTTAAGCTGATTTCAGAGAGCACCGAATACTTCGGGCGCTCCGCTGGTCGCACAAACTGCTCGCTGGTGGTGGGACGAACTTCGATATTCAGTTTCTCCAGCGCCACAATTTCTCGTGCAAAATGAAACCAGGTGCAATCACCGGAGTTTGTTACATGCACAATCCCGCTGGCGTCTCTTTGACAAAGTGTGATGATGGCGTTGGCTAGATCGGGAGTATAGGTGGGCGAGCCGCGCTGATCATTAACCACGTCCAATGTAGGCCGGGTAGCGGCCAGCTTCAAAATCGTATCGGGAAAGCATTTCCCTCCGGCTCCAAACAACCACGAGGTTCGTACGATGCAGCAGTCCGGCAGGATGCCCTGCACTTCCATCTCGGCCATCGCCTTCGACTGGCCGTATACACTCCGCGGCGACCGCACATCGTCCACCTCGTAGGGAGAGGTCTTCCGCCCGTCAAAGACGTAGTCGGTGCTCAGAAACAGCAGTTTCGCTCCCTGTCGCTTTGCTGCGAGTGCTACATTCTCCGCCCCGTGACAATTCACTGCGAAGGCTAATTCACGGTTGCTTTCGCATCCATCTACATCGGTATAGGCCGCAGCCAACACAATCTGGTCAGGCTTGAATTCAGCCACTACCGCGTCTACTTGAACGGCATCGCGAACGTCGATTTCGGAACCAAGACCTTTAACCTGGTCATCACTCCAGGCCTTCATCAATGCCTTGCCGAGCAAACCGGTTGCGCCAAACACCAGGACCCGCACTAGGAATTCTTCTTTCCCGGCCGGGTGCGCTGTAATTCACGGTAGGCCTCGCTTTTCGAGACTCCCATTTCTCGCGCCACTTTTTTCAATGCCGCCTTCTCATCCATGCTTTCGTCACGCATTATCTGGCCTACTCGAACTCCGACGTTGGCTGATGCCACCGCCTGCGCCTCGCCTTCGAATTTTCCTATCAGCAGCGTGATCTCCCCTTTGATATCGCCACGCTCGTTCAACGCCGCCAATACCTGTGCCGCGGTTCCACGCAGAAATTCTTCGTGCATCTTGGTGACTTCGCGGGCAATTACTATATGCCTCCCGCCTCCGAGAATGGCGACGATGTCCTCGACCGTTTCTTTAATACGATGGGGCGCCTCATAGAAAATTTCCGTTCGCGGTGAAGACTGAATGCTCTCCAGCGTCTGTTTACGCTGGCCGCCTTTCGCGGGAAGAAACCCTGCGAACTGAAAGCCTTCGGCCGGCAGCCCGCTTGCTACCAGGGCACTAACGAACGCCGCAGCCCCAGGAATTGGAATCACCGGAATGCGATGTCGAATCGCCAGAGAAACCAGCCGGTAGCCGGGGTCAGAGATCCCCGGGGTGCCGGCATCGGTCACCAGCGCGACTCGCGCTCCTTGTTCCAGCTCGAGCACTAATTCCGCCGAGCGGGTAATCTCGTTATGTTCGTGATAGCTGCTGGTACGCGCCGAAATTCCATAGTGATTCAGCAGCTTCTGAGTTTGCCGCGTATCCTCGCATGCCACTACATCCGCCTGCTTCAACACCCGCAGCGCGCGCAGCGTGATGTCTTCCAGATTGCCGATCGGAGTGGCCACTAAATAAAGCCCGGGCGCCAGAGGAGGCTGCGAAGCGGAATCTCCGACGGCGATCATGCGGCGAGTCTATCACCGGCCTGGCAAATTGACGGAAGCATGGGCACGCCCTAGAATCAATATAAGACGAGGCACAATCACGGCCCGCGAAGAGTCTGCTTTAGTCATCTATGCCCCTTTACGAATACGAGTGCAAGAAGTGCCATCACCGCTTCGAAAAGATCCAGTCTTTTGCCGCCAAGCATACAAAAAAGTGTCCAGAATGCGGTGGACCGATAGAGCAGCTCATCTCCGCCCCCGCCGTGCAGTTTAAAGGGTCTGGTTGGTACGTGACCGACTACGCCAAGAATAAACCGTCGGGATCCTCTTCCGGCAGCTCGAATGGAGACTCATCAAGCGATTCCTCCCCCAAAGAGAAAGAGGACTCCAAAGGCGATTCAAAGAGCGAGTCAAAAACTGATTCCAAGTCGTCCGACGAAAAAGCGCGAAAGAGTGAAGAGAAATCCAAGAGCGACGAAAAACCCAAGGCTGAGAAGAAAAAGACCGAAAAGAAGTAATCCTCAGCGCCACTTCATGTCGTAGTTCAGCGCAAACAAAATCTGATTTTCAAACTCATATTGCAGGATGAGGTTGAAGTTGTGCGTCTGTGCATCCCACGACTCCGCATACTTCGTCGAGGCCGGGCCATACCACGAGTAAGCGGCTGCGTACCGTACATTACATGGCTGAGGACACGAGATCAGTCCGGTAGGGTCTACTCGTTGCACCCCCGTCTGGGACAGTAATACTCCCGAACCCACATCCGGTTCCTTGGTGACCTCGACCTGGCGTGGCTCAATCTTTAGGGCCCGCTTGTCGCCGGGAAGCATGTTCGAGACTGCGTCGGGATTACTTTGGCGCTCCAGAGGATTGAGATCGATTTGTGTCGCCACGTCCTGCTGCGCTGCCGTCCAGATGGCCTGCAATTCTGAATTCGTATGACCGCTGTGGTTAACGAAACCCACGGGAAGCGACTCCCGGGGCGTACCACATCCCACCAAGATCAGCCCCATCATCGCGACGATCAACCCCTTGCTCATGAGTCGGCTCCCACCCACTCATCGGCGGCAAGGTCGTATGTCTGACTGTCGGACGTGCAGCAACTTTCGCGTCAGCTCGGGCCGGCCGATTACTCAACGCTGGTCCAACTTTGACAAACTAAAGTTATCCCGCTGTTCCAGGTTTTGTAGGCGCAGATTTTTTGGGCATTTACCATTCTCTCTATGTCTTCGTCCGCGCCAAACACCGCTCTGGGAGGCTCCGCCGGAGCCGCAACCGCTCCAGCCCAATCCCCTGCTCCAGTTTCGACCCCGGCTTTGCTGGAAGCCATGCTGAAAAGTGCGCCTCGCATTAGCGACTTGTTCTTTTCTCCGGGCCGGCCGCCGCTGATCGAGGTTAATGGGCGGCTCACCCCTACTGGTCCGCGTGCCTTGACCGCGGACGACACACGCCGCATCTCGTCCGACCTGATTGGCGCCAATCAGAACGCGCTGGAGAGTTTGCGCAACCTTGGATCATGCGACGTTTCCTACAGCTTGCCGAACATGTCACGGTTTCGCGTCAATGTTTTTATGCAGCGTGGCAGTTGCGCGATTGTGATGCGCGTCATTCCCAGCAAAGTGCCTAGTTTTGACGAGTTGAATCTACCCGAGGAACTCAAAGCAATCTCGACCATCCGCAATGGCATAGTCCTGGTTACTGGGCCAACTGGCTCCGGCAAATCGTCGACACTGGCGGCGGTGATTGATCGCATCAATCAGGAGCAGGCCTACCACATTCTGACCATTGAGGATCCGATTGAGTTCCTGCATCCTCACAAGAGCTGCATAGTTCATCAGCGCGAGCTGCACAGTGATACGCCCACCTTTGCTCATGCTCTTCGCGCCGCGTTGCGGCAAGCGCCGAAAGTGATTCTGGTAGGCGAGATGCGCGACAAAGAAACCATTGAGATTGCCATGGAAGCGGCTGAAACCGGGCACCTGGTGCTTTCGACACTGCATACCATCGACGCTTCCAAAACCGTAGAGCGCATTATTGGAGTGTTTCCCTTGGCCGAGCAGCACACCATCCGCAACCGTCTGGCCAAGAGTTTTCGCTATATCATTTCGCAGCGGCTGATTCCCCGCAAAGACGGGACCGGGCGGGTTGCCGCCATGGAAATCCTGAAGTCAACCCTTCGCACCCGCGAATATGTTGAGAAAGGTGAAGGCGACGGCAAGACGCTGCTCGATGCCATGAGGTCCGGCACCACCGAAGGCATGCAATACTTTGATGGAGAAATCGAAAAGCTGGTTCGCGAAGGAATCATCTCCATGGACACCGGAATGGCCTATGCCACGAACCCCGGCAACTTCCGCCTGGAGATGTCTGACTTCGTTGAGGCCAAGCGCGACGAATTATTGGAACCGTAGCTCCTGATCACAATCGGCATCATCTCCGACACGCATGGCCTGCTTCGGCCGGAAGCACTCGCGGCTCTCACCGGCTCGGATTACATCATTCATGCCGGCGATGTTGGCGATCCCGCGATTCTGCCGGCCCTGGAGAAGATTGCTCCCGTCACTGCGATAAGAGGCAACATCGACACCGCGCCTTGGACGAAAATTCTTCCCGCCACCGGCGTCCTCGAATTGCCGGAATTGCTGGTTTACATCGTGCACGATTTGTCCCAACTGGATTTAAAACCCGAAGCCGCCGGATTCGCCGCCGTTATCTGCGGCCATAGCCACGCTCCAAAGCAAGAGACAAAAAACGGCGTGTTGTATTTCAACCCAGGGAGCGCGGGCCCCAAGCGCTTTCGCCTGCCGATCACCGTCGGCCGCCTAAAAGTAGAAGGCCCCAAAATCGCCGCCGAAATAATAAAACTAAAATAAAACCCACATCCGCTTCGCCAACCATAACAACCGCCACAGCAACAACGATCCCACCAAAGCCGTAGCAGAGCTACGGCTCTACCAGGCAGCGAAAACAACCCACGCCAAAATCTGTCATGCTGAGCAAAGCGAAGGACCCCTACATCCACCACCGGCACTAATATTCTAGGGGGAACGTTTCGAGCCTCCGGTAGAGCCGTAGCTCTGCTACGGCTTTTTGGCCCATGCGATGCGGTTGGGGATTGTCGTTGCTGTGTCGATTGTCATGGCAATGGAAGAATCCCACGATTGCTACAATCCCCCCAGTGCCCCTCCAATTCCAGATTGATTCCACCGCCGGACCAGCTCGCTGCGGCCGTCTGATAACCCCGCATGGCGAAGTAGAGACGCCGGTCTTCATGCCAGTCGGCACTCAGGGCACAGTCAAGGGCATTTCCCAGGATGTGCTCGAAGACCTGGGTGTACAAATCCTTCTCGGCAACACCTACCACCTGTATCTCCGTCCCGGAGTCGAGCAAGTCCGCAAGCTTGGCGGGCTGCATGGATTTATGGCGTGGCCGCGCGTCATCCTCACGGACTCAGGCGGCTTTCAGGTCTTCAGCCTCAGCGAGTTGCGCAAAGTCAGCGAAGACGGTGTCACCTTCCGCTCGCACCTGGACGGGTCCCCTCATTTTTTCAGTCCGGAGAGCGCCATGGAAGCTCAAATCGGCCTGGGCGCCGACATCATCATGGCGTTCGACGAATGCACTGAGCATCCTGCGGAAGCCGAACGCACCCGGTCGTCGATGGAGCTAACCCTCCGGTGGGCGGAACGGAGCAAAAGATACTTCGAAGAACACAAACGTAAAGTCCCCTGGAAACAAGAGCAGACGCAATCACTTTTCGGCATAGTGCAGGGTGGCATGGACGCGGCACTTCGCAAGGAATCTGCGGAGCGCACCATTGAACTTGATTTCCCCGGGTACGCCATCGGCGGGCTCAGCGTGGGCGAGCCACGAAATCTAACCCGCGAAGTTGTCGAAGCTACCCTCGAACATTTGCCCAAAGACAAACCGCGCTATCTCATGGGCGTGGGTACGCCGGAAGAAATCGTCGAATATTCCAATCTCGGCGTTGACATGATGGATTGCGTCCTGCCCACCCGTGCCGCGCGCCACGGGCTGCTCTTTACTTCGGAAGGAAAAATCTCAATCAAGCAGGCGCGCTACGCCTCTGACGCCGGACCGCTTGATCCTAATTGCGGCTGCAAAGTCTGCCAGCGTTATTCGCGGGCTTATCTGCGGCATCTCTACGCTTCGAACGAAGTGCTGGCGCAGGTCCTTAACACCACCCACAACCTGACCTTCTACCTTGACACCATGCGGTCGGTACGTCATTCTATTGCACTTGGGAAGAAGGCCAGTTTTCTGTCCGGCGGTTGGCCTCAACAAAAGTTGTAGCTCGGCAGCCCCGGTTCATGCCTGAAGCGTTGTGGAACCTCCGGCCTGAATACACGAGACTCCCACGGAAATGCACAGGGATCAGGGACGATGGCACGCCGTAGCGGTGCGTCCCTGGGTTTGGCGTACACTGAAAATTAGGGCTAAATCGTTATGAACGCTGCATATTTACTGGCATTTCAAACCACCGGCGGAGTTGGCTGGCTGGGTTTTGCTCCCCTCATTTTCATCTTTGCAATTTTCTATTTCCTGTTGATCATGCCGCAGCAAAGGCGGCAAAAGAAGTGGCAGGCAATGGTAAGTGAGCTCAAAAACGGCGACAAAGTGGTCACCACCGGCGGACTTCGCGGCACGGTGGTCGCGCTAAAAGAGGACTTTATTCACCTGCGCGTCCCGCCTGACAATCTGCGACTCGAAGTGACCCGGGCCTCCGTGGCTTCGGTCTCGTCTGGTGAAGAAGCCGGCAAGTAGTGTCTAAAATCATTTAGGAACTGGGCAGTTTATCGATGAATAAGAATTTAGGCTGGAAGTTACTCGCTGTCGTTGTGATCCTGCTGATTTTTCTTTACGGCATCCTCGGGATTCCAAAAAGTTTCTCCGGTAGCGGACTGGTAGCCGGTATCGCGGATCGTATCCACCTCGGCCTGGACCTTAAAGGCGGCACCCATCTTATTCTGCAAGTGCAGGTAAATGATGCGGTTAAAGTGGATTCCGACAACGCCGTAGAAGTTTTGAAAGAAGCCTTGCGCACCCGCAAGATTAATTACGCCGAGATTTCCCAGCCCGACCCGGTCAACAATCCAGATCAGATTCTTATCAAAGGTGTTCCGCCGGAGGCTAGTAGCGATCTTCGGTCTATCGTGAACGACCGCTTGGCAGAGTATCAGGCAACCTCGGGGGCGGAGAATTCCTGGGTTGTTTCGATGAAGCAGCAGTCCCTGGTAGACCTTAAGAATCGCGCCGTTGAGCAGGCGATCGAGACCATTCGCAATCGTATTGATCAGTTGGGAGTCTCCGAGCCCATCATCCAGGAGCACGGGCTCGGCGAATACCAGATTCTGGTTCAGCTTCCCGGCGTCGATGACCCCGCCCGCGTGAAAGACATCATGCAGTCGACTGCCATGCTGCAGATTCGGCAGTCTTTGGGTGGTCCTTATCCGAGCGAGCAGGCGGCGTTGCAGCAAAACAATGGCGTGCTTCCTCCGGATGCAGTATTGCTTCCCGGCCGCAGCATTGGAAGAACCGGGGAAGGCGGCGAAACCTGGTATCTGATCTCGCGTGCCTCCGCAGTGACGGGCCGCGACCTGCGCTCCGCCGGCGCCACTCGCGATGAGAATGGTCAGCCTGCGGTGAGCTTTAACCTCACCGGTGAAGGTGGCCGGCGCTTCTCGAACTTCACCGGTAGCCACGTCGGCGACAATCTCGCCGTGGTCCTCGACAATAAAGTCCAGGAAGTTGCCGTTATTAAGAGCCAGATCAGCGACTCCGGCGTTATCAATGGCCGCTTCACCGAGCAGGAGACTAAAGACCTCTCCATGATCCTGCGTTCCGGCGCGCTGCCGGCTGGCATCAAGTATCTGGAAGAGCGCACCGTTGGGCCATCGCTCGGCACCGAGTCAATTCGTGCCGGAATACGGTCAGCCGTCATCGGCATGCTGGCAGTGCTGATTTTCATGCTGGTGTACTATCGCGGGGCTGGGATCAATGCCGACATCGCGTTGATCCTGAACCTGGTGATTCTGTTGGGCTTCCTCGGTTATACCGGGGCAACGCTCACGCTGCCTGGAATTGCTGGAGTGATTCTGACCGTAGGTATGGGCGTGGATTCAAATGTGCTGATCTTTGAACGTATTCGCGAAGAATTGCGCAATGGCAAGACGCCGCCATCGGCAGTTGAGCAGGGGTTCAGTCATGCCTGGATCACCATCGTCGACACTCACGTCACCACCATTGTCTCGGCCTTCATCCTGTTTATCTTCGGGACTGGGCCGGTGCGAGGCTTCGCGGTTACGCTGACTTTCGGTTTGCTGGCGAATCTCTTTACCGCGGTGTTCGTGTCGCGCATGATTTTTGATTGGATATTGAGCCGCAAACAGCGCGGAGAAGCGCTAAGCATCTAGGCGCGGATCGTTGGTCTTTGGCCAACACCCAATGATGTTTAGTTTTTACCGACGACGAAGTACAAACGACCAACGACGTATTAAGAGGTTCACAGCGCGTGGAATTATTTCGCAATCCGAATATAGATTTTCTTAAGAAAAAGTGGTACTTTCTCGCCTTTTCGCTGGTGTTCAGCGTTGCGGGCGTCTTTTCCATGTTGTTCTGGCACGGCATTCCCCTGGGAATCGACTTCCGTGGTGGCACCCTGGTGGACGTAAAGTTCTCCCACCCGCCGAACAACAACGCGATTGGCGAGGCTTTACAACGCGCGGGCTTGCAACGACCCCGCATTCAGAGTTATGGTATCGCGTCCAACAATGAGGTCCTCATCGACCTCGATGTTCGCGAGACCAGCGAAAAGACGCTCGACCAGGGCAAGGTCCAGATTATCAACGCCCTTGAGAGCAATGCTCCCGCGGGCAAGCAGGATCTGAATAACGCCAGTTCTTTGACAATCGAAAACTATCTTTTGGAGAAAGACCCGCTCCATCTGGGAACAGATGCCAGAGAGCGATATGCCGCGCAGGCCAGGGCAATCGTCGATTATCGTGACAAAACTCGAGGCGGCGTGTTGACTTCGCTCGATGAATTGAAGGCCGCTGCCGATCCTGCGGCTGTGGCATCACTCTCCGACGGCTTCTTTCTTTCTGACTTCGGGATCAAGAATGTCGAAATTGTCGGCCCGCAGGTAGGCGGTCAGTTACGCAAGCAAGCCCTGCTCGCGACCCTCTACTCATTGTTGGGGATGCTGATTTATCTGGGTTTCAGGTTTGAATGGATCTACGGTGTAGCCGCGGTAGTGACGGTCTTCCACGACACGTTAATCACCGTTGGTGCGTTTTCGCTCACTAATAAAGAGATATCGCTGACCGTGATTGCGGCCATCCTGACCCTGATCGGATATTCCAACAACGACACCATCGTTATTTTTGACCGTATTCGCGAGAACTTGAAGCTGATGCGTCGCGAAAAATTGAGCGACATAGTCAATAAAAGCATCAATCAGACCCTGAGCCGGACGATTCTCACCGCCGGTCTGACCTTCTTGACGGTGCTGGCGCTTTATCTTTTCGGCGGAGAAGTTTTACATGGCTTCTCCTTCGCACTTGTAATCGGCATCTTAATCGGGACTTATTCGTCGATTGCGATCGCCGCTCCGATTTTGGTGGCTTACCAGGAATGGCGGTTAGAGTCAAAACGGCCCTTAGGCACATCAGCTTCCGGCCGGGAAAAACTTACCGCAGGCAAAAGATAGCGGTAAGTCGCTGATTGTAAAGGTCTCGATTATTTCACCCGAATTGCAGATTTCGGGAGCAAAGCTGTTGCAGGCGGTGTCTAAACGTTACGTAGGGCCCTGTGTAGGAGAAGCCTATGTTTGAAGACAGCCTCATAGAATCGGGTAACAAATTAAAAACGAAGCGTGGTGTAACCACCTTTGTTTCTTTCATGTTCCAAATGGCACTTCTGTCGCTGTTGGTGCTCCTTCCGCTGCTGTTTACGGACGCGTTGCCCAAAGCTCAGTTGATGACATCCTTGATGGCACCCCCACCACCACCGCCACCACCGCCGCCACCAGCCGCAGCGCCCATAAAGGTCGTGAAGCAGATTCAGACCGATATCGTGAACGGGCAGCTTCGCACCCCAACCAAGATTCCTGAAAAAGTACAAATGATCAAGGAAGAGGAAGCGCCTCCGCCAATGATGGCATCTTCCGGTGTAGTTGGCGGTGTTCCGGGCGGAATGCCCGGTGGTCAGATGGGTGGAGTGATCGGTGGAATCATCAATTCCACTCCCGTCGCGGTCCCCAAAGTGGCTACTCCGCAGCGGGTGCGCGTCTCCCAGGGTGTAACCCAGGGCTTGATCATGCGCCGCATTCAGCCGAATTATCCGCCTCTCGCGCGTCAGGCCCGCATCCAAGGCTCTGTCTTGTTGCAGGCCGAAATCAGCAAGAGTGGCGACATTCAGAACCTTCGGCTGATCAGTGGGCACCCCATGTTGGCGCCTGCGGCAATCGAAGCAGTGAAGCAGTGGAAGTACAAGCCGTACTACCTAAACGGCGAGCCGGTAGAAGTCGAGACCCAAATCACGGTCAACTTCTCGCTGGCCGGTGGTTAGACCAACCGAATCGTGTCCATCTTTGCCGGGACTTTCCGCAAAGATGGACACAAAGGGCCGCTGCCGCTTGCAACCTCAGGCAAACAACGGCCCGTAATGCAGCATCAATCACGCCTGACAAATCACGACGTGAGCTTTACCAGTTCGTGCAGGAACAAGTGCGTAATTCGGACCAGTTCTGCGTAATTAGACCAGTTTGAGGAGGAGATGCAACTCATGTTCGTAGCAAACTTAGCAGCACACGCTCTAGTTAACGTGCATGCCTCGGCAGCTTTGCTCTTTCAGGAGCAACAGGCCGTAGGTTGGGACGTCATTTCCCTTTGGCACCAGATGGGAATCCTGGCGAAAATCGTGGTTATCATCCTGTTCATCATGTCGGGCTGGTCGATCGGCGTCATGATCGATCGCGCGATGGCATTCAGCGCGGCGCGTAAACAGTCGCGGGCTTTTGCGCCCGCGGTTGCCGGCGCACTTCGCGACGGCCGCATCGACGAAGCCATCAAGGTCGCCGAGCGCAACAAGAAGAGCCATCTTGCCAAGGTTGTCACCGCAGGCCTGATGGAATTCCGCGCTCACCAGGAAAGTGGTGAGATCCCCGGAGAAACCATCGAAGCTTCCAAGCGCGCCCTGGAGCGCACCGAAGCCATTGTCCACGCCGAGCTTAAGCGCGGCTTGGGCGGCTTGGCCACCATTGGTTCGACCGCTCCCTTCGTGGGACTGTTCGGCACCGTGGTCGGTATTCTTAACGCCTTCCGCGAAATCGCCAGCCAGAAACAAACTGGTCTGGGCGCCGTCGCCGGTGGTATTTCTGAAGCCTTGGTGACCACGGCTCTTGGGCTGTTCGTCGCCATCCCGGCCGTGATGATGTTCAACTACCTGACCGGTCGCGTGGAAGCGTTCGACGTGGAGATGGATAACTCCTCCAGCGAACTGATTGACTACTTCCTGAAGCGGCGTGGAGTTCGCCGGCCGTAAGCCTGCGAATTAGAGTTGCTGACCGGCGCCAGTCAGACTGGCGCCGGCATCCTCCTTACAGGTTTTCAATCCACCCTGCGATACGCGGGATGGAAGTGAGAGAAGGACCTTATGGCAATCGCAAAAAGGAACGAAGGCAAAAACGTCAACTCCAACATCAACGTCACCCCAATGGTCGACGTGATGCTGGTGTTGCTGATCATCTTCATGGTCATCACGCCAATGTTGCAGCACGGCGTGAGCGTTGACATGGCCAAAGTAAATAACCCCGAGCAAATGCCGGATGCCGACAAGGAAGATGCCTTGCTCGTAGCCGTCATGCGCGACGGAAAGATATTCTTCGGCAACGACCAGATCCAGGTCGACCAGCTCACCAACAAAGTAAAAGATCGCATCGCAAATCGGACCGACAAGCGCGTTTATGTGAAGGCAGATGCCCGCGCCAAGTTCGGAGCCGTGGTTGGAGTGGTAGACAACGTTCGCTCCGCTGGTGTCGATCAGCTTGGCTTGCTGACCGACCAGAACCAGAAGAAGGTTGGGCCTCCGGGATCGCCGGGCGCTCCTGCTCCAGCTGGCGGACAATAGTCAAAGGAATCTGAGGATACTTATATGGGAATGTCAGCCGGCTCCTCCGGGGGCCAAAATGCCGATATGAACGTTACCCCGCTGATTGATGTGCTGCTTGTTCTGCTCATCATCTTCATGGTAATTACCCCGCTCTCGCCGAAAGGTCTTGAGGCCCTGGTGCCTCAGCCGCCGCCGCCGAACGCGCCTAAGAACAACACTCCGGACCGCACCATCGTGGTCCAGTTAATCGACCGCGGACCTGGTCAGGATCCCGCTTTGAAGATTAACCAGGATGATGTAACTTGGGACACCCTTCAAGGCCGCCTGGAAGACATTTTCAAGACGCGCGCCGAGAAAGTAATGTTCGTCAAAGGCGATGACGCGGTTGCATTTGCCAACGTGGCCAATGTGATTGATATCGCGCACGCCGCCGGTGTGGACAAGGTTGGATTGATCACCGCGAAGATTGAAGCGGGCGGTTAATTCTAAGCGGTTGGTAGTAGGATGGGTTCTGCTGGAAAGTGGCGCAGGTGAAGAGCCTGCGCCACCATGCACGTTGGCCATTAGCTGACGGCAAGGGGGAAAGAAATCCAATGAAAAACAGCGTACGAGTGCTGGCACTGGTTGCCCTAGGCTTGACGCTACTGGCCACGGCAGGTTGCGACAAGCTGCGGGCTCGTGACCAGCTGAACAAGGGCGTTCAGGCGTACAAGAGCGCCAAGTACGAAGAGGCGATTGGCCACTTTCAGCAGGCGGTCTCACTCGACCCCAGCCTGCTCAATGCCCGTCTCTATCTAGCCACCGCTTTTGCCCAGCAATATATCCCGGGCGTCGACGCGGAAGACAACAACCGTATGGGGCAGCAGGCCATCGACCAGTACAAATCAGTGCTGGAACATGATCCCAAGAACGTCAACAGCGTTAAGGGAATTGCCTACCTTTATCTGCAGATGAAGAAGTTCGATGACGCCAAGACTTTCTATCGCAAAGCGATGGAGATGGATCCCAACGACCCTGAACCCTATTATTCGGTAGCCGTTATCGACTGGACTCAGGCCTACCAGCCGCGAATGGAAGAGCGCGCCAAGCTCGGTCTGAAGCCGGAAGAGCGGCTGAAGGATAAGAAGGTTTGCGAGATGTTGCATGACGCCCACCAGGATGTGGTCAACGATGGCATCTCCATGTTGAACAAGGCTATCGAACTGCGGCCTGACTACGACGACGCAATGGCGTACCTCAACCTGATGTATCGCGAGAAAGCTGATCTGGAATGCGATGATGCCGCGGCTTATACCGCCGACATCAAGTCTGCCGACGACTGGGTCGATAAGACCATGGCCACCAAGAAGGCCAAGTTGGAAAAACAGCCCGGCAACACTGGCATCACCATGCCGTCGAGTCAGCAGTAATTTCGCTCCATCCAAAAGAAAGCCCCCTTCGTCGAAGGGGGCTTTTTGGCATCCTGAATTATTTGGCGGGCAGCTACTTTACTTCGACAACAATCATTTCCAGTTTGCCGGCTCCCAGATTCGTGGTGGAGTGAATCACCGGCCCGCTCCACGAGACATCGCCGGCGGCCGCATGGAGGCGTGTGCTGGCGCCGTCTTGTAGTTTTACGCTGGCGTCGAGATCGGTCAGTAAAATTGCCGCGCGGCCCGCTCCGGAATGTTGATGCATCGGTTCGGTAGCGCCAGCTTCCCGCCAACTGCGAAACACGCGCACCTGACTATTCTCGAAAAGCAGGATGTTGTGCTTGGGATCGATCGCAATAGGATCTAGCTCCGGCTTACGAACTGGAGCTTCGGCGGCGGGACGCTTGAGTTCAATCTCAACAATGTGAACCGGAGTGGCCCCGACGTTCTCACTGATATGGCGGCCGCCGGCGATGCTCCAGGCTGTTTGCCCCGCCTTCCAGTGCTGCTCATCTTTGTGACCATCTTCGTAGGTCAGGGTGATGTCAGCAGGGTCGAGATAAATCATCACGCGATTCAGGTCATGCTGATGCAGCGGACTTTTATGGTGTGGTTCGTCAACGACGCTCAGAATGCGCACAAATTCGTTGTCGATCTTGACGGGATCCGTCGCCGCAAAAAGAGAGGCAGCACCGAGCAGAAGAATAGTTGTCAGTCGAGCTAAATACTTAATCAAGATCACGCCAGTTCTTTCCCACGCCAATCTCCACCAGCAACGGCACGCTCAAGGGATGAACGTTCTCCATTTGGTCGCGGACGAGAGATCGCATGGTATCGATCTCCGATTCGGGAACTTCGAAAACCAATTCATCGTGGACTTGCAGTGTCATGCGGGACTTGAGGTTATTTTTGGTTATCGCGGCATCGATACGGATCATAGCGATCTTGATCAGGTCCGCGGCCGTGCCTTGCAGGGGGGTGTTGACGGCTGTACGCTCCCCAAATCCACGAAGGTTTGAATTTTTGCTGTTGATGTCTGGAATCGGCCGCACCCGTCCGAACAATGTGCTCACCTTTCCGTCGCGACGCGCCTGCTCCAGGGTCTCGTCGATAAACCTGCGGACGCCATTGTACTTTTCAAAATACGCATTGATGAATTGCTTGGCTTCGCTCGGCTCAATCCCGAGATTTTGCGATAGTCCGAACGCCGAAAGGCCGTAGACGATGCCGAAGTTCACCACTTTGGCCTGGCGACGATGGTCAGGCGTGACCATGAGAGGTGGGACGCCGAATACCTGCGACGCAGTCAGCGTGTGGACATCGTCGCCGTTACGGTAAGCCTCAACCAGCAATTTGTCCTTTGAGAAATGAGCCAGCAGGCGCAGTTCGATCTGCGAGTAGTCGGCGGCCAGCAGGACGTGACCAGGCTCAGCCGTGAATGCGGCGCGAATTTCGCGTCCGAGCTCGGTGCGAATCGGAATGTTTTGCAGATTCGGGTTTGCCGACGACAAGCGGCCCGTGGCAGTGCCGGTCTGGCCGAAAGTGGTGTGCAGACGTCCGCTGGCGGGGCTAAGTAGAGCGGGCAGCGCGTCAACGTAAGTGGATTTGAGCTTTGAGAGCTGCCGGTATTCAAGCACCAGCCGCGGAGCAGCATGAGAAGTGGCGAGAGTTTCAAGCACCTCAACCGCGGTCGATCTTACGCGGCCCTTGCCGTACTTCACCGGTTGCGGAAGATTTAACTTATCGAAGAGGACCTCGCCCAGTTGCTTGGGAGAGTTGACATTAAACTCGGTGCCGCAGCATTCGTAGATCTCGCGTCCTTTGGCATCGATTTCACTTTCCAGCCGTGACGACATTGCTGCTAGCGCCTTGCGGTCGATTTTGACCCCGGCTTGCTCCATGCGAGCCAGCACCGGTACCAAGGGTAGATCGATTTCGTTGTAGAGTTTGAGCAGTCCCGCGGCTTCGAGGTCGTTGCGAAGCGTAGTGGCAAGACGTCCAGTGATGTCCGCGGATTCGGGCAAAGTTCCGCCCAGCTTCAGATTGAAGCGACGAAGCGCAACATCCGCCAGGCGGTGCGAGGTATAAGTGGGATCAAGAAGATAGGAATAAAGCATCGGGTCATGCTGAAGGTTGCGGACCGAAACTCCTTGCTGATCCCACGCATGCAACGCGGCCTTGTAGTCGTGCACGGCTTTAGGAATGCTTTCGTCGGCGAGAGCTTCGATTAGGCGATCACGCCCGCCGGAAGTTTCCATCGAAATCGTCGCCGCCCTTCCAGGGGTGGCTGAGATGGCCATATTCCGCGCAGCTTTTGCGGGCTCAGGCTGCGCAAGCAATGGCAACATCTCACTTTGCTGCTCGTCGGGCTCGACTTCTTCGTCAGTCGGGATCTCGGCTGCTTCAATGGCGATGGCGAGGGAACCTCCTTCAGACATCGCACCCAGTACCGCTTCAATGTCCGAGGCGGAAGCCGCCTCGGTGTAGTGAGCCTCGCTCACCTCGACCACCGGCAACAATTCTTTCAATAGCGAAGTAAATTCAAGTTCGGTGAACAGATTGCGGAGAGTATCGATATCCGGCTCGCCCGCCTTCATGGCTGCGACATCGAGTTCGATAGGGACATTGCAATCGATGGTGACCAGCTGCTTACTTAACAGAATGTTGTCGCGATTGTTCTGCAGCGATTCCCGGTAACTTTTCTTCTCGACTTCAGCGGCACGGTCGAGTGCGGCCTCGACCGACCCGAAGCGCTTGATCAATTCGACGGAACCTTTGTCGCCGATACCGGGCGCCCCAGGGATGTTGTCGATGCTGTCGCCGCGCAAGGCCATCACATCGATGACGCGCTCTGGCGGCACTCCCAGAATTTCTTCCACCTTGGCGGCGTCTGCGATCAGATTGTCTTTTGGCGGATTCAGCACCAACACGCGGTCATTCACCAGTTGCAGCATGTCTTTGTCGCTGGAGACCACGTAAACCTGGTAGGCCTGCTCGGTGGCTTTGCGGGCCAGGGTGCCGATCACGTCATCGGCTTCGTAACCGGAAACTTCGAGAATCGGAATGCGATAGGCCTCAAGCGCCTGGCGGATGTAGGGAACCTGCTGCACCAGATCGCCGGGCATCTCGGTACGGTTGGCTTTGTATCCGTGGTATTCGATTTCCTGAAAAGTTTGCGTTTTGAGATCAAAGCGCCGCACGCTGGTGATCGCCTCCGCCTGCTGATCGCGGAAGGTGGGGGCGGCGACATCGAAAACAGCGGCCAGGTACTCGGGGGCAAAATCATCGCGCAACTTGCGCAACATATTGACGAATACATAAGTAGCTGCAGTCGGCAACCCGGTCTTAGTCGACATGCCGCGCTGCCGGGCCATTGCGTGATAGGCACGGAAGATGAACGACATGGTGTCGATCAGGAAAATTCGATCTTTAGGGACGGCCTTGAGCTCAGGCTTCGGCGCGGGTTTCGCAGCCTCGGCAGCCATCTTGCGGGAAAGAGTCGCGCCTTTGCTTCGGGGAGACAAGGCCTAAAGTTTAACAGGAGCAGGCTGCCGCTTTCAGCCCCAGGGGTCTTCAGCGCGGCGAGGCAAAGATCCGCCGTTGAGTCATGCGAGAGGGCTGTGACTTGTTCAATTTTTCGCCCGCTTGGCGATAGACACGAACGTAGAGCCGTAGCTCCGCTACGGCTGGCATCGCCACAACCTCACAGTTCGTGCCGGCCCCAGCCGTAGCAGAGCTACGGCTCTACACAAGAATCGCTATGGTGGCCTAAACCGAGACTGTGCGGGGCGCAGCGAAGAATCCCTATATCTTAGTGTTTCGTTGACGATAGGAGGCTATTCGGCGCAAAAAGCACGCCTCACCATGACAAGGTTCGCGCTGGAAGCCCTACAACCCCAAATTTGTGCCGCTATTTCGGCACTTGGCAGCTAAATTACTCCAGGCTAATGAGTTAACTGTGTACATACATTTTAGTGCGTAAAACGGTGGGTGGCACTACCCCCTAGGCCGATTACAGAGACGCAGCTGGGGGCATCCTGACGCTCGCACGGGGCATTCTAGGCGAGGTTTTAACCGCGCCTCCGGGCCGTATTTTCCGCCTGCAGTATCAAGGTGAGACCTGCTGAATTTGGCCGCACGCGTGCGGCCGTGATTCCAAAACGAGAATCGCGGGGTAGCCGTCCTTCGTCATTCCACAAACATGCAGTCGCCGTAGGAATAGAAACGGTAACGCTGGCTAACCGCGTGGCGATAGGCGTCGAGAGTACGGTCCTTGCCGGCGAGCGCGCTCACCAACATCAGAAGGGATGACTGCGGCAGGTGGAAATTGGTAAGCAGGGCTCCTATCACCCGAAATCTGTATCCCGGATAGATGAAAATATCGGCCTCGCTTGCTTTCGCATGAATTGTGCCAGACGCGGCGGCGTGCTCCAAAGCGCGCACGGTCGTAGTGCCAACTGCAACCACGCGACGCCCGGCTGCAACTGCCCGATTGAGCGCTTCGGCTGTTTGCATCGAGATTTCGTAGGACTCGCGGTGCAGTTTGTGGTCTTCGACCCGTTCCACGCGAATCGGTTGAAAAGTGCCGAGGCCAACATGCAGCGTGATGTCTGCGATTTCGATCCCACGCTGGCGGATACGATCAAGCACCTCCGGAGTGAAGTGCAGCCCAGCGGTCGGCGCCGCGACCGAACCGCTCGTTCGCGCAAACACCGTCTGGTATCGATCTCGGTCGGCAAGGCGATCCTCGCGATCGATATAGGGAGGGAGCGGAATGTGTCCGAGTTTTTCGATCGCCGCGAAGAAGTCGGGCGTCGGGTCGAAGCGAATGCGGCGCTCGCCGAATTCTCCACGAGCAATCACTTCGGCGCGAAGCTCGCCGGTCTGTCCAAAAGAGATTTGTTCACCAATTCCGATCTTGCGGCCGGGGCGAACCAGGCACTCCCATTGGTTGGGTTCGGCGGAAAGCTGCCGGGTCAGCAGGACCTCGATGCGCCCCTGGAGAAAATCCCGGGATGCAGGATTGTGCGCGCTAACCGGCTGCGCCTTGCTGCCGGCTCGTTTCCCGAAAAGGCGTGCAGGAAAAACCCGGGTATTGTTGAGTACCAGCAGATCGTCCGGCCGAAGCAACTGGGGGAATTCCGCAAAGGCCCTGTCAATCAGGGATCCGGAGCGCTCGAGGTGCAGCAGTCGCGAGGCCGCCCGGTCCGCGAGCGGCTCCTGAGCGATGAGTTCTTCGGGAAGAAAGTAGTTGAAATCCGAAACTTGCACTGCGGCCATTATAAATTCGGGCTGAAAACGGGCATTATTGGCCTAAACCGCAGTGAAATAATCTTGTAAAGTTGGTTGTTTCAGGCCGATGTGTGAGGTACCATACGCGGACTGGCTCGGGTCCGCTCGTAACGCTTACCCCCTTAAGTCCATGCCTAGCGAACGTCAGCACCGGCGCGACATTGTCCTGTTTGGCAGGATGCTGCATGACCGTGGCTACGTCGCGGCCATGGATGGCAACCTCTCGGTGCGGCTGGATGAAGATCACATCCTGGCAACGCCGACAGCCATGTGCAAGGGGATGATGCGGCCTTCAGACCTGGTGATCGTCGACCTTGATGGGCGCTGTATTCAGGGCCGGCAATGCGCCTCCAGCGAGATCGGGATGCACCTGCTGATCTATCGCATGCGCCCTGACATTCATGGTGTGGTGCATGCCCACCCGGTAACCGCGACCGGATTTGCGGCGGCGGGGATGGCCTTGAATCAGCCGTTGGTGAGTGAAGTGGTGATTGGGCTCGGTTCAATTCCACTGGCTCGCTACGGAACGCCGGGAACCCCGGAACTCTGGGAGGCTTTGGAGCCATTTGTTCCGGACTATGACGCGATCCTGATGGCCAACCATGGAGTCGTCTCCTACGGAAGCGATCTGCATCAGGCGTATATGAAGATGGAAACGGTGGAACACTTCGCGCAAATCGCCCTGGTGACACAGATTCTGGGACGCCAGGAACCGCTCGGTGACGAGGAACTAAAAAAGCTGGTAGCAGCCCGTGCCAAGTATCGCGGATCGAAGTCATCCGCGCGCCTTCCCGTGAACATTCCTTACGATGAGCCAAGCGAAGAAACAGTCGTTGACCACCCGGTTGACGAATTGGCTGCAAGAGATCGAGCTTCAAAGCCGCGGCGGACCATTTCGCGAAGCCGCTGAGCTGAAAATCCCTGGCGGGTGCGGGGCCCCGACTTCCATTGTCAATGTCAGCGGATTGAAAGCCTGGGCCACCCGCCCGTTCGGGTTCCAACCTCTCTCGACTGCTGACGTGCACCGGCAGCCTTCAACATCTCGACAATTTGTGCATAGCGGTTGCGAACCGCGATAGAGAGTACACTCTCTCCTTCGGAATTCCTCGAATTGGGACTCGCGCCTGCCCTCAGTAGGAGAGCAACGTTTTCGGGGTGGTTGGTAGCTACGGCAGCGGCCAACGCGCTGTCGCCACTCTTTGCTAAGACATTTGTCCCCGCGCCTGCTTTCAACAGCATGTCTACGGCCAGCGGATTATCACTCGCCGCAGCATAAACCAGAGCGGTTGTCCCATCCTTGCTGGTTGCCGTCACATCTGCTTTCTGATTCACTAACGCTCGCATCCGTTCGGCGTCGCCAAGCAGTGCTGCGCGCATCAACGGAGTGGTGCCCGGGTCGTATCGAATGAAGTTGGGCGGCAGATTAACCGGCAGCCACGCATTGTCTGCGAGAAGGATGACTCTGTATCCAGTGCCGTGCTCCTGGTCAGGAAACTCGATCCAGTTACCCCTCTTGGCTTGTATAAGCGCGGCATTCTCGAGATCTTGTTCCAGCTTAGTGGTCTCGATTCTAAAGATAACCTCTGGTTTCAAAACTGGTTGAAGACCATCGTAATGGTAAAATTATCGTCGTGATACTACGTTCCAATCGCTAAGCCTCCTCCCCCTCTCGTCCCACGTGAACTCGACGGTCATTTTTGCGAGTTTGAGATTTTCAGCCCGCATTTTATCCATCCACGGGTAGTGCGTCCCGTCACCACGCATTCCATGCTCAAGCATTCTGCGAAACGTACTCTTACCCGGAAGAGAGTTCATGAGCTCTTCAACTTGCTGTGCTTCGCTCGCCGCTGAAACTCTCGGCAAAAATCTCTCATCAGTGGATAAAAGCGCATTCAGACTAAAACAAAGCAAAACAATTCCGATAGGACACTTCCGTGCAGCCACTCCAATTCCTCTCCTGCCCAACCACTGTCGAATCGCAACCCAGCTAACCCAGTCGGTTCCACTTTTCTTGGTCATCACCACATTCCGCCGACTGAGAAAATTGGAGGAGATGCACCGTAGGATCCTAGGCGACGTCATCGGGTGTGCATCCCATCGATCAAGATAGTCGCCGCTGGACCTTCGCTCCCCATCCCTCCTCCACCCCAAGTAACCGGCACGCTTATGATTTTTCTGTCTCACTCGTGGGATGCACTCCAACTTGCTTAGAAGGGTGGCAACCGACCCCTGCGAACTCAGTTTGCACGCAGCAGTCGACGATTTTCTACGATCCAACCAAGTGTGTAGGCTACGGAGGTATAAAAGGGGGCTGTTAACAGCCATTCGTAGAGGCACTCTGAACTTCCACATTTGGAGCCAAAGTAATTGTTCCACACATCTTGCCAATAGGGACGGAATCCTCCGTTCCTCCAGGTCGCTACGCCCACCAGTAGAAGGGCAGCCGGCACTACCCACACCCACTTGCTAACATCGGAACAAAAAACACGACGACCAAACAAACCTAAAGTCAAGCCAGCCAGAATGGGAGCGATGAAGTACGGTTCGTCTAGCAAAAGGAATATTCGCTGTTGTACCACGTGATCCCCGAAATTACCGCCAGAGTCATTGGCTGTGAAAGCAGCGAGCAATACTGCTGAGCCTTGTACCAAAACGATGCCAGCGAGAATCGCTCCCACAGTCGCAATGCCAAGTTGGACTATGAAGCTCGAAACTCTGCCATGAGTAATCCAGTGCATGGGGTCCGGCCTATTCCGGATGGTGTAACACACGGGTTGTTTGCGGATACAACTTCTGGTGAAGGGCGAACAGACTTTCCAGATTCCTCAGGGAAATCGCCGCCACATGACTAAGTTGTATATCATCCAGGTCCCAATACCAATCCAGGCAAGGGCCGCATATTTGCTCACTGAACGCTTTTGGGCGTCATTCGATCTGCGAAACATGAACTCATAAAAGAGTCCCCAACAAGCAAGACGACGACGCTCACCATGAACTGAGAAAAATAATCATGCATAGTTTTTCGAATATTCCCATTTATGGTCTTGTCGCCTTACTTGCAAACCGAAGGAATCACGTAGGTCCGCCCAAGTTGCCCGTTCGCACCCATTCCATCTGCTCCAGCTCCAATTGTTTCCGATATCGTTCCTCCCGGCGTACTGCCCCAGGCATAGTGGTGCCCCGTCCTTGCGTTTTGTGCGAGGGGGGCACGATGCTCTCGATACCATGAGCTGGTATGCCCACCGGCCTGCACCGCATTTACGGCGCTCAACATTTGCACTTTATCACCTGCTCCTGTTACCGGCGCTTGTTTTTCTCAACACCGCGCGCAGGAATTGTTTCCTCTCTATACTGAAACAGATTCGCCTGCGTTATCGCTTCGTCGTGGTGGGATACGTAGTCATGCCGGAACACATTCACCTGCTGATCACCGAACCCGAAGGTCGGAGCTCGTCCACCGTGACAAATCTTGAAACAGCGCACCGCGTTCATCGCCAAGACAGTACGGTGCCACGAATGTACTCTCGCCCCAATTCCCGTTGACAGCATATGCTCGCCCTCCTAGACTGACAGGAATGGAAGTCCGTTTCACCCCCGAGCAGGAAGCGCAGCTATACGAAATCGCCAGTCATGCCGGTACAGATACCGAGCGCTTGGTAAAGGATGCCGCCTTGCGTCTGCTTGAACAGGACGCCCGGTTTCGCGCCGCCGTGCGCGAGGGCATCGCGCAGGCCGACCGAGGGGAATTTATCGAAGAGGAAGAGATGGAAGCACGCATTGAGCGGATGCTTACCCGCACCAACCGCTAAGGAACGGGGCACCCGATTTCCATTGTCGATGTCAGCGGATTGAAAGCCTGGCCCACCCGCCTGATCATATAAAGGCTTAGATTCTAACCCACACGCCATTCCGTTCTTCCAAAGTTGCGATGATGCGTCCTGAAAAGTATTGGCCTTTGTCCATGCCACAGTGTCGGTAAAAGTTCATGACCTCAGCCCAACGACTGAACTCAACATCCACACGGCATTTAGTTCCGCAACTGCATGTGAACTCGGTCGGCGCCCACTGATGCGGGTAATCTATCGGGTTGACACCCATTGGCGTTTACCTCCACGTGTCCAATGATGCTCCGGGATTGTTCTTGACCGGAACAAACCCCAAAAGCCCAGTCGGCGGGTTGCCGACCTTTCGCCGGACAGTATATGACGGATCACCACAAACGAGTTTATCGCTTCTACTTTCGCTGAAATTGGGCCGGTGCGGGGCAATGAGGGCGGGACGGAGGCTTCGTTTCGCGATCGCACGGCGTAGCTGCGCTGCGGCAAACGTTCGTGGTACCCGTGCCTTCGCACAAACCGCGAAGGAACGGGGCACCCGTGATGTGTCTTGTAATTAAAAAAACAAAGGGTGCGCCAGCCGGCAACAGCCCCACTCTAAATTTCGCAAAGATCGCGAAATTTAGAATGGGCCACCCGGCCAATTCATTTTGAAGGACCACTTGGGGCCGGTTGCGTTGCGCACCCCCTCGAACCGGCCCCGTGATCGCCGCATTCGGGGGAGGAACAAGCGTCCCATAGCGGCCGTTTATCCGTCTCGTCGACTCTTAAATTACCGCGGCTGGAAAAAGCGTGTCTGCTCAAAATTGAACAAAATGGGGCTAGACCCTACGAAGCGACGGCTGGTGCAATCTTTTTCGGCCGTCGTGATCCCACTTTACCAGGGCGTCTTCCTCATTGGTCCGTTCCACGGTGCCGACGTCGCCGGTTGGCTTGCCAAAGTCTCCTAAGCCGATAACTCTATCGCCAGGAATCAAGTCCTGATCGGGGGTATCGGGATCGGCGAGCGGAGGTTTTCTGGCGCGGTCTGAATCAGGCGCCGCCGTGGAGTGACGCAGAGGCGGTTGCCGGGTTTTCTGCAACTTCTTTGGGACGCTGCCCATACAAACTCCAATCATAGGCCGAGAAGGTGGGTGGAGGCTGGTCTGGATTGCTCAGTTGTAGAGGTGAGATGAACGTTCAGGAGAGTGAGACGGCCCGCCTTTGATATGAAGGCGGGCTCGGTTGTGGCTGTTTATCGATTGTCGTGATCTCGTCCGCGGTCATGGTCGTTGTCGTGATCCCAATGACCTTCATGTAATTGCCAGCCTTGCCTCTGATGGTCGTAATGGGCGTGCTGCCACTGCGCTCCCTGGTAAGGGGGGCGATCCCAGCGTCCAGAAACCCATTGATAGTGACGCCCGTTTGGCGTCCAGTATCCGTCCTGCCAGGCATAGCCCGGGCCCGGCGCAGATCCTCGTGTTTCCACACGTAGTGGCGGCGGGGAACTTCGAATGTACACGGACACTTGCGCGGAAGCGGCCAGGGTTAGAGATGCTGCCAGCAGTATGCCACCTGCCCAATTGGACTTCATTCTTGGAACTCCTCTAAGTGTTGAGATTTAAGTGCCGAGCACGCAGCTGCAGTGTCTGTCTAGCCGCGTAGTCATAGTGCTGAATCTTTCTGTCGAGTCGCCTTCACCCCGGTAAGGATGCCTATACCAACCAGCACAATGCCCCCCACCACGATCCAATGCATGGGGACGTGCATCAGGGCTGCGGCATAGACGAGGCCACCGATAACAATCAAAAATCCGGTGATATAAATTCCGAATGACATTGAGTCCCCGGCGACGATCGGCCGCAGTTGAAGCTAGAGGGTAACTTTGAGCTGGCAATGATTCTGTGTCTTATTGGTCAGTCAAAGAAACTAAGGTCGCCGAACTTTTGGACGTGATGCCTGCCCGGTTTGGTTATTGAAAGCAAAGAACAGATTGCGAAGCGGGATGACGATGTAGGGAGCGGTTACTGCCTTGAGTCATTCGCAGTTTTCCACCGCGAGATGTTCCCTTCTGCACAGACCGGCTTTTAAGTCCACGGTAGTTTGCTTTCAACAGGCAGGAATAGCGGTCATGGGGTCCGCTTTTCCTCCTAAGCAACAAAGCCGGGGCCGATTGGCATGCAAACGGCCCTTGTTTTCCCACCGTTGCTGTTTTCGCGCAGGCGTAGATTCTGAGGTGAGAAGCTATGACAGCGAACGACAAACAAGTTATTGAGCTGTGTATCAAAATCATTGCGGAAAAATCTCCGCAAAAACTTGCTCGCCTGGCGGCACAGTTGGAAAGAATTTCGCCGTTATACGACAGGCAATTTGATCAGGAGCGTTCGACCGACTCTGGCGTCAGGACTGAAGTGGGTTTCGGAAGCGTGATGTTCCCTTTTAGACAGACAGGGATTTTTAGCGGGGAGTAGGTTAGTACAACAGACCCAGGTATGCACTGCCTCTGTGGGATCCGCTTTAAGTTTTCCCCGTCGCAGTTATTACCGGGGCCGGTTTCGCAACGTCATCGGCCTCGGAAGTCCCTTGAAGTTTATTTGCCGTGGATTATTGCCCAAAGAGACGAGTGGATTAAGCGGACTGTTTCGCAGACCTGCTTCGCGGATGATCCAGGCAGTTGTGAGATTGAAAGTCGGCAGCTGATTGCATCCGAAAATTCCATTTCATCTCATTAAGGGTAATCCCGACGGGTGGTTCGGTTGGATTGAATATCCAGGCGCAGTCCGAGCAGCCCTCTACCCGTTGCGGTTCGAGCCATAGCAATTTGCGTTCTTCTTTCTCGTTTTCACTAAGGCCGCTGTCGTTACCATCAGACACGGGATTCGTACGACTGGACATTGTTTTCAACCTTTTCTCGGCTCAACAACTCAAGTATCTGGCGGCGTCTGACCTGCCGAGTCTCGAACGCCATGGCCGTGCCTTTAGGGTGAATTTTTTCGCGGTAAAAGTCATTGTCCCAGATGTCGATTGCCCGCAGTTCCGCCAGCAACTTGTTCCAGAGCGGCGTCATTGTTCCTTTCCGATCAGGGACGATATCTTTCGCGCCAGCTCTGCCCTGGTAAAGGGACGCAGAATGGTCTGAAAATGACTTGCTTCCTGTTTCTTGTCACCGTCGCTGATAACCAGCACCGCCGACTCGCCTTTCTGTGAAATCTGTTGGACCAAGAGATCGACTTGCCTGCCGGTACACCTCGCGTCTACCAGCAGCAGACGAATCGGCTTGTCGTAATTGGACGCTGTCTCAATGGCTCCGGATGAATTAACCGCCGTGAGCACCGAGTATCCGCGAAGCCGTAAGGCGAGTTGAAGCGAGCTGCGTTCCTCGGTGTCGCTGTCTACCAGAAGAATTGCGTTAGTCACATTCGGCCTTTGTCGTGCTGTCAGATTGCAATGCGCTGGTGACAACATAGCGGGATTGCGGAAAAGAAAATGTTCAAATCTATACTTTAGGACGAACTGTCGTCACTACTGACGACATGGTGGCATGGGCGGAGAGTATTTTTTGCAGGGATTGCGAATCAATGAGTTACAAAAATTCTCTGTGGATAATTAGGTAGTTAAGCTTGGTCAATATTGACCGGCATTTTTGTTTATCAGACGAGATCATAAAAAAAATGAAAACTGAACTCTTGGCAGAAAAACAACAATTGGCCATCAGCTGTCCAACTTGCGGAGCGAAACCGAAACAGAAGTGCGAGCTCAGCACCGGGGTTCCGCGGACGAGCCCTCACCGCGACCGCCGCCTGGCAGCGACGGACTACATTGAGGCGAGAGCCAAGAGGTAGGTCACGCCCCATCGGGGAGCGAAGCGGATTGCGATTGCGATTCGTGCAGTGCCGCCTGCTCCAAGGGATAGCTATCGCGGGCCACGATCGCGTCGCAGGCTGAGTAGCCGACGTGGCCAAGAATCGCGTAAACTAAGGCGAATCGCGGCAACTTCCGAAGCCGACGTAGCTCAGTTGGTAGAGCAGCCGATTCGTAATCGGCAGGTCAGCGGTTCAACTCCGCTCGTCGGCTCCAGCCTTTATGAAGTTACGCCAGACGACCCCTCTGTGGGGCTGGGAGTAGGTGGATGGCGAAGCCGCTCTTCTTTCACGCTGAGGAGCTCGTTCAGTTCGGCTACCAACTTCTCGAAAAGTACCGGGTCTTTTTCAGAGATGATCTTGGCACATAGTATTTCGAGTCGCTCGCTCTCCTCAGTATTCATGCTGCCGCGTCCTTGTTCTTCCGCTTTTCTTCCTCATCCATGAGTTCTGAAATGCGCTTCGTCAGCGCCAGAAGTTTAGCGGGGTCGAGTTCTTTTTCCGCCAGCTTGCAAAGCTCTCGCCAATCTTCGACTTCGTTTTCCATTGACGGTTATTTTACGCAAGGAAGACCGCCTTGGTGTGTTGGCTACCTCGCAATTTGGCGGTCAACTTAGGCGGGCTACCAAGCTCCGGGCCTTATCTAAAAGCGTGGCGGCCTCGGTTTTATAAACTACTGCGGAAAACATTGGCAAGTGTGGATGAAGAAACTTAACGGTTTCTCCAAAAGTGAAAAGGATTAGCTTTGTAGAAGGGGCGGCTTGCTTGAGGGGGATAGCGGTTGAGAAATCGGCCAATGGACGGTACGGAAAGTCCAAAACTATTATGTCTGGGTTGTGCTCGGCGGCCATACTCATCGCCTGCGCAACAGAAGGCACCTCACCACACCTTCCAACCCGCCTGTTCAAAGGTGAGCCGTATGCTCCGGCGTACAACAGGACTTGGATCAATGATCAGAACACAGAGCAGGGACGCCAGATTTCAAGTTAGATTTCAGAGCCAGTATAGGCTTCCGCAACGGGTTTCGGTGGAACTACATCGATTTTTATGACGGTATACAGCATTCGTGGCCACGAACCGTCAGTCGAAGCTAACAATGTCCGCTTGACGACATTGATTCAGCAAGGCAGCAGGTAGTTCGATGGGGACCGAGGTAACTAGCTTGGAAACAAAACCTTCTGGAGGTTAGTCTCAATCGACAACTTTGTTATCCGAGAATTAGCCGCATGCCGGGTATTTTCAGAATTTCGGGAAAGGTTTCGGCTACGTTGAGCTTGGTACGGGCGACCAGAAGAATCGATATAGAGACCAATGCGGCGATGGGCACGGCGATGAAGATGTTGCTGGAGACGAAGCGCTGAAATAAAAAGAGGCCTAGCGCGCTGCCTGCGATCAGCAGGTAAAAAGACAGATAGTGCCGATCGAAAATGCTCAGACCTGACGCCAACCGCAAGCCGGCTTGCTTCAATAGATTGTGAAGCAGCATTGCGCCCATCGCACCAATCGCGGCTCCTAACGCGCCGTAGCGGGGAATCAACAAAAGGCTGCCCGCAATGTTGACCATGGCAGCCACCAGGTTGATGACCACGGTGTAGCGCAGCTTGCCGAGCACTTTGATGGTGGATCCGTTAAAGCCCAGCGCAACGTTAAAGTAGTATCCCAACGACAACAGGGCCAGGATTGCACCCGACTGGGCATAGCGCGCGCCATACATGAACACCACCAGCGGCTGCGCGATGGAAAAGGTCAGCGCGAAGACCGGAAAAGTCAGAACGGCCATCCAGACAGCGGTGCGCCAATACAAACTATTGATGGCGGCGTAGTCGTTCTTGGCAAAGAAGCGCGCGGCCAGCGGCGTATACAACATGCCGAAGGTCATGAAGACGATGTTGTTAAGCTGCGCGACCGGCAACGCGGCGCGGAACATGGCGACTTCTGAGGTGCTGCGGAAATATCCCAACAAGAAAGCGCCGGCCGAACCCATGGTCATGCTGACCAGGCTGGCAGTCAGGAGGGGGAAGCTGTATCCCAGAACTTCCCGGAAAGGAATTTCCATGCGAGCGAATGTCAACTGGTTTAGCAGCCCGCGCGAGCGCAACAAATCGCGCAACATCCAGCAGTAGGCGACTACTCCGACTAAGTCCGCCAGCACGTAGCCACGCGCCATCACGGTCACGCTGCTGTGAGATAAAACCAGTACCAGAACGGCGCAGAAAATTAGCCCCGGGCCCAGTAAATGCCGGCGGAAAAAAATCGCCCGCGAGCTGGCAAATGCGGCAAACAGCGCCATCAGCACGGCGTCCAAAGCTTGCAGAGGCACCAGGAAAATCATGGTCGCCAGCAGATGGATGGGCAGGCGTTCATGACTCATGTAGCGCATCAGCAGGCTGGGCCAGGCGAAAAATAACGTCAGCACGATGGCGGAAGTAGCGGCCACCGTTCCCAGAGTAAGAACCAGCGTGCCGAGCAGGCGTCCGTAGTCGCGGTGCTCATGGTATATCGGCACATAGCGGTAGATGACTTCCTGAAACTGCAACAAGCTGAAGGTTTGAAACAGAGCGACTACGGTGAGGGCATAGCCCAATGCGCCAAAGTCCGAGGTGGCAAGGTAGCGAACCATGAGGACCTGGGTGGCGAAATTAATTCCAACCGATAACAGGCGCCCGCTCAACAGCAGGCTTGATCCGCGAATCTGTTTTCGTATGGAATCGGGTTTGGGCGCGGTGACAGGTGGATCGGGAGGAGGCTCTATGACCGGAGCTTCGCTGTGGGGACTTGCTTCTACGGTGAGATTCGGCGTCACAGGCTGGTGGAAACCTGCTCCAGCTCTCCAGAAACTACGTATTCGGCAGTGGGGGTAATAGACGGAGAAGCCAGTTCGGCTTTCTTGCCATCTCCGCGGAAATAACTTTCCAGGCTCTTGGAGAGTGAGAATCCATCGGTGCGGCGCAGCCAGCGAGTCGCTTTGAATGCCGAGGTGCGGGCGAAGTTGAGCCAGAGTCCGCGAAGCGTAGGTGCGTGGATGCGCACTTTAGCTTCGACCTGTTTAATGTCGCTGAAGCATTGGCGCAGTTGGCTATCACCGCGGCCGAAGTCGATGGTGGAAATATCTTCGCCGTGCAAGAGGTTCAGCAGACTGAGAAACAGAAAAATCCCCGGCGAGAACTCCGCCCATGAGGGATCGTATCCGACGTAGTCGGCTTGCAGCGAGCGGTTATAGAGAGCGCCGATCCAGAAAGCGGCGGGTCGGCCGTCGAGATAAACGATGAATGCGCGCAGCCATCCATTCTGCGCAGCGTCCTCTAATTCCTGGCGGATCTCCGGGGTGTCGAAAAAGCCAAATCCAAGCTTGCGTTTTTCGGTCTTGGCGGCAATCTCTTCAAAGTGCGGAATCACACTTTGCAAATCCGCCGGCGAATTAACAATCCGCAATTCCAACCGGTCGTCAAAATGACTCAGGACCTTTTTATACTTGCGACGCAGCTTGGAGCGCTGGCTGCGTTCGAGACTCATCAGGAAGTCATCGAGTCCATTGGGAAACTTCATCAGCCAGCGGTCAACGTGCCATGAGCAGTGATCCGCCAGCGAGCGATGAGGTAGTTCCAAGGCATGTTGGTACAGAGGCGACTGAATATCCAGGTCATCCCAGAGGGCAAGATCTGCTTCTCCCTGAGCCAGAGACCGCATGACTTCGCGAATAAGTGCGGCGCAGTTAGCTTCTGAGGGATGGCCGCGCAGGCTGCCAGTAACGAATTC
Organism: uncultured Acidobacteriota bacterium; assembly: GCA_963796925.1. Lineage (GTDB taxonomy): Bacteria > Acidobacteriota > Terriglobia > Terriglobales > Acidobacteriaceae > DATBAT01. The sequence goes on from CAWCNH010000001.1 coordinate 4,074,176, forward strand.
CAATAGGTTGGCATGGGTGTTGAAAATTGCGCGGGTGCCCAGTTTGGCAGGCACCTTTCGCCGCTGCCGGAAGCCCACCAACATGGCATCAGGCTCGCCGTCGCGAATCAACATGATTACGTGCGGCTTACAATCCGCGCCACGGGCGCGTAGCATAGCGCAAAAATAGTCGATATCAGAGGCCAGCGTGCCGGGCCAGGACTTCCAATTGTCTCGGAACAGTTCCAAAGATGAAAAATCAGAAAGAGTGCGAAGTTCTAAGGGCTTGTTGGCAACAGCAACCCGCAGAGTCAGGCGCTCGGCCAGATTGACGGAATGGACCGGCCGCTCTGACTTTCGCTCTGCCCAAAGTCCGACCGCGTATTTAGGGTCTGAACTGGCAACGGCTCCGGTTTGCTGAAACATCAGGGAATCGCCCTCCGGCGCAAGAAGGCCCAAAATTCGTTGCTGAAAGGCTAGACACGGTGGTTACTTTGGTCAACCCCACTGAAGTGCCATAGCGATGGGTAGGAAGGCTAATTTCGATTGCTGGTTCCAGACTTTTGGGATAGCCACCATCTGCGGGAGGCGACCAGAGCCCAGACAGCTTCGACCAGGCCGAAAGGCCATGCGCCTTGTAGAAATCCGTAGGCAGATCCCAAAAGACAGGAAAAGGCGAAGGCCAGAATGAACCAAGGGCTGCGATCCTCCAAAGCGTAGAAGACCAGCATCGCGGTCACGGCAAACAAGCCGAAGATGGTGAGGGGCGCCATGGTAAGTCTAAATAAAAAGGCAGAAGGGCAAAGGCAGAAGTAAGAATTAAGAATGCAGAATTTAAGCTCTTACTTCTTCAGCTGCATTCCCGGGCTGCACTATGACTTCTTAATTCTGCATTCTGCATTCGCACTTCTTACTTCTGACTTTATTGCCCTCACGTCGCCGCCGTCTGGCTCTTCTTGCGTTCGTGACGGAGGCTGCGGCCTTCTACCAGGTGAAACAATTCTTCACCAAGGTTCTTGGCGTGGTCTCCGGCTCGTTCGAGGGCCTGCGCCATCAGGAGCAGATTGGTGCTGTATTCGCGCTTGCGGCGGTCGTGGCCTTGCAGATGACGATTAAATAGCGCGCGATATGTCTGGTCCATCTGGGAGTCTTGTTGCAGCACCCAGGTGGCGGCTGCGAGGTCACGACTTACAAATCCCTGATACACCCGGTCCAACACGGCTTGCAAGACCTGCGTCATGGCGACAAGGTCGCGAGTGTCATCAGCGGCCAGCCGAGTCATCAGGGCCTGCAAGCGCTGCGCAGCGGACCAGGTCAGATCCCCAATTCGCTCCAGATCAATAATGAACTTCAAACAAGCGAGCAACTGACGGGCTTCGGTTTCGCTTACGTCGGTGATGGCGCCAGTGATTTGCTGGTCAACCTGGCGCTCCATGCGATCCAGCTCCTTCTCACAGTCTTTTACCGCCAGCAATGCCATTTTGGACGAGTTTTCGATGTAGTCGCGCAGATTGGCGGCTGAGTCCTTGGCCACCAGGCAAGCCTGCTGCACCAGCAAGGTTAGCTCTTTGGTGGAACTGCGTTCTTGGGTGCGGCGCTTCATCAATTGGTCATGGCGTTAACCCTATGATACTGCTGGTCTATTCTATGGCGGACATGGCGAACGTGAAAGCTCGATGAAAAGTGCTGGAATTAACCATAGACAACCTGGCAGCGAAGGTGACATCTTAGCCAGCCGACGTGAAATTCTCACTAAAGTCCTGGTTGTGGCTGACGCTGCTACTGGCAGCGTCCGGTTGCGGAGGTGGATCCAGCAGTCCGACCCCGAACCCTAATCCGAATCCTAACCCACCGCCCGGCGGGTCAACGCAGGTTGGACACGTGATTTTGCTCGTCGAAGAGAACCACGGGTACGCGAGCGTGATCGGTAACACGAGCATGCCCTACTTCAACGGGCTAGCGTCGCAATATGGACTGGCGACTCAGTACTATGCCAATTCGCATCCCTCGATTGGCAACTACTTTATGCTGACGGTCGGGCAAATCGTTACTACTGACGACAGTTTTATCGGAACCATCTCTGACGACAATTTAGTTCGCGAACTCGTGGCCTCGGGTAAAACGTGGAAAGCGTATGCGGAGAACCTTCCATCGGTCGGCTATTTGGGAGGCGACATGCCCCCATATGCAAAGCGCCACAATCCTTTTGTTTACCTGTCCGATGTGATCAACAACACAAGCGAGGCGAATAAGGTTGTGCCGTTTTCCCAGTTTGCAACCGACCTGGGGAACGATCAGCTACCGCAGTTCTCTTACATCGTTCCGAATCTTGATGACGACGCACATGACGGAACTTTGGCCGACGCCGACACCTGGCTGAAGAACAATATTGATCCCCTGATCAAAAATTCCACCTTCGCGAAGGATGGGCTGCTGATTTTAACCTTCGACGAAGCTGAAGACGCCGATACCACCGCTGGCGGCGGCCATGTGGCCACAGTAGTCATCAGCCCGTTGGGAAAGAAACAGTACCAGTCGACCACCATGTACCAGCATCAGAGTGTGCTCAGATTTATTTTGAAGTCTTTGGGGGTTTCGACTTTTCCCGGTGCAGCCGCCATTGCCCCCAATATGGATGAATTCATAGCGAATTGAGCGGCCCGGAGGTGATTGCACCATTCCCGTTGCATTGACCAAAAGGATTCCCTGGGTACGCGATTTCCACTTGCCATCACAGGGTGGCTTACGGATAATCAACTCAGAGCTTCCTATTTCTGTGTCTCAATACAGTCGAGCGGATTTATTAAGAATTCTTCGACTCACGCCACGTCAGTTGTCGGCATGGGAAAAAGCCGACTTGGTTGCGGCCGCTGAGAGCTACTCCTTTTTCGACCTCCTGCATATAAAAAAGGTGCGTGATCTGTGTGCGCAAAAGGTGCGCCCCGCGGTGATTCGCCAGTCGCTTTCTGCCATGCAGAAACAGGCGGCCGGAATGGAGAATCCGCTGTTGGAGGCAGCATCGTTCACCACTGGCCACCGGGTAGCGTTCCGGCATGAGGGCAAAGTGGTGGAGCCCATTGCCGGGCAGTTCATGTTCGACTTTGCGCCCGCGAAGGTGTTGAGCAGTTCAAAGCTCAGCCTGGTGCGACCTGAACCAGAGGCAGTCGACGTCCCGCAGCTTTTTGCCCGTGGCATTGCCTTTGAGGACGATCCCACCGCGCAAGACGAGGCGGTAGCAGCCTACGAAAAGGTGTTAGCGATCGATCCTGAGCACGCCGCCGCACACATCAACCTGGGAACGCTTTACTACAATCGGCAAGACCACTCGAGAGCAGAGCAGCACTACCGCCGCGCCATAGAGTCAGATCCGCGTTATGCGCTCGCTTATTTCGATCTGGGCAACGTGCTGGATGAAACCGGCCGGGTGCGCGAAGCGATTCAGACCTATGAGACTGCGTTGCGACTGGCGCCGACCTACGCTGATGCACATTACAACCTGGCACTGGCTTACGAAAAGATAAAAGAACCCCGCAAGGCGCTGCCGCACTGGCGCGCTTATACCAAGCTCGACACTTCGGGGCCGTGGGCAGTTCATGCCCGCAGCCAGGTAAAGCGCATTTTGCAGGCTGACGGCCTCAAATTGGTGCAGGTCAAACGCGGTTAACCACCTTCTTTCCGCTTCCTGATAAGATTTTGAGGTTTGCATCCTTCCGCTGAGAGTTCCCCCATGCCTGAAACCACATTGCAGCCCGCGCCACCTACTCCGCTGACCGCGTTGACCGAAGACGAAGTGCTGTTTCGCGACAACATTCGTCAGTTCGCGGGGGAGAAGCTTCGTCCCCTGGTCAAGGAGATGGACGAAAAGGGCGTCTTCGATAAGGAGCTGTTGCACCAGTTTTTTCACCTTGGACTCATGGGAATCGAAATTCCCGAGCAGTACGGCGGCGGGGGCGCGCGTTTCTTTGAGGCCATTCTTGCGGTCGAAGAACTCTCGCGCGTGGACGCCTCGGCTGGGGTCATCGTCGATGTCCAGAACACATTGGTCAACAACGCTTTCCTGCGCTGGGCCAGCGAAGAGCAGAAGAAAAGGTATTTGCCGCGTATGGCGACGAATACGGTTGGAGCCTACGCCTTGAGCGAGGCTGGTTCTGGATCCGACGCATTTGCGCTGCAAACCCGGGCGGAAGTGAAGGGCGGCGATTATGTGCTGAATGGCCGAAAGTTGTGGATCACCAATGCGAAGGAAGCGGGGATCTTCGTGTTGTTTGCAACGGTCGACCCTGCGGCGGGATACAAGGGGATTACTGCATTTCTGGTCGAGAAGGACTTCCCCGGATTCACCGTCGGCAAGAAGGAAGACAAACTGGGCATTCGTGCCTCTTCCACCTGCGAGTTGATTCTGGAGGATTGCCAGGTACCGAAGTCGAATGTCTTGGGCGAGGTTGGTAAAGGCTACAAGATCGCGATTGAGACATTGAATGAAGGGCGAATCGGGATTGGAGCTCAAATGCTTGGGGTTGCGAGTGGCGCCTGGGAGTTTGCCAGGAAATACGCGCAGGAGCGCAAGCAGTTTGGGAAATCGATCTCCGACTTTCAAGGTATCCAGTTCCAGATTGCCCAGATGGCAACCGAGATAGAAGCTGCTCGGCTGATGGTTTATAACGCTGCCCGGATGAAGGACGCCGGAGTCCCATTCGTAAAAGAGGCGGCTATGACGAAGCTGTTCTGTTCACAGGTTGCGGAGCGGGTGACGTCGCTCGCGATCGAGGTCTACGGAGGCTACGGATTCACTAAGGATTATCCGGTAGAGAAATACTGGCGCGACGCAAAAATCGGCAAGATCTACGAAGGCACGTCGAACATGCAACTCTCGACCATCGCCAAACTAGTTCTGGGGAAATAACCAGGATTCTGGAACTGACATGGCCGGAGAGCGCCCTCCGCTTCCCGGCCAGGTTCAGTGGAATTACGCCAGATCAAACAACAACACCTCTGAATCTGCCGAGCCCTTGATCGTCAGCTTCTGCTCATCACTGATAGTCGCGCCGTCGCCCTGATTAAGGGCTTTGCCGTTTACTTCAACCGCGCCCTTCGCAACTTGAAGCCATCCATGCCGACCCTTGGAAAACCCGTGCTCCACTTGCTGCCCTGGCTCGAGTAACGATACGTACAGCTTGGCATCCTGATGGATTGTCACTGATCCGTCCTGACCGTCTGGCGAAGCAATCAGCCGCAACTTGCCGCGTTTTTCCTCGGCAGGAAATGTCTTCTGTTCATACCCAGGCTGATGCCCCGGCTTGTCGGGGATAATCCAGATCTGCAAAAGATGTACAGCGTCGGCTTTCGAGGCATTGGCTTCGCTATGGCGGATGCCGGTTCCGGCGCTCATGCGCTGGCCATCGCCGGGGCGAATCACCGAACCGGTACCAAGACTGTCTTTGTGCTCAAGCGCGCCCTCAAGGACATAGGTGATGATCTCCATATCGCGATGAGGATGCGTGGGAAAACCGTGGCCGGGTTGCACCCAATCCTCATTGATTACCCGTAGCGAGCGAAATCCCATGTAGCGGGAATCGTAATACTGGTCGAACGAAAAGCTGTGCCTGGTTTGCAGCCATCCGTGGTCTCCGCCGCCCCGTTCCTGACTGCGTCTAACTGTGATCATAGTGAACTCCTCGTTATAACGACTATTCGAGGAATTAGATGCTTTTGGAGGGCGAACGATTCATTGCGCAGGCCGGGCGGATTCCCCCTGTGGCCTGTGGTTAAAGACTTTACTGCACCAGCGGGACCACCAGCGCCGATGGGTGCTCGGCGTCGTGATAGACGGTGTTGGTGGCCGACACGAATCGCTGGCCGGTGGCCGCAGTCTCGCCTGTATTCAGGTTGCGATCGAAGCGGGGGAAATTGCTGCTCGAGATTTCCAGTCGCAGCACATGTCCTTTCTTGAACAAGTTGCTGGTCGACCACAGGTCGAGATTAAACTTGTAAACCTGGCCGGGATTGAGCAGGCTTGGCTGATCCTGTGAGTCGCGATAGCGCGCACGAACGATGCCCTCGGTAAGATTTTGCGCGTAGCCGTCGGGTCCCACGTCAACCAGTTTTGCCAGGAAGTCGGTATCGACCGCGGATGACGAAGCGTAAAGCTCCAGGCTGATTGGGCCTGTCACTTCGGTGTCCTGCGTGAATGCCGGTAGCGAATAGATCAGCACATCGTCACGCGCCTCAACCGGGCGTTGGTCGCGAGGGCCGGGCGCTAGATGAGTGCTATCACAGCACAGAGGGCCACCAATAGTGGGTGCCGGATTCGCCGGATCGTAGACGTAGTGGTCAAAAGACTCCCCTCGCTGAGCGGACGTCGAAAGCGTGCCGTCACCGCGAAGCGAATTGGCTTTGCCGCCGGAGTGGAGGAAATATTTGGTGTTGTGGGCCCGCGCGAGCGGCCAGTCGTCCTCATCGCGCCAGGTATTGGCGCCCATCACAAAAATTCGGACCGGCTTGGGGTTGGCGAAAGCGTTTTTTACGTCTTTGAACAGATAGTCGTACCAATCAAGAGTTATGTTGTCTTCTTCGAACTCCGCGGCCGCTGGGCCAAAATCTATCTCTCCAATCTTGCGGCCACCGCCGGCATGCCCTCCAATGGTAACGAGAAGATGCTGAGTGCCACGCGCGGCGGGCCCGCCGCGCGCTTTTATGCCGAGATAATTCCGCAGCGAGCCACCTTGAAAAATGTCATACCAGGCAGCGATATGCAGTGCCGGCACATTGATATCGGCGAAGTGCTCTTCGATTGATATGCGCTTCCAATAGTCGTCGTAACTGGGATGCGCCAGCCAGTCGAGATAGTAAGGCGCCAATGACGCGGTCAAATCGCCGTCGGCGGCCATCGGCGTCACATTGAAAAGCGGATAACTGGTGAGCGGCAGCTTCCAGTTTCCTATCCGGGCATCAGTCGATTTGCTTATAGTCCGATTAAATGTGTCCTGTGCCAATCCCGAAGTCCACGATTGATCGAACCATTGTACGAGCGCTCCGCCCTGGTAAGTCCAACCGTCGTGATAGTTGCTGGCCGTGACTACTGGACAGATTCCGGCCAAGTGTGGCGGATGAGCAATCGCAGCCAGCATCTGGGTGGCGCCTACGTAAGAACCGCCCCACATGCCAACTTTACCGTTTGAATAAGGCAGCGCCGCCGCCCATTCGACGGTATCGTAGCCGTCGTTCGATTCGTTCTTGAAGGTGTACCACTCACCTTCAGAGCTATAGCGCCCGCGCACATCCTGCATGATGGCCACAAACCCCCGCGCCGCTGCCCGGTAACCAAAGTCGGAGCCATTGCGCCTGTCATAAGGAGTGCGTTGCAAAAGAACCGGAAATTTGCCGTCGGCCTTAGGGTGATATATGTCAGCGCGCAGGGTTACGCCATCGCGCATTGCGGCAGCGACATTGTGCTCGACTTTGACCTCGTAAGTTTGTGCGATTGCCAGCAACGGCCACAGCGACATCGAAAAGACCAGAACCGAGCGCACGATGGCCTTATTCATTCCGGAATCTCCTAGGGTCATAGCGTGCAAAAGATTATCAGATTTCGCGGTTGCTTTTCGTGAGATCGATCCGGAGACGTAGCTGAGCTACGTCTTGCTGACGGTAAGGTAAATACTCGCGTTTTTTGGACTCAACGTTGTTCCGTGTACCTTGGTGTCCTTGGTGGTTGATAGGACGACTCAAATTGGTGAAAACTGCGGAAATCCGGTAAAATAGCAGTTCTTAAGCTCAATTTCTGATTGGAGCAGTCAATGGCACAAGTATGCGATATTTGCGGCAAGGGGCCGCAATTCGGAAACAATATCAGTCACGCCCACAACGTGACCAAACGGCGCTGGAACGTGAATTTACGTCCCGTTCACGCCAAGGTCAAGGGCGGTACCAAGAAGATTCGGGTATGCACTTCCTGCCTGCGCAGCGACAAAGTCGTTAAGGCATAAGCACGAGTTGAGACGCCGGGAATTTCCCTTCCCGGCGTTTTTGTGTTCAGTCGAATCTTCGCCGCCGCGCCTTTATTCTCAGGCCAATGCCACGACGTCAATCTCTACCAGCACATCTTTCGGCAGCCGCGAGACCTCCACGGTCGATCGTGCCGGGGGATTCGCGGTGAAGTACCTTCCGTAAACTTCATTCATGGCGGCAAAATCGCCCATGCTTTTCAGGAATACGCCGCATCGCACAACTTTTTCCAGACTGCTGCCGGCGGCTTTAAGGATGGCCGAAAGATTGTCCATGACTCGCTCGGTCTGCGCGGCGACGTCTACATTGAGTACTTGCTGCGTCGCAGGATCGATGGCTACCTGGCCTGAAACAAAGACGAAACCGTTGGCCTTTATGGCCTGAGAATATGGGCCAATCGCCTTGGGGCCGTCGTCAGTCGCAATCACTTCACGCATGAAACCTCCGAAGAATATTTAAATTTTCTGCAATCTTTGTACATCATGCACGCCGGGAATCTTGCGAACGCCGGCAATGATTTCCTCGAGGTGCTTCAGGTCGGCAACGTCTAAAACAATATCGACGTTGGCTTGACCGTTGCCGGTGCGTGCTTCGATGTTGCGAATATTAGTCTTGGTGTCGCTGATGACGGCGGTGATCTGCTTCAGCATTCCAAAGCGGTCGTCACATGAAACTGTCAGCTTTACTGGGTAGGCATTGGGCGTGTTCTCGTCGCGTGCCCACTCCACATCAATCTTTCGCTCCGGCTCATACATCAGATTTTCGACATTGGGGCAGTTGATAGCATGTACGGCAACTCCCTTGCCGCGAGTTACGTAGCCCACGATAGCTTCACCAAGAATAGGATTGCAACATCCAGCCCGATAGACCAGCAGATCGCCCTGGCCAACCACCCGAATGGCATTGTGATCGCCGCCGAAAACGCGGCGCACCACACTGCTGATACCGGGTATTTCTTCGTTGGCGTTGGCCTGCTCGTTGGTTGGAGAAAGGCGTCCTAGCACCTGGCGCGCGGAATATTTGCCGAAGCCGATGCCCGCCATGAGGTCGTCGGGTTGGCCCAGTCCGTAATCGTTCGCTACCCGGCGCAGGTCTTCATCTTTTACATCTTTTAAGAAGATGCGATACTTGCGCGCCTCTTTTTCGATCAGCTTCTTTCCAATTTCAATGGCGCGCTCGCGCTGATGGATATTCAGCCAGTGCTTGATCTTGTTGCGGGCACGCGAAGATTTGACCACGGAGAGCCAGTCGCGGCTTGGCTTGTGCCCGGTCTGGGTAAGAATTTCGACGATATCGCCGCTATGCAATTTGTGGCGCAGAGGGACCATACGCCCGTTGACCTTGGCCCCAACGCAGCTGTGGCCAACCTCGGTGTGGACTGAGTATGCGAAGTCGATTGGCGTCGCCTCGCGAGGCAACACCACAACTTTTCCCTTTGGCGTGAAGGTGTAGACCTCTTCGGGATAGAGGTCGATCTTAAGAGTTGAGAGAAATTCACTGGGATCGGAAACGTCTCGCTGCCATTCCACGACCTGCCGCAGCCATGCCAGTCGTTGTTCATCCTTCGCGGAAACCGCACCATCTTTGTATTTCCAATGGGCGGCGATGCCGTCTTCCGCCATCTTGTGCATCTCTTCAGTGCGGATCTGAATTTCAAACGGTGTGCCGTCTTCAGTGATCACTGAGGTATGAAGCGACTGATAAAGATTAGGCCGCGGCATGGCGATGAAGTCTTTGATCCGCCCCGGCACTGGCCGCCACACGTTATGCACGATTCCCAGGACCGCGTAACAGTCTTGCAGGGAACGGGTAATCACCCGCATGGCGAACAGGTCGTATACCTGGTCGACAGTAATGTGTTGACGTTGAAGCTTCTTGTTAATGCTGAAGAGCCGCTTGATGCGGCTATTGACCGACGCGGTGATGCCGGCTTCTTTCAATTTGTCGCGCAACACTAGTTCGACGCGCTCCAGAAATTGCTCGCCCTGTTTACGTCGCGCTTCTACTACGTCATGCAACTGCTGGTACCCAATGGGATCGAGATAGCGGAAGCCCAAGTCTTCCAGCTCGCCGCGGATCTTTCCCATGCCGAGGCGGTGAGCGATGGGACCGTAAATTTCCAGCGTCTCTTTCGCGATCTTCTGCTGACGGTCAGGCGGAAGGTGTTCCAGTGTCCGCATGTTGTGAAGGCGGTCGGCGAGCTTGATGAGGACGACGCGAATGTCGTCGATCATCGCCAGCATCATCTTGCGGAGGTTTTCTGCCTGTTGTTCCTCGCGGGTGGCGAAATCGATCTTGCTGATTTTGGTGACGCCTTCGACAATGTGCGCCACCTGCTCGCCGAATTCTTTGCGGATGTCGACAATCGTAACTGAGGTATCTTCGACGGAGTCGTGCAGCAGACCGGCAGCGACCGCCACCGGATCCATCATCATCTCAGCCAGCACCAATGCCACTTGCAGGGGATGGACAAGATAGGGCTCGCCGGAGGCGCGAGTCTGGCCGGTGTGGTGCTTTTGCGAGAACTCGTAGGCCTTCTTGACGATCTCCAGATCGTCGTTGGGGCGGTTCTTCTTCATCCGCCGCACTAGCTCACGGAATTTGGTGACAGTGAGGGCGGTGGTCGCAATCTGCTCGCGTAACGTTGCCATGAATGAATGGAGGCCCGAGAGGTCGCAGGATCAGGCGAAAGATTACGGGAACTCCGTATTAGAGATTATAGCGGTCAGGGCACGGCGAGCTAAGGATGGCATTCGGCGCGCGCATTGTTTCTGTTAGATTTGGGGTTCACCATAAATGTCTCCCGCGCGCATCCTCGTCAGCGGAGCCTCTGGGCCAATCGGCGCGGCGCTTATCCCCGCCCTTCTAGGTCAAGGCCATCAAGTGGTGCGGCTAGTTCGAGGGCCAGCGGCCGGGCCCGATTCCGTGCAATGGGATCCCTCGAAACCGGTGCCACCGGACGTGGTTTCCGGTTTCGGAGCCATAATCCATTTGGCTGGCGAAACCATCGTTGGTCGCTGGACCGAAGAAAAGAAGAAGCAAATCCTAAACAGCCGAGTACAAGGGACGCGTCACCTGGCCGAGGCTGCCGCTCACGCCAACCCCAAGCCGCTGGCGTTTATCTCTGCTTCGGCAATCGGATACTACGGCAACCGTGGTGATGAAATTCTGCGGGAGGATAGTCCTTCCGGCAATGGATTTCTGGCGCAGGTTTGCCGGCAGTGGGAAGCCTGTACCCGCCCTGCAGCCGATGCCGGTATTCGCACCGCCCAAATGCGCTTCGGTCTGGTGCTTAGCCGCAGCGGCGGAGCGCTGCCCAAGATGCTATTGCCCTTCCGCCTCGGCGTAGGGGGGAACATGGGAAACGGCAAGCAGTGGTGGAGCTGGGTCAGCATTGATGACCTGGTCGGCTCCATCATCCTGGCGCTGAATCAGGAGCAGTACGGGCCAATCAACGTTGTTGCTCCGAATCCCGTAACTAACGCGCAGTTCACCAGGATTCTGGCCAAGGTGTTGTCCCGGCCGGCCATTTTCCCTATGCCGGCATTTGCTGCGCGCCTGGTATTTGGACAAATGGGAGACGAGCTTCTGCTGGCGAGCCAGCGGGTGACGCCAGCAAAGCTGCTGGCCAGCAATTATCAGTTCCGCTTTACCGATCTCAAAAGCTGCCTGGAGAATCTGTTGCAAAAGAAAGCTCCCAAGTAGAGACGTAGCTCCGCTGCGTCTAGGCGGTCTAGCAAACTGTTTGCGACTGCAAAAGACGTTGATGCAATACTCTTTATCCCCACGGAAACCAGACGTAGCGGAGCTGCGTCTCTACTTGTGACTTTGCGCGAAAGCCTCGACTCTTTCTTTCACGTTTAGAACGTGGTTCGGCAAGTCTAGGTGGCTGCCCTCTTCTAGAATTGGAATCAGTTTGTCGAACTCCGGCCCGGAGTGTGACCCGGTAACGATTAAGCGTATGGGATGAAAAAGTTCCTTACCCTTCGCGCCGGTCTCCGCTTTGACTTCATTCACCAATTGTTTGAATCGCTCTGGGGTCAGTTGGCCCTCGTTAGCTAAGTCGTCTTCCAGAATCTTGACCGTGAATCGGGCGATGACCGCATCGGTGTTCTTCCAGCTCAGAACATCTGCATTGTCAGGGGCTGCAATCGCCGCGGTGGCGTCGTAATGGAAGACGAGCGCAGCCCTCTCTGGGAGTTGTTCCAAACGGTCCACTGACGGGGCCAGTAACTCGATCACCTTCAAAAACCACTCGCGAAAGCCTGCCGGCAGAATCACGCTGGGATTGATGGTTTCCTGCGGTGAAAGCGCTCCAGAACGAACCAGAAACCCGATTGACTGCTGGTACAAATCCGCCGGTGTTTTAGCTTTTATGTAATGACGATTTAGCCAGTACAGCTTCTCCATGTCGAAAACGGCCGGCGATGGAGTAACTCGCTCCAGGGAGAATTCCTTTACCAGTTCAGGCAGGGAAAACACTTCGCGATTTCCCCCTGTTGGTGCCCAGCCGAGCAATGCCAGGTAGTTGTCCAAGGCCTCGGGCAACACACCCATGTCGCGAAAGTTCGCGATCGACGTCGCGCCATGGCGTTTGGACAGACGCTCCCGGTCATTCCCAAGAATGGTGGAAAGATGGGCGAACTCCGGCACCGGCCAGCCCAGCGCCTCATAGACCGCAACCTGCTTAGGAGTATTTGAGAGATGATCATCGCCGCGAATCACATGCGTGATTTTCATCAGCGCATCGTCGATCACCACAACGTAGTTGTAAACCGGCATGCCGGACGACCGCAGAATAATCGGATCGCTAACTACCTCGTTGGAAAATTCCACCGGCCCGTGGACAATGTCATGAAAGCGGATGGGATGCTCCGGGATTCGCAACCGAATGGCGCAGGCCTCGCCCGCCGTTCGGCGATTCTTCGCCTCAGTCGGGCTGATATTGCGGCATACCCCTGAGTAGATCGGCTGGCGATGTTCCGCCATGGCGCGATCCCTTTCTTTCTGTAGATCCTCTTCCGTGCAAAAACAAAAATAGGCCTTGCCGGTCGTCTACCAAACGCTCTGCGTGCTCGCGATAGATATCGAGACGATCGGACTGCCGATAAGGGCCATACGCACCAGGCTTGTCGGGGCCTTCGTCCCAATCTAGACCCATCCACTTCAGGTCGGCGATGAGTTGGCTTTCGTAGCGGGCTTCACTGCGTTCGACGTCAGTGTCTTCAATGCGCAAAATCATCGTCCCGCCCTTTTGACGGGCGAACAGCCAATTGAAGAGCGCAGTACGTGCGTTGCCGACATGGATGTGTCCGGTGGGCGAGGGTGCGAATCGCACCCGAACAGGAGATTTATCAGTCACAGAAAGATGTTAGCAGGTCAGAAATACCGCTCCCAGGATGGGCAAACCTACCGCGGGCTCACATAAGTCCGCGTTATGCGGTCGTGCCAGCAGAGCTGATCTTCGTCCAGCAGGCACCAAACGTAACCCAGCCCGACGGAAAGCGCTGAAAGCACGGCTGCCACCGCTCTCCAACTGCGAATGCTCCGGGTGACCGGTTTACCGTCGAAGCGGCGGAGCTGTAACCGTGTCAGCCACAAGCCAATGGTGGTCCCGCAATAAGGCAGTAGAAGAAAATGATATCCCGCCCAAAAAACTCCGAAGAGAATTGCCGCAGCAACCAGCCACTGGGACGCAGGTTCCCTGAATTTCGTCATTCCCGCAAAGATGTAACCGAACAGTCCGAGCGAACAGCCGACGATCGCAGCATCCAACAGCGTAGCTACGGTTCGGCGTGAGATTGTAGCGGCCTGAAGAGGGACCTCAAATTCACTTCGCTTCTCCTCTGGGCGCTCAATGGGACCAATCAGGATGCCTCCCAGTGCGGGCATGGGCGGCGCGACCTCCTGCACCTCCAGAATGCGAGGACGATCCAGGATTGGATCGGCAAGTTCATCCCCTCGCCGCGGGGGGGGCATGTGCGACCGCGGAAATTCCAGGATTCGCGCCGAGTTGTCCAGAAATTCGCCGACCCGGGCACGCATCCGCTCGGCCTTCGCAACCGTAGTCGGCGCAGACACTAGCGACGATTCCTCCACCGGAATGATCTGTTGGACCAGCACGACTTGCGGAATCGGATCTGGCACTACGTGACGCGTCGGCTCACTGTCAGATCGGGGGCCTTCAAATTTCAAGCGCAAAGATGGGAACTTAGGCTCTTTAGCCACGCGACGGACCGATAGTGATTCAGCTTGGCGGCGACTTCCTGCCGCCACTCCACAGCTTTCGCTTTGCCTACGTTGCCCAACAACAATGGCTGATCAGTGTCAGCTGAAATCGCGTCCGCGACCGCGGACGTCTCTTCCACAGGCGCCGGCACGTCGATAGGATCAGCAGCCGAGGCCGGACGATCTGCCCACGGCTCCGGTTCCACCACAAATTTCGATTTTTCCGCAGGCTGCTCCAGGCTTACAGCAAATTCCTGCTCGCTGGCATCGTACGCTTCAGGGTCGATCAGAATCGCGTGAAGCCTCAGGCTCGATTTCGAATTTCGGTTTCATAGTAGAGCGAACAGTTGCACTAACTACGCGGGCGTCGGGCGTGCACGTGCAATCGTCGCCACACTTAGGGCAAGGCATGTATCGTTCTTTCGCGAGAGAATCAGAGCCAGGAAAACTACTCGCAGTCATGGTCGAGCCGGCGCACTTTGCTCCCCGGGGTGGCAGCGTGCTAACGTCACACATACCCCGGCAACGAAGCATGCGGGGTCCCGTTGCGCTCCCGATGAGCACCCGCATACGATTCCTTATCACGGCAGCGTTTGCTTGTCATCTGTTACTCGCCCCTGCATTAGTAACTAGCCAGTTGCTTGGCTCCGCCAATCCGCCGGATCAGGAAAAAAATTCCTCAAATTGTCCGCTGAAAAGAAACGAGGACGGCGTCTGCGCGCTGCAGCAGGAAAAAGACGGCCCGGTTTATAAGCTTCACGGCCAGGCGGAAGTCCACTACAGCGGCATACATCGTGCGTGCCGACGAGATGAGCTACAACTCGGAAACCGGCGAAGTGGTTGCCGAGGGTCATATCGTCGCCGACGGCGGCCCCAACGACGAGCATCTGCTGGCCAGCCGCGCCACTTATAACGTCAGGACTGAAACCGGGCGCTTTGAAAACGTAGCCGGCGCAATAGGCGTTCAGCTGCGGCACTCCAGATTTGTCCTGACATCTTCTGCGCCATTTTCCTTTCACCGGAAAGACCGTAGAAAAAACCGGGCCGGACCATTACCTTGGTCACTGGTGGCACGGTCACTACGTGCGAACTGCCAAAACCGAAGTGGCAATTCGCCGCTCGCAAGATTGTGGTCGACGTTGGCAAAGACGCGAAGATTTATCACAGTACGTTTCGCATCCATGGCGTGCCGGTGCTTTACCTGCCCTTTGCCACTCATCCCGTAGAACAGAATCGTCAGTCGGGATTCTTGATTCCAAGCCTGGGAAACTCGTCGCGCAAGGGCACGTTTTTCGGCGAGTCGGTTTACTGGGCGATGAGCCGTAGCATGGACGCCACTTTGGGCGCGCAATACTTCTCGAGTCGCGGATGGGCGCCGCAGGGAGAGTTCAGAGTGCGTCCCAGCGAGAGCTCATTTCTTGATTTAAGTTTCTATGGCGTACTTGATCGCGGCTTTGGCTTCAACGACGCCGACCAGGGCGGCGCCAACGTACGGCTAAATGCCGAGTCAAGCTTTCCTCACCACATTCGCGGCGTCGCCAATATCGATTATTTGACGTCTTACGTGTTTCGCCTTGCATTCAATGAAGTATTCACCCAGGCGGTAAACTCTGAGGTGAAATCGCAGGCCTTTCTTTCGAACACCACGCACGGCTACTCCTATAACGCATTGACCGAGCGCTACCAGAACTTCGAAAGCACCGCTAACGGGGACGTGATTACCATTTTGCACGCGCCCAGCATGGGGCTATCGAGCGTCGACCAACGGATTGCATCGAGCCCCTTCTACTGGTCGTACGACGTCGCGGCTGATGGACTGTCGCGCAGCGAGCCTTCGTTTCGCACCGCCAATCTGGTCGGCAGGTTCGACATCAGCCCCCGCTTGTCATTGCCGTTATCGACACGAGGCTGGTCGGTTCGGCCGGAAATCACTCTCCGCGATACTCTTTACACCCAGCAACTGACGCCGGCGAATGGCGTCGGCGTCGCGATTGACGATCCCATTAATCGCCGCGCCCTTGAAACAAACATCGAGATTCGACCACCGGCAATCGAGCGCGTCTTCGCCAAAGAGTTTTTTGGGCGCAAATGGAAGCACGTAGTCGAGCCGCGAGTTAATTATCGCTATGTCGCTGGCGTGAACAATTTCAACGATCTTCTGCGCTTCGACGATCGCGATATTCTCAGCGACACCAATGAAATTGAATACAGCGTGGTGAATCGGTTGTTTTCGAAACGGATATTGCCAGCCGCTTCAGATTGCGGACCGCAGGGGATGCCTACCAATCTTGATAATCGGGGGAGAGGCGCCGCAAGAGGATGTCCCGTGGGGCCGCGACGAGCAGGCCGAACCAGCCTGCACTACGGAACCGCAAGTACGTGATGTGCTTACCTGGGAGTTGTCGCAGAAGTATTTCTTCGATCCGACATTTGGCGGGGCGTTGGTCCCCGGCCGCCGCAATGTGTTTTCGACTACTGACGATCTGACTGGGATCGCGTTCCTCACCGGACCGCGCAATTTATCCCCATTGATCTCACGGCTTGCGGGCGCAGACCAGTAACCGCACCGAGATCGAGTGGGACCTCGACTATGACTTCGCCCACCACTGGATGAACGATAGCACCGCGCTGGTGAACTACCACATCGGAGCCGTCACCCTTGGCGGTGGCGACGCTTTCATGCGCGTCGCAGGAGAAACGCTCACATCTGGACTGACTGCTGCCACCAATCCGGCTCCCGCTTTGTTTAATCAGTTCCGCGTCTTGCTAGGCTATGGATACCCTAACAAGCGCGGCATAAGTGGTGCAGCCAACGTGGGGTTCGACGCCAACCTGAATTTTCTACAGTACGCGGCCGTACAAACGACATATAACTGGGATTGCTGCGGCATCAGCGCCGAATATCGCCGATTTAACCTGGGCACCGTCCGCAATGAGAACCAGTTTCGCTTCACCTTCGCGCTCAGCAATATTGGAGCCTTCGGAAACCTGAGCCGCCGCGACCGCCTTTTCTAACATCCTATAAAATAGTCAGGTGCCAGAGTCCGCCAATCTCGCTTCGAAGCAGGCCCAGCTGGACCATGGTCTTCGTGCCTTGGGACGAACCCTGGTCGCCTATTCCGGCGGAGTTGATTCCGCTTTTCTTGCTTGGGCTGCACATCGCACGCTTGGCGACGGTATGCTGGCCGTGATCGCCGACTCTGCCAGCCTGGCGCGGGCGCAACTAGCCGACGCTTTGGCCTTCGCCACCGAACAAAAGTTTCCGGTGGAAGTGATCGCCACCACAGAACTCGATCGCCCTGATTACGTTCGCAATGACGGAAGCCGCTGTTTCCATTGCAAGGACGAACTATTCACCGTGATGGAACAATATCGTCAGGAACATTCCTTTGACTCGATCGCCTATGGCGTCAATGTGGACGATCAAGGTGATTTCCGTCCCGGGCAGGCTGCGGCCAAACAACATCACGTGGCAGCGCCTCTGCTTGACGCTGGCCTTGCCAAACAAGATATCCGCGAATTGGCTCGCCAGGCCGGGCTCCGTATTTGGGATAAGCCTGCTGCTGCCTGCCTTTCATCGCGCATCGAATATGGCCGTCCCGTAACGCGTGAAACCCTCAGCATGGTTGAGCAGGGCGAGGACGCGTTGCGGACACTCGGATTCCGCCAGTACCGGGTGCGGCATCACGGAGAAATCGTTCGCATCGAGATTGCTCGCGAAGAGCTGCCAAGAGCGCTCACTGCCGAAATGGCCGCGGAGTTCACCCGCATTTTCAAAGCCCTGGGTTTCAAATTCGTCACCCTTGACATGGAAGGGTTCCGCTCCGGATCAATGAACGCGTTGCTGCCAATCGGCACAGATCAAGTAGAAGTAGAGACGTAGCTCCGCTACGTCTCCGGGGGCGGATACGCGTCTTCCCTGCATTCTCTATGAGATAATCGTTGTTTACCTTCCATGTATAGGCGGTTTCTAGTGTCACTCTTCCAGCGGTCATTTGTGGTCCTTTTGGTGATTTGTGCGGGTTGTTCGGCGCAGTCAGCGTCGCCCGAGTTGGCGCAGCGCATTGAGCGGCAGGTTCGCAGCCATTACAGTATTCCTCCACAAGTGAAGGTCAGCCTTGGTCCGCTGAAAGCCAGTGACTTCCCGGGTTATGACGCGCTTACCGTCACCTTCGACGCCGGGGAAAAGAAACAGACCTTCGACTTCCTGCTCTCCAAAGATGGAAAAACGCTGGCCCGTCTGACCAAGATGGATCTAAGCGCCGACCCCTACGCCGACGTCATGAAGAAGATCGACGTCAAAGAGCGGCCGATTCGCGGCAATAAGACCGCGAAAGTTGTGGCGGTAAATTTTGATGATTTCGAGTGTCCTTTTTGTTCCCGCATGCACCAGACTTTATTCCCCGGCCTGCTGAAGGAGTACGGCGACCGGGTGCAGTTCATCTATAAGGATTTTCCGCTGGTGGAGATTCATCCCTGGGCGATGCACGCCGCCGTGGACGCCAATTGCCTGGCAGCCCAGAACAGCGATGCCTACTGGCAGTTTGCCGATTACCTGCATAACAATCAAAAGGCAGTCGGCTCCGAAAAGGGTCATGACGCGCAGTTTGCCGCGATCGATGCATTGGCTTTGAAGCAGGCCCAGGACTCGAAACTCGACACTGCCAAGCTGCAAAGTTGTATCAAAGCTCAGGACGAAACCGCGGTGAAGGCCTCGATGCATGAAGGCGAGACGTTGGGAATTGAAGCCACGCCCACCATGTTCGTGAACGGTGAGAAAATTGACGGTGCGTTGCCCATTGAAGAGGTGCGCGCCGTATTAGATCGCGCCTTAAAGCAAGCTGGAGTATCCGTACCGGCGCATCCCGCGGCTGAGCCAGCCGCAGCGCCGCCCGCTGGCCAGTAATTTATTCGAGTGCAGTATTGGCCGATTGCTCCCGGAACCTGCGATGATTGGCGTTCTGTGGGTGGAGGACTGATTGAAAACCAAGCAAATTGTCGGTCGCGGATTAGCCATGATCATGGCCGCAGCGCTCCTTATTACCGCCATCTCCTGCGCGAAGAAGACTGGCGGCGATGATGTGGTCGCTTCAGTCGACGGCCGCAAGATTCTCGCCATCGATCTCGAAAAGTATTACGAGAACCAGGTTGCCGAGTCGGAACAGAAACCCACCGGCGAACAGGCGACCAGCCTTCGCCTGGGCATCCTGCGTCAATTAATCGACAACGAAATTCTCATGCGCCGGGCGGAGAAGCTGGGCTTGTTGGCCACAGATGATGAGGTCGACCGCAAATTGAGCGAGATCAAGTCCCCTTTCACCAGCGAACAATTCGACGCCCGCCTTAAAGAAAAAAAGATCACTCTCGAAGACTTCAAACGCGATGTTCGTCGTTCCCTAACCGTAGAGAAGGTGTTGAATAAAGAAATCACTTCGAAAATCAATATCTCTGATCAGGACATTTCGAACTACTACAACGGCCACCGCTCAGAATTCAATTTCATCGAAACGCAATATCATCTCGCCCACATCTGGGTGACCACCACGCCCAATCCACAAGTCCACAATCAGAAGAACGACAAGGCGCAAAACGAAGGCGAAGCCCGCAAGAAAATTCAGATGATCGCCAACCGCCTCGATAGCGGCGACGACTTCGGCGCGCTGGCGGCCAATTATTCGGAAGACTCTGAGACCTCCAGCAATGGCGGAGATCTCGGTTTCACCCCGGAATCGGCGCTGCGTAACACCGATCCCAGCACGCGCGACATCGTCATGAAGCTAAAGCCGGGTCAGTACAGCCAGGTGATTCAGGTGGTCAATCCGATGAACAAGCAGGTTGCCGGATTTCGTATCGTGAAGCTGCTCGCCAGGGAGCCGGCAGGACAACAGCAGCTCGCTGATCCCCGCGTGCAGCAGGCCATTCGTTCCCAGCTCCGCGAGCGTCGCGAGCAAATTTTGCGTGGAGCCTACGAAGAAGTCATGCGCGACGACGCCAAGGTGGAGAACTTCTACGCTGCCAAGGTGCTGGCAAATAGTGGAGTGCTCTAAGCAGGAGGCGCATCACCACAAAGGGCACGAAATTACACGAAGGAAAACCAAGTCTCTCTGTGTTTCTTGCCCTAATCCATAACTTAAGAATTGCTGTTGGCTTTCCTTAGAGAAGCTTCGTGTCCTTTGGGGGTGAATGCCTTGCTCTTACTCGACCACCGCCAACAAGTCCCCGGCATTTACGCTGGTCCCGACGGCAGCCACTAACTTCTGCACGATCCCAGCCTTTGGCGACTTGATCTCGTTCTGCATCTTCATCGCCTCCACCACGACCACGCCCTGGCCAGCCTCCACCGTCTGTTTTTCTTGGACCAACAGCCGCACCACTTTGCCGGTCATTGGCGCTACCAATTTTCGTGGACCATCGCCAGAATCCACGTTGCTCTTGCGCCCCCGAAACGACCGTGGATCGCAAACTTCCACCGCATATCGATTGCTGCCCACCCAGATGTGACTCCCCAGGGGGCCACGCTCAAGCTTTACCTCGTAGGATTTGCCGCCTACTAACAATGACAAGACTTGTTCGCCGGCGGGCGCAGCATCAAACTGCACCTCTTCGCCCTCGACCTTGCATGACCAATGGCCATCGCCGCGGCGAACCTCTACGTTGTATCGCTTCCCGTCGATGGAGATGTCGTAGATCAAAGCCGTGGGTTATTGCAACGCCTCAGTGCGTGCTGTCCGTTTCCATGCCGAAGAATCCTGACCGCTTGATGCGCGCCCAGTTGACGCTGGCTCCATCGCGGCAAACAAGCCAGCGGCCAGCGCGGCAACCCGCAATTCCTGATCGTCAGCTGAAGCTGGCGCTTTCAGCAATCCGTCCAAATAGGAAGTATGAAATTTCCCCACCTTGAAGTTTGCATCACTAAGAATCGTTCGAAAAAGTGACAGGTTGGTAGTAATGCCGCCGATGAAATAATCCTGAATGGCTCGCAGCAGCCGCGCCGTTGCCTGGGCGCGATCGCTCCCGTACACAATCAACTTCGCCAGCAGCGGATCATAATCAATCGGCACGGTCCATCCATCGTAGATGCCGCTGTCCAGGCGAATGCCCGGCCCGGTCGGTTCATGCAACGCCGTGATTTTCCCGGGGCTGGGAAAATAATTGTTGTCCGGATCTTCCGCATAAATGCGGCATTCTATCGCATGGCCGCGAAGTTGCACGTCCGGCTGCGCGAATGGCAGCTTTTCCCCGGCGGCGATGCGAATCTGCAATTGCACCAGGTCGAGGCCCGTAACCAACTCCGTGACCGGATGCTCTACTTGCAGCCGGGTATTCATTTCCAGGAAATAGAAATTCTTGTCTTGATCGACCAGAAACTCGATGGTCCCAGCATTCGCATATTTCGCCGCCCGCGCCACGCTAACTGCAACTTCGCCCATGCGTCGCCGCAAATCCGCATCCACCACCGGCGAAGGCGACTCCTCGAGAACCTTCTGATGCCGCCGCTGGATCGAACACTCCCGCTCCCCCAGATAGACCGTGTGGCCATGTTCGTCCGCGAGAATCTGCGTCTCGATGTGACGAGGGTTGATGATCGCTTTCTCGATGTAGACTTCGTCACTTCCAAAGGCCCGCGCCGCCTCGCTACGCGCCGACTCCAGCGACTCGCTTAGTTCCGCAGGAGTATTCACCAGCCGCATTCCCTTACCGCCGCCGCCTGCGGCCGCCTTTAACATCACGGGATAGCCAATCTTCTCGGCCACTTGCTGCGCTTGCGCCAGCGACTCCAGCCCGCGCGACGTTCCGGGCACAAATGGAATTCCCGCGCGCTCGATGTGCTGCCGGGCGCGAGTCTTGGATCCCATAATTTCCATGGAAGCCGCGCTCGGACCGATAAACTTCACTCCGGCATCCTCACAAGCCTGCGCGAAGCGAGAATTTTCCGATAAAAATCCATAGCCTGGGTGGATCGCATCAGCCCCACAGCGCTTAGCAACGTCCAGAATTTTATCGATATTTAAATATGACTCAGGCGCTGGTGCGCCGCCCAGCAGATAGGCTTCATCCGCCTTCAAAACATGCAACGAAGCGCGGTCAACCTCAGAAAATACCGCAACCGAAGCAATCCCCAACTCTCGGCAGGCGCGGATCACCCGCACCGCAATCTCTCCCCGATTAGCAACCAGAATTTTCTTAAACATTGCGCTTCAAATTTCGATGATAGCAGCCGCGATTCGCCCACAACCCCATCGCCATTCCTATCCCGGTGTCCATTCCGACCCATACCCTCTTGTCATTCCCACCGAAGGGAGGAATCTGCTAGTCCACACCTTCGCCAACAAACGGCAATTGGCAACGCTCCACAAAATCACCCTACACGGAAAATCGGAAGCTCCCCGCTCCCCACCCTCCCCACATTCTCCTCCGCAAAAACTCTCACGCGATCGAGCGCCTCCTGCAACTCCGCATGAAAGCGCTGCCGATCATCCTCTCTCGCCTCCGACGGAACAAATATCTTCCGGCTCACCCGTAGCAATGCTCGCGAAAACGGCCTCGGCACCATCGACTTGTCCCATGTTTTCAGCACCCACGGATTCTCCAGCGCAATATGGAACGCCACCATCGGCGCCCCTGTCGCGCGTGCTACAACCACCGGCCCCGGCTTTGCCACAAACCGCGGGCCGCGCGGGCCATCAATGGTGAACGCCACCGTCCATCCCTGCTCCACCTCGCGCCGCATACCAAGCAAAGCCCGCACTGCTCCTCGGCTACTCGATCCCCTGACCTTCACAAAACCAAATTTGCGGATAATGCGCCCCGTGTATTCACCATCGAAGCTGTCGCTGCTCATCACCCGGATCTGCAAACCACGCCAGGCATAAACCGCTGCAAAGATGCAGGAGTGCCAGAAGGCGAGCACCAGCGGCCGGGCCTCCAGCGAAGCTGGCGCGCCGTCCTCGAACGAGACCGAAAAGCGGAGAGTCGGCCCGATTAAGCGAATCACCAGAAAGCCAAACCAGGTAATCACCCAGAGTTGGACTCGCTGCCAGAGATTGAAGGCCGGCTCGGTCGAAGCCGGGGATGGGGTCTTTTCCAAAGAATGGGCAGCGCTCACGTCGGCTATTGTACTTGCGGCTGCACCAGGCTCCACCAACCTGTACCCCTCCAATCACATCTAACCGCGATGCCAAGCAAGAATACAGCTCCCCAGAAAGAAGCGGAGCACGCGGATCTGGTCAATGAAACTCGCCGCCTGACCGCACAGGAAATTTTCCACGCGGCGGTTGAAAACGCCCGTGAGGAGCTAAAGCGTTCAGTTCGCACCCTCGCCTTCTCAGGCCTAGCCGGGGGCCTTACCATGGGACTGACCGGACTCGGCGTGGCCTCCGTCCGCGCCATGCTGGGCGATGGCCCTTGGGCGCAGTTCGTCTCTTACCTGGTTTATCCCATTGGGTTCGTAGCGGTAATCATTGGACGGGCCCAGCTCTTTACGGAGAACACTCTTTATCCGGTCGTGCTCATACTTGATGAACGCAAGCATCTGCTCCGCACCCTCCGCCTGTGGGCCGTCGTATTTTCAGCTAACGTTCTGGGAGCGTTCTTTTTCGCGGTAATTGCCACTCGAACCGGCGCACTGAAGCCCTTGATTGTCTCCAAGTTGATAGGTCTCGGGCTAGACGCCGTAAGCGGCCCCGCCAGCTATTTCTTCTGGAGTGGAATCATCGGCGGCTGGATCATAGCTCTGGTTGCGTGGGTGGTGACCGCCAGCCATTGGACCATCGGCCAATTGGTGATGGTATGGCTGCTAACCTTCGTCGTCGGCATTGGCCACTTTTCCCATTGCATAGCCACCAGCGGCGAAATTCTTTCCGCCGTAGTGCACGGAGACCTCGCCACCAGCGTCTATCTCCACTGGCTGCTGCTGGCCACAATCGGCAACATAATAGGCGGTGTGGTAATTGTGAGTGTGCTCAATTATGGACAGGTGCGCAATCGTTAGTCATCGCGGATGTATCCGTTAGGTACTTGCGTGTCGAAGCAGACTGCCTTATCTTGATTCGATTTTCAATTGCTTAGCGTTTGCCAAGCAAGAAGCCTTAGAGAGCGGTTCCGGGTCGCACAGCTCCTATGGACAAACTCAATGTTGTGCTGTCGCTCATCACCAGCGACAACGACTATCAACGCCAACAGGCTGCCGAGGCGGAAAGCACTGCCAAGCGCTTGGGAGTTGACCTCCAGATCCTGTACGCCGGCAATGATGCGGTTGAACAGAGCCAGCAGGTACTCAAAGTCATTCAAAGTCGCTTAGGCCGCCCCAGCGCAATTATCGTCGAACCGGTTGGCACGGTCATGAATCAGGTCGCAGGCGCGGCCGTTGCCGCCGGAATCTCGTGGGTAGTAATGAATCGCGAGGCTGACTACCTTCACGACCTCCGAAAAAATTCCGCCGTGCAGGCATTCGCTGTAAGTACCGACAACGAAGAAGTGGGCAGGATCCAGGGTAGGCAATTCGCTGCTTTGATGAGAAATGGCGGCACCGTCCTCTATATCGAAGGCCCCTCTACCAGCACTGCCGCCCGGCTTCGCAGTCAGGGAATGCTAGCTACCAAGCCAGCGAATCTCGAAGTGAAGTCTATTAAAGGCGATTGGACAAAAGAAAGCGGTCATAAAGCCATTACTTCATGGCTGCGATTAAGCACCTCGCGTCAGTTGCGTGTCGGCGTCGTGGGATGCCACAACGATGCCATGGCGATCGGTGCGAGAACCGCGTTCCAGGAAGTCTCTAACAATGCCGATCGCGACGCCTGGCTATCGCTTCCATTCACTGGATGCGACGGCGTACCTGACACCGGCCAGGCATGGGTGCGCCAAGGGCTTTTGGCCGCGACCGTTACCACGCCCGCCACCAGTGGCACCGCGCTGGAGCTGTTCGTAAGAGCAAAGCAATCGGGAATCATGCCCCCGGAAAGCACGCTGATCGCCCCCATCCCCCGCCCCTCGATGGAAGCGCTCGCCAAATCCCCCTTCGGAAAACGGTAATTGTTATTAGACGTCTAACTGTAATTGTTCTTAGATGCTAAGGGTGCCCCGTCCAGGCTCCGCTTGGGCGGGGATTTTGACGTTAGTTGTTACCAGCCCGGTTTCAATCCTTTATTCTGCTCATCCAGCCACTTTTGCAGCGGGGCAAAATACTCCAGCAGCGCTCCCGCGTCGGTCCGTTTCTCTCCGGTCATCGCCTCTAACGCCACTGGCCAGGGCTTGCTCTGGCCCAACTCAAGCATCTTGTTAAATTTCTCTCCGGCCTCTTTCGATCCGTAAAACGTGCAGCGATTCAACGGCCCGGTGTAGCCGGAAGCCTTGCATAATGACCGATAAAACTGGAATTCATAAATGTGCGCCAGAAAATATCGGATGTAAGGCGTATTTCCCGCAACGTGATACTTGGCAGCAGGATCGAAATCATCTTCACTCCGCGGCAAAGGCGGCACCACGCCCTGATACTTGAGGCGCAAATCCCACCACGCTTTGTTGTATTCCGCCGGCTTAATCTCTCCTGAAAACACCTTCCATCGCCACTGGTCGATCATCAACCCGAACGGCAAAAACGCAACCCGTTCCATTGCCTGCTTTAGCAGTTGCGGGATGTCGTTGTCGCCAGCCGGAACATTTTCCAGCAGTCCTACTTTGTGTAGATACTCGGGGGTGATAGCCAACGCGATCGCGTCGCCAATTGCCTCATGGAACCCATCGTTCGCCCCGTTCGCGAAAAGATACGACTGATTTTTGTAGGCCCGCTGATACATGTTATGTCCCAATTCGTGATGCACGGTTACAAAATCCACGCTGCGAATCTGCAGGCATGTCTTGATCCGCAAATCATCTTGGTTATCGATGTCCCACGCGCTGGCATGGCAAACCACATCGCGATCCATCGGCTTGGTAAACAGCGATCGCTCCCAAAAGGTCTTCGGCAATGGCGCGAATCCCAGCGAGGTAAAGAATCCCTCGCCATACTTCACCATGCCTTTGGCATCGAGTTTCTTGGCTTGCAACAATGACGTGACGTCATAGCTCTGCCCATTTTCCGGCATGCCCATCAACGGATAGACGTTCTGCCACTCCTGCGCCCACGGGTTCCCCAGCAAATGTGCGGGAATCGGTCCATTCGGAGGAACCAGATTCTTCCCGTAATGCTCAGACAATTTGGCCCGCACGAAGGTATGCAGTGCCAGATACAGCGGACGCACCTGATGCCAAAGCCGGTCCACCTCGGCGCTGAACTCCTCCGGAGTCATGTCGTAGCCACCACGCCACATGGCGCCGGTGTCTTTGAAACCAATTTCGCGGGAGCCCTGGTTGGAAAGCTCGACAAACCGTGCGTAGCGCTTCCGCATGGGGGCGCCAACCTTGTGCCATCCCTGCCACACGTCGAGCAGTTCCTTGGGGTCCCGGCTGTTGGCCATGATCCGCTCAATCGCCGTGATGTCGAGGCATTCATCCGGCTTGCGACAGTATTTCCCTTTGCCGTAGTCGGCATCCATTGAGGTCGAGATCTGTGTCATCTCGCGCCGCAACCCAGGGTCCTTGGGCGCCGGCGCGGTAAGCGACAGCCGCAGCAACTTGAATTTGCGCTCGAGGTCGGCGGGAAGTTTTAGCCCATCGAAGCGCTTCGACTGTTCAACCAGCTCAGTGGTCGCGGCCGTGATCTGCTCTTGCGCATCCGCTGACAGTGCCTCGGTGTCTTCCGTAATGAAGTTCTCCTGCACCCAGGTAGCGTGATTCACCTTTACGCTTAGTTCACCAAGCTGAGCCTCCGCCTGCTTCATAAACTCCACAGCTTCATGAACAGTAGGAGCAGAACTGACTTGAGCCTGGAGCGCAGAAATAAATAAGAAGCAGCAAACCACACGCAAAAACTTCATACCGGACCTCCGCTCGGAATTATAAGACCTACAGTAGAGACGTAGCTCTGCTACGTCTGGGCAGCAGAAAGGACGTAGAAGGAGCCAACTCTCTGAGGACAAGACAAGCGAAAAGAAGAGCGTATAGCGCTGCAAGAGAAAAGGACTCAAGACGGCTTTAGAGGTTGCAAAAACATATGTCAGAACCGCAAGGGTGCGGATGTGACGCTGGCGGCAAAAGTTCGATTCGATCACTCGGGAAGGGCACCGACTTTAGTCGTGCCATCAAGCTCTTTAAATCCATCCGCGCTTTAGCGCCTGCGGTTGCTCTACACACCAGCGGCCGGAACAGTTGCGCCGCATCGGCGCGTCCATGATCGTCGGGCATTTATCGGCAAAGCTGAACAGGCTGCGAAAAACTCGCTAAGTTAATTCATGCCCTTCCCATGTACAGCTTGGGAAGGGCACCGGCTTTACCGCTGAGGAGAATCTAGACCTGGACATCACGACCTCCCCGCAATCGGCGTCGCAATATACCACTGATTCCCAAACCCATCGACTACCCCAGCCATGCGCTGCCCATAGGGCTGATCCGTCGGTTCAGACATCGAAGTCGCCCCCGCCGTCAGCGCCCGGCGATAACTCGCATCCACATCCGGCACATACAGCATGAATGTGCTCTGCATCGGCTGATACACTCCCTGCGCCTCCCCCAGTTCGATGTGCGAATCCCCGACGCTTAATGTCGCATGGTGAACTACCCCGTCCGGCGAAGCGTACCTTCCCAGCTCCGTTGCTCCGAACGCGTTCTTCAGGAAGTTGATTACCGGCTCTGCCCGCAGCGGATGGAAGTACGGCTGAATCGTCGGCGCCCCCTCCGACCGGTAGTGCTCGCCCTTGAAAGTTGCGATGTACCAGTGATTCCCCGCCTCATCCTTCACCGAGCCCGAACGCTCGCCATAAAACTGATCGACCGGCTTAACGATTGACGTCGCCCCTGCCGCAATGGCTCGCTCGTACGTCGCATCGCAATCCGGCACATAGATATGAAATGCACCCGGCCGCGGTGTGCCCTTCCAGGCAAAGCCGGTGCCGCCTCCACCAATCATTAGCATCGAGTCACCGATCCGCACCTCGCAGTGCATCCCGCCTTCCGAGCCCGGTCCGCTGCGCATGGTTTCTTCGGCATGAAACGTCTTTTGCAAAAATTCGATCAGACTGGGCACGTTCTGCGCCACGATGTATGCAGTTAATGTGCTGAAACCCTCACGCACCGCGCGCGTCGCCCTCGGTGCACTCATATTCCGGAGGAAGGCGTCGAAGCGTTTCTGGATCTCCTCGGTTGACAGAACCTCAGTCCGCGTAGAAACCATCCAGCTGTAGCCAAACGGGTCCGCCAGCACGCCCATCCGGTGCCCGTAGAAGTGATTTTCAATTGGCCGCAGCACTTTCGCGCCTGCCGCAATCGCGTGTTTGGCAAAGGCATCTACATTGTCGACATCGAGATACATCTTGACCGGCGACCCGCCCAGCGTCTGCGGCGCCACTGCTCCGAATTGAGGGAACTCATCAGCCAACAGAATCGGCGCATTTCCGATCTGAATTTCGGCGTGCATGATTTTCCCGCTGGGATCGGTGAGCCTCATGGTCTCCGTCGCCCCGAAGGCCCGCTTGTAGAATTCAATGGCCCCGGCGGCATCTTGCAGCGTGAGGTAAGGCGAAGTTGTAGGACGAATCGATACCACTGGTTCTGCTGCGGCTGCCATAGAAATTCCTCCTCCACTCGAAGTTTGCAACTCTCGCTTGAGCCGTGCCTTAAATTTCGCGTGCGGCAGATTGCGCAGCTCGGCGGCAATCTGCAGCAGCGGGCTGATTTCAGCGTCAGCTTTCAAAAGCTCTTTACCCGGATGGTCGAGCATCGCCTGCACTGCCTGATCGAGTTGTTCAGCCAGAGAGCGCTTAGGCATTGGCACCCTCCATCTGGGAACGCAAATTTTTCAGCGCCCGAAATTGCAATTGCTTCACCGCGCCCTCAGTTTTCTTCAGCTCCTGTGAAATATCCCGAATGCTTTTCTGTTCGACGAACCTCAACAGCACGACTCGCTTCTGGTCGAGGGGGAGAGCATCGACCAGCTGAAACAGCGCCGCTCTGCGTTCAATGTCGACCATGGAAGCCTTGTCCGGAATTTCCTCGGCTGGCGCAGCGTTCTCTTTGGCGCTGCGTTGCCAGCGATCCTTCATGGTGTTAGCCGCGATTCGATACAACCATGCGATGAATGGCACTCCTCGCGACTCAAAGCGATCCAGATTCTTCAGCGCCTGGTGGAAGACGTCCGAAGTAATATCTTCAGCCTCATCGTGCCTCTGCACCCGCCGCACCACATACGCATAAACCCGATAGAAGTAACGCTCGTACAGATCGGCAAAGCAGGCGCGATCCTGCTGTGCTGCCTCGACCAGTTGCCGGTCGTCAGCCTCTGTTTTTTTGCGATCCGTCAACGAGCTCTCTGCCTGTTCACTCAATAAGCTTAACTGCCGAAATAGCGGAAAGGTTACGCGCGCGGGAGGAATAATTTCTCGGGCAAACGCAACTCGCAGAAAACAAAGGAAGGCGTGCCCCTCCAGTTGCGGCGAAAAATATGATCCGATCCCTCGGAGGTGGAAGGGCACCGGCTTTCAGGCGTGCCATAAAAACCGGACCATCACCCGACGCGCCGATCCGGCGCAACCGGCACTGCAAATCGCATCGCCGACATCCGTGCGGCCCGCTTGTTGCTCTACAAGTTTGAATCCCAACGCCCTACAAACAGCGCACTCGCAAGCAGAATTACCACCGGATAACACTCGAGCACATAGCGCGGTTCTGGATTCTCCAGAGTTCCCAGGAACAACGATCGAATCGCAATAAAAGCCAACAGCAAGGCCAAATGCGGTCCAAACTTCCCATACATTCCGCCCAGTATTGCTGCAACGACATAAAACAGGTTGATTACGCCTAATGCTATTGCGAGGGTCATCCACTTGGGATCGTCATTGAATTCCCACCAGCGAATGTCGGAGGGCAAGATTTCTGTTCGTGGCCGCAGCCACATATCCCCAATTCGGAGCGCAGGCAGCCAGATGTAATAGCGTAGCGGCGAATGTTCGACCCGCTCCCCAGCCAAAACTGCGAATCGTGTATCCATCGCGGGCGAAATGTGCAATGCGCTGTTGTAGTCTGCCAACAGCTTCTCGGTTTCGAGCCTTTGCCTTGCCGTGTCAAAGGCGCGGCTGGGAAGTTGACCAGAATCAATCGGGCCGTCTGGAACCTGCCAGTAAATCTCTTCCACCGAGGCGTAATCCAGAATCCAGGTTTTCACCCAGCGATTAAATCCCAACGGGACAAACTCATGCGCCTCGTTGGCATAACGCGAGGTCAGCGGCTCCAAGACGTGCAGAGTACGCAGATTACGAACCGTCCATGGCACCAGCGGCGCAACGGAAAGCAGCAGCACGATTACGGCCGCGCTAAAAATATCTCTGGGCGATAGGACTCGAGACTTCTTTCTAACTGCAACCACCCAAAGCAACAGGAGATAGCTTTCAATTACAGCCAACAGTAATCCACCGTCCGGCCGTAACAGAATCGCCGCACCGGTGGCTAAGCCACATAAAATCCAGGAACTTCGAGCCTTGCGGGTTGTCAGTCCGGCGACGACGCAATCCAGTGCCACCACGGTAAAAAAGATTTCAAGCGTTTCCGTCAATGCGGCCGCGGCATAGTTGGCAAAAAATGGACACAGTGCAGCCAACAGAAAGGCGAGCCGCGCGGCCCGCGGTGATATTAAACGCCGTGCCAGATCGGCGATGAGAAAACAGGTGCCGATATCCACCACCAACTGCACGACCAGAACCGCGCGATAGTGCTCTACCCCAAAAATGGAAAATATCAGCGTCAGAAATGCCGGATAGCCCGGCAAACGGGTGTAGGTAGGGCTGATCGCCTTGGCCCCGCTAAGCCCATAAATGCCATGCTGCATCCAATTCCTGGCGATATCGCCGTAGCTGAGTGAGTCCACCGTAATGCTGGGAAAGCGAAATAGGAAGATCAGGCGCAGCCCTACCGCCGCCAGCAGCGCCAAGATGAAGAAACGAGGATATTTGCGCACCAGTTCGCGCACGCTGGAATCATATCAGCGCATCGGCCTTACGGGTTTGACCGCAGTTTTTCAGCGGCTTAGGATGGAGACGAACAACTTACATGGCGCAACCCGTTTTCTATGATCCCCGACAGGCGCGGCGCAAGCGTCTGCGGCGGATTTTCGACGTTTTAGGCATCTTTACCACTCTTCTAGTCTGCTTTTTTGTTTACCAGGCGATGAGCGGTGAGCCTTTGCCTGATTTGCTCCTGCCCATACAAAAGCGCCCCTACCATGCATTAAAAGAAAACGAAAAAGAGAAAGCAAAAGAACGTCGCCGCCTCGCCATCAGGCGCAGTCACCGCAAGTCAAAGGGTGCAGCATCCCAGGTCAAGTTGAACGCGGACGAAGGTATTCGCGCGGCATTCTATGTCCCGTGGGACGCGGCAAGTTTTTCGTCACTTCGCGAGTACGCCCGGCAAATCGATTTGCTCTATCCGGAGTGGCTGCATGTGCTCACCCCCGACGGGCATCTCCAGGGCGTCGACGAGCAGACCAACAGGATGTTCGATGTGATGCAAGGTTCGGTTGTGCATTCGGTCGACGACAAGGTGATGCCGTTTCTGAAAAGTGAAGAAACGGGGATGGAAGTTTTCCCGCTGGTGAATAACTTTGACGGTGCCGACTGGATCGACATCAGTAAATTTCTCAACGACCCCGACGCCCGCAAGAATTTTCGTGATCAGGTAGCGGCCTTTCTGGCCAGCGACAAATACAGCGGGCTCATGGTCGACTTTGAAACCTTCCCTAAGAAGGGTCAGCCCGGCTTCATCGCACTCTTGCAAGAACTCTCATCCGATCTGCACGCCAAGAGCATGAAGCTCTACGTTGCGGTGCCTTCGCACAATGAAGAGTGGAATTACAAAGCCGTCGCGGCGGCGTCGGATGGGGTAATTCTGATGAACTACGACGAACACTATCCCGGTGGCGCGTCGGGTCCGGTAGCTTCGCAGGACTGGTTTGTCGATAATCTCGATTTCGCGTTGAAGGTGGTGCCCAAGGACAAATTGATCTGCGCCATCGCCAACTTTGGCTATGACTGGGCGCGGCGCGACAAGAACGGCAAATTCCCTAATGGAGAAAAAGACAAGAACCGTTCCGTACAAGACGCCTGGCTAACGGCGCGTGATTCCGACGAAGACGTTGAGTTCGACGAAGATTACATGGTTCCTCACATTGCCTATCTGGACGAACTCAATGTGCAGCACGACATTTGGTTTCAGGATGCAGTGACGGCGTGGAACCAGATGCGCGCCTCGCAGGAGTTGGGGATCCGCACCTTCGCCCTCTGGCGGCTGGGATCGGAAGATCGTTCGCTATGGAGAGTGTGGGACGTGCCGGGCGAGGCCGGCGCGCCTGACAAGTTGAAAGACGTTCCGCCCGGGCAAGACGTGGATATGGAAGGCGACGGCGAGATTCTGAGAATCGAGGCCCGTCCAGCCAATGGAACTCGATCCATCGTCATGGACAAACAAACTGGGCTGATCGGCGACGAAAGCATGGAGTCGCTGCCAGAGCCTTACCGGGTGGGCCGCTATGGAGCGAGTCCAGACTCCATGGCGCTGACCTTCGATGACGGCCCGGACCCGGAATGGACGCCGAAGATTCTCGATGTGCTCAAGAAAAAGCAGGCTCCCGCAGCGTTCTTTTTGATCGGCATTCAGGCCGATAGATTTTCTGGGCTGGCTTCACGCATTTATCAGGAAGGGCACAGCATTGGGAACCACACCTTTACCCATCCCGACATCAGCAACGTATCGCGCGGCTACATGAAGATGGAGTTGAATCTCACGGAGCAGCTTTTCGCCAGCCGCCTGGGGATTCGCAGTGTGCTGTTGCGCCCGCCCTACTCGATTGACGCCGAGCCCGACACCGAAGATGAGGTCCGTCCCCTGGAACTGGCTCAGGACCTGGGCTACATCACGATCGGCGACAAGATCGATCCCAATGACTGGCGCGATAATCCCCGAAGGAGCGGCCAGCAGATCGCTGCCGACGTGATCGCACATCTGCCGCCGTGCGCGCCGACCGATACCCGCTGCGGCAACATCATCCTGTTGCACGATGGCGGCGGCAATCGCCGCGAGACCGTAAAGGCTTTGCCGCTGATCATCGATGGCATCCGGGCGAAAGGGCTGAAGATTGTCCCGTTATATGAGCTAGTAGGCAAAACCCGGGCCGACGTGATGCCGCCCATACCCGTGAACCAGCGATGGGCAGCCCACTTGACCTGGATTGGCTTCTGGTTGTTCGACGCCGGAATCAATGGCATCACCTGGATATTTCTGGTGGGCGACGTTTTGATGACCGGGCGCCTGCTGTTTGTAGGAACTTTTGCCATTTACGACCGCCTGGCTCATCGCGAGTTTGGCACACCGGCCGAAGTGGAGGCATTTTATCCAAAAGTTGCCATTCTGATTCCCGCGTACAACGAAGAAAAGGTCATTAAGCGCACCATCCGCGCGGCCCTTGCGTCGACCTATCGAAATCTGCGCGTCATTGTGATTGACGACGGATCAAACGATGCCACGCTCGAAGTGGCACGAGAGTCTTTCCCGGCCGACGAGGCTTCGGGTCGCTTGATCATTCTGACCAAGCCCAACGGGGGGAAGGCGGAAGCCTTGAACTTTGGCCTGGAACATCTGCGTGACGAAGAAATTTTTGTGGGTATTGACGCCGACACGGTGATCGCTCGCGGAGCCATTGCGCTGCTGGTACCGCATTTCCTCAATCCTAAGGTGGGCGCGATTGCCGGCAACGCCAAGGTAGGCAATCGGGTGAATTTATGGACTCGCTGGCAGGCGCTGGAGTACATCACCAGCCAAAATTTTGAGCGCCGCGCTCTTAACACCATGGGAGCCGTGAGCGTAGTGCCCGGCGCCATCGGGGGATGGAGAACCTCGGCAGTGCGAGAGGCGGGCGGATATCACACCGACACGGTGGCCGAAGACGCCGATTTGACCATGGCCCTGCTGCGACGCGGTTATCGTGTCGAATATGAAGACCGCGCGCTGGCATTTACCGAAGCGCCGACGAATGCTAATGGCCTGATGCGCCAGCGTTTTCGCTGGTCCTTCGGGATTCTTCAGGCAGTGTGGAAACATCGGGCGGTGTTTGCCCGCAAGGGCACGTTGGGCTGGGTAGCGCTGCCCAACATACTCATCTTCCAGATTATTCTTCCCATAGTCTCGCCTTTGATCGATCTGATGTTTGCCGGCGGCGCGGCCTGGTATTTCATTCAGAAATGGTTTCATCCTGAGTCGACCGACCCAGCGAGTTTTCAGCGACTGCTGGTTTTCTTCTTTGCTTTTCTGGTGATCGACTTTATCGCCTCCGCCATTGCTTTTGCGCTGGAACGGCGTTCGCCAGGTGCGAAAGAAAACGTGTGGCTGCTCAGCCAGGTCTGGCTGCAACGGTTTGCCTATCGCCAGTTGTTCTCAATCGTGCTAATCAAAACCATCAAGCGTGCGATTGAAGGGCAAAAGTTTGCATGGGACAAACTGGAGCGCACGGCCGCAGTCACGGCCGTCGCGTCCGAGTCTCAGGATTCAGTGGAAGTTCCCTAACCCGCCTTTCGCTTCGTCGAATTTGTACATCACGCCGCCCGCTGCCTGATTCGTGTCCCGCCGGGATCGAGGGCAACCCCTGCTTGCAAGCGGAATCCAAGCCTCGGTCACGCCCAATGACTACTTCCCGCCTCACTACGTCCGAGCAAATTAGTTCGATTTGGCGACTCGGCGGGCTGCAACCCCGACAACTCGCCAAGCGAGTGTGGGACGAGATCAATGACGACAATCTTCTAGGACGCGCGTCGGAGCTTGCCTACAGCTTTGTGCTTTCATTGTTCCCCATGCTGCTGTTCCTGGTGGCATTGTTTGGCTTGTTCGCAAATGCCGGAGCGGAGTTGCGAGGCCGTTTGCTGTTCTATGTGTCGCAAATGCTGCCGCCTTCAGCTTTCCAGTTAGTGAGCAATACGATCACCGAGGTCACAAAAAGTTCCAGCGGCAGCAAGATAACCTTCGGGATTGTCTTCAGCTTATGGGCAGCATCGGGCGGGATGGCGTCAATGATTTCGGCGCTCAACATGGCTTATCATGTGCGCGAGAGCCGTCCCTGGTGGCGAGTCCGGGTACGTGCGGTGATCATCACGGCGGGAATCTCGGTGTTGGTTTTCGCGGCGTTGTCGGTCGTGCTGATTGGCGCGCCTTTGGCCGACTTCGCCGGACAGAAGCTGCACCTTCACATGCTGGCGGTAGTCGCGTGGAAGATTCTGCAGTGGCCGGCTGCGATAACTTTCATAGCCACGGCATTTTCAGTAATTTATTATTTCGGACCAAATCTTGAAGAGCGGCACTGGTATTGGATTACCCCGGGGTCGGTATTTGGCGTACTGATCTGGCTGTTGGCGTCTTTCGGCTTCCGCGGCTACCTGCATTTTTTTAACACCTACAGCAAGACTTACGGTTCGCTGGGGGCAGCCATCATTCTGTTGGTATGGTTGTACGTCACAGCCCTGGCGTTTCTCTTAGGCGGCGAAATCAACGCCGAGATTGAACACGCCGCCGCACAGGCAGGCCATCCGGAAGCCAAAGCTCCGGGGGCGAAAGCGGCTTAGACGTGCTTTGCGGGGCCGGCTCGCTGGCGTCTTAGGGAATTGAAACTCTGATATTGGTGGACCTGGTCGGGATCGAACCGACGACCTCTTCCATGCCATGGAAGCGCGCTCCCAGCTGCGCCACAGGCCCACGTGGTAAAACGGACTTAGCGGGCGCCAAGTCCTAAGTGATTTTCGCTTACGTGGAGGGGATAGTCAAACTTCCGCGCAGAACCACTCGGTCAGGACCGAAAGGTTTTGCTAAACCTCGAAAAATAGTATGCTGAGTAGCTTGAACGCGCGATCCCCCATGAACCTTGGCCGCTACGCTCGTTGTTTGTTGCCGTTGCCTCTGCTGATTACAGTCGCGGCCGCTCAATCCGATGCTCCACAGGCGGTTCAACCACCGGTTTCTTATGCCTCACTTAGCCAGCTGAATACTCTGCTGTCGCAACTGGAACAGACTTCGCAGACCACGCAGCTGGATCTCGCCAAACTACGAATTGAGAAATGGAAGACCGACGGCAATACCAAGAAGCAGACGCAATCGAATCTTGAATCGGTGCAGCGCAACTTGCAATCGGCGCTCCCGACTATTGTGAGTGAGTTGCGCAATTCTCCGGAAAGCCTTACTGCCGGCTTCAAGCTCTACCGCAATCTGGATGCGCTCTACGACGTTTTTGGATCGGTAGTCGAGTCTGCTGGGGCCTTTGGAAACAAAGACGAGTTTCAGTCATTGGAAAATGATCTAAACGCGCTGGAAAATTCGCGGCGCAGTTTAGGCGATCGGCTGGCGATTCTTGCCGATTCCAAAGAAGCTGAGTTAGGCCGGTTGCGCAATCAGGTGCGCACTTTACAAGCCTCGATACCTCCACCTGCCGCGAAAAAAGTGATCATTGACGACACCGCTCCCGCCAAAAAGCCGGCTCCCAAGAAAAAAGCGATACCCAAGCCGCCGGCAACGACTCCGCCCGCACCAGCAGCGGCGGCTCCGCCGAAGCAGTAGGGCGAGCATTTAAGCAAGCCATAGAAACCTAATCGGCGCTCAGGCGTTAGTAGGAATCTTTTTCTCCTTTCAAGATGACAGCCTGAGGATTACTCGGGAGTTACCTCTGTAACTCGTTCAGAACATTGAAAATCTCAATGTGGGAACTTCTCGTGGCAGCATGGGGTCTATCTAAGTGACGGGCATCCCAAACGTTTTATGTTTCGGCGCGGGGCTGGATTCTTTTGGGAGGGGCTTTTTGCCTGGAAAACCCTATAATGGGGGTGTCGCCATGAGAATGATGGCGGGAGCAGCCACCTTGGGTAATCTCGCGAGTGTAATTGGAGTTCGGACTGAAGAATCCGCGATTGTGGCGGAATTGAAAGCCGGATCCGAAGACGCGTACGCCTGGCTGATTGGAGAATTCCATCAGCCCGTCTATAGCCTGGTTTATCGGATTGCGGCAGACAACGCCGACGCGTCCGACACTACGCAGGAAGTTTTCCTGAAAGTGTTTCGCGGCATGAAGCACTTCAACGGGCAGTCGAGCCTGAAGACGTGGATCTATCGCATCGCCATCCACGAGGCTTCCAACCGGCGCCGCTGGTGGTTCCGCCACAAGGCGCGCGAGACCTCGATCGAACCGCTCGAGAGCAGTGACGCCGAAGCGCCGGCTCTAGGAATTAAAGATGTCCTGGTAGACCATAATGAGTCGCCTTTCGACAATTTTGCTCACGAAGAGGTACGGGCGAGAGTCGAACAAGAGTTAAGGAAAGTGCCGGAACCATTTCGTACCACGGTGGTTCTGCGGGATCTTGAAGAGATGTCATATGAGGAAATTGCGGAGATCACCCAAGTGTCTCTAGGCACAGTGAAATCCAGACTGACACGAGGCCGTGAAGCGCTGCGTCAGCGCCTGAGTGCCTACGTGCGCGAAGTTGGGCAGGAGTTGGGGTTGCAAGCCCCGGGGCCGCGAAAAAGCAGAGGTAAGTCATCATCCAGGGTTTCCGACGGGATAGAGATCGAGGTGGCATCGTGAACTGCAACGAAGCCAAGACGTTATTTTCGCCATATTTGGATGGGGTAGTTACTGGTACGCAGATGCTTGGGCTGAGCCGCCATTTGGACGGCTGCTCGAACTGCACCGAGACCTACGTTTCTCTGCGCCGGACGCAGCAGTTGCTCGCCACGGCGGGACGCCGCAAGGCGCCGGCTGATCTGTCACTAAAGTTGCGCCTGGCAATTTCGCGGGAAGTCGCAAGCTCGAAGCGGCCGTTTCTGGGCGGAGCATGGCAGCGAATGGAAAACGCTCTGAATGCTTTTATGGTTCCAGTCACCGCCGGCCTGGCAGTTGCGGTGATCGTTTTCGGAATTCTGATGGGATCGTTCGCTCTGCCCTTGCAGGCCAGTGACGGAGACATTCCTATCAACATCAATACCGCGCCCGTGCTCCAGCACGCTGCCTTTGGAACTACGCTTGACTCGGTCCACGAAGGGTCGGTGGTAATCGTTGCCTACGTGGACTCCAATGGCCGGGTCCAGGATTACCGGGTCATATCGGACACCGATCAGTCGGATCGGGTACTGCCGCAGGTCAAGAACATGCTTATCTTCACTACCTTCCGTCCCGCGACGTTGATGGGATTGCCGACGCCGGGGCGAGCAGTATTGTCGTTTTCGAAGATCAGCGTAAAGGGATAGGCTGACGGCTTGACTGAGGTAGTGTTAGCGCCGTAACTGAGTGCATCCGCCCAGCAATTGACCCTGCACGGCGAACCCCTTAAAATTAGCAGTAGGCCCGCACATCCCGCCGCCCTCAGGAGGACCCCTGAATTTCAGGTTTCGAATAGTTGTTTGCGCAGCCCTGCTCGGAATGCTTGCGCAAGTGTGCGCGGCGGATAACACTCCTACTGTCACTCTAGATAATAGCGAAGCATTGTTTACAGTTCTAACTGCGATCAATGCCTGCGGCTACGATGCCGAGTTGAGCACTGCCCACCCGTTGCGGCAGCAGATCCGGGACGAGGTCGCCAAGACCGTCCAGGCGTCGCCTGAGGCAACTCAGGCGCAGCAGGCCATGTGTGACTTCTACAATCAACACCAGCAGAATGATCAGTCGCGCGCGTTCGCCCAGTATGTGTCGCTGGCGCTGAATCTTAAGCCGCCGCCTGAGCTGGTTTTGAAAGCGAAAGAAGCGGAGACGGCACCCGACGCCGTGGCAGTGGTTGGGATAATTCCTCCGCTGCAAAACTTCTACAAGACTGCTGACCTGCATGCTATCTGGATGCGTCACCACGATGCCTACCAGGCGTTGGCAGACGGCTACCACACACCAGTTTCAAAGATGCTGTTTGACACTGAGATCTACTTGAAGCTGCCTTCGGCGGGTTATCTCGGCAGGAATTTCACGGTCCTGGTTGATCCGATGGGCGCTCCCGGCCAGATCAATGCGCGCAATTACGGCTCGGATTACTATGTGGTGATCGCGCCAGGCGCATCTGCCGAGTTGAAGATGGAGCAGATTCGTCACACCTATTTGCATTATCTGGTTGATCCCCTGGCGTTGAAATATCCATCGACCCTGAAGCGGCTTGAGCCCCTGCTCGAGGCGACGAAACAAGCGCCGATGGACGACAGCTTTAAGAACGAC
This sequence comes from uncultured Acidobacteriota bacterium, assembly GCA_963796925.1. GTDB lineage: Bacteria > Acidobacteriota > Terriglobia > Terriglobales > Acidobacteriaceae > DATBAT01. The sequence goes on from CAWCNH010000001.1 coordinate 4,113,687, forward strand.
GTTGAGCTGCTGGTAACGGAATGCTTTATTCGGGCGGTGGAAGCGCACACCGTGGGTGATGCCAAGACTCCCGAAACAGAGCGTGACCAGGCGGTGCAGGCCTCGATGGCACAGGGGTTCATCCTGACCCGTTATTTTTATGACTCGTTGACCCTATTCGCGAAAGACCAGGCAGGTTTGCGTAATGTGTTTGGGGATATGCTTTCGCACATCGAAGTCGGCAAGGAATTTAAACGGGCGGAAGGGGTAAAGTACGCGGCTCAGGCCGACCCTGAAGTATTAAGGCTGGCACGCCCCGCCCCCAGCAAGTTATTGCAGACCGCAGAGCAGCACCTGGCAGATGGAGACAAAGAAGGCGCCCAGAAGTTTGCCCAGCAGGCGCTCGATGAGAAGAGCGGCGATAGCGGTCGTGCCTTGTTCATTTTGGCGCAGGTTGCCGCCGCCAGCAGTAACATGGACGGCGCGCGGACTTACTTCGAGCAGGCACTGACCGTGGCGCAGGAGCCGCGAGTTGTCGCGTGGTCGCACATTTACCTGGGACGGATTTTCGATATAAAAGAAGACCGCGACGAGGCTGTGGTTCACTACCGCGCGGCGTTGACTACCGGATCGACGTTGCCCGGTGTCAAAGATGCAGCGGAACGTGGACTGCAACAGGCTTATGAGCCGCCCCGTCCGTCGCAGCAGCAGTAAACTTTAGCTTCAGAACCAAGAAAGAAATGCCTGCAAAGCAGGTCCAACCAAGGAGATAGCATGAAGCAAGCAGCGATGGCAGTGGCAGTTCTGGCGCTGGGAACATTTGCAGCCGCCCAGCAACCGGCACCAGCCGCCTCCACCCCGGCGAAGACCCCTGCTGGACAATCCCAGCCAGCCGTTACGGCGCCTGCCGGACAAGCCGCAACTACAGCGCCGGCCGGCAAGCGACCGCCGCAAGCCAAGACCCAGCCTGAGTTTGATGCCTACAACGCGGCCAAGGGGAAGGCCAACGATCCCGCGGCTTTTGAAAAGGCTACCGATGATTTCGCCGCAAAGTTCCCGGGCAGCGAACTCACGGTCCTGATGTATCGCGATGTTATGCACGGCTACCAGTCGGCCAACAATGCCGACAAGATGCTGGAGATGGGCCGCAAGGTTTTGTCTTTGGATAAGGACGATCCCGAGGCGCTGATTGGTGTCGCGGAGGTACTTACCGAGCGGTCCAAGGACACTGATCTCGACAAAGATCAGCGCATGGCCGAAGCTGTCAGCGATGCCAACCACGCCCTGGAAACAATCGACACAGACATTGCCGTCCCTGCGGGAACGCCACAGGAGCGGGTTGATGCCTACAAGAATTTCCTGCGGTCGGGCGCCTACGCCGTGCTTGGCACGCAGGCTTTCAACTCCGGTTCGTTTGCCGATGCGGAGAAAATGTTCCGCCAATCGATCGATGTTTTCGCCCAGCAGCCTGATGCAGTCGTAGTGCTGCGGCTGGCCCTGGCACTCGATAAGCAGAATAAGTATCCCGAAGCGTTGAAGGAAGCAAATCAGGCGGTTGAGTTGAGTCAGGACGGCACATCGGTTGGCACCCTGGCTCGCCGCGAGCGCGACCGGCTAGTGCAGTTAACCGGCGGGGTAGCGCCCGGTGCGACGGCGACGCCGCCTGCTTCCACACCGGCTCCGGCAACACCGGCGACGACGCCAGCTCCGACTACTCCAAAAAAGTAGTCGAGCAATAAAACCTGCCTGCCTAAAAAATGGGCAGGCTCCAACGATGATGAAGTACAGAGACACCGCCGATCTGGAACAGGCCTTAGCCCACCGCTTTGCGCGGCCCGCATTGCTCGAGCAAGCGTTGACTCATACCTCGCAGGCGCGCGAGCAGGAGTCAGCCGCGCTGGCCGGCCCGGTTCCGGACAACGAGCAGCTGGAATTTTTGGGGGACGCGGTTCTTGGTTTCGTTACCGGAGAAGAGTTGTTTCAGCGCTTCCCGCACTTTCGCGAAGGCGAACTCTCTAAGCTTCGCGCCCACTTAGTCAGCGAAAAGCATTTAGTGCGAGTGGCACAGCAGCTTCAACTGGGCGAGTATCTGCGGCTGGGGCGCGGGGAAGAGAAAAGTGGCGGGCGCCACAAAACCACTCTCTTGGTCGACGCACTGGAAGCGATTCTGGCTGCGCTGTATCTCGACGCGGGACTGCCCTCGGTGCGGCAAGTAATTCTCGATTACATCCTGTTGCCCGAGTTGGCGCACTTAGCCACCAATGGAAACGGGCTGCCGGTTTCGGATTACAAGTCGGCATTGCAGGAGCATATGCAGGCGATCGGTCTTCCCCAACCTACTTACGTTCTGGTGAAGGAACAGGGGCCGGAGCATAAGAAAACTTTTACGGTGGAAGTTAAGCTGCGCTCGCTTGATCCTACCCAGGAAGAGTTTATCGGCCGAGCTCAGGGCTCGACCAAGAAGAATGCCGAGCAGGACGCCGCGCGCCAGGCTTTGGAATTTCTCGCCAAGATACATCCCACGCCCGCGCAAGTAGCCGAAAGCATGGGCATCACGTAATGGAAGCCGCCTCGCATCACTCAGATTCAGATTGGGTAGGTTCGCTGCAGTCGCTGCTGGTAACGGTAGTGATCGCTGTCTTCGTGATCACTTTCACGGTGCAAGCGTTCCAGATCCCTTCCGAGTCTATGGAGGAGACGCTTTTGATCGGCGATTACCTTCTCGTTGACAAAATGCGTTATGGCCTTGGCCAGGCGGAGCATTCCTTGATCCCCTATCGCCCGGTGCAACGCGGCGATATTGTAGTTTTCAAATACCCGGTCAATCCCAGCTTGCACTTCGTTAAGCGCGTAGTTGGAGTGCCGGGAGATCACTTGCGGTTGATCAATCGACAAGTCTATGTGAACGGCACCCCGCTGCATGAAGCATATGTACACTACAGCTATCGCATGCATGACACGTTTCGCGATGAATTCCCCCGCTTGAATTCTCCAGTCTCGGGATTGGAGAGTAGCTGGTGGCTGCAAATGCAGAAGCTGGTCGAGGACAATCAGCTGATCGTCCCGCAAGGCAATTTCTTCGTAATGGGAGACAATCGGGACGACAGTTTGGACAGCCGTTATTGGGGATTTGTGCCGCAGGCGAACATCATTGGGCGACCCCTGATCATCTACTGGTCGGTACGCAGCACAAGTGAAGACATGCCCATTACCCCATCCGCCGGTGATAAACTGCTTCACTTCGCTTATGCGGCGACGCATCTGTGGCAGATTACCCGCTGGGACCGCACATTTCGCGTAGTCCATTAGCAATTCAGGAAAACTGACGATCCTTCATGGCCAAAAATTCAGCAGTTAAGAACGAAGTCAAGGCAGATGAAAAGCCGCGCGAAACCACGGTTGAATTTCTGGCCTCACTGGCTGCTGTGCTGGTGACCGGGCTGTTCATCATCACCTTCATCATGCAGGCCTTTGAGATACCCTCAAGCTCGATGGAAAACACCTTGCTGATTGGCGATCACGTATTTGTGAATCGGGTGCAGTTCTCTCCACCTTCCCATTGGCTGGGACCGCTGTTGCCATATCGCGAAGTGCGTCGAGGAGACATTGTTGTTTTTCTCTCTCCGGCGGAACCGGGACTCTACGTGGTGAAGCGAGTGATCGGCGTTGCGGGAGATCGGATTCACCTTCGCGACGGCGTGGTATATCGCAACGGTCAGAAGCTGGACGAGCCCTACGTGATTCACCAGCCGAACGACGGCTACAATCCGTACCGCGACAACTTTCCTGCCGTGCCGCCGACAGAATTTACCAACGTGACTCCGGACTGGCAGCTGTTATTGCCGCAGCATATTCAGGGAGACGATCTGGTGGTACCGCCGGGAAACATCTTTGGCATGGGTGACAACCGCGATGTCAGCTACGACAGCCGCTATTGGGGATTCATCCCGCAAGAGAACGTAATTGGGCGGCCGATGTTCATCTACTGGTCATTCGAAACTCCCGCCAACCAGTATTTACAGAAGGAAGTCAGCGACCGGGTGAAGTTTCTGACGCACGTTGTCATTCATTTTTTCGATGAGACGCGTTGGAAGCGGACGCTTAGGATAGTGCAGTGAGACGCTTACGAACAAAGCGCGGCGTGGCCGTATTGGCGGGTCTTCTGCTGGTGGGACTGTCGCTGGCGCGGCCCGGGGGCCAACCGGTTGCGAACGCGGATTGTAGCCTCAATGAGTCTGGCTCTGGGGCGGCCGGTGGAAGTGTCGTCGGTGAATCTTCGTTTTCTGCCGCCGGGATTCGATCTGGAAGATTTTATTGTTCGAGATGATCCTGCCTTCAGCGCAGAACCAGTTATCCGAGCCCAGGAAGTCACGGCGAGGCTCAGGGTCAGTTCGTTATTGCGGGGAAGGTTGGAAATTGCGCGGCTTAACCTTACCGAGCCTAGCCTGAACTTAGTGCGCAATTCCTCAGGCCAGTGGAACCTTGAAGGTCTATTGCAGCGAACCGCCGAAACTACGGTGGCTCCGACCGGCAAGGCCAAAAGCGAAACCCGGCCAGGGTTTCCTTACATTGAATCGAGTGACGCCCGCATCAACATCAAGTTCGAGCACGAGAAGCTCCCGTACGCCCTCACCGAAGCTGACTTCGCGCTGTGGCAGGATTCTGAAAACACCTGGGGCGTGCGCATGGAGGCCAAGCCCGTCCGCACCGATTTCAATTTAACGGACACGGGCACGGTCAATTTGGCAGGATCATGGGAACGGTCCGCCACCCTGCATGACACCCCACTGAAATTCAATGTGCAGTGGGACCACGCGCAACTCGGCCAACTTACCAAGCTGTTTTGTGGTGACGACAAAGGCTGGCGAGGGGGAATTCTATTTAGTTCGACAATTACCGGAACTCCGGCCAGCCTCGAAATTGCCACCCAGACTTCAGTGCAGGACTTTCGCCGGTATGACATAGTCGGCGGCGGTCCTATGCTGTTAACTGCCCATTGCGCGGGACACTACAGCTCTACGAATCGCGAACTTTCGCATTTGGATTGCCGCGGCCCGGTCGGCAATGGAGAACTGGCGCTGGAAGGCGGCATCACTGGCTTGTTGCGCCCGAGCGCGTATTACTTAGCTTTTTCCGCTAGAGAAGTCCCGGTGCAAGGATTGGTGGCGTTAATCCGTCATGCCAACGGCAACGTCCCGAAGGACCTGATCGCGGCCGGCAAGATCAATGGCAGCTTAAAAGTGTCACGCGCGGCCGGCCAGACTCGTCATGCAGTGTGGGAAGGCGAAGGCGACACTTCAGGTTTGCGTCTAGCTTCCAAATCGACCAAAGCTGATTTAGCGCTCGATCGGATTCATTTCGCGTTGGCTGGCGCCCGGGTGCCAAACGGCGAAGCAACGAGCCCGGCGGTTGAGATCGGTCCCATCAGTGTTCCACTTGGCCGGCCTACTCCGGTGACGGTTCGTGGCAGGCTATCCCGCACCGGTTACAACGTTCAGGTCCAGGGCGATGCTCAGATCCGCCGCCTGTTACAGACTGCGGAAACTATAGGACTGGCTGTTCCCAAAATTTCCGCCGATGGCCCGGCCAAACTCGATCTGCAAGTCGCTGGCATCTGGAGCGGATTTCCGGCGCCCGATATTACCGGCAAAGCGGTGTTACACGAGGTCAGCGCGGATTTGAAAGATCTTAGCGAGCCGCTCGAAATTGAGTCGGCAAATCTCGTCATCTTGCCCGATAGAACCAAGGTTACGGGGTTGACAGCGGCGCTGGCGGGAAGCACATGGCACGGATCGTTGGAAGTTCCACGGCCCTGCAGCCGGGAGGCAAAGTGCAGTGTCCGTTTTAACCTGACAGCGGACAAGATCGACACTATGCAGTTGCGACAGGCGACGGTGGCGGGTTCAAACGGCGGGGCGTGGTATCGCTTTCTGCCTGCAACCAGGAAGCCGGCGACATTTCTCTCCACCTTGCGTGCCAGCGGACGGCTAACCGCTAATCATCTGTCCATTCACCAGTTGGCAGCGACGCACGTTTCGACCGATATTACTTTGGAAGAGGGCAAGCTGCACCTCTCAAATTTGCGGGCTGACCTGCTGGGAGGTACGCATCAAGGGGAATGGAGTGCGGACTTCACCACCCAGCCGCCGACCTACACCGGAACTGGGACAGTGTATGAGGCCGACCTGGACACGCTTGCCGACACCATGAACGACGGATGGATTACTGGAACGGCTAGCGCGGCGTACGACGTCTCGGCCAAGGGCGACACAGTCGTGCAACTGCTAAATTCTGCCACAGGGAGCCTTGATGTTTCAGCTCACGATGGCGGCTTGCCACACGTCTTGCTTACGGCAGGCGCGGTCCCCTTGTCCATAGAACGATTCAGCGGGCGCTTCGTAATTAAAGCGGGCAAGCTTGAACTGGCGGACGGCAAGCTGCGCAGCTCCGGTGGAGCTTATGCGGTGACCGGCTCGGCTTCCATGACGAACTCTCTGGACTTGAACTTAATTCGCAATAGCGGCCGCGGCTTTAATATCAGCGGATCATTGGCTGAGCCTCGTGTGGAACCCGCAGTATTTCCTGAGGCGCAGGCCGCCTTGAAACCATGAGGCTTTCTTCTGTAGCTGCTTTGGCTGTGATGTTAGCAGTCTCGCCCGCAATAGCTCAGGATCCTGAGGTGATCGCCAGCATGGAGCGCAAGCTGGACCACCTGGAAGCTAACCGCGCCCTTGCCCAGCCCGATACCACGCCGACCGACCTTACGGAACTAGAGATCAATTCTTACTTCTCCGCAGGTAAGGTAGACCTTCCCGCGGGAGTACGATCGGTTGCATTTCACGGGGAACCGGGGGTGATCACGGGAACTGCTTCCATTGATTTCGATCAGGTGAGAGCGGGACGCAGTTCGATGAATCCACTACTCTCGGTTTTTAGCGGCATCCACAAGATTGTGGTGGTAGCGCACGCACAGGGTGGGGGTCGCGAGGCTATAGTTCACGTGGATACAGTCGAACTGGACGGGGTGGAAATTCCGCGGTTTGTACTTGACTCGTTTGTCGATAAATTTCTGCGGCCCAAATATCCTAAGATCGGTCTCGACTCTCGCTTTTCTCTTCCGAAAAAGATCGACACCGCAACCGTTGGCCGGGAAAAGCTCAGTGTGACTCAGAAGTAATTCCAGCAGGCTGCGTCTTTTGACTCCTCGCAAATCTCTGTCGTTCCGGCAAGGAGCGTAAACTCCCAGACTTCCGGCATATTCGACAGCGATAGGGGTCCCTTCGACAAGCTCAGGGCAGGCTTCGGCGCAAAGGAAGCGCCTCAAGGATGACAGAGAGTTTGTGGGCTACGCGCTGCGATCCTTAGGCGTGGTAGGGTTTGACTCCGCCCGTTACGATGCGCGGTTTGCGGGTCATCTTTGCGACAACATTCATTTCCTTATCCAGTGAAGAAAACCGTCGCAGCACTTCGTGGATGCGCAGAGACATGTCGCGAATGGTTTCGATCTGTATGCGCTCCCCAGTGTCCAGTGATCCGGGCTCCAACAGCAACAACTCAGAGTTTCCTAAAATTGAGGTGAGCGCATTATTGAGGGAGTGCCGCATCTCCAGCATGTAGCGGCCAAGCGTGGCTTCGCGCTCGGCGGAAGCATGGGCTTCGGCAATCTCCTGCGCATGGCGCTCGGCTGCGTAGCGCTGTAGCACCTGCGACGCGATCAGTACCAACGTGTCCAGCCACCCTTCGCGCTGAGGGACTGTGATGGCGGCTGAGCCGGATACAGTGCCGACTTGCTCGCCGCCCGCGATAATCACGGGCTTTTCCAGCAATTTCAATGAGCGCACAACCAGAGATTGCACTTGCGCCTCTACCGACCGAACAATGGCGATATCGAAGGTTTCGGGATCGAGCGCGTGGCAAAGGTCGCCGCGCATAAGGGTAAAGTTCGGCCGCTCAGGCGACGCCTGCCAGCGTGACATCAGCGCCCCGTAGAATTCCGCGTCGTCCGAAATGATTAATACAGTTGACTGCTCCAAGGGTTCCTTCTCCGCGGGGTGAGTGGCAACGGATAGTGTTGAGAGTGCTATCTCCGGTGTTTGCGCGATTTACCGGAACGTTTGTCGTTGTCCCGCTTAGCGGAAGCCGAAGCCTCGGTCTTTGACGCATCACTGTCCGAGGAGGCTCCTGCTGTCGCTGCCTTGGCTAGCAGTGCACCTTCAGGCTGCTTCTCAGCATTCGGTGACAAAGCTGCGTCAACCACCGCTCGCAGATCGGCCAGCAAGCGCACCGGCTGCCCCAGCGAGTACTCGGCCTGGAACATCACTTTCCACGACTGGCAGATCATACGCAACCGCAGAATCGGCTCTTCGGACGAAAACTCGGCCCGGCGGCAGTCGAGCGTCTTAATACCACGTTGTTCGAGGGTACGCAGGCCTTCCAGCAGGGCGTTCAGATCCTGATGCAGCAAGCGGAAGAAGATCCGGCGCATGAGGAAGTTGAACCGGGTAAATGCCACCAAAGCCGCAGCGTCAAAATAGTTGTTTTGGGTCGAAGTCTTAAGCTTGCGCACGCTTTCCAGTGTCCCACCGAGAAACAGATGACTCAGGCTCGGAGAACTGTTTGCAGCCTGCATCAGCTTGTCGAGCGGTTCCAGCCACGCGGTCAGGGTCGATTCCTTCTTGCAGAGAACTGGCTCCAAAATCTCCGCTACATACGCCAGGTTAACTTTGGCGTCTTCCAACAGTGACGGCACGCTGTTGGAAAAATATTGCACCAGGAGGAAGTCGACCTTGTCCCGGTCGGACGAGGTGTTAGTGTCCTTACGCAAGAAATGCTCGAGCAACACCTTGATGCTGTCGTTGCTGGAGAGAAATGTGTTCTGCAAGTATTGCCGCAGCTGATGGACTTCGATCTTGCGATCCATATTTGCCAGCCACTCGCGAGCCGAGGCTAAGGCCTCCTCGGTCTTGGACTCACGATCCAGCTCAAGTACCAGGCACTGCGGGGCATCGAGCGAAACCTCGCGCGCCAGGTTGGTGTAGAGGGCATAAATCTGTTGTGCGGCTTGCCATTCAAGCGACGAATCTTTGTATGCAGGTAAGAGGCTCATGATTTCACAATCCAATTCTTTACTTCGTGATTAAAGCGGGCTGCTACCGCTGTTTTGCCGGCATTGTATTGCACCGCCACTACGCAAGCTTCAACGTCGAGGCTTCCATTCGAGTTCTGCAGGCGCAACCGATCGGCAAATTCCAGGGGCAACTTCGAGGCAAACAGCGCCTCGCGTGGAGTTCCGAATTCGATGGTCGTATCCTCGCTGAGCTCGACACCCTCAACCAAGCGAGTCAGGCGCACCGGAACCCGAACCGGAGTTGCGTCGGCGAAGAACTTCGCCAGCTTCGCCGTTGGAGTCTCAGGTACTGACCGGGATCTTGCTACACCCTGTTGCGCCACGGATTGGCCTTTGGCTGTCGATGCGGCCTGGGCGTCACCCTAGGGCCGGTTAGCTCTGCTGAGGCACTACCCGGACCGCATCCACGAAGAACAGTGCACGGAGGCGGCCAAAGCAAGGAGATCTGCTCTGGAGGATAAGAGTATTTGATTCAGGTAGATGGGGAGCTCACAGGGTGGGCGGCGAATGTATCGGCTCAGGACGAACGTCTCAGAATGATACGCCGTCTCAGGGTAGGGCTTGCGCCGAGCACCGCAGACCCGAGCAAGACGTTGCGGAGCAACGTCTCTACCCTCCAGTTGGGGAGCTTAGGGCTTAACCGCTTCGGCGGGCTGAATCTCGTCGACATCTATCCAGGTGGTGGGGTATTTGCCGGTATAGCAGGCGCTGCAATAGGTAGTCTTCTCACCTTCGCCGCAGGCTTTTCTCATCCCTTCGAGCGACAGATAGGCCAGAGAGTCAGCGCCAATATATTCGCGGATGCCCTCGATGGAATTGTTAGCGGCAATCAATTCTTTTTTAGACGGAGTGTCGACGCCATAGAAGCACGGAGAAATGGTTGGCGGACACGAGATACGCATGTGTACTTCGCTAGCTCCGGCGCTACGTACCATGCGAACAATCTTTCGGCTGGTAGTGCCGCGCACAATGGAATCATCGATCAGCACCACGCGTTTGCCCTCGAGCAACGATCGCACCGGATTGAGTTTGAGCTTTACTCCGAAGTCCCGCACACTTTGGCGCGGCTCGATAAAAGTACGGCCCACGTAATGGTTGCGGATTAAGCCAAAGCGAAAGGGAATTCCACTCTCTGCCGCGTATCCCACAGCAGCGGTGACGCCTGAGTCCGGCACCGGCACGATCACGTCTGCGTCTGCTGGAGCTTCACGCGCCAATTGCCGTCCTAAGCCCTCCCGACTCTCTTGCACCGGTCGACCGAACACCATGCTGTCAGGGCGGGAGAAATATACGTGCTCAAAAATGCAGCTGGACTGCGGCCCCGGCGTCGCGTAAGAACGCGAGGTAACACCTTCAGGCCCCACGACGACCAGCTCGCCCGGCTTCACCTCCCGCTCGTATACGGCACCGATCAGATCGAACGCGCAGGTCTCGGAAGCAAACACGATGGTATCCTGCTTCAACACTGACTTGGCGGGAATTCTTCCCATTGCGAGCGGACGAAAGCCGCGCGGATCGCGGGCGGCGAAGATGCGATCGGGACTGATCATGACCAGCGAGAACGCGCCCTCTACCCGGCGCAACGCGTCGGTCATAGCCTCAGGCAACGTCTGCTCTTTGGAAAGCGCGATCAGATGCACGATCACTTCGGTGTCGCTAGTGGTCTGGAAGATGGATCCCTGGCTCTCCAGTTTGCTGCGAATTTCCTGCGCGTTCACCAGGTTGCCATTGTGCGCCAGCGCCATGACGCCTTTGTTCGATTGCACCATGATGGGCTGGGCGTTGAGCAGGGAAGAATCTCCGGCGGTCGAATAGCGAGTGTGCCCGATGGCCAGGTTCCCGCGAATCTTCGAAAGGGTATCCTCGGTGAAGATGTCGGCGACCAAGCCCATCGACTTGTGCGAATTTAAGGTCAGGCCGTTCGAGGTGACTATGCCCGCCGACTCCTGCCCGCGATGTTGCAGAGCGTGCAGCCCCAGGTAAGCCAGCGTCTCCGCCTCAGGGTGGGCGTAAATCGCGACCACCCCGCATTCATCATGGAATTTGTCGGAAAGCATTAGCCCTTAGCCCCTTAGAGAAAGACGTTGACCCGCAACTCAATCCGCCGCCACTAACGCCGGATCAGCTTTTAATGCCGACTCCAGCGCCCGTTCAAAACCGTCTTTCAACTTGCCTAACGGCGCCGATACGACCAGGCGATTGTCTACCCTGATCTCTACCACTTCAGCGACGGTATTCCCAATTGTTTCTGTGAATAGGCCGAATCGGTCCGCCAGTGATTTGATTCGCGAAACCTTCTCCGGGTCGCACGAGATCACGACACGGCTGGCGTCCTCGCCGAACAGAACGAACTCTGCTGGCAGACCCTGAGAGGACAAATCGACGCTGATTCCAATGCCTTTAGCGAAACCCGATTCAGCCAGCGCGACGGCAATACCGCCTTCCGAGCAGTCGTGGATGGAATCCACCAGCCCGGCTTTAGCTAACTCGACCAGCGCCTGCTGCAGAGCGGCTTCTTTTTCGAGGTCAAGGGCCGGTGGGTAGCCCCAGACAGAGCCTAAAATTTCCTTGGCGTATTCCGAGGAGCCGAACTCGACTTCGGCATCAGTGGCGTCTCCAGGTTCAGTGGCGCGCAGCAACACGATAGCTCGACCGGTCTCGCGATAGTCGGGCTTCACTGCCTTGCGAACATCTTCCAGTGTGCCCACAATGCCAATCACAGGCGTGGGATAGATGCCCTCGCCTAGCGTCTCATTGTAAAAACTTACGTTCCCGCCAGTAATCGGGACCTCAAGCTCTTCGCAGGCCTTAGTGATGCCATCGATTACCTGCGAAAACTGCCACATAATATGGGGCTTCTCGGGATTGCCGAAGTTGAGGCAGTTAGTGGCGCCGATTGGCGTCGCGCCGGAACACGCCACGTTACGGCAAGCTTCTGCCACGGCATGCATCGCCCCAAGTTTCGGATCGAGATAGCACCAGCGTCCGTTGCCATCGAGCGCCATCGCCAGCCCACGCTGCGATCCCTTGATGCGTATTACGCCCGCGTCCCCCTGCCCAGGTCCTTCGACCGTGTTGGTCTGCACCATGGAGTCGTACTGCTGCCAGATCCAGCGCTTGCCGTCAACGTTGGAACTCGCCAGCAACTGCTTGAATTTCGCAGTCAGGTCTACGCTTTCGGAAAGCTGAATACCGTTGGGCCTTTCGCGCGGCACCGGAGGCTCCCAGCGCTCCAGCGGCCGCTTGTAAACCGGAGCATTGTCAGTCAGCGCTTCATTGGGAATTTCGGAAACGACCTCTCCGTGATGTAGAACGCGCATCTTGCCGTCGTTGGTGACACGTCCGATTTCCACGGCATCAAGTCCCCACTTGCGGAAGACGCGATAGATTTCTTCCTCGCGGCCTTTTTCAGCCACCAGCAGCATGCGCTCCTGTGACTCGCTGAGCATGATCTCGTAAGGACTCATGGCGGTCTCTCGCTGCGGCACCAGGTCTAGTTCGATCTCAGTACCGACGCCTCCACGCGCGCCCATCTCGCATGTCGAGCAGGTCAGGCCTGCGGCTCCCATGTCTTGAATGCCAACGATGGCGCCGGTCTGCATGGCTTCGAGGCAGGCCTCAAGTAATAGCTTCTCGAGGAACGGATCGCCGACCTGCACATTGGGCCGCTTGGCCTCGGAACCCTCGTGGAATTCTTCACTGGCCATGGTGGCGCCGTGAATGCCGTCTCGTCCGGTCTTCGAGCCCACATAAATCACCGGATTGCCTTCGCCCGACGCCTTGGCGTAAAAGATCTGGTCCTTGCGAACCAGACCCAAAGCAAACGCGTTTACCAGCGGATTCCCCGAATAGCAGGGCTCGAATTTAGTTTCCCCACCAAGGTTGGGCACGCCAAAACAATTTCCATAAGAAGCCACACCGCTAACCACGCCCTCCAGCACCGAATGATTCTTATGGATCTCCGCCTGCGAAGGTACTTGTGTGGGGCGGGTGCCCCCGCCCGCCGCGGTTGATTCGCCGCCGGCCGTCGCGGGCGAGGGCGCCCGCCCCACATTTCCGTCGGCTGAAACCGGCCCAAACCGGAGCGAATCCATCACCGCCACCGGTCGTGCTCCCATGGTAAAAATATCGCGAAGAATCCCCCCAACCCCAGTGGCAGCGCCCTGAAAGGGCTCAATAAACGACGGATGGTTATGCGACTCAATCTTGAAGGCGCAAGCCCAGCCATCGCCGATATCGATGATGCCAGCATTTTCGCCGGGACCCTGCACCACCAGCTTGCTGCGGGTAGGCAGCCGCTTTAAATGCACACGAGAAGACTTGTAAGAGCAGTGCTCGCTCCACATGACGCTGAAAATTCCCAACTCGGTGAGCGTAGGTTCGCGTCCACCAAGTAGCGATCTAACCTTCTGGTATTCCTCAGGCGTCAGCCCATGTTCACGGATAAGTTCGGGAGTAATGGCAGGGGTGGCAGCGGATGTCATGGGGAATCTCTATTTTCGCATCTATGGGCTGTAGAAAGGAAGCATGAATCCGGGCCGGTTTTGTCGTGGGCAAAAGCTTAACCACAGAGGAAACAGAGGAGCACAAAGGGAAATCCTTAAGTGGACCTCTGTGTCCTGTGTGGTCAATCCTTTCGTTAACGGTATCCAGTAATCCTACGTATTTGTGCGAGGATAGTTGATCCTATGAAGTCCGTTATCGTAGGCACTGCCGGCCACATCGACCACGGAAAGACCGCTCTGGTCAAAGCGTTGACCGGCATCGACGCCGACCGCCTGGAAGAGGAAAAACGGCGGGGCATTACCATCGACATCGGATTTGCCCACCTGGAATTACCCGTTTCTGCCGGCGAGATTCTGAGACTTGGCTTTGTCGATGTTCCGGGCCACGAAAGATTCGTGCGCAACATGTTGGCCGGCATTGGCGGAATCGATGTGGTGCTGCTGGTGATCGCAGCGGACGAATCGATTAAGCCGCAGACCCGCGAACACTTCGACATTTGCAAATTGCTCTCAGTGCGCCGGGGCATTACCGTGCTCACCAAATCTGATCTGGTCAACGACGAAACTCTTGCTGTTGTCCGCCTCGAAGTTCAGGACTTTGTCAGGGATTCTTTCCTGGATGCTTCTCGCTCTCCGATCATTGCCGTAAGTGCGGTAACTAGGGCGGGAATCGATGAACTGAAAGCTGCCCTGGTAAAAGCTTCAGCAGAGGTGTCAGCTAAACAATCCGACGCGCTCAGTCGTCTGCCCATCGATCGCGTTTTCAGCATGAAGGGATTCGGCACGGTGGTAACCGGCACTCTTGTCGCCGGCACAATCCGCAAGGAAGACGAGTTGGAAATATTTCCCAGCGGCGAGATGGTTCGGGTTCGAGGAGTGCAAGTGCATGGCGAGGCTGCCGAACAAGCTGTAGCTGGAGAGCGTACGGCGCTGAATCTCGCAGCCATCAGCCGGGAGGATTTAGGCCGGGGAGTTATGCTCGCTTCGCCCCACACTTTCAGATCAACCAAAAAGATCGACGTTTCGCTATCGCTGCTGGGATCCTCGAAGCCCTTGAAAGATCGAACGCGAGTTCATTTTCACTCTTACACTTTCGAAACCGTTGCCGAATTAGTGCTGTGCGCGAAGGAGCCTCTGGCTCCGGAAAAGACCGGTTTCGCTCAACTGCGGTTAGCTGAGACTTCGCTGCTGCTACCAGGAGATCGATTCATCATTCGGCAGTTTTCGCCGGTGAATACAATTGGCGGCGGGGTTGTGCTCGATGCTGCACCGTTGCCGCGCAAAATTAAAGATGACATAACCCCCTTTTTGCAATTGATGGCCTCGGGTTCGCCGGAACAAGTCCTTTCGGCGCGCATTGCTCGTCGCGCCAGGCAGGGCTTGACGTTGCGAGACGCAGTTGCGGAAACCGGTTGGCTGGCGTCGCGAATAGACTCAGCGCTCCAAGCTGGGCAAAACGAAATCGTTCGGAGTGCTGAACGCATGGTCTCCAAGGCAGTGTTGAATGCCATGCTCTCTGAGGCGGTGGCGATTGTGGCTGCGTTTCAAAAGACCAATCCGCTGCAAGGGGGAATCAGTCGAGAGGTTCTGCGCGAGCAACTCGATGTGCATTCCGAAATATTTCCTCTGGTCCTGGACTCCCTGTTTGGGGCAAAGAAGCTGGAAATGGCTGGAGAACAGGTGCGCGTGGCTGGCACCGGCGTAGTGATGAAAGATGAAGAAGCGGAATCGAAGAAGATCATCGAAAGTGCGTTTGCGTCGGCGGGGTTGAGAGTCCCTGCCCTGAAAGACGTGCTTGCAGGGCTGAAGGTTGATCGCATCCGCGCACAGAAAATCGTTACCCTGCTGTTGCGCGACAAGGTCTTAATCAAAACCTCCGAAGATCTCGTATTTCACTGCAGCGCGCTCGAAGAGTTGCGTAAGAAAATTGCGGTTGAGAAATCCAAGTCGCCGAGGCTCGACGTTGCAAGATTTAAAGACCTGACTGGGGTAAGCCGCAAGTATGCCATCCCGCTTCTCGAATATCTGGACCGAGAGCACGTTACCCGGCGCATGGGAGACGAGCGAATTATCGTGTGAAGAGAGCGGCCCGTCATTCCGAGTGAAGCGGGATCTACTTTCTTACAGTTCCAGACAGAATCCCCACGGCGGGCTTATCCTAGGTAGGTTCACTGGAGGAGCCATGAAAGTTCCGTTCATTTTGCTGCCACTGATTTTCACTGCCGCGCTCTACGCGCAGGCAACCAAAGATCCCGTTACCGCTGCGGTCAAAGAAATTCTTCCACGGCAAGAGAAGAACCTGATTGCTGCCGCCGAAGAGATGCCCGCAGACAAATACAATTACAAGCCCACGCCGGAACAAATCAGCTTTGCACACCTGGTTATGCACATAGCGACGTCCAACACTTCGCTATGCTCTAAAATCAGCGACACAGCCTCGCCTAAGCAAGAGGAATTAAAGGAAACCGACGGCAAGGACAAGCTCGTCGCCGCACTGAAAGCTTCGTTCGATTTCTGCGATGGCGCACTTCCCAAGGTTGATGACTCAAAACTTGGCGACACCGTCGAGTTGTGGAACGGCCGCCATGCCTCACGGGCGACGGCGCTGATTGCCCTAACCAATGATTGGGCCGACCACTACGGAGCGGCTGCAATGTATCTGCGCCTTAATGGGCTGCTTCCGCCGACGGCACAGCCTAAGAAGTAAAATCGTAAAGGAGAATCGCCATGGGATCGCCGCAGGCACCTCAGTCGTCTGCCAATAACGCGCCGGTTTTAGAGCATGTCACCAATGCGCATCAACTGCTGAAGTCGCTGGAAGAAAAAATCGGAGAGCATCCGGCGCTAGCCGAAGCAATTCGTACTTTGGAAAATGCGCTGAGCCTGCTGACCATCGAAACCGGTGGAATGTTGTAATTCATGCTGCGCTCGCTTCGGTACTTGCGCCTTTCCAGGCTGAAAGGTCGCGATCGAGCAAATGCTCCAGTTCCTCTACTTCCGGTCGAAATCGTTCATACAACTGACGAGCGACCTCGCGCGGCAACTCTGCAAACGCCTGACCTCCGCCTATGAACAGCCGCATCAACGGGGACTTCTTAACCGCTGCCACTACTCCATCAAGACGCCGAACCTTAAACCATTCTGCCATCATGGTGGCGCCGCGCGTGCGGTAATAGTTACGGGGCTCTGTCATTTTTTCAGAGGAATGCACCATTTTAATTTGTTCGGAGGTCAGGGCGAAGCGTGGCAGGCCTGTAAAGTCCGCTAAATCATTGATGTAGTCCTGCGGGCGATCACGAAGGTCGTCGTAGAGAGTGGCCAGAATATTTTCCGCACCCATGGAGCTTCGCCACTCCCGCAGCTTCGAGGCGTATTTGCTCGATTCTGTCAGCTCCGGGTCGTTCGTGATCGCCTGCTCAAAGCTCCACGGAATCATCCCGTAAGCGCGCTTTAATCGATAGAGCGAAAGCACTCTTTCGACGGGATTGCGAAAAATGCAAATCACTTTGGCATCAGGGATGACTTGCGCTAAACGCTCGCGTGCTTTGGAAGACGCGAAGTAGGTTGGAGCGATCTCGCCAACTGGGCCAGTGCCGACGGCTGGAAAGCGCGTCTGATACCATCGCAAACCGCGATGAAAATGGGTATCGAAAAAGCGGGTTTCTTTGGTCGGCGACGGCAAGACCGCGCGGTCCGCAAGCACTCCGTGAAGCCACGTAGTTCCTGTACGCGGAGGCCCAACTACGAAAAATGACGGGAGAGGTGTCGGATTGTTTGCGAACTCTCGAGCGGCCGCGAGAGTCGGCCTGCAAAGATTACAGTCCGACTGTCCCCTGGTTCCCATTCCCTGACTCGGCCCTTTTAGTTTGAACTGCTGGGCTTGGGATGCAATAGGGTGAAGCTCTGCTGTATCTCCTTGTGTAAAGTTTGGTAGGCGATTCTAAGTGCATCTACTGAGTTCGCAAGGAAGTGTAACGAACGTTTCACGGTTTGCTTATTTCGAGGTCAACGGCACTGCCATTGTCGGGAATCGTAAAAGTGACGCGATGGTGCTGCGGGTCTGCCGTGGCTGTTTGGGATTGGCCGCCAGCAATCTTGTAGGGAGCAGCGCCTTCCTGCCCATAAACTTCGACCTGATACTGCGTCCACCACGGTTTGTAACTTCCTTCACGCGTCCCGATATGCAATTTAACCGACGTCGAATCCGTCTCGCACGTAAATTGCACGCGCAAGAACTCGCCTCGCTGATAATTCAAGGTGCTGCCGTCGTCCAGATAGAGTGAGCCATTGCAGTCCCGGCCGGGATAAACCCGCAGCGTCAGCGGCCCTTGAGGAGTTTCTGCGGTGCTCTGGGTCAATGGTTGTAACGGTAGAATCGCTCCTTCGCGTACATACACCGGCAGAGTATCCAGCGTGGGCTGTATGCGCACACTCGCTATGCCCCCGGCAGGTGGCGAAGTTTTCAGACGTTCGCCGGTCCAGTAGTCATACCATCCTACCTGCGGCAGGTGAACTTCATAAGCATCGAGTGCGTCCGGATAGGGCGAACCAGCAATCAGCAAACTCGGCCCAAAAAGGAAAGCGCCTCCGTTGTCGATGTCGAGGGGATGTCCGTCGGTGGCAGCGTTGGGAAATTCCAAAAACAGCGGGCGCACAATGGGGATGCCACTATGCGTCATCGCTTCCGTCGTTGTGTAAAGATACGGTAGCAAACGATATCTCTCTTCGATGTAGCGCCGCCGGATATTTTCCTGCTCCACTCCGTGCACCCAGGGCTCCTGATCCCCAGTGCCCTTTCCAGTGTGATTGCGATCGATTGGCTGGAACGCCGCCAGTTCGATCCACTTGGTCAACAAATCAGGCTGCGGAGTTCCCACGAAGCCGCCTACGTCCGCCCCGGTCAGCGCAAATCCACTGAGGCCGAGGTTCAGCAACATGGGCGTCGTCATCCGCAGATGATTCCAGGTGCTGCTGTTATCGCCGGTCCAAGTCGCCGCGTAGCGCTGGCCGCCCGCATAAGTGGCACGCGTCAATACAAACGGCCGCTGGTTCGGGGAAATGTTCAGCAGTCCCTCGTACGTCGCCCGAGAATTCTGCATGCCGAAAACATCGTGGATTTCCCGATGAGTGGCAGTGCGCTTCGCAAATCCAGGTTCATCGATGCGATGCTGCACATTGTCTGGCATCGTTTTGGTAGGAGTTTCAAAGACCGACGGTTCATTCATGTCGTTCCAAAACCCCGCCAATCCGTCGGCTACGAACTCCTTATAGAGCGTGCCCCACCACGCCCGCGTGCTTTGGCGTGTGAAGTCGGGAAACACCGAAGGTCCCGGCCACACCGGACCGACGAAAACCGTTCCGTCGGGATTTTTTACGAAGTGATCCCCCGCAATTCCAGAATCGTAGGGCTGGTATCCCGCATTGGGCAGCCGAGCGATGTGCAGATCGGTGATTGCGACCACCCGCATGTTCTCTTTCTTCAGGGCGCTGAGCATTTCGGTGAAATGAGGAAACTTCTCGGAATCTACCGTAAAGGGCCGGTTATGGACTTGATAATCAATATCCAGATAAAGGGCGTCGGCAGGAATTCTATCGGCGCGAAACTTCGCCGCCACTTCGCGTACCCGCGCTTCGGTCTCGTAGCTATAGCGAGACTGCTGATAGCCCAACGACCATAACGGCGGTAGCGGAGCGGTCCCCGTCAGCGCGGCATAACTGTTCAGTACGTGCTTAGGATCAGGACCATAAATAACGTAGTAATCTACCGGCCCGCCCTCCGACCCGAACGAATAAACCCCGTTTATGCTTCTGCCGAAATCGAAACTGGTACGCCAGGTGTTGTCGAGCAATACGCCCAGGTAACGTCCCGCACGCGCCGTAAGAAAAAATGGAATGCTTTTGTAGATTGGGTCTGTCGACTCCTGGAAGGCGTACGCATCGGTGTTCCACATGGTGAACGCTTGCTCGCGACGATCAAGCGGCCCAGCTTTATCGCCCAGGCCAAAATAATGTTCGTCTACTGGCATCTGTTTATAGAGCCGAAATGCCTGACCGTGAAATTCTGCCGGCCATCCTGCGGCGTCTTCCTGCAGAATATTTCCTGCAAGGTCTTTGATCACGAGGCGAGAAGTATTGCGATCAACTCCCACTTGCAATGCTTTGGTTCGGAATCCGATCGTCTTTGCACTATCTTGGCCAGCCACTTCCGCACGTTCCTGCCGGACCGACGGAAATACGGCCCATGAGGCGTCCTCGGGCATCTTCCCGTCGGCACCCACGCGGATGCGTAACACATCATCACGCAGCGCGACAATTTCAATTACTGCTGTTCCGCTGCGGACTTGAACTCCACCGCGCAGGGGTTTGGTCGAAGAGACGGCCCCAAGCGCGGGTGCCTCCGCACTGTTTGCGACCGCGAGATTAGCGGCAAGAAAGGTAACAACCACCACCGCAAGAACTAGCTGCCGTCCTGGCAGCAAAAGTTTGTTTCGCTGCGAACAATAAAGAGCCACATACACCCCAGAATTCTCAGTTAGTTTAGCCCACGCGCCTCATTCGACTTGGTTAAGCACCACCATGCGGGCTCGCGTTCAGTTGCTTCGCAGTAGACATCCCCTGTGGATTCAAGGGCATCTGAACTAGGTCTGCAAGTCGAGTCCGCGACGTGAGCTGTCCGCTGCAGTGTTACATCCCGAACTAGTGCGGTGAAAAGATTCCAAATTATGCGTAGATCGGCCCTCATCATTGCAGTTATGCTCACGTCGTATTTTGTGGGGTGTCGAGCGGCCTTTGCGCAAACATCCTATGAAGGCCAACCGGTCAGCGAAGTGGATGTGGTTTCCGCTCCCAACGTTGAAGTTGAGAGCCTGCGGACTCTGGTCCAGCAAAAATCGGGCGAACTGTATTCCGTAAATAAAATTCAAGGCACCGTCGAAGCACTGAAAGCAACCGGCCGATTCAAAGAAGTTGATGTACAGGTTAAACCCGAACCTTCGGGGCTGCGCGTGACAATGGTGTTGGAACCCGCTTACTACTACGGGGTTCTCACCTTCCCCGGGGTGCGAGGATTCTCTTACGTACGATTGCTCCAGGTCGCTGATTTGCCGGATCAGGAACCGTTCGAAGAAAAAGATGTCGATAAGGCCCGCACTGCGCTTGTCGATTTTCTTCACCGCAACGGTTTTTTTAAAGCTGAAGTCAGGCCCTCGACTGAACTGTACGTAAAGGAGGGCCTGGCAAATGTCGTGTTCTCGGTTAAGTTGGGGAAGCGCGCGAAGATTGGCAATGTGGTAGTGCAGGGCCCGCCCGGTGCCGACGCCGCTCACTTACTCCAGGTGACGCGTTCATTTCGCGCCTTGGCTACTGGTGCATCGCTAAAAAGCGGCAAGGCTTATACCCCTAAGCGGGTCGAGGCGGCACGCGCCCTATTGAAAAAAGATCTGGTAAAGCACCGCTATCTTTCGAACAAGTTGCAAGTCGGCCCGCCGCAGTATCATCCAGAAACCAATCGCGCCGATCTTGTAATTACGGTCGACCAAGGTCCACACGTCGAGGTCAAGATAGCCGGGGCCAAGCTGTCGTGGGTTCCCTTTCTAAGCGGCCGACAGGAGAAGAAACTGATCCCTCTTTATGAAGAGGGAACTTTTGATCAGGATTTGGTCGAAGAGGGCAAGCGGAACCTGGTCAGCTATTTCCAGGGCAAAGGCTACTTTGACGTCCAGGTGAAGACGGAGCAAGAGCAGCAGCCCGATAAAATTTCTCTGGTCTACAACATCGACAAAGGCAAGCGGCATAAGGTTAGCGAGGTCGGCTTCCGGGGCAATCAACACGTCCCGTCCAACGAGTTGGCGCAACACGTCGTCGTGCAGAAAAAGCACCTTCTCTCGCGTGGCAGATTCAGCAATAAATTACTCCAACAGAGCGCCAAAAACATTGCCGCCGTTTATCACGATCGGGGGTTTGAAAAGGTCACGGTGACGGCTCAGCCTATCGACAAAGAACCAAATGTCGAGGTGACCTTTGAGATCGATGAAGGCCCCCAGACAGTCGTACAGGCGGTGACCGTCAACGGCAATAGCAAATTCGACGTATCTGCCCTGGCTCCCAAAGAAGGTTTACAAGAACGCTCCGGAGCGCCCTTCTCGCCACATCGCGTGGCCCTGGATCGTGGACACATTTTGGCCGTTTACCTAGATCACGGTTACTTGGCCGCGGATGTTAAGTCTCAGTTGATGCGGCATCCGGAAGATCCACAAAAGGTAGACATTGCTTATCAAATCACTGAAGGTCAGCAAGTGCGGATCGAGAAGGTAGGCATCATCGGGCAGAACCGCACCCGCACCGCTTTTCTTTCCAGGAACGCCAATCTGGTCTCCGGGCAGCCCTTGAGCCAGGGCAACCTCCTTGAATCGGAAAGCCGCCTCTACAACCTTGGGATTTTTGACTGGGCCAGCGTCGGGCCGCGTCGTCCTATTACGAATCAGACGGAGGAAGAGGCGGTGGTCAAGGTACACGAATCCAAGCGCAACAGCCTGACCTATGGCGTAGGCCTGGAAGTTTCGCGGCGTGGCAGCAATGTTCCCACCGGTACGGTAGCGGTTCCGGGCTTGCCTCCGGTAGGGCTCAATGGTGCGCAAATCCAAACCAGCGACGCAACTTTCGTCAGCCCTCGTGCCTCGGTCGAATACACCCGGCAAAATATTCGCGGACGCGGCGAAACCGGGGCTATCTCCTTGCTGCTCGCAAGGCTTGATCAGAAAGCGATTGCAACTTACTCCGACCCTCAGTTTCGCGGCCGGCAGTGGAGTTCATTATTCAGCCTGTCCGCCGAACGAAGCACTGAGAATCCGCTATTTACCGCGCGGCTGGGAAATGTGTCATTTCAGCTTGAAAAGGCCCTCAATGCCAAAAGGACCATGACCGCCCAAGTGCGCTACAACTTCGGCAAAACGGACCTTAGCGAGCTGCTGGTGCCCGAACTGGTGTTGCCGCAGGACCGTTCAGTTCGGTTGTCGACTTTTTCCGGAACCTTTATCAAAGACACTCGCGACAAACCGCTCGACGCGCATAAGGGCTTCTATCAGACAACGGATTTTGGATTCACAGCGAGCGCGATTGGCGCCTCCGCCGACTTTGATCGGCTTTTGACCCAAACCGCCTATTACAAGCCGGTCCGTCATGGAATTGTTCTCGCCAATAGCGTTCGCCTTGGAATGGCGAAGGCATTTGGCGGCGATACCGTTCCCACCAGCGAACGTTTCTTTGCCGGCGGCAGCAATACTCTGCGCGGCTTTCCCTTGAATGGGGCCGGTCCGCAACGCGTGGTTCCATTCTGCGGCAATCCGGCGGACACTACTACTTGCGTCAACGTCAATGTTCCAGTCGGCGGCAATTCACTGTTCATCTTTAATTCCGAAATGCGGGTGCCGCTTCCCATCATCAAGAACCTCGGAGCAGTGGTGTTCTATGACGGTGGAAACGTCTACCAGAACATTAACTTCCGGCAGTTCGTCGATAACTACACCAGCACCGTGGGATTTGGAGTCCGCTACAACACCCCGGTTGGCCCAGTGCGGTTCGATATTGGGCAGAACCTTAACCCCGTCACCGGAGTAAGAGCCACGCAATACTTCGTCACTCTAGGCCAGGCATTTTAGGTTGAGTACAAAGGCGCAGTCATGACACGGAAACGACTCTTCGCATGGATATTCGGCAGCATCGGCGCATTGATTGTGCTGGTTGTGGTTGGTGGGTGGCTGGTATTGCGCAGCCAAGGCTTCCATGATTATGTCCGAGAGAAGATCATCGAGCAGGCCGGCCAGGCGACCGGCGGGAGAGTCGAACTTCGCGACCTGGATTTTCATCTCTCCACACTTACCGCCAACGCTTATGGATTAGTGGTTCACGGCACCGAGTCCGACTCTGGCACACCTCTACTATCCATCGATCATATCTATCTTGATCTGAAACTGGTTTCCCTGATCCATCGCAAAGTTGATCTCAATGAAATCATTGTCACCCATCCGGTAGTGCATCTCATTAGTGACAAGAACGGTCGCAGCAACATTCCGGCACCGAAGACCCCCAAAGACGAGAATAGTAAGCCGGTAAATGTGTTCGACCTTGGCATTCATCACGTACTGCTGAGTGAAGGACAGGTTTATTACAACCAGGAAGTAAATCCGTTGAACGCGGAACTGCACGATCTTCGCGCCGAAGTGCAATACCAGTTCCTCAGCTCGCAATACACGGGAACAGTTTTCTACAAAGACGGCAAGCTCAACCTGGCCAAACTGCAGCCTCTCACCCACAGCCTCGACTTGAGCTTCAATGCGACGCCGACGGAGCTGGGGCTGTCATCTCTCGTGTTGAAGGTGGCGTCGTCGCGGGTCGATCTAAACGGAAACATTACCAATTTCGGCAATCCGAAAGCCGAAGCACATTACAAAGTCCTGATTCATACGCAGGATTTCCAGCCGATGGTTTCCTCCACTTCCAGCGCGGCTGGCGACGTGGTGCTGGACGGTTCTCTGCGTTACCAGAACGTGCCCGGGCAGCCCTTGCTACACAACGTATTACTCGAAGGAAAGTTGCAGAGCCAGGAATTGCAGGTCGTCACGCCTCAGGCGCATCTGCCGGTGCGCAGCATTCGCAGCAATTATCGCCTGGCGGGTGGCAATGTTGAGGCGACTGCTTTCAGCGCCGATCTGCTGGGCGGACACCTTTTGGCAGAGTTTCACATGCTGAATGCTGACACTGCGGCGTCCACTTCTCGATTCCACGCCGATATTCGTGGCGTTTCCCTGGGGGTGATTCGGCGTTCGGCGCTCGATCCGCAGATCAGGACTGCTCCGCTGAATGGCACTATTGATGCCGGCGCTGACGGCGGCTGGACGGGCGACATAAAGAATCTGAAAGCCAAGTCGGATATCTCGATGAAAGCCGCTGTAGCGAAGGACAACAGTGGCGCAAGCGCGGTACCGATGAATGCCATGGTGCACCTCAACTATGACGGCCCCAAAAATATCATTGCGCTGAACAATACTTATTTCCATACTGCGAAAACTGCCGTCGATGTGAACGGTGCGCTTGGCGATCACTCTAATTTGCGCATTGAAGCCCGCGCTAGCGATCTCACCGAGTTCGTTCTGCTCGCTTCGGCTCTGGGAGAAAAGTCTCCGGCGCTCGGCGGATCCGCCAATGTGAGCGCGGTGGTTTCGGGTTCGTTGCAGTTCCCCGAGATTAAGGCGCAAATTGCAGCCCAAAACCTGCAAGTTCAGTCTGGACGATTCCGGACGCTGCAGATGACGTTGAACGCGGATCCCTCGCACGCCAGCATTCAGAATGGATCTCTCGTTGCCTTGCCGAAAGGTCAAGCGAATTTTAGCGGCGAGGTAGCGCTGGCTGGTTGGAAGTATTCGCCATCCAGTCACTTTGTCGCCAAAGTCGCGGTGCGCCAGATGCAGGTTAAGCAGTTGGTGCAACTCGCCGGCAAAGATCTGCCCGTGGAGGGAAATCTCGCCGTAGACGCCTCGTTGCAGGGATCGCAGCTCAATCCCACTGGTAACGGCTCCATCCAGATCAGTCAGGTAATTGCCTATGAGCAGCCGATCCAAAACATTGCGCTGAATTTCAAGGCCACCGGCGATACGGTGGACTCAACCTTACAGGTAAAGATGGAGCCTGGGGACACTAACGCAAATATCGTATTTCATCCGAAGACCAAGGCTTACGAACTGCGCGTCAACTCTCCAAGCATCGATCTCGCCAAACTCGAAGCCGTAAAGGCCAAGAATATTCCTCTCGTGGGCAAGTTCGCACTGACTGCCAGTGGTCGCGGAACGGTTGACAATCCACAACTGTCGGCCACTGTCAGCATTCCACAACTACAGGTCAGGCAGGCAAATCTGAGCCAAGTCAAGGGGGAGCTGAACGTCGCCAATCAGCGCGCCGAACTCTCACTGGGCTCGGAGGTAGTCAGTTCTTTCGTGCAAGCTCATGCCACCGTTGAACTGCAGGGCGATAACTACACTGTCGCCTCCTTCGATACCAAGGGCATTCCATTGGGTCCACTGATCGCACTCTACAAGCCGGTGCCGCCGCAGTTCCAGGGATTACTTGAACTTCACGCCACCGCGAAAGGCCCGCTCAAGCATAAAGAGCAGATGGAAGCTCATCTGGTAGTCCCGACGCTTTCTGCACAATACCAGCAGCTGCAGATCGCCAACGCAGGCCCGATCAAGGTTGATTACGCTAATTACGTAGTCACGATTGCGCCCAGCGAGTTACGCGGGACTGATACCTCGCTGAAGTTCAACGGCCAGATTCCATTAAAGGGCTCGGCTCCACCTCAGATGACGGTAGTCGGATCTATCGATTTGGGGCTGCTTCGCATCCTTAGCCCGGACGTGCAGAGTTCCGGAAAGATCGGACTCGATTTGCACGCGGTGCAAGCTACGGAAGGCCTAGGAGTACAAGGCCAGCTGAAACTTGAAAACGCATCCGTTACCAGCTCCACAGCTCCTATGGGGGTGCAAAACGCGAATGGGGCTTTCACCATACAAAACAACGAAATCCGCATTACCGAGCTGAAAGCGCAGGTCGGCGGCGGAGAAGTGAACGCTGGCGGTTCAGTGACCTACAGACCCGAGTTGAGATTCAACCTGGCATTGAATTCCAATGGCGTGCGCCTGCGTTATCCCGAGGGTTTGCGCGCAGTCCTGGAAAGCAATCTGACTTTGAGCGGTACGGCCGACGATTCTACGGTCAATGGCCGGGTGCTGATCGACGGGGTTTCCTTTACGCAGGAATTTGATCTTGGCGAGTTTATGGGCCAATTCACCGGAACATCGACGCCTCCGTCCGGTGAAGGTATCGCTCAGAATATGAAGTTGAATATTGCTTTGCAGACGACCTCGAATTTGAATCTGGTTAGTTCTGCGCTGAGCTTGGAGGGTCAGGTGAATCTGCGGGTGATCGGCACCGCAGCTGATCCGGTAATTGTTGGCCGCACCGATCTTACTGGCGGCGAAATCTTTCTGATGAAGCGCCGTTACGAATTAGTGCGAGGCATAATCAATTTCACTAATCCCAATCAGACCGAGCCCATTGTCAATGTTCTGATCACCACCTCGGTCAACCAATACAACCTCAGCATGAACTTTGTCGGTCCTATTGAGCGGCTCAGGACTACCTACACTTCCGATCCGCCATTACCGCCGGTAGACATCATCAACCTGTTAGCGCGCGGTCAGACCACGGAAGAGGCCGCCCCTTCGAACCTCAGCGCGAACTCTATTCTCGCCCAGGGACTTGCCGGCCAAGTCAGTGGACAATTGCAAAAGTTCGCCGGTCTTTCCAGTCTGCAAATCGACCCCACGATTGGTGGCAATGGCTCTGACCCGACCGCCCGCATTGCGATTCAGCAGCGGGTCACCAAGAATTTCATCTTTACCTTCAGTACTGATGTTACCGATCCCGAAAGCCAGGTCATACAAGGCGAATACCAGCTCAATAACCGTTGGTCGGTCACCGCCGCCCGCACCCAGTACGGCGGCTATGCCTTTGACGCGAAGTATCACCGCACGTTCTAAACGGTCGTTAGTTTATTCGTCGTCGGCAAAGTCGACGAGCCAAGCCGAATGACCAACGACCGAATCCTTTTCTCAAGTCTCATCTCATTCTGAATCTCCCACACGACCGACGCCCGAAATGGGCGCGAAGTGTACTGATAAGTGTCGATGTTCCAAAGCGCACGCTTTGGAGGGCAAACTGCAAGGTACTATTGGCCGATGGGTCACTGACCCGAGGTGCCATCGAATTTTGAGATGTTGGCCCTAGAATGGCGGCAGAGTCGCTAAGTCACAAGCGTTGGACTGCCTTGAGCGACAAAGATAGTTTGGAGAAATGGCATGAATTCAGTGCAAGTTCCCCCGGCGGAATCAGGCGCTCAAACTTCGCAGGCCTTCTTGAAGCCCGCACCCGGCCAGGCTCCGGGCCGCGCAATTGTCGTCGATAGCAGCGACGCTCCGATCCTTGGGCCTCGTCGCGTGGGTTACGGTTTGCCGTGCGCCAAATGCAAGACCTATTATGCCGCTGACTTAAAGGCTTGCCCGGTTTGTCAGACCTGCGAACGAGTATCACCATTTGACGCGCCTACCGTGACTAATTCAGTTCCTCTTCTCAACCAAGTGCTGGATCCCGCCAAGCTGGAAGAGGAGCGCGAACGCTTCCTGCGGGAATTTCAGGCGCAGGTGCCGCTGGAGATCAAAACCACGGAAAGTTTCCACTGCACTCGTCTTGAGCACCATCCGGAGGGATTTGAGCCTGCGACGGTGTGTGAAGGTTGCTACCAGACGTTGCAGGAGAGGGTCGATCAAGTAGAAGCCGCCCTGCATATGGATCTCAAGGAGGCGACTGCGATCATATACGAAGCTGTATGGGCTGATTCTTCTGATCCCAGCAAGACCTACTCGAACGCAGCTCACGCCTTGCTTAGTGAACTGCGCAACCGCGCCGGTTTTCGAATGATGCTGAGCCCACTGCAACCGTTACA
Source organism: uncultured Acidobacteriota bacterium (assembly GCA_963796925.1). GTDB lineage: Bacteria > Acidobacteriota > Terriglobia > Terriglobales > Acidobacteriaceae > DATBAT01. The sequence continues at coordinate 4,141,852 of CAWCNH010000001.1, forward strand.
ACACTAATCGGGCTACTGCACTTTCAACCCAACCCATTTTCTGCCGGCGTAAAAACGGAAGGCCTTTCCGTCGTCCTGGATCTTTAATGGAACCGGGTGCAACAACTGTTCGTCCAGGGTCGTCGCAGCTGCCAGCAAATCATGCGCGCCAACGTCCATAAGGACGAACTTGCCATCATTCGAAAAGCCGAATCCATATGCCCCGGGCGCGACATCTTTGTCGCCAATGGAGAGCTTTACCTCAGTTACAAATAGTCCCTGATACTTCTCGGCAACATCCTGGGCGTAGCCCGAAGTGTCAACCAGCGCAGCGAAAACTACTTGCCCTCCCGGCATCCGCAAGCCGGAAGAATTCCTGATTTGCACGGTTGCAGATTGTCCCCGGAAAAAGTATGCGTTAGGCACAATTTGCTTGAGCTCTGGTGTGCTGAGGAGGGCTGGTTTTAGATCTTGGGCGGCGGCCATCGCGGACAATAAAATGAGAACTGCCGAAATTAACCTGCTGGGCTTCATAGACAGAATTTCCCCCATTGTGAGTATGGCTGTAATCTAGCGTGCGAGCGCAAGCGGTTCAATTGATGAGTTAGCCACCGGGGTTACCGTGGTGCGGACGCGAAGCGCAGTTCCCCGAATGCTTCGGGCACGTGGAAGTTCGGTTGCGGAGAATTAGTAGGGCGCCAGCTCATGTAACTGCGCGGTTCCTTGCCCTCGATTCGAAAGAAATTGACCCTCCACGCCGACCTCGGATCGAAGTGGTCGGTCAAAGCCTTCATCGGGATGGCAAGCTCGGCACTCCACACCTGGGCGTTCTTATCGAGGAAGGCCGACTTCTGCAGTCCACTTTTCAGGTCTGCTCGCCCACCCGGAAAGATATTGAGATCGATCCACATGCCATTCGGACTAACTTCAAACTCCCGGTAGTAGTGTGCCCTGGAAGGATCGGGCTGCAAGAAGGTCTCGGCCACATCGCGATCCCACAATATATCGCGGCGGCCGTCAGGATCGGAATCCTCAAACACAAACAACTCTCGGTACCGGCACTCAAAACGCAAATACAAAATCAGCGGCGACCAAAGTACGCGTACTTGTGTCTCACGCTGTTCATCCGGATTGTTACCCCGCCAATCCCGGCAGAAAGCTACCGGCGTTGCTCGTTGCCAATCTGCTGCGGGATGCCCAGCATCGAGCGTAATTGTTCCCTCAACTCTGGCGGCCACGACTTCTTGCGGCGTTGGCGGGCATTGCGAAGAAGGAATTCCAGGATTCATCAAGGGCTAGTAAAGTTAACGTTAGTCAGCATAACTCAGATTCTTGCGGGCACTGTGCTGCATCCGGAGCAAACAGTTTGCCCGCAAGATTCGGATAGCCCGCTTAGAACCCGCGCCGTAAGCTTTATTCATGATGATCAGCAATGCGATACTCAATCCGCTGCAGGCATTAGAGATGCCCACCATCCACAACGACGATCGCAAATGGCAGGCGGTTCTCGACCGCGATTCTACCCAAGACGGCGGCTTTGTCTTTGCGGTGAGCTCCACCGGTGTGTACTGCCGGCCCTCGTGCCCGGCCAAACGCCCACGTCGCGAAAATGTGCAGTTTTTCGCTACAACGGTTGCAGCCGAGCAAGCGGGCTATCGCGCTTGTTTGCGGTGCCGTCCGCTGGCCAGCGAAGGCGACTCCCACGCCAAAATGATTAAGGCGGTGTGCCGTTACATCGAGCGACACCTTGACGAGCCGGTCACTCTTGCTCGCCTGGGCGAACAGTTCCATCAAAGCCCGTTTCACTTGCAGCGCACCTTCAAGGCAGTTTTGGGGATCACGCCGCGCGCCTACGCCGACTCCTGCCGCATGCAGCAGCTTAAGCAGAATCTGCGCGCCGGCCACTCCGTGACCCGCGCCATGTACGACGCCGGTTACGGATCGAGCAGCCGCCTCTACGAGCGCACCGCCGCACACATTGGCATGACGCCCGATAAATACCGTCGCGGTGCAATTGCTGCCCGCTTGCGTTACACCTGTACAAACACATCGCTCGGACGAATGCTCGTCGCCGCGACCGACAAAGGAGTATGCGCCATCCAGTTCGCCGACACCGACGAAGAATTAGAGCAGGGCCTGAAACACGAATTTCCTTTCGCAATTCGCCGTCGCGATGACGAATGGCTGAAAAACTGGAAAGGAAAAATTGTGGACCAGATGCACGGTAAGGCAATGGATACCGCGCTCCCACTCGATATTAAGGCCACGGCGTTCCAGCGCCGGGTGTGGGCATATCTACAATCCATCCCCTGCGGCGAGACACGCTCCTATGCCGAAGTTGCTGGCTCCATCGGGCAACCTACTGCCGCACGGGCGGTGGCACGGGCCTGCGCTACTAACCCCGTTGCCGTGGCCATCCCCTGCCACCGGATAGTTCGCGGAAACGGAGAAATGGGCGGCTATCGCTGGGGTATCCAACGAAAAAAAGCCCTACTGGAAATGGAAAAGGCCGATCGTCTCTAGAGCAGCTGAGAACGGTGAGCTGAAAACTGACAATTCAACCGGGGCAGTGCCGCGAACTTTGGTGTGCCAGCACCTCGATGGTCTATATTCCATCGATCGAAATAGGGCTAAAGTAAGCGGATGATGTCTCTGAAGGTCAGTATTTTTTCTTCCCTCTTGATTTTGTCAGCGGCAAGCTTCGCGCAGAATGCGGCACCTTCAACCGCTGTTGATCTCGACTTCGTCCGCCGCCAGTTCGGCGCCACCTGTCGTATTGAAGGCGATACGGTTAACGCAATGGTTGCCGATCTTGATGGGGACGGCGCGGAAGACGCTGTAATTGTGGCCCATTGCAAGAATCCTTTGATTGACGAGTCGGAGCACAGCTTCAAAGTGCTTGATCCTTTCAACGCCTTCTATGGGTACTCCGACCCCAAGGTTACCAGCCAATTTTCTTCTGAAGACGATCCGAAAAGTCGAGGACGCGTGTTACTGATCATTCAGGGAACCAGTGCAGAAGGCTGGCGCGCCGCCACGCCAAAGGCTAAGTTCGTCATCATCAATCTGCCGTTCAAAGATGTTGGGGTCAAGAAACTCATATTGAAAAAGAAACCAGTCATGGCAATCTTCGCCCAGGAATCCGGCGGAGAACAAACCAACTCAGCTCTTTTCTGGGACGGCAAGAAGTACCGCTACCAGCCGCTGGGCAGCGGCCTGGAGTAAGTTAAAGTAAGGCTTGCCATGCGAAGAGCACCCGGCAGAACTCTGCAATTGTTAGCCCGCAAACCCATCCCACGCCGATACAATCTATGAATCATTCTCGGCTTTGGAGGATTTAGATGTGGCTGAGGCTTTGTGCAATCTTTCTTCTGATTCCACTTTCCGCGACTCCACAGCAGACAGTCACGCCACCTAAGGCTGCCCCTGCCCACGAAGAAGAGGTAATTCGCGAGGTTCTGGACCTGGAACGTCACACCAAAGATGCAATGGTGCACAATGACGCGCAGTTCACCGAAAAGGCGCTCGCCGAGAATTACATTGCGATTGGGCCGCTGGGAAACGTCATCACGAAAGCGGACACCGTCGAGGCCCGGCGCAGTTCGCAGCTTCACTACCAGTCATTCGAAGTCAGCGAAATGGCAGTGCGGGTCTACGGAGATACGGCTATTGTGACCGCCCGCGTCGAGGTCAAGGGCAACGATCTTGGGCAGGACTTCAGCGGGCCCTACCGTTTCACCCGGGTCTGGGTAAAACACAACGGGGAATGGCACACAGTCAGCTACCAAGCGACGGCCACCCAATAGAACGCACTGTGGAACGGCGAGAATCGGTTACGGCATCTCGATTAATTGCCGCAGATCTTGCTTGGGCTCATCAATCACCGGGGAATCATCCGAAAGCAACCGCGCCGTCAGGCGCAGTGCATCCACTTCTCTCCGCACTTTTACTAATTCCTGCTCTTTGCTGCGCAAAACTTCCATCGGATTCTTCATCGAAATTATTCCTTCACTGCAGAAAAATTTATGAGGTCTTAAGGTGCTGCTTGAACTCTAGATGGTTGCTCAAGAAAGGGAACATCACTAAGGTACAGGCCTGCTTTTCTTCTTCAACATTAATGACCGATGTGATATGGGTGCCGGTTCAAAATCGTGAAGGAGCGGTACAACTGTTCCAACAGTACTACCCGGGCCAATTCGTGCGCTAGAGTCATCTTACCCAGTGACAACATGGATGCGGCAGCCTTACGAGTGTCCGCCGTAAAACCGTCGGCCGGTCCGACGGCAAATAGCAGCGGTGGCCCGCCGCCTTCGAGTTGATCGCGCAACATCGCCGCAAATTCTTCTGACGAGAATTGTTTGCCAGCGCTATCAAGCAGGATCAGCTTGTACTTAGTGCGGCTGGTTTCTCCGTTGGCCAGTCGCAGGAGCGCCGCTTCATCTTTCACGGCAATACCTTCGACTTCAGCGTAACGTGCCAGACGCTTCAGATACTCGTCGCTCAGCGTCTGGATCGCAGGCTCTTTGGTCTTACCGATCCATGCAATTTTGAGTTTCACGTTGAAAAGGGACGACGGTTCCAGTAGAGACGTTGCTCCGCAACGTCTTCTGGCCCAACAGCACGAGCTAGTGCGGAACCAGTTCTATAGAGCCGGGACCTAAGCAGGTTTTTTCTTCAGTCGCGGCACTTTGATTTTTGTTTCCTTGGGAATTCTGGCCTTTGGCTTGGCTTTCAGATCGGCCGGCTCCAGCCGCGTGGCTGACTTCCACAGCCGCTCCAGTTCGTAGTACTTGCGCGCCTTGTCAGAAAATACATGCACCACAAAATCTACGTAGTCGAGCAGAACCCATTCGGCTTGCCGGTAGCCTTCGATGTGCGCCGCACGCTGGCCGACGCTTTCCAGGCGCTCTTCAACTTCGTCCGAAATCGCCTGAACCTGCCGTGGATTGCTGCCGCTGCACACCACAAAATAATCGGTGAATGCGCCGGAATCCTTTCCCAGCTCAAGAATGGTGATTTCTTCCGCCTTTTTGTCCTGGCAGGCATTAATCGCCTCCGAAACTTGCCGCTTCAAATCAATTTTCTTCATGCTGGATTCGCAGAACGAGCCTGCTAAGAGTCCTCTAACTTCATTCTATCTGATGAAGCGGCCATTATCTTCGTGCGGTTCTAAGCCAAGTTCGCCAAATCACGAACCCTTATACAGTTCCATTTTCTTGACGTACTCAGCCACCAGCGGGTCCACCAGCTTCCCCAGCGGCTTCTTGGACGCGACTGCCTGGCGAATAGCGGTGGCCGACACCGACTGATTCACGTCGTCCAGTAAATGGATGGTTACACCCTTCAAGGCCAAACTACCCTGCGCCTTTTGCTTGGCAAATGGCTTGGTGGCAGCCGCCGCCGGACGGAGTGACTCCGGCAACGCATTGGCAATGTCTGCCAGTGAATACCCTGGACGGCTGGCCACAATAAATTCGCATTCTTTAAACAAATCCTCAGCCTTGTGCCATTTTGCGATGGGTAAAAACGCATCAATGCCGATAATGAAAAACAGCCGATCGATTTTTTTGAATTGTTGCTTGAGCCGCCGAATCGTATCAATCGTGTAATTTGGCGGTGGGCCCGCGGCAGCTTGCCCGGTACGCTTTCCGCCGGGCGTTGCCGCAATATATTCGGGCGCTTCCAACAAAGATGGCACAAATGCTCTCTCATTTGCAGTCGCCAGCGAAACCATGGCAAACCGATGAAAGTAGGAAGCCAGCGGCGCATCTTTGCGATGAGGAGGGGCGTTGGCTGGAACAAAGAGTACCTTGCTCAACTCGCAGCGCTCCAGTGCCGCTCGCGCCAGCGCAATATGTCCGCGATGGATCGGATCGAATGTGCCCCCGAATAAGCCGATATTCATATTTAATTTCTGAGCGTCTTCCCGGTTTTCAAGGTGTATTGAATCCGCTCCTGCGTTTTACGCTCTCCAGACAGTGATTTAAAGGCCTCGCGTTCCAGGTCCAGAAAATATTGCTCACTCGCCAGTGTGCCGGGCCTCACGTTGCCACCGCATAAGACCTCGGCAATTTTATGTCCTAGCTTCTTTTCGTGATCCGTAATGTATCCGCCCTGGTGCATCAAGTGGACTCCCAACCTTAACGCTGCCAGTGTGTTTTCTCCCGGTGCTGGAATATCCAGTCGCGGCTGCGGAACTGCGTAGCCGCCGCGCACCAATTCCAGCGCCCGCGATTTGGCATCCGTAAGCACTCTTTCCCGGTTCATGCTGATCCGGTCGGCTTCCCTCAGAAGTCCCAGACTGCGCGCCTCCACAGCCGAGCCGGATACCTTCGCCATGGCAATTGTCTCAAAGGTTCGCTTCATCGCTTCCAGCAGCTCGACCGACTCGCTGCGTGCGCCATTCACCGCGCGCAGCAACATCTCTTTGCACCCGCCTCCGCCCGGCAACAATCCCACTCCAGCTTCCACCAAGCCCATATAGAGCTCCGCATGAGGTTGCCGCGCCGCTGCATGTAACGACATTTCGCAGCCGCCTCCTAACGTCATTCCGAAAGGCGCAATCACTACCGGCTTTGGCGAAAATTTGATCGCCTGCGTCATGCCTTGAAACCGTCGAATCGCCAGGTCGATCTCGTCCCATTCTTCGTCCTGCGCGGACATTAACAACAACATCAGATTGGCGCCAGCGGAGAAATTTGCCGCATCGTTGCTGATTACAAACGCCCCGAACCCATCGCCCACCCCTCCATCTCGCAAAGTTTGCGTGATCAGCGAAACAATATCGCCACCGATAGTGTTCATCTTGGAGTGAAATTCGATGCAACCCACGCCGTCTCCCAGATCGACCAGTGAAGCGCTGGAGTTTTTCTTCACTACGCCATGCGATTTCTTCGCCGCCGCGACCGACCAGACTCCGGCAGAAACTGTAATCGGTCGGACGGTAGCAGTCTTTATGTCGAAGTAAGTGGCGTTGGCAGGCGTCTCGCTATACCAACTCTTACTTCCGGAGGTCAACAGCATTTCAATGTTCGCCGCTACCGGGTCACCCTCGCTCTTCATTCGCTCGACTGTCGCCGGGATTCCAACCGCATCCCACAACTCAAACGGTCCCAGTTCCCAATTGAATCCCAGCCGCATGGCGCGATCGATTTCAACAATCGAATCGGAAATCTCCGGTATGCGGTCAGCACAAAAATTCCACAACGCAGAGAGTGCTGCCCACAAAAACTGACCTGTTTTTTTGCCTGTCGTGGGGCCGCCATCGTCCAACTCCATCAAAATTCGCAGCCGCGATCCAATATCCTCAACATTCTTCGCCATCTCCAGCGCGGGAAATTTTGCCTTCTCCATTGGACGATAATCCAGCGTCTTCCAATCCAGCGCCAGTCGCTCTTCTCCGAGCCTTTTGTAAAAGCCTCCTCCGGTCTTGTCGCCCAGCCACTTGTTTCCCAACATGCGCAAAAAGAAATCGGGCAAATTCCCGCCGCTCTCCGGAGAACTGCCAACGACATGCCCCAAAATATCCAACCCAACCATGTCCATCGTCCGGAAAGTCGCCGAGCGCGGCCAACCCACGATCGCGCCAGTAAGCGCGTCCACTTCTTCAATGGAGAGGTCCATCTCCTGCATCAGCCGTATCACATTCAGCGCGGAGAAAGCCCCCACCCGGTTCGCAATGAAATTGGGGGTGTCCTTCGCGAACACCACACCCTTACCGAGTCGCAGGTCGGCGAAATCGGCAACAGCCTTCATCGCCACCGGATCGCTCTCCGGTGTCGGAACAATTTCAAGCAGACGCATATAGCGCGGCGGATTAAAAAAGTGCGAACCAAACCACGACCGTCGAAAGTCCTCCGAAAATCCTTCAGCAAGTTTTGCCACGGGCAAGCCACTGGTGTTGGTAGTCACAAGGCAGCCCGGCCTGCGAACTGCTTCTACTTTTTTCAACAGCTCTCGCTTGATTTCAAGATTTTCTACTACTGCTTCGATGATCCAGTCGACCTCCCCCAGCCGCTGTAAGTCGTCCTCAAAGTTCCCCGGAGTGATCAGTTTGGCGAGCCCAGCGTCGAAGAATGCCGCTGGCTTTGTCTTCTTTGCACCTTCAATGGCGGCGATTGCCAGCGCATTTCGGCCCTTGCCGCTATCTCCCGCAACATCGAGTAACAGAACCGGAACCCCGGCATTGGCCAGGTGCGCAGCGATACGCACGCCCAAGGTGCCAGCCCCCAACACTGCGACTTTTCTGATCGCCTGCATGGCTAAGGAAGCCTCTCGACCTCCCACTCGTCTTTAGCCTCTTTGATCACGATGACCCGTGAGTAGCGCGGAGCCCGCCCTTTCCCGATCCCCTCAAAAAGTGCCACCGGAAAAACATATCTTCCAGCCTGCAGTTTCTTGCCATGCAACACTTCATAAGCTCTCTGCGTCGGGTGGTCGGGAGAAAAAATCTCGTCCAGTTGATCTTCGGAAATCCCCTGTTTGGCGGTATCGGTGAGCATCACAATGCCGGTTTCGTAATCGTGGGTCGCCCACGCCTGCAGAAAATGATCCGCGGCGCTGAGCGCGTAAATGTAATCGGGATCAGGCGCCGCAGTGACAGGAACCTTGGTTTTCGCGGGAAGCAATGCGGACAGTATGAGAATAGAAAAAATAAGCCGGGAAACTTTCACGCTGCCATTATGAAGGAAGACCGCTTCCAGTTCCTAGCTGCAAGCAGCATCGGTTCTTAAGCAATCAACTTCGCCAATGCAAATGCGGCCGCGCCCGCCAACCCGCCGATCACCATCGTCTGTAGTGCCCCGCGTAGCGGGCCAGTTCCGGTGTAGCGCCCCTTCATGTAACCAAAAATCCCCAGCGCCGCCAGAGTCACAATTGCCGAGACTGCCAATCCTTGATGCGCGCTGGCCAACAGCACATAGGGCGAAAGCGGGATCAATCCTCCCGCAATGTAAGCTCCCGCGATAGTTGCGGCGCTGGTCACGGCGCGCGACGGATCTGGCTCCTCGAGTCCCAGCTCAAAACGCATCATAAAATCCACCCAGGCCTTGGGATTTTGGCTAAGCGCCTCCACCACTGGGTCTGCCCTGGGTTGCGCTAAGCCATAAGCTTGGAGCAGTCGGCTGACCTCCGCCTTTTCTTCTTCCGGGATCTCCTTAATCTCGCGATACTCGCGTTCCAGTTCTTTCTCGTAGTGTTCAGCGTCGCCACGTGCCGCCATGTATCCGCCGAGTCCCATAGCGATGGAACCCGCGGCAATTTCAGCCAGGCCCCCTACCACAATCAGCCGTGTATTCTGCACTGCGCCTGAAAGCCCCGCCGCCAGCGCGAACGGAACCGTCAAGCCGTCAGACATTCCAATCACGACATCACGAACAAAGTTGCCAGCGGTGAAGTGTCTTTCAGCGTGCGCTACTTGCGTCATAGATCTCCGGATGTGATTTCAGATATTCCTGCGCTTTACGCACTACATCTCGCTCCCCGCGATAGGCAAGCTTGCGGATCGCTTCTTCCAACGAAATCCATAGCGCCCGTTTGACCTCAACTCGCATATCCTCGGAAATTTCTCCGATCGTTCCTGACTCGTACCGCAACAAATAAAACGACACCACCTTGAAGACTCGCTGCTGGTCCCCCCACGAGCGTACATAGACATATTTAATGTCCATGAGTTTGGCGATCGGCGCGGCGGTGAGGCCGGTTTCCTCAAAGACCTCGCGGATGGCAGCGTGCTCCGGCTTTTCTCCCTGATCGACCAGCCCTTTGGGCAGCGCCAGAACGGATTTTGCCGAACTTTTTGGGCTTTCTTCCCGCTGCGGCTCAATAGCGGCAATTGACCACTCGTCACCCGTTCGATGCAGTACCACGCCCCCAGCCGAAATCTCCCGTACCATGCGCCCAAAGGTAACAGGATTCGACCATCCACGTCACGACAGCAAGTGGGAACTAAAAAAATATTGCCGCTTACGATCAAAACAGCATTCCCATCGTGCCCCTAGTGCAGCACATGCACATGAATCCAGTGACGCAGTCCCAGAAACCGCGCTTCAATCGGCAGCTTGCTATACCAAACTACAAACCCACCCAACGCCAGCAGGACCAACAATGCTGCATCCACCACCCAGCGTCTGCGATGCCGCTTTCGCACTTCTGCGACCGGCGACTCTGCAACGTCAAGAATCGAAGCCTGCGACGGGGAACCGCCCGTGACCTCCGCCGCAGCGGGTTGTGCTCGCAAACTCCCAAATACCACAATCAGATTGGTCACCAAAATGACCGCAAACGCCAGTCCCGGCAGAAATGACAACTCAATAGGACGCGCTTCGGTCACTTGAATGGCCAGCACAACCGTGATCAATCCGCGTGGCAACATCCACAGAATTGCCTCCTGCCCCGATGCGCCAATTCCACGCCACGCCCATTTGCTGCTCTTGATCGCCAGCCAGCGCGCCAGGAAAAGCGATGCCACCGTTCCTGCCATGAGCAGCGGATAACGCCGAAAACTATCCAGCTGTGCCACCGCGCCAATCAACACGAAGAAGAATGTCCGCACCAGAAACGCAAGTTCCGAATGGAAAGTGAGCAACGCCTGTTGCGATTGCGCGATTTCAGTGACCAGGTGTTTCAGTCCAAGCCGGGGATCGACCCCCGGAAAATTCGAAATCGTCAGCCCAAAGCCCAGCACCGCGATTAGCCCATTGGCACCTAACGCCTCCATGCCGGCGTACAGTACCAACACGATGGAGAAAGTCAGCACCTGCCAGAAGCGTTGCTCCGACAGCACATGCAGTAATCGTGACCACAGAATTCCCACGGCTATGGAAAACAGCAGCGCCAACCCAACCTGCGTCGCCACTCCGTGAGCGAGTCCAATAGCGATAGTCCCTCTGCCGCTTTTCATCCCCAGGAGAAGTCCCACTGTAAGCACCGCCAGTACGTCGCCCCACGAGGCTTCCAGCATCAACGTGACCTTCACCGACTCTTCCGCCGCCATGTGTTGCAGCACCGGAAGTACCACCGTGCTGCTGGTACAACCAAGTGCAGCGCCAACTAGAAGTCCGGTAGTAAGCGGAAGGTGTGAAGCTTTCACAATCAGCAGCGTGACCAGCGCCACACTGAAAATGTACGCGAGCGCCGCCAGCAGCAGACTTCCGGGAAAGTGCCGCAGCGTGTCGCGAAGATTGAGCTCGAGCCCACCCTCGAATAACACAAGGATAATGGCAAGTGTCCCCAACAGCTTGGTAGCACGATCAAGTGCTGGAGCATCCACCAATCCCAGCACCGGCCCCAACAAGACTCCCAAGCCCATCAACAGCACTACGTCCGGGATCCGGGTAAGCGCGAAGATGCGATTGGCAACAAAGGCCAACACCAGCAGCCCGCCGATTAATCCCAGAACCAGTGCAGGTGACATCGTCCCTTGCAGACTACCAGCACGGGAGCTGGATTAATGCAGTCGTTGAGCCGTGCTAATCTCGAAATCCATGGCGCTGCCGCCACAAATCGTTCCTGTCGCGTGCAGTCTCGCGGCTGTGTTTGCCTGGGGCACCAGCGATTTTCTTGGGGGATACGCTTCGCGGCGAGCCAGCGCTTTCCAGCTAACCACCATTGCTCACGGTTCCGGCCTGGTGTTTATGACTGCGATTGCTTTGCTCACCCGTGCCCCGTTTCCCAGTGCGCATGCCGTGAAGTGGGGATTTGTTGCTGGTCTCGCGGGAGGCGCTGCGCTCGCGATTTTTTATCGCGCACTGGCCGCTGGCAAAATGGGACTCACTGCTCCCATTGCCGCAGTGCTCGGCGCCGGTATCCCTACAACTTTCGCGATAATTACGGAAGGCCTTCCCGGCAACGCGCGCCTGGCTGGATTCTTTCTTGCAGTTATGGGGATTTGGCTGATCTCCCGTGCTCAGGACGGTACACGTCCGGAGGGCATCGGCCTTGCCCTATTCTCCGGCCTGGGCTTTGCCGGATTCTTTCTCTGCATCAAGCAGGCTGGTGACGGTTCCGCATTATGGATCGCCGCCTGCTCCCGTGTCGCGTCATTTCTTCTCACTGGCTTGATCGCGCTGATAACTCGCGACCTCCGCAGAATCGACCCGGGCGTCGGCCGCATTGGAATCCTCGCTGGCTTTCTCGATATCTCCGGTAGTGTGCTGTTCGTTCGCGCCTGCCAGCTAGGCCGACTCGATACTGCCGTAGTGCTCACCTCACTCTACCCAGTCGTCACTGTGATACTGGCCCGCGTGTTGCTAAAAGAGCGCCTGACGCCATGGAAGATGCTAGGTATGGTGACAGCTCTGATTGCCGTTCCTCTAATCGCGGCGTGAGATGCCACCCTGGTTGTCATCCTGAGGCGAGCTTTTAGCGCCGAAGAGCCTGCCCTGAGCTTGTCGAAGGGACCCCTATCGCCTCATAGAACGCCAACAGATAGGTATCCTTCGCAGTTCAAATAGTTTGGGTGGAAAAAGGTGGCGGTCACCCGTGCCTGCTAACATCTTTCCGTGCCTCTCCTCGAGATCCGTAACCTAACCAAGGTTTACCCGCTGGGCGAATCGATCTTTGGCGGGAACGCCAAAGGCGAAGTACGCGCCGTAGATGGCGTTTCCCTGGATATTCAGTCGGGCGAGACTCTGGGACTGGTGGGCGAATCAGGCTCCGGCAAGAGCACACTGGGCCGTCTGGTGCTACGCCTCGTCGAACCGACATCAGGAAATATTGTCTATCAGGGGCGGAATTTGTTGGCAGCCAATCGCCGCGAGATGCGCGGTATCAGACGCGACATGCAGATAATTTTTCAGGATCCCTTTGGTTCGCTCGATCCGCGCATGCGCGTCGATGACGTAATCGCCGAACCACTGCTCATCCATGAAAACCTCGGCCCCATCGCCCGGCGCGTCCGCGTAGCGGAACTCCTGCGCGCCGTAGGACTCGACGAGTCCGCCCTCACTCGCTTCCCCCATGAATTTAGCGGGGGGCAGCGGCAGCGTATCGGCATCGCCCGGGCTCTGGCTCTGCGGCCGAAATTTATCGTAGCCGACGAGCCGGTGTCAGCGCTCGATGTCAGTGTCGGCGCTCAGATCGTCAACCTGCTCGCGCAACTGCAACGCGAGTTCAGGCTGACCTATCTTTTTATTTCGCACTCCATGCCGGTAGTGCGCTACCTGGCGACCCGTATCGCGGTGATGTATCGCGGCAAGCTCTTAGAAGTCGGCGACACCGAACAAATCACGCAGAATCCCCAGCACGCATACACACGAGCCCTGCTGAAAGCCACCCCAGAGCTGCTGGTCCAGTCGTAATTATTTCTTTAACGCCGCCAGGATCAATTTTTGGTTCTTGAGAATCTCATTCAGCGCCGCCTGGTTCTTCTTGATCGAACCCTGATTCGCAATAATCGTCTTTTGATTCTTAACGATTGACGCCTGGTTGGAAATGATCGTCTTCTGGTTGGAAAGAATTTGCTTCTGATTCGACAATACCTGAGCTTCCGCCATTTGCTATCTCCGCTGCTTCAGAAATTATTTAAGCCGCGCCAGTCTATCATCTGCCCTAACGCTTTTGCGGCCGCACCGCTAGACCACGGCCCTCGGACGGATCGCTACTCGCGGCCGTATCCAGATCCACATGCACATTCAACCCGGGCGGATAACAATTTCCATCGCGCGCGTAACTGGCGCGGCACGCCTTGGCCACATCGCGCCGCCGCGGCGACTGCGCAAATTGCCAGACCTCGGCGAACCGCACTCCACTTTCGCGCGGGCTTGCCGGACGCTCCGGAAACCCGCAGCCTGGCGACGGTGGACATCCATCGTTGGTCACGAAATAAACAATCTTTCTTCCGTCCGCATTCGCTCGAATGTCGTCGGCCGTGACCACGCTTGCGCCCGAGCCTTCTTTGGCCGCCATGCCTGAGCAGTAGATTCCGGCACGGAATCCAGCCGCCGTCACGCCATCTACCCAGGCGTAGATATAGGCTTTCTGCTCCGGCAACATCCGGCCGCCTTCCTCCTGGTCGAGAAAGATAATGGTCCGCACCGGGAATCCCTCCCGCCACGCCGCGGCCACAGCCGTCACAGCATCTGCCCTGCCTAATTTTGTCGCATTATCCTCGTCTTTAAGTTTGGCATAAAGCCGTCCATTAAACAGAACCAGGAATCCGAAACCCGCCGCCTGTACCGCAGATCGCTTTCCTGTCCAACCGTTCCTCTTTGTTCCCGGCGGATTATTCAACCAGAAGCCCGCAAACGAAAACGTCTTTTTCAAGGCCGCAAGATTTTCATCCCCCGGATACTCATTGCGATCAAACCCCAGAAACCCCGAAGCCGCGGCAATGCCCGAAAGAATAAAAACCAGAATTAATACCTTCACCACAACATGCTACGTCAGAATATCCGCCAAGTGAGAACCGAGAGCTAAAAACTGAGAACTGATAAAATTCCACCCGCAGCATCCCTGGAAGTCAGGAGGCCTCGAAAGGATCACTCTCATGCCCGACAAAAAAATTATCGCCGTACTGGGCGCCACTGGAGCCCAGGGCGGAGGCCTCGTCCGCGCCATTCTCGCCGATCCCGCTGGAGGCTTCACTGCCCGCGCCGTCACGCGCAACGTCAACTCTGACAAAGCCAAGGCGCTCGCCAAGGCCGGTGCCGAAGTCGTCGCGGCTGATGTCGACAACCTCGACAGCCTGAAGAAAGCTTTTCACGGCGCTTACGGCGCCTATTGCGTCACGTTCTTCTGGGACCACTTCTCGCCCGAAAAAGAAATGGCGGAAGTCCGCGCCATGGCCGAGGCGGCTAAATCTGAACGCCTGCAACATGTGATCTGGTCGACCCTCGAAGACACCCGCAAATGGGTGCCGCTCACCGACGACCGCATGCCCACCCTGCAAGGCAAATACAAAGTGCCGCACTTCGATGCCAAGGGCGAGTCCGATAATGTCTTTACCGAAGCCGGTATTCCCACCACCTTCCTGCTCACATCTTTTTATTGGGACAACTTCATCCACTTCGGCATGGGGCCCAAGCCCGGCCCCGATGGCAAACTCGCCATCACACTACCCATGGGAGACAAAAAACTTCCCGGCATCGCCGCTGAGGACATCGGCAAAACCGCGTACGGAATTTTCAAGAAAGGTAAAGAATTAATTGGCAAGACCGTAGGCATCGCTGGCGAGCACCTTACCGGCTCGCAAATGGCCGCCAGTTTCAGCAAAGCGCTCGGCAAAGAGGTTGTCTACAACAGTGTTCCGCCCAAGGTTTACCGAAGTTTCGGATTCCCCGGGGCCGATGACTTAGGCAACATGTTCCAGTTCAAACGCGATTTCGAAGAATACTTCTGCGGCGCCCGCAACCTGCAATTCAGCCGCTCGCTGAATCCCAAGCTGCAGACTTTTGATCAGTGGCTAGCGGCAAATAAAGCGCAAATCCCCATGGAGCAGCCGGCAGCGTAGAGCCTCATTACCGATGTATGCTTCGGACGGGGCGATTTCATGTGATCGTGCTCCAGGAGAATCCGATGAATGACATCGGCCGTCTGTTCCAGGCCTTCGTGGCGCCGGCAATTTTCTTTTCCGCCACTGCCTTGCTGGTTCTATCCATAAATGTCCGGTTGATGGGAATCGTCAGCCGATTGCGCCAGTACGTCCACGCCAAACATGATGCCGCTAAAAATGGACGCGACCAGGAAGCCGACGCCTATACTGCCCAGATTCAGGCGATCGAGCGCCGCGCCGAACTGATCCGCCGCTGCTTCCTGCTCACGCTGATCGCGCTCGGCGGCATCATCACTTCATGCCTGTTGTTGGGACTCGGTCTCTACTCGAAAGAAGCGGCAGTGCTGGCGGCAATCGTTTTCGTGGCGGCAATGATCTGCCTGCTCATCGGCACCTTCTACTACATTCGCGAAGTAACTTCCGCCCTCAGTTCGATGCGCGAAGAGGCAAGCGATTCACGCTTTATGGACCTGGGTACGCATCCCGAAATCCGGGTGCCTGACAGTTTGTGAACTTGTGACCGGATGGAGTGTTAGCTATCATTCGGCCGGATGGAGGCGAAGACAATGACAAGAGCAAGGCTCTTGACGCTGGTTGCGTACCTTGGCTTTATGGTGGCATGGTCAGCGAATACCGCGCTGGGCGCCGAGATGGTGAACTACTCAGGCAAGTACTCCCTTCAAGTGACAAGAATGGCCTCTAGTAAGCTCGACCTTGAAGTGATTCAGAGCAAAGACAGCATAGAAGTCACGAGAATGGAAGAGAGTAGTAAAACAACCAATCGGTATCCATTGAATGGTTCGGACGGAGACTACAAGAGTCGCACTGGTAGCTCAGGCAGGTGCAAAGCGCAACTCAAGGGCAAATATCTCGTACTGGAATCTGTAGTCACAGCAAGGCCGCAACCGAACGCGGCCCCAATGCGAATCCACACGAAAGAACGCTGGCAACTGTCTTCGGATTCTAAGATTCTGACTGTTAAATCTGAAGTGAGTTTCCCCGATGTACCTAGAGATGTATCGTCATTCGTGGGAGAGTCGGTCTCTGGCACTGAGAAATACACGAGAGTTGGGAATCCTTAGTAAACTAAACATCCCCATTTGACCCACAACCAGGGACCCGCATCGAACGGCGATTCGTCCTTTTCGTGAACCATTCCATCGACCGCTACTGCTGTTCACGAACGTCCCCAATTCCTTCCCGCTAACTGGCTTTATTATCTAGTCCCGAAATCTCCCCACAATCGCAGTTCACAATGGAGCGGTTCGTGCAGAGCGGGAGAACACATGACCAACCGGTAAAAGTGGGAGCCTACGCTGGGGTGAGCACGGGTCAAACAGGAGAACGAGAATCAGCTAGACCAGTTACGGGAGTTCGTTGCCAAGCAGGACGGCTGGCAAGTTGTCGCTGAATTTGAAAGCTAAACACTAGAATAGCGACAGCTGCGCGCCCGAGGCCGGAGACTTCCGCCGATCATCGAATACCGTTCTGCCGCCTACCGATGCGGATATTGCCTTCTCATGCTTCACGGTGCGCGCGAAGTCTGCCTGCGGATCGGACGAACCCTCCACCGCCTGAACAAAATTATTCAGCCGCCGAAAGCCTTCAATCTTGTCTGTATCGCCCACCTTGGCACTATCGAGCGCACGCCGCAGTACGCCGATTGATTCATCGTAGGTTTTCAGGGGCACCGGAAACGGATGCCCATCTTTGCCGCCATGCGCAAACGAAAAGCGTGCCGGGTCATTGAACCGGCTGGGCGCGCCATGCACAACCTCGGCAACCAGTGCCAACGATTGCAGCGTCCGTGGGCCCAGGTTCTCCAACAACAGCAGCGAAGCAAAATCCCGAAAGTCCCTTTCGTAGGCGCTCGCCAGGACCGCTCCCAACCGCTTTAAATCGACGTTCTTTGCCCGCACCTCATGGTGCGCAGGCATCTCCAGCTTTCGGATCGCTTCCAGATTCGTTTCCGGGCGACTACGAACCACTTCAAGCAGAGCCGATTGCGCCGGCTTGGCCTCCCCATCAACCAGGTTCATGATGACGCCCTGATTTTCGCCAACAATTGCGCTGTGCGGTTCGGCAGTGAAGTCACGGACGGTAGCCGAGTGCCAGTGATAGCGGCGCGCCAGTGCGCTCTCCGCATTCATCCCCTGCTGCACGATTGCCCACTCGCCGGTGGTAGTCACCACGAAGGTGTGGAGGTAAAGCTGAAACCCATCAGCGATCGCGTTGTTGTCGATGCGTGCCGCGAGTCGGCTGGTGCGGGCCAGCGAGTCTCCGTCAAGGCTCGTAGTCGAAGCAAACTCGCGTAACTCGTCTGGAGTCTTGCGGGAATGGCGTCCGCGCCCCCCGCAGACATAAATTCCTAACTCATTGATCCGAGGATTCAGTCCTCGCTTCAGCGCTCCGAGTACCGACGTCGTAATGCCGGAGGAATGCCAGTCCATTCCCATCACGCAGCCCAACGCCTGAAACCAGAACGGATCGCTCAAACGGGTAAGTAGCTCCGACTGACCGTATTCCCGCACCACAGTCTCGGCAATGGCGGTGCCAAGCTTGGTCATCCTGTCCGCCAGCCATGGCGGCACACGGCCACCGTGCAGCGGAAGGTCGGCAAATCCAGAGCGCTTCATAGGCACTTAGATGCGGTTAAAAGCCTTTTCGAGCGGCTTCCAACGCTGCCCGGTAGACGTGAGTTGCGCTGTTATCAAGACTACAAACTCAAAAATTCCAGCGTCTTCTGTAGCGACTCCTGATCCCCAACATTCGTGCACTTCGGTCCGCGGTCGATCTGCCGCATCAGGCCGCAAAGCACTTTTCCTGGACCCACTTCTACGAATGTCTTTATCCCTTGAGCGATCAGCAGGCGCATCGACTGCTCCCACTTTACCGATCCCGTCACCTGCCGGATCAGCGCATCGCGGCTGGCGAAGCCTGAATCCACCACCGCCGCATCGACGTTACACACCACGGCTATCTCGGGATCGTGAAACTCCAGCTCTTTTAAATCAGCCGCCAGCCGTTCCTGTGCCGGCTTCATCAGGGAACAGTGGAAAGGCGCGCTAACCGGAAGCATCACCGCCCGTTTGGCGCCGCGTTCACTGGCTAACTTGGCGGCGCGCTCCACTGCGTCCTTATTTCCCGAAATTACGATCTGCTCCGGCGAATTGATGTTCGCGGGCTCGCAGACCTCCCCCTCGGCGGCATCCTTACAAAGCGCGGTCACTTTTTCCGCGTCCAAACCTAGGATTGCCGCCATCGCCCCCACGCCAACCGGTACCGCCTCCTGCATATACTTTCCCCGATTACGCACCGTGCGCACCGCGTCAGAAAATTTCAGAGTGCCGGCGGCAACCTGCGCAGAATACTCGCCCAGGCTGTGCCCAGCCACAAATCGCGGTTTCATACCTTTCTCAGTGACTACGCGCCAGGCAGCAACCGAGGCCGTTAGGATGGCCGGCTGCGTCGTCTCCGTCAGCTTTAACGAGTCTTCCGGACCTTCAAAGCAGAGGTCCGAAAGCTTGTAACCCAGCGCCTCATCGGCTTCTTCGAACGTCTGTTTCGCCACAGCAAAATTCCCGGCCAGATCGCGTCCCATACCTACCACTTGCGATCCCTGGCCGGGAAAGATGAAAGCTACGGTATTCCCGTTTTCAGTCTGCAAAGGCCCTCATCGTGACCCGAAATTGGTGTAGAGACGTAGCTTTGCTACGTCTAGGGCCGCTAAAACCGAGTCGGCCGTCCCAGACACGTAGCGGAGCTACGCCTCTACAAATCGATATGTAATAGTTATGCGGCTTTTGCTACGTAAGCTTGCGCGATCGCCGCTGTGTCGGTGTATTCGCGGAACTTGGTAACCTTCCCGCCACTCAAGGTGAAAACCATCACCCACTCTGACTTGAACGGCCGGCCGGTTTGCTTGACTGTTCCATCGTAGTCGCCGAGAACAATCACCCGATCTCCTTGCGCGATAAACTCACGGGGATTGAAATTGCCGAACTGCGTGGTTTGGTCAAGGTTCTGGAAAAACCGGCCTACTTCGTCCCTTCCGTTATAGCTGCCGGCCTGGGGAATCGATCCCTCGCCCGGGGTGTACCATTCAACTCCATCGCTGAGTGCGTTTAACAGGCTCTGGATATCGCCTCGGCCAAATGCGGCGTAGGCGTCCTGCACGACTTTCAAGTTTTGTTGTTCGCTCATAGTAAATCGCCTCCTCCGTTAAATACGTCGATCCCCAGGGTTCGGATTTACTTACTTGGACGATAAAGAACTGAGAACCGGGAACTGAGAACTAAGAGACCCACCGTAGGACTCCAAAGCTACCCGGCGCGCTACGTCTCCACCATTGCCAGCGGAACCCGGCTGGCCCCGAGTTCCTTCTCTATCTTGTCGTTGATTCGGCGGCCGGCAAACTCCGCTGCCACCCGAATGGCGTTCTTGATGGCGTTGGCGTTCGACGACCCATGGGTGATAAAGCAGACACCCTTAACGCCCAACAATGGTGCTCCCCCATATTCCGTGTGGTCAAGCCGTTTCTTAAAGTCGGCAAAGGCATTTCGCGAAAGCCAGTATCCCACCTGCCGTGTAATGGTTGTCCTGAGGGTTTCTTTCAACGTGTAGCGGACCAGATTGGCCACGCCTTCTGAAATCTTCAGCGCCACATTGCCAACAAATCCGTCGGCGACAATAACGTCTACTTTCCCGCTGTAAAGTTCGCGGCCCTCAACGTTCCCTACAAAATTGATGGGCAGCCGCTTCATCAATTGAAAAGCATCGCGGGTAAGCTCGTTCCCCTTAGTCTCTTCTTCGCCAATGGAAAGCAGCCCAATGCGGGGACGCCGCGCCCCGAACATTGAGCGGAAATAGGTATCCCCCATAATCGAGAACTGAGCAAGGTTTTCGGGAGTGCAATCCACGTTAGCGCCGACGTCTAGCAGAATGGCGGCGGTGCTCGATGCAGTAGGGAAGACGGCAGCCAGCGCCGGTCGGTCTAGTCCCGGGATCGTCCCCAGCACCATCTTGGCGGTGGCCATCACCGCCCCGGTGTTGCCGGCGCTAACAAAGCCAACCGCGTTCCCTTCGCGCACCAGGCGCAGGCCGACGCGGATGGACGAGTCTCGCTTGGCACGCACTGCCTGCACCGCTTTGTCCGCCATGCTGATGACTTCGCTGGCGTGCACAATCTCTATGGGAAGCGATGCTGCGCTGGGATGGCGTGACAACTCCGCTTTAATGGCAGGCTCTTGCCCGACCAGCAGCACGCGCACGTCATGCTGCCGCGCCGCCTGAATGGCGCCTTCGATTTCAGGTCGCGGCGCCCGGTCAGACCCCATGGCGTCTAAGGCGATGACGCTTGGCATGATGAAGGTGGTTAGCTGGCGTCTTCCACTTGCAGAACTTCGCGGCCTTTGTAGTGGCCGCACTTCGCGCAGGCGCGATGAGGCAGCTTGCGTTCATGGCAATTTGGACACTCTGAGAGTGAGCGGGTGGTCAGGTGGTCGTGCGCCCGCCGGCTGGAAGTGCGCGCCTTGGAGTGTCGGCGTTTTGGATTTGGCATCGTGAGTCCTCTTTAGCATTTAGCAGCGGCCGTTTGCCGCCGCCAAATTTCAATTTAGTTTTGTAACTTGCTGCGCAGGTCTTTCAATGCCGACCAGCGCGGGTCTTCAAATGTCTGGCTGCAGGAGCATTGCTCAAAGTTCAGGTTCTTGCCGCAGTGCGCGCACAATCCCTTACAATCTTCCCGGCAGATTACCTTTACCGGAACCGCCAGCAAAACCTGCTCGCGAATCACATCTTCCAGCAATAAACCGTCGCCTTGATAATAACTTACCTCGGCCTCAGCCGCTGTAATGGATAATTCCTCGCGCCCCGCATCCGCCCCTTGTGGCCGATACAGCAGGTCGAATTCCCGAGCCACCTTCTCCACTACCGGTTCCAGGCACCGGGCACATGTCAGCTCCAGTGTCGTAGAAAGGTCGCCGTTAAGGCGAATGTCCTTGATGGTCTGGCGCTTGTTCTGATGTTCCTCGACTAGTTGCGCCCGTCCCGCGGTCTTAATGGCGGTCGTCTGGCGTGCGTCGGGACCAAGATCCAGAGTCTCGGGGGGAATCTCCTCCCGAAAATCGATTGGATCCTGTTCCAACTCCTTTATTTCGATGAACATCGGGAACCTCCGCCGCCCCAACCTGTAACCCGCGAAGGCCCGCGGAAGCACGCTCAGAGGCGAAAATCTCCAGGGAGCAAGTATCAAGAATAAAGGGCATAGCCGGTGTAGTCAAGAATGGTGAGAAGCGACAACTCCGTAGAAAAACCTTTACACTGAGGCGCACCCCAACGCCTACGCGCTGGCTTTGACGCTCTGCTCTAGCGGCAGGCGTATGAAGAAGGTGGTTCCCTTGCCGGGCTCGCTCTCGAACCAGATTTTCCCACTATGCTTTTTGACAATGCTGGCATGCGCCATCGCTAAACCCTGCCCCGTCCCCTTGCCAACTTCTTTCGTCGTGAAGAACGGATCGAATATCCGATTTCCGATCTCTTCGGGAATGCCGGTGCCGCTATCCCGCATCTGAACTTCCGCCCAGTCACCTTCCCATTTGGTGCTGATCGTGATCACGCCTTTCCCGCCTGGCTGGTTCGCTGCATCAGCAACAGCGTGGGACGCGTTAATCAGCAGATTGAGAATCACCTGGTTAAATTCGCCGGCATTACAGGTGACCGCAGGCATGGCACGGTCAAATTCCGTTTTCACCTCGGCCACGTGCCGCCATTCGCTGGCTGCCACAGTGACGGTAAGTTCGATAGCCCGGTTGATATCGACCTGCTGCATGGCTGCTGAACCCGGATGTGAAAATTCCTTCATCGCCCGTACGATCTTGGCAATCCGGTCCAGCCCTTCCATGGACTGCTCGATTGCGGAAGGAACTTCCTTTTTTAGGTAGCTGATATCACAATCCTCACATCGTTTTCGAAACGCCTCCCGGGCCTCTTCCACTCCGCTGACGCTAGCGACCGAATCGGCCATTTGCCAGGAGAGCGAAAGCAGTTCATCGACCGCGGCCCACGACTCGTTTACGAAGCGAGTATTGTCGGTGACGTACTGCACTGGAGTGTTTATTTCATGGGCCACGCCTGCCGCCAGTTGGCCGATCGCCTCCAGTTTATGTGCCTGCCTTAACTCCTCTTCCAGAGATCTCCGCTCGGTGATGTCGGCACCGGTGATCAGGAATTCCGGCCCTTTGGCTCTGTCGAAGAGGATGGGATTTACCGTAAGGGTGATAAACCGATGTTTATCTGACTTTTCAAACGAGAGATCGTCGTAATGGCGTGTGTGGGTAGTGTTCAGCCATGAGCGGATTTCTGCATCAAAACCCTGAAGCCACTTCACGCCACAATTTTCCAGCGGTTTCGTTTCAACTTCGGATTTAGATAAACCGAATACGGCGGTAGCGGTTTGGTTCCATCGCACTATGCGTCCGCGATCGTCGATTCCAATCAGGATAGACGGGACATTGTTAATGAAAAGTTCAGACTCAATTCTCGCCTTCGCCAGTTCCAGGGTCCGGCGTCTCAATTCCGAGCCTGCTACCAAGCTAAGAATTATGCATAACAACACCAGCGCTCCTAACCCAACCAATGTCGCCTCAGCTTGCCGCCCCTGATGCTCCACTGCCTTCAATAAGCTGTCATTTTCTTCCGCTACCAGTTCGCCTGACACCTCCTCAATCCGCGTCATGCCCGCCCGCATCCTCTCCGCTTCACGTTCTGCCAGGAAATGGTCGTTCATTTTGGCCGCTTGAATAACTCTCATTTTTATGGGTTCGATCTGTTTGAGCAGGTCGGAAAGCGCTCGAACCTTGGGATTTCCTGGGAGTGCCCGGTCGAGGCGCTGGATGCTCTCGTCCAGCACCGAAGAAGCCAGAATCGCGGAGATTGCCGCGTTGCGGATCTGGTTCGGATCTTTCGCCAGAATAAGCTCGCTTTGCGCTTTGCCCATACTCAATACTGCAATTTCCGCCTTGCTGGCAGCGTCGGCGCGAACTCGCGACGTCGCAAGAGAGGACTGCGTCACCTTGTTCTGGGTAAAGATCGTGTAGCCGCCTAGCAACCCCACGGATAGCAGACCCAGCACCGAAATCGAAGAGGCAGCGAATAACCGCTTCGACCAGTTCACCTCGTGAATTCGACCAGTTCCCGGCACACGCCTCTCCCGAAACGAGAAATCCCTACGTTTGATATCGGCAACCCTCTGAACAGCATTAGCCCAACAGTTCGCGAGCGGTTCGGATCGTTAAAGCGATCCTCTCCAGCCGCCGATAGACCGAGGTAGAGACTGCGTACTTCCAAACCGCGCAGCTAAACAGCAATTAAAGGGATGAGCGTCGTGGGGAATTTGAGACTTGCCTGTTGCCATGCCGTCGCGATCAGCATCTCGATGTTGATGGCGGGTTCGGCGACGCTATTTGCACAAGAAGCTATCAACAAGCGTGCCTTCAGGTTTCCCTCCGCAATACCATCCCCGGCAGACAATAAGTCAACGCCCGCGCGAACGAGACTCGGCAGGATGTTGTTTTTCGATCCTCGCCTTTCTGGTTCAGGTAGGCTCTCTTGCGCAACCTGTCACAATCCCGAGTTCGGCTGGGCTGATGGACTGCCCATCGCCATGGGAAATGAAATGCTCAAGCTCAGACGCTCTACTCCAGCCATCACCGATAGCGCCTTCGAGCAATTCCTAATGTGGGACGGCCGATATCACGACCTCGAGGATCAAGCCGTCGTCCCGCTGCTCGCGGTGGGCGAGATGAACGGCAACATTGAGCGCGTCGTTGCCCTCCTCAATGCCAAGCCTGGGTACGTGCAAGCCTTCAACCAGGCCTACCCCAATGAGGGGATTACCGAAAAAACTGTGGGTAAGGCGCTAGCCAGCTTTGAGCGAACCATCGTTTCAAACAACTCCCCATTCGATAGATGGGTAAGTGGGCACGAAAATGCCCTGAGCCCTTCGGCGAAAGCCGGGTTCCTTCTTTTCGTCGGAAAAGCAAAATGCGCTTTGTGCCACCAGCCCCCGTTTTTTACCGATGATGGCTTTCACAACATCGGCCTGCCGATCGGAACCGACCCCGGCCGCTTTCTGCTTGTTGCGGTAAAAGTTTTGCAGGGCTCGTTCAAGACTCCGATATTACGGAACGTGGCGCGCACCGCACCCTACATGCACAACGGCGCTTATCGCACCCTGGAAGAGGTCGTCGATCATTACAACCGCGGCGGAGATAGCAAAGACCACCTCGACCCCAACATCACCCCGTTAGGTCTGACTCCCAACGAGCAGCGCGACTTGGTGCAGTTCCTCAAATCTTTGACCAGCAAGCCAGAGAGAATCGTATTGCCCCAACTTCCCGAATAAACAGGAAAATCATGATCAAATTACTAGCTCTTACAATTCTGCTTTTCGTTTCATTCGCCGCAGTCTGTGCTGAAGACTATGTCGTTGACCAGAAGGGGAAAACTTTCGTCTACAAGGGAACCAAAGCCGCCACACTGAAAATAAAGGTGGGCGATGTAGTCAGCTTCAGAAACCTGGATCCCTACTTTCATAACGTCTTCTCACTCTCTGACGCCAAACTCTTCGATCTAGGTTCCTACCCTTCAGGACAATCTAAGTCCGTGGCCTTCGACAAGCGCGGGAAGGTCGAAGTGGAGTGCGCCATCCATCCTCTGATGAAGATGATAGTTGAGGTGAAGTAGTGTGCCGAAGGCCGGCCCTCGGACTTCTAACAATTTTTCTGGGGATGCTTCCTCTCATCGCCCTTCCTCAGGACATCCCTGCGGCAGTTGAAAAAGAATTAAGCACTCCCGCCATCAAGGGGGCCTTCGTCTTCAAGGCCCATTGCGCAGCGTGCCATGGTGAATACGGGGACGGCTCCAGTCCGTCAGCTGCACGCGATCCCAAACTTCGCCGCGAGATTGTGACCAGAACGACCCAGTACTACCAGAAACTTGTTCGCGGCAGCCCCCATCCCAGCAAACTCATCCGGCAACATGCGCTGTCCCCAGACCAAATCGTCAGCGTCGTCGCCTACTTGCAAATTATCCAAGACCCGATTCAGCGCGGCAACATTGTTTACAAGGCAAACTGCATTCTGTGTCACGGCATTAACGCTGACGGAAAGGGGAGAGCCTCATCACTGAATTATCCTCGCCCCGCCGATCTGCGCCACTCCGACAAGAACGATCAATACAAAACGGCCATAATTCGCATGGGCGGTGCGCCACTGGGCCGATCTTCCGCCATGCCCCCCTGGAACGGCCGAATTACCGACTCCGAACTCCGCGACCTGCTGGAATATCTGCGCGCGATAAAAAATACCTCCCCAGATTCGCCACGCTGAAGCCGGCTCTCACTTTAATCCCAACGATTTCAGCGTCACATCATGCGGAATCGCTTCGCCAACCGGGAAATCGACCAAGGTAGAGACGTAGCTTTGCTGCGTCTCTGTGAACGGCGAATAAACACAGGACAATCGCAACAAGAAAAAAGGCAAGATCAGGCAGCGGCCAAAGCGGCGCAAAATTGGAACCCAAGCGCAACTCGGTAAAACAGGCCGTACCGAATGTACGTCTCTATCCCAGCACCGGCAGCGCCCGGATCCGCTTCTTCGTCGCACTATAAATCGCATTGCACAAAGCCGGCGCCAGAGGCGGGATCGGCGGCTCGCCGACACCGCTAGGAGACTCCGTGCTGGGAACAAAATACCCTTCAACCGCCGGAGCTTCGTTAATCCGAAGCGGCGCGTAGTCATCAAAGTTTCCCTGCACTACCCGGCCTTTCTCGATCGTGATCTGGGCTCGCAGCGCATTCGCTAAGCCAAAGATCACTGCCCCTTGCAGCTGCTGCTCGAGAATGTTGGGATTCACCACCTGGCCGCAGTCGATCACCGTAACCACCCGATGCACCCGTGGCTGATCATTTTCCATCGAAATTTCCACTACGTCCGCCGCGTACGAGCTAAAGCAGGCGTGGCACGCTATACCGCGATACATTCCTGCCGCCGGAGGCTTGCTCCAGTCCGATTTCTGCGCTGCCAGTTGCAGAACTCCCCGCATGCGTGCCGCGCTCCACGGCCCCATCATCTCGTCTTTTTCCAGCAGGTGCAGCCTCAACTCCAGCGGATCTTTCCCGCCCGCCACGGCGATCTCATCCAGAAACGACTCCGCCGCAAACGCCGCTTGCAGCGCATTGACTGATCGCATCCAGCCCAGCGGTACCGGCGTTTCTGTCATTACATAATCAATTGCAACGTTGGGGAACGGATAGGTAAACGACGCTTCATCTTTGACTTCGGTATCGAGTTCGCCCGCCGGAACAAAGCCCTTTTGCGCATTGATCGATGGCATCACAATCCGATGGGAAAATGCCACCGGCCATCCTCCCGCGCCCAGTACCGCACTCAGCTTGTGATAACTCGCCGGACGGTAGGTCGAGTTACGCATGTCGTCTTCGCGCGTCCATAACACCTGCACCGGACCATTGATCGCCTTCGACACCAGCGCCGCTTCAACTCCATAATCATGCTCCAGCCGGCGTCCAAATCCCCCGCCGATCAAAGTAACGTTGACCTGCACTTGATCTGACTGCAATCCCAGGGCAGTGGCCACCGAGTCGCGCACATCCTGCGGAACCTGCGTCGGCGACCACAGTTCGCAACTCGATCCGCGAAAATGTGCCGTGGTGTTACCCGGCTCCATCGGAGCGTGAGCCATAAATGGCAGCTGATATTCGGCTTCGATCCGGCGGCCGCCAATTTTTGTCACATCCCCCACTGAATACAGCCCAAATGCCTTGCCGGACGCACCTTCCCGCAGCGAACCATAAATCGCCGCGGTATTCAAATCCTTGTTCGCACCTTCATCCCAGGTCACGCTCAGATTGCGGCGCCCTTCCATGGCTCCCCACACACTGTCGGCGACCACCGCAACCGCGGAATCGCTGATCTTCCCCACGAAGCTTACGCCGGAAACTTTTCTCGACTCCTTATCGTCAAACGTCGCAACCTTGCCGCCGATTACCGGACAACGCGCCAGCAAAGCAAATTTCATCTCCGGCCGTCGCACATCAATTCCATACACCGCGCTGCCATCAACTTTCGAGGGCAAATCAAGGCGGGCAATGCGCTGCCCCACGATCGTGTAATCCTTCGCGGCCTTCAGCGGCGGGTCGGTCGGCACCGGCAGCGTCGCAGCCCGCGCTGCTAACTCGCCATAACTGAGCGAGGTGTTTCCCCGGGCAATCGTACTGTTCGTCGCTTTGCATTCCGATCGCGAGCAGTTCCACTCCAGCGCCGCTGCACTGATCAGCATTTCACGCGCCGCCGCTCCTGCTTTGCGCATCGGGTCCCACGTCGACTTCACGCTGGCGCTGCCGCCCGTACTCTGATCGCCAAACAACGTGCTGGCTCCCGCCTGCTCGATGGCGATTTTCTTCCAGTCAGCTTCCAGTTCTTCGGCGAGAATCATCGGCAAGGCCGTGCGCACACCTTGCCCCATCTCAGACCGCGCTACCGTCACCGTGATTTGTCCGTCCGGTGTGATTCTCAAATAGGCATTCGGCGCGAAGCTGTTCGACCTCCACGAACCATGTGGCAGATAAAAACCAATGACCAGTCCTGCCCCAGCGGCCAGCCCGGTTGCGACGAAATCACGGCGGGATAGCGGACTCATCGCGCACCCCCTGCCGCGCGATGAATCGCCTTGCGAATACGATCGTAGGTCCCACAGCGGCAGATGTTCCCCGCCATGCCCTGGTTGATTTGTTCGTCGGTAGGCTGAGGAGTTTTCGCCAGCAGCGCCACCGCCGCCATAATCTGTCCACTCTGGCAGTAGCCGCACTGCGGCACGTCTTCGGCGATCCAGGCCTGCTGCACCGGGTGCAGGCCATTCGCGCCCAGCCCCTCAATCGTCGTAATGTTCTTTCCCACCACCTGCGAAACTGGAGTTGAACACGATCGCACTACCGCGCCATCCACGTGCACGGTGCAGGCCCCACAGAGCCCGGCCCCGCAGCCGAACTTGGTCCCGGTAAGCTGCAAAGTATCGCGAATCACCCACAACAAAGGAGTCGCTGGCGAAACCGAAGCGTTCCGGTTACGTCCATTCACGCGAAGAGTAATCTCTGCCATAAATGTGTTTGAAGAAGTGAGTCGGCAAACATCGTATCGAACTACTAATGCCAAGTCCACAAAGCGCATCGAAACATCAACAAAGTAGAGACCTAGCTCCGCTACGTCTTGCCAACACCAAAATAAAATAATCCCCCTGAGCGCAGCGAAGGACCTCTGCACTAAAGCGGAATCTCCGCGAACTTGCACAAATCCCAGGCAAGAGCGCGAGATGCTGCAATCCAAAATTTCCGAGGGGAAAGCCGCGGCTACTTAAGCTGTTCCAGCTTCTGCGCGACCAATTGATTCACTTCGCCGGTGGGATTTTCCTTCTGCATCACCTGATAGACCCGTTTGGCTTCCAGCGGCTGATTGTCAGCCTGATAAGTGCTGGCCAGTTCCAACTGGGCTGAAGCCTTGCCTACGGTCCGCGTCGGTTTGTCCGCCAGCTTTTTGTAAATTTCAATCGCGTCTTTATTGCGATTCTGCCGCCGGTAAACCGACGCCAGCCCAAAATTTGCCAGCGCCGAAAGTTCATCGTTATGAACCGACGCCACTTCTTTTAACGCCTGTTCCGCTGCGGCGTTGTCGCCCAGGTCAGCCGACGTCATGCCCACAAAATACCGTGCCACGTCTCCCGAACGGGTGTGCGGATATTTATCGACCACCCCCTGAAACTGCTTTCGCGCTTCGGTGGCGCGCTCTTTGGCGGACGCAAAACTTGGGGCGTCGGGTTGCGCGGGCATTCCAGCCGGCCGGATCGGAGTATCGAGTGTCCGAACCGCCTGACCTACCGCCAGGCTGGCCTGTTGGTCCTGCTGGTTGATGTAATACCAGCCGCCGACGACCGCCGCGATGATCACCACCAACGCCGCCGCCGCAATTACCAGCCGCGACTTGTGTTCTACCGACCAGTGGACGGTCCGCTCCGCCACCTCAATGGTGGTCTTACTGAATTTATCTTCTTTTAAGTTATGGCGGGTTTGCGCGCGCACAGGCTTCCCTTCTGCGTATCTTGTTGGGCTGTCAGTCTTTCAGTCTAACAGGCAAAAATCGCGAGCGTCAAAGCCAAGCAGAATGGGGATTTTACCTGGAATCAACTGGGCGCTCGTCCCATCTCGCCGATTGCGAGACCCGGAAGCACACCTCTCAACCCCGAATTTGGATTGAGCTCGTCTGATTCGTGATGGATTGTGGTGAAAGCTCGGCTGAGATCGTAATGGGTTTGCGTTGAAACCTGGATTAATCGTGGGGTGGGAAGGGAAGCTCTAACGGGAAGGGCCCGACTTCCAGTCGGGCCATAACAATTCTAAGCACTCCGCGCTTTAGCCCCTGAGGCCGGCGCACCAGCCAATTACTTCGACGCTTCTTCCAACAATCCCTGTTCCAGCTTCTCCTGGCACCCGATGCAATGCCGCGTCCACGGCACTGCCTCCAGCCGCTTGGCATTGATTTCCTGTCCGCACGAAATACACTCGCCGAACGAGCCTTCTCGAATGCGCGCCAGGCCCTCATCCACCATGGCCAGAAGCTGCCGGTCATTATTACTTTGCGAGAAGAGAAACTCTTTGGTGTAAGAACTGGCAGCGCGATCGGCAATGTCTTGCGCGGTACCTTCATCGACAGTGCGACCGTCCTGCTCCGTTCTCGTCACCATCTGCCGCAATTCCTGCTGCCGAGTCTCAAGCCGCTTTTTAAAGTGATCCAGTTTTTTCTTGTCCATGCTAATAATTTTGCGGCCCAGAGGCCGCTGTCATTTACTTTCCGGTGGATTTGGTCTCACGCAATGACGAATCATATGCGCTTAATTTGAGATGCGTCAACCGTAGGAAGGGATGGGTTAAATATTCAGGCCCAGAATGGACGCGCTTTCCGAACTCAGCCCCAGCCGCCCCTTCTCGCCCAGCAGGAAGCGACCAGAAAGAAAAAACGTTTCAATATCAATCTTGCCCTACTGGCGAGGGAGCGGCTCCGGCAAGTTCGCGACGGTGTACCCTAGCACCGCCATGGCGGCAGCATTCTCGCGAAGCTCCTGCGGGATGATCTTATCCAGCGTGTCCGCCGGCGTATGGTGATACTTGAAATAATCTCGCCCATCCTGCAGCAAACCAAACGCCGGCACTCCCGCTTTTGCCATCGGCTCAATATCGGCCTCCGGACTCTCGTCCACGGCTTCGATCAAATTCGCTCCAATGCCTTCCAGAACGCTCTGCATCGGCCGCAACAGCGGTAGCGCCGCGGCGCTAACCTTCGCTGAAAATCCCAGCGGATGCCCCGCCCCTGAATCGCTCTCAATCGCTGCCACGTGGTTCGCAAATTCGCCACCATGCGCCTGGGTGTACGCCGTCTGACCGCTCCCTAGATTCTCTTCGTCCATCCACGCAATCACTCGGATGGTCCGCTTGGGGTGCAATCCCAGCTGCTGAATCAGTTGTGCTGTCTCCATCGCCACACCCACCCCCGCAGCGTCGTCGATCGCGCCGCGTCCCAGGTCCCACGAATCCAGATGTCCTGACACAACCACAATCTGTTCCGGATGTTCTGTCCCCTTAATATCCGCCACCACATTATGGCTGACCGCCGCCGGCCCAATCTGCGAGGTCAGTACCATATGGATGCGAATCCTCCCCTGTGCCGCCAGATGCGCCATCAGTTCCGCATCTTCACTCGTCACCGCGCCCTGCGGAATTCCCGCCGGCGTGCTGCCTCCGGTATGCGGAATCCGATAGTCCGCGTCCCCCACCGACCGCACCAGCGATCCCACCGCTCCCAACGCTGCCGCTGCCTTTGCCCCCTCCCCGCGATATTGCACCGCCTCCTCGTACGCCTTAAAAGCCAGGCCCCCCGCGGCTTTCCGCTGATCGTAGATTTCGTTGAACAGCACAACTTTTCCCGCCGCCTTTTCCCGCCCCAGCGCTTTCAACTCCTCAAAATTTCGCACTACCACTACTTCGGCCGTCAGCCCGTCCGCCGCTGTCGGTGTATTTCCCGACAGCGCTGTCAGCACGATCTTCTGTACCGTCCCCGGTGCCTGCCCCGGATACTCCACCAGTTCGGCCGTCTCTACCCCGCGATTCCACCGCGGCACCTGCACCTCCTCCAGCCGCACCTCCAGACCCAGCCCGCGCAACTGTCCGGCAACATACTGCGCCGCAAACTCCGCCTGCGGAGATCCTTCCGGCCGCGGCCCAATATTTTCCGTAATGTGCGCCACCTGGCTCCACGCGTAGTCGCTCGTCAGCGCCGCATCGCGCAGTGCCTTAATCTCCGCCCGCAACTGCGGCGAATAGGCTTCCTCTGCCGACGCCACCGGCTTACGCACATAAGGGCTGGCCGGAGTCGGCGCCTGCCCTACCGCACTCTCGGAAACCAGAGTTACTGAAACCACCAGGAAGAGAAGAAAATCACGAAGGTTCATCTGACGAAGTCTATCGTAAAAAAAGCGGCCCCATTTCTGGGGCCACAATTTCAAAAGAGGCGGATTGGAAGGATTCTAGAAGGGGCGTTGCAAGGTGCCATCCCGTCTGACGGTTTGGCGGAAGCGTAGAGTGCGTGTACGGAGAAGAATCAACTACGGCCTCTCTTGTTACCAGATATAAAGCAGTTCCCAAGCCAAAGGCCAAATGCCATACAAGCTGCTGATCTTAAACAGGATAACTCAGAACAGCCGATCCGAAGAAAACCCCAGGCTGCAAACCCTTGCAGCTTCAAAGCAATTACCTTTCTAAAGCCCTGGCGACCGCAAAAAGCCTGAAAAACCGGGGAGCAGCCGAAAACCTCCCTCGCAGGAATCTAGCTCCCCATCGGCTGCACCTGCTGGGTCCTGGGTAGGCGGACGGCAACAGTATCCCTATAAGGCCCCAGCCAAGTGCTGGGGCTTTGTCATTTGTCGATTGCAGAAACTCTGCGGAACGCCCGTCTGTCCCCGAATCCCCAAAACCGTGTCATCCCGACCGGAGGGAGGGACCTTAGTGTCTTCGCTCACCAAACTCCGCTCCAGGCAGGATCCCGTCGGCTTCACCCGTTGGAGGCTCGACTACGTACCCAACCCGGTTCGCTGAAGAGGAACTAGACATGCTTCGGTTAGCTCCCGCACGAATAGAGTTCCCCCTGACGGCGTTACCAGGCAATCCGCCTCGAACCCGTTACCTGGTCGAAATGCTGATCGCGGCTTAAGAGTGGCAAATCGTGTTCCCGGCACAGCGCCGCAATCCATATGTCATTGGTCGGAATCGGCGTGCCCTTCCGCCTCAGTTCGAGGGTAATTTCCGCGTAGTAGCGCGTCGTCGGCTCATGAATGTCCAACACCAGGCAGTCGTTGACCAGGGCTTTTAGCCAATTTTCGTAGCTCACCCGATGCCGCGACTGGGCGATGCCATAGCGATATTCCCCCAGTACGACTACGGGAATTGCCATCTGCTCGGCGCGGGCGAGAAGGGTAATGACGGCGGGATCGTTGTCAGCCGCTGCGGACAGCGCGTTGGTGTCGAGAACCATTTTAGATACTCAGCGCCACAGTTCGCGGTCAATGTGCTCGAAGGCCTCTTCCACTCGCTTCTCGACTTGCTTCCGCTCCTTGCGCAGATGTTTGAGCTTTCCCAGATGTTTCATCCAGGGCTTGTTCTGGGGAGAGGTTTTCAATTTTTCCTGGACCGCTTCGGTCACGAACTGCCGCAAGGGGATACCGCGCTCGGCAGCCACTGACTTCGCCCGCCGAAACAGAAAATCCGGCATTTCGAGCGTGGTCTTCATTGTGAGCCCATATTACCATATTTATGGGTTACCACCTCCCCAGGCTCTTACTTGACGACTCGCCCGTTTTCGCGACAGTCGCTTGCGCCGCGCTGGCTTGTTGAGACCACCCGAAACCGTCCATTACCCGCAAGGAAGGCCAAGACCTTTGTTTAGAACCACTGGTGAACCTAGTTTCAAAAGTCATTTTGGCAAAAATGCTACAGTAACGGTGTCTTGACACCGCCAGATCAGCAGGGGTAGTTCGATGTGGCTGAAGTATCTTTCTTTGGGTTGGTTGCTGGTTGTCATCCCACTGCTTGGCCAGACCACAGCGCCATCCTTAGATCAGAGTCTTCCTACCTTTCAGTCCAAGGTCCCTGTAGTCCTGGTGGATATCATTGTGACCGACAATCACGGGAACCCGGTCCCTGGTCTTACCAAGACGGATTTTCAGGTATTTGAGGAAGGGAAACCCCAGACGATTGCCTCGCTGGAGGAGCACAAGACCCGACCGGTGGCCCCTGCTGAAGCGCCCGTGGCAGCGGGCGTGTTCACGAATTCTCCGGCAGTGGTCTCTACCGATTCGGTCAATGTTCTTCTCATCGATGGCTTGAACACTGGCATGCAGGACCAGACTTTTGTGCATGCTCAAATTCTTAGATATTTGAAGAGTATTCCGCCGGGCACGCAGGCGGCGGTGTTTCTGTTGACCACACGCTTGCGAATGCTTCAGGGATTTACCAGCGACTCCTCGGCTCTTTTGGCGGCGGTCGATTCCAAAGATGCAAATACTCCATTCGCGTCTCCCCTGTTGCAGTCCGAAAGCGAAAAACAGTCGATACAGGAGACGGTTGGTTTTATGGAGGCAAACGCGGCCGGTCCTCCGCCAGTTGGCGACCTGACCACCACAACCAATTCGATTAATCCTGGTAACGCGTTGAAACAGGCGTTCGGAGAAATGGAGGTCCGGCTGGCCGATGCGCGTGTGCGTAGCACGCTGCAATCCATGCAGGCGCTGGGCCGATACCTGGCGGCTTTTCCCGGAAGAAAAAATGTAATGTGGGTTTCCGGATCATTTCCCATCGCGTTCTTGCCGAACCAGGAACAATCGAACCCTTTCTTCAGCATTCCTGGATTTCAAAATGACGTTCAGCGCACCGCCAATTTGTTAAGCCGGGCGCGGGTTGCTATCTATCCGATTGCCGCGCAGGGGTTGATAGGGACCAGGGTATATCAGGCCGACACGATGGGAATCGGCGGACCAAGCCCTGGCAATAAGTCGATCTCCCCAGCAGGACGAGGGCAAAAAGATGTGAGTCCAGACCAACCCGTCCAGCAGTCGATGGAAGAATTGGCTAATGGCACGGGAGGCCGGGCGTTCTATGGCACCAATGGAATCGCCGACGTGTTGGCCCGCGTCACACACGATAGCGCGAACTTTTATACCCTCAGCTACAGCCCGACCGAGAGACAAATGAACGGCAAGTACCGCCACATTTCTATCAAGCTCGCAAGCGCAAAGGGAAAGCTCTCGTATCGCAGGGGATATTTCGCTCTGCGGGAGGAAGACGCCGCTAAAACGCGGGAGAGCGATCCGCTGCTTCTTTTGATGGCCTTCGGCATGCCAGACATGTCACAGGTCGTCTACAAAGCTCGGTTGGCTCGGCTGCCGGGGCAGGTCGAGAACGCAAAGGTTCCAGTGAAAGATCCAGTGAAAACTTATGCGTTTGACTTAGAGATATTTCCCGACCAGCTCCAGTTTGAGGTTACTCCTGACGGAGTTCGCAATGGCAAAATCGAGCTAAAGCTTGTGCTTTACGACGACACCGGCAAAGTTCTAAACGTCGTCGGCGGACGCTTTGGCCTGACGTACGCGCGGGACGAGTTCGAAAAAATCCGCCGGGAGGGGCTGAATTTACGCGAGCGGATTGAAATTCCAGCCACCCGCGATGCCAGACTTTACAGCGGTATTTGCGATTTAAATTCCGGGCGTATTGGCACTTTAGCAATGAGGGTACACGCTCCCCAGACATCGGCGGCTGATAAATAGCCACGCCCCCCTGGAGTTTCCGACAGGTAAGGTCACCGGCGGATTCACTCGCTCGAATCTACCTCGACATCGCCGCTGGCCCCTCGCCCTCCGCGGTTGCTCGACAAAACGAAAATGCTTTACCCCGCCGCCGGCGGAGATGTGCTTAAAGTGTTTCGCGGACGGCAACAGTATCCCTACAAGGCCCCGGCTAAGTGCTGGGGCTTTGTCATTTGTCGATTGCAGAAACTCTGCGGAGCGCCCCGTCTGCCCCCAAATCCCCGAACCCTGTCATTCCGACCGAAGCAAATCATCGCGAAGGCGATGATTCGCGAAGTGGAGGGACCTTGTGTCTTCGCTCACCAATAATCCGGTCAAGACAGGATCACCGGCGGATTCACTCGCTGGAATCTACTCGACATTGCTGCTGGGCTTGGGTAGGGCATCGGCTTCAGCCGTGCCGTGAGAGCCGGCAATGAAACCAGGCGCCGATCCGGCGCAACCACCCGTATGCAAACACAACGCAAAATTCCGAGAACTCCATATCAGCAGAAGTCCCCATTCCCAACCCTGTCATCCCGACCGAAGTGGAGGGACCTTGTGTCTTCTCACACCAAAATCACCCGTGACCTCACTCGCTGGAATCTACCTCAACATCGCTGCTGGTGTTGGGCAGGGCATCGGCTTCAGCCGTGCCACGGGAGAGCCGGCAATTGAACCAGGCGCCGACGCGGCGCAACCATCCCCATAACAACCACAACGCAAAGTCTGGTGGGGCCTTTAACTTGACGACCTCCCACCGTTTTCGCGACAGTTGCTTGCGCCGCGCTGGTTTGTTGAGGCCACCGCTCAGCCACATAATCCCACTCAACCCAGAGCAGAGCTCGAATGGGCCACAACCCCTTGTCATTCCGACCGCAGGGAGGAATCTGCTATGGCCCGCCATGAAAACAAGCGTAGCCACGCGGCGGTCTCCCAGCACTCATTGCATTGTCTCGGAAAGCACCCACTCACATTCCAGCAAACCACTCGCCGCCCCCGTTGTAAACTGGGCCGTCCCAGATGTCGCTAGCCCTCAAACCGACGCACGCCGCCGTCAAGAATTACTACGCCAACCTGCATCAGTTTGGCCAGCTTCATTTCGACAACGAAGCCCAGGTCAGCGACGCCTTTGCCAAGCTGCTGGCCGATTGCGGAAGAAAGCTCCACCTCACCTTCATCCCTCAATTCCCCATCCAGCGGGGCAAGACGCGGCTTGAATGGGCACACGCGACGGACCTGCACGCAGAATTCCCAAAACGGCACTCAATTCTCCCCAAAAAACTTGTCAATAGGCAGAAATTACATGAATCGCTCTAATCCCATGACTCAATTGGAAATATAGTTCTGCACCGAATGTCCCATTTTAGGGTCTGAATCTGAAATAATAGTAGTAGTGGTGGAGCAGGCGGACACGCCTCTCGACACACCAAGACATTCATCGACACACATGCGGCCTTCGCGGGCCGCATTTTTATTTGCGGCGAGTCAACTTAGACGGATCAACTTAAGTAGTCCAACTTAGGGAGTCCAGGAGAAACATGCAAAATGACGGATCGAAGATCAGGAACTGCAAGCGGCGGGGAGAATGGGCAGAGCTGCGTTTCATGACGCGCGCGGCGGAATACGGGCTATGTGTGTCCAAGCCCTGGGGAGAGTCGTCCCAATACGACTTGGTGGTGGAATGTGACGGCGCATTTGTGCGCGTGCAAGTGAAGTCGAACGGAGTGCAAACGCGAGCGCAGCTATGTTTGCGATGTGCGACGCAGCCGCCGTGCCTACGTTGGCGATCCGTTTGATTTTGTGGCCGCCCTCGTGATTCCGGAGGACATCTGGTTTATCCTTCCCGCCCAGAAAGTCCTCGGCATGAGGAGCGTTATGCTGAGCCCTGGCCGGCCACAAGCAAAATACGCTCCGTACCAGGAATCCTGGCACCTGCTCCAGGCAGGCACCCGAATCAAAGAAATCCAGGGCTCCGTGGAAGAGCAACCCTATGTCTAGAACCTGGAAGGTGGCGCGGACACTCTTGTCCGCGAGGGCAGCGAAAGAACGCAACGCAGCGTGGGATGAGCCGGCAACTTCGCGCAATCGGTCACGCGGACAAGAGGGTCCCCGCTACAAAACAAAACCGGAGAAGAATTCGCATTCTTCTCCGGCCGTAAGGCTGATTCGTAATTTACTGCTGTTCGTCCAGCTCGACGTTATCTCCAACGTGAACATCTTCCAGCGCGAACACGATCATGCCGGTCGCGGTGGTCGGTGTAGTGCTCAGAACTACGATTTCGCCGACCGAACGGCGCGGCATATCGGCCACGTGGATGGCAACACCCTTGGTCGGCGTCAGGAAGTTAGGATCCATCGACGGGGGATTCTTCTGGGTGTCCTCGGCGGTCAACGCCTTGAACGACAGAGAATCCACTTCGTTCTGCCGATCGGCTTCATAGCCGCGAACCGCGCGGAAGTAGTCGCCGACTTTGACGCCCTGGGTGGCGCCCACGTTCAGATAAACCTTCATCCCGGTGCCCAGTACCGAATCAAAATCCTTCGCCAGCACAATGCGTCCTGCGGTCTTGGCGCTTGCCGGAGCAAAGCGGTCGAAGCGAACCGGCAAGTGGAACGACACGGTAGGCTTTTCGACGAACGGCACGGCGATGTCGCCGGGCACGATGGGATCGCAGCTGAACTCAACCTGCGCGATCGCCATCTTGCTGCGGGTGTCCACGATGCGAACCTTCGCCAACTCGGCGTAAGGCTGGCCGATCGCCTTGACCATGCGGTCCTGACCGGCAAAAACTTCGTGCTTGTTGGGATTGACGATCTCGCGCAGAATCGAATATTCCTTGTCGGTCTGGTATCCGCTGCCGGAAAGATAGATCAAGTCGCCATTCACGAATTTGGTGGTGTTCGGAGTGTGCAATCCGCCCGCGACATAGTCGGCATTTGGTTGCAGTTCCTTGCTAACAAAGCCGGCGCAATAAAGGTCTGCACTCGAGGGTGCCTGGATGCGTTCAAACGGATAAGTCGCGGCAGTCTGTACGGTACCTCCGGCAGACGCCTGATCAGCTGGGCCGGCTTGCTGCGCATACGCGGCCAGAGCACAGCAAAATACCAGCAAGAGTCCTGTTTTCTTCATATTTTCTCCAAAGGGCGGCCGCAATCGGGCGGCTTAAGTCCCGCTAAATGCAGAAACTACAAGGGTTACAGCCGGACTTTAGCAACCGCCGGAGTGTCGGTCAAGGTTACGCTGGTGCCAATCCAGTACGTTAGAAAGTTTATTTCGGCTACAGTATTGTCAGTCCGGGGGTTGCATCTGGAATTAGGCGCCTGTAATATCGCCGCCGACCCTACTCGATGACAACATTAGCGATTAACTACATCCCGCGGGCCGCGCACCTGCGCCTGCCTCGGGTCTGTGTGGCCGTAACTGGCACCGAAGCCTCTGAAATGATCGAACGCGCTGAGGCGCTGCTTCGGGACAATCCCTTTATTGAGTTCAGGTTGGACTATCTGGCCAAGCCCGTACTGGCCCTGCCGAAGATCAAGAAGTTTATTGACTACTATCCCCACGCCATTTGTATCGCGACCTGCCGCCGGGCTGGCAGCGGGGGGAAATTTCAGGGGACTATTCCGGCGCAGCTGGATGTTCTGGTCAAAGCCGCGGCAGCAGGTTGCCAGCTGGTCGACATTGAATTACAGAGCGCCGTTCGATGTAAGCCTGCCCAGATTTCTGGGTTGCGCGCTAAAGCAGGCCTGATCCTTTCTTTTCACGACTTCCACGAGACCAAGAAGCTGGACGAAACCATGGCGAAAATGGCCGCCATTCCAGCCGACTTCTATAAGGTTGTCACCACCGCCACCACGCTCTATGACAATGTCACCATGATGAGGTTCCTGGAGCAAAAGAGTAACGAACACTCCATGGTTGGCATGTGCATGGGCGAGCAGGGCATAATCAGCCGGGTGTTGGGGGTACGTGCCGGCAGCGTTTTCACCTTCGCTTCAGTGCGGCCCGACGAAAAGACTGCCCCCGGCCAGGTCACCAGCCAGGAGTTGCGCAGCACCTACCGCATCGATCAGGTCGATAACGCCACCAAGGTCTACGGAGTGGTAGGCGATCCGGTAGCGCATTCGCTTTCGCCTGCAATCATGAATGCAGCCTTGCGCCGCGAGAACGTGAATGGAGTCTACGTCGCATTGCACGCCAAAACCCTGAAAGACCTGCTGGCTTGCGTGCGAGACATCCCGCTTCACGGGCTCTCCGTCACCATGCCCTATAAGGAGAGCATCCTCAAATATCTGGATAACACCGACGCTCACACCACCAAGATCGGAGCTTGTAATACCGTGGTTCGCGCGCAGGACGGGAAGCTCTACGGCTTCAACACCGATACCGCCGGCATCGTCCGCCCGCTGGAGCAGCGCATCTCGTTGAGCGAGGCCCGGATCCTGGTTCTCGGAGCAGGCGGAGCTGCCCGGGCGGCCGTCTTCGGCCTGAAAGAACGCGGAGCCGAAGTCTACATTCTGAACCGCACCGCAGCCGTCGCCCAGAAGCTGGCCCGGCAGGCCCGCGCAAGAACGGTGAAGCGCCCAGATCTGAAGAAGTTGTCTTTCGACGTGATCATCAATGCCACCCCGGTCGGCATGGGAAACTCCAAAGACTCCCCGCTCAACGAGAACGAAATCAACACCAAATACCTTTTCGAAATGGTTTACAACCCGCAGGAAACTCGACTGGTGACGCTGGCACGGGCGCGGGGTGCCCAGATTATCCCGGGAATCGAGATGTTTGTGCAGCAGGCGGCCCGGCAGTTTGAGATCTGGACCGGCAAGCCCGCCCCGGGGGACGAAATGTTGCGGGTCGTCACCACCGAGTTACAGGAACGCGCGGTCACGCGCAACGGTACCGATCCAAAGAAAAGATAGGCATCCGTCCCCCTACGGACCGCGTTGTGTACGCTACCACTTGTGCAAATATCCCAAAGGAAATCGTTTACGTAAAGTCGATTCGCCTATCCTTCGCCCGGATGCGACGTGCAACGAAATGGTTGCAATTTTACTGTGTTTAGAGATAAGATTCATGGTGGATGTGGGACAGCAAACACATCGATTCTCAAATAAGTTCCGCCCTTTCTTCCTAGGTACACAAAGGTCGCAAGCCAACTTTAAAGGGATACTCAGGCCTAAATAGCCCTGAGACTCAAGGTTCGGAGAGACCGATATGGCGTGGTACGCTTACTGCATTACCGAGCACCAGACCCTTTCCAATGGAACCCGCACCCGACGCCCCTTCTTGCTGGAAGGCATTCAAGGCGTAAACGGAGCAGCGGTTCTTAGCTATCCTAGTGGTGACTTCGCCGTCATCGTCAGCGAATACGACCGAGCCGATAACAAGCTTGAGGAAAAACACGTCCTTGAGCATGCTCGCGTCGT
This sequence comes from uncultured Acidobacteriota bacterium, assembly GCA_963796925.1. Taxonomy (GTDB): domain Bacteria; phylum Acidobacteriota; class Terriglobia; order Terriglobales; family Acidobacteriaceae; genus DATBAT01. The sequence continues at coordinate 4,182,707 of CAWCNH010000001.1, forward strand.
AAGCGTCTGCTTCCGGACCGGCACAGTATTGCCCTTCCGCTTCGGGACCGTTTTTGATTCAGACGACGCACTGCGCCAGGCGGTTCGCGCTAACCGGCGCACTTTCGGCCAGAGCGTCGCCAAGCTTCGTGGCAAGGCTGAAATGCACCTCAAAGTGCTGGTAAAGGGCGGGTCACTGCGGAACGCCATTGCCGAAGTCCAGCTGCCGGATACAGTAGGCGGCGACTACCTGATCAAACTGCGAGAGAAGGCCTCGCAAGATCGGGAGCGCCAGACTAAAGCCCGTGCTCTTTCAGTTCAGGTACACAAGATGTTTAATCCGCTGGAAGAGGAAATTAGCTGTAAGCGGGTATCTTCCGACGGAATGCTGATCGACATCGCCCACCTGATTGATTCAAAATCCATCGAAAAATATCAAAACCGTTATTCAAGCGCCGCTAAACAGTTGAAGAACTGCGAGCTGGTGATCAGCGGTCCGTGGCCGCCGTATCACTTCATGCCCGGCAAGCTGCGTACGGTGGCAGGAAACTCCTAACGTTCTACTTGCTTTCTGAAGGGAGCGGATAAAATCCGCTCCCTTTTATTTTTTGCGTGGGAAACAGACGCATGAACTGCTGCGCGGTTCGTGAGCATGGGGGGGCGGTGGTGAGCTAGGCTTTAAACGCAAGGTCCCTCCACTCCGGTCGGGATGACAGATTTGGGGATGGGGACGTCTGCCGTGGACGCACTGCGAATCTGGAGGGCAAGCCCATTTAGGGGCTAGGCTTTAAACGCAAGGTCCCTCCACTCCGGTCGGGATGACAGGTTTGGGGATGGGAACGTCTGCCGTGGACGCACTGCGAATCTGGAGGGCAAGCTCATTTAGGGGCTAGGCTTTAAACGCAAGGTCCCTCCACTCCGGTCGGGATGACAGGTTTGGGGATGGGGACGTCTGCCGTGGACGCACTGCGAATCTGGAGGGCAAGCCCATTTTAGGGGCTAGGCTTTAAACGCAAGGTCCCTCCACTCCGGTCGGGATGACAGGTTTGGGGATGGGGCGATTCTGCTGATGGGGAGCTTCCGGGAGAATTTTTGCGGTGAGTGGTCGTGGTGGTTGCGCCGAATCGGGTCTCTCGGGTTCAAATTGCCGGCTCTGGCGAAGCCGATGCCCTGCCCAACACCAGGTAGCTGACGCTGTCACTTGGAATCGTGCATTGGCGTCACCGGCGTTATAGGCTCCGGGTTCTGTCTGGCTTTGACGAACATGAAAGAAAAGAAAGTGATCATGATGGCGATGACCATATAGAGAAGTATCGAGCCATGTGAAGTTCTATTATGCACATTTAAACCGTACGCCCAACCGCATCGCTGAGCAACTGCTTCCCCAGTAAAACGCGTTTCATCGGGGCTGAAGACCCCTAACATCGGCACAAATCCAGTTTACGTGCTGGCGGACCGTCGAACAGCGTCCGATGCAGGACATAGCAAAGCGTTCGCAATCCATTACCCACAACCGCACCGTACCAGTTATTAGTGTGTCCAATCAGTTCTGGATAGGTGAACTCATATATGTCAAAAGAAGAAATCCTAAACAAAGTTCAAAACCCGTTTGATCGCCGTAAATTCGTGAAACGAGCTGGCGCAACAGGCTTAGGGGTTGCGGCAATGACGATGTTGGGCGGTAGTCTCGGCAAGTTGCAGGCCGCGAATGCCGTCACCGATGCCGATATCTTAAACTTCGCACTTAATCTCGAATATCTTGAAGCAGAGTTTTATCTCATGGCGACGTGGGGAACGACGTTACAAGGTTTAGGAGTGGTAAATTCCAGCCAGGTCAGCGGTCCGACCACGGGCGGGAAGATGGTGAATTTCTCGGGAGTCAACTTCGCCTTCGCAGCCAGCGCTTTGCGAACCGACGAAGTGGCGCACGTGAAATTGCTGCGCACTGCATTAGGGTCAGCAGCGGTCAAGAAACCGGCGATTAATCTGGACGCTCTTGGCTACGGCTTTGCCAATGTGCAGGAATTCTTCAAGCTGGGGCGTCAATTCGAGGACGTGGGAGTGAGCGCCTACTTGGGAGCTGCACCTGCAATCACGGACAAGATGTACTTGTTGACTGCAGGCGAGATCCTGTCGACCGAAGCGCAGCACTCCGGTTCGGTTCGGCTGGGATGCATCTGGTACGGAGTCAATAGTCCAGCAGTTGACTCGCTCGACGTCCCGCCCACGCAAGACAAACCGTACTGCGTTGACGCGAATGCGCTCTCAATTCCACGCACCACCAGCCAAGTGTTGAAAATCGTCTATGGCGGCGGGGCTCACTCCGGTGGCTTCTATCCCAACGGCATGAACGGCAACATTAAATAATGTTGAACAGGCGAGAAGACAGCAGTCTTCTCGCCTTTTCTTTCAACCGCTGCGAAAGCTCTTGGCCGCGGCACCGCCTCTCCGATAAAAACCCGTTCTCCGAGTGATATAGTTTTAGGACTCCTGAACCCTGCTCGTTCGCCCGCGGAGGGATGTGTGAGTGGTTGAAACAGGCGGTCTTGAAAACCGCTGTGCCTGAAAGGGTACCGGGGGTTCGAATCCCTCTCCCTCCGCCATATCCAGCAACAAACCGATACTAAGCAACTTTCAGTCGTTTGAATTTTTGGACGATGAGACGCCAGCGAAGACGAGTGTCTTCCTGATCGACCGAGAGCACCTGGTGGAGATTGGAAAAAAGTTCTTCCGTCTTTTTTTCGTCGGGCTCCGTGGCAATTTGCTGGCAGAGTGTTTTGACCGCTTCAGTCCCGTCCATACACCACTAAATAATCCAGGCTTGATTGAGATTCAATCGGGGCTTTACTGTACGCCGGGTTACATTGGCGGTTCGAAAAGTCTCTCTCTCGAAATGGGATTAGGCGGTGGGCAGCCTCAAATGAGGCGGGAAATAAGGCCGTTGCCGGTTGCGCTTGGCAGTCGCTAGCTCAGTTATGGCCCTTTCGTAATCGCCGCATACGCATAACACGGTATGTCCCTGCACCGGAACCGTCCATAGAGTTGGGCTATGGAAAATCAGGGTACGGCGACCGCAACCGCAAACGAGATGTTTACTTTTAAATGCAGCCACGGAGGTCTGCCTGGCTGCGACTGGGTGGTATCGGGCGACAATGAAGAGCTTTTAATTTTTCAAATCGAGATGCACGCGCAGAACAATCACAACCTGGTGATCGACGAAGCCGGGAAAGAAAAAATTCGAGCCTCCATCACCCGCGCTCCGCAATAACGTGCGAGACGCTTAGGAAACTCCCTCCCCAGTTCTATTTAATGTCCGCTGAAATCTCTCCGCCGTAATGCTTCACTACCAGGGCTGCCACCCGCGCGATGGTGTCGTGCAGCGTTTCTGTGCTGCCGCGATGGTGGCCGGTAAAAACCACCAGAACGATGGGCTGATCTTTTACCCAGATAATTCCCGCATCGTTGGCGATGAATGGCTGCCCATCTCCAGTTTTGTGCGCGATACGCTCGTCCCTTAAATAGCGAGGGAATCGGTCGTTGACCTGCTGCTTTTCCATAATGCTTAAGATCAGCGAACTAGCGTCTTTGGACACGAGATTGCCTGACGCCATCATTTCCAGGAGGTGCCCGATGTCGCTGGTAGTGCTGTGTCCGAAGTAAATGCCGGCGTCGTAGATGGTGTGCCCAAAAGCTTGCTGCACGTCAGCACCAGAGTAGCGGGTAAAGGGGAAGTTCACGGTTTCATTTCCGCGCGCATTCTTGTATTTAGGATCGAGTGTGCCGAGCCAGGTGCGATCCCAATCGAGGTCCGAGTATTGGATCGATGTTCTGCTCAGTCCCAGACTATGCATATATTCGGTGACATTGTCGCGGCCGACTTTATCGCCCAGCAGATCGGTGGCTTCGTTGTCGCTGATGATGATCATCAAGGTCAGCAGATCTTTGACGGTAGGGTCCAATCCAGGGTCGAGGGTATAAAGGACGCCCGAGGGCAATCTTTCGCTTTCAGCTTTGGTTGGGATGCGATCAGAGAGCTGGAATTTTCCCAGCTCAACCTGGTGCATCAGTTCGGCGGCGATGGCCAGCTTGATGACGCTGAAGGTTTCGTAGACGGAATCGGAGTCCATCGCGATCTCTTCTTTAGTGGAGAGATTCTTCATGAAGATCGACATCTCTCCGGGAAAAGTGCGGCGGATATTTTCCAGTTGATTGCGCAGAGGCTCAAGCGAGGAGCTCGTTTTGTTTTGCTGGCCTAAAGCGATCGCAGAGTTCAACAGCGCGATTAGCAGAAAGATTGTGGTTAGTTGGCGGGGGAATGGTAGGTTCATGGGCTTTTAGGTGCTGCTTTTAAAGATTCCGGAGAAACAGCAGGGGCAATTGTAACAACTCAATTTTTGCGCGAAGAGGCGGGTCCAGTTAGCCTCCCATCAAGAAGGCGTAAATTGGAGAAGCTCTAGCGTTCCTTGCTTCGCCACGCCAGCTGCGCGTAGACGCTGCGCTTGATAGCGACAGCCGGCCCGGGATCGCTGGGGAACTCGACGTGATTGGGCTGCAGCAGATTTTGTCCCACGACTGACAGTTCGAGGTTGTGGACTACGGTCCATGCTATGCGTGCGTCGCCCGTCGAATACGAGGGCACTAGTCCGGTCGTCAATGCGCTGACGTATCGGTAATTAAAGTCGAATGTGATGCGCTTCGGCAGGTCAAACGACGATTGCAGCATTACCTGATGCTGCGGACTTGAACCGGTAACGATAGGGGCGATACCGACGTCCTGCGAATCTGGACTCTTCCTCAGGCTCATACGCAGAAACGAATACGATCCGCGCAGCCGCCAGAAACTTGTCGGCCGCCACTCGGGGCCAATCTCGCCTCCGGTGGTCGAGCCCAACAGTCCATTGCGAAACGCGGCGGGCAGTAAAAGATGGGTGGGAGGCGGCGTAGTTTCCACGAAGGTTGCGCCAGCCAACTCCTCGCTGAAAAGGTCATAGTACTGGTTGAAAAAGCCTGCCACGTCGAGGTAAACATTCTTTCCCACCAGCCGGCGGTAGCCTAGCTCGTAACCATGCAACTTCTCAGACTTAAAAGTCCGATTGGCGTTGAATCGCGCAAAAAACGGCGTGCCATCCGGAGCAGTGCCAATGAATCCGGTAAGAAAGAAATCCCGTTCGCCGTCTGAGGGCGTGCGCAGCGCACGGGTGGCAGCCAGCCAAACGGTCTGGGTGTCGGTCGGTGTCCACAGGAGTCTTGCGCTGGGCTCAAGTTCCACGCCGGTGTAGTTGGTGTGCAACAGTTTGGCGCCAACCTCAACTGTCAATCGCTTCGGGACCAGAGTGATGCTGTCCTGAAGGAAAGCGGTGTAGAGCTGGTCGGTGCGCTCGGCCGGGTCAAAATAGAGGCCGGTGGTTGGGGCTAATTCATCGCCATGGCTCGTCCGAAGGCCAAGCCCCCAGGAGACGTGGTTGCGGTCGCCGAGATGGAATCGTTGAAGAAAATCGACGTCAAAGGTATTGCGAATATCTCCGAAGTTCGGTTCGCGCCGATTGGCGCGATCGTAGTACGCCTGAATTTGAATATCGTCGCCCTCGCGAAATACTCGCGTCCATCTGCCCACAAGGTTCCCGCCGGAAAGGCGGGCGTTGTCTCCGACGATCTGGGAATATGGTGGCGCGTAATTGATCAGCTGAACGGTTTCACCGGCGCGCTCGTCATAGAGGTCGCCCTGAACAGTGAAGCTATCGCGATCGTTCTTTGTCCAATCCATGCGGAAGCCGCCCTGTGCGGCTTTCCAGTGATCGTAGTTATCGCTGTCAGAGTGGATTTCAGCGGAGCGGTTGAAGGCTTTGCCGTAGACGCGATAACTGAGGCCCTTGGAGTTAGCTCCGCCAAAGCGCGCGTTGAGAAAGCCCTGTTCTTCATTGCCGCCGCCCACCGTAACCAACGTCCCCTGGGTGTCTTTGCTCTTTTTGGTAATGATGTTGATGACGCCATTAACCGCATTCGGGCCCCAGACGGTGCCGCCGGGACCGCGAATCACTTCTATACGCTCGATGTCCTCCATCACCGTGTCTTCCACTTCCCAATAGGTGCCCGCCAACAGGGTGGTGTAGACGCTACGGCCATCGATGAGTACGAGCACGGCCCGGGCCAGGCGGCTGCCAAATCCGCGAATACCAATGGACCATTTGTCGCCGCTGATGCGGGCGACTTCGACACCGGGAGCCATGCGGAGCGCTTCGGGGACACTTCTGGCGCCGGAGCGGCGAATATCGTCACTGGTGATAACGAATACGGCTGCGGCGGTCTTCCACACTTGCTCAGGAGCCTTGGACTTGGTTGTGACCTCGACGTTGCCCAGCTGCTCCAGGCTGAGCTGTTTCAGATCCGATTCGGCAGGTTTACTGGCCAACGCGCTATTTGCCGCCGTGAGAATGGCCAACAAAAGAGCTACCGTGAATGCCGGGCGCAAGCAGATCTTTTTGTATGCAGACGCCAACAGGGGCTCCAGTGCGCTGAGTTTGAAAGTTCTATCAACCTTTTTTGGGGGAAGTCGAAATCCCAATGGACTGATTTGAACGTTATGACATTACATAGTCTGAGAATCACTACCCATACAGGATTCACTGTATACGGCGTATCCGAAGTAATGATTTACTTCGATGTCTCATTTTTGGGAGTACAAGTTGCCGGGGATGTGGTGGTAGATATCGGAATTCAGGAGCGATCGGCGGCAACCTGGCGGTTCTGTGAAACGCCAGAGGCCACGCGGGCGACTGGCTTGGCATGAGGGTGCTTCATATGGAAGTAGAGGCAGGAGTCGCAGAATGGGGCGTTACAGATGTCGCAGGAGTCGGCGTGCAGGTCGCAGAGGATGGTGCCGCAATCAGAGCAGGCTTCAGCAGCCTCGCGGGCACAGGGATACCCAGCGGCCGCTTCCAGCACAATTCCGCAACCTGAAAAGTCTCCCATAGATATATGGTGGGCAGGACTCAACGCAAAAACCCAGAAGCGCCGTCTTCACTCTGAGTAACTGCCCAGTACAACTCTAAGCAAATGGCGCGACTTTGCTAATACCAGTTTCTCGGTAACTTCGCGGGGATTTTACAGCAGTGGCGAAAACAATAAAAGCCCCCGCTGGTAGCGGGGGGCGAGGACTACAGCTTACTGTTGCGGAGGATTCGGCTGCGGCGGATTCCGGTCGTTTGGGGTCTGACCGGTTCCAGTTCCGTTTGGCGAGCTTCCGGGAGTGCCATTGCCCTGTTGCGAGGTGCCGGTTCCCTGCGATGTTCCCATAGCGGAGCCGTTGTCAGTGCCGGTGGTGCTGGCATCGCCTGAATTGGTCTTCTTATTCTTCTTATGCTTTTTCTGTTTGTTTTGTGTGGACTGGTCTGGAGCGGATTGGCCCGGGTTCGATTGGTTAGGGCTCGTCGAAGAGGTGCCCTGATTGGGCGAAGACTGCGCCGATCCAGCATCCGGGGTTCCGGTATTTTGGCCCAGCGCGAATGAACTTGCGATTGCAGTGACTGCGAGTACGCGTAAGATCGATTTCATCATCATGCTCCTTTAAGGTTATAAGTGCGGTTAAAAAACGACTAGGCGATTCTGAAAAACATCCATGGCCCACGTTTCCAACGCAAAGTCAGTCCAGCGGGCGAAACTACGTCTCTATTCAATTAGCGTTCATCCGCCACAACCCCGCCACACTGACAAGAATTCTGATATTGGCATTTTGCCGAAACACCGACGGGTAGAGACGTAGCTCCGCTGTGTCTTGCCGAGCAGCGGAATGGCGTCGACGGGGAGGCCGATTGCTTCGATGCCTCCCACAAAGATCGCCCACTTCGCGATTCGCCGAATCGGCTTCGAAACTTTGCGGGTATCAGTACCGCTGGAGGTTCCAGTTACGACTGCGAATTGGTTAGCCATCAATACCTCCTCAATAGTTCGTTCGACTCAATTTGGTTTAATCACAACCTTGATGCATCCATCTTTCTTATCGCGGAACATTTTGTAGGCGTCAGGAGCATCCTCTAGCCGAATCTCGTGAGTGATTACAAAAGAAGGATCGATCTCGCCTTTCTCAATCTTTTCGAGTAGCGGCTTCATATAGCGGTGCATGTGGGTCTGGCCCATCTTGAGGGTTAGCCCTTTGTTCATAGCCGCACCGAAGGGGAATTTATCGATGGCGCCGATGTACACACCGGGCACGGAAACGGTTCCGCCTTTACGGCAGCAGAAGATGACTTCGCGTAAAACGTGGGCACGATCGGTTCCCAGGAACATGCCAACCTTGGCGCGGTCAACCCAGGAATCGATGCTGCCGCCAACGTGTGCTTCCGTTCCGACTGCGTCGATGCAGCGATCCGGCCCTCTGCCCTTGGTCATTTCCATCAGGCGGTGGTAAACGTGTTGCGTTTTGGTGTCGTCATCGTTATTGGGATCGACCTCGCCGAAGACGATGGTCTCGGCTTTGCCTTCGGTTTCGGCCATGCGCAGACGCTCCGGAACGCGGTCAATCGCAATCACGCGACCCGCCCCCAGCATCCATGCGCTCTTGATCGCAAACTGACCAACCGGACCGCACCCCCAGACGGCGACGGTATCCCCGGGCTCGATGTCGCAATTTTCAGCAGCCATATAACCGGTGGGGAAAATGTCTGAGAGAAATACCACCTGATCATCGGTCAAATCCGACTCGATCTTGATGGGTCCAACATCGGCGAAGGGAACTCTGAGGTACTGCGCTTGTCCACCGGGGAAACCGCCAAGCATATGCGAGTAACCGAAGAGTCCGGCGGGGGATTGCCCCATCACTTTCCTGGCCATTTCGGCGTTCGGATTCGATACGTCGCACAGCGAGAAAAGTCCCTTGCGACAGAAGAAACAGCTTCCGCAGGAGATAGTGAAAGGCACGACTACTCGGTCACCCTTCTTTAAGTTAGTCACCGCACTTCCGGTTTCCACCACAATTCCCATTGGTTCGTGCCCTAACACATCGCCTTTTTCCATCGTGGGCATCATGTCGTCGTATAAGTGGAGATCGGAACCGCAGATGCCGGAAGCAGTTATTTGTATGATGGCGTCTCGCGAATCTTGAATCTCAGGATCGGGCACGTTTTCTACGCGAACATCTTCTTTCCCATACCACCGTAATGCTTTCATCAATTGTCCTTTTTAGTCGAAGCGGGGTTGGCTGCCTGACCTCTCAATTAGTTAGCTGTTTCAGTGTAGGAGTTTGAATTTTCTGAACAATACCCACATGTCTGTAATATGCAGACAAACAGCGCTTACTACGCAGCCTACGTAGGACGAGTGGAGGGAAAGAGTTGTGCTCAGTGTCATGAATCTAACCGTGAGGATTGATCCGGGCGAAGATACTGAGATTTATTTAGGCAATGCCTTTGCGACGGCAGCGCTCAGTTCATTCGTCTCAAAACCAAATGGGCCGGGCTTGCTCTTGTAGGTTACGCGGCCTTGACGATCGATTACATACATGCGATCGGGCCAGCCGGTGTAATCACTCTCGGTGGAGTTTCCAAATTCGTCCAGCACGGCGGGAATCTTGATTCCCAGCTTGCGGACGCAAGCGCCGGCGATGAATATTCTTTCTTCCTCATTCCTGGGACTGGCAAACACAACTTTGTCTTTGATATTGCTTTGCATCTGCCAGACGTCGCTGGGATGCGCCTCGGTGATGTAGACCACCAGAAACGTGACCCGGTCTTTGTACTGATCGTAGAGCTTATTGAGAGCGGGAACCTCCCGCCGGAACGGCGGTCAGGTATAACTTCCGAAGATAAGAACTACCGGCTGTTGGCTGGTGAGCTGCCAGAGTTGAACTGTTGCGCTCTTATCGAGCTTCACTAAAGAGAAGTCAGGGGCACGATCCCCGAGATGGAGGCTACCGGCGCGCGCATGCATCCAGGCCGTCTCGAAGGGGAACAGCAGAAACGGTACGGGTCCCGGCATTTTCGCCATGACCTTTCCGAAAGTCTCCGGCGGTTGCCGCATCGCCCACAGAACCAGGGTCGCAAAGCTGGCGTAGGCGAGTGCAGCCACCACCGCCACTCTGAGCAGAATCCTGCGAACCCGCGGGCTTGGTTTGAGCTTACGCATTTTCTGCCGGTAGTCGATTGCATGCTCAGCCGTCATTTTTCTGAAGCCGATGCCTTTTCCTAAAACAAGAACTTTAGCGCGAATTGCACCAACCGCGGAGATTCCGCCGCCAAAATCTGGTTGAAAGTTGGCGAACTGATATCGCTGTTGGGCAGGTGGAAGTTAGTGTGATTCAAAACGTTGAAGAGCTCCGCGCGAAACTGCAGAGTCTTCGCTTCCGTCAAACGAAAATTCTTGGACGCTGCAAAATCCCAATTGGTGTAACGCGGTCCAAGGGCAATATTGCGGCCAGCGGTGCCAAATTGCTGCTCCGGCAGACTCGCATCCTGGGGGACTCGCGAGAAAGCACTCGCATTAAGCCAGCCATCGACTTGTCGTGGCCCATCGTTAGGGTTCTGACCTGAAACCAGGTTGGGCCGGTTAGCCGAAAACCCCGTGATTTCAGGTGCACTGCCTTGAAACGAATTGTCCCTGGAATCAAAAACTGTGAATGGAGTCCCACTCATGGCAGTTACGATTCCGTTCAGTTGCCAACCTCCAAGCAAAGTTCGGGCCGTACCCTCCTGATGTTGGAAGAAAGGAAGGCTCCACTGGTAGCTGAATACCAGCCGGTGCCGCGCGTCGAATAGCGAGGGTCCCCGTTCGGCGGCCAGATTATTGGGATCTTGCGCCAGGTCATTTTCGCCGGCAACCTGAATTGAGCCGGAACCGGAGATGTTGAACGAGGAAACATCGTCTATCGCTTTGGAATACGTATAGGACGTCAGGAAGGAAAGCCCGTGACTGAAGCGTTTGCGGAGGCTGGCTTCCAGCGCGTTGTAGGAAGAATTGGCAATGCCCGCAATCAACCCGGTCGAGGAATACTGGCAGGTTCTGGGATCGTCCGCCAGTGTGCAGCCGGAGTAAAGGCGCCGCTGATCGGCGTTATCGGGCGTCGATTGTCCCGGGATATAGACGGTGGGATTCCCTTCGATAAAACGAGGCAGCTTGGTTCCCTTGGTGCCGACGTACCCGACCTCAAACAATAGATCATTGCCGAACGACCGCTGGATGTTCAAATCCCAATCCTGCGCGTATGGCAAGGGAAGGTTCGATGCGAGGGTTAGATTTGTGAGCGGCGTAGCGAAAGAGTTCGGAGGCGGAGGATTGCCATTGTACGGATCCTGAAAATTGAGCGGCGGAGTCGGAGGGGGACTCAGACTAAGTTGCTCAGTCTGCAAGTAAGGGGGAGCACTGATTGGTGATTGCAGCGGCCCGCCGTCGCCAGTGTAGTACGGCTCATAGAAGATTCCATACGCAGAGGTCACCAGCCATTTGCCACTTCCTGTGGGATCCCAGGCGACGCCAACTCGCGGAGCAAATGCCTTCTTGAAGGTTGGAATCAGGCCTCTGGGCACGCCCGCGTCGCCCGGATAAAGCAGGCCTTCCGGAGCGGTCGGAAATACTGTGGATTGCCGTCCAGGAATCCACAGCGTCTGGCGGTTCTTGATTTCGGTGTATGGAGAAACCAATTCGTAACGCAGTCCCAGATTAAGAGTTAACCGCGAGGTGGCTTTGAAAGTGTCCTGCGCGTAGCCATTTAAGGATTGTCCGTTGATGGCGCGGTTGAAATCACCTCGACCCTGCAGAAAGTTGACTGGCTGGCCAATCATGAAGTTGGCGAACGCGTCGGTAAGCGGGAAGGGTGCGAAAACAAAGAAACCATTGGTGGCGATGCCTTGCAGCATGTTGATGTGCTGATGCTGGTAACCGCCGCCAAATTTCAGATCGTGGCGCCCATGCACCCAACTCAATGAACCCGTGTAGTCGTATGCGTTCTCGTAGCTGCGGCGTGGGCCGGTGATGGGGGCGCCCACCGTGGTGTAGCCGACCACAATCAGGTGAGGCGGCCCGATCGCAATGTCGAGGCTAGGATCGTAGCCGAAGCCGAGATCCGCAGGTGAGGTGTGATTCGACCTTTCGCCAAAGAGAAATTTGTTTCGCAAAAATGAAAAACGGCCGACTGCGATAACTCTGGGAGAGAAGGTATGAGTTTCCTGAGCCACGAAATTCTGTGAGCGCTGGTCTTCTCCTACCGGAAAACCGGGGACGCTGGCACCTGCCGGGGACAGGGGATCGAATCGGGTTCCGTCATTAATCATGTAGCGGAAGTTCAAATTATCCCGGGAAGAAAGGTAGTGATCCAACCTCACCCCACCCTGATTGAAGTCGTCGCGCTTGGTCTCTGTCGAAGTAAAAGTGTTAAGCCCGGTATTGGGCAACGGAAACAGGCTTAACAGGTTTTGGGAAAACGAACTAATGAAAGGGGGCGGCAATTGATTGAAAGGAAATGGTGTCGGCGGATTGGTAACCAGCAAAGCAAGTTGATGGTCGGGATTGCTGCAGAAGCCGGCGCTGTTGAAGGATTCCCCCTGAGTTGGATCGCACAGTTCCGAGAAATCTCCCTGTCGCTGTTTAACCGAAGGCACCGTAGAACCGGCGGTCTCGCCCTCGCGGTTGCGGAAGCCTTCGTAGAACAGGAAGAAAAATGTCTTATCTTTGCGAAGCGGGCCGCCAAATGTCGCGCCGAACTGGTTTTGCTTCAAAGGCTCGGTGGTGCTGGCGAAGTAGTTGGTTGCATCAAAAACGTCGTTGCGCACAAATTCCCAAAGCGCGCCGTGGAAACTGTTGGTTCCCGATTTAGTGATAATGTTGGTGGTGGACCCAAGACTGTTGCCGAATTCGGCGGTGGCGTTGTGAGTCAGGATCCTGAATTCCGTAATTGCGTCCACCGGCGGTTTAAGAACGAAACCTCCGTCCACTCCGTTGAAGTTATTCGCGCCGTCAATCAGGAAGTTGTTCGACTCCGGCCGCTGGCCGTTTACCGCGTACGACTGGCCCTGACGAATTGATGATCCAGCCTGCTTTAGTCCAGGGGTGAGAGGCACGACGCCGGGCTGCAGTGTGCCGAGCTGCGTAAAATTGCGTCCGTTGAGCGGCAGATCCAGAATCTCACGTTCCTCAACCACCTTGCCTAACGTGGTGACCGTGTCCTGGATAAGATCCGCGTCGGCAGTCACTTCGATCTTTTCATTTTCCGCTCCGACCGTCAGCCGCACCGACACCGTTGCCGTCTCGTTGACGTTCAACATGATGCCCTGCTGAATGTAGCTATGAAAGTTCTTGCCCTCGACCTGCACCTGGTAATGACCAACCGGCAACTCCAGCAGCAGATAGGTGCCGCTATGATCGGTGGTAGTGGACCGAGTGAGGCCGGTTTCGGTCTGCATTGCACTTACCGCCGCGCCTTCCACTACCGCGCCGCTAGGATCGGTAACCGTACCGCGAATACTGCCGGTGATTTGCTGTGCGACAGCGTTTACACCAGTCAACAAAACGACCAGACACAACAGTCTCTTAGCAGCGTTCATGAGTTGCTTGCCTCTCGGGCCTAAAGTTCGTTCGGAGTAGCAGTCAACTTAATGAGGTCGCCGAAGACTGACAATCGTATAAAAACACTAGAGAAGTTGGCGGCGACGATGTGTAGGATTAGCTTTTGCTCGAAATAATTTTTGCGAGTCTGCCTCGAAGGAAGTGAAATCGGTGCCAATCAACCAGGAAATGGCTGCCACCAAAATTAAAGTTGTGGAGGATGCGGACGCCGTGGGCGATGTTGCCGAGGTCTACGACTACTGGCGCGCCAGCTCCGGACGCAAAAAAGTTCCCGGTATTCTGAAGTGTTTGAGCGCGCGGCCTGACTTCCTAAGACAAGCTGTCGATTTCTCTAACACCATTCAATTTTCTGACGGACATCTTTCCCGCCGCCAAAAGGAAATGATCGGTAGTTACGTTTCGTATTTGAATCATTGCCCTTACTGCCTCGACAGTCACGCATTCTTCCTGAAAGTTCAAGGCGCCAGTGATCAAACCGTGGGAGCGTTTCTTGAAGGTAACCTGGATAAAGCTGACCTCACCGCCGCTGAGCGAACGCTTTTGGATTACGTAAAAATAATCACCGAGGCTGCCTACCGGTCCACGCCCGAAGATGTGCAGAAATTGCGCGACGCCGGCTGGAAAGAAGAGCAGATCGCAGAAACGGTTTACATCGTGGCCCTGTTCGCGATGTTCAACCGCATGGCAAATGCATTTGGCGTGCCGGTACAGAATTATGTAGGCATGGGAAGGATGACGCCGTGAGCGCCGAGGAGAACAGCGAAGAAAAAAAAGCTCTGATGCCTGACTACATCCAGGCCGTGTCTGAGCTTGGCGAAAAAATTGGCCTCATTCAGGACGTCGATGCCACCGGGGAAACCGCTGCTGTCTACGATCAATGGCGGGCCAAGTCAGGCCGTTCCAAGATGCCGGGCATTCTCAAGTGCTTTAGCCATCGTCCGGATTTTCTGCGCCAGGTGATGCAGTTTTCCGACACGATGCACTTCTCCGAGGGGCATTTAACCCGGCGCTACAAAGAGATGATCGCCAGCTACGTCTCTTACCTGAACCGCTGCCCTTATTGACTGGACTCTCACGCCTACTTCCTGCGGGTTCAGGGAGCCACCGATGAATGCTTGATCGCAGTGCTGGAAGGCAAGCTCGACGACGCCGGCCTGACGCCGGCTGAGCTGGCTTTAATGGAGTACGTCAAGCTGATTACCGAGGCATCACACCAGTCAAAGGCCGAAGACGTGCAGAATTTGCGAGACCTGGGTTGGAGAGAAGAGCAGATCGCCGAAGCCGTCTATATCACGGCAATGTTTGCATTCTTTAACCGGGTAGCGGATTCCTTCGGAATCCTCCCGCAGAACTATCTGGACATGGGGAAGCTCACGCCGTGATGTTTGGTCTGTTTGACCATCAATTCTGCTCCGAACAAGGTGTGACTAAATTGGGGCAGACACGAAAATTGAGCCGTAGGTTCGCTACGGCTGGCATCGCCACAACCTCATAGTTCGTGCCGGGCCCAGCCGTAGCAGAGCTGCGGCTCTACACAAGAGTCGCTATGGTGGCCTAAATCAAGACTATGCTGGGCGTAGCGAAGAACCCCTATACAACCGGCATTTTCGCGGTGTTAGGGATCCTTCGGCGCCAAAGGCGCGCCCCAGGATGACAGCGGGTGCGGCCCTTTGGCATTTGCTAGCGATTGGCCGGGTCATGTAACGTTGTAGAGTCATGTACCGCGACTTTCACGCCACCGATCGCTGGAGTAAGAGAGAAGTTCACTGTATCTATCAGGCGCTGATTGTGGCGATTGCTACCCGCCACGCCGACGCCGTCGATGTCAAATTTCTGGTGGATGGACGCCCGGTTTGGGTCGCGTTGCCCTTGCCCGCCTGGATCGAATATAAAAAGCGGACCGGCAAGACCATCACCGATCCCTTGGCGATTGATATTGCCGGTCACTTTCTGAAAGTTGCACTGGAAAGCGGCGAGGGAATGGATCGCGAAATGTACTCGCTAACCACTGACCAAACCATCCGCCACGTCGAAGCGTTGGTGAACGAAACCACTCCCGCCGTCGCCGCCGATTAGTTAAATTTAGCCCTTTTTAATAAGACGGACTAAAGCCACCACGATTACCGCACCAAGGATAGCGACCAAAATACTGGGAACCAGGCCGCCGCCGGTGTAAATCCCCAGCATTCCCAGCACGCGGCTGCCGACGAATGCGCCCACGATTCCGAGAAGAATGTCGACCAGCACGCCATAACCGGAGCCCTTCATCAACTTGCCTGTCGCCCAGCCGGCGATCAGTCCCACGATGAGAATGTAGATCAATTGTTTTCCTCCATATTGAATTGCGCTGATTGGATGCCAGTTAGCCTGCCCGCGGCAGAGTATCACGCTTCCGGTTTGGCCGTTGCCTCAGGCTGTTCTAGAATCGAATGTTTGGCCGCTGTCATCTGTTGCATAAGAAGGAGCTATCTTGCCAGAAACGATCTATGACGTAGCCGTTATCGGTAGCGGACCTGCCGGTTACACCGCCGCAATCCGCGCCGGCCAGTACGGCCTGAAGACCGCCCTGATTGAGAAAGACCCGTTGCTTGGTGGGACATGCCTGCACGTGGGCTGCATCCCGACCAAGGCTCTTCTGTTCAATGCCGAACTGTGGGACCACCTGAAAGACGCCAAAGAATTCGGTATCGAGGGGGTGGATGCGCGCAAGTTGAACTGGGCTGCGGTCCAGGATCGGAAGTCGAAGATCGTACTGAAGCACGCCAAGGGTCTCGAATTCCTAATGAAGAAGAACAAGGTTGAAACAATAAAGGGCTATGGCAAGCTAACCGGTCCTGCTCGAGGCGGTGTTTTCAGCATTGACGTTAGTGGGGAGAAGGCCTCGCAGCTCAAAGCTAAGAATGTGATTTTGGCGACCGGCTCTGAGGCTCGCATGATTCCAGGGCTTGATGCCGGAAATCAGGTGCTGACTAATATTGAAATTCTGTCAATGAAAGACATCCCGAAGTCGCTGATCGTGGTGGGTGGCGGCGCAGTTGGAGTGGAGTTTGCCTCCATCTTCCGCTCGTTCGACGCCGAAGTGACCATCGTTGAAATGCTGCCCCGGCTGGTCCCCATCGAAGATGAAGAGATTTC
Organism: uncultured Acidobacteriota bacterium; assembly: GCA_963796925.1. Classification (GTDB taxonomy): domain Bacteria; phylum Acidobacteriota; class Terriglobia; order Terriglobales; family Acidobacteriaceae; genus DATBAT01. The sequence continues at coordinate 4,199,369 of CAWCNH010000001.1, forward strand.
CAAGGAACTGGCTCGCGCCTACCGCAAGCGCGGCATCAACTTCCATACTGGCGCCAAAGTAGAGAAGATCGACACTTCCAAAGCAGGAGTTACTGTCACCATTACGGTCGACGGCAAGCAACAGAAACTGGAAGCGGAAAAGATTCTGATCGCGGTAGGACGCCGCCCCCGCACCGAAAATGTTGGCCTGGAAAAAACCAAAATTAAACCCGACCGCGGATTCATAAAGACCAACGGATGGATGCAAACTGACGAGCCCGGCGTCTACGCCATCGGCGATATCGTGCTGGGCACGCCGCAGCTTGCTCACGTTGGAGGGATGGAAGGTATTGTCGCGGTGTCGAAGATCGCCGGCAAAGAACATAAACCCATTGACCTGCTGAAAATTCCGAACGCTACTTACTGCCATCCGGAAATCGGCAGTGTGGGGCTTACCGAGGCAAAGGCGAAAGAAGCAGGCTATAAGGTGAAGGTCGGCAAATTTCCTTTCATGGCCAACTCGCGTGCATCGATCGTGGGCCAGCATGAAGGCTTCATTAAGATTGTTTCCGATGCGAAGTACGGCGAGATATTAGGCGTCCACATAATCGGACCGCAAGCCACGGAACTTATCGCCGAAGGTGTGCTGGCTATGGAACTCGAAGGCACGGTTGAGGATCTGATGTGGACCATCCACGCTCATCCGACCTTGGCCGAGGGGATGCTCGATGCTTCGAACAGCGTTTATGGGTTAGCGATCAATATGTAGGTCAATCCCGAGTGGGACAACATTCGGGGCCGGACTTTCGCTCCGGCCCTTAGTTTGACCGCCGCCTTGCACAAGTCTCCTCTGCAAATGGTGTTATCGTTTTACTGACAATCAGAGAAGCTATTTGCAGTTGAGATGGGCCCAATTCGTGGCACTGGGATTGGTATCGATTGCGGCGCCAGTCGTCGCGCAGTCGACTTTGCCGTCGCCCGATGATTCTCGCGCCCCGGCAGCCGTCATACGATCGGTGCGAGTGGTGCCGGATCCAGACGGGCCCGCGGTTGAAATTGTTACCACTCGGCCGCTGAATCCCAATATCACACTGCTGGAGAATCCGGAGCGCCTGGTGATCGATCTCACTCAGGCGATCCTGCCCGCCGCAAAGGTGATCGGCTTTCGCAATGAGGAAGTCACCGGAGTGCGGGTCAACCAATTCCAGAACGCTCCGCCGATAACCCGCGTGGTAGTGGACCTTCGCAAGCCCATTGGCTATAGCTGGGACGCCGCCGGCAACCGGCTGATGATTCGGCTGCGCTCGACGCAGACGGCGGTAGGTCTACCGGCCAATCAAGAGGGCACTACGCTTGTGCCTTCGAGTGCAACCAGCGCCGTGGTGAGCTCGCCGGGAAGCACGGGTGGGTCGTCCGTCAGCGCCGGAGCGGATACGACCGTCTTAAAGTTAACTCGCGGCGGCGAAGTACACGTGTGCCCGGGTACCACCGTTTCGGTCACCTACTCGCAGAGCGGGCAGGACCTGATGCTCGGCATGAGTACGGGTGCGCTGGAAACCGATTACAGGTTGGGAACAGCTGCTGATTCCGTGCTGACCCCAGACTTCCGGATTCTTATGGCGGGACCGGGAGACTTTCACTACGCCATCAGCGCTGACTCCCGCGGAAATACCTGTGTGCGGGCGCTGCTGGGGAATAATGCCTCGGTCATTGTTTCTGAATTGATGGGGAATGGCACTTATCAGGTCAAAGCCGCGGAGCAGGTTTTCTTTCATTCCGGGCGGCTGGCTTCTGCATCCGCCACGGTACCGCCGGATTGCGGTTGCCCCTCCAACGGAGTACCGGTTCTTCGAACCGCAGTTGCGCCGGGGACCGAACCCGGAGGCAGCCAGCAACCGGCGGCCCCACAAGCAGGTTTCGCGGATCCCGGAATTCCGAACCTGCCTCCGCTGCAGAAAAATCAACCACAAGTCGAGGTCGATGCGCCCTTTGTGTTTCGCGCCAGCGATATGCCGACGGCCTCTCCTCCACCGACGAAGGAAGTCGCAGCTTTGGCCATGACTTATGCTTTGCCGCCTGAGCCGCTGGAGGTCACGGTGATACCACCGCCACCGGCCAGGCCAAAACCGCATGGGTTCTTCGGGAAGGTCAAGGGATTCTTTTCGGGGATATTTCGCTAGAGGGGCGGCACAGTTTGACAAGGGGCTTATCCTGAAAGCGCACGGAGTACAGGCCGGCGAGCATGTTTGAGATTTTCTTCTCAATTTTGGTGGTCGTGGCTCTCTTGAGTATTTTCGGCGAGTTTGTTATGCGAGTTCGCCTAACAAGAAGGGCCTCGCGTGACAAAATGGTGTGGTGGAGACGCGGCGGCGATGAGGTCGCGTCGAGCTATGCAGAAGTATTCCCGGACAGCCCACTCCCGGTATTCAGGCATTTTGTCTTCTGGCTGTTCCTTGCGTGCTGTGCTTCTGTCCTAGTGGCTGTGTTGTGGAAATGATAAAGATCCGCTACCGGCAATCCCATCGTTGACATGCGGTTGCCGCGTCCTATAGCCTATTAATTCCGAAGCCCAGCATGGGGTTCGAAGGAGCAGGGAACAAATGGCACGCTGCCGGAAACTAGGACGGGCGAAGCGCATGTGCATCTGTTGTTGTATGCCCATCTCTTCCGGCGTGTGGAAAATTTGACCTAAAAGCTCATCAGCTTATTTCAAAGGCCCACTCGCCAATATGGCAAGGTGGGCCTTTTGATTTTTGGAGTTCATTATGCCGGAAACCGAACTGGAGGCGTTACAGGCTGAGGTTGCCAAACGTCATACCAGCGCAGTAGTTGCAGCCGAAATTCGCGCCTTTGAAGAAAAGGTCGGCCAGGTGTTGCGCGGAGAATTGACCGATGACCAGTTTCGGACTACCCGTCTGAAGCATGGCACTTATGGGCAGCGCCAGCCGGGCATGCAAATGCAGCGCATCAAGATACCCTCGGGCATTCTCGATGCGCGCCAGCTTCGCGGGCTTGCCAACATTGCGGACGCTTACTCCACGGGATACGGCCACCTCACCACCCGGCAGAATATCCAGTTCCACTACATCAAGCTGGAGAATGTTCCCGAGTTGTTCCGCGCGTTGGATCGGGTTGGCTTGACTACGCGGGAAGCTTGCGCCAATACCGTGCGCAACGTGACTTCGTGTCCTCTCGCCGGAATTTGCGCGGGTGAAAGCTTCGACGTGACGCCCTATGCATTGGGAGTGACTCGCTTCTTGCTGCGGCATCCTGACTTTCACGATCTGCCGCGCAAATTCAAAATCGCTTTCTCCGGCTGCGAGGATGACGGCAACTGCGCGGTCGCGGGGATCCACGACGTGGGCCTGATCGCTCGGGTGCACGGCTCGAATGGCACAGCGCATCACGGATTCAAAGTGCTGGTTGGCGGTGGTTTAGGCGCGCTTCCAACGGAAGCCGCGACCTTGAGCGAGTTTTTGCCAGCGGAAGAGTTGCTGCCGACAATAGAAGCGGTATTGCGCGTCTTCAGCAAGAACGGCAACCGAAAAAACAAAATGAAGGCGCGGATGAAGTTTGTTCTGCGCGAGCACGGCATCGAGAAATTCAGGCAAATGGTGGCGGAGGAACGGGCGCAGGTGACGACTCCGCCGGAAGTCTTCACCGTGGCCTCGCCGATGGCGCAGCCGCTGATAAGCATTCAGACCAGCACGCCAGTGCCAGCACCGTTTTCCGAAGAGTACGACCTGTGGCTGAAGCAGAACGTGATGGAACAGCGGCAGAAAGGCTTTCGCACCATTTGGGTAAAGCTCTCCGCCGGAACTATTACGAGTGCGCAATTCCGCGGATTGGCCGAGGTATTGGAAAAGAATGAGCTGCCGGGAGTGAGAATCGCGATCCTGCAAAACTTTGTAATTCCGTGGGTGCCGGTTGAGAAGGTTCCTGCAGTGTTCGAGCAGCTGAAGGCGCTTGATCTGGTTACTCCTGGAGCGCGTACCATTTCTGACGTTACCGGCTGCCCCGGCGCCACCACCTGCAACCTTGGTATTACGCGGTCCCTCACGTTAGCCGAAGTGTTGGCCAAGGAGCTGGCGAATGAGTCCGACCCTGAGATTCTGAAGCTGCGTATCAAGATCAGCGGTTGCCCGAACTCCTGCGGGCAGCACCATATTGCCGATATCGGCTTCTATGGGAATGCGCGCAAGATCAATGGGGTGCAGGCGCCTTTCTATCAGCTGCTTTTGGGCGGTGAAGTTAGTGAGCGGGGGGTGCGCTTCGGCAAGCAACTGGTTCCCCTGGCGGCCAAGCAAGTGCCGGATGTAATCCGTGAGATTCTCGGCTTTTATCGCAATGAGCGCCAGCCAGGAGAAAACTTCCGGCAGTGGGTGGAACGCACGCCTCCGGCTGAAATCACTGATCGTCTGAAGCCCTATGCCGAAGCAGCGGAAAATTCTGCCGATAGCTTCGTCGACTGGGGAGACACAGATACTTATTCGTTAAAGCTTGGCCGGGGGGAATGCGCCAGCTAGCTTTAACACTAAAGTACTAAGTCTTACTGAAGAGGGGTAGTTCTTCACGTAAACTATAGGGCAGCGCGATTGGAGAAGCTGCCGTGAACAAAAGCCGCAGGAGTTCGGGGTGGCTGATGTTCTGCGTGTCAGTTTTTCTTCTGAGCCATTCGCCCGTTGAGGCGGAAGACGGTCCAGCTAAGAGTTCCTCTGCTCCACTCACCGCGCAACAAGTAGTTCAACGCCTCATCGAGAAAAACCAGGAGCGCGCTACTGCTCTGCACAGCTACCAGGGGTCGCGCCACTACACTCTGCAATACACCGGGTTCCCCGGCAATCGCGAAGCAGAGATGGTAGTGAACATGACCTACCAGGCCCCGAATAAAAAGAATTTCACCATCGTTTCGCAGAGTGGCTCAAAGCTGCTGATCGACCGCGTCCTGAAAAGACTGCTCGATAGCGAGCGCGAGGCACTCGACGAAGAGAACCGCACTCATACCGCACTCACCCCGGAAAATTACGATTTTTCCATGGCCGGATATGAACTTGATCAAGGCAAGCCGATGTACGTGCTGAACGTCGAGCCCAAGATTAAGAACAAGTTTCTATATAAGGGAAAAATATGGGTGGATGGCACCGACTTCGCCGTCGCCCGCATCCAGGCCGAACCGGCGAAGAATCCGTCATTTTGGACCAAGAAGAATGAGATTGACCACACTTACACGAAGGTTCAGGATTTCTGGTTGCCGAAGCAGAACCACACCGTGACGGCGGTAAGGCTCGGCGGACGAGCCGTGTTGACGATTGATTATCTGGAATATCGGATTACCGAAGCAGCACCCGTTGGGGCCGTGAAAGTCGCTAAGAAGTCCGGTTAGCTGAAGAATTCCGTGATGTCTCCCCGCACACTTGTCACCCTGAGGATTCTTCGCTGCGTTCAGAGGCTGTGACTTCTTGATTCAGCCCAATCATCTGTGTCATCCTGGGCGAAATTGGTGTCGCGCCTCAGCGCGACAGCAGTGCAGTCGAAGGACCCCGCGCACTCCGCCAGCGGAACGGCTGCGCCGGGCATTTCTGCCAGGCTTCTGAAGAATTTCACTAGAAATTCCTTGCGGAGTTCGAAGCGACGCCAGCTGATCCGGGGTCCTTCGACTTCGCAGCGGTGCGCTTCGCTTACCGCCGCTTTGCTCAGGATGACAGGTAATTGAATGATTACGAGGACGGTTTGGCTTTTAGCTTTACGTCGCCGTCCTGGGTTTCGACGGTGAATTCTACGGTTTGGCAACCGTACTGTTGGCGGATCTGGTCAGTCTTCTTCTGAACGAAGGAGGCGAAACTTTCCAGGCTTCCGGAGGTGTCTTTGCCACTTTTCTTTTTAGCTTGAGCGAGTGCGTTGAATAGTTTTTCTACCTGCCCGCGCTCGGCGCGCGCGTCAGAGCACTCGACGCTCACAGCCTCCGCTGCTGATGCTCCGGCGCCCGCCGCGACGCTGAGGGCGGCGGCACTTACTCCGTAAACTTTATGGGCGCTTTCGTGCTGCTCCGGGCGTACCCCGGCTACTGCCAATAACGCATCCTGCGGACGGCGATAGCCTTCCTCACGAATGCGTCCCTTCTTGCGCCACAGATCGCTATAAACGGCGTAGCGCTGTGCCAGCTCGTTGTAGCGGTAGCGCTGCATGAAGCTCATGCGGCCGCCGTCGCTGAATTTGCGCAGCAGGTTCAGCACCTTCCATTCCAGGTCGGTGGGCGGCTTTTTGGTCGGATTGCTGAAGTAAATCTCGTACTCGATCTTCAACCGGCGAAGGAGCGATTCGAGTTGAGATAACTCCTCATCAATGGCCAAGGCAGAGTTCTCCTGCCTCTAGTGTAAGGACTGGCGGGGGGAAGAGCGAGGTCACTCGGGGCCCCGAAAGGGTAGGGACGAAAGTTACCGGAGGCAATAAGACCCAAAAGTAGAGCCGTAGCTCCGCTACGGCTGGCAGCGCCACAAACTCACAGGTTCGTGTCTGCCCCAGCCGTAGCGGAGCTACGGCCCTACCCAGAAGTTGCGGCCATTCTGATTGCCGACGGCTCGGTTACCGTTTGCGAACTGGCCGCTCCGGAACCGGCGCCGTGGGCGGGGTTAGCTGGATCAGGGGGCGGCGCTCGCCGGGGACGAAGCTCAGTTCGCGCATTCCCATCAGCGCGTTGACCGATTCTTTTACGCGGGAGCGGGGAACGAAATTTCCAAAGAAGGCTTCCAGTTCCTGCTGGTCGGCTGCCCCCACCGCATCCAGGTATTTTGACAGTAGGGCGGTTAACGCCTCGGCTACGGATAAGTCGAGCCCCTCGCGAACGGCATCAGGGGCCCAGCGGTAAAGCACGTCCCAGAAAGCGCCTTCGCCAGGTTTGTAGTCAACGCGGGTAATGCGCAGCCGGGACCACAATTCGGCCAGTGACTTATCGAGGGCGGCCGTGGAGACGCCCCCGCCCAACTCCTGTTGCAACTGAAGTTTCGAGATCGGTCCCTTCCGTTGGATAGCGGCAAAGGTGTCACATGCCAGGGGCGAATACTCGGAGCGCGGCCCAGACACTGGTGCGGCCTTGGGATTGCGCTCACCAACCAGCGCGTAAAAATAAGGGAAGATCGAAGCCGCCACAAGGAATGTGCTGTTCTCGCCTAGAAGGTTGGCCTCATAAGCGTCGCGCTCTCGCAACATGCGGACCATGAGTTCGGTGGCATCTTGCGCGCGCGGGTCAGCGTAGGCATGTTTCCAGGTTGGCAGATTTTCGGCGGACCCGGCCCAGGCGCCTACGAATGTCGGCAGCAGGACCGGCGGGCGCAGCGGGTACATCAATGCGAATCCCACGGACTCGATAAATTGGCGAGCCTCAGGGAGGGTGCGGACCGGTTTCCCGTTAAGCCGCCATTTTTCACGCCGCAGTTCGATGAGTTCAGATTCCATCATAAGAACGCTTGTGGCTTCTCGCTTCTAGCTTCTAGCTTCTGGTTATGGCTTGGCGCTGTTGAGGCATCGTCATTCGCCGCCAGCTTCGTTACGCCAAGTCCGCGTTTGTCATTTCGCGCGTCTAGCTCTGTTATTTCGGCATTCTACTTCTGCCATTCCGGCACTCTACCTTTGTCATTCCGACCAAGGGGAGGAATCTGCTATGGCACTTTTCTGTGCTTTGCTGGCTTCCTCGCCGCGAGGGAAAAGCGGATTCCTGCCCTTGGTCGGAATGACAAGGACAATAAGGCCGCAGTCTAAATCCGCTTGAAAGCTTTCTGAATCTCCTTCAAGGAGTATCGCAGAACTACCGGCCTTCCGTGGGGACAGGACATGGGGCATTCGGTTTTTGAAAGTTCTGTCAGCAGCCATTCCATTTTGTTCTGTTCCAGCGGCATGTTCACTTTGATGGCGGCATGGCAGGCTATGGACGCGGCGATGCGGGCGCGGACCTTCTCGAGATTCAGTGACTGCTCTTCTTTGGCGAACTGTTCCAGCAATTCGTGCAGCATCTTTTCGATCTGCGGAGCGTCGATGCCGGCGGGTGCGACCTTGATGGCGATGCTGCGGGCTCCGAAGGGCTCGGCTTCGAATCCATTTTGATTCAGTTCGTCGGAAATTTCTGAGAATACTGCCTGTTGCGCCGGGGTCAGTTCGATCAGGAGCGGCATCAGCAGCCGCTGACTTTCGACTTTTTGCGCCGCTCGTTGTTTAAGCACTTTTTCAAAGAGCACGCGCTCGTGGGCAACATGCTGGTCGATGATCCATAGACCCTCATGATTTACCGCCAGGATGAACGACTCGCGAATCTGTCCCAGCGGTTTCAAAGTCGCGAGCAGCGGCGCCAGGTCTTCTTGTGGCTCCGGTTCTTCCGGCACCGGAGGCGTGCAGCCATCGGTGGGAAAGAAATGCTGCGGCAGGTTCGCGACTGGAACGGCGGCATTCGCCTCCACAGAGATTGATCCATCAAACTGTATGCGCTCGGTGAACGGCGGCGGAGCTGGCGCCTGCAAAGAAAAGTGCTGCGCGTCAGCCGGCGAGTAAAGCACTTGCCATCCGGCGGCGACGGCACGGGCGCCGGGAGTGAGCGAAGGGCTGGCAGTGGGATGGGCGCTGACTTCGGTGGTGAACTGCGGCACCGGGCGCGCCTTCATCAGCGCGGCGCGAATCGAGTCACGGACAAAATCGTGCATCACCGTCTGCTGGCGAAAGCGGACCTCCGTCTTCGAGGGATGCACATTGACGTCGACCTCGCCGCTCGGAAGCTCAAGAAATAACAACACGACAGGGAAAACCGTGGGCGGCAGAATGTTGCGGTAGGCTTCAAGAATTGCGTGCTGAATAAGGCGGTCGCGAATCAGGCGTCCGTTGACGAAGACGTAGATTGAATTACGATTCAGCTTTTGAATTTCCGGCTTGGAGGCGAAGCCGTGCAGACGCATCTCTCCGGGATTCTTGGGCACTTTTTCTTCTTCGGGATCCCTGCGCCATGGAGGCGGCTGTGGCAGGCCGACATGGTCGAGCGGCTGCAGGGCGGCGATGGGAATCAGCTGATCGAGAGTTTCCTTGCCAAAGACCTGGTAGACGCGCTCGCTGTATCCCGCGACCGGAGGCGCTACCAGCATGGCGTTGGCGGTTGAGTGCAGCTCGAAATGCTTGTCGGGGTGCGCCAGCGCATAATGCGTGACCAGCGATGCGATGTGGGAGAGCTCGGTCGACTCGGACTTCAGGAACTTCTTGCGCGCGGGAGTGTTGAAAAATAAATCGCGAATGGTGATGGAAGTTCCTGCGGGCAGTCCTGCTTCCTCAATCTTGAAAATCTTTCCGCCATTGATCTCGACAATGGTGCCGGAAGCTTCTTCCGGCGCACGGGTCTCCATGTGCAGTCGGGCGACTGAAGCGATCGAAGGCAGCGCCTCGCCGCGAAATCCCAGGGTTGCAACGCTTAGTAAATCCTCCGCGTCTTTGATTTTCGACGTGGCGTGACGCTCGAAGGCCAGCATGGCGTCGTCGCGCACCATACCGCATCCGTTGTCGATGATCTGAATTAGCTTTTTGCCCCCCGCTTCGATGTTGATGCGAATGCGGGTTGAGCCAGCGTCCAAAGAATTTTCGAGCAGCTCTTTGACCACCGATGCAGGCCTCTCCACCACTTCGCCGGCGGCGATCTTGTTGGCAACGTTTTCTGAGAGGACGTGGATGCGGCCCATGGGTGGGGAATCAGTTTTGAGTTCGAAGTTCTCGGTTCTCAGTTTCGCAGATGGGGGACGGAGAGGCAAAATTCCCGATTTGGGAAAATCTTGTCAATAGGCAGAAATCGGACTTTTCGCGGTATGTGGATGAGACGTCTGGAAATATATTGCCGGGGCCAATGTCCCAATTGGGTGGGGTAAAAGCGTATAATGGAATTAGAATTGAAAAACGCAGCGCGGCTCTTGAAGCCGCGCTTTTTTATTGCTGGATTTTGCCCACGAGTTCAGCTCGCGGCACCCCTTCCTGCTGGCCCGTGGCCAGGTTCTTCAGCGCGAAGACGCCGGAGTTGATTTCGTTTTCGCCTACGATCAGGGCGAAGCGCGAGCCTAGCTTGCTGGCGGTTTCGAGCGACTTCTTCATGCGGAAGGTCTCGTCGCCTAACTCCACGGACAGATCGTGACGCCGCAGTTCGCGGGCGAGGCGGGCGGCTTCGCGATTTGTGCCTGCGCCGAGCGGGGCGATGTAGACGTCGGGCTTGCGCTGGGCGGATTCGGCGGTCTGGTTGAGCGCGAGCACGAGGCGGTCTTCGCCGATGGCGAATCCGATGCCGGGGGCGGGCGGACCTCCCAGCTGCTGGGAGAGGCCGTCGTAGCGGCCGCCGCCTAGAATTGCGTTCTGCGCGCCCAGGGCGCCGTGAGTGAACTCGAAAGCGGTGCGGGTGTAGTAGTCGAGGCCGCGAACCAGGCGATCGTTGAGCTGATAGGGCACGCCAACCGCTTTCAGGATTTCCTGGACCTCTTCGAAGTGTTTGCGACAAGGCTCGTCGAGAAACTGGCTAATGCGCGGCAGCGTGTCGATGACCGGCTGATCTGCCGGCACTTTGCAGTCGAAGACGCGTAGCGGATTGGTGGTGGCGCGGCGTTGGCAGTCGACGCACATGCTGGCAGCGACTGGCTCGAGGGCTTTGCGAAGCGCCTCGTTGTAGGCGACGCGGTCGTTGGGGCAGCCGACGGAGTTTAGTTCGAGAGTCCAGCCGGTAATCCCGAGGCGGTCGAGCAGCGTCGCCAGCATTTCGAGAATTTCGGCGTCGCGGGCAGGCGACTCGCTGCCGGCAGTCGAGGGGCCGAGACTCTCCGCGCCGATCTGGTAGAACTGGCGGTAGCGGCCTTTTTGGGGGCGTTCGCGGCGGAACTGCGGGCCGATGTAGAAAAGTTTTTGCAGACCGCGCTCCCAGAGCTTGTGCTCTATGTAGGCGCGGACGACTCCGGCGGTGTTCTCAGGGCGTAGCGTGAGCGACTGGCCTTTTTCGCTGGCGGCGCGCCCGCGATCTTCCCAGGTGTACATTTCTTTCGAGACGATGTCGGTCTCTTCGCCCACGCCGCGGGCGAAGAGTTCGGTATCTTCGAAGATGGGGGTGCGAATTTCGTGGAAGTTGTAGGCGCGGCAGACGTCGCGGACGGCGGCTTCGACAAAGTTCCACAGCGCCGTTTCCGGCGGCAGTAAGTCGCGAGTGCCTCTGACAGCTTTGATCATGGTGTAAGAATTTGATGCAGGTGATGCCTAGGCGGATGATAGCAGCACCAGTTTTGCACTTTACGCTTTAAAAACACAAGGTCTCTCCGCTTTGCGCTTGGCTGCGCCTCCCGCTCCGGTCGAGATGACAGGGAAATAAAATTAGGGAATTAGACGCAGGTAGACTGAGGGGTTCAAATAGTTGTTTTAGGACTTTTATGACAATCGCAGCTTCTGTGGTGGATGCTTCTCCGGCGCGGTGGCCGGAGGGAATTGGGTTGCAGGGACGCGTTGTGTCGCTAGTGCCGCTTGACGCTGAGGCTCATGCGGAAGAGTTATTTCGTGGGTCGCATGGCGATGAGGGACGGGAACGAGTGTGGGATTATTTGTTCGATGGGCCATTCGCTGACCTTGCGAGCTTTTCTGCCAGCCTGGAGAAGAAAGCGGCGACGCTTGATCCGCTATTTTTTGCGATTCTCGACAATGCGACTGGGAAGGCGGTGGGGCATGCGGCATTTTTGCGGATTGAGCCGGCACATCGCGTGATTGAAGTCGGGCATATCCTCTACACGCCGGAGCTGCAGCAGACTATTGGGGCGACCGAAGCCATGTACCTGATGGCGCGCTATGTGTTTGACGAACTGGGGTATCGGCGCTACGAATGGAAGTGCAATGCTCTAAATGCGCCGTCACGGCGAGCGGCGCATCGGTTTGGTTTTACCTTTGAGGGGATTTTTCGGCAGCACATGATTATTAAGGGGTGCAATCGCGATACGGCGTGGTTTTCGATGCTCGATTCGGAGTGGCCGGAACGGAAGGCTGCGTTTGAGAAGTGGCTGGATCCGGGGAACTTTGATGAGGAAGGGCGGCAGCGGGAGAAGTTGAGGCCGGGGGCTTGACGGGCTGAGCGGGTTTTTTGCAACATCTGAGCCTGCTGCGGGCCTAGCCGTTGCGGAGCAACGGCTCTACTGGGGTTTAGAACGGTGCCGGCGTAAAGGCAACAAAAAACCTCCCGCATGGGCGGGAGGTTTTTGGGGGAAGACAGCGAGACTAGCTCGCTGTCTGACTATTTCTGGTCGGTAGCAGCAGGGGTTGTGGTGGTGGTATTTGAGCTGGCGAGCTGTTCGAGGTCATTCTTCAGCAAGCTGACTTCGACGCGTCCGCCACTAATACGCTTGGTCTTGCCATCGCCCTGATCGGCGGTCTGAACCGGGGCGTTGCCCATGCCAACCACGTAAATCCGGTAGACCGGGATGTCATGGTTGAGCACCAGGTAGCGGACGACTGAATCGGCCATCTTCTGCGAGGTGGCGATAGCGGCCTGGCCGTGTCCAGAGGAGAAGCCCTGCACTTCGACGATGTAGCCGCGTTGATCCTTCAGCGGGGTGGCGAGGTCATCGAGGGCTGACTTGGCATTCTTGCTCAGCATGCTCTGACCGGGACGGAAGCGAATCTCGGTCTGAGTCGCAGCCTTGTATTGATCGATATTGCCGACCACCTGCTCGACAGTGGTCAGACGAGTGGTGGCCTGGGTGGCTGTCTGCTGGGCCATCTGTGCCTTGTTACCGGCGTCGATAGCATGTTGGTCAGCTTCGTTGGCCTTGGCAGATGCCAGGCGAATGCCTTCCTGGGCGCGAGCATCGGTGTCTTTGATCGACTTAGTGTTGGACGAGGTGAGTTCGTCGAGCTCGTTGACGCGATCCCGGATGGGAGCGGTTTGCCGCTGTACATACTTTTTGCGCGCGAAGGGATTCATCTTTCCCCAGAAGCCCTCATGGGTGTCAGACTGTAAAGCCGGTTTACCACTGGCACCGGTGCCTGCGGTGGTTGAAGATGAATCGGCCGCCGGCGCAGTTGAAGCCGGCTGATCGGGGGTGGTGGACGAAGTCTGCGCCAAGGCCGGCATCGCGAAGGTTGCGGCCAGAAGCAGTGTTGCGATTGAGCTATTTTTCATTATCTTATTTCCTCCGAATGGGGGAGCATCTGGGCTCCACCCCGCACGCCTAACGGGCGTGACGCGTGATTTTGAACTGCGTCGTCTGCGGCAATTTTGCAATCCTTTTTGGATGCATTGCCGGCCTACGCTGACGCCACGTATGGCAAAAAACTCGGGCCACAATCCACTCGCGACCTACCACTGCTGTAACAGGTTAGATGCCAAACCCAGGTAGTAGTAAGTCTTTCGTTTCCAATTAGATTGTAGGCTCAAATCGAAAAGTGCAGGTAATTTTGGCGGGATTCGATATAAAAACTGCCGTGGAAGGAGCGCTTGTGGGAGCGTGGCTTCGCGCTGAAAACACGATTCTTTTTCGGCAACTCTGCGTTAGCTCCCGTAATTCTTAGGCGTTCATTCGACGAGCGGAGAACCCTAACGCCAGCATGTCCGTGGTGCAGTAGGGGTCCTTCGGCGCAGAGAGCGCGCCTCAGGATGACAGAGTATTTCTGGGTGCTAAGTTCCAGAAACAGAGGAATTTATTGGATTATTGGGGCTTTTCTGGTATCCTAAGAGTGCGTTTGATCTGAATCGGTAACGAGCAACTTCTTGCTGTATCAGCTAGTGCTTGCCCTTTGTACTTCCGACTCCCTTCACAGCGTAAATCGATTGAAAGGAACACCCGTAACAAAATGGAACAAGGAACAGTAAAGTGGTTCAATGACGCTAAAGGCTACGGCTTCATCAGCCGTCAGACTGGCGAAGATGTCTTCGTGCACTTCTCAGCTATTCAGGCAGGCGGCTTCCGCAGCTTGCAAGAAGGCCAGAGCGTGCAGTTTGAAGTGACCAAGGGACCCAAGGGTTGGCAGGCTGAGAACGTTCGCCCTCTGTAATTGAGGCAATGCGTGCCCGTGAGGCTATTGAGCACCGGGCACGCACGTTCGACCGGGATTTCTAAATCCTCGAGGAAACCATAATTCTCTTATCTATGCGGGACGAATCCAAAGCGGCGTATGCGATTATTCGGTATAACCTGCGGACTTATCAGTCCGGCGGCGTAGTTGCAGTGATGCAGGGCCGCAGCAGCGCGGAGCTTACCGTAGTTCAACTGGAACAGAGCCAACCCTCGGATGACCGACAAGTGGGCTGGCGGTATTTTGTGGAGAAGTCAGACCTGAAGGTCGGCATGGATCCACACGAAGCTACTCAGCTTCGGCAAAGTCGCCTGGAAGTTCGCGAGTCGGAAGGCGCCACGTTTGTTGAGCCGGAGCGCCCCTCCCGCCACAGTTAGTCCAAGAATTTAGCTAGTCATAGTGCCCGTGCCGGCGTGAAGTTTCGCGCAGAATTGTGGCGAAATTTCGGCCGCCGAAGGTAAATCCCTGAGTGATTCGGCCGGTTACGGCCAGCCGCGCTTCACGTCCTGGGACGCCGTATCCCTGGCTATAAATCCACATGCGGCCGGTACCATCGTCGATTTCAAAAACGCCGGTTCCCATGGCGCCGAATGAACCGACGACGCGGCCGGCGACGGTAACTTCTTTGCCGGAGTAACGGCCGGGATCTCGATTGATGCGCTCAATGCTGGTGCGTTGCGGACACCCGGCAAGCAACAGCACCCCTGAAATCAGTAGAGCAGTGGCAAAAATCCTGGTGCGCGTTTTTAGCACGACATTCTCCTGAGTGGTACTGCTGGTATCTAACCCGAGTTTCGATGGTTTGATGCGGGTAAATTTGTGGGGGACGTATTAACACAACTTCTCTCCACTCCGCGCTCCGGTCGAGATGACAAGATTGCGGCGGCATTGCCTCCCGCTCCGGTCGAGATGACAGGGAAGTAAAAGTTGGATTATGCCATGCTATCTTAGAATTTCATGGCTTCTGACTCGGTTTCTCCGGCGCGACAAGAGCTGTTGCGTCTGTTGGCCAGGAAATCTTTCCGGCTGGGGGAGTTTAAACTTTCCTCCGGCGGCACCAGCGACTATTACATCGATTGCCGTACCACAACGCTCGATGCGCGCGGTGCACAGCTTACGGGGCAGGTCTTTCTTGAAGAGATTAAGAATAAGGGATGGAAGGCGGAGGCGATTGGCGGCCTGACCATGGGGGCTGATCCGATTGTGGTTGCCGTGGCTGTAACCAGTGGCGAATTGAACGGCTTTCTAGTGCGTAAGGCCGAAAAGCAACACGGTACGGGACAGAGGATTGAAGGCTTTCGGGGCAAAGGCGCGAAGGTCGTGATTGTGGATGATGTGTGTACGACGGGGGCGTCGACCGTCCAGGCAATTGAAGCGGCGCGTGAGTTTGGATTCGATGTAGTGGCGGCGATGTGCCTGGTAGAGCGGGAAGAAGCTGGCGGGCGGGCGAGTGTGGAGAAGGCTGCGGCTCCGGCGCCGTTTTTAGCGGTGTTTACGGCGGGGGACGTACGACGGGAGCATTTGGCACTCAGCACTTAGCATTCAGCAGTTGGCATTGAGCATTCATGTTAAATCGGGATCTCTTCGGGGTTGGATCCCGGCGGCAGTACGGGTGCAATAGGGGTTCTTCGCTTCGCCCAGAATGACACGGCGGTGTGGTGGTTGATGGCTTCTTATGGTTGAAACTGTTGAGTGGACCGATTCCGGGGTGGTCTTCATCGACCAGACGAAACTTCCTACGGAAGAGAGTTACGTTACCTGTACCACGCATGAACAGGTGGCGGACGTAATTCGCAGTATGGTGGTGCGCGGCGCGCCGGCGATTGGGGTGTCGGCGGCCATGGGGATTGCGCTGGGCGTAAATAATTCGAAGGCGGCGACCGTCGCTGAACTGGTTCCTGAACTGGATGCGATTTGCGACTTGATTGGCAAGACGCGGCCCACGGCGGTGAATCTGTTTTGGGCCATCGGGCACATGCGCGAAAAGTTTGAAACTCTGAAAACACTTCCGGTAAAGCAAATTAAGCAAGCCCTGATCGACGAATCCAGGAAGATGCACGCCGAAGATATCGCGGCGAACCGCGCTATGGGCAAGTATGGGGCAACGCTAATGCCCGCCAGCGGCGGCGTACTTACTCACTGCAATGCGGGGGCGCTGGCTACTTGCGGATATGGTACGGCGCTGGGAGTGATCCGGGCGGCGGTTGAGGCAGGGAAGAAGATTCACGTCTACGCGGACGAGACGCGTCCGTTTCTCCAAGGCTCACGGCTTACGGCCTGGGAGTTAATGAAAGATGGCATCGAGACGACCGTCATTTCCGACAACATGGCGGGCGTGATGATGCAGCAGGGAAAGATTGGCGCGATCGTGGTGGGCGCAGACCGGATCGCGGCCAACGGCGATGTGGCCAATAAGATCGGGACTTACACGGTGGCGATTCTGGCGAAGGAACATGGAATCCCCTTTTACGTTGCGGCGCCGATTTCGACGGTTGATCTTGCAACTTCCGACGGCGGGAAAATCCCTATTGAGCAGCGCAATCGGAATGAGGTAACACACTTTGCCGGAAAGCTGGTCGCTCCGGAAGGCGTGCTGGTGCAGAATCCCGCGTTCGACGTAACTCCCGCCAAGTACGTCACCGCGATCATTACCGAGCGCGGCGTGGCGCGTGCGCCCTACGAAGAATCCTTGAAGAAACTGGTAAGTGGCTAGGCCGCCGGGCTAATGCTGGTTTCACAATCCCAAACTTCATTTGAAAGTGGCGGCCGGAAGATTCGGCTGGATAGTTATCTTCCGCAAGCTTCGGGAAAATTTCCAGCGGTGATCGGGCTGTATGGCTTGCATGGCGGCTATGCAGCGATGGCGGAGCCAGCACAAGTGCTGGCCGGAGAGGGCTTCGCGGTCTACGTGCTGCATTATCTTGATCGCACCGGTACGGTTGAGCCCAACAAGAGTTCGCTGATCAAGAATTTCCCCTTCTGGATGAAAACCCTTTGGGACGCTGTCAGCTACGTGCATCGGCAGCCGGAAGTCGATACCGCGCACACTGCGCTGTTGGGATACTCGCTGGGCGCTTATCTCGCGCTTACGGGGGCGTCGATTGATGGACGGATCACGGCCGTGGTGGAGTGCTTTGGCGGGTTTCCTAAAGAGATGAAGTTTTTTATACGCAGGCTCTGTCCGGTGTTGATTCTGCATGGGGAGGCCGATCCAGTGGTGCCCGTGAGTGAGGCTTACGAGTTGAAGGCGGTGCTGGAATCGCGTGGGCTGCCTTATGAGATGACGATCTATCCTGGGGTGGGGCACGGCTTTCGTGGGGAGGTGTGGAGCGACGCAATGGCGAGGGCGGTTTCATTTCTCAACCGGCTGCTCAAACCTGTAGCCACGGATTTCGCAGATTCTCGCGGATAAATCCAGGGAACATTTTTTATTGGATTGCGTACTTTCCTCAGGAGGAGTGCGGGCTATGTTCAACTTCCTGCTGTGGTGCATTCTGTTTGTGCTGTGTTGGCCAGTTGCGATCCTGGCATTGGTGCTTTATCCGATCGTGTGGTTGCTGCTGTTGCCATTTCGGATAGTCGGAATTACGGTACGAGGCGTGCTGGATTTGCTCTGGGCGGTGGTGGCGTTTCCTGGAAGATTGCTTAGCGCGCCATTTCGGGTGTGAGGCGGGGTGCCAACACAAGGTCCCTCGACTTCGCTTGGGATGACAGAGTGGGAGTGGGAACTGTTAGCGTTTTACTTCGATCTGATTCAAGACTTGCGTCACGTTCGGCACGTTGGCCGCAATCTGCTCGGCCTTATGGCGTGTGTCCGCGGACTTAACTTTTCCGGTTAGGGTCAGCAATCCGTTCTTGGCGCGGAAATCAATGCTCTGCTTGTCGAGACCCTGGGCGATTAACGCCGCCTGGTAGTTCTTTTCGATGGCATCGTCCAGGTTGGAGCTGATTTCCTTGGCCTGAGATTCGAGTCCTACGGGCTGCACACTGATCTCATTGGCCACGATGCGTTCCCCAGCGGCTGATTGGGCTACCAGCGAAGCTTGCTGCTTGGCTTCTTCGGAGTGCAATTTGCCTGAAAGGGTGATGGTGTTTTTGTCTTTATCTTCCGCAACTGAAATGCCCTTCAGGTCGGCCTGCTCAAGCGCCCTTTGTACACTCTCCTTAAACGACGCTTCATTCTTCTTCGCGCAGCCGCTACTCGCGAGCATTAAAAAGAAGGCGCAGAAGATAACTAGAGTAGTCTTCATCGTTCACAGGCCTCGGGGAGGAAAGATTTTTACTGCGGTTGAATAGCTTCGTTTTGTATACGGAGCTTTGGGGCCGGCTCACGGCTGGCCGTGGTTACTGGTCGAACCGGGCGCTCAGTTTTGTAGATATAGGGGGAGGGCTTGGGCGCCTTTTCGACGGTTTTACCAACCACTTCGGTCCTCAATTTTTGCGCTTGCTTGACGGCGGCTGGTTTGGCCGAACATCCTACGCTGGAGACGCCTAACGCCAGTAACGCCACACAATAAATTCGAGACATGGTTAAACAGCCTCCATCGCTGGGAGAAGATTATGTGACTTAAGTCACTGGGACCATACGGTGCATACCCTAGGAAAACGGGTATTTTCAGGCATTGGCGGGGTTAAACGCTGCAAGTAATGGACTGCATTTGCAATGTGTTGCAGATGACGGACTTGTTCCTGCCTGTTAACATCAAGCTTTAATGCCTACCAAACCTGTACCTTCTGTGCGGGCCGAGACTCGCCCCGCCGTCCCCCACGGGGCTGGCGATCTGGTGATCATCACGGGCATGAGCGGATCGGGAAAGGCCTCGGTTTTAAAGGCTTTCGAGGATCTGGGCTACTACTGCGTCGATAATCTTCCGGTCGGCCTGATTCCGCGCTTTGCTGATTTGGTGGTGCAGTCGCCGGAGATTGAGCGGACCGCGCTGGTGGTGGATGTACGCGAGGGAACTCAGCTTGATGACCTGCCGGAGATTGTGAAATCGGTTAAGAGGATTCTGCCGACGCGGGTCATTTATCTGGAAGCGAAAGATTCGGTCTTGCTGCGCCGGTTCAGCGAAACGAGGCGTCCGCACCCGCTGGGACAAAATTCCACGGTAAAAGTTTCGCTGACTGCGGAACGACAGCACCTGCGTCCTATCCGCGCGATGGCGGACCTGGTGATTGATACCTCGCGGTTCAACGTCCACGAGTTAAGGGCTTATGTTACCGACCGCTTCCACAAAAAGGAAACCAGCAGAAGCATTCTGGTTTCGTGCGTGAGTTTTGGCTTTCGGCAAGGAGTACCTGAAGAAGCCGATTTGATGTTCGATGTGCGCTTTCTGCCCAATCCGCACTTCGTACCGGAGTTCCGCGATTTGACGGGGCGGCATCCTAAGGTTGCTAAGTACATCCGTTCATTTCCGCAGACCCGGGAATTTATCCAGCGCATTTCTGAACTATTGGTTTATCTCTTGCCGCACTACGTTCGCGAGGGCAAGAGCTACCTTACGATTGCGTTCGGCTGCACCGGCGGCCAACACCGCTCCGTGCTTATCGCCGAGGAAGTCAGCAAGCTGTTGCGCAAGGGTGGATACAAGGTGAAGGTCGTGCATCGCGACAGTCCGAAGTAGAATACGAGCTTGCCACTCATGCTGACTTCATCAGCCGGACTCGTCCGTTTGCTCCCAGGGGTTTTTCTATGCGGCAGATAGGGCGCCTTATCCGGTATGTCGCGCCTTACTGGTGGCAATTGCTGGCCTCAATTTTGCTGCTGGCAGGGGTTGGCCTGCTTGACGCTTTTCGTGTTCTGCTTATCGGGCCGATTTTTGATCGCGTCCTGAATCCTGGGTCGACCGATCGCGGGATGCAATTGTTCAAGATTCCCGGATCGAGCCAGACAATTTTTCTGCAACAGTTTGTCCCTTCGCATTTCCAGAATCCATGGACGGTAGTGGCGTTCGCGCTGGTGGCTGCGACCATCCTCAAGGGAATTTTCGATTACGCCGGAACGTACTTAGTGAACTATGCCGGATTTGGCATGATTACCGACCTGCGGAATCAGCTTTATAACTCGATCTTGCGGAGGTCGGCGGCTTTTTTTCAAAGGCATACCACGGGGACCTTGGTTTCGACGATTGTGAACGACATTGAGCGTGTGCAGTTCGCCATGTCGAGCGTACTGGCGGAATTCCTACAGCAATTCTTTACTTTGATCTTCACAGCGGGTGTGGTTGTTCTGCTGGGCGGGAAATTGGCTTGGGTGCTGTTGTTGTTTGTGCCGTTCATTATTTTTTCGGCGGGAAAAATTGGGCGGCGGGTGCGCCACACTACGCGCAAGGGCCAGGACAAGCTGGCGGATATACAAAATATCCTGCACGAGACGATCACTGGGAACCGCATTGTAAAAGCCTTCAGCATGGAGTCCTGGGAGATTGCGCGCTTCCGCGGCGCCGCGCAGCGGCTTTTTTCAGCGAACCTGCGTTCCGTGGCAGCGGCGGCCATCAGTTCGCCGCTGATGGATATTTTTGGCGCTATCGCCATCGCCATGCTGCTGCTGCTGGGGCGCAATGAGATCAAGCACAATGCTTTCAGTGCCGGAACATTTCTGGCGTTCATCGTGGCGGTATTCAAACTGTACGATCCGGTTCGCAAATTCGCCCAGTTCAACAATAATTTTCAACAGGCGCTAGGCGCATCTTCCGAGATTTTCCAGTTCATGGACACGGAAGACACCATTCACGACAAGCCGGGCGCGAAGGCGCTGGGAAAATTCTCGCAGAGCATTCGCTTTGAAAATGTCTGTTTCTCTTACGACAGCGACGGCGAGAAGGCTCGCGAGATTCTGCGCGACATCAGCCTGGAAGTGAAGGCCGGCGAAGTGCTGGCCGTAGTGGGATCGAGCGGAGCGGGCAAAAGCACGCTGGTACATCTGATTCCGCGATTTTTTGATGTTACGGCGGGACATCTGCTGATTGATGAGCGTGATATTCGTGATGTCACGCTTGAATCTTTGCGCGGACAAATCGGCGTGGTGACCCAGGAGACAGTGTTGTTCAATGACACGTTGCGCAACAACATTGCTTACGGTAGACCGAGCGTTCCACAAAAAGAAGTAGAGGCAGCGGCAAGGGCGGCGCTGGCGCATGAGTTCATCTCGCTGCTACCCGAGGGCTATAACACGATGATTGGGGAGCGCGGCGTCAGGCTTTCTGGCGGGGAACGCCAGCGCATTGCCATCGCCCGAGCATTGCTGAAAAACGCCCCAATTCTGATTCTTGACGAAGCGACTTCTGCCCTCGACAGTGAATCGGAGGCATTGGTTCAAGCGGCCCTGCAAAATTTGATGACGGGAAGAACCGTGCTGGTGATAGCCCATCGGCTCTCAACTGTTCGGCGGGCCAACCGGATTGTAGTAATTGAAAACGGCGGCATTGCGGATGTGGGCTCGCATGATGAGCTGATGAAGAAGTTGGGCACCTATCGCCGGCTTTATGAATTGCAGTTCGACGAAAAGGATCAGGTCAAAGCTGGGATCAGTTAGGCCCTTCGCACATCTGGAGTCCGTATGTGTTCCGGGCGAAAACCAAGTCCTACAACGCGGGCTGGAATTCGTTGTAAAGCCGGCCATTTCTGGAGCAGTTGTAAAATCCACGGCGCCTTAAGTGCCTGAGTGCTGCCGAGCGCCGGCTGAATGACATTGTTCTGTATTGCGACCTGAAGAGTCTGCGTCGCGCGAGTGGGAACCGTTCGTCTTATTTGTACGGCCGCGAGATCGTCCTCGGTGAATCTGCCTTGAAGCAACTTCGATCCCAATAGATTTGCGGTTGCCACCGCATCCTGAATCGCCAGATTTATTCCGACTCCCCCAACTGGGGACATGGCATGCGCGGCATCGCCAATGCAAAGTAGTCCAGGCTTGTGCCACTTCACGAGGTAGTCGATGGAAACGGTAAGAAGTTTGACGTCCTCCCATGAACTCAGTTCATTGACTCTGTCGGCCAAAAAAGGCTCCAACCGGGCGATGGTCTCGCTGAACTGGGGCAGTCCCCGGCTCTTAATTGTTTCTGCGGCGCCTTTAGGAATTACAAAAGCGATCTGCCAATAGTCGTCGCGATCAATCAACACCAGAATGTGGCCGGTATCGAAGCGACCGAAAGTACGGGACGGATCGCTCGCCTTGCGGCTGAGACGCAGCCACATGACATCGATCGGTGCACCAACGTCAATCACTCTGAGTTGCGCACGATCGCGGACATCGGAACCACGCCCATCGGCGCCGACGGTTAAGCTGGCGTGAATTTCTAATTCGCCGTTTGGAGTTCTGGCGCGAGCCCCTGCCACTACGCCTTCTTCTGCGATCAAGTCGAAGACTGTGGCTTCCATCACGAGATGGAAGGTTGGGTATTGACTGGCCTGTTGCGCAATAAAGTCGAGGAAGTCCCACTGCGGCATCAGGGCCAGGAACTTGCTGTGCGTCGGCAGATGAGTAAAGTCGGCGATGGTGAAGAGCTCGTCGCCGAGCTGCCCCACCAGTTGGCGGACTTCCGAGTGCGGACGTTTCAGAAACTCATTCAGAATGCCAAGCTCATACATCAACTGAAGCGTCGATGGATGAATGGTGTCGCCGCGAAAATCACGCAAGAAGTCCTTGTGCTTCTCCAGCACATAGACATCAACGCCCATACGCGCCAGCAGGAATCCCAGCATCATGCCGGCAGGACCGCCTCCGACGATACAGCAACGTGTCTGAATCACTTGGAGCATCAGCTTCGTACCGCCGACACGTATAAGCTATCGGCCACGTAAACCAAAGGAGAGAATACCGTACTCAATTTCCGAAGCCGCTCGGAAAGCCGGACCAACGTCTGGTATCGCCGCGGCAGCAGGTGAAGATCGCTCATTTGGGGATTGAGGGAGAAATATCCGTCGACAAAAACCTTGGACGGGCCGACAATTTCGCCAAAGACTTTCAGAAGTTCAGGCACAGTCCAGTACCGCACCTCGAAATCTCGGGTCTCGCGAAAGCCGCGCCGAATCTGGTGATACAGGCAGCGAACACCAAATACCTGCGGCATCTGCACCAGGCATCCCGCACCTGGTTTTAACGCTCGGGCTGCCTCCCGCATCGCCAGGCGTGCATTATCCTTTGAGAGGTGCTGTAAAACGCTATAAGAAAACACTTGATCAAAACTTCGGTCGACAAACGGTAGACGCCGCCCGTCGGCCACCAGATATTCGGCATCAATTCCCAACTGCCGCGCTACACACCGTGCCGCGCGAATGGATCGCAAAGACGGATCGATGCCAATTGGTCGATAACCGGCACGAGCCGCCGCCGCGCACCATCGCCCCCAGTTACATCCAATTTCAAGAAATAGTTTGCCATCGCCCGGCGGCAGGCGCAACGCAGGGATGGGATATTCAGTAAGTTTGCCCACGAGGCTTCGATATAGCGCGCCATTAGTCGCGGCGATGGACCTGTTCACGTAGGGGTCAATTCCAGCTGAGGCATCATCGTGCGATGAAGCTTCTTGATCCGCCGCTAATGAACGGGTGGCATCCTCATGAGTTTGCTTCTCTTCGGAAAGCAAAAAGATAGGGATACCGTTGACTACTGGATAACGATGTCCCTTACTGCAAGCCATGTGACTGCCTTTGTCCAGCAGCGGCGAATGGTCGCGAGGGCAAGCCAGTATTGGCAATAAAGATTTATTCACAGCCATATTTTCGAACAATGAGGTGCAATCAGGTTAGGGAATGCTGTCCCCGCGGTCAAACGGTTCAGCGTACCTGGGTCGACCCTTTCCCACCACTTTCGGGCGCTGAGAAACTCAGGACGCGAACGCATGACTTGAGGTAGTCTGGCGGGCGTCGCAATCCAAATTCTGAGGAGACGTCCTATGACTCCGATTTCTCGCAGAAATTTTCTGAAAACCACCTCTGCCGCCGTCGCCGCTGGCGCAGCTTTCGGCCGACTGCCGCAACTCTATGCCGAGCCCCTCGGTTTACCGCTTGGTTTGCAGCTCTACTCGGTTCGCGACCTACTCACCAAAGATTATGAAGGAACGTTGAAGCAAGTTGCCGCCCTTGGCTACCGTGAAGTTGAGTCCGCTGGATATTACGGTCGCTCAGCCGATCAGGTTAAGCAGGCCATGGTAACGGCCGGGCTGCGCTGTGTGAGTGCGCATTATCCGCTGGTACAGTTACAGCCCAAGGTCGACGAGATTATTGCTTTCTCCAAAGTAATAGACGTCAAAAACATTATCTGTTCCTCGCCCATGCTGAAGGATCCTTCGCGAACCAAGGACTTCAAAGGTGTCGCTGAGGCCATGACGCTTGATGACTGGAGATGGAATGCGGAGCAATTCAACGCCATTGGTAAAAAGGTGAAGGCCGCGGGGATAAAATTTGGCTATCACAACCATACGATGGAATTTCGCGCGGAAAACGGCGCGACGCCGTTCGACGAATTGCTGCGGCTTACCGATCCGGCGAACGTGATGATTGAAATGGATTGCGGATGGGTCGCGGTCGCGGGGCAAAGCCCGGCTGAATTGCTGAAGAAATATCCCACGCGGATTGCCATGCTTCACGTGAAGGACTTCAAAGTCAGTGGAGTCGCTTCGGCAACCAATCCGCCTCCATCGACGGAGTTAGGCCGGGGCAGCCTGGATTACAAAGCAATTTTCCGCGCGGCGAAAGCGGCGAAAGCCGCCATTACGCATTACTTTGTGGAACAAGAGGAATTCGACATGCCACCGTTCGAGGCGCTGAAGATAGACGCAGATTATATGCGCGACCTGAAGGTCTAACCCTTGGTAAGACGCGGGCGAAGGCGCCCGCGCCACGTCAGGCGACGGTTTATTCGCTGGGATGAGGGCCGGTGAATTCTGAGCAGCAGGGCTTCTCGGCCGGCTTGAACTCCATCAACTCAACTCGCGTCTGATCGGGGTCATAGATATTGAGCTGCCATTTGCCGTCCTTGCCCAACTGGCTGTGCTCGTCGCCGTGCGCAACCCATCCGTGTGACTCAAGCTTGGCCTGTGCCTGCTTCATGTCGACTACGCCCAGCGAAATGTGATTCATTACGCCTACGGTGTGCTGATCAGCATCCGGCTTGATGTTCAGCATGTATTCCAGCCAATCTCGTCCATCTGGCACTTGCATCGCAACCCAGTCGGTTTTTTCGGGCTTCATCCCACCATGCCAGTAAGGCCGGAAGCCGAGAACGTCGAGATAGAAATGGTCCTCGGCCGGCTTGTCATGAACTACAAAACCAACGTGAATCATGTGGCGCGAGACAGCGTCAGCTCCGGGCTGGGGCGGTGCGGATTTTGCCGCCTCGACAAACTCGATCACATGCCCCTCCGGATCTTTTACCGTAAAGCTGGTCCCAATTTTCCCTTGTTGAACTGCATCGGGCACGTTCACGCCCTTGGACTTCAAATACAACCGCATTCCTTCGGCGCTGTCGGTGCGAAAGGCGGCATGGTCCATTCGATTCGTAGTATTGGTGTCCGTCGCCGGGCTGTAACCCACCCACTGCGAGCCGACCACGAAGCGCTGCGTCTGGCCTGGTTCAATCGGGTCTGCTGTTGCCAGTCCCAGCACAGTCTCGTATAGGTGACCGTTGGCGTCTTTCGCCGTGGTGTAAAAGTCGACGTGATCAATCCCGGTAATTCTGGGACGCTTCGCCGTCTGCGCGACAGAGCAGGTTGCTGCCATAAGCAACAGAGTTAGCATTTTTGACTTCATCCGGCCTCCAAAGTACTGCGTTCGGATCTGTGGGTTATTAGTTCGCCGGAGATTGTAGCTCAAAGAGCGGTTTTCGAAGCCGTGATGTTTGGCGCTGGGGGAGCAGAACTCTGGGTGAAGTCTGGTGTGAAGTGTGTAGGAGAATTGAAGGTGGCAGGGGGGCGAATTTGGAAATGCCGCAAGAGGACTGGCCGTGAACCGGTCAGAGACTTGGGAACAGAGCTGCGAAACTGTGATGGCAGTACAACTTGCGGGCCAGCGGTCAGCGTCGCAAGTTGGGTTGATCCTATGGTGGGCGCTACAGGATTCGAACCTGTGACTTCCACCGTGTGAAGATGGCACTCTACCGCTGAGTTAAGCGCCCGACCCTTTCCATTCAAGCATTTACTGCCGGACTCGTCAAACCCGACGTATCCGAATCCCGCTCTTCAGCTTAATTCGGATTCAATCAGCACGATTGACTGCGGCGGCAACTTTACCTCGATCCCCCGAGAGCTGATTCTGACCGGATGGGCCACTGGTTGAACCTCATTGGGCGCTACAAAGGTATTCATAGCACGCATGTCGCGATGCGTTAGCACGGTAGCTTTGGCGTCTGAGGGACTGGCGCCGCCAGTAAGCTTGATCCGCACCGACCCGGCGTTCTCCAAAGAGGGATTAGTTAAAGTCACTGCGAGACGCCGATCCCGAATCGACGCCGAGGTGGAAAGCGCCGGCAACTTCGCTTGTCCTGCTATGCCTTGGAGCGTCAGATCCGGGAGCGGATTGCTGACCGGCACTTGCCGGGCGCCCATGTGGGACCGATACATGTCGAAGACGTGGTACACCGGAGTACGGACGAATTTGTCACCCTGTGCCAGGAACAATGAATGAATGCAATTGACTGTCTGCGCCACATTCGCCATGGCAATCTTATCGGCGTGCCGGTTGAAGATGTCGAAGGTCATCCCAGTGTGAACTGCGTCACGCAGGGTAATGCTCTCGCTGAGAATGTAGGATGGCGCAATCTCCGAGCCCGGCGCGTACCAGACACCCCATTCGTCAATCACCAGTTTAGTGCGATGAGTTGTGTCAAATTTTCCCATCTCGTTCCAGTGGTCTTCGATAACTTTTTTCAAGCGCATGCCACGTAGAAGAACCTCATACCATTCCTGCGCGTTAAAGTCCCCAGCCTTTACCGTGGTGGGCCGCAGGTCGGTATAAAAATGCAATGAGAATCCATTCGGCAGAGTGGCGCCGCGCATCGCGTCAAAAAAACCTGTCGTCCATCCGATGTCACCATCCGCGGAATGACCGCGCGGTCCGGTTGCCACCAGAAAAGGCTCTTTGTATGCGGGAAACTGAGTGACGAACTTGCGGTATAGAGTTGCGTATTCCTGGGGGCGCATGGTGCCGCCGCAACCCCACGACTCATTGCCTACGCCCCAATAGCGAATTCCAAAGGGATTTTTGTCGCCATTGGCGGCCCGCTCATCGGCGAGACTGACAGTTCCCGGCGGTGCGTTGCAGTAGGAAACCCAATCGTGAAATTCCTCGGAAGTGCCCGATCCAACGTTAGCCGCAACGTAGGGTTCGGCGCCGATCAAACGGCAAAGGTGCATGAATTCGTGTACCCCGAATTGATTGGATTCGGTGGCGTCGAGTCCGGCGGGCATTCGGCTTTGCCAGAAATTGTAGGTGCGGGGACGGGCGCCCGATTTGCCGATCCCGTCGCGCCAATGATAGCCATCGGCGAAACAGCCGCCGGGCCAACGTAAATTGGGCGCGCCAATCCGCTTCATGTCGTCCACAAACTGCTTGCGGATGCCATCCACGTTAGGAATCGACGAGTTTCGTCCCACCCAGACGCCGTCGTAAATGACGCCACCCAAGTGCTCAATGAAATGTCCGTAGAGATGCGGACTGATTACCACTCCGGGTTCACCGAGCGAGAGTTCGACTTCGGTGTCGGCCGCGAACGCCACACCAGGATGCGTGAGCGTGCCAACTGCCGCCAAGGCACCAGTCTTTAAAAAGTCGCGTCTATGCATGATCCACTCACATGGTTCGGATATAAAGTGCTTTCACGTCAATGGTGGTATGCCGGTCTCCATGGTCGAGCTGGAAGCCGATATTGCCGTCGGTAAATCCACCCTCGTGCACCTTGTCGATAGTCTTCACCCCATTGAGCCACGCCTCAATGTGGTGGCCTTTGGCAATAATGTAGTAATGATTCCAATCGCCGGCATGAACTAATTTTGGCACCAAGTCCTGCGGAAATAACTGCACCATCCCAGCGCGCCGCTCCTCCCACAGACTTCCCCAATAGCCGTCTCCCATATCAATTTGGTAGCCGGGAGCATTATCGGTACTGGTGGGATGAAGGCGGATGCAAACCCCTGAGTTGGCATCCCTGCCGGTCATCTTGATCAGGACATTAAGTTCGAAATCGGTGTAGGTAGCTTTTGTCCAGCTGAAATTATGGAGCTTTCCGCCGGGGGAGTCTCCGTGTAAAACGCCGTGTTGCAAACCCCAGTATTTGGGATCTGCATTCCAGCCATTGAGCGATTTCAGCAAGTTCTTCCAATGCCTGCCTACCGGCTTCTCTTTCACCAGCCTGCCTTGAGGAGGAAGACTTACGGTTAAACGGCTGTCGGAGGTTGGAAGTTGTTGCCCATGAGCACCGTTCGCGAACGAAAGGGAGAGGCATCCGGCGAGAAAAAGGGATATTAAGGAATGCATGACCGGGGGATTGTAGGCTTTGCTGGAGATAGCCACAAGTTGATCGCTAACATTCAGCGCGCACCTGTCTCTTCTGAGCCTTTGGCATTGGTCCAGAGGAGCCAGAATTTGGTGAACTGGGCTGGAATGCTTTTTGCCGCGTTCGTTATCCTCTAGCAAACACGCGGTTTCTTGGTGTCCGCCGCCGTGCTACCCTTACTGCCGGGTTGGCTCGGGGGGCGGGCACTGCCATCGCATTCCCCGAATTCTGCCTCAAACGCCAAATGCCGCGCGATCCCATTCCGGAGAAGGAGCCTGTAAGTGATTCTCAGGAAACCACTTCGGGAGCGAATAAGGAGCCGGAAAAGGCGCAACTTTCGGCCCGCCCAGGGGTTAACTCCGATGTGAGCAGCGTTGCCATCGATCGGAGCTTGCTTGCCGGGGTGGGTTTGCCTGCGGAATTGAGGGCAGAACCGGCCACCGATTCCGACGCCGAAGTGATGCTTCGAGTCAAGGCAGGTGACGATTCGGCATTCGATTTTTTAGTGCAAAAGTATCGCCGTCAGATGGTGAACTTCATGTACCGGATGGCGCACAATTCGGCAGCCGCCGAGGATCTGGCTCAGGAACTGTTTTTGCGTGTGTATCGTTCGCGCGAAGGATACGAAGCGAGTGCGAAGTTTACTACCTGGCTTTACCGCATTGCGACAAACCTGGCAGTGAATCATGCGCGGGATACCCGGCATGAGCGCCCGGAAAATATGGCCAGCCTGGACGAGCCTGATCCCGAAACCGGGACCACGATGGATGTGGCCGACAGCACCATGAGCGCGGAGCAAGCGATCCTGCGACGCGAGCGACTGGCGGCTATCCGCCAGAAGGTTAAGGCACTGCCAGAGCGGCAACGCATGGCCGTGGTGATGCACAAGTATCAACAGATGGATTACAAACAGATTGCCGAGGTTTTGAAGTTGAGTGAGTCCGCCACTAAGTCACTGCTGTTTCGCGCTTACGAAACTTTGCGCGGGCAGCTGAGAGAGTTCGTCTAAAGGAAATGGTTATGAAGTGCAAAGAGATTTACAAAATGATGCCGGACCTGGCCGCCGGCTCGAATGCCACAGTCGAAGTGGATCAGCATTTGCGCGGTTGCTCTGAATGTTCCACCAAGTTGCAGGAGTTTCGCCAAACCATGGCATTGCTCGACGAGTGGCAAGCTCCGGAACCTTCGCCATATTTTGATACTCGTCTGCAGGCTCGCCTGCGCGAGGAGCAGGCGAAACAGCCTGCGGCTTGGTGGCAATGGCTTCGCCGTCCTGCGCTCGCGCTTTCGCTCGCAGTGATGATGGTAGTCGGCTTCACCATCTACCGGGACGGCACGCCGAGTAATCCAGTGCCGGCTACGGTAGAGCCCGGCACCGCCGTGGGAGATTTGCAGGCGCTCGACAAGAACCACGATCTGTATTCCGATTTCGATGTGCTGGACGATTTACAGGTGCAGCAGGATGTAAATGCGAATCCGTAAGCGGGTCGCGCCACATCTGTAAGGAATTTGCTGTACCTCCCTCAGGGACACAAATGCTGCGGTTTAAATTCATGACCGTGCGGACGGCTTGCCTCGTTCTTGCGCTGGCAGGTACCCCTCTGTCTTTGGCGCAGAATAAAGTCCCCAAGCCGCCGCCACGTCAGCAGCAGCAGACGCCGCGTCCTCCACAACAACAGCACCATGCCGGGCAGTGGCTGCGCCGCTATAAAGACCTGCCGCCTGACCAGCAGCGTCGCGCCCTCGACACCGATCCACAATTCCGCAGCCTGCCCACAGAACGGCAACAGATGCTGCGGGATCGTCTGCAAAGATTCAACAGTCTGCCGCCACAACAACAGCAACGGATTCTGAACCGTATGGAAACCTGGGAGCACCTCACTCCGCAGCAGAAACAGGGCGCCCGCCAGCTATTTTCTGAGATAAGAGAACTGCCACCCGATCGCCGTCACGCCATGCAGAACGCGATTGAGGCTTTGCGCGCCATGCCTCCGGAGGCGCGGGAGCGAGCTATCGAATCCGGCCGCTTCAGCCAGTATTCGCCGCGTGAACGTGAAATGCTGGATGGAATTTCCCGTCTGCCGCTGGCACCCAGCGAAGCTCCACACCCGCCGCAGTAGCCGGTACGGTTCCTTACAAGAAAGCCGCGTTTTTTGCGCTTGGCAGCCCAGGATTAGCCTTAAATTCACACCCTATTGCCATCCCCGAAAGCGATTGCACAAAATGTGCAAAGCACAGCACATAACACTACAAAACTCTTGACGGGGGGAAATTCCGTGGTTAGAGTCGCATATTGGTTTTTCTATATTCCCCCGATAATCAGGCGTAATTGAACCGGAGGGTTTGATCCCGGTCATCACACGCACAAAGCTGTCGTCTCGCATCGGAATTTCGTCTCCCACGAAATGGGTGCGTGCCTCTTATATACCCAGGTTAGCGCCGCGGATCGACGCTCTTTTAGCTATTTCCGATTCGCGCCAAAGGATTGTCGACCATGAAGCTCCGCGCTCTTAAGTGCTCGCTGTTCGCCATTTTCGCCTTCGCTCTTATCAGCCTGCAGTCGCCAAGCGCCATGGCCCAGGAGATCACCTACTATACTTTTGATACGGCTCCCGGCACATCTAGCTATAACTGCCAGGACCCGGCAAACGATGTTGAGGCGAGCAATCCGCTGCTGTGCTTCAATGACGGCACCAATCCCGGCTCGGGCACGAATCCATCGTTTGGTACCGACAGCCTACCCTCAAACCTCAATCCGGGAGGCGATGGTTCAGGCAATCACACGGTGCTGAACATGAATTTGGCCGAGGGCGGTCACGCGGAAAGCGCCTGGTTCTCGGTGCCGCAAAAAATCAGCGACGGCTTTACCTCTTATTTCGCCTTCCGATTTTCGCAGGGGACCTCTCCTTTCGCCGATGGCCTGGCGTTCGTTGTCCAGAATGCACACGGTTCGGTGCCGCCCGTAGTCGACCAGGATACGAATTGCAGCGCGATCGGCAGCGGCCCGAGCGTAGTCGGCGGCGGTGGCGGCTGTCTGGGTTACTCGGGAATTGACAATAGCCTGGCAGTTGAATTCGATACCTACACCAATGACTATGATCCGAATGGACAAACCGAGGGTGGCACTCAGGCCAATCACATCGCAGTCCAAAGTTGCGGGTCCGGGGTCAATTCCGCCAGCCATCTGCCTACTGGCTGCCTGGTGCACGACGAACTGGTACCCACCAATTCCGCCATCAATGACACCTTACCGCTAAATTTGTCAGACGGTCAGTTCCACGAGGTGGTGGTCGAGTACAGCGGTGCCGGCGGAACTCCCGCCAATCTGCTTTCGATCTATGTGGACCCGGCTTTCGTCCCTGGCACTCACACTCCGATCGCTGGCTCAACTCCGGTAATTTCGGTTACTTATACCTTCAATCAACACCTTGAATTGTTGAGCGGCGACAGCGCTTATGTGGGCTTCACCGCCGCCACCGGCGCCCTGTTCGAGCAAAACGAAATCGCGGCCTGGACCTACACTCCGCATGAGCCAGCCACGCAGCAACAGCCCCTGGCAGCGGCCGGCGATCTCACTCCATTCCCCTTCGGCGCTCATACCTATGGCGTCACTTATCCTTCGGGCGGCCCGGACACTACCAATATCGACATGGTTGTGACCGCTAACCCGATCAGCCCGGTTTTGTACGATGAACTGATTGCCAGCCAGCCTTCGCCGCTCAATACAACACACTGCCAGATTTTTGATTCCACCGGCGGAAACTGCATCGTCTACACCGCTTCCTGCGTCGATCACAATACCCAGGAGAAGGTGGTATGCCCGACCACGGACACTCCCACCATCGGGGTAAAGAGCGCCTTCGAAAGCTTCAACGGCGTGGATCCGTTGAACCCGGGATTGCTCCAGGGCGATCCGTTCTATTCGCCAATTGACTCGATCAGCGGCGACGGCACCAACGCCACCGCAACTTGTCATGGAGAATGCTCGGTTTCGCTTAACCAGATCGTCAGCATTAAAAACAGCTCCGTGCCGGGCTTCAACACCACGGTGACCGCGACCGCCGTCAGCATTGACACTTTCACCTTCGCCAGCGCAGTCAATGCGACCACCGCCACCGGCCAGGGTGGCTTTGTTACTTCCAGCAGTTTAGAGGACATTTGCAATCCTCCGGGCGATCCGACTCCCTGTTATCAATCCCAGAAAATCGACGGCACCACTTCGGGCAAAACCAAGAACTTCTCGTCCTTCGTCGCCACCGGCGTCGAACCGATTGCCTTCCTGAGCGCGGATAATGCGCAAGGCCGGGTTGGCCTTCCCTTTGAATTCACGGTAAGCGCATCCGGCTATCCACCGCCTACGATTAGTGAAAGCTTGGGCAACCTTCCCGCCGAGCTTACGTTTGCGAATGGCGTGATCAGCGGCACTCCGACCACGGCGAATACATATGCTTTGAAATTCCACGCCGTGAACACCACAATCGCACCCGCTCAGGACCAGAATTTCTCGCTGGTGATTAATCCGGCGCCGGCCCTGGTTTCTATCGATGTCACCCCGGCGACCCCCACGATCACTGGAGGTCATCTGGTGCAGTTCACCGCCACCGGCAACTATGCGGACTCGAGCGTCCAGGATTTGACCAGCAAGGTTGTCTGGAATTCTGCCAATACGAGTACAGCTGACATCACTCCTCTGGGGCTGGCGAACGGGGTGAACGGAGGCACCAGCAACATCACCGCCACGCTCGGCAATATTCAAGGCGCTACGACTCTGACCGTCTCCGGCACGAACACCGCGCCCACCTTCACCAGCGCCGCCGCCACCACATTCCTGGCCGGCACTGCCGGATCTTTCCCGGTGTCGGCGTCCGGTACCCCAGCGCCAACCTTCAGTGCGCCAGGCGTGCCCAGTGGCGTATCGCTATCCTCAGCGGGAGTACTTACCAGCACTACTGCCGCCGCAGCAGGTATTTACACCTTCAGTATTACCGCCAGCAACGGAGTATCGCCGGACGCGACTCAGTCGTTCAAGCTGACGATTTCTAAGCCGCCGACCTTTACCAGTGCCGCAAGTAAGTCTTTCACCTTTGGTACACCGGGATTGTTCAACGTGACTGCCAGCGGCGTACCGGCACCAACTTTCAGCGCCTCTGGTTTGCCTAGCGGGGTTTCGCTGTCGACTGCGGGTGCATTGACCAGTACCGCAACCGCCGCTGCCAGCGTCTATCACTTCAACATCACGGCCACGAATGGGATAGCACCGGACGCGATCCAGGCCTTCACCCTCACTATCCAGGGTGGCGCTCCGCAATTCACCAGCGCTGCTACCACTACCTTTACCGCCGGAGTTGCCGGATCGTTTAACGTCGTGGCTTCCGGCACGCCTGCGCCAACCTTCAAGGTCTACAGCGGATCCCTGCCCAGCGGTGTCAGCCTCAGCAGTTCAGGACTGCTGAAGAGCAGCACCTCCGCCAAGGCTGGAACCTACAACTTCGGCATCAAGGCTACGAACGGGAAATCGCCCGACGCCACTCAGGCATTCAGCCTGATCATCCAGCAGCCGGTGGGCTCGATCTCGCTTTCACCCACGTCCCTGGCTTTTGGTGACGTTTTCCTGGGGACCAGAACCCACAAGGCGATCAGCATTACCAACACCAGCAGCCAGCCGGTGATGATCACCAAATTGACCTTCACCGCCGGAACCGGGCCGTCGCGGAACGACTACGGATACGACTTCGAGTGCGGCGACATTCTTAAGCCGGGACAGAAGTGCACCGTGACGATCGAGTTGCATGCCCAGGACATCGGGCCGGGTACTTCGACTCTCAACATCTTCTTCAATGGGCCGACAGCGCAGGTCCCGCTGTCCGGGAATGTGATCAATCCCAAGGCGAAACTCAGCACCAGCAGCCTGAGTTTCGGCAACGTCAAGGTGGGGACATCAGCCACCAAGCCGGTTACGCTTACCAACAATGGGGATAGCGACTTGCTGATTTCTAACATTGCCCTCAGCGGTCAAAGCGACTTCAGCAAAACCGCCAGTACGTGCCCGGCAACGCTGGCGAGGAACTTAAGCTGCACTGTCACCATCAAGTTCACGCCCACGGCCAAGTCAACCCGAACCGGCACGCTGAAATTTACCGACAACGCTAACCCCAGCACGCAAAGCGTGAGCCTCACGGGCAAGGGTAACTAAGCTCAGTAGAGACGTAGCTCAGCTACGTCTCGAATCACGACGAATCGGGCGCGGGCTTCATGGTCCGTGCCCGATTTGCTTTTCGGGGGGAATATCAGTTTCAGTTCCCAGTTCCCAGGCGCGGCTGCCTTGCCGCCTCTTCACGCTCCCTGTACGATTTAGTTTTGGAGGTTTTCTAAATGGCGACAGATACGCTTACCGGCCCAATCATTCTGGGAACCGCTACCCGGCCTAAGGTCTATAAGAACTTTATCGATGGCGAATGGGTCGACTCCTCCACCGGCCAAACCTTTGAAGATCGCAATCCCGCCGACAATCGCGACGTGGTCGCCATTTTCCAGAAATCCGGCCCAGCCGATGTCGCCGCCGCCGTGGATGCCGCCAAGCGCGCTTTCACAAAATGGCGACTGGTTCCTGCCCCTCGTCGGGCGGAGATGATTTTTGCCGCAGCGTCGATTCTCATGGAGCGCAAGGAAGACTGTGCCCGCGACATGACGCGCGAGATGGGCAAGATTCTGAAAGAAACCCGGGGCGATGTGCAGGAAGCTATCGACGCCGCCTTCTACAACGCTGGCGAGGGCCGCCGGTTGTTCGGGCCCACCGTGCCCTCGGAGTTGCCTAACAAATTTGCCATGGCGATCCGCCAGCCGGTCGGCATCTGCGGCATGATAACTCCGTGGAACTTTCCGATGGCCATTCCATCGTGGAAGCTGCTGCCGGCGCTGGTGTGTGGCAACACCTGCGTGATCAAGCCGGCGCAGGATACCCCGCTTTCCACTTTTAACCTGGTTCGTGCTTTGACCGATGCCGGGGTACCGAAGGGCGTGATCAACATCGTTACCGGCTTCGGCGCAGATGCCGGAGCGCCCATGCTGGAAAATCCCGATGTGCGCGCCATCTCATTTACCGGATCAAGCGCCGTGGGCCGTACCGTAGGCACTACCGCCGCCAAGAGTTTTAAGCACTGTTCGCTCGAATTGGGCGGTAAGAATCCCATGATCGTGCTCGATGACGCGAACCTCGACCTCGCCATTGAAGGTGGCTTGTGGGGAGCATTCGGCACCACAGGACAGCGCTGCACCGCCACCAGCCGCATCATCGTGCAGAAAGATGTTTATGCGGAATTTGTCGAGCGCTATGTGGAACGGGCTCAAAAGTTGAAAGTCGGCAACGGGCTCGACGAAACTACTGACATGGGACCGGCGGTCAATGAAAAGCAGTTGCTGAGCGATCTGAACTACGTCGATATCGGAAAATCCGAGGGTGCAAAGTTGAAGACCGGTGGTAACCGCCTCACCGACGGCGACTACCAATATGGTTGGTTCATGGAACCCACCGTGTTCACGGATGTTGATCCAAGAATGCGCATCGCGCAGGAAGAGATCTTTGGCCCAGTGGT
Source organism: uncultured Acidobacteriota bacterium (assembly GCA_963796925.1). Classification (GTDB taxonomy): domain Bacteria; phylum Acidobacteriota; class Terriglobia; order Terriglobales; family Acidobacteriaceae; genus DATBAT01. Next base: position 4,235,474 of record CAWCNH010000001.1, read on the forward strand.
ATCCATTATCCCGTGCGAGGATCTGGAAAACGCTATCGAAATCGCCAATGGCATTGAGTATGGTTTGTCGTCATCGCTTTACACTCGCGACGTGAACAAGGCTTTCGCCGCCATGCGCGATCTGGAAACCGGAATCACCTACATCAACGCGCCGACCATCGGCGCTGAAGTCCACTTGCCCTTCGGCGGTACCAAGGCTACAGGCAACGGCCATCGCGAAGGCGGTATTGGAGCCATCGATTTCTACAGCGAGTGGAAAGCGGTTTACGTCGATTACTCCGACACTTTGCAGAAGGCGCAGATCGACCGCGGGGAGTAGTTGGCTCTCGTCCACGAAAGACTTGAATTGGGATTTTTCGCAGCGCTCGCTATGACATGTGGATCGCTAAAAAATCACAACCTCGCGACGCACCGCGCGATCGCGCTCCCGCATAGGCCCCAAAATCCGAGTGCTACCATGACTACACCCTGATGGCGAATTGCAAGAATTGCGGTCGCGAGATGGCTTCCTCGGAGAGCGATCTTTGTCCCGAGTGCATTGCCGGATTTATGGCGGCCAATCAAGCCGCTGTGAAAGTAGCGCGACCAAGAGTTATCCCGTCTCTGCCTCAACTCACAACTATTCTGGTTGGGCTTAACGTCGCGGTTTATATCGCGATGGTAGCTTCTGGCGTTTCGCCAATGAACCCGACAGTCCCCGACTTGCTGAAGTGGGGTGCCAATTGGGGGCCGCGATCGTTGGGAAGCGAGCCGTGGCGAATTCTCACTTCTAATTACGTCCACGCCGGAATTATCCACATCGCTTTTAATATGTGGTGCTTGTGGGACTTGGGCGCCCTGGCAGAGCGGGTTTTCGGACGTACTACTTACATCATGCTTTATCTGGCATGTGGACTTGGTGGGAGCCTGGCCAGCCTGTGGTGGCATCCCATGGTTACAGGAGTTGGAGCGTCAGGCGCGATTTTCGGCTTGGCGGGCGCGTCACTGGCGGCTCTATATCTCGGTAACTTGCCATTTCCCAAACAGGCGATGCAGCAGACGCTGCGAAGTCTGTTGTTCTTTGCTGGCTACAACCTGTTCTTTGGTGCGGTCAGTGCACGAACTGATAACTCCGCACACGTGGGAGGTTTAGTCACTGGATTGATCTGTGGAGCGTTGCTGGCCAAACGCCTTTCGAGCCCAGACGAAAATCGGAAACGCTGGACGCAAGGAGTATTTGTAGTCGTTGCCCTGGTGTTGGCATCGGCGTTTTTCCTGGAGAAGAAAGCCAATGGCCAGTCGGGGCAGATGCAACAGGTAAGCGAGATTGAGCACGCCATTGAGCTGGTTCAAAAAGGCAAGACCGACGAAGGGATTCAAAGTCTTGAAGAGACGCTGCGCAAGCAACCTAACGACCACGTCACACTGAGCCTGCTAGGTGGGCTGTACCTCGACAAGCATGACTTTGCGAAAGCCGAGAGCACCTTGCAGCGGGCGGTTGCCGGCGATGCCAGTGATTACTATGCGCAATACAATTTGGGGTTATCACAGCTGTTTCAAGGTAAGAACGATCAAGCGATTGCAACTCTACAGACTGCCGGTCGACTCGATCCAAAAAGTGCTGATGCCCAACAAGCTTTAGGGCAAGCGTACAAAGCAAACGGACAGAATGATGATGCCAATGCCGCTTTCCGCAAAGCTGACGATTTAAGAAAAAGCAGTCACTGATTTACTTAACGGCTTCTTCGTCATTTTCTTCCTCGGCCACGGGGGTGGCTGCGTGGCCTCGAATCGCAAAGGTTAATTTCTGCCCCTGCGCCGGTTCGAAGGTGACGCGTGCCGGTTGCCGCTGCCAGGATGGCGCCGGACAGGCGGAGTCTGGAACGTCCTCGCTGCCAGCATCGCCAAGCGACTTCTTCACTATTGCCTGGCGACGTCCGACCTGGGCGACAATGGCGTAGAGTTTTTTGCCTTCTTCGGGCAACCCGCAGTAGGCTGCGTAGTCGCGATACCACGTCGCAGCCGAGTAGTAGGGATCGTAACCGGGCAGACTAATATGGGTGATGTGCCCGCTGCTGCGATCCACCAATAACCATCCGCCGCGCTGCCACTGCCAGCGCGGGGTCGGTGTACTCTCATCCGGCAAAGTGTCATTCAAGCGAAACGCGCGCCGCACCACGAACAGATGTTCGGTGATGTCGTGCGGCGCGCCGGTAACAAACTCCTTAACTTGGCCATTCAGGAGCAACGGGCGCACCTTCAGGTCGGTGGGCCGACTCTCTTCCGGGCCGACCAGCCACTTTACAGTAATCGGTTTTCCAAGAAAGACGCTATGAGGTTTGGCAGCGGCAAAAAGCAAACTTGCCAGTAATAGCAACGGGACTAATGTTAATCGGAACATGCTTCAGCCTAGGCACCCTGAAAGCGCCGACACAAGGGCAGACGTCACAAATTACATTTTTTCTGTCCATTTAGGGAATGGAAGTTCAGGGCAGGATCTCCTATGTCCGATGGGATCCTCGGCTTCATCCCACCGGGGAGAACATCGCCAACAAGTGACAGCCATGAGCAGGCTGTAGATATCATGGTCCGAGGGCGCGCGACGAGCTTTGGGGTGAAGAATTAGAGTGGGAATTCTGCGCCATGCCACCGAAGCGGCCCCAGGCCGCCTAGTCTATTCGTAGCGAAGGCTCTCGACCGGATCGAGCTTTGCGGCGCGTGCTGCCGGGACGGTACCGAACAAAATCCCCACAAGCGAAGAAACTACAATGGCCACGATGGCCGAGAGGCCGGAGATCGGCAGTCGATATTCGGTGAAAAAACGAACCGAGTAGGGTAAGGCTAGCCCGACAAAAACGCCGATGAATCCACCCACTAGTGAAATAAGAATCGCTTCCGACAAAAACTGGAGGCGGATCTCTCGGTTGGTGGCGCCAATAGCTTTGCGAATGCCAATCTCCCGAATGCGGGCACTGACTGTAGCCAGCATGATATTCATGATGCCGATTCCGCTGACCAGCAGCACAACCATCGAAATCAGCAATAACATCAGCGTTAGCATATTCGCGACTTTGTCGGCCAGAGCGACGAGTTGGGTAAGGTTCTCGACGTTGTAGACCGATTCCGGACGATGCCGCGACCTGATCACTTTCTTGATTTGCGCCGTTGCCGGGACCACTAACGACGGGTCACTCACCGAGAAAAAAATCTGCTTCACCGTCGTAGTCTCTGAAAAATAGCGGGCCACGGTGTAAGGAATTGCCATGGTATTGTCGGTAACTTCGGACTGGCCGAAAGTGTCGACACGCTCTTTGAAAGTCCCGATGATGGTAAAAGGCAATCCACTTAATTTAATTACTTTGCCGATGGCTCCAGCTGGCGAACCATATATGTCCTCCGCCATTTTTTGGGTGACGACGCCAACTTTATTATGGCTTTGTTCATCCTGCTGATCGAAAAATCTTCCGGAAACTATTACCAGATTGCGAACCGTTTCATACTGCGGGTATACGCCGAGGATTCGAATGTCGCGCTCTTTCCCGTCGCCGACAGGAATGCGCTCATCAAGCGGCACGACCGGAGACGCCGCAACGATCCCCGCGACCTGTTCCAGGGCAGCGTCCATGTCGCCGAGAGTGAGGGGATCGGCACTCACATTGGAAATGCGTTGCGCGCCACCTTCGTATTCGGCGTAAATCCAGTTGGCGCCAATTGCCTGGATCTGATTCAGCAGGTATTGCTTACCGGTCAGGCTGATGGTGGTTACGAGGATAAGTGACGCAGTGCCGATGACCATGCCCAGTGCGGTCAGTGCGAAACGCACTTTGTTACCGCAAAATGTGTCGTAAGCGAACGCCATGATCTCGCCGAAGATAGCTCGTTTCGGCGGGCGCAGCTTCGTCATGGTGCTGGTGGTCATGCTCTTTAGATGCTACGCGGTAGGAATTGGCGCTGCAATCTTAAAGGCGACGACTACGAAGGACTCGAAGTTCCACATAAGGAAAACCTGTCCCGGCTTCGCGGGATTACCCTTCGCTCAATCAATCCGGCAAACCGCAAGTGTCTTATTCTGGTAGAGGCAGTCCAGACGGGCCGTAGCCGGGCGGACTAACACCACCCAGTCGACGCCGAATTTCTCTTTTAGCTTCTGGAAGTCTGGAGCCTTAAAAGTTTTCCATCCAGCTTGGGCTTGCGTCTGATATCGCCACGTTTCCGCGAGCGCGGGGAACATGGTAACTGCCCCGCTGTCTTTAATATTGTCGGCCAGCTTGGATCGCTCCGCCAAAGCGCGAAATCCATGTTGATCTTCCCCGTCGATTTCCATGTGATCGGGATCGAGAGCGAAATACGAGCTGACCGGCGTTTGCGCTCGAATCCAGAGGAATGCATCTACCCAATCATTTTGGGGAGATACTCCGGGCAACTCCAAATGGCGGCTCGCAGGAAATAGTTGAATTTGCACAAACCACATGCCGGCGCACAAGGGGACGAATAAAGCCATCCATCGCCAAATATGGTTCTTTAGTACGAACTCGCTAAGCAATCCACCAGCAAAAACAAAAAGCAGAATGTAGAGCAGGTGCAAGCTGCGCATTGGCTGTAATTCCGCGAAATTGGCCATCCTCACAGGCACGCTAATAATCAGCCCGGCGGCGAAGAACGCTACGCCGAACATGATTGAGACTTTGCACATGGTTCCCAGCAGCGATAGTTTGCGCGTGCGCGCAATGCGCCCGAACCACCAAAAAACAATCCACGGAGCAAATATGCCGACCCACTCGTACCACTCCCATTGCAGCAGAAAGAAATAAGAGCGGCTGCGCAGCACCTCGCGGTAAGCATCGGTCACCGGCGGGAAAATTGGAATTAGCAGCCGCGCCCCTGTCGGCTGGACCGCCTCTTTGCGCTGAGATCTCGACTCCCACAGCAACAACCCTGCATAACTTGCCCCGAAGACCACCATCAGTGGATGAATGCCGGCAGTGAAAAGCGCCCATAGTCCAGCTCGCCAAAATTTGCGCTCAATCGTGTTAACGATCACGAACAATATCGCCGGCGTCGAAAGCGCCCGCGACGTCAGATATTGATCCATGATGTAAAGTGCAGTACCGGCAACTGGAATGGTGAGCAGCGAAGCCACCAGCGCAACGCCACCCCACTTCGCGCGTGGAGTGTCAAAGCACAGCCGTCCCAAATGCCAGCAGGCTAGCAATAGCAAAAAAATCGCTGCATATTGCCACAGCAACAGCGCCCAATCGAATGGCAGGTGGGTGAGCTTTACGGAATCCGCAATCAAATTAGGGAACAAACTCAGACGAGCGTGGGAAGCGAAGAAACCGGTGTTGTAAGGATACAGCGCCGGGTTCAGCGCCTTCTTGATTCCTGGAACGTAAATTTCGGCGTCTTCAATGTAAGGATGGTAGCCGTGTACAACAATTGCGCCGGCTGTGATCAATGCCAGCAGCGCGAATTCCTTCGGAGCCGGTAGAGTTCTATGCGGCGAAGATCGCGCCCTCACGGCTGGGTAGCCGCACCGCGTACATAATAATTGCTGGCGCCGGGCTCCAGACGCCGTCCCTTCCTGCTGAAAATTTTGAAGTGGGCCAGTCCCCAGCGCTCAAAGGCGAATTGCATGGTAGTGGCCAACACCCCCAGACCATAGGTCACGCTGCGTCGAAAGTTGATAGACGACGCTTCCTCGAAATACTTCGTAGGACAGGAAACCTCGCCGATCTTGAATCCAAAATACACGCTCTGCGCCAACATCTGATTATCAAAGACGAAGTCATCTGAGTTTTCCAGCAGCGGCAATTGCGTGAGCACTTGTTTACTGAATGCACGATAGCCGCTGTGGTATTCGGATACCTTCACTCCCAGAAACAAATTCTCGAAAGCGGTGAGAAAACGATTGAAAATATATTTATAAAGCGGCATGCCGCCGCGAAGCGCGCCGCCACCCAGGATCCTCGAGCCCAATACCACGTCGTAAACTCCGTAAGCGATCATGCTGGCCATTGCCGTCGCAAGCAGCGGCGTGTATTGGTAATCAGGATGCACCATAATTACCACGTCAGCTCCTGCTGCCAGAGCCTCGCTGTAACAAGTCTGTTGGTTGCGCCCGTATCCGTAGTTTTTGTCGTGGACGAAATATTGCAACCCAAGCCGCTCCGCAATCTTTACTGTCTGGTCCGAACTGTGGTCGTCCACCAAAATGCAGACGTCGACGACTTCCGGAAGTTCGCTGACAGTCAGCTCCAGAGTTTTCTCCGCATTGTATGCGGGCAGCACTACGGCAATACGTTTCCCGTTAATCATTCGAGTTTCAAATCGCGGCCATCACAATCATAACGTGTTTGTGGCAGGGCACACTGAGCCGTGAACCTATAATCTAGTGTCACAACATGTCCGCCGCCACGCTAGCGCCGCGCGTCAAAGCTCCGACTACCGGAACACTTTTCGCTCACCTCGACTTCGTCCTCACGGGCGTGGTAATGACTCTGCTCGGCCCACTACTGCCGCTCTTGTCGGCACGATGGGCATTGAACGACACCCAGGCGGGGAATTTATTTCTAGCGCAATTCGTCGCTTCGGTAGTCGGAATGCTGTGTTCTGGCCCGCTAGTGCGGCGTTACGGATACCGCATCACACTCATAATTGGCGCAATATTCATGGCAGCCAGTATTGCCCTGTTGGCCGGTGCTGACCGTGCAGTGGGAATCATTGCAATCTTCATTAGTGGGGCAGGATTCGGCGTCACCAGTCCTGCGGCGAACCTGTTCGTGGGCGATGCCAAGCCTCATAGTCGGGCCGCGTCACTTAGTCTTCTCAACTCCTCCTGGGGCCTTGGGGCAATGTGCGGACCACTGATCATTGCGGCGACACAACGCGTTCACCACACCAGGATTTTCCTTTGGGTGCTGTCTCTCTGTCTTGCGGGGCTAGCGAGTGCTCTATGGCGTGTTCGCTTCTCGGTCGACAGCGACCTTCATTCCGATAAATCGCAACAGGTCGTGGCTTCTTCCTTGAACTGGCCTTTATTGGTGCTGGTCGGCGCAATGTTCTTCACCTACGTGGGAACGGAGAATGCCATCGGTGGCTGGCTGGCCTCATATGCTCGCCGAATCTCGCCGCTCTCGGCCGCGTTTTGGGCGATGACTCCGGCATTTTTTTACGGGGCTATGTTGCTTGGCCGTACTTTGGCGCCCTTACTGTTGCGAAACATTCGTGAGGTGAGGCTGGCCGCGAGTGGAGCAGGCTTGGCATTCCTAGGCACAGGCATCCTCGTCTCCAGCAGATCGATTTCTGCGGTGGTCGCCGGAGCCGCCCTGGCCGGGCTAGGACTTTCAGCAGTTTTTCCCATTAAAGTCTCCTTGCTGCCACGCTGGTTTGGCGATTCGGTAAGCCGGGTGAGCGGTCCCATGTTTGCTTTGGGGAACCTCGGCGGCGGCGCGCTGCCGTGGCTGGTGGGCACGCTTTCTACTCATTTTTCCAGCTTACGAGTCGGATTTGCCGTTCCCTTGGTTGGTACCGCCACACTGTTAGTGTTTTATTTGTCCCAAGACCGCCCCAGTCAGACTTCGTCAACATAAGCACTCAAGCGCCCATCGTCGTTGCCGATGGATATACCGACAGCGCCGCCTGCCTAGCCGTGCCGTCTCTTTAGGAAACAGCTCCGAGAATTCTTGTCACGGCGGCGATGGCCACGCCGGGAATGGCATTGGCATGAGAAGCGTGTTGTTTGTGGATGATGAAAGCAGAATTCTCGACGGCATCCGCCGCATGTTGTATGCCGAGCGCAAACGCTGGAATATGGAATTTGCCCTCGGTGGCGAGGCTGCTTTAGTCGCTTTCCAGTCAAAAAGCTTTGACATCGTTGTCACCGACATGCGAATGCCGGGCATGGACGGCGCCGCCTTATTGAGCAAGGTTCGGGAAATTTCCCCCATCACGGTTCGGATTATTTTGTCTGGCCATACCGAGCTGGAAGCCGCAATGCGGGCGATACCGGTGGCGCACAGCTTTCTTGCCAAGCCCTGCAACGCCTCAGCTCTACGCGAAACTCTGGAGCGGGTTTGTGGTTTGCAGGACTTGCTGACCAATGCGGAGGTGCGTCGCGTGATCAGCGGCATCGGCGAGTTGCCTTCCGTTCCCCAAACCTACCAGGAGTTGATCGAAGCAATTGCAGAGTCCAGCAGCACCATCGACGGGATTGCAAAAATTGTAGGGAAAGACGTGGCAATGTCGGCAAAGGTGCTGCAATTCGCCAACAACGCGTTTTTTGGTGCCTCGCAAACTGTAAATACCGTGGCAGGCGCCGTGGGTTACCTGGGAATTGAAACCATCAAGAATCTGCTGCTTAAGGGCAAGACATTTCGCATATTGGATACATCTGACAGGATACCTCCGTCGACATGGGACCATCTACAGTCGCATGCTTTAGGGGCGGCAACCGTAATGGCGAGCCTTCCTCTGGAGGAGTCGCTCAAAGACAGTGCATTACTGGCAGGACTACTGCACGACATAGGAGAGCTCATTCTCAGCACGACTATGCCAGACTTATTCACTACTATTCTGGCGAAGGCTGCGGAACGGAAATGCAAGCCTTTCATTATTGAAGAGGAGCTTTTGGGGATTTCCCACGCAGAAATCGGGGCATATCTTCTCGGCATCTGGGGACTGCCCTCTCCCATCGTAGAAGCGGTGGCGCACCATCATCATCCCACTCGAGTGATCCATTCGGGATTTGATCTAGTGACCGCAATTTATGTGGCCGATTTGTTGGCAGGTGAATGTTCAACGGATGGGCAAATCAAACCGATTGCGGAATCTGATCAAGCCTGCATGGAGGCACTCGGCATCACAGACAAATTCGCTGAGTGGCAAAATTCGAGGCAACCCAAGGCCGCCGCGGCTGCCGGTACATAAGGCTTACTTATCGCAACCTAAAAATTACTGCGCCGCGAACCCCCCGTCTTTATTGATAAAATACCTATGTCACCGAAATCATGGAACAGCCACGTACGCTATTCGAAAAGGTCTGGGACGACCATTTAGTTTCCAGTGCTGCGGGATCTCAACCCATCCTCTATATTGATCTGCACCTCGTACATGAGGTCACTTCTCCCCAGGCGTTTGACGGCCTTCGAGTGTCCGGCCGAAAGGTCCGGCAGCCGCAGCGAACTGTAGCCACGGTTGACCACAACATTCCTACTACACCGCGTGGGACGCCAATTACCGATCCCATTGCTGCGCGCCAGATAGAGGCGTTGCAGAAGAACTGCAAAGAGTTCGGTGTCCCTTTGTTTGACATGGATTCGCCCGACCAGGGCATCGTGCATGTTATTGGGCCTGAGTTGGGTCTGACCCGGCCCGGGGCGACTATTGTTTGTGGAGACAGCCACACCAGCACACATGGCGCTTTCGGTGCCCTTGCCTTCGGCATCGGCACATCCGAGGTTGAGCACGTAATGGCAACGCAGTGCCTGCCCCAGCGCAAGCCGAAAACCATGCTCATCCAGATGGACGGCAAACTGCCCGAGGGGGTCAGCTCCAAGGATTTGATTCTGGGGATCATCGGACAGATCGGTACCGACGGCGCTACAGGTTATGTTGTTGAGTATGCCGGTGAGGCGGTTCGCAGCCTTTCGATGGAAGGCCGCATGACGCTATGCAACATGAGCATTGAAGCTGGAGCGCGGGCCGGGATGGTTGCTCCTGACGAAACCACGTTCAGCTACGTCAAAGGTCGACGCTTTGCTCCCAAAGGGACAGATTGGGATAGGGCCCTTGCACATTGGAAGACATTACCGTCCGATCGCGGCGCGAAGTACGACAAAGTGGTTAAGATCGACGCTGCCAGTCTCTCCCCATTCGTGACCTGGGGAACGAATCCCGGAATGGTGGTGTCGATCACCGGGCGGATTCCTGAGCCGGATAAGGTTGCGGTTGAGGCCGACCGCAATGCTACCGAACGCATGCTCGAGTACATGGGATTGCAGGCCGGCACCCCCATCGAGCACATCGCCGTCGATCGGGTATTTATCGGTTCGTGCACGAATTCGCGGTTGGAAGATCTCCGTGCGGCTGCGCGGGTTGCCAAAGGTCATCACGTAAGCCCTAAAGTCCGTGCCATGGTGGTGCCGGGGTCGCAGAGTGTGAAGCAGGCCGCCGAGCGGGAAGGGTTAGACCGCATCTTTCAGGATGCTGGTTTTGAGTGGCGGGAATCTGGTTGCTCTATGTGCCTGGGGATGAACCCTGACATTCTGCAACCGGGTGAGCGTTGCGCGTCGACCAGCAATCGCAACTTCGAAGGGCGACAAGGTCGCGGTGGGCGTACTCACTTAGTGAGCCCTATGATGGCCGCAGCGGCGGCAATAGAGGGCCATTTCACCGACATTCGTAATTGGCGCTTTAATTAGTTAGGACTTCTGTGAGCAAGTGCAGAGACGCGTCTGGGCAGCAGCACGAGCGCTGTCAGACGTTGCGGAGCAACGTCTCTACTCGATAATCTATTTTTGAAAGAGATAGCAATGCAGCCGTTTCGCATACATAAAGGCCTGGTTGTTCCGCTCTACCGCCCCAACATCGATACTGACCAGATCATTCCCAAGCAATTTCTTAAGCGGATCGAGAGGACTGGATTCGGGGAATTTCTGTTTTATGACTGGCGGCGCAAGGAAGGCGATCTCGACCCCGACTTCTCCCTAAATCAGCCGCGCTATGCTGGCGCAAGTATTCTTTTGGCAGCAAAAAACTTCGGCTGCGGTTCGTCGCGAGAACACGCTGTCTGGGCGCTCGCCGACTTTGGATTCCGCGCTGTAATTGCGCCCACGTTTGGTGACATCTTTTCCAACAATTGCGTGCAAAACGGTGTTCTTGCGGTTGCCCTTACCGAAGACGAAGTGGCGGAACTCGTCTCCCGTACACAAAGCATTCCTGACTATCAGCTGACCATCGATTTGGAGCAGAGAAAGGTATTTGACGATCGCGGATTCTCGGCCAGTTTCAACCTGGACGAAACCGTCCGCCATCGCCTGCTCGAGGGGCTGGACGATATCGGTTTGACGCTACAGCATGAGTTCGAGATAGCGGCCTACGAAGAGCGGCATCCTCTTACCGTAAATGTGACGTAAGTATTGATCAGGGCTGACTTGCGCCAGCCCTGAATTCTCGAACGTTACTCTTCTTCGTCGACTGCCTTCACCAGCGGCATGTTCACCAGATGCTGGCTCAAAAACCATACCTGCAATTCGTTGGTGCGCAGGACGTCGCTAACGGCCAGGTCATTGGTGCCGTCGTCGCCCAGCTTATCGGCACGCTCCGCCAGCTCACGGCAGTGGCCGATGATGATCTGGTGGGCGTCGAGCAGCCGCGAGAGCTGCACCGGCACCTCTTCCCGGCCGCGCGGAGGTCTGGCAATTCGCGTGGTCTCTGCCACGTCGTGGGCCATCGCGAGACTGAGTCCTCCAAGTAATTGAATGCGTTCTGCGATGGTGTCGATCAACTCCTGCTGTTCGGCAAAATGCTTGTCGAAAAGCAAATGCAGCTGGTAGAAGGTTGGTCCCGCCACTTGCCAATGTGACTTCTTGTAAAGGTCGCGCAGCGTCATAGTATCGGCCAACATGATGTTAAGCTGTTCGGTCATTTCTAGCCGCACCGGTTCTTCCAGATCGAGCGGCAACGCATGAGTGACAGTTCCGTATTGCTGGATCTCTTTCGCGCTTTGATGAAGTCGCGGCTGAGCGCTTACTCGGCGGTGATTGTTTATCGCTTTAACTGCCATTTGAGTTCTCCTGAAAGTTGGTTCAGCTAAATTGCTGTAAGGCAAAAAGCCGGATAGGCTTGGACCCATTTTTTGAATGCACGTCTTGAATCTGCGGTTAGGGCTCGTTTTCTTTGATTCCCTCGCGTCCGCTTTCGTTTCCTGAATATTCCTCTATTGGCCGGTTTAGGCCCCGCCGCCCGGGCGTGAGCTCGCATTCCTTCGGCAAAATTCCGCGTTATTGTCTATTATTGAATACTTAGCCTTTCATATCAGGGAGACCGTAGACGTGGCAGATAGCCAGACCGATGGAATTGACGTACTTGAGACAAGGGAGTGGGTTGACTCCCTGGATTATGTCCTCTCGAAGGGCGGCCCGGAACGTGCCGGACGGCTGCTACAGCAGTTATCGCTGCACGCACGGCGCGAAGCGGGGGTCAATCTCCCATTTACTGCCACCACTCCTTATCAGAACACCATTCCCGCCCTGCAGCAACCGCCGTTTCCCGGCAGCCAAGAGATGGAACGCCGCATTAAGAGCATGGTCCGGTGGAATGCTCTGGCTATGGTCGTCCGCGCCAATAAGATGCAGGACGGCATTGGTGGCCACATCTCGACCTTCGCCTCTTCCGCGACTCTCTATGAAGTAGCCTTCAATCATTTTTTCCGCGCCAAAACCGAAGACGGGGGGCGTGATCTCGTTTATTTTCAGGGGCATGCTACTCCTGGGATGTATTCCCGCGCTTATCTCGAAGGCCGCATTTCTAAGGAAAAGCTGGTTAATTTCCGCCGCGAACTCAAGCCGGGCGGCGGCCTCTCTTCGTATCCCCATCCCTGGCTCATGCCTGACTTCTGGGAGTTCCCGACCGTTTCTATGGGTCTGGGACCGATTCAGGCGATATACCAGGCGCGGTTCAGTCGCTACCTGGAAAATCGTGGGCTCAAAGAATCGAAACAGGGGAAGATCTGGGCCTTCATGGGCGACGGCGAAATGGATGAACCTGAGTCCCTCGGCTCCATTACGCTGGCTTCGCGCGAGAAGCTCGACAACCTGATTTTTGTCATTAACTGCAATTTGCAGCGGCTTGACGGGCCGGTTCGGGGAAATTTCAAGATTATTCAGGAACTTGAAGCCATTTTCCGCGGTGCTGGTTGGAACGTCATCAAGGTGATCTGGGGCAGCGATTGGGACACTCTGATTCGTAACGATCGTGACGGGCTCCTGGTTCGCCGGCTGGGTGAAGTCACCGATGGGCAATACCAGAAATTCTTTGTGGAGAGCGGAGCCTACTTCCGCCAAAATCTTTTCGGCACCGATCCTCGCTTGCTGAAGATGGTTGAGCACCTCTCCGACGATCAACTCTCGCGCATGCGCCTGGGTGGCCACGACCCCATTAAGGTTCATGCAGCCTACAAGGCGGCTATTGAGCACAAGGGCGGTCCGACCGTGATCCTGGCCAAAACTATTAAGGGCTATGGCTTGGGCGAGGCTGGCGAGGGCAAGAATATTACCCACCAGCAGAAGAAGCTGAATGACGAGGAACTGCGCATTTTCCGCTCGCGCTTCGGGATTCCTATTCCGGACGAAGAACTGCACAACGCGCCGTTTTATCGCCCGGCCGACGACAGCCCTGAAATTCAGTACATGCAGGAGCGTCGCAAGCAGCTTGGCGGCTATGTGCCGGAGCGCAAGGTACGCTCCGGTCCAATCAAGCCGGTTGCGGATGTTCACTTTGAGGAGTTCAACAAAGGTACCGATGGTAGGGAAGTTTCGACTACCATGGTTTTCGTTCGGCTGCTGGCGAAACTCCTGCGCGACCCCGAAATTGGCAAGCTTATTGTCCCCATTATTCCTGACGAAGCGCGTACTTTCGGAATGGAAGCCTTGTTCCGCCAGGTAGGTATTTACTCCAGCGTAGGCCAGCTCTACGAGCCGGTCGATATGGATACGCTGCTTTATTACAAGGAAGCTAAAGACGGGCAGATTCTGGAAGAAGGCATTACCGAAGCGGGGTCGATGTGCTCGTTTATCGCCGCCGGCACTGCTTACGCCAATCACGGGATCAATACGATCCCGTTTTTTATTTACTATTCAATGTTTGGCTTCCAGCGTATCGGCGACCTGATTTGGGCGGCGGGCGATATGCGCTGCCGCGGATTCCTGGTAGGCGGCACGGCAGGCCGGACCACGCTGGCCGGCGAAGGCTTACAGCACCAGGATGGACATAGTCACGTTCTGGCGCTCTCAGTGCCGAACCTGATGGCATACGATCCGGCATTTGCCTACGAAATTTCCGTCATCATCCAGGAAGGCATCAAGCGAATGTATGTTGATCAGGAGTCGATTTTCTATTACCTGACCGTGGGCAACGAACCCTTGCCCATGCCCGCCATGCCTGAAGGCAAAGATGTTCGTGAAGGAATCTTGAAAGGCTTGTATCGCTTCAAAGCGTCGGAAAAGAAAGACGCAAAACTGAGAGCGCAACTATTCGGCAGCGGCTCCATTATGTTTGAGGTCCTCAAGGCGCAACAGATACTGGAAGAAAAATATGGGGTAGCCGCCGATGTTTGGAGTTTGACCAGCTATAAGCAGCTCTACCGCGATGGCAACGATTGCGACCGCTGGAACATGTTGCACCCCGGCGACAAGCCGAGGATCCCATATGTAAGCCAGTTGCTAAAAGATGCGCCAGGCGTGCTGGTTGCGGCATCGGATTACATGAAAGTGCTGCCAGAATCGATCGGTCAGTGGATGCCGCGGCCTCTGGTTTCTCTCGGCACCGATGGATTCGGCCGCAGCGAGAATCGCGAGTCGTTGCGAGACTTTTTCGAAGTCGATGCCAAACATATTGTGCTGGCCACTCTTAACGCCCTGCTGCGCGAGAAGCAGGTGAAGCCGGATGTACTGAAGCAGGCGGTAAAGGATCTGGGCATTAATCCAGAAAAGGCAAATCCGGCCATCGCCTAGTTCTGGTTGCCGCTAGGAAAAGCTGCGAATACGCAGGTAGCATCCTGCCAATTTCCATGAGGAATATAAGTGATCGAATTCAAGTTACCTGAACTCGGAGAAAACATTAGCCAGGGCGATCTGGTAAGGCTGATGATCTCTCCCGGAACCAGCGTCAGTGAGGGCCAGTCGGTGATGGAGTTGGAAACCGACAAGGCTGTGATTGAAGTTCCGTCGTCGATCAGCGGCACGGTTAAAGACGTTCGTGTCAAAGAAGGCGAGAAGATAAAGGTTGGTCAGGTGATCTTCACCGTCGACAACGGCACCGGCGCTAAAGCTGCCGAGCCGAAGGCCGCCGCTGCTGCCGCCAGCGCCAAATCTCCGCAAAAATTAGAGGCCCAGGCTGAAAAGCACGCTGAGCCCGAAGCTGCTCCTCCCACCGCCGCAGCCGCGGCGCCTGCGCCCCCTTCCTCAACCGGAGGGACTGAATTCAAGTTGCCAGAACTGGGAGAAAACATCAGCCAAGGCGACTTGGTGCGCTTGATGGTGTCGCCTGGAGACAAAGTTTCCGACGGCCAGCCGGTGATGGAACTGGAAACCGACAAGGCAGTTATTGAAGTGCCGTCTTCCGTTAGCGGGGTGGTTAAAGAAGTGCAGGTCAAGCAGGGCGAGAAGATAAAAGTAGGACAGGTAATCTTCACCCTGGAAGGTGGTTCGACTGCGCCACCGAAGGTGAAGTCGGCCCCCGTAGAGCATGTGTCTGGCCAGACTGGCGCGCGGTTGGCTTTCCAGGCGGCAATTGCCGCGGAAGGTAAAACGGAAGAACAAGCTCTGCCTTTCGACAAGCCTCAGCAGAACGCGACAAGTTTCGCGGTGCCCGCGCAAGTGGGTAAAGTTGCCGGCACCGAGCACCGCGAGCCTGTTCCCGCGGCGCCCAGCATTCGCCGCCTCGCTCGCGAGCTTGGGATCGATATCCACGATGTCAAAGGGACCGGTCCGGGCGGACGCATCAGCGAGGACGACGTAAAAGTTCACGCCAAGAATTTGCTGACCGCAGTGGCGCAGGGCGGAGGCGTTCGCGGTTTGGCGGCAGTCAAGGCGCTTCCGGACTTCTCCAAGTGGGGCAAGGTAGAGTGCGTCTCCATGCGCGGGGTGCGCCGCAAAACCGCCGAGCATCTTTGGGAAGCTTGGACCACGATTCCTCATGTAACGCAGCAAGACAAAGCCGACATCACCGAGCTCGAACAGTTGCGGGCAAAATTTGCGCCGAAAGCTGAGCAAGCAGGCGGCAAAATGACGGTCACCGCGATCGCGCTCAAAGTGTGCGCCTCCGCGCTCAAGATTTTCCCGCAGTTCAATGCCAGCATCGATTTGACCAAAGAGCAAATCATCTACAAGCAGTTCGTAAACATCGGGGTTGCAGTTGATACCGATCGAGGCCTACTGGTGCCTGTGCTTCGAGATGTAGATAAAAAGAACATCGTCGAACTGGCTGCGGAATTAACTCAGCTCTCGAAGAAAGCGCGCGACAAGAAACTTACGCCGGCCGAGATGGAAGGTGGCACATTTACTATCACCAATCTTGGGGGCATAGGCGGCACGGGTTTTTCGCCGATCGTGAACTATCCGGAGGTCGCGATCCTCGGACTTTCGCGCAGCAGTATGGAGCCGGTGTGGATGAACGGAAAATTCGAGCCACGGCAGGTGATACCGCTGTCGCTTTCTTACGATCATCGCCTGATCGACGGCGCCGACGCTGCCCGCTTCTTGCGCTGGATTGCCGAAGCGTTCGAGCAGCCATTCCTGCTGTCGGTACAAGGGTAAATATTCCGATTTAGATGTAGAGACGCAGCTCGGCTACGTCTGGTGCTGCAAGCAGCAAGATTTTAGGTGGAGCAGGGCTTGACGCCCTGCATTAAAATTTTCTTAATAAGTTTTAGCGCCAAAGTGACCGGCGCAGATCCAAATCCAGACGTAGCAGAGCTACGTCTCTACACAAAATGCCAGATAATCCAAACTTACACATTGCAGTTATCGGTGGTGGACCCGGCGGCTACGCCGCAGCTTTTCTTGCCGCAGACCTCGGCATGAAAGTCACGTTGATCGATGCCGAAGCGAACCCGGGTGGCGTGTGCCTTTATCGCGGCTGCATCCCATCGAAGGCCTTACTGCATGTGGCGAAGCTGATTAACGAGTCGCGGCACGCCAAGAATTGGGGCATTGAATTTGGCGAGCCCAAGATCGATGTCGACCGTCTGCGCTCCTTCAAAGAAGGCGTAGTAAAAAAGCTCACTGGCGGTCTGGGGCAGCTTTCAAAACAACGCGCTGTGCAATATGTCCAGGGAAAGGCCGCGTTCGAAAATTCCACCACTCTGAAAATTACGAAGACCAGCGGTGGGGAGGAGATCCTGTCTTTCGACCGCATCATCATAGCTACCGGATCGAGGCCATCGGTAATTCCAACCCTAAAACTCGATACGCCGCGCATGATGGATTCCACTTCTGCGCTCGATTTATCTGACGTGCCAAAGAGCCTGCTGGTCGTCGGCGGAGGGTATATCGGCCTTGAATTGGGAACGGTCTACGCCGCCCTCGGATCGAATGTCTCAGTGGTCGAGATGACCGCTGGCCTGCTTCCCGGAGCCGATCGCGATCTGGTCGCACCCTTGCAGAAGCGGATTGAAAAGAGCTTCGAATCCATCATGCTCAATACGACTGTGACTGGTGTGAAAGAAGAGGCGAATGGCATTCGCGTCAACTTCGACGGCGCCGACGTCAAGGAGCGCGAAAAGGTTTTCGACAAGGTTCTAGTCTCCGTCGGTCGGCGGCCTAACTCGGAGATTCCTGGTCTCGATAAAACTGGCGTCAAAGTCGGGCAGCGCGGATTTATCCAGGTGAATCGGCAGCTGCAGACTGACGATCCGGCAATTTACGCCATCGGTGACGTTGTAGGGGAACCTATGCTGGCGCACAAGGCATCCCACGAGGGACGAACTGCTGTCGAGGCGATCGCCGGACACAAAGTCGCATTCGAGCCCAACGCCATTCCAGCGGTAGTGTTCACCGACCCCGAAATCGCGTGGTGCGGGCTTACTGAGACCCAAGCCCAAAAGGGAGGTCGCGAGATCAAAGTAGCAAAGTTCCCATGGGCGGCGTCAGGCCGCGCCATGACCGTTGATCGCACCGACGGATTAACGAAGCTCATTATCGATCCCCAAACCGAGCGCGTACTGGGCGTGGGCATTGTCGGAGCCGGCTGCGGAGAGTTAATCGCAGAAGGGGTACTGGCGGTCGAAATGGGTGCAGTCGCCAAAGATATTGCCTTGACCATCCATCCTCATCCCACGCTTTCGGAGACACTGATGCAGTCCGCGGAAGTCTTCTTTGGGACCAGCACAGATCTCTATCGTCCGCGCCGTTAGGCCGAGCTAAAGTATTTCTCCTTTCGCCCGATGGTTCAAGAAACAATGCCCAAGAACCTGCAGGCGGCGCTGGCGCGCCTTCAAGCCGAGATTAACAAAATCGCGGCACACGGGGATCCCACTGCGCGCATACCGGAGAGCAGCAATCCGGAAACGTCTAAGATGCGCCACGCCATTAATCTGATGCTCGAGAGCGTTTTGCGCCGGCACGCGCAACTCCGGGAAGTGGCGGAAATGTTCCAACAGACATTTTGGATCCGTGACGAGAGAACGCAATCAATTATTTACCTGAGCGGCAAGCCGCTTCCCGACGAAGAGTCCGTCCACCCCGACGATCTGGCAACTATGCAGGCGATGCAAGAAAAACAGCGGCAAGGTGATTCCGGAAGTGCACAATACCGCGTCGTGCGGCCTGACGGGACCATTCGTTGGATTTGGACTCGCCACATTTCTATTGCAGGGGAAGGCGGCTCTTTAGCTAGCACCTTCGGCGTCCTGGAAGACGTTACCGAGGACAAGGAGGCGGAGCAGATCCTGATGACTTCCCAGGAAACTCTGTTAACAGTGATGGGATCCCGCCAGTCGCAGAAGATGCAAACCATCGGCCAACTTTCAGGCGGGATAGCGCACGAAATAAACACTCCAGTTCAGTACGTTGGAGACAATGTGCAGTTCCTGCAGGTATCTTTTGGAAAAATTCAGGAAATTCTTCTGAAGTATGTGCCCGCAGAGATACCGGACGCCGCCGATAAAGCGGAACTCGCTTACTTACGCGAAGAAATTCCCCAGGCGCTGGAGCAAGCTCTGGAGGGGGTGCAGCGAGTTGCCCGCATTACCAAGACGCTGAAAGAATTCTCGCGTGAACAGCAGGATCAAGGCCGAAAATCCGTAAACGTGAATCATGCTATCGAGAGTACTTTGTTGATCGCCCGCAACGCTCTGAAGTATGTAGCGGATGTAGAAACCGTTTACGGAGAGCTACCGATAGTGGAGTGCCAGCTTGGAGATCTGAATCAGGCGATTCTGGATCTGCTGATGCGAGCTGCCAGCGTGATCGGCGAAATGGAAGCGGCAACTGGCCAGAGGGGCCTGGTACGGGTGGAAACTATGGCACAAGGTGAGTGGATCACTGTCTCTATCAGCGACACCGGCAAGGCAATCCCCCCCGAAGATTCAGAGAGCATATTTAATGCGCAGCCCGACCCGGCCACTGGAGATTCGGAAAAGCCCAGGGGGTTGGCTTTGGCCCATCAGATCATCGCCATCCAGCACGGGGGCACTCTAACTTTTACGAGCGAACCCGGCAGAGGAACGACATTCTACGTACGAATTCCGGTGAACAATGCCGATGCCGAGCTGGCAAGCACGGCCGCCTCAGGCCAGATCAGCTAGTCCTTCTTTCCGTCTCCCGTCGAGCCACACCAGCAACAAGTGAGTTGGCCAATAAACGACCAGTGGAATCACTATCAGATACGCCAGTAAGTAAACTAGCCCGGGCACAACATGCTGCTCGCGAAAATAAGGGCCGCGCGCCCAATTCACGTCGTACTGCGGCCGCCACCAACAACAGATCGGAACAATAATCCAGGTAGTAAGCGTCTGGTATTTCCATCCGCGATGGTCATAGCCGAGCCTTCGAATTCCCCATAGCAAAACCGGCGGCATCACAATGTGAAAGAGGCTCAACAACCGAACCGGCAGCGGTAATTTTCCATCAAACATGTACTCAGTCCCGCCAGTCGGGTGCACTCCGGTAACCACCGCGCCAGCGAGATCGATGAGATAGAGAAACTGAAACAGCAGTAGTCCCGTGGCCATCCAGGAAAAGATCAACGGGCTCTCGAGCCATAGCCCCGCCACCATCAATAAGTTTCCTAAGTCGCAGAAGTAGAGAAAGTTCTGCGGCCCGTAGTAAATCCAATAGAGCGGCGCCCACACCAGCACCCACACTGTCCAGGCAATCTTTAGCCAGAGCGGCAGTCGCATGCGGCATTGTAGCTGCGACTGCAAAAACACGTTCTGCCTGCCCCTTGAGGGCCAAACCGGGGTCTGAAGTACCTCGGTAACTTGCTGAGTTCAATGGCTATACCTACGATTACCAGCATGAACCATCAGGCACTTCTATTCTGCGCCGACGAGAAGACCGTTCGCGCTGTCACCCAGGTCTTTCGTGAGCTGGAATTTTCCGTCGAAGTGAACAACGAGCCCTTCGACGCGGTGAAACGCCTGATGGCGCAGCACTTCGACGCGATCATCGTCAACTGCGAAAGTGAGCAGAACGCGACATTGCTGTTCAAAAGCGCGCGCAATTCAGCTTTGAATAACGGTTCGCTCGCGGTTGCGGTCGTTGAAGGCCAAGCAAATATTGCCAAAGCATTCCGCCTCGGCGGCAACTTAGTTCTTACCAAACCAATAAATCTTGAACAGGCGAAAGGGACTTTGCGAGTTGCTCGCGGTCTGCTGCGAAAGGCCGAGGCCAATAAGCTGGCAGCGAGCATTTCGAATTCATCCTCACAACCCGCAATTGAAGCTACCGAGCCGAAGGCCATGGCAGCTGCGGCCGGGGAGAAATCTGTTCTCACCCCCGTACCGGTTCAGAGTTCACAGGCCACTTCGCCGGCTCCCGTAGCAGAGAAAGAGTCGCAGGCTAAGCTCGAAACTCCCAAGGAAGCTGCCGCAACTGCAAAAGTGGATGAGTCCAAAGTTGCGGGTGATAAGAAGCCCGGCAGTGGATTATCGTTTGGAACCGCTGCTGCACCAGCCCCAGCAAAAGACTCGCAATGGACTAAGCCCGTCCAGGCTTTGGAACCAAAAGCCGTGCTAGCGACGCCGGCCAAACGAACTACTGAAAAGCCTGCTGAAAAGAGCGAGGCCGCGCCCGCGAAAACAACTACCTCTAAGCCCGTGCCCTCGAGCGCACGGTTTGCGACCTTAGGCGTGAAACAAGACGAGCCCTTGGACGCGAGCCAGAGCCATCGGAATTTCTGGATTGCAGCAGTGATAGTTCTTGGGTTGGCAGGCGGAGGATATTTTGCCTGGACCAAATATCACGATGTGATCAAACTGCCGTTCAGTCAAGCTAGTACGGCCGCAATCGTTCCGCCCCCGGCGCCAGTTGCAAAGCCGCCGGCACAGGTCGCGGCGCCTGCGGTCGCACCGACCGAAACTGGCACCTCTGTCACCGAGACCGCGGCCCCCGTGGCGCCGACTGCCGGCGAGACCAAGCCCGCTGCGGTGGAAACGAAACCGGCGTCGCATGAGTCCGCCGGAATTGTTCGCCTGTCGGAAACTGCTTCTCAAGGATTGCTGGTGAAGCGCCTTGACCCCAGCTATCCCGACCAGGCGAAAGAACAAAAGCTGGAAGGCGCGGTTCACTTACAGGCCCGCATCAACAAAGCCGGCGACGTCACCCAGGTTACGACGATCAGCGGAAACGCAGTGCTGGCGCAAGCCGCCATTGCGGCGGTAAAACAGTGGAAATATAGGCCCTACCTGGTAAACGGCACTCCCGTGGACGTTCTGACGCCAATTACCGTCGACCTGAAGCCGTAGTCGACCGCATCCCCACGAAGAACCCCCCTACAGCACTCGGTGCTGCTCCCAACACTCGTAAATTCCTCGCGTTATAATCAAGGGATGCTCTGAGCCCGAAATTTGCATCTGTAAGGGCGAATGATCTAGATGCTCCTAGCAAGCAGGTAGGAGTCAGCGGCCAAAAGCGCTTCTCCATGGATTTCAAACTAGTCAGCGACTACAAACCGCAGGGCGATCAGGGCCGTGCCATCGAAGCCTTAACCCGAGGTCTGTACGATCGGGAGCAGCATCAGGTTCTGTTGGGCGTAACCGGCTCAGGCAAAACCTACACCATGGCGAAGGTGATTCAAGCGCTTAATCGCCCGGCCCTGGTGATGGCCCACAACAAGACCCTGGCGGCGCAGCTTTACCACGAGTTCAAGAATTTCTTTCCCCACAATGCGGTCGAATATTTCGTCTCTTACTACGACTATTACCAGCCCGAGGCCTACATTCCGGCCGGCGATCTTTATATTGAAAAAGAATCGACCATCAACGATGAACTCGATAAGCTTCGGCTTTCGGCTACTCGTTCACTTTTTGAACGTCGCGATGTTCTGATCGTGTCTTCGGTAAGCTGCATTTACGGACTGGGATCGCCCGAAGCCTACTATGGCATGTTGCTGTTTTTGGAAAAGGGCCAGAAAATCAAGCGCGAAGATATTACCCGCAAACTGGTGGAGATTCTCTACGAGCGCACTGACGGCGATTTTCGCCGTGGTACGTTCCGGGTGCGCGGAGACGTCATCGAAATTTTTCCGACCTATGATGACATGGCATACCGCGTCGAGCTTTGGGGCGACGAAGTTGAATCGTTGGCGCAGATTGATCCACTATTCGGCACCGTAAAGCAAAAATACGTACGGCTGCCGATTTATCCCAAGACCCACTACGTGATGAAGCCCGAGACGCGTGCGAGTGCGGTGCAATCAATTCGTGAAGAGCTCGCTTGGTGGGAAGTTGAATTGGAAAAGCAAGGCCGTCTGGTGGAATCGCAACGCGTGCACCAGCGCACCATGTATGACCTGGAAATGATCAAGGCCATGGGCTTCTGCCACGGCATCGAAAATTATTCGCGCCACTTTACTGGACGTCTCCCCGGCGAGCCGCCGCCTACGCTCCTCGATTATTTCCCGCGCGACTATTTAATGTTCATCGACGAATCCCACCAGACCGTGCCGCAGTTGCATGGCATGTATCACGGGGATCGTTCGCGCAAGGAAACCCTCGTCGAATACGGATTTCGGTTGCCCTCGGCCCTGGACAATCGCCCTCTCACCTTCGAGGAGTTCGAACATCGCATGAACCAGATCGTCTATGTCTCGGCGACCCCGGGCCCATACGAGCTGACGAAATCCGCTGGCGTAGTGGTGGAACAGATCATTCGTCCCACAGGCCTGGTCGATCCTCCGGTTGAAATACGCCCAGTCAAGGGTCAGATTGATGACCTGCTGCACGAGATTCGCAATCGTGTAAGTCGCGGTGAGCGAGTGCTGGTAACCACACTCACCAAGCGCATGGCGGAAGATTTAGCCGAATACTATGCTGAGGTCGGTGTGAAGTGCCGCTACATGCACTCTGAAATAGAGACTCTGGAACGCGTCAAGATTCTGCGCGATCTGCGTAAAGGCGAATTTGACGTGCTCATCGGCATCAACCTTTTGCGCGAAGGTCTCGACCTGCCGGAAGTCTCGCTGGTCGCGATTCTTGACGCCGACAAAGAAGGTTTTCTGCGTTCCAGCGGCTCGCTGATCCAGACCATCGGCCGCTGCGCTCGTAACCTCAACGGCCGCGCTGTGCTGTATGCCGATCGCATGACGGATTCAATGAAGAAAGCGATCGACGAAACCGACCGGCGCCGCACCATTCAGGAAGCCTACAACGTGGAGAACGGCATCACGCCGGAGTCGATTATCCGTCCGCTCGAAATGTCCCTGGCCAGAATTATCGAGGCCGATTACGCTGACATCAGCGATCCCGAAGTAGAGGGCATTCCAGAGATGAGTTCGCAGCAGGAACTCGACGCCTACATTGCCAAGCTGGAAGCCGACATGCGCGAAGCCGCTAAACGCTTCGAATTTGAAAAAGCTGCCAAGCTGCGGGATACGATTAAAGAGCTGCGAACAAAAGAGTTTCTGTTCGCGTAAGATTCTGCTTTCCGACACCACTTCTTCTTTTGACCGATTTCCCAAGCTGTTAAAAGTGCAATACAGGCTAGTTGCGAGGTCTTTCATGGTTCCAAAGTCTGCAATGGCAGCCGTTACTTCTAAGTTAATCGCTGTGTTTTTCTCCTGTTTTTGCCTGATGGCCACTCTAGCTGCGCAGAACCCAGCTGACCCGGGCATTAAAGATGCCACGAAATTTGACCCGAAGCGGCCGCTTTCGCAGGAACTCGAAACGCACGTTCCCGATAGATTTACCCTGGTCACGGTTGGCGATTGCATTATTTCGCGTCCACTATCGCAGTACGCTGTCCGAGACGAGGGGTTTCGCAAAGTACTTGAAATTTTGAAACGAGCCGACACCACCTACGGGAACATGGAAACATCGATTCTTGATCTGCGGCATTTCACTGGATACCCCGATCCCGGTCCTGACGATGTCACGCTAGTGGCATCGCCCGCAGTCGCGAAGGATCTGGCTGACATGGGCTTTGACCTGGTTTCCCGAGCCAACAATCATGCGCTTGATTGGGGTGTCGAAGGCATGCGAGAAACCAGCCATTGGCTGGAGGTCGCGGGAATTGCCTACGCCGGCGTCGGCGAAAATCTGGGATTGGCACAAGCAGCAGGTAATTTCGAAAGCGCCAAAGGGCGCATCGCGTTAGTTTCGATGGCTTCAACTTTTCGCCCGGGTAGCGAGGCGCTCCCTACGATGGCCGCCGCTCCAGCGCGCCCAGGAGTCAACGCGCTTAATCTGAAAAAATCGGTTTCGGTATCGCCCGAGCAAATGGCAGAAGTGATGCGACTGCGCAATGCGCTCTATCCGGCGGAAACAGATAGCAAGCTGACCGACGTGACGCTGTTAGGCAGCAAATTCGTTCTGGGTAAAAGTTTCGGGTTTCAATATGCGATGGATCCGACCGATCTTTCTGGAATTCTGCGCGGCGTGCGCCAGGGGAAGCAGCACGCCGATTTCCTGATTGCTGCCATTCACTCTCACGATCCAGCGGGAAGTGCAGAGTCCGACCCAAAAAATGATTTTCGCGACCTTCCTGCCGACTTTCTGCAAGATCTTTCGCATCAGGCAATTGATAGCGGCGCCGACACCTTCGTGGCGACTGGCATTCACCACCTGGGGCCCATCGAAGTTTACAAAGGCAAGCCGATTTTCTATGGCATGGGAGATTTTTTCTGGGCTGATATTCAAGAGCCCATGCCGGCCAATATCTATCAGCAATATCACAAGCAGCTGGGCGAGGCCTTCAATCATCCTGAACTCGCTACTCACGCCGACCTGAACAATCTTACTAATGCCGAAGCATTCGCGGGGCGCCCGCCCTTCGATGGCATGATTGCCGAAAGCCGCTTCGATCAGGGCCGGGTGGCCGAGGTCAGGCTTTATCCTATAGATCTGAGATACGGGATGAAGTTAACCGAGAGTGGCACGCCACGCCTTGCTGGGCCCGAAGACAGTCGAAGAATTTTGAAGCGAGTGCAGGAGCTGTCGCAGAAATTTGGGACAAAGATTGAAGTAGAGGGTCTAATCGGCGTTATCCGGCCTTAAGTTTTAGATGCCTCGACTGGAGGTGAGGTTGTGGATTCTAGCGCCAACGGCGCTGAAGATCGCACAAAAGCTCGCCTTGCGCCGGAGAAATCTCCCCTGATATCGACCGGAAAAAAATAGCCATGCTGCTCGTTTCTTTTCTGGAAGGAGCGCTTATGTTGAGCCGCCTGGCGCATGATCGAGAGCCATTACTTGTGGCGCAGGCCCATCTCAATACCTTTCTGGAATCAGAAGTGCGGAAACGCGGCAAGAAGAGATAGATCACCCCTGCCGCGTTCAATCTCGATACACTCGGCCGTTTCTAAGGTTGCAAATTCTTTCCTCGAACGCTATTTCAGGGCCGATTGGCTGTATCAAGACAGCTTGCCTTTGGCTCAGGAATCAAAGTTACCTAGCAGGTGAATGATTTACGTATCTGCTGCGTACATCCTGAATCTTCGCGAATGCCGGGCTCATCTCTACTACATTGGTCACAGTTCTATTGCTTTGCGAGAGCTTCAAAAGGATGGTCAATTTGAAAAAGTTATCGGCAGTATCGATTTCCTTGTTACTGGCGGCAGCCATCTTTGTAAGTGCAGGATGCGGCAAAACCGAGGCGAACGCTCCAGCACCGCAGCCGTTGCCGGTAAAGACACAGACGATCAATCTTTCTCCTGTGCCTCGTTTGGACGAATACGTTGCCACTATCAAATCTCGTCGCTCGGCCAGCATTCAGCCGCAGGTTGATGGCTCACTCACCCGCATTCTAGTGAAGTCAGGCGACCACGTGCGCGCCGGACAGCCGTTGATGACGATCGACCCTCTGAAGCAACAAGCCACCGTCGACCAGCAGCGCAGCACCGAGGCGCAGAAAAAGGCGACCTACGACTACAACAAAGCCGAAGTCGAACGGCAGCGCGGACTCTTCGAGGGCGGCGTGACCAGCAAGCAGAATCTGGATCTGGCAGTGCAGGCATACGAAAATTCCAAAGCCGATTGGGAGTCTTCGACAGCCGCCAGCAAAACCCAGAAGCGCCAGCTTGATTACTACAACCTGACAGCCCCCTTTGCAGGAGTTGTTGGGGATATTCCGGTGCACATCGGCGACTACGTTTCGCCACAGACTCTGTTAACCACGGTGGATGAAAACGCTGAGCTCGAAGCCTACGTCTACATCCCAACCGAACACTCCGCTGACATCCGTATGGGGCTTCCCGTGCAAATTGTAACTAGCGCCGGGGAACTCATCGAAAGCACAAAAATCAATTTCATTTCAGCGCAGGTCGACAACGCGATTCAGGGCATCCTGGTGAAAGCCCCTGTCCATGCTTCGCTGGATAAGTTTCGCAATGCACAGCTAGTAAAAGCCCGCGTGGTGTGGAGCACAGCTCCAGCGCCTACAGTTCCAGTGCTTGCCGTAACGCGTATCGGTGGCCAGTCATTCGTTTACGTAGCGACACAATCCGAAAATGGCTCGATTGCCAAACAGCGGGCCGTTACGCTGGGCGACACCGTCGGCAACGACTACGCGGTTAACGGAGGCTTGCAGCCCGGCGAGAAGGTAATCGTCTCGGGAACTCAGTTCCTTATCGACGGCGCGCCGGTTAAACCAATTTAGTTTTCGCATTCTTCCATAACTTGGCCGCCGCGCAACCGCGCGGCTAGAGGAGTACGGCTTTGGTTGACTTTTTCATAAAACGGCCAATTTTTGCTACGGTTTGTGCGCTGCTGATCATTCTGGCTGGGGCGGTATCCATTCCTGGATTGCCGATTTCGCTTTATCCCGAGCTGGCGCCACCGCAGGTCACAGTCACCAGCAACTATGTCGGTGCCAACGCACAAGTGGTGGAATCCGCCGTCACCATCCCGCTGGAGCAGCAAATTAACGGAGTCGAGGGAATGCACTACATCACCTCGACTAGTTCAAACGACGGCACCAGCAACATCAATGTAACTTTCCGCACTGGCTACGATCTGAACATCGCTGCCGTCGACGTGCAGAACCGCGTCGCAACCGCGCAAGGGCGCCTCCCTCAGGAGATCAAGAACACCGGCGTAACCATCACCAAGACGAATCCTAACTTCGTCTTCGCCGCCGGGTTTTATTCGCCTGACAATAGTCTTTCGAACCAATACATTTCGAACTATCTGGACGTCTACGTAAAAGACGCCCTCAAGCGTATTCCCGGCGTCGGCGAAGTAGTCATCTTCGGCGAACGCAAATATGCCATGCGTATCTGGCTGGATCCTACCAAGCTGGCGGCACGCCAGCTGACCGCCGCCGATGTGGTTGCGGCGCTGCAGGAACAAAACGTAGAAATTCCTGCGGGACAACTTGGCCGTCCGCCTGCGGACCCCAAACAGACTTTCCAGGTCACGTTGCGAGTTGTCGGCCGCCTCTCCGATCCGAAACAATTCGAAAACATCATTATCAAGAACACCAAGAATGGAATCGTGCAGCTCAAGGAAGTCGGGCGCGCGGAAATCGGCGCCGAGAGTTACGATACCAACCTCTTGTATAGCGGGCACCAAGCGGTCGGTATCGGTGTCCAGCAGCTTTCGAATGCGAATGCACTCGAAGTCGACAAAGCGGCAAAGGCCGAACTCGTCGAGCTTTCGAAATCCTTTCCGCCCGGCATCAGCTACGTAGTGGCATTTGATACCACTACTGTGGTCGGCGACTCGGTGAAGGAAGTGATCACCACCTTGGAAGAAGCGGTGATCATTGTCATCATCGTAATTTTTCTGTTCCTGCTCGATTGGCGCGCCACCATCATTCCGGCGGTGACGATTCCGGTCTCGTTGATCGGGACTTTCGCGTTCATCAATGCGTTTCACTTCTCGATTAACTCCCTGACGCTCTTCGGAATTACCCTCGCCACCGGGCTGGTGGTGGATGACGCGATCGTCGTGATCGAGAATGCTCAGCGACACATTAATGAAGACGACAGCGATCCCCACGCCGCCACCTCTGCCGCTATGCGCGAAGTGGCAAGTGCGGTAGTAGCTACTTCGCTGGTCTTGATTTCGGTATTTGTGCCGGTGTCCTTCTTCCCGGGCACTACGGGAATCCTCTACCGGCAGTTCTCTCTGACCATCGCATTTTCCATCGCGATTTCCCTGTTTAATGCATTGACTTTATCGCCTGCGCTGGCGGCCCTGCTGCTGCGAGGCGAAGAGCAGAAGTATTCGGTGCTCGACTGGACGCACATAAAGTGGCTCTCCAACGGCTACCGCCGGATCGCGCATGGCATCGATGACTCAATCCATGGTGTGGCTAACGCTTACGGCAAAGCCATATGCAAAGTTTTGAACTATCGCTACGTCATGATTTTGCTGTTCCTCGCCGGCCTCGCCGCCACCGCCTACATGTACGTTCATGTGCCGACTGGGTTCGTGCCGCAGGAAGATCAGAACTACTTCATCGTGGTGGTACAGGCGCCGCAGGGAGCGTCGCTTTCTTATACGACTGATATTGCGAAACAGGCCGAACAGATCTTGCGGGCTGATCCCGATGTATTTGGCACCTTTGCGGTACCTGGCTTCTCGCTCGCCGGGGGCAGTTCGTCAAACTACGGCCTGATTTTTGCTCCACTCAAGCCAATCGCGCAACGCGAAGGCAAAGGGCATGCCGCCAGCGATATTGTTGCGCGCGTTTCGCCGAAACTCTTCGGAGTACCCGGTGCAATTGTGGCGGCGTTTGAACCCCCTGCGATTCAAGGTTTGGGTAGCTTCGGCGGATTCCAGTTCGAACTGCAAGATCTCGGCCGCAACACTCTCCAAGACATCGACACCGTTGCGCACAAAATTGTCGCAGGCAGCCGTCAACGGCCCGATTTGCGGGGACTATTCACCAGCTTCACCGCCAATGACCCGCAGCAACTCGTGCAAATCGATCGCGAAAAAGCCAAGGCCATCGGCGTCCCCATCAGCCAGGTGACGCAGGCTCTTGGCGTTTACATGGGGTCGGAGTATGTCAACGACTTCGATTTCAACAACCGCTCCTACCGCGTCTATGTTCAGGCCGACCAACCATTTCGCATGAATGCGCGCGACTTGCGCCAATATTATGTGCGGTCTGACACCAACGGCCTCGTGCCTCTGGGAAATATTGTTACGCTAAAAGAAACCTCCGGGCCGCAGGTTATCAACCACTACAACCTGTTCCGCTCGGCGGAAATCGATGGCGCCGCCGCTCCGGGATACAGCTCCGGCCAGGGCCTTAAGTCGATGGAAGACCTTGCCAAACACAATATGTTGCAGGGTATGTCGTTCAGTTGGACGGGGCTTGCTCTGGAAGAAGTGGAGGCAGGCGGCAAGGCGATTATCATCTTCGGCCTTGGCTTACTGGTGGTCTATCTCACGCTTTCCGCCCAATACGAAAGCTTTGCGCTGCCGTTCATCATCTTGTTGGCGGTTCCGATGGCCGTCTTGGGCGCTCTCATCTTCGTTTCTGCCCGTGGACTGGTGGACGATGTCTATGTGCAGATAGGGCTGGTAATGTTGATCGGGCTTTCGGCAAAGAATTCAATTCTGATTGTCGAATTTGCCGAGCAATTGATTGAACAAGGTCGTTCAATTACAAATGCGGCGATTGAAGCGGCTGAGCTACGTCTGCGGCCGATCCTGATGACGTCATTTGCCTTTGTACTCGGCGTTCTGCCACTCTACTTCGCAACCGGCGCCGGTAAACTTGGCCGTCACTCAGTCGGAACCGCGATTGTCGGCGGCATGTTATTTTCAACTGTTCTCAACCTGTTCTTTATTCCCGTACTATACGTTATCGTCAAGGGACTCCTGGTTAAGTTCACTTCAAAGAACAAGCCGGAGTTGAAGACGGAAACCAAAACTGAAAATAAGACTGAAACCCGGGAGCCGCTGGCTGTAGCATAATTGCCGGGATTCGGTCGTTTATCATCGCACTAGCCGGCTTGGAGAATTATCAAGCGGGCTCCGCAACCACTGTTTCATCTGACGCCTTAGTTCCTGGGGTATTTGAATGGCAAAACCTGTAATTCTCACTGTGGATGATGATGCCGATGTGCTGCGTGCGATCGAGCGCGACTTGCGCCAGCGCTATACAGAGCGCTACCGCGTCCTGCGAGCTGATTCTGGCAAGGCTGCGTTAGACCTTCTCAGGCGGCTGAAGCAGCGGAATGACGCAGTTGCACTTCTCCTGGTCGACCATCGCATGCCAGATATGAATGGCGTCGAAGCCCTGGTGGAGGCGGTAAAGATTTATCCCAACACCAAGCGTGTACTGCTGA
The DNA here is from genome assembly GCA_963796925.1 of uncultured Acidobacteriota bacterium. Taxonomy (GTDB): domain Bacteria; phylum Acidobacteriota; class Terriglobia; order Terriglobales; family Acidobacteriaceae; genus DATBAT01. Next base: position 4,266,128 of record CAWCNH010000001.1, read on the forward strand.
CCGCGTACGCGGATACCGAAGCTGCCATCAAGGCCATTAACTCTGTTCAGCTGAATCACTATTTATTAAAGCCATGGGACCCGCCCGAGGAGCATCTCTATCCGGTTCTGGATGACCTGCTGGACGACTGGTATGCGGATTATCATCCTACCTATGAGGGGGTGCGTGTTCTTGGCACGCGCTGGTCGCCTTCTTCGTACGATGTTCGAACTTTCCTGGCGCGCAACCAGGTTCCCTACCAGTGGCTGGATGCTGACGCCGCTGACCGCGAACCCGAGGTAAAACGTCTCATCGATAGCCTAAAACCTGAGGAACTCAAGCTTCCACTAGTGTTATTTGCCGATGGCAGCTGTCTTCCGGAACCAAACACCCAGCAGATTGCTGAAAAATTGGGCCTGCGCACCCGCGCCGGGTTGGAATTCTACGATCTTGCAATTCTGGGAGGCGGGCCGGCTGGTTTGGCTGCGGCTGTTTATGGCGCCTCTGAGGGATTGAAAACCGTAATGGTCGAGCGCGAAGCTCCGGGTGGACAAGCCGGCCTTAGTTCGCGGATTGAAAATTATTTGGGCTTTCCCTCAGGATTGTCCGGCGCGGACCTGGCTCGCAGAGCGGTCGCCCAGGCGCGACGCTTCGGCGTGGAAATTGTTTCTCCGCAAGAGGCGACGTCGATACGTATTGAAGGACCATACCGTTACGTCAAGCTGAGTGACGGTAGTGAATTTTCCTGCCATGCTTTACTGCTGGCGATGGGGGTACAGTGGCGGAAACTTGAGGTGCCCGGCATGGATCGCCTACAGGGCGCTGGCGTGTACTACGGTGGGGGGGCGACCGAGGCCATTTCCTGCCGCGACGAAGACGTGTATATCATTGGGGGCGCAAACTCCGCCGGCCAGGCGGCGATGTTTCTTTCGGGATATGCTCGCAAGGTCGTCATGCTGGTGCGCGGCGACTCTCTGGCAGCCAGTATGTCGCAGTATTTAATCGATCAGATTAAAGAGATGAACAATATCCATGTTGAGTACGGCTCTCGGGTGGTCGAAGTGCAGGGGGACGATCACCTGGAGACAATAACCATTCAGTGCGATAAAACCGGCGCCACTTCGCAAGTTTCGGCCGCGGCGCTGTTCATCTTCATCGGTGCCGAGCCCCGCACTGCGTGGTTGGACGGAACGGTAGAGCGCGACCCCCGCGGCTTTGTTCTAACCGGCCAGGATCTCATGCGGGATGGAAAACGTCCCAAGGGCTGGTCGCTTGATCGTGATCCTGGACTGCTCGAAACCAATGTGCCGGGGCTTTTTGCTGTAGGCGACGTTCGCCATGGTTCGATCAAGCGCGTGGCTTCTGGTGTCGGCGAAGGGTCGATCGCAATTCAGTTCGTTCACCAGTATCTGAGCAAGGTTTCATAATGCCGGACCTCAATGCCGAACAGCAGGCAAATACTGTCCAAGGCGACTCCCTCAAGGAGGCGTTGCGGAAGATACCAATATTCGCCGACCTAACCGACGAACAGCTTGACTGGTTCGTTTCACGGTCGAAGGACGAACGCTGGCGATCTGGCGACACCGTAGTTCACGAGGGCGACCCGGCCGACGTGCTCGTGGTTTTGCTGGAAGGCGAAATACGCGGTCGCCGGGGCAGTTCACCTGACTCCCCAGTGTTCACCGTGCGTGCCGGTCAGGTAACGGGCATGTTGCCCTTCTCGCGATTGACGATCTTTCCCGTCGCGTTTTACGCGTTTGGCCCAATTCGCTTGATCCGCTTCCATAAAGACAATTTCCCAGAGATGATGCAGCGCATCCCGGAGCTCACACCGCGGCTGGTGGGCGTGCTTGCCGACCGCATCCGCGAGGTGACCCGCGCTGACCAGCAGCGCGATAAGTTGATGGCCTTGGGGAAGCTTTCCGCCGGACTGGCACACGAGTTGAATAATCCGGCCTCGGCCGCCCGGCGGGCCGCCGAAAACCTGCGTCAATGCCTGCGTGAACTTCGCCAAGCCCATGCCAAGCTCGATCTGGTTTCACTCTCGCCCGAGCAACGGACCGCGCTGGCCGAATTCGAAGAATGCGTCATCGATAAGCTGACTTCGTCGCAGCCGCTCGACTCCCTGGAACAGAGCGACCGCGAAGAGGAGCTGACGCCGTGGCTGGAGAATCACGGAATCCCCAATGCATCCCGTTTTGCGGCTGGGTTGGTGGAAGCTGACGTTGAGCAGGACGAACTGGAAAAATTGTTCCAGAAGTTCGAGCCTAAAGTGCTTCATGACGCGCTCACTCGGATTGTCGCCGCAGTCAGTGCTGAGCGATTGACACGAGACATCGAAGGCACCACGGGTCGCATCTCGGAGCTGGTTAAGGCCGTCAAAGAATACTCCTACATGGACCAACTCCCTGAGCAGGAGATCGATATCCATAAAGGCATCGAGAACACGCTCACCATGTTAAAGTTCCGGCTCAAGAAGGGCGTGAATGTGACGCGGCAGTACGATAAGACCCTGCCTCGCATCTATGCTCACGGCAGCGAACTGAACCAGGTCTGGACCAATCTCATAGATAACGCAATCGACGCCATGAGCGGCAAGGGTGAATTGCGGATACGCACTTCGCTCGAACTGGACAACGAACTGGTGGAGATCATCGATAACGGTCCCGGCATGTCAGACGAAGCCAAGGCCCACATATTTGAACCGTTTTTCACCACCAAAGGCGTCGGCGAAGGCACCGGCCTTGGGCTGGATACGGTTTATCGCATCGTCCGCAGCCATCACGGCGAGGTTCGCGTGGAATCTAAGACTGGCGAAACTAACTTTCAGGTGCGGTTGCCCATACGGCAGCCCAAGGGAGGAATTCAGTGAACGAATGCACTCATCTCGATCAGATTAAGCCGGTAACGCCACACACCAACGGTTGCGAAGAATGCCTCAAAATAGGCGACCGCTGGGTGCATCTGCGACTGTGTATGGAGTGCGGTAAGGTAGGTTGCTGTGACTCATCCAAGAATAAACACGCCACCAAACACTTCCATGCCACCAAACACCCTATCATGCGCTCCATCGAGCCCGGCGAAGAGTGGGGCTGGTGTTACATCGATGAAGTGGAACTCGATCTGCCTAAACTCTAAGAAGGTGATGGATGTTTGAAAGTATTCTCTGCCAGGTAACGGAGTATGATCCCGACGTCTTCGAGCCGTTAATCGAACTGGCCGTCGAGATTGCCCGTGAAGGCCGCGAGGGGCGCCGCATTGGCACGCTCTTTACTCTGGGGGACGAAGAAGCCGTGCTCGCCCGCTCCCGTCCCTTAATTCTCGATCCCCTCGCCGGCCACCCGGAATCGTCACGCCACGTAAGCAATCAGAATCTGCGTGGAACGATTAAGGAATTGGCTCAACTGGATGGAGGCTTCGTAGTGAGTGGCTCTGGAGTAGTACTTTCCGCCTGCCGCTACCTCGACGCCATGGCTGCCAAAGTTGACGTTCCCCTCGGACTGGGCAGCCGCCACATTGCTGCTGCCAACATGAGTGCGGTAACCAACGCGGTGGGTATCGTGGTTTCCGAGAGTTCCGTGGTTCGGTTGTTCTGTCACGGAAAAATGGTGGGAGAAATCATCCCCGAGCTCTGGATGATGGACCATGCCGCTCAACTCCAGGGCTTGGTCAAGCGCGAACAAATCGGCGATTTGACGGTGCTGACGCCAAACCGGCGTGGCTCCGCCGCAAGATAATCACAATCCACAATATGACTACGCTTCAGGAATTTAAGTGTGAAGTTTGCGGAATCGTGACCAGCAATCCACTTCACTGGTTTGTGATTCGATGTGGCGAAGCCGAACTGACCGTCCATCGCTGGACTTCCGAAGCCGCCAACGCACCCGAAGCACGACACTACTGCGGGGAAGCTCACGCTCAGGTTTACATCAGCCGTTGGTTCGATTCGGTTTGCATGCCGCCGAAGCCCAACTTTGATCGTGCGACAAAGCCGGTCAGCAAGACCTAGCTCTTACCAGGACCTGCGACAACTATTTCCCCGAAGAATTGTTGGAACGCAGTCAGCACGATTTCCATAAACTGATTTGTCTGCGTTTTGCCCCTCTTCAGGTCGTGGCCTGCGCCTTCGATCGCCACAATCCGCGTTTCTCCAGGGATCAGAGAGATTGCCGCTTCCAACTCGCTGATCGATCCAAAGGGATCGCGCGTTCCGTGAACGAACAGCGCTGGAGTCCGCAAGCTGGGGAAGTGTTGAGTACGCAGCTGCTCAGGTTTTCGCGGCGGATGCAGCGGGTATGAAAGCAGGAGCAAGCCGTAGGCGATTTTGGGATCTTCGGCACAAAGCATTGTGGCCTGCCGTCCCCCATAGGAGTGCCCTCCCAGGAAAACCTGCTGCGCTCCCAACTTGCGTAATACGTCGGCGGCATTCTTAAGGCAGGCGCGGTCCTTTTCCGCATCTCCCCGTCTCGGAGGCCCAAAGGTCCTAAGCTGCCGAAATGGCAGGTTGATCCGCAATACCATGAAGCCGGCGCCAGCAAAGGCTTCCGCAACCCCCACCAGAAGATCGCTTTGGCAATTCGCCCCGGCGCCGTGCGTGAGCACCAGGCTGCCACCATGGCTATTCGCCGGTCGATGAAGAAATCCGCGGACCTCGGGCGTCACCGACGCATCCGCAAATTGCTCAGTCGCGAAATCAGTCTGCATTTGGCGTTATACAACTCTCAGAAAAAAAATTCGCTGTGAAAAATTCTGCTCAGGCAGGAAGCCTGCCAGGCCTGTCCTTCTTCATGTGCTTTCCATTTACCACCTGAAACCGGAGGAAGTTGGTGGAGCCCGTCGCGTGCTGCGTCCCGGCGACAATTCCGACTACGTCGCCTGACTTAACCCGACCCTGGCGAAGCAGTTCCTGTTCCGCTGTAGAGACCATCTCTTCCGTCGTCCGGCTTTGCGCACGTCTGACCGGCCGCACGCCCCAATAGAGATTCATTCGATTGCAGACTTCCTGGGCATTGCTGAAAGCATAAATCGCCGCTCGCGGCCGGTATTTGGAAATTAGTCGCGCTGTTGTACCGCTTTCGGTGAATACCGCGATGGCCGCCATGTGCAGATCCTGCGCAGCGTGCGCCACCGATTCGCAAACGGTCTCGGCAATCGAGAGGCCGCGATTGTCGCGTCGTTTTCGCTGCTGAAATTCCACCATGCTGCCTTCGGCTTCGACCGCGATCTTCGACATCATGGCCACCGCTTCCCTGGGATAGAGGCCGGTCGCCGTTTCCGCTGAAAGCATAACTGCGTCAGTACCGTCGAAGACTGCGTTGGCGACATCGCTGGCCTCCGCCCTTGTGGGCCTCGGGTTTTCGATCATGGATTCGAGCATCTGGGTGGCGATAATTACCGGCTTGCGCCACTCCGCTGCGCGTCGGATCACATGCTTCTGGATCACTGGTACTTTCTCTGGCGGCATCTCCACACCCAAGTCGCCGCGCGCTACCATCACGCCGTCGGCTATCTCGAAAATCTCCTCCAATTGCTCCAGCGCCTGCGGCTTCTCCAGCTTGGCGATTACCGGCACTGTCTTTCCACGTGCCGCGACCAACTGCTTTACCATGCGGACGTCGGCCGCCGAGCGCACGAACGATAGCGCCACCATATCCACATCATGATCGAGCCCAAACTTCAGATCTTTGCGGTCTTTTGCGGTCAGCGCCGGAATCGACAGAGCCGCGCCAGGCAGATTGATTCCCTGATGCTGCCCGAGCAATCCGCCATTTATGACCTGGCATTCCACATCGTCGCCGCGCACCCTCACCACGCGCAGCTCAATCAGGCCATCCGAGAGCAGGATTCGCGACCCAGCCTGCACTTCGCGGGGCAAATCTTTGAAGGTAGTGGAAATTATGGCCGCGGTTCCTTCCACGTCCCGCGCTGTAATCGTTACCCGCGTGCCTGCCTTCAGCGTAACTGGAACATCCCCTTGCAGCTTGCCGGTGCGGATCTTTGGCCCTTGCAGGTCTTGCAGGATGCAGATGGTGCGGTTCTCCTCCTGCGCCACCCTGCGCAACCGTTGGATACTATGCGCGTGGTCCTGGTGCGACCCATGCGAGAAATTCAGCCGGGCCACATCCATGCCCAGCCGCATCAGGTCGCGCAGCAATGCTTCGGTGTTGCATGAGGGGCCGATGGTGCAAATGATCTTGGCGCGCCGATTGGCAAAAGTCCCGTCGCTATTCAGATCTAATGCAGTTGAAGCATGCTTGGGCTTACGTGCCTTCAAGAGTTCCTCAATGAATTAAATTGGGTGCCCTCTAAGCATACCAACGATGAATGCATTCGCCGAGAGTTGGCTTGGTTCTCGTGAACAGACGGGGACCATTCCGGGGTCAATGAAAGTTTAGGGAATACTTCAGGGGAACAAATCTCGGGAAGATAACTTCTACTTCGCTACTTCTTTCGCTTCCACTAGCGTGACTCCACGCCGTTCCGCTGGTGTCCTGGGGAATAGCATGGCATTAAACTCAGCCCCCACCAGCACCACCAGCGAGATCATGTACATCCAGATCAGCAGGGCAATGCCCGCTCCCAGTGAGCCGTAAATAATGCTGTAGTCGGCGTAGTGCTGCAAATACCATCCAAAAACCAGCGTCGCAAAAAACCACATTCCTGTGGCCAGAACCGCCCCGGGCAGCACGCTATGCCAATGCTGGGTGCGAGGAACGGCATTGTGGTAAATGAGCGCTATGACTGCAATGCTGGTCATGGTAGCGATTACCCAGCGAGTTACCGTCCACAGCAGCAGAATATAAAAACCAAACTCATGATTCAGGTGGAACAATACTCGGGCTTCAATCCGGCTGCCAAATGCCACCAGCACAGTCGCAAAGCCGAGCGGAACTCCCGCCAGCACGACCAGAGAAAAAGCAATCAGTCGTTCTTTTACCAGTCCCCAGGTCTTCGGTAATTCGTAAGCATGGCGAAAGCCTTCCATCCACGAAATCATGACGCCGGAGGCGGTCCAAAGTGTAAGCAGGGAAGTGGTAATCAGCAGTCCTACCGGCCGCTCGACTGTTCCCTTAAGGTAAGCCACGGCAGAAGCGCTGCCCGCAGGCAAAATGCGTCCTACTGCATAAGTGATTTCGCGAAGATAAACTTCCGTGCGGCGCGACGCCGCCAATACCGAACCAACGACTAACAACGTAGGAAAGAACGTAAGGATGGAAGAGTAGGCCGACGCTTTGGCAACGGCGAAGGCGTCGTGTTCAAACGACCGCCAGAACGCTTTGCGCAGCAGTCGAAAAAATCGCACCATCGCTGGATCAAGGGTAAGGTGGGTAGCCGCCGGACGCAACTCGGAAACACCAGAGTGTGCCTCTTGTTGCACTCGTTGGGGGAGAGCGGTCATATTGTCCTCAAAAGAAAAGGGGCGGTTTTAGGCCGCCCCGTTATCTTTCCAAGTACTACTCCGCTGGCAACTCCTCAGCTTCGGTCTCGCCTTCCTGACGCATCAGCTCAAGCGCGCGCTCAGCTTCCTCGTAGGCCTGGGAGACTTCTTCCTGTACCTTGGCGGCCGCCTCTTCCATCTCAGGCGAGAGGCGTACGTTACGGTAATACTCCATGCCGGTTCCGGCAGGAATCAATCGGCCCACGATGACGTTCTCCTTCAGGCCGCGCAGATGGTCAACCGCGCCCTGAATAGATGCCTCGGTAAGCACCCGGGTAGTCTCCTGGAAGGAGGCTGCCGATATGAATGAATCCGTCGAAAGCGACGCTTTGGTAATGCCGAGCAACAACGGACGGCCGGTTGCCGGCTTGCCGCCTTCTTTGATGACCCGTTCGTTTTCCTCACGGAAACGGAACTTGTCAATCTGCTGTTCCAGCAGGAACGTGGTGTCGCCCACGTCCTCGACCTTAACCCAGCGCATCATCTGACGGACAATTACCTCAATGTGCTTGTCCGAGATGTTCACGCCCTGCAGGCGATAGACTTCCTGGATTTCGTTCACCAGGTAAGACTGCAGTTCCTTCTCGCCTAGGACCGCAAGAATGTCATGCGGGTTGAGCGGCCCGTCCATCAGCGGTTCGCCCGCCTTCACGCGCTCGCCTTCCTGCACGTTGATGTGAACGCCGCGTGGCACTGAGTACTCTTTTTCCGTGCCGTTGTCAGCCACCACATAAATCTTGCGCTGTCCCTTGGAGACTTCGCCGAACTTCACCGAGCCATCGATTTCGCTGATGACCGCGGTTTCGCGCGGCTTGCGGGCTTCGAACAACTCGACCACACGCGGCAGACCACCGGTGATGTCTTTGGTCTTGGTGGTTTCGCGCGGGATCTTCGCCAGCACGTCGCCTGGGTGGACTGGATCGCCATCCTGCACCATAAGGTGAGCGCGTGACGGCATCAGGTAACGCTTGCCACTTTTGCCTTTGATCACGATGGCGGGCTGGCGCTTCTCGTCGGGCGAATCGCCTACCACGTGACGCGACAGACCGGTAACTTCGTCGACTTCCTCGTGCAGCGTGACTCCTTCTTGCAAGTCCTTGAACTGCACCGTGCCGCCGAATTCGGTCAGGATGGCGAAGGTGTAGGGATCCCACTCGACCAGTGCCTGGCCTTGCGTGACCTGATCGCCTTCGTTCACCTTCAGCTTGGCGCCGTAAACCACGGCGTAGCGCTCCTTTTCGCGGCCCTTGTCGTCGATAACGGCGATTGAGCCCTGGCGGTTCATAACCACCTGATCGCCCGACTTCGCCTTCACCGTTTGCAATCCGATGAAGCGGACTGCGCCGGGGTTCTTGGCGTCCAGTCGCGACTGCTCGGAGACTCGTGACGCCGTACCGCCGATGTGGAAGGTACGCATGGTCAGCTGAGTTCCCGGTTCGCCGATCGACTGTGCCGCAATCACACCGGTCGCTTCGCCGAGTTCGACGAGTCGGCCCGAGGCCAGGTTACGGCCGTAGCACATGACGCACACACCGCGCTTCGATTCGCAGGTCAGCACCGAGCGGATCTTCACCCTCTCAATACCGGCTGCCTGAATCGCGATCGCCAGCTCTTCCGTAATCTCCTGATTGATGTCGACCACGATGCTGCCGTCGTAGTCCTTGATCTTTTCAAGCGACACGCGACCCACAATGCGATCACGCAACGGCTCAATGATCTCGCCGGCTTCGACGATACCGGAGACGTAAATGCCGTCCACGGTATTGCAATCGTATTCACTGATAATTACGTCCTGCGCCACGTCCACCAGACGGCGGGTCAGATAACCCGAGTCAGCGGTCTTCAGAGCGGTGTCAGCCAGACCCTTACGAGCGCCGTGAGTCGAGATGAAGTACTCCAGCACCGTCAACCCTTCGCGGAAGTTCGCCGTGATTGGGGTCTCGATGATCTCGCCCGACGGCTTGGCCATCAATCCACGCATGCCGGAGAGCTGGCGAATCTGCTGTTTCGATCCGCGAGCGCCGGAGTCGGCCATGACGTAAATCGGATTGATGAAGCCTTCCTTGTCGCGCTGCTGCATCTGCCCGAACATCTCATCGGCGACCTTTTCGGTGATGGCCGACCAGATTTCGATGACCTTGTTGTAGCGTTCGCCGTTGGTGATGGCGCCGTCCAGATATTGCTGCTGAACGTTGACACCCTGCTTCTCGGCGTCGCGCACCAGGGTCTTCTTGCTGTCTGGAACGACCATGTCGTCGATGCCGATCGACAAGCCGGCTTTGGTTGCGAAACGGAAGCCCAGGTCTTTTACTTCGTCGAGCATCTTGACCGTGACTTCGAGTCCGAACCGCAGGTAGCAATAGCTCACCAACTGCCCGATGCCCTTCTTCTTGAGCAGGCCGTTGATGAACGGCATGCCTTCGGGAAGATGGTCATTCAGGATGGCGCGCCCGACCGTGGTATTCACAAATGTCCGGTCGTAGTTGACCGGCTCAGTGTGGATGACTTCCTGGTCGTCGTAAGCAGTAGTCAGGTCGATGACTTCGCCGGTGTGACGCAAGCGGATCGGAGTCAAGGTTTCGACCGCGCCGGCTTCAAGCGCCATCAGCACTTCTTCGATGTTGGCAAAAGCCCGGCCTTCACCTTTGGAGTTCGGCTTCGACTTGGTCAGATAATAAAGTCCAAGCACCATGTCCTGCGTCGGCACCGTGATCGGCTGACCAGAGGCCGGCGACAGAATATTGTGCGAGGAAAGCATCAGCACGCTGGCTTCAACCTGGGCTTCCGGAGACAGCGGAATGTGTACCGCCATCTGGTCACCGTCAAAGTCGGCGTTAAACGCAGTGCAAACCAGCGGATGGATCTTAATCGCCTTGCCTTCCACCAGCACCGGCTCAAACGCCTGAATGCCCAAACGGTGAAGGGTTGGAGCGCGGTTCAGCATGACCGGATGGTCTTTAATGACCTCTTCTAGGATGTCCCAAACAATCGGCTCCTGCTGCTCCACCATTTCCTTGGCTTGCTTAATGGTGGTGCAATGCCCAGTCTGCTCCAGCCGGTGATAGATAAAGGGCTTGAACAGTTCAAGCGCCATCTTCTTGGGAAGACCGCACTGATGGAGTTTGAGTTCGGGACCGACCACGATCACCGACCGGCCGGAGTAGTCGACGCGCTTTCCCAGAAGGTTCTGGCGGAAGCGGCCCTGCTTGCCTTTCAAAGTGTCAGAGAGCGACTTCAGCGGACGGTTATTGGCGCCACGCAGAACGCGGCCACGGCGTCCGTTGTCAAATAATGCATCGACCGCCTCCTGCAACATGCGCTTTTCGTTACGCACGATGACTTCAGGAGCGTGCAGGTCCATCAGCTTCTTCAACCGGTTGTTGCGATTGATGACGCGGCGATACAGGTCGTTCAAATCAGAGGTGGCGAAACGGCCGCCATCCAGTGGAACCAGCGGACGAAGCTCGGGTGGAATGACCGGGATTACATCCAGGATCATCCAGTTCGGCTTGTTGCCGCTGCGGCGGAAGGCCTCGACTACTTTGAGGCGCTTGGCATATTTCAGCCGCTTCTGCAGCGAGTTCTCGTGCTTCATCTTCTCGCGCAATTCGACTGACAAACCATCGATGTCGACGTGCTTGAGAAGTTCTTTAATCGCTTCAGCGCCCATCATGGCCTTGAAGCCGGTAGGCCGATATTGCTGGTCGAGTTCGCGGAACTTGGCTTCGTCTTTAATGACTTCGTGATCTTTGGTCGGCGCATCTCCCGGCTGGACGACTACGTAGGCCTCGAAGTAAAGCACGGACTCGAGGTCGCGCAGCGAAATGTCGAGCAGATGACCGATGCGGCTGGGCAGTCCCTTAAAGAACCACACATGCGAGCAGGGCGAAGCCAGCTCGATGTGTCCCAGGCGCTCGCGGCGCACCTTGGAGAGCGTGACTTCCACGCCGCACTTGTCGCAGATAACCCCGCGGTGCTTCATGCGCTTGTACTTGCCGCACAGGCACTCCCAGTCGGTTACCGGTCCAAAGATGCGGGCGCAGAACAGGCCGTCGCGTTCCGGCTTGAAGGTGCGGTAGTTGATGGTCTCAGGCTTGGTTACCTCGCCATGCGACCAGCTGCGGATCTTCTCAGGGGAAGCCAGACTGATGCGGATAGCGTCGAAATCGGCAATCGGATTGGCCATTTCAAAGGGGCTCGAACGATACAAGGTGTTCCTCCACTCCTGCGGCTATATCGTCGCCGCTGCCCGGCTCACTAAAGAGCAATGAATCAAAAAATCTTTTAAGTAGAGACGTTGCTCGGCAACGTCTCTGATGCCACTACCACCGGCTGACCGGTCAATGCATGTCGCCACCGGCAGAGACGTAGCAGAGCTACGTCTCTACAGAAGGTCGTTGGAATTGGCCAACGACAACAGGCCAACGACCAACGACCGGTTTTTAGTCTGCCGCTATCGTCGTCCCGACCACCGGCTTCTTGTCGTTGATCTTGATCAACTCCACATCCAGACACAACGACTGCAATTCCCGGATCAGCACGTTGAACGATTCAGGTACGCCAGGTTCCATGGCAGCTTCGCCCTTGACGATGGCCTCGTAAATCTTGGTACGGCCGTATACGTCGTCAGACTTCGCCGTCAGCAGTTCCTGAAGAATGAAGGCTGCGCCGTATGCTTCGAGCGCCCAGACTTCCATTTCTCCGAAGCGCTGCCCACCGAACTGGGCTTTTCCTCCCAGCGGCTGCTGGGTGATAAGCGAGTACGGTCCGATGGAGCGAGCGTGAATCTTGTCGTCCACCAGGTGCGACAGCTTCAGCATGTAGATATAGCCCACGGTGACCGGCTGTTCGAACTTGTCGCCCGTCATGCCGTCGTAGAGATACGTCTTGCCCGAAGTCGGCAACCCAGCGCTTTCGAGCAGGGCTTTAATCTCGCTTTCGCGGGCTCCGTCGAATACCGCTGAACCGCAGAACACGCCGCGCGTCAGACTCTCTGCCACCGGTCCCAACTCATCGTCGGGCATGTCGGCAATCTGCTGCGCCAGGCTGGTGTCCTTGAACAAGGCCTTGAGTTCGCGGCGAATTGCGTCCTCGCGGGTGTTATTGGCCAGCAGCCGGGTAACTTTCTTGCCCAGTTCGTGACCGGCCCATCCCAGGTGGGTTTCAAGAATCTGTCCCACGTTCATACGGGAAGGAACGCCCAGCGGGTTCAGCACGATCTCAACCGGCGTGCCATCTTCGAGGTACGGCATGTCCTCTTCCGGCAGGATGCGGGCGATGACGCCCTTGTTCCCGTGACGGCCGGCCATCTTGTCACCGACACTCAGCTTGCGCTTCATGGCGATGTAGACCTTCACCAGCTTGATCACGCCCGGCGGCAGTTCGTCGCCCTTGGTGAGCTTGTCTTTGCGCTCGTTGACGATCTTTTTGAGCACGTCGATCTGACGCGAAGTCATCTCTTCGATCTCGTCGATCTGCTCATTCACCCGCGGATCCTTGTCGGCGTACTTGATCCGTTTCAGGTTGCGGGTCGAAATGCGCTCGATGGTGTCGCGATCGAGTGCGGTGTCTTTGGTGAGCAGCCGCTTATTGGTGCGCTCGTCATGCAGATCGGCCAGAACTGCCTTACCACCCAGGATGTTCTCCAGGCGATTGAGCCGCTCGTCGGTCAAGATTCGAATCTCGTCCGACAGGTTCTTCTCGAGCTTCGCAATCTGCGTGCCTTCGATGAACTTGGCGCGTTCGTCTTTTTCCTGCCCCTTGCGGGAAAAGATTTTAACGTCCACGATCACGCCCTCAATACCCGGAGGGCAGTAGAGCGAAGCGTCACGCACATCTCCAGCTTTTTCGCCGAAGATGGCCCGCAGCAGCTTCTCTTCCGGCGTCAGCTGAGTCTCGCCTTTGGGCGTGACCTTGCCGACCAGAATGTCGCCCTGCTTGATCGACGCTCCGATGCGGATTACGCCGGCTTCATCCAGATTGCGCAGCATGGATTCGCTGACGTTAGGGATGTCGCGGGTAACCTCCTCGGGCCCCAGCTTAGTGTCGCGCGCTTCGATCTCGTACTCCTCGATATGCAGCGAGGTGTAATAGTCCTCTTTCACCAGCTTCTCGGAGACCAGAATGGCGTCCTCGAAGTTGTAACCCCGCCACGGCATGAAGGCCACCAGGACATTTCGTCCCAGCGCCAGTTCGCCGTGATCGGTGCAAGGTCCGTCCGCAATCACCAATCCCTTGGCCACCCGCTGACCTTTGACCACCGTCGGCTTCTGGTTGATGCAGGTGTTCTGGTTCGAGCGCTTGAACTTGGTCAGCTGATAAATATCGCTGCCCACTTCACGCGAAAGCTGGCCCGGATGATGCTCGCCTTCGACGCGAACGATAATGCGCTCCGAGTCGACCGAGTCCACGATGCCGTTACGCTTGGCCAGGATCACCGCGCCGGAATCGCGCGCCGTGACTCCTTCCATGCCGGTCCCGACGATGGGAGCTTCGGCCCGCAGCAACGGAACTGACTGCCGCTGCATGTTCGCGCCCATCAACGCACGGTTGGCGTCATCGTGCTCGAGGAACGGAACCAGTGAGGCGGCAACCGATACCAGCTGCTTCGGGCTGACGTTGACGTAGTCAACATCGTCGCGATTAATCAGCACGAAGTTGCCGGCCTTGCGGGCATTGACCAGGTCGCCAACAATGCGGCCCTTGTCATCGAGTTCAATGTTAGCCTGCGCGATGACGTGACGGTCTTCTTCCCAAGCCGAAAGATAGAAGGAGAACGGCTCCAGCTCCGCCGGCCGCTTGCGCTTCTCTTTCAACTCGGCGTTAACCTTCTCGGCCTCGTGCTTTTCCAGGTGATCGCCGACCTTGTACTCGGCATCGCCTGCGTTTACCACTTGCACAAAATCGAGCACGCGGCCGTTCTTTACCCGGCGATATGGCGACTCGATGAAGCCGTAGTCGTTGATCCGGGCAAAGCAGCTGAGAGACGAAATCAGTCCGATGTTCGGGCCTTCCGGCGTTTCAATCGGGCAGATACGTCCGTAGTGCGTGGGGTGAACGTCGCGCACTTCGAATCCGGCGCGTTCCCGCGACAGACCGCCCGGCCCCAGGGCCGAGAGACGCCGCTTGTGAGTGATCTCCGACAGCGGGTTGGTCTGATCCATGAACTGCGAAAGCTGCGACGATCCGAAGAACTCGCGAATGGCAGCCATCACTGGTTTCGCGTTGACCAGGTCGTGCGGCATCGCCGTGGACATTTCCTGGTACACGCTCATTTTTTCTTTGATCGCCCGTTCCATACGGACCAGGCCGATGCGGAACTGGTTCTCCAGCAGTTCGCCGACTGCGCGCACCCGGCGGTTGCCCAGGTGATCGATGTCGTCGACCTGTCCAATGTTCTTCCGCAGCTTGAGCAGGTAGCGGATGGTGGCGTAGAAATCCTCCGGCTCCATGGTCCGCTGTTCAAACGTTCCCGGATCGTTCTTCTCGTACAGCTTGATGTTGAACTTCAGCCGTCCAACCCGCGAGAAGTCGTACTTGCGGGGATCGAAGAACATACCGTGGAACAATGCCGTCGCCGTGTCCAACGTCGGCGGATCGCCGGGACGCAGCTTGCGGTAGATTTCGATCAGCGCTTCCTGCGGGGTCTTGACCGCATCGCGCTTCAGGGTCTGGCAGATCACGGTGCCGACGTCGTCGCGCTCCGGGAAGAAAACGTTGAGCTCAACCACATTCGACTCGAGAATCTTCGAAACCTTGTCGGCGGTGAGTTCGGCATTCGCCTCCAGCAGAATTTCGCCGGTGGTGGTGTCGACCACATCGCTTGCCACCCAGGCGCCTTCGAGATCGGAAACATCGACTTCGATCTCCGAGATCTTGGCCTTCAGGATGTCTTTCAGGATCTGCGCATTGATCTTCCGCCCGGAGTGCGCAATCTCGTCCCCGGACTTGTTCTTGATGCTGTGCGCCAGCTTCATGCCCAGCAGGTTGGTGGGTTTCTCGGTCGCCGGATCAAGCGTCCAGTAAAGCTTCTTGTCGCGGACGACCAGACGATCCACGGTGTAGAAGGTCCGCAGAATGTCTTCGCTCGAACGCAGGCCCAGGGCGCGCAGGAAAATCGTGCCCAGGAACTTGCGCTTGCGATCGATGCGGACATACAGAATGTTCTTTTGGTCGTACTCGAACTCGACCCACGATCCGCGGTAAGGAATGATCTTGCCCAGGAAGTAGGTGCGGTTGTTGGCGGTCTCGAAGAACACGCCCGGCGAACGGTGCAACTGGCTCACAATGACGCGCTCGGTCCCGTTGACGATAAAGGTGCCGTTCTGCGTCATCAGCGGCACATCGCCGAAGAAGACTTCCTGCTCCTTGATGTCGCGAATCGAACGGTTGCCGGTCTCCGCGTCCTTGTCGTAGATGGTCAGCCGCATGGTGACTTTGAGCGGCGCGGAATAGGTCATGCCGCGCTCTTCGCACTCCGCCACGTCATACTTCAGCTGCAAACCCACCGGGTCGCCGCACTTGTTGCAGAAATCCGGCGTGTTGGCGTTGTAGGTGCCGCACTTGTGGCACAACACATCGCCCGGATGGAAGGGGTCGGTGATCACCGTCGATCCGCAATTCTTACAAGTGCTGCGCAAGTGGTGCAGACCTTTGAGGTGACCACATTTGCACTCCCAGTTACCAATGGCGAAATCCACAAACTCCAACTGTGATACGTTGCGGAAGTCGCTGATCGGAAATACCGATTGAAATACTGACTGCAGCCCGGCGTCATCACGCTCGCTGGGGAGACGGTCCATTTGCAGGAAGCGTTCATAAGACCGCTTCTGCACTTCGATCAGATTCGGAATCTGGATCGTGGCCGGAATTTTTGAGAAATCGAAACGTTTACGAAAGATGCTGTTCTTCGCCATTCAGAGAGACTCCCAATTGTTAGGCGCAGCCTGGGCTGCGGTCACTGCGGAACGTTCAGGCGTGGGCGGCGCCAGTGAATCATTTGCCCGGAGCACGGAAACTTCAGCCAGACCCGAGTCTGGCGGGGAAATCAGCCGCTGTTTTTAGACACGAATTCGCCCGTGGAGGCGTAGCTCCCCACCGGCGCCGTTGGCGGCACTTTGCGTCGTTTGAATTGTTTCTTTCAGCGCCAGTATTAAAGGCCTGTTCCGTTTCGCATTCCTGCGAAACAGTTTGCCAATCCGTTAAGCGACCCTACTCCGCTTCCCTAGGCCGTTGGAGCAAGAGGTCGCCGAGACCGAAGGTGAATGGGAAGCGGCAGGTATTTTTGATGATACCACCGCCCCAAACGCTTCAGAAATAAAAATTATTTGGCGAGACGGTACCCTGCCCGAAATGGAACTTGGCTTCGCCAGGCCCGCTTCCGAGTCCCAATCTGACGGCATCCGCCCGCCAAATGGGTACCGCCCTCCCAAAAGTTAGCTACTTAACCTCGACAACTGCTCCTGCGTCGGTGAACTTCTTCTTGATGGTCTCGGCTTCTTCCTTGGAGACGCCTTCCTTGATGCTCTTGGGGGCGCCATCCACCAGGTCCTTGGCTTCTTTCAAGCCGAGGCTAGTGACTTCCCGGACCGCCTTGATTACATTGATCTTGTTCGCCCCAACTTCCTTCAGGACGACGGTGAACTCGGTCTTCTCTTCAGCCGGAGCCGCGCCTGCTGCCGCGCCTCCACCACCTGCCACCATTACCGGGGCTGCTGCGGCCGCCGAAACTCCCAGCCGGGACTCGAGCTTCTTCACCAGTTCCGCCGCTTCCAGCAGCGACAAACCTACGATTGACTCTTCTAACTGCGCCAGATCCGCCATGTTATTAGTTCTCCACTTTTTTTATAAGATTCAGACAAATTGAGTAATTGGGAAATTTGGAAATTGGGGAATTGCAGCCCTTCTCTCCGGATTCCTTTTCACTCTGGGCATTCGCCCTTTTTGCCGTCCGCCAGTTGGGTTTCCAGTGCGATTCGGTCAACTCTTCGCGCCAGACAACGCAAAACGAGCCTACCGCGCAGCCCCCACCAACAAACAACCAAACTCATTGAGCAATTGGGGGATTGAGGAATTGGGTAATTAAAACCGCTTAAAGGGCTTCAAATTACTCAATTACAAAACTACCCAATTACCAAATCTTTCTAAACTTCTTTAAACTTTGCCTTCTCCACGCCCTGTCCCAGTACCACCGCCAGGTCACGCCCGGTAGCGTTGATTACTGTCGCCAAACGCTGCGCCGGAGCATTCAACATGAACAACAGCTTGGAGTAGAGCTCTTCCTTGGACGGCATGGTCGCCAGCGCCTGAATCTCGTTGATCGAGATCACTCGACCTTCGACCAGCCCTGCCTTAAAAGTAAATTCCGGATTGTCCTTGGCGTACTTCGAAAGCGCCTTGGCCAGTGCCACCGGATCGCCCTCGGTATATGCGATGGAAGTCACGCCCGTCAGCCCGGTTAAAACTCCGGCTGCCTTGGTGCCTTTGGCCGCGCGCTCTGCCAGCGTGTTCTTGACCACCCGATACTTGGCGCCGCTGCTACGCAAGGTCTTGCGGAGCTCGTAGTCCTGGGCCACGGTTAGCTTGCTGTAGGTCGAGACGATTACACTCGAAACCTTTTGCAGCTCCTGCCCCAGCTTCTCTACCTGTTCGTTCTTCTTCGCTTTTGTAACCGCCATAGTCCTGTCCCTTCAAATCTTTTTGTGTGGAGCGGGCGCCCACGCCCGCTTCTAACCACCATCCGACACCAAATTCCTCAGGCAACCTCGCGGACGAGGGCGTCCGCGCCACCTAGGCCCTAGGCTTTTGCTGCGGTCTCTACTGCCGTGGTGTCGATCGAAATCCCTGGCCCCATGGTCGAGCTCAGGTAGCAGCCCTTGATGTATTTGCCTTTGGCGACCGCCGGCTTCGCCTTGATAACGCTGGTGATCACGGTGGTTGCGTTGTCGACCAGCTTCTGCGGGGTGAACGAAATCTTGCCCACCGGCACATGCACCAGTGCTGTCTTGTCGGTGCGGAATTCGACTTTTCCTGCCTTCACTTCCTGAACCGCCTTGGCGACGTCGAAAGTCACCGTACCGGTCTTCGGATTTGGCATTAAACCCTTCGGACCCAATACTTTACCGAGACGACCGACGGATTTCATAACATCCGGGGTGGCTATCAGCGCGTCAAAGTCGGTCCAGTTCTCTTTGGCGATCTTGTCGACCATCTCTTCCCCGCCCACGATGTCGGCGCCCGCCTGTTCGGCTTCGCGCTGCTTGTCGCCGGTGGCGATCACCAACACTTTCTTCGACTTACCAAGACCATGCGGAAGTACAACCGTGCCGCGCACCATCTGATCGGCGTGCTTGGGATCGACTCCCAGTCGCAGCGTGACTTCGACGGTCTCATCGAACTTGGCGAATTTAACTTTTTGCAGAAGTGGAACCGCATCCTGCAGTGTGTAGGGCCGGGCTTCGACTCCTGCCCGGGCCTTAATGACGTTCTTCCCTGCTTTTTTCATTTCCCTTTTCCTGTCTCCCACCGCCTGCCACTGCTCCGGCAAGCCGTAGTGTCTGCGACAACATCAATTTTGTAATTTTGTAATCGAGTAATTTAAAACCCTTCCGGGCGTCCGGATCGGTTTTAAATTGCCCAATTACAAATTACCCAATTACCAAATGGCCTAACCCGAGGCTCAAAACCCTACCCAACAACTTCGATTCCCATCGACCGCGCCGTGCCCCGCACGCTGCGGATCGCCGAATCCACCGACGCCGCATTCAGATCTGGCATCTTGTGGCGGGCGATCTCTTCCACCTGTTTAAGCGTGACTTTGCCAACTTTGTCTTTGTTGGGGGCGCCTGAGCCCTTGGCAATCCCCGCCGCCCGCTTCAGCAGAATCGATGCCGGAGGGGTCTTGGTGATGAAGGTAAAGGTGCGGTCGTTGTAAACCGACACCACTACCGGGATAATCAGCCCTTCCAGCTCTTTCTGGCTGGTGCGAGCGTTGAACTGCTTGCAGAATTCCATGATGTTGATCTGCGCCTGGCCAAGCGCCGGGCCTACCGGGGGCGCTGGAGTAGCTTTGCCCGCCGCGATCTGCAACTTAACCTGTCCTGTAACCTTCTTTGCCATCTAGTGTGTGTCCTTCACGAAAAATCTGTGGTCCGCCCATTGGGTAATTGGGTAATTTGTAATTTGAGAACCCTTGTGCGCAGCCTTTGGGTCGGTTTATAAATTACCCATTACCCGATTACAAAATTACCCAATCTATGTCTATGTAACGACTTTCTCCACCTGATTAAACTCCAACTCCACCGGCGTCGACCGTCCGAAGATCGTGACCATGACCTTCAGCGTCTCGCGGTCTTCATTCACTTCATCCACAATGCCGGTAAAGCTGGCAAACGGGCCTTCGCTGATGCGCACCGACTCGTTTTTCTCGAACTTGACCTTGAGCTTTGGTTTGTCCTTACTGTCGGCGACTTTGTAAACGATGTGCTGCACTTCTTCGTCGGAGAGCGGCGTCGGTTGCTGCCCGGTACCCACAAACCCCGTAACTCGCGGTGTCGACTTGACCACGTGCCATACGTGATCGTCCATGTCCATCTCCACCAGCACGTAGCCGGGATAGAACATGCGCTCCGAGGTGTACTTCTTGCCGCCGCGGACCTCCGTCACCGACTCGGTGGGGATCAGCACTTTGCCGATCTTATCTTCCAGGCCAAAGGCCTTGACCCGCGACTCCAGCGACTCTCGCACCTTGCGCTCAAACCCGGAATAGGAGTGGATGATGTACCACTTCATATTGGGATTGCGCGGAGCTTCGCCGGGCGCGCCTTCAACTGCCGGCGGCGCTGCGCCTTCTGCGTCGACTGCTGCGGTTTGGTTTTTTGCTTCGTCCAGCATAGTGTTGCTGTAAATTCCAGCTTCCTTCCTACTTCTTAGTGATGCCCAAAAGTCTTGAACAAAGTGTCGATGCCCCGCCCAATCGCCAGATCCACCGCCCAGAAATAGGCGGCAAATAGAAACACCGTGATGATCACCACCGCGGTCGTGGCTTGCACCTCTTTGAACGAAGGCGCGGTGACCTTCTTCATCTCGGTGCGGATGTCGCTGTAAAACGTCTTGACCCGCTCCGGCCAGGACTTCATCCGGCTGCTTAAGCTGTGGTCGGGTGCGGCTGCAATTGACTTCGCCATTTTCTTAGTCTCGACTCCCATACATCCCGGCCTTCATGCAATCTCCAAATCTGGCAGGGGCGGAGGGATTCGAACCCCCAAGTTCGGTTTTGGAGACCGACAGTTTAACCGTTGAGCTTACGCCCCTGTAAAACCCATTTGGTAATTTCGTAATTGAGTAATTTGGTAATTTGAAAACCTAAGCGTTTCAATTACCAAATTACAAAATTTCCCAATTACCAAATCTACTTCACCTCTTTATGTGGCGTCTGCTTGCGGCACCGCCGGCAGAACTTCTTCAGCTCAATCCGGTCCGGAGTCGTCTTCCGGTTTTTGGTGGTTGAATAGTTCCGCTCTTTGCAATCGCCGCACTGTAACGAAATAATCTCTCGGGGCATAAAACGCTCCTGGCTTCTGGCTGCTAGCTTCTAGCCAACCTAACTGAGAACTGAGAACTGGGAACTATGAACTGACAACTGAATTCCCAGCCCGGTATTTCTTCCCCCGTGGGGGCTTGCTGCTTTTTCCACTGCACGCGGACAAGAGTGTCCGCGCCACATCGGTGTTTATGTCACGATCTCGCTGATGGTTCCGGCGCCTACCGTGTGCCCGCCTTCGCGAATCGCGAAGCGCAGACCCTTTTCCATGGCCACCGGCGTAATCAGCTCAATCACCAGGCTGACGTTATCCCCCGGCATCACCATTTCCGTGCCCGCCGGCAACTCGGCTACGCCGGTCACGTCGGTGGTACGCAAGTAGAACTGCGGACGGTAGCCTTTGAAGAACGGCGTGTGACGTCCGCCTTCTTCCTTGGTGAGGATGTAGACTTCCGCCTTGAACTTGGTGTGCGGGGTGATCGATCCGCCCTTGGCCAGCACCATGCCGCGTTCGACATCTTCTTTCGCGATGCCGCGCAGCAGCAGCCCCGCGTTGTCTCCCGCCAAGCCTTCGTCAAGCTGCTTCTTGAACATTTCGACGCCGGTGACAACCGTCTTACGAGTGTCGCGGAAGCCGACGATTTCTACTTCTTCGCCAACCTTTACCTTGCCACGTTCGATACGGCCCGTGACCACGGTGCCGCGGCCCTGAATCGAGAAGATATCTTCAATCGGCATCAGGAACGGCTTGTCGAGTTCACGCGCCGGCTGCGGAATGTACTTGTTGACCGCCTCCATCAGCTCGTCAATCTGCTTCTCCCACTTGGCTTCGCCATTCAGCGCGCCCAGAGCGGAGAGCTTCACCACCGGCACATCGTCGCCGGGAAACTGATACGCCTTCAGTAGCTCGCGTACTTCGAGTTCGACCAACTCCAAAAGCTCGGGATCATCCACCGCATCGCACTTGTTCAAAGCCACAACTAGATACGGCACGCCGACCTGGCGAGCCAGCAGCACGTGCTCGCGGGTCTGCGGCATGGGGCCGTCAGTGGCCGCGACTACCAGAATGCCGCCGTCCATCTGCGCTGCGCCTGTAATCATATTCTTGATGTAGTCGGCGTGGCCGGGGCAGTCGACGTGCGCATAGTGCCGGTTCGCAGTCTCATACTCCACGTGCGCCGTGGCAATGGTTATGCCACGGGCTTTTTCTTCCGGAGCGTTATCGATCGAGTCAAACGACCGAAACAGAATCTTCGGATTGTGCTTCGACAACACCTTGGTGATAGCCGCCGTCAACGTGGTCTTGCCATGATCGATGTGACCAATCGTGCCTACGTTTACGTGCGGCTTATTACGATCAAATTTCTCTTTCGCCATTTGCTTGCTGTGCCTCGCCTTCGATCTATTCGGTAAAAAGCTGCTTTAGTAGTACTGGTACAAACTCTTGAACCTATGTCTCAGCTCATCATTTACTTCTTCGAGCTTCGACAGATAAATCTCGCGAACCTGAGCTCGATCCGACTGCGACAGCCCCTGATAGAGAGCGCGAGACTTGATTGCGCTCGAATCCACCTTCTCTATGATGCCCTCAGCCAGAACCTTTTCAAAATCCCGGATCTTTGCGCCCTTGCTACTCACTCGCTTGAGGAAGGTTACGACCTTTTCCGGCCGGAACACCCGCCCTATTGCATTCGTCAGTTCCGCGAAGTCTTTTTCGTTCTCGACCTTGATCTCTGCCCGTTCAAAACCCACTGGCGCCATTCATCCTCAATCGACTTACGCTTGCGGCTCAATTCTGGAGCGGGAGACGGGAATCGAACCCGCGACCAACAGCTTGGAAGGCTGTGACTCTACCACTGAGTTACTCCCGCGTCTTCCGAACTCCCGTAGAGACGTAGCTTTGCTACGTCTCGCTTTTTGCCACAGCTTATTTGCTGCCGGCAAGACGTAGCCGAGCTACGTCTCTACCTTGCTTCTCTGGAGCCGATGACCAGGATTGAACTGGTGACCTCTCCCTTACCAAGGGAGTGCTCTACCAACTGAGCTACATCGGCCAACTACTGCCTTGGCGAATCGTCCTCGCGCGCAGTGCGCGCATCGTGCTTACTTCGCGCCCACGTCCGCAGTGCAAACATGGCGAGAACCGCCAGCGTCGCTAACCGTATTCGCTGATCGCTCAGGGTGAACCATGCCAAAACCCCCAACCCGACGAAACCCGCGAACGCTAGCGCTAAACGATTCACTCAAATCACTGGTGCACAGGGAAGGATTCGAACCTTCGTACCTCGCTAGGAGGGACAGATTTACAGTCTGTTGGCTTTAACCACTCACCCACCTGTGCAGAACTGCCGGCCCTTCGGCCATTCTCATCCTTCCGGAACAACGCCAGATTCGCGTGCCTGCGAAGGACTCTGCTTGCAGCGGGCCTGACATACCTGACACAAATAGAAGAACAGTGTGAAAGTGCGCAAAACTACCCGCGCCCTGCTGCCACACCTTTGGAAAGTTCCCTATGGAGTGTTGTTGGAAATTGCCTCTGCCGCCACCGCGCCGCGCTACTGATTCTGCGTTCCGGAACTGTTATCTGGAGCTGGCGAAGGGATTTGAACCCCTGACCCTCTGATTACAAATCAGATGCTCTACCGACTGAGCTACGCCAGCGAGTTGGGGACAACGGCCCCTTCGGGCGAAACACAACCCCCTTGATCCCTCGTGATGTCCGGGACAATTTTAAAAGTTATCACAACGGCATACGGCGTGCAACCGGATCAATGTGGCGCGGACACTCCTGTCCGCGTCTCCCGCCAAGCATACCGATGCCGGCACGCGGACAAGAGTGTCCGCTCCACACGATTGCAGTGCGCCACTGGTGCTATCATAACCGTTCCGGCCGCCCAAAACTTCCTTCGGCTTTCCCAGGTCCCGGCAGCCGTTATTGATGCGCATACGACGTAATTTCCCAATCTTTCTGGCCGTCTCGCTGGTCGGAGCGGTACTGGCCATCACCGTCGCCTTAAGAAAGCACGCCCCTCCGGAGGCAGCGCGCCTGCTTCCCGGCGCCGATGGCTTTCTCTATGTGAACCTTTCGGCCGTGCGCCATGCCAATTTGGGAAATGAGCTGCCGCCGGTATCGCATGAGCCCGAGTATGAAGAGTTTATTCAGGCTACCGGCTTCCAGTTTGAGCGCGACCTGGAGGAAGCCGCCTTTGCCATCCATAATCTGGTGCCTGCCCCCGGGGCCAAGCCCGGCCCGCTGCGCTTTTCCGAAGTTTTTGTTGGCAAGATCGACGGCGACCGTCTGCAAGCTTATCTGCGGAAGATTTCGAAGTCGGTCGAGGACTATCGGTCGACCGACATTTACAGCATTCCCCTGGAAGGCCGCACTCTTCGGGTAGCCCTGCTTGGAGTCGATACGGTGGCGGCCTCCAATCAGGACGACGCGGGAGTGATTCGAGGAATTATCGACCGATCGCGCAAGCTGGCCTCTCCCTTCGGGGGGCCAGCACTGCTGCGGAGGTATTACAAGTACATCCCCATCACCAATCGCTACGTTCCCTACGCTGGGCTGGCATGGGCAATCTTTCCCGTGGAGCCCGCGAGTGACCTTTCCCCTCCGGGCCCCAATCTTTCATTCCTGTTCAATAAGCCTGCCGTAATCGTCGCCTCGGTGAGGGCTTTTAAGGGCCTGCATGTCAGGTCAGAGGCTTTTACCGGAAGCGAAGAGAATGCCAAGCTGACTGCGGAACGGGTCAATAGCTTTCTCGCGGTGTTCCGCTCGGCGCAAAACGCTTCCACGGAGAAGGGGCCCGACCCGGACGTAAAGGAATTTTTTGAGAGCCTCGACCTGAAGCAGAGTGGCGAACGGGTATTGTTGACCGGTCATGCCCCGGTTGCCTTCATCCGCAAAGCACTGACCCCGCCACCCGCGGAGCCCGCCGCACCATCGCCAGCTTCGCAGCCTGCCGCCAAATCACCGAAGAGCTCCGGAAAGTAAGCGTGAGGGTAATCGCAGGGAAATTCCGTAGCCGCAACCTGCGATCTCTGCCCGGAACCGACATTCGCCCCACCGCGAACCGGCTGCGGGAAGCCTTATTCAATGTGCTCACGGCGGGGAATCCAGCGGCACTGGAGGGAAGTACATGGCTGGATCTGTTCGCGGGAACCGGAGCGGTGGGTATTGAAGCCCTAAGTCGCGGCGCAGCCAAGGTTCACTTTGTGGAGTCGGCGGCGCCCGCGGCGGCGATCGTGCAGCAGAATCTGAAGGGGCTCAACGTCGATTCCGGTTTTGAAGTGATTCAGCAGGACGTGGTGCGTGCGATTCCCAAATTGGTGGCGAAGGGCGTTACGGCGAATTTTATTTATCTTGATCCGCCCTATCGGATGGAAGCGGTTTATCGCAAGACGCTCGAACTGCTGGCACAACCTGCTTTGTTGGCCTCCGATGGCCTAGTCATAGCCGAACATCAAAAGAAATTTGATCCCGGAGAACAGTTCGGAGAGTTGCGACGCTATCGCACGCTGGTGCAGGGCGACGGCGCCCTGAGCTTTTATCGGGTACCGACGACTACGGCTTCTTAAGCTCGGCCATCACGCTTTGGATCAACTCTTTTGAGTCAGTTAGACTTTTCATGATGATCTGGATGTCCATGGCCGGCTTACCCAATTGGCGCTGGCTTTGGCAGTAGACGCCATGCTGGCCGACCAACGCCATGGCGTCGGTGATCATGTCCATGGTGACGGCGAGGCGCCCGCGTGAGGTCCCCATCATGGTTTCGTAATGTTCAAGTTCTTGCCGCTTCTCATCGAATACGGGCATATTCCTAATTGTATAAGCGATGTAGGGCGGACACTCTTGTCCGCCCGAGGAGCTTGGCAAAATACTCGATTTTTCTGTCAGCAAACGCGTCAGGGCCCACCCCAGCGCCAAGTTTCTGCCGGTATTTCGGCACTTTCCCGCTATGTTATTTGCCTGTAAAGACTTGACTGTGTATGTACAAATGCATATTTATTTGAGCCGTAGTGCTGGACCGCCACCCCGAATCCGAATGCCCGTCTGGGGGCATCCTGACGCTCGCAAAGGGCATTCTAGGAGGGTTTTTGACCGGCGCGGCGCGGTTCGGACGCCCCGCGGTTTTTCAACAACTTAGCGGGGTACGAGAGTGGCTCTACGCCGGTTCATCCCGAAGCGGTTTTGGGCTGTGGGATGACAGGTGGCTTCAGTTGTAGAGCCCAGGCATTTGCTAACCAGCGACTCGATGCATAGTCTAAGTTGGTTGCCGTTGACCGTCCGCATTGCATGCGAGGCGCTCAGCCGCTGAACTGCTCACCAGGAGAACTTATGACCAAGCGCACAGCTATATTTTCCCTTTTGCTTGTATGTTGTACATCGCTGGTTTTTGCCCAACAGGATAAGAGCAAGCGTCCCAGTCCGCCAGCCATGGCAGACTGCAAGCTCGCTGACGGCAAGACCATCCACATTGATTATTCCAGCCCGCGCATGAACGGCCGCAAGATCTACGGTGGCCTGGTTCCTTACGGACAAGTATGGCGGGCGGGCGCCAATGAAGCGACGACCATCGTGACGAGTGCGAATCTGATGGTCGGCGGCAAAACTGTGCCCGCCGGGACCTACACGCTGTTTACTGTTCCCAATGAAGACAAGTGGACGCTGGTAATCAGCAAGAAAACTGGGGAGTGGGGAGTACCGTATCCCGGCGAAGGCGATGACTTCGCGCGCGTCGACATGCAGACTTCAAAGCTGGGAGCGCCGGCGGAGAACTTCCTGATCAGCCTTGATCCCAAGGGCACTGCCTGCAGCATGAGCCTGGATTGGGAGTCGACGCGGGCGTCGATCGATCTAACCGAAAAGAAATAACAAAGCGTTCAGGACTGCGGCTTCCAGCGCAAGATCGGCTTGCGGGCAGCCGCAGTTTCGTCTAGACGAGAGACGCGGGTGGAGTGCGGCGCGTCCAGCACCATCTGTGGATCCTCTTCCACCTCTTGCGCAATCGAGCGCATGGCTTCGATGAAAAGGTCTAACTCCTCTTTCGGCTCACTTTCGGTAGGCTCGATCATCAGCGCACCGGGGACGATCAACGGGAATGCCGTGGTGTAGGGATGGAAGCCATAGTCGATCAAGCGTTTAGCCAAGTCCATAGTGCGCACGCCCTTTTTGGCTTGCAGCCGATCGCTAAACACCACTTCGTGCATGCTGGGGGTGGAGTACGGCAAGTCATAAACCCCTTCGAGACCTTTACGAATGTAGTTGGCATTCAAAACCGCATCTTCGGTGGTTTGCCTCAGGCCATCAGGGCCATTCGCCAGCGTGTAGGCGAGGGCGCGAGTGAACATGCCGAAGTTTCCGTAGAACGACCGCACCCGTCCCACGGATTGGGGACGGTTGTACTCGAAGCCGAGGGTTCCGTCTGCCTTGGTGATGACCACGGGCTGCGGCAGATAAGGTTCGAGAATTTTCTTTACCGCCACCGGCCCCGATCCCGGACCGCCTCCGCCATGGGGCGTGGAGAAGGTTTTGTGCAGGTTCAAGTGCATGACATCGACGCCGAAGTCGCCGGGCCGGACTTTGCCCACCAGCGCGTTCATGTTGGCGCCGTCCATATAAAGCAAGCCGCCCTTGGCATGCATGATGTCGGCAATCTTATGGATCTCCTGCTCGAAAACGCCGAGGGTATTGGGATTGGTCAACATTAGGGCAGCGACGTCGTCGTTCATCTGCGCGGTGAGTGCGGCTACGTCGACCATGCCCTGGGAATTTGATTTCAAATTTTCAACTGCATAGCCGCACATCGCGGCGGTGGCGGGGTTGGTGCCGTGCGCCGAATCGGGGATCAGAATCTTCTTGCGCGGATTTCCTTTTGATTGATGGTGCGCCCGGATCATCAACAGTCCGGTGAACTCACCGTGCGCGCCCGCCGCCGGCTGCAAGGTGATGGCGTCCATGCCGGTGATTTCAATCAGGCAGTCGCTGAGCGTCTTGATAATCCGCAGCGCCCCCTGAGAAATCTTTTCCGGCTGATAGGGATGTCCGTTGGCCAAGCCGTCGAGGCGGGTCACTACTTCATTCACCCGCGGGTTGTACTTCATGGTGCATGAACCCAGCGGATACATTCCGAGATCGATGGCGTAGTTCCAGGTAGAAAGCCGGGTGAAGTGGCGGATGATCTCAATCTCGCTCACTTCTGGCATGTGGCCTAGATCTTTTCTTTCGGACGAACCCAGCAGCTTCGCCGAATCGACTTCGGGAACGTCTAGCGGCGGCAGCTTCCAGGCGGCTTTGCCGGCGGAAGACTTTTCAAAGATGAGGCCTTCGTTCTGGTTGACGTGACGCGTCGCTTTTTTGGTGGCGTGCTTCACTGTGCCACCTCTTCCACTTCTTCTTTGGCCGACTTCATCGAGCGCTCGCTCTCTGCAACCAATCCTACAGCGGTGTCGATCAGGGAACGGCTGGTCATCTCAGTGCAGCACCAGAGAGTGGCATTCCCCAGTTCGGGATAAAACTTCCGCAGAGAGAGTCCGCCGACAATGTTGTGCCCCAGAAGCCGGCTGTTGATTGCGTAGGGATCTTCGCTGGTTTCGATCACAAACTCGTTGAAGCGCGGCGCACCCGAAAACAGAACCTTGGCATGTTTGCCAAACTGTGCGGCGGCATAGTCGGCCTTCGCCAAATTGTGTTTGGCCAGCTCACGTAAGCCAACTTTGCCGTAGATGGTCATGAAAATATTCACCATCAGAGCGACCAGCGCCTGATTAGTACAGATGTTCGAAGTCGCTTTCTCGCGGCGGATATGTTGCTCACGCGTGGCCAGAGTGAGCACGAATCCGCGTTTCCCTTTGCGGTCAGTGGTTTGCCCGACCAGGCGGCCCGGCATCTGCCGAACGTATTGTTCGCGAGTCGCAATTACGCCACAGTAGGGTCCGCCGAACCCGAGCGGCACGCCAAAAGATTGCGCTTCCATGGCGATGATGTCAGCCTGGCGCGGAGGTTCGACAATCCCGAGTGAGACTGCCTCGGCGATCGAGACCACTAATAAAGCCCCTGCTTTGTGCGCCAGTTCGGCTACCGCTTCCACGTCTTCAATGCTGCCAAAGAAATTCGGGGATTGAAGCAGCACGCAAGCTGTTTCGGAAGTGATATTCCGCTCAAGTGCCTTCAGATCGAGGCGGCCGCTCTCGCCATATGGCGTTAACTTCAACGGCATGCCCTGTTGCGAGGCGTAGGTTGTCAACACCTCGCGATATTCCGGATGCAGGCTCTGCGCAACCACTACTGAACGACGCCCGGTCAACCGTACCGCCATCATCACGCCTTCCGCCGCAGCGGTTGAGCCGTCATACATCGAGGCGTTGGCGACTTCCATGCCCGTGAGTTCGCAGATCATGGTCTGGAACTCGAAAATCGATTGCAGCGTTCCCTGGGAAATTTCAGCCTGGTAGGGAGTGTAGGCGGTGAGAAACTCTCCGCGAGAGATAAGGGAATCGATGATGACCGGTCGATAGTGGTAGTAAGCTCCGGCGCCCAGAAAGGTGGCGCAGCCGTCGCCGTTCTCGCGCGAGCGCTCACGAAACCAGTCCACAATTTCAGATTCCGCCATCTGCCGTGGCACTTTAAGATCGCGCTGCAACCGGTATTCGGCGGGAATGGAAGAGAACAGGTCGTCAATCGACTTCACGCCAATGGTCTTCAGCATGGCGTCGCGGTCGGCGGGAGATTTTGGAAGATAGCGCATGTGAAGTTTCTTAGATGTTGCTTAAGTGCAATTCGATTGCGGCTGCCTACCGGCCCTTGCCATCCTGAGGAGCGCCTTTTGCTCCGAAGATCCTGCCGCCAGCTCTCACCCGAGTAGGGGTCCTTCGCTGCGCTCAGGATGACAAAGTGTTTTTAGTGCTCTTCTGCTACGAACTTTTCATAGTCGGCGGCGGACAGCAGGCCGTTCAATTCTGACGGATTTTTCAAGGCAATTTTCAGGATCCATGAGCCGTGGGCGTCGGAATTGATCTTTTCCGGGGCGGTCGCCAAGTCGTTGTTTACTTCAGTGACCGTGCCCGAGGCGGGCGCAAACAGGTCAGAGACCGCTTTCACCGACTCGACCGAACCGAACGACTTACCGGCGGTCAGTTCGGCGCCGATTTTAGGCAGTTCGACAAACACAATGTCGCCCAGCGACTCCTGGGCATGGTGCGTGATGCCGATGGTGGCATTGGCACCCTCGGGTTTAATCCACTCATGCTCTTTGGTGTATTTGAAGTCTGTTGGATAGGCCATATGGTTTTCTGTCGCAGTTCTAGCTTTTTCGAGGCCGTTTGTAAAACGGGGTGGGCACAACTTTCGCCCGCACGCCCTGGCCGCGAATTTCAACTTTTACCGTGGAACCCAATTCCGTGAATGCCACCGGCACATAAGCCAGCGCGATATTTTTTTTCAGAAAGGGAGCGTACGAGCCGCTGGTCACATAGCCAATCTCGGCCCCCGAGTCGTCGAGCACTTTGTATCCGTCGCGGGCGATGCCACGCTCTACCATTTCAAGTCCCACCAGCGCACGGCTCAGAACCGCGGCTTTGGCTTTCTCGAGTGAGGCACGGCCGATGAACTCCGGCTTTTCCATTTTGCAGAAGCGGTCGAGCCCAGTCTCCCACACATTGATCGTATCGGAAATCTCATGCCCGTAGAGCGGAAGCTTTCCTTCCAGGCGCAAAGTATTTCGTGAGCCTAGCCCGCAAGGTACGACAGCGAACTCTTTTCCCGCTTCGAGAACCGCGTCCCAGACCCGCACGCTGGTGGCTTCGTCGGATGGCACGTAGATTTCGAATCCATCTTCGGCGGTGTAGCCGGTACGGGCGATCAAAATATTTTCCAGTCCGCAGACCGTGCCGTGGGTGAACCAGTAGAACTTCACCGCGGAAAGATCGACGTCGGTGAGCTTCTGCAACAGCAAGACGCCTTTCGGTCCCTGAATCGCGATCTGGGTGAAGTCGTCGGAGAGATGCTCGACTTTGCAGTCGAAATCCCGCACATTGTCGCGAACCCAGTTGAAGTCTTTCTCCCGGGTGCCGGCATTGATCACCAACAGATAATCATCCTCGCCCAGGCGATGCACGATCACGTCATCAACAAAAGTTCCTTCGGGATAAAGCAGCGCGGAATATTGTGCCTGCCCGATTGCGAGGCGGGAGGCGTCGTTCATGGAAATATTCTGCACCGCGGCCAGGGCGCCGGGGCCGGACAGTCGAATGTCGCCCATGTGGCTGACGTCAAAAATGCCAACCCCGGTGCGCACTGCATTGTGTTCGGCGATGATGCCGCCCGCGGAGGGATATTCGACCGGCATGTCCCAGCCGTTGAAGTCCACCATTTTCGCGCCCATCTGGCGATGGCGAGCATTGAGGGCAGTTTTTCGGACGGTTGCCGGTGCATCTACTGGGGGCAAAGAAACCTCTGAGGCAGTGAATGGGCTGCTGGGAGATTAAGACCTTCTACCCTAACATGCGATTTTTGGGGCGGTCAATTGAGGGAACGCAGAAGTGAGAAGTCAGAAATGCAGAAGTCAGAATTTAGAATGCAGAAGTTGGAGGTTTGGCGTTGTGACTTTGCATTGTGAATTCTGCATTCCGCTTTGGGAGTTCTGCTGGTTGTGCGACAATTTCCCGCTGAATTGGAGGAACCATGCGCAAACTGATTTTAGTGTTTATGCTTGCCTCGACCTTGGGCGGCTTGGCTCAGACCCACAAGGCCACAAAGAAGGCCACTTCTGCCGGGCCCGACAGAGCCTACATGCAGCAGATTCTGGACGGGTGGGAGACCCTCGATCCCTCGCACGTGGCGCAGTTCTATGCCAGCGGCCCACACGTGTTTTTTGATATCGCTCCGCTCAAGTATGCCAGTTGGACGGAATACGAGACGGGATCAAAGGACGTACTCGCGACCTACAAGAGTCTGAAGCTCACGGTAAACGATGATGCAGAAGTGCATCGCCACGGCGACTTGGTTTGGGGAACCGCGACGGTGAAAGAAGACGCGGTGCTGAAGAGCGGCAAACATGAGATGGGAAGCTTTCGCTGGACATTGATCTGGGAGAATCAGAACGGCAAGTGGCTGGTGGTTCACGAGCATATTTCGGCACCAGTGGCCTAGCAGGGCTCAATGCGGGAATGCATGGTGGCTTGAGAGTGTCATTCCGCTTAAAGTTTGTCATTCCGACCGCAGGGAGGTATCGGCCTGTCGCTCAGCCGGCGGAGCGCCCCATGCACGTAGCAGATTCCTCCCGTTGGTCGGAATGACAAGAATTCGCAAAGAACAAGAACGAGCGTTGCCGCTACAGCGTTCACCTTAGGCCTCAAGCGTGCAATGTCGCGCGCTTTGATAGACAATAGAAATCGTTGAACGATAGAACGAAGAGGAACGTTAGTCCCGCCGGTCATCTGAATCGTTCGTCTGCAACCGCACATCTTAATTAGCCGGAGGAAAATTATGGCGCACGAACTACCCCCTTTGCCGTATGACTACGCGGCGCTCGAACCTGTCATCGATACAGCAACCATGAAGTTGCATCACGATATGCATCACGCGGCCTACGTTAAGAACCTTAACGCCGCGATTGAAAAGCATCCGGAGCTGGGCTCGAAAAGCGCGGAAGATCTGATCCGCGACTTGAACGCGGTGCCGGAAGACATTCGCGGTGCTGTCCGCAACAATGGTGGCGGACACGTGAATCACAGTATGTTCTGGAAAATTATGAAGCCGAAGGGCGGCGGCGAGCCCAACGGTCCTATTGCCGACGCGATCAAGAAAGCCTTTGGCAGCTTTGAAGACTTCAAAACCAAATTCAACGACGCCGGGGTAAAACAATTTGGGTCGGGCTGGGCATGGTTAGTGGGGAAGGGTGGGGAGCTGCAGATCACCAGTTCGCCGAATCAGGATAATCCTATATCTCAGGGATCATTCCCCATTCTTGGGAACGACGTCTGGGAGCATGCCTACTATTTAAAGTACAACAATCGCCGGCCGGAGTATCTCGCGGCCTGGTGGAACGTCGTCAACTGGGATGAAATCAACACGCGTTACGAAGCTTTCAAGTCGGGCAAGAAGTAGAGTGCGGCTTAGAAGTTAAAGAGGACGGGCTTAGAGCCCGTCCTTTTTGTATTGAGCATCACCGGCTGGGCAGGCGGCATCTACTGCCTATGCCGGAAGAAGTGTTAATCATTGGCGCAGGCGCCGCGGGATTGACAGCGGCGATAGATCTCGTCAAAGCTGGATTTCGCGTCACCATCCTGGAAGCCCGCGACCGCATCGGCGGGCGCATGTTCACCACCGTGGATCCAACCACGAAGGTTCCTGTCGAACTGGGCGCTGAGTTCGTGCACGGGAAGCCGCCGCAAATCTGGGACCTCATCCGCCAGCACAACTTGCAAACCACCGAGTTGGATGGTGATCAATGGTGCTTTCGCAATCGACAACTATGCACCTGCGACTTCTTTTCGGAAGTCGACGAAGTTTTCAAAAACATGAAGGGCGACGGGCCCGACCAGTCGTTTACCGAGTTCTTGGAGAAGTGCTGCCCCAAGGCCAGCTCTGAAGCGAAACAGTGGGCGCTGGGTTACGTCGAGGGATTCCACGCCGCCGATCCTGACCTGGTTAGCGTTCATTCGCTGGTCAAGAGCAATGAGGCGGAGGAAAAAATTGACGGCGAGCGCGCTTTTCATATTGCCGGCGGATATGCGACCTTGCTCGGAATATTCGAGAAAGAGTTGCGTCAGCTCGGAGTTGAGATTTGTTTAGAGACGCCGGTAAAAACGATCTCGTGGGGGCGCGGGAAGGTTGAGGTTGCAGCCGGTGATCGAACTTTTTCTGCCGGCAGAGTTCTTATCACTTTGCCGCTGGGGGTTTTGCAGGCCAAGCCGGGAGAGATGGGTGCGGTGAGTTTTTCTCCGGAACTCCCATCGCAAAAGCTGGCCGCGATTGAAAAACTTGAGATGGGAAGCGTGATCCGCGTCACGCTTTGTTTTCGGGAGCGCTTCTGGGAGAAGGTTCGTCCCTCGAACAGCAAGCAATCAAGAACATTAGCGGACCTGAGTTTTCTCTTTTCGCGGGATGAATGGTTCCCCACCTGGTGGACGCGGATGCCGGAGAAGTCGGCGGTGATTACGGCGTGGGCGCCATTTCCTTCGGCTGATCGGCTGTCAGGCAAGACAGAAGGGTTCGTCATCGACAAGGCGCTGGAAACGCTGGCGGATTTTGTGAGTCTGGATAAAGCCGAAGTTGCCGCGCAGTTAAGCGCGGGG
The DNA here is from genome assembly GCA_963796925.1 of uncultured Acidobacteriota bacterium. GTDB lineage: Bacteria > Acidobacteriota > Terriglobia > Terriglobales > Acidobacteriaceae > DATBAT01. The sequence goes on from CAWCNH010000001.1 coordinate 4,300,381, forward strand.
TATTCGCACGACTGGCAGTCTGACCCTTGGTCCCGAGGCGCCTACAGCTATGTGAAAGTCCATGGCGATAAAGCCGAGCATGCACTGGGCATGCCAGTTGACGGGACTCTTTTCTTCGCTGGGGAAGCTACCGATGTCGAAGGGAATAATGGGACGGTGAATGGAGCGATTGCCAGTGGGAAGCGGGCGGCTGGGGAGATTATGCGAACTCGAACTTAGATCATTGTTATCTGTCACCAAATTCTCTGTCATCCTGAGGCGCGCTGTTTGCGCCGAAGGACCCCTACATCAACTTTGTCATTCTGAACGCAGCGAAGAACCCTACCGGCTGCATTGCCGCCCATAGGGGTCCTTCGGCGCAAACAGCGCGCCTCAGGATGACAGGAGTTTTGCGACGAACTAGATCGTGTCTCGTTCGCCGTGCGTCTGGACCCGCACCAAGGTGAAGTTGCAGCCTTTGGTTTGGGGCTCGATGGCTACCAGGTGCTGATTGTCATCGGTTCCAACTTTCAGTTCGATGGAGGCGCCGCCGTCCATTGAATCGCACTTCAGGGCTGACGATTTTTTATCACCCATCTCCATTTTTACGTGTTCGCCGCTGTGGCTGTGGCATTCCAGTACATCGCCGTAGCGCTTGAGCTGGCTTTTGTAAAACGAGGCCACTTGTTCGGGGCTGTCGTCGGTCTGGTAGTGGACGACCACCACTTTCAGTCCAAATAATCCGGTGGAAATCCCCAGGTTGGCATTGTCGTGGTCGTGGTCAGTGTTCTCTTTCGCACGTGCGCCGGGATACACCGCTATTCCAGTATCGCGGGGATCGACGTCTTTGCTGACGTGCAGTCCCCCGACGGGCGTCTTGATGTCGACGTTCTTGTCATCGCCAGAACCATCTTTGTGCACGTTAACGTCACATGCCGGAAACACCAGCATGGCAGCCAGTGCCAAAGCGTAAGCGCGCCGCCATCCAATATACGAATGCAATTGATTGATCATCTCAGTGACCTCCTGGTGCGGCGGTCGGCCGGTCCATGCCGGCGCCGCGAGCTGCGATGTTGGGAATGCTGACTGGCAAATGCCCGTGAATTGGAATCTCGCCAAAGAGCGCCTTGACGGCCGCAACCTCTGAAACTGCGGCATTCGAAAATGTGCACAAGTAATTTTGGACGGAAGGGAAGTCCAGAGCTAGATATGGATTTCCCACCGCGACCACTTCGGTTTTTGCGGCGGCATTCCGCAAAATTTTTTCGAGCAGCTGTCCACTGGAATCTCCCGGAACTCCGGTACCTCGAACCTTGGCGCCCGGGGTTGGCACCATATAGACGGCAGCTATTACGGTCGATGCCTGGCTGACTGCATCGAGGATAGGACCAGACATAGATTCGGCGCTGCGCTGATCGACATAGATGACTTTGGCATTGGGCACGCGCATTCGAATTTGTCGCTCCAGGCTGCGGCCGGCTTCGGTGCGCATATCCTCGGTGAAGATAATCACGAGCAGACGGTTCGCCGCCTCTCGATTGTTATACGAAGCGGCTGGCTCAACAGTTCCCCAATGTTTCAGCGGGAGGAGGCTGCCGCTGTCCCGCACCAGGGTGACGGCGTCATCGGCCACCTGCTGCCCTACGGCAAGGTTCTGAGGAGTGCCTATGACAGTGGAGAGCTTGTCCGGGTCGACTCCACGAGCTTTCTGCAATCCGAGAGAGGCCTTGGCTTGCAAGACCTTGAGAACAGAGGCGTCTAATTGCTGCCCGGTTATCTCGCCGCTCTGCACCGCTTTCACCATCGCGTCGTAGGCCGATGCCAGGTTGGCGGGCATCAGCAGCAGATCGCTGCCAGCCTTGAAGGCGTCGACAGCTTCGCGTCCGGGATTCGCTGAATAGAGCCGGGTGAGCGCGCCCATCTCTAGAGCATCGGTGACCACCAGGCCATGGAATCCTAGCTGTTTTTTGAGCAAATCGGTGACGATGGCGGGCGACGTCGTAGCGACTCGATTGGCATCAGATTCCAGAGCCGGCACGGTCACGTGGGCGATCATGATGGAATCGACTCCGGCCGCAATTGATTGCTGAAAGGGAGGCAGCTCAACCGACATCAGTCGGGGAAGGTCTCCGGAGACCTGAGCCACTCCGAGGTGTGAGTCGGTTGCAGTGTCGCCGTGCCCGGGGAAATGCTTGGCGGAAGTCAACAGGCCGGCGGCGTGAGCACCTCGAATGTAGGCGGAGGCCATTTCGCCGACCTGTTTCGGGTCTTCTCCGAAAGAGCGGGTATTGATGATCGGATTGAGGGGATTCGAGTTTACGTCGGCATCGGGGAAGAAATTCCAATGGATACCGATCGCGCGGGACTCCTCTCCGGTGATGCGTCCAAAGGCTTCTGCGTATGCGAGCTTGCCGGCGGCGCCGAAAGCCATGGCATGGGGAAATTCTGTGCCAGAGAACAGTCGCATGGTAATGCCACGTTCGAAGTCGGCGGCGATGATCAGCGGGAGTTTTGACTCGCGCTGCAAATGGTTCAGCAACATTACCGCTTCATATGGCCCGGTGCGATACAGAAAGGGCGGATCATAGGGCACGGTCATGATGAATGAGCCAACGTGATATTTGGCCATGTCGTCACGAAGTTCCAGAAAGTAAGGATCGTTGTCGTTCAGGAATCCAGCTTTCAGACGCACCATGAAGAGCTGACCGATTTTTTCTTCCAGGGAGAGTTTGCGCAGGGTCTTTTCGGCCCATTTTTGCCCGTCACGGTCCAGGCGGATCGGGCCTGGCTTCAAGAATTTTTCTTTGGGAAAGGCTGAGGGGACGAGCAGAAACAGCAGCAGCGAAAGAAGGCTAACCAACTGGCGCATCAGCAGAAGATAGCACGCTGATCTCGTCCCCTTCTAACTCATTGGTAGGTGTTGGTGCAGGCGAACGTAGGCACACTCTGGCCGAGTGTGAAGAGATCGATGTCCGACTCCTGCTGAAGCACCCACTTGCCCTTTTTCGAGATGTAGTACTTCCAGTCGTAGAGCCCGATGTTCAGTCCTAGACTAAAAGTCTCTTTGTAGGCACATTGAGAATAGCTGGAGTTGCAACCGTAGCTATAGGTGAGAGTACGGGTTTTAACGGTGCCCATGCTGTCGCCGGTGTCAACCATGGCGGGCGCTGAAATAGCATTGGTGACATATCCCAGGTCGGCAGTCTGGGTGGAATCGCAATTGGTGTAGAAGCGATAGGCAGACTGCTTCTGAGTCGTCTTCATCGTGTCGCCCGAACCCTTCACCGAAACACAGCGGGGCGAGAGCTTCATGTCTTGTTTAAAGCGCTTGAAGCTAGTGGGATCCACCCATACCAGTTCCGTGGAACGGTCATAGATGTAATTCTTGTCAAAAGTCCGCACGTCCCAGGGATAGCCGAGCGCACTCTTGGTCCAAACGAAGTACCCCTGCTGAGCGTAACCAATGTTGATCTCTGGAGTTATCGATGTGTAGATAGGATTCGCCAGCAACGAGCCCATCGAATGGTCCGTCCGGTCGGGATAGGCCATCATGAAGTAATTCATCATGTCCTCGGTGTTCTTGGGGCATTGAAACGCAGTTTGGGCATGGGCCGATACAAGGGCGCCTGTGCACACGATTAACAGGACGAGTATTTTGTTCACTTCAAGAGACTCCAGGAGAAGAAAGCAGCGACTGGGATCGCGCTTTGCTATGCGATGCAACAGATTTTAGCCAAGCGCACCGTACGGAGCAATGAAGAAATCGAAATCTACGTAGTTTTTGTTTATGTCACAGATCGACTGATTATGCGGAGGCAGCCCTAGCTGATGCGTGCAAGGCCTGATTCACTTTTGAGAGCAATGAATACAGTGTGAAAGGTTTTTCCAGTAGCAGGGTGTCTGGGCTCAACACTCCGTATTGGGCAATCAAATCATTGGTATAGCCGGACATGAACAGCACCCTGATCCCCGGCCGCAGTTGGGTGATCTCCCCAGCCAAATCGCGGCCGCTCATGCCGGGCATGATTACATCAGTGAACAGCAAATCTATGTGCTCCGGGTATTGTTTCACCATCCCGAGGGCAGCGTTGCCGTTGGGGACCGCAAGCACCTTATACCCGCCGCTTTCGAGACAGGTGCGAGCCAGTTCCCGCAAAGGATATTCGTCTTCCACCAGCAGCACGGTCTCGGTGCCGTGAGGCGGCTGGCTTTGCTGGGCTGCCCGATTGTGGTGGTTGGCTGCTCCCTCCACCTGCGGAAAATAGATGCGGAATGTCGCGCCTTTTCCCGGCTCGCTGTAGACCCATACGTAGCCGCCGTTCTGCTTCACGATCCCGTAAACCGTGGAGAGCCCAAGTCCGGTGCCTTTGCCGGGTTCTTTGGTGGTGAAAAATGGGTCAAAGATTTTTGCCTGAATGTGTTTGTCCATCCCGCAGCCGGTATCGCTGAAGCTGAGCATTACGTAACTGCCTTCCTCGACGTAAGCATGTTGCAGGCTGTAAGTCTCATCCAATTCGATGTTTGCAGTTTGAATGAAAAGCTTGCCGCCCTTGGGCATTGCATCCCGCGCGTTCACCGCCAGGTTCATCAGGATCTGTTCAATTTGGCCCGGGTCAGCTTTGATCGCAGCCAGTTTTGGAGCGCGTGAGAAGTTCACTTCAATGTCTTCTCCGATCAGGCGGCGCAGCATTTTATCCATCTCGCCAACCACCACGTTCAAATCAAGCAGCACTGGCTGAATAACCTGCTTGCGGCTGAATGCCAGGAGCTGGCGGGTTAGGGAAGCGGCGCGTTGTCCGGCTTTACCGATTTCGTCCGCGTACTTGTGCAGCGGATCGCCGGGCTTCAGCTTCAGTTGTAAGAGTTCGCTATAACCGGTGATCACGCCAATGGCATTGTTAAAGTCGTGGGCGACTCCACCCGCGAGGCGGCCGACGGCTTCCATCTTTTGCGACTGCCGAAATTGCTCTTCGAGAAGCTTGCGCTGGCTGATGTCTTCGAAGCTGCCTTCGTAGCCTACAATAATCTTGCCGTCGCGGATGGCGCGAACGTTCATCGAGAGCCACATCTTGCTTCGGTCTTTGCGATAAACCTCTAATTCAAATCCTTGCAGCACACCATGCTCTTCGAGTCGACGCTTGAACTCCTGTCGCCGGCTGGTGTCAACGTATACCTGCCGCTGAATGTCTTCGATACTCTCGATCAATTCTTCGGGCGAGTCGTAGCCGAACATTCTGGCCATGGAGTGATTGGCGCTGATGAACCGGCCTTGCGGCGTGCTTTGGAAGATGCCGACCATCGCCTCTTCAAAGATGTGGCGGTATTTGCGCTCGGCATCGAGCAGCGCTGCTTCCGACTTTTTTTGCTCGGTAACGTCGTAAATCACCACCAGGGCCGCCAACTTGCCGCAGAATTGCAGAGTATGCGACGCGATCTTCACGTCAATCAGAGCACCGTTTTTGAGGATGTGCTTCCACTCGCCGGAATGCTGCAATTGACTACGTACGGTTTTCACGTCTTCCATGAGGCGCGGAAGGTCTTCTGGCGGACGAATGTCGCTGATCCGCAGGTTGAGAAATTCGTCATGCGAATACCCGTAATGTTCGGTGGCGGCTTGGTTTACTTCGAGAAACTTCAGGCTATCGAGTTCGTAAACCCACATGGGTTGTGGGTTGTTCATGAAAAGCAGGCGAAAGCTGGCGTCTTGCTCGGTGGCATTAACAGGTGTTATGACGGCATCACACGGCACCACAGAGGATTGGAGGTTATTGTTAGCCATCACAAATGCCGCTAGCGCGGTCCCCGGCTGTCACTCCTGAGTTATCGGCTTCGAACCAGAAAAACGTCAGTCTTGGGGATACCACCTGTCCGATGGAATACCAAGAGTACAGTGGTAATTCATGTTGCATGACCTGCAGGCAACTCCTTGGGGATCAATGGGAACCCGCTCTGGGTACGGTGTACGGAAGGACAACAAGCAGTGTGACCGATACATGTCCCGCGGGCGCTTAGCCAGCGGCAGTTCGTAACCTTGTGAAGCCGGGCTGCTACGCCTAGTCTCAACGGTGATGTTGCAACGCTCCCTATTGTTCTCGTCGGACTACGAAACTTCACGCCGGATGTCGCGGGCCCTAAACGAACTGGAGTTTCCGGTGACGCACTGCCCGGAAATTTTCGGCGCGATTGAGAAAATTACCTCCCACAATTTCGCCGTCATCGTGGCCGATTGGGACGACGGCGTCGAAGCCATCTTCCTGCTCAAGACCGCGCGAGAGCTCAAGTGCAATAGCGCCGCTTTTCGCATTGTGCTGGCGCGGCCGGAGGCAGCGGCCGCGGCGCAACAGGCGGGTGCGCACCTGGTTATTACCAAGCCGATTCTGCCGGGGCATACGAAATATGCCTTGCTGACTTCGGATGTTTTTATCGGACGGTTGCAGAATCGCCCACCCGCGATTCTGGCGGGGGACGCGGCGCCGCCGGTGCAGAAGGTATCCAAACCACAATTTGAAATGGCGCCGACTCCGGCGGTGCCGACCACAGCCCCGCGACAGAAAAGTGTCGCCACGCGAGACTTACTTCCACCCGAGCCCGCACTGGGCGGATTTCTGGCCGTTCCACCCAGCTTTGTCACTCTTGAAAGCGATAATTTTTTTCGCCGTCTCGGCATTCGTTTCGATCCGTCGGCGATGAAAGCAAAGTCGCACTTCCGGCCGGTCCTCTGGGGAACAATTTTTGCCGCGGTCCTTTCGACCGGATATGCCTTGAGTGGGACTTTGAAGACTGAGGCTGCCTCGATGTTCGCTGGCGGAACGCCAGTAGCTGCAATCCCTGAGACCCGCCCGCCCGCGCAAATGATTGCGGTAAACTCGCCGGAACAGTCTGAAGCGAAGATTCGCGTTGCTCAGAGTCGCGAGACGCGTTCCGCGGAAGTCCAGGCCGAATCGACACCAGTTGCGCCGCCACAAGAAGAGTCAGCGCAGCCCAAATTAGAGGTCGTGGCTTCGCTTCAGCCCGCTCTTCATGCCAGCATCCCCGAGAGTCTGATTTCGCCATCGGAAAAGGAAGTGGGCAGCGGCTCCACACCGTCGAGAAACGTGCCGTTGCTAAGCGGCATTGAGCCAGTGAGCCTTACCGAAGACCTCTCGGAGAAGATGGTGATCCAGCGCGTAGTGCCGAATTATCCCGACCAGGCGCGGCAGGCTGGGCTGCAAGGTGCGGTTCTGTTGCAGGCCTGGATCCGCAAAGATGGGACCGTCGGCGATATCAAGATCATCAAGGGGCCGCTGCTTCTGGGCCAGGCGGCCTACCAGGCGGTAAAGCAGTGGCGCTACAAGCCATATCTGCTGAACGGGCAATTCGTTGAAGCCCAGACGTACGTTACAGTTAACTTCCGCCTGCCGTAACTATTTCATCTTGAGTGATAGTGAGGGGGCTTCGACCGCCCCACTATGTTGGTTCCTGCCCCTTTAGTTTTTACAACTTTTTACTTCTTTTTACCCCCAATTGACACCTTGCCCGGGGCGTTGAACTATGTTGGTGCCCGGTCAATCAATTTTGAAAGCCCATTCCCACAGTCGAGGCCGCTTTCTACTCACACTTGAGTTGGCCGTAGTGCTGCCCGCCGCGGCTCTGGTGTTGGTAAGCGTGATGCATTTGCGGTCGATACAGCGCGACCGCGCGATTGAAGCTGCCATTCAACGGGACTTCACCCAGACCCTGGCCATCGCTGAAAAGCATATGAACCAGAAGGCTTATGAACTGGCGGACGATATTGGCAGCCAGTTCCCCGACCCGGGAGACGCCTGCAGTGTGAACCTAGACCGATTGCTGGCAGCCAACCCCCACGTGGCGCACGTCTTTGTCTATGACCCGGACAGCGGCCTGGTTTTTCGTTCGCAGCCCTATCGCATGCAGGAGAAGGACTTCAAGGCGGAGGCGGACGAGCTTTCCGGCATGCACGAAAACTGGATCAAGCTGGAATACGCGGACACGGTCGAGAAACTAAGGAAGATGGAAAAGAAGGGGATGCACTACTACTTCTATGCCAACCCGGTTCCACGGGGGGATAAGCACCTCTATCAGTCCGTCGTCATGTTTCTGAAGCCCAACAAGGCTACCGGCAAGCCGGCCATCGCTGCCTTCGTCTTCGATGCGGAGTATATGAGCAATCAGCTTTTACCGGAGTTGCTGAATTCCGCACTGGCGCGGAACATGAACGAGCAGGGGGAGAGAAATCCTGCCGTAATCATGGTCCGCCTGAAGAATGAAAGTACTCCGCTGGCGGCTGGTGTCGGCTGGGACGGTGGCGTGCCGGAGGTAGAGCGCAATCTTGAAGGCGCTTTCGCTTACCTGACCCTAGCCATCAAACTGCGCGGTACCACTCTTGAGGCCATCGGACAACAGGTTACCCGCACCAGTTTTCTTATCCTCGGGGCACTGTCTCTGCTGCTTGCAGGAGGAATCGTTTTCACCCACCGTAGCGTAGCTAAGGAAATGGCGCTGGCACGGCTGAAATCGGATTTTGTTTCCAACGTTTCTCACGAACTGAGAACGCCGCTGTCATTGATCAGGCTGTATGCCGAAACGCTGGAACTAGGCCGCATTTCCAGCCCGGAGAAATATCAGGAGTACTACCAGATCATTCGCAAGGAGAGTGAGCGGCTGACGGCGCTGATCAATAACATCCTCGACTTTTCGAGGATTGAGGCAGGGCGTAAAGAATACGACTTCCGCGAGACCGACGTCCGCGAGCTGGTGCGCAATACCCTCGATTCTTATCGCTACCAAATCGAGCAGAGTGGCTTCATTTTCGAAGAGAAGATTGCCGAAGATGTGCCGGCGCTGCGACTGGATCGCGAAGCGATTGCCCGGTCACTGCTGAACCTGGTTAACAACGCGCTCAAGTATTCGCAGGATCAGAAATATATCGGAGTAAGTCTTTACCGCCAGAACGGGTCGGTGAAGTTGCAGGTGATCGACCACGGAATCGGCATTCCGCACGAAGAGCAGACAAAGATTTTCGAGAAGTTCTATCGGGTCGGCGATCCCCTGGTCCACAACACTAAGGGGAGTGGACTAGGACTGTCTCTGGTGCGGCACATCGTGCGCGCCCATGGCGGAGAAGTTTCCGTAGACAGTGAACCGGGACGCGGAAGCACTTTCACCATCGCTCTGCCGACGGGTAACGGTGCTGCAGCGCTGGAACATCCGGTGGTCGCATAGGTCATGGCCAAAATTCTCATCGTCGAAGACGAACCCAACATGGTCTCCGGACTGCGCGACAACTTCGTGTTCGAAGGATACGAAGTGATCACCGCCAGTGATGGGGCGGCGGGCCTGGAGCGCGCATTGCACGACGACCCTGACCTGGTTCTGCTCGACGTGATGATGCCACGCATGAGCGGACTCGACGTTTGCAAGCAGCTGAAGACTAAGCGGCCGTCGATGCCAGTGATCATGCTGACCGCGCGGGGACAGGAAATCGACAAGATCGTAGGCCTGGAACTTGGCGCCGACGATTATGTAACCAAGCCATTTTCGATCCGGGAATTGCTGGCGCGGGTGAAAGCCGTGCTGCGACGCGCCACCCCAGCGGCGAAGGAGCAGGAGGAATATTCCTTCGGAGATGTTGAGGTGAATCTGCGCAGTTGCCAGGTGGCGCGCAAGGGAAAAGCGCTGGAAGTTTCGTCCAAAGAATTTGACCTGCTGAAATATTTTCTGTGCCACGCAGGCGAGGCGTTAAGCCGTGACCGCCTGCTGGAGGAAGTCTGGGGCTACGACCGCTTTCCTACCACCCGGACGGTCGACGCTCATATTGTGCGGCTGCGACAAAAACTCGAGCCCAAGCCCGACGAGCCGCGTTTCATTCTGACCGTCCATGGTACCGGCTACAAGTTTGTTTTGTGAGAGTGAGTGTGAATATGAGCCAGCAATCTTGCATCGTGCCACAGCTCAATAATGCCTACGTCGAGAACATGACGCTGGCAGCCAGCGTCGAGGAGAAGGCGCAATCCAAGCGGGTCGACGATTTCCGCCTGATCCGCGCTGCCCAGTCCGGGGAGACGCTTGCGTTCGAAGAACTGGTGCGACTCTACGATCGCCCGGTACTGCGCCTAGCCATGCATATCACAGGCTCTCCCGATGATGCTCAGGATATCTACCAGGAGGCGTTTTTGCGCGCCTACCTGAATCTGGCCAGCTTTCGCTTTGAGTGCTCTTTCTATACCTGGATGTACCGCATCGTCACCAATCTCTGCCTGGACCACCTGCGGAAGAAGAGTTCGCGGCAGCGTGACCTCACCACCACCGTTTCTCCAGACGGTGAAGAGGAAGAAGTCGTGGTCCGGATGCCAGATCGCAGCGCTGGCGCCAACCCTGAGCGAGGTGTAATCAGCCGCGAAGTGCGGGAATCAATCATGCGTGCCCTGCGCCGCCTCTCACCGCGCGAGCGCGTCGTGTTTGAACTGAAGCACTATCACGGGATGAGGCTAAGAACTGTAGCCGGCATTCTGCACACCACCGAAGGCACGGTGAAGAACACCCTGTTCCGTGCCACCCACAAACTGCGGCTCGAACTCGCCGAAATCAGGTAAGCGCCACAGATTCGGGGATATATCACGGATAAATTCACAGAGGTTTATCTGTGGTAATCCGTGGGAGTCCGTGGCTTATGGTAGGCTCGAAATTTTAGGGGAGATCGAGCTTGCCAGCTTCGCCAGACGGCCTTTGGTACAAAGACGCAGTCATCTACCAGGTGCATGTCCGTACTTTTTATGACAGCAATGGGGATGGCATTGGCGATTTTCGCGGCCTTGCGCAGCGGCTCGACTATCTGCAGGACCTCGGTATCAGCGCCATCTGGCTGATGCCTTTCTTTCCATCACCTCTACGCGACGATGGCTACGACATTGCCGACTACCGCACCGTCCATCCCAGCTATGGGACGCTTGAGGATTTCAAGGTGTTTCTGGAGGCCGCCCACCAGCGCGGCATCCGCGTAATTATTGAGATGGTCATGAACCATACCTCGGACCAGCATGCCTGGTTTCAGGAATCGCGTAAGTCAAAAGACAATCCCAAGCGCGATTGGTACGTGTGGAGCGAGACCGATACTCGTTATCGCGGAACCCGCATCATCTTCATTGATACCGAAATGTCGAACTGGGCGTGGGACCCGGTTTCCAAGGAATACTACTGGCACCGGTTTTTCAGCCATCAACCCGACATTAACTTCGACAATCCCGCCGTGCTGGAAGAGATGTGGGACATCATGAAGTTCTGGCTGGCGATGGGCGTCGACGCCTTTCGTCTGGATGCGATCCCATATCTGGTAGAGCGGGAAGGAACCAACTGCGAAAATCTGCCGGAAACCCACGTCATTATCAAGCACTTCCGCAAGCTGATCGACGAAAACTTTCCCGGACGTATGTTGCTGGCCGAGGCCAACCAGTGGCCTGCCGATCTGCGCCCCTACTTTGGCGATGGCGACGAATTCAACATGGCGTTCCACTTCCCGCTGATGCCCAGAATGTTTATGGGATTGAAGCTCGAAGACCGCAAGCCGATTACTGAAATTCTGCAACAGACGCCCGAGATCCCCGCCAACTGCCAGTGGTGTCTCTTCCTGCGCAACCACGACGAGCTTACCCTCGAAATGGTCACCGACATTGAGCGCGATTACATGTACGACGAGTATGCCAAGGACAAAAGTATGCGCTTGAACCTGGGCATTCGGCGCAGGCTTGCGCCTCTGCTCGACAACGATCGCCGGCGCATCGAGTTGATGAATGGCATGCTGATGTCCTTGCCGGGGACGCCGATCATCTATTACGGCGACGAAATCGGGATGGGCGACAATGTGAATCTGGGCGACCGCAACGGAGTTCGTACTCCCATGCAATGGGACGGCGGCTGGAACGGAGGCTTCTCGTCAGCCGATCCCGAGGCGCTTTATAGCCCGATCATGCTGAACCCGGTTTACGGTTTTCAGGCGCTGAATGTGAAGTCGCAGAAGCGTTTCGATCACTCGCTGCTCTCGTGGATGAAGCGGCTGATCATGGTTCGCAAATCAACCCCGGTTTTCGGACGAGGATCAATTGAGTTTCTCTATCCCGCAAATCACCGCGTGCTGGCGTACATCCGACAGTTGGGAAGGGATACAGTGCTGGTAGTGAATAACCTGTCGAACTCAGCCCAGGCCGTCGAACTGGATTTGAAGCGCTACAAAGGCAATGTGCTGATCGAAATGTTTGGCCGCAATCTTTTCCCGAGAGTTGGCGATTTGCCCTATCTTTTAACGCTGGGGCCTTACGAGTTCTTCTGGTTCCGTTTGAGACGAATTTAGCTGGGAATCTTGGGGAGAACGACGTCTGCACCAGACTTTGGTAGAGACGTAGCTCGGCTACGTCTGGCGTGCTGAACCGATTTGGATCGGAGGATCTTGTTTGGTCGAAGAAAGCATTCTGACCGATGATTTTCTTCGCGAGTTAATCAACGTTGGCGAAGTGGACCTGCTGGTTGGCCTGCCCACCTACAACGACGCGAAGACAGTTGGCGGAATAGTTCAGACGATCAGAGCGGGGCTGCTTAGCTACTTCCCGCGGCAGCGCGCGGTGATCGTTAATGCCGACGGCGGTTCGCGCGACGGCACGCAGGAACTGGTGCGTGCAGCTTCCATCAGCGATCTGCAACATGCCTCCAAGCTTTATGCCTTGCGTACCATGCACTGCATCAGCACTCAATATCCCGGTGAAGCCAGCAGCGGCAGCGCTCTCCATACTATTCTCGCCGCAGCTGAACTGCTTCGCGCCAGCACGATAGTGGTGATTGCTCCGGACTCGGTCAGCATTGAGCCGGAATGGGTAGAGCGGCTGGTTCGCCCCGTGGCACGCGAGAATTTTGATCTTGTTACTCCCATCTATCGCCGTCACAAGTTTGACGCTTTGCTGATCCGCACGCTTATTTATCCCATGACTCGCGCGCTGTATGGGCGACGGCTGCGAGAGCCGCTTCCAGTCGATTACGCCTTCTCCGGCAAATTGGCAACGGGGTTTCAGGCGCTGGATGTCTGGTCACAGGAGGCGAGCCAGACCGGAGCCGAGATGATGCTGACGCTTTCGGCAATGTCCGGTGATTTCCGGGTCGGGCAATCGTTTTTGGGCTCGCGGGAGCGGGTGGAACATGGCGGAGCGGATCTGGTCCGGGCGCTGCGCCGCACGGTTGGGGTTTTATTCTCGTCACTGGATCAGAACTTCGCGCAGTGGAGTGCCATCAAAGATTCTCAGCCAGTGCCTACGATCGGAACCGAGCACGAAGTGATGCTCGATCCGCTCCGAGTGAATCGCAAACGCCTGCATCAAATGTTCGTGACCGGCATTGCCGAGTTACAGCCAGTGTTGAATTCAATTCTCTCGCCCAGCACTCTGGCGGAGTTACAAGCCATCGCCAAAGAACCCGAAGAATCCTTCCGCTACACCGACGAACTCTGGGTGCGCAGCATTTATGAATTTGCCGCTTCCCATCACAAGGCTGTAATCAGTCGCGATCACGTTATTCAGGCGCTGGCCCCGTTATATCGAGGCAAGGCTTTTACTTTTCTGGTTGAGAATCGCGACGCTTCGGCGGATCAGGTGGAGCAGAACGTCGAATCGCTTTGCCTGGCCTTTGAACGCTTAAAGCCGTACCTGCTGGAAATGTGGGACGGAGGAAAGTGAGGACAACATGTGGCAGATCATCATCACCGAACTAACCCTGGCCACCCACGAGATTCTTCGTAGTATCGCGGCGTTCCTGCCGCGCCTGATGGTAATGCTGATCATCGTAGTTGTCGGCTGGGTGATTGCCTATGTGCTCAAGTCGGTTTTGCGCAGCATTCTGCGGGTTACCAAGTTCGACAAGCTTTCTGAAGATGCGGGCGCCAGCCAGTTGCTAAAAAAGGCGGCGCTGCCACCTTCCAGTGAGCTGCTGAGCCGCTTCGTGTTCTGGATCGCGTGGCTGGGCTTCATCCTGGTTGGCATTAGCGTGCTGGGAGTAGTTGGAATTCAGGAGCACATCGCGCACTTCTTCGGATTTCTTCCGCGCATGTTTGCGGCGTTATTCGTGTTTTTTTTCGGACTATTAGCGGCAAGCTTCTTTTCCCGTGCGGCGTTGCTGGCGGCGGTAAATGCTGATTTACCGTCTCCCCGGCTTCTTAGCCTGACCATCCGGGTGATGATCATCATCTTCTCGGTTTCGATCGGAATCGAGGAGCTGGGGGTGGGCGAAAATACGATGCTGCTGGCTTTCGGTATCGTGTTTGGCGCGTTGATGCTGGGGTTGGCGTTGTCATTCGGCCTCGGAGGCCGAGAGCTAGCTCGCAGATATCTGGAAAGGCGCTTTGGTCAGGCACAGCGCGAGGATAGAGATGATGAACTCTCGCCGCTGTGAGGGATGTGATGGGGTGGGATCGATACCGCCTTGTCATTCCAACCGAAGGGCGGAATCGACTATCGGCTACCGCCCGCTCGCCGGGGAACGTTCCGATGGATGAGTCCAGGGACAAAACCGGCAAGCTTTCCGATAGATCCAATTAGCAGAACAAATCAATGATAGTATTCGTCCAAGTTCGGCAATCATCAAATGATGTAAAAATCGGGGCTTCAGAACATAACATTTCTGCCCTGTAATGCCGATTTACCCCTTGAAAGCCTGCCCCCGACTCGTCTAGATTCTGGTGTTCGTCCTCACCGGGATTTCAACTCCAGGAGATTCATCTTGCGATCGTTAAAAGTTCTCGCAGCACTTGCTCTGTTTTCATGCGCCGTTACTGTGATGCGCGCCCAGTCTACCTCGGCCCAGGTGCCGAAGGAGCCCGATCATTTTGATTTGACTTCGGTGGATAAGTCGATTGATCCCTGCGTGAATTTCTACCAATACTCCTGCAAAAAGTGGAGCGACGCCAATCCCATCCCGTCGGATCAGGCGTCATGGTCGCACGGCTCGAAACTTGCATTATGGAATCAGGGCGTATTGCGCGACACGCTCGAAAAGGCCGCAGCCAACGACGCAACACGTAATGCAGTTGACCAGAAAATCGGCGACTACTACGCCGCCTGCATGGACGAGTCTGCCATCAACGCCAAAGGCGTCTCCGCGATTAAATCTGAACTCGATCGAATCGACGCCATGAAGGATAAGTCTCAACTGGCCGCGGAGCTGGCACATCTGCACGCAGTGCTGTTTGCGTTGCTAGGTTCCAGTGATTCCGGATCTTATACGCCAGTGTTTGGTTTTACTCAGGGACAGGACCTGGATAATGCCGCCCAGGTCGTTGCTACCGCGGACCAGGGCGGACTCGGGCTGCCCGACCGGGATTATTACCTGAAAGAGGATGCGAAGTCAGCGGAGACGCGGCAGCAGTATGTGGCTCATTTGCAGAAAGTTTTCGCGCTGCTGGGAGAGGATTCGGCGAAATCCGCAGCCGACGCTAAAGTTGTGATGGACATGGAAACGGAACTCGCGAAGAGTTCCATGGATTTGGTGAAGCGCCGCGACCCCGCCAACCTGAACCACAAGATGACCCTCGCTCAACTTCAGGCTCTGACACCCGATTTTTCCTGGAACGACTACCTGAAACTGGTGGCTTCGCCGGCCACCGATCATTACCTTGTAGCGACGCCTGATTTTTACAAAGGCGTGAATCAGCTGATCGTCAGCGCGCCGCTGGAGAATTGGAAAACTTACCTACGCTGGCAGTTGTTGTTTAATTCGTCATCGCTGCTGTCCAGCGCCTTCTCGGACGAGCATTTTGATTTCTACGGGCGCAAGTTGCTCGGCCAGAAGGTGCAGCGCCCGCGCTGGCGGCGCTGCGTGCAAGCAGTTGACCGCGATCTTGGCGAAGCGCTCGGTCAGGCCTACGTCGATCGCACCTTCGGCCCGGATGGTAAGGCCAGAATGTTGAAGATGGTGCAAGCGCTCGAAGAAGCGCTGGGACAGGACATCGATCAATTGGACTGGATGACGCCAGCCACCAAGAAAGAGGCTTTAATAAAGCTGAAGAAGATCGAGGACAAGATCGGATACCCCGACCATTGGCGCGACTATTCCAGCGTCAAGATTGTGCGAGGAGACAACGTCGGTAACGCCTATCGCAGCAGCGAATTCGAGTTTCATCGCCAGTTGGAAAAGATTGGCAAGCCGGTGGATCGCGCCGAGTGGGGAATGACCCCGCCAACCGTGAACGCATATTACGATCCGCAACTCAACACCATTAATTTCCCGGCGGGGATTTTGCAGCCTCCCCTGTTCGATAAATCCATGAGCGATGAGGTGAACTTTGGCGGCATTGGCTCAGTGATCGGCCACGAGCTTACCCACGGATTTGACGACGAAGGCCGGCAGTTTGACGCCAATGGCAATCTGCGCGATTGGTGGACAGTTGAAGACGGCAAGGAGTTCGACAAACGCGTGCAGTGCATTGCGGACGAATACTCAGCCTTCGAAGCTACCCCTGGGGTCAAGCTGAATGGCAAGCTGACGCTGGGCGAAAATACCGCGGACAACGGTGGCGCAAGAATTGCGTTGAAGGCGTTGCAGAATACCTCTGCCCAAAGTAAAAAGCCCGAGTCTTCAGACGGCTTCACCACTGAGCAGAAGTTTTTTATCTCCTATGGCCAGAATTGGTGCTCGAACTGGACTCCGGAGCTGCTGCGTCTGGTTGCGCAGTCGAATCCGCATTCCCCGGCTGAGTTCCGAGTAAACGGCGTGGTACAGAACATGCCGGAATTCCAGAAGGCTTTCAACTGCAAGAAGAGCCAGCCCATGGTGCGGGAAAACGCGTGCCATGTCTGGTAGCAACGGTATGGTCGCCCAAGGGTAGAGCCGTTGCTCCGCAACGGCTAGGAGGCGCCACCGACGCGAAAAACCAGGGTTACTTTAGGACATTGACCTCGGTAATCTTGTTGGACTCAAGTCCCTGCCGCATACTCGTTTCACCTACCACAGAACCTGGGAGACGGGGTTGGACATGGAGATTTAGGGTCACCATGATCAGCCCCGATTTTTTTGTCCCTGAGTCCCTAATTAATCAATACCCTCGATTCCTTCCAGATAACCATTCTTTGTGCCGCGGAATCCTTTAGAATCAGAACGTTGCTAATATAGTCTCCGAAAATTGAGGAAATGATGAAGAAACTGCTATTCCTGCTTCTGGCTGTCTCCCTGTCCACCATATGTTTCGCAGCTGACGATACTGACAGCAAAGCTGAAGATCGCCTGCGGGCCGCCGGCGAAGTTCTAGACCAGATTGAGGGTGCCCCCGACCAGGGCATACCCGAAGAGGTGCTGGGCTCGGCTGAGTGCGTCGCCGTGGTGCCTTCCATGATCAAGGGCGGCTTCATCGTCGGCGCCAGGTATGGACGCGGTGTGGCCAGTTGCCGTACGCCCAAAGGTTGGAGCGCACCGGCCTTTTTCGTCATCGAGGGTGGGAGTTTCGGGCTGCAGATCGGCGGTCAGGCGGTGGATCTCGTCATGCTGATCATGAACGAAGACGGCATGAAGAACCTGTTGTCCAGCAAATTCAAGCTGGGGGCGGATGCCAGTGTTGCTGCCGGTCCCGTCGGTCGCCACGCCGCTGCCGACACCGACTGGAAGATGCGTGCCCAGGTGTTGAGTTATTCGAGAGCGCGCGGCATTTTCGCCGGGCTGGAACTCAGCGGTGCTGCGATCAAGCAGGACAAAGACACGACCCGCGAGTTCTATAACCGGATGGTGCCCTTCAGGACTTCATTGCGCGGCACCATCGAAGCGCCTCCCGCGGCCTACCCGTTTCTTGAGACCCTTTCAAAGTGGGCGAAACAGGCCTCCAAGTAAAGGTTTTGTAAAGGGACGGACGGATAGTCCGTCCCTTGCCCTATTCGCGGTACTCTACTTCCTCTGAATGCGTGAGCGATTCGAGTACGCATTAGTCTGGATAATCGTCAAATTCCTGGGCAGTTTGCCGCGGCCTTTGGCAAGGGCCGCCGCCATTTCCCTGGGCTGGACTATCTATTTCTTGCATTTCCGCCTGCGCCACGTGGGCATGCACAATCTGGCGCTGGCCTTTCCGGAGAAAAAAGCAAGGGAGCGAGCGCGCATTCTGCGGGGAGAATTCACTTCTCTGGGCCGTCAACTGGCCGAGTTGTGTCTGTTTCCCAAGTACACTCCTGAGAATGTTGGCAGGGTTGTCATCTACGATGGCTTCGAAAACTTCCAGGCGGCATTAGACCGTGGCAAGGGAGTTCTGTTTCTTACGGCTCACCTCGGAGCATGGGAACTTTCCGCTTTTGCCCACTCATTACACGGGCATCCCCTACATGTGGTAATGCGGCCAATGGACAACGTGCGGCTCGATCAGATGATCCGCCGCTACCGGACGATGCACGGCAACACTACGGTCGATAAAGATGAGTTCGTTCGGGGTCTGCTGGCAGCGATGCGGGCCGGAGAAACGGTCGGCATCCTGATGGATACCAACATGACTCCGCCGCAGGGTATCTTTGTGGATTTCTTTGGCATTCCGGCGTGCACTGCGAGTGGCATGGCAAGAATCGCTTTGCGCACAGATGCGGCGGTGGTACCGGGGTTCACCATTTGGGATTCGGCTTTGCGGAAATACCGATTGCACTTCGACCCGGCAGTGAAGCTGATCCGCACTGGCGACGACGAGGCCGACATTGTCGCCAATACCGCGTTATTCACCAAGGTGATTGAGGAGTATGTGAGGAAATATCCGGAGCAGTGGTTGTGGGTGCACCGCCGCTGGAAAACGCGCCCACCGGGGCAGCCGCCGCTGTATTGAAAACAAGATGTTGTCATTCCGACCGTAGGGAGGAATCTGCCCTTGCTAGCCATCTGCGCAACTCAATGCTTCATCGTTCCGGAGTGGCAGATTCCTTCCAGCGGTCGGAATGACAAATCGGTCGTCGTTTTCCGCGAATCGCCGCCTCGAGCGTTCAGAACCATTCGCTGCGATAAGCCACCCACCAGCTGATAAACGCGATGGGAATCGTCGCAATTAGCGACCACCAGATGGGCAACAGAAAATCCGCTACTAGTCCGAGGACGACAAACACAATCCAGAAGACCTTGCGCTCCATGCCGTTATTCTATCCTCCGGCTTTCCTTTCCCTTGGCAAACGTATAAAAAGAAGACCATGAAGCGCACCGCTCAACAGGTTGCCGAGTTCGTTCACGGACACGTGATCGGAGACGGGGACATTGAACTTTCCGGCATTGCGAGTATCGACTTCGCAGCCGCCGGCTCTCTGATATTTGTGGAGGATGAAAAGGACCTTCAACGTGCGCTTGCATCATCTGCATCCGCAGTGATCGCGGGAGAATTTGCTGCGGCTTTACCGTCAACCAAACCATTGGTGATTGCGAAGCAGCCTCGCTTGGCCTTCGCGCGGGCGGCGGAGCTTCTAACTGTTGAACCACGTCAGGAACCGGGGGTACATCCCAGCGCAATTTTGCATCTTTCAGTGCGCCTGGGTAAAGATGTGAGCATTGCCGAGCGCACGATAGTGGGCGAAGGCGTCCGCATCGGGGACCAAACTCATATCGCAGCCAACTGCGTGCTGGGTGCGAAGGTTTCGATCGGGAAAGACTGCCGCATTTATCCCAACGTGACGATTTATCCCGGCGTCCAAATTGGCGATCGAGCGATCATCCACTCCGGTGCAGTGCTCGGCAGTGATGGGTTCGGCTACGTTCGCGACCGCGAAACCGGGCGCTATCACAAGTTTCCGCAGGTGGGCAGTTTGCAAATCGAAGACGACGTAGAGATCGGCGCTAACTCCACTGTTGACCGCGGCGCTCTGGAAGTAACCCGCATCGGGAGGGGCACGAAAATCGATAATCTGGTGCATATCGGCCACAACGTACAAATCGGGGAAGATGTGGTTATCGCGGCCCAGACGGGTTTCTCCGGAAGTATTGTCGTAGAAAAAAATGTAGTTATCGGCGGTCAGGTCGGCGTGGGAGAGCATGCCCGCATCGAAGAGGGAGTAATGCTGGGGGGCCAAAGCGGAGTGCTTCCCAAAAAAGTATTGCGTGGCAAGGGATTGGCATTTTGGGGGACTCCGGCGCGTCCGGTTAGAGGATATTTAAAAGAGCTGGCAGCACTGGCGCGACTGGCGCGCAAAGAATAAAGAATAAAAAATAATGGCAATCATCGTTATCGGCGGGCACTCACGAAACGTCGGCAAGACCAGTGTCGTCTCCGGCGTTATCTCGGCGCTAGCGGCCTACGACTGGACCGCCTTGAAGATTACTCAATACGGTCACGGGATTTGTTCGAAAGATGGCGAAGCGTGCCACTGTGCCACCGATGACCACAGCTGGGCGATCTCCGAAGAAAAAGATCGCTCTGGTACGACTGACACTTCCCGCTTTCTTCAAGCCGGTGCCACGAAGGTTTATTGGGTAAGGACACAGCAGGGTCTGCTGGCCGAGGCCATGCCGGCGATTCGTCGCAGGCTGGCGCAGTCGCCGAACGCAATCGTCGAGTCAAACAGCTTGATCAAATTTATTCGGCCAGATCTCTACCTCACCGTGCTTGACCCGGCGACGGCGGATTTCAAGACCTCAGCCCAGGAATATCTCGATCGCGCAGACGGAGTCATTTTGCATCAGCGGCCCGAAAAGTCTGCCTGGCAGAGAGTTTCGTTGAAGCCGGTAAGCGTCAAGCCGATTTTTAAAATAAGCCCACCCGACTATGTGACGCCTGAAATCGTGGAATTTATTCAAAGCCGGATAAAGTCCGTGAACCAGCCAGTGGCTATCTAAGTCTTCGAATCGGGTGGCTCGCCGTTGTTTGGGGTAATGGGAATGACTTCCTCGACAGTGTGTACCGGCTCGATAGCGGTCACCGGTTCGGAAACAGCCTCGCGACCGATTGGGCGGGTCGTCACGGTTTGCTGGCCGGCAGCCTTACGCAGTTCTTCCAGAATTTCATCGCGGCCCGGCCCGGAATAGTCTCTCGCGAAGCGAGTCAACGCATAGGTAAGCAGGTCGTGATGATGGAGCTTGTCCATCCCTTCCTCGCGCGTCATATTCAGCCACAGCCGGTGCACAAGGTGGACGTCTTCCGTCTTCATCGTCGGCGTGTGCGGTCCAATGCGGAAGGTGTCCACTTTCTGGTCAGGATGCACAATCTGAAGCACAAACTGCCGCTTCGGCTCCTCGGCTGCTTCCCACGCTCGGCCCAGTTCGAAAGCCTGCTCCTGAGCCGTCATTTTGCTGGAAAGCCCTGAAACCACCGCGGCGCATTCCAGGTTCACCGCGGTCTGCACGATAGCCGACCACACATCGCGCGCCGGCACCACCAGCAGGGAGATATGCTTTCCGAAGTTCTCGGCGACAGAAACCGCTTTGGTGAACAACCGCTGCTCGTAGTCGCTGAATATCTGTTCAGTAGAGAGGTCGTAGGCCGCGGAGCCGAACTGGCTGACCCGTGCCGACATCACGACGATATCCTGCTCTTTGGTGTCGGTCCGCTCGAGTACCCATTTCAGGTGGGTCAGAGTGTTGTAATCGCGAATGGTCACCAGCACATTGCCGGCGCGAATTCCCAGCCCGCTGCGCTCCACCCGGTCGCTGTGCAGCAGTTGAAAGTGTTCCTTCATCTGCTTTTCAGCCAGAAGATGCTTTTTACGGTTCAGCCGTTCTGAGACGGTAAAGATCAGGAAGAATGTGGCGGCAAATGAAACTCCCGCTACCGTGGCAATCGACTTGGTAAACAGATTGACAATGGCGGTTGAGAAAAGAACCAGAAATACCGACATCAGGCCCAGGGGTATTTCATGGCCGGCAATATTGATATTAGGCGGTACTTTCCACCCGCGCTCGCCCTTGTACTTATAGCGAAGCACCAGCATCGCCAGGCTGTTAAAGGTAAAACTCCAGATCACGCCGAAGGCATAGGCCTCGCCCAACAGATAGACATCTCCGCGACTGGCGAGAATCGTGAAAATCTGCATGAAGACCACCAGATTGATAATCCGGTAGCTGGTGCCAAAGCGTGGATGAGGTTGACGGAACCAGTCGGTGAGTACGCCATCTTCCGAAACCCTATTCAGCACTCCGTTCGAGCCGATGATCGCCGTATTGACCGCGCCCGAAAGAATCAGAAAGCCCACCACCACCACAAATGCCCGGAACAGAAGGCGCATCAATGGTGGTCCCCACATGTACATTGCTAATCCGGCGATGAGGTTGTCTTTATAGACGGGGATCCGCACCGAATCAGGGATGATCATGACGAACAGCAACGCCGTCAGTCCCGTAAAGACAAAACTATAAATTGCGATAACGATGGCGGCGCGCTTCAGGTTTTTAAGTTTGGGGTGCGCAAGCTCGCGATTTACCTGCGCCAGCGATTCCTCGCCGCTCATGGCCAGCACCGAGTGCCCGAATGCGATCAAGATGCCGAACAGCCCAAACTTTCTCGCCAGGTCCGAAGCCAAGTCGGTGTGCTTCAGGAACCCCAACGACTCGCTGCTGAAGTGCAGGTTCCCTGGAGTCGGCAGGGGAACCGTCTGAAAGCCCTGTTTCAGCAGAGTCAATGCCGACCACGCCAGCAGAATCACTACCATGACGGTGGTGATCTGCATGACGCGTAATGCTTTCTCGCTGGATTCGCTGATGCCCTTAGTGTTTTCCCACCAGAAATAGATGGTGACGATCAAAGCGAAGACGACGGAAGTCCAATTGACGTTTACATGTGGCGTGCCGCCGTGAAACATGCCGTGCACGGCGCGCGGAATCCAGCCGTGGGCGTCCGCGGTAGCGAAAGTGTCATTGATAAGGCCGGCAATATACTGGCCTGCGGAAACACCCGAAATCGGCCCGGTCAGGATGTAATCAAACATCAGCGCCGAAACACTGATCTTGGCAAGCGTTCCGCCCAGCGCTTCCTTCACCACGCGATAGACGCCGCCGCGGACGAACATCGAACAGCTCTCCACGTAGACGGCGCGCACCGTGAACGAGAACAGCATTACCGCCACGATCAGCCATGGAGCCGATTTGCCAACCGCCTGTTCGGCAATGCCGGCTGCGTAAAATGCCGAAGACCCCAAGTCGTTGAGCACAATAGCTGCTGCTCGCCAATACGAAATGAAGGTGAGCATTACCGAGGTGGCAACGACAATCCGTACGCGATTAGAAGCAGAATTTCCGGGTTGCAGAGGGGATGACATTCTTAGGGAAGTTTCAAGCTATTGCTGAGGCGTGATCTCCAAAACCATGTGTTAGACGGCGCCGAGTGCGACGTCGTATCCCGACGCCGGCACCAATGTTATCTGATACGCAGGATACCGCAAAGTCCGAAAAATATCAGATAGCGAAAATCGGAAGTTTGAATAAGTGAGATGAGGGCAATTTGGCAGCGCTCTCAAACCCGGCACCTAAATCTGTGGTTTGCTATGCTTGCTAAGTGTTAGGAATTCATAGAACTGCATGGCTGCTGATGCTATTCTCGGCGGTCTTGCAAGTGCTGATCTTTCCTCTCCCCGATTTGTATTTTCTGGGGTGGTTCGCGGTCGCTCCTCTCCTCTACGCTCTACTTCGATCTCGCCCCCCTGGCGCTCTGCAACTGCAAGCCGGGATCAAGCTACTTCCGGCACGGCCGTTGCAGGCGTTTTTGCTTGCCTATGTCTGCGGCATTCTCTGGTATGCCGGGACCTGCTATTGGATTTACAGCACCATGCGAAAGTTCGGTGGTGTAGGCGCGCCGGCAGCCGTAGGGCTGCTGCTTCTTTTCTGCATGTATCTGGGAATATTCCACGGGGCCTTTGGACTTATTGTTAGCCTGTTAGCTGGCCGTACGCAATACAGTCGCAGAGTTTTACTGCTCGCGCCCGCCGCCTGGGTGGCGGTGGAATTCATTCGCGCCCGCATTTCGGGATTTCCCTGGGACCTTCTGGGGATAACGCAGGTCGACAATATCCCGCTCAGCCGGATCGCCCGCGTCACCGGTGTCTATGGCTTGTCCTTCGAAATTATGGTGGTCAATACTGCCATGGTGGCCGCGTTTCTGGTGAAGCGCCAGCAGCGGCGGCAGCTGCTTTTCGTGACCATCGCCGCCGCAGTGGTGCTGCAGGCGGGCAGATTATTGAGCCCCGCGCCGCTCCCCACTGATCACACCGCGCTGCTGGTGCAACAAAATATCCCCATCCTCGACAGCTCTGACTGGACGAAAGAATATTTCGAAAATACGCTGCGCGATCTCACAACTATCAGCCTGGATGCAGTCGCTGGCGCGCCACATCACCCCAATCTGATTGTCTGGCCGGAATCGCCGTCGCCCTTCTATACCAATGATTCCTCGTTCCGCGATGCCGTCAGCAACATCGCCCGCCAATCGAATACCTGGATGCTGGCAGGCGGCCTTGGAGTGAAAAATGCCAGCACTACCGAACGGCGCAGCAGCGAGATCTACAACTCCGCCGGGTTGATCAGCCCCGACGGGCAATGGACCGCCCGTTATGACAAAGTTCACCTGGTGCCCTTTGGCGAATATGTTCCTTTCCGCAGCATCTTTTCGTTCGCCTCGGGCCTGACCGAGCAGGTCGGCGACTTCAATCGCGGGGACACTCGCGCGCCCCTGCCGGCCGGCGACGCCAGATTGGGTGTATTCATCTGTTACGAGTCGGTTTTTCCTAACGACATCCGGCAATTCGCGGCGAATGGCGCGCAGGTTTTCGTGAACATTTCTAATGATGGCTGGTACGGCGACAGCGGCGCCTATGCGCAGCATCTTAAGCAGGCAAGAATGCGCGCGGTAGAAAATGCACGTTGGCTGTTGCGCGATACCAACACCGGCGTGACTGCCGCTATTGATCCCTACGGACGCATTGTCGCTTCCATCCCGCGCAAACTCAGATCCGCGTTAATCGCTCCGTACGCTCTCTCCAACGTAACCACGATTTACACCGCCTACGGCGATTGGTTCGGATATCTGTGTGCGATAATTTCATTGTTGGCGCTGTTGACGCGCCTCCCATTCCTCTCGAGGTCAAAGCAACAGTCATGACGGACGATTTAGAGCACGAGTATGCACTTTTGAAGGACAGAGTCCGCGACCTCCGGGAGTATCTTTGACGCCGGCACTCCTCGCCAGCAGCTAGCCGAAATTGAAAAGCAGGCCGCCGACCCCAATCTGTGGTCGAATCCGCAAAAATCGCAGACGGTGATGCGCGAGAAAAAGCGGCTGGAAGATGTTTTGTCCACGGCGGCAGATCTCACTCGCCGTGAAGAGGATATTGCCGCCTACTTCGATCTAGCCAAAGAAGGCGAAAAAGTCGACGCCGACTTGCGTCGCGAGATCGACGCGCTGAGCCATCTGGTTGATCGCCTCGAAACCGAGACGCTGCTCTCGGGCGAGAATGATGCGCGCAACGCCATCGTCACCATCCATCCTGGCGCTGGTGGCACCGAGTCACAGGATTGGGGCGACATGCTGCTTCGCATGTATCTCAGATGGGCGGAGCGGCAGGGATTTCAGGCCGTGCTCAACGATTACCAGCCGGGTGAGGAAGCTGGCTTAAAGTCGGCTACGTTCAGCGTAAACGGCGAGTACGCCTACGGCATGCTGGTGAGCGAGATCGGGGTGCATCGCCTGGTGCGCATTTCGCCTTACGATCAGGCCAAACGCCGCCATACCTCGTTCGCCAGCGTCTACGTGTCCCCGGAAATCGACGACAGTATCGAGATCATCATCAAGCCGGAAGACATTCGCACCGACACCTACCGTTCCAGCGGCAAAGGCGGGCAGCACGTAAACACCACCGACTCCGCCGTTCGCATTACTCACATCGCAACCGGCCTGGTGGCGAGCTGCCAGAATGAACGCTCGCAGCATAAGAACCGGGAACGGGCCATGAGTATGCTTCGTTCCAAGCTTTATGAGCACGAGATGGAGAAGAAGCGTGCGGTGTCGAAAGAGATTGAAGACTCCAAGCTGGAGATTAATTTTGGATCGCAAATCCGGTCTTACATCCTTCAGCCCTACCGCATGATCAAAGATCACCGGACTAAGGTTGAAATTGGCGACGTAGACCGGGTTCTGGATGGCGACTTGCAGCCCTTTATCCAGGCTTATTTGCGGGCCAGGCGCGGTCAAAAAGCGGAAAGCACTTAAACTCGTCTACGTCTGACTACCGCAACATTCCTTGAGTAACCTCGTCTCGCCCAAAATACTGGAAATGCCCGCTCGGCTGGGCGATTCTCTATGTATAGCCAGAAATTCGGCCAACTCTTATGTCTCGAATGATTGACCTCATCCGCGAATCGGCGGTGCCCGCGAGCATTATCCAGACTGCCGCAAAGGGCGCCCTCGCCATTCCTGACGATGAAATGATCGAAATTCTGGTCTATCTGACCCAAAGTCCTGTCTTCGCGGAGCAGGCCCGCATAACCCTGGCAGGATGGGACGAGACAGCATCGCGCGAGGCGGCAGCCAGTCCGCAAACTCCTCCTGAAGTATTGCAATATTTAGCGGCGGTCGAAAACCTGCGACCCAATCTGCTGCGGTACCTCTTGGGAAATCCGTCGTTGCCCGACCAGGCATTGATTACACTCGCTACCTCCGGCCCCGCGGAGGTAGTTCCGTTGATGTTGGAGAGCGCTCGAACCAGTACATCGGCGGACATTTTGCGGGCCCTTAGTTGCAATGTCCACATCACGCTGATTCAAGCCGCCAAGCTCAAAGAAAAACTCTGGATCGCTGCCGGTAGGTCTGCCACAGACTACGATCCAGTAGAGGCAGACAAGATTCTGCCTGAGATGGCCCAGGGAAATGAGGGGCCTGATGATGTTCTCGACGAAGAGCTGAACGCCTACTTGCTGCAGCATGCCGACGAAATCGAGGCGGTGGGCGAACAGGAATTTCAGCCTATTGGCGGCATTGAGGCCTATGTGGCCGAGGCCGAAGATCCGCTTGCCGAGGCTGCTGCCGTTGCGGCCGCCGGCGGCAAAGCTCGCACCGTTGCTCCGATAACCCGTGGCAGCGCCCTGCAGAAGATTGCTCGAATGGGCGTGAAAGAGCGCATCCATCTGGCATTTCGAGGCAACAAGGAAGAACGCGCCATCCTAATTCGGGACGGCACCAAACTGGTGTCCTTGTCTGTGCTGGAATCACCCAAGATCAGTGCCGGAGAAGTGGAGAAATTTGCCGGACAGAGAAACGTCTCGGAAGCCGTGCTGCGCGCCATCCCCATGAAGCGGCAGTTCGTTAAGAACTACAACGTGGTCAAGAATCTGGTGTTCAATCCGCGCACGCCGCTCGATGTCTCACTTACCCTGGTGAAAAACCTGTTGCCGCATGACCTGAAAGGCTTGTCGGGCAGCAAAGACATTCCTGATACCGTTCGCAAGCTCGCGATGCGAATGTTCCGGCAAAAAAGCAATGCTAGTGGCAAGAAATCCATGGACTAAATTCTTCAAAACTACCGCCCTTTTCGCGGCAATGCCCTCGCCGTTACAATGGTCTGTTATGGCCACGTCGCCCCAGCAGGATCCCATCGCAGAACTTTTGCGGCGAGCAAAAACTATCGCCGTAGTAGGACTCTCCAATAGCCCCCTTCGCCCCAGCCACGGCGTGTCAGCCTACATGCAATTGCAGGGATACAAGATCATTCCGGTAAATCCCGGCATCAGCGAGTCGTTGGGAGAAAGGGCTTATCCCTCCCTTCTGGATGTTCCCGGAAAAATAGACGTCGTGAATATCTTTCGCCGCCCGGAATTTGTTGAAGCAGTGGTGGATCAGGCGATTCAGCTAAAGGTCCCGGCAATCTGGATGCAGGAGTCGGTGATCGACGAAGCGGCAGCTAAAAAAGCACGGGCGGCGGGGATTTTCGTAGTGATGGATGAGTGCATCCTGAAAGAACATCGCGCGCGATTTCGTTAGGCTTTCCGTTAATCGGAAGTCTTTCATCCTGACGTGCGCCCTTTGCCCCGAAGGACCCCTATGCTCCACGGAATGCCTTCAGATAGGGATTCTTGGCTGCGCTCAGAACGACAAGGACTGTTATGGACTGGCCGATCTACTTAGTGCGGCGGCGGCGCCGAGTCTCTTCTACTCGCTCTTTAATTCTTTTCTCTACGCCTTCTTCCGTCGGCTGGTAATAAACTCGGTCTTTCAGGTTGTCAGGCAAGCACTGCATATCGGCGACTTTGGCTTCGAGGTCGTGGGCATATTGGTATCCCTTCCCGTATCCCAGTCCCTTCATCAATCCGGTCGGGGCGTTGCGCAGGTGCAGCGGCACCGGCTCGGCTGCGGTCTGCTCGACGTCTTCCTGCACTGCGCCGTAAGCAGTGTAGAGGGCGTTCGACTTGGGGGCGACCGACAGATAGACCACCGCCTGAGCCAACGCCAGATTGCCTTCCGGCATGCCGAGAAAATCAACTGCGTCTCGAGCCGCCATACACAGAGCGAGAGCGTTGGGTTCGGCCAGACCAATGTCCTCCACCGCCATCCGTACCACGCGACGGGCAACATACATAGGATCTTCACCCGCCTCGAGCATGCGGGCCAGCCAATATAGAGCCGCGTCAGGATCGCTATTCCGCACCGATTTATGAAGCGCCGAAATCAGGTTGTAATGTTCTTCGCCGGCCTTGTCGTAACGCAGGGTTCGCTTTTGCAGCGCGTCTTGCACGATCTCGTCGGTGAGTTCGCCGCCGCTGTCGTGGCCTGAACCTGCTACCGCAATGCTCGCCGCAACTTCCAGAACGTTGTAGGCACTGCGCGCATCGCCACTGGAGTACGCTGCAATCTTTGCCAGGACCGCATCGGGCGCCTGTAACTTCATTGCGCCTAGCCCACGTTCTTCATCGGCTAGGGCACGCTTCAGCAGCAGAATAATCTGCTCTTCGCTGAGAGGCTTGAGAACATAAACCCGTGATCGTGACAGCAGGGCGGAAATAATTTCGAACGACGGATTCTCAGTAGTGGCGCCGATCAGCCGAATATTTCCCTTCTCTACGTGAGGAAGGAAAGCGTCCTGCTGGGCCTTATTGAAGCGATGGATTTCGTCGATAAAAACAATGGTGCGTGTGCCGTATTGCCGCGCCCGTTCCGCCTCGGCCATCACTTGCTTGATTTCTTTGATTCCCGTCAACACTGCCGAAAATTCAACGAACTCAGCCTTGGTCATGCGGGCGATGATTTGAGCCAGCGTGGTTTTTCCAGTGCCCGGCGGTCCCCAGAAAATAATAGATCCCAGGTCGTCGCGATCAATCTGCGTCCGCAATGGTTTTCCCGGCGCAATGAGATGTTCCTGACCCACGTATTCATCGAGGGTGCGCGGCCGCATGCGGTCTGCCAAGGGACGGGTGCGGTCGGTTGCCGCGTCTCCGCTCGGAATGGTTTGAAATAGTCCCATCAGCTTCTCTGCTTGGCGGCCTCATACAAAATGATGCTGGCGGCTACTCCCGCATTTAGCGATTCAACGGCGGTCGAGTGCGGGATTGCCACCGTTTCATCCATCTTGGCCATGAGCTCTCGCGGTAGCCCTGCACCCTCGCTACCAATAAAGATGGCAACTGCACCGCTAAACTTTGCCTGATGCAGCGGCGTACCGTTATGCGAAGAAGTGGCAATCGTCCGCATACCTAGCTCCCGCAGCTGTGGCAGCACCTGCAGCAACTTTGCGCGAACCATGGGCAGCCGAAACACTGACCCCGCTGAAGCCCTCACAACCTTGGAGTTAAAGACTCCCACCGTGCCTTCGCCGAGCAGCACGCCGCCGACGCCAAAAGCTTCGGCCGAGCGCAGGATCGTTCCCAGATTACCCGGGTCCTGAAGTCCTGCGACTGCGAGGACCGGCCCGGCGCTAACTTTGCCCAGTACATCGTCCAAAGTGAATTGTTTGCAACGCACCATGGCGGCGACACCCTGGGTAGTTTCGCTGGGGACCGCACCTTGGAACAGTTTGTCGGGCAGCAGCAAGGTTTCAACGCTCGCGCCCAGCTGCGGCAGAAGCTTGTGTGCCCGTGCCTCCGCCGAGGCGCTGAAAAACACGGTTTCCAGTCGCAGCCCGCTGCGGATAGCCTCTTCAATGATCCGCATGCCCTCAATGGCGCACGCCCCGGACTCGTTTAGGTCGCCGGTGTCAAACGACCGCCGCAGGTCTTTCACCAGTGCATTGTGGCGTCCATCGATTCGCCGCAAACGTCCCCGCAAGTCGCCAACTTCAGCCAAGCGAGCCTCTTTCTTCACCGGCCAAAATCATACGCGTTTCTCTCGGCTTGTGGCGGTGCCGCATGGTATGGTAAGTCTTCGTGCTTTTAGAATGAACGTATTGGAAGGAAGAGTGTTGCGCCCAGAGATCGTCAAAATCAGTGCCGAGAAGCCCGAGCCCTCGTTGATTCGGTACGCTGCCGACCAAATTCGCAGTGGCGAAGTCCTCGGAATGCCGACCGATACTTTTTATGGTCTGGCGGCCGACCCCTTCAATCTCCGCGCCGTGGACCGGGTTTACGACATCAAGACTCGCTCACGTCATAAGCCGCTCTCCTTGTTGATCGAAAGTGTCGACCAGGCGCATGAGCTGGCGATGCTGACTGACGAATTCCATGCTCTCGCTCGCAAATTCTGGCCAGGCCCACTCACAATTATCGTGAAGGCTTCGGCGCGATTGCCTTTGAAGGTGACGGCGAACACTGGCAACGTAGCGTTGCGCGTGCCCAGCGCGAAAATTCCGTTGGCGGTAGTCACCGCTGCAGGAATTCCGATTACTGCCACCTCGGCCAACTTGAGCGGGGCGGCGGAATGCACCACGGCTCAAGCAGTGCGCGACCAATTGCAGGAACGCGTTTCCATCATCGTGGACGGCGGCACCTCGCCACGAGAAGTGGCTTCCACCATTGTGGACCTCACCGATGAGGAAAGGCGCTGGTACATTTTGCGGGAAGGCGCCATATCTTCTCAGGACATCTCGGAGTTTTTCGCCCAAGGATGATGGACGGCCAACCCCGCCACCGGCGAGCGCGTTTGTGGTTCAGATTTCTCGTCCTACTCGTAATCATCTTCGCCGTCTGGCTAGCATTGACCTGCGTTTGGGTAGTGCGTGAATCGTGGGTTGAGCAAGATCATCCGTCTGACGCAATTGTAGTGTTCGGCGCAGCGCAGTACGCGGGCCATCCCTCGCCAGTGTTCCGTGCGCGACTCGATCACGCTTTCGAATTATTTCAACGAAAATTGGCTCCAGTTGTGGTCACCACCGGAGGAGCCGGCGAGGACTCGCAATTTAACGAAGGCGGGGTGGGCGCCGATTACCTGATGAAGCGCGGCATCCCCGAGGCCAGCCTGATCGCTGAAACCCAAGGCGCCGACACAGCGCAGTCGGCACAGCGCGTGGCAGTAATCATGCGCGCCAACCAGATGAAGAGTTGCATAGCGGTCAGCGACGAATATCACGTTTTCCGCATTCGCAAGCTACTGGAACACGAAGGTATTCGCGTTTATGTGGCGCCGCGCCCAGGCTCGCGGCCGCATACCCGATGGCAGCGAGGCATCGCCGTACTTCGCGAAGCGCTCAGCTACATGGTGTGGCGATCGCATCCTTCCGCGTCGTAGATGCTTACCAGCTCATTCCCTTTCGCAGCTCAGTGACGTGGGCGACGTGGTGTTTTCCGTGCCAGGCATAAAGGGCCAGGTTCTTTTCCAGCGATACTAGCCCCAACTCGGGATGCCGGAAGCTTCGTTTCCACTCTTCCGGCTTGATGCTGCGCAGGGTGCGCACAAAGCGGTCGTGCAGTGAATCCATTAAGGCAAGCGATACTTCTATCGGTGTGGACCCGACGTCCGGCAGCTGCGCCCAGCGGTCTTCCATGTAGGGTTTGACGGTGGGTTCTTCTTCAGTCAACGCCAGCTTGAAGCGAATATAAGCGTTCATGTGACTTTCCGGAACGTGATGTACTACTTGCCGCACCGTCCAGCCGCCGTCGCGATAGGGCGTATTTAATTGCTGATCGGAAAGTCCATGCACGGCCGCGCGCAAAGCAGCCGGTGTCTGCTCGATGTCGGCGATGAATTTATCACGCTGCTGGGCATCGGGCGACGCGTCGAAGTGGAATTTACCAATGGGAAAGCGGGGATCGCTCATCAAGCCTCCTCACAACTCGGAATGATGGATAGGATGAACGATACGGCTGAAAGCCGCAACAAATTCGGCAAGAAATCTAGACAGACTCGATGCCTGCTGTTATGTGAGGAAAGATATTTGAAGAAGGATCACTACCGAAGCAGTGCCAGCACGCGGGCCGGGCCAGCCGTCTTGCCTTCCAGCTTCATCGGGGAAACAACCACGACTGCTCCGCTTCCCGGAACTTGATCAAGGTTGGCGACATTTTCCAGGTGATAAACACTATGCGACAGGGTGTACTGGTCGATGGTAGCGCGAGTGTCGGCGCCTAAGGCCAGAACATTGCGGCCTTCTACTAGAAACTTAGCCGCGTCTTCCGAATATCCGGGGAAACTCGTTTGCTTGGCGGAAGCCGGCAAGCCGGTACGCGCAATAGCGATCGCGTCCATCGGGATCTGACCGTTCACATGCTCCCACTTGGCGATATCTTCGACCGAAATCTTGTGTTGCGGATCGTGCTTCACGCTTTCGCGAATGTCCAACACCACTAATGGCGCAATCAGACGGCGCGCTGGAATGCGATCAACGGTCCACAATGCCGGCGAATACTGCGCCGGAGCCTCGATGAAAGTGCCCTGCGCTTCAGCCGCGGCATGTTGAAGCAGATGACTGGGATCGACCAGATCGACAGAGCGAGTGAGGTCAACAATGCTGCGAAATTCGGTTGGGATGGTCGCGGCATGCCGCTGCCTCGCAAACAAAAACATTGTCAGCGCGAGCGCACAGCCGATTACAAATGTTTGAAACTTCATTACTTTCCAATCGTTCGAAAGGTATTTCTGAACCAAACCGACCCAGCTCGACGACAACCAATCTACCAAGTCAGATGCGTAGGGCGATAGCTTAGGTGCTTAATTCATTGTTAATTAACAACTGGGTATTCTCAATGGACGGAAGGCCATGTACAGGCGATGCATGATTCGATAACTTCAATAGATTTATTGACTTAGGAGTGTGTTGCCGAGTTCTAGCCTGCCTAGTGATTTGCTAGCTTAGCTGCCATCAGGCCGATGCCGGCAGCCATCAAGGTTGCAAGTAAGTTCACAAGGTCATTGTTCAACTTCTGGCGCCTTTCCAGAAGCGCGCCTAAATAGCTATCGCCCACGCTCCCCACCACGCCGGCGACTGCGGCGATTCCTGCCTGTTTCGACGGCAGCAAACCGATGGCTGCGCAGGTCGCACCAATAATTCCCGCTGCCGCGATCCCCGCTAACGTTCCTTGCATGCTGACCCCGCCGTCAGTTCCGGCCGAAACCTGTTCCCACGTGGTAATCAAGTGCGGATCGTTGCCGCTTGCTTGTCCAATCTCGCTCGAAACTGTATCGGCGGCAGCCTCTGCAAGTGCCGCCGCCATGCCCACCAGGAAGAATTCGCGTCCACTCCAGCGAAAAGCAATTGCACAGGCTGCGGCCGCGCTCAGGTTCGCCAGTACTTGCGACGCATTCCTGCCGGTACGCTTTTCGGCCACACCAAGGTTGAACTTTCTCTGATAGCCGATCCGTGTGGCCGACCAGGTCAAAGCAAAGACGCACGCCAGCGCGGCAAACGCACCGGGGCCCGCGCAAGCGTACAACGCGAAACATACCAACGCTCCAGCTGCAGCCCCGGAGTTGCCGACGCCTCGCAACAGACGCGCCAGTCCGGCAAATGCCACGGTTACAACGGCAGCCATCAACCATTCAGAACGCATAGCCTTGGGTTTGGATTATTCACGACCGGGCAGGGAAACGGGAAGGAAACTAGCCTATCTTTTTTGAAACTCGGGCGAGCCCAGAAGCAAGCCGGTAATTTGTGCCTCTTTTGCTTCTTGCTGACGGCGGCTGACTTTTGGATCATTTAGCCTGGTCAGGATGGTGTCGTGCGTCTGCTTTGAGACGTCGCCTGACAGGAATCGGGTCTCAAGAGTTGCCAAAGATTGTTCGGGCGAAACAGGGTTGGGCGCTGCAAGTGGAGCGGCATCGACTCTGGTTCCTGGCAGTTTTCCTGCTGCCAGCGCCAGAGAGAAATTCATGCGGCCCAGCAGGGCCGAAGAATTTACCCAGGTCTCTGCCTTCATCGAATATCCAGTGGGCGGCTGCATGCCATAGAGTGGCATCCCCATATTCTGTAATTGCCGAACCAGCGGAAGCGCGTCTGTCACCTCAGCTCCAGAGGCGCGCACGGCAGAAACCACAAATTCGAGCGGCGTCTTCACTTTGGCGCGATACACGTCAGGCGACCAGAATTCCGGCGAGCGCAACATGGTTTCGAGCACGTCACGAATTTCGCCGTTCTTTTTCAGGAAGGTATCGGACATGCGCTGCACCAGCGCGGGCGGAGGATTGTCGGAGACAAATCGCATGGCAATCTTGGTGCAAATAAACTTCGCGGTCGAAGGATGGTGCGCCAAAATGTGCAGCACCTCCATGCCTTCTTTTTCGCCGTTCGGTTTGATGCGTTGGCCGAGCACGGTCTTGTCCCCGGGATCATGCATGCGCTCGTCGAAATTGAAGTCCCCGCCCTCGCGCGGCTGCTTCAGCGTCCAGCCGGTGAAGACACGAGCCACTTCGGTTACATCTTTTTGCGAATAGCCGCCATTAACTCCAAGAGTGTGTAGTTCCATCAGTTCGCGGCCGTAGTTCTCATTCAGGCCGGCGCGTTTGTTCTTGGGCTTGGCTCTACGCTGAGGCGGCGGAAACCTGCGTCGTCCCCATCCGGTGTTATTGGCGCGCTTGGGAATTCCCTGTACAAAATCGGAATTTGGCCCGACGCTTAACCAGTTATCGAGATAGAACAGCATCGCCGGGCTCTTCGCAGTTGCCACTAACAGATCCTCAAATTTTCCCATTGCCCGCGGACGAATCACGTCGCGCTCATAACTGGTCAGCAGATATCGATCCGCGCCTTTCCCGAGGAATACGTTGAAGTGGTTGAACCAGAAGTCAGTCATCACCTCTTGCAGCTGGCGTTCGCCGTAGATCGCCCGCAATAGCTTGCCTTCGGCCAATTCCGTGTCCACCACTTGCTGTGGACCGTTCAACGCCATTACGGTCTCTTGCTGCTGGGGAGTGAAGCCTTCCATTAGTTCTTCGCGCTTGCCTCGCATCGACCTCGCGACCGCCTGTCTCTCTTCCGGCGACATCGCAAAAATCGCCTTGATGCGTTTGTCCGGCGGCATGTTCAACAACTCTTGCGCTTTGTCATCACCAAGGCGTTTTTCTTTTTCGGTATCGGCGTCGCTCATCGCGTTGGGCTTTGTAGGCGCAGCATCCGGCGTCGTATTTTTGGCAGCCTGCTCTTTGTTTTCCTGTTTCTCCTGGTAACGCTCAAGCTGAGCCTCGTAGATGGCTCGCTTGGCGGGATCGCGCGGCAAAGACTCTTTTCCCTCGGCAATCTGCTTGATGAGCTGCGGCGGCGGGAAATTCTCCACAATTTCTCGCGTGGACATCCGCAGAGTTCGCAGAGGCGCCAGCCGGGCGTCGAGCACGCTGTCGTCGATCTTGTCGGGATGCAGCTGAAGATCGATCCATTTGTCGACGCCCATGGCCGCTACCCGCTCCTCGTCGCCCGGGCGAGGACCAAAGGTGAGCCGGTTCAATGCGTGATAGACCCGTTTGTGCTCGTCCATCTGAAGCGACGCGGACTCAGTCTTCTTTTTCGCCAGAGCAAGCTGGACAAATGCCAGTGCGGCAGCCAGCACTAGTCCAGTGGCGATTTTCTGGCGAAAGGTAACCATTACGGAGTCAACAATTATGAACCCGGGGAGACAGCAGAAGTTGCAGAGAAATAACCAAAAGCCGGAAACGTCCTACGTCAGATACAAACGCCCATGAGTCATTCTATGCTGCAAGGTGGCCGCCAACTGATCAATGTCGGTGGGAGAAATGTGCTGTGCTACTGGAGCCTCAATGAACGGCACTCGGTTGCCGCCGGTAGCGTCGCGCCGCATCAGCAGCAGCAGAGCCTGCACCGCATTTGGGTCGAACTTCTGCGGCGTCATGCGGACAATCTCGCTCAGCGTTCCGCTAATCGAAAGAGGCTCGCGATAAGGCCGTTCGCTGGTCATGGCATCAATGGTGTCGGCCAAGCCGACAATGCGTACCGCCAGGGAAACATCTTCCATCCCCAACCCGTCTGGATAGCCTGAGCCATCGCTGCGCTCGTGGTGCCAACGCACTACCTCCGGAATCTGTGGCCACGGAAATGAAACGCCGGTAACAATCTGATGCCCGACCACCGTATGGTCGGCCATCTCTCGAAATTCTTCGGGATCAAGCGCGGTCGGCTTGCCGAACAGCCGCTTATCGACCGCGACCTTGCCGATGTCGTGCAAATACCCCGCAGAACGCAATGCTGCGACTTCGTTAACGTCCATGCCTAACACCTCGCCAAGCGCCGACGCATATCGTCCCACGCGCAGCGAGTGTCCGTGAATGTTCACATGCTTCACATCGATAGCGCTGGCGAAGGCCTCGAGGGTGTTGTCATAGAACCCATGCATCGAAGCCAGCAACCTCAGATTGTCTGAAACGCGATGCGTCAAGGTCTGGCTCAACGAATGGTTTTGAACTGCCAGCGCCACGTAATTGCATATCAACTCTATGGCGTCGAGTTCATCGGCCTCATAAGCCGCGTTGCCTTCGCGACGGCCGAGTGCCACCATCCCAACCAATTTCCCACCCACTTTTAGCGGCGCAATACACTTGAATAGCTCCGGCGCCACATTTCCGTTGGAGCTTATGTAAGTTTCATATACAGCCGAATCCAGAATGATCGGCCCGCGCGAAGTGGCCTGCGCATGAACTTGCCGGGGAAGCAAAGGAATGACTGCCGGCTCCGGCATCAGTGCGAAGCCTTCGGAGGCGACCGAAGACAACAATGCAGGCTTGTCAGAGAAAATAAATAGAACGCATTCGCGCGCCCCAGCCGCCTGAAGCAACGCAGAGACGATGGATCGGGCACGCTGCAAGAAATCCTGCTCCCCGGTCATCTCGGGGCCAAGATCGGAGAGCGCTTCTACAGTCCGTAGCAGCCGCCGCAAATTGTTTTTCTGCACTGCCACAGAGCGAGGCAGAACTTCCAGAGCAAAAAAAGAGTAGCATGCGTGA
Source organism: uncultured Acidobacteriota bacterium (assembly GCA_963796925.1). Classification (GTDB taxonomy): domain Bacteria; phylum Acidobacteriota; class Terriglobia; order Terriglobales; family Acidobacteriaceae; genus DATBAT01. The sequence goes on from CAWCNH010000001.1 coordinate 4,337,612, forward strand.
AAACAATAAGATGCACAGCTTTGTTGGTTAGTTTGGTGCAGTGAAAACCGGGACTCTATATTTCGATCAGGACGTCTCCGTCTTCAATCTTCAACGGATAGACCTGCATCTTCGCATTCGGATTATGCCCTGCCTGTCCGGTCTGCGGATCCCACTGCCAGCCATGCCAGGGACAGACCACCTTGCCACCCTCGATCACTCCTTGACCGAGCGGTCCGCCGCGATGGAGACAAATATTGTCCATTGCGCTGATAGTTCGGTTGACGTTGGCAACACAGATGACTTTGTTGCCGCAGGGAAATTCCTTGGCTTGGCCTTCGGGAGGAATTTCAGCTTGTGCAGCCAACTTGGTGAAAGGCATGTGCTATCGGGGCTGCAGAGTCTGCGCAATCATTACCTGGCGCTTGAAGTTTTCCGCCATGTTCGGGTCCAGCCGAACTTCGGTAGGCCGCTTGGCCAGGGACATCTGATCGATTTTGTCTTGTAGCTTTAACAGCGCGTAGAAAAGATTCTCCGGACGAGGCGGGCATCCGATTACATACACATCCGTTGGCACAATCTTGTCGACGCCTTGCAGTACGGCATAAGTGTTAAACGGCCCGCCCACCGACGAGCATGCGCCCATCGAGATCACCCACTTGGGGTCGGGCATCTGCTCATAAATTCGCTTCACTACCGGAGCCATCTTTAAAGTGACGGTTCCGGCGACAATCATCAGGTCACTTTGCCGCGGACTGGGACGAAACACTTCCGACCCGAATCGCGCAATGTCGAAGCGCGCAGTTGAGGACGCGATCATTTCAATGGCGCAACAAGCCAAGCCGAAGGTCATGGGCCACACCGCCGACTTGCGAGCCCAATTGAAAACGTAGTCTACCGTGGTGATGAGAAAGTTCTTTTCAAACTTATTCTGCAGCCAGGCCATGAGGTCCCTCGAACTCGGCCTACAGTCTAGGTGCGCCCGCGAGGGGTGTCAATCAGCTACCCGAAACTACAGACTCAAGCTCCGCTACGTCGGGTACTGCCGCCCGAGACGTAGCCGAGCTATGTCTCTACTTCGGCTTGTTAAATTCTGCTGTACTGGTTCTTTTTCTTATCTTCATGCCGTTCGATTCCGAGCTGAATCAAGCGCTCAATCAAATCGGAATACTTCAGCCCCGACGCTGCCCACAGCTTGGGATACATGCTGATTGCGGTGAATCCCGGCATGGTATTGATCTCGTTCAGATAAATCTTACGGTTCTTTGGATCCATCAGAAAGTCGACCCGCGCCAGACCTGAACAATCTACTGCCTGAAACGCTGCAATCGCCAACTGTTGAACTACTTTTGTCTCCGCCTTGCTGAGCTTCGCCGGGATGATCAACCGCGAACCCTCATCAACATACTTAGCGGTGTAATCGTAAAATTCTTTTCCAGGCACGATTTCTCCCGATACCGAAGCCTCGGGATTATCGTTGCCCAGCACCGAGCACTCGATCTCTCGCGCCTTCTGTTTGTTGCCGCCCACGCCCTGCTCGATCACGATCTTGCGATCGAACTTTGCTGCTTCCTCAATGGCCGGTCCTAGCTCTTTGCGATCATGCGCCTTTGAAATTCCCACCGACGAACCCAGATTTGCCGGCTTCACGAAAACCGGATACTTCAACTTACTTTCCACCAGTTTTTGTACCTTCTTGCTGTCCTTTTCCCAGTGGCTGCGAAGCAGGGTGACGTGCTTCACAATGGGCAAGCCAGCCGCGCGAAACAGAGACTTCATTACATCTTTATCCATGCCGGCCGCCGACCCCAGTACGCCGGCTCCAACGTATGCCAGGTCCGCCAATTCCAACAACCCTTGAATAGTTCCATCTTCGCCAAAAGTGCCGTGCAGCACGGGGAAAATTACGTCCACATTGATGGCGCGGTCTGAAGCTTGACGGCTCAGTGCGCCAGAGCTGGCATCGGTCTGAAAGGCGACGATTGATCCACCCTTTTGTTGCGGCTCGGGCGGAACCACCACGGCTTCGCCAGTGGCAAGCAGAGCAGCTCCCGGCGTGGCATCCGGATCCCCTGCCCGCAACTGTGATTGTGTAGGGCGGGCGCCCTCGCCCGCCGCTTTGCCGAGCAGCATTTTTTCCGCCGCTCCCGCGGTCAACCAGTGCCCTTCCTTGGTGATGCCAATAGGCACTACGTCGTACTTGTTTTTATCGATTGCGTTCAAAACCGAAGCCGCCGAAAGCAACGAAACTTCGTGCTCCCCGCTGCGCCCACCGAATAGAATTCCGACTCGTAGCTTCTTCATTAGATGGCTCTTAGTCCGTCAATCATTCTTGCACAATCCGCCGTTCGCCACAGTTGACAAGGACTGTACCGGGGCAGTAGCCTTTCGCGAGCTATAAATCCGGGAGGCGACTGCCTTCTGCTCCCCCACACTCCATAGATTCAAGGAAATACCTATGAAGAAGATATTTTTTCTCGCCACTTTAGCGACGTTGTTGTGCGCCATCGCCCCAACCGCTCCTGCTCAGGCGGCACCGCGCAAAAAACGGGTAGCCATTATGGATTTTGACTATGCCACGGTGCATAGTGGTGTTGCTGCAATCTTCGGGCAGGACGTCGACATAGGTAAAGGTATTTCGGATCTGCTGGTAACCGGTCTGGTGAAAGATGGCAGCTATTCAGTAATCGAACGCAAGGCGCTCGACAAGATTATGGCCGAGCAGAATTTTTCTAACAGCGACCGTGCCAATCCGACATCGGCCGCCAAGATTGGAAAGCTCCTGGGAGTGGATGCCATCATTGTGGGCAGCATTACGCAGTTCGGCAACGACACCAAGAACACCAATATCGGTGGGGCGGGTGGGAATTGGGGCGGCTTCGGCGTAGGCGGGATCGGAAAAAAGAAGTCAAAGGCAATCGTTGCCCTGACCGCGCGTATGGTTGACATCGATACCGGAGAAATTCTTGCGGTCGCAGAAGGTAAAGGCGAGTCGCAACGAAACAGCACATCGCTCCTCGGCGGCGGCGGCAATTGGCACGGATTCGGCGCTGGCAATGCGGACTTTGGCAGCAGCGACTTCCAAAACACAATTATCGGCGAAGCCGTGAAAGCAGCAGTGGACAACATGACCACGGAAGTAATTGCCGACAAGGACAAACTCGTGACCCGAACCATCGTGGTCAGCGGCCTCGTCGCCGCCGTCGACGGCGGTCAGATTATCCTCAACGTCGGTGGCAAGTCCGGAGTCAAAGTCGGCGATGAGCTGAACGTCGAGCGGGTCACCAAAGAAATAAAAGACCCGTCTACTGGCCAGGTAATCCGACGCATGAGCACGCCGGTGGGAGTAGTCAAGGTCACCGACGTGGATGATGTCTCCTCGGTCTGCACGGCAGTATCGGGCGCGGGATTCAAAACCGGAGACGCGGTGAAGACGGTTACCCAGTAAGTTTGCGGGCTGAAACGAAAACGGAGCGCCACGGCGCTCCGTTTCTATTTGTCATCTTGAGCGCAGCGAAAGATCCCTACCGACTCGTCGACATCAAAGATCTGCTACAGAATCTTCTTTCCGAACGCCGACAACGCCAACTCCACCGCTAAATCCGCAGTGCGGTTATGTTCATCAATCACCGGATTCACTTCAACAATCTCAAAGCTCAATAAGCGTCCATGATCCGCAAGGATCTCCATTGCCAGATGGGCTTCTCGATAAGTAGCCCCACCGCGCACCGGAGTTCCCACTCCGGGCGCATCTTCAGGGTCGATCCAATCCATATCCAGGGACACATGATAACCCACAGTACCGCGGCCAGCCGCGCGTAGAGCCTCTTCCATCACCGTTCGCATGCCTCGTTCGTCAATATCGCGCATGGTGAACACTTCAATTCCCGCCCGCCGCACGTTTTCTTTCTCAACAGCATCAATGTCGCGCACGCCCACCAGCACGCAATTTTCCGGAGCCACCTTGGGCGAGAATCCGAAAATGTTCGACAGCTCACTTGGGCCGAGCCCCATGGTGGCGGCCAATGGCATGCCATGAACGTTGCCGCTCGGAGAACTCTCCGGCGTATTGATGTCGGTGTGCGCGTCGATCCAGATCAAGCCAATATGCTGGTTTTGCCGACGGTAGAATTCGGAGACGCCGGCCACCGTGCCTGCCGCAACCGAGTGGTCGCCGCCCAACACAAATGGGACCATTCCTGCTTCCAGTGTCTTTAACACCAGGTCAGCAAGCTTGGTGCAGGTGACAGTGATTTCGGTAAGGTACTTGGCATTATGGTCGCCAACCTTTTTCTGCTCAGGGATGGCAACGGAAACGTTGCCTCCGTCTTCCACGATGTGGCCAAGTTCCTCGAGCCGTGCCTCAAGACCTGCGACCCGTACGGCGGATGGTCCCATATCAACGCCCCGGCGAGATTGGCCCAGGTCGAGAGGAACACCCATAACTCGGATTTTCTTGGGCGTAATGCTCGACGATGTGGGAATAAGGCGTGTCATAACGATTTTGCAAGCCGCCGATAAGGTTCCGATTTACGTCACGTGGTGAATATGATTTCGCATTCTGGTTACCGCAGGCCGAAAGCCACTACTCTACGGATACAACCGGTGCAGCATTCTGGGAAATGGTATCGTCTCGCGGACGTGCTCAAGACCGCATAGCCACGCCACGACTCGTTCAATTCCCATGCCGAAGCCGCCGTGAGGCACGCTTCCGTATTTCCGCAGATCGAGGTACCACCTGAACGCTTCTTCCGGCAAATTGTGCTCGCGAATCCTATGCAACAAAAGTTCGTAGGAAGCCATGCGCTGCGAGCCGCCGATGATTTCTCCATAGCCCTCTGGCGCCAACACGTCGACGCATAACGCGAGATCCGGGCGCTGCGGATCAGGCTCCATGTAAAACGCCTTCACCTTCGCCGGATAACGATGCACCATCACGGGCCGATCGAACTGCGACGACAAGTACGTCTCATCCGGCGACCCGAAATCGCCGCCCCACTCGAATTTTGTTTCCACCGCACCTTTGGCATGGCCTTCGTGCAACATTTGTACAGCCTCGTCATAAGTAATGCGGGGGAAGGGTGCTTCAATCTTTTCCAGTTTACTGACATCGCGTCCAATAGTCTTCAAGTCGGCCTGCCGGTGCTCCAGGCAGCGCTTTACCACGGCGCTAATCAGGTTTTCTCCTAAATCCATCAGGTCATCGAGCGTCGCATAGGCGACTTCAGGCTCGACCATCCAGAATTCGGTCAGGTGGCGCCGGGTTTTAGACTTTTCGGCGCGAAAAGTAGGCCCGAACGAGTAGACCTTGCCGAGCGCCATCGCGGTTGCTTCGATGTAGAGCTGCCCAGATTGCGTTAGGTAAGCCTGCTCGTCGAAGTAATCCACCGGGAACAACGTGCTGGTTCCTTCACACGCGGCGGGAGTAATGATGGGCGGGTCGGTAAGCGTAAAGCCGTTATCGTCGAAAAAATTCCTCACGGCGCGAATAATCTCCGCCCGCACTCGCAGAATGGCTGCCTGGCGCTGGCTCCGTACCCAGAGATGCCGGTGCTCCATAAGAAACTCGACACCGTGGTCCTTCAGAGAGATCGGGTAAGGGTCCGCCTCGGAGACGCGTTGCAGGACCTCCACATTGCTGACATCAAGTTCATACCCGCCAGGTGCCCGCTTGTCAGCCCGAACTTTTCCTTCAACAATGACGCTCGATTCCTGGGTAAGGCCCTTAATCGAGTCAAATACTTCCGGCGGCACGGCGCTTTTTGGGACCACGCCCTGGATCGTCCCGCTGCCATCACGAAAAATTGGAAACAGAAGTTTGCCACTCTCACGCAGGTTATACAGCCATCCGCGAATAGTGACCGTCTGGCCTTCGTGACTGCCGATATTGGAAATAGTGCTGAGAGTCATAAAATCGCTTCGAGCTTCTGGCTCCTCGCTTTTAGCTCTTCGCTCCCACTCCGGTCTGGCGAGAAGCTAGGAGCAAGAAGCCAGAAGCGGTTATTCTTCTTCCAGTTCCTCGAACGTCGTCCGCATCTTCTCCACCAGATTGACCTTCTCATCTTCTTCAATCTCGAACAGTAGAGGCGGAGTCAGTGGCGCCGTGCGCAGCAATGCCACAGCCTCTTTCCAGTCAACCGAGCCATCTCCCGGCCACAGGTGCGAATCCCGATCTTTCGTATTGTCGTGAATGTGGGTCGAGCGAATATAGGGCTTCAGTATTTCAAAAGCCGCGGGCACGCCTTCCGCCATGTGCGCGTGGCCAACATCCATGCAGACCCCAACGTCATCAAAGTGCGCACCGCGAATCAGCTCGATCAGCCTCTCCGGAGTGCTCAACTCGTTGGGAATATTTTCCACCAGCAATCTCACGCCCAGTGGTTTTGCGAATGCCCGCAGGTGTTCAATCGACGTCATCGCCGCTTCAAACTTGTGTTCGGTGAAGTCTTCGTTACTTGTGCCTATATGCTGGATCAGAAAACGAAAAGGAAGGTCCTCAGCGACCTCGAGAGATCGCTTGATCTCGTCCATAGCGTCAACCCGCTGCGCGCGGTCGGGGGATGCGATGTTTACCGGCGGCCCGCCCGAGCGTCCCCACTCATAGTCGGCATACAAGGGCGCGTGCAGCGAGTGCAGTGTTGTGCCAGTGCTCCGAAACCAGTCGGCAATTTCCCGCACATGCTGTTTGCGATTGGTGTAATCGAAGTGTTGCCGCGCCGCGAAAAGTTCGATCGCCTGCGCCCCGCCCTGCACCAGTTTATCCAGCAGGCCGGGATGTAGCCTCTCTTTCACCATCACGTACGTCGACATTGCCTTAAGCATTGATTCGTTCCTGTCGCCTAATATCCGACTGCCTTCCCATTGTTTCGGCCGTCACTTGCCCCCAGGCGTTCGCCTGTCTTCAAGTCTATCGCGATGCATTCCCCATCGCTCCAATAGGACTGTTGTTCAATCTTGTGCCCCATGTGCTCCAACAGCCCAATCGTGTCGGGCGAGAAGCCAGGTTCAATCACGGTTTCATCGGGCAGCCACTGATGATGGAATCGCGGCGCATTTACTGCCTGCTGAATGTCCAGTCCGTAATCGATAACACCCATCAAAATGTTGGCTACAGTGCTGATGATACGCGAACCTCCCGGCGAACCCAGCACCATGACGAGTCGGCCGTCTTTGAGCACCATGGCAGGAGTCATCGAGGAAAGCGGACGTTTTCCGGGCCCGACGGCATTCGCCGGCCCCTGCACCAGGCCAAACATGTTGGGCGCTCCAGGCTTCGATGCGAAGTCGTCCATCTCGTCATTTAAGAGAAATCCCAGGCCCTCGGCGGTTACTCGCGATCCGAAGCTGTCGTTCAGCGTGGTGGTGACTGCCACCGCATTGCCTGCTTCATCGACTACCGAATAGTGGGTGGTGTGTTCCGGTTCGTGAACCGGTTGCATCGGATGCGACTGGCTGTATTGCTCAAGCTGCGAGAACACTTCGGGACGATGCAGATCTTTACTGCTACTGGCATGCTCAGGGTCGATCGACTCTCGCCACGCCGCGCCATATTTCTTGTCAATCAGCTGGGCGACTGGAATCTTTGAAAAGTCCGGATCACCCAGAAACTCAGCCCGATCGAAAAAAGCCCGGCGGAAAGCCTCAATGGTTAAATGCATTGAAGCAGCGGAGCGGTCGCCTAACTTAGAAAGATCGTAGCCTTCCAGAATATTCAGCAGTTCGACTAACGCGATCCCTCCGGAAGAGGGTGGTGGTGGCCCGATAACCTCATAGCCGCGATAGGTGCCGCGAATAGGCTCGCGTTCCTTTAGTTCGTAACTTGCCAGGTCGGCAGCAGTCACCAGCCCACCGCCCTTTTGAATGGCCGCAGCCAATTCCCGCGCCATCCCGCCATGATAGAAATCATCCGGCTTCTCGGCGATGCGCTGTAGAGTTCGCGCCAGTTCCGGCTGCCGAAATACATCTCCCGGCTGGTAGTACTTGCCATCGCGCTGAAAAACTCGCCGCGATTCGGCGAATTTTGCCAGGTCTTCGTCCTGAAAATCACTCGCATCTTCCCATGCGAGAGGAAAGCCTTCGCGCGCCAGCTTCATCGCCGGTGCCATAACTTTCGCGAGCGACAGCTTGCCATATTTCTTTTCGGCATAAACCATACCCGCAACCGAGCCTGGAACGCTAATCGCCTTATATCCGATCGTGCTCGCGTCCGATATCACGTTGCCCTGCGCGTCCAGATACATGTCAGCTGTAGCCGCTGCCGGGGCCTTCTCCCGATAGTCGACAAAATGCGTGGCGCCGTCCGTCATGCGAATCAGCATGAACCCGCCACCGCCCAGATTGCCCGCCTGCGGATGTACCACGGCTAAAACAAATCCGGTGGCAACTGCGGCATCCACCGCGTTCCCCCCGGCCTGCATAATTTCAATTCCTGCACGCGATGCGAGTTCGTGCACGCTGACTACCATCGCGTGCGCGGCGTGCGTCGGCCGCAACGGCGCGGCAATGGCGGGCGCTGCAATACTGAGGCAAAGCAACACCACGATTTTATTTTTGCGAAATGCCATGTGGCGGGACTCACGAGGCTAGCTCTTAACGAGAGCAGGAGTCAACCACTAGCGTTTCTTGGCACGGTGGGACTTTCCTTTGTGAACTTTAGTGCCCTTAGTGGTGGTCTGCCTTTTCTGTTTCTTAGGCAGATTCTGAGCCACCATAGAATAAGAAGCCGAAATCAACTCTTCCAGCTCGGCTCGCCGTAGTACGTCCAATCGTTCCAGCGTTACCCAGTGATAGCGCCCGACATAGCGAGCCCGCACAATTCCTTCAATCTCAGTCAACTCCAGGAAACGTTCCGGCGTAGTCTTCAGGGTTAGGTTAGGAGGCACCGCATCCAGACTCAGCATGGCAAATATCTTCCCGCCAACTTTGGCGCCGCACTTGAAGCACAAAGTTTCGCCCCACTGGAGGCTCTCGCGCGACTTGGGGAAAGGTAAGGCAGTATTGGCGAACGAAATCGACGTTCATGAAAATAGATTACCCGCTGGGAGCGCGGAGTACGCGCAGAAAGGCGTGTTTCTCAGCCAGAACGTGGCGACTCAATACGCGTCCTCACCAGCCTCTATCATCCTGAGGCGCGTCCTTTTGCGCCGACCCTCAGAAGGACAGATAATCAGAAGGACAGATAATTTGATCAGATTGAAAATTTGCCCGGCGTACTCAGCGCTCTCCGCGGGCCCTCTTGACCCGCGCCCCTCTCCCCGCTATCATTTCAATCAGTTTGCTCCACGGAGCAGACCTTGGATTTCATGCAGAGTGGCTGAGGGACGAGCCCTAAGAAGCCACGACAACCGGATCGAGAAGTAACTTCGGTCGCCCGGTGTCAACTCTCTCCCAGAGTGGGGAACATGAGATTCGGGGTGAGAGATTTCGGCACCTCGTGCCTCTTTTCCTATTTCCGGGGAAAGAGGATTTAGTTTTTTAGGGCAACTTGGCTCGTCCAGGCGCTCCACAAAAACGAAAGCGAGTAGCCATGGTCACTACGAACTGCGCTGTCGGGAGTGCAGCAAAAGCTGGGGAAATCAACCCCGATCGATTTGCGACGATTGTTTTTCCCCTCTGGAAGTTTTCTACGACTACGATGCCGCCCGCTCGACCTTCACCCGCGAGAGCATCGCGCAGGGTCCGCCCAGCATGTGGCGCTATTCCGCCCTGCTGCCCCTGCCGGAGAATTTCGCACCCGACCATGCCGACGGGCTTCACGCCGCTGCTGAATGCGCCACATCTGGCGGCGACAACTGGGCGCTAAAAATCTGTATCTAAAGAATGATGCCGTGTGCCTGCCGACTTTGAGTTTTAAAGATCGCGTGGTCGCGGTGGCGCTGGCGCAGGCCAAAGGCTTTTGGATTTGAAGTGGTCTCCTGCTCTTCCACCGGGAACCTGGCGAATGCAGTCGCCGCCCACGCCGCCCGCAATGGCTTTCAGGCGTGGATCTTCATTCCTTCGGATCTGGAGGCGGCCAAGATTATCGGCACGCAGGTGTTCGGCGCGAAGGTGGTGCGGATCTCCGGAAGTTACGATCAGGTGAACCGCCTGTGCTCGCAGATCGCGGATGAGCATCACTGGGGATTCGTGAACGTCAATCTTCGTCCTTACTATGCCGAGGGATCAAAGACCGTGGGCTACGAGATAGCCGAGCAACTGGGCTGGCGTTTGCCGGATAACGTTGTGGTCCCCATGGCGGGCGGGTCGTTGATTACCAAGATTAAGAAGGCATTCGGCGAACTTATCGAACTTGGACTGGTGAAGACAAGCCGGTGAAGTTCTTTGGCGCGCAGGCTACCGGATGCTCTCCCATTTCGACGGCGGTAAAGGCCGGCAACGCCGGAAATCGAGCCGCAGAAACCCAAAACCATTGCCCGGTCGCTGGCGATCGGCAACCCCGCCGACGGGCACTACGCCATCAAGACCATCACCGGCAGCGGCGGCTGGTCGGAAGATGTTTCCGATGAGCGAAGTGGTCGGAGGAATTCAGTTGCTGGCCACCACCGAAGGCGTCTTTACTGAAACCGCTGGAGGAGTGACCGTCGGCTGCGCCCGCAAGCTGTACGCCACGGCCGCATCAAGCCGGAAGAGACCACCGTGCTCTGCATCACTGGCAACGGTCTGAAAACTACCGACGCGCTGAACGGAGAATATGAAGTAGAGGCGCCGATCGCGCCTAAACTGGCGGAGTTCGAAGCCTATCTGAGCCGCAGCTCGAATCTGCCGGAGACGGTGACTGTCTAATGACCGATCACCGTGCAAATTCCGCAGCGCGCTGCGCCGGCATACCGATGGCACCGCCAAGACTCACTTGCTCCGCGGTCAGACTTGAACGAACTTTTCACCGTGCTTGGACGAGAAGTTCCCCGACCTAAAGCCGCATCTGCGCGATGAAGCCGGACAGATTCGCCGGTTCCTTAACATCTACGTGAACGAGGAGGACATCCGATTCCTCGGCGGAAATACTTATGCTTTCCAGGAGGGAGACGAGGTGCTGCTGGTGCCTTCTATTGCAGGCGGGTTGAGCTAACTCCTACGCCTCCCGCTGAAAGCGGTAACGTCCCTTCCGTTCTCCGGCAACCGCCTCGGCCACTTTCAAAAAGGCGCGCGCCGCATGCGACAGGCCTGCAGCCTTGCGATAAATAAGTCGCAGCTCTCGATGCAGCCGCAGCTCCTTCACCTTCACGTGTACCAACTCTCCTCGCGCCAACTCACTCTCAACGCTAATCTCGGGCAGGAATGCCACCCCATTTCCCATAGCAACGAATCGTTTAATCGCTTGCAGCGTTGGCAGTTCGATATCCATATGCAGCGGCGTCTTGTGCTGCTTGAACGCCTGAATCACCTTATCGCGATAAGGCGATGCCACATTGTGCGCGGCAAACGACTCCGCTCCCAGCTGACGAATGCTTACTTGCGATTCGGAAGCCAACGGATGCCGCGCCGGAACCACGAAGATCAACTCGTCAAGGTAGACCACCGCCGAATGCAACTGCGGGTTTTCCGGATCATAGGTCAACACACCCAGCTCGGAATTGTGCCGCAACACGTCATCCGGAATGCGACTCCCCAGGGCCCGCTGCACCGTAATCTTGATTCCCGGATGCAAACGCCGAAACTCCCCTAATACCGGCAGCAAATAAAGCGCGGTGAACTCATTGGCCGCGATTGCCAGCTTTCCCTTGTGAAGTTCCCGCAGCTCCACCAGTGCCTGTTGCGCATTGGTGCGTAGGTTAAGAAGCCGTTCGGCGTACTCCTGCAACACTTTGCCTGCGTCGGTAAGCAAGCCCTCGCGAGATGAACGGTCAAATAGCGGTTCGCCAATTTCGCTTTCCAGTTTATGAATACTTTGACTTACCGCCGATTGGGTGCGAAACAACTTCTCCGCGGCGCGAGAGAATCGGCCTTCACGCACGACCGCTAGAAACACCTCAAGTTGAGCAAGATCCACAGTCGCCCCTCCTTAACCAAACTGGAACTAACATAAGGATAACTTATACTGTAACTAATTTTAATACTAATCGAAGAAATATAAGGTTTGCTTCTTGCTGGTCGATTAGTAACATAGAAAATGAATTTTGAGGAGACAGGGAATGCAACCAGCCAAAATCACTGTATTCGACACCACGCTTCGCGACGGAGAACAATCCCCGGGCTGTAGCATGAACACGCCGGAAAAGATGCGCATGGCGCGGCAGCTGGACCGGCTGGGAGTGGACGTCATTGAAGCGGGATTCCCCATCGCCTCCGATGGCGATTTCGGGGCGGTGCAATCAATCGCGGCAGAGATTCGCCGGCCAATCATCTGCGGCCTCGCTCGCGCCTGCAATAAAGATATCGAACGTGCTGCGCAGGCTCTCAAGGGCGCGGCGCGTCCACGGATTCACGTCTTTCTCGCCACCTCTGATATTCACCTGGAATACAAGCTCAAGATTTCGCGCGAAAAGTGCCTGGAGCAAGCTGTCGAAGCAGTTCGGCTGGCCAAGTCGTTTGTCGACGACGTCGAATTTTCTCCCGAAGATGCCACCCGCACCGACCCGGAATTTCTCTGCCAGGTATTGGGAGCAGTGATTGAAGTAGGCGCCACCACGCTAAACATTCCAGACACCGTTGGATTTTCCGTTCCCGCTGACTTCGGCGCGCTTATCAAGATGCTCACCCAGCGAGTACGCGGCATTGAGAAAGCGGTAATCTCGGCACATTGCCACAATGACCTGGGAGTAGCTGTAGCCAATACGCTTTCAGCCATTGCCAACGGCGCCAGACAAGTAGAATGTGCCATCAACGGCATTGGCGAGCGCGCCGGAAACGCCGCCCTGGAAGAGATCGTAATGGCGCTAAAGGTACGGCCGGACCAGTATCCTTACGAAACCGGCGTAGTTACCGAGCAGCTTTTCCCCGCCAGCCAACTCCTCAGCGAGATCACCGGCGTCAACGTACAGCCGAACAAAGCCATCATCGGCCGTAACGCCTTTGCCCATGCTGCCGGCATCCATCAGGACGGCATGTTGAAGAACCCCCTGACCTACGAAATCATTACCCCACAGTCGGTCGGCGTCCCAGACTCGACCTTGGTACTGGGCAAGCACTCAGGCCGGCATGCGCTGGCGCAACGCTGCGAGAAACTCGGCCACCAGTTCGAACGGCGCGAATTGGATGAAGTCTACCGCCGCTTCGTCATCCTGGCAGACAAGATCAAAAACGTCGAAGACCATCACCTGGTTGAATTGATTGCGGCTGTCCAGGCAGGTTTGCAACCGACACCCAAACAGGGAAGTGCCGCATTGGCGGCCGGGGCTAAAGCCGCTCCAGACGCACTGAAGCCATTCCCCGGCGCCTCGCCCATTTCTCCGGCTCTGCATAGGGGACGTGGCGAACACCACGCCGACCAGGAAGATTATCTCTGGGGCGTGTAGCTCAGAGAGCAGCGCTTCAATCTTCACGGAAATTAGTTCACTTATTTCCGTGATATCTTTTATATTCCAAGCTGTTAAATCGATTCATGTCCCGGGAATTCCGTCTCCCGGGCATTCATATTCCCCATGCTTCTCAAGATCGCGGCCCTCCCTGGCGACGGAATCGGACCAGAAGTCACTGAGGAAGCACTTCGTGTGCTGCAGACTGTCGCCGAGATGTTCGGGCACCAGGTCACCGTTACCCGTAAGGCTGTCGGGGGCGCGGCGCTGGTCGAAAGCAACGATCCGTTCCCCAATGACACCTTGCAAGCTTGCTTATCTTCGAATGCCGTTCTCCTGGGCGCGGTAGGTGGACCTGCCTTCGACAAATATCCCGCGCACCTTCGTCCTGAGAGTGGACTGCTAAAACTGCGGCAGCAGCTCGGTGTCTTCGCTAATCTGCGTCCGGCCGCGGTATTTCCCGCACTAGAGGACTGTTCCCCTCTGAAGAAAGAAATCGTGCATGCAACCGACGTCCTTATCGTGCGCGAGCTGTTGGGAGGAATCTATTTCGGTGAGCCGCGTCTGATCTTCGGGGGAGCGGGAGAACGCACCGCCACTGACACCATGCGCTACTCCGAACCCGAGATAGAGCGCATCGCCCTCGTAGCCTTCGATCTGGCTCGTGGCCGCCGCCACAAAGTTACCTCGGTCGACAAGGCCAACGTCCTCGACTGCTCCCGGCTGTGGCGGGACGTAGTCAATCGCATCGCCCGAAATTACCCCGATGTTGAACTCTCCCACATGTACGTTGATTCGGCTGCGATGGCGCTGGTATCGCGCCCCAACTCCTTCGATGTGCTGCTCACCGAAAACATGTTTGGCGACATTCTTTCCGACCAGGCGGGAGCCATCGTGGGATCGCTCGGTATGTTAGCCTCGGCCAGCATCGGCGGTCCGGTAGCGCTCTATGAGCCAGTACACGGTTCCGCGCCAGACATCGCCGGCACCGGGGCGGCTAATCCAATGGGTGCAATCCTCTCGGTTGCCATGATGTTGCGCTACAGCTTCAAACTGGAGAAGGAAGCGATGACAATTGAAGCTGCCGTCAACGCCGTTCTCAATTCGGGATTTCGCACCAAAGACCTTGCACGTGCTTCGGAGACTGCGCTCACTACCACCGCGATGGGCGCCAAAATCAGCGAAGCCCTGCGCACTCTTGGTAAAAACAACTAGTCCTTTCGTCAGAATTTCCACAGCGAAAATGCAGACTCGCCGGGCGTAAAATCAAGGCAATCTTTGTAATTTGCCCCCCTTTGAGTGGGGATTCATGTTGTCGAAGTGCGCCAACTCGTCTTGCTCGACTGCTTTTCTTTACCTGCACGATGGCAAGTTGTTTCGAATGGATGTGGCTGACGTCGATCTCGCCTCCGCCGACATCAAGAAGCCGTCGCGCCGGGTGGAGTTCTTCTGGCTTTGCAACGAATGTGCCGCCACCATGACGCTGACTTTCAAGCAGGGAATCGGTGTGGTGGCCACACCTCGAAAGATCGCGAAAGTTGCCACCGCCTCATAGCTGGCGAGCGGGTCTGCGATATTTGCCGGTGAGCGCGTACCAGCGTATCCGCAGGGTCTCAATAAACATGTGCATGCCATCCCTCAAAGGACTGATCCTGGTTCCCTCGCGATGTGCCCAGGCGACGGGAACTTCAGTGATCTTGAATCCAAAGTGCCGCGCCAGATAAAGCAACTCCGGATCAAACCCCCAACGCTCGATCTTTTGTAAGGGAAACAAGACATCTGCAGCAGGCCGCGTGAAAGCCTTGAAGCCGCACTGCGTGTCCTTAAATCTGAGTCTCAGGACCACTCGCAATAACAGATTAAAAATCCGCCCGAACAGTTGGCGATGCATAGGCTGACGCCGGGTTTGAAGCTCCGTGTTTAACCATCGCGAGCCAATAGCCACATCGGCGCCTGCGCTGATCGCATCGAAAAGCTTGTGCGCTTCTTCAATCGGAGAGGAGAGATCGGCGTCGGAAAAAAGCAAAATCTGACCGTGCGCATTCAACATTCCGTTGCGCACACTGTATCCTTTGCCGCGGTTTCCGGGGTTTTGTAGCAATCGAATGGCGGGATTCTTCTCCCCATACTTGCGAACAATTTCGACCGTGCTATCGCGCGAACCATCATCCACCACAATTATTTCCGCACGCCACTTTTGCTCAGCCGAATATTTTAGAATCCGCTCGAGCGTGTCCGCAATGCGTTCACTTTCGTTGTAGGCGGGGATGATGATGCTGTATGCGAACGGGTCCAATGAGTTGAGTCGGTGGCTTTCGGTTGTAAGGATACCGTAAACGCTGGTTACAAGCTCTCGAACTCGCCGGTAAGCTCAGAGCTTTTTACTTTGGCAGCTTCAACAAACGCGCGAAATATTGCGCGGGAAGGTTCGTCAAGTTCAACCGAACGCTCCGGGTGCCATTGCACCGCCAGCACGAAGTGGGCTGGCGAAGTTCCTTCAAGTGCCTCGATGATTCCATCTTCCTGGCAGCGGGCCACTACGCGCAGGCCGTCTCCCACCGTCTCGGCCGATTGGTGGTGGCTCGAGTTTACCGGGACAAGAAGTGATTTGTTCTTCTGCTGAATCAGCTCCGCCAAGGTTGAATCAGGCTCGACGGTCACCTCATGCGCCACCGGAACGGTCCGCCCGGCTTCATGATTGACTGGTGATTCAATATGCTGCAGCAACGTGCCAGAGCGATACACATTTAAAATTTGCAATCCATAGCAGATCCCGAGGATCGGCTTGTGCATGTTGTAAGCGTCCTGTAGCAGGAGTTCGTCGACAGTATCGCGTTTTGAGTCCGCTTCGGCGGTTTCTGGTTGGGGAGCGGCGTTGTACTTGGCGGGGTCCACATCGGCCTTGCTGCCTGGCAGCAACACCGCGTCGCAACGCTCAATCAACTTCATCACTTCCGCGGGTGAGCGATCGAGCGGAATGCGCACCGGTTCCGCGCCAGCCATCCTTACCGCCTCAGCGTATTGCGGATAAGAGCGCTCCGCATACTCAGGATCGCCCGAATGCGGCAGCGGGATTGCCACCCGTGGAACCATGCTGATAATTGTAGCTGACCGCTAAAAAAGTAAAGCCACGGATCGCAGGGATGACCACTGATAAGTCAGAAAAGTTTATCCGTTGTAATCCGCGAAATCCGTAGCTGATCGGTCTACACTGTGCAGCTTAGCAGCGAGCTTCCTGCTGCCGCCGCAGCCACTGGTGGGGTGGATTCCTGCTTGACCCGAGCCGGATCCACCTGTTCCCAGGCGCGTCGCAGGTCGACAATATGATCGATCAGCCGCTCCAGCACGCGCGGATCACTCTTAATCTGCGACTCTATAACCTTGGCGCGAGCGAACGAATAGAAAGTTGCCAGATTGCGGGCAGCCTCCCCGCCATTCTCGTAGTCGAGCGACCCTTCCAGTTGCTGGAGAATCATCAACGCATGTTTCATTTCCTCACACCGGGTTTCGACGTCGGCGTGCCGCATGGCAACGATCGCCCGTTGCAAGTCGGCGGTTAGCCGGTCGTAAAGCATGGTTACCAGTCCGACGGAGGTGGCGCCCTCCACTGCTGCTCGCAGGTATCTAAGTTCTTTCATTTTGTCTTTCGCTTATTGAATTTTTTACTTGCTGCTGGTGCTGTTTCCCAGTTCTGCATTGATTTGCGCCTGCAACAGCGGCAATTGCTGCAGCATGACGTTGATCTGGTTGTATTGTGTCAGCCATTGCTGCTGCTGGCCGGCGATATAAACTTCAAAATCGTCAATCTGCGACTGCAACGATTGCTCGGTTGACTGCAAGCCCTTGATCTCGAGGGAAAACGCTCCCTGCGATGGGCTGGTCAGTGTTAGTAACCGTGCACTGACTGTCTGGCCGAAGCCGGTAGTCGACTGAAAGAAGTTTTGGAAATCGCTGAAATGGTTGGTAACTACGTCGTTCAGTTGCGTGGAATCGACGGTCAGAGTCCCGTCGTCATTCATATTGATCCCTAGCGATCGCAACGTGGTCAGGCTGCCCGCTCCACTTGCCGTCATACTCGCGAAGCCAAGCAACTCCTGCTGCACCATACGCGCGCTGGAATCGCCACTTAGCACTCCGCCCTGTTGTGTTCCTGTGTCGAACGCCATTCCCTGGTTAAGCTCCAGGATTACCTTGTTGTATGCGGTAACAAAATCCTTGGTTGCCGTGATCGCGTCGTCGGTGTTGGGAGTTATTCCCACCGCAACCTGCGTACCGACCGAAGCGCCCGTCAAAGTGAATGTAACCCCGGGGATGACTCCCGAGACGATGTTGCTGGCGCTGCTGATTGGAACGCCGTCCACGGTTAAGGTGGCATTCGCACCCGTAACTGCTTTGGTGAATCCCAGTCCTGAGGAATCGGTAACTGTCAGATCGCTGCTCGCTCCAGAGGTCTTAGAGACCATGGCCAGGCGGGCCCCGTTCGCATCGGTGACGACATAGGCCGAAACACCCAGATCCAGTCCATTGATCTTTGCGGCCAGAGTGGAAAGGGTATTGTCTGTGCTGTCGATGGTCACCGTGGTCGGGGCGCCGCTGCCTACCTGAATGGAGATGCTGCCGTTGGCCAGTGTGGTCGTGCTCGAAGCTACCGGATCGGTGTAGTAAGAAGAAGTCGTCGCCAGATTATCCACTGCGATTACGTGCGTGCCGGGCAGCGTGCCCGCGCTGGCGGTGGCGGTAACAATATTGGGATTGCTGCTGCTGGTGGTTACGGATCCCGTCGCGCCGCTCTGATCCTTCAGTGCATTGATCTTCGTCCACACGTCGGTGAGATCGGTATTGAGCTGATCGAGTGCGTCGACCTGGCTCTTTATCGCGGTCTGCTGGTCTTGCCAGTTCGTTTCCGGCTTGCGGGCGGCTGTAACCAGTTGCGTGACCACCGAGGTCACGTCAATTCCTTGTCCGGAAAACAATGTCGTGGTGTCGATATTCGAACTCATGATCTGAACCTTTGCAGATTGGAGGAGCTAAGACGGAGATCCTGGTGGGGCTGGTCGGCCCCACCAAGATTGAGGGTTAGAACTATTGCAACAGGCGCAGTACAGCTTGCTGCATCTGGTTGGACTGTTGAAGAGCAGCGATACCGGTCTGCTGGAGCACGCTGAACTTCGACATGTCGGTTACGGTCTGTCCCATATCGGCGGAACGGATGCTGTTTTCAGCAGCCGACAGGTTCTGCACCTGGTTGCTGATAACGTTGGACGCGCTCTGCAGCCGGTTCATGGTGGCGCCGAGCGTGCCCCGGTCAGCCGCAACGTTGGCGATCGCGTTGCTGATGTCTGTCAACGCGGTCTGTGCGTTGGTGGCAGAGGTCAGGTCGTCGCCGCTCAAGTCAGCCACGGTCAAGCCGGCGCTGAAACCGATCGCGCTCTGTGCCAGGGTTCCGACCGTGATGGTGATGGAGCTGCTGCCGGCGCTGGTGCCGTCAGAGAGGTACACGCTGGAAGCGGTACCGCTGAATACCTGGTTGCCGTTGTAAGTAGTGTTGGTGCCGATGCGGTCGATTTCAGACTTGATCGCCGTGAACTCCGCATCAAGAGCGGCCTGCTGCTGGGTGCTGACCGTGCCGTTGGCGGCTTCGGTGGCGATTGTGACAGCGCGGTTCAGAAGTGTGGTGACCTGCGCCAGGCTGCCATCGGCAACCTGTAACATGCCCAAGCCGTCGGTGGCGTTGCGGGCCGACTGCGTCAAAGCAGTCACGTTGGCGTGCAATCCATCGGCGATAGCCAGACCGGCGGCGTCATCCGCACCGGAGTTGATTCGCGATCCTGAGGATAGCGAAAGAAGAGTCTTCTGCAGCGAAGCGCCGTTCATGGACAACTGGTTCTGCGCCGCCAGGGACGAAATGTTGTTGAGAATGCTGAGTGCCATTGTATTGCTCCTTATTTTTTTAAACTTCGATTCGACCTGCTCCGGCGCCGCTTGGCTTGCGTTGCTACCTTACGTGTCGTCCCGGTGGCCGTGTGTGACGGACCCTTTATCGGTACGTGCTGTGGGCCAACTTAATTTCATGCAGTGACCCTCGTAATGCCCGGTAACCTTTTCGGGACGCGGGAAATCGTTGAAAATACGTGCGCAAACCTCTTAAAAGCTAGGTCTGAATCAGGACCTGAAAAAGCTGCTCGTTACCTTCAGGCCATGGGCTCGGAATTGCCCTGGAAACCTGACGCTTTCAGCGCCCGGTACCGATAAGAAGAGGTCCGACGGCAATAAATAAAGATGGTGCGGAAGACCCGCGGGGGAAGCCAGTGATCCAACTCACTCGACTGAATGACCGGCCGTTGGTGGTCAATTCTGATCTCATTAAGCTGATCGAGAATGCCAATGACCATGACACCGTACTCACCTTAGTAAGTGGAGAAAAGATTGTCGTCCGCGAGCGAGTTCCAGAAGTTATCGAACGAATCGTGCAGTTTCGCCGTTCCGTGCTGGCAGGTATGCCAATTTCCGGCGCTAACCTGGCCCTTTTAACCCAGCCACCGGATTCTGCCGCCAATGAAGCCGACACACAGGTGGTCTCCCGTGGATAAGAGTACATTTGGCGGAATCCTGTTAGCAGTCGCAGGGATCGTGGCCGGCCTTCTTCTGGAAGGCGGCAAACTGAATCAGATCGTGCAGCCCACGGCGGCGATGATTGTATTCGGCGGTACATTGGGCGCCGTAATGGTGCAGTTTCCCTCCGCAATAGTGATCCAAGCCTTCAAGCGCTTTGCCAATGTCTTCTTCTCGCGCAAGTCGAATCCTCAGGGGCTGGTACGAGAGTTGGTCGGCTACGCCAACGAGGCCCGCAAAAACGGAATCGTCTCGCTCGACTCCAAACTCAGCAAGATCAAGGACCCGATTCTTAAGAAATCTCTAATGTTGGCCGTAGACGGAACCGAGCCCCAGGAACTGCGGAAGATGATGGAACTGGAACTCGACAATCGCGCCGAGCACGAAGAGAAGATTCCGCAGGTATTCGAGTCAGCTGGTGGCTTTGCCCCCACGATCGGAATTATTGGCGCAGTTCTTGGTCTGATTCAGGTCATGCAGCATCTCGAGAACATTAATGAAGTAGGCAAGGGAATCGCGGTGGCGTTTGTGGCCACAATCTACGGGGTCGGCTCTGCCAATCTCTTGTTTCTTCCCTCAGCCGGAAAAATAAAGATCCGCATTCGCGAAGAACAGATTCTCCGCGAAATGGCAGTTGAGGGCGTGGTCTCCATCCTCGAGGGAATGAATCCCCGAATGCTGGAAACCAGGCTGCTTGGATTCTTGTCAGATCAATCTCTGACTCCGCAAAAACAGGTAAGCCCGGCATGAGCCGTCGCAAACGACATCGTGAGCACGTGAATCATGAACGCTGGCTGGTTTCCTATGCCGACTTCATTACCTTGCTTTTTGCCTTCTTCGTCGTGCTTTACGCATCCGCGCACGTCGACAATAAGAAGGTGGTGCAGATGTCAGCGGCTATCCAGGGCGGATTTCAGCAACTCGGCGTCTTCTCCGGCAGCGGCGATGGAACGGGTAGCCAGGCTGGATCAGCCTCCGCGCCAGGCACGACCCCCAAGTTGGCAAAGTTAGTCAACGATCTCTCAGCGGGCCCTGTCCATGGCGAGCCTCGACTCCCGCTCTCTTCTGTGAAAAAGGAACTAGAGAAGTCTTTGGGGGACGAGATCCGCAAGCACCAGGTGGACCTACGCGTCGTTCCGGATGGATTAGTTGTCAGCCTTCGCGAAGTCGGGTTCTTCAATACCGGAGAGGCTCAACTTCTTCCTGAAGCTGAACCCGTTCTCACGCACATAGCTCAGGTGCTCGCGGAAGGCGGATATCAGATCCGAGTAGAAGGCCACACCGACGATATTCCGATTCACAACGCCCATTACGACTCAAACTGGGAGCTCTCGACCGCTCGTGCCACCTCAGTCGTGCTGATGATGGTACAGAAATGCGGCTTCGAGCCAGATCACCTGTCGGTCGCCGGCTACGCGCAATACCACCCGGTCGATACCAACAACGATGATGATGGACGTCGCAAAAATCGCCGAGTCGATCTGGTGATTGTTGCCCTACCGGCGGACACGGATCCTGACGTTCGGCGAACACAGACGGTTCACAGAGTTGCGCTGCGCCCTGTGAGCACTCGTCCCATAACGAACTAAAAGCGTTACAAATGTTTCTGAAGAGAGCGACACCTAAAGCTCTCAAGCGAACTTTACCGTTAACCATTCGTCTTCCCATCCGCGAAAAAAACTGTCAATCATATTGCTGATCGCACTGTTAACCGTTACGCTACCTTCTTGAGTCGTTTGTACTGAGCTGTAAGTAAGCATTCTGCGAGTCGACGTGGTTCGGGGGACCATGGCACTCAATCTGGCCTACCCAAGCTTCGCGTCTCTCGCCTTCATAAAACACCCGCTGAACCTTGTCATTAATTGGGGATTGATGTGAGTACAGACCACACCCGGCTTACCACTCTTGTAGTGGATGAAGATAGCGGCACTCTTGATTTGATCTCCCAAGCACTGTCGCGCGAGCAAATTCCTTTTTCGATTGCCTCGAATGCAGAGACGGCGCTGGAGCAGTTTCGCCAATCGCATCCTCGAGTGATCCTCTCGGGCATGAGTCTGCCCGACATGAGCGGTCTTGACCTGATGGATCGCATTCTGGCCGCTGACCCCGGCGCCTGCTTCGTTCTGATGTCGGCAGATTATTCTCCCGATGCGGCCATGAGCGCGGTTCGCCGCGGCGCCTCCGACTATCTCCCCAAGCCTCTTAATGCCGCCAAGCTCACGGAATGTATTTACCGCTTATCTTCCGAGGCGGATCTGCGGCACAAGACATTTCAACTTGACCATGATTTGCTCGATGCCTACCAGTTTGAAGGCCTCATCGGGCGCAGCCCATTAATGCTTGAAGTGTTCGCCAAGATTCGCCGGGTTGCTCCCCATTTTCGGACTCTTGTAGTGACCGGACCTACGGGCACAGGAAAAGAGTTGGTAGCAAACGCACTGCACAGCCTTAGTCCAGCTGGCCGCGCACCTTTCGCAGTTTGTAACTGTTCCGCGTTGGTGGAGACGCTGCTGGAAAGCGAATTGTTTGGGTATGTCAAAGGCGCATTCACCGGTGCTAACCAGGACAAGCAAGGCATTTTCGAATATGCCAACGGCGGAACGGTTTTTCTCGATGAGATCGGCGAGTTGCCGCTGCCCGCTCAGGCCAAGTTGCTCCGCGTCCTGCAAAACCACCAGGTGCAAAGGGTGGGATCGCCGGTAGCTCATCGCGTCGACGTCCGTGTGGTGGCTGCCACTCACCGCGACCTGCGCAAAATGGTGGCGCAAGGCCAATTCCGCGAGGACCTTTTCTATCGCTTGTCCGTAGTGGAAGTATCGATTCCACGCCTTGCGCAGCGCCGCGAAGATCTGCCGCTGTTACAGCGTCATTTCCTCGAGAAGTATTCCAGCCTCTACCAGAAGCAGGTCACCGGCATTACGCGCCGCGCACAAGCCCGGTTGGCTGCACACACTTGGCCGGGAAACGTGCGCGAACTGGAAAATGTAATCAGTGCCGGATGCATCATGGCCAACGGCCCCGTAATCGACTTGCAGGATCTGCCGGAAATATTTCGCACTCCGGACCAGGGCATCGCCGCCGACGATGAAGAACTCATGCCGCTCGAACAGCTCCAGCAGCGTCATCTGTTGCGCGTATTAAGCCGGGTCCAGGGGAATAAAGCGCGCGCCGCAGAAATTCTAGGTGTAGGCCGCAACACCATCTACCAGATGCTCAGCCGAATTCGCGCCGGCACCGCCCACTACGCCCAAAGCGCCGGCGGCGGAGTGCACTAGTCTTCTCGTACTCCTCCTAAAATCCTTGTCATTCCGACCGCAGGGAGGAATCTGCTTGTCCCTCAGGCTGAAAGATTCCAGCCGATGTTTGAAACTCCACCTTCCGCCCCGTATACTGACCACCCGCGATGAAGGTTTTCGTAATAATTCCGGCCGCAGGTCTGGGCACCCGGATGAGCTCAGCTCAAGGCTCAAAAGGGAAGAGAGGGGTTCCTTCCAAGCAGTTTTCGGAACTAGGCGGTACTCCCATCCTGCTCCACACTCTGCGTAAGTTTGCTGCCAGCCCAGCCGTCTCAGAGATTTGTATCGCGCTTCGAAAAAATGAGATCACCAGCTTTAAGGCTGTATTAGATAAACAAGGCAACGACATTCTGCAAAAGAAAGTGGAACTCGTCGAAGGCGGAGAGCACCGCCAGGAATCAGTCGGCAATGCACTGGCATCGATCTCAGCTGCCGCGGGGGACATCGTCCTGGTTCACGACGCGGTCCGGCCATTTGTGACTGAAGAAATAATTCACCAGGTAGTTGAAGCCGCACGGAAGTATGGGGCCGCCATCGCAGGCATGCCGGCCGTGGACACGGTTAAGCAGGTAGAACGAACCTCCGATGGTGCGCTGATTAAAACTACCATCCCGCGCGAACGCGTAGTAATGGCGCAAACCCCACAAGGCTTTCGCTATGAAGTGTTGAAGAAGGCATTCGACGAAGCTAAAGCCGACGGGTTCACCGGCACCGACGAAGCGTCATTAGTTGAACGAGCAGGGGGCCAAGTCGCCGTGGTAATGGGTTCTCCACGAAACATAAAAATCACAACCCCGGACGACTTGCAGCTCGCCGAGTTCTTCTTGAAGCCATAAGAGAGGTAAAATCCTATGCATCAGGTTCCCGCTTGAGAATTGGCTACGGCTGGGATTCGCACGAGTTTAAAGCGGGCGTTCCGTTAATAATTGGTGGAGTTTCTCTGCCGCACTCCAAAGGCCTTGCAGGGCATTCCGATGGCGACGTCCTGCTGCATGCTCTGACGGATGCGCTCCTTGGGGCATTGGCCGGCCCGGATATCGGATCTTTGTTTCCACCGTCAGATCCGCAGTGGAAGGGCGCTGACTCTGCGGTGTTCTTGAAAGAAGCTCTTAAGCGTGTATCCGCGGCCGGATACGAAATCGCCAATGTCGATTCCACTCTGGTGCTAATGGAACCGAAAATCGGCCCGCATGCCGTGATTATTCGGCAGAAAGTTGCCGAGCTTCTAGGCATTCCGCTCGATTGTGTCGGAGTAAAAGCGAAAACTCCGGAGGGGACGGGAACTGACAACGCGGCAATCGCGCATGCGGTAGTGTTGCTGACCAAAAAGCCTTAGTCGGGAGCGCCCCAGCCGCCGCTTCCGGGGCTCTCGATCCGAATTCGCTCACCTTCTTTCAGGCGCACGCTGAATTTTCCCGAGAGTTCCTCCGCTTTTCCGTCACGTTGAATGCGGTGCGCCTTACCCGGCGACCCTTCTTTCCCGCCCGCAAGTCCCCACGGCCCGCGAGAACGTCTATCAGAAAGCAGTGTGACGTCGGCATCGGTCAATACTTCTATCTCACGTATCACGCCGTCTCCTCCCTGATATTTTCCTGCTCCCCCGCTCCGCTCGCGTAACGAATAATTTCTCACCCGCAGGGGATAGGCATATTCAAGCGCTTCCGCCGGCGTATTCATGGAATTCGTCATATGGGTATGCACTCCGGAAACGCCGTGCTTGTTAGGACGCGCTCCCATGCCGCCCGCCAAAGTTTCGTAGTAAGCGAATGGCTGGCCGGAGCGAGGATCAATCCCCCCAATTGTCAGATTATTCATGGTGCCGGATGCGGCGGCAGGGATGCGATCCGGCAAGGCTTGCGAAAGTGCCCGCAGCAGCAGGTCGACGATACGTTGCGAAGTTTCCACATTTCCTCCGGCCACTGCCGCGGGTGGCCTCGCGTTCACCACCGTGCCGGCAGGCGCTACGACCTTCACCGGCCGCATCAACCCAACCGTCGCAGGGACCTCATCAGTCAGTAAACATCGAAAGACATAGAAGCACGCCGAATAAGCAATCGCTTCCACCGCATTAACACTGCCCGCGACTTGCAAATCAGTTCCACTGAAATCGACGGTGACGGCTGAATTATCTCGCCTACCGCCCGCGAAAGTGATGGTCACTGCGATTCTTATCGGCTTGTCGGTAATACCGTCGTCGTCCAGAAAATCTTCAGCCTGATACCTGCCAACCGCAACCCCTCGCAGAAAAGCCCGCATAATCTCTTCCGAATAATCGAGCAACTCTCGCGCAGCGCGGGCAACACGCCTCAATCCATAGCGCCGGCAAACTTCTCGCAAGCGCTCCGCGCCCGTGTTACAGGATGCGATTTGCGCCCCCAGATCGCCCTCTCGCTCCTCCGGAGTGCGCACATTACTAAGCAAAATCGCCAGCACGTCGCGATCTATCGCGCCGCCACGCATGATTCGCACCGGCGGAATTCTCAATCCTTCCTGATAAATCTCGCGGCACAGCCCCATCGATCCCGGATATGCCCCGCCAATGTCGGCGTGATGCGCGCGTGACGCTACATAAAAGTCCGGCTTGTTGCCTCTGCTCTTCACAAACACCGGCGCGACTAATGTGATATCCGGCAAGTGTGTGCCGCCACGAAACGGATCGTTCAACATAACTATGTCGCCAGGCGCTAAATCAAAAGCATCGACCGCCGCCTCTACCGACATTGGCATAGACCCCAGATGCACAGGCATGTGGTCGCCCATGGCAATCGCCTGTGTCTCCGCATCGAAGGCGGCGCAGGAGTAGTCGCGCCGCTCCTTTATGTTGGGTGAAAAGGCGGTGCGGCGGAGCACTGCCCCCATCTCCTCCGCGATGGAATGAAATATATTCTTAAATACTTCCAGTTCGATCGGATCACGCAACATGATGCCCTAGTCTACCCCGTGGGTAAGCCGTAGACGTAACGCCGCGGGGATCGAAACCCCGCCCTTTCCGAACCCAGACCGCATACGTCACTAAGCAGTCCTGCTGACTACTTCAAGACAACCCACGGAGTACTCTGGGGATATTTTGTAAAAGCCTTACTCTGCAAATGGTCCGGACAATGCCCGCCCGCGATCACCGCCGAATCGATCCAACCCAGATGGTTCATGTTCTCACCGTCGAAAAGGTAGTTAGAAGCCTGCGCTTCACTATTGTCGGCGCTGGTCGCCAGAAAGTGCCCGCCCACGCGAAGAACAAAAGGCGCTGGCGTGAGTTTGACTATTACGTTCCCGCTATCCCCGGGCGCCACTTCGGTGGAGAACACTGCTTCGGCTTCCAAGGACTTCTTCTGATCGTAAATACAGTACCAGGCATTCCCTGGTGAGCTGATCTCGAGGTTTATCACAGCTTGCCTCAGCTTGGTGGCATGATCCACGTAGAACGGAAGCACCGAAATACGATTGATTCCGCCGTCTTCAATGAGTCCCGAAGTAAACGGCCCCTTACTGCGCTGCCCCTGATACTGTGGTAGCAGTACGTGATCGCGACTCACTGCTTCATTCGAGTGACGATCATGATCGTACCTGTCGGCATGCTTGTCGTGACCATGGTCGCCATCATGTTTTTCATCGTATTCGTCCCCGGCAAATGCTAAAGCCGTTACCAACAAAAGTAAGACTCCAATCAAACTTTTCATAGATATCTCCTGTGAGTTTTTTCATTCCGCTGACTGCATAGACCCCGGTGACTTTTCATGCTCGGTTCTTATTTGTCAGGTCGGTAAACTCGTCCAGGTAATCGCGAGTCAACTCATTTTGGCTCCCACCCCGGTGCGTATCTTTTCGGGGGCGCGAGCGACCAGTTGCTGTGGAGAGTCAGGTTTGGTTACGACGGATGTAGAGTTACACAGATATCGTCAAGCTGAAGTGAGAACTACACTATGTGGAGAAGATATTCGTATTCAAAAATTCATTCCGGAACTTTCCCGGCGGGTCATACTTCTTGCTCAACTCAATAAACTCCGGCAACTTTTCATAAATTGTTTTTAATCTCGCCGCAGAAATCGTGAACAGTTTCCCCCAGTGCGGCCGCGCCTGAAAGGGCTCCAATTCTCTTTCGATAACTGGCAACAGCTTGCTTACCGCTGGCCAATCCGGCTTCCAGGTGAAGTGGATCGTAATACACGACTGCTTGTGGCAGGGGCTCATCCACAAATCATCCGCCGCAATGGCCCGAATTTCCGTAATCAATAAATGCGGGCTTACCTGATCGCGCAACCGCTCCACCGCCAGAATCGCCTCGACCGCATGCTGCCGCGGCACAAAGTATTCCGACTGCAATTCTTTACCCGCACTCGGAGTGAACCCCATGCGGAAATGAGGCAGCCGTTCATACCATGGTCCCGCTACACCCATCTGCTCCGTGCAATTTTCCGGAGACAGCTCCGCAATGGGATGCAGATTCTTGGTCGCCAGCTTTGCGCCGAAAAACTCTGGCGTCGCCTTAAACTCTTGCCCAGGCTCCAGCCGCGTCTTAAGCCAGACTTCATTGATCCGCTGCCGCTGCCAGTCGGTAAACAGGCTGACGCTGTAAGCGCTAGCCTCAATCGCATCAAAGTGTTCTTTCATCTGACCGAGCGGCAGATTTTCATAAACGTATTGCTTCATCATGAACGTGGGCTGTAGATTCAGCGTCAACCTGGTGATCACTCCCAGCGCGCCCAGTCCTACCACCGACCCGAGAAAGGTTTCGCCATCCTTTTCCCGCGAAAGCTTTACCACATCGCCGGCGGCGTTGATGAACTCTAATCCCGCAATCTGGGTCGCCAGGTTTCCGTTCTTCTCGCCCGATCCATGGGTGGCTGTGCTGCATGCCCCTGCCACTGAGATATGCGGCAGTGACGCCAGATTGTGCAAAGCAAACCCTTGCTCATGCAAATAAGGACTAAGCTGTCCATAGCTCATGCCCGCCGAGATGGTCACCGTGCCCGCCTCGCGATCGAGCGAAACTACTTTATCCATGGGGCGAACTGAAAGAAAATCGTCGGTGCTGTCAGCAATGTAATTGAAGCAGTGCCGCGTACCCAGGACTTTCAGCCGCTTCTGTTTCCTCACATACTCTTGCGCCTGTTCCACTGACGCCGCCGAATACAGACGATCGGTTCCGTACTCAATATTCCCCGCCCAATTTTTCAACTTGTCTCCCGCCGCCCAGGAGAGAAACGGAGAAATAATCGGGGTAGCCAGCCCGGCAGATACCAGTTTCAGAAACGATCGCTTGTTCATAGTGGTTTCGAGACGGCGGCAATTGTACACCGCCGTCTGCACGCTTTTGAGTGACGCTTCGCTTACTTTGCCGGCGCGATCTGCTTGCGTAGCTGCTCTTCTTTCTCGCGCAATTCAGGAGTGAACGCGTCTCCGAAATCCTCGGCTTCAAATACCTGCCGGATTTCGATCTCCGCTTCCTCTCCCATGGGATTCGGGCACCGTTTTACCCACTCAATCGCCTCCTCCAGCGACCGCACCTGCCATAGCCAGAATCCCGCAAGTAATTCTTTGGTCTCAGTGAATGGTCCGTCGATCACGCTGCGCTTGCTCCCCGAAAACCGTACCCGCGCACCCTTCGCAGTCGGCTGCAAGCCTTCACCCGCCAGCATAATTCCCGCCTTCACCAGTTCTTCGTTGTATTTGCCCATCGCAGCCAGCAGCTTCTCGTCTGGTAGTTCTCCGTCTTCGGTCTCTTTTGTGGCCTTCAACAGGATCATGAATCGCATAGCTATCCCTCCGAAAAGTTAAATTAGTCGGCCTTCTCTGACCGCCTACATTGACGACGAACCGTCTGCATGGAAATCGACACTCACCCATTTTGGGCTCTGGATGTGACACCTGCCTGCAGCGACCGCACCACGCCTCGGCAAGTCATTTATGCAAGGAAATATAAGTGTTTGAAGGTTACAGCCATGACGACTGCTAGGAGACTTTAGCCTGCTGTCGATGCTGGGCGCACTGGTGAGCGTTAAATTCCTTCAACAGTTGCATTTGAAAATTCCGTTTCATTTCCTCAAGGGTTTCGCCGATCGGAGGACCGGCAGAATGGAATACCCACGCGCAATGCGAGCAGCCCCAGCCAGCCTGAGTCGGTTGCTCAATCCAAACTAGAGTCCGGGACGAACCTTGATCGTCCATGCGAACCGCCCCCCCTCACAGCGGGCTTGCCCTAGGGTTTGGCCCAGTACTCGGTATCACTGGCCTCACAGCCTAAATGCACTGTGTGGTATGCACAACAATATACCACTAACGAGCTCAAATCGCGCTCCAAATTTGATTAAAAAATATTGGGCCGATTTAGCGACCTGGCTTAAACTGCTGTGGTGGATGCTCAAAAACAGCTCGCCATCGAAACCGATATCCAGCAGTCCGCGGCTGTGGAAAGCGTTCCCCTATCCAGCTTGAAGCGCGGACGTCGCGGCAAGCACTTCCAGTTAATGCAACAAGTTTTGCAAGGATTGGCGAAGCTTTCGCGCGAGTCCGCTCTTAAAGTTCCGTTAGGGAAAAATAGGGCCAAGGATCTACGTTCCGCCGTGGCACGCGCCGCTGGCTCACAAAATATAGAAATTGCCAGCCTGTCAGATGAGCAGAACTTGTATGTCTGGAAGAAGTCGCCGTGAGTATCGCCATGGCCGCATTACACGCTAATAATTTCCGCGGAATTGACCAGGCGCAGCATCTTAAAAAACTCTTCCATGCCGGTGCCCGTGCCGCGACCCTGGGCATAGGCGTGCTCGATTCTCAAACTCGCTTTGAAGCGGTAAATAGTTCACTCGCGGGAGAAACCCGCGCCATCGTTGAGCACCACATCGGAAAGACATCTCGTGAGGTTGTTGGCGACTTGGCCCGTCAGGTGGAACCACTCTATGAGCGGGTTCTAAGTACCGGCAAGCCGTCTTCTCTCATGGTCGAAGGGCATATCCGGGAGACTCCGGAATTTGGTTACTGGCTGACTCATTGCTTCCCCATCCTCAACCGATCAGGCGCAGTCGAGCACGTGGGGATATTCGTGGTGAATGCCACCGCAGAGAAAACGTCCTCGCAAATATTTGACGCCTTGGCCATCGATCCAAAAGTCCAACTCGCCGATGCCGCCGGCCTCCTCGATAAATTTGATGAATCGATTGCGCACTACCATCTGGAACTGCATCGCAGTTTCCACACTTTGGCGCAGCCCTTTGTCGACCCCGCTCTGAAAGCCGAGTTGTTTCGCTCTTCCATAAAGCGGCTCGACCGCGACATTATCGAGATGCGCGAGTTGATTTACGCCGTAATGTCGCAGTTTTCCGTTCCTGCCTGCTGAGCAGATAGGCAGCCTTCGAAAACCACGTTAGCCGGATTCATTGACGTGTTGGTCGGGGAGAGAGGATTTGAACCTCCGACCCCCTGGTCCCGAACCAGGTGCTCTACCAGGCTGAGCCACTCCCCGACGTTTTGACGCGCTGCGCAGAAGGTGAACCGGGCGCAGTCTCTTGCTGATTGGCTTACCGCAAGATTGCCCAAATTATACACCGCCGTCCGCCGCTCCCGCCGCGTCGCGCCACGATCAAATTCCCCTGCCTCGATAACGGCCGCGCTTGATTCCATTACAATGTCTCTGCTATTAAATCGATTCCATATCGAGATTCGCCGTCATTGATCCCACCCTCTAAAATGGGTGCAGACTCCGAGGAGCGCATGCCGAACCAAATCGACAAGGGCGGATTTCCCCACTACATGATCAAAGAAATCTTCGAGCAGCCGCAGTCGCTCCGGGATACCGTCTCGCCCCGCGTGTCCTTGCAGGATGCGGTGGTCAAGCTCGAAGACGTCCGCATTGAAGCCGAAGATCTGCGGGCGCTGCGGCGCATCAACATCGTCGCCAGCGGAACCAGTCGCCATGCCGGCATGGCCGGGCAGTACATGATTCAAGAGCTGGCAAACCTCCCGGTCGATGTCGACTACGCCAGCGAATTCGAGTATCGCAACTCGCTGATCGGTCCGGGAGAAATCACCATCTTTATCACCCAGTCCGGAGAAACCGCCGACACCAGTTCGGCTCAGCGCGAGGCAAAAGCTCGTGGCACCTACACCATCGCCATCTCAAATGTGGTCGATTCCACTATCGCCCGCGAGGCCGACGGACTTCTCTATACTCACGCCGGGCGGGAAATCAGCATCGCCTCCACCAAGGCTTTCACCGCGCAGATGGCAGTGCTGTTTGTGTTCGCTCTTTATTTAGGGCAGGTCCGCGGCAAGCTGGCCAAAGAAGATCGCCGCCACTTTATCCGCGAACTGCTCGAGCTTCCCGACAAGATCGACCTCATTCTCAAGGCTTCCCAAGACCTGCAAACTCTGGCTGACAGATATCACACCTTTGATGATTTCCTGTTCATGGGGAGGGCGATCCATTATCCCGTCGCCATGGATGGGGCACTGAAGTTGAAGGAAGTTTCGTACATACATGCCGAGGGCTATCCCACGGGCGAAACCAAGCACGGGCCGCTGGCGTTGATTGACGAGAATCTGCCGGTAGTGATTCTTGCCACTTGCGACCGCAACGATCCTGGCTCGGTTATCCGTTACGAAAAAACCGTAGCCAATATAAAGAGCTTCAAACAGCAAGGCGGAAGAGTGATCGCAGTTGGCTCTTATGAGGACGAGCAACTCCCCAAGTTAGCCGACCAGGTGGTCTTAATTCCGCCGGCCCCAGAAATGCTGTTGCCCATCCTTGAAATAGTTCCCCTCCAACTCTTCGCCTATTACGTGGCGGTAAGACGAGGCCTCGACGTAGATCGCCCCCGCAACCTGGTGAAGTCCGTCTCCGTTGAATAGCAAAGCAAAGTAGAGACGTAGCTCCTCTACGTCTTAGCCGCAATATCAAATCAGCCGACCAGTCATCCAAAAAGCCGCCCGCACAGCACAAGCCGAGAAGCAGGAAGGCCCACTAAACCCAATAGCGCCGTGGAAGCGTGGCGCTTCCAGCGCCACGGAAAAGCGCAGGCTGACAAGGCTTTAGCCGCGGCGGCAGAGCTGAAGGCCTTTCAAGCGAGTAGGGTCGTGGCGCCCGCATGGGTCCCACGCGAATGGGAGCATCGTCCACTTGCGGCGCCGTCGCCCAAAACAAAAAGGGCCCGGCGCGAAGCCGGACCCTTTTGCAAAACCGCGTTTCTAATTCGGCTTGCGATCTTTCCCATCCGTCAAATAGCGCAGCAAGCTGCTATCTGCGGCCGACCTGCACTTCTTCAGAAACGCAGCTTCCGGGCTGAACACAATATCTTCCGATGTCCGCTGCCGAATGCTCTGTCGCAGCTTGTCGCCGGCCTCGGTTTCGTTGGTCATCACCTGCATATAGAACCACAGGAAATGGCGCATCTGGTCGACTGCCGATTTCAACACTTGCAGTGATTCCATCTCCGGCAGTTGAGTGAGTGCTTCCATCAGCTCGGGATCACCGGGCGCTTCCATGGCGGCACAGTTTAGTTCCCGTTGAATGGCGCGCAAGTCTTCAGTTACGCGCAGCACCCGAATATGAATGTCGTCCAGATAATCGTCTCGTTCCATGGGGCTCTCTGTCGTCAACATTCTCACCCGCTACCCGGTGCTGCCAGATGTCCCACGGGCATGCGCTTTCGTAATTCCGAGACATACTGGGAACCTAGATCGCGCCAAATGCCGCATGAAGCTTGCTTTTTAAGGGTTTTGCAGGCGATTGGCCCATGCTTGCGAGGTTTGCCCGTAGTGGCCCATCTTTCCCATGCTATGGCCTGTTGGGAACACACTCTGGCATGAAAGCCGGGGCCTTTCCCGCATCGGGAACGCGCACCGTACCTTTTGACATTCCAACCAGACCGGCGTAGGTAGGAAATTAGTAACGCCGGATCTCAGGCACTTCGATAATCCGCACGCCTGTACTCGGATGCGCCACCGCATCGGCCAACGCAGCCGTCATTTGCGCCAGCGTCACCAGTCCAAGGCGCTGACTGCCTGCACGAGTCGGAGGCAACAGGCTGAATAGCCAATAAAAAGGTTTCACCGCATACGGCCACCAGTGCCCCGGGCCCAACACATACCACGGACGCAGAATCGTGGCGTTCATACCGCTGGCAACTAGCCGTGCCTCGCACTCCGACCGCACCGCCACATAAGCCTTCATTACCGGCGCCGGATGGGCCACGCTCAAATAAACGAAGTGACGAATTCCGGACTGCGCCGCCGCTTCAATCGCGCCACAGCCTGAAACGAAATCAATCTTGCGAAATTCCGCAGCCTTCGCCGGACTAGGATGCGACACTCCCACCAACTGCACAAAAGTATCCGCAGGCTGTATCTGTGCCGCATAGGACTTCCCATCCAGCGCGTCACCAACAACCGGAATGCAACCCACTGGCAGCTTATGCTGCGAACCCTCGCGCACCAACGCCCGCACGCTATAACCCTGCGCCAGCAGAGAAGCAATCAACGGCCGCCCCAGGTACCCCGTTCCCCCGCTGACAAACACCGACGGTTTAGTAGCGTCCATATGCCCCTTTTGCACAACTAAGTCCTAAAGAAAATCTGTCATCCTAGCGCAGCGAAGGACCCCTACACTCTTTGACACGGCCGACGATTACCCAAGGCCGGTCGCGCACCACTAGCCTTGCCACTCTCCTCAATACGAAATCCCAAAGCCGCCGGATTTGCCCTGGCGCCGGATTTGCCCCGGCCAAGATAAGATCAACAACCTTACGTAACCCGTCCCCAAGCCTCCGACACCACTTCCTAACCATGGCCTGCTCCCTGAGCAGGTACAATATTCCCCGAGTGCACAATCTTCCATTACCGTTGGCTGCCTTTGCCGCTGGCCTTATTTCATTCCTCTCGCCCTGCGTATTGCCCCTGGTTCCCGGCTATGTTTCCCTGATTTCGGGGGCTGGCGTCGAAGAATTGCAGGCTCAGGAAGCTGGACTGCTCCGTAAGGTCATGCTGAACTCCATCGCCTTCATCTTGGGCTTCAGCGTTGTATTCATCACCTTGGGCGCAATTTCCACCAGCGTCGGACAAATTCTCGCGCGCTACAAGCACACCCTGGCAGAAGTCGCCGGCGTGGTCATCATCTTGTTCGGATTGCACCTCACCGGCATCATGCGCATCCGCGCCCTCTACGCCGACAAACGTCTGCATAGCGTAAAAGGCGGCAGCACGGTGTGGGGAGCTTTCGTCATCGGATTCGCCTTTGCCTTCGGATGGACTCCCTGCGTCGGCCCCATCCTGGCCGTCATTCTAGGCTTCGCCGCCACTCAGGATTCCGTCTCCAAAGGAATAGGTCTTCTAACCATTTATTCTCTGGGGCTGGCGGTTCCGTTTCTGCTGACCTCGCTCGGCATCGAGCGCTTTCTAAAGTTCTACAGCCGCTTCCGCTCCCACATGCACGCCCTCGAAGTGATCAGCGGCGCGCTGCTTATCGTCCTGGGCGTGTTATTGGTCCTGGGACGATTTACAATTATCTCGGGTTACTTGTCGTTCTTGAATCGCTTTGCGTTGTAGTGGAGTCTTTTTGTGAAACGTGATCCTGTCATCATTATTATTGTGGCCATGGTGGTCACCATCATGCTCGTTTTCGGCCTGCAAATGGCCCGCAAGTCGAGCGGCGACCCCGGCGACAATGCCGGCAAAGGACTCGCCGGCAAGTCTGCCCCCGACTTCGCTCTCAAGTCTCTGGAAGGCAAAACCATCCACCTCTCCGACTATCGTGGCAAAGCGGTTCTGCTGAATTTCTGGGCCACCTGGTGCCAGCCCTGCAAAATCGAAATGCCCTGGTTCGCCGAGCTGCAAAAGCAATACGGTCCTGAAGGATTGCAAATCGTCGGCATCGCAGTCGATGAGGACGCCGCCCCCGCCGACCTGGCAAAATTCGCCACCGACCTGGGAGTCAACTATCCCATCCTCGTCGGACAGGAGTCAGTCGAAGACCTGTTCGGCGGCGTGCAGTTCCTGCCGGCGACTCTTTATATAGACCGCGACGGCAAAATCGTCGACAAAGTTTTTGGGCTGAAAGGCCGCGGCGAAATCGAAGACAGCATCAAGAAAGCTCTTGGCCCCAGCCGCGTAGCGCAAGTAAAAAAGTAACCACCAGAGATGGCCATTCGCGCCGCCACACTACTCGTCGCAACCGCCCTGCTCTGGACGCCCCTGCGAGCGCAGGAATCGTTTGGCTCTCATCCCCCAACGGTAAAACTGACTCCGCCGCCGCTGGCATCCGTAATGCGCGGCCGCGCCACCACCGTCAACCTTCACTTTGAAATCGAGTCCGGATACCACGTCAACTCCAACACTCCCACCGCCGAATATTTAATTCCTACCACGCTCAAGTTGCAGCCGCCCACCGACATCATGATCGGCAAAGTTACCTATCCGCCGGGTGAAGAGATGAGTTTCGCCTTCGCCCCCGACGACAAACTGAGCGTCTATAGCCGCAGCTTCGACATCGCCGTCCAGATCCGCCCGCTGGTCGGCGTCATGGCGACCAAATATTCCGTGCGCGGAAACCTCAAATACCAGGCCTGTGACAAAGCCGCCTGCTACCCGCCAAAACAACTTCCCGTAGATTTTGAAATCCACGTAGTCAAAAATCCGCCCACCGGCGGACGCAAGAATCCCGCCCAAAGCCCGCACATTCACAATTAATTGTCAGGGAATTTCTGGAGGCGCGGGTGAGAATCGAACTCACGTATAAAGGTTTTGCAGACCTCTCCCTTACCACTTGGGTACCGCGCCCCGAACCATCTACTTTGCAGGAAGGCCTTCGCGGCCGTTGCAGATTTTGGAGCGGGAGACGGGATTTGAACCCGCGACTTCGACCTTGGCAAGGTCGCACTCTACCACTGAGTTACTCCCGCCCAGCAGCCCCGATTATAAACAACCCCCACCAACCCAGCAACGACCGCTTAAATTCTGGGATTTCGCGTTGAATCGAATGAGCAAAGCGAACTCCCAATCCAACCAAAAATCTGTCATCCCGAGCGCAGCCGAGGGACCTTATGTTCCCCAAAATGTTCAGCCATCACTAAAAAGCTGTGACATCCATCACATCCCCAACGCCGCGCCGGCTGAAAAAATAACGCAAGGTCCCTCGACTGCGTTCGGGATGACAGTTCGTGAGGAGATGCCTTGCACGAATATCGCTTCTTCGTTTACATGATGCAAAGCAATTCGCGACGCGCCCTGTATATCGGAATGACCAACAACCTCCGTCGCCGCGTCTTCGAACACAAGACCCACGAACTGGAGGGCTTCACGTCCGACTACGACACCGGGCGCCTAGTGTTCTGGGAAAGTTTTCGAAAACGTAGCCCAAGCCATAGCCCGAGAAAAGCAGCTAAAGAATTGGCGTCGCGAAAAGAAGCTATGGCTGATAGCGCAAATGAATCCTCAATGGAAGGACCTGGCAGCCGACTGGTATGCCTCAGCAGAACCAGAACCTCAAACACTCAACCCAAACACAGCAAACCGTAATACTTAAATAACCCTGTCATCAACAAACCCTGTCATCAATACAACTCTGTCATCCCGAGCGAAGTCGAGGGACCTTGCGTCTCTGCCCGAGCTTTCGCAGCAAGACCGATGTTTAGATCCATTGCTCGAGTTCTTGGAATGCAGTCAACAAATTTTCTCCGAGGCGGCGCAAGAAAACCGCAACATTCATCACCCCCCCCTTGCGCTCCCCCCACCTCCGTGCTATAAATAATCAATCGAGAGCAAAAGTGTGGCTAGCCGGAAAGTAGTGGATCTCTCGTCGTATTCCGGCATCTAGATTTAAAGCGGCAAATTAGCCTCGGCCACGAGGTTTACATTCGGGAACAGAGTTTCTCGAAGGGTTTAGCGTACATCGCAAAAGCCTCCATTAAGGTTCTTTTCACAAGTTATCGACTTCCGCCTCGGCGCGTGCAGCAAACTATTTTGCCTGAGCGGAAGTCGCAAGTTCTGTTGCGCTCTGGCTTAATCGCCGTTCGCCCAGAATGGATCGCCGACGAAGCGCTCCCAAATGTGCATAAGCAGTGGAA
>CAWCNH010000001.1:4377500-4383581 GCA_963796925.1 uncultured Acidobacteriota bacterium
ATTGGGTTGGAAGCAATCCAGTAATTTCTGTAGAGACGTGGCTTAGCTACGTCTTGACGGACATCCACTCAGGTGGAAAGCCAGCGCAAGCTGGCGGGGACGATATTTGACAACTGAATAGATTGGGCAATCTACAAGACTGTAAATTTTTATGAGTGCCTGAAATACCTGCTGGTGTACGTAAAGCACCTGGCATCTTCGGCTGTTCGGAAGCATAGAGGTTTCACGACCGCAACGTGGAAGAGCAAGTGGAGAAGCGAGGCCCGCTTAAGCGTGCGAGGAGCAGGGTTAGAGGCCCATAGAATTTGCGAGGCGTAGTTGGGAAGGTTTTAGCTGAAGGCTGATGGCTGACAGCTGATGGCTTTCCTGAGTGTGTCGAGTAAGTTTTATGGTCAAGCTACTAAGGGCGCATGGTGGATGCCTTGGCAGAAGCAGGCGATGAAGGACGTGGCAAGCTGCGATAAGCCTCGGGGAGCCGCAAGTAGGCATTGATCCGGGGATTTCCGAATGGGGAAACCCACTAGGGCAAAACCCTAGTACGACCTGATGAATCCATAGTTAGGTTCGAGCGAACCCAGGGAAGTGAACCATCTCAGTACCTGGAGGAAAAGAAAGAAACCTCGATTCCGAGAGTAGTGGCGAGCGAAATCGGAACTAGCCCAAACCTGTATCACCTTCGGGTGACACAGGGGTTGTAGGGTCGGCAACAGTAGAGTTACCAATCCAGTCATTAGTTGAAGCCCTCTGGAAAGAGGGGCCATAGAGTGTGATAGCCACGTAGGCGAAAATGACCTGGACTCGAAGCCGATACCTGAGTACCGCGGGGCACGTGAAACCTTGCGGGAATCTACGGGGACCATCCCGTAAGGCTAAATACTAGCTTCTGACCGATAGTGAACCAGTACCGTGAGGGAAAGGCGAAAAGAACCCCTGCGAGGGGAGTGAAATAGTACCTGAAACCGTGTGCCTACAAACGGTGGGAGGACTATGCGGCGTAAGCCGAAAGTCTGACCGCGTGCCTATTGCATAATGAGCCGGCTAGTTATTCTTGTCAGCAAGGTTAAGCGAAAGCGAGCCGTAGCGAAAGCGAGTCCTAATAGGGCGAATCAGTTGGCAGGAATAGACGCGAAGCGGGATGATCTACCCTTGGCCAGGCTGAAAGTGGGGTAACACCCACTGGAGGGCCGAACGGGTGTTTGTTGAAAAAAGCTCCGATGAGCTGAGGGTAGGGGTGAAAGGCTAATCAAATTCCGTGATAGCTCGTTCTCTCCGAAATAGCTTTAGGGCTAGCCTCGGATGATTTGTCGTGGTGGTAAAGTACTCGATGGACTAGGGGGCTTTCCAGCTTACTGAATCCAACGAAACTCAGAATGCCATTGAACAACCAATCCGGGAGTCAGACGGCGGGGGCTAAGCTTCGTCGTCGAGAGGAAAACAGTCCAGATCGCCTGCTAAGGTCCCCAAATTCAAGCTAAGTGGGAAAGGAAGTCGGAACGCCCAGACAGCCAGGAGGTTGGCTTAGAAGCAGCCATCCTTTAAAGAAAGCGTAATAGCTCACTGGTCAAGCGGTCCGGTGCCGACAATATAACGGGGCTCAAGCTTGGTACCGAAGCAGCGAATGCATGGTGTAACAGCCATGCGTGGTAGGAGAGCATTCTCAACAGTTAGAAGCTAGACTGAAAAGACTGGTGGACGGTTGAGAAGAGACCCTGCCGGCATAAGTAGCGATAACGGAGGTGGGAACCCTCCGCGCCGAAAGTCTAAGGTTTCCTGAGAAAGGTTAATCCGCTCAGGGTCAGGCGGTCCCTAAGGCGAGGCCGAAAGGCGTAGTCGATGGACATCCGGTTAATATTCCGGACCTCCCTTGTATTCGTTATCACGATGGGGTGACGCAGAAGGATAAGCAGGCCGTCCTATGGCTATGACGGTTGATGCGTGTAAGGTGTTTTCCGCAGGAAAATCCGCGGGGAAGTTATCACTGAGACGCAAAACAGTACTCCGTATGGAGGAAAGCTGCCGATTCCACACTGCCAAGAAAAACCTCTAAGGAGAAAATAAGGGAACCGTACCTCAAACCGACACAGGTAGACGAGGAGAATATCCAAAGGCGCTCGTGAGAACACTTGTTAAGGAACTCGGCAAATTAACCCCGTAACTTCGGGAGAAGGGGTGCCACAGTAGAGTTCATAGCTCGAAGTGGCCGCAGAGAAATGCGCACTGCGACTGTTTAACAAAAACACAGGTCTCTGCTAAGTCGAAAACGACGTATAGGGGCTGACGCCTGCCCGGTGCTGGAAGGTTAAAGAGAGAGGTTAGCCGCAAGGCGAAGCTTTGAACTGAAGCCCCAGTGAACGGCGGCCGTAACTATAACGGTCCTAAGGTAGCGAAATTCCTTGTCGGGTAAGTTCCGACCTGCACGAATGGCGTAACGAAAGTGCGACTGTCTTAATGAGTGACACGGCGAACTTGTAGTGCCGGTGAAGATGCCGGTTGCCCGCAACTAGACGGAAAGACCCCGTGCACCTTTACTATACCTTTACTATGAACTATGGCACTTGCTGCGCAGGATAGGTGGGAGGCTTTGATACCAGGTTCTCGGACTTGGTGGAGCCACCGGTGAGATACCACCCTGCGAGTTCTGTGGTTCTAACCTACTCCCGTAAACCGGGAGAGGGACATAGTAAGGCGGGTAGTTTGACTGGGGCGGTCGCCTCCTAAATTGTAACGGAGGCGTGCGAAGCTACGCTCAGGCTGTTTGGAAATCAGCCGACGAGTGCAAACGCATAAGCGTGGTTGACTGCGAGTCCTACAAGACGAGCAGGTACGAAAGTAGGCGTTAGTGATCCGGTGGTTCTGTATGGAAGGGCCATCGCTCAACGGATAAAAGGTACGCCGGGGATAACAGGCTGATCGGAGCCAAGAGTTCATATCGACGCTCCGGTTTGGCACCTCGATGTCGGCTCATCGCATCCTGGAGCTGTAGAAGGTTCCAAGGGTTAGGCTGTTCGCCTATTAAAGCGGTACGTGAGCTGGGTTCAGAACGTCGCGAGACAGTTCGGTCCCTATCTGTTGTGGGCGCAGGAGATTTGAGAGGACCTGTCCTTAGTACGAGAGGACCGGGATGGACGAACCTCTTGTGTTCCAGCTGTCATGCCAATGGCATAGCTGGGTAGCGAAGTTCGGTAGTGATAACCGCTGAATGCATATAAGCGGGAAGCACTCCTCAAGATGAGATCTCCCAACCCTAAGGGTAAAGAAGGGCCCAGGAAGACTACCTGGTTGATAGGCAGGGAGTGAAAGCGCAGTAATGCGTGAAGCTAACCTGTACTAATCGCCCGTTCGGCTTGACCATAAAATTTACTCGGTGCAGTAAAACAGCCGTCAGCACTCAGTTGCAGCTTTCAGTTCGAATCTGTATCGAAAGCTGCGGCGTCTGTAGTACCGTCGTCAGAACTTGGACGAGGCTGATAGGCCAGTATCTGATGGCTGTGCGCCGACGAAATATGGAGTCTTGTCGAGAAATTGTAAGACCCAATCTATTCAGTTGTGAGGTTTCGTCCTCGGATTTTCTGTTCTTTTACAAGTTTGCCGCCCATCGGCGGAGTAAGTCGCCACAGCGAACGAGCTGATGGCTGACGGCTGATGGCTGACGGCTCTAAGTTGTCGGTGATCTTACCGCGGGGGATCCACCCGTTCCCATCCCGAACACGGAAGTTA
Organism: uncultured Acidobacteriota bacterium; assembly: GCA_963796925.1. GTDB lineage: Bacteria > Acidobacteriota > Terriglobia > Terriglobales > Acidobacteriaceae > DATBAT01. Next base: position 4,381,218 of record CAWCNH010000001.1, read on the forward strand.
AGCCCCGCCGGGCCGATTGTACTGCACGCGAAAGTGTGTGGGAGAGTCAAGCTAGTAGCCAGAAGCTAGTAGCCGCGGCAGAAGCCGCTCTAAGTTGTCGGTGATCATACCGCGGGGGATCCACCCGTTCCCATCCCGAACACGGAAGTTAAGCCCCGCCGGGCCGATTGTACTGCACGCGAAAGTGTGTGGGAGAGTAGGTCGTCGCCGGCATTAAATTAAAGGCCACATTCGAAAGAATGTGGCCTTTGCTGTTTGAGAGTTCTGACAGTCCTCGATTCGCATGCGGGGTTTCGACAGCTAAGCTCGCAGCGGGTTTGTGACAAAAATTTAAAAGTGTAAGCTGCCAGTTATTTGGCGGGCGAGGGCGCCGGCCCCACATTATCTCACGGTTCAAGCTCGGGATTCACCCAAAGGCAGCGGTAATCCTCGGGCTTCGCCACAACCCCCACTGCACCGGATTCTGCCGGATGTATTCCACCTTCTCCTTCAAACTCTCTGAATTTCGCAGCACATGGTCAAAAGATTCTTCCTGCCAGACAGGTCCTGAGATACCCAGCAGCTTGTTAATGCGATGGGCAGTCGCTCCCTTCAAACACTGCAAGACATCGATCACAGGATAAGCCCAGCCTTGCTCATCGCGAAGGGGCCGAAAGAGCAGATGAACGTGGTCAGGCATGATGACTACAGCATGAAGATCAATCCGTTCTGAGTGTTCCCGCAAACAATGATCCAGTACGAGGGTGCGAGCTGCGGTCGACAACTCGGCCCGTAGCTCCGGAACAGAAAGTAACAAACACCGGAGCGTCATCTTGCTGGAGGTGAGGGAGTCGACGGCGATCGCGGTACTTAGCAAGCGTAGGGCCAGACATTGGTTGGTGTGAAATGTGGGGCGGGCGCCCTCGCCCGCCACTGCCGGCAGCGTACTGGCTCTTCGGGTCTGTCGTCTGTGACGAATGAACATCCTCAGGGAAATTAATCGCCAAGGACAACTTCATGGACAGCGTTTAAGGTTCGCGGGGGGGGCGCCCGCACAATTGTGGAGAGTAGGTCGTCGCCGGCATTAAGTAAAGGCCATCATGAGAGACATGTGGCCTTTGCAGTTTTGAGGCTTATATGGGGCGGGCGCCCTCGCCCGCCAAAAAGTTAGCATCTTTAACCGGCCCATCTTTGGATTCTCCACCATCAGCGAAAATCGTAAGGTTCCACGCAATAAAATTACCGTGTCTCTCGCTCCTGGTTTTTGGCGGGCGAGGGCGCCCGCCCCACATTTTCACCAAATCCACCCGCCATTTCCCGGCACCAGATCAAAGTGGCGATCGCGGCTCAATAGGGAAGTAAATGGTGCTGCCGGCATAGCGCCGCGATCCAGATATCGTTGGTGGGAATCGGCTTTCCCTTGGGGTGAGGGCTGGGTTTGTGGTCGTGGTATGTCGCGGACAGGAGTGTCCGCGCTAGATTGATTTGCGATTGGCGGCTTGTGTGTTTTTCCCGAATTGGGATTGGGCTTGATTCTTGTTGACTTAGCGTTGTGGATTGGCGATGCTTAGGTGGGTCGGAGTGTATCCGACTTAGAAATTTGGATTTTCATGCGCCTCTGGGACCTCTGTCCTTGAGGCTTTTGTTTTGTTGGTGGGAGGAGATGAGTATGGGGTCGGCATGGGTAGGGGAGATTTGGGCGGTGGCCGATGGAGAGATATTGGGGGAAGGGAGGTTCGGAGGGTAGGGTCCCACTTCTCGCGCAAAGAGCGCGCGAGAAATGGGGCACCCTCAGTAGCTTCAGGGAAGTCAGGAAATGTCAAAATCCCCAAGCTGTCGTAAAAAGCGCGACGAGAGTGGGGCATCCGGTTACGGCTAAGCGGTTGGGGGAGCGGGCGGAGGCGGCGTTTCTGGCTAAGGCTGCGGGGATGGGGTTTGGGGTGGCGAAGCCGTGGGGAGACAGCGACCGGTATGACTTTATTGTGGATGCGGGTGGGCGACTGTGGAAGGTGCAGGTGAAGTCGGCGTATCGGGTGGGGAGGGACGGCGGTTACAGCGTGCGGACGTTTGGGCATTCGCTGGGTGCGTATAAGGAAGACGAGATCGATGCGCTGGTGGTGTATGTGGCGCCGGAGGAGGCGTGGTATGTGTTTCCGGCGGAGGTGTTTCGGGGGAGACGGTCGGTGAAGCTGTATCCGGGGAGTAGAAGGAGAAGGTCGAAGTTTGAGCAGTGGCGGGAGGGGTGGCGAGTGATGGGTGGGTAGGGATCCTTAGAGTTGTTCGGCTCGCCCTCAGCGATCAAAGGCAAGTGGTTTGTTTCTGGCGGAGACTCAGGCGTTGTTGCTACAATCCACGGCATGTTGAGCAAGCTGATGCTGGTTGTGT
>CAWCNH010000002.1:0-524472 GCA_963796925.1 uncultured Acidobacteriota bacterium
TTTGTTGTTTGTGGGGGAATATTTCACTTCTTCGCTTGTAATCAAGAATTTAATCGCTTGTGGGGAAAAATATATAATTATCAGTGACGGGAAGAGGTATGATCGCCTTCCTGCACGGGAGGTTGGAGCTATGGCAGATCGTCAACAATTCTTTCGACCGGTAGAAGCAGATCCGGAACTAACAAAGATATTGGAAGCCACTCGCGGTGCTAAGGTTACCGAAGAGGAGTTGCGTGAGCAGCGAATCAGTTTTGCATTCGGCAACGCTCCCCAAGGTTCGGAAAATAGGATCACCAAAGATAGCGTTAGACTGGCTTCAGAACACATCAAACTCCTACCGTAGCGGCGGATTTCCTGCATCGGGCCCTTACTGAATATGTCAGTGAGAGAAAAAGACGACCCGGCGCTCTACACCAAGATACAGGAGCAAAATCTGTTCAGGCAGTACGATCTGCTGTCAAATTGTAATGAGATCGGCCTCAAAAAAGGCATAGAGTCCTTTGACAAATATACGCTTTGGGCATTGAACTACGCCGCAGTCTCGAACATTTGCCAACTCGGTGGACGCTATCGGAAGAGTCCGATTCGGGTGGGCAACCATGTTCCGCCACATTTTGATAACGTTCCCGATTTGATGGACGCATTTTTCTCGGTCATCCATGAGAACTGGACGATCTTGGAGCACCCGACAACACTGGCAGCTTTTGCCCTCTGGAACCTCAACTGGATTCACCCCTTTATTGAGGGCGACGGCAGAACCGCGAGGGCGGCATGCTACTACCTTATCTGCATGAGGCAAAGGAAAATTCTGGGCGGCAAGAAAACCGTGCCGGAGCGGATCCGGGAAAATAGGCCCTTACATCGCTGGACTGCGTGCTGCTGATTGTGCGTATGAAGAAGGCCAGTATGATGTAACGGATCTAGCCAAATACCTGGAAGAGCTGCTAAAGGGCCAGTTGTCCGAAACTGGATGAATGCGGGGATGAACCCGTTCCCCATCCCGAACACGGAAGTTAAGCCCCGCCGGGCCGATTGTACTGCACGCGAAAGTGTGTGGGAGAGTAGGTCGTCGCCGGCATTAAATTAAAGGCCAACCATGGAGACATGATTGGCGGTTGCCGCGTCTGGAAGAAACGCAGAGATCCTTCGCCGCAAAGGACGCGGCTTCAGGATTTCGGCAGGAGGCTCTCGCGAGCAAAGAACGCTCGCTCACGCCTCCTAAACGCCTCAAGTTAAGCCCCGCCGGGCCGATTGTACTGCACGCGAAAGTGGGTGGGAGTCCTTCGGCTGCGTCGCCGACATTAAATTAAAGGCCAATCTGGGGAGATCAGGTTGGCCTTTTCCTTTTTGAGGGAGGGCGCTATGCTTGTGGAGGGGGACCAGCCATGGCAAACCTCGATTGGTCGCAGTGTCCTGCGGTGGAGAGCGTTCCTGGCAAGGTGAGCGGCGCCTGGGTTTTGAAAGGCACGCGCATGCCAGTGTCTGCCATCTTTGAAAATCTGGAAGCTGGCGCCAATATTGATAACATTATGGAGTGGTATGACGGGCTTGACCGCGAACAGGTGAAAGCGGTTATCGAATTTGCCGCCCGCAGCCTGGACAGAACGCCCGTCGCGGCGTCATAGGCTGCATGGATGCGCGTCTTATTTGACCAGGCTACGCCTCTTCCTATTCGTGACTATTTGAAAGAACATGACGTGCGTACCGCCGCGCAGCAAGGTTGGGAAAGGCTCCAGAATGGAGACCTGCTTGAAGCGGCGGAACAGGCAGGCTTCGATGTGCTAGTGACAACCGACAAGAATATTCGCTACCAGCAGAATCTCTCGGAACGGAAGATTGCAATTGTCGTTCTCGGCCAACAGCAGTGGCCGGGACTTAGGCCTCATGTGCGACTGGTCGTGGAGGCTGTAAATACAGCGATGGCCGGTAGCTATAGAGAAGTCGATCTACCGATTCAGCCGAAGCGTTCCCATCCCGAACGAGAAAATTAATCCCACGGGCTTTTTGCCGCATTTGGAAAAGTAAAGAGATCCTTCGCCGCAAAGGACGCTCGCTCACGCCTCCTAAACGCCTCAAGTTAAGCGCCGCCGGGCAATTGTACTGCACGCGAAAGTGTGTGGGAGTCCTTCGGCTGCGCTCAGGATAAAATCCGGTCGTCGCCGGCATTAAATCAAAAGGCCAAATTCGAGAGAATGTGGCCTTTGCTGTTTTATGGCGTTCTTGTGTGGAAATGTGGGGCGGGCGCCCTCGCCGCCACTGCCGGCAACTCTTACGATGCGGCCCTTCGACACCTAGGCTCGCAGCGGGTTTGAGACAAAAACTAAAAATTGTAAGCTGCCAGCTTTTGGCGGGCGAGGCGCCCGCCCCACATTTACTCGCACTACCCAACTACAGCTCAAGCTCAGGACTCACCCAAAGGCAGCGGTAATCCTCCGGCTTCGCCACAATCCCCCGCCGCACCGGATTCTGCCGGATGTATTCAACCTTCTCCTTCAAACTCTCTGAATTTCGCAGCACATGATCAAACGATTCTTCCAGCCACCCCGGGCCTGAGATGCCCAGCAGCTTGTTAATGCGATGGGCGGTCGCTCCCTTCAGACACTGCAAGACATCGATCATTGGATAAGCCCAACCCTGCTGGTCACGAAGAGGCTGAAACAGCATATGAACGTGGTCAGGCATGATGACTACAGCATGAAGATCAATCGGTTCTGTGTGTTCCCGAATGCAATGGTCCAGGACGAGGGTGCGAGCTGCTGCCGGCAGTTCGGCTCGAGGCTCCGGAACAGAAAGTAACAAACGCCGAAGCATCATCCTTCTGAAGATGGGGAAGCCGTCGTCGGTAGCGAAACTTAGTAAGCGCCGGACCAGTCATAGCTTGACAAGAAGTATGGGGCGGGCGCCCTCGCCCGCCAATGCAGGCAGCGTATCGGCCCGTGAAGTCTGCTGTCTGTGACGGATGAACATCCCCAGGGAAAGCTCGGGAGCTAAAGGACTACTGTGGAACAGAGGGTGGGATTTCGCGGGCGGGGGCGCCCGCGCCACATTGTGGGAGAGTAGGTGTCGCCGGTCTTTTTGTTTTGAAAATGAATTTTAGGCTCTCTTCCCCAAGATGGCCGATATCACTCGGGGGTTGCGCAGCCGTGCAGGACTGCGATCAAGGCGAGAGGTTTTTCGTTCGGGCGCGCAGGCGATCACATAGCTTCGTAAGGTTTGGAAGCGCAGAGGACTTGCCAGGCTCGTTGCGCCTCATAGAAGACGATCGTGTGATTGGAACGTGCCCCAAGGTTGTCTTCCGTATGGTACCGTGCGAAAACGTGGGCATTCACTGCGATGTACCTTGCAGCCGCGGCCCGCTCAAGGTCTCTTCACTCCGCAAGATTATTCACTTCGTGAATGATCTTGCTACGGTCGAGATGACAGGAGGGAGTGAGATTGGCTCGGGACAAAGTTCTGGTTGGGGTGAACGAACCGCGACTTTCTGCGCGATTCGAATGTGGGTTTTGTTCTTTGAGGTATAACTGAGAAACAATCCCATGACTTCTGCCAACAATGAAATTGCTCACGTCAGCGACACGGCTTTGATGGTTGCGGCTTGCCGCGCGCATGAGACGGCGCAGGACGATGCCTGGGTGCGCGATCCGTTTGCGGCGCGGCTGGCTGGGGAGCGGGGGGTGACGATCCTCAATTCGCTGCCGCATGCCAATGTATTGCGATTCGGGCTGGCGGTGCGGACGCGCTTTGTCGATGAGTTGCTGCTGGAAGCGCTGGCGGGGTATCCGATTAAGACGGTGCTGAGCGTCGGGTGTGGACTGGATACTCGTCCATGGCGGCTTGAGTTGGCGCCGGAGCTGCGCTGGGTTGAGGTCAACTTCGCTCCCGTCCTCGATTACAAGGAGCAAGTGATGGCGGGCGAAACGCCGCGATGCCGGCGGGAGCGGCTGATTGCCGACTTGAATGACCCGGAGCAGCGGCGTGCGATCTATGAAACGGCCGGGCCGGGAGCTTCGTTGATGATCACCGAAGGGCTGCTTCTGTATTTGCCGGCTGCGACCGTGAATGCGCTGGCTGCGGAAGTTGGAAATCAGAGTGGAGTTGCGCACTGGATCAGCGACATCACCACCAGCGCCTTTAGCCAGGCGATGGGAGGTGGGGACGCGATGAAGTCAATCCAGCACGTGCGGGCGTCCGATGCGCTGGCGGGCGAACAGATATTGGAAGTGCTGGGGCGCCATGGCTGGAGGACGGCGGCGTGGCGAAGCTACATCACCGATGTCGGCTTTGTTCGCGAACGGATACGCCGAGCGATGGGTGGCGCCGAGCCTCCCGCATTTCCATTTCCCCTGGGTGATGTGACCGGGGTACACAGGTTTGGGCTGGAGCGAGACTAGCGAGGCGTCGATTTCCCGCTGACTGCGCTCACGCTTTAAGGCGACACACTGAGAGGGTTTGAGCAAGGCGATAACAGTCAAGAACTGAGCGGCAGCAAGTGCCTAATTGGCTAGGGTGTACTTGCGGTGGCAGGGATCAGGATATTTTCTAAACTTGGTGGGGTGGCGCAAGGTCTCTCCACTTCGCAAGATCATTCACTTTGTGAATGATCTTACTCCGGTCGAGATGACAGAGTGGGAGAGTGTTTTGACTTGTTAAGGGCGGCGGTAGGGTAGGGGACTATTGCGAGAGCGGGGGATTTGATCGTCCTGACTTCCGGGATTTTCGGCTAGCCGCGGCCGACGAAGGGCATCTTGGTGGCCATTACGGTCATGGATAGCACGTTGGCTTCGAGCGGCAAGCTTGCCATGTAGAGGACGGCTTGCGCCACTTGTTGCGGATCCATGGTGGGTTCGACGGTTATGTCGCCGTTTGCCTGTGGCACGCCGGATTTTGCTTTTTCCGCCATGGACGTGGCCGCGTTGCCGATGTCGATCTGCCCGCAGGCGATGTTGTATTTGCGTCCGTCGAGCGCGGTGGACTTGGTCAAACCAGTGATGGCGTGCTTGCTGGCGGTATAGGGGCCGGAGTTGGGGCGGGGGCTATGGGCGGAAATGGATCCGTTGTTGATGATGCGTCCGCCTTGCGGCGACTGCGCTTTCATGATCTTGAATGCTTCCTGGGTGCAGAGGAACGCGCCGGTAAGGTTGGTATCCAGGACCGACTGCCATTCTTCGAGGGACAAATCCTCCAATAATTTGGGTGGTGCGGCAATGCCTGCGTTGTTGAATAGCAGGTCGAGGCGGCCGAAGTGCTCCTTGGTTTTCGCAAACAACAGACGTACTGACTCGTGAGTTCGGACGTCGGTGGTGACTACTAAGGTTTGCGCGGCCAGGTCGCCGGCCTGATGAACGACTGCGTCCAGTGAATCCTGGTGACGGCCGGCGAGCGCTACGGAATATCCTTCACGCAGCAGGGCCAGTGCAACGCACTTGCCAATGCCGGTGCCGGCTCCGGTAACCAAGGCTGTCTTTGTAGGCTTCATGATTCGGGGATTTCTTTCGGGACAAGACTAACATTGAACTGGCATCCACTCGCAAAGAGACCCGGTTTGGGAATTTGGCGAACTCTTGGGTGCTATTTTGTTGACCTGGAGATTGGAAGTTGGCAATCATAGTAGCGTAGGAAGATTTGCTGGATTTGTTCTGTGCCTCTGGGGACCTTGTCCCTTGGGGCTTTTGTTTTGTGGGCTCACTAGCTGTCGATTAATTGGCGGATTCGTTTCCGCATGATGCTGCCGTGGATCCAGAAGAAGAAACCGATCCCCATGTAGAGGGTTCCGGCGAAACCAGGGTTCCAGAATGCTACCGCGAACGAAGTCAGGCCGAACAATGTGAGGGCCAGGTTTTCCTGGATTGCGGCGCGGGTTTCAAGAGCTTCGACGGGGCTTAGTTGTAGCTTGTGGCGCAAGGCGTAGGCGTGGAGATACATCATCGCGAACAAGGCAAAAACTGCAGCGAAGCCCAAGCCGTAAACCCGCATCAGGACCGAGGCGTCTTGCAGGCTGATGTTCTCTAGTCCCTGCAAACCGGCGATGCCTCCCAGCAGGTGAGTGAAAAGGAATTTCAGCGGATAGACGTAGAAGAGAACCAGGAACAGGAGGACCACGTTCAAAAAAACTGTGTAGGGATCTTCGAGTCCGTAGCGGCGGGAGAAGCGATAGTGCGTAACCCAGATCAGAATGAACTGCGCGAAGCAGGCCGCGAAGGGCAGGAAGCCCCGCATTACGTTCATCAGCTCGACGAAGCTGTGGGGGACTTCCAGAGAAACTACCAGCAGGGTGATGGCGAATCCGAAAACCACGTCACAGAAGGCCTCGAGGCGGGTGATTTCTCCGGCGCGCCAGCGGAAATGCTTTTCTGGGGGCGGGACTTGGTGAGTGGAGTGCATGAAAGGTTTTCGAAAACGGCGGTGATTATAGTGCATGGCGCGAGAATTTTTCCGGGGGATTTAAAAGAGTGTTGTGTGAGGAGCTATGCCTAACTCGAATGTTGTGATCGACCTGTCTCACCATAATGGCCAGGTGAACCTGGCGGCGGCGGTCAGTGCCGGGGTTCATGGCGTCATTCACAAAGCAACCCAGGGGTGGAAATATGTAGACCCGCGGTATCGTTCTGCTCGAGTTGCGGCGCGGGACGCGGGATTGTTGTGGGGGGCTTATCACTTTGGAGTGGGGGCGGACGGGGTGGCGCAGGCTGATTTTTTCTTGTCCAAGGTTGAGGCGGACGCTGAGACTCTGCTGGTATTGGATTTTGAAGCGAATGCGGCTGACTCCAGCATGGACTTGATTGAGGCGCGCGCCTTCGTGACTCATTTGCAACAGGTGACGGGGCGCTGGCCGGGACTTTATGGTGGGCAATATCTTAAGGAGTTGCTGGGGGCGTCGGCTGATCCCGTGCTCTCGCATTGCTGGTTATGGCTGGCGCAGTACGGGCCGACTGCTGTGCTGCCCCCGGGTTGGAGCGGGTGGACCATGTGGCAGTACACCGATGGAGCCGTGGGGCCCGAGCCGCATGAGATTCCTGGGGTCGGACATTGCGACCGCGACATTTTTAATGGGACGACGAATGATCTTCGGGCCTTTTGGAGGCAGGAGAACGCGGCATCCATGGACCGGAGCGTGCGTGCCGCCCCTGAGAGGTAGCGGAGCTACGTCTCTACTCTAATTGGGGCTATTTTCGTTTTAGGGCTTCTAGCTCATCGAGGGTGCGGGGCCAGTCTGAGCCGAGCAGGCGCGACAGGCTGCGATCGGCCAGGACTTTTCCGCCGGTTTGGCAGCGGGCGCAGTAGTTGGTTTCGTTGTCGGCGTAGCGAATTCGCTGGATTTTTTCGCCACAGCGCGGGCACGGTTCTCCGAAGCGGCCATGAACTGCCATTTCTTTGCGAAATGCAGTTACTTTTTCGGGGAAGGCGGCTTCTGCTTCGTTGCGCAGACGATCGATCCAGAGAGTGAGAGTGTCGCGAGTAGCGGTGTACAGACGCTGCCATTCATCGGAAGTCAGTTTATGCGTCTGAGTGATGGGGGACAGCTGGGCAGCGTGAAGGACCTCGTCGGAATAGGCGTTGCCTATGCCGCTTACGATTCGCGGATCAGTTAGTGCGCGCTTCAGCGTACGGTTCTCGGCTTTGAGGGCGTCGCGGAATGAATTGAGATCGCTGGCGAAGACGTCGATTCCACCTGGATCGAAGGCGCGAAGCGATTCGTCCCCTTCAAGCACATGCAGTGAGGCGCGATGCTTGGTGCCTGCTTCGGTGAGAACCAGAGAACCGTTGGGGAAATCGAAAGCTGCCAAATTGCGGCGGCCGGCCAACTTTGCTCCTGAAGGCTTCCAGTGCAAGCGGCCCGCGATCATCAGGTGGAGCACCAGCCAGAGATTGCCTTCCACGCCAATCGCGATGCGTTTGCCAATGCGGCGGAGTTCGCGGACTTTTCGTCCTTGAAGGCTGGCGACAGGAGGCTGCACGGTGCGCAGCAGAAATGGACTGGCAAGGCGCACTTGAAGCAGGGGTTGACCTACGATGCGTGACTCCAGCGAGGTGATGTAGGCCGCTATGTCGGGGAGTTCGGGCATGACCAGCTTGGATTATTTATTAAGCTTGATGAATTTGGAAAGGGCGCGAGAAAAACTGCTCTTGAATTTCGTTCAAGATCAAAAACCCCGCCCAAGCGGAGCTTGGATGGGGCACCCGTTAGAGCATTTCAGGGGAACGTTTTAGAATGACTTATGACCAGCGTGCGCATGGACAAGTGGCTTTGGGCCGCGCGGTTCTTTAAGACGCGTAGCCTGGCGGGGCGGGCCTGTGACCTTGGACGAGTTCAATCGAATAGTCAGCCAGCCAAGCCGGCGCGCGATGTTCGGGTCGGCGACTTCCTGAAAATAACGACCGAAGGCGGCGACTTTCAGGTTGAGGTTTTGCTGCTGAGCGAGGTGCGAGGTCCGGCGCCGGTTGCCAAAACGCTCTATCGCGAAACTGACGAGAGCCGCGAACTGCGACTCAAAGCGGCGGCGGAACGCAAGGCGATGATGAATTTCACTCCCTCGCCAACCAGCCGGCCATCCAAACGCGATCGTCGCAAGATTATCCAGTTTCGCAGTGAACGCCAGAGGTAGCCGGCAACTCACAATGTCGCCGGGGCTACATTCCTCTAGAATGAGTGGTGATGCGTCCTCGACTCGCGCTGCTTATCGCTATTCCTATTATTGTGCTGGCTTTGTTCGCCTGGAATTGGCGGTCTTCAAGAGTCGCGAGGCAGCCGGTGTCTTCTGGGGAGCCTGCATCATCATTAAGCGATGCTCCCGGGTCAGGCGCGCCTACAACTCCTGACTCCGCACCCACGGCGGTCTATGCTCACAACTTGATGTTGCGACGTGGCCCTGACTTTCGCATTTATGTTCGCTGGCTGCGCGGACAGATGGTGCGCACCAAGCGCAATGTGAATCCGACGTTTGACGATCCAGAATCTTTTTTTCTTAACATCAACACCGGCGTGATACGCGCCAACATCGGAGACCTTGGCCACTTTCTTAACGCTGGAGGAATTGCCAATTCTCCCCTGAAGAACATCACGCTGCTTGCCGACGGCGACCAGATCAAAATGACGGGGACGTTAAAGAAGCTGATCTCGTTTCCGGTGGAGGTGAAGGGCTCGATCGCCGCCGCTTCTGATAACCGGATTCAGTTTCACGTAACCAAGATCAATGTGTTGAAAATTCCTTTCAAGGGATTGCTTGGGGGGCTGCACATCGAGGTTTCTGACCTAATCCATGCTGACGGCATTCCGGGCATTTCAATTTCAGGCAATGATATTTTCTTCGACACCCTTAAGCTGCTCCCTCCACCCCATATCCATGGGCAACTCACCAAGGCTCGCGTGGTAACTCCGGACATTGAGGAGGTCTTCGGCAATGCCGAGCAGGCCGCAACCAAAGTAGAGCAGTGGAGAAACTTTCTACGCCTGGACGACGGCACCATCGACTTTGGAAAACTGACCATGCATCACGTTGACCTGATCATGGTCGATCTTTCGAATGACGCATGGTTTGATCTCGACCTGAACAACTATCAGAACCAGTTAGTGAACGGCTATACCCGGATGACGCCCCAAGCCGGACTGCAAATTTTTATGCCCGACCTCGATACCTTGCCCAAGACAAACAAGGGAATGTCGAACATCAGCATGGAATGGCTGAAGCACCGTAATCTGCCGCCGCCGCCGGATGTGGTTTCGAAGTAAATTAGTCTGGGTTTTTCGGATGCAGGAGATATTCCCGGTTCCCGATGCAAACGACGTAACATTTATTTATTCAAGAAAGGTTAAAAGATGTCGAGATCTCTTGAGTTCTCATTCCCTCAACGCAGATTCCGCCTCCTTTTTATAGCCACCCTCATTCTCTGCATTTTCGGCGCCGCAGCGGGAAGCAGTTCAGCCGCAGATGTGCCGGGGTCTAAGGACCCCGCCGGGATGAAGCGCTACGAAGGGAGCGAGCTGATTGGCTACCGCGCCCCGAAATTTGACGAGTACTTGTTGCCATTAGGGCCGCCTTCGAACGTCGATCCTCCAGCCTATGAAAAGAGCAAAAAAATAGAAGGGCAGGTCAGTTATTACGCTTACCTGGCGCCGGCCGGACGAACCCCGGCGGAGCTGTTCCGAAATTATAAGCAGGAATTTCAGCGCCTGGGTATCGATGTGCAGTACGAGAAGGCGGCGGGGCAGCATGGATGGTTTGGGCCCGCCTTTGACAAGATTGCAGACGAGCTTGATCTGGGACAGATTCTTGCTTATGACGAGGACGAGGAGCGCCTGTTGGTAGGCAAAAGCCGTGACGCGAAACCTAATTACTACCTGGTCTTTGTGACCGCCTACAGAGATGGCATCATTCCAGAACGGCTTGGCGATAAAGTCGCAAAGGGCCAGCCACTGGCACAGCTGGTGGTGGTAACTGCGGACGTCATGGAAAGCAAGATGGCATTCGTGAATGCCGACGACATGAAACAGTCGATTCAAGATTCTGGCAAAGTGGCGCTTTATGGTCTTTATTTCGATACCGATAAAGATGTGGTTAAAGCTGAATCAGAGCCCACGCTGGCAGAGATCGCAAAGTTGTTGAAAAGCGATCCGGCGCTGCGCTTGCGCGTTGTAGGGCACACCGACAATCAGGGCAAGGCCGACTACAACCTTGGCTTGAGCCGCCGGCGGGCGGCCAGCGTCGTGGCGGAGATAGCCGGCAAATACGGCATTGCGGCCAGCCGGCTGGATGCGTTTGGCTGCGGCATGTATTCGCCGGTCGCTTCCAACGGCGCGGAGGCCGGTCGTGCCAAGAACCGGCGGGTCGAACTCGTGGAGTGGTAAGGCGTTTTCGGGGTTGGCGGACAGGTGACTTCTTGTTATTATCTAACTAACTGGTTAATTAACAGATGTCCGCTTTAGGCAAAGCGCAGCGTGGGTCCCGCCGCCAACCGGAAGAGAGCCGGGCAGCCATTCTGAAGGCTGCTATCCAGGAATTTTCAAATGAAGGCGTCGCTGGGGCGCGGACCGATGCGATTGCCCGCGCTGCCAAGGTAAATAAGGCGCTGCTTTACTACTACTTCAAAGATAAAGACGCGCTCTATGGGGCGGTGCTCGATCACGTTTTTAGCGGGCTGAGAGCAGCCATTGAAGCTCAGCTGGATCGCGATCTCCCGCCGCGCAAAAAGCTGCTTGCTTATGTGGGCGCGCACTACGACTACGTGGCGAGCAATCCACGGTTTCCTCGCGTGGTGCAGGGAAACATGATGTGGGCTGGAGTCAAGGCGCGCCAGCAATTCCAGCGGGTAGCCCGGTTGTATCTGGTTCCTGTCTTGACCAGGGTTACCCACTTGTTGCAAGAGGGCGTGGCCGCCGGCGAGTTTCGTCCGGTTGATCCCTTCCATTTCATTACCACCATGGTGGCGACCATTGTCACCTACTTCACGCAGGCGCCCATGATGAGTCTGATTAATGGGGTTGACGCACTGTCGCCGGAAAATGTGGCAGCGCATCGTGCGGCGGTGCTCGATTTTATTTCTGCCGCGTTGTTTACTCCGAAAAAAGCCCCCAGAGGAGGCAAACGGTGAGCGCACGGAATCGGATTTTTATTTTGCTGGCAATCATCACGGCCTTTGCCCTGACGTATTACCTGGTTTCGACACCCAGTTCGAAAGACCTGGTGCTAATTGGGACGGTCGATTCCAACCAGGTAATGGTGAGTCCGCAGATGCAGGGACGGCTCACCAAGTTACTGGTGGATGAAGGTACGCCGGTGAAGCAAGGGGACCTGATTGCAGTCCTCGATTCGTCGGAGCTGGACGCCGGAGAGCGCGCCGCAGCTGCGACCATCAATAGCCTGCAGTCGCAGGTTTCGGCGACCCAGGCGACGGAGCAGGCCACCAAGGGATCGACCACCAGCAGCGTGGCCAATGCGCAGGCCCGCTTGCAGTCATCGCGAGCGCAGCTGCTGCAAGCCGAGGCAATGTTGCAGCAGGTGCAGAGCAACAGCCAGCGGACGATCGCTCTGGCGAAGTCGGGAGTGTCGTCGGAGCAGGACCGCATTCAGGCGGAAACTACGCTACAGGCGCAGCAGGCTACCGTCGAGTCATTGAAAGAGCAGGTAAGTGCGGCGCAAGCCGATCTGAATACGGCGCTGGCCAACACGCATCAAGCGCACGCAGCGCAAAGCACTGTAGCATCAACCCGGGCGCAAGTTGCCAACGCCGAGGCACAGCTCAAGCAGGCCGAAGTACGGCTGGGATACACCAAGATCTATTCTCCGGTTACAGGAACAGTTTCGGTGCGGGCGGCCCGTGAAGGAGAAGTGCTTACTCCGGGCCAGCCAATTGTGACGATTGTCGATCTTAGCGATACCTGGGTGCGGGCGGCCGTGCCGGAGACTGAGTCCGACCAAATCGGGTTGGGAGATACGCTACGAGTGCGACTGCCGGGAGGAACTGAGACATCCGGCAAGGTATTTTTCAAAGCGGCCGAAGCTGATTTCGCCACGCAGCGTGATGTGAACCGGCGGAAGCGCGATATCAAGACGATAGTGCTGAAAGTGCGATTGGAAAATCCGAAGGGCGCGTATGTGCCGGGGATGACGGCTGAAGTACTGGTGTCTCCGGAGCAGATCAAGGGAAAGCCATGATCGCCGACATCGGCAAAGTTGCGGTTCAGACGGCTGGGCAAGGTGTTGGCGCTCCCAATGCGATTGAAGTGGATCATATCGTCAAGAAATATGGCGACTTCACTGCGGTGGATGAGGTTTCGTTCAACGTGGCCGAAGAAGAAATCTTCGGATTGCTAGGTCCGAACGGCGCAGGCAAGTCGACCCTGATCCGCATGATGACGACCCTGATCCCGATCACAGGGGGCGCGGCGCGTATCGGAGGACACGATGTTGCGAAAGATCCCGATGCAGTTCGGCGAGTGATTGGAGTGATTCCGCAGGCGCTGACCAGCGACATCGATCTGACCGTCGAAGAAAATATGAATATCTACGCCAAGCTTTACGACGTGCCCACTAAGCGCCGTAAAGAGGCGGTGACCGAACTTCTGGAATTGGTCGATTTGACCAAGTGGCGGACGGCGCAGACTAAAACGCTTTCCGGCGGCATGCGGCGACGCCTGGAGATCGCGCGCGGGCTGGTGCATAGCCCAAGAATTTTCTTTCTGGACGAACCGACCACCGGGCTGGATCCGGTGTCGCGCGTGGCGGTGTGGGAGATGCTCACCAACATTAAGAAGAATCGCAAGCTCACCATCCTGATCACGACCCACTATATGGATGAGGCTGACCGGCTGTGCGACCGCATCGCGATTGTGGATCACGGCAAACTGGTGGCGCTCGATTCACCGCCGGCACTGAAGGCAAGTGTACCGGGATCGAATGTGATTGAAGCGCAATTTGAAAACGCCCCGCCTGATTGGGAAGCCAAGCTGCACACCATGGGTGATGTGACTTCGGTTCAACATGAGGGCGCGGGAATGTATCGGATTTTGACCGGCAATGGCTCGCGCACTACGACGCAGTTGGTCGAGATGGCGGTGCAGGGCGACGTGACGGTGAAGTCGCTCTCTGTGCAGAACACAACTCTGGACGATGTATTTGTCCACTACACCGGACGGCAACTCCGCGATGAGCTGGTAAAAGCCCAGGGCTTCATCATGCCGCCCAGACCGGGGTTGCAACCATGAATCGGATGTTTGCCATTATCGAACGCGAGCTGCGCAAGTTTTTTCGGTCTCCGGCACTGATGATGGTGTCGCTGATTTTTCCGCTGGTGCAGTTGGTGGTGCTGGGCAATGCCTTCGGCGGCAAGATCAAAGACGCCAAGATGGGCATTGTCGATCAGGATGGCGGCACGCAGGCGCTTAAGATTCGTGAGGCGTTCGATTCGGTACGCGCCAACATCCGCACCTTCCAGCCGATTTACTACAACAACGACAAGCAGGCGATGGAGGATGTGCGTAACGGTAAGCTGGATGGGGCGGTGATCATTCCTCCACAATATTCGCGGAGAGTTTATGAGGAGAACCATCCGCGAATTGCGCTGATTGTCGATAACAGCGACAACTTTATGAGTTCGACTCTGGAAGGTGAGATGGCGGACCTGACCGCTGCGCTCAATGAGCCGACCATCGAGCCTCGGCTCCTGCAAAAAACCGCCCTCGACGTGGTGGAGCTTTATCCCTATATCGAGTACATGAAGTTTCTTTTGCCGGGGTCGATTACGCTGGCGATTTTCATGTCGGTAATGATCGGCGGCGGCATGCTTTACATCGACGATAAGGCGCGTGGAGTGCACGAGGGATACCTGGTGACGCCGATCACCAAGGCTGAGTTGGTGTTTGGATTGAACGCCGCCAGCGCTATCAAGGCGGTATTGACTGGAACCATCATTACGGTGGTGGGATGCTTGCTCTCCGGCGTAGGAACTTTGTTTCATCTGTGGACGGCGCTGGGATTGATGCTGATGGTGGTGCTGACCGCTGTGGCGCTGAACACCATGATGTTTTTGATGATGGTCAGGGTCGAGGATCCGTTGGTGCCACGGGCCACTTTCGGGATTTTGAATACGCTGTTGTTTTTCCCCAGTGGGGCAATTTATCCGATTCAGGCTTTCCCCTGGTGGCTGCGGGCGATTGCGCGGGTCGATCCGTTTACCTTTGCGGTGCGGGGATTTAAGTTGCTGCTGCTGAAAGAGGCAGGATTTGGGGCCATCTTGCCCGAGATCATTTATTTATCGTTGTTTGCGGTGGTGACATTGAGCCTGGCAGTGCCTTTGTTCAAGCGGACTTTGTAGCTGGAGGACGCAGGGAAAGCTTTTACCACAGAGGACCACAGTTTTAAAAAGCCGCTGTCAATCTGAGCGCAGCGAAGAACCCCTATCGGCTCCATTGCCGTAGGCCTGAGACGTAGCCGAGCTACGTCTCTACTTTAGTTCTGGCTGATCTACATGCCCGGCGCTCGCGGCGGCGTAGTTACCACCACAACTTTTCTGTAGAGACGTTGCTCCGCAACGTCTTGCTTGCCGCGCCTCAACTGTTTGCCGTCGGTAGGGGTCCTTCGGCACAAAATGTGCGCCTCAGGATGACAGAAGGTTACAAGGTCCCCGGCAAATAGCAGATTCCTCCCTTCGGTCGGAATGACAAGGCTATTTAATCCCTAATCATTCTGGGAACTTTTACGTCTTCGCTGCAATCCATTATGCTTAGAACGCTATGACACTGATGGATGCTACGCAGTATGACGAGGCTGGCGCGCGCAAGCGTAAGATC
Source organism: uncultured Acidobacteriota bacterium (assembly GCA_963796925.1). Classification (GTDB taxonomy): domain Bacteria; phylum Acidobacteriota; class Terriglobia; order Terriglobales; family Acidobacteriaceae; genus DATBAT01. The sequence goes on from CAWCNH010000002.1 coordinate 15,284, forward strand.
AAGATAGCCAGCACTGTTTTTATTATTCTGGTATTGGCCTGGCTAGCGTGGAGCTTCCGCCACTGGCCGGAAGAGCGCGTGGTCGATCATTTCTTTGTGGCGATCCAGAAACAGGATTTTGAGTCTGCCTATGGCATCTGGATGCACGATCCGGAGTGGAAGCAGCACGTACAGAAATACTCGCAGTATCCTTTTAATGATTTTTATCGTGACTGGGGCCCCGGTGGGGAGTGGGGCCTGGTGAAGTCGCACGAGGTCTATGGTTCGGCCACTCCTAAGGGTGGGGGTAGCGGAGTGATTGTCGAGGTCGTGGTCAATGGCCGGGCGGAGCACGCGCGGTTGTGGGTACAGAAGGCGGACAAGACGCTAACGTTTTCGCCTTATTGAAGAATTTTTAACCACTGAGGAAAGTTTAGACTTTTGATACGGGGCAATCTTCATTAAAACTTTTTTTGCCAGCCGACGGGAAGTTCACTCGTGATTGACATCCATTGCCACATTCTTGCTGAAGTTGATGATGGGGCGAAGTCGTGGGAGATTGCGCAGCAAATGTGCCGCATGGCCGCGGCAGACGGCATTGAGTACATTGTTGCCACGCCGCATGCCAACGATCGCTACGCTTACGATCGGGTTCAACATGCCAAATCGCTCGACTATCTTCGGGGACTGGTTGGCGCTCATCCGCGACTGGGGTTGGGTTGTGATTTTCATCTTTCTTATGAGAATTTGCAGGACATTTTGACCCGTCCGACTTTTTACACGATTGAGGGTGGACAGTATTTGCTGGTGGAGTTGAGCAACTACGGGATTGCGCCGCAGATTGATGAATACTTTTCGAAGTTAGGCGATAAGGGCATTCGGGCCATCATTACGCATCCCGAGCGAAACCCAATCCTTCAGCAGGACCGGCGGCGCATCCTAAGTTGGGTTGAGCAGGGGTGCATCGTACAGGTTACGGCTTCGTCGCTGACCGGCGCATGGGGCGAACGAGCCTGGCGCACGGCTGAATGGTTGTTGGAACGCGACGCGGTCCACGTGCTGGCTACCGATGCCCATGACAGCAAGAATCGGATTCCTGTGCTTTCGTCAGCCCGCAAGGAAGTGGAAGAAGTGTACGGGAAAGATATTGCCGCGGCCCTGGTAGATGGGAATCCGCGGGCGATTGTTGCGGGGTTGGCGTTGCCATATTTCCCCGATCCCGTGATGAAGGAATAACAGGTCAATGCTAGGCAGCTCGGCTGCGTCTGGCAGCGGACGGAACGCTGCCCAGACGTTGCGGAGCGACGTCTCTACTCAATGGGGTTCTTGCTGCGCGGGACTTGCGGAATCTGCAGCCGGCGCGTGTGGCTTGTCGGGCTGCGAAGTCATAGCCGTCTGCGGATTCAACAGGTGGTCGTGATCGGGACCCAGCCCCAGATTAATCAGCGCTCGCGAATCTGGAACCACTTTGGTTTGCCATCCGTGATCGGCCTGGTATTTCACACAGGCTCGCTGGGTGAGGTCGTCCCATCTGCCCGAGGGATCGCCGGCTAAGTAGTGTTCGCGAATCAGGGCTTCCTGGATTGCCTGGGTACGAGCTTCGTCAATCTTTTGCTGACCGCGTTTCTTAGCGCGGGCACTCGCCCGAGTGCGGCGGATGGACTTCTTCTTAGCCTGCGTAGGACGCGACGTCTTCTGCGGCGACGAGGTACTGGAGTCGCTTTGCGCGACGCAAACAGCGGCCGCCACAGTTAAGACGCCAGCAGCCGCCACCAGTCTTTTCCACGATAAAGACAAACTGAACTCCACCGATTTTTGTGCTGTCGCCCCGAGCAGCTAAGGGTCCCTATCGGCGCGGTACAGCGGGCAGGGGTTCTTCGCTTCGCTCAGCATGACAAAACAAATTCAGAATGACAAAACAAACTTTGAAGGGGGGAAACTGAGACCTAAATAATCGCTCAATTCAGGTCTCAGCACCAGCCCCTTACGGCCTACGAAAGCGTTACGGAAGTGTACCGGCCAAAAAGATAGTTCCGCCCTGCTGACCGGCACCACGCTGCCGGACCAGGAAGACTACGTCCTGTCCACTCTTCAAGCTGGTAGCCACGCTGTTGAATTGCTCTTCGTTATTTACCGGCTGCTTATTGATTTCCAGGATAACGTCGCCGCGAGCGACGCCGATATCCTCGCCGAACGATCCGGTCTTTACGTCCTGCACGATCACGCCCTTCCCGGCGGGAATGTCGAGCCGGTCGGCCATGTCTTGCGTAACCGGACGAACCGTGAGTCCGAGCTTGCTTTCTTTCGGAGTATCTTCATCGTTGGTAGATTCTTCGTCGCCCAGGCGAGAAGCATAGAGCTTGGCGCGGTCGGCCACGGTCAAAGTGGCTTCCTGCTTTTTGCCGTTGCGAATGAATCCCAGCGTCACCTTGGTACCGGGGCGGCGGCTGGCGATTTCTGAGACTAAGCCATCGCCATTCTTAATATCTTTTCCGTCGACAGTAATAATGGTATCGCCAACTTTAACTCCAGCCTGGTCGGCAGGGCTGCCAGCGGTGACATCGGAGACCGTAACTCCCGAGCCGACGCCGTAGACGCGGGCAATGGCAGGATTCTCCTGCGCATTGAACATCACGCCAATCGAGCCGCGCGCGACTTTATGAGTGGGGCCAATAAGCTGGTTGTAAACCTGCGCAATGGTGTTCGAAGGCATGGCAAAACCCAAACCTGCGTAGGAATTGGTTTCAGTGAGAATGGCGGTGTTGATGCCGATCACCTCTCCGCCCATATTGACCAGCGGTCCGCCCGAGTTGCCGGGGTTAATGGCTGCATCAGTCTGGATGAACGACTGGAACTGACGGTTAGGAACGATGCTGCGTCCGGTGGCGGAGACGATGCCGGCAGTAACGGTTTCCTGAAGACCGAAGGGGCTGCCGATCGCCAGTACCCAGTCACCGACCTGCATGCTGTCCGAATTTCCTAGTTTGGCTACGGGAAGGGAACGGTTGACGTCGATCTTGATAACCGCAAGATCGGTTTCCTGGTCGGTGCCGATAACTCGGGCATCGTGGGAGACGCTTGGCGGGTCGTCCTGCAATTTGACGCGAATTCTGTCAGCTTTTTCGACAACGTGGCGATTGGTAAGAATGTAGCCCTTGCCGTCCACGATGACGCCCGATCCGAGGGAGCGTTCACGAACCGAGCCCCCACCGCCGCCAGGAGCCCCCTGGCCACCCTGCCCACCCTGCCCACCAAAGAAGCGGTCGAAGAAATCTTCAAAGGGATTCTGGTCGTCATCACCGCCTTGCGGTGCCTGGCCGCGGCGACGCGCATGAGGATTGGTCTTTACCATCGATTCGGTATTGATGTTCACCACACTTGGCTCAAGCTGCTTGGCAATCTGCGAAAACTGATTGGAAAGCTGCTGCGGAGTGGGAACAGTCAAAGGAGTGGCATCAGTACTCTTCTTGCTTTCCTGGCCTTTTACGCCAAAAGAGACGACCGTACCAATCAAGATGCCCATGGCCAAAGTGGCCAAAATCATAAGGGTGGACGCCAAACGGTGGGCTCGAATGCGCGCCCAGAAAGCGCTTCCGCGCGAATCCATAGCTAACTTCCTCCGTAAATGTCTGAACCTGTTGATTATACCTTTTCGCGCTGGGCGGCCGGTCCGGGCGTTCCAACTTGATTAGACGCAAAACTGTAGCAAAAGTGTTGCAGCAGTGGAAGTTGCGAGACGAACTATTTGCCCCTTGAGGCCCGTGGTCCAAAATTTAAAAGGTAGATCCGGATGACCAGGATCTACCTTTTGCTCGTGGGTTCCTCGGGTGGCGGGTTTCGGTGCCGCACGGAGGTCAGGTAAGTTGTGACTAAATTAACCCCGGCGCGAAAACAGCGCAATCCTAAGAAAATACTAGGGACCCGGAATACCAGCGTCTATTCGTGGCGCAGAGACTCAATCGGGTCCAGGCGGGAGGCGCGGAAAGCTGGAACCATCCCACTCACCAGGCCGACGAAACCAAGAATAAGCGTGGCTGCGAGTAGCGTTCCCGGCGCAATAATCAGGCGAATATCGCCGGATTCTCCATTCTTGGCGAAGGCGCTGTATAGAGTGAGTCTTCCTACGGAAAGTGCGACTGCGTAGGCCAGCAGCACGCCGAAGACCCCGCCAATGAAGGTGATGGTCAGAGCTTCAGCCAGGAACTGGAACAGAATGTAGCGTCGCGGCGCGCCCAGGGCCTTTTGGACGCCAATCTCCCGGGTCCGCTGGGTGACCGAAACCAGCATGATGTTCATCAGGCCAACCCCGCCGATGCCGAGGGTAAGTGTGCCGATAAAGCCCATCAAAACTTTTAGCCCCATCGTAATAATTTCGAACTGATGCACCTGGGTCATAAGGTTGAATACCCGCACTGCCTGGGTATCGCTCTGGTTGTACTTGTGCGGCGTGGCCAGAATGGTACGCACTGTTTGTTCCAGCCGCTCGTACTCCGGCGTCTGATAAGTGAACCAGATGGAGTCGAGGTAGTGAGTGTCTTTTAAATCTCCCATGGTGTTGAAGGGAACGTAAACCGTGCGATTGATGTCGCTGTTTCCTTCCTGCATTTTCGCAGCCAGGATGCCGATGACCTCGAAGCTGAGGCCGTTGAGCCGGATGTGCTCGCCGATCGCGTTGCGCCCGGAGAACAGTTTGTCTTTGGCCTCGGAACCGATCACCGCGACCCGGGCGCGCTGTATCTGGTCTTCCAGGTTGTAGAACCGGCCCTGCTCCATCTTCAGAGTACGGATGTCCAGCACGTTGGGATTATTCCCTGTAACCGAGAATGTAAAACTTCTGGTGTCATATTGCGCGGTTGCCTCTTTACTGACTTCAGGGGTGATATGAGTGATCTGTGGAAGATTGGTGGTGAGGGTGTCAACATCTTCCTGAGTAAAGCGGACCAGCAATCCTGCCTTCTGCCCGCCGGCCTGCATGGAGGTGCGGCCCGGCACCACAATCACCAGCTTGGTTCCGAAGTTGGCGAAGATATTGGCACAGGCCTGACCAAAGCCATCGCCGTAGGCAAGCAGCATAACGACAGTGGCGATGCCCCATCCCATTCCTAGCATGGTAAGCGCGGTACGGCGGCGATTGTGCCGCATAGCGCCGTAGGCTTCGCGCAACAGATCTCGAAACATCGGTTACTCCTGCCTGAGCGCTTCCACCGGTTGCAGCATGGCCGCTTTGCGCGCGGGATACAGACCTGCCACCACGCCCGCCAGAGTGAGACTTCCAATCGCTAACAGCGCCGACATGGGGACCAGCTTAGGAGGATCAAATCCGCCGGGGCCCTGCACGTTTCCTAACGCGGCCATCAGGCCCCCGGCCAGCGCCATGCCGATCAGCCCGCTCCCCAGCGTGAGCAGAAGCCCTTCGAGAAAAAATTGAAACAGAATACTGCGGTTGGTGGCGCCCAGCGCCTTGCGCAGACCGATCTCTGGCGTGCGTTCACTGACTGCAACCAGCATAATATTGATGACCCCGATGGCGCCCAAAGCCAGAGTGACCATGCCCACGGCCCCCAGGAACATGTTCATCACGTCGAAGATGGTGCCGACCATTTTCGACTCCTTGATGGTGTCCCAGCCGTCAAAGGCATTTTCGTCGTTGGCGTCTAGCCCGTGATTGCGAGCGACAATCTTGTGCACCTCGGCCTCGGCCAGCAAATGGTCGGCGGTCACGCTCGGCTGGTACTCCACAAAGGAAATAGAGTTCTCGTGATTCTCACCCTTGATAGGAAAGTATGTGGCCATTACCTGGAAAGGAAGGTAGCCGCGCATGTTCAGCCAATTATCGTCGCCGCGCCCGAGATGAGGCATGCTGCCGACGACTTCAAACCTGACCCCGTTCAGCAGCACAAATGCCCCGACGGCGGGTCGGCCGGGGAACAGGGTCTTAAGCAGCTCGTTGCCCAGCACGATCACATTGCGTTTCTGGGTTCCATCCAGCTCGTTCAGCCAACGCCCTTCTTTGAGTGGCAGATAACTTATCTCGTTAAGCTGGGGTTCGACGCCGAGAATCTCGCCGCCGGCGCTGGCGAATTCGCTTACCTCATGCAAGTCAGTGCGAGAAATTAAAGGGCAAGCGTTGCGGACATGCGGAGCTTCGTGGCGTATCTGCAGGTAGTCTTTATAAGTGAGCAGGTAAGTACGGGCGGAACTCATATTTCCGGCCACCGCGGGCGCGCGTCCGGGGAAGATGAACATGATGTCTTTGCCGAATTCCGCAAGCTCCCGCTTATTACCCGAGCGAAAGCCTTCACCCACACCCACCAACAGCAGTAAAGATCCCACGCCCCAGACTATCCCGAACATAGTCAGGAACGAACGCAACTTGTGGGCCCACAAGTTGCGGAAAATCTGCACGAAGATGTCGAGCACCATCCTCATAACGAAGTACGAACTCTCGGACAAACGGCTACAGGCCGCCAATCCTCTGCTTCAGGGCACTCATGTTATATGACGCGGGAGGGGAACAGAACCGTTGTTTTAATTCATTGGTCATTCGGAGCAACAGCGAAGAACGTGCTTGGGGCTGCCGCCACCAAATCTTTGGCCGCCGGTACGCGTCCGCTAAATACAAAAAACTAAAGTAGAGACGTAGCTCCGCTACGTCTCAGACTGCTGACAAAGTCCTGTGGCGACCGCAGCGCCTTAAAGGCGCACTCTTCTCGTTTCCTTTTTCGCCCGGCTGGAAGCCGGGCGCTTCCACGGTGCTACCAGCATTCTCTATCGAGCGGACAAATGGCTGGCGTCAAACTTTTACCGACGCGAATCTTTCTTATTCAGGCCTATCCACGGTCACGATTTGCTGCAAGGAATACTGTGAGGAGGGCCGCCGTGGAAGCGTGGCGCTTCCGGCGCCACGATATGTCCCAGAGTTCGAGAGGCTTTAGGCGCTGCCAGCGGTTGCCAAGGTAGTTTTCAGCAATCTGAGACGTAGCTCTGCTACGTCTCTACTTGAAATTTGTCACAGAAGTCCAGATTATTCCTGGTTAAGAGCCTTACCTTCGGTGCAGACGTAACCCTTACCAGCAGCCAAATTCTTGAATTCTTCCGTCCGTCCACTCGGCCAGCGAATCACCGCGCGATCGACCCGGTCGCGCTTGCCGAGGCCAAACGTCAATGGCAACTCGGACTGCGACAGGTAACTCGACCCCGACTTCACCATGCGCGTCTGGCTTTCGCCGCCGTGGAAAATCTGTACGGTTGCGCCGATGGCGTCGCGATTGGATTTGGTCCCCACCAGGCGAAAACGGAGGCTACGATTTCCCCTAGTCTGATCGTTGCGATAAAGATAAGCGGGCCCGTTGTTGGTGGTGATCAGCAGATCAAGATCGCCGTCGCGGTCGAAGTCGGCGTACGCCAGGCCACGCCCAACCTTGGCGGTGTTGAAGCCGCCGCCCAGCGACTCGGCTACGTCGCTGAACAAGCCGCTCTCGCTGTTGAGAAACAGTTGCGGAGCCTGCGCGTAACCAACATTGCCGCGGATGTTGCGCACCGTCTCGTCGATGTGTCCATTGGCAATCGCGAGGTCGAGCCGTCCGTCGAGGTTGGCGTCGAAGAAGACGCAGCCGAAGCCCAGTTTATCTTTCGAAGCTAAACCCACCCCACTGTGCGTGGCGATGTCGGCAAAGCCCTCTTTGCCGGCGGCGCGGTAGAGGCCGACCATTTCATTGTCGAAGTTGGTGATGGCGACGCCGGCGGCGCCGGAGTTTTCGAAGTCGGCGACATCAACTCCCATACCGGCGCGGGCTTTGCCTTCCGCGCTGAAGGCGAGTCCGGCCTCGACGGCGACGTCTTTGAAGGTACCGTTGCGCCCGTTGCGATACAGCTTATTGGGCTGGGTGTCGTTTGCCACCAGCAGGTCGGGCCAGCCGTCGTGGTCGTAATCAAACATGGCAACGCCCAGCGATTTTGAAGTGCTATCGAAAATTCCGCTGTTGGCGGTGACGTCCTCAAAAGTTCCGTTGCCGCGATTGTGGAACAGCCAGCAGGTTTCGCCGCGATAGGCCTCGGGCGTGCAGTAGGACTTATGTTTCCCGTCGAGTGTGCAGAAGACGTCATGTTCCGGCGACCACTTCACATAGTTGCAGACAAAGAGATCAAGCAGCCCGTCGCCATCAAAATCGAACCATAGGGCCGAAGTACTAAAAGCTTGCCGTCCGGCAATCCCGCTTGATTTGGTCACGTCGATGAACGTGCCCTTGCCGGTGTTTTGAAACAAATGATTCTGTCCCACGCAGGTGATCAGTATGTCGGGAAAGCCGTCGTTGTTGTAGTCGCCGACTGCAATCCCCATACCGTACATCTCGATGTCGAGGCCGGCCTTTTTCGTCACATCGGTGAAAGTGCCGTTGCGATTGTTATGGTAGAGGCGCAGCGTGCTGCGAGCGCGTTTGTGGCCGGGCCAGTCCATGCCATTCACCAGCAGAATGTCGGGCCAGCCGTCAGCGTCGTAGTCGAGAAAGGCGCAGCCTGCGCCAAGCGTCTCGGGAAGAAATTTGCCTCCGAATGCTCCGCTGTTGTGGCGAAAGTCTATGCCGGCCCTGGCGCTGACGTCGACAAAGCGAAATCCCGGATCGGGGGGCGCCGCAAACGGACTGAACAGTCCCAGCGCGGAACTCGATGCCAGCCCGGCCATGCCTCCCAGGCCGCTTGCCAGAAAAGACCGGCGGTTCACGGAATATTTACCAATCCGTTGCGGATGGCGTAGACCACCAGCTCAGCCGTCTTGTGAATGCCGAGCGCGTCCATCATGTTGGCGCGATGGGCGGCCACTGTGTTGGCGCTGAGGTCGAAGTGGGTGGCGATTTCTTTATTGGACTTGCCCTCAACAATCAGTTGCAAAATTTCCAACTCGCGCGCGGTCAGTCCATAATCGCGTTCGCCCTTTAGCGCGGAAGTACTTGCAATACGCTTGTCGAGGACGATCTCCCCGGCCGCTACCCGGCGGATGACCGCTGCCAGATCGAGGTCCATGGCATTCTTCAAGATGTAGCCGCGGGCTCCGGCGTCCATCGCCTGCCGCACCAGGGTCTCTTCCTCGTGCATGCTGAGCATCAACATGAGAGTTTTGGGCAACAGTTCTAAAATCTTGCGGGTGGCTTGCAGGCCACTGAGACTCGGCAGAGCGCAATCCATCAGTACAACTTTTGGCCGTAGCTCCTGTGCCAGCTTGACGGCTTCGGCGCCATCGCCCGCCTCGCCCGCCACTTCCATGTCGGGCTCGTCTTCCAGAATGCGGCGAAAGCCGCGGCGTACCAGGCTGTGATCGTCCACCAGCAGAACAGAAATTTTATCCGGCATGGGTCTCTCCCTTTTCCAGTTCAGGCGTTTTCGGCACTTGTAAACGCACCAGGGTGCCACCCGAGGTGGGCTGCAGGAACTCGATAGATCCGCCCAGCAATTCGGCGCGCTCCCGCATTGCGACTAACCCGATACCCTGACGACCTTGGCCCGCCACCAGTCCTTTGCCGTGATCTTCCACTTCCAGCTTCAGACTCTGTGGCAAATAAGCCAGCCTGACCCACGCCTGTCTCGCTCCCGAATGCCGCGAGATATTATTCAACCCTTCCTGCAATACCCGGTAAACATGAACCGCGGCGTTGCCGCTGACAGGAAAAGTATTTCCAGATTTCTCATACGATATCTCAATCCCCATCTGCCTTTCCACCGTCGGCAGGTACCAGTCAAGCGTGCTTTCGAGGCCAAGCTCGTCAAGCATGACGGGATGCAGGGCCTGCGAGAGGCTGCGCACGCTGTCGAGTGTAGTCTGCGCAATGTCGCGAACTTCATAGAGATCGGCGCGGATGGGCGAGTCGGGCGGCAGATGCTTTCCGGCGCGGCTGAGCATCGACCCCATCGCGGTCAGGATCTGCCCGAACTGATCGTGCAGCTCGCGCGAGATGTAACGTAACGTGGACTCCTGAGTGGATATAAGCTTCTGCGCCAGATCGCTGCGTTGTTCGGAGAGCGTCGCCAATTGCGCAAATAAACGTCGGTTCGAGCGGATCAGATAAAGGCTGGTAAGCACAATCGCTATCAGGATCGCGGCCAGAAAAAGATAAGCCTGGCGCTGCACGCCATCGTAAATCTGATTAATACTCGCCGCCGCCTGCTCCTCGCTTTCATTGTTCTGCACGAGTAGCCGCGCCACTGCGTTGCTCAGGCTGGCCTGCCGCGCCTGCAGGGACAAGCGAATCTGATCTTTCGCCTCGGCTTCTTTGCCTTGCTGCCCAAGAGCGAAAATGCGCGAAGAAGCGTCCCAGAACTGGGCCAGCGAGTTGCGCAGGTATTGTCTCTGCTCGGGAGTGCGGCCGGCTACGGCGGCGTCTTCCTGCAGGCGAAGCGCATCGTCGAGGTCGGCGCGGATGCGCTGAAACTGCGCCGCCCATGCCGTAAGTGGGTAGGGCTCGTCGTTATCGAGCATGTCGCGCATCGAGAGGCCCAGGGAATTGAGGTCGTCCTGAATACGCAGAAGTTGGAGCGAGTCTTTGCGATTGCGGGCAACGAGATTATTCTGCAACTCGCGCAGGCCGGTGATTTTCCGCGTGATGTAAGCGGAGTAGGCGAAAACCGCCAGCAGCGTGACAATTAATCCCAGAATCAGTGCCGGAGTAGGAGAGCGGCCTGAAGAAGACGAGCGTTGCACGTTTGCGAGGATACAATGCCGCGCCTTTTCGAGCCACCTGTTTGCACCGATCAACCTGGTTGCACCCTGAGAGGAAACCCGGGTGAAGGACGTTCTGCTGAGTTTCAGTTGCCGTGGGTGGACCGAAAATCAATTTTCAATGACTTAGCAGGCATACAAAACGCAGAGGGAAAAACCGTCTTCAGGCGTCGCCTAGAATGCCCTTTGCGAGCGTTCTAAGGGCCTTAGAGCGACATGCGACGATGCCCGCCGGGGTCAGGTCGACTCGTTCTGCAAGCCCTTTATTTTCAGCGTTGTCCCATTTCGGGAAACAGTCCAGCGCGTTCTGGTGCGTTGTACATATGTTTGTGACTGTACGTTACGAGCCACTAGAGCTTTCATGCGAATAGGGGTTCTTCGCTTCGCTCAGAGGTTGTGACTTTCTTGCTTCAGCCCAACCCTCGGTCATCCTGAGCGAAATTGGTGTCGCGTCTCAGCGCGACACCAAATGCAGTCGAAGGCCCCCGCGCACATCGGCAGGGGAAACGGCTGCGCCGGGCATTTCTGCCACGAGTCTGAAGAATTCCACCAGGAACTCCTTGCGGAGTTCGAAGCGCCGCCAGCTGATCCGGAGTCCCTCGACTTCGCAGCGGTGCGCTTCGCTTCCCGCCGCTGCTGCTCAGGATGACATGGGTTTTGATGAGAATCAAAAACTCACAGCTTCGCTCAGAATGACAAGTAAGTTGGGTTACTTCGCTGGCTGCATGTCTTTGGGGAACGACTTGAATGCCACGTCCATCGTCTTTGCGGAAGTTTTCTTGTTTTCGTCGGTACTGTTGCGGGTTAATTTTCCCTTAACGACATAAAAGGCTTCGTCATCAGGAGTTTTTCCTTCTCCGCGTTCGAAGTCGCCGCTGAAGGCGAACCAAACACCGTGGACGGTTTGAGTGCTGAATGTCAGACTGCTGCCGGCCAGTTTTCCGTCTTTGAAGAAATGATCCAGAAAGGCGTCGTGTTCATTATCGGCATCGCCGAAGCGAGAGATGAAGCCGGTTACTTTGCCCGCTTCCTCGACTGTGATCTGCACAAACTCCCCCTCTTTGAGGAAAGAGTAAGTCCCCGAATAATCGGTTCCTGCCGGGGCCGCTGCCTGGGCCTGCAGCAGTGAGACGGCGAGCAGCAGAAGCGCGGTAAGCAGTGGCGTTTTCATTGTGGTATTAGAGCATGGAAAAGGTACCAAAACGAAGAGTTCGAACAAAGCGCCGGGATATAATCGAGTTCTTCTTTTGGTTTGCGGCAGGTGAATTGGTTTGGGTTTGGGACTTGAGGAATCCGTGGTGGAAGCGCCGACTGGCGGAGTGCCCGAACCGGTACTGCTGGTAGAGCTAGAGCCTCGGCACATTGTTTTTTTCAGAAATCTAAGAGACCTCGTCTTCCCTCGCCGCCTGCCCCCGTTGCAGTTGACCTCGTGGCCGGCCGCTCCGTGGCCTGATGTTTTCGTCTCCGCGGGCTGGCCGTGGGGAGGATTTAGCGGATCGTTGCTGTGCCATGTGGTGGTTATTGCTGCACTGTTGAGTCTCGCTGAACTTTTTCCGGAGCGGCATCCAGTGGCGGACCATCCGGCGTTCAATCACGATGCAGTGGTCTATTACTCACCGGTGGAGTATTTGGCGCCACTCGATACCGGCAGCGCACCCGCTGAAGTGGCGCAGCAAGGCGATCCAGAATTTTCGCCGCAGCCCATTATCTCGGTGCCTCCGCAGGCCGATAATCACACGCAGACGATTGTTAGCGCGCCCAACGTAAAAATCACGCGCGACGTTCCGCTGCCAAACATTGTGGCTTGGTCGCAGACGCAGCAGGCGGATCCCCTCGGAGCGACCGCGCGGCCCACCAACGACCTTAAGGCGCCGTCGCTGACGGCGGATGTGATAGCTCCTACCCCTGAAGTAAGCCGAGCTCTGAATCATCAGGCGCCAGGTTTATCTCAGAATGTGGTCGCCCCCGCACCGGAAATGAGCCTGTCATCTTCGCGGGAATCAATTCGCGGGCCGCAAGCGTCGGTGGTCGCCCCGTCTCCGCAAGTAAGAGCAGAAGCTTTGCGGAAGGTTGGAGATTTGAATATCGGCCACAGTGAAGTCGTGGCTCCTGCGCCTCAATTACCGGTTGGAGAACAAACGGTGTCGTCCCGTACGGCAGCAGCGGGATTGGGTGGGGCAGCAGCGGTTCCGCCGCCCCCGTCAGTGCAGGCTTCCGGAAGTCAGGGGGCGGGCGGGCGACTGATTGCGTTGAACCTGCGTCCCCTGGCGCCTGATGCGGCGGTCGCGATGCCTGCGGGGAATCGGCAAGGCACCTTCGCCGCAACCCCAGACGGCACTCCCGGGGCGAGAGGAATTCCTCAGATTGAGGGGAGAGACGCCAGTTCGCAATCTGCGCCAGGAGGCGCCGGCACGACGAAGGGAACCGGCGCAGGAAAGGGCGCTAACGGCGCTCCTCCCGGTCTGTTTGTCGGGGCCGCGCCGAAAGGGGCTGACACCGCCGCGAGTGCTGGGCAGGCTTCGAGCGACAAGCCCCGCTTACTGGCGAGCGTCACCCCGCCGCGGGTCGGGTCGGTGCGCCCTCCGGCAGAGATGCCCGACAATGCCAGCCCGCTGGAACATCAGGTGTTTGGCGATCGCAAGTTCTATTCGATGAGCCTGAACATGCCGAATCTGAACTCGTCGGGTGGAAGCTGGGTGGTCCATTTCGCGCAGTTGAAAGATGACGGGGAGAAAGGCGAGCTTTCAGCGCCGGTGGCCACGCGAACTGCCGATCCTGGATATCCCCTGGAGTTAATGCGCCATAACGTACAGGGCATGGTCACGCTATATGCGGTTATCCATGTTGACGGTTCAGTAAGCGATGTGCGAGTGCTGCAGAGTATTGATGATGATCTTGATCGTTACGCCAGCGCAGCGTTAGCGAAGTGGCAGTTTCGACCCGCCACCAAGAATGGCAATGCTGTGGCCCTGGAGGCCGTAGTAATGATTCCCTTCAAGCCGATGCGGGGGAAGTCAGGCTTCTAGCCGCGCGACAACCAAAATAAAAAAGGCCCCGCCGCTTGCGCGGCAGGGCCAGGTGTCACACACAAACACTATTTCTCGAGCACGACCACATCAGGATTCACGTTCCCCGATGCGGAGTCGAGCACTACAACCTTGCTCGGGGAGACGATGATGAATGAATCCCCTGAGATGGTTCCGGTGCCATCAGCATTCACCGTGTAGGTGGAAGACTGATTGTTGTCGATGGAAAGTCCAGAGTGCGAGCTGAGGTCGATAGAGAGCGCGGCCGTGCCCGAACCATCTGGAGTTGCGATGCCGACTTCCGTGGACGATGCGTTGCTGCCCACGTTTTCGGTACCGAAGGAGAAAGCGCCGGTCAAAGTGGAGGTACTGAACGGCCCAGCGGCCTGCGCTTCCAGTTCTCCGATGGTGGTGGCAGCATCGTTGCCGACTACGAATCCGGCATTAGCGGCGGTGAGGTAGATGACTTTTACCGCCGAAGCAGCCAGAGTCGCTCTGCCATTCGCAGCCACGGCATAGGTGGTCGTGGTGTTGGCAACTGGAGCGACGGTCCCAGCAGTGTCAGTGGTGATGGCTGCGGTGACGCTACCGGATCCATTCGCGGTTAAGGTGCCCACCGAGGCGGAGCGCGACGTGCCGCTGATGCCGGCGGTGTGCAATACCGAGATTCCGTTCAGGGAAGAGTTGGTGAATGTACCGGACTGCAGACGCATTTCACCAGTCACGACTGGAGCAGTGATGGAAATGGCATCGGTTGAAGCCACCAGCACTTCTGAACTCGACACCACGTAGAAGGTGAAGTTAGTGGGGAACAATACCGTGGGGCTAAGAGTGAAAGTCCCGCGGCCATTGGCATCGACGGAGGTTCCAAGCAGTCCGGCGGCGCCAGTTGCGTGGGCTGCCGTTCCAGCGTCGTTGGTGTCAACTTCGCCGGCGCTCAACAGTCCGCCACTGATAGTAACTGCGCCAGCAGCGGCGTAGCGGGCGGCGACTGAATCGTTGCCCGAAACACTGAAAGCATAGTTGCCATTCAGATTGCTGCTGATCGCGGTGGAGTCCTGCTTCATCAACATTCCAGTAGCGCGCACGCCAGTGGTTCCAAGCGTGTCGTCGAATTGAATCAGCCGGCCCTTAGCAGCCACATTCGCCGTCACGCCGCCAAGAGCGAAGTGAACTACCGTCGAAGTGGAGCCGTTAACCAGCGTCATGCAGCCACGATTGTCGCTACCCACTGAATAGGAGGTCGCAGTAGTGTCGAGGTTAGCGTGCGTGCTGGCAGCGCCGTTGATGTCGACTTCACCGGCAGTGATTTTGCCGGCGCCGTTCGCGGTGAAAGACCCGATCATCTGGGCCGATCCGACCGCTTTCGAGCCTTGCAGCAGGAATGCGTACTTTCCGTTTAGAGCGGCTTCGTTGCCGGAGTTGGTGCAGGCAGACAAAGGCAAGTTGGTAATGGAGAAAAGGCTGAAATCCGACTTGCTGGCATCGGCGACGGCGGTTGCAGTCACCTTCGCCAGATTGTTAGGGCTGGTCGGAAGCGTTGCCGGCGGAGTGTAAATAACGGAAGTTGCAGTTGCGCCGCTTAAGGTGCCACAAGCGGGTGAGCAATCAACGGCGTTGGCGGTAAGAGTCCAGTTAACGCCCTGGCTCGCGCTGTCATTCTGCAAAGCCGCATTAAAAGTCACCGCCGTCGCCGCAGGTGCAATCCCAGCGACCTTATTGCTGATGGCGACGGAAATAGTGCTGGTGACATTGACGGTGTATGCCTTGGTGCCGGTCTTGTTGGCTGAGTCTTTCACCTGAACCGTGAACTGCGTCCCCTGCTGAGCCGTGGTCGGGGTGCCGGACAGCGTGACTGCACTGCTGGTGCTGCTCGCCATGGTGATTCCTGGCGGAAGTGTGCCGCTGCTGACCGACCAGGCATACGGCGCGGTTCCGCCGCTGGCTTGAACAGTCGTGCTGTAAGCAGTACCGACGTTGCCGTCAGGGACCGTGGTAGTGGTGACCGAGGGAGAGGTGGCTGTGGTTGTGCTGCTGCCGCCGCCGCATCCCGTTAATACCGCAACGAAAATGGCTAGCAAGAAAAATAAAACTGGCTGGTGTAAGTTCCGTGATCCGCGCATGATCCCTCCAGGGATGTCCAAATAAAGTCGAGTTCTACTTCGTCGAGCGGGAGCTGGGGGGAAGAGCCCATTCGCTGTGAGAGTGAAAAAAACTTTTTAATCACTTCACTCAAGCGGTTTCGCTCGAACTGGAACTGACGATATTTCGGAACTGCGCTGGTCACAACGGTACACGTGTAATACGGGGGATCGGGTAGGCAAAGTGAGGCGGAACCTTAGTTCAGAACGAGAGAAATATGCAGGAGTTTATTGGCTTATTTTCAATATGTTGACGACAGAGGAAGGGGGAAAAGTGTAAGCCGAAAATGGTCTTTTTGATACACCCAGTTACTACGGAAAAATCTCAGTAATTTGCCTAGTCCTTTAGTTTTGAATCTGTGGAATTTAAGCGGTTCCAGCAAGCGCCAGGAGGGCAATTAGAATTCGGCGCAGGCCCAATTCGCGCCCGCCGCAATCAAACCACTCCTGCAAAGTATGCGCGCCTCCACCACTGCCACCGCCACCGATAGCGATGGCTTCGCGTCCCAGAGATAACGGGACGTTGGCGTCAGTGGATGCACGATGCACCTGTGCCGCGTTTCCCAGTTGCGCATCGACCGCGCGAATCACTTGCAGAATGTGGGCATTTGAGCTCAATTCGCCGGCAGGACGGTTTCCGATTGGAACAACTTCAGTACTTAAGCCGCCCAGTCGCCGCTGTGCCGTGCCTCGCTTTTCTTGATTCTGCACTTCGTCGGCGACGGCGCGATCGAGGGCGAGGCGAAGCGAATCCTCGAGTCGCTCCATTTCGTTCATCGAAGTCGAACGAATGTCCACCCGCATGCTGGCTGACTCCGGGATCGAATTCACCGAGGTGCCGCCGCGCACTACACCAATATTGAAAGTGGTTTTCGGAGAAGGCGAAACCGGGGTTTGCGCAAACATCGCCATGGCATTGGCTAACACCAAAATTGGATTCGGTGCACCGAAATCGCTCCAGGAGTGACCGCCGGGGCCGCGCACGATAACCTCAAAACGCCGGCTGCCCAAAGCCTCAGAGACAATGGTGTCGCATCCCGCACCATCGAGCACCAGGCTGTACAGAATGGAATCTTTCCAGCGTGGAGTGGAAAAAAGATGGCGCATGCCGCGCAGGTCGCCTTCGCCCTCTTCGCCAACGTTGCCAACAAAAAGTATGGGGAGAGAATGGCTCAGCTTGCAGGTGCGCAGTGCTCCAGCGATGGCCAGCATCGCGGTTACGCCCGCTCCGTTGTCGGATACTCCCGGACCGTAGAGGCGGCTCCCCTGCTGGCGGACGTTCAGCGGCGTTCCTGCGGGAAATACGGTGTCGATGTGGGCGCTGAGAGTGACGTACTGTCCGCCTAAGCCCGAGCTGAGACCCAAAACATTGCCTACTTCATCGATGTGGACGTCTTCGAGTCCCAAGTCGCGAAATTGCGCGCTCAACCACTCACCGCGCGCGGCCTCGCCAAATGGTGGCGCGGGAATGCGCGAGGCCTCGAGTTGCCATTGAGCAAACTGAGGCTCTTGCGAACGTAGCCAGCCGAGAGCCGAGCGGACCGAAGCCAGCCCGGCGATACGGGCTACGTCTTCCGTGGAGCTAGCTTCCGGGCTTCCAGTTCGCGAATTCGGCGCCATGGAATTGAATCTTACAACGACCCGGGGGAGTTCACTCAAGGTTGTGAAGGGTGAGCCTGAGGGGGGCGTACGAAGGAATTGGTTGCGGTTGTGGCATCCCTGCCGTCGGCGAGCGGCAAGAGTTCGATTCGGTTCCACTTGGGAAGGGCACTGGCTTCAGCCGTGCCGTAAGAACCGAACTGTGACGCCAGGCGCCGATCCGGCGCAACTGTTTTGGCTGTAGCTGAGCAGAGCGAACCTCAGGTGCTGAAGCGCGCAATATTTCTGAGCTTAGCGGCACGAGTGAACTTCGTGCCCTTCCCATTCGTGCACAGAGCTTTCTGCGAGAGTTTCTTCGCAAGGCCGACTAAGAATCAAGCGTGATTAGGCGCAGGTCGGGCGCAACAGCCAATGCAAATTGCCGCGGGCCGGCATCCGAAACAGTTGCGCCGGATCGGCGCCTCGCATGATGCTCCGTTTTTATGGCACGGCTGAAGCCGGTGCCCTTCCCCCTTGCCCAGATAGAAACCTCTTGAGTCACACACTCCCTAAAACAAGTTTATGAGACCGGTTCTAGTAAGATGGCGGCAGGTTGGTGAGGTAGCGGAGGAAGCTCATGTCACTGGTGGTGAAATTAGAAGATGATCTGGGCGAACGCGGCGATTGGGTGATGTTGCATGGAGTGCTGCCGGCACGCGAGGAGCGAGGATTTCCCTTCCTGGGCTGTGTCGATCCTTATGGCAAGACGGTATTCAATCACCTGCAAATGGAGATTTTTCTAGAAGAGTGGGAGCGACTGCAGGACCGGGCGCGCGACGAATCGCAAAAGGAAGCCTGGAAGAAGATCAAAGAGATGGCGGAGAGCTGTAAGGACGATCGTGATCTCTACTTGAGGTTTGTGGGCAATTAACTATTTCGAGAGGATCGCCAGCGTATCTCTGAACCTGGTTTCAAACGATTCGGTGGTCCCATTCTTTGCAGCTGCTGCCAGCGCTTTCTCTACATTTCCTCGTTGATAGCCGAGGTTTACCAGCGCCGAGAGCACGTCTTCTTCAATTCCACTTCTGGTCGAGACAGGCGTAGCGGCATTCGCTTCAGGGGCAGGAAGTTTGTCACGCAACTCAAGCACCATGCGCTCTGCCGTCTTGCGGCCGATTCCGGGAACACGAGTAAGCCGCGCCAGATCGTTCCCACGAATAGCATTCACCATTTCATCGGCAGCCATGCCGCTCAGAGTCGTAATTGCCAGCTTGGGACCAATTCCGCTGACCGTAATTAGTTTCTCGAAGAGGGTTTTCTCCGAGGGTCGGAGAAATCCGTAGAGTGCGATGGTGTCCTCACGGACGTGGGTATGGATGTGAAGGGCGACTTCTTGCCCGAGCGCAGGTAAATCTGAAAAAGTCGGTACGCTGATGGTGATGTCGTATCCGACGCCGGCGGTTTCGACAATCGCCTGATTCGGATGTTTGGATAGCAGCTTGCCGCGCAGGTGGGCGATCATCTAGGCCATTGTAGCTGGAAGAAACTAAACTTCGAATAGCGAGCGGGGCAATTGCGACTGCCTGATAATTGACATCAAGGTGCCAATCCGTAGCTCCTTGTGATCTGGGACCGGCACAGTGATGCTCGAGCCTTCGACTCGTTTTTGCATGATTACATGACTCCCTTTGCGCCGCACTTCGATGAACTCATTTTTACCCAAGATGATGCAAACTTCGCCTCCCGACAAGAGACGGAGTCTACCCAACTTCAACCTCAAGTTGCGTGACCAACACTTCAGAACGTTGGCGGCGCTTTATTTCACTCGCATCGGCGGTGTCAAAAAATAGCACCAATGCTTCCTGCAAGTTGCTTCGAGCGCTTTCGATCGTAGTTCCTTGGCTCGCAATGTCGAACTCTGGGCAGAGCGCAACATATCCGTCGCCTTCTCGCTCGATAATCGCCGTAAGTTGCCGCGTATGTTTCATTTCTGCTCCAGCCTTAGAATAACGAACTCTGCCGCCGGTTGGGTGTAATTCCGAAATGCTCGTAAGCGAGGTGCGTGGCCACCCGTCCGCGCGGGGTGCGGTTCAAGAATCCGATCTGGATGAGGAACGGCTCGTAAATTTCTTCGATGGCATCGGGCTCTTCCGCCAGGGCGGCGGCGATGGTGTTCACCCCGACCGGGCCGCCCTGATACTTCTCGATAATCGTCAGCAGCAGCTTGCGGTCGACTTCATCGAACCCGTAGCGGTCAACTTCAAGCATCTGCAACGCCGCCTGTGCGGTCGGCAAGTCGATGTTGCCCGCCGCCGCGTACCTGGGCGTAGTCGCGCACCCGGCGAAGCAGCCGGTTGGCGATACGCGGTGTGCCTCGCGAACGGCTGGCAATCTCGGCCGCTCCGGCACGGTCGACTTCAACCCCAAGAATTTCCGCCGAGCGCTCTACGATGACCTGCAAGTCGGCGTTGGTGTAAAACTCCAGCCGCATCACAATGCCGAAGCGCGAGCGCAGTGGCGCGGAGATCAGGCCGGCGCGGGTGGTGGCGCCGATGAAGGTGAAAGGCTTGATGTCGAGCGTATGGGTACGCGCCGCCGGGCCTTGCCCAATGATGATGTCGAGCTTGTAGTCTTCGAGCGCGGGATAAAGAATTTCTTCCAGCGCCGGCTGCATGCGGTGGACTTCGTCGATAAACAACACCTGCTTGTCGCGAACGTTGGTGAGGATCGCCGTCAGGTCGCCCTTGATCTGCAGCAGCGGTGCCGCAGTCGACTGGAAATGGACGCCCAGCTCGTTGGCAATGATGTTGGCCAGCGTCGTCTTGCCGAGCCCGGGGGGGCCATAGAGCAAGACGTGGTCCATGGCTTCGCCGCGCGATTTCGCGGCTTCAATGGCCACTGCCAGATTTTCTTTGACCTTGGCCTGGCCGATGAACTCGACGAGCCGCTGCGGGCGCAGCTTTAGCTCAAACGACGAATCGTCTTCCACCGGCGCGGCCGAGACCAGCCGCTCCTTCAAGTCGGGGATATTCTTAGCAGTAGCCACTGGCCGGATGTTAAGCGGAAAACACGAATCAGGCAATAAGCAGATAGGCTTTGGTTTTTCCTCACCGCTCCACAGCGGAGCACACATCTCCACAACATGTACACAGCGGCGCTCGGCTTTGCACTTGCGCAAATTTACAGTTGGGTGCAAAGTCGAATCAGAATGTCGCAGGCGATGAGAGTATCGGCGGAAGTTTGTCCTCTTTGCGCGGGGACGGGGTGGAAGCCGGTTTTAAAAGGCTCTGATCAGCGGGTGGCGCGCTGCGATTGCCGCCTGCGGGCACGCAGCCAGACACTGTTGGGCGCCGCGAATATTCCGAAGCGCTACGAGCACTGCGAACTCTCCAATTTCGAGTTTGATGGGCCGCACAGCGGGCTGGCTTCGGCGCGGATGGCCGCCTGCAGATTTGCGGAAGAATATCCGGTTGACACGACCGGGCTGTTGCTGGTGGGCAGCATCGGAGTGGGAAAGACTCATTTGGCGGTCGGGATAATTAAGGAGTTGATCCTCGGCAAAGGCTTCGCCTGCCTCTTCTGTGACTATCGCGAACTGCTGAAACAGATTCAGAACTCCTACAATTCTTCGGTACAGGCCACCGAATTTGAAGTGCTGCGTCCAATTTTCGACGCTGAGATACTGGTCCTCGATGAACTTGGCGCCGCCAAGCCGACGGAATGGGTCGCGGACACCGTTGGACTCATTCTCAACACCCGCTACAACGACAATCGCACGACCATCATCACCACCAACTATCCCGACGATCCTGGGGAGGCGATGCTGCCTCCTACCTCTGATTTTGGGCGCGCCCAGCGGGCTGTGCGCAAAGATACTTTAGGCGACCGCATTGGCGAGCGGATGCGCTCCCGATTGCACGAAATGTGCCGCATCATCCGCATGGATGGTGAAGATTTCCGGCAGAAATTCAGCAGCGCCAGCTTCCGTTGATAGCACGCCTTCTGGCTGATTCTTAGTAGAATGCAGCCGGTCTTGCATGCTAGAATTGGGGAGCGCCATCCCCAAACAATGCTTCCTGAAGTCGAGAACTTTATCGGGTTACAGCAGGCTGACGGAGAAATCCGCCGGCTACAGGAAGAAATCGCGTCGCTGCCCAAACGGGTCGCCGCCATCGAAGAGAAGCTGGCCGGCACCAAAACCCGTCTCGAAGCCGCCAAAGCCGCCGTAAAAGCCGACGAGGCCGCCCGCCGCAAGTACGAAAGCGCCATCCAGGATCTGCAACAGAAAATCTCCAAGTACCGCGACCAGTCGCTGGCGGTGAAAACCAACGACCAATACAAAGCTCTGCTGCATGAAATCCAGTTTGCCGAGCAGGATATCAAAGGCAATGAGGACAAGATTCTGGAGCTGATGGTCAACGCCGAGGCTCGGGAAAAAGGCGTGAAAGCAGCGGAAGCTGAAATGAAGGCGGAAACCGCGGAGATCGAAAAAGAAAAAATTGCCGCCCGTGAACGCACTGCGCAAGACGAAAAAGAATTAGCGGAATGGAATGCGCAAGCGCGACCAGGCCAGAGCGCGGCGTGGATCCCGACCTTTTGCGGCATTATGACCGGGTCTTCAAGTTCCGCGGTACTGGTCTGGCTGAGGTGCGCGACCAGAAATGTACCGGGTGCTCGGTGAAGTTGCGGCCGCAGACTTATAACGAGGTTCGCAGCGGAACTAAAACCATCGTTTGTGATTCGTGCCAGCGAATTTTGTATTACGATCCCGCCAAAGAGGCAGTGGCGGAGACTGCAAGCGTGGCTCGTCGCCGCCGCGCCAAGCCAAAAGATAAAGATCAGGCATGGTTCTACAGTCCGAACTACGGAGAGTATGGCGAGGTTTTACTTTCGTTCATTCAAACCGATTTCCGCTGGCGTCGGCGCACCTACGATGCCCAAACCGGCCGCGAAGTCGGGGACAGCATCTCAGCCGAGGGCGATTACCGGAAGGCTTTTGCCGCTGATCTTGCGGGTGCAGTGCAGCTCAACGGTTACTGGAACGCCTCCGAGATCAAAGACTGGGGCGGTGAATTGCCTTCGATAGTAATGGACCTGCTCAATCGCGATCTGGACCTCGCACGGGCGGAGTTGGGAGCGGCAGCACCCACCCCATCCAACGACGAGACACCCACGCCGGAACGTTCCGTCGCCAGCTAGTTCTCAATTCTCTAATTCATCACTCTAATTCACTTCTCTAATTCATCGATCAATGCTTTGACGTGAATCTCCATGGTATCGAGGAACGGTACGGAGCCAGTTTCGTCGCGCATGATCAATGGCAATTCGGTTCCACCCAAAATCAAGCCTTCGATTCCTTCCTGTTCCGCTAACCGATTCGCAATCGCAAGCAAGCCCTGCTCGGTCTGAGGCAGTAGAGTTCCGTGGACTAACTCATTCATGTACTTGTCGTGAATATAGGCTTGTTCTTGTTCATTCGGAATCGCGAGAATAATTCCTTCCTGCGAGAAAACCTCAGGATAGAAATTTGCCTGCATGGTGAATCGAGTGCCGAATAAACCCAGCTTTTTCCAGCCTCGAGACTTGGCTTCGGCGCATGTGGCCTCAACAATGCTAACTAGGGGAATCGGAGAACGGCGGCGGACCTGGTTGAATACAATGTGCGGTGTGTTGGCCGCGATGATGCCGCTATCGGCGCCAGCGTCCGCCAGCCTTTGTAGTTCTGAAACCAGGTAGTCGGCAACTCCCGGCAGGTCGTTTGCCATAAACATTGCCACTATCCTGGTCAAGTTGATGCTGTTGACGATGAGCGGTGGATAACTATCGTCGCCACTGCGCTCGCGATACAGGCGAATGAATGAGCGGTAGTAGACGATCGTTGATTCGGGCCCGATGCCTCCGATGATTCCGGCGGTCTTCATAGTGGGGGATGGTTGAGCGGCTTCCCGCTATATTGCCATTTTTCCACCCTGCCGCATAGAATCTAACAATAACGTTCTGCTCACGGACAGGGGATGGTGTCCGCGAGGACAGCTTGAAAGAGGCCCATTGAAGAAGGTCGTCGCCATCTATCCTGGCTCGTTCGATCCGCCCACCAATGGGCACCTGGACTTAATCGAACGCGGCAGTAAGATTTTTGATGAGCTGATCGTGGCGATCCTGCAGAACCCGGATAAGCATCCGCTGTTCTCGCTGGATGAGCGCCGGGAAATGCTGGAGGCTTTGACCTCGCATGTTCGCAACGTGCGCGTCGATACTTTTGGCGGCTTGACAGTTGATTACGCAGCCAAAGTGAAGGCGAGAGCCGTTCTGCGCGGCATTCGCGCGATCAGCGATTATGAGTACGAACTGCAAATGGCGTTGATGAATCGCAAGCTGCAGCCTGATCTGGAAACAGTTTTTATGATTCCAGCGGGTAAGTACTCTTATCTAAGTTCACGGCTGGTACGCGAGATTGCGCATTTGGGCGGGCCAATCAAAGGGCTGGTCCCAGAGTTGGTGGAACGCCGGCTGAAAGGCAAGCTGCTGGATCCAACGAAGGTACAACATCACAGAAGGAAAGCAGGACGGAGAGCATGACCCCAGTGACCGAAGCAGCCCCAGCGTTGAAACTAAGCGAACGCATAAACCGGATTGAGCCCTCCGCCACCATGGCGGTGGTCGCCGAAGCTGAAAAGCTTCGTCAGCAAGGCGTGGACGTTGTCGATTTCGGCGCCGGCGAACCGCACTTTGCGACTCCCCAGCACATTAAAGACGCGGCGATTGCGGCTATCCAGAACAACTTCACCAAATACACGGCCGTGGGTGGAACCGCCGACCTGCGCGATGCCATTGTGAAGCGCCACGCGGCTGACTTCGGCTCCAAATATCGCCGCGAAGAAACCATGGCGTCGACCGGCGGCAAGCACGTGTTATTCAATGCGATCCAGGTTCTGGTTGACCATGGTGACGAAGTCATTCTGCCGGTGCCTTACTGGGTTTCGTTCAAAGATATCGTTCGTTACGCCGGCGGCAATTGCGTGTTGCTCGAAACCGACGAATCCGATGGATTCCGCATCACGGCCAAGATGGTTGAGCGGCTGGTTACGCCACGCACCAAGCTCATCATTTTGAATTCGCCTTCTAATCCGTCGGGAGCGGTGATGTCCCCTGCAGATTTGAAGTCGGTGATGGCGATGGCCGCAGAGCGTGGCATCTGGGTGATCTCCGACGAGTGCTACGTCTATCTGAACTACACCGGCGAACAGTTTTCCATGGGGTCGCTGGATGAATATCGTGACCGTATGGTGATCGTCGGATCGCTTTCGAAAACTTACGCTATGACCGGCTGGCGTATGGGATACGCCCTGTGCCCGGCGCCAGTGCTGAATGCGATGCTGAAGCTGCAAAGCCAGTCAACGTCGAATCCGACTTCGATCGTACAAAAGGCTTCAATCGCGGCCCTTACCGGTCCGCAGCAGTGTGTGGAAGACATGCGGCTTGAGTACATCAAGCTACGCGACCACGTGGTGGCTGGGTTGCGGGCCATCCCCGGAGTAACCTGCACGATGCCCGAAGGTGCTTTCTACGCTTACCCCAATATCTCTTCGTTCTTTGGCCGCAGTGGAGTGCATTCTGCCGCCGAGCTGGCCGGCAAACTTTTGCGCGAGGCGCATGTGGCAGCCGTGCCTGGCGAAGGATTCGGCACCGCTGAGCACATTCGAATCTCGTATGCGACTTCGATCAAGGAGCTCGACCGCGGGCTGGAGCGCATGGCAAAGTTCCTGGGTGCGCTATAGAGTTTGCCTGTCGCAAGTGCACCGAGCTTGGTTACCTGAGGTAAAGAGATACAATCATTTCAGGCAGCCTACCCGCTGAGTTCTGCCTCTAAGGGCCTTGCAAAAGGCCGGAGACTTCTTTCCGGTCCCATCACGACTATTGAATGAGCGATCTTTATCCACTGCTGATGGCGCCCGCGTTCGACCCCCGTCCGTGGGGCACGATGGATCTATCCCCGATTTATCCGTACCAGAAGTGCGATGAAAAGATCGGTGAGGCATGGCTCACTGGAGACCAATGTAAAGTGGCCAATGGTCCGCTGACCGGCCAGGCGCTGGGGCGTCTCTGTTCAAGGTTTGGTGTGGATCTGGTTGGCGATGCCTCGGCCGATGTTTTTCGCTTCCCCTTGCTGCTCAAGTTCCTGTTTCCTCACGAGAAACTTTCCGTCCAGGTTCATCCTGATGACGCCATGGCGCAACAGCTTGGCCAGCCCAACGGAAAGACGGAGTGCTGGTACGTTGCGCATGCCCGGCCTGGAGCACAGATCGGACTAGGCCTAAAACCAGGAGTAACTGCTGCCGAGTTCGAGAAAGCGATTCATGGTAAGCGCGCCGAAGAGCTGCTGAACTGGATCAACGTCTACGCCGGCGAAATGATTTATGTGGCGGGTGGAACTGTACATACGCTGGGTCCAGGCTCAATCATCGTGGAAACACAGCAGCAGTCAGACACGACGTATCGCCTTTACGATTACGGGCGTCCTCGCGAGTTGCACCTTCAAGATGGTATGGCAGCACTAAAAGACAAAGTTCCGTCAGGCAAAGTGTTGCGCCCGGCGCCCCGGGCTATGAACGGATCGGGCCGTTACGCCCCGCTCATTGCTGCCCCTTATTTCGCCGTGGACATGTTCGACATGAAAGAGCAGCACCTATTTAATACGCGCGATGGATTGGGCAAGACTTCGGCTCAAATTCTTGTAGCCGTAGAAGGTTGTGCCTTGATTGAGGTCAACGGTGCAGGTCCGGTGACGCTGGCCAAAGGCGACGCCGTAATAGTGCCGGCAAGCATGGGGGAGTTTAAGGTTCGTCCGCAATGGCAGGTGGAATTTTTGAAAGCGTACGTGCCTGGAGAAAAATTGCCGGAACCGGCAACCAGGCTGTAGTTACTTTTCGATCGTGGCCAAAACAAATTTCTATCCCGTGATTCTCGCCGGCGGCCGAGGCACCCGTTTTTGGCCGCTAAGCCGCAAGCGTCGCGCCAAGCAATTGCTCGCGCTCGACGGCAAGCAGACCATGATCCAGCAGACGGTAAAGCGGCTGGCGCAGCTGGCGGCGGCTAATCAGTTCTGCATCATTACTAACGAAGATCTGTATAAAGAAATCGTTCGTCAGCTGCCGCGTTTGGATTCGAAGAAAATTCTGGCAGAGCCGCTGGGGCGGAATACTGCGCCGGCAATCGGGTTGGCGGCATTTATTCTCCAGCGCAGTAATCCGGAAGCGATTATCGGAATGTTTCCCTCTGACCACGTAATCGCTGACGAGAAGAAATTTCGCGAGACGCTGAAGCGCGGAATCGAGATTGCGAGTGCGGGAGAAAACATCGTAGTGTTGGGAATTCATCCCACCCGTCCGGAGACTGGTTACGGTTACATCGAAGTGGGCACGTCTTTTGATACCGATGCCTCGCGAGTGCGCTGCTTCACGGAAAAGCCCGACGCCGAGCGAGCCGCGGGATTCATGGCTGCCGGCAACTACTTCTGGAACAGCGGTATGTTTTTGTGGAGCGCTCGTACCTTGGTGAATGCCATGCGCGAGCATCTGCCAAAGACCGCGCCGATTTTGGAAAAGATTGCCGCCGATTTTGGAACGCGAAAGTTTGCGGCTACTTTTCGCCGGCTTTATCCCAAGTGCGAAAACATCAGCATCGACTATGCCGTGCTGGAGCCGCGATCCCTTAAGGGCGAGCAGAGCTCAAATATTATTTGTCTACCAGCCGCATTCGGCTGGAACGATCTGGGCTCATGGACTGCGCTGCACGAACATCACTCGAGCAAGAGCCAGCCGGCAGAGGGAAACTTGATTCTAGGCAAGGGCATCTTCACCTTGAACGCGTCCGGCAATTACGTTCACTCTCTCGATAAGTTCGTCGCAGTGGTTGGAGTAAACGATTTGGTGGTAGTCGAGACCGAGGATGCACTGCTTATTACCAGTAGGGATCAGGCGCAGGATGTTGGCAAGATCGTGAAATATCTCGATGAGAAAAAGTTGCACAAACTAACTTAATCTTCCATGTCGACCGACCAGCAGGCCCCGCAAATTAAGTTTGGAACTGACGGATGGCGCGCCGTCATTGCCGACGATTTTACTTTCGCGAATGTTCGCAGCGTAGTCGGCGCCGTGGCGTCGTACGTGCTCAAGCACGAGAACAGCAAGCAGGGCGTGGTGGTGGGCTACGATACCCGCTTTGCCTCAAAGCACGCGGCGCGCATCGCGGCAGAGGTGCTGGTCGAGGCTGGGATTCCGGTCAAGTTAGCGAATGATGCTACTCCGACTCCGGCCGTTTCGCTCGCAGTCAAGACAAGCGGTGCAGCCGGCGGCGTGGTTATTACCTCCAGCCATAATCCGTGGAATTGGAATGGAGTGAAATTCAAAGCGAACTTTGGCGGCTCGGCGACCCCAGCCATCATGAAAGTGATTGAGCAGGAGCTGTGGGCTGGAGCGATGCCGCGCGGCCAAAAGGCTGAAATCGAGGAAGTCGATTGCAAAGAGGCGTATATCAAGGCCATCTGCCAGTTCGCTGACCTCGACCTGATCGCGAAAGCAAATTACAAAGTCGCAATCGATTCCATGTACGGCTCGGGGCGCGGCATTCTGGCGAAAATACTCGGCGATCGCGGTATTCAGCACATCGCGATTCGGCAGGAGATGAATCCGCTATTTCCGGGTATCAATCCGGAGCCGATCGAGCCACATGTCGCGCAGTTGCAGGAAGCGGTAGTGCGGGAAAAATGCCACGCAGGTTTCGGCACCGATGGCGACGCCGACCGCCTGGGCGCGGTCGCGGAGGACGGCAGCTTCGTTGATTCCCACAAAATATTTTCGGTTCTCTTGCAATGGCTTCTGAAGCGCAAGAGCTGGAGCGGCGAAGTTGTGCGGGCTTTCAATACGACAAAGATGTTGGATCGCATCAGCGCTAAGCACGGCCGCAAGCTCAATGAATGTCCCATCGGATTCAAATACATCGCCGACCTGATGATGGAACGCGACATTCTGATCGGCGGCGAAGAGTCGGGCGGAATCGGCTATTCGCGCTTTCTGCCGGAGCGGGACGGTATTCTCAACTCGCTGTTGCTGGCCAATGTAATGGCCGAGGAAGGCAAGCCGTTAGGGGTCCTGGTGGCCGACTTGCAGCGTGAGTACGGCGCCCACTACTACGGACGAATCGATCTGCATATTCCTGACGACATCAAACGTAACGCAATTGAACGTGCGCGGGCGGAAGGAACAACGGCGCTCGGGCGTTATCCCGTGCTCAAGAAAGAAAACCTCGATGGAATCAAGTTCTTCCTTGATATTCCTAACAAAGATAACGGCGCTGAGCCATGGATTTTATTTCGCGCTTCCGGCACCGAACCGCTGCTGCGAGTGTACGCAGAAGCAGCATCGCCAGAGCTGGTAAGTGAAATGCTCGCCAGCGCCGACAAGTTTGTGAACGCCAGCTGAAACACAAGGTCCCTCGGCTTCGCTCGGGATGACAGTGTGTGGGGAGTGAATTCTCACTTTCTAAATCTAAAATAAACTGTCATCCCGAGCGAAGCCGAGGGACCTTGTGTTTCATTCGCCATGTTTTCGTGCCGCAGCAGCCTGCTCTCGCGATACGATAGTCTTTCCTTATGAGTACCGCAGACATTGCGATTCCCCAGCATGCTGACTCGCCGGAAGCGCAGCGCTATAACCGCATCCACCGCTGGTTAGGGATCGCCGACTTCAGCCTTGGTCTTGGGTTGCTGGCCGTGCTGCTGGCTACCGGATGGAACGTCGACCTTCGTGATCTGGCGTATCGCGGCGCGCGCCAGAATTACATGCTGGCTGTAACTTTTTATGTGCTGATGCTTATGGTAATCAGCAAGGCGCTGGGTTTAGGCCTCGATTACTATGGCTTTCGCCTGGAACATCAGTTTCATCTTTCCAACCAAAAATTACGTTCATGGCTAAAAGACGAGGTTAAAGGCTTTCTTGTCGGATTCGTGCTGGCGGCAATTGTCGTCGATCTTCTTTACTTCATCATTCGGCAATTTCCCCTGCATTGGTGGTTGCTGGCTTGGGGAGTTTTTCTTGGCCTGGTGGTGCTGATGGCGCAACTTGCGCCGGTTATTCTTTTCCCGATTTTTTATAAATTTGAGCCGCTGCAAAACGATGAACTCAAAGCCAGATTGACCGCACTAGGAGAGCGTGCCGGAACCCGGGTGCGAGGTGTCTACAAGTGGAATCTTTCGGAAAAAAGCAAGAAGGCTAATGCCGCTCTGACCGGCCTGGGCAGCACCCGCCGCATTATTCTCGCAGACACGCTGCTGGACAACTATTCGGTCGACGAGATCGAAGCGGTTCTCGCCCACGAACTGGGTCATCATGTTCATCGGCATATCCCGAAAAGCATTCTGGTGCAAGCCGCTATAACGTTGGTTGGATTTTGGGGAGCGAACTGGATTCTGCACTATTCCGTCGATCACTTACATCTTTTTGAGACTCTCTCCGACTTTGCCAACTTCCCTCTGCTGGTGCTGGGGGCGACGCTGCTTTCATTCTTGCTGATGCCGGCAATGAATGCTTATTCCCGCTATAACGAGCGGCAGGCGGATGAATATGCCTTTCGGTCAATTTCAAACGTTGCGCCATTTATCTCTTCCATGAATAAGCTGGCCGACCAAAATCTGGCAGAGCGCCAGCCCTCGAAATTCGTAGAGTGGTTTTTCCATTCCCACCCAGCAATTTCGCGGCGGGTAGATGCTGCTAATGCATGGGTAAAGGCCAAACCCTAACTTGAGTCCATCAGTGCCCGCTCTCGTTGAATTGGAAGATCTGGGATGGAGCCCATTTTTTGCAACACACTGGCAGCAGTTGGCGCAGCCCGGGTTGATTCCGGCTCGTGTCGTCGAGGAATATCGTGGCTTCTACCGTTTGCGTAGCCAGCAAGGGGAGTTACTAGCCGAGGTAACAGGTAAGGTTCACCACGAAGCCACCAGTCGCGAATCGTTCCCTGCAGTCGGTGATTGGGTGGCCGCTGAACCGCGACTAGGTGAAGCTCGCGCCCGGATCAGCAGCGTTCTTCCTCGTAAAACCAAACTGGCTCGCAAAGTTGCCGGCCGTGAATTTGGCGAGCAGATTATCGCGACCAATCTTGACACCGTCTTCGTGGTCACATCGCTGAACTCTGACTTTAACGTGAAGCGAATCGAGCGCTATCTCGCGCTGGTGTGGAAGAGCGAAGCGCAGCCGGTGATACTGCTCAATAAAGCTGATCTGTGTGCCGACGCCAGCGGTTACCGGCAACAACTGCACGTCATCGCGAATCAGGTTCCAGTGCACGTCATGACGGCGCTTGATCTGGCGAACTTAGATGTCGTGCGGAGCTACGTTACGCGCGGACGGACCGCCGCCTTCGTGGGTTCGTCGGGCGTCGGGAAATCAACCATCATCAACGGGCTCGCGGGAGAATCTCTTCCCACCAAAGAAGTGCGAGAGAGTGATGATCGTGGCCAGCACACCACCACTTCCCGCCAGATGATCTTTGTCCCCAATGGCGGCATGGTGGTCGACACTCCGGGCATGAGGGAACTGCAACTCTGGGACAACGAAGCAGGCGTAGAGCGAACTTTCGAAGACCTTGCTGCTCTGGCCTTGCAGTGCAAATTTCGTAATTGCGGTCACCAGGGAGAACCGGGCTGCGCTGTCGAAGCCGCCATCCATAACGGAAGCCTGAATCGCGAGCGGCTGGAAAGCTATCGGAAGCTGCAATCGGAACTGCACCTTCAACAACAAAAAATGGAGCCTTTGCTAGCCAAACAAGAAAAGCAAAGATTGAAGACCATCCACAAAGCTCATCGCAAGAAAACCTCGCTGTAGCGAAGAGTGATTGCCTGCCTGTTAAACTCTTGGTCATCCCAGCAGGAGCGAATCCATTGTCTATGCCCACACCGCGCACGCAGGTCATCCGGGAACCAGAGCGTGGAGTTTATGACCGCCAAGCGGCTTACCAGATTCTTGACGAGGGTTTTCTATGTCACGTTGGATTTGCGGTCGAAGGACAGACCTACGTGATCCCCACCTCGTATGGCCGGAAGGGTGATGAGCTATTCATTCACGGTTCAGCCGCCAGTCGAATGCTGCGCCGCCTGGATGAGGGAATTGCGGTCTGCGTTACCGCCACACTTCTGGATGGATTGGTGCTGGCCCGCTCTCTGTTTAATCACTCGATGAATTACCGGTCGGTAGTTGTGTTGGGCACAGCTGTGGCGGTCAAGGATCCGGCAGAAAAACTGGCGGCTTTGCAAGTGCTTTCAGAGCACATTCTGCCTGGCCGCTGGGACGAAGGCCGGCAGCCGAATGACAAAGAAATGAAGGCGACGCTGGTGATGCGGGTGCCTATCGAGGAGTTCTCCGCCAAGGTCCGGCAAGGACCAGCGGTTGACGATGAGCCTGATTACACATTTCCAGTTTGGGCGGGTGTGTTGCCGCTCAAAACTGTTGCCGACTTGCCGATTCCGGATGCGCGGCTCGACCCGGGTATTCCTCTGCCGGCGTATTTAGAAAGCTATTCTCGGAAAAGAGGCTGAGGAAAGCAGACGTTGCGGAGCAAGGTGCCTGCAGCCTGCTAGGCCGCCTGGCCACTTTGAGTGGGGTTCGCTTCCATCAGGCGGGTGCGATACCAAGTGTACTGAATGCGGTGAATTACTGTGATCGTCGAAAGTGTCGCAATCACCCACAATACCGGCGCCATGCGGTTGAAGAGTGCGCCAATAATTACCAGGACTAAACGCTCCGGGCGTTCCATAAATCCAACTTTGCAAGAGCCGATCAGAGACTCGGCGCGGGCCCGCGTATAGCTCACCATAATGGTGCTGATCATGGTCACCGCAACCAAAATTACGTAAAAAAATCGGTCGCCGCGAGCGTAGAACACCAACAGCCCCAGCAATTGGGAGGTGTCGCTGTAACGGTCCACCACGGAATCAAAGAAGGCGCCGAACTTGCTAACCCGGTTAGAGGCACGGGCGACTCGGCCGTCTACCAGGTCAAAGAATCCCGAACCGATAATGACCAGCCCGGCATAACGAAACATTCGGGCCTGCGAATCGACGTTGGCGTACCCAAACAGAAACGCGGCGACAATGTTGACCAGAAGTCCCAGAAAGGTCAGGAAGTTGGGATTAATGCGCGCCAGGGCCAGCCAGCGAACGATGGTATCGAGCAGAACTCCGCAGGCTCGGCCAAAAGCACTAGTCCAGGTTGTCGCCATCAGGGCTGCGCCTCGTCGTGGATGGTCTTGAGGCTCAGCACTTCCATCTCGCGGTTGCCATTGGGAGTGACAACCATGGCCGAGTCGCCGACCTTCTTGTTCAGCAGGGCGCGTCCAATGGGAGAACTGGTCGAAATCTTGCCGGATGCGACGTCCGACTCTTCACTAGTAACCAGCTTGTACTCGACCTCGGCATTCTTAGAATTATCGTAAATTTTTACCGTCGAGCCCAGGCCGACCCTATCGCGAGGAATGTTATCCATGTTGATAAGGGCCAAGTCGGCCATTCGCTTGCCTAGCTGGCGCAAGCGGGCTTTAACAAACTCCTGCCGCTGCTTGGCCATGTGGTATTCGGCATTTTCGCTGAGATCGCCCAAGGCGACGGCTTTTTTGAGCTCCCGCGGAAGGTCGTAGGCAAGCTCGTGCTCCAGAACGTTGATCTCTTCCTGTAGCTTCTTTTTGATTAACTCAGTCATGCTTTGTGGAATTATAACCCCTGCAGCGGGAAGTAAGCGGCGATGTTGCTCTCGGTTCAGGCGGCGTCCCATTGTTGCCATGATCTTATTTATTTTCAGACACTTGGAAGCACAGAATGAGGCACCGCAAGATGTGCTAAATAGCACTGTTTAGCCAAGCCAAACTGGACTCGAGTTCAATTTTGGGATACACTAGAAATGGTGCAGTTCCTCCGTTCTCCCGTGCGACCCGGTGTTTCCGCATGATTAGTAGTAACGGTACCTTCCACGTAGGCGATAAAGTCGTCTATCCCAATCACGGTGTTGGCGTCATCGAACAAATCAGCAGCCGAACCATGGGCGCAACCGTCGAGAACTTCTACCTGCTGAAGATTAAGGCCAGCAGCCTGAAAGTTATGGTTCCGTTCCATAGTGTCGGGACAGTTGGCATGCGGCGCGTGGTCAGGAACGGGGAAATCCAGAAAGTGGTCGATTTTCTCTCCGATGGCGAGTGCGATAACAACGCCGATTGGAAAGACCGCTTTAAAGAGAATTCCGACAGAATGCGCACCGGATCTTTGCTGGAAGTGGCTGCGGTACTCAAGGGATTGCTGCTGCTGACCCGAGCCAAGCCACTATCGTTCCGCGAGAAGAAGATGCTGGAGCGGGCCCGTTACCTATTGGTAAGCGAGCTGGCAATGGCTAAGAACTGCGAAGATAACCAGGTCGAAGATCTGCTCTCAAAAGCCCTGGCAAAATGTAAACTGCGCTTCCCAGAAGCCAGCGAGTTCGAAGCTTAAGAACGCCACGCATTTCACCGATTCACGCGGATTAACCCAAATGGATACAACAAGACCAGACCGGCGAAATCCGGGGCACAGGTCTACTCTCCAAGCCAGGCTCCGTAGGGCTTAAGTGATTCCACGTGGTCGAAGATGATCTTCATGGCGGCCGTGATTGGCACCGCCAGCACCAGGCCGACGCCTCCCCATAGCCATCCCCAGACCAGCAATGCCATCGTCAGCGCCAGAGGGTTCAATTGCAGCCGATTTCCCAGATACTTCGGGTAAAGAACGTTGAGGGCGAGAAGGTGAAGTCCAACCACCACGCCGATGACCGTCAGAATGTCGCCTGACCCCAACCGTCCCAAGCCAACAAAGATGGGCGGCGCCATTGCCAACAGTAAGCCGAGGTAGGGGACCAGGCTCAGAAAGCCGCTGGCGAACCCGACGAAATAGAAGAAGGGAACGTGCAGCATCCAGAACGCTCCCGTACTGATTGCTCCAATCAGCAGGCCAATCAGCAGATTGCCCACCATAAAACTTCGAATCATGGACGAGATAAGCCCCAGAGTTATGTAGGCGGTGTGCCGGCTTCCCATGGGGAACAGCATGACCGTGGCCGAACGGACGTGATGCTGCCAGCTCAACATGAAATACACCAGAATTGGCACAAAAGACGCGGCCAGAACGGCTTGGCTGACCGACCCAAAGCCGTGAGTAAGCATGTCGGTCCAATCGGTGGCGGTGCGTACGTTGATGACGCCTTTTTCATGCTGCGGGTTCAACACTTCGAAACTCTCTGCCTGCTTGCGAAAGCGCATCATCTCTTCGCGAATTCGAGTAGCGTACTTGGGTACGTCCTGCATCAGCGTGGAGGCCTGGTTATAGGAAAAGTAGACAATTCCCACCAAGGCCCCAAGCAGCAGCAGAACCGCAATTGCGGCGGCCAGGCCGCGAGGCAGGTGCAGTCGCATCATGAAGTCGACGATGGGGGCCAGAATAAAAGCCAATAACACCGAAACCAGCATGACTACCAGCACCAGTTCTCCGTAATAGCAGAGACCCAGTACCACGCCGATACCGATTATGTTCAAAGCCCAGAAGCGGGGTCGTGGTTCCGGCCGAGGTGGAATCGGAGAGTGCGGCAACAGCAGCGTCGGCATGTCTTCAGATGCCATTCCGGTATGGTAGTTCAATTTCGCTGATTTCGTGAGAGCCATATAATCGCGGAGTGACTTTGGTTCAAGATCAGTCAACTCCCCTGCAGCGTAGTCCCAGAGTCATGGGCCTCGACGTCGGATCAAAGACCATAGGGGTAGCCGTCTCTGACCCTCTGGGGATTACGGCTCAGGGGCTGCAGACGCTGCGCCGCCAGAACAAGCGCATGGATTATGGCCAGCTTGGCCAGTTAATTCGTGACTATGAAATCAGTGAAATTGTCGTGGGATATCCCTTGCGCATGAGCGGGATGGGCGGGACGCAGTCAGAAAAAATGGAGCTTTTCGCAGACGAACTGCGCAAGAAATTTGGGCTTCCGGTTCACTTGTGGGATGAACGCCTCACCTCGGCGGAAGCTAATCGCGTCCTCCGCGACTCCGAGATGTCAATCAAGCGTCGTGGCGAAGTCGTGGATCGATTGGCGGCCGTATTGATCCTGCAAGGCTGGATGGACGCGCGCGCCGGCAGGCTGGAGCGCGGGCAGGGGTGAGGACTGTCGCCAAGTCTAGGGTAGAGACGTTGCTCTGGCAACGTTTCTGCTTGTGGCGCCGAGCCGCCGTTTTCAGTCGATCCATTCGCCTAGACGTAGCGGAGCTACGTCTCTACATGGATTTATTTTTGTGCCGTAATTTTTGTGACCCCGCCTTATTCAGGGTGTCACGGTTTCGCGGCTCTGATTGTAGACTCCAAACTGTTTGGCGACTGGCTTCAGCGTGGGATAGAACTGAACAAAGGAATGCTCGACTGCGGCATGGTCGTCGTGACATTGAAAGCACGCCTGGCGCGGATTGGCCTGGGCTGACTTGCTGCTCTCATCGAAATTGAAGTAGGCCCATTTGTCGGGTAGGCTGCTGTCTTTAACTTCTACTCCCATGCCCATTAGATCAGTCTGAAAATTGCCGACTTTGTTGATCGACCCCTTAGTCTGCGAACCTCGTTCTTCGACGACGAAGGTGGTCTTATCGGGCCACTTGCCGGTATCAACAAATGTCTTGTAAGCCCACTGCGGCACGAAGACATTCGTGAACATTTGGTGGTCGCCCATCTGAGCGCTGTAATTCATGCCCAAACCTGAGGAAAGGAAAACCCAATCCCGATAACCCTCGGGCCGTAGCAGACTCCCCCTTTTATCGTATTGCGGCACCGGATGCGAAACGTCGTTGGTCGCGGCCTGCAGCACAATGAAACATGCCGCCAGAGTGATGCACAACGAAATGAGCACTTTCATGGCAACCTCGCACAGGCTGATACGGAGGCCCGAACGTGTTTGTTCATTGTATTGACGGGCCACCGACTAAAAGGAAAGCCCAACAGAGGAGGCCATCGAGCGCAAAGCTGGGCTTACCGGATCTTTTCGCCCACCGACTTTGCCTGAGTAAACAGATACAGGTAATCCGGACCGCCTGACTTCGAGTCGGTTCCTGACATGTTGAACCCGCCGAAGGGATGTGCTCCCACGGTTGCCCCCGTACACTTGCGGTTTATGTACAGGTTGCCCACGTGGAAGTCGCGGATCGCGCGGTCGATTTTATCCTGGGTGCCCGTATAGACTGCGCCGGTCAGACCGAATTCTGTATCGTTGGCAATCTCCAGCGCATGCTCGAAGTTGCGCGATTTAATGACCGCCAACACCGGTCCAAAGATTTCTTCCTGCTCCAGCTTTGACTTGGGTTGCAGGTCGGCAATGACGGTGGGTTGGATGAAATATCCCTCGCCGGCTTCAGCGGCCCGGTTGCCGCCGGTGACAAGACGTCCCTCTTTTTTGCCGTGTTCTATGTAGCTGAGGATCGTCTTCATCGATCCCTCGTTAATTACTGCACCCATGTTGGCGTTTTCCGCCGGATCCCCCACCTGGATTTTCTCCACCCGCAATTTGAGCTTTTCCAGGAACGTGTCGTAAATCCGTTCGTCGATGATGGCGCGAGAGCACGCGGAACACTTCTGACCCTGAAAGCCAAACGCCGCTGCGGCAACGCCCTCGACCGCGGCGTCAATATCGGCGTCAGCGTCGACGATAATAGCGTCTTTGCCGCCCATTTCGAGGATGGTGCGCTTGATCCAGATTTGGCCTGGACCCTGCTCAGCCGCTTGCTTGTTGATGCCGAGGCCGACTTCCCGTGATCCGGTAAATGCTATGAATCGGGTCTTGGGATGAGCTACTACCGCGTTGCCAAAGCTGGCGCCCGAACCAGGGCAAAAATTCACCACACCTTCCGGCATGCCGGCTTCCTCGAGCAGCTCGAAGAATTTTGCCGCAATAGTTGGCGAGTCGCTGGAGGGCTTCAACACCACCGTATTACCGGAAACGACCGAAGCCAGGGTCATCCCCGCCATAATCGCGCAGGGGAAATTCCACGGCGGAATCACCGCGCCGACTCCCAGAGGAACGTAGAAAAGGGTGTCGCGTTCCCCGGGCATTTGCACTGGAACTTCCGCTTTTGCGAGGCGCAGCGCTTCGCGACCGTAGTACTCGCAGAAATCTATGGTCTCGGCAATATCTGCGTCGGCTTCCGCCCAGTTCTTGCTAACCTCAAACACCAGCCAAGCGCAATATTCGAACTTACGTTCGCGCAGCATATCTCCCACGCGAAACAGAAGAGCGGCGCGGTCCTGCACTGAAGTATGGCTCCAACTATCGAACGCCTTCAGGGCGGCCCGCATGGCCGGCTCGACATGTTCCCGGCCGGCTTTCTGGTGAAGGCCAACGATTTGCGAGGGCTTTGCTGGATTCAGCGACTGGATCTTCTCCTGCGTCCTGATTCGCTGTCCGCCAATGATGAGGTCATATTCGCGCCCCAACTGGCTTCGTACTTTTGCAATGGCGGCGCGCATTCTTCGGGCATTATCGTAATGGCCAAAGTCAGTCAACGGCTCATTGACAAAAGGGCCTTCGTGAACACCACTCAGAGGACGTACCGGAGCTTCCAGGACTGTCATTGCGATCACCTCGAAATACTGTAGAACTTAAATTTTAGCATTGGATACTTGCCCTCCACGACACTGAGGGGCACCGAGGATGGGTTTTTCAATAGTGAACCGACGTTCGTGTTGAAACCAACTGATTACGATGGCAGATAGCCGTTGCAGTGCTAGGCTGGTCTCATGTGGTTACGAGTCTTAATCCTCACGATATTGGGAGCGGCTTTCTCCGCCCATGCGCAAGCGGTCGGATCAGCCGCCGGCTTGGTGGTTCGGTCGCAGCCAGTCCAACTGGTGAATGGAAGTCCGGTCCTCTTCAGCGTGAAGTTCAGTCATTCGCCCGCGTCGCTCACCGGCCTGTGGTTAGGGAATCAATTAGTCTTCGAACTGAACTTGAAAGACAAGACCTGGTACAGCCTGGGAGGCGTTGCCCTCAAGACAAAACCAGGGACCTATACGCTGAAGCTGTCGGCGACTTCCAAGCAAGGCGCCGAAACCGCCTTGGAGAAGCGAATCGCAGTGAGAGCGGGGAAATATCGAAAAATTGCGATCAAAGTGGCAAAGCAGTTTACCGAACCAAGCACCGAGCAGGTGCGGAAGATTGGCGAGGACAAAGCAAAGAAGCAAGAGGCATTCGCCAAGACCGATCCCGACCGCGAATGGTCCGGCAATTTCGCGGCGCCAGTTGAAGCTCCCATCTCCGATACCTTCGGCACGCAAAGGGTGATCAATGGACGAGTGCAGAGTACGCATCAGGGGCTCGACTATGCGGCAGGAACGGGCACGCCCGTGGATGCTGTGAACGCGGGCACAGTCTTGCTTGCCGGACCATTATTCTTCGAAGGCAACTGTGTGGTAATTGACCATGGGCAGGGCCTGCAGACCATCTATATGCACTTGTCTCAGTTTGCGGTGAAGCCGGGCGACCGAGTAGGACGCGGACAAAATCTTGGGCTAGTAGGTGGCACGGGGCGCGCCACTGGTCCTCACTTGCACTTGGCGGTGCGTTGGCGTGGCGAATATCTCGACCCCGCGGCCTTGCTGAAACTTCGTCTGCCGCGCACTTGAATCGACTACGAAAACTTGGTGATGCGGCTAGTTACTTCGTCGGCGAAGCGGCGGGTGAATCCTGCCACATATTCAGCGGGATTGAGCTGATCGTTCTGGATCAGTGGCGTCAGGTCGATTCCAAAGTTGATCAACTGGGCGGCATCCACGGAATGGCTCTGGAAATACGTGGCGTGCGCGCGCCGGCGTCCGGCCGTGGCAAGGTCGTAGCGCTTTCCGCCGGCAATTTGTGAGTCAAAAACCCCGACCAGCGATGCAGCAATATTTTCATGCTCGGTCAGGTCGAAAATCACCTTATCGCTGTCGACCATCCAATCGAGATCCCGCCACACTTCGCATCCGTAAAGCTTTTTTGGCCGCTGCTCAGTTGGCAACTCGCGAATCGCCGCAATAGTGCGTAAAGTGACGCCGATATGAGTGTCATGTTTATCCGCAAGGTTATGGGTATAAATGACTTCGGGGCGGGTGGAGGATATCAACGCCTTGAGATCACTCTTTGGTCCAGCCGCGCCGGGGCTTTTTACCGCAGAGCTGGGATGATTCAGAAAGGCTACTGCGGAATACTCTCCAACAAAGGCTGCCTTCTTCTGCTCGAGACGGCGAACGTCCTGCATCTGCTGGTCGCTATAGTTGGCATAGAGACCGTCCCGGGGGCTGCCGGCACCGTTGGTGACGATCACGGCCATAAACCATTTGTCGCGGCTGCCAAAGCCTGCCAGGATTCCTTCCAGAGCCATAATCTCGACGTCATCCTGGTGCGCCGCGATGCTGAGGTGAGTAACGCGCTGCAGAGCAACTTCTTCGCTGGTTCCGTCCGGCACCCATATTTCCGCGGTCGATTCACTCAGCTTCATTGATCTCTCCTTAGTTTGGCCGAACTGGAATAGCGGGCAGACTGGCTGCGGCAATTGACTGGCCGACGCGGCGGTTCTTCTCGTCAGGCAGCGCTATCGAAATCTTGCCGGCTAGTTCAGGAAAATCCTTGCGCAGCACTTCCAAACTTCTGCTCAGAATAATTTCGCCTCCTCGCCCAGTGGTGACACGGCCCAGAATCAAAACGTGTTTGAGCTCGTAAAAGTCGGCGTAATGTGCCACCCCATAACCTACATAGGTACCGATGGTTTCATAGACCTGCGCCGCCAGGGGGTCCCCAGCGTCCATCTTCTTTTGCAGGTTAACAAGACGCTCGGGGAGGCCCATCTCGTCAGGAAATTTCATTCCAGCGCTGGTTGCGACGCGATTGGTAGCCTGCTGGGAAAAATATTGAGCCCCGCAACAGTCGCGCGACCATTCATCGGCTGGGCCATCCGGTCGATAATCGACAGGCGCGAATGCCAGTTCGTTAATCCAGCCGGTGATATTGCCGTCGCCATTTACATAACCTGCCGCCTGGCTGGAGCCCAAAGCAATACCCAGCACGGGATTTTCTCCGAGCGACATTGAACCCGCAAGCGCCGTAACCTCGCCGTCGTTGACCACTTCCATGGACACGCCGAGCTCATCGCGAATCCGCAGAAAAAGTGGAGCAATCCTGCTGGCGAAATCTTTCTCCGGCACACCGCGGTAAAGGGATCCAATGCGCACCCGATTGTTGATGTAAACCCCGGCAGCGCTTCCTCCTACCGCATCCAGCCGTGGCAGGTGGGCAGCAGCACGGCGTATGG
This sequence comes from uncultured Acidobacteriota bacterium, assembly GCA_963796925.1. GTDB lineage: Bacteria > Acidobacteriota > Terriglobia > Terriglobales > Acidobacteriaceae > DATBAT01. Next base: position 56,098 of record CAWCNH010000002.1, read on the forward strand.
AGTCCATCACGCCTTGATAGTGATACTCCGGGTCAGTAGCGGTCTTGGGATCCCATACCACTTCTTCACTGAATACCGCTTCGCCATCGATTACCGCGCTGGCCTTGCGATCGCTGGCGCCCAAATCGAAGCCAACGCGGCATCCTTCTAAATGCCGCCCCAAAGGACTGCTGGATTCGGCAGCAGCAGGGACCCCATCAGCGGTTGTGATTACAACCTCGAACGGGCGTTCGTACACCGTGGCCATGAAGTCGACATCAAACTTGCGGGCCCCCGACACCGAGTAGACCGAATTAATGTACTCTCCGATGTCTTGCGGTCCACCGACGTAAAGTTTCCATCCTCCGCGCTGCCACAGCAGAAACTTCACAATTCGTTCGATGTACAGGAGAGTTGCGTCGGCGTGGCTGCCAGTAGCATTGATCACAAAGGTGTCGAAGCGAGAAACCGAACCGTCGGCGCGTTCCAGAGCCAAGTGCAGCGGTGTCTTCCCCTGCCGGGCGGCCAGTTCGCGATATTTCTTATTGAACAGCGCCGCTGGCAGGAAGTCCGGGTCGAGCGGCGCGACAATGGCTGGCGTGATCTGAATGCCAGCAAGTTCAAGATTCATTCGTATCCTCAAAGACCCAAGTAACTGAGAACTAAGAACCGGTAACTGACAACTGAATCCCCACCCGCCGCGGGCCGGAAAATTAGGTGAGCGACTGGAACGCTTCCTTAATCATGGGAATAATGTTGTGACAGCTGCGCCAGATTGGCGCCTTTTCGCGTATCTACTTATTACGGCACGGCTGGAAACCCGTGCCCTTCCACAAGAACCGTCTGACCGCAACCTTAGCTTTTTTCTTGGCTCCTACTTCGCAGCCGATTTTAGCTTGGTCACTTCTTGCGGCGACAGCCGCCGAAACTTTCCTGGTTTTACATCGAGTTCCAGCGGGCCATAGCGGACTCGCTTAATCTTCTCGACGTGGTGCCCGATCGCCTCAAACATTCGCCGAATTTGGCGATTTTTACCTTCAATCAGTGTGACTTCATACCACGGGTTGTCGGACTCGCGAATGGTGTGAATTTTTGCGGGAGCCGTCTTCACGCGCCTGCCGCGATCGGAAGGAATGAAGAGGCCGGCACGCAATTTCGCCAAGCCATCCGGACTCGGCGTCCCCGCCACCTTCACCATATAAGTCTTGGGTACGTGGGACGCGGCTTTCATCAGGAAATTGGCGAAGTCCCCGTCATTGGTGAGCAGGAGTAGCCCTTCGCTGGCGTAGTCAAGACGGCCCACGGGATAAACCCGCGCACCGACGCCATGCAGCAGATCCATTACGGTCGGACGGCGCTCCGGATCGTTGAGGGTGGTGACGTATCCCTTGGGCTTGTTCATCAGGATATATACATGCCGTTCCGCGCCCTTGAGCAGCTTGCCGTTGACGCGAATGTGGTCAACTTCAAGATTGGCCTTGCTGCCTAGCTCGGTCACAACCTGGCCGTTGACCGAAACCAGTCCGCCAGTAATAAGCTGTTCAGATTTGCGGCGTGAGGCAATGCCAGCAGCGGAGATGATTTTTTGCAGACGCTCTGAGGGCATAGCTAAGACTACTCTGTCGAACCCCCAGCTGCCGTTTCCACTTTTTCTTGCGGCTCTGAAACTTCCTCAGACTGATTTTCGGGAGAGGAAGTGGGCTCGCCGACCTGCTCTTCCGCTACGGGCAGCAGATCGCTTTGGAAGGATTCTGCCACCAGCTTTTCGAATTCTTCCATGCTCGGCAGCTCATTCACGTCTTTCAACCCAAAGCGCATGAGGAATTCTTTAGTGGTTTTGTAGAGAATAGGCCGGCCAATAACGGCCTTGCGTCCGGCGGTAGTAATCAGTTTCCGATCCAGCAAGGTAGCAATGACTCCGCCGGAATCAACCCCGCGAATTTCACTGATCTCGGGGACAGTCACCGGCTGCTTGTAAGCGATGACTGCAAGCGTCTCCAAAGCTGGTAGCGAAAGACGAATTGGTGGCTTCAGACTCTTAGCGAACGCTCGGGCCACATCGTGATGCTCGGGCTTGGTCGACATGCGATAACCGCCGGCAACCTGGCGAACCTCGATGCCGTGACCGTCCGCGCCGTAGTCAGCGACTATTTCCTCAAGCGTGGCGCGCACCTGCGAACGTACTTCCGCAGGTTCTTCGACGTTTACGGAGTCTTTTACCAGCTGGGTGATCTGGTCGAGGGTCACCGGATTTTCCGCCGCGTAGATAATCGCTTCGATCTTGGCTTTAAGGCTCATATCCCTGACTTCCAGCTATCTCCAATCGTCCCGTACTTGCGCCTGCTCCGACATGATGGCTTCGAAGCCGACGTGTTTTCGCAGCAGGATTTCGCCAAACATCTTCTCCTGCCGCAGTTGGATGGCCTGCAGTCTCACCAGTTCCAATAGAGCTAAAAACATACAGACCAGGGTTTGACGCGAACTCACATTGCGAAGCAGTTGCTTTAGCCGCACCGGGCGATCTTCGAGAGACAAGCGGCGGCGCAGATAATCGATCATCTGGCCAACCGTGACGGTTTCTTCGTCCACCTGGATCATGGGCTGTGAGCGGGCTCGCTCCATGATTTGCTGGAAGGTCTTTACCAGGTCAATCACGTCGGCAGCAATTTCCGGCTCCGTACCCTCAGCGTCGACAAACTCTTTCAGGGCCGGGTTCGACCACACCGCATCTTCAATCTGTTGCTTCTGTAACAGCATCTGCGCGGCAGACTTGAATTTCTCGTGTTCGATCAGCCGATTGACGAGTTCGGCCCGGGGGTCGTCCTGCTCACCGGGCGCCGCATCAGGATCGCGCGGCAGCAGCAGCTTGGATTTAATGTGGATGAGCACCGCCGCCATGTAAATGAAATCGGCGGCAATGTTGACGTCCAGCTCTCGGAGGCGCTCGACATACGCCAGATACTGCGCCGTGATGGTGGCGATGGGAATGTCGTAGATGTCGATATCCTGTTTACGAATCAGATCCAGCAGCAGATCGAGCGGCCCCTCGTAGACGTCCGCAACCGTCACGGCAAAGGGATAGTCGCTGGCTTCCTTCTTTTTTTGCTCCAGCGGCGGGACGAGTTGCGGTCCGGACTGTGGAGTTTCTGCGATTTTTAGTTCTTCCGCCATCTTCATGATATTTCTGTAGACGTAGCGGAGCTACGTCTCTAATCTCGCGGATCAAACGCGAGCGACATGCCCATCGCGGCCCGCGCCTCTTCCATGGTGCCATTGGCAACCTTGCGCGCCTTGGCCGAGCCTGCTTCCAGAATATCCCAGGCTAGCCGAGGATTCTCCTCATATTTCTTGCGCCGCTCCTGCATGGGGTTGAGGATGCTTACCAGGGAGTCGGCCGCCCAGCTCTTGCACTCGATGCAGCCGATGCCGGCGGTACGGCAACCTTCATTCACCCTGGCCAGGGTTGCGCTGTCGCTGAAAATCTTGTGCAGATCGCCCACCGGGCAGACATCGGGATTCCCGGGATCGGTTCGGCGAATTCGCGCCGGGTCGGTCACCATGGTCTTGAGCTTCTGACGTACCACTGGCTCGGGATCGGTCAGCAGAATCGTGTTCCCATAAGACTTCGACATCTTGCGGCCATCGGTGCCGGGTAGCTTGGCCGCAGGCGTAAGCAAAGGTTGTGGCTCGGGGAATACTGGCAAACCCTTGCGGTTGTAGAACATGTTAAAGCGGCGTGCCACCTCACGCGTCAACTCGACGTGAGGAACCTGATCTTCGCCGACCGGAACGTAATCTCCCTTGTAAATCAAAATATCGGCAGACTGCAGCAAGGGATACCCCAGAAAACCGTAGGTGCCTAAATCTTTCTCTGCAATATTTTCGCGCTGCTCTTTATAAGTGGGGACACGCTCCAGCCAGCCGAGAGGCGTGATCATCGAAAATAACAGGTGCAACTCCGCATGTTGCGGCACGTGCGACTGGATAAACATCGTGCACCGGTCGGGATCGAGCCCCGCGGCAAGCCAATCCATCAGAACTTCAACCGAATTTTCCTTGATGCGCGATGTGTCGGCGTAATCGGTGGTTAGCGCGTGCCAGTCGGCGACGAAGAAGAAGCACTCGTACTGATCCTGCATGCGAACCCAGTTGTCGAGCGCACCGACAAAATTTCCCAGATGAAGTTTGCCGGTGGATCGCATGCCACTGAGCACGCGTTTACGGTGATTGGGACGGGCGGCCATTAGAATTTCATCACCAGACCAATAAAAACGTTAATCACTGGGTAAATCAACTTCCCAATAAGATTTCCACCCAGAAAGACTAAGGCCATCAATCCGATCCATCCCATTGAATCGTAGGTCTTGCGCGCTGCTTCAGGTAGAAAGTGGCGCAGCACATGGCTTCCATCCAGTGGCGGCACCGGGATCAGATTAAAGACCCCGAGCACAATATTGATGATCATCAAATCAAATGCCAGCAGACTCAATGGCAGAAGAAACGAACTGGTTTGCGAGCCCAGGTCATCGAGGTGATTGGGATAAACCGCCGGCAAACTATGCACGATCGCGCCGCCAATTGGCGAAGTCACCGCGATCGCGATAAGCGCCACGGTGGCGCCACTAGCCACCAGAAAATTGCTTATGGGCCCGACCACCGAAGTAAGAATGTCGTCCAGCACCGGCTTGCGAAAGTTGCGGGTGTCTACCGGCGTCGGCTTAGCCCAGCCCAGCACGGGAAGATGGGTAATCATGGCAATCAAGGGCAGAATGACTGTCCCAAACGGATCAATGTGCTTGAGTGGATTAAGCGTAATGCGGCCAAGCATTCGCGCCGTGGGGTCGCCGCGACGGTTCGCCATCCAGGCGTGCGCCGATTCGTGGAAGCTGATTGCGAACAGGAAAACAATCAGCTGAAACACAATGTCTACGTGTTGCAGGGTCATGCGGGATTGGCTTCGATACTAACATGTGAGGAAGGCCGAACCGGGCGATCCGCAAGGAGATTCAAAGCCAGCACACGGTTCGGCGCGGCCTACCGGCCGGCGCTTGGTGCATCGCCTTTCACCTTAATCGTCTTCGCCGGAATCCCTCCTACCACGTGATATGGCTCAACATCTTTTGACGCCACCCCCATCGACCCCACAATCGCCTGCTGCCCTATTGTTACTCCACTCAAGACCGTCGCGTGATAGGTGACACGCGCCTTCGGTCCAATTTCGGTCTTCACGTTGGTGATGATCATGCCGTCGTTCAAGTCGTGGGCGTGCGAGTAAACATTTGCATAGTCGGAGATAGAGCTGCCTTCATGCACAATGATTTCCCCGCGATCATCGAGCAGCACGTATTTGTGGATGGTGCAATTGTCCTCAACCGTCAGGTTGTAGCCGAATGAAATTTCCACACCGTGAAAAATCTTGGTGTTCTTGCCGAAATGCTTGAACACGTGCCTGGCAAGCATGGCGCGCATGCGGAAACCCAGCCAGTGGTTCAATCCGACCGGTGACCGGTCATACATCATCCAGAACCAGATGAGCGGCTTGCGTTCGGCATATTTAGCGGCGTCGACGTCGCCGTAATACTCGGGCTCAAGCGTGATGTTTCGCGGATCGAACGAATAAACCAGAGACTGTTCCGCGAGGGGGGCGTCAGGCATGGGACTGACGTAGGCGCGTCCCAAATAGAGCTCGTGGAGTGCGTCGCGGACTACATCGCTACGATGCCCGGCATCACGGTTGCTGAATTCGTGGTCGAGATAGTCGATCCACTCCAGGAAAGATTTTTCCGCGGGCGGCGTCGGTTTCAAAGGACGATATTCGTATCGCGGCATGAAGGCCTCGCTCACTGAGCAGTCGTTAGAGTAGATAGCATACCGGCTAACAGCTTTCCAATGCGAAGACGCCCGAGGATGGGGTCCAAGCTTGCTGGGCGCAACTCAGTCGTGACAAGAAGATCTTCCAGACAGCCCTCCGGAACCAGTGCTCTATAATTCACCCTCGCTCCGTGTCCACCCTCGCGCGCAAGCTACGGGTCGTTGATTATTTCGCCCTGGGGTGGGGAACCATGGTCGGCGTGGGCTGGCTGGTGGTGATGGACGACTGGCTGCTGCGGGGCGGCGTCCTGGGTGCGATTCTCGGTTTCGCTATTGGCGGAGCGCTGCTGTTGCCGATCGGATATGTCTACGGCCAGCTGGTCAGCCGCATGCCTGACGCCGCTGGCGAAATTGCCTACACCGCAAAAGTTTTTCCGCAATCAATCAGTTGTGCAACGGGCTGGATGATGTTGCTGGCTTACTTCATCGTATGTCCGTGGGAAGCGGTCGCTGTCGGCAAGATTGCCGCTTACACTTTCCCCTCGCTGAACAGCTTGGAACTCTACCGCCTGGCCGGCCAGCCAGTGTTCTTGCCTCGCGTCGTAATTGGCATCGCGCTAACCGGCCTGCTCACGATATTGAACTACCGCGGCGTTCGCCTGAGCGCGACCTTCCAGAACTTTACGGCCTTCGGCACTCTGGCGCTGTTTGCCGTCTTCGTCGCGTGCGGGGTCGTCAAAGGGTCACCGGCAAACTTGCCGCCGCTTTTTACCCACAGTAAGTTCATCTCCATCCTGCTGGTAATCCAGGTTGTTCCTTATTTCATGACCGGCTTTGAGTCGGTTGGTAAAGCAGCCGAGGAAGCGAGCGCCGAATTTGAGAACCGCGGATTCTTCAAAGCCATCGCCGCCGCGATTATTGTCGGAATTCTTTTTTATACGATCATCGTCGCGGCTGTGGGATATGTCGCCCCCTGGCATCAACTGACCGGCGAACGCTTCATGACTGCGGTCGCATTCGAGCACGCCGTGGGCTCTCGTTGGATTGTGAATGTAATTCTCGCCGCCGCCATGCTGTCGTTATTCAAAGTGTTCAACGGCAATCTACTGGCGGCCAGCCGTATGGTGTTTGCCATGGGCAGACGCAGATTAATATCGCCAAGCCTGGGCACGGTTCATCCTCAAAATCAAACTACATCGGTCGCCGTTGCCTGTGTCGGTATTGCAACTGCGGTATGCATGTTTCTGGGCGACGCGATTCTGGTGCCCATAACCGAGGTCGGTTCGGTAGCGTCTGCACTGGGTTGGATGGCCGCCTGTGCCGCCTACTATCGAATTTCAACGACGGGACCGCAACGTACTGTGGCGGCAGTTGGTGCGACAGTAGGCCTTATGATGGCACTAATGAAAGTTGTTCCATTCGTGCCCGGCCACTTCAACGGCTATGAATGGCTGGCGTTCGGCGCCTGGAGTCTGCTGGGACTGCTGCTGGCACGGCGCGAGATCCCATCGGAATGTCATCCTGAGGAGCGTTTTTTGTGACGAAGGACCTCATGCACCTCAAGCTCTAAAACGTCTTCACGAGGGATTCTTTAGGAAAACTCCCCGCAACGACTGCCATAATCGCTTCTCAAAATAACTAAGTTAGAATGGCACCTGCAAAAACCCATGAAACAAATTATCGCGATCCTCCTGCTGCTCACTTCCGCCTGCTTCGCTCAACAGTTCGATCTCGTCATCACCAACGGCCACATCATCGATGGCACCGGTTCACCGTGGTATTCGGGCGACATCGGTATTCGCGGCGGCAAGATCGCCGCCATCGGCATTCTCAAAGATGCGCCGCGCTCGCGTACCATCGACGCTGCCGGCAAAGTCGTTGCGCCTGGATTCATCGACATGCTAGGCCAATCGGAGACAACCATTCTGGTTGAGCCTCGCCTTCCATCGAAAATCTTTCAAGGCATCACTACGGAAATAACCGGCGAGGGCGGATCGGCGGCGCCTCTGAATGACACCATCATCAAGCTCGACAAGCCCTCCTACGAGCACTACCATATCGATGCCGATTGGCGAACCTTCGCCCAATACTTCGCTCGACTGGAAAAACAAGGTATGGGGATCAATCTGGCCAGCTATGTCGGCGCCACCCAGGTTCGCCGCATGGTCCTGGGCGATGACGACAAGCAGCCCACCCCCGCCCAACTCGATCAGATGAAAGAGTTAGTCCGTGACGCAATGAAGGACGGGGCGGTTGGTGTCTCCAGCTCGCTCGAATACGCCCCAGCTCCCTACGCCAAGACCGACGAACTGATCGCGCTAGCTGGCGAGTCCGCCCGCTTCGGCGGAATCTATGCCACGCACATGCGCAACGAGGGCGATGCGATTCTCGAGGCAATCGACGAAGCCGTACGCATCGGCAAGGAAGGCCATGTGCCCGTCGAAATCTGGCACCTGAAAGTTGCCGGCAAGAATAACTGGGGACACATGTCGGAAGTTGTCGCCAAAATTAACGCGGCGCGCGCCGCCGGAGCTGATATTTCTGCCGATACCTACGCCTATCCCGCATGGTTCAACAGCTTTTCCGCTTTCATTCCGGCATGGGCGCACGACGGAGGCGACGCCAAGATGGTGGAACGCTTGAAAGACCCTGCCATGCGGGCTCGTATCCGCAAAGATTTGATGACACCGTCCAAAGAGTGGGACAACGAATGGCAGGAAATCAACGGCCCCGAAGACATTCTGGTCTCCGTCGTGCATAACCCGAAGCTGCTTCCTCTGCAAGGCAAGCGCCTCTCGGAGGTTGCGAAGATGTGGAACAAAGATCCGATCGACGCTCTCATGGATCTATTGATCGAGGACGACGGACTTACCTACGTGGCGGTTTTCGGCATGTCCGAACCCGACATCGTTCTCGCCCTGCAACAGCCCTGGGTCTCAATCGACAATGATTCGGGAGGCACATCTCCCGACGGGATTCTCGGTCAGGAGCATCCCCATCCCCGCGCCTACGGCACCTTCCCGCGCATTCTTCGCAAATATGTTCGCGAAGAGAAGAAGCTCACGCTGGAAGATGCCATCCGCAAGTTCTCGTCGTTGCCGGCGCAACGCATGCGCTTGACCGACCGCGGCGTGCTGAAAGCTGGAATGTGGGCGGACGTAGTCGTATTCGATCCCGCCAGCATTCGAGATAAGGCCGACTTCGAAAAGCCCAATCAGCTTTCCGAAGGAATGGAATACGTACTGGTAAACGGTGTGCCGGTGATCGATGAAGGAAAAATGACAGGCGCTCTACCCGGGAAAGTACTGCGCGGCGCAGGATATAAACCCCAGTAGAGACGTGGCTCTGCTACGTCTCAGAAGGCAGAGACAAACACTTTTCACCCTCGCGATTCGCCTTGGGTAGGGCATCGGCTTCAGCCGTGCCATAGATACCGACGGATCAGGTGACGCGCCGATCCGGCGCAACTGCTTCGGGAGTAAAACTACCAAATCCGTAGCCTTTTCGGAAAACCTGAGACGTCGCTCCGCTGCGTCTAGCCTGCTCCAGTACCCTTTCCCGCAGGAACCAGCAAGCTCACCGCATCCGGAATAATCGACAACTCCACCGGCAAAGTTCCCAACAATTCGCCATCCGCTTCCACATAAATTCGTGCGGGCGGAGCCCCTTCAATATGCCGCGACACTACAGTCTCAGCATTCAGCAACTCGATGCCGTGACCATTCCACTCCGTACCAAGCAATCCGCGAACGATGTAGCGTAAATAGTGCCACCGCTTGTCGGTATGGAATAGAACAAGCCTCAGGTCCTCGCGATCTAGCGCCGCGCCCGGGGCAAGTTTCTTAAGCACTCCGCCAAAGTTCGTAATCCGCACCGCCAGCACTTGGGTAACTTCCGAAGCAGAACGTACGCCCGGGACCTCTACAACGAATTTTTCCATCCTTCGCGCCAGCCAAAGCCCAAAGGCTTTCAGGTAATAAGCGGAAACGCCGAGTCGAGTCTTCATCCCCGGGCTGAGCGCATAAAACAAATGCGCGTCCGCGCCGATCCCGACAGTCACGGTGAAATAACGCGATGCGCGGACGTGGTTGAAATCCTGATATTCAATCCGCCCCACTGCGATTCGCTTGGGCTCCGCGGTTAGCGCGGCCGCGGCGGCCTTCTCCGGCGACAGCGGCAGGTTCAAATCATGAGCCAGAGCGTTCGCGGTCCCCATTGGAATAATGCCAAGCGCTAGGTCGGTGCCGACGATTCCTTGCAATACATCGTGGATAGTGCCATCGCCTCCGCAAGCGAACACCGTGTCGAAGCCCGCGCGGGCTGCCTGGATAACCTGCTGCGCCGCTGCTCCCGCCGCTTTAGTTGGAACCACTTCTACTTCTACTCCCGCATGTTGCAGTATGGCGGCGGCGAGATTTACTTTCACCAAGCGCCGCCGCTCCGGCCGTCCCGACAGCGGGTTATAGAGAAGCATCGCCTTGTGCATGAATCTTGGATTCTATCCTGCGCTGGTTCTATCCTCTGCCGGCCTTTATTGCCAATTGCAGCTTTGCCCGGCTTTGGCTAAGCTACTGGCCTACCCAAGACAGCAATTCAAAAGTTCCGGGCCTAAATTCAGGAGGAACCATGAAGCTCCAACTTCCGATTTTTCTCTCCATAATTTTGTGTGGCGCAGCTGTTGCGCAGCATCATGCTGCTGCTCCAGGCCAACCCAAGCCGGTGAAGTTGATGTCCGGCCTGAGTGATCTTCATCACCCCGTGACCACCAGCGTTACCCAGGCGCAGCTATTTTTCGATCAGGGATTGCGCCTTATCTACGCCTTCAATCATGACGAGGCAGCCCGTTCCTTCCAGCATGCGGCGGAACTCGATCCTAAATTAGCGATGGCCTATTGGGGCGTCGCCGAAGCCGTCGGTCCAAACTATAACGATCCCGCCAGTGACGACCGGTTCAAACAGGCGCACGAAGCTATTCAAAAAGCTGTGGATCTTTCTTCGAACGCGTCTGCCAGCGAGAAGGCCTACATCAATGCTATGGCCAAGCGTTTCCCGGCAGACCCTAAGGCCGATCTCAAGAAGGCGGCAGAAGACTATCGCGACGCTATGCACGAGGTTTCCCGGCAGTTTCCCGATGACCTCGACGCTGCGACCTTATTCGCCGAGTCCGGAATGGACCTGCATCCATGGGGTTTGTGGCACCAGGACGGCACGCCGGAAGATGGTACGGAAGAAGTCGTCGCCACCCTGGAGTCAGTGATCCGCCGCGACCCAAACCACCTTGGAGCAATTCACTATTACATTCACGCGGTGGAAGCCTCGAAGTCGCCGGAGCGCGCTCTGGCTGGCGCGAATCGATTGGCAACGCTCGCTCCCGCCGCCGGACACATCGTTCATATGCCGGCCCACGTCTACATTCGCACCGGGGATTATGAAGCCGCGGTCCGTACCAACCAAAAAGCGGCAGTCGCCGATCAGGCTTATCTCCGCGATAGTGGTGTGCAGGGGATCTATCCCATGATGTATTACAGCCACAATCTGCACTTTATCGCCATGTGCGCCGCCATGAACGGAAACTACCCTGAAGCCAGAAAAGGCGCTGCGATGTTGGCGGCAAATGTCGGCCCGCACGTAAAAGAGATGCCACCGCTCGAAGGATTTATGACCGTCCCTCTTGCAGTGGAGATTCGCTTCCACCGTTGGGACACTATTCTTCAGGCGCCACAACCTGACGCGGCCATGCAGACCACCACTATGTTCTGGCACTTCGCCAAGGGCATGGCGCTGGCGGGTACTGGGAAGGTCGCCGCGGCCGAGGCCGAACTGACGCTAGTCGCGGAGGCGGAAAAAAATACTCCGCCCGACGCCATCTTCGCCATGCCGGTAAACAACAAGACCAAAGACATCCTCAAAATCGCGGAAAACGTACTAGGCGCCAAGATCGCTCTTGCCAAAAAAGATAATGCCACCGCGATTTCCCTGCTGCGGGACGCAGTCGCCATTCAGGATGACCTCAAGTACGACGAGCCGCCTGACTGGTTCTTCCCGGTCCGCGAACCGCTCGGCGCCGTCCTGCTCATGACCGGCGATAACGCCGCGGCGGAACAGGTTTTTCGTGAGGACCTGAAACATAATCCCCGTAATCCGCGTTCGCTATTTGGATTAGAACAAGCCCTGAAAGCCCAGGGTAAAGACTACGACGCGGGATTTATCGACAATCAATTTCACTCTTCGTGGAAAGGCGTCGGCCCGGCTTTGAAAGTAGAAGACCTGGTCTAGCCCCACTATTGTCATTACCGCAGGGAGGAATCTGGTAGTGCGTACCCATCAAAAGGGCCGATAAAAAAGAAGGCCGGCTCACGCCGGCCTTCAGTCTGACGGGGTCCCTACACTTATTGGTTGGGCATGCTGTTGGAAGGGCTTTGCATTTGTGCCCCACTTGCGCTGGCACCGATTGCCTCGCCTGAAACCACCAGATCCACGCGTCGGTTCTGTTGCCGTCCCGCGGCGCTATCGTTCGACGCCACCGGCTGCGTCTTTCCAAAGCCTGCGGCCGAAATGCTGTCGCGTGACACGCCCTGTTGCGTCAGATAATCCCGAACGCTGCCAGCTCGTTGTTCTGATAGCGTCTGGTTATATTCGTCGCTGCCAACGTTATCGGTGTGCCCCTCGACCTGCACCTGTAATCCAGGGTAGGCCAGCAAGATTCCGGCAACCTTTGCCAGCCGTTCACGCGCTCCCGGCTTCAACGTGTACTTGCCGGTATCGAAAAGAACGTCGGGCATGTCCACGATAAGTCCGCGGGCTGATTCCCGGGTCTGTAGCACCTGATTCAACTGACGCATCAGGCGCGCGCGGGTTTCCTCTTTGTCGCGCTCGGCCGCTTGTGCAGCCTGTTGCGCGGCCGCAGTTTGTGCTTGTAGAGAAGCCTGCTGGGCTTCAGCGGCAGCTCGAGCCGCCTCTGCCTGTTGGCGAGCCGTATCAGCTTCCGCCTTTGCCCGCTCTGCAGCCCGGCGATCTTCATCGGCCTGGCGGCGATCTGCGGCTTCCTGCTCAGCCCTCGCTCTGGCGTCAGCTTCATTCTGTTGCGCTAGCCGCGTGCGCTCCTGCTCGGCACGCTGCTGGTTGGCGATTTCTTCCTCGCGCTTGCGGCGGAAGGTCAGTACGCGAGCATCTTCTGACGACTGCACTGCGCCGCGAGCAACCGTTCCAATGGCTTTGTCGCCCTGCTTACGGCGATAGTAGTCTTCCGCACGTGAGAGGAAATCCTCGGCCTTATTTAGGACATCCGGCGCATAGGTCGCCGCGCCCGCAGCCTTTGCCATTGCAACCGCGTTCCGCGCCTGTAGCAGGTCTGTTGGAGTCCGCGGATCTGCAATCGTTGACGGCAACTCAGAGGGGCTCAGGTTTACCGTATATCCGCCCCGCTCTAACAGTTCGTACTTGGCGTCGATCGGCTGTTCCCAACCCTTGGTTTTGGCTTCGACTATGTTTTCCATCACCACCAGGTTGCTCGGTTTGGTAACGGCGAAATAAGGCTCAGCCGTGACAATCAGACCGAACGCCTGCAAGTCAGTAGTGACCTTGACAGAACTCTTGCCGTCGCGCGGGACGATTTCGCCTAGGTTTGCAGCTCGCCCTTCAGGAGTGATCGCCCACAAGACATAAGTCAAATATTCCGGACCAAAGGTCCGCGCCTGGCGCATGTGCTCGGCATCCACTTCAACCTCTAGTCGTCCGGTCCGGCTCTCCACTTTTGCCTTACCTTTAGCCTCGGGCATCAGTTCAGTGCCGCGAAAACCAATATCGGTTTTGCCGCTGTGATGACGATAATTAACTGCTTGCGTGTTGCGAGATACCACTACGACCCGGAACGTGGGCACATGATCCATGTGCTCAACGGTTTGATCGGTAGTCTGGTCCTGTGCCACTGCCACCACGGCGAAGGCGGCGGCCAGCAACATTACGGAGAGCGATGTAAACGACTTCGACATGGCGAACCTCCAGAATTGTTTTGCTCGCCTAGGATGAACAAAGGTTGTAGAGGTTTGCACTCGATGCAATCGAACGGTTACTTCAGAATTGCGATACAGTAAGATTTTTTTGCAGATAAATGATTTTCCGTAGGAGATCTTTATCAAGCAAAACAAAACGTCCCAGACTCAAAGAGTCGTGGGACGTTAAGTCGAACAGCCCTCCCCCGAAAACTGCTCAACCACAGAGTAGTGCTCAGCCCGAAAGTTGAAAATAGCCCGTATAGGCTAGCCCATCCCCCATCGGTAATATAAGAGTTCGACCCTGAACCCTCTGTCGTCCTGAGGCACGTTTCTTGCTCCGAAGGATCCCTACCCGCAGCAATGCGGCCGGTAGGGACTCTCACGAATTTCAAGGAGAGCCGTAGCTCCGCTACGGCTTTCTGGCCCCCAGGGCTGGCTAAATTTTTGCGGAATCTCGGTCTTTCGAGGCGAGCAGATTCCAACCCCATACCCTCCAGGAAGACCCTTCTCAGGAAATCAACAGGTCCCAGGAAGCTGTTCAAAGGTCGGCCTTGTTTCGCAGTTCGTTTCCCAATTCGGGAATCACGACATGCCCCATATTCCGCCTCGGGCGAAGTCAAACTAAAGCAAACAAACATGTTTACAAAATTTATCATCACAGCGGCTGCGGCCTTGAAACTCATTTGGATAATCACTCATTGGAAGAACGCACCATAGCCAGTTTCTTGCAATATTTTTTCTCCCAAGAGTCAAAAAACCAGGAACGCGCAGAAAAAATCCCCAAACCCGTATAGGGTTTGAGGATAGGTTGAACAGCCCTCCCCCGAAGTCTGCTCATCCACAGACTAGTTGGAATCCCCGAAGGTGAAAATGGCCCAAACGGGCTAGTCTCTCCCCGTTGGTAACAAACCATGCGGCGCGGAGACTCTTGTCCGCGAAAGCCCCATAAACCGCGATCGAGAGGTTCGACCTTGAATGACGAGCAGGGATCGGTGGGGTCACTTCGAGCTGTACTCCGAGCCAATAAAAAATCCCCAAACCCTTTTAGGGCTTGAGGATAGGTTGAACAGCCCTCCCCCGAAGTCTGCTCATCCACAGACTAGTAGCAAAGGCCAAATCTGAAAATGGCCCGGATGGGCTATTAGCCTCCCCGTTGGTCACGGATCGAGCAAAACATAACTTGCCCGAGGGACCAGCCAATAAAAAATCCCCAAACCCTTTTAGGGCTTGAGGATAAGGTTGAACAGCCCTCCCCCGAAGTCTGCTCATCCACAGACTAGTAGCAAAGGCCAAATCTGAAAATGGCCCGGATGGGCCATTCGCCGCACCGCTGGTAACCACCAGATTCTTCAGGATAGCCGCGCACGATGTGCAGAAGCTGCTCTGTTCAATGCCGGGTCAGGCCCCAATGTTAGGCTTTTGATCATGGCTGAGAACAAGACCACCGACGAGCAAGCCCTCCAAGATGCAGTAAGAAAACTAGAAGAAGCGTGGAACGCCAGCGACAGCAAGGCGTTCACCGCCCAGTTCGCCGACGATGCCACTTTTATCCAAATTTTCGGAGGGCAACTTGATGGACGCCTCGTTATCGAAGCTTCGCATCGCCACATTTTTGACTCGATCTATAAAGGCAGCCGCGCCAGGTTTTCGGTTAGAAGCATTCGTTTTGTCCGGAACGATGTGGCAATCGTATTTACGCAGGCGCAGGTAGGGTTCAGTGAAGGCGGCGCCCAGCCTCGCGAAATCCATACTCGCCCCACCATGATCATGACAAAGCAGCAAGGGCAGTGGCAGATTGTAGCTTTTCAAAATACAAGAATTTCTGAAATGCCTGCTGCAGCGCTAGCTGCCAGCCGTCTCGCAACCTGATAGGGATAAACGGGGGCTAAATCAGTTGGTGTTTTTGGGGTGGGAGACGGGAATCGAACCCGCAACGTCCGGAGCCACAGTCCGGTGCTCTGCCGGTTGAGCTACTCCCACCGCGTGTTTCGATTATAGCAACGGGATTAGAATCCGTCAGAACGGCGGAATAGCGCTGCCACGAAGAACACCAAGCTCCACAAGGGGATCCCCATGCCGCGATGGATCGCGTCGTGAGTCCTTGTCGCTTTGGTGGTTATCGTATCAACCTCGTCCCACGCCCACGTATTCGAAGCCCATGGCTCGCAGGCGTGCAGAGTCAAGCAGGTTCTTGGTGTCCACGATCAGCGGACGTTTCAGCAGATGCTTGATGCGGTCGAAATCGAGACCACGAAACTCTGGCCAGCCGGTGCCGACTACCAGCGCATCGACGCCTTCGGCGGCGCCGTAAGCCGACTCGCAATAGTGTACCGAGCCATTCAACTCCAGCTTGGCATCGGGGATAGCGACCGGATCGTACGCTCGCACGCGTGCACCCTTTGCAATCAAATTTTGCGCCAGCCTAAGCGAGGCTGATCCTGCCACCGAGTTTGTGTTTGGCTTGAACGCCAGACCTAAAATCCCAACCTGCTTATCGTGTACCGAACGAATCAGGTCGGAAATCTTGTCGCTCATACGTTCGGCGAGATTCTGGTTCACGTCGCGGGCAGCGCTCAAAACTTTCAGCGCGACGCCGTTCCTGTCGGCCAAGTCAGCCAACGATTCCATGTCCGACTCCGCAAACAGGCCGCCCATGCCGGCTCCCGGCTGCAAACAACGAGGGGCGATTTTCTTATCAAGTCCCAGCGCCAGCGCCAGATTTACCGCGTCGGCCCCTACTTTTTCGCACAGCGAGGCTAATTCATTGATGAAAGAAATCTTGGTTGCCACAAATGCAGTAGTCGACTCCCGCACCAATTCTGCGGTCTCATGATTGGTGACAATGACTGGAACACCGCGCATCACCAGCGGATGGAATATCTGCTTCACGGTCAACACCGCATCGTTGGAGTTCGTTCCCAGCAGAATGCGGTCAGGCCAGTTGAAGTCTTCGACCGCGCATCCCGGAGTAAAAAAAGTTGGCTGCGACACAATGGTCGCGGTCAGTTCCGCGTCAGCGAGGCGGGCCTCAATTTTCTTGGCGGTGCCGACCGACGCCGGCGTGATGATCGACAAAATCGGCGGTTTCGAAGCCAGTCGCGCGATGCGCACCGCAATTTCGCTTAGGAGTTCGGGCGAGTCTTCCGCCAGAAAGATGAACTGCGACTTACGAGCGAATGACTCGATATCAGTGGAATAAATCAGCCGCCCGCAACGCACGTTGCGGCGAATGATCTCATTCAAATTCTTTTCATGAAACGGTATGTTGCCCTGCGCCATTTCCACCATGCGCGAGCTGTCGGGATGGCAACAGGTAACGGGGGTCCCAAAGTCTGCCAGGCAAGCCGAAATTACCGTACCCAGATAACCAGATCCATAAACCCCAACTTGCATAAGTTTTCTCGATGAGGGAGCCGGAAAGCTGCGCGGGGAGCGGCGTTTCGCCGAAAATGCTGCAGCCATCCAAGCTCTTGTTTACCTTGCAACCGGCGGGTTGGCAACGCACTGGAATACATGTACTTCCGCCGATGGGAAGTTGCAAAGAGAAAAGAAAACGGCGAGCGAAATTGGCGGGTAAAACACCGAAGAAACCATAATTGCCAGATAGCTTAGCGAATGTTGCGGGTAACCAGACTGCTCCCCAGCGGCACTCCGGCTAAATCAACCCAGTGATTCAGGGCTTCCTCGCGGACAAAGGTGAGTTCGCGGACGGGAATGCTGCGGCTGCCCTGGAAGCGGGCCCAGCGCTTGCGCGCCACCAGGTAGGCCTGTTGCGCGTCCTGTTCGGCGTCGAGCTTGGCGATGGTGACGTGCGGCATGTAGGGCCAGTCTTCATGAGTGGCCAACGCTTCGCGGTTCAACTGGTCATGCAAGTCGCGAAGCTGATGAGCTTCGCACCCCACACGGATAAACACAGTAGGAGTTACTGGAATAAACGTTTCTATCTCGTCGAGAGAAACTTCGAAGGGTTCGATCCGGCTGCAAACCTCTTCCAGGCTGTGACGGGCTTCCGTCTCAGTGCCTTCGAGGCGCCGCGGAGGAAGAATCGTAAGGTGGGCCGCCATATGTGGCAGAGAAGGATGCAGGTCGCGGCGCAGTTGTTCGACAAACTCTCCCACCGGATTCTTCACATAGGCTACCAGGGCATAACGGCGGGGCTGAATCATCGCTGTGAAATTATACGCCGGTCGCCGGAGGCGCGGTATGGCACCTGCCAGCATCGCGCTCTACGACGGAATGTCCGCCATCAAGCCTGTATAATTCATCAAGCAGTTTGAAGGAATGTCGGGGCGTAGCGCAGCCTGGTAGCGCACCTGCCTTGGGCGCAGGGGGTCGTAGGTTCGAATCCTATCGCCCCGACCAAATCACTACCTAGCGGTTCAACCCTCTTGCGTCTGGTGCTCCAGAACCTCCGTCTGCGTGGGTTTGACCAGAAACGCGCGTAAGTTCTAGCTTTCCGCTCGGGCTTCAGCCCAAAGCCCAACTTTCTTGAGCAGGCGCACTAGTTCTTTTTGCTCAGCAGTTCGCAATATCCCGATGGTCTCGGCCACGTCGGCAGCATGCTGCTGGAAGGCCTGCTCGATGAGGCGCTTGCCAGATTCGGTAAGGTGAACAATGCGGGCTCGGCGGTCAATCGGAGCCACCGTCCGGTGAACCAGCTTTTTCTTTTCCAGCCGGTCGATTGCTGTGGTGATGGAACCGCTGGTTAACAAGATCTTCTTGCCAATGGCATTCACCGGCTGCGGACCTTTGTGCAGCAACAGCTCCAGAACCGCGAAGTCGGAAAGACACAACTTCAACCTCAGTATGCTTGCCAGCGCATTTTTTTCGACGGCCCGGCATGCCTTCCAGAGTATTAGCCAGACGTGGGCCGCGTCGGCAGTCTCCTTCAATTGTCGCCGGGTAGTAGACATGGCTGCCATGATACTTGATATAGAGGCATTTATTGCTGAAAAAAGTTCAAATAGCTTTGAATCCTTTGTAATCTGATTAACATCTATCTTGATATCAAGATAATTAGGCGTCTGGTTACTGTCGCCAAACTGAGGATATTTATGAAAACAACCTACAAGATTGACCCTGCACACTCGACGGCGCAGTTCGTGGTCCGCCATATGATGATCACCAACGTTCGCGGAGGTTTCAACAGCGTCCAGGGCAGCGTAATCTATGATCCGCAGAATCCTGCTGAGAGCAGTATCGAAGCAGTAATCGACGTCAACACGATTAACACTGCAGATGCGGCACGCGACACTCATCTCAAGAGTGCTGACTTTCTGGACGCGGAAAGATATCCGACCATCACCTTCAAGAGCAAGAAGGTGGCGTACTCAGGGGAGGGGGAACTCAAGGTTACGGGTGACCTCACCATTCACGGCATCACTAAAGAGGTTGTTCTTAACGTGGAAGGGGTTACCGGAGAAGGAAAAGATCCCTGGGGTAATTTGAGGATCGGGGCGTCTGCCGCGACCAAGGTGAAACGCAGCGAGTTTGGCCTCACCTGGAACGCGGCCCTCGAGACCGGAGGAATTCTAATAGGCGACGAGCTTAAGATTGAGCTCGAGGTGTCGTTGATAAAGGCTACCGCAGTCGCCGCATAATTTTCACAATCACATGGAGGGGCATGCGTGCCAGCGTGCCCTAGAGTGTTGCCTTCCCCAACCATCCGCCGACCTTCAAAGCGCGACCGGTTTGAGCGCTAATTGCCAAAGCTACCCTGGACCCTGAGTAGAGACGTAACTCCGCTACGTCTCCGTACTATCGGGAAGACGGCTTCTTAGGATCATCAACATCGAGGCACCGAGCGTTTGGCCGCCGCGACCGAACTTTGATGGTCGTGCAGAAGGCTCAGACGTAGCAGAGCTACGTCTCTACTCGAATTTCGTGGCGACTAGTTGCGGTGATGCAGGCATACGCTGGTACAAAATTCCAAGTGATATCCTAAATAAGTTCAAACGGTTACCGGGGATTGCAGCTTCAATCGAATGGTTTGCATCTATAAGGCGGCAAAGAGAATCAAGATAGTCGTGCCTCTCGAACGACTTTATATGCAAGAGCCCGTGGCACCTAATTCGAGGTCCCGAAATAAAGTTCGTGTTGCAATTTTATGCGCAGCGATAATGCTGCCGGCGGCGGCATTTTCTCAGTACAACGCGCCAGCTCAGGCGGGCACTAGCGCTAATCCGGTCTCGGGCGGGTCACTTTCCACATCTCAAAGCCCCTACCTGGGGAGCGTCCCTGAGGGCAAAGCCACCGGCGAGGTCTTGGCGCTTTCCTTCAAAGACGCGCTCGACCGCGGCTTGCGCAACAATCTGGGGTTGCTGCTTCAAGGCGACAGTGTGATGTCAGCGCGTGGCACCCGCTGGAAGGAGCTAAGCGCGTTACTACCCAATGTGGACGCGATGGTAGGCGAGACTGTGGCGCAACAGGACCTGGCAGCCTTCGGATTTCGTTTTCCCGGCATTCCCAATGTCATCGGACCCTACAATTATTTCCAGGCGGGAGTGAATCTCTCGCAGTCGGTATTTGACTGGCATGCCATGCAGCGGGAACGCGGCGCCTCCGCCGGGCTGCGGGCGGCTCAATTCACCTACAAAGATGCTCGCGAGTTGGTGGTGCTGGCGGTGGGGAATTCCTACCTGATGACTTTGTCCGCCGCGGCAAGAGTCGAGACCAGCCAAGCCCAACTGGAGACGGCGCAGGCGCTCTTCAAAAAAACCGCCGACCAGCAGAACGCCGGCGTAGTGCCCGCAATCGACGCCTTTCGCTCGCAGGTCGAGCAACAGGCACGTCAACAACAATTGATTGTAGCGCGCAACACTTATGCCAAGCAGAAGCTCAGCCTGGCTCGCGCCATAGGGCTGCCGTCCGGCCAGGAATTTATGCTGACGGATAATGCTCCCTACGAACCTTTGGCTGCCATGGGACTCGATCAAGCCTTGCAGCGCGCCTATAACTCACGTTCCGACTACAAGGCCGCGCTGGCACAGGTGGAAGCAGCCCAGCACTTTCGCCGGGCAGCCACGGCTGAGCATTTACCTACACTAGGAATCGATGGCAATTACGGCGACTTAGGCGTCGCACTGGGCAATTCCCATAGCGTTTACCAGCTCTCCGGCACATTGAAGATTCCAATCTTCGAGGGGGGAAAGGCCCACGCTGACACTTTGCAAGCCGAGGCGACATTGCGACAGGTCCAGTCCCAAGCGGATAACCTGCGCGGGCAGATCGATTACGAGGTGCGCTCGGCATTGCTTGACCTGCAAGCGGCAGCTGAGCAGGTGGAAGTGGCAAAAGTTTCCGTCGATCTGGCAGAACGCACTCTTGAACAGGCGCGTGACCGCTTCACCGCCGGGGTTTCAGACAACCTGGAAGTGGTGCAGGCACAGGAAACTCTCGCTAGCGCCAACGAAAATTATATTTCCAGCCTTTATTCCCATAACCTGTCGAAGATCGCCCTGGCAAGGGCCATCGGTTATGCCGAAGAAGGCGTAAAGCTATATCTAAAGAGCAAGTAATTATGGAAACGACAACTGACGCTGCTCCGAGCCAGAGCCAAACGCAAAGTCACTCCTCCAGCCAGCCTGGGCGCGAGGCTCCTGCCTCTGCCTCGGATAAAGATCTCCGCTGGAAGCAGTTCAAGGAGCGCAATCCCCGCCTGCGCATGTTGATAATCATCGGCGCCGTGGTGCTAGCTGGTGGTGCTTGTCCTGGTGTGGCGATATTTGAGCAGTTATGAATCCACCGACGACGCGCAGATCGACGGTCATCTCAGTTCCATCAGTGCGCGCGTCTCTGGACACGTACAAAAGCTCCTGGTGCAGGACAATCAATATGTGAACGCCGGTACGCCGCTGGTGCAGATCGATCCCAAGGACTACGAGGTGGCGGTTGAGAAGGCGGAAGCCAACTATGCCGATGCGCAGGCGGCAGCAAAAGGCGCAGAGGTGAATGTTCCTATTGTCTCCGCCAATAGTGGGGGACAGATGTCGTCGGCCGAAGCGGACGTGCAAAGCGCACGAGCCGGAATCTCGGTGTCCCGCCAGCAGCTGGATGCCGCCAATGCCCAGGTCCAGCAGGCGGAAGCCAATAACGTAAAAGCGCAAAACGATCTTGCCCGCTATCAGCAACTGGTCGATAAGCAGGAAATATCGCGCCAGCAATACGATCAGGCGGTGGCCAACGCGACTGCGAACGCCGCAGCGGTGCAGTCGGCACACGCATCTGCCAGCGCCGCACAACATCAAATCACCCAGGCGCAAAGTAAGCTTGCCGAAGCGCAGGCTAATCTTCGCTCGGCGAATACGGCACCCCAGCAGGTCGCGGTTAGCCGTTCGCGGGCCGACGCCGCCCAGGCCATGGTGGCCCGAAGTAAAGCGGAACTTGACCAGGCCAGGCTTGACCTCAGCTATGCCACGGTTATCGCACCAGTGAGCGGGATTGTAAGCAACCGTACTGTAGACGTGGGCCAGAATGTTCAGCCGGGGCAAGAGTTGATGAAGGTTGTGCCACTCGACGATATCTGGGTGACCGCGAATTTTAAAGAAACCCAGTTGCGCAACATGCACCCGGGCCAACCGGTGACGATTTCAGTTGACGCCTACGACCGCGAATTCAAAGGAAAAATCGAGAGTATTTCAGGCGCCAGCGGAGCACGCTTCAGCCTGCTGCCGCCGGAGAATGCCACCGGCAACTTCGTCAAAGTGGTGCAGCGCATTCCAGTAAAGATCGTTTTTGATCCCGGGGAGACCAAGGAGCATATACTTCGTCCGGGAATGTCGGTGATTCCTAAGGTTTGGATCAGGTAAGGGAGCGGCGCCATGTTCAAGATTATTACCGTGGAACGCGAATATGGTTGTGGGGCGGCGGATATTTCACGGGCCTTGTCCGAGCGGCTGGGATGGAAGCTTTGGGACCAATCGCTCACGGCAGAGATTGCTAAACTGGCGAACGTCGACCCCTCGGCGGTGATGCGTTGCGATGAGCGTTGCGACGGCACCTTCCATCGCCTGGCTAAAGTCTTCTGGCGGGGCAGTCACGAACGCAGCATGCCTCTGCAAGGTGTGCAGGATTTCGACGCCGACACCATGGTTGACCTGGTAGAGCAGGTCGTCAACAAAGTGGCAGAGCAGGGAAATAGCATCATAGTTGGCCGTGGCGCCCCATATTTTCTGCGGCACCGGCCCGACGTTTTTCGCGTTTTCCTCTACGCTCCCCGGGAAGAAAAGCTGCGCCGCATTCAACAGCAGGGCAAAAGCCGCAAAGAAGCGGAAGAACTGGTCGATACGGTGGACCGCGACCGTATTACTTTTGTTGCACATTACTTCAACGCGGACTGGCCGACCCGCGCCTTATACAACCTGATGATCAATACCTCAATGGGAAATGAACAAGTCATCTCATTGATATTGAACACGATGCACATGCTGAAAGCGGGCACTATAACGCCGGAACCGGCCTTCAAAGCGGGGTAGGACCTTTCGTTCGCTTACCTGTCAAGTTAATGCAATTTTTAATACTGCTGCAATATAGTGCAATTAGGATTTACTCTTGCACCTATGTTGCGACGAATGGCCGTAGGAACGCGAGCTGCTTCGAAAGTTGCCTTGCCGCTACAAACGGCCGCTGTCTGCTATCGCCGCCGCGGATCGTCAGTTGAATTCTTATTGGTGAACACCAGCGGGGGCGGCAAGTGGACTTTCCCCAAAGGAGATACCGACGCCAATCTCTCACATAGCAAAGCCGCCGAACGCGAAGCCTGGGAAGAGGCCGGGGCGCACGGCCGCATTGAATCTCGCCACTTTCACCTGTATGTACACTCCAAGGGAGTTTTCTGGAAGTCGCCAGGAGTGCAGGAATTCGTGGTAAAGGCTTTTCTGATGGAAGTGGAATACACCAAAAATTCTCATGAACCGTTGCGTAATCCGACCTGGTTCACGCCTGCTGGAGCGAAGAAAGTACTCGGGAGGGGGCGCGAGGTAAAATACGCCGCCGAGATTCAGGCGGTGATCGACCGTGCCCTGGAATGTTTACGCTACATCAATTAGTTAATCCCTTCTTCTTTAGATATTCCCTCACGACATCGGCCGCATTGCGATGCTGGCCGTCAACCTGGTAATTCAATTGGCGCATTTCTTCGTCGTCGATAGTTCCTGCCAGAGCGTCCAGAGCTGCTTTTACGTCAGGGTGACTGGTGATGGTTTCCTGCCGAATTACCGGGACTGCTTCATAGGGCGGAAAGTAATTGTGATCGTCCTGCAAAACGAAAAGGTCGAAGGCCGGAATCAGCCCGTCGGTCATATTGCCGGCGATGAGATCGACTTGCTTGCTTTTAAGAGCTCGCGTGGTAAGGCCGAGATCCATGATGCGCGGCGCGCCGGCAAAGTGGAGACCGTAGGTTCGACGCCAGCCCCTTGTAACCGTCAGGCCGCTCCATAAATTCGTATCCAAAACCGGCCCGCCATTGCGGCGCGTAGGCGGCCGCTTGCGAAATGGTCTTGAGCCCCAGTCGGCGAGCATCCTCTCCTCGGATTTCGATGGCGAAGGTGTCATTAAATCCAAGCGGAGGGCCGAGCGTTAGCTGGAATCGTCTCTCGTATTCACTCTTCACTCTTTGAAACACATCATTGCGGCTGCTGGTGGGCTGTTGCTTCAAGATTGCAGTTAGCGCGGTACCGGTATATTCCGGATAAACATCAATGCGCCCACCCAATATCGCTTGCTGGCAAATGTAGGTTCCAGCAAGATAAAAACGCCGCTCCACCCGGAGATGGGTTTTGTTCTCGATCTGTTGCGCAATGATCTCGCCAAGGATGAGCTGCTCAGTGAAGTTCTTGGACCCAACCACAATGCGGTCGTGTCGTGGGCCACCACATCCAGCCAGCAAAATACCAAGTGCAACCAGAGCGAGCGCTTTTATGGTGGCACTCACCGCGGGCTCAATCTCTTTTCCAGCCAGCCAAGCAGCACGTCGGCGAGTATTGCCATGCACGCGGCGGGAATCGCGCCCGCAAGAATCACCGAATTGTTGACCATCGCCAACCCGCGAAAAATGTATTCGCCCAGCCCCCCGGCCCCAATCGCAGCTGCAATAGTGGCTAGGCCTACGGAGATCACAACCGCCAGGCGCACGCCGGCGATAATTACACCCAGCGAAAGCGGAAGTTCAACCTGCCAAAGAAGTTGGCGGTCAGTCAGTCCCATGCCGCGTCCCGCCTCGACAATCGCGCGATCGACGCCGCGAATCCCGGTATAGGTGTTGCGTATCAGCGGCAGCAGCGCATACAGGGTTAACGCCAAAATGGCCAGCCGATCGGCGCGTTCGCCAATCCAAGGCGCCGGCAGCAAAAAGCCAAATAAAGCCAGGCTTGGAACCGTCTGAATGATATTCGCACCGCCAAGCACCGGCTTGTTTAGCACCGGATATCGCGAAACCAATATCCCGAGAGGGATTCCAATCAACACCGCCAGCACGGTTGAAACTCCCACCAGCCAAAGATGTTCCAGCGTCAACTCCAGCACTTCGGCGCGGTTCTGCAGCATGAATTGCCAGACGTTCATGCGCCGCCTCGCTGCGGATTGCCATTGGCGCTAAACGCATCGACGTAGGCGGAAACCATGGGATCGCCCGACTTAACAAATTCCTGTGGTGGAAGCAAAGCGACCAGGTATCCCGCTTCGATCAAAGCAATTCTGGTCCCCAACAAAAGCGCCTCGCGCAAATCATGAGTTACAAAGACAATCGTCTTCTGCAATCGCTTTTGCAGGTCAATAAATTCGCGCTGTAGTTCAGCACGAGTAATCGGATCTAACGCGCCAAAAGGCTCGTCCATCAATAGAATTGGAGGATCCGCCGCCAGTGCCCGCGCAACCCCAACCCTCTGTCGTTGGCCGCCCGAAAGCTCGCGCGGATAACGTACCGCAATTCCCGCATCAAGGCCAACCAGCCCCATCATCTCTGAAACGCGTTTTTGAATGCGCTCGGCAGGCCAGTTTTCAATCTGCGGCACCAGTCCAATATTGCGCGCAATCGTGAAGTGGGGAAAAAGCCCGATCTCTTGAATGACATAGCCGATTCCGCGCCGCAACTGAGTCACATCCCAGTCGCGCAGGCTTCGATCATTCACCCGGATATCGCCGGCGCTAGGCTCCAGCAGGCGATTGATCAGCTTTAGCGTTGTGGTTTTGCCGGACCCGCTGCGTCCCAGCAGCACCAGCGTCTCGCCCTTGCGGACTTCAAGATCTAAATCACGCAGCAGTTCGCGCTCGCCGTCGCCGTCTGCGACGCGGAACGACACTTTCTGGAATTGGATGACCGGCTGGTTGGGTTCGGCATCGCCCATAGTTCAGTGTGCCGGAGCGCCGCAAATGGCGCAAGGCTGCGTTGAAGACCTCAGGCGCTGGCGGCGTTGGGCATCATGAAATCTAAAGCGCGCGAAATGTATCCCTTGAGTTCCTTGCGGGGCACTACGGCATCGAGCATGCCATGCTCCAGCAGAAACTCGCTGCGCTGAAATCCTGGCGGAAGCTTTTGGCGAATCGTCTGTTCAATTACCCGCGGCCCGGCAAACCCAATCAGCGCGCCCGGTTCGGCAATATTCAAATCTCCCAGCATAGCGAAGGAAGCAGTAACTCCACCGGTCGTGGGATCTGTAAGCACCGAAATGTACGGCACCCGCGCATCGTCCAGCCGCCCCAGTGCCGCCGAAATCTTGGCCAACTGCATCAGGCTGATAGCGCCCTCCATCATGCGGGCTCCGCCGGACGCTGCCACAATAACGATCGGGGTCTTCTCCTCGCGCGCGGTTTCGATGGCGCGAGTAATGGCTTCGCCTACCACCGCCCCCATGCTGCCGCCGATGAAGGCGTACTCCATGGCGCTCACCACGACGTGCCGCCCGTTTAGTTTGCCGCGGGCATTGATTACCGCGTCGTTCAGTCCGGTATCAGTCTTTGCCTGTTTCAGCCGCGACGAGTAGGCCTTAAGGTCAACGAATTTCAGCGGATCGGTCGAGAACAAATCGCTATCCGAGACCTCATAGTCATTGTCATCGAGCAACTGAGCCAGCCGGGTACGTGCGTCAATGCGAAAATGCCTGTCGCATTTCGGACACACGTTCAGGTTTTCTTCCAGATCTTTTTTCCAGATGATCTGCCGGCAACCCTCACACTTTACCCATAGCCCTTCGGTCCGAACTTTCTTTTCGCCGGTGGTATCCAACTCGACGGATTGCCGCTTAAACCAAGCCATATCTAATATTCTATGCCCCGCTGCGCCATCACGCCTTTCTCGTAAGCGTGTTTTACTTGCTTCATTTCGGTGACTGTGTCGGCGACTTCAACAATTGTGGAGTGCGCGTTACGTCCCGTCAATATCACATGCACCATCTCTGGTTTCTGCTTCAGGCTCTGCACAACTTTTTCAGGATTGAGCATCCCATAACTGATGGCGTAGTTGATTTCATCCAGCACGACCAAATCCCACTGACCTGACTGGATCGCCTGCTCCGCCTCAATCCACGCATCTTCCACCATCTTTACGTCTTCGGGATCAGGCTTCTCCGCGCCTACCTTTACAAATCCGCGGCCCATCTGCTTCATCACGAAGTTGTCGCCGAATGCCTTTACTGCATCGAGCTCGCCGTAATGCCACGAGCCCTTCAGGAACTGCAGCATCAATACCTTCATGCCCTGGCCCACTGCCCGCAAAGCCGTGCCCATCGCGGCAGTCGTCTTGCCCTTGCCGGGACCGGTGTTCACCATGATCAGGCCCCGCCGAATATCTGCCATGCTCAAATCTCGATGATCATGTCTTCAAGGCGGGTGGGATATTTATTTAAAATCTCGCCTCGATCTTTGCGTACAACCACAGTATCGGAGTGGCGAAAGCCGCCCCAGTCAGGATCATACACTCCCGGTTCGCAGCTGAATGTCATACCTTCACGCAATATGGTTTTGTCGCCTTCCGCAATCCATGGAGACTCGTGTCCTTCCAGTCCGATGCCGTGACCGGTGCGATGTTTGAGAAATTTTTCGAAACCCGCCTTACGAATCTCATCCAGCGATTTTTTGTCGACCTCTTCCGCGACTGCGCCGTCCTTCATGTTTGCCGCGCCGGTGTCATGGGATGCCAGCATCGCGTCATACAAGCGCTTAGCGTGATCCGTGGGCTTGCCGACGGAAAACGATCGCTCACATTCCACGTTGTAGCCGCCGATTTGTGCTCCGAAGCTTAGAATCAACGCGTCGCCAGCTTTCAATCGGTCTTTGCTCGGTACTGCATGAGGGAATGCCGAGCGCTTGCCAAAAGGCACCAGTCCGCCAAATGGGGCATCCACGCCGACCCCAACCACATCGCGCAACTCGGCTGACAATTTATCTGCCACGGCATCGGCCGATGCCTTCAGAATTTGATCTTCGGTTACGGTTCCGTTGCGCTGCACAAACTCGCGACCGGCCTGCACCGTGAAATCGGCGAAATAGATGGCGCGCCGCATTAGCTGCAATTCGTCTTGGTCTTTTATCCAACGCAGCTTGTCAATCAAATCGCCGCCCTCGACAATCGTCGCCTTAGGCACGCCCTCTTTTATATGCTGTAGGCGGCTGGGGGTTGGCTCCTCAACGCCAATTTGTCCGCTGCCAAAACCGCGCTTCGCCACTCGCTCGAAAATCCAGCGGATGCGATTCACCGGTCCGGGATAGTCAAAATAAGTTTCGTAATCCTTCACCCACCACAGCTTTACCTGGTCAGCTTCCAATCCCGGCACAAACATTACAGGCTCGCCTGAATCGGGTATCAGCACCGCCAGCGGCCGCTCAGTCGACAAATGAAAATATCCAACCGTATAGATAATGTTGGTTGCATCCAGCAGAACGAGAGCATGCATTTTGCGTTGCTTCATCTCTTCCTGAACCTGGCGCACCTTGCGTCGATACCAATCCGGTTGCAGGCGATCATGTTCACCCATGCCATTGATAGCGGCCGAAATCTTCAAGCGGCGCGTGCCGCCCCAACTGCTGGCACTTCCGGCGACAATAAGCGCGGCTGCACCTGTCAGGGTTTGCAGAAACTGTCTGCGGTCTGGTCCCATGTGGTGTTCCTCAGTGAAAATTCTTATTCGAGTTCGGCTTGTCCGTCATCTCCAATGGTAGGCCCGAGCGAGCGGTATTGACCACGAAAATACAGCAACGGGTCGCCCTCGCGCACCACAACATCTTCAACCTCCGCAATAAAAATGGTGTGGTCCCCTGCGGCTTGCGCAGTTTGCAGGCGGCACTCCAGGTAGGCCAAGGCTCCATGCAGCACTGGCGTAGAGTGCGCGGTCCGGTCAAAACGGGCGCCAGCCGCCTCTTCAGCGTGTTGATGCTCCCGTTCAGCGTTGGCGTAATACTCGGAAATCTTGCGCTGATCGGCCGAGAGAATGTTGACTCCAAATCGTTTGCGCGCATGTAGGTGAGCGTGGGTGCGGGTCTTGTGGTCAACGCAAACCAGGATCAGCTGTGGGTCCAGCGACACCGAACTAAAAGCGTTGGCAGTCATGCCATGCACCTCGCCCTCGTAATCCACGGTGATTACGGTGACGCCGGTCGCAAAGCACCCCAAAGCCTGGCGGAATTGCGTGGGGGAGACGCTCATCTGACTTCAGAGTTGTAACACGGCGACGCCCTGAAAAGGAAAATCGGGCTAATCAAATAGGCGACATTGTTGATTTTAGAAGTAAGGCCGCCCACCCGGAAGATAGACTCGCTAATCAACGATTAGGACGGGGCAACAAACCAAAAATAGGGATTATCCTATCGGTCTTTCCGCGAGCGCATCGGCTTCTCGCCGCGCAACTCACGCATCAGAATCCTCACCAGCATTCCGTCATAGCGCACGCCGCTGAGCTTTTCCATCTCTGCCAAAGTCTGCTCGCTGCTCTTACCAGAGGCAAACGACCGGTCAGTGGTTAAATTCACATACGCATCAGCGATCGCCAGAATGCGCCCCCACAGCGGTATCTGCTCGCCTCGCAGCCCTTCAGGATAGCCCGATCCATCGAAGGCCTCGTGGTGATAGCGCACTGCCTGCTGCATCAATTCGCTGCCCGGAAGTGTCCCAATAATTTCCGCGCCCACGTGAGCATGGACTTTCACCAGAGAGAATTCATCGTCGGTCAGGGGGCCTTGTTTGTTAAGGATCCTCTCCGGCACAAAAATTTTGCCTACGTCGTGAACCCGCCCCGCATAGGCCAGGTCTGACACATCTTCCGGCGACAATCCCAGCGCGCTGCCAAGAATTTCCGCGTACCGGCCCACCATCTCTCCGTGGCCTGAGTTATGAATCTCGCGCGCCTCAGCCGTGCGGCTCATCGATTCGATTGACTCACGCAACACGTCAAGATCGAACTCTTCATCGCCGCGGCAAAGCTTTTTCAACGTCGTGACCAGTTCTTCCAAGTGTTCCGGCCCGGTGTGTTCGCGATGTAAAAACCCTTCGATATATCCCCAGATTAGTTGCCGATGCACCGCGCTGGCCTCGCCTTCGGCAAACTCTTCCGCAGTTGAAACCCGGTCACCACCGGCGTGCTTCGATACGTACATACCCGCGTCGGCAACGCGCAAAATGTCTTCCGCGGAGAGTCCGTGCGCCGGATAACTGGCTACGCCGAAGCTGCCAGTAATATGGTGTTCGCTCAGCATAGGATCGGTCGCGAGCCACAGCCGTAGCCGCTCCGCCAGTATTTGTGCCTGCTCGACACCGGTCTCCGGCATAAGAATTACGAACTCATCTCCGCCGTAGCGGGCGACCACATTCGATTGCCGGCAGCGCTGCTCCAGTACTCTACCCACCCGCGCCAGCACCAGATCGCCCTCGAGATGGCCCAGGCCGTCATTTACTTCTTTAAACTTATCCAAATCAATCAGCACCAGGGAGAACGGCCGCCCCGACCGAGAAGCGCGTTGCCGCTCAGAAAGCAAAGATTCCCAGAAGAAGCGCCGCGTCTTAATCCCCGTGAGCCCGTCGGTAATCGACTGCTGCTGCAGCTTTTGAAAGACAAATGAATTATGCAGAGCTGTGGCCAGCAGATCGGCCAGCGTATTCATAACCAGCACATCTTCGGGAGAAAATGCGTCCTCCTGTTTGCTTTCGACGTTCAATACCCCCATCAGACTCTCGCCGTAGGTAATGGGCAGGCAGAGCACGGAGCGCGCATCCTCCAACACTCCTTGCACCAGGCCTTCGCCGGTGGTCTGCACCAGGGCCTTTTCACCGGTACGGGCCACGCGGCCCAGAATTCCCACTCCCAACGGAATTCGCTTGCCCAGACTTTGGGTGGTGGCGCCGGCCTCGGCACGGATCTCAATATCTTTGGTTGCGTAGTCCAAAATGCCGATGCCGATGTGATCAAAGCTGAAAGTCTTTTGGATCTCGGCGACGATGCCCGCCAGCATATGCTCTGAATCTTCGCTGGAGATAGCGGTCTTCGAGATATTGTTGAGGAACGCCAACTGCCGCGACCGGCGCTGTTCTTCCCCGAAGAGTCTGGCATTCTCGATGGCTACCGAAACCTGGCCGGCTGCCGTCTGCATTACTTCCAGGTCACGTTGCTCGAAGACATATTCCTGTTCGGTGCTCATGGCGACCATCACGCCAGCGGGCTTGCCGCCAAGCAGGATGGGCGCTCCGCAAAAACACTTCGCGGGCTTTCCCGGGACATGTGTCACCCCCAGCCGTTCCCGTGCCTTCTCTAGGTCAGAACGGATCAGCAGAGACTGTCCCGTGCGTACCATGTATTCGGTTAGTCCGTTGTCGGTCTTCCTTCTGCGCTTGGGAAAGACTGCGCCGTTTTCAATCTCCAACTCAAAACGGATCGTTTCCCCGATCTGAAACGCCACGTAGAAGTTGGATGTATCGAAAATCTGGCCGAGTTCTTTCTGAACCGTACGCAACACTTCGTCCTGATCCAGACGCGAACTGATCGCTTGCCCAATCTGGGTCAACAGTTCGTATTCCTTGGTGCGGCGCTGGGCATCGTGCATCACCACGTAGTTTTCCAGGGTCAGGCCAATCTGCAAAGCCAACCCAATCAGCAATCGCAGATTCGAGGCGCCAAAAACCCGGCGCTCGGCATGGGGGAAGAGCACCACGCCAAAATTGTTTTCCCGAGTCTGGAGACTGACCGCGGTCATCTCCCGGATGTCGTACTCGCGCAACAACTCACGGAATTGCTCAAACCGTCCGCCGGCGAAGGCCGGCAACGGCTCCGGCATGTCGGGAATGTTTCGGAAACTCACGAAGCCGCCGCGCCGATAGGCCAGTTCGCAGATGTATTGTCCTGCGCCCGAGGTTTGCAGCTTTTGCAGAAACTCTTCGGAAAATCCGCGCTGCGCCGACGGCAAAGTCGCGCGCCAGCGCTCGGTAATGCAAATGATGGCGCGCTCCGCCGGCAGAGGCGCCACCAGGCGATTGAGAATGCTCTGAATACTCGGCTTCAAATCTTCAGCCGCCAGCAGTCGCGTAGGGTCAACCCCAAGAGTCGAGAACGCAAGCGCATTTTCCTGCACGGCGTTCCGCTCGTTCTCAAACAACACCATCACCATCGCGATGCCCAGCAACATTTGCCCGGCTGCGCCAAACATCTGGATGAACTGGTTCTCGATTTGGCCGACTACCATCACGACTGCCCATAGGGCCAAAGAAATAGAGAGCAAGGTGAAGGCCAGTGAATTCTTGCGGCGACCGAAACGATAAAAATAAAAGGAGCAATACAGCAACAATGCGCCCAGCAAAATCTCCAGGCGAAAGTGACGAGCCAGAAACGGATATCGGGCAAATGCCGGTACCAGCTCAGACAACTCATTCCATATCGCAATGGCTGTGCCCGCTATAGCCAGAGCGACGTCGGGCCATTGCAGGTGAAAACGCTCGCGCATCATCCTCGTAGAGACGAAAATGCATAGCGCCATTACCACCAAGAGCATTGAACTGGCGAACGAAACCCACGGACCGAGAGGGCGCACTACCGCCCATGCATTCATGGCATCGTGAACCGTGAACGCCGCCCACGCTAACTGCCAGACGCGAAAATATTGTTGCCGGCTTTGCTCGTACAAATATGTAAAGACAAGGAATAGCAGAAGCGCCATGATGGCGGGGACGACAGCTACACTTAGGGCGCTGCTGATCATTAACAAGAAACCTTCACCAACCAGATTTTATGGGGAAAGTTCTCCAACATGTTTTCATAGGGCCGTAGCTAACACAATAGTCTTAAGCGGCCCGCTGCAAACGAAAGGAACCTGACCGAGAAGCGTCAGTAATCGACACTTCTTGACGGCGCTTTCCCCGTAACCTTAACATTAGACATCGGTTACTTAATGATAGATGCTTCCGAGATTACCCCTGAACATAAGGCCAGGCCGCGGGTTCGATTCGCGCCCTCTCCCACCGGCTACCTTCACGTAGGGGGCGCTCGTACCGCCTTGTTCAACTGGCTCTTCGCCCGCCATCACGGCGGAACTCTGATTTTGCGGATCGAAGACACCGACCTCGAACGCTCCACCAGCGAAATGGTGGAGGGAATTCTGCAAGGTCTGCGCTGGCTGGGTATGGATTGGGATGAAGGCCCCTTTTTTCAGACCGAGCGGATGGACTTATACCGCCAAGCGGCGGCGAAGTTGATCGCTTCTGGCCATGCCTATTATTGCTTCTGCACCAAAGACGAACTGGAACAGCGTCGGGCTGCGGCTACAGCGGCCGGGCGTCCGCCAAAGTACGAAGGCATCTGTCGCAAGGTGCCCCCGGAAGAAGCCTGCCAACGTGTCGCGGCCGGCGAAGCTGGCGCCGTCCGCTTTGCCATTCCTGAGTCAGGCGTCACTTCCTTCGACGATGCCGTTTTTGGTCGCATCGAGTTCGCTAATTCGGAACTTGAGGACTTCGTTTTGCTGCGCGCCGACGGTGGACCCACTTATCACCTCAGCGTGGTAACAGATGACATCGACATGCGGATGACCCACATCATCCGCGGCGCGGATCACATCTCGAATACGCCCAAGCAGGTTCTGCTCTACCAAGCACTGGGCGCGCCCCTGCCAATTTTCGCCCACGTGCCCTTGATCCTGGGGCCGGACAAGACTCGCCTCAGCAAACGGCACGGGGCGACTAGTGTCATTGCCTATAAAGACGAAGGTATCGTGCCCGAGGCATTTCGCAATTTTCTGGCACTACTGGGATGGACCCCGCCTCAAGGCACGCCGGAAATGCTGGCCGACCCCGACCTCATTCGACTGTTCGGCCTCGAAGGTATTTCCCGCTCCAATGCAGTGTTCGATCGGCCCAAGCTCGATTGGTTCAATACCGAATACATTCGCAGCTATCCGGCAGAAAAGTTACTGCCGCTCATTGAGGAAGAATGGGCTAGAGCTAGCCTGAAACCCGATCGCAGCGACCGCGAATGGCTTTTCTCAACCATCGATTTGCTCAAAGCACGCGCGCGCAACCTGAAAGACTTTGCCACTTCGTTCCGCAGTTTTTTTACCGACGAATTCGAAGCCGACCCTGCAGCGGTAGCAAAGTTTTTGAAAGACGATAGCACCCGCGGTCTGCTGGTTGAACTGGGGGAGCGATTCGCCGCGTCGGCAGACGGCTTCACGGAACAAACCACGGAACAAATTCTGCGCGATTTCGCCTCCGAAAAGAATGTGAAAGCAGGCGCGTTAATTAACGGCGCGCGTGTCGCACTCACCGGACAAGGGGTGGCACCCAGTCTCTTCACAGTGATGGTGACCCTGGGCAAAGAAAAGACCGTCAGCCGACTACGTGAGGCGGGGCGACCTTAGCCCCCGCCAGCGGAGCGCCATTCCCTATATTCTCAAGTCGAGAAAATCCCCGGCGTTTCCAATTTGGGGCTGGGCGCCCCGCTTCTCCCCTCAAGCCAGTTTTGTTGGCTAGCAACTCTAGAAACAATGGTTAGTTAAATTATGTACGTACAATGCCATAACAACAAAATGTTCTGTGCGGAACGCCCTGCCGAATTCCGATTCGATTAAAGCTCAAGGCGTTCCGACCGGTACGTCAGTTGGGCGATTGTGCGGGTGACCGATGTCCATTTTCCACGAAGCCTGCGTACTCCTGGGACCTTGTACCCCGCAGTGCTTCGTCCTAAAGTGCACCCAATTCTTTCCGTTCTTTGGTCCGGCTTCTCGAGCCAATCCCCCAACGGAAGCGTTGGCCACTTCATTAGTACTGTCCCGGCTCAAGTAACTGAGCCGAGCAGCACCTTCGTCTCAGTCTAGAAAACTCTACTGGAACTGCGCCGTTCCTCGCACTAATCGACCGACTGCCGTCGGAGTGTGTCTTGCTCCGTGTTTGGAGATAATTTATGAAGAGGCGCGCTTTTGTTTCCTCGAAATTCTTCTGCCTGTTTATCCTAATCGCTGTTGCTACTGCCCATGTAAGCCCTGAGGCTGATACAGGATTCGATACCGCAACCAATGGCGCGGTGGATCAAGCAACTCACGACTCTGATCGCGAACAATTCGAAGAACCGGTCGCACCGGAAGACGGGTTAGGCCCGCTCTATAACGCTACCGCGTGTGTAGATTGCCACCAGAACCCAGTGACCGGCGGAAATAGTCAGGTTAGCGAGATGCGAGCCGGCCATCTGCGGCACGGTGTCTTCGTAAATCCGGCGGGCGGCAATTCTTTAGTTCATGACCGCGCTACCGACCGCCTGATTCAACAGCTCATTCCGACGTCGGAGGACACCCATGCCTTCCGCATGTCGACCAGCATATTGGGACTCGGTTATGTCGAGGCCATTGACGACAAGACCTTGCTTGAGTTAGCTAAGCAGCAAGCCAAGCTAACCGACGGACGGATTCACGGGCAAGCCATCATCGTACCCATCCTGGAGGCTCCCGGCTTTTCGCGGGTTGGCCGTTTCGGCTGGAAAGATCAACACGCCAGCCTCTTGAGCTTCGCCGGTGACGCGGACCAAGGGGAAAAGGGCGTGACCAACCGCCTGGTGCCGGACGAGGCGACCTACTTCGGACGCTCGGTCGACGCCTTTAACCAGGACTCCACCCAACCCAACGATACCGAGGGAGACATAGATTTCTATGCCAGCTTCATGCGGGCCACGAAGGTTCCTCCGCGCGGGGCCATTACTCCTCAGGTGCAGGCCGGGGAAGTAGTATTCCACAAACTTGGATGCAGTCTCTGCCACGTCAGCGCGCTGCAAACCGCCCCCACAGGCACCAGTCTGAATGGCGGCACGTTTGTTGTTCCGTCCGCTTTGGGGAACAAGACCATTCATCCTTTCAGCGATTTCTTATTGCACAACGTCGGAACTGGCGACGGCATCGTGCAGAACGGTGGACAGGAAACAATCAATAAGTTGCGGACCAGCCCTCTATGGGGTCTGCGCACTCGCAGCCGGCTGTTACACGACGGCAGCGCTTCCGACGTCGAGACCGCGATTGAGCGTCACGGTGGGGAAGCAAGAAGTGCCCGCCGACAATTCCAAGAACTGCGACGCGAGGAATTTGATAGCTTGATGGCGTTCTTAAATTCGCTTTGAAGGGCGGGATGTTCAGCCGAGCCCCGGAATGGAACTTGG
Source organism: uncultured Acidobacteriota bacterium (assembly GCA_963796925.1). Classification (GTDB taxonomy): domain Bacteria; phylum Acidobacteriota; class Terriglobia; order Terriglobales; family Acidobacteriaceae; genus DATBAT01. The sequence goes on from CAWCNH010000002.1 coordinate 92,483, forward strand.
GTCCATAGGTCTGCTCTGGAGCATTAGGATTTGAAGTGCTGCCAGCCTTTGGCCGGAAGGCGGTTTCTCTTGCCATCGCTAGTCAAAAACAGTCCTCCATTTCGAGTGATGCGTCCGATTTCAGTAATAGGAACTCCGGCAATTTGTTTGGGTAGGGATCTTCTCGCGGTGAATAGCAGTTCGTAGTCTTCACCACCGTGCAGGGCCAAGTCCAGATCTACTTTGAGCTGGGAGCGCCCGATGGTGGCAAGCGGGATTGCGTTTTGAGAGATCTCCGCTCCCACACCACTTTCCTCGCAGATGTGCGCCAGGTCGGTGGAGAGTCCGTCGCTGAGGTCGATCATGGCGGTGGCGATTCCTCTGAGCTTATTCCCCAGCGCAAGTTGGGGTTGGGGAAAAAAGTGGCGAGGGTAGGCGCGCGGTTTCAGGGGTTGCCCATCCATCAGGCGGCGGACGGCGTCCGCTGATTCGCCTAGCCTCCCGCTCACGAATATTCGGTCGCCGGGGCGTGCTCCAGAGCGCAGGATGGCTTTGCCTCGGGGGATGGAGCCCAGCACCGTAATGTCGGCGACAATTCCTGCGGGGGATTCAGCGGTATCACCTCCAGCGAGGGTCAGGTTGAATTGTTTTGCAAGCGCCAGCAGGCCTTTGATAAAGCTGTCGACCCAGCGCTGCGGTAGGGCGCGCGGTACGGCGAGCGACAGGAAGGCTGCGATTGGGTTTCCGCCCATGGCAGCGATGTCGCTTAAGCCGCGAGTCAGGCAGCGATGGCCGACCGATTCCGCCGGATGCCATTTGCGGCGAAAGTGGATTCCTTCCAGGCTGAAGTCGGTGGTGACCAGGACTTCGTGGCCCAGGGGAATTCGTAGTACAGCACAGTCGTCGCCGATCCCCTTGATCACGCTAGGACTCGCCCGCGTCTGGCGGCGGATTCGGTCGATCAGGGATTTTTCGTCGAGGGGCACGGTGGCCTCAATCAAGAATTGTCATTCCGACCGGAGGGAGGAATCTGCTGTTCGCGCGTAATACAAACGTGCTTTTCAGTGGCGCAGCCGATAGCAGATTCCTCCCTCCGGTCGGAATGACAATTCTTGGTACTTGGTGAGCAAATCACACGGAAAGTCACGCCTCGGATGAAAGTTCGTTTCTATTGCAAAATGTGGCTGCTTGCTGCCAAGTCGGGGCGGCCTCCGATGTTGTAGCGTTTTAGCTTGCGATACAGGGTCGCACGACTGATGCCCAACATTTTTCCAGCGCGCACTTTATCGCCGTTTACCTGTTCAAAGACACGCTGGATGGTCTGGCGTTCAATGTCTTCCAGATCGTTTGAGTTGGCTGTAGGTTGGCCTAATTGCGGTTCCTGGGACACGGCTGACGAGGCCGAGGCAATGATTGGGGGCAGGTCGTTTACGTCGAGTACGCGGCGATCTCCAAGAGCAACGGCGCGTTCGATACAGTTTTCGAGCTCGCGTACATTGCCCGGCCACTCATACTGAAGCAGGCACTTCATGGCGGCGCTGGTGACCTGAATGGAGTCGCCTTTGGCGTGCCGGTCGAGGAGCCAATGCACCAGCATGGGGATGTCGGAACGGCGCTCGCGCAACGATGGCAGATGCACGGTCACGACATTCAGACGGAAATATAAATCTTTGCGGAAGGTGCCCTCGCGATACTCGCGTTCCAGGTCGCGATTGGTGGCGGCGATCACGCGAACGTCAATCTTGATTTTCTGATTGCTGCCCACGGGGCGTACTTCTTTTTCCTGAAGGACGCGCAGGAGCTTGGCCTGCATTTCCTGCGGCAGTTCGCCGATTTCATCAAGGAAGATAGCGCCGCCGTTTGCCGCCTGAAAAAGTCCCATCTTCGACTTCATGGCGCCAGTGAATGCGCCTTTCTCGTAGCCGAAAAGTTCGCTTTCAATCAGGGTCGGCACCAGGGATCCGCAATCGACGGCAACGAATGGGCGATTCGCGAATGCCCCGCGGAAATGAATGGCGCGGGCGACCAACTCTTTGCCGGTTCCGCTTTCGCCGCTGATCAGTACAGGCGTGCGAGTATCTTTCAGGCGCGAAATCATGCGCAGAACGTCTTGTATCTTGGCGGAGGCGCCGACGATGCCGTAAAGATCGGTCTCGGTATGCACGCGCTCGCGCAGGAACTGGTTCTCTTCAACCAACTTTATTTTGTCGGCCATGCGGCGCAGGAAGAGCCGCAATTCTTCGAGCGGCGAAAACGGTTTACTGATGTAGTCGTAGGCTCCCAGTTTCATCGCCTGCACGGCGGTCTCAACCGAGCCATGCCCGGTCATCACCGCAACTTCCGAGCGCGGCAATACTTTCTTCACCTTCTCCAAAAATTCGAGGCCTGACATGCTGGGCATTACCAGATCAGTCAAGACCATATGAACCGGTTGATCCTCCAGCAAAGCCAGCGCGGCTTCGCCGCTCTCAGCTTCACTACAGGCGAATCCCATGGACTCACCAACAGTCATACACAGCCGCCGGATGCTCTGTTCGTCGTCAACAATCAGCAAACGCATGCGCAAGTCTTCGCTCATGTTGCCTTCCCCATGGTCTTCTCGACCACTGAAATAAATTGTTGCACTCGAAACGGCTTCTCAACGCAGGGAGCGCCGGTCTTGCGCAAGGTGGCTACGGTTTCTTCGTTGGCGACATCCCCGGTAATGAACACCAGGCGTGACGCCAACTCGGGCCGATGACTTGAAATCCACTCATGAACATCGCCGCCATCTACGCCCCCCGGAGTTCGCATGTCGGAAACCACTCCCACGAACTGGCCAGTCTCGAGAAATTGCAGGCCTTCCACGCCGGAAGCCGCGCAGACCACGGCGTAGCCGTTGCGCTCGAGGGCGGCTTTCACGTAGGCCATTACAGCGGGCTCGTCTTCAATCAGCAGTACCGGCAGAACTTGTTGTTTTAGAGCAGAGGTGTTCATGGCTAAGTGACTCCGGCTGCGGCACCGCTGCGGGCCGCTTCTGAAGCTGCGGGAAGCCGTACGATAAACGTGGCTCCCTCGCCGCTCTCATTGTTGTGGCAGAGGATTTCTCCTCCGTGTTCGCGAACGATCCCATAACAGATGCTCAGCCCCAGGCCCGTCCCTTTCCCAACTTCTTTGGTTGTGAAGAATGGATCGAAGATGCGGTCAGGATTGGTGATGCCATGTCCGTTGTCGCGGAACCAGACTTCTACGAAGTCGCCGTGCGCGGCGGTAACGATCTCGATGCGCGGGGCACGGTTGGTTTCATGAACCGCGTCATAGGCGTTGTTCATGATGTTCAGGAAGACCTGCTGGAGCTGCTGCGAGTCGCCGATGACCTCGGGAAGGGCCTCGTCCAGGAGCTCTTTGACTTCGACGCCGTGACTATGGAAGTCGTAGGAACGGAGTTGCACGGTGCGTCGCAGAATGGGATTAAGTTGCACCGGCCGGCGCTGCGGCGGCATCTGCCGGGCGACGCTAAGAAGGTTCTGCACGATCTGCTTGGTACGCTGGGCTTCTTGCAAAATTACCCGCATGTCTTTGCGGGCGCTCTCGGGCAATTCGGTGTTTTCCATTAACAAATCGGCGAAGCCGAGGATCGCAGTTAAAGGGTTGTTCACTTCATGAGCGACGCCAGAAACCAACTGTCCAACCGCGGCCATCTTCTCGGCGTGCATCAACTTGGCCTGGAGGGTGGCGGAGTCGGTGACGTCGGTCATAACGACTACAACGCTTCCCACATGGCGGCCTTCATCTCGCATGGGGCTGAGGTTCGCGGAAAATTGTCCGGAACGTCCGTCTCCGCGCAGGAGCGGCAGGTCGAGATTGTCTACCTGTTGCCCTTGCAACGTGGTGCGGAAGGCCTCCACGAAGGCCGCCTGGCGCGCGCTGCCTACGAGGTCGAGCATGGGCAGGTTGAGCAGTTGTTTTTGCTGGTAGCCAAGATCAAACCAGCGGCGGTTAGCGTAGGTGATGTGGCCGGCGGGATCGACGACGAGGATTAGACTCTGGGTGTTGTTCAGTATCTTGCTGGAAAAATCCCGCTCGCGTTGCAGCTCGGCCTGATAAGTTTTTTGTCCGCTGATGTCTAGCATCAGCCCACGGTATTGCACAATGCGGTCTTGCGAGTCGCGAGCCGCGAAGGCATTGACAAGGACGTAGACGGGCGAACCATCTTTGCGCTGGAAAGTTTCTTCGTGATTGCGAACCACACCGTGTTGGCGCATCTGCTCGGCAAAATGCTCATAGGCTTCCGCTGAAAAGAAAACCTGGCGGCGGATATCAGCCTGCAGAACTTCCTCGCGGGTGGTGTAACCCAACATGCGGACCAGGGCGTCGTTAACCTCGATAAAACGGCCGTCTGGCGTAGAGAAGAAAAGGCCTTCCTGAATGTTGCCGAAGAGTTCGCGATAGCGGCGTTCCGCCTCGCGACGGTCAGTAATGTCTTTCAGTACATGGATGGTCTGCAGACTTTCATTGCTATCCCCGGGTACGCGTGACGTGGAAACCAGGTAGGTTCGGTCCAGCACGGGATGGATATACTCTTCGGTGCTTTCGCCCGCCGCCCGGCAGAATGGACACAGCGCGAGCGTAGATGTCTCACCAAGCGCGAGCAGGGCAGAAATATTCACGCCGATCAGCGACTGTGGGGCTACTCCAATAAAGTCGGCCAATGAACGATTCACTCGCATGACCTTGCCATGCTCGTCGTGCGCCACGATCAAGTCGCTGATGGCGTCGAAGATCTCTGTCCAATGCCGATTGGCACGATCCATGCGAGTGAACAAACGGGTATTTTCCAGCGCGATGGATGCGTGCTGGGCCGCGGCTTGCAAAAACTCGGCGTCTTCCTCGTTGTATGGCCGCGACAGATTTGCAACACAGAGAACTGCGGTTAATTCGTTCGCCGTATTGGTCAGCTTGACGAATGCGCAATCCGTCCAGCCCAAGGCAGAGGCCAGCGATGGGCCAATTAATTCGTGAGCGCTTGCCGCTACGACGTTCTCCGAACGCCGCGCCATAATTTCATTGATGGCGGCTGCCAGGCGTCTTGCGAGATGTTCAGTCTCCTCTGGAGTAGCCGAGCTGTGAAGGGTAACCACATCCCAAACCGCATCGTGCCTTACCGCGAAGGCGAAGCCGGTTGCCCCCAACAGCTCAGCGGTTCGTTGAGAAAGGTTCTGAGCGAATGCCCGCAACGGCTGCACGGCGCTGACTTCCAGGGCCAGTTTCATTAGCACGTCAGAACGGACGCGGCGTTGCTGTGAAGTGTCGAGGCTGCGGGTCACTTGCAGAGCGACGGCGGCTTGCGATGCCAGGACTTTCGCGCGACGGATATCTTCCTGCGAAATTCCGACGTGGTCCAAGCGATCGAGAACCCCAAACATTCCAAGCACCTGCCCGTGGGTGTCGAGCAAGGGCACCGCCAGCAATTGTTTCAAGTTGAAATTTGCGATGCGGTCAGCATTAGCTCCAGGGACGCTTGCCAGGTCGTCCGTCCAAAATGCTTGTTTTTTCAGTAATGACTGGCTTACCGGACCATCATGGAGAACCAATTCCATGCGGCCAGTCTGACCGTATTCAGCCTTCCATCGGATGTAAAAGACGCCGTTTTCCAACAGGCCGATGCAGGCGCGGCTATAACCCAGAAAATCTGCGGCGTGCAGACAGAACTGTTCCATGAAGCGATCAAGTTCTCCGATGGAATTCAGTTCGGAGGCGATGGCAAGCAGCTGATGCAGTTCGTGAGTCTGAGCCTGCGCGGTTGCGTAGAGCTCGGAGTTGCTAAGGGCGACAGCCCCTACGCCGACGATAGCGGAGACTTGGGACTTTTCTTCTTTGCTGAAAGCGGTCTCACGTGGATAGATGAGCACCGCGCCCTGTGTGCCGGAAGTGCGAAATGGAACTGCCAGCATGGATCCGGCTGGAACCAGATCGCCCAGGGAATGGCCCGAGGTTTCGATGGAAATGGTGATTGGCTCTCCCGCGGCGATGGCGCGGGCAGAGACTTCGCCAGCGAACTGCAACCCTTTACGGTCGTAACGGGCGCGCGCGAGATCGGCTACCTGCGCGGTTTCCGCCGCTACCGCACGCAACGCGCAGCCGGTACCCTGACAGACAAAAACGCATACCAGTCGAGTATGTAGCAAGAGGCGGAGCCGGTCGGCCACGGTCTGAACCACAGAAGCCGCATCAGGCACCGCTTGCACTGCTTGTGCCACTTCAGCCAACGCCTCAGCGGCGTGCTGCTCCTGGTGAGTGGTTTGGCTTAAACGAGTCGCTTCAAGAAGGCTACCGAGTTGTCCGGTAAGAATCGTGGCTTTGGTAGCCAGATCGTCGTTGAAGAAATTCGAGATATCGGTATGTACAAAAACGACAGCGCCGGTGGCCTGCCCAGAAATTACCAGTGGGACAGCCATGATAGCTCGACCACGCAACTCCGGAATCAACAATGGCCGGTCGGGATCGAGGTAATTCATGAAGACGGTTTTGCGGCGGCGAATAGCCTCGTTCACCACTTTGTCGTGGACGGTGGGTTTCAGGCCGCGAAACCGGTCTGACATGAGGCCATCGGCTTCTGACGCCTGTAATTCTCCGGAAGCATTTGATTGCAAAATATAAGCGCCCTGGATTTGAAAAAACTGGCGCGTGGCGTAGCAGAAGAGGCGGATTAGGACAGCCGGTGAGGTGCCTTCCGCAGCCGCGGCCGAAAGCTGCAAAAGCAGCTTCTGGAAGGCTTCGTCGGAGCGAGCGCCGGGCTGTTCCACTCTGGTTTGTCCAACTTGCATGATTAGGCGGACTTCAGCAGGGTCCTCATTGCCTAAGTAATTGAATATACAGGAAAAGGGAGTGCATATCTCATTTTGAGCCAAGGTGATAACGGGGAAAATATGAGTTGGCGAATGGCTTCAGTGCGTTCTGGTTCTCAAACTGAGAGGGCCAAGCCAAGGAATTGGGTACCTGTTTATGCTCCATCGTTCGCCGTGGAACACGAAAGTAACCTGTTCTAAACCAGTAGGTTACTGCGATATTAGGGTCATTACACTGATCTCAATAAGGGCCAGGCACAGACATTGCAATTTGTGCTGGGTGAGTGGATCACCCGCCGTGGCTGCTTGGGGAGTTTCATGTTGATTTTCGGTTCAGCGTCAGTTTTTTCGGGAAATTAGAGCGGAGAAGCAGCAATGACGATAGCCAAAAAGCTTTACATCAGCTTCGGCGCGGTGCTGGCCATGGTGCTGGTGCTGTTCCTGGTGAACTACCTCGCGGTGCAACGGGAGCACAGCGCTAAAGCAGCGGCATCGCAGGCGCTGGAACGCAGCGAAGCTGCCGACAAAGTCCGCTCCCAAATGATGCAGAACCGGCTGTTTCTCAGCAGTTACTTACTTAGCGGCGACACTCGCATGGTGGATCGCATGCGCGAGGGTATTCAGGTCCTTGATCGCCAGATGCACGTGGCGCTATCGCTCTCGACCTCAGATCAGCAGCGCGCAGCGCTCGAACACGTGCAGCAGTCCGAACAGAACTGGTCTCAAGAGTTTGCCGGGCCATTGGTAGAAAAACGGAAGCAAGTGGATGCGGGTAATGCGACCGTCGCGGAATTACAGATTTTCTACTTACAGAAAGATGCTTCGTCGTGGCTGAAGACGGCTACGGATTTCCTCGACCAAGCGGATGATGAAAATCATCGGTTACTCGACGAGCGCAGGAAATCAGACGAGACTGCGGCCACGGCCACGATTGCCGTGGCGTTGTTCAGCACAATTCTCGCGCTGGCGCTCGGCGTGGCCATTGCTTATACCTCGGCCAAGTCAATCAGTCAGCCGCTGCACGAATTGATGCAGGTGGCGCACCAAATTGGCACTGCAGGGGATCTGAATCACGAGATCGATTCGAAACGTAACGACGAAGTAGGCCAGTTAGCAGGGTCATTTTCTACCACGGTTAATTACTTGAAGGAAATGGCGACTCTCTCGGAAGAGATTGCCGGTGGAAACCTCACGGTGGACGCGCGTCCGCGGTCAAAGGACGACACGCTCGGCAATGCGTTTGCACGGATGATTCAAGGCCTTCGAAGCCTGGTGAGAAACGTGCGCGACGCAGCCTCGCAAGTTGCCAGCGCTTCCAACCAGGTTGCGGGGGCATCCGACGAGTCGGCGAAGATCAGCTTGCAGACATCGTCGGCGATTGATGAAGTCACCAGCACGATGCACGAGATGAGCGTGAACGTGCAGAACATGGTGAAGAGCACACAGACCCAGGCTTCCAGCGTGAGCGAGACTTCGGCATCGATCGATCAGATGGTGGCTTCAATTCAGCGTGTGGCTGACACCGCGAAAGTATTGCTGGATATTTCAAACCGCTCGCGGGAGGAAGTCCACAGCGGTATTGCCACCATGGACAAGGCCACCGAGGGCCTCAACAAAATCAACAACACGATTCGGTCGTCGGGACAGATCATCGACGTGCTCGGACAGCGTGCTGACGACATCGGAAAGATCATCGAGGTGATTGACGACCTCGCGGAACAGACCAACCTGCTCGCCCTGAACGCGGCTATTGAGGCAGCACGGGCAGGAGAACATGGCTTGGGTTTTGCTGTGGTTGCCGACGAAGTTCGCAAGCTGGCGGAAAAGTCTGCGCAATCAACCAAGGAAATTTCTGAGTTGATCCAGAGCATTCAGAAGGAAGCGCGCAAGGCCGTTTCCAACATGGATCAGAGCACGGGCATCGTCAACGAAGGGCTGGAACTGGGACAGGAGCTGAATTCGGCGTTGCGGAAAATTTCAAACGTCGTCACCGAGGTGTACAAGTTTGCGCAGGAAATTGGCTCGGCGACAAACGAACAGTCGCATGGCTCGTCGCAGATTGCCCGCGCCACCACCCGCCTGAATGAAATTACTCACGAAATCAATTCGGCGGTGGAAGAGCAAGCTTCAGGGGCGCAGGCGGTTGTCCGTGCCATGGAGCGTATGCGAGAACTGGTGCAGCAGACTACTTCGGGCTCGACAGAACTGGCAGCTTCAGCCGAGCAAATGTCCAAGATGTCGAGCGAATTGCTCGATTTCATGGGACGCTTCGCACTGGAGCAGAAAGAGCAGAACGCCCGCCAGCATCCCGAAAATACTTTCGCGCCGGAGACTTCATGGCGCTCCGCGGCGGCTTCTCGTGGCTGAAAAGAACCAATTCGCGCAACGCGAACTGCATATCGTCGGCTTCCAGATCGGAAGGGAGACGTACGGTATTCCTATCACCTCGTTGCATGAGATCGTGCGGGTGCCGGAGATTACCGCGGTGCCCGATGCACCGGACTACATGGAAGGTGTGATCAACCTGCGAGGGAAAATCGTGTCAGTAATCGACCTTCGCAAACGCTTCAACCAGAAGCAGCAGGCCGCTACGCGGCGCAATCGAATACTGGTGGCGGAGCATAAAGGCCGGCTCTGCGGCTTGATCGTAGATTCAGCATCGGAGGTTATCAAGATTCCTTCGGAAGATATCGAGCCTGCAACTGCGGTTTTTCAGGATGGCGGATCCAACGCAATCACGGGATTGGGTAAGTACAAGGGACGGCTGGTGGTATTGCTGGACGTATGCCGGCTGCTTGACCTTAGCAGTGTCGAAATAGTCGCAGGCGCCGCGCCTGCAAAGGTTGCAGCAGTAGCGGCAGCGCAGGGCAAATCCTAAAGAGGACACGACTTACTTTTCATGACCAGTACTGGCGTCGCCACTCAGCAGCTCACACCAGCGGAACTGAAGCTTCTGCAAGCACTCGTGTATCAGGAGTGTGGCATGTATTTCGACGAGCGGCGCACCCACTTCCTGGAAGACCGTTTGCAGCGCCGGCTCAAAGAACAACATCTGGATTCCTTCTTTAGCTACTACCGGCTGCTGATCAGCGATAAGGGCAAAGAAGAGCTGGCACGACTTCTAGAAGATCTAACCGTCAACGAGACCAGCTTTTTTCGCAACAAGGCACAACTCGATCTCTTTCACAAATACATACTCGAAGACTTGCTTCGTCATAAGCAGGAGACTAAGCAATATTCGCTGAAAATCTGGAGCGCTGGCTGTTCGACCGGACAAGAGCCCTACACACTGGCCATGTTAGTAGCAGACGGACTGGGGTATTTCCAGCTTCGCAATCCGGGTGTGCGCAACCTGAGCTATCCAAAGCCACTTATTCCGGCTCCTTGGAACGTTGAAATTCGGGCGAGTGATATCAATTACTCGGTCTTGCGCGCCGCGGAAAATGGGACATACAACGAATCTCAAATGGCCTCGGTGGATTACAGCTATCGCCTGCGGTATTTTGACAAGCTGGGCGAGCGTTACGCTGTGAAAAAGGCCGTAAAAGAGTTAATTCAGTTCGACTTCCATAACCTGAAGACGGAATACCTGCCCCAGCATAACGATGTCATCTTCTGCCGCAACGTGATGATGTACTTCGACGAAGCTGAACAAAAGCGGCTAATCGAGAAATTTGCCCGCTGCCTGAATCCTGGCGGCTATCTGTTCGTGGGACACGCTGAGAGCCTGTTGGGTATGACCGACAAGTTCAGCATGATTTACCGCAATAGCGGAACTGGCTACCAGAAAGTCGCAGGGGTACCGTGATGCACTTTTCCGACGAGCGTAGCGCCGAGCTGCGGGAGCTGTTCTTTGAGAGTGCGCAAGAGATTCTGCAAGCTCTGAACGATGAAGCGCTCAAACTTGAACACCAGCCTGGAGACGTGGAAGTGGTACGGAGCATTCGGCGCGCCGTGCACACACTAAAAGGCGACTCGGCAGCCTGCGGATTCCGCGAACTGAGCGAGTGTGCGCACGAGTTCGAGGACGCTCTGGCCCTGGAAACACTTCCAACGGATGCTTCTCTTGCGGAGCTAGCATTCACGGCCGCCGACACGTTTGATGCCATGCTCTCTGCGTATCGACAAAATGTTCCCGCGCCCTCCGCGAAGCCGTTACAGAACATGATCGCGGCGCTCATCGCGAAACCGCAGGGAGCTTCGCAAGAAAGGAAAAGGCCGGCGACGGAATGGACTACGACTGAGGCTGAGCAATATTCCATTAGCAGGTCTCTGGCAAACGGACAGATGGTGTACCAAGTGACAGCGCAGATCGATCCGAACTGCGCCATGCCGATAGCCGCCAGACAACTGATCCTGAATGCGTTACAAAGTGCCGGTGAGGTATTGGCGGAACGCGAACGCACCAGCCCTGGCGGACGCATGCAGTTATTTGTGGCTACCCGACTGTCTCCGAATGAAATTGCCGCCAAGTGTCAGATCCCAACAGTGGTTTCCTCCGCGAAAGTGGATGAGGTGAAAGCCCTCGACGTAAGCGCCGACAATGTTCACCTGAGACAAGAGACAAACCTGGAGAACGTTGAAGCCGGTGTCACAAGCTCACAGGATGAATCCGAAAACGGAGCGCGCTACTCAGCAAACCCCGTCGAAAACATCCTACGGGTCGACGCTGAGCGAATTGATAGTGTGCTCAACCTGGTTGGAGAACTCATTATTGGAAAGTCAATGCTACAGCAGAGCATGCAGGAGTTTGGCCGGCGCTTTCCGAAAGATCCGCTGCGCAGCCGGTTTGCCGATGCCATGGGATTCCAGGCACGGGTACTGAATGACTTGCAGCGCTCCGTCATGAAGATTCGCATGGTGCCGGTGGAGCAGTTATTCCGGCGCTTTCCGCGCATGGTTCGAGATGTGGCCAAGCAGTGCGGTAAACAGGTGGACCTGGTGCTGAGCGGACAGGACACCGATCTCGATAAGAGCTTATTAGATTCAATCGCCGAGCCGCTGACCCACTTGGTGCGAAACGCAGTCAGCCACGGAATTGAGACAAGTGAGGTACGTGCAAGGGCGGGGAAACCGTTGCGCGGCACCCTGCGCCTCAATGCCAGCCATCAGGGCAATCAGGTCGTGGTCGATGTGCGCGACGACGGCGGTGGTATCGAGGTGCAAAAAGTTAAGGCTAATGCCATTCGCAAAGGCATTATTACCGCCGAGGGAGCGTCCCGATTAACAGATCAGGAGACCCTCGATTTGATCTTTCGGCCTGGGTTTAGCACCGCGGAACAAGTGACTGAGATTTCCGGACGTGGCGTGGGTTTAGACGTGGTGCAGGCCGTGCTACATCGTTTAAAGGGGACCGTCGAGATTGAGACACAACCGGGGCAGGGAACGACCTTCCGCCTCAAGCTGCCCCTGACCCTCGCAATTATCAAAGCACTTCTATTCAGGGTCGAGCACAGACTGTATGCCGTGCCCCTAAATAGTGTCGCCGAAATTACGCGAGCGAAGGAATCCGATCTCCATCAGGTAAATCACTATGAAGTGTTGCAATTGCGCAATCAGGCGCTTTCAGTGATTCGCCTGGGAAGGCCGCCAGCTGAACCGAGCAAGCATTCCGCCAAGGTCTTTGTGCTGGTGATGTCTGCCGGCGACCGCAAGCTGGGGCTGATCGTGGACGCGCTCGAAGGTGAAGAAGAATTAGTAATCAAGGCGCTCGATGACCACACCGTCGCCACTGACTTGGTGAGCGGCGCATCCATTCTTGGCGACGGTCGGGTGGTTCTGATTCTCAACCTTGCGGCCATTGTTGAGCGCTCGCTCGCCGCACCTGCGGAAAAACCCGGGCAAGTGGGATTTGGAATGCTGTTGTCGCAACTGGACAAGGCGAAGCTCGCGCTGCACGCAACTGGAGGACAGTCATGAACGATCCAGTGCGCGTCCTGGTAGTCGACGATTCCGCTTTAATGCGGAAACTCATTCCTCAGATATTGCAGAGCGACAGCACCATTCAGGTGGTCGGCACTGCCATGGATGGAATCTTCGGACTCAAGAAGATTGAAGAACTCAAGCCACAGGTAGTCACGCTCGACCTCGAAATGCCCGGCATGGGCGGCATTGAAATGTTGAAAGAGATCATGCGGCATCACCGGATTCCAGTGATTCTGGTGAGTTCGCATAGCAAAGAAGGAGCTGCAGTCACCCTGAAAGCTCTGGCGCTAGGCGCATTTGATTTTGTCGCCAAGCCGGTTGATGTTTCGGCGCGGATGCCGGAAATTGCCCGAGAGCTGATCTCCAAGATCAAGGCGGCCGCTCAAAGTCGTAGCGTCGCGGTCGTTCCCATCCAGGAAGCGCAGCGGTCGAGCCCTAAGTCAACATCGGAGCAGAAGACACTCGCTTCGCGGGTTGTTGCTATTGGGATTTCCACTGGCGGCCCGCAGGCTCTGCAATTTCTTTTGCCGCAACTGCCGGCGGATTTTCCCTCCAGCATTCTTATCGTGCAACACATGCCGGAAGGCTTCACCGAGATGTTTGCCAAGCGACTGGACGAGATTTGCGCCATCCGGGTTAAGGAAGCACAGTCGGGAGATCTCTTGCTTGCGGGGCGAGCTCTGATTTGTCCGGGCAATCGCCATCTTAAGGTGAAACGGTTGCCGCTGGGCGACGTGGTAATCCTGAGCGATGAAGCGAAAGTAAACGGGCATCGTCCGTCAGCGGATGTACTGTTCAACAGCGTCGCTACTGAATTCGGCGATAAAGCCGTCGCTTTAATCATGACCGGCATGGGCGACGATGGCGCCGAGGGATTGGGGGCCATTAAACGGGCGGGTGGATTTACGGTCGCTCAGAGCGAAGAATCCTGCGTGGTGTATGGCATGCCGAAAGCAGCTATTGACCGTGGATACGCGCAACGGATTGTGAGTTTGGACGCAATGACGAACACTTTGTTTGCGCATTGCATGGTCGAGAGAAAGATCGAACCGGCGACTTCAGCCGGGGTAACAGCAGCGGTAGCAGGGGCAAAGCGAAACTAGCCACTGCAATCGGAAGGGAAATGGGTGGAGGAGGGTTTATGGAACAGTTCGCACCAGTTCGACGAACTAAAGATGGGCAGCCGGTGCGCTATCTCGTGGTGGACGACTCCGTGTTTGCACGGAAAAATCTGGCCCGCATCGTGGAAGCGTTCGGGGGGCAGCTCGCCGGCGAGGCCGGCGATGGCCTGATGGCAGTTAGCGAATACGAGCGCACTCGTCCTGACATCGTGCTCATGGACATCACCATGCCGCAGATGGAAGGAATTGAAGCAGCGGAGAAGATCGTACAACAGCACCCTGAAGCGCGCATTGTGATGGTCTCTTCTGTGGGATATCAGGAGAACATCGTCGCTGCGCTGCAACGCGGCGCGCGTCACTTCGTTCAGAAGCCCGTCAAGCCCGAGGTTCTCTACGAAGTAATCAAGTATGTGCTGGGGGAAGAGGGAACGGTGGCCGCAGCCGCCGGTGCAGGGGCCTAACCATGAAGATGGAATTAATTCAGCCTTTTATCAATGCGGCCGATGCGGTGCTGGCCCAAGGACTAAGTACTCCGATATCCATCGGCAACATCAGCATGGAACAGGAAGCCTACCGGCGCAAAGGCATTGCCGCGCTGATCTGGCTTACCGGTGACATCGAAGGCCGTATTGTTTTGGATCTCGATTCCAAAACCGCGGTACAAGTCGCCAGTCAGTTTGCCGGTGTAGAATTGCCAGAGTCAGATCAGTTGGTTCGCGAAGCAGTATGTGAACTCGCCAATCAGGTGATTGGAAACGCCGTCACGACTCTTAACGATCAGGGATTTCATTTCAGGGTACACCCCCCGGTCCTGCACACTGCCGACCATGGAACGCAGAATAGCGAGGACACCGAAGCAATGGTTCTATGTTTTGAAACTGAAAGTGGCGCCGTATTCATGAATATTGCGTTGCGGTACAACCAATCTGTAAAGATGACGCAGTCAGCGAGTGCAGCCGCTGGCAAGTGATCGCTTGTAATTCCCCCCTCAGCGTGGAAGCGCCGCCACCCAGTAGTAATCCAGTTGCTGCGGCTCATATGTCCCTAAGTAAGAAACTCTCCTCCCGATAACTATCTTCGCAACTTCTGCCTGAGACCCTTCCGGCGCCACTACAACGTGTTCGACGGGCGGCACTTCTCCCGATTCGTAGCGGCTCACAATTTGGTCGCGATAAAAATGAAGTCCGTATTCGGTCTGGCGTGAGGCATGGAATACGGCGATCGGTAAAACGCCATTTTCCATCCGCCTAATCTGCTGGGCGAGCGGCCGCGCCGATAGATTGCGGTCGAGCACCGGCGCGCCAATCCGCAGCACCGCGGCGATTGCGAGGACCACGGGGACGAGTGTTACAAACCGCGCGGCCTTAAATCCTTGCTGCCCGCGCAAGGTGACGAAAATTCCTATTGCAATCAACAGCGCGAAAGCGGACGAGATGGCCGCCGCCTGACCCCATGGCAGTTTGTGCTGAAGCAGGATGTACTGGATCATTAGCGCCGGTACCGCAGGTGCAGCTGCAAACACGGCGTGGACCAATGCCAGCCTTACTCCAGGACGCTGGTTGATGTGATGTCTCAAATATTCAGCCAGCAGAAGTGCTGCGGCTGGAAGTGCTGGCAGAATGTATCCCGGAAGCTTGGATTGCGAGATCGAAAAAAATAAGATGGGAATGACGAGCCATAGAACCAGGAAGACGCTGAAGTCCTCTTCGGCGGAGATCAGCTTCTTATGCTTCCACCAGCCGCCAATGCTCTTGGTGAATGCGGCCACGATTAGCGCAATCCAGGGGACTAGCTCCAGAACCGCGACCGGCAGGTAGTACCAGACTGGCTGACGGTGACGATAGAGGTTGGTGCCAAACCTCGCCAGATTATTTTCCAGAATGAATACCCGGAAAAACTCTGGCGTTTGCATTTGAACGGCGACATACCAAGGGAGAGCGACCACGCAAAACACAAAGATGCCGGGCAGCCACAGGGTTCGCCACAGAATCAATTTGTCTGTTTTCGCAACGGCGAAGGCCACAAGGATTAGTCCTGCGAGCAAAGGAGCCACCGGCCCCTTGGCCAGCATTCCCAGACCGGCGAATGCGTAGAATCCCACCAGAAACACCTTTTCACCGCTCTCATACCACGCATACCAACCTAGCAGCGCGATGGTGAAAGTCGCGGCCAACGGCATGTCCATTGAGGCAGCTCTGGCGAATCCGATTACACCGGCAGCCGAAGCTGTTATCAAGGCGCCGTCGAGATGAAGTCCCGGCCGAAAACGCCGTAGGAACAAGTAGACGGCCACAACCATTAACGTGGCGTCGATCGCTGAAGGCAGTCGCGCCGCCCAGTCGCTTACTCCGAAGACACGATAGGCAAACATCGCCTGCCAGTAATACAGAATCGGCTTTTCGAGCCAGGGCTTGCCGCCGAGGGTGGGAGTAATCCAATTGTGAGCGGAAAACATTTCACGCGCCACTTGCGCGTAGCGAGGCTCGTCGGGACCGATCAATCCGAAATACGCGAGGCCGAAGAAGAAGAGAAAGCCGCAGAATCCGGCCAGCAATAAAGGATCGGTGGCAGCGCGCGAGCGAGGGGGCATAGTGTCGGAAAGGGTGGCAGCGCTAAATGCGAATCATACTCGTTCCGGTCGCCGCAACAACGCATACACGCTGATCAGCGCCCAAGTACCTTCTAGAACTACGAATCCCACTTGAAAGGGATGGAACGCGATGTAGGCGAGAATCGCTGAGCCAATCGCATTTAAGACATTGAATGCGGCAGACTCTTTTCTTAGCCAGCCTAATTGCAGCGCCGCATACGCAATCAGGATGAGTAAGGCGCCGCAAAACGACAGCAACTGTTGCACCAATGCGATATTCATGGCGGGCTTATTGTAAGCGTTATTGGACGGCGGGGAGTTTTAGCTGATTAACAATGCGTGCGACAGCCGCCGGAAGGGGCCCGTCGATTGAGCAACCGCTGGCGCAGCTGTGTCCGCCACCGCCAAAACTTTCAGCTACAGTTGCGACGTTAACTTCGCCTTTGCTGCGCAAGCTGACGCGATAGCGTCCGTTGGGCATTTCGCGGAAAAATGCCGCCACCTGCACGTCGTAAATGGAAAGAGCGTAGTTCACCAGGCCTTCGCAATCTTCTTCGCGTGCCTGAAATCTTTCCATCTGCTCCTGCGAGACAGTAATCCAGGCAAGAGATCCTTCTTTATGAAGATTCGAGAGTGCTGCGCCCAGCAGACGCATCTTGGCGGTGGAGTGGCCAAAATAAATATTCCTGGCGCAACGCGCCGGATCAGCCCCTGCGATGACTAGCTCGCGCGCTAAGGCGAAGGTATTTTCGTTGGTTCCTTCAAACATGAATGAACCGGTGTCAGCTACCACGGCGGTGTAAAGGCAGGTCGCTACCTCTGGCGAAATCTTTGCTCCCGCCTCGCGCGCCAACCGATAGACCAGTTCCGCTGTCGCGACCGCCTGCGGATCGATCCAATTAACGTGAGCGAAGGGACGGCCAGTGCGGTGATGATCGATGCTAATCAGAAAGTGATCTTCCAGGCCTTCAAGTCGAGTGCGCTGTACGCTGTCACATTCCAGAATGATTGCAGCTTCATACTCGCCGTTGATGCGATCGGCCTGCTTTACTTCGTCCGCGAAAGGAAGGGGCTGGTAAATTCGAGGAACGCCGTCGCGGAGAACTACCTCAGCGCGCTTTCCCAACGAGCGCAGGATCTGGCGGCAGGCTAGAGCCGAACCAATGGCATCGCCATCGGGTCGCGCATGTGAGGTAAGCACGAACCGGTCGCGTTGTTCGATCTGCTTTAGAACTTCGCTCAGCATAGCTTTATTCCGCGAGCGACCCACGTTTCTTTGCCCGTTTCAATAACTCTTCGACTCTGGCTTCGTCTTCGGTGGAACGATCCACCTGAAAAACCAAATCTGGCGCGCGCCGCAAACGCAGCCGTTCCGCCAGTTCATGGCGAATGAACCCGGTCGCCGCCGACAGTCCTTCAAGCGCACGTATCGCTTCGTCGTCGTCGCCATGCACTACTACCATCACGCGTGCCGAGCGGCTGTCTTCAGCAAGTTTGACTTCGCTTACGTTGACTAGCCCCACGCGCGGATCGGCGAGTTCGCCTTCTACGATGGTCTCAATTTCCGCTCGCAGCGCCTCACCCAATCGCCCGCGATGATACAGTGCCCGGCGTTCCAAACCTCACACCTCTGATAAAACGAATGAGCATAACAGAAAATCGGTTGCCGGGGCATTGCACATTCGGGCCACCGGTAACCTTGGTTTTGGGAGTGACTCTCTCCCCAATCCGTAACAAACCGCCTGTCATCCTGAGGCGCGTTCGCTGAGCCGAAGGACCCCTATAATCACTGGGATGCTTGAGTATAGGGGTTCTTCGTTCCGCTCAGAATGACCTGAAGATGGGCCAAAAAACGCGCCTCAGGATGACCGTTTCACTTGGCGCTACAAATATTCCACAAATGAATCCGCAACATCGGCACCGTGATTGTTCGCGATGCGGATCGCCTGGCGCTCTGCTTTTTTCATTAAGCCATCGAGGTAATCGTGCGAGTCAGAAATGCTGACCACCCCAATTGTTGCCTGGTTCCAAATATTGCTGGCTTCGATCTCGGCGACGGCCACATTGAAATGAGCGCGCAGCCGGTCTTTCAGACTGCGTACCACCTGCCGCTTATCTTTGAGAGATTGCGCATGTTCAATGCGCAATTCGAGTGTAAGAAAGGCGATCAAAGGACTGTCGTTGGCCGTTGGCTCTCGGTCGCTGGCCAACGACGAACGACCAACGACCGCTTTTACGCTATCGCTTCTGCCGCTACTTTCTCGGTCACGAAGGCTTCAATTACGTCGCCCGCCTTGATGTCGCTGTAACCGGCAATTGAGATACCGCACTCCATCCCGTTGCGGACTTCGCTGGCGTCATCTTTGAAACGGCGCAGCGAACTGATCTTGCCGGTGAACACTACTACGCTATCGCGCAGCAGCCGCACATTGGAGTCTCGCTTGATAGTGCCGTCCGCAACCTGGCAGCCGGCAATAGTCCCCACTTTCGGGATGCGGAACGTCTCTTTGACGTCCGCCCGACCTTGATAAACTTCTTTGATTGTCGGCTCAAGCAGTCCGGTCATCGCACGCTTGATCTCGTCCTGCAACTCGTAAATGATCGAGTGCAGGCGAATGTCGACTTTCTCCTGGTCGGCCACTTCCTGCGCATTGCGCTGCGGCCTTACATTGAAGCCGATCACAATGGCATTCGACGCTGAGGCGAGCAGCACATCGCTCTCGGTGATGGCTCCGACGCCGGATCGCAGGACCTTTAGCCGCACCTTGTCGTTGGAAAGCTTTGAGAGCAGGTCGGTAAGCACTTCCACCGAGCCGCCAACGTCGCCTTTCAGAATAATGTTGAGTTCCTTGGTTCCGGCAGACTTGATCTGCTCCGCCAAGCCCTCGAGTGAAACCCGAGAGCTCTTGGCCAGCGTGGCTTCGCGGGCTTTGGCCTCGCGGTATTCCGAGATGCCACGAGCACGGTCGCGATCGGCGACTACTACAAACTGATCTCCGGCTTGAGGCAAGCCTTCCATGCCGAGAATCTCAACTGGCGTCGAAGGCGGCGCAACTTCAATCGTCGCCCCACGATCGTCGAGCATGGCGCGGACCTTGCCATAGACATTACCCACGACAAAGTTATCGCCGGCCCGCAGCGTGCCGTTTTGTACCAGTACCGTAGCAACCGGACCGCGGCCACGATCAAGCTTGGCTTCCAGCACTACGCCGGTCGCAGGCCGCTCGGGCGTAGCTCTCAACTCCTGCAAGTCGGCCACCAGGCAAATCATCTCCATCAGCAGATTCAGGTTCGTCTTCTGTTTTGCCGAAACGTCGACGAATACTGTAGTGCCGCCCCAATCTTCCGGCATTAACCCACGATCGGCCAATTGTTTCTTGACCCGATCCGGCAACGCGTCGGGTTTATCGATCTTGTTAACCGCGACGATAATGGGGACTTCTGCCGCATGGGCGTGATCGATAGCTTCCAGAGTCTGCGGCATGACCCCGTCATCCGCTGCCACAACCAGCACAACAATGTCAGTAGCTTTCGCTCCCCGCGAACGCATCCGGGTGAAAGCTTCGTGACCGGGGGTATCGAGAAAAACGATCTGACGCCCATAAGCCGGCGACTGCTTGTCGAGAATCGCGACCTTGTATGCCCCGATATGCTGGGTAATCCCGCCTGCTTCGCCGCCAGCAACATTGGTGAGTCGAATTGAATCGAGCAGCGTCGTTTTGCCGTGGTCGACGTGGCCCATGATGGTGACCACGGGTGGTCGAGTTCCAGTTTCGGGGGCTGCGCCTGCTTCTCCGGCAGCCGCTTCGCTGGTTTCTTTTGCAGCATCTTCTTCGAAAGTGATGACGTTGGTCTCGGCGCCGAAGAAGCGCGCCATTTCAATCGCCAGTTCAGGATCGAGGTTCTGATTGATGGTGGCAAAAGCTCCGCGGGCGAGAAGACGAGCGATCAGATCTTTGGCGCGGATGTCGAGCTTCTCCGCCAGATCCTTAACGCTTATGCCTTCGGTGATGGTGATGCTCCGCGTAATGGGCTGCGGCTCGTTCGAAAGCGACAAGCGCGGCGGCGGAGTGTAGCCCTTCATCGGGCCTTCTTTTATTCCGCGTGGAACATAGCGCTGGCCGGGACGGCGTGCCGGCGCCCCTGGGCGGCTGCCCGGACGAACTGGCCCCGGAGGGGGTAGTCCTGGGCCGACGCCGAGGGGACGCGTCCCCGTCGGCGACTGCCGTGTCGGATGCTGCGGCCGCCGCTCTCCCGGGCGAAGCGGTGGACGCGACGTTGGAACTCCTGGACGAGGACGCTGGAAAATTGGCTGACCCGGCACCGGGCGTCCCGGCGCAGGCCGTGGTGCAGCCGTTGACGCAGATGCAACCGGCGGAGGCGGCGCTTTATAAACCGGGCGCGGCCCAGTCTGCGGCATGATCATTCGTGGCGGCGGCGCTTGTGGCCTGGTCGCTATCGGCATTCCCGGCCGAGGCGCAGTACTGGGCGCACCCGGCGTGGCGGCTACCGGTGGGCGCGGTGCCACCGGCGTGGATACGGCCACTGGTGCAGAGGCCACGGGCCGGGGTGGTTGAGCTTGTGGTGGTGGCGGCGGGGGCACAGTCTGCGGAGGAGCTGGCACCGAGAAAGTGGGTCGTACAGCGGTGCTCGGAGTAATAAAACGAGGGGCCACCGGTTGGGCTGCTGCCGGCTTCTGCGGAGCTTGAGCCGGGATTTGCGCGGCGGGTGAAACCGGTGCGGCTGCCGTAGGCATGGTCTCAACAGGCGGCGTCGCCACAGGTCGCGCAGGAATTGGCGGTAGGGCAGCCACCGGCGGTTGTTGTTTGCTGATGATAGCTTTCAGCACGTCGCCGGGTTTGGAAATATTCGATAAGTCAATCTTCGTCTTGATTTCGTCGGGCTCAGTCCGACTTAAGGAACGAGAGATCCGGCTGGCGGTCTGTGCTTCGCTGGCCGAGCGGAAATGCGCCCGCGCCTTGTCCGCTTCGAAATCTTCGAGGGAACTGGAGTGTGTCTTCTTTTCAGTGACTCCAATGGCTGGGAGTGCGTCGAGGATTGCCCTGCTCTTCACTTCCAGCTCCCTGGCCAGATCATTAATTCGAATCTTGCTCATCCGCCCTTTCGTACCTCCGGACTGTTCCCGCTTTAAGTCTTCATATCAACCCCACGGACACAGTTACAGTTTCGTACATACTCGCGATTCATCTCGCGTGAATTTCTGGTTAATTTTACTTGTCGTGCGCGCCCGGCTCTGCGTCAGCTTCAGCCGCAGGAAGAGGTTCTTCGCTTACTTCGCCTGGCTGCGTCTCGCCGCCATCTTCATCTGCTTGGCCGGCCAGGCTTTCGACGCCTTCACTTGCTTCAACTTCTTCACTCCCCGCCGTCTCGGACTCTTCTGCCGAGGGCGCGGCTTGCTCATCCTCTTGCGCTACCTGGTCATCAAGGAGGACTTCCTGGGTACCGTCTTCCGGTACTTCCGCCAGGACCTCGCCGCCCTCCAGGCTGGCGAAGTAATTATTGACCGCCAGACTGATTTTTTCCACTGTCTTCGGCCCAATTCCTTCGATTGCCTCAAGTTGCTCCGGCGTCATGTCAGCTAGAGCTTCTACCGTGGTTATACCGGCAGCGCTCAGTTTCTCCACCAGTCCCTCGCCTAATCCTGGGACACTCTCGAGCGGAGTAGAAGCAGGCGTAACCAGAGCCGACATCTGAAGTTCGACTTCCTGCCGCTTTTCTTCTTCACTCTTGATGTCAATCTTCCAGCCCAACAACTTCGCTGCCAGACGTACGTTCTGGCCCTTCTTGCCGATGGCAAGCGAAAGCTGGCTATCGTCAACCACGACTTCCAGGTGCTTGTCAGACGAGTCGACCACAGTTACTCGGCTGACCTTCGCCGGCTGCAAGGCCTTCTCAGCAAAAGTCACTGCATCTTCGTGATACTCGATGATGTCGATCTTTTCGCCGCGCAGCTCACGGATGATCGACTGCACGCGCATCCCCTTCATGCCGACGCACGCGCCTACTGCATCCACGTCTTTGTCTTTCGACATGACTGCAATCTTGGTGCGCTCGCCAGCTTCACGGGCAATTGCGCGGATTACTACGGTGCCATCGTAAATTTCCGGCACTTCAGTCTGAAACAGATGCGACACCAGTTCCGGCGCGGCGCGCGAAACCACAACGCCCGGACCCTTCGACGCTCTTTCCACGCGAGCAATGCCGACGCGAACCCGCTCGCCAATGGCGAACGACTCCAGCCGCGACTGCTCCTTGCGAGGCATACGAGCTTCTGCTTTGCCGATGTCAAAAATTACATCTGGGCCTTCAATTCGCTTCACGGTAGCATTGACGATCTCGCCAACGCGCCCAATGTACTCGTTGTAGACTGTATCGCGCTCAGCTTCGCGCACCTTTTGGAAAATTACCTGCTTCGCCAGCTGCGCCGCGATGCGGCCGAGTATGCCTTCGGTCTCTTTCGGAATCTGTACTTCGCTGCCCGGCTCCACAGTGGGATCGAGCTTGCGTGCGTCATCGAGCGACATCTGTAGGGTCGCGTCTTCGACCTGCTCCGGCCCTTCCACCACTGTCTTAACCGCAAAGGCCCGGATCTTTCCGGTTTCCTTGTTCAGCTCGGCGCGAAGGTTTTCCTGCGTCTTGTAGTACTTGCGGGTAGCCACAACAATGGCGTCTTCCACCGCACTGACTACAATTTGCGGATCAATGCCTTTCTCCCGGCTCAGCGCATCAATGGTGTTGTAGAGCTCACTTGCCATAATTCATTCTTCCAGTTCTGAAGTCCTAAAGGTTCAGATTTCAGGTACCAGGTTCGCCTTCTCGATATTTTCCAGGTCGAGCTCCAGCAGTTTTGGCTGCGGCGTCCCCTTCGGCTTTGCTTTCTTTTTTGGCGCCGCCAGGTCTAATGTCAACTTCCCGTTGACCAAACCTTCCAGCTTGCCTTCAAAATGACGATTGCCGTTCACCGGTTGAAACGTCATTACTTTCACGCGGCTGCCAGTGAATCGCTCAAAATCGGCTGGCCGCGACAGCTTTCGATCCAGGCCCGGAGAAGAAACCTCCAGCAAATATGAACCGCCGGGCACTACATCCTCGACGTCGAGGATCGTACTTATCTCCCGGCTCAACCCGACGCAGTCTTCGTGTGTAACTCCGACAGGCTTGTCGATGAAGACCCGCAGCATGCGGCTTTTGCCGCTGCCACGAAACTCCAATTCGACGATTTCCAGCCCGCTGGAAGCCGCCACGCGCTCTGCGATTTCTCGCACCCGTTCAATCTCAAGCGCCATGAAATCAGTAATTTAGCGAGAACACAGGCAGTACCAATTCGGGAGCAACGAAAAAGTGGGCTTGCGCCCACTGGTGTGTTCCGCCAAAACTCGTGGTACTACACAACAGTCCAGATAAGAATATACGCCGCTGGGTAGAAAATTACAAAATGGGTACGCCGCCCCAATGCCGATTTAATGCGGGAAATTGGGCTTTGTAGCTTTGGCCTGGGCGCAACAGCTTGCTCACCTCGGTGTCGCCATTGATCGCAGTTGTGATTTGTCGTTGACTTCGATTTTCGCGGTAGAGAGCATGCCCTTCATTTGCCAGCGTGAGTCACCCTCCATAAAATAGAGGCTTATCCGACATCTGAGAAAACTATGATTCATTTTCCCGTTCCTGAAGCACTAACTTTTGATGATGTGTTGCTGCTGCCCGCCCGCAGCGACGTTGTACCAGCCCAAGCGAATACCCAAACCCAGCTCACCCGCAACATCCGCCTCAATATCCCCGTCATCAGCGCTGCCATGGACACCGTCACCGAGTCGCACATGGCAATTGCGATGGCGCAACAGGGCGGATTAGGGATCATTCACCGCAACCTGACTATCGATCAGCAAGCCAACGAAGTGGACAAAGTAAAGCGCTCTGAAAGCGGGATGATTGTTGATCCCGTCACCATGTCCCCGGACCACAAAGTTTCGGACGCCCTCGAAGTCATGCGTAAGTACAAAATCTCGGGAGTGCCCATTACCAAGAACGGACTCCTGGTTGGTATTTTGACGAATCGCGATCTGCGCTTTGAAAGTCGCTTCGATGTGCCCATCAGTAAAGTGATGACGCAAAAAAATCTCATCACCGTGCCGGTTGGGACTACTTTGGCGGAAGCGGAAGAGATTCTCCACGAACATCGCGTAGAAAAACTTCTGGTCGTGGACGACAAATACAACCTGAAGGGCCTGATCACCGTTAAAGACATTCAAAAGAAGCTGAAGTATCCGAATGCCGCCAAGGATTCCCACGGCCGTCTGCGGGTCGGTGCAGCGATCGGCGCGACTGGCGACTTCCTCGAGCGCGCCCAGGAGATGGTGAAGCAGAAAGTTGACGTGCTGGCTATCGACAGTGCTCACGGCCACTCCTCTCGGGTTCTGGATGCCATCAGGGCGATAAAGTCCAAGCTGCCGGAAGTCGATTTGATTGCCGGCAACGTCGGAACCTTCGATGGAGCGTGCGAACTGGCCAAGGCGGGAGCGGACGCCATCAAGGTCGGGATTGGGCCAGGTTCAATCTGTACGACCCGAGTTGTCACCGGCGCAGGCGTACCGCAGATGACCGCAATCTCTGAGGCTTATCGCGCTACGCGAGACGCGGAAGTCCCCATCATTGCTGATGGAGGGATCAAATACTCCGGCGACATCACCAAGGCTTTAGCGGCAGGAGCGAGCGCCGTGATGATTGGTTCGATGTTTGCCGGCACCGACGAAAGCCCTGGCGAAATGATTCTGTATCAGGGCCGCACCTTCAAGTCTTATCGCGGAATGGGATCACTGGGCGCAATGGCCGCCGGTTCCAGCGAGCGCTACTTCCAATCCATCGAAGGCGAGGCCTCCACCGCAATGTCGGGTCAGGGAGAAGATTCCAATCGCTTAGCGAAGCTGGTGCCGGAAGGAATTGAAGGCCGAGTACCTTATCGCGGATCGGTTTCCATGATCGTTAACCAGATGGTTGGTGGATTGAAATCCGGCATGGGTTATTGTGGCTGCGCAACCATCCCCGATCTTTTGCAGAAGACACGTTTCGTGCGTATCAGTGGCGCCGGTCTGCGCGAGAGTCACGTGCATGACGTCGTTATCACGCGCGAAGCTCCGAATTATGCGGCAGAATAATTCGCTGATTCAAGTATTCGAGAAGCTGAGGGCTCTCTGAGAATCAAAGTCTTTCTAAAAAACTGGTGGCCGTCGCTCATTTGGCTTGGCATCATCACGTTTGAATCCACCAATACTTTCTCCGCAGAGAATACCGGTGGGTTTCTCTATCCGATTTTCCACTTCTTAACCGGCGTGGACCCGGTGCGATTCGATGTGTGGCATCACTACATTCGCAAAACTGGCCATTTTGTTGGGTTTTTTACGCTGAGTTGGTTGCTGTTTCGTTCCTGGCGAGCCAGCCTGCCGGTGCCTGACGTGCGGCGCTGGGCTTTTCGCTGGGCGCGAAACGGTTGGTTAATGGCGACGCTGGTAGCATGCCTGGATGAATGGCATCAGAGTTATCTGC
The DNA here is from genome assembly GCA_963796925.1 of uncultured Acidobacteriota bacterium. GTDB lineage: Bacteria > Acidobacteriota > Terriglobia > Terriglobales > Acidobacteriaceae > DATBAT01. Next base: position 118,486 of record CAWCNH010000002.1, read on the forward strand.
CAAGTCGTACCGGAAACATTCACGATGTCTTCCTGGATAGCACTGCAGCGTTCATTGCTCAGCTCGTAATTTGGCTTTTGTTGCGGTTTCGCGCCCGCTCGTCTCCACAATCACAAAGGACTTAAGGAATATCTAAAGAACCTGCCTCTGGTTGCTGAACGCGCCTGCGGAGGATGACGGCTTCTTTCGCCGCGAACGATCTGCCGTCGAAATCTTTAGACACAATTTTCTCGCCGTACCGGCTTCCTCCAGATGAGTTAAGAGCAGTCGTCGGACGGCCCCTCGACTCAGCTTGCCTGCCAAATAGTCTGCGTACAGCTCGCCGCCAAGCCGATATCCCAGATCTTCAGCGATCGCCTCGAAGTCCCCTCGCAGGGCACTTTTCAGGCTCTGCCTGCAAACTGTCGGCGAAACTTCACCAAGGTCGTCACTCGTTGGCCTTGCGGGATATAACACTCTTGACCCGAAGTAAGCCAAGGCATGTTCGATCGACCGCGCATAAAACTCATCCGATTTATCCCACTGCCGCGGCCGGGTAGCCGCATAACGGGGCAGCCCTCGACAGGCGTGATGGAGGAATCGAGCCGCTTCCTCCGCGGCGTACTTTAACTGGAAGTCGCGAACGTAAAAGGCGTTTATTTGTGGCAGATAGATGCTGCCACGTTCTTCAAGCCGGGTAAGAAGCGTTGTGGTGTCTTGATCGCTGCCGCTAAGCCGCGAAAGCAGACGTTGTAAGTCGGCTTCCGAAGTTTCGCTGTGTACCTCAGGCAGCAGGTCGATCAGAAACTTGGGCTGGGTTCCGTTGTGCGACGAATAGCGGTTAATCCCGGCGAAAGTCACGAGGCTATCGATCAAGTTATGGATGGTTGGCGTGAGATCTGAGTTCTCCGATTCTTCCTGCGCCCATCGCGCCAGGTGCATGCGATAGTTTTCGTACTTCTCCACGGGTGTCGCATTGAAAACACAAATCGTATCTTCATCTATCCGAACCGAGTTCACTTGCTCGTGCTTTTCGCCGGCCGCGCCCCAATACAGGGCGTCAACATTCTGCAGAACGGTTACCACCCGCTGCTCCGACAACTGTTGGTGCAGTAAGCGGGGCAGGTGATTCGGCGCGAGGTGCGACTCGCCGAACAGCACAACTATCACCGCGTTAGGATGACGTTGTCTGATTTCCGCAATTTTGTGGGCGGCGTGGCGGTCGCGTGCCCCGATCTTTCTCAAATCATTCCGCGGAACGCAATCGAGTCCGTAAAGGCCCTCGCCGTGTTCTCGTCCCGTGATTAACAGATCGTAAAACGGTTGCCAGTCGTAGCCCCACTCCTGATCAAAACGGATGCGTTGCCGCAACTCAGCTTCATCGATCTCGCGCCGCCACCATTCATCGAGAATGTGCTGGTCTCGGGCCACTACTGTCTCGATCCCCAACACGACTGGACGATCGCCGCCGTGGGCTCGTTGCTCGAACAAGCTCGCAGCAAAGCGCTGCGACGCCGGCAACGCGTGATAGTCGCCAACTAAGACGACGTCCGCGCTGCGGACAAAACTGTTGAGCTCAACGGCACCGATCACCGAATCATAAGAGCGGAACGCACGAATGTAGTCTTGTAAGTATTTGCGGCGGCTGTTGTGGTCGCTGGAATGGATTTCGCGTTCCACACCTTCAAGGGCATGTAACTGGGCCGCGTTGCGGCGTGACCGTAAGCTTGCAGTGGTCGCCATAATCCCCAACTACGAACGACTCCTTGACAGAACTTCTGCTGGCGGCCTACCTTGCGGTCGGAGCCCAAATTGCCCAATCAGCTGGTGCAAAACCTGACCGTTGCTACTACCGGAGCTAGCGGCTCAGTCTTCCTCCGCCAGTTCTTGTTGGCGGTTGAACGCGATAAACGAATCCAGGCGGTCAACTTCGTGGCCAGCGATAGTGCTTTGCGCGTCATGGCCGAAGAACTTGGCCTGCGGGGCAGAAGCAATCTAGTGGCTCAGGTACTCGGAAAAGCCTCCCGTAAAATTCATCAACAAGCCAATGCCGACATAGGCGCTAACGTCGCCAGCGGTTCCTACCCGGCGGACGCCATGGTGGTAATCCCATGCAGTATGGGTACCTTGGCTCGCATCGCAAACGGTGTCGCCTCGCAGCTGATCGAGCGCGCGGCCGATGTCTGCCTTAAGGAGAAGCGCCCGCTGGTACTCTGTGTCCGCGAAACCCCTCTTAACAAGATCCACATTCGCAATATGTACCGCGCTGCCGATGCCGGGGCCACCGTATTTCCTTTAATTCCAGCCTTCTACAATCGGCCCGCCACCTTGGATGCTATGGCGAAGGAATTTGCCTACCGGGTGCTGGCCCACCTCGGCTTGCCACAACCAGACGCCTACCGGTGGAAATCTTGAGTCGGGTGCTGAGTTAAAAATCGGCTCATTCAAGGGAGAACTTCAAGTGTATGGAGCAATCTCCCGGCCGAACAGGTTCCAGGTGGTCATGAACCAAGGAATTGACCAATTAAATTGACTATGGTCTAATTAAGTGGTCATGAAGGAAGTTGCGATTTCCATATTCAAGGCCAAGTGTCTGGCTCTGCTGGATGAGGTCGAAAAGACCAAGCAGCCTCTGCGGGTCACTCGACACGGTAAGCCGGTGGCGGAAATAGTGCCGCCTACGCCTGTCCACAATGCAAGCTGGATGGGATCTATGAAAGACCAGACCATCATCTTGGGTGACATTATTTCCCCTGCTACCGACGAAGATGAGTGGGAGGTCTTGCGCGATTGAGACTTCTGCTGGATACCCACATCTGGGTTTGGAGCGTGCAGGATCCCGATCGTCTGAGTGCCCGAGTGCAGGCCGAACTGGCAGATCCTGACAATGAGAGATGGCTTTCTCCCATCAGTGCCTGGGAAGTTCTCACGCTGGAACAGAAAAACAGGATCTCTCTGTTGCCGAACTTTGTCGATTGGATAGCCAAGGCAGTCGCTCCGTTTCATCAGGCACCAATCACCCACGACATCGCTCTTGCGTCGAGGGAGCTAACGCTCCGGCATAACGATCCGGCTGACCGTCTTCTTGTCGCGACGGCCAAAGTCCTCGGATTCACCTTGGTTACGGCGGATAAACTGCTGTTAGACCTCAGAGAAATCGCAATTCTAAGCAATAGATAATCCGCCGCGCCCGGGACCTCTCGCCTGACAGTTGACTTCTGCATTTCCCCAGTACTAATCTGGAATTACACCGGAAAGGAGGTGGTCGGATGACAAGTTCTGATTCTGGCAGTAGATGTTTCATCACTAGACCAGGTGAGGTGGCTGAGACTTAGGGCGGTCGCTCTAAGAGCTTCGCAACTCGACCGGTGATTTGAGATTGATTCCGCCCGGCGTCAGGTCGCGCCGGGACCCGGAGTTAGCCGAAGTGGCCACATGATTAGAGTGACCACCTCTATGGTCAATCGCAATCAGTCAACCGGCCACGGATTTTGCGGATTTCACGGATTCTTATCCATGGGGTTTGCAGGATCCGTGGCTTTTCTTATGCCTTGGCGGATCACTGCGGCGGTATCGTCCGGCAGCCTTAGCCCCGCAATCTCTTCCAACTTGAACCACTTCGCGTCGGCGGCATCACCCGATGCTGTCAATTGTCCGCCCTTTGACCTGCATAGAAAGTCCACTAATGCATAGTGATAAAGGACCCGTCCGTCTGGGTCTTTTACCAGACGATCAAAGACGCCAAGTAGATCGCACGGCTCAACCTCCAAACCGGTTTCTTCCTGTGACTCGCGTATAACCGCCTCACGGATCGTCTCACCCAGTTCCATGGCTCCCCCCGGGATCGACCACTCGCCTTCCAGAGGTGGCTTTCCACGCCGAATCAGCGCAACCCGTCCCTTCTCGACGATAATTGCGCCCACGCCCACAAACGGCCGTTCTGGATACTCTCTCTTCATAACTGAGAACCGAGAACTAAAAACTTGCAACTGAAACCCATCGCCCAGCTTACCGTAGAATGAAACCCGGCCAAAGCAACGAGAAGCTAGCGACCCGAATCTGTGAGAACGACATGCCCCTCGAAGAATACAAACGAAAACGCCGCTTTGAAGAGACGCCGGAGCCCCCGCCGAAGGTAGAGAAGAAAACCAAGCACCGCTTCGTGGTACAGAAGCACCGGGCTTCCCACCTCCACTACGACTTTCGGCTGGAAATGGACGGCGTCTTAAAGTCGTGGGCGGTGCCAAAGGGCCCTTCACTCGATTCGTCGGACAAACGGCTCGCCATGCAGGTAGAAGATCATCCAGTCTCGTATTTCGACTTTGAGGGCATCATTCCTGAGGGGAACTACGGCGCTGGCTCGGTCATGGTGTGGGATGTGGGCACATGGGAGCCGCTAGCGGGTCCGGTGAACGGAGAGTATGTCCCAACCAGCGATGCCGACGCGTCCAAGATGCTGCAAAAGGGAGACTTCAAATTTCGCCTGCACGGCAAGCGGCTGAATGGCGACTTCGTTCTGGTGCATATCAAAGCGCGCCGCTCGGGTAGCAAAGGCACCGAATGGCTTCTCATCAAGAAGCATGACGACTCGGAGGTTTCGGGTTACGACATCGATCAGTTCAACACTTCAGTGTTGAGTAAGCGCAGCATGGCCACTATCGCCGGAGACGACAAGTCCGCCGAGTGGGAGAGCAATCGTAAGTCGAGTGGCGGCGGAAAACTGAAAGCGCCGTGGCTGGCCGCGGCTTTAGCGCGTGTAGAAAAAAAGAAAGTAAAGAACGTCGCGGTCGCGAAATCCGAGACGGCGACACGTGCGGTAAAAAAAAAGTAGTTACCCAAGAGCGAGGGGTGGTTTCTTCAGTCGCGGCCTCGAACTCAAAAACGCCGTGGCTTGATGCCGCATTAGGCAAGTCGCCGGGCAGACGCGTGGCGGGCGTCACGGGCGCGCAGAATCTCCCGACAAGAAGCGGATTCCTCCCTTCGGTCGGAATGACAGGACCTGAGGCGAACAGTTCTCCAGCCTCTTCCACGACTGCCAGCTCCGTAAACCCCACAACTTTGTCATCCCGAGCGAAGCCGAGGGACCTTGCGTCTAGCCCCGCTAATCTAAAGGGCGCCGCCAAGCGCCCCATGCCTTCAAAAATCACCCCTATGCTGGCAATCTCGATCGAGAAACCCTTCAACAATCCCGAATGGTTCTTCGAAATCAAATGGGACGGCTACCGCGCTGTTTCATTTATCGAAAACGGCAAACTTCAGATGATGTCGCGCAACCACAACGAACTCACTGCGCGATATCCCGAGTTGCGCGTACTGCCCGACTCGGTGAAAGCGCAAAACGCAATCCTGGACGGTGAGGTTGTGGCTCTGGATGATCAGGGCCGCGCTTCGTTCAGCCTGATGCAGCAGCGCACCGGAATCCGCCAGCACGGTCGCACCAAGGCGGCAAATCCTGACATTCAAATTGTTTATTACCTGTTCGATATCATCTATCTCGATGGTTATGACCTGCGCCGAGTGTCATTGGTCGAGCGAAAGCAACTGCTCCAGCAAATCATCACCACGTCCGACTTAATCCGCTATTCCGATCACTTCGACAACGGTGTCACGCTGTTCGAAGCCGCCAAACAACAGGCAATTGAAGGCATCGTCGCTAAACGCCGCATCAGTTGTTACGAGGAACGCCGCAGCAGCGAATGGCAGAAGATTAAAGTTACCCAAACTGTTGACTGCGTGATCGGGGGCTACACCGAACCCGAGGGCAGCCGCGAGTATTTCGGATCAATCGTTCTCGGCCTCTATGATAAGAAAGGGCAGCTCATTCATGTGGGCCAGGCCGGAACCGGTTTCAACCACGCAATGCTGAAGCAGATTTACCAAGTGCTCAAAACCAGAGAGAGCAAGCAAAATCCTTTCCATGGCCCGGTCGACGCCAAGCGTGTGCACTGGATCAACCCAGAGCTGGTAGCCGAAATCAAATTCAGCGAATGGACTCACGAAACTAACGAAGGTGGAGTAAAACTGCGAGCGCCGGTGTTTCTTGGGTTGCGGGACGATAAGAATCCCAAGGAATGCGTCTTCGGCCAGTAAGACTCCGGTGGCGGTAATCCTGCGAAACTCTCAAGCCTTGTCATTCCGATGTGTCGTGGAAGCGTGGCGCTTCCAGCGCCACGACCAAGCTCGTTTAGAGGGCTTCAGCCGCTGTGTCGGGCTGCAAGTGCGCCCCGCCCAAATTTAAGAAGGGTTTTGACCATCACCGAGTCTAGTGGATATCCTTCATCGGCAGCAGCGTCCCGTAATCACGTCCTGACGCTTCGACCCCGCGCGCGACCACTCCATCAAAAGCGTCTCGTAACTCAGGAAACTTCACCAACAACGCTTTCATCATTGCGACGTTGTCCTGAAAAGTTTTCCCCGTATCCGCCACACTTTCCGTCTGATATTTCACGACAATATCCAGATCGGCGCCCACCGGCAGTGGAAAAAGGCTGGTAACGTGAACCGTCTTCCCGGCTAATACGAGATCAAAAGGTGGCAAATCCGTCGGCTTTAAAGGCTGAAATTCGTCGTACAGTTTGTCGGTCAACTGGGTGCTCATAAACGGCACCGGCACTAACATCTCGCGGGCTTCGAGATCGTAGAACCAGGCATTATGCAGCTGGCTCTTGGCTTTATAGGCCCTGGCTTGGGTGGCGAACCACTGCCCGTCGTGCCCTTTGATCTGCGCGGCTTTTACGTAATAGCCACCCAGCTTCCAGGCCGTCCCCTCTTGCTGCAAAACAAATGAAACCGTATACGGACCCTTGCCGGTACTTACGTCGAGAGTCGTCACAGCGTAATTCCCCGGTGGAAGATTCGGAATCACAAAAACGGAACTGTCGGGAGTCTGCCCGTTGGCGCCAAAAACTCCGCACAAGAACTCCGCCCGATCCACCGGCGCGCCGCCCTCAACCTTCAGCAGAAATGGAGACCTCGGGGCCGCCTTCGTTCCCAACAAAGTGCTCTGGTTGTCTTTGATAGCAGTGTCGATACCGCCGAAGTTAGCCGCCAGGCTGGCAATGGTGTTCTGCTGTAACGAAGCAGAATCGCCCCGCACCGCCATGTCGAAGAATCGCTGCGCCGTGCTTATCAGTGCAGTACGAGTCGACTCGTCCATGTCAGACGCGGTTAAGCAGGTCTGGGCATAGACCGGAGTAAGCGAAGCGAACGTCAGCGCAACCGCGGCCGTCCACAAGAAAAGAGTCTTAAAGCGCAAAGTAGGCATTATCGCTACCTCTATGATGCCACGCCGGGCCCCACGATGGCATGAGTCCTTCGTGCCAACAACCATAACTTCCGTGCCATACCGCGTATATGCGATATAAGCCACATAAGAGCTGCTCGCACTCCAGCCACCGCAATTGCACCCGATCCCCGCCTATGTTAACGTCCCCTTGATTCGCGTTTCCGCCACAAGGAGCGACCCATGGTTGGCTGGATAATCTTAGGCGTTTTAGTTCTTATCGTTTTCGTACTGATTGGGATGTACAACAGCCTGGTCCAGTTGCGAGTGCGCGCCGACAACGCCTGGTCGGATATCGACGTGCAGCTCAAGCGCCGCCACGATCTCATCCCTAACCTGGTCGAAACCGTCAAAGGCTACGCTACTCACGAAAAGGGCACGTTCGAGAACATCGCCAAGTTCCGCTCGCAGGCGATGCAGGCCGCCGGCCCGGCCGACAAGGCGGCAGCGGAAAACCAGCTCACCGGAGCATTAAAAAGTCTGTTTGCCGTTGCAGAAAATTATCCGCAACTGAAGGCCTCCGAAGAGTTTACCCAGCTACAGGGTTCGCTCAACACCACGGAGGACTCCATTCAGAACTCGCGCCGCTACTACAATGCCGTGGTGCGTGACTTGAACACCAAGATTCAGTCATTCCCCACCAACATTCTGGCCGGAATGTTCGGCTTCTCGCAGCGGCAGTTCTTTGAGACTGCGGCGGCGGACCGCGAACCCGTCGCGGTAAAGTTCTAAACTTCGAGCGAAGCTATGAGTTCCGTGCCACAGCAAGCTCGCCGAGTCTTGAAGTTTATTTGCGCGAATCCGCGAAATCCTTGGCGGGTCGTCTGCCTGCTTCTCCTGACCACCACCTCCTTTGCCAAGAGCTGGCGCATCTCTGACTACAAAGACACCATCAGCGTTACGGAAAATGGCTCCGCCGTTATTCACGAGCACATCAACCTGGTTTTCATCGGCGAGTGGCACGGCATTCACCGCACTATCCCAGTCGACTATCCCGGGCCAAACGGCACCAACTACACGCTGTTCTTTACCGTCACCAGCGTCACTGACGGCAATGGCGGCAAGCTGAAATACGAAGCCAGCACCTCCAAGGGCTTTCGCGATCTGAAGATTTACATCCCCAACGCAGTCGACACGAACGCGACCGTCGAGATCGACTACGTCGTGCGCAACGGCATGCGCTACTTTCCCGATCACGACGAGTTCTACTGGAACGTTACTGGCAACGATTGGCCCGTCCCCATCGATCACGCCTCAGCATTTGTAACTCTGCCCAACGCCGCTGCGCCATCCCTGCGTGCCCAGGCATTTACCGGCGTTTACGGCTCGGCGGAAAAGGACGTCACCACCGACATCAAAGGTGCGGACATCACCTTCGAAACCACGAACCCCCTCCCCATGCGCGGCGGGATGACCATCGATGTCTACATCAACAAAGGGATTTTGAAAGAGCCGAGCGCGCTTACCCGCCTGCTTTGGTTTATCGGAGGCAATCCAATTCTGTTTCTTCCCTTCGTGACGTTCGCGGTAATGTTCACCATCTGGTGGTACAAAGGCCGTGACCCTGACCCCGGTCGCTCAATTGCCCCCATGTATGAGCCGCCTGCCGGGTTCACGCCGGCGGAAGCCGGAACATTAATCGACGACGTCATCCACCCGCGCGACATTACCTGTACCCTCGTCGATCTGGCGGTGCGTGGATATCTCAAGATCGAGGAGACCGTCAACACCACTCTGATAGTCTTCCATCACAAGGACTACACTTTCCATCTGCTCAAGCCTCGTGACCAGTGGGGCAAGCTCGCCGCGCACGAGAGTGTCATGATGCAGAACGTCTTCGGGCTGGATACAACGGTCAAGCTCTCCAGCCTGAAAAATCACTTCTACACCGCGCTCCCGCTCATCCGGCAAGACATTAAAGCTGCGCTCAAGAACAAGGGCATGTACCGCCTCGATCCGGATTCCGCGAATGCCTACAGCGTAGGCGGCGCCATCCTGAGCGTCGCTCCTTTTGCGCTCATGCAATGGTTGGGAATCAAAGACGTCTTCAGCTCAGTGGGACTGCTGGTTTTCAGCGGATTGCTCTCTGCCCTGATCTGGTGGCTGTTCGCACGCGAGATGAGCGCTCGCACCATGGAAGGCGCCCGCACTCGAATCGCTGTGCTGGGCTTTCAGGAGTTCATGAAGCGCGTCGACACGGACCGCTTGAAGCGTATGCCGCCCGACACGTTTGAAAAATATCTGCCCTTTGCCATGGCCCTCGGGGTTGAGCAAAACTGGGCGCAGGCATTTGCCGGGATCATCCAGAGTCCCCCCCGCTGGTATGTTTCCCCCAGCGGCTATAGCGGATTTAATGCAATTTACTTCTCAAACTCTATGCACAGCATGTCGAACGACATGCACCAGACTTTCACTTCCGCGCCCCGCTCCAGTTCGAGCGGGTCAGGGTTCAGCGGAGGAGGAGGCGGTGGCTTCTCGGGCGGCGGTTTCGGCGGAGGCGGCGGCAGCGCTTTCTAACTCTACAATCCCTCAGTTACTACCAGCCCGCTTCCCTTGGGCAAATAACTCTTCTTTCGAAACCAGTCTTCCATCGCTGACTTCAGCTTATCGATGGGCACCTTGATACCGATCTCCATTACTCCATCCCCTACTGGCAAAGTATCGTCAAACACCGTGGCATTGGTGAAATTGCGCATGGAGAAATTATCCAGCCACTTCAACGGGCAGGGGACCAGCACACCATTTTCCTCGTACTGCACGCGTATCTTGCGGGCAAACATAGCGTTACTTCTGTCTCTCCGAGCCGCTCTCCACGCAGTTTGGCATGATATTCTTTAGATAGCCAGCTGCGACCCGCCTCAAGGCAAATTTTTCCGCAGTCCCCATAGGAACCATGATTTCAGTCAGCAATGTTTCAATGCGCTACGGCGCCAAAGTCCTATTCGAAGATGTTTCTACCGCCTTTACGCCCGGCAAGCGCTATGGTCTGACCGGTCCCAACGGCGCCGGCAAGTCAACCTTCATGAATCTGTTGACCGGCGAACTTGATCCCCAAAAAGGCACCGTCGTCCGCCCCAGGAAGTTCGGTGTGTTGAGCCAGGACCAGTTTGCCTTCGACGCCTACCGTGTGATCGACACCGTAATCATGGGCAACAAGCGGCTGTGGGCCGCCATGGAAGAACGCGACAAGATTTACGAGAAGCCGGAAATTACCGACGAAGACGGCATGAAGCTGGGCGAATTGGAAGGCGTGATCGGCGACGAAGATGGCTACACCGCTGAGACCGACGCGGCTCTGTTGCTGCAAGGGCTCGATATCTCCGACGAAGCCCACGAACGCAAGATGGGCGAATTGCAGGGTGGACAAAAAGTCCGTGTGTTGCTGGCGCAGGCGCTATTCGGGCATCCCATGGCCCTGCTGCTCGACGAACCTACCAACAACCTGGACTTGGACTCAATTCACTGGTTGCAAGGTTTTCTCAATGATTATGACGGCGTGCTGATCGTGATTTCGCACGATCGCCATTTCCTGAACAGTGTTTGCACCCATATCGCCGACATCGATTACCAGACCATCATCACCTATACCGGAACTTACGACGACATGGTGGTGGCCAAAACCCAGATCCGTTCGCAGATCGAGTCACAGAACGCACAGCGCGAGAAAAAGATTTCGCAGTTGAATGAATTCATCGCCCGCTTTTCCGCCGGTACACGTTCCAGTCAGGTGCAGTCGCGGCGCAAGGAAGTCGAGCGCCTGCAAGTGACCGACTTGGCGCGCTCGAACATCCAACGTCCTTTCCTGAAATTTGATCAGAAACGTCCTTCGGGGAAACACATCCTTGAACTTGAAGGTGTGAGCAAGGCTTACGGCGACAACCCAGTCGTCAAGGCCTTCACCGCCAGTGTCAGCCGTGGCGAAAAAATCGCCCTCATGGGACGAAACGGCGCTGGCAAGACGACTCTGCTGAATGCGCTGCTGGCCAATTCGCCGAACACTTCCGAAGCCGAACTGCGCATCACCAGCGGCTACGACGGGCCATTCATCGACAAGGGCAAAGTTATCTGGGGTCACGAAGCTTCAGTCGGATATTTCGCGCAGGATCATCGGGCATTAATCACACCCGGTTACAGCGTCTCCGAATGGCTGCATCAGTGGGATGAGTCAGCATCCCACGAAGAAATCCGTGGTTTGCTGGGCCAAATGCTCTTCCAAAAAGACGATGGCGACAAGAAAACCAATGTCCTCTCCGGTGGAGAGGCGGCACGAGTAATTTTCTGCAAACTCATGCTTCTGAAGCCGAACGTACTGGTGCTCGACGAACCCACCAACCACTTGGATTTGGAATCGATCAATGCGTTAAACATCGCGCTACAGCGTTATCAAGGCACGGTGCTACTGGTGACCCACGATCACGACCTGATCGACGAAGTCGCAACCCGCATATGGCACTTCGAATCCGACCACAAGATCACCGACTTCAAGGGGGCCTACGCCGAGTACCAGGCAATCCCCGCATAGCGTTCATACTTTCCGCGATAAAAGGCCCGGATCCGTCCGGGCTTTTGTTTTGAACCCGTAGTCTCCCAAAAACTCTGTCATCCCGAGCGAAGTCGAGGGACCTTGTGTCCCCTTGACCGCACCGCAGCGCGGTTCGCTGTCACAAGATAGAAGCGCGATTACTTCCGTAATAGATGGTGCAATGCACACGTCATACAGCAAGCGCCCGATTGTCCATTTCCTCTCCAACCGCAAGAATTATTAAGTTATGGCGCACCTGACCATCGTCGCGGACGACAGTCCTCTCCACCGGAGCAGTCGGCGCACTCAACTGTCAGAAAATGGCTGGGTGCTCTACGGCGAGCCTATAGAAGGGGAACTCATGCCGGCGAATTCCAAACCGCCCGTGATTGCGTTTCCGCCTTCCGCGCGTCGATCGGAACCAGCGAAGCCTGCCAGCGCGCCAGAGAATCCTCCATTGATCGTCATAACGATTCACAAAGAATCGCGGCTGCTGCAATACGAATCGCTATACCGGACGGTATCGACATCTGGGCAGGATCTCGCTCCGTCGCTGAGGGCGGCGGTCCATCAGGTTGTTCCGCTTGCCGTTCAGCCGCAGGCTGAGGTTCTGGTCTCGCAGCTCAGCAGTATCGAGCACCAGTCGCACGACTACTACGAAATCGACGTGCCCGGCGCCATTGCAATAGCAGTAGAAAACTACCGTCAGCGCCGCCGCCATGAAATTCTTGCGGAACTTGACGAGATGAAAATTCCCCAGTCCGTCAACTAATATTCCGCCAGAGGCTTTTACGCGCTCCGAGCAGCGGCTCTTCACTCACTAAAACGTTAGAATGATGCCTTGTCCACTTCGGCGAGCCATCTCGATCACCTCCGAGTCGTGCTGGTTTCCTCGCGTAATCCGCTGAATATTGGCGCGGCCGCGCGCGCCATGAGCAACTTTGGCTCCTCCAACCTACGGTTGGTCACGCCATACAAAGTCGCGTTTCGCCGCGCAGTTTCCGCCGTTGGCGCCGGTGAAGTCATGGAAGCCGCCACCGTTTATGAAACCGTGGGAGAAGCTGTAGCTGACTGCGCGCTGGTCATTGGAACCACCGCCGTGCGTAACCGAAAACTACAGCACCCTATACGCCGCCTCGAAGACGGCGCACGACTGATTCGAAGGCATCTTCCATCAAAGCGTGTGGCGCTGCTGTTTGGTTCGGAAAAATTTGGCCTCTCCAATGAAGATCTCAGCCACTGCCATTGGCTCATGCGTATCCCGACCCAGGGAAATATTTCCATGAACCTGGGCCAGGCCGTTGCAGTTTGCCTCTATGAGTTGATCCGCACCACCAAGAAAGAAACCAAGTTACCCAAACAAGATCTAGCCAGCATGGGCGAAGTCGAAATGATTACCGGACTGCTCCTCGAATCTCTGCACCACAGCGGATACGTCAAGCCCGGCACAGCTACCGTGACTGAAGAAAAAGTCCGTCGCCTCATGCGTCGCCTCAATGTTCCTGCCGGCGACAGCGAGGTGTGGCTGGGAGTTCTGCGCCAAATTCTGTGGAAGACCCGCCAAAAGACCAGCTAACCACGGTTTGCTATGATTCAATCCATGCCCGGTCAGCGCGGACTATTCATTACCTTCGAAGGACTCGACGGCTGCGGAAAAACCACGCAACTGGAGCGCCTTTCCTTGGTCCTGAGGCTCGAAGGTTTGCCGTTCGTGGTCACGCGTGAGCCCGGCGGAACCGCTGTAGGAGAAGTCATCCGCAATCTGCTGCTCGATACCTCTACAGCCGGCGTGGCGCCGCTCACCGAGTTGGCCTTGATGTTCGCTTCCCGGGCGCAACACATCAAAGAGATTATTCAGCCGGCGCTGAACGAAGGTCGAATTGTTTTATGCGATCGTTTCACTGATTCCACTGAGGCTTACCAGGGCGGGGGCCGCAAACTGGGCAGTAAGCCGGTGCTCGATCTCCACCGCATTCTTTGCGGAGGTCTACAGCCGGACATCACCATTCTCATGGACTCCGAGGTCGCCGCCAGCGTGCAACGCGCCCGTCGTCGCAATCGCGTTCGCGCCGATCAAGGAAATCCCGGCGAAGTTGACGAAGGCCGCTTCGAGCGCGAAAACCGCGCTTTCTTCGGCCGCGTCCATGAAACCTATTTAGCCATCGCTGAACGTGAGCCCAAGCGAGTTTTCAAAGTAAATGCCAGAGGAACTCCGGAGCGCACTCACGCCAAGATCATAGAAATCGTTCGTAAACGGTTGAAGCTGACCTCGACCGTAAGTAAGAAATAAATTTATGGGCTTCTCCGATTTTCACGGAAACGGCGACGTGGTGCAGCGCTTGCGCGAAATGCTGGCGCGCGACCACTTTCCTCAAGCCGTAATCCTTGCGGGACCTGCCGGATCCGGCAAGTACACCCTTAGCCTGATGCTGGCCAAGGCGATGAACTGTCTCGAGCCAATTCTCAACGGCGGCCTGCCCGACTTTTGCGGTGAGTGTTCAAATTGCGTCCGCATAGCTTTATCCGAAGACCTTGCCAGCCGCTGCTCTGAGGCCAGTGAAGCTCGCGAGAATCTACGCGAGACTGACAAAAAAGAAACTCGCCTGCTGATTCAGACCCACCCTGATGTCCTCATCATTCCGCCCGATCCGCCGCAAATGATGATCAAAGTCGACCAGGTGCGGAGAGTGATCGATGGCATCTATTACCGCCCCGCGGAGGCGAAGGAAAAGGTTTACATATTCACCGACTCTGCATTCATGAAGGAGGCGGCGAATTCGCTGCTCAAGATTCTCGAGGAGCCACCTGACTTCGCCACCATTTTCATCCTCACCGAGAATGCGGGTGAACTGCTGCCCACCCTGCGGTCTCGGTCCATGAGCGTGACCCTTCATCCGCTGGCGACTCCTGAAATCGAACAATACCTCGCCAGGCATCGCCCGGAATGGAAGGCGCCGCAACGTGCCCTGGCTGCCCGCCTCTGTGAAGGTGCCGTAGGCCGCGCCCGTGGCTTCGACCTCGCCGACTACGTCGCCGCCCGCGGCAACGCGCTCACCATTTTGAATTCAGCTCTGCGTGGAACCGACCACAGTGAGCTCTTCAAGGTCACCGAGAGTTACCGTGCCGGGGCAGATGGCCGCGACAAAACTGAGAAGCTGCTGCGAACCCTGTACTCCCTGCTACAAGACCTGATGTTCCTCAATTCCAACACTCCGGGGATGGTTCGCAACATCGACATACAGTCCGACCTGGTAAATCTGGGACAGTCCGCCGACTTTGAGTGGATTAGCCAGGCCTCATTCCGGCTCGGGGAAGTCGAGCGCGGCATGCGCCGAAACCTGCTGCGATCCCTCTCGCTCGATGCCTTTGCGACCGCCCTCGAACGGGCTTAGCCCGCCGCTTCCGCGCCAAAAATGCCGCCAGAAATCAACGCAACTTTTCCCTAACTTTAGGCGCGGGACGGCCTGTTCCGATGGTCGGCAACCCAACCTACTAGGCGATTGTCAGACCTCGGGTTCGTGTGCTAGCTTTAGAGACAATTCACGCCTAACCAGTACCCACATTACAGCCGGGCCGGATACTTAGTCGGCCCTAATAGCGTGCAAACAGGTGGTGCCCCATGAAAGATGCAGTGGAAGCCATACCAGCCCAGCGCCAGCCCGACCAGGAAGCATTCGCCAACCGCAAATTGATTCGTCCGTCCCTGGCCAGGCCAGACCACAATCACTCCGCCTCCAACGGCGACCGGCGCGACCGTCCCGAACGCCAGGAGCGTGGGGAACGCCCCGATCGCGGCGGCGATCGCAATGAACGTGGCGACCGCGGACCTGCCGCAGGTAAAAAATCTGCCCCACCCGAGCAAACCAACGCCGAAAATTTTTATTACCAGAAACAAATGCAGACCAAGACTCCAATGGTCGTGGTGTTACGCGACGGCGAAGAGATCCGCGGCGTGATCGAGTGGTACGACCGAGCCTGCATCAAGCTAAATCGCACCAGCGGCCCAAACCTGATGATCTACAAGCCCTCGATTAAATATCTCTACAAAGAGGGCGAAAACAGCGGCAAGTAATTTTGGGAAGTAAGAAATCACAAATAAGAATGCAGAAGTAAAAGAAGAAAGCAGCCAAGGACTTTCTGTTACTTTTTCATTCCGAATTCTTACTACTTAATTCTTACTTTTGCCTTCTGCATTCTTCCCCCTCCCCCTAGCACCAAGGTCATTTCCGATCCGCCCCCGCCCCCATTAGCATTACCTAAAGAAGCCTCACATGAAAAAGTGGAAACTTGACCGCATAATCAGCATCGCCACGCTCCTAACCTCCGTAGTGGCACTGGTGCTCGTATTAAAGAAGCCCGCTCCGGTAGCCGCCCCGCAAACCCCGGCGCAGGCGGCCGCCAACGCCCAATCGTTTCAGGACAAACTGACAGTCCTCGAGCAGCCAGCACCGGCCCCGGCGCCGCAGCCAACCGGAGAAGCTCTCAGCGCCCAGACGCCACCGCCGAAGTCCGCTGCGCCGCAAGTTCGCATCACCTCCGACGAAGTAACGGCCGCCATAGCGCAAGCCGCCGGAGCGATCCCGGCCGCCAGCGCTCAACTCGCGCCCGGAAGCGACTTAGGCGCCATGCCCAATATTCTCGATCAGCAAGTCAGCTTCGACGGAGACACCGTGCATGGCCAGTTCCTCACCACGATCGCGGGAAAGAACGTATGGGTCACAGTTTCCGGCCATCTCGGTTCGCAAGGCGGTTTTGCCACCTTCAATCCCACCGAATTTAAAGTCGGAGATTTAAACGTTCCCGTCTCGCTGGTGAACGACGCATTGCAGAAACGCCTGGCAGAACAGAAAGATCACCTGAAACTCCCCGACAACGTAGGCGGAATAAAAGTCGAGAACGGCGAACTCGTCTTAACCCAAAAATAAGAGTCATCCTGAGGAGCCTTCTCAGCGACGAAGGGTCCCTACCTAAAATACCCGTTCTCAAGAATGCCCATTCCGCCCGCCAGCTTCACCCAGTTTCCAACCCGCCCTTCTCATGAGACGATGGAATTACTCTCATGATTCAGTTGTCTGCCGCGGGAAAGCGCTTTGGGCACAAGCTTTTATTTGACGGACTCGACTGGCTGATCACCTCGCGTGACCGCATCGGACTGGTCGGCGCCAACGGCACCGGCAAATCCACTCTCATGAAAGTTCTCGCCGGCCTCGAAACTTTCGACTACGGTTCGATCAGCTTCGCCAAGGGTACCTCTGCCGGCTACCTGCCCCAGGACGGCCTCTCGCTTTCCGGCCGCTCCGTCTTTGCCGAATGCCTTTCCGTCTTCTCCGACCTGCACGCCATGGAAAAAGAGATGGAGGACCTGACGACGCGCATGTCGGAACTCGACCATGCCTCGCCTCAATACTCCCAGGTCGCGGACCGCTATCACCACATCCAGCATGAGTTTCTGACCCGCGACGGCTACTCCATCGAATCCCGCGTCGGCTCAGTGCTCTCCGGCTTGGGGTTCCGCAAAGAAGACTGGCCCAGGCAGACTGAGGAATTTTCCGGCGGCTGGCAGATGCGCATCGCGCTCGCCAAACTGCTCTTGCAGGAGCCCAACCTGCTGCTGCTCGATGAGCCCACCAACCATCTTGATCTCGAGGCCCGCAACTGGCTGGAAGAGTATTTGAGCAACTATCCCAACGCCTTTGTGCTGATCTCGCACGACCGCTATTTTCTCGATGTTGCGGTAAACAAGATCTCCGAAATCTGGAACAAGAAACTTTATTTCTATCCCGGCAACTACGACAAATATCTGGCGCAAAAGACGCAACGCCGCGAACAGCTTGAGGCCAACTATCGCAATCAGCGCGAGCGCATCGAGCAGCTGGAAATGTTTATCAGCCGCTTCCGCTATCAGGCCACCAAAGCGAAGCAAGTCCAGAGCCGCATCAAGGAGCTGGAAAAAATCGAGCGCATCGAACTTCCCGAAGAAGAGCGCACCATCCACTTCAACTTTCCCCAGCCCAAGCCCAGCGGCCGCATCGTGGCCGAGTTCCACTCGGTCGCCAAGTCCTACGGCGAGAAAGAAGTGTTTCGCGACGTGAACTTTCTCATCGAAAAAGGAGACCGCATTGCGCTGGTGGGAGTAAACGGCGCCGGAAAATCTACACTCATCAAGCTGCTTGCCGGCGCCGAACCTCTCACCCGCGGCGAATACAAATTGGGCTACAACGTCCTGCCCGACTACTTCGCCCAGGATCAATACAAAGAGCTCGACGTAGAAGCCCGAGTCTTCGACGATCTCGGCAATCTCTCGCCACGCTCCACAGAAACCGAACTGCGCACTCTGCTGGGATGCTTCCTGTTTTCTGCCGATGAGGTCTTCAAGCGCATCGGTGTGCTCTCTGGCGGAGAGCGCAATCGCTACGCCCTGCTGCGAATGCTGTTGCATCCCGCAAATTTTCTGCTGCTCGATGAACCCACCAACCACTTGGACATGCGCGCCAAAGACGTCCTGCTCGGCGCGCTCAGCAGCTACACCGGAACCGTGGTATTCGTCTCCCACGATCGCTACTTCATCGACAAGCTGGCTACCCGGGTCTTCGAAGTGGGCGATGGCCGCGTGGAACTTTTCCCCGGCAACTACGAAGACTATTTGTGGCGCAAGCAGGGCGGGCCGGAAACTCTACAGAATACCGTCGCTCCTGTCATCGCACCGGCAACGCCCTCCAATGGACATCAAATCGCCACCTCGGCTTCATCGCCTGACGGTAAACGGGTCAATCCCATCAAATTGAAACAAATGAAAGGCCGGGTCAAAGAGCTGGAGGCAAACATTGCCCGCCTGGAATCGGCCATCGCAGAATGCGAAACCGGTTTGCAGAACTTTGTCAGCGTCGACCAAACCCAGCGCCAGACAAGCGAACTCGAGAAGCATCGCACTGCCCTGACCGCCTGCATGGAGGAATGGGAGGAAATTTCACAAGCGCTTCAGGACTAGTTTCTTAATGGGAAGTTACTCATTCTGGTCGTACACGGACCTACGTAACCTCCTCAGATTACTTGCTACCATGCGATAGTCAGGAGTGGCCAAAGGCCGCTAAAATTAAACCCAGCGATCACCGCACACGGCGATGCCCCGAGCCGGCGGAAATAAGGAAGGCTTACCAAATGTTTCAGTCACAAGACAAGCCGCAGAATCAAGGTCCGTCAACCTCCACATCGTATGCTCCGCTCAGCGCTGCTGGCGCTCCTGTCGAGCAGGCCACTATCGGCCGGTCCCTGGTGATCAAAGGTGAAGTCACCGGCGCCGAGTCGCTTTACATTGATGGACGCATCGAAGGCAGCATCAATGTCGCCGAGCATCGCGTGACCGTCGGACGCAACGGCAGCGTGGCCGCCAACATCAACGCCCGCGAAGTCGTCATCATGGGAAAAGTCAAAGGCAACATCCAATGCAGCGACCGCCTCGATATCCGCAGTGAAGGTTCGCTGACCGGCGACGTAATCACGCAGCGCATTAGCGTGGAAGATGGCGCCATCTTGAAAGGCAGCGTCCAGGTGCGTAGCGCCGAGGGCAAAGCCGATAACAAACAGGGTCAAGCGAAACATACCGAACCCAGCAAGGCGGCCTCTCAGGATTCCAAGCCCGCCACCTCAGCAGTCGGCGCGTAATTCAATCTGAAGAAATAAAAGAGGGCACGCGATAAGCGTGCCCTTTTGATTTTTGATGCGAACACGATGTGGCGCGGACACTCTTGTCCGCCTGGTTACCAGAAACAGGCTCTTCTCACTTCTTCTCCGGCTTCAATTCCAGCGACGCTGAATTCATGCAATAACGCAAGCCCGTCGGCTTAGGCCCATCCTCAAACACATGCCCCAGATGCGCATCGCACTTGGCACAACGAGCTTCAGTCCGCACCATCCCATAACTGCGGTCCTTATGCGACTCCACTGCACTCTCAGAAATCGGCTCAAAGAAACTGGGCCAGCCAGTGCCAGACTCGTACTTTTTCTCCGAACTGAATAGCGGCTCACCGCAGCAGGCACAAGCATAAGTGCCGTGGTCCTTGCTGTTCCAGTATTTGCCGGTGAAAGCCGGTTCAGTGCCCGCCTTGCGGGCGACGTGAAACTGCTCAGGCGAAAGCTGGGATCGCCATTCCTGATCGGTCTTAACAATTTTCTCTGCCATAGAAAGATCTCCACCCATTTGATGCTAATTCCCCTCCGCAGGAATCGGCAAGCGCATGGCGCAGCGAGCGCCCCCCAAAGCGGCAAAATCTTCAGTAGAGACGTTGCTCGGCAACGTCTCAGCAGCGCCGGAATGCGGCAAAAAGACGTAGCGGAGCTACGTCTCTACCATATATCTTTCCGACTCAGCCTTGTCATTCCGACCGAAGGGAGGAATCTGTTCTCGCTGGCGCGATCCCAAAATCAAGGCCTCGCCGCCACCAGTATCCTCAAACAAAGCGAAGACCCCCACAGCAGCAAAATCTTGAGTAGAGACGTTGCTCGGCAACGTCTCGGAAGCGCCGGAATGCGGGCAAAAAGACGTAGCGGAGCTACGTCTCTACCATATATCTTTCCGACTCAGCCTTGTCATTCCGACCGAAGGGAGGAATCTGTTCTCGCTGGCGCCATCCCAAAATCAAGGCCTCGCCGCCACCAGTATCCTCAAACAAAGCGAAGGACCCCTACAGCAGCTAAGATCTTGGGTAAAGACGTTGCTCGGCAACGTCTCAGCAGCGCCGGAATGCCAGCAAGAAGACGTAGCGGAGCTACGTCTCTACCACGAATCTTTCCGACGACCTCCTACCGATTCTTATAATTAAACGTAACCCGCGTCTCCTCATTCAGCACCAGCGGCCGCACAAACTTGAACGAAGTCCCCGACCGCGGCACCTCAATCGCTACCGGCAAAACCCCCGCCACTCGCCGCTGCAGATTCACCACATTGGCTGAGACCGAAGAGGTCGGTTGCGCAACGCCTGCCTTCAGCGTCGACAACTCTGTATAGTTGCGCCCGTTCGTCGCCATCTGCTGAACCGACAGTGCGTCTACCGTCACCGTCTCGCTTACAGTTCCTACGTTCAGATTGGTATCCAGGCTGAAAGGCTGCGTGGAATCGAAATTCACGTTACTGTTCATAGTCGAAAAACCCTGTTTAGTTACAGTGATTCTGTATCTGCCCGAAGGCGCATTCAACACCAGCCACTGGCCGCTTTCGTCAGTGGTAGTGGTGGTGTCGAATTCGCGGTTGCTAACCTTGACAGTCGCCCCCGGGATTGCCGCCCCGGAAGGATCCAAAACCATGCCTAGCATCTGTCCGGGCGGCGCCGGAGCAGCGATTTTCCTCACACCGGATATTGGATTTCCCACGGGGGCGAGCTGGCCATTAACTATCTGGACCGACGGCACTCTGTCCGCGGCGATCACATCTCCCGCGAAATCCTTCACCTTGTACTGCTCCGGCAGATAAACCTCCCACTGCATCACGTCGATTGGAATATCCATACTCGGCAGTGAAAGTTCCGAACTGCCTTTCTTGGCGAAGGGCGCGCCGGAGTGCATGAACACAAATGAAATGGTGTACGGCCCCGTTGGTCGAAACCCCGGACGGAGCAATGGCACCCGGTTGCCATCAGCCCCCTGCACTGGCTTTACTTTTTCGCCATTCACGTCTGCTGTCAGGATGGTCGCCCCGGCAGGCAGCGCAACTTTCAGGAATGGCTGCGCCTGGTTTTTGACCGTAAGCTTTACTTCTGTCAGCGACCGGCCTTCGCTGGTCACCATCGTTGTGATCTCGGCATTCTCGGCCACTGCGGCAAGCACGCTGCTGTCTGGAAAGCGTACCCAAGCCAAAGCCAGGCTGGGGGCTTCGTTCGTCTGCTTGTGATAACGGAATGCCGCTTGCGGAGGGAAGTGCGCCAGGGATCGCAGGTACGCGTTGGTCTCTTTCACGTCCATGCGCTTCAGGCTGCCGCCTTCGGTCGCGGTCAACTCCATGGTTCCCGCGCCTTCCACTAACACCTCGCCGATTTCGCGCTGCGTATTTTTAAAGCTGAGGAAGGGAATGCTCTCTTTGGTTTCGCTAATCGACCGCTCCAGCGAAATCAGGAACTGGTGGCTGCGCTGCGATGGCGTGCTGACTTTAAGCACCAGCGTTCCCGCTTGCACCTCGCTCGATTCCAGCGATCCTCCAGTCACCCCAGTCACTTCGTATCCCGCTGGCACTTCGACTTCGAATTGCGCCGGTTCGCCTTGCACCACGGTGATATCGGCGAGAGCTGCCAGCCGAACGTCCGCCTCGCTCACCGACACCAGCGTTTTAACGTTGGAAAGAAATCGCACTTCGCGTGGAACCACGGGGGTGGCCACTTCACGCGTTGCCCACCAGAACATCGCCGATTGCCCCGGCACCAGCGTGGCCTCGACCACCGTGTTCCCTTTGTCGGACGTACGATTCGTAATCAGACCGGAGCTCAGATTCACCGAAGTATGCTCTCCCGGCACGGTAACCGTGATCTGCGCGCTGCCCGCTAGCGGTACCGTCACCTGGAACGAAGCGCGGCCCGCTTCGATTCCCAGCGGCAGGGCGGCATTCAACAGGATCGAAAACTCCGCCGGGCCGGCCAGGATCGCCACCTGCCCGCCATTTTCCTGCTCCAGCGGCACCGCCTTGCCTTCCTGCCGCGCGTCGAGAATGGTCATGCCGGTGCTCAGCGGAACCTTCATTAGGCCTTTCTTGAAAGTCTCTCCGTCCAACTGCACAGTGCCGGAGATGTGATCGTCCTCAACCTTCAGCTTCAAATCGGCGCGCTTGATTGAATAATTCAGCGGCGGAACAATCGGCTTCTTCGGAGGGTTCGCCGCCAGTTCAACCAGCTTGTTGTATTCATCCAGCGGCAGCGACACGTTGCCCGAATCTGGCAGCGGCAGCGCGTTCTTTTGCTGAGCTACCGCAACCGCACCAGCCACAATCATCAGAGCGAGTAGAATTTTTTTCATCGCGCACCTTTATTTTTCTCGCGCTGGTAAGTGAAGTCGGCAGACGCGGCCTGGTTTTCGCCAGTGAGTTCGGCAGTTAAGTAAATAGAAGGCCCAAACTCGGGAAATGAAACTCCGATAGGCAGAATGCCGGTGACTTTGCCGCTCTCCGACTTGCGGCGAAATTTATCGACCAGGGCCTGTGTGGCTTTATCGTCCTTTTCCTTTGCCAACTGGTCTCGCCTTTCTTCAGGAGCTGATGCCGGCATTGGAGCGCCCTCTTCGACCACCATCTGCGGAGCGAATGCCGCCGAGATCGGTGCCGCATAGGCTTCGGCTCTGAATGTGCCGGGATCCGCTGCGACCCGAAACAACGGCGGGTAGAAGAGCACAATGCCAGTGCGTGAGATTGGCAGATCGAGTCCTGGCAACACCAGTTTTGCGTGCCCTTTATCGTCCCACGCTGGCGCTCGGCTCAGATAGAGAACCTCAACCACAAACGGCGCAGCATCTTCGCCGCCGCGCGCCTTCTCCAGGGGAAGCAACAAGCTCCCATCCGGCGCCTGCCCGGGCCGTACCGGATTTCCCGCTAATAGCGCGCTCCACACCGCTGCTCCCGGAGGCAAAGTGACCTTTACGAAATTTCTCTGGTTATTACGCACCGCATAGCGCGCCTGCACCAGCGTCTTGCCTTCCTGGCTCATCAACACCTGGTAGCGCGCCTCTTCGATATTGGCCATCAACACCGCCTGCTGCGCGTAGCGGGTCACGTTCACCGTCAGTGACCTTGTCTTGATTTCTCCCGCGCGATAGCGAAATGCCGCCAACGAAGGCGATTGCCGGCTGGCGATCATTTCGCCGAGATCGGTCGCATCAGCATCTTCCAGTCCTTGCTGCTTTACGTCTTTGATCTCCCCCGCGCCCAGCACCTCGACCGCAACCCCGCCGCTATCGCGTTCCGTTCCCAGAAGTCGTAGCAACGGGACATCACACTGACCTTCCCGCGGCAACCTGACTTCGCCATTGATAACGAACCGTGCCGATTGGTCCACTGGTTCCAGGAGCTTCACCGTGAGGGTGCCGTCTTTCACCTCCCAGTCCGCCATCATCGCTCCCAACACCTGATTCACGGTCACATTGTCGGGCAGTTGAATCTTCGCCAACGCGGTCGCGCCTTGCGCGATTTCCAGGTTCACCTCGGCGTAAATGCTGGTTGAATCTTCCCCCAGGCTTACTAACTGGATCAGCGACCCGCGCATACGCAACGGCCGCGTGGTCATATGACCCTCGGTTTTTCTCCGCCACGAAAACCCCAGTGGTTCGCCGCCTCTCGCGTACGCCACCCACTTACTGCCACCGGCTGGCTCCGACTTTTCGGAGATCAGTCCTCCAGAGACTCTGATCTCCACTCCCTGCTGGGCAATTTGTATCGACGCTTTGGTAATTCCGGATTCCGTCGCCGGCAGCGAAATACTTTCTGTTCCAGTGGATGACGTCACCGGAAGCGCGATATCGAGCGTCAACACTGAGCGCCCAGGATGAGACAACACCGCGGTAAGCTGTCCGTTTCTTCCTCCACCCGGAACCAGCGACACCAGCTTTCCTTCGATCCTCGCCTCGCGCACTAAAAGCCCCGAAGGCACCGGAACCCGCACCCAGCCATCTTTGAGCACGTCCACCGTAAGGCTGGCGCGGCCGCGCGCAACCTCGCCCGCGATTTGCAAGTCGTAGTCAACCCGCGTCAAAGTAGCCTGCACCGGCGGCGGCTCAGGATCGGGCTCCACCGGATAAGCCTTAGCGCGCAGCACACGATAGTCCCCAACGGGAATCACAACCCATCCCGATGAGCGCGCTTCTTGTGCATGGGAAGGAACGGCCAAGAGGCAAAGCAGAAAAAACGCGAGGCAGCCAAGACCACTCCCATTTACCTTGTCATTCCGAACCGCGTTCTTGGCGCTGAGGAATCTGCTAGGCCTGGCTTGAAGCAGATTCCTCGCACGATCATCCCGCGTCTCGCCAGAACAAAGTTCTTTGGTTTTTCCGCAGCAGGCTGTGGCCGGCAAACTGGATGTGCCCATGAATCACGCTCCTGTGATGAGAACGAACAGTTCCTGTTTTCTTGCGCTGTTTTTTAGGGCCTGATTGCTCAACTAGATGCAGGTAAAAGGCTGGGAAATTGTGAAGATTGTAAGCCATTCGGTACCGGCTCCTGCCGAAAAGTCGGCAGAGGCCCAGTAGCTTATGACACGGCGGCTGGCGATCCGGTTCCCGATATTCTAAAATTCCGCCAACTGGTGTTGGGAGAGGGCGACAATCTGTGTCGTGCTGAGCGAACCTAAGCATCCCGATACCGCTGGTATTTCGCGGCCCTAGGGGTCCGTCGGCGCAAGACGCGCGCCTCAGGATGACAGAGATCCGGTGTTGTCGGCAAAAGGTAAGAAAAAGACGTCGGATGACATTTGTCATTTCATCAAGGTGACTTTAACTACTTCCTCTGGAACATCTTCTCCGCCAAAATGTCTTGGTCGGCGGGACTTTATTTGCAGCGATGCGTAACCTTTTGGGCGTCGCGACCGTTTAACTAAATAGAGCCAGATTCGCTTTCAGTCCGGCTTGCGGGGGTGGGGAGCGTCGTTTATGCTGGTCGCTCACCCATAGCCCTGAGTTCTCCGCGCGGAGTTTTGAATCCATGACCCTGACCCGTTTTGTCACTAAGAACGCCTTCCGCAACAAGCGGCGCAGTATTCTGACGGTGCTGAGTGTTGGTTTTTCCCTGCTGCTGTTGACCTTCATGATCACCATATGGCGGAGCTTTTACGTCGATGAAGGTAGCGTGGAGTCGGCGCAGCGGCTGATGGTGCGGCACAAGGTCTCGCTGGTATTCAGCCTGCCCTCGTTTTATCGCGAGAAGATTCGATCGATTCCCGGCGTGACCCACGTTGTGCCAATGCAATGGTTTGGCGGGCAGTACAAGGACGACAAGGCGGAAAACTACTTTGCTCAGTTTGGAACCGATCCGCAGGAATTCTTTCAGGTCTACACCGACATGAAGATTCCGGCCGATCAGGTGGAAGCGTGGCAGAAAGATCGCGCCGGCGCGGTGGTTGATTCCGCGTTGGCCTCGAAGTACAAGTGGAAAGTTGGCGACCGGCTAAACATCAAAGGGCTGATTTTTCCATTGAACCTGGAGTTGACGATTCGCGGAGTCTTTACCGCGCCGACTCCTACGCAGTCCATCTATTTCAACAAAACCTATATCGACGAAGGCTTTGCCCAGCTTAAAGGCAGCGACGGAATCTTCGCCGTCCTGGTCGATTCGCCGGATGCGGTAACGCGGGTGGCGAAAACCATCGACGAACAATTTCGCAACGCACCGCGGCCTACGAAGAGTGAGTCCGAACATGCCTTCCAGTTGGGATTTGTGGCGATGCTGGGCAACGTGAAGGCTTTCATCCTGAGTATCTGCTTGGCAGTGGTGTTCGCCATTCTCCTGGTGTCGGCGACGACCATGGCCATGTCAGTGCGGGAGCGCACCCGCGAAGTTGCCGTGTTGAAGACGCTGGGATTCACCAAGGGCGTGATTCTAGGATTATTCGTCGGCGAGTCGGTGGCATTATCGTTGGCCGGCGGAGTTCTGGGCGCGGGCATTGCCTTCATTCTGGTGAAAGGAGCGGCAAGCCAGGGCGGCTTCTTGACCGGGATGAAGGTGACGCCGGCGACGATGGTGCTGGCTTTGATGGTGGCGGCGTTGGTGGGATTCGTCAGCGCATTTGTTCCGTCATATCGCGCCGCGGAGACGAATATCGTGGATGGGCTTAGGCATATTGGATAGGACCTCAGGCGCTAAAGCGCGGTACCTTTTGCGCGTTTAACGGGGCGCTTGAAGCGCCCCTCTTCCACGGTAGCGCGGTCGGTTAGTGCGGGTGGCTTGTTTCGACGGTATGTGGCGGTTCGAGCGAGTGTGCGCGGCGGTCCCGGGCGAGTACGCGGCGGTTCGAGGAACGGAAGCCTAGGGCGGTTCGGCTCGATTTTACGGACTGCCTGTTGCGAGAGTACGGATAGCTTTTGCTAGAGATGTGCGGCTTCGCGGTTTAGGAGACAGGGTCAGATGGCAATTCCTATTAGCTACAACATCCGCAATCTGCGCTTGCGCAAGGGCCTCACTGCCATGACGGCGCTGGGCATCGCGCTGACGGTGGCGACGGCGGTTTTTATCATGGCGCTGCTGGCGGGGCTGGATCGCGCATTCGGCACCACCGGGGACCCTCTGAACGTCCTGATTTTGCGGAAGGGTTCAAACTCTGAGCTTTCTGCGGGCGGAGTTACCCGCGAGGCCATGCAGGTGTTGAAGGATTTGCCCGGCGTGGCTCGCAACAATCGCAACGAGGCGCTGGTTTCAGGCGAAGACATCCTGGTGATCGTGCTGCCGCGCAAAGACGGTACCGGCGACACCAACGTGACGACGCGATTTCTTACTCCGCTGGGAATCGAAATGCGGCCCAAGGTTCACCTGGTGTCAGGGCGCTGGTTCAATCCCGGGCAGCGGGAGATTGTTGTTAGTCAGTCTCTGAACAGCCGCTTCGCTAAGGCGAATATCGGTGACACCATGCACATCGGAAACGGCGACTGGAACATTGTCGGGGTCTTCGATGCGTCGGGAACGGCGCATGAGTCGGAGATCTGGGGCGACATCAATCAGCTCGCCACCGATTTCGAGCGTTCCATCTATTCCTCGGTGCTGGTGCGAGCAACTGATCCGGTATCGGCCGAGGCATTGAAGAATCGGGCGAACGATGACCAGCGGCTGCAACTGAGCGGGATGCTGGAGCCGGAATACTATTCGTCGCAGACGCGGTCAGGCGATCCGATTAAGTGGGTAGGCCGGCTGGTCGCGATCATCATGGCGATAGGATCGATGTTTGCCGCGGCCAACACTATGTACGCGGCTGTGGCCTATCGGGGACGCGAGATTGCCACTCTGCGAGTGATTGGATTTTCCCGGCCCAGCATTTTGACTTCGTTTGTATTCGAGTCGCTGTTGTTGTCATTACTGGGAGCGGCGGTAGGAATTTTGCTGATGCTTCCATTCAATGGCATGACGACCGGCACCTCGAACGCGGTTACCTTCAGCGAAGTGGTGTTTAGTCTGCGCATGACGCCGGTGGTGGTCGGGGCGGCCGTGGCTTTTGCTTTATTTATGGGATTGGTGGGTGGGCTGGCGCCGGCCTGGCACGCGGCAAGAAGGCCGATTTTGGACGCGCTTAGAGGGTAGGGAAGTCGCAATTAAGAATTAGGAAGTCAGAATTAAGAAGTCATTCTGAGCGCAGCGAAGAAACCTTACGGCTTTGAGGGGTATTGTGGAATAGGGGTCCTTCGCTGCCCTCAGGATGACAGGGCTTAACTAAGATTATGGCTATTGATACTAAGCATCAGGATCTGGCTGGGCTGCGGATTGATCGGACTGCGCGTGGCGGCGGTGAGGGCGAGCCGCCGGTCTGGGCGCGGCGGTACATTATTGTGGGCGTCAGCCTGATTGTGATTCTGGGATTGATTGCGCTGGCTTATCGCATGTTCGCCGGTGACGTGCCTGAGGTCGAAGTGACGCGTGCGGCGGCCGAGAGCAATGGCGATTTGGGCGGCATTGTGCTCTCCGCCAGCGGATACATCGTGGCGCATCACAAAATCAACGTGAACTCCAAGGTCACCGGGCGCGTGAAGTGGATTGGGGTGGAGAAGGGCGACAAAGTCAAAGAAGGTCAGGTTTTGGTACGGCTTGAGGATGACGAGTTCCGGGCGCAGTATCAGCAGGCGCACGGCGCCGCGGAGAATGCCCGCGCTTTCTATGCCGAGCTGAAAAATGGCTCTCGTCCGGAGGAAGTGCAGCAGGCGCAGCACAATCTGGACGAAGCTCGCGCGACTCTGACCAACGACAAGATCACTCTCGATCGCACGCGCGACCTGGTAATGCAGGGAGTGCTTTCCAAGCAGGCATTGGACGATGCTACGGCGAGATTCGAAGCCGACCAGCAGCGGGCGAACTCACTGGAGAAGGGATTCCAGCTTTCTAAACTTGGCCCGCGTGCCGAGGAGATCGCGCGCTCTAAAGGATCGATGATGCAGGCGGAAGGGCAAGAGGCTTACGCCAAGTCATTGCTCGATGCCACTATCATTCGCGCTCCGGTGACGGGAACCATTCTGGAGCGCACCGCGGAAAAGGGTGAACTGGTCACCTCGCAATTTGCCAGCCAGGCCGAGGGCGGTCCGCAGGGCGAGGTGGTGGCGCTGGCTGACTTGAACGATCTGCAGGTGGAACTCGACATTGCGCAGGACGACTTCGCGAAATTGAGCGCCCGGCAGAAGGGCGTGGTTACGGTAGACGCGTTTCCTGATCGCAAGTATGACGGATCGATTGCCGAGATTTCACCGGAAGCCAACCGGCAGAAAGCTACCGTGCAGGTGAAGGTGCAGATTCTTAATCCGGACGAGTATCTTCGCCCAGACATGAATTCCACGGTGAAATTCCTGGCGAATGAAAGCAAGAAGGCGAGTTCCGGGCCCGCGGGAGTTCTGGTGCCAACCAATTCGGTACACAACGAGAACGGCAAGAAAGTGGTTTACCTGGCATTTCAGGGTCGCGCTACCAAGCGTGAAGTCCAGGTGGTATCGCAACGCAGCGGCGGATTGCTGGTGCAAGGGCTGAATGGCGGCGAAGACATCATCACCGTCGCACCACAAGGTTTGAAAGACGGAGACAAAATCAAGATCAAGGGACAGCAATGAGCACAATGACAGCAGCAAATATCGCCACGCAAACTAAAGTCGTGCACGCGCGCAACGTCAGCAAAATCTTCAAGCGGGATGTGTTCGAGGTGAGGGCGCTGGACGATGTGTCGATTGAAATCGGCGCGGGGGAATTTCTTGCGCTAATGGGACCTTCGGGCTCGGGTAAGACAACTTTGCTCAACATGATTGCGGCTATCGACCGGCCCACGTCGGGCGAATTGCTGGTGCAGGGCCAGAATATTTTCAGCTTCAATGATACGCAGTCAGCACGCTGGCGTAATGAGCATGTGGGATACGTCTTCCAGACGTTTAATCTGATTCCGGTGCTTACGGCGTTTGAAAACGTAGAACTTCCGCTGCTCCTCACCAAGCTGAGCGCGCAACAGCGCCGCGATCACGTGATGACCGCGCTCAAGCTGGTAGGACTGGAAGAACGTGTGGGCCACTTGCCGAAGCAACTCTCCGGCGGGCAGGAGCAGCGCGTGGCGATTGCGCGGGCCATTGTGAGCGATCCCACGTTGTTGCTGGCGGATGAACCAACCGGCGATCTGGATAGCCATTCGGCGACGGAGATTCTGGAGATTCTCAAGCGGTTGAATGAAGACTTCAAGAAGACGATTGTGATGGTTACCCACGATCCCCATGCGGCGTCCTATGCGCACCTGACGCGGCATTTAGAGAAGGGGATGTTGCTGCCGCCGGAGTAGGGTGCGATTATTGGTTCTCAGGGGCTGAAGCCCGCGCCAGACTTCTGCCGTGCGCCGAAAGCCAACCTCAGGCGCTAAAGCGCGGATAGATTTAGAGAGCTTACCGGCACGACTGAAGTCGGTGCCCTTTCCAACAGCGGCCGAATTGGACTTTTTCGAAACCTCTGCAAGTCGAGCCCTTCCCAAGCATTGTGTGGCGCTGGCTGAGACGTAGCGGAGCTACGTCTCTACCGATCGTTTATTTAGCTCTACAGATTCGCCTGGCTTATCAGAGTTTCGGAGAGCTGGCGGATTTCGTTCAGGCTCTGGCGTATTGGGCCGATGATGGCGGCGTCGGCGCGGGTTAGTCCGGCGGTGACGGCTTCGCGGCGGGCGAAGATAGTTTCGAGAGTCGGACGGTAGGTGGCGTTGGGCGAGCGGTCGAGTTCGGCGCGAAGCTCGTCGAAAAAGTGGCTGGAGATTTTTTGCGCCTCACCGTAATTCTGGTTCTGGGTCTGGTCGACGAGAGCCACCAGATCGTTTTCCAGGCGGCAGACGTGAACCGCGGACTGCGCCGCCGCTAACTGCTGCGAG
This sequence comes from uncultured Acidobacteriota bacterium, assembly GCA_963796925.1. Taxonomy (GTDB): domain Bacteria; phylum Acidobacteriota; class Terriglobia; order Terriglobales; family Acidobacteriaceae; genus DATBAT01. The sequence continues at coordinate 149,306 of CAWCNH010000002.1, forward strand.
GCTTGCGCACTGCTCTGTTGCGCCTGTTGCAGTTTCTGGCGCTGCGGCCAATAGCCGCCGAAGTATGCTCCGGCCAGCAGAACCATTCCCAGCACAAACAAAACTTTCTTCATCATCTCTCCGATCATCTACTTCCGCGTTCGTACGTTAGAACCGGGCGTGGGGATTGTCAATTCTTGCTCCCGGCAAAGAGCGATTTCCGCCGAGGCCGCTGAGGTCCCCCAAAAATCCAATGGCGATGCCGAATCTGCATGGTGCGTCACGGTTTATTGGACATGTCCTTGCGGCATCAAGCATCGACCTGATTGTTCCTGATTTCGGTTGCGAGGAAAATTGGTTCTCCCCCGCAATTCTTATTGAGGACTTTTTATGTCGAATATTACTTTAACCATGGTTCACCATCACGGAGAGTCTCTAGCCCTGGGCCGCAATGTTGCGGTGAAACTTATGCTGGAAAAGAGTGAGAAGAGGGCCGATTTTATTGGGATGTGGAGTGTGGCGCGGGTGCTGTGGACCCGCACTTTACAGCGGCCACGGATGAACTAAGCGGCGGACGCATTTGCGCTAAAGTGCGAGGGCACCAGGCTTTGTCTGCGCGTGGAACCGCAGCGCTAAATTATTGGTGTTTGCGGTTGAATAGCGGGGCGGCGCAACGCAGATTTCTTTTCGTCGTCCGCGTCTAGTACTTCGCAGAGCTGTGAGACCAGGCCTGCGAGTTTCGCGGAGTCCATCTCATTGCTGGCTTCTTCCGCGAGGGAGCGCCAGTCGGCCAGAGCGATTGCTTGGTTCATTTTGGAACCTCTTCCTATTTGGGTAAATGTAATGCGGACGACATACCGTAGTCTGAGCAATTGTGCACAGAATAGTAATCATTCGGTCGACTGAGCAAAGTCGTTTTCGCCGGTGGCGAACACATCAATCGACTGGCGGGGGGACTGCCAGCTATGCGTATCGCTCTTTCATAAACTCGGCGATCGACTGGTAGGCGCTGGCGAGGGTTTCTTCATTGGGCAGAAATACGATACGGAAGTGTTTGGTGCCTTGCTTCTGCCCAAAGCCGGAGCCGTGTACCACCAGAACGTGCTTTTGCAACAACAGTTCTTTCACGAATACGTCGTCGCCCTCTGGGATTTCGATGCGGGGAAAGGCGTAGAAAGCGCCTTTCGGCGAGACACAGGTCACGCGGGGAATGGCGTTGAGAGTCTTGACCGTCAGGTCGCGACGGGCACGCAGTTTGTTGTTTACTTCGATTAAGTGGTCCTGCGGGCCTTCAAGAGCGGGCTTGATGCCGTATTGCTCGGGGTGGTTAGCGCAGAGCCGGGCCCGCAACAGACGGTGAATGCCTTCTACGTAGGGCTTCACCGCTGCGGGATCTCCGCTGACAATGCCCCATCCGATGCGCCAGCCGGGCGCGAGATAATTTTTCGAGAGGCCTCCGAAGGTCACTACCGGGACGTCAGGCGCTACGGATGCCATCGAGATATGAGGCTCTTTGTCGAGAATCAGCTTGTCGTAAATTTCGTCGGAGAAAATCACCAGGTTGTGGCGGCGCGCCAGTTCCGCTACCTGCTCGAGCATGCGGCGGGTACACATTGAGCCGGTGGGATTATTGGGATTGATCAGCACGATGGCCCGTGTGCGCTGATTGATTTTGTAATGCACGTCGATCAGGTCGGGTTGCCATCCGTCTTCTTCGTTCAGGTCGTAGGTCTTAAGCTCGATGCCCAGCTTGGACAAAATGGCCGAGTAGAGGGGATAGTCCGGGCGCGGGGTAAGCACGGTCTCGCCCTGATTCACCAGAGCGCTAAGCGCAACGTCGACCGCTTCGCTGGCGCCTGAGGTGACGAAAATATCTTGCACGGTGGTGATGCCTTTGCGGGCGGCTTCGGCGCGGATCGCCTCGATAGCTTCAGGGACTCCGGCCGAAGGCGCGTAACCATTCTTGTTTTCGCGCATGGCCTTCACTACGGCATCGACGATGTGGGCCGGAGTTTCGAAGTCGAAGATGTTGGGGTCGCCAACGGTCAGCGGCAGGACCTTGTGGCCTTGCCTGGTCACTTCGTCGGCGATGCCAGCCAGGTCGCGGATGGCGTAACGGACGTTATCGAGCCGGCGAGCGGCGGAAATTTCGCGAGCATGAGTCGAAGGCATGGTGTGCACTTATTTTACAGGGCAGGGGTGAAAAGCCAATGGCTTCGCCCGGGCAGCATCGGTGGTCCTGAGACGTAGCAAAGCTACGTCTCTACTTGAGTGCCGTAGAGACCGGTGCTCTCCGCAACGTCTTGGGTCTTTCCGGGGCAAAGCATTAGTCACCTACTACCTCCGCTGGAACCTGCTTGGCTTGCACTTTCGTTGCGGCCTTGGCGCTGGTGACTAATGCGACTGAGGCGACGACGATGGCGCTGCCCCCCAGAATGAAGCGGTCAACTTTCTCATGCAAAATCAGCCAGCCCAAAAACACGGCGATCACAGGATTCACGTAGGCGTAGGTGGAAACTTTCGAAGCGGGCGCGTTTCCCAGCAACCAGACATAGGCGGTGTAGCCGATCCAGGAGCCACAGACCACCAGGTAGAGGATGGCTCCCCAGCCACGAAGGGTCCAGACGCTGTGCGAGAAGTCCCGATGGACCGCGGCGAACAGAAAATTTCCGAGGCCGGCGAATGTGACCTGCCAGCCGGTGGTGCTTATAGTCGCGCCTGCCTTCCACTGCTTGGAGAGTACCGAACCCAGCGCCCAGCTGAAGGCTCCGGCCAACAAGGCGAAAGAGTAAATCGTCTGGTTGCTGCCGAGGGCGCCATGGGCGGTTAAGTCGGGCCACAGTAAAACCACCAGGCCGGCAATTCCTAACGCCAAGCCTGAAATTTCGCGCAGGGAGAGACGGTGCGTGCCCAGGATGAATCCGTCTAACACCAGAAAGAACAGCGGAGTAGATGCGATGATCAGCGCCGCCAAACCGCTGGGGACGTATTGCTCGGCGTAGGAAAGTGTAAGGTTGCCGCCAGTCAGCAATAAGTTTCCTACTACGGCGAAGCGAAGCAGCTCGCCCCAGCTGTAGCGGACCTGCCTGCCGGTTACGGCGCAATAGGCCAGCATCAAGATGCCGGCGATGGAAAAGCGCACCGCGCACATCACTGGCGGCGAGATTTTTTCCACGGCGATATCAATAGCAAGGTAGGTCGATCCCCAGAACACGTACACCAGGCCGAAGGCAAGCAAAACCATCCATCGATGTTGGCGATCGGCGTGAGTCATGGGAGCGGTAGATAGAAATTATCAGACGCGCAGGCCGGGGGATTCGATTCAGAACTGTCAGGTATTGTGGAAGCTACTAGCGAGCAGGCGTGACGCGATTCAGGGTTTGGCGGGTCATGGCCGCTTCGGGCGCGGAGTTGCAGGCGAGAGGCTGGGGACGAAAATCCAGCAGGAAGTCGATGGTGTGGCTGGATAGATCGACGGTGCGGCAGACTACATCGGCGGCCGTCACCAGCGGCAGTAAAGACGCATTCACGCTGAGGAAGTTTTCAACATTCTCGCCGCGGTAAACGTCTCCCGGTTTGAACGGCCAGGATTGCAGCAAGCGGTCGCGCAGCGGCCGATCCAAGCCAATCACATCGAAGCTGCGTACTGTGAAGACGCCGCCTTCTTCGACATTCAGGCGCAAATCCACAGTTCTTTCCCGCTCGTTGATGGTGACGTCAGGGACCGCCACATACCCCAGATATCCGGCGGCAAGATAAAGGCGGCGCACTGCCTCCATACCTTCGGCGATCTTCGCGCGCTCCAGGACGTGCCCGGGATGGATAGGCACCATCGGGGTGAGATCCTTCTCGGAAAAAGCGGTGACGCCGCTCCAGCGCAGTTGATGCAGACGGTATTGGGAACCTTCCTCGAGGGCGCGAACGGAAACGTGAACGATTCCGTCGTCGTTGGCGTTCGCCGGGAGTATCTGAACTTTGACTTTAGCCTTCCAGTAGCCTTTGTCGGCGTAGGCTGCTAGTACGGCTTGTTCAACCGGGGCAGCGATGCTGTGTAATGCGCCCTTACCGTCCTGGTCCTGTAGGTCCTTCGCCAGTTGAGATTTCTGTTGGGCGGTCAGCCGAGAGGTATTTTCGAAGCGAATGTTCCCGATATGGACTTTGGACGCAGAAGGGGGCGCTTGAGCAGACAGCAAACCCGAAAGCGACAAGACGATGGCGGCTGGCCAGAGGCGCTTACTCACAGCGCACCTCCAAGGTAGCCAATTATAATCCAAAATCCTGGGCGGAAGATTACAGCGAGGTTAAAGGGGTGGTCGGTGCAGCCAGAGTTGGCCGCGTAACAAAGCGATTATTCTCAGTAACCTACGGCTCATTACCAGCGTAGTCATGGCTTGAAGTTAGGGGGTTACGGCGCGAACAAGTGCAAGATATAATTGCGGTTATGCAGGCACTCAAAAATCCTAACGCGCATTTGCCCGCCTGCTGGCTCGACTTTTTGGTCTGTCCGCGCCGGCATTTAACGGTATTGCCGTCACAAGCGCGGCCCAGCCTCTTCGGTAGCGACTAATTTCCATCCTCCCAGTGTGTGGTTCCGTGGCCGTAGTCCATCTACGCGCGGCCAACGACCAGCGACGAATGATTAATGACTTCCTCGGAGGATTCCATGACCACCAAGACCTTAGCAGGACCCCAGATTAAAACCGCTCTTCCCGGACCCAACGCCAAGCGCGTGCTGCAAGGCGACCACAAAATTCTTTCTCCGTCGTATACCCGCTCGTATCCGCTGGTGGTAAAGAGCGGCCGCGGCATCGTTGTCACCGATGTCGATGGCAACGAGTTTTTCGATTTTTCCGCCGGCATCGCCGTGACCTCGACCGGCCATTGCCATCCGGCTGTAGTGGCCGCGATTCAGAAGCAGGCCGCGGAATTGATTCACATGTCCGGCACGGACTTTTACTACGAGAGCATGGTAACGCTCTCGGAGCGGCTGTCGAAGATTGCTCCCATGCCCGGCCCGCATCGCGTTTACTTCGGCAACTCCGGAACTGAAGCTGTCGAAGCTGCGTTGAAGCTCTCGCGGTACCACACCAAGCGCCAGAACATCATCGCGTTTTTCGGAGCATTCCATGGCCGCACCATGGGAGCGGTCTCTCTCACCGCCTCAAAGCCGCAGCAGAAGCGGCGTTTCGCGCCGCTGGTTCCCGGAGTCACCCACGTTGCGTATCCCGACGTCTATCGCGGTACGCCCGAGGGCATGGACCCCGAGAAGTTCGCTCTGAGCTGCGCCACCTATATTGAAGAAAAGCTTTTCAAAACGATTCTTCCACCCGAAGAGGTCGCGGCGATCTTCGTCGAGCCGGTGCAGGGCGAAGGCGGATACGTCGTGGCTCCCACGGTATTCATGAAGGAACTGCGCCGCATCTGCGACAAGCACGGCATTCTGCTGGTCGCCGACGAGGTGCAGAGCGGGGTCGCCCGTACCGGCAAGTGGTTCGCCATTGAGCACACCGGCGTTCATCCGGACATCGTTTGCATGGCGAAGGGAATCGCCTCCGGCATGCCGCTGGGCGTCATGATGAGCCGCGCCGAAGTTATGGACTGGGTACCCGGTTCGCACGCCTCGACCTTCGGCGGTAATCCGGTTTGCATTGCCGCAGCCTTGGCGACGCTCGACGTCATCGAAAAAGAAAACTTGCTGCAGAACTCAACCGAGGTTGGCAACCACATGGTGCGGCGGATGGCCGACTGGCCCAGGAAACATAAGCTGGTGGGCGATGTCCGCGGCCGCGGCCTGATGGTGGGCGTTGAGTTGGTGAAGGACAAGCAGACCAAAGAGTATGCAGCCGACGAGCGCGACCGCGTGGTAGAGCTGGCGTTCGAGCGTGGAGTCCTGTTCCTGGGCTGCGGACCCAGCACGGTGCGCATTTCGCCGTCGCTGGTCGTCACCAAGGACGAAGCCGACGTCGCGGTCAACGTGCTCGAGGAGTGCATCTCGATCGTAGAAAAAGGCAAATAGCGGATATTAAATTTTCGTAGAGACGTAGCTCAGCTACGTCTCTTTTTCAACGATTATGTGGAACGGCAAACTGGATTCCATCTTTATCGCTTCGGAAGCGAAAGCTCCGATGGTCGCAGTCCCGGCGGTTCGCGCCATTCCAGGCGCCGGCCTCGAAGGCGACCGCTATTTCCTCAAACAGGGTACATTCTTCAAGCCCGAGCCGGATTTCGAACTGACCCTCATTGAAGCCGAAGCGCTGGAGGCAATGAAGCAGGAATACCAGATCGAACTTTCGCCCGCGGAATCGCGCCGCAACCTGATTACCCGTGACGTTCCCTTAAATCATCTGGTGGGGAAAGAATTTCAAATCGGCGAAGTGAGAATTCGTGGCATCCGGTTATGCGAGCCCTGCAGTCACTTGCAGGCACTTACAGAGCGCCAGGTTATTAAGGGATTACGCCATCGCGGCGGTCTGCGCGCCCAAATTATCAGCGAAGGCATGCTGCGCGCGGGCGATGCTGTCTCGCCGGCTTAAAACGTCAACCAACCTCTCAGGCAACTTCTGCCGCTCAAGCTCCTTCATACTAATTGTTTACCTATACCAGGGGGCACTGTCATCCTGAGGAGCACTTTTTGCGGCGAAGAGCCTGCCCTGAGCTTGGCGAAGGGGGCCCTACCATCAAGGGAGGGCAGGCAGATAGGGATTCTTCACGGCGCTCAGAATGGCAGGGAATTTGAATGACAAATCAAAAAAAGTCACGACCACTGAGGGACCTCAAACTGGCGCTATCTCCGTCCCACAGTTAGAATGGGAAATTCTTCCAGGATCACGTTTTTCAATCAATGGGTTTATCTTTTGGGGTGTCGATGACGGTTCTGCGTTCGGCCCGGTTAGGGATAGTTTTCCTGCTGGCCTTGATCTGTATCAGTTGTGGCGACACCTTTCGCCCGGTTGCCATCCCCGTCACCCCGAACCCGCCTGACCCGGCTAGCCTGCACTACGCGCTCATCGTGACCGAGAATGTGGGCACAAGCGGTGTCGCCGATCCCGGGGCGAGCACTCGTATCGATGTTTCTGGTGACACCAACGTCCAGATTGCGCGAGTCGGACGAGGGCCCGTTCATGCTGCCCTGCTGCCCGACGGCAGCAAGACCTACGTAGCCAACACGCTTGAAGACACCGTCTCCGAATATTCTCCATCGGAAGCAAGCACCGTTAGCACCATTAGCCTGCCCGCTGGCTCTGCTCCCAGCTTTGTGTACACCACCCAGCTCGCTGCGGTGTACACGGCTAATTCGGGCAACGGCACTGTCTCGGCAATCAGCACTGCTTTCAACGTAATTGCCACAACAATTCCCGTTGGAACCACTCCTATCGCACTCACCGAAACACCCGACGGCAAAAAGCTCTACGCGATCAATTTCGCCAGTAACAACGTTACCAGCATCAATACCGTCAACAACACCGTAAACGCGACGATTGCGACTGGGGCCGGTCCGGTATGGGCGGCCGCCCGCTCCGACAGTCGGAGGGTTTACGTGCTCAACCGCGACGGCGGCACGCTCTCGGTAATCGATCCTTTCGCAGATACTGCTGCGTCGCTCCCGGTAGGAATCGGGGCGGACTTCATGTTCTATAGCCAGGCGCTCGATCGGCTCTACATCACAAATTCTGCGACCTCGCAGCTCGGGATTTACGACGTTTCGCCGGATACCCCCACGCTTCTGCAAACCATTAACCTGCCACCGGGAACCTCCACCTCATGCACCACTCATTGCCCTACCTTGACGGTGACTGCATTGCCCGACGGCAGCCGCACCTACGTGGCCGCGTTTAGTGTCAATTCGTCCTGCGTCAACACAGCTCATGTTTCGCCCTGCGTCAGTACCTCGGTCACAACCATCAGAAATTCCGACAATACCGTGCTCAAGACTTTTTCGGTCGATACCGATGTGTCGGGCGAAGTCTCCGCGGTCGCCATGTGCAACACCGCGCGCTTCCGGCGGCTTATCGTCGCTGCCGCGGATAGTTCGCGGGTCTATGTATCGAATTGCGATGCCGGCAACACGGCGGTAATTCGAACCTCGGACGACACCCACGTATTGGACCTGGTAGCACCATTCAGTTCCGGCCCCAGCACCGGCGGCTCAATTCCGGCGCGGCAGAATCCGGTCTTTGTAGTAGCTGGCCGGTAGCGCCTGAATGCTCATCTGCCTTGCCGAGTATTACTTTCCCGATGCTCCCCTTTGCCTGAGACCTCTCGAAGCACTACACTCCACTTTCCGGCTCCCGATTGCCACCCTCCCGTGGCCAAGGACCTCCGGGGAGACCTGAGTGGAAATTCTCGACCTGAGGCACTTTTCTTCCGCCGATCTGCGTCCCCTGCTGGAGGATGAAATGCAGGTATGGGCGAACCTGCTTTCGTGGGACTACAGCGGTTCCTCCGCCATGATTTTGCGCTACGTCGACGCCAAAATCCTGCCGGGTTATGCAGCCATCGAAAGGGGCAGGATCTCAGGCTATGCGTTCTTCGTTTATGAAAACAGCAAGGGCGTAATAGGAGACCTGTTTGTCGCCGACGGCGGACGGCTGCCCGATCCACGAGCCGTCGAAGAGCGGTTGCTCATCCATGTAATCGAGACTTTGCAGCAATCGCCGGGCGTGAACCGTATAGAGGCACAACTTTTACTTCACGAGACTGGGGCGTTAGCCGCACCTTTTCTGAGCCAGGGATTCCACCGTCACCGCCGCCTCTTCATGCTGTTGCCATTGACCCACGCGGGGCACGCTGCACCGGCACTAGCGCCCGAGATCGAAATTCGGCACTGGACGGAGCCAGACTATCAACCGGCGGCCGCGGCCATCACTACCGCCTATCGCAGCCATGTAGATGCCGAGATCAACGACCAGTACCGGACCCTGACTGGATCATTGCGCTTCCTCAACAATATTGTGCGTTTCCCCGGTTGCGGAACCTTCGATCCTGACGCGTCGTTTGTCGCCGTGCATAAGCAGTCGAAGAGTCTGATTGGATTGATTCTTTGTTCGCGAGTCCGCGATGACGTGGGCCATGTGACGCAGGTGTGTGTTCTGCCGGAGTATCGGCTGCATGGTATTGGGGAGGCCTTGCTGGCGGCCACTACTGAGACTCTGCGCCATCGGAAATTTTCTATGTTGTCGCTGACCGTAACCGAGGCGAACGCCCGCGCTGTTGAGCTCTACGTGCGGCTGGGATTTGAGACGAAGCGAGTGTTTGATGCCTTTGTTTGGGAAGGATGAAGAAGCCGTCAGCGCTCAGTCCTCAGCGATCAGGATTTAAGTCCGATTCGATTCACCGTGGGTCGCGCCAGGGGAAGGGCACGTGCTTCAGTCGTGCCACAAAAACCAGGTAATTGCGCAAGGCGCCGATCCGGCGCAACTGCAGCCGTAGGGCGGTTGCGCCCTCTTGGTGCTTGATTCTCAGAAGCACGAGTGAACTCGGGCCCTTTGCCGTTCTTGCACAGCACTCTCCGCGAGTCAGTCGTCTTACCTTACCGTCGCAGAAACCACATCACCCAGCCCGCCACAATCACTCCGCCCACGAACATGGCGAAGCAATACAGCCCGTAGCGAACCTGTTCGCGGACATTATTCCGCTGGGTGATTCCAAAAACGGTTGAGGCGAATACGGCGAAAAGCACAGCCGAGGAAAAATGCGAGAGGGTCATGGCTTCTTCCCAATCGCTATGTGGTACGCGTCGGCCACACTGATGAAGTTAAGCAGGCCGGCCACAATAATAAATTTAGTTCCGTAATCGGCGGTGGCGTGGGCGATTGCGCCATGCCCCCAGTCCTTGGCGAAGCTCACCACGTAGAGGCCGCCCGCTCCTATATCTCCGACAAATCCCAGCATGTCGAGAATGTCGCCGCCGTTGGGATGGTAAATATGTCCCTCCATCATCAGGCCAATGACAAACATGGCAATGATGGAAATCAGGATCAGCGAGCCACGGATCCAGCGTTTGAGAATCAGATGTCCGGCGCCCGGGATCAACCAGCCGATGGCCGGAGCGACGATTTGCATGGTCGGCGACGCGATAGAACCCGGGGTTGCGCTGGCGACCGGCTTGTTCTTCTCTTCAGGGGTATTGGCCATTCAGATAATTACGATCTCAGTCTGGATTTTACCAGTAACCTCTGCCGATCCGGGGCGCACCAGCACATCTACCTCGAGCCGGACGCCGAATTCGGGCAAATAAACACCGGGCTCAACCGAAAAGCAGGAGTTTGGCTGAATCAGGCGCTCGTCGTGAATCTCAAGGTCGTCCATGTTGGCGCCGTTAGAATGCACGTCGGTCCCGATGGAATGACCGGTACGGTGAATGAAATAATCACCGAAGCCGGCTTGCTGAATGGTGTTTCGCGCGGCTTGGTCAACCTGCCAGCCGGCGAGGGGTTTTCCGGAGGCGATCCCATCAGTTACGGTTTTCACCCCGGCGTCGCGCGCCTGCCTTACAACTTCGAATACCTCGCGCATGCGGGTCGAGGGCGATGGCCCCACGAAACCTACCCAGGTAATGTCGTAATAGACCGCATCCGGGGTGCTCTTCTTGCCCCAGATGTCGAGCAGCACCAGGTCACCCTCGCGAATCGGCGCCGACCCTGCCGCGTGAGGCTCGTAGTGCGGATTGCCGCTATTGGCGTTCACCGCCACGATTGGCGCGTCATGAGCGACGATATCCTCCTGCGCGAACGCGTTCAGTATCCACTGTTGCATTTCGTATTCTGTAGTCCCGCCGTTGCGCACCCGCTTGCCGATTTGTTTAAACGCCGCTGCCGTGATGGCATCGATTGCTTTGCCGGCAGCAAAATGCGTCTTGATCTGGTCGTCGCTCCAGGTCGACTCAAAGCGCGCCACCAGGTCGCCCGAACTGACAATCGTCTTGCCAAAGCTGCGAATTAAATCGATGGTGCCGGCGTCGACCAGCGAAATAGTGAATACCAGATTGTTCGGCGAATACTGCATGGCCACGGTTGTACAGCCGGCCAGCACCGTGTTGAGTTTCTCGAACAAGTCTTGCCATCCGGAATATTGCAGCTTGCTCCCCGGCAGCGAGTCGAGATGTCCGGACTCGATCTTGTGTACCAGTTTGATGGGCTCGCCTTTTGCCGGGATCAGGTAATACCAGCGGCGGGTCACCATCATTCCATCGGGCAGCCCCAGCACTCGATAAGCGATGGGATCGCGATGATGGTGGTCATAGAAAAGCCATCCATCAAACTTGCTGTCGCGTAGCGCCGCTTGTATGGCGGACAGTTCCATAGCGAGTGACCATTCTAAATACAACTAAGAATTTGAGGGAATGTCAGAAAGAACTGAGAACCGAGACCAAGAACTCGAAACTGGGATTTCCGCACCGCGCACGGAGCAAGGCCCCAAGATGTCTTGGGGCCTATTGATGGCAAACCTGCGCCATGTGGCACTCTACCCACAAACAAGCATGAGTCTCCAGGCAATCCGAAGTCAATGTACGAAGAGACATCCTGACTAACCCTTTACTTGCCAGAGGCGGGTCGCAATGTACGGTCATAAATCCACAACAGCGCTGCCGTCGATACCCCCACTGCGACAACCGGCCACCATATCCGGCCGGGCTGGCGCGTGACCTCTCCATAGTGGTGGATTAAAGTTCCTCCGAACCATCCACCAATCAGCGAGCCGATTCCAATGGGCATAAATGCGAATCCCATGTATGTACCTTGTTGTCCGGATGGAGCCAGCCGTGAAATATATTCGTAATAACGCGGCGACTGTATAATTTCGCCGAGCGATATCACGATCAGAGTTGCGATCGCCATCGGCACGGTGGGGCGCAGGATCAGCAAAACCGCTGCCAGGCCGGAGACCAGAGTTCCCAGGATGATGGCGCGAAACGCGGGAATCTTTCGCGTCAGAAAACTCACCACCATCTGCAAAGCAATCACGGTGAGAGGGCCGGCGACCAGAATCAATTCCGTATCGGTTTTGGGATTGATGTAGTCATGTATGTACAACGGCAGGATGATGAATTCCTGCCAATAGACGACCCAGTATCCGGAAAAGATGATCAGGAAAATCATGAAGCGCGGATTCGATAGCACGGTTACAAAATTCTTGACCGCCGCGCCCAGGCTGGCGGTTTGCATTTCGCCGGAGCGCCGCGGCTCCTTGAAGAACAACAGCACCGCGAAAAACATGGCGAAGACGCTGAGCGCGGCCACGCGAAACACGTTCTCCACCCGCATGTGCTGATGCACCCACGAGGCTACGAACGGTCCGGCCGCCCCACCGATGTTCACCAGCGTGTAGTAAATCGAATAGCCAATCGAGCGAACATTTTCTTTGGAGGCTCGTGCCGTCGTTCCCACCACGCACGGCTTTACCAGCGCCACGCCCAGGGCGGGCAGCATAAGCACGAACGCCACCAGCACCCCTAGCGGAATCGCGCTGCGAACCGGCGTCAGCCATGAACTTCCCAGCGAGCCCAACAGGAAGTAAGAGCCACTAAGAATCAGGTAGGCCAGTGACAACGACCGCCGAAAACCGAGGCGATCCGCCAGCGCGCCACCGAAGGCGGCGAGAAACCAGACCAGTCCGCCGAAAAGTCCGGTAAGGCTGCTGGCTTGCTCCACCCGAAAATTCAGGGTCTCATGCAGATATCGAGCCAGCGAGGCGAAAGCAGCGTAGTACGAGAGCCGCTCAAACAATTCGCTGATATTCGCGACCCAGAAAGGCCGCTCAAAGCCGTCGCGAATTTCACGCAGCCGTTCTGCAATGCTCAAAAAAATCTCCGATGTTGTGGGGCGGACACTTTTGTCCGCCTCTAAATCCCTAATCGCATGCGAAGGTCTTCAACCGAAATGCCCGCAACCAGAATCACCTTATTCCGGCTGCTCAAGCCGGAGGCTATGGTAACGGAGGAACGCGGCACGCGCAAAAGCCCGGCGAAAAATTCGATGCAGGCGTGGTTAGCTTTGCCGTCAGCCGGTGGCGCAGTGAGCGACAGCTTGAGCGCGTCTCCAGCCTCGCCCGTGATCGCGTTCTTCTTCGCCCGAGGATGAACCGTTACCGCGAAGGTGGCACCCGCCGGAACTGTTCGAATCGCTGCCATCCAAGATCATTACCACAGAGGGCGCGGAGGCCACAAAGGAATGTGTCGATCGCTTCTTGTGGTTTTCTCGGTGAGCCTCTGTGTACTCTGTGGTGAAAGCCTTTTGAGCTCACCTTGGTAGACTGAACCGGTCCTTCCATGGCCCACCTCGTACGCACCCTTGGTCTCCGCGACTTAGTCCTTCTTATTATTGGCGCAATCATTGGCTCCGGAATATTTCTGGTTCCCGGAGTAATTCTGCGCAACGTGAATCACTCGGTCGGGATGGCTTCACTGGTTTGGGTGGCCGGCGGCGTTCTTTCTTTGCTGGGCGCACTCAGCTACGGCGAACTGGCCGCCATGCGTCCCGACTCAGGCGGACTCTACGTCTACATCCGCGAAGGCTTCGGTTCACTGCCGGCATTTTTGTATGGATGGGCGATGTTTCTTGCCATCGCCAGTGGCACGGTGGCGTCACTGGCCGTGGCATTCGCTACATACTTAGGCGCAGTGGTTCCGTTGAGCCCTCTAGCTGGCAAGGTCATCGCTATCGCTGTCATCGCCGCTATCACTTTGGTGAACGTTTGGGGCACGCGCAAAAGTTCCGACCTGCAAAACTGGACCTCGGGCCTGAAGCTGTTACTGATCTTTGCCATCTGCGCGGCCCTGCTGTCGCTCGGCCGTGGCTACTCGGCGATCCCCGCGGCGCTGTGGACCGAGCCACTGAGTGGATCACTGCTCTCGCGCTTCGGGCTCGCCATGATCGCTGTGCTCTGGGCCTATGAAGGCTGGCAGTTTGTAACCTACTGCGCTGGAGAAGTGGTTGAACCGCAGCGCAATTTCCCGCGCGCCCTGGGGTCGAGCGTCCTCTTCATGGTGGGCGTGTATCTGCTGGCCAACCTCGGCTATCTGGCTGCACTCGGACCCGCGAAGGCCTCTGCCTCCGACACCATCGCGGCAACGTCGATCGCGGCGGTGCTGGGTCCGTCCGCAGCCAAGCTGGTGGCTCTGACGATTCTGGTCTCGGTCTTCAGCGCCATCAACAGCGTTGTACTGACCGCGCCGCGCGTCTTTTACGCCATGGCTAAGGACGGATTGTTCTTTCGCAAAATGGCAGAGGTGCATCCGCGCTTCCGCACGCCTGCGTTTGCCGTGACGGCGCTGGGCGTGTGGGCTGCGGTGCTTTCCTGCATGGGGGCGTTTCAAGAGCTGATGAACTACACCATGTTCGTGGCCTGGATTTTTTATGGCCTGGGTGCGGCCAGCGTATTCGCCTATCGCAAAAAATTTCCAGACTTGCCACGGTCCTACCGGGTGCCGGGATACCCCTGGACTCCTCTGGTGTTCGTGGTTGCTGCGAGCGCGTTGGTGTTAAACGTGATGGTGTCGACGCCACGCAATGCCGCGATCGGGCTGGGGATTTTGGGGTTGGGGCTGCCGGCTTATTTCTGGTGGCGTAAACGGGCTTAGTGTTCCGTGAGGAACACATCGTGATGACAGTTTGGTGATGACAGATAAGTGATTGATAATAATAGAGTTGGTCGGCCAGTGAGTTGCATCGGTCCTTCGGCGCAAATAACGCGCCTCAGGATGACAGTTCTTTTTTAGGTTTTTGAGAGCAGACGCTCGCCGAAGAGGGCTGTGCCTACTCGAATGCAGGTTGAGCCTTCTTCGATGGCTACTTCGAAGTCGTGCGACATGCCCATGGAAAGCACATTCATATTTATGCTGGGCCATCTGGCGGCGGCAATCTTTTCGCGTAGCTCACGCAGCTTGCGGAAATATGGCCTTGCCTGTTCGGGATCGTCGGCGAAGGGTGGCACGGTCATGAGGCCACGCACTTCGAGATGAGGGAGGCGCGGCGCCGCTTGCAGTATCGCCTCGAGCTCAGCGGAATCAGGCGACACGCCGGTTTTGACGGATTCTCCTCCGACGTTTATTTCGATCAACACTGGTAGTTTCTTGACTGCCACGCCAGCGGCCGCGTTCAGCTTTTCCGCTAGTTTTAGTGAGTCCAGGGAATCGACTGAGTTGAATAGTTCTACCGCTTTTGCGGCTTTGTTACTTTGCAGATGGCCGATCATGTGCCAGCTTGCGTCTGTTAGGTCTTGCAGACTCTTAACCTTCGTAGTTATTTCCTGAACGCGGCTCTCGCCGAAAATCCTTAGGCCCGCCTGATATGCCTCGCGGATTTTTTCGGGCGGCACAGTCTTGGACACCGCCATCAGGGTGATGTCTTCTACTTTTCGTCCTGATTTGTTCGCGGCTGCGGCTATATGGGTTTGAATTTGGGCGATGTTTTCCGCTACCGGCATAAGGCTTTGACCACTGAGGACACTAAGGTGCACAAAGGAAATCCCAAGGGACGTGCTTTACTCAATAATTTTTTACATCATGGCTACTGGCGGGGCCGGTTCGCTGGGATCGCCGGCGGAGGTTAGCGGCAGCCTGACCATGAGGGCGCCCAACAGAACCAGGACAATCATTCCACCCACCAGGTAAGAAGGATCGGTGAAAATTTGTGGTGGGTGGTTAGGTGCGCTCCAACTGGGCACGAACTGTAGGCCGGCCCACACCAGCCCAAGAACCGCTTCCCCGGCGATCAATCCAGAAGCGGTGAGCACACCCGCATTTTCCACTCGCGCTTTCTGCGCATGATTGAATCCGCGGCGGTCGGCCAGCCAGTCTCCCAGAGTGCGAAACAGACCGCCCACAAAAATCGCGAAGGTTGTTCCGAAGGGAAGATACATGCCGACAGCCACCAGCATCGGGCTTTTCACCTGCATCATGATCAGAGCAATCCCCATGAAGATGCCCACGACGACGAGAGGCCAGGGCATATTGCCACCAACGATTCCCATCGCCAATGCAGCCATAAGGCCAGCTTGGGGCGCAGGAAGATCAGGGCCGCCGAAGCCTACGCCGCCAGCTTTAATGCTTCCTTGGTGGAGTAGCATCAGCGGCCAGTACATGGCCAGGCTGGCCACCACAACGGCGATTAATTCGGCGATCTGAATCTTGCGCGGCGTGCCGCCCAGGATGTATCCGACTTTGAAGTCTTGCAGCATCTCGCCCGCGACCGATGAAGAAACGCACACTACCGCAGCCACTCCCAGCACGACGGCCACTCCCGACGCACCGGAAACTCCTAGCGCTACCATAAGTAGCGAAGCTATTAACAAAGTCGAGAGCGTCAGGCCTGACACTGGGTTATTGGAAGAGCCAATGAATCCCACGAGATTGCCCGACACCGTGGCGAAGAAAAATCCCACGATCAACATGACTACGGCAGCCAGCAGCGCTGGCCAAACCAGCCCGGAAATATGTATGTATAGCAGGCACATAAGAATAAAGGTGAAGGCAATCAGGCCAAAAACTACTTTTGAACTCATGTACTGTTCGGTGCGGACAAGTTTCGCCTGATCGGCCGAGGTCTGACGCAGATCGGAAAGAGCTTTTCCTATGCCCGAAGTCAGGCTCTTGCGCATTTTGAACAGCGTGTAGGCGGCGCCCACCAGCATTCCGCCCACGGCTATGGGGCGCACAATAAACCGCCAGACTCCTTCTGCCATGCCGGCCCAATTTGCCGGTGTATCGGCAGGCAGGAATTGGCGCAGCTGTGGCCCTAAAAAATAAATCATTAGCGGGACCATAAGTCCCCAGGCCAAAACGCTGCCGGCAAACTGAATGGACGCCAGCCGCAAGCCAATGATGTAACCGACGCCGAGATAGGCGGGGCTCACGCTTGGAGCGGCAAATACCGTCGTACCGCCCGCCGCAAGCGCGTTCGCGTTGGCCGCGCTGCCCAAGCGAACCTGGCTGTGCCCGAGGCTGCCGACCTGCACATGAAAATCCTGATCAGCGGCAAACAATCCGAACCTTCCCAGCATGTAAACCACGCCGCCGACTCCGATGTTCCAGAACAAATATTTAGCTGCCTGCGCGCCGCGTTGCCCGGCTTTGTGAATTTCGGAGGCAGCGACCGATTCTGGAAATGGCAATTCCGGATCTTCGACCATGACCCGGCGTACCAGCGAAATGAACAAAACTCCCAGAACGCTTCCCACCATAATGAGTGCCGTGGATTTCCAGTAGTTGCCTTCTAACGATGGCCAGGCTTTCGCGATCAGAAATGCAGGGATGGTAAAAATCGCGCCTGCGGCAATCCCTTCTCCGATCGAGCCGGCGGTACGCGCGATATTTTCTTCCAGAAGAGTGCCTTTCCATGCGCGAATCACGGCCATGGCAATCACTGCCGCCGGATAGGTTGCGGCAATGGTGATGCCGGCGCGCAGGCCCAGATAGGCATTCGCCGCTCCCAGCACCACCGTCATGCAAAGCCCGAGCAACACCGCACGGAGCGTGAGTTCCTTCATCTCCATGTTTTCGGGAACGTAAGGGCGATGACGAGTGGGTTCGGAGGGGAGAGCGGGATTTTGATTGCTCATAACCGGGATCCTTGGATGCTCGTATTAAGGCTGCGCTAACGGCAAACCCGCGCACGTTAGCATGGTGAAAGGCGATTTACAAGTTATCTGCTTGCGCGGAGTAATTGCAACTTTAGGGGAGAGTGGGGGTGCTTATTTGGGCATGCCCGATTGAAAGGAACTCAAGGTCTCTCCACTGCGCGCTCGGCTGCGCTCTCGCTCCGGTCGAGATGACAGACGCGAAAATGGACACTCAGCGACGAAGATCGGGATCTTTATCTTAGTTTCCAGTTCTCAGGTCTCAGTTTTGTTGCGTTGCTTGCGGGTTGTTCCTGACGCTATACTGAGAAAGACTCGTCCCCCAACGTGTCGGGACGATGGAGGTCTGTCTTCAGCAGTAGCGAGGACCAAATCCGGCCCGCTGAGACCACAGCCACAGGCAAGCAAGTTTTGGTCTCCTGGATGAGCGGCGTTGCCGAAAGCCTGTTCGCCACCTTGTTCCCCGCTGACTGTCGTCTCTGCGGTTCCTCTCTCGTTAAAATTTCCCGATTACCGGTTTGTGAAGATTGCCTTTCTGCCATGCGTCCGATTGCGGGCGGCACCTGCAGCATTTGCGGCGAACGGCTGAACGGGCCTGCGTTGCTCGGCCCCAAAGCACTTTGCGGATTATGCCGCCGCATCGAGCCTCCGTTCGTGAAAGCTTCCGCATACGGCAGTTACGACGGTGGCCTGCGCGAGTTGATTCACTTGCTGAAATATGAGCAGGTGCGCACTGCCGCCGATGTGCTGGGACGAATGCTGCGCGAGACCATTGCCGATCTGGCCAAAGACGGCGCCTCAAACCTCATCGTGGTGCCCGTACCACTGCACAAACGCAAGCTCCGCCAACGCGGGTTTAACCAAGCCGAAGCGATTGCCCGGGCGGCCTTAAAGCGCGAAATGCCGGGCATGATGTTAAGCCCAAACGTGCTGGAGCGGCAGCGCGAGACGGCAACGCAAATCGGACTCACCAGCCACCAGCGTCGCGAAAATATGCGCGGAGCTTTTGTGGTCGTTTGCCCGGAGCAGATTCTTGGCAAAGACATTCTGCTGGTCGACGACGTGTTCACCACCGGCACCACAGTGTCAGAGTGTGCCCGGGTTTTGCGGCGGGCCGGCGCATCTAAAGTATTTGTGGCGACAGTGGCGCGGACGCTGAAGAACACAACCACGTTCGCGGAGCACGATCCGGAAGTGGAAGCCAGTTTTGCGATGGCGGCAGCGCGGTAGTGTATGGCGGCAACCTGGAACAATTCGGTCAATGAGTTCGGAGGTCCCGATGGGCCTCCACCACCTATGGTTGGAGAACCGCCAACCGAGCGCGCCCCGCTGCATGCTCCGGTGCTGGTGCTCAATGCGTCTTATGAGCCGATCAATGTTTGCGCCGCCCGCCGTGCGGTGGTCCTGGTGCTGAAGGGCGTTGCCATGACGGAGGAAGAAAATGGACACTTCCTGCACGCCGCCCGCCTGGCGATTCGCCTGCCGTCCGTAATCCGCCTGCTGGAGTACCGTCGTATTCCACATCAGACGCGGGCGCTGTCGCGAAAAAATATCCTATTGCGCGATCGCAGCACCTGCCAGTATTGCGGCGACGTGATGATCTCGAGCGAATTGACGCTTGATCACGTCATCCCCCGCTCGCGTGGCGGAGCATCGACCTGGGAAAATCTGGTCGCCTGTTGCCATCCCTGCAACCGACGCAAGAGCAATCAACTGCCGCCCGAAGCCGGCATGAAGCTGATGCGCGAGCCGCGGGCTTTCAATTTGCATACCAGCCGCCACATCATGCGCCTGATGGGCTCTGACGACCGCTGGCGCAAGTACTTGTTCTACTAACCGTCATCCCGCCTGATATCTTCAGAGTTGTGCAAGCCGCAGAGGAATACCAGCAGCGCCTCAAAGCGCGCGAGTCGCGCGTCGCTCATTACGAACAGATTCACATTCGTCTGGGAAATTTTCGCGTGGCGCTGGTGCTGGCAGCGATCGTGCTCGCCTGGGCGGTCTTCAAGCGTGACTTTGCGGCATGGTGGCTGATCGCGCCGCTGGGGGTGTTTGTCGCAGTGGCGGTTTATCACTCTCGCATCTTGCGCGCTCGCGATCTCGCGCAGCGTGCCGTCACTTTCTATCGCAACGGTTTTGCGCGGATGGAAGACCGTTGGGCCGGCGCAGGTCAGACGGGCGAGCGCTTCACCGATCCCCACCACGTATACGCCGCTGACCTCGATCTATTCGGCAAAGGCGGCCTCTTCGAATTGCTTTCGACAGCTCGCACCCGCATGGGTGAAGAAACGCTGGCGAGCTGGCTGAAGGCGCCAGCTTCACTCGCTGAAATTCGCGAGCGGCAGACGGCGGTCCTGGAACTGCGTGAGCACTTGGATCTGCGAGAGGATCTGGCAGTGCTTGGTGAGGACGCCACAGTGGGCGTGCATCCCGAAGGGCTGGTGAAGTGGGCGGAAGCGATTCAACGAATGAGTCCGGCCTGGCTGCAATGGATCGCGCCAGTATTGGGCGGTCTGGCAGTTGGCAGCGTGGTGTTGTGGTGGTACACGGGACTATTCACTCCGCTGATCGCAGTGGTCTTAATTGAGGCGGTTTTTTCGTACCGGCTCCATAAGTCGCTTGATGAAATTCTTCATGGCACGGAGCACGCGTTAGGCGATTTGGAATTGCTCGAAGCGGTGCTGTCGCGAATTGAATCGCAGAATTTCCAAACTGCAAGACTGAAAGCCCTTCAGCAGGAACTGTCGTCGCATCACCTGGCCAGCTCGAAGACCATTGCCAGGCTGAGGAGCATTGTCGAGTTCATCCGCGCCCGCGAGAACATCGTAATGCGCACTCTCGACACGCCGCTGCTGTATTCCCTGCAAGTGGCATTCGCGGCAGAGCGCTGGCGGCGCGCCCACGGCAAAGTGGTGCGGCAATGGCTCAACGCGGTAGGAGAAATTGAGGCGCTGCTGTGTTTCGCGACTTATAGCTTTGAACATCTGGCTGATCCTTTTCCCGAGTTCGTCGACGGCGGGGCGTGCTTTGACGGGGTGCAGCTGGCGCATCCCTTGGTTCCGTCTGCGGTTTGCGTTCGCAACGACGTGAGCCTCTGCGGCGACTCGCGGGTGCTGCTGGTGAGCGGTTCGAACATGTCGGGCAAGAGCACTCTGCTGCGAGTGGTTGGGATGAACGTGGTACTGGCAATGGCTGGGGGTCCAGTGCGGGCGCAGTCATTGCGACTTACGCCCTTGCGAGTAGGCGCCAGTATTCGGGTGAATGATTCGTTGCAGGAGGGCAGTTCGCGTTTTTATGCAGAAATTGTCCGGCTTCGGCAGATTTATCAGCTGGCCGAGGGCGCTCTGCCAGTTTTGTTTTTGTTGGATGAGCTGCTGCAGGGCACCAACTCGCATGACCGGCTGATTGGAGCGGAGGGAGTAATCGGCGCATTGCTCAAGCGCGGAGCGATTGGACTAGTCACCACGCACGATCTGGCGCTGACTGAAATCAGCGATCTGCCAACGGGAGCTTTGCTCAACGTACACTTTCAGGACGAATTCAGGCACGGGCAGATGAGCTTCGACTACACGCTGCGCGATGGCGTAGTAACCAAGAGCAATGGCCTCGAACTGATGCGTTCGATTGGACTCGACGTCTAGAAACTATTTTTGCGGCTGTGCGTCGGGCTTGGTCTGATCCGGCTGCTGTTTGTCTTGTTCTTGTTTGGTGACGTCCTTGCCCTCGTAAGTAATTTTCACCTTCGAGCCGAATCGCTGATAGTCGTTGTACTTTACGATCTCGCGAATGTGGATGTCGCCGGTGTGGAAGTGCAGAATGTCATCCGCCTTGGTGTAGGTTGGGAACCAGTACTTGCCGTCGATCTGTTCGCGCCACGTGGTGAACTTGGGGAACAGATTTTCGTTGCCCTTACCGTTCTTCTTGATGCGCGTCTCTGGCACTGTTTTACCGAAGGTTTTCACGATCTGGAAGTCGCGATCATCCACCCAGATACGGCCCTGGAAGTAGCGCTTTTTCCCCACGATTTTCTTGGGCGCCACATCGAATACGTAACAGTGCAGCTCATCCTGCTGCTGCTGGCCCACGTAGAGTACGTCGTAGTCGCCAACATCGTCGGTGTCGAGCACGAAGGGCAGCTTGTGCCGGATGTCCTCGATATCTTCCGGAGACATCGAGATGCCGCCGTTCTCCAGCGACGACTGCGGCGCAAAGACTACGTTCTCCAGGTGCTTGCCTTTGTCGTCGAATTGAACGTCGAAGACTTCGCGGTATTCACCGGTGACGGTGTCACCGTCCAAAGTTTGCACGGTAACCGATTGGCGGAAGGTGTATTGATCGCGCGCCGCTTTGAACTCTTTTTCTTTGGAGGCGAACTTCTGGATGATCTCTTCCGGAGTAACTCCCTTGGGCTGTGCGGTGTCGAGGGGGCCCTCGTCCGCGCGAGCGCTCGGGCCACAGACGAGACCAGTCAATAGAACAATCCAGGAGAAACGCCACAATCGATTCATAGGGTTAGTGTAACGAAAATGACTATTGGAGGCGACGGTCCGCAGCTCCCGGCCAGCCCTCCTCCGCTCAGAAGGGCCCTTCCAGAAGCTGCGAACCTACCTTTTGGTTAGAGTGGCTCGCGGTGTAAGAAGTTGCCGAGAATCTTCGCGGGTCTGGCCCCTTTGGCACGATTGTTATCCCGATAGCGGGGGAGCATGAACTTGTCGTCCCGCCCATGAGCGCGGACCCCACACGGGCGACGAGAATGGGTTTGTATTACGAATGCATGACAAAAGAATGCGCATTTCGCGAATCGTTTGCACCGGAGTGGAGCATCCAAGTTAGTCCAGAGCTGCTTATGATGAATCCGAAGGTCAAACGCATTCTCGTCATCGTTACCGGATGGGTCTTCATGGTGCTTGGTTTTTTCGGGCTGTTTTTGCCCATCTTGCAGGGAGTTTTATTCCTTTTGATAGGCCTGATCATCCTTTCGACCGAATACGTCTGGGCTCACCGGCTGTTGACCCGGTTTCGCAAGCGGTTTCCCAAGCTTGGACGGACCGCTGACGAAGCGGCCGTCAAGGCTTCGGGCTGGCTAAGGCGCATCTCTGGTCAACAAGCCGCTGATTGATGCGGCCTGCCGTCGATGCTAGGCTCAGATCACGGCGCAAGAATCCCATCTCGTGAAATCGGGCGTGGTCGCTGAAAAGAAGGCGGCTCGCGCTGGATTCAAGATCTCGCAAGTTTGGTTGCGATTTCTGCTGGCGATTGGCGGGCTGGCACTGGCTTTTGCGGCGGCAATCTTCTCTACCGTTACTCGCGAAGCAGGAAATTTCTGGGCCACTCTTATTCTCGCGACGATTGCGCTGCTGTTGGCGACCTTCGTCGGGATTACCAGCATCCCGTTCCTGGCGCGCCGCGTGGCCGCAGCTCGGGTACGCGATGCGCTGGACTATGAAATTACCCGGGCTGGGCTGATTTATGCGGGACTGGTAATCGTAATTGGGGTGGCCGCCCTCAACACCGGCAACAATCTGCTCTACATAATCGTGGCTGCCATGCTGGCGGCAATTATCGTTTCTGGGATCGCATCGGCGGCGGTATTGCGCGGCCTGGAACTCCAGGTCCTTCTGCCCGAGCATGTTTTTGCGGGAAGCACGGTGGTGGGGAAGATCGTGGTGCGCAATCCGCGGCGGCGAGTGCCATCGTTTTCCATCAGCGTGGTGTCGCTGCAGCAGCAAAAGCCAGGCAAGCACTGGACAATCGAGCGCACCGCGTTTGGTTTTCCGCCCGGGCGGCCAGCCCAGAAACAATGGATTCGGACTCGCGACTGGCGGGTACGGCGCGTCGCCGATAAGCCCGCCGCCGCTTCGATTTTTCAGGGTGCCGCCTATTTCCCGCACATCCAACCGGGAAGCGAGCAGAGGGCAGAGTTGCCGCTCCGCTTTGAACGCCGCGGGCGTTATCAGCAAGAGGGGTTCGGACTGATGACCCGGTTCCCGTTTGCTTTCCTCCGCAAAACTCGCCGGGTGCCGCTGCTGCGTGAGATCGTGGTTTTCCCGAGCGTCGAACCGACCGACCAATTTTTCCACATCCTGCCGCTGATCACCGGGGAACTGGAATCGTTTGTTCGAGGACGCGGCAATGATCTGTACCGCATTCGCGAATATACCTCGGAAGATTCGGCGCGGCACGTCGACTGGAAGGCCACGGCAAAATCAGGCGCCCTGAAAGTACGGGAATTCACTCGCGAAGATGAACGGAAATTGCGCATTGTCTTCGACAATCCGCCGTCTGGTTCGATCTCGAAGGAGGAATACGAACGGGCAATTGCGCTGGCTGCCTCACTGGCCTGGCACTTTTCTACGGAGAATGCCGACCTGTCATTTGCGGCGCAGGGTTATTCGGGAGCAGATGACCTTTACAGCTTTCTGTCATATCTTGCGGACGCCTGTCCGCAACCCGGCGTCTCGCTGCTCGAAACTCTTGAGATCACGCCGGACTACAACATAATTTTCACTACCCGGACGCACGGCAGCATTCCTACGGTGCTGTGGACGTCCTCGTACTTTGTATTCCTGGGCGACCGCTAAATAACCGGAAAGTAAATGGGTTTGGCATAGAATCTTTCTGCCATGCCTTTAAAGTTTTGCCTGCGGAAGGCACTGCCTTCGGATGTGCCAGTGTTGCGAACCCTGATTGAGCTCTCGGTTCGCGGGTTGCAGGCGAATGATTACAGCCCTACCCAAATCGACAGTGCCCTCAAGACTGTTTACGGAGTCGATAGTCAGCTGATTGCCGACGGAACGTATTTCGTTGTTGAGCTCGGGGCTGGGTCCGGGAAGATTATCTGCGCCTGCGGTGGTTGGAGCAAGCGGAAGACGCTGTATGGAGGCGATCAGTGGACTGGCCGCGAACCGGAACTGCTCGATCCAAATCGCGATGCCGCCAAAATCCGCGCTTTCTTTGTGCATCCGAAATACACGCGCCGCGGTCTCGGCACACTGATTCTTGAGGCATGTGAGAAGGCTGCTGCAGAAGCGGGGTTCACCCGCTTCGAAATGGGTGCAACTCTTACCGGAATTGCCCTATATCAAGCCCGCGGTTATACGCCGCAGGAGCGGCTTGAGGTGCCCTTAGAAGGCGGATTGTCGCTCCCGATTGTGCGTATGGCGAAACAAATCTGACGCCCCGAATCTGACGAAGGCAGGAATAGCCAGCGATCCCTCGCCACTCGAGTAACCATTACCATAGTTACTTTCGTCCATATGAGAGGCTTCCCGGAACTGCTAAGGTTTAGCAAGGGGGAAAGTGCGTCCGCAGGAGGTTGCAGTACTGCGCCTCAATCAATGAGTCCGAGAATCCAGCTTGCCTATACTCTGCTCTGGACTGCCCACCCAGTGTTGCAACTGGCGGTGGCAGGGCTTATGTTTTGGCGAAAGCTGCATCGCGTATTCCCTGTCTTTTTCGCCTATATCCTCTCGCAAATCGTCACCTTTGCGATCGTTTACCCTGCCTATAACTGGGGATCTTATCCGCAGTTTTTTTATTCCTACTGGATTTGCGCGGCCCTCAGCCTGGCTCTTGGCTTCAAAGTTATTCACGAAATTTTTCTCGATGTCTTTCGCCCATACCACACACTCAAAGACTTAGGCTCGGTGTTGTTCCGCTGGGCTGCGCTGGTAATGCTGCTGGTAGCTGCGGTGGTGGCGGCTTCGAGTCCGGTTTCAGCTGAAGGCCCGATCGTGCAGTCGGTGATGACGGTTGAGCGCTGCGTACGAGTTATCCAGGTCGGTTTGATCATGTTCCTGCTGGTATTTTCCAAATACCTGGGAGTCTCCTGGCGGCAGCACAGTTTCGGTATCAGCCTCGGGTTCGGCTTGTTTGGCGCCGCCGAGCTTTTGGTGATTGCCCTGCAAGGCAGCTCGCACTTGTCAGAACTCGCCACCGGACTGATCAACATGGCCGCCTATAACTGCTGCGTGGTCATTTGGATCACCTACGTCGCGCTCAAGAAACAAGTGCGTGAGGCAGCAGTAAACCTGCCCATGAGTCATCGCTGGGAACAAAGTCTTGGCGATATCCATCGCCCCGCGTCACAGGATTCGCTTATCCCCATGTTTGAAGGGATGGTGGATCGTGCTTTGTCGCGCAGCTCGCACTATGACGAGCACGAGTTGCGCCCCGAATCGTCCAGCAGTTTCGGCGTTCCAATTCCTGAGATGGATTTGCCCACCAAAAAGTGAACCGTGTGGCCGGACACAATCGTCCGAAGGGGCTGCGGCCGAAGTCCTACAGAGTTTCGGCAGCTTCATAAACCGCCTGAATCCGCTCTCTGTAACGCTCTTCCACCACGCGCCGACGAAGCTTCATGCTGGCCGTGAGGGTGCCATCTTGGGTGGAAAACGTGTCCGCCACAACGATCACTCTTTTCATGCGCTCGAACTGCGCCAAAGTCTGGTTCAGCTCCTCCACAATATTGTGATACAGCTCAATTACGGCCGTCGCTTCTGCCAGCCCTGAATGAGAGCTGAAGTCGATCTGCCTGGCGCGAGCCCATTCCTCCAAAACGGCAAAGTTTGGGGCGATCAGGACCCCGGCGAATTTGCGTTTGTCGCCAAAGATAATAGCCTCCGCAATCAACGGATTATGCTTGAGCGAGCTTTCCAGGGGTTGGGGAGCAATGAACTTGCCGCCAGAGGTTTTGATCAGGTCTTTCTTGCGGTCGGTGACCGATAAGAATCCATCGGCATCAAGGTTGCCGATGTCGCCCGTCTTGAACCATCCGTGGTCGAAGGCAGCGCAAGTTTCCTCGGGCCGATTCCAGTAGCTCTTGAAAATCGACGGGCCGCGCACCAGAATTTCACCATCGTCAGCAATGCGCACTTCCACGTTCGCCAACGGCTTGCCGACTGTTCCCAGTTTGTGGGCATGTGGATCGTTCAAAGCAATCACGGGAGCTGTCTCAGTCAAACCGTAGCCTTCGTGAATACGAATGCCAACGTCGGCGAACCACTGTGCAAGCTCCCTTCCGAGCGGTGCTCCTCCCGAGATGAAGATCCGCACGCGCCCGCCCATGCCGGCACGCACTTTGGAGTAGACCAGTCGATTGGCAAGCTTCCAGGCCATGCTCGCAGGGGTTTTTCCTCGCAGCACATCCTGGTTATGATCCCGGCCAACAGAAAGCGCCCATCGATAGAGCCTGCGCTTGGGAAATCCCCGGGCCTTTAATTCAACTTGTGCATGCACCTTTTCGTACAGACGCGGGACGCCGACGAAAATTGTGGGCCGGACTTCGGCAAGAGCGTGCAGAAGCTGATCGATGGCCGACACGTACGCAAGCGTTGCGCCGCGATTGAGAACGGCAAAATCCAAATGACGCGCCGTGATGTGAGATAGCGGCAAATACGAAACGCTCACATCCTGAGGCGAAAGATCGAAGCCGTCGAGTGAGTGCGCAAGGTTTGCCGCCATCTGCCCATGAGTGAGCATGACGCCTTTGGCCACACCGGTAGTTCCTGAAGTGTAGATGATGGTCGCGAGGTCATCCTCGCTAATAGCGCGAGCCGTAGTCTCGATTTCTGCATCGGTTGACGTTGACTCAGTCAGCAGGGAACTCATGGACGGCGCCCGATCGCTGGCCTCCATGATGACAATTTGCTCTAACGATGTTTGCGCTCGAATACTGCTGACCTTCTCGAACAGGACTTCATTCGAAACGAAGATCACCCGCGCGCCGGAATCCCGCAGCATGAATTCCGTCTGTTCTGGGGTGAGCGTTGGGTACAACGGCACTACTACCGCCCCAATCAGCAGGGAAGCAAAATCCACGACCGTCCACTCCCGCCGATTTTCACTGAGAATCGCGACCCTATCGCCGCGCGAAATGCCCCGAGCGCGCAAAAGGCGAGCTGTCGCTGTTACGTGGCTGGCAAACTCGGCGGTCGAAATTGGTAACCAGGTTTGATCTTTGCGATACAGCATGAGGCGAGCAAGGTTGCGCTCGACTATGCCAAAGAAAACTTCATTGAGGGTCCGCGGCGGCATGCGTAGGAGAGATGTCCCAAGCACTGTAACGAGGATGCGGCCACTTAAGCAATATCGGAGAAGGCCCCAGGGGAAAGCAAAAAGCCGCTCCGAGGCTTCCGAAGCGGCTTTCGCGAGTGGTCACACTGCTACGCCAGTTGGCCGCGACACTCCATCAGGGCATCGTCCAGCACGGGATGAATTTCGAAGACCGAATCTAACTTCGTCAACTTCAACAAATTTAGGGTACGGCGATTGGGCGCGGCGAGCCGAAGACAACGCCGGCTGGCGCGAGCCATATGCAGGATATTCAATAGGCTGCCTAATCCGGCGCTATCGATCGCTTCAACTTCGCTCATTTCGAGCACAACTTGCTGGGCGCGGGGCAAAATCCGTTCCACCGCGCGCGACAGCACGGCAGCTTCGTCGCGATACACCAATCGTCCGCTGCAGTAAATCACGACTGCCTCATTATTAGCGATAACCTCTGTACGTAAATTCAACTTCAACTCCTTTTCTGGTGGCAAGAAAAACTGCAAATGCGCATGTTTCACGCGGTTAATAAATCAATATGCTTGCATCTTATCGGTTAGACGACTCAAGATACGTTTCGGAACTGTAAAAAGTTGTTAAAACTTTGTGCTGGGTTCAAATAAGGGAAAAATATTCCGACCTCGGACTATTCCATGCCATCTAACGCTTATTGGTCAAGAATTTGGAGGAACGTTGTGCGTACGACTTTAGTAACCATCTTTGCTCTCTTGGTAGTAAGCGTTTACGCTAACGCGCAAGTGCCCAATGGGAATATCTTTTTTGGATATTCCTATAACCGCGCAGACCTCGGTGGTTCAGACCGCGTCAACCTTAATGGATGGAATGGATCGCTCGAGGGCAAGGTGTTTCCCTTCGTCGGAATCGTCGCCGACGTCAGCGGACACTACGGCAGCGATACGATTGGGACCACAACTTCTGTGGATGACAGAGTATTGACTGCCGTCTTTGGACCTCGTGTATCAGTATCTGTGGGGAAGATTCGGCCATTTGCCGAGGCGATGTTTGGGGTTTCCCATCTGAGGCAGGAATTCGATTCAAGCAGCGGCACCGACACGTCATTTACTAGTGTTTATGGAGGCGGAATCGATTACCATCTGCTTCCATTCTTTGCCTGGCGGGTGGAGGGAGACGCGTTTCGGACCACTTTCTTCAATGGGACCCAGAATAATTTCCGATTATCGACGGGGATCGTTTTTAACTTCTGAGTATCGACGAGCTTCACACTCCTTCGATCTAACGCGGCAAAATCTACTTCAGCCAGCCCCACCGCACTGTCCGTTCCCGGGCACTTAGATCCACTACCGGACGTAGTTCGCGCGTGCCATTAGCCAGCTTGACTCTATCGGTAGGGAAGATAAGGACATCTTTGGTGCCGTAAATGCTACTTGCAGGATAGCAACGGCGTAGCGAGGTCGATTCAACATGGAAAAGATGTTGCAGGATTTGAAGTATGGTCTGCGGCAACTCCGCAAAAGTCCCGGATTCTCGGCTATCGCGATTATCACGCTAGCCTTGGGCATCGCCATCAATGCCACCATGTTTAGCCTGGTCAGCGCCTTTCTGCTGCGGCGTCCTCCAGGTCACGAACCGGAAAGAGTGGCGGTGGTCACCTCCATTGACCCCTCGCGCGTCTTTCAACCTGACACGGCTGCTGTTTCCGCACCCAATTATCTAGCCTGGCGTGAGGCCAACCATGTTTTCGACGACATAGCGGCCGCCGATGAGTACCGCAGCATGAATCTGACCTTGCAACGCGAGTCGCAGGTTCTGAATTCTGCGGCGGTGTCGCCAAATTATTTCAGCATCATCGGCGTGACTCCGCAGTTCGGACGCACCTTTGCCGTCGGCGAAGATCAGGCGGGAAAGGATCGCGTTGTCATCCTGAGCCACGATCTTTGGGAAAAACACTTCGCTTCCGATCCATTACTTATTGGACGCACCATTCGCTTGGATCGAGAACCGTTCACGGTTGTGGGCATAATGCCCGAAAGCTTTCGCTTTTTGGGCTTCACGCCTCAGGTGTGGACGCCGCTGGTATTGAGCAAGGACCAGACCGTCGCCGCACGTAAGAACCGTTTCCTGTTTCTATTCGGACGGCTGAAATCCGGCGTCAACATCGAGCAAGCCCACGCCGAATTTGTCACCCTGGCCGACCACGCCGCTCAGATGTTCCCCGAAAGCGACAAAGGCTTTGGAGTCGCGGTGCGAACTCTGCCTGACTTCCTGATCTACGATTTCGGCATTCGCAGCGGCTTGGCGGTATTGATGACCACCGTGGCATTTGTGCTTCTGATTGCGTGCGCCAATGTGGCCGGGTTGTTGCTGGCAAGAGCAGCCGGACGTCGCAAGGAGTTCGCCATTCGCGGCGCTCTCGGGGCCGGCCGGCTGCGAATTATCCGGCAATTGCTCACCGAAGGATTCGCTATTTCCCTTTTCGGAGGCGGATTGGGCGTAGTGCTCTCCTATTGGGGAATACGGTTAGTTCGCGCCAGCATGACTTTTAACGATGCCATTCAAGCCGTGCCTCTGGCCCTCGACTTGAACGTCCTGCTCTTTACTGCCGGCATTTCCATCATCAGTGCGGTGCTGTGTGGCTTGGCTCCGGCGTGGAAGGGGTCGCGCACCGAGGTTGCAACCAATCTCAAGGATGAAACCCGCGCGGCTTCGGCAGGCCGCGCCCATACTCGCCTACGCACCGCCATGGTGAGTGGCGAGATTGCACTGGCATTGTTTCTGCTGGTCGGAGTCGGACTACTTGTACGAGAAATTTTCGTCATCGAACATCAAAACCTGGGATTTCGCCCAGATCATTTGCTCACCGCCAACGTTACCCTCGACAATGCCCGCTACAAGGACAACTCTGAACAGATTAATTTTGTCCGCGATCTACTTCCTCGCCTGCAGAACGCTCCCGGGGTTCAAGCGGTCGCCGCCGTTTCTGAGTTGCCGGCTACCGGACCGGGCCGGGTGAGTATTCGGATCAAGGACCAGGCCGACATTGCCGTCAACCAACAGCAGTCTGCCCTTCATTTCGTAATCACGCCCGACTACTTCCGTACTGCGGGCATCGGAGTACTGGGTGGGCGCGCTTTCACTGAGACGGATAATGCCTCCGCCCCGCGAGTAGTTCTGGTCAATCAGGAATTCGTCCACCGCTTCTTGCACGACCAGCAGCCGGTCGCAAAGCAGATCCGTACCGATGAGGACGCTGAAAAACCGGAGTGGATGGAAATTGTCGGGGTCGTTAGCAATGTGAAAAGCTATTCCGAGGGACCGCGGGACGAACCTGAAATCTACGAGTCGTTTCTCCAGCGTCCGCAATCGTCTTTCTCTCTGATGCTGCGCACAACTTCCGACCCAAATGGCGTAGTTTCGGACCTTCGTGCCGCGGTCGCGCAACTGGACTCCGATCTTCCCCTGGATCGAGTGAAAAGCATGGCCAGCGTGATCGAGTCACAGAAAGCCGGCAACGTATTTTTTGTAAGGGTGCTGGCCATCTTTGCATTTATGGCGCTGCTTCTGGCGGCAATCGGCATCTACGGCCTGATCGCATATTCCGTAGGGCAGCGCACGCACGAAATCGGCATACGCATGGCTTTAGGGGCAAAGAGTCAGGACGTGCTGCGCATGGTATTGGGCGAAGGAATCAAGATGGCCGCCATCGGAGGAGCAGTCGGAGTGGCCATGGCACTTCCGCTACCAAAACTTTTCGACGCGATATTCGTCGATATGCACGTCAGTGAGCCGCGACTTTACGTCGCTGTGCCCATCGTAATTCTAATCGTGGCTCTGATTGCGACCTACATTCCCGCACGGCGGGCGGCTCGGGTCAATCCCATGAGCGCTCTGCGGCAGGAGTAAGCTCTATCCCCGGACTGAGCGATAGGGCCAACTCCTGCCGTTGATTCCGCCTCAGCGGCCTACTGTTTCGTATTCCGCGTCTTCGAGTAACCCTGCTTCTTCAGCGAACTCAGCAAATGCTGGTTCAGCGTAGGCTGGTTGCTGCCAGGAATCACATTTCTCAAGTGGCTTGCCGACATCGCGGTAGTCGTGGATGCGAACCCCGTCAGATCCCACGGTGACAAATGTCGGGCGTACGTCGGTCCAACTGCCGCTGTTGTAGTATTCAATTCCTTCCAGCTCCCGGTAGAGAGCCTCATGGGTGTGGCCGCAAAAGATGCGGTGAGCACTTCGCGATTTCGCGTGATGCAGTGCCCCATTCGCCACCTTGGACGAAAGCCGCAACCAGCGGGTATTCATCCGATCGAGGAATCTCGAAAATCCCTTGCCGGGGAAAGCCAGCTTCTGCAGTTGCAGATGTAAGAACGAATTCAAGTGGCTGAGCAGCAAATTGTTGACTACGAAGCGGTCGAACTGATGTCCGTGAACCGCCATGTGCTTTCGTCCGGCAAATTGCCAGGTGTATTCCTGATAGACCTTTACGCCCACCAGATGCGACATCACCGTGCTCAACCCCTGATCGTGATTGCCTTCCACCCAGACCACTTCAATACCGCGTTTGGGATTTGACAGCTTGCGGATATATCCCAGAAATTTCCAGTGTTCTTTAGTCAGGCGGCGAAGGTTGAGGTCAGAGAAGATGTCGCCCAGCAGGATTAATCGGCTGAAGTTTCTTTCTCGCAGCATCCGCACCGCATCAGCCGCACGGCTGATGTCCGATCCCAGGTGCAGATCAGAGATAATTAGCGTGTCATATTTATTTGTATTCACGCCTAAGTTGTACACGGGATATGTTACGAACAAGTGAATACTGCGTGAAAAGTAAGCTAACGAACACTTGGCGTTCGCGGTGGGAAGCACAAGCAGACCACCTAAACCCGTCAATACACAGGCTCAACGAGGCTCCCTGCTCCTAGCGGAAATTGGGTAGGGCACTGGCTTCAGCCGTGCCAAAATACCCGACAAAGCGGGTGACGCGCCGATCCGGCGCAACTGTTTCGGCCGTTGGTGTGTGGAGCAACTTCAGGCTGAGTTCGGACTGACAAACACCGACCCGAAACGATTGGGAAGGGCACGACTTTTACTCGTGCCGTAAAGCTGCCGAGTAAGAGCGCCTTCAGGCGCTGATGTTTGCTTTTTAAGCCAGACCACTTTCCGCGTAGCCCTTAATTTAGCTCAGGCCGGCTTGACGTATTCCTTCGGCATCGCCGTGCCCTCGCCGAAGAAAAACTGTTCCATCTGCTTCACGATGGCCTCCTGGTCCTCCCGGCGCGACGGATTGAGGCGATATTCATTCAGCAAAATCTTGCAGTATTCAACCCACATATTCCACGCTTCCTGGGAGACGTTGTCGTAAACCCTCTTGCCCAGTTCGGTATCGAACGGCGGTTCGTCCAGGCCCGGCAACTCTTTGTGGAGCTTGGCGCACATCACTTTATGCTCTGCCATTTTCTCTAGATCCTCAGACCTGAGATTTTACACGCTGGCACTGCGAAGTGCAGACCTCGACGGCCGCAAAAAAAAGGCCCACAAAAAGTGGGCCTGAGGCAGTTGATTGAATTGTCTACTTCTTCGGGGGAGCCGAACTTGGGCTCGCGGTATCCGGGGTTGGGGTTGCTGTTCCGGGAGTCGCTTGGGGAGCCGGAGTCGGAGTGCTGCACGGGGTCGACCCTGCGCTTGCAGTCCCACAAGGCGGCTGTGTGCCGGCAGTGCTACCGCTATTGCTGGAACC
Organism: uncultured Acidobacteriota bacterium; assembly: GCA_963796925.1. Classification (GTDB taxonomy): domain Bacteria; phylum Acidobacteriota; class Terriglobia; order Terriglobales; family Acidobacteriaceae; genus DATBAT01. The sequence goes on from CAWCNH010000002.1 coordinate 182,619, forward strand.
GCTGGCTCCCGGGGTTGCAGTCGTCCCAGGAGTAGTTTCGCTGCCAGAGGCGCCGGTAGTTCCGGGCGTGCTGTTCACTGTTCCCGGAGTAGTGGGAGGCGGCGTGGTAGGAGTCGCCGTAGAAGTGGACGCCTGCCCTGGAGTTGTGGTCTGGGGCGAGGTGCTCATTCCGGTACTGCCCGTCGATGATGGTCCGCTGTTCCCGGATTGCGGAGCTGATCCCGCGCTGCCGGCTACTTGAGGGGCAAAAGCTGCTGCCATCAGCAAGGGGCTGTTGCTCTGAAGTGAGGAAGTCGGCTTAGGCGCGGTGCACTTGTCGCCAACTTTCCTCATGTGCGTGACCTGGAAAGCGTTGACCGGGGCGGCAGCGGCGGCCTGGCTCGAGTCGGTATTAGTCGGCGCGGCTGCGGCCGACCCGTCAGCTTCTACTTCCTGTCCGACATGCGAACTCAGCGAACTGAAATCCTTGCCAGCCAGGGTGTAGACCATGCCGCTCTTGTCGTCGGTAACGCTGTAGCTGCCATTCGCGCCGCTGCCAAGGCAGCCATGGATCGTGGTCTGATTGCTTTCGGTGCTGGGTACCGTCGGAGTAGCGTTCTGATCTGTGGTGCTCGGGGCCGGGCTGCTGTTCTGGTCGGTAGTACTGGGGGCCGTTTGCGTAGCGCTCGGGGCCGGTTGCTCGGTTGCGGGACCATTATTGTTTCGGTTGCCGGTAGCTGGCTGCTGCGCGAACGCGCAAGCTCCGGCAAGCACTAGAACGGAGAACAATGTCGCTTTAACCTTCATAGAACCCTCACGAGGAGTTACGTTCTTCCACTCAAGCGAGTTTAGGGTTGGGCGACGGCCAGAAATATCGGGTAGACGCTTTACTCGCGGTAAAAGCTTCGGGTACAGCAAATTTCCTCAGTAGAAGGGCGAAATTTACCCACGGGAGGAACGGTGGTGGGCCCGCAAGGATTTGAACCTTGGACCAATGGATTATGAGTCCACTGCTCTAACCGCTGAGCTACGGGCCCATAAGCGGTGTGTTTCGAGTTAGTTTACACGAACCCACCGGACACCATTACACGCGGGCGGCACTGTTTGCGCTACTGACTTAGAAGAATTGGCTTCCATCCGATGCGAACGGTTGGACCTACAAGGGGGAGCGCTGCCGAGTTGTCGACTGTGTAATATTTCGTATAGCGCATGGCTGCCGGGTAGGTGAAGGTTGACGTGATGCACAGCCCCGATGAGCAGCTTTTCGAAGAGTTCCACACTGCCAGCATTTTTGTGCCGTTCGACTTTCTCAGCGCGCAGGTCCAGACATTGCGAGATGAATCCGGCTGACAAGGGCTGGTCATCTTGTTGCCGACCATCCAGAAATAGACCTGCGTCCATGCAGCAGCGGCGGGCAGATTGCAGCCATTTGGCTGGCCCGAGCAGCCGCCCACTCCGTTCTGGTTGATGAGGCGGCCGTAGCTATTGTCCGCCGCGTACCAGTAGAGTCGCTTGAACCCAACCGACCAGCCCACCAAGTAGTAGCGCGCCAGGTAGCCCTTCATCAGGTCGTCGTCGTTGGCGAGATTTTCGCCAAGCGCCCAGCTCCCCTCGGTGCTCCATACTGGAATATTTGCGGCAGCGCCACGCGATACTGCACGCAGCGCCGAATACGCGGCCGGCAAGCAACCGGGCCCCCTGGAAGATGAGTTGGAGTCGGGCATTGTGCTGCTCGGCGATCCCGCACGGAAACAATAGGCATGCACGGCGATCACGTCTACATCACGGACCGCCCCGGCAGTCCGAAGATAGCTTCCAAGAACTGCCACGTCAGGGCTTTGCGGCACGGCGGAGGGCGTCAACATCTTCGCGCCGGGCAACAATCCAACTGCTGGCTCATTCATGGCCGAGGCGTCGCAAGGCTCGCCGGTGGCTGTGATCGTTCCTCTTCCAGTAAGAATGCAGTTAGCATCTTGCGACAGCCTTACCATCTGCGCGTTGCTGCCCCTCCACGAAGACGGGTCTTCGGAGGCGCCGCGCGTGAACTCGTTCCACATCTCGAAGTACTTGATGGTGGAGTAAGTTCCCGGGTCAAGGTTTTTGATATGCAGGGCAAGCGCGGAAATGAAATCCCGCCAGGTCTGGTTGCTGCCCTTTCCATCCGATTGCAAATCCGTAGGAGTCCCGCACGAGCCGTCGCCGAAGAATGCGAATCCTGAATCGCGGCCGTAGTCGCACAGCGTGTTATCCGGATCAGTCGAGATGAAGCGCGGCGTCCCACTCAGAGTCAGCACAACGTCTTTCAGCCCGTTGGCGTGGGCGGCCGCGAGATAAGCGTCGAGGCGGGCGAAGTCGTAGACGCCGGCAGCGGGATTCATCTTCTGCCAGTCAGTCTCGGTATCCCAGAGCCGCAAGGAGCCGAACGGAATTTGCGGCCAGGCAATCTTGTCGAGCCGGAAGTGCATCCCGAATAAGGTGGCAGGAATTGTCTCCGTGTTCTTGAAAGTGGTCTGGCCACAAGCCAGGGAGCTCAGAAATATGATCGCGAGAAAAAGTCTCATGAATCGCCTGCACGACAGTTCTGAGTCTAGTGCGGCGGGTTCACATTGCCTTGCAGCGCGACGAAATAAAGCGGGGTGATTTCCGTTTTAGGAGGCTCTTTTTGTGACCTCCAAGACCCACGGCATAGTGTTCCGCACGGAACATAGCGTCATCACGAAAGTGTATAGACAGATAAGCTATAGATAGGCTTAGGGTTAGGCTGGGCTGGCGCGCAAGATGAAATTACGTGATTATTCGAACGTGAAGAGTCCCGAATTGGGAATGTTTTTGCCGGTGGTTGGGTTGGGAAAGTTGAGTTCTTGCCTCCCATTCTAGTCGCATAGAACGCGACTAGAATGGGCACCCTCTTCTTTTGGTATCAATGATTATTAGAATCACCGAACCCCATACAGCCCCACCGCCAATTATGTGTAGAGCTTTTCGCTTCTGGCCTTAGGATGATCTCAACGACGTGTAGAGCATTGTCGGTGACCCTGTTCCGAATATGTAACTGAATTTTCTATTCCGGCGAGCCGAATCCAATCTGTTGTATTCCTCTCTCACTTCCTCCCAATCTCAGATATTAGGAGGTAGTAGTGTGCTCAAGAGCCACTTGGTAGCTGCGCACCCAGCAATCCTGTTGTTAATGTTGTTTCTGAGCGCTTCTTGTGTCGCGCAAAAACATCCAACCACGACGCCGGCCCCCGCCCCAGCTCAACCTGCAGCACTTCCGGATGCACCAAAGCCGCAGCCGGCTGCCGCCGACGATAAGTCGCCGACCGACCTGACGAAGGACGTAAATGCCGCATTGAAACAGGCTGAGGACATTCAAGCCGCCCTCAAGAAAGAAGATCCAGAGTTCGCCCTCGTGCTAGGGATAGGTTCGCTCGTGGTCGGCCCAGGTGTAACTGACTATCAAAATGAATCCAACGTGATTCGGGCCTCCAGTTTAGGGCGTGCAACCCCACAATTTATCACCGGAGTATCTTTTCGCTCTAAGGTTCCCAATCTACGAAAGAGATGGAACAGATGTGAGGGCGATAAAGACGATACGGGCGCCAAACCTTGTCCGTTTGACACCTGGCAACGATGGCCATGGAGCGGCTTCGTCAGCCTCAAATTTTCTCCAGGCGCAAGTCAGACAGTCAACGGATATGTGATTGGTGGCACCTATGCCTTCGCCCATTATCTGAACGCCCTGATCGGCTTCTCTCTTACACCAATCAATGAACCAGCTCCAGGGTTCCGCACTGCCGCCGCTCAATTTGTTACCCAGCAGCAACAACAGGGTCTCGACCTGAACTTCGATCCCAATGCAATGCGAAGAAACGACCAAAATGCCTTTGACGGCTTTCCGGTGATAGACAGTACGGGCAGGCTGATCTATCAAGGCAACCCATTAACCATTCACTATCGAGGAGGCGTGGTGTTCGGCATCTCGATGCCCATTTACTTTGGCTCAGTTTTTAAGAGTGGATCGTCGGCGAAATAGCGGGGACGGCCAACAGCCAAACTGTTATCCCCAGCGAGGCCGAGAGCCTGCCCTGAGCGGAGTCGAAGGGTGGGAGGCAAGGCAGCTGACAACAAAGGCTTAAGCGTTCGAAGCCGGGGAATGATGACGGTGCCCCGGCCCACCCTTTCGCACAAACCGCGAAAGGGTTGGGCACCCACAGATTCCAGACTCTCTCACAGCGGGAGTGAGGGTGCGCCACCCGCCCAAGGATGGGCCACCCGCGATCTCCCTTTATAACTGGTGTGCATTTAGCTTTCGAGGTATCGTTCCTCGGGCCATCTTTTAATCTTTCCAGAAAAGCAGGCTCCGAATGTGTCGCTCAATCCTCGCCAAGGCAGTTCTAGTTTGTTTCCTACTCTCTGGCAGCTGTCTTAGCCAGCAGCTAAGCAAGCGGATGACTAATCAGGATGTGATCGACATGGTTTCACTTGGACTGTCAGACGAAGTCATCATGGAGAAACTCCGAAGCTCCAACGGTTCCGACTTTGACACCAGTGTTCCGGCGCTGAGGGCACTCAAAGCAGCTAACGTTTCGGATGTAGTTATTCGGGTCATGATCAATCCGACCTTGGCCCTTGCTCCGGCGCGCTTCTCCACTGGTACGCAGCCCAAAGCATCGACAACCGACACATCGCTGGTGCCTGAACCCGGCGTTTATGCGATTCACAACGACCGACCTGCCGAGGTACCCCCAGAAATCGTTAATTGGCAAACCGGAGGTGTCGCAAAAAGCACCTTTTCGCTGGGAATTGTGAAGGGAGACAAGAACGGAAAGGTCGCTAGAGCCACAAGTCCAACTCAGCTCTCGACCCCAATTGAATTTCTCATTAGGACGCCAGAGGGTACTTCGGTTGAAGAATATCAACTGCTTCGCCTGCATCGAAAGGGTGATCGTCGTGAGTTCCGTAGTGTGACCGGCGGTGTCCTTCACGTGTCGGGCGGGGCCCAAAGAGACGACTTAACATTCCAACCCGAAAAAATTGGTCTCCGTACCTGGCGCATCTCGCTACCGGACCTAACAAACGGAGAGTACGGGTTTCTCCCTCCTGGAATGGAATCGGCCAGCATCTCTGCCTCCGGCAAAATGTTTACGTTTAGCGTGGTCGATGGGCAAAGCTCTTCCCCGTCCACACATGCGCCCCATGCTGATGGAACTTCTTCAAAAGTCGGATCGGCGTCAGGGTTTGCCGGGCAAGGCACAATGGGTGCATCGTCCGGCGGCAACCCAACTATTCGCCACAATGGCGTGACTCTCTCAAGTGTTGTGCCCGGAGGTGCAGCGGATCGGGCCGGCATACGAGCAGGAGACATAATTCTAGCGATCAACGATCATTATCTTTTCACAGCTCAAGAAATGAGCCAGGAGATTCGGCGCTACAATCCCGGGACGGAAATTGCTATACGCTACCTTCGTTACTCAACGATCTATGAGACGTCGCTTGTGCTGGAGAGTGCGCAGTAGCGTGCGGAATGCCGGTCGATTAAAACCGAATTCATTGCGTTCGGCGGAGAAAAACACGTGCGGCGACTTTTACTCTCCAGATTTTCCGCTCGATTGAGGCTAGATTCCGGCAAGTTCTATGGAAGGAGCTAGACGCCAACAATATGAATTTACAATGCGAAATTGATCTCGCCACTAGATACAAAAGCGGAACTCAGATCGCGCGTGTGCTTAGCGAGAACTGGTGTTCTCGTGAACTATACTGCCCGGCGTGCAGTTCAAATCACTTGTGTGAATCGAAGCCGAACACCCCGGTTATTGACTTTGAGTGCCCGAAGTGTCTGCAGACTTTTCAGCTGAAAAGTCTGAGAAGATGGGATTGCCGAAAGATTGTAGACGCCGGGTATGAGGCCATGGTTCGTGCGATTCGGAGTGACAAAACTCCGAATTTGCTTCTGCTCCACTATTCCAGTTCATGGATGGTACAGAACCTCTTATTGGTACCTCGAATGTTTTTCTCCGAGAGTGTCGTCGAGAAACGGAACCCGCTCGGCTCGCACGCTAAGCGCGCTGGATGGATTGGATGCAACATTCTGCTCAGCGAAATTCCAGCCGACGGAAAGATCACGATGATCTCCAGCGGCATACCCATCCAAAAAGCGCAGGTCCGGGAAAAGTTTTCGCGTGTAAAGCATCTAGCTGATTTGGCGCCCGCCTTGCGCGGATGGACTCTTGATGTACTTAGAGTGATTCGGCGTCTCGGCAGAACCGACTTCTCGCTTCACGAAATATATGAGTTTGAATCGGAACTAAAGACACTTCATCCGAGGAACGAAAATGTGCGCCCAAAAGTACGTCAGCAACTTCAAATTTTGCGAGACCTAGGAATGATTAGATTTTGTGGCAAAGGACGGTACATTTTCGCAGATTGAAGAATTCAGTATTCGGCTACATGACGGACGCTCACTTCCAGAGAATAGCATGGGGTTCCCACGTTTTGATCCGAGGTAAAATTTCCCCTAGCAGCTTCTTCGTGAACTCGTCGCACGCCAATTTATCATCGTCGTCGTTCTTCCAAATCAGACCGATTCCTACATAACCGAAATATCCAATCAGCCATTCATAACCGTCTCTAGGGCGCCGGTCACTCACAATACAAAGCTTGACGGTCGCATTGAGGCTATCCCGGTAGAGATATCTGTATTCCAATAACCGCACCACAGCAAGACGGAGGGGCGTTGCGATGTCCTTGGGCGAACACACTGTGATTTCAAAAATTATGGACACTGATCCGGCGTTGCAGAGTATGTCAACGTCCCCATTGGTAAGAGGCTCTTGTGCGTGTGCAATACATAGGTTAGCGATACTCTCTTCCAATCTCCAATGTTGAAAATGCGATCGTTCCGCTTCCACCACATCGTGTGACCTTGTATTGCGCGGGCGCGACTTGTGATCTTTCAGATTTAAATTCATGAGTTCAAACGAGCCTCTATCCACCAACTCATGGTGAGCCATAATCGACCAGTTTTCTACCTCATAACTGCGGACTAGCAAATCCTCGAAGGGAGGTGGCTTTCATTGCGGGCGTAAGCGTCAAATTGGGCCACGAGAGGTAGTTCGTGTCAAAGGTTGAGCTCCGTATCAAGGACTGAAGACCAAACCTAGCTAGGTCCAGCTTAAAGCGCTGTCCTTATATGAACCATGCGATCCGTAATAACCAATGCAAAAATGGCAACGCACTTCTCTAGCTACACCCGCTGGTGTGCCGCAGCTCAAGCACCTTGTAGCAGCTGCCGTTTCTGGTCATGATGCTGCCGCAGAAGCTGCAAGTGGGGCGTCTCCAAGGTCCACCAAGCTGGCTAGCCCGTCGGCGGCGTGGATCGGGGCTGTCGTCATCGGAATCGGTATTGTGTTTGGCGGACGAGGGCGTCCGCCAAACACTTCCTAGCTGCAGCCGCTGGTACTGCCGCAGCTCATGCACCTATAGCAGCTGCCGTTTCTGGTCATGATGCTGCCGCAGAAGCTGCATGTTGGGGCGTCTCCCAGGTCGACCAGGCCGGCTAGGGCGTCGGCGGCGTGGATGGGCGCTACCGTCGTTGCCACTGCGTCGGCGGACGAGAGCGTCCGCCCTACATCTTCCGGCTGCGCCGTCAGCGCTCTCGGGCGCAGGTTGTCGAATAGGGTGCCCTGCTGTCCGGTGAGGAAGCGCAGGGTTAGCCAGCGGAAGATGTAGTCCATGATCGACTTGGCGAAGCCGATCTCGGCGGTCTTGCTCCAGCCGCTGGGCTCGAAGCGGGTGTGGGCGAATTTTTCGCAGAGCAGCTTGAGCGGCACGCCGTGTTGCAGTGCGATGGAGACGGCGCAGGCAAAGCTGTCCATCAGGCCGCTGACCGTGGAGCCTTCTTTCGCCATGGTGATGAAGATTTCGCCGGGCTCACCGTCGGGATAAAGCCCCACGATGATGTAGCCCTCGTGGCCGCCTACATCGAATTTGTGAGTAACCGAGGCACGCTCGTCGGGCAGGCGGTGGCGCACGGCGCGCGGCGGAGCGTTCAGGTCCTGCTCTTCGTGTTGTGGCGGCGCTGTCCGCGAAAGCGCGTCTTCCTTGCGCGAGTCGGCGGTCTTGCTGCCAGCGGCGGAGAGCGGTTGCGATTGCTTGCATCCGTCACGATAGACGGCGACCGCTTTCAGTCCCAGCTTCCAGGCCTGAAGATAAGACTCCATGATGTCTTCGACGCTGGCGTTGTTGGGCAGATTGACCGTCTTCGAAATCGCTCCCGAGATAAAAGGCTGCGTGGCTGCCATCATCTTGAGGTGGCCCATGTAGTGGATGGAGCGCGTGCCCTTCGAAGGCTTGAACGAGCAATCAAACACCGCCAGATGCTCGTCTTTAATATGCGGCGCGCCTTCGATGGTGCCGGTGGCATCGATGTAGCTGACAATCTGGTCAACTTCATCGTGCGTGTACGACATCTTGAACAGTGCCGTAGGCACAGTCTGGTTGACGATCTTGATCATCCCGCCACCCACCAGCTTCTTGTACTTCACCAGCGCCAAGTCCGGCTCGATGCCGGTAGTATCGCAATCCATCATGAACCCTATTGTGCCGGTCGGGGCGAGGACGGTTACCTGGGAGTTGCGGTAGCCGTGCTTTTCGCCATGGGCGAGGGCTTCGTCCCAGCATTGTTTGCTGGCTTCGTAGATGGAGGTAGGGACGTTGGTTTTGTTGATGTTGTTGACGCTGGCGCGGTGCATGCGGATTACGTCGAGGAACGGCTCGCGGTTGATGTACCAGCCGGGGCAGGCGCCGCCGGACATGACGTTTGATCCCAGATTGGTTTCGGCCAGGCCTTTTTGTGTCGGCTCGGTGGCGGGAACCAGGCTGGGGCAAAGTTCGGCGATGCGCGAGGACTGCAGATAAGCTTCGCCGCACATGATGGCGGTGACGCAGGCAGCGTAGTCGCGTCCGGCGTCGGAGTCGTAGGGCAGGCCGGCGGCCATCAGCAGCGCACCGAGATTCGCATAGCCAAGGCCGAGCGGACGATAGTCATGCGAGTTGCGTCCGATCATTTCGGTCGGGTACCCGGCGTTGTCCACCAGAATTTCCTGCGCAGTGATTAGGATGTCCACCGCGTGGCGATAGGCTTCCACGTCGAAGGTGCCGTTAGGCGCGAACTTCAGCAGGTTCATGCTGGCCAGGTTGCAGGCCGAATCATCGAGGAACATGTATTCGCTGCAAGGGTTGCTGGCGTTGATGCGGTCGGTGTTCTTCGAAGTGTGCCAGCGGTTGACGGTGGTATCGAACTGCATTCCCGGGTCGCCGCAGTGCCAGGTGGCTTCGGAAAGTTTGTAGAGCAGTTGCTTGGCTTCGAAGGTATGCATGGGGCGGCCGTCGCGGACGGCACGGGTTTGGAACGTGGTGTCGCGGACGACGGCGTACATGAAGTCGTCGTTGACGCGGACGGAGTTGTTGGCGTTCTGAAAGAAGATGGAGCTGTAGGCGTCGGAGTCAGGGGATGAGCCGTCGTATCCCTGGGCGACGAGGGCGTGGGCCTTAGCTTCTTCTTTCTGCTTGCACTCGATGAAGTCAACGATGTCGGGATGCTCGACGTTGAGGATCACCATCTTGGCGGCGCGGCGGGTTTTTCCGCCGGACTTAATGACGCCGGCGAAGGCGTCAAAGCCTTTCATGAAGCTAAGCGGGCCGCTGGCGGTGCCTCCGCCGCTGAGGCCTTCGGTGGAAGAACGCAGGGAAGAGAGATTGGTGCCGGTGCCTGATCCCCACTTGAAGAGCATGCCTTCGGTCTTCGCCAGAGTCAGGATGGAGTCGAGCGAATCTTTGACCGAGTTGATGAAGCAGGCGGAGCATTGCGGCGTCTTGTATCCGGTGACGCCGAACTCGACGCGGCCAGCGGGGAAGTTCCAGTGCCAGTTCTGGGCATCGGAGTTGGGCTCAATGCGGTCGCAGCCGACGTTGAACCAGACGGGCGAATTGAAGGCAGCGTATTGCCGGACGAGGATGTGGGTCAATTCGTCGTGGAAGGTGGCGCCGTCTTCGGGAGTCTTGAAATAGCCCTGGGCCAAGCCCCAGTTGCGGATAGTTTCGGCGACGCGAGTGATCAGGGCGCGCACTCCGCTTTCACGGTCGGGAGTGCCGACGGTGCCGTGCAGATATTTGCTGGCCACGATGTTGGTGGCGGTCAGCGACCAATCTTTAGGAGTTTCGACGTCCTTCTGCTCGAAGATCACGTTGCCCTTGGCATCGGTGATCTGAGCGAGACGAAGCTCCCATTCGATCTCGTCGTGGGGATTCACTCCGGGCTTGGTAAAGAAGCGGCGGAAGCTTAGGCCGGGGGCTTTGCGGGTTGGGGTAGCTGGGGTGGTGACAGCGGTCGTCGGGGTCGCAGTGGCGGTGGTCTCGGCGGCGGTGGGGGCTCCTTTGGTAGTTGTTGCCTCTGGCATGCTATTTCTCTCCCGCGGATTCTTCGATCCGTTGGTGTCGCTTTCCTCTGGGATTAGTGTTGCTTTCGCCCCTGCGGGGCTTGTCGCCTTTTGGATCTGTTCTTAGTTCTCAGTACTTGGTTCTCGGTCCTCAGTTTAGAAGCCTAGGGGGAGGGCTTCTGATGATGAATCCAGCCAGTGTTGCAGGGCGGTGTGGGCTTGCTGCCGCTCCGATGCGTTGTGTATGACGGCATACCGGGCGAAGCAAGTGCGCTCACTCACTCTTTGACAGAACGGACTGCCGGGCATGAACAGGTAGGCCAAGTCGATGCTGAGATCGTCAGCCTGGGATATCTGAAAGACGGCCAACATACGTTTGCCGCCTATGGCTGAGGTTTCTCCTGGAGAAATCACCTCTTCACCAAGAGCGAAGATGCCAGGCATGCTTGGCGCGACAAGGACACTAAAACTTGAATCGCAGCGGAACCACTTAGACCATTGCAGGCGTTTGTGGTCCAGTTTCGGTTGGAAACCGTGAAGGGCCAATGAATCATTGACTAGGCGTGCCAAGCCTTCCATGGAAACTCCTTAAGTACGTCGTTGGTTGTCCGCCTTTGGTCGTTGGCCAAAGACCAACCACCAACGACTTTCATTTTTTATTGTCGGCCCCCGGGATTTCGGGGGCCGGCCACCGCACAGCAGTTCGGCAATTAAGCGAAGTTTCAGCCTCTCGGACACTGCGCGTCACCTCTGCCGCGCACCGCCGATCTACCTGGTTCGTCTCATCTCGGAGTCGTTTTTTTAACTACGGGATTGCAACAGTACGTCAGCCAGTAGTGGCTGTCAAGAGTCTTGTACTACATATTGTAGCTCAAGCGATTAACGAGCGGGATGCCTGAATTGGGCGACCCTTTTCCACAACTGGCTGGTGAGGGACCGAATTACGGCGAACCTGGCCGCCTGGCCCAGCCCCAATGGAGACATAGACGTCTTCGAAAATGGCCTGCGGCGCGATGCGGCGCGAGCCATCGGAAGTTTCGACCAGGTAGTCACCCTTGACGCCTCGATGCTCTCGACCGAGCGCATCGGTAAAAATCATGGGGTACGTAAGCTGTTTTGCCTTGATCAAGAATCTGGTGCGATAAGTCTGCCAATCGTTATCCGTCTTTTTCACGCGCATCCACCCTCGGGGGAGGGAAAAGTAAATTTGTCGCTTTTTGATTTGCAGTTGCTGGCTGGCAATGGCAAGTGGCGAATGTGATTTCGAATCTACGTCGGCTAACCAGGTTGGTCAATCCCACATGAATGGTGCAAACTGGAAAACTTGCGCGGCGGATTCTCAGTGATTTTCGCGGAGGAAGAAACGGATTAAGTTTGGCGGGTGGATGCCGCCAATAGGGACGTTCCCGGCCAGAGAGTACGCCGATGGGAGAATTTTGCTAGGCTCGCTGGCCGGAATTTCCACATGTCAAGCACAGGAAATGCAAATTCAGCCATCAGCAATCGGCCATCAGCCATCAGCAATTAGCCATCAACGGTCGGCAACCAGCTGTCAGCGCTCCGTCCTGATTTAACAAATTGAGATGGAGACTCCGCGCGCTTAGGACACAACACTGAATGCTGATGCTGATTGCTGAGGGCTGAATGCTGAACACGAGGTCCCTCGACTTTGCTCGGGATGACAGGGATAGGTGGGTTTAGTGCAGATCGGTGCTGTCGGGGTTGTAGTAGAAATGGAAACGAAGCGCCAGGTACTGGCCGCCGAATTCGGCGGGCAGTTGCGGGAAAGGATTCGACGCGGTAATTCCACCCCAGGCGGCGCGATCGAGAGAGACATCGCCCGAGGTGCTGGTTAGCTGGAGGCCGGCCACTTTTCCGTCTTTCAGAATCGCGAATTCAATTGATACTTTACCCTTCTTCATCAAGGGAGCTCGCGCAGCTTCAGGAATCAGGTTGTACCAGTTTTGTTTTACGTCGTGCAGGACCCTCGCCAGATAGGGGCCGAAATCGACGCCCATGGTGTCGCTAAGAACATCCAGGTTGCCTACAGCTTTCGCTGCCTGGCGGCCCTGGCCTAGTCCGTAGTCGCCGTTGTCTCCGCCGTATCCGCCACGATTTGAAGCGGCGGCTCGCGCCGCCTGTTCTATGGCTGATCCGGCAGACAGATTGCCGGTATTGAAGCTGGGCTTTTGTGGCTGGGTCTGTAGTTGCGCCTGTTGGTTTTGCTGATCATCTTGTGTTACGCGCTGTTGCGGCGGCTGCTGTTGTTGCGGAGCGCCTTGAGGCGCGGCCGCAGCAGGAGCCTGAGGTTGCGGTTGTTGTGCCGGAGCGCCACTTGGCCGCGGGGCACCAGGACGCGCGGAATCCAAAATCTTTTGTAGCTCTTTGGTGTCTAACTGCGGGGTGCGCGAGGTCGCAATGCGATCTTTATCAGAAATGTGATTGGTGTTGGGGCGCTTCGTCAGCTTTTGGGCGTCGGGCGGCAGGTCGAGATAAGTAAGTTCTTTTTGCCGCATCCAGTCGTTAGGACTGACGACCAGAACTTTGTGAGGGAACCATTTTTCAAATTTCGAGGAGTTCACCAGCACAATCACGATGATGAGGTGGACGATAACGGAAAGCCATAACGACTCACGCTTGCGTGACCTGGTCAGGTCGTCTTGCAACTGAACCAGAAGAGCCGGAACGTCGTGCAGTTCACGGTACGCAGATTCCCAGCGGCCGCTGTCGTAGAGATCGCCACTGCCCTCTAGGCGAGGCCCGGGGGGCGGTGTAGCGGCGGGTGCGCCGGGCGGGATTTGCGTTGTCGGCATCGACTGGTTGATTAGACACAAACCGCTGGCGTTAGTTGCCTTGTTTGCGGCCCAAAGTGCTTATGAGATCCAGTGCGGCTGTAGTGCATCTATTTTCGCACTTTTCGTGGAAATCTACGAAGACCGGTTGGTTACCTCCGGGTGTTGTCGTACCGGCTTGATCAACTGGTACGACTAGCCTATCCGGAAAGGTTGGGTGGTGGTGTCAAGAAGTGTAAAAGGGCTTCGACCACTAAGGGCGCTAAGGCACTAAGAAAGCTTTGAACAACTTTCCAGTAACCCACAGCACCGCGGAAATTTCCAGGCTTTCGCGGGCGAGGGCGCCCGCGCCACACTTATTTCAGAGTTTCCTCTAACAGAAGCCCACCAACTTAGTGTAGTGATAGGCGATCTAATGCAACCTTCTGTCCGTGCTGGTTGATTGCCGCGGTTATGTCCAGCGCCGCTTTCAGGGCCTGGCGGCCTTCTTCGAGAGAGACTGCAGGTTTTGAGCGGGTGCGAACTGCTTCTAGAAACGATTTGATTTCGGCGTGCAGCGGTTCTTCGGCGGTTACCGGGGGCTTGAACATCTTAATTTGCGGATTGGCCGAGGGTGTGCCTTGGGCTTCGGGGTCGCCGACGCTAAACACCAGAACATCCTGCCGACCGTAGTCCAGAGAGATGTATTGCTTCGGTTGGAAGAAGCGCATCTTGCGTACGCGTTCGGTGGAGACGCGGCTGGCGGTCAGATTGGCAACGCATCCGGAGTCGAACTCGACACGGGCATTGGCAATGTCGACTTTTCCAGAGAGGATCGGCAGTCCGACGGCGCGAATTTCTTTAATGGGGGATTTAACGAACGAGAGCACGACGTCGAGGTCGTGAATCATCAGGTCGAGTACCACATCGACGTCGAGCGAGCGCGGAGTGAACACGCTGAGCCGATGGATTTCAAAAAACATGGGCCGCGTAATAAACGGCAAGGTTCCGCGGACCGCTGGGTTAAAGCGCTCGAGATGGCCGACTTGCGCGACGCGTCCGGTGCTCTTGGCGACGCGGATCAACTCATCCGCTTCCGCCAAAGAGGGGGTTAGCGGCTTCTCGATGAGAACGTCGATGCCAGCCGTCATAAGCTCCCGCGCGGTGGCGAGGTGGGCGAGCGTGGGCACAACGACGGATGCGGCCGAGACTTCGCTGTGGGTGGTGATGAGTTGTTCAATCGATCCGAAGCCGCGGCAGCCAAACTCTTGCGCCACCTGGTCAGCGACGGCAAGGTTGGAGTCGACCACGCCGACCAACCGTACCGGCTCGCCTTCCTCTGCCAGTTGCTTGTACACACGGGCGTGATTACGCCCAAACGCGCCTGCGCCGACTACGGCGATGCTGATCAGATTTGGTTTGTCCAGCGTTCTTTTTCCGGGGCAGGTTGCCGGGATTCTTTATGGATTAAACCTTACTTGAACTTTTTCAGCAACGCGATTTGTCCGGCATGGTAAAGCTCGTGCTGCGCGATGCCACTGAACATATAGATAGAAATTGTAATAGCTCCTTTTTCCCGGGGGCCTGCTGCGACAGCCGCGAATCGGGAAATGCGGCTACGGTTGCAACCAGCGCGTTGTGAGTTTTAGTGGCGAAGTCGATGGCGCGGCGCCAGGCCGCATCGGTGGTGTCGGCGACCGGCGGAAAATTCTCAGCGTCGGTTAGGGTCACAGCCTCGCCGTTGGCGCGGCGAATGATGACGTCGTCCCAGGCAGCGATGTGCAGCAGCAGTTCCCAAATGCTGTGCGCACCTGGAGCCGGATGCGCTGCGGCAGTTTTAGCGTCGACGTCATTGAGAATTTCGAGAACAGAGTCGCCGTGCCATGCTTCCCCTTCAAAGGCGCGGCGGATCTGGTCTGCGAGACGAGTGGTTTCGGGCACGAGTTCTCCTGTGAGGGAATGTTCAGGACGCAAAAATAGAAATGCCGAATTCGTCGGCAGCTTTGACGATTGCTTCGCCGTCGAAGAGCAGGCAACGGCCGGCGTCGAGCGCCAGGCAGGTGGCTCCAGCCTGGTGCATAACTTCAATAGTCTTCACGCCTACTACCGGGACATCGAACCGCATGTCCTGATTGGGCTTGGCAATTTTGACGACGGTGAGGGCGCGGCTCAGGGTTGAAGGCGAGGCTTCCAGCGAATGCATGATGCGGCCGGCGCGCTCGATGGTGGCGTCAGTACCTTCCATGGCTTCTACTGCGACGCAGGCTGCTCCGGCGATGACCACGGTTTGACCGATGTCGAAAGCCGCCAACTGGCGGGCGATTTCACGGCCAGTATTCGATGTCTTTTTTTTCCTGCTCGCTGGGCGCACGTTTGGTTAAGACGCCGGGTTTGGCCAGCAAGAGGCTCGAGCAGCGCGGTAGAGTTTTCGAGGATGATGCCTTCGTCACCGAGAACCTTTGCCACTGCGCCGAGAAGCGCGTCGGTGTTGCGAGTTGCCAGGGAGAGCAGTAGTTTTGCGAGCCGCCAGTCGGGCCGGATGCTGGAGAAAATCTGCTTATGTTTGACTTGGCCTGCCATGACAGCGCGTTGGACATTTTCTTTGTGAAAGGTCTCGATTAGTTTGGAAAGCTCGCCGAGCGAGAGCCAGTGTACGGCTGCGGCGCCTCGGGATTCGATCTCGGGAGCCGCTTCTTCTTTGATAGCGGCCACCACTACTTCATAGCCCTGAGCTTGCGCGGCGTCGAGGACCAGGAAGGGGAAACGTCCGTTGCCGGCGATCAGGCCTAGACGCTGTTTGGGGGCGGGCATGGCAGAAGTGTACTTGAAGTACAGTCGTCAGCGGTCAGCGGTCAGCGGTCAGCCTTCAGCCATCAGCCATCAGCGTTTAGGATCGGGATTGCTTACGACGCTGCGGACGTGGCCGGGTTTTTCGACCGGCACAATCTGGGCTATCTGAATGCTGACCGCTGACCGCTACTTAATCACTCCGCGGTCGGAGGCTTCGATGAAGCGGATCAGCATGTCGACGTCTTCGCCGCGATCGGGCTCGGACTTTAGCTTTTCCAGTGCTTGCGAGGTGTTAAGTTTTGACGCCAGCAAGATTTTGTAAGCGTGGTGAATTTTGCGGATGCGCTCTTTGGTGAAGCCGCGGCGCTCGAGGCCGGTGGAATTCATGCCGTAGGCATGGGTGTCGCGGGCAGCGGCGGTTTTAGAAAACGGCAGGACGTCGCGGGTGATAGTGGTGCCTCCGCCGATGTAAGAGTGCGGCTCCGATGCGGACGAACTGATGCACCGGGCAAAGCGCGCCGACCACGGCCCAATCTTCGACTGTAATGTGGCCGCCGAGCGTGGCAGCGTTAGCGAGAATGACGTTGTCGCCGATGCGACAATCGTGGGCGACGTGGGCGTAGGCCATGATCAGGGTGTGGCTGCCCACGCGGGTGAGGCCGCCGCCTTTTACCGTGCCGCGATTGATGGTGACGAACTCGCGAATTTCGTTGTGGTCGCCGATCTCCAGGCGGGTGGGTTCTCCCGCGTAAGTCAGGTCTTGCGGCGCCATACCGAGGGAGGCGAAGGGGAAAATGCCATTGTCGACCCCGAGCTTAGTGGGGCCTTCGATGGCGACATGAGAAACAAGGTGGCAGCCTTCGCCGAGTTCTACATCTGGGCCGACCACGCAGTAAGGGCCGATCTTGCAAGAAGGATGAATCTTGGCTCAGGATCAACTATTGCGGTGGGGTGAACGCTCATTCGTCGCGGCTGTTTCTATTCCGTCTCTGAACCTTCGTCGACCGACGAACTGCGGGCGCGTGAGGTGTCGACCAAGCGGCAAGTCACCAACGCCTCGGCAACTTTCTTTTCACCGACATAGGCGATACCGACCATGCGAACGGCGGTCATTCGCCAGGCTTTGACCTCAACCTCGATGCGCAGCTGATCGCCGGGGACTACCGGACGACGGAAGCGGGCGCGCTCGATGCCGGTGAAGAACATCAGCTTGGTGGCGCGGTCAGCGATTTCCATCAGCAGTAGAGCGCCTCCGGCCTGGGCAATAGCTTCGACGATTAGCACTCCGGGCATTACCGGGGCGCCAGGGAAATGGCCGGCGAAAAAGGGCTCGTTGATAGTTACGTTCTTGATGGCGGTGATGCGTTCCTTGCGAACGTAGTCGGTAACGCGGTCGATCAGTAGGAAGGGGAAACGATGCGGCAGCAACTGACAGATCTGGTTCACGTCCAAGCGTATTTTTCGTGGGCGCGGGAGTTTCGGTCGCGACGGGGACGGTGTCAGTCATTCGGCTCTCGTTCTGGAACGAAGATTATACTGTAACGCGCGGTGAGCGCAGGATCGTGGTGGCTGCGGTTTGGGCGAGTGCTTATAAATATGGCTAAAAAGAAGCTGTCGGGCGGCGGAGAACGATTGCGATTTTTCGAAGAGCGCCAGGAGCAGATGGTGGCGACCATCCGAGAGCTGGTGGAAGTAGAGTCTCCCAGCGATAACAAGAAGGCGGTGGACCGAATCGGAGAACTGGTCGCGGGGAAGTTCGAGGAACTGGGCGGTCGGGTGTACTTCCATCAAGCAGAAGATTTTGGCAATCACTTGCAGGTTGATCTGGCCGGTCGGGGAGGCGGGAAACCGGTACTGCTGCTGGGGCATTACGACACGGTTTATCCGCTGGGGACGTTGGCGACGATGCCTTGCCGGGTTGAAGGGGGACGGGTGTTGGGGCCGGGCGTGCTGGACATGAAGTCGGGGATTGCGCTGATGCTGGCTTCATTGCAGGGCCTGCAAGATTTGCTCGGCGAGCTTCCTCGTCCGGTGACTGTGCTGCTGGTTTCGGACGAAGAAGTTGGCAGTGATTCCTCACGGCAAATCACCGAGGCACTGGCAAAGAAATCGGCTGCCGTACTGGTTTGTGAGCCTTCTTATGGACTGGATGGCGCGGTGAAGACCGCGCGCAAGGGAGTGGGCGAATATTCGCTGCGGGTGATTGGCAAGGCGTCGCATGCAGGGCTCGATTTCGAGAAGGGACAGAGCGCCATCGTCGAACTGGCGCGGCAGATTGCTGAGATTGCCAAAATGGTCGATCTCAAGCGAGGGCTTACTCTGAACGTTGGGGTAGTCCAGGGCGGAAGCCGAACCAATGTGGTCGCTGCCGAGGCGGTGGCTGGAATTGATCTGCGTATTCAGAAGATGCAGGATGCGGCGAGAATTGACCGGCGGCTGCGCGCGCTGCGTCCGTTCAACAAGAAGTGCAAGTTGGAGTTGAGCGGCGGGCTGAACCGGCCACCCATGGAGCGTACTGTCGGAGTCGCGGCGCTTTATGAAAAAGCCTTTGCCATCGCTAAGGGGTTAGGGTGGAAGCTCAAGCAGGCAGCGGTCGGTGGGGGATCGGACGGCAACTTTACCGCTGCCCTGGGGATTCCTACGCTTGACGGCCTAGGAGGGGTAGGCGACGGCGCCCACGCACAGCATGAATGGATCGCGATCGATGAGTTGCCCCGCCGGGCAGCGCTGTTGGCTGGATTAATTGAGGGGGCTTAGAGCGAGACGGTAGGTCCTTCCACTACGCTGTCGCATTCGGGCCGGCTCCGGCCCGGATGACGGGGATGATGACTCTTTGACTACTAACCGCTACTAGCCTAGAATTTGTGTGAGGTATCTACATGGGTGGCAAACTTGGTCTGCCGGAGATATTAGTTCTGTTGGCCATTGCGCTTTTGATCTTTGGGCCCAGCAAACTCGCCGATCTTGGCAAAGGGTTGGGCGAAGGGATCAGAAACTTTAAAACCTCGGTCAAAGATGCCGACGACCCGAATAAGAAGGTTTAAGCTAGTTGATGCTCCCGCAGCATCTGCCACACCAGTGGAATTGGTAATCCCACCACATTCGAATAATCCCCATCAATATGAGTGATCCAGCGGGAGGCTATCCCCTGAATCGCGTAGGCGCCGGCTTTATCCATTGGCTCCCCAGTTGCGACGTACGCGGCAATCTCTTCGCCGGTTAACGCTGCCATAGTCACAGTCGTAGTCGCAGAGCGAGTTTCAGCGGTGATCGACTCCCCCGCAAGGCACACACCGGTTATGACCTGGTGCCGTCGTCCGGACAGCATTCCCAACATGCGAGCGGCATCTTTTTTGTCGCGGGGCTTGCCCAGAATTTGGCCGTCCACCACAACAATTGTGTCCGCGCCCAGGACGTAATCATCTGGCCGTTGCCGAAAGACGGCGAGGGCTTTTTCGCGAGCCAGCCGTTCGGCGCAGGCGCGGGGTTCTTCGCCTTGGGTTAAATCCTCTGGAATGTTGGCGGCTTGTGCGAGGAATGAAATCCCCGCGCTGAGTAGAAGCTCGCGGCGACGAGGAGAAGCAGAGGCGAGAACCAGCACGGGCTAATGGCCCTCCACCGCGAAACGGCACATTTCCCTCATGCTATTTCTTCAACGTGGCGGCCAGAAAATCGACGATATGTTTCCATGCGTCGGCCGTATCCTCTTTGCGATAGGACGCGTTGACTGGATTCTGGAAGCCGTGCCCGGCGTCGGGATAAACGTGAATCTCGACGTTCTTTCCTTGCGCTTTCAATCCTGCCTCAAATTTCTTGACATCATCAACCGGGATGCCGCGGTCCTGCCCGCCAAAAATTCCAAGCACGGATGCGTTGATTTTCTTAAGGTCATCGGGATCGTCGGCGAGATGACCATAGTTGATAACGGTTGCGGTTAACGTCGGCTCCTGCAAAGCCACATCGAGTGCATAGCCGCCGCCCATGCACCATCCGATAGAACCAATACGCTCCCTATTTACTTCGGGCTGCGACTTCAGAAAGTCTACTGCTGAACGCAGATCGCGAGCGGCGCGGTCATCGGGAACGCCGCGCATTAGTTCGTGGGCCAAGTCAGGAGTGGTCGCAACCTTACCGCGATAAAGATCAATTGCCAATGTTACATAGCCTAAATCGGAGAGCTTGGAAGCCTGATCTTTCACCCAGTCGTTCAGCCCCCACCATTCGTGGATTACTACTAAGCCTGGGAACGGGCCTTTGCCCTTGGGGGTGTAGAGGACGGCATTTACGGTGTCGTCGCCACTTTTATAGGAGACATCCTTGGCGGTAGCGGCAAAGGAAAGAGTGGAGATCAATGCGAGCAGGGCTAACAGGAATGTTTTTTTCATATCGTTCCTCTTTATACAAGTCCTGCGAGGCCGACGTCTATGGCCGGAGTAGCAGATTCCTCGCTTCGCGAGGAATGACAAGTCTTGCCGCGATGACAACCCGTGTTCGGAATGCCAAGTCTAGTTACAAGTCCAACTCCATATAGAGCGCGCCCGCGATTGGATTTGCGCGATATGGCTCGATCTCGCGAAATCCGATTCTCCGATAAAGAGCGACGGCATCTTTCATGATCGGCTCAACCGTATCTAGCCGAAGATGACGATATCCGATTGCGCGGGCCTCCGACAAGACGCGTTCACATAGAACACGGCCCAGTCCCTTGCCGCGAAATTCCGAGCGCAAATAGAACCGCTTCATCTCGCATACATCCGAGGATATTTTGTGCAGAGCCGCACAACCGGCGGCGCGCCCCTCATACTCCACCAGGAGCAAGCGGCCCTGCGGAGGCGCATAGTCCCCAGGCAGACCCGCTAGCTCCTCATCAAAACTTTGGAAACACAGGCTGAATCCAAGCGAGTTGGCATACTCGAGAAACAGTTCGCGGACCTGGTCGATTTGCGCCGCTGATTCTGCCTGCACGATGCTGGTCCTGGCGAGGATGGCTTCAGTTACCCCATTAACATGCCGCCATTTACGTTAAGGACGTGGCCGGTTATGTAACCAGCCTGGTCGGAAGCGAGGAAAGCAACCGCGTTGGCGATGTCGTCGGATGATCCCACACGACCCAGTGGGATCATCTTCAGAGCGGTCTGCTTGAATTCTTCGGATAAGCCAGAAGTCATGGCGGTTTCGATGAATCCGGGAGCAACGGCGTTGCAGGTAATGTTGCGTGATGCGACTTCGCGGGCCATAGCCATGGTCAGGCCGATCAGGCCGGCTTTCGAGGCGGCATAGTTTGCCTGGCCGGCTTGCCCGATCTGGCCGAAGATTGAGGTCACGTTGATGATGCGTCCCCAGCGCTGTTTCAGCATGGAACCGATCGCCTGCTGGATACAGAGGTAGGCCGAGGTTAGGTTGGTGTTGATCACGTCGTCCCAATCGGGGCGCTTCATGCGCATGACAAGTTGGTCACGGGTGATTCCGGCATTGTTCACCAGAATGTCGATCTTGCCGAGTTGCCCGATCGCCTCTTTGAACGTTGCTTTTACCTGGTCTTCGTTGCCCACGTCGAGGACAAAAGCCGTGGCTTTGCCTCCGGCGGTTTGAATTTCAGAGGCAAGTTCTTCGAGCTTGGCCTGATTGCGCGCAGCAAGCGCGACACTGGCGCCCGAGTGCGCGAGCTTCAAAGCGATGGCGCGGCCAATTCCTTGTGATGCTCCGGTCACTATTGCGACCCGGCCGGCTAGAGTCATGAATGCTCCTTAGGGTGAAGGGGGAATTATAAGGGAGTGCGGGGCTCGTGTTGGCATTCCGGCTAGTGAGCGAGAAGTAGGAGATTCCTCCCTGCTTTGTCATTGTGAGCGGAGCGAAGAATCCCCATGGGCAGCCTTGCTGCGAGTAGGGGTCCTTCGGCGCAAGAAGCGCGCCTCAGCATGACAGAGCTTTTTTGGCTGCTACTCGGTTTCTACGGCTCCCGTCAGGTCTGTGAGCTTTTGAATGCGGTGATCTACGCACCATTGCTGAAGTTCGTCTACGATTCTTTCGGTGGCGCGCGGGTCCCAGTAGCTGGCGGTTCCGATCTGGACTGCGGTTGCGCCTGCCAGCATGAACTCGATGACGTCTTCTGCTTTCGCAATTCCTCCCATACCGATGATGGGAATTTTTACTGCCTTGGCGGTTTCATAGACCATACGGAGCGCGATCGGCTTGATTGCCGGGCCGGACAGACCGGCGGTGATGTTCGCAATGCGCGGCTTGCGGGTTTCGGCGTCGATCGCCATGGCAACAAAAGTGTTGATCAGGGAGAGTGCGTCGGCGCCGGCGTGCTCGGCGATGCGTGCCATGTGGGCAATACTGGTTACGTTCGGGGAAAGTTTTACCACGAGCGGGCGTTTGGCGAGTCGCTTGGCGGAGGTTACCAATTCGTTGAGCAGGCGGGGGTCACTGCCAAACTGAATTCCTCCGTGCGCGGTGTTGGGGCAGGAGACGTTCAATTCGTACGCAGCGATTCCTTCTGCTTCGTTCAAAATTTCAATGGTCTGTTCGTACGCCTCTTGCGTGTATCCGAAGACATTGGCGAAAACGACTGCGCGCTTGATGGTGCGCAGCTTGGGCAACTTCTCTTCGATGAAGGCGCGGGCTCCAATATTTTGCAGACCAATGGAATTCAACATGCCCGCCGCGGTTTCATAGAGCCGGGGCGGCAGATTGCCGGCCATGGGTTCAAGTGACAGACCCTTGACGACGAATCCCCCCAATTTTTCCAGGTGGACTACATCTTCGAATTCAATTCCATAGCCAAACGTTCCGCTGGCCGCAATGATGGGGTTTTTTAATTGGATTCCGGCAAAGCTCACCCCCAGGTTGGGAGCTACCGGCCCGCGGGAAGGAGGCATTATCGGGGGCCTTCCTGTTGCCGGGCAGTCAGAGATGCCGGCTCGATTTCTCCCGAGGAAGTTGCTGGCACGCGCGGCGAGGGGTGCTCTACGGCTTCGCCACGCCGCGGAGCGAGGGCTTCAGTAAGCACTCTTCCGATAGCGTGGCTAGGAGCATTGATGCCCAGTAGAGAAGCGAACGTAGCGGCGAGATCGACCGGTTCGGCGTGAGTGCGATAGACGCCGGGCTCAAATGGAATTCCGTAAAAAGCTAGTGGCACGTGAGTGTCGTAGGTGTAAGGAGTGGCGTGGCTGGTGCCGCTTTCCTCTCCAACGGCGAAAGGCACAGGTACTCCCATCACATACCAGCCGCCGTAGGACGAATAGCTGTGCAGATATTTTTGTCCCAGCTCAGTATTGGGAACGTCGCCGCGCGCCAGTTGGGCGCGGGTGTAATAACCACGCAGGCCAATGGCTTTCATAGCCTCGCCGACGTTATGCTCGGCATCTTCCTCTTTCATCTTGATGGCGGCGAAGGCATCATTGTCGATCCAGACCAGAGGGTAATCAAACGCTTTTACATAGTTCGTTGCATGGCCAGGTGAAAGCCTGGCGGAGAGTGATTTGTTCATCTCGGCCCGCAATTTGTCAGTGTCGAGATTGGCAGCCGGGATGTGCAACTTGATCGCGGCGGGGGGCGCCGGCGCAACGCCATGATCGGCGGAGAGCGCCACCCAGATGTTAGCTAAGCCGATTTGATGTCCCAGGAAGTTGAAGAAATCGGCCAACTGGCGATCAAGCGCCAATGCCATGGCATGCATTTCAGGAGAATCGGGTCCGACGCCATGGCCCAGGATGTCATTGGCGGAGAGGCTTACGACCAAAAGATCGGTTGCTGGACCATTGCCCAATTTTTCGTAGGTTACTAACTCACGCGCAAATTCGAATTCGTAGTCATTGGCGAATGGCGTACCGCCGACCAGGTTGTAAAAATTGAAAGACTTGCCGGCTGGCGGTTTGGTGGTGCGCAGCAGATTGTCGTCTTTGTCTTTCCATTCGCGGTCTAGATATTTTTCGGCACGCTTATGATCGTTAAATTCCTGCGCCCAGGGTGGCAACTCGCTGCGGTAATAGGTTGATGTGACCCAGAGGCCACTCTTGCCGTCAATCCAATAAGCACCGTTCCCGGAAAAGCCAGCGGGCAGCACCGCGGCGCGGTCTTTTAGCGAAACTCCAAAGACTCGCGACTTGCCTTGCGTGGCGAGCTTTAGCTCATCTCCAAGTGTATCGGCCAGCAAATTATGCGGCGAGGATCCATGCACGTTTCCCCCGACGCCCAGGAGAGTGGTGGCGTCGTCCTCGACCGAGGTCACAATTTTCTTTTTTTGCGTGTCCCACCACTCGTTGGCCATGATGCCGTGGCCGCTGGTGTATGCTCCGGTGAACAGAGTGGCGTGACCAGGACCTGTGCTGGTATTGGCGTAGTCGTAGTTGCAATCGGTGAAATAAGCACCGTGGTCGAGGAAGAGTTTGAATCCCCCTTCGCCGAACTGGTCGCGGTAGCGCTCGAGGTAATCGCCGCGAAACTGGTCGATCACGATTACAACCACCAGCTTGGGCCGGGCATTGTAGGCCGAAGCCTGGCTTTTTGTTGAAAGTGCGACGCAGAGAATCAGGCCCAGCGTGGCGCGGCGGAAGGAGAATCTCACGCGGGTAGTTTACAGCGTGGCGGTTATTGCGCCAACGGTGGGAATTTTTCCCGGGGGTCAGGTCTTGCTGATCTTCGTTCCGCGTTTCCCCAGCAAGAACATCAAGAGGCCGAACACCAGCATGATGATTCCCCACCAGAGATTGATGTTCACATCGAGCGAACGCGCGTAAATGTCTTTGCTGCCGAAGGCGCCGTAGGCCACCAGCAGCACTCCGAAGATGGAGAACAGCAATCCGATTGGCAGGCGAATATCCAGTCCCATAATTCCTCTATCTGAAAATAATATTGAGCAGAGCCGTCATTGCCAGAACGATGACCGCCAGGGTAACTGGCCGCTTGTACCAGGGATCATTTTCTTCCTTGGGCCGGTCGGTCAGCGAATAGACCAAACCCTTCAGCTCTTCTTCTTTATGCGGGCGGGTCACCAGGCTGATGAGGACGGTCAGGACAAAGCAGGTAGTCCACGCGAAAATTGCAGTCCAGAAATTCTGCGCCATCTCGCTGGGATAAACGTGTTTTGCGACAAGCCATCCGCCTTTGACGCCGGGAAGAGCGCCTTCGGGCAGAGTCAGACCATGATGCAGGGCGGCGGCGATGGTGCCGCCCAATAATCCAGTGAACGCTGCGTGACCGGTGGTGCGCTTCCAGAACATTCCCAGCAGGAAGGTCGCAAACAGGGGCGCGTTCACGAACGCGAATACCAGTTGCAGCATGTCCATGATGTTGTTGAAGCGAGTCGCCATGTAGGCGGCGGCGAGCGAGAGCAGGATGCCGAAGATGGTGGCCATTCGGCCCATCCAGAGATAGTGCTCGTCGGAGGCGCCCTTGTTGATGTAGGACTGATAAATGTCGTAGGTCCAGACGGTATTGAAGGCGGTAACGTTGCCTGCCATGCCTGACATGAAGCTGGCCAGCAGCGCGGTAAGTCCCAGGCCGAGCAGGCCGGTGGGAAAGTAATGCAGCAGCATGTTAGGCGTTGCCAGGTCGTAGTCGAGTTCGGGCACGCCGTTCTTGTCGAGGAGCGGCATTCCGGTTTCTGAGTTGATCTTGGGTGGAATCAGCCCCTTGCCGCCCGAGACAACGGCGGCAGGATTGGTCATTAACATCTTCCGCGCGGGAAGGCCAATGGCGATAAGTCCGGGAAGGATTACCAGGATTGGAAACAACATTTTGGGGAAAGAGGCTATTAACGGAGTGCGGCGCGCTGAACTCATGGAGTCGGCTGCCATGGCTCGCTGGATTACGAGAAAGTCGGTACACCAGTATCCAAACGATAGGACGAATCCCAGGCCCATTGCTAAGCCAAACCACTCTACGCCTAAGCGATTGGTATGGGCGTTGGTCATGCCGGCCCAGGAATGCATGTAAGAGGAATCGAGATTGGCTTTGAGGCCGTTCCATCCGCCGATGTCTTTAAGTCCGAGATAGACCAACGGCAGAAACCCCGCCACGATGAGAAAGAATTGCAGCACTTCGTTGTAGATCGCGCTGGTCAGGCCGCCGAGCAGAATGTAAGCCAACACAACCAGGGCGGAGATCACCAGCGAGAAATGGAAGATCCAATGCTGCGGCAAGCCCATCATGCGGAACGGCTGGTCGAAGATATGCAGGATCTGGATGAGCTTGGCCATCGCGTACATCGAGATACCCGAGGAAAAGACCGTCATTACAGCAAACGAAATGGCGTTTAGACCGCGGGTCTTTTCGTCAAAGCGCAGGCGAAGGTACTCCGGCACGGAGCGGGCACGAGAACCGTAATAGAAGGGCATCATAAAGACGCCCACGAACACCATTGCGGGGATGGCGCCGATCCAATAAAAATGGCTGGTGGAAATGCCGTATTTGGCGCCTGAGGCGCCCATGCCGATAACTTCCTGAGCACCCAGGTTGGCCGAGAGGAACGCCAGACCGGCAACCCATGCGGGGATGGAGCGCCCGGCGAGAAAGAAATCGGTACTGGTCTTTACATATCGCTTGACGGCTACTCCGATTCCCACCACGAATACGAAGTAAACCACCATGATGGTCCAGTCGATTGTGTGCAACATAAGTCCCCAGGCTCCTCGGGTGGCGGTTGGTGCGTGCAAACGATTACAGCTTGTGACAGCTCTTGTCAAACCGTTTTTGCAATCCAACTAAAGTCGCATTGCTAATGTCTTAAGGCGTTCCGCCGCGGTTTCGGGTGTGATGTCGCGTTGCGGTGTCCCTAGCATTTCGAACCCAACCATAAATTTTCGGATGGTGGCAGAGCGCAATAATGGGGGATAGAAGTGCGCGTGGAAATGCCACTCCGGGTGATGTTGATTGTCAGTGGGCGATTGATGGAAGCCCATGGAGTATGGAAATGGAACGTCAAAAACTTTGTCGTAGGTGCCCGTTACCTGTTTTAGGATCGAGCTAAGAGCGATAACCTCATCGCCGGTGAATTCAGGCAGGCTGCCTAAGTGGCGACGGCTGCTGATCATCACTTCAAAGGGCCAGACCGCCCAGAAGGGCACCATGGCGAGGAAGCTCTGGTTTTGGCAAACTATGCGAGTGCCTTGCTGCGCCTCTAATTCGTTGTAACGGCATAGCAGGCACTGCCCCTGTTTTTCAAAATAACCACGCTGTGCTATTAGCTCTTTTGCCGGAGCTTCGGGAATCGACTTGGTCGCCCATATCTGGCAATGGGGATGAGGATTGCTGGCACCCATCATGGATCCGCGATTTTCGAAAACCTGTACGTGATTGATAGCGGGCATCGCACCCAATTCCTGGAACTGGGATCTCCACGTGCGAACCACCTCTTGGATGTCTTTCAGCTCCATGGTGGAGAGCGTCAGATCGTGTCGTGGCGAAAAACAAATGACCCGGCAGATGCCGGATTCACCCTCGGCCATAAGCAAGCCTTCATTCCCGATATCGATGCGTTCATCTGGAACATCGGGAAGCAAGGCGGCGAAGTCATTGTCGAAGACGAACGTTCCGTGATATTTGGGGTTGTGCACTCCTCCAGCTCGTTCGTTTCCGGGGCACAGATAACAGGTTGGATCGTATTGGGGGCTATTCCCCTCGGCTAGTTTCGAAACTTCACCTTGCCAGGGCCGGAGTGCCCTATGGGGAGAAACCAATATCCATTCATTGGTCAGCGGATTGAAACGACGGTGGGACCGTTCGGTGAGCTTCAATCGAAAAACTCCTGGGCTTTCGCAGGGACGAGTATAGAAGGCTTAGTTCCCAACAGCAGCCATAGCCGGGCAGTCACTGCCATATTAATGTAAGCGCTTACATCAGGATAGCGGATTCATTTATGATTGCTGCAGTGTGGGAACACTGTCCGAGGCGGGGCGACAATTAGGTAAAGTTAGCGATTTTCTCCCAACCTCACCTTATTGGTGGATGCGAATCCACTCGCCGTGCGATACCATTCTGCGCACGTTAATGCCCTTTCATCGTGCCGTATTTAGCTAGTCTTGAATTTATGACGAGTTCACGGGTGGCGTCCGCCGAGCTAGCTTCGCGTTTCGAGGAGACGGTTGGCGCTCGCCCCCGAGTATTTCGGGCGCCGGGCCGGGTGAATCTCATCGGTGAGCACACCGACTACAACGACGGTTTTGTGATGCCGTGCGCCATTGGCTTTTCCACCTGGGTAGCCATCGCGCCCCGGCCCGACCACAAGCTGGTGATCCGTTCCGAAGACTTTCCCGAGCATTTCGAATTCGATCTCGAAAATCTCCCTCAGCACGGCTCCGGCCGCTGGTGCGACTACATTCTGGGCGTTGCGGTTACTCTAAAAAATGCAGGCTATCCGTTGCAGGGTGCGAATCTGCTGGTGCATGGAGAGGTCCCCATTGGCGCCGGTCTGAGTTCGTCAGCGGCGGTCGAAGTGGCTAGCGCTCTTTCGTTGATGAGCCTGAACGGCACCCTGTTCCCCATGCCCGACGTGGCCCGCATCTGTCAGCGGGCGGAAAATATTTTTGTAGGGGCGCGGGTCGGCATCATGGACCAATTCATTTCATGCCTGGGAAAAACCGGGCACGCGCTGATGCTCGACTGCCGGTCGCTCGACTTCCAATACATTCCGCTGCCCGATTCGGTTCGTCTGGTTATCTGCAACACTATGGTCAAGCATGAGCATGCCAGCGGCGCTTACAACCGGCGCCGTGAAGAGTGCGACGAAGGGGTGAAGATTCTGTCAAAGTGGTATCCCGGCATTCGCGCACTGCGCGATGTTTCCGTGGTCGACTTGGAAAAACATGCGGCAGATATGCCCGAGATCATCTATAAGCGTTGCCTGCACGTCGTGCGGGAGAACCAGCGCGTCCTCGATAGTGCGGACTACCTGAAACATAACGATCTGAGCGGCTTCGGGCGGCTGATGGCGGAGTCACACGCCAGCATGCGCGATCTCTATGAGATCAGCTGTCGCGAAGTGGACATCATGGTCGAGATCGCGAACGGCCTGCCCGGCTTTCGCGGCGGCCGCATGACCGGCGGCGGATTCGGGGGCTGCACGGTGAACCTGATCGATGATGCCGAGGCACAATCTTTTTCCAAAGAAATCGCCACCCGCTACCGGGAGGCTACCGGGATCAAGCCCGACATTTACGTCTGTACCGCCTCAAATGGAGCGAGCGCCGAGCTGCACTAGTTCTGTAATTTAGTTGAGGAAATATTGGCGGTAAAGAGTGTCCCGTTGAGCCGGCCTGAAGCCGGCATCGCGAATGATGCGGCGTAATTCTTCTTCTGTGGTGCAGTTGGTAACACCAGCGGCACGAACCACATTTTCTTCCAGCATTACCGAGCCGACATCGTTCCCCCCGAAGCGCAGTCCCATCTGGCAAACCTTCAGGCCCTGAGTAACCCAGCTCGACTGCACATTGAGAAAGTTCGAAAGGTAGAGACGCGAGATGGCCAGAACTTTCAGATATTCCACGGCGGTGGCTTCGTCCCATTTGCGGCCACCTAGAGCCGTGTTCTGGGGCTGAAAGCTCCAGGGGATGAACGCGGTGAAGCCGCCGGTTTCTTCCTGCAGTTCGTACAGGCGCTGAAAGTGGTTCACGCGGTTCTCGTAATTTTCTCCCACCCCAAACATCATGGTGGCGGTCGTACGCATGCCCAGCTTGTGGGCCTCGCGATGCACATTGAGCCAGTCATCCGTCAGGCACTTGAGGCGGGCAATCTTGTAGCGCACCTCGTCATCGAGAACTTCCGCACCGCCCCCGGGGATGGAATCGAGGCCCGCGTCGCGCAGACGCGCGATGGTATCGCGAATGGTTAAGTTGCTGTATTCCGCGATGGCGATCACTTCTGACGCGGAGTAGCAATGCAGGTGGATCTGCGGAAAGCGCTGCTTTATGCCGCTCAACATCTGCTCGTGCCACTCGATCTTTAGATCAGGATGCAGGCCTCCCTGCATCAGTACGCCAGTGCCGCCATACTCGACCGTCTCTTGAATTTTGTCGTAAATAGTCTCGAAATCGAGGATGTATCCCTCTTTGGCGGCGGGCCCTTTGAGGGGACGATAGAAGGCGCAGAAGGTGCAGTACTCGGTGCAGAAATTCGTGTAATTAATGTTGCGGTCGATGATGTAAGTGACCACGCCCTCGGGATGTAACTTGCGGCGCACTGCGTCCGCTTCCATACCGATGCCGATGAGATCGTCGGAGTTAAAGAGGTCGAGCGCCTGTTGTTTGTTGAGAGACATGGGCTGTGATTATTTTAGCTGGAAAGGAAGTCTTTAACCACAGGGGATACAGAACTCACAGAGGTCTTGTGATCGTCTAATGAACCCTAGTCGCAGAGTTACGCCGTTTTATTGGCGGCTCGGCGAGTTGAGGGTGACTTCTTTTTCGGCTCTCGACTTTGCAAGTACTTATACAGGCCGTATCCGCCCGTAGCCAACGCGATCGCCGCAAGAACTACTAACGCCGGTGCGTAGTACTTGGAGAAAAAGGAGACAATTTGGTTTCCATAGAGCGCTCCAAGTCCAGCCACGATGGTAAAGCGAACCCCTCGACCCAACGCCAGCGCCCCCAGAAATTTCTTATGCGAGTACTGCATGGCGCCGGCCGCCAATAGAAAAGGAACAATTGGAAATGGCGGGGGCATGAGTGCCGGCACAGCAACCGCACCGAACCCCCAGCGCTCGAAGCGTTTGTAGACTTTGGTTGCAGTGCGCTTTTGAACTTTCTTTTCGAAGGCTTGTTTGCCGCCTTTTCGCGCGAGGTTATAGGTGACGTAGCCGCCGATAACCGATCCCAGAGTCGCCATTGCGGCGTAGTAATACCACCATTGCGGCTGGCCGGCGGCCAGCCAGATTGTGAGCACGTCCATGCTGCCGGGCAACGGGATTATGGAATTGTCCGCCAGTCCGACCACCAGTAGGCCAAGGCCGCGCAGGTGACGAATCCAGCGGGCAATTTTAACCAGTAATAGGACACCCAGGGGGATCATCATCTGCCGTCAATATCCGTTCCAGCGCATGATTTGATACGTGACATTCACGGTTTGGTACGTCACATCTTAGATGACAGCAGGCTTCTCTGCGTCCAGAAAATGCAGGGTAGGAATTGTCATTAGGGCTTTACATTCGGCGGCGTAGCGATAAAACAGATGCAACCCATCGAGGCATTCCTGATCGAGGTCGTAGTAAATATTTTGCGTCAGGTAACTTTTGACGGCGTCCTCGGTAAGTCCCAGGCGAGCGGCCCACTCGGCCGCAATCGTGTCCAGATTTTGCGGATCGAGGCCATGGTCCCTTGATTCCTGAAAGACCTTTGTGAGATTGATTGAAGAATCAAGATAGCCAAGCGCCTCCTGCCGTACTGCCCAAAAAGCAAACACGAAGGGCTTGCCGGTAAGGCGAATCCACTCGTCCGCCAGGTCGTAAGTCACATACTGAGTGCGATCAACTTTGAGCGCGGGATCGCCAATTAGCAGGGCGGCGTCACACTCGCTTAACATTTGCTCAAGGTCGGGAGCTTTTGCAATAAACTCGCGACTTCCTCCCCAGAGTTTTTCGAACAGCACTTTGGTCAGCGCGACGGAGGTAAGAGAAGAAGTGTCCAATGCAACTGTGCGTATTTCATCGGACGGAACCTTACTTACCAGCAGGATGGAACGGACTGCACGCTTCGAAGCGATGGCCACACCGGGCAGTATGACCAGATCGGGAACGGTGACATACGCGGCTGAGGGGATGATGCCGATATCGGCGGTTCCGGCCTTCAGTTGGGTGGCACACTGCGAAGGGACGGTGTACGAGATGTCGAAACACCTGCCCAGCCTCGCCATGTTCAAAGTCCCATATGAGTGGAGCCGTATTCAAATAAGAGATAGCGGAAATGCGTAAACGGCTGATGCCCACAAGTTCGATTCTAACAAAGCAGTGTGTCATCTGACCTTGACAGACCTTTTTTGGTCTGTATAGATGCCGCCATGAACACCGGTGAAGCACGCGCGACGGAGGCTGCTCCCGTCCCATATGTAAGGAGCGATGAGCAGGCGTTGCAGTGGTTGGCCCTGACTTTAACTCCCGGCCTTGGGCCCACCCGATCACGTCGCTTGGTGGAGCTGTTCGGCGGCGTTCAAGGAATATTCAAGGCGTCCCTTACCGAACTGGAAGCGGCGGGATTGATGGCTGTGTCGGCACAGTCGCTGGGCACGGGACACTCTCTTGAGTTGGCGAAGGAGGAGTTCGCTCGTGCTAAAGAGTCAGGGATCGGCATTGTCCCAATGGACGATGCTGCTTATCCCGCGCAGCTCAAACAAATTTATGATCCCCCGCTGGTTTTGTATGTACGAGGGAATGTTGCGGTACTGGCCCTGCCCGGAATGGCGTTGGTTGGCACCCGGCACCCACCCCTTATGGCACCGGCATGGCGGAACGGCTGGCCTGCGACCTGGCGGCGCGCGGCTTGGTGATTTTTAGTGGATTGGCGCGGGGCGATAGACACTGCCGGGACATCGCGGCGCGATCGCAGGCAAAGGCAAGACCGTAGCCGTATTGGGCACGGGCGTAGATGTGATTTACCCCAAGGAAAATACCCGCCTTGCCGACCAGATTCTGAGCACCGGCGGGGCATTAATCTCTGAATTTCCGCTAAGCACCTTCGCCGCCCCGCAGAATTTTCCCATCCGCAATCGCATCATCAGCGGCATTTCGATCGGCGTACTGGTGGTTGAAGCCGCGGAATATAGCGGCACGCGGATTACCTCGCGTTGCGCGCTGGAACAGAATCGCGAAGTATTTGCGGTGCCAGGAAATGTCACGAACAAGGGTTCCTGGGGCCCTAACACCCTGATTAAGCAGGGCGCCAAGTTGGTTGCGACCTGGGAGGACGTGTGGGAGGAGCTGCCCGCAGAAGTCCGGCTTGCCCTGGAGCCAGCCGGGGCGAATGAATCGCCAGGGGGCGGAACCGCATCTCTATTCGGAGAAGTGGATTTGCCTCCTCACGAAAAGAAGATTTTTGCATTACTGAAGACCGACGAAGCTACCCATATAGATGAGATCGTAGAGCGCCTGGAGCGCGACGTATCGTCGTCCGAAATTTTCGCGGCACTGTTTGAGCTGGAGCTGATGGGGAAAATGAAGCAGTTTCCGGGGAAGAATTTTGTGAAGAGCTTCTAGGAGGCAGCATTAGCAGTTGAGTAGAGACGTAGCTTTGCTACGTCTCGGTTGGCGGCGCCTAGGCGCCAGGTTTCTGCCGACGCCGACAAGACGTAGCGAAGCTACGTCTCTGCAGGTTGCATTATCTGCCGGGGCGGCACGCACCAGTAGAAAGCAGAAGCCTGGAGCGAGCAGCGGGGTTCGGAAGCTGCCCGTTACTTGTTGCTTTCTGGCAATTCATGCTAGCTTCGGACAAAGCCACATTCGATTGAGGGAACATTGGCCAACGGTTTAGTCATCGTCGAATCGCCTGCCAAGGCGAAAACTATCCAGAAATATCTGGGTAAGGGATACACAGTCGAGGCCTCGCTTGGCCACGTCAAAGATCTGCCCAAGAGCACGCTCGGGGTTGATGTCGAGAACGAATTCGAAACTGAATACATAGTTATTCCGGGCAAAGAGAAGGTTCTGGCCAAGCTGAAGAAGCTGGCGCTCTCGGCCGATCACATCTATCTGGCGCCTGATCCGGACCGCGAAGGCGAAGCTATCGCGTGGCATCTGGCCTCAGAGCTGGGCGACGGGAAAAAACCAAAGAAGAAAAAGAAGGGCGACGCCGCCGGCGAACCGCGCATTCGCCGCGTCACCTTCAACGAAATTACCAAGCGTGCGGTGCAGGAAGCGTTCGAGCATCCGCGCGATATCGACAAGAATCTGGTTGACGCGCAGCAGGCGCGGCGGGTACTCGACCGCTTGGTGGGTTATCAGGTTTCTCCTCTCTTGTGGGACAAAGTTCGCCGGGGACTTGTCCGCCGGGACGGGTCCAGACAGTCGCGCTTCGACTGATCGTCGAGCGCGAACGCGAAATTAAGGCCTTCCAGAAAGTTGAATACTGGACGATCGACGCTCATCTTTCGGGCGCCAAGCCACCGGCGTTCGATGCGCGTTTTCTGGGCAAAGGCGAAGAGAAAGTTGAAGTCACCAACGGCGAAGATGCGGAAAAAATTCGCGCCGCCTTGGAGAAGGCGGATTGGCTCGTCCGCACCGTGGAGCGCAAGGAACGTCGGCGCAATGCGACGCCGCCATTCACCACCAGCAAACTGCAGCAGGACTCCTCGCGCAAACTGCGGTTCAGCGTGAAGCGCACCATGATGATCGCGCAGCGATTGTATGAAGGCGTCGAACTGGGTGAAGAGGGCTCAGTCGGCCTCATTACTTATATGCGTACCGATTCGACCCGCGTTTCGAATGACGCGCTGGCCGAGGTTCGCGAGTACATCAAGTCGCAGTATGGTGAGGAATATCTGCCCGCGCAGCCGAACGCTTTCAAAGAGAAGAAAGAAGCGCAGGCGGCGCACGAAGCGATTCGACCGACTTCGGCGATGCGCAGTCCGGACTCAATCAAGCAATATCTAAAAGAAGATGAATTCAAGGTCTACAAGCTGATTTGGCAGCGCTTCATAGCTTCGCAGATTATGCCGGCGGTATTCGACCAGACCACGGTCGACATCGACGCCAAGTCAGCGATCCGATACTTTCTGGTTCCGCGTCACCGGATCGGTGCTGAAGTTCGACGGCTTCCTGAAGGTCTACGAGGAATCGAAAGAAGGCAAGGACGAGGAAGACGACGAACTCAAACACAAGCTGCCGCCACTTGAACCGGGCCAGAAACTGACACTGAAAGAATTGAAGCCGGAGCAGCACTTCACCGAGCCGCCGCCGCGTTACAACGAAGCATCGCTGGTGAAAGAGCTGGAAGAGCGCGGCATCGGCCGGCCTTCGACGTATTCCGCCAATCTTGAGCACGATTCAGGAGCGGCAGTACGTACAAAAAATTGGCGGTAAATTCACTCCTACGGAAATCGGTTTGGTTGTGACCGATCTGTCTGGTGGAGAACTTCGCCGACATTTTCGACATCGCCTACACGGCGCGACTGGAGCAAGACCTCGACGAAATAGAAGAAGGCAAGGAAACCTGGACCGACGCGCTCGGCAGCTTCTACAAGAAGTTCGAAAAAGACCTCCGCTATGCCGGTAAGCACATGGAGAACATCAAGCGGATGGAGAAGCCGACCGACGAGAAGTGCGAGCGTTGCGGTTCACCGCTGGTGATCAAGTGGGGCAAGCACGGGTCGTTCTATGCGTGCAGTTCTTACGATAAAGAAGATAAAGAAAGCTGCAACTTCACCAAAGAAAATCCCATCAACCTGCCGGATCTCGATTCGGCCGACGTTCAGGAAACGACGCAGGAAGAATATTGCGAAAACTGTGGCCGGGTCATGGTGCTCGAAGCGCGGGCGCTTCGGCCAGTTCATGGCCTGCACCGGTTATCCGGATTGCAAGACTACTCGGCGGCTGGACCAGGGAAAGAAAGTCCCGGATATTCCGCTGGATGAAAAATGCCCCAAGTGCAGCCGCAACATGATGATTCGTCACGGCCGTTTCGGCGAGTTCACCACGTGCAGCGGATATCCTGATTGCAAGTACGTGAAGCAGAATTTCATTGGAGTTAAGTGCCCGCTATGCGCGGATGGCGAATTGGTTGAGAAACGCGCTCGTAAGGGAAATACATTTTACGGATGCTCGAATTATCCGAATTGCAAATTCACGGCGGCCCACAAGCCGATTCCGGAAAAGTGTCCGACTTGCGGCAACGCCTTTCTAGTTGAAAAATTTCTGAAATCAGGTCCGGTGATTGCCTGCCCGAATAAAGAATGCGAATACGAGCGGCCGGCGCCCGAACTCGCAACCGCAGGCGCACCAAGAGCAGAAGACGAATAAAGCTTCCCAGGAGAGATTGAAGAATGACGCAAGCCACTGCTGCTGACGCTGAACTGATTTTGAAACTCTACGATTTTCGCCGTGAGCCAGAATTGCGCAAGGCACGGGCATGGTGGGGCGGAACCTTTCTGCCAGGCAGCGCTGAAGACATCATGAAAGTGGCGAGTGGACCGGCGCAGGAGTTCGCGTGGTTTCGCCAGGTGGCCGGCTACTGGGAGATGGCGGCCTCACTGGTGTTGCATGGCGCGTTGAACGAAGAATTGTTTTACGACTCCAGCGGAGAAATGTGGTTCATCCTGGCCAAGGTTTATCCATTCTTGAACGAATATCGCGAGAAGATGCAGTCGCCGCATTCCTTCGCCCTGGCCGAGAAACTGGCCACCAAGTCTGAGGCCGGGCAAAAACGGCTGCAATATATGATCAAGATGCATGAAAGCCGCCGCCAGGCCGCCAAGTAGGCTCGCCGCGGATTCATTCTTTCCATGTCATTCCGACCAGAGGGAGGAATCTGCTTGTTCTCGGCGGCAAATCATGTCACTGCTACGAGCAGATTCCTCCCTTCGGTCGGGATGACAACCGTTAGGTCGGAACACAACCCTCAAGGCGAGATCCGCGGTTACCTTCCTACGAAATATATTCCCGGATGTATTCATCTCGCGACTTTGAAAGCTCGACGGCGTCTCCGTCGAAGATCACTTTTCCGTCGCGCAACACCAGAAAAGTCACAGGGATTTCCAGGCGTGAGTTTGGCGGCAGGGGCGCCATTTTATTGGCCGTGCGATCATAGCTATTGGTCGCCATGGTAAAGGCGTCTTGCAAGCGGTGTGAAACCAAGAGCGCACTGGTTTTATAAACGTCGCGCTGTTTGATGATCAGCTCAACGATAGTGGTTGAGGTCACCGGATCAAGGCCGCCGGTGGGGGAGTCATAGAGAATCACTTCGGGCTGGGTGATGATAGCTCGGGCGATGGCCACGCGGCGACGCATACCGCCGGAGAGCGAACCGGGAAACATGTCGATCGTTCGTTCCAGTTCAACGAAGCTGAGCGCTTCGCGCACCCTACGGTCAATCTCTTCTTCTGTAATGTTCCCTTCTTCCATCAGGCGAAATGCCACGTTCTCTCGCACCGTCAACGAATCAAATAGCGCACTTTCCTGGAACACCATGCCGATTTTCCGTCGCAGTTCAAACAGTTCTTCCTCGCGCATCTGAGTAACTTCTTCGCCGAGAACTGTAATGCGCCCGCTGTCAGGCTTCATCAGTCCAAGCGCCAGCTTCAGGATCGTGCTCTTTCCTGCCCCGGCTACGCCAAAGATTGCCTTAGTTTCGCCACGTGGCAGCCGAAAGGAAATGCCATCCAGCACCCGGTTTTCTTCGAACGACAGCGCCACGTTTTCGAAAACGATGACGTCCCCGGCAGGTTTCTCCGGCGTAAGCTTTGTACGTTCGAGAGGCAGAGTGGGCGTCGCCATTGCTCTATGAACCCAGAACGATCATCAGGAAGCGAGTTACGAAAACATCGATCGCGATAATAAGGATCATTGCTGCCACTACCGCTTCGGTAGTTGCGCGGCCTACCCCTTGCGTGCCGCCTTTGGTCGAAAGGCCGTAATAGCATCCAACAGTCGCGATAATGAAGCCGAAAACGATTGGCTTGGCCAGTCCCATGAAGACGTCCGAGAAGACCAGGGTCTGGTAAGCGTTACTCCAATATTCATGGGCATCCAGACCCAGGATCACGCTGGCGACGACGCTCCCGCCTATCAACCCTAATAAGTCCCCAAGGATAGTCAGAAAAAACATCATGAAGGTAGTGGCAACCACGCGGGGCGTTACCAGCTTCTTCATTGGATCGGTGCCCAGGGCGCGCATGGCATCGATCTGTTCGGTCACGATCATCGAACCTAGTTCGCTGGCCATGCCGGAAGCGTTGCGCCCGGCAACGACCAGGCCGGCGAGCACCGGGCCCAACTCGCGCACAATGCCGATCGAAACTAATTGTCCAATCACCGCCTGTGCGCCGAAGCGGCTTAAGGTGGTGGCGCTATTGAGCGCAAGGGCTGCGCCCGTAAAGAAGCAGGCGGCAAGAACAATAGGCAATGACCCAAAACCAATCAGGTCTGCCTGCTGAAACATGTCATTTAGATAAATCGGCCGCTGGAACAAGGTGCCGATCGAGCGGACGGAAAGCAGTGTGTATTCCTGGACAGACAGCAGCTTGCCCTTAATAAACTCCGAGGGGGAAATCGCTTCTATCCGGCTGAGAATATCTCCAGCTGCCAAGTTCGGAATCCTCCGTCAAGCCTAGGTGGAACTATAGCAGAGGGGCAATTATAGGAACGGATGAGATTTAGACGAACGGCTTATTCCCTGCTCTTTTTTTTGATCTCGATATTCAGTCTTTTGATTTTCTGGTTTAGGGTGGAGAGAGGTACGCGGAAACGGTCAGCAGCTTCGGTCTGGTTCCAATTACATTTCTCCAGCATGTCGGCAATAATCTGCCGCTCGCATTCTTCCATAATGTCGAAGAGCGATGCATCGGCGCGGTGCTCCAGAATTGGGAAGGAGTTTCCCCGTCCGGCGATGTGGTCGACGATTAGGTCCAGCCCGATATCGCTTCCGGAGGATAGTACGACCGCGCGTTCTACGACGTTTTCCAGTTCGCGAACATTGCCAGGCCAGGAGTAGGTGAGCAGCGAACGCATAGCTTCCGAGGTCAGGCGAGGCTGGGACCGCCCGTTTTCTTCCGCATATTTTTGCAGGAAGTGCTCGACCAGCAACGGGATATCTTCCTTGCGCTGCCGCAGCGGAGGCAATTCGATCATGATCACGTTGAGCCTGTAATACAGGTCTTCGCGGAACTTGCCTTCTTTAACCAGGATTTTCAGGTCGACGTTGGTAGCGGCGATAATCCGCACGTCCACCTGGATTTCGTGAACTCCACCCAGATGCATGAACTTGCGATCCTGCAGTACCCGCAGGATTTTGCTCTGCGTGTCCATGCCCATCGTGCCAATCTCGTCGAGGAAAAGTGTGCCGCGGTCGGCAATCTCGAATAGACCCTTTTTCGACGCAATAGCGCTGGTGAAAGCGCCTTTGAGATGGCCGAAGAGCGTTGATTCCAGAAGATCCGGCGGCATCGAACCGGTATTCACCGGGACGAAAGGACGGTCACGGCGTGGTGAATTCAGGTGGATCGCCTTGGCAATCAGTTCTTTGCCGGTGCCACTCTCGCCTTGCAGCAGCACGGTTGAGCGGCTGGCCGCGACCTGAGCCACCAAGTCGAAAATCTTAAGCATCGGCTCGCTCTTGCCGATTATGTTTTCGAAGTTATAACGCTGCTTGAGGGCCCGCTTGAGTTGGACGTTCTCTTCTTCCGCCCGGCGCCGAGCCACGGCGGAGCGAACGTCTGCCAGCAATTTTTCATTGTCCCAAGGCTTCTGAACAAAATTCGAGGCGCCGGATTGCATCGCCCTGACGGCGTTCTCCACCGTCCCGTAGGCGGTGATAATAATGACTGGCAGGCCGGGATCGTGCTCGCGAAGTTCCGCCAGCAGATCGATGCCGTTCGCATCAGGCAACGCCACATCCAGCAATACCAGGTCGTAGGGCTTCTCGCCGGCGCGAGTCAGGCCTTCTTTGCCGCTGGCTGCCGTGTCGGTCTCATAGCCATCCAACTCCAGCAGAGTCTGAAGAGATTCGCGAATGGCAGCTTCGTCGTCGACGATCAGCACCGAGCCTGAACCGGTGGGCAAGGCGTCGTTCACATTTTGGCGCGAGATCACCGCTGCCTCAGACATTGACCGGTTTCCTCGCTAACGGGAAGTCGAGGTAAAAGGTCGTGCCTTCCCCCGGACGGCTTTCCACGCGGATTTTCCCCGCATGTTCCTGGATGATTCCGTAAGTGACTGAAAGTCCCAGTCCAGTGCCTTTTCCCTGTCCTTCGCGCGGTGCAGCCTTGGTGGTGAAGAACGGATCGTAGATGCGCTGGATATGCTCTTGTGCGATGCCGCTGCCGGTGTCCGACACTTTGACGCTGACCGCTTCTCCATTCGAACTCGCGATTTGCAGTGTGCCACCCTCGGGCATGGCGTCTTTGGCATTCAGAAACAGATTTAAGAACACTTGCTGTAGACGACCGGCATTGCCATGAATACTTGGCAGGTGATCTGAAAGTTCGTTGTCCACCTGAATACGCGTGGTCTTGAATTGGTGCTCCAGCAGCGCCAGCGTATCGTGGATCACTTTGTTGACATCTACTTCGCCGAATTCCGTGCCGCTGGTACGCGAAAAATTCAACAGGTTGTTGACGATTTCCGAAGCGCGGAAGGTCTGCCGGGTAATCTTTTCCATCAGCCCGCTCTTCTGCGGGTCGCCGTGCAGTTGCTTGGAAAGCATCTGCGCGTAGGAAGAGATCACTGCCAGCGGGGTGTTGACCTCGTGCGCGACCCCGGCGGCGAGCAGGCCAATGGATGACAGCTTGTCGGCCTGGGAAAGCTGCGACT
This sequence comes from uncultured Acidobacteriota bacterium, assembly GCA_963796925.1. Taxonomy (GTDB): domain Bacteria; phylum Acidobacteriota; class Terriglobia; order Terriglobales; family Acidobacteriaceae; genus DATBAT01. The sequence continues at coordinate 223,040 of CAWCNH010000002.1, forward strand.
CCAGCTCGACCCGCTCGGTAATGTCGTCCATGATGATGAGCCGGCCGATTACGTGAAACTTGCGGGTCACCAGCGGCGCAATCGCGACGTTCACAATGCGGCTCTCGCCGGTTGGCGTGCCCAGCCGGAACTTGTAAAGGTTGTGAATGCCTGGACTTTGGCGAACCCGGTAAAACTCTTCCACGAATGCGGGTGGGAAGATCTCGCCCAGCGGACGGGTCAGCGCCTGCCAGCGCGGCAGAGCGTACATAACTTCCATCTGCGAGTTCCACGACTCCACACGGTCGGCCAAATCGACCGCCAGTACACCGACGTTGATCGACTCGACGATATTTTCATTGAAGTCTTTAAGGCGCTCGTACTCGGTTACTTTTTGCTCGAGTGATGCATACAGACGGGCGTTCTGTACCGCGATGCCCAGGTAGCCGGAGAGCGTTTCCAGCAGTTCAACATCTTCGCTCGAAAGGAAGTCGCCTTCTACCGTCTTGCCTAATCCCAGAAATGCGATCGTTTTCTGTTGCGCCCGGCAGGGGATGTAATAATTCAGGTCCAGTTTGGCAATAGCTTCCTGTGCGCTGGGCGCTTCGCGCGGCACCTGGTGGGTGTTGTCGAAGAACAGATGTCCTGCCTCCATCTCCGGGCGAGGAGCGCTCAGGAAGCTGAGATCAAGTACGCTGGTCTGGCTCATGCCAAACGACTTCGCCAGGACGAATTTCTGTTCGGCGTCGGCGCTTGCAAGAAAAATTGCCATACGATCAACCAGCAGAGTGCGGGAAAGCCGACTCTCCACCGATGCCAGCATCTTGTCGAGATCGGTTTCTGCGCTGAGCTCGCGGCCAAATTCGATCAGGGTGCGGCGGTAATCGTAACGAGTGCGATAGAAGAACTGGTCGATGCGCTCCTGAATTCGCTTGCGGACTGGATCGAACAAAAGGGCGGTCGCCACCATGGCGATTACCAATCCGGTGGTGCCTGAATTGGGCACCTGGGTGTGTACCAGTTCGGCAATACCAGCGACAATGGCAAAGTAAAAGCCCACGATCGCTGCCGCAGATAGCGTATACACCATGCCCCGCTTGAAGATCAGATCCACATCCATCAGTCGATAGCGGAAGATGGCATAGCCGAAAGTCAGGGGCAGCAGTGCCAGCGACAGAACTGAAACCTTCATCCCTACACTCGGCAGCGTTCCCACGAGGTAAGGCAGCACATAGAACATCGTGTAAGGCGTGATGGCAAGGATGGTGCCGCGCGTAACCCACTTCAGCTGTTGCCGCAGGATCGGCGTGCCGGCTCGGCGATAGCTATACCAGAGCACCCCCGCAGCCGCCGCGAAGAAGATGGCGGAGTAGGCCATTTGCAGACGGTCCAGATCCCACACCAACCGCCCGCTTGCCCGTAAAACCCGCACTGCCGCAATCTGAATCATCAACAGCACCGCGGCCGGAGCGTAGATCAGCGGAATCGCCAGGCGGTGCTTGCGGATAAAGTTCCGTTTGTCAGGAAATGTCAGAACAAAGTGCAGGAACAATGCGGGCTGTAGCAAGCCGGCTGCGATGTTGCCCCAATAGATAGTCCAGTCAAACTGATTGAGTTTGCCTGTGTATTTGAACGAATAGGCAACAAACGACACCAGGCAGAAAATATAAAAGTGGGTCGAGCCCGGCGCGGTCCACCGTCGCAACAAGACGTACAGACCGATTCCCAAATAAATCAGCGCGATGAATCTCAGCCAGCTGAAAAGCGACTTATCGGCGGGCACCAGAATCACCGAGGTGTCCAACTGGATTGAACCCCGCGCCAGTGAGTACGTAGCCTTGGTCCAGGCACCTGCTCGGTACAACTGGCGGACCAGCCCGGCTGTGTCGCTGACTTCGTGGCTGTTCACCGCTGACAGACGATCACCAGGTTGAATTCCGGCTTTATATGCCGGACCGTCTTTTTCCACCTGCTCGGCAGTTAGCGTGCCGTTGCGCTCCATCCAGCGGACGCCGTCATAGGGAATCTGAAATTCAGGTTCTTTTTGGAAATTGATCCAGGCGAGGGTAATGGCCGCCACGGTGAACAGCACCAGGGCGCCAGCGGTAAACCGGATTTGGAAGTCGCTTTTCACCGAACCGGCCCCAAAGCCAAGTGGCGGACTACTTCTAAGCGACTTCTGCACGTTCGCTGCCATGATGAGGGTCGGTTGAAAACTCTAAGTCACACGGTTTAAACGATTTTCTCGATTATAAAGGGCAGGGAAACAACCAGCTACGAATTTCAGTAGGGCCTGTGTGGTTTTTAGTAACTGCTTTAAGCTCAAATTGTTACGTTCTCATTAACATTCACAGTATCGCGTGCCACTCGACTTTGCCGGATACACTCTATTCGGCCACGCTACTCAAAAAAAACGGGGAAGCCAGAGAGCTTCCCCGAAAAAGCGACAGAGGCGATACTGCTTAAATAGAGTGCAGCCACGGGCAAAAAGTTGTCTTGCACGGCGCAAACTGAGGAAACATTGGGTCCAGGTCTTTCATCGCCGTCCGCTCACTCTCTGGAAGATCACTGGATCACGCTCGATGGCGCGCGCATGCGCTTTTTGCGTGAGGGCGCGGGGCCACCGCTGATTTTGCTTCACGGTCTATTGGGATACTCATTCTCCTGGCGCTATGCAATACCGGAATTGGCTCAGCACGCCGACGTTCATGCCGTGGACATGCTGGGCGTGGGATTTTCCGACCGTCCACAGGGTCTTGATTTCTGTTTGCGCGCCAGCGCCGAGCGCTTGCTCAGCTTTCTCGACGCCGCCGGGATTCCTTCCTGCGATGTGCTGGGAACGTCTCACGGAGGGGCTGTTGCGATGCGAGCCGCGTCGCTAGCCCCGGAACGCATTAAACGCCTCATTCTAGTGGCCCCGGTGAATCCGTGGTCACTGTATGGACGGAGGATGGCAACGTTTCTAACTACCTGGCCAATAACTTGGTTGTTTTCCCGAGTCGCACCGTTCTTGCAGGTGACTCACGATCGATTGTTGCGGCGGCTTTACGGCGATGCCAGCCGGATTCGACCGGGGACTCTTGAAGGCTATTCCGCGCCTTTGGCCCAACCTGGCGCGTTCAATACCGGCTTGTCCATTCTCCGCACCTGGGACCGCGATCTCGAAGAGTTGCGGCAATGTCTTCCGAGCATTGCTCACATTCCCACATTGATTGTTTGGGGAAGCCGGGACAACGCGGTCGATCCGGCGTCGGCAGAAACCCTGTGCCGTCAGTTCCAGAAGTGCCGTCTGCTGATACTGCCCGGTGTCGGTCATTTGCCCTATGAAGAAGCGCCGGAAGGGTTTAATCGCGCAGTGATCGGATTTCTTACTACTCCGCTGGGTGTGGAACCCGAGAACGACGCGACCTAATCAAGAAATATTCCCGATTTGGAACGACCCATCATTCCGTTCGAATAATCACATTCTTATCGTGGATTGAACTCAGTCACTTCTAACCTTAGGCTCACCTATGGTTTATCTGTCTATACACTTCCGCCATCACACTGTGTTCCGTGCGGAACACTCCGCTCACTCTGAAAAGGGCGCTTATACTCGCAAGCATTGGGGGGCCTATGAATCGTTGGGGGCTTGGCGTTTTATTTTACTTGCTGATTACCATGGCGACTGCGGCACAAGAGTCGTCGAAGATTATTGCCATGGAGAACGCGTGGAATCGCGCCGAGTTAGGGAATGATGGCGCGGCAATCTCGCTACTCCTGGCCGATGACTTCGTAATGACGGTAGCGGAGGGCACTCTCTATAACAAGAAAGAGCTGGTGAAGTCGGCGACGGAGAAGGGCTATCAGCCGGAAGTGCTGCAGTCGTCGAACATGGTGGTGCACTCCTATGGCAACACCGCCATCGTCACCGGCGAGTATTTCGAGAAGGGAATCGATAAAGGTAAACCGTGGGAGCGTCGCGGCCGCTTCACGGATACCTGGATGAATCTGGATGGCCGCTGGCAGTGCGTCGCCAGCCACTTTAGCGTTAAGCCCAAGTGACGGCGAAGATCTTCAGTTTCGGTTGACTAGTTTTTCGATTGAGGGCGCGATCACTAGCAACAGCTGGGCTTGTGGTTTTTTGGCCTGCTCGATGATGGCCTGCTGTTGAGCTTTCCAGGTGTCAGGATGGTTGGCGTCGAGCGCCTCCAGGCCGGCTGTCGCCAGGGCTGAGAGTTGTTGCGAGAGCGGGACTAGTTCGGCCAGCAGGAACGAGCGCTGGATCATGGGTTGGAATTGGGCGTCGTTGTCACGCCAGCGGATGAGTTGCTGGCGGATGGCGGCGTCATTTGTTTTGCTGGCCAGAAAGTCATCAACCATCAGCCCGAAGCGGCGGGCGGCTTCGCTTTCGGGGCGGGCGGCGTCGATCAGGCGATTGAGCGGCGTGAGGCTGGTGGGTTCGGTGGTGACGAGTCCCTCTCGCGCGTATGCTTTTACGGGCTCGACTACGTCAGCAAGAGCTTGCAGCGGCGTGAGGTCGTCGGTGTCGGCGATGCGGCGCAGCATGGGTTGGTAGTTTGAGTTGTGGGTCAAGCCAAGCCAATTGAGCCGCTCGCTGACGCGCGACATGCGCTGATACATCGAAGCCAGGTCGGTGACGCTTTGTGGCGACCAGAGGCGCTCAGCTATGGCGGCGTTGCGCGGCCATATGCGCGAGTCGATAATTTCCGGCGAGGCGAATTCGGACCACTCGCAGGCTTCTCCACCGAGAACTAGTTTTTGCTGCTCGGGGGTGAGGCTGGCGGCGGCATCGCCTAGCGGGTCGACGGCGTAGTGCTGGGAGGTCGGGTACATGAGGTCAAGGTAGTATCCCGCGGAGAGGATGCCTGGTATGCCTTGCTTGGCGGCCTGCGCGAGTGAGGCCTGTCCTCGCCAGGATTGGATGACGATCGATTTGGGGATGTCGGGCTGGAGGATTTCGTCCCATCCCAACATGGTTTTGTGGTTTTTGCTGACGATTTTTTCGACGCGCTTATTGAAGTAGGCCTGGAGTTCGGCATTGTTCTTGATGTTGTGCGCCTGCATGAAGGCCTGGATCTTAGGATTGGCATCCCACTCTTTGCCGTTCACTTCGTCGCCACCCACGTGGAAATACTGGTCGGGAAAGAGCCTGGTCATCTCGCCGATGAAGGTTTCAAGGAACTTATAGGTTTCATCCCGGGTGGGATCCATGGCGGGATTGAAGACGCCCCAGCGGCGCTCGATCTGGTAAGGGCCGGAGCCGCTGGCCAGCTGCGGATATCCCACGAACCAGGCGGTGCTGTGGCCGGGCATATCGAATTCAGGGATGACGCGAATGCCGCGGTCGGCGGCATAGCTGATGATGTCTTTGATTTCGCTTTGGGTGTAGAAGAGGCCGTCGGAGCCGAGTTGCTGGAGCTTGGGAAACTTTTTGCTTTCGACGCGAAAGCCCTGGTTGTCGGAGAGGTGCCAGTGAAACACGTTGAGCTTTACGGCGGCCATGCCGTCCAGGTTGCGCCGGATGACATCGAGCGGCATGAAGTGGCGAGCGGAGTCGATCATCAGGCCGCGCCAGGGAAAGCGGGGAGAGTCTTGAATTGAGGCAGCGGGCACGGCGAATCCGCTGGAGGTGTTCTCCACTAGTTGCAGGAAGGTTTGCAGGCCGTGGAGGGCGCCGCGGGTGGCGGGTGCGTTTAGCTTTGCGCCGGATGCGGTGATTTCCAGTGTGTAGGATTCGTCCTCACCCAGCTCGGGAATCTCTTTACTTGCTTTCTCGACACGAATAGTCAGGATCGCTGCGTCACTCTCAACCAGCTTCATATCGAGCGGCAGCATCCCAGTCTGACGGCGGAGATCATCCAGGAAGCGGTCTACGCCGCGCCGCAGACGCGCATCAGCACTCGTTATGATGGAAACCGAGAACGAGGGAGCAATAACGATTTGGCCGGGCTGCATTTGCAGGTGTGCCGGCAGCGGCATCAGGGACGGGGACTGTTGGTCGTCAGCGACCGTTGTGATTGCGCAGCACATCGCGAGCACTACCAGCATGAATCGCATGATTGCTCCTGAAAGTCGGCTTCACTTGGGATCGGGTAGCCCAACTACGAGGGTCCGCCGCCGCGGCAAATCAGTCTCTTCAACGTCGGCGGCGAACTTCAAATCAATGTCGTGTAACTTGCAAAACTCGCGGGCGGCATCGTTGAAAAAATAGACTACATCTCCTCCAAAACGATCCCGCAACCTCTTTCTCTCGTCGAGGTCGAATGGACTGGCGGAATACACCTTAACCTCCGGCCACTCCTTCAGCGCGGTGCCCATTTCTCGTTGAAATGCAAGCGCCCCTTGCCGCACCTGCGCCATGGTGAAAGCGATAACGTGAAATGTCATAGACAATAGTGAGAATGGCAGAGGTCGCGCCGCATGTCCAATGTTGCTTGCCCAACTTAGCCGTGAGATAGCGCCTGCAGATTGCTTACTTCGGTTACCACCGCAGGTAATAATGTAAGTACAGTATTCGTCTTCACAGAAAGTTATGGCATCTTACGTTGTGAAACTAGGGGCTCATGACACGGATACTCATTGCGGATGACGATGCCACTATACGGAAGCTGCTGCGGCGCCTGCTGGAAGCTCACTCTGGCTGGGAAGTCTGCGGGGAAGCAGTGAATGGCGTGGAAGCGGTTCAAAAGACAATTGAACTGGTGCCAGATGTCGCGATCCTCGATCTTGGAATGCCCATCATGAACGGAGTGCAGGCGGCTCGCGAGATAAGCCAAATGAGGCCCCAGCTGCCCCTGTTACTGGTCACGGTGCAGCAGATTGAAACTCCGTCCGTGGCCGGAATCCGAGAAGCCGGCTTCAAAGGCGCGGTCACCAAGGAAAGCGGATCGGAAGTGGTAAAGGGAGTCGAAGCCCTGCTCAAAAATGAAATCTTCTTCTACCCGCCACTGACCGAGAACTCGACCGGGCCCGCAATACAAACCTAACCTGCCCAAAAGCGATTGGCCTGATCGACCGCTGGATACCTTAGTTTCAGTGTAAAATCGCCAGCTAATATTCAATTGATCGTGCAAAAGGGGCGATGGTGATCGGCCAACGGCTCTCCCACTATGAAGTGATCGAATCGCTGGGAGCCGGTGGCATGGGCGAAGTTTATCGTGCCCGGGATACGCGGCTGGGTCGCGATGTCGCCATCAAAGTGCTGTCTCCGGAACGTCCCTTCAGCGCTACCGCCCGCCTGCGCTTTCAGCGGGAAGCTTCCACGGCATCGGCGCTGAATCATCCCAACATCATTACCATTTATGAGGTCAACTTCGAGGGCGATGTGGATTACATCGTCATGGAGTGTGTCCGCGGAACCACTCTGTCGACGCTGCTGAAATCCAGGCGCCTCACCATTCCAGAAATCCTCGGCTACGGCATCCAGATCGCGGATGCGGTCGGTAAGGCGCACAGCGCCGGCATTGTGCATCGCGACCTGAAGCCCGGCAACGTCATGGTTACTGAGGACGGCCTGGTCAAAGTGCTGGATTTCGGGCTGGCCAAGTTTATGCATGAGGCTGGGGACGACTTCAGCACGGAAATCCTGGTGACCCAGCCCGGCACCACGACCGGCACCGTGGCTTACATGTCGCCGGAACAAGCGCGCGGCGAGAGTGTGGATGCGCGCTCCGATATTTTCTCTCTTGGGATTGTGTTGTTTCAGTTACTGGCCGGTGGGGAACTTCCGTTTGCGGGCACCAACACCATGGCGCTCTTGCACAACTTGCACTTCAATCCTCCACGGGACCTGGGGCGCTTCAGCGCAGAGGTTCCGCCGGAGTTGGCTGCACTGGTTTCAAAGATGCTGCAAAAAGAGCCCTCTGCTCGAGTTCAGACCATGGCGGAAGTCGGGCGGGAGTTGCGTCAAATTGAATTGCCGCAGTCTCGACTCTCTGGGGAACGGCGGCCATCGAGCGAAAAGGTTTCGCTTACGCCGGAGCGCGCGAAGCTTCCGCGGCGCTTCTGGTGGGCCGCAGGGCTGGTTCTCCTGTTTTGCATTTTGGTTGGTAGCGTGTTCTACATACTCAAACGGAGACCGCGGACGCACGTCTCGCAGGAAGGAAGCAGTCCGTCCGCAGAGGAGCCCTACGCCGTTTACAAACGTGCCCGCGAATTGTTGGACCATAGCGACCGGCCGGGAAACATCGATCGGGCCATCGATTTGCTGCAGCACGTGGTCAACAGCGATCCTAATTCTGCTCCCGGCTTTGCTGGGTTGGCGGAAGCCTACTCCTGGAAGAATGATGCCAATCCTGATCCGCAATGGATGAAGCTCGCCTCGGAATATGCCAATCGAGCGGTTCAGCTCGATGGCCAGCTCGCCATAACCCAGATGGCGTTAGGCACAGTAGAAACTAATGCCGGCCACCCTGAAGAAGCGGAAAAGCGTTTTCGCAAAGCTGCCGACCTGAATCCCAAAAGTGCACTGCCTTATCTTCGACTGGGCGTGCTCTATGACAAAACATCGAAGCCGAAGCAAGCGGTGCAGGAGTTGCAACATGCGTTGCAGCTCGACCCCAACGACTGGCGGATCCACATGGAACTGGGGCTGAATGCATACCGTGCCGCCAACTACCAACAAGCCGCGACCAGTTGGGAGCAGGCCTTAAAGCTCGAGCCTGACAACGTACTGGCCCTGCGAAACCTGGGTGCGGTGTATCACATGCTCGATCGCGACGACGATGCTGCGGCCGCGTTGCAACATGCCATTGAGATTCAGCCGAACGCCGATTCTTACAACAACCTTGGCACGATTCGCTTCTACCAGGGCCGTTACCAGGATGCGGTGCCAGCTTTTGAGAAGACGGCCGAGTTGGGCGCCAACAGTTATGACACCTGGGGCAATCTAGCCGACGCCTATCGCTGGACGCCGGGGAACGAGGCGAAGTCGAAGCAGGCCTATCAGCACGCCATACAGCTGATTCAGGAGGAGATTGCGAAGTATCCGACCAACCTCGACTTGAAAGTGACGCTGGCGACGTATCTGGCCAAGATCGGGGACAAAAGCGGGGCGTTAAAGGAATTGAAGCCGGTGGAGCGGGCGCATAATAAACAAGCCTCAACTCTGTTCGGATCGGCGATTGTGTATGAGCTTTGCGGGCTTCGCGGGCAGGCCATGGATGCGCTGGCAGCCGCGGTGAAGGCGGGGGAGAGTCTCAGTGATATCAAAAACGAGCCAGAGTTGGTGGCGCTGCGGGCGGATCCGAATTATCACTTGAGGATATTGGCGGCGGGGAAGCCTTGATTTTGGAATGCCGCCAGCAGAGCAGATACCTCCCTTCGGGCGGAATGACAACAGGTCTGTGGTAGAGACGTAGCTCCGCTACGTCTTCTTGCCCGCATTCCCGCGCTTCCGAAGACGTTGCCGAGCAACGTCTCTACTCAAGGTTCTTGCCGGTGTAGGGATCCTTAATATCTTTCTTGTTTTTTGTTGCTCCCTTACTGTCTTGACTTGTTTGCTTCTGGGGACTAATGTGCGCGTGTCTGTATCTTGTCGTACTTTAGGAGAATCTGTATGGCTATCTACCTCCTCAATCTTGGTTTCTCGCTGAGTTCGCCGGCGTTCAGTGATGGGAATTTTGAACCGAACGATCCAACGCAAAGTGGCTTGCAGCAGTCTTGTGCCTGGTACCAATATTCTGGCACGGGCATGGATCCTGTACTTGAAGACAAGCCTTACTTTCTGCCGGGATTGCTGAACGCGTCGGATTGGACTTCGTTGGGTGACGACGATCAATTCGAATTGTCGGCGATTGCAGGGGACTTTATTCTGACCCGTATTTTCCCCACCGATCTGCCGTCGCCGGTCGATTGCAAGGCGCGCATTTCCGCGGTGTTCGGCCGCGGTCGCGATAAATCGCATGACCACGTCAACGATCGCCAGTCGCCGCTACAGTTTACAAACGGTGGTTGGAAGACGGCGCGTGCCGTGGTTGATTCCGACAATACCAGCCAACTTGACTGGCGGCCTTCAAATACGAATCAGATCGCAGAATGGGTCTTTTGCCTGGGCATGTTGCACAACCCAGCGGGCAAGAACCGGCGCTATTCGATGAGTGTTGGGGCCAGCATCTATAGGCCGACTGCCAACCCCAATAGTCCGACCATCGGCATTTATGGACATGATCCGACTATGAAGGTCGGCGGCGCCGGGCCCATGGAAGAAGAGGTTGCGGCGTAGGCAAGCGGTAGAGGCTGAGTCCCGCTAAACGCCGAGCGACTTGGTAATGGCGGTTACGATTCCGGCGGCCAGGCCCTGCATTCTTTCTTCGGACTCAGCTTCTACCATTACGCGTGCCAGGGCTTCGGTGCCGGAGTAGCGCACTACGATGCGGCCGTTACCATTCAGTTCTCCCTGAGCGGAGGTGATGGCAGTTTGGATTTCTGGAACGTTTTCGAACGGGACTTTCTCGCGCACGCGGATGTTCTTGATCATCTGCGGGAAAACTTTCAGGTCGGCAACCAGTTCGGCTAATGGCTTCCCACTGCGCGCCATGACTTCCATCACACGCAAGGCCGTGAGCAGACCGTCGCCGGTAGTAGCTTCTCCGTCGCGGAAAATGATGTGGCCGGATTGCTCTCCACCGAGCGTCGCGCCAGTCTTCTGCATTTCTTCCAGAACATATTTGTCGCCGACGTTGGCGCGCAGCATCTTGATGCCTGATTTGCGCAGCGCGATTTCCAGTCCCATGTTCGACATCGTGGTGGCCACGACAGTCGATCCTGCCAGTACGCCGCGGGCCAGCATGTCCCGGCCGGTGAGCAACAGAACAGCGTCGCCATTGACTACGCGGCCATTGCCATCGGTGAAGAGGGCACGATCGGCATCGCCGTCAAAGGTTACTCCGAGGTCGAACTTACCGGGAGTCTGGGCAATTTTTTTACCCAGGACTTCGGGATGAAGCGCACCGCAGCCGTCGTTGATATTTCGGCCGTCCGGAGATGAACTGCAAAAAGTGGTTTGAATACGGCAGGCCTTGAATAGCTCCGGCGCTTCGGCGGTGGCAGCGCCATTGGCGCAATCGACCACCACTTTCATGCGACTGAGATCGACTTTCACGTCTTTGGCCAGCCACTCGATGTAGGCGTGCCGAAGGTCAGCTTCACCGGGCAGGCTGGGAGCCGGTTTCTTGTCCGGCTCAGGGTACGAAGTCGGATCCTGCAACAAAGCGAAAATTTCCTGTTCGATGGCCAGTTCACGCGCGTCCGGCAGCTTGTAGCCGTCGCTCGAGAACACCTTAATGCCGTTGTCGGTCCAGGGATTGTGCGAAGCCGAAATCACTACTCCGGCGGAGTACTTCCGCGAGCGGGCCAGGTAGGCGACGCCTGGAGTAGTTATTACGCCAGCGCTGTGTACTTCGACGCCACAGCTGGAAAGTCCAAGCGCCAGCCGATCGGCGATCCAGGCGCTGGATTCACGGGTGTCCTGGCCAATCACAACGCGTGGATTTTTGGTCACGCGCAGTAAATCATGGCCCAAGGCACGGCCAATCAGGTAAGTGCTTTCCAACGTCAAAGGAAATTCGCCGGCTACGCCGCGAATTCCATCGGTCCCAAAAAGTTGTCTTATTTGTGAACTCATTATTATTTCTGTGGCGCTGACGCGCTTGCGGGAACCGCCGTCTGCATGGTCACGATTACCCGTATCTCAGCCGGGTTAACCACTCGAACCAGAGGGTCAGAAACGTAAGCATGGGTGACAAAAGTCGCTTCGTTGACCGTCCCACTGGCGTCGACCGGATCGGTGATAGCCGCGTCTATAGCTTCTACACGTTTTCGCGGTCCACTGATAGTTACCAGCGGGGGGATGGCCCTTATTTTCCCGATACTGTATTGGGGCGCAAAGGCCCCATTGACCCGGGGATGGACTTCTATCTGGCGGCTGAGCCGGGTATCGAACGTCAGCTGGATATGGCTCGGCACAACGGTGGCATCGAGCCCCCGGGGGTAGTGGGTGTTCTGCGTCAGGTCAAAGGTTCGAGGCCCGCTGGTGGCGCCGGTAAGGTCGATTTCGGCGCGTACGTCGGAGGTCCGCAATTCGCGGATCTCCCGTTCCGGGCCGCGAAGACGGACCTGGGCGCGAGGAATATTTTCGGAGCCGACATCGAGATTGGCTGGAATATTGTGGAACTCAATGGGGACATCTAGCGAAACCTCGGACGGGGACTGACCGGAAACCGCCAGCCACAGTCCTACCGCCAAGCCCAGCGAAATTATCTTCAAGCCGAAGTTGGCGGCCACGTAGCGCTGGAAGAGGTCTCTCATGGCTAGTCTTCGGTGCCGGAATTCATTCGTGAAATACTGCGGGCCATCGAGCGCGAGTGTTCGGAGTGTGGCAATTCCATGGTTTCGACTCCGCCGCTGATGGGCGTTGGCAAGGTTGAGGGCGGCACATAGCGCCGCAACAGTCCACCCAGGCGCTCGCGAAGTTGCTCGACGGTGAGATCGCGTTCGATTTTTCCGGATACGGCCAGGCTTATAGCCCCGGTTTCTTCAGAGACGATGACTGCGATGGCATCGGTTTCTTCCGTGATGCCGATGCCGGCGCGATGCCGCGTCCCGAGCTGGGTTGAGAGTACAGGATTCATCGACAGCGGGAGGAAGCAGGCTGCGGCGGCGATGCGGTCTTTCTGGACGATAACTGCGCCATCATGCAATGGGGCGCTGGGGCGGAACAGAGTGGCCAGGAGATCGTAGGAAAGGCGCGCGTCAAGGGGGACACCACTTTCCACGTAAGTACGCAGGCCAATTTCGCGCTCGATCACGATCAACGCACCGGTTTGATTTTGTGAAAACAAATTTGCCGCCAGCACGATGTCGTCGTAGGCGTCGGCTTCAGATGCTGCGCTGCGGCTGAAGGTGACTCGGCGTCCCAAGCGCGCCAGGGCTTGCCGGATTTCGCCCTGGAACACAACGATCAGCGCGAAGACTCCGTAGGGAAGCAGAGTGCTGAGCAGCCAGTTGAGAGTTGAGAGATCGCCGATGCGAGAAAGGTAAAACGCCAAAGTCAGCGCAGCGACCCCAACCAGCATGTAGGCGGCGCGGGTGCCGCGGATGAGAGATAGCAGTTCGTAGATGACAATGGCCACAAGCAGAATGTCGACCGCTGAAGTCATCGACATGTGTGGCCACACTAGCCGCATCGCGTTTTCTCTTTAATCTTGTTTGGTCTCTTGTTTCGCCCGGTTCATTTGTGCCGAAAGACGCGACACATACCGTTATTGTAATCCAGTATTGTCTATGATTCTTCAAGTTACAACCAATCGGCTTAGAGACTTGAGTAACCTGTAAGTTGGGGTCCAATCCTGCTAATTTTTGTCTCAAGCGCCGTTCTATCAACTCACCCTTTAAGAGACATTTTTCAGGAGGATCTATGTTGGGGAAATCACTCAGAATTCTTTTCATTTTGCTGCTTGCCGGGCTTGCTGCCGCCGAGAGCATTCCTGCCGGCTCGAACCTGACGGTCCGCACCAGCTCGACATTAAGCTCGAGTACAGCGCGGGTTGGGCAGGCATTTGACGCCAACCTTACCCGTAATCTGGTGGTGCGTGGGAAAACCATCGCCAAGGCCGGGGCTCCGGTTCGCGGCAAGGTCACATTTGTGAAGTCCAGTGGGCGTCTGCATGATCCGGGACAGATCACGCTTCGGCTTACCTCAGTAGAAGTCGATGGAAAGATGGTGCCGATTGCGACTAGTTCGATCCATGCCCAGGGGAAGAGTCATAAGAAGGGCAATTTAGAGAAGATTGGCGGCGGTGCGGCCGGCGGAGCGTTAATTGGGGCGCTGCTTGGTGGTGGCAAGGGAGCCGCGATTGGGGCCGGAGTCGGCGCCGGGGCTGGCACAGGCGTGGCCGCAGCCACTGGCAAGGAAGAAGCTGTGGTGCCGGCTGAGACGGCATTAAGTTTTATTACTCGATAAAGAGACGGCCAATTGTAGAGACGTAGCTTCGCTACGTCTTGTGGGCGCGATGCAGACCTAAGCCTTCGCGATGCTGCAAGCGGAGACGTTGCGGAGCAACGTCTCTGCCGGAGATTTGGATGAGACGCGTTCCGCCCTAGGCTGCGCCTTTCATTGCGCCTTTTAGATAGTCCAGGACTTCTTCGGCGTGGCCTTCGGGCTTTACCTTCTGGAAAATATGAATGATTTTTCCATCAGGCCCAGTCACGAACGTGGTGCGGGCCACTCCCATTACTTTTTTGCCGTACATATTTTTTTCGACGATCACACCGTAGGCATTACAGACAGTTTTGTCGGCGTCGCCCAGCAGCTGGAATGGCAGGCTGAACTTCTCTTCAAATTTCTTTTGCGCTTTCGGTGTGTCCGGCGAGATTCCCAGCAGCACCGCTCCGGTTTTCTGCATCTTCTTATAGGAGTCGCGAAACTCGCAGGCTTCAATGGTACATCCCGGGGTATCTGCCCGCGGATAGAAGAACAACACTATGAATTTGCCGCGCAGGCTTTTTAGTGAGACTTCAACGTCGTTCTGGTCGGGCAAAGTAAACTCCGGGGCTTTATCATTGACGTCCATGGTTGGTTCTCCTGAATCTGGTGTGAATACGGCTCGTAGAAGGTTATATCCCAGCCGGGCGCGGCGCGTCATCCTGGCAGTCACAGCGGCTCTTTTGTTGACTGCTCCTTTGGGGCTGGCCCAGTTTGGGCGGAAAACTTCGGCCAGCAAAGGGCCCCGCGCCGTGGCGCTTTTGGAGCTGGCTGCTAACGGCAAGGGACACATCGTTCCTGTGGTCATCATGGACGAAGGAAAGTTTTACGATGCCTCGGCTTATAAGGCCGCGCCCATCCCCATGGCGCTCGACTCCGGAACAGTTTACGAAGCCGAGAAGACCGGAGTCTCGCTGGGGCTTTTTTCGGTGAGCGGAGCCTTGCATTCTAACGACAATCGCTGGATCGGTGCGGGTACGTGGGAGCCAGCCGGGTCAGCTCCTAAGAAGAAAGCGGCAGAGCCCAAGAAGCATTCCGACGATGAGCTAGGCGGGCCTCCGGTTCTGCATCGCCCCGGGGCGGAGCCCCCCAAGGCGCCCCCCACACCGCCCGAGGCTAAGACTCCACCCACGCCGCCGGCGCCTACCGCGGCAGCGACTGCTCCTACGCCGGCGACACCGCCGGCAAGTGAGACTCGGGCTCCTGATGATCCTAATCGGCCCAAGCTGCGTCGCGGAAAGCCCTCTGCTGCGGAGGAAAATCAGGAAGTGGAAGAGTCTCCGGTAGTAAAGCCTGCCGTAGCTAAGGCGGGAGTGCCGTCAGCAACCGCCGCTGCGCAGACCGTGCAGGTTATCCCAGCGATTTCCGATTCCGGCGGCCCGGAGCCGCGATCTTTTGTTTACTCGACCAAGTCAGATGAAATGGATGTATTCCGCAAGAAGATGATCGCGCTGGTTACAACCGAGTTTCGCAGTTACCAGAAAAAGGCTGTAGAGCCAGTTGGCCTGCAGACGCCTGCGACGCCCAAAGCACGAGGTGCCCGCGCCGCGCGCACCCCGGCGCCAAATTTCGAAGATGAACAGTTACAGATATTTGATCTCGCCGCAAGCAATGAGCCGGTGCTGGTTTTCAGTGCCAAGGCGTTGCCTGAGAAAGTCAATGCAACCGCCGATCTGCAATACTTTGTGACGGTGGTGGCGAGAGAAGATATTTATGGCGAGCTACACAAAGTCTCCGCCAAAATCACCGATACCCAGCACATGGACGCGCTGCCACGGTATGAGCTGATCGATGCCGTAGATGTTGATGGCGACGGTCGCGCGGAACTTATGTTCCGGCAAATTTCTGACGCAGGAAAAGCCTTCTCTATTTACCGGGTGATTGGAGACCAACTTTGGCCGCTGTACGAGGGCGCTCCGCAATAACGCCATTTGCTCCTTAGGTTGCCGCTCGCCGCTGGGTGGTCAATAATGGATGGCCTCACCCAAACCCATGAAGAACCTTGGCATTCTTCTCTCCGGAAGAGGCAGCAATTTTGAAGCGATTGCCCGCAATGCAGCAGCGGGGCAAATTCATGACGCGCGCATTGCGGTTGTGATTGCCAACAAGGCGGATGCAGGGGGTATCGAAGCAGCCCGGCGCCTTGGACTGCCCACGGTGATCATCCCCTCGAAGGGCCGCCAGCGCGAGGAGCACGATCGCGAGGTAGTGGCGGTGCTGCTGCAGCACCAGGTGGATCTGGTTTGCCTCGCGGGATATATGCGGCTGCTCTCTCCCTGGTTCGTACGGCAGTTTCCGCAACGCATTCTGAATATTCATCCGTCGCTGCTGCCGGCGTTTCCCGGATTGGAGGCGCAGGAACAAGCCGTTGCTTACGGCGTGAAGGTGGCGGGATGCACGGTCCACTTCGTGGACGAAGAGTTAGACCACGGGCCTATCATTTTGCAGAAGGCAGTTCCGGTTTTAGATGACGACGACGAGCACAGTCTCGCGGCGCGCATACTCGAGCAGGAGCACGTGGCGTATAGCGAGGCGATTGGGCTGGTACTGGAGGGGAAGTTTACAGTGTCGGCACGGAAGTTGGTTCGGAAGGGAATGCAGAATGCAGAAGTCAGAACGAAGAACTGAGAATGAAGAAGTAATTGTAAGCCTTCCGGGATTGGGAATTCGGGGGTAGCGAAGTAGTAAAATTGTGGGGCGGATCACAGATTTTCCATCACTCGCTCGCACGTGATTTTTTGATGGTGGGGTTTTTGATCTTTAGGTTACGAACTAAGGATCTTGCTTTGCAGGTTATTCGTCTTTGCCGGCAATTGCCTCAATCGGACGAAGGCCGGGTGATTGGCCGACAGCTTTTGAGGTCGGCGACTTCGGTCGGCGCGAATTATCGCGCGGCTTGCAGGGCGCGGTCCAAAAGCTGCGCAACTGCCTCTCTCATTGTCGAAGCAAATGAACTCGTGGCGATTTTTGTAACTTCGCTTTGCACAACCAAATCCAACCGATAAAAAGCGGTTCTGCTGTGGCAGCACTCTGAATTCTGACCCTTGAGATCTAAATTCTGCATTCCCACTTCTGACTTCTGCATTTCTTCCACCCCTCTTCTCTATAATGGTCGGCCATGGCTACTTTCGCTTCGGTTGACGAACAACTTACTTACATCAAGAAGGGCTCGGCGGAAATTATTCGCGAGACTGAGCTGCGCGCCAAGCTGGATAAGTCGTTTTCTACGGGGAAGCCGCTGCGAGTGAAGGCCGGTTTCGATCCCACCGCACCTGATCTCCATCTCGGCCATACCGTGCTGTTGCGCAAGCTGAAGCACTTTCAAGATCTCGGCCACACAGTCATTTTCCTGATCGGCGATTTTACCGGGATGATCGGAGATCCCAGCGGCCGCTCGGTCACTCGTCCTGCTCTGAGCGCTGATGACATCATGCGCAACGCCAAGACTTATATGGGTCAGGTGTTCAAGATTTTGTCGTCGAAGACCACCGAAGTTCGCTTCAACAGTGAATGGTTTGACAAGCTGAAATCGGCGGACTGGATTCGCCTGGCCGCCAAGGTCACAGTCTCGCAGATGCTGGAGCGCGAAGACTTTCATAAGCGCTTTCAGGAAGAGAAGCCGATTGCCATGCACGAATTGCTGTACCCGCTGGCTCAGGGCTATGACTCGGTGGCGTTGAATGCCGATGTCGAACTCGGGGGCACTGATCAGAAATTCAATTTGTTGATGGGACGCGAACTGCAACGGGCATTTGGACAAGAGTCGCAAGTCGTACTGACCATGCCGATCATTGAAGGCCTCGACGGCGTACAGAAAATGTCCAAGTCGCTGGGCAATGCGGTCGGCATTCAAGAGCCGCCATTAGAAATGTACGGCAAACTGATGTCGATCTCAGATGAGATGATGTGGCGCTACTACGAATTGCTGACGGATGTGCAGGTGGCTGAGATCGAACAGATGAAAAGCAACATGCATCCAATGGACGCCAAAAAGGCGCTGGCAGCGCGCATCGTAGCAGACTTTCACAACGCGGATGCAGCGGAGAAAGCCGGTACCGACTGGGCGCATCAGTTCCAGAAGGGGGGTGTGCCGGAGGATGTGCAAGAGGTTTCAGTAGAAGCGGCGGCTGAGGCCATCAAGCTCGATAAACTTTTAGTCAAAGCTGGGCTGGCCGATTCTGGCAGCGACGCGGTGCGAAAGCTGAAGCAGAAGTCAGTTAAAGTAAATGGGGAAGCCGTAAGCGACCCGCTGACTTCATTGCCGACCAATGCGCCGGTCACCTTACAGGTAGGACGAAAAATAATAAAAGTAAATTTTTCCCCGGCCATAACCATTTCCCGGGAGTGACCAAAATCTTGAGCTTCCGTCAAAGTTCAGTGGGTATCCGGTTTTGGCACAGCCCACGGTGAGATGACGGGCAAACTGGTTTCTGTTAGGCTCATGCCGCTGCTCGGGTCCCAGGACTAAAGAAAACTCAAACCAAGTGAGGACGTATGAAACGTAATCTGGCGTTACTAGGGATGGTTCTGTGTTTGGCTGGCGTGCTGCAAGCGCAAACATTAAGCGCGGCTGACCGCGAGAAAGCGGTTAAGTATTTGGATAGCACGAAGCAAGGCGTGCTTGATGCGACTGCCGGATTATCGGAGGCGCAGTGGAATTTCAAGTCCGCTCCGGACCGCTGGTCAGTGGCGCAGGTGATGGAGCATATTGCAGCGGCCGAAGATTTTTTACGCGGCATGGTGGTGGAGAAGGTTATGACGGCGCCGCCGCGGCCGGCGGGAGAGGATGTCGCGGCACTCGACGCAATGGTGCTTACCGCTATTCCAGACCGCAGTAAAAAGGCGCAGGCACCGGAGCCACTAGTGCCGACCAATCGTTTTGGTTCTCCGCAGGCGTCGTTAAAGCATTTTGTTGACAGCCGGCAACAGACTTTGGATTTCCTGAATGGCCATGATGATTTGCGGGCCCATGCTGCCGACAGTCCGTTGGGGAAGAAACTCGATGCCTATGAGTGGGTGCTGTTCGTGGCGGCACACAGTGAACGGCATACCAAGCAGATTCTGGAAGTGAAAGCCGACCCCAATTTCCCTAAGATGTAGATTTTAGTGGTTGGGCTTTGAGTGACCCCAAAGGAGGTTGCAAAAAGTTCGATCCGCTTGAGAGGCTCCTTTCGGGTAGGGCACCGGCTTCAGCCGTGCAATAAAAACCGGAGCATCACGCGAGGCACCGATCCGGCGTACCTGCCAAGAGTGCCGGCGTGCTTGGGAAAGGCCGGTTCTTGGGTAGGGCACCGGCTTCAGCCGTGCCATAAAAACCGGACCATCACGGGAGGCGCCGATCCGGCGCAACCGTTTCAGCCATGGCCGAATAGAGCGAACCTCAGGCGCTGAAGCGCGCGATATTTCTGCGCTTAACGGCACGAGTGAACTCGTGCCCTATCTATGTCGTGGACAGATCTTTTTCCGGAACCTTCTGAACTCGCCCGATCCAACCCTCAACCTTGCCTCGAACTGGTGTTCTGTACGCCTGTCGTACACTAAGCCCTGGGGCCCTTGAAGATTCTCAAGCAAATCCTCACCCGCTATACCGCCTTTCTCTGGGCTCTGCTGAAGCCGCTCGGTGTCTGGGGAGTGTTTGTTATTGCCGCGATGGACGGCGCCGCCATCGGCCTGCCCATGGATGTTGTGGTCGCCGGATACGTCTACCAGAACAAATCGCTGTTTTTGCTTTATGCGCTTTTGGCTGCTGCGGGATCGGCGGCGGGGAGCAGCGTGCTTTATGCCGTCGGATATTTCGGGGGCGAGACGTTGCTACGGAAGCGCATTTCAAAGAGCCGGTTTGAGAAGATCCATCGCTCGTTCGATCAGCATGAGTTTTGGGCGCTGATGTTTCCCGCGATGCTGCCTCCGCCAACACCGTTCAAGCTATTTGTGCTGTCGGCGGCGGTCTTTGAAATGAACTTCGGGCACTTTTTGCTGGCTATCTTCGCAGGACGATTCATCCGCTTCTTTTTGCTGGGCTTGCTCACTATTAAATTTGGTCCGCAAATTGTGGAGGTGGCGGGCAAAGCGGTGACGCAGCACTGGATTTGGTTACTGGTGCTGGTTGCAACCGGTTTGGCAATCTGGCTGGTCGTGCGCCGGCGCCGGCCTGTCGAAGTCAGCGAAGAGGATACTTCGGCTACGGCTTAACTATGCGGCCGCAGCGTGGTCTTCTCCAAACGCTGAAGAGATCGCATGGATCGCCACCGGTGCCGCAAACATTGCCGAGGTAAACAGCAAATCGCCTTCCAGGCTGTGGCGGAAGAACGGGATTGCCAGGGTATACGACGTCATTAAACCCGCGAAATTCTTGGGATAAAGGTCAGTCGCCGCCCACGTGGCAAAGTTAGTAATCACAAAGAATGAAACCGAGCTGGCGAGGGCCGCGCCAATAATCGGAAGCGGCTTTTGATGCTTGGTCAGTCGCGTTCCCAGCCATAGGATACCCGCGTACCAAACCCAGATCACGGCCTGGTCCCAGGTCATCGGAACCGCCCACACGTATCTGGTGAGGATCAAGTCGGAAACTACCATGAGCGCCAGCGGCAGCCAGAGCATCCGTCGCGAGCCGCGCGCGCCGAAAAACAACAGCGAGGCTGCGACCGGAGTGAACATCCAGGGATGCGGAATGAAGCGAATAACAATGGCTATCACCAGGAACAAGTAAGGCAACATGATCACCTCGGAGTGATGATTGTGAGGCTCGGCACGGGACTGCGTCAAGTTGGGGGTGGCTTACCCGGAACAGTTGGGGTAAGAGTCCGTGATCTGTTGCCCGCGTGCCCGCTTCGATTATGCCTCGGGAAGAGCACGAGCTTCAGCCGTGCCATAAATACTCGGCGATCAGGTGATGCGCCGCTCCGGCGCAAATGAATTAGTGAGTCTCGCTTTCGAAGTCTTGCCGCGAACCCATCCGGTATCCCATTACTTTCAGGTTGCGATCGAGGCGGACACTGGCGCCTAACGGATTGCGGCCTGCGAACATTCCGTATTCGAAGCGAAGATCTTTGAAGTGGACGATGTAGCCGCCGGGGTCGCTGCTTACTTCCTCGGTCTCGGTTACCGGATACTTGGCCCAGTCGAGGTAGACCTGCCCCAGGTACGACTTCTTAGCAGCCAGGGTTACCGGCGTCTCCTCCGGCTTGTAGCGAAATCGCATACTGCTATCGGGATCGACTTCTGGGCCGCTGGCATCTACCTGGGTTACTGCGAAGAAATTCTGGGTCTCAACTACTCCAGCCCAGCTGAATACGTTCCAGTAATAGGGATAAGCCGAAATACGCAGCGATTCGGCGTCCTGATAAGTGCGGGCTTGCAGCGCCGCTACCGCGCGGCGGTGTTCGTAGTCCCGCACTCCATAAAGAAGAACAACCCCGATCAGTGCGATGGTGGCAGCAAACCGTCCTTGCGGCCCCTTGCTGCGGGATCCAATTTCGTCGTTGATCAACGATCCCAGCGCGGGCAGAAGCAGCCCGCCGAGAAGCAATATGTACAACACCGGCTCCGCAATGAAGACGATGTCCCAGGAATACCAGCGCTCGGAAAACGGCCAGAATGGCCGGACGCCGTAGTTATTAGTGAAGTCGAGAAGAATGTGGCTGAGCCCGGCGAGGTACGCCAGCACAAATAGGAGACCCCAGCGCGGCGGAAGGTCAGGATTATTGGTTTTTCGTCCGCGAATCCGCCACACCAAGTACATGAAGCCGACGACCAACGCGGACATCAGGATCAGTCCAAGAAACGAGTGAGTGAATCCCCGATGGTGGGCGAAGCCGTAGACCGGCCCGCCGAACCGGCTCAATACGTCGAGATCGGGCGCTTCGGCAGCCAGCGTCATGGTGGCGGTGGCGAGGGCAGTCCTGCGATTGAATCCAGCGCGTCCCAGACACGCGCCGGCCAGGAAGTGGGTAATAGGTTCCATTTTGTTTTTCTTCGATCCCTGTCGTTCTGAGCGGAGCGAAGAATCCCTATACCCCGCGGTGAGGTGAATCTAGGGGTCCTTCGTCGCCCAAGACGCGCCTCAGGATGACAGGACTGAATACAAATAATCAGCATACATGGGCGCGCTTAGCATTGCTAAAATGAGCTTCTCGAATGAAGACTCTTGTGAGCCCAGGCGCAAGGGACGGCCTAGTCCGCCGCCTTACGGCGATTCAGCCCGACACTCCCCGGCTCTGGGGCAGGATGTCTTCCGGCCAGATGGTCTGCCATCTTACCGATTCCTTTCGCTCGATGATGGGCGAAAAGGAAATCACTGAAGTGCGCTACCAACGCGCCCTCTTATACGCCGCGCTCTATCTTCCGTTGCGCTGGCCCAAGGGAACTCCTACCCGGCCGGAAGTGGACCAGTTCGGGGGGGGTACCAAGCCGGCTGATTTTGCAGAGGATATCCGCCAGTTGATCGCGGTGATCGCCCGCTTTGGTTCGACCAGCCGCGACTTCACATTTCAGCCGCATCCCATTTTCGGGCCAATGTCTGATTGGCAATGGATGCGCTGGGGCTACCTGCATACCGACCATCACCTGCGCCAGTTTGGCGGCTAAGGCGTACGTTCGCAGGTAATACTGGTTAAGCGACTTACGCCCGGCTGCCGCATCTAAATATGCTAGGCTTTGAATAACCCTGCGGTGTTGCCGCCTTTTAGAGGACGTTCCATTTGATTAACAAGCTGGTAGCCAAGGTTTTCGGGACGCAGAACGAGCGCGACGTCAAGCGCCTGCTGCCGAATGTCGCGTCCATTTCCGCGCTCGAGCCCGAGATGCAAAAGCTTTCGGACGACGA
The DNA here is from genome assembly GCA_963796925.1 of uncultured Acidobacteriota bacterium. GTDB lineage: Bacteria > Acidobacteriota > Terriglobia > Terriglobales > Acidobacteriaceae > DATBAT01. The sequence goes on from CAWCNH010000002.1 coordinate 245,827, forward strand.
ACTGCGCGCCAAAACCGAAGAATTCCGGCAGCGCATCCAGGAACGCATGAGCAAGCTTCCAGACGAACCCGAGGCTGACACTGATCGCGCCAAAGCATTGGCTGCCGAGAAGTACAAGCTCTTGCAGGAAGTGCTGGACGAGATCCTGATTGAGGCCTTTGCCGTGGTTCGAGAGGCCGGACGGCGCGTCCTCAACATGCGCCACTTCGACGTGCAGCTCATCGGCGGCATGGTGCTGCATTCTGGCCGCATCGCTGAAATGAAGACCGGTGAAGGCAAGACCCTGGTGGCGACACTTCCGGTCTATCTCAACGCGTTAAGTGGCCGCGGCGTACACGTGATCACCGTCAACGACTACCTGGCCAAGCGCGACTCGGAGTGGATGGGAAAACTGTATCGTTTCCTCGGGCTAAGCGTCGGCGTAATCGTGCACGATCTCGACGATGAGCAGCGCCGCGAAGCCTACGCCAGCAATGTCACTTATGGAACCAATAATGAATTTGGTTTTGACTATCTGCGCGACAACATGAAGTTCGATCTCAACGATTGCGTGCAGCGCGGGCATAACTTTTCCATCGTCGATGAAGTTGATTCCATCCTGATAGACGAAGCGCGTACGCCGTTGATTATTTCCGGGGCAAGCGAAGAGTCTACCGACAAGTACGCCAAGGTGAATCGGATTATCCCCAAGCTGGAGAAGGGCGAAGAAATTCCTGGCGCGCCCGGGGAAGCCGCCACTTATACGGGCGACTTCGTGGTCGATGAGAAACACAGAAACATCACTGTCACCGACGAAGGTTGGGAGAAGGTCGAGGAATTGCTTGCCATCGGCAACATCGCCGACCCGGAAAATTGGGACCTGAAACACCATGTCGAAGTCGCGATCAAAGCAAATGCCTTGTATCGCCGCGATGTTGAGTATGTGGTGAAAGACGGAGAAGTCATTATTGTTGACGAATTCACCGGACGCATGATGCCTGGGCGGCGTTGGTCTGACGGCCTGCACCAGGCGGTGGAAGCTAAAGAAGGCGTGAAGATCGAGCGCGAGAACCAGACGCTCGCGACCATTACCTTCCAGAATTATTTCCGCATGTACAAGAAGCTGGCTGGCATGACCGGTACGGCGGAGACCGAAGCGCCCGAGTTCGACAAGATTTATAAGCTGCAAGTCACCGTGATCCCCACCAACAAGGTTCTGCTGCGTAAAGAGAATCCTGACGTGGTCTATCGCACCGAGAAGGAAAAGTACTATGCGGCCGCTGACGAGATTCTGAAGTTGCACAGCACCGGGCAGCCGGTGCTGGTGGGCACGACCTCGATTGAAAAGTCGGAGCGGCTTTCGGAGTTGTTGAAGAAGAAAGGCGTCAAGCACTGGGTGCTCAACGCCAAGCAGCACGAAAAAGAAGCCGAGATTGTCGCGCAGGCGGGCCGCAAAGGCGCGGTGACCATCGCCACCAATATGGCGGGCCGCGGTACCGACATTCTGCTGGGCGGTAATGCCGAGTTCATGGCCAAGCAGGAGAGTCTTAAAAAGGGAATTGCGCAGCCGGTGCGGGTAGCGCAAGGCAAGATCGAGGGACCGCAGGAAGACGGCAACACTACAGTGTGGTATTACGCGGGCAAGGAATTTGTGGTCCCGACTCCGCAGTGGACGGAAATGTATAACCGCTACAAGGAATTCACCGACAAAGAGCACGATGAAGTGATCGCCGCCGGCGGACTTCACATCTTCGGCACGGAGCGGCACGAGTCGCGGCGTATCGATAATCAGCTGAGAGGGCGCGCCGGACGCCAGGGCGATCCAGGGTCTTCGCGATTCTATCTATCGCTCGAAGACGACCTGATGCGCATCTTCGCCAAGGAGTGGGTGTCAACCTTGCTGCAGCGCCTGGGAATGGAAGAAGGCGTTCCCATTGAGTCACGCTTGATTACCCGCCGCATTGAGAAGGCGCAAGAGGCGGTCGAAGGGCAAAACTTCGAAGCCCGCAAACATCTGCTGGAATACGACGACGTCATGAACAAGCAGCGCGAGGCCGTCTATGGTCTGCGCCGCCAACTGCTCGAAGGCGTCGACCAGAAGGAACTGATCCTCGAAGATTATGTCGTCGATATCCTGACTGCATTGATGGACCAGTTCTGCCCGGTCAAGACGCATCCCGACGACTGGGACACCAAGGGCTTGAAAGACGCCATCTTCACCCGCTTCGGTGTCGACATTGTGGCGGAAGGGGTCAAGCCAGAGAACCTGAATCGCCAGGAATTAGGCGATGCAATTTTCGAAAAGCTCCAGCAGCGTTACAACGCCAAAGAACAATTAATTGGTCCTGAGGCCATGCGCTATCACGAGCGCATGATCATGTTGAGCGTGCTGGACTCGCAGTGGAAAGACCACTTGCGCGACATGGACCACCTGAAAGAAGGCATTGGGCTGCGCGGTTACGGGCAGCACGATCCGCTGGTGGAATACAAGCGCGAGTCGTTCGACATGTTCGAGGCGATGATGCAGAAGTCGCAGGAAGAGACCGTGCGCTATCTCTACCTGATGCAGATTCTGGAGCGGCCCGCGCCGGTGCCTGCCGGTCATGAACTTGGTCCTGACGGCGGCTTTGCCGGCCCGGAAGGCGGCGCGCCGCAAATCTTAGGCGCGGGAAATGGTCATCGGCAGTCACGTCCGGTTGCAACATCAGTTGACGACTTGGAAGAGGCTTTTCAGCGCCGCAAGAAGCGTGAGCTTGATCAGGCCCGCATGGCCGGCGCCGGAGAGCGTGAACCCGTGCAGCAGGTGGTGCGCGGCGCGGCGAAAGTCGGACGCAATGATCCTTGCACTTGCGGATCGGGTAAGAAGTACAAGAAGTGCTGCGGCGCGCAGGGGTAGAAGCAGAGCCCTTACTCGGCAACGAGTTCCCAGACTCCGAATCTGTCCAATCCCCAACTCTGTCATCTCGACCGAAGTGGAGAGACCTAGTGCTTCCTCGCAAACCCGCCCAAAAAATGTAGGGCGGGCGCCCGCGCCCGCCAGGCGGACGGCAAGGTCCCAACAACTTTTCCACCACCACACTAAAAATAAGACGCACTCACCACCGCGTCGAATTCCTCGGCCTCCCACTCACATCCGCACTGGCTGGACGCGAACCAGCCTTCGCCCAAAGACATCGCGCTGATCAACTATTCGAAAGCGATCCAGTTCATCGTGAGGCCTCGGCCCTACGCAACGACGCCCGTCCGGGCATTTTCCATCCAGGACAGGCGAGTGACGGACTTGGATTCTGGTTCTGCCGTGAGGTGAGAATTTGTGGAAGGAAATGGCCTCAACTCGGAGGGGCCATTAAAGTGGTGCGGCCTCTATCGCCCTTCAGTGTCCCCGAAGTTTCGCCGAGTTTTCCGTCCGCGAAAAGAATAAACGAGCTCGTTGTTCGGGCCTTCCATTAATCAGGCACGACATAAATATGTTCCGGACTACCCAGATGCACGTAGCGAAGGGTTTCCGCGAAATAGCAGGTGTCCAGCCAACGCTCTTTCACTTCCTGCTCTGTTTCCTGCGTCTCCATGGCAAGCGCCTCGATAACTTTATCGAACCAAACTGGCTCGTTTCCATTGATCGTCATGTTGGCGACCATCTGTACCCGACTGAGATGGAAGGACGGCATGCCGTGAATTTGCTCGAACTTCCGCAGCATGTCTGTGACATATGACATGCGCAGCATTCCGGTCACGACCTCCGTCCAGTTCATAGGACCGCGCAACACTGGCAGGAACGCCTCGATGCGGAAGAGAAATCGTGCGATGAGAGTCGCCGCGCTCATCGCTTCGATCGGGGCGAGTGTGCCAAGGACAGAGCGTGCTCCCATGAACAGGAAGGCACCCGCCACGCTCGACTCAAAGCCCTCCAAAGTATGCGTCTCGCACGCGCTCAGGATGATGATCGGAGGCACCTTGATCTTTCCGTAGAAGGCGAACGGATTGATCTTGAGCGAACCGACGTGCAGCGTTCCTTCGGCATCCTCCGCACTCTGCGTCCCATGTCCGTCGAAGATCGCGAGCTTTCCATCGAACGTATTGAAGGCCTCGATGAACTCTGCTTCTTTGGTCACGTCCACGATCTTTACCTTGACCTTAGAACCCTTCTTCAACACGACTTCGATGGAGAGCCGCACAAGGTCGCGCAGCGGATCGTCTGGCTGGAATGATCGCACAATCAGAACGTCGTGGAAGTCGCTAGGTGTCAGATAGAGCGGCGCCCGCATGAGCGAATGGCGGACGAGGAGATTGCCGGGCAGCGTAGGAAGGCGCGAGACACTAGAGCGGAGCGAAAGAGGAAGTCCATCCACAGGAACCAGTTCCAATGGAACATCGCCGATGAGCTTGACCCCTTTGTGCTTGAGACCATCGATGGTCTCAAGCACAGCCTCAGGAATCAGAGACCGATAGGTCTCGCCAATCCGCAAGGCGAGTTGGTTTCTGCGACGCTGTGCCACATTGTCCTTTCTCGAAAGCGTGGCAAGCCCCACTAGAAGAGCTCGCACACGGTCGAGCTGCGGTGGCAGCCGGAGTGACGGGCAGCACAAACTGCAAGTCGCAACGGTCACTGCGGCGGTATACAAATACAATTCCTTCGCTCGCATCTGGAAGATGGCTCCCGACAGATCGGAGCCTAGGAATTCTTCCATCTCCTCCGCAGTGGCCCGAAACGCGATGTATTGCTTCTGGCGCATCACGGCACGCATGGCCCTCCGCACGACGGCTGGCGTGCCCTTTTTTGTCCGGTGTGAGGCAATGTGTCGGAACACGGAGGGCACCGTCAGGATCATCGTGGGGAAACCGGGCGGACGATTCTTGTCGCCCGTCAACTCTGTCAGACTCGCCTGAAGGGCCTCCGCGCCGATTGCAAGCGCTTTGGCGAACGTCTCATCATCGTTGCCCGCGAGCCTGTCGTCCGGCAGATCGAAGCTATAGCCCAAAGAGAGGTAGACGGTCTCCGTAGGGGTCAGCACGTTATGACCGCGGCTTGGCACCGGAGCTGAAAGCTTCTCCCACATGGCAAGGGGCCGGAAGTCTGCTTCGGTCGGTTTGTTCCCTCGACGCAGCGAGGCGATCTCAAGCACGACGTCCTTGGTCCAGTCGTAAATCTGCTTTCGATCTAAGTCCCACAGCTTGGGTTCGCCTGTTGGTCCTTCCACGGTGGTGACGTGGAGCCAGCGCGTGTTTTTCCGCTGAGCAAAATGCGCGGAGACAGCGGCATGCGTTTCCGCATTGGAGATGACACACACGAACCCCAAATGGTCCTCTACCTGTTCCAAAAACTCGCTCTCAAGCAAAAGAATGGAATAACCGGTGTGACCATACATCCGCCGACGGGCCACTTCGTTCCGATCACTGAACAGTTCATCGACGTGCGCCGGGAGCCTACAAATTTCGCGAATCGCAGCGAACTCGTCCAAGGCGTTCACGCTGAATCCCTGAAACAGCGAGTAGTCGCCAGCGTTTTTTGCTTCAAGCACAATTACATAGAAGATCATCCCGGCGATATAGAAGTCCTGCCTGCTTACTAGTGGAGGCTTCCGCGAACGCTTCGCGCCAGATGTCATATCATTTCCTTAGCGGATGGCCCACTCTTTCACCGTGTCACGGTCTTGACTCGACGGTGCCCAACCACTTCGCGCTTTTTGCAAAGAGTAGGCCCGGCGGTCCATCTCGGTACTGTTTTATTGATCTGTGATCGCCAGATAAGAGACACCTATTTCTACTCATGGGGGACTCGATCTACCTGCTTAGCGCTCTTTTCGCAAAAATCAAGATACACTTCTTCTTGTTCGACTTCACTCGAAGAGCATAAGCTTTTGTGTAGGCGGCGGGAGGCTTCCGGAATGCAGACCGATGAGGTAGAGGACCTTGCCAAATTCATGCAGGAACTGGATCGGGAGACCGATCGCGGACTTCCGCTCGTGGGCGCTGCGCTGATGGAAGATCGCCTGGGAGAGACGCTACGTTCTTTCTTTTGCGAAGGCCGTGCTGCTAGCAAGTTGTTGGACGAGGCCAACTCACCCCTAGGGACCTTTGCGTCGCGTCTCCAGGCCTGCTATTCCCTCGGGTTGATCGACGATCACGAGTATGCTGAGATTGACCTTATACGGAAGGTACGAAACGAATTCGCTCACAGCAAACATGGGCTATCCTTCCAAACTGAACGAGTGAAAGGCCTGTGCTCGAGTCTCCGCTCAGAATTGCCCACATGCGATTGCTGTCCTACAACTCATCCTCGGTTTCGCTTTACTAATGCTGTGGTCTGTGTGGTGCTTCGGCTTTACTATCGTCCGCAATACGTCGCTTTCGAACGACGGGCTACCAAAGTGTGGATCTCACCGGATCATGCGAGATGGCGTTCCATGAAGAAGGAAAAACCGCCTACTGGTGCGCCCTTCGTGGCGATGATAAACCACCGGCACATGATAGGTCCCTCGCCCGAAGAGTTTCAACAAAGCTATCCAGAGGACACACGTAAGGACACAAGTGAACCTTAAAGGAGTTTTGTGGCCTAGGAACCACGCCACCCGTGCCGTATTCCTCTTGGAGGAAATAGCGAAACAGCGGAAGCACACAAAACGTCTCCCCGTACTTCCCGCCTAGCTTTTTCCCGCAGAAACGCGCGCGGAACCAACACCGCCCATTCCAGCCTAGAAACTGAGAAAATTGCTCACCCCTCCCGCCTGAGAGAATGAAGCTCGACCGATACTTCTATTGCGTCTCCGCCGTAGTTTTTGTGCTCATCACCCCCTGGCGAGTTCACTCCTTCTACCTCTACGGCAGAGCCGCGGGCGGCAACTCCATCGCAGCGGAAATGTTCGTCCTTAGCTCGATTCATGACGCGGCCATGTCCAGTTGGGTGTTTCCGAATTGGGTAGCCCTGATTGAACACAAGGTCTCTCCGCTCCGCCGATGGTCGCATTCGCGATCATCGGCTCCGGTCGAGATGACAGGGTTGGGGAGAGGTGTGAAGCAGAACAGAAGTTGGGAAGCGATTGAACATCAGGTCTCCCACTTCGCCGATGATCGCATTCGCTATCATCAGGTCCGGTCGAGATGACAGGGTTGGGGATTGGAGCACGTTAGCTACTCCGGTCCCAACACGCTGGTTCCAGAACTCGCCTCACCGGCGCCCCCTCATTCATCTTGTTCGCGCATATACTCTGCGGAGAGAGCCGTCGGTTACGCCTGCTGCGACTTTTGCGGCCGGTGGGGCTGAAGCCCGCAAAGGTGGGGCGGCTGACGCCGGGCTGAAGCCCGGCTCTTTCACGGTGGTGGCGGCGGTTGGGAGGGAACACAAGGGTTCCTCGGCTTCGCCTCGCCACGGGTCGGAATGCCATGACTGAAAAGGCGAATGACAGGACTGGAAACGGGAATGAGAAGGGCCCTCCCGGGAGTTTCCTTCGGGGCCGAAGGTCTCCCAGGTCTCGCAAAGTCAGCGAGACCTGGGGCACCCTGGTTTATTTTTTTCGGGGTTGCCAACATTTCCCGAAATGGGACGGTTTTTTGGGAAAAAACTTGTCAAGAGGGCGAAATCGCCGATTTCTATCTAATCCTATGATTGCAGTGGAAATATAGTTTCGGGGCGAATGTCCCATTTTATGGGTTGAATCTGAAATAATAGTAGTAGTGGTTGAGAACGGAGGACTTCTCTTCTCGACACACGACAGCATTCATAAGATCTATGCGGCCTTCTCGGGCCGCATTTTTATTGGACGGAGAGTCAGGCTGGTGGGGAGTTGGTTAGTTGAGAAGTCAAGGAGAGCCATGAAGAAGCAGGGAGCGAAGAAGGGGAGTTGGAAGCAGAAGGGCGAGTAGGGGCGGTGGCGCTGGCTGAGACGTTGCGGAGCAACGTCTCTACATCAAGTTTTAGTCGAGCCGTTGCTTCGTAACGGCTTGCCGGCAGCTTATCCTGGCTAGTGCTACTTTGCGCCTACCAGGAATGACTTCACCACGATGCCGTTGGGCTGGATGCCCACCGGAATCATGGTCAGCAGCGAGTACTCGCCGGGCTCAAATTTCTTTTTGGGGGTGCGCTTCTGAATCACTGTGATGTCGCCACTCTCGGAATTCAAGACTAATAAATAATTCTGGCTCTGACTCAGCGCTAATCCGTCAGGATGGCGCCCCGCGGGCAGCATGGCGACTACTTTTCCGGTGTCGATGTCATAGACCGCCACCGTATTTGATTGGAAGTTGCTGACGTAGAGGCGGGAGTTGTCGGCTGAAACAAGTCCGTGGGCGGGGCCGTCTCCGATCAGGTAGCTGCCGCCCACTTCGTTGGTGGTGGTTTCCAGAATCGAAATATTGTCGGAGTCGAAATTTGAAACCATGATTTCGCCGCCATCCGGTTTCAGCGCCAGGTCGGTGGGCGTCTTGCCAACGTCAAGCAGGGCGAGAAGCTTGTCGCTCTTCAGATCGATGGAAGCAACCTGTCCAGCGCCCGAGCAGGCGATAAAAGCTTTGCTGTTGTCGGGCAGGATGGCGATGTCGGTCGGCTCAGCACAGGTGGTTATAGTGCTTCGAACCTGTAGGCGGTCGGCGTCGATCAGCGAAACTGTTTTGTCGGCGCGATTGCTTACGACAACCGTTTTGCCATCGAGGGAAACTCTTGCCAGTCCGGGGGCGCCGCCGACGCGAATGTTGGCGATTACGGAGCGCTTTTCCAGATCAATTACCGACACATTGTTCGATCCGGCGTTGGCCACGTAGGCGCGCTTGCCGTCGTCGGAAACGGAGATGAAATATGGCGTGGAGTGCACTCCGATGGTGGCGACAATCTCGTTGCGCTCGGCGTCGATTATGCTGACGTTGTCAGAAACCGTATTCACTACGTAGATTTCGTTCTTCTTAGTGTTGGCCGCGATGCCGGTGGGATTCGAGCCGACTTTCAAAGTCTTTGCGGGTTCGAAGGTGCGCAGATCGATGACGCTGACGGTATTGCTCTTGCCATTCGTGATGTAGGCGTATTCGCGGTAGGTAGGGCCGTAGTCGGGCAGCGAACGCTGCTCGAAGTACCACCAGCCGAGGCCAACGAGGACGGTGACGAAAACGACAGTGAAGAGGAGCTTTTTCAAGTTGTTGAACAGGAGAGAAAAGATTAACAGAATGGTGGAAACCACAGTTTCGGGGCTATAGGGGTCCTTCGGCGCAAAGAAACGCGCCTCAGGATGACAGCGGATTTTGGATTAACTCGTCAGAGTGGGACGACTTTCTGCCCTGGTGGATATTGCGCCTACTGGAATACGTGCCTCCGTCACCGTTCTGCCCACCACCCCCGCGATCTGCCTGACCTGGGTCATCAACTCGTCGAACTGGTCGGGGAAGATCGACTGGGCGCCGTCCGACAATGCTTTATCGGGTTGATGGTGAACCTCGATGATAAGCCCGTCGGCGCCGACTGCGATTGCTCCGCGCGAGAGGGGAGTGACTTTATTGCGCTTGCCGGTGCCCTGGCTGGGATCGACGATGATCGGAAGATGACTGAGCCGCTGCACTGCCGGAATGACGCTCAAGTCGAGCGTATTGCGGGTGTGGTCGGCAAAGGTGCGGATGCCGCGCTCGCACAGCAGAACGTTGTAATTGCCTTCGCTCATGACGTACTCGGCCGCCATGAGGAATTCTTCGAGCGTGGCTGACATGCCGCGCTTCACCATCACCGGAATCCTGGCTTTGCCGGCGCGCTTCAGCAAAGAATAGTTCTGCATGTTGCGGGCGCCGATCTGGATGATGTCGGCGTACTTTTCAACCAGGTCCATCGATTCGTTGTCGATGGCCTCGGTAATTATTTTCAGGCCAAAGCGGTCGCGAACCTCGGCCATGATGCGCAGGCCTTCTTCGCCCAAGCCCTGAAATGAATACGGCGAAGTGCGGGGCTTGTAAGCGCCGCCGCGAAAAAAGTGCGCGCCCGCCTGGCTGACACGTTCGGCGATCGCAAACGCCTGTTCATGACTCTCGATGGAACATGGGCCGGCCATGATGGCGAGGGCTTTGCCGCCGATGGTGGCATCAGTTCCGGCGAAGCGGATGACGCTGTTTTCCGGCTTAATGTCGCGGCTGACCAGCTTGTAGGGCTTGGTGACGCGGATGAGTTCTTGTACGCCGGGCAGTTCGTCGAGGGTACCGGCTTCGACCACGCCTTTGTTGCCGGTTATGCCGATGGCGGTGCGTTCGGCGCCCGGCATGGCGTGGGCGCGATAGCCCAGCGACTCAATTTTCTGACAAACCGCGCGCACTTCTTCTTCGGTTGCGTGCGCCCGCATCACTACCAGCATGACTGCACCTCGGAAGGGTAAGTGTATCGTGAGCCTTGGGCGCGGGGAAAGGCGGCCACGGATTTTCGCGGATTCTCACGGATCAAGTTCAAATTCTGTCCTCGATGATTTCGCGCGGTTCGCGGCTCTTATACTCTTTTCATGCCTCGCTTTGTGGCCAAATCCAAGTCGCGCTCCATGGCGAAGGAGCAGGACATACTTAAGCAGCCTCCACCGAAGACGCCACCGCAGTTAACTTCGCGCCGCATCGGTATTCACACCTCGGGGGCCGGGGGAGTTGCGAATGCTGCCGAGCGCGCTTACCGGCTGGGCTGCAATACTTTCCAGATTTTTTCTTCCAGTCCGCGGCAGTGGGCGCCTTACGAATTGCCGGCGTTGCAGTGCGAAGAGATGAGCCGCCTGCGAGAGAGCTACAACCTGAAACCGCTGGTCATCCACACCAATTATCTGGTAAATATGGCGAGCGTTACCGAAGCGTTTCTGAAGAAATCGATCGAGGCATTTCACGGTGAACTGGAACGCGGCCTGGCTTTGTGCGCGGACTACCTGGTGTTGCATCCCGGGTCATTTCGCGGCACCGAGCGCCATAAAGGCCTACTGCAGACGGCTGCGGCGATTGCAGCGGCTGCGAGCGGGCTTGATTTACCGGGACATGGGCTCATGGTCTTGATCGAGAACAGCGCCGGGGCCGAGCATTCGCTGGGCGGCAGCTTCGAGCAAGTGGCGGAAGTCATCGATCACTTGAAAGGCGTGGTTCCAGTGGGAGCATGCATCGATACTTGCCATACCCACGTGGCGGGATACGACATCGTGACCGAGGCGGGGATGGCGAAGACTTTGAACGAACTTAATCGGACCATTGGTCTGAAGAATGTCCGAGTGTGGCATTGCAACGACGCGAAGGCTGCCTGTGGATCGAAGCTAGACCGGCATCAGCACATTGGGAAGGGAAACATAGGATTGGAGCCGTTCCGCTGGTTGTTGAATGATCCGAGATTGAAGCACGCTGCGTTTATTGCGGAGACGCCGATTGATGTGCCGGGGGATGATCGGCGGAATGTAGAGGCGCTGAAGGGGTTGGTGAAGAAGGGGTAAATATGGTGGTCTTTCTCGCGGACAAGAGTGTCCGCGCCACGTCTAAATTACATCCTTAGTTGCCACAACTGGGATGAACTGGCATTCTAGCTGACCATGAAGATTTATCGTACTGCCCATGGTTTTCTTGCGGAAGATACTGGCCGCTTCTATTCGCTTCCGAGCGGATCGTGGGATGAGCTCATTGCTCGTGACAACCTGCTTGAACACATACAGGGGTTAATTCGTGGAGCGAAACCTGCTAACCCGCCCGCGGACGCGGACGTTCTTGCTCCGATCGGCAATCAGGAAGTCTGGGCCGCTGGAGTCACTTACTATCGTAGTCGCGATGCCCGCATGCAGGAGTCTAAGGACACTGGCGGTGGCAGCTTCTATGATCGTGTGTACGCGGCAGAGAGACCCGAACTTTTCTTCAAGGCTACGCCGCATCGTGTGGTAGGTCCGAATGGAATGGTCGCGATCCGCGGCGATGCGTCATGGTCGGTACCTGAACCCGAGCTCTCCCTGTTTATCGCTCCGTCAGGCAAGATTGTCGCTTACACCGTGGGCAACGATATGAGCTCGCGGGACATTGAGGGCGAGAATCCGCTCTATCTGCCGCAGGCCAAGGTCTATGATCGCAGCTGCGCTTTAGGGCCGTGCCTGTTGGTGGTGCCGGAGCCGCTCGGTCCTGGCACTGCTATTGAAATCGAAATTCTGCGAGGCGGCAAAGTTGAGTTTTCCGGATCGACGACGTTAAAGGAGTTGAAGCGCGATCCGAAGGAATTGGCCGGGTATCTCTTTCGGGATAACAGTTTTCCGCAAGGGTGTTTTCTCCTTACCGGCACCGGGATCGTTCCGCCGGACTCGTTCACGTTGCAGAAAGACGATGAGATTCGGATCACGATTGCGGCGATTGGAACATTGGTCAATTTGGTGGGATAGTCCAAGGACGTTGCGGAGCAACGTCTCTACTCCGGCTAATTCACGGGATATTCATTTATTTGCAACACTCGTGCAACATTGGGCAATTATCTTCGACCCAGTGACATGCCCTTCTAACCGGGAGGGGATTTAAGGCAGCTTCGGGGGGCTCCGAGCTGCCTTTTGATTTTTGACTGAAATACGGCAGCCGGCTTCAGTTCGGGTGCTACCGGCCCACCCCGTTGGTCGGAATGAGAAGAGGACTGTGAATTAACATGGACGCATGACTGAACTGGGTAAGGTGATCACCGTTCTGGGCGCCGTCCTGTTAGTGGTCGGACTGGTCGTGATGGCGCTGGGACGAACCGGAGCACCGATCGGGCGATTGCCCGGCGACATCGTTTATCGCGGGAAGAACGCCACGGTTTATTTTCCGGTTGTCACTTCCATCGTTCTGAGCGTGCTGCTATCAGGGCTGCTCTATCTCATCAATCGCCTTCGCTAGCCTATTTGTCCCAGGCACCCAGCGCCCGCCGGACGTCAACTAACTGCGCCACGTGATAAGCGGTATGGTCTGCAATCAACAGCACTTTCCGAAAGATGGTTTGGCCTTCAGCCCACGCGACCTTCGCCAGTAAATCGGTTTTTTTACTCGTCACCAGCTTTTCGGCAGCTTTCAAACCCTTGCGAACTGTGGCTACGCTGTCATTCCAGGCTTTGGCGCTTGAGGGAGCTTCATCTTTCGGCCAATAGCCCTCTGGCCATTTTGGCGATTTGTGTTTCGGGTTGGTGATGTATTCGAGAATGTCCCATTGCGCGATACGAATATGTTCGACGAGCATCCACGGAGTATGCGGCAGGCCAGGGGCTTTTTTGCCGCGCAAATTTGCCGGCAGCCCGGCGACTGCGTCGTCGAACGTCGCGTGCGCTCCGCTTACGGTGAGGGTTTCGATTAGGGCTTCTCGAAGGCGCTTGTCAGCTTTATCTTTCATGAGGGTCCTTGTGGTTTCGAAGGATTATAGATGCGTAGATGGGATTAATCGTTTCGCGCGGTTGGGCTGTTTTAGCAGAAAACGGCTGACTGAAATAGTAGCCGCCGCCGCCACCCGCCTCGTTAGCAGGTACCTATTTGCAATGGCACCCTAAACAGGGCACAATATCTGCCGGATCAGGTTACCGGCGGCGGTTACGGTCGTGGCAAAGAAAGCGATTCTTTTAGCCGGTACTTGCATCCAATTATTTGTAAGAGCAATAAGTGGCTTCAACATCCCCGCCGGTTGGGCGAGGCGCAATCGAGCGCGTCACGTAGTGAACCGACTGGAGCCGCTGAGTGGCTTTCAACATCCCCGTTCCAGATTGAGCGTGGCTGGCTGGTAAAGCTTGCCGTTCTGGAGCTGAAAGCGTGACCAACGATGGCAACGGCTGATGTGGTTTGCAGTCTGGAAAATTATCTCGTTCTCCCTGACAACACCATGGACGAGCGGATCGCCGCGGCACGGAAGATTTTGGGCCACGATGTCGTGATCCTCGGACATCACTACCAACGCGACGAAGTGATCCGCTTTGCTGATTTTCGTGGCGACAGCTACAAGTTGGCGCAGGAAGCAGCGCGCGCCGGAGGGAAGTACATCATTTTTTGTGGTGTGCACTTCATGGCAGAGAGCGCCGATGTGCTCAGCGCGCCCGGCCAGGTTACGATCCTTCCCGATCTCAACGCGGGTTGTTCCATGGCTGACATGGCTGAGATTACGCAGGTGGAAGACTGCTGGGAGCATCTGGTAAGGGCTGGTGTAACCGACGATGCCGGCAGCGGCGTTACTCCCATCACCTATATGAATTCGACTGCCGCGATCAAGGCGTTTTGTGGTGAGCGATCCGGCGTGGTTTGCACGTCGTCGAATGCGTCCGGAGCTTTCAAGTGGGGCTTTGAAAAGACTCCCAAACTACTTTTTCTACCCGACCAGCACCTGGGCCGCAACACCGGCTACCGCATGGGCATTTCGCTCAATGAAATGGTGGTCTGGGATCCTTATTTGATCAACGGCGGCCTCACTCCCGAAAGATTGCGGGCCGCAAAAGTGATTCTTTGGAAAGGCCATTGTTCGGTTCACCAGCGTTTTCTGCCGGAGCATGTCGACAATGTGCGCGCCAAGTATCCGGGAATAAAGGTGATCGTGCATCCCGAGTGCCGCTGGGAGGTATGCCAGAAGGCGGACGGTATTGGTTCCACTGAAGGGCTGCTTAAGATGATTAAGGATGCCCCGTCCGGCTCGATGTTTGCCGTGGGGACTGAGATTCATTTGGTCAACCGCATGGGCAAAGAGTTCGCCGCGGAAGGGAAGCGGGTGATTACGCTCGACGACTCCGGCTGTTTATGCACCACCATGTATCGCATTTCGCCGCAGCATTTGTGTTGGGCGCTGGAGAACCTGATGGAGGGCAATGTAGTGAACCAAATTAAAGTCAAGGACGACATAAAGCTTTGGGCCAAAGTTGCGCTGGATCGGATGCTGGAGATTCAGTAAGCCTTTGCCGTTGGAAGGACTAGAATAAACTTAATGGCTAAACGTAGTTTCACGCTCGACGAAGCGCACACATTGTTGCCGATTTTGGAGTCTTTGCTGCGATCGGCAATTGACGGCAAGAAATTGATCGATGTGGTCGATAGCGAGTTTCAGGATCTCACGCATGAAGTCTCGTTACGGGGCGGAATGTTTCTCGACATTGTGCGCCTGGCTCGGCGCAAGGCGGAGCGTGAGAGGGCGGTGCAGCGCATCAAGGACGCGCTTTCGGAGATCGACGCCACCGGTGTGCAGGTAAAGGACCTCGACATCGGGCTCTTGGATTTTCCCTGCTATGTTGATGGCAAGACGGTGTTGCTTTGCTGGAAGCTAGGCGAAGCCAGCATCAAGCATTGGCACGGCACAGACGAAGGGTTTGCCAGCCGCAAGCCGATTGACGAGAAGATCGCGAAGGCCCGGAAAGTTAATTAGACATAACGGCTCTGTCATCCTGGGACGCGTTCTCTTTGCCGAAGAAGCCCTACCAACTGCCGTTTTGGTCGTAGGGGTCCTTCGCTGCCGCTCAGGATGACAAACACACTACCTACGGCTGTCCGCCACTATTCCAATCTGGTTTGAAATCTGAATTGACCAGCCACAATACTGGTTTTATCAATGATCCGATCGCGGCGTCCATGTGTTTGAAGTCGATATGCGCAATATCATCGCTGGGTTGGTGGTAATCATGGTGCAATCCGTAGCTGGAGACAGTTTGTGCCACCACGCCTTTTTTGGCTAGAACGTAGTTATCGGAGCGGGCAAAGAAATTCTCTTCAGGATGCGGATCGCCTACTAGTTTCGCGCCGTGGTCGGCGAGTACTGGACCGAGGTTCGAACGTTCCCATCCGGTGAGCCACAATTCGTCGGCCCTCACGGCGTTATCGGCCCGGCCAATCATCTCAAATTCCAGATTTGCAGCGATGTCTTTTAGAGGAACCGGAGGGTGCTCGCGGAAAAAGGTCGAGCCCAAGCCTCCAAGCTCTTCACTACCGAACAAGGCGAAGATTACGGTGCGCTGCGGCCTTGGTCCGGACCCCAACACGCGCGCCAGTTCTAGCACGGCACAAGTGCCCGAGGCATCGTCGTCGGCGCCGTTGTAAACATTGTCACCCTTTACCGGCTTACCAATTCCCAAGTGATCGAGATGCGCCGAAAGCAGCACGGCCGCATGTCGCAGGGATGGATCTTTGCCTCGCAGAATTCCTACCGCATTCCAGGTCGCGCCCTTTACCTCTTCGGCGGGAGATTCAAAACGTAATTCAGTCCCTTCGGGTAACGCGGCCAGCTTTTGCAGGGCATCAGCGCTGAATTCCAGGACCGAAAAGTCCTGCCCCAACCCGTTTTGCTCGCTGCTGGCAAGGCGGGTCGATAGTTTGGGGAATTGTTTGCCCGCTTCGGCAAAGTGGCCTGGTTTTTCATCTTTGGCGGGAACCAGCACTGCGACGGCACCCGATGAACTGAGGGCAAAGGCGGCCTTTCGAGCCTTGGTTTTATCGCTTCCCATTACCAATACCACTTGTCCCGGAACAATCTTTGCGTCTTTATCGCCAGCGTCGATTTTGCGCAGGGGGCCGGCGAATTTATCGAGGGACAAATAGGGTGCCAGAAAATCTTTTCCATATATCAGGGTTACGGGCGTGGGGGATGCATCCAGCACCAGTCGTGGCGCAGCAATGATTTTCCGTTTGACAACTGCGGCGCGTTGCAGGTATCCGTTGTCTTCGTCTGCGGGTTGCACGCCGTACGCCTGAAGTTTACCTGCGACATACTTAGCCGCGGTTTCTTCGTCCACAGTCGCACTGCCCCGTCCCCGCATAGCGTCCGAGGCCAGCCCCTGCATATTCTTGCGGATGCACAATGCGCAAACAGCCGGTGAGGACTTTGCCGGGGTTTTGGAAGGTTGCCCAAAACCGCAGGTAGGCAGCACCGCAATGGCAACAAACAGACGCAGTTGAATTTTCATGGATTCATGAATGATAACCGCAGCAGGATGATTCGGGAACGGCGTCCAGCCCGCCATCGAGTGGCTACACAGTTGTTTGGAGTAGGGAAATCCCTAAACCTCTGGTAACAATCTCTTAATACGCCTCTGCTACAATTCTCCTAAGCACTTCGCCGGATTGTGAGCGAAATTCAGTATCCCTATAAGGGCTTTCTAAATATGTCGAAATCCAAGCGAACTCCGCAGCTTTTCGCTGCCCTCGCTGCACTTTTAGTATCGGCGGCGGTGTCTGTTGGCTGCTCCGGCTTTTTCGTTGACCCGACCCTCACCACGATTACGGTCACGCCACCCACGCCAACGGTTGTGGCTGGAAACACCCAGCAGATGACGGCTACCGGTACTTATGACGATGGCAGCAGCAAGAACATCACCGGAACAGTTGCCTGGACCACTTCTGATCCGACGGTAGCGACGGTTGGGTCTTCGTCTGGATTAATGACTGCGGTGGCGCAGGGTACCGCGACTATTACTGCGAGTGAGGCTGCGATTACTGGTTCTACGTCGGCGACCATTCAGGTTGCTGGCTTGCAATCCATTACTGTAAGCCCGGCCAGTACCAGTGTAAATGCCGGGGCGACCCAGCAATTCACGGCGACAGGTCATCTGCAAGATGGGTCGACGCCGGATATTACGAATTCCGTGACCTGGACCTCGTCTAACACCACTGCTGTCACCATAGCGAGCACGGGATTGGCGACAACGCTGGCCGCTGCGACGACGCCGGTGACGATCACGGCGAAATCCGGTAACGTTCAGGGGACTGCGACGTTGACGGTTAATTAGTAGTTCGCGCTACTTATGTCAGACATTCGATGCATCGCTATCTCCACTGGGGGCGGGGATGCACCCGGCCTCAATGCCGTCATCCGCGCCGCGGTCAAGTGCGCCATCCTGAAATACAAGTGGAAGGTCATAGGCATCCAGGATGGCTTTGACGGCCTCATCTGGCCTGAGAAGTCAGGCGAACTGACCCTCAAAGACGTCAGCGGAATTCTGCCGCGTGGCGGCACGATTCTGGGCACCACCAACCGAGGCAATCCCTTCCGCTTCAAGACCATCGAAAACGGCGTCGAAGTCGTGAAGGATATTTCCGAGCAAATTATCGGGAACGCACACAAGCTGGGAATCGACGCGATTATAACGATTGGTGGCGACGGCTCTCAAGCCATCGCGCAGGAGCTTTTTAATAAGGGAGTTAAAATTGTCGGCGTTCCCAAAACCATCGACAACGACCTTTCAGCAACTGAAGTGACTTTCGGATTTGATACCGCGCTGACCACGGCCACCGAAGCCATCGATAAGATCCACACTACCGCCGAATCTCATCATCGGATCATGATTGTTGAAGTGATGGGCCGCGACGCGGGCTGGATTGCGCTCGAGGCCGGCATCGCTGGCGGAGCTCACGTCATTCTGATCCCCGAGATTCCCTTCACCATCGAGGGAGTTTGCCGCTACGTGGCGCAGCGCGAAAGTTTTGGCAAGTACTTCACTATTGTGGTGGTGGCGGAAGGTATCATTTTGCCGCCTGAGCTCAAGGAAAATCGACGCGCCGGCGCAGTTGGGAACCTGGTAGGCAATGCCATCGGGCATCTTGCCAAGAAAGAAGTACGGGTCAGCGTGCTGGGACACATTCAGCGCGGCGGTACTCCGACGCCCTTTGATCGCATTCTCGGGACGAGGTTTGGGGTAGCGGCGGTGGACCTCATCGCCAGGGGAGAGTTCGGAAGAATGGTCTGCCTGCGCAACGAGTGCATCGGTTCCGTTGACATTTCTGAAGCGATTGGCAAGTTGAAGGTGGTAAATCCCGAAGGGGAGTTGGTGCAGATGGCTCGCTCAATCGGAATCTGCTTCGGGGACTGAACCTCCAGTTGTCATCCTGGGCGCAGCGAAGAACCCTTATTGTGGTATTCGGGAGCCCTTCGATTCCCTCGGATCACACGGTCACGACAAACTTCAGTTCCCATCGGTACCCTTTCAATAAATGGATTACTTTTCCGGCTGCTATATTCTTCTTACATCGCTGTGAAGAGCTTTTTCCTATTCCCTCCACGAATTTTCCTGGTGGTCCTTCTGGGTCTCGCCATTTTTGGCGGGTGTAATCGCGCGCGAAATAAAGTTCTGGAGACGGCCTACGTCTCGGCACCGCAAGTAAACCTGCGTGACCGCGTGGCCGCGGTATACAACAAGCAGGGTGTAGTGAAGAATGGCGACCGCGTGGACATCCTGGAGCGCGATCGCCGCTATGTGCGGGTGCGCACCACTGCCGGCGTCGAAGGCTGGATTGAGCAGCGCTATCTGGTAACGCAGGCGGTGTTTGAGGGATTTCAGAAATTAGTGCAATCAGAGAAAAATACCCCGATCCAGGGAACAGCCACAACCCGTAACGACACTAATCTCCATCTGACGCCGGGCCGCGACACTGAACACCTCTATCAACTGAATCAGGGAGCGAAGATTTCGTTATTACGGCGCGCCACCGCGGAAAAATCGGCGAGCAATATCCAGGCTAAGGCCACGCCAAAGGGTGGTATCGCGCCACCGTCAACCTTGGAAGACTGGTGGCTGGTGCGCAATCCCGAAGGTAAGGTTGGCTGGATCTTGGGTCGGATGACTGATGTCGAAGTTCCCATGGAGATCGCACAGTATGCTGAAGGTCAGCACATCGTAGCGTCATTTGTGCTGAGCGAAGTGAATGACGGCGACAAGAAGGTGCCGCAATTTCTTGTACTGTTCACCGAACCTAAAGATGGTATGCCATTCGACTTCAACCAAGCACGAGTCTTCACCTGGAACCCGAGGCGAGACCGCTATGAAACTGCCTACCGCGAGAGGTTGAATGGTGTGCTGCCGGTTACTCTAACCAAAGAGAACTTTGACAAAGAAGGTGAGTTACCGGTCTTTATATTGAAAGTGAAGGATGACAGCGGAAACATCACTGAGCGTAAGTATAAGCTGAACTCGCCAATCGTACGCCGCGTGCTGGCGCCCGGAGAACAGCCTTCTGTATCGCACCATGCCTCGACGGGCAGGCCACGCACCGCACGTCGCCGACGCCACTAGCTACGAGTAAAACTCTGCCATATTCTGCACTACCCATTTTTGCTCGTCTTCAGTCAACTCAGGAAACATAGGCAAGGCCAGAACTTCGCCGGCAGCTCGCTCCGCTTCAGGAAAACTGCCTTCTTTGTATCCCAGATATTCGAAGCAGGGTTGTAGATGCAGCGGCAGCGGATAGTAAATCTCTGTGCCGATTTTGCGGTTCGCCAAAAAGTTCCGAAGCTGATCGCGGCGCTGGGCTCGCACCACATACTGATGGAAAACGTGATGAGCTTGGGGAGCGGTGTGGAGAGGTGTAATTGCACCCAGGGCCAGGCCGGACGCGCGAATCAAGCGGTTATAGTTCTCAGCCAGCGCTCTTCTTTGTTGGTTCCATTGTTCAATCCGCGGCAGCTTCACTCGCAGGACGGCGGCTTGAATCGCATCCATGCGGGCATTCCATCCCATCTCTTCGTGCAGGTAGCGCTGTGAGCTACCGTGGTTGCGCAGTCGCCGCATGTGATCCGCGACTTGGCGGTCTTGGGCTGTAACCATGCCCGCATCGCCGAATGCACTCAGATTTTTGGTGGGATAAAAACTAAATGCCGCAGTCATGCCAAGGCTTCCGGCGCGACGGCATCCCCAGGCTGCGCCGATGGCCTGCGCGGCGTCTTCGACGATCGCCAGTTTGAACTCCGTTGCCACCGCATGTATGGCGTCCATATCGGCACACTGCCCGTACAGGTGCACCGGCAACAATGCAGTGACCATCGGACGGGCGCTGCGTAGCTGGATCGCTACTTGTGCCGCATCAAGATTCAAAGTCGTAGGATCAACATCCGCGAATATCGGTCGCGCTCCCGCGCGCACGATGGCACTGGCAGAAGCCAGGAAACTGAAAGGACTGGTAATCACGCAGTCGCCTGGCTTCACCCCCGATGCTACAAGCGCGAGCCATAACGCGTCGGTGCCCGACGCACATCCAACCGCCGCGGTCGCGCCGGTGAAGGCTGCGACTTCACGCTCCAGCGATTCCACCTCCGCTCCAAGAATAAAGTGCTGTGAATCGCAGACTCGCTCGATCGCGGTCAGCATCTCGCTACGAATCTTCTGATACTGACGATGGAGGTCGAGTAGTGGCACGCTGTCGAATTTTGTGGACGATAACGGCATTAGGAAACGGGGAGCAGCGGGATGCGCGATTCTACATCAGCCTTCCGTCGAAGATAATTTGCGTTCATCGGAAAGCGCCACCTTCGGCAGCGTCGGCAATTGCTCGCCATTGGTGATCGCCGACAGGCACTTTGCCAGTGTGTCGCGCAGTGGTTGCAACTCAACGCCGCAAAAGCCCTCGGGGTACCCTTCAAGGTTACGCAGTGAACGCGCCAACACAGAACAAGCTCCCACGGAATTTCCGGTGGAGTGATGATAAAGTGCGACCGCGGCCTGGATTAGCGCCTGTAGAAATAGTTTTTCAGGCGCTGCCGAAGCCCGCCAGACGTCCTCCAGAACTTCGTGGGCGTCATAGAATTCACCGCGATTGAACAGATCGATTCCGCGACGATAAAGCTTCTGATCCATCAGCTTCATCCTGCCACATTAGGCAAACCAAGGTGTAACTAAACTTAGGTAACTCTGAGCTGTATCACCTTGGTTTTTTGGGTATTATCGCAACTACCAAAGTTTTGCGTTCAACAGTTAGAAAACAAGCGTTTGGAACCGAGCGCGTTTGCCCGGCGTACTTCCCTTAGCAAGATCGGGTACGCGAATTGAGGGCTAAGCGTGGGCTGAGTAGTGAGGGGGAATCTATGGGACACCGGTTTGGTTTATCTGCCCGGTTGGCTTTGGCCGTATTGTTTGCGCTAGCATGTGGCCGACTGCATGCACAGAATAGTTCCCTGGGCGGCACTGTGCTTGATCCAGCGGGTGCGGTAGTTCAAGGCGCGGAAATCACTGTGTTGAATCTCGGCACGCAGGCCGCTCGCGTGGTCGAAAGCGGCGCTGAAGGCGCGTATTCCGTCACTAACCTTCCTGTCGGCCTGTACGAGATCACAGCCACCAGAGCAACCTTTAAATCCTTCCATGTGCCCAGCGTGCAACTGACGGTTGCACAAGTTTTGACGGTTAACATTACGCTCGAGCCGGGCGCGGTTACCGAACGGGTGCAGGTCAATGGCGACTTGCTTCCCGGCGTCGATCTGGAGACTTCGCAGGTGAGCAATCTTGTGGGTCAGCGCCAGATGGTGAATCTGCCTCTGATTACGCGAGATCCCTATAGCCTGATTTTATTGTCCCCGGGGGCGGTACAGACTAATAGTATTTTGGGCGGGTTCTCCGTCAATGGAGCCAGCGAACGCAACAACAATTTTCTGCTGGATGGTTTGGACAACAATGACACATCGGTCCCCGGATTGTCGGGCGGTCCGGCATCTCTGAATCCCGATGCGACCCAGGAATTTCGCGTCATTACGAATAACTTCATGCCGGAGTACGGCCGGAACGATGGCGCCATCATTGATATCGTAACCAAGAGCGGTACCAACGAATTACACGGAGATGGTTACTGGTTCGGCCGCTATAGTGCACTGGGCGCGCGCGATTATTTCAATCATAACCTGGATGACAATGGAAATATTGAGCCGAAGAATCCCTATGTCCGAAATTTGTTTGGTTTCTCGGTCGGCGGACCCATCATCAAAGACAAGACTTTCTTCTTCTTTAATGCGGAATGGCAGCGCTTTCGCACCACGTTAACCAACAATTCTATTGTTCCGACTGCCGCCTTCAAGTCTGGCGTTTTCGAATATCAGGGAAATACCGTTGACCTGACCAGCCCATCATCGCCCAACAATCCACAAGGACTGACTCTCGATCCCACCGCGCAGAAAATTCTTGCGCTCTATCCCAACCCTAATGGTCCGTCTCTGGATGACTTTCGGGCGCAGTACTTTTTCCCAACTCGTTCGGCGGCAAACGAGCGCGAGTTGACTGCCAAGATTGACCACAGGCTGACCCTCAACGAAACACTGTCGGTCCGTTATATTTACGACAGATTTCATGATCCTAATCCCTTCAGGAGTGATTTTTTGCCTGGCCTCGACGCGTCTTCATCCGACTCGCCCACCAGCAATCTAAGCCTGCACCTCACTTCGATTCTGCGTCCAACACTGGTAAACGAAGCGAAATTCGGTTTCAACCGGACGGATTCGTCTTTCAGCTGCGGGGGATTGAGTACTTTTGATGGTATTAGCGGAGTTGATCAATTTGGTAATGGGCGTGACTACTCGTTGCCCGGGGTGGCAGGTTTCGGCTGCCTGTATTTGGGATTTCTGGACAATGAATACCGTCGTACCGGGACGTGGAGCGCAGCAGACAGTCTGTCGTGGGTGAAGGGTTCGCATACCATGAAACTGGGGGGAGAGTACCGCCGGGTTTTCGAGAACGGATACAACGACTTTCATTCCCGCGACGTGCTGACCTTCAGCGGAAACAGTAATTTCGGAACCGTATTCGTCGATGCTGATTCCTCGACGCCCTGCAATAGCGATCCGTCCGATCCTGCGTATGGCACCGGATGCGAAGGTTCCGCCGATTTGCAGGATCTAAGCTCTTTCCTTTTCGGTATTGCCGACTCTGAAACCCAGGCCCAGTTCTTCAATCATGCCGGTAACCGCGAGGCCAACGACAATCGGGAATTCCGTCAAAACGAGTATGGCATTTTCTTTCAGGACAGCTGGAAGGTACGGCATAGCCTGACGCTCAATCTCGGGGTTCGCTACGAATTCAATAGCGTTCCTTACGAGGTAAATGGGAATCTTTCAAATCTTTACGTTGACCCGAGCGGGCCGGCACCCTTTACTTTTGAACTGGCCGGTCCCGACCAGAAGCACCTGCTTTATAACAACGACTACAGGGGGATAGAGCCCAGAGTGGGATTTGCCTGGAGTCCGTTCGGCGATGAGAAGACATCGGTTCGTGGTGCCTTCGGCATGTTCCACGACCGCGTCTTTGGCAATCTCATCGGCAATGCGAGGGGCAATCCCCCTTTTCAGCAGTTTTATTCGCAGAATCCATTTGACGTGCCAGAGAATCTGCCTTTCCCCGGGACCCTCCCTTCTACCCCAGTAGTGGAGGACGGAGCAATTTTCAGCCCTACTTTGTTTGACCCGCACTTGCGCCTGCCTTACACCGAAAACTGGAATTTCGGTATTCAACACGAGATTGCGCATGATCTTACGCTGGACTTGAACTATGTCGGAACGCGCGGAGTTCATCTGTTTCGGGTGGTGGATGGAAACCCGCCTGATCCGGCGCTGGTGCAACAGCTAATCGATGCGGGGGTCGCTCCTTCCGATTTGCAATTCGCAGCGCTCTATGTCGGCCAAGAATTCTTCGGCTTCCCATTTAACGCGGTGCACAATAACGCCTTTGCTTATGGCGGAGCAACGGACTTAAATCGTTCGATTGGCAATTCCTGGTACAACGGGCTGCAGGCTAACCTTACTAAGCGGATGTCGCACGGTTTGCAGATGCAGGCGGCTTATACCTGGTCGCACTCCATCGACGATGCCCCCGACCCAATTGTTCCCGCAGCCAACAACCGCAGCCTTCCCCGCAATTCGTTCGCGTTACAGAATGAGCGGGGAGATTCCGACAACGATCTGCGCCATCGCCTGGTGTTGAATTACGTTTGGGAAATTCCGGTCGGCAAAGGACACGGTTTTGCCGCATCCAGCATTGGTGACAAGGTGCTTGGCGGCTGGCAGCTTTCCGGTATTACTAGCTTCCAGAGCGGTCATCCTTACGACGTTTTCTACAATGTGGACGTTGAGCACACCGGCGTAAGCGGCAGGGGAACCCTCATTGGCGATCCCACACTTCCCCGGGGACACGAACGCACCCAGACAGGACCGCTGGTCTCGGCCTTCTGCGTCAATGAGCTAGGCTGCGACCCGCCACTAGGAGTGCCAGGTAATGTTGGTAGAAATCGCTTTAACGGCCCTGGAATCAATAACTGG
Organism: uncultured Acidobacteriota bacterium; assembly: GCA_963796925.1. GTDB lineage: Bacteria > Acidobacteriota > Terriglobia > Terriglobales > Acidobacteriaceae > DATBAT01. The sequence goes on from CAWCNH010000002.1 coordinate 270,740, forward strand.
GATATGGTTCTAAGCAAGAAGATTGCGCTGAATGAGCGGATGAACCTGGAAACCCGCTTCGAGTTCTACAATCTGTTTAACCGCGTAGAATTCAGCCAGCCCGACGGCTCCCTCGCCGATTTCAACAACTTCGGCATATCCAGCAGCACCACGACCCGTTCCGACGGGACCACCTCCGCCCGGCAGGTACAGTTCGCGATGAAGCTGAGTTTTTAACGAGCAAGCGGTCACGTTTTGCCCGCCCAAAATATACAGATTTTCATAGGTCCCAGCGGCGTTCTGCATTGATTTTCTGGATTTCCCAGTTACCACCGCGACTAACATCAACAGCTCCAAACATATAGCTGTTTCTACAAGTGGCATAACAGTTGCAGCTACACCGCTAGTAATAGTGTGAGTGTGCGACTCTTCCAGGACAGGCACAGTTTCCTCACGATTGATTTCAGGAGAGATACAAAATGAAGTTTTCCTCCCTTGTGGCGGTCTTGGTGGTCTTTATTGTCTCGACAACCGCAGCTTTTGGCCAATCAGAAACAGGATCTGTCACCGGCATAGTCAAGGACGCATCTGGAGCGGTGGTGTCGGGCGCCCAGGTCACTGTCACCTCAGTCGGGACTTCGGCGAGCAGAACTGCTACCACCGACGACAGTGGCTCCTTTAGCGTCACCAATTTACCGCCGTCGCTTTACGAGATAAAGGTTTCCAACCAGGGTTTCGGTGATTATCGGCAGAAATTTTCAATTGCGCCCGGCGGTCACAGCTCGGTTGACGCGATTCTTGCAGCGAAGGGAACGGAAACCATCGTAGAGGTGACTGCGCAACAACAAACGGAAGTTGATACCCAGACCTCGTCGATCAGCCAGGTGGTCAGCTCGAATCAGGTTTCGCAACTCCCTAGCTTGACAAGAAATCCTTATGATTTCGTCCAGACCATGGGCAACGTCAACCAGGATTCTTCGTCAGGCACGGGAGGATTGAACCAGGTTACCCGGGGCGCCGGCGTTTCGATTAATGGCCAGCGCTCGGCCAGTACCGACGCTTTGTTAGATGGTGGGGAGAACGTCGATTTATACACGACGAAAGTGGGGCAGACGGTTCCACTGGATTCGGTTCAGGAGTTCAGTGTAACCAGCAACAACTTTTCCGCCGAATATGGCCGGGCTTCGGGCGGCGTAATCAATGTGGTGACGAAGTCCGGCACCAACAGCTTCCACGGGAGTGGCTACGAGTACAATCGCGTGTCCGCTCTTACCTCCAACGACGTGGAAGATATTGCCAATGGGACACCGAAGTCGAAATACACTCGCAATCAGTTTGGATACTCGTTTGGTGGTCCACTCATTAAGAATAAGTTGTTCTTCTTTAGCAACACCGAATGGACTCGTGTCCGTAGCGCCGCCAACATTACCGCAGCCATCCCTTCTGCTGCACTCATCGCTGCTTCCGCCCCTGCAATTCAGACGTATTTTTCGCAATACTCCTTCCGTCCCGGGGTGCAGGTCATTGGGCACGGCGGGCCGGCACCTGACGTCATAGATCCTGATACTGGCGACCCTAACCCGACCTATCGTGCGTTTACCGCAGCCGGAGGGCAGGCCTTCGACTTGGTTAGCTACCTCGCGCCGAGTGATTCTGGTGGTGGTGCACCGGAAAATACCTACAATATGGTACATCGGCTGGACTTCAATATCACCGACAAGACTACGTTGTATGGCCGGTACGCTCGCTACGACGAAAACGATTTCGACGGCTTCATTAACAACAGCCCTTATGACGGCTTCGACACTGGTCAGAAACAGGTGAATCAAAATGCCCTGATCTCCTTGACTCACATCTGGGGTACTAAGGTGGTGACCGAATCCAAGCTCAACGTAAACCGTTTGAATCTTCTCCAACCTCTGACGTCGACCCAGGCCGTGCAGCCAAGCTTGTACTCGAGCTATGCGGTCGAACGGACGGTGGCCGGCCAGTCGACCTGCTATCCGGGTTACTCGTGCACCACTCCGGGCAATTCGATTCCGTTCGGTGGTCCCCAAAATGTTTTTCAGTTTAACCAGGGAGTCAGCGTTAACACCGGAAAACACGACTTACGTTTTGGTGGCGGTTACATTTACACCAAAGATAATCGTACCTTCGGTGCGTACCAGAATGCAGTTGAGGCCTTCGAACCCAATGGGTTCGGCACTTTCGCGACCGGCCTGGAAAATCTGTTGAATGGCAATATGGGATGGTTCCAGGTTGTGATTGATCCACAAGGCAAGTTCCCCTGCTACAAGGACGCCACCGGCGCTTATATCCAGACTCCGGATTGTACCGTGAACTTACCCACGACGCAGCCCAGCTTTACCCGTAGCAATCGCTACAACGATCTGAGTTTTTACGGCCAGGATTCGTGGAAGCTCAACCATCGTCTGACCCTTAATCTGGGTCTTCGGTGGGAGTATTACGGCGTGCAGCATAATTCCGATCCTACCCTGGACTCAAACTTTGTCTACGGAGACGGAAGCAGCATCTTCGACAAAATACGAAATGGCCGCGTTGACACGGTTGCAGCTACCGCTAACAGTCCCGCGAGCCCCGTAGGTGGGCTGTTCGACAAGAACCTTCACAACTTTGGTCCCCGTGTCGGATTTGCCTGGGACGTTTTCGGCAGTGGCAAGACAAGCCTGCGCGGCGGTTACGGCATCGCTTACGAGCGCAACTTCGGCAACGTCACCTTTAACGTAATCCAGAATCCTCCGGCGCAATTCAATGCCAACTTCCCGGCCAATGCCCAACCCTTCGATCCCGGAAATTTGGGTCCGTTTGCGGGGACTGGCACCAAGCGCCTTAATAATCCCAGTCTGCGCTATGTCAAACAGGATCTGCCTACCGCCTACTCCGAGAGCTGGAACCTGGCCTTGCAGCAGGAATTGCACCCCGGGTCCGTATTTTCGATGGAGTACTCCAGTTCCCGTGGCATACATCTCTACTCGATCGAGAACTTGAATCAGGTTGGATTTGGAGTTGTTTATCTGGGCACCGACCCGGTTGCGGAAAATGGCGGAGATCGTCTAAACCGGCAGTACGGCAACATGAATACGCGCGGTGCAGGAGGATTCTCTTACTACAACTCTCTGAATTCACGGTTCGTTTCCAGCAATCTGTTTCACCAAGGGCTGGATTTCACTATTAACTACACTTGGTCGCATTCCATCGATAACTTGAGTTCAACCTTCAGTGAAACCCCGCAGACAGAAAACCTGGGCCTGTTGGATCCGTTCCAGCCCGGACTCGATAAAGGTAATGCTGACTTCGACGCCCGGCATCGAGTTGCTATTAGTGCCGTGTGGACCGTACCCTACGCCAAGAACACACGCGGTTTCCTTCGCCAAGTTCTCGATGGTTGGGAGGTTTCGCCAATCATCACCGCGCGAACCGGTAATCCTTTCACCGTGTTTGACAGTTTCAACAATATTGGCGATACCGTCGCCGCCCGCTATTTTGTTCCGGATGGGGCTAACATTCCCCTCACCGGCTCAACCGCTGACAGTACAATCAATGGCCCCAACACATATACCTACCTGACTCTTCCCGGCTCTGCGGCTTACGCAGATCCTCTGGTGGGTTCGGGCGAATTGCCGACTTGTGACATGGTAACCAATTCTGCTGGCAACATGGTGTCCACCGGCCAAAACTGCCACTGGCCATCCAATATGTCACACCGTAATGCCTTCCGCGGCCCTGGTTACTACAACGTCGATGCCGCCATCGGGAAGACCTTCGCAATCACCGAGCGCCTCAAACTGCAGTTCCGTGGAGAGTTCTACAACTTGCTGAACCACTCGAACTATTATGTACAAAGCGGTGCGAGTGCTGACACTGCAAACAATGGCGATGATACTCAGCCCTTCCAGATTATCGGGAAGCGTGGGTTCAATCCGGCTGGAGGCATCCCGAACGAGAGAAGATTTATTCAATTGTCCGCGAGAATTTCTTTCTAGAAGGCTCCGGCGATGATTCAGGGCCTGGCTCAAAGCCAGGCCCTTAGTTTTTGCGGCAGTCGAGCCCGGCAAGGCCCCTGGGCAGCTAGCATTAACCGCCTTCGGAATATACAGAAATTCATAGGTACCCCCGCCATAGTTCCTTTTTCAGTAATACAAAACATTACAAATTACTAACTGTTTTGAATGGATGATGTTACCAACGTGCGATTTTGGTCTGTTGCTTGCTGTTATGTAATGGCTCGCGACCCGTAACCACTCCAAGCAGGTCAATCGACCCGCGAGCGAAAGTTCAATTTTCGAGGAGATTTAGCTTATGAAGCTTGCGCGCCGAAAGGCAGCCATCAATTCCGTACTACTGGCATGTGTATTGGCCTTGGTCGCTACCATAGCGCCGGCCCAGGTGGTTAAGGGGTCCATTTCGGGTACTGTTACAGATCCTTCCGGTGCCGCCGTTCCGGGCGCGCAGATTAAAGGGATCAATACTTCAACTGGACAGACCGGTAATACGGTCAGCGATGACAGCGGTCTTTTCCGGCTGTCGCTGCTACCGGTCGGCACCTACACGCTTGAGGTTACGAAATCCGGCTTTCGTAAGGCCGCCGTGACCGGGGCTGTGGTCAACCCCGGTGTGGATACTGGTCTGGGCCTGGTGAAGCTTGAGGTGGGTACTTCGAGTGAGACGGTGGAAGTATCGGCGGCAGCTCCTCTAGTTGAAAGCACGCAGGCGCAGGTGACGGCTTCATTTACGAGCGCACAGTTGAACAACCTCCCCGGTGTTGGCGAGAACCAGGGATTAGATAACTTGGCCGTACTTCTGCCTGGTGTTTCTGGCGCCCGCGGCACAGGTTTCTCCAACACCAATGGAGTCGGGTTCTCGGTGAATGGCTTACGCGCGCGTAACAACGATCAGCAGATTGACGGTCAAAATAATAATGACAACTCAGTCGCCGGTCCTGGTCTGTTCGTAGGTAACACTGAATTTGTAGATCAGTACCAAGTGACGACCAACAATTTTGGCCCTGAGTACGGTCGAAACTCTGGCTCCGTCGTCAATGTAATTACGAAGTCAGGTACCAACACCTGGCACGGATCGCTTTTCGCCACAGAAAGCAATTCCGCCTTGGATAGTCTTTCTAATACCCAAAAAGGTTTTGAAGGTCTATTGAAACCGCCGCATTACAACGACTTGTTCACCGGAGGCACAATTGGCGGCGCGCTGATTAAGAACAAGCTATTCGTATTCGGCGGAGTGGATAATGAATACGAGCCGGGAACTTCGGTCTATGCCACCGGCAACTTGACCCCAACCCCCACTGGCGTGAGCGAACTCGCAGGGTGCTACCCCGGGAGCAACAGTGTCGCGGCTCTTCAGGCATTTGGGCCTTATGCGATCGGGGGCAATCCCACTGCTCAGACTCCCCAGGATGTATCGTTAGATGACGCAGCCGGAGCGGCCTACGCGGGGTTCACGCCCAATAACGCAGATGGGACCTGCCACGTGGAAATGGGTGGCGTGCAACGCACCTTGGATAGCAGCTTCAAACAATGGGACTATATCACCCGCGCCGATGTCGTCGGGTCGCGCGATACTCTTTACGGCCGCTATCTTCACCAGACCCAGACCTTCCTTAACACTGATCAAGGTCAGGCCGCTCAGGGCTACCCGGTGAACGTACCTTCGGTAGGCCAACAGTTCGGGCTGAGCTGGACTCACCGGTTTTCGGATCGAATGTTGAATGAGTTGCGGGCAAACTACAGCCGTACGGACGTACAATTTGGCGGTAACACGTTAAACACCGTCGAAGATCAGGGAAACTTGGCAAGCGGTCTTACAAATGTTTCGTTTCTTGATCCGGGCTTGGTAGGTTTTGGTCCGAGCACCAGCTTCCCGCAAGGCCGGATCGTCAATACTTACCAACTGCAAGATAATTGGAGTTACGTACGTGGACGTCACCAGCTCAAAGCTGGCGTGAACCTCACAGAGCAGAGGTCACCAAATAAATTTCTGCCTAACGTGAACGGGAACTTTGTATTTTCGGATTGGGACGCATTTGCCGCAAATGCCGCGACTAGGACTTCGATCACCTTAGGAAATCCTTCCTTGGATTTTAAAGAGGATGACACCTTCTTCTACGTCGGCGACGACTGGAAGGTTACCGAGCACTTGACATTAAATCTCGGCCTTACATATTCCTTCTACGGTCAACCCGCTAATCTGTTCCACGACAACGACACCAAGCAGCAAACTAGCAGCAGTCCCTTCTGGGATCCGAGCTTGCCACTCAGCGTGACAACCTTCCCCAGCATCCCTGCTCCGAAGAACAGCGTCGGTCCGAGCATTGGGTTCGCTTATTCGCCGAATTGGGGTGGCTTCCTGTTAGGTGAGAACAAAACGGTGATTCGGGGCGGATACCGCTTGGCTTACGATCCTCCGGTCTACAACGTTTATCTGAACATTGCCAGTTCTGCACCGCAGGTGCTGGCGCAGACAATTACCCCAGGTGCCGCCTTGGAGGCTAATCCTACGGGCCCCACGGTGCGTAGCGACCTCGCCTCCTCTCTAACTCTAGGGGTTAGAGACCCGCGCACTTTCAGCGAGACCAATGTTTCGCCTAATTTCGGGCCCGACAAAGTGCATAGCTGGAGCTTCGGCATACAGCGGGAGTTGGGTTCGCAATCGGCGGTGGAAGCACGGTACGTAGGCAATCATGCGACCAATCTCTTTCAATCGGTAAATGCGAATCCGTACGTTCAGGGTTTGGCGGATGGAATTGCAGACGGAGTCTTTGATGCTAGCTTGCTGCCATCCGGGATTACGCCTTGCCCGGCATCTGACGCAGTGGTCGCGCTAGCCATCGGCCGAGAAAATTGCAACCTAGGTCGGGTGCGGCAACGCACCAACACTGGATATTCCGATTACAACGCGCTTCAAACGGAATTCCGTACCAGCAACCTGTTTCACCAACTGACTATGCGTGCGGGCTATACATTCAGCAAGTCAACTTCGAACTCTGACGAAATTTTCGGTTCGTTCGGAGGAGGCAATACCTACGCCTTCTCTCAAAACCCCCTGAATTACACCACGACCGAACATGGCCTGTCAGGGTTGGACTTCCCGCACACCTTCACCTTATCGGTTTACGAGGAGCTTCCCTTCTTCCGCAGCCAACATGGAATCGTGGGGCATGTGCTCGGGGGATGGGGTATTGCGGGTACCTATATCTGGCAGTCGGGCCAGCCCTACACTCCTGTACAGGCGTTTTTGAACTCTACCAGTAATCCGTACAACACCTTCGACTCTTCGTTCTATGGTGCCTTCAACAGTGGCTTGGAGACCGCTCGTCCGTTTATGGGGAACCCATCAGCGCCTAACGATGCAGTTGGGATCTACGCGGCTGATGCCTGTGCCTATATTGGAGATCCTACGAGTCCGACATGCGATCCCACCGCCCTCGCTCCCGATACCTTGCTCAGCCTCAATAGTATTAACACTACGGGAGATTTGACGCCCGTGGACCCCACTCAAGTACACTTCATTGCAAATGGAGCTCAGGCCGACGCGATAAAACGTACGCCTTTTGGCGATGCCCGCCGCAATTCACTTCGCGACGGAATCACCAACACCGCTAATCTGGAATTCAGCAAGACTGTAAACATCGGAGAGCGTGTCAAGGTGAAGTGGCACATGAGCATGGTCAATGCCTTCAACCATCCGAATTATGGCGCTGGAACTGGCGTGGCCGATATCGATCCATTCATCGAAGACGCTGGCCTCACGCAGGAACAAGATGGCTTTGCAAACCCCAAACTATTCAGTGGTGGTCACCGTACGATTCGCTTCGGTCTGAAGATTTCCTTCTAACCGACGAACAAGTCACCATAGGCCGGCTGAAATAGCCGGCCTTTTTTATTTCCCAAACACTGGGTAGTGGCTGCTGGCGGCCATGAAGAACAAGGTCGGAACCGATAGATACAAGTTCATCCGCGAGGCCAGGAAGATCTGCCGAGCTAAAATTGCCGCGTTGGCTGGAGGGGTGCCGGCCAAAGTCCCCTGGATGATTTTTTTATAGCCTGTCCACACGATCCCCCAAACGTTGGAGACCATGATCCAACCCATACCTCCGCCGACGGCGATTGCGAGCACGTGATTGTCGTCTCCGCCGACGGGGGTGTAGCGAATGAAAACCCAGGACGCGCCCACTACAACAATCGTTGTAAGCGCCGCCAGCACCCATCCATTTGGGGTGCGACGGACTGCGGCGAACAGGATGTGCCAAGCAACGACCCAGATCAGCACGAAGAGGCCAATCGTTCCTAACGGGCTCTTGCCCACGAGGTGGGCATCCGCCGCTACGTAGACTTGGGACCAGTACCAGAAGCCCATAAAGACCGTCAGCAGCGAGCTCCAGCGGAACCATTGCAGCGTGGGCAACAACATATGCTGCATAATGTTCGGCTTCGCCGCGGCGTCCACCTGCTTCATAAATGGCAGATTTACAAAGTTGAAGAAGTACAGCATTCCGATCCAGGTAACGCCCGCCAGCAGGTGTACCCAGCGGATAAGAATGGCGACGGTTTCCTGGTTGGTATGGCTGGGCATCATCCATGCCGCGAAAATCTCTAGCTGATTCATGTGGACTCCGGTGTTTGGGCTTGGCTGGGAATTGTAAACGAAAGTTTCACCACACAGGCAAAGAGCCCGGGCATGAGGTTGAAACTTCGTTCGCAACCCCGTATCGTACGGATTGTTGCCCGTGGGACTCAGGCCGGCTTTTTTGCGGGGCATCTGGCCCGTCATGCGGGGATAGAGAACACGGTGCAACTCGGCACCCGGGAGATCGGCGATGGATACCAAGCCGGCGCAAAACATCCAGGACTCGTTCCTGAACACTGCCCGCAAAGAGCGCATGAATATCACGATTTACTTGGTCAGCGGGGTGAAGCTGACGGGGCGGATTCGCTCCTTCGACAAGTATTCGGTGGTGCTCGACACCAATAACCAGGAGCAGCTCATCTTCAAGCACGCGATTTCTACCATCGCCATGGGCCGAACTCCTCACGCTCATGCCGAAAAGCCGGCTGCTGCGATCGCGGCCCCGGCAAGCCCTGCGCAAGCGGCATCTGGCGACTCTGCGGGAGCTACGTCCGGTACGGAAGGTTAAGGCGCTTCGCCTTGCGCAGTCCAAATTCAAATCTTTCTGAACAAGTTAAAAGTCCGCGCCGCGCTTTGAAAGCTACGGATGACGACGCACGCCAGGAGCGCGCCTTTCTGGTGGGCCTCGACTACAAGGTGCGGACCAGAAGCCAAGCCAAGGGCGCAATTCCCAGCGGCGCACAAGCCGCACGCGACGGTGCTGCGCGGCCGGCTTCGCAACTCCCAAAAACTCCGCAGTTTACTGCCGAAGAATCGCTGGAGGAGTTGCGAACTCTTGCAACCAGTGCCGGCGCGGAGGTGGTTGGAGAGTTTCTGCAACATCGTGACCGGCCCGATCCGGCGACGCTGATCGGCAGTGGCAAGCTCACAGAGATCGCGGGCGCGGTAGCCTCAGTCTCTGCCGATCTGGTGCTTTTCGATCACGATCTTACGGCATCCCAGCAGCGGAACATTGAGAAGGCAGTCGATGTTCGGGTGATCGACCGTACTCAGCTGATCCTCGATATCTTCGCCAAACACGCCAAAACCCGCGAAGGCCAGTTGCAGGTTGAACTGGCGCAGCTGGAATACATGTTGCCGCGTCTGGGTGGGAAGGGAATTGAGATGTCGCAGTTGGGCGGCGGCATTGGAACGCGCGGTCCCGGCGAAACCCAGCTGGAGACTGATCGGCGCAAAATCGGCCGGCGGGTAAAACACGTGAAGCAGCAGCTGGAGAACGTCCGTCGCGTGCGCGCCCAACAGCGGCAACGGCGAGAATCGGAACCTGTGCCCACACTGGCGCTGGTGGGATACACCAACGCGGGAAAATCGACGCTGTTTAACGCCTTGACCCAGGCAGGAGTTCTCTCCTCGTCGCGGATGTTTGCCACGCTCGATCCCACGATCCGTTCGGTGACGCTGCCCTCCAAGCGCCATGTTTTGCTGTCAGACACCGTTGGGTTTATTCGCAACCTTCCGCATACCCTGGTTTCGGCGTTTCGGGCCACGTTAGAGGAAGTTCAACGTGCCACGCTTATTTTGCACGTTTCTGATGCGAGCAGCCCACTGTCCGGCGAGCAGGATGCGCAAGTGGAAAAAGTGCTCGAGGAACTGGAAGCTGACGAAAAGCCGCGTCTGCGGGTGATGAATAAGATTGATTTACTGTCAACTGCGGAGCGCGATGGCTTGCACGATGATGAGCGAACCGTAAACGTCTCAGCCGTGACCGGCGCCGGGATCGACCCGCTTTTGGCACGTATCGACGAAATGTTGCAGGGCGACAAGGTTAGCCGGGTCAAACTGAAAATGCCGCAGAGTCAAGGCAAGCTGCTGGCCTTGCTGGAGGCCCGGTCGAAGATTCATTCCCGAAGGTATCGCGACGGCTCGGTGCATCTCGAAGTCGAGGCGCCTGAGTCAATCCTGCGCCAGGTTAAGGAATTCGTGAAATAGAGTGCTGCGGTCTACTTCCAAATATCTGTAATGACGGTGGCCGCACCGTCGCCAGACCCTTTGTGAATCGGGTCGATCCCGAAATTATCTTCTATCGTTCGCAAAACGCTGTAATGGTTATATTCGGCGGCGACTTCCTGGCTCTTCACCATACTTCCCAAGAACACAGTGTAGAGGTTGCCACTGCCGCGGCCTTCGGTTTCGTCAAAGGTTATAACTACCAGCAACCGCTTCATCTTCTCGTCAGAGGGAGTCCAGGTCTTTTCGTCGAAAGCAAGCCATGTGGTCAAGAAGTTCCGCAGCCAATTTGATGCCTTGTGCATGCCCTCTCTCGGCCTGAAATAGGGATCGTGGCCATCGTCGTCGAGGTTCGGACTATAAAAGATGTATTGCGGCAGGGGATTCTTGGCCGGGTCCTTCCGAAAGTTCTTGATGTCGGAAACGAAGGGGCTGCCGGTGCCGGTATCGACGGCGACCACATTTGCAAAACTTTCCTTCTGTACCTTCTCAAAACTTAAGAACGGCACGTGTTTGCGCCCATATTTCATGCCATCTTTCAAATAAACTTGCTTGTCGGTGCCGGGGTAATTCTCCGCGTAGTTTCGCCAACTGAGGAGATCGCCAATAGTCCGGTGGTCCGCATCGTCGCGGAAATTTTTCTGCGAATCACTGCCGTCAGTAAAAAAGGTACTGCCGGAAATCATAGCGAGGTAATTGGGATAAGAGGGGTGCGTCAGGTTTCTAAAATGGGTAAACACGCTGCCATGACTTGCCAGATCGGCGAGCAACGGGTCCCTCATCGCGGACGCGAAATTCTGGTTTTCCAATACGACGATGAGTACTTGGTCGAAATGCTTGCCGGACGTCTGCGCAGCCGGGGAGTTCTGGGCCTGCAATAAACCTGCCGACATAACTGCGAGAAACAAGGATTGAGCCGCTAAGCTATAGGAGAAGATGAATCGATGGTTCAAACCGGAGCCTCCGCTCGGCAATTGTAGGCCCTAAGATGGATTTCGAGCCGGCGAGATCTGCACGCGCCTGAGTTAACCAAATTTAAATGGGCCGGCAACCAAGAAGCGGTGACAGTCCTTGGCTATCGGCCCATTCGACCCTGAATTGGGTCGGAGGTGATACTTCTATGCTAGACCCCTGAGACCAGAAGTCAAGAATTCTTTCCTTTATTTTCCGCCGGCAGAGTTCACCGTGGGAAGCCCCTTTCGGTTCGCCAAGTGACGCAAAAACCCGTCGGGTCGCGTTGACACTAACCCCGTAGAATGTTAGCTTTAACAGTTTTATAAAGCCTTCAAATTACGTTAGCTCGGGTTCCCTTTCAGCACAAATGGATGAGACGCTCAGACAGCTAGGCGGATTACTGCTCGGGTCCATTCCGACTGTAATCCTTATGGTGTTGATTTATTTCGCTTATGTCGTGCTGGTGCATAAGCCTCTCACCAAAGTACTCGGCGAGCGGCGGGAGAAGACTGAAGACGCCGTCGAAAAAGCGCGCGCCGACATCGCGGCCGCCGAAGCGCGCACAAAAGAATATGAACAGCGCCTGCGGGAGGCTCGTATGGCGGTTTTCCGAACCGTGGAAAACAAACGCCAACAAGCAGCCCAGGCTAAGGCGGCTACGGTTGCTGCCGCTCGATCCCAGGCGCAAGCCAGCATCGAACAGGCACGGGCCGAGATTGCCGCGGAAACACAAGTCGCCCAATCAGCTTTACAAGGTGAGGCCTCCCGACTGGCCACCGAGATCGTTGAGACGGTTCTCCGTCCTGCGGTTGCTGGAGGTGGGCAGTGATCATCCGTGCGGCTGGCAAAACGTTTCTAGTAGTACTCCTTTTTGCGATTTGCTTACTTTCCCCCAAGACGTTTGCTCAGGAACAGACACCGGCTGGCGCCGGGGGAGAAAGCACTGCGGTCGCGCATCAGTCTCGCGAAGCTGCCGGAGAAGACGAAACCGCGGAATTCAAGAAATCGGCGTCGGTGCAGATGCTGGCGAGGCTCACCGGATTGAGCCTGGAAAATGCGTACTGGTTGAGCATGGGGATCAATTTTGCCATCATTGCTGGGGCGATCCTCTGGTTCTCCAGGAAAAGTTTGCCCGGAATCTTTCGGGCGCGAACCGCTTCCATCCAAAAAGCGATGGAGGACGCAAGAAAAGCCAGCGAAGACGCCAACCGCCGATTGAGTGAAATCGAGTCGCGACTTTCTCATTTGGACCAGCAGATTTCCGAAATGCGCGCCGCTGCCGAAAAAGAAGCTGCGGAAGAAGAAGAACGCGCCAAAGCGGCGATTGCCGAAGAAGTTCGCAAGGTGGTTGAGTCGGCGGAACACGAAATCGCCGCGGCCGGCAAAGCTGCGCGACGTGAGCTGACTGCCTACGCCGCCGACTTAGCGGTTGCGCTGGCGGAGAAACAGATTCAAGTCGATGCCACAACCGACGAAGCATTGTTGCGCGGATTTGCCCGCCAACTTTCAGCTACCGGGTGGTCATCGGAGGATCAGCGATAGGCTATGGCTTCGGTTACCACTATTTACGCTCGCGCTTTTGCCGATGCCGTCTTTGATCGCAAGCTCGACGCGAACAAGGTGCTGCAAGAGGCAAAGTCGCTGGTCGAGTTGGTAGCTTCTAGCCAGCAATTGCGCGACGTTTGGGAGGCGCCATCGATCCCCTCCGAACAAAAGCGCAGGTTGCTGGATGCGATTGTTGCCCGGGAGGGGATTTCGCGAGAGACCCGCAATTTTATTGCGGTGCTCATCGACAAGCGCCGAATTCAGTTTCTGTCCCAGATTGTCGCGCAATTCGAGCAGGAACTTAGCGAACGCATGGGATTTGCCGAAGCCGAAATCACCAGCGCCCACAATTTGAATGACACAACCCGTCGTGAGCTCGAATCGCAGGTGGAAAAGATCAGCGGGAAAAAAGTCAGGGCGCACTATGGACTCGATCAATCGTTACTGGGCGGCGCGGTAATCAGAATGGGCAGCACGGTCTACGACGGATCGGTAAAAGGACGGTTGGAGCGGATAAGGGAACAGATTATTTCTGGAAGCTGAGGCGAGAGCCCGAGGCCAGAAACCAGGAGCCAGACGCTACACATGGCACAAATCAGAGCAGACGAGATCACGCAGTTAATCCGGCAGCAGATTGAAAACTACGAGTCCAAGATCGCAGTGGACGAAGTGGGCACGGTCATCACCTTGGGTGACGGTATCGCTCGCGTCCATGGTTTGGACAAAGTCATGGCCGGCGAACTGTTGTCGTTTCCGCACAACATTGCCGGCATCGCCATGAACCTTGAAGAAGATCAGGTAGGCGTCGTCATATTGGGCGATTACACCGAGATCAAAGAAGGCGATGAAGTTAAGCGGACAGGGCGCATCATGAGTGTCCCGGTCGGCGAAAATCTGGTAGGCCGTGTGGTAAACGCCCTGGGTCAGCCTATCGACGACAAAGGTCCGATCGCCACCGACAAATTCATTCCGCTGGAGAGGCTGGCCCCTGGCGTCATTGATCGCCAGCCGGTTCGGGAACCAATGGCCACCGGGCTCAAGGCCATCGATAGCATGATTCCGGTTGGCCGCGGCCAGCGCGAACTTATCATCGGAGATCGCCAGACCGGCAAGACCGCGGTCGCGCTTGACACCATCATCAACAGCAAGGGCAACGATCTCATTTGTATTTACAACGCCATTGGACAGAAACGCTCCTCAATCGCACAGGTGGTGAAGATTCTTACCGACTACGGCGCAATGGATTACACCATCGTCGTGGCCGCATCGGCCTCTGAGCCAGCGCCCATGCAGTACATCTCTCCCTATGCGGCGTGTGCGATGGGCGAATATTTCCGTGATACTAAGCGCCATGCCCTGGTGATTTACGACGATCTTTCGAAGCATGCGGCGTCGTATCGCGAAATTTCGTTGCTGTTGCGGCGTCCGCCAGGTCGCGAGGCTTATCCCGGAGACGTGTTTTATCTCCACTCACGGCTGCTGGAACGTGCGGCTAAAGTTAGCGACAAAAATGGTGGCGGATCACTAACTGCTCTACCGATTATCGAAACGCAGGCGGGTGACGTTTCCGCCTACATCCCGACCAATGTGATTTCGATTACCGACGGCCAGATATTCCTGGAAACCGACTTGTTCAATAGCGGTGTGCGTCCTGCGGTGAACGTTGGTATTTCGGTGAGCCGCGTCGGTGGTTCGGCGCAGATCAAAGCCATGCGGCAGGTGGCCGGCAGCATGAAGCTGGAACTGGCTCAGTATCGCGAACTGGCCGCGTTCTCGCAGTTCGGCAGCGATCTCGATAAAGCCACGCAGGCCCAGCTCAATCGAGGAAAGCGTCTGGTCGAACTGTTGAAGCAGGGGCAGTTTTCTCCGCTGCCGTTCTCCAAGCAGATTCTGATCATCTTCGCCGGAACCAGCGGCGCACTGGACGATCTACCGGTGGAGCAGGTCAGGTTATTCGAGGCCGAGCTTTACAAATACGTCGACTCCACCGATCCCGGACTGCTGCGCGCCATCATGGAAAAGAAAACGCTCGACGACAATTTGAAAGCGGCCATGACCAAGGTGATCAAGGAAGCGAAAGAAAATTTTGTGCAGGAACACAAGCCCCAGGAAGAAGAACGCAAGCCGCAGAAACCCCAGGAAAAGAAAGAACCGGCGAAGGAGCCGCAGACAGCAGCGCACTAATCTAGACAATGGCAAATATTCTCGACATTCGGCGGCGAATCCGCAGCGTCACCAACACGCGGCAGATTACCAAGGCCATGAAAATGGTGTCGGCGGCGAAGTTGCGCCGCGCGCAGGAACGGGCCATGTCGGCGCGTCCGTATGCCGTGATGTTGACTAATGTTCTGAAGTCGCTGGTATCTCGCGTCGAGATTCACGATCCCAAAACTGGGGAACCACGGCATCCGCTTTTGGCGCAACGCCCCGAGAATCGCATTCTGCTGATAGTCATCACTGGCGATAAGGGACTTGCCGGGGCTTTCAACACCAACATATTGAAAGCGGCACAGCGTTTTCTCGAAAGTAAGCGCGGCAAAAATATCGAGATCGAAACCTACGGACGTAAAGGCCGTGACTTTCTAAAGCGCCGCTACGCGGGCGCTGAACCAAGGCCGGCGGATTCCCAGGATCCCATGCGCACCACTATCGTGGGCGAGCAAGTAGGAATCCTGAACGCGCTCGACTATTCCATCGCGGATGAGTTGGCGCAGCGGGTAATCAAGCGTTACACCGACGACGAAATCGATGCTGTGTATATCGTCTTTAACGAGTTTAAATCCGTGATCGCGCAGCGGTTGGTGGTGGAAAAGATCCTGCCCATTGAGCACATCGGTGAACCTGATATTGCGCAAGCTGAAGGACTGGATCAGGAAGAGAAGAAGCGCCTGATCGAAGCCGCCAAGGGCACCGGCGTCAGTCTGCGTGAGGCTGACACCAGCGAAGTCGATAAGGTCGCGGCTAAGTTTGCCACCGCGCCGGTGGACTACATTTACGAACAATCGCCGGAAGAGCTTTTCGGTTCCTTGTTGCCCAAATATGTTGCTATTGAGATTTTTCACGGGTTGATGGAATCCGTAGCAGCCGAACACGCAGCGCGTATGACCGCCATGGACGCCGCCACCAACAATGCCACAGACATGATCGAGTCGCTGACCCTGGCCATGAATCGAGCACGGCAGGCGAAGATTACCAAAGAAATTATTGAAATTGTTAGCGGAGCTGCAGCAGCGCAGTAGAGGGACAAGCCAAGAGCTGAGGATCTATGCCAGAGAATATTGGAAAAGTAATTCAGATTACCGGGCCTGCGGTCGACGTACAGTTCTCCGAAGCGAACATGCCACCGATCTACGAGGCGTTGAAGGTGGTCAGCGAAGGTTTTAATGTGCCGTCGCCCATCAATGTTGTGCTCGAAGTGCAGCAGCACCTTGGTGAAGGCCGCGTACGCTGTATCGCCATGGAAGCCACTGAAGGCATGGTGCGCGGCATGAAGGTAATCGACCAGGGAGGGCCGATTTCCGTGCCCGTGGGCCACGGAACTCTGGGCCGAGTTATGAACGTCATCGGCGAGCCGGTCGATGAGCTGGGACCGATTCAGTTCACCAAGAAAATGCCGATCCATCGTCCGGCGCCCCTGTTTGATGAACAGGCCACCACCGCCGAAATGTTTGAAACCGGCGTGAAGGTCGTCGACCTGATTCAGCCCTTCCTCAAGGGCGGAAAGATCGGACTGTTCGGTGGCGCCGGCGTCGGCAAAACCGTCTTCATTCAAGAGCTGATCAACAACGTTGCTAAGCAGCACGGAGGGTTTTCCGTATTTGCCGGAGTCGGCGAGCGTACTCGTGAAGGTAACGACTTGTGGCTCGAGATGAGCGAGTCGGGCGTTATCAAGCCCGGCGATCCTTCGAAATCGAAAGCGGCCTTGATCTATGGTCAGATGACCGAGCCTCCAGGGGCGCGGCTGCGCGTCGCGCTTACCGGACTGACAGTTGCGGAATACTTCCGCGACGAAGAAGGCGCCGACACGCTTCTGTTCATCGATAACATTTTTCGTTTCACTCAAGCCGGTTCGGAAGTTTCCGCACTGCTAGGCCGTATGCCAAGTGCCGTGGGCTATCAGCCGAACCTGGCGACGGAAATGGGCGAACTACAGGAGCGGATTACATCTACCAAGAAAGGCTCGGTCACCTCGGTGCAGGCGATTTACGTGCCGGCTGACGATTTGACCGATCCCGCGCCGGCAACGACTTTTGCTCACCTCGATGCGACTACCGTGCTTTCGCGTGCCTTGACGGAAATTGGAATCTATCCCGCCGTCGATCCGCTGGCTTCGACTTCAAGAGTGCTCGATCCGCGCATCGTCGGCCAAGAGCACTACGACGTCGCGCAGTCGGTAAAGCGCACCCTGCAAACCTATAAAGACCTGCAGGACATCATCGCGATTCTTGGTATTGATGAATTGAGCGAAGACCAAAAGTTGAGCGTGTCACGGGCTCGAAAAATTCAGCGCTTCCTGTCGCAACCGTTCCATGTGGCCGAACAGTTCACCGGCGCGCCTGGCCGCTACGTGAAGGTCGCCGACACGGTCAATGGCTTTAAAGGAATTGTCGAAGGCAAATACGACGATATCCCCGAGCAGGCGTTCTATATGAAAGGAACCATCGACGAAGTGATACAAGCTGCCGAGAAGATGAAGACAGCAGCGTAAGAATCGTCGTTGGTCGTTGGCCCTTAGTCCTTGGCCAATGACAAACGACCAAAGACGAACGACCAATGGCAGATTCCTTCCAACTCGAAATCGTCACGCCGGAGAAGATGGTAGTCAAAGACACGGCGGAAGAGATGCAGATTCCCGGCAAGAACGGGTATCTCGGCATCCTTCCCGGCCATGCGCCGCTTATTACCGAGCTCGCGGTTGGTGAGATCACTTATCGCAAGGGCGGCTCGACTCATTATCTGTCGGTAGCGTGGGGATTTGCCGAAGTGCTGCCGGATAAAGTAACCATCCTCGCCGAAACCGCGGAGCGACCCGACGAGATTAACGTGAATCGTGCGGAAGAAGCCAAGCAGCGGGCAGAGGAAGAATTCAAGACTGGCAAGACCGAAGACGATTTCACCAAAGCGGAAAACGACTTGAAGCGCGCCGAGGTCCGGCTCGACGTAGCGCATAAGAAGTAGTCAACCGTAGTTGCAAACGATTGGATGTTGAGCCTTGACTGCTCTTTGTTACCGCCTGCTCTTGGCCATTCCCACGCTTACGTTTCTCTCCGGTTTTTGCTTCGCCCAAAGAGTTGCGAGTTGTGAGAGTCAAGCAGTTCGGTATACTGCGATCGATCCGCAGTTGGCAAAACAGATTCGGAGTCCCGCTGGAAAGCCCATTTCCCAAGTCGGGGGAGTTAGAAAAGCAACTTTCTCCGCAGGGGACCAGTTGGTTCGTCAAGACAGATTCGGATGTCACGAAACCGGGACCATGGAAATCGACGGTCCTCATCAGCACTCGTTCTAACCGCAAGGCCTTCCGGTTGAACTTGCTCAACCTTTCAACCAATGCGCCTGACATAAAGTGGCTGAACGAAAAGCTCCTATTTGTTCAGGTCTTTTGGGGTCGGATTACGTTGACGGATATGGTGTTCGATACCGATAAAGGCCAATTCATATACCAAGAAATGGCAAGTTACGGCAAAATGATGGAGCCGTGTCAATGAGCAGCCGCCTCGTCTCGCGCTTCGCGATGTTGGTTGGGTTGTGGGGAGCGCTTTGCGGCTCGGCGTTTTGCGAAGAAAGTGTCACCATCCATGTTGACGCTTCCGCCGCGCAAGGACCATTGAATCCCGTCTGGGACTATTTTGGCTACGACGAACCCAACTATACTTACACGGCGCACGGTCGTGAATTAATCTCCGAACTGACTGCGTCCACGCCCCGCCCGATCTACATTCGCACCCATAATCTGCTGACCACGGGCGACGGTGTCCCCGCACTCAAATGGGGCTCAACTAACGCCTACACCGAAGATGCCGCAGGAAATCCAATTTACGACTGGAAAATCGTCGACCAGATTCTCGATACCTATCTCCACGCCGGGGCCAAGCCGTTCGTCGAGATCGGATTCATGCCCGAAGCGCTTTCAACTCATCCTGAGCCGTACCGGCATCACTGGCCGAAAGACGAACTCTATGTCGGATGGACTTATCCCTCTAAAGACTTCAAGAAGTGGGGAGAGTTGGTTCATCAACTAACGCTGCACTGCATCGAGCGTTACGGCAAGGCCGAGGCCGAGTCATGGTACTGGGAAGTCTGGAACGAGCCCAATATCGGCTATTGGCACGGCACTCCCGAGGAGTACAACCGCGTATACGACTACGCCGTAGACGGCGTGCGGCGTGCGCTGCCGAAAGCGCGAGTCGGCGGCCCGGCGACTACTGGGCCGGGCAACGCGAAAGCCGCAGACTATCTGAAACAATTTCTGGAACACTGCCAGCGTGGCAAGAACGACGCTACTGGCAAGACCGGATCGCCGCTCGACTTCATCACTTTTCACGCCAAGGGGCAACCGAAAGTTATCGAGGGCCGCGTCCAGATGGGGTTGGCGGCTAATTTGCGCGATGCCGATGAGGGTTTCAAGATTGTGGCATCGTTCCCCAAGTTTGCGAAATTACCCATTGTTCTAAGTGAGTCGGATCCCGAAGGTTGCGCCGCCTGTTCGGCGCATGGCTATCCACAGAATGCGTATCGCAATGGCGCCTTGTATCCCGCTTACACGGCGACGTCGATCCGCAACATGCTCGACCTTGCGGAACAACATCACTCGAACTTCGAGGGATTTCTGACTTGGGCGTTTGAATTTGAAGATCAGCCTTACTTTGATGGATTCCGTACCCTGGCGACCAATGGGGTCGATAAGCCGGTACTGAACCTATTCCGCATGTTGGGCCTGATGCAGGGCAGCCGGGTGAAAGTTGAAAGCAGCGCGACCGTTGCCGTCGACAAGATTCTGCAGTCTGGGGTTCGCGATCAGGCAGATATCGACGCGATAGCGTCGCGCTCGGGTCACAGAATCAGCATCCTGGCCTGGAACTACCATGACGACGATGTTGCCGCGCCTGACACTCCGGTGCAATTGAAAGTCGCCGGCGTGCCGCCTCAGCTTCGACGGGTGCAGTTACGTCACTATCGCATCGATCGCGACCACAGCAACGCCTTCACCGTCTGGAAAGAAATGGGTTCGCCCCAAACGCCTACCCCCGAACAATATGCCAAGCTGAAATTCGCGGGACAACTGCAATTACTTGATTCTCCGCGCTGGATTAAGGCGAAAAATGGCGCTGTGGTCCTGGATTTCGCGCTCCCGCGGCCAGGCACTATCGTTGGTTGAGTTGAGTTGGTAGCGCCGGATCGGCGGGAGCTTCTTTAACTTCATCTCCGGGCAAGATTTTCGTGCCGATGCGAAATTTCTTGTAATCGCGGTAGGTCACATCTTCCGCTATGTTCACTCCCTTAAACAGCGCAACCCGCGCGTCGAGCTTTAATGCAACGTGTTTCGGCAGCCAGACTTCGTCATTGATCTGGGTTTGCTCGATCTGAATACTCGATCCCCTGTGCACGCGAAACAAAAATAGCCCGACAGAAACCGTGTCGATGCACTGAATATCGAGCTTCACCCACTGCGAACTGGCTTTGTCGATCCAGGCGCGAAAGCGGAATTTCGGCAGGAACTTGGCTTCTTTGTGCTTGGGTTCGTAGCCGGGCCTGGGTTCGGCTCCAATCACGTACGCGTCACGGCCGTCGACTGGCTCCATCTGGACCAACTTAAAGTCGTAAGCGTCGGCGATCTCGTTCACAAACTTGCGCCCTTCATCGGCGTCTTTGGCGACCCTTTCCAGCCGCTTTTTTCGTTTGCCCTCATCTTCATTTTTGCGTTCGTTGATGATCTTTTGAATTTTCTCTTCTTCTTTCGCGGCTTCTTTTGCCGGCAACGGCTTGTCGTCCTTGGCGATCAGCTTTCGAACCGGCTCCTCGTAGAGCACCATGATTTCGAAAGTGCGAATCTCAGTGGACTGCACTTGCCCTTTTCCATCGAGTTTGCGTTCCTCTTCGCGCTGAATGTAGGTGTAATCGCGTTGCGCGCGGTCATTCTCGATGTCCTTCTCCGCGGATTGGCGGATTAAGGCGCGGATTTGGTCCTGAGAAAGTCGGAGAGCAGGCGATGTTTGCGCCACGGTAACCGTAGTCGCGACGGAGAGAATCAGTCGAAGAAACAAGTTGCGAAACTGCATAGCAGGCGAAAACTCAGACTACACCATCGCAGTTCAGACCAAGCTTCGTGGCTAACGTTCTTTCTCCGCCCGTCCCAGGCACCCTGCGCGGAAAGAGCGGTCATCCAGGCGGTGCAGGCGCTTCGCCATCGTTGGAGTGATCAACTTAAAGTGCCGGATGTCGAGCAGATATTCCGCCACGAACCAAAGCGGCTCC
The DNA here is from genome assembly GCA_963796925.1 of uncultured Acidobacteriota bacterium. Lineage (GTDB taxonomy): Bacteria > Acidobacteriota > Terriglobia > Terriglobales > Acidobacteriaceae > DATBAT01. Next base: position 292,298 of record CAWCNH010000002.1, read on the forward strand.
TCAGTCGTCATCCAGTCAAGGTGGTCGAAGCGAGCCATATTCACGGGATTTGAAAACGTGCGCAGAGAACGCTCCCGCCGCAGATTGAAATAAACTTCGAAGTAACTCAACGCTAGCTCCCGCAACGAGCGGTAGACCGGTTCCCGGTAGCGGCATCCAGTGTAATTCGATTTTGCGATTGCGCCCCAGTGCTTGCCCTCGCGATAAATCGCCACCACATGGTCAGTGTCGTGTTCGGCCTCAAGATCGAAAATCAGCGGCGGATACCCGTTAGCCCGCAACGCCGCGGCTGCGAGCATGGCTCCCTCAAAACAATGCGAAGTGTTCTCGCGAAGCACTTGCCGCGGAGACCAGCCGGTGTCGGCCAGGTGATAGGGCATATCATCGAGAAATCGCTGGATGCCGTAGGGATTCTTCAGGCTCCGCAACTTACGAAGCTCCGCAGGAGTAAACCCGTTTGTCATGTGCAGGAAGTGTAAACGATCAATCAGCACGTAGGATTAACCACCGAGGGCCAATGGTAGAGCCGTTGCTCCGCAACGGCTAGGAGGACTGATGAAGTCCGGTTTTCTGGTAAGGTCGCAGCTTTATCATGTGAAAGCATTTGGCCTTGATCAGCGCGCCAAGACGTTGCAGAGCAACGTCTCTACCAATCACCCGAATAGCTGGCCCAACTCCTGCGGCGTATCGACCACCACATCCGGCGGCGCGTCTTTCAGCGAGTGCGGAGCGAAACCGTAAGTGACGCCGCAAGTCCAAAGGTTTGCATTGCGGCCGGTCACCACGTCGATCGATGAATCGCCGATCATCACACTCTCCTCGGGCGTAGTTCCCGTCTCTCTCAGTATCGCGAGAATGCCTTCTGGATCAGGTTTTTTTGTGGCAAAACTGTTGCCTCCATACACGCTGCCGAAAAACTCGCCCAAGCCTAGTGCCTCAACGATTGCGCGGGACGGCTTCACTGGCTTATTGGAAAGCACTGCCATCTGCCGCGGATGCCCATTTCGCGTCTGCCGAATCGCGAGCAACGAGTCATGAATGCCCTCGTAAACGTGGGTAAAGTCGAGCTTGTGTTCGCGGTAATATTCCAGGAAATATTGCAGTCCGCGATTAAACAGAGTTTCATCCTCTGGGTCTCCGAGCGCGCGCCGCACCAGCATCGGAGCGCCATCCCCCACGTAGGAAGCAACAACATCGCCCGGCAGCTCAGGCCTGCTGAGGTGCCGCAGCATGGCATTCACCGAATGAATTAGATCGAGGCGTGAATCGATGAGTGTGCCATCGAGATCAAATACTAAGAGCCGGATATCGAGCGGATCAAAACGGCGATGAAATTCAATCATGGGGCTTATTCAGAATACCAAGTTCCCTGTCTGCGGGAGGAGTGCGCTCTCTGTGATCCCTAAATCAATTCGCTCCAGGATGACAGTCGTGGTCGATTGCCAAAAAAGGTCACGGCATCCCAACTGCAAGAAGGGGGACATTGCTTCTTTATCCCCAAATCCCGTCGCTTTATGCCGTCCCACTGATTTACAATCGACCTTGCGGTGGTTGTAGATCAGGGGCAGGGTAGAGATGGCAACTACGAAAACCGACCCTAAACCGTCCACACTAGCCGAGCGCGCATCCAAGGCGCCCAAGTCGTACCAGGGCCTTACCTCCAAACAGCTGATCGAGGCCTATCGCCTCATGTACACCTCTCGCCGGGTTGACGACCGCGAGATCATGCTCAAGCGCCAGCAGCGCATCTTTTTTCAGATTTCAGGCGCCGGACACGAAGCCGTCGGCGTGGCTGCGGCGTTTGCCCTCAAACCCGGCTACGACTGGTTTTATCCCTATTATCGTGATCGCGCCTTATGCCTAGCCTTAGGGGCGACGCCATACGAAATGCTATTGCAGAGCGTTGGTGCGGCCGATGACCCCAGCTCAGGCGGGCGGCAGATGCCTTCGCACTGGAGCTATCCCAAACTAAACATCGTTACTCAGTCGTCGGCTACCGGCACGCAAATTCTGCAAGCCGTCGGCTGTGCTGAGACTGCGCGTTTCTTAAGTTCGCATCCCAACGCTGCCTCCAGTGGCTCAGGTGACTACCGGCAGTTTAAAGATGTCGTCTTTCACGGCGACGAAGTGACTTATGTTTCTCTGGGAGACGGCACCACCAGCGAAGGTGAATTCTGGGAATCGCTGAACGTGGCTTCCAACAAGAAACTGCCGCTTCTGTTCGCCATTGAAGACAATGAATACGCGATTTCCGTTCCTGTAGAAGTCCAGACTGCCGGCGGAAATATTTCGCGACTGGTCAGCAGCTTCCCCAATTTTCATTTCGAGGAATTCGACGGTACTGACCCAGTCGTGAGCTATGCGGCCTTCGTGCGCGCCGTAGCCCATTGCCGCGCCGGCAAAGGGCCGGCCTTCGTGCACGCCCATGTAATCCGCCCCTATTCACATTCTCTGTCGGATGATGAACGGCTTTATCGCCCTGATCCCGAGCGGCAACGCGATGCCGCCCACGATCCCGTGCCGCACATGCAGATGTTCCTGATCCGCGAGGGAATTCTCGACGAGAAGGGCATCAACGAGCTCGAAAAGCAGGTTGACGACGAGCTGCAAGAAGCCGCAGATCGGGCACTGTTGGCGGCCTTGCCCACCCCTGACAGCGTAATGCGGTACTTGTATTCGCCCAATATCGATCCGACTTCGTCGGAGTTCGACACCGCGCCGACTACGCCGGTTCCTGATGCCGCCGACGCCAAAAAGCATGCCCCCAAGACGATGGCCGACCTGATTACCGCGACGCTCGGCGACGAGATGCGGCGTGATGAACGGATCGTGATATTCGGCGAAGACGTCGCCGATTGCAGCCGTGAACGATATCTGAAAGACAAGTCGGTCAAGGGCAAGGGTGGAGTCTTCAAGCTTACCTCCGGCTTGCAGTGCGAGTTCGGTTCTGACCGCGTATTTAATTCGCCGCTGGCCGAAGCCAGCATCATCGGGCGCGCTACCGGTATGGCGCAGCGGGGATTGAAGCCGGTGGTCGAGATCCAATTCTTCGATTACATCTGGCCCGCCATGATGCAGTTGCGCGACGAACTGCCCACCATCCGCTGGCGCTCCAACAACGGGTTTTCGGCTCCTGTCGTGATTCGAGTTGCCATCGGCGGATACCTCACCGGCGGCGGCGTTTATCACTCGCAGTGCGGCGAAAGCATCTTTACCCATACTCCGGGCATGCGCGTGGTGTTTCCCTCCAACGCCCAGGACGCCGCCGGTCTCCTGCGCACCGCTATTCGCTGCGACGACCCGGTTCTGTTCATGGAGCACAAGCGCTTGTACCGGGAAACCTACGGTCGCTTCCCCTATCCTGGGCCCGACTACATGATTCCGTTCGGCAAAGCTAAAGTCGTGCAGGCCGGGACCGATGTCACGGTAATCACCTACGGCGCGGTCGTTCCCCGGGCTTTGCAGGCGGCACAGAAGTTGGAGCGTGAAGAGGGAATCAAGGTTGAGTTGATCGACCTTAGAACTCTGAACCCTTACGATTGGGAAACCATTGCCACCTCGGTTCGCAAAACCAGCCGGGTAGTGGTGGCATACGAAGATACATTAAGCTGGGGATACGGAGCCGAAATCGCCGCCCGCATCGCCGACGAACTGTTTCAGGAACTGGATGCGCCGGTGCGCCGAGTAGCGGCCAAAGACACCTTTGTCGCCTATCAGCCAATTTTGGAAAATGCCATTTTGCCTCAGCCTGAAGACCTCTTGAAGGCCATGCGAGAGATAACCCACTTCTGAACAGAAGTTGCGTTTCTTTCGAAAGTTATCCAGCCAACAATATCGATCACGCAGCCAACCTCTCGCCAAGGCTTGCGTCTTATGTATGTAGATCAGGGTTTATTAGTCGGGTTATGGAGAAATACATTTTTGCTTGGGGGAATCTATGAAGAAGCTACTTGGAATTGCAGCCGTACTGCTGGCAATGACTTTGCCTGTATTTGCGCAGGGCCGGCGCCTCTCGTCGGACGATCAACAGCGCTTCGACAGTTACTATTCACGCTGGCAGGAATATCAGCGCACTCACAATCGCGACGAAGTGGTCAGCATGGAAAAGCGCATGCAAGACGTCTACAACCACTACGGCATTCCATCCAACACCCCGTATTCGCGCATCGCAACCGGTGGAAATTACCGCTGGGGCAATGATCGCGGCTACGACCGGGATCATGATCGCGATCGTGACCACGATCGCAACGATTGGCGGGACGATCATGATCGCGGAAACCGCGGGCAGAGTAGACTCTCGGGCGACGACCAACGCCGTTTCGACAGTTATTACTCGCGCTGGCTGGAATACCGCCGCACCAACAATCGCAGCGAGATCATCAGCATGGAAAAACGCATGCAGGACGTTTATCAGCACAACGGGATTCCCAGCAACACTCCCTATGACGCGGTAGCCAGCAACGGCCGCCGTTACTAGCTTTTAAGGGTAAAGAGAAGGCCCGGGCAACCGGGCCTTTTATTTTGCCTTCTTGGATGACTTGCCACCGCGAAAGACCGCATCCAGCGCCAGCGGACCGCCCCCAAAGAAAATCAACAGGAAGCCCATCGAAGCCAGAGCCAGAGGAAATTCCGACGCACCGGGGCCAGTCAATCCATTCTTGAAATGAATCTTCAGCACCGCAACCGTCATTTCGAAAGCCATGGCAAATCCCACCAGGCGGGTAAGCAAGCCCGCAATTATCAGGATGCCGCCAAAAAATTCTGTTCCTGCCGAGAGATAACCCACCCACGCCGGAAACCCGATGCGGTGTACCGATTCCATGTGTTTTTCCAGGCCGCCAAACACCTTGGAATATCCGTGGGCGATCATAATTACCCCCAGAACAATTCTTAAGACCAGCAGAGCCAGCGGTTGCAAGCGGTCAAGATATCGCAAGGTTTATTTTCCTCCCGGGAACCAATAGACTACGGGGCGTCGCTTTTCGAATCAATAGGAGAACCTGAAATGAAAGCTTTTCGCTCAATCACTCTACTGGTCATCGCTGTTACTGTTTCGATCTGCGCGCCCGCACAAGACTCCGACGCAATGGCCAGGGCGAAACAGAAATTGGAAAACTATCGCCAAAGTAAAATGCCTATCTGGATGAGCGATTTTGGCGAACTTGGGCGCTACAAAGACGCTAATGCCGCACTGCCCGCCCCCGCCGCTGGAGAAACCCGGGTGGTGTTCATGGGCGACTCCATCACCGACGGCTGGCACATAGCTGAATATTTTCCCGGCAAGCCATATGTGAATCGCGGAATCGGCGGCCAGACCACTCCGCAAATGCTCATCCGTTTCCGGCCTGACGTCATCGAACTGAAGCCGAAAGTAGTGGTGATCCTCGCCGGCACTAATGATATTTCAGGAAATACGGGTCCGATGACCGTGGAACAGGTTGAGCGCAACTACGCCTCCATGGCTGAACTCGCGCGGGTGCACGATATCCGCGTGGTGTTTTCTTCGGTGTTGCCGGTCAATAATTACAACGATAAGGCATTGCTGTTCTCTCTCACCCGGCCTGCAGATCAAATACTCGCATTGAACCAGTGGCTCAAGAACTATTGCAGCGAGAATGGTTTTACTTATCTCGACTACTTCAGCGCTGTTGTCGATGACAAAGGTATGTTGAAACGCGATCTGGCAGATGATGGGCTACATCCCAATGCGGCGGGCTACAAAATAATGGCGCCGCTGGCTGAGGCAGCGATCGCAAAAGCCCTCACGATGAAGTAGCCGTACTCAGAAGAGTTTTACTGCTGCTGCTGCTGCTCGTACTGGTTCGCGGAATCGTCTCCCGTCACTGGCCTCGAGCGCGTTACCGTCACCGGTGGGATGTCCTCTGGCGGTGGCGCGTCGGAGGGAGTCACTGTGACCGAGACACCCAACTCACTTTGCGATTCGCCCTTGTAGACTCCGCGGGTTGGCGGCACGTCCGCGTAATCGCGCCCTATGGCGACCCGAATGTGACGGTCCCCGGCAAGAATGTTATTCGTGGGATCCAGTCCGATCCAACCCGGTCCGGGAACGAATGCCTCGACCCACGCATGAGTAGCGCTCTCCGGCGAACGATCACTGGTATGCCCGGGGTGGAATAGATACCCGCTGACGTAGCGCGAGGGAATTCCGAATTCGCGCATCAACGCAATCATGATGTGAGCGAAATCCTGGCACACCCCGGCGCGAGTGCGAAGCGCATCGTCAATGGGCGAGTCAACGTCGGTGCTATTGGGCACGTAATCGAATGCGGTGTAGAGACTGGTGTTCAGGTTGAGGACGAACTCCAACAGGCTATTGGTCCTCGCCAACTTTAATTCGCAAGAGAACTCCTGTAGCAAGTCGGTGTTATGGGCGAAGTGGCTGGGCAGCAATGACTCCCAGAAATCGCCGGTCGCGATCATCTTGTCGAGATCCTCCCATCCTCCCGACGAAGAGGCTTGCGGTTCCGGCATGGATTGCACTTCCACCAGCGCCTGCGCCGTTACCCGGGCGCGACCGTGCCGCCGTGGAATATCAAAATGATGAATCAAATTGCCGGAGAAGTCGCGGTATACCATCACGTTGGTGCGCGGCACCACATCCAGATAGAACGTCAGGCAGCGTTGGTGGGCCTCGCTGCGAGGCTGCATGCGCACTTCCATCACGCTTTCGCGGATGGGCGGATCGTAGCCGAAAGTGGTAACGTGCCGGACTGAATAAATCAAAGCCAGACCTCTTTTCGCCGATCCTGAATTCCGCTCATGAAGCCAGCGCCGATTCGACCGCGTAATCAAAATAGATTTGGTAAATGGCGGCGTGCGCCTGTCCTGATTGCTTGCGCACATTCGCCAGGTAACTGGGCGCGCCCTCGGCAATAATCTCCTCCACCGGGGTAAAATTCAGCATCGCCCGCAAGCGGCCAGTCAGCCGGGTCGCCAACTCTGCCTTGCGCCCGGTCAAATCTTCGATGTGCCGCAATGACGTGTGTACCATCTCCACCGCGAAGCGCAGCGAGTGTGGCAATTCACGGTCCAGCAGCAGAAACTCAGCCACCCGCAGCGGACGCAGTTCCGCGCTGTAGGCCTTGCAATAAGCCTCAAACGCCGCACAGGCTTTAAGCAGGCCGACCCATTCCAGATACTCGGAGCCCTCAACCACCTCGTCCGGCGGCTGCGCCAGATAGTTAAAGTGTGTCCCCACCAGCGAGGCGATCGTGTCAACCCGTTCCACAAATCGTCCGAGCTGAATGTACTGCCAGCCCTCGCCGTGCCCCATGGTCGAGTCGGTGATGCCCTGAAACAGGTAAGCCCCTTCCTGCACCGAGCGAAAGAATAGATGCGCCTGCTGCGTCCAGGCACTCTCCGGCGGACTGCTGATCACGTGGAGATACAGCCGGTTCAGCTGCTCCCACATGTCAGAACTGCATTGTTCGCGAACATGCCGCAAATTCTCTCTAGCCGATGCGATGCAAGAGACAATTGACGATGGATTGGAACGGTCGAAGGTAAGAATGTTAGAAACCACCGCAGGATCAAGGTCCTTGGACCGTGTTTCTCCAACCTGCAGCGCCTCCAGAAGGCGGCGGCCGTGCTCCATGCTGGAATCAGGCGACTGATCCAGACGCAGCTGCAAATCCACATCGATCAGGCGTGCGGCGTGCTCGGCCCGCTCCAGGTGCCGGCTCATCCAATACAAGCTGTCAGCCACTCGTGAAAGCATATGAGCTTTAAGTACGGGGCCTTTACTCACGCAGAACCCAGGTATCTTTACTGCCGCCGCCCTGCGAGGAGTTCACCACCAGCGAGCCGCGACGAAGGGCCACGCGGGTAAGGCCTCCGGGAACCAGAACCACGTTCTCGCCATAAAGAATGTAAGGGCGAAGATCGACGTGCCGGGCTTCGACCGCCCCGTTCAGAAAACACGGTCCGCGCGACAGCGCCAGCGTGGGCTGCGCAATATAGTTTCGTGGATCGGCGATAATCCGCCGGCGGAATTCTTCGCGATCTTTCTCAATGCTGTGCGGTCCGATCAACATGCCGTAACCACCAGACTCGCCCACCGCTTTGACGACGAGTTCGTCCAAATGTTCCAGCACATAATCACGCTGCGATTTATCGGTCAAGAGATAGGTTTCGACATTGGGGAGGATCGCTTCTTCGCCGAGATAATACTTGATAATCGCCGGCACGTAGGCATACATCGCCTTGTCGTCGGCAACGCCCGTCCCAATGGCGTTTGCCAGGGTTACGTTGCCGGCTCGGTAGGCATTGAACAGGCCAGGTACGCCCAGGTTTGAATCGCGCCGAAAACAAAGCGGGTCAAGGAAATCGTCATCCACTCGCCGATAGATCACATCCACCCGTCGCAAGCCCGCCGTGGTACGCATATAAACCACGTTGTCATGCACCAGCAGGTCGCGGCCTTCTACCAGTTCGATTCCCATCTGCTGCGCCAGAAATGTGTGCTCAAAGTACGCCGAGTTAAAAACTCCGGGGGTCAACAGCACCGTCGCCGGCTCATTTGTGGCGATGCAATTAGGCGGCGCCAGCGCGCGCAAAGTCGCCAGCAGGCTCTGCGCATAGTGATCGATAGAACTCACTCCGTAGTCGCGGAACAGTGTCGGAAAAACCCGCTTCAACACTTTCCGATTCGCCAGCATGTATGACACGCCGCTGGGTACCCGCAGATTGTCTTCCAGTACCGCAAAGCTGCCATCCGGCAGCCGCACCAGGTCGGTGCCGCAGATGCTTACGTAAACAATCTCCCGCGCCACATCAAGCCCGCGCATTTCGCGGCGAAAATGCTTGCAGCTATAGACCAGATCGCGAGGGACCACCCCAGCTGCCAGAATGTGGCCGTCGTGATAGATGTCGTGCAGGAAAAGATTCAGTGCTGTGATGCGCTGGGTCAGCCCTTTTTCAATCTTGCGCCATTCGTTGCCAGGAATAATGCGAGGCAAAAGGTCATTGGGAAATATCCGTTCCGTGCCCTCTTTTTGCCCATAAACGGTGAACGTAATGCCTTCATGCAGGAACGACAAATCCGCCGCCTGCTGCGTCTTTCCCAGCTCCTCGGGCGGAGCCTCCAGCACGGTGCGATAGAGCGCCTGGTAGTGCGGACGAGGCACTCCCGGACTCTCGAACATCTCATCGTAGGCACCATCAAACTGATAATTTAGGAATGGTGGCATTAGCAAGCTTAGCGCAGATGCGGGCATTGCTGGCATAACACTCAATCGAACCTCTTAAGCGCGCAAAGCTACTTGAGCAGGTCGAACTCCTACCCTTAGGCTAGGAAACTGTATGGAGTAGAAGACTTCAAGTCCAATCAAAATTGTTTATTGGACTCATAGAGTTGCAGCCAATGCGTGCTTAGGATTCGGGCTCACTTGTTGCGGTTGTCCCCACTCGTCGTACACCTTTCGTACCGTCTCGGGTACTTTGGTTATGGATTTGGGTCCCCACACCCACTCTTTGCATAAGCCATACAGTCGGTAGTGGTGGCACCCGAAATGAGTACTGCATATAGGCGGCGTCTGCAACTAGACCAAACCCATTTTCCAGAAAACCCCCATAAAACCCTAAGAAACACGGAAATTCGGCTTGACCTCCTGTCTTTACCGGTTGATATATGCTCAGCACACCAAAATTCACTCGAACGAAGTTTTTGTTGCGAGGAATTTTTCTCCCGCGTTCACCGTCAGCCCGGAATTCCGGTCGACGACAAGAAAATTTGCTTCTGTGGAAAGGGTTCAACTATGGCCGACTCACGTGAAGTTATGAATATTCGCCAAGCCTCTCAATATCTGGGGGTGAGTCCGGACACACTTTACAAGTACGTCGGGGAACAGAAAATACCTGCTTTCAAACTGGGGAACCGCTGGCGCTTCAAGAAGTCAAAGCTGGACCAGTGGATGGAAGAAAAGTCCAACCAGCCGGAAATCAGGGCAAGTAAGAAGAAACCGAAGGCGGCCGTCAAGGCTGCCGGGCAACTTTAAAGGCGGGCACATGCTTGGATTCGGTTCAAAGTCGATTGTAGGTCTGGATGTGGGCTCCTCCAGCATTAAGGCAGTGGAGCTAAAACGTGGGCGATCGGGCCTCGAGGTAGCACACCTGGGTCTGGAACCTTTGTCTCCGGATATCGTTGTGGATTCGATGATCGTGGATTCCGGCACGGTCTCCAGCGCGATCTCAAAGCTGTTTGCCGACAGCGAGATCAAAACCAAGCTGGTTGCCACCGCGGTCAGCGGCCACTCCGTCATCGTCAAGAAAATTTCGCTGCCTTCGATGAGCGATCAGGAGCTTGCCGAAACCATCCAGAAGGAAGCGGCGCAGCACATTCCCTTCGATCTCGACGACGTAAACCTCGACTATCAGATTCTTTCGGAAGACGTGGGCAATCCGCAAATGGATGTTCTGCTGGTCGCCGTCAAGAAAGACAAGATTCTCAACTACACCAACGTACTCTCGATGGCCGGCAAAAGTCCGGCTATTGTGGACATCGACGCGCTGGCTCTGCAGAACTGCTACGAATACAACTACGAGCCAGCACCGAGCCAGGTTGTGGCGTTGCTGAACTTGGGCGCCAGCGTGATGAATATCAACATCGTAAAGGGTACGACGCCGCTCTTCCCCCGCGACGTTAGCGTCGGCGGCCATCAATACACAGATTCGCTGCAAAAGGAATTGGACCTGAGCTTCGACGACGCAGAATCACTGAAGCTGGGTAAGAAGGTCGGCACCGTAAGCGAAGACGCCAAGACCCCGATCCTGCAGCAGGTCACGGAAATCATAGTGCTGGAAATACAAAAAACGTTCGACTTCTTCCGTGCCAGCGCAGCGGGAGAGCACATTGAAAAGATTTATCTGGCGGGAGGCTCCTCGAAAGTTCCCGGACTGGTTGAGGCCCTTCGTCAGGAGTTTGCCTTACCGGTTGAGATTTTCAATCCGTTCCAGAGGATCGCTCCTCCGGCGGACGCAGTAGGAGCGGCACTGATCGAAGATAACGCCGGCCAGCTGGCAGTCGCAGTAGGTTTGGCCTTAAGGAGTTTTGAAGACCTATGATTCGCATAAACCTGCTGGGAGCGTCACAAAAGAGCAAGCACAGCACTGCGCCCGCCATAGAAGTGGGGGACGTTGGCTCGCCGAGAGTAAAGGTTCTGGTCGTACTGGTCGTCGCCTTGCTGATTAACGGCGGCTGGTGGTACCAGCTGGATAAGCAGAAGCAGGACATCGCTGCGCAGACCCAGATTGCCGAACAAAAGAACCGCGAACTGGCGGACGTGAAAGCTCACTACCTGGAGCGTCAGCGTCAGGCCCAGAACTACAAGCGGCGGGTCGATGTGATTGACCAGCTGCGCGCCAATCAGGCGGGCCCGGCAACTCTGCTCAACTCCGTCGGCGACACCGTCAACGGGACCGAAGCAGTGTGGTTGAGCTCCATGAAAGACCTGGGAGCAACCGTCGACATCGAGGGTATGGCGCTGAGCGAGGATGCAGTCGCCAATCTGATTTCGAATCTGCAAAAGAGCGGGCAGTTCAGAACCGTCGAAATCAAAGAGACCTTCCAAGACGACACAGTCAAAGAAATGCAGTCATTCATTTTCAGTTTGACCTGCGAGAAGGCGAAGTCCTAGGGACGGGGAGCCATGGAAAACTTTAGCGAATTATCGAGTCTTAAACAGTGGGGTGTTCTGGGGTTGGGCGCGGCGCTGATCACCGTCGCTCTATTCTTCACCGTCTTCAAGAGCCAGCAGACGGCAAACCAGGCTGCCAAAGAAGTATTGGACGCCAAGGTTCGCGAGAATGCGGAACTGGAAGCGTATCGCCCCAAGCTGGCTGAAATCGAACGCCAGTTGGCCAGCCTGAAACAGCAGCTGGAGATTGAACGCCGCATCGTGCCGGATGAAAAAGAAGTTTCCGGCTTCATGCGGATGCTCAATGTCGAAGCTGCCAAGGCCGGCATCGAAATCCGCCGCTACACGGCGCAACCAGTCGCCGCCAAAGAGTTCTACAGCGAAGTTCCTTTCGATGTCGAGCTCGACGGACCTTACTACTCCATGCTCGGATTCTTCGATCGCGTCGCCAAACTGGAACGCATCGTCAATGTGTCTGGATTATTGGTGGCCAGCACCCTTAAGCCGGTCGAAGCCAAAACCAAACACACTTATAAGTACGCACCCAATGAGAGCGTGGTAGCTACCTGTACCGCAACAACCTTCTTCAGCCATGATCTCGCGCCTGCGGGCGGAACAGTGGCACCGGCAGGGAGAGCCAAGGGGACCATATGAAGCTGACGATCGCAATCCTGACTTTGGGTTTGGCGGCGGTAAGCGCGGGCGCGCAAAACCCCGACCAGATCCAATACACTCGCGACACCATGCATGCCCTGCAACAGAAGCAGGCGCATGACTCGAATGCCGCCCTTCAGTCCGACTCGCAGGCTTCAAATGCCGCGAGCCAGGCGGCTACCAAGCAAGGCCTCACCGTCGCCAAGGCTGCTAAGAACTCCAGAGCAAAGCGTCATGCCAAGGAGTCGGTTTCAGTTGCCACCAGTAACCAGGAAACCGAGAAGCAGGCTGAAGCTCCCAAGAACATCAAGCTGACTGGTCGCCGCGATCCTTTTGTGAGTCCGGTAGTCGCCCAGGCAGCTGCTGGCTCGGGATGCAGCAGCGGAAAGAAGTGCCTGGCCGTGGACCAGATCGCTCTTAAAGGAATCGTCCGCTCCGATAGCGGAATGATTGCAGTTGTTACAAATGCAGTAGAGAAGGCTTATTTCTTGCGGGAGAAGGACCCTGTATTCAACGGTTATGTCGTGAAAATCACGGGAGACTCCGTGATCTTCAAAGAGACCGTGCGCGACCGGCTGGGAAAGCCGTTTGAACGTGAAGTGACCAAAAAGATTACGACACCGGCGGTATAGCTTCCGGTGCAACGCAGCCGGAAACGGACTGCGAACGAATTCAATTAAAGAGTATGGGCAAGCCAAGGCGAGCCCCTGGGGAGAAGCGAAATGCGAAAGCAACTGCTGGTTTTCATACCGCTGCTGGTTCTGGCCACGATGGCAGCGGCCGAAACTCAGAGCACAGGCTCCGAGGCGCCCAAGCGCTCTGCACTGATTAAGGTGCAGGCGGTGCCCTCCAACGACGGACTGAATCTGGAACTCACGACCCGCGGCGATGTCAGCCCCAAGGTCAGTGAACTGGATTCACCGGCGCGGATCGTGTTGGATATGCCCAACACCTTCGCCTCAACCGCCAAGAACATCATCGTGGATAGCGATGGCGTGAAGCGGATTCGGGTCGGCATGGACGGGCAGAATTCGCCCACCACCCGCGTTGTCATCGATCTTACCAAGCTGTGCCAGTACGAACTCACTGGCAGCGGCAACAATCTGGTGCTCAAGCTTCATACCAGCTCCAAGGAAGTGAAGCCGGTCGCGGTTGTCGCGGATCGCGCGCCAAAGACCGCAGCCGCCCCAGCTCCCAATAAAGAGATTGCTTCGGCGTCTTCTGCAACTGATTTCGTTTTCGTCGAGCCTTCTTACAAGGCCAAAGACGATGCGGCTTCCGCGCAGAAACCAGCCGTCGTGGAGCCTCCGGTTCGCGCGCTCGATGCCGCGGCCAAGTTTGTGGAGCGCCCTTCCGGCGATCTGATGCCACGGCCCAGCGCCGCCATGCAGCCCCAATCGGCTGTCAACATGGCCGCTGAACAGAAAACCCAGCTGGCTCAGCCGGCTTCGGTTGTCGGCCCCAAGTACACTGGCGAACCGATCTCGGTGAACCTGAAGGACGTCGACCTTAAAGATTTCTTCCGCCTGATTCACGAAATCAGCGGTCTGAACGTAGTGCTCGATCCTAACGTAAAGGGATCGCTCACCATCGTTCTCGATGACGTGCCGTGGGATCAGGCACTCGACATCGTTCTCAAGAACAACGACCTGGCGCGGCAACTTGACGGCAACGTCCTGCGCATCGCCACCGTCGACACCATGCGTAAAGAAGCCGAGTCTCGCCGGGCACAGCAGGAAGCTGAAGCCTTGGCCGTCGACAAGGTCACCATCACCCGCTTCCTGAGCTACGCTCACTCCAAGGATGTGGTTGCAACCATCAAGCAGTTCCTGAGCCAGCGCGGCGATGTGATCTCTGACGATCGCACCAACGCTCTGATCATTCAGGACATTCCTTCTTCGATTCCCGCCGTCGATCGCTTGCTGACTCAGCTCGATCGCAAGACCCAGGAAGTCGAGATTGAAGCCCGCGTGGTTGCTGCCACTCGCAGCTTCGCCCGCGAAATCGGAACGCAATTAGGATTCGGTTGGGGCAATGGCGTCTCCGCTGTCGGCGGAGCCACCAGCGTCGGAACCTCTTCGATTTCAAGCTTCAACAAGACTCCGCAGTACATCACGGTCGGCACCACTGCACCGACCGCCGGTCAGGGCGTTCAGATCCCACTGTTCTCTAACCTGGGTGTTACCCAGCCGAACAGCGGCCTGTCTTTCATCAATGCCAGCAACAATGTCCGGATTGATGCAGTTCTGACTCTGGCTGAATCACGCGGATTGCTGAAGATTCTTTCTCGTCCGCGCGTCGTCACCCAGAACAACATTCAAGCGCTGGTTAAGCAGGGCGTGCGCGTGCCGATCGTTACCCAGGCTCAGTTGGGTGGCCCGCCGACCGTTACCTACGTCGACGCGTTCCTCCGCTTGACCGTGGTTCCCCAGATCACTTCTGAGGGCACCATCTTCCTGAACGTCGACGTCGAAAACACTTCGCCAGACTTCGGACATGCGGTGCAGGGCAACCCGACACTAATCACGCAGCAGGCTACCACTCAGGTTCTCGTAACCGACGGTGGCACGGTTGTGATCGGTGGCGTGATCCAGACGCAGAACTCAGTCAGCGTCGATCAGGTGCCGCTGCTCGGCAATATCCCTTACCTGGGGAACTTGTTCAAGCATCGCAACGTCAGCACTTCGAACAGCGAGTTGATCTTCTTCATCACCCCGAGGATCATCCAAACCTAGTTTTTACAAGTTGCAGCAAAACAGCCGCCGGTTTCCTGAAGAACCTGTCAGGAACTGGCGGTTTTGTTTTGCCCGGTAAAATGCCTCCACTCACAGCAAGGTTGCCGACAAAAGTCGCCGCCGCGTAACGCTGTCATTCTGACCGCAGCGAAGAACCCCTACGGCCCCCCCCACTCACGCTGGCATCAAAACCGGAATGACAGACCCCTTCTCATTGCTAAACTGGAACCATGGACCACAAAGGTCGCCAAGCCACGCTGCGCGATGAACTTTCTTTCAATCGCCTCGACGGACTCCTGATTACCCATCTCCCCAACGTTCACTACCTATCCGGCTTTACCGGAAGCGCCGGAGCCCTTCTTGTCAGCGATCAGGGAACCACCTTCTTCACCGATGGTCGCTATACCGAACAGGCGCGCAACGAAGTTCGGGGGGCGAAAATCGTCATATCCAAAAAAGGCCCGCTAGTCGCCGTCGCAGAAATGCTGAAACCGCGTCGTGGCTCATACCGCCTGGGAGTTGAAGCTGACTATCTAACCGTGGCCCAGCAAGCTCGCTTGAAAGCCAATCTTGCTTCTGGAGTGAAACTCAAGTCCGCTCCTCCGCTGACCGAACGGGCGCGCATGATCAAAGACGCCGCCGAGGTGGAGAAGCTCCGCAATGCGGTTGTCCTGGGATCAAGCCTGTTCGACGGCCTGGCGAAGGCCATTCGGCCCGGCGTCACCGAACTCAACGTGGCGGCGGAACTCGAGTATTCCGCCAGCAAAGCCGGCGCCGAAGGCATGTCATTCCCCACCATCATTGCCGCTGGCAGGCGCTCGGCACTGCCGCATGGCAGGGCATCGCACCATCCCATCCCCGCCTCCGGATTCGTGGTCTGTGACTTCGGTGTTATACTCCAAGGCTATTGTTCGGACATGACTCGCACCGTACACGTGGGTCGGCCTTCGGCAGAAGCTCGCCGCTTCTATGACGCGGTGCAATCGGCACAACAAGCCGCCATCGATGCAGTCAAAAGCGGCCGCAGCGTCGGCGAAGTAGACCGCGCCGCCCGCAAGCTCTTGCAAAAGCATGGCTTGGGTAAGTTCTTTACGCACTCGACGGGACATGGCGTCGGCCTTGAAATTCACGAGGCGCCACGAGTGGCAGCCAATCAGACGGAAGAATTACGGCCTGGCATGGTGATCACGATTGAGCCTGGAGCCTATATCCCCGGCAAATGGGGTGTGCGCATCGAAGACATGGTACTGGTTACAGATTCTGGGTGCGAGGTGTTGACCCCCACCCGTAAGGACTTGGTTGTCGTTTAGGCGCTGTTTCGGTTTGGCGCCGGTTCCCCCTAAGACACGATGAATCAAAAAGAGCTGAAAGAACTCATTGAGTTCTTAATAGAAAAAGACATCTCTGAGTTCGAGCTGGAGCGCGGAGACGTCAAGGTTCGCATCAAGCGCGGCGCCGAACCAGTCGTTTCCGGCGGAGGAATGGATAGCCGTTTTTTCGCTGTCCACGCAGCCCCTCCTCCTACTCCCGAGCCCGGAGCTTTTACTTCCGCGGCGCCACCTGCCGCAGCAAAACCGCCGGTCGTAGAAGAGAAGCTACACATGGTGCGGTCGCCCATCGTCGGCACTTACTACGAATCGCCGTCGCCGGGCTCGCCACCCTTTGTGAAGGTCGGTGACACCATCGAAACCGGCCAGGTGCTGTGCATTGTGGAAGCCATGAAGTTGATGAATGAAATCGAATCAGATGCCAGCGGCGAAATCGTGAAGATGCTGGTAAGCAACGGTCAGCCAATCGAATACGGCCAGGACCTGTTTGCGGTCCGGCCAAGAGCTTAAATTTGCACTTGGTAGAGCGGGGCTTTAGCCCTGTGTTAAAGCCATACCACGGCGGGCTTTAGCCCCTGGGGTGCAGGGGGCCGCCGAGGCGTCGGACCTCAGCGGCTAAAGCCCGAAGTGATTCTGGATGGTGCGCAGGGCTAAAGCCCCGCTCTACCCTGCCTCTCCCTCCAGATGGTTAACCGCCAACTAAATGTTCAAAAAGATCCTAATCGCCAACCGAGCCGAAATCGCCCTGCGGGTGATCTGCGCCTGCAAGGAACTTGGCATTCGCACCGTGGCAATATATAGCGAGGCCGATCGTAATTCCCTTCATGTCCGCTTCGCCGACGAAGCCATCTGCATCGGTCCACCGCAACTGGCCCTCAGTTATTTGAATATCCCGGCGGTAATAAGCGCCGCCGAAATCGCCAACGTCGACGCTGTCCACCCCGGCTACGGACTGCTCGCCGAAAACGCCAACTTCGCCGAAGTCTGCGAAACTTCCAACATCAAATTCATCGGTCCGCCCCCTGAAATTACCCGGCTGATGGGCGAAAAAGAAAAGGCCCGTGCCGCCATGAAGAAAGCCGGAGTGCCCATCCTTCCCGGATCCGATGGCATTCTCGCCTCGGAAGGCGAAGCCCTGGAATGGGCCAGGCAAGTCGGCTTCCCGGTCATCATCAAAGCTTCAGCCGGAGGCGGCGGCCGCGGCATGCGCATCGTTCGCAGCGAGCAGGAACTTCCGGCGCTGTTTAAAGCGGCATCGTCTGAAGCCGCTGCCGCCTTCGGCAACGGTGACCTCTACATGGAGAAGTTCATCGAGCGCCCGCGCCACATCGAGTTCCAGGTCCTGGCGGACCAGTACGGCAATGTGGTGAGTTTAGGTGAGCGCGAGTGTTCCATCCAACGCCGCCACCAAAAGCTGCTGGAAGAGTCACCATCGCCGCAGGTTAGCCCCGAACTGCGCGCCGAAATTGGCGGCATTCTTTGCAAGACCCTGTCTGACATCGGCTACGTCAACGCCGGAACCATCGAGTTCCTCATGGACGAAGACCGCAAGCTGCACTTCATCGAAATGAACACCCGTATCCAGGTGGAGCACCCGGTCACTGAGATGGTCACCGACGTCGATCTGGTTAAGAGCCAAATACTTCTCGCCTGGGGCGAGCGCATGAAAGACGTACTTCAGGGGCCAATCGTTCACCGCGGCCACGCCATCGAGTGCCGTATTAATGCCGAACATCCGGAAAAGTTCACGCCGTCGGCCGGACGAATTACCTCGTTTCATCCTCCGGGAGGCACGGGAGTGCGTATCGACACCGCTGCCTACGCGGAAGGGGTCATTCCTCCTTACTACGACTCGCTGATCGCCAAGTTAATCGTCCGCGGCAAAGATCGTTCCGAGGCCATCTCACGCATGTCGCGCGCCCTAGAGATGTTCATCGTCGAAGGCGTCTACACCACGATTCCGCTTCATCGCAAGATTCTCGCCGACCCTGACTTCCGCAGAGGCGACGTCGACACCACCTTCATCGAGCGCTTCCTGGCCAAAAACAATAAGCCCAACCCGGCCTAAGTTGCAGCGATGATTGCACTTCCAAGGCTCTATCCGATTATCGACGCAAGGTGCTTCCCCGACACCGCCGGGATCATCACCTTCGCCGAACAACTAGCCTCGGCTGGCTGCACCCTTCTGCAATATAGAAATAAGACCGGCAACGGCCGCCAGATGCTTGATCAGGCAAGGGAAATGCGGCGAGTCCTTCCCAGCTCAATCAGACTCATCATGAACGACCGCGCCGACCTCTGTTTAGCCGCCGGCTTCGACGGAGTTCATGTCGGCCAGGACGATTTGTCGCCCGAAGGGGTTCGAAAGGTGGTGGGAGACGATCTTTGGCTGGGAATCTCCACCCATAACCTCGCGCAACTGCGCGAAGCAGACCAAAAAACCGCCAATTACCTCGCAATTGGACCCGTTTTCACGACTTTGAGTAAGACGAACCCCGACCCGGCCATCGGCATTGAGCCATTACGCGAGGCCAAGTCGCTGACTCAAAAGCCTTTGGTCGTGATTGGCGGAATCACCCGAGAAAATTGCCGCGCAGTGATCGACGCCGGGGCAGACTCTGTTGCAGTAATATCTGACTTGCTAACAGCGCCACGCAAAGCCGCAGAGGACTTTTTCCGCATATTGCGGTAGAGTTTGACCGACCAGCACGTAAAAGTTCCGAGGGTGCCCCACCCTTGTCGCGCTTTTTGCGACAGGGTGGGGGTGTTGATGTAAGCCAAAAGCCCCGCCCTGTCCCGCAAAACGCGCGGGACGAGGACGGGGCACCCTCACGGTTCTTGAGCTTTCCAGGAGACGCGTGAGCATCCAGGCCAAAGATCCCTCCATTCCCGCGCCGCCCTCCGACTGGGACATCGCCACCCATCAAGATAAAGAGCTAGTTAAGGGTCTCGGCCTCACCAGTGCCACTATGCTGGTGATCGGTTCGATGATTGGATCAGGCATCTTCCTGGTCTCGGCCGAAATCTCGCGTGAAGTTGATTCTCCGGCGCTATTGATTGCCGCCTGGCTGGTGACCGGCTTTATGACCATCGCCGCCGCCCTGAGTTATGGCGAACTGGCCGCCATGATGCCGCGTGCCGGTGGTCAATACGTCTATCTGCGAGAAGCGCTAGGGCCGCTCTGGGGATTTCTTTACGGCTGGACGTTGTTTCTGGTCATTCAGACCGGCACCATCGCCGCCGTCGGTGTCGCCTTCGGCAAGTTCCTCGGCATCTTTCTTCCCACGGTATCTTCCTCGAACTGGATCCTGCACATCGCCAAGGTTCCGCCATTCCGTGTCGGCCCCATGGTTTTGGGAAACATGGAAGTTGGCCTCAACACGCAAAATCTGGTGGCCATCGGCGTGGTTGTGGTTCTCTCTATCATCAACATCTTCGGAGTGAGGCTGGGGGCGCTGATCCAGAACGTGTTCACCGCCGCGAAGGCCTCGGCGCTTTTCGCCATTGCGGTCCTCGGCATTGTGTTGGGGCGCAATGCGCAAGCCATCGCCGCCAACTTTAACGGACACTTCTGGCACAACGCCGCGCTCTCCGCGCAGCATGCCGTTCAGGTTGGAGTCGGCGGGTCCACCGTGCTGGTGGGCACGCTTACTATCATTGCGGTCGCGCAGGTAGGGTCGCTCTTTTCCTCCGACGCCTGGAACAACGTCACCTTCACCGCAGGGGAAGTAAAAAATCCCAGCCGCAACCTGCCGCTGTCATTAGCGCTCGGTACCGGCATCGTAATCGCGCTCTACATCGCCTGCAACTTTGTTTACCTGAATGCGCTGCCGCTTGACGGTAGCCCCGCTGGCGCTACCATTCTCGAGCGTGGCATCAAGTACGCCACCGAAGATCGCGTTGGCACCGCGGTGATGACGCAAATGTTCGGCACCGCCGGAGGAACCCTGATGGCCATTGCCATCATGATCTCCACCTTCGGCTGCTGCAACGGCCTGATCCTCGCCGGCTCGCGCGTCTACTACGCCATGGCCAAAGACGGCCTCTTCTTTCGCAGCGTCGCCAAACTGCATCCCAAATATAAGACTCCGGCAGTTTCGCTGATGGTGCAGATGGTTTGGACCTGCGTGCTGTGCGTCTCCGGCAGCTATGGCCAGCTGCTCGACTACATTATTTTTGCCGTGCTGGTGTTCTACGTCCTGACCATTCTTGGCCTGTTCGTATTGCGCCGCACCCAGCCGAACGCCGAGCGGCCTTACAAAGCTTTTGGCTATCCCATCATTCCGGCGATTTATATTGTGATGGCGATTTTTATCGATATCGTGCTGCTGGTCTACAAGCCGCAGTACACCTGGCCGGGCCTAATCATCGTCTTGATCGGTATTCCGGTATATTTCGTGTGGTCGAAGCGCGCGTTAGATCCGAGCACGTCAGCTTAAATTCCTAAGGAGAACCAACAGCATGGCAAATCTGCTGGCGAAAAAGCCGCTCAGCTTGCTGCTGCAAGAAGCTGCGGAAACCGGCGAACATAGTCTAAAGCGCACCCTGGGCCCGTTCCAGTTAACGGCGCTCGGAGTGGGCGCGGTAATCGGCGCGGGCATCTTCGTGCTCTCCGGTTTGGGTGCTCACTATGCCGGACCGGGGCTGATGCTCTCGTTCGTGCTCTCCGGCCTGGGCTGCGCCTTTGCCGCCCTCTGCTATGCCGAATTCGCCGCCATGATTCCCCTGGCCGGCAGCGCCTACACTTACGCCTATGCAACCCTGGGCGAAATTTTTGCCTGGATCATCGGCTGGGACCTGACCCTCGAATACGCCATGGGCGCCAGCACCGTGTCGTCAGGCTGGTCGAATCACTTCATCGAGCTGCTGGCCATCTTCAATATCAAAATGCCGCTGTGGCTGGCCTACGATCACTGGACGGGCCTGCGCGCCGCCGAAAACATAGTGGCCAGGCAGATGGCCGTGGCCTCCGATCCCACGCTGGTTCCTGGAACACAGGCATTCCTGGCAAAGCTGACCGCGATCATGATGGGGCAATCCCCGGAACTAGTGCAGCGGGCCCATGTGTTGCTGGATGCCCCGCACCTCTTCGGCTACGAAATCGGATTTAACCTTCCCGCATTCGTCATCGCTCTGGTGATCACTGCGATTCTGGTAGTTGGAATCAAAGAAAGTGCTCGCTTCAATTCCACTATCGTAGTCATCAAAGTGGCGGTTGTGCTCTTCGTGATCGGCCTGGGCTTCCACTACGTCAGCAGGGCCAACTGGGGTACGGACTGGCACTCCTTCGCTCCCATGGGCTTTTCGGGAATTGGGGCTGGGGCCGCGTACATATTTTTTGCCTACATCGGCTTCGACGCCGTCTCCACCACCGCGCAGGAAGCCAAAAATCCACAGCGCGATTTGCCCATTGGCATTATTGCCTCGCTGATCATATGTACAGCCTTGTACATCCTGGTGGCCGGCGTCCTCACCGGGATGGTACCGTGGCGCGAAGTCAACATCGAAGCGCCTATCGCCCGTGCCTTCTTGGATCGTGGACTTACCGGCGCTTCGCACATCATTACGCTGGGAGCGTTAGCCGGATTGACCAGCGTCATGCTTGTGATGCTTCTGGGCCAGACCCGCGTGCTCTACTCCATGGCCAATGACGGCTTGCTGCCGAAGAAGTTTTTTGCCGCCATCCACCCCAAATGGCGCACCCCGTGGAAGAACACCATTCTGGTAGGACTGCTGGCCGCAGTCGTCGGCAGCATCACTCCTATCGACGACATCGGCAAGATGGTGAATATCGGCACGCTACTGGCATTCGTCATCGTCTGCATCGCGGTGATGATGCTGCGCCATACTAACCCCGACCAGCACCGTCCCTTCCGCACGCCGTGGGTGCCGGTGGTGCCCATCCTGGGCATCGTATTCAACGGCTACATGATGTATCAGCTGGGATGGATCAACTGGGCCCGGCTCATCATCTGGCTTGCCATCGGCATGGTGGTGTACTTCAGCTACAGCCGTCACCATAGCCGAGTGCAGCGCTTAGGAGCAGGCAGCAAGGCGTGAACGAAGTGACACTCCTTGGGCACCCCCCTGTTCAATTCCTTGCAGACCGCTGAGACGTAGCGGAGCTACGTCTCTACTACGTCTCTGGAGCGCCGCCGCCCCCTCCGCATTTGTTTTATATTCATCTCAGCGACTGCCCCCTTCATGAAAATCGTCACCGCCGCCGAAATGCGCCAGATTGATCGCATTACCAGCGAGCGCTTCGGTGTGCCTTCATTGACCTTGATGGAGAACGCGGGCGCGGCTGTGGCTGACTACGTGACCTCACATTTTCCTGACGCGAAGCGCATCGGGGTAATCTGTGGCAAAGGCAATAACGGCGGCGACGGATTCGTAGCCGCCCGCAAACTTCACGAAGCGGGTCGCGACGTTCGCGTATTGTTGCTGGCTGATCCATCCGGGCTACGGGGCGATGCCGCCACAAATTTCTCCCAGCTGCCCAGTTCCGCGATGGCGGCGCGCACGCACGACGAACTGACCGGTCCAAGAGGCCAGCCGGTATTCGGATCGGATGTTTTGTTAGACGCAATCCTGGGAACCGGATTCCGTCCGCCGGTGAGCCCGCTCTACGCGGAAGCAATCGAGCTCATAAATAAGAGCTCGGCGCCTGTAGTCGCGGTCGATATTCCCTCCGGTGCCGACGCCGATGCCATGGGCGAACAGTCGAGCCCCATCGCGCGAGCCGACGTGATTATCACTTTTACGGCGCCGCGTCCGGCACACGTGTTTGGATCTCTCACTCCCGGCCCGGTGGTAATCGCGCCGATCGGATCGCCCGATGACGCAGTCATTTCTTTTTTGCAACTGAACCTGATTACCCCTCGGGACATTGCACCGCTTATCGGCCCGCGGCCTCCTGACTCGAACAAAGGCAGCTTTGGCCACGTGCTTGTCGTCGGCGGATCGACCGGCAAGGCGGGCGCCGCAGCCATGGCTGGAATCGCCGTATTGCGCTCGGGAGCGGGGCTCTCCACCGTCGGCACGCCGAAGTCAGTTTTGCCAACCGTCGCCGGCTTCCATCCCGAGGTAATGACCGAGCCGCTCGAAGAGACTGAGACCGGCAGCATTTCTCTTCGCGCGTTGGGCTACGGTCATATCGACGCACTGGCGAAGGGCAAGACCGTGCTCGCCATCGGTCCGGGAATTTCGCGCCACAACGAGACTGCGGAATTCGTGCGCACGGTAGTGAAAAAATTTAATACGCCGATGGTGCTCGACGCTGACGGTCTCAACGCATTCGAAGGCAAGTCGTCTTTGCTGACCGTAAAGGACCGCACTCTGGTGATCACGCCGCATCCCGGAGAAATGGCCAGGCTTACAGGCATGACGATCGCTGAAGTCCAGAAAGATCGCGTGAACGTAGCCCGCAGCTTTGCCCGCGAGCATCAACTCATCCTGGTGCTGAAGGGCCATCGCACTTTGATCGCGGCACCCGACGGCACAATCTGGGTGAACATCACCGGCAATCCCGGGATGGCGACCGGCGGCACCGGCGACATTCTTACCGGCATGGTTTCCGGACTGCTGGCGCAGCATCCGGCGCAGGCCCTCGAAGCGGTTTGCGCCGCGGTTTATCTGCACGGCCTGGCGGGGGATGTTGCGTGTGAAATAAAAGGCGAGCACTCACTGATTGCAACCGATCTTCTCGAGGCTTTGCCGGAAGCCTTCCGCCGTACGCGGAACGCCACAGCAGCCATAGTTGAAATCGAGTGAGATACTGCTCGACCTGAATCCCGATTGCTTGATGAGGAATTCGGCCAACTGCTTCAGTAACTTTCGCGTTGGTTGGCTTCATGACATTGTTGTGGGGATGACATACTTCCCTCAAGTTAATCCGCGCAGGCGGGCCGCCCGTGTAGACCTTGGCAAACCAGTTCCGGCGCTGGTGGTGCAGGAAGATGGCCAGCACACCAAGTGCAAATTGAAAACCGTCTCGGTCACCGGCGGACTGCTGCATTTGCCGACGCCCATCGCCAGCGGACACTTCGTGGAAGTCGCGTTTCAAACCAAATCTTCTACAGTGCATGGAATGGCGGAGATGCTCAACCCGGTCTCTGCAACCACTGACGCGCTGCAACCGTTCCGCTTTATCGCTCTCGATGACGACGATCACCGCGCGCTTAGAACCATGGCGGAAGTGACCGCCGAAAAGAACTCTCGCTCGACTCTCCCCCGTCGCCTGAAAGCGAATTAGAAACGGATTCTTTCAGTAAGAAATTTTCAACAACTTAGCGACAGCCGGTCGCTACGTCCCAAAACCGGTTTCGGGCATCGCCTAGAATGCCATTTCCCGGCGTTCTGGGGCCGCTGGGGCGATAGTTGCGCCGCGAATTAGGGGAAGCATGTTCGCGGTTCGCAAGTCATTTGAATTCAACATTGTCCCAATCTGGGAAAAATCCTGGAGGATTCTGGCGATTTGTACGTACATATAACTTCATAAAATTGTGTGTCATCCTGGGGAAGTGGAAGCGCCCGGCTTCCAGCGGGGCGAAAAATGTTTCTTTCGTGAACTTCTCTATTGGTGGCTCTGGAAGCGCCACGCTTCCACGGAGTTCGCCGGGATATTCAGCTTCTCTGAATCCTGTGGAAGTATAGGGCTCCTTCGTCGCGAAGAACGCTCCTCCGGATGACAGCATTAGTAGAGACGTAGCTCCGCTACGTCTTTGGCTTACTCGCTATACTAGCTTCGCCGGCATGCCCAATCAGGAATTCACCACCCACTCCGCTGACGAAACTATCGCCCTGGGGCGCGAGCTAGTAAAAATGCTCACGCCGCCCATGCTGGTGCTGTTGCGTGGAGACCTGGGGGCGGGCAAGACTACGTTGGTTAAGGGAATCGCGGAGGGCTTTTACGCCGCTTCGCAGGAAGACGTGACCAGTCCGACTTTCACCCTGGTGCACGAATATCGTGGACCGGCCGCCAGTCTATTTCACATCGATCTCTACCGGGTGGACACTCCACGACAATTGGAAACGTTAGGCCTGGATGATCTGATCGCGCCCAATAGCGTGCTGCTGATCGAGTGGGGAGAGAAATTTGCCCGCTTCGTTCGCGAACGCGATGTCGAGATTGCGCTGCAACGAATTTCAGAAAACGACCGGCGCATCACGGTTACAACTAAAAACCCATAATGTTGTAGCCGCAGTCCACGTAGATCACCTCGCCGGTGATTCCCGAAGCGCCGTCCGACGCCAGAAAGACGCCAGTCGATCCAACTTCATTCACGTCCACATTGCGGTGCAGTGGAGCGCGGTCGGCGTGTGCCTTCAGCATGTCGCTCAGCCCTGAAATTCCACGGGCCGCGAGGGTCTTGATAGGTCCGGCGGAAATTGCATTCACCCGGATGTTTTTCTTGCCCAGATTGTCGGCGAGATAGCGCACCGTGCACTCGAGCGCTGCCTTGGCCACCGCCATCACGTTGTAGTGGGGCACAACTTTTTCCGCGCCGTAGTAAGTCATGGTGATGATGCTGCCGCCATCTTCCATCAGCGGCATGGCAGCGCGCGAAACCGCGATCAGGGAATACACACTCACGTCGTGGGCGATGCGAAAGCCCTCGCGCGTGGTGTTGATGAATTCGCCCTTCAACTCTTCGGCGGGGGCAAAGGCCACGCTATGCACCAGGATGTGCAGCTTGCCGTGACGCTCTTTCAACTGGGAAAAAAGCTGATCGATCTCGCCATCGCTGGAGACGTCGCACATCATCGCCTCGGCCCCGGGCAGCGAAAGAATTAAATCCTTGGCCTCTTCCTCGAGACGCGCGTTCTGATAGGTCACGATCAGCTTGGCGCCGGCCTCGTGCAGTCCTTTAGCGATCGACCACGCGATGGACCGCTTGTTTGCCACGCCAAACACCACCGCGGTACGCCCTTCAAGATTCGCAGACATGTTCTTCTCCGGTGGAAGAATAGCAGGGAAACGGGCTAAGGCGCACTTGGGTAGAGACGTTGCTCCGCAAGGTATCCGGGAGCGCCGGGATGCGGGCGAGAAGACGTAGCGGAGCTACGTCTCTACTTGAGTTTTATTTTTCATGGGCCAACTCGATGAGACAAACGCCAGGGCATACACCATGCCAATAATGGCGAAACCCGCCAGCAGATTTAATTGCGCCACGGCACCCACCACGAATCCCAGCACGATCTGTAAGGCAGTGCCGGCGAAGTAGAACGTGTTCTGCACTCGTCCCATGAAGTGCGCCGGCACCTGCTCCATGATGCTGGTATTCATTGCCACCCCGCTCACGCCACGCGCCGATCCCATTACGCCATAAAACAGGACCGCCAACGCGAGAAATGGAGACATGGGGGCCACTGTCATACAAATGGCCAGTGCGCCCATGGATACCGCGATACTGCGCCGTCCGCCGAGGAATGCGATTACAGCGGGCGCATAGAGCGCGCTGAAAAATGCTCCGACGCCCCATCCGGCATTCAGCCATCCGTAGCCAACCGCGCCGGCATGAAAGATCTGGTCGCTGAGCGGGGCGGTGACCACGACTCCGGTCATCATGGCGCCCAGAAAAATTGCCCAGCTAACGCCCAACAAAACCAGCGGACGGTTACCGCGCAGGAATTGAAAGCCCTCGCGCATTTCGCGCACAAACTTGGTGACGGTGGTCTCGGCCGCGATCAGGTCGTTGTGCAGCTCCTTGGGACGAGGCACGACATGGCGGCCTTTGCGGACGGCAAAGTAGCAGAAGAAAGACACAACATAGGTTGAACAATCGATCAGCAACACGCCGCCCAGTCCGATGTGGTTGTAGACAAAACCAACAATCGACCCGGCAATCAGCCAGCCTCCCTGAATGCCAGCCAGCAGAAAGGTGTTGGAGGCGACGAATTCCTCTCCCGGCGTAAGTTCCTGGATCAGCGCGGTGATTGTCGGCCAGAACATCCAGAAGCCGGCCGCGACCAGCGTGTTCATTAAATAGACTTCCCAGAGTTTTACCCGGTGGGTGAATGCGAGCACCGCCACTACCAGAATGATGATCCCGCGAGTGATGTCGAGGACCATGACCAGCCGGCGGCGGTCTTCGCGATCGATCAGCACACCGGTGAAGGGCAACATCAGCATTGCCGGCAGGGTCTGGAGGACGGCAAACGTTCCCAGGGCGATCTCAGAATGGGTAGCTTGCAGAATGTACCAGGCGACGGCAGCCGAATTCATGCCGCTGCCCAGCATCGAGACCACGTTGGCGAGAAACACCCAGCGCAACGCCGGTATCTTTAAGATGTTGCGCATAATTTACTTTAGCCGATGGATGGAGTGACGCCAAGAGCGTGGTGCGCTCCGGTCCCCCTCTTGCATAGCGAGCCAATCAGCGATACGATGCGCGACGCATATTCCATTGCACATCAATGAGGTGACCTATGAAGCGTATTGCCTGGGTTGCGGTGATGCTGTTCGCCGGTTCGGCTCTGCTGCCCGCTCAGAATGAGAAATTGACGATTGCCGCGGGGACGCCTGAGGATCAGGCGCTACAAGCCATCTCGACCGAAACTGACCAGCAGAAGAGGCTGGCGATGTACAACGATTTCCTGCAAAAGTTCGCCGCCAATCCAATCGCCGTCGCCTATGGAAACTGGCAGCTGGCACAGTCCTACCAGCAGGCTGGTGACAATCAGAAAGCGATGGAATATGGCGACAAGGCGCTGGCGGCCGCGCCCCACAACATGGACATTCTAATGACCCTGACTACCGTCGCGCAGGGCCTTAAGAATGACGCCAAGGTATTCGAATACTCGGTGCAAGGCGGAGAAGCCTACCAGCAAATCGGCAAGCAAAAGAAGCCGGATGGCACCAGCGATCAAGATTTTACCGACCAGATCAACGATCAGAAAGAGGCTGCCAAAGGCTCACAGGAGTTTCTCGAGGTGGCGGCGGTCAACGTAATCGGCGCAACCAGCGACGCCAAAACCCGCATGGGGTACATTGAACGTTTCACCACGGCGTTTCCTGATTCCAAATATCAGGAGCAGATTATGTCTTACGCCATGATGGCGCTTTCGCAACTGAACGACACGCCACGCCTGCTTGCCTTCGCGGAGAAAGCGCTGGCGGCCAATCCCGAGAATTTGCCGGCGCTTTTGCTGCTGGCAAATGCGTACTCAGAGGACCCTAAGCCGGGAAGCCTGCCCAAGGCGGTGACATATGCGCAAAAGGCGATTGCAGTCGCCAAGCCCGACGCACCCGACGCCGATCGCGGACGCAAAGCTTCGGCTGGTGCGGCGCACTCGACCATCGGGTATGTGTACATGAAACAGGATAAGACGGCCGCGGCGGTTCCGGAGCTGAAGGCGGCCACCAATCTTCTTAAGGGTCAGGACGAACAGTCATACGCGGTCGCCCTGTATCGGCTGGGATATGCCTACGCCAAGTTAAACCGGGTGAATGAAGCCCGCGACGTGCTGACCGAGGCGGCGCGGATTAATGGACCGATCCAGAAACCGGCGCAGGATCTTTTGTTGAAGGTGAATGCAGCGCGAGCGAAAGCAGGGTAAGGTTCAGCACAAATGGGAAAGTTTCATCGGCGCTCCGGAGACGTAGCGGAGCTACGTCTCTACAAGAGAGCCGTGGAAGAGATCTGCAAGGAATCGAAAGCGGCCGAGACAGGGTTGTTCGACTACTTTTTAACCAGCTCAGCGGATAGCAGTTGGGCTTTGATGGCCAGATTGTTGGCGCGCTCGACGTCGCCTGCGCTCTGCGCCGTTTTCGCCTGCTCAACGAACATTCGAATCTGCTTGACCATCTCTTCCTGACTGTCAGTAAGCTGATTTCCGGAAATGCTTTTAAGGTTTTCCTCGGCGGTGCTCAGAAGACTGTTGGTTTTCTGTTGCTGCGTGTCTGCCTGCTGCTGCGGCATGCTGGGCGAAATCTGCACCGAGGGTTCGGGAGTGCTCCCGTTCCGTATCACGCGCTTGGGCGGCGTGTCATCGTCCGCCGGGGCAGTCGCCTTCTTCGCGACCGGCTTTTTCTTTTTGCGAGTGGGAGTGGTCGATTTCTTCTTTGGAGCGGATTGTTTTGACACTGCCGGCTTTTTCGGCGGCGGAGAAATAGTTTGCGGCGTTGCCGCTGGACCCTGGGGCGCGGCCTGCGGCGAGGAGTTCGCCGGCGTCGCATCCTGCGCATTGAGCGCAAGGAATGGGGTTCGTCCTCCGCGTCCGGGCGCAATAAGCGCGCACACCCCGAGAATGATGGCCAGAAACATAATTGGATTCTAGATGCTTCCACTCGTCGTGGAATGGAAAACCACGGTTGTTACGCTTTCGAAATCAGGTCCGTGCCGCGGCTTCTTTTAGTGCCCCTTCGCGCGATTCGCTTAGCGGCAACCGGAGCCGGAAGGTTGTTCCCTGTCCGTCTGCCGATTCGAATTCCACGGTGCCGTAATGCCACTGCATTATCTGATAAGTCTGCGCCAGACCAATGCCGGTGCCCTCTTTTTTGGTAGTGAAATAAAGCTCAAAAATCTTTTCTTGAAGGTCAGGAGGGATGCCCGTGCCCTGGTCGCGAATCTCGGTAATGATAACGTCCCCGCGGCGTTTTGCGGAAATGGTGAGGTCCCCACCATGGGGCATAGCTTGCACACCGTTGAGCACAATATTCAGGATCGCCTGCTTCATAAAGTCAGTGTCGACCTTCACTCCCAGCGGTTCGGAGGGCAACTCTCGTTTGATGGCAACGCCGTGCTGCCCTGCATCTGGCGCCGCCAACAGGGCTACGTCCTCGAGCAGACGGCGGAAGTCTACTTCCTCCGGGTGCAGGTCGCGGGGCCGAGTGAAATCGACCAGGATCTGTACCACCCGATCGAGTCGGTGAATCTCACTGTCAATAATGTCCATGTGGCGGCGGGTGTCGGGATCAATCTGTTGCAGTTTGTTCTGCAATAACTGCAGGTGAAGCACGATGGCATTGATGGGATTCTTTACTTCGTGAGCGACGCCTCGAGTGAGGCGTCCGCTTGCCGAAAGCCGGCGCGACATTTCGATCTCGTCTTCAATGCGGCGCACCGATTCGGTGTCGCGCAGGGTGAGCAACGCGCCGATTTGAGCGCCATCGCCCTGGATAAAATCCAGTGAGACCTGGGTGCGCTTGCCGGTCGCCGATTCAATTTCGCGCTGCGCGATGGCGCGGCGAAACTTGAAAGCCTCGAGCAAGGCTGCTCCCATGGCAGTGTCGGAAGAGAAAATTTCTTTCGCGGTACGGCCCAGCAGTTCGCGGCGGGGACGGCCCAGGTACCGCTCCACCGAGGCGCTCACCAGCACCACGCAGGTGTCGCGGGTGAATAGCATTAGGCCATCCTGCAAGTTGGCCATGATCTGATCGACGTTGTCTTTCAGAGCGGAGAATATTTCCTTGGCGTCGCGCATCTGCCGGCCAAGATGAGCAATCTTCAGAGTGACCAGCCCATATTCGTCGCGACTATCCGGCGGTTCTTCCTCGGAGACCGTCTGGGTGTCGCCCAGGGTCACGTTGTCGAGGCTGCGATTGATATCCTCCAGAGGTCCAAGCGCAAGATTCGAAAGCCCGGCAGCGAGGATCAGACAAATAAGAATCGCTCCTCCAGAAAATATGACGGAGTGTTGCAGCCGCGGAGTGATTTCACTCTTCAGAAACACCGTCGATACGCCCACCCGAATCGTGCCAAAGGGCGCGCCATTCAGCTGTAGCGGCATCTGCACGTCGTAGACTGCGGCGGGGCTATACACCAGCCTCATCTGCTCGCGGAATTTTGCGTTCTGCACCACAGAGAAATCAGGCCGGTCTTTTACGATTTCGCCAACCTGATCAGGAGTGGTGTGCAGGATGGCGCGTCCATGGGCATCGACGATGGCCGCGTCGTAAATAGTCGGCCAGTTGCCGACGACCGACTCCAGCAGCACGTTCAAGTCGCGGTCCGTGCTGAGGTAATAAGTAATCTCGCGCCGCACTGCGTTGGGATTCTTGGTGTCCACCTTGGTGCTGCTGACGTCGGGGGCGGCATTGGTCGCGAGATATGCCAGTTGCGAGGTGAGCCGCGCGGCGGTTTCATGGGCGGTAGTAATGCGCTGCCGCAAGAGTTGCGAAACGTAAATGTAAGAAAACGCCGTCACCAGGGCGGTGGCCATGATGGTAATCGCTAGAACGATTTTAGTTTTGCGGCGCATGCTAAATAACTTCGCGGGGCGCACTTCCCGGCAGACTCATCGGAACTTCACTCACCGAGGGGCGCGCCATTTTCTGCAACAGCGGCGCTATCGGCGGCAGCGCTGCCGTACTCCTTCAATTTGTTATGCAATGTCTTAAGGCTGATAGCCAGGATCTCGGCGGCGCGAGTTTTGTTGTTATTGGTGGCTTCCAAAGTTTTGAGAATGAGCTGCTTCTCCGCCTCTTCGACTGTGGTGCCTACGCCTAGACGCACCGAGTCAGAATCTTCAACGGATGCACGGACGGTCGTCTGCCCGAATCCCGGCGGTAGATGCTTGGTCTCGATGATCGCGCCTTCGCAGACGATGATGGCGCGCTCCAGCGTGTTGCGAAGCTCTCGCACATTGCCGGGCCAGGAATAGTTTCGGAATTGATTGACCACCGCTTCGCTGACCGCCGCCACTTTGCGGCCATGCTTCACTCCCATTTCGTCGAGCAGATGCTGCACCAGATCGGGGATGTCTTCTTTATGCTCCCGCAACGATGGCATATCGATATTGAAAACATTGAGGCGATAATAAAGATCGGTACGCAGCTCGCCGCGGGCGACCGCCTCCTCAGGAACTTTATTGGTGGCGGCCAATACACGAACATCGACGGTGGTTTCAACCTTGCTGCCTAAGCGCCGGAGTTTGCGATCTTCAAGCACGCGCAGCAGCTTGGCCTGGGTAGCGATCGGCATTTCGCCGATCTCGTCCAGCAATAACGTTCCTCCTTCGGCCAATTCGAAACATCCGGTGCGGCGCTCCAGCGCTCCTGTAAAAGCGCCCTTCTCGTGGCCGAAGATTTCGCTCTCTATAAGCGTCTCTGGGATAGCGGCACAGTTAATGGGCACGAACGGCTTATTTCTTCGGGGACTAAGTTCGTGAACAGTACGCGCAACCAGCTCCTTCCCCGTCCCGCTTGCTCCAGTGATAAGCACCGAAGCAGTACTGGGGGCCACCATCTCAATCAGATGGAAGATCTCCTGCATCTTCTTTGAAGGTCCAATCAGGCTTCCCATGGAGCCGTTGTCACGCAGCTTGCGGCGAGTAACCTCCAACTCAACCTTGGTTCCGAGTAGCGCCGAAGCATTCTGGAGGATAGTCCGTAAGCGATTGGTGTCAATGGGCTTAGTGATGTAATCGTAGGCGCCCATGCGCATCGCCTGCACTGCGCTATCGATGGTCCCCTGGGCCGTGACTACCACTACAGCCATGGTTTGTGAGTCGTTCGCCAGGCGCTCCAGAAGTTCCAGCCCGCCCATGCGGGGCATCTTCATGTCGGTGACAATGATTGAAGGGGCCCAGCTGGTGACTTTGTCCAACCCTTCGGCGCCGTCGGCGGCAGTTTCCGTCCGATAACCCCAGGCAGAGATTAGTTCCGCCAGACCGGTGCGTTCGTTTTCCTCGTCCTCGACGATTAGTACTTTTTCCTGGCTCATGGGTATATGGGAACCATTATTGAGGCTGTGCCTCGGGACCGCAAGTTGGTGTTTTTTCGCTCAGAATACAGTCCGTGAAACAGACGCACTTTAGTGTCGATCTGAGATTACGCATATCTTCTATCCTCCGCAACCGCAATGCCGGAGGGCCGCATCTGAAGCACGAATTGGTTCAGTAAACAGTGTGCAATTTGGATCAGGCGAATGGCGTTGAAGATTGGTATCCTGAAAATGGAGTTTCGGCCTTTTCCTGTTTTGGGCCCGCTTTGTAGGCGAGCTGTATAGAGCCCCCCACAATTTTACGGAGGAAACATGTCACGTTATTTGAAAGTCAGGCGCTATCTGCCTGCATGCGCAATGGGAATGCTGGCTCTAATGGTGTTCTGTACAGTTGCAGCGGCGCAGGATGACGTCGTACCTAAAGTTGAAATATTCACCGGTTATAGTTGGCTGCATCCCGGGGGCACTGTGCCTCAACCTGGTTTGCCTGCCACAGCTCCTGTCGGCGTCAAGATACCCGACATGGACAAGGGTTTTGTCGTCGCGCCCGCCTACAACTTCAACAATATTTTCAGCCTGGAAGGCGACATCAGCCACCACTGGACTGACTTCGGGCACGAAACCCTCGCCTCGATCGGGCCGAAAGTTACCTGGCGGACTGACAACCACGCTGACCTATTCATACATACTTTATTGGGTTGGAATCGCCTCGATATCGACGGACTTCAGACCAGCAACGCGATCGGCGCGGTGCTGGGCGGCGGTATGGATCTGCGTCCGTGGAAGCGCGTAAGCATCCGGGTATTTCAGGCCGACTATGTTTGGGCGGCGCATCATTTTCCTGACAATGCCACCAATGCCGATCCTACGCTGCGTCGGCCCACGCTTCAGGGTGCGCGCCTAAGCACCGGTCTGGTGTGGAATTTCGGTGGAGCCCCGCCGATTCCGCCCGCCGCTAGCTGCTCGATACAGCCAAGCGAAGTAATGGTCGGCGAGCCCGTCACGGCGACCGTCAACACCACCAATTTCAATCCCAAGCACACTCTTAACTACAACTGGGCCAGCACCGGCGGAAAGATCACCGGTACCAACACCACCGCCACGGTCGACACCAACGGAGTTTCCGGCGGAAGCTACACCGTCACCGCTCGGGTGAGCGATCCTAAGATGAAGAAGGGCGGGGAAGCTAGCTGTACCGCTAACTTCTCAGTGAAAGAGCCGCCGAAGAATCCGCCGAAGATGTCCTGCTCGGCGAATCCGACCACAGTGCAGTCGGGTGCAACCTCGAACCTGACCTGCGATTGCTCGAGTCCGGACAATGTTCCAGTAACAGTTTCCGGCTGGACTGCCAGTGCAGGAACCGTTTCCGGCACCGGCGCTAACGCAACCCTGAATACCACCGGAGCACCGGCTGGACCGATCACGGTAAACGCAAGTTGCGCAGACACGCGTGGTTTGACCACACCGGCCTCCACCCAGGTGAACGTCGAAGTGCCGCCACCACCACCGCCGCAAGCCAGCAAGTTGAGCGAATGCGAATTCCCCAACGAGAAGAAGCCCTGGCGTGTGGACAACACCTGCAAGGCCGTCCTCGATGATGTAGCGCTCCGTATGCAGCGCGAAGCGGACGCCAAGCTGGTAATCGTCGGCAACTCCGATCCATCGGAGAAGAGAAAGAACCTGGCGGGAGAACGCGCGGTTGATGCCAAGTTCTACCTCTCGGGCGGAGAAGCCAAGCAGGCCATCGACGCCAGCCGCATCGAAGTTCGCACCGGAAGCGCCGGCACCAAGACGGCGGAATTCTGGGTTGTGCCTTCGGGCGCTACCTACGCCGGTGACGGTACGCAGATGGTGGATGAGATGAAGGTGAAGGCAGTGCCTGATCATCCCAAGCCGGCGGCAAGAAAAAGAGCGCAGTAAGCTAAGCGCTTTAGGCCGGCCGAGAAATCGGCCGGCCTTTTTTTGCGTGAAACGTAGAGTAGAGCCGTAGCTCTGCTACCGCTGGCGGGCTGCACGAGGTCGGGCGCCGCTAGCCGTAGCGCAGCTACGGCTCTACTCTGCGATCCGTTTGCTGGCCTTCCCCACGTTAAACTGAAGCAGAGCGAAGCCATGGATGAAGATCGGATTTTTTCTTTGGTTGGGGAAGAGGGTTTTAGCCGACTGGTGGCCGCCTTCTATCGACAGGTGTACGACGACGATATTCTTGGGCCCATGTACCCGGAAGAAGATCGCGAAGGCGCCGAGCAACGACTGCGCGACTTTCTGATTTACCGCTGTGGCGGTCCGCAACGCTACATTGAGCAGCGAGGTCATCCCCGGCTGCGGGCAAGGCATTTCCCGTTTCAAATTACGCAAGCTGCCCGCGATCGCTGGATGCAACTGATGAATCGAGCCTTTTCTGATGCGGCTTTGCCGGCGGACGCCGAACAATCACTAAGAGCATTCCTCGAACAGATGTCAACTTTTATGATCAACCGCGGGTGAGCGCACTCGCCACCTTCCGACATAGCCCTTCGCGCTCCCGAATTGGCGGGCTCCTGCTCTGCAAGCGTCTCTTCTGGGTTTTCTGAGAAAAATATTACCCAGGTAATGGTTGCGATTCTCATCACGAGTTAAAGCCGTTCTGGGCTTCGCCGATGTTACTACCGTAAGCAGAAAGAACTCACAT
Organism: uncultured Acidobacteriota bacterium; assembly: GCA_963796925.1. Taxonomy (GTDB): domain Bacteria; phylum Acidobacteriota; class Terriglobia; order Terriglobales; family Acidobacteriaceae; genus DATBAT01. Next base: position 328,004 of record CAWCNH010000002.1, read on the forward strand.
TCAAACAAAGCGGATTCTTTGGTGGTGGGCGTGAGCGGGACGAGCCAAGGGTGCGGTCAACTCATTTAAGGAGCACTTCAATGGCGGTCAGTGTACTGAACAATATTCCATCACAGGCGGCACAGAATCAGCTGGGAATCACCAACAAGAATCTGCAGAAATCCCTGTTCGAGCTTTCGTCGGGATCGCGCATTAATACCGGGGCCGATGACGCCGCAGGACTGGCAATCGCCGACGGATTACATGCCAATATCACCGCCCTTACTCAATCGTCGCGCAATGCCAACGATGGCGTCGGCGAATTGCAGGTAGCAGATGGCTCGCTGGCGCAGGTAACAACCCTGCTCAACCGTGCCATCACGCTGGCCACCGAAGCCGCGACTGGCACCGTCTCTGATCCGCAGCGCATTGCCCTGGATGACGAATACAGCGCCATAAAGCAGGAGATTGATCGCATTGGAGCCAAAACCAATTACAACGGCGCCGCAGTGTTTAACGCCGGCTCCCTGGATATTTTCTTAAGTGACGGCAGCGCCACCAGCAACAGCACCATTACGGTCAGGACGGGCGTCCTGTCTTCCGCCGGACTGGGCTTGGGCGGCCCTACGCCGGCCGGTGCAACCCTGAGCCAAGCCGGAACCTTGCCAGCTGCCACTGCCAGCGGGACTCTGACCCAGGGGAGTACGGGAGGCGCGGCTGCCGCGGCAACCCTGACATTTGCTGCTCAGCCGACAGCTCTCGACACCGTCACCGTGGGCAGCAGCACTTACACGTTTGTGGCAGCCCTGAGTGGAACACCCACCGCGAACGAAGTTCTGCGAGGAGCGAACCAAGCGGCCTCACAGGCGAATCTGGTGGCAGCCGTAAACGGAGCGGCTGGTGGGGGAACCACATACGGAACACCGACCGTCGCCAACACCTCAGCGTCGGCGGCAGTTGCAGGAGCAACCGTGGTTTTCACCGCGCTTGCTTCCGGCGCGGCAGGCAATACGATTGCATCGACCGAAGCAGGCTCGAACACCTCATTTGGCGCGGCAACTTTTGCTGGAGGCGTAACTGGCACTCTTGCCATTCCTTCCAACGGCGATACAGTTTCGATCGGAGGAACCACCTACACTTTCCGGACGACGCTCACCGCATCGACCACCGCTAACGAAGTTTTGATTGGGGGCAGCGAGAGCACTGCCCTGGCTAATTTGGCGGCCGCGGTCAACCTGGGTGGAGGCGGAGGAACGACATATGGCTCGTTGACGGTGGCAAATGCCAACGTCACGGCGCTGGCGGGAGCAACTTCAATCGTATTCTCGGCGAAGGTGAGCGGCATCGCAGGCAACGCCATCACCTCGACTTCGACCGGCACCGCCCCGGGAACCTTTGGTGGAACAACGCTGTCCGGAGGTACGGCCGGGGGAGGCACACTTGGCGTTGCAGCGCCGAATGACACTGTCAGTGTTGGGGCCACTACTTACACTTTTGTGAGTGCCCTTAACGGTACCGCAAATCAGGTGCTCATTGGGAGCACGAACAGCGCCAGTCTGGCGCATTTGGCTGCGGCAGTAAACGGTTCAGCCGGCGCTGGAACCACGTACGGGATCGGGACGGTGGCCAACGCCTCGGCATCTGCGACCGCCACCGGAACCAGCATTCTTTTTAGAGCTTTGGCCGCGGGCATCGGCGGTAACTTAATCGCTTCTACGACCACGGGTGGAGGCGGTAACACTTTTGCGACTGCAACTTTCGCCAGCGGGTCTCTCGGGACAACCAACGATCTGCTAAATATTACGGACGCCACAGCGGCACTGGCGAGCATCAATATTTCCATCCAGACCGTTGCCGCGCTGCGCGGCACCATCGGCGCCACGGTCAATCGGCTGCAAAGCGCAGCCAACGTCATCAACAACCAAGTGCAGAACCTGACCGGCGCCGAGGACGGCGTCCGGGCTGCCGATATTCCGGCCACGGTCGCGACCCTGGCGAAATATTCCATTCTGGAGCAGACCGGCATTTCCGCATTGTCGCAAGCGAATCAGCAGCAGCAACTCGTGCTGAAGTTGCTGCAATAAGCGACTTAGGACAAATTTACCCAGTGCTTCAAGCATAACCCTTGTCCGCCTTCAGTAACTTGATTGCCCCGTGCTAGGCTGTCACTCTGAGTGGACGCATCCTAAAGGCACCACGAGGTGGTTACCTATGATTACTCGCTTTCTTCGTGCTAGCGCATGTAAGTTGCTGGTTATATTGGCGGTTGCATTGGGCGCAACGGCCTGCTTTGCGGCCGACCAATGGAAGGTTTTGGGGCCGGACGGAGGCGATGTCCGGGGCTTCAGCTACGATCCTCGCAATACCGACCACATCTACCTAGGCACCAGCACGGGAACGGTTTTTGAGTCAACCGATGGCGGCCGGAACTGGTCGCGATTTGTCCACTTAGGCAATGAAGACTACGTGCTTGATCACATTGCGGTCGATCCGAAGAATCCTGACACTATGTATGTCGCCGCCTGGAGCGTCGAAAATCAACAGGCTGGCGAACTTTATCGGTCGAAGGACAGTGGAAAAAGCTGGGAATCGCTGCGTGGCATGCATGGCAAGTCAATTCGTGCCTTCAGCTTGGCTGCTTCTGATTCAAGCGTGCTAGTCGCGGGAGCGCTGGACGGGGTTTATCGCAGCAAGGATGGCGGCGATACCTGGGAAAAGATTTCGACGTCCGCACAGAACGAAATCAAGAACATCGAGTCACTTGCGGTCGACCCTAAAGATCCGAATACCATCTATGCCGGCACCTGGCACCTGGCCTGGAAGACTGATGACGGTGGAGCGAACTGGCACCATATCAATAAGGGAATGATCGACGATTCCGATGTTTTTTCCATCATCGTCGACCAGTCGAATCCGGCGGTAGTGTTTGCCAGCGCCTGTTCCGGAATTTATCGCAGCGAGACTTCCGGCGACCTGTTTAAGAAGATCCAGGGCATTCCTTTTTCTGCTCGCCGTACCCGTGTGCTGAAGCAGGATCCTACTAATCCCAATACGGTTTATGCAGGAACGACCGAGGGCCTGTGGAAAACTCTGGATTCCGGGAAAAGCTGGAAGCGGGTCAGCGATCCCGAAGTTGTTGTGAACGATGTCTTAGTCGATCCCAAAAATTCCAACCGCGTGCTGCTGGCTACTGATCGCGGTGGAGTCCTGGCGAGCGACGACGGGGCACGGACCTTTGCGGTTTCTAATCATGGATATACCCATCGCTATGTGACATCGATTGTCGCGGATCGGAATGATCCCGGCGCGATCCTGGTGGGCGTGGTCAACGACCGCGAGTGGGGAGGCGTCTTTACTACCCGCGATAGCGGACTCCACTGGTCTCAAAAAAGCACGGGCCTGGGCGGACGTGACGTTTTTGCCCTGCAACAGGCAGCTGGCGGACAGTTGGTAGCAGGCACCAACCGTGGCTTATTTATTCAAGATAAGGAGTCCGCACCCTGGCGCGCCATCAATGCGGTGGTGGCAGAAAAAATCACGGCGCGAACCGTAAAAAAAGGTACCAAGCGGGTGCCTGTATCTACGAAAGTAGTGACTCGATCGGTATTTGATGGCCGCGTCAACGATCTCGACCTCACCTCGAAACGCTGGTTTGCGGCGACTTCGGCGGGATTGCTAATCAGCGAAAACGGCGGCAAATCATGGAGTGGCGGGCCGGTGCTCGGCAAAATCGACTTGATCTCGGTTGAGGCCAAAGGCGATCTGCTGGTAACCGCGACCAGAATGCACGTCCTCGTTTCCAGCGACGGCGGAGTTACCTGGCAGCAGTCGAATCCTGCGGCGTACGTGACCAGCATTCGCAGCGTTAGCATTGCTCCAGAGGGAGCGGTCATGGTGGCATCACGGGAAGGCGCATTTCGCAGCACTGATTCCGGAGCCACCTGGGAGCACATGGTGAATGGGCTGCCCGACAAGAACATCAGCTCGATCACTTACGACGAAGCCGGCAAGCAGCTGTTGGCCACAAGTCTTGCTACGGGCGTCATCTTCACCAGCAGCGACGAAGGCAAGAGCTGGCGTCGGGGACCTGATTCGGGCTACCCGCTGCGCCACATCAGCGTAGTGAATGGGCGGTTTCTCGCCGCAACCCCGTTCGATGGCGTAATCGTTCAGCCTGACAGTAACGCAACGGCTGCGAGTCTGGGTGGGGCTGCGCGGTAGCAATCGCAGAGCAATTAGCGGTTCGGCATGACAGAGAAGTCCTTTGCCTTGAGTAGTAGTTCATCGGCGGTGGCCAAAGTCAGGTCAAAGACTTTGGCAGGCGATGAGGCGCCATCACACTCCAGACCCAGATGTGCGTGCCCGAGTAATAGCCTCATGAACGCAGGACCTCCCAATCTTCCTCGTCACTAACGGGCGACACGATGTCGCCAATAATTTTACGGTGCCGTGGAGCGTTCCAAGAACGCGCTTCGCTTGTGGGCGCACGCTAGCCGGAGCGACTTCAGCGACCGGTTCTCCACAACGAGTCACCAGCACTGGCTTGCCGGTTTTGCGCACTCTTTCGAGGACAGACAGGCAGCTGGCTCTGAATTTCGAGATGGAAATTTCTTCCATGCTCGACCATCGTACTATTGTCAATTCTTCTGCGATAGCCGTGGATCACTCAAAACCCGGCGCGAAATTGCTGGTTGACATCCCGTTTCGGTCCAAAATTTATCACTCCCAATTTGGTTCGCTCGTCACAGAATTCTGTGACGAATGACCTTAGCAGCGAGACCCCTTCCGCCTACACTTCCCAAATGGGGAGCCTCAAAGTTAGCTCGAAAACGAAATACCTCCCGAATTGAGCTTTTGAATTCGCTCGCATACCGCCGTCAAACCAGGGAAAGATGCCATTCCCAATGATGAACCTCGAAGCGCTGAACGTGAACCTACAAGGGTTGAAATCATGAGTTCCGTTGCACAGACCACCGCTCCAGGCGAACACGCCCCCAATCTATCCCTTCTGGAGGCAGCCTTCCACATCTGCTCACAGCCTCTGGCGATTAGTGAAGAAGGCCGCGTGCTCTTTGCAAACCAGGCTTTTGCCCGGCAGTGTGAAGTGGTGCCGGGGCAGCAGGTGATTGGATCTGTGCTGGCGGATCTGCTTCCCCGGATGGCGGTTCCAAACAAGATCCGCACCGCCGATTTGCCTTCCCCCGGCCGTTCGCTGTCAGCAGTCAGCATCGAGATCCCCGCGGTAATACCCACAACTCAGACGGAGGCCATGGGGCGCCTGGTAAGCGGAGTGGCTCATGACTTCAACAATCTGCTAACCGGCATTTTGCTTTACTGCGAACTGCTGCGCCACGGGTTGGCGGATAACGCCCGTTTGCTGCGCTATGCGAACGAGATGCACGACGCCGGAGTACAGGCGGTAACGCTGATTCAGCAGTTGCTGACGGTGGCTGCTCCGCAGCCCGTCGAGCCCACGGTGCTTTGCTGGAATAGTGCGATCGGGAGCCTGCAAAACCTGCTGCAGCGCCTTATAGGCGAAAACATCGAGCTGCTCACCGAGCTTGATGGCGAGGCGGGCATGGTTCGTATCGGACCGGCACAGATGCCGCAGATCATCCTCAACCTGGTATTGAATGCGCGGGACGCAATGCCGGGTGGCGGAAGAATTACCCTTTCCACGGCAAACTACAGTGCGACCTGGCCGACGGCCAAGGATCCGGAGTTGGCGGAGTTTGTGGATTTCATCGTCCGCGACACCGGTTGCGGCATAGACGAGCAGACCCTTTCCCGCATGCTCGAGCCATTTTTTACGACGAAACCGGCCGGTCAGGGTAACGGCCTGGGACTGGCGACGGTTCGCCGCATTGTGGAGGAACGGGGAGGCACGCTGGGGATTGAAAGCCAGCTCGGACGCGGCACCTGCATAACGGTCCGCTTGCCCAGAGCGCCTGCTGGCGACTCCACCGATCAAGTCTTCATAGATTCAAAAAAGAGGTAACAAATAATGAGCACCGCGGTCGCTACTGCCCAATATATTCCTCCCCATGTTGAAGGGGCCAACCTACTTAACCTGATGATTATTGACGATGAGCGCGCGGTGCGCGACGTTTGCCGCGAAGTGGCACAGTCGCTGGGATTCAATACCAGCGTCGCCGACTCGGCGGAACATGGATACCGCATGCTGGATGCGCAGGGAACCGACGTAGTGCTGCTCGACCTTAAGTTGCCGGGCGCTGGCGGGCTGGAGGCGCTGCGGCAAATTAAAGAACGGAGGCCGGACGCGGCGGTGATCGTGGTGACCGGCTATGGGACGGTTCACTCCGCGGTACAAGCCATGAAAAACGGAGCCTACGATTTCGTAACCAAGCCCTTTAGCGTGGAGGAATTGCGGCTGCTGCTGGAGCGGGTTACCACCCATTTAAAGCTGAAGACAGAAAACCGGGTGTTACGCGAGAAGGTGAAATCGAAGCAAGGGTTTGGAGGAATCATTGGCCGCGCGCCAGAGATGGAGAAGCTATATCGCATTATTGCCAAAGCGGCGCACAGCACACATCCGGTTCTGATTTTGGGGGAGAGCGGTACCGGCAAGGAGATGGTGGCGCGCTCCATTCACTTTTCCGGGCCCTATCACGACAAGCCGTTTATCCCAGTGGACTGCGGCTCGCTGGTTCCGACGCTGATCGAGAGTGAACTCTTTGGTTACGTGAAGGGGGCGTTTACCGGGGCCATCCAAGCCAAGGACGGTCTGCTGGCAATTGCGGAGGGAGGCACGGTTTTTCTCGATGAAGTGGGGGAGTTGCCGGTAGATCTGCAAGCCAAGCTGCTGCGTGCCATTCAGGAAAAAGAGATTCGTCCGGTGGGCAGCACCAAGCGGATTGCGATCAATGTGAGGATACTGGCCGCCACCAACCGCGACCTCGAACAGGCGGTGGCGCAGGGGACATTTCGACGCGATCTTTATTTCCGGCTGAATGTGCTGAGCCTCAAGATTCCCCCTTTGCGCGATCGCCGGCAGGACATCCCGTTGCTGGTGGGGCATTTTCTGGAGCGGCAGTTGCGCTCGACGGGTCAGGAGCGAACCATTAGCGATGAGGCATTGAAGGTGATGCTGGCTTACGACTGGCCAGGCAACGTGCGGGAGCTGGAAAATTGTCTGGAGCGCGCCTACGCCTTCACCACGGGTCCGGCAATCCACGTAGCTGATTTACCCAGTTCCATTCATGGGGCTCACCATGCCCTGACCGAAGATGGCAACGGGTCAAGCAAGATTCTACCCATGGCGGAGCTGGAGCGGCAGACCATCCTGGGAACGATCGCGCAGCTTAACGGTGACAAGTTAATGGCGGCGCGAATGTTGGGAATTGGCAAGACTACGCTGTACCGAAAATTAAAGGAATATTCGATTCAGGACTGAGCCTAAGGCCGAAGCGTCCCTGTGAGGGAAAGTGGGATCTGGCGGCAGGGCTAACTGCCGCGTTTTCAGTGGGGCCGCGGTGGCTACCGACGTGCAATTCAGATCGCATGATTCTATTGATATCGCCATCGAGCAAGGTGCAGGAATGCGCCAAAACGCTGGAAGAAGCCACCTCAGAAGCCATTCAGGTTGCAGGCACTCTGCGGCAGGCGGTTGGTCAGCTGCGCGCGGAAGAGTACTCCGCCGTCATCGTCGACCAGTCGTTGATTGAATCCGATCCTGACGAGAGCGAATTGGTCCTGCAACACATGGGGAGCGCGATTCCGGTCTATATCAATTTTGGAATCAGCGGATGCGATCGCGTGCTGCGCGAGTTGCGGGCGGCGCTGAACCGACGCAAACGGGAAGCTCTGGTGGCGCATCGGGTGGCCGAGCAAAGCCTGCGAAATGAGCTGAAAGGACCGTTAACCGCCTTGCAGCTGTCCTGCGAATTGGCACTGGAAGCCACGGATTTGCCGGCTGCCGGGATCAAGATCCGCAAAGTGTGCGAGCTGGTAAAGGAGGTGCGAAGCAAACTAAGTGCCGAGGCATAAATAGGTTAGAGATGGCTGGCCAGGTGCAGGAATTTGCAGAGGCTGCATAATTAAGGGGCCGGGAACGCAATAAGTTGCGGCTGCGAACCCCAGAAAGTTCTCCTCAGAGGCGTATTTACTGGGTAGAATAAGGGGCGGCAACAGCGACGAAATAAGCGCGCGTGCCGTAAGACCAACTCTTCCCGGGTGCCTGTGCACGTTCTTGTCACTACCGACACCTTAAGCGGCGTGTGGACCTACACCCGCGAACTGGTTACCGGACTTACCAGCCGGGGCATTCGTGTCACGCTGGTGAGCCTGGGAGAAATTCCTCTGCCGCACCAGATCGGCTGGATGGACCAGTTGCATGGCCTGGATTACCGGCCCACCGCTTTCCGCCTGGACTGGATGCAGGAGGGCGAGCAAGATTTCGAAGACTCTTCGGCGTTTCTGATGCAGTTGGTGCGCGAACTCAAACCCAACTTGCTGCATCTGAACCACCTTTGTTATGGAAGCCTGCCGGTGCGGACGCCGCGAATTGTGGTCGCCCACGGAGATCTAATTACCTGGTGGAAAACGGTCCACGACCGCGAGCCTTCGCCGAGCCGTTGGCTCGATTGGTATCGCAGTGCGGTGATCAGTGGGATTTCCGCCGCCGACGCCGTTGTGGCGCCCACGGTATGGATGCTGGAGCGTTTGCGGGCCTGCTATGCGCGGCCTCGTCGGGACAGTGTAATTTACCACGGTAGAAATCCAATTTACTTCAATCCTTACGTTGGAAAGGAAGAATCAGTTCTGGCGGTTGGCCGTTTATGGGATGCCGGCAAACAGGTTTCTTTATTGACCGAACGCACCCACGCTTTGCCGGTTTGTATTGTGGGCGGCGAAGGGCTGGCCGCCAGCTCGAAGGCGATTCGTGCCGATATCAAGGTTGCGGTGGACGATATCCGCGTGTCTTTGAAGGGCCCGCAAAGTGAGTCACAGCTTCGCAGTCTTTATAGCCGCGCCAGCATCTATGCGGCAACCTCGCGGTACGAGGCTTTCGGCATGACCGCGCTTGAAGCCGCACTCTCGCGCTGCGCCATCGTGGCCAACGATATCCCGTCCTTTCGCGAGGTGTGGGGCGAAGCCGCGCTTTACTTCCGCGCCAACGACGCCAGCAGTCTCGCTTCCGCAGTGCGCTGTCTCGGCGCCGACCGCGAACTTCGCAAGGACTATGCCAGCCGTGCCTATCAAAGAGCGCGCGACTGCTTTACCGCCAAGCGCATGGTGGAAAATTACGTCCAGCTATACTTCAACCTGCTGGCGGAAGAACGAGCCGCGGCGTAGCAGCAATCGAAATTCTCAAACTCAATAGAAAACGTCAACGGCACGAGATTTAGATTCGGCCCGCCATGGCCGCGGAAGTTTCGGTGATTTCGGCAAGGTAGCGGGCTAGAAAATCGGTACCGGATGCGCCCAGTCACTTTCTTGCAATTAAGGGAGTTAAAGACATGAAGCCTGAGGCAAGCGTGGCACTGTACATTTGCGACCCCGTCGTTTAGCGAAGCTTTTGGCCTCGTAGCAATCCGAACCCATTTCTCTCGCGGTTAAAGCGAGCTTTCAATAAGCGCATCTGATGCGGCGTTTTATTTTCTGAATCCTCGTCTGAATTGAGCGGTAGTGGTGTCTCTATTAGTAATCGTGGAGGTCACCATGTTTTCAGATTCTCTGCTTGATTCATCTTCTCTGGGCCACAGCCATCGCGGCTGGACGACGCTTACCTCTTTCGCGCTGCAAGCCGCAGGTTTGACCATCGTGCTGGCCGTGCCGCTGCTCTACACCGAGGGTCTGCCGCAGGTGCATTTGCGAGATTTGCTTCTCACTCCGCCTCCGCCCGTAGTCACATCCTCACCGGCCAGTTCACATCCTGCGGCTGCTCAATCGATTCCCGTGACAGTTATCCCAACCGGAGCGTTGCAGGCGCCCCGTCAGATTCCCCTGACTACTTATACCGGCCCGGACGTTCCGGCGGCACCGACTGTCCCATTCACGGCCTCCGGCATGGGAGTTGACCACGGCGTCGGAGTTGGCAGCTCGACTGCCATCACGGACTTGTTCTCGACACCTGTCATGCCGTTCTCGGCCCCGAGCATACGGACACGACCAGTGTCCCGCTGGATGGAAGGCAATCTCATTCGCCGAGTGCAGCCCAGCTATCCACCGCTGGCCAGAAGCACCGGCATTCAGGGATCGGTGTTGCTGCTGGCCTTGATTGGCCGCGATGGAACTATTCGGAAAGTGCAGGTAGTAAACGGACATCCTCTGCTGGTAAAAGCTGCTGTCGATGCCGTCTCGCAGTGGTTATACCGGCCCTACTATCTCAACGATCAGGCGGTAGAGGTGGAAACCCAAGTCACGGTCAACTTCACTCTAGAAAGATAGAGGGAGAAGCACTGCGGTAACCGGGAAACAGGCGTCGCCGCCGCTATAATCGGCACAATGGCAACAGCGGAGATCGTAAATCGAGTGGCGACCCGGCCAACCTGGGCAGAAATTTCACTCGCCAACCTGCGTCACAACTTTGGCGTGGTACAACACCATGTGGGCGCGGGTGTTACGGTTTGCGCCGTGGTGAAGGCCGACGCCTACGGACATGGCGCAGTGGAATGCGCCCGCACGCTTGAAGAAGAAGGCGCCACCTGGCTGGGGGTGACTTCGCTCGACGAGGCGATCCCGCTGCGCGACGCCGGTATTCGCGCCAACATTTTATTGATGACTGGCTTCTGGCGCGGCGAAGAAGAGGAGATTATTCGCCGCAACCTGACTCCAACGGTTTGGGAGTCGGCACAAATTGAATTACTCGACCGTGCCGCCGCCCGTCTGAACAACGGGAAGCATCCGATCCATCTGAAGATTGATAGCGGCATGGGACGTCTGGGGATCAGCGTCGAGGAACTGCCGCCGCTGCTGGCTAAACTAAAGAAGACCACGCATCTATCCCTTGAAGGTGTATCGACGCATCTCGCTTCGTCAGAAGTACTTGATGCGCCATCTGTCCCCAATCAACTTCAAAGCTTTGCCGAAGCTCAAGCGCTTCTCGCCGGCCAGGGATTTCAGCCCAAGTTCATTCATGCCGCCAACACCAGTGCAGTTATTTCACGCTCGGAGACCTGGAACAACATGGTGCGGCCCGGCATCGCGCTCTATGGCTATTACATGCCTTTCGAGCGCGCCGGACGCGAGGTCAGCGGCAGCAATTTGCGGCTCAACATTAGACCAGTGCTCACGTGGAAGACGCGAATTCTCTCGCTGCGGGATGCCCGCGCTAACCAGGCGCTGGGATACGGCGGCACCTATGTCACCAAAGCGCCAGCTCGCATCGCCGTACTGCCGGTCGGCTACGCCGACGGGCTGAACCGCAAGCTTTCCTCGCAGGGAAGAGTCATTGTGCGCGAACATTATGCCCCTATCGTAGGCCGCATCTCGATGGACCTGACGCTGGTCGACGTGACCGATCTTGAGGGCGTGGCAGTAGGCGATGAAGTAGTTCTGCTCGGTTCGATCGACGGGTTGAGTGTCGATGCGCGGGAGCACGCTGCCTTGTCCGACACGGTGCTCTATGAAATCCTCTGCGGGATTTCCAAGCGCGTACCGCGGCGGCACGCGGCCCATTCCTAAAAAACAATGTGGGACGGATACTCTTGTCCGGTAGGCGGACACCAAGACACATTCCCAAAAAGCAGCCATAACCAAGTCCGTTACGCTTCCCAGTGGACCAGAGTGTCCGCTCTACATCGCGATATAATGACGCACACCCCATGCCCCTCGCCCCAGGCACCAAACTTGGTCCTTATGAAATCCAAACTCCGCTCGGGGCGGGCGGTATGGGGGAGGTTTATCGTGCCCGCGATACGCGGCTTGATCGCACCGTGGCAATCAAGATTCTGCCCTCGCACCTTTCTACAAGCCCGGAAGCAAAGCAGCGTTTTGAACGCGAAGCGCGGGTTATTTCGTCCTTGAATCACTCCAACATCTGCACTCTGCATGATGTCGGCGATCAGGATGGAATTTCGTACTTAGTGATGGAGTACGTTCAGGGCGATACGCTGGAGTCGCGCCTGCAAAAAGGTCCGCTACCGCTAAAGCAAGCGCTAGAGTGCGGTATGCAGATTTGCGACGCTCTGGAAAGAGCACACCGCGCCGGCATTGTTCACCGCGATCTGAAGCCGGCGAATATTATGCTGACGCCATTCGGCGCCAAGCTACTCGACTTCGGACTGGCAAAGCCGGCGGGGATAATCACTCCCACGTCCTCGCACCTCACTCCGTCGAGTCCCACCATGCACATGACGGCGCCGGCTGCGCCCATAGGGACCTTGACCCAGCAGGGAAGCATTGTGGGCACTTTTCAATACATGGCCCCAGAAGTATTGCAGGGCCAGGACGCGGATGCGCGCAGCGACATCTTCAGTTTTGGCGCGGTACTTTACGAAGCAGTTTCGGGCAAGCGCGCCTTTGAAGGAAAGAGCCAGATCTCGGTGGCGTCCGCAATTCTGGAGAAGGAACCCGAACCACTTTCTAAAGTGCAGCCAACTGCGCCGGCCGCGCTTGATCACGTGATTGTTGAGTGCCTCGCCAAGGATCCGGAATCGCGCTGGCAGAGCGCGGCCGACATAGCCCGTGAGTTGCGATGGATCGCGAGCAGCGGTTCCAGCGTAACCAATGCGACGCCGGTTCGCCTGAGAAAAAGATGGCGCGAGCGCGCACTATGGGCCGGGCTCGCGGCCATTCTCCTGGCAGCGCTGCTGTGGTCGTTCCTGCGGGAGACAGCCCCGGTACGAACGCTGCGTTCTTACCTGCCACCTCCGCCGGAGATGAGCTATGACTTTCTCGGAGATTTTTCCGGCCCTCCGGCGATTACGCTCGATGGATCGGCGATTGCGTTCTGTGCCATCAGCCCCAAAGACCGGGCTTCGATATGGGTGCAATTCCTGGGAGAACTTTCCGCCAGAAAACTTGAAGACACTGAGGGTGCGTCGTTTCCCTTCTGGTCAGCCGACAACAAATTCATCGGCTTCTTTGCCGGTGGCCATCTTAAAAAAGTTGCGGCAACTGGGGGACCGGTGACGGTACTCGCGGACACACCCAACCCGCGCGGCGGATCGTGGAACCGCGAAAACGTCATAATTTATGAGCCTGACTACCGCGACTCATTGTGGCGAGTGAACGCGAATGGCGAGGGCGCGGCCCGCCTGACGAAATTCAAAGCCGGCACGCATACCACCCACCGTTGGCCGGCCTTCCTTCCCGACGGCAAACATTTTTTGTTCTTTGCCACTAGTCACTCCGGCGGCTCGGAGCACGGAATCTATATTGGGTCGCTTGACGATGGGTCGTACAAGCAGGTGCTCGAAACCGATTCTTCTGCGCAATATGCTTCCGGCTATTTGGTCTATCATGTGCAGCTGCAACTGCTGGCCCAGAAGTTCGATCCGTCGACCGGCGCGCTTTCCGGCGACCCGGTCACTGTTTCGGACCAGGTGCAATACGATGCCGGGACCTGGCACACCAGTTTTGCCGTGAGTCAAAATGGCGTTCTCATCTATGAGCCGGGATCCAAAGCACAGGGGTCCGATTTAACCTGGTTTGACCGCAGTGGCAAAGTCCTGGGGAAGGTAGGAGATCGGGCGTTCTATAAGGGTAGTGGCAGAATTTCTCCCGATGGCAAACGGCTCGCCCTCTCCGTGGGCGAACCGCAAGCCGACATTTGGGTTTATGACCTGGCTCGCGGCTCGCGCACGCGCCTGACATTCGGCGGAGGCACCTACCTGATGCCGGCGTGGTCGGCGGACGGACAAAAGGTAGTGTATGTAAAGCAAATTGGCGTCACCCCAATGTCTGGAACTTCTCTGCGGATGCGAATGGCCAACGGCGATGGACAGGAAGAAGTATTGCTCGAGGGATCTGCTACCTCATCCCTGTCGCCGCAATTGACGCCGGATGGTAAATCCTTACTTCACCTCGAACAAGATGGCCCCAACCCACACCTCGCCGTACTCTCATTGACTGGGGACAAAAAGTCGTTTCAAATCGCGCAGGCGCGGTCTGACCAGGGAAGATTTTTTGAATTCCGTCTTTCTTCCGATGGGAGATGGCTGGCTTACAGCTCCAACGACTCGGGAACCGAGGAAATTTACGTCACTCGCTTTCCCAGCGGGCAAGGCAGATGGCAGGTTTCGCAAGGCGGAGGCGGTTATCCCAGCTGGCGGGCCGACGGCAATGAAATTTTCTTCTATGGCCTGGATGGTCACTTGCACGTGGCCTCGGTGAACTCGAAGGGTGAAGAATTTTCAGTAAGCGCCCCCAAAATCCTTTTTCCGGTGGGATTTTCGTCGCCCGTGGGGACCCCCTACGACGTCAGCCCAGATGGCCAGCGCTTTATCTTTGGGACTTTCCCCGATGCGGTTTCCACACCGCTTGTGCTGGTGACGAACTGGGCGGCGGAGTTGAAGAAGTAGAACAGCAGCCAATGGCTACTCGCCCTTCAACTCCAAGCGAGAAGAAGAACCAGGAATCGAAGCGTCCGCTAGGGAAGCGAAGAGACTACCATCAAGAGTCAGAGCTGCCAGATACCGCAAGAAGGGCTCGCTTTTGTTCGCGACGACTCTTTGCTTCGTAAAACTTCAACATTTCGTCCAATTCAGCGAGCCGGATGGGTTTGGTAAGATGGCCATCCATTCCCGAAGCCAGATATTTTTCCCGGTCGCCTTTCATTGCATTGGCAGTCAACGCGACGATGGGGACATGCATCCCGCTGGGCTGTTCGCCCTGACGGATGCGGCGGGTGGCTTCTATTCCGTCCATTCCCGGCATTTGGATATCCATGAGTATCAGGTCGAAGTCTGTTTTCTGCATTGCCTGAAGCGCTTCCAGACCGTTGCTGGCCAGCTCTACTCGATGTCCACGTTTTTGCAGCAGCCTCAGCGCCAGCCTCTGATTTACCGCATTATCTTCCACCACCAGTACTCGTAGAAACTCTCCCGGCTCATGAGCGTCGTGCAAAGAGAACCTGGTAATCAAGGGGATGGCCCCTTCTTGTACAGTCGCGCCTATTGCACGGGCTATAGCTTCGCGCAGTTCCGACTGGCGAATGGGCTTCAATAGATAAGCGGCGACTCCAAGTTCCTGACACCGCATGGCATCGCCCTGATGGCCCGCGGAAGTGAGCATCACAATGGTTGCGGTGGACAATTCCGGACGTTCCCGAATGCGCTCAATAAATGCGAAGCCATCCATATCCGGCATATGCATATCCGTCAATATAAGTCGAAACCGTTCACCCGCCTGCTGGGCCGCTGACAACTGAAGCATTGCCAGCTCGGCGCCTTCCGCTAATGTGGGCAGCATTTCCCAGCGCTTCAACATGCCTTCGAGGATGCGGCGGTTGGTTTTGTTGTCGTCGACTACAAGAACTTTCACTCCGCGTAACAGTTCGGGCGGAGCGATGGACCCAATCCTGATCTCCCTGGTTGCGCTCACTCCAAACTGTGCCGTGAAAAAGAATTGCGTACCGCGGCCCACCTCACTTTCGACCCAAATCTTACCGCCCATCATTTTTACCAACCGGGTGGAGATGGTGAGACCTAATCCGGTTCCCCCGTACCTTCTCGTGGTCGAGTTGTCGGCTTGCGAAAAGGGTTGGAAGATCAAGTCACATTTCTCGGGAGGAATTCCAATTCCGGTATCGGTGACCGTAAAACGAAGCATGCAGGTGTTGACTTCACTCTTTTCAACATCCACCTTCAGAGCGACTTCACCTTCGTCCGAGAATTTTATGGCATTTCCTACCAGGTTGAGGATTATCTGTCGGAGCCGGTTGGCGTCCCCATTGGTGATCTCCGGAACATCCGGGCCTACTTCACACAGCAGTTCCAGACCTTTTTCGTCGCTCCGCACCGCCAACGTCTTCAGCGTTAGTTCCAAACAATCTCGGAGATTGAAATCCATTGGATCGAGGTCAAACTTCCCCGCTTCAATCTTCGAAAAGTCCAGAATGTCGTTGATGACGGTCAGTAGCGAGTCGCCAGAAAGTTTTACAATCTCCAGGTACTCGCGCTGCTCAGGCGTAAGTTGGGTATCCAGGGCAAGGTCAGTCATGCCCATGACTCCATTTAAAGGTGTTCGGATTTCGTGGCTCATATTGGCCAGAAATTCGCTCTTGGCTCGGCTGGCGGATTCAGCGGTAAATATCGCCTCCTGAAGCCCAGAATCACGCAGCTGAATCTGGTCAAGCATGTGGTTAAAGCCCAGAATCAACTGGCCGACTTCGTCATCATTCTGCTTTTCTGCCCGTACCGAGTAATTTTTATCGACGGAAACCATTCTGGTGGTGTCGGCCAGTTTCCGAATAGGTTCTGTTATGGCACGTTGAAGATGTGAAGACAGCAGGAAGGCGGTAAACAATGATCCCAGCGAGGCAAGCGCCAGGACCGCCGCGAACCGGGCAATGCGTTGTTTGAGCTCTGAGAGGTCATATCGGATGTAGATGGTACCGATCTTTTCACCGTCGAGAACGATGCTCCGAAACACAGCTAGATCGCCATCTCCGAAACGGCTTTGATCTTCCTTCGCAGGCAGGGAAGGGAATCGACTTGGAGTGGAATCGCGGAGGTAGGTTGCAAACACCCGCCCCGCACTGTCGTAGATGCATGCTTGGGAAATCTGCCGCTTGGAGCTTAGTGCCCTAAGAATCTGGCTGGCGGAATTCGCGTCAAGATAAGTGAGGGCCCCGGTGCTGTTGGAGCCGATAACATCTGCCAAAGTTGTAACATCCTGGACTTTTGCCTGACGATAAGTGTGATAGTCGAAGCTGATGATGGCTACCGATGCCATTAGTAGCGCCAGACTGCTCGCACTCAAGATAATAAAGGTTAACTTGCCACGAATTGAGAAAGCGCTGAATGCCCTCATCTCAACTCTTCCCCGCAGGCAGACTGCTGGTGACCAGCCGGGCCACCGCGATCACTTTCGCGCTGACTTTGAGTCGCGCTCGAGTGGCAGCCTCCAGATTGATTTGGAGGCGGACTCTGTTTCCTTCGATAAAGAAGTTTATTACTCCTCCTAAACGGGCAAACTCATCAGTCTCTCCGACGCTCAACACGCTCGACCCTCGCAGGCCGTCCAGTATCCGAGGCAAATGTTTTTCTTCAGAGGCGCTAATAAAAAGGATGTTGCAGCCCTGTAAATTCTGATCCGCGACAAAATGCCGCACCAATACGGCTCTGCCGTTAACGGTCTTGCCGGCTACTGCCCGAGTGAGCAGGTCGCCAAAAGGATCTTCGCCAACGATTCCCAGCACAATGGGCGAAGTCGCGTCAGCAAAGGCATCGGGAGGCCATTCCACGAACTTGGTGAAATTGAACAAGAAGCCGGCTTTAATCTGAGTCTCGGTTAATGGAGCGGGAGCTTGTGCGTAAGCTGGCAAATTTAGGAATAGAAGCGCGAGGAACAGTTCTGGAAGCAGAGCAAAAGGGAAAATCCAGCTGCGTCGTTGTACATCGGTATGCGAATTGCTGAATATTCCCCAATTGATCAGAACCGCCATGTAACTTTCCCGTACGCGCTGCGTCCAATCTGACTCGCCTCCACCAGATCGCCAGAGCCAAATTCAAAGTGCCGCGGAGTAAGCAGATTTTGGGCGGCGACACTCAACTCCCACGCCTTGCCGCTCTTCCATCCCAGGCGGGCGTCGACCCGCGTGTACGCCGGAATTTGAGGACCTATCAACTGGCCCACGTAATAAATCGCGCTATCAAATTCAAAGTGATGCGGCAGATTCAAATTGGACCTGACCTGAAATTCGTGCCTCGGACTGCTACCTTCACTGTCTACAGTAGTAGAGGTATCCAGACTGTTGGTCGCGTGCAAATGAATTTCAAAAAAGCTGTAACTAGAGCTCAAGGTCCAATTGTTTTGGACTTGCCATCTGCCAGAGAGTTCCAAGCCGTGAGTCTCTCCGCTGATGTTGCTGTGGGTCACGGCCGGCAGGACGAGATGAAGTGGCGCGGGGGTGTCTTCGAAAAAGGCAGCGGCGGGTTCGTGAGTATGCCGGTTCGTATAGTGGTTATAGAAGAGGGCGAGATCAAGGCTGAGACTCTTATTGATCTGAGTTCGCTCACCCACTTCGTAGGCCACTACATTCTCTGGCGGGAGATGATGAGTTCCGAAGTCGGACTCCAGATTGATGACGCCATTGCCGTCCACAAATGCGTCGTTGTTAACGCGAATGTCGGCGTCGAACCTCGACGAGTTTTCGGATGCTCGCGAAATCGCCGACCACACTGTGTTTTTTGGGGTAACGGTCCAAAGCAAACGGGCATTAGGCTGTAGCGCAAATCCGCTAAAAAAATTGTGCTCAAGTTTGGAACCCAGAATCAATTTTAGCCGGGCGGGGAGTAAGCTGATTTCGTCTTGAAGGAATGCTCCGTAGAGATTGGTGGCACGCTCGACGGGATCAAACGATATGTTCAAACTGCCAACTGTTCGGTCTGCGGTGCCGCGAAAGTCTCCTCCCCAGATGAGATCGTGACGGTGACCGGAGGCGAAGTGTTGTTCGAACTCGAGATCTACGGTGTGACGAAACTCCCCCAGAACCCCCAACTGACTGCGGTCGTTTACATCAACATAGCCTTGCGCGGTGGTATCGAGGCGGGTGGACGAAACACGGTGCCAGCGTGCCAGAAGGTTGCCTCCGCTGATATTGGTTCGATCGTTAAAACCTCCACTGGCAGGCGGCGACAATGAGAGTAACCCCTGTACCGTCTGACCCTCGTTTCCTTTATAAATTTCCCCTTGAACCGTGAGGTCGTCGCTCTGGGAGACTTGCAGATCAGTTCTAAAGCCCGCGTGAACAAGGTCCCAGTTGTCTGCGGCCTCGTCCCCGGAAGCGGTGGTGAACTCATTACGATTCATGTATTTGGTGAAGATGCGATAGGTGCCCAGTGTGCCTACTTTGCCTCCGTAACGAACTCCACCCATCTCACCCTGGTTGCCTGCGGTGGCTGTAATCAGACCACCCTGAGTGTCACTGCTCTTCTTGGTAATGATGTTGACCACCCCGTTTACGGCATTGGCGCCCCACAAGGTTGCTCCCGGACCTCGGATCACTTCGATGCGCTCGATATCCTCCAGCATCAAGTCCTGGATATCCCAATAAACCCCAGAAGAAAGCGGCGTGTAGACTGCCCTTCCGTCGATCAGAACCAGCAGCTTGTCAGCGAAGCGTTCATTAAATCCGCGCGCGGTGATGGCCCACTTGTTCGCATCGATTTGTGCCACGTCAATGCCGGGCGCCATACGGAGCGCTTCTGGAATGCTGGTAACCCCGGAACGTCGAATATCCTCCTGCGTAATGACGAACACGGCGGCCGCCGCCTCGAACAGACGTTCTTGTTTTCGCGAGACCGAGGTAATTTGGCTGTTGGCTAACGTATCGATGCTAAGTTCGCCCACGTCGATTTGTGAGGCGGTCTGGGCTGCGGTAAGGTTCACCATGAGGCCCGCCATGAGACACAAAACAATGGATATTTTTCCGAAACAGCATGTAACGAAGTTTTGGCCTAATCGGTGCGATAACGCAGTCCGCTGAAAGGGCTGCGCACTGGTTTGGTTCGTGATGCGGGATCGTTGGCTGGTCAATTTGGCAGCTCCTGCAATATGCATCGGCAGGGAAACCATGTTTCGCGAGGCCGGTTATAAACTAAAGCGTTCTCGGCGAGAGCAGGAATGCCAACCAGACGAAAATCACTCGTGGGGTAATCTTGCATTAGCATTTGTGAGAAACACTTTCATAAGGCGAGTGGCGTTTTTGTGGACGCTTTCAAGGTGATGCTGATTTGGAGTCAATAAAACGCTAAGTTTCGGCGTCGCGCTCGGCCCAGGAATCGCTCGCGGATAATGCCCCAATGATATTTTTAGAGTGACTCATCCGCTTTCAGGAAAATGTGCAGAATGGCACAGCAAACCAATCGCCCTCGAATCCGAAGGTCATTGACCCGCGGTGGATGTGAAGGGATTTAAGGCGGATTAGGGTTGGACGCAAAGCGAATGCTCATCGAAATTGGACATGTGGAGGCACTCTTTCGGTATCCCGTGAAGTCCATGGGCGGGGAACGACTTGATGTCGCAAACCTGGGCTGGCACGGCCTCGATGGTGACAGACGCCTGGCATTCCGTCGGATAGATGATCGCAGCGGGTTTCCATGGCTAAGCGCAAGCAAGCTTCCCGACTTGCTCCTGTTTGCTCCGCGTCGCCCAGAAGACGGGGCTGAGGGAGACCTGCCTACGCACGTTCGCACGCCGGATGGTGAAGACTTGGCTGTTTTGGGCCACGACTTAGCCGCAGAGATCGGTCGCCGGTGCGGCTCTCCGGTGCAGATGATGCAGTTGAAACATGGCATCTTCGATGAAGCCAGCATCTCTGTGATCGCACTCGACACGGTGCGCGAGATCGCAAAGCTCGCAGGACAAACCCCGGATGTACGACGATTTCGCTCGAATATCGTAGTCCGGTTGTTGCAGTCGGGCCCCTTTCAGGAGGATGGGTGGGTAGGCGGTGTGCTCTCCTTCGGCGAAGGGGAAGAGGGCCCCGCCATCACCGTCACGATGCGTGACGTCCGCTGCTCGATGTTGAATCTGGATCCCGACTCGGCGACTGTAGCGCCAGAGGTACTGAAGACGGTGGTTCGTGCGAACCAGAATCATGCCGGAGTCTACGGCACGGTCACTCGCTGCGGTCGATTGGCAGTGGGACAGACCATTCGATTCCATTGTGGCGGCCGAAAATGACGGAGCCAATACTCTGCGGTGCTCTGCCGAACGCGGAAACCGGCAGGCAAGATCAGCGCGGCATGAGGTGAATAATCTCGTATCTCGCAGCCTGGTAGAGCGTTGCAAGCAATAAAACCGCCGCAATCATCTCGAGGCTGTAAGTCTTTATTTTCGTGATCACGATCTAGCTCCAATGTCTTTCGGTCAGAAATCTTAAGTTCGAATTTCTGCCTGACCCAAAGCTTTTCATGCTGTCGTGATGAGCGCCACTTCCCAAAGGGAAGTACTCGCGTAATAGCACTAGGGTGCTATTGCGGTATTTTTCCGTGGGTGTTCCTGAGAAGCCGGGCAGTAGCAGTTTTCCGGTCTAGGCCCGGATTAACTGCGATCCGATTGAGTAACCGCAAGCAGGGGTGGTCTCGGGCCGAATTCAGTCCGACGCCGGGCGCTTGTTCGAACAACACTGCTAGTTGCGTTGAGGGAATATTCCGTTTGAGCGCGATAAAGAAATTCAGCACCAGACAGGGCGGCATGTTGTCGTGGGGCTGGGATGGGTGCGAGGGGAAGAACCGCCGGATTCATGCGTGAACTTCGATGCTATCCCTCTCTTTTCCTTTCTTTGCTATCTTTTGTTGTGCGGTAAAAGCGCCTAAACTCATGAGGACCCCTTGAAGAGAATCCTGTGGCTCCCGCTACTCACGCTATTTACGTCACTCTGTTATGCGCAGCAGGAAACGGTGGTTATCCGCCCGCAGTCAAGCGACGACGTCCTGCAGAATCCAAATATGGGCATTACGACCTTCAACCGTTTCAACGGTCAAGCTTTGAATCCCGCGCTGAAATGGTCGGAAGTTGGCCCGGTTGAAAAAGTTTCGCAGGCTGCTACTAAGCCGGATTTTCCAGCAACCACGATTGCCTATCTCCGCTGGTACTGGAATGCGCTGGAGCCAGAGCGCGGAAAATATCGCTGGGACATTATCGATCTGGCGCTGCAAGAGGCGCAGGCGCACGGGCAGACGCTGGCCATCCGCCTCATGCCTTATTCCAATCAGGACCCACTGCCCGCCTGGTATGCATCGACCGGGGCTCGCCGAGCCAACAAGCCGACTGACAAAGACGGCGCCATCTGGCAGCCGGATTTTTCTGATCCTATTTATCTGAAGCTGTGGGGCGAACTGGTTGCCGAAGCCGGTCGCCGCTATGATGGGAACCCCTACCTGGATAGCGTGGACATTTCTTCGGTTGGATACTGGGGTGAAGGCTGGAGCCCCTACATGCCCAGCTTCCAAGACCAAAAGGGTCTGATCGACATTTGGTTCGACGCCTTTCCTAACACAACATTGCTGATGAATTTCGATGAGCCGCACGCGCTGACTTACGGGACCAGTCGAGGCGCCGGGTGGCGGCTGGATTGCCTGGGCGATCTGCGGGTGAAATCGGACAATCCATATTTTCAACCGGAGATGTTGGACGTCTATCCGCAGCAAGTGGTCCGTGCCGGTGTTCAGGATGTCTGGCAAAAGCAGCCGGTTTCGCTCGAGGTGTGCGGCACAGTTTCAGAGTGGAAGAGAGACAACTTCGACCTGAACTACATTCTGGAGCAGGCTCTGCGCTGGCACGTGACCTCGGTGAATTTGAAATCGTCACCGATCCCCGACGACTGGAAAGCAGAGTTCGATTCTTTCCAGAAAAAAATTGGATACCGCTTGCTCCTGCGCCGGCTGGAATATCCCAAGGCAGTCTCGGCGGGATCAATGATGCCGGTCCACATGTGGTGGCTGAACGCTGGCGTGGCCCCGCCTTACGTCAATTATCCGTTGGCCGTGCAACTGCGATCTGCGAACGACAATGTTGTCATCAATATCCCTGTAGACGTGCGGAAATGGCTTCCGGGTGATGCGGTGTTCGATGGAAGTCTCTATGTTCCGGGGAGTTTGACGGAGGGCGACTACGATTTCCGGGTCGCCATGCTTGATCCGCGAAGCGGAAAACCGGCGGTGCGCTTTGGAATTGTGGGGCGCGATGGGGATGGCTGGTACAGCGAAGGTCAGATTCGAGTGACTATGCAGCATTAGTCACTGCTTACGGAGGAGTTTGTGACATCAAGCAGGTGCACAAACGTCAAAATATGCTTTGACGTTTGTGCATCCAAGCGACAAGAAATGCGGTTAGAAACCGTACTTCAATCCAAACTGAATCTGGCGCATCGGGATGGCGATGGATGTAATGACTCCGGCGGATCCCGGGCCATCATCAATAAAGTTGTCGGGCTGTGCGAAGTTCGGATGATTGAGGGCATTGAAGAACTCTGCGCGGAATTCCAGACGCTGCGATTCCGTCAGTTTAAATTCTTTACGAAGCTCCCAATCAAGAACATTTTGTCCGGGTCCGATCAAACTGTTACGTGGCGCATTACCAAACCTGTATCCGTCCACCGTGTTGTCAATCACGTGAAATGCGTCGATATCAAACCAATGATCGGGAGTGCGCTGGTCACGGGGAAGATTGCCGTCTTTTAGCTGATCGGGACGTGGGACGCCCTGGGTTCCGGTGTTGGACTGGTCGTCGTTTTGATAGGCGGAGAAGGGAAATCCGCTTGCAAGGGTATAAATGCCGCCCAAGTGCCATCCTCCTAGCACAGCATTTATCGCGCGATTGTCGATGTGAGAATGGGTGCCGCCAAAGGGTATCTCGTAGTCAAAGCTCAAAACCCAGCGTAGCTTCTGGTTGAAGTCAGCCACGCTCCGCTCTGCGCCCAGGTTATAGCTGTCCTGTGCGAACGGTGCATTACAGCAAATTTCAGGAAGATCGTTGATGGCTTTGCTATATGTGAAGGCGCTCAGCATGTAGAGACCATGACTTGCATGCTTCTCGACTTTCATCTGAAGCGAATTGTAGTTGGAGTTGCCGACGCTTCGAATCGCAGTGAATCCGCCAAATTGAGGAAATGGCCTGCGAGACTGCACGTCACCGGGACCGGGCACACGAACCTGATTGGGATCAGTCACCGATTGCAGATGGGTGCCCTTGGAACCGGCATAGGCGAGTTCAATGCTGATCGCCGCCGGCAGTGAACGCTGCACCGCAAGATTCCAGCTCTGATAGTAAGGAGTGTCGAGGTGTGAGTCGACGCTGGTCACGCCAGCGTTACCTGCCTGGCTCGGATCCAATACGGGGAATCCTTGCGAGACGGTAAATGCGGGCGCGGCTGCTGGATCGTTGATAAACAAAGGCTCAAAGAAAAATGGCAGGTTGTACGCCAGTTGCAGCGGCGCAGCAGTGCGGATTTCCTGGCCGCTGAAGAATATGCCGTAAGCGCCACGAATCACGGTATTGCCGCTGGCGGTTGGGGTCCAGGCAAAACCAACGCGGGGAGCGAAGTTCTTCTTGTCCCCCTCGACCAGGCTGTCAGAATGACCGCTGGTGCCGGCCGCGATCAGCGTTCCAGTTGCGTAATCGAAATTGCTTTGACGATTGTTGGCCTCGACCGCAGGAGAGAAGTAGTCATAGCGTAATCCCAGATTGAGGGTGAGGCGGGGGGTGACTTTCCAATCGTCCTGAATGAACAATGACGGTACGTGCTGCCGGTTATAGAGACCGATGATGGTCGAAATATTGGCGCGGCTGGGCAATCCCAGAAACATGTCAGCCAATGAACTGCCGCTGTACTGGCCATTGAAAGAGAATTGTCCGCGCGGCGCGGCTTCCTGCGAAATATTGAACTGGCTCCAGCGGAGCTCTCCGCCAACCTTGATGGTATGTGCCCTGTGTGTCCAGCTGAGCACGTCGGTAATCTGACGTTCCTGGCTGGTGAGAATCGTGGGCGCGAATCGGGGATCTCCGACACGCGCAAACGCACTTGGAGCGAACAGAGTCAGCCCGTTGACGCGATCATCGTGAGGGACGCCGGGAACCTGAAGCTCAGCCGGTGGAAGATTCGTGCCACCCTCTGGCACGCCGCGATCGACGTGCACGTGATTGAACCCGATGCGAGCCTCGTTCACGGTGGTTGGGCTAAACACGTGGGTGAATCCTAATGAAGCACCGTAAGTGTCTTCCTGGCCTACGCCGGTGCTGGAGTTGCCGCCATTCGCCAAGCCGGGCAACGGTGAAGGACGAATATCCGTCCGCCTGCTCATCGAGTAGCGCAGGAAAAACTGATCACGCTGCGAACGGTTGTAATCTGCCCGAAGGTCGCCCTCATTAATGGAGTCGCGTTCAATAGGGAAAATGACATAACGGCTGTTGGGCTGATTAGCGTCAGGATAGAGATTCATATAGGCCTGGCTAATCGGGTCGATGCGGTCGGCGGGAATAATATTTCCGAGAAAAGGATTGCCCGTCTCGGGATCGGTAATTGGTGGATCCGCGGAGAAATTTCCGGCACGTTCGTCGGCCGTAGGGACCTTCGAATTGAAATTGAGCGGATTGCGAATGCGCGTTCCCTGATAATCGCCAAACCAGAAAAGCTTGTCTTTCACAATCGGACCGCCCAGGGTCCCGCCAAATTGGTTCTGCTTGAAAGATGCCTTCGTCGTGCCGGGAACTTCAAAGTAGTCGCGCGCGTCCAGTGCGGAATTTCTAAAAAACTCGAACACATTGCCGTGATACTTGTTGGTTCCAGATT
Organism: uncultured Acidobacteriota bacterium; assembly: GCA_963796925.1. Taxonomy (GTDB): domain Bacteria; phylum Acidobacteriota; class Terriglobia; order Terriglobales; family Acidobacteriaceae; genus DATBAT01. Next base: position 353,406 of record CAWCNH010000002.1, read on the forward strand.
TGGTGATGGCATTCACCACAGCGCCGCCGCTGCGTCCAAATTCCGCAGAGTAGCTGTTGGTTTGCAGCTTGAATTCCTGGATGGCGTCCACGTTAGTGCGCAGCACCACGCCGCCATTGTCGTTGGAGTTGTTGTCGATTCCGTCGAGCAGGAAATTGTTCAAGGTTCCACGAGTGCCGTTGGCGACAAAACTGTTTACACCGCCTGTGCTGCTGCCGCCGGAGTTGCCGTTGGTCCCGGAACTGGTGCGAACAACGCCGGTGCTCAGAGTGGCGAGTTGAACGTAGTCGCGACCGTTGAGCGGCAGTTCGGTAATCTGAGTTGCAGCGATGACTTGGCCTAGTGACGACGTTTCCGATTGAATAACCGGGGTGTCGGCCGTCACTTCAATATTTTCCGAAACCGCGCCGACGGCCATATCGAAATCCATGCGCAAACGGTCTTGCACCCTGAGAGTGACGGTGCTGCGCGTCTGCGTCTTGAAGCCCTGAGCTTCAGCAATCACTTTATATTCGCCGGGTCGCATTGGTGGAGAAACGAATTCTCCCGATTCGTCAGCTTGTGTCTTCAGGGTGGCATTGGTGTTGACGTCTATAAAAGTAACGGAGGCTGCTGCGACTGCTGCGCCTTGGCTATCACGGACACTGCCGGCAATCGTTCCCGTATCCACCTGTGCAAAGAGTGCCGCGCACATCGCCAACGACAGCAAACAGAACAAACCAATTCGTCGCGTCATAACTCCCCCATTTTGTGGCTAGATATCCCTGAAAATAGAAAGCATTAGAACATGAAAGGAAAGCAAAGTACAAGAGATTCGGAGTAAACATAAAGAAATAAAAAGTAATACAAACTATTAGAAGTTTTTATGAGGGCAGCGTCCGCCGGGATGGAAGTCGCTGGTTAGTGGTGGCGAGCAGTGTGCTTCACAGACCCACTTTTTGGTGGACGAGGCCCTGTTGCATCGTCAAATGCGGCTTTTCTAAGGCTAAGCGGCGCGTTACAGGACGTGTTCTTGCAGTGTGGCAGGTGCCAAGTGAGAGTGGCCGGGGACGGTTTGCCGCACACTTTCTCTCCGAATAAGTTCTGTAGGCATAACCAGTTGTTGAGGCGGCAGGTCAGGCTCATTGATTCTGCGAATGGTGAATTCCGCCAAGTGAACGCCCAACTCACGCGGAAATTCGCGCACGGTTGTCAGTCCGGGATGCAGCACTTCTCCAATCGTATCGTTGAAGCCGGCGACGCTGATATCATCGGGGATGCGGATTCCTGATTCCTGCAAGGCCTGGTAAACGCCGGAAGCCGCTTGATCGGTACCGACAAAAAGAGCGGTGGGCCGCTCGCCGCTGGTGAGCAAGGACTTAACTGCAAGGTAGCCTAGTTCACGGTCTTCCGAGCCAATCTCGCTGAACCGTGGTTCGAGATCCGCTTCCTTCATCGCTTGCCGATAACCACGGGCGCAGCGCGCAAACCACGGCAAACGCTGATTGCCGATATACCAGATATTGCGGTGGCCCTGAGAAATCAGATAACGGGTGATCTCGGCGGACCCGCGAACATCGTCGGTAAAAACGCAATCGTATCGTTCCGGTTGCCAGTCTCCTACAATGTTGTTTCCCACCAGAGAGAAAGGGATGTTTCTATCGGTTAGCGCCGCGAGAATATTGGCGGAATGTGTCCCGCTCAAAATCACACCTCCGGTCCGGCTCGCCTCGGTCAACGCTTCGGGAAGGACCACACTACCGGACGGCGCGCTCAGGTCGGAGCGAAAAGAAATAAAATGCAGACCCCAGTCGTGGCTGGTGCAAAATCCCTCTGCCCCCAGAAGAATTTTAGACTGAAATTCATTTATGATGTCGCGATTTCCAAGAACAAATGTAATCGTACGATTACTGGATTCAGAGGCCAGGCTGACCCCGAGATCGTTTGCCGCTGCAACTACCGAAGCTTGCACCGAAGGCGCGATGTCCTGGCTTCCCTGGGCAATGCGTGAAACAGTATTTAAGCTGACTTTTGCGCGTCTCGCGACGTCTGCATATCGCTTAGGGTCCCGTGCAGCGGCACCCTTATGGCCTGCTTCGAGCTTGCGCACGGCTCCCCCATGCGATCGTATTGCCAAACCTTCGGCACACAATGCATCAATGTCGGCGCGGGCGGTGACTGCGGAGACCGCAAAGCGCGAGACTAATTCGCGGACCGTGATCTGACCCTTTTGCTCGATCAGTTCTAGAACTTTGCGTCTACGCTGTTCCGCTAAAAGACGGGAATCTTTAAACGCCATGTTCCTCTTCCTTAAATGGCCTGCGAACGGCCGCGCAAGGGCGATTTTATACGCCATGACAGAAGAAAACAAACGAAAGTATCAAGCCGTAAATCCAGACTCGTGACGGCCGGAAGCCGATGATTATTGAGGACTTTGCTGCTTCGGCGGAAATATGAATCGGGGCGAGAACTTATTTGTTTTATTTTCGTGTGCTTTCTTTTTATTATTGTCTTGACCCTCGTCCGCTTGAAATTGCCCAGGGTCGGCTTGGACCTTCCAGCCTATCGAACTACTGTCGAACCCTCGCCCCGTCAGGCAGGAGGTATTGAATCGGCCATATTTCCCTTTTTTCGTCCACGATGTCAGACCAATTGACCTTGATACCCCCAGAGCTTGGATAGGCCGTTAATTTAGGAAAAACTCGCTCTGCCGAAATCGCCAAGTTCGCAGCTTCTGCTTCACCCACTACAGAAATCTTGTCCGATTTCAAATGCAGCCGTGCGAATCGAGAAGCAATTTCCACGTCTTCTATCATCTGGAGAAAATAAGGACGTCCGGTAAGAAGAGAGTTGTACACGTATTCTGCCAGCACACTGGATAGGGGATTTATATAGGCGTCGTCGTAGTTGAGCTGGCCGAGGAGCGGGTCGTCCGGTGAAATGGCCTTGTATGGCATCCGCGTTTCGCCGAGTCCGCGGAAGTCAAACGAAACCACCTCGTACCCGGCATCCAAATACTTGCTCATTGCTGGCCAGTCTTCTATGCCTGCTTTTCCCTTGCTGGAGAACCACAAGAGCAAATTGTGATTTCTGGATGCAGGCCGGTAAATATGGAGCAAAGGCATTACTAATTCGCCGCTGTGATGCAGTAAATATTTGTCGATTGTGACCTCTCCGATTCTAGTGCTTCCGACAGCTTCCCACGCAATGGCATGATCCGTAGCGAACTCACCTTTAAATTCTCCAACTCCCCAACTGCGAATTTCCGGATAGCTTTTACCGTAATAGAGCTCTTCCAGAGAATGCGTGGCACTGTTCTTGCGCTCCAGGGAGTACTGGCGTATTTCATCCATGAGCGATTTCGCGTCGTCATAATCCGTCATCACCTGTCCAGTGCGGGTGCATTGCAAGGCTGGAACATCGAGTTCTTTGGTAGGGGGAAGTTCTTTAGCCTCCGGCAGACCATTAAAGTGGTCGAGAAAGTGGATGGCTGCACGCTGATTCTCCACCGAATATTGATGTTCGTTATAACTCGCGGTCATCCCAATGCGGTCTGCATGACCGAAGCGACTGTAAAGACTGGCGGCTTCGCGAAAAGTTTTGCCAGTGCCTTCGATAGGAAAAAAATCGAGAACCGCAGCAGCTACAAAAACCGGACGAGGATACATCAGCAGCAACAATCCGGAATGATCCAGGCCTTCGGAAATCATGCCATAAAGGTCCTGCTCTGGATCGCTGTCTGGGTCCTTGAAGATTCGGTTGTACATCCGCATTGGCAGGGAGGTGATGTAGCAGGAGGGAACAACCACTTTGATGCGTGGGTCAAGTGCCGCGATCAGAGCAGTTTGGGTTCCGCCTCCACTGGTCCCGGTAATGTTGATGCGTTCGGAATCCACTTCTGGACGGGTAAGCAAATAATCGACCGCACGAATGCCATCCCAAATTTCCCAGCGCGCAAGATTTGTTCCGGCAAGATACGCCAAGTTCCCGATTATTGCGTGCTCCGCACAAATCAGGTTGTAGCGGCTTTTTTTAAATTTGGCGTCCCAGAACTGGCTACGCTCACCTTGTCCCAGCGTATCCCATGAAATCACAACATATCCGCGATGTACCAAGCGTTGGGCGAGCGCCTGGTAATAAGCTTTGCCCGCGGGTGCGTGGCCGCAGGGAACCAGAATTCCCGGGTGTTTCTTCCCGGCATCGGGCACATACAGCAGCGCCGTTACGTAAATGCCGGGCAAGCTTTGGTAAATCAGCTTCTCAATATGAAACCCGTCCATCTGAAGGCGCCCGGTAATCTGCGGGTGCAATGGAGTTTTTTCCTTGGGCAAACCTCCGACCATTGCCAAAAGTTTGCCCCGCAATTCTTCTTGTAGACGAAGCAACTCGCTCTCGTCGTGAAGCTGCTCAAAACGTTTTCGGCGAATTTCGTCCTGCTGCCAAGCGATATTTACCTGGTACCTCAAGTACGGTGTAATTTGGGCTCCCGTTGCCGATGGTGACGGCAATACCAAAAGATCTTCCGGGCGAGGAATATCCTCGGCCGACGCAATTGCAGCCGTGAAGAATGTGAAGCAGATTAAAAGTGTGGGCCACTTCATGAGCTTTCCCCGTGTTCTGTGGTTGGCATTTCTAAATCTGAGCAATTCGAAGGCGCAAGTTTTCAAAATGCTTGTTCTCAATTTGCAGCACGCCCTTTGCATTGGTACGAGATTGGAGAACATCTTTCAACACGCCGGGTAAGGTTGCGCCCTGCGCATCGGAGACATTCAATCCACTAAAACTAAGTTCATAGGCAGACTCGGCTTGTAAGCCAGTGAGCAGAAGCGAATCGCATGCCAGTTCGGGCAATGATACTTCCGCGTGATCGACAGCACGCCCAGAGGCCCCAAACAACACTACAGGGCCGCTTTCGAAAGCCGCGCCGATCATGCCGCTGCCGTCCACTAGTTTTACTTGCTTTTTACCGGTCGTTCCCGTTCTTCCAATTTCCAAGACGTGAAGAAAGAAATCTTCTTCCGCCGGCTGGGACGGGGAGACTTCGATGCGCCAACTTCCAGGTACGACATTTTTGCGATTTGATCTCTCCATTTTGGTGAGATCCTCTCCCCAAAATGCTTTCCACATGTGCAGCAATCTCGGATCGGTTGGCAGAGGGCCGCCCTCGGCAGGCTCTAGGGACCAATTTTCACCACTACTCCATGCGCCACCGTGCTCGTCTCCCGGACAATAAAATTCATGCCCACTCCCTCCACGGCGGGTGACAATGCGCTGGCGCGGCAAAAGAGAATGCACCAGCAACTCTCCTGTCCCATCGTTAAAGCGGAAAGTATTGGCGTCACTGAAATCCTTGGTCCCCGGCTCTTTCCGAGCATCCTCATCCACGTTTGGCGCGTTGACTCCATGAAGCAGCCAGGATTTTCTGAATTCGGGTTTTGTGCTGACTACGCGATCGAAAACGAAAAGTGAATCTTTGCCGGGCACATAAACTAGCTCACGTGTAAAGCTGCGCAACTTGTGCCGTGAGTATGCATTGCTGGCGTCCCCCAGGGCGTAGTGGTATTGTCCGGGCACGTAGTCAATTATCCGCATTGTTCCTAAATCCCAAAGGTCGCGGGTACGCTCCCAGTCTTTAGCATTGCGGATGGTGTTCCAATAGCGCGAGGAATCCATTCGTTGCCCACCGTCGTTGGCTGCGGGCACAACATTGTCAGACCAGAAGAATTTCTCCTTGGGGTCATACACGAGTACAGAATTGTGAGCGACGGTGCGGCGATAGTAGTTCAGGTAATGAGGACTTTCGGTCTCGGTATAGTCGGCACCACTGTCGATCGCCAGGTAGCCGTTGTGGTAGATGGTGAACTGATTTTGATCCAGATGCTGATGCTTGGCCAGGTAAGGGCCGCAGTCAAATTCGATCCACGTTGATTCCGGCTTCCATCCGGTCCGCATGACGAGATGTCCCACGCCCGGGAAGTAACGTTGGCGCGGCAATTCTTGTTCACTTGCCAGCGCGGGATCGCGGGGCGTGACGTCGGGGTCATCCCACAAGAATTGAAGTACCGGGATCACCCATTTATTGGGCAAGAAACCGCTTTTGCGCAGAAGCCACGCACTATACGGATCTTTGAAGCGATTGACGGAGTATCCGACGACGGCAGTATCTTGCAGGTCGAGGATGGGGTATTCATTGTCTCCCTCGCGCGAAGGAGTGCCGTCGGGTAACAATTTATAGAGATAAGTGTTGCCAATATTACGGAACACAGAGAACGTCTGCGCGGGGTCAACTCCTGTGGTGGTGCGTTGCAGTTCGGCAAGCAGGGTCAGCGCAGCCCAGCTGATGCGCATATAATCCAACGATTCGTGGTAACTGCCTTCGGGGCCGACGAAATTTGTAGTCTCGAGGATATTTTCCAATCCTTGCGAGACCTGTTTGCGCCAAACTTCGCAGCGCGCATTGCATCCTTCATAGCCATCGACCGCGGCCGAAGCGAATGCAGCCAGCGCCAGATAACGGGTGGCGTAGTTGTGATAGGAAAGCTGACTCGCATCGGAGAAATCTGGGGTCGCAAGCATCGCTGACGCACCGTCCATCAGCTCATGCGCAACTTGGTCTTTTGAGGTTTGAACAAATCCCGGGTAATCCAACAACCAGTCGAACGCCAGAGCCCACTTCGCGTAGTCAATCCATACCCGTGAAGGCTTGCCGCTGGGGGTTATGTGCTTGTCTTTCATCTCCGCTAGGGCGCGCTCAGCAAAATCTTTTTGCCGCGTGAGCTGCCAGGACAAGGCGAGACCTGAGAAGTCGTCCGGTGGGCGATGGCCGGCCGCATAACGCAGCTTGAGAAGATTGAGCCCGGTAAAAGGATCAGATTCTGCAATCAGTAATCGCGGACGCCGCCGGGATGCAGGCTGCGCGAAAGACCAGGATCGCGCGAAGACGGTTGATGCAGCGAATGCGGCGATAAAATCGCGTCTCTTCATTTCTCGCAATCTAGATTGCTCACTATGGAATAGTTGTTGTCAACACCAGCCGGGTAAAGTGATACGCCAACATGCGGTCAGGAAGCAGCAGGGCTTTTTGAAATCTCTCTTTTGCTTCCTGCGCTCTTCCTAACTCTTGCTCCAATGCCCCTGCGTTATACATCCACCAGCTTGGATAGGCACTGGTTTCGGTGCGATTGGCCGCATCGGTCAGAGCGTTCTGCAAGCGGCTTTGCCAGACTCGCTCATCGAAGTTGGGGAGTTTCTGGGCCGACAGAAATGCCCAACGAATCTGATCGGGACCGGACGCCGATGCTGCCTGCTCAAACTTCGTCTTTGCATTTTCAGCCTTGCCGCAGGTGGAATGAGCCGTACCGAGGAGATAATTTGTCCGGGCTGAGTTGAGCATCGGTTCCAACCCGTCCTTGGTGAATGCGAGCCCCGGAACCTCGGAGCCCAGATGCTCCGCGGCATTCAGCGCCTCAGTGCAATGACTTTGCCTGGCGAGAGCAAGTACGTGTTGAAGTTGAACTTCCACCCATACCTGGCGGACATTGGTTCCCCCTTCTTCGCGCGGGAAAAAGTGATCGCGAAAAAGGCTATTGGCGCGGTCGAAGTCTCCTGCTTCGGCCAAGTTCAGGATTAACTCGAACATCAGAGCATTCGGTGAGTCCGCAAGCTCCGGATATTGTTCCAGAGTCTCGATACGTTCGCGTGCCGGACGCCCAAGCAGGCTAAGGGATTGATCCATGCCAAGATAGACTGCGACGTTGGTAGGATCGTCGGTGAGGCCATCGCGAAAAGATTCCAAGGCTTTTGCGGGATCGTGCTTGATATGCAGGAGAGCAAGGCCAATATTCGCGTCCAGTACTGGAACTTTGGATCCGGCTTTTCGTGCCTGCCACCATTCGCTCAGCGCTGCGTCGGTGGCACCATGCGAAAAGTATAGGGTCCCTAACAGGAAATGCGCGGTTGCGTCATCGGGATTTGCCTGCAACGCCGCCTTCAGGACGGTAAGTTCTTCGGAGGTGCTGGGGAAGATGTACCTGGTGGAGAGAGTGGAAGCCAGCTTGTAGTCCTCTGTCCCCATCTTGCCCAGCTTTTCTTGGCAATACCCGCGGAAGTATACGACCCGAGGATCCTGCTGAGGAGCCACTGACTCAGGTTCGCTCTGGTCGGCAACCACCGGTGGGTATTGCCGGGAGAGCACATCCAGCGCCCGCTGATACATGCCGAGACGAATGTATTGCGAGGTGATCTCGAGAACCCGGTTGCCATCATTGGATAGCTGGATGAGGTCAGGAGTGCCAAGTTCTTCTTTTAGGAAATTACTTAGAGGGAAGCGGGTGAGGCTGTCTTTAGCCAGGGCCTTTGACTCTGAATTCTTTCCGACTGCGCGTCTAACCGCAACCAATTCTTCGCGCACGCGCAGGTCATTGGGAGTCAGAGTGAATGCTTCGTCAAGATATTTCTCCGCACTCCCCAGGTCACCGGTTCTCGCCAATAATTCGCCCAAACGCAGTGCTGCGGCAGCGTGAAAGGCCGGCAACCGTAATGCCTGTTCATAAGCGCTTTGCGCGTGCTCTGGGTCGCCCAATCCGTCATAGGCAATACCCAGATAATAGGAAACCTCGGTGTCGGTTGTGTCACGGCTATGGCACACTTCGAGAAAGCCTTTAGCTTCCTCAAATCGCAGCAGAGCAGCAGCCAACCGCCCCGCGGATTTCTGCGCTGTGAAACTATCCGGGAAGCGGCGCAGCGCCTCCTTATAGATATCGAGTGCCCGAAGAGTTCGCCCGTTCAACTCATCTTCTTTGCCGGATTCAATCCAATCATCGAAGCTGCGCCTGTCGGGTTCCGGAATGCGATAGCTGTTTTGAGGGCCAACTTTGATTTCGGCCTCCGGAGTCCAATCGTAGACACCTTCAGTCTGGCGCAGCAGAGTCGTACCCTTAGCGTCTTTAATCTCGATGCTGTATTTAGTCTGCGAATCCACGTTAGGAATCTCGTGAGTCCAGGTGCGTTCCGGTGTCAAATCAGCGTTCTCTGCAAAAAATTGCTGGGAGCCGCTAGAAATGGAAATGCTCGCCTTAGGGATTGGCTGGTTCGCATTGAAGCCGACGACCAGGGTATGGTCGCGGCGAACCAAGCTCGCGACTCCAGCCAAATTGGCGCGCGCGATCCCGCCAATGTTCCGCACCGGCATCCAGTACTCGCTGAAGGTCAAAGTCTGGCGGGGCTCGAGAAAGGCGTAGGTCTCCTGATTGCGAAACAGGCCAGCCTGCACTTCGAGATAACTGCTGTTGTTGTCAGAGAGAGCTTTGCGCCAGTCGAGGCCATCGGCGTCGGCGCCCCATGACCAGATTTTCTTCGCGGGAAGCGCGGCGTAATCAGCGTAGTGGACCGTGCCCGTATTAGTCTTTGGGTTCCACACGCCCATAAAATTTTCGCGGCTGCCGTAGACAAACTCAGAAACTGGTCCTCGCGTTTGATTGCGGAGAATGCTGAGATCAAGACCGTCATCAACGGGCCAGGGGCGAATCTCAGTAAAACCGTGCGAAGCGGCGAATTGCATCGGGTATACGATCTGCGAGTCATCCCAAGCCTGAATGCCAGCATTGTTCCACCAGTAGAAGCGATGGCGCACATCGCTGCGATTGTTAAGGGTTACGCGTTGCTCAAGCACAGTGGATTTGGGCTTTAGAACTAATTCCACCGACCATTCCATCCCATACACGCGGTCCACGTTGCCCACGGTGACGGAAGCACTCCCATCGTTATGCTTCACGAACGCAAAATTGACCGGCGACATTGTTACCCAGTTGTGCGACACCGGGAAGTTGAATTCAACTCCAAACGCCGCCCATGCCCCACGATTGGATATGGCTGCCTTTTTGATCGAAGGGTTGGCATAGAACATCGACTGTCCAGAGAGCTTGTCCACGCAGGTATAAAGGTGTCCGCCGATATCGGGCAACACGGAGCATTTCAGGTATTCATTTTCAAGATAGAGTGCGCGCCAGTTATGGTTCACTCGGCGACTGGTGAGGTTATTACGCAAAGTATATGGATAGTTGAATCGGTTCGCGGCAAACTGATCGAAAGGGGGATTCGGATCAGGCGGGCCTTCTTCGTAAGTAGGGAGGGCGAGGGTGCCTTGCCAGACGCGAACTTGTGCCTGCGCTGACGATGCCGCTATCGCCAGCGCAATCGTGAGAACCCGCCAATCGATTCGCATTTAGACCGTGATTTGCAGCAGCCGGGCAGCGTTGCCGTTGTAGACCTTGCGCAAGATTTGGTCGGATAAGTTAATTCCGTAAATGCGCCAGCGGCCCTGGGGCGGAACTTTGGCTGGAGCGTAATCGAAGTATTCATCTTCGGTTTCCAGAAACCGATAGTAAATTTCGTACAGCTTATTGTTGAAAACCTGTTGGGGGAACGCGTCACCATGGAGCGTCGCGTCGGTTGCGAACACGATCCGGTCCTGATATTTGTCAAAGAACTTTTTCGAGGTGAACGGTTGGCGGCCGAGTTCGCCGATGCGCGCTGCGATGTCCACATGCATGTTGGGAAAGCGGTCCAGATTTTCGGACACGTTCTGCAAATTTTCCGAGAAGTTACCGCAGTGCAGAGTGACAAATTGGGTTTTCGGGTGCCGCGCGATCACACGATTGCGAGCTTCGATCAGCTCCGCATTGGAAGGAAAGTCTGCGCCATAAAAGGACCAGTCGGGATGGTTGTTCAACTCTTCGTAACGCTCGTTGAATCGATCAGTCGGCGTGAAGAACGCAATCGGGTCAGAAATATGAATCGCTACCGGGATATTTAACTGTCCGCAGGCGTCCCACATCGGATCAAACCGTTTGTCGTCGATTTTGACCAGCGGCCCGGCGGTGATGTTCTCGCGAAGATACAGTCCAAGCGTTTTAAGAATCTTCAGCCCGCGGGCGCCGTCCCGGTGTGCCTGCTCAATCGCATCACCTTGCAATCTGGCATAGTTCGAATCTTTGAAAAATTCGTAGGAAGGTTCCGTGAAGGTATAAAAACGCCCGGGGTGGGCGCGATCAAATTTACCGACCGCATCCACCAGGCCCTTGCCATACCCTCCAGTCAGGTTGACCATGGCGCGCATGTTCTTCGCGTCCATCACCTCGAGGCATTCCTTGGGGGTTCCCAGGTACTCTCGTTCTGCCGATAACCCGACGCCCTTCGACGATTTCGCAGCACCAGAGATGTGTGTATGGAAATCAATCACCGGGTACTTCGCCCGCTCAATGTGGGTTTCGTGCACCTGCAGCATGCTCTTGGGCTCATATTCGGAGAGAGCAAGAGGCTTTGGCTTGGCTGGCGCGTTGGCCGCAGCGGCACTTTCTACACCGACGTGGGTGGCGGCTCCAGCGCCCGCAATAATTCCAACTCCATATAACCATTCGCGGCGATTCATCTGCTCTCCTAGTTACGGTCTTGTGCGAGTTGCGGAGTAGCAATATCTAGCGGCTCTTGTTTGCCATTCACCGAGCCGTGCCATACGCTACCTCCGAACGTCGTAATGTAGACCTTATTGTGATCCATTGGGTCGGGGATTACACGCTGTCCCCACTTAAAATTGAATCCTGGGATACGCGTCCAGCTCAAACCACGATCAGCCGAACGCCATGCCGACGATTCGAATCCGGCTGCGTAAAGGACGTTCGCGTTTGATGGGTCGATGGTGATGTCATAAATATGACGATCTTTCTCCAGAACCTGCTTCCAATTCTTGCCGGCATCTTCGGAGACGAATATTCCTCCACCATCGCCGTGCTGCCCGGCGGCTCGGGCCCACGTTGTGAGATAGAGGCGATTCGAATCGTTGGGATCAATGGCCAAACCGTTGGGTGCGTTGGTTCCTGCTGGCAGACTTACCGGTTGCCAGTGTTCAGCGCCGTCCGCAGAGCTGTACAGCGCGCCATCGCCTGCATTACCGACGCTGCCATCCTCCGACCGCCGTGCAATCAGGACATATAAAGTTCCGTTGGCTGCACGGGACAATCTCCAGGCGAATGGTTCTTTCTGCGTAATGCCATTGTTCTTCAGGCTCCAGGTCTTTCCGCCGTCCGAGCTCTTGAAAACCCCGTCGCCAAATCCGGCCACATAAAGGACGCGTGCGTCGACCGGACTGGTCGGATCAAGCAAAATGTGCGTGGCAGCCGTTTCGTCCATTCCGTTATTCGACTTGGTCCAAGTCTTGCCGCCATCCGCACTCATGCAAACGCCGCCTTTATATCGCGTGACGGAAGTGTGCCGCCACATCTTGGGGCGGGGCAAGTCATGGGTTCCGCTATTCACGCTCCACATTCTTCCGCGCACTTTGGGATCGAAGACAACCCAATAAGTAGTGTTGCGCCATTCGCGAGGAACCCCCTGCGTAGAGCTGACCCATGAGCCGCCGCCATCTTCGCTCCGAAACAAGCCGATGTCGGTATAGGTGATGAACTGGCGCTTCATATCGAATGGATCAAAGTGATAACCGTAGCTGGTGGTCACGTCGAGTCCGTTGCTGGCCCATCCAGCATTATCGACTCTATGCGCGTACTGCGCGGCCCAGGTCTTACCTCCGTCCCGTGTAACCATGGTGCGACCGAGGTCGGTTCCGTAGGCGAGGTTGGGGTCCTGATCAGCCACGGTCAAGACCAGCGGATTTTCTCCCCATGAGGAGCCGAATGTTTTGGTTATCCATGCGTCTTGAATATTCTCGGGCGCAACACCGGCGTTCCCTCCGATGCCCGAGCCCTCTTCTTCATCTGCCCAGTCTTCCTTCCATGGCAAGGTCCAGGTTTTGGCCGAGTCGCTGGTCTTCGCGACCCCCATCCATATTTTCCCGTCGAGGCTCAGGCGATTGTAAGAGACATACGCCACCTCGGGATGACGCAGGCTGGTAGCCACTGCTCGAACATGGCTGCCGTCACCCGGCAAAACTGACTTGCGCCATGTTTCCCCGCCATCGGAGGATACAAAAACTCCTTGCTTGGAGGTTGCGTAGACCGTCGGCTGTGGCTCGGATCCGAAGCCGAGAGAAATGTCGTTGGTGTCTTCGGGGACCGTTAACTTGTGCAAAGTCCCGCCGCGAACGACTGCTAGGGCACGAACACTCCCAAAATAAATTGTCCGCGAATCAGCAGACGATTTCGGATCGATCCATAGACGCCGCGGCGCGTCAGATAGATTAACCGTTTTCGTCCAACTGTTTCCAGCGTCTTTGGAGACAAAAAGCGCATGGCTGTCTTTCGAACCAGCGGCCGCGTAGAGCTTCTCCGAATTCGCGGGATCAATGGCGAACGCTGAAATCGTACCCAGAGGGTCGGAATCGACAAGGAGGTCTTCATCGGAGTGATCGGACGCCATCTTCACGCCCTTCACAGAGGCCGGGTTGGGATAAACCAGGGCCCAGTTTTCTCCGTTGTCAGTACTGCGCCACAAGCCAGTGGCATGCGCGTACATCGTCTTCGAATCTTTGGGATCGAAGGCGAAAAAGTTTACCACTCCGCGAAGGTTGAACATGCGCCATGATTTGCCGCCATCATGGGTCATATAGGACCCGGTCATATCACAGGAGATCAGAACTGTATTACCGTCGTGCGGGCTGATCGTGGGATTGAACATAGCCCCGCCGCCGCCGGGCCCGATGATGCGAAACCCGCCCGGCCGCTCAGCCGCGAACGCGCTGATCGAACATACAAACAGAAGGAGAGCGCTTCGAAGAGAGGGAAGTTTCATCGGTTCCAGCTTTTTTTATATTATCTGTTACTCAGCGAGCCGAATCATGAAGACCGAAACCAGCAGTCGCGGAACACGGATGTGTCCGCGACTGCTTTTCCAAGGCCAGAAAAATTAGAACGTGATGCGTAAGCGCAGACGGATTCTGCGCCGGCTGTCGACACCTTCCTGGCTGAAGCTGTTTATTAGCCTTCCAAAGTCTGGATTGCGGAAGACCTGCGGTACTCCAGTTGGCGTGCCATCGTCGGTCGCGATCCCAATCTGTTTCGTCGTCGGGTCCACGCCGAGGGCAAAGTCACCCAGCATGGCAAACGTGCCACCACCCCCACCATTGTCTTGATCAGGCGAAAACAACGCATGGTTGAAGATGTTATCGATGTCGGCGCCAAGACTTGCACTCACTCGTTCGCCGATCTGGAAGTTTTTGTGGATTCCAAGGTTCACTCCCCAGGTTCCAGGCCCATGCAGCATATTGCGTTGTGCGATATTGGGGTTGCTGAAAAGATCGGCTCCCAACGGCATCAGGTCGAAAGCATTCGGATCCCAAATCTGATCGCCAACTTTATGGTTTGGGTCACCGACCACAACTGGGCGGTAAGAAGTGGTGTTGAAGTCGCCCACAGCATCCACTGAACCGACACCGACGTTCCCCGGGGAGACGGGGCCGCAGTCGTCGCAAACCCAAAACGGAGTAAAGCCGGTTCCGCTCTTAGCGAACATGTTGAAGGTCGTCTGCCAGCCACCAAGAATTGCTTCTTTCCATCCTGACATTCCGGAACCAATTTTCTTCCCTCGTCCGACAGGCAAGTCAAAGACTCCGTAAGCCACGAACCGGTTGTGGGAGACGTACCCTTCCTGCCCGTAGTCATTGTCTGGCGCGAATGGGTTGTAGATAGTGCCACCCAAACTCGAGTTTCCGGTATCGAGGCCGGTCGATTTTTGGTCAACGTAGCTATAAGAGAAATTCAGCAGCAAGCCATGGGTATAGCGTTTTGTAAATTCCGCCTGGAATGAATTCATGCGGCCGTGTCCACGATTGCCAAAGCTCTCGAGGAAATCCCCCAGACCAGGGAATGGTTGGCGCGCTATGTCAGCTTCTGAGTACCCGCAATCTCCATTGTTGAAGGGATCGCAAGCGGCCGTGGGGTCATCTCCATCCACTCCCTGAGTGGTGCCGAACGGCGTGTCGTTGGGGGCGATTTCATTCAAATCGGCGCCGGCAATTAGCCCGCTTAAGGTGCTTCCGATATAGGAGAGGCGGATCGAACTGTCAGTGAAGAGTTCCCGTTCATAGGTGGCGTTGTACTGCTGAATGCGTGGCTGCTGCAAACCTATGGGAACTGCGTTGATCGACGGCAAGCCGCCGAACCCACTGATCACGGTTCCGCCGGTAAACGGGCTGAACCCATGGTTGAACCCAGGCCAGGGCGAAAGTACATTCGCCGTATCGTTAGGATCGTTTCTTTTCTGCACTGTCTGATTGAAGGAGTTTGTCGCTAGAGGATCGCGAATTCCTTGCGCAGCAGAGGTGGGGAAATAGAAACCGTATCCACCTCGAATGACTGATTTATCAGTTAAGCGAAAGGCGAACCCGAGTCGGGGAGCAAAGTTATTCTTATCCATACGAACCAGGCCGGGACCCACTCCTAAGCCGGATTTATCCGCCGTTACGACGCCCAGGCCGATAATGCGGGTATCGAGGAAATCCAGAGTTTTTGCCGATGGGACGATGAATCTTCCTTTCTGCCCATTGCTGCCCACGAAGGTTGGATCAAAGTTCACCATCAGATCGTTTGCGTCGGTAAACGGGGTGATGAGTTCATAACGCAATCCCAGATTCAAGGTCAGGCGAGTGGATACCTTCCAGTCGTCCTGAACGAAAAATCCGCTCTCCCAGTTGTGTACTTGCATCGGGGGACGCGGCGCGTTGATGTAACTAACACTGAATGGCGCCAGACCGAGCAAAAAATCTGCATACGGTGTTGTCCCCGGCCCGGTGTATGTCATGAGACCTCGCGGATTACCGCGATTTAATGCGAATCCGTCGATGGCATAGTTCCGGACAAAGTCAGCGCCCATTTTCAAATTGTGCTTGTGAATGGTCCAGGTAAGCGTATCGCCGAAAGTAGCGAGGTTCTGGTCGGACGGACGATTCGTGTTCCTGCCTCCATTTTGAAAAGTTACGAAGCGGCCGCTGAAGTTGATTGCCGGATGACCGGTGGTATCGAGCTGACTTGCGCCCACTACGTCGCCATAAGCCGCGATGTCGCTGTCATCAAATCCGACGCTCGAAAGGAAACCGCCAAGCGTGGTGTTGCTATTTCGGCGTAGTTTTTCGTAGTTAAACCCCCCGCGCAATTCGTTAATGATTGTTGGGCTAAACACTCGCGTATACGATCCGGAAAACAAATTGTTACGGCGGGCGTTTTGCGTCAGCCCCAGACCTACATAGGGGGTCTGTACAGGCGCGTTGGCAAAACTTTCTGCCGAGGCCTGGTAAGTTGCATACACACGATTGTTTTCATTGAAGTCGTGATCAACGCGCAATGTGCCTTCGTGTCGTGAGTCATCACCAGATAAAAGTGTGGCGTAATCCGGCACCCGGCCATTGCTGTCGATCGGGGCGGAAAGACCAATCTGCGGGAAATACGCACCGATCAACTTCTGCACGGTAGGGTTCAATAAGCGGGAAGGAATGGTGATGAATCGCTGTCCCAGCCCGTCGACGGTATCGTCCGCCTGTTCCTGGGGAGTCAATACAGTTCCGTTGGGAACGAGAGGCTTATTGTTGTCCGGAACCAGCGAAAAATCTCCGGCGGAAAGACTGGGGTGAGGCAGGTTGTTGTTCTGAATTCTTACCGGCTCTACTTCCCAGTGCTTTTCATAAGCAGCAAAGAACCAGGTCTTTTTTAACCCCGGGACAGGTCCGCCGAATGAGCCGCCTGCATCGTTAAGATTGAAATAGGGATTCGGATAAGAAGCCTGAAAGGGAGTCGGTGCAAATCCCGCTTTGCCGATTTTGTCCTGTAGCGTCCAGGCCGCCAAGGCCGAGTTGCTATTGTTATAGAAAAGTGAGCCGTGATAATTCGCTCCGCCCCGCTTGGTGGTAACGCGAATGTTGGCAATGCCAGCATATTCTGCGCTGAAGTCATTGGAAAGCACGTTGATGGCGTCAACTGCCTCGAGTGACGGCTGAGTAGAGCTGGGTTCACCGAAAATTCCGCCATTGGACCGCTGTCCGTCAATGGTGAAGTTTGCCCCATAGCTCTGCGAGCCTACAAATTTAAATTGGCCATCAGACGGTCCCTGAACGATATTGGGATTCAAATACAAGAATGAATAGACGTCACGACTATCGCGGGGAAGGTCCACCACGGCAGAGCTGCTAATCGATTGGCTGATGGTCTGGTCCTCAGTATTAACCGTGGGCGCGATTGAAGTAACTTCGATGGCTTGTTCTGATGTCGCCGGTTTGAGCACGGCGTCGGCGGCGACGGTATCGCTGCCTCGAATGACGATGCCCGTGACCTGTACCGTCTGCATCCCCGCAATAGAGACTACAACTTTATAGTCGCCGGCAGTCACACCGAAAGCCTGAAATTCGCCTTGCCCGTTTGTGGTAGTTGCGCGCGTGGCATTGGTGTGTAAATCCACGATGCTGACTGAAGCGTTTGGAATTACTGCGCCACTGGAGTCAGTAACAGTTCCTCGAATGGTTCCAAGGTCAGTGCCTTGAGCAAGCAGGAATTGACTTGCGAGGCCGAGAAAAATTAAACAGAAAACAATTCGTGTTGCAGTCTTCATAGAAATCTCCCAAAGCACGCAGACGTGATGCGATGGTTTTTACCATGATTCGAAAGTACAAGCAAGCAAAGAATAGCAAAACAAGAAAGTATGAGAAATTAAAAGAAAGCATACGATTTATGGTAGACGCATTAAAGAGCAAGATTGCCTGCAAATGCCTCTGAATTGTTTGATTTTCACTATCTTGAAGGAGGTAAATCCATTGCGAACCTCTCTACCACGCGGCTGATGATTCCATTTTCGGAAGGTGAATCCGGCCGAAATCCTTCTTCCATGCAGCGGAAGAAGGCCAATAATTGCCCGACCACTACATCAATGATGGGAGAATTATCGTCTCCCAATTGCTTCATGCCTTTGCACTCGAGGACCGCATCTCCTTTTCGAAGGACCTCGTGAGGCACATCTTCCCCCACAATAACTTTGAGAATTCCCAGACGCTTGCGATCCAATTCGCGCAGCAGATCGGACTCATAGGCGCGGAGCGATGGATCTGAAGACAGAAAAGCGACCACGAGGCAGTCTTGATGCACGAAGCTCATGGGGTCGTGGCGTAGTCCAAGATAGGTTTCGCAGAGTGTGGCCACGCGTCCCGCAGTGGCTTCCAGCATCTTCAGTCCGGCTTCGCGAGCCGCTGCCAAGAAATACTGCTCGTTGGAACGGCGCTTTCGCTGCCAGCGCTAGAGTTTCGAATATCCGGCAATAATTGTTTTGGCAATAATCGCCGCGTTCTCGCATATTCTGCGATATTCAGACGGGTTTTCTAAGAACCCGAAAAAGTGCACGCCTAACAGCAGATTGGTAAAGCTACTGGTCATCATCAAGCTTTGATCGTTCGTGGTTGATGACGGTAACGCGTGGCAAGAGCCTGTCTCCGGGTCGGCCAGGGCTAATGGTTTCGCTGGCACGTTCCGGTGATAGTCCGGAAAGTGTGGGAGCTCTCACCTTTTATCCAGGGTGCCCTGAGCCAAAATGGCGCCGCCGCCGAGTGCCTGGGTTACAACTCCCACTTCATTTTGCAATGGCAGGCGAACACAGTCGCCAACATACTCTGAACTGCCTGAGCCAGTCATAACCAGAGACTGAATTTGGTTTGTGCCGGCGAGAAGGGCGGAACTCCATCGCTGCATCAACTCACGCGTCTGCAACCAGGTGGAGGGTTGCTGCAATATCTCCCGAAGGGTGTGAAAGTATCCTAGGCTCTGCTGTTCTTCGGTTGTTTTTCCGAGCAACTCCGCCAGTCTTTGCTGCTGTTGCGTGATTCCCTGTAGCCAATCGGATTCAGGTGAGGTAACGGTCGACATTTGGGTTGCTTTCTGGCCTTCGCGGAAAATGCGATAAATCACAGCAAAGTAAAAGAGATGGATGAAACGCTTGCTGCGTTTTGAAGCAGCCACCGCCAGTTGACGCTTACGAAACGGTGGTCAGTGTCTCGGCGCTCAACAAGGCGGCCGAATGTTGATCGAGATACAGAGTGGTATTGGGATGTGTCCGCAAAATTGAAGCGGGCGCCATGGGGCTGATTTCTCCTTCGAGACACGCTTTTACGGCATCGGCCTTTCGAGCATCCGGTGCGATGCAGATGATCTCTTTAGCTTTCAAGATCTGCTTCACGCTCATAGAGATTGCCTGTTCCGGGACCTCCCTAAGGGAAGAGAACCATCCTTCGCCCATTTGCTGGCGGCGGCAGGCTTCATCCAACGTCACTAACAAGTACGGCACTTCCGTCTCGAAGTCGGCTGGAGGATCATTGAAGGCCAGGTGCCCGTTTTCTCCGATGCCGACAAATGCGACATCGACCGGGTCGGCCTGAATTGCTTTGCCGGCAGCCTGAATGACCTCGGCTGGATTGTCGCCACCATTAAGCAAGTGATAATTGTTGATACCGGTTTTCTGGATAAGCCGCTCACGCAGAAAGCGGCAGAAACTGGCAGGGTGGGATTCAGAAATGCCGACGTACTCATCAAGATGAAACATTTCTACCCGTGACCAATCGATGTTTGGCAGGCCGGTTAGTACTTCCAGGAATTCAAATTGAGCCGCTCCGGTGGCGGCGATGATGCGGGCCTTGCCCCGTTTTTCGATCGCGCGGCGGATGGCGCCGGCAGCGTGTTCCGCCGCGTTGGCCCCAAGAAGGTGTTTGCTGTTGAATGTTTTAATTTCCATGGAACTTACCTGATCCTTCCAAATTTTTGGCTACCGTTAGGCACAACACCACTGATGGGGCAACTTGCTCGATTGAGGGGCGCGGGGCGTCACCCTGACTAAGTGCGCGGATAAACTCTGCCGCTTCCGCATAACCACCATTGAGCACGTCTTCGGGCGTGTCATCTTCCGCTACCTCTTCAAATACCAACTGATCGTCACAAAAGCCGCGAACCGACCGTTGCATACCGAATGGGCTGGTGACCGACGCGCGAAAATTTTCACCGAACAGCTCATAGGTTTCTTCTAGCATCCCACTAGTCGGCAGGACATCGACGTGGCCATAGGTTCCGCTCTCGAAATGAAGGTCGATGGCATGCCACGATGGAAGGCCTTCAGCCTTCATTGTCTCGAAACGGCATTCTGAAACCTCGCCTGCGATGTAGCGCAGCGCGTCGACGGCATGCACCGCGGTCGTCCAGATAAAGTCTGACTCTTGCCGCGCATGCCGGGTCATGGTGCAACGCACGTAACGCAGCGGCCCAAGGGGTCGGGACCAATCCACCGCTCGGTTCAGGAACGGCATGAAACGCCGGTTTACAGAAACCATATTTCTGGTACGCGTTGCTTTTGCGAGGTCAACCAAATATGCGACTTCAGCCAGGGATGCCCCAAGCGGTTTTTCCACCACGCAGGCGATGCCGCTTTGCAGTAGAGTGGCTGCCACTTCAGCAATATTTTTCACCGGCACAACCGCGATGCAGCCATCAAGCTTCGCCCGACGAACCATTTCATTGGCCGAGTTGTAGGCGTTCTTAAACCCATACTTGGCGCAAAAACGCTGTGCTCGTGGCAACTGCAGATCACATGCCGCCGTCAATTCAATTTGATCCCCGTGCGCCGCCAGATAACGCGCAAGCGGAATGGCGTGCCCGGTTTCCGCATGTTCTCCACAGCCGATGAGTCCCAGTCGAATCATAATTTGCCGCTCGAGATGATCGCCAGACTAGGTTCGCTTGCTGGCGAGTGCTTCTCGTCTCCGCGTACAAATCGGAGAGACAGACCTACTGCCAATGTCAGCAAGGCGAACCATAAAACAGTGGATACTTGCTCACGCGGAGCAGTGAAAAGCAGGCCAACGCTCAAAATCGAAATCCCAACAATGGTTCTGCTAAGGAAGCGGAAGACCGGCACCGTATAGTCCGGAGAATCCCGCAGTTCGCTTTTTACATCCACGGGCGTATTGAGGTTTCTAAATAACCGTGCACGCCCGGGCGTGTCTCCGCGGTCGAATAGAACGCTGAAAAAGAAGACTCCAAATGATGCTGGAATAGTAATCGCGACCTGCTGGATCAACGACCACTGGTAAACGAAGGCTCCGAGCATCCCCAGGATCAATCCGGTTGTGAACGATGCTAAGCCGGACCACGGAGGCGTTCGGCGCACGACCAGGCCGAGCAAAGCCGGAGGGCCATAAGCGAGTGAGATGAGCGTGTTGAATTTCAACATTACGCCGAAGACGCTCTGCCCGCTCAAAGCCATCATGATAGCGAGTGCGGTCGTGGCGCCGCCCAGTAGAAAAGTGGTGATCCACCCCGCACGCAATAATTCTTGGTCGCCTGCATCCTTGCGAAACAATGTTTGATACACATCCTTGGTAAGAATGGCAGCTTTCACATTGAACATGCCGGACAGAGTAGCCATAGTGGCGCTGAACATTGCAGCCAACATGATTCCGATCAGGCCATGAGGCAAAAGAGTAAGACTGGCGACGGCATAGGATGCCTCGCTGGCATTCGCCAAGGACGGCCAGACCGCGTGGAGATCGGGATAGACAATCCTCATTGCCATCGGCGGAATGAACCATAAAAATGCGCCGATCGCGAACAATCCGCAGCAGAGCAATGCTACTTTGCGCGCGGATCGTTCGTCATCGACGCTGAAATAGCGCTGTGCCATCGCACTGGTGTTGTAACCGAAGGAAACCATGACGGTCCACGACACAAGATAGAGCCAACCGAACTCCCCAGAGAATCGAAGTGTCTTCATCTCCGGGGGGAGAGAATGAACGAACCCTGAGACTCCGCCGACCCGCCCCAGGGAAGTGACGACAAGGACCAGGCAAAACGGCATCAAAATAGATGCTTGCAGAAAATCTGTAACTACCACTGCCCAAAGCCCACCGACCACGCAATAAAAAATTATCAGCGACCCGGCAATTAGGATGGTCCACATCACCGGAAACCCACACGCTGAGGAGACAAAGATGCTGAGCCCATACAGCATGCTGGCACTGGTAAACAGTTGAAATATGATGGTGGACCAGGAAAAAGTCTGGTGAGTTGCTGGATTGAAGCGCCCCGACAAATACTCCATCACGGTGGTAATCCGGCTGCGCCGCCAACGACTGGCAAAAACGAAGTACCCCAGCAGAAAGCTCAAAGCGTTGCCGATGTACAGGCCGGTCGCGGCTATTCCTGAGCGATAAGCAACCCCTGCCGCACCGGTGAAGGTCCAGGCGCTGAACCCGGACATGAAACAACTCAGTCCAGCGACCAGCCAGGGAATGCGGCTTCCACCGCGGAAGTATTCCGACGCCCCGCGGTTGAAACGCATTACGTAGATTCCCACCGCGATCATAAGCAGGCCGTATACCCCGATCACAAGGTAGTCGGTTAGATTGGCGTGGGTAATTTCCATAACGGCGACCACTTTTTTATACTTTGTTTTGTTTAAAAAGAGAAGCTACTAGACAATAAAAGAAAGAAAAAGGTTTAACAGCAATGGTAGACTGGCGGTTCATGCCGCGTCCCACCGTCATCGTCTGTGCCGGTTCACAGTTATTTCGCTCTTTTTTTTCTCCGCCACAGCAGGCACGATTGACCCGCCTTTTCCAATGGCAAAGGGATGATTCTCATGCACTTACCTTGAGACTGATTAGCAAGTTGAAGAAGGCGGAGGCAATTATTACCACTTGGGACAGCCCGCGCTTCGGGGACGACTTGCCTGAAGTGGCGCCAAAGGTTCGTGTGATTGCGCATTGTGGGGGGGAAGTTAAGTCGCGGTTTGGCCCGACCTTATTTAGATTGGTGACGATTACGAATGCCCCGACGCCTATGGCAATGGCCACCGCAGAGTTCGGCGCCACTATGCTTGCCTACTGCGCTCGAAATGTCGATTTCTATCGCGATGAACTCCGCAAGCGGTCAAACAAAATCTATAGTGACCTACATTTGCACGGATGCTCCGAGTCAATCATCGGCCGCGAAGTGGCCATGATTGGCTTTGGACGAATTGGCCGCGCGCTGGTGGATTTGATGCGGGGGTTTGATCTGAAGTGGATCGTGCATGACCCCTATGCGCCGAGGTCCCTTTCCACAGACTATCCGGTCCGTTTCGTGACCCTTGATGCCTTGCTGCCGAAGGCGAATTTGTTGGTACTGACCGCCGCTCTGACAGACGAGACCCGAGGCATTCTGAACAAGAGCAGGCTGGCGCGTCTTCCGGGAGGCGCCGCCATCGTCAATATTGCGCGCGGAGCACTCATCGATTTGGAAGCGCTAACGCAAGAAGTGAAGCGCAAGCGACTCCGCTGCGCCCTGGATGTGACGGATCCAATGGAGCCTCTTCCTGTTGGGCACGTCCTGCGGCGTTTGCCGGGAGCGATCGTGACGCCACACATGGCTGCGAGCAATCACAATGTGCGACGGGCCATGGCAGATGTTGTGATAGATGACCTGGAGCGTTTTTTCAAAGGAGAAAGGGTAAAGAACCGGGTCACTTCAACCATGCTGGAACGGATGACATAGAAGTGAAACTCTCGTTTTCATCACTGGCGTGTCCTGATTGGACAATGGCAGAGATCATTACCATGGCCGCGTCTCTCGGTTACGACGGCATTGAGCTGCGTTTCGTGCAAGGCGAGGATTCACTATGGAAGCTGCCGGTTTTTCAGGGGAGTGAGTTGCAATCGACGAAGCGCGCTCTGTCCGATTGTGGACTGGTCATTTCTTGTGTGGACACAAGTTGCCGTTTTCATTCTCCCGATGCAGAGGAGCGAAACCGATGGTTGGAAGAAGGGCGTAAGATGTCCGATCTTGCCGTGGCACTGGGAGCGCCTGGAGTCCGGGTTTTTGGCGATACGATTCAGCCCGGAACGGACCGCACCTCGACCCGCAGCTGGATTGCCGAAAGCATTGGTAAATTGGCCGAAATCACATCACAAGAGGGAGTTGAAGTCTGGCTGGAAAGTCACGGGGATTTTGCCAGTGCTGATGAGACCCTTGCCATTCTTGTTCAATCAGGCTCGTCACAAGTAGGTGCGCTCTGGGATCCAGCCAATTCTCTTGTCGGAATGCGGGAGACACCGGCCGACGGGGCGAAGAAGTTAGGTTCGACAATCCGCCATACCCATATCAAGGACCTGCGTCGCAATAATGGGGCCTGGGAACATGTGCTCACCGGCGATGGCAATTTTCCCTTGCGGCAGCAACTCGATGCATTGCAAAAACTGGGCTATGACCGCTTTGTGTCATTTGAGTGGGAGAAGAAGTGGCATCCTGAGATCGTCGATGCACGAATCGCCTTGCCTCATTTTGTCCGGTGGTTTCGCCAGAACGTAAATTGATGAACCAAGAGGCCAATGCAGGATTGCGGCGATTGATAGTGGAGGACATTCCTTCTGCCCTAGAGTTGTCCACGCAAGCCGGCTGGAACCAGACGGCGGACGATTGGCGAACACTGATAGATTTGGCGCCGGAGAGCTGTTTGACCATCGAGCTGAATGGTGAGCTGGTAGCAACAACAACCCTACTGTGTTATGGAACGCGATTGGCATGGCTGGGAATGGTGCTGACCAAAATCAAGTTTCGCGGACGGGGGCTAGCGCGGCACTTGTTGTCGGAAGCTCTGATACTGGCGGACCAAATGAATGTTGAAACTGTGAAGTTGGATGCAACCGACCAGGGTAGGCCGCTCTACGAGAAGTTAGGATTCCGTTCTGAGCAGCCCGTGAAACGTTGGGCGCGGCCAGGAGCGGGAAGCGAGGTCGTGTTTAACACCCAACTCAAGTCGCGTTCGCGCGAGCAGTTTAGTACTGATCGGGAGGCGTTTGGGGCGGAGCGTGGTCCGTTTCTCCAGAAACTTGCCGGACGCAATCCCCCGCTACTAGCTGGAAATTCGTATCTGCTGGCCCGCTCCGGCAGCCAGACGGCGTATCTGGGCCCCTGCGTTTCCTCGGATGCAAAGGCGGCACGTTCACTGATTGAGCATTGTGTTCTAACCACGACAGCTGCGCTCTCTTGGGATCTGCTAAAGCGAAATCGTGCTGCCGAAGTAATCGCGGAGGATCTGGGTTTTACCCCGCAACGCTATCTCACCCGAATGGTTAGAGGCAGAGATTTACATGGAAGGGAAGAGTCTATTTATGCGCTGGGCGGGTTTGAATTCGGATAATGACAGCAATCAATAACAAAGCGGAGTTAGAAGAGCGCCTCTCGCGACCCGGTGACGCGGATGCGGCAGCCCTCGCGGCGATGGAGGGAGACCTACTCATTCTCGGCGCGGGCGGAAAGATGGGACCGAGCCTCGCCAGGTTAGCCCGCCGCGCGGCGGACAAAGCTGGGGTGAAGAAACGCGTGATCGCCGTCGCTCGTTTCAGTGACGCGAGTTTACCCGCTGAACTTGCGGAACATGATATCGAAACCATCACCGCTGATCTTTTAGAGCCAGAGGAGCTTGAGAAACTACCTGATGTCCCTAATGTTGTTTATATGGCAGCTAAAAAGTTTGGGACAGCGGCGGCCGAGCACCTTACCTGGGCCATGAACACATTTCTGCCTGCACTGGTGGCCAGCCGCTTTAGAAATTCGCGTATCGTCGCTTTTTCTACCGGGAACGTGTATCCATTACGATCGCCCCACGAAGGCGGGGCGGTAGAAACTACTCCTGTGGCCCCAGTAGGCGAGTACGCGCAATCTGCGCTTGGCCGCGAACGCATGTTTGAGTACGGCTCAGCAAAATGGGGAACGCAGGTTGCGATTCTCCGCCTGAACTACGCCATTGATCTCCGCTACGGAGTGCTCCTCGACATTGGGCAAGCCGTCTATCAGCATCGGCCTGTGGACCTCCGTATGCCGTTGGTCAATGTGATCTGGCAGGGAGATGCAAACTCCTGGTGTCTGCGTTCTTTTGCTCACTGCCAGTCGCCGCCATTTGTGCTGAACCTGACAGGGCTGGAAACTCTTGAGGTCCGCGATATCGCAATTGAATTTGGACGACACTTCGGTTTCGAACCGCAATTTAATGCGGAACGGGGATCCTCAGCATTGCTGAATGACGCAACAAAAGCTCATCGACTGTTCGGCCAGCCGAGTGCGAAGCCGGCCGCAATGATTGAATGGACGGCGAACTGGATCAAGCAGGGCGGCGCTACTTTGGGAAAGCCTACTCATTTTCAGACGCGTGACGGGAAATTCTGAATGCAGCTTCGTGAAAAACTTTTCTCTGGGTTGGTGATCCCGGCACATCCCCTGGCGTTAAAAGAGGATCGGAAATTAGACGAGCGGCGTCAGCGCGCCTTGACGCGATACTACGTGGCCGCCGGCGCGGGTGGAATTGCTGTAGGGGTGCATACAACCCAGTTCGCGATCCGCGATCCGCAGATCAGCATGTTGAGACCTGTGCTGAAGATCGCAGCAGATGAAGTTGGCCGGAACGATGTCGTTAAGATTGCAGGAGTCTGCGGCAAACGTGACCAGGCTCTCTCGGAAGCACGTCTGGCTGCGGAATTAGGATACGATGCAGTTTTGCTGAGCCTCGCTGATCTCAGAGACGAAAGCGTAGCCAAGCTCTTGGAGCATGCGCGGGCTGTGGCATCTGTTCTTCCAATCATCGGCTTCTATCTTCAACCGTCGGTAGGCGGGCGAATTCTGCCTTTTGAGTTTTGGCAAAAATTTGTAGAAATCGAAAATGTTGTCGCCATCAAAATTGCGCCATTCAATCGCTACCAGACTCTCGATGTTGTCCGGGCAGTTGCCCAATCAGGGCGCGGGCGAAAGATCGCACTCTACACCGGTAATGATGACAACATCCTGATTGATCTACTCACTGAATTTGATGTCGGGGGCGATTGTCTGGGCATCGTGGGCGGATTATTGGGCCACTGGGCGGTGTGGACGAAGACAGCGGCGGCTCATCTAGCGTTAGCAAAGGAGCGGTCTGAAAATATTCGCGCAAACGTGTTGACCCTGGCGCAGCAAATTACGGATGCCAACGCTGCTTTCTTTGATCCGGCGCATCAGTTTCACGGATGTATCGCTGGAATTCACGAAGTCTTACGACGGCAGGGACTTCTCGAAGGCCGCTGGTGTCTTGATCCGCGCGAAGATCTTTCTCCCGGTCAATCGGAAGAGATTGACCGGGTTTACAAACTTTATCCGCATTTGCCCGATGATGATTTTGTTAAGGAGCATCTGAATGAATGGCTTGGCTAAGGTCTTTCTCGCGCTTCTGTTTGGGGCGTCTTTTGCAGTGGCTGCTGACAAGCCGGTGGCGGAGGCGCTCTATGCTCCCGCCGACGTCTCGTTAACCACCGATCCATCCGCGTCCTTCTGGCGTGCGGCGCATCCGGTCCATTTGAAAAGCGACACTCGAGGTAAGGACGTACAAAATTTCCATAGTGAAGTTCGTTTACGTTGGACGAAGAACAATCTGTATCTCTTGTTTATCTGTCCCTATGACGACCTGTATTTAAAGCCTTCACCGACCACTACACAGGAGACGAACGAACTTTGGAATTGGGACGTGGCGGAAATTTTTATTAGCGCCAATTTCGCCGACATTAAGCGCTACCAGGAATTCGAGGTTTCGCCGCAGGGCGAATGGATCGATCTGGATATCGATCTTCATAAGGCGCACCATGAGGATGGTTGGACGTGGAACTCCGGGTTTGAGAAAAGCGCGAGTGTTGATCGTGCTGCCCGCCGCTGGTACGCAGCAATGAAAATTCCTTTCTCAGCCATTGCTACCCGTTTTCCGGCGTCGCAGGACACATTTCGTATGAACTTGTTTCTGAGCGAAGGTCCGCGCTCCAATCATCACGAGGTTACCTGGCAGCCGCCCATGAGCAATACGTTTCATGTCCCGGAGCGCTTTGGTCTGCTGAGGTTAATTGACGATAGACATTGAAACGCGATTCAGTGTTCAAGAGCCGCGATTGCGGACGTGGCTGTGATAGACAGAACAACAGCAATAGCTTCCAACCGTTTAACAGGAATGAGCGGAGGGGGAAATGGATCGTAGAAAATTTATCCAAAATGGCG
Source organism: uncultured Acidobacteriota bacterium (assembly GCA_963796925.1). Classification (GTDB taxonomy): domain Bacteria; phylum Acidobacteriota; class Terriglobia; order Terriglobales; family Acidobacteriaceae; genus DATBAT01. Next base: position 381,392 of record CAWCNH010000002.1, read on the forward strand.
CGATAGTTGCGGCGGGTACAGCCGCGTTGAGCAGTACGGCTTTGTCGTATAACCGCATCCTCGGTGCGAATGATCGCATTTCGTTGGGACAAATCGGTCCCGGCAGCCGCGGAATAGAATTGACCGGCATGGTCGGAGAACTAAAAGACAAATGCAACGTCGAGATGACCGCGGTTTGCGATCTATGGACTCACAACCTGGAGCGCGCAGGAGATGCCAACAGAAAATTATATGGGAAAGCCCCGCGGGCTTTACGGCACCCCGAGGACCTGGTTGCACTCCAGGACCTCGATGCCGTGATTATCTCCACTCCTGAACACTCGCATTCGTTGCTGCTCAAAATGGTCGCTGATGCCGGAAAAGACGGCTACTGCGAAAAACCGATGGGGAATGTTCTGGAAGAAGTGAAGGCGGCACGGGACGCCGTAAAGGCGAACAATCTGATCGTGCAGATCGGGACCCAACATCGCAGCGAGCCTTATCAGATCGCGGTGCGGGATCTTATTCGTGATGGCGCGCTAGGGGACGTCAGTAAGTACGAGATCGCCTGGAATTATCATGGCCCGCGTTGGCGCGGACGCCCAGAGGTAAGGCAGATTAAGGAACAGGATACTGACTGGCGCGCCTGGCTGATGAACAAGCCGTACCGGCCATTTGATCCTCAGCTTTATTTTGAGTTTCGATTGTACAAAGAATTCTCCAGCGGCATTCCTGATCAATGGATGAGTCACGGCATCGATTTAGTCCATTTTTTTATGGAGGAACAGTATCCGGAATCAGTCGTGGCTCACGGCGGCATTTTCGCCTGGCACGATGGCCGCGAAAACCCTGACACCTTTCAGGCTTTGCTGACTTACCCAAAAGGATTTCTCGTGAGCTACTCCACCAGTTTTGGCAACGATGCGACTGGGTACTCACGCATCATGGGCAAGAAAGCGACCATGTACAACACCGGGGGAGAAGGCAGCCCGCGCTGGCAGATGGTTGAGGAATTAGGCAATCACGAACAAGACGATGAGATTGACCGGAAACGCACCACCAAGGATATTTTGTTTCCTGGCGACAAGAGTCTACCGCCAATGAGTATTGGGGATGACGATTTATCGCACATGACGAATTGGCTGAGCTGTTTACGGTCGCGCAAGCAACCGAATGCTACCGTACAAAACGGCTTCTCACATTCCGTTGCATGCATGATGGCGGCGCGAGCATATTGGACGGGCAAGAGAGTTTATTTTGATCCCAAAAAAGAGCAGATTATCGACCATCCGGCATGATTCGCTACTGCGGTACGACTGGAAAGGCGATGTGCGTGCGATCCCACCGTTCAACCTCATTGAGGTTGCTTGTATTTGTTCGGCGCACCGGGCGTGGGCACATTATCGGTAATCTGGGCGCCGCTCGCGTGCGCGCGGGTCAATTTAGAAGTAAGGTCAATGCCGCTGCCGGAAACCTCCGCATCGGCCGCGTGCGCATGAGTGAGCGGCGCGTCGACGATGATCGTCGGAAGAGCACCGAACCTCCTGATCGAGGCCACAACCGCCGTCTCGGAGTCCGCGCCACGGTCAATGGTGACGCTTTGGTTCTCGCGAAAACCAGTTGCGTTGGCGACAGGGATCATGGTTGCACCAGCGTCAGTGGCGCTGCGCAGCGTGGTCGAGCCTGCCGTTCCAACCGTTGCGATGACGGCGTTCTCAAGGTCCGCGCCAGTATCAATCATGACTCTCTGGCCTACTTCAAAGCCATCTACGCTGGCGACTTTGATGTTGATGACGCCAGCAACCGAAGGAGCGGACAGGGTAACGGCAGATTGCATCACGAAATCGTTGCAGTTGCTGTCAGCGTCTGCGCCGTCCGGAAAACGTCCCGCGCTCTGATTGGTCGGGGCAGCAGACGCAGATGGCGCGAAGCCGCCAGCCCCTCCCGGTCCGGGCACGTGGCAGCCACTCTGCTCTGTGCCGGATGTGCCGTGGTAACCTTCCGCCGCCCACGGATCGACCATGCCTCCATAGTTGAGACTATCCACAACCAGGCCTGAGTTGTCCCGCAGGACCACGGTGCCTTCTCTGAACGTAATGTTGAATCTGCCGAAGCGAACAGCACTGGTGGTGAGCTCGGGGCCTCCGAACCATTGGTTGGGTACAGGAGTTCCTTGATAGCCCGCAGTTGTGACTGCGGTGTCGCGCACCGGCGCGTTGATCTCATGTTCTTTGGCCAGTGGGCGATCAAGTGTAATGCCTGTCCCGAGCGCCTGAACGGGCTCGTTACTGGAATGAGCAAACTTCGTCGCTGGTTGGAAACTGATTCCCGTTCCGCGGTTGCTGAAGGGAAGATTGGCTGCATGGTCGAACCTTAGCGCCGCGGCCAGGTCGAGACCTGTGCCCGTGGCCACCACTCCTTCGGCGTTGCTATGGGCCTTCTCGAGCGACGGCGTAAATTCGATGCTCGATCCAGTCGGGCTCGCAGCGCCGATGCTGGTAATAGTGACGGCTTGGTTGTTCGCGGGAGTTCCGACGATGATTTTATCGCCTACAGAAAAACCATTCAGGTTGCGAACTTTGATATTCGTTGCACCTGCGCTCACATCGGCGGAGAGATTGGTGCGGGCCGCCGGCGTGCCGACTTTCGCGACGGTCACGGTTTCAATACCATGGCCGACGCTGTCAATGTCCAACCTGATCTTGTCACCGACTGAAATATCGGAGACTGATGTCACCTTGATGTTGGTTGCACCAGCCGGCGCATCCGAGGCCAGATAGGCCTGAGTGCCCGGCTTACCGACCGCGGTGACCGTTGCCGCTTCGTACCGCTCCAGTGCTTTTGTGACTACGGGGTACGTGGCGCCATAACCGATGGCGATTTTCTGGCCAACTTCGAAACCGGCCACACTTACGACCGGCACATTGGTCGAGCCGACTGGGATTGTGAATACTGGACCATCGGGAAGTGGTTGCCACACGGTCGTATGGTTGCTGGCCGCGGTTCCGATGCTCGCAACCTTGCGGGTCTCCATATCGGAGCCGGCGCCAATGTTGACCGGGTCACCCTCCGACACACCGATAGTGTTCCTGACATGGATAGTATTTTCCCCGGCGCGCGCGGGGACCGCTAGCCCTGAATCGGAAAGACCTAGCAGATAGAAGCTTTTCGCAGCAAGCTTCGTTCCGGCTGGAATCTTCACCGACGAGAAAATGGGCTGCAAGATCGGGTGCTCAGTCAACGTCCAGTTGGAAATATCCACACTATTGGCGCTGGCGTTGTAGAGCTCAATGAAGGAGTCTGTCGAGTTGGCAGAACCCGAACCAATGCGGAGCTCGTTAATTTTGATCGAGCTGACATTCCGTACCTTCTCAGCGATTGTCTCGAATTGCTTTCCGCCGCTCGGGTTTGTCCACCAGGCGTTACCCACCAGGTCGCCGTTGAAAGGCACAGGCCCGGAAGTAACCTTGAAGGTGGCGCTCACACTCGCCTCCGGCGCCACCGTGTCAGTGAACGTCTTCGCTATTTCACCGGTGCCCGAAACGAAGGATGTCCACTGCCGGCTCGGCAAGGAAAGGCTCAACTTCACGCCTGCCACGGGTGCTCCCGTGGTATTCGTGAATGTCACGGTAGTTTCCTTCGAAGAACTTGGTGAAAATGTCTGGAGTCCAGGCGGAGTGGCAGTCGCCGTCGCTGGCGCAATGCTTAGCTGTGCCACACCATAACTGGCAGTAACGACATTAGCCTGCACCAGCTGGTCGGTGGCATCAGTTGGGAAAGTATCTGCAGCTGTCATCGCACCTTCATAGAAGGTTCCCTGCGATCCGACGCTGTTGTCGCCGCCATTGCCTAGCAGGATCGCTCCCTGCTTGCGCATCGGGTCGTAAGTGGAGTTGACGCGCGGCCCGTCGAACATAACCGACAGCGTGCCCTTTTGCGCATCGCCGCCCAGCGAAGTCCAGCGGTGCGGTTCGCCCTTGGCCATCGCGGTTACGAATCGCCAGGTGATGCTAGGCAGGTTTGAGCAGTCCTTGGATCCATCCGGGTTGACGCAACCAACGAGATTGTTTTCCTGGTCAGTCATAATCCACGGGCCGGGAGGCCTCCCGTGATACCACGCGGTCGCGTTACCGTAGTAGGTGGTTTCCATGGTGCCGTTGTCGTCGTCGCGGCTGTCAATTTCAGCGTTGCCGTAGTCGAAACAGCAGCCAGAATTGAAGTGCTGGCCGTTGATAACCCAGTATTGCCCCTGCGCCTGATCATCCACCGCAGTGCCTCTCGGGTCATCATTGCGAAGGCCCATGCCTGGCTCGATGAAGACGCCGTAGACCTTGTGGCCCATGATCGTAATCGGCGCCATATCGGCGATCGGGAGATTGTTAAATCCCCCCATGGCCGGCCCGCTGAAACCGCCGAGAGGCGCCTGAGTCAGATGGTTGTGCTTTGGAGATTGGTCGTAAATGGTAGTGATCCAGCAATAGGTATTGGCGCAAAACTTATCCTGCGCGGTCGCGTCGGCGTACCCACCTCCATCAGGGAACGGTGATGTGACGGGCTTGACGACGCCAATGTCCAAGGTCTTGCCGTCCGACTGGCGCAGAACCTGATAAAGCGGACCGTTATAGGACGAGTACAGCGCACGCGTGCTGCTATGAGCCGCGACACAGGGATCACCCGCGGCGGCGTAGATATCACATGGGCCTTTCGGCCTGGACGGACGAAGATTAGGACTTGTTCCGCTGTTTTGCGCCATCATCAAAGGGACGCCAATCAGGGCGAACGCCAATGCAACCATAGGTGCGAAATTAGTCCTCATAGTCATGCCTGTCCCATCTTCCTCGTCGAATTTTGCAGGTTCTTATGGAGTTGTTCCTGTCTCTGATTGAGGCGCGAGCGGGCTTCAAGCGTCGCCATATTTACCGTGCGCAATCTCAATCTCGCACAACTTACATCCTTCAAGCTCATTTAATCAAACGGACGGCCGGGAATGACGTGGATCCCGCTGGCAGGCGGTCATGATCCAGTATGGAGGTAAATTTCCTCCAACAATGCTCGGGACGCTGGCACATCAGGACGACCCGCGGAGTATTCTACTCGCTTGGCAGGCAAATCGTGGATCATTGCGGATCTGTGCCCGGGAACAGCTAACGGTTGCGTTTGTCCCGTAGCTATTCAGTGCTGATTCTTGCCCCAAATTTCTTGCGCAGTCTCCGCTACCAGTCGCAGCTTTGCTGCCTGGTCCGCTGCCGTCACAAGGTTGCCTTCGATCGTCAACGCAAAACCGCACTGCGGACTCAGAGCAAGCCGCTCCAGCGGAATGTAGCTGGCGGCGGCTTCAATCCGTCGTTTCAACTCATCCTTGTGTTCGAGCTGCGGCCGTTTCGAGCTGATAAGGCCCAGCACAACTTCACGATCTTCGGGCACCTCGCGCAGCGGCTGGAAGCCGCCTGACCGCTCGTCGTCAAACTCCAATAAGAACCGATCAAACCTGGTCTTATGAAATACCCGGGTGATCGGTCCATAGTCACCAGCCGCGTAAAACTTGCTTTGATTATTCCCCCTGCAAAGATGGAGTCCAAAAGTTATGCCCGAGTGGCTGCCGATGACTGCATTGTCCATCTCAATAGAAAGGTCAAGCAGGCGATCGGGGTCGTTGCCGCGCTGGCGATAACCTTCGCGTAGTTCCGGATCGAGCAGTGCGGTGTATTGCGGCGAATCGATCTGGACGTATTCGCAACCTAGACGAATCAGCTCGGCGACTTCATCTTGCAAAATGCCAACCAGGTCGGCTAGATAGGCATCGACAGTGGCGTAAGCGACTGAGGACTTGGCGCTGTCGTAATAGGCGGCGGCCTGCTGCGCGCTGATTATGGTTGTCTTGGCGGGATGGTCGGTGCGGGCACGGACATAGGTGAATTCTTCGGCGCACAGCGGGCGTTTACGCCTTAGCTTCGAAACCACCACGGGCCTCGACAGCACCAACTGTTCACCCTTTTCATCGCGGAAGGGAATTGCCCAGCCGCCGCGCTCGTCAAAACCTTCCACGGCATCGATCAGGTGTCCGTAGAACGCGTAACGGCGCATTTCGCCATCGGTTATGACATCTATACCGGCATCGATTTGCAGGTCAATGCATTCATTGACGGCGCGATCCTCGACAAATTTAAACTGGGCGTTGGTAAGTTTTCCGGCGCCAAACTGGTCGCGCGCCTCTTTTAAGTATGACGGCCGCAATAGACTCCCAACTACATCACTATGAAACATGTTTGTCTCCAATCCGAGCTCGCAACGAGCGGTTCGGCGAAATCCATTGTATTGATTCGTTTCGCAAGGCGGTCCTACACCCCTTTCCTCCCGGGCTGAAAGACGCGCAGGCGCTCGCTGGAGCATGACACTGAGTCATCAGTTCGGGCGGATCGCCAGCAGGTTGCAAGCATTTTCTTTAAGAATCAAGGGACGCACCTCGTCCCGAATCGCTATTTGTTTGAAATCGGCCATCCAGCGATCTGGCGTAATCAGGGGATAGTCTGAACCAAATAGGACTTTGTGCTTTAACAGGGTGTTGGCATATTGAATCAATTGCGGTGCGAAATATTTGGGCGACCAACCTGAAAGATCGATGTAGACGTTCGGCTTGTGAAGGCAAATTGAAATCGCTTCGTCCTGCCACGGAAAAGAAGGATGGGCCATGATGATCGGCATATCGGGAAAGTCCACCGCAACGTCGTCAATGGGAAGGGGATTGCCGTACTTTTGCCGCACCCCGCCTCCACCGCGAACTCCGGTCCCGATTCCGCTGTGGCCGGTGTGAAAGATTACCGGAAGACGCGCTTCCGCAAAAAGTTCGTACAGCGGATACGCGATGCGATCATTTGGAAAAAATTGCTGGACCGGAGGATGCAATTTAAGTCCTCGAACCAATCCCGTGGCCAGAAGCCGCTTGGCCTCGGCGATGCCGTCCGTTTCCCGGTGCGGATTGATACTTACGAATGGGATCGCTATATCTGCATTTTTCTCCGCAAAGCGTAAAACCTCATCGTTGCTGAGAAAAGGTTTACCGGTCAACTTCTCATCCACGGTGAAGACTACAAACCCAATTTTGCGCGAGCGATAATATTCCGCCATGCCGTTGTGGTCGCGGACGGCTCCGGAATCGCCAAAATATTTCTTGGCAGCCGTGTCGATGGCGTTATCCGCTTCCGGCTCAAGATGCACATGGACGTCGATCGCAGATAGCGATCGCACATTACCCCCAAAAAGCATCACGATTTCGTCTCCTGGACTAATGAAGGCTCTTTGCTGCCGGTCCCGGCAGAGCGGTTGCCGGCACGTCCCTGGTCGAAGGTACGAAATGTCTCGCCAGCCTCGGCAAGTTGGCGCAAGAGCGGACTAACCTTCCACCGCGATCCCAATTCAGCTTCAAAGCTGTTAATTCGTTCAACAATCTGTGGCAGACCGACCGTGTCGGCGTAAAACATCGGTCCGCCTCGCCATGCAGGAAAGCCATAACCGTTCACGTAAATGACATCGATGTCCGACGCCCTCATTGCCAAACCTTCCTCCAGGACCATCGCACCTTGGTTAATCAGTCCGTAGAGGCAACGCTCGATAATCTGCGAATCCGTAAACTTCCTCTGCGGGATGGCTGATTGTAGCGAAAGCGATCGGATCAGCTGCAAGCAATCGGGATCCGCAATGGGCTTGCCATCGGCGCCATAGCTGTACCACCCTCGTCCGGCCTTCTGCCCAAAAAAGCCCCGTTCGCAGAGGGCGTCTGCGACAAGCGGTTTCCGTTCACCAGGGCCAGAGAACTGATGCAACTCGCGGCGTACTCGCCACGCCACATCCAGTCCGGCCATATCATCAACTTCAAAAATTCCCATCGCCATGCCGAATTCCCGAAGTGCTTGATCCACTTTCTGAGGAGTTGAACCCTCTTCCACCAGGAACTGCGCTTCGTACATGTAAGGAAACATCAGACGGTTGCCAACAAATCCGGGGCCGTTCCCCACTATCACACCGACCTTGGACAGGCTCTTGGCAAAAGAGATTGCAGTAGCCAGGGTTGACGTTGACGTAAATCGGCCCCGCACGATTTCCAGCAGGCGCATAACATTGGCCGGACTGAAGAAGTGCAGTCCCACCACACGCTCGGGCTGTTTGGTCACTGCCGCCAGCTCATCAATACTCAGAGTTGAGGTATTGGACGCTAAAATGCAGTTTGGGTGGACCGCCTCCCCGAGTTCCCGAAAGATCGAGCGTTTCAGTTCCATATCCTCGAACACTGCTTCGACCACCAGATCTGCCTTCCCGGCGCCACTGTGACCCACTTGGGGAGTGATCCGTTTTATCTTCTCCGTGGCAGAGTCCTGGGAAAGTCGCCCGCGTTTGATCGAAGACTCGTAGCTTTTGTGGATCATCGACAACGCGGAGTTCAGGGCAGGCTGATCACAATCCTGTAGAACAACGTGCATACCAGCATTGGCGCAAGCTATGGCGATGCCTCTCCCCATGGTTCCCGCACCGACCACCCGGACTTCGCCAATCGGCGAAATTGCCGTTTCCTTTTCCAGGTTTGGAAGTTTACTTACGGCCCGTTCCGCAAAAAATCCATGAATGAGCGCTCGGCACTGATCGGACGTCGCACACTCTTGAAAAAGTTGCCGCTCGCGCTCGCAACCCTGTTTGAAGGGCAGGGTGGCGGCAGCTCGAATCGCTTCCACTGCTTTCAGTGGAGCGATTTGATTTCGCTTCACTTTCCGCGCGAACTCCTCAGCCGTCCGCACCGCATCGTACAACGAGTTCGCGCTTCTTAGCCGAGCTGTCTTCTCTCGGGTCTTATCGGGGGATTTGTGAAATCTTAACTTTTGGCGCGCATACTCAACCGCTTGCGACCGCAGATCCCCCTCTACGACTGCATCGATAATGCCGGCCTCGAGCGCTTCGGAAGCCGTTATCAGTTTCCCGGACACGCACATTTCAAGGGCCTTTTCGATGCCCGCGAGTCGCGGAAGCCTTTGTGTGCCCTCAGCCCCGGGAATAATCCCCAGATTTACTTCGGGCTGCCCAAACCTTGCATCCTTCAAGGCCAGGCGGAAGTGTCCAGCCATGGCGAGTTCCAGTCCACCGCCCAAAGCGGAGCCATGAATCGCCATGACTACGGGCTTTGCACAATCCTCGATCTTCCGAAGCAATTCGTGGATATTCGGTGCGCCTGGACCTCGCTCCCAAGCCAATTCTTCCAACTGCCGGATGTCGGCGCCAGCAACGAATGTTCCACCGCTGCCCATAAGCACGAGGGCTCGTACAGCAATGTCTGTTTCAGCCGCCTCAACTGCCTCCTCAATACCTTCACACACCTCCGTGCTCAAGGCGTTTACTGGAGGATTACTGATCGTAATAACGGAGACCCCGTCCTGGTGCTCCCTACTGACCATTGCATTACTCCTACTCAGTTATGTCGTGGAACATTGGTTCATTCCCGCATTAAGTCGGCAAAAACGGTCAGCAGCTGTCTAAGGAAACGCAAACCAGCGTTCGGCTGATGCAACTTCATTGAGCGCGAAACGACTGGGCCGGTACAAGAGCATCGCTCCCCGGTTGCGAATGCCAACCAACGGGGACAGCCAACACTATCCCCGAGCATGAAACCCAAGTCAATACCAGATAGGCATTTTCACAATACCAAATTGGTATAGCCGGTTTTACTTCTTGGTGTTGTGTGGCCTCGGTTTGCGAGTCGAGACTGGTTTGCCCGCCCGGCTTAAGTTTTTTTCTTCGGGCCGACGGACGTACTGGTATGGAGCGAAACCTTCTTCTCTGTCAAATCCATTGCGGGTGAAGTGAACGAACTCCTGCGTTGCCTTGGCCTGCTCGTCACTGCGCCATACCAGTCGCACCTCGATCACCGCCGAGGGTTCGTCCAGCGGTAAAGCGACCAGCCGATCTATGAATGCCGGGTGAATCGGATTTCTGCCGACAGCCAGGTAGATGCCTTTACCGGAGTCCACCAGGATAGACCCGGCTTCCTCGTAAGGCATGGTTTCAGTAGGGACCAGCCTGGGCTCGATATTCTGCTCTCGAAACAAGGCCAGCGTCCGGTCGTAGGCGCCGGGAGAGATGCGCCTGTCGATCAGCAACACTGCTTCCTGTGCGATATGGCGCAAGCGCAACACTCTGCGTTTGGCCAAGGGGCTTGACCTACGCAACACCACAGAAAAATTCTCTTGAAATAACGGCGCTGACGCCAGTTGGGGAGCTTCGATCGGTGATCGCATAAAACCCACATCGATCTTGCGGTCCAGGAACGCCTCCGCTTGAAAACCGGAAGCGATATCTCTAACGTCAATCTCGACTCTGGGGAACAGGCGAAGATACTCATTCACGACCCTACTAACGACATCTCCCAGGCCCTTTCCAATCCCAAGACGAACCGTACCCGCGCCTCCACTGCCGGCGTGCTTGGCGGCCTCAACCGCCTGAGATACATGCTGCAACACCACCCGAACTTCGTTCAGGAATCCCATCCCCGCATCAGTGAGGAAGACCCGGTTGCTGTTTCTTTCGAAAAGCTTGACCCCAAGTTCTGTCTCCAGGTCGCGAATGTGACGGCTCACTGGGGGCTGGGCAATGTGTAGTCGTCGTGCCGCTTTAGTGAAATTGAGTTCTTCTGCTACTGCGATAAACGAATAAAAGTGACGAAGTTCCAAGTTCCCAGCCTCCACCCGGCAACAATACCGAAATAGTATGACGATGGTACGCCAAATGGATTGACAAAAATGGCGCAGATAAGCGAAGCTCCGCAACCTGGGGCCCGGGCTCCTGATCAGATCAGCGCTCGCCCATCCGCAAGTACTCTCGTGAATATGAATACTGTAGGAGAGAGTCAGATCCAGAGATTCGCCGAACGGCCGACCAGACCTGTCCGAGTGGCTACACTGCGCGCCTCTTTTGAGCATCGTCAGGACGGCGTGGTGCTAGTGCGCTCGACCGAAGCACTTGGCAATTACCCCGCCAGGCTCACTGATTGTTTGAAATCTTGGGCTCTTCACGCCCCAGACCGCCCGTTCCTGGCTCAACGCGGGCCTGACGGAGGCTGGGAGAAATGCACCTATGCGGATGCCTGGACGCGAGTGCGGCGACTGGCAGCAGGACTGATGAACCTGGGCCTCTCGTCCGCTACGCCGGTGATGATTCTATCTGGCAATAGTATTGAGCATGGCCTGATGGCCCTGGCCGCTATGTACGCCGGCATCCCCTATGCCCCAATCGCGCCGGCATACTCGTTGGCTATGTCGAAATTCGCAGCCCTTGAGCATGTCTGGGAGAACCTCACTCCTGGAATGATTTTCGTGCAGGGAGGATCTCGGTTCGTTCCGGCATTAAAAGCGGTGGTGCGCGACAACGCTTACATTGTGCGTTCCGGTATTGCCCTCGACGGATTTCACTCCATCGATCTCGCCGATCTGGAAGGGACTGAAGCGTCGGCCCAAGCGGACGCTGCTAATCAGCGGACCGGTCCGGATTCGGTCGCCAAGATTTTATATACCTCGGGTTCCACAGGTCTTCCGAAGGGCGTCATCACGACTAACCGGATGTTATGTTCGAACCAGCAGATGCTTCGCCAGGTAATGCCCTGCCTGGCGGATGAACCCCCGGTGATTTGCGACTGGCTTCCCTGGAATCACACTTTCGGAGGAAGCCACAATTTTGGCATTGCACTATATAACGGAGGCACGCTTTACATCGACGCCGGAAAACCTACTGGCGATCTGTTCGCTCCTACCGTCAGCAATCTTCGTGAAATTGCACCTACGGCATATTTCAATGTCCCCAAGGGCTATGAAATGTTGGTTGGACATATGCGGTCGGATGCTGGCCTGAGGCGGATGTTCTTCAGTCGCCTTAAACTTCTATTCTTCGCGGCAGCGGGCTTAAACAAACGCACCTGGGACGACCTACAGCAGATGGCATTCGAAACTTGCGGCGAGGAAATATTGATCGTGACCGGCCTGGGAGCGACTGAGAGCGCGCCGTTTGCGTTGTCAACCGGCATCGAAGGATCGAGACCTGGCTGGATTGGACTTCCGGTCCCCGGCGTTGATCTCAAATTGGCCCCGGTGGGGGATCGGGTGGAGGCCCGCTTGCGGGGACCATCGATCACTCCGGGCTACTGGCGACGGCCCGACCTGGACGACTTGGCGTTTGACGAAGAGCGTTACTACCGCATGGGCGACGCCGTGAACCCCGTAGACGCTGCGAACTTGCAAAAAGGATTTCTCTTCGATGGCCGACTGAACGAAGATTTCAAGCTCTCCAGCGGAACATGGGTCAGAACCGGCATGCTGCGCATGCGTCTGGTGGCGCATTTCAATGGATTGCTGCAAGATGCCGTACTGGCAGCTCCCGACCGCGACTATGTTGCAGCGCTGCTTTTTCCGGCATTGGATTCCTGCCGGAAGCTGTGCGGGGACCTGCCTGAACGCGCCCCAGCTTCCGCCATACTTTCGCGTCCGGAAGTTCGCTTTGCTTTTCAGGAGCGCCTCAATTCATTTGCCGCTCAAAGTACGGGCATTTCTACTCAGGTACAGCGCGCTCTTATATTGGAGTCTGCCCCCTCGATGGAGTCGCGCGAGATCACCGACAAGGGAACTTTAAATTCCGCAGCGGTATGGAAGAACCGCGCCGCGGAGCTAGAAGCGCTGTACGAGGAATTATGCGGTGATCAGGTGCTATCGATCGACCAGGACTCGCACTAACAGAACGCCACCGTTCTTGGTGATTTGACCGAAAGGCGTTTATTTTATCCGTCGGCGTCGGGATTCAATCCGCTTCGCATAAAGAAAGCAAACCGGTAGCGAGAACTCCGATGAACTTCAGCCGCGACAGATCTGCCAGCGGGCCGCCGCTTAACCGCCTGCTCTCCACCCGTCCGCCAGTATCTAAACAAGTAGCCGCCGAGCACCGCGGGGTACGCGCGAGGTACCCTGGCCTATTCCGCTTTGCCGGCGGCCGGACCCACGCCTGTGGCCTCCCTAGTGTTGGGGGCGATGCCGATCAGCGCCACTCCGCCCACTCCACTGTGACTGGCGGTGACTATGTGGCCGCGAGCCCTCAAGTTCGCCTGCACTTCTTCGGGCAAGGTATTGGGCACAGACAAGCTACCCAAGTCAGCGCGCTCCTGGCTGAAGGAGCTGATGAAATGCGTGGTAGAGAAGCGCGGTGCGTTAAATGCCTCCTCGGGACTCATGCCGAATTCCACAAAGTTAAGGATGACCTGAATAGCTGCCTGGTCCTGCTGGTCGCCGCCGGCAACTGAGATCGCCATCACCGGATGGTTGTCATGGAAGAGCAGCGTGGGGCTCAGTGTGATTCGCGGTCGCTTGCCCGGCTGGATAACGTTGGGAGTTCCCGCAAATGTATTCAGGCTGCTGAGTCTGCTTCCGTGGATAATGCCCGTGCGTCCTGCCACGCCGGCTGTGCTTGACAGTCCGCTGGGAGTGGCCGCGATGACGTTCCCAAACTTATCCGTCACACACATAACCGTGGTTCCGCCATGCCACGGTCCAGTGATGGTAGGAGGCTTAGTCGGTTTCATGTTGTAAGGGTCGCCCGGCCGGAGCTCTAGAGATGCCTTTTGCGGATCGATCAACTGGCGTCGCATTTTCGTGTACTGATCGGAGAGCAATTGTTGCATCGGCACCTTGGCGAAGTTTGGATCGCCGTAATATTCGTCACGATCCGCCAGCGCCAGTTTTTCCGCTTCAATGACCGTGTGGATGTAGTTCGCCGAATTGTGGCCCATCTTCTTTAGATCAAAACCTTCCAGCAGGCGCAGCGTCTGCGACAGATAAGGACCCTGCGTCAGCGGACCAGCCTTATAGACCGTGTACCGGCGGTAGGTGGTTCTGAGCGGATCCACTACGGGAGTTTTGTGCGCCGCCAAATCCGACTTACGAAGGAACCCGCCCTTCTCGATATACCAAGCTTCGAGAGCGTCGGCGATGTCGCCGCGATAGAAGCGGTCCGAGACGGCTTGCAGTTTCTGCTGCCGTGTACCCTTCGCGGCCTTTTCGGACTCCACCAATTTGCGAAAGGTCACAGCCATATCCGCCTGCCAGTTCACGCCGGTTTCGATTTTCTTCTCGCTGCCGGTGTCGATATACCAGCTCGGACCGCCAGCGTCCAGAATGGCCAACGTTGGCTGCACGACTTCTTCGAAGCTTTTGGTTCCGTAAAGTTTTAGTAGGGTGACGATCGCATCTATAGTGCCGGGCACGGCGGCTGCCTTGACGTCACCGTCCGGGATCCCATGTTCCATGTACCAGGCGATGGCTTTGGGGTCGCGTGGAGCCTCTCCTTGTCCCTCCAGCAGCTTCACATTTTTCTGGTCGGCGCTGTAAACCAGGATCGGAAGCTCTCCCCCCACACAGAACGCGCCCACATAAGTTACTGATAATGCCAGCAGGGTAGCGGCGCCTGCATCGGCCGCGTTTCCCCCCTGTTCTAAAATCTTGATGCCAGCCGCGGTGGCAGCAGGCTTACCGGAAACAACCACACCATGGCTGCCAGTGGCGACACTCGGTCTCCGCGAACTAACCGGCGTCTTGGTGGCCTGCGGCCAAGCGGAGGACGCGAATAAAAGGATGGAAGCGGCTAATATCGAATTGATCTTGCGCATAAAAGAATTCAACTCCGTTGAGTGACCGGCATTACCCGGCATGTCGTCAAAACTATATCAACTGTCTTACTCCGCCGAGCGCAGCGCAGGGTTGCTGGGGCGGAAGAGCGTCCAGTCCGGTGCTGTCATTTCTACCAACACGCAACGACGTTTTCGTGTGGTCCGCGGAGCAAGCCAAATCGTGACGCGCACAGCGTCGATGTTACCCTTTCGAGGACAGTGAGCTATCCAAGCAAAAATGACAGCCGCAGATGGACAAATGATGTTCGACCTATGCTGGATTCTGCGATCGAAGCAACTCCATGCCGCGAGCCGAGCTATGGACGACTCCCGTATGGCCCGGAACCGTACTGGTGAATGGGGAAATCGTTGGAGTGTGGCGCCGGTCGGCGGCTAACGTCTCGATTGACCTCTGGGCCGACTTTCCTCGGCGGAGTCAACGGCGGCCGAAGCCGAAGCGTTATCACTGCCGCGGCCAGGTCCGATTACCGCACTCGATCTATAAGGATTCTGTTCATTCTATCTCTCAGCATTCTGTTACTGGCGGGGAGGTCGTAACCAAAGGAGATAACTTGGCAACAGAAAAGTCCCACACCCGCAAGCGAGCTGAAGCAAAAATTACAGTGCAGAATTCTCAAGCAAAGCCTTACGACGAAAGCGAGGGCCCCACCCTTATGGAGATCCACTTAAACGAAAAATTCAGCAGAGAAATCGATGGCGAATCACTGGTGCGAGCTTTGCAGGTTTTAAGGGACGATAAATATGCCAGCCTCTGTCAGCGTGCAACGATTTCGCGGAAAACTGGGTGGACGCCAGGGAACCTTGGTGCTCCAGGGATCAAAAATCGTCGAGAGCGGCAAGATCAAGGCGACGTGGTTTGTTGTTCCCGGATCAGGAACCGGTGATTTGTCTGGGTTGCGAGGCGACGGCGGCTTTGAAGGCGACTTTGGAAAAGGATCTCACGGATGGCTGGACTATTGGTTCGAAGGATCAGAGTGCTGACCGATGTTCCTGATAACCGTACTTCGGATACGGAAGTCCTATTGCGAAGTCCGACGCACCTGCAGGAACGCTCTCGACCAGCACCGAAGCAACACTCGCTCCAGAAGCGGCCGGTCCTGGGAAGTAGGCACTGACGTGGTGACAGCCCGGACTCACCTGCGCCGTTTCGTCCCTTTTCGTCAGGTGAATTTAGCGTCGGCGAGGGGGTCCCTTTGATGACGCCTCGGATCCAGGTGGCTCACGGAATGGTTCCACCGCAATGCGCTGGTAACAAATATCCAACACAGTCAGATCTTCTGTACCACCCGGCGCCCGGAGAACTACGTCGTCGCCCGCTGCCGATTTCATCAACGTGCGTCCCAGAGGCGACACGTAACTGATGTGGTTGCGGTTGAGATCAACCTCGTCGGCGCCCACAATGCTCACCACTCGCTCCACTCCTGCAGCATTGGCAAAGCGTACGGTCGCTCCGAAGAATGCCCGCGTCGCAGCCTGACCCGATCGCGGAGCTTCCGGATCCACCACTTCCGCAGCTTCGATTCGCTTGGTGAGAAAGCGAATGCGCCCATCGATCTGCCGCAGCCGCCGCTTGCCGTACTGATAATCGGCGTTCTCGCTGCGATCGCCGTTGCCGGCGGCCCACGTCACCACCTCCGTCACCGCCGGGCGTTCCTTGGTGAGCAGAAAGTGGCGCTCATCTTGGAGACGCTGCAACCCGCTCGGCGTGATGTAGTTCTTGAGCGGGGTCGCAGGGGCGTCGGGTTGTGGTTGTCTGGTGAAACCTTTTCGCATCTTGCAATCCTTCCAGCGCGGATCCACGGCCTACGCACGCGGGGTAAGGGAACTTCAAGCCCTCTTCAACAGTGTCCAGATCCACCCGGCGAACGTAAGCACGAGGAAAGGGTAGGCGAAAAAAGGGAGGGGCCGGGAAGTTGGCAACACCTGTTCACCCCAAAATATTCTTGCTGCAGTAATCGCAAAGAGAATCGAACCAATGACGCCTACCAGACGAATCCCAATGGCGAATTGCTTGGAAATAGATGTGAGCAACAGGGCGGCAGACCATAAGGCTGTGCCTGCGGCAAACGCAGGCACACTTCCTTCGAGCGTCGCGGCAGTCCCCGATAGCATGACGGCCTCTCCGATAGCGAATACTAAGAACCCGGCGGAAACAGTGTCATCTCCCGCCCGGAAGTATTTCAATGTGAGTAGTGCCGTAGCCACGATCAGTGCGACAGAGTCAATTCCCCAGAAAGCTGCCCTGAGATTTGATTGTGCGACGACGCTCCCCAGTAAGCCAAACACTCCGCCGACCGCAAGACCAACCACGGCAATGATGTTCAGACGTGTGGGCGTGGCTGTGCTCATGCGATATGGAGTCTCCTCGATTGGCAGAAGCATCGATAGGCCGCAGCATCCAGCAGACTTCTGGGTTCCTGCCTCGTCACCGTTATACCCGAGTGACGGACAAACCTCCAATAATGCAACTCCTGCCGCAGACGCCATAGCTTACACTCAAACCAAATGCTCAACCGGGGCCACGCCTATACCGCGATCATCACCAGCAAATATCACGGACGAACCCTGCTTTCACATCTTGCAAGCCTTTACCCACACTCAACCCCACAAGCCTGGCAACAAAACTTGAACAACTGCGAAGTCACCGTCAACGGCGTCACCGCGACCGGAAGCGAATCGCTCATTGCAGGCCAAACCCTTGTCTGGAACCGTCCGCCCTGGAATGAGCCGTACTCTCCTCAGCACTTCGAAGTACTGTTTGATGACCCCTATCTGTTGGCCGTCAACAAACCTGGCGGGCTGCCAACCCTGCCCGGCGGCGGCTTCATGGAAAACACCCTGCTGCGCCTGGTGCAAAAGCAGACCCTCAGTGCAAACCCCGTCCACCGGTTAGGACGAACCACTTCCGGCATCGTTCTCTTCGCCAAAACAGCGCAGGCGGCCGCTAAATTAGGCGCGGACTGGAACACACCCAGAATTCAAAAAATCTATTGGGCGCTGGCGCAAAACGTTGCGCAGCACGACGTCTGCGAAATCCTCACACCCATCGGACTGGTACCGCACCCGCGCATCGGATCGGTGTGGGCCGCCAGCCCGAGTGGCAAACCGTCAAAGTCATTGGCGAAGGTGGTCTCACGCACCACAAGCACCACAACCTTTGAGGTAAGCCTAAGTTCGGGCCGCCCTCATCAAATCAGAATCCATCTGGCATCCATCGGCCATCCCCTGCTAGGCGATCCTTTGTACGGATTATCCGGTCAGCCGCTTGAAAATCTCCCCGGCCTCCCGGGCGATGGAGGATATTTCCTGCACGCCCGATTTCTAAATTTTCACCACCCCATCACCGGCGAACCAATCAATCTTGAGGCAGCTTTGCCGTCTGGATTCTCATTGCATCAGTAGGTTCACGGCGGGATTCAATCGAAAATTCGAGGACAAATAAATTCGCCCTGGAGTTTTCCTTGAGCGCAAGGGCAATCATGTGTCCAAGAATTTCGAAACCTTCGGTGGGATTAGTTCATCCCCGTCTTATCTCTCCCCAATGACACCCCCCTTAGCATCGATCCTGATTTTGAATATGTAATTTAAAGATGACGTTGCATTGAAGAGGGATGATCCCGATAATGCGGTTCATGAAAATTCGGCCTGAAAAACGACTCGCTTTATTCCTGCTGATCAGCGTCACTCTGGTTTGGGGGCAGACCGGCACCAGCGGGCCAGCCGCCGAGGCGCCTCCTACTTCTTTTCCGGCGTCAACGCCAGCCGCCCTTGCCACCGCCGAACACGCGATCTCGGGACGCGACCCCGGGCCCGCGGGCCCGAGTCCTGTCACTGACCTGCTGAAGCTGCTGCTGGCAAACGTCAACTCGACGGAGGCCTTTAGGAACATGGAGGCAATGTGGGCAACCGACCGTTATTTTGACTTTGCCAGATTTCAGCAGACCGCGAAGAATGTCGCAGAGATGATGCGGCAAGCAGGACTGGACGACGTCCAGATAGGCCAGGGGCCGGCCGACGGAGTGACGCAGAACGGCTTCTGGACGCAGCCGATAGCGTGGGACGCCCATTCTGCCACGCTGGAAATCGTCTCGCCTCAAGTCCCAGAGGACATGCGCGTTCTTGCCGACTATCAGAAAATTCCCACCTCGCTGTGCCAGTGGAGCGGTCCCACTCCACCGGGAGGCGTTGAGGGTGAGCTGGTGCTGCGGCCTAAGGACATAAAGGACATTCGCAATGCGGACCTGAAGGGCAAGTGGGTGATTGGTGGCCGCATGTCCAAGACCGATTTGAAGCAGGCCGGCGCGCTGGGCATGGTTCGCGAGAGCAGAGTGAACCCGATGCTGTTGGACGAGCGTGACTGGGAGAACGATTTCGGCGATAACGGCTGGGCCTTCAATAAAAACGACACGCCCACGGTGTGTTTCTCCATTACGCCGCGGCAGCAGCAATACCTTTATGAGTTGCTCAAAAAGGGGCCAGTGAAGCTGCGTGCCAAGGTTGACACCCGTTACTACAGCGGAACGTATCCTTATGTGAGTGGCGTCATTCTTGGTAGCGAGGGGGCAGGCGCCGAGGAAGTCCTCTCACTCGGACATTTATACGAAGAGGGCGCCAACGATAACTCCAGCGGCGTCGCATCCATTCTTGAAGCCACTGCCACTCTCAACCGGTTAATTAAGGAAGGAAAATTACCCAGGCCAAAGCGGACCATCCGCATGCTGGCCATGGGCGAGCGCTATGGCACGCTCGCGTATCTCGATGCCCACAAGGATCGAACCAAGCGGACCATTGCCGCCATGTGCATCGACACTCCGGCCGGATGGCAGTACCTGGCAGGAACGCAGTTCATCTGGTCCATGAATCCGCAATCGGCCAGTTCGTTTGTGGATGCATTTACTGTGCGCCTTGCCGCGGAATATTTCCCCATGGTGCGCCGCCCCCATTTATGGAGCGAGTACAACCGGGGCGCGTACTACGGCGGAACCGACGATGACCTCGGAGAGTCGATGATCGGTATTCCCACGACTTCGGTGAACAGCGGCCACGGAATCCCCGCCCACCACACCAGCTTCGATACTCCCGCCCAGGTCGATCCAAAATCACTGCGCGACCTCGCCGTCATGAATGCGGCTTACGCGTACTTTCTGGCGTCGGCGGGACCGGAGCAGATGCACTGGATGGCTGAGTTAGCTGTGGAGCGCGGATACGATCAGATCAATGCGGGGACGGCAAACAGCCTGGACCTGGTGGCAGCAGCAGCAGACGCCGACAGCCTGGGCCATCTTCTCTATTGGGAGAAGGCCCGCGTCGATTACAACCTGGCGCGCGAAATCAAGGCGGTGAAACAAGCCGCCGATCTCCAGCAGGAGCTGACTGCGCTAGCCTCCTTTGCCGCCGCACAGAAAGCGCGGATCGAAGGCGCCATCAAGGAGCGTGCAACGCAACTGCATTTGGGAACGATCCAGCCGATGCCTCCCAACTTCGGTCCCGAAGCCAAAAAGATCATCGTTCGCCGCAAGCGAATGGGCGCTCTCCCACTGGATGAGATTCCGGAGAGTCAGCGGGAAGGATTTCCTGACAGCGGCTTCTGGTCGCCAACCATGGCAGCACTTTACTGGTGCGACGGCAAACGCAATCTAGCCGAGGTCATCCAAAACACGGAAATGGAACTGGGCCCGCAAAAAGATTTTGACTGGGTGGGTTATTTTAAATTTTTGCAACGGCATGGGTATGTGGAGTTTGTCCAGTAGTGAATTGCTAGAGCGTTTTTGATTTCTTGTCCTCGCTCCAAGAATGGCTGCCCCACCCTTTCCTTTGAAAACCGCGAAGGATGGGGCAGCCTCGGTTGATCGAAGCATGAGGAAACGAAAAAACAAGAGTGGGCCAATTCCCTCCAGTTATTATTGACGTGGGAAGAAGGGTGGGCTACCTGCTGTTTCCATTCTTGAACAAAATGGGAACTGCGAATGTGGGGAGGAGTCTGTAAGCATGCCAGCGCCTAGGAATCCGAAGATTTACCATATCGTCCACGTTGATCGCCTACCATCAATCGTGTCCGATGGCTGCCTTTGGTGCGACGCAGAAGTAGTGCACAGGGCACCGCCAGGCACGACCATTGGTATGAACAACATCAAACAACGGCGCCTGACTGAGCTTACTTTGAGCAGTCATCCGGAGCTGCACGTTGGCGATTGCGTGCCGTTTTACTTTTGTCCACGCTCGGTCATGCTGTATTTGATGTATCAGGGTAACCATCCCGACCTCGTCTACCGGGGCGGACAAGATCCGATCATTCATCTTGAAGCCGATCTACATGCAGTGGTTGAATGGGCGAACCAACAGGAACGTCGCTGGGCATTTACCCTGTCAAATGCAGGTTCGTACTACTTTGAAGATCGCTCTGACTTGGCGCAACTCGATGAAATTGATTGGGAGGCCGTCCAGGCACGAAAGTGGCCGAACTGTAAGGAACGCAAGCAGGCCGAGTTTCTGGTTGAGCACAGTTTCCCTTTTCAACTCGTCGAGCGTATTGGAGTTCATTCGCTCGCCCAATATCAGCAGGTAGTCAATACGTTACCAGTCGGTGGCCATCAACCAAATGTTGAGATTTGTATTGACTGGTACTACTAAAATAGTTTCGAGGATGCCATGATCGAATTCCGCAGCGGCGACATTCTGAAGGACGAATCGGAGGCGCTCGTCAACACGGTGAATTGCGTCGGCATCATGGGTCGTGGCATAGCTTTGCAGTTCAAGGATGCCTACCCCGATAACTTCAAGTCTTATGCGGCAGCCTGCAAGCTCGGTGAAGTCAAGCCGGGTCGGATGCTTGTGTTTGAAACGGGAAGGCTCTCCCCGCCACGCTACATCATTAACTTCCCGACCAAACGTCATTGGCGCGGCAAGAGCCGGATCGAGGACATCGAAACCGGCCTGAAGGGATTGGTGGAGGAGATTCGTACGCGTGGCATTCGATCCATTGCCATTCCACCGTTGGGCAGCGGATTGGGCGGGCTCGACTGGACCGCAGTCAAACCACGTATTGAGAAGGCTCTAAAAGCGCTTGCCAACGTTCACGTGACGATCTACGAACCCAAAGGCGCCCCAGAATCCGAAGTAATGGCCCACAGTCGCACAGTTCCAAAAATGACAGCTGGCCGAGCTGCGCTCGTGGAGCTAGTTCAGCGCTATTTGGCCGGCCTGCTCGATCCTTATGTCACGCTGCTGGAAGTGCATAAGCTCATGTATTTCATGCAGGAAGCTGGAGAGCCACTGCGGCTTCGGTTTACGCAAGCACCGTATGGTCCTTATGCTGAAAATCTACGCCATGTGCTACATGCTATTGAGGGACATCTGATTGCAGGTTACGCCGATGGAGGTGACTCGCCCAACAAGCAGCTAAGTCTGGTACCGGGAGCCGTTGAGGATGCCGCAACTTTTCTGTCGAAACACGCTGATTCCCGGGCACGTTTCGACAAGGTCGCGACTCTGGTGAGGGGATTCGAGTCTCCTTTTGGGCTGGAACTGCTGTCCACAGTGCATTGGGTCATGAAGCATGAATCGGTGACAACACTTGAAAAAACGGTCGAGCGCACCTACGCTTGGAACGAGCGCAAGCGCCAGTTTACGCCCCGGCAGATCGGCATAGCGATAAACGTACTCTCCTCGCAGGGGTGGGCCAACCTGCCAAGTCGCGCCTAGCAGAGAGAGGTACGAGTGTGGACTCAGCAAGCAATAGCTTTTTCCGAAGCCACAGCGCGGCCCACTCCTGACCAACTCCCCTAATGAATCGATCTTAAGGAATACCGATGCAAGACTCAGCAGCGATACCACTTCCGCCGACGGCTACTGCCCCATTCTTCTATAAGTATTCAAGCTTGCCGACTCCAGAACACATGGAAAGGCTCCGCGTCATCGTTCAAGAACACGAACTCTACTTACCCAGCCTCCCGCAACTGAATGATCCGGCGGATGGAAGGCCTCGACTCGCTTCGTTGTCGGAGGAACAGATGAGCTCCTTCATCTATACAAAGCTCGTTCAGCGCAGCCCTGACTTGTCACCAGCAGAACTGGCGCGAGAACGTGCAATCATTGTTTACAACGTGAAGCTACACGGAACTAAGACGCTCCTCCGAATGCTCACCGAAGGCCTCCATTCAGAGTTGGACGGGTACCGCGTATATTCGATGTCGAAGCGTTATGACAACCTCAGTCTCTGGGCCAAAGATGCAGGCGAGCATTCCGGTTACTGTCTAGAGTTTGCAAATGAGGGACCACTGTTCGAGAAAGCGAGAGACGTGATGTACGAGGATTCCCTTCGAATGGATGTCAACAATCCCGAGCACACGAACGGGTTCTGGTTCTTCTGCAAGCGGCCTGATTGGAGTAATGAGGAAGAAGTTCGATTGGTCTTACCGCGCGGCCAAGGCTCAAAGGTCAAATTTGATCCGCGATGGTTAAAGCGACTGATTCTTGGGAGAAACATCTCAGAACAAGATGAGCAGGGTATTCGCGCATGGGCGAACAAGCGCACTCCGCCGCTAGCGGTAGTGAAGGCACGATACGACGCCATAGATCAAACGGTCATTCTCGGTCCCTAAATACTGCGATTAGCTCGCCAGATCCGTCGCCTGTTCATATTCGGACTTATTCAGCCTTCCCATCCCCAGCATCCCAATCCGGTTGAGTTTTTGCGCGCTCGCACATGGACTCGATCGTGTCTTCCGTTTCCTGCGGATCGGCTGCAAAGATCCCGTGCTGGGTCAATCGCACTGTCTTCTTCAATTCGGCGCAAGATTTTCCGGCTTTGAGACCTTGCTTGACCTGTTTCCACATGTCGGCAATAAAGTCCCGCTGGCGATGCAGCAGATCAACATCACCGAGATCTCCGTGTGCCGGAACCACGGTCTTGATGGGTAGCTGGGCAATGTTATCGAGCGCGCGTATCCAACCGATGTAGCTGACATCCTGGTCGGAGAGATTGTTGCCGTGGGTCCAATTGACCGCCAAATCTCCAACAAAAACGATGCCTTCTGCCGGCAGATAGGCCACCCCATCGCCTTTGGTGTGGGCCTGCCCATATTTAATTAGCTCGACCCGATGTTGACCGTCGTCAAATACGAGGCGATCGTGAAACCGAATGGACGGCAAATCCAGGTGTTCCAATGTGATCTTGGTTTGATCCTTAACATCTTCCATTCCCTTGGTGCCCAGCTCTAACGCAAGTTCGTCCGTACTTACAATAGCGGCACCGTTAGCGATGAACAAACTGTTTCCCAAGGTGTGATCTGCATGATAGTGAGTGTTGAAGACAAAACGGATCGGTTTGGGAGTGATAGTTTTTATGTCCGCAATGATTTTTTCAGCCGCCCACGGAAAATTCGCGTCGATAACCAATACGTAGTCGCGAAATACAACGAAGCCCACATTGGTCTGTTCGTGCTTGCTGAGGTCACCAGACCAGTAGTAAACATCGCGAGCAAGCTGATGCACGCGATTCTGCGCGTAACTTGGCTGACTAGCCAATGAAAGCAAGAAGATTAGAAAGGACGACCAGTATATTTTCGTCTGCATCGTTAAGAACCTACTCGTCATCCTCATGCAGCGGCACACGCGTGCGGACGGCCAGGATATAGGCCTTGGCATCCGGTTTGTTCTGGTTGTAAAAGCCCACGGTGCAGTTGGGACGAAAGTAATAAGCGTCGCCTGCTTTGGCGGCATGGCGGCCTTCGACACCATCTGTTCCAGCGCCGGCCACGATTTCGCCCTGGCCATCCATTACCAGATAGATTTCTTCCGCGGCCGCGTGGTGGTGGGGCCAGTTGGTGCCTCCGGGCGCAAAATCCATCCAGAAAAAGCTGTCCATCACATAGGCCTCGTCGATCAAGTCTCGCTTCCCGGTGTGCAAGCCGATCAGAAGTTTGTACAGAACTGATTGCGGGTGGCCGCTGACCGTCTCTTCCTTCGACTCTGCGAGGTTTGCGACTTTCGCGTGGGCCATCGGCGCTGCAATGGAAATGGACGCCGGAATTTTGAATCCCATCACCAGCACACGCAAGGGCTGGTCAGAATCGCTGGAAAGCGAATGTTTCGAGCCTGGAGGTAAGTAGGTGAAGTCATGCCTGTGCAATGCCTGAGCCTGATCCTGGTAGTGCAGCACGCCCGTTCCTTCCACGACGAAATAAATTTCCTCCTGACGCTCGTAGAGGACGGATCGGCAACTGCCATTCCGATCCAAAGTGACTTCGCCGAAACGAGTGACGGCCTGGAGAGATCGGTTCTCTGCGTCTCCCTCGCCGAAAATAGCTCGATAGTGGCAACTTGGAGAGGCGAGATCCGCTTTGCCCTCGGCGAGGTTTGGAACGTAGCGATGCAGCCATGTGGGGTCTGTCCGCCGCTCTTGCGCTCGGAGCCCAGGCGCCAACAACAGCAAGAACAGTAAGAATTTTTTCACGTTTGGTGCTCCCGACTTGCTTTGAATTCGATTTCCGGTCTTCCTGGATTCTAGTCCAAAAAATTCCACTACTCAGGGGGCTGGCAATTTTCTGGTCACGCTACACTGGAAGAGGCACCGTGCCGCGAGCCGCTCCTTCAAATGATCTCTTTCTCAAACATCAATAAGCAGTATGGCAAGCAGTTGCTCTTCGTGGATGCTTCGTTTCAGTTGAATCCCGGCGAAAAAGTTGGGCTGGTCGGTCCCAACGGGTCGGGCAAGACAACGCTATTTCGTATGGTAGTCGGCGAGGAAACTCCCGACGAGGGCGCGGTCTCTGTCCCGAAGAAGTTGACCATCGGCTACTTTCGCCAGGACGTCGAGGAGATGCAGGGCCGTTCGGTTCTCGATGAAGCGATCGCAGGGAGCGGACGCGTCGGCGATCTGCACCACGAACTCGAAGCCTTGCAGCAGGAAATGTCCGACCCTGAAAAGGCTGATCAGATGGACCGCATCCTTGAACGCTTCGGTCACGTGCAGGAGGAGTACGAGCATTTAGGCGGCTACGCGCTCGAATCGCAAGCCCGTGAAGTGCTCCACGGTTTGGGATTCAAAGACGATCAGATTGACGGCGACGTGGGCGCGCTCTCCGGCGGATGGAAGATGCGGGTTGCGCTGGCGCGCGTCCTGCTGGGAATGCCGGACGTATTGCTGATGGACGAACCCACCAACCATCTCGATATCGAATCCATCATCTGGCTCGAACAGTTCCTCAAGTCATTTCCCGGCGCGCTGCTGATGACCTCGCACGACCGCGAGTTCATGAACCGCCTGGTCTCAAAGATCGCAGAAATTGATGGCGGAGAAATTATCAACTACTCGGGTGACTACGACTTCTACGAGCGCGAACGGGCGGTGCGCGAGAGCAATCAGCAGGCAGCATTTGCCCGGCAGCAGTCCATGCTCGCCAAGGAGCAGCGCTTCATCGATCGTTTCAGAACGCACGCCGCCAAAGCAGCCCAGGTGCAGAGCCGGATCAAGGCGCTCGACAAGATCGAGAAGATCGAGCTACCAAAGAAACGCGAAGTTGTGAAGTTTGACTTTCGCGTTCCTCCGCGATCCGGCGAACAGGTGGCCGTTCTTGAAGATCTGCACAAGAGTTACGGCCCGCGTGTGATCTACGAAGGATTCAATCTAACCATCCGCCGCGGAGAACGCTGGGCCGTCATGGGAAGAAACGGCGCGGGCAAGACCACGCTCCTCAAGATGATAGCCGGAGCTAGTGCTCCAGATGCCGGAAGCGTGCGGCTCGGCGCCAGCCTGTATATGGGCTACTTCGCGCAACAATCGCTCGACGTACTCAATTCCGATCTCACCGTTGCCGAACAGTTGCAACAGGATTTCCCCCAGGACAGCATCGGCTCGCTGCGAAACCTGGCGGGAGCATTCCAGTTCTCCGGCGACGACGTGGACAAGAAGATCCGCACCCTCTCCGGCGGAGAAAAATCGCGGCTGGCAATGGCGCGCATGCTCTACAACCCACCCAATTTCCTGGTGCTCGACGAGCCTACCAATCACCTGGATCTTGCGACCAAGGAAATGCTGGTGGACGCCCTGAAAGATTTTGAAGGCACCATGATCTTCGTCTCGCATGACCGCATGTTCCTTCGCGGTCTAGGCTCACGCGTGCTGGAGTTGGGCGGCGAGAGCGGCACCGACCGCCATCCCACGGTTTATCCCGGGTCGTATGTTGAGTACGTGCAGAAGCTCGGACACGAGGCGCCCGGGATCTATTCGTAGTGGGTTCGCGCGATGTGCCAAGTGTTCCTGAAGGAACATGTCGTCATGACGTACATGGGGTGACGGTTTCGTCATGACACATAAACCCTTGAAAACATAGAAGAAAGTCGAGACGGGATGGGTTCGGATCAGGGCGATCGAAGCCCCCTTAGCCAGTAAAAAGCAATCACCACCGGTGAGAGGAATCGGCTCCGCAACCCCTTCCACACTCAGCCAGCAGTTGCCGCGCGAAAGCATGGCGAAGTGCGCCAAATCTGTGGGCGAAATCTTTTTGTCGGAAGACGTGACTTTTTCTTCGCTCTGATTTTCCTGTTTTACGCCCCAGGGGGCCGTGGCTTCGAGCCAGTGCAGACCGAAAGCGGTTACGTCCATTGTTCTAAAGATGTCGGTGATCGGATCCAACGTGGTCTCTTAGTTGGACGAATAGACAAAAGCTTTTGGAAATCAATAAAGTGCCACAGAATGGATCAGCAGGGGACCTTCTTTTCCCGATGAAAATATCGAGACAGTCTGTATCAACGGATGATCAGTGTTGACTGGCTGGCTACGCACTGCCAGGTTGTTCCCACCCTGATCCATGTGTCCGTAAAGCGCCCCCGACGTTCATATGGCTTTGTTTTGTCAGTTCCCGTCTCAAGATAGAGTCCAGTGACGACGGCGCTCTGTCCGTAGATACGCGCCCTTATGGATTGATTCGTAATTTGTACGGGATGCAACGAACTTTTTCTCGCGCTTTCCAAAAAACCTGCTTTGTCCATCATCGTGCCATCGTAGTCGATATACGACAATGAATCCGACAGCAATAAATTGAGTGCTCGTGTGTCTTTCTGCTGTTCAGCGCGATTCCACGCGGCTTCGAGAGAGAGAATTCTCACCTCATCAGGATCGGCGGTCGAATTCTGGGCGACCGACGCTATCGGAAGGTAATAGCAGAGCACGGCAATAGCGACGGCCAGAGCTTTTTTCATCGTGCCTCCTTATTACGGACGCGCGTCACCAGCAGCAAAGATTACGTCCGCTGTGCGGCGCGTAAAGGTCTTGGTCCGTTAGTGGCCAACGCAGGCAGTCTGTACAACGCTTTGCCCGACGTTCTGTCAAGCGCTCGAACTTCACTGTGGTTCACCTCTCAGAATCAATCGACTCTTAATCTGAGCGTTTCAGTACAAAACGCTTCGCCCTGACTTAGACGATACGGTAGCTGCGGGCAGATTACGTGTTACTAAAGAGTTGCTTAATCTTCTGTTCTGTTTTGCACACACCTGCTTAGGCTCAGAAGTATTTCTCGGCCAGACGGGGCTGCATTTCACTCAATCCAACAAACCCCTGGACGGGGAGGCCGTTGAGGCGCGAGTGGGCGTCGGGCCCTGTACCGGCCGAAGCCACGTAACCCGTGCCGCCCAGGTAATGATCTTTCAAAGATAATGGAGAAAGATCCGAAAACATCGCCCGCCTTTGTCGGACTACGATACTTCGGTGCTCACGCGCAGTGCCACCAAGGCTGTACCACCTGGGCATGAGAATACTGCTTGCTGAAGGCAGTGGGATCATGCGTGTTGCGATCGAGCGGTTGCTCGTAAGGGCTGGACACCAGGTTGCCACGGTTGGGGATGGACAGCAAGCCGTCCAGATTGCAATGGGAAACGTCCCTAAACTCATATTGTTGGATATGATCCTTCCGAAGCTCTCAGGCCTGGAAGTTCTTGAAGCCTTGAAACAGAATTCTCAGACGAAGCATATTCCTGTAGTGGTATTGACGAGCCTCTCTCAGAAAAATGAAGCGAAGCTTTTGCAAGCTGGGGCCGCAGCCTATCTCTCGAAGTCCGACAAGCTTCTCGAAAGGGATTCTAATTTGCTTCGGTTGGTAGATATGTTAGGACGGAAAGCAGAGGCTACTTTATTCTAAGAGCCTGAGGGAGGTTAATTCTGTAACGCAAGCTGCTCTACTGGCGCGCATATCACAACCCCAAAAACCTCCACACATGCCGAAAGACTTTGTGAGCTAGAATCCCCCTCCAAGGTCCATTCGGTACTAAAAACACTCGGCCTTAAGCTGCTGATCACCTTTTGAAGATCAGTCAATCTCACTAGCTCCGCTCCGGTTGTCAGCCCGCTATGACCTGGGAAAGATTTCTTTTCCAGGAACGCACCGATCTTCGGGCGAACACTTTAGTTGACGGAGGGAGTAACCATCCAACCTTGCCGCGTTTGTTTCGTATCCAAATCGAGCGCAGGCCCAAGGACGCCGCCAATACACAGAAGGTATGCGCCGAAGTCAACGATGCTCGAAGAGCCTCAAAATAAATCTCTCCGCGCCCATCGCCGAGTTCGTTTGTCCTGATTCTTAAGTTGGCATCAAAATCTTACATTTCTCGATGACGCTTCGCGGTCACGAGCTTTGCTTTCCGCACCCCAGGGTGTTGGCCCTTGGTGCGCAAGGTTGAGCAATCCCGAACAGTCTTGATGATGGTGGTGGGCTAGCCTGCGAACTAACAGTAAAGGCGCGTGCCAATTGGTGGCTATGGTTAGCGCCCGCGTCCTGGCGTCGTTGGGGCTCTCAGGCCGAAGATCGTATCAGAGTGTTTTTGTTTCGGGCTGGTTCAATTTCGCTGTGGGCGCAACTTCGACGCTCCTGGCCAAGACAGCAATTAGTTTCATAGCTTCACAAACTATCAATCGGGTCTGTATGGCTACAGAACTTACCCCAATGCATGACTGCGTTCCAATGCGAAGTAAAGAAGAGCCTCGCACGACTCGAGGCGACTTCATCATTCGCGAGTTAACGAAAGATAACCTACAGGGGGACGAGGTCGTCTCAATTGACAAAGGCAAGACCGATGACGAACGGAAAGTTTGGCGTTTCGCGCTAAAAGCGGCTGACATTCTGTTTGGCCAGTGCTTCGGTATGCATCGCCGTATCGTCAAACTGGCATTTGCATTGTTCTGTGCGGGCCAATTCACATTACAGGCGCAAGAGTTCAAACTCTTTGACCGCAGCGTGCAAGTGCACGGATTTGCATCCCAAGGATTCGTCTACACGAATACCAACAATTGGTTGACGATGAACACCAGTCAAGGCAGCGGTGCCTTCACCGACTTTGGGCTGAATGCATCCATCGCGGTAAACGATAAACTTAGAATCGGAGCGCAGTTCTACGACCGCAACCTTGGCCAACTGGGGCGATACGATCCCTCGTTGGATTGGGCAGTCGTTGATTACCGCTTTAGTAGCTGGTTCGGGGTTCGTGTTGGAAAAGTCAAAACTACTCTCGGCCTGTATACCGACACGCAAGACCTGGATTTTCTCCACACTTTTGCCCTGCTTCCCCAAAGTGTTTATCCGACGGACCTTCGCGACGCGACGATTGCTCATTTCGGCGGCGATGTCTACGGCAATTTGCCACTCAAGCATGGTCTTGGCGATCTTTCCTATACAGCCTACGCCGGACACCGAAGTGACAGCCACCATAGCGGCTACCCCTATCTTTTGTCACAGTATGGGATTCAATTTAAGACCTATGGGGGACTTCAGTACGGCGGTGATTTCCGGTGGAACACTCCGGTGAAGGGTCTGTTGATTGGAGTATCGCGGATGAATCAGGACATTACTGGCAAGGGCTCGGCAATAAACCTTCTTAATCCCGTGGCGGGTTTTGCACCATACTTTGAGTCTTCGAGATCTGACTGGACCAACCAGTTTTACGGGCAGTACACAGTCGGCAAGCTGCGAATCGACTCGGAGTATCGCCGTTACCTGCGCGACCAAATCATCTTCAACGGTACTACCGATGTCGTGACCGACGTACGCGGCTGGTACGTCGCCGGAGCTTACCGCTTTATGCCCTGGCTGGAGCTGGGATCCTACTACTCCCGCTACACGATATCCAGTAACTTTCTACCTGCGACGGCGCCTGACCAGACTGACACCAGCCTTCCCGCAAATCACATTTATGACAGAGTAATCACGGCGCGGATCGATTTGACTCGATTTTGGCAGGTGAAAGTGGAGGGTCACTTCATGAATGGTTATGCAAATAGCACATATCCGGACGGATTTTACCCTCAAGTGAATTCCCAAGGCTTCAACCCTAACACCAACGCCTTGGTGGTTAAGACCGGCTTTAATTTCTAGCTGCGGCAGACGCGAAGGAAACGTAATGAAATGTCTGAAAGCGCCCTTGGTCGTTGCTGGATTGATGATCTTCGCCTTGGTGAATTCCCGAGCGAGTGATGTCCAGGTGATTGCCAATTCGAGTGTGAAAGCAGATACGATCTCCGCGGCTGAGCTGAAGCGCGTATTTCTGGGGCAGGGAACCTCGCTCGCTGACGGTACGCATGTTGAGCCGGTACTCACAATGGGCGGGTCAGCCCATGTGGCTTTTCTGAAAGAGTACCTTGGAAAGAACGAAGATAGTCTGCGGACGTACTACCGCACACTGGTGTTCACAGGCAAAGGGTCCATGCCGAAGTCACTGGGATCGGATGCTGAAGTTGTGGCCTATGTAGCCCGGACGCGGGGTGCGATCGGGTACGTAGGTAGCGAAGCCAGCGCTGAGGGTGTAAAGAGATTGGCCGTTGGGGATTCCGGCAACAGCACTGAACGAAAGTTAATTACTTGGGTCGATCCCGATTATCCGGAGACGTTGAAACGGCTTCACATTGGCGGAACGGTACGCTTACGGTTATCCATTGCGGCAAAAGGAAACGTGGAGAGTGTCGAGCTGCTGGGAGGCAATCCGATTCTCGGTGAGTCGGCCACCGTGGCGGTGAAAAAATGGGTATATACCGCAGGTAGGTCGCGGACGATCGCCGAGGTGAGCATTCCATTTGACGGGCACTGAGGAGGCTTGCGCCGCCAGCCTCACCCTTTACACGGATGCCCGTATATGCAAACTTAAAAGCTAATCGTGTGCGGTGATGTGCGCCTTGCCTTCTAAATCCAGCTAAAATACAGGTTCTACTGGTATGCCTCCTCGATTCATCGCTCGGCAGCTTGCGCGCCCGACAGGGCTCCTCGGTCGCATCATGGGAAGGCTCATGAACAGGCACAACGCCAGGCTGAACGCTTACGCCGTCCAACAGCTGGATCTGACGCCCTCGGATCGTATCCTCGAGATTGGGTTCGGTGGCGGTGTCACTCTATCGGCCCTGATCGCGGGTGCCACGTTCGTTGGCGGTGTCGATCGATCGACAGAAATGGTCAGGCGGGCGAAGGCAAGATTTTCTGAAGCCGTGTCGGCTGGTCGTGCGATTTTTCGCGAGGGTAACGTGGAGGAACTCCCTTTCGAGGTCTCATCGTTCGGGAAGGTGTGCACCGTAAACACGATCTATTTCTGGAGTTCGCTCGACGCCGGCTTCGCTGAAATCCATCGCGTGCTTTCGCCGGGCGGTCGCGTGATTGTTGGCTTCCTTCCGAAGGAGAAGATGGATCGCATGGGAATGCCGAAAGACATCTTCACCTCGCGAGCGCCCGAAGACGTTATCGCCGCGCTCACGAAGGCAGGCTTCTCGGACGTGCGCATCGAGCGACCTGAGCCGACTACCTCGTGGAACGTTCTCATCGCCAGCCGCTGAGTACGAGCTTTGGGCGTGTTGTCGGCTGCTCTAGCCCTTCGCTCGGCGGCAAAGGCATGTCTGACCTCAATCACAGATGAGAAACAGTTCCGCTCATGAACCCAGGACTGTTGCCTCTTTCATTGCTCTCGTGGCCAGTCCCTAGCGCCGGGGATCTTATGACCTTCCTTTTCTTAATAATTTCGCAAGACTGTCAATGTCCGCAGTGCTCGCGTCGCCGATCACGAAGTAGCGGAGTCCACCTTGATTCCAGGTTTCAGTATTGAACGGCAGGCTATTCGGCGACAGCGAGGTTTCATCCAGTCTGGAATGCAATGACCTCTCCTGAAAGATAAATACGGAGATGTGGTGCTTCCCAATGTCATACACCAGATGTGCGCCCGGTGATTGGTCAAGGTAGGTCATCCGGCCTCCGAGTAGTGAGAACCCGGAGTCTTGGAGCTCAGGCAAATCGAAGGCAAAGGGGATCCTTCCCTGGAACCATGGTTTCACCGTGTGACGATCTGTCGAGAGCACATC
Source organism: uncultured Acidobacteriota bacterium (assembly GCA_963796925.1). Lineage (GTDB taxonomy): Bacteria > Acidobacteriota > Terriglobia > Terriglobales > Acidobacteriaceae > DATBAT01. The sequence continues at coordinate 414,394 of CAWCNH010000002.1, forward strand.
CACTGGCGATGAACTGGCCAGCATCTGTACGTGCAGGTCGGCGATTTCGCTGAAGGTGCGGTCTTTGCCTGCCCGGCCGCCCAGATAGATGGAGGTTAGCGCCATAAACACGACGATCACTACCGCCGCCATTGCTAATATCCAGCCCATGCCAGGACTGCGCCTCGGTTTGGATACAACGCTTTCCAGCATGCGTTTGCGAAACTCCGCACTTGGAGTAAAACGCTTCCCGGCAACTTGAACCGCACGCTTCATCTGTACCCGTGCAAGGGCATCCGCCGAGCAGGCAGGGCAGCTGCGCGCATGAGCGTCAAAGCTGCGCATCTCCTCCTCCGGAAGCTCACCGTCAAGGTAGGTGTCGAGTTTTACCTTCCAAGACTCGCAAACCATAGTTCATCCTTTTTGAAGCTGTAGCCGTAAGTTATCGCGCAAAGCCCTTCTCGCTCGCGAGAGGCGCGACATCACCGTCCCAATGGGGATGGAAAGAGTCTCCGCAATATCCTGGTATGACATTTCCTCTACTTCACAAAGGAGGAGGGTCTCCCGGTAATGCACAGGCAGGTCGGTGATGGCGCGCTGTAGTAGTTGGGTATCCCAGCGTTGCAGAAGGGCGGTCTCCGGGGTCTCATTCTCAACCGCCAGCTCAGGTGCGTCCTCCGCCGAATCAAGAGGAACAGTCAGGGTAGCTCTGAGTCCAGTGCGCGAGGTTAAGAAGGTGTTGCGCAAGATGCGGTACATCCATGCCCGAAAATTTGTTCCCAACTGAAAAGACGGGAATCCTTTCAGCGCCTTAGCGTAAGTCTCCTGAACCAGGTCCTCGGCCTCTTCGCGATTTTGCGTCAGCCAGCTAGCGAAGTTGTACAGCTGATCGAAAAGCGGGATCGCCAGGCCTTCGAAGGAATCGGATTGAGGGTCCCCTCCAGACATCCACACAAGATTAAACCAGCGCGCGCACGTTTTATTCCCCAAGGCACAAAAATTCTGACGGAATAAAAACACTATCCGGGCAGTTATCCGTTACGAGCGCTGCAACAAGCTCCTTCAACGGCGCGATGGGAGGGCGGCGTGCTTCGAAGTCCGAACAATCCCGCCCCACCACAACGGTGGCGGCATCCCCGCCACAGGCTTGAATAGGAACTAAGGACAATCTAAAACGGAACCGCCATGACACATCTTTTCGATCTGAAGCGCTTGCTTTTGGCCAAGCACGCGCAACATGTTGTACTGATTCATTTTCCGATCGCTTTGTTCATCACAGCGGTGGCAATCGACCTGCTCGCGCAATGGACGAAGCGACGTGATCTGTCGGATGCAGCCTACTACAACTTGCTGGCGGCAGCGATTTCGACACCGCCGGTACTTCTTACCGGAATTCTCGCGTGGCAGTTTCAGCTTGAGGGGCAAAAACTCAAGGGCCTCCTCTTGCTGCACTTGCTACTGGCGGGCGCCTCAACCGTAATGATCTGGCTGGTCTGGTGGATGCATTTTCGCGCACGAGAGAGAGTAAAAATCCTGCCGAGTTACCGCCTGGTGGTTGAAATTCTGGCCGTGGCGATTGTGGCGCTGACTGGGCACATAGGAGGTTTTTTGAGCGGCGTCAATGGGCCTGGCTAGGACTTATGCTCTGTCTAGGATCCAGAGCCAAAACAAATCGTTCGTTCGAAGAAAGGTGTAACGCTCTCACTTTTCGATGTAGTTGGCCAGCGCAGAAGTTTTGTGTTGGCCTTTTTAATTTGTGCCTTGGAATAAATAAAGAGGCACCCCAGTTATCACTCCAGAACGTTACAACCACGGAGGACAAGTGACTGACACAAAGCAGCATTATATCGATCAACAATTGCAGGACTTAAATAATGATGGCATCGACCGACGCGGGTTCTTGCGGTGTATGGCATGGGCGGGTACGGGACTTCTGTGGACTATGAGCGGTGGGGTTCCCGCTTCTCGTGCATTCACCAGGGGCATGGAAGGGTCTATTCCCAAAGGCGACTTTAGCTTTGTTCAGATAAGCGACAGCCATATGGGATTCAACAAGCCCGCCAATCCGGATGTAGTCGCGACCTTGCAGGCAGCTGTGGAAAAAATCAACAGGTTGCCACGGCCACCGGCGTTCTTGTTGCACACTGGCGACATTAGTCATCTCTCGAAACCGGAACAGTTCGACAACGTCGACGAGATTCTGAAAAGTGCAATCGCGAAGGACGTGTTTTTTGTTCCTGGTGAACACGATGTGCTTGACGACAATGGCAAAACATATCTTGAGCGTTATGGAAAGAGAACCCAGGGAACGGGATGGTACAGCTTTGATAAAAACGGCGTGCACTTCATTGGACTAGTGAATGTAATGGACCTCAAGGCTGGTGGACTGGGCTCGCTCGGTGCTGAACAACTTGAATGGTTGAAAAAAGACGTTAAGCACCTGAAGCACAGTACCCCGATCGTAGTGTTCGCGCACATTCCCTTGTGGTCGGTATATCCGGATTGGGGTTGGGGCACGCAGGACAGCGCACAGGCGCTGTCGTATCTGAAGAAGTTTGGCTCCGTCACAGTGCTAAACGGACACATTCACCAAACTATGCAGAAGGTCGAAGGGAAAGTGACCTTTCATACTGCAATGTCGACAGCATTTCCGCAGCCGCAACCAGGCAAGGCGGAGTCTCCGGGGCCGATGAAAGTTCCGGCAGAGCAACTGAGGAGCGTACTGGGAATCGTCGAGGTCAATTACATCCATCGGCAACACTCCCTGGCGGTGGTTGACTCCAGCCTGGGATAGCTAGTGAAACATCTGGCTCAACTGAAAAGGTCAACCAAGAAACTCGAATCTGGAAAGGAAAACAGGACAATGAGAAGAAAACAGTTTTGGGTCGTAACCTTAGCAATGCCCGTGATCGCGATGCTATTGCTCTTCGCGGGATCACGAGATGTCTTAGCAACTGACCAGCCCTCGCCGGCAAATGCCAAAGTGAAAATAGATAATTTCAGCTTTGGGCCTGAGACGGTGACGGTGCCCGTGGATACGACAGTTACCTGGACCAATCGTGATGATATTCCGCACACCGTGGTCAGCACCGATGGCGTCTTCAAGTCCAAAGTGCGAGATACTGACGAAGAGTTCTCCTACCGGTTTACCAAGGTGGGAACTTATTCCTACTACTGCTCGCTGCACCCGAAGATGACCGGTAAAGTTGTGGTTCAATGAGATCCATGGAGACACGGCGGCATCGCGGCGGCAACGATGAGCTTCTCGACTGTTGTTCCATCTCTTTCGCGATTTGCGAATCTCTTCGTTCGCCAAATTTGCGGATAGTTCCTGTATGCCCATGCTGCGAGCGCAGTGACCGGTTCCAAGAGCGTGCGACCGAGGGGACTGAGATAATAATGGACCATCGGCGGCGCCATGCTGAGCTGAAGCGACTGTCGCGACGATGAGCGTGGTAACCAAAGAGGACAGTCGCAGAGCATTAGTGTGCCGGACAGTCCCCGTGAGTATTGCGCCATTGCTAGAACGAATAGCGCAGTGACAATTGAATTTGTCGCGGTGGGCGCGTACCGAACCGGTTTGAAGATGGCAGGCTTCCGAAGTTCTGCGAGTCGAAAACATTTTCTGGGGGATCGAAGATTGGATGGTTGAACAGGTTGAACGCGTCCGCACGAAAGCTGAGGCGCTGCGATTCACGGAACAGAGCTATGCTACGACTGATGCTCAGGTCCATGTCCACGAGGCGCGGGCCAATCACGCTATTGCGCGGCGAGGTGCCGAAGCGGACCTCACCCAGCAGGTTGGGATCGGAATAAGCGCACGGGTTGATCCAGGTCTGCACAGTCCGCGTATGGTCGGCGGCCCGGCCACCTTGAGAGATCGTGGATTGGCACGCCGGGTCGGGGTTAGCATCCACCGGCCCCGCGAGGAACGGGTCAGCAATCAGGTCGGGCCGGTCGCTACCCGTGATCAGTGTGGTGAAGCTCTGGTAGCCAGAGCGGAACACGGTAAACGGCTGGCCGCTCTGGAGCGACAAAATCGTGCCCAGCTGCCATGAGCTCAGCACGCCCCGCGCTGTCCGCGAGCCGATTTTATTCAGTGAAGGGACTTCATAAACACCACTCCACACCGCGCGGTGCCGCGTGTCAAAGCCGGAAAGGCCGCGTTCACCGCGAAGGTCATTACCGTTCTGCGCATATTGTCCTTCGGTAGCACTACCCAATAATTCCGAACCATTGTCAATGGACTTGGACCAGGTGTAGGAGAGCAAGTAAGAAAGTCCGCGCCACGGCCGCTGCTCTAGGCGCGCTTGCAGCGAGTTGTAGTTGCTCGCCCGGCTGGTATCGATCATCGCCAGGCTGCCGAACTGGGGATATGGCGGCAGCCCACCCGGCTGCGACTGGTTGGCATCGTGGAAGCCTTTCAGGTGTGTGCCTTTCGACCCGACATATGCGGTCTCCAGCACGAGTTGCGGCTTGAACTCATATTGCACGCCGGCGTTCCATTGCTGCACGTAGGCATCGCGATAGTTCGACGGAGGCAGGAAGGAAATAATAGAGTTTGCCGGTGACTGAAGAATATTCTGGATGACGTTGGTGCCGGAGTTCAGGAAGTAATCGAATCTGTACGACGGTGGATTATCCCTGGTGAGCGAACTGGGCAGCAAGGTTGCCGCGTCCCAGAACAGCCCGTAGGCGGAACGCACCACGAGTTTGTCGGTTGACAGCGGGCGCCAGGCGAAGCCGATGCGAGGAGCGAAGTCTTTCTTCCGAGTGTTGAACAGACCCCGCGGAACGCCATTGCTGCCCGCGAGCAAATACTGGCAATCGGGTTTCGGCGTGCAGGTCTGCGAATTGGCGCTTAAGTCCGCCATGCTCAATGGAGTCTTCACGTCGTAGGGCGCTTGGTTGTACTCCCAGCGCAGACCGAGGTTCAGGGTCAGGCGCGAACTCAAGTGAAAGTCATCGAGTCCGTAGAGACCCACTTGGTTATCCCGCAGATGAAGTGAAGAATTGCCAGAACCCAAAAGCGTGGCCGCCGGCAGTCCCAGCACCAAGTCCTGGACTGAGTTCCCCGTGACCCCCAGAAAGATGAAGTCGCCCCGCGGATAAAAGTCGATGTAACCGTTGTCGCCGATGCGCCGGTATTCGCCGCCGAAGCGGAAGTGATGGCGCGAGCCGGCAAAATCCGGCGACCACGCCAGGTTCTCGCTTAGGTGAAGCGTCGAGATGCCGTTATTTTCCGGGGCTTGAAATGGTTCGCCGAGATTTTCGTACCCCGCGACCTGCAGCATGGGGTAGCCATAATCCTGCGGATTTGCCGGCGAGGGAAATCCAAGCTGCCCACTGCGATCAATTCCCTGATTCTCCTGAAACAGACCCAGCCGGTCGTGGTTAAAGCCGAGGCGGAATTCATTGGTCACGCGTGGGCTGAATCCATGCACCCAATTTGCGCCTACATTCTGTCCGCGGTAGTAAGCGTTGTCGCCGTAGCCCGGCAGATTGCTGACGGTGAAACCAAAATCGTACGGGTTATAACGCACCAGATCAGAGATGCCGTAATGCACGGACAACGCGTCACGGCTGCTGAGCTGGTGGTCCACTTTGACGGTGCCTAAATTCGTCGCGCTTCGAATGACGGGTGCCGCGACGAAAAGGGTGGAGTTGGCGAGATCACTGCCCACATTCGCTGCCGGATACAGGTTCAGGGCCGCCACACCGGCTGGGTTGAGAAAGGCCGGCGGCAACGAATTCACAATCGCGCTACGCAGGTTTTGCGAGGGCACGGTAGATTCTCGCGTGGTGGCTTGACGCAACTGAAGCCCTTCATAACTGAGGAAGAAGAAAGTCCGGTTGTGAATAACCGGGCCCCCTAATGTTCCGCCAAACTGGTTGCGAATGTACTTGGGAATGGAAGCGCAAGTGCCCGGCGCAGAGTTAGCCCGGCAGTCAGGCAAGTCAAAGTAGTTCTTGGCATCCAAAACGCGGTTGCGCAGGAATTCGAAGAGACTGCCGTGCAAGTGGTTGCCGCCCGAGCGCAACAGTAGGTTGATTTGGGCTCCGCCGCCGCGACCGTACTCCGCGGAAGAGGTGCTGGCCTGCACCTTGAACTCTTCAATGGCGTCCACCGATGGCAACAGGGTCGATCGCCCGATGAGCGGGCTATTGTTGTCCACTCCATCGATCAGAAAGGTGTTGGCGGTCTCTCGCGCGCCATTCACGATCACACTGCCGCCCTGAACCGACGCGTTTGATCCGGCAACTGGAAGCTGCGCACCGGGAACCAGCAGGGTGAAGTTCAGGAAGTTACGCTCGTTTAACGGCAGCCCTGAGATGGGTTTGTGTTCCAGGACTGCGCCTATGGTCGTGCTTTCCGATTCGAGGAGCGGGACTTCATCCGTAACCTCGGTCTGCTCGAATTGCGTTTCTATTTCGAGCTGCGCATCCACCCGGACAATCTGGTCCACATCAACGTGAATGTCGCTGAACTTGGCGGTTGCAAACCGTGGTTGATGGATGGTGACTTCATAACTGCCGGGCTGGAGGATGACGATGTCGTAGTCCCCCGCCGCGGAAGTGACGGTAGCGCGGGAAATGCCGGTAGCTTGATTCGTGACCGACACCGCCGCGCCCACAATCACAGCACCCGTGACGTCAGTAATCTTGCCGACGAGGGTACCGGTTGCCCCCGTGCCAAAGGCCATTCCGGTTGGCAGTAAGAGTGCCGCGGCACAACCTAAAAGCCAGTTTCTCAATTTACCAGTCTCCTCAAGCATGTTCAGGCGAAGCATGGTCAGGCTGGCCTGTTCCCCTTGCGAAAGCCCGGGGCGGACTTTGCAGCCAAGCGAGGTACCGTTGCGGGCGCACACAAACAGGGAGTCAGTGTGCCCTATAATCTCACATCGTACAGGCCGGTGAATTGGTTTATCGTAGGCCGGGTTGGCGATTGCACTTCGGGCGGCAACGGGGTATTGTTCGCTGGTTGACCGGCCCTGACAGCAATGAATAAGGAGGGGCGATGCAAAAAATCGCTGTGTTAGGCGGAGGAATTGGATCTCTCAGTGCGGTGTTTGAAATCACCAGCGACCCGGACTGGAAACAGAAATATGACATCACCGTTTATCAGATGGGATGGCGGCTTGGCGGCAAGGGCGCCAGCGGACGCAATCGCAACATGCATGATCGCATCGAGGAACACGGCATCCACCTCTGGATGGGCTTTTATGAAAACGCCTTCCGCGTGATTCGGCGCGTCTACGATGAAGCGCACCAGAACAACCTGATGCCGACCTCGCCCTTCACCGATGCGACCAAGGCGTTTTCTCCCATGCGTTATACCCCCATGATGGAGGAGTACGGTGGAGAATGGCAGCTATGGAACGTCAATTGGCCGGGGACCAATGATTTTCCGGGCAGAGATGAGCTTTTCGCTAACAAACAGTTGCCGCCGGACCCTTGGTGGTTTGTGCACAAACTCCTCGGCTTTGCCCTCGATAAATTGGATCAGCATCGCGAAAAACATAAGTTCCTGGTGGAACTGTACGAGTTCGGGATAGGGAAATTAACAGACGATATCGGCAGCATGCCGGAGTTGCCCAACCATGCCGTGCCGCAGTCGCCGCACACTTTATTGCATCGTGTGCTGGCGTTTGCCGGTACCCTGCATGTGGATGTCAAACTGCACAAGGCCGACGATCACAAGTCCATCGCACTCTGGCTTCGCCAATTTCTCGACAAGCTTCTGATACTGGTCATCCATGAACTGGAAAGAGATGCGGAACTGCGGCACATGATCATCCTGGTGGAGACGGCGCTGTGCATGGTGATTGGCATTCTGCACGATGATCTGCTGCACAAGGGATTTCTTTCCATCGACGGCGAAGACTTCATCGAATGGCTGGCCCGGCACGGCTGCCGCCACGCCCGCTCGCCGCTCACTATCGGCATGTACGACGCCTGTTTCGGCTATCAGGACGGCGACCAAAAAAAGATGCGCATGGCGGCGGGAACCACGCTCTACGGCGCGCTGCGCCTTATGTTCACCTACACCGGCGCTCTGATGTGGTGGATGAATGCGGGCATGGGCGAGACTATCTTTTCGCCGATCTACTTGGTGCTGCGCAACCGCGGAGTGAAGTTTGAGTTTTTCAATAAGGTAACCAACCTTGGCCTCTCGGCGGACGGCAAGACGGTTGATCATATTGACATTAATGTACAGGCAACAATTAAGGGTCGCGGCGAATATCAACCGCTATTCACAGGTTCAGACGGGATTCCGGTGTGGCCGACCGAACCTGACTGGACCCAACTGGTAGAAGGAGATGCGATCCAGCAGTGTAAAAATCCCAACCTCGAATCGTGGTGGACCGACTGGCAAGGCGCGCCAGCCCCGGCAAATCCTAAGACACTACGCCTGGGACAGGATTTTGACCTGGTCATCTATGGTATTTCGCTGGGAGCACACAAGTATCTTTGCCAGGAGTTGATCGCGGCTAACCAAGGCTGGGCCGACATGGTGGGGCACCTGGAAACCGTGCGCACCCAGGGCTTGCAACTCTGGATGAACCAGAATCTTGCGGATGCCGGCTGGCCAAACGCCCGCGGCATCGGTTGTGGTTGGGTGGAGCCCTTTGATACCTGGTCCGATATGTCGCATCTGATTCCGCGCGAGACCTGGCCAGCCTCCGCGAACGTGCAGCAGATCGCATATTTCTGCAACGTGATTCCGGACGATCCGGCCGCGCCGTTCACCGATCCAAGTTATCCGGCGGCGCAACGCGAGCGGGTGGTGAAGTATGCCCGCGGTTTCCTCGATCAAAGTTGCGGGCTTATTTGGCCGAAATTACGAGACGTCAAAAATCCTTCGCAGTTCAATGACTCGACGCTGGTCAATTGCGCGCTCGATCCGGCCATCCCAAATTTCGAGACTCAGTTCTTCCGCGTGAATATTGACCCGACCGAACTGTATTGCCTGAGTTTGCCGGGCACCACGAAATTCCGCTTGGCGCCGGGTGAGTCAGGATTCCAGAACTTGTTCCTGGCGGGTGACTGGACGCTCACCGACCTGAACCTCGGCTGTATCGAAGCCACAGTGATTTCGGGCATGTTGGCTTCGAAGGCAATCTGTGGAAAGCCCGAACACATTTACTCCGCGTTCGGAGCGCAGACGCCGATTGAGAATGACGTGGCGGCGGATTAGGACGGTGGGCGGCGACCGGCGTATGCGTAAAGTGTTCCACGCGGAACACAGCGTCATCACGCTTGCGGGTACACAATTGTGTGATGACACGTAAGCCCAAGAAAACAATCTGGAAAAGGACGCGGCTGGTATGATCCGCAGGCTAAAGGAGAGTATCGCAAGCCGGTTTTGGCTTGAGCGGGATAAGTTTTTGCTCCTTAGCCAGCTACGTCCAGTCCTCAATCGCTAACCTGTAGACTCGTCGAAACTCATGGGTGTGGTGGGTTACGAGCGTCAAGCCCAAGCTTCGAGCGTGGGCAGCGATGAACAGATCGTTGGCTCCAATCATTTTTCCCGACTTCTTCAGCTGCACGCGAATCTGTGCATAGTGCGAAGACGCGTTGTCAGGGAAGTCCAGAACTTCCACGAAATTCAGAAAGGCCTTCAGCGCCGCCTCGTCCTGCCGTCGTCGAGGAGAAACTTCAACTCCGTAGAGCAACTCAGACTTGGTAACCACAGAGACGCACACGTCGCTGACCGGGATTTTTTGCAGACGCTGCAAAAGCCCGTCGTGGGAGCGCTTCATCACATAAGAGCAAATGTCCGTATCCAGCATGTAGCGGAGCATTACCGCTCACGCTCCTGCACCGGCAGGTCTTCGACCACTTCCATGAAGCTTGCCGAAGCTGCAGGCGCGTCCGCCAGATAGGAACTCCAATCAAACGGCCGGGGTGACAACACCACCTCGCTTCCTTCTTTGCGAATGAAAACTTCCTGCGTGCGGAACTGAAACTCCTTAGGAAGGCGGACCGCCTGGCTGCGGTTGTTCATGAAGACCTTGGCTTTGCGCGCAGTGGATTGGTCTTTTGAATTTGGCATATACATCAGTATATGCCACATGAGAGTCCCCGGCAAGAGGCACGTGCCAAGCAGACGTTGCACGAGATTTGGTGCCTCGGTGTGAGGACGGCAGGTGTGGTCTCGCGTCCGCTACAATTTCGGTGTAGCCGCTCTATGCGCCATTTAATGCCGATTGTTTCGCCGCGCCTTATTTTGCGTCGCCCGACGCTTGGCGATTTGGATTCGATCCAAGCGGTCAAGAAGGAAGCGTGGCCGGATTTGCAGCGGTGGATGACCTGGGCCTTCGAGAAGCAACGGTCGCGACAAGCGATGGAAGATACTATCCGGCGAACCATGGACTTCCAGAATCAAGCCGGAATCGCATTGGCCGGGTTCCATCGGAGCAACGGCGATTTCGTCGTCCGAACCGCCTTGGATTTCACCGATGAGCAAGACGTTTATGAGACCGGATACTGGGTGGCTCCGAAATACGCCGGACAGGGCATGACGACGGAGGCGGCAAACGCAGCTATTCGCTACGCGTTCGGCCACCTGGGCGTAAAGGTAATCAGTATCGGGTACCCGCTCCATGACTTCTAGAAAGAGATCTCGATTCTGCGTGCCCAACAGCGCTCTTCGCTGATAACAGCTCGTGGTAATGAAGTGAAGATATCCCGCGCCGTAGTAGCGATGCAGGTTGGTGGGCATCGGGTACGTCTACCACGGAATGGTGAGTGTAGTCTGTGACGAGTAACCAAGAGAGCTCGGTTCGTGTCACCCACTCGCCGAAAAACGCGGCGAGCGGGGCAGCCTTTTTCGGGATGCTGCCGGGAGTCAGATTCGAATGTGGCTGGCTCTAAGCAGCCGGTCGCGTTCCGGTCGCCGGGCTGTCAGCTTCTGCCGGCGTCCCTTGGGAGGGCTCAAGTGGCATCATTGCGCGATAATCCTTGAGCGCTTTGCGGTCGAACGGGGACAGAAGCTCAAAGGGGGCGCAAAGGCGAAAGGCTCCAATCGGCGCCATTCCGTCGAACCATTCCCCCATGTTGAGTGGTTCGAAGGAATACTTTCCCGGAGGAAGACCGGGCAGTTTTTCGAAAACTTCTACCGAGGCGCTTACCGGCTGCAGGAGAGCGTCTTCCCAGTCCCAGTGATAGTGGAGATATAGAAATTCGTCGGGACCGAAGGGGTTGGCATGCGGTTGATTGAGCAATTCGCGCCAATGTACCGCGTCGGGTCCACCCATGATGAGCGGCGGCTCCTGTTGAGCCACCTCGAAATTCGCGGACAAAATTTTCTTTCCGCCCAACCTGGCGATTTTGTAACTCTTGTCTCGTCCCGAGACCCATCCCCAATGTTTGCGATAGCCAACCATCCAACCCATGACGACAGGGTAAAACCGGCTTAGAAATAACGTAGGTAGATAGAAGAACGGAAAGTCGTAACCGCCCTTGCGCTTGATTCGGATGCTGGGAATCCCTACCGCGAATTCCATATAGTTGATGCCGGGCAAAGGGTTCCACACCCGCCGCAGGTTCTGGGTATAGCCGAGCATATAGATGATTGCGTGTTTGCCGTCGTGGACATGTGCGGGATCAAGTTCAGCATCCGGCGGCAGTAATGCCTGCAGTTCCGCGGCGTCCGCATAAGTTGCAATCATGGTGGCGATGTATTGGCCACAGGCGTCGCAGCGCTCGGGCTTTACGGGAATGTCGTTTTCGTCCATCGGAATGGGGTATCGTGGCGATGGCCGGTTCTGCCACTGTTTCCATAAACTGAGATGGAATAAGAAATCCTGAGAGCGGTAGATGACGCCAAAAAGCGTGTCCCAAAACCCGAGGCAGATCGAGGCGAACCAGTGAAACCACACCTGCTGATAGATTCGGACGACGAATCGCAGGAAACGACGAGGTAGCCAGTCAACGATCATCAGCACCTCACTAAGTGCTACGGAAGGATACCGCCCACATGGATCGCCGCCATTTTATACGGATTTACGATGTTTTGAGAGGCAAACCAGCGCCGGGCCGCCTCTTCTAATTCCGCACCACGGTCGCCCCCAATAAGGACTCCCGCGTACAGCTGGCAGGAAGCTTCATTGCCCCGCATCTCCACTTGTGAAAACTGCTCAATCGCCTTGAGGAGGACACCGGCCGCTCCGTCCCGATCTCCTTCGATCACGAGCAGGCCCGCCTCAACCGGCCCGGTCACCGCATGGCCCCAGGGAAGTGTTTGCTTTTTCAATTGTTTCAAGGCATTGCGGGCCATGCCCAAGCCCGCACGTCGATCCTCAACGGTCGCATCGGCAGCGTTCACTGCAGCCAAACCGGCTCGCGCCATGCGTTCAAGCCAGGAGATGCGCAAGTTGTCGAAACTCGCCATGCCCGAAGATTTCAGCAGACGCCATTGGTCCTGCATGAACCCCATCATGCTGCCAGCCGTACCGTCATAGAAGGCTGCCGCATTCAACGACTGTGCCGCCATCACTTGTTGCAGCCCATGCTGTTCGACCTTCCAACGCGCCAGCCCGGCATTGACGGCTTCCCGGGCTTCGCTTACCCGGTCCGCGGCCAGTAGAGCTATGGGCTGACAAAATGTCTCCACGCTGGCGCAGGAATACTGGTCGTCGAGGGCTCTCGCATCCGCAAGAATCGGTCCATACTCTTTCGCAATGGAGGCGAATTCTCCCAGCGAGAATAGTGTGTAAAGTCGCAGTATCCGCAGGCTTGCCAATTCCCAATGGGTTCCCGGGCATTTGGAATAGAGATGCTCGGCCTCCGCGAAGCACTCCAAGGCGCGGCGCCAGTGCCCGACGACATAGACCTGGCTACCTGCCGAGAAAGCCACGGTCGCATCCAGCTTGGGATCGCCGCGCTGGGCGGAGATTCTTCGCGCTGTATCTAGCAACGTGGCTGCACGCCGCCGCCCGCGGGCCCCCTGCAAGGTCATGCCGTATCCGCCAACCTGGAGTCCGTACGCGATACGCGCGGAATCTCCCGCGCGCAAAGCCAGCCTGAGACAGAGTGCGCCAAAACTTAGCCCCTGGGCGCCATCAATCATGCCCATCGGCGCGGCCATGGCGTAAGCCGCGTCAAAGCGGTCGCGCACCTGGCTGGGAATCTCTGTGTCAGAGCGCTCACGAAAATTCAAACTGTGCAGCGCCAACCGCAGAGTTCGCGCGACGAGCAGGGCCAATACCCCGGGCCGTGTCTTGGGAAGCCACACGCCAACGCGTTTCATAACGCGCTCCAACACCGCGCGCCCCTGCTCCACCCGTCCGCTGGAGAGGTAATAGAATGCCGCGCGGCGCTCGAGTCCGAGCTGTTCGGTTGGATCGGCCAGCCTGGCCGCGCCCTCAAATGCTTCCGCCGTCTCCACTCCCCCGCGCGCGTTCGCCAAGGCCTCTGCCAATCGCTGCCGCAAACCGAACTCGGCTGCGGTGCCGATTTTCCCCAACCGTAAACTGCGCTTATAGAAGGTAGCTGCCCGATCAAATGCCAGAGCGGCTGCCGCGTGATCTGCGGCCACCTCAAACAGTGCGCCGGCCCGTTGATTCTCGCCCGCCCCCTCGAAGTGGCTGGCGAGCGTCTCGGCATCGGCCCTTCTGGACCCATCCAATGTCACGGCAAGAGCGAGGTGGCGCTCGCGTTTGGTCTCCGCCGCCAAACGCGCTACTACGGTTTCGCGGACGCGATCGTGATAGGTCTCAACCTGGTCGGTTTCCGCCGTACCGGTGCTGCGGATGAGATTGGCATAACGAAGCGTCGCTAGTGGCACAGGATCGCGTCCGATTAGATTCGCCGCCCGGTACGCGTCGATCTGCGCCAGCGGCAACCCGTGAACGGCAATCACCTCCAGCAACTGCTGCGTATCGGGAGCAAGACTGGAAAGCCGCTGCCCCAAGGCTTGTTCGAGGCTCACCCCAGCCAAGGATTCCACGGGCCGAGTGGCGACATAGTCCGCAAGCTCCTTTACCAGGTACGGGCTGCCACCGGAATCCGCGACAATCTGCGCGATCGCGCCGGCATCGCTTTCCCCCATTAATTGCGTGGCGAACTCACGTGCCTCACCTGTGGTCAACGGCTCGACCGGGAGGTCAACGCGTTTTATCGCGGGATTCTCCTGCAGCGTGGGCAGCAACATTTGCAGGCAGGCGCTTCGCTCGGCATACTCGCGCCTGTAGGTGCACAACATCAGCATAGGAGGGGGATCGGGCGCGGCCAATAATTCAGTCAGCAGGATGGCGCTGTCGGTGTCACCCCACTGCAGGTCGTCAATCACCAGAACCATGCGGCGCCGTTGCGCCAAGCGGCGCAGCAAATCACGGAGAGCGGCAATTGCCAATCGCCTGGCTTGACGCGGATCGCTCATCGTAGCTGTGGGCTCCGGCCACGAGAAGTCCTGTTGTAGCTGGCGTATGACGGGGAAGAGCTTTGCCAGCATTGCCATATTGTCCGGAAGCAATGACGCCAGCCATTCTCGCGACAGGCGGAGCAACTGCTGGCACAGCGCATCCATGGCGCTATCGACAGCCTTATAGGGCACCGACTCCTGCTCGTAGCACCGTCCGCGCAGGATCATGGATTTATCCAGCGGCAACTGCAGGAAGTGATCGACCAGGGCGGTCTTGCCCACTCCGGAAATTCCATGGACCGTGGCTAAGACAGTTTCGCCCGCACAGGCGGACGCGAACGCCGCTTTGAGCGTCTCGATCTCGGCGTTCCTGCCCACGAAGAGCGCGTGCCGGTCTGTCGGCAACTGGGTTTTAGCAGAGGCCCGTGATCGCCGAGGAACCATGGCGGGGTCGCCGGCAAGGCGTGAAATGATTTCGTCGCCTGTGGGCCGCTGCAACGGATCAGGATGGAGGAGTTCAAGGGCAAGCGCCTCCAAGTCCGCGTCCGCTCCGATTACCAGTTCGCTGGGCGCGATTACGGTGCGTCGGCGTTTAGCCTCGTGCATTGCCATGCTTCCGCCTACGAACGGCAGAACCCCCGTCAGTGACTGATACAAAGTGACCCCCAGGGCGTACCAATCCGCGGCTGGTGTGAGCGAACCCGGGACGCTCTGCTCGGGCGGCATGTAGGCCATGGTTCCGGCGATGGTATGGCTCTTTGGCTCGTCAGTGAAGTTCAACTCTTGGGCAAGCCCGAAGTCGAGCACCACTGCCCGCTTTTCCGGCGTCAGCATGATGTTAGAGGGCTTGATGTCGCGATGCAGTTTTCCGGCGCTGTGCACGGCCACCAGACCGCGGGCCACCTGGAGCATGGCATCGCGGAGCGCGGCAGGGTCCGGAGCTGTTCCCCGCATGACCGGCTCGCGCTGATCGAGACGGTCCGGACTGTAGTAATCAGCGCTCGCGGAGGGCTGGCGTATCACAGTGTCGGCGCTGGTCGCGAGGCTAAGCGAATTTGCGGTTGGGTCTCTCGGCGGTCCGGTGGGCGTGGAAAATTCGCAATTGCTACAACCTGAACGTAAAGTCTCTACCAGGTGTGTGCCCTTGAGGAGTTCCATGGTGAAGAACCACACCTCACCCTCTGCGAAAAGTTCGTAAAGCGAGATCAGGTTGGGATGGACAATGCCTGCCACGCTGCGGAATTCCTGCTTGAATAGCAGCAGGGCATTAGGACTGAGGTTGAGTAATGTTTTGAGCGCGACGGCGATGTTGCGGTCGCGGTCATAAGCTTCATAGACCACTCCCATGCCGCCTTCGCCGAGCTTGCGGCTAAGGACGAACCGCGAAGTTCCCTCGAAAAGTGCGCCTGTTGCTGGCAACCCTGACTCATCCCCGCGCGAGCTAAAGAGAGTCCGAGTCTAGCGCAGCGGGCCGACGCCTGCAATCGGAGCAGGAAAAGACCGCCGCACCCCGCAGTGCGGCTTGCGGAAGATTTGACTGGATCAAGAAAGCAAGAAACGCCCAACTCTGCGATTGAGGCGCTCGAACTATTCAACGCCGGGAAACACGCATAGCCGAGGAGATTTTCGCATTGCAGGCCCTGAGAAGCTCTCTCGATTGGGTGGAAGGCAGCGAAAGACCATCTCGGAGCGCAGTTGCCCACGGCTTGGCGGTGAGTCCTTTAGGGAAGGAGCAGCGTCACAGTCTGACCCTGATTCACTTGGATGTGTGAGATTTTCTGTCCCGCGTAGTCGTCGGAGCTTGGGGTATTTACACCGGTGATTGGAACGGTGACCGAGGAAACCGGACTTCCCGACGGAACGGTGATTTGAATACTGGTGTTCGATACCAGACTGGCGCTAACCGCGGAAAGATTGTACTGAGTGCGCGCCTGCATGTTGAGAGCAAGCTGGTCTAGCGTAGGGCTCAAGACTGGGAACTTGAGCAGACTTCCGTAGTTGTTCAAAGTTTCATCGAGAAGATCGCCGAGGATCGAGTGAACTCCATCATAGGCATGAAGGTTGGACATATGGAACATTAAGGGATCCATGTCACCCTTCAGCATATAAGTGAGCAACGTCTGGCTAATGTTCTGCCGGATGTCGTCGTAGGTAAAGGTGTCATACGGCGCCTGGCCCGCAAAGATGCACTGGTACTCAGCCGTCCAATCCTCAGGCGTGCTTACGTTGTAGAACAGGTTGGTGGGATGCCGCGGTACTTCGTAGAGTAACGGATTGATCGTACTCACTATCCCCACGTTTGGTGAGGGATTGGGGCCATTGTTAGGCTGTCCAATGACCGATGTGTCGCTAACTACATAGCGAAGACCATCGGCGACTCCCTGGTTTACAAAATCAGGATTGTTCAAACCCGAGATCTGCGGCGTTACCAAGCTGGCAGCATCGTACCCAGGCAGTCCGAGCACAATCGCTTCGGCATTATTTTGGGTAACTTCCGAGTGCGCGGCTGTCGCCGTTAAGGTGTCCAGGTTCGGGTGGCTCCAGGTGTGGCTGATCCATTTGAAATTGGATTTGTATTGAACGATCGCCGGCGTCAACGTATCCGGACTGAAGCCACCCTGACTCGTATTCCCGGTTGCGCCAGAGCCCACGAAAGCCATGTGCAGGGTGAAACCGGTCAACAGCGAATTCTGCTGCTTCAAGTCCTGCCAGGCTACGGTGGCCGCAACATCATCTCCGGTCAGGCGGAACTGCGGCAGTGCCGACGAATTCGGGCACGTAGTGGTGCTTGCCCACTCGTCATTCTTCATAAAAATGTCATCCACCTGCGGTACTGAATACACGTGGTACTCGCCGAGGAAGACTCCTTTGGTGACCCAGTTGAGCAACCCGTAAGCCAATACCAGACCGTGTGTCAGCTGAGAATTGCTGTCGAAGGTCTGGGTTAAATACTCACGTCCATCGCCCATGTCATAGATAAGGGATAACGCATTGCCGGAGCCGTCCATCAACAAAGGGGTGACTGTGCCTTGTGA
Source organism: uncultured Acidobacteriota bacterium (assembly GCA_963796925.1). Classification (GTDB taxonomy): domain Bacteria; phylum Acidobacteriota; class Terriglobia; order Terriglobales; family Acidobacteriaceae; genus DATBAT01. The sequence goes on from CAWCNH010000002.1 coordinate 431,776, forward strand.
CGGTGTCGCGGGCGTGGCCAGGTACGTCCAGGCGCCGGCAACTGAAAGCGGCGTCGTGGTGTTGATTTGCGGGAAAACACCGGCCGCCGCCGAGGTGAAGTTCACGCTGCGGGCGTTGCCGTCTCCCGTGGATACGGCATTGAATCCGAACGTGTTGGTTGGGAATGTGTACCAGTTTATCTGCCGTACGTGAAAGCTCTGCTCGAAGGAAGTTAGGGTCGACATTCCCGGCAAAGACGCGACGTAGTCTCCAAGGGTAAAGATCACGCCTTGGTAAAAAGCGTGGCACTGACCGTCAGATAGGAAGTTGGAAGTGATGCCGCCAGGTTGAGCCGTCATATCAAAGACAGTGTAGGGGGTCCCGACATAATCGAGGATCTGCGTTATAGCAGCAAAGTCCGCCTCACTTCTTCCGTTGGTCACGACGAGTAACTTCAAATCGATTGTGGGTGAATCGCACACACGCGGCAAGGTTGCCAGAGCATTTAGCGATACCGTATTAGAAGTAACAGCGCCTGCGGTTGCAGTAATAGAGACCGGCGACCCCGATGTGCCGATCACGTTCGCCAGGCCGGAGGCAGCGAAGGCTACCACTGCGGGTGATCCCGAATGCCAGACCACGGAAGTAGTCAAGTCGGCTTGGATTCCATCTGCATAAGTCGCAAGGGCCGAGTATTGCTGATGCCCGCCAATTCCCAATGAGACGCTGGCGGGCTGCACCGCGATCGAGCTAATTGCGGGCAGGGTTACCGACAGCGAGGCAGTACTGCTGATGGCGGCCGAGGCCGCAGTAATCGTCGCGCTAGACACTGCGGTTCCAGTAGCTAACCCGGTCGAAGTAATCGCGACGCCCGCAGTAGCGTTCCAGGTGGCCGATGCAGTGAGATCTTGAGTCGTGCCGTCGCTATAAGTTCCAAGTGCAGAAAATTGTTCGGCCGTGCCTCGCGCAATCGTTGCGGTGATAGGCGTGACAGCGATGGAAACCAGGGCGGCCGGGGCCACAGTGAATGTGGCAGTGCCCTGAATCGAATCGAACGATGCGGTAACGGCGGAAGTAGCAACGGCGTTGCCGGTGGCGATGCCCTGGTTGCTGATGCTAGCTCCCGAAGATGCGCTCCAGTTCACCACGCTAGTTAGGTCGGCGGTCGATCCGTCACTATAAGTGCCGGTGGCGGCGAATTGCTGCGTCAGTCCCTTATGAACCGTGACGCTGGCGGGGGTGACCGAGATGCTGGTCAGTGTGGCGGCTGATACCGTCGCTGCCGCGCTTCCAGTCACCGATTGTATTTGTGCGGTAACGCTCACCGACGCTGCGGAGATGCCGGTCAGAAGGCCGGCATCGGTGATGCTTGCGCCGGATGAAACATCCCAAGTTGCCGCGGTAGTCAAGTTTTGAGTCGAGCCGTCTGTGTATGTTCCAGTAGCGGTGAACTGCTGTTTATTTCCCTTAGTGATGAAGGCATTACTCGGAGTAATGGCGATTGAAAGCAACGCAGCGGCGGAGACGGTCACTCTTGATCTGCTGGACAACGATCCCGAAACCGCCGATATGGTTGCCGTGCCCTGCTTCAGCGTAGTGACCTGCCCAGCATTAACGGAGGCTACTGCAGGATCTGACGATGTCCAGATTACCTTCGAGGTGATATCGCTGGTGCTTGCGTCGCTGTAGGTACCGGTCGCGGTGAGTTGTTGCTTGAGTCCGAGCGCTACTGAGGCAGCCGTGGTATCTATGGATATCGATGTCAGAGTGGCAGCCTGGACTGACACATTAGCATGCCCGCTGACGGAGGCGCCCGAGGCTCCACCTGGGGCCGAAGCCACCACCGTACTTTGACCCATGGCAACAGCTTGTAGCAGACCCTTGTTGTTAGCTGCATTTCCAACCGTCGCCTCTTCAGCTGGGGTGACGGACCAGATCGCGGAAGCGGTAACGTCCTTTGAACTCCCATCGGAATACGTACCGGTTGCTCTGAATTGCTGCGGAGTGCCCTTGGGAAGAGTGGCGTCAGAGGGCGTAACTACCACCGATACCAGAACGTTGGGTCCTGAATCAGTCTTGACGACCGGCGTCGCCGCCCCGCCTCCACACGCAATCAGAAGAGTGAGAGCCAGAAATAAGGATGCAGCCGATCCCCGAAGAACATAAGTCTGCAATTTCATCACTTTTCTCGGTGGGCAATCTCAGCGGGGGGATCGAAACAATGGGGATCACTGGTTCAATGAAGATACGCAAGTGTTCTCGATTCCGGTATGGCCCGGTCGAGACGTTACTATGGAGGAAGCGGGTGTTACTTCCAGGCAGGAGTGCTAAATATCCGGGATCGAACAGCATAAACGAACATTGTTGATTCACGGCTTAGAATGTACTGGCTTACAAAGCCCTGGCCGATTCGTTCTGGAGTTTCTGTTGATCTCTTGCGTACACCATAATCTCCGACTGGCGCGGCGAATTGCTGAGGATCTTTCCCGCCTCGGCCCGTCTGCCACTGCCGCATATAGATGAACAAGTCCAGCTCGCCGAATTCATTTCGGCGACGGCCGCAGGGTTCCTGCACGCTGCGCTCCTCCGAGGCATGCTGCTAGCTGCGTTGAGGGAATATTCCGTTGAGCGCGATGATGAAATTCAGCACCAGATAGGGCGGCATGTTGTCGTGAGGCTGGGATGGCGGTGCAGGAGGAAAAACCGCTGGATTCATGGCCGAGCCGCCATTCGAGGCATAAAGCTGTTTACCCCGCGTGACCCCGTCGTTCGCCCAGTAGTTGCCGGCCGCGGTCGCCGCCGTGCCGCCTCCGCTGGTGTGGCAGGGGCGGCCGTCACTGGGGCGCGCCATGGTGGTCGAAGCCGGCGGCTTCACTCAGCGCATCGCCTTCTTCTACGGGTCCAGTCACCCGCAAGCGCAGAGGGCGCGAAGAGGACGAGAGCAGCAGTTTGGGTCCACAGCGCACCCGTCCCGGAGCGGGCAATCATAGAAATCGTTGCTCCTAGAGCAATCACAACCGCCAGCGCAATTCCACACACTAGATCTGCTCGTCCCGCAATTCGGCCAGCGACAAATCCGGCGATATGGGCAAAAGCCAGGCCATAAGCCACAGTCAGCGCTTTGAAACCCATGCCGGCAGGCGAGTGGGGATCTACATTCGCCAGGCGGAACAACAGAACTGCGGAAACCGCGAAGATTAAGTACCCAGCAACAACAGCCAAAAATGCTCGCATAAAGAGCGCCCTCTTTGTAGGTATCACTTCGAACTCAGCACAAAGGTATTGCCATCAAGGTCTTTGAAGATCGCCGCTGTACCCCAGTCCGATTTCTGGGGTTTCATCACGAATTCCACGCCTTTGCTCTCGAGTTCACGCACGGTCCGCTCGACGTCGTCGGCCCAGAAAGTGACGTTCATATTTGTGCCTGGCTGAAGCCCACTGTCAAAATGAAAGAGCACAACACGGGTTTCTGATCCGGAAATGCCAAGTTCAATCCAGCGCTGTTTGTCGTTAAAGGGCTGATCCGTCAGCAGCCGGAATCCGAGCTTTTCGGTGTAGAAGGTCAGTGCCCGATCCTGGTCGGCCACTGGAATGCTGGCGAACTTCACCCCTCGAATCATATTTAGTCATGTCCTCGGAGATGATTATGGAAGAACTGAAAGCGGACCGCAAGGCCGCTATGGTGTGCTACGCTATAGTTCCATGCAACACATTCCGATCGACGAATACGTTATCGATGTGCTTCTGCCGGATCTGGCCGGTCATGATCGAGCGCCCACAGCTTTCTTGGTTTACGTTATCCTTTGGGCTGCGCTGTACCGCGAGGAACAGAGACGTGTTGCACTGAGCCTGCAGCAGCTCGCTGAAGGGACGGGCCTTTCCAAAACCGCAGTGCAGAGTGCGGTTCGGCTGTTGAAGCGACGCGGTCTGATAAAGGTCTTTAAGACCCGTGCCACGGCAGTGCCTGAATACGAACTGGTCCGGCATTGGGTACGTCGGCGATCTCGGTAGAAAATCGATAGTTGAGGTAAAGATCGGAGGCTGGCCTTCAGCTAGGATACGATCAGAACTTTTCCGAAATATACGCTTTTCCCAAATCCACGAGGCACTTTCTCTGACAGGCCACACGGTCATATACCACGTACAGGTGTTCAGACTTTCCCATCGACGCCGTCAATTCCAAAGCGAGCTAACTCCGGCTTGCGTTAAGGGGTTTACGCGATTCTGTTAGCTCTTGCGGGCGCCTATTGTGGCAAGTTGGAGAGATGGCAAGAGGTGGTCGGCAATCCGATGTTCCAAGAGGAGATTGGGAAGCATACAAGGATCTTCATTCGGCACGAGGCGACTTCTTTTCTTTTTTGGCCAGGTTTTCGACGGGTTGCGCGGACATACCTTTTACATAGTCCATCTTCCCGCCGAATGGCGCACTTTTCGGAGTGTCAGACCAGGCCAAAAACTTGACGCCGCCGACTTCGACATGTCGCAATTGGTTCACGCAAGTGCCAGATTCAGGTTGCTGATCGCCTCGTCAATCTCCTGCCTGTTCTTGAAGCCGATCGTTGCGCAATCCACTCCCGCATTTTGGAAAGCGAACCTCAATGCTTTCACGCGATCGTCATGACTGTGCTCGAACTGGCCGCCACCGCAGAGCTTCATGCCGATTACACCCAGCCCCTCCTGCTTCAACTGCCGGATGTGATTGACCACTTCGCTCACGTTGTCTGGATGGTTGGTATCTTCATAGGTCGGGCCGTCCATGCGTGCGCCGTTGTGGTTGATGCGGATCAAACCCACGTCGAGCCAGTTTGTGCCCGGCATCTGGCGCAGTGCCGGCAGCCCGTGTACTGAGGCGCCATGGGTGCGGATGACCTTTCTCTGCTGCGCCTCAAGGATCCCGTCCTGCCAACGTTTGGTAGTTTCCGGCCAGTCGGCCGAATGTTGCCAATGCAGCAGCATGATGTCAAAGTACTCTGTCTGTGAAGTGCGCCGCAGTTCGTCGAACTTGGCCTGCGGGTCGATCCCCTGGTGGAAGGTAGTTACCTTGCTCATGAGTTGATAGCTGTCTCGCGGCAAGCCCTTCAGCGCTTCTCCCAGCATCCCCGGCGTCTCGTAGGCCTCAGCGGTCTCGAAGAAGCGGATGCCGCGATCGTAGGCATAGCGCACCAGCCGGGTAAACTCCTGCTGCCCCAGCGCGGCCTGCACCGCACCGCTGTTCGTCCCGGTGCCGAAGGCCAGCCTGGTCACCTGCACTTTTGAGCGGCCAAGCACGACAGTATCGGCCGCGGTGCGCTTGGCAGCGGCCAGCGGAAGAAGTCCTGTGGTCGCCATGGCTCCAGCGGCCAGACCTGTTTTAAGGAAACCGCGCCGAGTGATTGAAGTCACTTTGCCTCCGTGTGGCTCAAGCCGATGGGCGGGCCGGATCAATAGATGTTAGCACGCACGGCGCCGCGATCGGGCTGCAACATATTTCTTTGCCCTGGACCGAACGTTTATCGACCGCCTGGCATGGGAGTACGACCATCGGAAGGCGAAGGAATAGCGCAGGCCCCGTTGGGGGTCGAACCACGGTTTTGAAAGCAGTCAGAGTGTTGGTTTCTTCGGCACAGAGAGATATCGACGGAAATCCCGACACCGTAGTCGATCCAGCATGGCTGCCACTCGCGCCAACTCCCCCGCATCCGGAATTCCCCGCGGCTCATGGCTGCGCCACCGGCGCAATAGCCCAAACCATTGAGAATTTCTTCGGTACGCGTCATGTGAAATTTACTGCGAGCAGCGCCGCGACGCAGACAACTCATACCTACTAAAATGTCGGCCAGCTGGAGCACGAAGCTTACTGGGCACGCATCTACGCCGGATTTCACTATCGCCATTCGCTTAATGAGGGATTCAAGGTTGGGCATCATGTCGCGAAACAACTCAATCGAAATTTCTTTCAGCCCCGCGACCGGGATGAGCACCAGCGGCATTCTGAAGATTGATTTGGGACGGTAAGTGATAACTGCACAAGAAGTGCGGGCGGCTTTTTCCCAACCAGCCACGGTACACTGGGCTCGGCCAAACACTTTGTCTCAATGGCCTCCCGCACTCCGTTTGTGAAGGGCCGACTACTTTACCTTTGTCCAACCAGCTCCCGGAAGAATGCCCACCTTTTCTTTCAGTACAACCAACTGATCGGCGGCGACCGACTTGTACTTCTCAAGTAGGCCACTCGGCCAGCGCACTTGAATGTCACATGTCTTCTCGGCTCCCAGTCCGAAATGCAGACGAGAGTCGTTCGCCGAGTAAAAGCTTGACTGGCTCAATACTTCCTGAACCTGAACCTTATTTCCGTATCGCAACAACACCTGTGCTCCGATAGCGCTGCGATTCGACTTCGTACCAATCAACTTAAGTTTGAGCCAGTGATTAGCGCCCCGCATATCGTTGCGCAGGAGGGACGGTGGCTCGTTTAGATTGATGATGAGGATATCCAGATCGCCATCATTGTCGAAGTCGCCGAAGGCACATCCGCGGCTGCAATGGCTGGCGGCGATTCCTGGTCCTGCCTCTTCTATAAGTTCTTCAAAACTTCCGTTTCCCAGATTGCGGAACACTACGCGAGGGGTCTTGGCTGGATAATTGGGCATCGTCTTTTCTAATTGCGGATAGACGTTGCCAGTAACCATGAAAAGATCTGGCCACCCATCATTGTCGAGATCAACGATGCCCGCGCCCCAGCAGATGAAATGGGTTTCCACGCCGATCTTGGCGCGCAGAGTGACGTCGTCAAAATTGCCTTTGCCGTCGTTGCGATAGAGCCCATTGGTGTCATCGACAAAATGAGTCTTAAACAGGTCGAGAGCGCCATCCAGGTTGTAATCCCCAACTCCAATCCCCATGCCGGCTTGCTCCAAACCATCCTCGCTAAGTGCGACTCCCCGAACCACCCCCTCCTCACGAAAAGTTCCATCATGATTGTTCATCAGCAGAAGACTGGGCGTGGAGTCGCAGGCGACGTAAATATCGGGCCAGCCATCGTTGTCGAGGTCGGCCGCTATGGCCGTCATACCATAGCTTTCGCGTAGTTTAGAAATGCCTGCGGCCTCGCTCACATCGGTGAAAGTGCCGTCTCCATTGTTGCGATAAAGAGAGTGGTAGCCCGGGGGAAGGCCACGAGGACCACACTCCACCGGAACGCCTTTCCAATTGCAGTAGCTGTTTGTGCCGGGTTTCGGGATGTGGGCAAAATCGAATCGCAGATAGTTTGAAACAAACAGGTCCAGGTACCCGTCGCGGTTGTAATCCAAAAATGTGCAGCCCGCTCCCCATCGGACGGAATCGCTCCACAAACCGGCTTGCTTCGTAACATCGGTGAAGGTGCCATCTCCATTGTTGCGGTACAGCTTGTTCTGGCCAAAATAAGTGCAGAATAAATCTTCGAATCCGTCGTTGTTGTAATCGCCAACGCATACCCCAGAAGCCCATCCACTACCCTGAAGGCCGGCTTTTTCTGTAACGTCAGAGAATGTGCCGTCGCGATTGTTCTTATAAAGGCGGTTGCTGGCACCCGTCGGAGCCCCCGCAACCCGAGTGCCACTCAAGAGAAAAATGTCTATCCAGCCATCATTGTCATAGTCAATGAAGGCACAGCCGCATCCCACCGCTTCGAGAATGTAATCAGTCTTATCCGGTTCGCCGTACACCACCGGCAAGGTCAAGCCTGCTGCGCTGGCGACATCCACAAACTGGGCATCAAATGGACGGCCGGAGGCTCTGGGCTTGGCCTGCGCTTTTACACTTCGGGATGCCACGCCCTGACTAAACGCCGGCGCGGCCGATGCCAGCAAGGAAGTTAGAACGAATGATCGTCGGGTAGTTTTCATCAGGAAAGGCAGAATGTTTTTGGGAAGAAAGTCCTTTTTTCAGCCAGGACAAGAAGCAGTTTAACAGCACATTTCGCTAAATCCGGTAAACGATTTCTCATTGCTTGGCTTAAAATAGCGTGCTAATTCGGCTCGAATAAATGAATTACTACAACCGCAGGCAGGCCTTTGAAAGCCATAGGCGTGGCCTCCGCCAGTTTCTCTTATTAAGCGGAGAATTGAATGCCGAAGAACCGTCTCACCTTGCAGGAAACGATTTTGAGATCCAAATTTCTTCCGTCAGTGCCAATACGTTTCGGCTCAGTATTCGTCCCATGGTTTCTCGCCAACTAATCGGCATTCCGGATGACGGATCATGAGCCATTTCAATGAGGCGCAGGGACTCTCGCACTATGCCTTGTACATGCAGGACTGCGGCGGCCCCGTCGGCTTTCGCATGGCGCTGTAACATTCGGAGCGCATCCAAGCGCTGATCGTGCAGGATGCGGTCGCCCACAACCAAGGCCTGGGAGCCAATTGGAAAACGCGCCGCGAGTTCTGGGCAGATCGTGCCGCGAATGAGAACGCATTGCGCGCAAACCTCTTGTCGCTCGAGGCCGCGCGCGCGCGACACGTCGGAAACGATCCTGACCTGGAGCGCCATGATCCCGACCTTTGGACCGATGAGTTTTATTTTCTGAATCGGCCCGGCCAGGCTGAGATACAAAGCGATCTTTTCTACGACTACCGCACGAACGTCGATTCCTATCCGAAATGGCAGGCCTGGATGCGCGAAAGGCAGCCACGGCTGCTCGTGATCTGGGGAAAGTACGAGAATTCGTTCGACGCCAGCGAGCCGGAAAGCTATCGTAAGGACGTGCCGAATGCCGAGGTCCATATTGTTGACGGCGGCCATTTCGCCCTGGACACGGCCCCCGATGTGATCGCCGAGCTGGTCGGAGGCTTCATGGCTTCTTCACACTCGGAGTCAAACGCTCAGCGCGTCGGGTGACGTCGTCACCGGGTAGGAAACCGGGGACATAGGAAACCTAGGAAACCGGGGACAGACGGAACGTTCCCCAGTTTCAATGAACGGAAATTAGTGAGCTTCCAGTCCATCGCAATTCTAAAAATAGTCAGTTTTGAAGATCTCAGGAAACAGATTCAATTTCAAAGAGGAGCACACAATGACAACAAAAGGAAAAGTCTTGGTACTAGTATCGAGCGGTCACGGCTTGCCTTTGAAAGATGGCAAGGTTTATAAGGGCGCTGGCTACTACCTCAACGAGCTGACGGTTCCGGTTCGCGCCCTGATGAAGGAGGGCTACGAAATCACTTTCTCCAACCCCAAAGGCAACACGCCGCAATTGGATGTCAATTCAGCGATACCTCAGTTCTTCGGTGGGGACGACGCTAAGCTTCAAGACTATCTAAAATTCCGCGACACCCTGACTGGGCTCAAGAATCCCACTCGCATCTCGGATGTCATCGCATCGGGACTGGATCAATATGGCGCTGTTTTCGTCCCCGGCGGCCACGGCCCGATGATGGACCTTCTCGATGATCCCGACGCTGGCATCGTGATGAGACACTTTCATGAAACATCCAAGCCTACTGCGGTGCTCTGCCATGGCCCGATTTCACTTCTCGCGGCGCTTCCGAATTCGAGGGAGGTGGTCGCCGCGCTGTCGGCGGGCGATGCCGCTGGAGCACACGCAAAGGCTCAAGGCTGGATCTATTCCGGATATAAGATGACCATCTTTTCGACAGCGGAAGAGCAGCAGCGTGAACCGCTTGAGATTGGTGGCAAGGTTCTCTTCTACCCGGACTTCGCCTTGAGCACGGCGGGCGGTGACGTAAGTGTGCTCGCTCCTTGGTCGAGTTACGTCCTGCAAGATCGCGAACTGATCTCAGGTCAGAACCCGTTCTCTGATGAAGCGCTTCTGAAGCTTCTTCTACCGGCACTCGATGAAAAGAAGAAGTCAGTTTCAGCGGCATAAGAACATAAGATCGGAGGGGACCGGAGACAGACGGGACGTTCTCCATTTGTCGACAATGGAAAATTGGTACACGTTCGTGGGTCCCAGTTTTGTCTGTCCCCAGTTTTATCCGTCAACGAAGTGGGAAACGCCCAGTCTATCCACGCATTTCCTGAGGGCTTAATCGGCGAGCTCTATAATCCCGGCATTTTCTTTGCACATTAGAAAAGCTCGCTTGAACGCGGCCCGCGGTCCTAAGTATGCGGCTTCGATCTCGGGCACGAAGTTGTGTCCGTAAGCACCTTCCAGGTTCCTTTTATTCAGCAACTCGGAACCGGAGATGTAAGTAGGGGGTATCATTTTGGATCGGTCAATTTCGATCCAAACGTCTCTTTCCTTTTCGTAATGCCCCTAAGGCCTTATTCAGCGATCCCAACCCGCGCGTTTTCCGGTCTTGCATTTCCCGGTTCGCTTGTACCTCGAGTCTATCGAGTTCCGCCTGCATCCGGCGAACCGTCGCAGCGGGACATTCTGCCGGGCCGTCCTTGCCGTGCTCTTTCAGTAAGCGAGATGAACCACCAGAGTGTTGTGTCCACCGTGGGCACTCGAAACATTCAAATCGGCGTAGTAGCAGGCCAGGTTGCGATTATTCGGATATGCATAGCTCTGCACATTCAGTTCTTTACCATTGATCCATGCGGCCAAGGTCTTAGTACTTTTTTGACGTAACAACGGGAATACGATTATGGTGTGCTCATCAAAGGCTGGATCAAACCCAAGAGAATAAAGGAAGGGAATATTCAGAGTTGTCTCGAACCACCATGCCTGTTCAGATGTCCTGGCCAGTGCTGGTAGAGGATTGCGACCTGGCAATGTCTCTCCTGTAGTGAATGGAACCTGTGGCAAACCGGATTTAGTTCCCTGATGCAACTCGATCCATGTTTCCTGCATTTCACTGAACGCATGGTCCACATACGCACCACAGAAATTGGCCACCGTGCCTAAACCCAAACGGGACGCATCGTCATCCGTCATCGGCAGGACGGTGTCCGTGTCATTGAAGAGTGGAAAACGAACCAACTCTCCTTCCCCTAACGTCGTAGGCCATTTCGCAGCAATCCCATTTTCCAGACTCCCCGGCTTCACCCGCCATGCACGCAACTCCGTGGGGGCCCCTTTGCGCCGAAAGGTAGCATTCACCAACACGCCGTTTGCCGCACTGGATAGCAGTTTAATCTTGGTGGGTTCTGAAAGACGGGGATCGATTTCCTTTGGATAGTCCAGCACCTTGGCTTCGCTGATCGGCAGGGCTCCTTTGGGGAGCATGACTGCAAAGCGTGCTGAGACTCCCTGCAGAGCAGACGTTTTGAACAAATAACCTCCGTCGGCGGACTCGATTTTCCCTGGCAAACCGTAAACTCTGGGCGCCTTTAATTCATTTGGCGCTGAGCGGACTTCCAATACAATGACTTGTTGTGCGGGTACACTCATGGGCAAGCGGCTGCCAAATGCCGGCCATGGCCCCTGTGATGTCAGACGCAGAAACTCGGTTGGGTAAATCTCGGCAATTTCGCAGCTGCCTGTACCGGTAAATCCAAGAGTCTTATCCAGTGGCACTTCTACAGTCCGATCCCAATAATTGGGATTGATCAAGAAGATAAATCCGTGGTCTCCCGCGGCGTGACCGTAGATTTCAACCGCGCCCATGCCTGGGTTTTCACCCGCCTGATAAGTTCTGGTCCATAAGTTGTAGTTTCTCTCCACAAATTTGGTCCAGCGACTATAGAAATTCGTCACTTTGTCGTAGTCTGCTGGTGCCAGTCGTTCTAACCATGAGCGGATTTCACCTAAACCGAGATTCGGAGTAACCGCCAACGTAGACAATGCACCAAACTCAAAATTGCGAATGTCCGGCACGATCGAACTCTGCGACAGGAAATATTGAAAATTGGTAAAAAAACGGTAGGGAAGGAACGTGGACTGATGAAGTGAAACCATCTGTTCCCGCCGGGCGTCATCCAGCAGGCGAGTCATGTTCAGCCCTTGCCACGGTTTTGCTATCGAGGGGTCAGTTAAGTACAAGTTTGGGCTATACCAGGCAATCTTCGGCAGCATTTCCGTGAAATCGCCGGAGTTGGGCCACGTCATCATCTGCGGGGAAACCGCATTAATAGATTCGATGACCCCCATAAGTCCGCGAATCTGATGATAGTAGCTCTCATTTCCAGGTGGGTGCGTATGATTCGAGGCGTAACAAGGAGCGAACGACAGCAGGTCCAGACAATGTAAATCGAATTGGAACTGGCGGCAGCTTTCTACCACCTTGTCCGCATACATGCCGGTGAAATCGGGATTGCCGAAGCAATACACGTTCTTTGGCTTCCCATCTTTATCTTGAATGAACCAGTCGGGGCGATTGAGGGTCTTTAGATAGAAATTAAAATGTGGAGAGTAAACATAACTGGTGGCGGAGTAGTCTCCAATCCGCAGACCGCGCTCCCGGGCAAAATTCACCAGCTTTTCTACTTCCGATTTTGGATCATCGGACGCCCATTCAAAGACTCCAGGAAATGCCTGGTAGTACTCCATCCCTAGCTTAGGCATCAGATCTAAATCCTGCTTCACCAGGTCCGTATTAGCGGAGAACAAAGGCTGGTCGCGCTGAGTATAGAAAATGATGCCATCATTTACCTGTGTGTACCGATTGACGATCGATGAAGACAGATACATCGGTTTCTCAAAACGGGGTTTACGGTGTCCCTGGACATACACATCCATGGCCTCGACTTCGCCTTCGTAAAATCCATAGTTTTGTTTACCGGTTAGACGTACAGCACCGAAGGTCAGTGAATGTGAATTGTATTCGCCGCCGGATTTGAGCGCGGCATATGGAGGATAAGAAACGCTGGTCATTCCCGCTGCTGAAACGATGTTCGAATAAGGAAAGTCCAGGGACGCAAATAAACCAAGGTCTCCCTGGCGGTAAAATGCTGCGATATCCTGGATTTTGGTACTAGCGATTTTTGGCTCAACTGAAGACTTCGCATTCCAGAGGGCCACTCTGGATAATGTCCCGAGGCGCTCCGGGAACAGTCTAAGAGACTTTGTAATGCGTCCAGATCCACTTGCTGAGTAGGTAAGCTCCCACTTGATTCTTTTCACCTCGCCTAGAAAGGTTGCGCTATGGGCGAGAGTAGAACCATCTTTACGTGCTAACGAGACAGTGGAGTGTGCAGAGGAAATCGTGGTGCCGTCAAGTTGAATCGAACAGGCTTCACCGCTCAAACCAACCAAGGGGCGATTTTCAACTCGATAACTTGTTTCGAATAGTCCTTGTGCTCCATACTGAAGGAGTACCTGCACTCGATCGTCGCCGACCGCGAGTACATTCCCCGTCAACTTCTGGCTGGGAAAGGCGAGCTTTGCGCTCCCAGCCAGAACCGCTGTACTCAATAAAAACTTTCGCCGATTCATCGGGTTTCAGTTTAGTTTGAATTCAACCCAGCCACCTCAGAAGTTATATTTCAAGGCGAACTGTATGATCCTCGCCGGACGAGCAGAAGAGATTATGCCGAAACTCCCCGTACCCAAAGTCGCTCCCGGCTGCTCGAATTGAGGATGATTAAATGCATTGAAAAATTCGCTCCTAAACTGGAATTCGTGCCTCTCAGCTATGCGGAATTGTTTTGCGAGGATCAAATCCCAGTTTTGCAAACCAGGACCAATCAGTATGTTGCGCCGCTCATTTCCGATTGTGAACTGGGCAGGTTCTTGGAAAGCTGCCACGTTGAACCATTCGTGAATTGTAGGATTTGACAGATTAGGATCTCCCACAACATCCGGGCGAGTTCCGTTACCCCAATTTGCCGGATCTCCAGTTGCGGTTGCGGTAAACGGCATTCCGCTTTCAGCGGTGACGATCCCACCAAAGGACCATCCGCCTACCAAAGCATTGAGCACACCATGGGTTTTGAGGAACGCTTTATTTGTACCGAACGGTAATTCATAAGTCCATCCAACAACGAATCGGTGCCGCGCATCTTGGTCGGAAAGGCCCCTATCCTGGTTTACATCGAACGGGTTGTAGACTCTAAAGCCCAGAAACGAATTGTTATCGATCGTTTTGCTCCAAGTATAAGAGGCCAACAGCGAAAGTCCCTGGCTGTATCGTTTCTCTACCTTAGTTTGCCAGCCGTGGTAAATGGAACGACCACTCTGTTCATTTATTTCCATGTACCCGAATGCCGGATAAGGACTGCGCGCCTGGATGGGACCGGGGCCGGGTTGCGGAACGTTAAATGGCCGAATCACTCCGAGTTTGGTTCCCTGATTTCCCGTGTAGCCAGTTTGTAAAAGAATATTTCCCTTCAACTGGTGCTGTATGGTCAGGTGCCACTGTTGCACGTATGGACTCCTGATGTGTAAATCGGCTGCGGAAACAGAAGGGAGGCCGCCTACAAAGGTGTTAAGAGGAGCAAGATTGTTCAGGCCGAGACCGTTCGGGTTCGAAACATCTCCGTTAAATGAATAAAAAGGATCATCTTTTGGACCGAAAATCAGGTCGAACTGACCTTCTGCCGGTACATAAAACACACCATACCCCGTACGGAATACGGTGTTCGGTAGACTCGCGGGGCTCCATGCGATGCCAATTCGAGGAGCAAAATTGTTCAAATCCCGAAATGTTCGATTTGCATTCCCGGTCGGATATCCAGGCGTACCTGGAATATTTGTCGTGGCGCTAGCAAAGTCAAAGTTTTGCAAATTGTTATGTGCATCGGAGAGGGGTCCAAGGTAGTCCCAACGCAGGCCGAGGTTCATCGTTAGAGTTGGAGTGATCCGCCAATCGTCCTGGACGAAAGCAGCCTCATCCCAGCGGCGTAAATTGGCAATGAAATGGCCTCCAAAGGATGATGCGCTTGCCCCATAACCAAAGAGCATATCGGCCACCGGATCTCCGGTGAAGCGCCCATCAAAACTCATATCATAAGCGAAGCTTTCCGTTAGATTGTTCTGCCACCGGCGAATATCGAATCCGGTTTTGAGAGTGTGCTTGCCGTGAATCCAGCTGAAGGTATCTACGAGGTTATAGGAATGATCAGGTTGTTTGATGAATCGGTCGCCGAAACCGATGCTGGAATAGCCGCTTATGTCAAAAGCCAGGAATCCAAATTTTGGATCTTCAATCGACGCCGGCGCCAAGAGAGGACCAAAGTCCTTCCCGTAACCCTCAGGAATTCTGCGAAGATCAAAAAGACTATATCCCAAACGGAAGGAGTTTATGGCATTCGGTGTAAATATGTGAGTGTAGGACAAACCAATACTTTGGCCGGGATTTTGCCGGGTATCGCCGCCAATGCCAATAGGAAATATTCCATTGGTAAACCCATTGTCTTCTTTCAAGGTGGCGCGAACAAACAATTGATCGTGCTGGCTGAAGTTATGATCCACCCGAAGCGACCATTGATGACCGCTGTCGGAGTCTGAAATTATGTTCGAATAATTAGCATCGGGACGACCGCTAAGATTGGGCTGCGGGTAAAGAGCAAGGAGTGCCGCCGCTTTGGGATGAATAGAAGAAGGTGGTACTTGATTGCCGGCAAGCGGGTGCCCAAAACCGTCGGTCAACTGCTGAGGAAGTGACGAAAAATCCCCCTGAATAAAGGCGGCAGGTGGAATTATCGCAAAACCAGTCGTGGAAGATCGAATCCGAGTAGCGTCATAAGAGAAAAAGAAGAAACTCTTATCTTTGAAGATAGGACCGCCTACCGTACCGCCAAAGGTATTCTGACGTAGCGGGACCTTGTCCGCTAAATCAAAATAGTTTTTCGCATCAAGCTTGTCGTTTCGAAAAAATTCATATAGCCCGCCGTGCCATTGGTTGGTCCCCGACTTTGTCGCGACGCTGATTTGCGCAGCCGCACGACCATATTCCGCAGGGGAAATACTAGATTCAATTCTGAACTCCTGAATGGCGTCGATAGTTGGATTAAGCGCCTGGTTGGAAGCGAGTGGCGCGTTGTTTTCGATGCCGTCAATCGTAAAGGAGTTCATGTCGGCATTGTTCCCATTAACGCTTACTGCGCTGCCGGCAGAGTATCCGGGGCCTGTAGTTGCTCGGGGCGCGACAACTCCTGCCGCTAGGGTTGCCAGATCCAACCAATTTCGTCCGACCAGGGGCAAATCCTTGACTTCTTTCGTCGCAATTACCTGGTCGACGGTAGCCGTCTGTGTCGCTAGCAGGGGTGCCTCTCCTTTGACCTCGACGATGTCACCGGTTGCGCCAATGGTCAAGGCAGCATCCACTTTGAGCTGTTGCCCAATTTCCAGAACCAAATTCCGGCGGTCTAATTTTTTGAAGCCATTTTTTTCGACAATCACTTCGTATTGGCCGTAAAGAAGGTCCACTACCTTGTACTCGCCGACATCGCTGGTCGTCGTGGATTTGGTCTCTCGTGTAAGGACATTCGTCACCGTGACTTTGGCGCCAGCCACTACGCTTCCAGATGCGTCCATGACGGTCCCCACGATCGCAGCTGTGCGGGACTGGGCATTTGCCATTTCACCCACTAAAACCAGAAGAGTAAACAGAAGTGCGGAGACTGCCACGCTTTTCTGCAGCCGAAAGAGTTGCGAAGATTTGTCGACCGCGATTGGAGTTTTCATTGGGATTCCCCATTTTACTTCCTTCAGAACACTCAATCGATTGTCATTCGATTATCGATTAATTCCGAATTGGAGAAACTGAATACCATGAGGCCGAATCCAGTGTCAACTCAAAAATGTAGGATCTCTAAGAATCTATGGGCCGGTGCTAAAGACTTCTTCTCTGCAATATAGATGGGATTGATAATCTGGACGGTCATTCCTGCCGATTGCAAGGATCCCCCCCCAGTGCGAGGTAATCTCCTACAAATTTCTGATGCTGGCTAAAAGACCTTGACAATACGAGTGAGTTACAATAAACCATGTAATCGATAATCGTTTCGCTATACATGAGCATTCAATCTGCCATTGATTGCCTGTGCCGTGTAGATCAATAAACGATATGGCCCGCAGGCTCTGCCATATGGACATTTATCGCTGTATTAATTGGTTTGCCATCCATACCAAGCCCCGTCGCGAAGCGATTGCGCAGGCATATATTTCGCGTCTTGGGCTGGATGTGTTCCTTCCCCGAAACAATTGGCAGACTGTTCCCACCCGAGAAAGTTGTTTCATGGTGAAACCATTGTTTCCCGGTTATTTATTTGCCCGGTTTTGTCCTGCGGATCATCTCCATTTGGTTCGTTATGCACGGGGCGTTTGTCGAGTGGTCAGCGCCGGGGACGTTCCCTTGCCAGTCGACGAGCAAGTGATTGAACTGGTGCGCCAACGGGCTCCGCTGTACCCGTCATTGGAATTGCCACTAGGGATTCATCCGGGAACTGAGGTCGTGGTCCAGAGTGGTGTACTTTCAGGATTGCATGCAATTTTTGAACGCAAGTTGAGTGACCAGCATCGGGTGACGCTGCTGTTAAACACAATTCATTACCAGGCGCGGATTTGTCTTGATGGTCGTTCGCTTTGCGCTGCAACGTAGGTTGGTAGAACGGTAGTGTTTAGATATGCAGTATTCACCCGCACTTGTTAGGCGGGATGGCGGTAGCCTGCCAGCTACTTGCGTTTGACTTTGAATAGGTAGCGACCAGGCACGTACTTTCAAGAGGGAGCTAGGGTACGACTAAATGAAAATCACAGATGTGGAAGCTATTTATGTGCGCTCGACCCAAGTGAAGGAACAATGTGACAGTGGTCAAGATGCTCTAATCGTCCGCGTTCATACGGATGAAGGCATCACCGGAATCGGCGAGGTCGATTCTTCGCCGCTGGCGGTGCAAGGGATGATCCTGGGCCCCTACTCACACACAATTTCGTCCGGATTGAAACATCTGTTGATCGGCGAAGATCCTTTCGAAACTGAATATCTATGGGACAAAATGTTTCGCCAGAACATTTACGCCGGACGCTCCGGGATCGGCATCCATGCCATGAGCGGCATCGACATTGCTCTATGGGACATCAAGGGCAAGAAGCTGGGAATGCCCATATGGAAGCTTCTTGGAGGAGGCTTTCGAAAGAGCATCCGCTGCTACGCCAGCTTACTTTTTGAAGCCACGCCTGAGCTCACAGGGGACGCCGCACGGCGTCTGACCGACCAGGGGTTTAACGCGGTCAAGTTCGGATGGGGGCCCATGGGTTGCGATAAAACTACCGACATCCGACTGGTCGCGGAAGCCCGCAAAGGACTTGGCGATGACGCCGACCTGATGGTCGATGCCGGGTTGGTATGGGATGCAAAGACGGCCATTCAACGCGCGCGCGCATTTTCCGACTACAACATTTTTTGGCTGGAAGAACCTCTCATGCCCGACGATTACGTCGGCTATAAAAAACTGACCGCAGCCACCGATACTCGCATCGCAGCCGGAGAACAGGAAAGCGGGCGCCACAGTTTCAGGCGGCTCATCTTCGAAGGTGACGTTGATGTCGTGCAGATAGATATGACACGCTGTGGCGGCTTTACCGAAGCCATGAAGATCGCCAACATGGCTGCCGATCAGGGAAAGATGGTGGCCAATCATGGCTTTACGACTTACATCAATGTAGCCGCAGCACTGCACATGTTGAACGCTATCCCGAATGCCTTGATTGCAGAGTACGTGGTGCAGGACGGAACGTCTCTACGGGAATGCCTCACACATCAGAAAATCCGCGCTAAGGATGGACACTTGCCCATCCCGCAGGGACCGGGGCTGGGGATCGACCTCAACGAAGATACGGTGAAACGCTTGCGCGTGGCGTAAGATGCTTGTCCCGGCGGTGCGCATGATTACCGAACATCCCGTGACAAACTACCGAGATGAAATTAAAGGACAAAATCGCGATTATTACCGGCGCCGGAACTGGAATAGGCAAAGCCATGAGTACCCTGTTTTGCCGCGAAGGCGCTGCGGTGGCGGTGGCTGGTCTGGCATGTACCCCCCTGAGCGCAGTAGCCTCAGAGCTCACAAAGGCCGGTGGTCGTGCGATCGCCATTAGTTGTGATGTTGGGCGTGAAAATGATGCTCGGCAGGTTGTAGCCGAAACCGTGGCACGTTTCGGCGGTCTGGACATCCTGATTAACAACGCTGCAATTTCCATCTCTAAAAATCTGATGGATTTAACCCGTGAAGATTGGGACCGGGTCGTGACTGCAAACCTCACCGGACAATTTTTAATGGCGCAGGCGGCGGCTTCCGAAATGCGCAAAGGCGGCGGTGGCAGCATCGTAAACATCAGTTCGGTGCAGGAAAAGATTTCCGAGCCGCAATCTGCGGCCTATGCAGCTTCCAAAGGTGGGGTAGCGCAACTGACGCGCAGCCTGGCGATTGAACTCGGCCCCATCAATATTGCGGTAAATGCAATTTCTCCGGGCTTCGTGGCCAACACACAATTGTCCCTGAGCGATGGCGTGGATGAAACTACAACCGACAAATTTAAAGCTTCTTACCTCAAATCGGGGCGCATCCCTTTACGCCGCGCCGGAACCACTGACGACATAGCTGCCGCCGCTTTGTTCCTCGCCGCACGCGAGTGTACCTACATTACCGGCGCCAATTTAGTGGTTGATGGCGGATTGACCCTGACTTTATGACATCGCCTATGCGTGCCTTGGTTTATTCGGCTGTGAAAAAAGTAGAACTGCATGACATCCCGCGCCCGGTCGCTGGTGCGGGAGAAGTTTTGATCGCCGTGGAAATGGCGGGTATATGCGGCTCCGATATTTCTGGTTTTCTCGGGCACAGCCCCCGCCGTCAGCCGCCTCTCGTCCTAGGGCACGAATTAGTCGGCCGCCGCGAAGACGGAAGGAAAGTTGTTGTAAACCCCCTGCTCTCTTGCGGCACCTGCGCAAAATGTCTGGCAGGGCGGCAGAATCTCTGTGAGCGCTGGTCTTTGTTAGGCATGGATCGTGTGCAAGGCGCGTATGCGGAATTCGTTACCGTGCCCGAGCGGCAACTCACTTTGTTACCGGAACACATCCCGTCTCAGCGCGCCGTGTTGGCCGAACCCCTGGCCAATATCGTCCATCTTTTCAGAATTTCCGGCACAGCTCCACTTTCGACACTCGCCATCGTCGGCGCGGGCACCATGGGGACATTGTCTCTGTTGCTGGGGAAAACTCTCGGATTTCGCGACATTCTCGTGGTGGACGTCAGTGACGATCGGCTTGCGGTCGCTGCGAAATTGGGCGCCAGCCGTACGGAAAATGTTCGGACTTCGGACTCTGCAATCCAAACACGAAAAACTTTCAGCGGCGGCTTCGATATGGTCATCGATGCCAGTGGGACTACTGCGGCCCGGCAGCTGGCGCTTGAGATATGCGCCAGCGGAGGCAAGACGGTTTTGCTGGGCATGGCCGAAGCGAAAAGTGAAATTGATTTTACTGCCAGCATTCGCAAAGAACGTTGTGTGTTGATGTCATTTGCCTACACTCCGCGCGATTTTCAACATGCACTGGATCTCCTCGTCAGCCGGCAAGTCGATTTGACCTCCTGGACTGCGTTTTTGCCACTCGCGTCTGGACAGGAAGCATTTGAGCGAATGGCATTTTCCCCCGGATCCACATTGAAAATGCTGCTGGATGTCGCCGAAGCAAACGGCCGTTAACTTCACAACCTGTCTCGCGAGGATTGCAAATCCAATGACAAACGGAATCTTGCTCGCCTTAGCTGCCGCCGTGATCTATGGCCTGCTGGGAATCTCATTGGAGATAGCGGGTAAGCGTTCTTATCCGGTCTGGCTTTTCAATTTATTCAAGATGCTGACAGGTTTTTTGTTGGGCCTGGCAGCAACCCTGATTTTGAAATTGCCATTGTTCGTACCGAAACTTTTCTGGCTCGCCCTGGTTGGAGCACTGACGTTCCCGGTCACCACCGCCGCGTATTTAAAAGCATCCCGCGAACGCAACATCGCCACGAACTGGACGATCCTGAACCTTTCCGTGGTATTACCAATCCTGTTTTCCGTATGGTGGTTCGGAGATGCCTTCAGTTGGACCAAGGGTTTGGGCATCGTGTTCACCATATTGGCAATTCTGCTGATCGGCGGCGGCTTCCATGACCTGACTCTGGGTTCACTCAGAGGCGGTTGGTTGGGATGGATCAGCATTGCATTTCTGTTGAATGGATGGCTTGTGGTGATGTTCCGTTTTGTACCGTCAGGCCTCGGTCCCCTGTTCACGCTTTATTTTTATGGGCTGAGCGTGCTATTGGTGCTTCCTATCCAATGGGCGACGCGGACGCCCTGGCGGCCTGCAAAAGGACTAGTCCGGACGGCTGCCATCTCCGCGCTTACGCACTGGTGCGGCATCATCCTGACGATCCTGGCCCTGGCTGCGGTCGCTAAAGTCAGCAATCAGGCTGGACTGATTGTTTATCCGATCACGAATGGTTTGGTTATTCCGGCAGGCGTAATACTTGGGGTCATTCTCTTAAAACAGCGGATTAGTTTGCGCGTCAGCCTCGGTGTGCTTTGCGGGATGGCTGCGCTCGCCATCCTGTCCCTGTCTTAATTCTTAAGAATTCACCGACGGGAAGGCCGTTTTGCCGTATGTCGTTTGGTGGTTGCGCTGCCTCTAGTAGAGTTCATGCTAAGGGCGTGAAGATTTCCGATGTCCTGGGTACGAAATACTTCCAGCATGTCTTCAAAAAACTTGCCGGCGTCTTCGTTCGTGCCTGACGTAAGAGCAGTCAGCAGCGCCCGATGCTGTTGATAAGCTTTTTCGAAATCGTAGGTCGGGGCCCCATAGAGCGCAATGTAATCGAACGCCAGTAGCGGAGGACCGACCAACCGCAATGCTCGCTCCAGCCATCGGTTGCCAGAAAGGTGCCAGATCATCTGATGAAATTCCAGGTCGACCAAGGCGAGTTCCATCAAATCATGGCTCTTTCCGGCGACATGCATTTTAGTCAAGAGTTCCGAAAGCTCCGCTTGGGCTGCCGAAGTCATGCGCACTCTCGCGAGGGATGCCGCAAAAGGTTCCAGCTGTTTTCGCACCGCATACAACTGATCAATTTCCTGCAGAGAAATATCGGTGACAAATGTGCCGCGATTGTCGTATTTGGTAACGAGACCCTGGTGCTCGAGATCCTGCAGGGCCTCACGTAGAGTGCTCTGCGCGACGCCTAATTGCCGGGCCAGCGGCCCTTCCAGCATGCGATCGCCGGGCTTGAACTCGCCTTTGATAATGGCTTGAAATAGTGAGCGAACCAACCGATTCCGTAAATTTGTGCGCTTGACAGGGGCTACCATTGGTATTCGTTTATCGATTCACCGGGATTCTAAAGCAGACCAGAACCGGCCATTCATGGAAAAATATTTCCGGTGTTCAGTATATCGTGCATAAATGAGCATAAACAAAGCTGAACCAATTTAGCATGGAGTTGTGTAACGCCATGCGCCCAGCGATCGGCCATAATCGATTATTCCCGGTCCGGCTACAACCTTTGATGGTGGTGCTGTAGAACCGCCTGATTGCGTTTTCACTCAATGCAGGCTAATTCACCTTAGCAGGAGAAAGAAACATGCGCGTTCTGGCAGTTGGTGCACACCCTGACGATCTGGAAATTCTTTGCGCTGGCACGCTGGCAAAATATGCTCAACGAGGAGACCACGTGAGCATGGCGGTAGCGACCAACGGCGAAGTAGGCTCCGCAACCCTCCCCAAAAAAGAAATCGCAGAAATCCGGCATGAGGAGGCCGCGGCCGCCGCAAAGGTCATTGGAGCCGATTTTTATTGGATGAATTATCCCGACGAGTTTCTTTTTTCCACGGAACAGACCCGTCTGGCATTTTTGGACCTGGTACGCCAAGCGCGTCCAGATGCCATCATCACCCATGCTCCTACTGACTATCACCCCGATCACCGCACCACCGGCGGCATACTGTGGGACATTCGTGTCATGACGACGGTCCCTAACATCAAGACCGCACATCCGCCGTGTGAGCGCATTCCGGAAATTTTTTATATGGAAACTTTGGCCGGGATTGATTTTGTGCCGCAACACTACGTCGATATCAGCGATACATTTGCCCTTAAACGGGAAATGCTGGCCCGCCATAAAAGCCAGTCTGCATGGCTGGAGAACCAATACAAAATCAGTTATCTGGAAATGATCGAAATCACCGGCCGCTATCGTGGACTTCAGTGTGGGGTCAAATATGCTGAAGGCCTCAAATCCTCTCCCACATGGCCAAAATTGAGTCATGAAAATTTGCTCCCCTGACGCTACCTGACTCATCGCCACACATTGTTCGCCAATATTTCTCATCGTGTAACTGGTTTGCACGCAAAACTCAGGAGCATGTATATGAATCGACGCCATTTTCTGTATGGTTGCACTACGGCCGCGGTGGTTAATGCCGGTTGGTTCCGGATGGCCCTTGGCCTCAACAGCCCCAGCTCAGGAAGTTTTGGGAAATTTGATGCGAGCATGTCTGGTCAACCTGTCAATCTTGCGCCGTTCGGCGATTTGCAATCCTGGCTCAACCTGGACCATGGTCCAACGGTGCAAGAACATCTGGGACTCAGCGGTTCAGGGCCCTTGCGATTTTCGGACCTCGACTCCAAAAACTCGGAATTCGATTTCGGAGCAGCATGGCCCGAATTTCGCACGATTGAACGATTGGTAGTGCGCTTCACGGAGGCCGATAAATGTCCCCAACGCGGAAAACAGTATGTTGAGTTTTGGGACGGAATCACTCCCCTCCAGGGCAGATGGAAATCTCTGGAGGAAGAAACTACCCTTGGCATTCCTCTGGAAATCGAGGGCACAGTTTGGACTTTCAGATTCTCCCCACGAAGAACATGCAAGATCCGGGTCCGCGTACAAAACGAAACACGAGTTGAAGTCGCAAGCTTTGAGGTCTACGGCCCTTCCAAATGGAAAGTCGGCGATGTTTACATTGAATGGGGACATCAGGAGCAAGCGAAATCCTATGACGGCTCATTGAGCATGTACAACGGTGTCTTGCTAGGGTTGAGCCCCGTGGGGAATACCCAACTAAAGGAAGGTTCCAACTGGACTTCGAACTCGAATCCAAAATCCACATCAGGAGTGATTGCCAAATTCTTATACACCTCAGGCATGGATGTAGACCGCACGATTGCCACAATACGCGGCGCGGCCTTTGACTTTTCATTTCTTCCCGGCGAAGCCATTGAACACCAGCCAATCGATGTTGCGGATTTTGGAGTTTACATCCGCTCTAATTCCATCAATTTGGATCGCGCGAGCTATCGAGAAAAATACGGCAAGTTTCGACGGATCATCGATGCGGTCACGCAACATCCCGAACAGACTATTGAAAACGCATACCAGTCAGTCCGTTCCAAGCGCGTGACTCTTTCGTTTGTAGGAATCGATTCCAACAGTCACAAATTTGGTATCGCGCCCGATGGCCATATAGTGATCGCAAATAGTGACCCCAGTAATGGCAAACCGGTTTCGGCGAACTTTGCCATGCACTTTGCCAGTACCGAAGAATCAACATTGTTCCAGGAGCCTTCCACTGCAGAAGGACTGTTCACCCAGGAAGAAGAGAAATTACAACAACTGGAAGAAGGCTGGTTGCCGCTCCTCACCACTACATGGAGCAGAAACGACTTGAGCTTCGAACGCCTTGACTACGGAGCACTGCATCAGCAGCCAGATCCGCTGGAGGAATCCGCATTATCAGGCAATGAACTTGCGGTGTTGATTTCACGGCTGACCATTCGGAATAACTCGCCGCTTCCGAAGACTGTTCGCTATTACGTAAAACCTTGGAGCCCTCAGGGCGGCCATATCAACTATGGTCCAGTACCCTCTAATACTCAAAATGCGTGGCTGACTTCTATCCAAGAAGACGGCATTCTTGTCACCGACGGCAAAGCCAAATACGTGGTCGGTATGATCGATATGCATGGCCGGGGTGCCCTGGCATTGGAAGCCAGTTCGAATGCGATCAGGTATTCGATAGAACTAGATCCCGCAGAAGAACATCGTATCCACACAGTCATTCCGGGCCGCCCGCTTCCTGAAAGTGAACATCAAACACTTCGCAATATTGCTTATGATGACTTCCACGAAAAAACCGTCAAATATTGGCACGACCGTCTTGCTGAAGGCATGCAAGTGGAACTGCCGGACCGGCGCGTACAAAATTTATATAACGCCACCATGCAACATTTTCTTTTGGCGCTCACCAAAGATGGCAAACGTGGTGAACATTACGCCAACGTTGCAATGTTGAACTATGGGGCCATCGGAAGTGAAAGCAGCCCTATCATCAAGAGTCTTGACATGCGTGGGTTTCACAAACGTGCTGAGAGCTGCCTAAGAGCATGGCTATCGACTCAAGGCAATTCCATGACTTCCGGAGATTACGTCTCCAAGGAAGGCGGATTTTTCCAGTTCTGGCCCAACTACACCATTGATCAGGGTTGTGTTCTCTGGAGTCTCGCGGAACATTATTTGTATAGCCACGATGTGCAATGGCTGAAGGACGTGACCTCGCAAATTGTAGCGGGTTGCGACTTCATTATCAGAGAACGCAAACGCATTATGAAGGAGTTGCCCGGCAATCAAAAGCCGCTTTGGTATGGATTGGCACCCGCCGGCTGTGTCGCTGACATGAGAGATTGGGAATACAGCTTCATGTTGAATGCGTATTTCTATTTAGGCCTGAAAAAATCGGCGCAAGCCCTGCAAGATGCGGACCCAGAAAATGCCCGGCGTATTGCTTCCGAAGCCGCAGACTATCTTCAGGCAATCCGTAGAACATTAAAAGAATGTATAACCATTTCTCCCGTGACCCGCCTTCGCGATGGAAGTTCTGTGCCCTCAGTCCCCTCTTACGTCGGACTGCGTGGACTTAGCAGCGACGTGAAAGACTCCGTAGATCCCGATCTGCGCCATGCCTATGCCTATGACGTGACTATAGGTCCTTTCCACCTCCTCATGGGAGAGGTGGTTGCACCTGATTCACCCGAAGCGACATGGATGCTGAATTACCTCGAAGACAGATTTTTTATGTTTACGCCCCTGCCGTCACGGGTCGACCTCGACAATTTGGCGTCCGACTGGTTTAATCTCGGGGGCTTTGAAAAATTGCAGCCGTACTATGTTCATTATCAGGACGCCTACTTGCGGCGTGATCAAATTCCTCAGTTTCTGCGCGGGTTTTTCAATACTGTTGCGTCAATTTCCGACCCGCAAACTCTGACCTTCCAGGAAGAATTGGATTTCAACGGAGAGCAGCCGCACAAGACACATGAAGAAGGATGGTTTTTCCAGCAACTACGTAACATGCTGGTGATGGAAATGTCCGAAGATCTGTTTCTGGCAAAGGGAACGCCCCGCCCCTGGCTGGAAGACGGCAAGAAGATAGTGGTCACAAACGCGGCCACTTACTTCGGGAAACTTAGCTATCGCGTCGAATCCTTCGTCAACCGAGGACGCATCACAGCCACCATACAGTCGCCGGATAGAAAGTTACCCGCAAATTTTCACTTGCGCCTGCGGCACCCAAAAAATATTCCGATAAAACACGTTACAGTGAACGGGAAACCATGGAAGGATTTTGATGCCCTTAAGGAGTGGATCAAACTTCCTTTACGCCCGGGTGAAATAAAGATCGAAGCTTACTATTCATAAGGTCACTTCACGATAACTTGAACCGTCGAGACAGTTCCGAAACGCTAAGGGAAGCGGGTATTCCTTCCCGTAGCTTGATTTTTGCAGATGGCAGCGAACTTCTCTTGCTGCCGTCAGGCGCCCGTGCACTTGGATTGTTTCCATCCGCGCATGGAGATAATTTTCTCTGGATGAATCCCGCGCTCGCTACCGCGGAGTCGGCACGCACTTTCTTTTCTGGTAAAGACTGGCGCAATCCGGGAGGCGACCGGACATGGCTGGCGCCAGAGATCGATGTGTTTTTTCCGAATTTTCCGGATACCGACGTTTATCAGGTGCCCGAAGAAATTGATCCCGGCGCCTACAGCGTAATTGGCCCGAATTCCAAATGGGAGTTTCAAAATAAATTCAGAGTGAAATTATCGCGTTCGCAAGAATGGGTATTGGGGATAATTTCCAAATCCTGGCAAGCGGCCGCCAATCCGTTACGGCATGGAAATTACCGAACCGAACTGCAATATGCCGGCTATACGCAACACACAAAACTCCAAATTCACGACAAAACAACCAGCCCAGTTGGAATCTGGAATTTGCTTCAGTTGCCTCCTGGTGGAGAGATACTGATCCCAACCCGCTCGCAAGTTGATCCTCACATTTATGTCGGCACAGTGGAGGCAGGGGAGCTGAAAGCAACCGAACACTTGCTTCGATATAAGGTCGCACGGAGCGGCATCAGCAAAATCGGTATACCGGCAGTAGCATCAACCGGGCTCATTGGATATTCGTATTCAAGCGGCGCTAATATTGTTCTCATCGTCCGTAATTTCTCAGTCGATCCGTCAGGATCATATCTTGACCTGCCTTGGAATTCTGCTGGCGCAATTGATTCTCCAATTTTCAGCACGCAGGCATGCTTTGTTGATTTTCCATTAGGCAAGTTCGCGGAAATTGAATATCACGCGCCGGTTTTTCCCAACCAGAGTTTATTGGAAGATGTATCGCAGGTCTGGGCTTTTCGCGGAGAGCAAACGGCAATCCGCGCCGTAGCGCGAGAGTTACTCTCTGCGGAACTTTAATCTAAACAACCACCTGGCTCGAGGAACAATGTCAACCTGCTCGCTTATCATCGATGATGGCAATATTTGCGGTGAATCCCCACTCTGGGATGCAACCTAGCAAAAGCTCTATTGGACAGACAACGTTGGATGCAAATTCTATAAGCTTTTTCGCTCGCCTTTGGCGGCCCCGGGTTGCGCGACATTTTTATTACCACCGCTGCACGATCAGAACCAACCCCAGCCATGCCACCGGGGTATGACCCTGATTCGGGCTACTTCGGAGACGGTCTTTTCCATATGAACGCTGGCATTCAAGGAAAACTCGAGTACCGTACCAGATTAGTAGCCCGGCCGATTGGCGCATAACACCAAAGTTGTTTTTGGAGAATGAATTGAATTAGCTCGCTACGGTTCGCCCGGACAAAAGAAAATTGAAAAGGAACACTATGAAACTGGGTCTTCGATTTGCCCTGTACGGCGTGCTGCTTGGTGTAACTCCCCTGTTGTGCCAAACCAATTCTCACAATGACCTGGAAAACAGTCTTGCTAATATTTATCGGCTCTCCAATGCCAAGACGTTTTCCATAAGCCCGGAAAATCTTACCGGTGAAAAGGGCAAAGGAGGCATGTCGATCCAGGGATCGGCATCCAAGGCCGCCCGCGATCTGGGGCAAGGCTGGAAAGTAAATCCTTACGTTGTCATTGAACCGGGAAAGACATTCACCATGGCCGAGATCAACGGCTCAGGTGAAATTCAGCATATTTGGATGACGCCTGCCGGCAACTGGAGGCTCTCAATTTTCCGCATGTATTGGGACGATGAGACAGAACCTTCAGTTGAAGTGCCAGTCGGTGATTTCTTCGTTATGGGGTGGTCGAAGTATGCCAGGGTTTCCTCGCTGCCGATATGCGTCAACCCGGGCAGCGCCTTCAACTCCTACTGGCCCATGCCGTTCGCGCGCAAGGCAAGGATCACAATGGAAAATCTGGATACGAAACCAATGACGCTGTATTACCAGATCGACTATGCGCAGGCCCAGGTGCCAAAGGACGCCGGATATTTCCACGCTCAGTTCAAGCAGGTCAATCCGTTGCCGTATAAACAGGTGTATACAATTTTGGACAACGTCAAAGGCAAGGGCCAGTATGTGGGCACTTATCTGGCCTGGGGTGTTCACAACAACGGTTGGTGGGGCGAAGGAGAGATCAAATTTTATATAGATGGAGACAAAGACTTCCCCACCATCAACGGCACTGGCACGGAAGATTATTTTGGAGGGTCGTACAACTTTGAGAACCAGGAAAAGAAGCAGTACGAAGAATTCACCTCGCCATACTCTGGATTGGTCCAGGTTCTCAAACCCGATGGGCTCTATCAATCGCAGCAAAGATTCGGGCTGTATCGCTGGCACATTGTCGATCCAGTACGTTTTGAAAATGACTTGCGCGTGACCATCCAGGCACTCGGATGGCAGAGTGGGGCGAGATACCTTCCATTGCAGGACGATATCTCCTCCGTGGCTTTCTGGTACCAAGCCGAGCCACATGCCGCATTTACCAAACTTCCTGAGAAGGATTTTCTGGATATTCATTGAACAACACTTAAACAGAGTTATTTACCTTAGGAGGTTTCGCTTGCGTCGGACAATGTTTCGCTTATTAATCTCGCTGCTGGTCCTTGCCGTAAGCCTGAATGCCGCAGTCAAAGTAGAGAAGGTTGAATATAAAGGTTGGAAAAATTGTTACCGCGTCAGCAACGGCGACGTGGAATTGATTGTCACCGGTGATATAGGCCCGCGAATCATCCGTTTTGGATTTCCCGGCGGCCAGAACCTGTTCAAAGAGTATGTCGAGCAGATGGGAAAAACCGGAGAAGAAAAGTTCCAACTGCGCGGCGGCGACCGCGTATGGAAGGCCCCCGAAGACGCCATCGCGACCTGGGCGCCGGACAATGTTCCTGTCGAAATCAAGGTGACAGCCAATGGGCTCATCGCTCGCGCCCCGGTGGAACCGCTCTCCATGCTGCAAAAGGAGATTGAAGTCAACATGGCGCCATCCGGAGAACGGGTGTTAGTGTCACACCGGATTACCAATCATTCTCTCTATCCCTTGGAATTCTCTCCCTGGGTGCTGACCATGATGGCCGAGGGAGGCATGGCCATTAGCGGGTTCCCTCCGCGTGGCAAACATCCAATTAATCTGGAAGTCACAAACCCGCTGGCCATGTGGGCCTACACTAATCTCGCGGACAAGCGGTGGAAATTCACCAGGAAATATCTGACCCTACAGCAGGATCCCAACAATACGGATGCGCAGAAGATCGGCACATTCAATGCAGACACTTGGGCAGCCTACGTGCTCAACGGAGAAGTGTTTTTGAAACGTACGAAGTCAGATCCCAGCAAGACCTATCCTGATTTCGGTTCAGCTTTTGAAGCCTTCACTAACAATGAATTTCTTGAAATGGAAACGCTGGGCCCATTGACAAAAGTGGCTTCTGGGCAAACCGTAGAGCAGGTGGAACAATGGAGTCTTCACCGAAATATCAAACTCCGAGAAGTCTCTGACGACGCGATTGATCAAGCCATCTTGCCGTTGCTAAAAACCGAAAACTGATACTGCCGATCGAAAATAAGGGCCTCAAGCCCAGGGAGTGGTGTGTGCCCATAAGCATATTAATTTCTACGGAGGAAGAGCAATGCGTTACGTCGTAATCATGTTGTTGCTACTTCCAACGATTGCTTTCGCGCAGGCGCAGGCCGGTGCCCCGATTGACCCAATGGATATTTCCCGCCTGAAAAATTTTGGCGCTTATCGTTCCTCCAGCAACAACCTTTATGTAGATAGCAATGACGACAGCAAGCATCCTCTTCCCGGCGAAACCATTGTACTCGCCAACCTGAAGGGGCCAGGAATGGTCACACATATATGGGCCACGATTGCGGACAACGAATACGGTTGGCCGCGCCTTTTGCGTCTGCGCGTCTATTACGACGGGAGCAAAACCCCGAGTGTGGATGTTCCGCTGGGAGACTTCTTCGGGATCGGTCACGGATACGAAGCGAATTTAAATTCCATGATGGTTCGCAACGCTTCTTTCGGTCGGGCCCGTAATTCTTATTGGCCGCTGCCTTTCCGTAAATCGGCCAAGATTACTGTGACGAATGAAGGCAAGCGGCGCGTCAGTAATCTCTACTATCACGTGGATTGGCAAAAGCGTGATTCCCTGCCCTCGGACGTTGCTTATTTCCATGCTTACTACCGTCAGGATGCGCCACCTCCCAAAGGAAAACTCTACACATTTCTAAATATCAGGGGGACCGGGCACTACGTAGGCTCCGTGCTCAACATCGTGCAAACCCAGATGGGATGGTTTGGTGAGGGCGATGACATGTATTACGTGGATGGTGAGAAAACTCCGCGGATCGAAGGCACCGGGACGGAAGATTATTTCAACGACGCCTGGGGGTTGCGTGTCTCCGATGGTGCGTGGACCGGTGTTCCCGTGGCGGAGGGAGAAGGTTTTGGAGCAAGGCTGACAGGCTTCCGCTGGCAGGTGCCTGATCCGGTTCCTTTCAAGAAATCATTACAGGTCGCGATCGAGCACTTCGGCTGGACTTACAATCCTGACGGAACTGCCCGCTCTGGTTTCGAGGAACGTTCGGATTTCTTTTCCAGCGTCGCTTTCTGGTATCAGAAAGGTGTAAACCAGGACCTGCCGGAACCACCCTATGGCTCGGCGCGTTTGCCTTTTGGAAACGCACAGCAAATCGAAGTTGAAAACAACCTGAAAAATGTGACCACAGAAAAAGGCAACGCGGAAGTACAAAAGGAAGTTTTCTGGTCTAAGGATTTATTGTTTCTAAATGCCGAGGGGGAGGGATCAAAACTAAGCATTCCATTTGATGTGCCCAAGGATGCCTACTACGAAGTCATCGCCCAGATTGCACAAGGACCCGATTATGGAGACTACGTCGCCACATTGGACGGCAAACAGACCAACTCCACGATGATCACATGGGGGCCGCTGGCGGCGCAGGTGCCTCCGCTGGAGGTCTTCCATGCGTATCAGCCGGAAATTTTCGTGGGCGTTGATCATCGTTTAGGTTGGTTCAAGCTCGAAAAGGGCAGCCATGTTTTGGCATTCACATGCGTGGGCAAAGACAAGCTCTCCTCTGCTTACAACCTTGGCGTTGACGGAATTGTCCTGGCGGAAATCGAGAATGGCGAAGCACTGACCCATCCGACTGGTGCGGGGCTGCCGCGTTATGAGGTTCCCGAATCTGCAGCGCCCGCGTCTACACCGCTGACAGGGGTTGTTTATCGCGGCAAGCCACTCACGTTCTACTTGTTGCAACTCAAGCAAAGTTCGCCACAGCCACGCGCGGACGTAATCCGTGCAATCGGCGCTTTTGGCACGGATGGCGCATCAGCAGTCGGAATTCTTGCTCCGCTCCTATCAGATCCCGACCCGAATATCCGAGTTGCTACTGCGCATGCGCTGGGTGAGATGGGGATAAAAGGCAAACCGGCTGCCTCGATACTTGGTGGACTTCTAAAAGATCACGACTTGCAAGTACGCGAAGCGGCGGCGTTGGCATTGCGCGATATGGGAAATGGGGGTACGGCGGCAATTCCTGCTTTGAGTTCCGCGTTAAAGGATCCAGAGCCGACGGTGGGAATGGCGGCGGCTCTGGCATTAGCACAAATGCGGAATGAAGCCAAAGCGGCCATTCCCGCGCTCATCGCTGCTCTGCAAGTTCCAGACGAGAGCCAACTTTCCAATGCGGATGTACAGGTAATGCGCAACGTAGTTCGCGCACTCGGAGAAATTGGCCCAGCGGCAAGCAGCGCGATTCCCACCCTACAGAAGATCCGGCATCTGCGGGTGAAGTATCTGGCAGAGGAAGCAGTGATGAAGATACAGGGAAACCCTGTTCCGACCTGGCATTGAGTAATTAAACGTCGGCAAGTTTTCGTTGACGATGTTCCTCGTAAACCGTGGTCAGCAGTGTGCTCGCCAGCACCAGAAGGCCGCCGAGGATCATGTATCCCGTCAACTTTTCGTGCAGTGTAATCGCAGCGACCACCAGGCCAAAGAAAGGAATCATGTAGTTCGACAAGCCCGCCTGCGTAGCATCCAGGCGAGTGAGTACCGTCAGAAATATCACCATGGAAGCGAAGTACTGCAAAAACGCAAGACCCGCGACCCCAGCCCAGACTGCCGGGGTCAGATGCGGCAATATGCTGAATCCGGACGGCTCTAATCGGAGTGTGATGGGCAACAGCACTGCGATCACCGCATAGTAGCTGTAAAGCAGCACTTCAAGCGGCGTGTAGCGGCTCAACAATTTCTTGCTGTACACATTGTAAAAAGCGCTTCCGCCTACGCTACAAAGAATAAGGATATTTCCAATAAAGTAGTCGGTGCTGGTGAGGTTGAGCGAATGCCAGTCGATGCCTGAACATTCGATTACTCCGGCAATGGCCAGCACGAAGCTGATCCACCGGACCACGGACATAGTTTCTTTCAGAAAAAAGTACGCCATGACCGCAGTGATTACCGGAAGGCTCAACATCAGCAGCGCCGCGTTAGATGCTAGGGTGTAGCGGACTCCCCAGGTGACAAATAATTGTGCGACGACTTGTCCGAGGACACCTATCAGCACAAATTGCCAGGCGTCGGCCCAACTGAGTTTGGATTTTCCCAGATTTTTGCGTCTTTGCCACCAAACCACGGGCACGAGGCAAGCCGTGGCAATCGCCATAGGAAAAAATGTTGCTGAGATCGGCCTCATCTGTGCTTGAACGATCTTGAGCAATACGAATTGGGTCGCCCATATGAGGTTGCATACTACGAGCAACGTCCAGTCCCACAATCGAACCGTTTTCAATCGG
Source organism: uncultured Acidobacteriota bacterium (assembly GCA_963796925.1). Classification (GTDB taxonomy): domain Bacteria; phylum Acidobacteriota; class Terriglobia; order Terriglobales; family Acidobacteriaceae; genus DATBAT01. The sequence continues at coordinate 465,232 of CAWCNH010000002.1, forward strand.
TACTCTCCCTGTGGAACTGGACCAGCCTCAGCCTTGAATGCGCACAGTTTCGGACTGCCGGTGATTGATACGTATGATGTAGTCGCCGTCTTTCAAAGGAGTCACCGTGTACCCCTCGTCTTTCAAATCGTTTTGCACAGAAATTACGACATCACCCACGCGGACTTTCCTGGGTAAATAACTCAACCGCAAAACATCGACAGCGGATGGTCGGAAGGTTTTGTAGGTAAGGCTTTTTTGTCCGTACTGTACATCGGTGACCACCGAACTCGAGCGTAGCAAATGGTCCTGACCGTGCGGCGCAAATTCAGGAATGGCACCTAGGGTCCAAAGAAAATTCCGGATATAGTCGCCATAGCCATCGTCGAACCAGTAGGCATTATTGAAACCGATTCCGCAGCAGGAGATTTTGCCGGTTGAGTCCGAAAAATATGTCGCATAGCTCAGCGAACGGAATGCGTCCTCACGTGCTTGCGCATCCCCAGTTTTCTCGTAATACATGGCATTGATCGCGGCCCAGCGTGAGCTGTCACTGCTTAATCCGGCACGCGAACAGCAATAATGGAAGTCCGGCGGAGGCCCCTGTTCATCAATGGCCCATGCTCCAAAGTACGGGCCACGCCCGAAGCGGCGCTTCACCCAATCGATGAGGTTCCCGGTTTTTTCGGCCCAGGAGTCATCCAGCGATTCCGGCGATTCCGAGGAAAGCATGTAATAGGCAGTCATGGTAGGGGCAGCCTGGTTTGCCATATCCGTCGTGGGAGGAATGTCTTCGAAGTATCCGACCCAACGATTATTTTTCATGGGGTACTTTAAAATCCAATTCCACGCCATCTTTTGTGCGCGCTCATAATCAGAGACTTGGCCCTGTTTCAGCGCAATCAATTCTGCGAACAGCCGGACCGAGGCGACGACCATACCGCCGTAGTTTTCTCCATTCAGAACATCACCGGTCTTCGCGTAGACGCGAAATGGCCAGGGAGTATGGTCGGCATCTCCAGGCTGGATATGTTTTGCCAGGGCATCGGCACAGCGAACTCCGGCGTCGAGATATTTTGTGTCGCCGGTCAATTCATAAAACAGTACGTAGCCGATTCCCAGTTCCCCGACCTTGTCGGTTTCGATTCCTCCGTAAAACTCGTGCGGCATGCCCTGTATGCAGCGCCCGTACTCGGCATCGTTTCCGCAAGCGGTCGCGAAAGGAACGTTGGCCCAGTTCCAATCGGCTGGAGTGGTGCCGTGAGCAAGCTGGTAGTCGAGCATCGTCTTAACTACGTTGATGGATTCACGATCGCCGGAGTAGGGATACCACGCGATGACGGAATCAACGAACTGGCCATAGGTGCTGGCGGGATTGTGCTGCCAATAGACGCCCTGCTGAGTGTTGGCGTCGAAAACCGAGTTGATCAGGTAAACCTTAACTCCGGTCCCTTTTGTACTGTCGTTGGGGATCTTGTGCTCGATGTAGTCCCATCCCAGGTGCATCACATGATCAAAGCCGAGATTGCCTTCCGGTTGATACCAGGAAACCAGTTTATGTTGCGCATCGAGCACTGGCGGGTGCCAAGGCAACATCGAGTTCACATAATCCTGGGAGAGACCGGCCAGAGGAGCGCAAATAATAGTCCCTATAACCGTGATTGTTCTGACTAGAGCGCTGGTTTTCATAGAGTAACCCGAGGCAAACTTCATCAATAGACACTGGTCATGCCGTCAATGTCAAGGTGATTTTCACCTATAAGTAATTACTTTCAATATATTGAAACAAAAAAAGCCTAAAGGCTATCGTGTGCTTATAATCGTCCCTTTATTCTTGGGTTAGAGTCGAGTTTTCATTGATGACCGGCAGAAGGCAAGTACAACATCGATCAGGAATTAGCAGGACTTCCGCCTAAGCGGGAGGACATCTTCCCAGCATATTTCATAACAATCTTGCCTAGGCTTGAGATACGGTGTTGGTCAATCTGATGCGTTGTCCCGCTCACGCTGACCGCCGCAATTACTTGCAAAGCAGGACCAAACAGTGGAGCGGCAACACATCCTACGCCCGATTCACCTTCGTTCATCTCCCAGCAATAGCCTAGCGATCGGAATTTGAGTAGCTGTTTTTCAAGTGCCGCTTTCGAAACAACTGTTTCCGGCGTCATCTTTTTGAATGTGAGAGAAGCCAGTTTCTTTCTGCGTTCCACGGCCGGCAAAAATGCCAAGAGTGCTTTGCCGACGCCGGAGCAGTATGCCGGCCATGTCATGCCGACATAAGACGAGATCTGAATCAGACCCGGCGCAGGCACGCGATCCACGTACATTGAGTTCCCGTCCCGCAGCACGGCAAGATGGCCGGTCAGACCCGACTCCGCCACTAGCGGTACTAGCAATTCGTGGCAATGGTTGACGAGGCTTGTCTGATCAAGTTGGCGCGTGAGGCTGTGCAATTTCAAGCTCAACGTGTATGCGGGACTGTCCTGGCTGCGCTCGATATATCCCAATGATTCGAGTGTGTACAGAATCGTGGCCGCCGAACTGAGAGGGAGGCGGAGAGTGCGATGTATATGGGAGATCGTCAGGCCCGAATCAGCCTGGGCCAGAAGATCGATGATCTCGAAACCGCGCTTGATGGAAGGAACTAAATACGGCTTGGGCATTATCCGTTCAATCTTAATTCACGTCCGCAAATTGTGTATGCCGGCATTTGTTAGGCGATGTCTTTGACTTCGCAGGCAGCGGGTATTAGTATAACCAATCTTGGTGTTTTCAATACATAGAAATATATGGGATTCTTAATGAAAGCCGACAAAAGGTCTCGGCGATCTACTGCAGGCAAGCTTTGGGGTACACTTCCGGTCGTTCCGACCCCTTTTTACAAAGGCAAAATTGACTTTGATTCTTTCTTGCGCCTTTTGGACCACATTTTCCCCGAACTGGACGGCTACACCATCTGTGGCAGCACCGGTGAGTCGGTTTCGTTGAGCACGGCGGAACGGCTGGAACTGATTCGCTTTGCGGCCAAGAACACTCCAAAGGGGAAACGGGTGGTTGTTGGTCTTACTCATACCAGCCTTGAAGAATGCAAGGCTTTCGCCAGAGCAGCGGCCGACTTGGGACTGTATGCAGGACTAATTCCCGCGCCTTATTATTTTCCCAACTCCACCACCATGGTTCGTGAGTTTATGCGGGCGTTGGACCAGGCGTCCGACCTCGCTCTGGTATTTTATGACAATCCGATTTACACCAAGACCTGGCTGCGCGCAGATGAGATTTGCGCCATCGCAGACGCGTGCAAACACCTGGGTGGGGTCAAAATGACCGACCACGATCTTGATAAAGTGACACATCTCAAGAAACAAGGCTTGTCGGTCTTCGTTGGAGATGATGTGCTCGCCTTCCGCAGTTTGCTGCTGGGTGCAGACGGATCCATGATCATTGCACCCGCGGTCTTTCCGGCAGCATATCAGCGGACTACCACGTTGTTGGCGCGGGAGGACAAGCAAGCTGCTCTCCAGTGTTTTGCCGCCGGGGTGCTGCCATTCATTCACTTGTTTGGAATTGGTGATGAAGTAACGGTGACAAAGGCTCTCTACGAGCATCTTGGGATCTTTCGCTCTCGAGAAACGCGACTACCTCTTTTGCCCGTCACCGAAGAACGGTTCAACCAGGTTCTATTAGCTTACAACTTGTGCCAGTCTCATTCAGCAACTTCAAACAAACGATAAATTCCTCGCAGTCCAGCGCACTCCCCGATTCAGAAAGGAGCACCTGTGAACCCTTATCGTAGTGCAAAATGGTTTAACGCCGACACGGAAACAGGCTTCCAAAATCGTGCAGCATTACGCGTCCAGGGCTTCACTTCTGAAGCATTCTCAAATCGTCCGGTGATTGGAATCTGCAATTCATGGAGCGAGCTCAATAGTTGCAATCTTCGCCTACGCTCCATCGCAGAAGCGGTAAAACGCGGCGTATTCGCTGCTGGCGGCCTTCCCCTCGAGTTCATGACGATTTCACTCGGGGAAGATCTGACCATGCCGACCACGATGCTCTATCGCAATCTTATGTCGATGGACGTCGAGGAGATGCTACGTTCCAATCCGCTCGACGCGGTTGTGCTGCTTTGCGGTTGCGATAAGACCATGCCGGCGCAACTGATGGGCGCAGCCAGCATGGACCTTCCCGCCATTATGTTCGCAGCAGGACCCAGACTGGCAGGTCATTGGCAGAATCAAAAATTAGGAGCAGGCACAGACTTATGGAAACTGTGGGATGAACGGCGTGCCGGGAATCTGAGTGAACAAGACTGGCTCGAATTGGAAAGCAGTTATGCTTCCAGTCCGGGCACGTGCAACTCAATGGGCACGGCGTCCACCATGACTAGCCTCGGTGAAGCACTCGGCGTTATGCTGCCGGGGTCAGCCAGCATTCCATCGACTGATTCCCTGCGCCTGGCGTCCGCTGAGGCAACCGGCCGACGGATCGTTGAAGCAGTAAACGAAGACCTCCGTCCTTCCAAAATACTTACGCAAGCGGCATTCGAGAACGCAATAAGAGTGCTCGTGGCACTTGGTGGCTCTACAAACGCCATATTGCACTTGATTGCCATTGCGGCACGCCTGGGAATCTCTCTCTCGCTCTCTCTCTTTGACACATTGTCGCGTTCGACGCCGATGATTACCAACCTTCAACCTTCCGGCAAGTATCTGATGGAAGATTTTTATCATGCAGGCGGCGTTCCCGCTGTGATGAAAGAGATCCTTCCATTATTGAATGCTGAAGCGCTGACTATTACAGGCAAAACCATCCGCGAAAATGTCGCGAGCACAACTTGTCACAACCAAGACGTCATTCGACCGGTGCAGAAAGCACTCCATCAAGGTGGATCGCTGGCAATTGTCTATGGGAATCTTGCGCCGAATGGCGCAGTCATCAAGACTTCCTCAGCTTCGCCCGCATTGTTTAGTCACGTCGGAAGCGCCGTTGTTTTTAACAACTATGGGGACATGCTTAAGCGAATCGATGATCCGCTATTGGAAGTGGATGAAACGAGCGTGTTAGTCCTGAAAAACGCAGGGCCAGTGGGCGCTCCTGGAATGCCCGAATGGGGCATGATCCCCATCCCGCAAAAGTTGTTAAAGCAAGGCGTACGCGACATGGTACGCATCAGCGATGCGCGAATGAGTGGCACAGGTTTCGGCACCGTAATTCTGCATATCTCACCTGAAGCCGCGATTGGCGGCCCGCTCGCAGCCGCGCAAAACGGTGATCAGATCAGTCTCGATCTGCCGAATAGAAAACTGCAATTGCTGGTGCCGGACAACGAAATGAAAAGCCGGTTGGAGCAATGGCGCCCGAGCCCGCCGCGCTTTCGCCGCGGGTATTACACCATGTATTTAGACCATGTTCTTCAGGCCCACGAGGGATGTGACTTTGACTTCTTGCGCGGGGACTGCTGAAGAAAAGGCTTACGAACCACAAATCGGACGAACTTAGTGAGCAGATTCAATGGCAAGCGTTAACATTATTGATTTCAAGCTTGGTCTCCCGGCGATTCAGCTTGAGAATGATTCTCTTCGTCTGAAAGTTTTGCCCTCAGTCGGAGCCAAGATCTACGATTTGTTTTGGGAAGAGAAGAACCGCAATATTCTTTCGCAGAATTTCCGGATCGCGCCGCAACAATATGCCGTCGATGCGAACTTCGACAACTATTGGTGTGACGGCTGGGATGAAGGTTTTCCCCCCTGCGATCCCTGCGAATACGGAGGGGAACAGTATGCCCCCCTTGGGTGAACTGCGCTCTCTGACCTGGGAGGTCCACGACACACACAGTCGTGATGGAGAGGCTTCGGTCAAATTGTTCGCCTTAGGCCCGATCAACCCTGTACGTGTCACGAAGACCATCACACTGTGGTCCGGCTCTCCGACAGTAAACATCAGATCTGAGACTACGAATCTTGGCCCAAAGCCGCTCGAGTTTGTTTGGGGAAGCCATCCTGCGCTTGGAATAAACGAATACATGCGCATTCACATTCCGACGAAAAAAGATATTGTGGCCCACGCATCCGATGAGCGAGTGGGTTCGCCAGGACAGAGATACAACTGGCCACTGCTGGAAACACCTCAGGAAACAGTCAACATGAGCCGCGTACTGGGGATTAATGCGGCGGTCAATGGCGGGCATTATGCGCTGGAACTGGAGCAAGGATTCTATGCGGTGGAAGATACGCAAAGTGAAACAGGATTTCTCCCCCAGTGGCCGCTTCAGCAATGTCCTTATTTGTGGATGCGGCTGGTGTATGGAGGCTGGCGTGGACATCATCACATCATCACCGAACCCTGGACTAGTCATCCCAATACGCTAACTAGTGCGGTAGCATCAAAAACACACCGGAATCAGTAGGAGAAACTTTTTTCCATTGAACTGAATGCCACTGTTTACCCACGACCTGAAACGCACATGGATGCGCTCAAGCGCGTACAAAGAGAACGTAGATGAAGCTCTCCAACAAAACGGTGGTGATCACTGGAGCAGGCTCGGGCATAGGCCGCGCATGCGCGATTGAGTTTGCCAGTGCCGGCGCGAATGTAGCAGTTGTGGACATCAATAAAAATAGCGCCGTTCAAACAGTCAAACAAATTGAAGCCAATGGCGGCTGCGCCCACGCCGTGCAGACAGACGTATCAGACCCAGATTCAGTACAGCAGTTGGTGCAGAAGGTGATTGAAACCTTTTCCAGTGTTCACGTCGTGCTTAATAATGCCGCAATTCAGGTCAACAAGACCATTGAAGACACAACAGTTGAAGAGTGGAACCGCGAAATGGCAGTCAACCTTGGAGGAATTTTTCTTTCTTCGAAATTCTTTCTCCCGCACCTTCGCAAAACCAAGGGGTGCATCATTAATATGGCTTCGGTAAACGGATTTTTCGTGGAACCGATGTGCGCGGGATACTGCGCTTCCAAAGGCGGCATCATCGCCCTGACCAAAGCCATGGCGATCGATCACGGAAAGGAAGGCATTCGGGTCAACTGCATCTGTCCCGGATATATCGATGCTGGATTGGCCAACGCCTATTTCGAAGCTCAGCCAGATCCTGCCGCCGCGCGCGGCGCGGCGGGAAAGCTTCACGCACTGGGAAGAATCGGAAAGCCGGAAGAGATCGGTCGCACCGCAGTTTTTCTGGCCAGTGACGCCGCCTCGTTCATCACCGGATCTTCGATAGTTGTCGATGGTGGATTTGGATCAGGCCTTCCGCCACAAAACTAATTCCCGGGTCGACGCCGAATCACAAGAGAATCGATATCCCCTCAGGAGTTCAACAATGAATGTCTCGCCCGGAAACTGAACATCAAATGACTCTGCACAATTTGGGGGATGGTACAAAGCTATATAGATAAATTCCAAGCGCGGCGGAAACGTGCACTCTAGACGCCGCTCATTTACGCGAATTCGAGCAGCCGCCGAATAACAGCGCCAGCAGCGCGGCTACGCAGACAACTCACACCTACTACAATGTCGGCCAGTTGGAGTACGAAGCTTACTGGGCACGCATCTACGCCGGATTTTACTATCGCCATTCGCTTAATGAGGGATTCAAGCTTGGGCATCATGTGGCGAAACAACTCAATCGAAACTTCTTTCAGCCACGCGACCGGGATGAGCACCAGCGGCATTCCGAAGATTGATTTGGACGGTGAGTATAACTGCGCAAGAAGTGCGGGCGGCTTTTTCCCAACCAGCCCACAGTACACTGGGGCTCGGCCAAACACTTTGTCTCAGTGGCCTCCCGCACTCCCTGAGCACGATTGCGAATCCGCCTGGGAGCTTGTGGACAAGAGCGTCGTGAGCCAGTGCTCGCAATGCCGGGCGGGTCGGTGCCGGAGATTGTAAAGGATGGAGTCTCGGGCTACGTCTGCACGACGGTTCGAGAGATGACCAAGCGGGCAGGCGACCTCAATATAGACCCGGTGACAGTGCGGCACTATGTGGAAGAAAACTTTTCCATCGAGAAAATGGTCAGACAGTACAAGGCCCTTTACCAAGAGGCGGTGCAGGAGAGCAAGTAAGGCTGCAACCTTCTGTTACCCGCCTCAGCCGCAATGCCGAGTAGAGCCTTTGACATGTGGTGCAGGCAAAATAGCAATGTCGATTTCGCTTGCCCATAGTGCGCAATCGGGAAGGCAGCGTGATAGATTTGTGGGGGGGGGGGTGATTGTTGGTTGACAGTCAAATGTCCCCATTAATAACTTGTTCGCCCAAGGACAAGGTTCAATCCTTCGGCGGCAAGCGATCGAATTTCCATTTCATGACAACCAGCGACAGGATCAGCACGGTCCCGATAACGTTCGTGACGATCAGAGGCAGCGAACTGGTCATCAACCCATACACGATCCACAGTGCGAGTCCAAGGGACAGGATCAACAGCATCCGGAACTGCGAAGCCTCGATTGATTCACCTCTCGATTAAGCCAGCAGGGGATGTCCCACTCACTATTGGTGGCGACTTGCCGATTAAAAAACAGGCTGACGAATAAAAAGTTGCCCAACCAGTCAGGCCGTTTGCGCTCCTCCTTTTCCTCGACCATCTCCCGTCGCCTCGCGCGAGTCTAATCGTCCGTGTTCTCAAATCGATAGAACCATCGATCCTTTGCTGCTGGTTGTCGAGGGGAACTCCTCACCCAGGTTCGCGGGTAGGGTTCGCAAGTCGATTTCCAGGCGCACTATTTTAGGCTCACTTTTATTTCAGCAAGAGCTTAACTGCAACGTTGCCACTCAACAGCAAATGCCGTACCCCGAATGCCGAATCAGAGCCAAAGCGATCTGTGACATCCACCCCCCTTGGGCTAGTTACAATTGTGAGGAATTCTCACTCCGCGCGACCCGGGTACAATCCGGCCGATAGTTGATTACGTTTGGCCATGTCCAGAAGACAATGATTCCATTTGCACCCCGCGTCAGGATGAGCAGAAATCTTAGAAAGAAGGAACAAAATGTCAGGTTGTGCACTTTGGTTGCGCTCAGAAACTTACTTCGGTTCGCGTACACACAAAGTGCGGCAGCTCTTAAGTCGCCCGCCTCTGGCCGACCACGATACTTCGGTGCTCACGCGCACTGCTCTCCAGGCTGTAACATATGTGGATGAGAATACTGCTTGCTGAAGACAGTGGGTTTATGCGTGTCGCGATCGAGCGTCTGCTTGTGAGAGCCGGACACCAGGTCGCTACCGTCGGGGACGGACAGCAAGCCGTTCAGATTGCAACGGGAAACGTTCCTGAACTCATATTGTTGGATATGATGCTTCCAAAGCTATCAGGCTTGGAAGTTCTTGAAGCCTTGAAACAGAATTCCCAGACGAAACATATTCCTGTAGTAGTCTTGACGAGCCTTTCACAGAAGAATGAAGCGAAGCTTTTGCAAGCCGGGGCCGCCGCTTACCTTACGAAGTCCGACAAACTTCTCGAAAGCGATTCGAGCCTGCTTCGGTTAGTAGATATGTTAGGACCTAAATCGGAGTCTACTCTACCCTGAGAGCCTGAGGGAACCTAGATTCTGTAACGCGAGCTGGTCTAAGCGTGCGTAAATTACAATCCCAAAAACCTCGAGACAAAAAAGAGGGGCAGTTTCCATTGATTCGCCAATGAAGTGTTCCGTCGCATCGCCGGGGACGGGCGATTCCGTCCATGGCAAAGAAATGTGATGGATAAATCATCGACGAGAGCACATCGCAATATTTCGCATGCCGACAATGTCCTGCCCGGTGTGTCCGAGGTCAACCGGCTGCCATAATGCCAAAGACGTCGAGCGATGGCCGAACTCCCTTTGGGTGCAGCTTGGCGTCGGCGCGTTTTGAGGACTGGGCTGCAGATTAGGTGCCGACCAGGGCTAAATCGACTTAGCTGTTTTTGCCACCTCGCATCCTACTCAAACTGCTGGATCCGCTTGATGAAGGTCAAGGAAGTTGCGTAAAGGAGCAATCACAAGAACCCTGCTCCTCTTTTTTTTGCTTTTGGTCGTGCCTTTGATCCCGATGCCACATCGCGCGAGTTACGTTTAGGCTATCGCCATCGTAGGATTCCCACTGCAATCCCTCGATCTCGCCTCTGCACAATGCTGCTAACAGCGATGTGTGCTAAAAACCTCGAAGCGAAAGTTATGGGAACTTGCTATTGCTGGTGAGATTGATGGTAAAAGCCATCCGAACGAAAGACACAATCTACCTGGTAGGGAGGACGTGGGTGCAGCTCATCTCTAAAAGAACCGGGAGCGCACGTTACATCTATAAAATCGAAGCCATAGGAATGTCTTCCCGGAACTGAAGCCTTCGGATCGTTAGCGATGTGGATCAAAGGGTATCTTGACCTCGGTGACAGTTTTGGAGCTGGCACGCGCATATTTCCACTTCTTTGCCGCTGTCATTGCTGATTGACCCAAAATCGGGTTGCCACCAAGAAGCGTTACACTTTCGACATTTCCGTTCGCGGCGATGGTGAGCTTTAACCGTACGACACCTCCAATGTAAAGTCTTTGCAAGGTCTCGGGATATTCTGGTTCAGTTCGGGCGATGAGCATTCTGTCGCCCAGGTTTTCCTGCCCTTCGATGCGCGGCAAAACAACAGGAAACCAGACCAGCCCGAGGAGAACCGATACGCGAAGCGCCTTCATGAAGTAGCTTCCCGATGCTTTCATGGGCGCGCACCAGCAGCGGCTTTGTGGTCTACGGTAGATAAAGGTCCAGACCATAAACCTCCTGCGTGCTGCGGTCGCGTACAAATAGTTGCGATCCGTCTGCTGCGCGCCCATTCCAAAGTCCGAGGGCACCTGGATATCTTTCCAAGGTGTTGAGCACTAAGACGGATTCCGGCTTTGCCGACCCTACTTTGACGCGACGGATCGAATCTTCTTCCGTCACTAGGTCCTCAAAATATAGGTACTTGTTGTCCGGCGACCAGCTCGGGTAGCTAACCGCCCCTGCAGGCTCCGTCAGCCAGGACGACCATTTTTGCTTTTGAAAATCGAAAAGCATCAGTGTGGTGAAATCGACGGAAAGGGCAGCAATGTACTGGCCATTAGGCGACCAGCGTGGGCTAAACAAGCCCTGCGAGCCTGGGACCGTTGATGTTTTTCCGCTTTTGAGGTCAACTACTTGAATTGCTGGATTTTTCGCGGTCCATTCGTCTCCGAACACGATCTGCGTCCCGTCGGGAGACCAATTCGCGTCCACTTGATTGCGATCTCCTGCAATCAAAGACCGCGGTGTTCCGCCGGCCGCAGGAACAACGAGAACCTTCCAAGTCGATCCAGTTTCCACCGACATGAAGGCCAGCATTTTGCCGTCGGGCGACCAGTGGGGAAGTGCCGCCTGTTGCGACGGACTGCTTAGCTGCAGTCGGTCGCTGCCATCCGCGCGACAGCGCCAGAGTGTCCCCTCAGGAATTGCCACATAGGCGGCCCATTCGCCATCGGGCGAGAAGTCTAGGTCTGTCCCGGACACACCAGGAAGAAGTGAGATAAACCGCTTGGACGCTCGGTCGTACTTCACAAATTCGCCTGCGGGTCGTACCCCGAGTGCCCATAGCCTGTCGTTACGACTTGGATCGGGGGAAGTCGTCCCGAATGATATCTGCCCGGTTGTTAATTGGACGGGGTTAACTTGTGTTTTCTTGTGGGAGTGTTGCGCCGGTTCCGCTAGCGCCCACAAGTTCGTGACATTTGCCGGACGGGATTGGCTAACCTGAAAAATGTAATAACGTCCATCCGACGTCCAGCTGCCGCAGCATTCACCGGGCGGATCGTGCCATCCCGAGAACAAGGCGTGCAATTCGGTCCCGTCAACACCAACTTCCCAAAGAGAAGAAGTGGAAGAATTCTGCACGACGTTACCAACACTAAAGCGAATTCGCCTTCCGTCAGGAGAGAAGCGAGGATAAAAAACGGTGCCATCGACCTTTGCGATCGCATGTGCGTCCCCGCCGTCTTTATTGGCTAGCCAAAGTTCTGACTGGTCGGTGTAAGCGATACGTTTCCCGTCGGGAGCCCAGGTAGCATTGCGCCCCGTAACTGGAAGAGCATATGCACCTCCGCGCGAAACTGGGGTAACCCACAATGCCTCCATCGATCCATGTGGCGCAGAGAGCAGAAGGCTCGACCGATCCGGCGCTATTGCATATCCCACTCCTCCACCGAACGGCAATGACAGGCTGGAAGCCGGCGCTCCCGCGATGGGAAGCTTGACAATGAAATGCCGACCTTGTGAGGTCTCGCTCAAGTAGAGGTATGCGCCATCCGAGAGGACGTTCGTTTTCGCCAGACCGTCGCGAGTAATCTGAGTTTGACTCAGCACTTTAGGAAGAGACGAAAGCGATGGAAGCCAAAAAACAATTCCTGCCGCGAAAATAGATGCAATAACGACGACGGCACCGTACAACACAATTCGCGGCCTGGTTTTCACATGGTTCCGATCCACTGCGGGGGCTGTTCCATAACTTGCGGCAGTCACACTCGAATGCTAGCAAGAAGTGACAAACAACCTAAAAACCAAAGTAACCGGCATCACTGGATTAGAGTTCGTTGACCTATTTCTGATACCGTACCGCCCCCCGTGGGATCCGACCCGGTTTCCTGGGTTCGGCGATGCGATTGCGAGCGCCATCCGGGAAATCGTCAAGACCTTCTGGCCCAAGTTCGTCCGTAGCTAAAGCTCCTGCACAGACTCATTAAAGATCAGACTTGCCTCCAGAGGTTACTTGTAATCGTTAGGGACTGCCCTTCAGATCGGCGGACGCGTCTAGCACGCGCTCCATACAGGAATCTCGGTATGCGAGAGCACTTGGAAAAAACTGATAAACTAGCCTGCGCGCGCAGAGACTAGGTGAGAGGCGTTTTGAACCCGGAACTTAGAAACCACGAAGTACACGAAGTAAAGGAACAGCAGAGTGACGAGGTTTTCCGTCTGCTTGTCGAGAGCGTGCAGGACTATGCCATTTTCCTCCTTAGCCCCAAAGGCAGAATCCTTACATGGAATGCGGGTGCAGAACGCATTAAAGGGTACGCGGCACACGAAATAATTGGCCAGCATTTTTCGCGTTTCTACGCCCCTGAGGCTGTAGAAAGTGGTTGGCCGGACCGAGAGCTGGAGATTGCCCAGAAACAGGGACGTTTCATGGATGAAGGATGGCGTGTACGGAAGGATGGCAGCTCATTCTGGGCTTCCGTCGTAATTACAGCATTGAAAGGCCCTGATCAAGAACTTCGCGGTTTCTCAAAGGTGACCCGTGATCTTTCAGAACGGAAAGCACTAGAGCAACGAACTCAAGATTTGAACAAAGAACTTCGGAGCCGAATGGCCCAGCTAACGGAGTCCCGCAGTCAACTCGAATTACGCACAATTGAACTACAGCGGGTTTCGGGCCAATTGGTGAGAATTCAGGATGAAGAACGCCGCCGTATTGCCAGGGAACTACACGACGATCTCGGACAAGTTTTGATTGCCCTGAAGATGGCAATCGAGGCCCCGGATAGCGTGGGACAAAATACTAACGCTGTGCAATTGGCTGACTCGGCGCTGGCCAAGGTGCGAAACCTTTCTTATCTTCTGCATCCGCCGCTCCTTGACGAGTCTGGACTGTTACCAGCCATTCATTGGTACGTAGACGGCTTCAGGAAGCGTAGCGGGATTCGTACCACTTTTGATTACAAGCCGGAGACTTTTGCGCGCTTGCCAAGCGACGTAGAAATGACCGTTTTCAGGGTAATACAGGAATCTCTCATTAACGTCTATCGTCATTCCGGAAGCGTGGACGCCCGAATCGAGGTTCAGCAGCAGCCTGATCGCGTTTTTGTCCGAGTCCGCGATTTTGGAAAAGGTATCGTTACGGATGCATTCACGGGAAGTTTGGCGGTTCCTACTGGAGCCGGTATCGGTGGTATGAAAGAACGTGTAAAGCAACTGGGAGGAGAAGTGAGGGTTGTCCGAGCTGAGCCGGGGACCTTGGTAGAAGCAATGATCCCCATTTTGTAATGATTCCTATTTTGTAGTGAGCGAACGATTTAGAAGTCAATTTACTAAAGGTGTCTATATGGCGACAACGATTCTGATTGCTGACGATCATGCGATTGTGCGCGAAGGGATTTGCGATCTAATCAAGGCCAGATTGGACGCTATGTGAAGAGGCGAAGGATGGCGAGCAGGCTTGGGAGTTAGCGCGATCCCTTCAGCCCACAGTTGTCGTACTGGATATTACGATGCCAAAAATTAGCGGTCTCGAAGTCGCTATGCGCATCTCGCAGCAGTGTCCTTAGAGCCGAATTCTGATCTTTACCATGCACGAGTCGCCACGCTTGAATGTTGAAGCTCAACAGGCGGGAGCGCATGGCGCGGTATTGAAATCGCAAGCCACTCGCGATTTGATACGCGCTATCGACCGGCTGATCTCGGGTGACACCTTTTTCGAATTCATCCAGGAGAAGGAAGAGTCTGCTCCGTCCTTTCCTCACAAAAAAAATCGCTACGAACGGACTGTGCTCTCGACTTGGAGCCTGCCTTCAGTGATTGTGGAGAGCGGAGTACTACTTCTGAATCGGTTTCTCACCTCAGGGTCAAATTCGAAACTTCGGGAGCCGGCTTTCAGGTTTCGATGATACTTTCGCCGGACAGCCAGCGATAGGGACAGGGCAGGTTCGCGCTCGTAAACGCTGAGCGGCGCAATTGAAAACTAGTTACTTCGGTTTTGCTTCTATACGGCAACGACCGGATAGAAGTGGGACGGAAAAGTTTGTACATTTGCCAAGTTGACTCTGGGGGGATGGCAAATGAATACATTAATGATGGAGCAACAAAACGAAAGCTGGAGAGATTCCTACCGTGCAGCGCTGTTTGAACCCAATAAGCGCAAACTTCCTATGAGGATCGCGATTGCGGAAAAACAGATCACGATTGAGGCGCGCAAATTATTCAACGCCGGAAAGCACGACATAACCGAAAGGAGTGCAATGAACGTTGCGCTTTTCGCCTTGCAGGCCCTCAGAAGTTCTCTAGATTGGTCCGAAGCAGAGAGCGAAAGAAGATCCGACAGCGCAGTTGCCTAATTTTTTTGAAGGAGCTCAGGAACTTCCGCAGCTGATAACCATAGGGTGACGGTTCTTTTGTCAACGGCGTTGATTTAGATATGGTGGTTTCCTCTCGAGAGAAAATCCACCTAGTATGCACCAGCGTTTCCTCTGGCTGCACAACGCACTTGAAGTTCGCGCGCCTTTCCCTCGGAGTAGTCCAGCCGTTCATGCCTTCGGGTTTGCCCGTGATCCAGGAGTGATTCCGTAACACTGTTTCAGGCAGGCCGTCAGGTCCGCATTGTACGAGCTTTTGAGAGCAGCTGGCGTAAATCAAGCATTGGCATGGCCGCTGCCGGGACAGCCGCTAACCGACCGCGAGTCCTAACAATTTCCAAAATTGTCTGCGGCCTTCCAGCGTGACGCGTACGACACGGGTGTCTCGTATCGGAATCAGCCAGCCAAGTTCGCGAAACCGCTTATAAATCGCGCACCCTAGTGTCCCCGCCAAGTGGCGCCGCCGTTCAGTCCAGTCGAGGCATCGCACCGCTAGTCTCTTCTGGGCAGCGGCAGACGATGGAACCTCCACTCCGATTCCTTCGAACCACTCTCTTCCCGAAGGACTCACCGAGTAAGCCTTCGCGCTGTATGGCTTAATCATTCCCTGCTCTTCCAAATGTTTCGCGATCTGAACGCCAAGCCAGCCAGCCAGATGGCCATAACACGTTCGCGCATGTTCCAGGCTTCCCACCTGCGGTCTGGGAGATGCGGCTCCATCGGACACTTGCGAACGGACAGTCAGCACCAGCAGCGCTTCAATCGCGTCCGCGACCTCGGTGCTAGCTAACCGATAGTAACGGTGTCTGCCCTGTCGTTCGACATTGAGCAGCCGGCCTTCGACCAGTTTGGCGAGGTGTTCGCTGGCCGTTTGAGGCGCAACATTCGCCGTCACTGCCAACTCTCCAGCCGGCAAAGTGAGGCCACTCATCAGTCGCAGCAGAATTGCAGCTCTTCCCGGATCGCCCAGAAGGTTCGCGGTAGTGGAGAGTCTCTCGAACATACAACTATTATCGTCTGAAAATTATTTGAATACTACGGCCCCAGCCGAACTATCGAAACAGCGCGGGTAGTACGCTGTGCTAGGAGGCGTTAACCTTGATCACACTTTTTCTGCGTTACACCATTGACCCCAATAAATTGTCGGACATCATAAAATACGCTGCCGATGAGCAAATTCCTATCCGCGAAAGTGGCGGCAAGATTCTCGGATATTTTATGCCTACCGATTTCGCCGGAGCCACCAATGAAGCCATTGGCCTCATTGATTTTCCTTCGCTCGCCGAATATGAAATCTACCGGGCCAAGCTCGCTGCCCATCCTCTCCACAAGAAATATGTCGAAGTACTGGAGGGCACCGGCGCATTGCTCTCGATTCATCGCTCCCTCGTCCAGCGCGTAGAATCCTCGCTGGAGCTAAGGCCATGACCGGATATTAGACTTCAGATAACTCAGATATTGTGGCTACGATTTTGGTTCTGCGGATAGTGCCATATCCCCGGTCTCTGCTGAAGAACTCCTCCAGCTGGAGCAAGCCCTCGGATAGACAACGAATGACGCATAATTGTTACGCAAACACGCTACGCTTTTCGGGGCGCACGCCGAAACGATGGTGATTCTTGGCGTGCCATCATCGCAGCCCGGCCTCATTTGGCTAAGGGCAAGACGGGCTCTCATGCGGATGCAGAAACGAATGTCCAAGGTTCGTTCCGGGAATGCTGCATATCCCTTAACCGGGTCAGGTCGCACACGCTTGGAATGATCAAAGAATATGTATTGCAGAACACAGTTTGAAAGCAGCAAACAGATCGTCCGCCTCGATCGAGCGTTGGCTCGTCAAAGCAATTCATTCCGGATCCGGGGGAGGTGAAGCGGCGAGAGCGGTGGCTTCTACGCCGACTGGCAATCTGCACCACTTCGACACTTTCTGATTGTTCACTAATATCCTGAAGATGTAGGTGCACGCCACGGGACTGTTTGGCATCAAAATTACGTGGACAAAGGAAATTCAAAGAATCGATTGGAAAGAATGGACCGGCGTGGCGTCTCCTCCAAGAATACTGCGGGCGCCGAATCCACGAAGACACCCCTGAGCCGTGCACGTGAAGAGGTGGCTAACACAAACACTATCAATCTCTGGTTCAGCCGCTTCGCCAGTAAGACTGCACAAATTGTCGGACAGCCGTACATGTTCTTATTTGCGGTCGTGGTGCTCATCCTGTGGGCGGCTAGCGGCCCACTGTTTCATTTTTCCGACACTTGGCAACTCATCATCAACACCGGCACGACCATTGTCACATTTTTGGTTGTTTTTCTGATTCAGAATACTCAAAATCGCGATGCTAAGGCCCTTCATCTCAAGTTGGACGAACTGATTCGCTCCCATCTATCTGCGCGCAATGACATGATTGACATCGAAAAGCTCTCGGATGAGGAATTGGAAGAAATCGAAAGACGCTATGCAGCTATCTGCGTGGAAAGTAACGCGAGGCGTGGAAAGAGATCTAAAACGGGCAGAACAGACGGCGCTAGAAGTGAATAGGCAATGCTGTCAACGGAATTGATGAGGGCTAATCCAAAACCACGAAATCTTCACCCCGAAATCTTCACCCCGAATGCCACTGAGGAAGTGGTCGTTCACACAAATCACAGGGATGTTCGCCGCGCGTGCCGTGTTCTGAGGCCCCCCAGGCGCGGAGCGAGGGGCAGGCGTTCTTGAGCATGTTGTTGCCCTCCGGAAACTCGAGTAATTGAACGACATCAACCAGCGCGAGCACAACGGATGATATGTGACGAACGTTCTTGTCGCTTATTTTGACGAACCTGAAAGAGGCTATCTCCATCCGAACATCACCTGCAATCCGTCGTCACACGCAGCGGCTTCTCAGACCATGAACTTTTTCCTCGAATCTCCCACGCCGATTCGAGCCCAGCGTCGGACGATGAGAGTGCCGCCGCCACAGCTCGTTCAAAGCGCGCTCCGTCCATCTCGGAATGAGAACCGCAGGGCCTTGTAATGCGCAATACACATAGAGTAGTAAATTATCCCTCCGTTTTCCCTTCCCGGGTGCAAACTATACCGTTTGTCAATACTAGAAACCCATCTTGATGTCACCACTCGGTACTGGATGGCGCTGATAGAGGGCGACGATAAACTTACCTGTGTCCGGTTGACTGCTCACGATCGTATGAGTCACCTGCCACAGCTGTTTCATGAATTGATCTGCCGGCTTCGCGTGCCGACCATCACCAGCGCTTTGTTTTCTGCCGGCGCTCACCAACATGGAGAATTGCGGCGTCTGCAAGGATACACGCCGCCCATGCTGGTAGAGGAATCGAGGATGCTTGAGGTCAGCATTTTTACTACGATAGAAAAGAACTTAAATAGTGTGAATTTCAGGTATTTGCTGTCGGATGTCATCACTATCGAGGATGAATGCGACTCGCAATTAAAGCAATCGATGCTAGGTTACATGGTAGCAAAGATCTTCTGAAGTCCTCAATCAGGAGTTATTCGTTCGTGATGGCAATCGGTTCAAGGTTAGAACCGGGCTCCCTACGTGCTCTTCTGTCGGTGCTAATGCTATGCCAGTATTCTCCCAGGATGGTGGGTTCATCATTCACTTGCGTGATAATTCCATTAATGCCGGGGCGTGATACGCGAACTTTTACTCCCACTGCAAACCGTTTCTTGTCAGCCATTGTGGTCTCCAATGCTTATTTAGGCATCGAATCGATTTATATGATTCAGTTTCCCATCCTCATCGCTAATCTCCGTGTTATGCACTGAGGGGCAGGGCAGTTACGGGCTTGCGCGTCTTATCTGTTCTTGGGGTTGGGATTTTTGCAGGCTTAACGCCTCGCAAGGTGAATCTGAAAGTCGCACCACCGGGAGGTAGTGATTCGATCCAGATTCTGCCCCCCAAGCGTTCGATAACCTTTTTACAAATAGCAAGTCCGATTCCGTTTCCAGGGTATTCTGTTCGCGTGTGCAGCCGCTGGAAGACAGCAAAAACGGTGTCTACGTGTTCGGGCGCGATGCCGATGCCATTGTCAGCCACCGAGAATATCCACTCCTCGCCCTTCTGTTCGGCTGAGATCTCAACTCCCGGCGCTTCAGTGCCGTGAAATTTTATGGCATTTCCTATCAGATTCTGGAAAACCTGCTGCAACTGAGGCGGGTTGGCCATCACGGTGGGCAATTGGCTATGGCTAATCTTGGCGGCGCTCTCTGCAACGGCCGCGGCCAAATTCAGCAATGCGGCTTCTAATAGCGGGTTGCAATCGGTCGCCTCGATTTCCGTGCCATCGTTTCCCAGGCGGGAGAATTCCAAAAGGTCCTTAATCATGGCTTTCATGCGCGCCGCGCCATCCATAACGTAATGAACATATTGGTCGGTTTTGGTAGTGTCGCCAAGCTTACTGCAGTGTTCGCCTAACAATTCTGCGTAGGTGGACATCATACGCAGGGGTTCTTGCAAATCGTGCGAGGCAATTGAGGCAAACTGCTGAAGGTCTTGATTGGAACGCTCCAATTCGGCCTCGATGAGCCGCCTCTGATCGCGCAGGGCTTTCTCGTGGAGAGCCCGGCGGACAGCAATCGGTAGACGGCCAAGTGAATCTTTCAAGATGTAGTCTGTTGCTCCCTGCTTAATGCATTCCACAGCGGCAATATCGCCGAGTGATCCCGAAACCAGAATGAACGGAATATCCAGGGCAGTGTCTTTCAAAGTCTGCAAGGCATCCAATCCGCCCCAGTTTTGCAGGTTGTAGTCCGAAAGCACGAGATCCGGAGGGTTTTCCAGTAGCCGCCGCCGAAACTCGTCCTGAGTGGCGATGATGTTGGAAGTGACAATGAACCCATCGCGTTTTAATTCGCGAAGTATAAGTTCGGCGTCAGCCGGATGGTCTTCCACCAACAATACTTTTAATGAAGTTTTGTCTTGTTCCGTTTTCTTATTGCGATCAGTTTTCATGGCGACTCCCTTGGGGCGAGAGACATTTCCGGGCCGACGTGCTGCGGGCCGTCGCCTATTTCGAGTTGTTGTGGTGTCGTTACTCGATTGGCCAGACGAATGCCATCTTCAAAGGTAGCTGTGCGGATGTTTAATTGCTGGTCCTTGTTATACAGCGAGTAAAAACTAAAGTTTGTGTGTTAGCCGGGTGGCTTTGAGCCATATTGAGCAGCTTGTGGCAACGGTCGGTTCTAGGATTCTTAAAAGGAATCTAATGAATCGACCAATTCTTCTTAACCCAACAGTTGGCCGGCCCTTATGGCTGCTGATTGTTGAGGACTCTGCCAGCGATGTGGACCTTTTGCTACGCGCCCTCTTAGTAGGAGGATTCATTGTCACCCACAAAGTAGTAGACAATGCGACGGCCATGCGAGCGGCTGTGGAAGATCAGGAATGGGATGTAATTATCTCAGCTCACGCCATGCCCCAATTCAGCGGGCCGGCGGCCCTGGCATTGGCGCAGGAACTCTGTCCGGCGATTCCCTTCATCATTCTCTCAGGGAAAATTGACCTTAACCTTGCGGTCTCTCTGATCAAGGCCGGCGCACGAGACTATGTTCAGAAGGCTGAGCTAGCAAGATTGGTTCCGGTAATCGATCGCGTGCTGCACGATGTGAAGGACCACCAACAGCAGCAGTCCTCGGAACGTGCCTTGCAAGTCTCAGAGTCTCGCTATCGGCGGCTGTTTGAAACGGCGCAGGATGGAATTTTGATTGTGGATGCTGAAACCGGGCAGATCGACGACGTGAATCCCTTCCTCGTGGACTTAGTGGGTTATTCACGAGAAGAGTATTTAGGAAAGAAACTGTGGGAAGTGGGAGCCTTTAAAGACAGCGAAGTGTCCAAGTCCGCATTTTTGGAGCTGCGGGGCAAACGCTACATTCGCTTCGAAGATATTCCGCTACACACTCGTACCGGGGGCCGGGTTGACGTGGAATTTGTAAGCAATGTGTACATGGTGGATGACAAGAAAGTGATCCAGTTCAACATCCGGAACATCACAGAACGCAGGCGTGCTGAATTGAAAATCCGGGACCTCAATGCCGAGCTTGAGCACCGGGTGCAGGACCGCACTGCCCAGGTCGAGGCGCTGAATAAGGAACTAGAGACCTTCAACTATTCTGTCTCGCACGATCTACGAGCACCCCTTCGCCGTATCGCCGGCTTCGTAACGGCGCTAGAAGAAGATTGTGCGAATAAGTTGGATCCGGCGGGCAAGGGGCTCATCTCGGAAATACAAAATTCCACCCGACATATGACCGGGCTGATTGGAGCTCTTTTAAAACTCGCCTCGCTGTCCAATGGAAAATTTGATTGCAAGCCAGTGAACCTGAGCACCATTGCGCATATTGTCGCCGCAGAGCTGCAGGAGGGCGAACCTAGCCGACACGTGCAATTTGCAATTGCGGAAGACATCATAGCCACCGGAGATGCTGACCTCTTGCGTGTGGTCATGGAGAATCTGCTGCAAAATGCCTGGAAATTTACCAGTCATCGGGACTCAGCGCTCATCGAATTTGGAATTACGTCACACACCGACAGGGTTCCTACTTATTTTGTACGCGACAATGGCGCCGGGTTCGACATGAAATACGCGGGAAAGCTGTTCGGAGCGTTCCAGCGGCTACACGCCGACAATGAGTTCCCCGGTACCGGCATTGGACTGGCATCGGTGCAACGAATCATCCACCGGCACGGCGGCAGCATTCGAGGTGAAAGTGTGCTGGGCAAGGGGACAACCTTCTACTTTGTACTGGAAGCAGCTCGCAAGAGCCGCGACGCACCGGCAGGGGTAAACACGCAAGCGCTTGCTCAGGGCGCCAACTGATTTTATTGTGTGCGCGCAGCGTGTAATTAAATCCTGATTCCGGAGGTGTACTACTAACGTAAGAGATTTGGTTATGGTCTTTCGCCCGACCCCCTTCCGTAATGTCGAAGATCAGGTCATATCGTGGGTACCCGTCCGGACTGTCCATCGGTCTGGATCGCCGGTGCCACGGCGGTCTTAATTTCAGACTGAAATAGACTAGTGGTGTGTTCGAAGTGCTTCATAGCGCGACCAACCGTCGTACACATCTCGAGGTCTTCTTCGGTCCAAATATGATCAAGCCGACGAACAAGAGAAATATTGTTCCGGTAATCATGCGTTGGGTCCTTCAGATTCGATCGCGTCACTCGGTTTGTCGATTGTCTCCTCGTTCATGGCTCGCTTAAAGCCTCGAATACCATCTCCCAGCCCCTTTCCCAGCTCTGGAAGTTTCTTGGGACCAAAAATCAGAAGTGCGATACCGGCGATTACGAGCAAGTGCATGGGCTGAAACAATCCTTCAAACATAAATCTCCTAATGGCTTGAGCTTCAATCGAAGCTCCCAGCAGGTTGGTTACTTGTTGAACGATTTGCTCAAGAAGTAACAGGGGCAAAATGAGGCGAGAAGATTATTCACCTCTCGCCTGTTTGACTACTTAATGTTGCCGTTCATGCCGTTCGGATAGAAGCCGCCCGAATGGCTGCCGCCGCCGTTGACGGTTCGGTTCGTCTGGGATGCATCGGGTACGGAGTCACCAGTCCGGCAGTAGACTCGCTCGATGTTCCGCCGGCGCAAGATATCCGCATCGGTTACAGTCGCGGCGTTGAGCTTACCGAGGCTGCCGCTTAACACTGTCATTGCCGCAACACCCAAGCCTGTTGCGCCAGCTCGCTTCACGCGTTTCGAAACTATCTTCAAAAGCATGGAACAAGGTCCAAGAGGCAAACATTGCGGCGGCATGGAGGGGCTTATCAAGGAAGGGGCGAAACTGATTTAGGAAAGACCTGACGCCGAACAATTGGACGCTGGCTTGATCGCTGCGGCTCAGCATGTCGAGCATTACGAGATGGCTGGGTACGGATGCGTGCGTACATATGCCAAATTGCTGGGAGCTATGAAGGCGATGAAACTGCTCGACCAGACCCTCGCCGAGGAAAAGGAAACCGATTCGAAGCTGACGAAGCCCTCCGAGAAGATTAATGTGGAGGCTCTTGAAGCTGAAAGCGAATAAAAACTCGCATTGGGCCCGGTTCTAAGATTAGATAAAGACTGGGGCAACACGCCGTTCCCCTGACCTAGCCGCTAATAATGATGGTAATTCCTATTCAGCGCACAATTAAATTGCCTGAAAACGCTCTGCAGAAGAAGAATGACCAGGCGTCCTTATCGTAAGTTACAAATTTGGCGGCAACCACTACGCGCACTGTACTTGCCCAGTCTGCGCGCGCAGAGGCGGCGAACACTATTCGTATTGCGTGTGTCCTCTATGCCAAGCGCGGGGCGGCGAGCACGATTCCGTCTGCAAATGTCCTTTATGCTTTGGCAAACATGGCCAGCACACGTCACACTGTGAATGCCCGTTGTGCCAAAAGCGTGGCGGGACATTAAACGGTTTTAACTAGTGGCACGGGTTTTGGACGTGCTGTTAGTGAGAGTAAAAACGACGACCCCGCCTAGCTCACGGTATGGTCTTTTTGCTGCGACCATCTTCCTTCGTTGCCAATAACACCGACAAAACAGTGGCGGCGTTACGAACGCTTACCGATATCCCCAAAAGTCCTTTAGACAGCACGGGATGCTCCTCTGCAAATCCTTCGAGGCGCTTGCCCACGTCGTGAAGGTAGGCGACTTCTTTCAAAATTGCGTCAATTGCCATGGATGCCCCTTTCGTGGGGCTAAGAGGGGAGAACTTCAGATGGCCTGCTTAGATTCAGAAGACCTGAATGAGGA
Organism: uncultured Acidobacteriota bacterium; assembly: GCA_963796925.1. Lineage (GTDB taxonomy): Bacteria > Acidobacteriota > Terriglobia > Terriglobales > Acidobacteriaceae > DATBAT01. Next base: position 489,093 of record CAWCNH010000002.1, read on the forward strand.
GAAAGAGGGAACCGCCTCTATTTCTATTGTATCAGCCGACATTCTGACTCAGTCAAGTCGCACGCCCAAGCACACTCGTCGTCCGGTTGAACGAACTTAGAGACAGCCGGAGGGAATTTATTTTGGCCTTTTCGCTGACGAAGTGTTGGAGCAGCTGTAGTGCACTCCGCTAGAACTGGACACGGAAGTTAGTTAGGCTTGGGGCCTCCGCCAGGAGGCGAGAATGTCGAGAAAGCCGAGAGTCCAAAGAACCCCAGAAGAGAAGTGGCAGATTGTGTTGGAAGGTTTGAAGAGCGGCAACGTGGGAGAGACGTGCCGCAAGTATGAGATCGCTCCCAATCTCTATTACCGTTGGAAAGATGAAGTGGAAGCCGGGGCGAAGGCTGCGCTTGGGGGGAGAAGCGCAGCCGCGCAGCCCGATGTTGAGCAGGAGAAACGGATCAAGCAACTGGAGCGGGCGCTGGGGCGATCCCGCGGGTCGGCCCTGCGATACGGGTCTTGCGGAGCGAAACGCTCATAGTCGTGATCGTGTTCATTAATTACAATCTCGACGCCCGCTTGGTAGAGGACGTCCCACAGCGGCTTCATCGTGGGGTCGTCGCCGTGATATCCACCGGAACTGAATAACGGCTTATGAAAATATGCCAGTGTACAGCGGTGGGAATTTTTGTTCAGGTCGTTTTTTAGCCATTTCCCCTGCGGAGATTGCGGTGCGCAGCCACCAACCGCTTCGCACTCGCTGTTTAGAGCAAGGATGTGCCATGTCCCTAAATCATAACTGTAGTAGCCTTTGGTAGGATCTCCGGCCGCAGTGCCAAAGTAACGGTTGTATCCGGAGGCTCCATCGCTGTGGTACTCGTGATTTCCCGGGGCGGGGCGTGTTCGCTCCTTAAATCGTCCCCACGTCGGCTGGTAGCAATCAGCATCATTTCCGCGATCTTAGATCCACTTGCAATCTCGCCGAAATCGCGATTCCAGCAAGAACAAAGAAGCCTTCAGCTATCCTAGAAGATGGAAATCGCCAGTTGGAACGTGAATTCACTGAAGGCCCCGATGGCACACGTCCTTTCATGGCTCAAAGACAACCATCCGGACGTTCTATTCCTGCAGGAACTTAAGGGTGAGGGTCGATTGGCTAGAAGGATCTTGTCCAGCGTCTCCAGCCTGGACCGCTAGGAAGCGGCACCTCTGCTTAGCGGATGATCGGCGCAATCGTGCGAGTCAAACTCTCGGTAGAGTCTCCCCTGAAAATATCGCCTCGCTTCATAAAATGATTTACTTGGGGCCTCGCCTACCGCCCGAAACACCCACCCGCACTCGGAGCAGCCCCAACCACCGATGTTTGGTCTTTCGACCCATACCAGCTTGCGCGACGCTTGGCCCTTATGATGCATACGGCCCTCACAAGCGGACAAGTCAACAGTATGCCCATGCAAACTATGGGAAGCAAGGACTTATTAGAACTATCCTGGTTCAGTAGAGTTCTATAGTGAGCTTGATTCCCCGGGGAGGAGGTGACAGACTGAAGATATGTCTGGGAAGAAAACGAAGCGAGAATCGCCACAGGCTACCTTACCTAGCATCAAAGAGGAAATGGCGCGCCCCCGATTAGCCGCTTGAGGCCGCGAATCTCTTCGTCGGGCAGCTAAGAAAATCGCCTAATTTCTGAGCGGCCCGGTTCCTAATGTCGCGATGAAAATCAGGCCACTGGATCCAGAACTAATTCTCTCCGTCCCTTGTGCCACTTGCGGCGCCCCACCAAAACAGAGGTGCGTACTCGATCTCTTGCATTGGGGTTGCTCCTGGAGTGCATGACGGTAGTATCAGGCCCCGGCCTACTGAGTGAAGCAAAACCGAACATTGGAGAGGAGTCTACAGACATCCCTTTTGAGAACTACCTGTCCGTGCCGATTTTAAAAATGTGCTAACGGTGTTCTGATAACACTGCATTACATCAAAATCAGGAGCGCAAATATGGCGGTGGCGAGTTCCCCTGGTCGGAGGAATAATTTTGTCATGCTCATGATAGGTGCTGCGGTCAGTGGCCTGTTGGCCGGAATCATCAGTACTTTAATCTTCCTCTGGATTTATGGCTTCGATACTTATCGCGTTGCTTTCTACAATCGAACGATTCCTGTCCTTTCGGTAGATTTCAAATACATTTTTCTCAGCCTGTGTACTTTGATTTGGTTCGTCGTCTTCATGAAATGGGTTTTCAAACGACCGCAACCTCTGTATTAGCCGTTTACAGAACCTCGACAATCTGGGACTATTTCTTTGATTAACAAGCCCCGAGATCCTGTTAGCGCCACGATGATGGTCGTTGTGCTGGCCTTCATTGTTTTGTCGTTGTCATTAGTTTTTGTAGAAGCAGTGCACCACCATGACCCAGCTCAGCCGCGTGCACCGATGCACGATTCCGAGTAGGCTCTTCGCAGTTTCGTAGGGAGGTCCGTCTGACGAATGACGCGGTGTGCAGTTTTAGTTGTTCCATCATCTTGGAGTTCAATTTCTCCAACATGGATAACTATCGAGCTGCCAAGCCTATTTCACCATTCCCTCCCGGCACAAGTCTTGGATGTTTTCTGGATCGGGCAATTTGATTGCACTGAGTTTCTTGAATACGTACTACATCCTTCCACGATTCAGGAACGGATGCCTGCGCCGGAGTCGGCTCGGTTATTGCGTAGGAGTTCTTGTGGCCTATGCTCTCGGCCCGATACCAATGCGGCTTGACCAATGAAAGCGTGGGGCAGGAATAGAATGAATCCCGCCCTTTGGATGAATATTTTCTGGTTTAAGTGGGGCGGCTGATAATGCAGATGCAGTGTTCAGCGAAACTGCCATCAGCCAAGTGATGCAGTATATCCACCATCTTGTTGCGACCACCGACAAAAGACTGATACCTCCCAGTCGCCTCCAAAATGTCTAGGTCGAACGTTCCTATAAGGTAGGTCCCACCCTGCCCGTCAGGGACCTCTTTAGCATCGCTGCCCGTGAAAGCCATCGTTAACGCGCCCCCCGGAAGGTCGTAGGCGGCCAACATTCCAGCGAACTGCACGAAGAAGTTTCCGATGGGCTTATCCTTGTGCGGTCACGATCATGTTCGCGGTGTCCGCTCTCTTCTTTCGGAAGCCAGCTGATTCGGAAGAGTTTGTTCTACTGAACGAACCATCACTGAGGTCAATCTGCAACAATCCGAGATCGGGGCCGTGAACTACGGGTCTATATTTACCCGACAGCAAAATGCTGAAAGTATCGGCAACTCGCATGCGGTCAGAAGCGCCAGCCCGTAACGGTGCTGAAAGCATTCGTCTTATTGCCCGCAGTAATTTAAGTAGCCCGCCACCACGGGGGGGCCACACACCTCTCGTGCGAATTACGTCGGTCGGAGTGTTTCTAATTGACCTGCATTCGCTTGCGGCCTGTGACATCGTCGAAGTATGCCTGAAAAGAAACTAAGTCGAGAATCGGGAGATGCAGCCTTAATCAGAGTCAAGAAAGAAATGGCCTTGCCCCGAGAATCCAAATCCGCCCGTGAAGCCTTACTGCGAGCCAAATTGAAAACTAGGAAGTAGATCACATAAGGAGAAACCATGCCCGACAAAGCAACAATCACGCTGCCCGGAATTGTCGAGAGTATTCAAAAACCTCGCTTTCCCGGCCAACGTGAAAAAGCAGACATCGCAGCATTCGGCAGAGACAACTTCTTTCAGGAAATCATTGTTGATAACACCTTGACCCAAAGGGACGGCCACGAAGTCCACTTGGAACCGGGTGCCGAGGTGAAGGTCACGATTGAAGCAGGGCCGAAGGGATTCCGTTCTGAAAAGTAGCGAGATCGAAGGTGAGGCCTTCAGTGAGCATCCAGGCCTCACCGTGTTCCCATACCGAAGACGATTGTTCCCCACCACGAACGAGCGTAAGTCCAGAAATCCTGCCAGCGTAGACAGAGGTATCGGTGGGCCGGACTATTGAGCTTCGAAAAGCCGATGGAACAGGACGCCGACTCTATTCCGAGTGGAGGAAGGCAACACGTCCAGCCATGCGTGGTTCTCATAGATAATGTGGATACTTGCTCCGCCTCAGCACCAACACAATCTATTGTTTCCGGCGGTCTAAGGGTGCGATTCGCGTTCACGAGGCCAAGGAGACTACCCATGAAAAAATCGTTTTCCCTGCGCGGCTGTTTGCTGGCTGCGATTGCATTGACAACTTTCTGCGCCGCGTCTTGGGCACAGGGCAACATCCGCACGGTGCTGTTCGTAAGGGTGAAAATGGGCCAAGAAGACAGCTGGAAGGCGGCCGCCAAAGACTATGCTGCGTTGGTGAAAAAAGCAGGATCCGACCAGGGATTCACTGTCTGGGAATCGCAAAGTGGACCGTCGCAACACGCGGTCGTCTGGTATTCCGCTAAGTGGAAGCAACTGGGTGAGCAGGATCCGAAACTGCAGTCCGTCGAGGCCGACATGGCAAGGATGTTTGCCCGGCTGGACACAGTGACCGACGGTCTCGAAACTTGGATCGACGAAATGCAGCCCGACATGATGATTCGTTCGAAGGAGTTTCCACCCTATGTGCGAGTCGGCCGGACGCGCGTCGTTTCCGGCAAGATGGATGACCTGAAAGCCCTATTCCGAGATCAGGTCGTGCCGGCCATGAAGAAGTCCGGTGCCACCGATTACGGAGTGGCTGTGGCCCGCTTCGGAACGCCGTCGAATGAAATTCACAGCTACTTAGGCTTAAGCGGCTGGGCGGAACTGGATGGACCGATTGGCGCCGAGAAGGCGATGAGTGCTTCCGAATTTAAAGCGTTTCAGGCCAAGTTATCGCCGCTGATCGAGAGCACGGAATGGAGCATGTGGAAGTACGAAGCCGAACTAAGCTACGTCCTCCCGGCAAAGTAGGAAGCTGGCGGAGGCACAGCAAGAAACCAGCGGAGTCGGATTCATGACAAGAGAGGGACGCCACTAGCGTCCCTCTTTTTGCTGTCTAATCTGATACGGAATCGCGCGCGGGGAAAGGTATGGAACGTGCATACCGGACGTGTTTCGGATTCAAAGAGATGGCTCTTGAGCAGATCACACTTAGATGGGCTTCTAACGAATCCGGTTCTCGCGAGAAATAGGCGATCCCGGCCTTCGCGAGTGTGAAGGCCGGGGATAGGTTCAAGCGGCCACAGCAGCATTGCCCTTGAAGAACGTCAGCAAGTCGGCGTTGATCTGGTCCGCGTTGTCCCGATTGCAACGTCGATGGGTGCACGCTTCTTGGGATGGCGATAAAATATGCCGGCGTGAAAGGGAAAGAAGTACGGATACTAGGCAGCCGTCTCGGGGCAATTGAAGCATGCGTCGCCCCACCTTCTTTATGTGGGATCGAGGTCAAGCTGCACGATCGCGAGGATTGGGATTCGTTGCGGCAGTGGCTGCCACTCGATTAAGCCGTTTTGCGTTCCGACGCTTCGTCAAGTAGCTCGTTAGCGGGCTGGGGACCTGGAGTGCGGCGGCTTAACGTGTAAAGGATTAACTGAACGCGGTTCGAGACTCCGATTTTATCGAATATTCTGTAGAGGTAATTACTGACGGTATGCTCTGTGAGGTGGAGCATGCCGGCGATATCGCGATTCGACAATCCATCGGCCACCAAACGAGTGACCTGCTGTTCTCGCTTTGTCAGGATTGCAAGATCGTCCCTCCCCGCCACCGAGGGAGCCTTGACTTCGACGAGTGCTTCCAGCAGATAATTTATTTCCCTGGTGCTCGCCAAACCTGGCCTATGTGAACCGAGCGGATGCATTTCGCCAGCGCTTTAAAAGAAGGCCCTCCCAAAGTTCGTAAAGAGTCAAAGATGAATCCAAATGAGCGGATGTTCGCTAGCCTCGGTACACTGCTCCAAGGCTAGGTATGTTTGGAAGTCGAATTCGACTAGACTTAAAATCCATAGGTGATACCCAGCGCATACTGTTTTCGTACCCGCAGATTTACCCCGGGCAAGATACTCCCCGCTACCTGCGCAATTCCGAAATCAATACTGATCTTTGGGTTCTCACTGGTCCAACCGCGAAGCGGAAACGCACCCGCGGGCATAAATCTCGCGACATAGGTTATCGTTGTTGGAATCACCGCGGTGGGCAGGCCTTCCAGGTGTCGAGGCTCCTGCTGGACCTCGGATCCTAACAGGATGGTGGTCGTCTTTGGGCCTCGAAGAGAAAAGGCAAATGCGCCAAAAGCTCGCCCTTGGTATCCCGGCGCATTACCGGCCAACCCCAGCAGTGAAGCATTGGTCGCTTTGATCCCTACGTTGAATACCAAGGGGAGATTGCGGATCTGTGTAACTGTCTTCGTAATCACGGCGTAGAAATCGGCGTTGTGAGTTTCGTGCCCCAGTATCACTCCCCCCACATTCTGCACTTGAGTGCGGGCTACAAAACCCAGGGCCATCGCCGGGCGCCACGATCTCCTCTCGCTTATGACATTTACCTTGGCATGAAAAGTGTTAAAACCATTGCTCCACAGCGGGCTCAGGCCAGGCGTGTTTCCTTCGTGATGCAGCGTTCTTGTGTAGCCAAATTCGATTCGGTTCAGCGCACCCATCGTGACCGATAACTGGTGAAAGCCCCCCAGCACCTCGCCCCCATCGAAATAATGATAGGCAACAATTGGGATGCCAAAGTTTTTGTCATTGGAGGGTACAGCATAGGCCAGCGGGGTGATGAAGACCCCGTCTTGTCCTTCCCAGTTCAAACTCTGCCCCCACCCCGCGCTACACGTTGCCAGCATGAATAGCGTAGCCAGGGCTCTAGCGAACCACGGATTCAAAGACCGCATAAATACTCCTTCTTCAATCTTCAATCTTTAAGCCATTGCTTCGGGACTGTGAACGTCAGGGCCGGCTCGAATGCCATAGTTTGATCGTGCCGTCTTGAGTTCCTGAAGCAAGCCAGCCACCGCGAGAATCAAAGGCCACCGCATACACGGGATGGCTATTTTTCAGGGTCTGCAATTCCTGCCCCCGTTCGACGTCCCAAATTTTGGTCGTTTTGTCCCAGCTTCCAGAAGCCAGCCAGCGGCTGTCAGGACTGAAGGCAACACAAGTAACGCTGCTCTCGTGGCCGGCCAGGGTGTGGACTTCACGTCCAGACGGCAACTCCCAAATTTTTACACTCTTATCTGCACCGGCAGACGCCAGCCAGCGCCCATTCGGACTAAAGGCGACGGCATAGACAGTCTTTTTATGGCCGTTGAGTGTCCGTACGATCTTGCGACTGGCCACGTCCCAAATCGCGATGGTCTTGTCATCCTTGCCGGACGCCAGCCAACGGCCATCGGCGCTGAACGCGACGTAGGTGATCGGCTTTCGCGACGTAATTAAGTCAAAAACAGGGTGTCCGGTTTCAACGTTCCAGACCCGGGTCGTTTTGTCGTCGAGGCTGGTGGCCAGCAAGCTGCTATTCGGACTGAAGGCGATGGAGTAGACCCAACTCCTTCCGGGCAGTTCCTGAGGTTTATTGCTGGGAAGGGTCAGGATTTCGCGGCCGGTTACGGGATCCCAGAGAGTCACAGCATTTGACGAATTTTCTGTCGCCAACAGGCGGCCATTGGGGCTGAATGCAAGAGCTTGCACTTCCATCATCTTGACGGCGACAGCCAATTCTTTTCCTTCTGGCACTTCCCAGAACTTGACGCTGCGGTCCCAACTTGAGGAGGCCAGTTGACGTCCGTCAGGGCTAAACGCTAAACCGGAGATCCAACTCGTGTGGCCATGGAATGTATGTTGGGACTTAAAATCTGGTAGCGAAGCGGCCAATGGTGCTGGCATTGCCGTCCTCAATGCCAGGTCAGGGGCTTCCGTGAGTGCTGACGAGATTTGCAGATCGGGCGCTGCCGACTTTGCTTCTAACTCAAGAGTTTCACGACTCCTGATTCCTTGGTCCGGTATTAGTGCCGGGGGATTTCTGACGTTAATGTGACTCGGACCGGGAGGTTCGGCATCGTCGCGAGGCTGTTCGGCTGATGCCAAGGTCCTTACTGAGGTAGAGGAAGTCTGGGCTTGCCGTTGCTTCAAGTCCACTCCCGAATCTGCTTGAGAAGTTTTGGCTCGGCCCTTCGAAGAGTCAGGAAGCGCAAGTGACTTCGGGACACGCGGTTGCAGATTGTTAGACTTCCCGCCCTGCTCATTTTCGGCTGGGGCCGGTTCAGACTCGCTTCGGTTCGGAGTGGTTGAAGAAGACTCAAAGCGTTTGTCGCGACCCAAGTAAGGAAATAGAACCACGAGCGCAATCGCGGCCACGACTACTGAAACGATCCACGGTCGGAATGAACTCCGATTCTCCCCCACGGGATTCTTTTCAGCAACGAAATCGGGTACAGGTGGTAGCACATCGCTTGTCACAAGTGCAGGACGCGTGGCGCCAGCGCTTGTAATCACGAGTTGAGGCCGGGCGGGAGAACTCTTGTTTGTCAGAGCACCCGCTATCGCCTCTGGGGAGGTTTTCTTGTGGCTTTCTGCTAACCCCTTTGCTAGATCTGTAGCAATTTCCTCTAGCCGCGCAATATGAACGGAATCAAACGCGAACGACTGCGACGAGAAAACTTCAAGTACGCCTAAGGTTGACCTGTCAGCCAAAATGGGCACGGCGGCTGCAGAGCCGAGGCCCATGCTCCTGGCCAGTGAAACAGTGATGCGCGAATCATTTTCGGCATCTTGGCATACCATCACCCGACCAGTTCTGAGGCATTCTGCAGTGAAGCCCGAGTTCGCGGCGGGCCGCGAACCAACGTCCGGTGCATCCCCTGTACTGGCACGGCAGATCATGCCCTCCCTGTCGCGCAGGGCCACAGCGGCCCCGTCCGCTCCTGCGATTGCCCGAGCGTGCTCCACCGCGTCTAACAATAAGGTTGAAACTGCCTGCCGGCCCGGCCCGTTATCACTCTCAACTCTCGGGACTGGTTCGACTGCCGGCACTGCCGATCCTGTCCGATCGCGACGCCACTGGTGGGGAATGGGGTTTTCGGTCACTGCTCGCAGCCTTATCCGGCTCGGCTTGAATCACTTTCGTCGAGTCTCAGAGTTTCCACGCAAATTGCGTGAAAAGTATCACCAAGAATTGTGCAATAACATACCTTGTTTAAAGCTGTCGCCTTGGATGCCGTGACTGGCGCGAGGTTTGCTGTGATCAATAAACAATCTCGACTGAGCAGGGCAACTGCTTTTGTGCACGTTGTCGGGGTGCTGTCAGCTATTCCCATTCAGCCGTCCGTAAAGCCGCAAAACCAGCTTTTGCCCGAGGCGGACCATACATTATGCTTCTCTCGTCCGTGGCGTCTGGAGTCTGTCACCTCCTGCGAGCTTGTGGACAAGAGCGTCGTGAGCCGTTCTTTTTTGGGGCTCGCTCAGACTCAGCAATCTGGAAAGAGGGGGTTCGGTAATGAGGAGCAAACTTTACATCTCGCTGGTTGTCGTAGCTTTAATCTGTTTGGCCACGTGGACGGGATACGCTCAAAAAACAAGGCAGAGTTGGGAGTACAAGGTTGACCCTGTACCCGATTCCGGAACTGACCGGGGAAACGCTGCCCGAGCAGACGAGAGTTTAATCAATCAGCGGGCCGCAGAGGGCTGGGAATTAGCGGCGGTTGGCGGAAGTAATTACTACTTCAAACGTGCTAGGTAACGATTTCAGTTTTCGACAGCCATAGAGCCGACTAGTGAAATAATCAGCAGCCTTGCTTAGCATCGTGGAAGGCCGTGCGCGGAAGACACGCTGCCATGCTCGCCCGCTGGAACCGTGGGAAGTGACAGCAAGTCCACTCCAGGAAATCCGCGCCCGCTAGAGTTGCGTTTGGGTACCCTCTAGAAGAATCGCCTAGTCGATTGGAATAAGGGACGACCATATTTGACCCGCCTCTATCGATTTGGCGCCAATAGATAATTTCGGACTTTGCCCTCAGAGTTGGCGGCAGTAGGACCCTTCGCGGAGCTAGGTAATACAGTGGTCCAAGCCGCAGGAGATGTTCTCGAATCGCTCCCTCTTCACGGTGCCGACGATACATTTCCTGCCGGTCTGATCCTAATCATGATCCTTGTTGCCACGAGTGGCTGCGTTTGCGTTTACCAAGCCTGCGCCCGTGAATGGGTTAGGCGAGAGCCGGGGCGAAACCTCAAAGGTCCCAGTCTTGCTTGTGCCGTCGTCCCAAGTGACGGTCATCTTCCCACCCCGAACCCTGTCGGCATCTACCTCGGACTGAATTGGAAGCAATATGGGAAAGGCGAAGTTGGCGAAGCTGAGGAAGTCACCCGCACCGAACGCACCCGGTTTGAAGGTGAGCGTCAGGGTTGATAGGTCGGTGCTGCGGGAGGCTGAGACGCTGGTTGGACTCAGCCCCTTGACCTCACCGACATGGAAGCCGGTAGTCGCACTCGCAGGATTGGACCATTGCATCTTGGCCGCGGTGAGATCGAGGGAAACACTCTTAATGGTGTGCGAGGTATGCCGGACCGTTAGGCGCCAGTAGTCAGGTTGGCGCGAGAAGTCGCCCACCGCGAAGGCGACCAACGGCCCCACTTCGCTGGCTGCTACCGTACGCTCGCGCGAAAGCGCAACCGGAGTAGCCGTCTCCTGCAACCGCCGGTAAACCTCACGCGGAGAAATACTGCCCGGTCCGCCAGCCGATTGGAGCACAAGAGCAGCCACCGCGGCTACGTTTGGTGCGGCGGCGCTGGTACCGAAAAAGTTTGGTGGGCCGTTGGGCTCGATGTCGAATCCCGGAATAAAAAATGTCGTATCCACTCCATCGATGCCCGTAATCTGCGGAGTTTGGCGTACGTCGGCCTCGCGAAGACGGTTGCCGTCGTTGTCAAAGAAAATGGTGGTTGGTCCCGGCGAACTGAAGTCTTCGGGGAATTTGGTAATAGGGTAGAACATCGCCGCCACCGCTTGCCCGTGCTTGGCGGCTGCGTGGCCCCATACGGTTGGCGCGTTCTGGCGTTCACTTTCGCCAGTTCCGTTTACTACTACGTATTTGATTCGCCGCGCCTCGTGGCCACTAATCTTGCCGATGACGATTTGATAGCTCCCAGGATTAACCGCGAAGAGCTCAAATGCTTCATCGGTAAGCGTGTTGTCGTCAGTAGTGAAGAAGGCATCGGAATTAGGGTCATTTGGGTCGATAAAATGGCCGGCGGCGTCAAAGACATAGATGTTGTAGTCGGTCTTGACCTTTCCTAGGAAGAACGGTTCGTCCCACTGAAAGGCACCGACATCACCGAAGTATGAAGTGAAGCTCTGCGAGATAGCCACTCCTGAATCGTCATTGCCTCGGTCCCCGGAAACCGTAAAATGTCGCGACGCGAAATTGTGAAAACTTTTGGGCATTGGTAGGTCGTTCGCCGTACAGAATGCCTTCAACGCCGCCAAGTCTATGTTTGATTTGCCTTCTGCCACCAGCTTTTGCGCTTGCCTGAAAGAGACTGAAGAGTAGTCGGCCTCATACCCTTCTAGACCGTTATTACCCGCCGAGGAAAAGTAGGCCGCACCCTCTTTGGCAACCTCATCGACCGTTTGCGCCAAAAGGCCATCCGAGTACATCGGCTCATCAAAATAAATAATGTCGTCCACGATCACGTCCGCATGGAACTTGCGGCGTAAGTTAAGAATGTTATTCGAAAAGTCCACCTCGCCGTTGAACGCCGTCGCAAATGCCAGCGACGAACGGGGAGCTACATCATGCACCAGTTGCAGCATGGCCCGACCCTCGTCAATGAACTCGCAGTCGTCGAGATTAGACTCGACGCATGCGGGCTGGTCCTCGAGCACCACAACGCCGTGGGGCAGGTCATGGCTAGCGACGTCGTCGGAGGCATTAGGGTAAAAGTTGACCAGAGCGTTATAGCTGTCGGAAAGTGCGCCGACTTTTATCCCGGCGCCGTTCACCCCACGAGCGTGAGCCGCAGATGCCTTCTCTACCGCAACAGCCTGACTCTGGACCGAGCCAGCGAAGCGCACCGGACGCTGCACCGCGAGAATTGTCTTGATCCCTTTCACTCTTCCCGCATCACGCGCGAAATAAAGAGGCAGGTAGCCTTCGAGCAGGCTAGGATCCAGTTCGCTGGCCGCTTGCAATTCAAACCCTGTGCTCGATAAGAGCGGCAGAGCTTGCTCCTTCGTGACTCCTGGCTCGAGACGTATGTGAACCAAAACGTGTCCGGTGGGGGTCGTCACGTGAAGCTTCATCACTCTGGAAAGTTTGGGACTATCCAACTCGTAAAGGTGGACCAACTGCTCAAGACCGCGCCCCAAAGTGGCAGTTTGCGCCCAGGTTAATGCACTTGTAGCCAGAACTACCAGCAGCGAGACACAGCAAAGCAGGATCTTCCTCACCTGGGCAGCACTCATCATTTAATCTCCTTGAAGGTTAACCTGCATTGCTAACTCGCAAACATTAAGTCATCCGCGCTGACTGGCGATTGAGTGGACGCTTGACCGGGCTCACCATCGAGCTTTTGGCTTTGCAGACGATCACACTCAAAGTTTTGGAATGACTCCCTGAAAGACTCGTCCAATGTACACTGGGGCGAATGCTTGTCAAGCCCTCAGCCAAACAAGTTCCTGCCGCAAAGCGGGACAAACCAAAGATTCAACAGATTCGTAATTCGCGAGGCGCCCTACGGCCGTTGGCCCTCGTCATTCCGTCTTTTATCGAACATCTGGTCGATTCCGGAAACGACAAGATTGCAAGTTTTTGCAGAGTGAGGCTTGATTGCCTATTGATCGGGCTCTGATGGGCACTCTTTAGCTTTCCCCATGCATTCACTTTGGAAACGCCTACGGACGCGGTTAAACAGAGTATCCCCGACTGCCACATGCACTATGCAAGACTTTGCGTGGCAAACCCTGTAACCCCGGCGGCCGTCAAATGTGATTGACATGCACCGTGAAATGGAAATTTGCTCGGATGCAACAAAGACCGTAGTGAAATGCGAGAGGTGCGAATGGAGAAAGCGCATCCTGCACAGGTCGGACATCCTTGACCGGCGCAAAGAAATACAGGCGCTAAGAGATTTTCAAACTCACAACTGCGACGATTATCCCACCGAAACGAGACTTGCCAGCTGATCCCCTGACGATAACAAGCCTTTGCTGTAGCGGTCCTGCCGTATACTGCGCAAATCAGGACGGAGGCTTTCAGCGTGTTCAATCCCCCAAGTTGAGAATGAAGAGCTGAACCGTTCGGCAATGACACTTCATATTGCTATTGAGCCCTGTATCAAGAATTAATTATGATTGGGGCTAAGGATTCGCCTTGAGCCAAACTGCCATCGGACCATTTTTTCTAGCGCTCGTCCTCTTGCTCGGTTTTGCCTTAGTGCGGGCGAGAGGCGCGAGACAGAAACTTCAGAACCTGTTGGTTATCTGCGCGTTCATGGAAATAGGCTTTGGAATTGGTCTTGCATTAGGTTTCATAGCAGGGAACACGACAGTTGGCAGCTATTTCGGAGCCGAACTGGTGTGGGCGTTGGGCTCGATCGCAGCAGTTGGCCGGATTCGTAAGAACCGGCGTTTTGCGAGGATCCACGCGACCGGGGTAGCGTACTGACTTCCTGCGGCCCGCGAGTCCTGGCTTCGGGCGGGCCTCCGGTACAGCGCCACCGCGCAACCTACAATCAATTCGGCTTGAAGTTGGTTTTTGAGCGACGTCTGCGTGCGCAGATGCGGTCTCCTCAGGCGTGAAATGCAATGTTTCCATGCGGATAGTCTTCAATTCCTGACCCCTGCCAGCTAAAGTGTCCGAACTCATGTGACACTCCTTGCTCAGTGGCACCCACAGATTTTTTCTGCAACGCGCCCTGATGGCTCGGCTTTTACCTCGCCTTGCAAGTCGTGATTCAGCAAGAACAGAGAAGTCTTCAGCTATCCTAGAAAAATGAAGATCGGAACTTGGAACGTGAACTCACTGAAGTCCCGATTGGCACACGTTCTTTCATGGCTCAAAGACAACGATCCGGACGTTCTATTCCTGCAGGAACTTAAGGGGGTGGAGTTTCCCGTCGGCGCTTTCGAAGCCCTCAACTATCGGGCAGCGTTTGTCGGGCAAAAGAGCTATAACGGTGTTACTACTGTTTCTAAACATCCCATTGAAGTCGTCTCAATCATTCTCGCCGGCGACGAGACCGACAACCACGCGCGCTACCTTGAAGCGACGATCAACGGCCTACGATTCATCAATATTTACTTGCCAAATGGGACTCCAGTCGGGAGCGAGAAATTCGCATACAAGTTGGCGTGGATGGACCGCCTGAAAAGCCGTTTAGTAACCTTAATGGGGCAAGGGGTGCCGACCATCGTCGGAGGAGATTTCAACGTAATTCCCGAGGACGTCAACTGCTTTAGTCCCAAATACTGGAAGAATGACGCACTGTTCCAGCCCGAGGCCAGGGCACGTTGCTCTGAATGACCTCGGTTATATTGATGCTTTCCAACGTTTCAACCAGGAACCTGGCCAATACACCTTCTGGGAATACTTCCGTGACATGTTCAGCAAAAACCAAGGAATTCGCATTGATCATTTTCTGGTGTCATCCCTACTCGCTGAGCGGATGACCGGTTGCAGGATTGATAGGGGCCCCCGAGGCTTTGAAAAGCCGTCAGATCACATCCCAATTGTTCTTAGAGTTGAATAATTTCGATCAGTATCTCAATTCCAGCGCCGATCAGGCGCTGAAGTGGCCACAAAACAGAGTGTAGTTCTAAAAAAAGCAGCGTTGCGGATAACGGACGCGCCGCGCCCATTGGTCTTCTCGTTTTTCGTTTGTCCTCAATCAAACGAACTTCCTATTCCAGGCATGTTAGGGTACAGGCGAAAAATCCATGCCGATGAAAACAATACGTGAACAATTAGTGGAGCTCACGGTTGGGATGGCGAATGCGCAGGATGTTGTAGCGTTCACTAGTCTAGTTAAAGAGATGAGCTATCTTTTGATGGTTCGGGAAATGGACCATCTATTAAGGGCAGCCGCAACATGTCTTCGCGGACACCCAACAGAGGAATAGATTCAGTCTTGTCGGTTCGTGGGCCTACGCGAGCGGCCGCTGATATCGTTTTTGAATTGGCAGCGGAGAACCTCTGCTACGATGCCGCCGACATTACGTCGGCGACGAACCGACGAATGATCGATCATCACGTTGCAACTTAACTCTATTTGTCCTGGTCGAATTGACATATATAGGACATATCGCTATTCTTTGATCGATCATTTATAAATTAAATGGAGATTGCGAGAATTGAATGCCAAGTGCTTCTCGACCGCGGGTATGACGTCGGGGCAACGAGTTCTTCGCAGGGCGATATTGTGGTTGAGATCCACACCAACGAGGGTGTGAATGGGATCGGCGAGACTGATGTTAATCCCTGGATCGCGCGCGCTTGTAACAACGCGCCGGGCACTCACACTATGGGTTTGGGACTAGCGGAAATGCTTCTTGGACAGGATCCGATGAAGCCCGAGAATTGTGGGAAAAGCTCTACGTGGGATCGGCGATGAACGGGCGGCGGGGCGCGGTGATCGATGCCATGGGCGCCCTCGACATGGCCATGCACGATTTGCGCGGGAAGGCCCTTGGCAAGCCGTGCCACGAACTGCTGGGGGGAGCAGTCAAGAAAAGTATTACTCCGTATGGTGAAGCGCCTTGGTCAAAATGGACCAAGACGAAAGTTACCCGAGCGCAACAGAAGCTAGCGTTGGAAATGTCGGTGCGGCTGGCGGTCGCAGGCCTGCAGTTCAGCCGCGAGATTGAATTAAGAAATGACGAGTCGGTCGTGTATTTTACTGAGACCGTACGCAATGAACGAAAAGCTGATCATTTCTTTCATTGGACGCAGCACGTTACCTTGGGTCCCCAGTTTCTTTCGCACGACGATTCCTCGGTCGCTCTGCCGGGAAACCGTGCCATCACCTATCCCCACGGATACGACGAAGGTCGCGCTCTACTTACTTCGAACGAAGAATTTCGATGGCCCAATGCTCCGTTAATCGGCGGGGGGAACGTGGATTTGAGTCGTCTATTTCCTCGGCAAGGCCTAGGATTTGTCGTCGCACTCCTTTTGGACAAAACGCGAGATCTCGGCTTCGTGGCCGCAGTCAACCGTAAGCTCGGACTTATCATCGCCTACTGCTTCAAGCGGGAAGACTTTCCGTGGGTCGCTATCTGGGAAGAAAACCTGGGCATCGCTGCTGCACCTTGGAAACAAAGAACCCAGGCCCGGGGTCTCGAGTTCAGTACAACCCCTCTTCCTCTTCTGCGTCGGGAGGCGTTCTTGTCGGGCCGGCTGTTTGATGAACCCACGTTAACGTGTATTGCTGCGTTAAAGACGAAGGTGGTTACTTATGCTGCCGTACTGGCAAAGGTTGAACATGATTTCGGCGATGTACGGGACATTGCCTTCTCCGGAGGAGGGCAGATACAGATTCAAGGTAGCGGCACAAACCAGGTTGTGAACGTTAATGCTTCCGGTCTTCAGAGAACTTTGCACTAAATAAGGGCGTGGATCTGGGGGTACTGCTCGAGACAGAAATCCCGACCCGGGCTGGTGGCCGACAAGTCGCAATGTTGAATTGGGAGCATCTTGCCCGGTCGAATATTGGAGTTTGAACGTTGACGAGATATTACGGTTGGCTGCGATCTGTAGCTTTTGCCTTTTGTGCGGCTCTAAGCGTTCGTTCTGCAATGGCGGCTTCTGAGACCATCTGGCAGATTGGGACCTTTGACCGGGCCTCGATTGAATTTGGAAAGCAAATTGACTACGCCAGTACGGCAAGCGATCCAACCTTCGTTCCGGGTAGAAGCAGTGCTGCAAAGGATTGGCCCGCTTATCAACCCGGCTCGGCTAACGGGCAAGCCGGATTTCGCCCTCATCCTTTTACCATTGAGTTTGAGATCGCCCACGTTCCGGACGGGGTTTATGTTTTAAAGGCCGCGATTATCATCGACACTCCGCGGATTCCGCACCTGCAAGTGGAGATCAATGGCCACTCTTCGTGGTCTTATCCCCAGCCAAAACTAGATTACGGCGCGGGTGATCCAACCGGAAACAGCCCAACATACGCCAGCGAAACCATCACCCTGGAGCTGCCTACGCCTTTCCTGCGTCAAGGCAGCAACCGACTGATCTTGACCGCGATTGACGAGCCAGGGAAACGGGACGATGCCGTGCCTCCTCCAGGACGACTTGGCGATTCCGGGCTTTTCTACGACGCACTCGCTCTGGAGCACGACTCTAGCGCGAAGTTTGATTCCAGCAAGACCGCCCTCCAAGTTCTCCCCACTATTTTTTTTAAAAATAGTGCGGACAAGCTGCTCGAGGTGGTTGAGGTCTTTGTACGATTTGCGGAGCCGCCGGTTCAAGGCAGCATCAGGTTTTCTACCGGCAGTTTCTCGTCGACCCGGCAGCTCAATCCGGGGCGAGATTTCGGCGAAGAAAAACTGGACTTTGAAGTGCCTGAATCACAGGTCGCCGAAAAGGGCGAAGTAGTCGTGATGTTGAATGGGCGATCGATATCTGTTCCCATTCAACTTTCGCCTGGGAAGAAATGGAATGTGTTCTTGGTGCCGCACGAGCATCTGGATATTGGATACTCGGACTATCAGCCGAAAACCTACGAAGTACAAAGCCGCGCGCTCGATCAAGCAATTGAGTTGATCGAAACGCATCCTTCCTTTCGCTACACCGTCGACGGCAGTTTTGTGGCAGAGCAGTTTATGAAGACTCGCAGCGCCAAGCAACGCGAGAAGTTCCTTCACATGGTGCAGGAAGGCAAAATAAAAGTCCCAGCTAATTATTTCAATCTCTTAACTGGCTTCGCCTCCGCCGAGGAAATGATTCGATCGCTCTATGAGGGCTACAAATTTAATCAGGAGCACGGCGGCGGCTTCGATTACGCCAGTATCACCGACGTACCTTCTTATAGCTGGTCGTACGCGTCCATCTTGGCCGCGGCAGGAGTGAAATACCTCGTGGCGGCGAGTAACAACGAGCGAGCGCCGATACTGCGATTAGGGCATCTCAATACCAAATCGCCATTCTTGTGGGAAGGGCCAGACGGGGCGAGGATTCCGATGTGGTACACCCAGTCCTATCAGCAAATGCCTCACATTTTCGGCATTCCTCCGCAACTAACCGGGGGGCGCGATACCTTGCCTATCTTTCTTCAGCATTACGGCGGCAAGGACTACAAGTCCGATGGTGTGATTGTTTACGGAACGCAGTGGGAGAATACCGCCCTGTTTGCCAGCCAGGCAACACTGGATAAAGATTGGAATAGTGTCTACGCGTACCCCAGAATCCACTTTTCAGGTTTTGCCGAAGCAATGGAGTACATCACTAAGCAGACCCACCCTATGCCGGTGATTCGCGGAGATGGCGGGCCCTACTGGGAGGATGGAATCGGTTCCGACGCCTATTATGCCGCGGTAGATCGCCAAAATCAGCATAGCGCTCTTTCCGCGGAGAAGTTTTCGACGATTAGTTCGTACGTGAATCCGAAAATTCGTGCCGATCGTCAAACGCTGAATTCGATCTGGCAAAACCTGCTTTTTTTTGATGAGCACTGCTGGGAGGCCGATCGCAGCATTCTGGATCCGGAGAGTCAACTCAGTATTCAACAGCGGGCTGTGAAGGATGCTCGCGCCGTAGAAGGGAAGCGGCTTATTGATCAAACCTTGCAGGTTGGGATGACAGTGATTGCCGACTCGACGAACAATCCGCCAGGTACGGTCCTGATATTTAATTCGCTGAATTGGACGCGCAGCGCTCTAGTAGAAATGGATCTGGATAAACACATGGAATTAGTTGACCTGGCTACTAACCAGGTGGTGCCGCACGAGGTCTTGCTACAGGGGCATGAATTTGCGCACATCAGGTTCTGGGCTGCCGATGTGCCATCAGTTGGGTACAAGAGCTATGCACTACGGCCACGTCATACGCAGGAAGCAATTCCGGCCCAGACTGAGCCACCAATCCTCGAAAACACCTACTATCGATTGCAGCTTGATGCAAAAACTGGGACCATCCAAAGTGTTTTCGATAAGGAACTGAAGCGCGAGCTGATAGACCCAAATAGCTCCTACCATTTTAACCAGTACGTTTACGTTACTGGAGCGGACAAACAGCCCAATCGGCTGACACGGTATTCGGAAGTTTTGCCGGTTCCGCAAATAGAGCCACATCCGGCCGATCAAAGCCGTCTGATTTCAGTTAGCCGCACAGGGTTCGGCACCGTAGCTCGTATATCCAGCACAGCCCTGAATACACCATCGATCGAAAGCGAAATTGTATTACCGAACGAGAAGAAAATCATTCTGTTCAGCAACCGAGTACACAAAACAAAGGTCTACTCTAAGGAGGGAGTGTATTTTGCCTTCCCCTTTGCTCTGCAGCACCCGCAGTTCACTTATGAAACGCAGAACGGCTACATCAATCCTGCCAAAGATCTGCTACCGGGCGGGGGAAAAGAGTGGTTTTCGGTGCAGCACTGGGTCGCGTTAAATGATGGTGTCGCAACCGCTGCCATCGTGCCGATCGATGCGCCGCTGGTTGCGCTTGGTGACATTGTGCGAGGAACTTTTGCTGCCGAGTTTGGAAACCGCAAAGCTACCGTCTTCTCGTATGCCATGAACAATTACTGGACGACAAATTACGTGGCCGGCCAAGGTGGTGAATTTATTTTTCGCTACGCTCTCACCAGCGGAAAGGAGGTGAGCCCCGCCACTCTGAGCCGCCTGGGATGGGAAGCCATGTCTGATCTGGGGGTCGACGAGATATTTCCTCAGGACAGAGTAGATAACCAGCCGCGATCTTTACCGGCCTCTCAAGCCAGCTTCCTCGAGATTGATGCCCCCAATGTCGTCTTGAATGCCTGGAAAGACGCTGAAGATGGCAAGGGGACAATTTTGCGATTTACCGAGCTCAACGGCGAGTCCAGGTCTGTGAAGCTTAGTACGCCCATTGTTGATTTGCAGTCGGCCTGGGAGTGTAACGCGATGGAGGAGTGCAACATCCAACTGCCGGTTTCGACGCACGAATTGACTTTTAACATCAAGCCATTTCAGATCCTCACTCTTAGGATTCGGGGGAAGTAATAGTAGCCCAAAAAGCTGTCTCCGACAAAATGAACAATCGCTCCACTAAGCTCCTTTTTCTGGCGGCCTTTCTTGTGCCCGCGACGCTATGGGGCGCCGGCGTTGCGGCTCCGTACTCGCTAAAAAGCGATTCTGGTCTGGGAGTTACGGTTGAACCGCGCTCCGGACAGTACATCGTCACTTACAAAGGAAGCGCGTGGTTTGGGCCGGGTACTGTGAGTGTTCTGGTGAACAAACAATGGTACAGGAGCGGCGTTGCGCGGGTCCTCGGGGCCAGCGAAAGCAAACCGCTGTCGTGTTATGACGCGAAGCAGGGTTCCGGCCGGGACGCGTCGGGAGACTATCAATTCGTAGATCTATCTTGGCATATTCCGGCCAGCGCAGCGAATTTGATAACCAGTTTCCGGCTTTATCGCGATCATCCATATCTGATGTTTGTGCAACGGTTTCCGCAGGGATTCAAACACTATACGAGTGGCGATTGGACCATTCCATCGGTAGTTTTCCCGCAATTCACTTCGCAAAATTGGGGTTTGCGAAATGACCTTCACTCGTGGACGAGCGTTGGCATATCGTCGCATCGCATTGCCTACGGAGACGCCTACACCATTCAAGGCTCCGTCGACTTCCTGGCCCTTGCGGACGGCAAGTACGACGCGCTTATACTGTCGCCCTTCAGCAACTATCTCGTAGCCACCCAACAAAGCGCGCCGCAGGCTACCGCCAATGCCATTTCGCGAGGCACCATCAATTGCGGAATTGAAGGCTTGGTAGAAGATATCCCTCCAGGATTCGAACATTCCCACATCATCGTGGCGGATCACGGAATCCATAAGACCTTTGAGGAATGGGGCCACGCCCTCCTAGCAAAGGCAGGTAAATCTATCCCGTCGAAGTATCAGGACGATACTCTTCGATATCCCGTCTACATGGATGACAACGGCGCCTACTACTACGATCACAATTTCGAAGAAAGTGGCTACCAATCTTACGAAGACGTAATTTTAGGAATCGATGAAGACGCAAGGAGACATGGGCTGCGCATCGGCACGTACCACGTCATGGATTTCGAGCAACAGCGTTACAAAGAAGGCCTGTTCGAACCGAAGGATGAGTTGTTTCCGCATGGCTTAGCCTGGCTACACAACAAACTGGGCAAACCGCTACAGCTTTACTATGCATGGTTGTCGTCAGGCCCGTATCGAAAAACATATC
The DNA here is from genome assembly GCA_963796925.1 of uncultured Acidobacteriota bacterium. Taxonomy (GTDB): domain Bacteria; phylum Acidobacteriota; class Terriglobia; order Terriglobales; family Acidobacteriaceae; genus DATBAT01. The sequence goes on from CAWCNH010000002.1 coordinate 510,439, forward strand.
CCTACCTGCAAACCGATGCGGGCCTTCCTCCAGGAGAATCGATGGGGGATGTCTTTGATTCGCTCGACTTTTGGAGAGATACGGCCAAGAAGATTACCTCCTGGGGAGGAATCCTGCTGCAACACGATTTCATGAGCACCTATGAAGGCAACCGGGTCATGATGTCGGACATTTCCCGGATGGACCGCTACTACAAGAATATGGCGAGAGCGCTGCGCGAAAACGGAATTGACATGCAGTACTGCATGCAACTGCCCCGTAACGTAATGGAGTCGACGGAAAATCCTACCCTGGTTTCACTACAGGGATCGGATGATCATTTTGTTCCCATGGCAGAAAAGAAAAAGTACCACGACGACAGCAAAGATCCGATCGACTGGAAGCAAATCATTTTCACCAGCGCCCTTTACGGAGCCGTAGGTATCTGGCCCTCCCGCGACAACATTCAGACCGTCGCCGACCCAAACGCCGAGGAGGACACCCTGATTGCGAATCTGCTGGGGGGAGAAATTCAACTTGGTCACAGGATCGGGGAATGCAATTTTGCTCTCTTGGCCAAAACCTACCGGGAAGGGGACGGCCTGATTCTGAAACCCGATCGACCGATTGTGCCCATAGACCGCTCCTATCTGGAAGACGGACTGCTGGGATACACCCAAACGAATACCAGTCGACGGTCCTGGTATTACGTTTTGAGCCTGCCAGCTGCTGGTTCGCTCACTGACTTCACTCCTTCTGACCTAGGCGTAGACGGGAAGTGGGCGGTGTACAACTACGACGCCAAAGACGTAGAGATTCATAGCTCCGACTCGGCAATCAGACTGCGAAAAAATGCGAAACATGAATATTTCATTGTCGCGCCGGTAATGGAGAACGGCATGGCACTAATCGGAGATGTCGAGAAATTTGTGTCTATGGCGGACATGAGAATCGCTTCGGCAGAAATAGCAGGGAACCGGTCGCTACGCGTTGGGGTGTTAGCGAATCATGCGAAGAGCCCGATCATCACTGGATATTCAGGAGATCGGCCCACTCACGTAGTCTCTGGAACCAAAGACTTGGCCGAGACCAGCAGCCTGGATCGCCTCGCGGCCGCTGATGAGGGGTGGTTTTGGGACTATCAAAAACATCTTTGGTTCGTGAAGTTGAATTTTGTGGCCGCTGTCAACTTTCAAACGTTGTACTTCGAGATTGAATAACGCGGCGGCACTGTAGCACGGAGGCGACCTTAATGATTACTCACCTGATCGAGTTTACCGCCTTCGCGATTCCACGAAGGCAGCGGGTCAGTAGAGTCATGCTTGTGGTCGCCCTAGTCGTTGCCTCACTGTCATCGGTAGAACAGGCTTTTGCGAAGCCATCCCAGAGAATTTTCCTCGACGACGCTTTGGTTTTGGTAGATAGCCGGGAAACGTCTTACGTGCGATATGCCGCAAAAGACTTGGCTGCTTATCTCACTGAGATCAGCGGCAAGCCGATCATATTGGGCTCATCAATCGGCCAAGCTCGCCGGGGCAGAACGGTGATAGTCATCGGAGAAAAGATGGCGCTGGCCATGGGTGTTGATTTGGAATCCTCAAAACAACTGGGCAGCGAAAGTTCGGTGATTCGCTCGTTCGAGAGAGCCGAAACCAAGTTTGTAGTAGTAGCAGGGATCAATCCTCACGGTACCAACCTAGGTGTCGCGACCCTGATGCAGTTGGTTCGCAGTGAAGGCGTGTTTGCCTTTCTCGAAGGTCCGCTCGATTTGCGCAACCACCCGAGCATACCGGTGCGCGGATTTCACATGAACGGCGGATGGCAATTGAACCATCCCTATGGCTTTCGTACCTGGACGGAGGAAGATTGGAAGCGGTTTGTCGATATTGTTTGGGCCGAGCGTGGAAACCTGATTTTCATCTGGCCCTACGTCGAGACCATGACGGTGCCGCTCTCTCCTGATGATAAAGCCTATCTGGAGGAGTTTCGCCGAATCACTGAATATGCCCAGCAGCAACGGGGCATGGAAGTCTGGATTATGCAGTCGGCTAACCGCGTCGCACTAACAAACTGCGGTGTCGCGGATCCCATGCTCCGGCCGCATTGGATCAACGGTTGCCAGAAAGACATGGACCCTTCCGACCTTAAACAATTCGCCAGAATCGAAAAGTCATTCGAGGCCCTGTATCGGGTGGTCAACAACGCCGATGGCTTCTGTCTGATTGATTCTGATCCCGGAGGCTGGCCGCAGAGTCCCATCAGCGAGCAGTTGAAAATCTTTCGCGCCGCCCGCACGCTTTTGAATCGCTATAACCTTCACGCCGAGCACACGAAGCTGATCGACTGGATGTGGGTGGGATGGGGTCGTCATAAATTCTTTACCTCCACTGACAGGTTGGTTACGGGTTTTGATTTGACTGACAACCTTAAGGAAAACGACGCCGTTTTCATGCGTCGAACCGTCCGCAATTTCAAAGACAATTTGCCTGAGCCCTGGGAGCTGATCGCCGGAATGGCTCCATATCTTGAATCCTCCAAAGCGGAAGCTACGTTGCAAAAAACCATCTTTTTGCCCTATGGGGCGATCGAAATGGAGCCGGCCTTTCCCGCAACCAACATAGGTTTTGATTCCGTTCGCGAGGTTCTCGATAAAGGCGAAGCCTATCCAGACCTGCGCGGGTGGATGGGCAATAACGAACTCATGTTATTGCAATTTCCTCGCACCTATTACTACATGAACAGCTTGTGGGACGCCAAGTTTAGAAAGCGCGATGAGCATGTTGTGCTGCAGGAGATTTCTCGCAATCTCTATCCCGACGAGATGGACGTCATTGCAGATTCGTTCCTCGGATTGCGCGAGACAGATCCGGAGAAGATAGAGCAGGTGCTGGCCCGTCTGGAAGCAGTTATTCACCGGGACAGCGCTATGCGCGCAGGGGCGATTGGCCGCTTCCTGTTTCCTGACCAGATGATTGTCGCAAAGAACGTACAAATGCAGCTCGAGGTTCGTCTGGCCCGGCAGCAGTTCCTCAAAGCTTTGCACGGCAAGCCGGATGTAAACGAATGCTCTCGTCTGCTGCAGAACTATTTCGACGAACTGTTGAGTTGGAACAAGGAGACGGGATGGGACAAAACCATCGATATCGCGATCTGGACATTGCCGATTTATGAGGGCGGCAAAGATCTCACCGAGGCGCTGGCGCGGCTCAAGGAGGTTGTAGGCGAGGGCGCGCCTTACACCAGTTACGCGCAAGTGGATGAATTTTTTGATCGCATCAGCAAGCCGCTGCTGAAGAAGTACGGACAAAACTCCGTGATGGTGGGCTGCATTCAGCCATTCAAACTCGCCGTCATCCAAACCCAGTAAAGGTGCCGAGCCGATGTATAAAGATCTGCGCTGCATTGAAGTCGTGATTTCACGTTTTTTTCGGAGCGCAATCTTTCTATACTCAATGGCAGTCCTTGCACAGCCGAGTCCGCAACGGATTGTTCTGGATACTCCCGTCGTTCTGGTCGATGTCACCGAGCCCTCCTATGTTCAATACGCCGCGAAGGATCTCGGCACTTACCTGAGTGAAATCATCGGTAGACCTGTCGCAGTGAGTTCAACAACGACCGATACCATAGAAGCCAAATCCATCATTGTCGTCGGACAGAAGATGGCGCTCGCCATGGGCGTTGCGCTGGAAAATGCTAGTGACCTCGGAAAAGAGGGCTCACTAATTCGTTCCTTTGCGAAGCCAGGAAAGCAGATAGTGGTTGTGGCAGGAGGCGATCCTCACGGTACGAATATGGGTGTTGCTACTCTTATGCGGTTGATTCAGGGTGAAGCGAAGTCAGCCTACCTTCCCGGTCCGCTGGATGTCCGAAATAAGCCAAGTATTGCGGTCCGCGGTTTGCAGACCGGAGCATGGCCAATGAAGTATCCGTATGCCTCTTGGCGGGAATCCGACTGGGACCACTTCATCGATATTGCCTGGACCGACCGAATGAATAGGCTGCTGCTAGCTCCCTGGTTCGAAATTTTACCGGTGCCACTAAGTACCGAGGACGAGGTTTACGTGCAGGAGGTGCGTCGCATCGTAGATTATGCCCAGACCAAACGCGGTATGGAGGTTTGGGTGGGCATGCCCGCCAACCGCATCGCTATTTCGGACTGCGGAGTTCGTGATCCGCGGCTGCGCCCCTACTGGATTAACGGCTGTCAAAAGGACATGAATCCCGCCGATCCGCAGCAGTTTGCCAACATCGCTAAAGCCGTTGAACCGTTCTACCGCATCGTTAACAATGCCGACGGTATCTTGATGGGTGACGCCGATCCGGGCGGCTGGCCGCAGAGCCCCTTGAGTGAGCAGGCAAAAATCTTTCGAACCGTGCGCAAATTTCTTGATCGTTATAATCTCCACGGCGAACAAGCCAAATTGGCGGATTTCATGTGGATCGGATGGGGAAGACACAAATTTTTCACATCCACCGACCGATTGGTGACGGGCTTTGACTGGGGCGAAAAGAACCCCGACGAAGGCGATATCGCTTTCATGGCGGAGACTATTCGTAACTTTAAGCAAAATCTCCCAGAGCCGTGGGAGATATTTGCCGGCATGACACCTTATCTGGAGTCCGCCAGGCGAGAGTCGGTGCTGAACAAGACAATCTACTTTCCTTACGGCGCTATTGAGGGCGAGCCGGCATTCCCTGCAACCAATATAGGCATGGACCCGGTTCTTGACGTAATTAATAAGGAGATAGAATATTCCGGCCTGAGTTCTTTAATGGGCAACAATCAGATCATGTTATTGCAGTTTCCCCTGACCTATTACTTTTTTGCCAGCACATGGGACATCAAGGCAAGGGATCAAAAACAAAAAGACGTGTTGCTGGATGCGTCCGAACAGCTATATCCGGAGCACAAAGAACTTCTCGTCGAGTCCTTTCTCGCGCTTCGCGGAAGCGATGCCGAGAAAATCGAAGCAACGCGCGCGCGCTTGGCAGAGCTGGTGAGCACGGGAAACCTGGGCCGCTCTGGAGTGATTGGTCGCCACCTGTTTCCCGACCGGCTTATCGTCGCCAGAGATTTAGTTAGGCAGTTGGCCATCCGCGCCGCCCGGCAATCTTTGCTCAAAGCGCTACATGGCAAGCCTAACCTGGAAGAATGCCGGCGACTCATAGAGGATTACTTTGACAAATTGTTGGCATGGAACCAGGACACCGGTTGGGAAAAAGTCATCGACACCGGCATCTGGACGCAGCCAATTTATGAGCCAGGAAAGGACCTTACCGAGGCCATCTCGCGGCTTAAAGATTTAGTTGGGAAAGGCGCTCCTTATACCAACTTCGATCAAGTGGATGCATTCTTCGACGGAATCGAAAAAGACCTGCTTAAGAAGTACGGCCAGAACTCGGTGATGGTGGGTTGTATCGAGCCGTTTAAGACTGCCGTGATTCAAGCCCAATAGGCTGTAGCGTCACCCGGAGTTGACCTCTTCGTTCTCTGACGCGGCTTCCGGCAAATAGAGGTGCGAGGCGTGCTGTCCCCAATCTGTCATCGCAGCGTGGAAGGCGCGCTTAGCCTGCTCGGGTTGACCGGCGGCAATCGCATCCAACAGGATTCGATGAGAGTGCAAATCGCTCGCCAGGTTAAAACTGGGTTGCATCGCCACTCGAATGGCGCTGAATCCGAACAGAGGCACAACAATGCGACGCAGAGACTCGACCAAGGTATCGTTGTGGGTAGATTCCCACATGGCAATGTGCCAGTTTAGGTCGCCGCGAATGTATTTCTGGAACTCGCGCGCTCGCGCCGCCTGCTGCGACTGTTGATAGAGATATTCCAAGAGCTCGATGTCGGTCCGTGTCGATTGCCGGGCTGCTTCTTCAACTGCGTAGCCCTCCAAAACTCGGCGTACTGCCATTGTGTTTTCCAGATCGCGCTGGCTGAGATGAGTCACAAACGTCGCGGAGTTTGGTTTCTTACTCACATGACCTTCCAACTCGAGTTGGATCAGGGCCTCACGGATAGCCGACTGGCTGGTTCCCAAGACTTCGGCAAGCTTGCGCTCCACCAGCCGTTCTCCTGGTACTACGGAGCCGTCAAAGATGGCCTCGCGAATTTTTTCCGCCACCTGATGCCGGGTCGGTTGGGTATTCAGCTTGCTCAGCTTTAGCGGCATGGCTCCCTATTGTGAAACTTTGGTTGGGTCAAGAGTCGCAGTCTCTGACGCCGCGCCAACGACTCCCTTAGTGAATCGCCGGCCTCGGGCTAACGATCCGATTTCCGGAAAAACGGACACTCAGCGGTCCCCGAAATCGGTAGCGTAATCGATTCAGCTCATCACTTGAGGCTATCCACGTCAAAAATGATCGATCATTATTGATTATGATACGCGTTAATTTATCAATGATCGATCATTTTTTTGTTTTTATGTTGACAAATATGGAAATCAGCCGATATTGTGCACGTAATAATCGTTCATATACATAGAGAGGCCCCATGTTAGCCAGAAAACTCACTTTGATGCTTTTCCTCACTGTCTGTCCGCTCGCCCTCTGGGCACTTCAGTCCGGAATCGTCGGAACGGTAACGGACTCTTCGGGGGCCGTACTTGCGGGGGCGACCATCACTGCTAGAAATGTAAACACTGGCGAGACCCGCCAAGCCACCAGTAGTGAGTCCGGCCAATATGCCATTCCCGATTTGCCGATTGGGACTTATGAGGTTAGCGCCGAGAAGAATGGTTTTCAGCGCACCGTCGTGCAACAGGTGGTGTTGGAAGTTCAGCTCACCCGAACGGTTGACGTCACGCTTCCCCCCGGCACGGTGAATGAGCAGGTAAACGTTACTGCCGCAGTAACAGCGCTCCAGACCACGGAGTCGTCCGTCGGTACTCTGTTTGAGACCAAGGTTGTGAACGAAATTCCCCTGAATGGACGAAACTTCCTGCAACTGCAACTGCTCTCTGCCGGGGTAACGCCCGGTACTGGCAGTGTTTTTCAGGCGGTAAAGATCGACGCACAAAGCGAAAGCATCGGCGGAGGTAATTTCTCGGTTAATGGGACGCCCGATGCCTATAACGACTACTTGATCGATGGAATTTCATTCAAAGACTGGATCCACGGCACTAACGGAATGAACCCATCGGTCGACGCAATTCAAGAATTCCGTTTACAGACCAGCAACTTTACCGCTGACTATGGTGAGAACGCGGGTGGCTTGGTGAACATGGCGACCAAATCAGGAACCAACCAGCTCCATGGCAGCGCCTATGAATTTATACGAAACGACAAGCTTGATGCCCTCAACTACTTTACCAAGAGAAATGGCGGAGACAGCAAGGCTCCGTTGCGGCGAAATCAATTCGGCGGGACATTAGGCGGGCCAATTTACCACGACAAGACATTCTTTTTTGGTAGTTACGACGGCTTCCGGCAGCAATCGACGTCAACCTTAATCGGTTCTGTTCCCACCCAACCGATGCATCACGGAGATTTTTCAGAGCTGTTGGCATTGCCCAATCCCCGTCAAATACACGATCCCGCCGGAAACCCTTATCCTGGCAACATCATTCCCGCTGATCAGGTGCTTAGCGTGATGCCTGGTTACCTGGATACTTATGTTCCGGACCCAAATCGTCCCGGACTCGTAAATAATTACGTAATACCAGGGACGAGTAGAAATTCGACCGACCAGTATATCGCTCGTATCGATCATTCCTTGACCAATCGCATGCAGTTGTTTGGGCATTATATCTACGACCGGGTGAATGACCATCCGCCGACCATCAACCCCAACTTCTCTGCCATTCAGTACAACGGTGCTCACAATGTGAGCTTGCAGCTCACCGACGCAATCAGCACCAACACTATTTTGGAGTTGCGCGCCGGCTACAATCTCTTTCGTCAGTACGTAAAGCAGAACCACCAGGGCACCAGTCCCAACGTTGCTTCGGACGTGCTGGGAATTGACGGGGTTGCGACAAGTCCAGCGTCATCCGATGCCCCATTCTTTGTAGTTTCTGACTTCGGTACAGGGTTGGGTGGGAATCAGCCCTCCAGCCCGCGGAGCTGGATCAGCGAAAGATTTGAATATCAAGGAAACGTGAGCCTGGTGCGCGGGAAGCACGTTATTCGGGCAGGCATGCAGACTGTGCGGCATCACGAAACATTCCCCGAGGTCATTATCGGCAGTGGCGAAATCATTTTTGATGGCACCTTCACGGGATATTCCATGGCCGACATGTTAATCGGCATTCCCAGCCAATTCTTGCTGTCGCCTGAGGAGTTCGATCCGCAATTCCGCCAGTGGGAGCTGATGCCTTGGGCTCAGGATGACTGGAGAATCACACCAAAATTGACGGTAAACCTGGGATTACGGTATGAATGGCGCCCCTGGCCGGTTTCCAAGAACAATTCAATTTCAAATATCGTTCTGCCCCCAGGAGGAGGCGAGGCCTCGCTCATCCTGGCTGGTCCCTGCGTTCCAAATCTGCCGGTCCGCCCGTGCCAAACCTCTTTGCCGACGTCGATTGCAAAGAATCGCAGCACTTTCGACGGGAACGATAACAATAATTTCGCGCCACGAATTGGGTTCGCCTATCGTCTGGGGAATTCGGGCCGCACCGTGCTGCGCGCTGGCTACGGCATTTTTTATCAGCCCGAGGTATTTAGCGGCTTAGTCGGTCAAAGTTACAATCCACCATTTGTCAGCTTTTACGATCGTTTTATCAATACTGCGAATTACCAGACTTGGGACTGGTTCCATCCTACGGCTGGCCTCCCTGTAGGTGGGTTGAGCTTTCAACGCTATCCTGGAAACTCAGTGAATCCCTATCTCCAGGCATGGAACGTTGGCGTGCAACGCGATCTAGGTGCGGGTTTTGTGCTCGATGTGAGCTACGTGGGAAATCACGACACCAAACTTTGGACTTACACACTGCCCAACCAGCCTCACCCTGGGCCGGGAGATATTGACGCCCGTCGTCCCTACACCAACGTAGAGTCAATCAGCAGCGACGAAGCCATCGGCAGCGCCAATTACAACGGTCTCCAAGTGAAGGGTGAAAAGCGCTTTTCGCAAGGCCTTTCTCTTCTGACCACTTATACTTGGTCGAAGGCCATCACTGACTCGCAAGGGTCAACTTCGTTCGCGCCCGACCTGCAAAACAATTATGACCGCCGCGCCAATCGTGGGCTGTGGAATGCTGACATTCGCCATAGATTTACTCTAAGTTCGGTTTACGAGCTTCCCATCGGTAGAAATAAGCATTTCCTGGGCGATGTGAATGGAGCGGCCGGTAAACTTATCTCAGGATGGCAAATAGCCACTATTGTTCAAGTCCAGACTGGTCAGCCGCTGACTGTCACACTACCATTTGATAATCCGAATGTTGGCGAGGGAGCGAAGCTTCCGGATGTGATCGGCGATCCGAATAACGGTCCAAAAACCGTTGATGAATTCTTCAACACTTCCGCATTTGCCGTGCCTGCCCCATACACATTTGGCAACGAGGGCATCGGTGCGGTAACTGGTCCCGGTCTCACGGACGTAGACTTGTCGCTCTCAAAGAACACCAACATTACCGAACGAGTGAAGGTCCAATTCCGAGCCGAGGCCTTCAATTTTGCAAATCACACTATTCTGGCAGCGCCAAACACCACTTTTGGCACACCCCAGTTTGGGCAAATTACCGGCACCAAGTTCAGCAGCCGCCAAATTCAGTTTGCATTAAGATTCACGTTCTAGAAAGCGGGTAGCGAACCGCATTTCACGTGGGAGGCATTCCACGTTCAATGGATGGCGGAAGCACTTGGCAGCCCACCATAGATATCAACAGCGATGTTCACGAGGTACGCGCGAACCAGGCAGATCTGGACATCGTCGTGGCGGCGGCCGCTGCCGGCCTCTGCATTAGCCGCGACGCAGAAGCAACGGCCTGCACGCATCGTATTGCTCTGCGGTAGCGTTCTCGGGCGATGACATTCTTGTCTCCCGCGTCGACAGATCACTTTGCGGCCCAGGGAAGGATTTATCGTCGGCCGATCAGACCGGATGGAGACATAGTGGCCGTCGAAGATGGCCTGCCGGCGTGGACCGAGGGTATCGTTGACACTGGTTGCATCGCCGCAATCGGCTCGTCGATTGCGGTTGCTGATAGAGCTGGCAACCTATGCCGATCAGCCGACTCAGGGCAAACCTGGTCATGCAGCGTCAGCGGCCTGCCAACCCCGAGCGGCGTTCTCTTCTGTTTAACCAATCTAAGCTAGAAGTAATGACCGCGGCGCCTCGGTAGATCGAATTCGCCCGACTACATCTGAATCTGGCTCTCCCGCAACCTGTCTTTTCCTCTGTACCTTGACGCTCCAAGTTATGTGGCGCTAGGTCGAGCCGAAGGACGGGTCGCTACGCTCGTCGTGAGGCGAGCGCCGCATAAATCTCTGCGCCACATAAGTGGCCTTATGTTGTCGGCAACATAAGGTCTCGAGCTCGTCAAGGTCAAGGATTGCGCCGCCTTTTGCAGCTTGAGGAGATCATCTACTTGATCGAAATCAAGGGGACAAAAGGCAGTTACTTTGGTTTTGCTTGCATACGGCAATTCCCGGATGGGAGCCGGACCAAAAAGTTTGTACATTTTGCTAAGTTCACTTCGGGGATGGCAAATGAATACATTAGTGATGCAACAAAGCGAAAGCTGGAGAGATTCTTATCGCGCAGCGTTGTTTGAACCCAATAAGAACAGACTTCCTATGAGGATCGCAGTAGCGGAAAAACAGATTGCGATTGAGGCGCGCGAACTCTTCAACGCCGGAGATCATGACGTAGCCGAGAGGAGTGCGATGAACGTTGCGCTTTTCGCATTGCAGGCCCTTAGAAGTTCTCTGGATTGGGTTGAACCAGGAGACGAAAGAAAGTCCGAGAGCGCAGTTGCCTAAGAGAGCGGTGTCCGCCCTTCGTATCTTGCATTTAGCTCGCAAGATGCGATTACCACACTAGCAACGCGGGCCCCGCCAACAACACTGAATCTTGAACGTACTTGCGCACCTCGTGCATTGAGCCGACTGCCACAACCGAAATTGCACGCTATGCGCAAGCCCAAAATACTGCTCCCCACGTGCGAAACAGGAGGGCGCTGCCGGTCGCGTTGAACGGAATCCTGCTTCAGACATGGAAGGGAATCCGGTTTATCGTTGGTTGCAAGGGATAATTTAATGAGTCATGCTGCGCGCCCAGACTAAAGTCCAAGATCACTTAATCCTGGGTGATTGTCAGGACGACGGCCGAGCGGCCAAAAATATTTACGATTCGCTTCTTTGATGGGAAGATCGTTGATGCAGGCAAATCGCAGCGACATCAGGCCGTCATCATTGAATTCCCAATTCTCGTTACCGTATGAGCGATACCAGTTCCCCGAATCGTCATGCCACTCATACGCAAAACGCACGGCGATGCGGTTGTCGGTAAAAGCCCAAAGCTCTTTGATCAGCCGGTACTCGAGCTCTTTCGCCCACTTGCCTGTGAGAAAATCGATGATGTCTTGTCTTCCGTTCACAAATTCTGAACGGTTCCTCCAGCGCGAATCGAGACTATAAGCGAGAGCGACCTTTTCTGGATCTCGGGAATTCCAGCCGTCCTCGGCGAGACGCACCTTTTGAATGGCGGCGTCGCGAGTAAATGGAGGTAGCGGGGGGCGGGTAGTCATGTCTTCTCTTTCTCAATAAGCGAACTAGCCTACCGTTCAGACGGCGTTTTGTTGCTTAGCCTATCTATTTCAGTTCCGGTGAATCTCCCATCTCAGGAAACACGCTTGGAGACTACTTCGCCATTCAGGCGGCCGCACATATCCCGCGTGACAGCGGCACCTTTAGACGGAAATTTCGGTCTAATTAACTAGACAGCAGATTCTCCACTGCCAGGCTCACTATGCAAAACTTTGCGTAGCAAACGATGTAACACTGGCGGCCGTCAAATGTAATTGAAATGCACCGCGAAATGGAAATTTGCTCGCATTTCTGGTGTCACCCCTACTCGCTGAGCGGATGACCGGTTGCAGGATTGATAGGGGCCCCCGAGGCTTAGAAAAGCCGTCAGATCACACTCCAATTGTTCTTAGCGTTGAATAATTTCGATCAGTATCTCAATTCCAGTGCCGATCAGGCGCTGAAGTGGCCGCCAAAGCAGATTGGGGTTTTTAAAAGCAGCGCGCGCATATCAGGGCCCATTTGTCTTCTCGTTTTTCGTTTGTCCTCAATCAAACGGAACTTCCTATTCCAAGCATGTTAGGGTACCCACGAAAAATCCATGGCGCCAAAAACGATATCCGAACAACTGATGGAACTCACGATTGGGATGGCGAATGCGCAGGATGTTGTAGCGTTCACTAGTCTGGTTAAGGAGATGAGCTATCTTTTGATGGTTCAGGAAATGGACCATCTATTAAGGGCAGCCGCAACATGTCTTCGCGGACCGATTGCCATGGCATGTTGGCAAGTCCTCGAGTGCAGTCGACACCTTTGGTGGAGTACTCGGCACAAGGCGCGGCAGCATCTTCCACATGGAGGTAAGCATCAAGTACTTCGCCCGCGTTTTGTCGGGATTGACGGACAGACCACAAATCGATAGCATTGGTTCATCCATTCGGCGAAGTCGGTTTTTACTGTTTAATGAGATCTGCGAAGCTCTGAAGGCCTTAAAACCAGTCTCTCCCCATGAGCCTTTACTGTGCGCAAGGCAGCGCCAAGAGCGATCTGTCATCAGCGGAGCTCGAGTACTTACTTTACGCGGCTCTTGAAAAAGCCGGTCAGCGCAAGCGTGTTTTAGCCGTTCCTCCCGACCATACCCGCGTCCATTCCCGAGCTGGGGAGCTCACGCGTTACGCCTGGAAATACTATGGAGAGCGTCTGCGAGCCATCTTGCCGGCGCTTGGCACTCATACCGCAATGACCCCGGAGACGCTGGCGCGGATGTTCGGGGCGGTTCCGCTCGCTCTATTCCAGACGCACGACTGGCGGCGCGATGTTGAGACCATAGGCGCGGTACCGGCGGAATATGTGTGCCAACAATCGGAAGGCAAACTGAATTACGCCTGGCCGGTCCAAGTGAACCGCATGCTGAGGCATGGTGGTTTCGATCTCATACTCTCCATTGGGCAAGTGGTTCCCCATGAAGTCGTCGGCATGGCCAACTACAATAAGAACATTCTGATCGGGACAGGGGGAAGAGACAGCATCAACCGCAGCCACTACCTGGGAGCAGTCTATGGAATGGAGCGCATCATGGGGCGTGCTGACGGCCCGGTGCGCAACGTTCTCAATTATGCGGCTGACCACTTCCTGTGTGACGTCCCAATTATCTATGTGCTCACTGTGATCGGCAAGAAAAACGACGGCGGACTCGCGGTGCGTGGTCTGTTTGTGGGCGACGATATCGAGTGTTTCCACCTGGCCTCCGAGCTGAGCTTTCAGGTGAATTTCCAGATTTTCGACCAGCCACTGCAAAAGGTCGTTGTCTATCTGGATCCTGAGGAATTTCACAGCACCTGGCTGGGAAATAAAGCCATTTACCGGACTCGCATGGTCCTCGGCGACGGGGCCGACTTGATCATTCTTGCTCCTGCAGTGAAAGAATTTGGCGAAGACAAGGGCATCGACCTTCTCATTCGCAAGTACGGATATCACGGCACCGAGGCAACGCTTTCGATGGTCGAGAATAATCCTGACCTCGCGGCAGACTTGAGCGCTGCCGCCCACCTGATTCACGGCTCATCCGAAAACCGCTTCCGGATCACTTGGTGTCCGGGCCAAATGACTCGGGGGGAAATCGAAGGCGCCGGATTCGAGTATGAAGACCCTGCGAAAGTCTTGCCAAGATATGACCCCGCCAAGTTGCAACATGGTTTCAATATGGTAGAGGGGGAGGAGATTTTTTTCATCGCAAATCCCGGCCTCGGACTTTGGGCTTACCGGGGAAGATTCTGAGCTCGCCCAGCAAGACGAACCGGGTGCTGGGCGGGTGATCGGTCCTGGGAAGATCCGAATCACCCGCCCCCTCAACTCATTTGCCCA